>NZ_JBQPXG010000002.1:4770000-4775000 GCF_052244475.1 Streptomyces sp. IBSNAI002 | reverse complement strand
TGATGGGTCTCCTCCTGGCCGCGGACGAGCTCGATCTCCCGGAGCCTCGTGCGCTCCGAACCTCGCTGGGTGAGGAGCGACCCTCCCAGCGTGCCGGCGACACCCGCCACCGCGATGATCACTGCACTCAGGTCCACCGGACCACTCCCCCAGATCCCACACTTCACCCACCGCAGTCCGCTCCCACGGCCCGCCCTCACACCCCAAGTGTGCCTCCCAGAACCTGGGTTGACCGACCCACAGGGTGTTGCAGAAGGCTCGGTGTTGGGCATCTTTCCTGTATGGGCGGGGTGTTGCGGGCTGAGTCGGTGTGGGTGGAGACGTTCACGGGCTTGCGGATGGACCGGTTCGCGAAGAACGGCTGTGGATCGTGGACGGCACCCTCATCCCCGTCCGCGACCGCGACCGCACCATCGCAGCCTCCGCCCGCAACTACCGGTTCTCGGCGAACGTGCAGGTCATCATCGACGCCGACAGCAGCTTGATCATCGCCTCGGCCAGGCCGACGCCGGGAAACAAGGCCGACGCCCACGCCTGGCGCCAGTTGGCCAGTGGGCGGTGCTGGGGGCGTTGTTGCCGGTCGCGGTGCTGGGCAGGCCGTCGGTGTGTCGGCGGCGGTTGATCGACGGGATCCGCTGGCGGGTGCGGACTGGTGCCCCGTGGCGGGATCTGCCGCCCGAGTACGGTCCGTGGCAGACGGTCTACGGTCTCTTCCGTCGCTGGCAACGTGACGGTGTCTGGTCGGTGGTGTTGACCGGGTTGCAGGCTCGGACGGACGCGGCCGGGCTGATCACCTGGGAGGTGAACCTCGACTCGACGGTCTGCCGGGCCCATCAGCACGCGGCCTGTGCCCGACGGGACGGCCAAGACCGGAAGGAACCGCCGGGCGGCCGCCGGGCCGAACCCGACGATCACGGCTTGGGCCGTTCCCGCGGCGGCTGGACCACGAAGATCCACCTGGCCGGTCAACAAAGCCAGGAGCCGTTATCGCTGCTGGTCCCTCGCCTGGGGCTGGGCCGGCCACGGGTTCATGCTGATCGACGACCTCAACGGCTCGGACAACACCTTCGTCGTCATCCAGCCCGACGAAGACGACCCGGTCTGGTTCGCATCGGTCGCGGTCCTGGACGAAGGCGGCTACGAGGTCGCCCGCCACCTCACCGTCCCCCAGTGGCCACGCACCGAGCCGTTGCCGGTGATCACGCGACCTTCGGGCCGTGGAAGGGCGCCCACGACCGGATGCGGATGTGGACTGCCGGCAGCACCTGGGAGGGCGAGGGACTGCGCGGGACTTCATGGAGCGGGCGGACGTGATCGGCATGGTCAGGGTGGTGAGGGCGCCCCGGTCAACGGAGCGGAACGTGACCGGCTGGCCCGCTCCCCCTATGCCTGCTCCTCGTAGAGGTCGACCTCGGCCGGCTCTTGGGCGAGGACCGGTCCGAGGAGCGCCTCCATGGCGGTGAACCACTCGTCGAGGTCCTCGTCGGCATCGTGGAAGAACCAGGAGTCGAACCTCCCCAGCGCAACCAGGTCCGGCCCGGGCTCGTAGCGGAGTTCGCAGTGGACCTGCATGTAGTGGTCGTGTTCGCCGTCGTCGTCGTTGACGGCGAACTGCCGCGTGAGGTCCACAGAGAACAGCTGTCGCCCGCCGAAGGCGTACGTGCCGTACTGGAAGAGCAGCCCGTCGGAGTCGGGTTCGAGCCCTGTGTCGAAACGCTTCCGCCCGAAACGCATGAAGGCCTGCCACGCACCCCGAGTGGTCGGCGCGGTCGTCGTGCTCGCCGTCCGCCCGGCCGCCAGCTCGGTACGCAGGCAATCGACGGCATCCGCCGGCCGCGGTCTGTTGGGCATCTTGATTCTCCTCACTCCGTGGATCAAGACCCCAACTCCAGCGCTGCGCCGGCTCCGGGCTCAGAGGTTGACGCGCTTCAGATAGACGCGGCAGCGGTGCGGGATGGTCTGGTACCAGACCATCAGGTGCTCGTCCTCGTACGTACGCAGCCGCATCGGGTTGGGGTCCTCGTAGAGGCTGCCGTCCTTGGGGTCGATGGCCATCGACGCCAGGTCGACCAGGCCGTCCATGACCGCGCCGACGAGCTTCTGCTGATCCGCCGGCATGTCACCGAGCACCCACAGCGGGCTCGGGTCGCACTCCCAGGCCCAGCCGGTGTCGTTCTCCACGCCTTCGCCTCGCGGAGTCACTGGCCGATCTCGCGCTGGGCCTCGTCCAGGATGCGGCTGCTGGTCTCCATCGCGGCCCGGAACTCCTCTTCCGTGGCCGCCGGATCGCCCGCCACGCGCTCCGCTTCGTGCAACGCGGCCGCCCGCGCCGGCCAGCGGTGGATCGCCACGTGCGTGGCCCACTTGATCAGGAAGAACCGCAGCGGGTTGATGGCCCCGGTTTCGGCGGCCCGGTCGAACGCCTCGTTGCATTCCTTGTCGAGGGCGGCCAGGTTGGCCATGTCGATCCGGCGCACGGCGTCCCGCAGGGCTTCCCTTGTCATGGCCGGCTGAGGAATGAGCGGCCCGCCGTCTTCCAGCTGCTGTGCTGTCATCACGTCCTCCAGGGGAACGCGGCCAGGATACCCAGCCGAACCCGCCGATCCGGCCGTAAACGCAGAAAAGCCCCGCACCAGATACCTGGTGCGGGGCTTCCGCAATGATTGTTCGGCGGCGTCCTACTCTCCCACAGGGTCCCCCCTGCAGTACCATCGGCGCTGAAAGGCTTAGCTTCCGGGTTCGGAATGTAACCGGGCGTTTCCCTAACGCTATGACCACCGAAACACTATGAAATTTGAACGCTGGCATGAACACAGCTGTTCGTTATTTCAGAACTAACACAGTGGACGCGAGCAACTGAGGACAAGCCCTCGGCCTATTAGTACCAGTCAGCTTCACCCGTTACCGGGCTTCCACATCTGGCCTATCAACCCAGTCGTCTACTGGGAGCCTTACCCTCTCAAGGAGGTGGGAATACTCATCTTGAAGCAGGCTTCCCGCTTAGATGCTTTCAGCGGTTATCCCTCCCGAACGTAGCCAACCAGCCATGCCCTTGGCAGGACAACTGGCACACCAGAGGTTCGTCCGTCCCGGTCCTCTCGTACTAGGGACAGCCCTTCTCAATATTCCTACGCGCACAGCGGATAGGGACCGAACTGTCTCACGACGTTCTAAACCCAGCTCGCGTACCGCTTTAATGGGCGAACAGCCCAACCCTTGGGACCGACTCCAGCCCCAGGATGCGACGAGCCGACATCGAGGTGCCAAACCATCCCGTCGATATGGACTCTTGGGGAAGATCAGCCTGTTATCCCCGGGGTACCTTTTATCCGTTGAGCGACGGCGCTTCCACAAGCCACCGCCGGATCACTAGTCCCGACTTTCGTCCCTGCTCGACCCGTCGGTCTCACAGTCAAGCTCCCTTGTGCACTTACACTCAACACCTGATTGCCAACCAGGCTGAGGGAACCTTTGGGCGCCTCCGTTACCCTTTGGGAGGCAACCGCCCCAGTTAAACTACCCATCAGACACTGTCCCTGATCCGGATCACGGACCGAGGTTAGACATCCAGCACGACCAGAGTGGTATTTCAACGGCGACTCCACAACCACTGGCGTGGCTGCTTCAAAGTCTCCCACCTATCCTACACAAGCCGAACCGAACACCAATATCAAACTGTAGTAAAGGTCCCGGGGTCTTTCCGTCCTGCTGCGCGAAACGAGCATCTTTACTCGTAGTGCAATTTCACCGGGCCTATGGTTGAGACAGTCGAGAAGTCGTTACGCCATTCGTGCAGGTCGGAACTTACCCGACAAGGAATTTCGCTACCTTAGGATGGTTATAGTTACCACCGCCGTTTACTGGCGCTTAAGTTCTCAGCTTCGCACGCCCGAAAGCGCACTAACCGGTCCCCTTAACGTTCCAGCACCGGGCAGGCGTCAGTCCGTATACATCGCCTTACGGCTTCGCACGGACCTGTGTTTTTAGTAAACAGTCGCTTCTCGCTGGTCTCTGCGGCCACCCCCAGCTCACGGAGCAAGTCCGATCACCAGTGATGGCCCCCCTTCTCCCGAAGTTACGGGGGCATTTTGCCGAGTTCCTTAACCATAGTTCACCCGAACGCCTCGGTATTCTCTACCTGACCACCTGAGTCGGTTTAGGGTACGGGCCGCCATGAAACTCGCTAGAGGCTTTTCTCGACAGCATAGGATCATCCACTTCACCACAATCGGCTCGGCATCAGGTCTCAGCCTTATATGAGGGACGGATTTGCCTACCCCTCGGCCTACACCCTTACCCCGGGACAACCACCGCCCGGGCTGGACTACCTTCCTGCGTCACCCCATCGCTTACCTACTACAAGTCTGGTTCGTCGGCTCCACCACTTTCCTTTCCCCGAAGGGTCCGGAACGGCTTCACGGACTTAGCATCGCCTGATTCGATATTGGGCGTTTCAAAGCGGGTACCGGAATATCAACCGGTTGTCCATCGACTACGCCTGTCGGCCTCGCCTTAGGTCCCGACTTACCCTGGGCAGATCAGCTTGACCCAGGAACCCTTAGTCAATCGGCGCACACGTTTCTCACGTGTGTATCGCTACTCATGCCTGCATTCTCACTCGTGAACCGTCCACAACTAGCTTCCGCTGCTGCTTCACCCGGCACACGACGCTCCCCTACCCATCACAGCAGGCGTTGGCCCTATTGCTGCAATGACACGACTTCGGCGGTACGCTTGAGCCCCGCTACATTGTCGGCGCGGAATCACTTGACCAGTGAGCTATTACGCACTCTTTCAAGGGTGGCTGCTTCTAAGCCAACCTCCTGGTTGTCTCTGCGACTCCACATCCTTTCCCACTTAGCGTACGCTTAGGGGCCTTAGTCGATGCTCTGGGCTGTTTCCCTCTCGACCATGGAGCTTATCCCCCACAGTCTCACTGCCGTGCTCTCACTTACCGGCATTCGGAGTTTGGCTAAGGTCAGTAACCCGGTAGGGCCCAT
>NZ_JBQPXG010000002.1:0-4765000 GCF_052244475.1 Streptomyces sp. IBSNAI002 | reverse complement strand
TGGCTCCACTGGTCGCGGACCTGGCTCCGGAGGGCTCCGTGGGCCAGTACAACTCGGCCTTCGCGCTGGTCAAGCAGATGGCGCTGGCGCTGGGTCCGCTCGGTGTGCCGCTCGGCGCCGGGATTCCGATGCTCTACATCGGCGTGTTCATCGCCGTCTCGCTCGGGATCGCCTGGCTGGCGCTGCGGCTCGGCCGACAGCTGACGCCGGTGCAGGACAACCCGTCGCTGTCGCGGGTCGTGGCGCAGGGCGGTCCGGCGGGCCCGGCCGTCGTGGCCAAGGCCGCCGAGCCCGTGCACGCGTAAGTACCTGTTGACGGTGGAAGGCCCCGGTCCGGTGGACCGGGGCCTTCCGTGTGTCCGTACGTCCGGGTGCCCCGGCGTCCGGGGGTGCCCGGCGTCCGGGGGTGCCCCGGTGTCCGGGTGTCCGTCGGTTACTTGTCCGGCAGTGCGAACTCGCACCAGACGGCCTTGCCGCCGCCGGGGGTCCGGCGGGTGCCCCAGGACGAGGCGATGGTCGCGACGATCGAGATGCCGCGGCCCGTCTCGTCGGCCGGTTCGGCGCGGCGGCGGCGCGGGAGGTGGTCGTCCCCGTCGGTGACCTCGATGATCAGGCGGCGGTCGGTGCGGCGCAGCCGCAGGCGCATGGGCGGGGTGCCGTGCTGGAGGGAGTTCGCGACGAGCTCGCTGGCGGCCAGGACGCCGAGGTCGCACAGCTCGACGGGGAAGCGCCAGGAGGTGAGCACCCCCTGGGCGAAGGCGCGGGCGCGCGGGGCGGCCTCGATGCCGCCGAGGAGTTCCAGGGCGGCGTTGTGGAAGAGCTCGGCGTCCGCGCCGGTGCGGGCGGGCTGCTGGAGGACCATCACGGCGACGTCGTCGTCGTGGTCGGCGTCCACGCCGAGGGCGCGCATGAGGCGGTCGCAGATGACGGCGGGGGTGCCCTGGGCGCCGGAGAGGGCGCGTTCCAGGGCGGCGACGCCTTCGTCGATGTCCTCGCCGCGCCGTTCGACCAGGCCGTCGGTGTAGAGGACGGCGGTGGAGCCGGGGCCGAGGGCGATGGTGCCCGAGGTGTGCAGCCAGCCGCCGGTGCCGAGCGGCGGGCCGGTGGGGTCGGCGGCCCTGCGTACGGTGCCGTCCTCGTCGCGGACCAGGATCGGGAGGTGGCCGGCGGAGGCGTACGCGAGCAGGCCCTCGTTGGGGTCGTGGACGGCGTAGACGCAGGTGGCGATCTGGCTGGCGTCGATTTCGGCGGCGAGGCCGTCGAGGAGCTGGAGGACCTCGTGGGGCGGGAGGTCGAGGCGGGCGTACGCGCGGACGGCGGTGCGCAGCTGGCCCATGACGGCGGCCGCGCGGACCCCGCGGCCCATGACGTCGCCGATGACGAGGGCGGTGCGGCCCGCGCCGAGGGTGATGACGTCGTACCAGTCGCCGCCGACGGCGGCTTCGGTGCCGCCGGGCTGGTAGGTGGCGGCGACGCGCAGGTCGTCGGGCTGTTCGAGTTCCTGTGGGAGGAGGGAGCGCTGGAGGGTGACGGCGGCCTCGCGCTGGCGGCGTTCGCTGGCGCGGAGGCGTTCGGCGGCTTCGGCGTGGTCGGTGACGTCGGCGAGGTGGATCAGGATGCCGGCGTGGTGGGGGTCCGTGTCGCCTTCGGCGGAATTGGGGAACTCGACCGGGGTGCAGGTGACGGTGTACGAGTGGGTGCCGCCCGGTGTGGTGCGGTTCTTGGCGGTACGGGGCTTTCCGCTGCGCTGGACCTGGTCGAGGAGCGGGAGGAGTCCGAGCTCGCCGAGTTCGGGGAGTGCCTGGTGGGCTGGGGCTCCGGGGGTGCGGGTGCCGAAGCCGGCCACGTAGGCGTCGTTGACGTAGGCGACGCGGTGTTCGGGGCCGTGGACGAGGGCGACCAGGGCGGGGAGCCGGCCGAGGACTTCGCGTACGGAGAGCTCGTCGGGGGAGGGCACCGCGGCGATGACGGCGGGCCGCCGGGTGGGGGCGACGGCCGGGATGGTGCCGGACCCGCTGCCGGAGCCGGAGACCGTGGGGTCGGCGGGGGAACCGGTGGCGGCGGGCGTGGACCGCTCGGTTCCGGGGTCGGCGCGGCCGCCGCGGGCTGCCGGGACGGAGCCTTCACCCCGCTTGGCCTGAGCGGCGGCGTGTTCGGACCGGGCGGCGGCGCGGCGCTGCGTTCCGGGAAACCGGGCGCTCCAGCGCGTGAAGTTCACTGCGTTCAAGCCTCGTGGTGTCGCAAGTGGTCGCTGTGTCGCTCGTGGTGAGTCGCTGACTGGACGTTGTCACTCTGTGCAGGTGTGAGCCCACCTATGGTCACACGTCCAGTGTGGCCGACCGCACTGACAACGTCAGCCCTGGCTGTCCTGCGGGGGGTTGGGGGCGGGGTTCGGCGGGGGTTCCTTGCGGCCGCCGCCTGCGGCGAGTTCGAATTCTGCCCTGGGGTGTTCGAGTGAGCCTAGGGAGACGATCTCCCGCTTGAAAAGACCTGAGAGGGTCCATTCCGCGAGGACGCGCATCTTGCGGTTGAAGGTGGGGACGCGGCTGAGGTGGTAGGCGCGGTGCATGAACCAGGCGGGGTAGCCCTTGAGCTTGCGGCCGTAGATGTGCGCGACGCCCTTGTGGAGGCCGAGGGAGGCGACGGAACCGGCGTACTTGTGGGCGTACTCGGTGAGGACCTCGCCGCGCAGGGCGGCGACGAGGTTGTCGGCGAGGGCCTTGGCCTGGCGGACGGCGTGCTGGGCGTTGGGGGCGCATTCGCGGCCGGGTTCGGGCGCGGTGATGTCGGGGACGGCGGCGGCGTCGCCGGCGGACCAGGCGTGCTCCACTCCTTCGACGGTGAGGAAGGAGGTGCAGGCCAGGCGGCCGCGCTCGTTCTTCGGCAGGTCGCAGGCGCTCAGCACCGGGTGCGGTTTGACGCCGGCGGTCCACACGACGGTGCGGGTGGGGAAGCGGGCGCCGTCGCTGAGGACGGCGACGCGGTTCTCGCAGGATTCGAGGCGGGTCTCGAGGCGGACGTCGATGTTGCGGCGGCGCAGTTCGCGGATCGTGTAGACGCCGAGCTCGGGGCCGACCTCGGGGAGGATGTGGTCGCCGGCCTCGACCAGCACCCACTTCATGTCCTCGGGCTTGATGTTGTGGTAGTACCGCGCCGCGTAGCGGGCCATGTCCTCGAGTTCGCCGAGGGCCTCGACGCCGGCGTAGCCGCCGCCGACGAAGACGAAGGTGAGCGCGGCGTCGCGGATCGCGGGGTCGCGGGTGGAGGAGGCGATGTCCATCTGTTCGATGACGTGGTTGCGCAGGCCGATGGCCTCTTCGACGGTCTTGAACCCGATGGCGTAGTCGGCGAGTCCCGGGATGGGCAGGGTGCGGGAGATGGAGCCGGGGGCGAGGACGAGTTCGTCGTACTCGATCTCGGTGGGGCCGGCGCCCTCCTCGTCGGTGGCGAGGGTGGTGACGGTGGCCGTGCGCTTGGAGTGGTCGATGCGCCGGGCCTCGCCGATGACGATGCGGCATCTGCCGAGGACGCGGCGCAGCGGGACCACGACGTGGCGGGGCGAGATCGAGCCCGCGGCTGCTTCGGGGAGGAAGGGCTGGTAGGTCATGTAGGGCTCGGGGGTGACCACCGTGACCTCGGCTTCTTCGGCTCTCAGCTTTCTCTGGAGCCGTAGGGCCGTGTACATGCCGACGTAACCGCCGCCGACGACCAGGATGCGGGTGCGGGGCGGGGTACCGGGGGCCGCGCCCCGGGAGTTAGCAGCCTTCACCATCCCATGACGCAACGTGGCCGGGAGTTTGTCCACAGGCCCGGCAGATTGTGTGACCGGCGGTGGGGGTGGGGTGGGGTGCAAGCGGACCTTGGGATCGGCTGGAGATGTGCAGGTCAGGGGCTGCGGAACGAGTGATTCCGAGGGCACGGAACGGAAAAGTGGGGGTGAATGCTCCGATCGGGCGGTGCTCCGTCCGGGGCTGCCTCTTCTGAATTGACTCTGGCTCAACTATGTTCGTATCTCGTCGAGGAGTAGGACCGGGCCCCATGACCGTGGCCCCCTCGGCGTGAAGGCGGGGAGTGTCTCCGGGGGGAGACAGATGATTACCGGGGGAAACATATGAACATTTCCGATTTCCATGGCTCTGCGACCGCGCTCTCGGTCGAGACCAACGGCCGCGGCATCGCGGGCGGCAGCACCACGCACGGCATAGGGCGGTCGACGCCGCTGCGCGTCGATGCCCAGCGCAATCTGGAGCACGTGCTGCGCGCGGCGCGCGAGGTCTTCGGCGAACTCGGCTACGGAGCTCCGATGGAGGACGTGGCGCGGCGCGCGCGGGTGGGCGTCGGCACGGTGTACCGGCGCTTCCCCAGCAAGGACGTGCTGGTCCGGCGGATAGCCGAGGAAGAGACGGCGCGGCTGACCGAGCAGGCCGAGGCCGCGCTGGGCCAGGAGGAGGAGCCGTGGCAGGCACTGTCGCGCTTCCTGCGCACCTCCGTGGCCTCGGGCGCGGGGCGGCTGCTGCCGCCGCAGGTGCTCCGGGTGGGCTCGGCGAGCGAGGACGGCGTCGAGGAGGCCGAGGCGGCGCGGGTTCCGCACCAGCGTCAGGCCGTCACCGCCGGCGGGGCTCCCGATCTGCGCGTGGTGGGCACGCGGTCCGCGAGCGAGGACGAGCCTTCGGAGGACGCGGGCGCCGGTGCGCTGCTCGAGGTCGTCGGCCGGCTGGTCGACCGTGCCCGGGAGGCCGGTGAGCTGCGGACCGACGTCACGGTGGCCGATGTCCTGCTGGTGATAGCGACGGCGGCGCCCGCGCTGCCCGACCCGGCGCAGCAGGCGGCGGCCTCGACCCGGCTGCTCGACATCCTGCTGGAGGGGCTGCGGTCCCGGACCGTGTGACGGGTGCCGGCCGTGTGACGGCCCGGGCCGTGTGACCGGTCCCGGCCGTCTGACGGGGTGACCGTCGCCTGGGTGCGGTGTTCGCGGGTGCCGGCTCGACCGGGCGTCAATCCGTGCGTCAGTACGGGGTTTCGTCGAATCGTGCCCGGATGAGTGGATGGCGTGCGGAGGGGTTCGACGCGTGGCCGCCGTGTGACACGCTTGATCGGTGTACCGGTTGAGTGTGTCGTGCGGGGGCTTCCGCGATGAGCGTTGACGGGCGTGAAGAGTCACTCGGTGGCACCGGCGGCGAGGTCGGGGCGGGCAGCCTGCCCGCCCGGCAGGTGCCCGCTCAGCGCGAACCCGGTGGCCGGCACGCCGCCTCGGCAGGCATCGGCGGTGAGCTGCCGCCCTCCGACGGGGACTTGATCGCCCGGATGCGCGGCGGCGACGACGGGGCGTACGAGGAACTGTTCCGCCGGCACGCCGATGCCGTACGCCGCTACGCGCGGACCTGCTGCCGGGACGGGCACACCGCCGACGACCTGACCGCCGAGGTGTTCGCACGCACCCTTCAGGCGGTACGGGGCGGGGCGGGGCCGGACCAGTCGGTGCGTGCCTACCTGCTCACCACCGTACGCAGGGTGGCCGCGGCCTGGTCGAAGACGGCCAGGCGGGAGCACCTCGTCGAGGACTTCGCCGTCTTCGCGGAGCAGGCGGCCACGGGGACCGAGGGCGGAGCCGGGCTGTCGGGCCTGTCCGGGGACGACACCCTCGAACTGGGCGCGGACGTCCGGGCGATGCACGAGGCCGAGCAGTCACTGGCCATGCAGGCGTTCCGGAGCCTGCCCGAGCGGTGGCAGGCCGTGCTGTGGCACACCACCGTCGAGGAGGCTTCGCCGAGCGCGATCGCGCCGCTGTTCGGGCTCAGCGCGAACGCGACCGCAGTGCTGGCCAGTCGCGCCCGCGAGGGGCTCAAGCAGGCGTACCTGCAGGCGCATGTGAGTTCGGCGCTGAGCGAGGGCGGCGACTGCGCGCGGTACGCGGACCGGCTGGGCGCCTATGCGCGCGGCGGGCTGCGGATGCGGGCGGAGCGGGGGCTGCGCAAGCACCTGGAGGAGTGCGCGAAGTGCCGGCTGGCCGCCGGGGAGCTCAAGGACGTCAACGCGGGCATTCCCGCGCTGCTTCCGGTCGCGGTCATCGGGTGGTTCGCCGCCGGGTACGCGGCCAAGGCGGCCGGGGTGGTGGCCGGTGGGGCCGTCGCCGCGGGCGGTGCCGGGGCCGCTGCGGCCGCCACCGGCGGGTCGACCGCGGGGGCCGGGGCCGCCGGCGGTGCTGCCGGAGCCGGTGCAGCTGGTGCCGCCGGCGGTGCTGCCGGGTCGGGTGCTGCCGGTGGGGCGAGCGCCGCGGGTGGGGTGGGAGGCGCCGCCGGTGGTGCTGCCGGTGGAGCCGGGTCGGGTGGCGGGGCCGGGGGCGCCGTGGTGTCCGAGGGGCTCGGGATGCCGGCCAAGGCCGCCATCGCCGCCGGGATCGCGGTCGCGGCCGCCGCCGGGGTGGTCTTCGCGCTGGCCGGGGACGACACCGAACCGCAGGCCCAGGCGAAGCCCGCGCCCAGCGTGGCGGCTCCCGTGGTGCCGAACGCTCCGTCCTCGCCCGCGCCGAGCCCGCCCGAGGAGGAACCGCCGCCCGCGCGGAGCCCCGTACCGCCGCCGTCGGCCAAGCCGTCGCCGTCCTCGCCCGCCCCGCCCGCTTCCGTCGCACCGCGCCCCTCGCCTTCCCCGTCGCCCAGCCGGGAGAAGCCCTCGCCCAGCCCGTCTCCGAGCCGGACCTCCCCGAAGCCCACCCCGCCGCCCGCGCCGAAGCCCGCAGAGGCGTTCCAGCTGGCCCGGCTCGGGCAGTCGGCGTACGGGGACCACGACGGCCCGGAGATCCAGACCTGGCGCAGCAGCTGGGTGTGGCAGCGGTGGGGCCTCCAGTTGGGCGACCGGAGGTTCGGGCAGGGGATCACCGTGAACTCCCGGTCCTCCGTGGAGATCACCCTCAACCGGCAGTGCACCGCCTTCTCGGCGCGCGCCGGGGTGGACGGCCTGTCGATGCCCACCTGGGGGTCGCCCTGGACGGAACCCGGGGGGAGTTCGGTGCGGTTCTCCGTCTACGCGGACGGGCAGCGGCTGTGGCAGTCCGCGGCCCTCGGGTACGGGGATCCGCCGACGGCCGTGAACGTGTCGCTGGCCGGGCGCAAGACGCTGCGCCTGGTGACGGAGAAGTCCGGTCCGGGCCGGCTGCCCGTGCTGGCGAGCTGGGCCGACTCGGTGATCAGCTGCCGCTGACCGGCCGAAGGCGGGCCGGGTGGCCGGGGCTCGGCGTGGGGCCCGGTCAGGACAGGGCCGGGCGGTGCACGGGGACTCCTTCCGGTACCGCGCGGCGGCGGGCCGCGGACGTGCCCGTCCAGCAGGTGCCGCGGCGGGCCAGGAGGCGGTGCAGCCACAGTTCCATGGAGACGAGTTCCGCCAGCCCGTCGAGCGGGACCGGTCGGCCCTCGGCCGCGTCGAGCAGGGCCTGCTGGACGACCCGGGCGTCGATCAGCCCGGCGTCCGCGAGCAGCGGTGCGGCGAACAGGGCGAGCAGCTCGGTCAGGGCGGCGCGCAGCCCGAGCCGGGTCGCCGTCTCGTTCGGGCTGTGTGCGGTGGCGCCCCAGCCGGGCGGGAGCTCGCGCACCCCGGTCGAGGACAGGACGGTGCGCAGGATCGCGGCGCGGGCCCCGGGCTGGACGCGCAGGGACTCGGGCAGGGCGCGGGCGGCCCGGACGACCTGGTTGTCCAGGAACGGGGCGTGCAGGCGCTGGCTGCGGACCTCCACGGCCTGTTCGAAGACCCGGTGGTCGGCGGCGTGCCGGGCGAGGACCGCGCGGGCCCGGGCCTCCCCCGGGCGCAGGGACAGCGGGGGGCGGCCGGCCGCGGCCGCGAGACGGATCGATACTTCCGCCAGGGCCTCGCCCGTCAGCCAGCCCGCCGCCGGGCCGGGCCGGGACCAGGTCAGGGCGGCGAGGGAGGCGTCCACCGGACCGGAGGCGCGCTCGGTGACCCCGCCCTCGCGGAGCCTGGTCGCGGCGGCTTCCATGCCCGCGCGGTACGTCGTACGGGCGAGTCTTCGGGCTGCGGAGTACACGGTCAGCGGGACCAGCAGGGATTCGCCGGAGGCTCCGGAGGCCGATGCCGAGCGGGCCAGCGCCGCCACCGGGCGCAGCAGGTGGCGGCGGCGGCGGTCCATCAGGAGGTCTGCCATGCGGGCGGGGTGCGCGTCGAGGACCTGCCGGGCGCCGTGGCCGGTGAAGTGGTCGGCCGAGCCGGCGGCCAGCCTGCGCCGCTCGCGGGCGGCGAAGACCAGGGAGGGGCCGGGTTCGTCGGTCAGCGGGCCGTCGAGTTCGGCGTACGGGAGGGCCTCCGCGGCGGCGGCGACCACGACGTGGTGCAGGCGCGGGTCGGCGGCGATGGCGTGGGCCCGCTGGAGTTCGTCCTCGCGGCCCTGCGGGGTGGCCAGGTCGTTGAAGGTGACCGCCAGCAGCCGGGCCCCGGCGGGGCTGGTGAGGGTGCCGGGGGCGCCGGGCAGTCCGGCCGCCAGCAGGGCCAGGGTCGCGGAGGCGCTGCCGCCGGAGAGGTCGGCGCCGACCCCGGGCACCGGGCCGCCGCGGGCCGCGCGCCGGTCGGCGGGGCCCATTCCGGGGACGGGGCCGGGATCGTACGGCGGCGCGGTGTCGGGGGCATGGCGCGGCGCCGTGAGCCGGGCGCGCACGGCATCCACCAAAGCTTCCCGTACGCCCTCCACCGCCCGGTCGGGATCCGCCTGCGGCCCGGCCACCGCGAGCGAGGCGACGGGCTCGTAGCCGGTGATCTCGCGGGAGCCCTCGCGCAGGATGAGCGCGTGCCCGGGCGGGATGCGGCGGACGCCGGAGTACGGTGTGCCGTCGCCCAGTGCCTCCGGGCTGTCGGGGCAGGCCAGCAGGGCCGCGAGATGGCCGATGTCGAGCTGCGCCTCGATGAGGTCGGCGAGCGGGAGGGCGGCCGTGGCGTACGCGGTGCCACTGGCCCAGGGGGTGTAGAAGACGGGCCGCGCGCCCGCGAGGTCGCCGACGATCGTGATCCTGCGGCCCACCTGGACCACGGCGGTGTAGCTGCCGGACCACTGGGTGAGGTGGCGCAGGGCTCCGCCGCGGGCAGCGTAGAGGGCGCGTCTCAGCTCGGCGTCGGTGGCGCCGCAGCAGCCGAGGACGGCGAGCCGGGTGAAGGGGTCGGCCGGGTCGGCGGTGAGGGTGCGGATCTCGTCGGGGCGCCAGTCACCGACGGCCCAGAGCGGGTCGGGGTCTCCCCAGAGCAGCTGGGAGCCGACGGGGTGGACGGTGCGCTCGGCGTCCGCGCCGGGGTCGTCCGCGTGGGCCGCGTCCGCGATGCCGCCGTGCGGCGGGGCACCGCCGCCCGGGTGGCCTGCATCGGGGTGAGCGCGTCGGCCGGAGCCGTGTTGGGGTCCCTGACCTGCGACGCGGCCGGCCGTGCCGAAGCTCGCGGCGATACTGCTCCAACCCACCAACCAGCGCACCGCCGCCTCCCCAGCCTGTGGGCACATGACCGGGGCACGGGCAGCACGGTCGGCGCTGAGGGCGCGGTCGGCGGGACCCCGGGTGGCTCGGGTCCATGCTGCCACGGGACAGGCGTGCGAGAGTGGTTAAAGGGGGCGCACATGCAAACGAACACGCCCCCGCCACGCGGTATTTAGCGTTCCGTTCCTCCCGCCCCATAGGTCGCTTTCAGCCATTCTTCGGCTGCCCTGAGAGGCATCGGAGGCCGCCGGCCCCGGACGCGCGGGCGCGGTCCGGGAGGCGGAATCCGCCCCCCGGCCCGTTCCGCCACCCGCGGGGATTGAGGTAGCGGCATCCCCCGGCCCGTCCGATCCGCGCAGCGGGCCGACCCACGCACCGCACATCGAATCGCCGGGCCCGCGGACCGGCCAGAGCGCACGGGCGGGCGCACGGCCACACGGGCGGAGCACGCGAGGAGACGTGCGCCCCGGACACCGGGCCGGGGCGGACTGTGCAAACGGACAACAATCCCGCCATACGGAAGTCGGGGCCTTAACGCTTGGGAGGCGGGGAACTACGCTGGGTTTACGAAATGCCGGGAGCCTATGCCCCGGCTGTGTATGCGTTGTATGCGTTCCGCGTGTGACGAGGGGTGGCGCATGTCCAGGGAGCTCCGCGAGCCCAATGAGAAGCTCGGCGCCGTCCTCGCCCTCGCGGGCATCAGCAACGCGGGGCTGGCCCGGCGGGTCAACGACCTCGGCGCGCAGCGCGGTCTGACGCTTCGGTACGACAAGACGTCGGTGGCCCGCTGGGTGTCGAAGGGCATGGTGCCGCAGGGCGCCGCTCCGCATCTGATCGCGGCCGCCATCGGCGCGAAGCTGGGGCGGCCGGTGCCGCTGCACGAGATCGGGCTGGCGGACGCGGATCCCGCGCCCGAGGTCGGGCTGGCGTTCCCGCGGGACGTGGGGGCGGCGGTGCGGTCGGCCACGGACCTCTACCGGCTCGACCTCGCCGGCCGGCGCGGGGGTGGCGGGATCTGGCAGTCCCTCGCCGGTTCGTTCTCGGTGGCCGCGTACGCGACGCCCGCCTCGCGCTGGCTGATATCTCCCGCCGACGGCTCGGTGGCGCGCGAGCCCTCGGGGACGGGCGGCTCGGTGCCCGCTCCCGCGGGGCCCCCGGCCGGGGCACCCTCGGCGGGCGCCTCCGTCCAGGACGCGCCGGTGCACGATCCTCCGGCGGGCGGCACGCCGGTACGCAGGGTGCCGGGGGCTCCGGGGCAGGCCGCCTCGCCGAGCACCGGTCAGGCCGCTGCACGGACCGCTGCACCGACCGCTGCACCGACCGCCGGCCTGACCTCTGGACAGCCCGCGGGGACCGCCGCCGGGCCGACGACCGGACCCGTGACAGGTGCGGCGGGGAGCCTGACGGCCCCGCCGTCCACCGTTGTGCCCGTACAGCACGGCGCCGAAACGCCCCGTGACCACGGCCAGCGCGTGGGCCACAGCGATGTCGCCAAGCTGCGCGAGGCCGCCGAGGACGCCCGCCGCTGGGACTCCAAGTACGGCGGCGGGGACTGGCGTTCGTCGATGGTGCCCGAGTGCCTCCGGGTGGACGCGGCGCCCCTGCTGCTCGGCTCCTACACCGACGAGGTGGGCCGCGCCCTGTTCGGCGCGACCGCCGAGCTGACCCGGCTCGCCGGATGGATGGCCTTCGACACCGGCCAGCAGGAGGCGGCCCAGCGCTACTACATCCAGGCGCTGCGCCTGGCCCGGGCGGCCGCGGACGTACCGCTCGGGGGGTACGTGCTGGCGTCGATGTCCCTGCAGGCGACCTACCGCGACTTCCCCGACGAGGGCGTGGACCTCGCGCAGGCCGCCGTCGAGCGCAACCGGGGCCTGGCCACCGCCCGCACCATGAGCTTCTTCCGGCTCGTCGAGGCCCGGGCGCACGCGAAGGCGGGCGACTCCTCGGCCGCGGGAGCCGCGCTGCGGGCGGCGGAGGGCTGGCTGGAGCGGGCCCGGGAGGGCGATCCGGATCCGACCTGGCTCGGCTTCTACTCGTACGACCGCTTCGCGGCGGATGCGGCGGAGTGCTACCGGGACCTGAAACTCCCGCGCCAGGTACGGCGGTTCACCGAACAGGCCCTGTCCCGGCCCACCGAGGAGTATGTACGGTCACATGGGCTGCGCCTGGTGGTGAGCGCGGTCGCCGAGCTGGAGTCGGGCAACCTCGACGCGGCCTGCGCGGCGGGCACCCGGGCGGTGGAGGTGGCGGGCCGGATCTCCTCGGCGCGGACGACCGAATACGTGCGGGACCTGCTGCACCGCCTGGAACCGTACGGGGACGAGCCGCGGGTGGCGGAGCTGCGCGAGCGGGCGCGGCCGCTGCTGGTGGCGCAGGTGTAGGGGCCGCGTGGCCGCGTTGTCGGTGGCGGGGTGCAGTATGCAGGGGTGGGAGGTGTCAGCGTGGGCGGCGGCGTGGACTGCGATGTGCTGGTGATCGGTGGCGGGATCGTCGGCCTGTCGACGGCTCATGCCCTGTCACGGCTGGCTCCGGGGACCAGGGTGATCGTCCTGGAGAAGGAGGCCGGCCCGGCCCGGCACCAGACGGGGCGCAACAGCGGGGTGATCCACAGCGGGATCTACTACCGTCCCGGATCGCTCAAGGCGCGCTTCGCGGTGCGCGGTGCGGCCGAGATGGTCAAGTTCTGCGCGGAGCACGGTATTCCGCACGAGGTGACGGGCAAGCTGATCGTCGCCACGGAGCGCGAGGAGCTGCCACGGCTGCACGCGCTGGTGCAGCGCGGCCGGGAGAACGGCATTCCGGTGCGCGAGCTCGGCCCGGCGCAGATCTCGGAGTACGAGCCGGAGGTGCAGGGCCTGGCCGCGATCCACGTGGGCAGCACCGGCATCGCGGACTACGGCCGGGTGACGGCCCAGCTGGCCGAGTCCTCGGGCGCGGAGATCGTCTACGGCGGCGCGGTCGACCTGATCTCCCGCCGCCCCTCGGCGGTCGCGGTCCGCACCAGCTCCGGGCTGGTGGTCCGCGCCCGGGTGCTGGTGAACTGCGCGGGGCTGCAATGCGACCGGATCGCCCGCCTGGCCGGGGACGACCCGGGCATGCGGATCATCCCGTTCCGCGGCGAGTACTACGACCTGGCCCGGCCCGAGCTGGTCCGCGGGCTCGTCTATCCGGTGCCCGACCCCGCCTTCCCCTTCCTGGGCGTCCACCTGACCCGGGGCATCGCGGGCGGCGTCCACGTCGGCCCGAACGCCGTGCCCGCGCTGGCCCGCGAAGGCTACGACTGGTCCACCGTCCGCCCGCGCGACATCGGCTCCGAGCTGGCCTGGCCCGGATCCTGGCGGATGGCCGCCCGGCACTGGCGGTACGGGATGGGCGAGATCCACCGCTCGCTGTCGAAGCAGGCCTTCACCCAGGCGGTACGGCGCCTCCTGCCGGCCGTGACCGCGGCGGACCTCACTCCCGCCCCGGCCGGGGTCCGCGCGCAGGCCGTCCTGCGGGACGGCACCCTGGTGGACGACTTCCTGATCCAGGACGCCCCGCGCACGGTGCACGTGCTGAACGCCCCGTCGCCGGCCGCCACCGCCTCCCTCCCCATCGGCCGCGAGATCGCCACCCGCGCCTTGCGGACCCTCGGCTCGGCCTGAGCGGGCCGAGGGCGGCCTGGGGCCGGGAGGCGGCCGGGAGGCGGCCGGGGCGGGACGCGGGCCGGGGCGGCCCCCGGGGCAGCGAACGAGTCGCCGGAGCCGTGGGCAGGCCCGCCACGGGCCCCCGTCGTAGAATCTCGGCATTGTGTCTGAGTCCCTGAACCCCCAGCCGCCCAGCCTCCCGGACGCCGCGTCCGCACCCGCGCCGGAGGCGAACGCGTACGTGCCGCCCAAGTGGCGGACCGAGCCCCGCTTCCCCGACGGGCCCTCCCCGGACCCGGCCGGCTCGCACCACGAGCGGCGCATCCGCAGCTTCCAGCCCCGCCGCAGCCGGGTCACCACCGGACAGGGCGAGGCCCTGAAGCGCCTGTGGGGCACCTGGGGCCTGGACATCGACGGCCACGAGGTCATCGACCTGAAGGCCCTCTTCGACGGCCTGCCCGTGGTCCTGGAGATCGGCTTCGGCATGGGCGAGGCCACCGCCCAGATGGCCGCCGCCGACCCCGGCACCGGCATCCTCGCGGCCGACGTGCACACCCCCGGCCAGGGCAACCTCCTCGCCCTGGCCGAACGCGGCGGCATGACCAACGTCCGGGTGGCCAACGGCGACGCCATCATCCTGCTCCGCGAGATGCTGCCGCCCGACTCCCTGGCCGGGATCCGCGTGTACTTCCCGGACCCCTGGCCCAAGGCCCGCCACCACAAGCGCCGGCTGATCCAGCCCGAGTTCCTCACGCTGGCGGCGACCCGCCTGGCCCCCGGGGCCGTGCTGCACTGCGCGACCGACTGGGAGCCGTACGCCGAGCAGATGCTCGAAGTTCTCAGCGCGCACCCGGACTTCGAGAACACCCAGGCCGACGGCGGCTATGCGCCGCGCCCCGGCTTCCGGCCGCTCACCCGCTTCGAGGGCCAGGGCCTCGACAAGGGCCACCTCGTACACGACTTGCTGTTCCGGCGCCGGGAGAACTGACAACGTCACCGCGCGTGTCAGACCGGCTCTGTAGGGTCATGGTGTGTACCGAGCGCTCTCCGCTGTGCTCGCACGCACGCCGGGCCCGGTCCGCACGTGCGTGCTCCTCGTTCTGCTCGCCGCCACCGGGATCGCGATCCTCGAACTCGTGCGGGAGCAGACGGGCACCCCCGGCTTCTTCGTCGGCCTGGGTCTGGCCCTGCTGCCGGTGCCGCTGCTCATGGCGGCCTTCCGGTGGCTGGGCCGGGCCGCGCCCGCGCCCTGGCCGCAGCTGCTGTTCTGCTTCGGCTGGGGTGCCTGCACCGCGGCGCTGATCGCGATACTGGCCAACAGCTTCGCCACCGAGTGGATAGCCGCGGCCACCGCGGACCCCTCCGATGCCGACCAGCTCGGTTCGGTGGCGATCGCGCCGGTGGTGGAGGAGAGCGCCAAGGCGGCGGCCCTGCTCCTCGTGTTCGTCTTCCGCAGACGGCAGTTCACCGGCCCCGCCGACGGTTTCGTGGTGGCCGGCTTCACCGCCACCGGATTCGCCTTCACCGAGAACATCCTCTACCTCGGCAACGCCTTCGACGAGGACCTGGCCAAGGGCACCGGCATGCTCAACTCCGTCACGGCCGCGACCTTCTTCGTCCGCATAGTGGTGTCGCCGTTCGCGCACCCGCTGTTCACGGTGCTCACCGGGCTCGGTTTCGGCGCGGCCGCGCTCAGCACCGGCCGGTGGCGCAGGATCGGCCTGCCCCTGCTCGGGCTGGCGCTCGCCATGGGCCTGCACGCGCTGTGGAACAGCTCGTCGCGGCTCGGGGAGTACGGCTTCTACGTGGTCTACGGCTGCGTGATGGTCCCGCTGTTCGGGCTGCTGCTGTGGCTGGCGGTGCGGATAAGGCGTCGTCGCCTGCGGGCCGTCGCCGGGGAGCTCGCGGTGTACGCGGCCGCCGGCTGGCTCGGTCCGGCCGAGGTCCCCGCCCTGGCTTCGATGCCCGCCCGGTCACTGGCCCGCAGCCTGGCCCGGCGCAGCGGCGGCCGGGCCGCGGGGCGGGCGGTCGCCCGGTACCAGGCGGACGCCGCGGCCCTGGCCCTGCTGCGGAACCGGGCGCGCCGCGGCGGCCCGGGCGGCGAGCCCGATTTCGCCGGACGGGAGCGGGAGTTGCTGGACCGGCTCTGGATGCGCCGGGCGACGGCGGGTCCCGCGCTGGCCCGGGCGGCGGTCATGGAGGAGCTTCTTCCGCCGTGGTTCGATCCCCTGCCTCGGCCCGCCGTGGTGCCCGGGGCGGTGCTGACCGGCATGCCGGCGCCGCGACGGGCGGGCGATGCCGAGGGGCCGGGCCTCAG
Organism: Streptomyces sp. IBSNAI002; assembly: GCF_052244475.1. Lineage (NCBI taxonomy): Bacteria > Bacillati > Actinomycetota > Actinomycetes > Kitasatosporales > Streptomycetaceae > Streptomyces > Streptomyces sp. IBSNAI002. Next base: position 4,749,593 of record NZ_JBQPXG010000002.1, on the reverse strand, counting down.
ACGTTCAGGCCCTTGGAGGTCAGCCACGCCAGCGGGTCCACCGTCGAGCCGCCCTTGCGCACTTCCAGGTGGAGATGGGGTCCGGTGACGTTGCCGGTGGCGCCGACGCGGCCGATGGTCTCGCCCGGGGCGACCGAGCCGGAGGTCACCGACATGGAGGACAGGTGGCAGTACCAGACCTCCGTGCCGTCCTCGAGCTCCAGCACGATCCGGTAGCCGTACGCGCCGGACCAGCCGGCGGAGGTGATCTTCCCGGCGGCCACGGCCTTGGCCGGGGTGCCGGTGGGGGCCGCGAAGTCGAGGCCGGTGTGGTGGCCGGAGGACCACATGGAGCCGGCGACCCCGTAGTGCGAGGTGAGGGTGTAGGCGGAGGTGGGCAGGGAGTAGCTGCCGGCCAGTTTGGCGACGCGCTCCTGCTCGGCCTTGGCCGCGGCGGCCTGCTCGGCGGCCTTGGCCTCCTGTGCGGCCTTCGCCTCGGACGCCGCCTTCGCCTCCTCGGCGGCAGTGCGCGCGGCCTCGAGCTTGTCCTTGGCCTCCTGGGCGGCGGTCTCCCGGGCGGCCCGTTCGGCCTCGGCCCGGGCCTGGCTGACCGCGGCCGCCTGCTGGGAGTCGGCCTGCTGGAGGATGCGGTTGCGCAGTACTTCGCCGGGGTCGGCACGGCGGTCGGACTGCTGCGGGATGATCCCGGTCCTTGGCGCCGCCCCGGCCGCCTCCCCGGAACCGCCTTCCGCCTGCCGGACGTTGTCCCCGGTCATCCCGGCGGAGTCGCCGGGCACCATGTCGGGCAGCGAGGGCAGGGATATCGCGACCTGGGGCCGGTCCTGGGCGGTGGCGATGCCGCTCGCACCGACCGCCGCGATGACGCCGACGCCGAGCACGGTGGAACTGCGGGCCAGTCCGCCGCGCTGCTTGGCCACCCGGTGTTTGCCACGGACCGAACGGACCGAATCCTCGGTGGGATTCCACTCGCCCCAGGCGCCCGCGGTCGGCGGCTCCTGGTTCTCGATGCCTTCGGGGGCAGGCAAGTTGGAGGCCACCGGGGCACACTCCTCATTGACGCGATCGCGCACGGCGCCGTCTCTTGCGACGGCTGGGACGACCGCGCTGCGTTATCGAAAGGTAATAGACGGAGGGGAGTGATTCCAAGCTGTTGCGATGGATCGTTCATGCCAATCGGCCACTCCCTGACCTGCTCTGGCCAGGGCTTTTCACCTGAAACCCGGATCGACTCCGGCAAAATTCAAGTGATTCCGATATCACTTCAGCCACAACTGGATCATGACGATCCGTCAGCCACCTTGCAGAGAGCGGCCTGTCGCTCACCCACCGTCACGACCCCTCGTCCCGGGGCACCACTGGCACGGTCAGCCGCCGCTCCGGCTCCCCCTCTCCGGGCCGGCCCACCGCGAGCAGCGCCATGTCGTCCGTAGCCCCGCCCCCGGTATGCCGGCGCACATCGCTGCTGAGCGCGCCGAGCAGCGCCTCCGGCCCGGGGAACACCCGCCCGCGCAGCCGGTCCGCCGGATCGTAGAAGACGCCTGCCCGGTCACGGGCCTCGGTGACCCCGTCCGTGTACAGCAGCAGCGTGGAGCCCGCCGGGAAGGCCCACTCCTCGACCAGGCCCGGCCGCCCGTCGAGTTCCCCCAGGCCGAGCGGCACGGCGGGCTCCCTCGGCCCGAGCGCCACCAGCTCCCCGTCGGCGTGCAGCAGCAGCGGCTCGGGGTGGCCGCGGTTCAGCAGCCGCAGCATGTGCGCCTCCGGCGGGACCTCCCCGAGCACGCACGTCGTGAAGCCCTCCACCGCGTCCAGGCTGTCGCGCCGGATGCCCTCCCGGGCCAGGGCCCGTTCCAGCCGCTGCGCCAGCTCCACCAGCGTCGGCTCGGTCTCCGCCGCCTCCCGGAAGGCCCCCAGGACCACCGCCACCGCCTCCACCGCGCCCAGCCCCTTGCCCCGTACGTCACCCACCGCCAGCCGCACTCCGTACGGGGTCTCCTGGACGGCGTACAGGTCCCCGCCGATGAAGGCGTCCGCCTGCGCGGCCTCGTACCGGGCGGAGACGTGCAGGCCCCCGATGCGCTCGGCCGGCGTGGGCAGAACCGCCCGCTGCGCGGCCTCGGCGATGCCGCGCGCGGAGGCGAGCCGCTCGCCGCTGCGCCGCACCACGCGGTTGATCAGGAGCGCCAGGCCGGACACGGTCAGGACGGTGACCAGCTCGGTCAGCGCCTCCACCTTCCAGGTGGTGCCGTGGTACAGGTGCAGCAGGACCACCACGAGCGAGGCCAGCGCACCGGTCACGGCCGTGGCCCGGAAGCTGAACAGCGGGGCGGCGATCAGCGGGGCCGCCGAGAAGAAGGGCGATCCGGTGAAGTTGGGCGGGGTCAGCAGGTCGAAGACCAGCCCGACGACGATCAGCACGGCCGGCAGCACCCGGACCACCTGCCGGGCCAGTCCGCTGCCGGCACCGTCCGCGCCCTCGTGCCCGCCGTTGTCCCGCCGGCCCAGCCCCACCACGCTGCTCTCCTGCCGCCCGGTCGCTCGCACAGGTGCGGGCTGGCCACCGCCTCGCCCCTCAAGGGTGGCGCCAGGGGGACCCGTACGGCGACCCGGCTGCGGCCGATCGGGTGACGGGGCGTGAGACGACGGGCCGGAACACGACGAAGGCCCGGTTCCAGGGGAACCGGGCCTTCGTACTGAGTAGCGGGGACAGGATTTGAACCTGCGACCTCTGGGTTATGAGCCCAGCGAGCTACCGAGCTGCTCCACCCCGCGTCGGTAAACACAACTCTACGCCATCCGGGGAGACCCCTTCGCCAATTAACCGCCGCACCACCCCCGCGACTTCCATAACCCCAGGTCAGAGCGGGTAAATCGACCCAGAACCGGGCATGGCGAAGCGAAGATCATCTCTGTTGCACGCCGGTGACACAGCGGGGATCGTTCCGGGATCGGCCGCGGGCGAGGATTCACCTGTCGCCAAGGCCGCGGGGAACACGCACCGGCCGGAAGCACCCACCACACCGACCGGCTCGGCGCTCTGCCGATGCCCTTGTGATTCCCGGGGGGAGTCCACCATGTCCGTTCGCACCGCAGCCGCCATCGCAGTCGTCGCCGGCGTTGTCACCACTCTGCTGCCGCTCTCGGCAGCCGCCGCGTCCGCCGCACCCGCCGCCGACGGCAGTGCCGTGCTGCGCACGGAGATGGGCACCCCCGTCCCGAACGGTCCGCTGACCCGCGGCGGGGCCACCGAGACCTTCGACCTGACGGTGAAGAACCCGACCGGCAAGGCCGTCACGTACAAGCCGTGGATGCTCCTGGACCCGACCGGCCCGAGCCGGCTCCAGGACTCCGACGTCGTCTTCAAGGTCGACGCGGTGGACGCCCCGGCGACCAAGTCCTCGATCGGCCGGCAGGACGGCGAGTGGCAGGGCATGTTCTACCCGGCGTCCGGCGACGAGGGCGGCCAGGGCGGCTTCGACATCCCGGCGAACGGCAAGATGACCTGGAAGGTCACCCTCGGCCTCGGTGTGGACTACCCCACCAACAACGGGGACTTCAACCTCCGGGCCGCCAGCTACAACAACTCGGTCGCCGCCGACGGCATGGGCGCCCACCTCTTCAAGGTCGGCCCGCAGATCACGACGGGCGAGCTGAAGACCTCGTTCAAGCAGGGCCTCGCCGACATGGGTGGCCAGGAGCACCGCGCGTACTGGGACCTGAACTACCAGGCCACCGGCGAGGGCACGTTCGCCACCGGTCTCGCGAGCACCCTGAGCCTGTCGCACCCGGGCGAGGAGAAGGCCGACTTCCGCGTGCAGGCCATGATCGACGGCCGCTGGCAGGACCTGAAGGCCGAGGACGGCCGCTACGCGCTGCCCGAGATCCCCAAGGGCTTCGGCGCGGCGTCCGGTGTCCGCACCCTGCCGCTGCGGGTCAACCTGGGCCAGGACACCAAGATCAAGAAGAAGGCCACCGTCACGATGGAGGTCGAGGTCTCCCACGCCGCGGGCAACACCTTCCCGATCAAGTTCGGTTACGTGCAGTTCCCGCTCACCCCGATCACCGAGCCGGCGCCCGCGCCGTCGGGCACCCCGACCACGTCCCCGTCCCCGTCGGGCGCGCCCACCAAGGCCCCGGGCACCTCCACGGCAGTCCAGCCGGCCGCGGCCACCTCCTCCTCGGCCGCCGCCGCGGGCAACGCCCGCACGACCACCACGGGTTCGGGCTCGCTGGCCGCCACCGGCTCCTCGTCCACGGGCCTGTACGCCGGCCTCGCCGGAGTCCTGGTCGCGCTCGGCGCGGCCGCCGCCTGGCTCGGCGCCCGCCGCCGCCGGGTCACCTCCGCCTGACCGGCACACACCCCGCGTACGACGAAGCGCCCCGCCCGATCGATCCGGGCGGGGCGCTTCGTCGTACGGGCCACCGGGGTTGTCCCCCGCGGGCCCTGAGCAGTAGGCCATGTCGGACTCGAACCGACAACCAACGGATTAAAAGTCCGCTGCTCTGCCAATTGAGCTAATGGCCCTCGGCGTGCTCACCCCAGAGCATAGCCGGACAGCGCCCGTCAGCCGATCGGGTATCGGCTGACCGGCCTGTCGGGTTCAGCCTGCCGGGGGGCGCACCACGCGGGACGGGATGCCGGTGACCTTCACCGAGCCGCTCGTGCGCAGCTCAGGGGTCTGGCCGTCGGCCGGGCGGGCCGTCAGGGTCCACTCGTATTCGCCGGTGTAGAGGTAGCCGCCCGACTGGTTCTTGCCGTCCCAGGCAGGCGTGATCAGGCCACGCGCCTCGCCGCCGGAGCGGACCACCGTCGAAATGCCGGAGGTCTTGTTGCGGACCGTCAGCTTCCAGGAGGAGACCGGCTTGGACAGCCACCAGCGCGAGGACCAGCTCTTGGCCGTCTTGAAGTCCACCGTGGCCGGGATGTCCTGGTCGATGACGGCGAGCGGGGACGCGTTGCCGGACACGCCGAGGGCGTGCACGGTCTCCTTCGCGTCCGTGTAGGCCAGCCGTCCGCCGAAGCGGTCGACGGTCCAGTCGCTTCCGTACCTCTTCAGGGGCTGCGCGATCTCGCGCTCCCGCACCGGGGCGCCGGAGCGCAGGTTGTGGACCTCCAGGCCGGTGTCCGTCTGGTTCACGACGTACCCGTCGCCGAGCCGTACGCCGTCGCGGGCGCCGGTGAAGGGCAGCGGGATCCGCTTCTTGGACGGCAGGTGGAAGGCGGAGGCGCCGGCCCCGTTGGAGGAGCAGGAGAAGTACAGCCAGTCGCCGCTCGCCTGGAGCTCGTGCGGGCTGCAGCCGAGGTCGGCCCGCTGGGTGACCTGGCCGGTGCGCAGGTCGGTGCCGGCCACCACGGTGTTGTCCTCCCGGTCCCACAGCGTGGAACCCCACAGCGTGGCGGCCTGGGAGGGTTTGGCGTCCAGGAGCTTCCCGGCGTCGATGTCGGCCACCAGGGTCCGGATGATCTTGCTCGTGCCCTTGGTCTCCGTGGCGGTGAAGATGACGTACCGGCCCGAGGCGCTGTCGATCAGGTACGGCTCCAGCGCCTCGGTGCCCGCCAGGTGCGCCTGGCGGAACGTTCCGCCTGGGCGGGTCTCCCGTACGTTGACCACGGCCCCGCAGATCATGGTGCCGCAGGAGCCCTGGCCCATGGACGAGAGCGAGACGATCCGTCCGTCGCCGGTCGCGGTGGTCCAGCCGGGGATGTCACCGCGGGGCGCGCAGAGCCTGCTGTCGGTCGGCTCGTCACAGCTCCAGTCGGGTGTCTGGCTCGCCGGGGAGGTCCCGGTCAGCGGCAGCGCGTAGCCCTGCATGCTGCGGACGGGGTCCTCCTGGCCCGCGATGAGCCGGCCCTGGGCGAGGCTGAGCGTCACCCGGTCCGCGGGGTCCGGCGGCAGGTCCAGCACCGGCGTCGGCGCCGGGGCGCCGTCGGGGCCGGGCTTGATCCGGTACATCGCCCAGTGGCTGGAGTCGGTGCCTCCGGCCACATACGCGGAGCCGTCTGTTCCGGTCTTCATGCCGCGGTCGGCGGACCGGGCGAGCAGGGTGCGGGGGGCACCCCCGGCGACGGGCACCGCGGTGACCCCGCCGGTCGAGCTCTGGGTGTCCTGCGTGACCAGCCAGTCGCCCACGGGCTGGAGGTACCCGCGCGCGGGGACGGTGACGGTGCGGCTCACGGCCAGGTCGGCGCGCGAGTACACGGTCGCCTTGGTGGATCCGCTCTTGCGCACCGAGACCCACTCGGTGCCGAGGGCGACGTCGGCGAAGGTCGGGTCCGCCGCGTCGGCCGGCAGCGCCAACGGCGTCAGCGTCGCCGTCGCGAAGTCGAGCACGGCGAGGGTGTCCCGGTCGGCGCCGGGAGACCGGTAGGCGATCAGCGCGCCCTTCTCGTCGGAGGTGTACACCCAGAGCCGGTGGGACGCGATGCGCTCCGGCGCGGTGACTCGGACGTCCTTGCGCGGTTCGTTCTCACGGCCGATCAGGTGCAGGGTGATTTCGCCCGGCTCGTTCGGCGCGATGGCCAGGACCTGCGTCGGCGAGAAGGTGCTGGTCCAGGACCAGCCGGAGGTCGGGGCGGGGAGCGTCTCCCGGTGGCCCGTCGCCTGGTCGTGGAGGGTCAGCGGCCCGGCGGTGGAGCCGGGCTCGGGGCGGTAGTCGCAGCCGATGGTGTCGCCGAGGGTCATCCACTTGCCGTACTTCCCCGACGCGCAGTCCGCCTGCGGCAGTTCGCTGCCGTCCGAGAAGCGCTTCCAATACATCCCGCCGCCGGGCCGGGCGAACGTCGCACCGTGCGGGCCGGCCGCGAAGACCGGCTCGTGCGCCGGCTTCTGGTGCGGCAGCGGAGCGATCGTCAGTTCGTCGGCCGCCGTGGGTCCTGCGGCGGCCGGTCCGGCTGCCAGGGCGCCGATCCCCGTGGCCAGTGCGAGCGCGGCGGCGCCCAGCATGCGTGACCGTTTCATGTACTACCCCCCATACGAAGCGCCGGGGGGAGGCCGCGGTTCCGCGGTGCCGTGTCCCCGGCGCAAAGTCCGGATCGTAGCAAAACGCGACAGGGCCCCCACGGCCCGCTCGGATACGAGCAGTCGTGGGGGCCCTGTCACCCCTGTCAGGAGGGGTAGCTCAGCTGCCGTCAGCCGTTGCGCTTCCAGCGCGGCTTGTCGTCGCGGCGGCCGCCGAAGCCACCGGTGGAACCGGAGCCGGACGGACGGTGGTCGTCGCGGCGGCCGTAGGGACGGTCGCCGGCGCCGCCGGAGCGGAAGCCGCCGGAGGGACGGTCGTCACGACGGTCGCGGTTGAACGGACGGTCGCCGCCACCGGAGCGGAAGCCGCCGGAGGTGCGGTCGTCACGGTTGTACGTGCCGTTGCCCGTGGCCGGACGGTCGCCACCGGAACGGAAGCCACCGGACGGACGGTCGTCACGGCGGAAGCCGCCACGGTCGCCACCACGGTCATCGCGGTTGAAGCCACCGGAGGGACGGTCGTCACGACGGAAGCCACCACCGGCCGGACGGTCGCCACCGGAACGGAACCCGCCCGACGGACGGTCGTCACGACGGAAGCCGCCACGGTCGCCACCACGGTCATCGCGGTTGAAGCCACCGGAGGGACGGTCGTCACGACGGAAGCCACCACCGGCCGGACGGTCGCCACCGGAACGGAACCCGCCCGACGGACGGTCGTCACGACGGAAGCCGCCACGGTCGCCGCGGTCGCCACCACGGTCGTCGCGGTTGAAGCCACCGGACGGACGGCCGCCGCGGTCGCCGCGGTCATCACGGCGGAAGCCGCCACGGTCACCACCGCGGTCGCCGCCGCGGTTGTCGCGACGCTCGAAGTTGCCGCGGTCGTCGCGCTGGGCGCGCTGCTCCTCGCGGCGCTCCTGCGCGGCCAGTTCGGCGGCAGCGGCGGCGGCAGCAGCCGCGACCTCGGCCTCGGCGGCCTCGGCCACCTCGGCGACAGCGGCCTCCGGGTCCTCGCCGCGCTCACGCGCGGAACGGGCGACGAGGCGGTCGGCCTCTTCGCGCAGCTCCACGGCACGGCGCGACAGGCGCTCCAGCTGCTTGGTGAGCTCGGCGACCTCGCGCTCGGCCTGCTTCGCGGCGTTGTTCGCGGAGTCGGCCTGGACCTCGGTCAGCGAGCGGGCACCGGTGATCTCGGCGACCTCGGGCTCGAAGGCGCCGGCGCCCTGGACGATGTGGCGCGAGGCGTCGACGCCCGCGTCCTCCATCAGGCGGAAGATCTGGCGGCGCTGGTGCGGCAGGGCCAGGGAGACCACGACGCCGGACTTGCCCGCGCGGGCGGTACGGCCCGAGCGGTGCAGGTAGTCCTTGTGGTCGCCGGCCGGGTCCACGTTCAGGACCAGGTCGATGCCGTCGACGTGGATGCCGCGGGCGGCGACGTCGGTGGCGACGAGCGCGTTGACGTAGCCGTCCTTGAAGTCGGCGAGGACGCGGGTACGGGCACCCTGCGTCATGCCGCCGTGCAGCGCGTCGGCCTTCACGCCGGCCTCGACGAGCTGCTCGGCGATGCGGTCGGCGCCCAGCTGGGTGCGGACGAAGATGATGGTGCGGCCCTTGCGGGCGGCGATGGCGGCCGTGACCGGCGCCTTGTCCTTCGGCTTCACGACGAGCACGTGGTGCGTCATGGTCGTGACGTTGCCCTGCGCGCTGTCGACCTCGTGCGTGACGGGGTTGGACAGGTAGCGCTTGACCAGGGTGCCGATCTCGTTCTCCATGGTGGCGGAGAAGAGCATGCGCTGGCCGCCGCCGGGGATCTGGTCGAGCAGCTCGGTGACCTCGGGCAGGAAGCCCAGGTCGGCCATCTGGTCGGCCTCGTCGAGGACCGCGACCGAGACGTTCTCCAGGGAGCAGGCGCCGCGGTTGATGATGTCGCGCAGACGGCCCGGCGTGGCGACGAGGACGTCGACGCCGCGCTCGAGGGCGTAGATCTGGTTGCTCATCGAGGTGCCGCCGCAGACGACCTTCATCTTCAGGCCGAGCACGTCGCCGTAGGGCTGGAGGGCGTCCGCGACCTGCATCGCGAGCTCACGGGTCGGCGTGAGGATGATCGCGCGGGGCTTCTTCTTCTCGGTGAAGCCGCCGGCCAGCGTGGCCAGGGTCGGCAGACCGAAGGAGAGGGTCTTGCCGGAGCCGGTGCGGCCACGGCCGAGGATGTCCTTGCCGGCCAGGGCGTCCGGGATGGTCGCGGCCTGGATCGGGAAGGGGGTGGTGACGCCGTTCTGCGCGAGCTTGCGCACGACGCCCTCGGGCAGACCGAGGTCCGCGAAGGTGATCGTGGGCTCGGCGTCGGCGTCGGACTCGTCGTCGCCCTCGGCGTCGACGGAGTCGATGGACTGGTCGGTCGTCACGTCGGCCTCAAGGGCCTCGATGGCCTCGTCGACCACAAGGGTCTCTACTGCGTCGACGAGCTCGTTCGAGTCGTTCTCGGGCATGACGGCACGGTCAGAACTGGAAATGGACATGCGAAATGCGAAACCTTCCGGAGTCTCGGCACGCGCCCAAACTCCGTGAATCGCAAATCGACCGCCTCAATGCGGTCAGCCACGGCTAGGGAGAGTACGCGCCACACGGCGCTCTTCGGATTCGGCGCCGGGCAATGGGATCAAACGATCTATAACCATACGCACCCTCCCCCGGGTCTGGCAAGTCACTCCGGCAGAAACCACTCTGACCTGCGGAGATGACCGGAGCCCGGGGACGGGTCGGAGCAGGGGACGGAACGAGGACAGCGCGAGGAGGAGACGGGGACGGCACGGGGACGGAGCCTGGCGACGCACCCCGGAAAGGCCCCGGGCTACGAGCCAGGCGCGGTGCTCGGCTCCGGCTGCTGGCTCGGCGGCGGCGTGGGTTCCGTCACAGGAGGAGGCGTCGTGGCCGGCGGCTCCGGAGTCGGGCTCTGCGACGGCTGAGCGCCTCCCGGGCCGCCCGAGCCGCCCGCTCCGCCCGAGCCCCCGGATCCTCCCGAGCCGCCCGCACCTCCCGAACCGCCCCCGGAGGGCTCCTGCGGCCCCTGGCCGCCCGCCCCGCCGCCCGGTCCCGCCGACGGCGAGGGCATGCCCGGATGGCCGCTCGGCGCTCCCGGGCTCGGCGAGCCCCCGGTCGCACCGGACGCCTTGCCGTCCTCCTTGGGCCTGCCGTCCTGGCTCCCCGTACCGTCCTTCGTGCCGTGCCCGTTGCCGTGCACCCCGGAGCCCCGTCCGGTCGTGGACGCCCCGCCCGCCGCGCCGCGGCCGTCGGACGAGGAGGAGGGCCCGGGCTTCGCCGAGTCCTCGCCGACACTCATGCAGCCCGCCGTCGCCGCGACCGCGAGCGCGGTGACGGCCAGTCGGAGGGAAGCGGACAACTGGCGCACGAGGGCACCTCCGAGCCTGTGGGATGAGCGGTCCGCATGAGCGGGTCAAACAGCCCAACTCCCTTTGACCCGTATGGGACACGCCCTCAGCCGAACAGCTGCCGCGCCACCTGCGACCCGAGGTGCACGGCGCCCAGCCCGACCAGCACCGATGCCGCCACGTTCGCCGCCGCGAGGAACGTCAGGCCGCGCTCGGCCAGGCGCAGCGTCTCGTACGAGAACGTCGAGTACGTGCTCAGCGCCCCGCACAGCCCCGTCCCGATCAGCAGCTCCAGCCGGCCGTTCGAGCCGCCGGCCAGCAGCGCCCCGGTCAGCGCGCCCAGCAGCAGGCAGGCGGCCGCGTTGACCGCGAACGTGCCCCAGGGGAAGGGCGAGTCGTGGCGCGCCTGCACCGCACGGTCCGTCAGGTACCGCAGCGGCGCCCCGACCACCGCGCCCGCCACCACCAGCAGCCAGTTCACCGCGGCTCCCCGCCGCCACGGCCCGCGCCGGCCCGGGCCGCCCGGGCCCTGACCGCCCGGCGCGTCAGCGAGGCCGCCGCCCACACCGCGCCGAGCGCCGCGGCCACGGTGAGCCCCGCGTACGCCAGCGCGGTGCCCGCCTCCCCCTCGTCCAGGAGCCGCGAGAAGTCCAGCGCGTACGTCGAGAAGGTGGTGAAGCCGCCCAGGATCCCGACCCCGGCGAAGGGCCGCAGCAGCGGATGGGGCGACGTCCTGCCGCCCTCGCTGATCAGGACCATCAGTACGCCGATCAGCGCGCTGCCGACCGCGTTGATCACCAGGGTCGCCCACGGGAACGCCCCCGGCCCGGCCGGCCAGAGCAGGGCGATCCCGTACCGCGCCGAAGCCCCGACCGCCCCGCCCGCCGCCACCGCGGCGAGCACCCGGCCCTGCGGCTCGGCGGCCTGCGCGGGCACGTGCAGGTCGACGTCCGGGTCGATGGCCTCGCCGCCGGGGACGGCCGGCCGGGTCATCCGTAGCCCAGCGCGTGCAGCCGCTCGTCGTCGATCCCGAAGTGGTGGGCGATCTCGTGCACGCAGGAACACCCGCCAGACACCTTGTCCGACCACGGATTTAGGCTGGTCAGCGGGGTAAGGGGAGGTTTGTATGTCACCACGAGAGCCATTCTCGCGCGCCGCCGCCATCCTGCGCGCGATCCTGTACCTGCGGATCTCGGATCTCACGGACACGTCCACGTCCATTCCCCGCCAGGAGAAGGCGGGCCGGGGCCGGGCCGAGGACCTGGGCGCGGAAGTGACCAAGGTCTTCAAGGACGAGGACAAGTCCGGGTTCCACACCTACGTGAACCGGCCCGACTGGGAAGCCGCCCTCACCATGCTCCGCGAGCGCCTGGCGGACGTGTTGATCGTCTTCAAGGTGGACCGCGCGACGCGCCAGGGCATCCCGCAGGCATCGGAGATCATCCGGATCGTCTACGAGACCGGGTGCCGCTTCATCTCCATCGCGGACGGGATCGACTCGAACAACGAGGGCTGGGAGATCCAGCTCACATTGGCCGCGCACCAGGCCCACAAGGAATCCAAGAACACGTCCATCCGGGTCACGGACCTGCGGGCGGACGAGCGGGACGAGGGCCGCTGGATGGGCAGCCGCCCGTACGGCTTCGTCGTCACGCCGGAACGGAAGCTCACCCCTCACCCGGAGGAGTCGGAGATCATCCGCGCCGTGGTCGCGAAGCTCCTGGACGGCCAGTCCCTGCGCTCCGTCGCGAAGTGGATGAACGACCAGGGCTACGACTCCCCGCGCTGGGCGAGCCGGAAGCAACGCATCGCCCAGCTCGAAGCCAAGGGCGAACCTCTCAAGGCGCAGAAGCTCCGCGAGAAGCCGATCAAGACCCCGAACTCATGGTCGTGGCCCGTCGTCCGACAGCTTGTGATCTCGCCCACCCTGGCCGGGTACCTGCCTCACAAGGGTGAAGTCCACCGTCACACCGTGACCGGCGAGATGGTCCGGGTCAGCGAGGAGATCATCAGTTTCGCGGATCACACACGCCTGCGGTCGATGTTCGGCAGCCGGGTCCCCGTCCACTGGACCCGGGAGGCCACGCCCGGCAGCAAGTCCAAGGAGACGGGCCGGGCGGTCACCGGTCTCATGTCGGATTACCTCTACTGCGGCGAGTGCGGGTCCCGTATGTCCTACGACACAGCGTTCGTACGGAAGGGTGAAGTCTGGCCCCGCTACCGCTGCATCCGCCGACACTTCAGCGGACGATGCCCCGGCGTACTGATCAGCGGCACCCATGCCGATGCCCTGGTGACCGAAGCGATGATCAACCGCCTCGGCGCCCTCGATGACGACGACCCGGCGATCCTGGCCATCGCTCAGCGCTGGGCCGACATGAAGCACCCGGACCGCAAGGCCCGCCGATCCCAGCTTGAGGCCCTGATCCGGGAAGAGGAACAGTTCCTCGACCGCTTGGAGGACGAGAAACTGAACGGCCTCTTCCAGGGCACGCGCGGCGAAGCCCGCTTCAAGCGCCGCTACGACGTGAGCAACGGGCGGCTGGACGGGTACGAGAAGGAGCTGAGGGAGCTCCCAGAAGGACAGGCACTCGACATCACGTTCCTGCGGGACACGGAGCTCTTCAAGGAAGCGTGGGCGAACTGGCCGCTGGCCGAGCGCCGCGAGACCGTCGGTCTCGTGCTGGAACGCGCCTGGGTCTTCAAGGCCCGCAAGACCGGCGTCCGCCCGTCCTTCGACCGCCTCCGCTTCTGGTGGGTCGGGGAGGAACGCCCCGAAGGTCTGACGTTCCCCACAACGCTCGCTGAGGCTGCGGCCAAGCCGACGCCCGCCTAGCCGCTCAGAGGCCCCCGGCCGAGCGCACAGCCCCGGATGGTCCCCGCGGACCACCGGGGCTGTCTTGTGCCCACAGACAGGCGTAGGGGCGTTCCGTGGCTTTTCGCCTGCGAGCCCCACCGGCTCGGGGCGGCCCAACAGCGGGGCGAGAGGTGTTGGAGTGACGGTTACAACCGATTTTTTAGAACACACAGAAAAAATAAGAAAGAAGAGAGAACGGCGTCCCGAACAGCACTGCGCCACTGGCAGCCCGTCGGGCGCCCCTTGCGCTCCTCAACAAGTGGGGAGGCGGAGGAGAACCCTGAACACCGATGCGGCCTGGCAGGGTCCGGGAAACCTCCGGCTTCCACTATGGCAAACCCAAAAACCAACCGGACCCCCCGCGCGCAGGGCGGGCAAGGGTTGCTCTCCACTACTACGGAGAGAGAAACCGGCACGGCCCCGCGTACTGCGAGGGCGGGCAAGGGTTGCTCTCTACAGAGACCGGAGCAAGAGCGGCCAACCCCACTCCGGTGAGGCGCGGCAAGGCTTGCTCTCCACTACTTCCGAGACCGGGATTACCGCGCGCCCACCCAACACGGGGGACTCGGCGGACAGAGCGCCCGCTCTCGGAATCAACGTTGCCCGTGCACCACGCACCCTCCCGTTACGGGGGTGGCCGCTGGGGTCGTGAGGCAACGTGCGGGGACCGCACCGCCCATGAGTAACCACCCTGCGGGGTGCCGAAAGGGGGTGTAAGCGCGTGCGGTCCCCACCCTGTCCGGACCGGCCCCGAGCCGGCGAGGACATCGAGGACCAGGACCACGGCGAGCACCAGGGGGCCGCACATGCGCTGTATCGACTGCACCGAGCCCGCGACCCATCGGGGACGCTGTACGGCTCATCACGGCGCGTACGAGGGACGACCGAGTGTCCGTTCCCGACGAGCGCGGAGCCGGCGCCGAGCGGCCCGGTACGACGCTGCTGCCCGACTCCGCAGACGTGTGCAGGAACGGGGCTCGGCCTGGTGCGACTGGTGCCTGTCCGACTTTCCCGCGGACGGGGTGGACGTGGACCATGTGCGACCGCTGTCCCTCGGTGGCGAGGACACAGACAGCAACGTGCAGGTGCTGTGTCACGGCTGCCACCAGCTCAAGACGAGCACCGAGTTCGGGGGCGCGTCCTAGTGGTCGCCGGGGTCGTTCTGCTCGCCGTTCTGGGAAGTTCGCCAATTCGACAGTGCACAGACAGCCAGCACCCCGAGGACACAGGCTCCCGCCGTGCGGATGATCGACAGTTGGACCCGCTCGGACACGTTCGCGCCCCGTACGTGCAGTCCGTCCTTCCCGGCGTTCAATTCGAACGTCGTGCTCGCCGGGGTGGGTTCCGCGTCATCGGCACTGACCAGTTCAGACATGGGGGTAGGACACCGCATCCCCGGGGGCACGTCAAACCTGCATGTCCCTTGTCTGCGGAAGGTACCCCTCATGCCCCGACGACCCCGCCCACCGTGCTCGGTACCCGGGTGCCCGGAGTTGGCCGCCCGTGGTGGCCGCTGAAGACGTGAAACATGTGCGCCCGTTGCCCCTTGGTAGCGAGGACACAGACGGCAACGTGCAGGTCCTTTGTCACTGCTGCCACCGGCTCAAAACAGCAATCGAGTTCGGGGGTGCGGGCGCTCCGCTCTAGCGCTGCTCCAGCTACTCAGCGTCTCCGCCACTTGCCGGGCGGGACCAACGAGGCATCGGCCCGTAGTTGTTTAAATAGGGCCTTATCTGCCTCATCGGCTACTTTCTTTGCCTGTTCAAGAAGCTGCCAGGCGGCTGCCCTAGCCGCTTCCTGTTCCGATTCTTCGGTCGTGGATCCGATTACCGCCCAATTCCAAAGCGCCCTGACCCACTTGTCGTACGCCTTAGTGGAGGCATCATTGGCCGCGAGGAGTTCTGGCGACGCGTATAGCGCTAGCTTTGTTGAGAGTAGACGCGCGTGATCCTCATGGACCGAAGTGTCTCGGTCCGACGAACTCGATCCCGTGCTAGACAGCCGATCCCGGTGCCTCTGCCGCGCCAGTGTTACGCGGTGGGTCTCTTCGAGTGCGTCGGCCCGGCGTTCCCATACTTTGTGATCCCGTTCCCGCGCACGGGTGGCCTTTTGAGTGATCCATTGGCCGCCGATCGTAGCCAGGGCGCCAAGTACCCCGCCAAGCATGGTGGCTATCACCGGTGTGATCGTCATGGCGGCAGAGCTTAGGGCTAGCGGGCTCGGCTGCGTAGACCCCGACCGTGTGCGCTCCTCGCCCCTGGAGGCCCCCCATGCCCCGACGACCCCGCCCCCCTTGCTCAGTACCCGGGTGCCCCGAGCCGACTGCCCGTGGTGGCCGCTGCGCCGCTCATGAGCGCGAGGCGACTGCACAGCGGGTCACACCAGGAACGAGCGCGTACGGGCCTCGCTGGCCCTACATCCGCCGCACGTACCTGTATCGGAACCCGTGGTGCGTGCTGTGCGGGAAGCCCGCCACGGTTGCGGACCACTTCCCCGAGTCGCGCCGGTCGCTGGTGGCTCGGGGTGTTGCCGATCCGGACGTTGCCTCTCGTCTGCGTCCGCTGTGCCTGTCGTGCCACAGCAGGGAGACCGCGAGGCACCAGCCGGGTGGATTCGCTGCGGAAGCACGGTCACGGCGTGAGTCGCTGGAGCGTCCGCCGTTCTGACCCAGGGGGGTGCCCCCTGCCCCTCCCGAGACTGCACGGCAGGGAGGCAAAAAACTCGCATGGCTCATTAGAGCCTTCTTGTGGAGCGACACCGAGTTCACGGTTTCGCTCCTTTTCTGTATCCGCTATCTCTATTGGAGAATTCAATGACGCTTACTCTGGCCGAATCCGCCAAGCTGTCGCAGGACCAGTTGCAGCGCGGTGTCATCGAGACGTTCGTACAGGAATCGCCGATCCTGGACCGTCTTCCGCTACTGAAGATCGCTGGCAATGCCTACCGATACAACGAGGAGTCCACCCTTCCCGGCGTCTCCTTCCGTGCGGTCAACGAGGCGTACCCGGAGAGCACCGGCACGCTCAACCAGAAGATCGAGACGCTCGCCATCCTGGGTGGTGACGCGGACGTGGACAAGTTCATCGCGCAGACCCGCGGCAACCTCAACGATCAGCGGGCGGTTCAGATCATGATGAAGGTCAAGGCGGCATCCGTTCACTTCTCGGATCAGTTCTTCAACGGTGACGTGCTGGTGGACCCCAAGGGGTTCGATGGTCTGCGTAAGCGGCTCTTCGGCACTCAGGTGGTCGACGCCAAGGGGCTCGGACCGGTGGCGAACGGCTACGAGTTCTTCGATGCGCTGGACACTCTGACCGCGCGTGTCCGCGGCATCAACGGTGCCAACGGCGCGCTCTACATGAACGCCGACATCCGGGCCAAGATCGCGTCAGGGTTCCGCCGGCTCGGCGGTTCCGAACTGCTGACGTCGGAGATCGCGGGTAGGCGTGCCGTGATGTGGAACGGGATCCCGATGCTCGACGCGGGCCAGAAGCTCGACGGTACGGATGTCCTGCCCCTGACGACTGGGACCGGAGGCAAGCAGACCGGCGACATCTACGCGGTCCGCTTCGGGTCCACCGAAGCGGATGCAGGAGTCACCGGACTGACCAACGGTGGCGTGCAGGCCACCGACCTCGGCGAGTCCCACGACAAGCCCGTCTACCGGACCCGCATCGACTTCTACTGCGGCCTCGCGCTGTTCGGAGGGAAGGCAGCCGCCCGTCTGACCAACGTGCTGAACGGCTGATCGACCCACAGAGCCCCCGTGCTCGTCTCCCTTCACAGGGCGGCGGGTGCGGGGGCTTCTTTGCGTTCTCGCCCTAGGATCGCTGATCTTCCCCGCGTACCGCCCGGACGAGCAGCGTGCCAATCGTGCGCTTCTCATGGGCCGGGGCGGGGATCACGGCCGCCGTCGTTTCCACGAACCCGTACTCCTTGAGGAGCGCGCACCAGATGTCGGGTTCGTAGTCCCAACGCTTCACGATGGCGGGGTCCTGGTCGTCCCCTCGCGGGATGTACGAGGCCTGGCATCCGTAGCAGCCTTCCACTGGGGGCCGCTGTGAGAGGGCGAATACGCCCCCCGGCTTCAGCCCGGCGTGAACCTGCGGGATCAGCGAGCTGGGATCGGTGAACCAGGCCGCTCCGAACACGCTGTAGACCGCGTCGAAGACTGTGTACGTCGTGCTCAGGTAGGCGATGGCATCGCCTCGGTTCAGCTCCATGCCCTCCACGTCCGGCCAGCGCTCACGAGCTTTGGTGAGCTGAGCCGGGGACAGATCGATACCTACGGCCCTGATCCCCGTGGAGGCGAGATGGGCGAGGTTGCCGCCGGACCCGCAGCCCAGGTCGAGTACCGATTCCCCGGGCTTGACCGAGAGGACTTCGGCTCCGGGGCCGTGGTCCGCGTACTGGGTCCAGTTGAACCACGTGGTTTCACCCCTGGCGTTGGTCTGCCTCCTCTGGGGCTTGCTCTGCGAGTACGTGTCCCAGGCGGCACTGCGGGCGTCAGTCATTGCGTGTCCGTTCTCGTTCACGACAGCAGCCGCCCGGCACGGTACCGGGCGGCTGCGGCGCTCATGTGGCGGTTCGAGGGGTTGCTACTTCTTGCCACCGTTCGGGCTGTCGGTGCAGCCCGCGTGGCACTGCGAGCAGTCGGCGGCGCCCTCGTGGGGCCAGAACTCGGCGTCAATGGCGAACCCGGACGCGCGGATCACGGCGGTGGTCGCCGCCATGGCAGCCCGGCCCGCTTCGGGGTCGGCCCCGGTCGCTTCGTCCTCCGGGACGTGGTGGATGTAGTCGGCGCCGAGGGCTCGGGAGAACGCGACGTACGGCACGCTCCGCTGCACGAACGCGTGCCAGAACAGGTCCACTCGAAGTGACGGAGTCAGCGCCGCGTCCGTCTGGACGGAGGCAGCCAGGTAAGCCGCCATCTGGGCCACGCCGCGGGTGCCCATGTCGTCCGACAGGTCGGGCCAGGTCTTGCGCACGTCCTGGATGAGGCGGGCCCGGAGATCGGGGCTGATGAGGTTGAGAACCTCGGAGGGGTTCAGTCGGGTGATCGTCACGTCTGTGCCTTCCTTGTCAGGAGATCGGCTGAGCAGGCGACGGTGCAGGAGAGGGGGCGCAGCGGGAGCAGTCACACGGTGGCCAGCGTGCGGAGGCTGCCGGTGACAGGGGCTTCTCTGTAATGGCGCTGGGGTAGCTGACTTCGGCTCCCCAGGTCCGCCCAGAATCGCGGGAGACCCGGATGGTCAGGCTCACCGGGTGTTCCTGTGGTGCTGGTGGCTGCGGATCCTCACGTTCGCGTCCGAGACTGCGGAGTGGTCACCCCGCTTGAAGGCGGCACTGCGCAGTACGGCCTGCTCCCCGCAGATCTCGCAGCCCTCCACCGGGGTCGGGTGCAGTTCCGGCATGGACAGGGTCACGGCCCTGCCGACGCTGCCCCCAGGGAGCCCCTGCTTGTAGCCGGCCATCCACTCACGCCCTCTCGTCCGGTTGCCGTGTCCGTGCACCGATGTTCCCGCCGACGGAAGGACAGAACGACGGCATATCGGGCGTCGTCGGGGCGTCACTCGACGGGGCGTCAATGACGTCTGCGGGGGCGTCAAACCGGTGTCATTCGGAGGCTGTTCGTTCTAGCTTTGACGTCATGACGACAACCGCCGTGGTGCCGAATGATGTGCTGCGGGCCGTTCGAATCGGCCTGCGATTAAGCCAGGACGACTTCGCCAAGGCCCTTCGCCGAGCCGGCGAGGAGCTGGGCGAGCCCAACGAGGCGTCCAAGCGACTGGTGCAGCGCTGGGAATCAGGTACGAGCAAGACGCCCCGTGGCGTGTACGCGAGGGCGCTGGAGCGGGTCACGGGGCGTCCCGTGGAAGCTCTCGGGTTCTCCCTGCCGGTACCGACGGCACGGGTGCACGCGGACGGGATGGGAGGACATGACATGGACGCCGGGACGGAAGGGATCGCCGTGGCCACCGGGAGCCCGCTGGCAGCGCACGCGACCGAAGAGACGTTCTCGGGTGTGTGGCTCAGCCGGTACGAGTTCTACTCGTCGAGCCGGGACACCACCTACGAGTGCAAGCACTACGTGGTGATCGTGCAGCACGGGAACCGGCTCACCGCCCAGAGCCCGCCGGGCGCGAGCAGCAACCCCGAGAGCCCTCTCTCGCTGGACCTGACCGTGGACCGCAACGTGGTCACCGGATCGTGGGTGGAGCAGACCGCCTCGGACGGCTACTACAACGGCGCCCGGTACCACGGAGCCCTGCAAATGCTGATCGAGCCGACGGGCCGACGCATGGCCGGGAAGTGGGTCGGGTTCGGCAAGGATTTCGACGTGAACACCGGACCGTGGGAGCTTCGGCTGGTCGACCGGTCCACCAGCAAGGCGACCCTGGAGCAGTACGCCCGAGCGCCGGAGTGATCGTGTACTCGCAGTAACAGCAGAGCCCCCACCCGCGTGCCTGTCCGGTCCGCTGGTGGGGGCTTTCTTCATGCGGCTTGTGGTGAGAGCGGGAGATCGCCCGTTCTCGCACCACGACGAACATATGTGATGTGGGCCACTCTGGTGCCCTCCAGCGGCAGCGGGCAGAGCAGCCGAGCGGGGTTCTCTGCGCCCGCCCCACTCGGGAGTGACGGTCGTCACGGAGAATGGCCGTGTGCTGGAGATGACGCGAGACGCCTTCGAAGAGCTGGTGGCCGAAGCCCTGGACTCGATCCCGCCTGAGCTGACGCGGGTCATGGACAACGTGGCGGTCTTCGTGGAGGACGAGCCGCCGGCCGACGACCCCGAGCTTCTGGGGCTCTACGAGGGGACTCCGCTCACGGAGCGGGGCGAGTGGTACGCCGGGGTCCTCCCGGACCGCATCTCGATCTACATGGGGCCGACGCTCCGGATGTGCGAGAGCCCCGAAGACGTGGTTCACGAGGTCGCCGTGACCGTGGTCCATGAGATCGCCCACCACTTCGGCATCGACGACGAGCGCCTTCACGAACTCGGCTGGGGCTGATCCAGAACGGCCAGCTCAGGCCGCGACAGTCACCTGAACAGGGGAAACCTCACCCGAAGAGGTGTACGACGGGATACCGTGCACCACGGTGACCTCCGTCTCGGCGACCACGCTCTCCCGGTCCTCGCACATCCGCAACGTGGGGTTCCGGTAGATCGTGATCCGGTCCGGCAGCACCCCGGCGTACCACTCGCCGCGGTCCGTCAGCGGGGTCCCCTCGTACAGACCGAGCAGCTCGGGGTCGTCGGCGGGAGGTTCGTCCTCGACGAACACCGCCACGTTGTCCATCAGCCGCGTCAGCTCCGGCGGGATCCGGTCCAGGGCCTCTGCGACGAGCTCTTCGAACTCCTCGCGCGTCATCTCCAGCACCGGGTCATTGTCCCCCCGGTGGGGGCCCCTTCCGCTTGCCGGGGGAAACCGTTTTGGCGATAGCTCCCCGGATCCCATATGCTTCTCACGTCCCCGACGCGCTGGAAAGTGCCCGGCGGGCCTTTAGCCCTCATCGTCTAGTGGCCCAGGACGCCGCCCTTTCAAGGCGGTAGCACGGGTTCGAATCCCGTTGGGGGTACGCATTACCGTGTGCAAGACTTGTCTCGCACACTGCAAGGACCTGTGGAGCAGTTGGTTAGCTCGCCACCCTGTCAAGGTGGAGGTCGCGGGTTCAAGTCCCGTCAGGTTCGCTGAAGCCGGAAACGGCTTCGTGGCTGGGTAGCTCAGTTGGTACGAGCGATCGCCTGAAAAGCGATAGGTCGCCGGTTCGACCCCGGCCCCAGCCACCATCAAGAAGGCCCCGTCTCCGGACGGGGCCTTCCGTGGTTACTCCGTCTCCGTCCCCGTCTCCGGCTCCGCCGTGCGGGCCCTGCGGCGCCACTGCGCCAGCCCGACGGCCGCCGCCCCCGCCGCGACCAGGCCCAGCAGCGCCCAGTCCGGGACCCCGTCGGCCACCGACCGGACCCGCTCCTCCACCGTGAACGAGTCGTCCACGTCCAGCAGCCCCGGCAGGGCGCTCGCCCCGTCGAAGACGAGGAACATCGCGCCCAGGGCGATGAAGAACAGCCCGGACAGCAGCGAGGTGGTGTGCAGTTCGAAACGGCCCACCGTGAAGGCCCGTCCGCGCAGCCAGCGCCGCCCGCCGAGGTCGAACCGCTCCCACAGCAGGGCCAGCAGGAACAGCGGCACGGCCATCCCCAGGGCGTAGACCGCCAGCAGCAGGCCCCCGTAGACCGGGCTGCCGCTGACCGCCGCCACGGTCAGCACGCTGCCCAGGATCGGGCCCGCGCAGAAGCCGGCCAGTCCGTAGACCGCGCCGAGGGCGTACACCGACAGGGCGGTCGTCGGCCGGATCCGCCCCGACAGTTCGGCGGCGCGCTTCGAGGCGAAGCCCAGTCCGAGGATCTGGGCGAGCCCGAGCGCGATGATCAGCCAGCCGCCGGCGAGGACCAGCGCGTCGCGGTTGCCGTGGAAGAACCGCCCGGCGTACGAGCCGGCCGCCCCCAGCGGTACGAGGGTGGTCGCGAGGCCCGCGTAGAAGATCCCGGTGCGTGCCAGCAGCCGGGACGTGGAGTCGATCGAGTACGCGAAGAAGGCGGGCAGCAGCAGGGCGCTGCACGGGCTGAGCAGCGCGAGCAGGCCGCCCAGCAGGGCGGCCAGGTATCCGATGTCGGTCACGGCCGGGCCGCCGCCTCGGCCTTGGCGATCGCGGCGGTGAAGGCGTCGAGGGGCTGGGCACCCGCGATGGGCTGCCCGTTGACCAGGAACGACGGGGTGGAGGTCACGCCGATGCGGTAGCCCTCGTCCTGGTCCTTCTTCAGGGCCGCCGCGGCCTGCTCGCCGGCCATGTCCTTCTTGAAGCGCTCCAGGTCCGGGACGCCCGCCTGCCCGGCCAGCTCCACGAGGCGGGCCTCGCCGAAGCCCTTCTCCTTGGCCCCGTCGGCGTACGCGGCCGCGTGGAAGGCGGCGAACCGGTCCTGTTGCCCGGCGGCCCAGGCGGCCTTGGCGGCGGCCTCGGAGTCCGCGCCGAAGATCGGGAAGTTGCGCCACTCGATGCGCAGGGTGCCGTTCTCGACGTACTTCTTCACCAGGGCGGGCTCGGTGTCCCGGGCGAACTTGCCGCAGTAGCCGCACTTGAAGTCGGAGTACTCGATCAGCACGACGGGGGCGTCGGCGCGGCCGACGGCGAGCTTGTCGGCGGAGTCGCGGCGGGCCAGCGCCTTCAGCTCGGCGGCGGGATCGGTACGGGGCGCGGCGGAGGCGCCGGCTCCGGCGCCCGCTGCGGGCTTGTCGGTGGTGGCGGTGGAGGCCTGCCAGGAGACGAGGCCGAGGGTGAGCGCGGCGATGGCGACGCCGGCGGCGATGTGCAGGGGCTTCTGGGAGGCCTTGCCGGGCTTCCCGGGCTTGGCTGAGTTTCCGGGCTTCCCGGGCTTGGCGGACTTGGCGGTGGTGCCGGACGTGCCGGGCTTGGACGTGGACATGCGTGCTCCAGGGCTGCGGGTGGTGGGGCGGACCGGTGGGGTGACCGGCCCTCCTAGACCCGCATCACGGACAGCTCCACAGGGCCGGGCGCCGGCTGGTCGGGCCCGCGGACGAGGATCCGTACGGGTATCGCCCGGCAGTCCCCGGCCTGGTCCGCCGAGAGCCGCCCGGCGGCCGGGGCCTGGCCGTGGGCCGGATCTCCGGCGCGCGGCGGAACGGCCGGCGGGCGGCCGTGGTCCCCGGGCCCGGGGGCGCAGGACGGGCCGCCGCTCTCGTGCACGGCGTGGACCGGGGCGGCCGGCGGCGCGGGCGCCTGCGCCGCGGCGGCCGGCAGCGCGCACCCCGCCAGCAGGGCCAGTACGGCGCCGAGCAGGCACCACACACGGCTGCGGCGGGACAAGGTGGGCTGCCTCTCACTCGTTCGGCCGGGGGACTCGTCCCGAAATGGTACGGGTCCGCCCCACAAATGCGTTCGCCACCCGGCGGCCCCGGGTGAGATCCTCGACCAGGTATGTCTACTTCCTTCGCCGCCCTGCAGACGCTTCTCGGTGAGATCTCCCTCCGCGACGCGCACCGCCTTGGCCGCCGCCTCGAGGGCGCCCGCCGAATCCGCAAGCCCGAGGCCAGGCAGGCCGTGCTCGACGAGATCGCCGCGGAGGCCTCGAAGGCCGCCGGGCGGCTGGCCGGCCGTGCCTCGCGGATGCCCGAGGTCACCTATCCCGAGAACCTGCCCGTCAGCCAGAAGAAGGACGAGATCGCCGAGGCGATACGCGACCACCAGGTCGTGATCGTCGCGGGCGAGACCGGCTCCGGCAAGACCACGCAGATCCCCAAGATCTGCATGGAGCTGGGCCGCGGGGTCCGGGGCATGATCGGGCACACCCAGCCCCGCCGGATCGCCGCCCGCACGGTCGCGGAACGCATCGCCGAGGAACTGAAGTCCGAGATCGGCCAGACGGTCGGCTGGAAGGTCCGCTTCACCGACCAGGTGGACCAGGACGCGACCTTCGTGAAGCTGATGACGGACGGCATCCTGCTCGCCGAGATCCAGACGGACCGCGAGCTGCGCGCGTACGACACGATCATCATCGACGAGGCGCACGAGCGGTCGCTCAACATCGACTTCCTGCTCGGCTACCTGGCCACGCTGCTGCCCAAGCGCCCCGACCTCAAGGTGATCATCACCTCCGCCACCATCGACCCGGAGCGGTTCTCCCGGCACTTCGGGGACGCGCCGATCGTCGAGGTCAGCGGTCGGACGTATCCGGTGGAGGTCCGCTACCGGCCGCTCCTGGAGGAGGACTCCGAGGAGAGCGACCGGGACCAGATCACCGCGATCTGCGAGGCCGTGGACGAGCTCCAGTCCGAGGGCGCCGGCGACATCCTGGTCTTCCTCTCCGGAGAGCGCGAGATCCGCGACACCGCCGACGCGCTGAACAAACGGAATCTGCGCTTCACCGAGGTGCTCCCCCTGTACGCGCGGCTCTCGCACGCCGAGCAGCACCGGGTCTTCCAGCAGCACACCGGCCGCCGGATCGTCCTCGCGACGAACGTCGCCGAGACCTCCCTCACCGTCCCGGGCATCAAGTACGTGATCGACCCCGGGACCGCCCGGATCTCCCGCTACAGCCACCGCACCAAGGTCCAGCGCCTGCCCATCGAGCGGATCTCGCAGGCCAGCGCCAACCAGCGCAAGGGCCGCTGCGGCCGCACCAGTGACGGCATCTGCATCCGGCTCTACTCCGAGGACGACTTCAACGGCCGCCCGGAGTTCACGGACGCGGAGATCCTGCGCACCAACCTGGCCTCCGTCATCCTCCAGATGACCGCCGCCGGGCTGGGCGAGATCGAGAAGTTCCCCTTCATCGACCCGCCGGACCACCGCAACATCCGCGACGGCGTGCAGCTGCTCCAGGAGCTCGGGGCGCTCGACCCGGCGGAGAAGGACCCGAAGAAGCGGCTCACGCAGATGGGGCGCCAGCTCTCCCAGCTGCCCGTGGACCCCCGGCTGGCCCGCATGGTCGTGGAGGCGGACAAGAACAACTGCGTCCGCGAGGTCATGGTCATCGCGGCGGCCCTTTCGATCCAGGATCCGCGCGAGCGGCCCTCGGACAAGCAGACCCAGGCCGACCAGAACCACGCCCGCTTCAAGGACGAGACCAGCGACTTCCTCTCGTTCCTCAACATGTGGCGCTACGTGCGCGAACAGCAGAAGGAGCGCGGCTCGTCCTCCTTCCGCCGGATGTGCAAGCAGGAGTACCTGAACTTCCTGCGGATCCGCGAGTGGCAGGACATCTACTCGCAGCTGCGCACGGTCGCCAAGACGATGGGGATCCACGTCAACGAGGCCGACGCGCCCGAGACGAGCATCCACATCTCGCTGCTGGCCGGCCTGCTCTCGCACATCGGGCTCAAGGACACCGACAAGAACGAGTACCTGGGGGCCCGGTCCGCCAAGTTCGCGATCTTCCCGGGCTCGGCGCTCTTCAAGAAGCAGCCGAAGTTCCTGATGTCGGCGGAGCTGGTGGAGACCTCGCGGCTGTGGGCCCGGGTCAACGCCAAGGTGGAGCCCGAGTGGGTCGAGCCCCTCGCCCAGCACCTGATCAAGCGCACCTACAGCGAGCCGCACTGGGAGAAGGACCAGGCCGCCGTGATGGCCTACGAGAAGGTCACGCTGTACGGCGTGCCGATCGTGGCCCAGCGAAAGATCAACTACGGCCGGATCGACCCCGCGGTCTCGCGCGAACTGTTCATCCGCAACGCCCTGGTCGAGGGCGACTGGCGCACGCACCACAAGTTCTACGCGGACAACCGCAAGCTCCTCACCGAGGTGGAGGAGCTGGAGAACCGCGCCCGGCGCCGCGACATCGTGGTGGACGACGAGACCCTCTTCGACTTCTACGACCAGAAGATCCCCGAGCACGTGGTCTCCGGGGCCCACTTCGACTCCTGGTGGAAGCACAAGAAGCGCGAGGAGCCCGAACTCCTCGACTTCGAGCGGGAGATGCTGCTGACCGAGAAGGCGGCCGGGGTCACCAAGGCCGACTACCCGGACTCCTGGCGGCAGGGGCAGCTGAAGTTCCGGGTGACCTACCAGTTCGAGCCGGGCGCGGACGCGGACGGCGTGACCGTGCACATCCCGCTCCAGGTGCTGAACCAGGTCACCGACGAGGGCTTCGACTGGCAGATCCCGGGCCTGCGGGAGGAGGTCGTCACCGAGCTGATCCGCTCGCTGCCGAAGCCGATCCGCCGGCACTACGTCCCGGCGCCGAACTTCGCCGGCCGCTTCCTGGACACGGCGGTGCCCCTCCAGGAGCCGCTGCCGGTCACCCTCGCCCGCGAACTCCAGCGGATGGTGGGCGTCCCGGTCTCGGCCGAGGACTTCGACCTGAGCCGGATCCCGGACCACCTGAAGATCACCTTCCGGATCGTCGACGAGCGCCGCAAGAACCTCGCCGAGGACAAGGACCTGGAGACCCTGCGGCTACGGCTGAAGCCGAAGGCCCGCCAGGCCCTCTCCAAGGCCGCCGCGGCCACCGCCGAGCGGGCGGGCGGGGAGTCCGTGGAGCGCACCGGGCTGACGGACTGGACCATCGGGACGCTGACCAAGGTCTTCGAGACCCGTCGGGCCGGCCAGCCGGTGAAGGCGTATCCGGCGCTGGTGGACCAGGGCTCGACCGTCTCCGTACGGCTCTTCGACACCGAGGCCGAGCAACAGCAGGCGATGTGGCTGGGCACCCGGCGGCTGATCCTGCTGAACATCCCCGTGAACCCGGCGAAGTTCGCCTCGGACCACCTGACCAACCAGCAGAAGCTGGCCCTGTCCAGGAACCCGCACGGCTCCATCCAGGTGCTGTTCGACGACTGCGCGACCGCCGCGACGGACCGGCTGATCGCCGCCCACGGCGGCCCCGCCTGGGACGAGGCGGGCTTCCGCAAGCTCTACGAGGCCGTCCGCGCCGACCTGGTGGACACGACGGTGCGCACCGTCGAGCAGGTGCAGCAGGTGCTGGCCGCCTGGCAGGCCTGCGAACGCCGCCTGAAGGCCACCGGCAGCCTCGCGCTCGTCGCCAACCTCCAGGACGTGAAGACGCAGCTGGCGGCCCTCATGCCGGCCGGCTTCGTGACGCTCACCGGGCTGCGCAGGCTGCCGGACCTGATGCGCTACCTGGTGGCGGTGGACCGGCGGCTCCAGCAGATGCCCACGGGCGTCCAGCGCGACACCACGCGCATGGAGAAGGTGCACGAGATGCAGGACGAGTACGCCTGGCTGCTGGAGCAGTTGCCCAAGGGCCGGCCCGTGCCCGCGGCGGTCACCGACATCCGCTGGATGATCGAGGAACTGCGCGTCAGCTACTTCGCGCACGCCCTCGGGACGGCCTACCCGATCTCCGACAAGCGGATCGTGAAGGCGGTGGACGCGGCGGCTCCGTGACCTGCCGCGTGATCCGGTTCGACTGCACCCCCTGAGCTGCGGTACAGTCTGATTCGCAGCCGCCGAGCGGCCGCAAATCAAGGACCTGTGGAGCAGTTGGTTAGCTCGCCACCCTGTCAAGGTGGAGGTCGCGGGTTCAAGTCCCGTCAGGTTCGCAGAAACGTCAGGGCCCGTATCCTCCAGGGGATACGGGCCCTGACGCGTTGGCGGGCGAATCCGCCTTGGGCGCCTGGGCCACCCGGCTGAGCCCCCTTGGTCACCTTCGGGCGCTGCTGGGACGCACGGGCACTTCCGGGGCTCCCGCGGCCCGCCGCGGGGCCGCCACGCGTCCGCTGACGCCCTTCGCGACCCTCCCGCGCCCGTTCCGGCCTCCAGGGCGGCCCTGACGGCCGCTACGCCCCGCCCAGGCCCAGCCTGCCCCGCCCGGGCCCACCCGGGCCCGGGGGGCCCGGTTCGCCGCGCTGCGGCCCTGCTCAGGCCCCGCTCAGGCCCCCTCACCGCCAGAATCCCCCGTTCGCGTGACGCGCTCCGTAGCCGGCGCCCCCCTACGGGGTGCATTCCCGTGAATACAAGAGTGATCATCTGTGACGGGAGTCACCGCATGAGTTTTTGAGATGTGTACTTTTATCGCACCCATACACGTGCTCGATTTAATATGTGCAATGGCACCCACCTCGCCGGCATCCGCACACCAGCCCGATACCGCCCCGACCAGGGCATAAAAAGATCGCGCTGGACCCGGCGGAGTCCAGCGCGATCGACGACTTATGAACCTGTTGGGGCAGGCTCAGCCGTATCAAGCCATGTGGGTTTCATCGGATTGGGGGACCCGATGGAAACCCGTTAAAGCAGGGGTGCTTGCGCGACCTCAGGCCTCGCTGCGCTGCTGCGGAATTCCCGCGAGCAGTGCGCGAACCTCGGCCTCGCGATAACGGCGGTGTCCACCCAGGGTGCGGATGGACGTGAGCTTGCCAGCCTTGGCCCAGCGGGTGACCGTCTTCGGGTCCACGCGAAACATCGTGGCAACCTCAGCCGGGGTCAGCAGCGGCTCGGCATCAGGGGTGCGAGCGGTCATGAGCGGCCTCCTCGGGAGAACCGAACCATCTCGGTTCTTTCCTCTAAATTCTGCACCTTGGCCCGCGTTGCCCGAAATGGACATACGCGGGCCGAGTCGGTTATAGGACGAACGGCTTGTCCTCGGCACTACAACTACACCATCCGTCCAGCCCCAAGGGCCAAACCGACGGAATTGCCCTCCGAGGTGTTCATCAGCGGCGGAAGCCGATGGACCGCCCCATAACGGACAGTCACCCCACTGTGACGATCAGTCACAGAGCGATCAGGAGTCGTCAGACCCCCCGTAGAGCGCAATGCCGAGCATTCCGCCCTTAGTTGGACGGAAGGAACCCTCCCCGGACTCCTTGTCCTATTTTGGCACGAGGGTAGGGGAAGGGCGCAAGGGTGTGGTTAGTGCGGTCCGTCACGCTTGGGCCAATGGCCCGTATCGGGACGTAGGTCCTGGTACAACGTCCCTAAAGCGATGATCAAGCCCCTGATCAGCCACTTATGGCCGAAAGACCGATACGCGGGGGTACGTACGGGTGCTATCGGAGCCGGATCCGGGCCCGGCCGGCCCCGGAAACTAATTCGCGAACAGTCTCTCCCGGACCGCCCTCCAGCGTTCCGCCAGCTCCTCGTAGACCTCGGCCGCCCCTTCCTCGTCACCCGCCCGCAAGGCCGCGATCCCCTCCGCGAGGTCACCCGCCGAGCGGTCCGCCGCCAGCCGGTCCGCCGGCAGCGCGTGCAGCAGCCCGCCGTAGTCCAGCTCGACCATCGACCGCGGGTGGAACTCCTCCAGCCAGCTCCCGACCTCCACCAGGCCGTCGGCGAGCATCCCGTACCCCTCCCCCGACCGCAGCGTCCGCAGGGCGCGCGCCAGCCGCCGCCGCGCCTGCACCATCGGCGTCCGGTAGCGCAGCCGCTCGCCCGGGACGTAGTCCCGCTCCTGATCCGCCACCAGCACGAACCAGCGCAGCGGGACCTGCCACACCCCCGTACGGATCCACGGGCGGGCGTCCGGGTTCCGCTCGCGCCAGCGCTCGTACTCCTCGGCCGCCCGCCGGCGCACCGGCGGCGGCAGCGCCGCGTCCAGCACCGGCAGCGGGAACCACTCGACCAGCTCCTCCAGCGCCAGCCAGCCGCGGAGCCGGGTGCGCCAGGGGCAGACCAGCAGCACCCCGTCGACCTCGGCGGTGAACGCGTCCGCGCTCTCGTGGGCCGGCACCCCCACCACGGGGACCCGCACCAAGTCGGAGAGCGACCGGCGCAGTTCGTCCTGGGCCGTCGGGGCCGTCCCGCGCCGGGCGTAGTCGGCCCAGTGCGCCCGCTCCGGCTCCGGAAAGGCCACCAGGGGCTCGTAGACCCGCAGGTAGGAGGCGTACGGGACGGCCGGCGCCGAGCGCGCGGAGGGCAGCAGGGGATCGGGAGATTCGCTCACGCTCTCGTACTCCCCTTTTTGCGGCTCCGCTACCTCCGGCACGCCAGTGACACGGGAGTGTTCCGATCCTCGGACAGGCGGCCCCGACGCCCCCCGCAGGTCTTACGCTGCTCCCAGCACGCCCTCCCCCACCCGCAGGGCGGGCGTCTTTTCCGCGCCGCATCTCTTCCATGGGAGTCACCACCGTGACCGAAATGACCGACGGCGTCCTGCACACCCTGTTCCGTACGGAGCAGGGCGGCCACGAGCAAGTCGTGCTGTGCCAGGACCGAGCCACCGGCCTGAAGGCCGTCATCGCGATCCACTCCACCGCACTGGGCCCGGCCCTCGGTGGCACGCGCTTCCACGCGTACGCCTCGGACGAGGAGGCCGTCCTCGACGCGCTGAACCTCTCGCGCGGCATGTCGTACAAGAACGCCCTCGCCGGTCTCGACCTCGGCGGCGGCAAGGCCGTGATCATCGGTGACCCCGACGTCCTCAAGAGCGAGGAACTGCTGCTGGCCTACGGCCGGTTCGTGGAGTCCCTCGGCGGCCGCTACGTCACCGCGTGCGACGTCGGCACGTACGTCGCGGACATGGACGTCGTGGCCCGCGAGACCCGCTGGGCGACCGGCCGCTCCCCCGAGAACGGCGGCGCGGGCGACTCCTCGGTGCTCACCGCGTTCGGTGTCTTCCAGGGCATGCGCGCCAGCGCCCAGCACCTGTGGGGCGACCCGACCCTGCGCGGCCGCAAGGTCGGCGTGGCCGGCGTCGGCAAGGTCGGCCACTACCTGGTCGAGCACCTGCTGCAGGACGGCGCCGAGGTCGTGATCACGGACGTGCGCGAGGAGTCGGTGCGCCGGATCCTCGACAAGCACCCGGGCAAGGTCACCGCGGTCGCCGACACGGACGCGCTGATCCGCGTCGAGGGCCTGGACATCTACGCCCCCTGCGCGCTCGGCGGCGCGCTGGACGACGAGACCGTGCCGGCCCTCACCGCCGGGATCGTCTGCGGCGCGGCCAACAACCAGCTCGCCCACCCCGGCATCGAGAAGGACCTGCAGGACCGCGGGATCCTCTACGCCCCGGACTACGTGGTCAACGCGGGCGGCGTGATCCAGGTCGCCGACGAGCTGGTCGGCTTCGACTTCGACCGCTGCAAGGCCAAGGCCGCGAAGATCTTCGACACCACCCTGGAGATCTTTGCTCGCGCGAAGGCGGATGGCATCCCGCCGGCCGCCGCGGCCGACCGGATCGCCGAGCAGCGGATGGCGGACGCCCGCTCCGCGCGCTAGCCGCCGGCCCCTCTCGGGGCATCCGGACGCGCCCGCCGGGGTGCGGGGAGACGGAACTCACTGCACTTCGGCGGGTCGCGGGCCAGGAAAGCGTTAAAATCGCGGTGACCAGCGAGGACGGGGCGCCTCGTTGGTACTGCACCGGGGCGCGTCATGCGGGCGGCGTACCGTATGGCCGCGGAAGCAGGTACCGTTAAACCCCTACGGACGGTCTCTCCACGGAGAGCCCGCTCCGAACCATGAACGCGTGTCAGACTCTGGGGCCGTCGAGCCCCGTCACCGAGGGGGTCGAGCCATGGGGCGCGGCCGGGCCAAGGCCAAGCAGACAAAGGTCGCCCGCCAGCTGAAGTACAACAGCGGCGGGACTGACCTCTCGCGTCTGGCCAATGAGCTGGGCGCATCGCCGACAGAGCCGCTGCAGATCAGCGAGCCGGTCGAAGTCGATGACGATCTGGACGACGACGACCCGTACGCCAAGTACGCGGATCTCTACAACAGCGATGACGACGACGAGGACGAAGAGTCCGGTCCGTCGGCACAGCGTCGCGGCGCTTGACGCTTTCTCGAGAGCGTCTGCACAACAGGGTCAAAGACTGAAACCCGGTCCAGGGCATCGCCCCGGGCCGGGTTTCAGTGCTGCTCAGCTCGCGTAGGACCCGGTCAGGGTCGAGCCCTCGGTGTGCTCGCCGCGCTCGACGATCTCACCGGCGACCCAGGAGTCGACGCCCCGGTCGGCCAGCGCGGTCAGGGCCACGTCCACCGACTCGGCGGGCACGACCGCCATCATGCCGACGCCCATGTTCAGCGTCTTCTCCAGCTCCAGCTGCTCGACCTGCCCGGCCTTGCCGACCAGGTCGAAGATCGCGCCCGGGGCCCAGGTCGAACGGTCGACCGTGGCGTGCAGGTGGTCCGGGATGACCCGGGCCAGGTTCGCGGCCAGGCCGCCGCCGGTGATGTGCGAGAAGGCGTGCACCTCGGCCGTCCGGGTGAGGGCCAGGCAGTCCAGCGAGTAGATCTTGGTGGGTTCCAGGAGCTCCTCGCCGAGCGTGCGGCCGAGCTCCTCGATCTCCTGCTCCAGGGACATCCCGGCCCGGTCGAAGAGGACGTGCCGGACCAGCGAGTACCCGTTCGAGTGAAGGCCGGACGAAGCCATCGCGATGACGGCGTCACCCGTACGGATGCGATCTTGGCCGAGCAGCCGGTCGTACTCGACGACACCCGTGCCGGCGCCCGCCACGTCGAAGTCGTCCGGGCCCAGCAGGCCCGGGTGTTCGGCGGTCTCGCCGCCGACCAGGGCGCAGCCGGCGAGGACACAGCCCTCGGCGATGCCCTTGACGATGGCCGCGACACGCTCGGGGTGCACCTTGCCGACACAGATGTAGTCGGTCATGAAGAGCGGCTCGGCGCCGCAGACGACGATGTCGTCCATGACCATCGCGACCAGGTCGTGGCCGATGGTGTCGTACACACCGAGCTGACGGGCGATGTCGACCTTGGTGCCGACGCCGTCGGTGGCGGAGGCGAGCAGCGGACGCTCGTAGCGCTTGAGGGCGGAGGCGTCGAAGAGGCCGGCGAAGCCGCCGAGGCCGCCGAGGACCTCGGGGCGCTGCGTCTTCTTCACCCACTCCTTCATCAGCTCGACGGCGCGGTCTCCCGCTTCGATGTCCACGCCTGCGGCTGCGTAGCTGGCACCGGTGGTCTTCTCTGTCATGACAGGAGAGAGCTTTCGTGTCGTTACTGCGTGTGGTGCCGGGCCCTGGGAGAAGCCTCAAAGACAGGACCCGGCGCAGGTTGAGCCTGGGGTCCCCCGGACGGGGTCCGGGGGACGCTACGGGCGACGGAGCGCGTCGGCGGCGTCCGTGCCGCCCGCGAGCTCGGTCTCCAGGAGCTGCTTGCCCAGGAGCTGCGGGTCGGGCAGCTCCATCGGGTACTCGCCGTCGAAGCAGGCACGGCAGAGGTTGGGCTTCTGGATGGTCGTCGCCTCGATCATCGCGTCGAGCGAGATGTACGAGAGCGAGTCCGCGCCCAGCGACGTGGCGATCTCCTCGACCGTCATGCCGTTGGCGATCAGCTCGGCCCGGGTGGCGAAGTCGATGCCGAAGAAGCACGGCCACTTCACCGGCGGCGAGGAGATCCGGATGTGGACCTCCGCCGCGCCGGCCTCGCGGAGCATCTTGACCAGGGCGCGCTGGGTGTTGCCGCGGACGATCGAGTCGTCGACGACCACCAGGCGCTTGCCCCGGATGACTTCCTTGAGGGGGTTGAGCTTCAGGCGGATGCCGAGCTGGCGGATCGTCTGCGAGGGCTGGATGAAGGTCCGGCCGACGTAGGCGTTCTTGACCAGGCCGGAGCCGTACGGAATGCCGCTGGCCTCCGCGTACCCGACGGCGGCGGGCGTGCCCGACTCCGGGGTCGCTATGACCAGGTCGGCGTCGACCGGGGCTTCCTTGGCCAGGCGCCGGCCCATCTCGACACGCGAGAGGTAGACGTTCCGGCCCGCGATATCGGTGTCCGGGCGCGCCAGGTAGACGTACTCGAAGACACAGCCCTTGGGCTTCGCTTCCGCGAATCGGGAGGTGCGCAGACCGTTCTCGTCGATCGCGATGAGCTCGCCCGGCTCGACCTCGCGGACGAAGCTGGCGCCGCAGATGTCGAGGGCGGCGGTCTCGCTCGCGACCACCCAGCCGCGCTCCAGGCGGCCGAGGACCAGCGGGCGGATGCCCTGCGGGTCACGGGCGGTGTAGAGGGTTCCCTCGTCCATGAAGACGAGGGAGAAGGCGCCCTTGACCTTCGGGAGGACCTTGGTGGCCGACTCCTCGATCGTCAGGGGCTTGCCGTCCTCGTCGGTCTGCCCCGCGAGCAGGGCGGTGACCAGGTCGGTGTCGTTGGTGGCCGCCACCTGGGTGGCGCGGCCGTCCTGACGGGGGAGGTCGGCGACCATCTCGGCGAGCTCGGCGGTGTTCACCAGGTTGCCGTTGTGACCCAGGGCAATGGAGCCGTGGGCGGTCGCGCGGAAGGTGGGCTGCGCGTTCTCCCAGACGGAGGCTCCGGTGGTCGAGTAGCGGGCGTGACCGACCGCGATATGACCTTGGAGCGAGCCGAGAGAGGTTTCGTCGAAGACCTGGGAAACGAGGCCCATGTCCTTGAAGACGAGGATCTGGGAACCGTTGCTCACAGCGATTCCCGCGGACTCTTGTCCGCGGTGCTGCAGTGCATACAGTCCGAAGTAGGTGAGCTTGGCGACCTCTTCGCCCGGAGCCCAGACACCGAAGACGCCGCAAGCGTCCTGGGGGCCCTTTTCTCCGGGGAGCAGGTCGTGGTTGAGTCGTCCATCACCACGAGGCACACCCTGAGTGTAGGCGAGGTCGACCACTGGTCCGAATTCGGGATGCCCGGGAAATGTCACAGCACAGAGGGTGACGGGGCTGCTGCGTCTCGGTATCCGGATTCCTTTGTTGACAGCTGTATGGACATTCGTACAGGCTCTCGGCCCATGCAGCCTCTCGGTGACCGCACCGTCACCCTCGTCGAGCGCCGGCACGTGGACCTGGTCCGTGTCGCGAGCGCCATCTGTCGCTGTTCTGCGTAGTCACACGCCGCAATTCCTTTCCCTTTTTTTCGCCCGCCTCGCCCCGGTATGCCCTGCGCTGCCGGGCGCCGGGCCGTGCCTTGGAGTACCTGTGACCTCGTACGAACCCCAGCTGTCCCGGCGTGCCTTCGGCGGAGCGGTCGGCGTGACCGCCGCCGCGGCGGCGGTGGGACTGGGCGCCGCCGCCCCTGCCCAGGCCGTCGAAGGCGCGCACGAACGGGAGTTCCGCGCCGCGCGCGGGCGGCGGTCCCGGCGGCCCAACATCCTGTTCGTCCTGGGCGACGACCTGGGCTGGGCGGACCTGTCCTCGTACGGATCCCCGCACATCAAGACCCCGAACCTGGACCGGCTGGCCCGCCAGGGCGTCCGGTTCACCGACGCGTACGCGGGCTCCGCGACCTGCTCGCCGACCCGGTTCAGCCTGTACACCGGCCGCTACCCGGCCCGTACCGAGGGCGGGCTGGCCGAGCCGATCGCCGACAAGTCGGTGGGCCTGGAGCCCACCCATCCGACGCTGGCCTCGCTGCTACGGGACTCCGGCTACTCCACCGCGCTGATCGGCAAGTGGCACGCGGGCTACCTGCCGGACTACGGTCCGACGAAGTCCGGCTGGCAGGAGTTCTTCGGCAACTTCGGCGGGGCGCTGGAGTATTACTCCAAGCTCGGCCTGGGCGGCGAGTACGACCTCTACGAGGGCGACGCCACCTACCGGGACCTGCGCTACTACACCCGGATCATCACCGAGCGGGCCGTCGAGTACGTCTCCCGGGACCACCACGGCCGGCCGTGGCTGCTGAACCTGAACTTCACCACCCCGCACTGGCCGTGGATCGCCGAGGGGGACACGGAGGAGAGCGCCGGGATCGTCCGCCGGATCAAGGCCGGCGACGGCCGCGCGCTGTGGCACCAGGACGGCGGCTCGCTCGACAAGTACCGGCAGATGGTCGAGGACCTGGACCGGTCGGTCGGCGAGGTGCTGAAGGCGCTGAAGCGCTCCGGCCAGGAGGACGACACCCTGGTGGTGTTCTCCAGTGACAACGGCGGCGAGCGCTTCTCGTACAACTGGCCGCTGTCGGGCAACAAGGCCTCCCTCCAGGAGGGCGGGATCCGGGTGCCGAACATCGTGCGCTGGCCCGCGCGCCTGGACGGCGGGCAGGTCAGCCGCGTCCCGGTGTTCAGCCCGGACTGGACGGCGACGCTGCTGGAGGTGGCCGGGACGCGGCCGCACCCGGCGTACCCGCTGGACGGGGTGAGCCTGGCCGGGTACCTGCTGCGCGGCGAGAGGCCCGCCGAGCGGGACCTGTTCTGGCGGGTCCGCGGGGAGCGGGCGCTGCGCCGCGGCCCCTGGAAGTACTACCGCGGCAAGGCGGGCAGGGACCAGCTGTTCGACCTGGCGGGCGACGTCCGCGAGCAGGCGGACAAGGCCGCGGTGGAGCCGGCCCGGCTGGCGGAGCTGCGCTCGGCCTGGGAGGCCGTGGACGCGGGGCTGCTGCCCTACCCGGCCTGACCGCGCCACGGCCGGCGCACGGCCCGCGGGTCATTCGACCGCCGTGGCGCCCTTGGCGGTG
The DNA here is from genome assembly GCF_052244475.1 of Streptomyces sp. IBSNAI002. Taxonomy (NCBI): domain Bacteria; kingdom Bacillati; phylum Actinomycetota; class Actinomycetes; order Kitasatosporales; family Streptomycetaceae; genus Streptomyces; species Streptomyces sp. IBSNAI002. Next base: position 4,713,540 of record NZ_JBQPXG010000002.1, on the reverse strand, counting down.
AGGCCCTTGCCGTCGGGGGCGGTCAGGGTGAGGCTCTGGCCGTGGATCTTCCAGGTGAGCGGGCCGCCGGAGAACAGCGCGGTCAGGGTCCTCTCCAGCTCGCCGGCCGGGCCCTCGCAGGCCATCCGGGTCGCGGTGAGCGGCCCGAAGGTGACCGAGGAGCCGTCGACGGTGGCCTTGGCGCTGAACCGGTTGCAGCCGAGGCTGCCGCTCGCCGCGCCGTCGGGGGTCAGGGTGAACCGGGCCTTGCCGGCCGCCTCGGCGGGGACGGCGGACGCGGTCTCCCCGTCGACCAGCCCGTCGACGTCCCACTGGGTCGTGGCGAGCGGGGCGTCCGGGGCCGGGGGCTGGGAGGTCAGGGCGATCGTGCTTCCGTCTGCGGTCTTCAGGGTGAGTCGGTCAGGGCCCCGGTCGATGGTGAGGCGGCCCTTGAAGAGCTGGACGAAGGCGTTCTCGAACTCCTGGTCCTCGCAGGCCATGGTGGTGGTCACGCCGGGGGACACGGTCACGGCGGAGGTGCCTTCGAAGACGGCCTTCGCCAGGAGGCCGTTGCAGCCGTAGCTGCCCCTGGCCTCGTCCGCCTTGAACTCGACGCGGGCTGCCGCGGGGCCGTGCAGGGTGCGGCCGCCGGTCGTGAGGGACTCGACCGCCCAGGAGCCCTGGGGGTCGGGGAGGGGCCTGCTCGCGCCGTCCCCGGACTGCGCGCACGCGGAGAGCGCGAGGACGAGGGCCAGGCCGGTCGGAAGGTGCCTGAGGGTACGCATGACGATGGGACGGAGCAGGCGCCCGGGCGGTTCCGCCCGGCGCGCGGCTCAGCGCATCAGGGGGAGCAGCGCGGACAGGTCGGCCCGCTCGCCACTGGCTCTGACCTGCGCCTCGTCGAGGGCCGCGGCCCAGTCGGTACGGCCCGTCGCGAGCCGGATCCAGGTCAGCGGGTCGGTCTCCACCACGTTGGGCGGGGTGCCGCGGGTGTGGCGGGGGCCCTCGATGCACTGGACCACCGCGTAGGGCGGGATCCGCACCTCGACCGAACCTCCCGGTGCCTTGAGGGCGAGGGCGTCGGCGAGCAGCCGGGTGCAGGCGGCCAGGGCCTGGCGCTCGATGGGGATGTCCGATCCGGCGGCCCGGTTCAGGTCGTCGGTGTGGACCACCAGTTCCACGGTCCGGGTGACCAGGAAGTCGGCGAGGGTCATGTCCCCGATCCACAGGTTCAGTACGCGGGCGCCGGTGTTGGCCTCCAGTGCCGCGGCCAGGCCGGCGGCCGCCCGGTCGAAGAGCTCGGGGAGCGGGGCTCCGGCGAGGGTCTCGCGGGCGGCCTCGGAGATCTTCCCGGCGAGGGAGGCGGTGGCGAAGGGCCACTCGGCGGCGGTCAGCTCGGGGACGGCGGCGGGCGGCCGCGCGAGGCCGACGGCGAGCGAGTCCGCGATCCACGCGATGTGCGCGGCGAGGTCGGCGACGGTCCACTCGCCGAGCCCGCTGGGCCGCGCGAGCTGCTCCTCCCCCAACTCCCCCACTACCCGGGCGACATGCCCGAACTGTGCGGTGACCGCCGTACGGATCTTGACGGGGTCGTAGGCGCGCGGCTTCTTCCTGGCGGGCGGCATGCCCCGACCCTACTCGGGCGGGGGCAGCACGAGGCCGGAGCATCCGCGGCGCGCGGCCGCGTCTTCGGCGTATGCCTTGAACAGCTCGTCGAGGCGCGGTCCGAGGACGGTCCGGTAGCGGTACGGGACGGTCATGGTCAGGGTGGCCGGCCGGCCCGCGCAGGTCATCGAGCCGTAGAGCACGCCGTCGAGGCGGCCCGCTCTGCCGGGGAGCACCGGGTGCGGGCTGCCCGAGCCGCGGACGGCCACCGCGACGGCGGCCGCGTCGTCACCGAAGTACGCGCGCGTCCGCAGCCACCAGGGCGAATACCGCAGGGACCCGATGACGTCCTCCCGCTCCTCGCGGGGAAGCAGGCCGAGTGCCCGCTCGGTCCCCTCGGGGCTCATCGCGAGCAGACAGCCCTCCTCGCGGGCGGCTGCGGCGCGGGGGACGCCGGCCGCCCGGTCGGGCAGCCGGTAGCGCTCGGCCGTCCGCAGGTGGGCGGGATACCAGCCGCAGCTGTCCGCGCGCTCGCCCACCGGCCCGAGAGCGGTGACGGGCGCCGGCAGTTCGTCCGGGAGCGGGGGCAGCCGCGTCCGGCAGCCGTACTTCTCGGCGGCTGCCTCGGCGGCCCGGCGGGCGATGCGAGCCAGGACCGGGCGGTCCGCGGCCTCGTGCGCCGTGCTCGGGGAGCTCGCCGTCACGATCAGCGAGGTGGTACCGGCCTTGGCGGGCTGCTCGCACCGGGCCACGACGGTGACGTCGTCGGGTCCGTAGTCACCGAGTGCGCCGTCGCCGAGCGGCATGCGGTCGGGCGACTCGGTCCGCGCTGTCACGTCGCCCGGGTCGCGGTAGGTGCGGAACGGGCCGGTCCTGCGGAGATCGTCGGTGACGTGCAGGTCGCGCGTCACCGGCAGCCCCTCCAGGGCCAGCGTGAACTGGCTGTAGCGGCGCTCCTTGCCGTCGCGGTCCTCCAGGCGGCTCAGCACGCAGCCGTCCGGAACCGTGTCGAAGTCGACGGTGCTCGGGTTCTCGCCGCCGAGCACCACCCGGTCGGCGCCGCCGTCCAGGCGCATCACCGCGTCGGCGTCCACCAGCCCGGCACATGCCCGGGTGATCAGCCCGCGGCTCGCCTCGCGGTCCTGGTGCCTCCCGTACGCGTCGGTCAGCGCCCAGCCGCCGAAGACCACACCGCCCGCACCGGCCATGCACAACAGCAGATTGACCGCGTTGCGCCATCGGCCCCGGTCCGGCAGCGGGCCGCCCCTGGACCGCTCCAACGGTTCGAACATCCCCGCCCCCCGCTCGTGCGCCGTGACGGCGCGACCGACCGTACCAACCACCGCCGACAACGCGGAGGCCCCGCCCACAGGAGGGACGGGGCCTCGTACGACCGAGAACCGGATCAGGCCAGCAGGGCCGGGATCGTCGTCTCGTGGGCCTCGCGGAGTTCGGCCAGGGGGAGGGTGAACTCGCCCTGGATCTCGATCTCCTCGCCGTCCACCACACCGATGCGGGCGACCGGCAGGCCGCGCGCACCGCACATGTCGGTGAACCGGAGCTCCTCGCTGCGCGGGACGGACACGATGGCCCGGCCCGCGGACTCGGAGAACAGGAAGGTGAAGGCGTCCAGGCCCTCCGGGACCACGATCCGCGCACCGTTGCCGCCGCGCAGGCAGGACTCGGTGAGTGCCTGGATCACGCCGCCGTCGGACAGGTCGTGCGCGGCGTCGATCATGCCGTCGCGCGAGGCGGAGATCAGGATCTCGCCCAGCAGCTTCTCGCGGCCCAGGTCCACCTTGGGCGGCATGCCGCCGAGGTGGTTGTGGACGACCTGCGACCAGGCCGAACCGCCGAGTTCCTCAGCCGTGTCGCCCAGCAGGTACAGCAGCTGGCCGGCCTCCGAGAACGCCATCGGCGTACGGCGGTTGACGTCGTCGATCACACCGAGGACCGCCACGACCGGGGTCGGGTGGATCGCGATGTCACCGGTCTGGTTGTAGAGCGAGACGTTGCCGCCGGTCACCGGGGTGCCCAGCTCCAGGCAGCCGTCGGCCAGGCCACGGCAGGCCTCGGCGAACTGCCACATGACGTCCGGGTCCTCGGGGGAGCCGAAGTTCAGGCAGTCGGAGATCGCGAGCGGCTTCGCGCCGGTCGCGGCCACGTTGCGGTAGGACTCGGCCAACGCCAGCTGCGCGCCCGTGTACGGGTCGAGCTTGGCGAAGCGGCCGTTGCCGTCGGTGGCCATGGCCACGCCGAGGTTGGACTCCTCGTCGATGCGGACCATGCCCGCGTCCTCGGGCTGCGAGAGCACCGTGTTGCCCTGGACGAAGCGGTCGTACTGGTCGGTGACCCACGACTTCGACGCCTGGTTCGGGGAGGAGACCAGGGCCAGGACCTGCGCGCGCAGCTCGGCCGAAGTGGCCGGGCGGGGCAGCTTGTTCGCGTCGTCGGCCTGGAGCGCGTCCTGCCAGGAGGGGCGCGCGTACGGGCGGTTGTAGACGGGGCCCTCGTGGGCGACGGTGCCCGGGGGCACGTCCACGATCTGCTCGCCGTGCCAGAAGATCTCCAGGCGCTCGCCGTCGGTCACCTCACCGATGACGGTGGCGATGACGTCCCACTTCTCGCAGATCTCCATGAACCGGTCGACGTACTGCGGCTCGACGATCGCGCACATGCGCTCCTGCGACTCGCTCATGAGGATTTCCTCGGGCGAGAGCGTCGCGTCGCGCAGCGGAACGGTGTCCAGCTCGACGCGCATGCCGCCGGAGCCGGCGGAGGCCAGCTCGGAGGTCGCGCAGGAGAGCCCGGCGCCGCCGAGGTCCTGGATGCCCGCGACCAGCTTCTCCTTGAAGATCTCCAGGGTGCACTCGATGAGGAGCTTCTCCTGGAAGGGGTCGCCGACCTGGACGGCGGGGCGCTTGGTGGGCTTCGTGTCGTCGAAGGTCTCGGACGCGAGGACCGAGACGCCGCCGATGCCGTCGCCGCCGGTGCGGGCGCCGTAGAGGATGACCTTGTTGCCGGGCCCGGAGGCCTTGGCGAGGTGGATGTCCTCGTGCTTCATCACGCCGATGCAGCCGGCGTTGACCAGCGGGTTGCCCTGGTAGCACTCGTCGAAGACGACCTCGCCGCCGATGTTCGGCAGGCCCAGGCAGTTGCCGTAGCCGCCGATGCCCGCGACCACGCCCGGCAGGACGCGCTTGGTGTCGGGGTGGTCGGCGGCGCCGAAGCGCAGCGGGTCCACGACGGCGACCGGGCGGGCGCCCATGGCCAGGATGTCGCGGACGATGCCGCCGATGCCGGTGGCCGCGCCCTGGTAGGGCTCGATGTACGAGGGGTGGTTGTGCGACTCGACCTTGAAGGTGACCGCGTAGCCCTGGCCGACGTCGACGACGCCGGCGTTCTCGCCGATGCCGACGAGCATGGCGTCGTTCTTGGGGGCCTTCTTGCCGAACTGGGCGAGGTGGACCTTGCTGCTCTTGTACGAGCAGTGCTCGGACCACATGACCGAGTACATGGCGAGCTCGGCGCCCGTGGGGCGGCGGCCGAGGATCTCCCGGATCCGGGCGTACTCGTCCTCCTTGAGGCCGAGTTCCTTCCACGGCTGGGAGGAGTCCGGGGTCTCGGTGGCGTTCTTGACGGTGTCGAGGGTCATGCGGAAACCAGCTTCTTCAGGACCGACGTGAAGAACGGGAGGCCGTCGGTGCGGCCGGTCCCGATCAGCGGCTCGACCGCGTGCTCGGGGTGCGGCATGAGGCCGACGATGTTGCCCGCGGCGTTGGTGATGCCGGCGATGTCGCGCAGCGAGCCGTTCGGGTTGCCGTCCAGGTAGCGGAAGGCCACGCGGCCTTCGGCCTCCAGTTCGTCGAGCGTGCGCTCGTCGGCGGTGTAGCGGCCGTCCATGTTCTTGAGCGGTACGGAGATCTCCTGGCCGGCGGTGTAGTCGCCGGTCCACGCGGTCTCCGCGTTCTCCACCCGCAGCCTCTGGTCGCGGCAGATGAAGTGCAGGTGATTGTTGCGGAGCATCGCCCCCGGCAGCAGGTGGGCCTCGGTGAGGACCTGGAAGCCGTTGCAGATGCCGAGGACGGGCATGCCGGCCCTGGCCTGCTCGATGATGGTCTCCATCACCGGCGAGAACCGGGAGATGGCTCCGGCGCGCAGGTAGTCCCCGTAGGAGAAGCCGCCCGCGAGGACGACCGCGTCGACCTGGTGCAGGTCCTTGTCGCGGTGCCAGAGCGAGACCGGCTCGGCCCCCGCGAGGCGGACGGCGCGCAGCGAGTCACGGTCGTCGAGCGTTCCGGGGAACGTGACGACTCCGATGCGAGTGGTCACCGTCAGGCCTCGACCTTCACGGTGAAGTCTTCGATGACGGTGTTGGCGAGGAAGGTCTCGGCCATCTTGTGGATGCGGTCGAGGGTGGCCTGGTCGACCGGTCCCTCCACCTCGAGCTCGAAACGCTTCCCCTGGCGGACGTCCGCGATTCCCTCGAAGCCCAGGCGCGGCAGTGCACGCTGCACCGCCTGGCCCTGGGGGTCGAGGATCTCCGGCTTGAGCATGACGTCGACTACGACGCGTGCCATCGGGCACTCCCGTGTGTGGTTGGTGCGAAGGCGGTTCCCTCAGCGTACCCGGCCGAAATTTCTACGCGGGTAGATATCACGGAGAGGTGATCACCGGGCCGTTTCGGCTTCACCAACGCTTCGCAAAATCCGACGGAAAACCACGCGCCCGGCATTGCGGCGGGACACGCGGAGAGAATTAACTGGGCTTCGCAATGCAATGGGAATCGGGGTACAAAGGAATCACCCGGGATTCCGGATGAATGATGCATTGCCCCGAAACATCCACACAGTCGACATCGCCCCACGTCAGCAGGGAGCGAGTCGCACGAAGGGACCGATATCCGTGGCGCACCGCGTAGTAGTCACGCTCTCCGACGACATCGATGGCGGAGAAGCGGCGGAAACGGTCGTGTTCGCTCTGGACGGAAAGTCGTACGAGATCGACCTCAATGTGGCCAACGCAAAGAAACTGCGGAAGGGCCTCGCGCCCTTCGTGGCCGCAGGACGCCGCCAGTCGCGTTCGGGGAAGGCCTTCAAGCACACGTCCATCGCCCCCGATCCGGCGGTCGTCCGGGCCTGGGCCCGGTCCAACCAGCACGAGGTGCCGCCCCGCGGCCGCATCCCCAAGAAGATCTACGAGGCCTACAACGCGGCCCACTGAGAGCCGATTTGCCATCCACCCCCCTCAGTCGGCTAGTGTGTGGATCACGCCGAGGGGCCAGACCGCAGGTCAGAGCCCCGAAGTCGTGCGGGTGTAGTTCAGTAGCAGAACATCCTCCTTCCAGGAGGAAGGCGCAGTGTGCGATCCCTGTCACCCGCTCTGCATCGGTTTACCGGCCACCACAGTGGATCAGGTAGAGTGATGCACGCACTGCTCGCAGTGCACGCAGTAAACCTGCGGACGTAGCTCAGTTGGTAGAGCACCACCTTGCCAAGGTGGATGTCGCGCGTTCGAGTCGCGTCGTCCGCTCCATTGGAGAAGACCCCGGTCATTACGACCGGGGTCTTCTTCGTGTTTCTCGTTTCTCTCCCCGTGCCGCGGTCCCTCCCCCTGCCCTGACAAATGTCATCGCGGATCATGACAGCGCGCACTGCCCCGGCCCTTCCGGCGCCGCGAGGCTGGAGTCATGACTGACACCGTGATCGACGTCGAGGAGCTGCGCCGGGGCTACTCCGGCGGTTTCGAAGCCGTACGGGGCGTCTCCTTCTCCGTGGCCCGCGGCGAGGTCTTCGCCCTGCTCGGCACGAACGGCGCCGGCAAGACCTCCACCGTCGAGCTGCTGGAGGGACTGGCCGCGCCGAGCGGCGGGCGGGTCCGCGTCTTAGGGCTCGATCCGTACACCCGGCGGGCCGAGGTCCGCCCGCGCACCGGCGTCATGCTCCAGGAGGGCGGCTTCCCCTCGGACCTCTCGGTCGCCGAGACCGTGCGGATGTGGGGCGGGGTCACCACCGGTGCCCGGCCCGCGGCGGAGGTGCTGGACCTGGTGGGCCTGGGCGCGCGCGCCTCCGTACGCGTCAAGCAGCTGTCCGGCGGTGAACGGCGGCGCCTCGACCTGGCGCTGGCCCTGCTGGGACGGCCCGAGGTGCTGTTCCTGGACGAGCCGACCACCGGCATGGACCCCGAAGGGCGCCGGGACACCTGGGCACTGGTGCGGGAACTGCGGGACCGGGGGACCACGGTGGTGCTCACCACGCACTACCTGGAGGAGGCCGAGGAGCTCGCCGACCGGCTGGCGATCCTGCACGAGGGGGAGCTCGTCCTGTCCGGCACCCCGGCCGAGGTGACCGCCACCCGGCCCGCCCGGATCCGCTTCACGCTGCCCGACGAGGTGCCCGCGGCCCGGCTCCCGCTGTCGCTGCACGCGGCGGCGTACGGGCAGCGCGTGGAGATCCGTACCGCACGGCTCCAGGAGTCCCTGACGGAACTGCTGCGCTGGGCCCATGACTCCGGGGTGCCGCTGGACCGGCTCGACGCCCGGTCCGGCTCGCTCGAGGAGGCCTTCCTGGACATCGCGCAGGGCCGCCGTACCGAAGGCGCGGCCGTCCCGGCCGGCGCCCCGGAGACCGCCGGGGCGAACGCTCCGGCCGACGCAGTGACGGGAGCAGCCCGATGACCGCCTTGACCTTCAACCTGAACCCCGGCCGGCTCACCGCACTCGGCCGCAGCGAGCTCACCCTGCTGGTCCGCAACCGGGCGGCCCTGAGCGTGGCCCTGCTGATGCCGGTGCTGATGGTCTTCGTCCTGCGCTCCACGCTGGGCGGGTCCCAGGGCGCGGCGGCCGTCGGCGAGGCCACGCTGACCGGCGGGATCGGCATGGTGCTGCTGCTCGTCGTGTACATGAACCTGGTCTCCGCGTTCGTGGCACGGCGCGAGGAGCTCGTACTGAAGCGGCTGCGCACCGGCGAGGCGACCGACCTGGAGATCCTGGCCGGGACCGCACTGCCGTCCGCCGTCCTCGCGGTCGGCCAGATCACCGTCCTCGCGGTCGCCGGGGCGGCCGCCCTGCACGTGCGGATGCCGCAGAGCCCGCTGCTGCTCGTCGCGGCGGTGCTCGCCGGGATCGTGCTGCTCGCCGGGATGTCGGCGCTGACCAGCGCCGTGACCCGCACCGTGGAGAGCGCGGGCGTGACCACGCTGCCGCTGTTCCTGCTGACCGCGCTCGGCTCCGGGCTCGTCGTACCGCTCGATCGGATGCCCGGCCTCGCGGCCTCGGTGTGCGAACTGCTGCCGCTCAGCGGGGTGATGACCCTGGTACGGGCCGGCTGGAGCGGCGGCGCCGGGGCCTCCGGGCTGCTGGGGGCGGCACTCACCACACTGGCCTGGGTCGTGATCACGGTGTTTGCTGTGCAGAAGTGGTTCCGCTGGGAACCGCGCCGCTAGAGGATCCGGGGGACGGGAACCGTGTCGAAGCTGACGGGGTGGTGGAAGAACCGCAGCAGTGCGGAGAAGGTCGAGCTGTACACGCGCTGGTCGTGCCATCTCTTCGTCCTCCTGGAGATCGTCTCCTTCGGGCTGCTCCCGGTGGCCGTCGAGGCCTCGGAGCGGCCCCTGCTGGCCCTGGCCCTCGGCCTGCTGGTCTGCGCGCACGCGGTGCTGTGCGGATTCGTGTACTCGCGGGGGATGGACTGGGTGGTCGGCCGGCGCGAGCGCCCCGTCCGGCTCCTGGTCACCGTCGCGGCCGTGACGGCCGCCTTCGTGGTGACGGTGCTCGTCCTGCGCCGGTACGGGGCGTTCTCCGACCCGGCGGTGGCCCCGCAGCTGATCGTGGGGGTGACCGGGTTCGGGAGCGGGGCCATGGTGATGTGCCTGCCCTCGGTGCGGCAGATGCGGTACGTCGGCCCCGCCTGGTCGGGCGGCACGGGACTGGTGGTCCTGGCCCTCGGACTGTCGGCCGGAGAGGCCCTCGGGTACGTGGTCGGCATCCTGCTCTCCGGCCTCTTCTTCTCCCTGGCCTGCGGGTTCACCAACTGGCTGCTCATGACCGTCTGGGAGCTGGACCGCTCCCGCGAGGCCCAGTCGCGGCTGGCCGTCGCCGAGGAGCGGCTGCGCTTCGGCCGGGACCTGCACGACGTGATGGGCCGCAACCTGGCGGTGATCGCGCTCAAGAGCGAGCTGGCGGTCCAGTTGGCACGGCGCGAACGCCCGGAGGCGGTGGACCAGATGATCGAGGTGCAGCGGATCGCCCAGGAGTCCCAGCGAGAGGTGCGGGACGTCGTGCGCGGCTACCGGGAGGCCGATCTGTCGGTCGAGCTCGAGGGCGCGCGCGGGGTGCTGAGCGCGGCCGGAATGGACTGCCGGGTGGACTTCGCGGCCGGCCGGGCGCTGCCCGCCGAGGTGCAGTCGGCGCTCGGCTGGGTGGTGCGCGAGGCGACCACGAACGTGCTGCGGCACGGGGACGCGCAGCACTGCCTGATACGGCTGACCGCGCCGGAGGCCGGGGCCGTGACCCTGGTGGTCGAGAACGACGGGGCGCCCGAGTCTCCCGCCGGGCCGCCCGGCTCGGGGCTCGCCGGGCTGCGCGAGCGGCTCGCGGTGCTGGACGGGACCCTGCAGGCGGGGCCGGTGGCCGGAGGCCGGTTCCGGCTGTGCGCCGAGATCCCGAGTGCCCACGTGCAAGGACTGGAGGTGCGGGCGTGAGCCCCGTACGCGTACTGCTCGCCGACGACGAACACCTGATCCGCGGGGCGCTGGCCGCGCTGCTGGCGCTGGAGGACGACCTGCTGGTGGTCGCCGAGGCCGCCTCGGGGCCGGAGGCCCTGGCGATGGCGCGGGCGCACCGGCCGGACGTGGCCGTGCTGGACCTCCAGATGCCGGGGGCGGACGGTGTGAGCGTCGCCACATCGCTGCGGGCCGAACTCCCGGACTGCAAGGCCATGATCGTGACCAGCCACGGCCGTCCCGGACACCTGAAGCGGGCCCTGGCGGCGGGGGTGCGGGCCTTCGCCCCGAAGACCGTCTCGGCGCAACGGCTGGCCGAGCTGATCCGGACCGTGCACGCCGGAGGGCGTTATGTGGACCCGGAGTTGGCGGCCGACGCGATCAGCGCGGGGGACTCTCCGCTGACCGCCCGGGAGGCGGAGGTGCTGGAGTTCGCGGCGGACGGGGCGCCCGTCGCGGAGATCGCGGAGCGGGCCCGGCTGTCGCAGGGGACCGTACGGAACTACCTGTCCTCGGCGGCCACGAAGCTGGGTGCCGAGAACCGTCACACGGCAGTGCGTCTCGCACGCGAGCGAGGTTGGGTATAGTAGTTCTCGCGCTTACGGCGCACCTGCGGACATAGCTCAGTTGGTAGAGCACCACCTTGCCAAGGTGGATGTCGCGCGTTCGAGTCGCGTTGTCCGCTCAGAACGAAGAAGCCCCCGGTCCTGCGGCCGGGGGCTTCTTCGTGTCTCAGGCCTCGCTCTGCCAGGTCAGGCCGGTGAGCCGCTCGTAGGCCTCGACGTACTTGGCGCGGGTCTGCTCGACGACCTCCTGCGGGAGGGCCGGCGGCGGGAGTTCGCCCTTCGGGTCCCAGCCGGAGGCCGGGGAGGCCAGCCAGTCGCGGACGTACTGCTTGTCGAAGGAGGGCTGCGCGTGGCCCGGCTCCCACAGGTCTGCCGGCCAGAAACGGGAGGAGTCAGGGGTCAGCACCTCGTCGGCGGCGACCAGCGTGCCGTCCTTCGGGTCGAAGCCGAACTCGAACTTGGTGTCCGCCAGGATGATCCCGCGCTCGCGGGCGATGTCCCGGGCGCGGCCGTACACGGCGAGGGTCGTCTGGCGCAGCAGGGCCGCGGTCTCGGGGCCGGTGGTGCGCGCGACCTCCTCGTACGAGACGTTCTCGTCGTGCTCGCCGACCGCCGCCTTGGCTGCCGGGGTGAAGATCGGCGCGGGCAGCTCGGATCCGTCCACGAGGCCGTCGGGGAGGGCCAGCCCGCAGACCGTGCGGGTCTGGCGGTACTCGGCGAGGCCGGAGCCGGTGAGGTAGCCGCGGGCCACGCACTCGACGGGGACCATGTCGAGGTTGCGGCAGATCAGCGTGCGGCCCGCCCAGTCGGCGGGGGCGCCGGCGGGCAGGTCGGTGGAGATGACGTGGTTCGGGACGAGGTCCGCGAGCTGGTCGAACCACCACAGGGAGAGCTGCGTGAGGACGCGGCCCTTGTCCGGGATCTCGGTGGGCAGCACCCAGTCGAAGGCGGACATGCGGTCGCTGGCGACCATGACGAGGCGGTCTTCCTCGTCGCGGTAGAGGTCGCGCACCTTGCCGGTGTGGAGGTGGACGAGGCCGGGAACCTCAACCGGCTCGGGCTTTTCGACGAATCCGGACACGGGGTCTCCCTGTGGGTCTGTACAAGCGCAAACCCATTCTCCCGTACGGGGCCGCCCGCCCGGGCAGGCGGGGGTGCCGTGCGCGCCCGGCGGGATCTCAGTCCCGCTTGCAGATCCGGTCGAGGAGGTTGGCGGTGGCGCGCTGCACGCGCTCGTCGACGTGGCCGGGGCGGTCGAGCGCCGGTGACCAGGCGAAGGTGCCGGAGGCGAAGACCAGGGCGCCGCTGGGCGCCCGGTAGAGGGAAGTCTCCTGGTGGCGGCGGTGGTTCTCGCTGTCGAGGTACGGGGAGTGCGCGAGCAGGATGCGCTCCTGGTGCGCGGGGAGCTGGGTGCGCGGGAAGTACCGGTCGGCCTCGCCCGCGACCAGGCCGGGCAGTTCGTCGTTCTCCCCCGCCCCGGTGGAGTTCCACAGCCAGTGCGTGGCGTTGCGCACGATGAGGGGCGCGGGTTCGGGGACGCGTCCCGCGTACTGGATGCCGAGCAGCTGCTGCTCCGGGCGGTCGACCTCGCGCCAGAGGCTCGGGCGGCCCGGGCCGCGGCGTTTTCGGCAGGTCAGGAGCCTGTCCTCGACTCCGGAGGGGGAGGGGCCGAGCTCGACCTGCCAGTACATGGTGTTGGCGGAGAGGAAGACGAGGGAGGTGCCGTGGTCGCGGGCGCGCTCGACGGTGCGGCGCATGGGCGCGGACCAGTACTCGTCGTGGCCGGGGAAGACCAGGCCGCGGTAGCGGGTGGGGTCGACGCGGCCGGCGTGCAGGTCGCGGGTGTCGGCGTAGGCGAGGTCGTAGCCGTAGCGCTCGGCCCAGCGGATGAAGTCGTAGGCGTGGCCGACGTGCAGGGGCAGGCCGGCGCCCGCGTACGGGCGGTCGAAGGAGACGGTGTGGGCCGCGTCCTGCTCGCCGAGCAGCCGTCCGTCCTCGTCCCAGGCGTGGTAGAGGCTGGCGCCGGTCCGGCCGTCCTCCGGGTAGAGGTTGTAGGCCTGCCAGGTGATGTCGGGGAGCAGCAGCAGGAGGTCGGCGGGGTGGTCGTCGCGGACCGTGAAGGGGATGTGGGAGCGGTAGCCGTCGGCGGTGGTGAGGACGGCGACGTAGGCGCCGATGCTCCAGTACGAGGGGACCTGGAGGCGCCAGGACAGCCACCAGTGGTGGCAGGAGACGGTGCGGTCGGCGGCGAGGGGGGCCGGCTGGACGATGCCGGACAGGCGCGGGCTGGTGGTGATCTTGGAGGCGCCGTCGCCGCCGTAGTGGCCGATGCGGTAGACGTCGACGGAGAACTGCTGGGGCGGGTCGACCGTGATGTGGAAGTCGATCGCCTCGCCGGGGGCCACGGCGCCGGTGGAGGCGAAGCCCTTGATCTGGCGGTGCACGTCGTCGGCCGTGCGGGGGCCGCCGGTACCGCCGCGGCCGCGCGGGAGCTGTCCGGGGGCCAGGGCCGGGTCCACGTACCAGGGGACGACCTGGCCGGTGTCGTCGAAGTAGAGCTCGCTGCCCCGGAACCAGGGCAGGGGGCCCTGTCCGAAGGGGTCGTTCACCGCGTGCGCGAGCGCACCTGACTCCCAACGCCGGATCTGGTCCGCACCCATAACCGCTCCCCTCCCTCGCTCCCCCGAACGGGCAATGCATCGAGCCGGTCCCAGCACATCACATAACGCACGCAGTCCGTCACCGTTCGTCGCGAATTGACGTGATCGGAACACAGGGATCCGGTTGTGTGTGCGATCCGTAGCCCGTCCGGGAGGCGTCAGACGAGGCGGACGGGCTTCTCGGGGCGGACGCCGAGGTCCGCGAGCCAGTCGCGCAGGGGCTCCGGATCGCCGTCTTCGACCAGGCACAGCACGCGGGGCGCGAGGTCGGAGCGGCGGTCGCCGCCGACGAGCAGGACCGGGCCGTCGAGCCAGTCCAGGCCGGGTGCGGCCCCGGCGGAGTCGACGGCCGCGCAGCAGACCATGGCGGTGACGTGGTCGGCCAGCAGGTCCCGGCCGCTGCGCGGGGGCTGGAGCGGGAACAGCGGCACGGCGTCCGCACCGCGTGCCTTCCCGGTGTCCGCGGCCGAACCGGCGGCGCGCTCCTCGCGGGCCAGGTCGCCGCTGAGCCGTCCGGCCAGGGCCTCCCCGGCCGCGCCCGCGCCGGCGGGGTCGGTGAGGTAGCCCAGCACCCGCTCCAGCGTGGGACCGGCGAAGCCGTCCACGGCGGCGGGCGCGGGGGGCGGGGTCGCGGGGGCGGGGTCCGGTGTGGCGGGCTGCGCGACGGGGGACGCGGCCACCCCGGTCAGGGCGTCCAGCGCCGAGTGCAGGCGGGCCGCCTCCGTGCGCCACTTGCGGTCCACGACCTCCTCCGGATAGGCCGCCCAGTCCACCGGGGACCACTCCGGCCCGGTCTCGGCCGGACCGCCGTGGAAGAGCCGCGCGGCCAGCAGCGAGGCCGCCTCGTCGATCGCGCCGGGCTGTTCCAGCAGGTCGCAGGCGGGGCGCTCGCCGAGGCGCGAGGTGAACCCGTCGGCCAGCCGGTCGCGCCGGGACAGCTCGGTCAGCGCGGAGACCACCCCGGCGTCGAGGTGCGCAGGCCAGCGGCCCATCCGCCAGGCGGGCAGCGCGACCCGGGTCAGCAGCCGGTCCCAGCCCGCGTAGGCCAGGCCGACCTGCTCCTGGGCGACGATGCGCAGCCCGTAGTCCACACCCTGTGCGCGGTCCGAGGCGGCCGCGGCCACGCCGCGCTCCATCTCGGCGGCGTCCACCCGGCACAGCCGCAGCAGCAGCCGGGCGGGGACGGCGATCCAGCCGAGGCCCCGCCGGCCGCCCACGTCCACGGCGGCGTCCAGACCCCGGACGAACCCGCGGGCGTCGGCTATGTCCGGGTGGGCGGAAGGACCCGTACCGGCGACGACGGGGGCGAGGACGGCGCGCAGCTCGGCGACCCGCATCCACCACAGGAACGGCGAGCCGATGACCAGCACCGGGGCGGCGCCGGGCTCGGACTCCGGCCCGGCGGATATGCCGCCGCGGCGGTGCGCCGCGTGGGTGCGGTCCTCGAGCCAGCTGTCACAGTCCGGGGTGAGGGCTATCGCGGAGGGCGCCGGTACGTTCATGCGGTCGGCGAGGTCCCGCACCAGCCGGTACAGATCGGGGGCGGCGGCCTCGGACAGCGGCACCGTCGGTGTCACGGCCGGGCTCGCCCGCAGGACCACCGCGCCGAAGATCCCGCCGACGAGCAGCACCAGCACGGCGGCCCCGCAGACGGCGAGGGTCACCGCGGGCCAAGGGTCACCGGCCAGCCGGCCCGTCATCCGGGCGGCCACCAGTACCACCGCGAGGGCGGCGGGCAGCAGCCCGACGGCCAGGGCCCTGCTGCGCACGCGCAGCACGGCCAGGGCGCGGGAACGCGCGGACGGCACGCCCACGTCCATGATCGAACCGGTTCCGGACACGGCCGGACCTCACCCCCTCTGCGCTGCGGCGGCTTTGCTCACTCCCCCACTGTGACACCCGCCACTGACATCGCAATGCCGGTGGGCCAAGTGCCGGAACGAGTGCCGGAATGCTTGCGCCGCACCCTAGTTGGGGCGCGCCCGGGCGTCAGCCGGACCGGGGGACGATCACCCGATGGAATGGCTTTGGGCAAAGGTGGGTGCGTTCGAACGCGGCCGGATGCAGTCGCACGCGAACGCGCCCGCGGGCCCGGGCGCACCTCGTGCGCACCGGGCCCGCGGGGGTCGCTCTGCCGCAGCTCAGGGGCGTTCGGCCGCCTTGGCCGCGATGTCCGTACGGTGCTGCGAGCCGTCCAGCCGGATCCGCGCGACGGCCTTATACGCCTTCTCTCGGGCCTGTGCCAGATCAGAACCGGTCGCCGTCACCGAGAGCACGCGGCCCCCCGCGCTGACCACCGAGCCGCCCTCGCGCCGGGTCCCGGCGTGCAGCACGTACGCATCGGGGGCGTCCTGCGCCGCCACCTCGTCCAGACCCTCGATCACGTCGCCGGTGCGCGGGGTCTCGGGGTAGTTGTGCGAGGCGACGACCACCGTCACGGCCGCGTCCTCACTCCAGCGGAGCGCGGGCTGGGCGTCCAGGGTGCCGTTGGCGGCGTTCAGCAGCACGCCCGCGAGGGGGGTGCTCAGCCGGGCCAGGACCACCTGGGTCTCGGGGTCGCCGAAGCGGGCGTTGAACTCGATGACCCGGGTGCCGCGGCCGGTGATGGCCAGGCCCGCGTACAGCAGTCCGGAGAAGGGGGTGCCGCGGTGGCGGAGCTCGTCGACGGTCGGCTGGAGCACCAGCTCCATGACCTCCTCGACCAGCTTGGGGTCGGCCCACGGGAGCGGCGAGTACGCGCCCATGCCGCCGGTGTTGGGGCCCTCGTCGCCGTCCAGGGCCCGCTTGAAGTCCTGGGCGGGCTGGAGCGGGAGCACGGTGACGCCGTCGGTGATGGCGAAGAGGGAGACCTCGGGGCCGTCGAGGTACTCCTCGATGACCACGCGGTCGCAGGCGAGCGCGTGGGCGCGGGCGGCGGCGAGGTCGTCGGTGACCACGACGCCCTTGCCGGCGGCGAGGCCGTCGTCCTTGACGACGTACGGGGCGCCGAAGGCGTCGAGGGCCTCGTCCACCTCCTCCGGGGTGGTGCAGACGTAGCTGCGCGCGGTCGGGACCCCGGCCGCGGCCATCACGTCCTTGGCGAAGGCCTTGGAGCCCTCGAGCTGCGCCGCCTCGCCGGACGGGCCGAAGACGGGGATGCCGGCGGCGCGCACGGCGTCGGCGACTCCGGCGACCAGCGGGGCCTCCGGGCCGACGACGACCAGGCCGGCGCCGAGTTCGGTGGCGAGAGCGGTGACGGCATCGCCGTCGAGGGCGTCGACCGGGCGGAGCTCGGCCACCTCGGCGATGCCGGCGTTGCCGGGAGCGCAGTACAGCGCGGAGACGTCGGGGTCGAGGGACAGAGAGCGGCACAGGGCATGTTCGCGGGCGCCGCCGCCGATGACGAGGACCTTCACGCTGCTCAGCCTAGCCCGGACGGCGCAGCCGGATTCGTGCGGCCACCCCAATCAGACGGGGCTACTCATTCGTGTATTCCTCCACAACGGTGGCTCCGAGCTCGCGCACGATCAGGTCGTGTCCGGTCAGGGCGCTCTCGACGAGGTCGGGATCGTCGTCCTCGGCGAAGTCGTCCTCGGGGGCGACGGGCGGGGGCGCCTGCTGTACGGGGGGCTGCGGGGCGGAAGCCGACTGCTGGGGCTGCTGTGGCTGGTACTGCTGCGGGGCGGGGGCGGACGGGGCCGGCGCCTGGGTCGCGGGCGGGGGGCTGTAGGCCGGGGCGGGGGCTGCCGGGGCTCCGTACGAGGGCGCGGACTGGAGCGGGGCCGGTGCCGCGCCGGCCACCACGGCGTCGATCTTCCAGTTGACCTGGAACTGCTCGGCCAGGACGGCCTTGAGCACGTCCTCGCTGCCGCTGCTCGCGAAGTTGTCGCGGGCTCCGGGGTTGGGGAAGCCCAGCTGGAGGGTGGTCCCGTCGAAGCCGGTGACCTGGGCGTTCTGGCTGAGCAGGATCCAGGTGAAGCGGCGGCGGTTCTTGACGGCCTCCAGGACCCCGGGCCACATCGCCTGGACCTGCCCCGCGCCGGCGGCCATGCCGGGCGAGGGCGCGGGGGCGGCGGCCGGGGCCGCGGGGGCCGGGGCCTGGGCGGCCGGTCCGGGGGCGGCGGGCGCGGGAGCCGGGACCCCCTGGCCGGGAGCGGCAGCGCTGGGCCAGGCACCGGGGGCGGCGGCCGCGGCGGGGGGACGGGCTCCGGGGGCGCCGCTGCCGGGCTGCGCGGCTCCGGGCCATGCGCCGGGTGCGGGCGCGGCGGCCGGGGCGGGGGCCTGGGCAGGGGCCGGGGCGGGGGCCGGGGGTGCGGCCTGCGCCGGTGCCTCCGGCTGCGCGGCGGCCCGTACCGGCTCGGGAGCCGCCGCCGGAGCGGGGGCCGCGACCGGAGGCGGGGCCTGTACGGCGGCGGCACGCGCCGCGGCGACGCCGCCACCCGGACCCGCGGGCGCCATGGCGTGCGCCTCCGGCCCGGGCACGTAACCCAGGGCGGGCCCGGCGGGCGCGGGGGCGAAGGCGGCGGCCGCCCCGCTGCGCTCCAGCCGGTCGAGGCGGGCCTGGAAGGACCGCTCGTCGTCGAAGGCGGCGGGCAGCAGCACGCGGGCGCAGATCAGCTCCAGCTGGAGCCGCGGCGAGGTCGCGCCGCGCATCTCGGTGAGCCCGGTGTTGACGAGATCGGCGGCGCGCGACAGCTCGGCGGCCCCGAACACGGACGCCTGGGCCTGCATCCGCTCCACGACATCGGCGGGGGCGTCGATCAGCCCCTTCTCCCCGGCGTCGGGCACGGCGGCCAGGATGACCAGGTCGCGCAGCCGCTCGAGCAGGTCGGCGACGAACCGGCGCGGGTCGTTCCCGCCCTCGACCACCCGGTCCACGACCTCGAAGGCGGCGGCCCCGTCTCCGGAGGCGAAGGCGTCGATGACCGAGTCGAGCAGCGACCCCTCGGTGTACCCGAGCAGGGAGGTCGCCATGGCATACGTCACACCGTCATCACCCGCACCGGCGAGCAGCTGGTCCATGACGGACATCGAGTCGCGCACGGACCCGGCGCCGGCGCGCACGACCAGCGGCAGCACGCCGTCCTCGACCGAGGCGCCCTCGCGGCCGCAGACCTCGCCCAGGTACTCGCGCAGGGTGCCGGGCGGCACGAGCCGGAACGGATAGTGGTGCGTCCGGGACCGGATGGTCCCGATGACCTTCTCGGGCTCCGTCGTCGCGAAGATGAACTTGAGGTGCTCCGGCGGCTCCTCGACGACCTTCAGCAGGGCGTTGAAGCCCGCCGAGGTGACCATGTGGGCCTCGTCGATGATGTAGATCTTGTACCGGCTCGACGCGGGCCCGAAGAAGGCCTTCTCCCGCAGGTCACGGGCATCGTCCACACCACCGTGCGAGGCGGCGTCGATCTCGATCACGTCGATGGACCCGGGGCCGTTCCTGGCCAGGTCGCGGCAGGACTGGCACTCCCCGCACGGGGTGGGAGTGGGACCCTGCTCACAGTTCAGGCAGCGGGCGAGGATGCGCGCGCTGGTCGTCTTTCCACAGCCGCGCGGCCCGCTGAACAGGTACGCGTGATTGACCCGGTTGTTCCGCAGGGCCTGCATCAGCGGGACAGTGACATGCTCCTGCCCGATGACCTCGGCGAACGACTCGGGGCGGTAGCGGCGGTACAGCGCAAGGGACGACACGTCTACGAGGTTATCCGGGCCCACCGACAACGGCGGCCCACCTGGCCCCCCGGAACGCAAAGCGCCCCCCACGCACCCGCCAGAGCCCACTTACCCTTGCTGCCTTCCGGCCCTGGGGGAGTTGGGTGAGATAGCGCCACGTGAGGGGCTGACCCCACCCTAGCGGATGGACGCCCCCGGAATCGAGCCCGCCCCCGGCTCCGCCCTCCACGAACGATCACGTTCGCGAGCACCCCTCAACGTCTTGTATTGTTTGCGGCGGAGGATTCGCCTAGTGGCCTAGGGCGCACGCTTGGAAAGCGTGTTGGGGGCAACCCCTCACGAGTTCGAATCTCGTATCCTCCGCAGCCGCCTGAACAGGCGAAACGAAGAGCCGGACCGCTGATCGCTGTCCGGCTCTTCGGCGTGCCGTGGTTGCATTTCTAGTTGCGTTTATATCGCCTCAATCCGGACTTTCGGCACATCGGTGGCCGACGCCGCCCTCCAAGTACCGCTACCTGGGGAGGAACCCCTTCCGTTCCGCATCCGCGACCCCGGCGAAGGCACCATGCTTGAACTCTGCACCGGAACGGCTTCGGTGCCGCTCCGGCCCGGTTCGACGAGGTGCCCCATGAAATCCCGATCAACGCTGGCGTCCTGGCTGGGCAGCCTCGACGCTCCGCGCCTGGCGCGTGTGCTCGCTGTCCGGAAGGACGCGGCGTCATCTCCGGAGCCGCGGACGGTGGGGGAACTGGCGGACCGCCTCCAGCGCCCGGGGTCGGTGGCGTTGACCCTGCCGCAGCTCCCCCTGCCGTGCCTGCAAGGGGCCGAGGCGCTGGCGGCGCTGGGAGGACCGGCGTCGCGCGATGCCCTGGCGAAGCTGCTGGGAGCGACGGGCAGCGCAGCCGCCCGCAGGCTGAACTCCACGCTGGAGGTGCTGGCCGATCACGCGCTGGTGTGGCCGGACGGCACCGGAGCACTCCGCATGGCCTCAGCCCTGCGGCAGGCGTGGGACACACCCCTGGGGCTGGACGCCCCTCTGGAGAAACTGCTGGCAAGCGTGACCTCGGACGAGCTGCGCACCATGCTCGTGACCCTCGGCATCGAGCCACCCGGCACCAAGCAGCAGCGACTGGCGGCCTTGGTGGATCACCACAGCGACCCGCAAGCCATCGCCACACTGGTGGCACGGGCACCGGCAATCACACAGAAGCTGCTTGCCCGCCAAGCGGAATCCGCGGCGGGGCAGCGGCAGTTCATCATGTTCGGGTCACCCGGGCCCGACCTCGAACCCGGCGCCCGATGGGCACTCGACCGGGGGCTCCTGGTCGTGGACCGCCACCGGTACGGCCCCGCGCGCGTGCCCGTCGAAGTCGCGCTGGCGCTGCGCGGGCCGGACTGGCACGCCCCGTTCGCCCCCCTGCCGCCTTCCACACAGGTGGTGCCCGTCGGCGCCGCCGAGGTGGAACGGGAGGCCGCAGCCGCGTCCACGGCACTTGCCGCCCAGGCCGCCTCCGTCTTGTCGGCCTGCTCCGCTTCCCCGCCGGCCAGGCTCAAGTCCGGTGGGATCGGCGCACGTGAACTGGCCCGGATCGGTAAGGCGTCCCAGGCCGACGACAGCGTGGTCCGCATCGTGCTGGAGACCGCGTACGCCGCCGGACTACTGGGCCGGGACGGCGACCGTGTGGCACCCACCGCGACATACGACGCCTGGGCGGACCAGGAGCCCGCCGAGCGACTCGCTGTACTGCTCCAGTCATGGCACCACCTGGCGCGCACCCCCACCCAGGCGCGCGACGAGGACAACAAGGCGCTCCCCGCCCTCGCGGGAGCACCTCCTTGCCCTGGCTGCCTGCAGGCCCGGCACGGACTGCTCCAGGCGGCGGCACAGCTCCCGGCGGGACACGGCGCGACCACCGCCGCGGACCTGGGGCCGCTGGTGGCCTGGTATCGCCCACTCGCCGACGCGTCGCCCTTGGATGGGACACCGTTCGCCACCCTGATCCGCGAGGCCGAGCTACTCGGCGTGCTCGCCCGCGGCGCTCTGTCTCCCCTCGGCCACGCCCTGCTGGAAGATGACGTCTCAGGACTGGCCGCCGTATGCCGGCGGCTCCTGCCCACGGCCACCCGGACAGCACGGATCGGCGCCGACCTCACCGCCGTCGTCACCGGCACTCCCTCGGCACCACTCGCCGCGCTGCTGGATTCTGTCGCCGACCGCGAGACCAGCGGCACAGCCTCGGTCTGGCGATTCAGTACCGGCAGCGTCCGCCGGGCCCTGGACGCCGGGTACACGCCGGACGACCTCACAGCCAATCTGGCCGCCGTCGCTACCGGACCGCTGCCCCAGCCCCTGTCGTATCTCATCGCCGACACCGCCCGCAGTCACGGCCGCGTGCGCATCGCCCCTGCCGCCTGCGTCATCCACGGTGAGGAGCCAGCGCTGCTCGCCGAGCTCGCCGCCCACCGCAAGCTCGCCAAACTCGGCCTGCGACAGCTCGCGCCCACGGTGCTGGTCAGCCGCAGCCCGCTCGGCGCGACCCTCGCCGCGCTCCGCGCCGAGGGCTACGCCCCCGTCGCCGAGACCGCCGACGGAACCGTACGCATCGAGAAGACCCGACCGCAGAGGGCCGCCGCCGTACCGACCCCCCGAAAGGCCGGCTCGGGCGCCGACCGCCACAACGCGGTCAACCACACTGTGAGGACGCCGGCCGGCACCGACCCGAACGCCCTGGCCGCCCGCCTCCTCGTCGCCCCGCCCGCCACCCCGGACCCCGACCCCTTCGGCAGCGGGGTCCCCTTCGGCACCGACACCGAGGAGATCGTCGCCGGGTACGCAAAGCGGCTGTCCTACGCCGATGTCCGCCAGCTCGCCCACGCCATCGACACTGGAACGCCCCTCACCGTCGAATACGTCGCCACCTCCGGCAACCGCACGGTGCGCACCCTCAGCCGGCTCGAACTCGACCCGCCCTACCTCGAAGCCTGGTGCCACCTGCGCGAAGACGAACGCGTCTTCACCCTCTCCCGCATCCACAGCGTCATGCCGACGTGAATCCATGGCGTCGCTGAACAGTGAGAGGTATAGTTGTTTCCACATTTGATATACAGGAGGTGTACATGAGTCGGACAGTGATTGACCTCGATGACGAGCTGGTGGCAGATGTAGCCAAAGCGCTGGGAACCAGCACCAAGAAGGAGACGGTCAACACGGCCCTGCGCGAGGTGCTGGAGAACAGGCGGCGGGCGCTGGCCTTGACTCGCCTGCGTGGCGCGGCCGACGAAGGCGCGTTCGATCTGACACTCTTCGAGGACAAGCGGAACTACCGACGGTGAACGCCGCTCTCTACCTGATCGACACCAGCGCCCTCGCCCGCTTCATGCGGGGCGACGCGGAGCAGCACGGCTGGGACCAGGCGGCGGCCGCCGGCCTGATCGCCACGTGCCCCGTCACCGAGCTGGAGTTCTTCTACAGCGCCCGATCGGCTGCCGACCGGGCACGCGGCATCGAGGACATGCGGCTGCTCTTCGGCTGGGTCCCGGTCGACGATCGCGCTTACGACCGGGCCTGGCAGGTCCAGGAGGCCCTCACCAAGCAAGGCAAGCACCGCAGCGCCGGCGCGGTGGACCTCGTGGTCGCCGCGACTGCCGAGTTGCAGGGACTCACCCTCCTGCACTGTGACCACGACTTCGAATGCATCGCCGCAGTAACCGGCCAGCCCCTCCAGTGGTACGGCCCGGAGGGCCGTAAGTAGCCGAGCAGTGGTTGCAGTTCTGGTTGCATTCACGTCCATCCGGGGCCGTCCGGACCAGGCCGCCCAGGACAGTCCGCCGCAGGTCAGGCCGGGCACGACCCCTGCCGGACCGCCGTACGAACATGTGGAAAGCGTGTTGGGGGCAACCCCTCACGAGTTCGAATCTCGTATCCTCCGCCTGATCGAAGGCCCGGACCGCACCTGCGGTCCGGGCCTTCGGTGTCTCATGTCTGCAGTTCCTGTCACGACCGGTCCGCCCTGAACAACAGGTGACGGCAGTCGGTGAAGGGCGACGCGCTGCTGGAGCTGCTGCGCCGGGAGCTTTCTCGGCCCCGGGACAGAAGTGGCCGCCAGGAGGCCGACCGGATTCTCAACCCTCCGCACCCGTGGGCGCAGTCGTCGGGGCGGCCGGGGTGAGGTGCGCGGCGAGGATCTCGACGAAGGCGTCCACATGCGGCGGGCGGGGACCCGGGCGGGTGGCGCAGTACCAGGTGCGGGTGAGCGGCCGGGCGCCGATCCGGACCAGGGCGAGGCGGTGGCTGGCGGCATAGGGGGCGGCGACCCAGTTGGGCAGGACGGTGGCGCCCTGGCCGCCGGCGACCATTTCGATCAGCAGGTCGGTGATGACAGGCATCAGGGTGATCCGGGCGGGCCGGGCGCCTGGCGGCAGGGGCAGCGGGACCGCGGGGATACGGCTCTGGTCATAGACGTCGTACAGCACGAGTCTCGCGTCGGCGAAGTCTCGAGTGGTGAGGTGGCTACGCCGCGCCCAGGGGTGGTGGTCGGGGACGACGGCGACCATCTCGTCCTCGAACAGGGCGGTGAGGTGGACCCGGTCGAGTTCACGGTCGGGTTTGGTGACCAGGGCGACGTCGACGAGGTCGGCGAGCAGGGCGGGGACGGGCGCGTCGTCAGCGACGGTCTCGATCCGCAGTTCGGCGTCCGGTTCGCGGTGGCGGAATGCACGGATGACCGGCGGCAGCCAGGTGAAGGTGGTGCTGCACTGGGCGGTGAAGCGGACCCGCCGGTGCCGCCCGTCCCGCAGGTCGCGCAGGTCCCGCTCGGCGGAGTCGAGTTCGGCGAGGATGTGGCGGGCGGCAGCGAGCATCCGGCGTCCGGCGGCGTTGGGGACAAGGCGTCGACCCGCGCGGTCGAAGAGTTGCAGGCCGAGCCGGTCCTCGAGCCGCGTGAGGCGCTGGCTGAGGGCGGGCTGGCTGACGTAGAGCTTGGTGGCCGCGGCGGTGAGCGAACCGGTTTCGGCGGTCGCGGCGAGCAGTTCCAGGTCGCGCAGGTCGAAATCCATAACTCCAAGTTATCTCACGCTCCAATCGCCGTCGTGGAGTTATGAGCGGCAGGCTCCTAGGTTCGAGTCAGCGGGCAACCACCGCTTCGAATCAGCGAGGGAGCACCATCCATGTCCACCACCACGGTGATCGTCACCGGTTCCTCCAGCGGCATCGGTCTGGACGTCGCCCGGGCGTTCCTGGCGCGCGGCGCAAATGTCGTGCTGAACGGCCGGGACGCCGACCGCCTCGCCAAGGCGGCGGCGTGCCTCGGCCACCCGGACCGGGTTGCCCCCGTACCGGGGCCGATCGGCGCCGCGGCGACCGGCGAGGCGCTGGTCCGGGCCGCGGTCGAGCGCTTCGGCGGGGTCGACGTCCTGGTCAACAATGCGGGGACGTTCGCGCCGCGGCCGTTCACCGAGGTCACCGAGCAGGAGCTGGACGGCTACCTGACGGGCAATCTGAAGGGCACCTACCTGACCACCCAGGCGGTGGTGCGCCAGCTGCGCGAGCAGGGCCGCGGCGGTTCGATCGTCAACATCGGCACGGTGCTGGTGGACCACGCGCTCACCGGGTTCCCGGCCTCGGCGCCGGTGGTCAGCAAGGGCGGGGTGCACGCGCTCACCGTCAGCCTGGCGGCGGAGCTGGCCCCGGAGCAGATCCGGGTCAACCTGGTGGCACCCGGCGTGGTCCGCACCCCGCTGCACGGCGGCGCGGACGTGGACTCCTTCGGCGGCCTCGCCCTGCTCAACCGGGTCGGCGAGGTGGGCGAGATCGCCGAGGCTGTGGTGTACCTGGCAGGCGCCGAGTTCGTCACCGGGCACGCCCTGCGGGTCGACGGCGGCCACGTCACCGGTCGGTCCTGATGACGGGTCCACAGCACCCGCAGCACGGCCCCCGATCGACCGACTCCCGTGCGAGCGAACCGCGTACGAGCGTCGCCGTCGCGCTCACCACGTACTTCGACGGCCTGTACGAGAGCGACACCGACCTGCTCGCCGGGGTCTTCCACCCTGCCGCCGTGTACGCGAGCGCCACCGAGGGCGAGCTGCTGCACCTGAGCATGGCCGAATACCTGCCGATGGTGGCCCAACGCGAACCGCCCGTCGCCAGGCGGGAGCCGCGCCGGGACCGGATCGTCTCGATCGAGTTCGCCGGACCAGTCACCGCACTGGCCCGGGTGGAGTGTGCGATCGGGGAGCGCCGGTTCACCGATCTCCTCACCCTGGTCCGGGTGGAGGGACGCTGGCAGATCATCGCCAAGGTCTTCCACTACGAGCGCGCCGAGCGCGTCGACACGGAGGGCTGAGCATGCCGTACGTCCAGGTGCGGATCACCCGCGAGGGGGCGAGCGCCGAGCAGAAGGCCGAGCTGATCGCCGGGATCACCGAGTTGCTGGCCCGGGTGCTCGACAAGGACCCCGCCACCACCTTTGTGGTGATCGAGGAGGTGGAGCTCGAGGACTGGGGAGTCGGCGGCCTGCCGGTCGCCGAGTTCCGGCGCCTGCGGGCCGGCTGACCTACCGTGTCTCCGCCGCCGATGCGTTTACCTCCCGGCCGTTGGGCGGGCGCGTCGGCGGCCGAACCGTCCGTACCCGCCGCGCCGTCCTGCGTCCTGGGTCAGTAGGGGTCTCAGCGGAGGGAGGACGGCCGCAGACGGACACGGACCGCTGGCGGCGGCAAGGGTGCTGATCCCCGACGGCAGGGGCGGATCATGCTGGTCCGGGTCTGATGCCAGGCGAGGCAGCCAATCGGCAGACTCGTCCCCAAGGCACCTGTTGGTGATCCTCTTCACGAACCTGCCGTGTGCCCCTCGGGGCCATCAACTCGCCTCGGTGGCTTTCGGCAGTGAGAGGAGTCCGCCGCCTGCGACCCGAGCGCCTTGGCGATCCGGCTGCTGACGGCCTCGCCCGCTCCCGAACCGGCGCCACTCGGCGGCGGAGCGCCCCGCTCGGACACCGAGGAGATCGTCGCCGGGTGGGCGAAGCGCCTGCCGTACGGCGACGTCCGCCGGCTCGCGCCCATGCTATCGACGCCGGCCAGGCCGTCACCGTCGAGTACGTGGCCGCCTCCGGCAACCGGAGCGTGCGCACACTGAGCCACCTCGCACTCGACCCGCCCTCCCTGGAAGCCTGGTGCCACCTGCGAGAAGACGAACGCGTCTTCACCCTCTCCCGTATCCGCAGCGTCATGCCGACGTGAAACCCCTCCAGTGGTACGGCCCGGAGGGCCGCAAGCAGTCCAGCAGCGGCGAGCGGACAGGTCTTCGGGCCCTGGGATCAGGGACGAGTGGCCGGGGAAAAGACCGATCAGACGGCGTCCAATGGGGGGTGCGGCGACGAGGCCGCCGGCGTCGGGAGGTCCCAGTGGCGGTCGAGGAGAAGCGCGGGTTCTGCACCCTGTGCAAGTCGCGCTGCGGAGCGGTCTACACCGTCGAGGACGGCCGGCTCACCGGCGTGCGCCCGGATCCGGAGCATCCCACCGGGGCCGCCATGTGTCCGAAGGGGCGCTCCGCGCCCGAGATCGCGCACAGCACCCGCCGGCTGACCACGCCCCTGCGCCGGACGCGGCCCAAGTCGGACCCCGACCCGGGCTGGGAGCCGGTCTCCTGGGACGAGGCGATGGGTGAGATCGCCGAGCGGATCGGGAGGATCGCCGGGGAGAGCGGGCCCGAGGCGGTGGCGTTCGCGGTGGCCACGCCCTCGGGGACGATGGTGTCGGACGCGACCGAGTGGATCGAGCGCTTCGTGCGCCACTTCGGCAGCCCGAACACCGTGTACAGCGCGGAGATCTGCAACTGGCACAAGGACTTCGCGCACGCCTTCACCTTCGGCTCGCCCCTCCCGCCGCCCGACTACGCGCACGCTGGTCTCGCACTGCTGTGGGGCTTCAACCCGGCCAAGACCTGGCTGTCGCAGTCGGCCGCCGTGTCCGCCGCGCAGGCGGCCGGCATGAAGCTGGCGGTGGTGGACCCGCGGCGGTCCACCAGCGCGCTGCGGGCCGATCACTGGCTGCGGGTGCGGCCGGGCACGGACGCGGCGCTCGCGCTGGGCCTGGCGAACCTCCTGATCGAGAACGGGACGTACGACGAGGAGTTCGTACGGGCCTGGACCAATGCCCCGCTGCTCGTGCACACCGGCACCGGGCGGTTCCTGCGCGCCGGGGAGCTCGCCGGGGGCGGGGACGGGAGCCGGGGCCCGGAGGGGTTCGTCGTCTGGGACGAGGAGCGCGGGGTGCCCGAGGCGTACGACACCGGGCGGGCCGCCCGGCGGCCCGGGCGGTTCGCGCTGACCGGGGTGCGCCGGGTGGTGACGCGTACGGGCGAGGCCGTCGACTGCGTCCCCGCCTTCCAGCGGTACGCGGAGGCCTGCGCCCGGTGGCCCGCCGACCGGGTCTCGCGCACGACGTGGATTCCCGAGCGGGAGATACGGGCGCTGGCGGCGGAGATCGGCGCGGCGCGTGCGGTGACGTACTACGGGTGGACGGGGGTCGGCCAGAGCGCGAACGCGGCCCAGACCGAGCGCGCGCTGGCCACGCTGTACGCGCTGACCGGGTCGTACGACACCCCGGGAGGCAACCACGTCGTGCCCCCGCCCCCGTACAACGCGGCGGCCTCCTTCGAGCAGTTCCCGCCGGGCCAACGGGCCAAGGCGCTCGGCCTGGACAAGCACCCGCTGGGGCCGCCCGCCCTCGGCTACGTCAACGCCGGCGACCTGTGCCGCGCCATCGAGGAACACGAGCCCTACCCGGTGCGGGCGTTGATCGGCTTCGGGTCGAACCTCGTGGTGGCGCAGCCCGATTCGGACCGGGTGGCGCGGGCGCTGCGCGAGCTGGAGTTCCAGGTCCACCTCGACCTGTTCGCCAACCCGACCAGCGCCAGTGCCGACATCGTCCTGCCGGTCAGCAGCGCCTACGAGCACGAGGCCCTGCGCTTCGGCTTCGAGATCGGGCACCGCGCCCAGGAGCAGGTGCAGCTGCGGCCGCGGCTGGTCGAGCCGCTGGGCGCGGCGCGGTCCGACACCGAGGTCGTCTTCGACCTCGCCTGCCGCCTGGGCATGGGCGGGCTGTTCTTCGACGGGGACGTCGAGGCGGCCTGGAACTGGCAGCTGGAGCCGCTCGGCCTGACCGTCGGGGAACTGCGCGGGCGGCCCGGCGGGGTACGGGTGCCGCGGCCGCTCGCCTACCGCAAGTACGCCTCGGAGACCGGCGGCGACGGCCGGGTGACCGGGTTCGGCACGCCGACCCGCCGCGTCGAGCTGTACTCGGAGCGGCTGCTGGAGCACGGCCATCCGGCCGTCCCCGAACACCGCGACCCCGCCCCCACCGACTCGGCCTTCCCGCTGGTGCTGACCTGCGCCAAGCACGGGTCCTTCGTCCACAGCCAGCACCGCGGGCTCACCTCGCTGCGCCGCCGCGCCGCCGACCCGTGCGTGGACATGAGCCCGCGCGCGGCGGCCGTACGGGGCATCGCCGAGGGCCAGTGGGTGGAGCTGTCCACCCGGCTGGGGAGCATCCGCCTGCGGGCCCGCTTCGACGACTCGCTGCACCCGTCGGTGGTGGTCGGCGAGTACGGCTGGTGGCAGGAGGCCCCCGACCTGGCGCTGCCCGGGGCCGATCCGCTCGCCGCGACCGGCAGCAACCTCAACCGGCTGGTCGGCCACGAGGGCGCCGACCCGCTGAGCGGGTCCGTGCCGCTGCGTTCCGCGGTGTGCGAGATCCGGCCGGCGCCCGGTGACGGCACCTGGACCGGCACGCGCCCGTTCACCGTCACCGCCGTGTCCGCCGAGGGCCCCGGCGTACGCGCGCTGCGCCTGGAGCCCGACGACGGCGGCCCCCTGCCCGACTACCGTCCCGGACAGCACCTGACCGTCCACGCCCAGGACCCCTCCGGCTCCGCGGAGGATCAGGAGCGGGATCCTGAGCGGGATCCTGAGCGGGATCCTGAGCGGGATCCGGCAGAGGCCCTGGTTCCGGCAGGGGATCCGGCGGACGGCCGCAGCTACTCGCTCACCGGCCCCGCCACCGAGGCCGGCCGCTCCGCCTACCACCTCGCCGTACGCCGCCTCCCCGGCGGCGCCTTCTCCACGTACGTGCACGAGCGGCTCGGCGTCGGCGACCGGCTGCACCTCACCGCCCCCCGCGGCGTCTTCCGGATCCCCACGCACACCGACACCCCGGTGGTGCTGCTCGCGGGCGGCATCGGGATCACCCCGTTCCTCGGCTATCTGGAGACGCTCGACCGGACCGGCGGCACCGTCCCCGAGGTCGTCCTGCACCACGGCAACGACAACTCGGCCGACCACCCCTTCCGCGACCGGCTGCGCGGACTCGAAGAACGCATCAGGGCGCTGCGCATCGTCGACCACTACGCGAACCCGGGCGCGGGCGACGTACCCGGCCGGGACCACGACCGCCGCGGCTTCGTGACGGCCGCCGACATCGCCCCCGGGCTGATCGCCCGCCGCGCCCGCTTCTACCTGTGCGGCCCCGGGCCGATGCTCGACTCGCTGACCGCGGGCCTCAAGGCGCGGGGCGTGCCCGGCTTCGAGATCTTCAGCGAGCGGTTCCGGGCCGAGCGGCGGGAGGTCGCCGTCCCGGACGACGCGGCCTTCACCGTGCGCTTCGCCCGCTCCGGCCGCGAGCTCACCTGGCACAAGGCGGACGGCACCCTGCTCTCCCTCGCCGAACGGGCGGGCCTCTCGCTGCCCAGCGGCTGCCGGGTCGGCCAGTGCGAGAGCTGCGCCTGCACCGTCCTCGCGGGCGAGGCCGCCCATCTGGTCACGCCGTCCGAGGACCTCCCCGACGGCGAGGTCCTGACCTGCCAGTCCGTCCCGGCATCCGATCTCGTCCTGGACGCCTGAGCCGCCCGCCGCGCCTTCGCCCGCATGCGCGTCCCCGGCGGCTCGCCTAGCGTTTTCGCAGGCGGCCGCAGTGGGAGGCAGGAAAGCGGATGGAGTGGTTCAGGGCGAACGTCTTCCGGCCCCACCCGGAACTGCTGATCTTCCTGACCATCGCCGCCGGCTTCCTGCTCGGGCGGCTGCGCTACCGCTCCATCGCCCTCGGCGCGGTCACCGGATGCCTCGTCGCCGGACTGGTCATCGGCTCCCAGGCCAAGGTGGAGATCGACGGGCCGATCAAGTCGGTCTTCTTCCTGATGTTCCTCTTCGCCCTGGGCTACGACGTGGGTCCGCAGTTCTTCCGCGCCCTGCGCAAGGACGGCCTGCCCCAGGTGGTCCTCGCCGCCATCGTCTGCGTCAGCGGACTCGCCGCCGCCTGGGCCTTCGCCGCCCTGGCCGGCTACGGCCCCGGGCTCTCCGCCGGGCTGCTCGGCGGCGGGCTCACCCAGTCGGCGGTGATCGGCGTCGCCTCCGACGCGATCTCACGCCTCCCCGGCCTCGGCCCCGCCCAGGCCCGCGACGAATCCCACCTGGTCGCCGTCGCCTACGCGGTCACCTACCCCCTCGGCACGGTCCTGCCCGCCCTGCTGCTCGCGGGGGTGCTGCCGCGCCTCGTCCGCAAGGACCTCGCCGCCGAGAGCGCCGTACTGGCCGCCGACCTGGAGGCGGCGGAAGAGGATCCCGACGCCGGGGAGGGCTACTACAAGCACGTGCTGCGCGCGTACGACGTGGACGTGCCGCGCTTCGCGGGCCGCACGATCGGGGAGTTCGAGGCCGACCAGAAGGCCGCCGGGCGGCGCCTCTACATCACCCGGCTGCGCCGCGCGGGCAAGATCCTCGAACACGATCCGGACACCCGGATCGAGCTCGGCGACACCCTGGCGGTCAGCGCGGTCCGCGGGGACCTGGTCGCGTACGACGCCCGCAGCCACATCGGGATGGAGACCGACGACAGCGAACTGCTCGGCTACCGCACCGAGTCCCTGCACGTGGTCGTGACGGGCCGGCGCGGTGAGCGCGGCGCCCGCACCATCCGGACCCTGCGGCACGAGGAGTTCATGCCGGGCGTGTTCATCGAGGGGCACTGGCGGGCCGGCGTCGACCTGCGGGTGCGCCTGGACAACACCGTCGAGCGCGGCGACACCCTGGCCCTGACCGGGCCCCGGGAGCGGGTCGACGCCGCCGCCGCGGAGCTCGGCACGCCGGTGCCGACCAGCTTCGCCACCGACATGGTGTGGATCGCCCTCGGGCTCTTCCTCGGCGGCTGCCTGGGCATCCCCGCCCTGCACGCCGCGGGGGCCCCGCTGTCGCTGTCGACCTCGACCGGAGCCCTGCTGATGGGCCTGGTCTTCGGCTGGGTCCGCAGCAAGTACCCGACGTACGGGAACCTGCCGTCGGCCGCGCAGTGGCTGATGGGCACGCTCGGCCTGTGCGTGTTCGTCACCGTCGTCGGCCTCAACGCGGGCCCCAGCTTCGTCCCCGGCCTGCGCCAGGCCGGGTGGCCGCTGCTGCTGTGGGGCGCGGTGGTCACCACGCTGCCGCTGCTGGCCGGGTTCCTCTACGGGCACTTCGTGCAGCGGCTGCCGCTGCCGATCCTGCTCGGCGCCCTGGCCGGGGCGCAGACCACCACGGCCGCGCTCGGCGCCCTCGCCGAGCGGGCCCGCAGCCAGATCCCGGCCCTCGGCACGACGGTCCCGTACGCCCTGGGCAACGTGCTGCTGACGATGTGGGGCTCGGTGATCGTCCTGCTACGGCGGTGACCCGCCGCTCCTCCGCCGTCCCGCCGTCCCGCCCCGTCCCCGCCGTCCCGCGCCGTCCCCGCTACAGACAGCGCAGCGCCGCGTAGAGGTCGAGCTTGTGGTCCAGGCGGGAGAGGTCGCGGCCCGTCAGGACCTGCACCCGTTCGATCCGGTAGTGCACGGTGTTCACGTGCAGGTGGAGGGCTTCCGCCGTGCGCGCCCAGGAGCAGTTGTTGGCGAGGAAGACCTCCAGGGTCTCCCGCAGCATCCCGTCCCCGAGCGCTCCCAGCGTCCGCGCCCCGAACACCTTGCGCACCTCGGACGGCACCCCGGCGAGGAGTTCCGCGAGGGTGCCCAGCTGCTCGACCGCGCGCACCGGAACCTCCTGGTCCGTCGCCGTCAGGGCGAACCGGGCCTGGCCGAGCGAGGCCCGCAGCCCCTGCGCCCCGTCCGCCGTCCCGGTCCGCGCGCCCGCGCCCAGCCGCAGGTCCGCCTCCGGGCCGCCGCAGGCCCGCAGCAGCGGCCACGCCGAGCGGAGCCGGTCCGCGGGCCCGGTCCCCGCGTCCGGTTCCTCGTACAGCACCGCCGCCGTACGGCCCGCCGCGTACGGGACCCCGTCCAGGTGCTCCAGCGCTTCGGCCAGCGCTTCTCCCGAGGTGGCCGCCA
This sequence comes from Streptomyces sp. IBSNAI002, assembly GCF_052244475.1. Classification (NCBI taxonomy): domain Bacteria; kingdom Bacillati; phylum Actinomycetota; class Actinomycetes; order Kitasatosporales; family Streptomycetaceae; genus Streptomyces; species Streptomyces sp. IBSNAI002. The sequence continues at coordinate 4,681,024 of NZ_JBQPXG010000002.1, read as the reverse complement.
GCGCGCGGTACCCGCCGCCCGCCGGGAGCCCCGCGGCGGACAGCGCCTCCTCCAGGGCCCCCGGGTCGGCCGGTCCGGGCTCCTCCAGCAGGGCGATCAGCTCCTGGCCCGCCGCCCGGGCCAGGGCGGCCCGCCGGTTGTGCCCGTCGCGGTAGCGCGCGAAGACCTCGGCGATCTCGTGGAGCACGCGCGGCGGCGCGGCGTCCGGATCGGGCAGGAACAGCCGCCAGGCGTCGTACGGGGAGCTCTCGGCCTCGATGCCCAGCGATATCCCCTCGCGCCCGGACACGGCCACCGCCCGCTCGGCGGGGAGCAGGGGTGCGGACGGGGTACGGGCCACGGTGCGGCCGCTCGCGGTGAGCAGGTAGCCGCTGACCCGGCCCAGGTGCGCGCAGGAGCGGTCGAGCAGTTCGGCGGCCCCGGCCCCGGACTCGAGCAGCCGGCTGAGCTCGCCGCGCACGTTCTCGGGGAGGGCGAAGGTGCGGGTCGGGCGGCGGCTGAGGTCGCCCCAGTGGCGCAGGTACACCGCCTCGGTCACGGCGCGGAAGCTGGTGCGCGCGGGGACGGCCACGATCGGCACCCGGTGGGCCCGGCAGGCGGCGACGAGTGCGTCGGGCACCCGGCCGTGGGTCTCCTCGCCCGCCAGCAGGGCGGTGGCCCCGGCCCCGGCGAGCGCGGCGACGAACCGGTCGGCCTTGGCCAGGTCGCCCTCGGTCCACCAGACCAGCCCGCTGAGGACCAGCTCGCCCGGCCCCAGGAAGCGGCCCGGGTCCTCCAGGTCGGTGGCCGTGACCCCGCTGACCTCCTGGCCGAGAAGGGCATCCTCGCCCCAGAGCAGGGTGAGGCCGAGGCTGTCGGACTGGAGCAGGTCGAGGACGTGCACGGCAGGGTCTCCTTGCGATGGGTGGCAGCCCGCATTCGCGAGGTTGATCGGGCGATAGCCATCGTAAATGCAAGGGCAAGTGGGTTCTTTTCTGTCTGGTTGATCCTCCAGTACGGACCATCCCGCGGCCGTGCGTTTCCGTGCCCGAGCCCAGTCGTCCCACCCCCGGCCGCCTTGCTTCACTGGCGGAAACACCCGGGGCACGGAAGGGCCGGTGGCGCAAAATGGACCTCAACACGGTGTTCGACGTGCGGGACGCGCGCCGCCGCGAACCCTGGCGGCCCGGCGATGCCTGGCTCGGCGGCGGCACGTACCTCTTCTCCGAGCCTCAGCCGCACATCCGCCGCCTCGTCGACCTCTCCCGGATGGGCTGGCCGCCGCTGTCCTGGCAGCCCGACGGCTCCCTCGACATCGCCGCGACCTGCACCATCACCGAGCTGTCCCGGTTCGGCCGGCGCCTCGCGGCGACCTGCGCCCCGCTCTTCGAGCAGTGCTGCCGGGCCTTCCTGGCCAGCTTCAAGATCTGGAACATGGCCACGGTCGGCGGCAACCTCTGCAACGGCCTTCCCGCCGGGCCGATGATCTCCCTCACCTCCGGTCTCGACGGCACGGTCCTGCTCCAGGGGCAGGACGGCGCCACCCGCCGCCTGCCCGTCACCGACTTCGTCCGCGGGGCCGGGGTCAAGGACCTGCGCGACGGGGAGCTGCTGCGCTCGGTGCGGCTGCCCGCCCGCGCGCTGGACTGCCGTACGGCCTTCCGGCAGGCCTCGCTCTACGGGCTCGGGCGCTCCGGCGTCCTGGTGACCGGCGCGTCCGACCCCGCGGACGGCTCCTTCGCGCTCACGGTCACCGCCGCCACCACCCGCCCGTTCCGCTTCTGGTTCGCGCTGCCGCCCACGGCCGCCGCTCTGCGGACGGTGATCGACGACACCGTCCGGCCCGCCGAGTGGTTCGACGACATCCACGGGCTGCCCGCCTGGCGGCGGCACATGGCCCTGCGCCTGGCCGAGGAGATCCGCGCCGAACTCGCGCTGGAGGGCGTTTCCCGGTGAGCTACGAGATCGAGATCAACAAGCAGCGGTTCGACACCGCGGCGCGGGCCGGCCAGTGCCTGCGCACGTACCTGCGCGACCGCGGCTGGTTCGGCGTGAAGAAGGGCTGCGACCAGGGCGACTGCGGAGCCTGCACGGTCCACGTCGACGGCCGCCCGGTGCACAGCTGCCTCTACCCGGCCGTGCGCGCCGAGGGCCGCTCCGTCACCACCGTCGAGGGGCTGTGCCCGCCCGGCGGTGAACTCCACCCCGCCCAGCAGCAGTTCCTGGACGCGCAGGGATTCCAGTGCGGGTTCTGCACGGCCGGGTTCCTGATGACCACCGCCGCCCTCCAGGCCGAGCGGGGCACCGAACACGACGACGGCAAGCTCGACGACCTCCCGCGCGCCTTCAAGGGCAACATCTGCCGCTGTACGGGCTACCGCGCCATCGAGGACGCCGTGCACGGCGTCAAGCACACCGAGGCCCCGGAAGCCGGCCAGGCCGTCGGCAAGTCGCTCGGCGCCCCCGCCGGACCCCAGGTGGTCACCGGAACCGCCCGCTACACCTTCGACGTCGAGGTGCCCGGGCTGCTCCACATGAAGCTGCTGCGCTCCCCGCACCCGCACGCCCGCATCATCGGCATCGACACCCGGGACGCCCTCCGGGTCCCGGGCGTGCACGCCGTCCTCACCCACCACGACGCCCCCGACCGGCTGTACTCCTCCGCCCGCCACGAGCACCCCACCGAAGACCCAATGGACACCCGGGTCCTGGACGACGTGGTCCGCTTCGTCGGGCAGCGCGTGGCGGCCGTCGTCGCCGACAGCGAGCAGGCCGCCGAGGAGGGCTGCCGCCGCGTGGTGGTCACGTACGAGGAACTCCCGTACGTCATCGACCCCGAGGAGGCGATGCTCCCGGGCGCGCCCGTCCTGCACCCCAAGGGCCCCGAGTCGGGGATCTTCCGCGCCGAGAACAACGTGTGCGGCGAAGTGCACGGCACGATCGGCGACATGGAGCAGGGCTACGCGCAGGCGGACGTCGTCCACGAGGAGACGTTCCGGACCCAGCGCGTGCAGCACGCCAGCCTGGAGACCCACGGCAGCGTCGCGTACTTCGAACCCAAGGAGGACGGCGACGGCGAGCGCATCACCGTCCGCTCCTCCACCCAGGCGCCGTTCCTGACCCGGCGGGCGCTGTGCGCGCTCTACGACCTGAACGAGGACGAGGTCCGCGTCGTGGCGGGCCGCGTGGGCGGCGGGTTCGGCGGCAAGCAGGAGATGCTGACCGAGGACATCGTGGTCCTCGCCGCCCTGAAACTGCGGCGCCCGGTGAAACTCGAGTTCACCCGGGCCGAGCAGTTCCACGGGGCCACCACCCGCCACCCGTTCAAGATCACCATAAAGATCGGCGCCAAGGCCGACGGCACCCTCACCGCGCTGCGCATCCGCGTGCTCTCCAACACCGGCGCCTACGGCAACCACGGCCCGGCGGTCATGTTCCACAGCGTCGGCGAGTCCTTCGCCGTCTACCAGGCGCCGAACAAGGAGGTCGAGGCGTACTCGGTCTACACCAACTGCGTGCCGGCCGGCGCCTTCCGCGGCTACGGCCTCGGCCAGGTCCTCTTCGCCCTCGAATCCGTGATGGACGAGCTCGCCGTCAGGCTCGGCATGGACCCGCTCGCGCTGCGCGAGAAGAACGTCATCGGCGCCGGCGACCCCATGGTGAGCCCGATCGGCCACGAGGAGGACCTGTTCATCGCCTCGTACGGGATGAAGCAGTGCATGGACGTCGTCCGCCGGGCCATCGCCGAGGACCGCAGCCACGAGGACGTCCCCGAGGGCTGGCTCACCGGGACGGGCACGGCCGTCGCCATGATCGCGACCGGTCCGCCGGGCGGCCACTTCGCCGACGCCCGGGTCAGCCTGCTGCGCGACGGCACGTACGACATCGCGGTCGGCACGGCGGAGTTCGGCAACGGCACCACCACGGTCCACAGACAGATCAGCGCGGGCGCGCTGAACACCACGGTCGACCGGATCGCGGTCCGCCAGTCGGACACCGACGTCGTCCGCCACGACACCGGCGCCTTCGGCTCGGCCGGCACGGTGGTGGCGGGCAAGGCGGTGATGCTGGCGGCCGATTCGCTCGCCGAGCGGCTGCGGACCTTCGCCGCCCGGCACACGGGGGTCGCCCGGCACCTGTGCACGCTCGGGGCGGAGGCCTTCGACTGCGCGGGCCGGACCGTCACCCTGAAGGAGCTGTACGAGGCCGCGTACGACAAGGGCAGGCTGGAGGAGCTCGCGGCGGACGGGCACTGGGGCGGCTCTCCCCGCTCGGTGGCCTTCAACGCCCAGTGGTTCCGGCTGGCGGTCGACCCGGGCACGGGCGAGATGCGGATCCTGCGGTCCGTCCACGCGGCGGACGCGGGCAAGGTCATGAACCCGATGCAGTGCCGGGGCCAGGTCGAGGGCGGTGTCGCGCAGGCACTGGGCGCGACCCTCTTCGAGACGGTACGGGTGGACGAGCGCGGGGAGGTGACCACGGCGGCCTTCCGGCGCTACCGGCTTCCGCAGTACGCCGATGTCCCGCGCACCGAGGTGCACTTCATGGAGACGCGGGACGCGATCGGGCCGCTGGGCGCGAAGTCGATGAGCGAGAGCCCCTTCAACCCGGTGGCCCCGGCCTTCGCCAACGCACTGCGCGACGCCACGGGGGTCCGCTTCACGGAACTGCCGCTGACCCGGGACACCGTGTGGCAGCAGATGCAGTCGGTGCCAGGTAGAAACGACCAATAATCACGCACTTGCAGCTCATAATATGCTCTCAACCTTGCAGATGAGGTTCCGGATCGCCGAGCCCGGGCATCACCTACCCATGGCCAAACTGATGCTGCACGGAGACCTGGACCACCCGGCGACCCTGAGCGTCGCGGACCTGCGGGAATGGGCACAGCACCGGGCTGCGGTCACGTTCGACTGCGCGACGAACGGCCCGCAGCACCACGTGTTCGAGGGCCCGTTGCTCCGTGACGTGATCGCGGACGCGGGCCCCGCGTTCGACGCCCGGCGGCGCAAGGACAGGAGCCGCTTCCTGATCGCGATCAGCGGCGGGGACGGCCACCACTCCGTCCTGTCCTGGGCCGAGCTCGACGCCGACTTCGGGGACAGCCCCGTCCTGCTGGCCACCCGGCTCGACGGGGAGGACCTCGACGAGGCGGGCAGCCAGCTGGTCGTGCCCTCGGACCGCTGCGGGGCGCGCTACGTCAGCGCGGTCACCCACGTGTGGTTCGGCGCGCTGACGGCGCCGGGGGCCGGGATGTGACGTCGTGCGGCGGCTCAGCCGAAGTCGGGCATCTCCCCGACCGTCGTCGACATGTCGATCACCGCGAAGGCCGCGCCCTGCTGGTCCGTCAGCGCCGCGAAACGGCCGAACGGGCTGTCCATCGGGCCGAAGTGCAGCTGCCCGCCGTGCTTCTTCGCCTTCTCGATCGCCTCGTCGCAGTTCGGGACGCCGAAGTACACCTGGATGTAGGAGGGGACCTCGGGCGGGAACTCGTCGCCCATCTTCATCCGGCCCAGCACCGGATTCTCCGGACCGCCGACGCTGTAGACCTTGAAGTCCATGCCGGCCGCTTCCGGGTCGTCGCCCGCGTCCATCTCCTGGGTGCTGTACGGGAACACCGCCGGAAGGAAGGCGTCCGGCTTGTCGGGCTCCCGGGTGAAGACCTCCGCCCAGGCGTACGCGCCCGCCTCGCCCGTCTTCTCGAACCCCTTGTGGTCACCCGGCTGCCAGACGCCGAAGACCGCCCCGCTCGGCTCCTTCGCGATCAGCATCGAGCCGAAGCTGCCCACCTGCATCGGGCCCATCAGCACCTCGCCGCCGTTCGAGGTGACCTTCTCCGCCGTGGCCGCCGCGTCGGGCGAGTGGAGGTACAGGCACCACTGCGACGGAGCGTCGGCCCCGGGCATCGGGGGGACCACGGCGGCGACGGCCTTCCCGTCGGAATAGGCCTGCGTGTAGTTGCCGTACTCGCTGCTGGCCTCGCCGAAGGTCCAGCCCAGCACGTCGGCGTAGAAGGTCTTGGCGGCCTCCACGTCGGCGAACATCGCGTCCACCCAGCACGGCGCGCCTTCGGTGAACTCACCCATGATCGATCGACTCCTCGGATTCGGACTCGGACGTACGCGTAGCTGTCGTCGTATCCACGCTAGGCGCGCGGTGTGCCGACCGCGCGGGGAACGCGCCCGCGCGCGAGGCTGGAGCCATGGACAAGGACATCACCATCCGGCTGGCACAGCAGCCGGAGGCCGACGCTCTGCTCTCCCGGAGCCCGCTCGCCGCGCTCGTCGGGATGCTGCTGGACCAGCAGGTGCCGATGGAGTGGGCCTTCTCCGGGCCCTGGACGATCGCCCGGCGGCTCGGCTCCGACGACCTGGACGCGCACGCCATCGCCGCGTACGACCCGGAGGCGTTCGCCGCCCTGCTCTCGGACAAGCCGGCCGTGCACCGCTACCCCGGGTCGATGGCGAAGCGGATCCAGCAGCTGTGCGCGTACCTGGTGGAGCACTACGACGGGGACGCCGAGGCCGTCTGGAACGGCGTCGGGACGGGGGAGGAACTGCTGGCGCGGCTCAAGGCACTGCCCGGCTTCGGCGAACAGAAGGCCCAGATCTTCCTCGCCCTGCTGGGCAAGCGGCTCGGCGTGCGCCCGAAGGGCTGGCGGGAGGCGGCGGGCGGCTACGGACCGGCGAACGTCTACCGCTCGGCGGCCGACATCACCGGCCCCGCCTCACTGGCCAAGGTCCGGGCGCACAAACAGGAGATGAAGGCCGCGGCCAAGGCGGCGAAGAGTTCGGGCTGAGGGGCGGGGCGCCGGCGACGGCATCGGCGAGGGCCGAATTGACCGGCCGGATCCGGGCCCGATTGACCCCTGAAGCCGGTCGATCCGGACCGTAGATTGATGGACATGACAGAGATCGCGACCCGCGCCGCCACCGCCGAAGCCATCCACGACGCCCCCGGCAGCCTCATCACCCTGCTCACGGACACCGCCGAACTCACCTGCAACACGGCCACCTTCGACGAGGGCGCGGCCGGCGCCCCGGTGCACTTCCACACCAAGGCCACCGAGTTCTTCCACGTCACCGCCGGCCGGCTCGACATCCTGGTCGGCGACGAGGTCCAAACCCTCGACGCCGGCGACTTCCTCGCCGTCCCGCCCGGCGTCAAGCACGCCTTCGCCCCCGCCGCCGGCCACACCGCGAGCGTGTTCGTCGGCTTCACCCCCGGCATGGGCCGCTTCGACTACTACCGCCTGCTCGGCCGGGTCAACGCGGGCGAGGCCACCGTCCAGGACATCAAGGACAGCTCCGCCACGTACGACAACCACTACGCGGAGAGCGCCGCCTGGAGCGGCCGCCGCCGCAGCGCGGAACCGTAGGTCACGTCCGCGTCGAGGCGGCGCAGTTCCTCCGCGATCAGTTCGGCGCCGCTGCGGATCTTCAGGGCCACGCTGCGGTCGGGGCTCCCCGGCAGGACCAGCGTGGCCAGGGCGCCCGCGGGCCGGTCCACCCGGATCTCGCCGCCCGTGGTGCGCAGGGTGACCCGGGTGATCACCGGGCCCTCGCTCGGCACCCGGTCCACCGGCACCCCGAGCCGGTCCTCCAGCCAGCGCGCCAGCAGCTCGGCGCTCGCGTTGTCGGGCTCGCTCGCCACCGCCGCGCCGGTCACCGGCAGCGGCTTCTGGTCCAGGGCGGCCGCCAGCAGGGCCCGCCACGGGGTCAGCCGGGTCCAGGCCAGGTCGGTGTCGCCGGGCTGGTAGGCGGCGGCCCGCTCGTCCAGTACGCCGACCGGGTCGAAGGCCGCGGCCGCGTCCGTGATCCGGCGCTGCGCGAGCGCGCCCAGGGAGTCCCGCGCCACGTCGGCGGGGGCGTCGGCCGGCCACCACGCCACGACCGGCGCGTCCGGCACCAGCAGCGGCAGGACGACCGAGCCGGCCTGCCCGGTCAGCTCCCCGTGCAGGCGCAGCACCAGGGTCTCCCCGGTGCCCGCGTCCGTACCGACCCGCAGCTCGGCGTCGAGCCGGGTCGCGCGGAGCTTGTGCGAGCCCCGCGAGGTCCGCTTGATCACCGTGATGACGCGGCAGGGGTGCTCGCGCGAGGCCTCGGAGGCGGCGCGCAGCGCGTCGTAGGCGTTCTCCTCGTCGGTGACGACGACGAGGGTGAGCACCAGCCCCGTGGTGGGGCTGCCTATCTCCCGGCGGGCTGCGAGCAGCGCCCGGTTGATCTTGCTGGACGTGGTGTCGGTCAGTTCGGTCCGCATGCCACGAGTCTGTCAGCGACCGGCCGGTTCCCGTCACCCGGTGCGCTCGATTCCGCCTGGATCGGGGGACCGGGGCCGGGAGCGGACGGGACCGCCGCTCAGCGCCGCTTGCGTGCCGTGCCGAAGATCGAACGCGAGATCTCCCGGCCCAGCTGCGTCCCGATCGACCGGGCCAGCGACCGGAACAGCCCGCTCCCCACCACCTGCTCGGCCAGTGAGGGATCGGGCTTCGGGGCACTGCGCGCGGCCCGCGCCGCCTCCTTCTCGGCCTCCTTGGCCTGCTTCTCCGCCTCGGCCTCCGCCGCTGCCGCCTCTGCCTGCGCCTCCGCTGCGGCCTGCTCGGCGCTGATCTTCTCGTACGCCGACTCGCGGTCCACGGGCTCCGCGTAGCGCGACCAGAGCAGCGAGGACTTCACCGCCCGGTCCAGGGCCGCCGGGTCGACCGGCCCCATCAGCGACTGCGGGGCGCGCAGCCGGGTCGCCGCGACCGGGGTCGGGGCGCCGTTCTCGCTGAGCACGGTGATCACCGCCTCGCCGGTCCCCAGCTGCGTGAGCAGCTCCTCCAGGTCGTAGTCGGAGTGGGGGAAGGTCTTCACCGTCGCCTTCAGCGCCTTCGCGTCGTCGGGGGTGAAGGCGCGCAGTGCGTGCTGCACGCGGTTGCCGAGCTGGGCGAGCACGTCCCCCGGCACGTCCTTGGGGGTCTGCGTCACGAAGAACACGCCCACGCCCTTGGAGCGGATGAGGCGCACGGTCTGGGTGATGGAGTCGAGGAAGGCCTTCGAGGCGCCGTTGAAGAGCAGGTGCGCCTCGTCGAAGAAGAAGACGAGCTTGGGCTGCTCCAGGTCGCCGACCTCCGGCAGGTCGTTGAAGAGGTCAGCGAGCAGCCACATCAGGAAGGTGGAGAAGAGCTGCGGCTTGTCCTGGACCGCGGGGAGTTCCAGTACGGAGACCACGCCCCGGCCGTCCGCGGCCGTCCGCAGGAACTCACTGGTGTCGAACTCGGGCTCGCCGAAGAACTCCGCCGCCCCCTGCTGCTCGAAGGCGGTCAGTGCCCGCAGGATCACCCCGGCCGTCACCGTGGACAGCCCCCCGATGCCCTTGAGCTCCGGTTTCCCCTTGTCGGACACGAGGAAGGCGACGACCGCGCGCAGGTCCTTGAGGTCGATCAGCTCCAGGCCCTTGGCATCGGCGTAGTGGAAGATCAGGCCGAGGGACTGCTCCTGCGTCTGGTTGAGCTGGAGCACCTTCGACATCAGGACCGGGCCGAAGCTGGTGACGGTGGAGCGGACCGGGATCCCGGGGCCGATGCCGCCCAGCGAGTAGAACTCGCTCGGGTATCCGGTGGCCTCCCACTGCTGGGCCACGTCCTTCGCCCGCTGCCCGACCTTCTCGTTCGGCGCGCCCGGCGCCGAGATCCCCGAGACGTCGCCCTTGACGTCCGCGAGGAAGACCGGCACCCCGTTGGCCGACAGCTGCTCGGCGATCAGCTGGAGGGTCTTGGTCTTGCCGGTGCCCGTCGCGCCCGCGACCAGCCCGTGCCGGTTGAGCATCGGCAGGGGGATGCGGATCTGGTGGTCCGGCAGGCAGCCGCCGTCCCAGAGCAGGGCCCCCAGGTCGAGCGCGGGTCCGGTGAAGGCGTATCCGGCAGCGATCTTGTCGGCTGGGCCCGTCTGGTCCGCCACGGCGGCGGGGTCGGTGCTCTCGCTCATGCATCACTCCCGAATTGGCGCTCTTCGTCACTTTTGCACCAACGCGGCGAGGCTGCGCACGCAGGGCCGGGCCCGGTAGGCTTTCCGTGTGATCTTCAAGCGCATCGGTAACGGAAAGCCGTACCCCGACCACGGCCGGGAAAGCACCCGGCAGTGGGCGGATGTCGCGCCGCGCCCGGTCCGGCTCGACCAGCTGGTGACGACCAAGGGACAGCTCGACCTCGAAACGCTGCTCGCCGAGGACTCGACCTTCTACGGCGACCTCTTCGCGCACGTCGTGAAGTGGCGGGGCGACCTCTACCTGGAGGACGGACTGCACCGCGCCGTGCGCGCCGCCCTGCAGCAGCGCCAGGTGCTGCACGCCCGCGTCCTCGAGATGGACTGAGCCCGCGGCCCGGGCCCGCCCCGCGGGCCCGGCGGCCAAGGCCCGGCGGGCCCCCGCCCGGCCCCTACCCGCCCGCGCCCACCCGCCGACGGACACGGGTAGGGATTTCCGGCGCTTCGCGTGGATTGCGCCTTTCGGGTCACCATTGACCTATCAGCAGATCATTTAGTAGGCATCGCCACCGAGCGGCACTACGCTGCGCCCATGAGCATGCTCACTCCCCCCGGCATGGGCGGAAAGTACCGCGTCACGGGAGCCGCTTACCCCCGCATGAGCCGTAAGCGGAGCCCCCGTCGGATCATCTTCGCCGTCCTCGGCTCGGTCCTCGCCCTGGCCCTGCTCGGCTACGGGGCCTTGCAGCTCATCGACGTGTTCCAGGGCGACAGCCCGAAGCGGAACACGGCCGCGGGCGCCAAGGACTGTCCGACGAAGGCGGCCGACACCGCGGCCAAGGGCGGCCCCGAAGCCGCGGCGGCCGCCTCCCAGAAACCGGCGGTCGTCCTGCCGAAGCCCGCCGACATCACCGTCAACGTCTACAACGCGACCCCGCGCGCGGGCCTCGCCAAGGCCGTCGGCGACGAGCTGCGCAAACGCGGCTTCAACGTCGGCAACGTCGGCAACGCCCCCGCCGACTTCGACAAGAAGGTCCCCGGCACCGGGATACTGCTGGGCTCCCCCGCCACCGACAAGGCCGCCTTCAGCGTGCTGGGCACCCAGCTCGCCGGCACCACCCAGCAGACCGACACCCGCGAGACCGCGGACATCGACCTGATCCTGGGCGATGCCTTCAAGGAGCTGAGCACGAAGGAGGACGCGGACAAGGCGCTGGCCGTCCTGGCCAACCCCGTGCCCGCGCCCGCCGCGAAGTGCTGACGCCCTGACGACGCCCCGGAGCCCCGGTCCGGGGCTCCGGCGGCCGGGGCGCTCCGGCCGTCCGGGCCGTCCCGCCGTCCGGAGCCGGTGGTGCTATTCGGCCGAGCCGTACATGCGGTCGCCCGCGTCGCCCAGGCCCGGAACGATGTAGCCGTGCTCGTTGAGCCGCTCGTCCACCGCGGCCGTCACCACGGTCACCGGCGTGCCCGCCAGCTCGCGCTCCATGATCTCGACACCCTCGGGCGCGGCCAGCAGTACCACGGCCGTGACGTCGTCGGCGCCGCGCTTGATCAGTTCCCGGATCGCCGCGACGAGCGTGCCGCCGGTGGCCAGCATCGGGTCGACGACGTAGACCTGGCGCCCCGAGAGGTCCTCCGGCATGCGCGTCGCGTACGTGGAGGCCTCCAGGGTCTCCTCGTTGCGCACCATGCCCAGGAAGCCCACCTCGGCGGTCGGCAGGAGCCGCACCATGCCGTCGAGCATGCCGAGACCGGCCCGCAGGATCGGCACGACCAGCGGGCGCGGGTGCGAGAGCTTCACACCGGTGGTCGGGGCGACCGGGGTCTCGATGTCGGCCTGCTCGGTGCGCACGTCACGCGTGGCCTCGTACGCGAGCAGGGTCACCAGCTCGTCGGCGAGCCGGCGGAAGGTGGGGGAGTCGGTGCGCTTGTCGCGCAGGGTGGTGAGTTTGTGCGCCACCAAGGGGTGATCGACGACCTGCAAACGCACAACATCCTCCAAAACTCGGCCTGCGACCTGCAAAAACGGCCGCGAGACGCGACCTGCACCCAAAAGGCTACGCGCTGAGCGGGCCCCCGCGCGTCCGTCTGCGGATGCGACCCGCGCGCGGGCCCTCCAGGCTGGACTGATGAGCCACGCACCGGTGATCGCCGCCGTCGACGGATCCGAGCACAGCCTGCGCGCCCTGGAGTGGGCCGGGGCCGCGGCGCTGCGGCACGGTACGGGGCTGCTCGTCGCCCATGTACTGCCCGACCACGCCCAGTTGTACGCGGGCCGCCGGGCCGCGCTGCACGACTCCTCGCAGCCGGAGGAGTTCGCCGACCCGGTCGGCGAGCGGATCCGGGCCCTGCTGGGCGGCGGCCCCGGCCTGCCGGAAGGCGTCCGGTACGAGTCCCTGGAGGGCTCCGTCCCCGAGGCCCTGCGCGTGATCGGCGCGGAGGCCCTGATGCTCGTGATGGGCTCCCGCGGGCGCGGCGGCTTCGCCAGCCTGCTGCTCGGCTCGAACAGCCGCGCCGTCGCCACCACCGCGCCCTGCCCGGTCGTGGTGATCCCCCACGCGGACCGGAAGGCGGCCGACGCCTCGGCGGAGGAGTCCGCCGGCAAGGTGGTGCTCGGACTGCACGCGGCGGAGACCCCGGACGACGTACTGGACTTCGCGTTCACCGAGGCGTCCGTGCGGGGGACCACCGTCCAGGTGGTGTCCGCGTACGCGATACCGCCCGCGCCGACCATGATGATCGACGCCCCCTTCGTCGTGATCCCGCCGGAGGGACTGGCGGACGACGGGGACGCCGTACCGGCCGAGCGCGAGATGCTGCGCTCCCAGACGGAGCGGCTGGCACCCTTCCGCGACCGCTACCCCGGCGTCCCGGTCGAGCAGGCCGCCGTGCCCGGGGACGCGGCGGGACGGCTGGTCATCGCCTCGCGGTCGGCGGAGCTGGTGGTGGTGGGCCGCCACCACCCGCGGCGCAAGGCCATGTCTCTGCTCATCGGCTCGGTGGCGAACGCCGTGCTCCAGCACGCGCACGGCCCCGTGGCCGTCGTCCCGACCCTTCCCGACGAGGCGGCCGACGCCGCCTGACCGTTCTGACCTGCGGTGGGGTGGCATCAAACGGCCCGTCCGGGGGAAGGTGGGTGCCAGGGGGAACGACCGACCAGCCCGGGGTGGTGGCCGATGCCCGACTCTCAGCCGAGCGACGAAGTGCCCGAGACCGCGGCGCAGCGCCGAGCACGCCGCGCGCAGTTCCTGCGCGACCTCATGGAGGCGCGGGCGCTGCGCGACCGCGTCCAGCCCCGGCGTGCCCGCGCCGCCCGCATGCGCCAGCAGATGCGCATGCGCACGTTCCGCTGGTGACCCTGGGTCCGACACGGCCGGGGCGCGCCCGGCGCGCGCGAGCGCCGCTGCGGAGCCCGGCCGGGGCCCCGGACCCGTACGGCACCGCCGCCCCGCGCCCTCCGTACGGGCCGCGCACCGCACGGCACGGGACGACGCAAGCGCGGAAGACCTCTCGCAATGCCGCCGTTTCTGCCACGATGCCGATTGGGCGGGGCAGTACGGCGAGAACCACGGCCGTTCGGCCCCAACCTCCGGCCGGGGGGACCTCCAACCGGCACGCCTAAGACCAGTGGGAGAGTCACGGTGTATTTCGCCGCACTGCTCGCGCGCACCGAAGACGGGTGGGAAGCGAGCGACATGGAACTCGACGACGTCGAGTCCCTCAGTGATCTGATCGATCTCGCCCGGTCCGCCGCTGTCGACGACGACACGGTGGTCGCCCTCATCGAGCAGGAGGACGCCTGGTTCGGCGTCGTCCGCGTGGACGGCGAGGAGGACCCGCGGTACTTCGTATCGAACGCCTCCGCGGCCGCCCGCAGCTCCTACGGCTCGATGCTGACCAAAGAGCTGCTGGGCAGCGACGAGGAGGACGACGAACTCGACGAGCTGGACCTGGACGGCACCGAGGACGGCGAGGAGGAACCCCTCACCGCCTTCACCGACGAGACCGACGACGAGGACGAGCCGGGAGGCACCGGCGCGGAGCCGGTACCGGCCGGTCCGCTCGGCGACCCCCAGTTGCTGGACGACCTCGGCGTGACCCACAAACAACTGATGACCCTGGACGGGGACGCCCTCTCGGAGATCGCCGAGTCCCTCGGGGCCACCGAGGTCCTGGAGGCCGTCCGCTAGTGCTCCCTCCGCACCACCCGCACGAAGGGCACGACGCGCCCGACCGGCACGACGCGCACCTCGCGCACGACGCGCACGGCCCCGATCCCGTACGGGACCCGTGGCGGGACCCCATGCGCCTGGCGCTCCGGGAGGCCGCCCGGGCGGTGCCGGCCGGCGACGTGCCGGTCGGCGCCGTCGTGCTCGGCCCCGACGGCGCGGTCATCGCCGCCGGGCACAACGAGCGCGAGGCGACCGGCGACCCCACGGCGCACGCCGAGGTACTGGCGCTGCGCCGGGCCGCTGCCGCCCTCGGGGAATGGCGGCTTCCGGGGTGCACCCTCGTGGTGACCCTGGAGCCGTGCGTGATGTGCGCGGGCGCGCTCGTGCAGTCCCGCGTCGCCCGCGTCGTCTTCGGCGCGGACGACGAGAAGGCGGGCGCGGCCGGCTCGCTGTGGGACCTCGTGCGGGACCGGCGGCTCAACCACCGGCCCGAAGTGATCCGCGGCGTCCTCGCCGAGGAGTGCGCACGGCAGCTGACCGACTTCTTCCGCTGCCTGTGACCGGCACGGCGGATTCCGATTTCGGTGAACGAGGATCCTTAGGCTAGGATCCATCTCGGTAGTGTGTCCGAGTGGCCGAAGGAGCTCGCCTCGAAAGCGAGTATGGGGCAACCCATCGGGGGTTCAAATCCCTCCACTACCGCTCCGATCGAGAGCCCCGACCCGCAAGGGTCGGGGCTCTCGGCGTTCCGCCCGGACGGCAGCGGGGGGGGCGCCGCAACCCGCCCGCGCGTCCGCCCGCGCGTCCGCCCGCGCGTCCCTCCGGATGACGTCCGCGTGACCGCCCGCCCCCTCGGCCGTTGTCACGGCATGACCAAGACCCAGCGCATGCTCGCCGCCATCGCCCTCGCGGGGGCCGCCGCGGGACTCGCCGCACCCGCCGCCTCCGCCGCGCCCGTGGCCCCCCTGACCCTCCCGGACCTCCCGTCGGCCGCCCCGGGCATGCCCACGGGCGCCCAGCCCACCTCCGTCCAGGAGATCGGCGGGAAGATCAGCGAGGGCGCGAACCAGCTCAACCGGCTGGCGGAGCTCCCGAACGACCTGGCACCGGTCATCGCCCCCGTACAGCCCCTGACGGACCTCGCCGGCGCCATCCAGTAGCGGGGAAGCGGAGACGGCGGGAACGCGGAGCGGGCGGGAGAACCGGAAAACACGAAGAAGGCCCCGACCGGAGTCGGGACCTTCCACGTATGGGACGGGGGAAGTGGCATCGGGGGGACAAGCCACTTCCCCCGATGAGGACGGAACCTGCCAGTCCGGGCCGCAGTCAGGGGGGAAGCTTGCGGCTCGGACCCCGCAGTGAGGTCCTGTCCCTCACCCACCGATTTCCTGCCAGAACCGGTGGGCTCACATCAATCCTGCGCCCCCCGCAACCGCGGGCACACCGGCAAAGGGCCCGGAGTGCCGGGTCATTGGTCCTTAAAGGCCGGGTGAGTGTCCAAACGCGACCGGTTAGACTCACCCGACTTCGCAGGACCGGTTGGGGAGGCCGTCAGCGCACATGGACACCAAGAAGCTCATCACGGGTGCCCTCACCGTCTTCGTCCTCTTCGTGATCATCACCCAGCCCAAGCGCGCGGCCGAGATGGTCGGAATAGGCTTCCAGGGCATATCGGATGCAGCCTCCGGTATCGGCGAGTTCATGACCGAACTGGTGCGCTGAGCCCGTACGCTGAAGCGGCTTCCGGATTTCCCGGCCCCCCACTCCGACGGGTGGGGGGCTTTTTGCATACCCACCACTGGGCGTAATGCCCTAATATGCCCAACTTGCCCTCAACACGGTGATATACGGTGCTTGCACACAGTGCACATCTCTTGTGATGCTATGACCGCTTTTGACGGATGAGTTGACCGAAGGGGTGGCGTGACCGTGCCGGCCAGTACAGCGCCTCAGGTGCCACCCCAGCAGGACCCGCAGCAGGACTCCCCGGCACCGCCCCGGCAGGAGTCGCGCCAGGGGCTCCGCCCGGAGCCACGCCAGGATCCGTCCCCGGAGGAGCCCCCGGCCGCGCCAGGACCCCCTCCCGCGCCCCCCAGGCCGCCGAGCCGGGGCGCGGACACCCGGGCCCTGACCCAGGTCCTCTTCGGGCAGCTGAAGGGGCTCCAGCCGGGCACCAGCGAGCACAACCGGGTGCGCGGGGCCCTCATCGAGGCCAACCTCCCGCTCGTCCGCTACGCGGCCGCCCGCTTCCGCAGCCGCAACGAGCCGATGGAGGACGTGGTCCAGGTCGGCACCATCGGGCTGATCAACGCCATCGACCGGTTCGACCCGGACCGCGGCGTGCAGTTCCCGACCTTCGCGATGCCGACCGTCGTGGGCGAGATCAAGCGCTACTTCCGCGACAACGTGCGCACCGTCCACGTGCCCCGCCGCCTCCACGAGCTGTGGGTGCAGGTCAACGCCGCCACCGAGGACCTCACCACCCTCCACGGCCGCACCCCGACCACCGCCGAGATCGCCGAGCGGCTGCGCATCACCGAGGACGAGGTCCTCTCCTGCATCGAGGCCGGCCGGAGTTATCACGCAACCTCGCTCGAGGCCGCGCAGGAAGGCGACGGAATGCCCGGCCTCCTCGACCGCCTCGGTTACGAGGATCCGGAGCTGGCCGGGGTCGAACACCGCGACCTCGTGCGCCACCTGCTCGTACAGCTGCCCGAGCGAGAACAAAGGATCCTGCTCCTGCGGTACTACAACAATCTGACGCAATCCCAGATCAGCGCGGAGCTCGGCGTCTCCCAGATGCACGTCTCACGGCTCCTCGCCCGCAGTTTCGCCCGACTGAGATCCGCAAACAGGATCGAGGCGTAACCGTAACGAGTGGAGATCATTCACTTGATTCCCGACAGAACGGGCTGATCGCCCTCTGACCTCGTCTGTCGCTGGAGATATATGTCGACTTGGCGCTACAGCGTGTTGCCGACATGTGACATTCTGCTTGAACCGCGTTTGCCGCAGCCCCGCCTCCGGTATTCAGGTGGAGGCTGCGTTCCTCCGACGGGCGCGCCGAACGCGACCGTCCGCGACCTCAAGGGGGTGGCATGTCCGTAGACCAGGGCAGCTCACAGGTGCTCACGCTCGTCAAGAGCGCGACGCCGGCAGCACGGCCAGTGTCTGACCGCTCGGAAGCCATCGACACCCGCACCCTCTCCCGCTCCCTCTTCCAGCGCCTCGCCGCCCTGGACGCGGACAGCCCCGACCGGGCGTACGTACGCGACACCCTGATCGAGCTGAACCTGCCCCTGGTCCGGTACGCCGCCGCGCGCTTCCGCAGCCGCAACGAGCCGATGGAAGACATCGTCCAGGTCGGCACGATCGGTCTGATCAAGGCGATCGACCGGTTCGACTGCGAACGCGGCGTGGAGTTCCCGACGTTCGCGATGCCGACCGTCGTGGGCGAGATCAAACGATTCTTTAGGGACACCTCCTGGTCCGTCCGCGTCCCGCGCCGGCTCCAGGAGCTGCGCCTGGCGCTGACCAAGGCCAGCGACGAGCTCGCCCAGAAGCTGGACCGCTCGCCGACCGTCCCCGAGCTCGCCGCCGTCCTGGGCGTCTCGGAGGAGGACGTCGTCGACGGCCTCGCCGTGGGCAACGCCTACACCGCCTCCTCGCTCGACTCGCCCTCCCCCGAGGACGAGGGCGGCGAGGGCTCGCTCGCGGACCGCCTCGGCTACGAGGACACCGCGCTCGAGGGCGTCGAGTACCGCGAGTCGCTGAAGCCGCTGCTCGCCAAACTCCCGGCGCGCGAACGGCAGATCATCATGCTGCGGTTCTTCGCGAACATGACCCAGTCGCAGATCGGCGAGGAGGTCGGCATCTCCCAGATGCACGTCTCCCGGCTGCTCACCCGCACCCTCGCGCAGCTGCGCGCGGGCCTGATCGGCGAGTGATCCGGGCGTACGGGCTTCCCAATTGACGGAGCGTCAGGAAAACTGGCGCGATGCGAAAGGGATCTCGCGCGGCCGCCCTCCTCGTCCTGTGCTGCACGGCCGCCGCCGGCCTCACCGGCTGCGGCGGCCCGGCGCGGGACGGCTACCTCGCCGTGGGCGCCGCGGCCCCGGGCCCCGAGCGGGGTGCGGGGGAGAACGTGGCGCCGCGGGGCGGGGTGGAGTTCCAGCCGCTCGGCGGCCCGTCGGCGGCGGGCGGCTCCTCCGTGTCGTCGAGTACGTCGGCCAGTGCGCCGGAGTCCCAAGTGCCCGGCGGCTCCGCCCAGGGCGGGACCGCGGCGACCGGACCCGGCGGCTCCGGACGACCCCCGGGCACCGCACCCGGAGCCGGCCCGACCACCCACGCACCCGGCACACCCGGCACCGGCGGCGGCTCCGGCAGCCCCGGGGGCTCCGGAGGCGCGGGAAGTCCCGGCACGCCGAACACGCCGCCGAGCCCGCCCGCCAAGCCCGGCACCGCGCCGCCGGCGCCGCCCGCGACTCCGGCGAAGCTGACGCTGTCCGCACCCCTCAGGGCGGCCGCGGGCGACCGCTGGTGCGAGCGGGTCACCGTCACCTTCACCAACACCGGCACCGCCGCGGCCCGTTCGGGCACGGTCAGCTTCGCGACGCACATCATCGGCGCCCTCGGCATCGACTGGGCCACGATCACCACCACCCAGCCGCTGCCCGCGCCCATCGCGGGCGGAACCGCGAAGACGCAGAGCTACACGGTGTGCGTGGAGGCGTGGCGGGTGCCGCTGGGCATGCACGTGGACACCCGCCAGGTCACGGCCACCTGGAGCTGAGGCCCTGACCGGGGCTTCCGGCCAGGGGCATCCGGCCGCGGCCGGATCCGGTCCGGGGTCCGGGGCCCGCGGCTCAGCCCAGGAAGAGCCAGGCGGCCGCGCCGATCACGACCACCGCCGCGACGGCCAGCCCCAGCCACAGGCCCTTCCTCGGGCCGGCGGCCTGCTGCTGCTCCTCTCGGAGCTGACGGCGGGTGGGCGCCTGCCGGGCCGGTGCGGCCTCCTCGACGAACGCCCGGAACATCTGGGTGCTGCCCGCGGGGTCGTAGTTGCCCTCGGGGCCCTGTGAGTTGTGGTTCGCAGCCATGGAGCAGGACCCTAGCCGGTTTTCCGATTCTTTTACCGCCCCACCCCCCGGATTCGTTTGCCTGTAGCAACCATCCGCTTCTATGGTTGCTTTAAGCAACAAGATGGGGGGCTGTCCGGTGACCACACAGACGGCGGAGACGGCGAAGCCGACGGAGACCACACGGTACGAGGAGCTGGCCCGCCAGCTCACCGGAATCGGTGCGGTCAAACGCGACCTCGCCCGCATCCTGCCCCCGGACTGCCCGCCCGGCGCCGCCGCCGTCCTCACCGTGCTGCACCGGCACGGCGAGATGCGGCTGAGCCGGCTGGCCGAGCTCATGGCCGTCGACATCTCGGTGACCAGCCGGCACGTGACCCACGTCGCCGAGCGCGGCTGGATCGGACGCGAGGCCGACCCGGGGGACGGCCGGTGCCGGATCCTGCGGCTCACCCCGGCCGGCCGGGCGCTCCTCGCCGAGCTCGGCTCCCGCTACACGGCGGCGCTGGAAAGAGCGCTGGCCGCGTGGTCCCCCGAGGACGTCGACACGCTGAACACGCTGCTGGCCCGGCTCCGCTCGAGCTTCTAGACAAAGGAACGACATGGTCCAGTCGGAGACGACGACCGACAACCCGCCCCCGTCCGTGACCACGTCCGCGACGCCGTCCGTGGCCCCGGCCATGACCCACCCGCAGATCATGAAGGCCCTGTCCGGGCTGATGCTCGGCATGTTCGTGGCGATCCTGTCCTCCACGATCGTCTCCAACGCCCTGCCCCAGATCATCAGCGACCTCGGCGGCACGCAGTCCTCGTACACCTGGGTGGTGACGGCCGCCCTGCTGTCGATGACCGCGGCCACCCCCCTGTGGGGCAAGCTGTCCGACCTCTTCAGCAAAAAGCTGCTGGTCCAGATATCCCTCGTGATCTACGTCCTCGGCTCCGTGGTCGCGGGCCTGTCCCAGAACACCGGCACGCTGATCGCCTGCCGCGTGGTCCAGGGCATCGGCGTCGGCGGCCTGTCCGCCCTCGCGCAGATCGTGATGGCCGCGATGATCTCCCCGCGCGAACGCGGCCGGTACAGCGGCTACCTCGGCGCGGTCTTCGCCGTCGCCACCGTCGGCGGGCCGCTGCTGGGCGGTGTCATCACCGACACCGAGTGGCTGGGCTGGCGCTGGTGCTTCTACGTCGGCGTGCCCTTCGCGGTCATCGCGCTGATCGTCCTCCAGAAGACCCTGCGGCTTCCCGTGGTGCGCCGCGAGGTCAAGGTCGACTGGCTGGGCGCCTTCCTGATCAGCGGGGCCGTCTCGGCGCTGCTGATCTGGGTCACGCAGGCCGGCGACGCCTACCCGTGGATCTCGTGGCAGACCTGGGCGATGACGGGCGGCGCGGTCGCGCTCGGCCTGCTCTTCGTCCTCGTCGAGTCCCGGGCGAGCGACCCGATCATCCCGCTGCGGCTGTTCCGCAACAAGACCATCACGCTCGCCTCGGCGGCCTCGCTGTTCGTGGGCATCGCGATGTTCTCGGGCACGGTGTTTTTCAGCCAGTTCTTCCAGCTGGCCCGCAACGAGTCCCCCACGATGTCCGGAGTCCTCACGATTCCGATGATCGGCGGGCTCTTCGTCTCCTCCACCGTTTCCGGTCAGGTGATCACCAAGACCGGTAAGTGGAAGGCCTGGCTCATCGTCGGCGGCATCCTGCTGACCGCCGGCCTGGGGCTCCTGGGCACCCTGCGGTACGACACCCCGTACTGGCACATCGCCGTCTACATGGCGCTGACCGGCCTCGGCCTCGGCATGATGATGCAGAACCTGGTCCTCGCCACCCAGAACCAGGTCGCCCCCGAGGACCTGGGCGCGGCCAGCTCGGTCGTCACCTTCTTCCGCTCGCTCGGCGGCGCCATGGGCGTCTCGGCGCTCGGCGCGCTGATGGCGCACCAGGTCACCGGGTACGTGAAGGACGGCCTGACCGCGCTCGGCCCGAAGGCCGCCGCGTTCGGCCACGGCGGTACGGGCGGCGGAGCCATCCCCGACCTCGACAAGCTGCCGGCCCCGGTCCGCACGGTCATCGAGTCGGCGTACGGGCACGGCGTGGGCGATGTCTTCCTCTACGCGGCGCCCACCGCGCTGCTGGCGCTGCTGCTCTGCCTCTTCATCAAGGAGGTCGCGCTGAAGTCGAAGCCCGAGGCCCACGCCCCGGCGGCCGGCTCCGCCGAGGCGCCCGCGGTCCCGGCGGAGGTGCCGGCCAAGGCCTGAGCACCGCCCGGGAGGGTCTACGCCGTGGCAGTGGCCGTGGCCGCGGCAGTCGTCGCGGCCACGGCCTTGGCTTTGGCCTCGATGCCTGCGATCAGGACGTCGAGCGCGAGGCAGAAGTCGCCCTCGGGCGCCCGCCGGGCCGCGCCCCCGCAGCCGTGCAGGAACTGCGAGACGGCGAGGTGGGCACCGGTCCGGGCGGGGCCGGCGAGGCCCGTGGCGTCCAGCAGCCGCTGGAGGGCGGCGTCGAAGGCCCGGGCGTGCGGGCCGATGTTCGGATAGGCGGCGCTGAGCGGGGCCACCCAGGGGTGGTCCGCCAGCAGCCGCCGGTAGGCCCGGGCCAGCACCCGCAGCCGACCGGACCAGCCTTCGGGGGCGGGCCCGGCGTCCGGTCCCGGTCCCGGACCCGGACCCGGACCGGCGTTCGGACCCGGACCCGGACCCGGTCCCGCCGACGGGGCCAGCTCGCCCAGGGCGCGGTCCAGGGCGAGTTCGAGCAGGTCGTGCTTGGTGTCCACGTACCAGTACAGGGACATCGCGGTGACCCCGAGCCCGCCCGCGAGCCGCCGCATCGAGAACCGGGCCAGCCCCTCGGAGTCGAGCAGCCGCACGGTGGCGGCGGTGATCCGGTCCCGGTCGAGCCCGGAGGGCGCCTCGCTGCGGCGTCTGGCGGGCGCGGCCGGCCTGGCGGTCAGCCACACACTGGACTCGACCGGGAGCGGATCACCGGAATCGGCCGCGGTCACCATGGAGGCACCCTCCTCACGCCAGGTGGATCAGCCCGGAATGCCCGGTCCGTCCTCTTGATGCTAGGGGGTGTGCCACGGCCGGGGCTGGATCAGGACGTGGAAGCCGTCAGGTCGTAGAAGGTGGCTCCGCCGACCGTGGTCGCCTCGAAGGTGGCCTTGACCCAGGTCTCGATGGCGGTGCCGGTGGCCCCGCCCGGTCCGCCGCCGCCCTGGCGCATCCCGCCGGCGGCACCGGCCTCGGTTCCGGCTCCGTCCCCGGTCCCGTCCCCGGTCCCGGTCCCGTCCCCGGTGCCTCCCTGCCCGATGAACCAGTGGATCTTCCCGTCCCGTACGTACTGCTTGAACTGCTCCAGGGTGGGCGACGGGTCGCTGCCGTTGAAGCCGCCGATCGGCATCACCGGCGCGCCACTGGCCAGCTGGTAACTCGCTGCGTTCTGCGAGCCGATGGCGGCCGCCGCCCAGGTGTACCGGTCGGCGCCGGCGCTCAGGGCCGCCTTGGCCTCGGCGTCGACCCGGGTGCCGCCCAGCAGGCCGCCCGGCCCGCCCTGGCCCCCGCCGCCCACGCGCTCGAGGCCGCGCCCGCCCTGGCCGCGCCCGCCTCCGCCGCCGTCCTGCGGCACCTGGCCCGCCCGCCCCCCCGGCATGCCGCCCTGCGGCCCGCCGCCCTGGCCCGCGCCACCGGGACCGCCCGGGGGCAGCTCGCCCGCGCCGCCCCGCATCATGCCGCCGGGCCCGCCCCGGCCGCCCGCGACCGCGGGCCCGGCGGTCACGATGGATCCGGTGTGCCCGGTGCTCACGGTGGTCAGGCAGTACGCGAGGGGTCCCGCGAGTGCCGCGCCCAGCGCCAGCGCGGCGGTGGCCAGGAGCACCCGGCGCCCCGCCCGCGCGGCGAACGGCAGCGCCGCCGCGGCGAGCAGTCCGCCGACCAGCACCGCCCAGCGCAGCCACGGCAGATAGCCGGTGGCGCGGCCGAGCAGCACGTACGACCAGACGGCGCTCAGCGCGAGCGTGCCGGACAGAGTGAGGAGCGCGGCCCTGGTGCCCCGCTCCTCCCACAGGACTGCGGCTCCCATCCCGGTCAGCGCGGCCACGAAGGGCGCCAGCGCGACGGTGTAGTACTCGTGGAAGATGCCCTGCATGTAACTGAAGACGAGTGCGGTGATCAGCAGCGAGCCGCCCCAGGCCAGGAACGCCGCCCGGGCCATGCCCTCCAGCGAGTCGGTGGCCCGCCGGGCCCGCCAGGTGATCACCAGTCCGGCCACGAGCAGCACCAGCGCCGCGGGCAGCAGCCAGGAGATCTGGCCGCCGATATTGGCCGAGAAGAGCCGGTCGATGCCCGTCTCACCCCAGCCGCCGCCTCCACCGCCGGCTCCGCCGCCGGCGCGTCCGCCCCCGCCGACGCTGCCCGTCTCGTTGCCGTTGATCCGGCCCAGCCCGTTGTAGCCGAGGGTCAGTTCCAGGAAGGAGTTGTTCTGCGAGCCGCCGATGTACGGACGGGAGGAGGCGGGCCACAGCTCCACGACGGCCACCCACCAGCCGCCGGCCACCACCATCGCCAGCCCCGCCGCCAGCAGCTGGCCCAGGCGCCTGCGCAGCGCGGTGGGTGCGCAGACGGCGTACAGCACGGTGAGCGGCGGCAGGATGACGAAGGCCTGCAGGGTCTTGGTGAGGAAGGCGAAGCCGACCGCGACCCCGGCCCAGACCAGCCACTTCGTGTGCGCACCGTCGAGCGCGCGCAGGACGCAGTACACGGTGACCGTGAGCAGCAGGGTCAGCAGCGCGTCGGGGTTGTTGAAGCGGAACATGAGCGCGGCGACGGGCGTGAGGGCGAACACGGCGCCGCTGAGCAGCGCGGCCGCGGGCCCGAACTGGCGCCGTACGGCCGCGTACAGCACCGCGGTCGTCGCGACGCCCATCAGCGCCTGCGGGACGAGGATCTGCCAGGAGCCGAGCCCGAACATCCGGACCGACAGCATCATCGGCCACAGCGCGGCCGGGGGCTTGTCGACGGTGATGGAGTTCCCGGCGTCCGAGGAGCCGAAGAAGAAGGCCTTCCAGCTCTCGCTGCCCGCCTGCACGGCCGCGGAGTAGAAGGAGTTGGCGTACCCGGAGGAGCCCAGGTCCCACAGCAGCAGGAGGGCCGTGCAGATCAGGAGCCCGGCGAACGCGGGCCGCTCCCAGCGGGGCCGGCCGGTACGGGCCCGGGCCTCGGCGGCCGGGAAGAGCGGAAGTGCTGCCGTGGTCATCGACTGTCCTTGGGCGTAGGGAACTCGAGGCCGCGCCGGTCGGGGAAGACCCAGGCGCGGAAGAGCAGGAACCGCAGCACGGTGGCGGCGAGGTTGGCGGTGATCAGCACGGCCAGTTCCGTGCTGTGCGCGGGATCGGCCGCGGCCGCGCCGAGCGCGGCGAGGGAGCCGCTGGTCAGGGCGAGTCCGATGGCGAACACCACCAGCCCCTGGGCCTGGTGGCGTACGGCCCGCTCCCGGCCGCGCACGCCGAAGGTGAGCCGGCGGTTGGCGGCGGTGTTGGCGACGGCCGAGAGCAGCAGGGCGGCGCCGTTGGCGAGCTGCGGGCCGGCTGCGGTGCGGAAGGCGGAGTACAGCACGAGGTAGAGCAGGGTGGACAGGGCTCCGACGGCGCAGAAGCCGAGGAGCTGGCGGGCCAGCCCGCCGTCCACCCCCGGCAGGGCGGAGCGGTCGCGCGGATCGTCGCCGAAGGGGCGGGCGAGCCGGTCGAGCGGGAGCGCGCCGACGGCCAGGGCCCTGCCCACGCGCCAGACGCCCTTGAGGTCCTCGGTCGCGGTCCGGACGATGTGGACCGTGGAATCGGGGTCGTCGACCCAGTCCACCGGCACCTCGTGGATCCGCAGCCCGGCCCGCTCCGCGAGGACGAGCAGCTCGGTGTCGAAGAACCAGCCGGAGTCCTCCACCAGCGGCAGCAGCCGTTCGGCGACCTCACGCCGGATGGCCTTGAACCCGCACTGGGCATCGCTGAAGCGGGCGGCGAGGGAGGAGCGCAGGAGGAGGTTGTAGGCGCGGGAGACGAACTCCCGCTTCGCTCCGCGCACCACCCGGGAGGAGCGCGCGAGGCGGGTGCCGATGGCGAGGTCGGAGTGGCCGGAGATCAGCGGGGCGACCAGCGGCAGCAGGGCGTTCAGGTCGGTGGAGAGGTCCACGTCCATGTACGCGAGGACCGGCGCGTCGGAACCGGACCAGACGGTGCGCAGGGCCCTGCCCCGGCCCTTCTCCTCCAGCCGGGTGCTGCGTACGCCGGCCAGCGCCCCGGCGAGCGCGCCCGCGACCTCGGGGGTGCGGTCGGTGCTCGCGTTGTCGGCGACGGTGATCCGGAACGGGTAGGGGAACGTACGGGTGAGGTGATCGTGCAGCCTGCGCACGCACGGTCCGAGGTCTTTCTCCTCGTTGAAGACCGGAATCACCACGTCGAGGACGGGCTCCCCGGGCACGGGTGCGAGGGGTGCCCGGGCCGGAAGGGCCCCGGGAGAGGCGTCGGTTGACATGCTCCGACCCTCGTGGAGCGGGCTGTCACCGCTGTGTGGTGAGCCTGTGCCCCGTCTGTGAGTCCTTCTGCGGGTCCATCTCCGGGTGCGCTAGCGGCTGCGCTTGCGGGTGCGGGCGGGCTCCGGCATCGGCGAGCGGCAGCAGCACTTCGAAGCAGGTCCGCCCGGGCTCGCTCCGTACGCCGACCCGGCCGCCGTGCGCGGTGACGACGGCCTGGACGATGGCGAGCCCGAGGCCGGTGGAGCCCGCGGCACGGGAGCGGGAGGCGTCGCCGCGGGCGAAGCGCTCGAAGACATGGGGAAGCAGGGCGGGCGGGATGCCCGGGCCGTCGTCCTCGATCCGCAGCCGGACGGCCGTCGTCCCGCAGGACACAGCGGCGGTGACGGTGGTGCCGGGCGGAGTGTGCGTACGGGCATTGGCCAGCAGGTTGACCAGGACCTGCTGGATGCGGGCCGGGTCGCCGCGGACCGGCGCGGGCTCGTCGGGCAGGCGCAGCCGCCAGTGGTGCCCGGGCCCGGCGGCCCGGGCATCGCTGACGGCGTCGACGACGAGGGGGGCCAGGTCGGTGTCGGTGTCACCGGCGGCGAGCGGACGGCCGGCGTCGAGCCGGGCCAGCAGCAGGAGGTCCTCGACCAGGCCGGTCATCCGGGTGGCCTCGGACTCGATCCGGCCCAGCGCGTGCCGGGTGTCGGGGCCCGGCTCCTCCCGTCCCCGGCGGGTCAGTTCCGCGTAGCCCCGGATGGAGGCGAGCGGGGTGCGCAGTTCGTGGCTGGCGTCGGCGACGAACTGCCGGACCCGCGTCTCGCTCTCCTGGCGGGCCGTGAGGGCGGCGGAGACATGGCCCAGCATCCGGTTGAGCGCGGCGCCGACCTGGCCCACTTCGGTACGGGGGTCGGCCTCGGTGTCCGGAACCCGTTCGTGGAGGGCGGGTTCGCCCTTGTGCAGGGGGAGTTCGGAGACGCGGGTGGCGGTGGCGGCGACCCGGCGCAGCGGGCGCAGGGCCACCCCGACCAGGGCCTGCCCGGCGAGGGAGGCCGCGATCAGCCCGGCGAGGGTGACGCAGACCTCCACCGCGATCAGGGTGTTCACGGTGGAGTCGACCTCGCGCAGCGGGAAGCCGAGGACGACGCTGCCGTCGGGCGCGGACAGCACCCGGTACTCCCCGAGCCCCGGAAGGCTCAGGTTCACCGCCTCGGCCCTGCCCGACGCGTTCGGGCGGGCGGTCTTGGCGAGGACGGCGATCTGGGCCTCGGTGAGCGGGTTGGGCTCGCCGCGCTCGGGGTCCTCGAGCCGCATGCTGCGGTCGGCGCCGAAGACCTTGCCGTCGGAATCGACCCGGAAGCCGACGGCTCCGAGCGGCGTACCCGGGCCGAGCACCGACTTCCCCTCCCTGACCACCCTGCCCGAGCCGGGGGGCGGGGAGGCCATGGAGACGGAGGTGCGCAGCTGCTCGTCGAGCTTGTCGACCAGGTAGGAGCGCAGGGCGAGGGTGGTGACCGTCCCGATGGCCGCGCCCACGACCGCGATCAGGGCGACCGCCGAGACGACGAGCCGGGTCCGCAGCGACCAGGGCCGGCGGGCCCGCGGCCACCGCTTGCCGCGCAGGACCACTATTCGGCCGGCTTGATCAGGTAGCCGGCGCCGCGCCGGGTGTGGATCAGCGGCGCCATGCCCGGCCCGCTCTCCAGCTTGCGCCGCAGGTAGGAGATGTACAGCTCGACCACATTGGCCTGGCCGCCGAAGTCGTAGGACCACACCCGGTCCAGGATCTGCGCCTTGCTGAGCACGCGGCGCGGATTGCGCATCAGGTAGCGCAGCAGCTCGAACTCGGTGGCGGTCAGGTGGATCTCCCGGCCGGCCCGGACCACCTCGTGGCTGTCCTCGTCGAGCCGCAGGTCGCCGACGACGAGCACCGAACCGCCGCGCGCGGCCTGCGCCGCGCCCGAACGCCTGACCAGACCGCGCAGCCGCGCCACGACCTCCTCCAGGCTGAACGGCTTGGTGACGTAGTCGTCGCCGCCCGCCGTCAGGCCCGCGATGCGGTCCTCCACGGAGTCCTTGGCGGTCAGGAAGAGCACCGGGACGTGGGGCAGCTCGCGGCGCAGCCGTCCCAGGACGGCGAGCCCGTCCATGTCGGGGAGCATGATGTCGAGGACCACGACGTCGGGGCGGAACGCGCGCGCCGCCCGGACCGCACCGGCCCCGTCACCGGCACTGCGGACCTCGCAGCCCTCGTAGCGCAGGGCCATGGACAGCAGCTCGGAGAGCGAGGCCTCGTCGTCGACGACGAGGACCCGGCAGGGCCCGCCGTCGGGCCGCACCAGGGCCGAGAGGGTGCTGGTGGACGTGGACGCGTGTGAGGTGGTCGTCGCAGTCATGCATCCACGCTGTCCGGTGCCTCTGAGAGCGTTCTTGTCCCTCTCTGTGAATTTCCTGAGAAACGGACATCGCGGCAGCGGCAGCGGCAGCGGCTCAGCCGTCGAGCCGGAACAGCCGGGCGCCGTTGTCGTGGCAGACGGCCCGCAGCCAGTCGTCGCCCAGGCCGAGCCGCTCGAGGGCGTCGAGCTGGTGCTCGTAGGGGTAGGGGATGTTCGGGAAGTCGGTGCCGAGCAGGATCCGGTCGCCCAGGCCGGCGAGCCGCCCCCGGTCCCCGGGCGGGAAGCCGCTGATCCGTTCGGAGAAGTCGGTGAAGGCCATGGTGGTGTCGAGGCGCACCTCGGAGTACCGGTCGGCGAGGTCCAGGAAGTCGCTGTACTCGGGCATGCCCATGTGGGCGACGATCAGCGGCAGCCGCGGGTGCCGGGCCAGCAGCCGGGCGATCGGCTCGGGTCCGGTGTACTTGGCCGGGGCGGGCCCGGAACCGCAGTGGATCACGGTCGGCACCCCGGCCTCGGCGAGCAGCCCCCAGACGGGGTCGAGCCGGTCGTCGTTCGGGTCGTACGCCCCGACCTGGAGGTGGGCCTTGAAGACCCGGGCCCCGGCGTCGAGGGCCTGGCGGACGTACGCGCCCGCACCCTCCTCCGGGAAGAAGGTCGCCGTGTGCAGGCAGTCGGGGGTCCGGGCGGCGAAAGCGGCGGACCAGGCGTTCAGCCACGCCGCCATCGCCGGCTTGTGCGGGTAGAGCATGGCGGTGAAGGCCCGGACGCCGAACTCCCGCAGGAGCGCCACCCGCTGCTCCTCCTCGTGCCGGTAGGTGATCGGCCACTCGACTCCGGTCAGCGGACCGACCGCGTCGAAGTAGTCCCACACCTTGTCCAGGACCCGCTCGGGCATGAAGTGCGTGTGTACGTCGACCAGTCCGGGCAGCCCAAGCCGCTCCCGGAAGGCGCGGACCGCTTCAGCCGTTGCGGACAAAGCCCCGGCTCCGTTCGACGGTCGCGACGTGCAGGGTGTAGCTCTCGTACCATTCCGCGCGGCCCTGCTTCATGGCCGCCCGGTGCTCCAGGTCCTCCCGCCACACGCGCAGCGACTCGTGGTCGCGGAAGTAGGCCACGGTGATCCCGAGTCCGCCCGGGTTCCGCGCGGACTCGTAGCCGAGGAAGCCCGGGTTCTGCTCGACGATCTCGTTCATCCGGGCGAGGACCTGCGGGTAGCCGCTGTCGTCATCGGTGCGGACATTGCTGAAAACGGCCATCACATAGGGCGGTTCGAAGGCCGGTACCGGCTGGATGCTCATGCCCACCACCCTGTGCGGCGGGCCCTGGCATGTCCACCGGAATCGGCCCCGCCAGGCGAAAGGGATCCAAGTCTTGACCATGAAGCCCGGGAGGAACCCCGGCCGAACCGCTCGGCGACGGCCCGCCTCAGAACAGCCCGTCCTGCTCGACCGGCGGGTGCTCCGCGACCGACGGGATCTCCGCCACCGGCACCGAGCTCCCCACGGCCCCGTCCGCCGGAGCGGCGAGCTCCCACCCGGCCAGCAGGCGGGTGTCCGCCACCAGCCCGTCCGCGAAGTGCAGATCGGGCCCGGCCGCACCCACCAGCTGCCCCACGACCGCCGCGTCCGGGACCATCTCGGTGATCACCCGGGCGGGATCGGGCAGCCCCTCCAGCCCGAACACGCCGGCATGGTCCACGACTTCACACCCCACCCGCTCCAGCGAGTCCGGCCAGCCGGGCAGCGCGGCGGCCCGCGCGTGCAGCTCGGCGACCTCCCGGGCCCGCTCCGGCGCGGCCGGCAGGTGCGCCCGTACGGCCCTCTTGCGGGCGTACGGGATCCGGTCCGGCACCCCCAGCGCCGCCCGCAGCAGCTCCTCGGTGCGCCGGGTGGCCATCAGCGGCCCTCGCCCCAGCCAGGCCCAGGCCACGGCGCCCTGCTCCAGCAGCCGGGCCCGCCCCCGTTCCTCGGCGGTGATCCCGACCTTGACCATCCCGGGCCCGAACCACGCCAGGTAGACGCGGTAGGTACGCGGATCGGCGGCATGGGTGTCGGCGGCCACCGAGAACGACCGGTCGAGCCGCGCGCATTCGGGACACTGCGCGCTCCCGGCCCGCCCGGGCACGGCGGCCCCGGTGGGGCAGGGCGTCCGTTTCCCGGCCCGCCACACCCCGAGGCAGCGCCGCTCCCCCCGGGCCACGAAGGCCAGCCGCTGCCCGTAGGTGAGCGGGCTCACCCGCTCCCCGCGCCCTTGCCCGTACCAGCCGATGGCCGGCTGCCCGCCCTTCCACCGGATTCCGGTGCACCGCCAGCTCACAGCGGGAGCGGCCGCTCGAAGAAGGTCTCCAGGACGACGGTCGCGTGCGTACCGCTCACCCCGTCGATCGCGTAGAGGCGCCGCAGGACGTCCTGCAACTCCCCGGTCGAGGCCGTGCGCACCTTGACCAGCGCCGACGCGCTGCCCGCGATGATGTGCGCCTCCTGGATCTCGGGGATCGCCTCGAACGCGGCGGCGGACTCTCCCATCCAGGCGTTGGAGTCGACCATCACGTAGGCGAGCACCCCGCTGCCGACGGCCACCGGGTCCACCTCGACGGTGGTCCGCCGGATCACCCCGCGCTCGCGCAGTTTGCGGACCCGCTCGTGGGTCGCCCCCGCCGAGAGCCCCACGGCCGCGCCCAGCGCGGCGTACGACTGGCCGGCGTCCTCCTGCAGGCGCAGGACGAGCGCCCGGTCGATCTCGTCCACGCGATCTTCCTCTCATGGGCCCGTCGGCCCTTGCGAAGACGGTACCTGATCCTGCAATCTCACCATCAAACCGAACATAATTCGGAACTTGGTCACCTGGGGGAATCATGTCTGGCATTGCCGACCTCACCTTGTACGAAATCCTGGACGAGCGTTTCAAGACCGGCCGCTGTGCCAACGGCGACGCGCGCCTGGACCGGCTCTACGACGACTGCCGCTGGGCGGAGGGCCCGCTGTACCTGCCCGCCTGGCGACAGCTGGTGTGGAGCGACATCCCCAACGACCGCATGCTCCGCTGGGACGAGGCGACCGGCGCGGTGTCCGTCTTCCGCTCCCCGGCCGGCCACTCCAACGGCAACACCCTGGACCGCGAAGGCCGCCTGATCACCTGCGAGCAGGGCAACCGGCGCGTCACCCGCACCGAGCCCGATGGCCGCCTCACCGTCATCGCCGACCACTTCGACGGCAAGCGGCTCAACAGCCCGAACGACGCGGTGGTCCGCTCGGACGGCTCGGTCTGGTTCTCCGACCCGGACTTCGGCATCACCAGCGACTACGAGGGCCGGCGCGCACCCAGCGAGATCGGCGCCTGCAACCTCTACCGCGCCGACCCCGCGACCGGCGAGGTCCGCATGGTCGCCGACGGCTTCCTCGGCCCCAACGGGCTGGTCTTCTCCCCCGATGAGAGCGAGCTGTACGCCGCCGACACCCGCGCCGGCCACATCCGCGCCTTCAGGGTCACCGACGAAGGCACGCTCACCGCCGACCGGGTCTTCACCACCTGCCCGTCCATCGACAACATCCGCTTCGACGACGAGGGCCGCCTGTGGGCCGCGGCGATGCAGTCCGGCGTCCACTGCTACGCCGCGGACGGCACCCTGATCGGCCGCATCCGCGTCCCCGAACCCGTCTCGAACATCGCTTTCGGCGGCCCCGGGAACAACCGCCTCTTCATCACCGCCACCACCTCCCTGTACTCCCTGGTGATGTCCGTGACCGGCCTGCCCCGAGTCCTCTGAGAGCGGCGCCGCGCCCGGCTACCGGGCGACGAACTGCGTCAGGATCGCCTGCACCTCGTAGATGTCGACACCCTTGGTGAAGGTCTTCTCGATCGGCGCCGAGGTCCCGGATATCCAGATCTTGAGCTCGGCGTCGAGATCGAAGTGGCCGGCGGTCTCCACGGAGAAGTGCGTGATGCTCCGGTAGGGCACGGAGTGGTACTCGACCTTCTTCCCCGTGAGCCCCTGCTTGTCGATGAGCACCAGCCGCCGGTCGGTGAACAGGATCGTGTCCCGGATCAGCAGATAGGCGGCATGCACCTGCTCGCCCTGCCCCAGCAGCCGCGCGTAGTCCCGCTGCGCCGACGCCGAGTCGATGCTGTGCGCGTTTCCGAACAGTCCCATGAGAGCCCCCGCGTTCCGGTTTCCGCTTCGAAGAATCTTCAAGAACCGTACGCAAACCGCCCCGTAACCCGCGTCCCCCCACAGAGCCATCTCACCCCTGACCACCCACGGGGTACCCCCTCCCCACAAAGGAGGAGACCTGCCCCCGCCCGCCTCCACTCCGGCTCCGCCAGGGCATGCGACAGAGGCCCTCAGGATTTCTCCTGAGGGCCTCTGCCTCACTGTGCACTCGGCAGGATTCGAACCTGCAACCTTCTGATCCGTAGCTCTAGCCAGACCGGTCAGCGACGGCCATACCGGCCGCTACGAGGCCCGGAAGGGACGCTACCGGACAGGGGTGGTTGCCGTGGTTGCGGTAGGCGACAGCTGTACGCCGACAGACCCTCACCCCGCCGCTCCGGGGCCGCCTTGGCGTTCTGCTGCTGACGCCTCTAGTTCAGGAATCCCGTCTGCCCCAACGAGTTCTTGGACATCATGGTCGCCATGGAAGCCTCTCAAGTTGTCCAAGCTCTCACGGCAGGCATCGGAGTTGCTGGAACCCTGGCGGCAGCGCTACTCACCCAGGCGTTCAATCGACGCACCGAACGGGACAGACACAAACGCGAGGATCAGGCGCGTTGGCTTGCGGACAGACAGCGGGTAGGCGCGAAGTTCTTGGCAGGAGCCCTGTCCATGGAGCGGGAACTCTGGTCAACGTGCGCTCAGCTGGACCGGGAAATGCGGAGCGAGCGCTTGCCTGGGCATACATCCATCCTGTTGACGCCCGACGACGGCATACCAGGAGTCCTCGATGCGACGACGAGAGCAATCGTGGTCGAGACCATCGAGGAAGGGTTCGAGCGGCTCAACGAGCTTGAAGAGCTAGTTGCAGAGCTGACGCTGATTGGCTCACCCGAGGAAGCGGCGACAGCGGGGGAACTACTTGAGCGCCTCGGGGACTGTATTGGGCACCTGGAGGTCTTCGCGCCATTCGATGATGCTGCGGATGCCGTTGAGCGATGTCGCAGCGCGCGCGACGCCTTCTCGATTGAAGCTCGTCGCAGTTTGCAAGGTGACGAGTCATTTTTGCCGCCTGACAGGCGGCCGCGTGCCTGACACCGGGTGCAGCCCCCTTGACCAGCCGACCCACTCCAGCACCCACCCCAACTCCCATCCCGTCTGCCGTCGGCCCACACGCATGTGGAGCGGACGCGGTGCCGGGCGTCCAGGTGGAGCGCCCTACTGGACGTACGACCTGGACGCCCGGTGCCGTGTCTGCTCGGCTTGTCCTGGGCCGATGGCAGATGGGACGGGAGTTCCCCCGCCTCAACCCCCCACGGGCCGGCACCCGCCAATGGCGCCCCCGCCATCCCGGAGCCGGAGGCCCCCGCCGGATGCATGTCGGTGAGTGATGGCGCCCCGGGCCCGTAGGGGACTGCCTCATGCCTTTGGGCCTATCCCGCCTTGCAGGGGCGGGCGTCGGCGCAGCGCGCGCGGAGCGGGCCGCAGGCAGGAGCGTCGCGCGGAGCGGAGCCGGGAAGCCCGCCCGGCGGAGCGGAGCGCAGCCGGGTGCTTGATGAAGTAGAGAAACCTGTAACAGCTCGCTCTGTCACCGGCGGTCTTGCCGACCCAGCCGCCAGCTGTTGGCATATGTGTGGCAACGGCATGCAGGGGGGCGGCTGATGAGCGATCTGACGGTGCATTCGTGGATGAAGCATGGCAAGGATCGGCTCTATGTGAATCTGCCGGATGGCACAGCTGTGGCCTGGGCGGATCGGGCGACCAAGGCTGTGACGATCAAGAATCGGAAGTATCAGGACGAGGCACTGGCGCTTCTCCGACGTCATCTTGGGGAGGGACTCACCGTCAGCTCCGCACCCGCTCCTGTTCGTGAACCCCGCCCGACGGCGCCCTCTCGGCAGCCTGTGCAGTCCGCCCCTCCACCCCGGGAACACCGCTCCGAACGGCCAGCGGTTCTCCCACCCCTCAACCCCAGTGAGGACCTGGCGAGGAACCGCCCCGGCTCCCGGGTCGTCGGGATGATCGCCGAGCGGGGACCATCGACGATGCAGCGGCTGAGGACGAAGTTATTGGGACAGTCCTCAGAGTGGGACAGCTGGTACGCGGGCCTAGAAGGCGAGCGGCGGGTGGGGCGGGAGCTGGAACGGCTGGCCCCATTGGGCTGGCGGGTGCTTCACGGTATCGAGAAGGGGAATGGCGGCGACATCGACCACTTGCTGATCGGCCCTGGCGGAGTGTTCAGCATCAACACCAAGAACCACCGCGGCGCCTCGGTCTGGGTCGGCGACTCGATGGCCAAAATCAACGGCGGCAAGCCCCGGCCGTACTCGGCGGCAAGCCAAGCTGAGGCGGACTTCGTGCGGGGCGTGCTGGGGAGGTACTGCGCCTTCGAGGTTCCTGTCGAGCCTGCCCTTGTCTTCGTCGGCATCGCGTCCTTGGATCGGGCGGCGACTCAGTATTCTGTTCGCATCTACCAAGAGCGCGAGGTGGCGTCGCTGGGTCCGCTCACAGGCAAGCTCACACCAGAACAGGTGGAGCAGGTGTTCGCGATCGCTCGTCACCGGCGCGTCTGGCTCCGGTCCTGACCCGGCGCATCGCGCAAGAGCCGACTCGTGAAACCTCGCCGGCGCAGTCGCTCGTACGCCTCGGTCACGTCGTCTGGGATGTGCTGGCTGATCATGAATCCCTGCTCCGGGTAGACCGACAGCCTCTGCAACGCGCCGACCAGCATGTCGATGACCAAGCGGGCATCGCCGATGGAGTCGACGTACTCGTCGAGCGTCATCGGGCTGGAAGCGCTGATGATCTCGATTCCGGGCCACAGTTTCCGCGCTGTGGCGTACGCGCGTCGCTCCTCGTACGGCTTGCTGATCAGCAGTACGGAGGAGACATCGACACCAGCCTCCTCGAGCAGTTCCCGGCTGAAGCGGATGTTCTCACCCGTGTTCCGAGCGCGCGGCTCTACGAGCACGGCAGAGCTGGGCACGCCGAGCTCCAATGCCCGCTCGCGGTAGTGGACGGCCTCTCCGCGGGGCATTCGCTCGCGCGTCGTCGGGCTGGTGGCTCCGGTGAAGACGAGGAGTGGAGCCATCCCACGTCGGTACAGGTCGACCGCCGCCTCAGCGACCCCCAGGTCGTGGCTGCCGAGGCCGATTGCTACCGAACACGGCCGTGGAGCGTGGCCCATCTGGTGGTAGTCCCAGATGAGTCGGGTGTCTGCCCAGTCCTGGGTCGAAATCACTCGTGGCCTTCCCTGTCGTTCGCCGAGTCCGGTACCTGGAAGTCGTACTCCCAGGCGAAGCGCGAAGCAGCGTGCACCCCTAGAGCGAATTCGACCACGGTGCCGTCGGCCGTGTAGGTCGTCCGGTGCAGCTCGACTACGGGTTCGCCCTGAGGAAGCTGCAATAGCTTCACTTCGTCGGCTGTGGGCGTGCGAGCGAAGATCCGCTCCCTCATGTGGTCGATCTCGTAGCCGGCGTCGTACAGAACGCGGAATCCACCACCCCGACCAGCCGGACCGGGCGTGGGATCCACCAGCCGGGTTCCTTCGACATGCTCGGGCCGGTAGTAGCTGGTCAGTGTGTGGGTCGGCTGGTCGCCTTCCTTCACCAACCGTGCGCGCGCGTAGACCAGTGCGCCAACTGGTAGGCCGTGTGCGGCGGCCGCCTCGAGTGGCGCCTCAACGAGGCTGACTGACTGGGTCTGCTCGTTGCGCCGATACGCCCGCCCTGAGGCCACGCGGTCCGCGATGAACGCCACCTCGTCCCCGTCGCGCCACTTCGCCTTGTCGTAGCGCGCGATGCCAAGTCGCTTCAGGGGAACCTGTTGTCGGACGACTGTTCCGTGGCCTCGGGAGGACGTGACCAAGCCTTCCGCTTCCAGCGCTTTGTAGGCCGCGTGGACGGTCGCCTTCGAACCTTCGCCAGCGTCTACCAGCTCTCTGATGTGCGGCAATTGCTGACCTGGGACGTAGTCGCCCCGCCTGATCTGATCAGCCAGCTTGTCTGCAAGCTCTCTCCACTTTGGCGCCATCGCATATCCCTTTCGTCGACTCCAAGTCAAACACAGTCCTAGGACTGCGGTGCAATATCTACTCAAGCGCTCGCAGTCCTAGGACAGCGAGAGTTGGCAGTCCTCTTTGGGCTGCCCCCGACAACGCTGGAGATATTGATGCCGTCGTTCAAGGTGGACACGTCGACCGCCGTGGTGTTCGTGGCCACGGCGCCCGTTCCGAAGCTCGTGAGCAAGCAGACCGGTGAGCGCGCCATCGACCGGGAGACCGGCGCCGACCTCTCCACGGTGGGCCTGCTGATCTCGGACGAGGGGGAGGGCAACCTCTACCAGGTGACCGTTCCGGAGACCGGGCTCCCCGAGGGGCTCACGCCGGGTATGCCGGTCTCGGTCATCGGCCTGAAGGCGCGGGACTGGGAGAACACGTTCAACGGGCAGGCCCGGCACGGCATCTCGTTCCGTGCCGTCGCCCTCACGGTCGGGGCCTGACCATGGCCGATCTGACGACCTTATGGGAGGTCGGCCTCCCACTGGCCGGGGCGGGCGGTGCCCTCGGCTACGCGAAGACCCGTGCGCCGCGCGTGTACTGGTCCCTGGTGGGGCTGCCTGTGGCGCAGGTTCGGTTCGCGGCGACCTACCGCTCCACGATGGACGTGTGCGGGCTGACGGTTCAGCCGTCCCGCCTACGGGCGTTCCTGGTCCGCAACGTCGCCCGCCGCGCTGACGTGCAGCCCGTACCGCCGAAGATCCGCCGCGTCCGGGGTTCCTCGACCGGCATGCGGGTCACCCTGCGGCTGCCCGCCGGGCTGGAGCCCGCCGACGTGATCGCGGCCTCCGAGCGGCTGCGGCACGCCTGGGGCGTCCACTCCGTTCATGTGGTCGAGACCCGGCCGGGCTTCGTCGAGCTGCGGATGTCTGGTTACGACGTGCTGCGGCGGGTGAGGATGCCTCGTCGGCGTCCTTCCGGGCTGATGACGGTTCCGGTCGCGCTCCGCGAGGACGGCACGGCCTTCGTCCGGGACTATCTCAAGGTCCCTCACGCGCTGACGCTCGGCGCCAATCAGTCGGGCAAGTCCATGTACCAGCGCAACCTGATCGCCGGGCTCGCCCGGCTGCGGGTCGCCCTGGTCGGGATCGACTGCAAGCGGGGTGTCGAGCAGCGGGGGTATGCACCGCGTCTGTCGGCGCTCGCCGTGACGCCGGAGCAAGCCGCGGGGGTCCTCGACACGCTTGTGAGCGAGATGGAAGACCGCTTCGACCTGCTGAGCCAGTACGGGGCCGCCGATCTGTGGGCGCTGCCTGACGAGGTTCGGCCGGTGCCGATCGTGCTGCTGGTGGACGAGGTCGCGGAGCTGTTCCTCGTAGCCGGGAAGAAGGACGAGGAACGCCGGGACCGGATGGTCATGCAGTTGATCCGCCTCGGGCAGATGGCTCGAGCTGCGGGCATCTACCTGGAGATCTGCGGCCAGCGGTTCGGATCCGAGCTCGGCAAGGGCGCGACCACGCTCCGCGCCCAGCTCACCGGCCGCGTGGTCCACCGGGTCAACGACAAGCAGACGGCCGACATGGGATTGGGCGACGTCGCCCCGGACGCCGTGGTCGCCGTGACCTCGATCCCGCCCGACAAGCCGGGCGTCGCGGTGGCGGGTGACTCTTCCGGTGGCTGGTCCCGCATCCGCACTCCCGAACTCAGCGCAGCCACCGCGGCTGAGATCTGCGCCCAGTTCGCGCACCTGACACCGGACCTTCCCGGCCTCGCCCCGTACCGGCCGGCGGTACCCGTGCCCGCCGAGTCTGTCGAGTCCGTGCCGCTCGTGAAGCCGGTTCCGGCGACGGACTGACATCTCTCCTCCTCGGTCGGCGTGACCGTCTCGCGCCAGGTCCCTACCCGACCCATGCCCGAAAGGAGGTGACCCCGTGTTCCGCACCCTCCGCCTCGACGCCGTACTCATCCAGGCCGTCATCGCCGGTGCCCTGTCCTTCGCCCACCTGCACGACCTGGCTGCGGCGGCCGGACAGGACGGCTGGAAGGCGTGGGCCTACCCCGTGAGCGTCGATCTGCTGCTGGTCGCCGCGTGGCGCCGGATGCGCACCGACGCGGAGAATCGCGACGCCTGGCTCTGGTTCGCCATCGCGCTCGTCGCCTCGCTCGGCGCCAACGTCGCCACCGCCGGACTGCTCGACCTGCAAGAGGTCCCGGCCTGGCTGCGCATCCTCGTCGCCGGATGGCCCGCCCTCGCCTTCCTCGGCGGGACGCTCCTGGCCCACGCTCCCGCTCCCACCCCGGTCCGGGAAACCGAGCCCACGGATCAGCCACACGTCGAACTCGCGCCGGACGTGACCGTGGAGCGCGCCCCGGAACTGGCTCCCGAGCTGCTCCCGGCTGATCCCGCACCGCAGTCCGCACCCCCGGAGCCTGCGCCGATACCGCCCGCCGTGTCGGTTCCGCCCGCGCTGTTGGACCACGCCCAGAAGATCGCGGACGCCCACCAGGCGCAGACCGGGGCTCCGATCGACACGGCGACTCTGCGGAGCCGCCTCGGGATCCCGCCCGCGCTAGCGGACGCCATCGCCACCCAACTCACCTGATCGCGAAAGGAGATCACCCGCATGCGTCCCAACCGCTTCCACAACGTCATCCGCATCGGCCCGGTGCAGGTCGGCACCCATCGCGACGGCCGGGGCCGTACCCGGCACACCGCCGTGTGCACCGCCCCCGGCTGCGACTTCTCCGCCGACTACCTCACCCGCGCCGCCGCCGAACTCGCCGCCCGAACCCACCGCTGCAACCCGCGCTGACCGCGAAGGAGATCCGCGTCATGGACGTACCGCTCTGGCTCGCCCTGATCGCCGTCGGCGCCCTCGGCTACAAGCTCATCCGCCCGCCGCTGTGGCTCGTCGCCGTGATCCTCCTCGGTGGCTACCTCCTCGCCGACAGCTTCATCGCCCCGCTCCTCGACCCGATCACCAAGTAGGGAGGCCCCGCCATGCTCCGACCGCGCATCCCGGTCAACCCGCTCCCGACCGGCCTCATCACCCCACTCGCACAGCCCGCGGCTCACTCCGGTATCGAGCCCAACCGCGACTCCTCGCCGATGGCCTGCGACCACCCCCACGGCTCGGCTACGGCACCGACCGCCCCGGCCCGCGCCACGGTCCAGCTCACCCCCGGCAGCGTGGTCGCCCTCGCCGCCGGCGGAGGGGCCGTCGTCCTCGTCATCGGCGCCGTACTCGTCTCCATGCTCCTCGCCGTCGCCATCACCGGCGTCTCCGTCGCCGTGATCACGGTCGTTCTGCGCCTGGTCGTCAAGGACCTCCAGAAGGGGCGGTGACGCAGATGGACACGCACGTGATCGCAGCGGGCTTACCGGCCCTGGGCTGGGCCCTCCACGGCGGAATGCTCCTGCGCCGCCTGGCCACCGCCCGCCGCGACCCCCTGACCGGCCTGCACACCCGCGCCGGTTGGACCACCCGTGCCGAGCACCTCATTGCCAAGCATCCGGGCGCCCTCGTGGTCCTGGTCGACCTGGACGACTTCAAGGCCGTCAACGACACCCACGGCCACGCCGCCGGGGACACGGTGCTCACCGCGACCGCCCACCGCCTGACCACCTGGTGCGGACGACATGGCATTGCCGCCCGCCTCGGCGGAGACGAGTTCGCCGCCATCGTCACCGACCCCGGCCGAACCCCGGGCCTTCACGCCCTCCGGACGGCCCTGGACCAGTCCGTCACGCACAACGGCCACGCCCTGCCGGTCTCGGCCTCGGTCGGCCACTGCCACCGCGAAGAGTTGCCCGTGCCAGCCCTCACCGACGCGCTGTCCGCCGCCGACTCCTCGATGTACGCGGCCAAGGGCCACGGCAGGCGCCACACACGCTGAGCGGCCCCCGGGACGGCCTCGGTCGCCAAACTTCCGCCGCCCCGGGCGCCTGAACCCCTCCCAGATCCAACGGACCCGAAAGGGAAACCTCATGATGCCCCAGACCACCTCGGTCCGGCCGGTCTGCCGCGACTGCGACGGCTTCGCCACCGCCACGATCACCACCGGCCTCCGCTCCGCAGACGGCACCCGAACCACCATCCCCGTCAACTGCCCGGCCTGCCGCGGCCTCGGCCGCACCATCCCCGCGCCCCTCATCCGCGCCGGGAAGTGAGCGCCTTGTCCGACGCCGCCACCCTGGCGGGCCTGGACCCGGCCACCCTGAGCGACCTGCTCAAGGTGGCCGGGGCCCCCGGCTTCGACCGCCTCCACGAACAGATCCGACGCACCGGAGGATGCGCCGCACCCATCCGCCTCTCCGGCGGCACCAAGACCCTCGACCCGGCCACCCGAACCGTGCTCCACGCCTACACCACCGACAACGAACCCGGCGGCGTCCTGCGCGTCGCCTGCGGCAACCGCCGGGCCTCCCGCTGCCCCGCCTGCGCCTGGACCTACGCGGGCGACACCTACCACCTGATCCGCGCTGGCCTCGTCGGTGATCCGGCCAAGGGCACCCCCGAGACGATCCGCGACCACCCTCGCGTCTTCGCCACCCTGACCGCCCCGTCCTTCGGACCGGTCCACAACCGCCCCGGCACCCGACCCTGCCGCTGCGGGGTCCAGCACCCCGAGGACGCGCCCGAGCTGGGCACCCCACTCAACCCCGACACCTACGACTACGCGGGCGCGGTCCTGTGGAACAACCACGCCTCCGAGCTGTGGCGCTACTTCACGATCTACCTCCGCCGAGAGATCGCCTCCCACGCCGGGATCACACAGGTGGAGCTGAAGGAGGCATGCCGGGTCTCGTTCGGCAAGGTCGCCGAGTACCAGAAGCGCGGGGCGGTCCACTTCCACGCCGTCGTACGCCTCGACGGACCCGCCGGACCGAACACGCCTCCACCATCGTGGGCATCGATCAGCCTGCTCGATGACGCGATCCGGGCCGCCGCCCGCCGCGTCGCGGTGAACCTTCCCGCCACCGGAGACTTACCCGCCCGCACCCTCACCTGGGGAGCCCAACTAGACGTCCAGCCCATCGGCGGACTCGGGCACGAGGAGCTGACCGAACAGGCTGTCGCCTCCTACGTCGCCAAGTACGCCACCAAGGCAGCCGAGAGCACCGGAGCCACCGATGCCGCTGTGCACTGCCGAAAGTGCGAGGGAACCGGGGTGTCCGACCGGTACAACCGCCCGGGGTCTGCTCTCAGCCGCTGCGCTGGTTGCCAAGGAACGGGCACCCGCGAAGACCTCGGAAAGCTGCCTGTCCCCGAACACGCCCGCCGTCTCATGGCGGCCTGCATCGCCCTCCAAGCCTTCTATCCAACCCGCCGCCTCGCCGCCTGGGCTCACATGCTCG
Organism: Streptomyces sp. IBSNAI002; assembly: GCF_052244475.1. Taxonomy (NCBI): domain Bacteria; kingdom Bacillati; phylum Actinomycetota; class Actinomycetes; order Kitasatosporales; family Streptomycetaceae; genus Streptomyces; species Streptomyces sp. IBSNAI002. The sequence goes on along the minus strand of NZ_JBQPXG010000002.1, from coordinate 4,639,430 downwards.
GCTTCCGGGGCCACTTCTCCACCAAGTCCCGCCGCTACTCGACCACCCTCGGCGCCTTACGCCAGGTCCGCGCCGACTACCGCGCCGCCCAACAACGCGCCTCCCTCGGCCTGCCCGACCCCGACGACCACCCGGAAGCCACCCTCCTCGTCATCGCCCACTGGTCCTACGCCGGACACGGCTCCACCCCCGGTGAGTCCTGGCTCGCCGCCAACGTCCGGCGGGACCTCCAGCACAACCGCGAACACGCTCGTGAGATGCGGGCCGAACTGTCCGAACTGGAAGGAGAAACCGCGTGGCTGCCGTAGTCATCCAGCGGAAGTGGCACACCACCGCCGAGGTCGCCGACATGCTCGGCTTCGGCCTGTCCAAGACCAAGATGCTCGTGCTCGCCGGGGAGATCCGTTCGGTGAAGGTCGGCCGCAACCGCCGCATCCTCCCGGCCTGGGTGGACGAGTATGTCGAGCGTGTCGCCGCCGGCGCCGAAGGGTGGGCAGCATGAGCGGCAAGCGTGGCAACGGCGAAGGCTCGATCTACCCGTACAAGAACGGCTACGCCGCCTACGTGTGGGTGACCAAGCCCGACGGCAAGCGCGCCCGGAAGTACGCCTACGGCAAGACCCGCGAGGAAGTCCACGAGAAGTGGCTCAACCTGCACGCGGAGGCGAAGAAGGGTCCCGTCGCCACGCGACACCGGACGCTTGCCGCCTTCCTCTCCTACTGGCTCGACTCGATCGTGAAGCCCAATCTCGCCCCGCTCTCCTACGTCTCGTACGAGGGGTACGTACGCCTCTACATCACCCCGCACCTCGGCACGAAGCGGCTGGACAAGCTGACCGTCCGCGATGTCCGCGAGTGGCTGACCAAAGTGGCCGCCGTCTGCCAGTGCTGCGCTCAGGGCAAGGATGCGAAGCGCGCCCCTGAGAACCGGCGGTGCTGTGCGATCGGGGAGTGCTGCGAGTCGTACCCGTCCCGGCGCGTGATCCAGGGGTCTCGCGATGCGCTGCGGGCCGCCCTCACTCACGCCGTCGCCGAAGAGGAGATCGGCAAGAACGTCGCCGCCCTCGTGAAGGTGCCCAAGCCCCGCCGCACGCGGATCAAGCCGTGGTCCGTGGTCGAGGCGGGCCGTTTCCTCGCGGATGGGGTCGCCCGGGAAGATCACCTCTTCGCCGCGTGGATGCTCGTCCTCTGCCTCGGGCTCCGGCGTGGGGAGGTGCTGGGCCTGACCTGGAAGTCGATCGACTTCGACGCCGGGGAGCTCTACGTCGATCACCAGATCCAGCGGGCCGGTCGGCAGCTGCTCCACCGGGAGACCAAGACGGAAGACTCCGACGACTTCCTTCCTCTGCCCGCCCTCTGCCTCAAGGCGCTTCGGATACGTCGCGCCCAGCAGCTCGGGGACCGGAAGGCTGCCGGGGATCTCTGGCAGGACAGCCGCGGGCTCGTCTTCACGACGAAGTACGGAACCCCGATCGAGCCGGGGAATCTCACCCGGATGTTCGCGCTGCGGGCCCGGCGCGCCGGCCTTCGCGCGATCCCGCTCCGGAACACCCGGCACACGTGCAGCTCGCTCCTGGTCGCGCTCAAGGTGCACCCGAAAGTGGCCCAGCGGATCCTTCGGCACTCGCAGGTCTCCATGACGATGGAGGTCTACGCCGAGGCGAGCGAGGAGCAGGTGCGGGAAGCCATCGGCAAGCTGTCCGAAGCGATGGGTGGCAGCGGCGGCTGAGGCGGTTGCTGTACTTCGCTGCTGTACGGCCAAAACGGCAGAAGCCCCAGACTTTCGTCTGGAGCTTCTGGCCTGCTGTGCACTCGGCAGGATTCGAACCTGCAACCTTCTGATCCGTAGGCGGGTGCCGCTCACGCGCGCACCGGCACCGCCCTCGGCTGACACCGCGCCCAGCTGGTCAGCGAGTTGGCTCGGCGTCCGCGAATGTCTGCTGATGTGCGCCGACGTTGATGTCAGCGGCTGATGTCGCACAGGCACAGCGGGGTCTCCCAGTCAGCGCCAGCCGAGCGCACGCTTTTCAAGTCTGTTGGCGCAGGTCGGGGCCGGATTCGGCGTCGTTCATCTGTGTTCACGGACGTTCGCGATGTCGGGGAGAGGCGCAGCGTAGACGCCCGTGAACTTCGGTGTACCGGAGTGAATGAGACGGGAACTGAGACAGGGTGCCCGTCGGTGATCCCGGATCCTTAGCCCTCCTCGGGGCCTCGCCGGGAATCGCTGGTGTTTCGGTGGAAAAGGATCACCGGTGCCAGAGCCAGCACTGTAGCCCCGGTTGCGATGGGTGCGGCCAGCGCCGGGAAGAGGGCGGTCAGGCCCGTGGAGACTGCCACCAGGCAGATCAGGAGGGCGAAGCGCCACCGGTTCGGCTTCGAGTAGAGGGTCGGGAGCCTGGAAGGCCGCCCCTTCCGACTTGAACCCTCGGGGTGCATCGGTAGTGTCATTACTGACCTTTCTCTCTGTCCCTCCCCTCGTAGCGTGGAGTCCGTGATTGCAGGGGAAGTTGGGATTCATGGGGTCCAAGCAACGCACATACACGCCTGAGTTTCGTGAGGGCGCTGTACGCATCGTGATCGAGACGGGCCGACCGATCCCGGAGGTCGCCGAGGAGCTCGGCGTGCACTCCGGCACGCTGCACAGCTGGGTGTCGCGGTGGCGGCGCAACGGGTCGGCGTCGTCCGACCGGTCGACTGAGCCCGCGCCGGGCGGGCGGATGCGCGAGGCCGAGCGCGCCGAGCTGGAGCGGCTACGGCGGGAGATGTCGGAGAAGAACAAGCGGATACGCGAGCTGGAGATGGAGCGTGATGTCCTCAAGCGATGCATGGTCCTCTGGGTGAAGTGACCGAGACGGACCCGGCCGCCCTGGCCGCGTTCATCGGTAACCAGAGGACCGAGCACCGCATCCCGCACCGGCTGGCCTGCCAGGTCCTGGGGGTGTCGGAGTCCTGGTTCTACAAGTGGCGCGACAAGCCCACCACCGCGCGTGAGGTCCGGCGCGGGCAGCTGACCGACAAGATCCGGCAGATCTTCGAGGACTCCGGCGGCACCTACGGCTCCCCGAAGGTCTGGTGCCTCCTGGTCCGCGCAGGCTGGCGGGTCTCGGTGAACACCGTCGCCCGTCTGATGGCCGAGCTCGGGCTGGCCGGACGGAAGGTCCGCCGACGGCGCGGGCTGACCCGGCCCGGCAAGCGTCCGGCGGCCCCCGACTTCGTGCGGCGGGACTTCACCACGGACGCTCCGGACCAGGTCTGGTGCGGCGACATGACCGAGATCACCACCGGTGAGGGCAAGCTCTACCTGGCCACCGTCATCGACCTGTTCTCGCGCCGGCTGCTCGGCTACGCGATGGGCGCACGCCATGACGCCGAGCTGGTCGTGGCGTCCTTGAACATGGCCGCGGCCACCCGCGGCGGTGACGTGAAGGGCGTGATCTTCCACAGCGACCGCGGCAGCGAGTACGGCTCCCGGCGCTTTCGCCGGGCCTGCCGCCGACTGGGCGTGACCCAGTCCATGGGCCGCGTCGGGTCGTGTTTCGACAACGCCGTCAGCGAGGCGTTCAACAGTGTGCTCAAGGTCGAGTACGCCTACCGCCACACGTTCGCCACCCGCACCGAGGCCCGGCTGAGGATTGCGACCTGGATCACCGGCTTCTACAACACGCACCGGCTACACAGCGTGTGCGGCTACCAGAGTCCGATCGACTACGAGCACGACCACCGGGCCAACTCCGCCTTGGAGCTGGCCGCTTAGAAGATCTCCACAGTCCGAGGGGATTGACACTCTGCCGAGAACCTGGTCAGGACGGCTCCCGCTGCAACGGGGGCCGTCTTCTTTGCGGCCGCGCCACCCTTCGGAATCATGGTGACAGCGGGTCAGCAAGTAGCCAATCTTGTTATCCACAGGGGGCGTTGCCTAGTTGTGGATAATTGACGATTTCCTGTGGGTGGGTGCCGAAAATCTGTGGGCAGCGCTCTGGATGCCTGTGTGACATGAGTCACTGTGGAGTCTGGGATGCTGCCCTGACCTGCACGAACGACTCCCGGGGCTGACTGGAGAAAATTTCTCGTGGTGGAGGGATCTGATCGGCATGGGACCCCACTCACCAGAAGGACAATCTGCGGGGGCCTCTACGCTTTCCGGCCCAACTTCGAGCGCACTTGCTTGGCTTGCTCGGCGAGATCGTCCAGCCACTCCTGCGTCACGTGGTTCTCCCAAATCGGCAGGTGCACTGCCGATACCCACGAGCCGAAGACCCTGCCGCCGGACCCTAGATGGCCGTAGGCGCGAAACCGGATGGGCACGTACGCCCTCGAGAACACCTGGAGTCGGATGCCGGCGCCAACGGCGAGAGGGGGTGCCAACCAAACCCCGTTCGCCTGCGGCTCCAAGCGGCTTGGCGGTCTGTGAAGGTAGTGACCGCCTGGGAAGCCGTAAACAACGGGGGCAGGGCCGTCAACGTCGATCTCAAGGCCGACACCATCGACACCGAAGCCGATTGCCCCCACGTTCGAGATGCGCACGCCAAGGTAGCGCTCCTCGGAGTCGGCGTTGATGAGCTTGAACTCCGGGAGGTTTTCGATCTCTGACACGATGCCCTCGCCACCAACACGGATGACGCCGACTGCCTCTGCCTCGGCCTTCGGCGTGGTGAACGCATTGAAGATCTGTTCGACCTGCCCCTCTGTGAGGTCAGTGCTTCGCCCCTGGGCAAGCTGCTGCCGTTTCCAGTCGAGCAGCTCTTCAGTGGGGTAGCCGTTCGGGAAATCGTCGATCCAGCCGTGATGCTTCTTGCATAGCAGGAGGAGGTTCTCCTCCGCGTTGCACAGCTCAGGCGGGTAGCCCGGGTCGTGCCGTGGGCCATCGGCACTCGCTGAGCGTATGTGCGCGATCTCCGCGGTCACGCTGAGCTGTTCTCGGTGCTCCTCGATCAGCGGCGCCTCGCACTCGGGGTAGGCGCAGTGGGATGCGCGTCCGAACAGCAGCTTGCACAGCCGGGGGCCAGGGCTGAAATCACTCACACGCCCGACGATAGGCGGTCCACGCTCCGCGAACTGCTAAAACCCCCACTAGACGGCAGGCCCCAGTTGCGCCCTGCAAGACCCCCGCGCCTCTCGGCGTCTGATGTCACACCACTGAGATTGATGTCGGATCCGGACTCCTGTCCAACAGGTTGTGGCCGTTGTCGAGCCTGGCCGGCCGCTGAGCGAGCCACCCTGAGACACGCGGTCCGCCGTTCACCGCCCCGCCTTCCGTGACGGTGCGGACGTGCTCAAAGCCGTGGCGGAGGTAGTACCGCTGAAGCGCCTCGTTTGTCGTCCACGCGTCAAGGCGGAGCCAGGAGGCGCCGGAACGATACGCCCGGTCGCCCGCCCAATCGAGCAACCGCCCACCTAGGTCACGTCCGGCGTGCGTCCTAGCGACGGTCAGCTTGTTCACGAACATCGACGGCTCGGCGAGTTCCTCGCTCGTCCAAAGGCCGTCCTCCGCCTCAGGCGTGAGGGTGATGGTCGCCGCGGTCGTCCCGCCATCACGGACCATGAAGACCGTCCCGGCCTCGATTGTGGCCAGCAGTCGGTCCGCCGGGTAAGGCCGGCGCCACTGATCCGAGCCCAGTGCGCTCAGCCAGGCCGCCGCCTCCTCGCGGAAGGCGAGCAGCTTGGAAAGGTCATCAGGAGTAGCAATCTCGACGATCACGGGCGCTCGCTCTCGATTCGGTCGGGGAGCTCACCGATCTCGTAGTTCATGCGGTTGAGGTCGCCTCGAAACGTCGTGATCGTGCACCGGATGACCCTGTCACCCGCGTATCCCGTACGCGTCCAGAGCAGCACTGGTACGCCTGCCCCTACGTCCAAGAGGCGCGATTCGTCAGGTGTCGGCATCCGCGTGGCGATCTCGTCGAAGTAGCCGATCTGCTCAATCCCGGCGGCCGCCAGGTAGCGCGTAGTGCCCTCCGCGATGTCCCCAGGCTCGGCAAGGCGAGGAGCCTGCTTCACAAGCCAGTCGGGGTAGTACGTCGCCTGGGTAGACCACGGCACATCATCCACGAAGCGGTGGCAGAACCTCAGGACCGTAGTCGAGCCGATGTCGACCTTGAGGCGTCCGGCGACGTAGTCCGTTGCCGGCGTCACCTCGACGCGGAACGTCTGAGTCGGGTGACGCCCGGCGTTAGTGACATCTGTGTTGTAGGCGTCGCCGTTCTGCGGGAACGTCAAGTTCTCGAAGCGGGAAGCGTTCAGTTCGAAGACCTCATGCTTGCGCACCTCGTAGCCGAGCCCCTGGCTGGAGGAAATAAGCCCCTCGCTGACCAGGGCGTTCAGGCCGGACCGCACCGTGTTGCGAGACGCGTCAAACCGCGCTGAGAGCTCGCTCTCGGAGGGCAGGCGAGACCCCGGCGGGTAGACGCCGTTGTCGATCTCACGACGGAGGGCGTCAGCCACCTGCCGGTACTTCGGCTGCTTGTTCATGACCCCATCATGACGCACTCGCTCAACTTGTTGGTACATGTGGGCCCCAATCCCTTGACGGCTCACGATCCGCGGGTGCAACATCACTGCATCAGCTTGTACCAACAAGTTGAGCAAGCGGAGCAGTGGGGCCAAGTATGCCCCTGCCCTGCCCGTCTTAAGCACCACCCGTACGACCAGGAGCCCCGCAGCGGACGGGGGGAGGCGACCCGGCGCCTTGTCATTCACCGGAGGGCTTAGACCGAAAGGTCACGTCTCCATACGCCTACGCCAGGTCCCAGACCTGAAGGAGACATGCGTACTGCTCAACCTTCCGTGCCGTCATCGGCGCGGCCGGATGCCTCCTCCGTCCGTCCGGCGCCTTTGCGCTGTACGGGCGGGACTGAGGGGAGCCGGGCCGGTTCGTCCGGCTGCTCCATCACCCCTACTTCGAGGGAGTTCGCATGTTCGGCAAGAAGTCCTCGTCGCAGTCCTCTTCCGACCTGTCGTCGCCGTCGTCGGTGGCGACGAGCCAGAAGGTCTACGACCGGATCACCTCCGGCAAGTGCAAGGACGCCCGTACGGAGCTGGATGCCGCGCACGGCCGTGGCGCTGGCAAGAAGGCCAGCTAGCTCCCGCCGCACCCCCGAACAAGGTGCAGCCCCCGGCGCTGGAACGCCGGGGGCTGCTGTTCGGGTCCCGTTCCTCCACAGAAGGAGCAAGACCCATGAAGTCCATCGCTGCACTTCAGAACCTCGTTACCCCGCTGCCCGTCGACCTGGAGCCGACGGATGCGGAGCTGGACGCGATCGAGTGGGAGCTGCCGCTGATCCTGGCGGAGGTCGACCTGCTCGACGCGGAAATCCCCGTCCTGGACCGGGCGCCGTCGGAGCTGGACGAGCGGCGGATCCGCAGGGCCCACCGCAAGGTCCTCACCGCCCGCCGGGTGCTGATCAACAAGGCCATCGCGGCCCACCTGCCCGGCGGTGCGGCATGAACGAACGCACCATGCAGGCCGCACACACCGACCTGCTGGCGGCGATCGTGGCCGCGCTGGACGTGCCCCTGCCGTCGATCGCCGATGCGGACGAACGGCTCTACCACCGGCTGCTCGAGCGCCGGACGAGTGACCTGCGGGTCATCCTCGCCGCGATGCTCCGCCACAGCGGGGACCCGTGGGAGAACGCGAGCGAGATCCGCCGGCGGACCGCCGAAGAGCCCGTCATCTACATCCCGTTCGACTTCACCCACGACGGAGCGGACCGGTGAACCGCCAGGCAAAGACCCTGCTGGTACTCGCCCTGATTGCTGTGGTCGGCATGGCGTTCCGGGTCTCCTGGAACGCGCTGCGGGACGTGGCGAGGGCGATCGGCGCGGACGGCACAGCGGCAACGCTGTATCCGTTTGTGGTCGACGGGCTGATGGCCCTCGCCCTGGTCGCCGCCCTCGTCCTGACCGGCGATGCCCGCAGGTTCGCCCTGCGAGTCCTCGCCTCGTACACGCTCGCCTCACTGGTCCTGAACTATGTCCACGGACTGGTTCCCGACCTGCACGCGAAGTCGATCGACTGGACCCGCCTCGCCGAATGGGATCCAGCGAATTGGGCGCTCGTGCTGCTGGCAACGTCGCTGCCGGTCGGGTCGATCTACTTCGGCTCCGACCTCGTCGCGAAAGTCCTCCACCACCAGCCTTCGACCGAACCGAACACGCAGGAATCGGCTCAGACCATGGCAAACCAGTCCATGGCTGAGCAGGATGAACCCCTGATCGAGCAGCCTGGTCCGGGGGCGGAGGTGGTCTCTTCCTCGCCTGCTCCGATCGAGCCGATCGAGGCCCTGCCCCAGCTCGCGGTGGCGGCCGAGTCGACTCGACCGCGTCGGGCGACCGGTCGAGTACCTGAGGCCGCCCGATCGACCCGTCCGGTCCGCACCGAGGCCGAGTTGCTGGCTGAGGCGCGGAGTCTGACGGAGTCGTGGCCGGTCGAGAAGCTGACCGGTGAGGGGATCCGTAAGGCCCTGCGTACCTCCCCGGCGAAGGCCCGGATCGTGCGGGAAGCGCTGAAGGCGGAGCGCGAGCGTGACGCCGTTGCGGCGGTGGCCCGATGAGCCTGACGTTCGCGGCCTGCTGCGACCCCGATGGAAGAGTCCACGGCCTCCCCACCTTCCCGTGGCGTCTGGCCCCCGAGGGTCTGGCCACGCGCCGGCAGTTGCGGGCTCTGGGGCTTCGGCCCGGTGGTCAGGACATCGCAGGGCAGGTCCTGCGCCCGCGGTTCCGGCGCGGTCCGCTGACCGCGTTCCTGTACCGCATCGACCGGGCCAAGCCCGTCCGGCCGATGACCCCGGCCAAGACAGCCGCACTGGCCAAAGCCAACGCGGCCCGCCGCACCTGCCCCGCCTGCCAGATGGATGCCGGATACGTCATCCCGGCCTCGCTCGGCATGTGCGTCCCCTGCGCCTACCCCGAAGGCACCCACCAGTCCGCTGCCTGACCCTGCCTGCAAGGAGTCTGATCATGAAGTCTGTCGCCCTATACAGCCTGATGCTCCGCACCGGAGCCGAGCACCTGACCAAGTGGCGGCCGGAACGCATCTCGGTCGACATCGCCCGCCAGTGCATCCGCCGTGGCCGCCGCAGCAACGCGACCGTCAACGTCTACGAGACCACCGACCGCGAAGGCACTGCGCTGCACGTCGCGTACGTCCACTACGGCCCCGAGCTCTACGACGGAGCGGACTTCGTCACGGACATCTACGAGATGCCCACGGCCGCCCTCACCGCCCTCTGACCACGGGAGCAGAGGACCAGAGGACCAGAGGAGCCAGCACATGAATCACCTCCCCGAACCCGCCCGCGTCGTCCGGCTCCCGGACGGTACCCACGTCTACGCCGACTCCGTGTCGCTGCCCGCGACGTTCCAGGGTCCGCAGGTCGTGCACCAGCACATCCACCAGGCACCGCCCGACCGGACCGTCCAGCGGATCGCGCTCGGCTCCGGCATCGGGGCCGGCACGGTCGCGGCCGGGGTGTACTTCGGCCCGCTGCTGGTCGGCGTGCTCACCGCGATCGCCGCGAACATCGCCTTCCTCGCCTTCCTTGCCCTGGTCCTGGGCTGGGGCGTGCACACGGTCGTGAAGTCCGTCGGCAGCCCGCAGGCCGCAGCTGCCGTGAAGAACGTTCGCAAGGCCCGCCGCAAGCGCGGCTGACCCCTTCCCCACCCCGTCTGCTCCACCTGACAAGGGAGTTCATCGTGTCGTCCCACGTGACGTGGTCGAAGCACTACTCCGGATGGATGTTCAAGTGCGGTTGCGGAGCCATCGGCCCGCTCCGCAGCAGCCGCGCGAAGGCTGAGCAGGACCGTAAGGCACACATGGCCGACAGGCACCCCGACATGGACTTCACCAAGCCCGCCACCTTCGCCGACCTCGGAAAGGTCTTCCGGGGCCGCAGGCGCGGCTGACGGCTGCCCGATCCACCCACCCTCGCGTGGGTGGTGAGGGGAGCCGGACAGACCGGCTCCGGAGGGAGCGTCATGGCGAAGGACCCGAAGTTCACCGCAGGCGAGACCGCCAAAATCGCCTGGTACACCGCCCGGATGGCCAAGCGCGGCATCGCCAGCGAAACCGTCCACCTCGGCGACCTGCAGAAGAAGGTCGAGCGGATCATCGACGGCGCCCGCGAACGCGAACAGCAGCAGGCCGCCGATGCGGCCGAGGCCGAGAAGGCCGCCCGCAAGGCCCGGGCCAAGAACGCGAAGAAGTAGCTGTGCCCCGGGGCGGCCGCCCCTCTCGCCAAAGAATGCGCGGCCGCTCCGGGTCCTCACCCTGCCCACTCACGCAGACAGGACCTCCAGCATGACCGACAACGTCGTCCCCCTGTTCAAAGACCCCACCAGCGGCACCTACACACTCCCCGGCGACACCACACCGCCCACACCTTCGCCGGGCCGTCCGGTGCGGGTGTGGAAGCGCTCCGGCCGTGCGATCCGGGCTGCCGTCACCGATGAGCGGACCCGCACCGCCCTGCGGCTGGTCGCCCGCCACGGCATGTACGTCATGGGCGGCACCCGCATCACCGCCAAGCGCACGTGGGACGGGCGGACCGGATCCCGCTACGAGCGCATGATCCGGGCCGCCGAAGCAGCCGGGAACTTCGAGGAAGCCAAGGAATGGGAGGACCGCCTCACCCGCTTCCGGGCCGCCCGCCATCACCGGCGCATGGACCTCCTCAAAGCCCCGCAGGACGCCGTCAAAAGCGCCCTCTACGGGACCGGACTGACCGTCGGTGGTCTGCTCCTGCTGGGGATCGTGCTGGCCATAGCCAACAAAGACATCACCTGGGTGGTCGGCCCGCTCGGCGCGGTGATCGAGGCGATCCGGTGGATCGTTGCGGTGGCCACCGTCGTGTGGGGACCGGCTGTCACGGTCGGTCCGTGGCTGGCCTTACTGGCTCTGTGGGGAGTCGGCCGGCACCAGCAGACCGCGCCGCAGTGGATGCTTCCCGCTCAGCAGCGTGACGACGCCGGAGCACCCATCACGCCCTCGATCGTCGTCACCGCCCTGCGTGATCTGGGCATCGCGCCGCTGCGGGGGGCCATCAAGGAGATGGGGGACGCGGGCGCGGCGATGCTCGGCCCGATCCGGATTGCCGGATGCGGTGTGGAAGTCGATGTCACCCTGCCGTCCGGGGTGTCGACGGCTGAGGTGCAGGGGCGGCGCAGGAAGCTCGCCGAGAACCTCGCCCGGCACGAACACGAAGTGTTCATCACCCTTCCCACCGCGGCCCGCACGGTCCGGCTGTGGATCGCCGATTCCGGCGCGCTGGACGAGCCGATCGGCCCGTCCCCGCTGGTGACTGACGAGACGCTGACCGCGAACTACAAGACGGGCAAGGCCCCCTGGGGTCAGGACCTGCGCGGCGACACCGCCCTGATCAGCCTCTATCAGCGGATGCTGCTGATCACCGGTCTGTCGAACCAGGGCAAGACCGCCGCGCTGCGGGCGCTGGCCCTGTGGCTGGCCCTCGACAAGACGGTGGAGTTCCGGATTGCCGACCTCAAGGGTGTCGGCGACTGGCGGATGTTCCTCGGACTGGCAACGACCCTGATCGAGGGCCCGACCGACGAACACGTCATCGCCGCGACCGAGATGGTCGAAGGCATGGTCGCCGAGATGGAACGCCGCATCCAGGCCCCGCCCGGCAGCACGTTTCCGCCGCTGGTCGGCATCGTCGACGAAGCACAGGTCGCGTTCATGTGCCCGGCCATCGGCGCCGACAAGCGGCCCTACGGCGGCTCCAAGGCCACGTCCCGGTACTTCATGTCCTGCCGGAAGATCCACAACCAGGGCCGTGCCGTCGACGTGATCCTGTGGGAGGGCACCCAGGACCCCACCGACCAGAACCTTCCCAAGCTGGTCCGCGAAGGCGCCCACACCCGCGGCTCCCTCGCTCTGGGCACCGAGTCCCAGGCCCGCATGGCCCTCGGTGACAAGGCCGTCGACGGCGGAGCCGCGCCTCACCTGCTCCGGCAGGGCCTGGACAAGGGGACCGTGGTCGTTGCTACCGACGGCATCCAGATCCCGGCCGGACAGGCATCCATCACCGTGCGCACCCACTACATCGACACCGACGCCGCCGCCCTCATCGCCGACCGCGCCAAGACCCTGCGGACCGGCATCGCCACCCGCTCCACCATCACGGCCGCCGAGCAGCTCGACCCGCTCACGGACATCCTGGCCGTGCTCGCCGACGCGCCGCGCATGCTCACACACGACGTTCTCAAGCGGCTGGCCGCACTGAACGAGGGCGCGTACGGCGGCTGGTCGTTCATCGACCTCAAGCGCGTACTCGACGGCACCGGAGCCGAACCGTACAAGTCCGACGGCCGCATGGTCATCGGCCGCGACCGCGTCGCCCGCGTCCTCGCCGGCCGCCCGGAAACCGGTTCCGCTTCCGCCGCCGAGTAGAGGGAGCCGCACCCCACCGGGCCAGGGAGGCAGGGAGAACTCCCTGACCGCCTCCCTGACCCCCTCCCTGGCTCTGACCTGCACAAATGATCTGCCAGGGAGGCAGGGAGGCACCGCAGGTCAGCGCCCCGAAGCCCCCTCCACACGCACCCCGACAGGGGGTGCCCAAACCTCCCTGCCCGGTCACCGGCAGGGATTCCGCATCACTCCCCTGACAAGCCGAGAGCGGCCCCTCTCACGCCAATGAAGCGGGGCCGCTCTCATCCAGAACGCTCAAGAACTGGAGAGACCAGAATGACCCACACCACCGACATCCGGCGAGACCGCGAGCGACCGGCCTTACTGGATCTGTTCTGCTGCGCCGGCGGCGCCAGCATGGGCTACCACCGGGCCGGGTTCGACGTGACCGGCGTCGACATCCGCCCACGCCCGAACTACCCCTTCACCTTCCGGCAGGGCGACGCCCTCACCGTCCTCGCCAACCTGATCGAGTCTGGCGAGATCCGGCGGTTCGGCATCGCCCACGCCTCCCCGCCGTGCCAGAAGGGCTGCTCCCTCACCGTAGGGACGAACACGTCCCGAGGCTGGGGCGGGACCCATGTCGACCTGGTGGCCCCCACCCGCGAACTTCTCGACGCGTCCGGACTGCCGTACGTGATCGAGCAGCCCAACGGAAAGGCCGTCATCCGCAAGGACCTCTCGCTCTGCGGGGAGATGTTCGGACTCGGCGTGCTCCGCCACCGCAACTTCGAGTTGGGCGGTTGGACCACGCCCCGGCCGTTCCACCCCAAGCATCGCGGACGGGTACGTGGCTGGCGCCACGGCGACTACTTCGACGGCCCGTACGTCGCCGCGTATGGCTCCGGCGGGGGCAAGGCCACCGTGCCGGAGATGCAGGCGGCCATGGGGATCGACTGGAGCGACGTCCGGGAGGAGCTGACCGAGGCCATCCCCCCGGCGTACTCCGAGTGGATCGGCCGCGCGTTCCTCGCCCGCACCCTGTCCGGGGCGGTGGCCGCATGAGGGCCGCGACCGGGCACTTCCGCACCGCGCTCTGGCTCGCCGGGATCGGCCTGCCCGTACTGCCGCTGCGGGAGGGCAAGCTCCCGTTCGGCAACTGCCACACCTGCGCGGACTCGGCGTGCGGCGACCGACCGCACATGAAGGCCGCTGGCTCCTGCCAGTGCCCCGCCCCCTGCCACGCCTGGGCTGCTGCCACCACCGACCCCGTAGTCCTCACGTCCCCGGCATGGGCACGCGCCTGGCAGCAGGCCGGAGCAGTCGCCTACCATCCCGGCGGCGCTGGGCTCACCGTCGTGGACCTCGACAACGCCGACGCCGTCACCTGGGCCCGCCAGACCCTCCCCGGGACCAAGGTGGTCCCGACGACTCGTGGGCAGCACTGGATCTACCGGGGCGCCATGCAGTCCGCCAACAAGGTCCGGCCCGGCGTCGATATCAAGTCCCGCATGGCCTACGCCCGCTGGTACGGCCCCGGCCACGGCCCCATCAGCGTTCTGCCGGACGCCGTCCGCGCGCTGGTCGTGAGGGAAGAGCCCACCCACCCCCGACGCGGGGAGGTGGACTCTTCCTCTCCCGCCCGCGCCACATGGGACCGATCCGTCGCTACCGGCTGCCGCCACACCGACACCTTCGTCCGCACCGGCCTGGAACGAGGCCTTGCCAAGGTGTCCGCCTGTCGCGAGCAAGGCGCAGGCAGCACCGCCTACGGCGTCGCTCGCTTCCTCGCCGCCCAGCACACCGCCTGCCCGGGGCCGTGCGGCCTGGAGATCCTCGGTCAGCAGGTCATCGACGCGGCCGCCTCCGTCGGGGTCCCCGAGGCGTACGCCGAGCGTGCCGTCAGGAACGGATTCAGCGCCGGGCTAGTGAGGGCATCGTGACCGCCGGCCCCGGCTCCGCCGTACCGGCCCTTGCTAGCGACGGCAGTGGCGCGCTGAAGGTCGTCGCCGAAGGCGTCCTTTCGTCCGTTCGCCCTGACCCGCGCGCCGATGACGGGCGCCGGCCCGTGGCGTGGCTCCACATCAACACCCCCGGGCGGGGCGTGACCCCGTCCGTCCGGTCCTGGTGCGCCTGCGGACGGGACCTGTTCGTCGCAGGCCAGACACGGGCCCTCGCCCTGATCGCCGACCACGAACAGCACCGCATCGTCTGCCACCTCATCCCCACCCCGCAGGAAAGGAGGAAGGCCGCATGAGCCTCGCCGAGAAAATGCCCGCTCCGACCAACCCCATGGCTGTCGCCCGCCGCATCCTGCCCGGCTGGGAGGACGAGGAAGGACGCCTGCTCTGCCGACGCTGGCGGGGATCGTGGATGCGCTGGACCGGCACCTGCTGGCGCGAGTTCGAGGACCTGCAGATGCGCAAGAGGCTGTATGAGCAGTTGGAGCACGCCACCTACGTGGCGGGGACCGACAGCGACGGTCTGCCGGAGGTCCGGGACTGGGCTCCGACCCGTACCAAGCTCAGCAACCTTCTGGATGCCCTTTTCGCGATCACCCTCCTGCCCACGGAGGTGGACGCACCCTCCTGGATCGACCGGGAGTCAGCCGCGGCGGACCGCAGTCCGATCGTCGCGTGCCAAAACGGGATCCTGCGTATCCGGGACCGGGCACTGCTGCCCCACACCCCGGGGTTCTTCAACATCGTCTCCGTCCCCTTCGACTACGACCCGCAAGCAGTCGCCCCGAACTGGGACAGCTTTCTGCACAAGCTGTGGCCCGACGATCCCGCATCAATCGCCGCCTTGCAGGAATGGTTCGGCTATGTCCTGTCCGGCCGGACCGACCAGCAGAAGATCATGCTTCTGAAGGGTCCGACCCGTTCCGGGAAGGGCACCATCGCCCGGGTCATGAAAGAGATGGTCGGCGAAGAGAACATCGCCGGCCCGCCCCTCTCGGCACTGGGCACGAACTTCGGCCTCGCGTCCCTGATCGGGAAACCGCTCGCCGTCATCGCCGATGCGCGCCTGTCCGGGAACGACAGTGGCGTGGTGGAGCGGCTGCTGACCATCTCGGGCGAGGACACCATCGACATCGACCGCAAGTACCGCGATGTCTGGACCGGCAAGCTCCCCACACGGCTGATGGTCCTCACCAACGAACTGCCCACCTTCGGGGACTCCTCCGGTGTCATCGCCCGCCGGTTCATCGTGCTGAACCTGACCGTTTCCTGGCTCGGCAGGGAAGACACCGGCCTGGACGCCAAACTCGCCGCGGAGATGCCCGGCATCCTCAACTGGGCCCTCGAAGGCCTGGCCCGCCTGGAGCGCACCGGCCGGATCACACAGCCGGAATCCTCCCGGGACGCGGTCATGATCATGCAGGACACCGCATCCCCCACCAGCGCGTTCGTACGCGAACACTGCACCACCGGGCCCACCTGCGAAGTGCCCGTCGATGCCCTGTGGGCCGTCTGGCGGGAGTGGGCCGAGGACAACGGCGTACGCGCCGGAACCAAGCAGGTATTCGGCCGCAACCTCCAGTCCGTCGTCCCCCAGCTCCGCCGTACCCGTCCCCGCGACCAGTACGGCCGGCAGGTGCCCGCCTACAGCGGGATCACGCTCAACCAGTCCGATCCACATTCCCCTGAGTCGCGACTCAACGCGTCTCAACCCCCCGCAGACCACCTCTGAGACGCGTTGAGACGCGACTCAACGCAATGTGGTCTGAACTCATCTCGCCCGGAGGCTGCGTTG
Source organism: Streptomyces sp. IBSNAI002 (assembly GCF_052244475.1). Classification (NCBI taxonomy): domain Bacteria; kingdom Bacillati; phylum Actinomycetota; class Actinomycetes; order Kitasatosporales; family Streptomycetaceae; genus Streptomyces; species Streptomyces sp. IBSNAI002. The sequence goes on along the minus strand of NZ_JBQPXG010000002.1, from coordinate 4,623,308 downwards.
AGTGTCGACCTGCCCACGACCCATGAGGTCGTGACCGTGCCCGAAGCGATGCGAGCGCTGCGGCTCAGTCGCTTCAAGATCTACGACTTGATCCGGTCCGGCGCCTTGCCCAGCTTCACCGAGGGACGTGCACGCCGCATCCCCCTCGAGTCCCTCCACACCTACATCCACAACAAGCTTGAGGAGGCTGCCTAATGGCCAAGAGGCGCGCGAACGGGGAAGGCACCATCACCAAGCGCACGGACGGCCGCTACCAGGCGGCAGCGTACGTCTACCGGCCTGACGGCACGCGGGTGCGGAAGTTCGCCTACGGCAAGACGCGCGAGGAGGTGAGCGACAAGCTCATCGAAATGCAGGACAAGACCCGGCAGGGCATCCCGGCCGCCACGTCCGCCATGGCGTTCGGGGACTACCTGACGTACTGGCTCGAAGCAATCGCGCCGAACCGCCTGAAGCCTGCGACGCTCAGCAGCTACGAGGGGCTCTCTCGCCTCTACATCCGACCGGCCCTCGGAAAGAAGCGTCTCAATCGGCTCTCTCCCTCGGATGTGCGGCTCTTCCTCGCCACTTTCAAGGCCGGATGCCTGTGCTGCATGCGCGGGGCTGACGCCGCCCGTGCAAAGGAGGATCGCAGCTGCTGCGCGGTGGGCCGGTGCTGCAAGCGCAGTCCCTCGGCGCGGACCGTCCAGTACGTGCACGCAGTACTCCGCTCCGCGCTCCAGCAGGCCATGCGCGAGGAGCTGATCGCGCGGAACGTCGCCAAGATCGTGGAGACCCCCACCGTGAAGCGAGAAGAGGTACACCCCTTGGACGCGGGAGAGGCTCGAATCCTCCTCAAGACCGCAAAGCCTCATCGCCTGTACGCGCTCTGGCTGCTGCTCGTGTCGACCGGCCTGCGCCGCGGTGAGGTTCTCGGCCTCACGTGGGGCGATGTTGACCTCACCGCCGGACAGCTACGGGTACGGCGGAATCTCCAGCGCATCAAGCGGGAGCTGCTCTTCGGCACCCCGAAGACTGCACGGTCCATTCGTACGGTCTCGCTCCCGAAGCGGTGCGTGGACGCCCTCAAGGCGCACCGGGCCCAGCAGGAGAAGGAACGGAAGGTGGCCGGCGAGAAGTGGAAGCCACTCGATCACCAGCCGAGCGGGTTGATCTTCACCACGTCGACCGGGCGGGCCACCGACCCCCGGAGCCTGAACCGCATGCTCACGCTCCTCTGCACCAAGGCCAAGGTCCGCCGGGTGCGCGTGCACGACCTGCGCCATACGTGCGCTTCACTGCTGCTCGCTCAGGGCGTGGATGCTCGCACGATCATGGAGACGCTCGGGCACAGCACGATCACGATGACGCTCGACACCTACGCGCACGTGATGCAGACGACGCTCAGGGCCGCGGCCGATCGGATGGACGATGCACTGGGGCTTGACGACTCCACCCAGGAGGAGGATGCGGCACCGGAGGATCCGTCCAAGACCTGAACGGTCCAGCATCCACGTTGATGTCACCCGTTGATGTCAGAAGCCCCCTGGGATAATCCCAGGGGGCTTCTGATCAGCGTGCACTCGGCAGGATTCGAACCTGCAACCTTCTGATCCGTAGTCAGATGCTCTATCCGTTAAGCTACGAGTGCTTGTCCGCCGGGGTTTTGCGCCCCGTTGGCCTTGCGAGAACAACAATACATGGACCTCGCCGGGACGCGAAATCCATTAGGCAAACCAGCACTGACCTGCAGAAATGCTCTGGAAGAAGATCATCCGGTTGGGTGCGGGAAGTGCCCTCGGAAGCTGCGTGCGGCCGCCCTGGCTCCGATCGGGACGGTTCGGAGGTCGCACAGATGTCGGGGCGGAACGGGGCGGGGCCGGAACGCACCGAAGCCCCGGTCCATGAGGACCGGGGCTTCGTGAAGTGCGGAGGCGGAGGGATTTGAACCCTCGATGGGGTGTAAGCCCCAAACCGCATTAGCAGTGCGGCGCCATAGACCGGACTAGGCGACGCCTCCAGCACACCTTCGCGTACGAAGGTGCGTGCAGATGATGACACAGGCGCAGGGCCCCTCACCAATCCGCTCCCACGGTACTAGGAGGGGTGGGCGAAGGGCAAAGCCTTAAACCCCCTCGGCACGCAACGTCGGCGGACCCGAGTCGTTGGTCAGGCGTACGACGTACGGACGACCTGGAGTGCCCCATGCTGCGTCTCGCCGGCTTCGCCGTCACCTCCGCCCTGGCCGCCGCGGCCCTCGGCCCGCTGCCCCCACTGCCCGAGCCCCTGAGCGGGCTGCTCGCCGCGCCCGACCGGCTGACGATCACCATGGCCAACACCGGCAACCGCCGGATGGACCGCGAGTACCAACTCGAATGCGACCCCGTGGGCGGCAACCACCCCTCGGCGGAGCAGGCCTGCGCGAAGCTCGACCAGCTCGCCAAGGAGCGGAAGGACCCCTTCGCACCCGTCTCCGACCGGCAGATCTGCCGCATGCAGTACGGGGGCCCGGCCACCGCCGACATCACCGGGACCTGGCGGGGGCGCAAGGTGGACGCGCACTTCCGCCGGACGAACGGCTGCGAGATCAGCCGTTGGGAAGAGTTGGAACCTCTGCTTCCGCCCGGGCGTTCCTGACCTGGGAGGATGCTCGTGGCGGGCCGTATCCGCCGCACATCGGCCACCTCATCGCGGGACTGTGGCCTTAGACTCCTCCCGTGACATGCCAGTAGTCGTGGTCAGGGAGGAAGCTCGTCGTGAGCAGCAGGCCATCCCGAGGCGCTGCTCGCCTCGCAGCAATACTCGACGCACTTCCGGACGCGCTGTTGCTCGTCAACGCCAACGGCACTGTGGTCAACGCGAATTCGATCGCTCTCGAGGTCATGGAGAGTCCGGGCACCGGGCTCGTCGGCCGGGGCGTGCTCGACCTCCTGCCCGAATTCGACTCCAAGCTGATCCCCGGCTCCATGCGCCGGCCCGGCGAGGACGAGGGCGGCCGCGCCCGGCCCAAGCGCATGGTCGCGCGCCGGACCGACGGCAGCGAGTTCCCCGTCGAGGTCACCAGCGCCCACCTCGACGGCCGCGACGCCTACCGCGAGCCGCAGCCCGGCTACACCGGTGACGAGCTGCTGATGCTCGTCGTACGGGACCTCTCACAGACCGTGGACACCGAGGCCGAGCTGGCCCGCTCCCAGCGGCAGACCGAGATGATCCTGCGGGCCGCCGCCGAGGGCGTCGTCGGCACCGACACCGACGGACGGGTGGTGCTGGTCAATCCGGCCGCCGCCCAGATCCTCGGCTACCGGGCCACCGACCTCGGCAACCGCGAACTGCACGGGCTGGTCCAGCACTCGCGCGCCGACGGCTCGCCGTTCCCCTACGAGGAGTCCCCGCTCGCCGACACCCTGCGCAGCGGGCGCAAGCACCGGGTGCGCGGACAGGTCCTGTGGAACAAGGCCGGACAGCCGGTCGCCGTGGACCTCACCACCTCGCCCGTGCGGGACGGGGAGCAGCTCGTCGGCGCGGTCATGACCTTCACCGACCGACGGCCGTACGACGCCCTCGCCGCGCGCCACGCGCAGCTGCTGGCCGTGCTCGGCGAATCCCTGCGCGGGCCGCTGGACGAGCTGCGCGGGGAGCTGGCGACGCTGGCCGCCGACGACGCCGGGCAGCTGTGGCCCGAGGCCAACCAGCTGCTGCACCACCTGGCCGCCGGGTACTCCCGGATGAGCACGCTGGTGGACAACGTGCTCGGCTTCCAGCGCCTGGACTCCGGCACCGACCGGCTCAAGAAGAAGAAAGTCCTGATCAACGGCGTGGTCAAGGCGGGCGTCGACGGCGCCGTCGAGCTGATCGGTCCGGGGCGCGCCCAGTTCGCCGTCCACGCTCCGACGATCGAGGCCGAGGTCGACGCGGACCGGATCGCGACGGCCCTCGCGCACCTGGTCGCGGACGTCGCCGGGGTGGACGCCACCGGCAAGACCCGCCAGGGCAGCGGGTACAGCGACTCGACGATCGTGGTGGCCGCCGCGCAGCGCGGTGATGTCGTACGGATCGAGGTGCGCGGGCCGTACGAGGGCGGCAACCCGGTCCACGAGCCGATCGTGCGGGGCATCGTGACCGCGCACGGCGGCGTGCTGCAGACGGTCGAGGTGCCTGGCGCGCCCGGCGGTGCGTACGTGCTGGAGCTGCCGCTGGGCTCGGGCGCGGGGACGGTCACCCTGCCGGAGCCGGCGGAGGAGGAGCCCCCGGCCGAGACGGCCCCCGCGGGCCGGGTCTCCGGAGGCCGGCGGGCCCGCCGGGGGGTGGACGCGTTCCTGGAGGACGAGGCCGCCGGTTCGGGCGCGCCCGGCGCAGAGAAGGCCGCCGAGGGCGGTTCCGCGCTGGCGCTGCCGTCCGGGCGGCGTCGGGCCGGCGACGCCGGCGCGGGGGCCGAGACGGGGCCGGAGCTCGCGCAGTCCCCGGTGAACCCGGCCGGGCTGGGCACAGGCCGGCGCCGTGGCCGCGCCGGTGACGGCACTGGCGAGGGCGGTCCGGGGCGGCCCGTGCCCCCGCAGGGCACCGCCGTGCCCGCGCTGCCCGCCGTTCCCGCCGTGCCCCCGGTACCGCTGACGGAGCATCCCGCGGGACGGCGGCGGGCGCTGGGCGCGGCCGGTCCGGCGCAGCCCGGCGGTCCCGTGCCGGCCAACGGGCTCGGGCCCGCTCCCGCTCCCGCCCAGGCTCCGGTGCGGCCCATCGCTCCCGAGGGCGGCTTCGCGCTGCCGCCCGGCCCGACCCCCGCTGCCCCCGCTGCCCCGGCTGCGCCCGCGGCCCCGGCTCCGCAGGATCCGGTGATGGCCGGTTCGGCATCCGCACCGGCCGGGGCCGATGCCGAGGCCGAAGCCCCCGGTGGGCGGCGTGGCCGGCGGGTGTTGGGCGCGCCCGCGGCCGAGGACGAAGCACCGGCCGCGCCGTCGGCCGCGGCCGAGGGGGACCCCGTACATCCGACCGGGCGGCGGCGGGCTCTGACGAACGCGCCGGCCTGGCCGGTTCCGGCGGCCCGCACCGCTCCGGAGGACGGCGACACGGCCTCCGGCCAGGTCGCGGTTCCCGGGGCCCGGCAGTCTCAGGACACTCCGGCGGAGGGCCAGGCCGCGCAGCCGATCAGTGTGCGCGCGCTCGGCACCCTCGGACAGGGCGTCTCCGTGGACCCCGCCGGTTCGGGTTCCGGCCGCCGTCGCCGGCTCTCCGAGCCCGCTCCGCAGGGGCGGGCCTTCGCGATAGGAGCCCCCGAGGCGGGCTCCGACGAGGGCCCCGAGCCGCTGGACGGGCCCGGCGGCGCCGTCGAGGTGGTCAACCGGCCCGTGCCGCGGCCCGTGGACGACGAGTTGCCGCCGGAGCCGCTGGACAATCCGCGCAGGCTGCTGGTGTGGCCCGCGCCCGACGTGCAGACGCAGCAGGCGCTCAGCGACCGCGGCTACCGTCCGGTGATCGTGCACTCCCGCGAGGAGGTGGACGCGCAGATCGCCGCGTTCCCCGCCGCGCTGTTCGTGGATCCGCTGACCGGGCCGATCACCCGGACCGCCCTGCAGTCCCTGCGCCAGGCAGCGGTGGCCGCCGAGGTGCCCGTGCTGGTCACGGCCGGGCTGGGGCACGCCACGCGGGAGGCGGCGTACGGCGCCGATCCGGCCGTCCTGCTGAAGGCGCTCGCTCCGCGCGACAGCGAGCAGCACCCCTCCCGGGTCCTGCTGATCGAGGAGCACGACGAGATCGCGACCGCGCTGACCGCCGCGCTGGAGCGGCGCGGCCTCCAGGTGGCGCGGGCGGGCGCCGACACGGACGCCGTGGAGCTGGCGACGCGGATACGGCCCAACCTGGTCGTCATGGACCTGATGCAGGTACGCCGCCGACGGGCCGGGATCGTGGACTGGCTGCGTGCCAACGGGCAGCTGAACCACACCCCGCTGGTCGTCTACACGACGGCCGGTATCGAGCCGTCCGAGCTGCCGAGGCTGGCGTCCGGCGAGAGCGTGCTCTTCCTCGCCGAACGGGCCACGACGGCGGACGTACAGGGCCGCATCGTGGACCTGCTGGCCAAGATCGGCACCAACTAGTCATCCTGGCCCGATGGCCACGACCCACACGAGCGAGCACACCGTCCCCGCCGACAACGGGGAGGTGAACCTGCTGATCGCGCGGCAGGTGGAGCCGGGGCACGAGGAGACCTTCGAGGCCTGGGCGCACGGGATCCTGGAGACGGCCGCGGGCTTCCCGGACCATCTCGGGTACGGGCTGTTCCGCCCGGCGCGGGCCGGCGGGCCGTGGTTCCTGGTCCACCGCTTCCGCAACCAGGCGGCGTTCCAGCGCTGGCAGGACTCGGCGGAGCGGGCGGAGTGGTTCTCCAACTGCCTCGGACACCACCACACGGAGATAGCCCGCCGCGAACTGCACGGCATGGAGACGTGGTTCGCCAAGCCGGGTACGACCCGGCCCGCGCCGCCGCGGTGGAAGATGGCGATCAGCTCGGGGCTGGCCATCTTCCCGATCTCGCTGGCGGGCAACGCGGTGCTCGGGCCGTACCTGGTGGATCTGCACTTCGTGGTGCGGACGGCGGCGTTCGCCGTCGTCTTCAGCACCCTGATGACCTATGTGGCCATGCCCGCCGTCAGCAGGCTGCTGCGGCCATGGCTCACCAAGGGCTGAACGGGCTGAAGGGCGGACCGGGAGCGGTCAGTCCAGCTTCGTGACGTCCAGCGCGCCGTCCGCGTACTGCCTGCGGATCACCTTCTTGTCGAACTTGCCGACGCTGGTCTTCGGGACCGCCTCGATGACCGTCCAGCGCTCCGGCAGCTGCCACTTGGCGATGGACTGGCCGAGGAACGCGCGCAGCCCCTCGTAGTCGACGGTCGCGCCCTCCTTGAAGACGATGGTGGCCAGCGGGCGCTCGCCCCACTTGTCGTCGGGGACGGCCACGACCGCGGCCTCGGCGATCTCGGGGTGGGCCATCAGCGCGTTCTCCAGCTCGACGCTGGAGATCCACTCGCCGCCGGACTTGATGACGTCCTTGGCCCGGTCGGTCAGGGTGAGGTAGCCGTCGGTACTGATGACACCGACGTCACCTGTCTTGAGCCAGCCGTCCGCGCTGAACTTGTCCTCGGGGCGGATGGGTTCGCCCGTCGACCCGCCGTAGTAGGCGCCCGCGATCCAGGTGCCGCGCACCTCCAGCTCGCCCGCCGATTCGCCGTCCCAGGGCAGGACGTCGCCGCCGGGGCCGATCAGCCGGGCCTCGACGCCCGCCGGGAAGCGGCCCTGGGTGATCCGGTAGGGCCACTCCTCCTCGGCACTCAGCCCGGCCGGCGGGTGCGCCATCGTGCCCAGCGGGGAGGTCTCGGTCATGCCCCAGGCGTGGCAGAGGCGGACACCGAGCTTGTCGTAGGCCTCCATCAGGGAGGGCGGGCAGGCCGCGCCGCCGATGGTGACCTGCTTCATCGAGCTCAGGTCGCGGGGATGGGCGGTGACCTCGGCGAGGAGCCCCTGCCAGATGGTGGGGACGGCCGCAGCGTGCGTCGGCTTCTCCCGCTCGATCATCTCGGCGAGCGGGGCGGGCTGCAGGAACCGGTCCGGCATCAGCATGTTGATGCCGGTCATGAAGGTGGCGTGCGGCAGCCCCCACGCGTTCACGTGGGACTGTGCGCGCAAAGGGGCAAATGAAAACGGCGCGGTCGCTAGGCCGCAGGTACCGGCTCGCCTTGCGCCTGGTGCTCGTTGTCGAACTCGGCGGGGCGCTCGAACAGGGCGGCCGACGACCAGCCGGCGCGCGTGCCGAACGGGCCGCGACAGACCTTCTTGGGCTCCCACGGGTCGGGTTCCCACAGCGGGTGAACCTCGGTGCGGATCTTGATGTACCGGGAATCCTCCGAGCGGACGTCGTAGACGACGACCCGCCGGATTACCGATTCGAGCATGGCGTTCTTCTCGATGGGCAGGAACGAATCCCACTCGGCGAGTAGGCCGTCGAGTAGCTGTTTGAAGTCCTCGCGGGTGGGCGTTGCCTCGACCTCGCCGAGTTCCGCGAGTTGCTTGGTCAGTGCTCCTTTCTTTCCCATGAGCTTGTTCCGTACGCGATCGAACGCGTCCGCCGGGTACTTGTCCGGGTCCATGGCGTTGTCCTCGACCAGCCGATCGATAGCCGCGTCGAGCTTCTTCAACTCGGCGTTGATCCACGCGCGTTCACGCTTGGCGGCGAGGCGGGGATCTTCCTTCGGCGCGGTGGCCTGCCCGGGGACTGTCGGCACCGTGTCGACGACGGGCGCGCAGACCTCTTCTAGCCAGTCGTATACCTGGCCCTCGACCTCCTCGCGCTTGGCGTTGATGCCCTTGGGGCAGGCGATCTTGGACACGTTCTTGTTCCGGCTGCACACGAGCCAGTGCCCGGGGACCTGGGCGCCGTTGCGGGTGGCGCTGGCGTGGCTGATGTGGTGGCGGCAGTAGCCGTGACGGAGCAGGCCGGTAAGGGTGTAGGTCGCCTTCCGGGTCCGTGGCGGCTTGTTCTTGGTGAGCTTGCGGTGTGCCTTGTACTCCTCCCATACGTCGTCTTCGATGATCTTGGGCTGTGCACCGGGCAGGTAGAGCATCCGGCCGTTGGGGCACTTGGACATCTTGGGGTCCTTGCCGTAGCCGCAGGTGCATTCGCGGTCGTGGCTGAGCAGGTAGCCGGCGGCAAAGCCTGAGTCCATGAATCGGCTGATGGTGCTGGTGTGCCACAGGCCGCCGCGCAGGGTGGTGACCCGTAGTTCTTCGTTGAGCCAGTGCCCGATGGTGTTGAGCCCCTGGGGTACGGGCTTGGCGAGCTTGCGCTCGAACATCTCCTCTGCCACTGAGGCGTACTCGTGGTGGAGGGTGTAGCGCTCGTCCTGGAGGCGCCATCCGGTCGGCGCGGTGGCGTCGGGTATGCGTCTGGGGTGCCAGACGTACCCGAACCTCGCTCGGCCGGTGGCGGGTAGCTGGTTCTTGAGCCTGACCTCGTGGGTCTCGCGCCACTGCTCTCCGGCGCGGTTGGACTCGTAGTTGCCGAACGCGAAGATCATTTCGCGTTGCAGCTCGCCGAGGGCCGTACGGGCGTCGACGGGTTCGGTCGCGGACTCCAGCTGTCCGCCGACGGCTTCGAGGCGGGCCAAGTTGACGTTGTTGCCGACGCGGTTGCGGCCGAAGCGGCTGAACCGCCAGACTGCTATGCCCTTGGCTTCGCGGCGCTCGACGCGCTCAATGGCGCCTTGGATCTTGCGGTTGAAGTTGCGGCCGGTGGCGTCGAGGTCCACGACCAGGGGCTCGGCGAGGCGCCGGCCCGTGCGTGCTGCCCAGCCTCTTAGGGCGTCCTCTTGGATCTCCGGGCTGATCTTCTCCTCGTTCCACGTGCTGACTCGTATGTAGCCGACCCAGAGATCGGGTTCGGCTACCTGGAGGAGCGTGGTCATGGCGTCTGGGGCTTCCCTTCGGTGGGTGCCGGCCCGCTTTGCGGGGGCACGGCGGACACGGTGGCTGCGGCGTCATGTGCGGGGGCGCCCTAGCTCTGGCTGTCCGGGGGAGGGAAGACGAACCCGTGCGTGGCGTGGGTGAGTCCAAGCGTGTAGCCCTCTCGAAGAGCGCTGTTCGCGGTGTCGTTGGCCTGCTTCCGTGCCCGGATGTTGCGGGCGATGGTCACGAGCGCCAGAGCACCGAATCCCACCCGTATAGCCATGCACGCGCGCCCTGGGCGCGGATCGCTGACGGCACCTCGAACAGCCAGCGCGGCGCTGCTCAGGAGTACGGCGCCGGCTGAGGCGGTGGCGATCTGTTCGCGGGTGATCATCATGGCAGTGATGGGCCTTCCTGAGTTGCTATCCGCTGGCGCGGTCGCTCGTGGTGCTGTTGGTGGGTGGTTCGGTGGCGAGCAGACCGCGCACCGTGCGGTCGAACATGGCGACGCCCTCGGGGCTCTTGATGCCGAGTTCGGCCGCCGCCCGCTCTGTGGTGATGGGCATGGGTTCTAGTCGGGCGTTCGTGAGGGCGGCGACGTCGTCCTCGCTCAGCACTGACGCGCGCACGAGGACTTCGATAAGGGGGACATCAAGAGCAAGGGCGATGGGCGTGAGGGTCGTACGGATGTCTGGCAATCCGGGCAGGCCGCGTAGGACCCGGGACAGGTTGCCTTCGGGCATTCCTGCGTCGCGGGCGAATCTCCCCTGACTACCTCGCTCGACGTAACCCCTTCGGGCCATCATCTCGCGCAGCCATGCGGCGAACGTCTGTGGCGTGTGGGCGTGGCGATCTTCTGTCATACGTGAAATGTATCGCGCGTGACAGAAAGAAGTGCCAAGAACTCGGCAAGAGCATAGCCCGCCCCCTTCCCCAGTCCTGGCCGTGCGTGCGGACCGCTCCGACTCATGTTCGAACGGACTTTCGAGTCGAGTGTACGGCCGCGCCCACCCCCTGTCACCTGCGTAATCGTCAGTTCACAGTGCGCAGCAGCTCAGGGCCGCACTGACCAGTTACGTCCGGATCTTGTCGGTTGTTCGAAACTGAACTGTTGCACTCTCAACTCATGTCACACATGACAGAAGCATGCTAGATTCCTGCCATCGAACGGAGAACGTCAGTTCGTGTCACGGGAGGAATTTGCCATGTCTTTTGCATCTGAGGCTCTGATAGCCGCTGCGGAGGCCAGGGGACACCACGGCCCCGCCGAGATGGCCCGGCAGCTGGAAGTGCCGTACCTGAACGTCTACCGATGGGTCACCGGCCGGAACACCCCCAACGCCGTCGGCCTCGCCGCCATCGAACGCACCTACGGCCTGACTTCCGACGCGCTGATCCCCGAGCAGGCCGCCGCATGAGCGCCGCACTGATCACCAAAGAGCAGGCGTGCACCAACTTCCGGCGCATCCTCGACGCCGCCCGCGAACGCCGCGACCTCGACCGCGCCGCCGGACGCCTGGACCCGGCCGCGGAACTGGTCCTGCGCCGCATCGAGCGCCGCCAGCGCGCCGAGCGAGCGACCGCCGGCCGCGCCGCCGCCTGAAACACGAAAAGGGCCGCCCCGGACACGACCCGGAACGGCCCACACGCCCACCACAGGAGCAGCTAGACGTGTCCCCCGACGCTACCCCGGGCCGCCAGATGATCGCCCCTCAGCTCACCGCCGACGGCCGCGCCGTCCGCTGGCCGATCGCCGACCGCCTCGCCCCGCTGGTCGACGATCTCGCCCTCGCCTACGCCGAAGACCCCATCGGAGTCGGCTACCTGCTCGCCGCACACGCCGCCCACGTGGCCGCCGTCGACTTCGCCGAGTGCAGCGAGGACATACCGGAGTACGAGCGGAACATCCGGGCCGCCCAGGCCGACGCCACCCGCGAGGCCCTGCTCGACGAACTGCCGAGCGCCCCCCAGGTCGACGCCCAGCTCACCCCGGACGACGCGATCACGTACGCCACCCGCCTCACCAAGCTCGCCGTCTTCTCCCGCCTCACCAAGGACAGGTACCGCGCATGACCGTGACGACTCTCCCCACGCCGCTTACCGACCCCCGCGTGTCGCCGGAACTGGCCGCGCGCCTGATCGAGGCCGTCACCGGTCCGGCCGCCCTTCCGGCCCCGGCCCCCACGACCTACGAGCCCGCCCCCGAGGGTGCGCCGGCCGAAGCCCCGCGGATCTTCGCTGCGATCAATGCAGTCATGCGCGACACCATGCCCGTGGGGAAGAACCAGCAGAACACCCAGCAGAACTACAAGTTCCGAGGCATCGACGACGTCATGTCGGCCATGGCTGGCCCGCTCCGCACCCACGGCGTGTTCATCCTGCCGACCATCGCCGGGCAGCGACAGGAACGCGACGGGAAGATGACCCGGACCAACATCACGATGCGATACCGCGTCTACGGACCGGCGGGTGACTGCCTGATATCTGAGGTTCCGGGCGAGGCGTCCGACTTCGCGGACAAGTCGACGAACAAAGCCCAAAGCGCGGCCCTGAAATACCTTCTGTTCACCCTGTTCATGCTGCCCGTCGACGGACGCAGCATCGATGACGGGGACCGCGACCACCCCGTACAGCCGACGCCCGAACACCGCGCCGAGCACGCCCAGAGCAGGCAGCAGCGCCAGCAGCGCGGACAGGGCAGGCAGCAGCCGCGCCGGACAGAGCGCGCCGAACCCGGCCCGTGGGAGCAGCCGCCCGCCCCGGCACCTACCCAGCCGGCCACCCCGCGCCGCGACTATCTCGCCGAGGCCACCACCGCCACCGACGACGCCGCCCTCGCCGCGATCGTTGATGCCGCCCGCCAGCAGGGAGCGCCCGGCCCGTACCTGTCGCAGCTCGACGACATCCTCGAAGCACACAGGGCGCACGACGTCGCCGCCGTGCGCAAGCTGTACGACGCGGCGCAGGCCGCCGGGGCCGACCGCGCGCACCTCGCCCGCCTCGCCGCGATCGGGGGGAACAAGCCGGGCGCCAAGCAGCAGGACGCCCCGGCCGGGGGCTCCATAGCCGCTCCCGTCGCCACCTCGGAGCAGGCCGCCGCCGACGCCGAGCAGCGGCTCAGGCTCGCCGCAAGCCGGGCGCACCTTGTGACTCTCGACGCCGATTTCGAGAGCGTCTATGGCCTGCCCGTCGAGCAGGCGACAGCGGCCCAGCTCGACCAGTTCCGCGCCAAGGTCGAGGCCGCCAGGGGTGCCCGATGACCGTCACCGAACAGAAGGTCGAGGCGCCCGACCCGGCCCACCTCGCCGCCGTCCTGCGCCGCCGCCAGGCGATGCGGGCCCAGCTCGACCAAGCCGAGGTGCTGTACGAGGACGTCAACCGCGAGGCCGGAAAGCTGCTCGACCAGCAGTACAAGGCCACCCGCAGCACCAAGGCCGACATCACTCTCAACGACGACACGAAGTTCGCCAACGTGACCCGCGTCGGGGGCGAGGCGGAGGCGCAGGTGACCGACCGCGAGGCGTTCACCGCGTGGGTGCGCGACAACTACCCCGACCACTGGGATTTCCGGGTCGTCCCGGCCCGAACCGAGACCGTCGTCGACCAGACGTTCGCCGCCGCCGTCCTCGCCGCCGTCGACGCGGCCGGCGCCCCTCAGTACGCCGACGTGGCGACGGGACTCGTACACGACGTGCCGGGCGTGATGATCAAGCCGACCCGCAGCCGCTACTACCGGTGGACGTTCACCCGCCCATCGAAGCGTCAGCCACTCGACGGGCGCGAGCTGGTCACCACCGCCGTACAAGCCGGACATCTGGACCTCGACGCGCCCCTCGCCATCGAGGCCGCGCCCGCCGAGGCCGAACAGTGAGCATGCGTCGGGGCAGAAACGATCCTCCGCCGTCATGCGAGCACGGCAACCCCACCTGTGGCGCCGTGCCCGCCCGGCCCTACCCGTGCGGCTTCCGGTGCGAGGAACACCAGCCCTCCCGTACCCGCCCGTACTGACTCCCGCGCCCTTCCCGGGGCGAGCCCGGCCCCCGTGCCCCTCGCCCCGGGCGCCCCACCCCAAAGGAGCCCCACCCGTGACCCTCGACGCTCAGGCTTGGGTGTGGAAGCACAGCCGCACGCGCGGAAACGCCCGGCTCGTCATGCTCGCCGTGGCCGACGCCACGACCGGCCCCGAGGCCGAGACCCGCATGGGCACCGCCGAGGTCATGCAGCGCCTGAACGTGTCCCGCTCTACCGCGCGGGCCGCCGTCGACGCCGCCCTCGCCCTTGGCGAACTCATCGAGAAGGAGTCCGCCAAGGGCAGCCGCGCCACGCTGTACCAACTCCCCGGGGCCGTCGGCTACACCCGCTCTACCGGGCCGAATCTCGGCCCCCCAGCCCAGATGGTCCAGGGGCCGGATTCCGGCCCCCTAACCCCTACCGGGCCGAATCCCGGCCCCTCTACCGGGCCGAATCTCGGCCCCCCAACCGATCCCCCCGAACCCCCTTACCGGGCCGAATCTCGGCCCCCTTGGGGACCGGAATCCGGCCCCCATCACTCATCCATAGATGGAGTGAATGAAGGGGTGAGGGAAGGAGCGCCCAGCAGCGTTCCGCCGGAGTTCGCCCGCGAACTGGTCGACAAGATCACCGCCGCTGAGATTTACCCGGCATGGGACCTGCGCCCCGGCGAGTGGTTTCAGGTCGACGCACTGCTCAAGCGGTCCGGGGTCGACATGCTCGCCGCCGTCGCCGTCAAGGCCGCCAGCAAGCGCGACGTGTCCCACGCCAGGTACTTCCTGCGGGCATGGCTCAACCTCCCGCCGGCCGCCGCGCCCGGCACCGTGCCGCCGCCCAGGACCGGGGCAGACGTGATCCCCCTCGACCGCGCGCCCCGCCGGGGCAAGGCCGCCAACGCCGCCGCCATGTTCGCCGCCGCCGCCGGAATCACCCCCCAGGAGCACCACCGATGAACAGGACCGAAGTCGGCGCACTGCTCGCCTACGCCGTCCGCCTCGACCTCCGCCTCACCCCCGAGACCCAGGCCGACGCCGATGAACGGCTCGACCAGTGGTACGAACTGCTCGCCGACGTCCCGCCGACCGCCCCGCACCCCGACGGCCGCGACTGGAACGCCGCCCACGTCGTCAAGCACCACATAGCCAGCAGCCCGTACCGGATCCAGCCGAGCGACGTCTCGCGCCCCTGGTACGCGTTCAAGGCTGACACCCTCGGACGCCACACCGACCCCGTGCCGCCCGTCGACCCGGACAACGCCCCTGCCTACCGTGCCGCCCTGCGCGGCACCCGGCAGGCCATCGCCACCGGCCAGGCCGCCCCCGCCGTCTACCGCGAACTCACCGGAGGCAGCACCCGCGACGCCCGCGACGAGTTCGCCGCCGCCCGCCTCGCCGCCATCGGAAGCAGCTACGTACCGCGCGACGTCCGCGACGCACTCACCCCGTGGCGACGGACCCGGGCGCAGCGCGAAGGCCTCGCCGCCGCCGGGCAGCCTGACCCGCTGAACATCCCCTGCCCTTGGGAGCCGTGCCGGGCCGCCGCCGGGAAGCCGTGCCAGCAGGGCAGCAAGCACCGCAGCGACCGCGCCACCCCGCACCCGGCCCGCATCGATGCCGCGACCGCCCAGCACTACGCCCAGCAGGCCGCCGCGTGAACCGGCCCCCGCGCGCCCAGCCGACACCCGACGACGACCCCCTCGACGACGAGGACGAGCACAGCCCGTACGCACGGCTCATGACCCAGGGCCCGACCGCATCGGACCACCGCGGCCGTCTGCGAGGCCGCCACATCGTCAACGGACGCGGGATCCGCTAACCCCCCGGTCATCCCGGATGACAACGCACACCCACACCCGCAACGAATCACGTACGATCCGAAAACACTCCGTTCCAACTGTGATCGAAAGAAGGCACTTTCGTGTCAGGCGAGACCCTTGTAACCGTCGTCGGCAACCTGGTCGACGAGCCGGAGTTGAAGTTCACCCCGGGTGGCGCCGCCGTCGCCCGCTTCCGCATCGCGTCCACCCCGCGCACGTTCGACAAGCTGACCAACGAGTGGAAGGACGGGGAAAGCCTGTTCCTGACCTGCTCGGTATGGCGCCAGGCCGCCGAGAACGTCGCCGGAAGCCTCGCCCGAGGAACCCGCGTCATCGTGTACGGCCGACTCCGTCAGCGCACCTACGACGACCGCGAAGGCGTCAAGCGGACAGTGTTCGAGCTGGACGTCGAGGAGGTCGGCCCCAGCCTCAAGAACGCCACCGCCACCGTCACCAAGACCGGCGCCACCGGCAACGCCCCACAGGCCCGCCAGCAGCCCCAGAGCGGCGGATACGGCCAGCAGCCCGCCCACAACCCATGGGGCACACAGACAGGCGCAGAGCCCCCGTTCTAGCCCCTCGCCGCGACCGAGTCCGCGCGACCGGTCGCGGCCCCTCCCGTGCGCGCACGAGCAGCACCTCGAACCGACCCAGGAGCCCGAATCCGTGACCCGCATACCCGACGACGCCGCCGCCGTCTCCCTCGACACGCACCGCCTGATCATCACCATGCCCAACGCGGGTCCGGCCGACGTCCGCTCGAACCTCCCGCGCGCCACCGTCGCCGCGATCCTCCGGCACCTCGCCGACGAACTCGCCGACGAGCAGCCCCTCGCCGCGCTCCCCGGGGAAGCCCTCGCCGTCCTCACCCAGCGACTCACGACAGGCCACCGCCCGCCCGAGGCCGCCCGGCACGCCGCCGACGCCCTCGCCCACCACACCCGCGAGCTGTCCAACATGCTCGCCACCGCCCTCGACCAGGGCGCGCCCGTTGCCGAACCCTCCGTCGGCCGGCATCTGGTCTCGATGCTGCGCAGCCACGCCGTTCGCCTCGACACCATCCCGCGCACGGCCGTCGACAACCTGCTCGACCGCATCGAGGCCAGCGTCACCCGCCGGGCCAAGCGATGACCAACGACAGCGCCCTCGCCCTGGCCGCCGCCGTCGCCGCAACCCCCCTGGTCGTCTGGGCCGCCCGCCTCGCCCACCGCCGCCAGGACCGCGCGGCCCGCGCCCGCGCCGACCGCGAACTGTGGCGACTCATCCGCACCAAGTGCACCAACCCCGGCCAGTGCCCCACCTGCACCGCCCACGCCCAGCGCGCCGAAGGGACCGACCAGTGACCCGCCGCACCATGGCCGACCGCCGCCGCACCATGGCCGACCGCCGCCGCGCCGCCGCCGACCGCGACGCCCGCCGCGAGTCCCTGCTCGTACTGCTTGACCGGGCGCAGCGAGGTACCGCCCTCACGCCCGACGAGGCCGCCCTACTGCGCGCACACGTCACCGCGGAATTGACCGAGGCCGACGAGCTACGCCGCACCGTCGCAGGCCAGCAGAACGCCATACAGCGCGCCCAGGAGCGGATCCGCGCCGCCGAGGAAGCCATCACCGAAGCCGAGGCAGACGCCGCCCGCGCCCTCGCCCTGGCCGCCAGCGACCGACAGTTCGCCCAGGACCGGGCCGCCACCGGCCACGCCCAGCGCGAGCGCGCCCGAACCGCAGAGGCCGCCCTCGCCCTCATTCACGCGGGGACGATCTCCGCCGCCCTGCTCGACTCCTCCCTCACCGTCGAGTCGTGACCGATCGGCCGGCCCCGCCCCGCATCGACCCCGACCGTGTGCGCGCTGCCGTCGCGGAACTGCGCGCCGCCCTCGACGCATGGGCCGCCGCCTTCGCCCCCGCCGTACGGGACGCCGCGCAGCAGCTCGCCGCCGCCCTCGACCACATCCGCGAGGCCCCAGCCGCCCCGCCCGCCGGCCCCGCCCGTCCGGCGTGGCGCTCCCCGTACGGGCCCGCCCGCACCCGCCGCCGCAAGTAGGAGAGCACCGCCACCGTGACCACGCCCGCTTACGCCGCCCTCGCCGAGCGCGCCCCCTCCCGTACCGCGTCCCGTGCCGCCGATGACCTGTTCGCCATCCGTGAGCAGTGGGGCGACCTGCTCGCCGCCATCGCGCGCCAACCGGCCGCCGACTGGCCGCCGCGAGACTCCCGCGCGTACATCGACGGGCACCTCGACGTCCAGGACGACGACGAGCACCAGGACGACGAGCCCGCCATCGGCCGGGCGCCGTTGACATTGCGCGAGCACCCCGCGCCCGTGAACTTGACCGCCCTCGACGCGGCCCTCGACGTCGAACGCGACCTGTTCGACCTCGCCGACCAACTCGCCGCCCAGGCGCAGCGCCCCGTACGCACCGGCCGCGACCGTCACGGCAGGTTCGTACGCGACGAGGACGACGCCGCCGACCCCGCCCGCTGGACGTGCACGTACCACCGCGACGCCGGACCCGCCGCCGCCGTCGCCCCCGGCAGCCGGGCGTATGGGCTGCACTGGGCCGCCGTGTGGGTCGAGGGCCGGCTACTGGGCGAGGCCGTCGACGAGGGTCTGTTCACGGCCATACCAGCGCGCGTCATCGACGAGGCCGCCGCCATCGTCTCCGAGGCCCGCCGGACGGTAGAGCGGGCACTCGAAAGGGACGGGCGAACCACGGTCCTCGACGACCCGTGCCCCTCGTGCGGGGGCGAGCTTGCCGCCCGTACGCGCTCCGGGGGCGAACCTTCCGTGTCCTGCTCGACCGGCGAGGCGTGCGCCGCGCCCACGCCCCTCGAACGGGGTCGGCGCACATGGCATGGGTATGCCGGCCTCGCAGCGCTGGCAGCGCTGGACGCGGCCCGGCGCAAGGCCGCAGAGCACCGACCACACCCCCATCTCATGAAGCCACTTCACGGCATCTTGTGAAGTGGCTTCGGTGCTGTTACGGTCGATCTTGTTGGGCTTCCACCCCGACACCCCCGGGCTTCCACCCCGGACCACCACCACCACCACGGGAGACACCCCATGGACACCTACGCACACGGCTACGGCACCACCGGCCACTACGCGAAGCCGGGCACGCACACGAGCTACTGCGGTCGCGAACTCCAGCACGACCCCAACACCCCTATTGCGCAGCGGGTTTGCAAGTCCTGCGCCAAGGCCGAGAAGGCCGACCGCGTCGCCGCCGAGCAGGTCGCCGCCGACCGTGCCGCCGAGGGCCCCACCCTCGCCGAGCGCGCAGGGGTCCGGTACTGCCACGTCGGCACCGGCCGCCGCGTCCACTACTCGCCCAGCAACGACGACACCCTCTGTGGGTACGAGGTACGCGAGTACACCGACGGCCCCACCGGCGAGCAGCAGCTTTGCGCGCGTTGCATCAAGGCCGCCGAGGAGCGCGCCTACGCCCGGTCGCTCGCCGCTGCCTCGCCTCTGGCCGCCGCCGCCGTGCAGCGCGCCGAAACCGTCGAGGCCGCCGACGCCGAGCGCGCGCCGGCCAACGTGATCCGCGTCGCGGCACGCGGCTTTCGCCGGGGAGGCAGCTCCCTCACGGAGATGATCACCACCGTTCACACCAACTGTCCTTGCAAGATCGGTAAGACGCTGGTCGGCACGTACGCGACCAAGGCCGAGGCCGACGCCGCCGTCACCGAGACCGCCCAGGACACCGGCCGCCCCGTCACCCACTGCATGTGGTCCCGGCCGCTCAACGCCACGCCCAACCAGGTTGAGGCCGAGCAGGCCGCCGCGTTCGACACCGCCGCCCGCGCCGTCGACGCCGTCGAGCACGCCGAGGAGACCCGCGCCGCCGTCGCCACCGTCGAGGATGCCGAAGCGCTGTACGCCGCCGCCCTGGTCACCGAGGCCGACGCCGACGCGGGCACGTGGCGAGGCCAGTGGATCGGCGAACAGCAGGCCGACACCCTGTTCGCCGTCGAGCGGCACGTCGAGCAGGGCGCCTTGTTCAGCGAGGCCGCACCCGCCGAGCAGCCCGAGAAGCTGATCGTCCGCGCCCGGTTCGAGCCCGCCGCCGTCGAGCGCGTCAAGGCCAAGGCCGACGCCGACCGCGCCGCGTGGCGTACCGAGATGGACGCCCGGAAGGCCGCCGAGGCCGCCCGCTACGGGACGCCCGAGCAGGCCCCCGCCCGTCGCGTCGTCGAGGGCGTGATCGTCGAGCACGCGGGCACCAGCGAGGGCAGCACCCCCCGCAACGCCACGCACCCCGGGGTGATCGCCGCGCGCGCGGCCCTTGCCGGCCTCGCCGTCGCCCGCCTCACGGGCCACCACGACGTGTGCGAGCCGACCGCCGGGGAGCAGGCCGTACGCGGGTACATGGTCGAGCCGCGCGGGGGCCAGCGCGTGGCCGTGTACTGGCTTGAGGGCGGACAGACCATCCGCCGCGATACGAAGTGGCACGGGCCCTCGCTCGACTGCCTCGCCGACCGTCTGACCCGTCAAGGCTGGGAGGTCGAGCCCTTGCGCGCGTCCTCGCTGTGCGTGTTCGCCCACCAGCCCGAGTAACGCCCGCCGACCGCCCGCCCCGCGACCGTGGGGCGGGCCCCGACCACCACCAGGAGCAGCAGCCATGAGCGACCAGCAGCAGCCGCACCACGACGAGCAGGGGAGCACCGGGCACTACGAACGGGCCGACGCGTCGAAGTTCCCCACCAGTGAGCTTGGCCAGCGCGCCGCCGCCGAGGGCTGGACGGGGCCGGGCCTGGCCAAGGCGGTGCGCGACCACAACCGACGGATGCTCGCGCGCACCGGGGTGGACGCCGACCGCGCCCGGACCGACGTGCTGCGCGACAAGATTCTGACGCTGTTCGCCGAACACGAGGAGGCCACCGAGGTACGCCGCGCCGGGCAGGAGGCCGCCTACGGCCTTCGGGAACTCGCCGACCGATACGCCAAGGCCGAGACCCGCCAGGAGCGCGACGACCTCGCCGAGCAGGCCGGCGGATCGCTCACCCTCCCCGAGGCCGGACTCATCCGCCGCGTGGCCAAGGCCCTCGAAATGGCGTTGCCGGGGGTGATCGTTGACGCGCACGTGGACGGCATGAGCGCCCCGTCGATCGCTCGGGAACTCGCGTGCAGCGACCGCCACGCCTACCAGGTGATCAAGGATTACCCGTGGGGGGCGCAATGGATCCTGTACCGCGCCACCGGCGACGACGAGTGGGAAGAGGTCGCGGCCGAGCTGGTCGAGACGACCGAGACCGCCGCCGACCTCGCCAACCGCATCATCGGCCAACGGCTCACAGACGACCTCGCCCGTACCGGCGCCCGAGTGTGCGTGTGGCGTGCCGGGGATGGGAACGACCCCGACGAGGCCCGGGGCGAGTGCGAGATCGAGGCGAGCACGCAGACCGACTGACCGACCCGCAAACACAGTGCGGGCCCGGGGGAACCTTCCACGCTCCCACCGGGCCCGACTCACCACGAGGGAGACACCCCCACATGGCTACGCCCAACCCTACCGGCGCCCCTCGTACGGCCGCGCCGGCCATCGGCACCCGCACGTCCGTGCGCGTCGACCGGGCCCTGTCCGACGATCTCGCCGTACTCATGTTGCCCGGCGTCAACGCGTCCGACGCGATCCGGGCCGCCGTCGGACACCTCGCGAACATCTACCGGACCGCGTGGCACCACGGCGTGTGCCCGTCGGACACGGCACCGCGGATCCTCGCCTACCAGTTGGACGGGCAGGCCACGACCACGCCCACGACCAGCGCGTATGACGTCCGACAGCCCGCGCCCGGGGTCAGCGCACACCTGCCCGAACCACCCCGGGGCGCGCACGTCGCCGCGTAACAGCCGTGCGCCCCGACGTCCGACAGGCGGGGCGCAGCCGTCCGACGACCGGTCGCGGCCCCTGTACGCGCGCCCGTTCGACAGAGACTTGCGCCGTTACCTTTCCGTGACCTAGAGTTCGAGGCGACCCCGGCATGCCCGGAAACGGTCGAACGATAAGCGCCCCGCCAACGTCACCGGCGGGGCGCTTTGATGTGCCCGCACTACGGCCCCGGCGGGCCCCTGGCCGTGCGGGAGGTGAGCCCACATGGCGCGCCCCATCACCGACAAGGACCGCACCCAGGTTCACCGCCTGCACGCCCAGGGCAAGGCCCGCAACGAGATCGCCCGCACGATCGGCCGCTCCCCGTCGACCGTGTCGAAGATCGCCGCGCAGCTCGACCCGCCGCTCACGTTCGACCGCGCCGCCGAGGTCGAGACTGCTACCCGCGTCCGCCGCGCCGACCTCGCCGCACGCCGCGCCGAACTCGCGATCACGCTGCAAGACGCGGCCGAACGCGAAGTCGGCCGGATGACACAGCCGCACCTGTACTTCGAGTGGGGCGGCAAGGACCACACCTACGACGAGAAGTGGCAGCCCGAGCCGACCCCCGCCGACCGCCGCACCATGATGGCGACCGCCGGGGCCGCCCTCGACCGCTCCCTCAAGTTGGCGCCGCCGCGCGACGAGGCCGGCGAGCAGTCCCGTTCGGTCATCGGCCGACTCATGGACGGACTGGCCCGGAACTACGCCGAGCGCCACGCCAGCGAGGCCGCCGTCGATGCGGACTGACCTCGCCCTGTCCACCAAGCAGATCGACAGCATCGTCGAGGCCGAGGCCTTCCTGAACATCTGGGAAGGCAGCGTTCGTTCCGGCAAGACGATCGCCAGTCTCCTCCGGTGGCTGGGGTATGTCGCCGACCCGCCCACGGGCGGGGAGCTGGTCATGGTCGGCCGCACCCGCGACAGCCTCGCCCGAAACGTCTTCGGCCCGTTGTCGAATCCGGATGTCTTCGGCGACCTCGCCCAGGACATCCACTACACCAGCGGCGCCCCCACTGCGAGCGTCATGGGGCGCACCGTTCACGCCCTGGGCGCCAACGACGCCCAGGCCGAACCGAAGGTACGAGGACTCACGTGCGCGGGCGCGTACGCCGACGAGCTGACGACGCTCCCCAAGTCGTTCGTTGACCAGCTCACGGCCCGATGCTCCGTCCCCGGGTCCAAGATTTTCGGGACGACCAACCCCGACAACCCCGCGCACTGGCTCAGGAAGAACTACCTACTCAGGCCGCGCGAGACCCGCCTCAAGTCGTGGCACTTCCAGCTCGACGACAACCCTGGCTTGGACGACGAGTACAAAGCCCGCATCAAGGCCACGCACACCGGCCTGTTCTACAAGCGGAACGTGTTGGGTCTGTGGGTCCAGGCCGAGGGCGCCATCTACGACATGTGGGACGAGGACGAGCACGTCGTCGACACCCTGCCGGAGATGCGCCGCCACTGGATTGGCATCGACTACGGCACCGTCAACGCAACGTCCGCGCTGCTGCTCGGCGAGGGCGTCGACGGTCGGCTGTACGTGTGCGCCGAGTGGCGCCACGACTCCCGCGCGGCGCACCGCCAGATGACCGACGCCCAGTACTCCGCCGCCCTGCGCAAGTGGGTGGCTGACCTGGGCGTACGGCCCGAGTGGACGTTCTGCGACCCCTCCGCCGCATCGTTCATCACGCAGCTGTGGGCCGACTCGTACGAGGGCGTCGCCCGCGCCTCGAACGAGGTCATCGACGGCATTCGGTCCGTGGCTTCCCTGCTCGGCGCCGGCCTACTGCGCGTGCACCGCTCGTGCGAGGGGCTGCTCGACGAGCTGCCCGGCTACGTGTGGGACGAGGCCGCCGCTGCCCGGGGCGAGGACAAGCCCGTGAAGAAGGCCGACCACAGCTGTGACGCCCTGCGCTACGTCATCCACTCGACCGCCCATGAGTGGCGGCACCTACTCACCGCACCGCCCTAGGAACCCCCCACATGAGCGCCCCCACCGCCATCCCCACCGCAATCACGGTTGACCAGCGCCGCGCCGTCTGCCGCGTGCTGGGCCTGCCCGCCGCCCAGGTCTACGACCTCCACGTGCACGCCCGCGAGGGCGTACGAGCGTCCCTGTTCGTCCTCGACCGCGAGGGCCGAAAGATGCTGCACGGCGAGGAGCCGTTCACCGCGACCGTGCATATACCGCTCGCAGAGGAGGTGACCGCCCGTGGCACTCCCTGAGACCGGCGCACCGTGGCCGCCCCCGCAGTGGGCCCCGATCTATGACCGGATCCGCGTGGATGACGCGTGGTACTCCGGCGACTCCCGACGCCTCGCCCGCCTGCACGGCGCCACCCAGGAGCAGCCCGGCCGCCGCCGCGTATGGGGCCGCCGCGAACAGCCGGCCCCCAGCCGTGACACCCGCCTGCACATCCCCCTGCCCGGCGACATCGCGACGACGTCCGCCGACCTGCTGTTCGCGGACATGCCCGCCATCCGCACCCCCGATACGCCGACACAGGACCGTATCGAGCAGCTGCTCGACGAAGGCCGCGTGCAACAGACCCTGTTGGGTGCAGCCGAGCAGGCCGCCGCCCTGTCGGGGATCTTCCTGCGGGTGACGTGGGACAAGGCGCTTGCGGCCCGCCCGCTGCTCACCGTGGTGCAGCCCGATTGCGCGGTACCTGAGTTCCGTTTCGGGATGTTGCGCGCGTGCACGTTCTGGGAGGAGCTGCCCAGCGGCGACGGAGTCACGGTGTGGCGGCACTTCGAGCGGCACGAGCCCGGCCGTGTGGTCCACGCGCTGTACCGGGGGACGTCCGACAACGTCGGCCGCCCCGTACCGCTCGCCGAGCACTCCGGTACCGCCGACCTGGTCGCCTCCCTCGACCGCGACGGGGACGGACAGACGATCAGTACCGGTATCCCCCTGCTCACCTGCGCCTACGTGCCGAACATCGGGCCCAACCGGGCCCACCGCGGATCCCCGATCGGCCGCTCGGACTACGCCGCGCCGTTGTACGACCTTTTCGACAACCTCGACACGGTGTGGACGTCGTGGATGCGTGACATCCGCCTCGCCCGCGCGCGCCTGATCGTTCCGTCCGGCTACCTCCGCAGCGAGGGACCGGGCAAGGGCGCAGCCTTCGACGCGGACCGCGAGGTATACGAACAGCTCAACATGCCGCCCAACGAAAAAGGCGCGGGTATCACCCTGTCCCAGTTCGATATCCGGGTCGATGAGCACCAGCGGACCGCCGAAGCGCTCATGCGGCAGGCCGCCCAGTCGGCCGGCTACTCCGCCCAGTCCTTCGGCCTGCACGGCCAGGGCGAAGCGATCACCGCCACCGAGTCCGACAGCCGCGACCAACGCAGCATGGTCACGCGCAAGAAGAAGGCCGGCTACTGGCGGCACGGCGCCGCCGACATCCTGCACGTCATGCTGTGGCTCGACGCCATCCAGTTCGGCACCCGCATCACGCCCGAGCGCCCGAGCGTCGAGTTCGGCGACGGGGTCGCCGAGTCGGAGCAGCAGACCGCCACCACGCTCGACCTGCTCGCCCGCGCCGGAGCCGTCTCCACCGGCACGAAGGTCCGCATCCTGCACCCCGAGTGGGACGACACGGCCGTACGGGCCGAGGTCGACGCGATCCTCGCCGAGACCGGCGCCGCCCCGGATCCCGTGGGCACGTTCCCGCTCGCAGCGTGACCGGCAGGGGGTGACGTCGTGCCGATCCACCCGGGCATGGTCGAGCCCCTGGCCGAGCGCACCCGCGACCTGTACGCCGCCGCCGAGGAACGGCTACTCGCGATCATCGCCCGGCAGCTCGCCGCAGGTCTGGACGCGCCCAGCTGGGCCGAGCAGAAGCTCGCCGCCGTCCAGGCCATGCGCCGCGCCTCACAGGCCGTCGTCGACGAGCTGCACCAGGCCGTCACCCTCGACGTGTTCGACGCGGTAGCCCAGTCCTACAACGAGGGCCACCGCGCCGCCGTCGCCGAGCTGGGCGCCCTGTCCGACGACGCGCGCCGGCTGGTCGATGACCGGCTACCGCAGGCGCAGGCCGTCGACCGCCTCGCACAGGAAACGGTGGACGTCGTCACCTCGACCCACCGCGGAATCCTGCGCGCCGTCGTCGACCGCTTCCGGGCCGTCGTCTCCGAGGTCACGGCCACCGTGGCACTCGGCACGGGCACCCGCCGCCAGGCCACACAGGACGCCATGCGCCGTTGGGCCGACGAGGGCGTTACCCACTTCCGCGACGTCTCCGGCCGCCGCTGGCAGCTCACCTCTTACGCGGAGATGGCTGTACGGACCGCGACCGGCCGCGCCGCCACCGAAGCCCACACGCGCACGCTCGCCGAGCACGGCGTCGACCTGGTCACCGTGTCCGACTCCCCGCGCGAGTGCCCGCTCTGCCGACCCTGGGAAGGCAAGGTACTGACCATCGGCGGGCCCGCCGGCCCCCGCACGGTCGAGGTGGAACACGCCACCCAAGACGGGGTCATGATCCCCGTGCGCGTGGCCGGATCCCTCGACGAGGCCCGCCTCGCAGGGCTGCAACACCCGAACTGTAGGCACTCCGTCAGCGCGTACACCCCGGGTCTGACAGTGATCGAGAAGGCCACCAGCGACCCGGACGGGTACGAAGCCGGACAGAGACAGCGCGCCATCGAGCGATGGATCAGGCAGTACAAGCGCCGCCAGGCCGCCGCCGTCACCCCCGAGGCCAAGCGCGCCGCCGGGGTCAAGGTCCGGGCGTGGCAGGGAGCCATGCGCACCCACCTTGCCGCGCACCCCGACCTACGCCGGTTGCGTCATCGCGAGCAACCCGGAGCCTCGAACCTCCCCGAACCGCGCCAGGCCGATTCTCGAGAATTTGTCGAGGCCGCCCGGGTGTGGTCCGGGGACGACACCACACCGCGCGAGATGAGTGACGACCAGCTCGCCGCCGCCATGCGCTCCAACGTGCTGGACGACCGCGCCCGCGCGCGGATCGAGGCCGAGGCCGACCGCCGCGACCTCGACACCCTGCTCGACCGGGCGCGCCCCGGGGGCCGGCTGGTCGACGACCTGCTCGCCCTGTCCGATGACGAACTCGCGCGGATCCTGCCGCACCTCGACGACGTCGACACCCTGCGCGTCATGGCCGAGGTCCACCGCCGCAACCGCGCCGGAGCACTGCCGGGCGTGCGCGCCGACCTAGTGCACCTCTCCGATGACCAGCTCGCCGCCCGCTACCGCGACGCGCCCGACGACCAGGAGGCCACGACCGCCGAGGCCGCCCGCCGCGACCTGCTCGCCCAGACCTTCCCCGCCGGTACGCTGCGCGCCGACCTCGACCAGGCCGACGACGACACCCTCGCATGGGCCATGTCCTACGCCGACCCCGCCGAGCTACTGCGGATCGCCGAGGAGATGGACCGCCGGGACGACGCCGCCATGCCGCAGCCGGCCACCACCGGCGACGCCGTCGACGACCTGCTCGCCGACCGCCAGGCCCTCGCCGAAGCCCTCGACCCCGCGCCCGACCCCGACGGGTGGGGCGCCCTCGCCGACGACGCCGCATGGGCCGCCGTCGCCGCCGGAGACGGAGCACCCGCCCCGGCCGCCGAGGAAGGGGAGCACGAGGAAGGGGACCACGAGGAAGGCCCGCGGATCACCCGCCGCGAGGCCCGACAGCTCTACGACGAGTACACCTATCGGCAGTACCTCGCCGCCGAACAAGACTGCAATGGGTACCTGCTCAACAGGAAGGCCAAGGCCGCCGGACACGACCCGGGGAGCCTGTTCTCAGGCCCGGCCAGGATTGCCCACAGCCGCGCCAGCGACGAGCTGAAAGAGTGGTGGGCGACGCACGGCAGGCTCACGCAGGCCGAGTTCATCGAGCAGGCCACCGGTCAGCGCCAGCGCTGGGCAGAGGGCGCGCGCCACAATGAGGCCGACCAGCAGAACAAGCGGTAAGGGGGCCCCGTGGGGACACGCGCGCAGATCGTCGAGGCGCACCAGAAGGGCTCCGAGGCCGGGCAGAGCGGCGCACCGCCGACCGTCTGCCCGCACGGCCGTGACTCCATCCTCCAAGCCGCGTGGATCAAGGGATACGCCGCCGCCCGCCGCAAGGCAGGACACGAACGGCCCCAGTAGCCGCGCAACCGACGAACACCCCGAGGGGGCCCGCCAGGAGCAGGCCCCCTTTCGCATGCCCGTACGCCCGCCAGGAGCGGGCCGACCAGCCCCAGGAGGGCAACCCATGAGCACCCCCACCCCCGGCCCGACCGGCGAGCAGGGCAACCCGAACCCGGGTACCGGGCAGGTCCCGACCACCCCGCCGACGCCCACCCCGCCCGCGCCGCCCGCCGCCCCGCCGACCCCGGGCGACCAGGACCAGGCCGCGACGATCGCACGTCTCGAATCCGAACTCACCGCCGCCCGCGCCGAGGCCGGCAAGGGCCGCGTGAACGCGAAGCAGCAGACCGCCGACACCGCGCGCGCCGAGCTGACCGCGCAGCTGCTCGGCATTTTGGACCCGTCCAAGGCGGGCCAGGAGGCGACGCCGGAGGAGCTGACACAGCAGCTCACCACCGCGCAGGCACAGGCCCGACAGACCGCCGTCGAGCTTGCCGTATACCGGACCGCCGCAGCGGCCGGGGCCGACGCTGACGCCCTGCTCGACTCCCGGACGTTCGCCGACTCCCTCGCCGGTATCGACCCGGCCGACACCGCCGCCGTCACCTCCGCCGTCAAGGCCGCCGTCACTGCAAACCCCCGTCTCGGCGCCAAGCCCACCGGCCCGCAGGTCGGAGGCAGCGAGTTCAACGGCGCCCCGCCCCAAGGCGTCACCGCCACCCAGTTCGCCGCCATGGACTACGCGGCGCGCGCCGAGCTGTACCAGAGCGACCCCACCACTTACCGGCGCCTCGCCGGCTGATACCTCCCGGCACCGCGCCGGGCCCAACGCCCGGCGCCCCCGCGCGCCGGAGAGAGTGAGCAGCAATGCCGCAGACCACCAGCGCAGCGATGATCGTCCCCGAGGTCTGGGGCGACATGGCGCAGGCAGCGTTCATCGGAAAGGTCCGCGTCGCCGGATCCGCCGCCGTGATCGAGGACAACACCCTTGAAGGCGTCCCCGGTAGCAAGATCGAGTTCCCGAAGTGGGGCGCGCTCGGCGAGCTGGACGAGCTGACCGAGACCACGCCGCTGACCACCACGCCGATGACGACCAGCTCGGCCGAGGCCGTCATCAAGGAGGTGGGCAAGGCGGTCGAGATCACGGACAAGGCCCGGCTTACCTCCCTGGGCGACCCCGAGGCCGAGGCCCGCAGGCAGTTCGGCGTGCTCGCCGCCCGCAAGATCGACGCCGACCTCATCGCCCAGGCGCAGGCCGACGAGACCGCCGCAGGCGGAGGCAACCCGTTCAAGTTCACCACCGCCAGCGGCAAGACCACGTTTTCGTGGCTGGACGCCGTGGTGCCCGCGATCGGCCAGTTCGGTGACGAGTGGGAGCCGTCGGACTTCGCCGGTCTCTACATCAACAGCGTGCAGCTGGGCGAGGCCATGGCCGACGCACAGTTCATCGACGCGGCCAAGCTCGGCAGCGGTGAGAGCGCCGCCGCGTCCGGCAGCATCGGCCGCATCGGTGGTGTGTCCGTGTTCGTGACCAACCGCGTCACGGCCGGAAAGTTCCTGCTGCTCAAGACCGGTTCGCTCGGCCTGCTCTACAAGCGGCGCCCGCTGGTCGAGTCGGACCGCGACATCCTCGCCCGCTCCACCGTGGTGACCACGACCATGCACTACGCCGTCAAGCGGCTCACCGACCGGGGCGTGTGCGTCGGCACCCTCGCCGCGTCCTGACCACGGAGAAACGATTCCCCATGCTGCTGCGCCGACATCACCCCGAACCGACGGAGCCCCCGGACGACACCGAGTCGGCCGACGCTCCCCCGGACGCCCCGCCGCCCAAGAGGCAGGCGGGGCGTTCGTCGTCCAAGACCCGGGAGGAGTAACGGGTGGGCCGCGTCTACGCCACCCCCGAACAGCTCGCGATGTGGATGGGCCGGCCCGCCCCGGACGACGACGCGGCCCGCCTGCTCGCGCGCGCCAGTGAGGACGTCGACGACGCGCTACTCACAGCCGTCTACGACGTCGACGCCGACGGAGACCCGACCGACCCGCAGATCGTCACCGCCCTCGCGGCAGCCGCGTGCGCGCAGGCCGAGTTCTGGCTCGCGTCCGGCGACGACGGGACCGGGGCCGGTTCCCGTTGGGATTCGGTCAGCATCGGGCCGGTAGCCCTCTCTGGGCGCCGGCCCGGCCCGTCGGATGCGTCCGGCCTCGAACTCGCCCCGCGCGCGTACCGGGCGCTGCGCGCGGCCGGACTGCTGCCGGGGGTGATCTGGTGATCGTCCCCGCCGTGTTCCTGACGCATCGCATCACCGTCGAGCCGTACCTCGGGGACACCGCCTACGGGCCCGCCTACGGGCCGCCCGTCCCCGGCATCCGCGCCATGGTCTCGCTCCCGCAGATCATCACCGCCCCGGGTATCGACTGCCCGCCGGGGTCCCGCATCACCCTGGCGGACGGCCGGACCACGACAGCCCAGTCTGTCGCCGACCACAGCGCCCCCGGCCTGCCCGTCCCGGACTGTGTGGAGGTGACGTGCGGTGAGTCCTCAGCGCAGCCGACTTCGCCTTAACGGTGACGCCGTCCTACGCGGCACCCACGCGGGGGCGCTCCGCGGCCTGCGCCTGGCCGCCGAGCACGTGCTCACCGAGTCCCGCAAGCGCGTCCCGATCGAAGAGGCCACCCTCGAACGCTCCGGCACGGCCAGCGTGGACGAGTCCTCGCTTACGGCCGCCGTCTCGTACGACACCCCGTACGCGGTCCGCCAACACGAGGAGCTGAACTACCAGCACGACGCCGGGCGAACGGCCAAGTACCTCGAAGGGCCGATGACCGAGCAGGCCGACCAGGCCGCCGCCATCATCGCGGCGCAGCTGCGCAGGTCCCTTCGTGGCTGACCCGCTCGACTCCCTCGCCCAGTACCTCGCCGCGCGGGCCCTGCTCACCTACGACCCGACGGGCGTCACGGGCGACTGCTTCATCGAGGCCATGCCGCCGGCCCCTGACCGCGCCGTCACGCTCGCCCTGTACGACGCGGGCGCGCACGCCTCCCGCGACGACGACCAGGACCGCCGCCTACAGATCCGGGTGCGCGGCACCGCCGACCCGCGCGTCTCCCGCGTCCGGTGCGAGGCACTGCACGACGCGCTGCACGGCCTCGCCGGGGTCGAGCTGCCCGGCGGTATCTGGCTCACCCTCGCCACCGCGCGCGGCCTTCCCGCCCCCATAGGCACCGACTCCACCGGCCGACACGAGCACGTCGTGAACCTCGACGTCGCCCTCGCCGCCCCCACCCCGTAAGGAGGGACACCCCCCATGGCGGACACCCGCCCCATCGACGCCCGAGGCTGGATTTTCCAGGTCGAGGACACCGACGCCGACCCCGATGCATGGCTCCCCATCGCCGGTATCGACACGTGGAACTACAACCCGTCCGAGAACGAGGAGACGACCGAGACGGTCGCGTTCGACAGTAACGGCCAGTACGAGCAGGACGTCATGCAGCGCGGCGCGTCCCTCTCCCTTGAGGGCAAGTTCCGCATCAACAAGACCACCAAGGTGCGGGACCCCGGACAGGCGTACATCGACAACGATTGGGCCGAACGGCTCGGCTACGAGTCCCGCAACCGCCTGCGGTACCGGCACGAGACACAGACCGTTTGGCGCGTGTGGGAAGCCACGGTGTCGCCCGGTGAGCAGGGTGGCGGGAACAACGACAAGACGTCGTGGTCCGCCACGTTCACCCGGTGCGGCGCCGCCACGACCATGGCGGTCGCCCCGTGATCGAGAACCACGACGAGACCGACGCGCGGCCCGAGGTCGCCGACTTCGACGCGTACTTCGAAGAGCAGACCCGACCCGCGCCCCAGGGCGTTCCGCTGCGCCTGTACGGCCGTGACTACGTGCTGCCGCCGAAGCTCTCCACCATCGTCGCGCTACAGCTGCACCGCGTGCACACCAGCGCCCACCCCGACGACATCCGCCGACTGCTCGCCGCCCTGTTCGGCCCGGCCGCGATCGACCACTGGGCCGAGAACGGCATGGACGACCGCAGCTTCGGAATCGTCCTGCTGTGGTCGACGTCGAACATGCAGCAGCCGGGCAGCATGACAATCGCGCAGGCCGCCGAGGAGCACGACGCCCGCGAGGCCGCCAAGGACGCGGCGGGAAAAGCCCGGCCGCCGCGCCCCCGCCCGAAGGGGAAGGGCAAGCGGCCGAATTCTGGCAAGCGGTCCTGACCAACTGGGGCGCGGTCGAGGCTGACCTCGCCCGCGAGTACCACCTCGACGCCGACCAAGTCGCGCACCTGCCCGTACGCCGCTTCCTGGTCCTGCTCGGCGGGCTGCCGCCCGAATCGCGCTTCGCGCAGCGTTGGCAGCGCACACCGCGCACCGTGAACGACCCGGCCGAGATCGCAGCTCTCACCGGCATGCCTATGTAAATAGCGAGTTAGCCGCCTAGCAGCGCGGCCAAGGGGGTGACTCCCTTTGGCCCTCACCATCGGTGAGCTGACCGGCTATATCGACCTCGACGACTCCGGCGCACAGGCCGGTGTCGCACGCACAGAGGCCGCCCTCGAAGGGCTCCAGCGTGACGCTGACGGCCGCCTCAGGGACATGCGCGGCCGGTTCATCACCGCCGGTTCCGAGATGGGCGGTGGCCTCGCCGCCGGGTTCGAGGGTGGCGCGGACCGGGCGGGCCGCAGCCTGGCCGGCATCGGTCCGATGCTGGGCGCCGCCGCCACCTCGACCAAGCTTCTCGCCGGAAGCGCCCTGGTGGCGGGCGGCGCGGTCGCCACCGTCCCGCTCGCCATTATCGGGCTGGGCGCGAAGGTGCTCGCCGAGAACGAGCAGGTTAAGAGCGCGTTCTCGGACATGGCCGAGTCGGCCAAGGCCACCGTCCAGAAGGCCGCTCAGCCGCTCGTCAAGCCGTTCGTCGAGGCGGCCGGGCAGATCGGCCAGACGGTCAAGGACATCGCGCCCCGGCTCGGCGAGCTGTTCGCCGGGGTCGCGCCGATGGTGCAACCGCTGGTCGCGGGCATCGGCGATCTGGTCAAGAACGTCATGCCCGGCCTGGTCAACGTTGTCCAGGCCGCACAGCCCGTAGTCGAGGCCCTGTCCGGCGGCTTCGGCCTGCTCGGCGACGGCCTCTCTGGCTTCTTCGACGGGGTCAGTTCCGGCGCGGCCGGAGCGGCTGAGGGGCTGTCGGGTTTTTTCGAGGGCCTGTCCATCATCCTGCCCGCACTGGGCGGGTTCATCGGGACGCTGGCGGAAGCCGGCGGACCGGTGCTGTCGGCCCTCATGGGGGCGCTCGCGCCGCTCGTCGAGACCCTGCTCGACGCGCTCGCCCCCGCACTGGCTTCGCTGGGCCCGCCGCTCGCGCGGCTGATGACGGCCCTGGGCGACGGCCTCGCGCCGATAGTCGACGCGCTCGGCCCCGTCCTCGACGCGGTAGCGGGCGCGTTCGGCTCACTGATTGACGCCGTAGCACCCCTTTTGCCGGTTTTCGGCAATCTCATAGCGTCGGTCCTGCCCGCCGTTACGCCCCTGCTCAACGCGCTCGGCGACATCCTCGTACAGCTGGGCCCGACGGTCGGGATCCTGGTCGAGGCCCTGGCCGGGGCGCTGTCCCCGATCCTGGCCCAACTCCCGGGCCTGGTAACGCCGTTCGCGGCTGTCATCGGGGAACTTGCAGAAACGATTCTGCCGATCCTCGCGGATCTGATCCTGGCCCTGTCGCCGTCGCTCGCGACGGTCGGCGCCGCCTTCGGTCAGATCCTCGTCGCCCTGGCCCCGCTACTGCCCGCCATCGGACAGCTGCTAATCGGCGCGCTGAACGCCCTGATGCCACTGATCACGCCCCTGATCGGGCTGATCGGACAGCTCCCGGGCATCTTCGCGAACGGCCTCGCCTCCGTGATCTCACAGGTTGTCGTCCCCGTCATCAGCGCCGTCGTGGCCCTGCTGAACGGCGACTTCGGCAAGGCGTGGGACCTGGCCAAGCAGGCCGTGAGCAACGCGGGTGCGTTGATCGGGCAGATCGCCGGGAAGCTCGGCGAGTGGATCAGCGCGGGCATCGATCGGGCCGTTGAGTTCCTGCGCGGCCTGCCCGGCCGCGCGGCGTCCGCCGTGGCTCCGATGGCCGGCCAGCTCCGTGACCGCGCGGTACAGGCCATGTCGGAGTTCAAGAACGGCGTGGTCAACAAGGCCAACGAGGCTGTCAGTTGGCTTCGCGGCCTGCCCGGCATGCTGTCGTCCGCCCTGGGCAACATGGGCTCGCTCCTCGTCGACAAGGGCCGCGACGTCGTACGCGGCTTGTGGTCCGGCATCCAGTCCATGGGCTCTTGGCTGCGCTCCACCCTGATGGGCTGGGCGAAGAACCTGATCCCCGGCCCCATCGCCAAGGCGCTGGGCATCCACTCGCCGTCGCGCGTCATGGCGCGGGACGTCGGCCGGTGGATCCCGGCCGGTCTGGTCAAGGGCATCGAGTCCGGACAGGGCGCGGTCGATCGCACCATGCGCCAGCTCGTCACCCCGCCCAACGCGCCGGCCCTCGCGTTCGCGGGCGCAGGCGTGAGCCCGAGCCCGTTCGGACAGCGGTCGCCGTTCGGTACGTCCGGGGGCGGGTCCATGGTGCACGTCGAGCACTGGCACGCCGCCGAGAACGGCAGCCCCGACGACAACGCCCGCGCGCTCGCGTGGGCCGCGAAGGCACGGGGGTGAGCTGTGGCCGCTGGTGATCAGCTCACCTCCCCCGGGCAGATCCAGTACGGCGAGCTACTGCTCGGCACAGGCACCGCCTACCGGTGGCGGACCCTCACCGGGTGGGAGACCCTGCCCGCCCTCGACTCCGGAACGGTCCTGCGGGCCGGCGGACACGGCGCCTACCCCGGCGCCCTGTTCGCCCAGGCCCGCACGGTCACCCTCGACGGGCTGTTCGTGCGGGCGCCGTCCGCGACGATCGGCGAGGCCGTACGTGCGCTGAACGCCGCTACCGGCGTCGTCGCCGACGAGCAGCCACTCGCCGTATGGCTCGACGAGCGCGGGCCCCTGCTCGCCCATGCGCGGATCCTGCGCCGGCACATCCCCGTCACAACCGGCTACCGGCAAGGCGTGATTACCGGGGCCGCACTCCAGTGGGAGGCCACCGACCCCCGCCGGTACGGCATCCACGAACAGGAGGTCACGGCCTACCTCCCGCAGGCCGAGGCCGGTCTCAGCTGGAATACCGACCCCGGCCCCGAGCACCTGGCCGAACCGCTGGACTTCGGTACCCCCGGGTCCACCGGAAACCTGATCGCTGTGAACGACGGGGACGCCGACACGCACCCCCTGATCACCTTCCGGGGCCCCGTGTCGATGCCGTCCCTGACCAACATCACCACCGGCGCCGTCATCGAGTACGACCTCGACCTAGCCGCCGAGGACCGCCTCACCGTCGATACCGCAGACGGCACCGTCGTCCTGAACGGCACCGCCAGCCGTCTCTACACGGCCACCTCGCGCAGCGCGCCCGAAGAGGCGTACGCCCTGCCGCCCGGCCCCACGCCGCTGGCCTTCCGCGCGTCGCCCGGCAGCGACGACCCCGCCGCATCCGTCACCGTGCGCTACCGCGCCGCCTACTGGTAGGAGGACCCCCTTATGACCGTGCGCGCCGGATGGCTGCTGCCCGACGGACAAACCCGCGAGGACACCCGCCTTGCTCCCTTGGGCGCCATGGCTCCCGAGAACACACTCACCACCCGCGACGGGCTGATAGCCGGAGGGGCCGGACTTGTCGCCACCGGGGTAAGCGCCATGCAGGTGCAGATCAGCACCGGCCGCGCCGTCATCCAGGGCACCACCGCCCAGGGCTCATACCCCGTTGCCGTGACCGCGCCGGTCACCCTGAACGTGCCGGACGGGCACGCGCAGCACCCACGTATCGACGCCGTCGCCATCCGGCTCTATGACGCGCTGTACGACACCAGCCAGCAGACGGCCGTACAGCTGGAGATCGTCACCGGCACGCCGAGCGCAACGCCGAGCGCGCCGAGCCTGCCCAACTCATCCATCCGGCTGTGGGAGATCGCGGTACCCGCCGGGACGTCCGCCGGTACCGGCGGGATCAGCTGGGCGTCCGCGCTGACCGACCGCAGGCGGTACACGTCCTCGTACGGCGGGATCCTGCCGCGCGGCTACTCCCTCTCATTCTCCGGCGGGTACGCCGGGCAGTACCGCGACAACGGCGCCGAGCTGGAGCGCTGGAGCGGGACCGAGTGGGAACCCGTGATCAAGCCGATTCAGTGGCAGGCCCTACCGCTGCCCGCCGGCCTGACCGCTCCCGCCCACTCGCCCACCCAGTACGCCATCCACAACGACCGGATATGGCTGCGAGGGGAGATCATCAAATCCGGCGGCGGCGGCAGCATGATCAACAACGGCACCACCGTGCTGAACCTCCCCGGCACCATCCCCGTCCCGTTCTGGCTCCACCTGCCATGCGGCGTCGCAGGGGGCAACGCGCCGACCGCCGCCCTGGTCGGCCGTAACTCGTTCATCATCAACCTCGACGGCGGCGGCACGTGCTGGTCGATCTACCTGAACGGGATCTCGTGGGCGCGGCCGTAACCGGCGCGTACCGCGCCCTGATCTGCGATCTACGGTCCGATCAGCTGCTCGACGTACTGCCGCTGCACGGCGTCAGCCTAGACAGCTACATAGGCAAGACCGGCAGCTGTACCGGCACCATCCCCATCCCCAACGCCCAGATAGCCGCCCGCGTCCGCGATGCCGTCGCCCCCGGGCGAACGGCTCTTTGGCTGGAGCGTGGGGGCGACATCTGGTGGGGCGGACTGATCTGGACCACCGAGATCCGCAGCGACGAGCGCGGCCGGTTGTCCATGGGCATCCAGGCCGGAAGCTTCGAGAGCTATCTCGACCACCGGCTCTTGATGACGTCCGGCGTCGCCGAAGGGATGGACCAGTTCGACCTAGCGCGGTACATGGTCGACTACGCCCAGCAGACCACCGGGGGCGATATCGGCATCGAGTACGACGCCCGCACCTCCGGGGTGCTGCGGGACCGCACTTACTCTCGCTACGACCTGAAGACCATCCGCGAAATGCTCGACGACCTCGCCGCCGTCGAGAACGGTTTCGAGTGGCGGATCAGCGCGCACCGCGACCCCGTCAGCGGGCGCCGGATCAAGCGGTTGCAGCTGGGGCACCCGGTCATCCGCACCGGCAAGAGCGATATCGTCCTCACCCGGCCCGGCCCGGTCCTCTCGTACACGTGGCCCGTCGACGCCACGAAACAGGCCACCGTGTGGCAGTCCCGGGGCGCCGCCGTCAACACGAACGCGGCCGCGGATTCCGTGCCGCTCATGTCGAACACGTACACCGACATTGGCGCGCACGCCGCCGGCTGGCCGCGTCTGGACGGCACCAGCGACCACACCACCGTGGAAACGGAAAGCACCCTCAACAAGCACGCAGCGGCCGACTTCTACGCCGCCCGCGCCCCGCGCACGATCCCCGAGGTCACGATCGCCCTCGCCCGTACGCCCCTCACCCCCGCCCTGCTCGGCGCGACCGTCCGTCTGCGGATCAACGACCTGATGTGGCCCGACGGCCTCGACGCCCGGTACCGCGTGGTCGGAGTCGCCATCACCGCGCCGGAACGGGGACGCCCCGAAGTTGCCCGCCTCTACTTGGAGTTGCCCTGATGGCCGCTGTCCCGCAAGACCTGCTAGACCGCGTCCGCGACCTCGAACGGCGCGTGCGTGAACTTGCCGGGCGTGCCCAGATGCGCCCGGCCCTGACCGAGATCATGCACGGCGACGTCCGGATCGGTGAGGGCGGCCGGCTGATCACCCAGGCCCCCGGCGGCAACGTGGTGTTCGAGTCCGGGCAGGCCCCGCAGGGCGATTGGGGCGTGAAGCTCGCCCGTGAGGACGGCAGCAACGCTCTGACCGTCGGATACGACTACTCCACCACCAGCCAGATGATCCACATCTGGTCGCGGGACACCGCAGCGAAGAACCGCATTCTCGTCATGGACGACTTCTACTCGGACCGCTTCCTTGGCCGCCCATGGATCCCGTTGCAGCTCCACCCCACCGAACGGCAGGACACCGGCCAGACCGGTTACGAGGTCGCGTGGTGGGGCGGCGGGCCGGCGTTCAACGCGGTCGGTGAGCTGCACCTCGTGACCTACGCGGGCGCCGGGGGCGGACAGGTCAAGGTCACGATGGAGCCCGCCAGCGGGCCCCGCGTGATCGCCGAGTACGACTGTCCGGCCGGGCAGTGGACCGAGCGCACGATCACCGAGCCCATGCACGGTGTCGAGTACATGGAACACGTCATGTGGACCGTCGAGCACCGCTGTAAAGGCTCCGGTTCCAACATCGAGACCCGCCTCTACTCCGCCACCGGCCGGAACACCTACGTGGAGTCCGAGAAGCCCAGCGACCCCGTCCGCACCCCCTAGGAAGGAGGCCCCGTCATCACCCTGCCCATAACCATCCCCGTCGTCACCGTCCGAGGCCGCTTCCTCTTCCCCAACGGAACCCCCCTCACCGGGTCCCTGTCCTTCCGGGCCCCGGCCATGCTCACCTTTGGCGCGGCAGACGTCATCCTGGGCGGTCCCGTCATCGCCCAGCTCGACCCGCAGGGCCGAATATCGGTCACCCTGCCCGCCACCGACGCGGCCGGGATGACGCCTACCGGCTGGTCGTACGTCGTCACCGAACAGCTTGCCGGGGTCGGTACGAACCGCTCGTACAACATCCTCATCCCCGCCGCGAAAGACGACGTCGACCTCGCCGACATCGCGCCCACGGACCCCACGAAGCCCAACTACCTCGCGGTACCCGGTCCGACCGGCCCGAAGGGCTCGACCGGCCCCCAGGGCATCCAGGGCCCGCCGGGACCGTCGAATACCAGGTGGCGCCGCCGGGACCTGCCCGATCTCCTCACCGCGGATTCCCTGTACGCGGGTCCGGCGCCGGTCATCACCACCACGCTCGGCACCACCCCGGCCGCTGGATACGTCCGGCACGTGCCCGCCCCCGTCGCCCTGGCGGGCGGAGAGGTCCGGGGCGCGTTCACGTTCGCGGGGGCGGGCGGGTTCCTGGCCGGCACCGGCACCCCCGACAACCAGTACGTCTTGCCGACGTCGAGGTACCCCAACCTCTACACGTCCGGGCAGGCCGTGTGGTGCGTGGAGTTCGGCACCGACAGCCGGTACATCCAGGTCCGGTACAAGCACATCAGCACCGCGTCTCAGTTCCGCCTGTCCATCGACGGGCGCAAGGCCAGCGACGTAACCCAACCGGCGGGCGGCACGAACGCCGGATCCGGGCACCTGATCACGATCGACCTGGGCAGCGCTGCCCCGAGGACGATCCGTCTCGACTGCACCACGATGCCGTTCGGCGGTGTGTACCTGCCCCCATCCGCTGGTCTGTGGCGCGTCCCGTTGCAGGGCGGGCGCCTGGCCGTCCTGGGCGACTCCATCAGCGACGGGAGTGCCCACAACACGGGCGGTGGCCAGGGCACATGGGTGGCGCGCGCCGCCCGCCTGCTCGGCTCCACCGACGTGTGGGAGTCCGGGCGCGGTGGTACCGGGTACGTCAACCCGGGCACGTTCGCCAACTTCGGCACCCGCGCCCCGGCCGACATCGTCGCGTGGGCCCCGGACCGGCTGATCGTGTTCGGGGGGTACAACGACGTCGCCGGGAACGACCAGGCCGTCATCAAGGCCGCCGCGACCGCCCTGTACGGCCAGATCACCAGCGGCCTGCCCGCGTGCGAGACGTACGTACTCGGCTGCTGGGCCCCCACCGGCACACCGGCCCCCAGCATCGTCGCCACCGACGAAACCCTGAGGTCCGCCGCCGCCCTCGCGGGTCTACCGTTCGTCTCCCCGGTCACCGGCACCATCTACGCCGCGAACGGGCAGGCCGTCGCCACGCACGGCCCGTGGATCACCACCGGCAACGCCCCCATCTACGTGGGCACCGACCTGGTGCACCCCACCGACGCCGGGCACTTCTACCTCTCCCGCCGCATCGTCAACTCGCTGCGCGAGCTACTGCCCGCATAACCACCCACCCCGCCGCACCCCCGGACGCACCGCGCCGGGGGCCCTTGGCATGCCCAGAAAGGCCCCGCGTGAAGTTCGTCAGCCGCGCCCAGTGGGGCGCCCGCCCCTCCCGCTACAGGCTCACCCGCATCCCCGACACACGGGGCGTGAAGATCCACTACGAGGGCAGCCACATCCCGCCCAGCCTCGCCAACCCCGACGCGCACACCCTGTGCGCCGGACGCGTCCGCGCCATCCAGGCCATGCACCTCGCCGACGATGACGAGGACTACTCCGACATCGCGTATTCGGCGATGGTGTGCCCGCACGGCTACGTCTACGAAGGCCGCGGAGCGCACCACCAGACCGGCGCCAACGGCACGACCGCGCTCAACCGCGCCCACTACGCCGTGTGCGCCATGGTCGGCAGCTCCGGCCTGACCGAGCCGACCCCCGCCCAGCTACACGGCATCCGCGACGCCATCGAATGGCTACGCAACGACGGGGCAGCCGGCGCCGACGTCAAGGGCCACAAGGACGGGCACCCGACCGCCTGCCCCGGCGGTCCGCTGTACGCGTGGGTACAGCGCGGCGCACCGCGCCCCGGCGGCACCCCGGACCCGGCCCCGAACCCGGGCCAGAAGTTCGAGCCGTTCCCCGGGGCCGCATGGTTCAAGACCGCGCCCCGATCCCCGATCGTCACCGCCATGGGCCGCCGCCTCGCCGCCGAGGGGTGCAGCCGCTACCAGTCCGGCCCCGGCCCGCAGTGGACCGACGCCGACCGCCAGAGCTACGCCGCGTGGCAGCGCAAGCAGGGCCACACCGGGGCCGCCGCCGACGGGTGGCCCGGCCCGAAGACCTGGGCCGCCCTCAAGGTCCCCAAGGTCTGACCCCGCCCCACCCAGCACCCCCCGAAGGAGCCCCACATGACCGACGCCGCCAAGCGGACCGTCCGCACCGTCATTCAGACCACGGTCGCCCTGGCCGTCGCCCTGCCCGCCGTCATCGGCGCGGCCGGCATCCCCGACACCCTCCCGTGGGTCGCCGCCGCCCTCGCCGCCGCCGGTGGCCTCGCCCGCGTCATGGCGCTGCCGACCGTCGAGGCCCTGCTCGACCGCGTCGGCCTGGGCCTGGTCGACAACGCGAAAGGCACCGACGTCTCGTGACCATCACCACCCCCTCCGACCCGGCCGCCGTCGCCGTCGAGCTGGAGAGGCTGCGCGGCACGATGGAGACGGGATTCGCCCGCGTCGACGGAAGCCTCGCCCTGCTCGTACAGCAGGGCAAGCAGACAGACCGGCAGCTCTCCGACCACGAGGCCCGCCTCGACACCCTCGAACGGTCCCGATGGCCGCTCCCGTCCGTCGCCGCCCTGGTCGCCGTCACCGGCCTGACCCTCACCCTGTGGCAACTCGCCGCCAAGTAGCAGCACAACGCCCCCGTACGGCCTGCTCCGGGCCGTACGGGGGCGCCTTCGTGCGTTCACCCGTTCCGGTCTGACAACTCCGCCACGCGAGCGTACAGAGCCTCTTTCAGCTCGCCCATCCGCAGCGGATCAGGCCGCGGGTGCACCCACTGGTTCCCCGGGTGCAGACCGATCGGAACGGGAGCGCTCCGGATGAACTCCGTGAACTCCCCATCGGACCACGGCGGCACCCACGCCCCCGACCGACACACGTACACCGCGTCGAACGCCACCCCGGGCACGGCCCCGTCGTCGATCGTCATGTCGACCTCGACGAGGGGCACCTCGCGGGGGCGCGCCAGACTCTCCCGCCACGGCGGGAAGTGGACGTGAAGCCGCGCGCCGGCCCACGCGTGCGCGAGCATCCAGTTCTCACACCGGATACCGTCCCCGCTCGTCCGCCAGTGATCGAATGACGCGTGATTCGTCTTGTACCCGGCATCGTGGTGCGCGTCGTACAGGTGAACCGACTCCCACGCCCCCGACCCGCCCACAGTGCTGGGCCACAGCTGCCCGGCCCACGCGTTGCTGTCCGCATAGATCAGTACGGCCCGGTCCGTGAACGTGAACCGGTCCCAGAAGCCGCGCCACCCTTGTACCTGGGGCAGCTCCACCCCGGCCCCAAGGAACGCTTTCGCGCGCGCCTCCCAGACCACTTCCGTGTGGTACTCGTCCTCAGCCACGGGCCACCCGTACAGCTCCGGGTGATCCCCGACCGGCCCCCCAGCGTCGGGGGTCGGAAAGAAGAAATCCCAGTCAACGGCGAGCATGTGCACAGCAGGTCACCTCTCCTCGGGGTACTGCCCAGCGTAGCCAGAAACGGGCGGCGCCCCGGGTCGAAACCCGGGGCGCCGCTTTACAGTTGGGCCGGATCAGTGGCCGGGCGAGCCGCTGCCGCCCTTCCCGTCGCCGTCCTCGATGTCCGTCTGGCTGGACCCGTGGCCGCCGTTGTCCTCGTCCTCGTCACCGCGAACGGTGGCCATGCGCTTGAGTGCTTCCTTGAGCGTCACTGTTGTGCCTCCTCAAGATCCCCGGTACGTGGTCTGTCCCCGCACCGTCGTGCACTTGCTGACCCACCCCGCCCGGCTCCCATTGCCGTGCATGCCGGACGGGGTGGGGGTTGGCACCGCCCCTGCCGGGATTCCGATACGTGGCGGGGGAGCCTCGATCTCGGATCCGTCCGGCAAGGACGGAGTCTTGGGGGGAGGGCCCCGCCCGAGGGAGAGGGAACGGGCGGGGCCACCGTGCGGGCGCCAGTTCCTACCTATTGGCGCCCCAGCTGCTTCGGCTGTGGTGGTGGGGAAGGGGGGACAGCCGAAGCGTTCCAACCCGCCCCCCTGCGTATCTCGCGGCCATAAGGGAAGTGGGGACCGGATAGCGAGCAGGGGGCGGAGCCTTAGACCCGCAGCGCGGCGAGGCGGGAGTCGTGGAAGATCAACACGTCTCGCTTACGCCAGGCGAGCAGGATGTTCCCGCCGCCCTTGTCCGGCGGCACCCCCCGGATGCGCCCCACGTGGAAGATGTCCCCGGCGTGCACGGGCTTCGCGCAGAGGATCACCGCCGGGATGACCCCCCGGAACGGGGCCGTCTCCTGGTGGCAGCGGCGGGCCCACTCGACCTGATCCGCCTTGAGCCAGGCCATGGACCCGCACACTCGCCCCGGGGGCCGAAGCTGCCTCACCGCTGCATCACCGCCGCCGCCCCCAGGAACAGCCCCACACCACCGAAGATCATGAAGACCATGAGCGGACCCGTGAACCGGGCCGCGAAGTCGTACGCCCGCCGCACCCGCCCTCGCCGCCGGCTCGCCTCCCGTACGGCACGCTTCACCAGCTCGGGCGCGGCTTCCTCGATGGCGGCCGACACCTCCGCGGCCTGGTACTCGGCGAGCATGTCGACCCATCCCGCTTCCAGCTCGGCGCGCTGGTCCGCCGTGAAGCGGAAGACCTCTTCAGGCTTCACCTGGGCACCCGGCTAGCTGCGTTGGCG
The DNA here is from genome assembly GCF_052244475.1 of Streptomyces sp. IBSNAI002. Lineage (NCBI taxonomy): Bacteria > Bacillati > Actinomycetota > Actinomycetes > Kitasatosporales > Streptomycetaceae > Streptomyces > Streptomyces sp. IBSNAI002. The sequence goes on along the minus strand of NZ_JBQPXG010000002.1, from coordinate 4,580,578 downwards.
TGCCGGACGCCGACGCTGACGCGCTCCTCATCGGTCGGCTTGACCAGGTCGCCCGGCTCGATGTCCCACTCGATCCCGCCTTTGACGGCCCGGACCTGGACCTTGCCCCACTCGCGGGCCAGGAGCTTGCCCAGCTGCCCCGTGGGCTTGATCTTGACCAGTTCACCGATGTACGGCACCCAACCGGCGCCGTCGCCTTCCTCAGGGGTGCTCACGCCGCCGCTCCCTCGCCGTCGGTCATCCGGTGGGGGTGCTGCCGGATGATGGTGTTGCAGTTGTCGACGCTCACCCCGTTGCCCAGCGGGCGGACCGCTTCGCGGTGTCGCCCGGCGGCCCCACAGATCAGGCACCCCGGCACCGGTACGGGCTCAAGCTCCAGCAGAACGGGGGTGTGCAGCACGGGGGCCGCGCTGGTCTCACTGCTCATCGCTCAACCGCCTTTCCAGCCCGGCCGTGAGGGCTCGCAGGATCTCGGGGGTTGCTCGTGTGGTCGTCCGGATCGGCGCGGCCTCAGCCGGCACCCAGTCGGGCATCGGGGAGTCGTCCAGGCCGAGCCGGTGAAAGTCCCTCCGGGCTATGGCGGCGTCCACGTCGCTCATGAGTCGCACGCGCTTCGGGAGCTTGTCCGCCATGGTCGTCACGCCCTTCCGGTCGCCCGAAGACTTGATGACTTTCTGTGCTACAAGCGTCGCCCTGCGCGCGTACTCTCAACAGGGGGGAAGTCTGGACAGGCGTAACTGTCCAAGGATTTTCGGGGAGTTGTTCGAATGAGCGTGGAGACAGAAGAGACCGACCCGACCGACCCGACCGCGTCCCCGCTGGTGCACTTCGGCCGCGAGGTCCGGTTAGAGCGCGAACGCCTGGGCATCTCGCGCAAGGAACTGGCGAAGGCGGCAACCTGCGGATACTCGCTCGTGGCCAAGATCGAAAGCGGCGACCGGATCCCGCCGAGGGAGTTCGCGGAAGCCTGTGACCGCCTGTTTCCTCACTCCAATGGACGGTTCGTTCGGCTGTGGCCGCTCGTGCTGCGGTACGCCTTCCCGCCCTGGTTCCGCCGGTACGTCGAGCTGGAAGAGAAAGCGGCCGTGGTGCGGATGTTCAACCCGCAGCTCCTACCCGGCCTGGTGCAGACGACGGACTACGCCCGCGCGGTGCTGCGCACTGGTCGGCCTTCCAACCTCGAAGACCTGGTCACCGCTCGGATAGAGCGACAGCGGATCTTGCAGCGTGAGCAGCCTGTGCGGCTTTGGCTGGTCGTGAATCAGGCCGTGCTGACCCACACGGTCGGCGGGCCGGACGTGATGCGCGCGCAGCTCGGGCATCTGCGCGGCCTGGCCGAGGACCCGACGCATCGCGTGCAGATCATCAAGGACAAGGGGCGGCACCACGGGTATCACAGCCCCTTCGGTGTGCTCTCGTTCCCCGAGGGCTCCGACGTCGTGCACGTGGACGGGTTCCCCCGGGGCTATCTCCTTGCTGAGCCAGACGACTTGGAAAAGGCGCGGGGCGCCTATGATCTGCTCACGGCCATGGCGTGCCCGCCGGATGAGTCGGCCGACCTGATCGACTCCACATTGAAGGATCTCTACTCATGAACGATGCCGACATTCCCGAGCAGGCTTGGCGTGCGTCGACGTACAGCGGCAACAACGGCGGCGAGTGCGTCGAGTGGGCCCCCGAGTACGTTGCGACTCACGGTGTCATCCCCGTGCGCGATAGCAAGGTGAAGGGCGGCGCGGTGCTGATGGTCACCCCGTCCGCATGGGCCGGCCTGGTCGGCCTGGCCGCCGCGCACGGCGTACGGTAGCCACGCCGTGAACGCGGAAGCGGACCGTACCCGGTGGGTGCGGTCCGCTTCTGTTTGGCTGGTCGTAGGGGGGCCGGCCCCTGACCTGAGCCGTTACGTCAGGCCCTCTCAGACCTGCTCGACCTCCAACGCCCCTTCCGCGAAGCGTGCCCGCAACGCCTTCTTGTCGAACTTGCCCACGCTCGTCTTGGGCACCTCCGGCACAATGGCCCACCGCTCCGGCAGCTGCCACCGTGCGATGCCGCTAGACGCGAGGTGCTCCCGCAGAGCGAGCCAGTCGGCCGCCGCACCGTCCCGGAGCACCACGGTGGCGAGCGGCCGTTCCCCCCACTTTTCATCAGGGACCGCGACGACGGCAGCCTCGACAACGTCAGGATGCGACATCAGGGCGTTCTCCAGCTCGACCGACGAAATCCACTCGCCGCCGGACTTGATCACGTCCTTGGCCCGGTCGGTCAGGGTCAGGTAGCCGTCGGCGCTGATCACGCCGACGTCGCCGGTCTTGAGCCAGCCGTCCGCGCTGAACTTGTCAGCCGGCCGGGTGGGCTCTCCATCCACCCCGCCGAAGTAGGCGCCCGCGATCCACGGTCCGCGCACCTCCAGCTCACCCGCTGACTCTCCGTCCCACGAAAGTTCGGCACCATCCGGGCCGATGAGACGTCCCTCGACACCCGCCGGGAAGCGGCCCTGCGTCAGCCGGTAGGCGAACTCCTCGTCGGAGCCGTGCGCCACCTTGGCCGGCGGCCTCGCCACCGTGCCCAGCGGCGACGTCTCCGTCATGCCCCAAGCGTGGAAGACCCGCATGCCGAGATCGTCGAACGCCTTCATCAGGGAGGGAGGGCAGGCCGAGCCGCCGATCGTGACCTGAGTCAGGGTGCTGACGTCGCGCGGCTTCGCGGTCAGCTCGGCTAGCAGGCCCTGCCAGATGGTAGGCACGGCCGCAGCGTGCGTCGGGCGCTCACGCTCGATCATTTCGGCGATCGGACCGGGCTGCAAGAAGCGGTCCGGCATCAACATGTTCACGCCGGTCATGAACGCCGCGTGCGGTAGCCCCCAGGAGTTGCAATGGAACTGGGGCACGATCACGAGCGAAAGATCCGCGTCCGTGAGCCCCATCGACTCGGTCATGTTGACCTGCATCGAGTGCAGGTAGATGGATCGATGCGAGTACGCGACGCCCTTGGGGTCCCCGGTGGTCCCCGACGTGTAGCAGAGCGAGGCGGCCCGCCGCTCGTCCAGCTCTGGCCAGTCATAGACGGTGGGGCGCCCGGCGATCAACTCCTCGTACTCGTGCACCTGGACGCCGGGAGCTGCGGAGAGCGCCGCGCGGGCCTCGTCCGCCGCTGCACCGGAGACGACCACGTGTTCAAGGCGTGGCAGGTTCGGAAGGAGCGGGAGCAGCAGCCCGACCAATGAGCCGTTGACCAAGATCACCTTGTCGCCAGCGTGGTGCGCGATGTAGCTCAGCTGATCTGTCGGAAGCCGAAGATTCAGCGTGTGGAGCACTGCACCCATGGACGGGACGGCAAAGTACGCCTCGACGTGCTCGCCGTTATTCCACATCAAGGTTCCCGTGACGTCGCCCTCGCGGACGCCCAATCCGCGGAGTGCGTGAGCCAGCTGTGCGGCGCGCGCCCCGATCTCGGCAAAGGTGCGTCGCTGGGGTTCCCCGCCCGTCCACGTGGTGACTGTCGACGATCCGTAGATGCGTTCGCCGTGCCGCAGGATCCGGCTAACGGTGAGCGGGGCGTCCTGCATGGTGCTAAACATGGAAGCCTCCGGCGAGCGCGACAGTGCGGCGGTTAGGACAGGCGGCGCGGTGCGTCCGTGGCCCGTTTGAGCAGGTCAAACGCCCTGACCGCCTCCCTCCCCCTTTGCGCGCACATACGTGGAACTGCGGGACCACGACGAGGGTGGTGTCCTTGTCGTTCAGGCCCATCGACTCGGCCATGTTGACCTGCATGGAGTGCAGGTAGATCGACCGGTGCGAGTAGACGACGCCCTTCGGGTCCCCCGTGGTGCCGGAGGTGTAACACATGGCCGCGGCCTGGCGTTCGTCCAGTTCGGGCCAGTCGTACGTGTCGGGGCGGCCCTCGAGCAGCTCCTCGTACTCGTGCACGCGTACGTCCAGGCCCGCGAGGGCGGAACGGTCTCCGACGCCCGCGACCACGACGTGCTCGATGGTCGGCAGGTGCGGCAGCAGCGGCACCAGCAGGGGCAGCAGGGTGCCGTTGACCAGCACGACCCGGTCGGCGGCGTGGTTGACGATGAAGACCAGCTGCTCGGGAGGGAGCCGCAGGTTGAGGGTGTGCAGGACCGCGCCCATGGACGGGATCGCGAAGTACGCCTCGACGTGTTCAGAGTTGTTCCACATGAGGGTTGCCACACGGTCGTCCTGCTGCACACCGAGTTCGTCGCGCAGGGCGTTCGCGAGGCGGGTGGCCCGGGTACCGATCTCGGCGAAGCTGCGGCGGTGCGGCTCGGCCTCCCCGGTCCAGGTCGTGACCTGGGACTTCCCGTGGATCGTCATCCCGTGCTGGAGTATGCGGGTGACGAGGAGTGGTACGTCCTGCATGGTGCTCAGCAAAGCGTCCTCCCGGTGAGCGCTGCGGCGCCGCGGCGGCTACGGATGCTGCCGATTCTGCGCACGTACCGGTCGGCATGTCACTACCCGGGAGTAGAAACCACGCTGTGTTTCACGTGAAACATCCCCTCGTTTCACGTGAAACATCGTCCGGCTCACCTGACCGGCGTAAGCTCCGGGTCCTCGCGGAGCTTGCCCAGGGCACGGGATACGGCGCTCTTGACCGTGCCGACCGAGACCCCCAGCAGCTCGGCGGTCTGCGCCTCGCTGAGGTCCTCGTAGTACCGCAGGACGACCATGGCCCGCTGCCGGTCGGGGAGCCGGGTCACCGCGCGCCACATCGCGTCGCGCAGGGCCTGCGCCTCGGCGGGGTCGGCGGCCGGGGCGTGCTCGGTCTCCGGGAGCTCGTCGCAGGCGAACTCGTCGACCTTGCGCTTGCGCCACTGGGAGGTCCGGGTGTTGACGAGGGCCCGCCGGACGTAGCCGTCGAGGGCGCGGTGGTCCTCGATGCGGTCCCAGGCCATGTACGTCTTCGCGAGGGCCGTCTGGAGCAGGTCCTCGGCATCGCACGGGTTGGCCGTGAGGGAGCGCGCGGTGCGCATCAGGACCGTGCCGCGGGTCCGGACGTACGCCGAGAACGACGGGTACGGCGTCGGCTGCGAGGCGAGCGTGCACACAGGCGTGGTCATGGCTCCACGCTAGGAGCGCCCGCCCGCCCTGGGATCGCCCGCAGGTGCCGAAGCGAGGTCCGCCTCAGGTTGTAGGAGTAGGGCAAACCCCACCCCCTGAAGGTGGAGGAGGCGGGGCCCCGCGGCGGGCCGGTCTCAGCCGTCGGCTCCGAGGATCAGCCCGGAGGTCGGCACGCCCGTACCGGCCGTGACGAGTACGTGCTCCGCCCCCGCGACCTGGTTGACGGAGCTGCCGCGCAGCTGGCGGACTGCCTCGGCGATCCCGTTCATGCCGTGCAGGTAGGCCTCCCCCAGCTGGCCGCCGTGGGTGTTGAGCGGCAGCGCGTCCGCGGCCACGAAATCGCCGGCCTCGCCCGGCCCGCAGAAGCCGAACTCCTCCAGCTGCATGAGCACGAACGGGGTGAAGTGGTCGTAGAGGATGCCGACGTCGATGTCCGAGGGCCGCAGCCCGCTGGTCCGCCACAGCTGGCGCGCGACCACGTCCATCTCGGGCAGCCCGGTGAGGTCGTCCCGGTAGAAGGAGGTCATGCCCTCCTGGCGGCGGCCGGCGCCCTGCGCGGCCGCGGTGATCACGGCGGGTGCCTGCCGCAGATCGCGTGCCCGCTCGGCCGTGGTCACGACCAGGGCCTGGCCGCCGTCGGTCTCCTGGCAGCAGTCGAGCAGCCGCAGCGGCTCCACGATCCAGCGCGAGGCGGCGTGGTCGGCGAGGGTGATGGGCTTGCCGTGGAAGTACGCGGCGGGGTTGTTCGCGGCGTGCCGCCGGTCGGTGACCGCGACGTGCCCGAAGGCCTCGGGTGTCAGGTTGTACGTGTGCAGGTAGCGCTGGGCCGTCATGGCCACCCACGAGGCGGGGGTCAGCAGCCCCCAGGGCAGCGACCAGCCGAGCGCGGCCCCCTCGGCCGAGGGCTCGCGCTGCTGCACGCCGGAGCCGAAGCGCCGGCCCGAGCGCTCGTTGAAGGCGCGGTAGCAGACCACGACCTCCGCGACCCCGGTGGCGACGGCGAGGGCGGCCTGTTGGACGGTGGCACAGGCCGCGCCGCCGCCGTAGTGGATCCGGGAGAAGAAGGAAAGGTCTCCGATGCCGGCCGCCTGGGCGACGGTGATCTCGGGGCTGGTGTCCATCGTGAAGGTGACCATGCCGTCGACGTCGGCGGGGGTGAGCCCGGCGTCGTCGAGCGCGGCGTGCACGGCCTCCACGGCGAGCTTGAGCTCGCTGCGGCCGGAGTCCTTGGAGAACTCGGTGGCGCCGATGCCGGCGATGGCGGCGCGGCCGCCGAGTTCGTCGCGCGTGCGCACGCTCATGCCGGTACCTCCGCGGTGACCGTTCCCGTCACGTGGTGGCCGATGCCGTTGGCGCCGACCACGCGGATCTCGACCGTGGACCCGGCCACGGCGGTGACCGTGCCGGTGAGGGTCATCGTGTCGCCCGGGTAGTTGGGGGCGCCCAGCCGGATCGCCACCTTGCGCAGCACGGCCTGCGGACCGAGGTGATCGGTGACGTACCGGCCGACCAGGCCGTTCGTCGTGAGGATGTTCATGAAGATGTCCGGTGAGCCCTTCTCGCGCGCCAGCGCCGCGTCGTGGTGCACGTCCTGGTAGTCCCGGGAGGCGATCGCACCCGCCACGATCAGCGTGCGGGTGACCGGGATCTCCAGCGGCGGCAGTGTGTCGCCGACCCTCATGCGCGTTCCCCTTCGGCTATCGAAGCTCCCAGCTCGGCCAGCAGTTCGCTGCCGCAGCCCAGATACGCGTCCAGCTGGCGCCCCCACAGGAAGTGCCGGTGCACCGGGTGGTCCAGGTCGGCGCCCATGCCGCCGTGCAGGTGCTGGCCCGCGTGAACGACGCGCTTGCCCGCCTCCGAGGCCCACCAGGCCGCGGTCAGCGCGTGTTCGCGCGCCGCAAGCCCCTCGTCGATCCGCCAGGCCGCCTCGTAGGCGGTGACCCGGATCGCCTCGGTGTCCATGTAGGCGTCGGCCGCGCGCAGCATGACCCCCTGGTTGGTGGAGAGCGGCCTGCCGAACTGCTCGCGGGTCGAGGTGTACTCCACTGCCCGGGCGAGCGAGCCCGCGCAGACGCCCGCCTGGAGTCCGGCGAAGGCGGTCCGGGCCGTGGCGAGGACCTCCTCGTAGGCCCTGGCGCCGCCGATCCGCTCCGCCTCGGCGCCGGTCAGGGCCAGCCGTCCCGCCGACCAGGGTGCGGTGGTCTCCACCGGGGAGGTCCGAACGCCCGGCGCGTCCGTCCGTACGAGCCACAGCCCCCGGTCGGCGTCCGGGACCAGCACGTGCGTGGCCTCGCGCAGCCAGGGCACGGCGGGGGCGGTCCCGGTGAGCCGGCCGTCCCGCGCGGTGATCCGGCCGCGGGCCGGGAAGGCCCCGGTGGCCACCGCCTCGCCGCTCTCCAGCGCGGGCAGCAGCCGGGCGCGCTGCTCGGGGCTGCCGTGCGCGGCCAGCGGGAGCATGCCGTACACGCAGGTGGCGGCGTACGGGACCTGTGCGGTGGTGCGGCCCTGTTCCTCCAGGAGCAGGACCAGCCCGAGCAGGCCGACGTCCTGGACGGCGGCGATCAGCCCGGAGGCCGTCAGGGCCTTCCACAGTTCGGCGTCGCTGCCGGTGCCCGCGGCGGCGAGGCGTTCGTGGGTGGCCAGGTCGTGGAAGATCCGGGCGGCGAGTCCGGCCGCGGCGGTCTGCTCCTCGGTGGGGTGGAAGTCCATCAGCCCGCACTCCCGCGGAAGACGGGGAGTTCGAGGTCGTCGTCGACGCGCAGGAACTCCAGTTGGACGGGCAGCCCGATCCGCACCTTGTCGTAGGGGACCCCTGTGATGTTGCTGACCATCCGGACCCCTTCGGCGAGTTCGACGAGCGCCACGGCGTACGGGGGGTCGAAGGCGGGGAACGGCGGATGGTGCATGACGACGTAGCTGAACACCGTGCCTTCGCCGGAGGCCTCGACGGTCTCCCAGGCGGGGGAGGCGCAGGCGTTGCAGCCGGGGAGCCAGGGGAACCGGAGGGTGGCGCAGTTGGTGCAGCGCTGGATCAGCAGCTTGTGCGCGCGGACCCCGGCCCAGAACCCCTCGTTGTCGCGGTTGATCACCGGACGGGGTCGCTGGGCCTTGGGCATGGGCTGCGGCGGCTGCTGCTCCCGCGGCCTGCCGGAAGGCGCGTACTTGAGGATCCGGAAGCGGTGGGTGCCGGCGAGCTCGCCGTCCGCGTGGACGTCCATGCGCGTGGTCACGAAGTGGCCCGTGCCCAGCTTGGTCGTCTTGCGCGGCGACACGGACTCGATGACGGCGTCGAACGTGATCGCGTCGCCGGGGCGCAGCGGGCGGAGGTACTCCTGCTCGCAGTCGGTGGCGACGACCGAGGAGAAGCCGGCGGATTCGAGGAGCACGAAGAGGTCGTCGTAGGCCGAGGAGCGGTCCGAGTGGCCGGACAGGCCGCCCATCGTCCAGGCCTGGAGCATGGTGGGCGGAGCGATGGCGTCCGGGCCGGTGTAAGCCGGGTTCGCATCGCCCATCGCCTCGCACCAGTGCCGGATCATCGCCTGGTTGACCACGTCCTTGCCCCGGCCCGCGGTGGCGGCGGGCCGCCCCTCGAAGGCCGTGAGGAGGGTGTGGAACCGGGCTGCCTCCTCGGCTGCGCCGGCAGCGTCCGCCGTCATCGCTTCCTTCCCTTCATGCCGAGCCGCATCATGGCGACGATCTCCCGCTGGACCTCGCTGACCCCGCCGCCGAAGGTGTTGATCTGGGCGGCGCGGTTCATCCGTTCCAGTTCGCCGCCCGCGAAGGCCCCGGGCCCCCGGACGAGGGCCTCCTCGCCGACCACCTCCTGGCACATCCGGTAGACCTCGACGGTGGATTCGGTGCCGAGGAACTTCACGCCGCTGGCGTCGCCGGGGGCCAGCGTGCCGCCGCCCACGTCCTGGACGAGGCGCCAGTTGAGCAGGCGTACGGCGGCCAGCCGGGCGTGCGCCTCGGCGAGCCGGGAGCGCACCCAGGGGAGGTCGGCGGGGCGTTCGCCGGTGACCGGGTCGGGGGTTCGGGCGTGGGCGAGGGCCGCCTCGTAGAAGTCCTCTGCCTGCATGCCGATGGCGGCGAGGGCCACGCGCTCATGGTTGAGCTGGTTGGTGATCAGGCCCCAGCCGCCGTGTTCGGGGCCGACGAGATGGCCGGCGGGCACGCGCACGGAGTCGTAGTACGTCGCGGTGGTGGTGAGTCCGCCGACTGTGTCGATGGGGGTCCAGGAGAAGCCCGGGGCGTCGGTGGGGACCAGGATGATCGAGATGCCCTTGTGCTTGGGGGCTTCGGGGTCGGTGCGGCAGGCGAGCCAGATCCAGTCCGCGTTCTGGGCGTTCGAAGTGAAGATCTTCTGCCCGTCGATGACCCAGTCGCCGCGTGTCCTGGCGCCGTCGGCCGTCCTGGCGCCGTCGTCCGTGGTGGCGCCGTCGTCCGTGGTGGCGCCGTCGCCGTCGCGGACGGCCCGGGTGCGCAGGGCGGCGAGGTCGGTGCCGGCCTCGGGTTCGGAGTAGCCGATGGCGAAGACGATCTCGCCCTTGAGGATCCGGGGCAGGAAGAAGTCCTTCTGCTGCTGGGTCCCGTACTTCATCAGGGTCGGACCGACCGTGTTGAGCGTGACCATGGAGACGGGGGCGCCCGCCCGGTAGGCCTCGTCGAAGAAGACGAACTGCTCGTCCGGTCCGCGCCCTTGGCCGCCGTACTCGACGGGCCAGCCGAGGCCGAGCAGTCCGTCGGCGCCGATGCGGCGCAGCAGTTCGCGCTGGCGGGCCGGGTCTTCGGGGACCCCGTCCGGCAGCAGATCCTGGAAGTACTCCCGCAGTTCGGCGCGCAGCCGCAACTGGCCTTCGGTCGGGGCGAGGTGCACGGCGCTGGCCTCCCGGCATCACATCATCGAGTGAACCTGACTGTCCGTCAGATTCACCTGTGGTGTCAAGGTCGGAGAGGGGCCAGGGCGGGCACGCGAGAGGGCGCCCGCGCTACCGGACCCCAGCCGGTCCGGTCGCACAGGCGCCCTCATCAGTACGAGATCAGTACATGCGGCTCAGGCCGCGGCTACCACCAGGGGTAGAAGTCGACGGCGACGTTCGAGTTGGACTGGTTGATCGCCGTGAAGGCCGAGCCGTTGACCTGCGCGGTGTTGTTCTGGTTGGAGGCGCCGGAACCGGTCGCCACCTGCTGCGACGTGGACGAGTTGCCGTTGTTGTCGCCGCCCACGCCGCTGCCGATGATGCTGGCGACGCTCGCATTCGATCCGTCGTTCGCGAAGGAGCCGTTGTCGGCCGAGGCCACCCCGCCGAACAGGGCGACGGCGAGGGGGAGCGCGGCGACGGCGGCGATGACGCGGGCGGTGCGGATGCTTGCCATGTCTGAATCCTCCAGATAACCGAAGTGGGCTTCACTCCAAGGCAGTTGGCCGACCGCCTCGGTCGTTCTGCGTGCTGACGACGTCGCGAGATCAGAATTGCCCACCGAATCCCCGGCGAACCACCCCGGAGTCTGCGATTCCCCCGCAAGTATGACCAACATCGGATAAACCCCATTCGCGCCCCCTGCGCCCCAGGTCAGCGCCCCGGAACCCGCTGAAACCCCTGCCCCACAAGGGATGAAGCGTTCCATCAAACGCCCTGTCCCGAACATGCCGAAAAGGGCCGCACCGTCCGGGAACCCCACCGTCTCCCGGGCCTGCGGCCCTGCAATGCCAAGCTTTGCGCCCCCTGCACGCCCCCGGCGCCCGCCGGGGCATTCCTTCCGTGCCCCGCTCCGGGGCACCCACACGGCGCGATCCTCGGTCACATGTGACCGGGCTCCAGCGCCGCTTCCCACTGCTCTGCCCGGAGGTGGCGCGTACGCCTGCGCATCCGGATCCTGCGACTCCTGCTGCTACTGCCACTGCCACTGCCACTGCCACTGCTGCGGTAAGGCTGTGAGTACGAGTTACGAGTACGACTCCGCGTACGGATGCCGGCCTTCGGCCCCTGCTGCGCCTGCGCCTACGCGGCGAGCGCGAGCACTTCCCGGGCGGCTCCGGCAGCGGCTCCGGCCGGGGCAGCGGCCTGGGTACCAACCGGGGCGCCGATCGGGGTACCGACTTGGGTCAGCGACCGAGCGGCCGTGCCCGGTCCGGCACCCATGGCCTCGGCGGCGGTCGAACGCCGGACGGACGGGGACTTGCCGTGGGCCTCCGCGCGGATCCGCTGCTTGATGGTCGGCGGCAGCGATCCGCCCCGCATCATCGCCCGCCAGGTCCGCCGGGCGGCGAAGGCCGGGCGACGCACCGCGGCGACAGCGGCGGCCGGGGCGGCGGGGGCCGGCGCCGACGCGACGGCCGCAGCGGCCTTCCCGCCGAAACCGAGGAAGGTGAGGAGGGCCACGAGGGCGGCCAGGACCGAGGTCCAGACCGAGGAGAGAGTGCTGCGCTGAGCCATGACAGGGGCCTCGTTTCGAGATGTTCCGACGGGCGGATCTGAATACATTCGTCATGATGTGCCCGCAACCGCACCACCCCCATGACCCGCGCCGATCTTCCGACAAACACCACTCGGAAGGCCCAGTCAGCGGGGTCGTCTCCGGTGGCGACGAAGCGCCTCCGAGACTCCGGTACCCCTTCTGACCTGCACCTTCATCCCACGTCAGGGCTCTGATTCCCAGCGGCACGCACACGGCGCCACGGCAAGTCGCGATGCGCGTCGCGCGTCGTTACCCCAGCGGGGAAGCCCGCGTGACCGGGCGGGGACGTGCCACCGCGGTAGGCGCGATGTGGACACCTGCCGGCCCGCACCACGACGCTCCGGTGCGTTCTCGGACCACAATTGCCCCCTGAGCCGTGGGCGCTCGTCGCTGCGGGAGGGAGAGCGATATGCCGGTGGTCGGTAGCGCGGGCATGACCGGTCTGGGGGTCGAGATGACCCGGGTGGGCAACCGGTGGCGGGTGACCCGGCCGTGGCCTCCCCAGTTGCGCCCCTTCCTGCACAGCTATGCCGGCTACTGGGAGGCGGCGGCCTCGCCCTACCGGGTGCGGCTCGTCCCCACGGGCCGAGCCGTCGTGGTGATCAACCTGGGCGCGCCGTTCGCCCAGGTCCGGCGGCTCGGCGACGCGAACCCGAACAGCCAGGTGACCGGCTCGCTGGTGGTGGGGCTGGAGGACGGGCCGCGGGTGTGCGACCACCCCGGCGGCCAGGAGGCCATCCGGCTCGAGCTGACCCCGCTCGGGGCGTTCCGACTGTTCGCCGTGCCGATGAGCGACCTGACGAACAGGGCGGTCGAGCTCCACGACGTACTCGGTCCGCAGGCCGGACTGCTGGTGGAGCACCTGGCCGCCACCAGCGACTGGGGAGCCCGCTTCGATCTGCTGGACTTCGCGCTGTCGGCCCGCCTCGAGCGCGGCCCGGAGCCCGCACCGGAGGTCCGCCACGCGTGGCGCCTGCTCTCCCGCGCGGGCGGGGCGATCCCGGTCGGCCGGATCGCGGCCGAAGTGGGCTGGAGCCAGGGCTACCTGATCCGCCGCTTCACCGAGCAGGTCGGCCTGACGCCCAAGGCCTCCGCGCGCGTGCTGCGCTTCCACCGGGCCATGCGGCTGCTCACCCGCGAGGGGGCCAACCTCACCGACGTGACGGCTGCCTGCGGCTTCTACGACCAGGCGCACCTCAACCGCGAGTTCCGCGCCCTGGCCGGGACCACCCCCGGCCGGATGGCCGCCGCCCGCCTGGCGGAGGGAGCCCTCCCACAGTGAGGGGCGAGGGAGTCCGGTGGCCCGGTGGCCAGGTCAAATTTGTCCAAGCCAGGCCGCTCTGGCGTCGCTAGTGTCCCCTGTCGTGGTGATCAGGCGCCCACACGCGTGGAACGCGTCGTGGTGAACCTGGCTCAGAGGGGGAGTATTCGATGGAAGACCTGCTGCGCATCCTCGTGTCCGGCGCGATCACGGGGGGCCTGATCGGTTTGGCGGGAGCCCTCGGCGCCCGCAGGCGCCGGCGCCGGGAGGGCGGCAACACCAGCGGCCGCTGACGTGCACTGACGCCGCCCGCCTCCTGGGCGGACCGGCCGCCGCTTGACCCCAGTGCACTGGTCAGCGCCGGGAAGTCGGGGGATCCCGGCGCTGACCAGTCGAAAGTCAGAGGGCGGGCCCCCGCATCGGGGACCCGCCCTCTGACCGGTCAGTTCCCTGACCCGCAAGCGGTGGGTGTGGGATTTGAACCCACGGTGACTCGCGCCACGACGGTTTTCAAGACCGTTCCCTTAGGCCGCTCGGGCAACCCACCTGGCCGGTACAGAGTACCGGCCAGGTGGGGATGGCGGGGCCGATGAGGGTCAGGCCGTCTGGGCCTTGTCGTAGGCCGCCTTCGCCTCGTTGCCGAAGTACGGGCCGTACATGCGGTTCGGCAGGAAGGTGTAGCCGAAGCTGTTCACCGAGACCTGGGTGCCGAGGCCGGTGGTCTCGTTGAAGTCCTGGAACCAGGGGCCGCCGCTGGAGCCGCCCGTCATGTTGCAGGCCAGGCTGTGGTCCTTGGTGAGCAGGAAGTCCTTGCCGCTGTTGCCGCTGCAGTAGACGAGCTTGGTGCCGTCGTACGGGGCCGCCGCGGGGAAGCCGAAGGAGTACATCCTCTTGTTGTAGCCACCGTTGAAGAGGATGCCCTGGGCTCCGACGGCCTGGCTCAGGGTCTGGCCGTTCAGCGGGGCGACGACGGCGAGGCCGACGTCCATGTTCATGTCCTCGCTGGCGGCCCACTGGTCGGTCGCGAAGGTCTTGGTGGCCGACCACTGGCCGTAGGGGGCGCTGCCGTTGCTGTAGGCGGGGACGAAGACCCAGTTGGTGTGCCAGGCTCCCTGGTACTTCACGCAGTGGCCGGCCGTCATGACCGTGCTGCCGTTGGCGCTGGTGACCGAGTCTCCGGAGCAGGAGGCGGTCCGGCCCCCCATGGTGAAGAAGACCCGGCCCGAGGTCTTCACCACCGCTCCGCCGCCCGTCCAGGCCCCGCCCGCCTGCGGGAAGGCGGTGGGCGACGCGGAGGCGGCCGTCGGGGCGATGCGGGTGGGGGCTGCCGAGGCGGCGACCGGCGTGCGGGCCGTGCCGGGGGCCGCCGTGATGTCGAGCGGGGTCGCTGCCCGCATCCGCTCGGCGGTCCAGAAGCCCTGGGTGTGCTGCTGCCGGAAGGACGCGGACGTGTCCGCCGCGGCCGACGGGGAGGCCGCGGTCAGGACCCCCGCGATCAGGGCGCCTGCCGATAAGAGGACGGATGCGGCGATGCGATGACGATTCACGCATGACTCCTTCTGCCGTGCCCGGTCCGTGCCTGTCGGTCGGACCAGGGCAGGGTGGGGGTGAAGAACGGTCGGTGCGGATCGGTCGTGCGGTGTGTGCGGGCCGTGCCGGGCGGTGCGGGCTGTGCGCTTGCCGGGCAGAGTGGCACGGCCGCGCGGCATTGTCAGCGGGCAGTCAGAACGTTCGGTCGGTTCCGGCCACGAAATGGCCAACTCCCTTCCCTCTCCGCTGTCATGCGGTGAGCAGCACGCCCGCGTACGAGACCCCCGCCACGACCACCCAGGCCCCGAGCCCGAGCACCGCGGCCCGCCCGCCGGTCCGGGCCAGGGTCGGCAGGTGCACGGCGCTGCCCAGGCCGAACAGGGCCGCGGCGAGCAGGACCTCCTGCGCGGTGTGGGCCCATTCCAGGGCCAGGTCGGGCAGGGCGCCCGTGGCGCGCAGGGCCGCGGCGGCCAGGAATCCGGCGACGAACAGCGGCACGGGGGCGGGGCGGCGGCCCGAGGCCGTACGCACCCCGCGCCGCCTGGCCCGTACGGAGAAGGCGACGGCCGCGACCAGCGGGGCGAGCAGCGCCACCCGAATCAGTTTGACGAGCACCGCTTCGCCCAGCGCCGCCGGGCCCGCGGTCTGCGCGGTGGCCACCACCTGGCCGACGTCGTGCACCCCGGCGCCGACCCATCGCCCGAACGCGGGATCGGAGAGCCCCAGGGGCCCCTGCAGGAGGGGGAGCACCGCGATGGCCAGCGTCCCGCACAGGGTCACGAGGGCCACCGAGGCGGCCACGTCCTCCTCGTCGCTCCCCGACACCTCGCTCACCGCGCCGATCGCCGAGGCCCCGCAGATCGAGTACCCGGTGGCGATCAGCAGCGGCTGGTCTCCCGGCAGTCCGAGGCGCCGGCCCAGCCAGAGCGTGCCGAGGAACGTGGCCGCGACCACCGCGACCACCATGGCCACGGTGGCCCAGCCCAGCCGCAGGACCTGGTCCAGCCCCAGGCCGAGGCCCAGCAGGACGATGCCGATCCGCATCAGCCGCCGGCCGGCCAGGGAGAGGCCGGGGCGGGCGGTTCCTCGTACGTATCCCCGCAGGCCGGGAAGGTGTGCCACGGCGATGCCCAGCACCACCGACGCGGTCAGCATGGGGACGGCGGGTACCGCCCGGTGGATGCACCAGGCCGCCAGGGCTCCGCCCGCGGCCGCCGCCAACCCCGGCCAGACGGTGGATGTTTCACGTGAAACATGCCCGACCGCCACGCCCTGGGGGCGGTGGAGAAGCGCCATCAGTCGACGGGGAGCGTGTAGACCCGACGGATGCTGGTGCCCAGCCTGGAGACGTCGGCGCCGTACACGTGCACGGATATCGCCTTCGCACCACAGGAGTTGCGCACCCGGTGGATGTCCCCGGGCGGGGCGAACCCGCAGACCTCTCCCCGCCCGTTGACCACGTCCTCGGTGGCCACCAGCCGGGCCGAGTCCGGTCCGGGCGAGAGCCGGTAGCGGCGTTCGCTCTCCTCGCCCTGGTGCACCCCGGCCACGCACCACGACACGTGATCGTGGATGCACGTCTCCTGCCCGGGCAGCCACACCAGCGCCACCACCGAGAAGCCGCCGTCGGACTCGGCGTGCAGGACGTGCTGCCGGTACCGCTCCGGGTCGCCCTCCTGCTGCGCCGGGGTCAGCAGGTCGGGCGCGCCCAGATGCGGGGCGAGGCGTTCGCCCACCAGGTACGCGGTGAGGTCCGGGGCCAGTCCCCGGTCCACGACCCTGCGGATCTCACTGACGAGGGCGGCCATCCTCATGGTCGTACGGGCCGGTGTGGTGGTGGTCATAACGGCAGCGTCCTGCCGTCGTTCGATCACGTCCAACGACAGTTGTGACCCGAAATCCCAAGCTCTGCTTATGGGTTGGTCAGCAGCCGACCCGGTTCGCGGCCGCGCTCTTCAGCGCGTCGAGCACCACCGCCGTCGCCGGGACGCGCAGGTGGTCGCGGTAGACGTAGGCGGCGATGTGGCGGCGGGCGGCGGGCTGGAGAGCACGTCCGCACACCCGGTTCAGCGAGAGGGAGGGCAGCACCAGCGCGGGCATCATGGCCACGCCCAGCCCCTGCCCGACCAGGCTCTGCACCACCAGGTTGTCGTCGGTGGCGAAGCGGATGTCGGGCACGAAGCCCAGCTCCGCGCATTCGTGCAGGAGGTTGGCCCGGCAGCGCGGGCAGCCCGCGATCCACTGCTCCTCCGCGAGATCGGCCAGGTGGACGGCCCGGCGGCGGGCCAGCGGGTGCCCGGTCGGGAGCAGCACGGTCAGCTGGTCCTCCAGCAGCCTGACCTCGGCGACCTCCTCCGGGACCTCCTCGTGCAGCCCGGGATAGGTGAAGGCCAGGGTGATGTCGCACTCCCCGCGCTCCAGCCGGCGCAGCGACTCGGGCGGTTCCCCCTCCAGCAGCTCCACCTGGATGCCCGGATGCTCCTTGGCCAGGCCGCTCAGCGCCTCGGGGACGAGGGTGACGTTGGCGCTGGGGAAGCCGCAGAGCCGTACGCGCCCTGTGCGCAGGCGTGCGTACGCCTTGAGTTGGGCCTCGGCGGCGGAGAGGCTGCCGAGGATGACCTCGGCGTGCCGCGACAGGGACTCCCCGGCCTCGGTGAGCTGCATCTTCCTGCCCACGCGGGTGAACAGCGGGGTTCCGACGGCCCGTTCGAGCGCCTTCATCTGCTGGGTGATGGCGGGCTGGGTGTACCCCAGCACGCGGGCGGCCGCCGAGTAGGAGCCTGAAGCGACCACGGTGTGGAACGTCCGTATGTGCCGGGAATCGAACACCCGTGAAGCATAAGCAGACATTGGGAGGGGCCGTAGGCGGAATTCCGCCCACGGCCCCTCCCATCAAGCCACCGGCGCGCCGGGCGGCGCGCCCCGCTACTTGTCCCCGACCCGCGAGCCGAGGGTGATGTCGACCGTCGTCGGCTTGCCTCCGCGCAGGTACGTCAGCTTCACCGTGTCGCCGGGCTTGTACGTCCAGATCATGCTGATGAGGGTCGGGCCGCTGTCGACCGGCTTGCCGCCGAACTCGGTGATGATGTCGCCGGGCTTGAGGCCCGCCTTGCCCGCCGGGCCGTTCGGGTCGACCAGGTCGTTGGCGGGGGCGCCCTGCTCGGAGATCTTGGCGCCCTCGGACTTGGCCTGGAGGTCGACGGAGACCGAGATCACCGGGTAGACCGGCTTGCCCGTCTTGATCAGCGATTCCGCGACGTTCTTCGCCTGGTTGATCGGGATGGCGAAGCCGAGGCCGATCGAACCGGCCTGACCGCCGCCGAAACCGCCGTTGCCCGCCGACTGGATCGCCGAGTTGATGCCGATCACGGCACCCCGCCCGTCGAGGAGCGGGCCGCCGGAGTTGCCCGGGTTGATGGAGGCGTCGGTCTGGAGCGCGCTCATGTACGAGTTCTTGCCGCCGGAGCCGTCGCCGGAGGCGACCGGGCGGTTCTTGGCGCTCACGATGCCGGTGGTGACCGTGTTGGACAGGCCGAAGGGGGCGCCGATCGCGATCGTCGCGTCGCCGACCGCGACCTTCTCGGAATCGCCGAGCGGCAGCGGCTTGAGGCCGGCCGGCGGGGTCTTCAGCTTGAGGACGGCGACGTCGTAGCCCTGGGCCCGGCCCACGACCTCCGCGTCGTACCTCTTGCCGTCGGAGAAGGTGGCGGTGAGCTTGCCGCCGTTCGCAGCGGAGGCCACGACGTGGTTGTTGGTGAGGATGTGGCCCTGCTGGTCGTAGACGAACCCGGTGCCGGTGCCGCCGTCGCCGTCGCCGGCCGAGGCCTCGATGGTGACCACGCTCGGCAGCGCGCCCGCGGCGAGGCCCGCGATGGAGCCCGCTTCCCGCTTGAGGTCCTTCGGGGTGTTGCCGGCGCTGATCGTGGTCGAGCCGGTGCCGTCCTTGCTCCGGTCGGCGGCCCAGTAGCCGACTCCGCCACCGATGCCGCCGGCCAGCAGCGCCGCCACCAGCACGCCGGCGATCAGGCCGCCCTTGCCCTTCGGTTTGGCCGGCGGGGTGCCGTCCGCGGCGAGGGGGGCGCCCCAGGGGCCGCCGCCCTGGCCGCCGCCCGCACCGTACGCGGGCACCGTGGGCGGCGGGGGCGGCCAGCCCTCGGCTCCGTGCGCGGCCGGAACAGGGGCCGTCGCGGGCTGGCCGTAGGGCGCGGGCTGCTCGTAGGGCGCCGGCTGCCCGTAAGGGGCGGGCTGCTCGTACGGGGTGGGCTGCTCGTACGGGGCGGGAGCCTGGGCCGGAGCCGGCGCCGCGGCGGGAGCCACGGGCTGGGCCGGCGCCGGGGGCTCCGGCACAGGCGGAATCTGCTGGGTCGGCTCGGTGCCCGGGGCCGCCGTGTGCGGCAGCTGCTGGGTCGCCGGCTCGGCGGCCGGTGCCGGTTCCTGTGCCTGTGCCTGTGCCTGTGCCTGTGCCTGTGCCTGTCCGGCCGCCTGCGTCTCGGAGGCCGGAGCAGGGGGTACGGACGGGGCCGCGGGGGGTTTAGGGGCCGCGGTGCCCTCGTTCTCGGTGCTCACAGCGCTCTCTCCTCGTCACACACGGCTTCGGAATTCTCTGTCGTATCGGGCCGACTGAACGTTCGACGTGCCGTACAAGTTCCTGGGCAAAGCCTTTCCCATGGCCCGTCAGAGCACTGTAAGCCGGACCTGTGCATCTCCCGCCATTCTTTATATCCGGCATTCCGGACGCATCCGCAGGACCGCTCCCCGGCACCGATGGGCCAGTCGGTGGCACCATGACCCAGTGACCCACGCATCGCCGCGCCCCATCCAGGTCGTCGCCCACCGCGGCGCCTCGGAGGACGCCCCCGAGCACACCCTGGCCGCCTACCGCAGAGCCATCGAGGACGGCGCCGACGCCCTGGAATGCGACATCCGGCTGACCGCCGACGGCCATCTGGTCCTGGTCCACGACCGCCGGGTGAACCGCACCTCGAACGGCCGCGGCGCCGTCTCCGCCCTGGAGCTGGCCGATCTCGCCGCCCTCGACTTCGGCTCCTGGAAGGACCGCGAGGAGTCCCCCGACTGGGACGCGGACCCCGAGCGCACCTCCGTCCTCACCCTGGAACGCCTGCTGGAGCTGGTCTCGGACGCCGGACGGCCGGTACCCCTCGCGATCGAGACCAAACACCCGACCCGCTGGGCCGGACAGGTGGAGGAGCGCCTGCTCTTCCTGCTCAAGCGGTTCGGCCTGGACGCCCCCGCCGCCGAGGGGCCGCACCCCGTGCGCGTGATGAGCTTCTCCGCCCGCTCGCTGCACCGGGTGCGGGCCGCCGCCCCGACGATCCCCACCGTGTACCTGATGCAGTTCATCTCGCCCCGGATGCGCGACGGCCGGCTGCCCGCCGGCGTGACGATCGCCGGCCCCGGGATGCGCATCGTGCGCAGCCACCCCGGCTTCATCCGCAAGCTCCAGAACGCGGGCCATTCCGTCCATGTATGGACAGTGAACGACCCCCAAGACGTTCAGCTCTGCGCTGATTTGGGTGTAGAAGCGATCATCACGAACAGACCGCGTCAAGTTCTGTCCCAACTGGGGCGCTGACGTCCCGTTTTGCCCACCAACCCCTCCCACCCCGTTGGTAACAGGGTGTGCTCCGGCGCATCCGCTCCGCATTCGGTCGGCGCGAATGCGTCAGAGGGCTCCGCTTGGACGGTTTCCGGTCCAGGCCATTGGGGCATCCAGACCATGCGTGGGGCTAAGGAGGTTCCGGGGGTGGCGTTGGTGGTGGCACAGGAAGTGCCCACGTCGTCGTGCATGGATGTACGCCATGGTCCTGCGGGCGTGGGCGAGGCGAGACACCGGATGCGTGAGCAATTGCGCATCAGCGGGGTGTCCGAATCGGTCGTGGACGATGCCGTACTGATCCTTTCCGAACTGCTCAGCAACGCTTGCCGACACGGCAGGCCCCTGGGAGCGCGGGAAGTCGGGGACGGGGAGATACGCGCCGCATGGCGCGTCGACCAAGCGGGACGACTGACGGTCGAGGTCACGGACGGCGGCGGGCCCACCCGCCCGGTCCCGGCCACGCCTTCGGTCACCGCACGGGGCGGCCGCGGGCTGAACATCATCAGCGCGCTGGCCCAGGACTGGGGTGTCCGGGATGGAGCGGCGGGTGAGGTCACCGTCTGGGTGATCGTTGCCTGTGGGACCCGGCACGAGGATTTCGCTACGCGCGTTGCGTCCCCGGCGATCGACTTCAGTACGGCGTTCGACGACCTGGACACGTGAACCACGGTCCAGGGCCACGATCCAGGACCAGGATCCACAGCAGCACACAGCACCGCACACAGCAGCACCGGGCATCGCACAGGCGGCCGTCCGGGAGCGCACGCCGACCGTGCTCCCGGCCGCACCCCACCGGTTCCGGCGGTACGAACGGCTAGGCTCGCGCCCAGACACGACGTCGTACCGCCGCAACCGGGAGACACCCACGATGGCCAAGAAGCGCCCCGCAGCCAAGACTGCAAAGCCGCAGCTCAACAACGGTGAAATCCCGGTGGTGGGCGCGCGCGAGCCCTGTCCCTGCGGGTCCGGGCGCCGCTACAAGGCCTGCCACGGCGCAGCCGCGGCGCACGCCGTCACCGAGCACGTACGGCGCCCCTTCGAGGGCCTGCCGGGCGAATGCGACTGGGTCGCGCTGCGCGAACTCGTGCCGGCGGCGACCGTTCCGCTCACCCTCAAGAGCGGCCTGCCCGAGGGAGTCCCCTCCGTCACGCTGGTCACCGTGCTCCCCATGGCCTGGCCGGCACTGCGCCGTGAGGACGGCTCCGTCCTCCTCGGCCTGCAGAACGACTCCTCCAGCGGGGACCTCGGCCGCGACATGGCGGACACCCTGGAGCGTGCGCTCGTAGCGGAGCCCGGAACTCCGATTCCGGCACGCCGAGTTCCGGCCGACGGTCCGCGACTTCAGGATCTCCTGGACTCCGACGGCGTTTTCGAGCCGGTTGTGCACACCGGCTTCGAATTCTGGATTCCGGAATCGGAGGGCGCCCAGAACGCCTCCCCGGAGATCGCCGCCTCGCTGGAACGGGCCAACGCGGCCGCCATTCCCACCGTCAAGCTGACGGGCGTGGACGCGGCCTACTGGTGCGAGACACCGGAGAAGAACCACCTGCGCTGGGTCATGCCGCACCCCGAGGAGAAGCTGCTCGACGCCCTCGCGCGGCTGCACGCGGCCGGCACGGCCTCGCTCGGCGAGGGCACCAAGCTCGTCGGCTCCTTCCGCGCGCACGGCCTGATGGTTCCCGTCTGGGACCTGCCCACCGGGGTCACGGCCGACGACGTCGAGAAGCCCGCGGCGGAGCTCGCGGAGCGCCTGGCCACGGCCCTGGCCTCGGACGCACCGCTGACCACGGAGGAGCGCCGGGCGCGCGGCGGGCTCACCAACCGACAGGTGACACTCAGCTGACCTGCGCTCCCGCGCCGGTCCGGTGACAGGAGTCACAACTCCCGCTAACCGTCTGCAAATCGGTGTCTGAATATCAGAGATCGAATTTGCGTACAGGCGATCTCTTGTTACCGTTCTTGTAGCCCGGTCGCTGGTGCATCCCCCGTCGCCAGCGACCGGGCCTTGAATTTCCGACGGTCCTCAACCGTCTCCCGGTGCCGGTGAGTTGCTCCCGGACCGCAGGAGCAGCTTCCCTTCATCATCCGGAACTGCAAATTCCGCTACGGCCGAGTAACTGTCCGGAGCCCCGGCGGACTCCTCCTTCGGCGTCTCGCACAGCCCCGGCTCGTCGCCCGCGCCGACCGCGCAGAGGATCTGCACCGTACGCCCGGCAGGCCCCATGACCGTCAGCACGGCGTCCAGCGGACGACCGCTCGTGTTGCGGTAGTAACTCCGGCCCCACGTCCGGCCCTCACCCACCAGAACGCAAGTCTGCGCCTCCACGCCATCGGGCGAGGACAGCTCGGGGCCGCACCGGGAATCCGTACGGGGCTGCTCGATGGGGCCGCGCCGCTCGGGCCCGGCCGCCGGCCGCACCGGAGTCGCCGTCGCCGTACGGGCAGGCGCCGTCGGAGCCGCCCGCGAGGAATCCGACAGTCCGAGGGTCGAGAACAAGCCACCGCTTTTTCCGTCGTCCTGGCCGGCGAAATCCGGCCCGGCGATCGCTCCTGCGAGCGGGAGCGACAAGATGATCAGCACACCGGCGCCGATACCGATCAGGCGGAGATTCATTCGCCGAACATAGCGATGCGGGAATGGGGCGCGGAGATCCCCGCGCCCAATTCCCCTGGAAACTCGTCTCGCTGGCACCCGTACGAGTGATCCGCACGGGCGCCGTCCGCCCGCCGGCCGACCGAACCGGGCAGGTCAGTAGGCGAGTCTGCTGCCGCCGCCCGGTGCACCGCTGCTCGCCTCGACCAGTGCGTCCACCACCGCCTCCACCTGCGGGAGCCAGACATCGGGCGCACCCGCGGGCCCGGCCGGCCCCGCAGACGGTTCCCGCTCCCACCGGACCTCGCCACCGCTGGAAGCGGCGGAAGGCGGCAGCAGGAGATAGCCGCCCTCGCCGTGGAAGCGCAGCGAGGAGGGCACGTGGTCCTTGGCGTAAAGGAGTTCGCCGAGCAGCTCCAGCGAATACGGGGCCACCAGCAACGACCACCGCGTGGGCGTGGCCACGACCGGACCGAGCCGCATGCCCTGGGCGTCCAGCCGTACGAGGGCCCGCGCGGCCGCGCCCGCCGGGAGGCTCACCGCACACGGAGCGGTCCCACCGGTGGCCATCAGGACAGGGGCGGTGGGCCGGTTGGTCCACCACCAGGTCACCATCCGCGGGTCGGTGGTGGCCGCGAGCAGGCCGGGGTCGAAGGGGTGCGCGCCGGGGACGACGCACTCGGGGTCGGGGCAGGCGCAGCGCGAGCCGTCCGCGGCGGAGCGGCCGACGCCGGGCAGCACGGGCCACTGCCAGTCGGTGGCGCAGGTGAGCGCCGCTTCCAGGAGAGCCGGCGTCGTGCCGGTCTGTCGCGGGGTCGGGCGCAGGGATTGAAAGCGATCGCGGAGCCGCTGGAGACGCCTTCCGAGGATCTCGCGCATGAGCGCTCGTTCCTTTCCGTTGAACGCCGAGGGCCACATCACACCATGTAAGCGGTGTATCACCACACGTACAGGTTTCGCGTCACTGTCCGCCATAAGCAGGTTCACACGGTTTGTGCTGTTTTGTCATGGAACGCAAGTCCGCACCGGCTGCCGCCGCTAAGGACGGCGGCCGCCCCCGGTCGGTTCCCGGCCCCTCACCGGGCAGGTCACACGGAGCATCCCGGCGGTGCCGAGATCGCGACACAACAGTGCCGGGGCCGCGCCAACTGGCCCCGGGCACTACCGATTACGTACCCGGACCCCTTGTGGAGCCCGTCCAGTCGACCGCAAAAACCGCTCCCTTCCGGCCTTTTCCAGCCAAGTTCTAGCCTTGGCTCGACAGTGAGTTGCCGTCCCACGGACACCAGGATTCCCACCTGGGCAATGCTGGACATGCATCCATGTGTGCGTGTAGATGTGGATTCCTTGATGGCGGCGCAGCACGATCTGGGGGTTTGCGATGCTATTTGGCGAATCGCACCAGGTGGAAAGGCGGACGCCATGAGCGCCCCGCATCTGCCGAAAGTGGCTGGAATCGATCCAACGGTTACGACGCCACCGCACACTGTGGCGCCCTCGCCCGCCCGAACCACCCCCGCCCCGGCCCCGGCACCCGGCGCGGGCGGTCTCATCCAGGACCGGCTGGCAGGCATGGTCTCTGACCTCACCACCCTCCACGAGCTCACCGAGCGGCTCGCCCGCACCGGCGATCTGGAGTCCTCCCTCCACGAGTTCCTGCGCGCCGGCGCCGCACTCGTCGGCGCCCGCCGCGGCCTGATCGTCCTGGAGCCCTCCGACGGACTCGGCCCCACGAGCACGATCGGCCTCGGGCTCGGCCACGCCGACCTCGGCCACATCGAGACCGTGCCGCGCAGCGCGACCTCGTACGGCCGCATCCTCGACGGGCTCCCCGACGCCTACGGCGGCTCCGAGGTCCTCCCCGAACCCGGCGAGACTCCCGGTACCGGAGGCTTCGCCGCCCCCGTCGACCCCCGCCACCGCGAGGTGGCCGCCCGCCTGGGCTACGCCGCCAGCTACGCACTCCCGCTGACCGCCGAGGCCACCGGCCGGCTCGGCGCCGCCGTCTGGCTCTACGACGAGCAGGCCGAGCCCAGCGACCGCCAGCGCGACCTCGCCGGACTGTACGTACGGCACGCCGCCGAGCACCTCGCCCGGATGCTGGAGGTCGAGCGCTCCCGCTCCCGGCTGGCCACCGTCACCGAGGAGCTGCTGCCCAGCCGCCTCCCCCGGGTCCCCGGAGTCCAGCTCTCCGCCTGCCACCACACCGGGCCGCGCGGCGGGGGCGACTGGTACGACGCGCTGCCGCTGCCCGAGGGCGCCCTGGGGCTGGCCGTCGGATCCGTCACCGGTTCGGGGCCCAGCGCCGTCGCCGCGATGGGCCGGCTCCGGGCCTCGCTGCGCGCCTACGCCGTGATGGAGGGCGAGGATCCGGTCGCCGTCCTGTCCGACCTGGAGCTGCTGCTGCGCCTCACCGAGCCCGCGCGCTCGGCCACCGCGCTCTTCGCCTACTGCGAGCCCGCCCAGCGCAAGATCATCCTGGCCGGCGCCGGGCACGCCCCACCGCTGCTCATCGGCGAGCGCCGCACCGAGTACGTGGAGACCTCGCTGTCCGCGCCGCTCGGGATGCTGTCCTGCTGGGAGGCGCCGAGCGTGGAGATCGAACCCGCGCCCGGAGAAACGGTGCTGCTGTACACGGACGGGCTGCTGCGCCGTACCGGCGACCCGATGGACCGGGCCTATGCCCGCTTGCACGCGGCGGCCGCCTCGGTCCCCCGTAGCGCCCGGGAGGACCCGGCGGCCCTCTGCGAGCACATCCTGCGGACCGTGCTGCCCGAAGGAGACCCGGCCGACCTCCCCGAGGACATCGTCCTGCTCGCCGCCCGGTTCGAATGAGCGCGGTGCGACCGATCAAAACGGTCGTTTGTGCGATAAAGCACACGGGCCCGCGAGTGCTCGCACATACGATGGACAAGGGCCCCACCCCGGTCCGTGCCTGTCGTCGTAGCTGAGGAGAATGACGTGGCTGACGAGCTCACCCCGGAGACCCCGGAAGAAGAGCAGCCCAAGAAGACGCACAAGCAGCGCAAGAACGGTCTGTACCCGGGCGTCAGCGACGAACTCGCCGAGAGCATGCGCACCGGCTGGGCCGACACCGAGCTGCACGGGCTCGAGCCCATCGCCCAGGCCACGCACACCGCCGCCCGCCGCGCCGCACTGTCCGCGCGCTTCCCCGGCGAGCGCCTCGTCGTCCCCGCGGGCCGCCTGAAGACCCGCTCGAACGACACCGAGTACCCCTTCCGCGCCTCGACCGAGTACGCGTACCTCACCGGCGACCAGACCGAGAACGGCGTCCTGGTCCTGGAGCCCACCGGGGAGACCGGCCACACGGCCACGGTCTACCTGCTGCCCCGCTCCAACCGCGAGAACGGCGAGTTCTGGCTCTCCGGCCAGGGCGAGCTGTGGGTCGGCCGCCGCCACTCCCTCACCGAGGCCGAGCAGCTCCTGGGCATCCCCGCCAAGGACGTCCGCGAGCTCGCCGAGGCCCTCACCGAGGCCGAGGGCCCGGTGCGCAACGTGCGCGGCCACGACGCGGTCATCGAGTCCGCCCTCACCGACAAGGTGACCAAGGAGCGCGACGACGAACTGCGCGTCTACCTCTCCGAGGCACGCGCCGTGAAGGACGACTACGAGATCGGCGAGCTGCAGAAGGCCGTCGACTCCACCGTCCGCGGCTTCGAGGACGTCGTGAAGGTCCTCGACAAGGCCGAGGCCACGTCCGAGCGCTACATCGAGGGCACCTTCTTCCTGCGCGCCCGCGTCGAGGGCAACGACGTCGGCTACGGCTCCATCTGCGCCGCCGGCCCGCACGCCTGCACCCTGCACTGGGTCCGCAACGACGGAGACGTCCGCTCCGGCGACCTGCTGCTGCTCGACGCCGGTGTGGAGACCCACTCGCTCTACACCGCCGACGTCACGCGCACGCTGCCGGTCAACGGCACGTACACCGACATCCAGCGCAAGATCTACGACGCGGTGTACGAGTCCCAGGAAGCCGGCATCGCCGCGGTCAAGCCGGGCGCCAAGTTCCGCGACTTCCACGACGCCTCCCAGCACGTCCTGGCCGAGAAGCTCGTCGAGTGGGGCCTGCTGGAGGGCCCGGTCGAGCGCGTCCTGGAGCTCGGCCTGCAGCGCCGCTGGACCCTGCACGGCACCGGCCACATGCTCGGCATGGACGTCCACGACTGCGCCGCCGCGCGCACCGAGGCGTACGTCGACGGCACGCTGGAGCCGGGCATGTGCCTCACCGTCGAGCCCGGCCTGTACTTCCAGGCCGACGATCTGACCGTGCCCGAGGAGTACCGCGGCATCGGCGTCCGGATCGAGGACGACATCCTCGTCACCGAGGACGGCAACCGGAACCTGTCGGCCGGACTGCCCCGCACCTCGGTCGAGGTCGAGTCCTGGATGGCACGGCTCAAGGGCTGACGAGCAAGGCCGGCGGCAAGCCGGCGCCGTGACGGGCGGGGTCCTCTCAAGGGGTCCCGCCCCTCGGTGTTCCTACGACACCTTCAGCAGCGCGTCGTCGCGCCACTTCAGCATCTTGTCGAAACTCACGACCGCGCCGCGGCCCGGCCGGTTGCGGAAGCGGACGTGATCGGCCAGCTCCTCGATCAGGTGCATGCCGCGGCCGTGCTCGGCCAGCGAGGGTCTGCGGCGCGCCACGGCCGAGGGCGGGAATCCGGGACCCGAATCGGTCACCTCGATGCGGCAGCAGTCCCCGTCGAGATACGCCGTGACGTGGTACGCCTCGGCCTCGTCCGGGATCATGCCGTCGCCGCCGTGCTCCACCGCGTTCGCACACGCCTCGCTCAGCGCCACCGAGAGGTCGTAGGAGATGTCCGGGTCCACCCCCGCGGTCTCCATCGTTCCGAGCAGCAGTCGCCTGGCGAGCGGCACGCTCGCGGCTTCGCGCCTCAAGTGGAGAGACCACCAGATGCTCATACCGTTACCTATTGCCGCCCACGGGGGCCCGTAAGCGCGCAAAGGGCCTCCGAGAGCCCATTGCCCTCGTTCGGCCGATGCGGCTCTCCCGGGATCCGGTATATGCGGCGGTGCCCGCCGCGGCCCTCCGGCAAGGCCCCGGGCCGGGTCCCATGCCGGACTCATGGGACCTTCCGGACCTGCCGTATGGAGGGCCTAAGGGCAGTGCGATGATGGCCCGGCCATGACTGCCCCCCACGCGACGCACGCCGGAGCCGGCCTCCGGCTCATCCGGGCCGCGGTGTTCACCGCGGTCTGTGTCGTGCTGTCCGCGGCGGGGCACGCCCTGGCGTCCTGTGCCACGGTGCCGTGGTGGTCGCTGTGCCTCGGCTTCCTCGCCGTCTTCGCGGTCGCCGCGCCGCTCGCCGGACGCCGGCGCTCGCTGCCCGGCATCGCGGCGGTCCTGACCGCCGGCCAGCTCGCGCTGCACACCGTGTTCGGCCTCGGCCAGCACAGCGCCGCGGCGGCGTCGGCGGGCCGGACGACGGCCACCGCGGCCGACGGCTCGCTGGCCGAGATCGCCGCCCGGCTGGTGTGCGGCGGCAACTCCGTACCGCTCAGCCCGGCGGACGCCCGGCAGATCCTGACCACCGCCGGACTGGACCCGGCCGCCCTGACCGCAGAAGCCGCGCAGGCGGGACAGCTCGCCTCTCAGGGCCACGGGGCGCACGCCCACCTCGCGCAGGCGGCCACCTCGGCCCCCGCGACCGGGCTGTTCAGCCCCGCCATGCTGCTCGGCCACCTGGTGGCGGCACTGGCCGTCGGCTGGCTCCTCGGCCGCGGTGACGCCGCGCTCTTCCGGCTGCTCGAACTGTCCCGGCTCTCCGCCGAAGCCGACCCGGTACGCCCGTTGCGGGCCGCGCTGGCCTTCGTACGCGCCCTCGGCGCCGGTCTCCCGGGCATGCCCACCGACACCCCGCGGGCCCTGCGGACCGCGGCCGATCCCGCGGCAGCCACCGGCCGTGAGGCGCTCCAGCACACGGTGATCAGGCGCGGGCCGCCCGCGGCGCTCACCCTCGCAGCCTGACGCGGCACCTCCTCCCCCGGACGACACCACGGGAACACGGGTGCCGCGGAACTCCGTGCACACCCGTGCGCGGAACCACCGTCACCTCTGCTTCCGTGGAGTGTTTCTGCATGAAGACCTCTCGCGTCTCCTTCGCCGCCGCCCTCGCCGCCGGTACCGTCCTGTTGCTGTCCGGTCCCGCCCTCGCGCACGTGGGCGTACAGCCCGGCGAGGCCGCCAAGGGCGGCTACGCGACGATCGACTTCAAGGTCCCCAACGAGCGCGACAACGCCTCGACCACCCAGCTGGAGGTCAATTTCCCGGTCGACCAGCCCCTCACGTCCGTCATGCCGCAGGACGTTCCCGGCTGGACCGTGACGGTCGAGAAGAGCAAGCTGGACAAGCCGCTCACCGTCCACGGCAAGCAGATCAACGAGGCCGTCACCAAGGTCACCTGGTCCGGCGGCAAGATCGAGCCCGGCAAGTTCCAGCAGTTCCCGCTCTCCGTGGGCAAGCTGCCCGAGAACGCGGACCAGATGGTCTTCAAGTCCATCCAGACCTACGACAACGGCGAGGTCACCCGCTGGATCGAAGAGGCCAAGGAAGGCGCCGCGGAACCGCAGAACCCCGCGCCCGTCCTGAAGCTGACCGCCGCCAAGGGCGCCGACCACCACGACGCCGGCGACAAGAACGCCGACAAGCCCACCGCCGAGAACGCCAAGGACGGCGAGCACGGCCACGACCAGGCCGACGCCGAGCACGGCTCCGACACGACCGCGCGCGCCCTCGGCATCGCCGGCATCGTCATCGGGCTCGGCGGTGTCGCCTTCGGCGTCGCCTCGCGCCGCCGCTCCGCCTGACCGGCCGCGCCCCGTCGCCCTACCGTTCCCGAACGTCCGTCACATCCCCGATCACAGGGACATTTCCCATGCGCACCACACGCGTGACGGTCGCCGCACTCATCGCGGCGGCCGCCCTCACCCTGACCGCCTGCGGCGGCGAAACCGCCAAGCCCGGCGCGGTCAACCAGATCTCCGGCGGCCAGAGCCAGAACAAGGCCGCGACCGTACTGGACCGCCCGTTCACCAAGCCGGAGCTGGTCCTCACCGACACCACGGGCAAGCCGTGGAACCTGCGCGAGCAGACCAAGGGCAAGCCGACGCTCATCTACTTCGGCTACACCCACTGCCCCGACGTGTGCCCGCTGACGATGAGCAACATCGCCGTCGCCAAGAAGGCGCTCCCCAAGGCCGACCAGGACAACCTCCAGGTCGTCTTCGTCACCACCGACCCCGACCGTGACACTCCCGACTCCCTCGGCGCGTGGCTCAGGGCCCAGGACCCGTCCTTCACCGGACTCACCGGGGACTTCACCACCATCCAGGCCGCCGCGCGCTCCCTCGGCATCGGTATCGACGCCGCCACGACGGACGCCAACGGCAACGTCGTGTCCATGCACGGCGCCCAGGTCATCGCCTTCTCGCCCAAGACCGACGAGGGCTACGTCCTCTACGGCGAGGGTACGACCGTCGACGACTACACCAAGGACCTGCCGAAGATCATCAAGGGAGAGAACCCGTGAACGCCCGCACCACCCGCACCCTCGCCGCCGCCCTCTCCCTGACGGCAGCGCTCGCCATATCCGGCTGTTCCGGCTCGAAGGACGAGGCGTCCAAGCCCGCGCCCACGGTCAGCGGGGCCTTCATGCCGGAGCCGGTCAACGACAAGATGGCCGGTGCGTTCATGGTCATCAAGAACGACTCCAAGACCGCCGACAAGCTCACCGGCGTCACCTCCTCGCTCTCCGACGATCTGCAGATCCACGAGACGAAGAACCAGAAGATGCAGCAGGTCCAGTCCCTGGACGTGCCCGCCAACGGCGAGCTCACGCTGGCGCGCGGCGGCGACCACATCATGTTCATGGGGCTCAAGAGCACGCCGAAGGTCGGCGACAAGGTCACCGTCGAGCTGCGCTTCGAGAAGGCCGAGCCGGTCAAGGTCGAGCTCGAGGTGAAGGAACGGACGTACAACACCGCGCAGGCTCCGACATCAACCACCGCCGGCAACGGCCACTGACGGACCGAGGAAGCGACTCGCCATGACGGCCACCGCCCCCGCCCCATCCCCGGTTCACGCCCGGACCACGGCACTGCTGCCGCGGCTCGTGCTGGTCCTCGCAGCCTTGCTGGCAGCCCTGTTCACCGCGGCCCCCCCGGCCTCGGCACACGCGGCACTCACCGCGAGCGACCCCGCGGACGGGGCGGTGGTCGCCACGGCCCCCGCCCAGGTCACCCTCTCCTTCTCGGAGCAGGTGGCCCTGGGCGACGACTCCATCCGCGTGCTGGACCCGCAGGGCAAGCGCGTGGACACCGGCGAACTGCGCGACATGTGCAGCGGAAACATCGTCCGCTACGGCACCGCGCTGCACTCCGGCCTGCCCAACGGCACGTACACCGTCGCCTGGCAGGCCGTCTCCGCCGACAGCCACCCCATCTCCGGTGCCTTCACCTTCTCCATCGGCGCGCCCTCGGCCACCGATGTCACCCTGCCCAGCACACAGACGGGCGGCGGTCCCGTCGGCATCGCGTACGGGATCGCCCGCTACGCCGCCTACGCCGGCTTCACCGTCCTCGTCGGCGGCGCCGCCTTCATCCTGCTGTGCTGGCGCCGGGGTGCCGCCGAGCGGCCGCTCCAGAAGCTCGTCGTACGCGCCTGGGTGACCCTGACGGCCGCCACCCTCGCCATGCTCGTGCTCCGTGCCCCGTACACCGGGTCCGGGAAGTTCGCCGACGTCTTCGACCTCGAAGGCCTGAAGGCCGTCCTGGAGACCAAGACCGGCGCCTCACTGGTCTCCCGGCTGCTCCTGCTGGGCGCCGCGGCCCTCTTCATCGCGGTCCTCTTCGGCGTCTACGCACGCAGGCAGGGCGTCGCCGCGAACGCACCGGACGGCGCGGAGGAGAGCGCGGAGCAGGGGCCCGGGGAGGCCCGGGACGCCGGGGCCCGGGACACCAACGACCTCACCTTCGGCCTGGGCATCGGCGGGGCCGTGGTCTCCGCCGGCATCGCCGCCACCTGGGCCCTGTCCGAGCACGCCTCCACGGGCATCCAGCCCGGCATCGCCATGCCCGCGGACATCCTGCACCTGCTGGCCGTGGCCACCTGGCTCGGTGGGCTCGCCGCGCTCCTCGTCGCCCTGCACAAGGTCCCCGGCATCGAGCGGGCGGCCGTCCGGCGCTTCTCCCAGGTTGCCTTCGTCAGCGTCCTGGTGCTCGCGGTCACCGGCGTCTACCAGTCCTGGCGCCAGCTCGGCAGCTGGTCGGCACTGACCGGAACCTCGTACGGGCAGCTGCTGCTCCTGAAGGTCGGCCTGGTCGCCGTCCTCGTCGCCATCGCGTACATGTCCCGGAAGTGGACCGCCCGGCTCGCCGACGCATCCGCGGACGAGGCCGATGTTTCACGTGAAACGGCCGTCGCCACAGCCGATGTTTCACGTGAAACAGAGCCGGTCGCCGTGCCCGCCGACCCCCGGCGCGCCGCCCAGCTCGCCCGGCAGCGCGCCGCCCTCGACAGCGCACGCGAGAAGCGGGTCCGTGACGCCGATCCGGACCGAACGGGCCTGCGCCGCTCTGTCCTCGCCGAGGCGGCCGTCGCCGTGGCCCTGCTCGCCGTCACCACGGTGCTCACGAGCACCGAACCCGGTCGCACCGTGGAGCGGGAGGCCTCCCGCGGCTCCGCTTCGACGGCGGTTCCGGACCGCGCCGTGAAGATCACCCTGCCCTTCGACACGGGCGGCCCGAACGGCAAGGGGAACGTCCGGCTCGAGCTCGACCCGGGGCGGGTCGGCGCCAACACCCTGCACCTGTGGGCCGACTCCGGGGAGGGCACGCCCCTCGACCTCCCCGAGGTCAAGGTCTCCTTCACCCTCCCGGCGAAGGACATCGGCCCCCTGCCCCTCCTGCCCGAACGCTCCGCCCCCGGGCACTGGACGGCGTCCGGGGTGCAGCTGCCGCTCTCGGGCGAATGGCGCATCGACGTGACCGTCCGCACGTCCGACATCGACCAGACGACCGTCCAGAAGACAGTGAAGATCGGCTGACCCGCGTGACCGAGAGCAATACCGACATCGAGATCTCCCGCCGCCGGCTGCTGGGCACCGTGGGCGCCGCAGGCGCCACCGGGCTCGCGCTGGGCGCCGCCGGTGGCGCCCTCGCGCACTCCGCTTTCGCCGGCTCCGGGAGCGGTTCCGGGTCCGGGGCCGCCGACAGCCTGTCCTCCCTCGGGGCCACCCAGGTCGCCTTCGACGGCGACCACCAGGCCGGCATCACCACGCCCTTGCAGGCCAAGGGGCACCTCATCGCCTTCGACCTCACCGCGGGGGCCGGCCGCACGGAGGCCGCCGCGCTGCTGCGGCGCTGGTCCGAGACCACCCGCCGGCTGATGGCGGGCGAGACCGCTCCGACCGACGACACCGGCATCGCCCTAGACGCCGGCCCGTCCTCCCTGACCGTCACCTTCGGCTTCGGCCACTCCTTCTTCGAGCGCACCGGCCTCACCGCCCGTCGGCCCATCGCCCTGGAACCTCTGCCGGACTTCTCCTCCGACCGGCTCGACGCCCAGCGGAGCAACGGCGACCTGTGGGTCCAGATCGGCGCGGACGACGGGCTCGTCGCGTTCCACGCCCTGCGCGCCCTGCAGAAGGACGCCGGGGAAGCGGCCCGCGTCCGCTGGCAGATGAACGGCTTCAACCGATCCCGCGGCGCCACGGCCTCCCCGATGACCGCCCGCAACCTCATGGGCCAGATCGACGGCACGGGCAACCCGAAGCCCTCGGAGCCCGACTTCGACAAGCGGATCTTCGTGCCTGCCGCCGGCCCCGGGCCCGCCGAGCACGCCTGGATGGCGGGGGGCTCGTACGCCGTCGTCCGGCGCATCCGGATGCTCCTCGACGACTGGGACAAGCAGCCCGTCTCCCAGCAGGAGCAGGTGATCGGCCGTACCAAGGCCACCGGAGCCCCGCTGACCGGCGGCGGCGAGACCACCGAGATGGCACTCGACAAGATCGGCTCGGACGGCAAGCCGGTCATTCCGTCCAACGCCCACGCCCGGATCTCCGCCCCCGAGCAGAACGGCGGGGCCGCCATGCTGCGGCGCCCGTTCTCCTTCCACGACGGGATCGGCCCGGACGGTGCGCCCGACGCGGGACTCCTGTTCGTGTGCTGGCAGGCCGATCCGCTGCGCGGGTTCGTCCCCGTCCAGCGCAAGCTCGACCGCGGTGACGCGCTGTCGGCCTTCATCCGCCACGAGTCCAGCGGCCTCTACGCGGTTCCGCCCGGTCCGCGCACCGGCGAATACGTGGGGCAGCGGCTGCTCGAGGGGTGAACAGCACCGCGGTGGGCAGCACCCCGGCATTAGGCTGACCGCATGTCGGCAACCCGATTCACGTATCTCGGTCCCGAGGGCACTTTCACCGAAGCCGCCCTGCGCACACTGCCGGAAGCAGCCACCCGGGAGCTCGTCCCGATGGTGTCGGTCCCGGCCGCCCTGGACGCCGTGCGCAACGGCGAGGCCGCCGCCGCCCTGGTGCCGATCGAGAACTCGGTGGAGGGCGGGGTCACCGCCACCCTCGACGAGCTGGCCTCCGGCGAGCCGCTGATGATCTACCGCGAGGTGCTGCTGCCCATCGCGTTCGCGCTCCTGGTGCGTCCCGGCACTTCCCTGTCCGAGGTCAAGACGGTGACCGGGCACCCGGTCGCCCAGCCGCAGGTGCGGAACTGGCTGCGGGCGAACCTGCCCGACGCGGTGTGGGAGTCGGCCGCCTCGAACGCCGACGGCGCCCGGCTGGTCCAGGAGGGCCGCTTCGACGCGGCCTTCGCCGGCGAGTTCGCCGCCGCCACCTACGGGCTCGTCCCGCTGGTCACCGAGATCCACGACGCCGAGAACGCCGAGACGCGGTTCGTGCTCGTCGGGCGCCCCGCCCGGCCCGCCGCCCCGACCGGCGCCGACAAGACCTCCGTCGTGCTGTGGCTCGGCGACGACCATCCCGGTGCGCTGCTGGAGCTC
Organism: Streptomyces sp. IBSNAI002; assembly: GCF_052244475.1. NCBI lineage: Bacteria > Bacillati > Actinomycetota > Actinomycetes > Kitasatosporales > Streptomycetaceae > Streptomyces > Streptomyces sp. IBSNAI002. The sequence goes on along the minus strand of NZ_JBQPXG010000002.1, from coordinate 4,545,988 downwards.
CTCCAGGAGTTCGCCGTGCGCGGGGTCAACCTGATGCTGATCCAGTCCAGGCCGACGGGCGAGGGCATCGGCAACTACTGCTTCGCGGTCGACGCCGAGGGCCACATCTCCGACCGCCGCGTCAGCGAGGCCCTCATGGGCCTCAAGCGCACCTGCCCGCAAGTCCGCTTCCTCGGGTCCTATCCGCGGGCGGGCGTCGCTCAGGGTGACGTCCTGGCCCCGAGGCCGGGAACCTCAGACGGCGACTTCACGGCCGCCTCGGACTGGCTGACGCGCTGCCTCGACGGCCGGGCCTGAGGCTTCGTCCACTGTCCACAGAGTTATCCACAGGCCGAGATGGGGACCTGGGGACAAGTCGACAGAGCGGCACGACAAGGTCGACAAATCGGTCGTGGGGCCCAGGTTTCGCGCTGGGGAGCGGAAGGTGAACGGCGTCACCCCCGTATCGAGGATCAACTCTTTGGGGCGAGTCATTCCCACCCGAATGAGTGTGTGAGGGTGGTTTGAACCCTGATTCGCCCCAGCGGCCTGCCGGTCGCCAATGATCTATTTACGTGTCCACAGATGCGGCACACAGCCTGTGGATAAGATCCGACGGCCGGTAATTCCTGTGGACAAGGAACGGCTTACGGCCCTGCTCAGGGACGGCGCACGACTGCCGATGTGCCCCTTTTCGGGGAATGGCCCCGCTTTTATTGACCGTCCGAGAAGGTTCACTTCCGGCCAGCAGTCAAGACTTATGCATTCGCGGCAATTGGGACATAGCGACACGCAGCGTGATATCGGTGTGATCCCAGGAACCCCAGCCCGGTAGCCTGGAGGGGTGATTGACCTCCGGCTGCTCCGTGAAGACCCTGACCGTGTCCGCGCCTCGCAGCGCGCCCGTGGAGAGGACGTCGAACTCGTCGACGCGCTGCTCTCCGCCGACGAGCGCCGCAGGTCCTCCGGCATGCGCTTCGACGAACTGCGCAATGAGCAGAAGTCGCTCGGCAAGCTCATCCCGAAGGCCTCCGCGGAGGAGCGGGCGGAGCTCCTGAAGAAGGCCGAGCAGCTCAAGCAGGACGTCAAGGCGGCCGAGAGCGAGCAGAACGAGGCGGACGAAGCCGCCAAGCGGCTCCTGCTCCAGCTCGGCAACATCGTCCACGAGGACGTCCCGGTCGGCGGCGAGGAGGACTTCACCGTCCTGGAGACGCACGGCACCATCCGCGACTTCGCCGCCGAGGGCTTCGAGCCCAAGGACCACCTGGAGCTCGGCGAGTCGCTGGGCGCCATCGACGTCGAGCGCGGCGCCAAGGTGTCGGGCTCGCGGTTCTACTACCTGACCGGCGTGGGCGCCCTGCTCGAGCTGGCCCTGGTCAACGCGGCCATCGCCCAGGCCACCGAGGCCGGCTTCATCCCGATGCTCACCCCGGCGCTGGTCCGTCCGCGCGCCATGGAGGGCACCGGCTTCCTCGGCCAGGCCTCGGAGAACGTGTACCACCTGGAGAAGGACGACTACTACCTGGTCGGCACCTCCGAGGTCCCGCTCGCCGCGTACCACATGGACGAGATCATCGACGCCGACAAGCTGCCGCTGCGCTACGCCGGCTTCTCGCCGTGCTTCCGCCGCGAGGCCGGCACGTACGGCAAGGACACCCGCGGCATCTTCCGGGTCCACCAGTTCGACAAGGTCGAGATGTTCTCGTACGTCGCGCCGGAGGAGGCCGAGGCCGAGCACCAGCGCCTCCTGGAGTGGGAGAAGCAGTGGCTGACCAGCCTGGAACTGCCGTTCCAGGTGATCGACGTCGCCACCGGTGACCTGGGCGCCTCCGCCTCGCGCAAGTTCGACTGCGAGGCGTGGATCCCGACCCAGGGCAAGTACCGCGAGCTGACCTCCGCCTCGAACTGCGACGGCTTCCAGGCCCGCCGCCTGTCGATCCGCTACCGCGACGGCAAGAAGACCCAGCCGCTGTCCACGCTGAACGGCACCCTGTGCGCCGTACCGCGCACGATCGTCGCGATCCTGGAGAACCACCAGCAGGCCGACGGTTCGGTGCACGTGCCGCAGGCGCTCCGTCCGTACCTGGGCGGCCGCGAGGTCCTGGAGCCGATCACCAAGTGACCCCGGCCCCGTTCCCGTACAAGCTCGTCGCGACCGATCTCGACGGCACGCTGCTGCGTGGCGACGACACCGTCTCGGAACGCACCCGTGAAGCGCTCGTCGCGGCCACCGCGGCGGGCGCGGCGCACATCGTCGTCACCGGCCGTGCCGTCCCCTGGACCCGGCACGTGCTCGACGACCTCGGCTACCAGGGCATCGCCGTCTGCGGGCAGGGTGCCCAGGTCTACGACGCGGGTGCGCACCGGCTGCTGACGTCGGTGACGCTGGACCGGCAGCTCGCCGGTCTGGCGCTCTCGAAGCTCGAGGCCGAGATCGGTCCGCTGGCCCTGGCGGCCAGCCGGGACGGTGTGGACGGCGAGGTCCTGTTCGGGCCCGGGTACCAGGTGCAGGAGGGCCTGCCGGCCATATACCTGGAGGACACCGCCGCGGTGTGGACGGCCCCCCTGAACAAGCTGTACATCCAGCACCCGGGGCTGGACGACGACGCGCTCGTCAAGGTGGCGCGGGAGACCGTGGGCAGTCTGGTCGACATCGTCATGGCGGGTCCCGGGATCGTGGAGATCCTGCCGCTGGGGCTGACCAAGGCGACCGGCCTGTCGCTGGCCGCGCGCCGGCTCGGGGTGAAGGCGGCGGAGACGATCGCCTTCGGCGACATGCCGAACGACATTCCGATGTTCGGGTGGGCGGCGCACGGCGTGGCGATGGCCAACGCCCACGCGGAGCTCAAGGCGGTGGCCGACGAGGTGACGACCTCCAACGACGAGGACGGCATCGCCGTGGTGCTGGAGCGTCTGCTGGGCGCCGCGTAGCGGGAGCCGCGTACGACGTACGAGAGGTCCGGGGAAGCCCGCGCCGCACGGCGCGCTCGAAGTGGCTCCCCCGGACCTTTTGTTGCTCCCCGCACGACTCACTCTGCCCCTCGCGCACGCCCCTTACCAGCGAATTTCCGCGCCTCGGCCATGGGATCCGGCGGGTACGACGGCCGCGAGGGCGACCCTCCACAGGCCGCTGGGAGGAAGGTGAACCCGTCGCCGGGTACGGCCGGTATCTGCCGGACGGCAGATACCGCGGGCGGAGAGGCGCTCGTAGGGTCGCGACGTGACCTTGAAACCGAGCGCGTTGTACGCCCCCGTGCTGGCCGGGGCGGGCCTGGTGTCCCTGATCGGTTCGGCCCTCTCCGTGCCGAGCACGTGGTCGCTGGCGGGTACGGCGGTACTGCTGCCGCTGCTGGCCCTGGTGGCCCGCTGGTCCCCGGTGCGGTCCGGGAGCCTCGCGGGCGCTCTGGGCGTGGCGGCGGTGGCTCTGTGGCCGGTCCCGCTGGTGTGGGCGGACGGGTCGTGGCTGGAGGTCTGCGGGGCGGCGGCCTTCTGGGCCGTGCCGGCTTGCGCGGCGCTGGGCGCCGGCGGCTACCTGCGCCGTCAGGCGGGCCGGCTGCGGCAGGCCGTACGGGACGCTCGGCGTGACCAGCAGCTGGAACTGGCCCGGGACCTGCACGACTTCGTGGCGCACGACGTGAGCGCGATCGTGGTGCAGGCGCAGGCGGCGCGGTTCGTGGCCGCGCAGGACCCGGGGCAGGCGGTCCGCGCGCTGGAGCGGATCGAGGCCGCGGGGCTGAGCGCCCTGGAGTCGATGGACCGGACCGTGCACGCGTTGCGGGAGGCGGCGGGCCGTCCGACCGCTCCGGTACCCGGGCTGGCCCAGCTGCCGGAACTGGTGGAGCGGTTCGAGGGCGGGGAGCTGGAGAGCGATCCCGCGGCGCTCGCGGGGCTGACACGGGAAGCGGACACCACGGCCTACCGGGTGGCCGTAGAGGCCCTGACGAACGTCCGCCGGCACGCGCCCGGCGCCGCCGTGGTGCGGGTCGCCGTGCGCCGTGCCGGGGCCGGTATGGAACTCAGCGTGGTCAACTCCGCCGCACCCCGGAGCACGGGCGGGCTGCTGGGCCGCCTGCGGCAGGGCGGCACGGGGCTGGCGGGGCTGCGCGGGCGGGTGGAGGCCGCCGGCGGGACCCTGCGGGCAGGGGCCGTCCCGGGCGGCGGGTGGCGGGTTTGTGCGGTCTTCCCCGCGCAGGGGGATGCCGTCGGGTGATCATGGCGCAGTGACCACACGCATCCTGATAGCCGACGACCAAGAGGACATCCGCAGCGGCTTCCGGCTGATCCTCGATTCGCAGCCGGACATGACCGTGGTGGGGGAGGCGGCCGACGGGGAGAGCGCGGTGGCGCTGGCCCGGGAGCTGCGGCCCGACGTGGTCCTGGCGGACATCCGGATGCCGCGGCTGGACGGCCTGGAGGTGACCCGGCTGCTGGCGCCGCGGGCCCGGGTCGTGGTGGTCACCACCTTCGACCTGGACGAGTACGTGCACACGGCGCTGCGCAACGGGGCGTGCGGGTTCCTCCTGAAGAGGTCCGGACCGGCCCTGCTGATCGAGGGTGTGCGCGCCGCGATGGCCGGGGACACGCTGATCAGTCCGCAGATCACGGTCCGGCTGCTGAGCACGCTGACCCAGGCGGGACCGGTCGCCGCCGGCACCGTGGCGCATCCGCTCACCGAGCGGGAGGTCGAGATCGTACGGCTGGTGGCGCGGGGGCTGACCAATGCCGAGATCGGCACGGAGCTGTTCATCACCGCGGGGACGGCCAAGACCCACATCGCGAACGTCCAGGCGAAGCTCGGGGCCCGCAACCGGGTGGGGATCGCCGCGTGGGCTTGGGAGCACGGTGTGGCGAAAGCGGAAGCCGGTTAGTCACGTTTCACGTGAAACGAGAGGCACGCGAAACGAGAGTCCCGGGAAACCAGGGTCATGTTTCACGTGAAACAACGTGGCGGGTGAGCGGCCAGGAGAGCAGGCCGACGGAGAGCGCGATGGCATGGCCGAGGTCCGTGAAGGTGCCACCGGTGAGGAGGGGGAGCCCGAAGAAGGCGACGGCGCCCGCGAGGTAGAGCCACCGCCAGGGGCTGGGGAGCCGGTAGGTGAGGACTCCGACGGCGGCCGCGATCCCGTAGCTGACGCCGATGTCGACGACGTGGGTCATGCTGCGCGGGGCGCGGTGCTCCTCGATGGCCATCAGGAGGACCTTCTGGCTGACCAGCGTGGCGACGATGTGGGCGGTCGCGACGATCACGAGCCAGCGCAGGGTGCCCAGCCAGCGTTCGACGGGAGCCTGGAACAGCTCGAAGAGCACGGCGTAGAGGGCGAGTGAGGCCGGGTTCTCGATCCAGAAGGCGCTGCTGACGAGGGCCCGGACGGGGTGTTCGACGAGCTGGTGGATGTTGCTGCTGTTGCGGTGGAGCAGGATGTGCTCGACCCGGTCGGGTGCGATCACCACGACGATGCTGGTGATCGCGATGATCAAGAGCCAGATGTGCGTTCCGGGCGAGGAGCGTATCCAGGACCGCAGGGGCCTGGACGGCTCGGGCTCGGGGTGCTCGATCATGCCCCGATGATGACGCGCGAAGCTGTGCCCCGCCTGGCCGGTGGGCCGGGCGGGGCACAGCTTCGAGGCGCGGTGGACCTACTCCTCGCCGGCCAGGGTGAGGCGTCGCAGCTTCTGGCCCGCGTAGACGGTGGCTCCGACGGTGACCACGGTGAGCAGGACCACGGCGGTGGGCAGGCCGACTGTGGCGTCGACGTATCCCTCTCCGGCGACCTTCTCGGCCAGGGACAGGGCCCACTGCTGGACGCTGAGGGTCTTGGCGCCGGAGACCAGGCTGCCGAAGAGCGACTCCCAGATCAGGGCGTAGACCAGGCCGAAGACGACCGCGTGCCGGCTGACGGTGCCCAGCAGCAGGAACAGCGCGCTGTAGGCGATCGAGGCCACGAGGGCGGCGATGGTGTAGGCGACGGCGATCTGCTGTCCGTTGCCGTTGAGGATGAACCCGGCGATCAGGGTGGGGATCGCGGAGAAGGCCATGGTGACGGCGATCGCCACGATCAGCTTGGTCATGATGATCGTCGGTCGCTTCACCGGCTTGGAGAGCAGGTAGACGATCGATCCGTCGTCGATCTCGGGGCCGATGGCGCCCGTTCCGGCGATGACGCCGATCAGCGGGACCATCGTCGCGAGGGCGAAACCGCCGAGCAGGTCGGCGGCGACCTTGTCGTCCACACCCGTGAGGGCGCGGACGGCGATCGCGATGAGGATCAGCAGGGCGGGCAGCAGGAAGAGGATCAGCGCCCGGCGGCGGCCGAGCAGGGCCCGGTAGGTGAGCCGGGCAACGGTGGGGTCGTACATGGATGCCAGCTCCTTCAGGCCGCGACGAGGTAGGAGAAGACCGACTCGAGGGACTCGTCGGAAGGCGAGACCGTCAGCAGCCGGATGCCGTGCGCGCGGGCGACCCGCGGCAGCAGCTCGGTGAAGCGCCCGAAGTCGACGGCCTGGATGCGCAGGGCGCCTTCCTTCAGGTCGACCTCGATACCGGCCGTGGACGGGTCGGCGATCAGGGCCGCGGCGAGGGCCCGGTCGTCGGAGGAGCGGACGAGGTAGCGGTGCGGGCGGTCCGTCATCAGGCGGCGGATCTTGCGGAAGTCGCCGGAGGCGGCGTGCCGGCCGGCGACGACCACCTCGATGTGGGAAGCCAGTTGCTCGACCTCCTCCAGGATGTGGGAGGAGAACAGCACGGTGCGCCCGGCGTCGCCCATCCGCCGCAGCAGGTCCATCAGCTGCATGCGCTGGCGCGGGTCCATGCCGTTGAACGGCTCGTCGAGGAGGAGTACGGACGGGTCGTGGACCAGCGCGGAGGCCATCTTCACGCGCTGGCGCATGCCCTTGGAGTACGTGGAGATCTTGCGGTCCTGGGCGTGCTCCATCTCCACGGTGGCCAGGGCCCGCTGGGCGTCGGCGTCGCCGAGCCCGTGCAGCTCGGCATTGGCGATGACGAACTCGCGGCCGGTGAGGAAGTCGTACATGGCCTCGCGCTCGGGCACGACACCGATCTGCTTGTAGACCTGTTCGTTGCGCCAGATCTGCGTGCCGTCGAGGGTGACGGTGCCCGTGGAGGGGGCGAGGAAGCCGCCCATCATGTTGATGAGGGTGGACTTGCCGGCGCCGTTGGGGCCGAGGAGGCCGGTGACGCCGGGACCGATGCGCATGGTCACGTCGTTGACGGCGACGACGTTCCCGAACCAGCGGGAGGTGTGGTCGATGTCGATGATGGTCACAGCCCGGCCTTCCGGTAGCGGGCCATCAGGGCGGCGTAGGAGCCGGCGATGAGGCCGAGGACGACGAGCAGGTAGACGACGCCGGTCGCGGCAGAGGGGCCGTCACCACCGGGGAAGGCGGTGGTCGCGCCGAGGAAGGCCGTCTGGACCCCGTCGATCAGGGTGATGGGGGAGAACAGGCCCATCCAGTCGATGGCCCCGGTGTTCCCGGTGCTGTAGGCGATGCCCTGGACGGCGGTCACGGCGCCGTACGGGATCAGGAGCACGGCGATGATCGCGGCGACGCCGAACCCGCGGCGGGGGGTGAGCGCGGCCATGACGAGGCCGAGACCCGCGAAGAGCAGCGACAGCAGCAGTACCGACACCAGTCCCTGCCCGAATCCCTTGGTCTGGTCACCGAAGTCGAACTTCGCCAGCAGCGAGCCGATCCACATGATCAGCAGCGGGGTGGCGGTGAGGATGAACAGGGCCGAGGCCATGGCCGCGAACTTGGCCACGACGTAGTCGACCCGCTCGATGGGCCTCGAGAAGTAAAGCGGAACGGTCTTGAAGCGCAGGTCCCGGGAGACCGACTGGGGCGCCTGGGAGGCGAGGTAGAGACCGATGACCACCTGGGTGGTAAGGGCGTACGTCGTGTACTTGATCGGCAGTTCGGTGGAGCCCGGGACGGCGATGGCCACCGCGACGAGGATCAGCGCGGGAACGCACATCACCGCGAAGAGGATCATCGGCAGCACCTTGGACTTGGCCGACCGGCCGAGTCCGTAGGCGCCGCGCAGGGACTGCGAGAACAGCGACTTGCGGGCGTAGGCGCGGCCGAGCCGGGGGCCGTCGTAGGACCGGTAGCCGATGTTGTGGATCTGGGTCGAGGTGTCAGGCGCCATCGGAACCGGCTCCCTTCTGGTGGATGGACCGCGCGGGCTGATCGCTGTCGCGGAAGACCTCTGCGATGTGGTGGCGGCGCTGCTCCATGCGGACCAGGCCGATGCCGAGGTCGGCGACGGTGTCGCGGACCGTGTCGTACGTGTCCTCGCCCGTGGCCTCCACCAGGAGGATGTGGCCGGCGCCGGGCAGGCCCTGCTCCTCGCCCACGTGCAGGACGATCCCCGCCTCGGTGAGCGCCTTGCGCAGGGCGGCGGTGCCGTCCGGGTGCGCGTCGGAGTCGGTGACCTCGACCGCGAGGGTCGTGGTGATCTGGGTGAAGTCGCTGGTGGAGCTGGAGCGCAGCAGCTTGCCGCCGTCGACGACCACGACGTGGTCGCAGGTCCGCTCCAGCTCTCCCAGGAGGTGGGAGGTGACCAGGACGGAGATGCCGAAGTCGGTGTAGACCCGGCGGATCAGGCCGAGCATCTCGTCGCGGCCGACCGGGTCGAGACCGTTGGTGGGCTCGTCGAGGAGGACCAGCTGGGGGTCGTGGACGAGCGCCTGGGCCAGCTTGACGCGCTGCTTCATGCCCGTGGAGTAGCCGCCGATCGGGCGGTAGCGCTCCTCGTAGAGCCCCACGTGACGCAGGGTGTCGGCGGTGCGTTCCCGCGCCGCGGTGGGCGGGAGCCCGGACATGCGGGCCATGTGGACGACGAACTCGGTGGCCGAGACGTCGGGTGGCAGGCAGTCGTGCTCGGGCATGTAGCCGACGCGTTCACGGATGGCACTGCCATGCGTGGTGACGTCGAGGCCGAGCACGGCGGCGCTGCCCTCGGTGGCGGGGGACAGTCCCAGCAGGATCTTGATCAGCGTGGACTTGCCGGCTCCGTTGGCACCCACGAGGCCGGTCACACCAGGCCCGATGTCCAGGGAGAGCCGGTCGAGGGCGGTCACTCGGGGGTACCGCTTGCTCAGGCTTTCGGTCGCGATGACAGTCACGGCTTCGACGTTAGTGGCGCGGCTCCCGCGATACGTCAGACCTTGAGCTGGATCCCGTCTCAGCCTTCAGGCGTACATACCCGTACTGGAGGCTGATGTGGACCGGACAACTTTGTCCACAGGTCTGTGCACGACCCTTGACGTGACCTCCGGTCATTGTCACATTCATCAGTGTCAACTTACGGACACGTACGGCGACCGAGACGGGTGCTGAGCCATGGCAGGGGACGATTTTCGAGGGTTCAGGGAAGTGCAGCGCCTCTCCTACGAGTGCGCGGAGACCGTCGCCGCGCAGCTGCGCCCCGGGATGACCGAGCGCGAGGCCGCGCGGATGCAGCGGGACTGGCTTCGCGAGCGCGGCGTGCGCGACTGGTTCCACCTGCCCTTCGCCTGGTTCGGCGACCGCACCGCCTTCGCGAACTTCCGGATCCCGCTGCAGTTCTTCCCGACGAACCGGAAGCTGGAGCCGGGGATGCCCTTCATCCTCGACATGGCTCCGGTCTACAAGGGGTACGCGGCGGACATCGGGTACTCGGGCAGCCTCGGGCTCAATCCGGTGCAGGACAGGCTCATGTCCGATCTGCGGGCGCACCGCACCCTGATCCTGGAGCAGGTGCGGGAGCGCCGCTCCCTGCGCGAGATCTACGAGAACGTCGAGCGGCTCATGACCCGGCAGGGGTACGCCAACCGGCACCGCGCCTATCCCTTCGGCGTGATCGCGCACAAGATCGACCGGGTCAAGGAGCGGCGCTGGTCCCCGACGGCGTTCGGTTTCGGCACCCAGTCCCTGAAGGGGCTGGCCTCCGACGCCCTGCACGGGCACCGTGAGGGATGGTCCCCGCTGTGGAGCCCGTACCGGTTCTCCGACCATCCGCCGCAGCCCGGCCTGTGGGCGGTGGAGCCGCATCTGGGTTTCCGGGGCACCGGTGCGAAGTTCGAGGAGATCCTGGTCGTCACCGACTCCCGGGACCCCGGGGAGAGCGCGTTCTGGCTGGACGACGATCTGCCGCACGTGCGGCGCTGGGCTGAGGAGAGGGCGGCATGAGCGGCATGAACGGGACGGGTACGGCGGGTCCGGCGGGCGCGCGCGAGCGCTGGGTGAGCACCGGCGGGGTGGAGCTGTGCGTGGCCGAACTCGGCGACGCCGAGCAGCCCACGGTGGTGCTGGTCCACGGCTACCCGGACAGCAAGGAGGTCTGGTCGGAGGTCGCCGAGCGGCTGGCCGCGCGCTTCCACGTGGTGCTCTACGACGTACGCGGCCACGGGCGTTCGACCGCACCGCAGCCGCTGCGCGGGGGCTTCACCCTGGAGAAGCTGACCGACGACTTCCTGGCGGTGGCCGACGCGGTCAGCCCGGACCGGCCCGTGCACCTGGTCGGCCACGACTGGGGGTCCGTACAGGGCTGGGAGTTCGCCACCGTCGCCCGTACCGAGGGCCGGATCGCCTCCTTCACCTCGATGTCGGGCCCTTCCCTCGACCACTTCGGGCACTGGATCAAGAAGCGGATGGCCCGGCCCACCCCGCGCCGGGCGGCGCAGCTGCTGGGCCAGGGCGCCAAGTCCTGGTACGTGTACATGCTGCACACGCCCGTGCTGCCGGAGCTCGCCTGGCGCGGGCCCCTCGGCAAGCGCTGGCCGGCGATGCTCGAACGGCTGGAGAACGTGCCGGCCGGCCCCTACCCGACGGCCTCGCTGCCCTCGGACGCGGCGCACGGCGCCTGGCTCTACCGGGACAACGTGCGCCCGCGGCTGCGCCGGCCCCGCCCGGACGCGTACGCCCACGTACCGGTGCAGCTGATCACCCCGACCGGGGACGCCTTCCTGTCCGAGCGGCTCTACGACGACCTGGACGGCTGGGCCCCGGATCTGGTGCGCCGCACGCTGCCCGCCAAGCACTGGGTGCCCCGGACCAGGCCCGACCAGCTGGCGACGTGGATCACCGAGTTCGTCACGGCCCGGGAGGAGCCCGCCACGCGGTCGCCGGAGCAGAAGGCCCCGGTGAAGTACGCCGACCGCTTCGGCGGCCAGCTGGTCCTGGTGACCGGTGCGGCCAGCGGCATCGGCCGGGCCACCGCCTTCGCGTTCGCCGAGGCCGGGGCGCGGGTGGTGGCCGTGGACCGGGACGCCGAGGGCGCGGCGCGCACGGCGGACATGGCCCGCCTCGTCGGTGCCCCCGAGGCCTGGGGGGAGTGTGCGGACGTCAGCGACGAGCAGGCCATGGAGAAGCTCGCGGCGAAGGTGGCCGCGGAGTACGGGATCGTGGACGTCCTGGTCAACAACGCCGGGATCGGCCTGTCCGGGGCCTTCCTCGACACCAGCTCCGAGGACTGGAAGAAGGTCCTCGACGTCAACCTGTGGGGCGTCATCCACGGCTGCCGGATCTTCGGACGGCAGATGGCCGAGCGCGGCCAGGGCGGACACATCGTCAACACCGCCTCCGCCGCCGCCTACCTGCCCTCCCGGACCCTGCCCGCCTACAGCACGTCCAAGGCCGCGGTGCTGATGCTGTCGGAGTGCCTGCGCGCCGAACTGGCGTCGAAGTCGATCGGCGTCTCCGCCATCTGCCCCGGCATCGTCAACACCAACATCACCGCCACCTCGCGCTTCGCCGGGGTGGACGAGACCGAGGAGAAGCGCCGTCAGGAACGCTCCTCGCGGCTGTACGGGCTGCGCAACTTCCCGCCGGAGAAGGTCGCCGACGCGATCCTGCGGGCCGTGGTGCGCAACGAGGCCGTGGTGCCGGTGACTCCCGAGTCCAAGGGCGCCCTGTGGATGTCCCGCTTCGCCCCTCGCACCCTGCGGCGCATCGCGAGGATAGAGCCCCGGCTGTGACCGGGACCGGGTATGTGATCAGCCCCCGCCGGGTGGCCTTCGACTGGCGGTCCACACCGCTGCACTGGATACCCCGCGAGCCCACCGCCACCCACGTCATCAACGTGCTGCACCTGCTGCTGCCCGCCGGGGAGCGGTGGTTCGTCAAGGTCTTCAAGGAGGCCCTGCCGCTGGTCACCGACCCCGAGCTGCGCAAGGACGTCAAGGGGTTCATGGGCCAGGAGGCCACGCACAGCGTGCAGCACGCCTTCGTACTGGACCACCTCGCCCGGCAGCGGCTGGCGACGGAGGCCTACACGCGGCACGTGGACTTCCTCTTCGAGAAGCTGCTCGGGGAGAGCCCGCCGTTCGGGGCGCCGGTCACGGCGCAGGAGTGGCTGCGCTTCCGGCTCGCGCTGGTCGCCGCCATCGAGCAGTTCACCGCGGTCCTCGGGGACTGGGTGCTGCGCGCCGACGGACTGGACCGGGCGGGCGCGGACGCGGTCATGCTGGATCTGCTGCGCTGGCACGGTGCGGAGGAGGTGGAGCACCGCTCGGTCGCCTTCGACATGTACCAGCACTGCGGCGGAACGGGCCTGCCCCGCTACGCGCGGCGCGTCGAGGGCATGGTCGTGGTCGCGCCCGTACTGGCGGGGCTGTGGGTGTGGGGGGCTTCGTACCTCATGCGCAACGACCCCGAAGCGGGCGGCCGGCCGCGCTATTCGCTGCGCGGGCACAACCGGGCGGTGGCCAAGGGCCTGCTGCCCACGTGGAGAGAGCTCGGCACGGCCATACCCCGCTACTTCCGGCGGTCGTACCATCCCTCGCAGGAGGGCTCGCTGCGCAGGGCGGTCGAGTACCTCGCGGCCTCACCCGCCGCCCGGGCCGCGGCGGGCGCGGTCGGCAGAGCCGCGATGTCGTAGGGAGCCGGGATTGTCCGATCAGGCGGTGGCCGAGTACCGGATCGAGGATCTGGCGCACCACAGCGGAGCGACGGTGCGCACGATCCGCGCGTACCAGGACCGGGGTCTGCTGCCGAAACCGGAGCGGCGGGGCCGCTCCAACGTCTACCGGGACACGCATCTGGCGCGGCTGCGGCAGATCGCGGACCTGCTGGACCGCGGCTACACCCTGGCCTCCATCAAGGAGCTGCTGGAGGCCTGGGACGCCGGGCGCGGGCTGGGCGGTGTACTCGGGCTGGTGGCCGAGGTGCACGGGCCGTGGACCGACGAGGAGGCGGCCCGCATCAGCCGGGAGGAGCTGAACGAGCGCTTCGGCGGCCGGCCCGACGACGACGCGGTGGACGAGGCGTGCGAGCTGGGAGTGCTGGAGCGCGTCCCGGGCCGCCCGGACCAGTTCCTGGTGCCTTCGCCGCAGGAGCTGACCGTGGCCGCCGAGCTGTACGCGGCCGGGGTGCCGCTGTCGGCCATCACCGGGCACCTGCGGGAGCTGCGCGGGCAGGTGGAGCACATCGCCTCGCGGTTCCTGGAGTTCACCACCGAGCACGTCTTCGCGCGCTACCTCGGACAGGTGCCCCCGACCGACACGGACGCGGCGGAGGCGGCGACGATGGTGCGGCGGCTGCGGCCGCTGGCGCAGCAGACCGTGGACGCGGAGCTGGCCCGGGCCATGCGGCTGTTCGCGACCCGGCACCTGCAGCGGCACCTGGGGGCGGGCGGGTCGCCTCAGCCGTCGGGTCCCTCCCCGGTGGCCCTCCCGGCCGGGACGGTCCGTGCGGTGCAGGACCTGGTCGGCGCCGACCACGTGGCGGAGTTCGTCCGGGCCGCGACGGAGCGGGAGCTCCAGGCCCGGACGATGAACGATCTGGCGCGCCGGGCCGGACCCGGACAGTAGTCCACAGGGCGGATCACGAGTCCACAGGGCGGATCGCTCCTTTGCCGCCAAAACCGGCCCAAACGGCTGTGGACAACTCCTGTTTGCCTGTGGGCAACGGGGGTTGGGAGGTCAGCCGATGGTCTCGTACGCGGCCTTGGTGACGGTCGCGTCGTCCACCGGGCCGGGCTCGGCCAGGGTCTCCACCGGCACCGGCTGCTTCGCGGACCGGGTGGTCCCGTACAGCAGGGCGGCGAGTGCCAGACCGAGGATCCCCCCGATCAGCTGGGCGAGGACGAAGCCGGGCAGTGACTGCGGTGCTATGCCGGTGAAGGAGTCGCTGAAGCTGCGCCCGATGGTGCCGGCGGGGTTGGCGAAGGAGCCGGAGGAGGCGAACCAGATCGCCGCGGCGATGTACGCGGCGACGGCGGCCGGTATGAGCCCGGAGCGTCCGATGCGGCCGAGGCCCTGGATGACGAGGACGAGCCCGGCGGTGGCGACGACCTCGCCGACGAGCAGGTGTCCGCCGTCGCGGACCTGGGTGGCGAAGGCGCCCGGGGCGCGGCCGAACATGGCTTCCGCGAGGACCGCCCCGCCGATCGCTCCGGCCGTCTGGGCCACGGCGTAGGTCAGCGCCTCCCGGCCGGCGAGCCCCTCCCCGCCGGTACGCCGGGACCACCAGGCGGTGAGGGTGACCACCGGGTTGAGGTGGGCACCGGACAGCGGCCCGAAGAGCGTGATGATCAGCCCGAGGCCGATGGCGGAGGCGACCGAGTTGGCGAGGAGGGCGACACCCGTGTCGCGGCTGAGCTCGGCGGCCTGTATTCCGGAGCCGATCACGACCACGAGCAGTCCTGCCGTCCCGATCAGTTCGGCAGCCGCACGGCGTGGCAGAGAGGTATGGGCTGTCATGGTTTCTCCCCCTGGGCAGAAGTGGCAGCGGAAAATGTATTCCGTATCTTGGAATAGCGGTAGAGGGTGTCCACGGCTGCCGGCACCCCGGAAAATCCCTGCCGACGGGGCCTCCGACCGGGCACGCTGGGGCCATGGACGACAAACGCACCGTGAAGGTGTCCAAATACGTCTCGAAACACCTGCGGCATCAGCCGGAACGGATCGGACTGGTGCTCGACCCCCACGGCTGGGTGGAGATCGAGGACCTGCTGCGCGCGGCCAAGGCCCACGGCTTCGCCTTCAGCCGCGCCGAGCTCGATCACGTCGTGGCCGCCAACGACAAGCAGCGGTTCGCCGTCGACGGCACCCGGATCCGGGCCAGCCAGGGCCACACGGTGGCCGTGGACCTCGGTCTTCCGGAAGCCGAACCGCCCTCGTACCTCTACCACGGCACCGTCGCCGCCGCCCTGGAGGCGATCCGTGCCGAGGGCCTGCGCCCGATGGCCCGCCACCACGTGCACCTGTCCCCCGACCGGGAGACCGCGACCCGCGTCGGCGCACGGCGCGGCCGGCCCGTGGTGCTCAGCGTGGACGCCGGGGCGATGCGCGCCGCCGGGCACGTGTTCCGGTTCAGCGCCAACGGGGTGTGGCTGGTGGACGCCGTACCGCCGCAGTTCCTGCGCTTCCAGTAGCCCGTCCCCGGACCACCCCTCCGCAGCGCTCTCCCGACGGGAATTCACGCGGAGATTGTCGGACCATCCCCCTAATCTGTTGCCCACTCCGGGATCCGTGAGGGGGGAACCTCGCGATCGCCGAACCATCCCGTTACGCACGCGAGGTGACGCCCCATGACGTCCACGCCCCATTCCTTCCAAGTCGACCTGCGCGGCTTGGTCGACCTGCTCTCCCACCACCTCTACTCCAGCCCGCGCGTCTACGTCCGCGAGCTGCTGCAGAACGCCGTGGACGCCGTCACCGCCCGCCAGAGCCTCGACCCGCAGGCCGCCGTCCACATCCGGCTGACCGCCTCCGGCGGCCGGGTGACCATCGAGGACAGCGGCATCGGCCTGACCGCCGCCGAGGCCCACTCCCTGCTCGCCACCATCGGCCGCAGTTCCAAGCGCGGCGGGGAGCACGGACTGGAAGCGGCCCGGCGGGAGTTCCTCGGCCAGTTCGGCATCGGCCTGCTCGCCTGCTTCGTCGTGGCCCGCCAGATCCGCGTCGTCACCCGCTCCGCCCGTGACCCCCGGGCCCTGCCCGTCGAATGGCTGGCCACGGACGACGGTTCGTACACCTTGCGCGAACTGCCCCACGAGGCACGACCGGAGCCGGGTACCACCGTCGTCCTCGAGGCCCGCCCGGGAGCCGGCGAGTGGACCGTGCCGGCCAAGGTGGAGCAACTGGCCCGCGACTACGGCTCCCTGCTGCCGTACGACGTCACCTTCGACGACGGCGAGGGCGGCGAGCCGCGTCCCGTCACCGACCGTCCCGCCGTCTGGGACCGGCCCTTCCCCACCCCGGCCGCCCGGCGCGTCGCGCTCGCCGGCCACTGCGCGGAGCTCTTCGGCTTCACCCCGCTCGACAGCATCGACCTCGACCTGCCGGTCGCCGGGGTGCGCGGGGTGGCGTACGTCCTGCCCGAGCCGACCAGCCCCGCCCACCGGGCCGGCCACCGCGTCCACCTCAAGGGCATGCTGCTGACCGACCGTGCCGACAACCTGCTCCCGGACTGGGCGTTCTTCGTCCGCGCCGTCCTCGACACGGACACGCTGCGGCCGACCGCCTCCCGCGAGAACCTGTACGACGACGAGACCCTGGCCGCCGTACGGGACGCCCTCGGCGGCCGCGTCCGGGGCTGGCTGGCCGAGCTCGCCGCGAGCGACCCGGAGCGGCTCGCCGCCTTCCTCGGCGTCCACCACCTCGGGGTGAAGTCCATGGCCCGGCACGACCCCGAGCTGCTCGGCCTGATGCTGCCCTGGCTGCCGTTCGAAACCAGCGACGGACCGATGAGCCTGGAACAGTTCGCGGCCGCCCACACCGACGTCCACTTCACGCGCACCGTCGAGGAGTTCCGCCAGATAGCACCGATCGCCGCGGCCCACGGCCTCGGCGTCATCAACGCCGGCTACACCTACGACGCGGACCTGCTGGCCATGCTGCCTTCCGTACGGCCCGAACTGAAGGTCACCGAACTGGACGCCGGAGCCGTCACCGAGCGGCTCGACCCGGTGCCCACGGCGGCCGAACTGGCACTCGCGCCCTTCCTCGCCACCGCCCGTACCCGCCTGCACCCGCAGGGCTGCGACGTGGTGCTGCGCGCCTTCCAGCCCGTCTCCGTCCCGGCGCTCTACCTCGACGACCGGCAGGCACGGCAGGAGCGGGACCGGACCGCCGCCCTGGAGAGCGCCGACTCCCTGTGGAGCGGCATCCTGGGCGCGCTGCGCGGCTCCGCGCCCCGCGCCCGCCTCGTCCTCAACCACAACAACCCGCTCGTCCGGCGGATCTCCGCGCTCCCCGACGAGGCGCTGACCGGCACCGCCGTCGAATCGCTCTACGGGCAGGCCCTGCTGATGTCCCAGCGGCCGCTGCGTCCCGCCGACTCCACCCTGCTCAACCGGGCCTTCCTCGGGCTCCTGGAATGGGCGACCCACTTCACCGAGGACCCGGAGGACCAGAAGTGACGAACCCGACGCGCCGGGAGATAGAGCAGGGGCTGGTGGAGAACCGCGAATCCCCGGGCGGCGCCGCGCGCAACGCGCACGCGGAGGCCCTGGTCGCAGCGGCCGAGGCGAGCGGCGACCGCGCGCTGTTCCGGGAGACCCTGGACAACCTGATCAACGCCTACCTGTGGAGCTCCGAGTCCTCGAAGCTGCTGGTGCCCTTCGCCCGGCTGCTCCAGGAGTACGACAAGGACCCCGGCGCCTTTTCCGAAGGGGACGCCCACTCGCTGTTCTGGCAGTTCAAGTGGGTGGCCGGAGCCATCGCCGACTCCCCCGGAGTGCCCCTGGAGTCGGCCACCGGCTGGCTGGACGAGATGGAGCGGCGGTACAGGATCGCGGGCTACAGCGAGCGGCCCGTTCGCGAACGGGAGCTGTGGCTCGCCGACGCGACCGGTGACGACGCGCGGGCCCAGCAGGCCTTCGAGCGCTGGCTGGCGGCCGAGCGCGACGACATGAGCGACTGCCGCGCCTGCGAGCTCAACGGGCAGGGCCAGTACGCCGTGCGGTCCGGGGACGACGCCCAGGCGCTGGAGATCTGGGCGCCGGTGCTGGCAGGTGAGGAGACCTGCGCCGAGGAGCCGCACCGGGTGCTGGCCACCTCCCTGCTGCCGCTCCTGCGCCTCGGCCGGACCGATGAGGCCCGCTCGAACCACGTACGCGGCTACCGCCTGGCGCGCGGCAACGACAGCCTGCTGCCGTCGGTCGCCAGGCACATCGAGTTCTGCGCGCTGACCGGGAACGAGTCGCGCGGCCTGGAGATCCTGGCCGAACACGCCTCGCACGTCGGGCCGCTCGCCAACGCCGACGACCAGCTGGCCTTCCACGGCGGCATCCTCGTGCTGCTGCGCCGGCTGCGGGAGCTGGGGCACGGACAGAGCCCGGCCGTGCCGTACGACGGCACCCCGCACACCGTCGCCGAGCTGTACGAGGTGATGCACACGGGCGCGCTCGGCATCGCCCGGCAGTTCGACGCGCGCAACGGGACCAGCCGGGTCTCGGACCGGTTCCTGGCCCGGATCGGGCGGGAGCCGCTGGTCGAGCACCTGCCGCTCGGGGTGCGCAGCGCGGCGCTCAGCCGGCCCGCGGGCTCGGTCGCGCCCGCCGCATCCTCCACGTCCTCGGCGTCCTCGCCGGTGGCGGCGGCCACCGCGTTCGCCGAGCTGGTGGAGCGTGCCCGGCAGGCGCGTGACCTGGGGCATCCGGGCGCCGACGCGCTGTGGGCGGAGGTGGCCGTACGAGTCGGCGCGGAGCCGGATCCCGACCCGCTGGTCTCGGCCGACGTGGCCGACCATCGTGCGCTGACCGCTGCGAAGCGGGGCGCCGCGGAGGCGCCGGAGCTGCTGACGGCGGTGCGCGACGGCTACCGGGCACTCGGCCGGGCGGACCGGGCGGCGCCGGCCGAGCTGCGGCTCGCGAGCGTGGCCGCCCAGTCCGGGTCCGCGCCCGCGGAGATCCGGAGGCTGCTCGCGGTGGCCCTGGAGGCCGCGGAGTCGCTGGACGCCTCGGATCCGCTGCGGATCCGGCGGATCGCGCTCGCGGAACTGGCCTCGATCCGCGTGGAGTCGTACCTGCGCTCGGCCGAGGCCACCGGTGACGAGGAGCACGGGCACGGTCATGCCGAGCTGGCGGCCGAGCTGACCGCGTTCACCGCCGCCCACGGGGGCACGCTCGCGGACCTCGCGGCGGAGGCCGAGGAGATGCTGGGGCGGATCGCGCTGTCGCAGGGCGACCCGGAGCGGGCCGTGGCCCTGCTGGGGGCCGCCGCGGTACGGGCGGTCGCGGCGGACCGGCCCTGGCAGGCGGTCGACGCCCTGGTGCTGCGGGCCGGGGTGCTGATGCGGCTGGACCGGCCCGAGGAGGCGGAGCAGGCGGCGCGCTCCGCGCTGGAGCATGCCGCCGAGGTGACCGACGGCGAGACGCAGGGCGTCCTGCGGCTGACCCTCGCGGACATCCTGCTGCGACAGGGTGAGGCGGCGGAGGCCGCGGCGCACGCGCTGGCCGGGGCCCACTGGTTCGACCTGGCCGGCCTCGCCGCCGACGGCGGGGCCCAGGTCCGGCTGGTCCTGGCCCGGGCGTACGCACAGGGCGGGCGGGCCGCCGAGGCGGCGGAGGTGCTGCAGTCGGCGCTGCCGGATCTGCTGGAGCACGGCGAGGAGCAGGCCGTGTCCGCCCGGGAGTTCCTGGGGGACCTGCTGCGACTGCTGAACGAGTTCCGGGCGGCGGCGGAGCAGTTCCTGCTGGCGGCGGAGACGGCCAAGGACTGGGAGGATCCCCGGCCACAGGCCGGCCTCGCCCAGTCGGCGGCCGACACGCTGTCCGACGCGGGCCTGGCCACGGAGGCGGTCGCCGCCTACGAACGGGCCCTGGAGCTGCACCGTCTGACGGGGGAGGCGCCGATCGCCGAGGCCCGGATCCTGCGCTCCCTGGCCTGGCTGGGGCTGCGCGAGTCGGTCACCGACGCGTCAGTATCGCGGGCCCGGGCCCTGATGGCGGAGGCGGTCGGGGTACTGGAGGCCGCCCTGACGGCGGAGCCCGGAGCCGCGCAGCTGCGGTCCGAACTGGCCCAGACCTGGCACCAGCTGGCGCAGGTCCTCGACCGGAGGGTCAGCGCACAGACGAACCGCTTCGACGAGGACGAGGACGAGTACGCAGACGAGGACGCTGAGGCGCTCGCGACGCTGAGCGAGACGGAGGTCGAGGCGCTGCGTCTGGAGGAGATCGACCTCTGGGACCGGGCCGCCTCGGTCTACGCGGAGCTCGGCCCGGACCATCTGCGGGACCGGTTCCAGTGTCTGAACAACGCCGCGTGGACGGAGCAGGAGCGGGGCCGGGCGGATGCGGGAGCCGCCCGCGTCTCCGCACTGATCGACGAGGTCAAGGCATTGCCCGAGGGCGCGGTACCCGAGTGGCTCCTGCCCTCCGCCGAGCGGCTGCTCGAGCAGCTGACGGGCTGAGCCGACTGCCGCCGGCCCCGCGGTCGTCGCCGCCCCCACCGAGGGTGGCGACGACCGCGGGTCGGGAGATCAGCCCTTCAGCTGGGCCGGAGCCTCCAGGGCGATCTTCTCGAAGACCGCCTCGTCGGCGGCGAAATCGGAGTCCGGGATCGGCGCGTGGATCACCAGCTCGGTGAAGCCCAGCTCGAGGTGGCGGCCCGCGAAGTCGACGAACGCGTCCACGGACTCCAGCATGGTGTTCCGTTCGGGGGTGAAGCCAGTCAGGAGGATCTTCTCCATCGGCGCGAACTCCCGCCCGATCTCCTCGAACGCCGCCTCCAGCCGTCCGAACTGGCCACGCAGTGCCTCCAGCGACTGATCGGGTGTGCCCTCCTCGAAGAGCTTCGGGTCACCCGTGGTCACCCAGGCCTGCCCGTGCCGGGCGGCAAGGCGCAGGCCCCGCGGGCCCGTGGCGGCGACCGCGAACGGCAGACGCGGCCGCTGGACACAGCCGGGGATGTTGCGGGCCTCCACGGCGGAGTAGAAGGTGCCCTGCGAGTTCACCGCGCTCTCGGTCAGCAGCCTGTCCAGAAGCGGTACGAACTCGCCGAAGCGGTCGGCCCGCTCGCGGGGGCTCCAGGACTCCTGTCCCAGCGCGGTGGCGTCGAAGCCGTTGCCGCCCGCTCCGATACCGAGCGTGACGCGCCCGCCGGAGACGTCGTCCAGGGTGATGAGCTCCTTGGCGAGGGTCACGGGGTGGCGGAAGTTCGGGGAGGTGACCAGCGTGCCCAGGCGCAGCCGCTCGGTGGCCCCGGCCGCAGCCGTCAGGGTCGGCACCGCTCCGAACCAGGGCCCTTCCCGGAAGCTCCGCCAAGACAGGTGGTCATAGGTGTACGCGGTGTGGAACCCGAGCCGTTCCGCCCGGACCCACTGGTCGCGCCCCCCTTCGTTCCATCGACGTACCGGAAGGATCACCGTGCTCAGACGCAGACTCATGCGTTCGAGACTACGACCGTCCCGATGTTTCACGTGAAACACGTCCGCCGAACCCCGTGTTTCACGTGAAACATCGGGGGCCCGGGACGGTACCGCCCCACCGTGGTCCGGCCGGTCCCGGGCGATGGGCGAAGATGGGGCGGTGACCTCGGCTCCCCAGTGCCCGGACGGGCCAACCCCCGCCCCCCGGCTCATCGCCACCGACCTCGACGGCACCCTGCTGCGCGACGACAAGTCCGTCTCGCTGCGCACCGTCGCCGCTCTCGCCGCCGCCGAGGAGGCCGGGATCGAGGTCTTCTTTGTCACCGGACGGCCCGCCCGCTGGATGGACGTGGTCAGCGACCACGTCCACGGTCATGGCCTGGCGATCTGCGCGAATGGCGCAGCGGTCGTCGATCTGCACGCCGGGCGGGAATTCGTCCAGGTCAGGGCTCTTCCCCGAGCTGCCGCCATGTCCGTGGTGAAGGCACTGCGCAGTGCGGCGCCGGGCACCTCGTTCGCGGTGGAGCTGACCACCGGCATCAACTACGAGCCGGCGTACCCGCCGTTCTTCCAGGACCCCGGCGCCCACCTCGCCGTCGCCGAGAAACTGCTCGACGAGGACACGGACGAGAGCGCCCCGCCCGTGCTCAAACTGCTCGCGCACCACGCCGAACTGGCCCCGGACGAGTTCCTCGCCCTGGCCCGCGAGGCCGCGGGCGAGTACGCCTCGATCACCCGCTCCAGCCCGACCGCCCTGCTGGAGATCAGCGGACAGGGCGTCTCCAAGGCGAGCACCCTGGCGCTGTGCTGCGCCGAGCGGGGCATTTCCCCCGCCGAGGTGGTCGCCTTCGGGGACATGCCGAACGATGTGGAGATGCTCAGCTGGGCCGGCACCTCCTACGCGATGGGCAACGCCCATCCGGACGTGATCGCGGCCGCGTCCGGCCGGACCACGGCCAACAACGAGGACGGGGTCGCCGTCGTCATCGAGCGCATCGTGGCCGACCGGATCGCCCAGCGCCGGCAGTAGGCCCTGGAGGAGACCGCCTAGAGCGGGGCCTCCCACACCACGGTGGTCCCGCCGCCGTCCTCGCCGATCCCCGGACCGTACGAGCTCGCGCCGCCGAGCGACTCGGCCCGCCGGCGCAGGTTCCGCAGCCCGCTGCGCCGACCGCCCTCGGGGATGCCCACCCCGTCGTCGGCGACCTCCAGACGGACACCCGGGCGTCCGTCCGCCAGCGTGATGGTGGAGTCCAGGACCACCTCGATCCGGGAGGCGTCGGCGTGCCGGAAGGCGTTGGACAGGGCCTCGCGCAGCGCGGCGATCAGGTTCTTGCCCACCAGTTCGCCGACGACCGCGTCGACCGGCCCGAGGAAGCGGTGGGCGGGCTTGAAGCCGAGCGGTACTGCGGCCATGTTGATCTCCCGGAGCACCCGCGTGCGCAGACCCGAGGGGGCCTCCGCCGGGCCCTGCTGGAGGGCGAAGATCGCCGTACGGATCTCCTGGATCGTCACGTCCAGCTCGTCCACGGCCTTGCCCACCCCGTCGCGGACCTCGGGGACGATGGACCGGCGCTGCGCGCCCTCCAGCATCATCCCGGTCGCGAACAGCCGCTGGATGACCAGGTCGTGCAGGTCCCGGGCGATGCGGTCGCGGTCCTCGAACACGGCGAGCCGTTCCCGGTCGCGCTGCGCCTCGGCCATCATCAGCGCGAGCGCCGCCTGCGAGGCGAACTGCGTGGCCAGGGTCCGCTCGGCCTCGCTGAACGGCCGTTTGCCGCGGGCCCTCGGGGTGACCAGGGCTCCCAGCACCCGGCCTCCGCTGTGCAGCGGCAGCATCATGCAGGGCCCGTACTGACTGGTCAGCTTGCTGATCATGCGCGGGTCGGAGGACGCGTCGTCCACGAAGACCGGCTCGCCCTGGAGGAGGTTGTGCACGACCGGGCTCTCGGCGGGGACCACCACTCCGAGGGAGGTGGCCGGGTTCTCGGCGGAGACGGCGACGATCTCCATGCCGCCGTCCTCGGCGGGCAGCATGACGATCCCGGCCGAGGAGTCGGCAAGCCTGCGGGCCTGCTCGGCCACCACCGCGAGGGCGTCGTCCGCGTCCCCGCCGGACAGCAGGGCGGTGGTGACGGCCACCGAGCCGTCGATCCAGCGCTCCCGCTGGGTGGCGGCCTCGTACAGCCTGGCGTTGCCGATGGCGATGCCCGCCTCGGTGGCCAGGACGCGGACCATGTGGACGTCGTAGTCGTTGAACGGGCCGCCGCCGTTCTTCTCGGCGAGGTAGAGGTTGCCGAAGATCTCTCCCTGGACGCGGATCGGGACGCCGAGGAACGTCTTCATGGTCGGGTGGTGCGGCGGGAAGCCGGCCGAGCGCGGATCCTTCGTCAGATCCTCGAGCTGGACCGTATCGGGATGCGAGATCAGCGCCCCGAGCAGGCCCCGTTTCCCGTCCGGACGGTGCCCGATCTTCCGGGCCAGCTGGGGGCTGACACCGAAGGTGACGAAGTCCGAAAGTCCCCGGCCCTCGATGTCGACGACGCCGATCGCCGCGTAGCGGGCGTCCGCGAGCTCGGCCGCGGTCTCGCAGATCCGGTCCAGCGTGGAGTGCAGTTCGAGCCCGGTACCGACCGACCTCATGGCCTCCAGCAGTTGCGGTACCCGGGCCGTGAGCTCGGTGGACAGGCCTTGCAGACTCCTGGTGGCCTGGGTGGCGGCCTCCAGCGGGTCCGGCGTACCCGGTGTTGGTTCCGGCGGTTCCTGGGACTCCTGCACTGACATGCCCTTGAGACTAGTTAGTCCCGATTAGTGGGGAAAGTCGGCATGGGGAAAGTCGGCCACCATACCGTCGGCCGCCCGTTCCCGCTCCAGCAGCTGCCGCAGCGGTCCCCCGGCAGCGGCCAGCTCGGCGTAGGCGCCCCGCTGTACGACCTCTCCGCCGTCGAGTACGAGCACTTCGTCGACCGCCTCCAGCCCGGCCAGCCGGTGCGTGATCAGCACGGTGGTGCGGCCCTCGGTCGCCGCCAGCAGGTCCGCCGTCAGCGCGTCCGCCGTGGCCAGGTCCAGATGCTCGGCCGGCTCGTCCAGCACCAGGACGGGGAAGTCCGCGAGCAGCGCGCGGGCCAGCGCCAGGCGCTGGCGCTGGCCGCCGGAGATCCGCTCGCCGTGCTCGCCGACCAGGGTGTCGAGCCCCTCCGGAAGTCCGTCGACCCACTCCAGGAGCCGCGCCGCGGCGAGCGCGTCCCGCAGCTCCTCCTCGCTCGCTCCGGTCCGGGCCAGCCGCAGGTTCTCCCGTACCGAACTGTCGAAGAGGTGCGCGTCCTGGGCACAGAGGCCCACGAGCGCGCGGACGTCGTCGCCGTCGAGCGCGCACACGTCGGTCCCGCCCAGGGTGTACGTGCCTTCGCGCGGGTCCAGGAACCGCAGCAAGACCTGCGCGAGGGTGGTCTTGCCGGAGCCCGAGGCCCCGACGACGGCGATGCGCCGGCCGGCCTCCAGGGTCAGGTCCACACCCCGCAGCGCGTCCCGTTCCTGGCCCGGGTGCCGGGCGCCGAGCCCGGTCAGCCGCAACGGGAAGGGCGAGCCCGGAGCGGCGGCGGGCTCTCGCGGCTCGGCGACCGGGGCGGGGGCGTCGATGACCTCGTAGACCCGCTCGGCGCTGCGTCGTACCCGCTGGCGGTACTGGACCGCGAGCGGAAGGCCGTTGACGGCCTCGAAGGCGGCCAGCGGGGTCAGCACGGCGACGGCCATGGCCACCCCGGACAGCCGTCCGTCGTGCACCGCGTTCGCCGCCGCGGCCGCGGCGGCCACGACGGTCAGGCCGCACACGAGGGCGGACAACCCGCCGCCCAGACCTGCGGCGGCCGCTCCGCGCGCGGCGATCCGCGTCAGGACGCCGTCGCTCTCCCGGGTCCGGACCTTGCGGTCCTCCAGCGCACCGGCGACGGTCAGCTCCGCCGTCCCGGTGAGCAGATCGGCCACCCGGGTGGCGAGCTCGCCCCGGGCGGGCGAAAGCCGGCGTTCGGCACGCCGCGCGCAGGCCCCGCTGACGAGCGGCACGCCGATGCCGGCGGCGAGCAGTCCGACGGCGAGCGCTGCTCCGGCCTCCGGCAGCAGCCAGGTGGTGAAGGCGACCGAGCCGGAGCCGACGAGCACGGCGGTCCCGACCGGCAGCAGCCAGCGCAGCCAGTAGTCCTGCAGTGCGTCGGCATCGGCGACCAGCCGGGCCAGCAGGTCCCCGCGCCGGTGCTCGCGCAGCCCGGCGGGGGCGATGCGCTCCAGCCTCCGGTACACGGAGACCCGCAGATCGGCGAGCATCCGCAGCACGGCGTCGTGCGAGACCAGCCGCTCCGCGTACCGGAAGACGGCCCGGCCCATTCCGAAAGCCCGGGTGGCCGTCACGGCCACCATCAGATACAGCACGGGAGGTTGCTCGGAGGCCCTCGAGATCAGCCAGCCGGACACGGCCATCAGCCCGACACTGCACCCCACGGCCAGCGCTCCGAGCAGCAGCCCGAGCCGGAAGCGGCCCTGCCATGCCTGGGCCACGGCCCGTACCCGGCGCAGCGGATCGCTCCCGCCCGAGTCGGCCCCGCCGACGGCGGTGCGCGCCCGTTCGGCCGGGGCGCCGAGGATCCACTCCCCGGCATCGGGCGAGGACGGGCCGAGGGCTGCGGCCGGGGAAACCGCGGCCGGGTGGGCGGCGGCTGGCCGGGGGAGCGGCCCGCGGGCGGCTCCCGCAGCGGCCATCGGCACCACGCGGTCGGCGACCGCGAGCAGCGCCGGCCGGTGCACGACCAGCAGGACGGTCCGGCCCACGGCCAGCCGCCGGACCGCGTCCACCACTCCGGCCTCGGTCTCGCCGTCCAGCGCGGCGGTCGGTTCGTCCAGCAGCAGTACGGGCCGGTCGGCCAGGAAGGCCCGGGCGAGCGCCAGCCGCTGGCGCTGTCCGGCGGACAGGCCCACACCGCCCTCGCCCAGGGCGGTGTCGACCCCACGCGGCAGCGCGGCCACGAACTCCCAGGCCCCCGCGTCCTTCAGGGCCCGGACCACGTCCTCTTCACGGGCCTGCGGGCGGGCCAGCCGTACGTTCTCCCCGATGGTCCCGGCGAACAGGTGCGGGCGCTGCGGAACCCACGCCACCCGCTCCCGCCACGCCTCCGGCGACAGCTCGGCGAGGTCCGCTCCGGCGATCCGGACCCGTCCCTCGGTCGGCGCCACGAACCCCAGCAGCACCTGGAGCAGGGTGGACTTCCCCACTCCGCTCGGGCCGGTGAGCGCCACGCACTCCCCGGGTTCGACGGTCAGCGAGACCGGCCCGGGCGAGTCCTCGCCCCGGCCCTCGTAGCGGACGGCGACCCCGTCGATCTCGATGCGCAGCGGAACGCCACCCGGCAGACCGGCCCCGCCGGCGGGCCGCGCGACGGGGGTTTCGAGGACCTCGAAGATCTCCTCCGCGGCCGCCAGTCCCTCGGCGGCCGCGTGGTACTGCGCGCCGACCTGCCGCAACGGCAGGTACGCCTCGGGCGCCAGGATCAGGATGACCAGGCCGGTGTAGAGGTCCAGCTCCCCGTGCACCAGCCGCATGCCGATGGTGACCGCCACCAGTGCCACCGACAGGGTCGCCAGCAGTTCCAGGGCGAAGGAGGAGAGGAAGGCGATGCGCAGGGTCCGCATCGTCGCGCGCCGGTAGTCGTCGGTAATCTTGCGGATGGACTCGGCCTGGGCCTTGGCCCGTCCGAAGACCTTCAGGGTCGGGAGTCCGGCCACCACGTCGAGGAAGTGCCCCGACAGGCGTGACAGCAGCCGCCACTGACGGTCCATCCGGGACTGGGTGGCCATCCCGATGAGGACCATGAACAGCGGGATCAAGGGGAGGGTGACGACGATGATCGCCGCCGACACCCAGTCCTCGGTGACGATCCGGGCGAGCACCGCCACCGGTACGACCACCGCGAGCCCCAGCTGGGGCAGGTAGCGGGAGAAGTAGTCGTCGAGCGCGTCCACGCCCCGGGTGGCCAGGGCGACCAGTGACCCGGTCCGCTGACCGTTCAGCCAGCCGGGCCCCAGATCCGCGGCCCGGTCCAGCAGCCGGCCCCGCAGTTCGGACTTGACCGCTGCCCCGGCGCGGTGCGCGGCCAGCTCCGTCAGCCAGGTGACGAGTCCGCGTCCCAGGGCCACCGCCGCGAGCAGCAGCAGTGGGGTCCGGAGCGCGGCGCCGCCCAGATCCTCCTCGAAGGCACCGACCACGATCTCGGCGATCAGCATCGCCTGACCGACGACCAGCCCCGCCCCGGCGAGGCCCAGGGCCACCACCGCGGCCAGGAAGAGGCGGGTGGAACGGGCGTACCGAAGCAGGCGTGCGTCGATCGGTTTCACGTGAAACATCCCCCAGGCAGGGTCAATCGGTCAGGCAAGAGGGTCTGGGCGGCGATGCCGCGGCGCTCGGGAGCTCAGTGCGCGTCGACGATGTGCTGCGTTCCGATCCGCTTGCGGAACACCCAGTAGGTCCAGCCCTGGTAGAGCAGGACCAGCGGCGTGGCCACTCCCGCGCACCAGGTCATGATCTTCAGGGTGTACGGGCTGGACGAGGCGTTGGTGACCGTGAGGCTCCAGGCTTCGTCCAGCGAGGACGGCATGACGTTGGGGAACAGCGTCAGGAAGAGCATCGCGACGGCTGCCGCGATGGTGACCCCGGACAGGGCGAACGCCCAGCCCTCGCGGCCCGCCCGGTTGAAGCCCAGGGCACCCAGGAGGGCGAGCACCGCGACCGCCATGGCGACCAGGCTCTTGGCGTCGCCGCGCGAGAGCTGGGTCCAGACCAGGAAGACCAGGGCCAGCACCGCGGTGACCGCACCCAGCCGGATCGCCAGCCTGCGCGAGCGGTCCCGGATGTCACCGACCGTCTTGAGCGAGGTGAAGACCGCGCCGTGGAAGGTGAACAGGGTGAGGGTGACCAGGCCGCCCAGGATCGAGTAGACGTTGAGGAGGTCGAAGAAGGTCCCGACGTACTCCTTGTTCTGATCGATCTTCACACCGCGGACGATGTTGGCGAAGGCCACACCCCACAGGAACGCGGGAATCAGCGAGGTCCAGAAGATCGCGTGTTCCCAGTTGGTCTGCCACTTGTCCTCGGGGCGCTTGTGCCGGTACTCGAACGCCACCCCTCGGATGATCAGGCAGACCAGGATGATCAGCAGGGGCAGGTAGAACCCGGAGAAGAGGGTGGCGTACCAGTCGGGGAACGCGGCGAAGGTCGCGCCGCCCGCGGTGAGCAGCCAGACCTCGTTGCCGTCCCAGACGGGTCCGATCGTGTTGATCAGGACCCGCTTCTCCGTACGGTCGCGGGCGAGCAGCTTGGTCAGGACGCCGACTCCGAAGTCGAAGCCCTCCAGGAAGAAGTAGCCGATCCACAGGACGGCGATGAGCACGAACCAGACGTCGTGGAGTTGCATCGTGCGGTCTCCTCAGCCTCAGTACGAGAAGGCCATCGGCCGGTCGGGGTTCTTGTCGTCCCCGCCGATCTTGGTGGGCGGGTTAAGGTCGGCCTCGGTGAGCTCCGGGGGGCCGAGCTTGACGTACTTCACCAGCAGCTTGACCTCGATCACGGCGAGCACCGCGTAGAGGGCAGTGAAGCCGATCATGGATGTGAGGACCTCGCCCTGGGACACGCCGGGCGAGACGGCGTCACTGGTGCGCAGGACTCCGTAGACCACCCAGGGCTGGCGGCCCATCTCGGTGAAGATCCAGCCCCAGGAGCTGGCGATGAGCGGGAAGCCCATGGTCCAGAGCGCGACGATCCAGTACAGCCGTCCCCACTTGGGGCTCAGCGCCTTCTTGAAGAGGACCAGGTGGGGGACCTCGTCCTCAGAGGTCCGCAGCCCCGGCGGCAGCATGAACTTCTTGCGGGTCAGCCACAGACCCAGCACGCCCACGCCGAGCGAGGCCATGCCGAAGCCGATCATCCAGCGGAAGCCCCAGTAGGCGACGGGAATGTTGGGCCGGTAGTCGCCGGGCCCGAACTTCTCCTGCTCGGCCTTGTTGACGTCGTTGATGCCGGGGACGAAGGAGGTGAAGTCGTCGTTGGCCAGGAAGGACAGCAGGCCGGGGATCTCTATCGCGACCTTGTTGTGGCCCTTGTCGACATCGCCGTAGGCGAAGATCGAGAAGGGTGCCGGGGCCTCGCCGTCCCAGAGCGCCTCGGCCGCGGCCATCTTCATCGGCTGCTGCTTGAACATGACCTTGCCGAGCAGGTCGCCGCTGATGGCGGTGCCGAGTCCGGCGATGATCAGGGTGACCAGGCCGAGCCGCAGCGAGGTCCGCATCACGGGGATGTGCTTCTTGCGCGCCAGGTGGAAGGCGGCGATGCCGACCATGAAGGCGCCGCCGACCAGGAACGCGGCCGTAATGGTGTGGAAGAACTGGGTGAGCGCGGTGTTCTGGGTGAGGACGAGCCAGAAGTCGGTGAGTTCCGCGCGGCCGCGTTCCTCGTTGATGCGGTAGCCGACGGGGTGCTGCATCCAGGAGTTGGCGGCCAGGATGAAGTAGGCGGACAGGATGGTGCCGATGGAGACCATCCAGATGCAGGCCAGGTGGATCCTCTTCGGCAGTTTGTCCCAGCCGAAGATCCACAGGCCGATGAAGGTCGACTCGAAGAAGAAGGCGATCAGCGCCTCGAAGGCCAGCGGGGCCCCGAAGATGTCACCGACGAACCGCGAGTAGTCGGACCAGTTCATTCCGAACTGGAACTCCTGGACGATGCCGGTGACGACACCCATCGCGATATTGATCAAGAAGAGCTTTCCCCAGAACTTCGTGGCCCTGAGGTACTTCTCCTTCCCGGAACGCACCCATGCGGTCTGCAGGCCGGCCGTCAGCGCGGCGAGCGAGATCGTCAGGGGCACGAAGAGGAAGTGATAGACGGTGGTAATACCGAACTGCCATCGCGCCAGTGTCTCGGGCGCCAAAGCCAGGTCCACGTCGTCATCTCCTTCGGTTCGCCGTGGCACAGCCGCAGTCTGCCTGTTGTGTCCCACTCAAACCGGGAGGAAGCGGGACACGCTTGTGAACGCGTTCACATTCACAAGCATTATGTCGCACCGGCATTCGGGCCCTTCGGGCGGGGTCCCCTCTAGCCAACAGTTTCAACAGATTGTTGAATGCGGCTCATGAAGATTCGAATCTCCTGGCCTGCGGGCCAGCTCACCGCGACCCTCGACGAGACCCCGACCGGCAAGGCGCTGGCCGAAGCCCTTCCGATCTCCGCCTCCGCGAACACCTGGGGCGAGGAGGTCTACTTCGACACCGGCGTCTCCGTGGCGCTCGAGCACGACGCCCGGCAGGTCGTCGAGCCCGGCACGGTCGCCTTCTGGACCGAGGGGGACGCACTCGCCCTGCCCTACGGCCCCACTCCCATCTCGCGCGGAGGCGAGAGCCGCCTGGCGAGCCCGTGCAACGTGCTCGGCTCCTTCGACGGCGACCCCCGCCTGCTGTCCACCGTCCGCGACGGTGATCCCATCCGCGTGGAACTGGCCTGACCCGGCCTACAGCTCCTTGAAGAAGGCCTCCGCCGTGTGCAGGAAGAGGTCGTTCGCCTCGGTCTCACCGATCGTGACCCGCAGGCCCTCACCCGCGAAGGGCCGGACCACCACACCGGCCTTCTCGCAGGCAGCCGCGAAGTCGGCGGTCCTCTCCCCCAGCCGCATCCACACGAAGTTCGCCTGGGTGTCCGGCACGGTCCAGCCCTGCGCGAGCAGCGTGTCGTGGACCCGCTTGCGCTCGCCCACCAGCGCCCCTACCCGGCCCATCAGCTCGTCCTCGGCGCGCAGCGAGGCCACCGCCGCGTCCTGGGCGAGCTGGCTGACGCCGAAGGGCACCGCCGTCTTGCGCAGCGCCGCGGCCACCGGCTCGTGCGCCACCGCGAAGCCGACGCGCAGGCCGGCGAGCCCGTACGCCTTGGAGAACGTACGCAGCACGGCGACGTTCGGGCGGTCGCGGTACAGCTCGATGCCGTCCGGCACGTCGGTGTCGCGCACGAACTCGCGGTAGGCCTCGTCGAGCACCACCAGGATGTCCGAGGGCACCCGGTCCAGGAAGCGCTCCAGCTCGGCACGGCGCACGGCGGTGCCGGTGGGGTTGTTGGGGTTGCAGACGAAGATCAGCCGGGTCCGCTCGGTGATCGCGTCGGCCATCGCGTCCAGGTCGTGCACGTCGCCCTCGGTCAGCGGCACCTGCACCGAGGTCGCACCCGAGATCTGCGTGATGATCGGGTACGCCTCGAAGGAGCGCCAGGCGTACATGACCTCGTCGCCCGGGCCGGCCGTCGACTGGATCAGCGACTGGGCCACACCCACCGAGCCGGTGCCGGTGGCGACGTGCTCGACCGGCACCCCGAACCGCTCCGCGATCTCGTTCACCAGGCCGGTGCAGGCCATGTCCGGGTACCGGTTGAAGTTTCCGGCCGCCGCGACCGCGCTCTCCAGCACCCCGGTCAGCGGCGGGTACGGATTCTCGTTCGAGGACAGCTTGTACGCGACGGACCCGCCCGCAGCCGCCGGCTTGCCCGGCTTGTACGTGGGAATGCCGTCAAGCTCGGCACGCAGCTTCGGGCTCTTCTCGCTCACCGCAGGTCCTCCTCGACCATCCCGTCCGACGTCGCCGTCGACTCAATACTGCTCACCTTATGAGGATTCCGCTCTCCCGAGAATGGGGGCGCCTGGAATGCGGGGGAGCGCGCGCATATATGCGCGCGCTGGTGGCCTGCGCCGTGGCGCGCGTCCCTCGTGCAGGTGAGTTGAGACCGGCCCGGAGGCACCCCGTTTTGGCATGCCCGTGGCCGCCGACAAGCGCCACCACAGAGTTCAGGGATCAAAAACCTTCAGTTCCAAGGTCATTGGGGGTGGCGAACCGTGCAGAAACGTGCCTGTCAACGCGTGCATATGCACACGGACCACCCACCCCACCGAGCCCTACTATCGGCTCGCCATGACAGCAGCAGGGAAGCATCAGGTGAGCCGGACCGAGACCACCCGGCGGGCCGCCGGCCGACAGGGCCGGGCAGGCATCAGGGACGTGGCCGCCGCGGCGGGCGTCTCCATCACAACCGTCTCCGACGCGCTCAATGGCAAGGGGCGGCTGCCGGACGCCACCCGCCGCCACGTTCGCGAGGTGGCCGACAGGCTGGGCTACCGCCCGTCCGCCGCCGCCCGCACCCTCCGTACCGGCAAGTCGGGCCTCATCGGCCTGACCGTGACGACGTACGGGGATGAACCTTTCACCTTCACCGAATTCGCCTACTTCGCCGAGATGGCCAGGGCCGCCACCTCCGCCGCGCTCGCCCGCGGCTACGCCCTCGTCATCCTCCCCGCCACCTCCCGACACGACGTGTGGTCCAACGTCGCCCTCGACGGCACCGTCGTCATCGACCCCTCCGACCACGATCCCGTCGTCAGCGAACTGGTCCGCCAGGGCCTGCCCGTGGTCTCCGACGGCCGCCCGGCAGGCTCCCTCCCCGTCACCGCCTGGGTCGACAACGACCACGAGGCCGCCGTACTCAACCTGCTCGACCACCTCGCCGCCGCCGGCGCCCGCAGAATCGGGCTGCTGACCGGCACCACCACCGACACCTACACCCGGCTCTCCACCACCGCGTACCTCAACTGGTGCGAGCGCGTCGGCCAGGACCCCGTCTACGAGTCCTACCCCGCCCACGACCCCTGCGCGGGCGCCGTGGCCGCCGACCGGCTCCTCGCCCGCCCCGACCGCCCCGACGCCGTGTACGGGCTCTTCGACCCCAACGGCACCGACCTGCTCGCCGCCGCCCGGCGCTACGGCCTGCGCGTCCCGGAGGACCTGCTGCTCGTGTGCTGCAGCGAGTCCACCGTGTACGCCAACACCGAACCGCCCATCACCACCCTCTCCCTCAAACCGCGCCGCATCGGCACCGCCGTGGTGCAGCTGCTCATCGACGCGATCGAGGGCGTGGACACCGGACGCCCCGTCGAACAGGTCGTCCCGACCGAACTCATCATCCGCACCTCGTCGCAGCGCAGGCAGCCCCGAACGACCGTCAGCCCGCCCCGCTCGCCGGCGCAGGACTGACCCGCTCCACCCCTGCTTGGACGGGACCTTTGGCACTGTCCGGGATTTCAGGAACACAGATACCGGGATAAACCGGTAGGAACGATCGGCTCCGGACAGGATTCACCACCCCTGGTGCGTCACACAGCGCGAGCCGCATTCCTATGATGGGCGCACGACATCACGGACCCTCCTCCCTGGAGGTCAGGAGGGTCCGCAGGTGTACGGCAGCGCGACGGTGGTGGAGGGGTCGATGACTCAGGGGGCCGGTCAGGGACCCGCGATGCGGACGGAAACGCTGCGGGACTTCCGGGTGCCGGTCACCGAACCCGCTCCGTACGCCGTATCCGCCGGGCTGCCCGATGAAGCCCCCGTCTACGGCGAGTACCCGGCGTACTACGAGGAGGGCACGCTGAGCGTGCCCCCGCAGCCGGGCTACGCGCCGCACCCGGCCACCCCGCACGCCGCACCGCCCGTCGCGCACCACACGGCGTACGCGGCACACGAGGTGCCCGAGGTCACGGAGCCGGCGCCCGAGGACGACGAGTTCGCCGGCTACACCCCGACCCACCGCGACCTGCCCGTCATCGGGCGCGGTGCGCTCGGCGGCCCCGGCGACACCGTGCAGGTCCAGTACGTGCCCCAGGACCCGGCAGCGGCCGGCCCCGGCCCGCTCTACGTCGTCGGCGACGTCCACGGCTACCTCGACGAACTCGTCACCGAACTCCACGCCCAGGGCCTCATCGACGCCGAGCGCCGCTGGTCCGCCGGCAACGCCCGGCTCTGGTTCCTCGGCGACTTCACCGACCGCGGCCCCGACGGCATCGGCGTGATCGACCTCGTCATGCGCCTGTCCGCCGAAGCGGCGGCCGCCGGCGGCTACTGCAAGGCGCTCATGGGCAACCACGAGCTGTTGCTGATCGGCGCCAAGCGGTTCGGCGACACCCCCGTCTCCTCCGGCGCCGGCACCGCCACCTTCCAGGCCGCCTGGCTGCTCAACGGCGGTCAGCGCACCGACATGGAACGCCTGCAGGACGTACACCTCCAGTGGATGTCCCGGCTGGACGCGGCCGTCCTGGAGGAAGGGCACCTGCTCCTGCACTCCGACACCACGGCCTACCTGGACTACGGCGACTCGATCGAGGACGTCAACGACACCATCCACGAGCTGCTCAACCGCAACGACGCCGACATCACCTGGGACCTCTTCCGCAAGTTCACCAAGCGGTTCGCCTTCCGCGACGAGGAGACCGGGCCCGGAGCCGTACGCGAACTGCTCGGCACCTACGGGGGCAGCCGCGTCGTGCACGGGCACAGTCCGATCCCCTACCTGCTCGGCGAGGTGGGCACCGAGGACGGTGACGAGTCCCGCGGACCGGAGGCCGTGGACGGCCCCCACGTGTACGCGGACGGGCTCGCCATCGCGATGGACGGCGGCGTCACGATGGCGGGCAAGCTGCTCGTCGTGCAACTTCCCTTGAGTGACTGAGGCTTGTCACGCTGGGGGTATTTCTGCAAAGCCCCTGTCAACCTGCGGTGTGGGCGCTCTACCATCGCTCTATCCGTAGCAGGCTCTCCTCCGTTTGTGCCGGCGCCCGGGTCTACGCGGGCAAACCGGCCTCCACGGAGCATCGGGGGATGCACATGACCAGCGCTCCGCACCTGCTGACCGAAGACCGACCGGAGTTCGATCGGCTCCTCGACGAGGCGCTGCGCACCGCACGTGAACGGCCCGAGCTCGCCGCGATCGGCGAACGTCTGAATACCGAACAGCTGCGCACCATGGCCCTGGGGGCCAGCGCCCTCCTGACCGCGGCAGCCGCCACCGAGTACGACCACTACGTGAAGGTCCGCGAGGAGCGGCGCGACGAGGTCCTCTCCACTCCCGGGACGACCGGGGAGGAAGCCGAAGGGCAGGGCGGCGCGGGCCTCGGCGCGGTGATCGCCGTCCTCGCCCCCGTCCTCGCGGGCACCGCCATGCTGATCTTCCTGCTGGTGGGCTACATCCTGAAGCTGATCGAACCCGAACCGGCCTTCGCCGACACCATGCTGGCGGCGGGCTCGTTCTTCGGCGTGCTCACCGTCGCCTCCCTGGTCTTCGCCGTGATCGGCCTGCTGGTGACGGCCGTGCGCAACGGCGCGACCGAGGTCGCCGCGGACGGGTCCGAGGCGATACCGGACGAGGTCGCGCGGGCCCGCGAGGCCTGGCGGACCGCGCTTCTGGAGCGGGGGATCATGCCCTTCCTGCGGGAGGCACTGGCCGATCCGAGCGCGGGATCGGGCTTCCCGGCGGCCCCTCGCAGACGCGGCAGCCGGATGCCTCACCTGGGGTACACGGCTCCTGACTTCACCAGCCCGGGATCGCCCTCCGAGAGCCCCCGGCCCGGCTACACGGCGCCGGACTTCTCGAGTCCGGACTTCGGCGGTCCGGAGCACGAGCCGAAGTAGGCCCCGGCCGGTCCCGCCAGCCCCGCCCGGCTCCGCCCCGGCTCCGCCCGGCTCCGCCCCGGCGATGTTTCACGTGAAACGAGGGCGCCGCTCCACGGCCGGACCGGCCGTGGAGCGGCGCCCTCGCGCGTGAGCGCTGCGTCAGTCGGCCAGCGGCAGGTAGACGCGGCTGCCCGAGGCCGCGAACTCGGCGGACTTCTCCGCCATGCCCGCCTGGATCTCCTCGGCCTTCAGGTCGCCGCCGTGCTCGCGGCGGATGTCCTGCGAGATCTTCATCGAGCAGAACTTCGGGCCGCACATGGAGCAGAAGTGCGCGGTCTTGGCCGGCTCGGCGGGCAGGGTCTCGTCGTGGAACTCACGGGCCGTGTCGGGGTCGAGGGCCAGGTTGAACTGGTCCTCCCAGCGGAACTCGAAGCGGGCGTCCGACAGCGCGTCGTCCCACTCCTGGGCTCCGGGGTGCCCCTTGGCCAGGTCCGCGGCGTGCGCGGAGATCTTGTACGTGATGACGCCGGTCTTGACGTCGTCGCGGTTGGGCAGGCCCAGGTGCTCCTTGGGCGTGACGTAGCAGAGCATCGCGGTGCCCCACCAGGCGATCATCGCGGCGCCGATGCCCGAGGTGATGTGGTCGTACGCGGGCGCGACGTCCGTGGTCAGCGGGCCGAGCGTGTAGAACGGCGCCTCCTCGCAGATCTCCTGCTGGAGGTCGATGTTCTCCTTGATCTTGTGCATCGGGACGTGGCCCGGGCCCTCGATCATCGTCTGGACGTTGTGGCGCTTGGCGATCGTGTTCAGTTCGCCCAGCGTCTTCAGCTCGGCGAACTGGGCCGCGTCGTTGGCGTCCGCGATGGATCCGGGGCGCAGGCCGTCACCCAGCGAGTACGTGACGTCGTACGTCGCGAGGATCTCGCAGAGCTCCTCGAAGTTCGTGTAGAGGAAGTTCTCCTTGTGGTGCGCCAGGCACCAGGCGGCCATGATCGATCCGCCGCGGGAGACGATGCCGGTCTTGCGGCGGGCGGTCAGCGGCACGTAGGGCAGCAGCACGCCGGCGTGGACCGTCATGTAGTCGACGCCCTGCTCGGCCTGCTCGATGACCGTGTCCTTGTAGATCTCCCAGGTCAGGTCCTCGGCACGGCCGTCGACCTTCTCCAGCGCCTGGTAGAGCGGCACGGTGCCGATCGGGACGGGGGAGTTGCGCAGCACCCACTCGCGCGTGGTGTGGATGTTGCGGCCCGTCGAGAGGTCCATGACCGTGTCGGCGCCCCACTTGGTCGCCCAGGTCATCTTGTCGACCTCCTCCTCGATGGAGGAGGTGACCGCGGAGTTGCCGATGTTGGCGTTGACCTTCACCAGGAACCGCTTGCCGATGATCATCGGCTCGATCTCGGGGTGGTTCACGTTCGCCGGGAGCACCGCGCGACCTGCGGCGATCTCCTCGCGGACGACCTCGGGAGAGACGTTCTCGCGGATCGCGACGTACTCCATCTCCGGGGTGATCTCGCCCCGGCGGGCGTACGCGAGCTGTGTGACGGCGGCGCCGCCGCGGCCCCGGCGGGGCTGGCGCGGGCGGCCCGGGAAGACCGCGTCGAGGTTCTTGAGCCCGCCCCGCGGCGAGGTGTGCTTGATCCCGTCGTCCTCGGGGCGCACGGGACGTCCCGCGTACTCCTCGGTGTCCCCGCGGCTGATGATCCAGTTCTCGCGGACCGGCGCCAGGCCGCGGCGCACGTCGGTCTCGATCTGCGGGTCGGTGTACGGCCCGGACGTGTCGTAGAGCGTCACGTCCTTGCCGTTGGTGAGGTGGACCTGGCGGACCGGCACCCGGATGTCGGGGCGGGAGCCCGCCACGTAGCCCTTGTGCCAGCCCGGCTTGCGCTCGGTCTGGCCGTCGGTGTCCTGGCTGACGGCAGGCGTGCGTGCGTCCTGAATGGTCATGAGACCTATCTCCCTACGCCGGCATTACCCGGTAACAGGTTCGGCGGTCGACGCAGCCTCTTCCCGTACGCATCCGTGATGCTCGTACGGTGATCAGCGCCCTCTCAGCCCGGTGCTCCGAGCTCCCGCGTTGTGCAAAGGTGCCCCCACGCTAGCGTCATCTAGGGCGTGCTGAACAGTGGGCCCCCTCATCTCTTGCGATGATCTGCCAGTGACGACCTCGCCGCAGCCCCCCACCGAGCCCACGGATCCCAGTGGCCACACGAGCCATGCGCACTCGGGTTCCGGGCACTCCGCCGGTCACTCCCACAGCCATGGCCACGGCCCGGCGGCCCCCGTCTCGAAGCACCTGCGCAAGGTCATCGCGGCGGTGCTGATCCCGTTCGCCGCCGCCGTCTGCATCGGCATGGTGGTGCTCTGGCCGAGCGGCGCCCCCGCCCACGAGCGCACGGGCGTGGGCTTCGACCGCCAGACCCAGCAGGGCACCGTCGTCTCGCTCGAGCATGTCGACTGCAAATCCGTGAACGCCTCGCAGGTACCGACCACCGGGGAGGTCACCACTCCCGAGGGCCGCGAGGCGCAGGCGGCGCAGACCGGCGAGTGCAAGAAGGCCACCGTGCGGGTCGGCACCGGACCGGACCAGGGCCGTACCTTCGTGGAGATCGTCCAGCCGGGCGCACCACGGCAGCTGACGGACGGCCAGGAGGTAGTGGTCGCCTACGCGCCGGACGCCCCGCGCGATCTCCAGTACTCGGTGATCGACGTGAACCGCAAGTTCCCCATGGCGCTGCTGGCTGCCATCTTCGCCGTCGCGGTGGTCGTGGTGGGCCGGATGCGCGGGCTGTTCGCGCTGATCGCGCTGGTCATCAGCTTCGGCGTGCTGACCCTCTTCATCCTCCCGGCCATCCTGCAAGGGTCGAACCCGCTGCTCGTCGCCGTCATCGGGGCGAGCGCCATCATGCTCATCGCCCTGTACATGTGCCACGGACTGACGGCCCGCACCTCGGTCGCCGTCCTCGGCACGCTCGTCTCATTGCTGCTGATCGGGCTGCTGGGCTCGCTTTTCATCGACTGGGCGTTCCTCAGCGGCAACACCGACGACAACACGGGTCTGATCCACGGGCTCTACCCGGACATCGACATGAGCGGTTTGCTGCTCGCAGGCGTGATCATCGGATCGCTGGGCGTACTCGACGATGTGACGGTCACCCAGACGTCGGCGGTCTGGGAACTCCACCACGCGGACCCTTCGATGGGGCCGCGCTCCCTGTACCGGGCGGCCATCCGGATCGGCCGCGATCACATCGCGTCGGTGGTCAACACCCTGGTGCTGGCGTACGCGGGTGCCGCGCTTCCCCTGCTCCTGCTGTTCTCCATCGCGAACAGCAGCATGGGTTCGGTGGCGAACAGCGAGCTGGTCGCGGAGGAGATCGTACGGACTCTGGTGGGCTCGATCGGTCTCGTCGCCTCGGTGCCGGTGACGACGGCGCTGGCCGCCCTGGTCGTCTCGGCCGACCGGCCGGGGACCCCGGACACGGGATCGGCCTCGGGACCGGTCCGCGGCGGCCGGGGCCGGCGGCGCAAGCGCTGAATCGGTGGTGCCGGGTCAGCCCGCGTTCTGCTCGTTCTGCCGGGATTCGGCCAGGATCTTGCCGAGGGCCTCGTCGAGGTTCTCCTCGAAGTCGCCCAGGTTCCGCTCCTGACCGAGCGGTACGAGCCGGTCGGTGCGGTCGAGGAACGCGACGAGCGGCGCGGCGCCGGCGCGGAACAGAGCGCGGTCACCGCCGACCTGGAGGCGGATGTGGACATCGGACAGGTCCTCGGGATCGGTGGGGGCGATGTGCACATCGCCGTCACCGCACGGCTTGTTGATGCCGTCGAGGAGCAGTTCCCGGCCGAACGCCCAGGTCACGGGCGCGTCTCCGGGAAGGTGGAAGGTAAGGCGGACTGCGTAGGGATCACGAGCGTCGTACCGGAGTTCCACCGGGATCCGGAACGAGAGCTCCTCGGAAACGAGGAAGCTCATCATGACCTCTGCCTGTACCGACTCGCGCATTGCCTACCCCGCTGTAGTGGAAGTGGCCAGGAATGGCCCCCAGGGCCTTCTTGACAAGGGTGGTGGAAGCGCTAGCAGATCACAAGGAGTGAGTTTTCAGATACTGATAGAGAACGAGAGGGTGCTCAACAGCGCGCCTACTTCACTCCGTAGCCGATCGACTACACAGGGCAATCTTTCCTCTTGGTGCAAGGGTAGAGAAATCGCCATGGTCGCGGCGGCATCGCCCGCGGTAATGGGGATCGCGGCGCATACCGTGCCCAAGGCATATTCCTAGGCGTTCGGTTACAGGCTGCATCCGCTGCAAGGACCCGATCCGGTGTTCCAGTGACCTTTGGTCCGGCACCGTATAAGGGGTGATGGCCTCGACCGGATGCCGGTCGTAATAGTCCTTGCGCGTCTTCTCGTCGAGCTGGCCGAGCAGGCACTGCCCGATGGCGTGCGCGTGGCCGGTCGCGCGGAAATCGGCCCATTCCTCGCAGGCCGGGTTGGCCGGGGTGTCCGAGACGCCCACGACCTCGATCTCACCCTCGCGGAACATCGCGAAGTAGACGGGGGCCCCGACGGCGTCGCGGAAGTGCGCGAGCGAGTCGAGGATCATGCTGCGACGTTTCTGCTGGAGTCCGCCACCGGCCAGCCGACCGGCCGCGGCGCCCAGTACGAAGACTCCGCTCTCTCTGCGCAGATAGCCCTCGTGGGTCAGCGTGCGCAGCAGGTGGTACGCGGTGGGAAGCGGGAGCCCGGCCTCGCGCGCCAGCTGTTTCGCCGGAGCTCCCTCGCTATGCGCGCCCACCGCTTCGAGCAGCCTCAGCGCCCGCTGTACCGAACCGATGAGAGTCGGCACTCCGGCGTTGTGAACCGAAGACAAAGCTCACCCCCAGGCGTGGCGGCGGGCTGTGGGGGCCCGCCCTGCGGGGGCCACCCCCGCTTATGCCGTACTCCTGGGGGTGGTCGTGCTCGGCACTCACTTGGGATAGCGGCGGTTCAGAGCAGTAGTACCGGCAGTCGGTGCCCAGGGGACGGCACAGATTGCCACTGTATCCGCCGGTTCCTGTGCTGTGAGCGGTTTCGCCCGGCACGTTCCCCCGACTGGCCCAATCCGGACGTGTCCGGGCCGGCTCCGTCTACCACTCACCGGAGGAGGAGGACTTCGCGCCGCGGCCGCTGAACTTCTTCACCACGAACACCAGACCGCCGACGAGGCCCACGAAGAGGAGCAGCTTGAAGACGATCGAGATCAGCGCACCCAGGATGCTCGTGATCACACCACCGAAGACGAACAGCGCCAGCAGCGGGACCGCGACCCACTTGACCCACCAGGGCATGCCTGCGAATACCTCTCGGATGCCGTCCATGTCTGCGACCTCTTCCTCGTCTTCCTCGTCCGTGACTTCCTGCTCCCGATGCTAGGAGGCGGCGGACCCGGGCGGGGGCCCGCGAGCCCCCGGAGTCCCCTGATCCGCCCCCTAGGGGGCCCGGGGCCGCGACCCTCACCGGCGGGCAGCCGCTCAGCCCTCCGGCGGGGAGAACACCACCATCACCCGCAGGTCCTCGCTGATGTGGTGGAACTTGTGCGGCACCCCCGCCGGGACGTACACGACACTGCCGCGCGCCACGGTCGTCGTCTCCTCCCCGACCGTGATCGAGGCCCGGCCGCTCACGACGAAGTACACCTCGTCCTGACGGTGCGGCTGCTGCGGATCGCTCTGCCCGACGTCGAGCGCGTACAGCCCGACCGACATGTTCCGCTCGCGCACGAACTGCAGATAGGCGCCGTCGTTGGCGGCCCGCTCCGCTTCGAGTTCGTCAAGCCGGAAGGCTTTCATCGTTGTTGTGCCCCTTGTACTCGATCGTTCCCTCGCATCCGCTGATCTGCGGATGTCCCACCGGGATCTTCTCTGCCACGATCAGACACATGACGAATTTCGTAGTCAAGACGCTCGCCAACGCGGCGGCCCTGGCCGTCGCCATCTGGCTGCTCGCCGGCATCTCCCTCGACGACGGGAGCAGCCTGGGCCGCAGGACGATCACGCTGCTGCTCGTCGCCCTCGTTTTCGGCCTGGTCAACTTCATCGTCAAGCCCGTGGTGAAGCTGTTCTCGCTGCCCCTGTTCATCCTCACCCTCGGCCTGTTCACCCTGGTGGTGAACGCCCTGATGCTGCTGCTGACCTCGTGGCTGGCCAAGCAGCTGGACCTCAGTTTCCACGTCGACGGATTCTGGACCGCGGTCCTCGGCGGCCTGATCATCTCCATCGTCTCCTGGGCCGTGAACATGGTCCTGCCCGACAAGAACTGAACGGGCCGCACACGACCAGCCCCACCGGGCCCGGCAGTTCCGGGCCTGCTGGACGCCGTACGAGGGGCCGTGAAGGAGCACACCGCATGAACGAGGACACGTACGACACCGCCCGGGCCGGCGACGGCACCCGGGCCGTCCGGGCCGGGCTGCCCGAACCCGTCAAGAATGAGCCGACCCTGCCGGGACCGGTCTTCGCCGCCCACTTCCACCTCCCCGGCGACGTGGAAGGCCCGTACACCTACGGCCGCGACACCAATCCGACCTGGACCCTCCTGGAACGGGCCGTCGGAGAGCTGGAAGCCCCCGGCCAGGACGTGCACACCGTCGTCTTCGCCTCCGGCATGGCCGCGGTCTCCGCCGTCCTGCTCTCCCAGGCGCGCACGGGCGACACGGTGGTCCTGCCCGACGACGGCTACCAGGCGCTGCCCCTGCTGCGGGAGCAGCTCGAGGCCTACGGAATCCGCGTGCGCACCGCCCCGACCGGGGACGACGCCCAGCTCTCGGTGCTCGACGGGGCCCGGATGCTGTGGATCGAGACCCCCTCCAACCCCGGGCTCGACGTGTGCGACGTACGCCGCCTCGTGGAGGCGGCACATGCCGGCGGGACCCTGGTCGCCGTCGACAACACCCTGGCCACCCCGCTCGGCCAGCGACCGCTCGAGCTCGGCGCGGACTTCTCGGTCGCCAGCGGCACCAAGGGCCTGACCGGACACGGCGACGTGCTGCTCGGCTACGTCGTCTGCCGCGACCCGGAACTCGCGGCCCGGGTCCGGCAGTGGCGCAAGATCGTCGGTGCGATCCCCGGCCCGATGGAGGCCTGGCTCGCCCACCGCTCCCTGGCCACCATCCAACTGCGCGCGCAGCGCCAGTGGGCCAACGCGCTGGCCGTCGCCGAGGCCCTGGCCGACCGCGCCGACGTCACCGGGCTGCGCTACCCGGGCCTGGCCTCGGACCCGTCGCACAAGACGGCCGCCCGCCAGATGCGGGGCTTCGGGTCGGTGGTCTCCTTCACGCTGCCCGACCGCGCGCACGCCGAACGCTTCATGGCGGCCCTCCAGCTGGTGGAGGACGCGACGAGCTTCGGCGGGGTACGGTCCACCGCCGAGCGGCGCGGGCGGTGGGGCGGGGACGCCGTGCCGGAGGGGTTCATCCGCTTCTCGGCCGGCGCGGAGGACACGGAAGACCTGGTCGCGGACGTCCTGCGGGCCCTCGACCGCGCGGCCGGCATGGCCGGCTGAGGTCGGCGGGGCCCGTGGAACGGCGGTCCGAGCCTCCCCCCTCGTGGCTCGGACCGCCCTGGGTTCTGCCGGCGAAGAACCACGTGACAAGGCTAGTTGACTCTGCGTCAGAGTCCAATCACGGTAACGACAGGTGGCTATCGGCATATTTATAGTTGAAGCCCCCACCGAGAGGTGCCGCGATGGACCTGGCCCTGCTGCGCACCTTCGTCGCCGTCCACCGGGCGGGCTCCTTCACCCGGGCCGCCGCGCTCCTGGGGCTGTCCCAGCCCGCCGTCACCTCCCAGATCCGCACCCTCGAACGGCAGCTGGGCCGCCCTCTGTTCCACCGC
Source organism: Streptomyces sp. IBSNAI002 (assembly GCF_052244475.1). Classification (NCBI taxonomy): domain Bacteria; kingdom Bacillati; phylum Actinomycetota; class Actinomycetes; order Kitasatosporales; family Streptomycetaceae; genus Streptomyces; species Streptomyces sp. IBSNAI002. The sequence goes on along the minus strand of NZ_JBQPXG010000002.1, from coordinate 4,502,311 downwards.
CGGGCCCGCGGGGTCACGCCGACCGCCGTGGGCGACGAGCTCGCCCACAAGGCCGCGCCGCACCTCGACGCGCTGCTGCGGATCACCGAGGCCGAGCGGGAGGCAGCCGGGGCCTCGCGCACCCTGCACGTCGCCGGGCCTCCCGAGTTCCTGTGCCTGCGCGTGCTGCCCGCGCTCGCGTCCCTGGTCGGCCAGGGCCACACCCTGCGCGCCGCGCTCCAGACCGGCGCCGAGGAGACCCTGGACGGGCTCGCCGCCGGCCACCACGACCTCGTGGTCACCACGGCCCACCCCCGGGGCGGGCTCTTCACCGTCTCCGCCCTGTGGGACGAGGAGCTCGTGCTGGTCGCCGCGCCGTACTGGGCCGCCCTGGTCGGCACGGACCAGCTCCGCGAAGCGGGTCCCGCCGCCCTCACGGGCATTCCGTTCGTCGAGGTCCACGAGAGCCTGCCCCTGGTCACCCGCTACTGGGCCGCCGTCTTCGACAGCAGGCCCGACGCCGTTGACGCCGCCGCCACCGTGGTCGTGCCCGATCTGCGGGCCGTACTGGAATGCGTGCAGTCCGGTGCCGGGTTCGCCGTCCTGCCCCGCTACCTGTGCCAGGACGCCCTCGGCAGCGGCCGGATCGTGGCCCTCGCGGAGCCCCCCGTGCCCCCGCTGCGCACCTGGTTCCTCGTCGTACGGGCCGGCAGCCTGTCCCTGGCCCATCTCGCCCGCGCGCACGAGCGGCTGCTGCACGCCGCCGCACGCTGGTGAGCCCCGCTTTTCGGCCTCTGGCGCGTTTCAGAAGGGGAGCCGTGGGCCACTCTTCTCCCATGACCGAACGTCCCGTGGTCAAACGCACCGCCCGCGCGATCCTGCTCGACGGTGACGACCTGATCCTCATCAAGCGCACCAAGCCCGGCGTCGATCCCTACTGGCTCACCCCAGGCGGCGGAGTGGAGTCCTCGGACGCAACCGTCGTCGACGCCCTCCACCGGGAGGTCCACGAAGAACTCGGCGCGAAGATCACCGATGTAGTGCCCTGCTTCGTCGACACCGTCGAGCACATCGCCGACGGGGGAGTCACCGGCGTGAAGGTGCAGCACTTCTTCGTCTGCCACCTCGAATCCATGGACCCCAGCCAACGGCACGGCCCCGAGATCGACCAGCCCGAAGGCGAGTACGAGATCGTCCGCGTGCCCTTCAGCAGGGTGGGCATCGCCGCCGTCCATCTCGTCCCGCTGTCCCTGCGGCACTACCTCGACGGGAACATCGAGGGCGTACGCGCCATGCACGCCCCCGACCTGGGCTGAGCCCCCGGCCGGGACCGGCGGGCACGCCCGCCGGTCTCAGCCGGCCACGCCCACCAGCTCCTCCACCGCGTCGTGCCGGATCCGCTCGCCGGGGATGCCGATCCTCTTGAGCTCGTCGACCCCGCTGCGGATCATCGCGGGCGGCCCGGATATGAACGCGTCGTACGAACTCCACGGCCCGTTCTCGCCGACCGCCTGCGGCAGCTGCCCGGCGAGCCAGTCCCCGACCACCGGGCGCACCGACAGCCAGGGGTGCGAGCGCTGCAACCCGAGCAGCGTGTCCTTGTCGTACAGGTCGTGGTCGCTGCGGGCCCCGAAGAAGACCTCCACCGGCCGCCGCTCGCCGTGCTCGGCCACGTCCTCGATCAGCGCCTTGATCGGGGCGATCCCGGTCCCGCCGCCCAGGCACAGCATCCCGTTGTCCGTCGTGTGGTCCACGACCATCGACCCGGCCGGCGGCCCGAGGCGCAGGACGTCCCCCGGCCGGGCGTGGCGCACCAGCGCGTTGGATACCCAGCCCGCGGGGACGGCCTTGACGTGGAAGGACAGCAGGCCGTCGGCGCGCGGCGCCGAGGCGAAGGAGTAGTGCCGCCACACCCGGGGCCACCAGGGGGTCTCCACGCTGGTGTACTGGCCGGCCAGGAAGGCGTACGGCTGGTCGGGGCGGACGGTCAGCACGGCGATGTCGGATGTGCGCAGATCGTGCGAGACCACCTCCGCCTGCCACCACGGCGGGCGGCCGGCCTCGTCCTCGGCCGCCGCGTCGATCATGATCTGGGAGATCGCGGTGTAGGCGCGTACCCACGCCGCCTCGGTCTCCGGCCCCCAGGTCGCTTCCGCGTACCGGGCCAGCGCACCGATGAGGGCCTCGCCCACCACGGGATAGTGGCCCGCCATGGTGCCGTACTTGCGGTGGCCCGTGCCCAGCCGCCGCAGAAAGGGCGTGAGCACCTCGGGGTTGTCGATGTGCTCGGCCGCCGTCAGCAGGGCCTTCAGCAGCCGGTCGCGCTGAACGTCCATGGCGGCGGGGAACATGCCGCGCACTTCGGGGTGTCCGGTGAACACCAGGGCGTAGAAGTACGAGGTCACCTTGTCGGCGACGGGTGCGATCTCCGCGAGGGTCCGGCGGATGAGCACGGCATCCGGCGAGGGCTCGGCCGCACCCCCCTCGACGGGTATCCGGGCCGTCCCCCGTCTGGCCGATCTGGTGGGCGGAGCGTCCATGCGGTGCCTCGCTTCGAACATCTCGGTCGGTTGCACACGCCACGGTCTGTGAATCCGTGGTTCCGGGGTTTACAGCGTGCCAGCCGCTCCGGAGGCCTGCGGGGAAATGCGGGAAATCCGCGTTTCGAACCCACTTTCCTCTTAAGATGCCGCAACTTCCGGGCGTGGCATCCCTGCGAGCTGATATGCCTCCCGGAGGTCCCGGCCCTCGTAGACGTGCGTGGCACGCTCCGCCAGATACGGCCGCGCGTTGACCGCCACCGAGACCGGCACCACCTCGAAGAGCACCGCGTCGGTCATCGAGTCCCCGTAGGCGACGCAGTCACTCCGGCTCACCCCGAACCGCTCGCACAGCCGGTCCGCCACCGTGACCTTGCCCTCGGGCGTCAGGATCCCCGACACCTCCATGGGTCCCACGAACGGCACCTGCGGGTACAGGGAACCGTGGGCTGCGTGCGCCCCCCACTCCAGCAGCAGTTCCACGAAGAAGGACGGGGACAGGGAGATCACCGCGCAGTAGTCCCCGCGCTCCCGGATCTCCCGCCACACCTCCTGGATGCCCGCCAGCCACGGAGAACCGTCGAACGCCGCCCGGACGTGTGCGGGCGTCAGCTCCGACCACAGCGCGTGGGCGGCCACCGAGAACTCCTGCGGCCCGATCTCGAGCGTGCTGAACGCCCGCTCCAGTTCGGCGATCTCGGCGCTCAGTCCGAGCTGCCGGGAAATCTCGACCGGCGCCGCGGAGCCGAACATGAGGGTGCCGTCGAGGTCGAAGAGATGCAGAAGGGCCATAGCAATCGAGGCTAAAGGGTCTGCTTCACACACAGCAGCATGTTTCACGTGAAACATGCTGCTGTTTCACGTGAAACACCGATCGGCTTCACCGACGCACCTTCCGGCCGGTCCCGGGAGAAAGGGAGGGATGTTTCACGTGAAACATCCCTCCCAAATCCTCTGGACGGCTCCCGACCCCATGATCCAGTCTGAGTCGGTGACACCTCCACACCTCACCGAGCTGCCGATCCGAGCGCTGACCGCGGACGATCTCCGCCACTGCGCCGACCTCTCCGAAGACCGCGGCTGGCCCCGCGAGGACCACAAATGGGGGCTGCTCCTCGCCGCCGGAAACGGCTACGGAATAGACGCCCCGGACGGGCGGGGACTGGCCGCCGCCTGCGTCGTCACCGGCTACGGCGGCACCCGCGCCGAACCGGAACTCGCCGCCATCGGCATGGTCCTCGTCGCCGACCGATACGCCCGCCGGGGACTGGGCCGCCGCCTGATGACGCACATCTGCGACGACGTCCTCAAGGGCATCCCCCTCACCCTGCACGCGACGCCGTACGGACGCCCGCTCTACGAGGAGCTCGGCTTCGAGACCACCGGCCGCGCCGAGATGCTGAAGGGCGTCTTCCGCCCCGACACGGCGGCCGCGGCCGCCGCCGGCAGCACCGTCCGGCCCGCCACCGCCGAGGATCTGCCGCGGATCCTGCGGCTGGACACCGAGGTCTTCGGCACCGACCGGACCCACATCATCACCCGGCTCCCCGCCTTCACCGACCGGCTGCTCGTCGCCGAGGACCGGACCGGCGCCCTCACCGGCTACGCCGCGATCTGGCCCAACATGGAGACCCATGTCATCGGCCCGCTGATCGCCCGTGACACCGCCGGAGCCCAGGCCCTGGTCACCGCGCTCGCGGCCACCACCGACCGGCCGCTGCGCACCGACGTCGACGTCCGCCACGAGGAGCTCGTCTCCTGGCTCAAGGACCGCGGCCTCGGCTCCGTGGCCTTCAACGCCGTCATGACCCGGGACATCGCGGGTCTGCCCGGCGACTGGAGCCGCCGCTGGGCGCCGCTCACCGTGGCCGCCGGCTGAGAAGGGAACACCCCACCGTGACCGACGCCCCCGAACTGGCCATCCGTCCCGCCGCCGAGGCCGATCTGCCCGCCATCGTCGCCATGCTGGCCGACGACCCCCTCGGCGCCACCCGGGAATCGCCGGAGGACCTCACCCCCTACCTCTCGGCCTTCAAACGCCTGGCCGAGGACCCGAACCAGCACCTCGTCGTGGCCGTCCGTGCGGAACGCGTCGTGGGCACGCTGCAGCTGACGATCGTGCCGGGGCTGTCCCGCAAGGGCTCCACGCGCTCCATCATCGAGGGCGTCCGCGTCCACGCCGACGAGCGCGGAAGCGGCCTGGGCACCCGCTTCGTCGAATGGGCGATCGATAAGTCCCGTGCCGAGAACTGCGACATCGTCCAGCTCACCTCGGACGCCACCCGCACCGACGCCCACCGCTTCTACGAGCGGCTCGGCTTCGCCGCCTCCCACGTGGGGTTCAAACTCCAGCTCTGACGGCCGTGACCGCAGGCCGGGCCGCCGTGTCAGCGGCCCGGCCTACGATCGGGAGGATGAGCCCCAGCCTGCCCCTCGTCACCACCGCCGAGCGCCGCCACCGGCTCGGCCGACGCCACCGCCTGGCTCCCTCGACCCGTGCCGCCACTGTTCCCGAGGCCGCCGACGCGGTCGTCGCCCTGCACGCCACCGACGCCGCGACCGTCTTCCTCTCCACCCGAGCCCGGCTCACCACGGGCGGCTCGGACACCATCGAGCGGGGGCTCTACGAGGACGTGAGCCTCGTCCGCCTGCTGAGCATGCGCAACACGCTCTTCGCCGTCTCGACCGGCCTCGCCCCGCACGTAGACTCCTCCACCGCCCGCGCCATCGCCGCCAAGGAGCGCCGCAGCCTCCTCAAGCACCTCGACGAGGACGGGCAGGGGCTGGACGCCGCCTGGCTGGCCCTGGCCGAGGCCGCGGCCCTCGACGTCCTCGACAGCCACGGGCCCTGCACCGGCAGCCAGTTGTCCGCGGCCGTGCCGGCCCTGCGCCAAAAGATCACCATCAGCAGGGGCAAGAAGTACGAGACGGAGACGGGCGTCGCGACCCGGGTCATCCGTCTGCTGGCCGCCGACGGGCGGATCCGCCGCGACCGCCCGCGCGGCTCGTGGACCTCCAGCCAGTTCCGCTGGGTCCACACCGAACCCTGACCCCCCGTGCCCGCGGCCGAGGCCCGCGCCGAGATCGCCCGCCGCTGGCTGCACGCGTACGGGCCGGCCACCGAGGCCGACCTCAAGTGGTGGACCGGCTGGACCCTCGGCGACGTCCGCAAGGCCCTCGCGGCCGTGGGCCCCGACCAGGTGCGCCTGGAGGACGGGACCACCGCCCTCGTCAGACCCGGGGACACCGCGCCCGAACCCGCCCCGGAGCCCTGGGCCGCCCTGCTCCCCGGCCTCGACCCCAGCGGCATGGGCTGGGCCGACCGCGGCTTCCACCTCGACCCGGCCCACCGGCCCGCCCTCTTCGACTACGCCGGCAACATCGGCCCCACGGTGTGGTGGAACGGCGAGATCGTGGGCGGCTGGGCCCAGCGCGGCGACGGTGAGATCGTCTGGAGGCTGCTGACGGAGCCGGGCCGAGCGGCCGAGAAGGCGATCACCGCCGAGGCCGCCCGCCTCACCGCCTGGCTGGGCGAGGCTCGCGTCACCCCGCGCTTCCGCACCCCGCTGGAGCGCGAACTCACCGCCTGAGCCGGGCCGTCAGCCGATGCCCCGCCAGCCCTGCGGGTCCACCCCGCCGGGTACCGGGGCCCCGGCGTCGTACGGCTCGCGCGTGAACACGAAGGACGCCAGGTCGAGGTGGCTCACCGAGCCGTCGGCGCGACGCACCGCCCGCAGCGTCTCCCCCGCGTAGTACCCGGACAGGCCCGTCCACGTACCGTCCGGCTCCGCCCGGAAACGCGCGGAACGCCCCGTCGCGCCCACCGGTCCCAGCTCCAGCGATCCGTCCGCCTTCAATCGCACCACTTGGGCCGAAGTCCCCCAGTACCAGGGCCCGCACACCTCCAGAGGCACCTGGTCGGCCTCCGTGAACGGCCGCCACGGCCGAGGGAAGCGCGGCTCGGCGTCCGCGACGACCGCCACCAGATCCGCGGCCACCGACGCGGCCGGCAGCCCCGAGGTGCAGTTCGCCAGCACCACCGCCGCCACGTCGTCCGCCTCGCTCAGCCACAACCCCGCGACGAACCCCGGCAGCGATCCGCTGTGCCCCGCGAGCCGGCGCCCGCCCTGGGCCATCAGCTGCATCCCCAGCCCGTAGCCGGAGTCGGCGAGGCCCGGCTCGGGCGGCGCGGCCGACGTGCGCATCTCCCGTACGGAATCGGCGGCCAGCACCCGCTCGTCACCACGCAGCAGGAAGTCCGCGAACCTCGCCAAGTCCCTTGTCGTGGACCACAGCTGACCGGCCGGAGCCATCAGCCCCAGGTCTTCCAGCGGCTCGGGCATCATCAGGTCCGCCCACGGGTGCACCGCCCAGCCGCCCGCGTGCGGGGCCTGCGGCGACCCGCTCGTCCGGTCCAGCCCCAGCGGCTCCAGCACCTCGTCCCGCAGGACCTCTTCCCACGGCTTTCCGCGCAGCGCCTCGACCAGCGAACCCAGCAGCGTGTAACCGGGGTTGGAGTAGTGGTGCCGGATTCCGGGCTCATGTCGGCGCGGCTCCTCGCCCAGCACGTCGGCCAGCTCGGGCCGCAGCGCACCGGGAGTACGCTCCCACCACTCGCCGGGCGTCTCCGCCGCCAGGCCCCCGGTGTGGGCCAGCAGTTGGGCGATGGTCACCTCGCCCACGCCGGTACCGGGCAGATGCGTCTCCAGGGGGTCCGTGAGCCCCAGCAGGCCTTCGTCCCTCAGCCGCATCACCAGAACGGCGGTGAAGGTCTTGGTGATCGACCCGATCCGGTACTGGACGTCCCCGTCCGGTCCGTGGCCCTCCACCGAGGTCCGGGAGCCCTCCCAGACCACCTCCCCGCCCCGCAGGACGGCCGCCACGACGGACGGCGCGCGGCCCTCGCTCTGCGCGACGGCGATCCGGTGGCGCAGCGCACGCCGGGTGGCGGGAAGAAGTTCCAGGTCCTCAGAGAGCTCATCCATGATCGGATGCTACGTGTTGGCCATGTCCACGAACCGCGAATAGTGGCCCTGGAAGGCGACGGTGATCGTCGCCGTGGGGCCGTTACGGTGCTTCGCCACGATCAGGTCGGCCTCACCGGCGCGGGGGGACTCCTTCTCGTAGGCGTCCTCGCGGTGCAGCAGGATCACCATGTCCGCGTCCTGCTCGATGGAGCCCGACTCACGCAGGTCGGAGACCATGGGCTTCTTGTCGGTGCGCTGCTCGGGACCACGGTTCAGCTGGGACAGCGCGATCACGGGGACCTCGAGCTCCTTCGCCAGCAGCTTGAGGTTTCGGGACATGTCCGAGACCTCCTGCTGACGGCTCTCGGGACGGCGCGAGCCACCCGACTGCATCAGCTGGAGGTAGTCGATGACCACGAGCGAGAGGTCGTTGCGCTGCTTGAGCCGACGGCACTTGGCCCGGATCTCCATCATCGACAGGTTCGGAGAGTCGTCGATGTAGAGCGGGGCGGCGGACACGTCCGGCATCCGCCGGGCGAGCCGGGTCCAGTCGTCGTCCGTCATCGTGCCCGAGCGCATGTGGTGCAGGGCCACCCGGGCCTCCGCCGAGAGCAGGCGCATCGCGATCTCGTTGCGCCCCATTTCGAGGGAGAAGATCACGCTCGGCAGGTTGCTCTTGATGGAGCAGGCGCGTGCGAAGTCCAGTGCGAGCGTGGACTTTCCCATGGCGGGGCGGGCGGCGATGACGATCATCTGGCCGGGGTGCAGGCCGTTGGTCAGCGAGTCGAGGTCGGTGAAGCCGGTCGGCACACCGGACATCTGGCCGCTGCGCGAGCCGATCGCCTCGATCTCGTCGAGGGCACCCTCCATGATGTCGCCGAGCGGCAGGTAGTCCTCGGAGGTCCGCTGCTCGGTGACCGCGTAGATCTCGGCCTGAGCGCTGTTGACGATCTCGTCGACGTCCCCGTCGGCCGCGTAGCCCATCTGCGTGATCTTCGTACCGGCCGCGACCAGGCGGCGCAGGACGGCTCGCTCGTGGACGATCTCCGCGTAGTACTCGGCGTTCGCCGCCGTCGGGACCGACTGAACGAGGGTGTGCAGGTACGAGGCCCCGCCGACCTTGCTGATCTCCCCGCGCCGGGTCAGCTCGGCGCCGACGGTGATCGGGTCGGCCGGCTCTCCCTTGGCGTACAGGTCGAGGATGGCCTGGTAGATCGTCTCGTGCGAGGGCCGGTAGAAGTCGTGGCCCTTGAGGACCTCGACGACATCGGCGATCGCGTCCTTGGACAGCAGCATGCCGCCGAGCACCGACTGCTCGGCGTCGAGGTCCTGCGGGGGGACGCGCTCGAAGCCGCCGCCGGCGCCGCCACCGTCCCAGGAGCCGCCCTCGCGGCCCCGGTCCTGCTGGTCGTCACCACGGCCGCGGCCCTCGCCGCCCCGGCGGGGACGGGGCGGCAGACGGTCACCTGGACCGCTGTCGGCCCAGGGGTCGTCCATGGGCTCGGGCATGCTCACCGGGCCGCCTCCTCCCGTCCGCAACGCGGACCTCGCCGTGCCACTCTTTTTCTACGACACGGCTCTGACATTTGGGGCACCCGAACCGGCTGTCGGCGAGTCGGGCAACGCACCACGGTAGGGCCGACGGCGGCGTCAGCCAATCTTGTTATCCACAGGCTGTGTGGATGAGGTGTGGACGACGGCGTCAATGCTGTGGGTAAGTCCCCGGAAGCTGTGCACGGACCGGGGGACGACGCTGTGGACAAAATCACCCGCCCCACCCTCCCACCCCATCTGACCTGGGATTTCCTCGCCGGATCAGACCTGTGCGGAAAAATCTTGGCCACTGTCTCAAGATCGCCTCCAACGGGTGGGGAGGAACCTGCAAGTCAGCGCGTTGGTAAGGATCCCAAGGGGCTTGTATCCATTACCTGTGGAAGATTAGATTGAGCACATGACACAGGCCCCCGCAGCACCGAAGGCTGCGCCGAGACGGCACGACCGGGAGATCTTCGCACTCGCCGTCCCCGCCTTCGGCGCCCTCGTCGCCGAGCCCCTCTTCGTGATGGCCGACAGCGCCATCGTCGGGCACCTCGGGACGCCCCAGCTGGCGGGCCTCGGTATCGCCGCGGCTCTGCTCACCACCGCCGTGAGCGTCTTCGTCTTCCTCGCCTACGCCACCACCGCGGCCGTCTCCCGCAGGGTCGGAGCGGGCGACCTGCAGGCAGCCATCCGGCAGGGCATGGACGGCATCTGGCTCGCCCTCCTGCTCGGCGCGGCAGTCATCGCCGTGGTCCTGCCCACCGCCCCCTGGCTGGTCTCCGTCTTCGGGGCCTCCGACACGGTCGCCCCGTACGCGATCACCTACCTGAGGATCTCCGCACTCGGCATCCCGGCCATGCTCGTGGTCCTGGCCGCCACCGGCGTCCTGCGCGGCCTCCAGGACACCCGTACGCCGCTCTACGTCGCCGTCGGGGGCTTCGCCCTCAACGGGGGCCTGAACGTCCTGCTCGTCTACGGTGCGGACCTCGGCATCGCCGGCTCCGCCTGGGGCACGGTGATCGCCCAGTGCGCCATGGCTGCCGCCTACCTCGTCGTGGTCGTACGCGGAGCCCGGCGGCACGAGGCCTCCCTGCGGCCCGACCTCGCGGGGATCCGGGCCTGCGCCCAGGCCGGCGCCCCCCTACTGGTCCGCACCCTGTCCCTGCGCGCCGTCCTGATGATCGCGACCGCCGTGGCCGCCCGTCTCGGCGACGCCGACATCGCCGCCCACCAGATCCTGCTGTCCCTGTGGAGCCTGCTCGCCTTCGCCCTGGACGCCATCGCGATCGCCGGTCAGGCGATCATCGGCCGCTACCTGGGCGCGGGGGACACCGACGGAGCCAAGGCCGTGTGCCGGCGCATGGTGCAGTGGGGGATCGTGTCGGGGACCGTGCTCGGACTGCTGGTCGTCCTGGCGCGCCCCGTGTTCATCCCGCTCTTCACCAGCGACCCGGCGGTCGAGGACGCCCTGCTGCCCGCGCTGCTGGTCGTCGCGCTCTCCCAGCCCGTCTCCGGCATCGTCTTCGTCCTCGACGGGGTGCTGATGGGCGCGGGCGACGGGCGCTACCTGGCCCGGGCGATGCTCGTGACGCTGGCCGTGTTCACCCCGGCGGCGCTCCTGGTACCGGCGGTGGGAGGCGGCCTGACGACGCTCTGGTGGGCCATGACGCTGATGATGCTGGTCCGGATGGTCACCCTCCAGCTGCGCGCCCGCTCGGGCCGGTGGCTGGTGGCGGGGGCGACCCGCTAGACGGTTGTTTCACGTGAAACACACCGCGGACGCCGCGCATGTTTCACGTGAAACATCGCCCGACGACGAAGGGCCGCACCCCAGCGGGGTGCGGCCCTTCGTGTACGCGGCCCTTAGGCGGCGACGACCTCGATGCCCACGTTCGCGGCCACGTCGGCGTGCAGACGCACGGAGACCTGGTACGAACCGAGGGTCTTGATCGGGGAGCCCAGCTCCACGCGGCGCTTGTCGACCTTCGGGCCGCCCGAGGACTCGATCGCCGTGGCGATGTCGGCCGGGGTAACGGAACCGAAGAGACGACCGGCGTCACCCGCGCGGGTGGCCAGACGGACCTTCACGCCCTCGAGCTTGGCCTTGACCTCATTGGCCTGCTCGATGGTCGCGATCTCGTGGATCTTGCGGGCGCGGCGGATCTGCGCCACGTCCTTCTCGCCACCCTTGGTCCAGCGGATCGCGAAACCACGCGGGACCAGGTAGTTGCGAGCGTAACCGTCCTTGACGTCGACGACATCGCCGGCGGCACCGAGGCCAGAAACCTCGTGGGTCAGGATGATCTTCATTAGTCGGTCACCCTTTCCTTATCGCGCGGTGGACGTGTAGGGCAGCAGTGCCATCTCACGGCTGTTCTTCACGGCCGTGGCGACGTCACGCTGGTGCTGCGTGCAGTTGCCGGTAACGCGGCGGGCACGGATCTTGCCGCGGTCGGAAATGAACTTCCGCAGCATGTTCGTGTCCTTGTAGTCCACGTACGCGGTCTTGTCCTTGCAGAACGCGCAGACCTTCTTCTTAGGCTTGCGCACAGGCGGCTTCGCCATTGTGTCTCTCCTGTGTGATCAAGAAGTTTGGATGCGAGCTGCCCTAGAAGGGCGGCTCGTCCGAGTAGCCACCGCCGGAGCCGCCGGAGCTTCCGCCCCAGCCGCCACCGCCGCCGCCCTGCTGCTGCTGGCCGCCGGCAGGCGCGCTGGACGCCCACGGGTCGTCGGAGGGAGCTCCGCCGCCCTGCGGGGCGCCGCCGCTGGGGGCTCCGCCCCAGCCACCGCCGCCGCCCTGCTGCTGCTGACCGCCACCGCCGCCGTATCCACCCTGGCCACCGCGACCGGTGGTCTTGGCGACCTTGGCCGTGGCGTTCTTCAGGCTGGGGCCGACTTCCTCGACGTCCAGCTCGTAGACCGTGCGCTTGACACCCTCACGGTCCTCGTACGACCGCTGCCTCAGCCGGCCCTGCACGATGACGCGCATGCCCCGCTGAAGGGACTCGGCGACGTTCTCCGCCGCCTGCCGCCACACCGAGCAGGTCAGGAACAGGCTCTCGCCGTCCTTCCACTCATTGGTCTGGCGGTCGAAGGTGCGGGGGGTGGACGCGACACGGAACTTCGCGACCGCCGCACCCGAGGGGGTGAAGCGCAGCTCGGGGTCGTCGACGAGATTGCCGACGACCGTGATGACGGTCTCGCCTGCCATGGATGAACCTCTCGGCGGGGATTGCTGCTGGGCTGCTGTGCTACTCGATCCCGATTACCGCTGAACCGAAGTTCAGTGGGTCTCGGGGCGAAGGACCTTGGTCCGGAGAACCGACTCGTTCAGGTTCATCTGTCGGTCAAGCTCCTTGACGACCGCAGGCTCGGCCTGAAGGTCGATGACCGAGTAGATGCCCTCGGGCTTCTTCTTGATCTCGTAAGCGAGACGACGACGGCCCCAGGTGTCGACCTTCTCGACCTTTCCGTTGCCCTCACGGACGACGGAGAGGAAGTTCTCGATCAGCGGGGAGACAGCGCGCTCCTCGAGATCGGGGTCGAGGATGACCATCACTTCGTAGTGACGCATGTGGAACCCACCTCCTTTGGACTCAGCGGCCACGGTCGTTCCGTGGCAGGAGGGTCGTGATGCGTGCGCACGGTGTCCGAGATCAGACACCGCGCAGCTGTACAGACTACCTCCTCGACTCCTTCCGGTTGAAATCCGGCGGGAGGGGGACACAATCTGTATCCATCGGGTGTGCTCGGTGCTATGCCCCCGGCCCCTGCCGGAGGCGGCCCCGCAGCGCCGCTCTGCTCAGCCAGGAGGTGCCTTCCGATGGCACAGGCCATGCGACCCCAGTCCTCACCCCCGCCGATCTCGCTCTTCTCGACCGACGGCAAGCCCCATCCGCTGCAGGACACCCTGATGGCGGCCACCGTGATCCTCGGCGCCGTGGCGTTCGTCACGGCGTTCTTCCACAACCTGCACCTGCTCAGCTCGTGGGCCGGGCTGATCGGGATCCTCACCGGCGCGTACGGACAGTTCATCTCCGTCACGACACGCGAGCGCTTCGCGCTGATCATCGGCCTTGGCGCATCGGCCTTCGGCTTCTTCCTCGGGATGGCGCACGGCGGCCTCTTCGGCGGCTGGCTGGGCTGACCGGGGTACCTCCGCGACAGGAGCGCCGCTCACTCCGGGCCCGGGCCCACGGCCCGTCCCCCAGATGGGTGGCGCCCCTGTCGCAGTAGGCTTCGCGCCATAGCCAGCGAAGCCGCCGGAGGAGACACCCCGCATGAGCCTGTCCCTGAGCACCATCAGCCGAGAGCAGCATCTGGCCTACCTCCAGAGCCTGCCTTCGGCTAGCCACTGCCAGGTCCCGGCATGGGCCGACGTCAAGAACGAGTGGCGTTCGGAGAACCTCGGCTGGTTCGACAAGTCCGGCGAACTCGTCGGTGTGGCTCTGGTGTTGTACCGCCAGCTGCCCAAGGTGAAGCGGTACCTCGCATACCTCCCCGAGGGCCCGGTCATCAACTGGTACGCCCCGAACCTGGAGGAGTGGATCCAGCCGATGCTGGCGCACCTCAAGAACCAGGGCGCCTTCACCGTGAAGATGGGTCCGCCCGTCGTCATCCGCCGCTGGAACTCCGCCGCCATCAAGGCCGGAATCCAGGACCCCGACGTCAAGCGCCTGCGCGACGTGGAGGCCTCGGTCATCGAGCCGCGCGCCTTCGAAGTGTCCGACAAGCTGCGCCGCATGGGCTGGCAGCAGGCCGAGGACGGCGGCGCCGGGTTCGGCGACGTCCAGCCCCGGTACGTCTTCCAGGTGCCGCTGGCCAACCGCTCGCTGGACGACGTCCTCAAGGGCTTCAACCAGCTGTGGCGCCGCAACATCAAGAAGGCCGAGAAGGCCGGCGTCGAGGTCGTCCAGGGCGGCTACGAGGACCTGCCGACCTGGCAGCACCTGTACGAGATCACGGCCGAGCGCGACAAGTTCCGCCCGCGCCCGCTCAGCTACTTCCAGCGGCAGTGGACGGCCCTCAACTCCGAGGACCCCAACCGGATGCGGCTGTACATCGCCAAGCACGAGGGGGAGCCGCTGGCCGCCGCCACGATGCTCACCGTCGGCCAGCACGTCTGGTACTCGTACGGCGCCTCCGCCAACCACAAGCGCGAGGTGCGCCCGTCCAACGCGATGCAGTGGCGCATGCTGCGCGACTCGTACGCACTGGGCGCGAGCGTCTACGACCTGCGCGGCATCTCTGACACGCTGGACGAGAACGACCACCTGTTCGGACTGATCCAGTTCAAGGTCGGCACGGGCGGCGAGGCCGTCGAGTACGTCGGCGAGTGGGACTTCCCGCTCAACAAGGTGCTGCACAAGGCGCTCGACATCTACATGTCGCGTCGCTGACCCCACCCCACCACCCACGCACCGCTGCACCCGCAGCTTTTCAGGAGAGGTTCCGGACGGGCATGGCGCTCACGCTCTACGTCGACACCGCGCGCTGGCGTGCGCACCAGAAGCAGATCCAGGACCAGTTCCCCGGGATGATCCCGGTCTGCAAGGGCAACGGGTACGGCTTCGGCCACGAGCGCCTGTGCGAGGAGGCGACCCGGATGGGCGCCGACGTACTGGCCGTCGGCACGACGTACGAGGCCGCCAGCATCAAGGACTGGTTCGGCGGCGACCTGCTCGTCCTCACCCCCTTCCGGCGGGGTGAGGACCCGGTGCCGCTGCCCGACCGGGTCATCCGCTCGGTGGCCTCGCTGGACGGGGTCCGCGGTCTGGTCGGTGCCCGGGTGGTCATCGAGTGCATGAGCTCGATGCGCCGCCACGGAATCTCCGAGCAGGACCTGGGCCAGCTGCACGCGGCGATCGAGGACGTGCGGCTGGAGGGCTTCGCCCTGCACCTGCCGCTGGACCGCCCGGACGGCTCGGACGCCGTCGAGGAGGTCATCGGCTGGATGGACCGGCTCCGCGCGGCCCGGCTGCCGCTGCACACCATGTTCGTCAGCCACCTGCGGGCGGAGGAACTGGCCCGCCTCCAGCAGCAGTTCCCGCAGACCCGCTTCCGTGCGCGGATCGGCACCCGGCTGTGGCTGGGCGACCACGACGCGACGGAGTACCGCGGCGCGGTCCTCGACGTCACGCGCGTGGCCAAGGGCGACCGCTTCGGCTACCGCCAGCAGAAGGCCGCCTCCGACGGCTGGCTGGTCGTCGTGGCCGGCGGTACGTCGCACGGA
Source organism: Streptomyces sp. IBSNAI002 (assembly GCF_052244475.1). Lineage (NCBI taxonomy): Bacteria > Bacillati > Actinomycetota > Actinomycetes > Kitasatosporales > Streptomycetaceae > Streptomyces > Streptomyces sp. IBSNAI002. The sequence continues at coordinate 4,487,054 of NZ_JBQPXG010000002.1, read as the reverse complement.
GTGGGGCTGGAGGCCCCCAAGGCCCTGCACGGCGTGATGCCGCGGGCCAAGGGTGTCGCCCGGGCGGGCCTGGCGACGGTCAACCGCAACCTGTCGCCCTTCGTGTGGGCGGGCAAGCAGCGCTGGTTCGCGGAACCGCCGCACATGCAGGTGTCGATCCTGTTCGTGCCGTCGGACTCCCCCGAGCCCAAGGTCGGCGACGAGCTCGTGGCACACCTGCGGCACACCACCACGCAGTTCGACCGGGTGCTCGACGCCTGACCCCGTCCGCCGGCCGGTCCCCGGCCGGCCGGCGCGGCCCGGTCAGACCTTGGAGTCCGTGGAGTCCGTACCCCAGTCGACCCGCTGTCCGTCCGAGGGCGTCGCGTACCGCGGCGCCCTCGCCGCGTCCGACAGTACGAACACGTCCTCGGCCTCGTCCAGGACCCCGCCCGAGGGGTCGTCCGAACCGTCCCGGCGCACGACGTCCCGCTCGGGCATCAGGATGTCGCGGACGATGACCGCGCACAGGTAGAGGGTCCCCAGCAGGTGGGCGGCGATCGCCAGCTGGTAGCCCTCCGTCGGCAGCCCCTGGTGCTTGTCCCCGCTGCTCGTGTAGGCCAGGTAGAACCAGATCCCGAAGAAGTACGCCACCTCGGTGGCCTGCCAGATCAGGAAGTCGCGCCAGCGCGGCCGGGCCAGCGCCGCGAGCGGGATGAGCCACAGGACGTACTGCGGCGAGTAGACCTTGTTGGCCAGGATGAAGGCGGCGACGACCAGGAAGGCCAGCTGGGCGAAGCGGGGCCGGCGCGGGGCGGTCAGGGTGAGCAGGCCGATGGCCCCGCAGAGCAGGAGCGTCAGGCCCGTCGCGTACGTGTTGGCGCCGTCCAGGGGGTTGCCCGAGCGCTGGGAGATCAGCAGCCACACGGAGCCGAAGTCGATGGGCCGTTCCTGGCTGAAGGTGTAGAACTTCGTCCAGCCCTGCCAGGCCCCGGCCATGACGGGCAGGTTCACCAGTAGCCAGGACCCGGCCGCGCCGAGGACCGCCGCACCGAAGGCCCGCCACTTCCCGGCCCGCCAGCAGAGCACGAACAGCACGCCGAGCAGCAGCACCGGGTAGAGCTTCGCCGCGGTGGCCAGGCCGATGAGGATGCCGAAGAGCACCGTCCGGCCCCGGGACCACATGAGCATTCCGGCTGCGGTCAGGGCGATGGCCAGCAGGTCCCAGTTGATCGTCGCGGTCAGCGCGAAGGCCGGCGCGAGGGCGAAGAGCAGGGCGTCCCAGGGGCGGCGGCGGTGGGTCCGGGCGACGCACACGGCGATGACGGCCGCGCAGGCCATCAGCATGCCCGCGTTGACCATCCAGTACATCTGTTCGCGGTGCTGCATGGAGCCGCTGCCGGGGGTCAGCCAGGAGGCGATCTCCATGAAGAGCCCGGTGAGCACCGGGTACTCCAGGTACTCCATGTCGCCGGGCAGCCGGTCGAAGTACGGGGTCAGGTTGTCGGCGAAGCCGCGTACGGCATAGAGGTGCGGGATGTCGGAATAGCAGGCGTGGGTGTACTGGGAAGTCGCTCCGCGGAACCACGCCCAGTCGTAGCAGGGCAGTTTCTGCACCATGCCCAGCGCGAACACCCCGATGGCGAGCAGGGCCACCACGCGGACGGGCCCCAGCCAGTGGCCGCCGAGCCGGGCGTGGCGGCCGATGGGGCCGCCGAGGAACTCACTGCCCGCTGCGGAGACCTCGTCCTGCTGGGTGGGCAGTACGGGGCTGTCCTCGTGCACCTTCGTCATGGGGCTCATCCTGCCGTACCGGGCCGGGCATGGGGGAAGGCCGCCGCACGGGGTGCGACGGCCTTCCCCCGATCCGCTTCGCGGGCCCGGTCAGTCCTCCCTGGTGGGCCAGCCCGTGCTGCCGCCCGGGCGGCCCGGCCTGCCGGTGGTCGTCGGCGACGGCGAACCGCTGGGACCTCCGATGATCCCGCCGTCGTTCCCGCCGTCCGTTCCTCCGTTGGTTCCGCCGTTCGTCCCGCCGTTGGTGTTCCCGCCGTTGGTGGCCGGGTCGCAGTACAGCTCCCACGGCTTGCAGGACGGCTTGCCGCCCTTCGTCGGGGTCGGGGACACCGGCGGCGGGCTGCTCGACGGCGAGGCCGAGGGCGACGTGGACGGCGACACGGGGGCCGTGGGAGTCGGGGAGGGCGCCCCCGCCGAGTCGGCCACCACACCGAGCTCCTCGGCCTCCGGGAACTTCGTGACCGGGGCGCCCTTGAGTGCCTCGCGCATGTACTCGGTCCAGATGGCGGCCGGGATGTCACCACCGTGGATGGAGTCGGTGCCGCCCACGCCCTTCATGGACTGCAGCTCCTTGTCCTTCGAATTCGGGTTGGAGCGGAAGAGGACCACCGAGGTGGACAGCTCCGGGGTGTAGCCGACGAACCAGGCCGACTTGTTCTCGTCGGTGGTACCGGTCTTGCCCGCGGCGGGCCGGCCCAGCTTCTTGGCCTTGGTGCCGGTGCCGTTCTGGACGACGTTCTCCAGGACCTTGGTGACGTTGTCGGCGACGGCGTTGTCCATGGCCCGCTGGGCCGTGGGGGCCTCGAACCCGGCCACCTTGTCGCCGTTCTTCTTGACCTCGGTCACGGAGAACGGCTCGCGGTGCATGCCGGAGGCGGCGAAGGTGGCGTACGAGTCGGCCATCCGGATGGCGCTGGGGGTCGAGGTGCCCAGTGCGAAGGAGGCGTCGTTGTTCGGGTTCATCGACTCTTCGAGGATGCCCGTGGACTTGGCCACGTTGCGCACCTTCTCGTGGCCGACGTCGAAGACGAGCTGGGCGAACGGGACGTTGATGGACTTCTCCATCGCCTCGGTGAGGGTCACGTAGCCGTAGGGGGTGGGGCTCTCGTTCTTCTGCTTGAACGGGTTGCCGGAGGCGTCGCGCAGCGGCTTGCCCTCACGGTTGTTGATCACGCTGAGGTCGTTGGCCTGGTACTTGCTGTCGACCGAGATGCCCTGGCCCTTGGAGTTCTGGGTGCCGTACTCCATCGCCGCCGCCAGCACGTACGGCTTCCAGGTCGAGCCGACCGGGACACCGCCGGTGTTGGCGTTGTTGCTGAAGTACTTCTGGTCCCAGCCCGGCCCGCCGTAGATCGCGACGATCTTCCCGGTCTTCACGTCCACGGAGGAGGCGCCGAACTGCACGAACGTGTCGAACTCCGGTCGCTTCTTCTCGTCGAGGAACTCGTTGCGGGTGTCCTCGACGGCCTTGGCCAGGGCGTCGACCCTCGGCTTCTCGAAGGTGGTCCTGATCGTGTAGCCGCCCAGGGCCATCTGGTCGGCGGTGATGCGCGCGGTCTTCATCACGTACGCCTTGGCCGTGTCGACCAGGTAGCCGATCTGGCCGGTCATGCCGCGGGCCTGCTCCGACTCGATGCGCGCGGGGAACTCGGCGTCCGTGTACTTCGCGCGCTCGGTCTTGTCCATCCGGCCGACCTCGACCTCGCGGTCGAGCACCCAGGCCCAGCGCTTCCTGGCCCGCTGCTCGTTGAGGGCGGGGGTGGCGGCCGCGCCGATGCCGCCGTCCGGGTTGTACAGGTTGGGACCCTTGAGCACGGAGGCCAGGAAGGCGCTCTCGGCGGGGTTGAGGTCCTTGCAGTCCTTGCCGAAGTAGGCCCGCGCCGCGGCCTGGATGCCGTAGGCGTCGCGGCCGTAGTAGGCGGTGTTGAGGTAGCCCGCGAGGACCGTGTCCTTCTCCTCGGAGACACCCAGCCTTATGGCGATGAAGAGCTCGGTGACCTTCCGCTTGAGCGTCTGGTCCGAGTCCAGGTAGGTGTTCTTCACGTACTGCTGGGTGATCGTCGAGCCGCCCTGGGTGGAGCCGCCGGTGGCCATGTTCCACACGGCGCGGCCGATGCCCATCGGGTCGACGCCCTTGTCGGTCTCGAAGGACTCGTTCTCCGCGGCGATCACGGCGTCCCTCATGGACCGGGGGATGTCGGAGATGGGGACGATCTGGCGGTTCATCGAACCGCCGGTCGCCACCATCTGGCTGCCGTCCGCCCATTCGAAGACGTTGTTCTGCGCCTGGGCCGCCTTGTGCGGGTCGGGCGTGCTCACCATGGCGATGCCGATGCCCGTTCCGGCGGTGATGACCGCGAAGAAGCCCAGTGCCGTGCCGGACACCAGCTTCCAGGAGGGCACGAAGCGCTTCCAGCCGTCCCGGTCGGACCGCGGGTAGTTGACGAGGCGCTTGTCCGGGCGCCCCGATCCGCCGCGCGCGGCGCGGCCTGAGCCTCTGCCGCGGCCGGCGGTCCCTCTCTGGGCGGCGCGGCGGGCCTCGGCGCGGCTGCCGTGCGCGGAGGGGTCCGCGTACGGGCCGCTGGGCGAGGCGGTGGGAACGTCACGTCCGGATCCGGCGCCCCGGCCGGGGCGCTGCTGGGCAGCCCGGCGAGCCGCGGCTCGCCCACCACCTTGGGGCTGCGACGGTTTGCGGCGGTGCTCGCTCATCGAACGACTACTCCTCGGGCAGGCGAGTGGCCTGGAAGCGGCAGGTGAATTCCGGTTCCCCCGGTGTCCTGGCGCACAGACTACGCACGCTCAAAACCCGACCAGTGCCGAAGTTCACCCCAAATCAGGCAACTTGCATCGTACGAATTGGTGATGTGACGCCGGTCACCACGTCATCGCTTGTCGCCGGACGCGCACCGTTCTATCGTCTGGATGTATCGAGTCGATACATCAGCTCGGTATAAAGACTCAGGGCCCCGAGCTCGGAGTCGGAGTCGGAGGAGAGGCAGGCGGATGAGCAGACGCTCAGGCATCCTCGAATTCGCCGTCCTTGGCCTGCTTCGCGAATCCCCCATGCACGGGTACGAGCTGCGCAAGCGGCTCAACACCTCGCTCGGGGTGTTCAGGGCCTTCAGCTACGGCACTCTCTATCCCTGCCTCAAGACGCTCGTCGCCAACGGCTGGTTGATCGAGGAACCGGGCAACGCCCCGGAAGACGCGCTCGCCGCTTCACTCGCAGGGCGGCGCGCCAAGATCGTCTACCGGTTGACGGCCGCGGGCAAGGAGCACTTCGAGGAGCTCCTCTCCCACACGGGACCCGACACCTGGGAGGACGAGTCCTTCGCCGCCCGCTTCGCCTTCTTCGGCCAGACCGAACGAGACGTACGCATGCGGGTACTGGAGGGCCGCCGCAGCCGGCTGGAGGAGCGTCTGGAGAAGATGCGCGCCTCACTGGCCCGCACGCGGGAACGCCTCGACGACTACACGCTCGAGCTGCAGCGGCACGGCATGGAGTCCGTGGAGCGCGAAGTGCGCTGGCTGAACGAGCTCATCGAGAGCGAGCGGGCGGGACGGGATCGGAGACGACCCGGTCCGTCCGACGAAACTGAAAAATGAGGCCTGCATCTCGCAGACCTCGTCCGAGAACAAACAGGGAGCAACCGGAATGGGTTCGGTTCGCGTAGCCATCGTCGGCGTGGGCAACTGCGCCGCCTCGCTGGTGCAGGGCGTCGAGTACTACAAGGACGCCGACCCGGCGGCCAAGGTCCCCGGTCTGATGCACGTCCAGTTCGGCGACTACCACGTGCGTGACATCGAGTTCGTCGCCGCGTTCGACGTCGACGCGAAGAAGGTCGGCCTCGACCTTTCGGACGCCATCGGCGCCAGCGAGAACAACACCATCAAGATCTGCGACGTCCCGAACGCCGGTGTGACGGTCCAGCGCGGCCACACCCTGGACGGTCTGGGCAAGTACTACCGCCTGACGATCGAGGAGTCCGCCGAGGCTCCGGTCGACGTGGTCCAGATCCTCAAGGACCGCCAGGTCGACGTCCTGATCTGCTACCTGCCCGTCGGCTCCGAGGACGCGGCGAAGTTCTACGCCCAGTGCGCCATCGACGCCAAGGTCGCCTTCGTCAACGCCCTCCCGGTCTTCATCGCCGGCACCAAGGAGTGGGCCGACAAGTTCACCGAGGCCGGTGTCCCGATCGTCGGCGACGACATCAAGTCGCAGGTCGGCGCCACCATCACGCACCGCGTGATGGCGAAGCTGTTCGAGGACCGCGGTGTCCGTCTCGAGCGCACCATGCAGCTCAACGTCGGCGGCAACATGGACTTCAAGAACATGCTCGAGCGCGACCGCCTCGAGTCGAAGAAGATCTCCAAGACGCAGGCCGTCACCTCGCAGATCCCCGACCGTGAGCTCGGCGAGAAGAACGTCCACATCGGCCCGTCCGACTACGTCGCGTGGCTCGACGACCGCAAGTGGGCCTACGTCCGCCTCGAAGGCCGCGCGTTCGGCGACGTCCCGCTCAACCTCGAGTACAAGCTCGAGGTGTGGGACTCCCCGAACTCCGCCGGTGTCATCATCGACGCCCTGCGCGCCGCGAAGATCGCCAAGGACCGCGGTGTCGGCGGCCCGATCCTGTCGGCGTCCAGCTACTTCATGAAGTCCCCGCCGGTGCAGTACTTCGACGACGAGGCCTACGCGAACGTCGAGAAGTTCATCAAGGGCGAGGTCGAGCGCTAGTCGAGCCCCCTGGGGTCCGTGAGGACACCTGGACTTCGGCTGTTCTTCCGCGGAGGGTCCCCGGGCAATATGCCCGGGGACCCTCCGCGTATGTGACCCTTGCCCTCATGCCTGTCGTACGTGATCTGCGCGTACTCCTGCGCCTCAGGGACTTCCGCAACCTGCTCGCCGTACGGCTGCTCTCCCAGGCGGCGGACGGTGTCTACCAGGTCGCGCTCGCCGCCTATGTCGTGTTCTCCCCGGAGAAACAGACCTCGCCGGCGGCCATCGCCTCGGCCATGGCGGTCCTCCTGCTGCCGTACTCCGCGATCGGCCCCTTCGCCGGGGTGCTGCTCGACCGCTGGCGGCGCCGTCAGGTCTTCCTCTACGGCAACCTGCTGCGGGCCTTCCTCGCCTGCGTCACCGGCATGCTGATCGTCGCCCAGGTCCCCGACTGGCTGTTCTACGCCTCGGCGCTGTCCGTGACCGCCGTCAACCGCTTCGTCCTGGCCGGGCTGTCCGCGTCCCTGCCCCGCGTCGTCGGTCCCGGCCAGCTGGTCACCGCGAACGCCCTTTCCCCGACCGCGGGCACCCTCGCGGCCACGGCGGGCGGGGGACTGGCCTTCCTCGTCCGGCTGCTCGCCGACGACGCCGACGCCCTCGTCGTCCTGCTCGGGGCCGGCCTCTACCTGACCGCGGCCCTCGCCTCCCTGCGCCTGGCCATCGGCCTCCTCGGGCCGGACCACCCCCCTGGGCTGCGCCACCCGTCGGTCGCCGAGGGCGCCGCCCTCACCGTCCGGGGCATGGCCGAGGGACTGCGCCATCTCGCCTCGCGCCGGGAAGCGGCCCGGGCGCTCACCGCGATGACCATGATGCGGTTCTGCTACGGGGCGCTGTTCGTCATGCTGCTCATGCTCTGCCGCTACTCGTGGTCGGAGAACGAGGCCGACGGACTGGCCCTCCTGGGAATCGCGGTCGGCGTCTCGGGGGCCGGGTTCTTCACCGCCGCCGTCGTCACTCCCTGGCTGGTGGGCCGGCTGGGGCCACTGGGCTGGATCACCGCCTGTTCGGCGGGCGCCGCGGTGCTGGTGCCGGCCCTGGGCCTGTTCTTCACCCCCGGGCCGATGCTGGCCGCCGCGTTCGTCCTCGGTCTCGCCACCCAGGGCGCCAAGATCTCCACCGACACGGTGGTGCAGTCCCGGGTGGACGACGACTACCGCGGCCGCGTCTTCTCCCTCTACGACGTGCTCTTCAACATCGCCTTCGTCGGCGCCGCGGCGGTGGCCTCCCTCATGCTCCCCACCGACGGGCAGTCCGTGCCGCTGATCCTCAGCGTGGCCGCGCTCTACGCCGTCACCGCGGCCCTGCTGGGCCGGCAGCGGCGATGTTTCACGTGAAACATCGCCCGCGGGAACAGCGGGAACGAGACGGGGGCCGATGTTTCACGTGAAACATCGGCCCCCGCGCTCCCCGGTCACGCCTGGGCGGCCCACCACTCCTTGAGGGCGGCGACGGCCTCGTCGTGCCCCATCGGCCCGTTCTCCAGGCGCAGCTCCAGCAGGAACGCGTACGCCTTGCCGATCACCGGACCGGGGCCGACGTCCAGCACGCGCATGATCGCGTTGCCGTCCAGGTCGGGCCGGATCGCGTCCAGCTCCTCCTGCTCCTGGAGCTGCGCGATGCGCTCCTCCAGCCCGTCATAGGTCCGGGAGAGCGCGTTGGCCTTGCGCTTGTTGCGCGTGGTGCAGTCCGAGCGGGTCAGCTTGTGCAGGCGCCCCAGCAGCGGGCCGGCGTCGCGGACGTAGCGGCGCACCGCGGAGTCGGTCCACTCGCCGTCGCCGTAGCCGTGGAAGCGCAGGTGCAGCTCCACCAGCCGGGACACGTCCTTGACGATGTCGTTGGAGTACTTCAGAGCCGTCAGACGCTTCTTGGTCATCTTCGCGCCCACCACCTCGTGGTGGTGGAAGGACACCCTGCCGTCGCTCTCGAAACGCCGGGTGCGGGGCTTGCCGATGTCGTGCAGCAGGGCGGCGAGCCGCAGCACCAGGTCCGGGCCGTCCTCCTCCAACGCGATCGCCTGCTCCAGCACGATCAGCGAGTGGTCGTAGACGTCCTTGTGGCGGTGGTGTTCGTCACTCTCCAGCCGCAGCGCGGGCAGCTCGGGCAGGACCCGGTCGGCCAGCCCGGTGTCCACGAGCAGCCCCAGGCCCGCCCGCGGGCCCGCGGACAGGATCAGCTTGTTCAGCTCGCCCTGCACCCGCTCCGCCGAGACGATCTCGATCCGGTCGGACATGGCCTTCATCGCCGCGACGACCTCGGGAGCGACCTCGAAGTCCAACTGCGCGGCGAACCGCGCCGCCCGCAGCATGCGCAGCGGGTCGTCGGAGAACGAGTCCTCAGGGGTGCCCGGGGTACGCAGCACACCCGCGGCCAGATCCTCCAGACCGCCGTGCGGGTCGATGAACTCCTGCTCCGGCAGGGCCAGCGCCATGGCGTTGACCGTGAAGTCGCGCCGGACCAGGTCTTCATCGATGGAGTCGCCGTAGGACACCTCGGGCTTGCGCGAGGTCCGGTCGTAGGCCTCCGAGCGGTACGTCGTCACCTCGATCTGGAAGTTCCGCACGGCGCCCTCGACGCGGGCGCTCTTCTGGGCCCCGACGGTGCCGAAGGCGATGCCGACGTCCCACACCGAGTCCGCCCACGGCCGGACGATCTTCAGGACGTCCTCGGGCCGGGCATCGGTGGTGAAGTCGAGATCGTTGCCGAGACGCCCGAGCAGCGCGTCGCGGACGGACCCGCCGACCAGGGCGAGCCCGAAGCCCGCCTCCTGGAAACGGCGGCCGAGCTCGTCGGCGACAGGAGCGACCCGCAGCAGTTCACTCACCGCGCGGCGCTGCACCTGACTCAGGGCACTGGGGTTGTCTTCGTTGGCGTTCGGCACAACAGAAAAGGGTACGTGTCCCGCCCGGCGTGGGCTTCCTCCTTTATCGCGACCCCGGCACTCGGCTGCACCGGGGCTGAGCCGATCATGTGGAGCAAGGGGCGGCACTCGCGCACAGCGGGTCTCGTTACCATGCGTGGACGCACAAACGACGACCACTGACACTTCGAGGGACGGGCTAGCGCGTGGCCGAGGCGGCAGACATCCTGGGGGCGTCCCCCACTCCTGTCCGGCGCCGCTGGCTGCGGCGCGCGGTGGTCCTGCTTGCCGGGACGCCCGTCCTCGCCGCTCTCGTCTACTCTCCCGCCCCCAAGGCCCAGGCCGCCCCGGCGTCCGGCGTCGACGTCCAGCTGACCTCGATGAGCCCCGCCGCCCCGGTCAAGGGCGACACCCTGACCATCACGGGCACCGTGGTCAACAACGGCTCCGAGACGATCAACGACGCACACGTGGGCCTGCGGGTCGGACCCCTGCTCGCGGACCGGGCCTCCATCGACGAGGCGGCCGAGCGCACCGGCTTCCGGGCAGGCGTCGACCCCGGGGAGATCGACCCGGCCCACGCCGTGAAGATCGCCTCGCTGCCGTCGAAGGTGAACCAGGACTTCACGCTCACGATCCCCGTGAACAAGCTGGAGCTGGACAAGGACGGCGTCTACCAGCTCGGCGTCTCCCTGTCCGGGGTGACCGAGAGCCGCCCGTCCGAGCAGGTGCTCGGCATCAAGCGCACCTTCCTGCCCTGGCAGCCGGAGGCCGCCGCCAAACGGTCCCAGCTCACGTACGTGTGGCCACTGATCTCGACCACCCACGTGACGGCGGAGACCGGCTCGGACGAGACCCAGACCCCCGTCTTCCTCGACGACTCCCTCGCGGAGGAGCTCAGGTCCGGCGGCCGGCTGGAGCGGATGGTCTCGCTCGGCAAGGACCTGCCCATCACCTGGGTCATCGATCCCGACCTGCTCTACACGGTCGACGCGATGACCAAGGGCTACCGGGTCCGCGTCCCGGGTGGAAAGCCCGTCCAGGGCAAGAACAAGGCCGTCGCGGAACAGTGGCTGAACTCCCTGGAGGCGGCCGTCCAGGGCAAGAAGGTGGTGGCCCTGCCCTTCGCGGACCCCGACCTCGCCTCCCTCGCCCATCGCGGCAAGGACGTCTCGGGGACCCTGGGCCAGCTGCGTCCCGCCACCGACAAGGCCAAGGACGCCATCGACACGGTGCTGCACGTCCCCGCGTCCACCGACTTCTCCTGGCCCGTGGACGGTGCCATCGACCCCTCGATCGTCAACGTCGCCACCTCGGCCGGCGCCCACAACATCCTGACCCGCAGCGACAGCCTCTCGGAGAGCGGGGCGCTGGGGTACACCCCCTCGGCCGCCCGCCCCATCGGCGCGGGTGCCACGGCCGTCGTCGCCGACGCGGAGCTCTCCACCGCCTTCGAGGGCGACATGCTGAACGCCGGGAACGCCACCCTCGCCGTGCAGCGGTTCCTCGCCCACTCCCTCTCCCTGAACCTGCAGAAGACCGACGAGCAGCGCAGCTTCGTCGTCGCCCCGCAGCGGATGCCCAGCGTCAGCCAGGTGGAGACGATGGCCGATGCCGTCCGCGCCCTCCAGGGCGGCCGCTGGACCCAGCCCGGCGACCTCGAGACCGCGGCCGCGGCCAAGCCCGACCCCTCGGCCGCCACCCAGGTGCCGGGCGCCGGGCAGTACCCGGAGGAGCTGCGGAAGCAAGAGCTCCCGGTGTCCGCCTTCGAGAAGATCCGGACCACCCAGAACACCCTCGACCACTTCAAGGTCATCCTCGCCGCCCCCGACCGCGTCGAGATCCCCTTCGGCAACACCACCAACCGGGAGATGTCCACCTCCTGGCGCAGCCGCCCCGCGGAGGCCGCGCTCTACCGGGACCAGGTCCAGGACTACCTGCTCGGCCTCACCGAGAAGGTCAAGGTCGTCCCGAAGTCCGACGCCACCTTGTCCGGCCACAGCGCCACCATCCCGGTGAGCGTCCAGAACAGCCTCGTCCAGGACGTCCACGACCTGGTCCTGCGGGTGAAGTCCGCCAACCCCACGCGCCTGATGTTCGGCGACAAGGGGCAGGCCGAACAGCAGGTCACCGTCCAGGGCGACCACACCCAGACGATCAAGTTCACCGCGAACGCCACCGCGAGCGGCCCCGTCGAGGTCACCGCGCAGCTCTTCACCAAGGACGGCGTCCCCTACGGCAAGGAACGAAAGTTCACCGTCGACGCCACCGAGATCACCCCCACCGTCATGCTCGTCATCGCCGGCGGTGTGCTCCTCCTCGTCCTGGCGGGCATCAAGATGTACGCCAGCCGCAAGCGCGTGGCGGCGCGCGCGGCCGCCGAGGAGAACACGCAGCAGAGTGACGAGTCCCCGGACACCGGACCGCAAAGCGCGGACGGGTCCGGCACGAGTGAGACAGTGGACCGTTGAGCGATGCCGTGGCCGGTCGGCCTGGGGACGATGAGGTGGGGTTTCGATGAACGCGCCGTACGACGGTGACCGCGCGCAGGGCACTGGTGGGCCCACGCCCTCCCAGGGCACTGCCCCGGGCACCCCGGTGCCCGGGCAGGTTCCCGCACCTGCGCCCGCGCCGGACCGCGACCCGTATGTCCAGGACGCCTACGACTACGACCCGTACCGGTCTCAGGACCTGTCCGCACAGGACCCCGTGGCCGAGGTCCTCTATGACCGGGCCGCACACCCCCCGCCACCCCCCGGCACCTACCAGGAGGCGGGCCCGCTCTACGCGGCGCCCACGGCCCCCTCCTACGCCCCGGATCCGCGCGTCTGGGCGCAGACCCCGCCGCCCGAGCCCGACGGCCCCTCCCGCCACCTGCCGTACGGCGACCACGCGAGCACGACCGAGTTCGTCGGCGTGGACTCCCTCGTCACCAAGGCGGCGGACGACCAGCCCGAACCCGATGCCTTCGCCCACCTGTACCGGGACCAGGAGGCGGCTCCCCGCACCCCCGCCGAGGAAACCCCCGTCGCCGCGCCGGCCCCTGCCAAGCCCGCCGGACGCACGTCCAGCCTGCTGAAGTCCAGCGCGCTCATGGCCGCCGGCACGATCGTCTCCCGCATCACCGGCTTCCTGCGGACCCTGGTCATCGCCGGTGCCATCGGCGTCGGCACGTTCAACGACACGTACCAGATCGCCAACACCCTGCCCACGATGATCTACGTGCTGGTCGGCGGCGGCGCCCTCAACGCCGTCTTCATCCCGCAGCTGGTCCGGGCGATGAAGAACGACAGTGACGGCGGCCAGGCGTACGCCAACCGGCTGCTGACCCTCGTCGTCGTGTTGCTGGCCGCCATCACCACCGTCTGTGTGCTGGCCGCGCCCGTGTTCATCACGATGATGTCGCCGAAGATCGCCTCCGACCCCCAGCAGATGGACGTCGCGGTCGCCTTCGCCCGCTACTGCCTGCCGACCATGTTCTTCATGGGCGTCCACGTGGTCCTCGGTCAGATCCTCAACGCCCGTGGCCGGTTCGGCGCGATGATGTGGACCCCGGTCCTCAACAACATCGTCGTCATCGCCACCTTCGGCGCCTTCATCTGGGCCTTCGGCGGCTTCACCACCTCCGGCGTCAACGCCTCCACCGTCACCGCCGACGGCGTCCGGCTGCTGGGCCTCGGCACCCTGCTGGGCCTCACCGTCCAGGCCCTCGCGATGCTGCCGTACCTGCGCGACGCCGGCTTCAAGCCGCGCCTGCGCTTCGACTGGAAGGGCCACGGCCTCGGCAAGGCCGCCCGCCTGGCCAAATGGACGTTCTTCTTCGTCCTCGCGAACCAGATCGGGCTCGTCGTCGTCACCCAGCTCGCCACCTGGGCCGGATCGGTCGCCGAGAAGCAGGGCCACGCCGGTACGGGCATCACCGCCTACAACTACGCACTGCTGCTGTGGCAGATGCCGCAGGCCATCATCACCGTCTCCGTCATGACGGCCGTCCTGCCGCGCATCTCCCGGTCCGCGCACGACGGGGACGCCGCCGCCGTGCGCGACGACATCTCCTACGGGCTGCGCACCTCCGCCGTCGCGATCGTGCCCTGCGCCTTCGCGTTCCTCGCGCTCGGCGTCCCCATGGCCACGCTGCTCTACGCCGGTTCCGGCTCCGGCGCCCAGAACATCGGCTACGTCCTGATGGCCTTCGGCCTCGGGCTCATCCCGTACTCGGTCCAGTACGTGGTCCTGCGCGGCTTCTACGCCTATGAGGACACCCGGACGCCCTTCTACAACACCGTCATCGTCGCCGCGGTCAACGCGGCCGGCTCGGCGGCCTCCTTCTTCCTCCTCCCGGCCCGGTGGGCCGTCGTCGGCATGGCCGCCTCCTACGGCCTCGGCTACGCCGTCGGTGTGGGCGTGGCCTGGCGCCGCCTCAAGACCCGCCTCGGCGGCGACCTCGACGGCGCCCACGTGATGCGCACCTACGCCCGCCTCACCGGCGCGTGCGTCCCGGCGGCCGCGGTGGCCGGCGCCGCCGCCTACGGAGTCACCCGGTGGCTGGGCAGCGGAGTCGCCGGCTCCGCCACCTCCCTCGTGGCCGGCGGCATCGCACTGGCCGCCGTGTTCCTCATCGCCGCCAAGCGGATGCGGATCGAAGAGCTCAACTCGATGGTCGGAATGGTCCGCGGACGACTGGGGCGCTGATGCGCACAACCGTCGCCCCCGTTCGTGTGTCGTGCATAGCGTCGGACTGTGGGCACAATTGGCATGGCTTCGCAGACTGGCCGACAGCGCGCAACGGATGGGGAGGCGGGAACGACGGTGGCGGAACGTAGCACGGCTGCCGTCGACGTGGCCGACAACAGTGGCGACAAGCCGCTGGCCGCGAAAGCGGACAAGGCCACGGCCGACGGGGTGGACACCCAGAACGGACGAGCCGCGGACGGACCCATGACCGAAAAGGACGGCGAACGCACGACCGCGGCCCCTGCGGCCGCACCCGAACTCCACAGCGGCCACAAGCTCGCCAGACGCTACCGGCTCGAGGAGTGCGTCACCCGTCTGGACGGATTCAGCAGCTGGCGTGCGATGGACGAGAAACTGCGCCGGGCCGTGGGCGTCCACCTGCTGCCCGCCGACCACCCGCGGGCCCGGTCCGTCCTCGCCGCCGCCCGGTCCTCCGCACTGCTCGGCGACCCCCGGTTCGTCCAGGTCCTCGACGCCGTGGAGGAGAACGACCTCGTCTACGTCGTCCACGAGTGGCTGCCCGACGCCACCGAGCTCACCGCGCTCCTCGCCGCGGGCCCCCTGGAACCCCACGAGGCCTACCAGCTCGTCAGCCAGATCTCCCAGGCCATGACCACGGCCCACCGCGAAGGCCTCGCCCACCTGCGCCTGACACCCAGCGCGATACTGCGCACCTCCACCGGCCAGTACCGCATCCGCGGCCTCGCCGTGAACGCCGCCCTGCGCGGCATCACCAGCGAGACGCCGCAGCGTGCCGACACCGAGGCCATCGGCGCACTCCTGTACGCCGCGCTCACCCAGCGCTGGCCGTACGAGAACGACGCCTACGGCCTCACCGGCCTGCCCAAGGGCGTCGGGCTGATCGCCCCCGACCAGGTCCGCGCCGGGGTGCACCGGGGCCTGGGCGAGCTCGCCATGCGCGCCCTCGCCAACGACGGGGCCACCGCCTCCCGTCAGGAGCCCGCCTGCACCAGCCCCGAGGAGCTGGCCAAGGCCGTCGCCGCGATGCCCCGCATCCGGCCCCCGGAGCCCGCCTTCACGGCCCCGCCGGAGTACCAGCACACCACCTACCAGCAGGGCAGCTACGGCCGTCCCACGCCTCCCGGGGCCAACACGGCCCAGGTACGGCCCATCGCGCCCCCGCCGCCCCCGCTGCAGAGCCGGACGGGCCGGGCCCTCAAGTGGGGTGTCGCCGCCCTGCTCATCGCCGCCCTGGGACTGGGCAGCTGGCAGCTGGCCGACACCCTGCTCGAGCGAAACAACGGCGGCACCAACGGCCCGAACCAGACGCAGACCGAGTCCGACGACGCCCCCAAGACGGTCACTCCCGGCAAGCAGCTCGGCATCGCCGATGCCTCCGTGTTCGCGCCCGACCCGGACCCGCTGAACGCCAAGGACAGCCACAAGGCCATCGACGGCAACCCGGAGACCGGCTGGTCCACCCCCCGGTACGACGGCTACGCCAACTTCGGCAACCTGCCGACCCGCAGGGGCGGCAGCGGCATCATCGTCGACCTCGGCAGCGTGCAGGACGTGGCCGGCATCGATCTGGACCTCTACGCGAGCGGCCAGAAGCTCCAGGTCCGGGCCGCCGCGCCGGAGGCCTCCTCGCCGTCGGAGCTCTCCCAGTTCTCCCAGCCGATCACCGAGCTGAAGGACGTGGAGAAGAAGCTGAAGGCCACCCTCGACAAGCCGGTCCGCACCCGCTACGTGCTGATCCACATCACCTCCCTGCCCTCCGAGGGAGCGGACAGCTACCGGGGCGGCATCAACGAGATCAAGATCCTCGGCACGACCCCTTAGAGGTCCCGACCGTCATCGAGGGCCCGCTGCGCCACCGGCACGGCGGGCCCTCGTCAATTCCCCCGACCAGGACGTAATCTCCCCCCGGGAGGCGAGGTGTGATGCACGACGCGACGACCGGCGACGCGAGCGACGCGGACCTGCTGGCCCGGCACACCGCCGGGGACCCCGAGGCCTTCGGTGAGCTCGTACGGCGCCACCGTGACCGGCTCTGGGCCGTGGCGCTTCGGACGCTCGGCGACCGCGAGGAGGCCGCCGACGCGGTGCAGGACGCCCTCGTCTCCGCCTACCGGGCCGCCCACACCTTCCGCGGGGAATCCGCCGTCACCACCTGGCTGCACCGCATCACCGTCAACGCCTGCCTCGACCGGGCCCGCAAGGCCGCCTCCCGCAAGACCTCGCCCCTCGACGACACGGAACGCCTTGAGCGCCTCCTGGAGCCCCACGAATCCGCCGAGGCCCCGGCGGAGCGCCAGGACCTCCACCGCCAGCTCCTGGCCGCCCTCAGCACCCTCCCCGCCGAACAGCGGGCGGCGCTCGTCCTCGTCGACATGCAGGGATATCCCGTCGCCGAGGCCGCCGACATCCTCGACGTCCCCACCGGCACCGTGAAGAGCCGGTGCGCGCGGGGCCGGGCGAAACTCCTCCCGATGCTCACTCATCTGCGCACGAATGCCGGGGATAACACCGCCACCGAGCGGGGAAGGAACCGGACGCCGGGTACAGCCGTCCCACCAGCGGCAGAACCCAGGCATCCCGATCCAGACGCAGTGAAGGGCGGAGGTGGACGACCGTGAGCCCCACCACCGGCACGACCGGCACGATCCGGCACCCGGACGTCTCGGAGATCTCCGACCTGACCGAAGGGCTCCTCTCCCCGGCCCGCAGCGCCGAGGTCCGCCTCCACCTCGGCGGCTGCGCGCTGTGCGCCGATGTACTCGCCTCCCTGGAGGAGATCCGGGCCGTGCTGGGCACCCTCCCGGGCCCGGCCCGGATGCCCGCCGACATCGCGGGCCGCATCGACGCGGCCCTGGCCGCCGAGGCCCTCCTCGACGCCACCACGCCCCGGGCTCCCCAGCAGAGCGGCCGGCCCGCCCAGGCCGCCCGTCCGCGCACCTCCGATCGCGATGTTTCACGTGAAACACCGGCGAGGGGTGCCCAGCCCGCCGGTCACCCGACCGGCCCAACCGGCCCTGGCCGGCGCCGCGCCCGCCGCCGGATCGCCGTACTCGCGGGACTGACCGGGGCCGCCGCCTGCGCCCTCGGGATCTTCCTGTTCGCCGACCCCTCCGGTCCGCCGCCGCTGACGGCCCGTGACGCGACGAGCTCGGCCGCCCAGCCCCGGGCCGCGGACGGCTCCTACACCGCACAAGGCCTCCAGAGCACGGTCCGGCGGCTCCTCTCCTCCGAGAAGACCTCCGGCACCGCCCCGCAGGGGGAGAACAACACGTACGGGATGGACGACACCTCTCCGGCGCCCGGAATCGCCCCCAACAGCCGCGGGGCGGCCTCCGTACCGGCGTGCGTCCAGAAGGCGACGGGCCGCCCGGACCTTCCGGTCGCCACCGAACGCGGCAGCTACCAGGGCACTCCGGTCTTCCTGCTCGTCCTGCCGCACCCGGGCGACGCCTCCCGCGTGGACGCCTACCTCGTCGACAGCGGCTGCGAGAGCGCCCCGGACACCACCGGAAAGGTGCTGCTCACGAACAGCTTTGCCCGAAGCTGACACATCGGGTCCCGCACCGGGCGGGCTGGGGAATGCATGCGCCGTAGGATCCGTTGGGTGGGGTGAGAGTCCGCACCGGCCCCCGGTAGGCAGTACGCAGTCCGCAGAGACGAGGAAGAAACCCGTGAGCGACGTCCGAAACGTGATCATCATCGGATCCGGACCGGCCGGCTACACCGCCGCCCTGTACACCGCACGTGCCTCGCTCAAGCCTCTGGTATTCGAAGGCGCCGTCACCGCCGGTGGCGCGCTGATGAACACCACCGAGGTGGAGAACTTCCCCGGTTTCCAGGACGGGATCATGGGCCCGGACCTCATGGACAACATGCGCGGCCAGGCCGAGCGCTTCGGCGCCGAGCTGGTGCCGGACGACATCGTGTCCGTGGACCTCACCGGTGACATCAAGACCGTCACCGACACCGCCGGCACCGTGCACCGCGCCAAGGCCGTCATCGTCACCACCGGCTCCCAGCACCGCAAGCTCGGCCTGCCGAACGAGGACGCCCTCTCCGGCCGCGGCGTCTCCTGGTGCGCCACCTGTGACGGGTTCTTCTTCAAGGACCACGACATCGCCGTCGTCGGCGGCGGCGACACCGCGATCGAGGAAGCGACCTTCCTCTCGCGGTTCGCCAAGTCCGTCACGATCGTCCACCGCCGCGACAGCCTGCGCGCCTCGAAGGCCATGCAGGACCGCGCCTTCGCCGACCCGAAGATCAAGTTCGCCTGGGACAGCGAGGTCGCCGAGATCCACGGCGAGCAGAAGCTCTCCGGCCTCACCCTGCGCAACACCAAGACCGGTGAGACCTCCGCGCTGCCCGTGACCGGCCTCTTCATCGCCGTCGGCCACGACCCCCGCACCGAGCTGTTCAAGGACCAGCTGGAGCTCGACGACGAGGGCTACCTCAAGGTCGACGCCCCCTCCACCCGGACCAGCGTGACCGGCGTCTTCGGCGCCGGCGACGTCGTGGACCACACCTACCGTCAGGCCATCACCGCCGCGGGCACCGGCTGCTCCGCCGCACTGGACGCCGAGCGCTTCCTCGCCGCCCTCGCGGACGCCGAGAAGGCCCACGCGACCGTCTGACCCCCGTACCAGCCCCACCCACACCCCGCAGGAAGAAGGAGGCCGCTGTGGCCGGCACCCTCAAGAACGTGACCGACGCAGACTTCGACGCCGAGGTCCTCAGGAGCGACAAGCCCGTACTGGTGGACTTCTGGGCCGCCTGGTGCGGACCGTGCCGCCAGATCGCGCCGTCCCTCGAGGCCATCGCCGCCGAGTACGGCGACCAGATCGAGATCGTCAAGCTGAACATCGACGAGAACCCGGCCACGGCCGCCAAGTACGGCGTCATGTCCATCCCGACCCTGAACGTGTACCAGGGCGGCGAGGTCGCCAAGACCATCGTGGGCGCCAAGCCGAAGGCCGCCATCCTGCGCGACCTCGCGGAATTCGTCCAGGACGCGAAGACCGTCTGACGATCCACCCGTTCCGCCGGGGGCGAACCCGGCGGCGGCCGCCGGAGAAACGGGGCCGTCCCTCACGGGGCGGCCCCGTTCCCGTGTCCGCTCACAGCGGGCGCAGCGCCGGCTCCTTGCGTGCCGCACCCAGCAGCCGGTCCAGCGCCAGCTCCACGTCTTCCTTCCACGACAGCGTGGAGCGCAGCTCCAGCCGCAGCCGCGGATGCGCCGGATGGGGCCGTACGGTCTTGAAGCCCACCGCGAGCAGGTGGTCCGCCGGGAGCAGGCACGCCGGGCCCTCCCACCGGGCGTCCCCGAACGCCTCGATGGCCCGGAACCCCCGCCGCAGCAGATCCTTCGCCACCGTCTGGACCATCACCCGGCCGAGCCCCTGGCCCTGGTATCCCGGCATGATCCACGCCGTGATCAGCTGCACGGCGTCCGGGGAGACCGGGCTCGTCGGGAACGCGGTGGACCGCGGTACGTACGCCGGCGGCGCGTACAGCACGAACCCGACCGGGACCTCGTCCACGTAGACGACCCGGCCGCACGATCCCCACTCCAGGAGGACGGCGGAGATCCAGGCTTCCTTCTCCAGTGCCGCTGTACCCGCCTTCACGGCGGCGTCACCGCTGACCGGATCGAGCTCCCAGAACACACAGGACCGGCAACGACGAGGCAGATCCTGGAGGTTGTCCAGCGTGAGCGGTACCAGCCGACGACCCATGAACGCATGGTAACCACTGGTCCCCCCTCCCGACAGGCGCGGCTCGGCAGCACGGCGAAGGGGCGGACCGCGCGGCTCTCACCGGCACGATCCGCCCCTCGGCGGCCCCGGGGTCACTCCTCGGACAGACCCTGCTCCAGCACCCGGCCCTCGCCCGGCGCCAGCGTCCCCAGAATCCGCTCCAGATCCTCCATCGACGCGAACTCGACGGTGATCTTGCCCTTCTTCTGGCCCAGGTCGACCTTCACCCGCGTCTCGAACCGGTCCGACAGCCGCGTCGCCAGCTCGCTGAGGGCCGGAGCCACCCGGGCACCCGCACGCGGGCCCTTCGGCTTCACCGCACTGGAGGGCTCCGACGCCATCAGCGTCACGATCTCCTCCACCGCACGCACCGACAGCCCCTCGGCCACGATCCGGTGCGCCAGGCGGTCCTGCTCCTCGGAATCCTCCACCGACAGCAGCGCCCGCGCGTGACCCGCCGACAGCACACCCGCGGCCACCCGGCGCTGTACCGACGGCGACAGCTTCAGCAGCCGGAGCGTGTTCGACACCTGCGGGCGCGACCGCCCGATCCGGTCCGCCAGCTGGTCGTGCGTGCAGTTGAAGTCCTGGAGCAGCTGGTCGTACGCCGCGGCCTCTTCCAGCGGGTTCAGCTGAGCCCGGTGCAGGTTCTCCAGCAGCGCGTCCAGGAGCAGCTTCTCGTCGTCCGTCGCCCGGATGATCGCCGGAATGCTCTCCAGACCGGCCTCCCGGCAGGCCCGCCAGCGCCGCTCGCCCATGATCAGCTCATAGCGGCCGGGAGCCGACTGCCGTACCACCACCGGCTGGAGCAGGCCCACCTCCTGGATGGAGGTCACCAGCTCGGACAGCGCGTCCTCGTCGAAGACCTCGCGCGGCTGGCGCGGGTTCGGCGTGATCGCGTCCATCGGAAGCTCCGCGAACGACGCCCCGGCCACCACATTGGCCTCCGGAGCCGCCGGCACCGGCTCGCTCACCGTCGGGGCCTCGAACGATGTTTCACGTGAAACATCGGCCTGCGCGAGCGAAGCGAGCTTCGCCGCCGCGACCCCGCGCTCCGAGGTCAGCACCGGCACCGCCGACGGAGACATCGACCCGCCGCCGACCACCGGCGGCGTCTTCTCCTGCGGAGCCGCCGGAATCAGCGCACCGAGCCCCCGCCCCAGACCTCTACGTCGCTCGCTCACTGGATCCCCTCCGCCACACTCTGCGTGCTGTTCACACCCGCGCCCAGATGGGCCTGCCGGGCGTCGTATTGCATTCCAACCCCACGAAACGCGATTTCCCGCGCCGCCTCCAGGTAGGAGAGCGAGCCGCTGGAACCCGGGTCATAGGTGAGCACCGTCTGCCCATAGCTCGGCGCCTCGGAGATGCGCACCGACCGCGGGATGCTCGTCCGCAGCACCTCCTTGCCGAAGTGACTGCGCACCTCGTCCGCCACCTGCGAGGCCAGTCGGGTCCGGCCGTCGTACATCGTCAGCAGGATCGTCGACACGTGCAGGGCCGGGTTCAGGTGGGCCCGCACCAGGTCGACATTGCGCAGCAGCTGGCCCAGACCCTCCAGGGCGTAGTACTCGCACTGGATCGGGATCAGCACCTCCGCACCCGCCACCAGAGCGTTGACCGTCAGCAGCCCCAGCGACGGCGGGCAGTCGATCAGGATGTAGTCGAGCGGCTGCTCGTACGCCTGGATCGCCCGCTGGAGCCGGCTCTCACGGGCCACCAGCGACACCAGCTCGATCTCCGCACCCGCGAGGTCGATCGTGGCCGGAGCACAGAAGAGCCCCTCCACGTCCACCACGGGCTGGACCACCTCCAGCAGCGGCCGGCTGTCCACCAGTACGTCGTAGATCGACGGCACATCCGCGTGGTGGTCGATGCCCAAGGCCGTGGAGGCATTGCCCTGCGGGTCGAGGTCGACCACCAGGACCCGCGCCCCGTGCAGTGCCAGCGAGGCCGCCAGATTCACGGTCGTCGTGGTCTTGCCCACGCCGCCCTTCTGGTTGGCCACCACGATGACCCGGGTCTGCTCGGGACGGGGCAAACCCTCACCGGCGCGCCCCAGCGCCTCGACCGCCAGCTGGGCGGCTCGGCCGATGGGGGTGTCGTTGTCTACAAGGGGAGGAGGCGATGTTTCACGTGAAACATCGTCCCCCGCCGATTCAGAGCGGGGACCGGGGACCGGATCGGCCATCGGCCCCGCGAGGTTGGCGTCGGACCGCACGGTGTCACTCTCCTCGACATCAGGCTCGCGATGAACAGAGCCTGCCATGTCACCGGGGTCGCGAACCAGCGGGGCCCGTACTCCTGTGGATGAATCCACCGATGTGGACAACTCCGTCCCCCTCGCGTCCTTGCGGGAGCGGGGGGACGCAGCCGCACGACCGCGGCTGATGATTCCGTGCAGCAGAGAGCGACGTTTCACGTGAAACACGATGCCCGGGCCGAGACTTCCGGCCGCTACGACACTCCGAAATCCATACCTATAGGGCCCAACGCAGGCGAAATCTGCCGCCGAACCCCGAGAACCAGACGTTCAGCGACGCCGCCGCGTGCGTCCCACCCGGGCCGCCTTAGCCCGCTTGGCCGCGAACCTCACCCCGCCGGGGCTCTCGCCGACCTCGACGCGCACCACCGTCGACAGGGGGTCCACCACGCCCTCACCGACGTGCAGCACCGAGGTCTTCACCACCCCGAGCTTCGCCAGCGCGGTCTTCGCCGACACCAGCTCCTCCTCGGCGGTGTCGCCCTTGAGCGCCAGCATCTCCCCGTACGGACGCAGCAGGGGCACGCCCCAGCCGGCCAGCCGGTCCAGCGGAGCCACCGCGCGGGCCGTCACCACGTGCACCGGCTGGACCTTCCCGAGGACTTCCTCGGCCCGTCCGCGCACCACCGTCACGTGGTCCAGGCCCAGCAGCTCCACGGCCTCCTGGAGGAAGGTCGTACGCCGCAGCAGCGGCTCGAGCAGCGTGATCTTCAGATCGCGCCGCACCAGAGCCAGCGGGATGCCGGGCAGACCCGCACCCGAGCCCACGTCGCACACGGTGACTCCCTGGGGAACCACCTCCGACAGCACAGCGCAGTTCAGCAGATGCCGCTCCCACAACCGCGGCACCTCACGCGGCCCGATCAGGCCCCGCTTCACTCCCGCATCGGCCAGCAGCTCCGCGTAGCGCACAGCTTCCGGGAAAAACTCACCGAACACCGCGCGCGCCTCTTCAGGCGCCGGGGGAAGCTCAGCTGCCTCCGTCACGGGGACCGTCCCTTCCGTACCGCATGGTTCTGAGGAACCACGTCTTCAAGATGGCGCGTCGTTCACATGCCAGGCTGACAAACTTCGGCCCCGTCTGCGACACAGACGGGGCCGAACACTCTCGCTGCCGGTCAGGCCGGGAGCACAACGACGAAGCGCTGCGGCTCCTCGCCCTCGGACTCGCTCCGCAGACCGGCCGCCGCCACCGCGTCGTGGACGACCTTGCGCTCGAACGGGGTCATCGGGGCCAGCTTCATGGGCTCGCCGGACGACTTCACGTCCGCCGCAGCCTGAGCACCCAGCGCCGCCAGCTCTTCGCGCTTCTTCGCGCGGAACCCGGCGATGTCCAGCATCAGCCGGCTGCGGTCGCCGGTCTCACGGTGCACGGCGAGGCGGGTCAGCTCCTGCAGAGCCTCCAGAACCTCACCGTCGCGGCCCACGAGCTTCTGCAGGTCGCGGCCGGCCGAGTCACTGACGATCGACACCGCGGCCCGGTCGGCCTCGACGTCCATGTCGATGTCGCCGTCCAGGTCGGCGATGTCCAGCAGACCCTCAAGGTAGTCGGCCGCGATCTCACCCTCCTGCTCGAGGCGGGTCAGGGTGTCGCCACTCTCAGCGGCGGCGGTGGTGGTGCCTTCCGTCACGGGAGGGACTCCTTCTTACTTCTTGGAGGGCTTGCTGGGGGGCGTCTGACGCTTCGACTTCGTCTGCCGCTTGGGCTGCTGCCGCTTCGTGGCGACACCACCGCTCGCCGCGTCCGAGTCGACGGTGGCTTCAGCACTCTTGGTGACCGAGCCGTCCGCCTGAGCGGCCAGGCCCTGCTTGGTCAGCGCGGAGATGAACTTGCGTTCGTTGTCGTTGCGGTCCGGGCCCTTGGCCACGATCGCGGCGACGACCTTCTTCTTGCTCCGGCCCTTGACGTCACCGTGCGAGCTGACGTGCTTCAGCAGGCGGTTCAGGTACTGGTCCTGGGCCATGCTGCCCGGCGTCGGGTTCTGGTTGATCACGTACATCTGCTGGCCCATGGTCCACACGTTCGTGGTCAGCCAGTAGACGAGGACACCGACGGGGAAGTTGATGCCCATGACCGCGAAGATCACGGGGAAGATGTACATCAGCATCTTCTGCTGCTGCATGAACGGCGTCTTGACCGAGAGGTCGACGTTCTTCTGCATCAGCTGACGCTGGGTGTAGAACTGCGACAGCGACATCAGGATGATCATGACGGCGGTGACGATGCGCACATCGGTGATCGAGGCGTCCAGGCTCGCGACCTTCGCGGCGCTGTCCGTGAACTTCGCCGCGAGCGGAGCACCGAAGATGTGGGCCTGACGTGCGCTGGCCAGCAGCGGACCGTCGATGTAGCCGATCTCTTTGCCGCTGGCGATGCTGGAGAGCACGTGGTAGAGCGCGAAGAAGAACGGGGACTGCGCCAGGATGGGAAGGCACGAGGAGAGCGGGTTGGTACCCGTCTCCTTGTACAGCTTCATCATCTCTTCGGACTGACGCTGCTTGTCGTTCTTGTAGCGCTCCTGGATCGCCTTCATCTTCGGCTGGAGCGCCTGCATGCCACGCG
The DNA here is from genome assembly GCF_052244475.1 of Streptomyces sp. IBSNAI002. Classification (NCBI taxonomy): domain Bacteria; kingdom Bacillati; phylum Actinomycetota; class Actinomycetes; order Kitasatosporales; family Streptomycetaceae; genus Streptomyces; species Streptomyces sp. IBSNAI002. The sequence continues at coordinate 4,462,349 of NZ_JBQPXG010000002.1, read as the reverse complement.
TCGCCTTGATCTGCTTCACGAAGAGCGGGATCAGGCAGATACGGATCAAGACCACCAGGGACACGATGGACAGGCCCCAGGCCCACCCACTGTCCGCACCGAAGACCGCCCCGTACAGCTTGTGGAACTGGACGATGATCCACGAAACGGGTGTGGTGATAAAGCTGAACAGACTGGCAATCGTGTCCACTAATCAGGCTCCTTGAGCATTGCGAGATCTACGCAACGCACTGCGCAGCTGCTCGTGCCAACGCGGGCGTTTACGAGGTGGGACATGGTCCACACCGCCCGGGGACCACGGATTGCACCGCAGGATCCGCCAGCCGGTCAGGACCGTCCCCTTCACCGCACCATGCCGGTCGATGGCCGTGTACCCGTAGTGCGAACACGAGGGGTAGTAGCGGCACACCGGGCCGAGCAGCGGACTGATCGTCCACTGGTACAGCTTGATCAAAGCGAGCAGCGGGTACTTCATCGAGCCACGCCTCCCAGGAGCCGCACCAGAGCGGCATCCAGGTCCCGGGCCAGATCGTCGGGGCCGGCATCACCCGCTCCGGGCAACGCACGTACCACCACCAGGCTACCGGCGGGCAGCTGGGACAGCCGCTCCCGGACCAGATGGCGCAGACGGCGCTTCACCCGGTTACGTATGACGGCGTTGCCGACAGCCTTGCTGACGACGAAACCCGCACGCGTCGAGGGATCGATCTCCCCCGGCTCGTGCGGGTCCGTTGCACCGCTTGTACGTAGGTGGACGACGAGGAGCGGGCGACCAGCCCGACGACCTCGACGTACCGCGCTCGCGAAGTCCTCGCGCCGCCTCAGCCGATTCTCGGGAGACAGCACGACGTCACGACCTGCGTGTTGTTACGCGGAAAGGGCGGCGCGGCCCTTGCCACGACGGTTCGCGAGGATCGCGCGACCGGCACGGGTACGCATCCGCAGGCGGAAGCCGTGGGTCTTGGCACGACGGCGGTTGTTCGGCTGGAAGGTGCGCTTGCTCACTCGGGGGCTCCAGAGAATGAAATCGTTGTGGCGGGACATCGCCTGGCTGTCACCGTGCGCCCACGAGGAAACTCGCGTGTTCGCCCGAGTGGCACCGCTAAACGATCACTATCAGTGATCTTCGCCCATCGGTAGGCAGGCGGCAGCAGCCATCGACAACTCGACCTCGTTACGGTACGCGCGGCTACGCCATCCGGTCAAACCGAGCCGATGCTGCCCCCACACTGTGCACAGGCTGTGGACAACGACTTGAACCGTACCCGCTGGCCTGACTACCGTTGCCTGATCCCGGATTTTTTGTCCCGACCGTCCCAAAGAACCACACATTCGTGGGACCCCTGTGAGAGAGCGTGCTCTGTGGCTGACGTACCTGCCGATCTTGCCGCAGTGTGGCCAAGGGTGCTCGAAAAGCTCCTCGGGGAGGGACAGCCGGGGATCGAACCCAAGGACAAGCAGTGGGTCGAGCGATGCCAGCCCCTGGCCCTCGTCGCCGACACCGCACTGCTCGCCGTCCCCAACGAGTGGGGCAAGCGCGTCCTCGAGGGCCGGCTCGCCCCGCTGATCAGCGACGCCCTGAGCCGCGAGTGCGGCCGTCCCATCCGGATCGCCATCACCGTGGACGATTCCGCCGGCGAGCCCGCGCCCTCCGCCCCGGGCGGACAGCAGCAGGGCGCGTACGAGCCGTACCCCGGCCAGCGCCCCGGCGGCCCGGGCGGCCCCTCCGACGACCAGCTCCCCACCGCCCGCCCCGCCTACCCGGACTACCAGCAGCAGCGCCCGGAGCCCGGCGCCTGGCCCCGGGGCGGCCAGCAGGACGACTACGGCTGGCAGCAGCCCCGCCTCGGCGGCTTCCCCGAGCGCGACCCGTACGCCTCGCCGCAGCCGGGCTACCTCCAGCAGCCCGAGCCCCCGGCCTACGACCAGGGCTCCTACGAGCAGCAGCAGTACGAGCAGTCCTCGTACGAGTCCCAGCAGCAGCACCAGTCCCACCCGTCGCATCAGTACGAACAGCAGCAGTACGAGCAGCCCCCGCCCCGGCAGGCCCCCGGCAGGCCCTCGGCCGCGCCGGCGCCGTCCGGCGGCTCCACGTCCGGACCGCTCGAGCCGACCGCCCGGCTGAACCCCAAGTACCTGTTCGACACCTTCGTCATCGGCGCCTCCAACCGCTTCGCGCACGCGGCCGCGGTGGCCGTCGCCGAGGCACCCGCGAAGGCGTACAACCCGCTCTTCATCTACGGGGAGTCGGGACTCGGCAAGACGCACCTGCTGCACGCCATCGGGCACTACGCGCGGAGCTTGTACCCCGGCACCCGCGTGCGGTACGTGAGCTCCGAGGAGTTCACCAACGAGTTCATCAACTCCATCCGCGACGGCAAGGGCGACGCGTTCCGCAAGCGCTACCGCGAGATGGACATCCTGCTCGTCGACGACATCCAGTTCCTCGCGAGCAAGGAGTCGACGCAGGAGGAGTTCTTCCACACCTTCAACACGCTCCACAACGCCAACAAGCAGATCGTGCTCTCCTCCGACCGGCCGCCCAAGCAGCTCGTCACCCTGGAGGACCGGCTCCGCAACCGCTTCGAGTGGGGCCTGATCACCGACGTCCAGCCGCCCGAGCTGGAGACCCGCATCGCGATCCTGCGCAAGAAGGCGGTCCAGGAGCAGCTCAACGCCCCGCCGGAGGTACTGGAGTTCATCGCCTCCCGCATCTCGCGCAACATCCGCGAGCTGGAGGGGGCGCTGATCCGGGTCACGGCCTTCGCGAGCCTGAACCGCCAGCCGGTCGACCTGGGCCTGACCGAGGACGTCCTCAAGAACCTGATCCCCGGCGGCGAGGACAGTGCGCCGGAGATCACGGCGACCGACATCATGGCGGCCACCGCCGACTACTTCGGGCTCACCGTGGACGACCTGTGCGGCTCCTCGCGCAGCCGGGTCCTGGTGACCGCGCGGCAGATCGCCATGTACCTGTGCCGGGAGCTCACCGACCTGTCCCTGCCCAAGATCGGGGCGCAGTTCGGCGGGCGGGACCACACCACGGTCATGCACGCCGACCGCAAGATCCGCGCCCTGATGGCGGAACGCCGCTCCATCTACAACCAGGTCACGGAGCTCACCAACCGCATCAAGAACGGCTGAGGCGGCCCCGAGCAGACCTCTTCCAAACGCTTCCAGAGGGCGCTCCCGGACCACACCGGGGGCGCCCTTCTTCGTCCGCGCGCCCCTGACCTGTTCGAATACGCCCCCTCGGGAGCAACTCATCCACAGATTCACGGACTTTCTGCCGTCCACACCCTGGGGACGGCTCCCTTCGCCCACAATCTGTCCACAGGGATACCGGGTGAGGATCCATCAGGCCAGGTCAGCAGCCTGTGGAATTGTGCGCAAGCGTCATCCACAGGCTGTGGACAAACTATTCGTCCACAGCCCTGTCCACGACGTTGTCCACCGCCAACCCACAGGTTCGCGGATCCTGTGCACAGGATCCGACGTCTTCTCCACACCGTTGTCCACTGTTCGGCAACATTCCACCCCCGCTCACCGCCCCGAGTGAAAGCCGTCACACGGAGGTGGACGTTTGGGTTGTGGAGTACTGGGGGAAAGCTGGGGACACACCTGTGGAGTAGTCGAGGTCGTCTGGGGACGGCCTGTGCAGAACTTTTCGTTCTCCACAGAGACACCGTGTTGTCCACCGGTGCCACCCACAGGGTGTGGGGATAAAAAACGCGGGTTGACCTGCGAAAACGAGGTTATCCACCGTTTCCACAGGCCCTACTACTACCCCCATAGAGAGTTAGCCCGGTTTCGGTTTTCAAGCAGGTCCTGTGCACAACTCGGTGGACGGGCTCGCCGACGCCTCGCTCCCGACTTGACCGCCAGCCGCACCGAGTGTCGGCGCCGTACGTCAGACTGGTCCCCGGCACTCGAGCCATCGACAAGCCGACGACGAAGGCCGGCAGACGAGCGAGCAACAGCAGGAGGCGGTTCCGGTGAAGATCCGGGTGGAGCGCGACGTACTCGCGGAGGCGGTGGCCTGGGCTGCCCGTAGCCTCCCGGCCCGGCCGCCGGTGCCCGTTCTCGCGGGCCTGCTGCTGAAGGCCGAAGAGGGCACCCTCAGCCTCTCCGGCTTCGACTACGAGGTCTCGGCCCGCGTCTCCGTCGAGGCGGACGTCGAGGAGGACGGCACGGTCCTGGTCTCCGGCCGGCTGCTGGCCGACATCTGCCGCGCCCTCCCCAACCGCCCGGTGGAGATTTCCACAGACGGTGTACGGGCGACCGTGGTCTGCGGCTCCTCGCGGTTCACACTCCACACCCTGCCTGTGGAGGAATACCCGGCGCTGCCGACGATGCCGACCGCCACCGGCACCGTGCCCGGCGAGGTCTTCGCCTCCGCCGCCGCCCAGGTCGCCATCGCCGCCGGCCGCGACGACACGCTGCCTGTGCTGACCGGTGTGCGCATCGAGATCGAGGGCGACCGCGTCACCCTCGCCTCCACCGACCGCTACCGCTTCGCGGTCCGCGAGTTCCTGTGGAAGCCGGAGAACCCGGACGCCTCCGCCGTGGCCCTGGTGCCGGCGAAGACGCTCCTGGACACCGCCAAGTCGCTCACGAGCGGTGACACCGTCACACTGGCGCTGTCCGGCTCCGGTGCCGGTGAGGGCCTGATCGGCTTCGAGGGTGCCGGCCGCCGCACCACCACCCGCCTCCTCGAGGGCGACCTGCCGAAGTACCGCACGCTGTTCCCGACGGAGTTCAACTCCATCGCCGTGATCGAGACCGCCCCGTTCGTCGAGGCCGTCAAGCGCGTCGCGCTGGTCGCCGAGCGCAACACCCCGGTCCGCCTGAGCTTCGAGCAGGGCGTGCTGATCCTCGAGGCCGGTTCCTCCGACGATGCACAGGCTGTGGAGCGCGTCGACGCCAAGCTCGACGGCGACGACATCTCGATCGCCTTCAATCCGACCTTCCTGCTCGACGGCCTGAGCGCGATCGACTCGCCCGCCGCGCAGCTCAGCTTCACCACGTCCACCAAGCCGGCGCTGCTCAGCGGCCGCCCGGCGGTCGACGCCGAAGCCGATGAGGCGTACAAGTACCTGATCATGCCGGTGCGCCTCTCCGGCTGATTCTTCGCAGGTCAGGCCCGGTCTCGCGCGCTGCGAGACCGGGCCTGACCGCGTTTTACCGTACTCCCGGGCCAGGCGCGCCCCGTGGCGCCCGGCGAGCCCGCCGGGCGTAGGCTCGGGGCCTGGGATGTCCTCCGGGTAGCAGGAGGCCCCGGCAAAGACGGCCACAACGCTTAAGGAACCACTTGATGGAGCTTGGTCTCGTCGGTCTCGGCAAGATGGGCGGCAACATGCGCGAGCGCATCCGCCGCGCAGGCCACACCGTCATCGGATACGACCGCAACCCGGACCTCGCCGATGTCCACAGCCTGCAGGAGCTTGTGGACAGTCTGCAGGCCCCCCGCGTGGTGTGGGTCATGGTCCCGGCCGGAGCGGCCACCCAGTCCACGGTCGACGAGCTCGCCGAGCTGCTGTCGCCGGGCGACATCGTGGTCGACGGCGGCAACTCGCGCTGGACGGACGACGAGAAGCACGCCGAGGAGCTGAAGGCCAAGGGCATCGGCTTCGTCGACTGCGGCGTCTCCGGCGGCGTGTGGGGCCTCGAGAACGGCTACGCCCTCATGTACGGCGGCGACAAGGAGCACGTCGCGACCGTGCAGCCGGTCTTCGACGCCCTCAAGCCCGAGGGCGAGTTCGGCGCCGTGCACGCCGGCAAGGTGGGCGCGGGCCACTTCGCGAAGATGGTCCACAACGGCATCGAGTACGCCATGATGCAGGCCTACGCCGAGGGCTGGGAGCTGCTGGAGAAGGTGGACTCGGTCACCGACGTCCGCGAGGTCTTCCGCTCCTGGCAGGAGGGCACGGTCATCCGGTCCTGGCTGCTGGACCTGGCCGTGAACGCCCTCGACGAGGACGAGCACCTCGACCAGCTGCGCGGCTTCGCCCAGGACTCGGGCGAGGGCCGCTGGACGGTGGAGGCGGCGATCGACAACGCCGTTCCGCTGCCCGCGATCACCGCCTCGCTGTTCGCGCGGTTCGCGTCGCGCCAGGACGACTCCCCGCAGATGAAGATGATCGCCGCGCTGCGCAACCAGTTCGGCGGCCACGCGGTCGAGAAGAAGTAGCCGGGAAGAAGCAGCGCAAGAGACACCGTGCGGCGCCCCGGGGCCGCACACAGCACCACACAGCACCACACAGAGCAGCAGGAAGCCGGGGGAGGTCGGCGCCGTATGCACGTTTCGCATCTCTCGCTGGCCGACTTCCGCTCGTACGCCCGGGCCGAGGTTCCCCTCGACCCGGGCGTCACCGCTTTCGTGGGCCCCAACGGCCAGGGGAAGACCAACCTCGTCGAGGCGATCGGCTACCTGTCGACGCTCGGCAGCCACCGGGTCTCCTCGGACGCGCCGCTCGTCCGGATGGGCGCGGAGCGGGCGGTCATCCGGGCGTCCGTCACCCAGGGCGAGCGCCGGCAGCTGGTCGAGCTGGAGCTGAACCCGGGCCGGGCGAACCGGGCCCGGATCAACCGGTCCTCGCAGGTGAAGCCGCGGGACGTGCTGGGGATCGTGCGGACGGTGCTGTTCGCGCCGGAGGACCTGGCGCTCGTGAAGGGCGACCCGGGCGAGCGGCGCCGGTTCCTGGACGAGATCGTCACGGCGCGCTCGCCGCGGATGGCGGCGGTCCGCTCGGACTACGAGCGGGTGCTGAAGCAGCGCAACACCCTGCTGAAGTCGGCGGCGATGGCCCGCCGGCACGGCGGCCGGTCCATGGACCTGTCGACCCTGGACGTGTGGGACCAGCACCTGGCGCGGGCGGGCGCGGAGCTGTTGGCGCAGCGCCTGGACCTGATCGCGACGCTGCTGCCGCTGGCGGACAAGGCGCACGAGCAGCTCGCGCCCGGCGGCGGCCCGCTGGGGCTCGCGTACCGGTCCTCGGCGGGCGAGCCGGTGGACAGCGGGTCGGCGCGCAGCCGCGAGGCGATCTACGAGGTGCTGCTGGCGGCCCTGGCCCAGGTGCGCAAGCAGGAGATCGAGCGGGGCGTGACGCTGGTCGGCCCGCACCGCGACGACCTGCTGCTGAGGCTCGGGGAGCTGCCGGCGAAGGGGTACGCGAGCCACGGGGAGTCGTGGTCGTACGCGCTGGCCCTGCGGCTGGCCTCGTACGAGCTGCTGCGCTCGGAGGGCGCCGAGCCGGTGCTGATCCTCGACGACGTGTTCGCGGAGCTGGACGCGCGGCGGCGGGAGCGGCTGGCCGAGCTGGTCGCGCCGGGCGAGCAGGTGCTCGTGACGGCGGCGGTGGACGATGACGTTCCGGGTGTGCTGACGGGGACGCGGTTCGGGGTGTCCGGCGGTGAGGTGACCCGGCTGTGAGCGATCAGGACAAGGAGCCGCGCAAGGAGGCCCGCAGGGCGCCGGAGCCCTCCGGGGTGGACCTGGCGCGGCAGGCGCTGGCCGCGGCGCGGGAGCAGGCGCGGGCGCGGGGGAGCGCGGCGGGCGGGAAGAAGCGGCAGCAGGGTCCGGGGCTGAGGTCGGGGGCGCGGGCGGACGGCCGGGACCCGATGCCGTTGATGGCGGCGCTGGACCGGCTGCGCACCGAGCGCGGCTGGGAGATGCCGATGGCGGTGGCGGGCGTGATGGAGCGCTGGCCGGAGATCGTCGGCCCCGACATCGCCGCGCACTGTGAACCGGAGCACTACGAGGACCGTGAACTGGTCGTCCGGTGCGATTCCTCGGCGTGGGCGGCCCAGCTGAAGCTGCTGGCCCCGCAGCTGGTGGCCCGGCTGAACGCGGACCTGGGGCAGGGAACGGTCCGGCTGATCAAGGTCCGGGGCCCCGGGGGCGGGCGTCCGAAGGGATACGGGCCGTGGCGGGCGCCGGGCAGTACGGGCCCGGGGGACACGTACGGCTAGACCGTCTCCCGAAGGGACGGTGCAGACCCCGCCGAGGGTGCCGGCGGGGCCCCCGGGCACGGCGTCGTCGGCCGCCCGGGGCCGGGGCGGCAGGTGGTGTCCCTCACGGTAGCGGGAGGTTGACAGGCCGAAGCGCTGGATGCCCGTGTGAGCCTCTTTGAGCCCCTTCCCGGATATGGGGAGTCGGAAGGTGGAGGTTCAGGGCGGCACATGCGGACTCAGGTACCGGCAAACCCCCATTCATGTCAGTGGTACCGGTAGACTGAAGGGAATCCCGCCCGATCGCGGGATCACGCAGACAACGCAGATCGACGCGGCCGCTCCTCCGGCGCACACGCTGGTCCGGAGTACGGGCTGCGCTGTGCCAGAAAGGGCGCTTCGTGGCCGATTCCGGCGACTCCAACGAGAAGAATTACGACGCCAGTGCCATCCAGGTCCTCGAGGGCCTGGATGCGGTCCGCAAGCGGCCGGGTATGTACATCGGCTCGACCGGTGAGCGTGGCCTGCACCACCTCGTGCAGGAGGTCGTGGACAACTCCGTCGACGAGGCCATGGCCGGGCATGCCGACACGATCGACGTGACGATCCTCGCCGACGGCGGTGTGCGCGTGGTGGACAACGGCCGGGGCATCCCGGTCGGCATCGTGCCGTCCGAGGGCAAGCCGGCCGTCGAGGTCGTCCTGACCGTGCTCCACGCGGGCGGCAAGTTCGGCGGCGGCGGCTACGCCGTCTCCGGCGGTCTGCACGGCGTCGGCGTGTCCGTCGTGAACGCCCTGTCGACGAAGGTCGCGGTCGAGGTCAAGACGGACGGCCACCGCTGGACCCAGGACTACAAGCTCGGCGTGCCGACGGCCCCGCTGGCCAAGAACGAGGAGACCGACGAGCACGGCACGTCGGTGACGTTCTGGGCCGACCCGGACGTCTTCGAGACGACCGACTACTCCTTCGAGACGCTCTCGCGGCGCTTCCAGGAGATGGCCTTCCTGAACAAGGGCCTGACCCTGACGCTGACGGACGAGCGCGAGTCGGCGAAGGCGACCGTGGGGGCGGACTCCGTCGAGGAGGCCGACGACGCCCAGGCGCGCACGGTGAAGTACCACTACGAGGGCGGCATCGTCGACTTCGTGAAGTACCTCAACTCGCGCAAGGGCGAGCTGATCCACCCGACCGTCATCGACGTCGAGGCCGAGGACAAGGAGCGGATGCTCTCGGTCGAGATCGCGATGCAGTGGAACTCGCAGTACACGGAGGGTGTCTACTCCTTCGCGAACACGATCCACACGCACGAGGGCGGTACGCACGAGGAGGGCTTCCGTGCGGCGCTGACGGGTCTGGTCAACCGGTACGCGCGGGACAAGAAGCTGCTGCGCGAAAAGGACGACAACCTCGCCGGCGAGGACATCCGCGAGGGTCTGACGGCGATCATCTCGGTGAAGCTGGGCGAGCCGCAGTTCGAGGGCCAGACGAAGACCAAGCTGGGCAACACGGAGGCGAAGACCTTCGTGCAGAAGGTCGTCCACGAGCACCTGAACGACTGGTTCGACCGGAACCCGGTCGAGGCCGCGGACATCATCCGCAAGTCGATCCAGGCCGCCACGGCCCGCGTCGCGGCCCGCAAGGCCCGTGACCTGACCCGGCGCAAGGGTCTGCTGGAGAGCGCCTCGCTGCCGGGCAAGCTGTCCGACTGCCAGTCGAACGACCCGACGAAGTGCGAGATCTTCATCGTCGAGGGTGACTCCGCCGGCGGCTCGGCGAAGTCCGGCCGCAACCCGATGTACCAGGCCATCCTGCCGATCCGCGGCAAGATCCTGAACGTCGAGAAGGCCCGGATCGACAAGATCCTCCAGAACACCGAGGTCCAGGCGCTGATCAGCGCGTTCGGCACGGGTGTGCACGAGGACTTCGACATCGAGAAGCTCCGTTATCACAAGATCATCCTGATGGCGGACGCCGACGTCGACGGCCAGCACATCAACACCCTGCTGCTGACCTTCCTGTTCCGCTTCATGCGGCCGCTGGTCGAGGCGGGTCACGTGTACCTGTCCCGCCCGCCGCTGTACAAGATCAAGTGGGGCCGCGACGACTTCGAGTACGCGTACTCGGACCGTGAGCGCGACGCCCTGGTCGAGCTCGGCAAGCAGAACGGCAAGCGGATCAGGGAAGACTCGATCCAGCGCTTCAAGGGTCTGGGCGAGATGAACGCCGAGGAGCTGCGCGTCACCACCATGGACGTGGACCACCGCGTGCTCGGCCAGGTCACCCTGGACGACGCGGCGCAGGCCGACGACCTGTTCTCGGTGCTGATGGGTGAGGACGTCGAGGCCCGGCGCTCCTTCATCCAGCGCAACGCCAAGGACGTTCGCTTCCTCGACATCTGAGTCGGCTCAGCTGACCGCCTGAAAGGACTTCTGACCAGCAATGGCCGACGAAACCACCCCCACTGCCGAGAACACCGGGGAAGAGCAGCCGATCCTGCGCATCGAGCCCGTCGGGCTCGAGACGGAGATGCAGCGCTCCTACCTCGACTACGCGATGTCCGTCATCGTCTCGCGCGCCCTGCCGGACGTGCGCGACGGCCTCAAGCCGGTCCACCGCCGTGTGCTGTACGCGATGTACGACGGCGGCTACCGGCCCGAGAAGGGCTTCTACAAGTGCGCCCGCGTCGTCGGCGACGTCATGGGTACGTACCACCCGCACGGTGACTCCTCGATCTACGACGCCCTGGTCCGCCTGGCCCAGCCGTGGTCGATGCGGATGCCGCTGGTGGACAGCAACGGCAACTTCGGCTCGCCGGGCAACGACCCGGCGGCCGCGATGCGCTACACCGAGTGCAAGCTGATGCCGCTGGCCATGGAGATGCTCCGGGACATCGACGAGGAGACCGTCGACTTCACGGACAACTACGACGGCCGCAACCAGGAGCCGACGGTCCTGCCGGCGCGCTTCCCGAACCTGCTGGTCAACGGCAGCGCCGGTATCGCGGTCGGCATGGCGACGAACATCCCGCCGCACAACCTGCGCGAGGTCGCGGCGGGCGCGCAGTGGGCGCTGGAACACCCGGAGGCAACGCACGAGGAGCTGCTCGAGGCGCTCCTGGAGCGGATCAAGGGACCTGACTTCCCGTCGGGCGCCCTGGTCGTGGGCCGCAAGGGCATCGAGGAGGCGTACCGGACCGGTCGCGGCTCCATCACGATGCGCGCGGTGGTCGAGGTCGAGGAGATCCAGAACCGCCAGTGCCTGGTGGTCACGGAGCTTCCGTACCAGACCAACCCCGACAACCTCGCGCAGAAGATCGCCGACCTGGTCAAGGACGGGAAGATCGGCGGCATCGCCGACGTCCGCGACGAGACCTCGTCGCGGACCGGGCAGCGCCTGGTGATCGTCCTGAAGCGCGACGCCGTCGCCAAGGTCGTGCTGAACAACCTGTACAAGCACACCGACCTCCAGACGAACTTCGGCGCGAACATGCTGGCGCTGGTGGACGGCGTGCCGCGCACGCTGTCGGTCGACGCCTTCATCCGCCACTGGGTGCAGCACCAGATCGAGGTCATCGTCCGGCGCACGCGCTTCCGCCTGCGCAAGGCGGAGGAGCGCGCCCACATCCTGCGCGGCCTGCTCAAGGCGCTGGACGCGATCGACGAGGTCATCGCGCTGATCCGGCGCAGCAACACCGTCGAGATCGCGCGCGAGGGCCTGATGGGCCTCCTGGAGATCGACGAGATCCAGGCGAACGCGATCCTCGAGATGCAGCTGCGCCGCCTGGCGGCCCTGGAGCGGCAGAAGATCGTCGCCGAGCACGACGAGCTCCAGGCCAAGATCAACGAGTACAACGCGATCCTGGCCTCGCCGGAGAAGCAGCGCTCGATCGTCAGCGAGGAACTGGCGGCGATCGTCGAGAAGTACGGCGACGACCGGCGTTCCAAGCTGGTGCCCTTCGACGGTGACATGTCCATCGAGGACCTGATCGCCGAAGAGGACATCGTCGTCACGATCACGCACGGCGGCTACGTCAAGCGCACCAAGACCGAGGACTACCGCTCGCAGAAGCGCGGCGGCAAGGGCGTGCGCGGCACGAAGCTGAAGCAGGACGACCTGGTCGACCACTTCTTCGTCTCCACCACGCACCACTGGCTGCTGTTCTTCACGAACAAGGGCCGGGTCTACCGGTCCAAGGCGTACGAGCTTCCGGACGCCGGCCGGGACGCGCGCGGGCAGCACGTGGCGAACCTGATGGCCTTCCAGCCGGACGAGAAGATCGCCCAGGTGCTGGCCATCCGCGACTACGAGGCGGCGCCCTACCTGATCCTGGCCACCAAGGGTGGCCTGGTGAAGAAGACGGCGCTGAAGGACTACGACTCGCCCCGTTCGGGTGGCGTGATCGCGATCAACCTCAGGGAGACGGGCGCCGACGGCGGCGACGGCACCGCCGACGAGCTGATCGGCGCCGAGCTGGTGTCCGCCGAGGACGACCTGCTGCTGATCAGCAAGAAGGCGCAGTCGATCCGTTTCACGGCGACCGACGACGCGCTGCGCCCGATGGGCCGCGCCACCTCGGGCGTGAAGGGCATGAGTTTCCGTGAAGGTGACGAACTGCTGTCGATGAGCGTGGTGAGGCCGGGTACGTTCGTCTTCACCGCGACCGACGGCGGCTACGCCAAGCGGACGCCGGTCGACGAGTACCGCGTCCAGGGTCGTGGTGGTCTGGGCATCAAGGCCGCGAAGATCGTGGAGGACCGCGGGTCGCTCGTCGGGGCGCTCGTGGTGGACGAAACGGACGAGATTCTCGCCATCACGCTCGGCGGTGGTGTGATTCGTACGCGCGTCAACGAAGTCAGGGAGACCGGCCGTGACACCATGGGCGTCCAGCTGATCAACCTGGGCAAGCGCGATGCCGTGGTGGGCATCGCCCGCAACGCCGAGGCCGGTCAGGAAGCTGACGAGGTCGACGGTGACGAGACCGAGACCGAGACCGAGGCGGCCGACGGACAGGCCGCCGAGGCCGCCGAGGGCACGCAGCCCTCGGCCGGGGAGCACGAGGAGTAAGTCGTGAGTGGAGCCACGGGCGCCGGACCGGCCAAGACTGGAGAGAACGGTGCCCGTGGCCCTGCCGCGGACTCCCAGGGGGGGACTGTGACGGATACCCGAGAACCGCAGCCGCAGGCGCAGGCCGGCGCGGCCCCCGCGCAGCCGCACCAGCCGCCGCAGGCCTACTCGGCGCCCTCGGGCCCGGGTGCGCCGCGGGGCGGCGGCACCGGCACCGCGCAGCGCAAGCCGCGTACGGGGGCCCGTATGGCGCCCAGGACGCGCAAGGCGCGACTGCGGGTGGCCAAGGCCGACCCGTGGTCGGTGATGAAGGTCAGCTTCCTGCTGTCGATCGCGCTGGGCATCTGCACGATCGTGGCGGCGGCGGTGCTGTGGATGGTCATGGACGCGATGGGCGTCTTCTCGACCGTCGGCGGCACGATCAGCGAGGCGACCGGGTCGAACGAGAGCAACGGTTTCGACCTCCAGTCGTTCCTGTCGCTGCCGCGCGTTCTGATCTTCACGTCGGTCATCGCCGTGATCGACGTGGTGCTGGCGACGGCTCTGGCGACGCTGGGCGCGTTCATCTACAACCTGTCGGCGGGCTTCGTCGGCGGTGTGGAGCTCACGCTCGCCGAAGACGAGTGACCTGCGCAGACGCCTCTCGGGAACCGATTTTGGAGCTCCCGGGTCTGTGCGCTAACCTTCAGGAGTCAGCGCGCAGCGCGGATGGGGCTATAGCTCAGTTGGTTAGAGCGCATCCCTGATAAGGATGAGGCCACAGGTTCAAATCCTGTTAGCCCCACAGTGTCGAAGACCCCCAGGCCCAAGGCCTGGGGGTCTTCGTCGTAAGGGCAGTTGGCCGGATCCCAGATAACCGATCGGTATCGGTCGGTGTGTATTGTTGGCTGCCAGAAGTCCCCTACGTCAACGAAAGACGAGGTCGCGCGGTGAAGAAGCTGCTCCTGGTCGCACTGGCCGCCATCGGCGGGCTCCTCGTGTACCGCCAGATCCAGGCGGACCGCGCCGAGCAGGACCTGTGGACGGAGGCAACCGACTCCGTGCCCTCTGGTTCCGGTGTGTGAGACCCAAGGCTGATCTCATGAAGCCCCGGCTGCCGCTGCGGCCGGGGCTTTGTGCTGTTCTGTGACGATAAGTTACATTATGCAAAGATTTGGCTTGCGCTAGCAAACTCGGGGTGGGCGTGATGGGTCGGGTACGGACGAGAGTGCGCACGGGGGCCGTGGCGGGGGCGGCGGCCCTGGCCGTGGCGGGGGGCCTGTCCGGGACCGGCCATGCGGCGGGGACCGCTCCGCAGCCGGTACCGGCCTACCGTGCGGCGGAGGGCGCGAAGGCGGTGGCGGGCACTCCCTCCACGGCGGACGCCCCGCTCCTGGAGGCGGGCAGCGTCTACAAGGACGAGATCTCCCCCGGAGAGCGCGTGTACCGGCTGGTCCTGGAGAAGGACCAGTCGAACGTCTACGTCTCCGCCGTCGTCCGCCCCGGCCCGGGCGCCAAGGTCACGGGCAGCGACGGCATCGAGGTGGAGATCATGACCACCGCCGGCCGCTCCTGCCCGGGCAGCACCGGCCGGGCGAGCTTCGGCTACGACCCGGTGCCCATCAGCGCCGTGGGCGTCCGCTGGGGCGCCGAGGACGCGGACTGCGCGCCGGGCGGCGTCTACTACGCCAAGGTCACCCGGACCTCCGCCAAGGGCTCCGACCAGAGCCCCTGGCCGGTGGAGCTCAAGGTGCAGCGCGAACCCGGCCGGGGTGCGGGGGTGCCGACCACGGCCCCCAGCAGCTGGGCCTCGGGCGCCCCGACGCTGCCGGGCACCGAGGCGGTGGCCCGCACCGGCGGGACCGGCTTCAACGACGCCCGCGCCCTGGGCGCCGGGGTGTGGCGCGACGAACTGCGGCCCGGACAGACCCGCTTCTACCGGGTGCCGCTGGACTGGGGGCAGCAGCTGGGCTTCAGCGCCGAACTGGCCGCCGCCAAGCTGACCAAGCAGTACGGCGGCTCGGTCTCCAACGGGCTGGCCGTCTCGCTCTACAGCCCCTACCGGGGCCAGGTCTCGGAGGAGAACACCTCCTACGACGGCAAGCAGGCCGCGGTCACGCTGGAGAAGACCCCGCCGGTCGCCTACGAGAACCGCTTCTCGAGCGACAAGGACGTCCAGTCCGCGGGGATCGCCGGCTGGTACTACATCGCCGTGACCATGGGCGGGAAGGTCGCCGACTTCACCGAGGACGCGACCCCCGTACCGCTGACCCTGCGCACGGACGTGAGCGGCACCCCGGCCAAGGCGCCGGCCTACGCGCAGGGCCTGGCCGCGGGCGGGTTCGGGATCGGCCCCGAGGACCGGGCCGCCGCCGCGGACGGGCTGACGGCGCCCGAGGCCGCCGAGGCCGCCAGGAACGGCTCGGTGATGCGCGTGGTGGCCGGAGCCGGGTTCGGCACCGGCACCCTGCTGCTGCTCGTCCTGGGCGGCTGGATCCTGCTCGCCCGGCGGGGCCGGGGAGCCGCTACAGCCGGGTGAGGGCCCACACCCCGACGGCGAAGCAGAGCAGCGCGGCCGCGAGGAGCCCGGCCTTCACCCCGGCCGCGGGCGGGGTGATCCCGCCACCGGTCCGCGCGGGCGGCTCGGGCAGTGCCCGGGGCGCCGGCGGCGCGAGGTGGAAGCTCCCGGTCTCCGCGGGCCCGTACGCGGCCGTCGGGGCGGCGGCCGGCGCGGTCATCGGGGAGGTCTGGCCGGTGCCGCGCGGATCGGGACGGGCGGCCTCCGCCACCGTCGCCGCCGGGGACGCGTACGAGGGGGACGCGTACGGGGAGGTCTGCGGGGGCCCGTACGGGGACGGCGTCGGAGACGGGGGCGTGTCCAGGGGCGGGTGCGGGGCCGTGTGCGGCGTCGCGGTTCCGGCCGGGGCGGTGGAACCGGCCGGGGCCGTGGCGGCCGTGGGAGGCTCCGCGCCCGTCGGCCCCTGAGCACCGAAACCGGCCGGGAGGGGGCCGAGTTGGTCGAAGACCTCGACCCCGGCCGAATCGGCCTGGTCCGGCGTGGGCGGGGCGAGCAGCTCGACGGCCTCGGCAAGGGCCTTGCGCGCCCCCGTGGCGGTCTTGAACCGGCTGTGCGGGTCCGGTTGCAGCAGGCCGGCGATGACGTCCCACAGCGGCGCGGGAACGCCTTCCGGCGCGCCGGGGGTGCCGTGCGCCAGGAAGTGCTCCACCAGGGCCTGGGAGTCGGGCTTGCGCCCCTGGAGCAGGTACAGGGCGACCAGCCCGACGGCGAAGAGGTCGGCGGGGAAGTCCGGCTCGGCACCCAGCAGTTGCTCGGGGGCGAAATAACCCGGTGTGCCGACCACGTAGTTGGTCTCGGTCAGCCGGGGCTCGCCCTTGCGCATGGAGATGCCGAAGTCGGACAGCCGCAGGTGCGGCCGCCCGGTTCCGGTGGCCTCCATCAGGATGTTGGCCGGTTTGATGTCGCGGTGGACGACGCCTTCCGCGTGCACCGCGGCCAGCCCCGACAGGAGCTGGTCGAGCAGCGTGCACACGAACCGGGGCGGGAGGGGACCGTAGTCCCCGATCACGTGGGCGAGGGAGCCGCCGCCGACCAGGTCCATGGTGAACAGGACCTTGTCGTCGTCGGCCGCCCAGCTGGCGGGGGCCAGTACGTGCGGGTGATCGATGCGAAGGGCCTGCTCCCGCACGAACCTCAGGAGCGTGTGGGCATCGCTCTGGAGGAGCACCTTCGCCGCGACGTACCGGCGGCGCCGGTGGTCCCAGGCGCGCCACACGGCGCCGGCGCCACCGCGCCCGATCGGATCGATCAACTCGTACCGACCGGCGAAGACCTCACCCATCGCTGTGCCCGTCCCCCGTCACCCGTAGTCGTCCTGGCCCGCCTTCGTGCGCGTCAGTTCTGGTGGGCCTCGTAATGGGCCACCGCGTCCGCGGTCCGGCCCGCGCCGTACACCCGGAGGAACTCTGCCAGTTCCGGGTGGCTGGCGGCGAGCGTGTCCGCCGCGTCGATGATGTCCCCCGCCGCGGAGACCGAGCGCAGCAGCGACTGGATCTCGCGGACGACGCGCTTGACGGTGGGCGCGCCCGAACTGATCTGGGTCTGCCCGCTGTTGCTGAGGACGGAGCCTCCCTGGGTCTTCTTGATCTCGTCCATCCGGTCGGTGGCCTCCGCCGCGCTGACGCTCCCGTCCGCCACCTGGCCGGCGAGGTCCTGGAGGGCCTGGACGCGCTGCACCACGGCAGGGTTACCGATCTTGGCGCGCTGGCCGCTCATCAGCTGGGACAGCATGGGCGCCGACAGTCCGAGGACGGCAGCGAGGCGAGCCTGGTTGAGGCCGAGGTCATCTATGAGCCGGCGGAAGAGCGCTCCCAGGGGCTCCCCGTACCAACTGCGCTGAAGCTCTCTGGCTCTGGCCGTGGCCTCTTGCTGTACTGCGTCCACTCTTCCTACTCCCCTTCGCTGGTGCGAACCTCGCGAGCATCTTACGGAGCGTGGTCGCAGGGCGGGAGTCCCTATCATTTTGCGGGATGAGGGGGTACACCCGGTACTCTGTTCTGCGGAACACCCGCTCCCCGCAAGGGGACAGGCACGTCCGTACGTATGGGGCCTTAGCTCAGTTGGTAGAGCGCTGCCTTTGCAAGGCAGATGTCAGGAGTTCGAATCTCCTAGGCTCCACCTGTGAGACCCCTCTTGACCAGCGGAAACGCGGGTCAAGAGGGGTCTTTTTCGCGTTCCGGGGGCGTTCCGGGGCGGCCCGGGGCGGCGGGCCGGCGGCTTGCGGAGGGGTCGGTCAGAGGTCGATCCAGTAGCGGCGCTTGGGGCCGATGAGGGTCTCGCGGACGTCTTCGAGGACACCGCCGCCCCGCTCGATCGTGCGCAGCGAGGCGGTGTTGCCCGGGTCGCAGGTCAGCAGGACCCGGTCCATGCCCATCACCCGCGCCTCGTGGAGCACCGATTCCAGTGCCCGTCCGGCCAGCCCGCGCCCCCGCGCCGAGGGTCGCACGCTGTAGCCGATGTGGCCGCCGGCGTCGAGGAGGAACGCGTTCAGGTGGTGGCGCAGGTCTATCGCGCCCAGGTACGTGTCGCCGTCGGCGATCCACCAGTGCGTCGCGTGCACCCGGCCCTGTTCGACCGGCAGCGTACGGTCCGCGCGGCGGTGCAGCCCGTCCACCCACGCGGCGAAGCCCTCGGGGCTGTCCACGTCGTCGTCCGAGTCGAGGCCGGCCCCGTCCATATGGGCCTCGTCGCCCCACTCCTCGCGGGCGGCGAGCCAGGAGGAGTGCAGTCGGGGGGTGGGCGGGATCAGCTCGGACATGCTCGGACGCTATCAGCCGGGCCTGGGCCGGCCGGCGGGCCGGAGATCACCGGGCGGACGGTGTTTCACGTGAAACACCGGTCCGCAGGGCCATGCCGATCTGCGCGGTGACTCCCTCCGACGGCCCCCGCCCGGCCCGCCGTGCCCGCCGGGGGCGGTGTCCCCCGGATGGCCCAGTCACAGGGCCGCCCGGGACACCGTGTCCGACAGTGGGGGGAAGGAGGGGCGCTCCGAGGCGCCGCCCAGGGGGAAACACCACGCCGGAGGCGTACGCACATGGGACTCTTCGATTTCCTGAAGTCCGACAAGCAGAAGGCACACGAGGCCGCCGAGAAGGCGAAGGAGCAGGTCCAGCAGCAGGCCTCGGCCGCGACGCCCGCGACGAGCCAGGCCGCCGACGCCGCCTCGGCCACCCGGGCCGCCGCCGAGCGGATGGCGGCGGCCGCGCCGCCCAAGGCCAAGCCCGCCCCCGCGACCCCCGCGACCCCCGCCCCCGCGACCCCCACTCCCGCCTCGGCCGCCCACAAGGCCGTGCCCGCGCCCCCCAAGCCCGCCCCGATGCCCAAGCCCGGAGCGGCGGCCCCGCCGGCGCGCGGCGCCGCGCACACCCCGACGCCGGGCTCCGCCGCGCACAAGGCCGTCCCGGCCGCGCCCAAGCCGGCGCCCGCCGCCAAGAAGCGCACCTACACGGTCAGGCCCGGCGACTCGCTCTCCGCGATCGCCCGCCGCGAGCTCGGCAACGAGGCCCGCTGGCGCGAGCTCTACGCCATGAACCGCGGTGTCGTCGGCTCCAACCCCGACCTCATCCGCCCGGGCATGGTGCTCATGCTCCCCAACTGACCCGGACGAACCGCGAGGGCCCGGATCCATCAGGATCCGGGCCCTCGCGGCACTCTCACGCCCTGCCGGTCAGAGCTGCTTGTCGTCGGCCGCCGAGCCCGCCTCGCGCTCCTTGGCCGCCAGCTCGTCGTCGAAGCTCGCCGGCTCCGCGTCGCGCGCCGGCACCTCCGTGGCCGCCGGCGGCTCGACCAGCCAGTCCGGGTTCGACTGCTGGTCCCACCACTTCCAGGCGGCGAAGGCGGCGCCGGCCAGGACACCGACCACGGCCACCCCGCGCAGCGCCCGGCCGCAGCGCGCCCGCCGCTCGTGGCGCCGGGTGAGCCGCTGGATCTCCTGCGGGGTCACCTGGCCGCGCAGCGCCGCGAAGGCCGCCACCGACCGCGAGGCGGCCTCCTCGGCCACCGGCGTGGCGGCCGCGATCGCGCTCTCGATCCGGGGCTGCGTGTAGTCGGCCGCCTGCCGGGCGGCCTTGCGCGTCTGCTTCACCGCCTGCGTCGCGGCCCGGTCCACATTCGGCGGCACGTGAGCACGCGCCGCCCGCATCCGCGGATGCAGGTGGGTGTCGTACGTGGTCCGTGCCTGCCGCGCGGCCTCGTTGGCCGCGTGCGAAACCATCGGTGCGAGGATCTGATTGGCCTCATGGGCGTAGTGCGCCATGGTGTCTTTGGCGGTCCCTGCGTACGGTGCCACCACTTCCGACGCGTGCCGCACGGTCTCCCTGGCGCTTTCCGCTGCCGCGAGCACGCTGTCCTTGCGGGTCACAGGATTCCTCCTTCTCGGTGGCGGACACAGTTCACCTTTCCACCCTTTGTCGGATCATGCCTGGCATGACACCGCCGGGCATGCGTGACAGGGCATACGGGTGGAGCATTTCCGTCCCCTGCTTCCCTCCGTGGGAGGATCTCAACCGACAGTGATGACTAAGGAAGGCAGATCTGTGGCCGAGAAGCCCTACGCCACCCTGAAGACCAGCCACGGCGACATCAAGATCGAGCTGCTGCCGAACTTCGCTCCGAAGACCGTCCGGAACTTCACGGAGCTCGCCACCGGCGCCCGTGAGTGGACCCGTCCCACCGACGGCCAGAAGACCACGGACCCGCTGTACGACGGCACCGTCTTCCACCGCGTCATCAGCGGCTTCATGATCCAGGGCGGCGACCCGCTGGGCAACGGCACCGGCGGCCCGGGCTACCAGTTCGCCGACGAGTTCCACCCCGACCTGGCCTTCACCAAGCCCTACCTGCTCGCCATGGCCAACGCCGGCCCGGGCACCAACGGCTCGCAGTTCTTCATCACCGTCGCGCCCACCGCCTGGCTGACCCGCAAGCACACGATCTTCGGCGAGGTCACCGACAAGGCCAGCCAGACGGTTGTGGACACGATCGCCTCGCTCCCCACCAACGCGCGCACCGAGCGGCCGCTGGACGACGTGATCATCAAGTCCGTCGTCATCGAGAAGCACTGACGCCGCGTCCCGGCGCCGCGCGCCGGGAACCTTTCCGCCCCGCCCGTCCGTCCTGGATACATACCGGACCGGCGGGGCGTTCCCCTGCCCCGCCGCCGATCGAGGGGACCGATGGACACCGAACGTCTGCCGGGCTGCTACCGCCACCCGGACCGCGACACGGGGATCACCTGCACCCGTTGTGAGCGCCCCATCTGCCCCGAGTGCATGGTCAGTGCCTCGGTCGGCTTCCAGTGCCCCGAATGCGTCCGCGCGGGCTCCGGCACCGGCCACCGGCCGGCCGCGAACGCGCCGCGCACCGTCGCGGGCGGGGTGGTCGCCGCCGACCCCCAGCTGGTCACCAAGATCCTGATCGGCATCAACGCCGCCGTGTTCCTCGTGACGCTGGCGGCACCGGCGGTCGTGGTGCGCCTCGAGCTGCTCGGCCAGTACGTGGAATACCTCGGCGGCCCCGTCGAGGGAGTCTCCACCGGCGAGTACTACCGCCTGCTGACCTCGGTGTTCCTGCACGTCGAGTGGTGGCACATCATCGGCAACATGATCGGCCTGTGGGTGATCGGCGGCCCGCTGGAAGTGGCGCTGGGCCGCGCCCGCTATCTCGCCGTCTACCTGCTCTCGGGGCTCGGCGGCAGCGCCCTCGTCTATCTGCTGACCGCGCCGAACACCCCGACCCTCGGCGCGTCCGGCGCCGTCTTCGGCCTGCTCGGCGCCACCGTCGTCCTCGCACGCCGGCTGCGCTACGAGATGCGGCCGGTGATCGTGATGGTCGTGCTGATGCTGTTCCTGACCTTCGTGCCGCTCGGCGGCAGCCTCAACGTGTCCTGGCAGGCACACGTGGGCGGTCTGGTGACCGGCGCGCTGGTGGGCATGGGCATGCTCCAGCCCGCCGCCGGCAGGAACCGCACACTCGTCCAAGCGGGTACCTGTGTGGTGGTGTTCCTGCTGGTGGCGGCGGTGATCCTGGTCCGCACCGCGGAACTCACCTGATCACACCGGCGTCAACTCTCCACAGAGTTATCCACAGATCTTCTGTCTTTTCCTCAGGTGTGGATGACGCTGTGGATAACTCATGGGGAGAGCTTTTATCGCGGGAGGTTTAGTGCTACTTCCACTGCGTCGAGACGCCGAATCCCGCCGCGATGAAGCCGAAACCGACCACGATGTTCCAATTGCCCAGTGCTTCGATCGGCAGCTGGGTCTCGGTCACGTAGAAGACGACGATCCACGCGAGTCCGATCAGGAAGAGTGCCAGCATGACCGGGGCGACCCAGCTGCGGTTGGTCAGCCTGATCGACTGCGGCTGCCGGGTGGACGGCGGCGTGTAGTCGTCCTTCTTGCGGATACGTGACTTCGGCACGAGGGGCTCTCCTGTCGATGCGCTGGGGACCTTGCCTGCCCCGGGCGTCCGTTAGCGTAGTGGACCTGTGGCGTTGAAGGAGAAGGGTACGTTGAGCGATTCCGACGACTCCTCCGCGGGTCCCCGTCGCCGGGCCAGGCCGGTCCGGCTGCTGACCGCCGCCGTCTTCGCCCTGGCCGGGCTTCTCTTCGTCACCAGTTTCAACACCTCCAAGGGTACGAACATCCGGACCGACGCGTCGCTCCTGAAACTGTCCGACCTCATCGAGGAACGCAGTCAGAGCAACGCGGAGCTCGAGGAGAGCCTCGGACCGGTGCGCCGCCGGGTCGACGCGCTCGCCGACCGCGACGACGGCAGCACCAAGGCCGAGGACGCCAGGCTGGCCGCCCTGCGCGCGGCCTCGGGCACCGAGGAGCTGTCCGGCAAGGGCCTGACCGTCACCCTCAACGACGCCCCGCCCAACGCCACCGCCCGCATCCCCAACGTCCCCGAGCCGCAGCCCAACGACCTGGTGATCCACCAGCAGGACCTCCAGGCCGTGGTGAACGCCCTCTGGCAGGGCGGGGCCCAGGGCATCCAGGTCATGGACCAGCGGCTGATCTCCACCAGCGCGGTCCGCTGCGTCGGCAACACCCTGATCCTCCAGGGCCGGGTCTACTCGCCGCCGTACAAGATCTCGGCGGTCGGCGACCCGGGCGCGTTGCGCAAGTCCCTCGCGGCCTCCCCCGCCCTACAGAACTACCAGCTGTACGTGAACGCCTACGGGCTGGGCTGGAAAGTGGACGAGCACAAGGCGCTGACACTTCCCGGCTACTCCGGCACAGTGGACCTCCACTATGCGAAGCCGGTGGAGGCCTCGTCCTGAGGCATTGCGGCCCGACGTCGTACTGCGCCTGGTGGTACGGACGTTCAGCGAGGTGTGCCTGACGGCGGGCACCCTCATCGTGCTCTTCGTCGTCTACGTCCTACTGTGGACCGGGGTCAAGGCCGACCGGGCCATGGACGGCGAGATGGCCCGGCTGCGCGACGACTGGGCGGCGGCCGGCGCGCCCGCGGCGGAGCCCGCCCCGGATCCGGCAGCGGCCCCCGGGCCCGCCGAGCCGGCCCGCTACCCCGCCGGCCAGGCCTTCGCCGAGATGTACATCCCGCGCTTCGGGAAGGACTGGAACAAGCCCGTCCTGGAGGGCACCGGCACCGAGCTGCTGAAGAAGGGCCTGGGCCACTACCGCGGCACCGCCGCGCTCGGCGCCACCGGGAACTTCTCGGTGGCGGGCCACCGGCGCACGTACGGGGACCCCTTCAAGGACTTCCCCGAGCTGCGCACCGGCGACGCCGTGATCCTCAAGGACGCGACCACCTGGTACACGTACACGGTGCGCGGCGGGCCGCTGCGCACCGTGCCCACCGACATCGGGGTGGTGGAGGCGGTGCCCCGGAAGTCGCCGTTCACCGTCCCGGGCCGGTACCTGACGCTGACGACCTGCGATCCCGAGTGGGGCCACAGCCACCGGCTGGTCGTCTGGGCGGAGCTGACCGGCACGCGCGTCGTGGGGCAGGGCAGGCCGGAGGGATTGCCGAGCTGACCCACCCGGCAGGGCCGCTGCCTTTAGTCTGTTGGCGTACCGCCTCCCGCGGTGCGTGGAACGAATGTGGACGAAAAGGAAACAGGCGGCATGTACGGCTGGATCTGGCGGCATCTGCCGGGCAACGCGTGGGTACGCGCGCTGATCTCACTCGTGCTGGTCCTCGCGGTGGTCTTCGTGCTGTTCCAGTACGTGTTCCCGTGGGCCGAGCCGCTCCTGCCGTTCAACGATGTGACCGTGGACGAGGGATCGGGAGCCACTCCGTGAGCGCGCGCATTCTGGTTGTGGACAACTACGACAGCTTTGTCTTCAACCTGGTCCAGTACCTCTACCAGCTCGGCGCCGAATGCGAGGTGCTGCGCAACGACGAGGTCGAGCTCTCGCACGCGCAGGACGGCTTCGACGGCGTGCTGCTCTCCCCCGGGCCCGGCACGCCGGAGGAGGCGGGGGTCTGCGTCGACATGGTCCGGCACTGCGCCGCGACGGGCGTCCCCGTCTTCGGGGTGTGCCTGGGCATGCAGTCGATGGCGGTCGCGTACGGCGGGGTCGTGGGCCGGGCGCCCGAGCTGCTGCACGGCAAGACCTCGCCCGTGGTCCACACGGGGCTGGGCGTCTTCGACGGCCTGCCCTCCCCCTTCACCGCGACCCGGTACCACTCCCTGGCCGCCGAGCCCCGGACCCTGCCCGGGGTGCTGGAGGTCACGGCGCGCACGGAGGACGGGATCATCATGGGCCTGCGCCACCGGGAGCACGACGTCGAGGGTGTGCAGTTCCACCCCGAGTCGGTGCTGACCGAATGGGGCCACCGGATGCTCGCGAACTGGCTGGTGCGCTGCGGCGACGCGGGTGCCGTGGAGCGCTCGGTGGGGCTGGCCCCGGTGGTGGGCAAGGCCGTCGCGTGACCGCGCTCGCGCCGTCCGCGCCCACGGGGGGCCGGGCCGCGCGGCGCAGGGCGGCACAGGAGGCCGCGAAGCGGGCCGCAAGGGCGTCCCGGAGGCGGGGCGGGCGGCGGCGCAGGCGGCCGGCGTCGGGCGGACCTCTGGTCGTGGCGAGCCGGCTGGGCGGGGAACTGTTCATCACGGCGGGTCTGGTGATGCTGCTGTTCGTCGCCTACCAGCTCTGGTACACGAACATCGTCGCGGAACGGGCGGCGAACGGTGCCGCGGGCACGCTCGAGCAGACGTGGCAGCGGGACGCGGGCACGGATCCTGGCGGAGCGGCGGCGGCGCCGCCCGTGACGGCGTTCGAGCCCGGCCAGGGCTTCGCCATCCTGCACATCCCCAAGCTGGACGTGAAGGTTCCGGTGGCCGAGGGGATCAGCAAGCCGAAGGTGCTGGACCGGGGGATGGTCGGGCACTACGGCGAGGGCGCGCTGAAGACGGCGATGCCGGCGGACAAGCAGGGCAACTTCGCGGTGGCGGGCCACCGCAACACCCACGGGGAGCCGTTCCGCTACATCAACCGGCTGGTGCCCGGGGATCCCGTCGTGGTCGAGACCCGGGACGCGTACTACACGTACGAGATGACCTCGGCGCTGGCGCAGACGCCGCCCACCAACGTGTCGGTGATCAAACCGGTGCCCGAGGGCTCGGGCTTCACCGAACCCGGCCGGTACATCACGCTGACGACCTGCACCCCGGAGTTCACCAGCACCTACCGGATGATCGTATGGGGCAGGATGACCGATGAACGCCCCCGCAGCGAGGGCCCTCCGCCTGCGCTGACCAGCTAAGGACGAATCAGCAGTGTCTCGTGCCCGCCGCCGCGCCGCGGCATCGCCCGCCCCCGCCGGCAGCCGCAGTGTGCTCGCCGGGTTCCTGAGCCTGCTGGGCGAGCTCCTGATCACGGTGGGGCTGGTGCTCGGCCTGTTCGTGGCGTACTCGCTGTGGTGGACGAACGTGCTCGCGGACCGGCAGGCGTCGGCGCGCGGCGACCAGGTCCGCCAGCAGTGGCTGACGCCGGGCGCGGAGGCGAAGCCCGCGGAGCCGGGTGCGCTGGACACCAAGGACGGCGTCGGCTTCCTGCACGTGCCGGCGATGAAGAACGGCGAGGTGCTGGTCAAGCGGGGCACGGACCCCGAGACCCTGAACGACGGGGTCGCGGGCTACTACACGGAGCCGGTGAAGTCGGCGCTGCCGTGGGACGAGAAGGGCAACTTCTCGCTGGCCGCGCACCGGGACGGCCACGGCGCGAAGTTCCACAACATCGACAAGCTGAACAACGGCGACGCGATCGTGTTCGAGACCAAGGACACCTGGTACGTGTACAAGGTCTTCGCCGAGCTGCGCCAGACGTCGAAGTACAACGTGGACGTGATCAGCCCGGTCCCGAAGGAGTCGGGCAAGACCGCCCCGGGCCGCTACATCACGCTGACCACGTGCACGCCGGTGTACACCTCGAAGTACCGCTACATCGTGTGGGGCGAGCTGGTCCGTACGGAGAAGGTGGACGCGCAGCGGACGCCGCCGGCCGAGCTGCGCTGACCCCCGAGCCGCCCTCCCCCGCTCCGGGCCCCCAGAAGGCCCTGTGGGCGGCGCCGGCGCCGCATCGAGCCGGTGGGCCAAGGCTTCACGGCCAAGGGCGCAGGCGGCCGCACACGGCCTGAAGGGAAAACGGGTCCGGCCCCCCTCCCGCGGGAGGGGGGCCGGACCCGTATTCCAGCGTGCGTGCCGGTGGGCGTCAGCCGCCGAGGCCTCCGATGAAGCCGCCGCCGTTGTTCCCGCCGTTGTTGTTGCCGCCGTTCTGCTGGCCGCCGCCCATGGTCACCACGTTGACCACCGTGCCGGTCTGGACCGGGCGGCCGGCCGCCGGGTCCGAGGTCCAGACGCGGGCGTTCTCGTCCGTCGGGCCCGAGAGCACGGCGCCGAAGGTCAGGCCCTTGGAGGCCAGTTCCACCCTGGCCTCGGCGACCGTCTTGCCCATCAGGTTCGGTACCTGGACCTGCTGCGCGGCCTTGGCGATCGTGATGTTGACCGTCTTGCCGACCTCGAGCTGCGATCCCGCCTGCGGGCTCTGGCCGGTGACCGTCTTCGGCGCGGCCCCGGGGACGTCCGTCTCGGTCACGCTGCCGAGCTTGAGGTTGACGGCCTTGAGGGCCTTCTCGGCGTCTTCCTTGGTCTTGCCCTTGAGGTCCGGGACGTCGATCTTGGACTGCTCCTTGGCGACCGTCAGCGTGACGACGGAGTTCTTCTCCGCCTCGCTGCCCGCCGCCGGGGTCTGCTCCAGGACGGTGCCGGCCGGCCGGTCGGACTCCTGGGGCTTGCGGTCGACCTGGAAGCCCTTGTCCTTCAGGGCCTTCTCGGCGTCCTCGTACGTGAGGTTGCGGACGCTGGGGACCGGGACCTTGGCCGCGCCCGTGGAGATGGTCACCGTGACGGTGGAGTCCTTCGCGACCTTGGTGTCGGGCGCCGGGTCCTGCTTGCAGACGTTGCCCTTGGGCTGGTCCTCGCAGGGCTCCTCGGTTCCCTTGACCACGTTGAGGCCGACGTTCGCACCGCTCTTCTGCGCCGCCTCGAGGGTGGAGCCGATGAGCTTGGGCACGCTGGGGCGGTTGTCGGCCCCGCCGCTGGTGAGGGCGCGGCCGATGAGGATCGCGCCGACCAGGACGAGGACGCCGGCGGCCACGAGCAGGATCGTGGACGCCTTGCTCTTCTTCTGGCGGCGGTGCGGTCCCTGGTCGTAGCCGCCGTGACCCTGGTCGCCGTACCCGTAGCCGCCGTCGCCCGGGGGCATCGGCGGCATCATCGAGGTCTGGCCGGCGTCGGCGGTGCGCAGGGCGGTGGTGGGCTGGTCGTAGCCCTGGTGCCCGTAGCCGTGGCCCTGGTCGTGCGGGTAGCCGTAGCCGGCCGCGCCCATGGCGGCGGTCGCGGCGACGGGCTGGCCGTCGAGGCAGGCCTCGATGTCGGCGCGCATCTCGTCCGCGGACTGGTAGCGGTAGTCGGGGTCCTTGACCAGCGCCTTGAGGACGATCGCGTCCATCTCGGGCGTGATCTCGGGGTCGAAGTTCGACGGCGGCTGCGGCTCTTCCCGTACGTGCTGGTAGGCGACGGCCACCGGGGAGTCGCCGACGAACGGGGGCCGCACGCTGAGGAGCTCGTAGAGCAGGCAGCCCGCGGAGTAGAGGTCGGAGCGCGCGTCGACCTGCTCGCCCTTGGCCTGCTCCGGGGAGAGGTACTGGGCGGTGCCGATGACGGCGGCCGTCTGTGTCATGGTCATGCCGGAGTCGCCCATGGCGCGGGCGATGCCGAAGTCCATGACCTTGACCTGGCCGGTGCGGGTCAGCATCACGTTGGCGGGCTTGATGTCGCGGTGCACGATGCCGGCGCGGTGCGAGTACTCGAGGGCCTGGAGGATGCCGATGGTCATTTCCAGGGTGCGCTCGGGCAGCAGCTTGCGCCCGGAGTGCAGCAGCTCGCGCAGGGTGGATCCGTCGACGTACTCCATCACGATGTACGGGATGGAGATGTTGTCGACGTAGTCCTCGCCGGTGTCGTAGACGGCGACGATCGCCGGGTGGTTCAGCGACGCGGCCGACTGGGCCTCGCGCCGGAACCGGGCCTGGAAGGACGGGTCGCGGGCGAGATCGGCGCGCAGGGTCTTGACGGCGACGGTACGGCCGAGCCGGGTGTCGTGGGCGAGGTAGACCTCGGCCATGCCACCGCGGCCGAGCACGTGGCTCAGCTCGTACCGGCCGCCGAGGCGACGCGGCTCTTCCATAACGTTGCAGCCCTCTCCGTCAGTCCCGACCGCACCTGTGTGTGGTCCGGCGGTGTGCTGTTCGCGCAAAGGCTACCGGCCGATCGTCTGTGATCGGTTCGCGGCCACAGGCTGATACAGGACCGGTACCGTACGCTCCGACGCGGCCGGAATCAGTGACGTGGGTCACGGAGTTCCGGCCGGCCGTCATCCCTGGCCCTTCAGTACGGCTTCCATGACGGCCTTCGCGACCGGGGCGGCGAGGCCGCCGCCGCTGATGTCCTCGCGGTCCGCCTCGCTGTCCTCGATGACGACGGCGACGGCGACCGGGGAGCTGCCGTCCTTGCCCTCGGCGTAGGAGATGAACCAGGCGTACGGACGCTTCTTGTTGCCCTCGCCGTGCTGGGCGGTGCCGGTCTTGCCGCCGACCTTGACGTCCTTGATCTTGGCCTTGCCGCCGGTGCCGTTGTCGACGACGTTGACCATCATCTCCTGGACCTTCTGCGCGTTGGCGGCGGTCAGCGGCCGGCTCATCTCCTGCGGCGAGTGCTTCTCGACGATGTCGAGGTTCGGCGCGGCGACGTGGTCGACCATGTACGGCTTCATCAGCTTGCCGTCGTTGGCGATGGCGGCGGTGACCATGGCCATCTGCAGCGGGGTGGCCGCGGTGTTGAACTGGCCGATGGCGCTCTGGGCGTTGCCGTCCTTGCCCATCTTCTTGTCGTAGACGCTGGCGAAGGCGCGGACCGGGATGTCGATCTTGTCGTTGTTGAAGCCGAACTTCTCGGAGGTCTCCACCATCTTGTCGCGGGTGACCTTGTCGCCCAGGTTCGCGAAGACGGAGTTGCAGGAGACTTCGAGCGCCTTGTTGAGGCTCGCTTCCTTGCAGCCCTTGGCGTGGTTGATCATCTCGGTCTTGGTGCCGGGCAGGAAGTACGGATCCGGGGTGTCCGTCGGATCGTTGATCTCCTTGACCACACCGTGCTCGAGGGCGGCGGCGGCCGTGACGACCTTGAAGGTGGAGCCCGGCGGGTAGGTCTCGCGCAGGGCGCGGTTGACGAGGTTCTTGTCCTCGCTGTCCTTCAGTTCGACCCAGGCCTTCTCGTCGTCCTTGGAGTTGCCGGCGAAGCGGCTGGGGTCGTACGAGGGGGTGGAGACCAGGGCCAGGATGGCGCCGGTGCGCGGGTCGATGGCGGCGGCCGCGCCCTTCTTGGTGCCGAGGGCCTCGAAGGCGGCCTTCTGGGCGTCCGGGTTGAGCGTGGTGACGACGTTGCCGCCCTGCTTCTTCTCCCCGGTGAACATGCCGATGGTGCGGTCGAAGAACAGCCGGTCGTCGTTGCCGGTGAGGATGCCGTCCTCGAGGAATTCGAGCTGCGTGGAGCCGAAGGCCTGCGAGGCGTACCCGGTGACGGGGGCCCAGAGCTCGCCGGCGGTGTAGGTCCGCTTGAACTTGTAGTCGCTGCCGTTGGTGACCTTGGAGCCGGTGATGGGCTGGCCCGCCACGATGATGTTGCCGCGTTCGGTGGCGTACTGGGCGATCTGGACCCGGCGGTTCTCCTTGCGGGTGCTGAGTTCCTCGGCCTGGACGTACTGCAGCCAGTTGGTCCGGATCAGCAGGGCGAGGACGAGCAGCCCGCAGAACAGCGAGATGCGGCGCAGGGGCTTGTTCATGACGGGCGGACCACCTGGGTCATCTCGGAGTCGGGGGACGGGGCGGGTGCCGGGGCAGGTCGGCGTGCGGTGTCGCTGATCCGGATGAGCACGGCGATGAGGATCCAGTTCGCGAGGACGGAGGAGCCGCCGGACGCGAGGAAGGGCATCGTCATGCCGGTGAGGGGGATGAGGCCCATGACTCCGCCGGCGACGACGAAGATCTGGAGGGCGAAGGCGCCGGAGAGGCCGATGGCGAAGAGCTTGCCGAACGGGTCGCGGGCGGCGAGGGCGGTGCGGACGCCCCGCTCGATGATGAGGCCGTAGAGCAGGAGGAAGGCCATCACACCGGTGAGGCCGAGTTCCTCGCCGACGGTGGAGAAGATGAAGTCGGAGTTGGCGGCGAAGCCGATGAGGTCGGAGTTGCCCTGGCCCCATCCGGCGCCGAGCACGCCGCCCGAGCCGAAGCTCATGATCGACTGGCCGACCTGCTCGCAGGCACCGGAGGTGGTGTAGCAGGCGAAGGGGTCGAGCCAGGCGGTGACGCGGGCCTTGACGTGGCTGGCGAAGCTGGCGACGACCACGGCGCCGCCGACCGACATGAGCAGGCCGATGACGATCCAGCTGGTCCGCTCGGTGGCCACGTACAGCATGATCACGAACATGCCGAAGAAGAGCAGCGAGGTGCCGAGGTCGTTCTCGAAGACGAGGACGAGCAGGCTCATCGCCCAGATCATCAGGATCGGGCCGAGGTCGCGGCCGCGCGGCAGGTAGAGGCCCATGAAGCGGCGGCTGGCCAGGGCCAGGGCGTCACGTTTCACCATGAGGTAGCCGGCGAAGAAGATGGCGATGACGATCTTCGCGAACTCGCCCGGCTGGATGGAGAAGCCGCCGACGCTGATCCAGATCTTGGCGCCGAAGACGTCGGCGCCGAGGCCCGGGATCACGGGCAGGATCAGCAGGACCAGGGCTCCGGCCATGGAGATGTAGGTGAAGCGCTGCAGGACGCGGTGGTCCTTGAGGATCAGCAGGACCGCGGCGAACAGGGCGATGGCCAGCGCGGTGTACATCATCTGGCGGGGTGCGGAGGGGGTGAACGCACCGAAGGAGCGCTTGGCGAGGTTCTGCAGCCGCTCGGACTGGTCGAGCCGCCAGATCAGTACGAGGCCGAGTCCGTTGAGGAGGGTGGCCAGCGGCAGCAGCAGCGGGTCGGCGTACTTGGCGTACCGGCGTACGACGAGGTGCGCGACCCCGGCGAGGGCGCCGAGGCCCAGGCCGTAGAGGAGCATGCCGGGGGGCAGGCTGCCGTTGATCGCGAGGCCCACGTTGGCGTAGGCGAAGATCGGGATGACCACGGCGAACGCGAGCAGCATCAGCTCGGTGTTCCGCCGGCTCGGCAGCTCGATGGCGCCGATGGTGGTCGTGTTGGTGACAACGCTCATGGTGTGGCAGGCCCCCTGCGCCCGCGGGTGTCTACTGCTTTCCGCACAGGCTGACCACTTGCTGCTCCGCGGGAGTCAGAGTGGAGCCGGGTGTCTGGTTCTGCGCCTCGGCGTTGCGGCGCTCCTCGTCCTTCTTGCAGGCCGAGACCTGGACGCCGAGGTCGTCGAGCTTCTCGCGGGCGCCGTCGAGGCTGCCTTCGCTGATGGTGGCCTCGACCTGCTTGCGCTTGAAGGGCGGGAGGTACTTCAGTTCGATGTCGGGGCGGTCGGTCTCCACCTTGGAGAGCTCCAGCGGTCCGAGCTTCTGGCTGATGCCGCGGAAGAGCGCGACGTGCTCGCCCTTGACGCCCACGTAGTACTGGGTCTGCGTCCAGCGCCAGCCCGCGTAGAGGCCGCCGCCGACGACGCCGACGACCAGGAGCAGGGTCAGCGTGCGGGTGGCCCACTTGCGCCCTTTGCCGCGGCGCCGGCGGGGGTGGTCGTACGTGTCCTCGAACTCCGCGTCCCCGTCATAGGCCTCGGCTTCGCCGAAGCTGCCGTACGCGCCGCCGCCGCCCTGGCCCTGCTCGGAGTACCCGTAGCCGTTCGCCTCGCCGCTGCCGGGGGGCCCGAAGGCGCCGGCGGGCGGGGCGGCCTGGCGGCCGAGGCCGGAGGCGCGGCCGGCGGGGGTCTGCATGGCGTTGCCGCCGTCGAAGAGCTGGTGCTGGTTCTCGGCGACCGCGCCGACGACGACGGGGGTGTCGTTGACCTGGGCGGCGAGGGTGTCGCCGCTGTCGGTGTCGAGGACGTCGGCGACGATGCAGGTGATGTTGTCGGGTCCGCCGCCGCGCAGGGCGAGCTGGATGAGCGACTGCACGGTCTCGCGGGGGCCGTGGTAGTCGGCGAGGGTCTCTTCGAGGGTCTGGTGGGAGACCACGCCGGAGAGCCCGTCGGAGCAGATCAGGTAGCGGTCGCCGGCGCGGACCTCGCGGATGGAGAGGTCGGGCTCGACGATGTCGCCGCTGCCCAGCGCGCGCATCAGCAGGGAGCGCTGCGGGTGGGTGGTGGCTTCCTCTTCGGTGATGCGGCCCTCGTCGACGAGGCGCTGCACCCAGGTGTGGTCCTGGGTGATCTGCGTGAGGACGCCGTCGCGGAGCAGGTAGGCCCGGGAGTCGCCGACGTGGACCAGGCCGAGGCGCTGACCGGTCCACAGGAGGGCGGTCAGGGTGGTGCCCATGCCCTCGAGCT
The DNA here is from genome assembly GCF_052244475.1 of Streptomyces sp. IBSNAI002. NCBI lineage: Bacteria > Bacillati > Actinomycetota > Actinomycetes > Kitasatosporales > Streptomycetaceae > Streptomyces > Streptomyces sp. IBSNAI002. The sequence continues at coordinate 4,429,761 of NZ_JBQPXG010000002.1, read as the reverse complement.
GGGGGTCCTCCTCGACCATCACGCGCAGCTGGTCGTTGGCGCGCTGCACGGCCGTGGCGAGGGAGGTGAGGATGTCGGAGCCCGGGACATCGTCGTCGAGCTGCACGAGCGTCGAGATCACCTCGGAGCTCGCGACCTCGCCGGCGGCCTGGCCTCCCATGCCGTCGGCGATCGCGAGGAGCCGGGGACCGGCGTAGCCGGAGTCCTCGTTGCCCTCGCGGATCATGCCCTTGTGAGATCCGGCGGCGAACCGCAGGGACAGACTCATGCGCACCTCGCCGGTCGGCTCCGGGTACAACCGGTCTCGAGCCACACTGCCCACCCTCCGGTCGGGAGCGCGCGCGTGTCCGTGTCCTCGGTGGGACGGATCGCCGCCGCGTGCTCGCTCCGCTCGCTCATTCTCGTACTACTTCCGCAGCTCGATGACGGTCTTGCCGATGCGGATCGGGGCGCCCGGCGGAATGGGCGTCGGGGTGGTCAGGCGGGTCCGGTCGAGATACGTGCCGTTGGTGGACCCGAGATCCTCGACGATCCACTGGCCGTCACGGTCGGGATAGATCCTGGCATGGCGGCTGGACGCGTAGTCGTCGTCCAGCACGATGGTGGAGTCGTGCGCGCGTCCCAGGGTGATCGTCTGGCCGGCGAGGGCCACCGTGGTTCCCGTGAGGGTGCCCTCGGAGACGACGAGCTTGGTGGGCGCACCGCGGCGCTGGCGCTGCTGCGGAGGCGCGGCCTGCCGGCCGGCCTGCTGCTGCGGCGCGCTGGTCGCGCCGCCACGGCGGGAGCCGCGCTGCGTGACTCTCGTTCCGAAGAGGTCGCTGCGGATGACCTGGACGGCCACGATGACGAACAGCCACAGAACGGCTAGGAAACCCAGCCGCATGACCGTCAGGGTCAGCTCTGACATTGCCCCCGCTTCACCCTTCGGCTTGCCGGTAAATGATGGTCGTGCTGCCCACGACGATCCGCGAGCCGTCGCGGAGCGTAGCGCGGGTGGTGTGCTGCCCGTCCACCACGATGCCGTTGGTGGACCCGAGATCCTGGATCGTCGAGGGCGTTCCGGTCCGGATCTCACAGTGCCGGCGCGATACGCCGGGGTCGTCGATCCGCACGTCGGCTTCGGTGCTTCGGCCGAGTACGAGCGTGGGGCGCGAGATCTGGTGGCGGGTGCCGTTGATCTCGATCCAGTGGCGCCGGGAGGCGCCGGAGGCCGGTACGGGTGCGGCCGGCCCTGCTCCGCCGGCCGGCCGCCGGGCGCCGGGTCCGCCGGGCGGCGGGGCGCTGGGCATGGGCGGGGCGGCGACCGGCGGGTAGCCGTAGCCGCCCTGGGCCTGGCCCTGGCCCGCCGGACCGCCCTGCGGGCGGCCCTGGGCCGACTGCGGCTGGGAGGTGCTGGAGGCGAGGGTGCGGCTGCGGACCCGGTAGAGCCCGGTGTCGAGGTCGTCGGCCTTCTCCAGGTGGACCTTGATGGGGCCCATGAAGCTGTAGCGCTGCTGCTTGGCGTAGTCGCGGACGAGGCCCGCGAGCTCGTCGCCGAGCTGCCCGGAGTAGGGGCTGAGGCGCTCGTAGTCGCCGGTGCTGAGCTCGACGATGAAGTCGTTGGGGACGACCGTCCGCTCGCGGTTCCAGATGGTGGCGTTGTTGTCGCACTCCCGCTGGAGGGCTCCGGCGATCTCGACCGGCTGGACCTCGGACTTGAACACCTTGGCGAAGGTGCCGTTCACCAGACCTTCGAGTCGCTGCTCGAACCGCTTCAGAACTCCCATGGGGCACCTCCTCCGTCGTTGTCGCCCTGTACTGCTTACTGATCGTATCCACGCGTGGCGGATTCGGGTGGTTCCCCATCGGTCCCGTGAGGACGAGTGTTGGTCCTCACAGGGGATCGTAGGGGGGCCTCAGGGACAGTGTCCCGCACCGGGAGCGGAGTGCGGGAGGGGCCGTCCCCGGCGGGGCGCGGGGGTGCGGGGAAAGCGATGTGATTCCACCCCGTCCGACGTGCTAATGTTTCGACGTCGCCAGGGGAACGGCCCGAAAGGGAAGAACCACTGGGACGCTGCTCGGGCGAGTGGCGGAACGGCAGACGCGCTGGCTTCAGGTGCCAGTGTCCTTCGGGACGTGGGGGTTCAAATCCCCCCTCGCCCACATCGACGAAACGGTCGTCATCGCGAAAGCGGTGGCGGCCGTTTCGTGTTGTGCGCTTCCGTGCGGCTCCGGAGATCAACTGACGTGCCCGGTGCGGGCGGTCCGGCCGCCGCAGGCCAAGGAGTGATCCAGGACACGTTGTTCACGGACACGTGGTTCGCGGACACGTCGTTCACGTCGGCCGTCCGACTTTCGTCGAGCGGGGCGCGACGAAAGAGGACGGCCGGTGGTGCACCGGGGTGTCTAGGGTCGGGCGGGTGGATGCCAAGGCGATGACGCGAGCGGGCTGGGACTGGCTGAAGGGGCCGGAGCCCTGGACCCGGCGGGTCATCGTGGGCGACCTCGCGATCGCCGGGATGCTGGCGCTGCTGGGCCTGGGCATCGAGGAGCTCGACAACGGTTCCGGGTGGCGGATGACCGCGAGCGCCGGCGCGGTGGCGTTGCTCACCCTGCTGAGGCGCAGGCTGCCCGCGGCGACGCTGGTCGTCGGTTCGGCGGTGAGCGTGTTCCTGCCCGGCTCGTTCCTGGTCACGGCGGTGCTGGGCTGGTCGGCGGGGCGGCGGATCGTCGGGGTGGGCCGGGCGGGGGCCGCCTTCACGCTGGCGTTCCTCGCCGCGGTCGGCCTGAGCGTGCTGCACGAGTGGGAGCAGATGCGGCCCCTGCTGGTGATCGTGTTCTCCACCCTGATGTTCCTGGCGATGACCGTGATGCCCGGTCTGGCCAGCCGCTACTGGTCGCAGCGCCGCACGCTGCTGAGCGCGCTCCAGGAGCGCAACGGGCAGCTGATGCGGGAGCGGGCGATGATCGCCGGGCAGGCGAGGCTGCGCGAACGGCAGCGGATCGCGCAGGACATGCACGACAGCCTCGGCCACCAGCTGGCGCTGATCTCGGTGCACACCGGTGCGCTGGAGGTGGATCCGAAGCTGACCGACCGGCAGCGCGAGGCGGTGGGGGTGCTGCGGCAGGCCTCGGTGGCGGCGATGCACGAGCTGCGCGAGGTCGTCGGGATCCTGCGGGACGGGGTCGAGGCGCCGGTCCCGGTGGAGGAGGCGGCTCATCCCGCGGCGCGCGGGGTGGCCGGGATCGCCGGGGTGGTGGAGGCGGCGCGGGGGGCGGGGACCGACGTGCGGATGTCCGCCTCGGGCCGGCCGCGGCCGCTGGTCGCGGCCTGCGACCACGCGGCGTACCGGATCGTGCAGGAGGCCCTGACGAACGCGTACAAGCACGCGCCGGGGGCGCCGATCACGGTGGAACTGCGGTACGAGGACGACTCGCTGGTGGTGGAGATCGCCAACGGGCCGGCGGCCGGCCCGGGGGCCGGCGAGGTGGTGTCCGGCGGGCAGGGGCTGACGGGGCTGCGCGAGCGGGCGCGGCTGGTCGGCGGGATGGTGCACGCGGGCGCGACGGAGGACGGCGGCTTCCGGCTGGCGGGGGTGCTGCCGTACGGGGCGGAGCCGGCCGGGGCGGAGGCCGTGGCCGACGACTTCGGGCAGCAGGCCCAGGCCCAGGCGCGGGGGCTGCGGGGTGCGCCGCCGATGGACTGGAGCGTGGTGGACCGGGAGCTGGCCGTGCCGCGGCGCGGCCCGGTCGGCGGGCTGGCGCTGGGCTGCGGCATCGCCTTCGCGGCGGTGGTGCTGCTGGTGATCGTGCTGGGAGCGGGGATGCTGGTGGTGGTGGGCTCGCTGGGCGACTCGATGGTGGACCGGGCCGACTACGACGCGGTGCGGGTGGGGGAGCCGGAGCGGGCCGTACGGGACCGGTTGCCGAGCGGCGACAATTTCCTGACGGCCGGCGCGGACCGGAAGGGCCCGCCGCGGCCGGAGGGTTCGGACTGCCTGGCGCTGATGGCGACGGAGCAGCCGGACTCCCTGGGGGTGGACCTGATCTACCGGTTCTGCTTCAAGGACGGAACGCTCGTGGACAAGCAGGCTTACGAGGTCAAGCAGTAGGAGCACGGGTGACAGCCGAAGTGATCCGCGTGGTGATCGCCGACGACGAGCCGCTGATCCGGGCGGGGATCAGGATGATCCTGACCTCGGCGCCGGACATCGAGGTCGTGGCGGAGGCGGCGAACGGCCGGGAGGCGGTGGACCTGGCCCGCGCGCACGTGCCGGACGTGATGCTGCTGGACATCCAGATGCCGGTGATGGACGGGCTGACCGCCCTGGGGGAGCTGGGGCGGGCCGCGCCGGAGGTGCGGGCGCTGATCCTGACCACCTTCGGGGAGAAGGAGAACGTGCTGCGGGCGCTGGGCGGGGGCAGTGCGGGGTTCCTGCTGAAGGACTCGGCGCCGGGCGAGCTGATCGGCGCCGTACGGGCGGCCGCGGCGGGTGACGCGTACCTCTCCCCGGCGGCGACCCGGCACGTCGTCGACCAGCTGGCGTCGGGGACGGCCGTGGTGCGCGGAGAGCAGGCCCGGCGGCGGGTGGCGGAGCTGAGTGAACGCGAGCGCGGCGTGCTCGCGCTGCTCGGGGAGGGGCTGTCGAACGCGGACGCCGGGCGGCGGCTGCACATGAGCGAGGCGACCGTGAAGACGTACGTGAGCCGGATCCTCGCGAAGCTGGGCTGCGAGAACCGGGTACAGGCCGCTTTGCTGGCCAGGGACGCCGGGCTGTAGATACGGTCAGCCCGTTCGAACGCGATCAACGTACGGGTGGGGGCGGCGCACATGGCGGCGGTAGTGGGACAGCGGATCCCGGAGGTGGCGGGGTTCGCGCCGCGGGTGGCGGACGGTTCGCCCAAGCAGGACGGCCGGGCGCTGCGGCAGCGGGTGCCGCGGTCGGCGCACGCCGCCTTCGAGGCGCCGTCCGGGCGGCCGGACGCGGTGCGGGCGGTGGAGGAGTCCAACGCCGGGCGGGTCGTCGAGCTGGCGCCGATACGCGTGGGGCGGATGGCGGCGAACCCCTTCGCGTTCCTGCGGGGGGCGGCCGGGCTGATGGCCCACGACCTGTCCGGCGGGCCGGTGACCGGGGTCGGGGCGCAGATCTGCGGTGACGCGCACGCGGCGAATTTCGGCCTGTACGGGGACGTCCGCAACCGGCTGGTCATCGACCTGAACGACTTCGACGAGACCGTCTTCGGCCCGTGGGAGTGGGACGTGAAGCGGCTGGCGACCTCGCTGGTGCTGGCCGGGCGGGTGTCGGGCGCCGGCGAGGACGCGTCACGGGCGGCCGCCCTGGACGCGGTGGGCGCCTACCGGCGGACGATGCGGCTGCTGGCCCGGCTGTCCGCCAGTGACGCGTGGAACGCCATCGCCGACGAGGAGCTGGTCTCGCACACCGATGCCCGGGACCTGCTGGGGACCCTGGAGCGGGTGTCGGAGAAGGCCCGCAACAACACCTCCGCGCGGTTCGCCGCGAAGTCGACCGAGGCCGGGCCCGACGGCAGCAGGCGCTTCGTGGACGCGCTGCCGGTGCTGCGCCGGGTCGGGGACGGGGAGGCCGCGGCCGTGGCGGCCTCGCTGGGGCCCTATCTGCAGACCCTCCAGGCCGACCGGCTGCCGCTGATGGCCCGGTACGCGATCCACGACGTGGCCTTCCGGGTGGTGGGGACGGGCAGCGTCGGCACCCGGTCGTACGTGGTGCTGCTGCTGGACCACCGGGGCGAGCCGCTGGTGCTCCAGGTGAAGGAGGCACGGCCCTCGGTGCTGCTGCCGCACCTGCCCGCGCTGGGCTTCGTCTCGCCGCCCGAGGAGCACGAGGGGCGCCGGGTGGTGGCCGGGCAGAAGCGGATGCAGGTGGTGTCGGACATCATGCTCGGCTGGACCACGGTGGAGGGGCGGCCCTTCCAGGTGCGCCAGTTCCGCAACCGCAAGGGCAGTGTGGATCCGGCGGCGCTGAGCGCCGACCAGCTCGACGACTACGGGCGGATGACCGGGGCCCTGCTGGCCCGGGCGCACGCGCACAGCGTCGACCCGCGGCTGCTGGCCGGGTACTGCGGGAAGAACGAGGAGCTCGACGAGGCGATGGCCGCCTTCGCCGTGGCCTACGCGGACCGCACCGAGGCCGACCACGCCGATCTGGTGGCGGCGGTGCGGGCCGGGCGGATCGCGGCGGAGTCCGGGGTCTGAGCGGTCCGGCCGGCGAGGGGCGTCCGGGGGCCGGGGGCCGGGCGGCCCGCGCGGGGGTGCCCGGGGCGGCGGGCCGTAGGCTGGCCGGGTGAGCGAGCAGACCGGACACACAGTTTCCGACGACGAACGCCCCGAGGCACGCCTCGAGCGGGCCGTGCGGGCCGCCGAGCAGGCGCTGATCGAGTTCGAGATCGCGGTGGAGACCTTCCGGGTCGAGGTGGAGAACTTCTCCCGCCTGCACCACCAGAAGCTCGGCCCGATGTACACGCGGCTCGACGAGCTCGAGGCGCTGATCGCCGAGGCGAAGGCGGCGCGCACCGGGGATCCGGAGGACCTGCGGCGGGCGCGGGAGGCGCGTGCGCTGGTCATGCCGATGCCCGGGGTGGACGAGCTGTTCCACGACTGGCTGGACTCGGACGGGATCTCCGACGACGCGGGCGCGATGCTCACCGAGCGGCCCGTGCGGCCGCCGGAGCGGGTGCGTCCCTCGGAGGAGGTGCGCCGCCTCTACCGCGAGCTGGTCCGCCAGGCCCACCCGGACCTCGCCCAGGACGAGACGGAGCGGGCCCGCCGCGACGCCTTCATCGTGCGGGTCAACGCCGCGTACGGGCGGGGCGAGGAGCAGCTGCTGCGCGAGCTGGCCGAGGAGTGGGCGGCCGGCCCGGAGCCGGAGCGGGCGGAGCCGGAGGAGAGCGGCGAGCTGTACGCCCGGCTGGAGTGGCTGGCGCGCCGCAAGGAGTTGCTGTCGCTGGTGGCCAAGGAGCTGGAGGACAGCGCCATCGGGTCGATGCTGCGGATGGCGCCCGACGACCCGGACCGGCTGCTGGAGGAGATCGCGGAGCAGCTGCTGGCGCAGGTCTCCGAGCGCGAGGCGGAACTGGCCGAGGCGCTCGCCGAGGGCTGAGCGGCGCCGGATGGCCGCCCGTCGGGGCGGGGGCGTCGGATAGGTTGGGATTCGGATCTGTGATGAGAGAAGGCGACGCATGAACTTCGGACCGCTTCCCTCGGTGGACGCCGCCGCGGTGCCCTCCGGAGGCTTTGTCCTGGACGTCCGTGAGGACGACGAATGGGCGGCCGGTCACGTCGAGGGTGCTCTGCACATCCCGATGAGCGATTTCGTGGCCCGCTTCGGCGATCTGACCGAATCGGTGGAGGACGGCCGCCGGGTGCACGTGATGTGCCGCGTCGGCGGGCGCTCCGCGCAGGTGACCCAGTACCTGGTGCGCCAGGGCATCGACGCCGTGAACGTCGACGGCGGCATGCAGGCGTGGGACGGGGCCGGGCGCCCGATGGTGACGGACAACGGGAACCCGGCCTTCGTGCTGTAGCCCTTGCCCGTCAGGCGAGCGGATGGGCGGCCAGCAGGTCGCCCAGGGCCTCCTCGTGCGCTGCGGCGGGGCCGAGCTGGAGCTCCAGCTGCTTGGCCCAGGCGTGGTACCGGTGCAGGGGGTAGTCGGTGTCGGCGCCGAAGCCGCCGTGCAGGTGCTGGGCGGTCTGCACGACCCGGCGTACGCCTTCCGAGGCCCAGATCTTTGCGACTGCGACGTCTCCGGAGCTCGGCAGCGGGCCGCCCGCGCCGCCGGTCGCGGCGTCCAGGCGCCAGGCGGCCTGCCAGAGGGTGACCTCCATGGCGCGCAGGTCGATGTAGCGGTCGGCGGCCTGGACGGCGACGGCCTGGAAGGTGGCCACCGGGAAGCCGAACTGTTCGCGCTTGCTCGTGTACTGGCTGGTCATGGTGAGGACGCCCTCGCCGAGGCCGAGGGCCAGGGCGCAGGTTCCGGTGGCCAGGACCTGGCGCAGCCGCTCCCAGGCCTCGGGGGCGTCGATGAGGTGCGCCGGGGCCACCCGTACGCCGTCCAGGGCGAGTTCGGCGAGCCGCTCCCCGTTGGTGGAGACCTGCTCGGCGAGGGCGAGGCCCTCTGCCGCGCGCGGGACCAGGGCGAGGACGGCTTCCCCCTCGCCGGTGTGGGCCGGTACGGCGATCCAGTCGGCGCCGTGCGCCCAGGGGACGGCCGTCTGTGTGCCGTCCAGGATCCAGCCGTCGCCGTCGCGGCGGGCGGTGACGGCGAGTTCGGCCGGGTCGTGGCCGGAGCGGCCGTGGGCGGCGGCGGTCAGCACGATGCTGCCGCGTCCGGCGCCGGGCAGCAGGGCGGCGGCCAGTTCGGGGCTGCCGTGGGCCTGTACGGCCATGGCGGTGGCGCAGTGCTCCAGCAGCGGCACCCGGGCCAGCACCTTCGCGGCCTCGCGCAGCACCAGGCACAGGGCGATGGTGTCGAGGCCGGCTCCGCCGTGCTCCTCGGCGAGGACCAGGCTCAGCAGGTCCGATCCGGCGAGCCTGTCCCACAGCGGGCGGTCGAAGTCGTCCGCGACGGCCCCGGGGGTGAGCGCGGGGCTGGGCACCCCGTCGGGCGCGACGTCCGCGAAGACGGCCCTGGCCGCCTCGACGGCCGCCTGCTGCTCCTCGGTGAAGGTGAAGTCCACTGCCGGTCCTCCCGTTCTGGTCTGACGGTGCGTCAAGATAGAACAGGTTCTGGAAAATGGACAGGGCGGCCGGGGCTACCGGTCGAAGTCGATCTCCACTTCCTCCGTCACCGGGTGCGACTGGCAGGCCAGGACGAATCCGGCGTCCGTCTCCTCGGCCTCCAGGGCGAAGTTCCGGTCCATCCGGACCTCGCCCGCCACCACGAACGCCCGGCAGGTGCCGCACACTCCGCCCTTGCAGGCGTACGGGGCGTCCGCGCGGTTGCGGAGCACCGCGTCCAGCAGGGATTCCCCGTCGCGGACCGGCCAGGTGCCGGAACGGCCGTCGAGGCGTGCGGTGACCCGGCTGTCGGAGGGGGCCGGGGCGGCCGCGGCGCGGGCCGGCGCGGTGGTGTCCTCGACGTGGAAGATCTCCTCGTGCACCCGGGTCCGGGCGACGCCGAGCGCGCCCAGGGTCCGCTCCGCTCCCTGCACCAGGCCGTACGGTCCGCACAGGAACCAGCCCGTCACCTCGGCCACCGGCAGCAGCGCGGGCAGCAGGTCGGCCAGCCGCTCCTCGTCCAGCCGCCCGGAGGGCAGTCCGGCCTCCTGCTCCTCCCGCGAGAGGACCGTGACCAGCTGGAAGCGGGCCGGATAGCGGTCCTTGAGGTCGGCGACCTCCTCCAGGAACATCGTCGAGGCCGCCGTACGGTCGCTGCGCACGAGGCAGAAGCGGGCGTCGGGGCGGGCGGCCAGCAGGCTCGCGGCGATCGAGAGCACGGGGGTGATCCCGCTGCCGCCGACGATCGCCGCGTAGTGCCCGGCGGCCGGGGCGGCGGCCGGATCCAGGACGAAGCGTCCGGCCGGGACCATCACGTCCAGCACGTCTCCGGCGGCGATCTCCTTGTGCGCGAAGGTGGAGAACTCCCCGCCCTCCACCAGCCGCACGCCGACCCGCAGTTGCGCCGGGCCCGGGCCGTCGGCCGACGGGGCGGGGGAACAGATCGAGTAGGTGCGCCGGACCTCCTCGCCCTCGGCGGCCGTGCGGCGCAGGGTGAGGTGCTGGCCGGGGGCGTGCCGGTACTCCTCGCGCAGCTCCTGCGGGACCCGGAGGGTCAGAGCCACCGAGTCGTCGGTGAGCCGGTCGACCGCAGCCACCGTCAGCGGGTGGAACGCGCCGTGGCGGGGTGCGGCCATCTACAGCTCCTTGAAGTGGTCGAACGGTTCGCGGCAGGCGGTGCAGCGGCGCAGCGCCTTGCAGGCGGTGGAGGAGAACCGGCTGAGCAGCTCGGTTTCGGTGGACCCGCAGTTCGGGCAGCGCACCGACAGGGTCAGCGGGACCGGCCCGCCGGCCGCGTGCGGGCGCGGCGGGGCGATGCCGAACTCGGCCAGCTTGCGGCGGCCTTCGGCGCTGATGTCGTCGGTGGACCAGGCGGGGGCCAGCACCGTGGTCACCCGGACCTCCGGTATGCCGTGGCCGGTCAGGACCCGCTCGATGTCGGCGGACATGGCCTCGATGGCCGGGCAGCCGGTGTAGGTGGGGGTGAGGGTGACCTCGGCGCGGCCCTCCTCGTCCACCCGCACCCCGCGCACCACGCCGAGCTCGCCCAGGGTGAGCACGGGCAGTTCGGGGTCGGGGACGGAGCCGGCCAGCTCGGCCAGTTCCGCCTCCAGGCGGGTCGTCCCGGCGTGGGCGGTCACCATGACGCCCCCGGGTGGCTGCGGTGCAGGTGCTGCATCTCGGCGAGCATCCGGCCGAAGGGCTCGGTGTGCAGGCCCTGGCGTCCGGCTCCGGCCACCCAGGCGCCGGTGCGCGGCCCCTCGGGCAGCGCGAGCCCGGCCCGCTCCAGGACGGCGGTCACTGCGGCCAGCCAACGCCCTTCGAGCGCGGCCCAGTCCAGGCCGCCGAGGCCGTCCACCGGCTGGAACATCTCGCCGGTGTACTTCCACAGGGCGTCCAGGCCTGCGCGCATGCGGGCCCGGCTCTCCTCGGTGCCGTCGCCGAGCCGCAGGGTCCACTGCTCGGCGTGGTCGCGGTGGTACGCGGTCTCCTTGACGGCCTTGGCCGCCAGCGGGGCGAACGGGCCGTCCCCGAGCGCGAGTTCCCCGTACAGCTCGTGCTGGTAGAAGGAGAAGAAGAGCTGGCGGGCGATGGTGTGGGCGAAGTCGCCGTTGGGCTGCTCGACCAGCTGGAGGTTGCGGAAGGCGCGCTCCTCGCGCAGGAACGCCAGCTCGTCCTCGTCGCCTGCCATGGTCAGCAGGAGGCGGGCCTGGCCGAGCAGGTCGAGGGCGATGTTGGCGAGCGCGACCTCCTCCTCCAGGACGGGGGCGTGGCCCGCCCATTCGCCGAGGCGGTGGGAGAGGATCAGGGCGTCGTCGCCGAGGGCGAGGGCCGCCGCCGTGGTGGCTGTGATGTCGATGGGCTCGGTGCCGGTCACAGGTGGCTCACTCCCTCCGGGATGTCGTAGAACGTCGGGTGCCGGTAGGGCTTGTCGGCGGACGGGGCGAAGAAGGGGTCGCGCTCGTCCGGCGAGGAGGCGGTGATCTCGGTGGAGGGCACCACCCAGATCGAGATGCCCTCACCGCGCCGGGTGTAGAGGTCGCGGGCGTTGCGCAGGGCCATCTCCGCGTCGGGGGCGTGCAGGCTTCCCGCGTGCGTGTGCGAGAGGCCGCGCCGCGATCGCACGAACACCTCCCACAGGGGCCAGTTCTGCGTCATACCCGCGCCTCCTCGTTCTTCGCGGCGTGTGCCGCCTGCTTCTCCGCGTACGCCGCGGCCGCGTCGCGCACCCAGGCGCCGTCCTCGTGGGCCTTGCGCCGCTGGCTCAGGCGTTGTTCGTTGCACGGGCCGTTGCCCTTGAGCACGTTCCAGAACTCGGTCCAGTCGATGGCGCCGAAGTCGTGGTGCCCGCGCTCCTCGTTCCACTTCAGGTCCGGGTCGGGCAGGGTCAGGCCGAGGGACTCGGCCTGCGGGACGGCGATGTCCACGAACCGCTGGCGCAGCTCGTCGTTCGAGTGGCGCTTGATCCGCCAGGCCATCGACTGCGCCGAGTGCGCCGACTCGGCGTCCGGCGGGCCGAACATCATCAGGGAGGGCCACCACCAGCGGTCCACCGCGTCCTGCGCCATCGCGTGCTGGGCCTCGGTGCCCTTCGAGAGGGCGAGGAGCAGCTCGTACCCCTGGCGCTGGTGGAAGGACTCCTCCTTGCAGATCCGGACCATGGCGCGGGCGTAGGGCCCGTACGAGCAGCGGCAGATCGGCACCTGGTTGGTGATCGCGGCGCCGTCCACGAGCCAGCCGATGGCGCCGACGTCCGCCCAGGTCAGGGTGGGGTAGTTGAAGATCGAGGAGTACTTCTGCTTCCCCGAGTGCAGCTTGTCGAGGAGCTCGTCGCGGCTGGTGCCGAGGGTCTCGGCGGCGCTGTACAGGTACAGCCCGTGGCCGGCCTCGTCCTGCACCTTGGCCATCAGGATCGCCTTGCGGCGCAGCGAGGGCGCCCGGGTGATCCAGTTGGCCTCGGGCTGCATACCGATGATCTCGGAGTGGGCGTGCTGGGCCATCTGGCGCACGAGCGAGGCGCGGTACTCCTCGGGCATCCAGTCGCGCGGCTCCACGCGCTCCTCCGCCGCGACCGCCGCGTCGAAGGCCGCCGCGAGCTGTGCCTCCAGGTCGCCCGCCATGCCCGTGCCGTCCGTGCCGTCCGTCCCGAGGGCCGTCTCCGGCCCCGTCTCCGGCCCCGTCTCCGGGGTCACTGCCACCATCCCGGTCCCCTGTCCGTGTGTGCCGGCCGTCCGTCCATCACCCGACCGACCGATCGTTCGGTTCATCCTCTTCAATGGTGGGTCGGCGGCCCGTAGGGTGTCAACCTCTGAGGTCAACCCTGTGGATGCCGGACGATCGGGGCGGGATGGATTCGAACGAGCGGGAGCCCGCCGCGGCGGCCGCCCCGCCCTCCCCGCGCGCGCCCGGAATAGCCGGTCTGTCCACCCCGTACCGGGTGCTCGTCGCGCTCGCCCTCGGGGCCGTGGGCGTGGCCGCCTGCACGCATCTCGCGTTCGTGTTCCTGCACGTCGCCCCGTCCAACACGGTGAGCAAGCAGCACGCGCGGACGGTCGACGCCTGGATCTATCCCGAGTTCGAACAGAACTGGAAGCTCTTCGCCCCCAACCCGCTCCAGCAGAACATCGCGGTGGAGGTGCGCGCGCAGGTGCGGACGGCCGCCGGCGAGCTGGTCACCACGGACTGGCGCGACCTGAGCGCCGAGGACGGCGAGGCCATCCGGCACAGCCTGCTGCCGAGCCACACCGAGCAGAACGAGCTCCGCCGGGCCTGGGACTTCTTCACCGGCTCCCACGACGAGGAGAACAAGCCGAACGGCGAGCGCGGCGAACTGTCCGAGCAGTACCTGCTGCGGATCGCGGTGAACAGGGTCACCCCGGCCCACCCCGGCGGGAACGTCCTGCGGGTCCAGCTGCGCTCGGCGACGACCGCCGTGGCCGCTCCGAAGTGGAGCGACGAGACCACCGACACCGAGACGTACTACCGGGAGCTGCCGTGGTGGACGGTGTGAGAACCGGCCTGGCGGCCGCCCTGGCGAAGGTCACCGGCCGGGCCATGGGCCCGTACCAGAGCGCCGTGGTGCGCATCGGCTTCGCCGGGACCTGGCTCTTCTTCCTGCTGCGCGAGTTCCCGCACCGCCACGAGCTGTACGGGCCGGACGGGCCGTGGAGCTTCGCGCTGGCGGAACGGCTGATCGCCTCGAACGGGGCCTTCTCGGTCCTGATGTGGTCGGACTCGACGGTGTGGTTCGAGATCCTCTACGCGGTCGCCGTGCTGGCGAGCGTGGGGCTGCTGCTGGGCTGGCGGACCCGGGCCACGTCGGTGCTGTTCATGGTCGGGGTGCTGTCGCTGCAGAACCGCAGCGTGTTCATGGGCGACGGCGGGGACAACGTCATCCACCTGATGGCCGTGTACCTGGTGCTGACCCGGTGCGCGCAGGTGTGGTCCCTGGACGCGCGGCGGGCCCGGCTGCGGGGGACGGCCTCCGCGGGGGCCGCCGGGCCGGCGCTGTGGGCCGTGCTGGGCGCGGTGCTCGCGTACGGGGCGGTGACCGGGCGGTTCAGCACCGGCTGGCTGCTGGCCTTCGCGGCGGTGTGGGTGGTCTGCGGGCTGTGGTGGCTGGTGGACCGGCACGATCCGGAGGGCGAGGGCCGGGCGACGCTGGACGTGCTGGCCAACCTGCTGCACAACGCCGGGATGCTGGTGATCATGGCGGAGGTGTGCCTGATCTACGCGACGGCGGGCTGGTACAAGGTCCAGGGATCGCGGTGGCAGGACGGGACGGCGCTGTACTACCCGCTGGGGCTGGACTACTTCACCCCGTGGCCGGGGCTGTCCGCGCTGCTGGCGGGCAGCGGGACGCTGGTGATGCTGCTGTCGTACGGGACGGTGGCGGTGCAGGTGGCGTTTCCGTTCACGGTGTTCAACCGGCGGATCAAGAACGCGCTGCTGGCCGTGATGATGCTGGAGCACGCGGGGATCGCGGTGCTGCTGGGGCTGCCGTTCTTCTCGCTGGCGATGATCGCCGCCGATGCGGTGTTCCTGCCGACGGGGTTCCTGGTGTGGCTCGGTGCGCGGGTCGCCTGGCGGCGGGCGGTGACGGTCCCGGTGCCGGGGCCTGGGGCGGCGGCCGGGCTGAAGGGTGCCGGTGCCGGTGCCGGTGCCGGTGTCGGCGCCTCCGCCGTCGTCGAGTGACGGGTCACAGATCGGGGCTCCGCCCCGGACCCCGCGCCTCAAACGCCGGCGGGGCTGGATTGGGCCCCGCGCCTCGAATGCAGGCGGGGCTGGAGTGGGCGGGGCTGGAGTGGGCCGGGCTGGAGTGGGCGGGTCGTAGGGTCGGGGGTATGAGTGTGGAGTGGGAGAGCGGGCGGGAGTGGCGGGAGGGTGTCGGGCGGGGGGATCTCGTGTTGTTGGACGGGTTCCACGCGCTGAAGCACGCTCTGCGCTTCGGGGCCGAGGTGCGTACGGTCGTCGCCGACGATCCCGGGGCCGTCCGGGCGCTCGCCGCCGAGCTGGCGCCGGACGTCGAGGCCGAGGTGGCCCGGCTGGTGCGGCCGGCGGAGCTCAAGGCGCTGCTGCCCCGGGTGCACCCGACCGGCGTCGCGGCCCTGGCCGTACGCCCCGACCGGGCGGCCGGCCTCGCGGCCCTGGGGCGCCTCCCGCGCCCCGCACCCGTGGTCGTGCTCGACAACCCCCGCAACCTCGGCAACGTCGGAGCCGTCGTCCGCCTCGCCGCCGGCTTCGGCGCCACCGGCGTGGTCACCCGCGGCGACCTCGACCCCTGGCATCCGAACGTGGTCCGGGCCGGCGCCGGGCTGCACTACGCCACCACCGTCGAGCGGGTCACGCTCGACGGCCTGCCCCCGGGGCCGCTCTACGCGCTCGACCCGGAGGGCGAGGACATCCGTGCCCTCACCCTTCCGGACGACGCGCTGCTCGCCTTCGGCTCCGAGCGCCACGGCATCTCACCGGAGCTGCGGGCCCGGGCCGACCACCTCGTCTCCCTCCCGATGCGTCCCCAGGTCTCCAGCTACAACCTCGCCACCAGCGTGGCCATGGCCCTCTTCCACTGGGGCGGGCCCGCGGTTCACGAAGAGGGCGGCGAGCACTCCTAGGACGCCCCCGGCCAGGACGGCCGCAGCCGCGGCGAGCGTGGTCCCGCCCGGGTGGACGAGCGGTTCGCCGCGCAGGGCCTGCCAGGTCACCAGCGCGAACGTGGCCGCGTAGACCGTGGACGCGACCAGGGTCAGGTGCAGCCGTACGCGTTCTCGGCGCAGCAGGGCGTAGCGGCCGGCGAGGGCGGCCAGGAGGAGGACGAACAGGGGGAGCAGCTGCAGCGCGTGCATGCCGAAGAAGTGCGGGACGCGCAGGTCGCCGCCGGTCGTCGACCAGCCGGTGAGCGGCATCGAGGGCCCGCCGTCCGGTACTCCCACGCTGTGGGCCCCCGCCACGGGTGAGTCCTCGGCCGCCAGCTGCGCCTCCGTGGGGGTGGCCATCAGGAAGCCGAGTCCGGCGCCGGTGAGGGCGAGGACGGTCGCGATGCGGATCGACCAGGTGGTGGCCCGGTCGGCCACGCGGGTGCGGAAGAGCAGGACGGCGATGACCAGCGTCGCCGTCCACAGGACGACGACGGTGTTCGCCATGGCGCTGTAGATCTGCTCGTCGAGGGGCGTTTGCTGGTTGAAGTGGCTCTGCCGGCCCCGGACCACCTGAACCGTCATCAGCAGCATTTCCAGCAGGCTCGTCACGGCGACGACCGTCCCGGCCCACCAGGCGGGCCTGCGCAGGCGCGGGCGGGCCGCGACGGCCAGCGAGATCATCCAGGCCAGGCTGAGGGAGTAGCCGACGAAGGAGACGGCGAACTTGAAGGGCTTGGCCCAGATGGGCGCGCCCACCAGCATCCGGTCGTCGACGGCGAGGCCGACGGCCGAGCCGACGGCCCACACCGCCATCACTCCGGCGAAGAGGGTCAGTGGGCGGTGCCAGGTACGTAACGCGGACGGTGACGCGGACATGGGTCCCCCTGGGAAATGGATAGCGACGCTCGCCGCTATCTGATAGTTGCACTATCTATGATGGGCGGGGAACGGGGCAAGAAGAGACGAGTGAACAGACCATGCGCATCGGAGAGTTGAGCCGCCGTACCGGGGTCCCGGTACCGACGATCAAGTACTACGTCCGGGAGGGCCTGCTCCCGCCGGGCGAGCTGAGCAGCCCCAACCAGGCGAGCTACGGCGACGGGCACGAGCGGCGGCTGCGCCTGGTCCGGGCCCTGCTGGAGGTCGGCGGGCTGTCGGTGGCGGCGATCGGGGACGTCCTCGCGGCCATCGACGACAAGGAGCGGCCGGTGCACAAGCTGCTCGGCACCGCGGCCCACCGGCTGGTGCCCGGGTACGGCGACGGCGGCGCGCCGGACGACGCCGAGCGGGTGCTCGCCCGCGAGCGGGTGGTGCGGCTGATCGAGGAGCGCGGTTGGCGCGTGCCCGCCGATCACCCGGCCGCCGAGGCGCTGGTGGCGGCCCTGGCCTCGCTCGGGCGGGTGGGCCACGGCGCCTTCGCCGGACTGCTCGACGAGTACGCCGAGGCGGCGGAGCGGGTGGGGCGGGCGGATCTGGACTACACGGCCGCACGCGGGCTGGACCGAGAGGACCTGATCGAGGCGGTGGTCGTGGGCACGGTGGTGGGCGACGCGATGTTCGCCGCCCTGCGCAGGATGGCCCAGACGGACGCCTCCTCCCGCATCTTCGCCCAGGAGCAGCAGGAGTAGCGGGAGGAGGCGCGAGGGGGCGGGAGGAGAGGTCCGTCCGGGCCGGGGTGCCGCGGCGGGTGGTTACGCCTGGCGGCGGACCTCCACCACGCGGAAGCGGTTGGAGACGAACGCGCCGTCGCACAGCGCCGCGTTGGCCGCCGGGTTGCCGCCCGAGCCGTGGAAGTCCGAGAACGCCGCCGTCTGGTTGACGTAGACCCCGCCGGTCAGGTTCAGGGAGAGCTGCGCGGACTCCTCCAGGCAGACCTCCTCGATCGCCCGCTCGGTGTCGGCGGACGTCGTGTACGCGCCCACCGTCATCGCACCCTTGTCGCGGACCGTGCGGCGCAGCAGCTCCAGGGCGTCCGCCGTGGAGTCCACGGCCACCGCGAAGGAGACCGGGCCGAAGCACTCCGAGAGGTACGCCGCCTCCGGGTCGGGCTTGGAGGCGTCCAGCTTGACCATCACCGGGGTGCGGATCACCGCGTCCGGGAACTCGGGGTTGGCGACCTCGCGGGAGGCCAGCGCGACCTCGCCCAGGGCGGCCGCCGCCTCCAGCCTCGCCTTGACGTCCGGGTTGACCAGGGCGCCGAGCAGGGCGTTGGCCCGCGCGTCGTCGCCCAGCAGGCCGCCGACCGAGGCGGCGAGGTCGGCGACGACCTCGTCGTACGTCTTGTGCCCGGCGTCCGTCGCGATGCCGTCGCGCGGGATCAGCAGGTTCTGCGGGGTGGTGCACATCTGGCCGCTGTACAGGGAGAGGGAGAACGCGAGGTTCGCCAGCATGCCCTTGTAGTCGTCGGTGGAGTCCACGACCACCGTGTTGACGCCGGCCTTCTCCGTGTAGACCTGGGCCTGGCGGGCGTTGGCCTCGAGCCAGTCGCCGAACTCCGTGGACCCCGTGTAGTCGATCAGCTTGATCTCGGGGCGCAGCGCCAGGGTCTTGGCGATGCCCTCGCCGGGCCGCTCCACCGCGAGGGCCACCAGGTTCGGGTCGAACCCGGCCTCGGCGAGGACCTCGCGGGCCACCTGGACCGTGAGCGCCAGGGGGAGGACGGCCCGCGGGTGCGGCTTGACCAGTACCGCGTTACCGGTGGCCAGGGAGGCGAACAGGCCCGGGTAGCCGTTCCAGGTGGGGAAGGTGTTGCAGCCGATCATCAGGGAGATGCCGCGCGGGACCGGCGTGAAGGTCTTGCCGAGGTCCAGCGGGTCGCGCTTGCCCTGCGGCTTCGACCAGTCGGCCTGCCCCGGGACCCGGGTCTGCTCCTCGTACGCGTAGGCCACCGCCTCCAGGCCGCGGTCCTGCGCGTGCGGTCCGCCCGCCTGGAACGCCATCATGAACGCCTGGCCGCTGGTGTGCATGACCGCGTGCGCGAACTCGTGCGTCCGGGCGCCGATCCGGGCCAGGACCTCGATGCAGACCAGGGCGCGCGCCTCGGGGCCCGCGTCGCGCCAGGCGGCCATGCCCGCCTTCATCGCGGGCAGCAGCACGTCCGGGTCCACGTGCGGGTACTCGACTCCCAGCTCCGGGCCGTACGGGGAGACCTCGCCGCCGGCCCAGCCGTCGGTGCCGGGCTGCCCCAGGTCCAGCCGGGTGCCGCGGACGGCCTCGAAGGCGGCCAGTCCGTCGGCCGGGGCGGTTTCGCCGTAGGCCTTGGGGTGCTCGGGATGCGGGGACCAGTAGGCGCGGCTGCGGATAGCCGACAGGGCCTGGTCCAGGGTGGGCCGGTGCTTGGCGGACAGCTGGGGGACGGTGAGCTCGGCGGCCATCAGGGACCAACTCCTCGTTGAGCCGGGCGAAGGAGAGCAGACTGGAGTTAGAGTAACCGAACGATCGGTCGGGACAAGAGGGCCCGGCGGACCTGTGGACAAGCCGGTGCGGGAGGATCAGGACATGACAGCAATCGAGCGGTCCCGCACTGTGGCGGTCGTCGGCGCGGGCACCATGGGCCAGGGCATCGCCCAGGTCGCCCTTCTCGCAGGTCACCGCGTGCTGATCTACGACATCGACGCCGCCCTCGCCGCCGACGGCGTCGGCATGGTGCAGGACCGCCTCGAGCGGATGGCCGCCAAGGGCCGCCTGGATCGCGCCGAGGCCGAGGACGCGATCGGCCGGATCGCTCCGGCGGGCGCCCTCGCGGACCTCGCCGGGGCCGCCCTCGTCATCGAGGCGGTGGTCGAGAACGTCACCGTCAAGCAGACGCTCTTCGCCGCACTCGAAGAGGTGGTTTCGCCGGACACGCTGCTGGCGACCAACACCTCCTCCCTCTCCGTCACCGAGCTCGCGGCCGGCCTCGCGCACCCCGGCCGCTTCCTCGGCCTGCACTTTTTCAACCCGGCCCCGCTGCTCCCCCTCGTCGAGGTGATCAGCGGTTTCGCGACCGACCCGGCCGCCGCCGAGCGCGCGTACGGCACCGTCCTGGGCTGGGGGAAGACGCCGGTCCGCTGCGCCGACACCCCCGGCTTCATCGTCAACCGGATCGCCCGCCCCTTCTACGCCGAGGCCTTCGCGGTGTACGAGGAGCAGGGCGCCGACCCGGCCACCGTCGACGCCGTGCTCCGCGAGAGCGGCGGTTTCAAGATGGGCCCGTTCCAGCTGACCGACCTGATCGGCCAGGACGTCAACGAGGCCGTCACCCGTTCGGTGTGGGAGTCCTTCTTCCGCAGCCCCAAGTTCACCCCCTCCCTCGCGCAGCGCCGGCTGGTCCAGTCGGGCCGCCTCGGCCGCAAATCGGGGCACGGATGGTTCCCGTACGGCCCGGACGCCACCGTGCCGGAGCCGCACACGGCCGCCCCCGAGGAGGCCCCGGCCAAGGTCACCGTGGTCGGCGACCTCGGACCCGCGGCCGCGCTGGCCGACCTGCTCGAGGAGGCCGGGATCGCGGTCACCGCCACCGAGCACGGCGGCCCGTACATCCAGCTGCCCGGCGAGGGCCAGCTGGTGCTCGCGGACGGGAAGACCTCCGTCGAGTTCGCCGACGTCGTCTACTTCGACCTCGCGCTCGACTACCGGGGGGCCACCCGGATCGCGCTCTCCGCCAGCGAGGACACGAGCGAGCGGACCCTCGCCGAGGCCGTCGGCCTGTTCCAGAAGCTGGGCAAGAAGGTCTCCGTCATCGGCGACGTCCCCGGCATGATCGTCGCCCGGACGGTCGCGATGCTGATCGACCTGACGGCCGACGCCGTCGCCCGCGGCGTGGCCACCGCCGAGGACATCGACACGGCCATGCGCCTGGGCGTCAACTACCCGCTGGGTCCCTCCGAATGGCACGAGCGGCTGGGTCGCGACTGGGCCTACGACCTGCTGCACCACCTCGACGAGCGCTGTCCCGGCGGCCGGTACGCGCCCTCGCTGGCGCTGTTCCGGCTGGGCTACGCCGCAGAGGACGAGGAATACGGCGCGGAGGAGTACGCCGCGGACGAAGGCGACGCGACGGGGGAGAGCGCATGACGACGGCGAAGCGGGACACCTACACACCCGAGACACTGCTGTCGGTCGCCGTGCAGGTCTTCAACGAGCGGGGCTACGACGGCACCTCGATGGAGCACCTGTCGAAGGCCGCGGGCATCTCGAAGTCCTCGATCTACCACCACGTGGCGGGCAAGGAGGAACTGCTGCGCCGGGCCGTGAGCCGCGCCCTCGACGGGCTGTTCGCCGTCCTGGAGGAGCCCGGCGCGGTACGGGGGCGGGCGGTCGAGCGCGTCGAGTACGTCACGCGCCGCACGGTGGAGGTGCTCGTCGGCGAGCTGCCGTACGTGACCCTGCTGCTGCGGGTGCGCGGCAACACCCGGACCGAGCGCTGGGCGCTGGAGCGCCGCCGCGAGTTCGACCACCAGGTCGCGGACCTCCTCAAGGCGGCCGCGGCCGACGGGGACCTGCGGGCGGACGTGGACATCCGGCTCGCGACCCGCCTCCTCTTCGGCATGGTGAACTCCCTGGTCGAGTGGTACCGCCCGCACCCGGGGACGGGCCCCGACCAACTCGCCGACGCGGTGGTGCACATGGCCCTCGACGGGCTGCGGACGGTGCGCTGACCGCCATGGGGGACCCCTCTGACCGGCCACCAGGAGCCTCTGTAATCTGAGCGGGATTCGATCTTGAGCGCGTTCAAGCCAACGCGTTCAGGACAGTTGTGTTCAGAAACGAATAAACGGGGGAGGGCCGGTGCACAGTCGCCGTCTCATAGTTTCAGCTGCCGCCATCGCCGCAGCAGCAGGCATCGCGTTCCTGCCGGGGGTGGCCCAGGCCGCGGATCCGTCCGCGCCCGCCGTCCACCGGGCGGCGAAGGGCCCGGACCTGAAGAAGGCCGTGGCGCCGAACGCCAAGACGTTCAAGAGCGCCGCCGACCAGACCGTCCGGAAGGGGGCCTCCGCCACCGCCCCGGCGGAGGGTGCCGTCACCGGCAATCCGGACCTGAGGATCGGCCTGACCGCCACCAACACCACCGCGCGCGGCATCCACCTGGAAACCGTCATCACCAGCGTCGACTCCAAGCTGAGCGTCGTCATCGACTGGGGCGACGGCGTCCTCGAGAACATCCCCGCGGGCGGCTCCGTCACGCTGGAGAACCACCACGTCTACGAGAAGCCCGGCGCGTACGAGGTCACCGTCGGCGTGGACGACCCGGCGAACAAGGTCTACCGCGAGAACGCGGTCACGATCACGACCCTGGGCTCCGAGTTCACCCCGCACGACCCCACGCGCCTGCTGGACACCCGGGACGGGTTCCGCGCGCCGAAGGCCAAGGTCGCCCCGCGCAGCAGCGCCCGGGTGCAGGTCAGCGGATACGGCTGGATCCCGGAGAAGGTCACCGCCGTCGCCCTCAACGTGACCGTCACCAACACCACGAGCGGCGGGCACATCACCGCCCACCCCTCGGGCATCAAGCGGCCGGACGCCTCGAACGTGAACTTCGAGGCCGGGCAGACCGTCCCGAACCTGGTCATCGTGCCGGTCGGCGAGGACGGCTACGTGGAGCTGTTCAACGGCGGCTGGGAGTCGGTCGACCTGATCGCCGACATCACCGGCTACTTCACGCAGACCGCGGCCAACGGCTACACGCCGATGGCCCCCTCCCGCTTCGTCGACACCCGTTCGGGCCTCGGCACCGCCAAGGGCCAGGTCCCCGGCCAGACCGGCTTCGCCACGCAGATCACCGGCCTGCGCGGGGTGCCCCAGAACGCCAAGGCCGTGGCGCTCAACGTGACGGTGACCAACCCGAAGGAAGCCGGCCACCTGGTCGTCTACCCGAGCGGCGGCCGGATCCCGCTCGCGTCCAGCGTGAACTTCACCGCCGGCCAGACGGTCGCCAACTCGGTCATCGTGCCGGTGGGCCCTGACGGGACCATCAGCATCCGCAACAGCGCCTGGGCCGGGACCGACGTCGTGGTGGACGTCGTCGGCCACTACAGCCCCGACGGCAAGGGCGCCCTCATGTCCTCCCTGCCGGTGCGCTGGCTGGACACGCGTGACGCCGAAGGCGCCTTCGGGCGGATGGACGCCCGCAGCTACCTGGCCTCGCAGCTGACCGGCTGGGAACCGGGTGACACCGGCGTGTCCGGATTCGTGCTGAACACCACCGTCACCAACACGGCCGGCGACGGGTTCCTGTCGGTGGCTCCGGACCCGAACTCGCCGGAGCAGTACGAGAACGGCACCCAGGTCCAGCCCGAGCGGCCCACGTCCTCCGCCCTGAACTGGACGAAGGGCAAGACGGTCGCGAACCTGGTCCAAGCCACGTCGGGCCCGCACGGCATCGTCGACTTCTGGAACCAGGGCTGGGAGGAGACCGACCTCGTCGTCGACCTCTTCGGCTACTACGACACCCAGTGATCCGCGGCTAGCCGCCCTCACGCGCAGCGCCCCGGGACGGGCCTTTTCCAGGCCCGTCCCGGGGCGCTGTCACGCGTACGGCCTACTCCTCGGTGAGCGCCGGGGGTCCGGAGGGGCCCGGGCCCGGATCCAGCAGGTCCGTTTCCTCGAACACCAGCAGGGTGCGCGTCGAGAGCACCTCCGGTATGGACTGGAGGCGGGTCAGGACCAGCTCGCGCAGGGTCCGGTTGTCCGGTGTGTGGACCAGCAGAAGGACGTCGAAGTCCCCGCTGACCAGGGCGATGTGCGCGGCGCCCGGCAGTTCGCGGAGCTTCTCGCGGACCGTCCGCCAGGAGTTCTGGACGATCTTCAGGGTGATGTAGGCGGAGGCGCCCTGACCGGCCCGCTCGTGGTTGACCCGGGCCGTGAACCCGCGGATCACCCCGTCGTCGATGAGCCGGTTGATACGGGCGTAGGCGTTGGCGCGGGACACGTGGACCTGTTCGGCGACCGACCGTATCGACGCGCGGCCGTCCGCCTGGAGCAGTCGCATGATCGACCGGTCGATCGGGTCCAGGGGGCGGGGCGGAACGGAAGGTACCGGTGGGACTCCGGGGGTGCCCCCCGGCGGGACCGCCGCGGAACCCGCTCCGGCCATTTGTTCATCCGGCATTGCCCGATGCCTCCCTCTCCTGGACGTCCTGCATCCATCCCAGGGCCCCGGCGCCAGTTTGTCCACAGCCTGGAGCCGCCTGTAGCCAAATTGCGCGGACAACCGAACAATCGGTAGGTGAGGCGCCTCACACCCGGGGCTCCCTCCCCCAGCTACCGCTGGGAGGTGCCCCCGCCCGCTTCCCACGAGGAGGTGTACGCCGCCATGACGGTTCAAGAGCTGCCCGGTGCCGGTGCGTCCCACCGACCCACCCCGCCGCCCGCCTGGAGGCCCCGTACGGACGCCGCTCCGCTGCTCCCGGACGCCGAGCCCTACCGGGTCCTCGGCACGCCGGCTGCGGACCGGCTCGACGCCGCGCTGATGCGCCGCTGCTACGCCGAGCTGGTGCGCGGCCGCCGCTACAACGCGCAGGCCACCGCGCTGACCAAGCAGGGGCGGCTCGCCGTCTACCCGTCCACCGTCGGCCAGGAGGCCTGCGAGATCGCGGCCGCGCTCGTCCTCGAGGACCAGGACTGGCTCTTCCCGAGCTACCGCGACACCCTCGCGGCGGTGGCCCGCGGACTGGACCCCGTCCAGGCCCTGACCCTGTTGCGCGGCGACTGGCACACCGGCTACGACCCGCGCGAGCACCGGATCGCCCCGCTGTGCACCCCGCTCGCCACCCAGCTGCCGCACGCGGTGGGACTGGCGCACGCGGCCCGGCTGCGCGGCGACGACGTCGTGGCCCTGGCCATGGTCGGCGACGGCGGCACCAGCGAGGGCGACTTCCACGAGGCCCTGAACTTCGCCGCCGTCTGGCAGGCGCCGGTGGTCTTCCTCGTGCAGAACAACGGCTTCGCGATATCCGTCCCGCTCGCCAAGCAGACCGCCGCCCCGACGCTGGCCCACAAGGCCGTGGGCTACGGGATGCCCGGCCGGCTGGTCGACGGCAACGACGTGGCCGCCATGCACGAGGTGCTCACCGAGGCCGTCCGGCGGGCGCGGGCCGGCGGCGGTCCGACGCTGATCGAGGCCGTCACCTACCGGATGGAGGCCCACACGAACGCCGACGACGCCACCCGCTACCGCGGTGACGCCGAGGTCGAGGCGTGGAAGGCGCACGACCCGGTCGAGCTGCTGGAGCGCGAGCTGACCGCGCGCGGGATCCTCGACGAGGCGGGCATCCAGGAGGCGCGCGACGCGGCCGAGACGATGGCCGCCTCGCTGCGCGAGGGGATGAACGCGGACCCGGTGCTGGACCCGACGGACCTCTTCGCGCACGTCTACGCGGAGCAGACCGGCAGGCTGCGCGAACAGGCCGCCCTGCTGCGCGCCGAGCTGGACGCGGAGGGAGACGCATGACCACGGTGGCGGCGAAGGCGGCGAAGCCGGGGGCCAAGCCCGCGACGATGGCGCAGGCCCTGACGCGCGCGATGCGCGACGCGATGGCCGAGGACCCGACGGTCCACGTCATGGGCGAGGACGTCGGCACGCTCGGCGGGGTCTTCCGGATCACGGACGGGCTCGCGAAGGAGTTCGGCGAGGACCGCTGCACGGACACCCCGCTCGCGGAGGCCGGGATCCTGGGCGCGGCGGTCGGCATGGCCATGTACGGGCTGCGGCCCGTCGTGGAGATGCAGTTCGACGCGTTCGCCTACCCGGCCTTCGAGCAGCTGATCTCGCACGTGGCCAAGATGCGCAACCGCACGCGGGGTGCGATGCCGCTGCCGATCACCATCCGCGTGCCGTACGGCGGCGGGATCGGCGGGGTGGAGCACCACTGCGACTCCTCCGAGGCGTACTACGTGGCCACGCCCGGCCTGCACGTGGTGACCCCGGCGACGGTCGAGGACGCCTACGGGCTGCTGCGCGCGTCCATCGCGAGCGACGACCCGGTCGTCTTCCTGGAGCCCAAGCGGCTCTACTGGTCGAAGGCCGACTGGTCGCCGCAGGCCCCGGCCGCGGTGCCGGGGATCGGCAAGGCCCTGGTCCGGCGGACGGGCACGAGCGCGACGCTGATCACGTACGGGCCTTCGCTGCCCGTGTGCCTGGAGGCGGCCGAGGCGGCCCGCGAGGAGGGCTGGGACCTGGAGGTCGTGGACCTGCGCTCGCTGGTCCCCTTCGACGAGGACACGGTCGTGGCGTCCGTACGCCGGACCGGGCGCGCCGTGGTCGTCCACGAGGCCGCGGGCTTCGGCGGACCGGGCGCGGAGATCGCCGCCCGGGTGACGGAGCGCTGCTTCCACCACCTGGAGGCGCCGGTGCTGCGGGTGACGGGCTTCGACATCCCGTACCCGCCGCCGATGCTGGAGAAGCACCACCTGCCGGGAGTGGACCGGATCCTGGACGCGGTCGGCCGCCTGCAGTGGGAGAACTGATGCCGCAGGTCATGGAATTCAAGCTGCCGGATCTCGGCGAGGGCCTGACGGAGGCCGAGATCGTGCGCTGGCTGGTGGCGGTGGGCGACGTCGTCGCCGTCGACCAGCCGGTCGTCGAGGTCGAGACGGCCAAGGCGATGGTGGAGGTGCCCTGCCCGTACGGGGGCGTGGTGACGGCCCGCTTCGGCGAGGAGGGGCAGGAGCTTCCGGTCGGAGCCCCGCTGATCACCGTGGCGGTGGGCGCGCAGTCGGTGCCCGCCGGGGCCGTGGAGGCCGCGGAGCCCGGAGCCGAGGGCTCCGGCAACGTGCCGCGGCCCCTGATCGGGTACGGCGCGGACGACTCGCGTCCGGCGCGTCGGCGACGGGTGCGACCCGTCACCGCCGCGGTCTCGGCGCCCGTCGCGGCCCCCGTGCCCGTGCCCGTGGTCGCGGCTCCGGCGGCTCCGGCCGCCCCTCCGGCTGCGGCGGTTCCCGCCGGGCCGGTCGCCGTCATCTCGCCGCTGGTGCGCAAGCTGGCCAAGGACCACGGGGTCGACCTGCGCGCGCTGCACGGATCGGGCCCCGAGGGCCTGATCCTGCGGGCGGACGTCGAGGCGGCGCTGGCCGCTCCGCGGACGTCCGAGCCGGTCCCCGCCCCCGCGGCGGTGGCGGCGCAGGGCGAGCGGATCCCGCTCAAGGGGGTCCGCGGGGCGGTGGCCGAGAAGCTGTCGCGCAGCCGGCGGGAGATCCCGGACGCGACCTGCTGGGTCGACGCGGACGCCACCGAGCTGATGGCGGCCCGGGCGGCGATGAACGCCGTCGGCGGACCCAAGATCTCGGTGCTCGCCCTGCTGGCCCGGATCTGCACGGCCGCACTGGCCCGCTATCCGGAGCTCAACTCCACGGTGGACCTGGCGGCGGGCGAGATCGTCCGGCTGCCGGCCGTCCACCTGGGCTTCGCCGCGCAGACGGAGCGCGGCCTGATGGTCCCGGTGGTCCGGGACGCGCAGGGCCGGAGCCCCGAGTCGCTGTCGGCGGAGTTCGCCCGGCTGACGGAGCTGGCGCGGGCCGGGAAGCTGGCTCCGGCCGACCTGACCGGCGGGACGTTCACCCTGAACAACTACGGGGTGTTCGGGGTCGACGGCTCCACGCCGATCATCAACCACCCGGAGGCGGCGATGCTCGGGGTCGGCCGGATCATCGCCAAGCCGTGGGTGCACGGCGGGGAGCTGGCCGTCCGTCAGGTCGTGCAGCTTTCCCTGACGTTCGACCACCGGGTCTGCGACGGGGGCACGGCGGGCGGGTTCCTGCGCTACGTGGCCGACTGCGTCGAGTCCCCGGCGGTCCTGCTGCGCAGCCTGTAGCCGTCCGGCGGGGGAGCGGGGCGGGGCGGAGCCGCCTCGCGGCCCTCCCCCGCCCCGCTCCCCCGGCCACCGCCGGGAGGCGCCCCGGCCACCGGGCTCAGACGGTGAGCAGGAGCTTGCCCACGTGGCTGCCCGACTCCAGGACCCGGTGGGCCTCGGCGGCCTGCGCCATCGGGAACGTCGCGTGCACCACCGGACGTACGCGGCCCGCCGCCACCAGCGGCCACACGTGCTCGCGGACCGCCGCGATGATCGCCGCCTTCTCCTCCAGCGGACGCGCCCGCAGCGAGGTGGCGGTGACCGCCGCCCGCTTCGACAGCAGCGCGCCCAGGTTCAGTTCGGCCTTCACCCCGCCCTGGAGGCCGATGACCGCCAGCCGGCCGTTCACCGCGAGGGCGTCCACGTTCCGCGACAGGTACTTGGCGCCCATGATGTCCAGGATGACGTCCGCGCCGGCTCCGCCCGTCGCCGCCCGCACCTCGGCCACGAAGTCCTGCTCGCGGTAGTCGATCAGGATGTCGGCGCCGAGCTCCTTGCAGCGGGCCAGCTTCTCCGGGCCGCCGGCCGTCACCGCGACCGTCGCGCCCACCGCCTTCGCCAGCTGGACCGCCATCGTGCCGATCCCGCTGGCCCCGCCGTGCACCAGCAGGGTCTCGCCGGGCCGCAGGCCCGCCACCATGAACACGTTCGACCACACGGTCGCGACGACCTCGGGCAGCGCCGCCGCCGTCACCAGGTCCACGCCCGCCGGTACGGGCAGCAGCTGGCCCACCGGCACGGCGACCTGCTGTGCGTACCCGCCGCCCGCCAGCAGGGCGCACACCTCGTCTCCCACCGACCAGCCCGACACCCCTTGCCCCACCGCCGAGATCCGGCCGGAGCACTCCAGGCCGGGATGGCGCGAGGCGCCGGGCGGCGGATCGTAGAACCCCTGGCGCTGGAGGACGTCGGCACGGTTCACGGCGCTCGCCGCGACCTCGACGAGGACCTCGCCCTCGCCCGCCACCGGATCGGGAACATCGGTCCACACGAGGGCCTCGGGACCGCCCGGCTGCTCGATCGTGATCGCATGCATGGCCCGGAGGCTACGCGATCCGGGCCGTCCGGTGCTGAGACCCCAGTGACCCTAGTCGGGAGACGGCAGCGTCACCGGCGGTGAAGTCGGCGGAGCCGCGCGGACGATGGTGATGAGACGGTCCGTCAGCTGGATCGGGCTCGCGTGCGGATCGTGGTACGGCAGCAGCCGGTGCCCGCGCAGCACGCTCACGACCAGGTCGTCCGTCTCGCGCACCGACTTGCCGACCTCGGACCGGTTGGCGGGCCGCTCGATGATGTCGAGGCCGCTGCCCTGCTGGATCAGGTCCTCCATCACGGTGCCCGCGCTCGGGCTGAGGACCGACAGGCCCAGCAGCCGGCCCGCCGCGCTCGCGCTCGTGATGACCGCGTCCGCGCCCGACTGGCGCAGCAGCGGCGAGTTCTCCTCCTCCCGCACCGCCGCGACGATCTTCGCGCCGCGGTTGAGCTGCCGCGCCGTCAGCGTGACCAGGACCGCCGTGTCGTCGCGCTGGGTGGCGATGATGATCCGCCGGGCCTTCTGCACCTCGGCCCGCAGCAGGACGTCGGAGCGGGTGGCGTCGCCGACCACGCCGGTGAAGCCCTCCGCGTTGGCCGTGTCGATCACCTTGGCGCTCGGGTCGACGATGACGACCTGGTCCCTGGAGAGGCCGGTGGCCAGCAGGGTCTGCAGGGCCGAACGGCCCTTGGTGCCGAAGCCGACGACCACCGTGTGCTCGCGCAAGTTCTTCCTCCAGCGGCTCAGCCGCCACTCTTCCCTCGTGCGCTCCGTGAGCACTTCCAGGGTGGTGCCGACCAGGATGATCAGGAACAGGACGCGCAGCGGGGTGATCAGCAGGACGTTCACCAGCCGCGCGCTGTCGCTGTACGGGACGATGTCGCCGTAACCGGTCGTCGACAGCGTCACGGTCGCGTAGTAGAGGCAGTCGAGCAAATCGACCGTCCCGTTGGCGTTGTCGTGGTACCCCTTGCGGTCCAGCCACACGATGAGGACCGTCAGGAACAGCACGAACAGCGCCATCAGCAGGCGTTTGGCGACCTGTTGCAGCGGTTTCTCGACGATCCGCCGGGGAAGCTTGATGCGCCGGGAGACGAGCTTCTCGTCGGCGCCCCGGGCCATGGCGTCGCGGGCGTGGAGTTTCACGTGAAACATCCCCCCGAGGCCCACGGCAGATCGAGGATCTCCAGCTCCTGTCCGGACCGGGCGCCGTGCGGCGGTACGACGGCCAGCGCGTCGGCGGCGGCCACGCCGCGCAGCATCGCGGGACCGTTGTAGCGCAGCGGCTGCGCGTGCTCGCCGCTCAGCAGGACCGGGACCAGCCGGGTGTCGTGCGGGTGGCCCGGTACGTCGCCCTGCACCGCGGCCGTGTAGCGGGGGCGCGGGCGGCGGCCGGCGAGGGCGCGCAGCAGCGGTTCGGCCAGCGTCAGCAGCCCGGAGACGGCGGCGAGCGGGTTTCCGGGCAGCCCGACCAGGTGCCGGCCCTCGTCCGGGGCCCCGATCCTGGCGAGCAGCATCGGGTGGCCGGGGCGCACCGCGACGCCGTCGACCAGGAGTTCGGCTTCGGCGCGGTGCAGTACCGGGTGCACGTGGTCGACGGGACCGGAGGCGGTGCCACCGGTGGTGACGACGACATCGGCGGCGGAGGTGGTGACGGCCTTGAACAGGGCTTCGGCCCCGGCGGGGTCGTCGCCGAGCCGCCGCGTGCCGATGACCTCGGCTCCCAGGCGGGTGAGCCACGGGCCGAGCATCGGGCTCAGCGCGTCCCGGATCAGCCCGTCCTGCGGGAGGCCCCCGGTCAGCAGTTCGTCGCCGAGCACCAGGATCTCCACGCGCGGCCGGGGCCGGGTGGTCAGCTCGTCGTACCCGGCGGCCGCGGCCAGGCCCAGCACGGCGGGCGTGACCAGCGATCCCGCGGGCAGCAGCAGGTCACCGGAGCGGCACTCCTGGCCGCGCGGACGGATGTCCTGGCCGGTGAGGACGCGCCGGTCCGCGAAGAGCTGGCTGCCGCTCTCGCGGCAGTGCTCGCTGCGCACGACGGCGGTGGTGTCGGCGGGGATCCGGGCTCCGGTGGCGATCCGTACGGCCTCGCCGTCCGCGAGCGGCCCGGGCCGGTCGGAGCCGGCGAGCACCCCGGCACCGGCGCGGACGCTCCAGGGGCCGGGACCGGCGACGGCCCAGCCGTCCATGGCGGAGGTGTCGAAGGACGGCAGGTCGGTCAGGGCGTCCAGGGGGGCGGCCAGCACCTCGCCGAGGGCGTTCGCCAGGGGGACCCGGTGGGTGCGGTCCCCCGTGCGCCTGGCACCGCCCGCGCGGGCGGCCGTGTCCCGGGCCCGCGGCCAGGGGCAGGCGCGCTGCCCGCCGCCCGGGCCGCCGCCCGCCGGGGTACGGCTGACCAGGGCCAGGGCCTCGTCGAGGGCCTGTTCGGCGGGGGTCGCCGGGGTCGCGGGGGTCATCCGGAGCCGTTCTCTCGGGTGGCGTCGGGGGAGTCGGCGGCCTGCGCCTCGGCGGCCCAGCGCAGCGCCAGGTCGGCCGCCTTGCGGGAGGCTTCGGCGACGGCCCGGGCGGGGTCTGCCCCGGCGGCCTCGGCCCGCGCCGCCGCGTAGCCGACCAGGAAGGTGGTCAGCGGTGCGGCGGGACGGTCGACGCCGTGGGCGGCGTCACGGGCGAGGTCGAGCAGGGCCTTGACGTCGACGGGGAGGTCGATGCCGAGCTCGGTCTTGACGGCGGTGATCCATTGGTCCAGCACGGTTCCATGCTCCCTGATCCGGGCGCGGGCGGCGGCGAGATCGTCCCAGGTGTCGCAGTCGAACGAGGCGAACGGCGGCGCCGCGACACGGGTGAGGTCCAGTTCGGCGGTGAGGGCGCGCAGCGGGAGCCCGGTGAGGCCGCCGTGTTCGGCGGCGAGGAGGGCCAGCTCGCGGCGGAGCGGCTCGCCGCGGTAGGCGGCGATGAGCGGCTGGTCCCGGCCGTCCGCGTCGCGCAGCAGGGCGCCCTCGTGCCCGCCGGGCGCGGTCAGCAGGTCCCGTACGGTCTGCCGGTCCAGGAAGGGCAGGTCCGCGGAGAGTACGAGGACCAGCTCGGCGGTGGTCTGCCGCAGTCCGGCGTCCAGCGCGGCCACGGGGCCGCCGCCGGGCGGGTCCTCCCTGGTCCAGCGGACAGGGCGGGCGGTGGGCCGGCGGCCGCCGACCACGATCGTGGCGGCGGCGCCGTCGCACGCGTCGAGGACGCGGTCGAGGAGCGGG
This sequence comes from Streptomyces sp. IBSNAI002, assembly GCF_052244475.1. Classification (NCBI taxonomy): domain Bacteria; kingdom Bacillati; phylum Actinomycetota; class Actinomycetes; order Kitasatosporales; family Streptomycetaceae; genus Streptomyces; species Streptomyces sp. IBSNAI002. The sequence goes on along the minus strand of NZ_JBQPXG010000002.1, from coordinate 4,398,285 downwards.
CGGCCGCCGACGCTCAGGGCGGGCTTGTCCGCCCCGCCGAGGCGCTGCGCCGCACCGCCGGCCAGGACGATGGCGTCGTAGCTCATGCCCTTGAGTATGCGGCGGGTGCGGCCCGGGCGGGGATCGCCGCTTACCCGCGGCTTATCCGCCCGCCGGCGTTCGGGACCCGGGACTCGCGCCCCGAACGCCGGCGGGGCCGGAACTACAGGTACGGGCCCGAGCGGATCGCTCCGTGGTGGCCGTCATCGTCGTCGTCGGCGGGGGCGCCTGGCGGGAGGGCGCGGCGCATCTGCTCGAGCTGGGCCCGCGCCGCCATCTGCTGCGCGAACAGGGCCGTCTGGATGCCGTGGAACAGGCCTTCCAGCCAGCCCACCAACTGCGCCTGGGCGATGCGCAGTTCTGCCTCCGAGGGGATGGCCTCCTCGGTGAACGGGAGGGACAGGCGCTCCAGTTCCTCCACGAGCTCGGGGGCCAGGCCGTCCTCCAGCTCCTTGACCGAGGCGGCATGGATGTCCTTGAGCCGGACCCGGCTCGCCTCGTCGAGAGGCGCGGCGCGTACCTCTTCCAGGAGTTGCTTGATCATGCTGCCGATGCGCATGACCTTGGCGGGCTGTTCGACCATCTCCGTCACCGGGACCTCGCGCGACTCGTCATCGGCGCCGCCGACCGCCATCCCGTCCTGTCCCACGATCAGGACGTGCGGGGGACTGTCCTGCGACCGTTCACTCCTCGGCATCTCCATGCCGTCATTCTCTCGCACACCTCCGTACTCACACGGTGTGCCCCCGTACAGGCGTGATCCAACCTGTACGGAGGCACGGGGTTACCGCGTGTGTCCGGCTGTCCGGCTATCCGGCGGCGCGCCGGGCCAGTGCCCCGCTGGAACGGGTGACCAGGGCCGCCAGCAGTGCGGCGCCCAGCGGGACCGCGACCAGCAGCAGGCCGAGGGTCTCCCACGGCACGGCGATCGGCACGTAGACCTCCTTGGTCGTGGAGCCCAGCACGAGCGAGTACCCCTCCTCCAGGCGCTTGCGCATCTCGTGGGCTTCGGTGAGCCGGAGGCCGACCGCGGGCAGGAGACCCGCCACCGACCCAAGGACCACGCCCATCAGGGCGACCACGCCGCACTGGAAGCCGCTCAGGGTGCGCCGCACGCGCGGGGCGGCGCCGACGGCGGCCAGCGTCTTCAGGTCGGCCTCGGCGTCGGCCTGGGCCAGCCCGGTGGCGATACCGGCGGCGCCGATGGTGACCAGGCCCGCGAAGATGGCCAGCGCGAGCATCACGATGGAGTTGTCGCCCTGGTAGCCCTGCTCGACCTTGACCTCGGCGTCCACGCCCATCGTGTCGAAGAACCCGTCCAGCGCCTGGCGCTGCTCGCTGGTCGGCAGCCCGTCCAGTGCGAAGTACGAGCCGAAGGGGGCGGTGGTCAGACCGGCGGTCTTGGCCGCGGCCGGCGGCAGCACGAGCTCGACGCCCCAGCCTTCGACGCCCTCGGGAGCCTGGTGCACGGCCAGCACCTTGTCCTCGCCCGGCGCCTCCTGGCCCTTGCTGCGGGCGGCGTCGGCCGCGTCGGTGTCGGTGATGATCCGCAGGGTGACCTTGTCGTCCTTCACGTTCTGCTTCGTGAAGGAGACGGGCTTGCCCGACTTCAGCGCGGCGACGGTGCCGGGGTCGGTGACGGCCAGCGCGGTCAGCAGCTTCTCGTCGGCGACGACCACCGAGTTCGGCGTGTAGTGGCCGGAGAACGTGCAGCGCCAGTCCTTGCGCAGCTCCTTGCGCTGCGCGTCGGTGAACTCGGCGGTCCGGTTCGACGGGTCGAACAGCGGGCAGCGGAGTTCCTTGGGCTGGATGAGCTCGGCGCGCCCGCAGCCCGCTTCGGACGAGAACGAGTCGCAGCCGGGCCGGCCGACCACGACGCGGTCCACGTCGGCCCGTACGGACAGCGAGAACTCCTTGGACAATGCCTCGCGCACGGCGGGCACTTCCTTGTGGGCGCTGTTGTCGGAGACGCTGACCATGCCGTGCCGGCCGGGCAGTTCGGCGACGTACTCGTGCCGGTTCTGCAGGTCCTGGCTGTTCTGGTAGGTGGCCACCGCCACGGTGCCGGCCACGGCGGCGAGGACGGCCGCGACGGCGGGCGCCGTACGGCCCCGGTTGCGCACCGAGTCGCGCAGCGCGAGCCGCGGCGACAGCGGCAGCCAGCGGCCGATCCGCCCGAAGAGGCCGACCAGGACCGGGGTGAGGGCGACGACGCCGAGCTCGGCGAGGGCGCTGCCGCCCGCGACGACCAGGCTGCCCATGTCGGACACGGCCCCGTACAGGGCGATGGAGGCGCCGGCCGCGACGGCGATGAGGCCGATGACGGGCAGCACGCGGTTGGCGCGGCGCACGCCGCGGCGCCCGGTGAGCGAGGCCAGCACGGTCTGCCGGGAGGCCGTGACGGCGGGGGCGATGGCGGCCAGCAGGCCGGTCACGACCGCCAGCAGGGCGATGCCCAGCAGTTCCAGCGGCCGGACCTCGAACCCGCCCCAGCGCACGCCCATGTAGCTCTCGAGGAGCGGCCGGAGGGCGAGGGTCAGGGCGATGCCGATGACGGTGCCGATGACGGCGGCCGCGGCGCCGATGACCAGGCCGCCGGAGAGCACGATGGCCCGGATGTGGCGGCGGTCGCCGCCGTTGGCGCCGACCAGTCCGAGCTGGCGGCGCGAGCGCCGGGCGCCGACCGCGAAGGCGGGTCCGGCGAGCAGGCAGATCTCGAGCATGGCCAGGCCCACGACGGTGGCCAGGACGGCCATCTCGGCGGTGTTCCCGTCGTTGATGCCGAACGGGTCCTTGCCCTCCTGCGCGTACAGCGGCACGTCGGAGTCGGCGGGCGGGTTCAGGGCTGCCGCCCGGGAGACGACCAGCAGGCCCTTGGCGTTGGCCTCCTTGACCATGTTCCACGTGAAACCTTCGCCGCCGACCTTGACGAGGTACTTGCCGTCGGCCCGCACCCCGGGCACGTCGGCGGCGCGCAGGGCCTTGTCGACGGGGGTGAGCAGGGTGTCCGGCTTGGCGATGACCTCGACCGACTCCAGCATGTCGGGCAGTTCGTAGGCGCCCACGATCCGGTACGAGAGGTCCGTGCCGCGCGGGGTGACGGTGGAGCCGACGAAGAAGCCGGACTGCTCCAGGAAGGCGGTGGTGGCGATGATCTCGCCGGCCTCGCGGGGCAGCCGTCCCCGGTCGAGGGTGATCCGGTCCTTCACCATCGGGTCGTCGGTGTCGACCTCCCGCAGGTCCGTGCTGAGGAGCCCGTGGGTGGTGCGGATCTTGGCCTGGCCGACGGTGTCCTTGACGACCTTGGCGCCGGCCGGGAGGGCCTTCAGCGGGTCGGCCTCGTCGCCCTTCTCGCCCGGGACGTACTTGTCGTAGCCGCCGACCGGCGCGTAGCGGTCGCCCTTCGGGCTCTGGTAGATCGGCGCGTTGACCGGGGAGGACCCGATCTCCGCGTCGGCGCCGCCCAGCCGTCGGTCGAGTTTCTGCGCGACGGAGAGCTGGGAGCTGCGCACGGTGAGGTCGACGGCGCTCACCCCGACGATCGGCAGGGCGATCATCGCGAGGACGAGGATGCTGCGGCCCTTGGCGCGCCAGGCGTCGCGGCGGGCTATGCGGATGGCCGCGATCCAGGAGTGGTACCAGGAGATCACTGTGCGGCCTGCCCCGAGAGCAGGGAGTCGGCGTGGCTGCGCAGGGTCTCGTCGACGACGCTGCCGTCGCGGAGGAAGACGACGCGGTCGGCCCAGGCGGCGAAGCGTGGTTCGTGGGTGACCAGGACGCCGGCGGCGCCGGCGTCGCAGCGGGTGCGGAGCAGGGCGAGTACGGATTCGCCGGTCTCGGAGTCGAGGGCGCCGGTGGGTTCGTCGGCGAGGACGAGGCGGCGGTCGCCGACGAGGGCGCGGGCGATGGCCACGCGTTGCTGCTGGCCGCCGGACATTTCGTCGGGGAAGCGGTCGGCGAGTTGTCCCAGGCCCATTTCCTCGAGTGCGGCGAGGGCGGAGACGCGGGCCTTGCGGGCGGAGACGCCGTCGAGTTCGCGGGGCAGGGCCACGTTCTCGGCGGCGGTGAGGGCGGGTATGAGGTTGTAGTCCTGGAAGACGTAGCCGATGCTGCGGCGGCGCAGGGCTGCCAGCTGCTTGCGGTTGGCGGTGGTGATGTCGGTGCCTTCGACGACGACCCGGCCGCTGGTGGGGGTGTCGAGGCCGCCGGCCAGGGTGAGCAGCGTGGACTTGCCGGAGCCGGAGGGGCCCATGACGGCGACGAGTTCACCGGGGTATACCGAGAGGTTGATCCCGCGCAGGGCGTGCACCTCGGTGGCGCCGCTGCCGTGGGTGCGTACGAGTCGGTCCAGCTGGAGCACGGGCTGATTCTGACGCTGGTCAGGCATGAGAGGTCTCCGGACGGTGGTTCAGCCCCGCCGCGAGCGGGCGGTGCGGGGCCGGTTGATGGTGGTCGGGGCGGGAGACTCGGCTCCTGCGGCGGCCTGGGGTGGCTGGGGCTCGGTGGCTCCCCCGTCGGCCGGCCGGGAGAGCCGGACGAGCCGGGCTTCGCAGTGGTCGAGCCAGCGGGCCTCGGCCTCGGTCTGGAAGATCAGCTGTTCCAGCACCAGCAGCCAGGCCACGTCGTCGCGTTCGTGGGACTGTCCGCCCTCGATCGCGGCGAGCGCGGTGGCCTTGAGCCGGGTGTAGTCCTGCATCGCCTTGATCGTGGCGTGCCGCTGGGACTGGATGACGGCGCGGATGTCCACGCCGGGTGCGCCCACGGCCATGGCGAGCTTGATCGACAGCTCGTCGCGGGGCGGGTTGGTGCGGTCGACGGGCCGTTCGTACCACTGGCGCAGCTCGGCCCGTCCGTCATCGGTGATGGCGTACAGCGTGTGCCCGGCGGCGTCCTCGCCGCCGGGGGCGACCAGTCCGTCGCGCTCCAGCCGGGCGAGGGTGGTGTACACCTGCCCGACGTTGAGCGGCCAGGTGGAACCGGTCCGGGATTCGAACTCGGTGCGCAGCTGCGAGCCGTACCGAGGACCCCGTTCGAGCAGGGCCAGTAGCCCGTGGCGGATCGACATACCGAGTATGTATACCCAGTAGGTTCACCCTCGGCAACCACCGCGGGGCGTACGCCGGAAGGGGGAGGCCGCTGCCGGTGCCGTACTCGCGGTGGGGTTACAGGCCCTTGCGCAGCCGCATGCCGAGGTAGCCCAGACCGACCCCCATCAGGGCGAATCCGGTGCCCAGCGGCAGTATGTGGGCGGCCAGGTCGGCGGCCCGGCCGTTCGTTTCGGTGCCGAGGGCGCCGATCACCGCGGGCGGGGTCGGCGCGATCCGCGGCGGCTCGGGCCGTTCGGGGCGCTCGGGCCGTTCGGGGAGCGGCCGTGCGGGCAGCGGGCGGGAGGCCACCAGCATCTCCGGGTCGGCGGACTCGGTGACGGGCCTGCCCGGCCGCGGCCGGCCGGCTCCGGCGGCGCTGCCGGCGAGTCCGTCGCGGGGCCTCTCCGGTGCGGCGTCGGGCCCCTCGGGGTGCGGTCCCCGGGCGGGCGTCGCGGCGGCGGGTGCGGCGGCGGGTGCGGCGGCGTGCGGGGCCGGTGCGAGGGCCAGGGCGTGTGCGGGTGCGAGGGCCAGGGCGTGTGCGGGGGCGAGGGAGGCGAGCGCGGCGGCGGCCAGCACGGCGCAGGCCGGCCAGCGCCGCGGACGGAAGCCTTGGATCACGGGGTGCCCCTCCCGTCCCGCGGGGGGTCCCCCCGGACGGGATCCGGGGAGGCCAGGATGTCTCGCTCAGATTTACATAGTGGGGCAAAAGCGGCATCCCGGGCTCCTCATCGAGGTGCCCGGGATACCGGTGTGTTGCGCGGGAGGGGGCCGGGAGGGGTGCCGGGAGCGGGACGGCCCGGACGGGGGATCAGCCCGGGTTGCCGCTGGACACGGTCAGCGTGTACTCCGTGCCCTCCTTCTCGATCTTGTCGTCGGGCTGCGGGCTCTGCTCCAGCACCATGTCCTGGCCGTACACGGCCTCGTCCTTGTAGACGATCTTGTACTTGCCGCCCGAGGCCTGGATGCACTCCTTCACGGAGAGCAGGTTCTTGTAGCGCAGGTCCGGCGCCTGGTACTTGCCCGCCTCGCTGTAGTGCTTCGTCGGCTCCTTGCACTTCTTCGGGTCGATCGTGCGCGTGGGGTCCGGCCCCTTGAACCCGGGCTTGGCGGATCCGGACGCGGACGTCGAGGAGCCCGGGCTCGCCTCGTCGCCGCCCTTGTCCTTTTCGTTGCCGTTCAGGGCGATCGCGGTGATCAGGCCGCCGACCGCCAGCAGGGCCACCGCGACCGCGCCCACGACCACCGGCATGTTCCGCTTGCCGCCGTTCCCGGCCTGGGCCGGGGCGCTCGTCGGGGAGATCGTGTACGGCGGCGGGGTCGAGGGCGCGTACTGCTGCTGCGGCGGGGGCGTGTGCGGGTACGCGTATCCGCCCTGGGCGTGCGCCTGCGGCTGCGGGGCGGGCGTCGGGGCGTACGGGGAGGGCGCGGGCGTGTGGGGCGCCTGGTACGGGTGCTGCAGCGACTGCGGCGGTGCCTGGAAGCCGGAGTCCACCGGCGGGAACACGGCCGAGGCCACGCCCGCGCCGCTGCCGCCGGTCGTGGCACCCGGGACGATGGCCGGAGCCCCGGTCTGGCCCGCCCCCAGGATGCGCGCGATCTCGTCACCCATGGCCGCGGCCGTGGGGAAGCGCTCGTTCGGGTTCTTCTTCAGGGCCCGCGCCACCAGCGCGTCCATCGCCGGGGTCACCGACCGGTTGACGGAGGACGGGGCGACCGGCTCCTCCTGTACGTGGGCGTACGCGATGGCCAGCGGCGAGTCCGCGTCGAAGGGGATCCGGCCGGTCAGCAGCTGGAAGAGCATGATGCCGACCGAGTACAGGTCGGAGCGGGCGTCGACCGCGCGCCCCAGCGCCTGCTCGGGCGACAGGTACTGCGGGGTGCCGACGACCATGCCGGTCTGCGTCATCGAGGTGACCCCCGACTGCATGGCCCGGGCGATGCCGAAGTCCATCACCTTGACCACGCCGCGCTTGGTCATCATCACGTTGCCGGGCTTGATGTCGCGGTGGACCAGGCCCATCTCGTGGCTGGTCTCCAGCGCGGCCAGCACGTCGGCCGTCACCTTCAGCGCCTTGTCCGCGGGCATCGCCCCGTACTGCCGGATGTCCGCCTCGAGCACCGAGCCGAGCGGCTGCCCCTCCACGTACTCCATGACGATGTACGGCATCACGGCGGCGTCCGCCGCGCCCGAGCCGGCGAACGTTACCTCGCCCTCGCCGGTGTCGAAGACCGAGACGATGTTCGTGTGCGACAGTTTGGCAACAGCCTGGGCCTCGCGGCGGAATCGCTCGCGGAAGGACTGCTCGCGGCCGAGATCGCTGTGCAGCGTCTTGATGGCGACCTGCCGGTCGAGCGCCGAGTCGTACGCCAGGTACACCGAGGCCATGCCTCCCGCACCCAGCAAGTCCCTTAGCTGGTAACGGCCACCGGCCAGAGAGCCGCCCGCGTACTGGCCCTGAGTGCCGTCCTGGCTCATGACTGTTGCTTCCCCTCGGGATGTGTCCCTACGCCTCTGGCTGAGCGCATGTCGCGCCCAGTCTGCCGGAGGGCAAGCACACGTCAAGCCAGGTGCCCGTTCCGTGACCACGCGACCACGGTCGCCCTTGTCCGAACGGTGACCGGTTCCGAGGCTGTAGCGTTCATCGGAACACCAGGGCAGAGGACACCGCTGAGCGGCGGCCGAGAGAGACGACGGCGAGGACTGATGGCACCCGAACCCGAGGGAAACGGCGCCGGGATGGCCGATGGTCCTGAGCACTGGGGCGCCGGCGGCCTGGTGGGAGACGGCCGGTACCGGTTGACGCACCGGCTCGGACGCGGCGGTATGGCCGAGGTGTTCGCCGCGGAGGACGTGCGCCTGGGGCGCACCGTGGCGGTGAAGCTGCTCCGCGCCGACCTGGCCGAAGACCCGGTGTCCAAGGCCCGTTTCACGCGCGAGGCGCAGTCCGTCGCCGGGCTCAACCACCACGCCGTCGTCGCCGTGTACGACTCGGGCGAGGACCGGGTCGGCCCGAACACCGTCCCGTACATCGTGATGGAGCTCGTCGAGGGCCGCACCATCCGCGACCTGCTGATCAGCGCCGAGGCCCCGGGCCCCGAGCAGGCGCTCATCATCACCTCGGGCGTGCTCGAGGCGCTCGCGTACTCGCACCAGCACGGAATCGTGCACCGCGACATCAAACCGGCGAACGTCATCATCACGGACACCGGCGCGGTCAAGGTGATGGACTTCGGCATCGCCCGCGCCCTGCACGGCGTGCAGTCGACGATGACCCAGACCGGCATGGTCATGGGCACCCCGCAGTACCTGTCGCCCGAGCAGGCCCTCGGCAAGGCCGTGGACCACCGCTCCGACCTGTACGCGACCGGCTGCCTGCTGTACGAACTGCTCGCGCTGCGGCCCCCGTTCACCGGCGAGACCCCGCTGTCGGTGGTCTACCAGCACGTGCAGGACGCGCCCGTGCCCCCCTCGCAGCTGCCGGAGGGGCGTCACCTCCCGCAGGAGCTCGACGGCCTGGTCATGCGGTCGCTGGCCAAGGACCCGGACGACCGGTTCCAGAGCGCCGAGGAGATGCGCGGGCTGGTCCAGTACGCGCTCCAGATGCTCCACGACCAGGGTCCGAACACCGGCACCTGGAACACCGGCCCGGTCACCATGGCGCTGCCGCACGGGCGGGGCGGGGCGGCGGCCACCACGGCCATGCCCGTGGGCGGCGGGAACGGCGGGCAGCCGAACTACTCCACGCACGCCTCGACGTCGCAGTTCCAGCAGCCGATGGTGCCGCCGCTGAACCCCGACGACGGTTCCGCCTTCCCGGGCGGCGGCGGCAACGGCCAGGGCGGCCACGGCGGCGGCTACGACGGTTACGAGGACCGCGGCGGGAGCCGCTGGAAGATGTGGCTGTTCGCGGTGCTGGCGATCATCGCAGTGGCCGGCGGTGTGGCGTACGCCGTCAACAGCGTGGGCTCCAAGGGCGGCGGCGACACTCCCACGACGCCCGTCACGAGCCCCTCCGGCCAGTCCAGTACGCAGACCACGCCGTCGACCACGCCGTCGCAGCCGAGCCAGGACAGCTCGCCCTCGCACAGCGAGCCCACGTACACCCCGAGCCGCCGCCCGTCGCAGTCCTACAGCCAGTCCCCCACGCCCTCGACGTCCCCGTCGACCTCTCCGTCGACCTCCCCGTCGCAGTCGAAGTCGCCGTCGTCCTCGCCGTCGAAGTCCCCGTCGTCCTCGCCGTCCAAGCCGGTAGAGACGGGCGGCGGACTCCTGGAGGAATGACCCGGGGGACGACCCGCGTACGCGGACGGGCCCGGCGGAATCAATTCCGCCGGGCCCGTTCCCGTTCCCGTTCCCGTGCCGGTGCCGGTGTCAGAGCGCGTGCTGGTACTGCCGGTCCGGATTTCCGGCAAGGGCGTGCACGGTGACGAACTGCGGTTCGATCCGCATGTAGACCGGGTCGAAGACCGCTCCGTCGACGAAATGCGGACCCGGACCGAAAAGCTCCAGTTCCGCGTTGGTCGGTTCGACGATCTGTGCGGTCCCGGTGAACTGGACGGACCACAGCCGCGGGTCTCCGGAATTGAAGTTGTCCGCCCCGTAGGCGACCACGCTCCCGTTGCACGCCTGGTGGTAGCCGAAGCCGGAGTGCATTCTCAGGACCACCTTGCCGTCCACCACGATGTGGCGGGCGAGGGCGAGGAAGGGCAGCGCGCGCATGCTGGTGGCGACCCTGCCGTACGGCACGCGGCGCAGCAGTTCGATGGCGTGGAGCTCCTCTGGGGACATGCAGTCCACTCTCCGACACCGGCAATCGGCCGGAAAGAGGAGGCCGCCCCGATGATCGGGGACGTTGGTCCCGAATGAAACCATGTGCCCCGTGGAATCATGCGACCACGGGGCGTCACCGTGTGTCACCGGTCACCCGGCGCCGGCTACCGTCAGTTGCGCTTCTCGGCCTGCAGGCGGGCCACGTAGGCGGCGGCCTGCGAGCGGCGCTCCATGCCCAGCTTGGAGAGCAGGCTCGACACGTAGTTCTTGATCGTCTTCTCGGCGAGGTGCAGCCGTTCGCCGATGACGCGGTTGGTCAGGCCCTCGCCGATCAGGTCGAGGATCTTCCGCTCCTGCTCGGTGAGGTTCGAGAGGCGGTCGTCCCCCTTTCCGTTCTTGCCGTCGCGCAGCCGCTCCAGCACCCGCGCGGTGGCCACGGGGTCCAGCAGCGACTTGCCCGCCGCCACGTCCCGTACGGCGCTGAGCAGCTCATTGCCGCGGATCGCCTTGAGGACGTAGCCCGAGGCGCCGGCCATGATCGCGTCGAACAGTGCCTCGTCGTCGGCGAACGAGGTCAGCATCAGGCACTTGATGTCCTCGTTCTGGGAGCGCACCTCGCGGCACACCTCTACGCCGCTGCCGTCGGGCAGGCGGACGTCGAGGACGGCGACGTCGGGGCGAGTGGCCGGAATGCGGACCAGGGCGTCGGCGGCCGTACCGGCCTCGCCGACGATCTCGATGTCCTCTTCGACCGACAACAGCTCATGGACACCCCGACGTACCACTTCGTGGTCGTCCAGGAGGAATACCTTGATTTTTCCGTCTTCGCGCACGAAGTCAGTTTCACACACTCACCCCTTCCCTGCCGGAGTTACCCGGGATAACGTGCCGTTGTTCCCGGCCCCTGCAAGGCTGTGACCAGTGGTTGTTCCCGCGCCGGCGGATTTACTTGGAAATCCAAGCAAAATCCCAGGTCAAACGGGGTTTCGCAGATATGCGGCGCACTGGGTAACGTGCATTGCGCAGGGCACTCGCCGGGGCACCTGTCACGCCTGAATCCCGTACACAGCGCGCACCCACCCCGTGCGCGGGTACAGGTTCAGGTGAGCCGCACTGGACCCCGGAGAACCCGGGTGCCGGACCGACGGAGGAGCACACGTGACCGTGGAGAGCACTGCCGCGCGCAAGCCGCGACGCAGCAGCGGCACCAAGCGGGCGGCAGGCGCGGCAAACGCCGCCAAGCCCACCGCTGCCACCGCGCAGACGCAGAACGCCGAACCTCAGCTCGTACAGCTGCTGACGCCAGAAGGGGTCCGGGTCGACGACGCGGACAACGCGGAATTCGCCCCCTTCGTCGCCGACATCACCACCGAGGACCTGCGCGGGTTGTACCGCGACATGGTCATGACCCGCCGCTTCGACGGCGAGGCCACCGCCCTGCAGCGCCAGGGCGAGCTGGGCCTGTGGGCCTCGCTGCTCGGGCAGGAGGCCGCCCAGATCGGCTCCGGCCGCGCCCTGAACGACGAGGACTACGTCTTCCCGACCTACCGCGAGCACGGAGTGGCCTGGTGCCGCGGGGTCGACCCGACCAACCTGCTCGGCATGTTCCGCGGTGTGAACCACGGTGGATGGGACCCCACCACCAACAACTTCCACCTCTACACGATCGTCATCGGCTCGCAGACGCTCCACGCGACCGGCTACGCGATGGGTGTGGCCAAGGACGGCGCGGACTCCGCGGTCATCGCCTACTTCGGCGACGGCGCGTCCAGCCAGGGCGACGTGATGGAGGCCTTCAACTTCTCCGCCGTCTACAACTCGCCCGTGGTGTTCTTCTGCCAGAACAACCAGTGGGCGATCTCCGAGCCGACCGAGCGCCAGATGCGCGTGCCGCTCTACCAGCGCGCGCAGGGCTTCGGCTTCCCGGGCGTCCGTGTCGACGGCAACGACGTCCTCGCCTGCCTCGCGGTCACCCGCTGGGCCCTGGACCGGGCCCGTCGGGGAGAGGGCCCGACCCTGGTCGAGGCGTTCACGTACCGGATGGGCGCGCACACCACCTCCGACGACCCGACCAAGTACCGCCGGGACGAGGAGACCGTGGCCTGGGAGGCCAAGGACCCGATCCTGCGCCTGAAGGCCCACCTGCTGGCCACCGGCGGCGCCGACGAGGCCTTCTTCGAGGGCCTGGAGGCGGAGAGCGAGGCGCTGGGCAAGCGCGTGCGCGAGGTCGTGCGCGCCATGCCCGACCCGGACACCATGGCGATCTTCGAGAACGTCTACGCGGACGGGCACGCGCTCGTCGACGAGGAGCGCGCGCAGTTCGCCGCGTACCTGTCGTCCTTCGAGGGTGGGGAGTGACCACCATGGCCATCGAGAAGATGTCGATCGCGAAGGCGCTCAACGAGTCGCTGCGCAAGGCCCTGGACACGGACCCCAAGGTCCTGATCATGGGTGAGGACGTCGGCAAGCTGGGCGGCGTCTTCCGCATCACCGACGGACTGCAGAAGGACTTCGGCGAAGAGCGGGTCATCGACACCCCGCTCGCCGAGTCGGGCATCGTCGGCACGGCCATCGGCCTCGCGCTGCGCGGCTACCGGCCGGTCGTCGAGATCCAGTTCGACGGGTTCGTCTTCCCGGCCTACGACCAGATCGTCACGCAGCTCGCCAAGATGCACGCGCGCGCCCTGGGCAAGATCAAGATGCCGGTCGTCATCCGTATCCCTTACGCGGGCGGCATCGGCGCGGTCGAGCACCACAGCGAGTCCCCGGAGGCGCTCTTCGCGCACGTGCCGGGCCTCAAGGTGGTCTCGCCGTCGAACGCGAGCGACGCGTACTGGATGCTCCAGCAGGCGATCCTCAGCGACGACCCGGTGATCTTCTTCGAGCCGAAGCGCCGCTACTGGGACAAGGGCGAGGTCGACACCGAGGCCATTCCGTACGAGCTGCACAAGGCGCGCGTGGCCCGCGAGGGCTCCGACCTCACCCTGGCCGCCTACGGTCCGATGGTGAAGGTCTGCCTGGAGGCGGCGGCCGCGGCCGCCGAGGAGGGCAAGTCGGTGGAGGTCGTCGACCTGCGGTCGATGTCCCCGGTCGACTTCGACGGGATCCAGGCCTCGGTGGAGAAGACCCGCCGGCTCGTGGTCGTCCACGAGGCGCCGGTGTTCCTGGGTGTGGGCGCGGAGATCGCGGCCCGCATCACGGAGCGGTGCTTCTACCACCTGGAGGCGCCGGTCCTGCGCGTGGGCGGCTTCCACGCCCCTTATCCGCCGGCCCGCCTGGAGGACGAGTACCTGCCGGGCCTGGACAGGGTGCTCGACGCCGTCGACCGCTCGCTGGCGTTCTGAGGAGCCACGTTCATGACCATCCGCGAATTCAAGATGCCCGATGTGGGCGAGGGCCTCACCGAGGCCGAGATCCTCAAGTGGTACGTCCAGCCCGGTGACACGGTCACCGACGGCCAGGTCGTCTGCGAGGTGGAGACCGCCAAGGCCGCCGTGGAACTGCCGATCCCGTTCGACGGCGTCGTGCACGCCCTCCTCTTCGAGGAGGGCACCACGGTCGACGTCGGCCAGGTGATCATCTCGGTGCAGACCGGCCCGGCCGAGGCCGCCGGGGCCCCGGCCCAGGAGGCGGCCCCGGCCGCCGCCGAGCCGGAGCAGGCGGCCCCCGAGGCGCGCCAGCCCGTCCTGGTCGGCTACGGGGTCTCCACCGCCTCCACCAAGCGCCGCCCGCGCAAGGCTCCGGCGGGCGCGCCCGCGCAGAACGGCACCGCTCCGGCGGCTGCCGCGGCTCCGGTGATCCCCGCCCCGGCGGCCCCGGCGGCTCCGGCCGCCCCGGCCGTGAACGGCAACGGGCACGCGGCCGCTGAGCGCCCGCTGGCCAAGCCGCCGGTGCGCAAGCTCGCCAAGGACCTCGGCATCGACCTGGCCGTCGTCGTCCCCACCGGCGACGGCGGGGTCGTGACCCGGGAGGACGTCCACGCGGCGGCCGCCGCGGCGATCGCCCCGCAGGCCGCGCCGGTCCCGGTGGCGGCGCAGGCCACGGCTCCGGCCGTGACCGCCGCGGTCCCGGCCCCGGCCGTCCAGGCTTCGTCCCGGGAGACCCGTATCCCGGTCAAGGGCGTCCGCAAGGTCACCGCCCAGGCGATGGTCGGCTCCGCCTTCACCGCGCCGCACGTCACCGAGTTCATCACGCTCGACGTGACCCGCACGATGAAGCTGGTCCAGGAGCTCAAGGACGACCCGGACCTGGCGGGACTGCGGATCAACCCGCTGCTCCTCATCGCCAAGGCGGTGCTGATCGCCATCCGCCGCAACCCGGACGTCAACGCGTCCTGGGACGAGGCGGCCCAGGAGATCGTGCTCAAGCACTACGTCAACCTGGGCATCGCGGCGGCCACCCCCCGCGGGCTGATCGTCCCGAACATCAAGGACGCCCACGCCAAGTCGCTCGGCGAGCTGTCGACGTCCCTGTCCGAGCTGGTCGCCACGGCCCGCGAGGGCAAGACCTCCCCGGCCGACATGCAGAACGGCACCATCACCATCACCAACGTCGGCGTCTTCGGCGTCGACACCGGTACGCCGATCCTGAACCCGGGCGAGTCCGCGATCCTCGCGGTCGGCGCGATCAAGCTCCAGCCGTGGGTCCACAAGGGCAAGGTGAAGCCCCGTCAGGTCACCACCCTGGCGCTGTCGTTCGACCACCGGCTCATCGACGGCGAGCTCGGCTCCAAGTTCCTCGCGGACATCGCGGCGGTCCTGGAGCACCCCCGCCGGCTGGTCACCTGGTCGTAGCGGACACGAGCACGAAGCCGGCGGCCGGTCTCCCCGAGGAGGCCGGCCGTCGGCTTCCCGCCCTGCCGGCGTCCGGCGGGGTGGGAAAGCCCTGGTCCGCGCGGTGCACCCCGTGTGATCATCTGCGGATGTTCTTTCGCGCTGCCACCGCAGACCCCGCACAACTGGACCGCGCCGTCGCCCACCCGGCCGACGGCCCCGTCCCCGCACTGACCGCCGAGAAGATCCGTGAGGAGCTCGCCGGAAACCGGATCAGGCCCGAGTGGATCTGGACCGCCGAGGACGAGGGCGGGCGGATCCTGGCCCGCGCCCTGTGGTGGGGCCGGGCCGACAGCGAGCAGCCGATCGCGCTCGACTGCCTCCAGGTGGGAGCCGGGGCGGCCGACCCGGCCGGGGTCGCCGCCGGACTGCTGGACGCCGGCCACGCCGCCTTCGGCGCGCTCCCGGGCTACAACATCTCCCTGCCCCGCGGCTGGCGCGCCGACCCGGAGCTGGCCGCGGCCGTCGCCTGGCGCCAGGAGGCCGCGCACCGGACCGGGCTGACGCGCGAGATCGAGCGCCTGCGCTACGAGTGGACCCCAGCCGCCGGGACGGCGGAGCCCACCGGCCGGCTCGTCTTCCGCGAGGGCACCGACGAGGAGGTGCTCGACGCCTTCGTCCGGCTCTCCCAGGACAGCCTCGACCTGGCCACGCGGCACGAACTGGAGCTGATGGACGCCGAGCAGCTGGCCCGTGAGGACTTCGCCTTCTACCGCGACTGCCCCGGCGAGCGCTCCTGGTGGCGGATCGCCGAGCTCCCGGACGGCACCCTCGCCGGGATGGCCATCCCCTCGGCGACGCCCTACCACCGCAACGTGGGCTACCTGGGCGTCGTACCGGAGCAGCGCGGCCGGGGCCTGATCGACGAGGTCCTGGCCGAGATCACCCGCTTCCACGCCGCCGCGGGCGCCGAGCGCATCACCGCCACCACCGACGCCGTCAACGTCCCGATGGCCGCCGCCTTCGACCGGGCCGGGTACGAGGTGACGGAGATCCGCCTGGTCCTGGAAGGCCCGTCACGCTGAGGGCACGGACCCGGTAGCCTCCCGGCGTGCCGATAGCCGAGTTGCAGGTGTACTCCGTCGAGGAGGCCGACGTCACGGGCGGGGTGTGCGTGGTCCGCTGCGTCGGCGGGGTGGCGCGGGCCGGCCAGGTCTACGCCGTGGGCGAGCTGCGCCTCGGGCTGCGCCGCATCGAGCGGTACGGCCGCACCGTCGGCTCCTTCGACGCCGGACACGTCGCGAAGGTGCACCTCACGGGCGCCGTGGTCGCGCTGCTCAGCCGGGGCCAGGTGCTGACCTCGGTCCCGCCGGACGGGCACTCCCTGGAGGAGCTGGAGGAGTGGCTGGCCACGGGCCCGCCGCTGGGCGACGAGCCCCATCCGCGGGCGCTGCTCGGCCTGGCGGCGGGGTGGATGCGGGACGAGCTGGTGCCGGAGCCCGTCCGGCTGCGGTGGGGCCGGGTGGCGCTGGCCGCGGCCTACCGCTGCGCGCGGGCCGAGGGGACGGACGGGCCGGCCCGCGGGGCCGAGCCGGCGGCCGTACGGGGCTACCTGATCCGGGAGTTCGGACCGGACCGCGGCGGCGACCCGGCGGCCCTGTGCCGGGAGCTGCTCGCGCTGATCGACCTGACCCCGGGGCAGGCGGCCGAGGAGGCCCGCACCTGGCGCGATCTGCCGCGCCCGCGGATCGTGCACCTGCGCACCGTCAAGATCCTGATCGCCCGGATGGCCCTCGTACGCCCGTACCTGACGGACGGCGATCCCGTGGCGGAGGCGGTCGACGCGTGGTCGGCGGTGCGGCCGGGACTGCCGTAGCACCAAAGGACGTGACATCGGCTTTCGGCCAATGGATGATGATCCTCGTCTTCGTGGGTTTGCGTGCGCCCGACTGACGCTGGGGGAAACAGAACATCTACCAGTCGTGCGGCGCCGCGCCCGAGATGGCTTGAAATGACCTCTTCGATGAAGGAAACCCTTCTGGTGCGTCCCACTCGCGCGACGGTCCTGCTGACCGCAGGTCTCGTCACTCTCCTCGGTGTTCCGGCCGGCGCCGCGGCCGCCGCCGAGAACCCGGCCTCCCTCTACGTGAACAACCAGGACGGCTCGAACTGCTCCGACTCCGGAGCAGGTACGAAGGCCGTCCCGTACTGCACGATCGCGGCCGCGGCCAAGGCCGTGCTCCCGGGCCAGACCGTACGGATCAAGCCGGGCAAGGTGTACACCGAGGCCGTCACCATCAACCGCTCCGGCGAGCCGGGCAAACCGATCGGCTTCGTGTCCGACGTGCAGGGGGACGAGAACCCGGCGCTTCTGAGCTCGGGCAAGGGCCCGGTCGTGATCAGCGGTGCCTCCCACGTGGTGCTGCGCGACCTGTACTTCGGCACCGGAATCCGGATCAACGGCTCCCACGACGTGGAGCTGGACCGGGTCCAGACCAGGAGGGTGCCCGGCGCCGCCTCCGTGCGGGTCGGCGAGGGAAGCACGGACGTACGCCTCACCCGCAGCTGGATGGCCGGCGTCCGGATCGACGGCGGTGCCCGGAACACGGTGCTCGGCCGCAACGAGATCTCGGGCGCGACCGTCCCGGCGGTCGCCGCGGTGGACGCACCCGGCACGGTCGTCACCAACAACACGGTCTACGGGTACTGTGCGGCGAGCCTGTCGGTCACCGGGGCCACGACCGGAGCCGCGCTCTTCAACAACGTGATCTGGACCGCGGGCGGCGCCGCCGAGTGCACGGCCGCCGCCGATCCGCGCAACGCCGTCCTGGTGTCCCAGAGCGCCACGCAGGGCATCCGCGCCGACTACAACCTCGTCGTCGGCAACAAGAACGCCGACAACCCGGTGCCCTACAGCTGGTCCGGCACCACGTACAAGGACCTCGCGTCCTTCCGGGCCGCCACCGGCCAGGGCGCGCACGACATCCTCACCCCGACGTCCGACGACGTCCACACGGGGGAGGGCTCCCCCGTCATCGACTCCGCCGACGCCACGGCGCCGGGCGTGCTGCCCACCGACCTGGAGGGCGTCCCGGTCCTGGACGACCCGCTCACGCCCAACACCGGGAAGGACGGCGGTTACCTCGACCGCGGAGCCTACGAGGTCCGCGACCACATGACCGCGGTGTGGATGACGATCGACCAGCCCTGGGCGCCGGTGGGGACCGAGGTGCAGGTCCAGGCGGTCTCCGACAGCCGCTGGCCGACCACGATGAGCTACCGCGTCGACTTCGGCGACGGCTCGCAGCCGGTCGTCACCCGGCAGGGCGACGGCATGAACGGTGTGGCCAAGCACGTCTACGGCAAGCCGGGCGACTACGCCGTGAAGGTGACGGGGGTCAACGCCGAGGGCCGCACGGCCACCACACAGAAGACGGTCAAGGCGACCCCGGCGGGTCCCGGCACGGCCTCCTTCACCGCGTCGCAGGTCCTGCCGCCCGCGGGTGACACGCAGGAGCGCGTCGCTCCGCTGACCTACGTCTTCGACGCCTCGGCGTCGCTGACGCCGTGGCCGGTGGAGAACATGGAGGTGGACTTCGGTGAAGGCTGGTCCTCGAACAACGGGGCCACGACCAGCGTCCGGAACACCTACCAGAAGCCCGGCGACTACAAGGTGACGGTCAAGCTCGTCGACACCAAGGGCGGCACCGTCACGGCCACCCAGACCGTGCGCGTGGACTACGCGCCGTCCGGATACGTGGCCGTCACCCCTTACCGCCTGCAGGACACCCGCGGCTGGGGCGGCCCCCTGAAGGGCGGCGACCCCGCCGTCGTCACCATGCCGCTCGGCCTCACGACGGGGAACTCGACCGCGGCCGGCATGTCCGCGGCGGTCCTCAACGTCACCCTCACCGAGGCCACGCAGGACACGCACCTCAGCTTGTCGCCGACCCGCGAGGAGCGTCCGGCCACGTCGAACGTCAACGTCCGCAAGGGCGGCACCTCGTCGAACACGGTGACCGTCCCCGTCAACGACATCGGCTGGGTGTTCGTGCGGCTCAACTCCGGCCAGGCCCACGTGATCGTGGACTTCGTCGGCTACTACCAGCCCAACGCGGGCGAGCGGTTCAGCCCCGTCACCCCGGCCCGCCTCTCCGACACCCGTACCTCGGGCGGCGCGCTGGGCTCCGGCGCCACCCGTACCGTCAAGGTCGCGGGCGTGGGCGGCATCCCGGCAGACGCCAAGGCCGTCGCGCTGAACCTGACGGGCACCGGGGCGACGTCGGACACGCACGTCATCGCCTACCCGGACCCGGCCAACCGCCCGGCGACCTCGAACCTGAACCCCGAGCCGGGCAAGGACAAGTCCAACCAGGCCATCGTCCCGGTGGGGCCGGACGGGACGATCACCCTCTACAACAACGCCGGTTCCACGCACCTGGTCGTCGACGCGGTCGGCTACTACGGCAAGGACGGCAAGGCCCTGTTCACCCCGGTCCCGGCCAAGCGCCTCGCCGACACCCGAGCCACGGGCAAGGTCGCGCCGGGCGCGACCACGACCGTGGCGGGCCTGCCGGCGGCCGCGATCGGCGCGGTGCTGAACGTGACCGCGACCGACACCACCGGTCCGGGCTTCCTGACCGTCCACGGTTTCGGTACGCCGCGCACGGACGCGAGCAGCCTCAACACGCTGCCCGGCCTGACCGTCCCGAACCACGTCACGACCCCGGTCGGGGACGGCAAGGTCAGCGTCTTCAACAGCTGGGGCGGAAGCAACCACGTGATCGCCGACCTGCTCGGCTACTTCACGCCGGCCTAGCCGTACCGACGGCGCACACACCGGAGCCCCGGCCCCCGCACCCGCGGAGGCCGGGGCTCCGGCCGTGTCCCGGCGCCTCAGCCGTCGGCGCGCGCCGCGTTGCCCAGGACCCTGGTCGGGGTGACGCGGACGACCACGCGGACGGTGTCGGCCGGGGCGTCCCGGTACTCCTTGCCGGCGCCCGGGCCGAGGTACTCCTCCGCGATGCGGACGGCGACCGCGCGGCCGGCGTCCTCGGCGATGGTGGCCGTGCCGCGGATCTCGGCGTAGACGAAGGGGTTGGCCAGGTCGAAGACCGTGAGGCCGACCCGTCCGTCGCGGGCGATGTTGCGCTCCTTGCGGCGGCCCTGCTCGGTGGAGATCAGCAGATCGCCGCCCTCGCGGGACACCCAGACCACGGAACTCTGCGGGCTCCCGTCGGGGTTGATGGTCGACAGGACGGCGGGATGCGGCGCGTCCAGCAGGCCGCGCACGGCCTCGTTCAGCTCAACAGTCATGGGCGTCACGCTAGTTGGCGGTACTCCTTTCCGCTCGCCGACTACACGAAGTCGGGGTGCGACCACGCCGTTCGGTGGTGGCTCAGCGGCCGGTGACCCGGGTCTTCGCCACGGCGGTGTCGTTGCGCCCGTTCGGATCGGGGGTGCCCGGCGCGCGCAGCCCGACCGCCAGGTCGGCACGCGGCGGACCGGCGCCGACCTCCACCCTGCCGACGCGGTCGCCGAAGGCCTCGGTGAACCACATGTTGCCGTCCGGGCCCCGCGGCGATGCCGGAGGGCGAGCTGCCCCCGGGGATCGGGTACTCCGCGATGTCCCCGACCACGGCCCGCGCGGCGCCGGGATCCGCGGCGAGGGCCGGGGCCGCGGCCGCGGGCAGGCCGATCAGGCTGAGGAGCACGGCGGCGGCCACCCGGTACGCCCAGCGGGGGGCGGCTTCGGGACGACCGGGAGGGGGGACCGCACGGGGCGCTTCGGGGCATGGGGACAGACCTCTCGGCCGGGAGGCGGGGGCAGGTCGTGACGGCGATGCGCTCCGGATGATGCCGGGACGCGCCTTCCGCCCGGCGCTGACAGCCGAGGGCATGTCCCCGAGCTCACCGGCACGGGCTAACACCGGGCGCCGCGGGGAGCCCCCCTCGTGCCACCGCGCGACCTCGCCGCCCCCCTTGACGGGGCCCGGGCGCGGGGGGACGCTCCCACGTCGGGGATCCGAACGGGTGCAGCTGGGGGGCCGCCATGCCGGAGGAATCTGTCCAGACCGCGGGGGAGTTGCGGGCACGGCTCGCGGAGCGCGGGGCGCGGTGGTCGGTCCTGGAGCACCTGGCCGACGAGGAGCCCGTGCCGCGGCCCTCGCTCGGCCTGGAGCCCGGGGTGAACCTGACCCCCGCCGAGGCCGTACGGGGCATCGACCTGCGGGCGCTCATCGGACACGAGAGCGGCAATCCGCACCTCAGCCGGCGCCGGGCCGCCCACGGGCTGCTCCCCGGCACGAGGGCGGGCGCGCGGCCCGCCGCCGTCGACTGGCGCAGCCGCTGGGGCCGGTCCTGGATCACCAAGGTGAAGGACCAGAACCCGTGCGGCTCCTGCTGGGCCTTCGGCGCGGCCGGCCTGGTGGAGTCCATGGCCCGCATCGAGCACTGCGTCTGGGCGGAGCGTTCCGAGGGCGATGTCCACGACGGGCTCAGGTTCAGCTGCGGGCAGGGCAGCAACCCCGAGACCGCACTGGACTGGATCAGGGGCAACGGCGGGCTCGCCGACCCGGACTGCTGGCCGTACAGCACCCCGCCCGCGGGGCTGCCCGCCGCCCGGCGCGAGGCCTGGCGCGCCGAGTACACGCCCAGCTGGGACCGTTCGGGCCGGACCGTCCGCATCACCGACTACGTCCGCCTCGGCGACGTCGAGCAGCAGAAGGTCTGGCTGGACACCGTCGGCCCGCTGACCGCCTGCTTCGACGTGTACGACGACTTCTTCGCCCTCGGCGCCGGGGTCTACCACCGCACGGGCGAACGGCTCGCGGGCGGCCACTGCGTGCTGATCGTCGGCTACGACGACGCGGCGGGATGCTGGCTGTTCAAGAACTCCTGGGGCACCGGCTACCACGTCGGCGGCTACGGCCGGATCGCCTACGGCGAGGTCAACATCGACTACTGGGCCAAGTGCGGCCTGCGCGGCACCAACATCGACCCGTGGAGCAAGCGCCGCCTGCACACCGGCAACGTCTACGAGAGCGGCAACGGCCGCGCCCACCGCAACTTCGAGCTGCTCGCGCGGGCCGGCGGCGGGCGCCTCCAGCACTGGTGGCGCGAGGGCGACGCCCCCTTCGCGTGGGCCCGCGCGGGCACCTTCGCGAACGACGCCTCCGGCCCGCCCGCGTTCACCGGCACCACCTACAACCGGAACATGGAGTCCCTGCACGTGACCACCGGCGGCCGGCTGCGCCACTGGTACTACGAGCAGTCCGCCGGCGTCTGGCGCGACGGCGGCGCGTTCGGCCCGGGCGACGCGGCCGTCGGCTCGACCCCGGCCTTCATCCAGAGCGACTACGGCAAGCCGGGCAACTTCGAGGTGGTCGTGCGGACCGCCGACGGCCGGCTGAACCACTGGTGGCGGATCAACGGCGCCCCCTGGACCTGGAACGACGGCGGCCACTTCGCCTCCGGCATCGCCCACTACGGGCCCGCCCTCGTCCAGACCCGCTCCCGCCGCCTCGACCTGGTCGCCGTCCGCGACGACGGCGCGATGCAGCTGTGGTGGCGGGACGACGCGAACGGCTTCGTCTGGCGGGCGGGTGAGGTCTTCGGCGCCGCGGCGGTCTCCGCGCCCTGCCTGATCGAGGCGCAGTACGGGGCCGTGGACGAGGACACCGCCGGGAACTACGAGCTGTGCGTGGCCGTTGCCGGCGGGCGCGTCGAGCACTGGTGGCGGGGCAACGCGAGCGGTTCCGGGTGGAGCCGCGGCGCGGTCTTCGGGCGCGAGGTCCGGGCGGTCACCGGGATGCTCCAGGGCAGTTTCGGGTTCAACCTGGAGGTGATCGTGCTGCGCACCGACCGTCTGCTCCAGCACTACTGGCGGGACGGGGACGGCTGGCACGAGGGCGCGGTGATCGGCCCCGGCTGAGAGGACCTGACGCGCGTGGAGGTACGGAGCGTCGTGCTGAGCCCCGGTGAGACGTACGAGCTGCGGCTGACCGGGCGCGGGGCGCGCGGATACGTGTGGACCTGGCAGGTCACCGGGGACGCGGACGTGGTGGCGGTGTCCGAGGCGCAGGCGCCGCCGGGCGCTGCGGGCGGCCCGGAGGAGGGTCCGGTCCCGGGGGCGGCGGTGGAGCGCGCGTACGCCGTACGGGGCCTCGCCCCGGGCGGCGGCCGGGCCCGGATCCGCTTCGCGCAGATCCGGCCGCCCTACCCGGACCAGGCCCCGTACGACGAGTTCGTCCTGGAGGTGGAGGTGGAGGCGGAGGCGGAGGTCACCTGAGCACGAACCGCTGTACGGACTCCAGCGGCCCCCGGTCGAAGCGGCGCAGCCACAGCCACGACCCGGCGGCCAGGGTCAGCCCGACGCCCGCCCACAGCCCCATCACCCACCAGGGGCCGGTGCCGGCGAGCTCGGCGGCCAGGCCCAGCCCGAAGCCGTAGCAGAGCAGCATGCACAGCAGGTTCTGGGCGACGTAGCAGGTCAGGGCGGTGCGGCCGATGGAGCCGAGGGCGGTGGCGACGGGCCGGGGGACCCACAGCCGGTCCAGGGCGATGCCGATCAGGCCGATGTAGCCGACGGCGAGGAGCGGCGCGGCCCCGTAGCGGCCCAGGAGGAAGAAGGCGTCTCCGCCGAGGGCGGTCGCGGCGTTCAGGGGCAGCCCGAGGCCCAGGCCCCAGGCGGCCATCCGGGCCCGGATGCGGCGGCCTGCGCCGGTGTCGGTGAAGGCACCCGCGCGGTGCAGCCGGACGCCGAGCAGGAAGAGGAAGACGAGCAGGGCGAAGGAGAAGACGGGCTCGATGCGCAGGACGGCCGCGTTCTCCAGCCGGAAGGCGATCTGCTCGCCGTAGCCGCCTCGGGCGTACAGCTCGACGGCGGCCGCGTCCGGCCCCTTCGACGGGCCGCCCGCGGTGCCCAGGACGGCGAGCGTCAGCAGGGCGAGCAGGGCCAGGTGCACGGCGGCGGCCGTCCACATGGCGCGCCGGCGGACCTTCTCGGAGCGGGCGAGCAGCCAGGCGACGAGGAGGGCGGTGACGGCGTACCCCATCAGCACGTCCCAGGCGAAGACGAGCGCGAAGTGCACGGTGCCCTCGACGAAGAGGAACGCGGCGCGCCGCGGGTAGCGGCCGGGCCAGGGCCGGCCGCGGCGGACGGCGGAGTCGTACTGGATGGCCAGGCCGACCCCGAACAGGACCGTCAGCAGGGCCAGGAACTTGCCGTCCGCCAGGAAGCGGAAGACGCTCTCGGCGATGTTCGCGGCCGTGGGGTGGGCGACCGGATCCGGGGTGCCCAGCCCGCCCTGGAGCACGCCCCACTCGGAGCCGGGCGAGGCGAAGATCCACACGTTGGTCATGAGCGTGCCGAGGATGGCGGCGCCGCGCAGGACGTCGAGGAGGGGGAGCCGGGCGGAGGTACGGCTCACCGGGACGGTGGTCAGGGTGTCGGCCATGGATCCAGCGTCCCCGGCGCGCGCGGCCCCGTACGTCGTGCCGGCGGACGAACCCGGGCTACATCCTTCGATGCAGTCTCGGATGCCGAGACGCGACAAGGCTGTACACGTCATGTATCTATGCTGTGCGCATGCCAGCACCAGCTCCCGCGGCGCCCGCCGCCGACCGCGTCTACCGGCACGTCAAACAGGGCGTCCTCGACCGCCGGTACGAGGGCGGCACGCTCCTCACCGAGGGCGAGGTCGCCGAGGCCGTCGGCGTCTCCCGCACGCCGGTGCGCGAGGCGCTGCTGCGCCTGGAGACCGAGGGGCTGATCCGGCTCTATCCCAAGAAGGGCGCGCTGGTCCTGCCCGTGTCGGCGCAGGAGATCGCGGACGTGGTCGAAACCAGGCTGCTGGTCGAGGAGTTCACCGTACGGCGGGCCGTCCCCGCCCCGGCCGCGCTCCTCGAGCGGCTGGAGGAGCTGCTGCGCGCGCAGCAGCTGCAAGCGGACAGCGGGGACCTGGCGGCCTTCGCGGCCCTGGACCGCTGCTTCCACGCCGAGATCGTCCGGCACGCCGGCAACCAGATCCTCTCCCGCCTCTACGACCAGCTGCGCGACCGGCAGCTGCGGATGGGCGTCGCGGTGATGCACGCCCACCCGGACCGGGTCGCCCGGAACCTCGCCGAGCACCGCGAGGTCCTGGCGGCGCTGCGGGCCGGTGACGCCGACCGTGCGGCGGCCTGCGTACGGGCGCACCTGGGCCGGGTCGGCACCCTGATGCGCGGGGACGCCCGGTGAGCGCCCTCGACCCGCCCGGCGGGCGGAAGGCCGTCGCCGTCTGGTCCATCGGCGTCGCCGTCTACTTCGTGGCGGTGATCTTCCGTACCAGCCTGGGCGTGGCCGGACTCGACGCCGCCGACCGCTTCCACGTCAACGCCTCGGCACTGGCGACCTTCTCGCTGCTCCAGCTGCTGGTGTACGCGGGGATGCAGATACCCGTGGGGCTGATGGTGGACCGGCTCGGCACCAAGCGGGTGCTGACGCTCGGAGCCGTCCTGTTCACCGCCGGACAGCTCGGCTTCGCGCTGTCCCCCTCGTACGAGATGGCGCTGGCCGCCCGGGCCCTGCTCGGCTGCGGCGACGCCATGACCTTCATCTCCGTGCTGCGGCTCGGCACCCGGTGGTTTCCGGCCCGGCGCGGGCCGCTGATGGCCCAGCTGGCCGGGCTGGTCGGCATGGCGGGGAACCTCGTCTCCACGCTGGTCCTGGCGCCCGTGCTGCACGGGGTCGGCTGGGTGCCGGCCTTCGCGGGGAGCGCGGTGACGGGGCTCGTCGTCCTGGTCCCGCTGGTGCTGTTCCTGCGCGACCACCCCGAGGGGCACGCGGCGCCGCCGGTCGCCCGGGGCGAGGGCGGGGGCTTCGTACGCCGCCAGATCCGCGACTCCTGGAGCGAACCGGGTACGAGGCTGGGCCTGTGGGTGCACTTCACCACGCAGTTCCCGGCGATGGTGTTCCTGCTGCTGTGGGGCATGCCCTTCCTGGTCGAGGCGCAGGGCCTGTCCCGGACCACCGCGGGCGGCCTGCTCACGCTGGTGGTCGCCTCCAACATGGCGCTGGGCCTGGTCTACGGCCAGGTCGTCGGCCGCCGCCAGTCCGCGCGGATCCCGCTGGCCCTGGGCACGGTGGGTGTGACCGCGCTGCTCTGGGCCGCGGTCCTCGTCTACCCGGGCGACCGGGCCCCGATGTGGCTGCTGATCACCCTGTGCCTGGTGCTGGGCTCCTGCGGACCGGCGTCGATGATCGGCTTCGATTTCGCCCGCCCGGCCAACCCGGCGGACCGTCAGGGCACCGCCTCCGGAATCACCAACATGGGCGGTTTCATCGCCTCGATGACCACCCTGCTGGCCGTGGGCGTCCTCCTGGACGCCACCGGCGACAACTACCGCATCGCGTTCTCCACGGTGTTCGCGGTGGAGGCGCTCGGCCTCACCCAGATCCTGCGGCTGCGCGGCCGGGCCCTGTCCCGCGAAGCCGCCGGCGCCCGCGCCGTGACCGCCACCCCGCGGGCCCCGCAACCGGACCGGGCCGCTCGGGCGTGTCCCCTTCCGGAGCCGTCGGGGCGCAGGGCACCGTAGGTCGGCCGCCCGCGGCCGCGGGCACCGCACATGACGCATCACGCATCACGCACCGCACACCGTGGACCGTGTACTGCCAGAGGGGGATCTGCCGGAATGTGGACGAGTGTGTCCGCCGAAGCCGTGCCGGCGGCCGACCGGTTCGAGTGGTTCAACGACCTCGTCGCCTCCGCCCTGATACCGACGGCCATCAGGGTCGAGCGGGACGTCGACTTCCGGGCCGAGGCGGCGATGCTGGACCTCGGCGCCGTCCAGGTGTCCGCCTTCGCGCACTCGCCGCTGAGCTCGCGCCGCACGCCCGCCCTGATCCGCCGCGGGGACCCGGAGCAGTACCAGCTGGCGCTGATCACCGGCGGCCGGTGGTGGATGTCCCACCAGGGCGGCGACGAGGAGATCGACGTCGGCGACATGATCCTCTGGGACACCTCGCGCCCCCAGGAGACCGTCGCCCACCCCGGGGACGGCCAGAACCGGTCGGTCATCCTGCACCTGCCGAAGGACGCCCTGCCCCTGCGGTCCGGCAGGGTCGACCGGCTGCTCGGCCGGCGCATCGCCGCGGACAGCGGCATGGCGGCCGTCCTGGCCCGGTTCATCGCCTCGCTCGGCGCACACGGCGCCCAGTGCGAGCCGCAGGAGCTGCGCCGGCTGGGTTCGGTGGCCGTGGATCTGGCAGCGGCCTGCCTCGCCCACCGCCTCGACGCGTACGGGGAGCTCCCCGCCGAGGCCCGCGCACGGGCCCTGCGCGAGCGGATCGACGCGTTCGTCGAGCACAACCTCGGCGATCCGGCCCTCACCCCGGGGCTGATCGCCGCCGCGCACGGCATCTCCGTACGGAGCCTGCACGCGCTGCTGCGCGAGCGGGGCGAGAGCATCTCCGCCGCCGTCCGGCGCCGCCGCCTGGAGCGCGCCCGCGCCGACCTGGCCCGCCCGGAGCTGGCCGGCCGGCCCGTCCACGAGATCGCCGCCCGGTGGAGCTTCACCAACGCCCCCGCCTTCAGCCGCGCCTTCCGCACGGCGTACGGGCTCAGCCCCACCGATTTCCGGCGGGCGGCCGCGCACGGGACCGGCGGCGCGGTGCACTGAGACCTGCGCCCCGGGCGGGGCGGACCCCCGTCCCACCCCGCCCGGACGCGCTGGGCGAGGTCGACACTACGGACGGGCGACGGCGGGCCGTGTGCCGTGCGCGCAGGATCCGTTGATCTTGAGCGCGGTCACGGCCACGGCGCCTACGGCGTCACGGCGAACCCGGCCAGGATGGCCTCGGCCAGCTCCGCGTCGCCCTCCACCTTCACCCGGTCGGCGACGGAGTGCGCCCGGACCCGGCCCGCGGCGAGTCGTACGTACGTCTCCCAGTCCAGCGTGAGCGTCACGGCCGGGCCCAGCGACGGGGCCTTGTCCACCGTCCCCCGCCCGTCCGCGTCCACCCGTACCGTCCGCATGAACTCCACTGCACCGTGCACGTCGATGACCACCGCGGAGTTCGCCGGTGCCCCCGCCCGCTTCGCGACCACCTTCGGCAGCCCGGCGAGCAGCAGGTCCCGTGCCACGTACGCGCCCGGCGAGTCCCAGTTCCCCGGCGCGCCCAGCGCCGCCCGCAGGTCCTGCTCGTGGACCCACACGTCGAACGCCCGCAGCCGCAGCGCCCGCTCCAGCGTCACCTGGTCGCCCAGCGGCCCCCGCACCATCGTGTCCGGATCCCGCTTCTCGTTGCGCAGCTGCCGCGACCGCCGGATGACGGTGTACTCGAGCTCCGAGGTCATCTCCGGCGCGGTGTGGTGGCGCCGCACGTCGACCTGCACCTCCATGTACCGGCTGAACTCGTCCACCACGTGCCGCAGGTCGCGGGCCACGGTGTGGATCGGCCGCGGGTCTCCGAGCTGCTCGCATTCGATGCCGATGATGTGTGACACGACGTCACGGACCGACCAGCCCGGGCACGGCGTCGCCCGGTTCCACTCGCCCTCCGCCAACGGAAGGACCAGCTCGGATATCGCCTCGATGGAGTGCGTCCACGCGTCGGCATAGGGCTGAAGGCTGGGATGGACGGTCAACGGGACCCCTCGCGGTGCTGTTCAGTGGCGCGTTCTGGAAGCTCTGGACGTCAGACTCGGTTTCCAAAACTACGCTGCCGGTGAGCACCCCGGCAGTGCTTTCGTGTGACGATCGTAGGCCCGAGTTGACGGCCGGAAGGCCAGGACGGTGGTAATGTGCGCGCCTCCCTGATTCAAATCGCAGTGAACGAGGGCGAGTCGGTGGATTCCCGGCGCGCCCGCGTGGCCGAACTCGTACGGGAACAGGCCGGCGCCGACCTCGTCGTCCTGCCCGAACTGTGGACGGTCGGGGCCTTCGCCTACGAACTGTTCGAGACCGAGGCGGAACCGCTCGACGGCCCCACCTACGCGGCCATGTCCGCGGCCGCCCGCGACGCCGGGGTCTGGCTGCACGCGGGCTCGGTCGTGGAGCGGGCCGGCGACGGCTCGCTGTACAACACCACCCTCGTGCTCTCCCCGGAGGGCGAGCTGGCCGCCACCTACCGGAAGATCCACCGCTTCGGCTTCGACCAGGGCGAAGCCGTGCTGATGGCGCCCGGCGAGTCGCTGACCACGGTGGAGCTGCCGGAACAGACCCTCGGCATCGCCACCTGCTACGACCTGCGCTTCCCCGAACTGTTCCGCGGCCTGGTCGACGCCGGGGCCACCGCGATGGTCGTCGCCGCCGGCTGGCCCGCACGGCGCCGCTCGCACTGGACGCTGCTGAGCCGGGCGCGGGCCGTGGAGGACCAGTCGTACGTCCTCGCGTGCGGGCTGGCCGGCACCCACGCGGGCGTCGAACAGGCCGGACACAGTCTGGTGGTGGACCCCTGGGGCGAGGTGCTGGCCGAGGCGGGCCCCGGCGAGGACGTCCTCACCGTCGAGCTCGACCCGGCCAAGGTCGCCGACACCCGCGCCCGGTTCCCGGCCCTCAAGGACCGCGTCCTGGGCCTGCGCCCCCCGGCCGGCCACTGACCGCGGACCGCCACCCCCGCCACCCTCCCCGCTAGCCGTCCTCGCGCTCCTTCTCGGCCATCCGGATCACGCACACCGCCACCGCGATCTGCAGCGCCGCGTCGGCGTCCTCGCGGACCACGTCCACCGCGTACGTGTCGCGGATCCGGTACCACTGGCGCGAGACGAGGGCGAGCAGCTCGCCCTCGTACTCGACCTTGAACTCGCGGTCCAGGACCCGCCCGCTGACATCGAGCCCGGTGCCCTCGGCCAGCGTGACGCGGTAGTGGTCGCGCAGCAGCGAGAGCCGCTTGCGCCGGATGACCGCCAGCCGGAGCTCGTCCCTCTCCAAGGTCATCGCGTCGCGGAAGGAGAGCATCTTCTCCCGCAGGGTGATCAGGATCCGGCCGTCCGGATCCTTCAGCTCCAGGGTGTCCCGGACCCGCAGGGCCTTCCCGTCGACGAGGAACGCGTGGCGGCCGTCCTCGTCCTCGATCCAGTAGTCGTCTCCTATGGCCAGCATTTTGTCCCGTACGAGGTATTTCATGGGCTGATCCGTGCCCGCGATAGGTTGCCCCCATGCCCCTCCTCTACGTCACCGACCTGACCTACCCGGCGCGCGGCCGCCGCTACGGCGACGAGGACACCCTCCTCACCGCCCGGCTGCGCGAGCACTTCCCGCTGGCCCTGTGCCATCCGCTGGACGCGGAACGCCTCATGCCCGGCTTCGACGCCGTCGTGGTGCGCAACAGCGGTCCGGTGCTGCACTACCAGGAGGCGTACGACTCCTTCCGCGCCGCCGCGCTCGCCGCCGGCACCCGCGTCTACAACCCGCTCACGGGCCGCGGCGACATGGCGGGCAAGCAGTACCTGCTCGACCTCACGGCCGCCGGGTACCCGGTGATCCCGACGATCGACGACCCGGCGCGGCTGGCCGAGCTGCCGCAGGTCCCCTCGTACGCGGTCAAGCCCAAGCAGGGCGCCGACTCCATAGGCCTGACCTTCACCGCGGAACCGTCGGGCCCGGCGGGCGAGATCCTCATCCAGCCGCGCATCGACTTCGCGTACGAGGTGTCCTTCTACTTCGTGGACGACGCCTTCCAGTACGCGCTGTACGCCCCGGACCCGGACCGCCGCTGGGAGCTGCGGCCCTACGAACCCACCGACGCGGACCTGGCGTTCGCCCGCGCCTTCGTCGAGTGGAACACCCTCCGCCACGGCATCCAGCGCGTGGACGCCTGCCGGGCGCCGGACGGCGGACTCCTCCTCGTCGAGCTGGAGGACCTGAACCCGTACCTGTCCCTGGACCTGCTCCCGCCCGCGGTCCAGGACGCGTTCATCACATCACTCACGGGATCTCTCCACTCCTTCCTCACCTGATGTCAGACCCGGGTGCGAGGCTCGGTCCATGGACAAGCAGACGTTCTGGAAGCTGATCGGCACGGCCCGCGCGGAGGCGGCGCAGGACCTGGTGGCGGAGCGCGCGGCGGCATTGCTCGCGCGGCTCCCGGAGGCGGAGATAGCCGGGGCCCAGCAGGTGCTGTGGGACCTGCTGGCGGAGTCCTACCGCAGCCCCCTCTGGGCCGCGGCCTACGTGATCAACGGCGGCTGCTCGGACGACGGCTTCGACTACTTCCGCGGCTGGCTCCTCACCCAGGGCCAGGAGGCCTTCGAGGCGGCCCTGGCCGACCCCGACTCCCTGGCCGTGCACCCGGCGGTCCGCGAGGCCGCGCGGGAGGGCCTGGAGCTGGCCGACGAGGAGGCCCTGTCCATCGCCTGGACCGCCTACGAGACGGCCACCGGCCGCGAGCTCCCGGCGGACTCCTTCACGATCAGCTACCCGCCCCTGGACCCCGCCTGGGACTTCGACTTCGACGACACCGCCGAAACCACGTCCCGCCTCCCCCGCCTGAGCGCCCTCTTCGACTAGCCCCACCACCCCCGGGCCGGGCCCGGGGGCAATTCCGTACACCTTCGCCGACCTGTCCTCACAGCTCACCAACCTCGCTGCGGGTGAGCTGGTCCGGTGGCTGCCCCGCCGCCAGACGACGGACCCGGCCTCTTCCACCACTTCACCGGACAGGGCCAGTTGGACGAGGACGGGCGGGAGTACACCGACGATCCTGCGCGGGTCCACCTGTGCACCACGGCGTTCCAGGCCGTCTGGCAACGCGCCATCCCGCACGAGGAGTACAAGCCGCGCTGACCGGTCACCACCATGGCTGTCTCACCCTCTTCGAGTGCCCAGCAGGCCCGGCAGGCTCTGGCGAACCGACTCGCCGAACTCTGCCGGGACTCCGGCCTGAACGGGCGCGACCCCGCCCGGCTCTGCGGATGGCACCCGTCCAAGTCATCCCGGTCCTGATCCAGACCCATGGCTACACCGAAGCGGTCTTGCGGGCGGTCCAGCGGAGGCGCGTGGAGGTGGACGACGTGGCCGACGCGGTGGCCGTGCGCAGGGAGCGTCAGCCTGGGCGTGGTGCCCACGCGGACCGATCGGTCCCGGATGCCGGTTGAAGGGTTCTGG
Organism: Streptomyces sp. IBSNAI002; assembly: GCF_052244475.1. NCBI lineage: Bacteria > Bacillati > Actinomycetota > Actinomycetes > Kitasatosporales > Streptomycetaceae > Streptomyces > Streptomyces sp. IBSNAI002. The sequence continues at coordinate 4,366,528 of NZ_JBQPXG010000002.1, read as the reverse complement.
ATCTTCGATGTGGCCCGAGCACACGGGCCGGACCGGTCACATGACCTTCCTGCGGGAGTTCTCGGAAGTCGCCGTGGTGGAGCGCATGCCCTGAGCAGGCGGTTCGCACCGGCGTGATCCTGCGTTCACGGGCGGATGGCAAGCTTGAAGGATGAACGATGCTGCCCCGGCGCCCACCCCCGCGCCCGCACCCCGCAAGCGTGCCCGTGTCCGTGCCCCCGAGCTGATCGGCAAGGGCGGCTGGCTGAACACCGGTGGCAAGCCGTACACCCTCGCCGACCTGCGCGGGCGGATTGTGATCTTGGATTTTTGGACCTTCTGCTGCATCAACTGCCTGCACGTCCTCGACGAGCTGCGCGAGCTGGAGGAGAAGCACCGCGACACCGTTGTGATCATCGGGGTGCACTCGCCGAAGTTCGTGCACGAGGCCGACCACGACGCCGTCGTCGACGCCGTCGAGCGGTACCAGGTGCACCACCCCGTGCTGGACGACCCGGAGCTGGCGACCTGGAAGCAGTACGCCGTCCGGGCGTGGCCCACGCTCGTCGTGATCGACCCCGAGGGGTACGTCGTCGCGCAGCACGCCGGTGAGGGGCACGCGCACGCGATCGAGCGGCTCGTCGAGGAGCTGGAGTCCGTGCACGAGGCCAAGGGGACGCTGCGGCGCGGGGACGGGCCGTACGTGGCTCCCGAGCCGGTCGCCGGCGCCCTGCGGTTCCCCGGGAAGGCGCTGGTGCTGCCCGGCGGGACCTTCCTGGTGTCCGACACGACCCGGCACCAGCTCGTGGAGCTGGCGGCCGACGCGGAGACCGTCGTACGGCGCTTCGGGAGCGGCGAGCGCGGGTTCACGGCCGAGAGCTTCAGCGAGCCGCAGGGTCTGGCGCTGCTGCCCGACGGGCGGGTCGTCGTCGCCGACACCGTCAACCACGCCCTGCGCGTCCTCGACCCGGAGAGCGGGGCCGTGGAGACCGTCGCCGGCACCGGCCGGCAGTGGTGGCAGGGCTCGCCCACCTCCGGGCCCGCGCTCGAGGTGGACCTGTCCTCGCCGTGGGACGTGGCCTGGTGGCAGGGCAAGGTCTGGGTCGCCATGGCGGGTGTGCACCAGCTGTGGACCTGGGACCCGGCCGAGGGGACCGTCGAGGTCGCGGCCGGCACCACCAACGAGGGCCTGCACGACGGGCCGGCCGCCGAGGCCTGGTTCGCCCAGCCCTCCGGGCTCGCGGCCGCCGGGGACCGGCTGTGGATCGCCGACTCCGAGACCAGCGCGCTCAGGTACGTGCGGGACACCCCCGACGGCCCCGTCGTCACGACCGCCGTCGGGACCGGCCTGTTCGACTTCGGGCACCGGGACGGGGACGCGGGCCAGGCGCTGCTCCAGCACCCGCTCGGGGTCACCGCCCTGCCCGACGGCTCGGTCGCGGTGTGCGACACGTACAACCACGCGCTGCGCCGGTACGACCCCGCCTCCGGCGAGGTCTCCACGCTCGCCACCGACCTGCGCGAGCCCAGCGCCGCCGTGCTGGCCGGCGAGGACATCGTGGTCGTCGAGTCCGCCCGGCACCGGCTGACCCGGCTGCGGCTCCCCGAGGACGCGGTACGGGTGGACGCGGTCGCCCACCGCACCCAGCGCGCCGCCACCGACGTGGCGCCCGGCACGCTCCGCCTCGACGTGGTGTTCCAGGCTCCCGCCGGGCAGAAGCTCGACACCCGCTACGGGCCGTCCACCCGGCTGCTGGTCTCCTCGACCCCGCCCGAGCTGCTCACGGCGGGCGAGGGGGCCGGGACCGACCTGTTCCGGGAGCTCGCTCTGAACCCGGAGCTCACCGAGGGCGTGCTGCACGTCTCCGCGATGGCGGCGTCCTGCGACGACGACCCGGACAACGAGTACCCGGCCTGCCACGTCCACCAGCAGGACTGGGGCGTGCCCGTCCGGGTGAGCGCCGACGGGGTCGCCCGGCTTCCCCTCGTCCTCGCCGGGATGGACGACGAGGGGTAGCGCGTACCGCCTTCCTGGGGGGTCAGCCCTCCAGGAAGGCCACCAGGGCGTTGGCGAGCAGGTACGGGTCGTCGGCGCCGCACAGCTCGCGGGCGCTGTGCATCGAGAGGATCGCGACGCCGATGTCGACGGTCTGGATGCCGTGGCGGGCCGCCGTGATCGGGCCGATCGTCGTGCCGCAGGGCATCGAGTTGTTGGAGACGAAGGTCTGCCACGGCACCCCGGCCCGCTCGCAGGCGGCGGCGAACACCGCGCGCCCGCTGCCGTCCGTCGCGTACCGCTGGTTGACGTTGACCTTCAGGATCGGCCCGCCGTTGGCCCGCGGGTGGTGCGTCGGGTCGTGCCGCTCACCGTAGTTGGGGTGCACGGCGTGGCCGGTGTCGGAGGACAGGCAGATGGTGCCGGCGAAGGCCCGCGCGCGGTCCTCGTACGAGCCGCCGCGGGCGAAGACTGAACGTTCCAGCACATTGCCCAGCAGCGGTCCGTCGGCGCCGGTGTCCGACTGCGAGCCGTTCTCCTCGTGGTCGAAGGCGGCCAGGACCGGGATGTGGTCCAGCTTCCCGGCGGTGGAGACCGCCGCCAGCGCCGCGACGCCCGCGTGCACCGACAGCAGGTTGTCCATGCGCGGTCCGGCCAGCAGCTCGCGGTCGCGGCCGAGGTAGGCGGGCGGCTCGATCGAGTGGACCATCAGGTCCCAGCCGGCCACCGAGCCCTGCTCCAGGCCCTCTTCCTCCTCGAGGAAGGCGATCAGGTCGCCCTCCTGGACATCGCCCAGGCCCCAGATCGGCTGCATGTGCCGCTGCTTGTCGAGCTTGAGTCCGTCGGTGTTCACCGACCGGTCCAGGTGCACGGCGAGTTGGGGCACGCGCAGCAGCGCGCGGTCCACGTTCACCAGGCGCTCGGAGCCGTCGCGCAGGGTCAGCCGCCCGGCGAGGCCCAGGTCGCGGTCGAGCCAGGTGTTGAGCAGGGTCCCGCCGTAGATCTCGACGGCGATCTGCCGCCAGCCCTGGGAGCCGGTGTCCGGCAGGGGCTTGACCCGCAGGTTGGGGGAGTCGGTGTGCGCGCCGACGATCCGGAAGGGGGTGGGGGCGCTCGCGCCCTCCGGGACGAACCAGGCGATGAGCGCGCCGCCGCGGAGCACGAACTTGCCCCCGGTGCCCGCGTCCCAGGCGTCCGTTTCCGACAACTGCCTGAAGCCTGCCTTCTCCAGCCGCTCGGCCGCGTTGGCCACGGCGTGGTACGGCGACGGACTGGCCGTCAAAAAGGTCATCAGATCGTCGGTGTGGCCGCGGTCGAAGCGGGCGGGAGAGCTCATGTGGTTCACCTTAACGACGGTCGTGTACGCCATGGCCGGACTGCGGCGGATAGCCGAGGGACCCGGGACCGCGGGGTGGGTGGTCTGCGGTCCCGTCGATTCTCAGCCCGGCGGACGCTCGAATCGGCGCTGCAGCTGTCTGCGCTCGCCCCGGCGGATGCGCGGGAGCATCTCGGGGGTCTGCGCGGAGCGCTGCGCGCGTCTCTTGCGTCCGGCGCAGAAGATACAGCCCTCACCGGGCGGTGCGTCGGGGTCGATGGGTGCACCGGGGTGTTCGGAGCAGCCGGAGGCGTTGCGCGGCCGGGACAGTTCGCGGGCGACGATGAACGCGCGGTGCAGGTCGTCGGCGATCCGGACGAAGTCCTCGGCGGGCGAGGACAGGGCGAGGTGGAAGCGCTGGTCCTCGACGGTGCGCAGCTGGGCGCGGAGCGTTTCGAGGGTGTAGGGGCCCTCCGGTACGGGGTATCCGAGGCGCCGCTGCTCGGCCGCGGGCGCGGGGCCGGCGGGCCGGCCGCCCTGGAGCCGCCGTCCGAGCCGGCGCCGGTCGTTGCAGATGAGGCAGCGGCCCCAGCCGTCGGGGGCCTCGGGGTCGAGGGCGCCGTTGGGGTGTTCGGGGCAGCCGGTGTAGCTCTTGGCGGGGGCCAGGCCGGCGGCGGTCTGGAAGGCCACGTACAGGGCGTCGGCGATGCCGTCGTACTCGGCGGGGTGCGCGCCGTCGTACAGCTCGCGGAGGTGGTCGCCGAGGCTGCCCAGGCTCGCCTGCAGCTCCTTGAGGGCGTACGGCCGCCCGGTCGGGACGGAGTACCCCCTGCTGTGCTGCTCCTGTGGACTCATACGTATGAGCGTCCCATGAACGACCGACAACGGAAGAACGCGCTGGTAAGCGAGCGGCCGGGCCCCCCGTGGAAGGGGACCCGGCCGGTGGTGCGCGGGGCCGGTTAGAACGCGGCCTCGTCGAGCTCCATCAGGGAGTTGTCGACGCTCTCGGCGAGCGAGCGGGCGACCGAAACGCCGGGCAGGACCTGCGACGCGAAGAACTTCGCGGCGGCGATCTTGCCGGTGTAGAAGGCCACGTCCTTGGCGGAGGCGGTGGCGAGCTTCCCGGCGGCCACGGCCGCGCCCTTGAGCAGCAGGTATCCGACGACGACGTCGCCGGAGGCCATGAGCAGGCGGGTGGTGTTCTGGCCGACCTTGTAGATGTTCTTGACGTCCTCGCCGGTGGCGGTGAGGTCGACGATCATCTGGCCGACGATGGCCTCGAGGTCGACGGCGGCCTTGGCGAGCGCGTCGCGGGCGCCGGCCAGCTCCTCGCCGCCGACGGCCTCGGCCAGGAACTTCTTGATCGTCTCGGAGAGGACGTTCAGGGAGGCGCCCTGGTCGCGGACGATCTTGCGGAAGAAGAAGTCCTGGCCCTGGATCGCCGTGGTGCCCTCGTAGAGGGTGTCGATCTTGGCGTCCCGGATGTACTGCTCGATCGGGTATTCCTGGAGGTAACCGGAACCGCCGAAGGTCTGCAGCGACTGGGCGAGCTGCTCGTAGGACTTCTCCGAGCCGTAGCCCTTGACGATCGGCAGGAGCAGGTCGTTCAGGCCGATCTCGGCGGAGGCGTCCTCGCCGGCGGACTGCTTGAGCTGGATCGCGTCCTGGACGGAGGCGGTGTACAGCACGAGGGCGCGCATGCCCTCGGCGTACGCCTTCTGCGTCATGAGCGAGCGGCGCACGTCGGGGTGGTGCGTGATGGTGACCTTGGGCGCGGTCTTGTCCATGAAGTTGGCCAGGTCCGGGCCCTGCACGCGCTCCTTGGCGTACTCCAGCGCGTTGAGGTAGCCGGTGGAGAGGGTGGCGATGGCCTTCGTGCCGACCATCATCCGGGCGAACTCGATGATCATGAACATCTGGCGGATGCCGTCGTGCTTGTCGCCGATCAGCCAGCCCTTGGCGGGGTGCTGGTCGCCGAAGGTCATCTCGCACGTGTTGGAGGCCTTGAGGCCCATCTTGTGCTCGACGTTCGTGGCGTAGACGCCGTTGCGCTCGCCCAGCTCGCCGGTCTCCCAGTCGAAGTGGAACTTCGGGACGAGGAAGAGCGACAGGCCCTTGGTGCCCGGGCCGTGGCCCTCGGGGCGGGCGAGGACGTAGTGGAGGATGTTCTCCTCCATGTCGTGCTCACCGGACGTGATGAAGCGCTTCACGCCCTCGATGTGCCAGGAGCCGTCCGCCTGCTGGACGGCCTTGGTGCGGCCGGCGCCGACGTCCGAGCCGGCGTCCGGCTCGGTGAGGACCATGGTGGAGCCCCAGCGCTTCTCGACGGCGAGCTGGGCGACCTTCTTCTGCGCCTCGTTGCCCTCTTCGAAGAGGATGCCGGCGAACGCCGGGCCGGAGGAGTACATCCAGATGGCCGGGTTCGCGCCGAGCAGCAGTTCCGCGTACGCCCATATGAGTGAACGGGGCGAGGTGGTGCCGCCGATCTCCTCGGGCAGGCCCAGACGCCAGTACTCCGAGTCCATGAAGGCTTCGTAGCTCTTCTTGAAGGAGGCGGGGACCGGCGCGGTGTTGGTGGCCGGGTCGAAGACCGGCGGGTTGCGGTCGGCGTCCTCGAAGGAGGCGGACAGCTCGTTCTCGGCGAGGCGGGTGAGCTCGGAGAGGACGCTCTTGGCGGTCTCGGTGTCCATCTCCTCGAACGGACCGGTGCCGTACAGCTTGTCGCGGCCGAGCACCTCGAAGAGGTTGAACTCGATGTCGCGGAGATTCGACTTGTAGTGCCCCATGGCGACGGCTCCGTTAAGGCTCGGGGAGACAGGTTCCTCGTACATACCAATCGGTAACGTCATGATGCTACCCGCCGGTAATAAGAATCAACCCTTCTGGGACGACTGTGACCAGGGTCAAGCCAGAAGCGCTCGACGATCACTGGACCGGGGCGCGGCCGTCCTCCGCTCCCGGCCCGGCGGCCCCCGGCGGACCCCGGTGGCGGAGTCCGTGGTCCGCTGGCCGGAACTCGGCGGCCCGGCGGGCCTCCGTCTCGGTAGGCTTCGCCCCATGTACGGCTACGACCAGACCCCGGGCGCCCAGCAGCAGTACGCCCCGCAGCAGCCCCCGCAGGGCTACGCGCAGCAGCCGCCGCTGTACCCGGAGCCGTCCCCGCCCTCCCTCGCGGACGCGGTCCGGGCCTTCACCACCGGGTCGCTGTCCGCCGAGGACTTCCAGCAGATCTTCGCCACCTCGAAGGTCTACTGCCCGCGCGGCGACACCCCGGGCTTCCTGGCGCTGCACAACACGCAGCAGCCGGTCATCCCGATGTTCACCACGCTCAAGGAGCTGCGCCGGTACGCGGGCAAGGAGTCCAAGTACTTCGTGATCACCGGGGCCGAGGTGATCGACCTGCTGCCGACCGGCTACGGCTTCGTCCTCGACATGGAGGGCGACCACCGGATGGTCTTCGACGCGAAGGCCGTCGAGCAGATGGTCGACTTCGCGATGCGCCGGATGTACGGCTAGACGCCACTGCTGCGCGGACGGCCAGGGGGTCGCCCGTGCCAGGTCAGAGCACCTGCGGGCCCCGGGGGAATGCCCCCGGGGCCCGCTCTGTTCTGTGGGGTGTGGCAGAAAGTTCGAGTTTCAACTAAACTCGACGCAGAAGGAGGTCCTGACCATGCCCGCAGTGACTGTTGAGAACCCGTTGACGCTCCCGCGCGTGGCCGAGCCGACCGCGGTCGTCCCGCGCAAGGTGCTGGCCGTCACCACCGCTCCCGGTGGGTTCGAGGGTGAGGGATTCCCGGTGCGCCGCGCCTTCGCGGGGATCAACTACCAGCACCTGGACCCGTTCATCATGATGGACCAGATGGGCGAGGTGGAGTACGCCCCGGGCGAGCCCAAGGACTCTACCAGTTGGGGGAGTGTCCTGACGGACGCTCGCTGACCTGCGGAAACTTGCACCCAGAGGAGCGGACCATGCCTGCTGTAACCGTCGAGAACCCCCTGGCCCTGCCCCGCGTGGCCGCGCCTGCCGATGCCGTTGCCCGCCCCGTGCTGGCCGTGACGAATGCACCGAGCGGCTTCGAGGGTGAGGGCTTCCCCGTGCGCCGTGCGTTCGCGGGGATCAACTACCAGTACCTCGACCCGTTCATCATGATGGACCAGATGGGCGAGGTGGAGTATCAGCCTGGGGAGCCGAAAGGGACCCCGTGGCACCCGCACCGCGGCTTCGAGACGGTCACGTACATCATCGACGGGATCTTCGACCACAAGGACTCCCAGGGTGGTGGCGGCACCATCACCAACGGCGACACCCAGTGGATGACGGCCGGCTCGGGCCTCCTCCACATCGAGGCCCCGCCGGAGCACCTGGTGGTGTCGGGCGGGCTCTTCCACGGCCTCCAGCTGTGGGTGAACCTGCCGGCGAAGGACAAGATGATGGCGCCGCGCTACCAGGACATCCGCGGCGGCAACGTCCAGCTGCTGACGTCCCCCGACGGCGGCGCGCTGCTCCGGGTCGTCGCCGGTGAGCTCGACGGCCACCAGGGCCCCGGCATCACGCACACACCGATCACGATGATCCACGCGACGCTGGCACCGGGCGCGGAGGTCACCCTGCCGTGGCGGGAGGACTTCAACGGTCTGGCGTACGTCCTGGCGGGCAAGGGCTCGGTCGGTGCCGAGCGCCGCCCGATCCACCTGGGCCAGACCGCCGTCTTCGGCGCCGGTTCCTCGCTCACCGTCCGCGCGGACGAGAAGCAGGACTCCCACACACCGGACCTGGAGGTAGTCCTCCTCGGTGGACAGCCCATCCGTGAGCCCATGGCCCACTACGGTCCGTTCGTCATGAATAGCCAGGCCGAACTCCAGCAGGCGTTCGAGGACTTCCAGAAGGGGCGGCTGGGCACGATCCCGGCCGTGCACGGAATGTCCGAGGGCGGCCTGTAGGGCTTGCTGAAGCCAGACGCGGAGGAGCCCGGCCCGCTGAGGGAGGGGCTCGTCCGCGGTCGCTGCCGCCCGCCACCGGGTGATGGCGCCCAGTGAGATGTCCGGCGCGGGAGATCGGGTCGCGGCAATGCGGATGCCGAGTCAGGCGCCAGTCAGGCAATATCCCGGCATGTCTACCGAAGTCAGCGGGATGATCGAGTGCCGTCCTGGTGCCCGCCTCTGGGGCCCCGACGACGAGGACTCTGTGTGGGAGGCCGCCATCGATCTCTTCCTCCTCAACAACGGCAACGCCTACGACGCACTCGCGTGTCTCTTCGGAATCCGCAACCACTGCGGCTTCCGCTCTCTGGCTGAAGGCCGAGGCTTTCCGGCCGACGCGTCCGAGACGCTGCGAGCCGAGTACGCCGCCTATGGCGGCTCGCCTCACACATGGCACAACCTGGATCACCTGGTCCGAGCTCGCCGCCGCCGACTGGAGCGAGAAAGACCGTTCCGGCACCCGACGCCGCGACAGCGTCGTGGGGAACGAGACTCACTGGGGACCGGTCTGGAGCGTGATGTGAACGCTCGGCGAACTCCACGGCGCGGACCAGGTGCGGCTCGTGATCTGGTTCCACTGATTGCAAGGTTGGCGGCCGGACGGCCGGAGATTCCGCTGAGAGCCACAGGGGAGCGGGCATGCTACGGCGCGCACTGGCATGACCTGTTACGGCTTCGTTCGGGAAGGCCGCTTCGGATCTCACTTGCCGCATTGTCAGTAGCAGTTGTTACGGTTCCGGCATGCTGGCGAGCAGGTGCAGGGGATCGTATGACGCTCGGTGATGACATCAGGTCGGATCTAAACAAGTTGGTTCGCATGCCCTGGAGCACTCGGGACGGGCGAGTGGTGCCAGATACGGAGGACATCAAACTCTTCTCGAACGATGCAGTGAAGCTCGACGCTGTCTACCTCTATGCCGACCTACTTGGATCGACGAAGCTGGCCCGAGACTTCCGGCCCGAGACGGCGGGTAAGGTGATCCGCGCCGTGCTCCGTACTGCGTCCACCATCATCAAGGGGTACGGCGGCGAGATCCGCAGCTATGACGGTGACCGAGTGATGGCTATTTTCATCGAGGGTGCCAAAAACACGATGGCCGCCGAGTGTGCCCTGAAGATCAACTACGCCATCCAGTACATCGTCGAGCCAGCGTTGTACGCCGAGCTACCGCATCTGGAAAGCGCCGGATTTCAAGTGCGCATGAGCATGGGTATCGCATCCGGGGAGGCGTTCATTACACGAGCTGGCGTTCGGGGAAGCAGTGACCTTGTCTCAATCGGACGCGCCCCGAACGTTGCGGCCAAGCTCAGCGACCTCCGGAAGGAGCCGCACTATCGAATCTACATCACGTCGGATGTCTACAACTGCCTGCTGGATGCGTCGAGGTTCGACAACGACGGCAAGGACATGTGGGTGTCCTACAGCACGGAAGTCGGCGGAGAACAGATGACCGTCTACCGCAGCTCCTACTACTGGGGGCTGGCGTGAGTGGGCAGGCAGGAGGGCGTATGAAGTCAGTCGCAGAGCCGTTGTGCTCGGGCCGCCGCTGGTCTCCAGACGAAGATGGCCGCGCAGAAGCTCTGCGCGGCCTATCGGCTCGCTGGCCTGACTCACGAAGCAATGCCGGCTATGAATACGAGCGTGCCGCCAAGCCCAGCCAGGACGAAAGATAGTTGGACGAAGCGGTGCTTACGCCAGGTGATCTTGCTCATGTTGACGAGTTGGTTACTTAGTGCGGGGAGCATGTCTTGCTGCTGCAGCCGATCCGCCAAGGCGGTCGGTTCCCAAAACTGAAGGTGGCCAAAATAGATGAAGTTCTGATCGAACTCGGCCTTCAGCGCCTCCCTGGGGCGCAGACGTGGCACGACGACAAGGATCGCGAGGACTGCAGCCGCCAGGATCAGTAGGATGCCCGCCCACAGGGGACCGCGCACGCCGAAACCGGTGAGGTTCGCGAAGAGACGGTTCTTGTCGGACAGGGCAACGATTCCTGCCAATGCGGCAGACTCCAGGGTGAGCGCGAACGACGCCTTCGCATCGACTCTAGCCGTCCATTCCCCAAGCGCCGCGTGTATCCGCCAGGCCGTCTCGCGGGGGTCAGACGAAGGGTTGTTCATACGGGCCACGTCCAGTTTGAGCGGTAGACGTTGATGGTTTGGCCGCCTACTTCTCGTGCGTACGGGCCAGCCCACATTGCCTTCTTGTCGCCGCCGACGTTGTACTTGGAACTGTCCGCCATGCTGTCGAAGACGGACTTGGTAATGTAGGAGCGGTATTCACCATCGCGGACGTCGCTGAGTTTGGCTGCCACGTTCGGCGCTCGACCGATGGAGACAAGGTCGTTACTTCCCCGGACTCCGCCACGCACAACCAGCGCTGTTCCCGAGTCAATGCCAACACAATGGTTGACCTGGAAGCCCTTGGCTTTGATGGAGGAAAGGTTTGCCTCCACCTTGGGTCGGACGATCTTCTGCACGACGTGATGGATCTGCAGAGCGCACTTCGCGGCCTCTGTGTTCTTGTTGGCGCCCATGAAAATCGCCATGACGCGATCGCCGTCGAAGCTGCGGATTTCCCCGCCTCGCGCCTTGATGACCCTGCACGTGGCGTCGAGGTACGCCCGGATCACCTTCGCGGCCGTGGTACGTGTGAAGTCTCTGGCCAGGCCAGTGGAGTCAGCAAGGTCTGCGTACAGGTACACAGCGTCGACCTCGACGGCTCCGTTGCGGAGACTCACGCTATCGGTTGTGGGTACGACAGTACCTTTGCGTGTGTTCCAGTCTGAGCACACAACGTTGGTGACGGCGGCGTTGATCTCGTCTGCCAGGCCCACAAGCCCCCCAATCTCGGTACGCAACGAGCGTCCGCAACCTAGCAGGACCCACTGACAGTCCTCACCGGATGCCGAGGATCCGCCTGCGGGTGTCCCGTCTTGGTCCTGACGTCGTGAGGTGTGCGGTCAGTAGGTTGCCCTAGTTTGCGCGGCGCGATGCTACGGCGCTGTGCTGCCGTCTACCTCCAACCGTCCAGGGAGACTTCGGGACCCCCGGCGAGGTAGCAGCGCAGTGCGCTGGCGGTGGTCTCCACGAATTCCTCGGGGATGGCGTCGGCATCGACCCAGCGGACCTGGGAGTGCTTGCGGGGTTCGCGGTTTTCGGGTTCGCCGGTCCATTCGTGGGCGGCGAAGACGACCGTGAGGAAGCCGTTGGGGGCTTCGACGCCCCAGGCGCCGTGGATGATGTGGGCGACCTTTAGGGACTCGGGCTTTACCGTGAGGCCGGTCTCCTCGTAGAGCTCGCGGACTGCGGTCTCCGTGATGGGCTCGCCCGGTTCGCTCTTGCCGACGGGGAGGTCCCACATCCCCTGTGCGAACTTGGCGTTCTCGCTGCGCTGGAGGAGGACGACGCGGTTGGTGGCCTTGTCGTGGACGATGACGGCCGCGACCAGCAGGGTCATCGATTCGAGCGCCGGCTTGAGGGCTTCGGAGCGGTCGTCGGTCTGCTGGGCCACGGTGTTCCCTTCATCGGGCGGGTTGTTGGGCATGTTAGGCGAGGGCCTCGCGGGCGCGGCGGGCGAGATCGGCGGCGCCGGGGACGTGGCGGCGCTGGTAGACCGCGAGGGTGGAGCGGATCGAGGTGATCGCCTTGCGGGTGCGGTCGGAGGTCATGCCTTCCATGAGGACCAGGGCCTGGGTCCAGGCGGCGACCGCTTCGTCAGCGCGGGCCTGGGCGGCGAGGCTGTCGCCGAGGTCGGCGTGGGTGAGGGCGTGGACGCGCTTGTACTTCTCGGGGTCCCAGCGGGTGAGGGCGTCGCGGTGCTGTTGTTCGGTGCCGATGTGGTCGGCGAGGTCGGTCAGGGTGCGGGCGGTGTGGCTGGCCACGGTGCCGGCGGCGGGGCCGCTGACGCGGGAGTAGCTGGGCTGGGGGCCGTCGTCCCGGAGCAGGGCGTCTTCGGCGGCGAGGAGGGCACGTGCGGCAGAGGGGCTCGCGTCCGTGGCGGCGTAGGCGCGGGCGTGGGTGATGTGCAGGAGGGCCTCGGTCTGGCCGTCGACGTGGCCGAGGCCGCGCCGCAGGGCGCCTTCGACCAGGTCGACGCAGTGGTGGGGTTGCTTGAGGCTCAGGGCCTGGTGAGCGAGGGCCCGCATCATCCAGGCGGCGTGGCCGTAGGGGTCGGCTTCGCAGGCGAGCTGGTAGCCGACCTGGTAGTAGCGCTGGGCGGCGCCTTCGTGGCCCAGGTCGTGGTGTTTCCACCCGGCGAGATAGGCGAGTTCGGCGACGGCACCGAAGGCGGCCTGACGTAACGGCTCCGAGGGGAAGCGTCCCCGGAGCATCGGGGCGGCGGTGTCCGCGAGGTAGGCGGTGACGGTGGTCAGTCCGTGGCCGCCGCCGAGGCGTTCGTCGGCTGCGCTGAAGGCGGCGGTGATCTGCCGTACGACGTCGATGTCCTCGGTTCCGACGAGTGAGCGGCCGGTGCGGGCGCGGAGCATCCGGGAGGTGGCTTCGTGGTCGTGGAGCAGCGGCATGGCGACGCCGGCTGTGGTGAAGGCGGCGATGGCGAGGAAGCGGCGGCGTTCGACGTCGGCACGGCCGAGGTCGGTGACTGCCTCGACCGGATCGCCGTTCGAGGTGGCCTCGGCGTCGCCGGGCTGAAGGCCGATCTGGGTCTGGGTGACGACGCGGCCCAGGCGGCGGGAGAGAGCTTCGGCAAGGTACTGGCCGACCTGGCCTGAGGGCGCGCGGGTGCCGTTGGCCCAGTGCGAAATCGCGGACTTGTTGGTTTGGAGAAGTTCGCCGTTCTCGGCGGCGATGCGGCGGACGTCCTTGGCGAGGGCTTCGTACGTGCATCCGGCTGCGTGGATCGTCTCGCGCAGACGGGAGTTGGGGTCGGTCGGCGCTGGCACGTTCCTCCGTCCCGGAGCTGTAAACCGCGTATACCGCTTGGGCTCGGTCACACCGTACCCACTCTGCGTAGCCGGCGGTTCACTTATGGACAGCCGCCCCACTCTCGGGCCGGGCGGCCCCCAAGTTCCGTACGCCCCTACCGGGCTCGGGCATTCCTATGCCCTGGCCCGGACGATCAGAGACGGAGATACGGTGACCACCATCGACACCGCGACCATCACGGTCGAGCTGCCCGACGTCTTCGACCCGCGCTGGAGCCGCCTGCCCGGCATCCAGGTCGAGGGCCGACGCCTCACCATCGACCCGGCCGAGTACTTCTTCCGCTTCGAGTCCAACACTTGGCTCGTCGCCGACTGGGAGCTGGTCAAGACCCAGCTCCTGGACGTGGACGAGACGACCGAGAGCGCGGTCGAGCAGCTCGCGCTCGACTTCATCAAGAACAACGACGAGTCCACCTCCGACGCCGCCCGCGTCCTGGCCACCGCGTACGAGGTCTACACGTACCTCTTCCGCGACGAGCACCTCGCCGGCCTCGGACTCCCGCAGATCACCGCCGACCACCTGCGGATGCTTCGCGAGGCCGCCACCTTCATGGCGCTCAACAAGGTCGAGCTGGACGGGCACATCTCCAACGTCGGCCCGTGCTGGTTCTTCCCTGCCGCCACCTCCGTCGTCTTCGACCTGGACGACGAGACGGGCGGGATGCTCGACGAGGTCTACCACGGCGGCTGGTTCAACGAGCACCGCCGGATCGAGTCCATCAAGGCCCACGCCGCCCTCGGTGGCCGGCTCGTGCACGGCTGCCAGTCCGTGCCGGACCAGTCCGGCGGCGTGGTCGCGCCCTACGGTGCCTCGATGGCCAACTTCCGTGACGACCTCGCCGCGTTCAAGGCGGGCTGGATCGAGCAGGTCTACGCCCACCGCGTGACCGCGGCCGAGTAGCCCCCACCCCCGTACGGCTCCGGGGCGGGCTGACACGCTCGCCCGCCCCGGAGCCCACCAGCCCCTGGAGACACCCCCATGGATCAGAGCCTGACCGCCGCCCTGCTGGACGACCTGTGTGCCCTCATCCGCAAGCCCCTCCCCGAACGCACGGAGATCCGCGTCTGGGGCATGTCCGGAGTCGAGCGCGTCACCTTCCCCGACGGCACCACGGCCGTTTTCAAGTACGCCAAGGAACCCTTCGACCGCGAGGCCCAGGCCCTGCGGATCGCACACCAGCGCGGGCTGCCGGTCCCCGAGCTTCACGCCACCGCCATGCAGGACAAGTGGCTCGGGATGCTCATGGACGACCTCGGCACCCCGGTACGGGAGGCCGACGACCTCGACGGCGTCGCCGCCGCCGTGATGCTGCACGCCGCCCGCCCGGCCAGCGGCTTGCCCTGCCTGGACGGCGCGGGCCTCGTGGCCCTGCCCGGGCGGGCCCTCGATCACCTCCAGCTGCTGCAGAAGGCCGAGCGGTGGACGGACTGCGACGACATCGAGACCGCGCTGGGGAAGATCTCCGCAGCTGCCGAGTCCCGTGCTCAGGGGGCGACGCTCGACCCGTTCGGCTGGGTGCACTCCGAGTTCCACCCCACGAGCGTCCACATCGGGGAGGAGGGCTGGCACCTCCTCGACTTCGCCCGCGCCTTCACCGGCCCCGGCCTCATCGACCTCGCCTCGTACCACGGCACCACCGACACACCGAGCCCCGTCCAGCTGCGGGTGTTCCTGGAGCAGTACGTCACCGCAGGCGGGCACGAGGACGCCCTCGCGCCCAGGGGCGGTCTGACCGCGGAGGCATGGGCCCTGGGCTGGCACCGCATGTGGGCCGTCGAGTGGTTCATGGAGCAGGCGATCCGCTGGATCAACGACCCGACCAAGGACCCCGCGTACATCCCCGTCGTCCGCCGCCACCTGAACGACGTGGTCCAACTCCTGGAGGTCTAGGTGCTCGCCCAGGTCTCCCCCTGGTACGCCCACGCAGCCCAGCGCCTGACCACCGCCCCGGTCCACGCCCTCAATCCTCCGACACGGATGGAGTGGAGCACCCACCCCGGCCTGGGCCCTGGCGCGGAGATTCTCGGCCGGGACCTGCGCGGCAAACGCCTCCTGGAGCTGGGCTGCGGCCCCGGTCACAACGTCGCCCACCTCGCCCAACACCACCAAGCCCGCGTCACCGGCGTCGACCTGGTGGGCCTCCAGGTACGGCGAGCGCGGTCGTACTACGGCCACATCGAAGGAGCCACCTTCGCCGCCGGGCAGGCACTGCACCACCTCCAGGCCAACGGGCAGACCTTCGACGCGATCTGCTCGGTCTTCGGCGCTGTCGGCTTGGTCGCCCCAGAGCTGCTACTCGCCGCGGTCTCCCGTCGTCTGGTACCGGGTGGCGTACTGGCCTTTTCCGTACCCCACCCGGCACGGGCCGGAAGACATCCTTCGACGGACGACCGTCCCCGCGAGGACTACGTGACCATGCCCGACCGCACCCGTCTGCCCATCGCCCGCTGGGAGTTCGACGCCCACCGATGGGCCGCCCATCTCTCCCGGACAGGCCTGCGGATCACCTCGGCCATCGAGCTGCGGCACCCGCGCCTCGACCCGTGGCCCACCACTCTCCTGATCACCGCCCGGAAACGCTGACAGATGGAGGCAACGATGCCCCTGCCCTACATCCTGCTGGACATCGACGGTGTCCTCATACCGTTCCCGGCGTCCGACGGCAGCACCCCGCCCACCCACGTCCGCCACACCGTCCTGCCCGCGGGCCGCGACCCCGACAGCCCGGTACCGATCTGGCTCAACCCCGCCCACGGCCCGTTGCTCGCCGCCTTTCTGGCCGACGCTCTCGTCGCCCCCGTGTGGTGCACGAGCTGGCGCAAGGACGCCACCACCATCGTCGGGCCACTCCTCGGGCTGCCGGAGTTCCCGTACCTCGACCTCCCCCGCCCCCAGATCACGACCAGCCACCCCAACGGCTACCTCTGGAAGCGCGACCACGTCGAACCGTGGCTCGGCGGATCGGCCGTCGCCTGGATCGACGACGACTTCACCGACCTCGACCACATCTGGGCCGCCGAACGGACCGCACGCGGATATCCCACGCTGCTGGTCCAGCCGGACCCGTACGTGGGCCTTCAGGAGGCTCACCTCGTGGAGGTCTGCCAGTGGGCCTCCCGGCACGAGGTGGCATCGGGGTCTCCCGAAGCGGCGTAACAACGCCGGACTGGTCGGATTGTCGCCTCGCTCAGTGGGGCTCCGCCTGGGCGTTCCGGTGGGCGATCAAGTGCGCGACCGCAGCGTCCAGTCGGCCAGCTGTCTTCCTCACCCCTTCCAAGACGGCACGGGATTCGGCCGCCTCCGCTCCGGAGTTCAGGGCCTTGGCCACCTGATTCAGGTTGTTTCCTATCCGGCCCAGGGTGCGTCGAGCGGCGAAGAGTTCGACGACGAGTTCTCGATCGCCGGCAACCTCGGCGGCAGTGCGGTTCAGGTCACGGGATGCGGTGAGCGCGCAGTGTGCAAGGAAGCCCGCGAGGGTCATGTCACAGGCGCGTGCGCCAGCGGTGATCAAGGCGAGCTCGGTTGCACTGAGACGAACGGTGCGGACGAATCTCCGCTGCGTCCCGCTCCGATGGCGTCGACGAACCTGGGGCAGCGGCGCGCTGGTGACGGGAAGGACGGGCTCCCCCACAGGCTGCGGTCCGCCCTCGGTCGCGGTCTCTCCCTCCGGCGCCCCCTGGTGCCGGAGCGCCCCTTTGGATGCTCCGCCGACGGTGGAGTATCCAAAGGTATAACTTGCTGCGCTTGTGGCGGCGGTGGTCCTGAGCTGCTTCTCGGCGGTCGGTAGGTGCTGCGTGATGTTCATGAGGTGGTGCTCCAGAGGTTGATGGGTGGGACGCTGCCGAGGCGTTGCATGCGTCCCGTGGCCGGTCAGGGCAGGTACGGATGGAGGTGCCGGTACGGAGCACTCCGTCCCGATGGGGAGTTCCGTCCCCGCGCTGATCTGCGCGGGGACGGATGCGACGGAGTGAGGCGGTTCCGGGGTCCGGGTCAGCGGGCGCGCTTCGGGGACCCCGGCGGACCGGGCGGTGGCGGTGCTGCCGGGTGGGCCGGGGGCCTGGGCAGTGTCTGCTTGGGTGCCGGGTTCGCGACGGGTCGGGCGGATGGTGCAGGGGCGGGCGCGTTCGGTTCGCGCTCGGCGGCCGGGGCGGTGAGTTGGGGGCAGTAGCGGGCCCAGGCGTCCAGGAACTGGTTGCGGGTATAGCCCTTGGCCTGCCTGCCGCTGTCGAAGCGGTGGTTTGCCGAGCTGATTCCGAAGTCCCTTAGCAGGTGACCCAGATGGTAGGAGTTGAGGCCCTTGGTGCCGTACTCAGCCCAGGGTGCGTCAATGTCCTGGATCAGTCCGGCGAGCAGCTCCGCGGTGGGCAAGGCTGCCGGGTCTCCTCGGTCGGCGTAGATGCGCTGGATGTCGCGCAGCAGGCGCGTCCTGAGGGTGGTCTCGGCGTCCTGGCCCACCTCGTGCCGGGTCATGGACAGGCATGCCGCGCGGGCCAGGTCGGGCCAGTGCTTGCCGGCCAGGTCCGCGATGATGACCAGCGGCTCCCATGTGTCCGCGGCGCGGTCCTCGACCGGCATCGGCGGCACGAGGCGGGCCGCGCTGGCGCGCAGAGGGGCAAGCCACGCGGCCAAGCGTTCGCGGAGTGCCTTCAGTTCCGGCACAGCGTCACGCGATCGGAATGGCGACACCTGCTCGCCCGGCTTGCGCTTCTGCATGCGGATCACGACGGCCCGGTCCATGATCGTGTCCGGTAGGTCGCCGATTCCCGCCAGCGCCGCCATGGCGAAGGTGTGGAAGGCGGTCGGCTTCTGCTCGGGGCCCGAGATCCGCCAGGCGGGACGGTTGCGCTGGTGTCCGGCATTCAGGAGGCCTCGCAGGTCCTCCTTGTCGCCGGCCTTCGGGCCGAAGATGGTGTCTGCCTCGTCCACCAGCAGCGTCGGCGGGTTCTTGCCGATGATCCGGAAGATGACCGCCGGGGACGTGTTCACGGTCATCATTGCCTGGTGGACGGTCTCGTGGAGGACGTCCAGGAGGCGTGACTTACCGCACCCCTTGGTCGGCCCGACGACCGCCAGGCGGGGAGCGTGCTGGAGCGCCGGCTGGATGTGGGTGGCGGCCACCCACAAGCTGACCGCCGTCAGCGCCTCCGGACTCGGCAGCACCACATACCGGCCGATCGCCGCACGCAGCTCGTCCAGCAACTGCGCACCTTCACTGGCGGTCCGGTCCCCGTCGGCCATCGGTCCTCGGGTTTCGGTGGGACCGGTCCCCGCTTCCACATCCGCCGTGAGGGGACCGGACGTCGCCGGTTGGTAGGCGGCTTCGGGGACCGTGAGACTGCGGTCCCCTGTCCCGTGATCGTGGGGACCGACCGGATTCGCGTCTTGGGGACCGGTCCCCAGAGCCCCGACCTGCGGTTCTGTCACTGTTACGGGGACGGGAGAGGCGGTCGGCGGCACCGTCCCCGTGTGGTCCGGGGACCGGTCCCCGCGACCTGAGTAGTGGGGACCGAGAGGTGTTTCGGGACGGTCCCCATTTCGGGGACCAGCAGACCGGGGACCGCTATGGTCCCCGTGCGGCTCTTCTGCGAGCGGGATGAGCGTCTGGCCGGGGATGGCGACCGGGGGCCAGAGGGCCTTGTACTCCGAAGCGGAGATGAGGGAAGCGTCTTCCATAGTGCTCCTGACTGGCGCCTGGGCAGGGCCCGGCACCGGGTGGGGATGGTTCAGTGGCAGCTGACGACAGCGGGCTTTGCCTGCTCGCCGGGTGCGGGGGTCGGGACGGAGGGTGTTCCGGTGGCGTACGTGTCCGGAGATGTGCCGGGGTCGCAGGTCCAACGGCCGAGCACTCTGACGATCGGCTTCTGATAGCAGACCCGGCGGCCGTTCCCGGTGGTGAACTCGACTGTTTCGATGGCCAAGTCGCAGAGAACCGGACCGTCCAGGTCGAGCAGATGGGCCCGGGTCTCCTCCACCCCCTCTGCGAAGCGCCACGAGGAGGAGCGGAAGCGGAACAAACCGAGCTCAGAGGCATCGGCGAGCCGGAACAGCAGAGTTGTGACGGGCTGCGGCCCCTGACCGAGCCTCGCTCGGACCTTTCGCTCCTCCATGAGCGACGGACAACCGCAGAGGCTTCCTGCCCGGGCCACCGGCGACAAGTGAATGCGTCCGTCACAGTGGTGGGCGAGGCCGCGAGAGTCCCATGACTTCATGTACGTCGTAAGACTTTGCGGTCGGTCGATGACGACTCGGAGAGCGTCCTGCCCCAAGACGACCTGACCGCTTTCTGGTCCATTGGCCTGGTGCTGGTGCGGTTCCGTACCGAACAGACGTGCGAGGCTCTCCGTCATGCGCACCGACGCCGGAAGCAGGCGCCAGACTGGCTGGGACAGCAGCTTGCCATCGACGATCCGACCGAAGTCGACATCGCAACCGACTTCGTTGTGCGCTCCGGACGCTGCGCACGTGCTGGGAAGGCCACGCTGCTGGCAGCGAGTGACCTGTGGACGAGGGTGGCCATGCGCTCGCGCCGGGTTACGTCGCTGATGCCCAGGGCGTCTGTGGGCGGCGGGGAGCGGTGTGGCCGTGCCGGATGCGGAGGCGGGGTTGGGCAAGTATGGCTCCTGACTGTTTGGAGGCGGGGCGGCAGGAGGGCATGGATCTCTCTGCCCACCCGCCGCAGCGAGTTCCTCCATGGTCTGGAGAATCCCCGGTTTCCCTAACCGGGGATCCGGGTGTATATTGCCGCCGCCTACACCGGCCAGTAGGGGATCAGACCACTGCGGCGAGTTCCTCTTCACGCGCGGGAAGTCCCAGATCCAGCGCTTCGAGCTCCTCCTCATCCTCGGTCAGTTCCGGCTGTACGAACTCGACCGTCGCGCGTTGCTCCACCGGCGTCGACTTCCCCGCACCGCCCGCCTTCGTGACCGTGATCCGGCGGACGAAGAGCTTCACGAAGTCCCGGCGCTCCTGCGTCGTTGCGGCCTCCCACCACGATCCTTCGCCCACCGGGTCGACGTCTCCCGCACCCACCGGCAGCCACAGGTGGATCGGGAGCGTGGGTGTCGCCGCTTCCTCCAGTTCGGCAAGTCGTGCCTCCGCCCGCTCCATGCGGCCGAGGAGCCGTTCACGGCGCTCGCGGAAGCGCCGACGGCCGACCGGATCGTCGTAGTCGCCGGCCTCCTCGCGGTCGTACAGCTCCTCCAGCGCATGCTTGGCGTCGGCACGCTCGGAGACGAGGATGCGACGTTCGCCCACGATCTCGGGCCGCTCGGTCCGGGCCGCGTACCGGCGTGCTGCCTCGGCGAGGATGATCGCCGTGTCCGGGTCGTCCTCGGCGGTCTGGATCAGAGCGAAGATCCGTCGGGCCACGTACAGGTCCAGGGTCTTCATGCTGACGGTGCACTCGCCCTCGTGCTGGCCGGGCAGTGCCTTCCGGCGGCGGCACCGGTAGGCGGCCTTGTTCGGGGTGGGTGCGCGGTGCGAGGTCATAACCGCGCCACAGTCGCAGAACAGGACGTCCAGGGCGGAGAGGACGGCGTGTCCGCGCGACAGGCCCTTGCCCTGGCCCCGGCCGTCGAGCCACTCCTGGAGTTCGTGCCACTCGTCGGGCGGGATGATCGGCGGGTAGGCCGCGACCGGTGCCATGGTCTCGGGGTCACGATCGATGCGGTAGCTCTCGATGGTGCTGGTCAGCTTCCCGTCCTCGCGGCGCTTGTAGACCGGGGTGGCGGCGTATCCGGCGATGCGCGGGTCGCGGAGGATGCGCATGGCCGTCTTCGGGTCCCAGACGCTGTCCTTCGTCTTCTTGCCGACTTTCTGGCCCTTGGTCGGAACGCCGTCGGCCGTCATTTGGGCGCAGATGCCCGTGAGTGACCCGGGGTGCCGGCGTCCGGCACCCGGCTTGTACGGCATGTCCTTGTGCTTCTTGATCCTCGCCCACATGTCCTGGATCACCAGCACCTCGTCGGGCTCGTGCTCCAGTACCTGGATCACGACTGGCTTGCCCTCGGGCGTCAGGCGCGTCGCCGGGACCATGCGGAAGCCGTACGGCGGCTTGCCGCCCAGGTAGCCGCCGAGCTCGGCCGCCGCCTTCTTGGCGGCCCGTACCGCGTCGCTCTTGTTCTTGCTCTCGCTGTGGGCTGCGTCGAGCCGCAGGATCAGATGGATCAGGTCCATCAGGTTGCCCTTGCGGAACTCGCCCTCGGTGAGGCTGACGATCGTCACGCCGAGGTTGAGCAGCTCCGTGACGATGGGGATGGCGTCCAGCGGGTCCATCCGCGACAGGCGGCTGATGTAGTAGACGAGGATGAGGTTGATCCGGCCCTCGTGGCAGTCCTTGAGCAGCCGGTCGAAGTCCGGGCGCTCGTCGCCCGTGAACGCGGATATCCCGAGGTCCTCGTACTCGGTGATGCTGACGGCGCCGCGACGCTTGGCCTCGGCGACGCCTGCCGCGCGCTGCGTGGCGGTACTGACCTCGGACTTG
Organism: Streptomyces sp. IBSNAI002; assembly: GCF_052244475.1. Taxonomy (NCBI): domain Bacteria; kingdom Bacillati; phylum Actinomycetota; class Actinomycetes; order Kitasatosporales; family Streptomycetaceae; genus Streptomyces; species Streptomyces sp. IBSNAI002. The sequence continues at coordinate 4,344,832 of NZ_JBQPXG010000002.1, read as the reverse complement.
TTGGCCCGTCCGACGGACTGACGGCCGTAGACCCCCGCATGGATGTCCATGCCGGTCACCACCCCTGGTCTTTTCATGGGGGGACTCTAGCGGTTTTCTTAGTCCCCCAACTGGTTTCATCCAAGGGCACCCCGTGGCACCCGCACCGCGGCTTCGAGACCGTCACCTACCTGATCGACGGAACCTTCGTCCACCAGGACAGCAACGGCGGCGGCGGAGTCATCAACGGCGGTGACACCCAGTGGATGACCGCCGGGGCGGGCCTGCTGCACATCGAGGCCCCGCCGGAGTCCCTCGTCGTGTCCGGCGGGCTGTTCCACGGCCTCCAGCTGTGGGTCAACCTCCCGGCCTCCGACAAGATGATGCCCCCGCGCTACCAGGACATCGGCGGCGGCCAGGTGCAGCTGCTGACCACCCCGGACGGCGGCGCCCTGCTCCGCGTGATCGCGGGCGAGCTGGACGGCCACGAGGGCCCCGGCATCACCCACACCCCGATCACGATGATCCATGCGACCATCACCCCGGGCGCGCAGATCACCCTGCCGTGGCGCGAGGACTTCAACGCCCTGGCGTACGTCCTGGCCGGGCGCGGCTCGGTCGGCGAGGACCGCCGGCCCCTCCACACCGGGCAGACGGCCGTCTTCGGCGAGGGCGGCTCGCTCACGGTGCGGGCCGACGAGACCCAGGACTCCAACGCCCCGGCCCTCGAGGTGGTCCTCCTCGGCGGGCGCCCGATCCGCGAACCGATGGCGCACTACGGCCCGTTCGTCATGAACAGCCGGCACGAGCTCCAGCAGGCCTTCGACGACTTCCAGGCCGGCCGGCTCGGCACCATCCCGACCACCGCCCGCGAGCGGACCAAGTCCGCGGAGCAGCACTCCTAGGACCCGTCCCGGTACCGGACCGCCCCGCCGCCCTCCCCCGTGGGCGGTGGGGCTCCCGGGCATCGGGGCCTCCGGTCCCGCGACGCACCCTTGCCCGGCCGCGCCGGACCTCACTAGGGTCCGGCGCATGCACCCGGTCGCCCGCCGCCGCCCCCGCCTCGCCCTGCGCGAGCTGGGTCCCGAGGACGTGGACGCCGTCCACGCCGTCTACGGCAGCGCCGAGGCGACCTTGCACCTCTCCTTCGAACCGCGCAGCCGCGAGCAGTGCGCGGGCATCGTGGCACGCTCCGTCACCTCGGCCGCCGCCACACCCCGCGAGGAGTACGCCCTCGCCGTCACCCGGGGCGAGGGCCCGCCGATCGGCTTCGCCCGCCTCGCCCTCGACCCCCACCAGCAGCGCGCCGCCACGATCGGCTTCGCCCTGCGCCCCGACGCCTGGGGCGTGGGCCACGGCACCGAGACCGTCCACCTGCTGCTCGACCTCGCCTTCGAGGACCTGGACCTGCACCGGGTCTGGGCCGCCCGCGCCCCGCTGAACGAGGCCTCGGCCCGGACCCTGCTGGCCGCCGGCATGACCGAGGAGGGCCGCATCCGCGGGCACGTTCACGTACGGGGCGGCTGGCGCGACTCGATCGTCTACGGCGTCCTGAAGGAGGAACACCGGACGGCGCGCACCTAGGGCCTGTCGTCAAACTCCCGTCGTCGCCCGGCAGGCGTCGCGGGGCAGACGGGAGTTTGACGACAGGCCCTAGGCGGGCTCCGCGGGTCCGGCCGGGGCCGCGTACCGGGCGCGCAGCTCCGAGACCACCCCGAAGGCGGCCGCGGTCAGCGGGACGGCGAGCAGCATGCCCAGGATCCCGGCGACGCTCGCCCCCGCGGTGATGGCCAGCATGACCACGGCCGGGTGCATCTGCACCGTCCGGCTCTGCACCATCGGCTGGAGCACGTACCCCTCGATCATCTGGACCGCCAGCACCAGGCCGAGCGCCCACAGGCCGATGATCCAGCCCCGGTCGGCGAGGGCGACCAAGACCGCCACCGCGCCCGACAGGAAGGCGCCGAGGTAGGGGATGTAGGCGGTCACGAAGACCAGGGCCGCCAGGCCCGGCGCGCCCGGTACCCCGAGCACCAGCAGCCCCGTGCCGATCAGCACGGCGTCGACCAGGGCGACGAAGGTGGTGCCGCGCATGAAGCCCTCGACGGCCTCGAAGGCGCGCCGCCCCATGGCCTCCATCAGGTCGCCCGAGCGGGTCGGGACCAGCGAGCGCAGCGTCCCCACGGCCCGGTCGGAGTCGCGCAGGAAGAAGAAGATCAGCACCAGCGCAAGCAGGGCCGTGGCGATCATCGTGCCCACCACGCTGAGCCCCGTGACCACGCCCGAGGCGGCCGTGCCGCCGAACTTGGCGAGCAGGCCCCTGGAGTTCTCCGCGACGTCCTCGAGCGAGGTGCCGACCGCCCCGAAGTGCTCCGCGAGGCTCTGGCCGGCCCGCCGGAGCGCGTCGACGATCTGGTCGCCGGTCTCGATCAGCGCGAGGACGACGACGTACGCGGCCCCGCCGACGACGGCGACCACGGCGAGGCAGGTGAGGGCCGCGGCGAGCGAGCGGTTCACCTTCATGCCGACCAGCCGCCGGTGTACGGGCCCGAGCAGGGCCGTGCCGAGCACCGCGAGCAGCAGGGGCGTGACGACGGTGCGGAACACCCCGCACAGCCAGACGACGACGGCGAGCACGGCGGTCGCGACGAGGGCCACGGCGCACCAGGCGGCGAATCGCCGCACCGGCTCGGGCAGCAGGGGGTTCGGCACGCCGTCATCCAACCACGGCCGGGTCCGGCCGTCTTGACGGAACGGCTGCGTCCGGCCAGGTGGCCGAGCCACAATCCCAGGAGACCCGTCCGGCACGTACCGGCCCCGAGGAGCAGTTGGTGTCGTCGCATGAAGTGGACGTAACGATCACTCCGCAGCAGGCGGCCCACGGGGTGATCCTCACGGTCACGCTCGCGACCGGGCCGGCCCGTCTGCGCATCCCGTCCGGCACCCAGGACGGCGACCTGGTCCGGGTGCGGGTCGGCAGCGCCGAGGTGCCCGTACGGGTCAGCGTGTCGTCACCCGCGACGCCCCCGCCCGCGACGCCCCCGCCCGCGACGCCGACGCCCGCGACGCCGTCCGCCCGGCCGGGGGACGGCAACCCGTTCGCGACGCCGACGCAGCAGATGCCCGCACGGCCCGGCGGCGGCAACCCGTTCGCCGCCGCGCCGACCCAGCAGATACCCGCACGGCCCGGCGGCGGCAACCCGTTCGCCGCGGCGCCGGTCCCGCCGGCTGCGCCGGGCCGGACGGGCGGAGGCAGGCCCGCGGCCGTGGGCTGCCTGGTGGCGGGCGGCATCGTCGCGGCCGTGGTCATCGCCCTCGGCATGACCGGTCCCGGGGACGACGGCGACGGCAAGGCCTCCGGCTCCGCGACGGCGAGCCGGTCGTCCGGCCCGGAGCCCTCGTACTCGTCGTCCTACAGCCCCTCCTACAGCCCTTCGTACAGCCCCTCCGAGGCCCCGGCCTCGCCCGGCTACACCGCCACGGCCGAGCCGACCCGGGAGCCCGAGCCGACGGAGGCCGCCGCCCCCACCCCGTACGACAAGGGCACCTGCCTCAACGGCACCCTGCCCGACTCGACGACGGCGCAGCGCGTCGACGACGTGGAGGAGGTGCCCTGCTCGGCCTCCGACGCTCACTACCGGGTGATCGGAAGCATCCCGATGACCTCCGACATGGACCGCTGCGAGGACTATCCGAAGACGCAGTACGCCTTCTCCCACCGCTACACCCTCAACGGCGCCGTCATCAACCAGTACGTGTACTGCCTGGTCGGCCTCGGTTCCTACGCACGGCCCTAGGGGTGTCTCCCGGCAGCGCGAACGCGTCAGGAGTCGGGCCGCTTCGAGCGCTCGTAGAGCTCGAACCAGATCGACTTGCCCTCGCCGCGCGGGTCCACGCCCCAGGCGTCGGCCAGCATCTCCGTCAGCAGCACGCCGCGGCCGCTGGAGGCCATCTCGCCCGGGTGCCGCTTGTGCGGGAGCTCGTCGCTGCCGTCCGCGACCTCGACGCGCAGCCGGCGTTCGCCCAGCTCACCCACCGCCTCGGCGACCAGCAGGGCGTCGCCGTCGGTGTGCATGAGCACGTTCGTCACCATCTCGGAGACCATGAGCACCGCCGAGTCCACCTGCTCGTCGTCGGCCCAGTCGTGCAGCAGCTCCCGGATCTGCCGCCGGGCGCCCGCGATCCGTTCCGGTTCGGCCTGGGCCACGGTCAGCATCGTGCGGCGCGCCGGACGGACCGGGGGCCGCGCTGAGGCGCCACAGCCGCAGCCCTCGCCCTCGCGGCACAGCAGCACGACGGCTATGTCGTCCTCGCGGCGGTCGGCCAGCGGGCCGGTGGTGTGGTGCGAGGACGGTCCGTGCACGGCCTGGACCAGCAGGTCGGCGAGCTTCTCCAGGGACTCGGACCCGTGCGTGTCGGACTCCAGGATCGCGCGCAGTCGCGCCCAGCCGGTGTCGAGGTCGTGGCCGCCGGTCTCGATGAGCCCGTCGGTGCACAGCATCATCGTCTCGCCGGGTTCCAGGGTGAACCGGGTGGTGGGGTAGTCGGTGTCGGGGACGATGCCGAGCGGGAGCCCGCCCGCGGTGGGGCGCATCAGGACGGTGCCGTCGGGCATCCGGACGGCCGGATCGGGGTGGCCGGCGCGGGCCACCTCCAGCAGGCCGGTCCGCGGATCGCACTCCACGTACAGGCAGGTCGCGAACCGGGGGCTCTGGAAGTCCGGGTCCTCGTCCGCGTCGGCATCCTGCGAGGAGCCCAGCCCGGCGAGGAAGCGGGAGGCGCGCGAGAGCACCGCGTCGGGCCGGTGGCCCTCCGAGGCGTACGCCCGCACCGCGATCCGCAGCTGGCCCATCAGCCCGGCGGCGCGCACGTCGTGGCCCTGGACATCGCCGATGACCAGCGCGAACCGTCCCGAGGGCAGCGGGATCATGTCGTACCAGTCGCCGCCGACCTGGAGCCCGCCGCCGGTCGGGACGTACCGCGCGGCGATCCGCATGCCGGGGATCTCGGGGCCGAGCTGCGGCATCATCGACCGCTGGAGGCCGGTGGTGAGTTCCCGCTCGGATTCGGCCACGCCGGCGCGCTGGAGGGCTTGGGCGAGCATCCGGGCCACGGTGGTCAGGACCGACCGCTCGTCGGGCGAGAAGGACACAGGGTGCTTGAAGGCGGCCATCCAGGCGCCCATGGTGCGTCCGGCGACGATCAGGGGCAGGAAGGCCCAGGACACCCGTCCGAAGCGCTGGGCGAGCGGCCAGGTGGCCGGGAAGCGCCGTTTGTAGTCCTCCGGGCTGGGCAGGTAGATCGCCCGCCCGGTACGGACGACCTCGGCGGCCGGGTAGTCGGTGTCCAGCCGCATGTCCGCGAAGGGGGCCTCGTCCCCGACGCCGTGCCCGTGGTGCCCGATGATCGACAGCCGCTCGCCGGCCACGCCGAAGACGGCCAGTCCGTCGGGGCTGAAGCCGGGCATGGACAGCGAGGCGGCGACCCGCAGCACCTCCGCGGTGGACCGGGCCTCGGCCAGCGCGCGGCCCGCGTCCAGCAGGAAGGCCTCGCGGGAGCGCCGCCAGTCGCCGGTGATCGGGGTGTGCACGGCGGTGGTGCCGGGCTGCGGCTCGGCGATCTCCTGGATGGTGCCGATCAGCTCGTAGTCGACGCGGCCCTCGGCGGTCCGGTTCTCCACCGGTTTGGAGCGGCTGCGTACGGTCCGCAGGACCCGCCCGTCCTCGTCCATGATCCGCAGCCGGGCCTCGGCGAGCGTGCCCTCGGCGACGGCCAGCGTGACGATGCCGTTGATCTCGTTCCAGTCCACCGGGTGGAACCGCGACCGCACGGCGACCTCCGGCAGCACCACCGGCTCCGCGGGCAGCCCGAGGAGCCGGGCGGCCTCGCCGTCGAGGGTGACCGTCCCGGAGGCGTTGTCCCATCGCCACAGACCCGTCGCGATGGCGGCCAGGACGTCCTCGGTGCGCACCCGGTCATCTTTACAGGTCATCCGTCCCGCGTGCCTGTTCGCCCCGTGCGCCGGGCCCGTGCGGGCGGGCCCGGCGGGCGTGCCCGACCGGCCCCCCGCCCGGACGGTAACCTTGTGAGGGTTGAATCCACCCTGGTATCGCGAAGAACTGGATGACTGATGCATCGGTACAGGTCCCACACCTGCGGCGAGCTCCGCGCCTCTGACGTCAACGCCGACGTCCGGCTGAGCGGCTGGCTGCACAACCGTCGAGACCTGGGCGGCATCCTCTTCATCGATCTGCGTGACCACTACGGCATCACGCAGCTCGTGGCCCGTCCCGGCACCGCCGCCGCCGCCGTCCTGGACAAGCTCTCCAAGGAGACCGTGGTCCGGGTCGACGGCAAGGTCGTCTCGCGCGGTACCGAGAACATCAACCCCGAGCTGCCCACCGGCGAGATCGAGGTCGAGGCCGTCGAGGTCGAGGTGCTCGGCGCGGCCGCCCCGCTGCCCTTCACCATCAACACCGACGACGGTGTGAACGAGGAGCGGCGTCTCGAGTACCGCTTCCTCGACCTGCGCCGCGAGCGCATGCACCGCAACATCATGCTGCGCTCGGCGGTCATCGCCGCGATCCGCCACAAGATGGTCGCCCTCGGCTTCAACGAGATGGCGACGCCGATCCTCACCGCGACCTCCCCCGAGGGCGCCCGCGACTTCGTCGTCCCGTCCCGTCTGAACCCGGGCAAGTTCTACGCCCTGCCGCAGGCGCCGCAGCAGTTCAAGCAGCTGCTGATGATCTCCGGCTTCGACCGGTACTTCCAGATCGCGCCCTGCTTCCGCGACGAGGACGCCCGCGCCGACCGCTCGCCGGGCGAGTTCTACCAGCTCGACGTGGAGATGTCCTTCGTCGAGCAGGAGGACGTCTTCCAGCCGATCGAGCGCCTGATGACCGAGCTCTTCACCGAGTTCCGCGGCGGCCGCGAGGTCACCTCGCCCTTCCCGCGCATCCCGTTCCGCGAGTCGATGCTGAAGTACGGCAACGACAAGCCCGACCTGCGCGCCAAGCTGGAACTCGTCGACATCACCGACGTGTTCGAGGGCTCGGAGTTCAAGGCGTTCGCGGGCAAGCACGTGCGCGCCCTGGCCGTCCCGGACACCGCCGCGCAGCCGCGCAAGTTCTTCGACGGCCTCGGCGAGTACGCGATCTCGCTCGGAGCCAAGGGCCTGGCCTGGGTCCGCGTCGGCGAGGACGGCGGCCTGACCGGCCCGATCGCCAAGTTCCTCACCGAGGAGAACGTCAAGGTCCTCACCGAGCGCCTGGGGCTGGCCGCCGGCCACGCGGTGTTCTTCGGCGCGGGCGAGTTCGACGAGGTCTCCAAGATCATGTCCGGCGTCCGCGTCGAGGCCGCCAAGCGTGCCGGACAGTTCGAGGAGAACGTCTTCCGGTTCTGCTGGATCGTCGACTTCCCGATGTACGAGAAGGACGAGGAGACCGGGAAGATCGACTTCTCCCACAACCCCTTCTCCATGCCGCAGGGCGGGATGAAGGACCTCGAGGAGAAGGACCCGCTGGACATCCTGGCGTGGCAGTACGACATCGTCTGCAACGGCATCGAGCTGTCCTCCGGCGCCATCCGCAACCACGAGCCCGAGGTCATGCTGAAGGCCTTCGAGATCGCGGGCTACGAGGCCGAGACCGTCGAGCGCGAGTTCGCCGGCATGCTGCGCGCCTTCCGGCTGGGCGCCCCGCCGCACGGTGGCATCGCCCCGGGCGTGGACCGCATCGTGATGCTGCTGGCCGACGAGCCGAACATCCGCGAGACCATCGCCTTCCCGCTGAACGGCAACGCGCAGGACCTGATGATGGGCGCGCCGACCGTGCTGGAGGAGGCCCGCCTGCGCGAGCTGAACATCGCGCTGCGTAAGCCCGTGGAGACCAAGGCGGCCGACGCCAAGCCGATCGCCGAGGCCGTCCACCCCGACGCCGCGCGGTAGTTGGACCAGGTGTGACGAAGGGCCCGGGATCGGACGATCCCGGGCCCTTCGGCTCGTTCCGGCTAGAAACGCTCCAGGACGCCCTTGAGGAGGGCGGCGGAGGTCAGTTCGCGCGGGGCGGGGCCGGCGTGGAAGAAGCCGGCGTTCTCGGCGTCCAGCTTGCGCAGGAAGTCGAAGGCCTTGTTGTCGTGGTCGCCGAACGCCACGAACTGCCAGTGCAGGCCGGGGGCGGTGGTGGCCGCCTCGGCCAGGGCGGCCTTGGCGGGCTGCCGGTTGTCCGGGGCGCCGTCGGTCTGGAAGACGACCAGGGCCGGGCCCTCGCCGCCGTCCTTCTGGTAGCGCTCGACGACGGCCTCGACGGCCACGTGGTAGCTGGTGCGGCCCATCCGGCCGAGCTCGGCGTGGCGGGCCTCGACCCAGGCCTCGTCGTGGCCGTCGAGGGCGAGGTCCGCGGTGCCGTCGAGCTCGGTGGAGAAGAACACCGTGTGCACGGTGGCCTCGTCGTCGAGGTGCGCGGCGAGGGCGAGGGCGTGGTCGGCGAGGTACTGGGCGCTGCCGTCCTTGTAGAACCCGCGCATGGATCCGGACCGGTCCAGGACGAGGTACACCTTGGCGCGCGCCCCGGCCTTGCCCTTGCTCCGGAGCACCTGGCCGGCGGCCTTGTAGGCCCCGGCCACCCCGGGCGCCCGCCGCCGTACCGCGGCGGCGGCGTACGCGGGCCCACCGGCCTCGTCCTCGGGCTCGGCGACGACGGCCACGGCCTCGGCGGCCACCGGCTCCGCCTCCGCGGCCACCGGCTCCGCCTCCGCGGCCACGGGCTCCGGCTCGGCGACGACCTCGGGCTCTACGACCTCGGGCTCTACGACCTCGGCCTTTGCGACCTCGGCCTCTACGACCTCGGGCTCCGCCTTCGCGACGGGCTCGGCCACGGGCTCGGGCTCGGCGACGGCCTCGGCCGCTGCGGCCACCGGCTCGGTGACGGCGTCGGCCGAAACGACCTCGGCTGCGGGCTCCGCCTCGGCGACGGGCTCGGCTTCGGTAACGGCCTCCGCCACCGGCTCCGGCTCCGCCTTCGCGACGGGCCCGGCCGCCGGCTCGGGCTGCTGAACCGCCGGAGGCGACGGGCGGCGGGCCTCCGGGACGGTGGGGTCCGCGACCGGGGACGGGTCCGGGGCCGGAGCCGTCAGGACCGTGCCCGGCTCGCGGTCCCGCGGTGCGGACTGCGGCGGAACGGTGGGGTTGTCGAAAGAGGCGGCGACCAGTTCGGCCGCCGCGTCCAGGGGAGTGCGTTCCGACTGGCTCGGGAGGGCCGCCGAGGGCGTGCCCGACGATTCCGGTACCGGTTCCGCAGACCGTCCGAACACCTTGCGCAACAAGCTCCGAATACCCATGGGCCAGGCCTTTCGCATGAGATGCGTGCGTCATTTGTCCGTGCTGCGCGGATGATCCCTGCCCAGAGTGGACACGTAAGGTTATCGGCCGCCTGGCTGGATCTTCGTGAGGGGCGGCTTTCGTGGCGTCCGGCTCCCAGTCACGCGCACACTGCGCCCGAACTCCCGCCCCGACGTGCCGGGTTCACCGATCGTTCATCCGCCCGCCGCCGCTTCGGCGCCACCCGCGCCTAGCCTCACCGCTGGATTGTTCCGACACGTTGTCGGCGCCCACGCAGCTACTCGGAGGACACTCGTGCGCAAGCTCCTGCCGCTCATCGGCAACCCGCATGGGGGCGGCCGTTCCGCCCTCACCTGCCGCTACCGCTGTGGCGACGCATGCTTCCACGAGGTGCCCAACACCAGCGACAACGAGTACGCCGGCGATGTCATAGCCCGCGCGTACTCCCGCCGCTCGATGCTGCGGACCGCCGCCGTCGTGACGGTCGCCACCGCCGCCGGCACCGCGATCACCCTCAGCGGCCCCGGCCAGTCCGCCAACGCCGCCCCGGTCGGCGAGGCCGAGGCCGCCGGCGCGGGCAAGGGCGGGGAGGCCGCCCGCGGCCTGCGCTTCAAGTCCGTCGCGCCGAACACCGCCGACCAGGTCACCATCCCTGAGGGCCACGAGCAGAACGTGGTCATCCGCTGGGGCGACCCGATCATCAAGGGTGCCCCGGGCTTCAACGCCGACAAGCAGACCGCCGCCGCGCAGGCCGGCCAGTTCGGCTACAACAACGACTTCCTGAGCCTGCTCCCGCTCGGCGACAAGTACGAGCGCCAGCAGCTCCTCGTCGCCAACCACGAGTACACCGACGAGCACCTGATGTTCAAGGCGTACGACCCGGCCAACCCGACCCGCGAGCAGGTCGAGATCGCCTGGGCCGCGCACGGCCTGTCCGTGGTCGTCGTCCAGGAGGACCACCGCAGCGGCAAGCTGACCGCCGTCTCCCGCCACCAGCTGAACCGCCGGCTGACCACCACCAGCGAGTTCCGGATGACCGGCCCGGCCGCGGGCGGCGCCCTGCTGAAGACCTCGGTCGACCCCTCCGGCACCAAGGTGTTCGGCACCCTCAACAACTGCGCCGGCGGCACCACACCGTGGGGCACCACGCTGCACGGCGAGGAGAACTTCAACCAGTACTTCGCCAACGCCGGCCAGGTCACCGACCCCGTCCAGGCCGCCCGCCTGAAGCGCTACGGCATGACCACCGGCGCCACCGAGCGCAAGTGGGAGCGTTTCGACAAGCGCTTCGACGTGGCCCAGGAGCCCAACGAGTCGCACCGCTTCGGCTGGGTCGTCGAGCTGGACCCGTACGACCCCAACTCGGTCCCGCGCAAGCGCACCGCGCTCGGCCGCTTCAAGCACGAGGCCGCGCAGCCCCGCCTGACCGAGGACGGCCGTCCGGTCGTCTACATGGGCGACGACGAGCGCTTCGACTACTTCTACAAGTTCGTCTCGTCGAAGCAGATGAAGAAGGGCGGCTCGCGCGCGGCGAAGGAGCACAACCTCACGCTGCTCGACGAGGGCACCCTCTACGTCGCCAAGCTGACCGGTGACACCCCGGCCGCCGAGTTCGACGGCTCCGGCAAGCTCCCCTCCGACGGCGAGTTCGACGGCTCCGGCGTCTGGATCAAGCTCGCCACCGGCAACGTGTCGCACGTCGAGGGCATGACCGCCGAGGAGGTGTACGTCTTCACGCGCCAGGCCGCCGACAAGGTGGGCGCCACGAAGATGGACCGCCCCGAGGACGTCGAGCCCTCGCCGCGCACCGGCCGCGTCTACGTCGCGCTGACCAACAACACCGACCGCGGCAAGGCCGGCAAGGAAGGCGCCACCGAGTCCAACCCGCGCAACCTGAACAAGCACGGCCAGATCCTGGAGCTCGCCGAGAACTTCGACGACCCGGCCGGCGACGGCTTCGCCTGGCGGCTGTTCCTGGTCGCCGGTGACCCGAACGACCCGGCGACCTACTTCGCGGGCTTCCCGAAGGAGAAGGTCAGCCCGATCTCCTGCCCGGACAACGTGGCCTTCGACCCGCACGGCAACCTGTGGATCTCCACCGACGGCAACCAGCTCGGCTCCCACGACGGCCTGTTCGGCGTCGCGACGGCCGGTGACCGCCGCGGTGAGCTCAAGCAGTTCCTGACCGTCCCGCGCGGCGCCGAGACCTGCGGCCCGATCATCCAGGACAAGCGCGTCCTGGTGGCCGTGCAGCACCCGGGCGAGCTGGACGGCGCGTCCGTCGAGAAGCCGCAGTCCGTGTGGCCCGACGGCCCCGGCAAGATCGTCCGTCCGGCCGTCGTCTCGGTCTGGCGCAAGGACGGCAAGAACATCGGCGTGTGAGCCGGCCGGTGACCACCCTCAGTCCGCCTCCGGCAGCCGTCCGACCGGCAGCCTGAGGGTGGTCACCGCACCCCCGTCGGGGGCGTTGGAGAAGGCCAGCCCGACCTCCAGCACGGCCGCCTGGCCGACCACGATCGTCAGCCCCAGCCCGTGGCCCCGACCGCGCCCGGGGTCCCCGGTGCGGAACCGCTTCGGGCCGTGCTCGATCAGCTCGGGCGGATAGCCGGGGCCGTGGTCGCGCACCACCACCACCGGGCCGTCCACGGTCACCTCGACCGGCGGCCGGCCGTGCTTGTGGGAGTTGACCAGCAGGTTGGCCAGGATCCGGTCCAGGCGGCGCCGGTCGGTGAGCACCACCGTGTCCCGCAGGACCCGTACGGTCGCCTCCCGCCCGCTCCCGGTGACCGCCCGCCGCACCGCCCGGCCCAGCTCCACCCGCGCCAGTTCGGCGCGTTCGACGCCCGAGTCGAGCCGGGAGATCTCCAGCAGGTCCTCGGTGAGCAGGTGCAGGGCCCTGAGCCGGTCGTTGATCATCTCCTTGGGGCGGCCCTCCGGCAGCAGCGCCGCCGCGGCCAGCGAGCCCGTGAGCGGGGTGCGCAGTTCGTGTGCGACGTCGGCGGTGAACCGCTTCTCCGCCTCCAGCCGGTCCTGGAGCGAACCGGCCATCGAGTCGAGGGCCTGCGCCACGTCCCGTACCTCGTCCCGGTAGCGCGCCGGACGCGGGGCGTCCCCCTCCCCGCCGTCGTCCCCGTCGCCCTCGGCGGGGAAGCCCACCCGCGCGTCCAGGTCGCCGGAGCTGATCCGGCGGGCCACGGCGGCCGTGGTCGCCAGCCGCCGGCTGATCCGGTCGGCGAGGAAGAGGCCGGCCAGCGCGACCACCCCGGCGGCGAGGGCGGCGGAGGCGAGGATCGCGGTGTCGATGTGCCGCAGCCGGTCGCGGGTGTTGCCGTACGGGACCCAGATCGCGAGGGCGTGCTCGTCGGCGGGGCCGGCCGCCCACATCACGGGCTCGTCCCCGCGCCGGCCGACCATGCTGCCGGTGTCCCCGCGCGCGACCAGTGCGCGCAGCGGGTCCGGCAGGCCGGGCGGGTCCAGGGCGACGTCCACGTCCCCGTGGGAGGTGCCGTACTCGTAGTGGCCGAGGGCGTGGTCGAGGTCCGCCTCCGCCTTCGCGCGGACCTCCCCGACCATCTGGCGGGCGACCACGTTGTGCACCAGGACCCCGAGGGCGGCGGCGACCATGCAGCACACGGCCGTGGTGGTCAGGGCGATCTTCCAGCGCAGGCTGCTCAGCGCGCGCATCGCGGCCCGTCCCCGCTCAGCGGGAGGTCCCTCAGGGCCGGGCAGTCGTCGAGGGTCAGCTGCGCGAGGTTCATGACCCCGGCCTTGGGGTCCCACTCGTAGTCGGAGACCGCCACGTACTTCGGGTTCGAGGTGGGCTCGCGCACCGCCAGGTGCTCGGCGGCGACCTCCACGCCCTCCAGTACCGCCCGCCGGGCCAGCACCCGGGCGATGGAGCCGTCGTCCTGGACGGTGTAGACGCGCAGTTCGCTGAGCCGGCCGTCGATGTCCAGGGCGGTGATCAGCTCCTCCTGGCCGTTGCCCGTCAGGTCGTGCAGCACGCCGGGGCGCACCGGGCAGTCGGGGCCGCCGCCCGGGGCGTCGGTGCAGAGCGCGAGCCGCTGCACGGCCCGGGGGTCGACGAGGCGGCCGGTCCCGCCGTCCTGCGCGGTGGCGGAGGTGATGTCGGCGCGTAGGACGTCCAGGGCGTCCGCGCCCCGCATGCCCTTCGCGGACGCCCTGGGCAGCCCGGGCACGACGGCGGCCGTGCCCGGTTTCTGGCCGGGGTCGGGCGGGGTGGGGCGCAGGTCCTTCCAGAGGCTCTTCGGGGCGTGCACGGTGCCGAGGTCGCCCTGGCTCCTCAGCCCCTCGGCGTCGGCGCACCCGGCCAGGGCCGCCAGGGCGGCGGCGAGGACCATCACGGCCGGGGCGCGGTGCATGTACCGATGCTCTCCCGGCGCGGCCCCGGGGGCCCGGGCACGGGTCCATCCGGGCGATCCGGGCGATCGGGCGACTGGGGCGGCCGGGGCTCTCGGCCGGACCGCGGCGGGACGTCAGGGCCGGGCGAGGGCGCGGGCCGCGGCGACCTCCTGGCGGACCGCGGCCAGGACGCTCGACTCCTCGCCCGCGGGCTCCGTCCCGGTCCGTACCGGGGTGGTGCTGCGCACCCGTTCGGCCAGTTCGCGCAGCTGGCGGGCGAGGGTTTCGACCTCGTCCGCCGAGGGCGGCGCGGCCCCGTGGTTGACGCGGACGCGGGCGGCGGTGGTCGCGTCCACGATGCGTTCGACGGCCACCACGAGCGGCCACCAGGCGGCGGCCCGGGGCCCCGTGGGCGGCGGCTCGGTCAGGGCCCGCTGGAACTCGCTGCGCACGCCCGACAGGTCCCGGTAGATCCGCCGCCTGGCCTGGACGCGGATCGTGCGCGCCTCGGCGAGCGCGGCCTCGTCCGGGACCGGGGCGAAGGCCCGTTCGAGGTAGCGGGCGGCGTCGTAGACGGTGTCGGCGAGCCGGTCCCCGATCCGGGCGTGCCAGCTCTCGGGCCACAGCAGGTAGCCCGCGACGAGGGCGATGGCGCAGCCGATCAGACTGTCCAGCAGGCGCGGCCGGATCAGGTCGAAGCCCTGGTGGTTGAGCTGGTCCGAGAGCAGCAGGATCACCGGGGTGATCGCGGCGGTCTGGAAGGCGTACCCCTTGGCCGAGAAGGCGGGGATCAGTGCGGCGAGCACCACCATCACCGGTACGTCCCACCAGCCGCGCGGCACCTCGGCCAGCACCGCCGCGGCCACCACCAGCCCGGCCGCGGTGCCCAGCGCGCGCAGCACGGCCCGCGAGAACACCGAGCCGAAGTCGGGCTTGAGGACGAAGGTGACGGTCAGCGCGACCCAGTACGAGCGCTCGACCTCGACCAGCGAGACGAGCGACTGGGCGAGCCCGATGCACAGCGCGAGCCGCAGCCCGTACCGCCAGGAGGCACCCGAGAACATCACGTCGCGCACCGTGCGCCGGACCCGGACCCCCAGGGCGGCGGGCCGGCCGAGCCGGTCGTCGCCGCTGTGCAGGTCCGGTTCGGCGAGGTGGACGACGTCCGCGGCGTGCCGCAGGGCCGAGTCGACGGCCCGTTCGGCCGGGGTGTGCGGTGGGGGCAGGGCGAGTGCGGGGGTTCCGGTGCGGCCCTCCTCGACGGCGTCGGCCAGGTCCCGTACGGCCGCCGGGACCTCGGGCGGCAGCGGGCGGCCGCGCAGGTGCGCGGCGGGGGCGGCCTCCACGAGCGGGATCACCACGTTGAGCTGGGCCAGCATCCGCACCAGCGAGGGGCTGCGCCCGTGCACCCGGGCCCGCCGGCCCAGGACCAGGTCGTAGGCCTGGTTCAGGGCCTGGGTGACCTGGCGGCGGCGCTCGTCGTAGACGGCGGCGGGACCGCCGGCCGACTCGAGGGAGTCCGCGAGCGCCCGGTAGGTGGCGGCGACGGCCGTGCGCTCGGGGAGGCGGCCGCGCAGCGGCCAGCCCAGCAGGCTGAGCAGGAGCACGAACAGTCCGCCGGCGGTCAGCAGCAGGGGGGCCGTCCACCAGGGCCGCGGGAGCGGCAGTCCGGCGCCGATCACGGCGTTGAGCAGGAGCAGCAGCCCGGAGACGGAGGCGACCGTGCCGATCGAGGAGATCATTCCGGAGATCAGGGCGACGAGGGTGAGGGCGCCGACGGCGAGCCAGCCGTGTCCGAAGACCAGGGTGCCCAGGGTGACGCCCACGGCGCCGAAGAGCTGCGGCACGGCGATGTTGAGGACGCGCATCCGGTAGGCGTCGGCGGTGTCGCCGATGACCCCGGACAGGGCGCCCATGGAGACGAGCGCACCGTACTCGGGCTCGTTGAGGGCGAATCCGACGGCGAGCGGGACGGACAGCGCGATCGCCGCGCGCGCCGCGGCGGCCCACGGGATCGGTGCGGAGCTCGGCCGCAGTCCGCCCAGCAGCCAGGCGGGCGGGGCCAGTGGATGGGGCCGGCCTCGCCCGGCCGCTATGTGTTCGGTGCGTTCGGTGCTCATTCCGCTTCCGTGCCGCCGCTCGAGAATCGGTTCTTCTGGGCTCTTCTGCGTGGTTCTGCGTACGTTGGGTACCTTCCGAGCTTATGGGGTGCGGCGTAGCCGGCCCGTCACCCAGGCGCCCAGCGCGGCGGCGAGCCCGACCGCCAGCACCACCCAGGCGGTGGTGCGCAGGAACGCGGTGAGCGCGTCGTACACCGCGCCGGCGGCCTGCCGGTCGATGTCGGCCGGCAGGTCGTCCAGGGTGAGCCGGCGGCAGAGGTCCACGGCGATCCACAGCAGGGCGGCCCCGACCGCGAGTCCCAGCCCGGTGGCGATCACGGCCCGCCGGCGGCGCACGGCGACGGCGATGGCCGCCGCGGCCAGCACCACGGTCAGCACGGGGAGCCAGACGCCCGCGATCTGGAGCATGCGGAAGCCCTTCCGGAGCGCGCCGAGGTTGTCGTACTCCATGACCTTGACGGATACGTGGGTCACCGGGATGCGGTCGGCGAACGGCACGCCGTCGTCGACGAGTTCCCCCTTGACCTGGGCGATGACGGGCGCCAGGTCGATGGTGACGGCGTCGCCGTGGCCGGTGGTGAGTGCTTCGAGGAAGGCGGCGTGGGCGGCCCGGTTGGCCGCGTCCCAGGCGGTCCGGTAGGCCTCGGTGCCGGCGAAGGAGCGCAGGGCCTCGCCGAGCAGGGCGTCGACCCCGCTCTGGAAGGGGCCCGCGTCGATCTCCCCGGCGAGGGCGCGGGTGGCCTGGGTGACGACGACGCCCTGGACGGCGGGGTCCTCGGCGAGCGGGGACATGGCGGCGGTGTAGCGGTCGGCGTTGCCCAGATCGCGGTCGGCCCAGTACGCGACGGCGCTCGCGGGCACCAGCAGGGCCACGAGCGCGATCAGTACCGCCGACAGGATGGTGCGCACGTCACCAGGGAATGCCGCGGCGGTACCGGGCGCGAGCGGTGTTGCTGCGGGCGGGTGGCGCGGCACCCGCGGAGATCCTGGATATTTAATATCCAGATTATGAGGATGAGCGAGGGCGTCGAGTGGGCGCTGCACAGCTGCGTCAACCTGGCGTGGAGCGGGCCGGACCGGGCCGTCCCGGCGGCCCGCCTGGCCGCGTGGCACGACCTGCCCGCGGCCTACCTGAACAAGCAGCTCCAGGCGCTGGCCCGGGCGGGCATCGTCACCTCCGCCCCCGGCCCCCGGGGCGGCTTCCGGCTGGCCCGTCCGCTCGCGGAGATCTCGCTCATGGACGTGGTCGCCGCCGTCGAGGGTCCCGAGGAGGCCTTCCGGTGCACGGAGATCCGGCAGCAGGGTCCCGGCGGGGCCGGCCGGGGCGCGGACGGGGGGCCTGACCGGACCGGGCACCGAGCGGCGGCCGATGCCCCCGCCTGCGCCATCGCGCACGCCATGGGCCGGGCCGAACTGGCCTGGCGCACGGCCCTGGCGGCCCAGGACCTCGACGAGGTCCGTCGGCAGGCCGAACGGCAGGCCCCCGGGGCCCCCGAGCGGCTCCGCGCCTGGCTCGCCGCCCCGTAGTCACACCGCACGTACGGAAACGGAAACGGAACCAGGGAGCTCGGCATGACGCGCAGCATCATCAACCCGGCAGGACTCCACACCCCGACCGCCTACGGCTACAGCCACATCGTCTCCGCCCCCGGCGAGCAGGTCTTCATAGCCGGCCAGTACGGCTCCGACGGGAACGGGCACGTGGTGTCCGGGGAGTTCGCCGACCAGGTCGCGCAGGCCTTCGCCAACCTCCGCACGGCACTGGCCGCCGCCGGACTCGGCCCCGCCGACGTGGTCCGCGTCGGCACGTACATCGTCGGCCACGACGAGGAGAAGCTGGCCGTCCTCCTCGAGGAACTGCACGCCACCTGGGGCACCGAACTGCCCGCGCAGACCCTGATCGGAGTGGCCGCACTGGCCCTGCCCGGCATGCTCTTCGAGATCGACGCGGTGGCGGTGCGCCCCGCCTGACCCGTCCGCACGCCCCTCCGCCCGGCCCGTCCGCCGGTTGATCCACTTGCCGGTCGGGGGCGGCGGGTGTGCCCTGGATGATGGGAGAGAGGAGCCCGTCATGGCACATGTGGCACCCACCGCCTCCCGGCGGCACGACTACCGTCCGACCGCGACGGCCACTGACCACACCGCCAGGAACGCCCTCACGCGGGCCCTGCTCGCCGGACTCGTCTACGGGGTCTGGGCGGCCTTCATCAAGCGCCAGATGGGCCCCGTGGACGCGGGCAACGTCTTCTACGGCATCCTGTGCGGGGCGATCTTCGCCGGCATCATGTTCGCGCTGAACCGGGTCGGGCCCCGGCTGCAGCGCGAGCTCCACGCCGCCGCCTACGGAGTCTTCCTGGGCGTCGCGGCGGGCTACCTGCACAGCCTGACCAACTCCAGCGTCCTCAGGGCGACCGTCATCGGTCTGTTCGTCGGCATCGGCGTCGGGGTCACCGCCTTCTACCGGTACTACACGCGCGAGGACTGAGTCCCACGGGTTCCGCCGGCCACGCCATCGAGACAGCCGGCCTCGTCAAGGTGTTCGGGGAGACCCGGGCCGTCGACGGTGTCGACCTCACCGTGCCCGCCGGAACCGTCTACGGGGTCCTCGGCCCCAACGGGGCGGGCAAGACCACCGTGGTGAAGATGCTGGCCACCCTGCTGCGCCCGGACGGCGGGGAGGCCCGCGTCTTCGGCAAGGACGTCACCCGCGAAGCGGACGCCGTGCGCGGCCGGGTCAGCCTCACCGGCCAGTACGCCTCGGTCGACGAGGACCTGACCGGCACCGAGAACCTGGTGCTGCTCGCGCGGCTGCTCGGGCATTCCCGGCCCGCCTCCCGGGAGCGCGCCGCCCAGCTCCTGGAGGCCTTCGGGCTCTCGGCCGCGGCCGGCCGCCAGGTCAAGCAGTACTCCGGCGGCATGCGGCGGCGCATCGACATCGCCGCCTCCATCCTCAACACCCCCGACCTGCTCTTCCTCGACGAGCCGACCACCGGCCTCGACCCGCGCAGCCGCAACCAGGTCTGGGAGATCGTGCGCGCCGTCGTCGCGCAGGGCACCACCGTGCTGCTCACCACCCAGTACCTCGACGAGGCCGACCACCTGGCCTCCCGGATCGCCGTCATCGACCACGGCAAGGTGATCGCCGAGGGCACGAAGGGCGAGCTGAAGGCCTCCGTGGGTGCGGGCAGCGTGCACGTCCGGGTGCGGGACCCGGCCCAGCGGGCCGAAGCCGTGCGCCTGCTGGCCGCCGTACTCGACGAGTCCGTCACGCCCGATCCGGATCCCGTCGCGCTGACCGCCCGCGTCGACGACGCCCGCTCCGCCGCGGCCGCCCTGGCGGAGCTGGCCCGGGCCGGGATCGTGGTCGACACCTTCGCCCTCGGCCAGCCCAGCCTCGACGAGGTCTTCCTCGCACTCACCGACGACAAGGGGGCGACGACGTGAGCGTCCCCGCCACCGACGAGCCGGCCACGACGACCGGTACGGCCGCTCACGACGCGGAGTTCGCTGCCCCGCACGCCGACCAGCTCGCCGCACTGCTGGTCTCCGGCCGGCGCCCGCCGCGCCCGAGCGCGCTCTCGACCTCGCTGACCTTCGGCTGGCGGGCGGTCCTGAAGATCAAGCACGTCCCCGAGCAGCTCTTCGACGTCACCGCCTTCCCGATCATGATGGTGCTGATGTACACGTACCTCTTCGGCGGTGCGCTGGCCGGCTCCCCGGGGACGTACATCCAGACCCTGCTGCCCGGCATCCTCGTCATGTCGATCGTGATGATCACGATGTACACGGGCGTCTCCGTCAACACCGACATCGAGAAGGGCGTCTTCGACCGCTTCCGCACGCTGCCCATCTGGCGGCCGTCGACGATGGTCGGCTACCTGCTCGGCGACATGCTGCGCTACGCGATCGCGTCGGCCGTGATGCTGGCCGTGGGCCTGCTCCTGGGCTTCCGCCCGGCGGGCGGGGTCATGGGGGTGCTGGCCGGGGTGGCGCTGCTGATCGTCTTCTCGTTCGCCTTCTCATGGGTGTGGACGATGTTCGGGCTGCTGCTCCGCAGCGAGAAGTCCGTCATGGGCGTGAGCATGATGGTGCTGTTCCCGCTCACGTTCCTCAGCAACATCTTCGTGGACCCGAGCACGATGCCGGGCTGGCTGCAGGCCTTCGTCAACAACAGCCCGGTGACCCACCTCACCACCGCCGTGCGCGGTCTGATGGCGGGCCGGTGGCCCGCCGCCGAGATCGCCTGGTCACTGGGGTGGGCGGGACTTCTGGTCCTGGTCTTCGGGCCCGTCACGATGCGGCTCTACAACCGCAAGTAGCCGTCCTTTCGGCCGGGTCCGGCCGGTACCTCTGCCCGAGGCGGCCGGGGGGCCGCCCGGCGCAGACTGGTCGTGGCGCCGGTTCCCGTGCCCGTGGTCGAACCTCACATGACCACTCTCCGTTGCCGAGGGCGTGGGAACCGGCGCCCCTCCATTTCTACGCGGCGGAGTCCGCGGCGGCCGTCTGCTGGGGTTCGCTCTCGGGCTCGGGCGCCGAGCCCGCGGTCTTCTGGGACACGGCCGGGTCGGCACTCTGGCGCACCGGCGGCGTGAACCGGGTGACTTCGGCACGGAGCATGGCGTTCAGGGCGGCGTACGCGTCGATGGGCATGGCGGAACCTCACGGTGCTCAGGGGGGTGTGGGGGGACTGCGCTGCTCCGGAGCCTCGGCCGGCTCAGCAGCGCAGGACCACACTCCGCACCGTCCGCGCGGACAGCGGCGGCCCGGCCGTCCGCCACACGGGCGCGGCCACGGGCCGGTCCTCGGCATGTTTCACGTGAAACACCGGCAGCGGAGTCCGCCGTACACCGGGTGTCCCGCGCTGAGCCGACCGTACGGCGGCCCGCGCCTCGGGTTCGGCGGCCGGATCGGACTGGCCCTCGGTGGGCTCGGCGGGGGCGGAGGAGGAGGGCCGGGACTCGGCGACCGTCGCCGCGGCCGGACCGGCACCGAACACGCACAGCAGCACGACACAGGCCGCCGTCAGGGCCTTGGTCAGGGCCCCGATCAGCGCCGCGCGCACGTGCTGCCTCCCGCTCATGCGAGGGGTGTGCCCCGACACGCCGGGCGACTCCCGTCCCGGTTGCCAGAAGCGCCCGACCGGCCGAACGAAGAGCGCCCCGTCGGCTGACAGCGGCCAGGTCGGCGGCCAGGTCGGCGGCCAGGTCGGCGGCCTGTCAGCGGCCCCGGCGCTGTCCCGTCAGCCGGGCCAGTACGGCGGTTTCGCCACCCACCAGCCGCAGTTGGGGCCGTCCGGACCGGCCCTCGTGTCCGCCGGACGCACCGGGGGAGAGCCGGATGACCGTGAACACGGCCGTCCGGCCGTCGTCCCGGGCGATCTCGACGGTCCGGCCCCGCTGGAGCCCGGCGAGGTCCAGCCCCGGACCGCTGATCACGGCGGTACCGGCCGACCCGGGCGCCGGACCGCCGCCCTGCCACGAGGCCCCGTCCCGCCGGTCCCGCCCGGCATGCCCGTCCTGCCCGCTCCGGCCGGCCCCCTCGGCCGCGTCGGGCCCTCCCGGCGTCCCCGGCACCCGGAACACCGGCACGTCGATGCCCAGGCTCGGCACCCGCAGCCGCAGCGGCCGCGCCGCCCGCAGGGGCACCGTGACCGGCCGCAGCGGTCCCGCCGCCGTCCTCGGCGACCGCACGCCGTGCCCGGGAACGTGCGCACCGGGCAGCTCCCGCTGCCGGGCCAGGCGCCGGTGGTCGGACAGCCCCAGCGCCCGCGAGGGCAGGGCGTCGTCGGTGGCCGAGACCGAGGGGTCGGCGCCCTCGGTGCGCTGCAGCACACCGATGCCGGTGGCCAGCAGAACCACCGTCAGTGCGGCGACGACCGACTTGGCGCGGGGCATGCGGGTCCCTCCGGTCCGGCTCGGGCGGCCGGGTCATGTGAGCAGTGGATACCTCCTCTGCCCTCCGGCACCCGGTGAAACACGGGAGGCTGACGGAACGTCACGGGCGTGTCGCCTCCGGGGAACCGGCGTTTTCCCAGCTGGCGGCGGGTCCGGCCCGATCGCCCCGGGCAGGGGACGCCCTACACCCGAACGGGTGATTCAGGTCGTCACCAGCGTCGCCGTCGCCGCGCCCATCAGGACCGCGGCGAGGTGGACCGCCGGGTGGCCGTAGTCCCCGCACCACAGGTGGCGGGCCAGGCCGCCGAGTGCGGCCAGGGAAGCGATCACACCGAGCTGGCCGAAGAGCGTGACGGCGGTGAAAGGGGCCAGGAGCAGCAGGAAGGAGTTCAGCCAGAAGGGGGCTGCGCCCGTCCAGCCCCGCCATTCCCTGATCGCCGTCGGCATGGAACTACAGGCCCCCTCGCCCATTCGTGGTCAACTCGTCGGCTGCACAGCCTCCTTGGGTGCGGCGATCGGCACAAGGGTCTGTTTCGGCTACCGAACCGGAACCGCGGCTGGAACTCGCCCACCCAGCGGAACGGCCCGGACCCCGCAGCGGGGTCCGGGCCGAACGGAGCGGCAAACGGAAGGCGTCAGGCGACGATCCAGTCGGAGGTCGCGATCACCGGCTGGACGCCGTCGCGGTGGATGGTGCCCTCGATGAGGCCGTACATCCGGTCCGCCGCGAAGTAGACCTCGTTGTCGTTCTTGAGGCCGAAGGGCTCCAGGTCGACGAGGAAGTGGTGCTTGTTGGGGAGGTTGAGGCGCACCTCGTTGACCTTGGGGCAGTTGTCGAGCACGCGCTCGGCCATCTGGTTCAGGGTCTGCTGCAGCGAGTACGAGTAGGTCTCCGCGAAGGCTTCCAGCATGTTCTTGCGGACCTTCTTGTACGCCTGGTCCCAGTCGTGGGAGGCGTCGTCGGCGGCCAGTGCCGAGTGTGCCCAGCGCGCGGTGACCTTGGTCGCCAGGATGCGGTCGTACGCCTCCTGGAGCGTCGTGTACTTGTCCTTGATGAAGCCGTGGAACTCGGAGTTCGTCGAGTTCATCACCGTCAGGTCCTTCAGACCCGAGATGACCTGGAGGCCCGTCGTCTCGCTGTAGGTGATCTGCGCGGTGCGCACCTCCTGGCCCTTGCGGACGAAGGAGTGCTGCTCCTTGCGCGTCGGGACCGGGATGCGGTCCCACACGTATTCCTCGATGCGGATCTGGGCCTCGCGGATCGGCTGCTGCGAGGAGACGAAGTGCTTGGCGAGCAGGATGCCGAAGGCCTCGGGGGACTCGATGCCGTGTTCCTTGCCGAAGGCGTACACCGTGTTCTTGGTGGTGTCGGTCGGCAGGCAGTTGGCGTTGTCGCCGGTCAGGTGGACGTCGCGGAACTCGCCGCGGAGCGCGACCGACACGTTGAGGTCGCGGATCTCGTGCCACGAGCCGTCGCCGCCCTTGCGGGTCACCTTGACGATGCGGTTCTCGGCCTTGCCGTACTGGTTCTGCGCGAGGACGTGCTTGCTCATGCTGTCTTCCTTCGGATTCGGGAACACGGAGTCCGGTCGTCTGGATCCCGTACGCCCGGCGTCCAGCGGCGCCTGAAGACGTCCCGCTCCCCGCCGTTCGGCCCCGCAGGACCGCCCCGGGACTGACGTGCATCCCGGTCCGTAGGTGCTTGTTCGTACGCACGGATTGCAGCATGTGTACGGCGCGTTAACCACCGTACGGATCATCCGAACACCAGCACCCACGATTTGGGCGACCCCACAGATCCGCAGGTCAGAGCATGTGAGCATCCGCGACCGAGAGGGCCTCGCCGAGGATTTCCAGCCCCTTCGCGACGTCCTGCGCCGAGATGTTGCAGGGCGGCGCGACGTGGATGCGGTTGCCGGCGACGAGCGGCCACAGGCCGCCCTTCTTGCAGGCGGCGCCGAAGGCGGCCATCGGGGCGTTGTCCGCCCCGGAGGCGTTGTACGGCACGAGCGGTTCGCGCGTGGCGGCGTCCCGGACGAGCTCCAGGGCCCAGAAGGTGCCCAGGCCCCTGACCTCACCGACCGAGGGGTGCCGCTCGGCGAGCGCGCGCAGTCCGGGGCCGAGCAGCTCGGCGCCGGTGCGGGCGGACCGCTCGACGATGCCCTCCTCCTCCATGACGTTGATCGTCGCGACGGCGGCGGCGCAGGCCAGCACGTGCCCCGAGTACGTCAGCCCGCCCGGGTAGGGCCGGCGGGCGAAGGTCTCGGCGATGGCGGGCGAGATGGCGACCCCGCCGAGCGGCAGGTATCCGCTGGTCACGCCCTTGGCGAAGCAGAGCAGGTCGGGGACGACGTCCCAGTGCTCGGCGGCGAACCACCGGCCGGTGCGCCCGAAGCCGACCATGATCTCGTCGAGGATGAAGACGATGCCGTAGCGGTCGCAGAGCGCGCGCACGCCGGGCAGGTAGCCGGCGGGGGGCACGAGGACGCCAGGGGCCCCGCCGACGGTCTCCAGGATGATCGCGGCGATGGACTGCGGGCCCTCGAACACGATGGTGTCCTCGAGGTGGCGCAGGGCCCGCTCGCACTCCTCGGCCTCGGTGGCCGCGTAGAACGGCGAGCGGTAGGCGAAGGGGCCCCAGAAGTGCACGACGCCGGCGGTCGCGGTGTCGTTGCCGAAGCGGCGGGCGTCGCCGGTCAGGTTGATCGCGGTGGACGTGGCCCCGTGGTACGAGCGGTACGCGGACAGCACCTTGGGACGCCCGGTGTGCAGCCGGGCCATGCGGACGGCGTTCTCGACGGCCTCGGCCCCGGCGTTCGTGAAGAAGATCTTGTCGAGGTCGCCCGGGGTGCGCTCGGCGATCAGCCGCGCCGCCTCGGAGCGGACGTCCACGGCGAAGCCGGGTGCGACGGTGCACAGCCGCGCGGCCTGCTCCTGAACGGCCGCGGTGACCTTCGGGTGCTGGTAGCCGATGTTGGTGTAGACGAGGGCGCTGGAGAAGTCGAGGTAGCGGTTGCCCTCGTAGTCCCAGAAGTACGAACCCTCGGCCCCGGCGACGGCGAGCGGGTCGATGAGCTCCTGTGCCGACCATGAGTGGAAGACGTGCTTCCGGTCGGCGTCCTTCACAGCGTCCCTCGCGGCGGCGGGGTCGTGGGCTTCTGCGTTCATGAAACGAGAGTAGTTGTCCACGATGTGGAATAGGCGGCCGTCCGCGCTTCGGGACGGCCCGCGCCGATGCCGGAAGAGGCCGGTGCGGCCCGCCCTAGGATTGGCAGCCCCGGGTAGGGGTACATGCGGCGCGGAGAGGCGCGGAGACGGGAGGCCCTGTGGCCGAGCAGACGCGGAGGCTCGTTCTCGGCGGCGCCACGACCGGTGTCGTGGGCCGGTGCCGGGACTTCACCCGCAAGGCGCTGGCCGACTGGCAGTGGCCCGGGGAGGCGGAGTCCGTGGAGGACGTGCTGCTCCTGGTCTCCGAAGTGGTCACCAACGCCTGTCTGCACGCGGGCGGCCCCCGGGAGCTGGTCCTGCGGCACACCCCCGAACGGCTGCGCGTGGAGGTCAGCGACGACAGCCCCGAGGTCCCGAGGCGGCGGCCGCCCGGCGACCGCGCACTGCCGGGGGGACACGGGCTGATCGTGCTGGAGCGGCTCGCGCGCGGCTGGGGCGCGGTGCCCGCGCCGGACGGGCGCCCGGGCAAGACGGTCTGGCTGGAGGTCCCGGTCCGCGGAGGCCCCCGCGACGTGCGCTAGGGTCAGACACCCCCTAGCGCCGTGACCCGGTGAACCGTCCCGGTCACAGCACGAGGCCGTCTTCGTGGTCCGGGCCGTCGGTGAGCAGCCCGGTGCGCAGGCGCTCCAGGGTGCGGGTCAGCAGGCGGGACACGTGCATCTGGGACAGGCCCAGCCGGTCGCCGATCTCGGACTGCGTCAGCTCCTGCCCGAACCGCAGGGAGAGCAGCATCCGCTCGCGCTCCGGCAGACAGGCCAGGATCGGCTTGAGCGACTCCAGGCAGTCGATCCGTTCGTACGCCGGCTCCTCCTCGCCGAGGGAGGGCCGGTCGGCGCCCGATTCGCGCTCGCCCTCCTCCTGGGCGGGTGCGTCCAGGGAGCGCGCGGAGTACGCGCAGGCGGCCTTGCGGCCCTCCACCAGCTCCTCGGGCGTCACGTGCAGCCGCTCCGCGAGCTCGGAGTCCGTGGGCTCGCGGCCCAGTGCCTGTTCCATCGCGTCGTGCGCCTTGGCCGCGTCGATCCGCAGCTCCTGGAGCCTGCGCGGCACCTTCACCGCCCAGCTGGTGTCCCGGAAGAACCGCTTGATCTCCCCGGTGATCGTCGGCATGGCGAACGAGGTGAACTCCACCCCGCGCTCCGGGTCGAACCGGTTGATGGCCTTGATCAGGCCGATCGTGCCGACCTGGACGATGTCCTCCATCGGCTCGCTGCGGCCGCGGAAGCGCCGGGCCGCGTACTTCACCAGGCTGAGGTTCAGCTCGACCAGGGTGTTGCGGACGTAGCTGAACTCCGCGCTGCCCTCCTCCAGCTCGGCCAGCCTCCGGAACAGGGCCACGGACAGGGATCTGGCCTCGTGGGTCGCGACGTCGGTGAGTTCTGTGTGGTGCATGGCGCTGCGCTCCTCCGACGGGCGGGCCCCGCTGGATCCGGGGGACGCGCCGTCGTGGTGTCCCGAGCTCTCTCGTGCCGACTCACTGTCTCCAGGGATATACCCGCCCGGAACGGTACGTACCCCACCCGGATGTCCGCCGCGGCCCCGTATCAGCGATCTGTCAGCGGCTCTCAGCGCCGCCGAGGGCCCCTCTCAGCGGTCTCTCCGCGCGCTGTCAGGCCCCCCGGCCAAGGTGACGCCATCACCACCGCAGCGCACCCGAAACGAGGGGACACCATGCACCGGATCCCGACCCGCGAGACCCGGCCGGCGGCCATCACCGCCACCGGGCTCCGCAAGTCCTACGGGGACAAGACCGTCCTCGACGGCATCGACCTGCACGTCCCGGCGGGCACGGTCTTCTCGCTGCTCGGCCCGAACGGCGCCGGCAAGACCACCACCGTCCAGATCCTCTCCACCCTCGTCTCCGCCGACGCCGGCCAGGTGCGCGTCGCCGGGCACGACCTGGCCGCGGCCCCCGGCTCCGTGCGCTCCGCCATCGGCGTCACCGGCCAGTTCTCGGCCGTCGACAAGCTGCTCACCGCCGAGGAGAACCTCCGCCTGATGGCGGACCTGCGCCACCTCGGCAAGCGGGCCGGCCGGCGCCGCGCCACCGAGCTGCTGGAGGCCTTCGACCTGGCCGACGTGGCCGGGAAGGTCGCGATGACCTTCTCCGGAGGGATGCTGCGCCGCCTCGACCTGGCGATGACCCTGATGGGCGGCCCGCAGATCATCTTCCTCGACGAGCCGACCACCGGACTCGACCCGCGCAGCCGCCGCGCGATGTGGCAGATCATCCGCGACCTCGTCGCCGGCGGGGTCACCATCTTCCTGACCACCCAGTACCTGGAGGAGGCCGACCAGCTCGCCGACCGCATCGCCGTCCTGGACGGCGGCAAGCTGGTCGCCGAGGGCACCGCGCACGAGCTGAAGCGGCTGGTCCCGGGCGGGCACATCCGGCTGGAGTTCACCGACCCGGCCGGCTTCGAGCGGGCCGCCCGCACCCTCGGCGAGGTCACCCGCGACGAGGAGGCCCTCACGCTCCGCGTTCCCAGCGACGGCGGCGTGCGCTCGCTGCGCTCCCTGCTCGACCGGCTCGACGCCCGGGCGATCGAGGTCGGCGGCCTCACCGTGCACACCCCCGACCTCGACGACGTCTTCCTCGCCCTGACCGGGCAGACCATCCCGACCCAGGACAAGGAGTCCGTGCGATGACCACCACCGCCCCCCTCACCGGCCCCGCCCCCGCCCCCGCGAAGCACCTGTTCCGCGACTGCGGCACCATGCTGCGCCGTCAGCTGGTGCACGCCCTGCGCTACCCCGGCCTCTCCCTCGGCACCATCGCCGTACCGATCGTCTTCCTGCTGCTCTTCGTGTACGTCCTGGGCCGGCCCCTCGCCGCGGGCATCGGCACGGGCACCGACTACATCAACTACCTGGCCCCCGGAATCCTCCTGATGACGGTCACCGCCGCCTCCATGACCACCGCGGTCTCCGTCTCCACCGACCTGACCGAAGGCATCGTCGCCCGCTTCCGCACCATGGCGATCTCCCGCTCCTCGATCCTCGTCGGACACGTGCTCGGCAGCATCATCCAGACCATGATCAGCGTCGGCCTCGTCATCGGGCTGGCCCTGCTGATGGGCTTCCGCCCGAACGCCGGCCCCACCGGCTGGCTCGCCGCACTCGGCCTCATCGCCCTGCTCGCCATCGCGGTGACCTGGCTGTCCGTCGCCCTCGGTACGCTCAGCAAGTCCCCCGAAGGCGCCAGCAACATCGTCATGCCGCTGGCCTTCCTGCCCTTCATCGGCAGCGCCTTCGTCCCCACCGACTCCATGCCCGCCGTCGTCCGCGCCTTCGCCGAGCACCAGCCCTTCACCCCGGTCATCGAGACCATCCGGGCCCTGCTCATGGACACCCCGGTCGGCAGCGAGGGCATCGCCGCCGTCGCCTGGTGCACCGGGATCGCCGTGGCCGCCTGCCTCTGGGCGAACAGGCTGTTCAACCGCCCAGCGTGACCCGCGCCAGCTCCCGTACGTCCTCCATGGCCACCGCGCTCCCGTGACGCGCCGCCTCGGCGAAGTACTCCTCGTACTTCTCCCCGAGCGCGGCGCGCGCCGCGTTCTCCACCCGGTCCGCGTCCGGGCGCGAACGGTCCGGCCCGCCCCGCACCGCCAGGGCCGTCGCCAGCAGCCGCGCGGCCTCCTCCGGCCGGCCCGCCCGCGCCGCCTGGTCCGCCACGCCGACCAGCACCTGGGCAACGGTCGGGGCGTGCAGGGAAGCGACCGCCAGCTCCAGGGCCTCGGCCCGGTGCGCTCCCGCCGCCTCCAACTCGCCGTCGGCCGAGTCCAGATGGCCGAGGGTGTCGAGCAGCAGCGCATGGAACACCTGGTGGACGGCGACCGCCCGGACCTCCTCCCGGGCCCGCGCCACCTCGGCGCGCGCCTGCGCCGGGTCCCCGCTCCAGCGCGCCAGATCCGCCCGGCCGTGCGCGGTGGCGGCCAGCGCCTCCGGCCAGCCCGCGGCCCGGGCGTCCCGCTCGGCCCGCGCCATGGCCGCGGCGGCCGCCGCCGGATCCCCGGCCAGCCAGTACAACTGGGCCTGCTTGACCCGCGCGTGCAGCTGGTCCTGTACGGCCCCCATCTCGCCGATCACGGCGATGGCCTCGGCGTAGTGGCCCAGCGCCGCCGCGAAGTCGCCGCGCTGGGCGACCAGTTCGGCCAGCACCGTCAGCGCGAACGAGATCCCCCAGCGCTCCCCGAGCCCCCGGAAACCGGCCAGCGCCTCCTCGATCTCCGCTTCGGCCACGGCCGGCGGGCCGCCCGCCGAGAGCCGGGTGCGCGCGCCGCCCAGCAGGGCCTGCGCCCGCACCCACGGGTCCTCGTCGGCCAGCAGCGCCGACCAGGCGTCCAGCGGCGGGCCGCTCGCGCCGTCGGCGCGCAGCAGCCGGTCCAGCGGTTCCATGAACCGCACCACCGGGTGCCGGGTGTCCCTCCGTTCGGCGAGCAGCAGTCCCCGGGCCAGCAGCTCCGCGGTCTGCCGGTCGTCCCCGAGCCCGGAGGTCGCGAACAGCACGGCCAGCGCGCAGGCCAGCGCGCGGCTCTCCTCGTCCCGGGGCGACTCGGCCTCCCCGGCGGGCAGCGGCAACGCCAGGGCCCGCGCGGACAGTTCGCCGCCCTCCGCCTTGCGGCCGCTGAGCCACCAGTACCACCCGGCCGCCGCGACCAGCCGTACGGCCTCCCGGGCCTCGCCCGCCGCGATCGCTCCGCGCAGCGCCGCGTTGAGGTTGTCGTGCTCCTCGCCGAGCCGGGCGAGCCACTCCAGCTGCTCGGCCCGCCGCAGGTACGGGTCCGCCGTCGACGCCAGCCGGGTGAAGTACGCGGCGTGCGCCCGGCGGAGCCGCTCCTCCTCCCCGGCCTGCGCGAGCCGCTCCAGGCCGTAGGCGCGGATCGTCTCGAGCATCCGGTAGCGCCCGTCGCCCGCCGTCACCAGCAGCGACTTGTCGGTGAGCGAGGTGAGCAGGTCCAGTACCCCGTACGCCTCCACCGGTCCGCCCGCGCACACCCCCTCGGCCGCCTCCACCGTGGCGCCGCCCGGGAAGGCCGCCAGCCGGCGCAGCAGCGCCCGCTCCGGCTCGGTGAGCAGCTCCCAGCTCCAGTCGACCACCGCGCGCAGGGTCTGGTGCTGGCGGGGGGCCGTCCGTGCGCCGCCGGTCAGCAGCCGGAACCGGTCGTCGAGCCGGGCGGCCAGCTGCTCGGCGCTCATCGTGCGCAGCCGGGCCGCGGCCAGCTCGATGGCGAGCGGCATCCCGTCCAGCGCCCGGCAGATGCGGATCACCTCGGAGGCCGTCTGCTCCGTGACCGCGAAGTCCGAACGGGCCGCCGCGGCACGGTCGTTCAGCAGCCGGACGGCCGCGTACGACATGGCCTGCGCGGCGTCGGCGCCCTGCGGCGGCAGGGCCAGCGGGCGCACCGGCCACAGGGCCTCGCCGGTGAGGCCGAGCGGTTCGCGGCTGGTCGCCAGGACGTGCAGTCCGGGGCATTCGCCGAGCAGCCGGTCGGCCATCGCGGCGGCCGCCCCGATCAGGTGCTCGCAGTTGTCCAGGACCAGCAGGGCGGTTCGCGTGCGCAGCGCCGAGGCGAGGCGGTCCAGCGGATCGCCCGCGGCCGTCGTGTGTTCCCGCAGGCCCAGCGCGGTCAGGACGGCCTGCGGTACGTCTGCCTCCGCGCTCAGCGGTGCCAGCTCCACCAGCCAGACGCCGTCGGGGAACCGGCCGAGCTGCGGACGGGCGCTCTGCACGGCCAGCCGGGTCTTTCCGGCGCCGCCCGGCCCGGTGAGGGTGGTCAGCCGGAAGCGGCCGATCAGGTCCGCCACCCCGGCGAGGTCCTCGTCCCGGCCCACGAAACTGGCCAGCGGGGCCCGCAGGTTGGTCGGCGGCGCATCGGCCTCCGGTGCGGCGGATGCGGCAGCGGGGGCAGCGGCAGGGGCGGGCCCGGGTATCGGCGCGGCCGGCTCGCCGCGCAGGACGGCGGTGTGCAGCGCCGACAGCTCCGGTGA
This sequence comes from Streptomyces sp. IBSNAI002, assembly GCF_052244475.1. NCBI lineage: Bacteria > Bacillati > Actinomycetota > Actinomycetes > Kitasatosporales > Streptomycetaceae > Streptomyces > Streptomyces sp. IBSNAI002. Next base: position 4,313,921 of record NZ_JBQPXG010000002.1, on the reverse strand, counting down.
CGGGTCGGTGCCGAGCTCCTCGGCGAGCACCTCGCGGGCCCTGCCGTAGGCGGCGAGCGCCCCGCAGGTCGGCCTCGATGCGGTCCTCCAGCGCCGCCATGCGCAGCTCGCCGAGCCGGGCCACCGGCGCCCGGAAGAACTCGGACGCGGCCACGTCCAGCAGCGCGGGCCCGCGCCACAGCCCGAGCGCCCGGCGCAGCAGCGCCGAGGCCTCGCCCGGGTCGGTGGCCAGGGCTTCGCGGCCGGCCGCGGCCAGCCGCTCGAACCGCACCACGTCCACCTCGTCCGGATCGAGGAGGAGGCGGTAGCCGGCCGGATGCGAGGCGACGTCCACGCCTGGCAGGGCCCGGCGCAGCCGGGACACCAGCGCCTGCAGGGCGTTCGAGGCGCCCATCGGCGGATCGTCCTCCCAGATCCCGTCGATGAGCAGCTCGGAGGCCACCACCCGGCCCGGTTCCAGTGCCAGCAGGATGAGCAGGGTCCGCAACCGCGCCCCGCCGACCCCGACGCCGCCCCCGTCTTCGCCCCGTACCTCCAGGGCCCCCAGCATCGAAATGCGCATGACGTCATTCTGCGGGAGGCCCGTGGGGCGGGTGGGCGGGCGGGCGGGCGGTTGCGGTGGGGGCAGGGTGCAGTGGGTGCAGTGGGTGCAGTGGGGCGGCGGGAGTTACTTGTCCGAGTAGCTGAAGTCTCCGACGGTCCAGGCGCTGACGTCCTTGAGCGCGATCCGGTACATCCCTCCGGTCTCGGGGATGCCCAGGGTGCCCTGGAGGATGCGTGCCACGTGGAAGTGCAGGTGAGAGGGGGTACCGGCGTCGGGCGGGGTGCGGCCTGCGGGGCTGGTTCCTCTGAACACCCCGGCGAACGGGGCCAGTTGGTCGGAGTCCTGGAGGACTTCGGCGACGCGCTGGCGCCAGACGCTCTCGGGGGCGAGGCGGCCGGTGATGACGGCGCCGTGGACCACGACGGTCAGGGACATCTGATTGGTTTGCTCCGACTCGACCATGGCGGCGAGATCGATGAGCAGGTCGTCAGGGGTCGACATGGGCGGGACTCTAGCAAGCGCGGACGCCGTGGAAGACGACAAAGCCGGGGCCCGCACCGTGAGGTGCGGGCCCCGGCCCGACTGTGCGTGCCGACGTCAGGCGGGAACGATGTTCTCGGCCTGCGGGCCCTTCTGGCCCTGCGTGACGTCGAAGGTGACCTTCTGGCCTTCCTGGAGCTCACGGAAGCCGGAGGCGGCGATGTTCGAGTAGTGCGCGAAGACGTCGGCGCCGCCGCCCTCCTGCTCGATGAAGCCGAAGCCCTTTTCCGCGTTGAACCACTTAACGGTGCCGGATGCCATCTGAATTCTCCTTTGGGGCAGTGCCCGGAATCGCACTGTGCGAATACCGGTCGTCGCTGTGATGATTGCCCCGCCGGAAAGAATACCGGTAATAAGAAGTATTTTGGGAACCACAACTGCAACTGACGTCACCGTAACACAGAAAGGTGCTGTGAGCAGGGCGACTTCCCCTTCCGGGTCGGCCTAAACGAATTTCTTCCCGGGAAATTCATATAATTAATTTTCTGGGCGGTGGCGCATGCCGTCACCCGCCCAGCGGAACGCGCCGTGCGGCGCCTTCCCCCGAACGGTCCGGATGTGGATGCGGAATGTGATCATTCATGCCTAATTTGGCGGGGTGCGGTCAGGCCCCCCGGGCCTGCACGACCGCTCCCGTCTCCCTGAGGAAGGCCCCGCCCATGAAGCGATTCCCGGTGATCGGCGTGCTCTGCGTCGGCGCGGCGTTCGGTCTCGCCGCGTGTTCCGACGACAGCTCGCCGTCCGAGGAGGCCACCAAGGCCGCGGCCGAGGTCTGCAGCGGCCTGACCGAGCTCAGGGCGGACAACGCCAAGCTCAAGGCCCTGGACCCCGCGGTCGCGACCAAGGACCAGGTCAAGGACGCCTACCAGGCCGTGCGCGAGGACTGGGACGGGGTGAAGGACAACCTCGGCAAGCTGAAGGACGCGGAGCGCTCCGCCCTGCAGTCGGCCTCCGACGACCTCAAGAAGGCCTACGAGGACCTGCCCGGCGACACGACCGGCAAGGACGCGCTCACCAAGCTCCAGCCGCAGATCCAGAAGCTGGAGGAGACCTCCGCGGCCGCCGCGACCGGTCTCCAGTGCTGACGAACTGACGGCGGGCGGGCGCCCGGCGGCCCGGCGCCCGCTACGCGGCCACCGGGCGCCCGGCGGGCAGCAGTTCGGTGACGACGAAGGCCACCACGGCCGCCAGGATCACCACGGGCATCATCGCGGTACTCCCGAGCACCAGGACCACCAGCACCACGCTGCTCACCGGCAGGCGCAGGGTCGCGACGGTGGCCGCCGCCATCCCGGCCGCCATCGCGGGGACGAAGCCCAGGCCCGGCAGGGGCGCGAGGAGCACGCCCGCGGCGGCTCCGAGGAAGAGCGAAGGGAACACCGGGCCGCCGCGCAGGCTGCCGAGGCACAGCGCGTAGGCGGCGCCCTTGAAGGCCAGGACGGCGACCAGCGCCCCGATGCCCCAGGCCTGCGGGTCGGCGGCGAGCGGGGCGAGGGCGGCCTCGCCGGAGGAGGCCACCTCGGCGGGAGACCGCCCGGTGGCCAGCGCGTACGCGGCGGCGCAGGCCGCGGCGCCCAGGGCGAACGGCACGGTCCGTACGAGGGGCCGCACCCGCACGTACGCGGCGACCGCCCGGGCCCCGGCCCGCACCGGGTACATCGCGACGGCCACGACCACCGCGACGGCCAGCGACCACAGCACGTCCGCCAGGTCCAGGCGGGGGAGCGGCGCGGACAGCTTCAGGGACAGTTCGCCGGTCCCCAGCCCGGTCCAGCGCCCCAGGCCCGTGAACACCAGGGACCCGACCCCGCTGGACAGCAGGGCGGGCAGCATCACCGCGAAGAGCTGCGGCCCGCCCACCCCCGCCACCTCGATCAGCAGCACCGCGGCGACCACCGGATTGCCGAAGATCGCCGAGATGGCCGCCGCCGCTCCGGCCGCGCCCAGCAGCGCGGTGTTCTGCGGGGTCGCCGGGGCCTGTGCCAGGTCCCGGAAGAGCAGGGCCAGCCCGCCGCCCAGCGCGATGAGCGGAGCCTCCGGACCCAGGACGGCGCCGAGCGGCAGACTGGCCGCGGCGGCGAGCAGGACTCCGGGCAGCGCGGCCGGTGAGGAGCCCCCCACCTGCATTCCGGCGGCGGGCACGTGGCCGCCGGCGCCGGGCAGGTGCGTGACGATCAGGCCGACGAGCACGCCCGCGACGAGCAGCAGGGGGAACGGCCACCACCAGGGCGGAGCGTCCTGGCCCAGCGCCTGCGGCAGATCGGCCCACAGCAGGTGCTCGAGCCGGCGGAGCCCGACGAGGAACCAGAAGGCGGCGAGGGACACCGGTACGCCGATGAGCGCGCAGAAGACGAGCAGCTTCGGGTAGCCGGGGCTGCGGAGCAGATGCCGCAGGACGTCCGGTTCCGGCGGCACGGCCCCGGCCCCGCCGCCGCTCCCGGGGTCACCGGTGTTCCCGGCCCCGCTGGAGCGAGACTCCGTCATGGGTCACTCCCTTCCGCCGTCCCCCGCCTGCGCACCCCGATCCGTACCGCCCCGAAGAGCACTTTGGCGATCACTCCCACCACGACCAGATCGGCGACCATCTGCACGGTGGTCAGCGCGCGGCTGAGTTCGCTGGTGGGCACGATGTCCCCGAACCCGACGGTGGCGAACACCGTGACGGAGAAGTAGAGGGAGTCGGTCCGGTTCAGCGGTTCCGAGAAGGACTCCGGCACCTGCGCGGAGAGCAGGAAGTACGTGACGGAGAACAGCACCAGGAACAGCGGCACGGCGGTGGCGAGCGCCTCCACGGCCCGCAGCCGCGGATACTCCGCGCGGGTGATGGCCCGGGCCTGCCAGACGACGAGCCACCCGAACAGTCCCAGCCCGGCCACGAGCGTGACGACGGTGAGGGTCCCGAACCCGCGGTCCAGGGGGGCCAGGTAGAACAGCGCGGTGATCAGGACCACCCAGGTCACGGACCGGAACGTGTGACCGGCCAGGACGCGTCGGCGGCGCTGGGCTGCGTTGCCTTCCATGGCTTCAGGAGAACGGGCCGCGGCCCGTTCCGCGACCGGAGCGGACTCGGAATGCGGGGGCGTCGTATACGAGGTATGTGAAGTATGTGAGGTATGCCAGGCGAGAGGTATTCCTCCGCGTTTCGTGGAAGGGTGGTGACCGCCGTCGGTGGATCGTCCCCGTGAGGAGCTCACCGTGCCGGAACCGGAGGAGGCCAGTCCCCGCCGGATCGTCCTGCCCGCCAGGCTGCGCGGCTGGATGGAACGTCACACCCCCCTGCTGGGACGGCTCCTCGAGCAGCTCGGCGCCGTCAACGTGCTGGACTGCGCCACCAGACTGGCCGCCCAGGCCTTCCTCGGCGCGGTGCCCGCCCTCTTCGTCATCGGCGCCCTCGCGCCCGACTGGCTCCAGGAACAGCTGGTCTCCTCGGTCCGCACGACCCTCGGACTTCAGGACGCCGCGCTGGACCAGGTGCGGGCCGTGTACTCCGCCACCGACTCCACGGCCACCGCGAGCACCGGTGTGGTGGGGCTCGTGGTGACCCTGCTGTCGGCGACCGCGTGCAGCCGCGCCCTCCAGTCGATGTGCGAGCGGTCCTGGCACCTGCCCAAGGCCAAGGCCCGCCTCGCGGCCTGGCGGTGGCTGGTCTGGCTCCTGGTCTGGCTCACCGCCCTGCTGTTCCAGGGGCCGGTGCAGAACGCCTTCGGCACCGGATTCGCCGCCGGCTTCGTCCTCGCGGTGATCAGCGGCACGCTGCTGTGGTGGTGGACCCAGCACCTGCTGCTCGGCGGCCGGATCCCGTGGCTTCCGCTGCTGCCGGGTGCGCTGCTGGCCGGGGTGGGGGAGCAGGTGCTGTCCGTGGCGTCGAGGGTCTACATGCCCCTCGCCGTGGAGCGGAGCCTGCGCCAGTTCGGCAGTCTCGGCTCCGTCTTCGTCCTGCTGTCCTGGCTGATCGTGCTGTTCGTCGTCATCACGGTCGCGGTCGCCGTCGGGTACGTGATCGCCCGCGAGCCCGTGCCGGCCCGCTGGCTGCGCACTCCGCTCAACTCCCTCCGGGAGTCCCGTTCCGGCGGCCCGCCCGGTCACCCGCCGGGCCACCTTCCCGGCCACCTTCCCGGCCGCTGACCCCGCCGCCGCCCCCGCCGCCGACCCGGCCGTCCGCGGCCAGCAGCGCCAGCACGGCGAGCACCGCCAGCAGGATCGTCGCCAGCAGCAGCACCGCCGGCACGGTCGGGTGGTTCCACAGCGCGAACCCGAGCGCGACCAGCAGCACCGCCCCCACCGTCAGCGGGCGGCGCCGCGCCTCCACCCACGCCCCGGCCCGTCCCGTGCCGACGCCGTGCGCGGCGGCCCAGTGCGCGGCGGAATCGGCCGTCCGGTCGGCGCCGCCGCGCAGGCCGCGCGGCAGCCGGCCGCCGCCGGACAGGTAGGCGCCGAGCGCCACGACCACCCCGAGGACCAGCGTGGTCCGCAGGCTGACCCGCAGGAACCGCACCAGCGTGTCGAAGACCGCCGCTGCCGCCGCCGGGGACTGGACCTGGGGCGGAAGGTGGTCGAGGTAGTAACGGCGGGCGACGGCCAGGCCGATGCCGACCAGGAGGCAGGCGGCGGCCCCGCACAGCGCCGTGGTCACCAGGGCCCGCCGGCGGCGCCGGGCGAGCAGGACTCCGGCCGCTGCGAGGAGGACGGTGAGCACGGGCAGCCAGTTGCCGAGGACGTCGAGCAGGCGGACCGCGCCCCTGACCTTCCCCAGCTCGTCGGACCGGAACAGCACCATCTGCTTGTCGACCTCGGGGATCCGCTCGGCCGGTGCGAGCCCTGCCTGCACGAGCTCCTCCTTGACGGTCTCCACCGCGCTGCCGACGTCGAGGGTGACGGTCCCGCCGTCGATCCCGACGGCGCCGCGGCCCCGGCCCGTCAGCGCGTGCACCACGGCGGTGTGGGCGGCGCGATTGGCCCGCGTCCACAGCGCCTCGAACCGGTCGCTCTCCACGAATCGGGTCGCCACCTTGGAAACGGCCTGGTCGGCGGCCGCGTCCAGGCCCGGGCCGAGCGCCTTGACCGCCGTGCCCACGCGCGGCGGCAGCCCCTGGGCCTCGAGCCACCGCGCCAGGTCCGCCGTGACCCGGGTGCCGTCCACCCGGACGTCCGCTGCCTCGCCGATGCGGCGGACGGCGGCCTCCTCGACCGCCGGGTCCGAGGCCAGCGGGGCGACCGTGGCCACGTACCGGTCGTTGTCCAGCACGATGTCGTGCACCCAGACGGTGAGCAGCGAGACCGGTACGAGCAGACAGGTCAGGGTGATCAGGACGGCCGAGAAGGCACTCATGGCGACCCGTCCGGCTCGCTGGCTCATGGCACTCCCGGGGACGCGCGCTGCGAGAACCGCTTCCCGCCCATTGGACACGCACCGCCCGGGGAGCGGCGTGTTCGGTTGAGCCCACCGTGTCCCACACGTGGTGGACGGGTGATCCCTGCCCGCGCGGCGGAGGCGTCGACATGCGGGCCGCCCGCCTGGCCCGGAGGATGGGCGCCATCCCGTCCGCCTCCGCAGTCAGGAGCTGTTTCCCATGCTGGAGCGCAAGCTGCGCAAGGACCGTACCGAGGTCACCTTCGTCCTTCCGGCGGACACCCCGCCCGGGCCGGTGAGCGTGGTCGGCGACTTCAACGACTGGCAGCCCGGCGCGCACACGCTGAAGCCGCGCAAGGACGGGAAGCGGGCCGTCACGGTCGAGCTGCCGTCCGAGAGTGCGCACTCCTTCCGCTATCTGGCCGCCGGTGACTACTGGTTCAATGACGACAGCGCCGGCGACCGGGACGGCCCCAACAGCCGCCTGCACACGTGAGGCATCCATGACAGCGGGTACGGTCCGGCGGCTCGTCGTCCTGCGGCACGCCAAGTCCGCCTGGCCGCCGGACGTGCCCGACGCCGAGCGCCCGCTCGGCCCGCGCGGTCTGCGCGACGCCCCGGCCGCGGGCCGCTGGCTGCGCGAGGCGGACCGGGTACCCGACCGCGTCGTGTGCTCGCCCGCCCGCCGCACCCGTCGGACCTGGGAGCTCGCCGCGGCCGAAGCCGGGCTCGGTGCGCCGGTGGAGTACGAGGAGCGCGCCTACGGGGCGAGCGCCGGGGAACTGCTGGACCTCGTACGGGAGACCCCCGCGCGGGTGCGGACGCTGCTGCTCGTCGGGCACAACCCCGGCTCCCAGGAGCTGGTGCTGCTGCTCGCCGGCGAGGGGGACGCGGCCGCGCTGGAGCAGGCCCGTACGAAGTTCCCGACCTCCGCGATCGCGGTGCTGGACCTGGCCGGTCCCTGGTCGTCACTGGCACCGGGCACCGCCAGGCTGTCCGGCCTGGCCGTGCCCCGGGGCGTCAAGTCCTGACGCGGGGGCGGACGGTGGGCCCGGCCGCGGTCCTGGGGCCGATTCGTCGGCCGGGTCCTCGGCCCTCGGGCCTCACTCGCCGATGCGTACCAGGGCGAGCGTGATGTTGTCCGGGCCCCCGGCCCCGATGGCCGCCTTCCACAGTTCGAAGGCCGCCTTGCCGTCGTCGTGCACGCGCAGCAGGCCGTCGATGGTCTCCTCGGGCACCGGGTCGGTCAGCCCGTCGCTGCACACCAGGTAGCGGTCGCCGGGGGTCAGCGGGAAGTCCGCCACGTGCGGGGTGACCGGGGTCTGCCCGCGGGTGCCGCCGAGCACCTGGGTGACGGCCGAGGTGGTGCGGTGGCCCGGCGCCGGGGGCGGGCTGTCGTCCACGCTGAGCTGGCGCAGCCCTTCCCCAGTCGCCTGGAACACCTTGCTGTCACCGACGTTGAAGGCCAGCAGCGACTCCTCCAGTACGAGGGCGCCGGCGACCGTGGTCCCCATGGCGGTCAGGTCCGGGCGGCCTGCGGCGGCCTCGTACACCGCGCGGTTGCAGACCTCCAGGGCGTCGCGGACGGCCTCGCCGCCGTCCAGCGACGGGCCGAGCAGGGAGAGCTCGCGGACGACCAGCTCACTGGCGACCTCGCCGGCCGGCTGACCGCCGAGCCCGTCGGCCACCGCGACGACGAGCGGCCTGCCGAGCGGGAACACGAGCGTCTGGGGGCTCTCGGTCGCGGTCCCGCACAGCGTCCACGGGCCGATGACCAGGCTGTCCTCGTTGTGCTCGCGCACCAGCCCGGTATGACTCAGGGCGGTCACGGCGATGTACGGCACCCCACCATTGTTGCGCCGCTCGGCATGCGGCGCGTGACCTGCCGGAGCAGGCTGGTCGTGGGGCCCGAGGAAAGGACTGCGACAGATGTTCGCGAGGCTGAGCACCTACCAGGGATCACCCGTTCCCGCGGAGGGAGACCTGAGCGCGCATTCGGAGGAGATCGTCCGGCAGGTCCAGGACCTTCCCGGTTTCCGGGGCGTCTACTACCTCGTCGACCGCGCCTCGGGGAAGGCCACCTCGCTGACCTTGTGGGACGACGAGCGGACCATGCGGGAGAGCGAGGAGCGGGCGACCCGGATCCGCGAGGAGACGGCCCTGCGCGAAGGCCAGCGGATCGTGTCGGTCGAACGCTTCGAGGTCGGCTTCAGCCGTCTCGAGCCGTAGCGCGGAGCCGCGACGACTGCCCGGCCGTACGAACCAACGGGAGTCCCCATGACGCAACCGAAGCCCGCCCCGCCGACCACGTCCTTCCCCCCGGACCCGGCCGGCCGGCCTTCGCCCGCCGGCCACCGAGGTCACCCCGGGCACCCCTTCCCGGCCGACCCGCAGGCGCCGAGACCGGCCCGCGGCCCCGTCCCGGAGCCTTTGCGCCCGGAGTCCTCGCGCCCGGAGCCCGAAGCACCGGGTGCGCACGGCTGGACCGTCCCCGAACCCGGCGGCCGCGGCCGCCCGTAGCCGAACCGGCGGGCTCCGCGTGACCGGCCCGGGCCGCGAGGTCAGGCCGTGGCCCGCGCCCGGTCGAGGCTCGCGGTCTCCTGCCGTACGACGCGCCGGCGGCGGGCCGGGATGCCCAGGGTCGGGTTGGCGACGCCCCAGGCCGCGCCCTTGCAGATCAGCTCCTTGTAGCGGGCGGCCGTGCGGCCCGTCAGGGCGCGTTCGACGGCGCGGTCGTCGGCGGTGACGAACTGGATCAGGCCGTCGCGGCGGCCGAGGGAGACGCACTGCTGGGAGTAACGGAGGGGGATGCGGGGGATCTTGGTGCCGGCGAGGCGGGCGGCGAGGGCGTCGGCGGCCTGCCAGGTCATGGGGATGCCCGAGGCGCAGGACATGCGCAGGGGCTTGTCGCCCGGGCCGAGCGCCATCGCCGCGTCGCCCACGGCGTACACGTCGGGGTGCGAGACCGAGCGCATGGTGCCGTCGACCACGATCCGGCCGTCGTCGGCGAGCTCCAGGGTGGTGGCCCCGGCGATCGGGTGGACGGCGAACCCGGTGGTCCACACCGTGACGTCGGAGGGGAGGGTCCGGCCGTCGTCGACGGTCACGCGGTCCGCTTCCACGGCGTCGACCGCGGTGTGTTCGTGGACGGTGATGCCGAGCCGGCCGACGACCTTCCGCAGGTGGGCGCGGCCCTTCTCCGAGAGCCAGTCACCGAGGGCGCCGCGCGCGACGAGCGCGACGTCGAGGTCCGGGCGGGTCTCGGCGATCTCGGTCGCGGCCTCCAGGCCGGTCAGGCCGCCGCCGACCACGACCACGGTCCGGCCGGTGCCCAGGGCGGCCAGGCGGTCGCGGAGGCGCTGCGCGCCGGGGCGGCCGGCGATCTCGTGGGCGTGTTCGGCGACGCCGGGGACACCGCCGTCGTTCCAGCCGCTGCCGAGGGCGTAGACGAGAGTGTCGTACGCGAGTGCTTCCCGCTCGGGGCCGTGTCCGGCGGCGTCACCGTCTTGCGGTCCACGTCCACGGCGCCGACCTTCGCGAGCTTCAGCTCCACACCCGTGCCCGCGAACATCTCCCCGAACGGCCGGGGCCTGAGTTCCTGGCCGGCCGCGATCTGGTGCAGCCGGACGCGCTCGACGAAGTCGGGCTCGGGGTTGACGAGCGTGATGCTGACATCCGCGCGGTGCAGCCGCTTGGCGAGGCGGCCGGCGGCGAGGGCTCCGGTGTAGCCGGCTCCGAGGACGACGATGCGGTGCTGCATGTCCGTGCTCCTGTCTGGGCGGGGGCCGCCGGTGTCCGGCGTCGTTACGCCCCTTGAACCGGACAGCCCTCCATTCCCTGACAGGTGCGGGATGTGACCTGCATCACACCGCTCCGGAAGGGTCTCAGAGGGTGTGCAGCGGGACCTCCCCGCGTCCCGCGTCGGCCCACTGCCCGGTCGCCCGCACGAGCTTGTCGGGGTTGACCTGGCTGCGGATCGCGACGATGCCCTCCGCGGTGGCCTCCAGGCAGATGATCCCGGCGACCCGCCCGTCCACGACCGCCACGATGGCGGGCCCGCCGTTCGCGGTCGTGGCGAAGATCTCCGGCACGCCGCCGATATGGGCGCGCTTGGCCGCGCTGGGCTTGAACAGGCCGCGCATGAACGTCGCGACCGCGAGCGCGCCCTCGAACGCCTTCGCACGGGCCGGAACCTTCCCGCCGCCGTCGCCGACCGCGACGGCGTCCTGCGTGAGCAGGCGGATGAGGGGCTCCGTACGCCCACTGGTCGCCGCGGCCAGGAACTCCTCGACGATCCGGTGGGCGGCGGCCTCGTCGATCTCGGTGCGCGCCCTGCCGTCCGCGATGTGCTTCTTGGCCCGGTGGTAGGTCTGCTGGCTGGCGGCTTCGGTGATGTCCAGGATCTCGGCGATCTCCCCGTGCGGGCAGGCGAAGGCCTCGCGCAGCACGTACACCGCCCGCTCGCCCGGCGACAGGCGCTCCAGCAGGACGAGGACGGCGTACGACACCGAATCGCGCTGCTCGGCGGTATCGGCCGGACCGAGCATCGGGTCCCCGGCGAGCAGCGGCTCGGGCAGCCACTGGCCGACGTACGTCTCGCGCCGGGCGCGTGCCGAAGTGAGCATGTTGAGGCACCCGTTGGTGAGCACCTTGGTCAGCCAGGCCTCGGGCACCTCGATCCGCCCGATGTCGGCCGCCTGCCAGCGCAGATACGTCTCCTGCACGGCGTCCTCGGCGTCGCTCGCCGACCCGAGCAGCCGGTAGGCGATGGCCTCCAGCCGCGGCCTGGCGGCCTCGAACCGGTCCACGTCACTCATGATCAGCGCCATGCCCGCGATCCTAGGTGCCCCGAGACCGTTGTCGGCCGCCGCCTACGGATTCGAACGGGCGGCGTCGAGGGAGTCGATGTCCTCCATGAAGGACAGCATCCGGGCGTTGACCACGTCCGGGTGGTCGATCTGCGGGCCGTGTCCGGTCGCGCTGACGATCTCGGCGCGGGCTCCGGGGACGAGGCGCGGTACGCGTTCCAGCTGCCGCTCGGGGTGCACGAGCAGGCTGTGCTTGCCCATGATGACGTAGAGCGGGGTCCGGACGGACCGCAGCGCGTCCTCGGCCAGCGGCAGGGGCGCGGGGCGGCGGATCCGGTACGCGCGGGCGCCGAGCTGGATCCACCTGCGCATCTCGGGGACCGCGAGCACCGGCTGGTCCAGCCAGGCGGCGAGGCGCGGGCGCAGCGCCTTCGGGGCGAAGGTGGCGAACAGGCTCACGAACACCCAGGCGAAGAAGCGCAGGCCGACCTTCTCCAGGCCGCCCGGGTCGAGGGCAGTGACGGAGGCGAGCCGTCCGGGCCGCCGGTGGGCCTGGTTGAGGACGAGCCAGCCGCCGTAGGAGGAGCCGACGAGGTGGACCCGGTCGAGGCCGAGCGCGTCCAGGGCCTCGTCCATCCACTGCGCGGCGCGCTCGGGCTGCCACATGGGCTCGCGGTGGACGCTGCGGTTGGCGTCGCCCGGGGTGTCGAGGGCGTAGACGGGGCGGTCGAGGCTGAGTCCGGGGGTGTTGGGGTACCACATCGCCGAGCTGTAGCCGGCGCCGTGGATGAGGACGATCGGGGTCCGGGCCCCGGCGGCGGGGTCCACGGGGCCGTACCGGTAGACGTGGGTGGTGCCGAAGCCCGTCTCGACGTCCGTCTCGGAGCGGGCGGGCGCCCCCATCGCGTGGAGCACGTCCTCGGCGGCGAAGTAGCGGTCGCGCAGGGCTTCGTTGACGTAGCGGCCGACATCGCGGCGGCGTGCGCGGGCGGTGTTCTCGGGCACGGCGGCACCTCCTGGGAAGATCCATTCTTCGTGGTACGACCGTACCATCAATATGGTACGCCGGTATCATGAAGAAGTCCGGGCAGCGGGAACGCGCCCCCATCGACAGGCGGAGACACGAGAAGATGCCGAAGCGCGTGGATCACGAGGAGCGGCGCGCCCAGATCGCCGAGGCACTCATCCAGGTCGCGGGACGGCGCGGACTGCATGCCGTCGGCATGCGCGACGTCGCCGCCGAGGCGGGAGTATCCCTGCGTCTCGTGCAGTACTACTTCGAGACCAAGGAGAAGCTGCTCTTCCACGGCCTGCGCCACCTGACCGACCGCTTCACGGCGAGGGTGGGCGCCCGCCTGGCCGCCGCCGGCCCGGACCCCGGGCCGCGCGCCACGGTGGAGGCGCTGCTGCTGGCCTCGCTGCCGACCGACGAGGAGAGCCGTACCTTCCACCTGCTGTACAGCTCGTACGCGATCCTGTCGGTGACCGACGAGGCACTGGCCGCCCAGCCCTTCATCGACAACCCCGACGCCGCGGAGAACGCCCTGACCGGACTCCTCGAGCAGGCGCAGGCGGCCGGCCTGGCCGACCCGGCCGCCGACGCGCGCACGGAGGCGATCAGCCTGCTCGCGATGGCGGCGACCCTGGGCACCGGCATCCTGGTGGGCCAGCGGACCCCGGAATCGGCGATCGCGGTACTCGGCCACCACCTGGACCGGATCTTCACGACGGCGGAGACGCCCGAATAGGGACATGGGGACGCGGATCCGACCCGCGCGAGGCGGCGTCCGTACGCGTGGTTACGCGTCGTTGCGCGGTGCGCGTCGGCGCGTGAGGCACGGTGAGGGGCATGAGCGTCACCGTGCGGCCCCCGACGAAGGCCTCGGCGAAGGACATGGTCCGGATCCCGGGCGGGACGTTTCTGATGGGGTCGGCCGACTTCTATCCCGAGGAGAGGCCGGTCCACCCGGTGACGGTCGACGGCTTCCGGATGGACGCGCATCCGGTCACCGTCGCGGAGTTCCACCGGTTCGTGAAGGCGACCGGGTACGTGACGGTTGCCGAGCGGGAGCTCGATCCCGCCGACTACCCCGGCCCTTCACCTTCACCGGCGGTACCCTGCACCGCGTCGCCGTCGACGTCAGCGGCGAACCGTACGTCGACCTCGAACGCGAAGCGGAGGCCATGCTCGCCCGCGAATAGCGGCCTATTGCCGCTCGGGTTCCGGCACCGGTCCGCAGGCCTCAGCCAGCAGGGCGATCACGCCGCCCATCTGCTCGCGCACCTGCGGATCGCCGATGAGCCCGTCCGCCCCGACCGCATGAGGGGCCACCGGAATCCGGGCGCAGGCCGGTTCCACGATGGCGGCGCCGGTATGGCCCAGCACGAGGCGCAGCGTTGCCTCCGCCCCCTGGCCACGCCCGGGGGCGGCGGCGTTCACCCACGCCACGGGCTTGTCGCAGATCTCGGTGCCGCCGACCGTCCAGTCCAGCAGGTTCTTGAACGAGCCGGGCAGCGTGCCCGCGTACTCCGGAGTGCAGATCAGCACCGCGGCAGCCCCGCCGATCGCAGCCCGCAGCCCGGCCACGGGAGCGGGCAGCGGATCGGCGTCGTCGTCGGGGTTGAAATGCGGAAGCCCGGCCAACCCCTCGTACACGACGGTACGCACATGCGCGGGGGCCACTGCGCGCGCGGTGTTCAACACCGCCTCGTTGGAGGACCCGGCCCGCAGGCTTCCGGACAGCAAGAGGATCGACGGCAGCTCGGACACCCCGGCACCCTACCGATCGTCGTTGTCAGTGCCTCCTCTTAAGGTCACCGCATGACGACGTTCCGTTCCAGCCTCACGCTCTGGCGGATGGTCAGCGGGGCACGGGAGCTCACTGAGCACCCCGAGTGTGCTGGAGCGCATCGGTGCAGTGCTGCGCGTCATGGAGCCCGCCTCCGGCGGGAGCAGGTACGGCAAGGGCAGGCCCTTGGTGAACGCCTTGGAAGATGTCGCCCAAGAATTGGTCCTGCTCGGAGACTTCGCTCTTGCGCAGCGGTTCCAGCGCTTCGCCGCCTACGCCGGCGGCGAACTGTTCCTCGAAATCCTCGAGAACCACTACGACGAGAACGCCCGGCGTCGTAGCGAGGAAGGCATACGCAGGCTGGTGGCCATCGGTGCCGATCGAGCGGTGGCCGTTCTGGACGCCCTCTCCAAGGACGACCCCGAGGCGACGGTGGCTGCTCCACGGTTCCCACGATGTCGGGTCTGCCCTGTCGGGCCGGGCACGGAATCCCGTCGGCCGGAGGCATCGCCCCAACGGCGTACGGGAAAGCCGGGCCGGGTCAGCCCGCCGAGCTCCACGTCGTACGGATCCGAACCGTTGTTCACCGTCCCTGCCGGCACGTTGGGTCAGGGCCTTCCGTCATCCGCGCCACTCGAACAGGACGAGCGTCGCATCGTCCGAGGTGGTTTCGCCGCGTGCCCGCATGAGGGTGTGGGACAGGTCCCGGGCCACCGCGCGGATTCCCTGGTCAGCCTGCTCAAGCTGGTTCACCCAGTCGATCAGCTGCTCCTCGCCGAACTGTTCCTGCCCGCTTTGGTGTTCTTCGATCAAGCCGTCGGTGAAGCACAGGACGCGGTCGCCCGGCTCCAGAGTCACCGCGCTGACCTGTGGCTGGGCCCCTCCGAAGCCGACGGGAAGGGTCGTGGGGCTGTCCAGACGGCGTACGACGCGGTGCGCGCGGATCAGCATCGGCGCAGGATGCCCCGCGTTGACCCACTGGAGGCGTCCCGTGTCCGTGTCCAGGCGCATCATCTGGGCCGTCACGAAGTGGTCCGGGTCGAACTGTTCGGCGACGGCCCGGTCCATGAAGAGGTAGATCTCGGACAGTTCGATGCTGATGCGGCGCGCGTGGCGGTATGCGCCGATGGCCACCGTGGCCATCGTGGCCGCGTCCAGGCCGTGCCCCATGGCGTCGACCATGGCGAGGTGCAGGACGTCGCCGTTCAGGGCGTAGTCGAAACTGTCCCCCGCCACGGCGTAGGCGGGCTCCAGGACTCCGGCGACAGCGACGCGCGGCATCACCATCGACAGCGGGGGCAGCAGGGACCACTGGATCTCTGCGGCCACGCTCATCGGTTCGCTGCGGCGGGTGCGGAAGAAGAGGTCGGTGTAGCCGTTCTTCGTCTCCAGCAGGTCGGCCACCAGGCCCGCGACCCTGCGCAGGAGCCGGCGGGTGTCGTCGTCGATCCCGCCCAGAGTGACCGCCAGGACCCCCACCTGGTCGCCGCCGTCCAGCAGGGGCAGGTGGACCCGTACGCCGTCGGGCGTCAGGACTTCGAAGGGGCGTGCCTCCAGGAAGCACCGGCCGGCTTCGGACCGGTCGATGGGCTGCGGCTCACCAGCGGCCAAGCCGCCGACGGGCAGGGGGACCAGCTGTCGCTGTCCGTAGTCCTGGAGCAGGATCTGTGGTTCGCGTCCCCCCAGCCGGGCCATCGTCTCGGCGACGAGCGGGCCGACCATGTGTGGTGCCAGCTCGGGCGCACGGTCCAGGAACACCCCGAGCAGTTCCTCCCCGAAGCTCTCCGAGCGGTCCGGGTCCCCGCGCCCTCCGACGGTCATCCTCTTGCCTCCAACCGGGCGGCGGGCCGGCGTCCGGCTGCATGGGCAGCCTGGCCTTCAGGATGCTCCCCCGCGACCGGGCCCGCCACACGGCTTCCGTGCCCGACGGCCTTTTCCGGTTCGCCTGGCGTCCGCGTCCGCGCGCACATCGGCCGTCCCTGAACGCTCGTGATCAATACATCAGGGCGTGCCTTTCGGATCAGTCCGGGCGCCTGGCCGTCCCTTCCTCCTCGGCCTCCATGCGCCGGATTCCCTCGTGGGTGAGGGTGACCATCGCGGGGGTGTTGCCGGGTTCCCAGTCGACAGTGATCAGTCCTTCGCCGGCCAGATACGTGCAGGCGGCGGCCAGGTCCTGTTCCGGTACGTGAAGGTCGCGCCGCAGCTGCGCTCCGGTGAGGCCGAGGAGGCGGTTGCCTTCGACGGCTTCGTACAGGACCTGGAGCACCTGTTCGCGGTAGGTCTTGCGTTCGCGCAGTGTGGCCATGACCGCGTCCTTTCGTGTGTGGGGTGCGCTCCGGGGCCCGCCGGGGCTTCTCAGATCTCGTCGGAGTGGGCGCCGGTGCCGACGGGGGTCCGGCTGGCGGCCAGCCACGAGCGGGCGTCGGGGCCGGCGGGTGTTGCCGTGTCCACGGTGAGGTGGAGGCGGGTGTCGCCGTCGAGACCGGGGTAGCTGCGCGCCTCGGCACCGGCGAAGCAGCCGCGGAGGGCTTCCGCGACCGCGCGGGCGGCTTCGGGCGTGTGGGCGATGATCCGTACCTCGGCGTGCCCGAGCGACGGCAGTTCCTGGGTCTTTATGTACTTCACGTGGGCGTGTTCCCTTCGTAGTGGGCGGAGGATTCGGCGGGTGGGCGCGGGGCGCCCGCCCGACGGCCCCGGTCAGGAGGAAGGCCTGTTCCTCACCGGTCGGCATCCGTGCGGTGGGCTCGACGACCGGTGGCGTCCGGCAGACCGGGAGGTCTCGGCAGGGGGTCGCTGAACTGGTAGGCCGCGATCCGCGCGTCGTGCTGGGCGTTCAGCAGGTGGATCCAGCGCATTCCGGTGGCGATCGCGAGGATGATCACCGCGGTGAGGACGACGGTCTCCACGAAGCTCACCTCCAGCCGATTCCGGGCAGCGGGAGGGCGCTTCGGCCTATCGGGTTCCCGAAGGCGGACATGCATGCCCCGCCCTCGCCCTCCCAGGTGTCTTCCCGACGACGGGCATCGCGGATGCTGCGCCCTATGGCGGCTTCGTTGGCCATCAGCACGCTCGAGGTGAGGACGCTGCCCGGTATCGCCGCGGCGGCCATCAGGCGGGCCGCGGCTGCGGGTGCGGTCTCGGGCGGAATCACGAGGAGGTCCCAGCGGCCGACGGTGTAGGAGAGCAGGATCAGTTTGTCGGGGTCCTGTTCGGTGAACCAGCCCACGTGCAGCGTGCGCCCGTCCATGGCCACGGTGTGCGGTACGACGGGCCAGCGGGTGGGGTTCACGGTGACGCGGGTGATGCGGCCCCAGGGCTCGTCCAGGGCGGCCAGCAGCCTCGGGAGCTCGGCTTCAAGGTTGCGTGAGAGGGGCCACCAGGCGCCGTCCAGCCGGCCGGCGAGCGTGCTCTTCGGGGTGAGGGACAAGCGAGCCGGAAGCTCTGCGGCGAGGTCGCGGGGGGCGGTCCGTGCGAGGGTCGTGGCCATGATGTGGACCTGCCCCCGGACTGCCCATCGGCAGCCCGGTATTTAGGCGATCGCCGGAAATGACACCCGCGTGAAAGCCGGTGTGCGAAGTACTTCCGGTGCTTTCACTGTACGCCTGTTCGGCCGACCATGACCGGCGTGACCTGGTATTTCCGACGGGCCGCGGAGCGCGTGGCGGGAGTACCGTGAAAGGACGGGCCCGCGCACGTCGCCCGACGGCACCGCACTGGTGCCGACCTGCGACGCAGCACGGCCGCACCCCGTAGACGGGCGGACCCACATGGCTGACTCCGACACCCCCCACACGTCTCCACTGCTCCTGCCGGACGCGATCCACGAGGCGATCAAGCCCGGTACGGCACTGCTGCGCCTGGAGACCACGAGCTCCCGGCAGGGGCGCCTGGACGGCGCGTGGTGGCCGCGCACCCGCGACATCGAGACCGAGCTGCCCGCGCTGATCAGCGTGTTGACCGGGCATCTCGGCCTGATTACCCGCGTGGGCGTGGACGCGTCCGCCTGGAACGGCCTCCCGACCCGCCTGGTCATCGACGGCCGGGTCGTGCACCTCGACTCCGACCCGGTCGGCGACGACACCGTCCTCATCACCCGCGGCCACAACGACCACTTCGCCCTGCTGGTGGTTCCCCCGGACACCACCGCCGACGCCGCCCGCGAAGCCATGGCCCGCGCCGTCCGCGCCGACAACATCACGCAGGCCGCTCAGATCCTCATCGCCACCACACCCGAACCTGAGGACAGCACCGCCGATGCGGCAGGCTGACCCCGGTTCCTCAGGGGCCTAGCCGAGAGCGTGGCGCCACCGTGGCGGGCAGCCCGGTCCCCTCCGGCGTCGGGGTGCCACAGAGCCCGGCCGGAGTGACTGTGGACCGGCCGGGCTCTGGGCGTGTGGGCGAGTCGTGCGCTGGTCAGAGCCCCTCGTCGTGCAGGTCCTCTTCGCGCAGCAGGTCGTCCTCACGGCGGCGCGAGGTCTCCTTCGGGCCAGGCTTCTGTCCCTTCTCGCGGGACGGCTTGCCCGGCTGGGGCTGCGCGGGGTCTCCGGGGCGACGGTGCTCCTGCGCCTCGCGGCCCTTGCCCGACTCCTGACGCTTGTCCTGCCTACCGTCCATGACGGCGACTCCTCTTGGTGAGTGGGGTACGGATTCCTCTCGGATCACGCTGACACGCACAGAGACGGCCCGCATCATGTCGACTGCGAAGCGAGGCACACGGATGAGGCCCCTCCCGAGCGGGCAGCGTCGAAAGGCCGGCCATCCCTCCAGCGCCGAGGAGGACGCGATCCGCACCCCGCCCAGGGCCCAACCTGACGCCCTACGAGGGCACTTGTGGCACGCGAATGGCATGAGACCCCAGAGGGATCTGGACAACAAACAAGCCCCAGGTCTGTGACCTGGGGCTTTGTCATGGAGCGGATGACGGGAATCGAACCCGCTCTATAAGCTTGGGAATCATGACGCTGCGGGTGTCGATATGGCTTCTGACCTGGGGATACGGTCGGCTGTAAGGCCTGCGTCGGGCGTCTGTCCGGAACTCTGTTGACCGCTGCTCGCCGCCCTGAAGGGCACGGATGGGGCACGCTCCTGCCTGGCGCCTCGGCGAGGCGGGGCAACCCGTGATTTTCGTCCGTCCGTGGGACGGGCGGGCGGAGGCCGGACTGCTGGGTTGCACGAGCAACGCGCTCACCGCAGGTGCCTGGCCGAGATGGCGAGGGCGGTGGCCGGCCGCCGCGTGTGTCAGCAGGTGCCTCGGGCGGTTTGGCGCGGTGCGTCAGAGGCCCTGATGGTCCGCCGTTGTTCTGTTCGCCGGCTTCCTGTTGGCCGTGGTGTTCGACTGCACGACCGGGCGTACGGCGGAATGCGGCAACGCATCGCAGCCGTTCGTGCGGTAGCGGCTCGCGCGCTTGCGGCCGGAAGAGCCCATGGCTCTGAGAGTGTTGACGTGGGCGGGCGCAAGACCATGACCGTGTACCGCGTGCCGCCTTCGTCGACCAGGGGAGAAGCATGACCACCAAGGACGTCGGGCCGGAACCTCAGAGTTTCGACCTTGAGAAGGCGACGCTCGAGAACTCGAACTATCGCGCGGTCGCCTGGTCTGGGAAGTACCTTCAGCTGACCCTCATGTCGATCCCGGTGGGTGAGGACATCGGCTTGGAGGCGCACCCGGAGACTGACCAGTTCCTACGGCTCGATGCGGGCCGGGGCCGCGTACAAATGGGCCGCACGAAGGATCGACTCGACTTCGACCGGGAGGTCGAGGATGGCTGGGCGATCTTCGTGCCCGCCGGCACGTGGCACAACGTCACCAACATCGGTGAGGAGACCCTGCAGCTCTACGCCGTGTACGCGCCGGTCCACCACGCGTCGGGCAAGATCCATGGGACAGCCGCCGACGCGGAGCGCGATGAGGACTCGGGCGATGACGAGCCGCCGAGCTGGTCGGTCCAGCCTGTCCAGCAGCCTTCGGACGAGCACGCCTGACCAGCGAGGGCACCGTCGTGGCCGTACTTGGCGCGAGTGCCGACGTGCGCGGGACGATCGGCCTTCCTCCTTCGGGGCGCTCGCCTACTGCACCATCGCCAACGCCTCCGCTTGGACGTTGACTCCGGCCGAGAGTCGGCCGGAGCGGATCATGCCGGTCGGGGCCCACTCGCCGGAGTGGGCCCCACCAGTCTGCTCAGGTCAGACGGCTGAGGCTATCGGCTCGTTCTGTGTGCGCAGGGCGGCAAGGTACCGCTCGGCGTCCAGCGCTGCCGCACAGCCGGTGCCGGCTGCGGTGATCGCCTGGCGGTAGGCGTGGTCGACGACGTCGCCGGCGGCGAAGACGCCGGGGATGTTCGTCCGTGTGGACGGAGCCTCGACGTCGATGTAGCCCTCGTCGTCGAGGTCGAGCTGGCCGGTGAACAGCTCGGTGCGAGGGTCGTGCCCGATCGCGATGAACAGTCCGGTCACGTCGAGGTCGCGGGTCTTGCCGGTGAAGGTGTCGCGTAGGACGACACCGGAGAGCATGCCGTTCGTCTCCTTGATCTCGGCGATTTCGCTGTCGAAGGCGAAGGAGATCTTGTCGTCGGTGAAGGCCCGGTTCTGCATGACCTTGGATGCGCGCAGTGTGGAACGGCGGTGGACGACGGTGACGGACTTGGCGAAGCGGGTGAGGAAGGTGGCTTCCTCCATGGCGGTGTCGCCTCCTCCGACCACGACGATGTCACGGTCGCGGAAGAAGAACCCGTCGCAGGTCGCGCACCAGGACACCCCGCGACCGGAGAGTTCGTCCTCATTGGGCAGGCCGAGCTTGCGATAGCCGGAACCGGTGGCGATGATCACCGTCTTGGCGCGGTGGACGGTGCCTTCGGAGTCGGTGACTTCCTTGATGGTGCCCGTGAGGTCGACGGAGACGATGTCATCGTCGATCATCTCGGCGCCGAACTTCTCGGCCTGGGCCCGCATGTTGGTCATGAGGTCCGGGCCGTCGACCCCGTCGGGGAAGCCGGGGAAGTTCTCGACCTCGGTCGTAGTGGTCAGCGACCCGCCGACGAAGATGGAGCTGCCGAACAGCAGCGGCTTCAGCTGGGCGCGGGCGGTGTAGAGGGCGGCGGTGTACCCGGCGGGGCCGGAGCCGATGATGATGACGTCGCGTATGCCGTCACCAGCGGTGGTCTGCGGCATCGGTGTCAGCCCTGCTTCTTGGCGTCGATCTCGGCGATGAGGCCCTCGATGAGGCCCTTGATCTCGTCGCGGATGGGGCGGACGGCCTCGACACCCTGGCCGGCCGGGTCCTCGAGCTGCCAGTCGAGGTAGGTCTTGCCGGGGAAGTACGGGCAGGCGTCGCCGCAGCCCATGGTGATGATGTAGTCGGAGGCCTGGGCGGCTTCCGGGGTGAGGACCTTCGGCTTCTGGTCGGAGATGTCGATGCCCAGCTCGGCCATGGCGGCGACGGCGGAGGGGTTGATCCGCTCGCCGGGCACGGAGCCGGCGGAGCGGACCTCGACGCGGTCGCCCGCGAGGTGGCGCAGGAACCCGGCCGCCATCTGGGAGCGGCCCGCGTTGTGGATGCAGACGAACAGGACGGAGGCGGCAGGAGCGGAGGACATCTGTTCTTCCTTGGAGTGAGTCGACTGCGGTGGGGATCTGCGGGGGCTTCAGGGAGCGAGCTGGGTGAGGAGCTCGGTGATGTGTGCGTCGATGGCGTCGCGGATGTCGCGTACGACGGCGATCGGCGCTCCGTCGGGGTCGGCCCCGGGCCAGTCGAGGTAGCGGCGGCCGGGCATGACAGGGCAGGTGTCGCCGCACTCCATCGTGATCACGATGTCGGCGGCCTCGACGACTTCCGAGGTCAAAGGCTTGGGGTAGGCGTCCGTGAGGTCCGCGCCCGCCTCGGTGAGGGCCTGTGCGATGTGCGGCTCGACCTCGTCGGCGGGGTGGGTACCCGCGGAGGAGACGGTGACGCGCTCGCCCGCCCGGTGTGCGAGGAGAGCTGCTGCCATCTGGGAGCGGCCAGCGTTCTGGCTGCACACGAACAGCACCCGCGTCGGGCCGCTCGTCAGCCCTTGTGCGTGGGCGAGGGCGCCCAGGCGGTCGGCGGTCAGCCGTTCCGCCAGCACGACGAGGTGCGTACGGATCCGTGCCTGCTCGGCGAGCCGGGTGTAGGAGTCGGCGAGCAGGCCCAGCACGGTTTCCGGCGCGAAGTGGCCGGCGTAGCGGGAGGCGAGACGGGCAGCCCCTGCGGCCAGGCGTTCGTCCGGCAGGAGGGGTGAGGAGGGCGTGGGCATGGCGATCCCGTTCAAAGGAGCCAATAAGGTCAGCTCGGGCTGGTGTCAGCCCCAGCTGATGTGACAGTATCAGCCCATGATGACGTCAGTCGACACTGATCTGATCCGGGTTCTGGCCGACCCGCTCAGGCTCCAGATCGTGACCCTGCTCGCGCGCGAGACGCTGTGCACCACCCACCTCGTGGAGGAGACGGGTGCCAAGCAGACGAACCTCTCCAACCACCTGAAGGTGCTCCGGGAGGCGGGGGTCGTGGAGACGGAGCCATGCGGGAGGTACATCTACTACCGCCTGCGCCCGGATGTCATCGAAGCCCTCGCCGGTCAGTTCGCCGACCTCGCCCAGACCGCGCGTGCCACCGCCGAAGCGAACCTCAAGCGGTCCTGCCCGTAGCTTTTCGCGCTTTGCCTCACCTGCCCGAGGAGACCCTGCCTTGACCGCCACCGAGCCCGTCGCCGCCCCCGCAGCGGAGAGCGACATAGCCGCCGACGCGCCCCAGCCCGCACCCGGCGCGACCCCGCCCCGCACCCCGCTGATCGCCCGCGCCGCCGCCGAGCTGGTCGGCACCGCGGCCCTGGTCGCGATCGTCGTCGGCTCCGGCATCCAGGCCACCGACCTCACTCAGGACGTGGCCCTGCAGCTGCTGGCCAACTCCACTGCCACGGTCTTCGGCCTCGGCGTGCTGATCGCCCTCCTCGGGCCGGTCTCCGGCGCGCACTTCAACCCGGCCGTCACCCTGGCCGAGTGGTGGACCGCCCGCCGCGGCGGCGCCGGAGTCACAGCCCGCGAGCTCGCCGTCTACGTCCCCTCCCAGATCGTCGGCGCCATCGGGGGCGCGATCCTGGCGGACGCGATGTTCGGCGAGCCGCTGGTGAAGTGGTCGCAGCACGACCGCTCGGCCGGCAACCTCCTGCTCGGCGAGGTCGTGGCGACCGCCGGCCTGATCCTGCTGATCTTCGGACTGGCCCGCACCGACCGCCTGCGCTTCGCCCCCGTCGCGGTCGCGTCGTACATCGGCGCGGCGTACTGGTTCACCTCGTCCACGTCCTTCGCCAACCCGGCCGTCACCGTCGGTCGCGCCTTCACCGACACCTTCGCGGGCATCGCCCCGGCCTCCGTGGCCGGGTTCATCGGCATGCAGCTGGTCGGCGCGATCGTGGGCCTGGCGCTCGTGGCGGTCATCTTCATGCGCGGCAAGAGCGACACGGAGCGGCCCGCGGCATGACGCGCAGTGCGGATGTGGTGGTGATCGGCGGCGGCCAAGCAGGGCTCGCCGCCGGGTACCACCTGCGCCGTCTGGGCGTCGAGCACGTCATCCTCGACGCGCAGGCGGCACCCGGCGGGGCCTGGCAGCACACCTGGGACTCCCTCCGTCTGTTCTCCCCGCCGCAGTACTCCTCGCTGCCCGGGCGGCTGATGCCCGCCCAGCCCGGCGAAACGTACCCGGACGCGCGGCATGTCGTGGAGTACCTCGCCGACTACGAGAAGCGGTACGAGCTGCCGGTCGAGCGCGGGGTGTGGGTCGACGCCGTGCACCGCGACGGCACTCATCTGCGGGTGGAGAGTGAAGCGGGCGACTGGCGGGCCCGCACGGTCATCAGCGCGACAGGCACCTGGACCCGCCCGTTCATTCCCGCCGTCCCCGGTCGTCGTGAGTTCTCCGGACGCCAGCTCCACACGGTGCAGTACAAGAGCCCGGTCGAGTTCGCCGGCCGGCGGGTGATCGTGGTCGGCGGCGGCAACTCCGGCGCCCAGGTCGCCGCCGACCTCGCCTCCGTGGCCGAAGTGACGTGGGCCACCCAGCGTCCGCCCCGCTACCTGGCCGACGACATCGACGGCCGCGCCCTCTTCGACGCGGCCACCGCCCGCCGCCAAGCGCTGGACGCTGGAAGCACCGACACCGGCGGCGTCGCCTCCCTCGGCGACATCGTGGCCGTGCCGCCCGTACGTGCCGCCCGCGACGCCGGACTCTTGCACGCGAAGCCGATGTTCACCCGGCTCACCCGCACGGGTGCCGAGTGGGCCGACGGCACCCTCGCGGAAGCGGATGCGGTCATCTGGTGCACCGGCTTCCGCCCCGCCCTCGCTCACTTCGCCTCACTGCGCCTGCGCGGCACCCGCGGCCACATCGCGACCGTCGGCACCCGGGCCGTCGACGACCCGCGGCTGCACCTGCTCGGCTACGGCGACTGGACGGGCCCCGCCTCGGCCACCCTCATCGGCGTCGGCCGTCCCGCGCGCGACGCCGCCCGCGAGATCGCATCCCTGCTGTCCTGACGCCCAGTGTGACCCCTGACGCGCCTACGCTGGAAAGGCAAGCCTGTCCGGGGGCCTGCCGAAAGGCCGTCCGATGCACATGCGCCACCACTTCCACATCGACCACGCGGGGCACTCGGTGAGCGTCACTGTCGAGACCGGCCGCAACCCCGTTGTGGGGGTCCTCGTGGACGGCAAGGAGGTCGTCCACGAGACGGCTGACCACGACCGGCCCATGGTCCTCCCCATTGAGCTGCCCACCGACCCGCCGACTCCGGCCGAGGTCAGGACGGCATCGGGGCCCGGCGTGCCACGCTGCATCCTGCACCTGCCCGACGGCGAGCAGCACGTCATGTCCCCGCGTTCTTACTGACCGGCAGTCGGGAAGCGTCAGGTGACGGCGGGGCTGCGGCGCTCCAGCAGCACCACGTCGCGCCAGACGCCGTGGTGGCGGCCGATGCGTTCGCGGGTGCCGATGATCCGGAAGCCGGCCCGCTGGTGGAGGGCGAGGCTGGCGTGGTTTTCGGGGAAGATGCCGGACTGGATCGTCCAGATCCCCGCGGCCTCCGTCGAGCCGATGAGGGCCGTCAGCAGGGCGGAGGCGACACCCTGGCCACGGGCGGCAGGGTGGACGTAGACGGAGTGCTCGACCACGCCCGCGTACGCGCACCGGTCCGAGACCGCGCTCGCCGCGACCCAGCCCAGGACCTTGCCGTCGGCGGCGATGGCGACGAAGCGGTGCTCCGGCAGCTTGCCCGCCTCGAACACCCGCCAGGTGGGGGCGGTGGTCTCGAAGGTGGCGTTGCCCTCGTCGATCCCTGCCCGGTAGATCGCCAGGACCTCATCCGCGTGCGCTGCGTCCAGTGGCGCGATGGTGATGCTCATGCGGAGGCCGCGCGGGTCAGGAGCTGCCCCATGGCGGCGAGCACCGCGGGCTCCACCCGGTAGTACACCCAGGTGCCGCGCCGCTCGGAGGAGAGCAGGCCCGCGTCCTTGAGCTTCTTCAGGTGATGGGAGACCGTCGGCTGGGAGACGCCGACATCCGAGATGTCGCACACGCAGGCCTCGCCGCCCTCGTGGGAGGCGACGGCGGAGAACAGCCGCAGGCGTACCGGGTCGCCCAGGGCCTTGAACATGACGGCCGTCCGCTCGGCCTCCTCGGCAGTCAGCGGGCGCTCCGTCAGGGGCGGGCAGCACGCCGCCACGGCCTCCGGTTCCAGCAACGGCAACACCTTCGTAGTCATGCCCCCATCATCCGAGAAACTTCGACGGATGTCTATGTTGACGAACATCGATCCAGCTGCCAATCTGAGGATGTCAGGACATCGACAGACGTCGAATCAACTGGGAGCCCGCCGTGAACGCATCCACCGAAGCCCTGCCCGTCGTCGTGATCGGCGCCGGCCCGATCGGACTCGCCGCGGCTGCCCGACTCATCGAGCGGGACATCGAGCCCCTGGTCCTGGAGGCCGGACCGGCCGCCGCGTCCGCCGTGCGCGACTGGTCGCACGTACGCCTCTTCTCCACCTGGTCCGAGGTCGTCGACCCGGCAGCCGAGAAGCTCCTCGCGCCGACCGGCTGGGTGAAGCCGGACGGTGCCACCTACCCGTCCGGCGGAGACTGGGCCGATCTCTACCTCCAGCCCCTGGCCGACACCCTCGGCGACAAGGTCCGCTACGACGCGACCGTCACCGGTGTCTCGCGCACCGGCCGCGACCGCATCGTGGACGCCGACCGCGAGACCCAGCCCTTCGTCGTTCACCTCACCAGCCCCGACGGCCGCGAAGAGCGGATCTTCGCCCGCGCCGTCATCGACGCCTCCGGAACCTGGTCCACCCCGAGCCCTGCCGGCGGCAGTGGCCTGCACGCCCTCGGGGAGAAGAGCGCGGTCGACCACATCACCTACCGCGTCCCCGACCTCAAGGACGCCGTCGTCCGCACCCGCTATGCCGGCAAGCGCACCGCCGTCATCGGCTCCGGCGCCTCCGCCTTCACCGCTCTGGCCTACCTCGCCGATCTTGCCAAGGCGGAGGACGGCGCCGGGACGCACGCGACCTGGATCCTCCGGCGCGGGATCAGCGGATCCACCTTCGGTGGCGGTACCGCCGACCAGCTGCCCGCCCGTGGCGCCCTCGGCCTCGCCGCCAAGGCTGCTGTCGACGGCGGCTATGCCGACGCGGTCACCGGCTTCCGCACCGACGCCATCGAGAAGACCGAAGACGGCCGCCTGGTCCTGGTGGGCGAGGACGGCCGCCGCCTGGATCCGGTCGACGAGGTCATCGTCCTCACCGGCTTCCGCCCCGACCTCACCTTCCTGGACGAGCTGCGCCTCGGCCTCGACGAGCGCCTCCAGGCGCCGGTCGAGCTCGCGCCGCTGATCGACCCCAATCAGCACTCCTGCGGAACGGTCTACCCGCACGGCGCGAACGAGCTCTCCCACCCGGAGAAGGACGTCTACCTCGCCGGCATGAAGTCCTACGGCCGCGCCCCGACCTTCCTCGCCATGACCGGCTACGAGCAGGTCCGCTCCATCGCCGCCGCCCTCGCCGGTGACCTCGAGGCCGCCGAGCGCGTGGAGCTGACCCTTCCCGAGACCGGAGTGTGCGGCGGCGCGGGCCTCTTCGACCAGCCCGAGGCCGCGGAAGAGACCGGAGGCGGCTGCTGCGCCGCCCCGGCCACCCTCACCATCGGAGCCCCCGCCACCGTCTCCGGCGGCTGCTGACCACCGTGCCCAACACCCAGGCCGGCGTGGCCGCGACCGGAACGGGGGTCCGGTCGCGGCCACGCGCCGCCCTGCCCGCCCTGTGCGCCACCCAGGTCACCAGCTGGGGAATCCTCTACTACGCCTTCCCCGTTCTGGGCTCCCGGATCACTGCTGACACCGGCTGGTCCCCGGCCGCCACCACCGCGGCCTTCTCCGGAGCCCTGCTCGTCTCCGCCGTGGCGGGCATCCCCATCGGCCGGATCCTCGACCGCCGAGGACCGCGAGCCGTGATGACCGCCGGCTCCGCGCTCGGTACGCTCGCCCTCCTGGTGATCGCAGCCGCACCCAATCTCACTGCATTCAGCGCGGGTTGGCTGCTCGCGGGCGTGGCCATGGCCGCCACCTTCTATCCGCCCGCCTTCGCCGCCCTCACCCGCTGGTGGGGTCCCCACCGCGTCCGCGCCCTGACGATCGTCACCCTCGCCGGCGGACTTGCCTCCACCGTCTTCGCACCGCTGACCGCATCCCTCGCCGAGCACCTGAGCTGGCGGGCCACGTACGCGGTCCTCGCGGCGATCCTGGCCGCAGTCACCATCCCCGCGCATGCCCTGGCGCTTCGTGCCCCGTGGCCGGCCGCCCCACCGCCGCCACCCGCCATCAGTCGCACGCCCGTCCCCCGCAGCCGCCCCTTCCTCCTCCTGGCCGCAGCCTTCACCCTCTCCAGCTTCGCCATGTACGCCGCCGTCATGGGCCTCATCCCACTCCTCACCGAACGCGGAGCAACACCCATCCAGGCTGCCTGGGCCCTGGGGCTCGGCGGAGCAGGCCAGACCCTCGGCCGCACCCTCTACGCGAGCCTGTCCGCCCGCACATCCGTCACCACCCGCACGGCCACCCTCATCGCCCTCGGCGGCGCGACCACGGCAGCCCTCGCCCTCATTCCCGGCCCCGTCCCCCTCCTGGTGATCCTCGCTGTCCTGGCGGGAGTCGTCCGAGGCAACCTCACCCTCCTCCAGGCCACCGCGGTCACCGATCGCTGGGGCACCGCGCAGTACGGCCGTCTCTCCGGGCTCCTCGGCGCGCCGGCCCACATCGCCGCAGCGCTCGCACCGTGGGCGGGCGCCGTCCTCGCAGGTCCACTCGGCGGACACCAAAACCTATTCCTGCTCCTCGCAGCCCTGTCCCTCGTAGCCACGATCCTCTCGCTCGGAACCGTCCGATCGCAGAGGGTCTGTCCAGTAGACGGCTCTGTCCCGTAATCGGCTCTGTCCCGTAATCGGTGGTAACGAAGGGTCACGGTCAGTGCAGGAGGATGCGGTGCCGAAGGAGGTCGAAGCCTGCGCGGCAGTGCATCTGCCTCATGATCCGTTTGGTGCGGGTATTGACGCCTTCGGTCCGGCCGTTGTGGTGCGGGAGGGTGATGCCCGCGTTGACGGTCGCGCGGTCGAGCTCGAGACCGTTTGCAAAGGCATGGAGGTAGGGCAGCTGGGCCGTGCGGACGCCGGTGATCCACGCGGTCAGCTTCTTGTCGTTGCCTGCGGCCGGAGTGAGGAGCTGTGCGAACTCACGGATAAATGAGGCTAGTTGGGCCATCTCGGGGCAGGCTGCGGTGAGCTCGGCGAGGAGGCTTGTGTCCTTGTCCCGGAGGTGGTCGGGATGGGTGAGCAGGAGGCGGGCCAGCCATCGCGGGGTGGTGACGGGCCGGTCGCCTTCGGCCCGGCCCTGGGTGATGTAGCGGTAGAGGAGGTTGAAGCTGCCGGTGTAGCCCTGCTCCTGTACCTCGCGGAACAGCTGTTTCACGGGGACGGCGGGGTCGGCCGCACGGCGTTCGCGCAGGTGGTCGCGGTAGGGGTCGACCAGGGTGGGACGGTAACGCGGCGCCCGGCGCAGGGCCTCGGGTTCACGGGTGCGTGCGTAGCGCTTGACGGTGTTGAGTGACAGGTTCATGCGGCGGGCGCATTCGAGGAGGCCGACGCCCTTGCCGAGAAGGTCGTGGATCTGGTGCCAGCGTTCCCGGGTGGTCTGCTCGTGGACGCCGGCCGGGCGGGGTGTGTTCGCGGTGGCCCAGCAGGCGCTGTGGGAGCGGACCTCGGCCAGGGTCTTCTCACACAGGTTCTTCCACGGGTGCCAGCGGCCGCTGACCTGCACCGCTTCGGGGAGGGCCCGGCGGACGGCCTCGCCGTAGGCGCCGGAGCCGTCGCGGCAGACGATCTCGACGCCGGGGTGCTTGCGCAGCCATCTCTCCAGGGCGTCGGCGCCGCGGCCCGGGAGTACGTCGATGCGTGCGCCGGTTTCAGCGTCGATCAGGACAGTCGCGTAGCGGTGGCGACGCTTGAGCGCGAAGTCGTCGACGCCGAGGACGCGCGGCACCCGCACCACGGGCAAGGGCAGGTGGGCGAGAAGCCTGAAGGCGGTTGAGCGGGATATCGCCGCAGCCAGGACACGGGAGAGGCGGGCGCCTGCCCGGCCCGCTAACTCCTTCACCACCGAGCCGAGCTGGTCGGCGAGCCGGCATGTGCGCCGCTGATAGCGTTCGATCAGGCCCGGGACCTGTTCCCGGAACGTCTGCCGGGGGCAGCCCGACACCGGACAGACCAGGCGCCGGACCTGTACCGACACCACGACCCGCCTGCCATCCGCCGGCACGTCCGCGATCGTACGACGGTGGATGCCGTGCACCTGCCCAGTAGGCTGCCCGCACACCGGGCACTGCACTGGCTCGTCCCGCGTCCGGGCCCGCACCCGGATGTACTCGCCCTCGTCCGCCACATCCTCGACGACCAGCGATGCAAGTCCCGAAAACACCACGCTCACAAGGTCGTTGACATCTTCCATGCAGCATCAACGACGACCGTCACCCTTGGTTACCACCGATTACGGGACAGAGCCGTTCCTTGTACAGGCCCACGTCGTGTGGCGGGGTGCGGCGGAGCAGGTGGTTGCTGGAGGTGAGGGTGAGGAGCCGAGTGGGCTGCCGCTGGAATCCACTGATGGTCAACGATGCCTGCCGCTGCTGGAAGTCGCGGTCGAGGTCGAGCAGCAGGTGCAGTGCAATGACGTCCATGAAGGGCACGCCGACGAGGTCCAGTCGTAAGGGGGCGCCGTCGGCTGCCGCGGCGGCGGTGGCCTCGTGCAGGGCCGGGCAGGTGTCCATGTCCAGTTCGCCGGCCACCTTGATGACCGTGCCTTCTAGATCGTGGCTCATGGTGACGCGGATGCCGTCGTTCATGGTTCGCCCCGTTCAGGGGTCGAGCCCATCACGGTTGCCCGCCGATGCGGGAAAGAAGGCCGCTGAGCGCGCGGCGTAGGGCCGCGCACAGCCGAGCGAGACCACCCGTACCAAACCTTGGCCATTGCATGGCCGTAGGGGCGGCGCGGGGTCTCCCACCAGACCAGGCTGGTTGTCCCCCTTACGGTCCCAGAAGTCGTGGCCGCAGTACAGACGGCGCCCGGCCGCTCTGGGTATACCGTGCTGTCCGCCGCTGAGGTAAGAGAAGATCAGCCGCTGTACCTGCCGGAGCGAAGCAGCCTGCACAGTTCGCGGAGCGCCGGCCCTGTTACTGAGCTTGCAGCGACGTGACACAGCCCGGCCGGGGGACTGCGGTCCGGCCGGGCTCTGGGTGTGTGGGCGAGTGGTGCTCTGCTCAGAGGTTCTCGTCGTGCAGGTCCTCTTCGCGCAGAAGGTCGTCCTTGCGGCGGCGCGAGGTCTCCTTCTGGACCTGCCTCTGCCCCTGCTCGCGGGACGATTTGCCCGGCTGGGGCCGTGCAGGGTCTCTGGGGCGCTGGTGCTCCTGCGCCGCGCGGCCCTCGCCCGGCTCCTGGCGCATGTCCTGCCTACCGTCCATGACGGCGACTCCTCTTGATGCGGGGGTACGGATTCCTCTCGGATCACGCTGACACCCGCAGTAGCGGTCTGCATCACGTCGACTGCGAGGCGAGGCACACGGGTGACGCCTGTCCCCGGTGTGGCGGCGTCGGAAGGCGCGCCATCCCTTCGGTACCGAGGATGGACGCAATCCGCACCCGCCCCTGCTGGCAGGAGCCCCGTCTCATGCTGGAGCCCACGCTGCGCAAGGACCGCACAGAGGTCACCTTCATCCTGCCCGCCGACACCCCACCCGGCCCGGTCAGCGTGGTGGGCGACTTCAAGGACTGGCAGCCCGGTGTCCACACCCTGCGGCCGCCTAAAGACGGGAAACGGGCCGTCACTGTCGAACTGCCGAGCGAGAGTACGCATTCCTTCCGGTATCTGGCCGCCGGCGATCACTGGTTCAACGACGAGAGCGCCGGCGATCAGGACGGCCCCAACAGCCGTCTGCACACCTGATGGACCCAGCGGCGTGAGCTGGCAAGCCCTGTGCCGTTGACCGCCGACACGTGCCCCGGCCCCACACCCCCGAGGCCGGGAGGCGTGCGACGGCCTCTGATTCCGTGCCCGCTCAGGGGCCGTCGTCGTCCGCGCAGGCCAGAGGCTGCCGAGCAGCGGCGGCGCTCGTCGATGGCCCGTCTACGGCCGTCCTGTGTCGAGAGGAAACCTGGCGCTCAGACACACCTCCATGCGTCGAGGAAGGCTTTCCGCTCAGCCGGATCAGCTGATTTGTGGTCCGCGTGCAGGACCCGCCAGGCGGTGAGTTCGAGATCCCGGAGCCACAGCTCGCCGATGACCTGCGTCTTGAGGTCGGGGAGGTGGTCGGATTCGGCGAGCGCCTGGCCGATTACCTCTCCGGCTGCGACGCGCTGGGGCGGGGTCATCTCGTCGACAGCCGAGAGGATCTGACCGGCCAGACCGGTGCCTTCTCCGGCCAGCGAACTCAGCACGAACGTCTTGATGTTGGCGGGCAGCAGGTAGAGGGAGCCTGAGGTCCTCCACAGGTCCGACCAGAAGCGTTCTCCGGCCTCGGTGGGAGCGGGGAGCGCGGCCAGCAGTCCGAGGAGGTGCGCGGTGGCCGCGTACCCATCGGAGTGGGCGGATGCTACGACGGCGATGTCGGCGACGCGCTCGACGTCGATTCGGCCCGCTTCGAGGCGTGGGTCCAGTCCCAGTCGCTGTTCCAGCTGGTGGGAAAGGGGGGCGGATGCGTGGGAGCGGAACTCGGGAAGCATCGGCGGTCCTTGAACGTAGGAGAGCGGAGAGGCCCGTTCGGAAGCCCTGATCGTTCCCATGGCACGCCGACTTACACGACTTCCACGGCCCCAGTTGGGGGCAGGCCTCCAGGACCGGAACCATGGGGCGGCTGAACAGACCGAGTCCGGCGGTGCCGGCCCGGTGGCCCGAGGCAGGCCTCGGGCAATGCTCCTGCGGGCAGGCTCCTAACATGAGCACGTGGTTGCCAGTGACGCCCAGCAGTCCGAGGCAGGAAGGGAAGCCGTGTCCCGCGACGATGTCGAAACCGGCGGTGTGTCTTCCGCACCGACGGTCGGAGGATGCGAGGCAAGTGGTCCTCCCACCGGATCGCACCGTGACAAGGCCGCCGAGGACTCCCACCCGGTTGCCGACCTGGTCGAGCGAGCGGCCGATCTGGTGGAGCCGATCAAGCCGAAGCTACGAGGCTGGCTTCACGCCGGAATGGTCCCCGCATCGCTGGCCGCGGGCATCGTCCTCATCTGCCTGGCGGGGACACCGCACGCCACCCTGGCCTGCACCGTGTACTCCGTCACCGCCTGGATGCTGTTCGGGACGAGCGCCGTCTACCACCTCGGCACGTGGGGACCACTCGGTGAGGCCGTTCTGCGTCGCCTCGACCACGCCAACATCTTCCTGATCATCGCCGGCACCTGTACCCCGCTTGCCGTGCTCCTCCTCCCCCCTGACCAGCGGTCCGTCCTGCTGTGGATCGTGTGGACGGGCGCTCTGGCCGGCATCGCCTTCCGTGTCCTGTGGGTCGGAGCTCCCCGCTGGCTGTACACCCCCTGCTACCTGGCCCTGGGCTGGGCACCGGTGCGTTACCTGCCCGACTTCCTGGACAGTGGTGGGGCGCCCGTACTCGCCTTGATCGTGACCGGCGGGCTTCTCTACAGTGCGGGCGCGGTTGTGTACGCCCTTCAGCGCCCCGACCCCTCGCCCCGCTGGTTCGGCTTCCACGAGGTCTTCCACGCCCTGACCGTGGCAGCCTTCACCGCGCACTACATCGCCATCTCCTTCACCGTCTACTGAGCACGGCAATGTTCTGCCCGGGGGCTGCTGTCGCCCTGGGGCGGGCGAGTTGCCGACTGGCTTCGGGTCAGGGTGCGAGGGGGCGGCGGAGGGAGAGGTAGTAGTTGCCGACGGCGGACAGGTAGCGGTGGTCAGCCGTTTCGCTGTCGGTGGTGAACTGGGGAGCGGCTTTGATCTCTTCCCGGGTCCCTGACACCTTTACCGTCCGTGTTTCGGTGTCGATGCCGGCGACGGCGCCGACCGGGATCAGAATGCTCTTGCCGAACACCCACACGCCGGTGTCGACGAACAGGTGTTGCATGCCGGGCTGGTCCTGCTGGCGGTCCACGTGCCCGATGGTTCCGTCAGCCGCCTAACCGTGAACCCCACCAGTGACTGCCGGGACGTGTAGCCGCTGTCCTGCGCGTACATCCGCACACCGCTCACAACCCCGTCTCCTCACTCTCGGCTCGAAGGCGGCGGCCACAGCCACACCGCCGGCTTGACTCGTCCATCCCCATGCCCCGGTGTTGACCACGCAACCGAGTCCTCAGAGGGTTGCGGACGTGCGCACGACGCCGGCAGCCGTGCGGCGGATTGCGAAGTCGAGAGGTGAGGCACCCTGCCCGGTTGCCTCTCACCAGCGCATACACACCGATTCCGGCAACGCCCCCCGTATGGGGGCCGGTGCGCTGTTCGGGTGAACCAGTCAGGCAGTACGGCTTGCACGCGCAGCAGCGGACCCCCGGCGTGCGGGTGCTCGGGCAGGGTTGAGAACCGGTCGGCCCAGAGGGGCCCTCGGATGCACGGAGCAGCCTTCGGCGAGGCAGTAGTGGACGACCGCAAGGCCTCGGGCGCTCCGGGAACAGCGCCAGGGAGCAGTTCTCGCGGCGAGGCCGGATTCCACGATGTCGGAGGAGGAGAGGAGCGGCCATGCCACCAACTGAGGAGCGGGACACAGATGCCCGTCGGGGGCGCGCCGGCTGTGAGCGGCAGACGGAGATGGACCTGGCCGGCGCGCTCGCGGCGGCGGAAGCCGCCTCCCCGGTCGAATCACTGGACGTTGTGGCGCGGATGCTCAGGGACCGTCTGAACGCTGCAGCGGTCTCGTTCCTCATCGTCGACTTCACCGGGTCGTCGGTGGTGCGGCTCGGCGCGTCTGACAGCGTCGAGTCCGACGAGCCCCCTGAGCGCATCGCTCTGCCCGGCACCCTCTACGGGGACGTGCTACGCACACAACGGCCTGCCCTGCAGCGACAGAGCGGCGGCGGCCCCGTCAGGGTCGTGGCGCCGGTCACCAACCGCGGCGACGCCATCGGCATGCTCGAGCTTTTCCTGCCGGATCATCCCGACGAGGACGCGATGCGGCAGATTGGCGCGACCGCGCACGCCCTGGCCTACATCGTCATCGCCAACCGGTCCTTCACCGACGTCTACCAATGGGGCCGCCGTACTCGGCCCCTGAACCTGGCCGCAGAAATTCAGCACCGGCTCCTCCCCGCCTCACTGGCATGTGAGGCGGCCCAGTTCACGGTCGCCGGAGCACTGGAACCGGCGACGTATGTCGGCGGTGACACCTTCGACTACGTCGTCGACCGCGACACCATGCAGCTCTCCGTCACCGACGCCATGGGCCACGACGTGGAAGCCGCCCTCCTCGCCACCCTGGCCGTGGGCGCCCTCCGCAGGGCCAGACGGGCCGGCGCCGAGCTCGAGGAGCAGGCTCACGAGGCCAACCAGGCAGTCGTCGACAACGGCAGGCAGGGCTTCGTCACCGGGCAGCTGCTCCGCGTCAGCCTGCTCGACGGGACCACCCAGTTTGTCAACGCGGGGCACCCCTGGCCGCTGCGCCTGCGACACGGAACGGTTGACGAGATGGTTCCCAAGGTGGACCTACCCTTCGGTGTCCAGCCCCGTACCGCCTACCGTGTGCAGCGGCTGGACCTGCAACCGGGGGACCGGCTCGTGATGCTCACCGACGGCATGCTCGAGCGCCGCGCCGTGGATGTCGACCTTCCCTCCCTGATCGTGCGCACAGCCGATCTCCACCCCCGCGAGGCCTCCCGCGCTCTGGTCGCTGCGATTCTGCACGCCCACGGCGGGCACCTTCAGGACGACGCGACGGTGATGTGCCTGGACTGGCACGGCACCCACCAGGCCACGCGCAGCGCTAACGCCGGGGCGGACCTCACGGAAGCATCAGCGCCTGAATAGCACTCCGCCCACAACCCACCTTGCAGCCGCGACCCGACGATCACGACCGAAGCGGGGCGGTTGAGCGAACGCCGCCCCCTGGGCGCGCAGCACGCCGATGCTGACGGGCACCCTCACCTCAGGCCGAGGACGGCGGCGCGGATGATTCGGCGGCGCGGCGGTATTCGGCGTTGATGCGCTGGGCTTCTTCGAGCTGGTCCTCGAGGATGATGATGCGGCAGGCGGCCTCGATGGGGGTGCCCTGGTCGACGAGCTCCCGGGCGCGGGCGGCGATACGCAGCTGGTAGCGGGAATAGCGGCGGTGGCCGCCCTCGGAGCGGAGCGGTGTGATCAGGCGGGCCTCTCCGAGGGCGCGGAGGAAGCCCTGGGTGGTGCCGAGCATGTCTGCCGCCCGGCCCATGGTGTAGGCGGGGTAATCGTCGTCGTCGAGACGGCCGAACGAGTCGTCTGCTGTCATTGAACCTCTCTCATGGAACGCGTGGAAGGGCCCTGGTGCCGTACGGCACCAGGGCCCCGAAGGAACTACTACACCATCTGTCGGCCCTGATACTGCGCCGACCCTGTGTTTCCGCCGACCCGTCCGAACGGGGACAGGCTGTGCGGGGATCGCGGTTGCTTGACCGGAGACCACCTCACTATCGATGTCCTGCGGTACCCGGGCTCAAGGCTTCCGCCCGGGCGATCCTGATGGTGCTCGGCTCCTCCGTTCTTCCCTCGGTGATCAACTGTTTACTGCTTGCACTGCTCATACTGCGTACTGCTGGTGGCCTGACCCAGCGCCACTCTTCGGCAGCCAGCCCCGTTGCCCGTCCTGCGTCTGCTCTGGCTTGGAACCCCACTGCCGAACTTCCCGGTGCGCGCGCCCGCAGCCGACGCCTTCACCGAGGTGCTGCTCACTCACTTCACTGCTGGGTACTGCGAACTGCACTCACTTCGGGTACTGCTACTGCGTTAACTGCGTACTGCTCACGGCGGCCCCTGATCACTGCGGGCCGCCCGGTCCGGTCGTCAGTCCCGTCGCCGTCCTGCAACAACCCTGGCTTCGGAACTCCACCACCGCACCGTCATGCGAACTGCAACTGCGGGTACTGCTGCCCGGCAGTTCGTCTCTGCCAGGCCCTGCTGTCTCTCTGGGCTACGAGAGAAACCATAACCACGCCACAGGCCAATGTCTACTCCGGCCGTCACAGATTTTCGCCGAGGAGAGCTAGACCTTCGCGGTCGGACCAGATGTGCAGAGAGCAGCCTGCACAGCAGGTCAGGGGCTCGGACGCCCTGTCCTGTACGGCCGTACCGGTGGATTCGGCTGTCCCATGGTCACCGCATCGCCCGAGCAACCGGTGTCACCCGTCGGGCCTCCGGTGGGAAGACGGTCAGTGCTCTTCTCGACCGGTAGTGCTACCGGTCGAGAGGACGGGACGACCGGTGCATAAAATCGGCTCTCATGTCGAAGCCTGACGAGCTGCTCGTTGACGTTGCCACCTTGGTGGAGTCCGGGCAGAGCAATCAGATGTCTCTGACCGTGGTCACCGGTGGTGCTGTCATCACCGGTCGGCTGGCTCCCGAAGCCGTGTGGAGGCAGCGGGTGTCGGAGGTCCTGACGGACTCGGCCCGCCTGGGTGAGTTCGCCGCCATCTTCACCGCAACGACACCCCAAGAGGGGCTGCCCACCCATCTGCACTTCCATGTGGCCCGCATCCTTCAGGGCACGGTGGGGATCCCGGAGACGGGTGGGATGTATCGCGTCTCGATCGCGGATGTCAGCGCCTGGACCATGGGCGACTTCAGCTACTCCGACCACTGACCCGACATTCGCGTAACTCCCGGTATGCGGGAGGGCCCGACCGGCGCGTGCCGGTCGGGCCCTCCTCGCTGTTGGGGATGTCGGCTCGCGCCGGCCCTGTCCGTCAGACGGTCACCGGGATGCCGAGCAACGCGGAAGCCTGCTGGAGCGGGCTGAGGACACGCGTGGGCACGGCAGCCCGGGGGAGGCCGCGGCAGGTGAACCCGAGCTGGGTCATGGCCCGGAGGACTTCACCGGCGCTGAAGTCACGGCGGTCCTGGCGGGTGATGACCTGACCGACCTGCTTGACGGGGTAGGTACGGCGCCCGATGACCACGGACTCGCCGACGACCTGCTCGGGCTTGACGCCCTTCATCGACTCCAGGACACCGCTCTTGGTCAGGTCGAACGGGAAACGGGCGATGACACAGCGCATGTTGCCTCACAGGAAGTAGAAGGGGACGGTCGTTCCGCGGTGAGGCGGTTCAGCGGGCAAGGGCGAGAACGCCCAGAGCACTGCCCTGCTCGTCGACGACCGGCAGGGCATCGAGCCTGCGGTAGCGCATCGCGTGCTCGGCTTCGGCCATCGTGGTCACGGGCGAGGTGACCGGCCCGCGGCCGCCGAGAACATCGCGCAGACGGACCTGGTCCGTGTACGCCGCGCTGTCGCGGACGGTGGCGAGCCTGGCCTGGGTGACCAGCCCGGTGCACAGGCCGTCCTCGTCGCAGACGAGCAGATGACCCGCGCGGGCACTGGCCATGACAGCCAGGACCACCTCGACCGTCATGTCGTCACAGACCTGTGGACCGGCCGCCTCCATCGCGTCGCCCACCGTCCGGTGCACAGGGTTGGCGTTTGCCGAGCGGGGCTGCATCTGGACCAGCGTCACAACGTGCCTCCTGCAGAGATGGGTCAGTTTCCTGATCACGTGGTTCTCAGGCCGCCGCATCGAAGGCGGACTGCCGCACGCTCACACGCCGGACCGTCGACGCGGGCCGTCGCCTGCCACGGGAGGCCGTGCTGCGCTTGGCACGTTCGACGACCGGTGCGGCAATGATGACGGGGACGCCGGAGGGTGCCTGGGCACCGGTGATCCGGTTCAGGGCCTCTTCGCCCGAGCGGACCTGGGTGGTCTGCGGGGTGATGCCCGCAGCCTGCATGAGGCGGGTCATGTCGCGGCGCTGGTTGGGGGTGACCAGGGTGACGACGCTGCCGGACTCGCCGGCGCGGGCGGTGCGGCCACCCCGGTGGAGGTAGTCCTTGGGGTCGGTGGGCGGGTCGACGTTCACGACGAGGTCGAGGTTGTCGACGTGGATGCCGCGCGCCGCCACGTTCGTCGCGACCAGCACGGTCACGTGGCCGGTCTTGAACTGGGCGAGGGTGCGGGTGCGCTGCGGCTGCGACTTCCCGCCGTGCAGGGCGGCGGCCCGGACACCACTGTTCAGCAGGTCCTGGGTCAGCCGGTCGACGGCGTGCTTGGTGTCGAGGAACATCATCACCCGGCCCTCGCGCGCCGCGATCTCCGTGGTTGTCCGGTGCTTGTCGGCGCCGTGGACGTGCAGCACGTGGTGCTCCATCGTGGTCACCGCACCGGCCGAGGGATCCACCGAGTGCACGACCGGGTCGGTCAGGTAGCGACGGACCAGCAGGTCGACATTGCGGTCCAGGGTCGCGGAGAACAGCATCCGCTGCCCCTCGGGGCGCACCTGGTCCAGGAGAGCGGTGACCTGCGGCATGAAGCCCATGTCGGCCATCTGGTCGGCTTCGTCCAGGACGGTGATCGCGACCGGATTCAGCCGGCAGTCGCCGCGGTCGATGAGGTCCTTCAACCGGCCGGGCGTGGCTACGACGACCTCCGTGCCTCCGCGCAGCGCTCCGGCCTGCTTGCCGATCGACATGCCGCCGACGACCGTGGTCAGGCGCAGTTTCACGGCGCGGGCGTACGGCGTGAGGGCGTCGGTCACCTGCTGGGCCAGCTCGCGGGTGGGGACGAGGACCAGGGCGAGCGGCTGGCGGGGCTCGGCGCGCTGTCCGGCGGTGCGGGCCAGCAGGGCGAGACCGAACGCGAGGGTCTTGCCGGAGCCGGTGCGCCCGCGGCCGAGCACGTCACGGCCCGCAAGGGTGTTGGGCAGGGTGGCGCCCTGGATCGGGAAGGGCACGGTCACACCCTGCGCGCCGAGAGCGGCCAACAGCTCGGCCGGCATGGCGAGGTCGGCGAAGGCCTCGACGGCGGGCAGCGCGGGAGTGATGGTCTTCGGCAGGGCGAACTCGCCTTGGACCGCGGCGGGCCGGCGGCCGTAGCCGCCCGAGCGGCTCGAACGTCCGGAACGGCTCGGGGTTGACGATCCGAACCGGTTGCCCCGTTCCGAACCGGCGGCAGCGCCGAAAGTGGGGCCGCCGGTGCGCGTGCGGGTGCGGGAGGAACGGTCGTTCGTACGTGTGCGGTTCATTCAGAACCTTCCTTGATACGGCACGTATCAAGGAATTCCCGCAGCGGAAACGCAGCGCAGGGAATCACAAGAACGGGCCGAATGGAATGCGAAAGCGACTCTGGACTACAGAGATTCTGTACGGTCGCAGGCACTGGGATGGGGTGGCGTCATGTGGACGCGAAATCCAGAAAAATCGAGTGGGTGAAGCTCCGAGGAGGCTGTAACCCTGAATGCTTCATCCCGCAGGTGACACCACTACGGGGAATGGGCGCAGCTGGGGCCCGCACCCCGAGGGATGCGGGCCCCAGCTACGAAATGCGCGTCAGCGTCAGGCGGGAACGATGTTCTCGGCCGTCGGGCCCTTCTGGCCCTGTGCGATGTCGAAGGTGACCTTCTGGCCTTC
Organism: Streptomyces sp. IBSNAI002; assembly: GCF_052244475.1. Taxonomy (NCBI): domain Bacteria; kingdom Bacillati; phylum Actinomycetota; class Actinomycetes; order Kitasatosporales; family Streptomycetaceae; genus Streptomyces; species Streptomyces sp. IBSNAI002. The sequence goes on along the minus strand of NZ_JBQPXG010000002.1, from coordinate 4,273,696 downwards.
CAGCAGCTCGCGGAAGCCCTGGGCTGCGATGTTCGAGAAGTGGGCGAAGACGTCGTCGCCGCCACCGTCCTGCTCGATGAAGCCGAAGCCCTTTGCCGCGTTGAACCACTTCACGGTGCCAGATGCCATGTCATATCTCCTTTGGGGCAGTACACCAGCGTCCGCACTGTACGGACACCGTGTCGCCGCGATGATGCCCCGCCGGATATCTACCGGAAATATGAAGTGCTCGAAAGTGGCGCGAAGGCCGACTGGAGCACTTGAAGTTTTTGGGTACCAAAACTGCAACCGAGATCGACAGTAGCATGCCGCAGCGGTTGGTGTGCGTGAAATATCTCCATCGTGTGCGGCGCGGAAAAACTCTCCCTGCGGGGTCCATTAAACTCTCTGACCGCGGGGATAGATATTGATTCCCCCCGAGTGCAGCGTTTCGGGAGCAAGGGTGTCCGCCAGCTGCGACGTGCGGTCCATCGGAACGTGAGCCTGCGGGGTGGGTCCGCAGCGCCCTCCCGATGGGATCAGCAGCTCGCAGGTGCTCCATGGCGGTCTCGGGGGCGCTCACGGCGAGGCGGCGTGACCAGCCCCCACACTCGCTACACGTCTGGTCCACAGCGCCTGACCATCACTGCGGTCGTTCGCGCAGCCGCTCTCGAAGGTGGAGGAGAACCTCGGTGTCGGCGATGTCGACCAGGGCTGCCAACAGGATCCGGATACGTACCTCATCGCCGTGGCGCACAGCCTGCACGATGGCCTCGGCGGTGGCGGCCGCCTCGGCGGGAAGGCATAGCGGGCCGGCCGTGGCCCACACGTGAACGGCAGGACCATCCCTGCCCGGCCGCTCCGCCGGAGTCTCCTGCTCAGGGTCACTGCCTTCATCCATCGGCACCCGCGGGAACCTCCTGACGAGATGATCGGCTGAATGGTGATCTCCAGGACCATCTCGCCGACGCGGCTGGACCATAAGCCCCCCGAGTCCCGGTGCGCAGCTTTCTCCGAGACTCGCATCAGTGGAGACCGGTGTGTGAAGCCTGTCCCGCTGAGAGGCGTGGCACTCTCGTCGCGAGCACCGTTGGCGGGGAAGGGTGGCGCAGGGGATGGCTGAGTTGAAGTTCGAAACCGTCGTGTGCCCGCACTGTTCGGCCTGCCCAGCCACTGGGCAGGCCCGTACCATCGCCGTCGACCGGCGCCGGGTGACGGTGACGTGGCATCTCCCTTCCTGCCCGCACTACGCCGCCGATTGTGTGTTGGCCGGGAAAGAGGACTAGGTAGTCCCGCCTCGGGTCTGCGCCGCCCCTTCCGGTCAACCGCCTCTTTGGGAAGGCGAATTCACGCGGCGGGGGCAGTCGTGTGACGCAGGTCATCAAGAATGCGTCTCGCGGGTCCGAGATCGGCGGGGCCCGTGTGGTGCAAGTGGTGCGTGAAGGGCCCTTCGAGCAGGGCATTCCCGCCAGTTGGGGCACGCAGAGGGCACGGCAGGGGCTGAGAGGTCTAGACAATGAAGAAGGCCCAGGTCGCTGACCTGGGCCTTCTTGTAAGAGCGGATGACGGGAATCGAACCCGCGCTATAAGCTTGGGAATCTATGGCGGGCGGGGTATCTGTAATGCGCCTGACCTGCGAAAACAGCCCGCTGAGGGAGCTGCCGCGAGGGTCTGCGCGTGCCCGTATGGACCGCTGTTCACCGCTCCGCAGGGCACGGATGGGGCACGTGTCTGCCGGATTGGCGGGATGGGGCATTTCCCCCACTCGGTAGGCGAATCGCCAAGGGTTGCTGCTGAGGGCCACGTGCCACAGAGGTAGATCGTGCGTCGCCGCGTCGGTGATTGCGCCTTGCCTCCCGAAAACGTGAGAGTTGACGCAAGGGGACCGGGGCGAGAGACTGGTTGCGTGTTCTCTCCTTGGTCCGTGAGAGGAGGCGCAAGGAGGCGGGCATGGAATTTCTGTCGGTGAAACAGGCTGCGGCCCTGCTCGGGGTGGACGACTCCCGTGTTCGTCAGTTGCTGCATGACGGAAAGCTCCAAGGGCAACGAGTCGGAGGTCGTTGGCTGGTCGCAGGGGACAGCGTCCGGGATCGCAAGGACCGTGGCCCTCGTTCGCGGAGACCGCTGTCGGCCCGCAATGCCTGGGGCGTTCTGGCGGTGCTGGACGGCCATCAGCCGGTGGGTCTGTCCGATGCCGAGAAGTCCCGGGTGCGGATGCGGTTGCGGAATCTCCTTGCCCACGGGCAACTGGCGCCGGACCTGCTCCAGGAGCTTCTTGCTGCCCGCGCCGAGGTTCGCTCGTACCGCGTTCATTCAGGCGTACTGCCGGTTCTGCTCGCCGCTCAGGATGTGGTGAGGGGGGGAGCGAGCGCCGCGGCGCAGGCGGGGGCGGACTACGTCGCTCTCGGGCGTGCGGAGATCTACGTACATCCCGACAGGCTTGACAAGCTGGAAGCCGAGTTCGGCATGGTCCGTGACGAAGGGCGGGGCAATGTCTCGGTCCGAATCCCCCCGGCGGAGATGTGGCCGTTCCTGACCTCAAGGTCTGAAACGCCCGGGCAGGGCCGTGACGTCCCCGCCTCAGTGGTGGCGGCCGACTTGCTGGACCGCCATGAGGGCCGAGCCGACGCTGCCGCAGCCGGGTTGCTTGAGTCTCTGCTGGCTCGCTACGCGCAGCCTCGGAAGGTGTGATCATGGCGGCTGATCTGCCCGACGTACGACTGGAGTCGGACCTGTTCACCAGCCCGCTGGTGGAGTTGTGGGGCGTGCTGTTCGACCTTGCGGAGCAGGTGCCGGACGCCTGGTCGCTGATCGGCGGGCAGATGGTGCTCCTGCACGGCCTGGAGCACGGTCGGACCCCACCGGCGGCGAGCGCCGACCTGGATGTCCTGGCTGACGTGCAGTCGGACCAGCAGAGCTTGCGCCGTTTGGTTGCGGCGCTGGAACGGCTCGGATTCTCCCCCGCCGGCATGTCGCCGCAGGGCAATCTGTTGCACCGCTATCAGCGCGGTGTGGAGCCACAGCGGTTGGTGGTGGATCTGCTGGCGCCTGACAACCTCGGCCCCCGTGCAGACCTCACAACGACGCCGCCCGGTCGCACGCTGGAGGTGCCAGGGGGCCGTCAGGCTGCGCGGAGAACCGAGGCTGTGAGTGTGCGACTGGGGCCGCGGACCGGCCGGATCCGTCGCCCCAGCCTGTTGGGGGCGATCGTGGCGAAGGCTGCAGCGGTGAGCATCAAGACCGCTTCACCGGAGCGGCACTACCGCGATCTGGCGTTCTTGCTCTCGTTGCCCGCCAATCCACTGCAACTCAGAGATCAACTCGACAAGGGCGACCGTAAGAAGCTCGCGTTCGCGAAGGCCTTGAGCGAGCCGCAGCACGCAGCTTGGCGTCAACTGGCCGACGAGGGCGCCCGGGCGGACGGCCAGGCCATGTACGCGTTCTTGTCTCCGCCTGCGACGACGTGAGAACAGCCGAAGGCCCGCGACCTCGTCGCCGTCAAGGTGGTGCACAAGTGGTGCGGGACTCCTGAATAGGTCTAGGCAACACAAAAGCCCCAGGTCGTTGACCTGGGGCTTTGTCGTGGAGCGGATGACGGGAATCGAACCCGCGCTATAAGCTTGGGAAGCTCATGTTCTACCATTAAACTACATCCGCGCAGCGGTCCAGTTGTCTGGATCGGTAGCGTTGTCCACTCTACCCCATGATCGACCCCCGGTGAATCCGCCCCGGTGGCGTTGGCGCGTGGCGTGTGCACGGAGGCGTGTGGGGGCGGGAGTTGGGGCGTACCGTGGGGGTGCCGGAGCGGCGGCTGGAGTGGGTCCCGATCATCCCCTAATGTGGCGATTCGTCGCAGTACAGCTCGTTGGGGAAAGGGACTCGATGGAGCACACCGTCGTCCGTTGTGCCGAAGGGCACGTTTTCAGTACCGCCTCCTTCCCGCTGCAGCACCTCGGTGCCGGCCGGATCGGGCCCGGGCGGCTGTTGCGGTGTCCGCGGTGCGCGCGGCTGAGGCAGGCCGTGCCCGTGGGTGGTGCCGTCAGGCGGTAGTGGGGACGGCAGGTTCCGGCAGGCGTGGCGCGCGGGTGCCGCTCTCGATTGGGGGTGGCCCGCGCGCTCTGCGTATCCTCGGGACGTGCTTCTCTCTGACAAAGACATCCGGGCCGAGATCGACAGCGGACGGGTTCGCATCGACCCGTTCGAGGAGTCGATGGTGCAGCCCTCCAGCATCGACGTACGCCTCGACCGGTTCTTCCGGGTGTTCGAGAATCACCGGTACGCCCACATCGACCCGGCGATCGAGCAGGTGGACCTGACCCGGATGGTCGAGCCGGAGGGGGACGAGGCCTTCATCCTGCACCCCGGGGAGTTCGTGCTCGCGTCGACCTACGAGGTCATCTCGCTGCCCGACGACATCGCCTCCAGGCTGGAGGGGAAGTCCAGCCTGGGCCGCCTCGGTCTGGTGACGCATTCGACCGCCGGGTTCATCGACCCCGGGTTCTCGGGGCACGTGACCCTGGAGCTGTCGAACCTCGCCACGCTGCCGATCAAGCTCTGGCCGGGCATGAAGATCGGGCAGCTGTGCATGTTCCGGCTCAGCTCGCCCGCGGAGTTCCCGTACGGCAGCGAGCGGTACGGGTCCAGGTACCAGGGCCAGCGCGGGCCGACCGCCTCGCGCTCCTTCCAGAACTTCCACCGCACCCAGGTGAGGCACGAGGCATGAGCAACGGCGCAGTGCGCGAGAATCTTGACTACGAGGGGTTCGGGCGGGCTGTGCGCGAGCTCGCGCAGACCATCGCCGACGACGGGTACGAGCCCGACATCATCCTGAGCATCGCCCGCGGCGGGGTGTTCGTCGCCGGCGGGCTGGCGTACGCGCTCGACTGCAAGAACATCCACCTGGTGAACGTGGAGTTCTACACGGGCGTGGGCACCACCCTGGAGATGCCGGTCATGCTCGCGCCGGTGCCCGAGGCGATCGACTTCACCGACAAGAAGGTCCTCATCGCCGATGACGTGGCCGACACCGGCAAGACCCTGAAGCTCGTCCACGACTTCTGCCTCGGCCACGTCGCCGAGGTGCGCTCCGCCGTCATCTACGAGAAGTCCCACTCGCTCGTGAAGTGCGAGTACGTGTGGAAGAAGACCGACGAGTGGATCAACTTTCCCTGGTCGGTCGAGCCGCCCGTCGTGCGGCGTGAGGGACAGGTTCTCGACGCCTAGGGGACGTGGACGCGTCTCACGCGTGAGAGGGCCCGCCGTGCGGTTGTCGCGCGGCGGGCCCTCTCTCGTGTGCGTGACGTGACCGGGCGGTCAGATCGTGCCCAGTTTGATGATCGACAGCAGTGCGATCAGCTGGATCGCCGACGCGCCCAGGGCCTTCGGCCACGGCAGGTCGTGGGACTTGCCGATCAGCGCCGTGAACAGGGCGCCCGCCGCCAGCCAGGTGGCCCAGCCGAGGACCTGGACCAGCCCGTTGTCGCCGCCCAGGAACACGGCGAAGAGCAGGCGCGGGGCGTCCGTCAGCGACATGACCAGCATGGACAGGCCCACGGTGGGCTGCCAGGAGCCGTCGCCGCCCAGCTGGCGGGCCAGCGTGTGGGTGACCGCGCCGAGCAGCAGCCCGCAGATCACGAAGGCCACGCCCGTCGAGAGGACGATCGGCACGGCCTTGGAGAGGGTCGCGTTGATCACGTCCTGCCGGGCGTCGTCGAGGCCGAAGACCGCGAGGAGCCCGTAGAGGAAGGTCACGGTCAGCGCCGGACCCCAGACGGCGTAGTCGCGCATCTGGAGGAAGGTCTGGCCCGGCCGCGTCACGATGCCGCGCAGCAGATCCTTCCACGGCAGCCGCGGGCCGGACGGGGCGGCCGCGGCCGCGCCCGCCTGGTACGTCGCGCCCTGGCCGTACGGGTCCTCGCCGACGGCGAAGACCTGGGTGTGCCCCGGGTTGTCGTTGGTGTAGCCCCCGTGACCGCCCTGGCCGCCGTGCCCGCCCTGGCCGCCGTGGCCGTACGGGGCCTGCGGGTGCTGCTGCTGGCCGTACGGGTCGAAGTACTCGGGCTCGCCGTGTCCCCCGGCGCCCGGCTGCGGCCACTGCTGTTGCGGCGGCGGGCCTGCGGGAGGGTAGGGCTGCTGGCCGTACGGAGGCGGTTGCTGCTGTCCGTACGGCTGCTGCCGCGGAGGTTGTTGCGGGGTGCGGTTGTTGTCCCGGCCGCGTCCGATCCTGAATCCAGCCACGTGATCGAAAGTACCTGGTCCCGCCGCGCCCCGTGGACGGGCGGCCGGAAGGAGGGGCCTTTGCGGCTGACCTGTGACATCCCCTAGGGGGCGGCAGGGTGTCCGGTTTACATGGCTGCGTCGGATTCTGTGGGCCTTCGTTACGTTACCGACGGAATGCCCACATATGGGGCCCGTAGCTTCGTGTCCGTCGACGACGCCTCGCAGAGCAATCGCCAGAGCACGAGTACGAGCACGAGAAGAGCACCCATCATGCGCAGCACCCGCCGCACCACCCTCCGTACCGCCGCCGTCCTCACCGGCGCGGCCGCCGTCCTGGCCCTCCCCGTCGGGTCCGCCTTCGCGGACTCCCCGGCCGTTCCGGAGCCGGAGGTGCTGCCCGGCATCGAGCAGCCGCAGGTCGACCCGTCCGTCGACCCGTCCGTCGACCCGTCGGTCAAGCCCACCCAGCCCACAAAGCCGGCGAAGCCCACCCCTCCGCCGGCGAAGCCGACCGCCGGCGTCCGGGTGTACGTCACCACCGTGAAGCTGGCCGACGGCTCCGTGGCCAAGGTCTACAGGCTCGGCGCGCACCACTTCGAGGCGGACATCTTCTCCGGCTCCACGAAGCTCGACACCCTGGTCAGCAAGGGCGGCGCCGCCGCGTACGGCCAGAACAACGGGCTGCACGTCGTGCTCCAGCCGAACGGCACCGTGACCACCTGGATGGAGGGCGGGGAGAAGCCGAAGCCGCACGTCAAGCCCGAGGTGAAGAAGGAGAGCTCGGTGCGGATCACCATGCCCGACGGCCGCACGGCCAAGCTGGTCGACGGCCCGTACGGCAAGCGCGTCGACCTCTCGATGCCGAACGGGAAGGCCCTCGGCAGCATCGACCTGAAGCACCCGAGCACGCAGAACGACGGCTGGACGTACAAGCTCGTCCAGGACGGCAAGCGCGTGAAGTTCGTCGTCATCGACGGCAAGGGCGGCGGGAACAGCTGGGTGTACGACTTCAACGGCAAGCTGATCGAGAAGTACACCGTGCAGAAGGACGCGAAGAACGACGCGAAGAAGGGCGAGGCGAAGCCCGCCGTCGTCGGGAAGGTCGTGCCCAAGGGCGGCGTGCAGGCCGGCGCGGAGGGTGTCGCCGAGCCTACGGGCGACACGCCGAAGCTGGTCGCCGCGGGCGGCGGGATGGCCGCGGTGGGTGCGGCCGGCCTCGGCTTCGCGATGCTCCGCCGCCGGTCCTCCTGACCAGGTCCGAGCGGGTGTGACACCACAGCGCAACGGCCGGTCCCCCGCGGGGGACCGGCCGTTGCGCTGTGTGCTGCGGGGCGCCGCGTACTGCTACTTGGCTTCCTCGGGCTTCGCCTCGGCGGCCACATCGGCCTCCGTCTCCGCCTCCGCCTCCGCCTCGACCTCGACCGGCTCCGGCGTCTTCACCGAGTCCAGCAGCAGCTGCGCCACGTCGACGACCTGCACGGACTCCTTCGCCTTGCCGTCGTTCTTCTTGCCGTTCACCGAGTCGGTGAGCATGACGAGGCAGAACGGGCAGGCGGTCGACACGATGTCCGGGTTGAGGGACAGCGCCTCGTCGACGCGCTCGTTGTTGATGCGCTTGCCGATCCGCTCCTCCATCCACATCCGCGCGCCACCGGCGCCGCAGCAGAAGCCCCGCTCCTTGTGGCGGTGCATCTCCTGCTGGCGCAGCCCCGGCACGGCCGACATGATCTCGCGCGGCGGCGTGTAGACCTTGTTGTGCCGGCCCAGGTAGCACGGGTCGTGGTACGTGATCAGGCCCTCGACCGGCGTCACCGGCGTGAGGCGGCCCTCGTCGATCAGGTGCTGGAGCAGCTGCGTGTGGTGGATGACCTCGTACTCGCCGCCCAGCTGCGGGTACTCGTTCGCGATGGTGTTGAAGCAGTGCGGGCAGGTCGAGACGATCCGCTTCGCCGACTTCGGCTTGCGGGTCGACGGGTCTTCGTCGTCCTCGCCGAACGCCATGTTCAGCATGGCCACGTTCTCCTGGCCCAGCTGCTGGAACAGCGGCTCGTTGCCCAGGCGGCGGGGCGAGTCACCGGTGCACTTCTCGTCGCCGCCCATGATCGCGAACTTGACGCCCGCGATGTTCAGCAGCTCCGCGAAGGCCTTCGTCGTCTTCTTGGCCCGGTCCTCCAGGGCGCCGGCGCAGCCGACCCAGTAGAGGTAGTCGAACTCCGAGAGGTCCTCGGCGTCCTTGCCGATGATCGGGACCTCGAAGTCGACCTCCTTGGTCCACTCGACGCGCTGCTTCTTCGCCAGGCCCCAGGGGTTGCCCTTCTTCTCCAGGTTCTTGAGCATCGTGCCCGCCTCCGACGGGAACGCGCTCTCGATCATCACCTGGTAGCGGCGCATGTCGACGATGTGGTCGATGTGCTCGATGTCGACCGGGCACTGCTCCACGCACGCACCGCAGGTGGTGCAGGACCACAGCACGTCCGGGTCGATGACGCCGTTCTCCTCGGCGGTGCCGATCAGCGGGCGCTCGGCCTCCGCGAGGGCGGCGGCCGGGACGTCCTTCAGCTGCTCCGCCGTCGCCTTCTCGTTGCCCTCCATGTCCTTGCCGCCGCCGGCGAGCAGGTACGGGGCCTTGGCGTGCGCGTGGTCGCGCAGCGACATGATCAGGAGCTTCGGGGACAGCGGCTTGCCGGTGTTCCAGGCCGGGCACTGCGACTGGCAGCGGCCGCACTCCGTGCACGTGGAGAAGTCGAGGATGCCCTTCCAGGAGAACTGCTCGACCTGCGAGACGCCGAAGACGTCGTCCTCGCCCGGGTCCTCGAAGTCGATCTGCTTGCCGCCGCTGGTCATCGGCTGGAGGGCGCCGAGCGCGGTCGCGCCGTCGGCGTTCCGCTTGAACCAGATGTTCGGGAAGCCGAGGAAGCGGTGCCAGGCGACACCCATGTTGGTGTTGAGCGAGACCACGATCATCCAGATCAGCGAGGTGCCGATCTTGATCATCGCGGTGAGGTAGATGGCGTTCTGCAGGGCGCCGAGCGAGAGCCCCTTGAAGGCCAGCACGAGCGGGTACGACACGAAGTACGCCGCGTCGTACGAGTCCACGTGGTGGATGGCGCCTTCGAGGCCGCGCAGCGCGAGGATGGCGAGGCCGATGGTCAGGATGATGTACTCGACGAAGTACGCCTGCCAGGCCTTCGAGCCGGTGAAGCGCGACTTGCGGCCCGCCCGGGAGGGCAGGTTGAGCAGCCGGATCGCGATGAGGACGAGGATGCCCACGACCGTCATCAGGCCGATGAACTCGATGTACATCTCGAACGGCAGGAAGCCGCCGATGACCGGCAGCGTCCAGTCGGCCTGGAAGAGCTGCCCGTAGGCCTGCGCCAGTGTGGGCGGCAGCGTCAGGAAGCCGACGGCGACGAACCAGTGCGCGAAGCCGACGATGCCCCAGCGGTTCATCCGGCTGTGGCCCAGGAACTCCCGGACCAGGGTGATCGTTCGGGCCTTCGGGTCGTCCGTACGGCTGCCGGCCGGCACGGGCTGGCCGAGCTTCACGAAGCGGTAGATCTGCGCCACGGCTCGGGCGAGCAGCGCGACGCCGACCACGGTCAGGACCAGCGACACGATGATCGCGGCGAGTTGCATGGAAGGGCTCCTCGGGCGGCACTTACTAAGCGGTAACTTATGAAGTCAAGGCTTGAGGTTACCCATTCCCGACGCCGCAATGTAGCTGAGCGTGCGGTGATCTGTGTCGCTCAGGGCTGCCTATGTCGGTAGGCCGCCCGTGGGGTCTGCGCCAGGATCGCGAGGTCCATCCCGAGCCAGTGGTTCTCCACATAATGCAGGTCGAGCAGGGGCATCTCCTCCCACGGTAGGTCCGAGCGGGCGCTCACCTGCCACAGGCCGGTCATGCCGGGGCGTACGAGGAGCCGCTCGGGCCGGTCGGTACGGGGCTCCGGGCGCGGCCCGACCAGGGACATCTCGCCCCGGAGCACGTTGATCAGCTGTGGCAGGGCGTCGAGGGCGCACCGCTCGACGGCCTCGCCGGCGCCGCCCGCGCCGTCGGTGCGCAGCCGCCGGACCAGGAACGGCCGCCCGGCCAGGCCGGCGGCGGGCTCCCGTACGAGGACCCGGCCGCCCTGGGTCACGTAGAGCAGGGCGGCGGCGAGGGCGAGCGGTACGGCCGCCACGGCGAGCAGGAGCACGGCGCCGGCCAGGTCGACCACCCGTTTCGCCGGCGGGGCGGTGGGCACCCGGAGCCGTGGCCGGGGGGCGGTGAGTGTGAGCGGCATTCCAGCACCGTGCCGGACGCCTCCCGGCGGGGGCGGGGTGGCGCGCGGTCGGCGGGGCGTGGGGAACCCGTTCGGCTGCGGCGCCGCTCCGGGGGCTGCGTCCGCCCCGTGCCCCGGTGTGGCGCAGGGTTGCGCGTAAGGATGGGCTAAAGGTTGAGTCGAGCCGACTCAGTTCTGTTGACGCGAGCGCGGCGGTACGGCATCCTTGAGCCTGTTGCACTCAAGTCAGCTGGAGGAATTGAAATGGCACGTGCGGTCGGCATCGACCTGGGCACCACTAACTCCGTCGTCAGCGTTCTGGAAGGCGGCGAGCCCACCGTCATCACCAACGCCGAGGGCGCCAGGACCACGCCGTCCGTCGTCGCCTTCGCCAAGAACGGCGAGGTCCTCGTCGGCGAGGTGGCCAAGCGCCAGGCGGTCACGAACGTGGACCGGACCATCCGCTCCGTCAAGCGCCACATGGGCACTGACTGGAAGATCAACCTGGATGGCAAGGACTTCAACCCGCAGCAGATGAGCGCCTTCATCCTGCAGAAGCTGAAGCGCGACGCCGAGGCGTACCTGGGCGAGAAGGTCACGGACGCGGTCATCACCGTCCCGGCCTACTTCAACGACTCCGAGCGTCAGGCGACGAAGGAGGCCGGCGAGATCGCGGGCCTGAACGTCCTGCGTATTGTCAACGAGCCGACGGCCGCCGCCCTGGCCTACGGTCTCGACAAGGACGACCAGACCATTCTCGTCTTCGACCTCGGTGGCGGCACCTTCGACGTGTCGCTCCTCGAGATCGGCGACGGCGTCGTCGAGGTCAAGGCCACCAACGGTGACAACCACCTCGGTGGCGACGACTGGGACCAGCGCGTCGTCGACTACCTGGTGAAGCAGTTCGCCAACGGCCACGGCGTCGACCTGTCCAAGGACAAGATGGCGCTCCAGCGTCTGCGCGAGGCCGCCGAGAAGGCGAAGATCGAGCTCTCCTCCTCCACGGAGACCTCGATCAACCTGCCCTACATCACGGCCTCCGCCGAGGGCCCGCTGCACCTGGACGAGAAGCTCACGCGCGCTCAGTTCCAGCAGCTGACCGCGGACCTGCTCGACCGCTGCAAGACCCCGTTCCACAACGTCATCAAGGACGCCGGCATCGCGCTGTCCGAGATCGACCACGTGGTCCTGGTCGGCGGCTCCACCCGCATGCCGGCCGTCGCCGAGCTCGTCAAGGAGCTCACCGGCGGTCAGGACGCCAACAAGGGCGTCAACCCGGACGAGGTCGTCGCCATCGGCGCCACCCTCCAGGCCGGCGTGCTCAAGGGTGAGGTCAAGGACGTCCTGCTCCTCGACGTGACCCCGCTGTCCCTCGGCATCGAGACCAAGGGCGGCATCATGACCAAGCTCATCGAGCGCAACACCACGATCCCGACCAAGCGGTCCGAGATCTTCACGACGGCCGAGGACAACCAGCCGTCCGTGCAGATCCAGGTCTACCAGGGTGAGCGCGAGATCGCGGCGTACAACAAGAAGCTCGGCATGTTCGAGCTGACCGGCCTGCCGCCGGCCCCGCGTGGCGTCCCGCAGATCGAGGTCTCCTTCGACATCGACGCGAACGGCATCATGCACGTCACGGCCAAGGACCTTGGCACGGGCAAGGAGCAGAAGATGACCGTCACCGGCGGCTCCTCGCTCGGCAAGGACGAGGTCGACCGCATGCGCCGGGAGGCGGAGCAGTACGCGGACGAGGACCTCCGTCGCAAGGAGGCGGCCGAGTCCCGCAACCAGGGCGAGCAGCTCGTCTACCAGACGGAGAAGTTCGTCAAGGACAACGAGGACAAGGTCCCGGCCGAGGTCAAGACCGAGGTCGAGGCCGCCGTCTCCGAGCTGAAGGAGACCCTCAAGGGCGAGGACACGGCCGAGATCCGTACCGCCACCGAGAAGCTCGCCGCGGTCAGCCAGAAGCTCGGCCAGGCGATCTACGCCGACGCCCAGGCCGCTCAGGGCGCCGCCGGTGCCGCTCCCGGTGACGCCGGTCAGGCCGGAGCGACCGACGCCGCGGACGACGTCGTCGACGCCGAGATCGTCGACGACGAGAAGCCGAAGGGTGGCGCTGCCTGATGTCGGAGGAGACCCCGGGTTTCGACGAGAAGCCCGAAGTCCCCGCCGACGGCACGCCCGACGAGCCGAAGGCCGCCGACTCCGCGAAGGAGGAGGCGGCCCCGGCCGGGGACGCGGCGCAGGACGTGGCGCTGCTCGCACAGCTGGACCAGGCCCGTACGGCGCTCGGTGAGCGCACCGCGGACCTCCAGCGGCTCCAGGCGGAGTACCAGAACTACCGCCGCCGGGTGGAGCGGGACCGGATCGCCGTCAAGGAGATCGCGGTCGCGTCCCTCCTGACGGAACTGCTCCCGACCCTGGACGACATCGGCCGGGCGCGGGAGCATGGCGAGCTGGTCGGCGGCTTCAAGTCGGTGGCCGAATCGCTGGAGACCGCCGCGGCGAAGATGGGATTGCAGCAGTTCGGCAAGGAGGGCGAGCCCTTCGACCCGACGATCCACGAGGCCCTGATGCACTCGTACGCGCCGGACGTCACCGAGACGACCTGCGTGGCGATCCTGCAGCCGGGGTACCGGATCGGCGAGCGTACGATCCGCCCCGCGCGGGTCGCGGTGGCCGAGCCCCAGCCGGGCACGGCCCCCAAGTCGGAGTCCGCGGAGGGCGAAGCGCCGTCGGACAAGGACGCGGATGCCCCCGACAAGGGCTGAAGCTGAACCAGTAGAGGTACGAGAGGAGGGACACCGCGGATGAGCACGAAGGACTTCGTCGAGAAGGACTACTACAAGGTCCTCGGTGTCCCGAAGGACGCGACCGAGGCCGAGATCAAGAAGGCGTACCGGAAGCTCGCGCGCGAGTTCCACCCGGACGCCAACAAGGGCGACGCCTCGGCCGAGGAGCGCTTCAAGGAGATCTCCGAGGCGAACGACATCCTCGGCGACGCCAAGAAGCGCAAGGAGTACGACGAGGCGCGCGCCCTGTTCGGCAACGGCGGCTTCCGCCCGGGACCGGGCGGGGCCGGCGGCTCGTTCAACTTCGACCTCGGAGACCTCTTCGGCGGTCAGCAGCAGGGCGGCCAGGCCGGCGGCTTCGGCGGTGGCCTGGGCGACGTCTTCGGCGGCCTGTTCAACCGCGGCGCCGGCCCCGGTGCGGGCACCCGCACCCAGCCGCGCCGCGGCCAGGACATCGAATCGGAGGTCACCCTCTCCTTCACGGAGGCGGTGGACGGGGCCACGGTCCCGCTCCGGATGTCCTCGCAGGCCCCCTGCAAAGCCTGTTCCGGAACCGGCGACAAGAACGGCACCCCCCGGGTGTGCCCGACCTGCGTCGGCACCGGGCAGGTCTCGCGGGGCAGCGGCGGCGGCTTCTCGCTGACCGACCCCTGTGCGGACTGCAAGGGCCGCGGCCTGATCGCGGAAACCCCCTGCGAGGTCTGCAAGGGCAGCGGGCGCGCCCGCAGTTCGCGCACCATGCAGGTCCGGATCCCGGCGGGCGTCTCCAACGGCCAGCGGATCCGGCTGCGTGGCAAGGGTGCGCCGGGCGAGCGCGGGGGCCCCGCCGGTGACCTGTACGTCGTCGTGCACGTGGATGCCCACCCGGTGTTCGGCCGCAAGGGCGACAACCTCACGGTGACCGTCCCGGTGACCTTCACCGAGGCGGCCCTGGGCGCCGACATCAAGGTCCCGACCCTGAACGGCCCCTCGGTGACGCTGAAGCTGCCGCCGGGCATCCCCAACGGCCGCACCATGCGGGCCCGCGGCAAGGGAGCGGTCCGCAAGGACGGCACCCGCGGCGACCTGCTGGTGACGGTGGAGGTCGCGGTCCCGACCGAGCTGTCGGACAAGGCCCGCGAGGCGCTGGAGATGTACCGCGATGCGACGGAGTCGCAGGACCCGCGTACCGCGCTGTTCGAGTCCGCGAAGGGAGCATGACCATGGACGGCCGCCGACGACAGTCCTCCCGCCTGGGCGGGGGCTACCAGCTCACCGATGAGACCCCGGTCTACGTGATCTCGGTGGCCGCCCAGCTCTCGGGCCTGCATCCGCAGACCCTCCGCCAGTACGACCGCCTGGGCCTGGTCTCCCCGGACCGGACGGCCGGCCGCGGCCGGCGCTACTCGGCCCGCGACATCGAACTGCTCCGCACGGTGCAGGCGCTGTCCCAGGACGAGGGCATCAACCTGGCGGGCATCAAGCGGATCATCGAGCTGGAGAACCAGGTCGCCGCGCTCCAGCAGCGCGTGGCCGAGCTCTCCGCGGCGGTCGACGGCGCGGCGGCCACGCTCCGGGCCCGCGAGGCCCAGGTGCACGCCTCGTACCGGCGCGACCTGGTTCCGTACCAGTCTCCGCAGCCGGGCAGCGCCCTGGTCGTCTGGCGCCCCAAGCGCCCGATGGACTGACGGCGCAGCGGCGGTTTTCAGCCAGCGCACGCATGCGGAAGGCCCCTGCCCGGGAACGGGCGGGGGCCTTCCGTTTGTGTGGGTCGGCAGTGGGTAGTCAGAGCTGCCGGTGTTCCGGGGTGTCGAGGATCCCGGACTGGGCGATGAGGAAGCCGAGTTGGGCGCGGCTGCCGCTGCCCAGGTAGGCGGCGAGCTTGGCGATGTGCGCCCGGCAGGTGCGTACGTTCATCCCCAGGCGGCGTGCGATGGCCTCGTCCACGTGCCCCTCGACGAGCAGCTGGGCGATGGTGCGCTGTACGCCCGAGATGCCGTCCGGTGCGTGCGTGTACGTCACTTCCTCGCTCAACGGCACGGCGCGGCGCCACAGTTGCTCGAAGACCTTGATGAGGTAGTCGACCAGTCCCGGGTGCCGGAGCTCCAGTGCCACCGTCCGGTCGTCGCTCGCGGGGATGAAGGCCACCGTGCGGTCGAAGATCATGAGACGCTCTATGAGCTCCTCGAGTGTGCGGATCTCCGCCTTCCCCGTGGAGATCCGGTCCACGTAGGCGAGCGTGCCCTGGCTGTGGCGTACCGTGTGCTGGTAGAGCGTGCGGATGCTCACGCCGCGGTTGAGCAGCGGCGCGGCGCGCTCCAGTGCCTCGGTGAGGATGAAGCTGGGCCGGGCTCCGCCCGGTTGGACGGTCAGGGCCTCGGTGTGGCACTCGGCGGTGGCCAGGTCGAGGGCCGCGTTGATCTGCTCGAAGCCCTCCAGCACGGTGATGGCGTGGGTGGTCGCGGGGCTCTGGGCGCTGATGGTCAGGAACGGCTCGAATGCGTCGGCGAGATCTACGGCGCTGCGTCTCCGGTCCCGGATCTCACGTTCGAGCGGATGGAGCCGCTGGGTGAGGGCGACGGACGGGGGAACCGCGCGCAGCTGGTTCGCGTCATCGGGGTCAGGCCTCAGCAGAGCGAATTCGAGCAGGCAGGGGGCGTTCTCCACCTCGCCGCGGGAGACGCGGCCGGTGCTCAGCGCAGCCGCGTAGAGGCGCGCTCCCTCGGGGCACATGGCTGTGACCGGGTGGGGATGTGTCGGGTTTGTGTCGCTCTTGGGCAAATCTCCACCCCCCAGGGTCCTGAACATGTAAGAACATGATGCATCGTCCCTGTGGCACTGACGTGCCTGAATGAGCCATCGTCAGTCACGCGGGGGAGAGGATTCCATCAAGTGAGGACGAAGCCGACCATGTATAAGAGAATGCTTCGCTCGGTGCTTGCCGTTGTTTTCTCCGTCGTTGCGGTCCATGGGGCAGTCGTCGCCTTCAACGGCGACGCGGGAAGCGTTCAGGCCGACACCGGTACCGGTACCAGTACCAGCACGCCCGTCGAATCGGTAGGCAAGACCGATCTGGGCTGGAACACGGCTCCCGCTGATCTCGGCTGGAACACCACGCCGGCGAAGGTCTCCTGATGACCCCCGACGACCGCGGCTTCCGCCGCGAAATGGCCTCTGCCTACCGCTCCGGCTGGCAGTTCATCGACCTCGCCACGGCCATCCCCCACCCTGGCGACTCGTTGATGGTCACCCTGTTCGGACAGCCGATCGTCATCGTGCGCGAGGAGGACGAGGACGTACGTGCGTACCGCTGCCTGCGTCGCCCCCGCGGCGCGCCGCAGCCCGTCCGCTGCGAGGTGCGCTACGGAATGGTCTTCGTCAACCTCGACCAGCGCGATCACCAGCTCTTCGAACCTGATATCACCACCGCCACCCCCCGCAGTGCCTGAAGCGATTCCCCCGTCGTTGCAGATCGCTCAGGTGCTACCCCCACACAACGGCGCCATCGTGGACCTGACCACGATGGCGCCGTTGTGATGTCCGCGTCCACTCGTCGGCCGGACAAGATTTGGTTGCGGACCGCGCCCGGGGCCGGCCGCCGTCAGGCCCGGCCCATCGCCCGCTCCAGGGTGATCTCCACGACCACCCGGTCGGGATTGGGCGAGGGGGTCCGCCCGTAGCGCTCCGCGTAGCGCGCCACCGCGTCGGCGACCGACGCCTCGTCCGTACGGATCACCGCGCGCCCCTCGAGGGTGGCCCAGCGGCGTCCTTCCATCTGGCAGACCGCGACCCGGGCGGTGCCCGGTCCCGCCGCCAGGATGTTGCGGACCTTCCTGCTGTGCCTGTTGCTGATCACCCGGGCCAGTCCGGCCTCCGGGTCGTACGTCACGCCCACCGGCACCACGTGGGGCGATCCGTCGGGGCGCGGGGTGGTCAGCGTGCAGACGTGCCGCTCCCGCCAGAAGGCGAGGTACTCGGGCGTCGGGTTGAGTACGTCATGGGACATGGCCGAAGGGTACGGGGCGGGCCCGTCCGGGCGACCGCCCGCCTGCCTTGAGCGGACCGCCTTGAGTGGAATAGACTCAACTTTGCATAGGTTGTTCATGTCATGGTTCTGTCCCCCCAGAGAGGAGCACATCACCCGTGGATGCCGAGCTGACCAACAAGAGCCGGGACGCGCTGAACGCGGCCACCAGCCGGGCCGTCAAGGGCGGCCACGCCGATCTGACGCCCGCGCACCTGCTGCTGGCGCTCCTCGCCGGAGAGGACAACGAGAACGTCACCGACCTCCTCGCCGCCTCCGACGCCGACCAGGTCGCCGTACGGGACGGCGCGGAGCGGCTGCTCGCCGCCCTGCCCAGCGTCACCGGGTCCACGGTCGCGCCCCCGCAGCCCACCCGTGAGCTGCTCGCCGTACTCGCCGAGGCCGACGCCGAGGCGGGCAAGCTCGGCGACGACTACCTCTCCACCGAACACCTCCTCATCGCGCTCGCCGCCAAGGGCGGCGCGGCGGGTGAGGTCCTTTCCGCCCAGGGCGCCAGCGCGAAGAAGCTGCTGGACGCCTTCCAGAACGCACGAGGAGGGCGGCGGGTGACCACCCCCGACCCCGAGGGTCAGTACAAGGCGCTGGAGAAGTTCGGCACCGATTTCACGGCTGCCGCCCGCGAGGGCAAGCTCGACCCGGTGATCGGCCGGGACCACGAGATCCGCCGCGTCGTCCAGGTGCTGTCGCGGCGCACGAAGAACAACCCGGTGCTGATCGGCGAGCCGGGCGTCGGCAAGACGGCCGTGGTGGAGGGGCTGGCGCAGCGCATCGTGAAGGGCGACGTGCCGGAGTCGCTGAAGAACAAGCGGCTGGTCTCCCTGGACCTGGGCGCCATGGTCGCCGGCGCGAAGTACCGCGGTGAGTTCGAGGAGCGGCTGAAGACGGTCCTGGCGGAGATCAAGTCCAGCGACGGCCAGATCATCACCTTCATCGACGAGCTCCACACGGTCGTCGGCGCGGGCGCCGGCGGGGACTCGGCGATGGACGCGGGCAACATGCTCAAGCCCATGCTGGCCCGCGGTGAGCTGCGCATGGTCGGCGCGACGACGCTGGACGAGTACCGCGAGCGGATCGAGAAGGACCCGGCGCTGGAGCGCCGCTTCCAGCAGGTGCTGGTCGCCGAACCGTCCGTCGAGGACACGATCGCGATCCTGCGCGGGCTCAAGGGCCGCTACGAGGCGCACCACAAGGTGCAGATCAACGACAGCGCGCTGGTCGCCGCGGCCACCCTCTCCGACCGCTACATCACCTCCCGCTTCCTGCCGGACAAGGCCATCGACCTGGTCGACGAGGCGGCTTCGCGGCTGCGCATGGAGATCGACTCCTCGCCGCTGGAGATCGACGAGCTCCAGCGGGCGGTGGACCGGCTGCGCATGGAGGAGCTGGCCCTCAAGAACGAGTCCGACCCGGCCTCGCTCGAGCGCCTCGACAAGATCCGCAAGGACCTCGCCGACCGCGAGGAGGAGCTGCGCGGGCTGACGGCGCGCTGGGAGAAGGAGAAGCAGTCCCTCAACCGCGTCGGTGAGCTCAAGGAGCGCCTGGACGACCTGCGCGGGCAGGCCGAGCGCGCCCAGCGCGACGGGGACTTCGACAGCGCCTCCAAGCTGCTCTACGGGGAGATCCCGACGGTGGAGCGGGAGCTGGCGGAGGCCACCGAGGCCGAGGCCGAGGCGTCGAAGGACACCATGGTCAAGGACGAGGTCGGCCCCGACGACATCGCGGACGTGGTGGGTGCCTGGACCGGCATCCCGGCCGGCCGCCTCCTGGAGGGCGAGACGCAGAAGCTGCTGCGCATGGAGGACGAGCTGGGCCGCCGTCTGATCGGCCAGGGCGAGGCCGTACGGGCCGTCTCGGACGCCGTGCGCCGCACCCGGGCCGGGATCGCCGACCCGGACCGGCCGACCGGCTCGTTCCTCTTCCTGGGCCCGACGGGCGTGGGCAAGACCGAGCTGGCCAAGGCGCTGGCGGACTTCCTCTTCGACGACGAGCGGGCGATGATCCGCATCGACATGTCGGAGTACGGCGAGAAGCACTCCGTGGCCCGCCTGGTCGGCGCCCCGCCCGGATACGTGGGCTACGAGGAGGGCGGCCAGCTCACCGAGGCCGTCCGCCGCCGCCCGTACTCCGTGGTGCTCCTGGACGAGGTGGAGAAGGCCCACCCGGAGGTCTTCGACATCCTGCTCCAGGTCCTGGACGACGGTCGTCTCACCGACGGCCAGGGCCGCACCGTGGACTTCCGCAACACCATCCTGGTGCTGACCTCGAACCTGGGCAGCCAGCTTTTGATCGAGCACAGCATGATGGACCCGGCCACCTCGGCGGAGCAGAAGAAGCAGCAGGTCCTGGACGTGGTCCGGGCGAGCTTCAAGCCCGAGTTCCTCAACCGTCTCGACGACCTGGTGGTCTTCTCGGCGCTGACCGGCGACGAGCTGGCCCACATCGCCGAGCTCCAGATCGGCCGCCTGGCCAAGCGGCTGGCCGACCGCCGCCTGACGCTGGAGGTCACCCCGGCCGCCCTGGCCTGGCTGGCGGACAAGGGCAACGACCCCGCGTACGGGGCCCGGCCGCTGCGCCGGCTGATCCAGACGGCGATCGGCGACCGCCTCGCCAAGGAGATCCTCTCGGGCGAGGTCAGGGACGGCGACACCGTGCGGGTCGACGTCGCCGGCGAGGGCCTGCTGGTCGGCAAGGCGCTCTGACCTCCCCCGCCGCACCCCCGTGTCCGCCCGGAGCGGATCGAGCGCCGTCGGGCTGGACACGGGGTGGGCGGCATGGGGGAGGATGCAGGTATCCGCACGAAGGGAAGTACACGGTGAGCATCGACCCGGCCTCGATTCCGAACTTCGGAGGGCAGCAGCCCGATCCGCAGGCCACAGGACCGGCGGGCCCCGTCGTCCCCGACCAGGATCTGGTCAAGCAGCTGCTGGAGCAGATGGAGCTCAAGTACGTCGTCGACGACGAGGGTGACCTCGCGGCGCCGTGGGAGGAGTTCCGCACGTACTTCATGTTCCGCGGCGAAGACGAGCAGCAGGTCTTCTCCGTGCGGACCTTCTACGACCGTCCGCACAAGATCGACGAGAAGCCCCAGCTCCTCGAGTCGATCGACGACTGGAACCGCCGCACCCTGTGGCCGAAGGTCTACAGCCACACCCACGACGACGGCTCGGTCCGTCTGATCGGTGAGGCGCAGATGCTGATCGGCACCGGCGTGAGCCTGGAGCACTTCGTGTCCTCCACGGTCAGCTGGGTCCGCGCCTCCATCGAGTTCGACAAGTGGCTCGTCGAGCAGCTTGGCCTGGAGAAGGAGATCGACTCCACGGGCGGCGACGACGAGGGCGACACCAACGGCTAGGACCCGCTCCTAGAGCGGTACGCGGGCCACGAGCAGCAGGTAGAGCCCGTAGCCGTAGCTGAGCCCGGCCAGCCCCGCGGTCACCATGACCGCGGTGCGCGGCCGGGCTCTCGCCATGACGGCCGCGACCGGCAGCAGCAGCGGGAAGGCCGGGAGCAGGAACCGCGGCTTCGACTCGAAGAAGCCGGCCCCGCCGTACGCGATCAGCAGCAGTATCGCCGTGTAGGCGAGCAGCGGCAGCGGGATGCGGTCCAGCACCAGCAGCATCGCCAGCAGCCCGGCCGCGGCCAGCAGGACCACGGTCACGGTGGTGGCCAGCGGCACGTGCCCGCCGGTCAGCACCCGCTCGGCGGAGCGCAGTGCCCCGGCCCCGAAGTCGAAGCGCGAGCCCCACTGCCGCTGCACCGCGAAGTACCCGCCGAGGGGATCGCGCACCCGCACCCCGACGGCCACGACGTACGCCGCCCAGCCCGCGGGGGCCAGCAGCCCGGCCACCCACACCTCGGGCGCCCGGGACCGGCGGCTGAGGATCGCGCACAGGGCCGTCACCGAGACGGCCGCGGCGACCGCGAGCCCGGTCGGCCGGGTCAGCCCCGCGAGCACGGCGAGGCCGGCGGCCCACAGCCAGCGCTCGCGCAGCAGGGCGTAGAGGGCCCAGGCGGCGAGCGCGGCCAGCAGGGCCTCGGTGTAGGCCAGGCTCAGCACCACGGCGTGCGGCAGCGCCGCCCACAGTCCGACGAGCAGCAGTCCGGCGCGGGGCCCGATCACCCGTTCGCCGATCCGGTACACGCCGACGGCGGCGACCGCGGCGCAGATCCAGGCGACGAGGATCCCGGCCGGGACCAGCCCGCCGGGCAGTACCGAGCCGACCAGCCTGATCAGGGTCGGGTAGAGCGGGAAGAAGGCGTAGTCGCTCTGGATGGAGCCGGTGCCGGTGGTGGGGTTCGGCCACATCTGGGTGCGCCCGTAGCCGTTGGCGGCGATCCCGAGGTACCAGACGGAGTCCCAGGACCTGCCCAGGACCCGGAGCGGGTCCTTCCCGGCCCACCAGGAACCGAGGGTGAGGATCAGTACCCCGGCGCCGCGTACGGCGGCGAACACCCCGAGCGCGATGACCGTCGCCGGCGCGGCGGCCCGCACCGCCTTGACGGCGCGCATCTCCAGGGGCGACGCGGACACCGAGACTCTGCCCGTTGCCATGTATCCCGACTTTCCTGCTCTTCGTGAGTACGCTCATCCGATGATGAGAGCTTCGGGCACGTTCCAGGCCGTCAGCTTCACACCGGCCTCGCTCACCCCGCAAGCACACCTGGCAAACGACGACGCCCCGGTCCGGGGCTAGAGACGGCCCAGGCGGGACACGGCTTCACGGAGGACTTCGGTCCGCTTGCAGAAGGCCCAGCGGACCTGGGTGGCCCCCGCGGACTTGTCGTCGTAGAAGACCTGGTTCGGGATGGCGACCACGCCGCAGCGCTCGGGCAGGGCGCGGCAGAAGGCCAGTCCGTCCTTCTCGCCGAGCGGGGTGATGTCGGTGGTGACGAAGTAGGTGCCCTGCGGGCGGTAGACCTCGAAGCCGGCCGCCGCCAGGCCGTCGGCGAGGAGGTCGCGCTTGGCGGCCAGGTCCGCGCGGAAGTCCTCGTAGTACGCGTCGGGCAGGGCGAGGGCCTCGGCGATCGCGTACTGGAAGGGCCCGGAGGAGACGTAGGTGAGGAACTGCTTCGCCGAGCGGACCGCCGTGACCAGCTCGGGGGGCGCCGTCACCCAGCCGACCTTCCAGCCCGTGAAGGAGAACGTCTTCCCGGCGGAGGAGATGGTGACCGTGCGCTCGCGCATGCCCGGGAACCCGGCCAGGGGCGTGTGGACGCCCTCGAACACCAGGTGTTCGTAGACCTCGTCCGTGACGACCAGGAGGTCGCGCTCCACGGCGAGGGCGGCGACGGCGGAAAGCTCCTCGCGGGTCAGGACCGTGCCCGTCGGGTTGTGCGGGGTGTTCAGCAGGAGCAGGCGGGTGCGCGGGGTGACGGCGGCGCGCAGTTCGTCCAGGTCGAGGACGAAGGCCCCGGCGTGCGGGCGCAGGGTGACGGGGACGCGCACGGCGCCGGCCATCGCGATGCAGGCCGCGTACGAGTCGTAGTACGGCTCCAGGGCGATGACCTCGTCGCCCGGTTCGAGCAGGGCCAGCAGCGCGGCGGCGATGGCCTCGGTGGCACCGGCCGTGACCAGGACCTCGGTGTCGGGGTCGTAGCCGAGGCCGTAGAAGCGCTGCTGGTGCGCGGCGATCGCGGTGCGCAGCTCGGGGACGCCGGGGCCGGGCGGGTACTGGTTGCCGAGGCCCGTGAGGACCGCGCGGGAGGCCGCCTCGGCGATGGCGGCGGGGCCGTCGGTGTCGGGAAACCCCTGGCCCAGGTTGATCGACCCGGTGCGGGCGGCCAGCGCCGACATCTCCGCGAAGATCGTGGTGCCGAAGGCCGCCAGACGGCGGTTGAGGAAGGGGCGGTCGCTGCTCACGGGTGCGCTCATGAGCGCCATCCTGGGGGGAACCTCTGGAGTTGCTCAAGTGTGCTTTGGGCCGCGTGGCCTGGGGGCATCCCCCCTTCACACGGGACGCGGGGATCCCGTCCCCCGGGAAGACCGGGGCGTGAGAGAGGGGGCGGACATGGTGTTCGTCTTCATTGTGATCGGCTTGATGGTCTTCGCCTTCGTCGCCTTCATCGCGACGGTGGCGGCCCGTTCGTTCCAGAAGGGGTACTCCGGATCCGGCTCGGGTTCGGGCTCGGGTACGAGCAGCAGCAACAGCAGCTGGTGGGCGGGGGGCGGCAGCAGCGGATCGTCGTCCTCCTGCGGTTCGTCCTCCTCCTGCGGATCGTCGTCGTCCTCCTGCGGCGGTGGCGGGGGGTGCGGCGGTTCCAGCTGACACGGGGCAGCTGGCACCGCGCGCACGAGGGCGCCCGGCGGTACGTTTGCCGCCGGGCGCCCTCTGCTTTCGCGGACGCACCACGACGCGCGGGACGCGTGTGGTTGAACACGTGAACTGTGGAGCCCCCGGGGGGATGTAAACCCCGTCAAGTTGGGTAAAAACGCTGTGAGTGCCGTGCCTTTCATGATTCCCTCGGTTGAGTAGACCAGTCCTCGGACCTCCCTGGACTTCCTGTGGACCCGTGCCGGTGTCCCCCCACCCGTTGACTACCGCTGGCGGGCCCCGGCCCATCTCCCTCGCGCGTTTGCGGAGCCGACTCATGCTCACGACCCTCCAGACCACCTACACCGACACGCGTGCCGCCGATCTCGCCTGGGCCCTGGGTCGGGACCGGCTGCCCGCCCTGGCCGTACTGAACCTCGACCTGTCGGGTGCGAAGGTGGAGCTGCGCTTGCTCGGGGCCTCTCATCAGGTGCTCCTGGAGGAGGGCGAGGTGCTCTGTTCGGAGACGGTCGCCTGTATGCCCGGCAGCAGTACGCCGCTGCCGCTCGGCGTGGCCAAGCGGGTGGGCGACTGGGAGTACGAGTTCGCCGCCCGGGTCGAAACCCTGTCCCGCGGCTCCTTCGCGGGCCGGGCGCAGGAGCTGCTCGCACTGGTCGCCGACCACCCGAACGGACTAGCGGGCACCTTCCCGGGCAGTCCGCACGCCTTCACCGCCATGCTGGCGCAGCACTACGAGGGCCAGGTGCGCTGGCGGACCTGGCACGCGTACCCGCAGGAAGGTCAACTCGTGGCCACCCGGACCCGGATCGGCGTACGCGCGGGCGCCTCGGCCGTGGCCACCCTGGAGTCGCACGCGGTGCTCTGAACCGTCTCCCCCTGCCCGCCGAGGCACGGCGGGCCGCTGCGCCCCGCCTCCGGGAGCGCGCCGGGGCGGCCGCGGGGCCCGGTGGTCCGCGGGGCGCGACCGGCCCCGCGGGATTACGCCAACTGGCCGGATCAGTGCGCCACTTGCACCCATGTGGGTGACCGGATGCGAGTGGGCGGTGACGTACGGTTCGCTTCATGATCGACCGTTCCGTCCCGCGCCGGGTCCTCCCGGCTCCGGAGCCGCGGGGCGCGGGGACCGTCCCGGCCGCCCTGCCCGTACGGCCCCGGACCGGCCGACTCCTCGTGCTGGCCACCGTGTTCGTCTGCGCCGCCTGCGGGCTCGTATACGAACTGGAGCTGCTCGCCCTCGGCTCCTACCTCATCGGCGACTCCGTCACCCAGGCGTCGGTCGTGCTGTCCGTCATGGTCTTCGCCATGGGCGTCGGCTCCCTGCTCGCCAAGCGGCTGCGGCACCGGCCCGCCTTCGGCTTCGCCGCCATCGAGGCCGGGCTCGCGCTGCTCGGCGGGCTCTCGGCCATAGCGTTGTACGCGAGCTTCGCCTGGCTGGGCGAATCACGGCCCGCCCTCGTCGCCTTCTCCTTCGCGATCGGCGTCCTCATCGGCGCGGAGATCCCGCTCCTGATGGCCCTCATCCAGCGCATCCGCAGACAGGACGCGGGCGGGGCCGTCGCCGACCTGTTCGCCGCCGACTACGTGGGCGCCCTGGTCGGCGGCCTGGCCTTCCCCTTCCTGCTGCTGCCGGTGCTCGGCCAGCTCACCGGCGCCATGCTCACCGGCACGGTCAACGCGGTCGTCGGCGGCGGGCTCGTGCTCTGGCTGTTCCGCCGCGACCTGAGCCGGCGCGCCCGCTGGACGCTGGTCGCCGCCAACGTGACGGTCCTGTCCGTGCTCGGCTGCGCGACCGTCCTCGCCGACGACTTCGAGCGGGTCGCCCGCGGCGCCGTCTACGGCGAGGAGGTGCGGGTCGCCGTCCAGACAGGGGTGCAGGAACTGGTGCTCACCGGGCCGTCGACCGGCTCCCCGCGCTCACTCGACCTGTACCTCGACGGTCGGCTGCGGGTCAGCGGCTACGACGAGTACCGCTACCACGAGGCCCTCGTCCACCCCGCCATGACCGGCGCGCACACCCGGGTCCTGGTCCTCGGCGGCGGTGACGGGCTCGCCGCCCGCGAGGTGCTCCGCTACCGCGACGTCGCCTCCGTCACCGTCGTCGAACTCGACCCCGGCGTGGTCCGGCTCGCCCGCACCGACCCGATGCTCTCCGCGCTCAACGCCGGCGTGTACGAGGACCCGCGGCTCGGCGTCGTCACGCAGGACGCCTTCCGCTGGCTGCGCGGACCGGCCGCCCGGGGCCGCTTCGACGTGATCGTCTCCGACCTCCCCGACCCCGGGATCACCCCGAGCACGAAGCTGTACTCGCAAGAGTTCTACGGGCTGGCCGCGCGGGCCCTGCGGCCCGGGGGCCGGATCGCCGTGCACGCCGGACCGATGGCCACGCGCCCGCGCAGCTACTGGACCGTCGAGTCCACCCTGCGCGCGGCCGGACTGCGGACCTCCCCGTACAGCGCGGGCGGCCGCCTCTCCGGCTTCGCCGCCGGACCCGACCGCACCCCCCTCGGCGGCAGCGGCGCGCCCCCGCAGGACTGGGGCTTCGTACTGGCCTCCCGCGAACAGGCGCCCCCGCTGAAGGTGGACCGCGACACGCCGGCGCTGCGCTCGCTGTCGACGCGCTCGCTCCAGGACGCGGCGCGCGACGCCGAGCGCACCCGGATGACGGGACTTCCGCCGTCGACCCTGCCGCACCCGCGGTATTCGTGACCCGGTGCGGTCCTCGTCGGTAGGCTCGACCGCATGGAGCATCAGACGTTCGTTCCGGTACCGGCAGACAGTCTCCGCGCCGTGCTGCGCGACCCCGTCCGGACGGCCCGGTGCGTGCCGGGGCTCCAGCAGGACGCCGATTCCGCGTCCGGACCGCTCTCCGGACGGCTGAAGATCCGGGTCGGCGGGCACACCGTGACCTACCGGGGCGCCTTCTCCGTCGCCGAACGGGACCGAGACCACTTCGCCGTCGACGGCGAGGGCACGGAGGTCCGGGGCAGCGGGACGGTGAAGCTCGCCCTCGCGCTGCGGATCACCCCGGAGGGGGACCACCGGACCCGGCTCGACTTCACCGCCGGGGCCACCGCGGACGGCCGTGCCGCCGCATTCGGGCCCGAGGCCACCGCGACCGCCGTGCGGCGGCTGCTGGACCAGACCGCCGAGCGCCTCGCGGAGGCGGCGCGCGGCGAGCCGGCGGGATCCGAAGGGCCCGCAGAGTCCGGCGCGTCCGGCTCGTCCGGCTCGTCCGCCTCATCCGGCTCGTCCGCCTCGTCCGGGGAGTCCGTCGGGCCCGAGGTGAGCGATCCCGTGGCGGACGCCGAGGAGGACGAAGGCGCCGGGTCCGCGGGATCCGAGGACGAGGACATCACCGAGGTCACCGCCTCGGTCTTCGACACCGACGTACCGCCGCCCTCCCTGGACCCCTTCCTGGCCGGCGGGTTCGACGACCTCGACGACCTCGGCGATCTCCCGCGGCCCCCGGCCGAGGCCGCCCACGCCCGCCGCACCATGATCGGCCGCAGCGCCGAGGAGGTGGACCACGCGCCCCCGCGCGGCCGGTACGCCCCCGTCCCCGCGCCCGCCGCCACCACCGCGGGTGACAGCCTGCGCTGGCTCGCCCCCGCCGCCGTCCTCGCCCTGGCCTCGGCCGTCGTCATCGGCCGCGCTCTGCGCCGCCGACGCTGAACGGCGCGCCAGCCGCATTAGGGTCGACCGCATGAGTACGCAACTGAGCGCCGGCGGCGCCGAGCTGACCATCGACCAGGAGAACGGCTGCCGGATCAGCAGCCTGCGCGTCGACGGGACCGAGCTGCTCCGCCAGGGCCCGCACTTCGGGGCCTTCCCGATGGTCCCCTGGTGCGGCCGCACCGCGAACGGGCGGTTCCGTGACGGCGGGGCCGTCCACCAACTGCCGCTCAACCACCCCCCGCACGCCATCCACGGCTTCGGCCGCGACACCGCCTGGCGGCGAGGCAGGCTCACGGACACCGAGGCGGCCTTCGTCTTCGACCTCGCCGACCCGTGGCCGTGGCCCGGCCGGGTCACCCAGGGCTTCGAGCTGACCCCCGACGGGCTGACGCTCTCCATGGGCGTCGAGACGTACGGCGACTCCTTCCCGGCCCAGGCGGGCTGGCACCCCTGGTTCCGGCGCAACCTCGGCACCGGCGGCGAGGACGTGCGGCTCGACTTCGCACCCGACTGGCAGGAGGAGCGCGGCGACGACCACCTCCCCACCGGCCACCGCATCGACCCGAAGCCCGGTCCGTGGGACGACTGCTTCGGCATGCCGCACGGCGTGGACGTCACCCTCACGTGGCCCGGCGCGCTGGAGCTCAAGGTCACCAGCCGCGAGGAATGGGTGGTCGTCTACGACGAGGAGGCCGAGGCCGTCTGCGTCGAGCCGCAGTCGGGCCCGCCGAACGGGCTGAACAGCCTCCCGCGCCTGGTCACCCCCGTCGACCCGCTCGAGGTCTCCACCACGTGGACGTGGCGGCGGCTCCCGTAGAGCCGAATTAAGCTCAGGGGCATGAGCGACGTACGCGATGAGCTTCTGCAGCAGATCAAGGACAAGGCCGTCGTGCACGGCAAGGTGATCCTCTCCTCCGGCCGGGAGGCCGACTACTACATCGACCTCCGCCGGATCACCCTCGACGGCGAGGCGGCCCCGCTGGTCGGTCAGGTCATGCTCGACCTCACCGCCGACCTCGACTTCGACTGCGTCGGCGGCCTCACCCTGGGCGCCGACCCGGTCGCGACCTCGATGCTGCACGCCTCCGCCGCGCGCGGCGGGCGGCTGGACGCCTTCGTCGTCCGCAAGGCCCAGAAGGCGCACGGCATGCAGCGCCGCATCGAGGGCACCGACGTCAAGGGCAAGCGCTGCCTGGTCGTCGAGGACACCTCCACCACCGGCGGGTCCCCGCTGACCGCCGTCGAAGCGGTCCGCGAGGCCGGCGGCGAGGTCGTCGCCGTCGCCACGATCGTCGACCGCGGTGCGGCCGGGGCCATCGCCGAGGCGGGGCTCCCCTACCTCACCGGCTACCGCCTCGAGGACCTGGGCCTGTCCTAGCCACCGGAGTCCGGACACCGCACCCGGACAACTGGGGCCGAAGGTCCCCGTACGTCCTGGATCATGTCCTGACCTGCTGCTTTTCTGGCGGCCGGGATGTTTCACGTGAAACATCCCGGCGGCTTCCGGCCGTACTGGCCGACAGCGGGGGTGGAGTGTCGGGCGGAGTCTGGAAAGATGGGTGCGACGATGACGTCGCCCCCAGGTCAGGGCCCGCAATAAGCACACTCCCCGCACATCCAAGGAGCGGACAGATGCCCATCGCAACCCCCGAGGTCTACAACGAGATGCTCGACCGGGCGAAGGCAGGCAAGTTCGCCTACCCGGCCATCAATGTGACCTCGTCCCAGACCCTGCACGCTGCGCTGCGCGGCTTCGCGGAGGCCGAGAGCGACGGCATCATCCAGATCTCCACCGGTGGTGCGGAGTTCCTGGGTGGCCAGCACAACAAGGACATGGTCACCGGCGCCGTCGCCCTGGCCGAGTTCGCGCACATCGTCGCCGCCAAGTACGACATCACGGTCGCGCTGCACACGGACCACTGCCCCAAGGACAAGCTGGACGGCTACGTCCGTCCGCTGCTCGACATCTCCGCCGAGCGCGTCGCCAAGGGCCTGAACCCGCTGTTCCAGTCGCACATGTGGGACGGCTCCGCCGAGACCCTGGCCGACAACCTGGCCATCGGCCAGGAGCTGCTCGCCAAGGCCGCCGCCGCGAAGATCATCCTCGAGGTCGAGATCACCCCGACCGGTGGCGAGGAGGACGGTGTCAGCCACGAGATCAACGACGAGCTGTACACCACCGTCGACGACGCGATCCGTACCGCCGAGGCCCTGGGCCTGGGCGAGAAGGGCCGCTACCTGCTGGCCGCCTCCTTCGGCAACGTGCACGGCGTCTACAAGCCGGGCAACGTCGTCCTGCGCCCCGAGCTCCTCAAGGACCTCCAGGCCGGCGTCGGCGAGAAGTACGGCCAGGCCTCGCCGTTCGACTTCGTCTTCCACGGTGGCTCGGGCTCCACGGCCGAGGAGATCGCCACCGCGCTGGAGAACGGCGTCGTGAAGATGAACCTCGACACCGACACCCAGTACGCGTTCACCCGCCCCGTCGTGGACCACATGTTCAGCAACTACGCGGGTGTGCTGAAGGTCGACGGCGAGGTCGGCACCAAGTCCAAGTACGACCCCCGCACCTGGGGCAAGGCCGCGGAGGCCGGCATGGCCGCGCGCGTCACCGAGGCCTGCGCCAACCTGCGCTCCACGGGCACCCGGCTGAAGTAGGCGCTCGCGCGCACGCCGAAGTGAGCGCTCGCGCGCGTACGTTCACGCCGTTCCCACCGAAGGGCCCGGCCCGCCGTCCGACGACGGCGGGCCGGGCCCTTCGGCGTTCGTGCCCCGCGATACCCCAGACTGGGGGCATGTCCATTCACCAGAACCTGCTCGGGGGCCCCGCCCCCACCCACCTCCCCGACGAGCCCGGCCGCGAGGCCCTGGCGTCCGGCACTCCCGCGGTCGAGGTGGCGGCCGCGCACCCCACCTCCTCCCTCGCCTGGGCGACCCTCGCCGACGAGGCCTTCGCCGCCGGCCGCACGGTCGAGTCGTACGCGTACGCCCGCACGGGCTACCACCGCGGACTCGACGCCCTGCGCCGGGCCGGCTGGAAGGGCCACGGCCCCGTGCCGTGGGAGCACGAGCCGAACCGCGGCTTCCTCCGCGCCCTGAACGCCCTGGCCCGCGCCGCCGGGGCGATCGGCGAGAAGGAGGAGTACGAGCGCTGCTCGACCTTCCTGCGCGACTCCTCGCAGACGGCCGCGGACGCGCTGGGGGCCTAGCCGCCGAGGCGGGGGTGTGACGTACGCCACTCTCCGCTGGAGCCCCGCCCCGACCGGGTCCTATGATGCGGGCAGGGGACCGGGGCTCCACTTGCCTCACGGAAGGAGCGGACCGCTACCCGGAAGCACGTGTCGAGGAGACAGCGATGTCGAACACCCTTGATGCCTCCGGAGCCGGTTCGGACACCCCGAACCTCGACTTCGCCGGCACGACCCCGTACGAGGACTACGTCCAGGCGGACGTCCTCACCCACCTCCAGAACCTCCGCTCGGACGACCCCGGCGAGATGGTCTTCCTGGTCACCACCCAGGTCATGGAGCTGTGGTTCACGGTCATCGTCCACGAGTGGGAGACCGCGGCGAAGGCCCTGCGCGAGGACCGCGTACCGGTCGCGATGGATGCGCTGAAACGATCCCTCCGCGAACTGGAGGCCCTCAACGCCTCCTGGCGCCCGCTCGCCCAGCTCACTCCGGGCCAGTTCAACGCGTACCGCGCCGCGCTCGGCGAGGGCTCCGGTTTCCAGTCGGCGATGTACCGCCGCATGGAGTTCCTGCTCGGTGAGAAGTCCGCCTCCATGCTGGTCCCGCACCGGGGCGCCCCGCGGGTCCACGCGGAGCTGGAGAAGGCCCTGCACGAGCCCAGCCTCTACGACGAGGTCCTGCGCCTGCTGGCCCGCCGCGGCCTGCCGGTCCCGGACGCGGTCCTGAACCGCGACCTGTCGCAGCGCTACGAGCCCTCGGCGGAGGTCGAGGCCGTCTGGACGGGCCTGTACGCCGCCCCGGACGAGCACCTGGACCTGCACCGGCTGGGCGAGGTCCTCACCGACGTCGCCGAACTGGTCTGGCGCTGGCGCAACGACCACCTCGTGGCCACCCGCCGCGCGATGGGCGCCAAGACGGGCACCGGCGGCTCGGCGGGCGTCACCTGGCTGGAGAAGCGCGCCACGAAGAACGTCTTCCCGGAGCTGTGGACGGCCCGCAGCCATGTCTGAGCCGATGCGGATACCCGGTCTCCAGGCCCGCGCCGAGGCCCTGGACACCGCCGACGAGCTGGCCAAGCTCCGCGAGCGCTTCACCCTGCCCGAGGGCGTCGTCTACCTGGACGGCAACAGTCTCGGCGCGCTGCCGGCCGGCGTCGCCGACGCCACCGCCGATGTCGTCGCCAGGCAGTGGGGCGAGCTCCTCATCCGCTCCTGGGACGAGAGCGGCTGGTGGACCGCCCCCGAGCGGATCGGCGACAAGCTCGCCCCCCTGATCGGCGCGGCCGCCGGCCAGGTGGTCGTCGGCGACTCCACCAGCGTCAACCTGTTCAAGGCCCTGGTCGGCGCCGCCCGCCTGGCGGAGCCGGGCCGCACGCGGCTGCTGGTCGACGCCGCCACCTTCCCCACCGACGGCTACATCGCGGCCTCGGCGGCCAGGATGACCGGCCTCGAAGTGGTCCCCGTGGACGCGTCCGCAGCCGCGGGGGCGATCGGCGAGGACACCGCCGCGGTGCTCCTCAACCACGTCGACTACCGCTCCGGCCGGCTGCACGACCTCCCGGCCCTGACGGCGGCCGCCCGCGCCGCCGGCGCGGTCACGGTCTGGGACCTGTGCCACTCCGCGGGAGCCCTCCCCGTCGGCCTCGACGAACACGCCGTCGACCTCGCGGTCGGCTGCACGTACAAGTACCTCAACGGCGGCCCCGGCGCCCCCGCGTACCTGTACATCGCCGAGCGCCACCAGGCCGCCTTCGACTCCCCCCTCCCCGGGTGGAACGGCCACGCCGATCCCTTCGCCATGACGCCGGAGTTCATCCCGGCCGACGGCGCGCGGCGCGGCCGCGTGGGCACGCCGGACATCCTGTCCATGCTGGCCCTGGAGGCGGCGCTCGACGTCTGGGACGGCGTGTCCGTCGAAGCCGTGCGCGCCAAGTCCCTGGCCCTGACCGACTTCTTCCTCGAATGCGTCGCGGCGTACGTGCCGCGGGACAAGGTCGAATCGGTCACCCCGGGCGAGCACGCGCACCGCGGCAGCCAGGTCTCGCTGCGCACCGCGAACGCCCGCGAGGTCATGCGGGAGCTCATCGCGCGCGGCGTCATCGGGGACTTCCGGGCCCCCGACGTCCTGCGCTTCGGCTTCACCCCGCTCTACGTCGGATTCGCCGACGCGGAGCGTGCGGCGCGCACACTGGGTCACATTTTCGGGTGACCCCGTAGCGAAACGTCACATCACCGGGCGGGCGGGGCTACGGCTCCGCCCGCTCCGGCACATCCCGGGCCCCGCACGGAACGGCGCGTTCCGGACTGATACGGTCCCGCTCTGCCGGACCACCGGAACATCTGTCCCCGCTGTCCCACGCGTTACCGAGAGGTTGAGCCGATGACGGACCCCGCCGCAGTGGAACGGGACGCCGCCGAGGCTGCCTCGGCCTTCTCCCATCCGGCGGTCGCGCCGGACGCGACCGCCGCGTACGGGGAACACCCCGACCAGGTCGTCGACTTCTACGCCCCGCGCGGCGCGGGCGAGGGCCCGGCTCCGCTGGTCGCCGTGCTGCACGGCGGGGCCTGGCGGGCTCCGTACGACCGCCGGCACATCACGCCGTTCGCCGATTTCCTGGCCCGGCGGGGCTTCGCGGTCGCCAACGTGGAGTACCGGCGCGGGAGTTCCCTTCCGCACCAGGGGTCCGAGGGTCCCGTCGCCGGACGTTGGCCGGAAACCTTCGATGACGTCGCCGCCGCTCTGGACGCCCTTCCGGACCTCGCCGCGGCCGCCCTGCCGCAGGCCGACATCCGCCGGGTGGTCCTGACCGGCCACTCGGCCGGCGGCCACCTCGCGCTGTGGGGCGCGGCCCGGCACGTGCTCCCGT
This sequence comes from Streptomyces sp. IBSNAI002, assembly GCF_052244475.1. Taxonomy (NCBI): domain Bacteria; kingdom Bacillati; phylum Actinomycetota; class Actinomycetes; order Kitasatosporales; family Streptomycetaceae; genus Streptomyces; species Streptomyces sp. IBSNAI002. The sequence continues at coordinate 4,240,419 of NZ_JBQPXG010000002.1, read as the reverse complement.
ACGACTCCCCGTGGCGGCTGCCCTGCCCGCCGCCGCTGCGCGGAGTGGTGGCGCTGGCCCCGATCGCGGACTTCGCGGTGGCGGAGGAGCTCGGCGTGTGCGGCGGCGCGAGTGCGCAGCTGCTGGGCGGGCCGGAGCGGTTCGCCGCCCGCCTCCCCTTCGCCGATCCGGCGGCCCTGCTCCCGACGGGCATCGCGACGGCGGTGGTCCAGGGGCGCGCGGACATCGTGGTCCCGGCCGCGGTGGTGGAGTCGTACGTGGCCGCGGCGGCGAAGGCGGGGGAGACGGTGGGGCTGACCCTGCTGGACGGGGTCGGCCACTTCCCGCTCATCGACCCGGCGGCGGACGCCTGCGCGGTGGTGGCGGAGGAGATCTCGCAGCTGGCCTGGTAGAGCCCGCCGGACTTGGGGGGCGGGTCGGCTGCCCAGAACGGGACAGGACGGGGCGGTCCGGGACAGACCGGAGTCGGTTTCCCGCCACCCGCCCGAATACCCGGCTGAACCCTCGCCGTAAGGTATGTAGGCTGCACCCGATACATCCTGAGCACGTTCAAAAATGGGGGGATCGGTGCGCAGTCGCCGTCTCGTAGTATCCGCCGCACTCATCGCAGCCGGTGCGGGTCTCATACCGGGAATGGCCCACGCGGCCGACCCGGGCAAGCCGGCCTCCAACCGCGTGGCCGCCTCCGCCGTGGACCTGGACAAGGCCGCGGCGTCGAGCTTCAAGAAGTTCACCAGCCCGGCTGACAAGTCGGTCCGCAAGACCCTGCCGACGGCCCAGGGCAAGGCCGCCACCGCCCAGGCGCAGGGGGCCGCCGTGGGCAACCCCGACCTGGCGATGATCCTGAACGCCAGCGGTGAGACCGCGCACGGCCTCACGCTGGACACCGAGATCATCAGCGCGTCCGCCTCGCTCAGCATCACCATCGAGTGGGGCGACGGCAAGAAGGACACGACCACGGCCGGCGGCTCCACCACGCTGACCAACAGCCACACGTACGCGGAGCTCGGCGAGTACACCGTCAAGGTCACCGTGACGGACGCCGCGAACCAGGCCGAGATCGTCAACACGCTGCCGATCCAGACCGCGGGCTCGGACTTCACCCCGTACGGCCCGACCCGTCTGCTGGACACCCGCAGCGGCATCGGCGCCACCAAGGGCAAGGTCCCGGCGCGCGGCACGGCCCACCTGAAGGTCGGCGGCAACGGCGGCATCCCGAACGGCGTCACGGCGGTCGTCCTGAACGTCACCGCCACGAACACCACCCAGGCCGGTCACGTCACCGTCTTCGGTTCGGGCCACGAGCAGCCGATCACCTCGAACGTCAACTTCGAGGCCGGTCAGACCGTCCCGAACCTGGTCATCGTGCCGGTCGGCAAGGACGGCTACGTCGAGCTGTTCAACGGCGGCTGGGAGTCCATCGACCTCCTCGCGGACGTCACGGGCTACTTCACCCGGTCCGCGGCCAGCGGTTACACGTCGATGAACCCGACCCGCTTCGTCGACTCCCGCGAGGGCCTCGGCACCTCCAAGGGCCAGGTCGCCGGCCAGTCGGTCTTCAGCACGCAGATCAGCGGCCTGCGCGGGGTGCCCCAGGGCATCACGGCGGTGGCGCTGAACGTGACCGTCACCAACCCGAAGGAGACCGGTCACCTGACGGTCTTCCCGAGCGGCCAGTCGGCTCCGTCCACGTCCAGCGTGAACTTCACCGCCGGTCAGACCATCGCCAACTCGGTGATCGTGCCGGTCGGCCCTGACGGGAAGATCAGCATCCGCAACGGCGCCTGGGCCGGTGCCGACGTCATCGTCGACGTCGTCGGCCACTACAGCCAGGCGAGCAACGGCGCCTACGTGCCGGTGTCGCCGGGCCGCCTGATCGACAGCCGCGACCCCGCGAGCCCGATCTACGGTGAGCTCCCGGGCCGCATGTACTTCGCGCTGGAGATGCCCGGCTACGAGGCCGGCATCGCGGGCTACGTGCTGAACACCACGGTCACCAACACCCAGGGCGCCGGCTTCCTCTCGGTCGCCCCGGACCCGAACAGCATCGAGGACTACTGGGACGGCGTCGCGGTCGAGCCCGCGCGTCCGGGTGCCTCGACCCTGAACTGGACGGCGGGCAAGACCGTCCCGAACCTGGTCCAGGCCGGCACGGGCCCCTTCGGCGTCGTCGACTTCTGGAACCAGGGCTGGGAGCCCACGGACCTGATCGTCGACATGTTCGGCTACTACGAGACCAAGTAGCGGCACGCACCACCGCCCCGGGCCCGGCCGTCGAGGCCGGACCCGGGGCGCTTTTCTACCTCGACCCAGCAACGCACACAGACAGAAATATGGGGGGCCGGTGCGCAATCGCCGACTCGTAGTTTCCGCCGCTCTCGTCGCGGCAGGTATCGGTCTGATCCCGGGCACCGCCCAGGCGGCGGGCCCGGTGGCGCCCGCGGGGCAGGGGCCGGGCGTGTTCGCGGCGGCTCAGGGCAAGGCCGGGGGGCAGGGCAAGGGGGAGGCCGTTCGCAGCGGCGCGGACCGTACGGTCGTCACCTCGCGGGCCGACGCGGCCGGCAACCCGGACCTCGCCATCGAGCTGGCGGCCTACGCCAACTCCGCGCACGAGGTCCTGCTGGTCACCGACGTGAAGAGCGCGGCCGCCGCGCTCGAGGTCACCGTCGACTGGGGTGACGGGGCCACGGAGAAGTACGCCGCGGCCGGCGCCGACACGCAGAACAAGACCCACATGTACGCCGAGGTCGGCACGTACAAGGTCAAGGTCACGGTGAAGGACACGACCAACGGCGGCACGGTCGTGAACGAGGTCGGGTTCGTCACCGCCGGCAGCGAGTTCACCCCGCACGCGCCCACCCGCCTGCTGGACACCCGCGAGGGCGTCGGTGCGGCGAAGGCCAAGGTCGGTGCGAAGGGCATGGTGGCCCTGAAGGTCGGCGGCAGCGCCAAGATCCCCGCGGACGTCGCCGCCGTGGCCCTCAACGTCACCGTCACCAACGCCACCGACGCGGGCCACATCGCGGTCCAGCCCGGCAAGGACTTCCTTCCGCCCAAGACGTCCAACCTCAACTACGTCGCGGGCCAGACCGTCCCGAACCTGGTGATCGTGCCGGTCGTCGACGGCTACGTCCACCTGGTCAACGGCGGCTGGGGCCCGGTCGATCTGATCGCCGACGTCACCGGCTACTTCACCCACTCCGCGGCGAGCGGCTACGCCCCGCTGACGCCGGTGCGCGCCGTCGACACCCGCGAGGGCCTGGGCACCGCCAAGGGCCAGGTCGCCGGATACGGCACGTTCGGCGTGGAGGTCGCGGGGCGCCACGGCATCCCGAAGGGTGCCACCGCCGTGGCGCTGAACCTGACGGCCACCAACCCGCAGGAGGCCGGTCACCTGACCGCCTTCCCGAGCGGGCAGGCGGCGCCGTCGACGTCCAGCGTGAACTTCTCGGCCGGTCAGACGGTCGCGAACTCGGTGATCGTGCCGATCGGTGCTGACGGGAAGATCAGCGTCCGCAACGGCAGCTGGAAGGGAGCCGACGTGGTGATCGACGTCGTCGGCTACTACAGCCCCGAGAGCAACGCCGCCTTCCGGTCGGCGGACGAGCCGTTCCGGTTCATCGACACCCGCGAGAACGCCTGGTACCGCACCGCCGGCCCGGTGCCGGCCCGCGAGTACCTGCTGCTGCCGCTCCTGGGCGATTCGGCCGAGCCCGTCACGGCCTGGGTGCTGAACGCCACGGTCACCAACACGCGCGGCGCGGGTCACCTTTCGGTCGCTCCCGACCCGAACACGTGGACCGACTACCAGAAGGGCCGGCAGGTCAGGCCGGAGCGTCCGGGCTCCTCCTCGCTGAACTGGACGGCGGGTGCGACCGTCCCGAACCTGGTCCAGACGTCCGGGGGCAAGGGCGACGTCATCGACTTCTGGAACCAGGGCTGGGAGCCGGTGGACATGATCATCGACTGCCTCGGCTACTACGAGACCAAGTAGAGCCGACATCGACATCGACAGAGGAATGGGGGGATCGGTGCGCAATCGCCGACTCGTAGTCTCCGCCGCCTTCGTGGCGGCGGCTTTCGGCCTGGTCCCGGGCCTGGCCCACGCGGCGGGTCCCGTTCCGGTGGGCCCCGCGTCCGCGGGCCACGGGAAGGCCGCTCCGGCCGTGGACCTGGACAAGGCCCGGGCCGCCGCCGCCCTGACCTTCGCCAGCCCCGCCGACCGTACGGTCCGTACGGTCGGCAATCCGCCGCCGGCCGGCCGGCACAAGGCCGCAGGGGCCCCGGCCCAGGCCCCGGCCCAGGCGCAGGCCGCCGAAGGGAATCCGGGCCTCGCCGTCGCGCTGTCCGGATCGAGCCACACCGCGCACGGACTCGACCTGGAGTCGACCGTCACGAGCGCCGGCGCCCAGCTCGACATCAGCATCGCCTGGGGCGACGGGACCGCGGAACGGGTCACGGCCTCCGGCTCGACCGTGCTGAACAACAGCCACAGCTACGCCGAGGTCGGCACCTACACCGTCACCGTCTCCGTGTGGGACGCGACGAACAAGGTCTCGGCCGTGAACACGACCGAGATCGTCACGGCGGGTGCAGACTTCACGCCCCACGCCCCCACCCGGCTGCTGGACACCCGGGAGGGCGTCGGCGCGCCGAAGGCCAAGATCGGCCGGTGGGGAATGACGGCCCTGAAGGTCGGCGGCGTCGGCAAGATCCCCGCCGGGGTCACCGCCGTGGCGCTCAACGTCACGGTCACCAACACCACCGCCTACGGGCACATCGCGGTCCAGCCCGGCAAGGAGTACGTCGAGCCCACCACGTCGAACGTGAACTACGTTCCCGGGCAGACCGTCCCCAACCTGGTGATCGTTCCGGTCCACGAGGGCTACGTGCACCTGGTCAACAACGGTGCCGGCTCGGTCGACCTGATAGCGGACGTCACCGGCTACTTCAGCCGGACGGAGTCCAGCGGCTACACCTCGCTGACTCCGGTCCGGTTCGCCGACACGCGTGAGGGCCTCGGCACGGTCAAGGGACAGGTCCCCGGCTACGGCACGTTCGGACTGGACATCGCCGACCGTCGGGGCGTTCCGAAGGGTGCCACCGCGGTGTCCCTGAACGTGACCGTCACCAACCCGAAGGACGCCGGTCACCTGACCGCCTTCCCGAGCGGGCAGGCGGCGCCGTCGACGTCCAGCGTGAACTTCTCGGCCGGTCAGACGGTCGCGAACTCGGTGATCGTGCCGATCGGTGCCGACGGCAGGATCAGCATCCGCAACGGCGGCTGGGCCCCGACCGACGTGGTGGTCGACGTCGTCGGCTACTACAGCCCCGAGAGCAAGGCGGCCTTCATGCCGCTCGTCCCGAACCGGCTCCTCGACACCCGCAGCTGGGCCTACGGTCCGCTGCCGGGCCGCAGCTACGTCCCCGTGCCGATCTACACCGGTGCCCCCGGCATCGAGGGCTACGTGCTGAACGCCACGGTCACCAACCCCCGTGGGGACGGCTTCCTGTCGGTCTCCCCGGACCCGAACTCGTGGGACCTGTACGAGAACGGCACCGCGGGCTGGCCCGAGCCGCCCGTCTCGTCCACGCTGAACTGGACGTTCGGCGCCACCGTCCCGAACCTCGCCCAGGCGAGCGCGGGCAGGAACAACGTCATCGACTTCTGGAACCAGGGCTGGGACGACATCGACCTCGTCGTCGACATGTTCGGCTTCTACGCGAAGAACTGATCCACCCGGCGGACACGGGGAAGGGGCGGTGCACCGTACGGCGCACCGCCCCTTCCCCGTGTTCTCGGTCAGCCGCGTCAGCCTCGGTCCCACTGCTCGTCGGCCAGCGAGGCGACCGGCTGCGGCTTGCCGATGACCGCGAGGGCGATGAAGAAGCTGATCTGGCCGATCGCGATGGTGAGCGTGGCGAGGGCCTTCTCGTCGTAGTGCTCCGCCACCTCGGCGTACAGCTCGTCGGTCACGCGCTCCCGGCCGTGCGGCGCGGGCTGGAGGGTGGCCTCCACCAGGGCGAGCGCGGCCCGCTCGGCGCCGTCGAAGTACGGGGCGTCCTGCCAGGAGGCGACGGCGGTGATCCGCTCCTCGCTCTCCCCGGCCTTGCGCAGGAACGAGGTGTTGAGGACGGTCAGGTAGGTGTTCCCGACGATCTGCCCGGCCCGCAGCTGGACGAGGCTGATCGTCTTGCGCGGCACCGAGCGGTTGCCGGTCGCCCGGAAGAGCGCCGCGCTGACCTCGCCCAGCTCGGGCACGAACGCACCCGGGTCGGCCATCCGGGACGGCGGGGTCTTCGTCGGGGTGGAGGTGTTCGTGTCCGTGTTGGTGTTCGTCATGGCTGCTCGCTCCTTCGGGCCGGTGTCTTCACAGCACTGACGCAGGGGCGGGCACGGATGTGACCGGTGGCGGGAGATTTCTTTTCCGAGGCGTCCCGGAACGCCGACGGGGCGGCGGGCGCGGGTGCGCCGGCCGCCCCGTCGGGGGGTACCGCCTAGAGGAACGAGTTGATCTCGATCGTCTCGGTGCGGCCGGGGCCGACGCCGATCGCGGAGATCGGGGCGCCCGACATCTCCTCGAGGGCCTTCACGTACGCCCGGGCGTTCGCCGGAAGCTCCTCGAAGGTCTTCGCCTTCGTGATGTCCTCGGACCAGCCGGGGAGGTATTCGTAGATCGGCTTCGCGTGGTGGAAGTCCGTCTGCGAGTACGGGAGCTCCTCGACGCGCTTGCCGTCGATCTCGTACGCGACGCACACCGGGATCTGCTCCCAGCCGGTCAGCACGTCCAGCTTGGTGAGGAAGAAGTCGGTCAGACCGTTCACGCGCGTGGCGTAGCGTGCGATCGGCGCGTCGAACCAGCCGCAGCGGCGGTCACGGCCGGTGGTCACGCCGCGCTCGCCGCCGATGCGGCGCAGGTCCTCGCCGTCCTGGTCGAACAGCTCGGTCGGGAACGGGCCGGCGCCGACGCGGGTCGTGTACGCCTTCAGGATGCCGATGACGCGGCTGATCTTCGTCGGGCCGACACCGGTACCGGTGCAGGCGCCGCCCGCGGTCGGGTTCGAGGAGGTGACGAAGGGGTACGTGCCGTGGTCGACGTCGAGCAGGGTGCCCTGGCCGCCCTCGAAGAGCACGACCTTGTCCTCGTCCAGCGCGTTGTTGAGGATCAGGGTGGTGTCGGCGACGTAGCCCTTGATCTGGTCCGCGTACTGGAGCATCTCCTCCACGATCGCGGCGGCGTCGATCGCGCGGCGGTTGTAGAGCTTCGCGAGGAGCTGGTTCTTGCCCTCGAGCGCCGCTTCGACCTTCTGGGTGAGGATCGACTCGTCGTAGAGGTCCTGGACGCGGATGCCGACGCGGTTGATCTTGTCCGCGTACGTCGGGCCGATGCCGCGGCCGGTCGTACCGATCTTGCGCTTGCCGAGGAAGCGCTCGCCGACCTTGTCGAGGGTGACGTTGTACGGCGTGATCAGGTGCGCGTTGCCGCTGATGAGCAGCTTGGAGGTGTCGATGCCGCGCTCGTTCAGGCCGCGCAGCTCGGAGAGCAGGACGGCCGGGTCGACGACGACGCCGTTACCGATGACCGGGGTGCATCCGGGCGAGAGGATGCCGGAGGGGAGAAGGTGCAGTGCGTACTTCTGGTCGCCGACGACGACCGTGTGGCCGGCGTTGTTGCCACCCTGGTAGCGCACTACATAGTCAACGGATCCACCGAGCAGGTCGGTGGCCTTTCCCTTGCCCTCGTCACCCCACTGAGCTCCGAGCAGCACAAGAGCGGGCACAGGCGTACACCTCTTCCGGATGGGGCATGTCGAAGGTCAGGGGGCGTACGACGATGTACACCGCAGGCTGAGCCGTCGGACCGGTACCCCGGAATAGACGAAGGCCCTGGCGCAATAGCGCAAGGGCCTCTTGCACAAAGATGCTACCCGAGGAAGGACCGAGGTGTCGGCTCCAGAGCCCACCATGAGCCAAGCGGGCGCGCCGGTAGGCGGCCTTCTCGTGCTCGTCGACCCGGTCGCCCGCCGTCTTGACGGCGAGTCCGTGCGGATCGCGAAGGATGTGTTGTCAGCGGGCGCGGCGGCGAAAATCTGCCTCCCGGACTCACAGGAGGAGTTTGCGCGGGCCCTGGCCCGCCGGGGTCATCGGCGGCCCGTGATCGTGGGCGACGACCGGGCCCTGGTGCGCGCCGTCGGGCTGCTGCACCGGGAGCGGGGGCTGGCGGAGGGTGCCCTTTCGCTGGTGCCGGTGGGGCCTGCGGGGTCGCTGGGGCTGGCCGGGGCGCTGGGCGTGCCGCTGTCGGCCGTCGCGGCGGCGCGGGCGGTGCTGGAGGGTGCGGTTCGGATGTGCGACCTGCTGGTGGACGACAGCGACGGGGTGGTGCTGCGGACGCTGCGGATCCCGCCGCTGCGGGCGGCGGCCGCCGGGCCCCCGGCCGGTCCCTCGGTGTGGAGCGCGTACCGCTCGCTGGTGCGGACGCTGGTCCGGCCGGTGGCCGGGGCGGGCGACGCGGCCCGGCTGCGCCTGCGGGTGGAGGCGGACGGGGTGCTGCTGGCGGACGTGGTCCGGCCGGTGGAGGACGTCTCGGTGACCACCGGGGAGGACGGCGGGCTCGCGGAGGTCGTCGTGCGCACGGGGGGCGGGGGCGCGGGTTCGACGGTGTCGGCGCGGGCCAAGACGGTCTCGGTGTCGGGCACGGACTTCCGCTACCGGGCGGACGCGGCGATGACCGGTCCGGTACGGCGGCGCACGTGGACCCTGCACCCCTCGGCGTGGGCGCTCACCGTGCCCCGCTGAGGGCGACGGGCGGGAGGGGTCCTGTGGCGGAGGCGGAGGCGGTGTCGGGGGCGGCGGTGTCGGAGGCGATGCGCGGGGCGTTCGCCGACTGGCGGCGGGACGGGCTGCTGCTGTGCCTGCTGCCGGTGTTCTGCTGGCCGGCGGTGGTCGCGGCGGTGCTCACGCGGCCCGTGGCGCTGCTGGTGCTGCTGAGTCCGGTGGTGTTCGGGGTACGGGAGCTCCTCGCCGCCCGGTGGGCGGGCCGGGCCCTGCGGGATCCGGCCGCGCGCTGGACCACGTACGAGGCCGTGGTCGTGCGCCGCGGGTGGCTGCCTCCGGTGCTGGTGCTGGTGCTGCCGTCGGGGGAGCGCACCGGGCAGCGGGCCCGGGTGAGCCCGGGGCTGCTGGGCCGGCGGGTGCTGCCGCCGGGCCTGTCGCGCCCGGCCGCGGGGGGTCGGGGCCCCGGGGACGGCGTGGTGAGGGTGCTGCTCGCCGGGGATCCCGCGGTCGGGGGCGTCCTGTGGGTTCCGGCGGTCCGTCGGCTGGGGCGGGCCCGGCCTGCCGGGGCGGGCTGGACAGGCCGGGCGGGCCGGGCGCGCCGCGGGGGCCGGTTTCAGCCCAGGTCCAGGGTCTCCCGGTAGGTCCGCCAGCGGTCCAGCAGGCCGAGCAGCTCGCCCTGCATGAACTCGAAGAACGCCGCCGTCTCGGCGACGCGCGCCCCGGCCGGGGTGTCGGCGCCCAGGCCCGCGGCGCCCTCGCGCAGGGTCTTCTCCCACAGGGTCAGCACCTGGTCCCGCCGGGTGAAGGTCTCGTACCAGAGCTCGTTGTGCAGGACGTACAGGTCGCGCCGCGAGCCCGGTTCGCGCTCGCGGCTGACCATGTTGACCTGCGCCAGGTAGGCCACGGCCCCGGACACCGCCGCCGGGCTGATCCGCAGGGCCTCGCCGAGCTCCGCCGAGGTCAGCGCGGCGCTGTCACTGGCCAGCAGCTGTGCGAAGACCCGCGCGGCCATCCGCGGCATGCCCGCCTCGGTCAGCTGCGCGCCGAACCGCTCCACGAAGCGGGAGACCGCTTCCCCGTCGCGTACCGCCATCGCGTCCATCTCGTCTGCCATCTCATCCGCCACCTTCCCAACTTTATGCGATTTCTTAACTTCACAAATTTGTGAAGTAAGCGTACGTTCGGAAGTATGACGAAGGCAATCAGCGTCGCCGGACTCCACAAGGCGTTCGGCCGCACCCACGCCCTGGACGGGCTCGACCTCTCCGTCGCCACCGGCGAGGTGCACGGCTTCCTCGGCCCCAACGGCGCCGGCAAGTCCACGACGATCCGGGTCCTGCTGGGCTTGCTGCGCGCCGACTCCGGCACCACCGAACTCCTCGGCGGTGACCCGTGGGCCGACGCCGTCGCCCTGCACCGCCGCGTCGCCTACGTGCCCGGCGACGTCACCCTGTGGCGCAACCTCTCCGGCGGCGAGGTCATCGACCTCTACGGGCGGCTGCGCGGGGGCCTGGACCGGACCCGCCGCGCCGAGCTGATCGAACGGTTCGAGCTGGACCCGGCCAAGAAGGGGCGCACGTACTCCAAGGGCAACCGGCAGAAGGTCGCCCTCGTCGCCGCCTTCTCCTCCGACGCCGAACTGCTCATCCTCGACGAACCCACCTCCGGCCTCGACCCCCTGATGGAAGGCGTCTTCCGGTCCTGTGTGGCCGAGGCCCGCGCCGCCGGGCGGACCGTCCTGCTGAGTTCGCACATCCTCGGCGAGGTCGAGGCGCTCTGCGACCGGGTGAGCATCATCCGCAAGGGCCGCACCGTCGAGACGGGTACGCTCGGCGACCTCCGCCACCTCACCCGTACCTCGATCAGCGCCGAACTGGCCGCGCCGCCCAACGGCATCGCCCACCTGCCGGGCGTGTACGACGTGCGCGTGCAGGGCCTGCGGGTCAGCCTCCAGGCCGACACCGACAAGCTGGACGCCGTGCTGCGCGCTCTCACCACGTCGGGCGTACGGTCGCTGACCTCGACCCCGCCCACCCTCGAGGAGCTGTTCCTGCGGCACTACGCGGCCGCCGACGCGGCCGCCGACTCGGACTCGGACTCGGAAGGTGCCTCGCGATGAAGGACCAACTCGCGGGTACGGGAACCCTGCTGCGGCTGGCCCTGCGACGTGACCGGGTGATGGTGCCGGTCTGGACCGCGGTCGTGTCGCTGCTGGTGCTGAGCATGCCCGCCGCCCTCGAATCGGTGTACGCGACGCCCGCCGACCGGGCCCGGCTGGTCGTCACGATGGGCGGCAACGGCTCCCTGCGCGCCCTGTACGGACCGCTGTTCGGCGACTCGGTCGGCGCCCTGACCGCCTGGCGCAGCGGGGTCTTCGCCGGGCTGCTCGCAGGGGTGATGAGCCTGGTCATCGTGGTCCGGCACACCCGCGAGGAGGAGGAGACGGGCCGTCAGGAGATGCTCTCCGCCGCCATGGTGGGCCGTCGGGCCCCGCTGACGGCCGCGCTGCTCGCCGCCCTCGTGGCGAACGGCATGGTCGCGCTGGTCGTCACCGCCGGCCTCGCGGGGCGGGGGGCGGGCGGTGCGCCGGCCCTCGGACTCGGCCTCGGCGCCACCGGGATGGTCTTCGCGGGGCTGGCGGGCATCGCGGTCCAGCTCACCGAGAGCGCACGGCTCGCGAAGGGGCTCACGGGGGCGCTGCTCGGCGCCGCCTTCGTCCTGCGCGCCGCGGGCGACGCGGGCTCACGGACCGGCTCGTCGGTGCTGACGTGGGTCTCGCCGCTGGGATGGCTGGAACACGTACGGGCCTTCGCCGCCGAACGCTGGTGGGTGCTCGCCCTGTTCGCCGCCGCCGTGACCGCGCAGGTGGTGACGGCGTACGTGCTGGCCGGGCGCCGCGACGTGGGCATGAGCTTCCTGCCCGCCCGCCCCGGCCCCGCTCAGGGCCGGCTCGGCTCGGCCGGGGCGCTGGCCTGGCGGCTGCAGCGCGGCAGCCTGACCGGCTGGAGCCTGGGCTTCCTCGCGGCCGGCCTGGTTTTCGGCGGGATGACGGACGGGGCCACGGAGCTGGTCGGGGACAACGAGAGGACCCGGGAGATCATCGAGCGGATGGGTGGTCAGAGCGGGATCGCCGACGCGTTCCTCGCCACGATGGCGGGGATGCTCGGCCTGGTCGCCGCCCTGTACATCGTCTCGGCGGTGCTGCGGCTGAGCGGCGAGGAGTCGGGGCAGCGCGCCGAACCGCTGCTGGCGCACGCGGTCGGACGGCTGCGCTGGGCCGGCGGTCACCTGGCCGTCGCCTTCGCGGGCTCGGCGCTGATCCTGCTGCTCGGCGGCCTCGGCCTGGGCATCGGACACGGGCAGGACGTCGCCGGGGCCGTCGCCGCCGCGCTCGCGCAGCTTCCGGCGGTCTGGGTGATCGGGGCCGTCGCCGCCCTGCTCTACGGCGCGGCTCCCAGGTACGCGGTGGCCGCCTGGGCGGTGGCCGGGGCCGCACTGGCCCTGGGCTGGGTCGGGCCCGCGCTGCGGCTCCCGGAGGCCGTCATGGACCTCTCGCCCTTCGCCCACCTGCCGAAGCTGCCGGGAGCCGAGGCCCTGACCTGGACGCCGCTGCTGACCTTGACGGCTCTGGCGGCGGCCCTGACGGCGGCCGGCCTCGCGGCCCTGCGCCGCCGCGACATGGCGGCCTAGGTGTGCGACTGCTGGTGCTTGATTACACCGGGGCCTCGGTCTTCTGCTTGAGGCGTTCGTAGGGTGTCTGGCCGCCGAGGGCGCCGTGGGGGCGGTGGTAGTTGTAGTAGTCCTCCCACTCTCGCAGCTTGTCGTTGAAGACGCCTGTGTCGTCGATGACGAGGCCGTCGAGCATGCGGTAGAACTCCTCGGCGTCGATGCGATGGGAGCGTTCGACTTTGCCGTTGAGGTGCGGTGATGCGGGTTTGATGTAGGTGTGGGCGATGCCCTTGTCGAGAACGTTCCAGTGGAAGGCTGACTGGAACTCCGCGCCGTTGTCGGTCTGGATGACCTCGATGCGGAACGGCAGGCGCTCGAGGACGTAGTCGAGGAACTGGACGGCGGTCTTCTGGTCGCACCGCGGGTAGATCCGCAGCACCCGCAGCCTGGTGCAGTCGTCGATGGCGGTGAACTGGTAGTACTTCGCCCGGCGCCGCCGTTTCGGAAGGGGCCCGGTCACCGGCGCTGCCGCAGGAGCCTGCGCAGGGAGGCCGATCGGCTCGATGAATTTGACGTCGATCTGGACGCGGTTGCCGGGCAACTGCTTCTCGTAGCGGGTGTAGCGCTTGTCGTGGCGTTTGTAGCGCTGGGAGGCCGGCAGCCGGTTCAGCCCGAGCTTCTTGAGGATGCGGTAGACGGCTGAACAGGCGATGTCGATGTCGTGGTACCGCTTGAGGTACATCTTGATCTTCATCGGACCGAAGTAGTAGTGCCGCCGCAGGTAGACGATCTTGTTCACGACGTCGGCCTCGGTGGCGTGAGGACAGTGGTGCGGCTTGCTGGACCGGTCCCGCAGGCCGTCGAGGCCTTCGTCCTGGTAACGGCGCTGCCACTTATAGAAGCAAGTGCGGCTGATGCCGTAGTACCGGCAGGTCAGCGCGACGTTCCCCGTGACTTCTTCGGCGTGTCGCAGGACCGCAAGGCGGTGCTGGGCCTGACGGTCCTGCTGCTGTTGAGGTGAAGGGGGCACGGCAGACCTCCGTCTACTCGGAGACCCATGTGTAACCAACGTCCGGCAGTTTCATACCTAGGGCCTGTCGTCAAACTCCCGTCGTCGCCCGGAGGGCGGCCCAGGCGTCGCGGGGCAGACGGGAGTTTGACGACAGGCCCTAGGGTCCGCCGCCCGGGCGCCCGCCGCCTAGAACTCCACGAGCAGGCGCTCCAGCCCCCGGATGACGTACCCGTCCCGCCACTGCGGCTCCTCGGCGAGCCGCAGTGGCGGGACGCCGTCTGCGAGCAGCGCTCCGAAGGAAGCCTCCAGTTCGCGGCGCGCGAGCGGCGCCCCCAGGCAGTAGTGGATTCCGGCCCCGAGCGAGAGATGCGCGTTGTCGGGCCGTACGAGGTCCAGGGTGTCGGGATCGGTGAACCGCGCGGGATCCCGGTTCGCGGACCCGAAGAGCAGCGCGACCTCGGCCCCGCGGGGGATCTCGGTGTCCCCGATCCGGATGTCGTCGAGCACCCAGCGTTCGAACAACTGGAGGGGCGTGTCGTACCGCATGAGTTCATCCACAGCTGTGGACAACTTTTCGGGATTCGGATCCGCACGCAGCGCATCGAGCTGCCCGGGGTTGCGGAACAGCGCCCACCAGCCGTTGACCGTGGTGTTGACGGTGGCCTCGTGCCCGGCGTTCAGCAGGAGCACACAGGTGGAGATCATCTCCTGCTCGCTGAGCCTGCCCTCCTCGTCGTGAGCGGCGATCAGGCCGGAGATCAGATCCTCGCCGGGCCGTGCGCGCCGCTCGGTGATCAGCCCGCGCAGATACGCGCTGAACTCCACGCTCGCCCGCACCGCCCGCCGCGCGGTCTCCTCGTCCGGCCGGAGCTCGTACATCCCGCAGATGTCCGCCGACCAGGGCCGCAGCATCCCCCGGTCCGCCTCCGGCACGCCCAGCAGCTCCGCGATCACCGCCACGGGCAGCGGTTCGGCGACCACGGTGAGCAGGTCCCCGCCCCCGTCCGCGAGCAGCTGCCCCACCAGCTCCCCGGCCAGCCGCCGCACGGCCGGCACCAGCCGCTCCACCGTCCGCGGGGTGAAGGCCTTCGCGACCAGCCTGCGCACCCGTGCGTGCGCGGGATCCTCCAGGTCCAGCAGCCCGTTCCCGTTGAGCACGTGGAAGGGCTCGTGCTCCGGGGGCGGCGCCTCGCGCCCGAACTCCTCGTGCGTGAACCGGTGCAGGTACGTTCGCCCCAGCCGCCGGTCCCGCAGCAGCGCACTCACATCGGCGTAGTGCGGCACCAGCCACTGCCCGGTGGCCTCGCACCACATCGCCCGCCCCTGCTCCCGCAACTCCCGGTACGCCGGGTACGGATCGGCGACGAACGCGGCATCCCACGGATCAAAGCCCATCCCCGCACCCTACGACGGAGTCACCAGCCGGGTCTCGTAGGCGAACACGGCGGCCTGGGTGCGGTCCCGCAGGCCCAGCTTCACCAGGATGCGGCTCACATGGGTCTTGATGGTGGATTCGGCGACGATCAGCCGGCCGGCTATCTCCCCGTTGGACAGCCCCTGCGCGATCAGTACCAGCACCTCCTTCTCACGGTCCGTCAACTCGCCTACCCCGGCCGGGTCCGCGACCCTCGGCGTCTCGGCGAGCTTCGAGAACTCCGAGATCAGCCGCTTGGTCACCGACGGCGCCAGCAGCGCCTCCCCGGCCGCCACCACCCGTACGCCGTCGGCCAGCTGACGGGCCGACGCGTCCTTGAGCAGGAACCCGGAGGCCCCGGCCCGCAGCGCCTGGTACACGTACTCGTCGAGGTCGAAGGTCGTCAGGACCAGCACCTTCGCGTCCGTGTCCGCCGCCACGATCTCCCGCGTCGCCTCCAGCCCGTTCATCAGCGGCATCCGGATGTCCATCAGCACCACATCCGGGCGCAGCGCCGCCACCTGTGCGATGGCCTCACGGCCGTCGACGGCCTCTCCGACGACCTCGATGCCCTCCATGGCGTTCAGCAGGACGGAGAATCCCTCGCGCACCATCATCTGGTCGTCGACGATCAGCACCCTGATCGTCATGGCGTCCCCACCCCCGTCCCCGTCCCGGTCTCCTTCGGTGACCCGGCCGGGGGCTCCGCACGGTGGGGCACCGGTATGAACACCGCCACCTCGTACCCGCCCGCCGCCGTGACACCGGCGGTCATCTCCCCTTCCAGCATGGCCACGCGCTCCCGCATCCCCGTGATCCCGTGCCCGGCCCCCTGCGAGGGCCGTACGTCCCCGGTCGCCGCCCCGTTGACGATTCGTATCCCGAGGCCGCCCAGCACGTACGAGACCTCCACCGAGGCAGCCGACCCCGGCGCGTGCCGCAGCGTGTTGCTCAGTGCCTCCTGGATGATCCGGTACGCCGACAGCTCCACCCCCTGCGGAAGCTCGCGCATGGCGCCCGTGACCGTCTTGTCCACGCTCAGTCCGGCCTCGCGCACATTGGCCAGGAGTCCGTCCAGCGAGGCCAGCGTCGGCTGAGGGGCGTCCGGAGCCTCGTAGTCCGCGGAGCGCACCACACCCAGCACCCGCCGCAGCTCCGTCAGAGCCGCCACCGCGTTCTCCCGGATGGTGACGAACGCCGCCTCCAGCTCCGGCGGCGGGTTCTTCACCCGGTACGGCGCGGCCTCCGCCTGGATCGCCACCACCGACATGTGGTGAGCGACCACGTCGTGGAGCTCCCGCGCGATCGTGGTGCGCTCCTCCAGCAGCGTCCGCTTGTCCCGCTCGACGGCCGTGACCTCCTGCTGCGCGCTCACCTCGGCCTTCGCGGAGCGGCGTATCTGGATGCTGCTCGCGATCGCCAGCGCGATCGCCGAGGTCACCGCCATCTGCGGCAGACCGGTCGCGTACCCGTTGCCGAGCAGCACCGACATCCCGAAGCCGAGCGCGAGGGTCAGCGTCCACATCCAGGCCGCGACCCGCGGGCCGGTCCGCAGGGTGACGAGGACCATGACCGCGAGGTAGGAGAGGAAGCTGCCCGGGCTCCAGGGCCACTCCGGGCCCCCACCGATCACGGCGAGCACCAGCGTCATCGCCACGGCAGCCCACCACGCGGCCACGGGCCGCACCAGCGTCATGAGGACCGGGACCGCGGCTATGAGCCCCACGGCGAGCCTGCCGGCGTCGCCCATGAACACCGAGTGCGTGGCGGCCGTGAACAGGACGACGAAGAACGCCAGACCCGCCACCGCCGCATACTGCCGCCACGGCGCGTACCGGCGTATCGCCCCGGGCAGCCGGCGCACGAAGCGCCCCTGCGTCTCCACCAGGGGCAGAGGCCGGTAGGCGAAGATGTCGGTGAAGAGGTCCTGGCGCAGGGTCTCGATCACCCCTGATGCCATTTGGATCTCAGGCGTCCGGGCTGTCCCCCCGGTGGTCGTCTCGGTCATACACACCACCGTAGGCCGGTGCCGTCGTCGTCCGCGTCGCCGCCCAAGGGGATTTCCGCAGGTCCCTCTCAGGTACTACACGGGTGATCTCAGTAGCCCGTCGGACGGACCAGCCCGGTCTCGTACGCGAACACGGCGGCCTGGGTGCGGTCCCGCAGGCCCAGCTTCACCAGGATCCGGCCCACATGGGTCTTCACCGTCTGCAGCGCCTCGTACACGTACTCGTCGAGGCGAAGGCGCCCGCCGACCCAGGTGCGGTACGAGTCCCCGCGCTCCCGCGCCGAGGCGTAGCCGCGGGCGGCGACCTGCCCGCCGATGAGGAAGAAGACGGCCAGTGTCTGGAACACCCAGGACACCGGGGCGAGCATGCCCGTGTACGCCAGCGGACTGGTGCTGCTCAGCCCGCCGTCGGCGGTGGTCAGGGCGGTGACCAGCCAGTGGCCGAGGACCACGCCGAGGATCGCGAAGGCCCGCAGTGCGTCCACGGCCCGGTCGCTGCCCCGGCCGTCGAAGGTGAGGAACCGCGCCGTACCGGCCGCGTCCATGGCGCGCAGCCTCGCCGCCCGCCCGGTGCGTCCGGCGTCCGCCGCCATCCGCGCCGCCTCGGCGAGGTCGGCCAGGTTGGCCGCGTACCGGTCGAGGGGCGTGGCGGACTCGGCGAACGCCGCGGGTACGGGCGCGGGGACGTTGGGGGAGGAGGCGGCGGACAGCGGAATCACGACGGCCGCTGCGACCAGCGTCGCCAGCAGGGTCCGGCGCGGCCGGCCGGCCGGCGCCAGGCCACGAGCGAGACCCGCCAGGCCGCGGCCGCGGCTGCGGCCACGACCGCGCGCCTCCGGTATCGCCGTAGCCGTAGCCGTAGCCGTAGCCGTAGCCGTAGCCGTAGCCGGCGCCGCCGCCTCTCGACCGCGTAGCCGTCGTCGCCGTCACGGCGCCTGGTCGTCAGCCCGGGGCTCCGCCATCGCGTCCAGGGCCTTCGCCAGGCGGTTCAGGACGTGGACCGTTTCCGCGAACGCCGCGTCGCCCAGTTCCTCCGCCAGGCGCGTGGCCAGGGTGGCGTGGCCCGGGGTGATCCGGGCGATCGCCGCGCGGCCCGCCTCGGTCGGGCGCAGGAGTTTGGCGCGGCGGTGGGCCGGGTTCGGGACGTACTCGGCGAGGCCCTTCGCGGCGAGCAGGTCGGCGATGCGCTGGACGCTCTGCCGCGTGATGCCCATGGCCCGGGCGATGCCCGCGACCGGGAGCGGCTCCCGGAGCACGGCGCCGAGCACCTGCCACCACGCCGCGGTCAGTCCGGCCGGGCGGGCCAGTTCCTCCGATACCGCGAGGAACTGGCCGTTGAGGCGGAACACCCCGAGCGCGGTCCGGCTCAGCAGGTCCTGACGAGCCCGAAGCGGCAACGGCAACGGCAACGGCAACGGCTCCGGCTCCGGCTCCACGTCGTGCCCGGCGTCCTGCTCCGCCTCACGCATCGCCCGACTCCGCCGCCGCCATCAGGACCGGGTACGCGCTCGGGTCCGAGTCGTGGAAGAGGCGGTACCACGCGTCGAGTACGTCCGGCTTGTACACGTCCAGCCGGGCGAAGACCTCGCGGGCGAAGGCCACCGGTTCCGTCGGCCCCGCCGTGATGAGGTCGCCGTCCGTCACCGCGTCGGCCTCGACGTAGTGCTCGGCGCCCCCGTACCCCGGCTGCTCCGCCAGGTAGAAGGAGACCGCGCTGGTGTGGGCGCGCCCGTCCAGCAGGCCCTCCCGGGCCAGGCCGGCCGTGGCTCCGCAGATCGCCGCGACCGGAACCCCGGCGTCCAGGAACTCCCGGGCCTTCGCCGCGAACGGTGCCAGCTCCTCGCCGGTGTCCCACAGCGCGGCGCCGGTGAGGATCAGCAGCGAGGAGTCCTGCGGCCGCAGCTCGGCCAGTGCCTGGTCGGGCTGGACGCGGACGCCGCCCATGGTGGTGACCGGCCGCTCCGCGGACAGGGCGACGGTGCGGACCTGGTGGCCGCGCTGGGTCAGGTGCGCGGTGGTGTGGCCGGTCTCCCAGTCCGCGTACGTGTCGTAGACGGCGAGGTGGACGGGCTTGCGCGGGGTCTCGTTCATCGTGATCGCCTCCGGCGTTGACTGCGTTGACGTTCGGGCTCCGTACGACGTTCGGTACGACGTTCTTCCGTGCTACTGCGTGCGACCTGCTCCGCTCTATGACAAGAGGCTGTCATGATGACAGGATGTTGTCAATGAGCAGGGCGGCACACCGCGCGGCCGACAGACTGCCGAGACCGGCCCCCCACCCGCATACAGTCCGCCGATATCCCGCCCCACCTGCGCACTTCTAGCGTGACGCCATGACCCCTCATGTCACCTCGCACACCCTCGCCGCAGTGAAGGACGCTGACCGGAAGCACGTCTTCCACTCCTGGTCCGCCCAGGCCCTGATCGACCCGCTCGCCGTGGCCGGGGCCGAGGGGTCGTACTTCTGGGACTACGACGGCAAGCGCTTCCTCGACTTCTCCTCCCAGCTGGTCAACACCAACATCGGCCACCAGCACCCCAAGGTCGTCGCCGCCGTCCAGGAGCAGGCCGCCCGGCTCTGCACCCTCGCACCCGGCTTCGCCGTCGACGTCCGCTCCGAGGCCGCACGCCTCATCGCCGAGCGGACCCCGGGCGACCTGGACAAGATCTTCTTCACCAACGGCGGCGCCGAGGCCGTCGAGAACGCCGTCCGCATGGCCCGGCTGCACACCGGCCGGCAGAAGGTGCTGTCCACCTACCGCTCGTACCACGGGGCCACCGCCGCCGCGATCAACCTGACCGGCGACCCGCGCCGCTGGCCCTCCGACACGGCCGCCGCCGGTGTCGTGCACTTCTGGGGCCCGTACCTCTACCGCTCCGCCTTCCACGCCACGACCGAGGCCGAGGAGTGCGAGCGCGCCCTCGCCCACCTCGCCGACACCATCGCCTTCGAGGGGCCGCAGACCATCGCGGCGATCATTCTGGAGAGCGTCCCCGGCACCGCCGGGATCATGACCCCGCCGGCCGGCTACCTCGCGGGCGTGCGCGAGCTCTGCGACCGCCACGGCATCGTCTTCGTCCTCGACGAGGTCATGTCGGGCTTCGGCCGCACCGGCACGTGGTTCGCCGCCGACCACTGGGGCGTCACCCCCGACCTGATCACCTTCGCCAAGGGTGTGAACAGTGGATACGTGCCCCTCGGCGGCGTGGCCATCTCCGGCGCCATCGCCGAGACCTTCGCCACCCGCCCCTACCCGGGCGGACTCACGTACTCCGGCCACCCGCTGGCCTGCGCCGCCGCCGTCGCCACGATCAACGCGATGGAGGAGGAGGGCATCGTCGAGCACGCCGCCCACCTCGGCGCCAACGTGATCGGCCCGGCGCTCGCCGAGATCGCCGAGCGCCACCCCTCGGTCGGCGAGGTCCGCGGGCTGGGCGCCTTCTGGGCCCTGGAACTCGTACGGGACAAGCAGACGCGCGAGCCCCTCGTCCCGTACAACGCCTCGGGAGCCGACAACGCGCCGATGGCCGAATTCGCCGCGGCCTGCAAGGCCTCCGGGCTGTGGCCGTTCGTGAACATGAACCGCACCCACGTCGTCCCGCCGTGCACCATTTCGGAGACGGAGGCGAAGGAGGGCCTGGCCCTGCTGGACGAGGCGCTGACGGTCGCAGACCGCCACACCACGTCCGGATAGCGGACGGTACATTCGCATACCGATCTCCAACCGCTCTATTTCAGCCTCGCTGTCTGGCCTAAGGTGTCCGGAGTTCACCTAAGGAGACGGACCCCTATGCCAGGCAGCGGCGCTGTCACCCGCAACACACTTCGCCAGCAGATCGCGGACGCGCTGCGTGACGAGGTGCTCGCGGGACGTCTGCCGCCCGGGACCGAGTTCACCGTCAAGCAGATCGCCGAGCAGTACGAGGTCTCCGCGACCCCGGTCCGCGAGGCGCTGGTCGACCTCTCGGCGCAGGGGCTGCTCGAACTGGTCCAGCACCGGGGCTTCCGGGTGCGGATCTTCTCCGTGGACGACTTCCGGGGAATGATCGAGGCCCGCTCGCTGGTCGTGGACGGGATCTTCCGCAGGCTCGCCGAGCGGGGCGCCGCCATCGGCTCGGGCGAACTGCTCGTGTCCGTACGGCGCCGGGCCGACGAGGCGCGCCGGGCCGCGCAGAGCGGTTCGCTCGAAGTGCTGATCGGCTACGACCTGCGCTTCTGGCGGGAGCTCAGCGAGCTGGTCGGGAACACGTACATCTCGGAGTTCCTGCACCGCATCCGCGTGCAGTGCTGGGTCTTCGCCGTGCCCCACCTCCAGCGCGATCCGGAGCAGCTGCGGGCGGCGCTGTGGGACCAGCACAGCGACCTGGTGGACGCGGTGACCCTCGCCGACGCCGACGCGGTGCGCCGCATCGTGCGGGGCTACAACCAGCACGGGCTGGACTGGGCGGCCGGGCTCTAGAAGTACGGGTTCTGCGCACCCCTTCGCGGAGCGTGTCCGGCGCACTACGCTGGCCGGATCGGCGGCAACGACTGATCGGAGCCCGCGTGGCCTGTGACCTGTGGCTGGTCCCCCTTGTCGACGTGCTGTGCCACAGCCCCGACAACCCGTTCGCGGAAGAGATCGCCTCGTACGACAAGGCGCTCGGCGAGGCCGGGCTGCCGTCCGTGCCCGTGTTCGCCTACATGCCGGGCCTGAGCGGGGACGTGGCCCCGGTCGCCGGCTTCGACTACGACGCCCTGCACTTCCTGCGGCGGGCGTACCTGCTCCAGATCTGCGGGCTGCCGGTGACTCCGGTGGACGAGCTGGGCGGGGACTACGAGCAGCTGCTGGAGATGTTCGAGCCGACGGCCCAGCAGTCGCACCTGGTGTGGCACTACGACCATGCCGGGGCGTACGTTCCGGTGGACTTCGCGGCTCCGCTGGCGAACGAGGAGCTGCTGGCCGGCGGCGGGCCGCTGGGGTCCGCGCAGGGGCTGCTGCGGGAGCTCTGGGTGGTGGCTCCGGCCATCGGGATAGACCCCGGGAACCCGCCCGCCGCGCCTGCTCCGCCGGGGAGGCCGACCTCGCTGGAGGAGCCCGCGGGGCCGATTCCGTACGACGACAGTCCGTTCGCGCGGGAGCGGCACGTGTGGCTGGGGCTGCACGCCGCGGCCACGCGGAGCCTGGGCCAGGGGTCGATGATCATCTTCAGCTGAGCCGCATGCGCCGGCCGTCGGCGTACCGGGCGGGGCCGGGGAGGGGGCGGGGGTCCGAGAATCCGGGGCCCCGCACCGCAGACCCCCGCACCGCAGACCCCCCGCCCCTCCGCCCACGGCCTCGGGCCACACCGAATCAGCGCGGCTGCTCCGGGGGCCGCTGGCGCGGCATGTTGGGGCGGGTGCCCGGCGGGAGGGGGAAGCGGGCCGGGGGGACGTAGGCGTCGGGGCGGGCCCCGTTGGCACCCAGGGACTGCATGACCAGGGGGGCCGGGCCGGAGCTGAATTCCACCATCCACTCCGCGGTCTCGGAGCGCACCAGCTCGGTCACGTCCTCCGAGAACCGCCGCAGCACCGTCAGGCACCGCTCGGCGGCCTCGCTGGCCGTGCCCTCGGTCGGCCCGAGCACCTCGCGCACGTTCTCCGAGGCCCAGTCGAACTGCAGGGTCTGGAGGCGGCGCTGCACCGCCTGGGCCGTGGCCACGTCCCGCATCCAGCCCGAGGTGAGGCCGAAGAACCGGTCGCAGGCCAGGCAGGCCGCCGCCAGCAGCAGCGACAGGAACCCGTACCCCGAGGCGCCGGGCACCGAGCCCGTCAGCTCCATCAGCGGCAGCGCGGCGCCCGTGACGGCGCCCAGGGCGGCCCCGACGCGCAGCACGCGCGCCCCCCGGCGCTTCCACGCCCGGTCGGACAGGTACCACTCGGCGGTGCGCAGCGCATCGGCCTCGACACGGCGGTAGAGCTCGTCGAGCCGCTCGGCAGGCTCGCCCCAGTCACCGAGGGGGAACGGCCGTCCGGTCAGATCGCCCGCCGCCATCGGTCCGCCGCCCTCCTCCCGGGGATCCCGGGGATCCCGGGGTGGCCCCTCGGGCTGCATCTCCGGCTGGCTCACCCGGCACTCCCTCTGCCTGCGCTGACGTGTGGTGGTGCGCGTGTGCGCAATGATGCGCATGCTCTTCCTACCTTCGAATGGGGCGCGATGGGCAACGAATCCCGGGATTTCCGCCCACAAGGAGGTCTCCATCAGGTACGCGTACGTCCTGTCTCTCACTCGAAAGAGTTGGTCCTCACGGCGTAGGGCGCAGCGCGCGGGGAGCACGTAGGCTCGGATTGACCAAGCTGCCCCAGGCTTGGACCGATGCTACGGAGTGAGTTACCTGTGATTCCCGGTGGTGGCCAGCCCAACATGCAGCAGCTGCTCCAGCAGGCCCAGAAGATGCAGCAGGACCTCGCCGCGGCCCAGGAAGAGCTGGCCAGGACCGAGGTCGAGGGCCAGGCGGGCGGCGGCCTCGTCAAGGCGACGGTGACCGGTTCCGGTGAGCTGCGCGCCCTGGTGATCGACCCGAAGGCGGTCGACCCCGAGGACACCGAGACCCTCGCCGACCTGGTGGTCGCGGCCGTGCAGGCGGCCAGCGAGAATGCCCAGGCGCTCCAGCAGCAGAAGCTGGGCCCGCTGGCCCAGGGGCTGGGCGGCGGCAGCGGCATCCCCGGCCTCCCCTTCTAGCACTCCCACCCCACCCGAACGAAAGAAGGCAGTCCGTTGTACGAAGGCGTGGTCCAGGACCTGATCGACGAACTGGGCAGGCTGCCCGGCGTCGGGCCCAAGAGCGCGCAGCGGATCGCCTTCCACATCCTGCAGACGGAGCCCACCGACGTCCGCCGCCTCGCGCACGCGCTGCTCGAGGTGAAGGACAAGGTCCGGTTCTGCGCGGTGTGCGGGAACGTGGCGCAGGAGGAGCGGTGCAACATCTGCCGTGACCCGCGCCGCGACACCACGGTCATCTGTGTCGTGGAGGAACCGAAGGACGTCGTCGCGATCGAGCGGACCCGCGAGTTCCGGGGCAGGTACCACGTCCTCGGCGGCGCGATCAGCCCGATCGAGGGCGTCGGCCCCGACGATCTGCGCATCCGCGAGCTGCTGGCGCGGCTGGCGGACGGCGAGGTGACCGAGCTGATCCTGGCCACCGACCCGAACCTGGAGGGCGAGGCGACCGCCACCTACCTCGCCCGCATGATCAAGCCCATGGGCCTGAAGGTCACCCGCCTGGCCAGCGGGCTCCCCGTCGGGGGAGATCTGGAGTACGCGGACGAGGTCACGCTCGGGCGGGCCTTTGAAGGAAGGCGACTTCTCGATGTCTGACGCAACGCTGCACGCACTGGGCCAGGATCCGGACGACTTCGCGGCTTCGATCGCGGACCAGATCGAGTCCTTCATCGTCGCGGTCACCGAGGTGGCCAAGGGCGAGGACCCGGACAGCGCGGTGCCCTTCCTCCTCCTGGAGGTCTCCCAGCTGCTGCTGGCGGGCGGCCGGCTGGGCGCGTACCAGGACGTCCTGCCGGACGAGCGTTACGAGCCCGACCTGGGCCCGGAGCCGGACGTGGACGACCTGCGCGAGCGGTTCGCGATCATGCTGGAGCCGGTCGACGTCTACTCCGAGGTCTTCGACCCGTACGAGCCCCGCAAGGCCCCGGTGGCGCACAGGATCTCCGACGACCTGGCCGACGTGGTCGCCGACCTGCGGCACGGGCTCATCCACCACCAGGCCGGCCGGATCACGGAGGCGCTGTGGTGGTGGCAGTTCTCGTACTTCACCAACTGGGGTCCGACGGCCTCGGCCACCCTGCGCGCGCTCCAGTCGCTGATCGCGCACGTACGCCTGGACCAGCCGCTCGCCGCCCTGGACGGCCTGGACACGGACGAGGACCTGGCGGAGGACGACCTCGCGGAGCAGGCCGGAGAGGTGATGGCCCAGGAGCTCGGCGGCCTCGGCCGCGCATGAGCCCCGCGCCGAGCGAGAACCCGCGCCGAGCGAGAACCCGCGCGAACCGAGAGCCCGCGCGAACCGAGAGCCCGCGCGAACCGAGAGCCCGCGCGAACCGAGAGCCCGCGCGATGTGAGAACCCGCGCGAAGGGGGAACGCTCGCGAAACGAGCACCGCGCACGGGAACCCATCCTTTGATCTTCACGTCTCATGATGTGGTACGAAGCGGTCGGATCCCGGGCGCTCGTTAGACTGCACCAGCAATGAGACGGACTGAGCGAGGAGCGCACGTGGGCCTTGTCGTGCAGAAGTACGGAGGCTCCTCCGTAGCCGATGCCGAAGGCATCAAGCGCGTCGCCAAGCGGATCGTGGATGCCAAGAAGAACGGCCACCAGGTGGTCGTCGTGGTTTCCGCGATGGGCGACACGACGGACGAGCTGATCGATCTCGCCGAGCAGGTTTCACCCATGCCTGCCGGACGCGAATTCGACATGCTGCTGACCGCCGGAGAGCGGATCTCCATGGCCCTGCTGGCCATGGCGATCAAAAACCTGGGCCACGAGGCCCAGTCGTTCACCGGCAGCCAGGCAGGCGTGATCACCGACTCGGTCCACAACAAAGCGCGCATCATCGATGTCACGCCGGGCCGTATCCGCACCGCGCTGGACGAGGGCAACATCGCCATCGTCGCCGGCTTCCAGGGCGTGTCCGCGGACTCCAAGGACATCACCACCCTCGGCCGGGGCGGCTCGGACACCACCGCCGTCGCGCTCGCCGCGGCGCTGGACGCCGAGGTCTGCGAGATCTACACCGACGTGGACGGCGTCTTCACCGCGGACCCCCGCGTCGTGAAGAAGGCCCGGAAGATCGACTGGATCTCCTCCGAGGACATGCTGGAGCTCGCCGCCTCCGGTTCCAAGGTGCTGCTGCACCGCTGTGTCGAGTACGCACGCCGATACAACATCCCGATCCACGTCCGCTCGTCCTTCTCGGGACTGCCGGGCACGTGGGTCAGCAACGAGAATCCGCAAGGGGACGAGCAGGTGGAGCACGCCATCATCTCCGGAGTCGCTCACGACGTCTCCGAAGCCAAGATCACGGTCGTCGGCGTCCCGGACAAGCCGGGCGAGGCCGCGGCGATCTTCCGCGCGATCGCGGACGCCGAGATCAACATCGACATGATCGTGCAGAACGTGTCGGCGGCCTCGACGGGCCTCACCGACATCTCCTTCACGCTCCCCAAGGCCGAGGGCCACAAGGCCATCGACGCCCTGGAGAAGGCGAAGGGCCAGATCGGCTTCGACTCCCTGCGCTACGACGACCAGATCGGCAAGATCTCCCTGGTCGGCGCGGGTATGAAGACCAACCCGGGCGTCACCGCCTCGTTCTTCCAGGCGCTGGCCGACGCGGGCGTCAACATCGAGCTGATCTCCACCTCGGAGATCCGCATCTCCGTCGTGACCCGCCAGGACGACGTCAACGAGGCCGTCCGCGCCGTGCACACGGCCTTCGGCCTCGACTCCGACAGCGACGAAGCCGTCGTCTACGGAGGCACCGGACGATGACGACGCCCCGGTCCTCCGGCCCGGCGCTCGCCGTGGTCGGGGCGACCGGAGCGGTCGGCACCGTACTGCTCCAGATGCTGTCCCTGCGGGCCGACGTCTGGGGCGACATCCGCCTGATCGCCTCCGCGCGCTCGGCCGGCCGCATGCTGGCCGTCCGCGCGGAGCAGACCGAGGTGCTCGCCCTCACCGAGGACGCCTTCGACGGCCTCGGCCCGGGCGACGTCGCGCTCTTCCTGACCCCGGCCGACATCTCCGCCCGGTGGGCCCCCGTCGTCACCGCACGGGGCGCCGTCGTCGTCGACCAGTCCGCCGCGTTCCGCGAGGACCCCGAGGTCCCGCTCGTGGTGCCCGAGGTCAACGGGCACGCCGTACGGGTCCGGCCGCGCGGGATCGTCGCGACCCCCGACTGCGTGACCGCCGCGATGATCGCGGCCCTGGGCGCGCTGCACGCCGAGTACTCGCTCACCGAGCTGTTCGTCTCCTCGTACCAGGCCGCGAGCGCCGCCGGCCGGGCCGGCTCCGAAGCGCTGCGCCGCCAGCTGTCGCTGGTCGCCGGGACCTCCCTGGGCGAGCAGCCCGGAGACGTGCGCCGCGCCGTGGGCGAGGACACCGGCCCCTTCGCGGCTCCGCTCGCGCTCAACGTCGTGCCCTGGTCCGGGGAGCTCCGCGAGGACGGCTGGTCCTCGCACGAACTGGCCGTGCGCCAGGAGACCCGGCGGATCCTGGAACTGCCGGAGCTGCCGATCGCGGTCACCTGCGTACAGGTTCCCGTGGTGACGGGTCATTCGGTGACCGTGCGGGCCCGGTTCGAGAACGAGGTGGACGCCGCGCACGCCCGGCAGATCCTGGACGCCGCGCCCGGCGTGGTCCTCGTGGACGCACCGGAGGCGGGGGAGTTCCCCACGCCGGCGGACGCCGCCGGGACGGATCCGGCCTGGGCGGGACGGGTGCGGGTCTCGCTCGACGACCGGCACGCGCTGGAGTTCTTCGTGTGCGCCGACAATCTCCGCAAGGGCGCCGCCCTGAATGCCACTCAGATCGCGGAACTGATCGCAGGTGAATTTGCGTAATTCGCTTTGTAGGATCGGTGTGTAGATCCCTTGATCAAGGTGATGGCCCGACTGCCGTCTCGATAGACGGGGCAATCGGGAAGAGCGGGTACGCATGAGGGCAATGGGGATATTGCTGTGGCGGCTGCCTCGCGCGTACAACCCTGACGGGGGGACGCGTGTCCTACAGGCGTGGCAGAGGCACTGCTCGAACTGGCCGTCCTACCGGCGCGCAGCGGGTTCATCCCGTCGCGCCGGGGCTCCCGCATGCCCGGCGGCGGTCTTCCTGTGATCGTTCCCGTCCCGCCGGCCGGGCCGTCCGAGGTGCCCGTCCGGGGCGCCGTACCGACCCCGGGCGGCCGCGTGCCCTCGCCGCGCGACGGCGCTGAGGCGGGCGGGGCGCCCGCGGGGGCCGAGGCCGGGGCCGTGACCGAGGTGGTGGCGGGCACCACCGTCGACCACCTCACGGAGACGTACCAGGCGCACTACCGCTCGCTCCTCGGTCTGGCCGCGCTGCTCCTCGACGACACGGCGTCCTGCGAGGACGTGGTCCAGGAGGCGTTCATCCGCGTGCACTCGGCCCGCAACCGGGTCCGTGACCGCGAGAAGACGCTGGCGTACCTGCGCCAGACCGTCGTGAACCTCTCCCGGTCCGCCCTGCGCCGGCGCATCCTCGGCCTCAAGCTGCTGTCCAAGCCGATGCCGGACATGGCGAGCGCCGAGGAAGGCGCGTACGACCAGCTGGAGCGGGACGATCTGATCAAGGCGATGCGCGGACTGCAGCGCCGCCAGCGAGAGGTGCTCGTGCTGCGTTACTTCGCGGACATGACGGAGGCTCAGGTCGCGGAGACGCTCGGGGTGTCACTCGGCTCGGTGAAGGCGTACGGTTCGCGGGGCATTGCCGCGCTGCGGGTGGCGATGGAGGCTGCGCAGTCATGATGGACGACCACACGGCGCCCGGCGGCGCGAGTGAGGAAGACAGGCTGCGGGGCCTGCTGCACGGGGCCGTCGAGGGCCTGAAGCCCGCCGACGGCGCGCTGGAGCGGCTGCGGTACGCCGTCCCCGCCCGCCGGACCCTCAAGCGGCAGGCCTTCGTCGGCGCCGCGGCCGTCGCCCTGCTCGCCGGAACCGCCATCCCGGCCGCCCTGCACATGACGGCCGGCGAGGGCGCCACCACCGACCACTCGGCGATGGCCGGGCACGGGTCGGAGGCCGGGAAACCGGGCGCCGCGTCCTCGGACCCGCACCAGAACGGATCGGGCAGCCATCCCAGGGCCACCCGCTCCGGAGGCGGCGCGCCCGAAGCGGGCGGCACCACCGGGCAGCGGGACCCGAAGACCGGCGGGGCCCCGGCCGGCGGAGCGACGGCCGGCCCGTCGAGCAGCGGCACCGACCCCGGCACGGTCGTGGGCACCGGGAACGGCCCGCAGCCGCCGGCGTCCGCACCGGGTGTCCCCGGGTGCGGGGCAGAGCAGCTGGGCGTGGTGGGATCGGCCCGCACCCCGGAGGCCGACGGCAAGATCTACGGCAGTTTCAAGGTCACCAACGTCTCCGCGCAGGGCTGTCTCGTCACCGGCCCGGACACCGTGACCGCGGCCGCCGCGGCCGGTGCCCCGACCGGCCCGGGCGGCGGTGTCGCCGTGGTCGGCCACACCGCGGGGGACCCGGCGAGCGGGCTGCTGCCCGATCCGTCGGCGGAGACGCCCCTGCTGGTGCTCCAGCCGAACGCGGCGTACGAGGTCCGCTTCGCCTGGGTGCCGTCGGCCGAGCCCTGTCCCGCGGCGAGCCAGGACGCGGGGGCGAAGCCGCCGCAGGGCCAGTCCGCCGATACGCCCGTCGCCGACCCGGAGACGGGGAGCACGCCCCCGGCCGCCCCGGGCGTGGCCGTGTCGCACACGCCGCCGTCGGGCGCCCCGGTCACCCGGACGACGATCCCCGAGGCCTGCGGGGGAACGGTCTACCGCACGGGAGCGATCCCGGTGGACACGCCGAAGCCGTAAGGGCCCTCGCCGAACGGGCCGGGCGCGGCGGGGTCAGACCCGCTCGGCTGCCGTCGCCGTCGCCGTCGCCCGCGGCTGCGCCGGGGCCTCCGGCAGCAGGCCCGCCTCCGCGTCGCGGAGGGTCTCCAGCTCGCGGCGGTAGAGGCGGAACCACATGAACAGCACGAAGGCGACGAAGACGAACCACTCGCCGGTGTAGCCGAGGTTCTGGAAGGCCTTCAGGTCGAGCCCGGTGTTGTTGGGGGCCGCGGCGGGCACCGGCGTCATGCCGTCCGACGGGGTCTGCACGGTCAGCCATGCGTCGTACAG
Organism: Streptomyces sp. IBSNAI002; assembly: GCF_052244475.1. Classification (NCBI taxonomy): domain Bacteria; kingdom Bacillati; phylum Actinomycetota; class Actinomycetes; order Kitasatosporales; family Streptomycetaceae; genus Streptomyces; species Streptomyces sp. IBSNAI002. The sequence continues at coordinate 4,210,658 of NZ_JBQPXG010000002.1, read as the reverse complement.
GCCGTACGGGACGATGTTGACCAGCGAGGCCGCCCCGATCACGCCGAGCTGGCCGGCCGGCAGGCCGCCCTGGGAGTGGACCCCCTTGGTGCCGGAGTTCTCCGAGGCCTGGAGCGCGCCCGTGACCTCGACGCGGCCGGCCGGCGCCGCCGGGGCCTTCGCCGGATCGGCGGCGCCCGGCAGCCAGCCCCGGACCACGGGGACGGCCTTGCCGGAGTCCGTCTTCAGCAGGGTCAGCACGTAGAAGCCGGTCGCTCCGTCCAGCCGCCTTTCGGGGACCAGCAGTTGGTCGCCGTACTCCCCGGCGATGGAGGCCAGCCGTCCGGAGGTCTTCTTGTCCACCGGGAGCAGCGAGTCCAGCGGCGCCGCCGTCTGCTCGGCGGGCCGCTCGGAGGTCGCCTCGCGGTGGCTGTCGACGCGGTCCTCGAACCGGCCGAGCTGCCAGGACCCCATGAACAGGCAGAAGGGGACGGCGAGCGCGACGAAGACGTTGATCCCCCACCAGCGCGGGGTCAGGAGAAACCGGTGCACCCCACCACCGTACGGGGGGTGCACCGGCGCGGGTCTAGCGGGGCAGGTGCTTGAGCGCGAAGTCCAGCTCCATCCGGACCTGCTTGATGCGCTCCTCCACGACCAGCGAGCCGTGCCCGGCGTCGTAGCGGTACACCTCGTGCACCGCATCGCGCGCCGCCAGCCGGTCGACGTAGTTCTCGATCTGCTTGATCGGGCAGCGCGGGTCGTTGAGGCCCGCCGCGACGTAGACCGGAGCCGTCACCGCGTCGACGTACGTCAGCGGCGAGGAGGCCTCGAAGCGGTCCGGCACCTCCTCCGGCGTGCCGCCGAAGAGGGTGCGGTCCAGGGACTTCAGGGCCTCCATCTCGTCGTGGTACGCCGTCACGTAGTCGGCGACCGGTACGGAGGCCAGGCCCACCGCCCAGGCGCCGGGCTGCGTGCCGAGGCCCAGCAACGTCAGGTAGCCGCCCCAGGAGCCGCCCGAGAGCACCAGCCGGGCCGGGTCCGCCAGGCCGGAGGAGACCGCCCACTCGCGGACCGCGGCGATGTCCTCCAGTTCGATCAGGCCGACCCGGTGCTTGAGGGCGTCCGTCCAGGCGCGGCCGTAGCCGGTCGAGCCGCGGTAGTTGACCCGGACGACCGCGAAACCGTGGTCCAGCCAGGCCGCCGGGGTCGCCGCGAAGGAGTCGCTGTCGTGCCAGGTGGGGCCGCCGTGGATCTCGAAGACCGTCGGGAAGGGGCCGTCGCCCTGCCCGGCCGGCCGCTGCGCGAGCGCGTGGATCCGCCCGCCGGGGCCCTCCACCCACACGTCCTCCACCGGCACCGAGCCGGGCGCCCGGAAGCCGGGCGGGTCCAGGACGGTCGCGCCCGAGGTGGACCGTACGGCCGAGGGCTCGGCCGCCGACGACCACTGGTACTCCACGGTTCCGTCGGGACGCGCCGTGGCACCCGACACCGTCCCCGGCGGCGTGTCCACGCGTACGAGCTCCCGCGCGGCCAGGTCGTACCGCCAGAGCTCGCTGCGCGCCTCGAACTCGTGCGCGATCAGCAGGGCGGAGCCGTCCGGGTACCACTCGGCGCTGACGTCGCCCGGCAGGTCGATCGCGAGCTCCTCCTCGGTGCCGGCGGCCACGTCCCACACCATCGGCTCCCACCGGCCGCGCCGCTGGTGGCCGACCAGGAGCCGGGTGTCGCCGGCGACCGGCGCGAAGCCGAGTACGTCCAGGCCCAGATCCTCGGTGCCGCCCCGGGAGTCGTCCAGCTCGGCGACGGCGGCGCCGTCGAGGGTGATCACGCGCAGCGCGGAGTGCATGGCGTCACCGTGCTCGGTGTGCTCGACGGCGACGAGGGTCCCGTCGTGGGACAGGTCGCCGACCCCGGCCGATTCGCGGTGCCGGTAGATCACGGAGGGCGCGCTGCCGTCCGGCCGCCACACGTGGATCGTCGTGCCGTCCTCGTCGGTGGAGCGGCCCACGACGGCCGTGCCGTCACGGCCGATGGCCAGCCCGGAGGGGTAGGAGGGCTCCAGGCCGGGCGTGGCCGGTTCGTCGGGGCCGCCCGCGAAGGGCTGGCGCACCCAGGTGCCGAACTCGTCGCCGTCGGTGTCGGAGAACCACCAGATCCACTCGCCGTCGGGGGAGAGGGTGCCGTCGGTGGTGCCGTTGGGGCGGTCGGTGGCCTGGCGCTGGGTGCCCGTCGCGCGGTCCCAGGCGTAGAGCTCGAAGGTCCCGGTCGCATTGGAGACGAAGAGCGAGCGGTCCGGAGCGTCCTCGGCCCACTCGGGCAGCCCGACGCGGGGCGCCCGGAACCGTTTCTCCCAGGCGGGCATCCCCTCACCCGGGGCCGTGCCCGGGGTCGTGCTCGTGTTCGCGGTTTCGCCGGTTTCGCCGGTGGTCAGATCGGTGTCGCTGGTCATGCCCCCATTCTTGCCGCACGCCGCGCCGGGATGCCGACTGCTCCGGACGGGCGCACAGTGGAACCCGTACGCGTGTTCCGTGTCCCGAGGAGGAGTGATCATGGCCAAGAAGGCTCGCACCGGACACCACGGCCACCAGGATTCCGAGCGCGCACTGGCGAAGAACACCGCGGCCGAGGCGCGCGCCAAGGCCGCCGTCCGAGACGTGCAGTCGCTCTCCGCGAAGACGCGGGGCATGCAGCAGAAGGCTCAGGCCAAGCGCGGCTGAGTCCGGCACCCGGTCACGGCCCGCGCCCTCCCACGAGGGGGCGGGCCGCGTGCGTACGCTGACCGCATGCGGATGATCGTCCGGGGTGCCCGGCTGCTGCACGCTCACGGCCCGTCCGACGGCCTCTGCGACGTCGAGGTCGCGGAGGACGGGCGGATCGCGCGGGTGATCCCGTACGACGACCAGAAGGAGCCGCCCGCCACCGGGACCCTCATCGAGGCCCACGGATCGCTCCTCACCGCCCCCTTCGTCGAGCCGCACATCCACCTCGACACCGCCCTGACGGCCGGGCAGCCGCGCCCCAACGCCTCCGGCACCCTCTGGGAGGGCATCGCCTGCTGGAGCGAACGCAAACGGACCCTGACCCGCGAGGACGTCGTCGCCCGGGCCACCGGGGTGCTGCGCTGGCAGGCGGCGCAGGGCGTGCTGCACGTGCGGACCCACTGCGATGTCACCGACCCGGCGCTCACCGCCCTCGACGCGCTCCTCGAAGTCCGCGACCGGGTCCGGGACGTCATGACCCTGCAGATCGTGGCCTTCCCGCAGGAGGGCATCGTCTCCTTCCCGGACGGCGAGGCACTGCTGCGCGAGGCCGTGGCGCGCGGAGCGGACGTGGTCGGCGCCATCCCGCACTTCGAGGACACCCGGGAGGACGGGGTCGCCTCGCTGCACACCGCCTTCGCGCTGGCCGAGGAGCACGGGCTGCGGGTGGACGCGCACTGCGACGAGATCGACGACGAGCAGTCCCGCTTCGTCGAGGTACTGGCCGCGCTCGCGCTCCGCTCGGGCCTGCGCGAGCGCGCCACGGCCTCCCACACGACGGCCATGGGCTCCTACAACGGCGCCTACAGCTTCAAGCTCCAGCGGCTGCTGTCGCGTTCGGGCATCAACCTGGTCTCCAACCCGTTCGCCAACCTCAACCTCCAGGGCCGCTTCGACGGCTATCCCAAGCGCCGCGGCCTCACCCAGGTCAAGGAGATGCTGGCGGCGGGGGTCAACGTGGCCTTCGGCCACGACGACGTCATGGACCCCTGGAACGCGCTCGGCACCGGCAATCCGCTTCAGACCGCCCTGGTCGGCCTGTACGCCGCCCAGCTGACCGGCGCGGACGAGATCCCGCTGGCCTTCTCGATGGTGACCGACCGTGCGGCGCGGGTCCTGGGCCTGCCGGACACCGAGTACGGCATCAGGGAGGGCGCCCCCGCCTCCTTCGTCCTGCTCCCGGCCCCGACGCCCGAGGAGGCGATCCGCCGCCAGGTCCGGCCCCGGTACGTCGTCTCGAACGGCACCGTCCTGGCCCGGACCCCGCCCGCCCCGACCGTCCTCAGCTGGCCGGGCGAGCCGCCGGCGGAGGTCGACTTCAGCGTGTGAGAACCGGGTTCGCGGGGCCGCGCCGGATAGCGTGCCCGCATGTCGTGGGACGAGGACGGAACACCGCACCCGCTCGCACTGCGCCGCACCGGCCGCAGCGAACTGGAACCGGACCGGCTGCCCGAGGTACGGGAGCTGGAGGTGCTCGGCTGGGAGCCCGCGCCCGAGGAACTGCGCTGGGCCTTCCTCCCGTACGTCTGGCCCCCGGCGGCCCGCACCTGGATCCCGGACCGCTCCACGCACTGGGCGGTGGAGACCTCGCTGGACGGCCACGGCCACATCACCGGGATCGAATGCGCCCCGCTCCCCGACACCGACCTGAACGGCCTCGACGGCGAGACCGACACCGCCCTCGCCGCCCTCGGCCTGCCGCCCCGCCCCCGGGGACGGCTCTGGCTGCTCCGCCCCGTCGGCCCCTTCCCCACCCTGGCGGCGCTCCTCGCCCGCCTCGACGCGACGGCCGCGGCGCGGGGAACGGAGCCCGGCCTCTCCCCGGAGTTCCTCACCCTGGTGCGCACCGAACTCGCCGGACTCGCCGGACCCACCGCGCTCGACGAGGAGTAGGGGCCGGGGAGGGGAAGCGGAACCCGGGGGTCAGTGCCCGGAGGAGAGTTCGCCGCTGAGGCTGCCGTGGATGCGGGCGCTGGCCTCGTTCAGGCCGGTGATCTCCACGGTCTTGCCCCGCTGGGCGTACCGGTGCCCGATCGCGTCCAGTGCGGCCACCGAGGACGCGTCCCAGATGTGGGCGGCGCCGAGGTCGATGATCACCTCGTCCGGGTCGCCCGCGTAGTCGAACTGCCCGACCAGGTCGTTGGAGGAGGCGAAGAACAGCTCGCCGGTCACGCGGTAGACGACCCGGCCGCCGTCCGGATCGAGGACGGAGGTGACGTTGGCGAGGTGCGCGACCCGCTTCGCGAAGATGACCATCGCGGTCACGCAGCCCACGACCACGCCGACGGCCAGGTTGTGGCTGGCCACCACGCACACGACGGTGACGACCATGACGGTGGTCTCCCCGGCGGGCATCCGCCGGAGCGTCTTCGGCGCGACCGAGTGCCAGTCGAAGGTGGCCAGGCACACCATCACCATGACCGCGACGAGCGCCGCCATCGGGATCTCGGAGACGACCGGCCCGAAGACGATGCACAACACCATCAGGAAGACGCCCGAGAGGAAGGTCGACAGCCGGGTCCGGGCTCCGGACACCTTCACGTTGATCATCGTCTGGCCGATCATCGCGCAGCCGCCCATGCCGCCGAAGAACCCGGTGACGATGTTCGCGACGCCCTGGCCGATGGACTCCCGCGTCTTCGAGGACCGGGTGTCGGTGATCTCGTCGACCAGCTTCGCCGTCATCAGCGACTCCATCAGCCCGACGAGCGCCATGGCCAGCGCGTACGGGGCGATCAGGGTCAGCGTGTCCAGGGTGAACGGCACGTCCGGCAGGCCCGGCACCGGCAGTGCGGACGGCAGTGCGCCCTTGTCTCCGACGGCCGGCACGGCGATGCCCGCGGCCACGGTGATCGCGGTCAGGGCGGCGATCGAGACGAGCGGCGCCGGCACCGCCTTCGTGACCTTCGGGAAGAGCACCAGCAGCCCCAGCCCGGCGGCGAACAGCGCGTAGGCGGCCCAGGGGACGCCGCGCATCTCGCGGACCTGGGCCATGAAGACCAGGATGGCGAGGGAGTTGACGAAGCCCACCATCACCGAGCGCGGGATGAACCGCATCAGCTTCGCCACGCCCAGCGCGCCGAGCACGATCTGGAAGACGCCGGCCAGGATCACCGCCGCGATCAGGTACCCGAGCCCGTGCTCCCGGTTCAGCGGAGCGATCACGAGGGCCACCGCACCGGTGGCGGCGGAGATCATCGCCGGCCGGCCGCCCACGACGGAGACCACTACGGCCATGGTGAACGAGGCGAACAGCCCCACCGCCGGATCCACCCCGGCGATGATCGAGAACGAGATCGCCTCGGGGATCAGCGCGAGCGCGACCACCAGACCGCCGAGCACCTCGGTCCGCAGCACCTTGGGCGAGAGCCGCACGCGCCGGCCCGGACGACGTATGCCGCGCAGCCGCGCGAACCCGGACGCAGGAGAAGAAGACACGGGGGCTCAGACCTCGGACTCGGGCGCGCCCGAGCCGGCGGCCGGGCACGCGGAGACAACAGGAAGGGCCTGATCCGCTCTGCGGATCAGGCCCTTGACCTGGTCTTACGAAGTCGGGGTGGCGGGATTTGAACCCACGACCTCTTCGTCCCGAACGAAGCGCGCTGCCAAGCTGCGCTACACCCCGATCGTCACCCTTGCAGCGCTTGCTGCCCTGGCGACATCGATTACTTTAGCGGACCCTCGGCCGGAGACGAAATCCGGTTTTCACGCGGGGCCCGCCCGGCCAGGGGCGGAACCGGACGGCGGCGGTCCACCGCGACGAGGGCGAGGCCGAGGGCGTAGAAGAGGATGCCCAGGACGAACGAGTTCAGGGCGACCCGGCCGTAGCCGTACTGGGCCACGTCGATGAAGGGGTACGTGTACCGGGTCTTCGTGCCGGGGGCGAGCAGCGCGCCTCGGACCAGCGCGAAGGTCACGTACGCGAGCGGGAAGGCCAGCCACTGGAGGGCGTACCGCGGGCGCAGGGTGCGCGGGGCCGTCAGGAGGAGGAAGTCCAAGGCGGCGCCGACGGGCGTGACCGTGTGCAGGAGCTGGTTGGCGGCGGCCTTGGCCCCGGTCAGCTTGTCGAGATCCTCGGCCGTGTTGAACGGGCTCGCCGGGTTGGCCAGGACCAGGTGGAAGACCAGCCCCGTCACCAGGATGAAGAGCAGCACCCCGCCCCGGTGGAGGGGGGCGACGTCCGGCCGTCCCCGCCACGCGCGGACGGCGGAGAGGCCGAAGACGACCGCCACCGCGATGTTCGTCCAGATGGTGAAGAAGCTGAGCACGACCGGGACGCTGCCGTACGCGCACTCGATGACGACCCCCGTCACCGCCGCGGCGCAGATCAGGGTGCGGAAGGCGGCCGGGACGACGCGCTGGGCTGTGGTCATCCCGGAAACGTACCCGCCGCTACGCCTTCGGCGTCAGGGTCAGGAGGGTGGCTTCGGGCGGGCAGGCGAAGCGGACCGGGGTGAAGCGGTTGGTGCCGCAGCCGGCCGAGACGTGGAGGTACGCGCGGTTGCCGTCCGCCTCGTGCGTGGACAGGCCCTTCACCCGCTTGGTGTCCAGGTCGCAGTTGGTGACCAGCGCCCCGTAGAAGGGGATGCACAGCTGTCCGCCGTGCGTGTGGCCGGCGAGGATCAGCGGGTACCGGTCGGCGGTGAAGGCCTCCAGGACCCGCAGGTACGGGGCGTGCACCACGGCCATCGAGAAGTCCGCGTCCCGCTCCGGGCCGCCCGCGACCTGTTCGTAGCGGTCGCGCTTGATGTGCGGGTCGTCCAGCCCGGTGAAGGCCAGCTCCAGGCCCTCCACCTTCAGCCGTGCCCGCGTGTTGGTGAGGTTCAGCCAGCCCGCCGCGTCGAAGGCGTCCCGCATCTCCTCCCACGGGTTGTGGACGGCGCCGACGACCGGCTTGTTGCCGTTCAGCCCGTGCCGGCCCTGGGCCTTCTCGAGCAGGTAGCGGCCGGGGTTGCGCAGCCGCGGCCCGTAGTAGTCGTTCGACCCGAAGACGTACACGCCCGGGAAGTCCATCAGGGGGCCCAGCGCGTCGAGCACCTCCGGGATGCCCTCGGTGTCCGAGAGGTTGTCGCCGGTGTTGACGACGAAGTCGGGGCGCAGGCCCGCGAGGGACTGGAGCCAGGCGCGCTTCTTGCGCTGCCCGCCGACCATGTGGATGTCCGACACCTGGAGCACGCGCAAAGGGCGCATGCCCTGGGGGAGGACGGGCACCGTGACCCGGCGCAGCCGGAAGGAACGGGCTTCGAAACCGGCGGCATAGGCCACGCCCGCGGCCCCCACCGCGGCGATTCCGGCAGCTGCCTTCAGGGGGACTCCGTAACGCGCACGCATGGCCCCATCGTCGCAGACCGGGAAAACCCGCGGGCGCCACCGCCCCCGCAGGTGGCAGACTCGTGTGCATGACCACGCTCAAGGCCAAGCTCCAGGAAGACCTCACCGCCGCCATCAAGGCGCGCGACGAACTGCACTCGTCCACGCTGCGGCTGACCCTCTCCGCCATCACCAAGGAGGAGGTCGCGGGCAAGGAGGCACGTGTCCTCTCCGATGAGGAAGTCCTCAAGGTGATCGCCAAGGAGGCGAAGAAGCGCCGCGAGGCGGCGGAGGCCTTCGGCCAGGGCGGCCGCCCCGAGCAGGCCGCCCGGGAGACCGCGGAGGGCGAGTTCCTCGACACCTACCTCCCCAAGCAGCTGACCGACGACGAGCTCGTCGCGATCGTGGCGCAGGCGGTCGAGGAGGCCAAGGCGGGGGGCGCCGAGGGCCCGCGGGCCATGGGCGCCGTCATGAAGATCGTGAACCCGAAGGTGGCCGGCCTGGCCGACGGCGGGCGCGTCGCCGCCGTCGTCAAGCAGCAGCTCGCCTGAGCCGTACGCGGTACAGGCCGCGCGCGCGGCACAGGCCGTACGCGACGAGAGGGGCCCCAGCCTGATCCGGCTGGGGCCCCTCTCGTCGTGCTGCCGCCCGCTACTGGCCTTCGCGGCCGCCGATCACACCCGGCGGGAGCGTGATGCCGGGGAACGGGTTCTCCGGGGTGGCGCCGCCCGTGGCACCGCCCGTGGCGCCGCCGTCGGCGCCGCCGGGGCGTCCGCCGGGCTTGTTGTCACCGCCGGGCTTGCCGGGCTTCCCCGGCTTGCTCGGGTTCGTGGCCGGCCGTCCGCCGTTGTTGCCGCCCGGGAGCACGGGCTCCGGGATGCTGACGGTGGTGAAGTCGGCGGACTCGCGGCCGGACAGCGCGCCGGTGATCGCGTTCTTCCAGATCGGGCCGGGCAGGCCGCCGCCGAAGACCTTGGGGTAGTACCTGCCGCCGATCTCGATGTTCTCCATCGTGATCTTCTTCGCGCCGCCCGAGCCGACCCACACCGCGCCCGAGATGTTCGGGGTGTAGCCGACGAACCAGGCGTTGTAGCGGGAGTCCGTCGTACCGGTCTTGCCCGCGCTGTCGCGGTCGGTCAGGCCGGCCCGCTCACCGGTGCCGGAGTCGACCACTCCGCGCAGCAGGGTGTTGATGGTGTCGGCCGTCTCCGGTGCCATGGCCCGGTCGCACTTGGGCTTCGGCACGGCGAGCGCCTTGCCGTGCGCGTCGGTGATCGACTCGATGGCCACCGGCGTGCAGTACACACCGCGGTTGGCGAAGGTCGCGTAGGCGTTGGCCATCGTCAGCGGGGAGAGTTCGGCGGAGCCGAGCGCGATCGAGGGGGCCTCGACGAGCTTCTCGCCGTTGGCCGAGTTCACGCCGAGCTTCTGCGTCATCTCCATGACCGGGCAGAGGCCGATCTCCGAGACCATCTGCACGAAGTAGGTGTTGATGGACTTCTCCATCGCCGTCCGCAGCGCGTACGGACCGATCTCGTCCTCGGTCTCGTTCTCGGCCGTCTGCAGCTTGCCGTTCGACAGCGGCAGGTTGAGCCAGTTGCTGCCGTCGCACTTCTGCACCGGGCTCGGATAGTCCATCTTGTTCGGCGCCGGGTACACCTTGGACGCCGGCATGCCCCGCTCTATGGCCGCGGCCGCGATGAACGGCTTGAACGTGGAGCCGACCTGGAAGCCGAAGTTCGAGCCGCCCATCCGCTTGTCCACGGAGTAGTTGATCTGCGTCTCGTTCTTGCCGAAGCCGTACGGCTTGGACTGCCCCATCGCCAGCACCCGGCCGGTGCCCGGCTGGACCATGGTCACGGCCGTCGCGATCGAGTCGTCCTGGTTGACGTGGTCCTTGATCGACTCGTTGGCCGCGTCCTGCGACTGCGGGTCCAGGGTGGTGCGGACCGTCAGGCCGCCCTGGTTCCAGAGCTTGGCCCGCTCCTCGCGGGTCTTGCCGAAGACCGCGTCGGTCAGGAAGCTGTTGCGGACGTAGTCGCAGAAGAAGCCCGCGCCCTTGACCGCGGTGATGCAGCCGTTCTTCGGCTTGGTCACCTTCAGCGTGACGGGCTTGGCCTTCGCCGCGTCCGCCTCGGCCTGCGAGATGTCCTTGATGTCGGCCATCCGCTGGAGGACGAGGTTGCGGCGCTTCATCGCCTCCTGCGTGTCGTTCACCGGGTCGTACCGGCTCGGCGACTGGACGACGCCGGCGAGGAGCGCGGCCTCTTCCAGGGCCAGGTCCTTGGCAGGCTTGCTGAAGTAGCGCTGGGCCGCGGATTCGACCCCGTACGCCTGCTGGCCGAAGAAGGTGATGTTGAGGTAGTTCTCGAGGATCTTCTTCTTCCCGAGTTCCTCTTCGACCTGGATCGCGTACTTCAGCTCGCGGATCTTGCGGCCGAGGCTCTTCTCCTGGGCCTCGCGCACCTTGGTCTCGTCGTCGCCGGCCTCTTCGACGAACACGTTCTTCACGTACTGCTGCGTGAGCGTCGAGGCGCCCTGTGCGGCGCCGCCTTCCTGAGCGTTGCGGTTGACCGCGCGCAGGATGCCCTTGAGGTCGACCGCGCCGTGCTCGTAGAAACGCGAGTCCTCGATGGCGACGATTGCCTTCTGCATGTACGGGGAGATCGCCGTGAGGGGGACCACCTGCCGGTCACGCGAATAGACAGTGGCGATCAAGCCACCTTCGGAGTCCAGGATCGTGGTCCGCTGGCTCAGTGGCGGAGTCTTGAGATTGGCCGGGATCTCATCGAATCCCTCGACCGTGCCCTTGGCAGCGAGTCCCAGGGCTCCTGCCGCCGGAATCGCCATGCCGGCCAGCACAACTCCGGAGAGAACGGACACCCCGAGGAACTTGGCGGCCTGCTGGCTCCCCGTGAGCCCGCCGCCCGAGCGCTTCTTTCCCATGGAGGGCAGCCTACGTTCTCATTCGCCGGACACGCGCGAATGCCTTGGCCTAAGCTGTCCTCAACTGTCACAGCAGCGCGGTCCGACATCAACCCCTCGGCTTGATTTTCACCCTTCCCGAATGGGGTGGACTCATGTCCGAATCTCGCCTCCCGTGATGAGGGCGGCCCACTGGCGACTCGGTGATTTCACCCGAATCGCCGGAATGGTCGGGCATGTCGTCCGATCACTCCGTCGGGTGATCTGCCGCTTACCCATAGTCCGTTCGGACCATTCAAGATTGGGCCCGTCGGGGGTGTTGCACTGTGCTCGCCTTCCGTAACGTCCTCAACTGGCAGCGGTGAATATGCCGCTACCGCCGTGGGGGAGCCTCGATTCGGGAGAGGACGGCGCCGGGATGGGCTGGGTTACCGACTGGAGTGCGCAGGCAGCCTGCCGCACTACCGATCCGGATGAACTGTTCGTTCAAGGAGCGGCACAGAACAGGGCCAAGGCGGTGTGCACCGGATGTCCGGTGCGGACCGAGTGCCTGGCCGACGCGCTCGACAATCGTGTCGAGTTCGGCGTGTGGGGCGGAATGACCGAGCGGGAACGCCGTGCGCTGCTGCGCAGGCGTCCCACCGTCACCTCGTGGCGACGGCTGCTCGAGACCGCCCGTACGGAGTACGAGCGCAGTACGGGCATCCTGACCATGGATGCCGATGACGAGATCGACGTTCCGTACGAGGCGTACGCGGCAGTCGGGTAGATCACCCGGGCGCCACGTCGTACGGACACCGAACGCCTATGCTCCGGCCGGAACCCCGGCCGCGAGTCGCTCTCCGATGGCCCGCAGCCCGGCGAGGTCGTGCACATCGCCGGGCAGGGCCGCCACTTCGGCCACTGCCACCTCGGGGTGCAGTGAGGTGAAGCGATCGCGTGTGCGCTGTTCGCGCGCGATCACCTGCATCCGTTCGGCGTGCAGCCGCAGCAGTCCTGCCGTGATCTCGTCCACGTCGGGGGCGGGAGGCCCGTCGTCGGCGGAGTCGGTGGGGTCGGCGGAGTCACGAAGTCCAGCTTTCCCGGACTCCTGATCGACAATGCCGCCTTCTTCAAGATTCTCTGCGGCGGCCAGGGCCCGCTCGGCGGACAGCTGGTCGGCGCCGCTGCCGTGCACCCGGTTCAGTACCAGACCGGCCAGCGGCATCTTCTCCGCGGCCAGCCGCTCCACGAAGTACGCCGCCTCGCGCAGGGCGTCCGGTTCGGGAGCCGCGACCACGAGGAAGGCCGTACCGGGAGCCTGGAGCAGCCGGAAGGTGGCGTCCGCGCGCGTGCGGAATCCGCCGAACATGGTGTCCATCGCGGCCACGAAGGTCTGTACGTCCTTCAGCAGCGAGGCGCCCATCAGCTTGCTCAGCGTGCCCGTCATCATCGACATGCCGACATTCAGGAACTTCATTCCGGCCCGGCCGCCCACCTTCGCGGGAGCCATCAGCACGCGGATGAACTTGCCGTCCAGGAAGGACCCGAGCCGCTTCGGCGCGTCGAGGAAGTCCAGCGCGGACCGGCTCGGCGGGGTGTCCACGATGATCAGGTCCCAGTCGTCCCTGGCCCGCAGCTGCCCCAGCTTCTCCATCGCCATGTACTCCTGCGTGCCCGCGAAGCCGGCCGACAGGGACTGGTAGAAGGGGTTGGCGAGGATGGCCTGGGCCCGCTCGGCGTCCGCGTGACCCTCGACGATCTCGTCGAAGGTCCGCTTCATGTCCAGCATCATGGCGTGCAGTTCGCCGCCGGCAGCCCCGTTACCGCCCCCGCCCCCGCCCCCGCCCCGGCCCCCGTTGCCGCCGGCCTCGCCGCCGGCCTCGCCGTCCGCGTCCCCGGATCCCACCCCGGTGACCCTCCGCGGCGTGTTGTCCAGCGAGTCGATCCCCATCGACTGCGCCAGCCGCCGCGCCGGGTCGATGGTGAGCACGACCGCCTTGCGGCCGCGCTCCGCCGCCCGTACGCCCAGGGCCGCGGCGGTGGTGGTCTTGCCGACCCCGCCCGCCCCGCAGCACACGATGATCCGGGTCTGCGGATCGTCCAGCAGCCCGTCCACGGCCAGCCGCGGCGGAGTGTCCATGCCCACGGTGTGCACCCCCTCGCTCATTCGCCCACCGACTGCTTCCGCAGTTCCTTGGCGAGCTCGTACAGCCCGGCCAGATCCATTCCTGCGCCGAGCAGGGGCAGTTCGTACGTCGGCACGTCCAGCCCCGCCAGTACGGCGCGCTGCGCGCGTTCCAGCTCCACCCGGCCCGCGTGCTCGGCGGCCTGCGCCAGCAGCGGCTCGACCAGCCGCTCGGCCAGCCCGCCGCGGCGTGCGCCGCCCAGGCCCGCCCGGGACAGCGCCTGGGCCAGCCCGGCCCGGTGGTCCTCGGCCGCGGCCCGCAGGGTGTCCTCGTCCAGGTGGTGCGGGCGCACCATGTTGACGACGACCCGGCCCACGGGCAGCCCGGCCCGGCGCAGTTCCTCGATGCCGTCCGCGGTCTCCTGGACGGGCATCTCCTCCAGCAGGGTGACCAGGTGCACGGCCGTCTCCGGGGACTTGAGCACCTTCATGACGGCCTGGGCCTGGTTGTGGATCGGCCCGAACCGGGCCAGGCCCGCCACCTCGTCGTTGACGTTCAGGAACCGGGTGATCCGCCCGGTCGGCGGCGCGTCCATGATCACGTGGTCGTAGACGAACCGGCCCGCCTTGTCCTTGCGCCGCACCGCCTCGCACGCCTTGCCGGTCAGCAGTACGTCGCGCAGCCCGGGGGCGATGGTCGTCGCGAAGTCGATGGCCCCGAGCTTCTTGAGCGCGCGGCCCGCCGAGCCGAGCTTGTAGAACATCTGGAGGTAGTCCAGCAGCGCCCGCTCGGCGTCGATGGCGAGCGCGAAGACCTCACCGGTGCCGCCGGGCGCGACGGCGATCTTCCGCTCCTCGTAGGGGAGCGCCTCCGTACCGAAGAGCTGTGCGATGCCCTGCCTGCCCTCGACCTCCACCAGAAGAGTCCGCTTGCCCTCGCGTGCGAGGGCCAGCGCGAGCGCCGCGGCGACCGTGGTCTTGCCGGTGCCGCCCTTGCCGCTGACCACCTGGAGCCTGCTCACAGCGTCCGAGCCTAATTCCTTCGCCTCGGACCGCAGGCACTACCCTCGCTCCCATGACCAAGAAGTTCGAATACGCGACGGTCCCGCTGCTGGTCCACGCCACCAAGCAGATCCTGGACACCTGGGGCGAGGACGGCTGGGAGCTCGTCCAGGTCGTGCCCGGGCCGAACAACCCCGAGCAGCTGGTGGCCTACCTCAAGCGGGAGAAGGCATGAGCGGCGTCGTCGAGGCGAAGCTGGCCGAACTCGGCCTGACCCTGCCCGAGGTCGTCCCGCCGCTGGCCACGTACCAGCCGGCCGTGCGGTCGGGCGCGTACGTGTTCACCTCGGGCCAGCTCCCGATGGTCAAGGGCAGCCTGCCGGTCACCGGCAAGGTGGGCGCGGAGGTCTCGGCGGAGCAGGCCAAGGAACTGGCCGCCACGTGCGCGCTGAACGCCCTGGCCGCGGTCAAGTCGCTCGTCGGTGACCTCGACAAGATCGCGCGCGTCGTGAAGGTCGTCGGCTTCGTCGCCTCGGCCCCCGACTTCACGGGCCAGCCGGGCGTGCTGAACGGCGCGAGCGAACTCCTGGGCGCCGTCCTCGGCGACAAGGGCGTCCACGCCCGCAGCGCCGTGGGCGTCGCGGTCCTTCCGCTGGACGCCCCGGTAGAGGTCGAGATCCAGGTCGAGCTGACCGCCGGAGCCTGACACCCGCTCGCCGACGGGGCCGGCCTTCCCGGCCCCGTCGGCGTTCGGGGCGCGGAGTTCCGGGAGGCCGGGCACAGGGCGGCCCTCGAACATCGGGCCGGATGGCCGTAGCATCCGGCCATGCCGAATGGTCAGCACGGTCAGCAGCAGCCCCCCGCCGGAGGCCAGTGGTACCCGCCGGAGTGGCCCGACCGCATCCGCGCGCTCGCGGACGGTTCCCTCACCCCGGTCGACCCCAGACGCGCCGCCACCGTGATGCTGCTGCGCGACACCCCGGCCGGTCCCGTCGTGCACATGCTGCGCCGCCGGGCCTCCATGGCCTTCGCCGGAGGCGCGTACGCCTACCCCGGCGGCGGGGTCGACCCCCGCGACGAGGAGCACCAGGTCGGCTGGGCCGGTCCGAGCCAGGAGGACTGGGCCGACCGCCTCGGCACGGATGCCCGTACCGCC
This sequence comes from Streptomyces sp. IBSNAI002, assembly GCF_052244475.1. Taxonomy (NCBI): domain Bacteria; kingdom Bacillati; phylum Actinomycetota; class Actinomycetes; order Kitasatosporales; family Streptomycetaceae; genus Streptomyces; species Streptomyces sp. IBSNAI002. The sequence goes on along the minus strand of NZ_JBQPXG010000002.1, from coordinate 4,195,421 downwards.
CAGGCCATCGTCTGCGGCGCCGTACGGGAGACCTTCGAGGAGGCGGGCGTGCTGCTCGCCGGCGAGACCCCCGGCACCGTCGTGGGCGACACCACCGGTGACGACTGGGAGGCCGACCGGCAGGCCCTCGTGGCGCGGGAGCTGTCCTTCGCGCAGTTCCTGGACCGCCGCGGCCTGCGGCTGCGGTCCGACCTGCTCGGTGCGTGGGCCCGCTGGATCACCCCGGAGTTCGAGCCGCGCCGCTATGACACCTGGTTCTTCGTCGCCGCCCTCCCCGAGGGCCAGCGGACCCGCAACGCCTCCACGGAAGCAGACCGGACCGTCTGGATCCGCCCGGCCGACGCCGCGGACGGGTACGACAAGGGCGAGCTGCTGATGATGCCGCCGACCATCTCCACCCTGCGCTCCCTCGAGCCGTACGGGCGCGCCGCCGAGGCGCTCGCCGCGGCCGGGGCGCAGGATCTGACCCCCGTACTGGCCCGGGCCGCGCTGGAGAACGGCGAGCTGGTGCTCAGCTGGCCGGGCCACGACGAGTTCACCAAGCGAGTGCGCCTCGGAGGCCCCTCATGACCGATGCCGCCGCACTGCCCGGCCAGCCCCGCGGAAACGTCACCTCCGGGCCCGCCACCGCCCGCGCGGTCAACATCCTGGCCCCCAACCCCTCCGCGATGACCCTGGACGGCACCAACACCTGGCTGCTGTGCGAACCCGGATCCACCGAGGCCGTGGTCATCGACCCGGGCCCGCTGGACGAGGCCCACCTCCGGGCGGTCGTCGACACCGCCGAGCGGGCCGGCAAGCGGATCGCCCTCACCCTGCTCACCCACGGCCACCCCGACCACGCCGAGGGCGCCGGCCGGTTCGCGGAGCTCACCGGCACCAAGGTCCGCGCCCTGGACCCGGCCCTGCGGCTGGGCGACGAGGGCCTGGCCGCGGGGGACGTGATCAGGACCGGCGGCCTGGAACTGCGGGTGGTCCCGACCCCCGGGCACACCAGCGACTCGCTCTGCTTCCACCTGCCCGCCGACCGCGCCGTCCTGACCGGGGACACCATCCTGGGCCGCGGCACCACCGTGGTCGCACACCCCGACGGCCGCCTGGGGGACTACCTGGACTCCCTGCGCCGGCTGCGCTCGCTCACCGTCGACGACGGCGTGCACACGGTCCTGCCGGGCCACGGGCCGGTCCTGGAGGACGCCCAGGGAGTCGTGGAGTTCTACCTGGCCCATCGCGCGCACCGGCTCGCGCAGGTCGAGACCGCCGTCGAGGACGGGTTCCTGACCCCGGAGGCGGTCGTGGCCCACGTCTACGCGGACGTGGACCGCTCGCTGTGGCCGGCCGCGGAATGGTCCGTACGGGCGCAGCTCGAGTACCTCCAGGAACACGGGCTGATCCCCGGCGGCCCCGAACTCTAGGCGCTCCTGGGGGCCTTCGTGCCGTGCCGGGCGGTGTACTCGTCCGCGAGCCACGGCCCGAGGTCCTCGATGTACGCGCGCAGCACCGCCGGGTCGGCGACGGGGTCCAGCGCCACGGCGGCCGCGGCCCGCATCTGGGCCGCACGCTCCGGGTAGTACGTACCGAAGATCTCCGCGGACTCGGCGAGATCGCTGGTCCAGCCTCCCCACCGGGGCATGACCAGGGTGAATCCGGTGCGCACCAGGCGCCGCGCGCAGGTCCGGCTCAGCCTGCGGTAGTCGTCCGGGGCCGAGGCCTCCCGGAGCCTGGTCCGCCACCCGGGCAGCAGGTCGGCCAGGTCGCCGTTGGTCTCGCGGGCCAGCAGGCTGTCCGGGCGGTAGCGGGGCAGGTGCTCGGCCAGGTCCGCGCCCAGCAGCGGGGTGCACAGGCAGGCCAGGAACCAGCCCAGGTCGAATCGTTCCGCCTCGCTCAGCACACGGGCCTTGTCCTCGAGCAGGATGCCGGCCCCGTCGATCTCCGGGAAGTCCTCGTCGAGCCCGCGCGCCAGCACCTCGGCGGCGTCCCGGTCCTGGTCGGCCGGCGCCTGGTGCAGGACGAGCAGCAGGTCGAGGTCGGACCGCCCGGGCCGGGCCGTTCCGCGCGGCACGGAGCCGTACAGGTAGGCGCTGTGCAGCCGCCGCCCGTACGCGTCGCCGGTCCGCTCCCGCGCCGCTGCGACGACGCCCCGGAACTCCCCGCGCACCGCGCCGAGGGACCCCTCCCGCTCGAAGTACCCGTACGCGTCCAGGCCTCTGTGCTCCATGCCTCCACTGTGCCCGGCGGCCCCGCGAATCCGGCTGAGCCCGGACGGAGTCCGGGCGGCGGAGCGGGGCGGCGGAGTGGGGCCGGACGCGGCGGCCGGGCGCGCGAAGGCCCCGCCCGGGCTACGGGCGGGGCCTTCGCGGAGCCGGGAAGGTCAGCGGGACCGCTTGGCGAGCCGCTCCACGTCCAGGAGGATCACCGCACGGGCCTCGAGGCGCAGCCAGCCGCGGCCCGCGAAGTCGGCCAGTGCCTTGTTCACGGTCTCGCGGGACGCGCCGACGAGCTGCGCCAGCTCCTCCTGCGTGAGGTCGTGCACCACGTGGATGCCCTCCTCCGACTGCACGCCGAACCGGCGCGACAAGTCGAGGAGCGCCCGCGCCACGCGGCCGGGTACGTCGGAGAAGACCAGGTCGGACATCTGGTCGTTGGTCTTGCGCAGGCGCCGGGCGACGGCGCGCAGCAGCGCGGTCGCGACCTCGGGCCGGGCGTTGAGCCAGGGCTGCAGGTCGCCGTGCCCGAGGCCGAGGAGCTTGACCTCGGTCAGCGCGGTGGCGGTGGCGGTGCGCGGGCCCGGGTCGAAGAGCGACAGCTCGCCGATCAGCTCGCCGGGGCCGAGGACGGCCAGCATGTTCTCGCGGCCGTCGGGGGAGGTGCGGTGGAGCTTCACCTTGCCCTCGGTCACGACATACAGCCGGTCGCCGGGGTCGCCCTCGTGGAACAGGGCGTCACCGCGTGCGAGGGTCACCTCGCCCATGGAGGCGCGGAGCTCCGCGGCCTGCTCGTCATCGAGCGCCGCGAAGAGCGGGGCGCGCCGCAGAACGTCGTCCACGAGTTTCTCTCCTATGTCGACCAGCTCAGGGGACCGGTCTCCCATTTTGCCGGACGGCTCAAACAGTGCGATCAATCACTACCAAGGATGCCGGACGGACGCGCGTGCTGGGTGATGAGAGACCAATCAGAGTGGTGTTACCTGAGGTCCGGGCGGGTGTCGGCGCCCGGCCTTAGGCTGGCCGGGTGTCCAATAAGCCGGTGAGAGCACAGGCCAAGGGGTCCGCGGGAGTGATGGCGGCCCGAAATTCTGCTGTGGGCGAACAAGGTCCCGTGGAGGCGTCCGCGAAGGCCCGACCCGCCCCCGAGGGCAAAGGTTCGGCCAAGAAAACCGCCGCGAGACCTGCCGCGGCGAGGCCGGAATCCCGCCTGGCCATGGTGCGCCGGGCCCGCCGCATCAACCGCGAGCTGGCCGAGGTCTACCCGTACGCCCATCCGGAGCTCGACTTCCGCAATCCGTTCGAGCTGCTCGTGGCGACCGTACTGTCCGCGCAGACCACCGACCTGCGGGTGAACCAGACGACCCCGGCCCTCTTCGCGGCCTACCCGACCCCCGAGGACATGGCAGCGGCCTCTCCGGAGCACCTGGAGGAGCTGATCCGGCCGACCGGGTTCTTCCGGATGAAGTCGAAGTCCCTGCTCGGGCTCTCGCAGGCGCTGCGGGACCGCTTCGGCGGGGAGGTGCCGGGACGGCTCGAGGACCTGGTCACCCTGCCCGGAGTCGGCCGCAAGACGGCGAACGTGGTCCTGGGCAATGCCTTCGGCGTCCCGGGGATCACCGTGGACACCCACTTCGGCCGGCTCGTGCGCCGCTGGAAGTGGACCGAGCAGGAGGACCCGGAGAAGGTCGAGGCGGAGATCTGCGCGATCTTCCCCAGGAGCGAGTGGACGATGCTCTCGCACCGCGTGGTCTTCCACGGCCGCCGGATCTGCCACGCCCGCAAGCCGGCCTGCGGGGCCTGCCCGATCGCCCCGCTCTGCCCGGCGTACGGGGAGGGCGAGACGGACCCGGAGAAGGCGGCGAAGCTGCTGAAGTACGAGAAGGGCGGCCAGCCGGGCCAGCGCCTGACCCCGCCCCCGGACTACCCGGGCCTGCCGGCCGCGCCCCTGGGCTCCGCCCCGGCGTGATCCGCCCCCGGGGCGATCGAGGCGCGGGGCCCCGGCGGCGGCCGCGCCTGAGGAACGAATCGGTACCCGCACCGCGTTTGGCGGTGTGGGAGACGGTGCTGACAGAGAGACGCGGACAGGGACGCCTATGACTGGGGCTACGCAGGACCGCCGGGCCGGCGCCGACACGCACCGGCCGTCGTACGAGGGCCGGAGCGGCGGGCTCGACGGCCCGGCCCTGTCCACCGAAGGCCTTCCGGCCTGGCTGGACCCCGTCGTCGAGGCCGCCCGGACCATCGAGCCGCCGCAGCTGAGCCGCTTCCTGCCGCCCGAAGACGGCCGGGGGCGGCAGTCCGCCGTGCTCGTCCTGTTCGGCGAGGGCCCCCGCGGGCCCGAGCTGCTGCTCATGGAGCGCGCCGGCACCCTGCGCTCGCACGCGGGCCAGCCCTCCTTCCCGGGCGGCGCCCTCGACCCGGAGGACGGCGATCCGCACACCACCGGCCCCCTGCGCGCCGCGCTGCGCGAGGCCGAGGAGGAGACCGGCCTGGACCCGTCCGGTGTCCAGCTCTTCGCGGTGCTGCCCCGGCTCTACATCCCCGTCAGCGAGTTCGTGGTCACCCCGGTCCTCGGCTGGTGGCGCACCCCGAGCCCGGTCGGCGCCGTGGACCCGGCCGAGACGGCCCGCGTCTTCACGGTGCCCGTGGCGGATCTCACGGACCCCGAGCACCGGGTCACGGCCGTGCACCCGAAGGGTCACCTGGGGCCCGGTTTCACCGTCGAATCGGCGCTGGTCTGGGGTTTCACCGCCGGAGTGATCGACCGGCTGCTGCACTTCGCGGGCTGGGAGCGCCCCTGGGACCGCTCGCGGCGGGTCCCGCTCGACTGGCACGCGTGAGACGGTGGCCCCTGTGAACGTGCTGGACATCCTGTTGCTGCTGGCGGCCGTGTGGTTCGCCATCGTCGGCTACCGCCAGGGGTTCGTCGTCGGCATCCTGTCGGTGATCGGCTTCCTCGGCGGTGGTCTCGTCGCCGTGTCCCTGCTCCCGCTGATCTGGGACCGGGTGACCGACAACGGCACCCAGGTGTCCACCACGGTCGTGGTGATCGCCGTCGTCGTCATCATCGTCTGTGCCTCGATCGGCCAGGCCCTGACCACCCACCTGGGCAGCCGGCTCCGCCGCCAGATCACCTGGTCGCCGGCGCGGGCGCTGGACGCGACCGGCGGGGCCCTGGTCAACGTCGTCGCGATGCTGCTGGTGGCCTGGCTGATCGGCTCCGCGCTCGCCGGGACGTCACTTCCCACGCTGGGCAAGGAAGTCCGCAACTCCAAGGTGCTCCTCGGTGTGTCGCGGGTGCTGCCCGCACAGGCGAACACCTGGTTCTCGGACTTCAGCTCCACGCTCGCGCGCAACGGCTTCCCCCAGGTGTTCAGCCCGTTCTCCAACGAGCCCATCACCGAGGTCAAGGCGCCCGATCCGGACCTCGCCTTCAGCCCCGTCACCGAGCAGGCCAAGCAGTCCATCGTGAAGGTGGTCGGCACCGCGCCCGGCTGCAGCAAGGTGCTGGAGGGCACGGGCTTCGTCTTCGCGCCCGGCAAGGTGATGACCAACGCGCACGTCGTCGGCGGGGTCGGCGAACCGACCGTGCAGATCGGCGGCGAGGGCAAGCTCTACGACGGCAAGGTCGTGCTCTACGACTGGGAGCGCGACATCGCCGTACTGGACGTGCCCAAGCTGAAGGCCCCGGCGCTGGAGTTCACCGACCGGGACGCGGGCAGCGGCAGCGACGCGATCGTCGCCGGGTTCCCGGAGAACGGCGCGTACGACGTCCGCGCCGCGCGGGTCCGCGGCCGGATCAACGCCAACGGCCCGGACATCTACCACCGGGGCACCGTCCGGCGCGACGTCTACTCGCTGTTCGCGACGGTCCGTCAGGGCAACTCCGGCGGACCGCTGCTGACGCCCGAGGGCAAGGTGTACGGAGTCGTGTTCGCGAAGTCCCTCGACGACCCGAACACCGGCTACGCCCTGACCGTGGACGAGATCCGCGACGACATCCGGATCGGCCGCACCGCGGTACAGCGGGTCGACAGCCAGGGCTGCGCCCTCTGACACCGGTTCCGCCGGGTTCACCGGGCCCATCGGGTCCAGCGGGCTCACCGGGCCCGCGGGCCCGGTGGAGCGCCGGGGTCTCTACGTCCGTGGATGGCGCAGGCGCGCCGAGACCCACAGGGCCCTTCGGCGCAGGATGCGCGGAATCCCGAGGCGGAGGTCGTGGCCGTCCCGGCCGGTCCTCCCGTGGGTGCCCGGCGTCGCGGCCGAGCGGCGTTCGTGTGCGGTGTCACCGTAGTCGTGCGTCCAGCCCATACTCCGAGCTGTGCCCGTGACCCATGGTCGGTAACCCCGTACGCGGCGGCCAATTGGCCTATGCGCGAGGCAATTGAATGTTTGTCATACCGGTCAGCGGTCCGGTTCGGGGTCCTTGAGCCAGTTCACCAGCTCGGTCGAGAAGGCCACCGGGTCCTCCTCGTGCGGGAAGTGCCCGAGACCGTCGAACAGCCGCCACCGGTACGGGGCTTCGACGTACTCGCCGGATCCGGCCGCGCTCCGCGTGCGCATCACCGGGTCGAGCGAGCCGTGCAGGTGCAGCGTCGGCACGCGCACCGGTCGCTTCATGCGCCGGTTGAACTGGAGGCCGTCGGGCCGTGCCATCGACCGCATCATCCAGCGGTAGGGCTCGATCGAGCAGTGTGCGGTGGAGGGGATGCACATCGCCCGCCGGTACACGGCGAGCGCCTCCTCGTCCGCGACGCCGTCCTCCTGCAGCCGGGGCCCCGACCAGTCCCGGATCAGCTCCGCCACGAGCGCCCCGTCGTCGGCGACCAGCTGCCGCTCGGGGATGAACGGGCGCTGGAAGCCCCAGATGTGCGAACTCGCCCTGGTCTGACCGAAGTCGGACAGCATCGCCGACCGCCAGCGGCGGGGGTGCGGCATGGACGAGACGACCAGGCGGCGCACGAGCTTGGGCCGCATCACGGCCGCGGTCCAGGCGAGGTAGCCGCCCAGATCGTGCCCGACGAGCGCGGCGTCCGGCTCGCCGAGGGACCGTACGACCCCGGTGATGTCCAGCGCGAGATTGGCCGGGTCGTAGCCGCGCGGGGTGCGGTCACTGCCGCCCACTCCGCGCAGGTCCATCGCGACAGCCCGGTAGCCGGCGTCGGCGAGCGCGGCCATCTGGTGCCGCCAGGTCCACCAGAACTGCGGGAAGCCGTGCAGCAGCAGCACCAGCGGCCCGTCGCCGACCTCGGCGACGTGGAAGCGGGCGCCGTTGGCGGCGACGTCCCGGTGCGTCACCGCCCGCCCGCCGGGCAGATCGAGCCGGATCGCCGAGGCGGCGGTGGGCGGATTGCCGGGGTCAGGTGTGGGCGCTGTCATGAGGACGAGCGTGCCACACCCACGGCCTTGTCACTCACCGGCCGCGCGTGCGGCTTGACGGTCCCGACGAGCGCCGCGGTCTGCTTGACCGATTCGATGGTCTTCACCGGCGGCTTGACCTTCTTGAACTTGACCATGGCGAGCAGCCCGGTCAGGCCCGCGAGCAGCCAGAACGCGCCGCCGACGATGAGGAAGGACCACGCGAGGCCGAGCCCGAGGTTATGGATTCCGTAGGCCGCGGCGAAACTCAGTACGGGGAGGGAGAAGAGCAGCAGCACGCCCGCGACGATCGCGGCACCGCTGCCGATGCCCGCGCGCTTGACGTCCTGCTTGATCTCCACCTTGGCGAGCGCGATCTCGTCGTGCACCAGGGCCGACATCTCGGCGGTGGCCGAGGCGACCAGCTGGCCGAGTGTGCGCTCGGCTCCTTGCGCCCCTTGGTCCACTGCGCTCATCGCTCTCTCCCTCTGTCGTCTGCCGCGTCGGTACGCCGCCCTCCGTCAGATCATGCCGGACGGTCGCCCTCGATGCTGGACCCGGCCGCCGCTTCGGCCCTGCGCCGGTGCTCCGCGGCCTTCGCCTCGTGGATCCTGGCCATCCGCAGGTGGTACGCCGGGGTGTGCTCCTCGTAGATGTCCGGGATGCCGTCGTGGTCCTCGTCGCGCTCCTCGGCGTCGGTCAGGGCCCGGTACTTGCGGTCGCGGAGCTTGAGCAGGACGCAGGCGAACACCGCGGCGATGAGGGAGCCGATGAGGACGGCCGCCTTGACCTCGTCGGTGAGGAGCGGATCGCCGGCGAAGGCGAGTTCGCCGATGAGCAGCGAGACGGTGAACCCGATTCCGGCGAGGGAGGCCACGGCGAGCACGTCCGGCCAGGCGAGGTCGTCGTTGAGTTCGGCCTTGGTGAAGCGGGCGGCGAGCCAGGTGCCGCCGAAGATGCCCACCGTCTTGCCGATGACCAGGCCGAGGACCACCCCGAGGGTCTCGGGCCGGGTGAAGACCTGGCCGATGGACTCGTCGGAGAGGGAGACCCCGGCCGCGAAGAGGGCGAAGAGCGGTACGGCGAGACCGGCCGAGACCGGCCGTACGAGGTGCTCGATGTGCTCGCCGGGGGAGTGCTTCTCGCCGTCCCTGCGGGTGCAGCGCAGCATCAGGCCCATGGCGACGCCGGCGATGGTGGCGTGCACGCCGCTGTTGTACATCAGGCCCCAGATGGCGAGGGCGAGGGGCACGTAGACGTACCAGCCGCGGACGTCGCGGCGCAGCAGGAACCAGAACAGTATGAGGCCCACGACCGCGCCGCCGAAGGCGAGGAAGTCGATCTCGCTGGTGAAGAACACCGCGATGATGACGATCGCGAAGAGGTCGTCGACGACGGCGAGGGTGAGCAGGAACGCGCGCAGGGCGGAGGGCAGCGAGGTGCCGATGACCGCGAGGACGGCGAGTGCGAAGGCGATGTCGGTGGCGGTCGGGACCGCCCAGCCGTCCAGGGACCCGCTGCCGAATACGTTGACGAGGGCGTAGACCCCGGCGGGGGCGGCCATGCCGCATATCGCGGCGATGACGGGGAGGGCGGCGGCCTTGGGGTCGCGCAGGTCGCCCGCGACGAGCTCGCGCTTGAGCTCGATGCCGGCGACGAAGAAGAAGATCGCCAGGAAGCCGTCGGCGGCCCAGTGCTGGATGGAGAGGTCCAGGCCGAGGGAGGCGGGGCCGATGTGGAAGTCCCGGACGGCCTGGTAGCTCTCCGCCAGGGGAGGGGTGTTCGCCCAGATCAGGGCGGCGACGGCGGCCACGAGGAGCAGAACACCGCCGACGGTCTCGGCGCGCAGGGCGTCGGCCACGAACCGCCGCTCGGGGAGCGAGAGGCGGCCGAGGAGCTTGCGGCTCTGGTTGTCGGTGGGGTTGGGCGCGGCCACGGTGGGACACCTCCGGTTGGTCGACGGCATGGCTAATGCAGTTGCCGACCAGACTTCCCGGCGCACCCTGAGATTTCGAACGTCAAATCTTGACGCTTCTCATACATTACAGGGTGACGCGGTCGTATCAGGCGATCTTCACCTTAAATGGCAGAGGGGCGCCCGGCGCGCTGTGCGCCGGACGCCCCCTTCCGCCTTGTGGGCCGGTGGCCCCGAGGCCCTGCTCAGTCCTCGCTGGACGCGGACGGCAGCTTGCTCTGGATCAGGTCCATGACCGAGGAGTCCGCGAGCGTGGTGACGTCGCCGACCGTCCGGTTCTCCGCCACATCGCGCAGCAGGCGCCGCATGATCTTGCCGGAGCGGGTCTTCGGCAGCTCCTGCACCGGCAGGATCCGCTTCGGCTTGGCGATCGGGCCGAGCGTGGCACCCACGTGGTTGCGCAGCTCGGCGACCAGGCTGTCGGTCTCCGAGGCGCTGCCGCGCAGGATGACGAAGGCCACGATGGCCTGGCCGGTGGTCTCGTCGGTGGCACCGACCACGGCCGCCTCGGCGACCGAGGGGTGGGAGACGAGCGCCGACTCGACCTCGGTGGTCGAGATGTTGTGGCCGGACACCAGCATCACGTCGTCCACCCGGCCGAGCAGCCAGATGTCGCCGTCGTCGTCCTTCTTGGCACCGTCGCCCGCGAAGTACTTGCCCTCGAAACGCGACCAGTAGGTGTCGATGAACCGCTGGTCGTCGCCCCAGATGGTGCGCAGCATCGACGGCCACGGCTCGGTCAGGACCAGGTAGCCGCCTCCGCCGTTCGGGACCTCGTGCGCCTCGTCGTCCACGACGGTGGCGGAGATCCCGGGCAGCGCGCGCTGCGCCGAGCCCGGCTTGGTCTCCGTGACGCCCGGCAGCGGGGAGATCATCATCGCGCCGGTCTCGGTCTGCCACCAGGTGTCCACGATCGGGCAGCGGTCGCCGCCGATGTGCTTGCGGTACCAGATCCATGCCTCGGGGTTGATCGGCTCGCCGACCGAGCCCAGCACGCGCAGGCTCGACAGGTCGAACTTCGCGGGGATGTCGTCGCCCCACTTCATGAACGTACGGATGGCCGTGGGCGCCGTGTAGAGGATGGTGACGCCGTACTTCTGCACGACCTCCCAGAACCGGCCCTGGTGCGGGGTGTCCGGCGTGCCCTCGTACATCACCTGGGTGGCGCCGTTCGCGAGCGGCCCGTAGACGATGTACGAGTGCCCGGTCACCCAGCCGATGTCGGCGGTGCACCAGTAGACGTCGGTCTCCGGCTTCAGGTCGAAGACGGCGTGGTGGGTGTACGCGGTCTGCGTGAGGTAGCCGCCCGAGGTGTGCAGGATGCCCTTGGGCTTACCCGTGGTCCCCGAGGTGTAGAGGATGAAGAGCGGGTGCTCGGCGTCGAAGGCCTGCGGGGTGTGCTCCGCGGACTGCCGGCCGACGACCTCGTGCCACCAGACGTCGCGGCCCTCGGTGAAGGCGGTGTCCTGGCCGGTGCGCTGTACGACGAGCACGTTCTTGACCTGCGGACACTTGCCGACTGCCTCGTCGATGGCGGGCTTGAGGGCGGTGGCCTTGCCGCGGCGGTAGCCGCCGTCGGCGGTGATGACCAGTTTGGCGTCTGCGTCCTGGATGCGGGAGGCGACGGCATCGGCGGAGAAGCCGCCGAAGACCACGGAGTGCGCGGCGCCGATACGGGCGCACGCGAGCATCGCCACGACCGCCTCGGGGATCATCGGCAGGTAGACGGCGACGCGGTCGCCGGCCTGTACGCCCAGCTCGGTCAGGGCGTTGGCGGCCCTGGAGACCTCGTCCTTGAGCTGCGCGTAGGTGATGGAGCGGCTGTCGCCGGGCTCGCCCTCGAAGTGGATGGCGACGCGCTCGCCGTTGCCGGCCTCCACGTGGCGGTCCACGCAGTTGTAGGCGACGTTGAGCTTGCCGTCCGCGAACCACTTCGCGAAGGGCGGGTTCGTCCAGTCGAGCGTCTCGGTCGGCTCCGTGGCCCAGGTCAGCCGCCGGGCCTGCTCGGCCCAGAAGCCCAGCCGGTCCGCGTCGGCCTGTGCGTACGCAGCCTGTGTCACGTTGGCGGCGGCGGCCAGATCGGCGGGCGGTGCGAACCGCCGCTCCTCCTTCAGCAGATTGGCCAGGCTTTCATTGCTCACGACATGTCCCTTTCCCAGGGTGTCCGTTGTGTCCCCGGCATAGCTCATCAGTCAGCGGCCCAGGTGACAAGAGCTAACCGAAAATTGGTTTAGACCTATAGCGTGTCCGGGTGCGCGCGACGGCCCCTTCCCGCTGCAGGGTGCGGAAAGGGGCCCAAAGGATGGCACGGATACCGCAGGGTATCGGTTCGCGCGTGCCGGGAAGGTGTCGCGAATCAGGCGTTCTGGCCGACCGTGTCGAAGACCCGGCAGTCGAAGAAGTCCTCGCCCTCGGACAGCAGGTAGGCCTGCGCCTCACCCACGTGGAAGTACATGCCGTGCAGCTCCAGCGTGCCCTCGGCGAGCCGCCTGGCCACCGATTCGTGGGCCCGCAGGTGCTCCAGCTGCTGCACCACGTTGGTCAGGCACAGCTGTTCCACCGCGTCGGCCGGGAGCCGGCCCGAGATGCGGGCCCAGGCGTGGTGCCTGCTCGCCATCCGCTCCAGGCTGGGCAGCCCGTGCCGCAGCCAGCGGCGCAGCGGGGTCATGGGCGTTCCGGGGGAAGAGTTGAGCAGCGCCTGCATGGCTCCGCAGCCCGAGTGCCCGCACACGGTGATGCTGTCCACCTTGAGCACGTCGACCGCGTACTCGATGGCCGCGGCGACGGAGTCGTCGGTGGACTCGGCGCCCGGCAGGGGGACCAGGTTGCCGACGTTGCGGACCGTGAACAGGTCGCCCGGACCGCTTGCCGTGATCATGCTGGTCACCAGGCGTGAGTCCGCGCAGGTGAGGAAGAGCTGCGAGGGCCGCTGCCCCTCGCGGGCCAGGCGGGCCAGCTCGTCCCGTACGTGCGGGGCCGTATCGCGCTGGAAGGCGCCGATCCCGTTGGCCAGTTGACCGGCGCCCCGCCGCCGCTGCGGAGCCGGCGCCGGGGCTGCCGGCGCGGCCGCGGCGGCCGGGTCCGGGAGGGCACCGACGGCCTGGTGGTCGCAGTGGTTCTGCCACGGGGTCCAGGGGCGGCAGCACTGGTGCCCGCCGCGCTGCGCGGCGCGCCCGGAGCGCGGGAACGCGTCGGCCCGGCGGCCGGTGACCTCCACCGACCCGCCGTGGGCGAGGTGGGAGTCCTGCCAGTCGCGCAGGGTCTCGTAGGCCGCGTGGTCCATGAAGGAGCCGTCCAGCTCGATCACCACGCGCCCGTCGTGCGGGATCTGGTTCAGCACCCGGCTCAGGCGGGGTACCGCGAGGAAGGTCAACTGCCCGCGTGCCCACACCTGGTGGACGCCGCTGTCCAGCTGTTCCACCGTGATCCGCGTCTTGGCCAGCCGGTGCAGGGCGAGGGCGACCGCCACCGCGATGCCGATGGCCACGCCTTCCAGGACCCCGCCGAGGACCACGGCCACGATGGTCGTGCCGTAGACCGGGATCTCCCGGTGCCGGGTGACGCTGCGCAGGTGCGTGATGCTCACCATCTGCACGCCCACGGCCATGACCAGCGCGGCCAGGGCGGCGAGCGGGATCAGGTCGAGGACGGGGACCAGCAGTCCGGCCGCGAGCAGCACCCAGAAGCCGTGCAGCATGGACGATTTCCGGCTGACCGCGCCGGCCTTCACGTTGGCCACGCTGCGGACGGCCACGCCCGTGATCGGCAGTCCGCCCAGCGCTCCGGAGACGATGTTCGCCGCGCCCTGGCCGCGCAGTTCGCGGTTGAGGTCGGCGCGCGGCGGGCGGTTCGTACCCCGCTCGGAGGCGATCAGCTTGTCGGTCGCGACCGCGGAGAGCAGCGACTCGACGCTGCCGACCAGGGTGATGGTCAGTACGGCGGCGGTGAGGCCGAGCACGGGCCCTTCGGGCAGTTCGGGCAGGGCGTGGCTGCGCCAGGAGGGCAGGTCGACCCGGGGCAGCGAGAGCCCGGCCAGGGCCGCGAAGGCGGTGGCCGTCGCCACGGCCGCGAGCGCGGCCGGGACCTTGCGCAGGGCGCTGCCCGTCCGCCCGGGCAGCCGTGGCCAGCCGAGCAGTACGACCAGCGTCAGCACGCTGACGCCGAGCGCGACCGGATGCAGGTCCGCCAACTGGCCCGGCAGGCCGAGGACGTTCGCCACGGCGGAGCTCTGCGGGGTGCCGCCGAGCACGATGTGCAGCTGGGCCAGCGCGATGGTCACGCCGATGCCGGCGAGCATGCCGTGCACGATGGCGGGGCTGACCATGAGCGCCGACCGGGCGGTGCGCAGCAGGGCGAGGCCGAGCTGGCAGAAGCCGGCGAGCACGGTGATGGCACATGTGGTGCGCCATCCGTAGTGCTGGATCAACTCGGCGGTGACGACGGTGAGTCCGGCTGCGGGGCCGCTCACCTGGAGCGGGGCTCCGCCCAGCCGTGCGGCGACGATTCCGCCGACCGCCGCCGCGACCAGTCCGGCCTGGAGCGGTGCGCCGGTGGCCAGCGCGATGCCGAGGGAGAGCGGCAGGGCGATCAGGAACACGGCGACGGAGGCGGAGAGGTCCGCCGGCAGGTCCTTGCGGAGCTGTGCGCGGTCTTTGGCTGTGGGGGTGCGTGGTGTGGCTGTCATAAGGTCCCGTCTCCTCGGGGGAGGGGTGAAGCGGCGGGAGTCTCAACACTCGGTAAATGGATGGTAATGGAGAGTAAAGGCCCGTGGTGAAAAATACGGGCAAATGGACTACGAATTAACCCTCTGGGGTGATTAAGCATTTTGTTCGGCTTGTCATACCTTCCTCAGGTCAGACCGCATGGGACGTTGCGGCGCGGAAGTCCTGCGATGGAACTGCGAGGGAGAGGTGGGGCGGATGATCGCCGCCACGAAGAAGATCGCCGGCGGCCTGGTCGCCACGGCCCTGGTCCTGGGAGCCGCCGGGTGCAGCGGCTCCGAGCCTGCCAGGTCCCCGGCCCCCGGTCCTCAGAAGCCCCGCGAGGGCGCCGCCGCCCCCGAGGCCCCCGGCAGCGTCAACCGGCCCATCGGCGACGGCTCGACCGCGTACACCGGTGCCCAGCCGAACGTCCGGAAGGCGCAGAAGCTGGGACCCGGTGAGAAGCCGCCGCAGTTCGTCGTGTTCTCGTGGGACGGGGCCGGCGAGGACAGCCAGAAGCTCTTCTCGCATTTCCGCGAGGTCGGCAAGAAGTACAACGCCCGGATGACGTACTTCCTCAGCGGTGTCTACATGCTCCCGGAGGAGAAACGCTCCCTCTACACGGCTCCGCAGCACGAGTCCGGCCGTTCGGACATCGGTTTCGGCGACCTCCAGGGCATCAAGGACACCGCCACCCAGGTCCGCGCGGCCTGGCTGGAGGGCAACGAGATCGGCACCCACTTCAACGGCCACTTCTGCGGCCCGGAGGGCGGCGTCGGCACCTGGTCCGTGGACGAGTGGAAGAGCGAGATCAGCCAGGCCAAGTCCTTCGTCAAGAACTGGAAGACGAACGCGGGCCTGAAGAACATGGAGGCGCTCCCCTTCGACTACGACAAGGAGCTCATCGGGGCCCGCACCCCCTGCCTCGAAGGCCAGAAGAACTTCATGCTCGCGGCGAAGGACCTGGGCTTCCGGTACGACTCCAGCGGCATCAGCAAGCAGATCTGGCCCAAGAAGACGGACGGGCTCTGGGACATCCCGCTGCAGCTGGTCCCCGTGCCGGGGCGGGCTTTCGAGACCCTGAGCATGGACTACAACTTCATGACGAACCAGTCCGGAACCACCTCTCAGGGCGACCCCTCGCAGCACACGTACTGGGGCGACCAGATGCGCGACGGCCTGCGCCAGGCCTTCGACCGCGCCTACCAGGGCAACCGGGCGCCGCTGATCATCGGCAACCACTTCGAGTCCTGGAACGGCGGCACCTACATGCGCGCCGTCGAGGAGTCCATCAAGGGGATGTGCACCCAGAAGGAGGTCCGGTGCGTGCCGTTCCGCGAGCTGGCGGACTGGCTGGACGCGCAGGATCCCAAGGCCGTGGAGTGGATGCGCACCCTCGACGTCGGCGAGGCGCCGAAGGAGGGCTGGGCGAAGTTCCTGACCGCGGGGCCGCCGCCCGCACCGCCGACGGCCCCCGCCGGGGTCACGCCGGCTGAGGAGCGGGCCGAAGCCGCGGCGGACGAGGGCTGACGAGGGCCTCGATCCCTTCTTCGGTCCCCTCGCGCAGGACGAAGCCGGGGTCGACCTGGTCCGCCAGGTCGACCCCGGTCTTGGCGTTGCCCCAGCTCTCCGCGTTCTTCAGGTGGAACCGCACCATCTGCTCGGTGTACCGGTCCCAGTCGCGGTGCGCGTACGAGTCGTCCGCAGCGTCCTGGAGGGACTGGAGGGCGAGCCGGTTGGTGGCCTCCAGCAGTTCGAAGGCGGCCGGCCGGCCCTTCTCCATGGCCCGCACCCAGTCGGAGTGCCCGACGGTGACCAGCAGGTCCTCGCCGACCTCGTCCTGGAGGAACTCGATGTCCTCGGGGCCCTGCACCTTGTTGCCGACGACCTTCAGCGCGACCCCGAAGTCCCGCGCGTACTCCTTGTACTGGCGGTAGACGGACACGCCCTTGCGGGTCGGCTCGGCGACCAGGAAGGTCACGTCGAAGCGGGTGAACATGCCCGAGGCGAAGGAGTCGGAGCCCGCGGTCATGTCGACGACGACGTACTCGTCGGGGCCGTCGACGAGGTGGTTCAGGCAGAGCTCGACCGCCCCCACCTTGGAGTGGTAGCAGGCCACGCCCAGATCGGCCTCGGTGAACGGACCCGTCGCCATGAGGCGTACGGGCTCCCCGTCGAGCAGGAGCGTGCGCGCGCAGGCCTCGTACACCGGGTTGTCCTCGGTGACCCGCAGCAGGCGCGAACCCCGGCCGGGCGGCGTGGTCTTGATCATCGTGTCGGCGGACGCGATGCGCGGGTTGGAACCCCGCAGGTAGTCCTTGATCAGGGGCAGGTGCGCGCCGAGTGCGGGCAGTTCGGCGGCCTCGTCCTCGCCGAGCCCGAGGGCGGTGCCCAGGTGCTGGTTGATGTCGGCGTCCACCGCGACGACGGGGGCTTCATTGGCGGCGAGGTGGCGGATGAAGAGGGAGGACAGCGTGGTCTTGCCGCTGCCGCCCTTTCCCACGAAAGCGATCTTCATGTTCACCAAGCGTAGTGGGTCGACAGCGTTGAGTTGTCAAGGTGAGTGAAGAAGACCACTCCAAGGAGGGGTCGGTGCTACGGGCGTGCAGTGCGTAGGCTCCCTACCTATGAGTAGCGCTTCTGACCCGCTGGCCGCCCTGTCCGGGCTGCCGGGTGTCGCAGATTCCGTGGATTCCGTACGCAAGGCCGTGGACCGGGTCTACGGGCACCGGGTCATGCGCCGCCGCAGTGGCGAGATCACCTCGGAGGCCGCGCTGCGCGGCGCGCGCGGGAGCGCGGCCCTGTCCGGCGCGGACTGGGCGCTCGAAGAGGTGCGGCGGCGCACCGACTTCGGTTCCGAGCCCGAGGCCCTGACGGTGGGCGCGGCGCTGCGGCTGACGGCGGAGGCCGGTCAGCTGCTGAGCATCTGGCGCCAGTCTCCGATGCGGGTGCTGGCGCGGCTCCACCTGGTCGCTTCGGGGTCCACGAAGGACGGCGACGTGGTGGGCCGGCCCCGCCTGGCCGGCGAGCCGGTGGACGAACCGCTGGTGGGGCTGCCGCTGCCGGGCGCGGACGAGGTCGCGGGCCGACTGGACGGGCTGTCCGGCCTGGTCATCGCGGGCGGCTCCGCCCCGGCGCTGGTCACGGCGGCGGTGGTGCACGGGGAGCTGCTGGCCCTGCGCCCCTTCGCCACCTACAACGGGCTGGTGGCGCGGGCCGCCGAGCGCATCGTCCTGATCAACAGCGGTCTGGACCCGAAGGCGATCTGCCCGGCGGAGGTAGGCCACGCGGAGCAGGGCCGGGATGCCTATCTGGCCGCTTTCGAGGGGTACGTCTCCGGGACTCCGGAGGGGATGGCCGCCTGGATCGCGCACTGCGGACGCGCGATCGAGCTCGGTGTGCGGGAGTCGACGGCGGTGTGTGAGGCGCTGCAGCGCGGCGCGGCCTGAGGCGCGCGAACTCCGCCGGGAACCCGGTGTCCGCGGCTTCCGGGCCCGGACATGGGTTGCGGCGACACCGTACTGCTCTGGTGTCGCCGCTGGCACTTACGCCCAGTTACCAAGCGTCCTCGAAAGTTGCCCATCAGGTCGGGAGCTTTGCCCGTCACCTGGTGCGGCTGGCCCGTAATCGACGGGTCGACGTCGCGTGGGTGCTCGGCGTTCATGCTTCGGTCCGTGGGCCTTACTGCGTTTTAAAGATGATCCTCTCGGATGTTCTTTGGTCTCGCGGGCCGTTGCTTTATTTGTACTCCGCTTCGGAGCCAAGCGAAACCCCTGATTCCAGTTTTTACTTTCCGGGGCGATCGTGGGTGAACCGGACACCCTGTATCGCCCCAGGTCAGGACATTCGGGGGGTTGGGGCGGGGCCGGGAGGGCGCCTGTCAGGAGGACGAGGCGGCGGCCAGGGCGCTGGCCCGGCGCCGGCTCGCGTACCAGACCAGCCCGGCGGTCGCGGCCGCGGCGCCCACCGCTGCGGCGGCGACGAGGGCGGGTCGTGCGGGCATCGACAGCCCGGGCAGCCGCTGCTTCAGCCGCACCGGGCGGTTGAACACGAGCACCGGCCACTCCCGGGCCAGCGCCTCGCGGCGCAGCGCGCGGTCGGGATTCACGGCGTGCGGGTGCCCCACCGCTTCCAGCATCGGGATGTCCGTGACCGAGTCGCTGTAGGCGTAGCAGCGGGCGAGGTCGTACCCCTCGGACTCCGCGAGCTCGCGGACGGCTTCCGCCTTCGTGGGTCCGTAGGCGTAGTACTCGATCTCGCCGGTGAAGCAGCCGTCCTCGCCGACCACCATGCGCGTGGCGACGACACGGTCGGCGCCGAGCATCTCTCCGATGGGCTCGACCACCTCCGCGCCGGAGGTCGACACGATCACCACGTCGCGGCCCGCGGTGTGGTGGGCCTCGATGAGGGAGGCTGCCTCGTCGTAGATGATCGGGTCGATGAGGTCGTGCAGGGCTTCCGCGACGATCTCCCGGACCTGCTGCACGTTCCAGCCCTTGCAGAGGGCGGAGAGGTACTCGCGCATCCGTTCCATCTGATCGTGGTCGGCGCCGCCGGCCAGGAAGATGAACTGCGTGTACGCGGTGCGCAGCACGGCCCGCCGGTTGATCAGGCCGCCCTGGTAGAAGGACTTGCTGAACGTCAGGGTGCTCGACTTCGCAATGACCGTCTTGTCCAGGTCGAAGAAGGCTGCGGTGCGAGGTGAGGAGTGCGGCAAGGGCTGATTTTCCACGCTCCGAGCATATGCGCCCACCATTCGGCGTAAGGTGTGGCGCGTGGGTTTGCCTGAGAAGGCTCTCGGGTACACCATGGAAGTCACGGATCGTTCGCGACCGTGCTAACCCGGTCTGGCTCCTCCCCCCCCGAGTCGGACCGTGGGGACGACCCCCGCTCTCCCCCCCGGCGGGGGTCGTCGCATGTCCGGACGCGGTTCGCGTCCCTGCCTCCGGCCCCAAGTGACCATCCCTTCGGCCCTCCTTGTCGATGGAACCTCCGCGGCGAAGGCCCTCACCCCTTGAGACTCGTGACGGTGCGTAGCGGTTCCGCCGCGCTCTGGAACTCACCTGTGCGGGTGGCCGGGTTATTCACAATCGACTCGTTGTCCACAGTTTTCGAGCAAGATCCACTTCTTTTTCCCGATGGCTGCACGGTGATTCCGGCCGCGAAGTGCGCGGTGCTGGATTTCGCAGGGAGAAGGGGGCGGAGATCGTGGCTCGATCGAAGTCGTGTGAAACGCCGGAGTCCGTGCCGGCCGGGGCGGGGACCGTGGCCGCGGGGCCGGCCTGGGGCGCCGGCGGGCGGCCGCTGATCATCACCGAGGATCCCCTGCTGCTCGACGACCTGCTGCGGCTGTGCGCCGCCGCGGGCGCCGAGCCGCACGTGCACCACGAGGTGCCGGAGCCGAGCGGTGCGGCCGGACCCGGCGGTGTCGGCTGGGAGTCCGCGCCGCTCGTCCTGGTCGGGGACGACGCGGCCGGGCGGGTGCGCGGGGCGCCGCGCAGGGACGGCGTGTTCCTCGTCGGACGGGACCTGGACGACCCCCTCGTGTGGCAGCGGGCGGTCGAGATCGGCGCCGAGGAGGTGCTGAGGCTCCCCGATGCGGAGAGCCTCCTGGTCGACCGGATCGCCGACGTGGTGGAAGGAGCCGGCCGGCCCGCCCTCGCCGTCGGGGTGATCGGCGGCAGCGGCGGGGCCGGGGCCTCCACCCTCGCCTGCGCCCTCGCGCTGCGGGCCGCCCGCACCGGCGAGCGGACCATCCTCATCGACGGCGACCCGCTGGGCGGCGGGATGGACGTCCTCCTCGGGGGCGAGGCCGCGGAAGGGCTGCGCTGGCCCGACTTCGCGGGCTCGCGCGGACGGGTCGGCGCGGGAGCCCTGGAGGAGTCCCTGCCCGAACTGCACGCCCTGCGCGTGCTCAGCTGGGACCGCGGGGACCGGGTGGTGGTGCCGCCCGCCGCGATGCGGTCGGTGGTGGCCGCGGCGCGGCGCCGGGGCGGGGTCCTGGTGGTCGACCTGCCGCGGCGGGTGGACGAAGCCGTGGCCGAGGTGCTGGCCCAGCTCGACCTGGTCCTGCTGGTGGTGCCGGGCGAGCTGCGCGCGGTGGCCGCCGCGGGCCGGGTGGCGGCCGGAGTGCGGATGGTGGCCCGCGACGTCCGCGTCGTCGTACGGGGGCGCTGCCCGGGCGGCCTCGAACCGGAGGCCGTGGCCGCGCTCCTGGGAGTGCCGCTGGCCGGTGAGGTCCCGGTCGAGGTCGGCCTCCCGGGCCGGGTGGCCGAAGGAGAACCACCGGGGTCACAGGGGCGGGGCGCGCTGGCCCGCTTCTGCGACGGCTTCTGGCAGCGGGCGCTCAACTCCGCCCAGGGGGTGCCGGCATGAGCGCGGTACTGCTGGACGCGGTGCGCAGGCGGCTCGCCGAGACCGGAGCGGAGCCGACCCCGGCGCGGGTGGCGGCGGCCCTGCGGGCGCAGGGCAGGCTGCTGGGAGACGCGGAAGTGCTCGGAGTCGCCGCCGAGTTACGGTCCGAGCTGGTCGGCGCCGGCCCGCTCGAGCCGCTGCTCGCCGACCCGGAGGTCACCGACGTGCTGGTGGCCGCTCCGGACCGGGTGTGGGTGGACCGGGGCGGCGGGCTCGAGCTGACCGGAGTGACCTTCGAGGGCCCCGAGGGGGTGCGCAGGCTCGCCCAGCGGCTGGCCGCCGTCGCCGGGCGCAGGCTGGACGACGCCCGGCCCTGGGTGGACGCCCGGATGCCTGACGGCACCCGGCTGCACGCGGTGCTCCCGCCCGTGTCCGTCGGGTCGGCCTGCCTCTCGCTGCGCGTGGTGCGGCCGCGCGCGTTCACGCTGGAGGAGCTGGTCGAGGCGGGCACCCTGCCGCCCGGCGGGCAACGGCTGCTGCGGGAGATGGTCGAGGCCCGGCTCTCGTTCCTCGTCTCGGGCGGGACCGGAACGGGCAAGACCACCTTGCTCAGCGCCCTGTTGGGGCTGGTGGGTCCCACCGAGCGGATCGTGCTGGCCGAGGATTCGGCCGAGCTGCGCCCCGACCACCCGCATGTGGTGCGCCTGGAGACCCGGCCCGCCAACCAGGAGGGTGCGGGCCTGGTCACCCTGGCGGACCTGGTGCGGCAGGCACTGCGGATGCGCCCGGACCGGCTGGTGGTCGGCGAGGTCCGGGGCCCTGAGGTCGCGGACCTCCTGGCGGCCCTGAACACCGGACACGAGGGCGGCTGCGGCACGGTCCACGCCAATGCGGCCGCCCACGTACCGGCCCGGCTGGAGGCGCTGGGGACGGCCGCCGGGCTCGACCGGGCCGCCCTGCACAGCCAGTTGGCTGCCGCGCTGACCCTGGTGGTCCACCTCGTCCGGGACCGGGAAGGCCGGCGCCGGGTGGCCGAGGTGCACGTGCTGGAGCGGGACGCGGCCGGGCTGGTGGTCACCGTGCCGGCGCTGCGCTGGTCCGCGCGGGGCTTCGTACGGGAGCGGGGCTGGGAGCGGCTGCGCCCGCTGCTGCGAGGTGCCCGGTGAGCCCCGGGGCCGCGCTGCCGCTGCCGGTGTTCGCCGGGGTGCTGTGTGCGGCGGCGGCCGCCTGGGGGCTGAGCGGCGCGGACCGGGTGTCCCGGCGGGCCCGGGTGGTGCTGGCCGGGGGCGGTCCGGTGGTGCCCCGTGGTCCGGCCCGCGTGGAGCGGCTGCTCGTCGGCGTACGGGTGCGGTCGGCGCGGTGGCGGGAGTGGGCCGCCCTCGGGGTGGGGCTGCTGGTCGCGGTGGCCGGCGGGTCGGTGATCCCGGCGCTGGCCGGAGCCGCCGCGGTGCCCCTGGTGAGGCGCTGGCTGCGGATCCGGGCGCGGGAGCGGGCCCGGGTGGCGCGGGCCGCCGAGGTGGTGGCGCTGTGCGGGGCGGTGGTGGGCGAGCTGCGGGCGGGGGCCCAGCCCGGGCAGGCCCTGACCGCGGCGATACGGCGCACGGTGGACGGCCCCGGCGGTCCGGGTGCGGCGGAGGCAGGGGTGCTGGCCGCCGCGGCGTTCGGCGGGGACGTGCCCGGGGCGCTGCGGCAGGCGGCCCGCGAGCGGGGCGCGGAGGGGCTGGCCGGGATGGCCGCCTGCTGGCGGGTGTCGGTGGACGGCGGCGCGGGTCTGGCCGCCGGGCTGGACCGGCTGGAGGGCGCTCTGCGGGCCGAGCGGGACCGGCAGGAGTCGCTGCGCGCCCAGCTGGCGGGGGCGCGGTCCACGGCCGTGGTGCTCGCCCTGCTGCCCCTGGTGGGGCTGCTGATCGGCACCGGGCTGGGTGCGGATCCGCTGCGGGTGCTGCTGCACACCCCGATGGGGTGGGGGTGCCTGGTCGCGGGAGCGGTGCTGGAGGCGCTCGGGCTGCTGTGGTGCCGGCGGATCGTACGGACGGGGGAGCGGTGATGGGCGGCTTCGCGATCCACAGGCTGGGGACGGCGCTGTGCCTGACGGCGGCGCTGTGCACGGCGCTGGCGCTGGCGGCGGCGGTCCGGGAGCGGCGGGCGCGGCGCAGGCTCGGGCTGCTGCTGGGGGTGCGGCCGAGGCGGCGGGAGCCGGTGTGGCGCGCCCGGACGCACGGCGCGGTGGCCGGCTGGGCCGGGCCGGCCGGGGCGCTGCTGTCGGGCTGGGTGCTCGTCGGCGGGATGGCCGGGATGGTCGTGGGAGCTCTGGCGGCGCTCGGAGTACGGCGCTGGCAGGGCAGGGCGCGCCCCACGGCCGGGGTGGATCCGCGGGAGGCGGAGCGTCAGCTGGCGTTCGCCGCGGACCTGTTGGCCGCCTGTCTGGCGGCCGGGGCCGGGCCCGTGGAGGCCGCGGAGGTCGTGGGGGAGTCGCTGGGCGGCCCGGTGGGCGAGCGGCTGGCGCGGGCCGGGGCCGAACTGCGGCTCGGCGGCGAACCAGGAGCCGCATGGGGGAGGTTGGCGGAGATACCGGGTGCCCGCGCCCTCGCGGAGTGCCTGGAGCGGGCCGCCCGGACGGGGGCTCCCGCGGCCGAACCGGTCTCCCGGCTCGCGTCGGCCCTCCGGGAGGACCGGACCCGGCAGGCGGGTGCCAGGGCGCAGAAGGCGGCGGTGCTCGTCACGGCCCCGGTCGGGCTGTGTTTCCTCCCCGCATTTCTCGCGATCGGGGTCGCTCCGGTGGTGATCGGAATGGCCTCCGGCCTTCTCTCGAACACCTGACGTCACATGAGCCACGCACATTAACCACTCACATCAACAACGGAAATCAACAGGAGTAGCCATGAGGATCATCTGGTTTCGGATGCGGACGGCACTGCGCGGCCGCGGAGGCGATGCGGGGATGTCCACTTCGGAATACGCCATGGGCACGATCGCGGCCTGTGCGTTCGCCGCTGTTCTGTACAAGGTGGTGACGAGTGAGGTGGTCTCCACGGCCCTTCAGTCGACCATCGGAAAGGCACTCGATGTTCCGTTCTGAGGACGAATCCGGGGCCGTGGGGGAAACGGGGGACCGGGGATTCGTCACGGCGGAGGCGGCCTTGGTGATTCCCGCTCTGGTGCTCTTCGCCGCGCTGCTGGTGTGGGCGCTGATGGCGGCGGCCGCGCAGATCCGGTGCGTGGACGCCGCCCGGGCCGGGGCCCGGGCGGCGGCCCGGTCGGAGCCTGCGGAGGTGGCGGTGGCGGCGGCCCGGGCGGCCGCCCCGTCGGGGGCGCGGGTGTACCTGGAGCGGGCGGGCGACCTGTGGCGGGTTCGTGTGGAGGCCCCGGCTCCGGGACCGCGCGGGCTGCCGGTGCGGCTCGGGGCGCGGGCGGTGGCCCTGGCCGAGGACAGCGTGGGGCCGCCGCCGTGAGCCGGGACCGGGGTTCGGCGACGGTGTGGGCGGTGCTGGTGGCCACGGTCCTGGGCGCGGTCTTCGGCGGTGTGCTGCTGCTCGGTCAGGCGGTCGTGGCCCGGCACCGGGCGGCCGCCGCCGCGGACCTGGCGGCGCTCGCGGCGGCGGCGTCCTGGGCCCACGGGCCCGGGAGGGCCTGTGGGGCGGCGCTGCGGGTGGCCCGGGCCCAGGGCGCGGTCCTGGCCGCCTGCGGCCTGCGGGGCGAGGTCGCGGAGGTCACGGCGCGCCCGGAGGCCGGGGCCTTCACCCCGGAGATCCGGGCCCGGGCGGGCCCGCCCCGGGAGGAGCCTGCGCCAGGAGGCGGGTGAGCAGGCGGATGGCGCCGCGCTTGTGGAGGGGGTCGTTGCCGTTGCCGCACTTGGGCGACTGGATGCAGGACGGGCAGCCGGCCTCGCATTCGCAGGCCGCGATGGCGTCGCGGGTCGCCGTCAGCCAGGCGCGGGCCGTGTGGAAGGCCCGTTCCGCGAACCCGGCGCCGCCGGGGTGGCCGTCGTAGACGAAGACCGTGGGGAGGAGGGTGTCGGGATGCAGCGGCACGGAGACGCCGCCGATGTCCCAGCGGTCGCAGGTGGCGAACAGCGGGAGCAGGCCGATGGAGGCGTGCTCGGCGGCGTGCAGGGCGCCGGCGAGGATCTCCGGGTTGATCCGTGCCTCGTCGAGCTGGTCCTCGGTGACCGTCCACCACACGGCCCGGGTGCGCAGGGTGCGGGGCGGCAGGTCGAGTCTGGTCTCGCCCAGCACCTCGCCGGTGATCAGTTTGCGCCGCAGATAGGAGACGACCTGGTTGGTGACCTCGACGGAGCCGTAGCAGAGCCGGGCCGGGCCCCAGGGGACCTCGGTCTCGGTCTCCAGGACGGAGATGGAGGTGGTGTCGCGGGCGGTGGTGGAGAAGGGCGGGTTCGACTCCTCGACGAGGGCCGCCGCGTCCGCCAGGTCCAGGTGCTTCACGAGGTACGTGCGGCCCTGGTGCAGGTGCACGGCCCCCTCGTGGACGGCGGTGTGGGCGGCCGACTCGTCGACCGTGCCCAGCAGCCGCCCCGTCGAGGCCTCGACGATCTGCACCGGGCGGCCGCCGCCGCCCCGGATGTCGGTCAGGTCCGAGGCCCGCTCCCGGCGGGTCCAGTGCCAGGCCGTGGCCCGCCGGCGGAGCAGCTTCGCCGCTTCGAGCTGGGGGAGGAGGTCCTTGGTCGCCGGGCCGAAGAGGTCCAGGTCGGCGTCGGTCAGCGGGAGCTCCGCCGCGGCCGCGCACAGGTGGGGGGCGAGCACGTACGGGTTGTCGGGGTCCAGCACGGTGGCTTCCACGGGCTGCCGGAACAGCGCCTCGGGGTGGTGGACGAGGTAGGTGTCCAGGGGGTCGTCGCGGGCGACCAGCACGGCCAGGGCGCCCTGGCCCGAACGCCCGGCCCGGCCCGCCTGCTGCCACAGGGACGCCCTGGTGCCCGGGTAGCCGGTGATCAGGACCGCGTCCAGCCCCGAGACGTCCACGCCCAGCTCCAGGGCGGTCGTGGCGGCCAGTCCCAGCAGCTCCCCGGAGTGCAGGGCCCGCTCCAGGGCCCGCCGCTCCTCGGGCAGGTAGCCGCCCCGGTAGGCGGCGACCCGCCGGGCCAGCGACCGGTCCACCTCGGAGAGGCGCTCCTGGGCGATCACCGCGATCAGCTCGGCGCCGCGCCGGGAGCGCACGAAGGCCACCGTACGGACCCCCTGGACGACCAGGTCGGTCAGCAGGTCCGCGGTCTCCGCCGTGGCCGTACGGCGCACGGGGGCGTCCTTCTCGCCGCGCAGCTCGGTGAGGAGCGGCGGCTCCCACAGGGCGAAGACGACCTCGCCGCGCGGCGAGGCGTCCTCGGTGATCTCGGTCACTCGCGTTCCGGTCAGCCGTGAGGCGGCCGCCGCCGGGTCGCTGGCGGTGGCCGAGGCCAGCAGGAACACCGGATCGGAGCCGTAGCGGGCGCACAGCCGCCGCAGCCGGCGCAGGACCTGGGCCACGTGGGAGCCGAATACCCCGCGGTAGGAGTGGCACTCGTCGATCACGACGTAGCGCAGGGCCTTGAGGAAGGAGGACCAGCGGGGGTGGGCCGGGAGGATGCCGCGGTGCAGCATGTCGGGGTTGGTGAGGACGTAGTTGGCGTACTGGCGCACCCATTCGCGCTCTTCCACCGGCGTGTCGCCGTCGTAGACGGCGGGGCGGACCGCGTTGCCGAGCGGGGCGGCCAGTTCCCGCACGGCGCGGCGCTGGTCGGCCGCCAGAGCCTTGGTAGGGGCCAGGTAGAGGGCGGTCGCACCCCTGCCGTTCGGCGCCTCCGCTCCGTCCGCGAGGGCGGAGAGCACGGGCGCCAGGTAGGCCAGCGACTTGCCCGAGGCGGTTCCGGTGGCGACGACGACGGATTCGCCGTCCAGGGCGTGCTCGGCGGCCGCGGCCTGGTGTTCCCACGGATGGCCGATCCCGGCCGCCTGAATCGCGGCTACGACATCCGTTCGGATGCGGTCGGGCCAGACTGCATGACGGCCCTCCCGAGGGGGCAAGTGCTCCGTATGGGTGATGCGCGCAGCCCGGGAAGGCCCCCGTGACAGGCGGTCCAGGACCGTGCCGGGAGTGGGTCGTGGGTCCGCGGGTGCCGTGGGCCGACCGGGGCGGTGAGTATTGGCCATTGGAACCGAGTGTGTCACCGGCGTGCGGGACAATGGTCCCAAGGCGTCGTGCGCGCCTGCCGGTAAGTGATTGAATGCCATCGCGGCAGCCAATCCCTCGCCTACCTTCGGGTGGGGAGGCCCCTGGGGGGCGCCGCTCGATAGCAAGGTGCTGGAGGATCCGTGGACCTGTCCCTGTCGACTCGCACTGTCGGCGACCGTACGGTCGTAGAGGTCGGTGGCGAGATTGATGTGTATACCGCGCCCAAGCTGCGCGAGCAGTTGGTCGAGTTGGTGAACGACGGCAGCTACCACCTGGTTGTCGACATGGAGCGAGTGGACTTCCTCGACTCCACCGGGCTTGGTGTGCTCGTGGGAGGCCTCAAGCGCGTCCGCGCGCACGAGGGTTCGCTGCGGCTGGTGTGCAACCAGGAGCGCATCCTGAAGATCTTCCGCATCACCGGTCTGACCAAGGTGTTCCCGATCCACACCTCCGTGGACGACGCCGTCAACGCCACCGACTGACGGCTCCCGAAGGCAGGGAGCCGATAGGAGAGCGGGGGTACCGGGCCACTGACGGCCCGGGCCCCTGTCAAGGCACGCCCGTAGTCCGAGGGGGACGCGCATGGCCACCGTTGAACTGCGCTTCAGCGCCCAGCCCGAACACGTCAGGACGGCCCGCCTCGTCGCGGCCGCCGTGGCGCGCCGGGCGGGAGTGGAGGAAGCCGTCCTCGACGAGGTCCGCCTCGCCGTGGGCGAGGCCTGCTCGCGCGCCGTCGGACTGCACATCAGCAACGGGCTGACCGCGCCCGTCCGGGTCGTCCTGACCGAGGAGGAGAAGGTGTTCTCCATCGAGGTCGGCGACGAGGTTCCCGGACCGGCCGGCGGCCCGGGCGATGCCGTGTCCGGCATCGACGCCGCCCTGGACCCCGACGCCGACGGAGAGGACGAGATGGGCCTCGCGGTGATCAGTGGGCTCGTCGACGACGTCGAGGTGACCAGTGGGGAATCGGGCGGGACCATCCGGATGAGCTGGCCCGTCTCGGGCGCCGGCGATCTGCCGTAGATCCACTGAGCGCGGATTCCTTCGTATCTTCCGATCTTTATCAAGGCCCTGCTGAGCAGGGCCTTTTTCATTTCCCTAGATCAATGACCGGGCGTCAATGCCTTTGCCCCATTACCACTTTCGAGGGTAATGGAGTGACGCGATCTATTGCTGAGGAGCAAGAGCACGCCAATTCCGTTTCCTGTGCACTGTTTTGATCAGGGTGCGCTCCCTACAATCCGTCCACATCTTGAGCTCATCACGTCAAGGAGGACGAATGACGGGGCTCTTCACCCCTCTCGCGCCGGATCGCACCTCTGATCTGGCAGCCGCAGTACTCACCGATGACAACCGGCTCATCGTGATCGTCATCGCGGCCGTGGCACTGGCCGCCCTCGTCGTCGCGCAGATCCTGGTCCGCCAGGTCCTCGCCGCCGACGAGGGAACCGACAGCATGAAGAAGATCGCCGCGGCGGTGCAGGAAGGCGCCAACGCCTACCTGGGCCGTCAGCTGCGCACCCTCGGCGTCTTCGCCGTCGTGGTGTTCTTCCTGCTCTTCCTGCTCCCCGCCGACACCTGGTCGCAGCGGGCGGGACGTTCCGCCTTCTTCCTCGTGGGCGCCCTCTTCTCGGCGGCCACCGGCTACATCGGCATGCGGCTCGCGGTCCGCGCCAACGTCCGCGTCGCCGCCGCCGCACGCGAGGCCACCCCCGCCGAGGGCGAGCCCGCCAAGGACCTGACCGAGGTCTCCCACAAGGCGATGAAGATCGCCTTCCGTACGGGCGGCGTCGTCGGCATGTTCACCGTCGGCCTCGGCCTGCTCGGCGCCTCCTGCGTCGTCCTGGTCTACGCGGCCGACGCCCCCAAGGTCCTGGAGGGCTTCGGCCTCGGCGCCGCGCTGATCGCGATGTTCATGCGTGTCGGCGGCGGCATCTTCACCAAGGCCGCCGACGTCGGCGCCGACCTGGTCGGCAAGGTCGAGCAGGGCATTCCGGAGGACGACCCGCGCAATGCCGCGACCATCGCCGACAACGTGGGCGACAACGTCGGCGACTGCGCCGGAATGGCCGCCGACCTCTTCGAGTCGTACGCCGTCACCCTGGTGGCCGCGCTCATCCTCGGCAAGGCCGCCTTCGGCGACCTGGGCCTGGCGTTCCCGCTGATCGTCCCCGCGATCGGCGTGATCACCGCGATGATCGGCATCTTCGCGGTCTCCCCGCGCCGCAGCGACCGCAGCGGAATGGCCGCCATCAACCGCGGCTTCTTCATCTCCGCGGTGATCTCCCTGGTGCTGGTCGCGATCGCCGTCTACGCCTACCTGCCGGCCACCTACAAGGAGCTCGTCGGGGTCGAGAACGCCGCGATCCTGAACCACTCCGGAGACCCGCGCGTCCTGGCCGTCGTCGCCGTCGCGATCGGCATCGTGCTCGCTGCCCTGATCCAGCAGCTGACCGGCTACTTCACCGAGACCAACCGCCGACCCGTCCGGGACATCGGCAAGTCCTCCCTCACGGGTGCGGCCACCGTCGTCCTCGCCGGCATCTCGGTCGGCCTGGAGTCCGCGGTCTACACGGCGCTGCTGATCGGCCTCGGTGTCTACGGGGCGTTCCTGCTCGGCGGCACGTCGATCATGCTCGCGCTCTTCGCGGTGGCCCTGGCCGGCACCGGACTGCTCACCACCGTCGGCGTCATCGTCGCCATGGACACCTTCGGGCCGGTCTCCGACAACGCCCAGGGCATCGCCGAGATGTCCGGGGACGTCGAGGGCGCCGGTGCGCAGGTGCTGACCGACCTGGACGCGGTGGGCAACACCACCAAGGCCATCACCAAGGGCATCGCCATCGCCACGGCCGTACTCGCGGCGGCCGCGCTGTTCGGCTCGTACAACGACGCCATCGCGACCGCGGTCAAGCAGGTGGGTGCCAAGGCCGGGGAGATGAACCTCAGCCTGGACATCGCGCAGCCCAACAACCTGGTCGGGCTGATCCTGGGCGCGGCGGTCGTGTTCCTGTTCTCGGGCCTGGCCATCAACGCGGTCTCCCGCTCCGCGGGCGCCGTGGTCTACGAGGTGCGGCGCCAGTTCCGCGAGCACCCCGGGATCATGGACTACACCGAGAAGCCCGAGTACGGGCGCGTGGTGGACATCTGCACCAAGGACGCGCTGCGCGAGCTCGCCACGCCCGGCCTGCTCGCCGTCCTCACCCCGATCGCCGTGGGCTTCACCCTCGGGGTCGGCGCCCTCGGTTCCTTCCTCGCGGGCGCCATCGGCACGGGCACGCTGATGGCGGTCTTCCTCGCCAACTCCGGCGGCGCGTGGGACAACGCGAAGAAGCTCGTCGAGGACGGCCACCACGGCGGCAAGGGCAGTGACGCCCACGCGGCGGTCGTCATCGGCGACACGGTCGGCGACCCGTTCAAGGACACCGCGGGTCCGGCCATCAACCCGCTGCTGAAGGTCATGAACCTGGTGGCACTGCTGATCGCCCCGGCGGTCGTGCAGTTCAGCTACGGCCCGGACACCAGCGCGACCGTACGGGCGGTCGTCGCCGTGCTCGCGATCGGCGTCATCATCGGCGCGGTGTACGTCTCCAAGCGCCGCGGCATCGCCGTCGGCGAGGAGCCCGAGTCCGGAGCCGCCGAGCGGGTGGGCCAGCCGGCCGACCCCGCGACGGTCTCCTGACCCGAGGCACGGCGGCGCAGGGGGCGCGGGCCGGGCAGGGCCGGCCGGAAGCCCCGTGCGCCCGAACGGCGGACAGGCGGCGCGGACTGACGCGCCGTCTGTCCGCCTTTGTGCGCCGCCGGATGACGGCCGTGTATCTTCCGGGCCGAGAGCCTTCGAAGGGACCAATCCGGTGAACAAGAAGCTTGCGGCCGCAGTGTCGGGCGGTGCGGTACTGATGCTCGTCCTGTCCGGGTGCGGTGGGGACGACGGCGACAAGAAGGCCGACGCCTGGGCCAAGAAGGTCTGCGACCAGTGGCAGCCCGAACTTGAGAAGGTCGAGGCGGCCAACGCCGAGATCAAGCGCGTGGCGACCGAGAGCAGCAAGCCGGAGGAGGTCCAGAAGACCGATTCGGCGGCGTTCGCGACCATGTCCGAGTCGTACAAGACGATGGGGACCGCGCTGCAGGGGGCGGGAGTTCCGCCGGTCAAGAACGGCCAGGCGACGCTGGACGCGGCGGTCAAGGGCTTCGAGGAGACCTCCAAGGGCTACGCCGACCTGAAGACCAAGATGGACGCGCTGGACGCCAAGGACCAGACGAAGTTCGCCGAGGGGCTCAAGGAGCTGGCGGGCGGCCTCCAGGAGGCCACGAAGGGCGGCAAGGACGCCCTCGCCCAGCTCAACGCGGGCGGCCTGGACAAGGCGATGAACAGCCAGAAGGGCTGCCAGGTCACGGCGCCCTCGCCGTCGCCCAAGTAGCCCTGCGGGGCGGTGGGCTGACGGCGGCCGGGGCGGCCGCGTTCCGGAAGGGACGCGGCCGCCCCGTCGCACGTCCGGGCCCGCGACGGCCCGCGACGGCCCGCATTGGCCCGCAACGGCCCGCGGCGCCCGCGCGGGCGCACCGATCGCCGGTCCCAGCGGCCACAATGGTGGGGTGAGTACCACCAGCCTTCCCTCGCCCGACCACGCCGCCGAGCTGCGTACCGCCCTGCTGGCCGCCGGCTTCACCGCCGACGGGCTGCTCGACCTGCTCGGTGCCCCCGCCTACGCCGCCCTCGCCCGCAGCGAGACGGTCCCCGCCCTGCGCGCCACGCGCGGCGGCGGTGACGGCGCGCTCGCCAGCCTGGTGCGGCTGTTCCTGCTCCAGCAGCCCGTCCCGTACGTGCACGCCCAGGGCGCGCTGCCCGTCGAGGATGCCCTCGCCGACGGCTGGCTGCGCGCCGAGGGCGACGAGGTGCACGCCACCGTCGACGTGCGCCCGTACGGCGGGCCCGACGGCGAGGACTGGTTCATCGTCTCCGACCTCGGCTGCGCCGTCGGCGGGGCCAGCGGGATCGGCAGCCGCGAGGAGGGCGTGGTCCTCGGGGTCGGCGGTGCCTCCACCACGCTGGCCGGGATCACCGTCCGCCTGCCGGTGGGCTCGGCCCTGGACCTCGGCACCGGATCGGGCATCCAGGCGCTGCACGCGGCCCAGCACGCCACACGGGTCACCGCGACCGACGTCAACCCCCGGGCGCTGGAGTTCACCCGGTTGACGCTGGCACTGTCCGGCGCCCCGCAGGCGGAGCTGCTCACCGGGTCGCTCTTCGAGCCCGTCGGGGAAGCGACGTACGACCTGATCGTGTCCAACCCGCCGTTCGTGATCTCCCCCGGCGCCCGCCTCACGTACCGGGACGGCGGCATGGGCGGCGACGACCTGTGCCGGACCCTGGTCCAGGAGGCCGGCGCGCACCTGAACCCCGGCGGGTACGCGCAGTTCCTGGGCAACTGGCAGCACGTGGAGGGCGAGGACTGGCACGACCGGGTCCGCTCCTGGGTGCCGCGAGGCTGCGATGCGTGGATCGTGCAGCGTGACGTGCAGGACGTGACGCAGTACGCCGAGCTGTGGCTGCGGGACGCGGGTGACCACCGTGCCGACCCCGCCGAGTACGCGCGGCGGTACGAGGACTGGCTGGACGAGTTCGAGGCCCGCAAGACGAAGTCCGTCGGCTTCGGCTGGATCACCTTGCGCCGGACGGACGCGGCCGAGCCCTCGATCGTGGTGGAGGAGTGGCCGCACTCGGTGGAGCAGCCGCTCGGCGAGACCGTCCTGGCCCATTTCGCACGCCAGGACTACCTGCGCGACCACGACGACGCGGCTCTTCTGGAGGGCTACTTCCAGCTGGCGGTCGAGGTCGTGCAGGAGCAGGTCGGCGCGCCGGGCTCGGAGGATCCCGAGCACGTCGTGCTCCGGCAGAACCGCGGAATGCGGCGCGCGACCAAGGTCGACACGGTCGGAGCGGGTTTCGCCGGAGTGTGTGACGGCTCACTGAGCGCGGGGCGGATCCTGGACGCGATCGCGCACCTGGTCCAGGAGGATCCGGTCGTGCTGCGGGACCGGACCCCGGAGGCCATCCGGATGCTCGTCGAGCAGGGCTTCCTGGAGCCGGTCACCGACCCGGGGCGGTAGCCGGAACCGGGATGTAACCCGGGGTTCGCCCGCCGTATCCGAACGGCTGGAAGGCTCTCGCGCAGCGGGATCCGGGGGGATCCCGGGAGCGGCCCAGGGGTAGGGAGAGCGGCATGGAGAACGGTCCGGCGATCTTCTCGGGCGCCGTGTTCCTGCTGTTCGGGGCGGCTCTGCTGGCCTGGACGGGGGCGCGCGCCCTGCGCGGCGCGCTGGTGGCCGAAGGAGTGCGCCCCGCCGTGGCCGTCCCGCTGGCGCTGCTCGCCGGCGGGGTGTCGCTGGCCCTCGGCGCGTGGTGCCTCGCGAGGCCCTGACGCGGGGCCTCGGCCGCTTCGTTCCGGCCCTCGAAGCAGGTCCGGACGGCGATGCGGAAGCCGGTGCGGGGGAGGCTCGGGGAGGGGTCCGAGGGCGGGGCCAGACGGCCCCCCGGACACTCGGCCCGGTGACCGGCAGGGGCCCGGCGCGGCATCCGGGCGGCAGAACCGGCACTTGTCGGGTTACCGTTCGAGTGGCCGTTGCGGGCTTGTGCCGTTTGACACGGGGGCGGGTTGTACCGTCACACTCCGCAGCGTCGCCGTACCGCGACCGAGTGCCGACCGGAGAGAAGAGCCAAGTTGTCCCCGACTAGCGAGACCGCAAAGGGCGGCCGCCGACTCGTCATCGTCGAGTCCCCTGCCAAGGCGAAGACGATCAAGGGCTACCTCGGCCCGGGATACGTCGTCGAGGCGAGCGTCGGGCACATCCGCGACCTCCCGAACGGCGCGGCCGAGGTTCCCGACAAGTACACCGGCGAGGTCCGCCGCCTCGGCGTCGACGTCGAGCACGACTTCGCGCCGATCTACGTCGTCAACGCCGATAAGAAGGCCCAGGTCAGGAAGCTCAAGGAGCTGCTGGCCGAGTCCGACGAACTCTTCCTCGCCACCGATGAGGACCGCGAGGGCGAAGCCATCGCGTGGCACCTGCAGGAAGTCCTCAAGCCCAAGGTCCCCGTCCACCGGATGGTCTTCCACGAGATCACCAAGGACGCGATCCGCGACGCCGTCGCCAACCCGCGCGAGCTGAACCAGCGCATGGTCGACGCGCAGGAGACCCGCCGCATCCTCGACCGCCTCTACGGCTACGAGGTCTCGCCGGTCCTGTGGAAGAAGGTCATGCCGCGCCTGTCGGCCGGCCGCGTCCAGTCGGTGGCCACCCGCCTCGTCGTCGAGCGGGAGCGCGAGCGCATCGCCTTCCGCTCCGCCGAGTACTGGGACCTGACCGGAACCTTCGCCACCGGGCGCACCGGTGACGCCTCCGACCCCTCGACGCTGGTCGCCCGCCTGAACACGGTGGACGGCAAGCGCGTGGCGCAGGGCCGTGACTTCGGCTCGAACGGGCAGCTCAAGAGCGAGGTGCTGCACCTCGACGAGGGAGGCGCCCGGGCGCTCGCCGCCGCGCTGGCGGAGACCTCGTTCGCCGTCCGCTCGGTCGAGTCCAAGCCGTACCGCCGCTCCCCGTACGCCCCGTTCCGTACGACGACGCTCCAGCAGGAGGCCTCGCGCAAGCTGGGCTTCGGTGCGAAGGCGACCATGCAGGTGGCCCAGAAGCTGTACGAGAACGGCTTCATCACCTATATGCGTACGGACTCCACCACGCTGTCGGACACCGCGGTGTCGGCGGCGCGGGCGCAGGTCACGCAGCTCTACGGGGCCGACTACCTGCCGGAGAAGCCGCGCGTCTACGCGGGCAAGGTCAAGAACGCCCAGGAGGCGCACGAGGCGATCCGTCCTTCGGGTGATCGTTTCCGCACCCCGGCGGAGACCGGTCTGACCGGCGACCAGTTCCGCCTCTACGAGCTCATCTGGAAGCGGACCGTCGCCTCCCAGATGAAGGACGCGGTCGGCAACAGCGTCACCGTGAAGATCGGCGGGCGGGCGGCCGACGGCCGGGACGCCGAGTTCACCGCCTCCGGCAAGACGATCACCTTCCACGGGTTCATGAAGGCCTACGTCGAGGGCGCGGACGACCCGAACGCCGAGCTCGACGACCGCGAGAAGCGCCTCCCGCAGGTCGCGGAGGGCGACGCGCTCGCCGCCGAGGAGATCACGGTGGACGGTCACTCGACCAAGCCGCCGGCCCGCTACACCGAGGCCTCGCTGGTCAAGGAGCTGGAAGAGCGCGAGATCGGCCGCCCGTCGACGTACGCGTCGATCATCGGAACGATCCTCGACCGCGGCTACGTCTTCAAGAAGGGCACGGCGCTCGTGCCGTCCTTCCTGTCGTTCGCCGTGGTGAACCTGCTGGAGACGCACTTCGGCCGGCTGGTCGACTACGACTTCACCGCGAAGATGGAGGACGACCTCGACCGCATCGCGCGGGGCGAGGCCCAGTCCGTGCCGTGGCTGAAGCGGTTCTACTTCGGCTCGGAGGACGCGACCGAGGTCGTGCCCGCCGACGGGGACCACCTCGGCGGTCTGAAGGAGCTGGTCACGGACCTGGGCGCGATCGACGCCCGGGAGATCTCCTCCTTCCCGGTCGGTCAGGACATCGTGCTGCGCGTCGGCCGCTACGGGCCGTACGTGGAGCGGGGCGAGAAGGACGCGGAGGGCCACCAGCGGGCCGACGTACCGGACGACATGGCTCCGGACGAGCTGACGGTCGAGTACGCGGAGGAGCTGTTCGCCAAGCCGAGCGGCGAGTTCGAGCTCGGCAAGGACCCGGTCAGCGGCAACGAGATCGTCGCCAAGGACGGCCGCTACGGGCCGTACGTGACGGAGATCCTCCCCGAGGGCACGCCGAAGACGGGCAAGAACGCGGTCAAGCCGCGGACGGCCTCGCTCTTCAAGTCGATGAGCCTGGACACGGTCACCCTCGACGACGCGCTGAAGCTGATGTCGCTGCCGCGCGTGGTCGGCGTGGACGCGGAGAACGTCGAGATCACGGCCCAGAACGGCCGCTACGGCCCGTACCTGAAGAAGGGCACGGACTCGCGGTCGCTGGAGACCGAGGACCAGCTCTTCTCGATCACGCTGGACGAGGCGCTGGCCATCTACGCGCAGCCCAAGCAGCGCGGCCGGGCCGCGGCCAAGCCGCCGCTGAAGGAGCTGGGCACGGACCCGGTCAGCGAGAAGCCGGTGGTGGTCAAGGACGGCCGCTTCGGGCCGTACGTGACGGACGGCGAGACGAACGCGACGCTGCGCCGGGACGACGACGTCGAGACGATCACGCCGGAGCGCGGCTACGAGCTGCTCGCGGAGAAGCGGGCGAAGGGCCCGGCCAAGAAGACGGCGAAGAAGGCCCCGGCCAAGAAGGCTCCGGCGAAGAAGGCGACGGCGACGAAGACCGCTGCCGCGAAGAAGACGACGGCGGCCAAGAAGACGACCGCGAAGAAGACGGTGGCGAAGAAGGCCACGGCCAAGAAGGCGGCCGCGGCGCCGGCGGACGAGTAGCCCCCGGCCGGTCCCGGCCGGTCCCGGCCAACGGATCGCCGGCCGACGGGCCGGACGGCGTCGTGTGCTCCGCACGAGGCCGTCCGGCCCGTCGGCGTTCGCGGCGCGGGGGTCCGGGGTGGGGGCCCGGGGAGCGAAGGTGGGTCCGGGGTCACAGTGGACCTTGTCCACAGGCCTCCGCAGCGGCCAAGCGCAGCGGATAGGCTGGGCGGATGACGCGAGCCGAGCAGCCGACGGTCGTGACCGCCCCCGCGAACCCCGCCTACGACGAAGCCCTAGCCGCGGATTCCCGCGAGCGTGCGGTGCGCGCACTGCTGCGCACCCCAAGGCTGCGCCGGCTGTGGAGTGCCCAGTTGGTGAGCGGCATCGGTGATGCCCTCGCGCTGCTGGT
Source organism: Streptomyces sp. IBSNAI002 (assembly GCF_052244475.1). Classification (NCBI taxonomy): domain Bacteria; kingdom Bacillati; phylum Actinomycetota; class Actinomycetes; order Kitasatosporales; family Streptomycetaceae; genus Streptomyces; species Streptomyces sp. IBSNAI002. The sequence goes on along the minus strand of NZ_JBQPXG010000002.1, from coordinate 4,158,735 downwards.
GCTGGTGCTGCTGGCCCTTCAGGCCGCCGCCACCGAAGGAGCCTTCGGCGGCGGCTACCGGGGTGCGGCCCTCGCCGTGGCCGTCGTCTTCGGGGTCCGGATCCTGGCCACCCTGTTCTTCGGAGCGGTCCTGCTGGGACCGCTTTCCGGTCTGCTCGCCCCGGGCGGCAAGCTGGACCGCCGCTGGACGATGATCGGGGCCGACGGGGTGCGGCTCGCGCTCTTCGTCGTCGCCCCGCTGTGGCTCGACTGGATCCCGGCCCACGCGCTCACCGCGCTGCTGGCCACCGTCTTCGTGGCCGGCGCCGCCGAGCGGCTGTGGACCCTGGCCAAGGAGAGCACGGCTCCGGCCCTGCTGCCCGTGCCGCCGCCCGAGGGGGCGACCGTACGACCGCTTCCTGACCACTTGGACGCGCTGCGCCGGCTGAGCCTGCGTACGGCGTTCGCGGCGCTCCCGGTCGCGGCGGCCGCGCTGCTCGCCGCCACCCTGGTCGGCAAGGCCCTCGGGCTCGGCGTCGACTGGTTCGCCGCGAACCAGGCCGCGCTCGGCTCGTACGTGGCCTCCGGCCTCTTCGCGGCCTCCGTGTCGCTGCTGCTGCCGCTGGTGCTGCCCGGCGGGAAGACCCCGCGGCCGCGTTCGCCGCTGGAGGGCCTGCGCGCCCCCAAGACGGGGGACCGGCCCGACAAGGGCCGGACCGGCGTCATCCCGCTGCTGGTCCTGGCCTGCGCGGCCGTCGCGGGCGCGGTGTCCTGCGCCGTGGCCGTGGCCGTGCTGCACGCCTTCGACCTCGGCGGCGGTCCGGCCGCCTTCGCACTGTTCGTCCTCGCGCTGGTCGGCGGCACCGCTGCGGGCATCCGCGCCACCCAGGCCGGCAAGGTGCTGCCCGCCCTGTCCAGGCGGCGGCTGCTGGCCCTGGCCATAGCGGTGGCCGGGCTGTCGCTGCTGCTCGCCGGGCTGGTCGCGGACACCGCCACCGTGCTGTTCCTCTCGCTGCTCGCCGGCGCCTCCGCAGGTGTCGCCGCCAACACCGGGCACACGTTGCTGGACCAGGAGACCGAGGAGTTCCGCCGGGCCCGGGTCACCGAGCACCTGCACGCGGTCGTACGGGTGGCCGTGGCGCTCGGAGCCGTCGTGGCGCCGGTGCTCGCCGCGGTGATCGGGCCGCACCGGCTGGGCGGGGGCGAGGTCGTCGTCGCGCACGGCGGCGCCGCCTTCACCCTGATGCTCGTCGGCGCCCTGCTGCTGCCGGTCGCGGCCGTGGTCCTCGCCAAGGCAGACGACCGCAGCGGAGTGCCCCTGCGGCGTGACCTGCGCGAGGCGCTGCGCGGCGGGGAGCCGGTGCAGGCCCCGTCCGGCACCGGGTTCTTCATCGCCCTGGAGGGCGGCGACGGCGCCGGCAAGTCCACGCAGGTGGAGGCGCTGGCCGACTGGATATGGGGCAAGGGCCACGAGGTCGTCGTGACGCGGGAGCCGGGGGCCACCCCGGTGGGCAAGCGGCTCCGTTCGATCCTGCTCGACATCTCCTCGGCCGGGCTCTCGAACCGTGCCGAGGCACTGCTGTACGCCGCCGACCGCGCGGAGCACGTGGACACGGTGGTGCGCCCGGCCCTGGAGCGCGGCGCGGTGGTCATCTCGGACCGCTACATCGACTCCTCCGTGGCCTACCAGGGGGCGGGCCGCGACCTCTCCCCGACGGAGATCGCGCGGATCTCGCGCTGGGCCACCGACGGGCTCGTCCCGAACCTGACCGTGCTGCTCGACGTGTCGCCGGAGGCGGCGCGCGAGCGGTTCACGGAGGCTCCGGACCGGCTGGAGTCGGAGCCGGCCGAGTTCCACCAGCGGGTGCGGTCCGGGTTCCTGACCCTGGCCGCGGCCGATCCCGGTCGCTACCTGGTGGTCGACGCGGGCCAGGACCCGGACTCGGTGACCACCGTCGTACGGCACCGGCTGGACCGGATGCTGCCGCTCTCGGAGGCCGAGGTGGTGGCCCAGGCCGAGGCCCGGCGGCTCGCCGAGGAGGAGGCCCGGCGCCGGGCGGAGGAAGAGGCCGCGCGCAAGGCGGAGGAAGCCCGGCTGAAGGCCGAGGAGGAGGCCCGGCTCGCCCGCGAGGCCGAGGCGGCCCGGATCAAGGCCGAGGCGGAGGCCGCGCGCAAGGCCGAGGAAGAGGCGCGGGCCCGGGCCGAGGCCGAGCGGCTGCGTGCCGAGGCCGAGGAGAAGGCCCGGGCGGCCGAGGAGGAGCGGCTGCGCCGGCAGGCGGAGGAGGAGGCCCGGCTGCGCGCCGAGGCCGAGGAACGGCGGCTGGAGAAGCAGCGGCGGGCCGAGGAGGCCCTGCTGAAGGCCGAGGAAGCGCGCCGGCTGGCTGCTGCGGCGGCGGCCGAGGCGGCGGCCCGGGCGTCGGCGGCAGCGGCGGCTTCGGCTGCTGCGTCGGCTCCTGCTCCCGCTCCTGCTCAGGCGTCGGCCCCGGCTCCGGCTCCGGCTGCTCAGGCCCCGGCTCCGGCTCCGGCTGCTCAGGCCCCGGCTGCCCCGGCTCAGGAACCGGCTTCGGCTCCGGAGCCGGATGGTCCGCATCCGGACGATGCGGTGACGCTTGAGACGCCGGCGCTCCGGCGGGTCGTCCAGCCCGACGACATCACGCAGACCGTCCCCGTCCCGAAGGTCGACACGACGAAGCCGCCGGTCCGGCCGACGGACGAGACCGCCGTACTGCCTCCCGTGCGGCCGACGGAGGAGACGGCCGTACTGCCTCCCGTACGCCCGCAGGCCTCGCGGCCCACGGCCCGGCGCCCCGAGGAGAACCCGGCCGACCGGGTGCCTCCGGGCATCTTCCGGGACTCCGGGGGCGCGGGCACGGCGGGCGAGGACCGGACGCGCGAGCTCCCGGTCCTCGGCGAGGACGGCCGTCCGCGCCGGCCGCGGTCGGACTGGGCCGAGGAGACCCCGCTGGACGATCTGCCGTCGCTGGCGGACGAACTGCTGGGCCGCCGCCGGGACGACGAGCACGGTGAGGACGACGAGCGTGGCCCGCGCCGACGGCGCTGACCTGGGCGGGACCGGATTGTCAGTGCCGCGCGCCACAATGGGTGCACGCAGAGTGAAGTGAAAGGTGGTGGGCGGGATGCCCGTGTGGGACGACCTGGTGGGACAGGAGCGGGTCCAGAGGCAGCTGGCCGCCGCCGCCCGCGATGCCGACGCCCTGGTCACGGCCGCCACGGACGGCACCGCGCCGCCCGCCGCCTCCAAGATGACCCACGCCTGGCTCTTCACCGGGCCGCCCGGCTCGGGGCGGTCCACCGCCGCCCGGGCCTTCGCCGCGGCCCTGCAGTGCACCAGCCCCGACCGCGCCCTCGGAGGTGAGCCGGGCTGCGGGTTCTGCGACGGCTGCCACACCACCGTGATCGGCACGCACGCCGATGTGGAGATCGTCCGCACCGATCTGCTGTCGATCGGTGTGAAGGAGACCCGCGAGCTCGTGCGCCGGGCGCAGCTCTCCCCGGCCGTGGGCCGCTGGCAGGTCATCGTCCTGGAAGACGCCGACCGGCTCACCGAGGGCGCGGGCAATGTGATCCTCAAGGCCGTGGAGGAGCCCGCCCCGCGCACGGTGTGGCTGCTGTGCGCACCCTCGCTGGAGGACGTGCTGCCCACCATCCGTTCCCGCTGCCGGCACCTGACGCTGCGCACCCCGCCGGTCGACGCCGTGGCCGAGGTGCTGGTCCGGCGCGACGGCATCGAACCCGCCGTGGCCGCGGCCGCCGCCCGCGCCACCCAGGGCCACATCGGCCGGGCCCGCCGGCTCGCGACCGACGAGTCCGCCCGCTCCCGCCGGGCCTCCGTGCTGAAGCTCCCGCTCCGCGTCGACGACGTCGGCGGCTGCCTGAAGGCCGCGCAGGAGCTGGTGGACGCCGCCGCCGAGGACGCGAAGCAGGTCGCGGAGGAGGTCGACGCCAAGGAGACCGAGGAGCTGAGGGCAGCCCTCGGTGCCCAGGCGGGCGCCGGCAGCCGGATGCCGCGCGGCACGGCGGGTGTGATGAAGGAGCTGGAGGACCGCCAGAAGCGCCGCCGCACCCGCACCCAGCGCGACACCCTGGACCTGGCGCTGACCGACCTCACCGGCTTCTACCGGGACGTGCTGGCCCTGCAGCTCGGCTCGACCGTGGCCATCGCCAACGAGGAGATACGCCAGGACCTCGACCGGATCGCCCGTGCCTCGGGTCCCGAGCGGACCCTGCGCCGGATCGAGGCGATCATCGCCTGCCGGGAGGCCCTGGAACGCAACGTGGCGCCCCTGCTCGCGGTCGAGGCCATGACGATGTCCCTGCGCGCGGGCTGACCGGCCCGTCGGCGTCCACGCCTGGTTGACCGGCTCACCCGTACGGGCGGACCAGTCGCCGGCGCCCGGACGGTCCAGGTCCGTTCCCGGTCCGCGCCCCGCCCGGCGGGGGCCGCGGAACGGGCGGGGCTGTCCTGGCCCCGGGCGCGGTCTGGCCGCGGCCAGACCGCGCCCGGCAGGACGTAGTCTCCGAGGATGGACACCAGTCGCCTGCTGCGTACCACCGGAACCGTGATGGCAGCCGCCGGGCTGCTGCTCGTCGGATGCTCCTCCGGAGGGTCGGCGGGCCCCCGGGCGGCCGCGTCCTCCGCCTCGGCGCAGCCGTCCCCCGATCCGGCGGCGCTGCGCCCGTACTACGAGCAGAAGCTGAGCTGGCGCGACTGCGGTGTTCCCGGGTTCCAGTGCGCCACCATGAAGGCCCCGCTGGACTACGCGAACGCCGGCTCCGGCCAGGACGTCGACATCGCGGTGGCCCGCCGCCAGGCGACCGGCCCGGGCAAGCGGCTCGGCTCCCTGGTGGTCAATCCGGGCGGCCCGGGCGGATCGGGCATCGGGTACCTCCAGGCGTACGCGGGCATCGGCTATCCCGCCGCCGTCCGCGGCCAGTACGACATGGTCTCCTTCGACCCGCGCGGGGTGGACCGCAGCAGCCCCGTCGAATGCCTGACCGGCCCGGCGATGGACAAGTACACACAGGTGGACCAGACCCCGGACGACGCGGCCGAGCAGGCACTGCTGGTGGCGGCCTTCAAGGAGTTCGCCGCCGGCTGCCAGGCGCACTCCCAGCGGGTCCTGCCGCACGTCTCCACGGTCGACGCGGCCCGCGACATGGACCTGCTGCGCGCGGTGCTGGGCGACGAGAAGCTCACGTACGTCGGCGCGTCGTACGGCACCCTCCTGGGGGCCACGTACGCGGACCTCTTCCCGGGCCGGGTCGGGCGGCTGGTGCTGGACGGGGCGATGGATCCGTCCCGCCCGGCGCTCGACCTGAACCGGGACCAGACGGCGGGCTTCGAGACGGCCTTCACCGCCTTCGCGAAGGACTGCGCCAAGCAGGACGGGTGCCCGCTCGGCACGGGCGCTCCGGATGCGGTGGCGGCCCGCCTGAACGAGTTCTTCCGCAAGCTCGACGCCCAGCCCGTACCCACGGGCGACGACGCCCGGCCGCTCGGCGAGGCCCTGGCGACCACGGGGGTGATCGCGGCCCTGTACGACGAGAGCGCCTGGCCGCAGCTGCGCGAGGCGCTCACCTCGGCGATGGACGGCGACGGGGCGGGCCTGCTGAGCCTGGCCGACAGCTACTACGAGCGCTCGCCGGACGGCACGTACGCCAACCTGATGTCCGCGAACGCCGCCGTCAACTGCCTGGACCAGCCCCCGGCCTTCACCGGCCCGGACGCGGTGCGATCCGCCCTGCCCTCCTTCGAGAAGGCCTCCCCGGTCTTCGGCAAGGGCCTGGCCTGGGCCTCGCTGAACTGCACGTACTGGCCGGTGAAGGCCGCGGGCACGGCGAAGCCCCTGGCCGCGAAGGGCGCCCCGCCGATCCTGGTCGTCGGCACCACCCGCGACCCGGCGACCCCGTACAAGTGGGCAGAGGCCCTGGCGGACCAGCTCGAGTCGGGCACCCTCCTCACGTACGACGGCGACGGCCACACGGCGTACGGCCGCGGCAGCGACTGCGTCGACACCGCGATCAACAGCTACCTGCTGGAGGGCAAGGTCCCGCAGAAGGGCAAGAAGTGCTGAGCCGAGGACGAGGCATTCACCCCGGTATGTGACCTACGTCCCACCCCTGCGAAACCTGGTTCGAGGCACCCGCCGACACCCTGTAGACTTGGCGCCGCTGCTGATGAGAGCACCTCTTCGAGGGAATACTTGTCAGACCAGCGGTGCCGCCTTAGCTCAGTTGGCCAGAGCAACGCACTCGTAATGCGTAGGTCTCGGGTTCGAATCCCGAAGGCGGCTCTGTAGAACCCCCAGGACTCACTCGCCGTGACCTGGGGGTTTTGCTTTTTTGCCGCGCAAGGGTTCCTCCGTGACGATGCCTGAGGAGCTGTTGCGTGAGCGGGTCGCCGGGCGGTCGGTGGGGCCTTACCTGAGTGCGGTGTGCTTCCTCGTCATATGGGACTGCCACGCCCAGCGGGCGAGCCCGCCGACGGTCAGGGAGACGATGATGGCGCCCCGGTCGATGACGTGGGGGAGGCCGGGAAGAAGGAGAAGAAGGCGAGGGGCATCGCGGCGCCCGTGAGGAGGGCGACGATCCCGGCACGGCGGCGTTTGGCGGCCCAGGCGGGGTCTTCGGGAGTGGGCTGGGCGGTCATGTGCGGCTCACATCGTGATGTTCCGGCACTGGCTGACCCGGCGCGTGCCGTTGATGTTGAGGTGCGCGCACGCCTTGCCGTAGCGGGGCAGTGTCTGGGGTGAGTTGTCGCGCATCGGGTGGATCTCGCACTCCGTGTGGGTCTTGCCGCGGGAGATGCGGTAGGTCTTGTTGTTGGTGTCCGCGTAGGTGAAGTCGATGCGCCAGTTGCAGAAGCCGGCGTTGAGTGCGCCGACGAAGCCGCAGTCCACGCCGGCGTGCGCCTCGGCGGGAGGTGAGACGGCCAGCGTGGCGGTCGTGGCGAGAGTGGCGATGATCCGGGCTGTGAAGAGCTTGCCCGTCGGTAACCGTCGCCCCGGTTACCGGCGTTGTGTGTGAGCGCTGCGTGGGCGGGCGGCACGCGGAGGTCGCTGTCGAGGTCCTTGTGGGGCGACGTGCCGGCGCAGGGACTGCGCCGGCTGCGGGAGAAGCGGTGGCTACGTGGGGAACTCGCCGCGCCAGGAGCGGTTCAGGAGCCGGCTCGGGAGGTACTCCGGGACCACGTCGATGGGGAATTCGCCGTCGTGGGCGAATGCCGGGGGAGTTCTCCAGGGGCTCGGTGCCCTCTATCGCGGTGGCCGTCATCCGCGCCGCGTAGTCCTCGTCGTCAAAAGCCTGCTGCGCCATGCCGGTCAACAGTGACGGTCATCCGGTGGCTACGTCGGGAATTCGGCGGCCCAGGTGCCCTCGACCAGGTGCTTCGGCAGGTACTCGGATTCGACTTCGAGGGGAAAGTCGGCGTCCTGGGCCAGGCAGGCCATTGCCAGGGGGGCCAGGGCCACCCATCCGTAGCAGGAGTCGGCACGCTCCTGGTCGGCGGTCCAGTACGCCTTGTGAGCGCGGAGTGCCTCTTCGAGCGAGCGGTTGAACTCGTCATGACTGCCGGTGGCCCGCCAGCGCAGAAGGTCCATCGGCGGCCATACGATCTGCGAGACATGGTCCGGTGCGACGAACGAGGTTGCGTCGGGGTCGGTGCCCCGAGCGGCTTCCACCAACCGTTCGGAGAAATCAGGTCGACCCAGCCAGAAGGACTTCAGTGTTTCGATCCACGCGTAGTTGAATTCGTCGTAGACCGCCCCCGATGCGCGCAGCGCCTCCGTCGGAACATTGCAAAGGTCCGTGATCCGCTGGGCATTGCGGCAGATGACCGCCAGGTAGAAGGACGTGGTCCAGTGACCGGCATCGACGAATGATTCGGGGCTGGTGAAGGCCGGCACCGTGCGGGTCTCGTGGTGGATGAGGCACTCCACGCCGGCTTCTGCCGTCGTGGCGGCGGCGAAGATGGCTGCCCCGCACTGCATGGCGACGACCCAGGACTCCCACGACTCCAGCCATGCGGCGGCGGGGTCTTGCACGCTGCGTTCGTAGGCCGTGACCAGAGCCGTTGACATGGCGCTCTCCAAGGCGAAGGGCGCCTTGTGGATCCGTTCGAGGAGCTGCGTCGTGTGCTCCGGCAGTGCGGGCTCCCGGTCGGGAAGGTCCTGCCGGGAGATGGTGTGGCGGGGAACGGTGGCCACTTAGCTCGCTTCCTTGAAGATCTTGAAGTACTGGAGTTCTCCACCAGCATAGGTGCCGGTATGGTGCTTCGCCTGAACCATGACGTATTGGACCTTTTCGTCCAGCAGGGCAATGCGGAGTTTGATCGCGAGCTCCCGGTCCCGGCCTCCGCGCGCGTACATCTCCGACGCGATGGTGTGGGCGTATTCGAGCGTTCCTTGCCTGACTTGCCTGTTGGCGTCGGCGCCGACGCCCTGGCGCCAGGCGAGCCGTCCGTCGGGCGCCTTGGCCTCGACTATCAAGTAATCGCCGTTCTTCAGCTTGTAGAGCTGATCGAAAGCACGAGAGCCGTTGGGGGTGCTGGGGAGATCGGCGATTTCCCTGGCCCCGGGGAAGACCTCGGGGATGACGTGCAGGCGCGCGGAACCCTCGCCCAGGGCTTCGCCTACCTTGGTATTGACCGGCACATCACCGAAGGCTTCCTTCGCCGCCTTCAGTGCGGCTGCGGTTTCCGTGGTCGGGTCGGCTTTGTGGGCCCGCTCCGCAACCCCGAGTTCCGTGTATTCCTTGTGTTTCGACGCAAGGGAATTGAGTTCGTTCGTGGCCGTGTCGGACAGGTTGTCAAGCGTGGGAGTTTCGGGCTTGAGGCGGAACTGTTCTCCCGGGCCGTAGGGGAGATTGCTGGTGGAAATGAGCTTCCCGCCCTCGACCTCCTTCAATATGGGCAGATACTGTCCGTCGACGATTTCGTTCGCGTGTCGACGATGGTTGGCCGCGTCGTAGTACCTGCTGCGCCAAGCGGGGTCCTCATTGGCCAACCGGACGTGTTCGTCCTGGACGACCTTGGCTTCCTCGGGCGTCCTGTCGACCAGTTGGTCCGGCTGATCCGCGTGACGGCCTCCGTCCGCCGCGTCGCCCGCGTGGCTGCCGCCCGTGCCCGACGCCCCCGGGGGCTGGTGGCCGCCCGCAGCCGGGCCGCCCGTGTGGGTGGCGGCGGTGCCCGGGCCGTCGGGGTGGGTGGCGGCGGTGCCCGGGGTGTCCGGGTGGGTGGCGGGTGTGGACGGGGTGTCCGGGCGGGGGGTGCCGCCCGGGTTGTTCAGGTCGTTGCGCGGCATGTTGTCCGGGGCGTGGCCGCCCGGGGTGTTGTCGACGCCGCGCGGGCCGAGTGCGCCGTCGTCCAGCGCGTGGACCGGGTCGGAGATGTTGCTGCCGAGGCGGATGCCGTCGTCGCCGCCGCGGCCGCCGACGCCGGCCAGTTCGCGCTCCGGGACCTTGGCGGTGGCCGGGGAGTCCACCTTCGGGGCGTCGGTCTTCGGCACGCCCGCGTCCGCATCCGGCTTGCCCGTCGGGGCGTCCTTCGCGTGCTGGGTGATCGCGCCGTCCGCGTCGTAGAGGTTGCCCTTGGGGTCCATGAACTGCGACGGGCCGTCCACCGGCAGCTTGACCGTGCCCGGGGGGAACGTCGTCGTGCCCTCGGGGAGTCTGATGGTGCCGTCCGGGAGCTTGGCCACGCCTTCGGGGACCGGGGCGCCGGAGGGGAGGTGGATCGCGCCGTCCGGCAGCATGACCGCGCCGTCGGGGAGGGCGATCGCGCCGTCCAGGTTGATGCTCGGGGCCTCGACCTTGCCCATGCCCTTGAGACCGGCCATCACGTCGCCGATCTTGGAGAAGCCCGCTCCGGCTCCCTTGAACATGTACGTCATCGGGTCGATCGCCCGGCCGGCCTTGCCCGCGAAGGACAGGGCCTTGGCGACCGCACCCGCCTTGCCCGCGCCCGAGACCGCGCCGCCCGCACCACCGGTGAAGACAGTGGTCAGGACGTTGAAGGTGACCGCGCCGGCGGCACGGGACGGGTTGGAGCCCCACTGGTCCCAGGCGAGGAGGGCCTTGCCGGTCTCCTTCATCGCGGTGCGCGAGTCGCGGAGCCAGGAGGGGAGTTTGTCGTCGGGGGCGGCGAGGAAGAGGGGGCCGGCGCCCGGTATCGACATGATGGCGAGGCCGGTGCCCAGTTTGGCAAGGCCGGTCCAGGACTGCTTGAACGTGTCCCAGCCCTGGAGCCCGACCAGGCCGCCGAGGCCCTTGAGGGTGCCCCAGACGCCGTCGACGACGATGCCCTTGCCGAACTCCCACGCGTGTTCCCACACCTGCCAGGCGGGGATGGACTCCTCGACCGCGTCGCCCCAGGGCAGGGACTTGGACTGCTTCATCGCCTCGGCGTCGTAGCCGTACATGTCCTTGGCGTTGGAGCCGTCGTTGACCTTCAGCGGCTTGCCCCCGACCAGCGCGACGATCTTCGCGTAGGCGGCTCGTTCCACTTCCTGGAACTGGGCCCAGACCTCGGCGATCTCGTTGCGGCGATCGAGGTTCTCGTCGATCAGATCGCCGTCCTCACGCCACTTCTCGTCCTTGTCCGTCTTCTCGCGGAACGTTTCCGCTTCCCGCTTCAGACTCTCCAGCTTCTTGATGACCGGCTCGGCGTCGCGGGAGTACGTGCCCAGGGCGCCGGCGATCGTGCACATGTCGGAGCTCAGCTTCAGCCCGAGGTCGGAGACGGGCTTGGTCGTCGCGAACAGCTGATCGGCCTCGGGCGCCTGGTAGAAGGCCTGGATCCCACCGAAGCTCGTATGCACATCCGAGGTCTTCGTCGCGACCGCCGCACCACCCGACGAGATCGCCTTGACCTTCTCCTCGAGCGTCGCCAGATTTCCCGTGAAGACCGGCACCTCAGCCGGATCGACCGGCGCGTCCCCACTCACTTGCCGCCCCCCGGCTTCTCACGCAGCACATCGAGATTGACGGCCCTGGCCGCGTCCTGGGCGGCCTTGGCCTGCTCCAGATCGCCTTCCAGGTACTCGTTCGTCGCCTTCACCGCACCGAGGATGCACGCCTCGATCCGCTCCGCCATCGACGTGAACTCCGGCTTGCGGGCCGTCAGGTACTCACCCAGGGCGGCCGCCACCGGACCCATCGCCTTCTGGCTCAGATGCGGCTGCCCCACCGGCACCGGACCCGCCAGCTTCGTCTCCGCCTGCGAACCCGGCACCGCCGTCCCCGCCGCCTGAGCCGCCTCCGACATCGCCGTCAACAGCGCGTTCAGCGCCTTCTCCAGCTCGCCGGCATGCGTACCGACCGTCCTCAACTGGCCCTGCACACCCTGCGGCTTGATGTCCCACGCCGTCACCAACGAACCCCCGTACCACCCCACCGACCGACCTGCCCACCCGCCTGCTCAGCCGATGTCGTCGACCGCGGCCTTCGCCCGCTGGAGCGTCTGCCGCGCCGTCACGTCGTTCTTCTCCAACGTCGTGTTCAACAGCCGGATGATGTTCTTGACCTCCTGCGACGCGTTCTTCCACCGCAGCTCCTTGGCGTGGTAGTCATCCGCCACACCATCCGCCGCGAAGTCCGTCATCGCCGCCGACACCTGCGCCTCACGCGCCGCGATCACCTGCTCCAACTGCCCGATCACGGCCTTGATACCGCCCTGCACCTCCGTCGAGGCACCCACGTCATACGCACGACGATCCGTCCCACCAGCCACCACAACCACACTCCCCGCGAGAACAACAACCATCAGAACAAGCCGCACCAACAGGACCAACACGACCACCAGGACCCGCAGGACCCGCAGGCAGACCTAACGGCCCCGGAAACGCGCCCCGTCGAAGTTCGCCGCACCCTGCTGCTGACGCGCGTTCTCACCCTGCTCCGCGTCACCCGACCCGAACGCCTGCTCCATCCCCGACTGACCACCCACGATCGCCGCCAGCGAAGCGTTCAGCTCCTTCGCGATGTCATCGGCACGCAGCTTGAACGAATCGAACGCCACCTTGCCCTGACCCTGGAACTTGCCCTCCAACGGCTGCGCCGCAGCCACCAGCTGCTTGATCAGCGAACCCAGATCCGTATTCGAGCCACGCGACCCCGACATCAGATTCGTCAGAACCTGCGTCCCCATGTCGAACTTCATCCCACACCCCCGTACATCCGAACGATCGTAAGCATGTCCAGTTCTATCAAGTCACGTCGCTCCTGCAACCAGCAATGAGCCTGTTGTGACCCACCCATGACAAACCCCGCCAGAGGTCTTCACGAGCCCTTCAGATGGCCCATCAGCCGCTCGAAGTCAGCCCACCCCGCCAGGTCCGACGGGTCCCCCGGCAGCGGGTAGTAGTAGGCGGGACGGGACTTGGGGCCCAACCGCACGGGCTGCGCGGCCAGCGGGGTGCGCCGGGCCCGGTCGTCCGGCATCGCCCGGACCTCCTCCGAGCCCAGGACGAAGGCCAGCGGCACGCCCGGTCCCTCGAAGCGCGGCGGCACCAGCAGATCGCGGCGCGCTTTGCGGAGCTGTACGAGCATCGACTGGAGGTGGTGGCGGGTGGCGAGGGCCTCCGCGGTGCGGGGCAGGGCGTCCAGCGGGGGTTCCTCGCCGGCCCCGTAGCCGAGCGCCAGCGTCACGGTCTCCTCGACGCCCGCCTTCGTACGGCTGATCCGCACGGTGGCGAGACCGGGCCGCTCGGGGCTGCCGACGACCACGAACCAGGTCGGCTCGGGGGCCCGGGCGAAGGCCGCGTCGGTGAGCCGGCCCGGAGACCAGGGCAGGTTGGCCGGTTCGGCCGTGCCCCAGCCCGCCGGGGGCTCGCCGGTCAGCTCGCGCCACACCGTCTCCAGGGAGCCGCCGAGGACGAGGCGGTCGTCCGCGGGGTGGATGGTGCGGTAGGTGATGGCCAGCTGCCGCTCGGGCGTCTGCGCGACCTCCTTGTACGAGCCGGCGACGGGCGTCCGCGGGTCCTCCTCGGTGGCGTCCTCGGCCACCACGGTGGCGAACATGCCCTCCTGCCAGCGCAGCACGGCGCCCGAGAGCCCGTCGTAGTAGCCCTCCCGCTCGTCCTGGACCACCCACCGCGAGGGCCAGTCCGGCATGTTGGCCAGCATCGCCGGGGACAGCAGGGTGCCGGGCGGAGTGACGATCTGGAGGCCCCGCTCGGCGGCCGCGGCGGCCCGGAAGGCGTCGGAGAGCCAGGCCGTCATGGCGACGACCGGACGGTCCATGATGACCACGGCGACGTGGGGGGTCAGCACGTCGACGGCGGGCTGCGCCGCGGCGGGCGTGGGCGCGACGCTGACCCCGTCGCTCCGCACCACGCCCGTCGAGCGCGCCGCCTCCGGCGGCCAGGCCGTCCCCCCCGAGAGGACGGAGAGGCGGGCCGCGAAGGTCCCCGCGAGGCGCTCGGCGTCGGGGACACCGGTGGTGGCGCGGGCCTCCGTCCACCAGTACGGAACGCGCGGCGGGGTGGCCCCGAGCAGCCGCTCGGCCTCCCCCTCCACCTGAACCAGCAGCGGCGCCTCGACCGACACCAGCGGCCGCCCCTGCTCGTCGCAGAGCTGTACGACCGCCCCCTCGCCCGTCGTGTCCACCAGCTTGTCGGGGCCTCCGGAGAGGAGTCCGGCGACCACCGCCCACGGATCGGGCATCTTCGGGGTGAGGGCTATGACGTCCTTGGTCATGGGGTCGTACGGTCCTTCGCAGTCCGGTTTCAGGCAGGGGGCGGGCAGGGGGGCGGGCAGGCAGGGGCGGGACGGGCACTACCCGGGCGTGTACACGGTCTGGATCAGGCGGTTGGGCTGGCCCCTGCGGATGAGCACACCGCGGCCGGCGGGCTGCTGGGAGGCGTACGCCCCCGGGAACAGCTGGCCCTCGCTCCGGTCGCCCGCCATGACGACCGCCGAGGCCCCCGATTCGCGCAGGCCCTGCACCAGCGGTTCGTACATGCCGCGCGAGGCGCCCGCGACGCGGCGCGTCAGGACGAAGTGCAGGCCGATGTCGACCGCCGAGGGGATGTACGGGACGAACGGGGCGAGCGGCGACTGCCCCGCGGTGGTGAGCACGTCGTAGTCGTCGACGAGGACCACGATCCGCGGTCCGCCGCCCCAGCTGCCCGGCTCCAGGTCCTCCAGCGGGGCGCTGTCGTCGGGCATCCGCCGTTCCAGCTCGGTGGCGATGCCCGCGGCCAGCCCGGCGCACATCTTGGCGTTGTAGGCGTAGCCGCCGTTGAACTCCTCCGGGACGGCGCCGCGCAGGCTGCGCCGCGGGTCCATGACGGCGAAGACCAGCTCGTCCTCGCCGTAGCGCTCGATGAGCCCGCCGGCGACCGTCTTCAGCAGGTTCGTCTTGCCGCATTCGCTGTCGCCCATGACCAGCAGGTGCTGGTCGTGCCGGAACAGGTCCAGCAGTACGGGCGCCAGCGCGCTCTGGTCGAGGCCGATCGGCACTCGCTGCGGCTCGGCGACCGGGCCGGGCAGCAGGTGCGGCTCCAGCAGGTGCGGCAGCACCCGCACCGGCTGGGCGGCCTCGCCGGTCCAGGTGGCGCGGATCGTACGGGCGGTGCGCTCCAGCACCGCGCCCAGCTCGCTCGTCTCGCGCAGGCCGTCCGTACGGGGCAGCGCCACCTGGGCGAAGAGCTTGCCGTCGGTGAGGACGCGGCCGGGTTCGTCGGGCGAGAGGGTTTCGGCGAGCTTGCGCTCGATGCTGGACTCGCCGGGGTCGTTGAGGCGCAGCTCCACGCGGGTGCCGAAGTTCGACTGGGTGGCGATGCGCACGTCGTTCCAGCGGAGCATGCCCGCGACGACGTGGATGCCGTAGCCGCCGCCGCGCTTGAGGATGTCGACGACGGCGTCGTCGAGCTCTTCGAAGTCGTCGCGCAGTGCGCCGAAGCCGTCGATGACCAGGACGATCTCGGCGGAGGCCAGCTGGGGCAGCCGGCCGGCCGCGTGCAGGGTGCGCAGTTGCTCCACGGAGTCGATGTGGTGCTCGCGGAACACGTCCTCGCGCAGGGCGAGCATCGTGCGCACCTCTTCGACGGTCCGGGCCGCGCGCTCGCGGTCGGCGCGCCCCGCGATCCCGCCGACGTGCGGCAGGCCCGACAGGGCCTGGAGGCCGCCGCCGACCAGGTCGAGGCCGTAGACGCCGACCTCCTGCGGGGTGTGGGTCAGCGCGAGCGAGAGGACGAGGGTGCGCAGCAGGGTGGTCTTGCCGGACTGCGGGCCGCCGATGACGGCGGCGTGGCCGCCCGCGACGGTCAGGTCGAGGAACCACTCGCCCTGCCACTGCTTCGTCGGATCGTCGAGCAGGCCGAGCGGGACCGACAGCCGTCCGCGGCGCTTGGCGAGCTGCATGCCGCGCGCGCCCACGTCGAGGGGGCCGGCGACCGTGTCCAGGGAGATCGCCCCGGGCAGTGGGGGCAGCCAGATGCGGCGGACGGGTGCGGCGGCGCCCCGCAGCTGGTCGACGATGACGCCCATCTCGGTGGGCCCGGTCTCGCGGCGCCGGGCGGAGGGCTCCTGGCCGCCGCTGCTCTCCGGCTTGGACAGGGTGTTGAAGGCCTCGTACTCCAGGGCGAGGGGGCCGGTGTCCTCGTCTTCGGTGCGCTGTACGGGGCCCCGGTAGGCGCCGGAGACGTAGCTCGCCTTGAACCGCTCGTAGTGGCTGGTGTCGACCTTGAGGTAGCCGAAGCCGGGCAGCGGAGGCAGGTGGAAGGCGTCCGTGGTGTCCAGGACCGTACGGGACTCGTCGGCGGAGAAGGTGCGCAGGCCCAGCCGGTAGGAGAGGTACGTGTCCAGGCCCTTGAGCTTGCCGCCCTCGATGCGCTGGCTGGACAGCAGCAGGTGCACGCCGATGGAGCGCCCGATGCGGCCGATGGACAGGAACAGGTCGATGAAGTCGGGTTTGGCGGTGAGGAGTTCGCCGAACTCGTCGATGACGACGAACAGGTGCGGCAGCGGGTCCAGGTCGGGCCGGCGGTCGGCGCGCAGCGCGGCGTAGTCACCGATGTCGGCGACGTTGCCGGCGTCCTTGAGGACCTGCTGGCGGCGTTTGACCTCGCCTGCGAGGGAGGCGTGGACGCGTTCGACGAGACCGGCCTGGTTCTCGAGGTTGGTGATGACTCCCGCGACGTGCGGCAGGTCCGCGAACGGCGCGAAGGTGGCGCCGCCCTTGTAGTCGACGAGGACCAGGGCGAGGTCCTCCGGCGGGTGGGTGGCCACCAGGGCGAGGACGAGGGTGCGCAGCAGTTCGGACTTTCCGGAACCGGTGGCGCCGACGCACAGGCCGTGCGGGCCCATGCCCAGTTCGGAGGACTCCTTCAGGTCGAGCAGTACCGGCTCGCGGGAGTCGCTGATGCCGATGGGCACGCGCAGGAAGGCGCGTTCGCCGCGCGGGGCCCACAGCTCCGGCAGGTCGAGGCGGGCCACGTCGTCGATGCCGAGCAGGTCGGCGAAGTCGACCGGACCGGAGAGCGGGGCGTCGATGAGGGATTCGGCGGACAGGCGCAGCGGGGCGAGCATCCGGGCGAGGCCCTCGGCGAAGGGGATGCCGACCTCGTCGACGGTGCCGTGGGCGCTGATGGGCTCGTCCTGGCGGAGGTCCTCGATGAGGATCGTGTCGCCTTCGACGGTGATCCGTACGCCGACGTGTCCGGGCTCCTGGACCCGCTGTTCGAGCAGGTGGAGGACGGTGACGCCCATCTCGCGCAGGCCGACCGCGTCGTCGGGGCGGGGCAGTTCGACGGCGTCGTCACCGTGTCCGTCGGTCACGACGAGCAGCCGGGAGGTCATGGTCAGGGCGTCCTTGCCGGACAGTCCGCGGCGCACCTCGGCGGCGTAGGAGGCGCGGCGGCGCAGCTCGGGGCCGACCTGCCGGGCGAGCTGGGCCGGGGAGGGGGCGATGCGGCGGGCGGCGACGGGGCCGTCGAGCTGCTCGGTGTCCAGGAGGTGCGGCATCCACTTGGCCCACTCCCAGTCGTCCCGCCGGTCGCCGGGGACGGCGAGCGCGATCGCCACGTCGTCGGGGGCGTGCAGGGCGGCCGTCTGGACCAGCAGGGCGCGGGCGACGCGCAGGCAGTCCTCGCGGGGGCCGATGACGCTGATGTTGCCGACGCGGTCGAGGGGGACGGTGAGGGGGAGTTCGGTGCCGTTGCGGAAGCGGGCCGTCAGCGCCGAGGCCTCGTTGAGCATGAACTGGTCGGGCGGGGTGAGGACGGTGGATCCCTGCTGGCCGATCTGCAGGTCGCGCACGGGCATCTCGCCGGTGCCGACGCGCACGCGCAGGAAGTCGCCGTCGACGCGGCGGCGCTCCCACAGCCGGGCCGGGTCGCGGACGATGTCGTACAGGGCGTACGGCGGCGGGTTGAGCACGTCGGCGTGCTCGCCGCGTTCGCGCTCCTCGCCGGCGAGTTCCTCGCGCAGGTCCTCCAGGTAGGCGAGGTAGGCCTCGCGCTGGGTGCGGCGGGTGCGCTGGGCCTTGCCGCGCTGCGAGAAGACGAGCGTGAGGGAGCCGATGATGGTGACGACGAGGATCAGTGCGCCGAGCGCGGCGAACTGGCTGTTGCGCACGACCGTCATCATCACGACGGACGACATGACCCCGGCCACGGGCAGCAGCGACATCGCGATGTTGCCCGCCTTCCCCTCGGGGAGGTTGGGCGGGGCCTCGATGGTGCGTGCGGCGGGGGCGGCCGGCGGCCGGATGGTCCGCGCCGGGCGGTGGATCAGTCGGGTACTCATCGTCAGTGGCGCTTCTGGGAGAGCTGGAAGACGTCCGCGGCGAGCCGGGCGGCGGTCTGCCTGGTCGAGTGGGCGAGCAGTTCGGTACGGATCCGGCCGCCGTCGGCGAGGTGGCGGTCGTACGGCAGGACGTGGACGCTCGGTCCGGCGGCCTGGAGGGTGCGGGCCGCCTCGGCGAGGTCGACGCCGGAGTGCGGCGCCTGCTCGGTGAGCACGGCGACCGTGCTCGCCATGACGTGCGGGGGCAGGCCCTGCATCCACTGGAGGACCGCGTACGTGCTGGTGACGCCGTCCAGGGTGGCGGGGGCCGCCAGGACGCGGGCCTGGGAGGCGGAGAGCGCGACGCGGGCCACCTCGGCGGGCAGCGTCTCGCAGTCGACGACGGTCACGCCGAAGTAGCGGCGCAGCGCGACCATGGCCCGCTCGTAGGCGCGGGTGTCGAGCATCGCGCCGATCTGGCCCTGGCTGCCGGGCAGCAGCCAGGCGTTGTCGCGGAGCTGTACGAGGTAGCCGGTGACGTCGAGCAGCGACATCTGGGGTTCGACGATGTCCGCGACGTCGCCGGTGGTCCAGCGCAGGGTGTCGGCGCCGAGGCGGATCGGCAGCGAGCCCAGGGCGGGGTCGGCCTCGACGAAGAGGACGGGGTCCTGCCGGTAGTGCGCGTACGTGGTGCCGAGCAGTGCGGCGACCGTGGACTTGCCGGCGCCGCCGCGGATCGAGGTGACGGCGATCTGCCGGCCGGTGGTCACGGGCTGCTGGAGCAGCTCGGCGGCGCGGGTGGCCTCGGCGACTTCGCGGGCGGCGGAGGAGGAAACGGTTCTGCGTACGGCGCGCAGGGCGCGGGCCGAGAACGGCTCACCGCGCCTGGGCTTGCGCCCCGCACCGGCGAGGTTCCGGTCCACGGCGGGCCGCGACTCGGGGGCGGGGGCTCCCTGCCGGTGTCCCGCGGAGGTGTACGCGGGCTGCGGACCGGCCTGCGGATGGGCCTGCGGACGGGCCTGCGGCGCCGGGTAGCCCTGGGGTGCGCCGGAGGGCTGGGCCGCCGGTGCTCCGGCCGGGCCCTGCGGCGGGTAGCCGTAGGCGGGGTCCGGGGCGCCCGGGGCGGGGGCCTGCTGGGCGGGTCCGGGCGCCGGATACTGCGGGCCGCCGGGGCCCGGCGCGGGGTGCTGCGGGCTGCCCTGGCCCTGCGCGTCGGGCTGCGCTCCGCCCCTGAGGTCGCGCAGGACGTCGCCCTGCCAGTTGTCTCCGTGTCGCATGTCTGCGCCTGCCCTCTTCCTCAGAACTTGTTGAGCAGCTGCCCGTACACGCCGAACACCCCGACGGCGAGCGGGAAGAGCCCCACCATGCCCACCGATTCGACGAGGTCGGCCGTGCGCCGCAGCCGGACCTGCACGTGCTCGGGCGGCTGCACCGCGAGGACGAGCAGGGGCAGCAGTCCCGCCAGACCCAGGACGGCGAGCGGTCCGGCGCCGGCCCCGTGCTCGGTCCACAGCATCACGAGGCGTACGACGAGCAGCGCCGCGGCGGCGATCAGCGCCACGACCTCGGCGACCAGCGGGAAGGCCCGCGCCCTCGACAGGAGCACCACGGCGACGAGCGCGGGCAGTGCCACCGTCCACACGGACGGCTGGTCGGCCAGCGTCAGCAGCCAGCCGGCGGCCGCCGCCGAGATCGCGGTGGCGATCGTCGCGAGCGCCAGCCCGCGGTGCGTGGCGGCGAGCGCGTTGCCCACCTCGTGGCGGCTCACGGAGGCCCCGCCCGAGCGGCGGTCGTCGAGCGCGGTGAGGCCCGAGGCCATCAGGGCGAGCCGCGGCAGCAGGCCGAGCAGCACCACGGAGACGAGGGCCATGACCGCGCCGAGCCGGGCCGGGTCGCTCTGGAGGGCGGCGACGGCCTCCCACAGGGCGGTGATCACCGCGGTGGCGACGGCGCCGAAGAGCCCGCCGCGGCCGAGCGGCGAGAAGTAGCCGAGCAGCAGCAGGGTCAGGACGAGCGCGCCCGCGACGGCGGCGAGCCGTGCGCCGCCCGACCAGTGGTAGGCGTCCGCGGCGGTCCACGCGGTGAGCAGGCCCAGCCCGCCGGAGGCGAGCAGGAGGGCCGTGGCCAGGCCGCGGTTGCCCTGCCCGATCCGGGAGACGAGGGCGCCGGCCGCCATCAGGACGAGCGTGACGGCGGTCAGTGCGCCGGCCAGCGATTCGAGTCCGAACTCGCGGCGGGCGAGCAGTGCGGCGGTCATGGTGAAGGCGACGGTCGCCACGCCCGCGCTGCCCCGCCGGGCGGCGGGACGCCAGCGCCAGGCCTGCAGGTCGAGGTCGTCGGAGACCAGGTCGGTGACGTCGTGGACCACGGGGGCGGGCGGCGCGGAGTGGCTCCTGACGAGCCGCAGGACGGCGCCGTCGGCTATCCCGGCCGACGCGAGCGTGCTCTCGTGCGGCAGCGCGGAGCCGTCCGACGTGATCAGCTGACGGGTCAGCGGGCGGGTGGCGGCCCGGTCGTCGAGCAGCTGCAGTATGTCCGGCAGCAGCTGCCCGATCGGAGTGTCGGAGGGCAGGACCACATCGGCCCGGCGCCGCTCGCCGACCAGGGTCACCCGGCTCAGTTGCGCCCGGGAAGTCGTTGCTGTGCTCACCACTTACGGGAACCTATCATCGCGGGATTGCGACCTTTCGGGCCATTGGGGACAAGGCGCTGCTGCCGGACTGTGAACTCTCCCGGATCCGCACGAGCCTCTGCTTCTTCCTCTGCGACTCCGGCTGCGCCGGCTCCTACGACGGCGTCGGCTTGGCGGACTTGGCCGGGGCCGCGGGCGTGGGCTGCGCCGTCTGCGGCGGTTTCGACGGCTTCGCCGACTTCGACGGGGACGCCGACGTGCCCGCCGGTCCGGACGGCTGCGCGGCCGGCGGCTGCATCCGGCCCTGCTGTTGCTGTTGCTGCTTCTGCTGCTCGGCCTTCTGCTTGGCGAGCGTGTGCTGGACGAAGGACCAGCCGACGCAGCCCGCGCACAGGACGGCCGCGATGGCGATCCCCGCGAAGAGCTTCCCGAGCCGCTCGTCCGCGGTGCGCCGTGCACGCTGCGCGCCGAACAGCAGGGCGTCCCTCATCCTGCGGCGGCGTACCGCCACCGATTCCAGAAGCTGGCTGTCGTAGTCCCGTGCCATCCGTCGTCCGTTGCCTCAGTCTCGGCTCGTCGAGCGCCGGCCACCGCTCCGGGGCGCGGCCGCTGCGCGTGCGCCATACGAAGTCCCCCGTGTTTTGCCCCTGCAACATAGAGCATGCGTCCGAATCCGGCACATCCGGACCGGGGCGGTCAGGGGGCGAGGGGCTCCGGCTCCTTGGGATCGCCGGCGAGGCGGACGGTGCTCATGATGCGCATGATCAGGTCGTCGCGGACGGCGCCGGGCACGCCCGTGCGGCCGTGGAAGTCCCATGCGACGAAGCCGCCCTTGGAGTTCTTGAAGCCGAAGACCACCGCCTGGCCGTCGCCTGCGCAGCGGTTGGGCTGCGTGGCGCCCGCGGAGCGGGCCTTGACGTAGGTGCCCTTGACCCCGGCCTTCGTGCGGTACTCCACCGGCTTGTCCCAGGTCACGAGGGATTTGTCGGGCTGGGTGTGGGCGGCGTAGACCCAGGTCGGCGCGCTCTTCTCGGCGACGTCCGCTGTGTCCTTGGCCCCTTCGGCACCCTTGGTCCCGGAGGAGGCGAGCTTCACGTCGTCGATCCGGCCGTCGCCGGTCGCGTCGATGCTGCACCACTTGGACTTGTAGAAGGCGGGCGCCGTGTGCCCGATGAGGACCTTGTCCGGGTCCTTGCGGTCGGTGTAGCCGCTGAAGACGCTGGGCTCGGCGACCTCCCAGTCCGGCGGGACGTCGAAGGCGGTGCCGTGCTGGGGGTTGACCACCGTCTTCCAGCCCGCGATGAGCGGCTTCGTCGGATCGGCCGGGGCGGCCTCGCGCCCGCCCCCGCCGTCGCCGTTCCGGACGTACACGACGGCGGTGACGGCTGCGGCGACCGCCGCCACGGTCAGCACGCAGATGCCGACGAGGGTCCGCTGCCGTGCCCGCCCCGGCTGCTGTGGCTGTGGCTGTGGCTGTGGCTGCTGCGGCGGCGGCCATTCCGGCGGGCCGAAGCCGTCCTGCTGGTACGGGTTCTGCACGTGTCCCCCTGTTTTCCTGAGCTCGCCTGCTCGCCTGCTCGCCTGCTCGCCTGCCCGTTCGCCTACTTGCCGAAGGAAAGGATCGCGCGGCTCGCGACCTTGGGCTCCGGGCCGACCACCCTGCCGTTGAGCAGGAACAGCCGTCCCCCCGCCCAGGCGATGCGGACCCCGTGGTCGTAGAAGACGCCCTCGGCCCCCGCGGCCACCGCCGGGCTCTGCAGGAGCGGCTGGGCCGAGCCGTCGGCCGGGGAGAGGGAGACGACGGAACCGGACGCCCCGCTGCCGGGCGCGACGTAGACGACGACCCGGCCGTCCTCCACGGCGAGCGGCCACATGGTGCGGCCCTTCGGCTGCTCGGCCGTGCTCCACTTCTCCTTGCCGGTGTTCAGGTCGACGGCGACGACCTTGAGGGTGTCCTCGATGCCGAGCTCCTTGCCGGGCTTGCCGGCGCCGACGTAGAGCGTGTCGGCGTCGGCCGCGGCGGCGTAGCACTCCTGGTAACCGGTCGAGTTGCCCCAGCCGTTGCAGCGGCCGCTGACCCCGAAGGCGGCGTCGCTCTGCGAACGGACCTTGCCGTCGGCCGTGAACGCCGTGATGTTCCAGGTCTTCTTTTCCTTGTGGTAGGCCGCGACCACCAGCGGGTCCACGGACAGCACCCGGCCGACGGTCCAGCCCTTGTCGTACGTGTGGCTCCACTTGGAGCCGCCGGTGGCCGGATCCAGCTCCTCGACCATCGACTGCGCGGCCGAGGTCGGCTCCTTCGGGGGGAAGCAGTAGCGGAGGCTGATCAGTCGGGAGCCCCCGGCGAACGCGTGGGGGGAGCAGCCGTTCGTGTTCGACGTACCGAAGAGCTTCCTGCCGTCGGTGACCGAGAAGCCGCTCATGACCGCTGACCTGGCGACGGCCACGGTGTCACCGGTGATGGCCAGCTCCAGTTGCAGCGCCGTGTCGTAGCGGTTCTCCTGCGGCACCGGAACCTTCCAGCCCGCCGTCCCCGTGGTGAGGTCGATCTGCTGGAGCTGGTTGCACTGCGCCGTCGTCGAGTCGGTCTCCTTCACGCCCACGACGAGCTTGCCGGTGGCGGCGGGGGCGCGCGGGACCCCGCACAGCGGGGTCTGGAGGGGCAGCTTCCACTTCTCCTGGCCGTCGGCCACCGCGTAGCCGGTGACCTCCTTGTTCATCGCCTTGACCACGACGTCGCCCACCCGCCACGGGCCGAACTGCGAGGCCCCCGACTCGGCGAGCTCGGTCTCGTTGTCCCGCAGCCACACCCGGGACTCGCCGGGCTGGATGCCGGCATTGGGGTCGTAGGTGTCGGGGCCGACACCGGGGCCCTTGCCGTCGCCCTGGTCGACGGAGGGAGAACCGGTCGGCGCGGCCGGATCCGCGGCGGCCTCGGGGTCCTTGCCCCGGTCGCCGCCGAACGTGACGTACGCCCCGCCGCCGATGACGAGCAGGACGCAGGCCAGCGCCGTCAGGATGACCGCCGTCCGGCCCCGGAACGCGCCGCGCGGCCCGGCGGGCCCGGCGGGCCCGGCGGGCCCGGCCGGAGCGGAAGGACCGGCACCGGTGCCGCCGGGCCGCGGCTCGAACGGTTCGGGTGGCGGCCCGAAGCCGGCCGGTGTCTGGTTCATGACACGAGTGTGGCCGGTACGGAGGCCTTTCTAGAATAGATTTTTAGACTACTTCGGCCGGTTCAGGCCATGCCGCCCCGGTCGCCCGGGAGGGGGCGCCGGGCTACTTTGGGAAGGGTGGGGGGGCTTCGCTTCGCGTGGCGGGAGGCCGGCCATGGTGACACGGTGGCGCAGTGCGGCGGTGGGAGCGGCCGCGGTGGGGCTCGCGCTGGCACCCCTGGGGGCGGGAACCGGATACGCGGGGGACACAGCGGCGCCTTCCCCGGCAACGGTGGCGTCGGCGCCCGCCGTCGAGGACTTCCCCGCGCTGACCTCGGCGGTGGCCGCTCGGCTGGACGCGGCCGTCAAGAAGGTCATGGCCGACGCGAAGGTGCCCGGGGTGATGGTGGCCCTCTCGGCGCCGGGCAAGGGCGAGTACGTACGGTCCTTCGGCATCGCGGACAAGGCGACGGACGCGCGGATGGCCAGCGACCTGTACATGCGGATCGGCAGCGTGACCAAGACGTTCACCGTGACCGCCGTGCTCCAGCTGGTCGATCAGGGCAGGGCGGCGCTCGACGACCCCATCGGCAAGTACGTCGAAGGGGTCCCGAACGGCGACCGGATCACCCTGCGCGAGCTGGCCGGCATGCGGAGCGGGCTGTTCAACTACTCCGCGGACGAGGACTTCTACAAGGCCCTGACCAGCGACCCCCAGCGCGTGTTCACCCCGCAGGAACTGCTCGAGTACGCGTTCAGTCACCCCGTGCTCTTCGAGCCGGGCGCGGACTTCCTCTACTGCAACACCAACCTGATCCTGCTCGGGCTGGTCGTGGAGAAGGTGACCGGGCAGAAGCTCGAGGACTACGTCAACCGCGAGGTCGTCGTGGCGGCCGGGCTGAAGCACACGCTGTTCCCGACCGGCGCGGAGTTCCCGAGTCCGCACGCCCACGGCTACACGGACCAGACGGCCTCCGGCACGACCGAGGACGCCACGAACTGGAACCCCTCCTGGGGCTGGGCGGCCGGTGCGATGATCTCCGACCTCCCCGACATGCGGAGCTGGGCGAAGACCCTCGCCACCGGGACCCTGCTGACCCCCGCCACCCAGGCCGAGCGGGTGAAGGTGGACCCGGCGCTCCCCGGCGCGGGTTACGGCCTGGGCATCTTCAACGTCGAAGGCTGGATCGGGCACAACGGCTCCCTGCCCGGCTACCAGGCGCTGGTGGTGTACCTGCCGCAGGCGCGGGCCACGCTGGTGGTGCTGCTCAACACGGACATCTCCTCCGAGGGCTCGGAGCCCAGCACGCTGTTCGGCAAGGCGATCACGAACGTCGTCACCCCCGGGCACGTGTTCTCGCTGCCCGCCCAGTCCGTGACCGGCCACTGACGCCGCGTGCTCCTCGGCCCGCCTCCTCGGCCCGCCTCCTCGGCCCGCCCCTCCGCGCTGCCTCCGCGCCGCGTCCTGCCCGCACAATGGTCCCGGCGCGCGGCAGTCGGATCCGAGGAGACACGCATGACACGTACGAACGCGAACGGCCGGGCGGCACAGTCGGGCGTCGCGGTGCGCACCGCGGGCGAGGGGGACCTGGAGGTGGCGGCGGAACTGTTCCGCGGCTACCTGGAGTTCTACGAGGTCGACGTGAAGGATGCGGAGCGGCCGCGCGCCTTCCTGGCGGAGCGCCTCGCGAAGGACGAGTCGACCGTCCTGCTCGCCGACGTCCCCGGCGCCGGGACGGTGGGGTTCGCCCAGGTCTACCGGACCTTCTCGTCGCTCTCCATGCGGCCCGTCTGGATCCTGGGCGACCTGTACGTCGCACCCTCCGGCCGCCGCACCGGCGCGGGCCGTGCCCTGCTGCGCGAGGTGCTGAGCCGGGCGCGTGCGGCCGGGGTGGCCGGGGTGCAGCTGGAGACGGCGTACGACAACACGGTCGCGCAGGGGCTGTACGAGGCGGAGGGCTTCGTCCGCGAGGGCTTCCACGTCTACTTCCACGAACTGGGCTGAAACATTTCCGCACCCCCGTCGCGTCATGGGGGTGAGACGGGCGGGAGGGGGAGTGGATGCGGCAGGGTCGCAGGGACGGGTTCCGGGAGTTCGCGGCAGGACGGTCCGGTCATCTGTACCGGTCGGCCTGTCTGCTGACGAGCGGGGACACCCACCTCGCGGAGGACCTGGTGCAGGAGACCCTGGGGCGGATGTACCTGCTCTGGGGGCGGATCTCGCGCATCGACAATCCGTCGGCGTACGCGCAGACGGTGCTGGTGCGGGCCTTCCTGACGCACCAGCGGCGCCGGTCGGCAGGTGAGCGTCCGGTCGGGGAGTTCCCCGAACCGGGCACGGCGGGGGCGGTCGGCGGCGCCGATCCCGCGCTGCGGCTGACGCTGCTGGAGGCGCTGGGTCGGCTGGCGCCGAAGGACCGGGCGGTGCTGGTGCTGCGGTACTGGGAGGACCGCAGCGTCGAGGAGACCGCCGACGCGATGAACGCCAGCTCGGCGGCGGTCCGTACCCGGACCACGCGGGCGCTCGCCCGGCTGCGCGAACAACTGGGCGGCAACCTCACCGAGTTCGCCGAGCTCTGAGCGTGCCGGTCCGTCTCGTGGACCCACCCCATCGTTCAAAACCGGAAGGTCTGGTTCCCTATGTCCCTCGAAGATGAACTCGGCGAAGCCCTCCGGCGTGCGGGGAACGGCTTCACGGCCGACCGGGACGCCCTCGTGGAGGCCGGTGAGCGGCGCGGCCGGCGCCTGGTGGCGCGCCGCCGGGCCGCCGTGACCGGCGGCTCGGTGCTGGCCCTGGCCGTGATCGGGGCGGCCGGCGCCTACACCGGCGGCCTGTTGGACGGTTCCCGGAGCGGCGGCGCCCGCCCGGTGCTCATCGCCGCGCCGCCACCGCCGACGGGCGGCGGGTCCGGCGCGGACGCCGCGCCGGTGCTGCCCGGGGGCGGTACCGGCGCGGTCTCCGGCGAGCAGCTGCTGGCCGTGTTCAGGGAACTGCTGCCCGGGGGGACGCTGACCGGCACCACGACGCGCGGCACCGAGGAACCGCCGTACGTGTCCGGGGTGTACGACGACGGCAAGGGCAAGGCGGTCATCGGCCTGGCCCTCTCCCGGGTGGACCCGCACGGGAGCAACGCCCTCGAGCTGACCCGGTGCGGGGACAAGAACGTCCAGGAGTACGACGACTGCACGGTCGAGCAGCTCGCCGACGGGTCCAGACTGCTGCTCCACCAGGGCTACGAGTACCAGGACCGGCGGGAGGCCACGAAGCTCTGGCGGGCCGTGCTCGTCACCCCGCGGGGCTTCCTGGTCGAGGCGTCCGAGTGGAACGCACCGGCCGAGAAGGGCATGCCGGTCAGCCGGCCCAACCCGCCGCTGACCACCTCGCAGTTGAAGGCCCTGGTCACGTCGGACCGGTGGCACCCGGCGCTGAACGACCTGCCGGCGGCCGAGCGGGAGCTGCCGCCCGGGCCGAACGCCGGTGCCGGTGCGGACCCCGGCGCCGACGCCGCGATCCCGCTGCGGGAACGGCGGGTCGAGGCGGCACTGAAGAGCCTGCTGACCCCCTACGGCATCGCGATCCTCTCCCAGGGCGGCCAGGAGGGCCAGGGCTACGCCGTGCTCGACGACGGCCAGGGCAAGTCCCTGGTGCGGCTCAACGTCCAGTGGACCGACAACACGGGCGTCTTCACCGTCCTGTTCTCGGGCGCCGGGGTCACCACGCTGCCCGACGGCACCCGGGTGAGGATCACGCAGGGCGCTGCCGAGGAGGGCAGGGGAGTGGTCGAGTGGTCGGTGGACACCCTGCGCGAGGACGGGCTGCGCGTGCAGGTCACCGGTTACAACACCGCCAACCAGTCAGGCTCGGCCACCCGGCGGACGCCCGTGCTGAGCCTGGACCAGCTCAAGGAGATCGCGCTCGCACCGGGGTGGATCCGGCCCGGCGACTAGGACGTCGCTGCCGGCCCTGCCGTCTCCCGGCGGTGCCTACTTCGCGTCGGCGTAGCACTCCACGACCGCCGTGGTGAAGGGGAACCGGACCGGGGTGTCGCCGAACGCGATCCGGCCGGCCCGGTCACCGGCGGCGCGGATCGCCTCGGAGACGGCCGCCGCCTCCTCGGCCGGGCAGTGCACGATCACCTCGTCGTGCTGGAAGAACACCAGCTCGGCCCGCATCCCGGCCAGGGTCTGCCGCAGGGCCGCGAGCAGCAGCAGGGCCCAGTCGGCGGCGCTGCCCTGCACCACGAAGTTGCGGGTGAACCGGCCGCGGGCCCGGGTGTTGGTCGAGGCGTAGCTCGGGGTCCAGGAGTCCTCCCGGTCCTGGGGGATCCCGGCCTCCCCCTCCTCGGGGACCTCGGCCGGCGGCGGGCAGGTGCGGCCGAGCCAGGTCCGTACGAGCCGGCCCTCCTCCCCGGCCCTGGCCGCGTCGTCCACGTACGCCACGGCCTGCGGGAAACGGCGGCGCAGGGCGGCCAGGTTCTTGAGGCCGTCCCCGGAGGTCTGCCCGTAGACGGCGCCCAGCACGGCGATCTTGGCCTTGTCGCGGTCGCCGGAGAAGCCCTGGCGGGAGACGGCGGTGTAGAGGTCCTCGGGCCGGCCGGCCACCTCCATGAAGGCGGGGTCGCGGGAGATCGCCGCGAGCACCCGGGGCTCCATCTGGTCGGCGTCGGCCACCACCAGCCGCCAGCCCGGGTCGGCGACGACGGCCCGGCGGATCACCTTGGGGATCTGCAGGGCCCCGCCGCCGTTGGTCACCCAGCGGCCGGTGAGGGTGCCGCCCGGGATGAACTCCGGGCGGAAACGGCCGTCGCGCACCCAGTCCGCGAGCCAGCTCCAGCCGTGGGCGGTGTAGATCCGGTACAGCTTCTTGTACTCGAGGAGCGGTTCGACGGCGGGATGGTCCAGCTCCTGGATCGCCCAGCGGCGGGTGGACGTGAGCCTGATCCCGGCCTCGGCGAAGGCCTTGACGACGTCGGCGGGCAGGTCGGGGCGCACGCGCCGGCCGAAGGCGGCGGAGACCGTGTCGGCCAGCTCGGCGAGGCGGCGCGGCTCCCCGCCGCCCGCGTACCGCTCGCCGAGCAGTTCGGTCAGCAGGGCGCGGTGGACGTCGGCCCGCCAGGGCAGGCCCGCGCGGTTCATCTCGGCGGCGACGAGGAAGGCCGCGGACTCGGCGGCGGTGAGCAGCCGCATGCGGTCGGGGTGGGCGGTGGCTTCGAGCCGTTTCACCTGGTCGGCGTGGACGGCGAGCAGGGCGTCGAGGGTGACGGGGGTGGCCGGCCGCGGGTCGAAGAGGGAGTCCTGGGCGGCGGGGTCGGCGGCGCGCTGCGGCGGGTCGGGCGGTACGGGGGCGTTGCTGAGGCGGGCCCAGGCGGCGGCCGCCGAGCGGGGCTCGCCGAAGCGGCCCTCGTGGCCGAGGAGCAGCAGCTCGGCGTCCTCGACGTCGTGGCACCGTTCGACGCGGGCGCCGGCGGCGAGCAGGCGGGGGTACACGGCCGCGGTGGACCGCCACACCCAGCGGGTGGCGGGGGGCGCGGCCCGGACGGCCTCCGCCGGGTCGCGCACGGTGATCCGGGGGCCGGCGGCCGGGAGCACGGGCGCGGCGTGCCATCGCCCGTCGGCGTCCTCGGCCAGGGCCCAGCGGCCGGCGTTCTCGCTCACGAGTGCGAGTGTCCCACCGGGGTCTGACAGCCCCGCCGCGCCGCGCCCGGGCGCTCCGCCCCCGGACTCCCCGCCCGGAAGGGGCGCGAAGGGGGACATGCCAAGCTGAGAGGTGTGAGAGACCTTGCCGAAACCGTCGACCGAGCCTTCGCCGCCGCCCTCTACGCCCAGGACGACACCGGGCTGGACACCGGGGCCTCCCTGCTGGTCGCCGAGTCCGGGCGGTGGGCCGGGGTCGGCCGGGAACTGCTGGGGCGCGGGGAGGCGTACGCACGGCAGGGCTGGGAGCGGGGCTGGCGGCCGGCCGACGTGCTCCGGCTGGTCCGCCGGGACCTGGAGGAGCGCCACCTGCGGATCGCCGGGGACGTGATCGCCGCCGAGGCGCGCCGCTACGCCCGGCTCCCGGAGCGCTGGACCGACGCCGAGGTGTGGTGGGGCGAGGACGGCTCGTACGCGGAGCGGCTGGCGCAGCGGGAGCGGACGGACCGGTTCACGCTGGCCACCGCCGTTCTGGAGGTGTTCCGGCTGCTGATCCGGCTGCCGTCGATCGAACCGGTGGGCCCGCTGCCCGGCGACCCGGTGGACGCGCTCGCCGAGCACGCGCACATCGAGCCGCGCATGCTCGGCCGGATCCGCGCGCTGCTCGCGAAGGCCGAGGCGACCACCTACCCGGAGGAGGCGGAGGCGCTCAGCGCCAAGGCCCAGGAACTGATGGCCCGGCACACCGTGGACGAGGCGCTGCTCGCCGCCGGCGCCAAGGGCCCGGCCCAGGTGCCCGGGGCCTGCCGGATCGGTGTGGAGCCGCCGTACGAGGAGGCCAAGGCGGTGCTGCTCGACGCGGTGGCCACCGCCAACCGCTGCCGGGCGGTGTGGAACAGCGGGTTCGAGTTCTCCACGGTGGTCGGCTTCGAGAGCGACCTGGAGGCGGTGGAGCTGCTGTACACCTCGCTGCTGGTGCAGGGCACGGCGGCGATGACCCGCGCGGAGGCGGCGCAGCGCGCGGGCGGACGCAAGCGGACGAAGACCTTCCGGCAGTCCTTCCTGCTCGCGTACGCCAGCCGGCTCGGGCGCCGGCTCGCCGAGACGGCCGAGCACGCGGTGAGCGGGACGGCCGAGCACCTGCCGGCGCTGGTCGCGCGGGACGTGGCGGTCACGTCGAGGGCGGAGGAGATGTTCCCGCGGACGACGACGACACGGTTGCGGGGCGCGAGCGACCACGCGGGGTGGGAGGACGGCACGGCGGCGGCGGACGCCGCACACGTCACGGGCCGCCGCCCCCGCCTGCCCCGCTGACCGGGCCGCGCCCGCCCCGCTGGCCGGGGCCCGGACCGGGCACGTTCCAGCCCCGCCGGCGTTTGAGGCGTGGGGGTTCGGGGGTGGAGCCCCTGACGGCGGCCCGCACCCGGACGGGTTGAACCAGGGCGCACCTGGGCAAAACGGTACGCTCGGCGCCATGAGTTGGCTTCGGGCACTGAAGGACACCGCCCGGGTCGGCATGACGGTCGAGCGGACCCGCCTGGAGCCGCTCGTCGCGCTCCGCGCCACCGCCGGCCTCGCCATCGTCGTCGCCGCCGGCCTCGTCCTCCTCGGGCCGGGCTCGGCGGCCAGTTCCGCCTTCGGCGCCTTCATGGCGGCCATCGCCACCTTCCAGAAGAGCTGGCGCCCGCGCCCCGTCCTCGCCCTCGCCGCCGGGCTGACCCTGGCCGTCTCCACCTTCGTCGGGTACCTCGTCGGGGCCTCGCACACCGGGTTCTTCCTCGCCCTGCTCGCCGTCTGGACCTTCCTCGCGGGCCTGATGTGGGCGGCCGGCCCCACCGCCGGGATCATCGCCTCCGGCAACGTCGCGATCGTGCTCGTCACCGTCACCCTGCCCACCTCCGTGCCGCAGGCCGCCGGCCACGCCGCGATGATCGCCGCCGGCGGGGTCGTCCAGGCGCTGCTGATCGTGCTGTTCCCGGTCCGCCGCTGGGGCGCCCAGCGCGACGCCCTCGCCGACGCGCTCGCCGCCGAGGCCGACTACGCGCGGCGCCTGCGCCAGGACCCCCTCGCGCCCTTCGACCCGCAGCCCCTGATGAGGGCCCGGGCCGCCGCCACCGTGACCGTGCGCCAGGCGCGCCGTCGCCCCGCCGAACTGCACGGCGCGCGCGGGCTCGCCGAGCGCG
This sequence comes from Streptomyces sp. IBSNAI002, assembly GCF_052244475.1. Taxonomy (NCBI): domain Bacteria; kingdom Bacillati; phylum Actinomycetota; class Actinomycetes; order Kitasatosporales; family Streptomycetaceae; genus Streptomyces; species Streptomyces sp. IBSNAI002. The sequence continues at coordinate 4,127,410 of NZ_JBQPXG010000002.1, read as the reverse complement.
TGCGGCCCGTGCTGGCCGTGCTCGCCGACCCGGCGGTCGGGGCCCCCGCCGAGGGGCCGGGCCGGGACCGGGTGCGCGAACTGCTCGCCGCCGCCGCGGCCGTGCTGGACGCCGCCGCGCGGGCGATCCGGCACGGGGATCCCGTACGCCTCCCCGCGCCGGCCCTGGCGGTCCTGAAGTCCCCCGACACGGCGGACCTCCTGGCCGGCGCTCCGCTCCGGGCCGCGCGCCGGCTCGCCGCCCTGCTGGACGACGTACTGGAGACGGCCGAGCCCGGATCCGGCCGCACCGCCGATCCCGGCGAGTCGATGCTCAGGCCCACCCTTCCGGGGCTGGTGCCGCTGGTCCTGCGGGCCGTGCGCGCCGAACTGCGCCCGGACTCCCCGGTCCTGCGGCACGCGCTGCGCCTGACCGCGGTGGCCTGCGCGGGCCTGGTGATCGGCCGCGCGCTGCCGTTCGGGCACGCCTACTGGGCGCCCATGGCCTCCGTGATGGTCATGCGGCCGGACTTCACGCAGACCTACTCGCGCGCCGTGGCCCGCTTCGGCGGGACCCTCGTGGGCGTGGCCGTCGCCACCGGCATCGTGCAGCTCGCCCAGCCCGACATGTACCTGTCCGGGTTCCTCGCCGTGCTCAGCGCGGGCCTGATGTACGTCCTGATGCGCACCGGGTACGCCGTCTCGCAGGTCTTCGTCTCCGCCTACGTGGTCTTCCTGCTCGGCATGGGCGGGGTCCGCTGGGACCAGACCGTGCCCGACCGGGTCGCCCTCACCCTGGTCGGCGGACTGCTCGCGATGATCGGCTACGCCCTCTACCCGGCCTGGGAGACCCCGCGGCTGCGGACCCGCCTCGCGGACTGGATCGCGGCCGACGGGCGGTACGCGGCCGCCGTGCTCGGCCAGTACGCCGATCCGGCCGGGGCCCGGCGCGCCGACGTACGGGAGGCCCTGCTGGCCGCCCGCGACGCCCGGGTCGCCTGGCAGGAGGCCCTGGACCGGGCCGCGGGGGAGCCCGTGCGCCACCGCGGCCTGTCCCGCGCGGCCGCCGACGGCGCGGGGGACGCCGTGGCCGCGCTGGGCCGCGGCGCGATGCTCCTGGAGGCCCACCTGCCCGACCGGGCGCACGAGCCGGTGCCCGGTGCGGCCGCCCTGGCGCAGGCGGTGCGGACCGCCACCGAGGCGGGTGCGAAGGCGGTACGGGAGCGCCGGGTCCCGGCATGGGACGAGGTCAGGGCCGTGCTGGCGGACGGGGATGGGCCCGGTCCCGGGCTGCTGCGGGAGGCCGGAGAGCAGCTCTTGGACTCGCTGGACGGGGTGTCGCTGGCCCTGCGCCCCTGAGGGCCTTCCCCGGCCGGACCGCTCTGTGATCAGGGAAGCACCGCGCGTGCACGTGCATCTGCCCATGCATCCGCTTATGAACACAGCTATGATCCGGTGCAGTTGACATCTGCACTATCGGGGGCTTCCTGTGGACCACGCGTACAACGGGATGGCAGCTGCAGAACTCGCTTCCTTGTTTGAGCTGACCTGGCAGAAGAGCAGACACAGCAACTCGCAGGGATCCTGCGTGGAGTTCGCGAAACTGCCCGGCGGCGATGTAGCCATGCGCAACTCGCGCTTTCCGGACGGCCCGGCGCTCGTCTATACGCCGGCCGAGATAGAAGCCCTGCTCCTGGGCGTCAAGGACGGCGAGTTCGATCACCTGATCGGCTGATCTTCTGACGGAACAGCGCACTTCTTCGAGCCATGCACGTGCACTGGCCGGGAATGATCACTGAGATCAGTCCCGGCCAGTCGTCGTGTCAGGGGCGGGTGGTTCCCGGTGGTTCCCGCTCAGTCGTGGAGCAGGAACAGGGCCCAGACCACCTTGCCGGTCAGCCGGCCCGCGAGCGGGTGCCAGCCCCAGCTGTCGCTGTAGGAGTCCACCAGGAACAGCCCGCGGCCGGACTCCAGGTCGCAGTTCTCCTCCGTGCGCTCGGGGGAGAAGGAGCCCCCGGGCCGGTCCTCGCTGGGGTCGCGCACCGCGCAGACCAGCCGGGTGCTCCACCGCATCAGGTGCAGCCGCACCGGCGGCTCCGCCTCGCCCGCGGCGCGCGCGTCCTCGGGCAGGGCATGGCGCAGCGCGTTGGTGACGAGCTCGGAGACGACCAGCGCGACATCGTCGAACCGCTCGTCGAGGCCCCACTGGGACAGGGTGGACCGGCAGAAGGAACGTGCCCCGCGGACGGCTTCCAGGCGGGCGGGCAGAGCGCAGGACGCGGACCCGGACACAGCCGTGGGGTCGACCGGGGGAAGCCCCTGCCGTAACGGCTCGAGCATGGTCGATCCATTCGTCCCCATGCGAGGCACTCCCGGGATTCGCGGACGGGGCGGCGGCCTCGTCCAAAGAGAACTGCGGGGTGGGTCCGGCGCCGGCGCGAAGTGCACGCAGGTGCGCGGGGACCATCGTTCCGAATGGGAGAGCCGGATGCAAGGGCAGATGCACGTGCACGCGCCGGACCTGTCCACTCCCGTGATGGTTCTTGCTCATTTCTTCCTACGCATACTTACGGACTTCTTTTCCGAGAGCCGGGATTCCGTTACAGAACGAGTACGGGCCGATGCGTTTTGGTGGCAGACTGCGGGCCCTGGGGTGCGGGGGCCCCTCGACGCGCACGCATGCCAATTGCGATGGGGAGGGCAGTACTAGTGACCGCAGAAGCGAGCGGTTCCGTGGTGCGCCGCATCCTCCTGGGCTCCCAGCTCAGGCGACTCCGAGAATCCCGCGGCATCACCCGTGAGGCGGCCGGCTACTCGATCCGCGCATCCGAATCGAAGATCAGCCGCTTGGAGTTGGGAAGGGTGAGCTTCAAGGCCAGAGACGTGGAGGACCTCCTCACGCTCTACGGGGTCACGGACAACGCCGAGCGCGAGTCCCTCCTGGGGCTGGTCCGCGAGGCCAACGCGACCGGCTGGTGGCACAGTTACGGCGACGTACTGCCCGGCTGGTTCCAGACCTACATCGGCCTGGAGGGCGCCGCCTCGCTCATCCGCATCTACGAAGTCCAGTTCGTCCACGGCCTGTTGCAGACCGAGGCCTACGCCCACGCCGTCGTCAGCCGGGGCATGCCCGGCGCCACCGCGGCCGAGATCGACCGCCGCGTCGCGCTGCGCCTGGAGCGTCAGAAGGTCCTGGTCTCCGAGAACGCGCCGGTCTTCCACGCCGTCCTCGACGAGGCCGCCCTGCGCCGTCCGTACGGCGACCGCGACGTGATGCGCGGCCAGCTGGAGCACCTCATCGAGGTCTCCCAGCGGCCCAACGTGCAGCTCCAGGTGATGCCCTTCTCCTTCGGCGGCCACGCGGGCGAGAGCGGAGCCTTCACCCTGCTGCGCTTCCCCGAGTCCGACCTCCAGGACATCGTCTATCTGGAACAGCTGACCAGTGCCCTCTACCTGGACAAGGACGAGGAAGTGGGACAGTACGAGCGTGCGATGGAGCGGCTTCAGGCCGATTGCCCCGACGTGGACCGGACGCGGGATCTTCTGCGTGGCCTGCTCCAACTGTCTTGATTCGAACGTACTATGACTCCTGATCAGTGCATGATGACCGATCGGTCTCCGGTGCAGCGCACGGGTGCGCGCTCGCAGTAAGGGATGGCATGTCCATATTCAGCGACCTGGCTCACCAGTACATCGACGGCGAATGGCTGGCCGGTACCGGTTCGTGGGACATCATCGACGTCAACCCCTACAACGGGGAGAAGCTCGCGGCCATCACGGTGGCCACCGTCGAGCAGGTGGACCAGGCCTACCGCGGTGCCGAGCGCGCCCAGCGGGAGTGGGCCGCCACCAGCCCGTACACCAGACGCGCGGTCCTGGAGCGTGCCCTGCGGATCACCGAAGAGCGCGAGAAGGAGATCGTCGAGGCGATGATCGACGAGCTCGGCGGGACCCGTCCCAAGGCCGAGTACGAGATCTACCTCGCCAAGGAGTTCATGCGCGAGGCGATGCAGCTCGCCGTCCGCCCCGAGGGCCGCATCTTCTCCTCGCCCGTCGAGGGCAAGGAGAACCGGGTCCAGAGACTCCCGGTCGGCGTGATCACCGTGATCAGCCCCTTCAACTTCCCGTTCCTGGTCACCCTGAAGTCGGTCGCCCCTGCGCTGGCGCTGGGCAACGCGGTGGTGATCAAGCCGAACCAGAACTCGCCCGTGATCGGCGGCGGGGTCATCGCCAAGATCTTCGAGGACGCGGGGCTGCCGGCCGGACTGCTGAACGTCCTGGTCACCGACATAGCCGAGGTCGGCGACGCGCTCCTGACCCACCCCGTCCCCAAGGTCATCTCCTTCGCGGGCTCGGACCGGGTCGGCCGGCACGTCGGAGCGGTCGCCGCCCGCCACTTCAAGCGCACGGTCCTGGAGCTCAGCGGCAACAGCGCGCTCGTCGTCCTCGACGACGCCGACCTCGACTACGCGGTGGACGCGGCCGTCTTCAGCCGCTTCGTCTACCAGGGCCAGGTCTGCATGGCCGCCAACCGCATCCTGGTCGACGCCTCCGTCGCGGAGGAGTTCACCGAGAAGTTCACCGCCCGCGTGCGCGCCCTGAAGACGGGCGACCCGCACGAGGCCGACACCCACATCGGCCCGCTGATCAACTCCTTCCAGGCCGACGCCCTGACCGCGCTGGTCGACCAGGCCGTGGAATCCGGGGCCCGGGCACTCGTACGCGGGTCTACGCGCGGCAACCTGGTCGAGCCGACCGTGCTCACCGGCCTGCCCGAGGACTCCCCGCTGATGAGCCAGGAGATCTTCGGCCCGGTGGCCCTCCTGGTGGTCTTCGACGGCGAGGACGAGGCGGTCCGGATGACCAACGCCACCCCCTACGGCCTGAGCGGGGCCGTGCACACGCGGGACGTGGAGCGCGGCGTCCGCTTCGCCCAGCGGATCGAGACGGGGATGATCCACGTCAACGACTCGACGATCGGCGACGAGCCGCTGGCCGCCTTCGGCGGCGAGAAGGCCTCGGGCCTGGGCCGGCTGGGCGGCGAGGCCACCGTGGAGGCCTTCACCACCCAGAAGTGGATCTCGGTCCAGCACGGCCGCAGCCGATTCCCTTTCTGACATCCGAAAGGTCCTAGACTCGACCGGGCGTAGTGGAGCCGCCCGGGGGAGTGCAAGTTGAGCAACATACCCGAGACCGGCCGGACCCCTCGGGTCCAGAACCGTCTCGTCGTCATCCAGATCGTGGTCTTCTCGCTGCTGCTCACCCTGGGCGGACGGCTCTGGTACCTCCAGATACGCAATGGCCAGGAGTACACCGACGAGGCCAAGAACAACCACGTCCAGCGGGTGGTCCAGCCCGCCGTGCGCGGCTCGATCCTGGACTCGCGCGGGGTGCCGCTCGCCGACAACGCGACCCACCTGGTGGTCTCCGCCAACCGCACCGAGCTGCTGACCATGAAGGACCGCGGCAAGGCCGTCCTCACGCGCCTCGCGGGCGTCCTGGGCATGGACCCCCAGGAGGTCGTCGACAAGGTCCGGCTCTGCGACTCCAAGACCCCCCAGCCCTGCTGGAACGGCTCGCCGTACCAGCCGATCCCGGTCAGTGACGAGGCCACCACCGAACAGGCCCTCCAGATCCACGAGCACGCCGAGGACTTCCCCGGCATCACCGCCGAGCCCACGGCCATGCGGCGCTACGCCGCGCCCGACGAGGCCAACACCTCCCAGGTGCTCGGCTACCTCTCGCCGGTCACCGACGAGGAGATCGCCAAGGCGAAGAGCTCCGAGTCCCCCTACCTGCGCTCCGACCAGGTGGGGCGCTCCGGCCTGGAGCGCACGTACGACAAGGAGCTGCGCGGCAAGGCGGGCATCACCCGCTACGAGGTCGACAACCTCGGCCGGGTCATCGGGCAGGGCGAGACGGACAAGGCACTGCCCGGCTCGAACGTCGTGACCTCGATCGACTCCCGGGTCCAGGCGGTCGCCGAGCGCGAGCTGGACAACGCGATGATCGAGGCCCGCGACCAGTACGACAAGAACACGCGCAGGAACTACGAGGCCGACTCGGGCGCGGTCGTGGTCATGGAGTCCAGGACGGGCCGGATCGTGGCGATGGCCTCGAACCCGACCTACGACCCGAACGCCTGGGTGGGCGGCATCTCCGCCAAGGACTACGCGTCGCTCACCGACAAGGAGTCGAACTACCCGCTGCTGAACCGGGCGATCCAGGCCCAGGCGGCGCCCGGCTCGATCTTCAAGGTGGTCACCTCGACCGCCGCGGTCAACGCCGGGTACCCGTTCAACAACCGCTACCCCTGCCCCAGCTCGTACTCGGTCGGCAGCCAGACCTTCACGAACTTCGAATCGCAGGGCCACGGCGACATCACGATCGGCCGGGCCCTGGAGGTCTCCTGCGACACGGTCTACTACCTGCTCGCGGACCAGGAGTGGAAGAAGGACGGCGGGATCAACCCGAAGAAGAACCCGAACGACTGGTTCTTCAAGACCGCCCACGAGTTCGGACTGGGCAAGCGCACCGGCATCGACCTGCCGAACGAGGTCCCCGGCCGGGTCCCCGACCGCAAGTGGAAGCAGGACTTCTTCGAGGCGAACAAGGACGCCTGGTGCCGGGACGGCAAGAAGAACGGCAGCTTCGCCGAGCAGATCGCCTACGAGAACTGCCGCCAGGGCAACCAGATGCGCGAGGGCGACGCGATCAACTACTCGATCGGGCAGGGCGACACCCTCGTCACCCCGGTCCAGATGGCCTCCGTCTACGCGGCCATCGCCAACGGCGGCACGCTGCACCAGCCCAGCGTCGGCAAGGCGATCGTCAGCGCCGACGGGACCTCGGTCCGGGAGATCGCGCCGAAGGAGCAGGGCAGGCTCCCGATGGACGCCAAGACCCGGAACAACATCAACGAGGCCCTCGCCGGGGTGGCCACCTCGGGCAGCGCCGCCTGGCGGTTCGGCGGCTGGCCGCAGAAGCAGATCCCGATGCACGCCAAGACCGGCACCGCCGAGGTCCAGGGCAAGCAGACCACCTCGTGGTTCGCCTCCTACACCGAGGACTACACGATCGTCATGACGATCTCCCAGGGCGGCACCGGCTCGGGCGCCTCGGGGCCGGCGGTCCGAAAGATCTACGAAGCGATGTACGGCCTCGACCCGACGGGGAAGCAGGACCTGTCCAAGGCCCTGCTGCCGAAGCCGGCCACCGCGCTGCCCGCGATTCGCCCGGACGGGGAAATCTCCCCGCACTGAGGCTGCATCTAGGACAGGAGCTGACCGCGATGCTCCGTAGCGTGTGAGGTGTCGGGGGGAGCGGCTCCCCGGCACCCCACAGAAGGCGGTCGGTCATGGCACAGATTTCCACCGAGGTCCTCGGCGACGAGCGCGGCACGCTCCTCGCCTTCGTCGAGGCCCAGCGGGCGGCCCTGCGCGCATCGGTGCTCGGGCTGACCGACGAGCAGGCCGCGAGCCGCCCCAGCGCCAGCGAGCTGTCCCTGTCCGGGCTGCTCAAGCACGCGGCCGAGGTCGAGCTCAACTGGCTGCGGCTGGCCCAGCAGCAGCCCAACGAGCGGCAGCGCAGCGCGGAGACCTGGGGCGAGGCCTTCCAGCTCGTCGACGGCGAGTCCATCCCCTCCGTCCTGGCCATGTGGGAAGGGGTCGGCGAGGAGCTGGAGGACTTCGTCCGGGCCCTGCCCAGCCTCGACGAGGTGTTCCCGCTGCCTCCGGCTCCCTGGTTCCCCCAGGACGCCAAGGTCTCGATGCGCTGGATGCTCCTGCACCTGGTGGAGGAGTACGCCCGGCACGCGGGCCACGCGGACATCCTCCGCGAGAGCATCGACGGCACCAAGGCCATGGGCTGAGCGGGGCCCTGAGCGGGGCTTAGTAGCCTGGCCCCATGTCAGCGATCCGGCTTCTCGTCCTCGGCGCCGTCCGTCAGCACGGGCGGGCGCACGGGTACCAGGTGCGCAACGACCTCGAGTTCTGGGGCGCGCACGAGTGGTCCAACACCAAGCCCGGATCGATCTACCACGCGCTGAAGCAGATGGCGAAGCAGGGCGTCCTGCACGCGCACGAGGTGGCGCCCAGCGCCGCCGGCGGGCCGCCGCGCACCGAGTACGAGGTCACGGACGCGGGGCGCGCCGAGTACTTCAGGCTGCTGCGCGAGGCCCTGGCGGCGTACGACCAGAAGACGGACGTGCTGTCCGCGGCGATCGGATTCATGGTCGATCTGCCGCGGGCCGAGGTCCTGGAACTGCTCGGTGAGCGGCTGTCGAAGCTGGCGGGCTGGCGGTCGTCGGTGACGGACTACTACGAGCCGGAGGCCGGCCCCGGGCAACTGGGGCACATCGGCGAGATCATGCACATGTGGGTCCACTCCGCGGACGCCGAGGCGGAGTGGACGCGGGGGCTGATCGCTCGGATCGAGGGCGGCGCGTACTCCTTCGCGGGCGAGGGCGGGGAGCCGTTCGTGGGGGTCCTGGCGGACGGCGAGGAGAACCCGTACGCGCAGTCCGGCCCGTCGGCCCCGTCCTGCCCGTAGTCGACGGCCGCTCGGAGCATGATTTCTAATCAAGTTTGACTAGCCGCTCGCGGGGCACTACCTTGCAGGTCGCTAATCAAGTTTGACTAGCGAGGACGAGTAAGGAGTCGGTCGCGTTGGCGATCTCCCTCGAAGGTGTCCACAAGCGGTACGGCGACAAGCACGCCCTGGCCGGGCTCGACCTGGAAGTGGCCCCCGGCACGGTCCACGCGGTGCTCGGCCCCAACGGGGCCGGCAAGACCACGGCCGTGCGGATCATGAGCACCCTGCTGCGCCCCGACGAGGGCGTGGTGCGGGTGGCGGGTCTCGACGTACGGACCGACGCGGCGGCCGTCCGCTCCCGGATCGGGCTCCTCGGCCAGCACGCCGCGCTCGACGAGGATCTGGACGGGCGGCAGAACCTGGAGATGTTCGGCCGCCTCTACCACCTGGGCGCGCGCCGGGCCGGACTGCGGGCGGACGAGCTGCTCGAGGGCTTCGGCCTCTCGGACACCGGCCGCAAGCCGGTGAAGAAGTACAGCGGCGGCATGCGCCGCCGCCTCGACCTCGCGGCGTCCCTGATCACGGACCCCGAGGTGCTGTTCCTGGACGAGCCGACCACCGGCCTCGACCCGCGCGGCCGCGCCGAGGTGTGGAGCGCGGTCCGCTCCCTGGTCGGCGGCGGCACGACCGTCCTGCTGACCACGCAGTACCTGGAGGAGGCCGACCAGCTGGCCGACCGCATCGCGCTGATCGATGCCGGACGGGTGGCCCGGGAGGGCACGGCGGACGAGCTGAAGGCGCTGGTCGGGGCCGACCGGATCGTCGTCGTCCTGGGGGACCCGGCGCGGCTGGCCGAGGCCGCGGCGCTGCTCCCGGACCCGTCGGTGGACCCGGACTCCTCGACGCTCAGCTTCCCCGTGGAGGACCGGATGGCGGGCCTGGCCCTGACCCTGCGGGCGCTGGAGGGCGCCGGCATCGAGGCGGAGGACCTCGGGGTCCGGCGGCCCACGCTGGACGAGGTCTTCCTGCACCTGACGGACGCGTCCGGCCGCGAGGAGGTGGCGGCATGAGTGCCACGTGGGCGGTCTCGGACTCCTGGACGATGACCCGGCGCGAGCTGGCGCACTGGGCGCGGCAGCCGGTGCAGGTGGTCGTCGGACTGGTCTTCCCGGTGATGCTGCTGCTGATGTTCGGATTCCTGGTGGGCGGCGGCCGCGGGATCGACGGCGAGTACGTCGAGTTCCTGGTGCCCGGGATGTTCGCGCTGACCATGGCCTTCGGGCTGGAGTCGACGATGACGGCCGTCACCCGGGACCTGGAGAAGGGGGTCATCGACCGGTTCCGGGCCATGCCGATGTCCTCCTCGGCGGTCCTGGTCGGCCGCAGCATCGCCGACATGATCCAGTCGGCCGTGGGCCTCGTGGTCCTGGCGGGGGTCGGGCTGCTGCTCGGCTGGCGCTGGCACGGCTCGCCGGCGGCCGCGCTGGCGGCCTTCGCGCTGCTCCTGCTGCTGCGCTTCGCGATGCTGTGGATCGGGATCCACCTGGGCATGGTCGCGGGCCGGCCGGAGCTGGTGCAGGCGGTGCAGATCCTGGTGTGGCCGGTGGGCTTCCTGTCCAACGCCTTCGCCACCCCGCAGTCCATGCCGGGCTGGCTGGGGGCCGTGGTCGAATGGAATCCGATGTCGGCGACGGCGACGGCGGTCCGCGACCTGTTCGGCAACCCGGCGGCGGCCTCCGCCCCGGCCGGGGAGCCGGTGAGCTGGGCCTTCGAGCACGCCGGCCTGCTGGCCGTCGGCTGGCCGCTCCTGCTGCTGGCGGTCTTCTTCCCGCTGGCGGTGCGCCGCTTCAGGGGCCTGAGCACGTAGCCGTCCCGGCGGACTTGCACCTCACGCGGCGTGAGGGCCCACAGTGAAGGGCGTACCCGACCGGAACGAGGAGGGAGGCGGACATGGGCTACTCCGTGGGCCAGGTCGCCGGATTCGCCGGAGTCACGGTGCGCACCCTGCACCACTACGACGAGATCGGGCTGCTCTCGCCGAGCGGCCGCAGCCACGCGGGTCACCGGCGCTACGGCGACGCGGACCTGGACCGGCTGCAGCGGATCCTGTTCTACCGGGAGCTCGGCTTCCCCCTCGACGAGGTCGCGGTCCTGCTGGACGATCCGGAATCCGATCCGCGGGAGCATCTGCGCCGGCAGCATGCCCTGCTGACCGACCGGATCGCCCGGCTCCAGCAGATGGCCAAGGCCGTTGAGCACGCCATGGAGGCGAAGAAGATGGGCATCAACCTCACGCCCGAGGAGAAGTTCGAGGTCTTCGGGGACCACGACCCCGAGCAGTACGACCAGGAGGCGCGGGAGCGGTGGGGCGGCACCGACGCCTACGCCGAGTCGCGGCGCCGGGCGGCCTCGTACACGAAGGACGACTGGCAGCGGATCCAGGACCAGTCCGCCGAGTGGGGCATCCGCTACGCGGCCCTCATGGAGGACGGCGGGCCCGCCGAGGGCGAGCGCGCCATGGACCTGGCCGAGGAGCACCGGCTCCACATCACCACCTGGTTCTACGACTGCCCGTACGAGATGCACACCTGCCTCGGGGAGATGTACGTCGCGGACGAGCGCTTCAAGGCGTTCTACGAGGCCCTGCGGCCGGGTCTCGCCGAGCACCTGCGGGACGCCATCCTGGCCAACGCCGTGCGCAAGGCGTAGCCGAAACGTCACGCACCCGACCCCCTCCGGGAACTGGAACCGGGAGGGGGTCGTGTGCGTTGATAATTGAGACCGCCTTTACCTTGCCCGCAACCGCCTGCTGCCCCCGGCACGCCCCCCGATCCAGGAGAGTCCGGAACCCGTGTACACGATTGCGCTCGGCCCTGAGTGGCTGTCCCCGGACTATCTGATCTCGCACTTCGGACTGATCGGCATCCTGGTCATCGTCTTCGCGGAGTCGGGACTCTTCGCGTTCCTGCCCGGTGACTCGCTGCTGTTCACCGCGGGTCTGCTGGTCGCGGACGGCCAATACATCACGCAGCCGCTGTGGCTGGTCTGCACGCTGATCGTGGCCGCCGCGATCATCGGCGACCAGGTCGGCTACATGATCGGCAAGTACTTCGGGCCGAAGCTCTTCAACCGTCCGAACTCCAAGCTCTTCAAGCGGGAGAACCTCGACAAGGCGCACGAGTTCATGGACCGGCACGGCCCCAAGGCCATCGTGCTGGCCCGCTTCGTGCCGATCATCCGCACCTTCGCGCCGATGGTCGCGGGCGCCGGCACGATGAAGTACCGCACCTTCCTGACCTACAACATCATCGGCGGCATCGGCTGGGGCGCCGGCGTCACGATCGCGGGCTACTGGCTCGGCCAGATCGAGTTCATCAAGACGAACGTCGAGCCGATCCTGGTGGGCATCGTCCTGATCTCGGTGATCCCGGTGGTCTTCGAGGTGCTCAAGGCCCGCAAGGAGAGCAAGGCCGCGGCCGCCCAGGCCCCGCTCGACGCCGAGGGCCAGGCCCCGGGCCAGCGCGGCCGCCACGCGAAGCGCTAGGCCGTCCCGGCCGTCCCGTACCGCCCGTACGCCCCGGAACCCCGCGAGGGGTCCCGGGGCGTACGCGTCGGCCCCCTCCGGCCCCCCTCCGGCCCCCCTCCGGCCCCTCAGAAGCCGCGGGTGCGCTTGGCGGCGCGGCGCTTGGCCGCGCTGGCCGCCCCCGGGATCCGCATGAACAGGCGGGAGGCCTCCGAGCCCAGGTTGACGCCGATCGCGATGGCGAGGGCGATGGCCGCGGCGTTCACGAGCGAGGCGAGGCCCTCGTTCAGCCGGTTCTCGGCGATCAGCAGCAGCCCGTAGTACGTCGCCGAACCCGGTAGCAGCGGCCCGATGGCCGCGGTCGTGTACGGCAGGGCGGAGGCGAAGCGGTAGCGGGAGAAGAGCTGCCCGAACAGGCCGACCAGCCCGGCGGCGATGGCGGTGGACGGGACCGGCGGGATCTGGCCCGCGTAGTGAAGGGCCCCGAAGGTCACCCAGGCCACCGCGCCGTTCAGCGTCACGATCCACACGGTGGAACGTTCCTGCTGGAGGAGGACCGCGAAGGTGAACACCAGCACCATCGAGGCCGCGATCTGGATCAGCGGCCGCTGCTGGATCTGCAGGACCTCCTCCGGCCGCGGGGAGGCGTCGAACTGCAGGCCGATGTACAGCACGACCAGCACGCCCATGATGATGCCGATGAAGAGGTACATGACCTCCAGCAGCCGGGCGGAGGCGGTGATGTAGTAGCCGGTCAGCCCGTCCTGCACCGCCGCGACCAGGGCCCGTCCGGGCAGCAGCGCGAAGAGCCCGCCGGTGATCACGGCGGAGGCCTTGACGTCGATCCCCGTCATGTTGAGCGCCACCCCGATCGCGGCCGGCGGCATCGCGGCGACCACGAACTGGTAGAACTCCGGCAGCCCGCGCCCGGCGCACAGCCAGGCCAGCCGGTCGCCGAGGACCGCCCCGAGGGCGGCCGCGATGAAGACCAGCACCCCGCCGCCGACCAGCGTGGAAGCCGCCCCGGCGAGCAGTCCGGCGGCGGCCGTGAGCATCCAGCCGGGGTACGGGTGGCGGTTGCGGCGGATCTCGGCGAGGCGCCGGTAGGCCTCCTCCAGCGAGACGTCGATCTCGTGGGCGCTGATGTCGTCCACGAGGCGGAAGACGGCGGAGAGCCGGTTGTAGTCGGTGCCCCGGCGGCGCACGGTCCGGTTCGCCGACACCGGGTCGTCCACCAGCGAGGGCTGGTGGGTGATCGACAGCATGGTGAAGGTGACCGTGGGCTCGCAGCGGTCCAGCCCGTAGGAGCGGGCCACCGCGAACATGGCGGCCTCCACGTCCTCGGCGCCCTCGCCGCCGGCGAGCAGGAGCTCGCCGATGCGCAGGGTCAGGTCGAGCACGCGGCCCACGGCGGGCCCGGTCTCGGCCGTCCGCTGCACCAGGTCCGGCACGGGCCGCACGTCCACCGGCATGCGCAGCATCGTGCGCATGCGGTCCTGCCAGGGGGACTCCTTCAGCCGGGCGATGGGGAAGCCCTGGCCGGGCGTGTAGGCGGGCGGGGAGTGCGCGGCGCTGTACGTGGCCGGGTTCGCGAAGGCCGAGCCCTCGGGCTCGGGCTGCACCGGCTCCGCGCCCGCCGGGAGCGCGAACTCCGAGGTGGGCTGATCGTCCTCCGGAGCCTCGGGCTCCATCCCGGGCGGCGGTGTGAAGGCGCTGTGCGCCTCGTCGGACTGGGGCTTGCGGTCCTCCACCCCATCGGCTTCCGCCACGCGCCCTCCAGCTCCGCGATCACCTGCCGTATCAGTATGCGGAACCGTTTCCTCCCCGGCGACGCCGCGTCCCTCCCGCCGCCGGCCGTTCCTCTACCCGCCCTGCCCCGGTTCCCCGGGTCTACGCCCCGGCCCCCGTCGCGGGGCTGCGGGGGCCCATGGGGCACGGGGCCGGACGTGACAGCGGGCGGCACCCCGTCGAGGGGTGCCGCCCGCTGTCGAGCCCGAGGGGCCGGGGGAGGTCCCCGCCGGCCCGCTCACCGGCGGAGCCTAGTGGTGGCCGCCCTGCGCCTCGAGGCGCTTGTACGAGGCCTCGATCTCGGCCTCGGCCTCGGTACGGCCGACCCAGTTCGCGCCCTCGACCGACTTGCCCGGCTCCAGGTCCTTGTAGACCTCGAATTGTTGCGCTGACCTGCGGCTACGTCCAATCGTTGGCTGAGCTGCGCGTGGGTGGTGGTTGATGGTGGTCGAAGGTGCCCCCTGGCGGTCGTCCCACGGCCCGGAGACGGCCCGGCCCGGGGCCCCAGGACTCGCAGTGCGTCCGGACGCGTGAACGCTGACGGACGGGGCTGTATCAGACGGACTGAGACGAAAACTCACCCTTGGCGTAGCGTCGGGGTGTGCTGGCGAACATGCCCGCGTCGAGCCGAAGATCCGTGACCAGAAGGCGTCCGGGATCGGCCTGCTGCGCTCCCGCGAGCTGGATGTGAACGCCGCCTGGCTCACCGCCACCACCCTCGCCGCTGACCTCAGCTGCTGATTTCAGCTCCTCGCCCTCGACCTGGCCAAAGCCACCCCCAAGACCCTGCGCTACGGCATCCTCCACGTCCCCGCCCGCCTCGTCAGAGGCCAGCGCAGACGCCGCCGTGCAACTCCCCGACACCTGGCCCTGGAACACGGCGATCATCCGCTCCTTCGAACGGATCATCGCCTTGCCCCACCCCACCTGAGCAGCACGAGGGGGGCTACCCGCAAGCCCTGGGCCCGTGGAACCCGGCGTCCTCCGGCACGCCAGTCGACGCGCACCCCTGACCAGAACCGTCCCCGGACAGGCATCAACGCGACATCACGGACGCAAGATCAACCGGCTACTGCCGTGAAACAACGAGGCTGGAACCGGTAAGGAACCGCTGGAACACCAATCCTGCGCGCGGCTGAAGACCCTTCGGAACGCGCATCACGCGTCTGCGCCCTGCCGGCGCGACGGCCTCTTGGGGTGCCCCAAGTGCTGACTGTATGGCTCTGCCGCGCTGTATCACCCGCGCGTTTACTGGTCCGCATATCGGCGATTACCGCCCGAAGAACCGTATCTCCAATGGCCGATCAGCCACTGCCGGAATGGAAAACACGAGAACATGAGCACACTTGAAGAGAATTCACCCGCGTTCATCCTCGCGAATGGACTGTACGCATCGGTTACTACCGGCACATACGACGCTACTGTCTACGAGAGCGATCTCTGGCAGCACATGCGAATTCATTGGGGAACCCATCCCACCCCCGAGTGGGAGACCTCCATGGATGCCGAGGTGAAGAGTGTACTCGATCAGCTCAAGAAGGTATGCGAGCAGAATCACTTCGAAATCGGAACATTCCTTCAGACCACTCTTCCCGCAGCGCTCCATCAGATCCTTCCGCACGGTTCAGGGCGGCAGGATCACCAGAAACATCAGAAGGTCGAGAAGGAGCCGGTCACTGGCCCCTCAAACGGCGGAGACAAAACATGGATCCCCAGCAAGGCCGAAATAGACGACCTGGCTAACTACTTCTCCACGTGCAACGCACTGGAGGAAATTGCAGAGGACGGTGAGGGCTTCATGCACCCGGACTTCTATTTTGCAGTGCTTAAGATGCTGAACAAGAGTGGTGACTTCGACGTCGCCGCGGAGGCCACCCCTGGAATTTTGGTTGCCGAGAGCAGCGACGGCGTGACCATCGAGAGTATTAAGGGAAACGTCGTGGTGCAGTAGCCCGCCGGTATCGCCGTACACGAACGCAGGCCACCGAGGATCTCACAGCATTTTCGAACCATCGAAAATCATCGTCTCTCACACGAACCTCACGTCACCAATCTAAGGAGAGAGTTCTCTTCCATGGAACCAACTACCACCACCACGATCCTTTGGCAGCTCGTCGGAGCAAGCAAGAACATGGTTCCGATCGACTACCCGATCGACATGCAGCCAACAATCCAGCAGGATGCCTTCGGCACGGGGCTTGACGTAAATCGGAACGGGACCTGCCTCGCATCGAAACAGATGTCGATTCGGTTCACATACGAAAAATTCCACAGCGCCCTCGCGACCACAAACGCGAAGAACATGCCTAAGCGGGCTCTTGTTTTGGCCGCCATGAAGGCGAATCTGGAACGACTTGAGAAGCAGTACGGAAAGTTCGACGAGGACGTCGCACGCCAGAAGCTCAAAATTCAGGAATACAAGAAGAAGGTACGTTTTCGGGTGCCGATCGAGATCAACTTCGATCTGACTCAGTACGAGAGGCTGGTGCACACGGATTTCGTGCGCTGGCAGGCCAAAATCGAGGGCTTGGCGAGCCAGCCTGGTTACGCCGGGACCCCCCTACCCGACTTCGACGGCGAGAAGATTTCTAGGTACTGCAAAATCGGCAGCGTCTCCGTCCACAGCGGGGGCCATGCCAAGAAGAAGAACTCCAACTCCGAGAAGTTGCTAATGAAGATCCATGTGATCTGCGACGGCCCGCATGACAACGAGGGCATGGCGACTCGAAACAAGCGGCTCATCCGCATCAAGGTAGACGTCACCTCCCCCGGCGTCTTGGGCTGGGGCGACAAGGTGGAGGAAAATTTCGAGCTCGCCTATTGGGCAAGTATCGACGCGGGCGTAGAGAAGGTCGAGAGGACGACCCTGGTGGCCCTTGGCCACGATGACGATGACGATGACGGTGACGATGACGACCAGCCTCACTGGCGTCATGACGTTGATAGTCGCACGAAAGCCCACTTCAAGGATGCATCGACTGAATCTCTCAAGCATTTCCGGGAGAGGCAGGCCAAGGGAAAGGAGGGAAAGAAGGTGAAGAAGAAGGAAGATAAACTCGATAAGCGCGCACACCAGAACAGCTACGAAAACATCACCATCCCTCCACGGAATCATGCTCAGCCAATTGGCGAAATGTCAGAAGCAGCCGTCTGGGAGATCATCCGAAGGGCTTTCGGTGAAAAGAAGACCGGATACCGCACGGCAATCGCCGCCATGGAAGTAGAATATAAGATGCGCCGCGGAGTCAACATCGGACTTTCTGATAATGTGTTCGACTTTGCGATCATTCAGTTCAAGCGGGTGTACCATGCGAACATTCCAGTGACCGGCGACCTGTTCGATCTGTTTAGATGGGCAGACAGGAGGAAGGAAACATTCCTCCTTAAGCCGGTATTCGACCTTATTCTGCGAGGACGGGACAATGAAGCGTGGATGGAGCTCGAGCGGCTAAAAATATCAGAATCCAAGCGAATCGGCCAGCTCATGGAGGTTGCACCCCTGTTCGGCTATCAGATTCCCGGATCTGTCACAGGGTTCTGGACGAATACTGGGTTCTGCGCGGCACTGCGCACCGCCGCAGGAATTATTGAATCTCCGCCCGAAACCCCTCGCACCCCCAAGGGGAGGACCCACGACATATCCGAAACCGATGAGCGCAGGATCATCGAAGTTCTGCCGGACAGCAGCGAAGACGGCGTGAATCTTTCGGATTACACCTGATAGTCTCGATCTTCATGACGGCCCGTCGATTTCATCGACGGGCCGTCTCTGTTACTTTTCGACCTGGACAACACTCTGATCGACCGTACCGCGGGCCTTGAGGACTGGGCCCGTGGTTTCGTGCGCTCACGTGCTCTGCCCCATAAGGCAGAGGCCATCATCTGTGATCCGCTCAGCGAGCGGGCACACCCTGAGGACCTCGTGGACCTGCGGGCGATTTTCCATCTCGGCGATGACCCGGAAGATCTTTGGCACGACTGCGTCGATGGCGTCGCGCACTCGGTGCGCTGCTTCCCTGGGGCCCGGGAGGGGCTCGAGCCCTACGCCGCGCGGGGTGGACCGACATCGCGACGAACGGCGCGGGTGACATCCAACGCGCCAAGCTCGCTGCGACCGGTCTCGCCCCGCTCTTCCACGGCATCTGTGTGTCGGGGGAAGCGGGGGTACGTAAGCCGGAGCGTCGGTTCTTCGAGGCCGCGGCGGCTGAGTGCGGATTGGCTCTCAACGACGGGGGATGGATGGTCGGCGACAATCCCGAGACAGACATGGTCGGGGCGAGGACAGTCGGACTGCGAACGATGTGGGTGGCCGCCGGCCACATCCAAGACCGCTGGTTCAAGACCAAGACCGACGCCGAGGGCAAGCCCGTACTCAACGGGAAGGGCAAGCCTGTACAGGAGCGGACCGACCGCTACGGCAAGGGGATGCGCTACCGCGCGCGCTACATCGGCCCTGACGGGTCGGAGAAGTCCCAGAGCTTCCCCGACGGGCAGAAGCGCCTCGCCGAGGACTGGCTGACGAACGTCAAGAAGGACATGGCGGACGGCACCTATGCCGACCCGGGCGCGGCCAAGAAGACGTTCGGCCAGTACGCCGAGGAGTGGCTGTCCTCGCAGGGAGGGGAGGTCACGACGCGTGAGTCCACCCGGACCTGCATTCGAAAGCACTCGATTCCGTACCTGGGCGGCCGCCCGCTCAACTCGTTTCGGCCGCAGCACATTCGGACGTGGCTCGCGGAGCTGGAGAAGAACATCGAGTCGTCCTCGTACAGGGCCGCTATCTTCCGCTGCGTCTCCACGGTTCTCAGCGCCGCTGTGGACGACGGTTACATGCGTACGAACCCGTGTCGGGCCCGGAGCGTTCGGGCCCCGCGCGCCACGTCCGGACGCGTGCGGCCGTGGCTGCCCGAGACCGCCCGCCTGGTCCGGAAGGGCCTGCCCGAGCGGTATCAGACGATGGTGGACTTGGCCGGAGGCGCCGGGATGCGGCAGGGCGAGGTGTTCGGCCTGGCCGTCGAGGACATCGACGCGGAAGGCGGTTGGCTGCACGTGCGATGCCAGGTGAAGCAGGCGCGCAGCACCCTGATGTTTGGTCCGCCCAAGGGCGGCAAGGAGCGGGACATTCCACTGCCCGAAGGTCTCGGGGAGCGCCTTGCGGAGCACTGCCGGAAGTTCCCGCCACAACCGGTCACGCTGCCGTGGCAGACGCCCGATGGCGCAGAGGTGACCCGCAAGCTCGTCTTCCTGCGCGATGGCAAGCCTCTCGCCGTACACCGGAACGTCTTCAATGCATCCGTGTGGAAGCCCGCGCTCGTGGGGGCCGGGCTCCTCCTTGACGAGAAGGACGAATGGGGCCGCTACCCGGCAGCCCGAGAGCACGGGATGCACGCCCTGAGGCACATGTACGCTTCCGTGCTGCTCGATGCGGGGGAGAACATCAAGGCGCTCGCGTCGTACCTCGGACACCACGATGCGGCGCTGACCCTCCGGATCTACGCACACCTCATGCCGAGCAGCGAGCACCGCGCCCGAAGGGCCGTAGACGGGGCCATTTTCGGCTCTCACGGCCCAGAGACGGCCCAGAGTCCGGAAGGATCTTCCGGCGACGTCGCCGAGTGAACGCAGAACGGGCCCTGTCCCTCCCGAATACCACCGGGAGGGGCAGGGCCCGCAGCGTGGGCCAGGGACCGTACAGCCTACGGAAAGTACAGGTCAGAGGGGTCAGTGGCCGCCCTGCGCCTCCAGGCGCTTGTACGAGGCCTCGATCTCGGCCTCGGCCTCGGTACGGCCGACCCAGTTCGCGCCCTCGACCGACTTGCCCGGCTCCAGGTCCTTGTAGACCTCGAAGAAGTGCTGGATCTCCAGGCGGTCGAACTCGGACACGTGGTGGATGTCGCGCAGGTGCTCGACTCGCGGGTCGGAGGCCGGCACGCACAGCAGCTTGTCGTCGCCGCCCGCCTCGTCCGTCATGCGGAACATGCCGATGGCGCGGCACTTGATCAGGCAGCCCGGGAAGGTCGGCTCGTCGAGGATGACCAGCGCGTCCAGCGGGTCGCCGTCCTCGCCGAGGGTGTTCTCGACGAAGCCGTAGTCGGCCGGGTAGCTGGTCGAGGTGAAGAGGCGACGGTCCAGACGGATCCGGCCGGTCTCGTGGTCCACCTCGTACTTGTTCCGCGAACCCTTGGGGATCTCGATGGTGACGTCGAACTCCACGTCCTGCTCCTCCATGATCAGCTTCAGCAGTCCCAATCGCTTCGGGACGGCATTTGATTCAAATACGCGCGCGTCCGGCCCCACCCTGCGGGTGGGGTGCCATGCTCGCGGCAAGACGCAGTGGTTAAGTGTCCCTCACGCATATGTGTGATCGCGAAAGGGGCTGGTCCGAGGTGCCATTGATCAAGACGTGGCAGCTCATCGCGGGCTCGGCCGCCGCCGGCCTCGCCCTGTCGGCGGCGGTCGTGACCGCCTCCGGTCCGTGGGACTCCGGCCAGCGTAAGGCCGAGCGGGACAGGGCCGCCTCCTGGAGCCTTACGGGTGGCGCAGATCACGGTGACGGCCCCGGTTCCGGCACCTTCCCGCAGGCCGCCCCCAGTGCCCCCGGCGTGCTCGGCGCGATCGGCCCCGGAGCCCCGCGCCAGCAGGCGGCCGCGGCCCCCGAGGGCCTCGCCGCGGCGCTGCGGCCGCTGCTCGCCGACCCCGCGCTCGGCACCGTCCGCACCGCCTCCGTCGTCGACACCGGCACCGGACAGGTGCTGTACGAGTCGGGCGCGCGGGACGCGATGACCCCCGCCTCCACCATCAAGATCGCCACCGCGGCGGCGGCCCTGGCCGCGCTGGGGCCCGAGCACCGGATCCGCACCGCCGTCGTGCCCGGCGCCGCCCCCGGGCAGATCCTCCTCGTCGGCGGCGGCGACCCCTCCCTCACCGCCCAGAAGAAGAGCCCCGCCGGATCCGGCGGCAGCCTCGTCGCCCTCGCCGCCGACACCGCGCAGGCCCTCAAGGCCGCCGGCACCGACAGCGTGAGCCTGGGCTACGACGACGGCCTCTTCACCGGCCCCGTCCGCCACCCGATCGGCGAGAACCCCAACATCGCGCCCGTCACCGCGCTGATGGCCGACGAGGGCCGACCCGACCAGTCCACCTCCGGGCCCGTGGCGCGCACCGGCGACCCGTCCAAGGACGCCGCCGGGGCCTTCGCCGCCCTGCTGACCGAGCGCGGCGTGAGGGTCACCGGCGCACCCGCCCGGGCCAAGGCCCCCGAGGGCGCCCAGCCGCTGGCGGCCACCCACTCCACCCCGCTGGCCGGACTCGTCGAGCGGATGCTGACGCACAGCGACAACGACATCGCGGAGGCCCTCGCCCGCCAGACCGCCCTCGCCTCCGGCCATCCCGCCAGCTTCGAAGGCGGCGAGAAGGCCGTCACCGCCCGGCTCGCCGCCCTCGGCGTCGACGTCTCCGGCTCCCGCTTCGCCGACGGCAGCGGCCTCAGCCGTGCCGACAAGGTCAGCCCCGGACTGCTGACGGCCCTGCTCGCCAAGGCCGCCGACCCGCAGCGGCCCGAGCTGCGGCCCGTCCTCACCGGCCTGCCCGTCGCCGGATTCACCGGCACCCTGCGCGCCCGCAACTCCGGCACCTCACCGGCCGCCGGGCTGCTCCGCGCCAAGACGGGCACGCTGACCGGAGTGAACTCCCTCGCCGGCACCGTCGTCGACCGCTCCGGCCGGCTCCTCGCCTTCGCCTTCCTGACGGCGGGCAGCACGGACGCCCCGGCCGCCGAGAAGGGCCTCGACAAGCTGGCCGCGGCGGTGGCGGCCGCGCCGTAGGGGGTCCGCCCGGGCGCCGGTCCACGTACGGTTGACGCATGACGAGCATCGGTGGTGCGGAGATGGTCGACTGGAACCTCGCGGTGGCGACCGCGACCCGGCTGGTGCGTCCCGGCCCGGAGGTCAGCCGGGACGAGGCCCGGGCCGTCGTCGCGGAACTGCGCGGACACGCCAGGACCTCGGAACGGCACGTACGCGAGTTCACCCGGATGATCCCGGACGGGACACCCGTCAACGACACGCCCGTCCTGGTCGTCGACCGGGCCGGCTGGGTCAAGGCCAACGTGGCCGGCTTCCGCGAGCTGCTCCAGCCGCTCCTCGGCAAGATGCAGGACCGCCGGGCCGGCACCCCGGGAGCGGCCGTCTTCGGCGCGGTCGGCGGCAAGGTCACCGGCGTCGAGCTGGGCATGCTGCTGAGCTTCCTGGCCTCCCGGGTCCTCGGCCAGTACGAGACCTTCGCGCCGGTCTCCCGCGACCTGCCCGGCTCCGCGGCCGGCGGCGGCCGGCTGCTGCTCGTCGCCCCGAACATCGTGCACGTCGAGCGCGAGCTGGAGGTGCACCCGCACGACTTCCGGCTGTGGGTCTGCCTGCACGAGGAGACGCACCGTACCCAGTTCACGGCCGTCCCGTGGCTGCGCGACCACCTCGAGGGCGAAATCCAGACGTTCCTCGGCGCCACCGAAGTCGACCCGGTCACCGTCCTGGAGCGGCTGCGCGAGGCCGCCCAGTCCTTCTCCGGCGCCCGCCCCGACGCCGAGCGCGGCGACGAGGGCCGCTCCCTCGTCGAGATCGTGCAGACCCCCGAGCAGCGCGAGGTGCTGGGCCGGCTCACCGCCGTCATGTCGCTGCTGGAGGGCCACGCCGACTTCGTCATGGACGGGGTCGGCCCCCAGGTGGTGCCCTCGGTCGCCGAGATCCGCGAGAAGTTCCAGCAGCGCCGGGCCAGCGGCGCGGGCCGCCTGGACGCCGCGCTGCGCAAGCTCCTCGGCCTCGACGCCAAGCTGCGTCAGTACCGCGACGGCGAGCGGTTCGTGCGCGCCGTCGTCGACCAGGTCGGCATGGACGGCTTCAACCGCGTCTGGACCTCTCCGAACACACTGCCGACGAAGTCCGAGATCGCCAGGCCGGCGGAGTGGGTGGCCCGCGTACACCGCAAGGGGAGCGAAGAGAGCGAAGAGGCGTGACGCAGGGGGCGTAAACATGTCTCGTTGGGGGAAGCAGCATCACCCGTCCGAGGGACCGTGGGCCGTGGAAGGGCGTGCGATGCTCGGGGAACGGCTCGGCTCTGTCACCATCGACGCACTCTGAGTGACATACCCGCCCTGCGGGGGCCGCCTCCCGGCACCCCCGACGCACCACCCCCGACGCTCCACCCCCCGAAGCCTCCGAGGCATCCGAACTCCATCGAAGGGCACCGGACATGGGTCCCCATCCTGCGGTCGCGGCGATACGCCTGGCGGTCCGCCGCGCACTCCACGACGTCCTCACCGACCTCACCGACCACCCCCGGATTCCGTCCGGTGCCGGCACCGTCGCCGGCCCCCGCACCGCGACCGGGACCCTGCCACTCGTCCTCGTCGCCTGCTCCGGCGGCGCCGACTCCATGGCGCTCGCCTCCGCCCTGGCCTTCGAGGCGCCCAAGCTCGGCATCCGGGCCGGCGGCGTCACCGTCGACCACGGACTCCAGCCCGGCTCCGACCTCCGCGCCGCCGAGGTCGTCATCCGCATGACCGCCCTCGGCCTCGATCCGGTGGAGTCCGTCGCCGTGCGCGTCGGCCGCGACGGCGGTCCCGAGGCCGCGGCCCGCGACGCCCGCTACGGCGCCCTGGACGAGGCCGCCGACCGGCTCGGCGCCTCCGCCGTGCTGCTCGGCCACACCCGGGACGATCAAGCCGAAACCGTCCTGCTGGGCCTCGCCCGCGGCTCCGGCATCCGCTCCCTCTCCGGCATGGCGGAGGTCAGCGGCGGACCCGGCCGCAGCCACCGCTACCGCCGCCCCTTCCTCCAGGTCGACCGGCAGACCGCCCGCAAGGCCTGCATGGTCCAGTCCCTCCCCGTCTGGGACGACCCGCACAACATCGACCCCGCCTACACCCGCTCCCGGCTGCGCCACGAAGGACTGCCCGCCCTGGAGAAGGCGCTGGGCAAGGGCGTCGTCGAAGCGCTCGCCCGCACCGCCCAGCTCTCCCGCGACGACGCCGACGCCCTGGACGCCTGGGCCGCCGAGGCGGAGAGCGGCGTACGCGACGAGGACGGCCGTCTGGAGTGCGCCAAGCTGTACGCCCTGCCCCCGGCCGTCCGCCGCCGGGTGCTGCGCAGGGCCGTGGTCGCGGCCGGTTCCCCCGCGGGCTCCCTCTTCGCCCGCCACATCGAGGAAGTCGACCGCCTCATCACCGGATGGCGCGGTCAGGGCGCCATCAACCTGCCCGGCCGGGTGGAGGCCCAGCGGCAGGGTGGCAGACTTGTCATCCGGCAGGGCTGATTGGTGCTGAAACACGGCTGAGTCCTCCGGGGGCACCCCCGGAGCCCCGGCCGACAACGAAAGTGATGCGGGTGGACGAGAAGGACATGGGCGGCGACCTCCAGTCGGTGCTCATCACCAAGGAAGAGATCGACGCGAAGCTGGCAGAGCTGGCCGCGAAGATCGACGCGGAGTACGCGGGCAAGGACCTGCTCATCGTCGGCGTCCTCAAGGGCGCGGTGATGGTGATGGCGGACCTGGCGCGCGCCTTGTCCACCCCGCTCACCATGGACTGGATGGCGGTGTCCTCGTACGGCGCCGGGACCCAGTCCTCCGGCGTGGTGCGGATCCTCAAGGACCTGGACACCGACATCAAGGACAAGCACGTCCTGATCGTCGAGGACATCATCGACTCGGGCCTGACGCTGTCCTGGCTGCTGTCGAACCTGGGCTCGCGCCAGCCGGCCTCCCTCGAGGTCGTCACGCTGCTGCGCAAGCCCGACGCCGCCAAGGTCGCGATCGACGTGAAGTGGGTCGGCTTCGACATCCCGAACGAGTTCGTCGTCGGCTACGGCCTCGACTACGCGGAGAAGTACCGCAACCTGCCGTTCGTCGGCACGCTCGCCCCGCACGTCTACGGCGGCTGACCCCGCTCCCGCCGCCGCCCCCGGGGCGCCCCGGAAGCTCCGGGGAACCTGGGGGCGATTCCCGCCGTTGGAGCAGGGGAAGGCGGGTCTGTCAGCCGTCCCACGAGGCCGCGGGTGACAATACAGGGGTACATTCCGAAGAACAGTCTTTACTCACAGCAGCATTTACCTACGGGCAGGAGGGACGGGGCGCTCTGCGCCCCGTATGGATGGACGTGAAGCGATACTTCCGTGGGCCGGTCATGTGGATCGTGCTGGCCGTCCTCGCCGTGGTCGTGTTGATGAATGTCGTCGGCTCCGGCGGCGGCTACAAGTCGGTGGACACCAGCGAGGTCATCAAGGCGATCAACAGTGGCCAGGTGGAGACAGCCAAGCTGACCACCGGCGACAGCCAGATGATCAAGATCGAGCTGAGCGACGGCCAGAAGCTCGGCAAGCACGACGGCACCAAGTTCCAGGCCAACTACATCGGGGATCAGGGCGTACAGCTCGCCCAGAACCTCCAGACCAAGTACGAAGCCGGTCAGATCCCGGACGGCTACTCCGTCACTCCGGACAAGACCAGCCCGTTCCTGAGCGTGCTGCTCTCGCTCCTGCCCTTCGTCCTCATCGTCGTGGTCTTCCTGTTCCTGATGAACCAGATGCAGGGCGGCGGCTCCCGAGTCATGAACTTCGGGAAGTCCAAGGCCAAGCTCATCACCAAGGACACCCCGAAGACGACGTTCGCCGATGTCGCGGGCTCGGACGAGGCCGTCGAGGAACTCCACGAGATCAAGGAGTTCCTCCAGGAGCCGGCGAAGTTCCAGGCCGTCGGCGCCAAGATCCCCAAGGGCGTGCTGCTGTACGGCCCGCCCGGCACCGGCAAGACCCTGCTCGCGCGCGCCGTCGCGGGTGAGGCCGGTGTCCCCTTCTACTCGATCTCCGGTTCCGACTTCGTCGAGATGTTCGTCGGCGTCGGTGCCTCGCGTGTCCGCGACCTGTTCGAGCAGGCCAAGGCCAACGCCCCGGCGATCGTCTTCGTCGACGAGATCGACGCCGTCGGCCGGCACCGCGGTGCGGGTCTCGGCGGCGGTCACGACGAGCGCGAGCAGACCCTCAACCAGCTGCTGGTCGAGATGGACGGCTTCGACGTGAAGGGCGGCGTCATCCTGATCGCCGCCACGAACCGTCCCGACATCCTCGACCCGGCGCTGCTGCGCCCGGGCCGCTTCGACCGGCAGATCGCGGTCGACCGCCCGGACATGCAGGGCCGTCTGGAGATCCTCAAGGTCCACCAGAAGGGCAAGCCGGTCGCCCCGGACGTCGACCTGGGCGCTGTCGCCCGTCGCACGCCCGGCTTCACCGGTGCCGATCTCTCCAACGTCCTGAACGAGGCCGCGCTGCTCACGGCCCGCTCGGACAAGAAGCTGATCGACAACCACTCGCTGGACGAGGCCATCGACCGTGTCGTGGCGGGCCCGCAGAAGCGGACCCGGATCATGTCGGACCGGGAAAAGAAGATCACCGCGTACCACGAGGGCGGACACGCCCTGGTCGCGGCGGCCTCCCCGAACTCCGACCCGGTCCACAAGATCACGATCCTGTCCCGCGGCCGGGCACTGGGCTACACCATGGTCCTGCCCGACGAGGACAAGTACTCGACCACGCGCAACGAGATGCTCGACCAGCTCGCGTACATGCTGGGCGGGCGCGCGGCCGAGGAGCTGGTCTTCCACGACCCGACCACGGGCGCGGCGAACGACATCGAGAAGGCGACGGCGACGGCCCGCGCGATGGTCACCCAGTACGGGATGACCGAGCGCCTCGGCGCCATCAAGTTCGGCGGCGACAACACCGAGCCGTTCCTGGGCCGCGAGATGTCGCACCCGCGGGACTACTCGGAAGAGGTCGCGGCGCTGGTCGACGAAGAGGTCAAGAAGCTCATCGAGACCGCGCACAACGAGGCCTGGGAGATCCTCGTCGAGAACCGCGACGTTCTCGACAACTTGGTCCTCGCGCTGCTGGAGAAGGAGACGCTGAACAAGGAGCAGATCGCCGAGATCTTCTCGACGATCGTGAAGCGTCCGGCCCGCCCCGCGTGGACCGGCTCCTCCCGCCGCACCCCCTCCACCCGTCCGCCGGTGCTCTCGCCCAAGGAGCTCCAGCTGACGAACTCGGCGAACGGCACGTCGGCGGCCACCGCCGTCACGCCGGTCTCGACGGAGAAGGGCATCGAGGTGGCCCCCGAGGACCGCCCTGAGGCCTGATCCACCCGGAATGGAAGCCGCGCCCCCCAGGTTCTAGCCTGGGGGCGCGGCACTTTTACAGGAACGAGGAAGCAATGACGGACCCAGTGACCCTGACCGGCGACGAGGGCACGATCGGCGTGTTCGACGAGAAGCGCGCCGAGGCGGCGGTCCGTGAGCTCCTGATCGCGGTCGGCGAGGACCCGGACCGCGAGGGCCTCCTGGAGACCCCGGCGCGCGTGGCGCGGGCGTACCGCGAAATTCTGGCCGGTCTGCGGCAGCAGCCGGAGGACGTCCTGACCACGACGTTCGACCTCGGCCACGACGAGATGGTCCTGGTCAGGGACATCGAAATCGTATCCCTGTGCGAGCATCACCTGCTGCCGTTCCATGGTGTCGCCCATGTCGGCTACATCCCTGCGGAGACCGGCAAGATCACGGGCTTGTCCAAGCTGGCTCGCCTCGTGGACGTCTTCGCGCGCCGTCCGCAGGTTCAGGAACGACTCACCACGCAGATAGCCGACTCCCTCATGAGGATCCTGGAGGCACGAGGTGCGATCGTAGTGATCGAGGCGGAGCACATGTGCATGTCGGTCCGAGGCATCCGCAAGCCGGGCGCCAAGACCACCACGTCGGCGGTGCGAGGCCAGCTCCGCGACCCCGCGACGCGCAGTGAGGCCATGAGTCTCATCATGGCCCGCTAGGCGCATTGTCAGTGCGGCCCGCTACGGTCCCCTTCCGTGACGTCACCGAGGGGGACCGATGTGCTGGGGTCTACCGAGGCAGCAGACGGTCAACGCCGTGAGCGGGCGGCTCCGGGCGTGTGATGTCCGACAGCTGCTGTGGACACCGGACGGATGGACGCACGCCGGTGATGCGGTCGGCACCGTGGTGGCCTGGTCCCACGCGCGCAAGCTCTGCCGGGAACGGCTGTCGATCCAGCCGGGGTACCAGTTCGGCTACCTGGTCGGGGCGACGTGCTCAGACGGCACGGTGGGCAAGTACAGGTTCGCGCTCACCCCGCACCCGGGCTTCCTGGTGAACGGACACCTGGCCCGAGTGCCCTGGGATACCTAGGCCCGGGCCGGGGCCTCCGGGGTGTCGTCGTCCTCCGGGAGTTTGAGGACGTGCTCCAGGAACAGGGCCGCGGCGATGACCGCCGCGCCCGCCAGGACCGAGAAGCCGGCGTACCAGGCCTGGTCGCGGCGGGCGGGCACGTCGAGGGCCTCGGTCAGCAGGAAGACGCCGACGCCGCCGTAGGCGCCCGCGACCAGGGCCGCGACCAGCGCGCTGGCCTGGCCGAAGACGACCGCACGGGCCGCCATCAGCGGCTCCACGCCCTTGGCCTCCGGCCGTCGCTCACGCTGGGCCTTGAGCCGGGAGCGCATCGACAGCGCCGTCGCGAGCAGGACCGCCGCGATGACGCCCAGGACGATGGGGGCGGCCAGCGGAACGCCCGGCAGGGTGCCGTACGCGTTCCACAGCCGAGCGCCCGCCCAGCACAGCACCCCGGAGGCGGCGAAGATGCCCGCCAGGACCGCCGGCCTCAGTTGCTTCACTTGCCAGATCCCCGCTTTCTGCGCCAACCGTCAGCAGTCCACAGGGTAACGACTACTCCGGCAGGCGGAGTTCCAGGTCGGGGCGCGGCGTGATGCCCGTCAGGCCGATTCCGGCCAGGAGGGCGCTGACGCCTCCGTGGCCCGGGATCTGGGCCTCCGGGTCGATGTCGTGCCACGGGGCCAGTACGAAGGCGCGCTGGTGGGCGCGCGGGTGCGGCAGGGTGAGGACCGGGTCGTCGGAGACCACCTCGGCGTACGAGACGATGTCGACGTCGATCGTGCGCGGGCCCCAGCGCTCCTCGCGGACGCGGTCGAAGGCCTCTTCGATGGCGTGGCCGCGCTCCAGGAGCGAGGACGGGGGCAGCGTGGTGCGCACCTTGACGACCGCGTTGAAGTACGCGGGCTGCGAGCCGGGCTCGACGCCCCACGGCTCGGTCTCGTAGACGGGGGAGACGGCCTTGACCCGCAGGCCCGGGGTGTCGCCGAGGGCGTCGATGGCGCCCTGCAGGGTCTCCAGCCGGTTGCCGAGGTTCGCGCCGAGCGCGATCACGGCCCATTTCGGGTTGGACAGCGTGGTGTCCGCCGCGTCGACGGTCTCGACGACCGAGGCGGGTACCGGCTGGACGGTGGGGTCGCTCTGTGCGTTCAGTCCGTTGTTCATGCGCGGCTCCGGGTGATCGTGATGGTCACGTCGTCGAAGGGGACGGTGATGGGTGCGTCCGGTTTGTGGACGACGACCTCCACCTGTGCCACCGCTTCGTGCTTGAGGCACTGCTGGGCGATCCGCTCGGCAAGAGTCTCGATCAGGTCGACGGGCTCGCCCTGGACCACGTCGACGACCTCCTCGGCGACGACCCCGTAGTGCACGGTCTTCGCCAGGTCGTCTCCGGCCGCCGCGGGGCGGGTGTCGAGGTGCAGCACCAGGTCGACGATGAAGGTCTGGCCCTCCTCGCGCTCCCGGGGGAAGACGCCGTGGTGCCCGCGAGCCTTGAGGCCGCGCAGCGCGACACGATCCACGCGAATCACTCCTGCTTTCGTAGGTTCTTCCGGTCCCGGGACTCCCCGGGGCCATGGGCCTACGCCGAGTGCGGTCGGCGTCGTCCGTCTTCGAATTTACCTGCGAAATACTCCCGACCCCGCCGGAGGGGTCAGGAGGCGTCCTCCTCCTCGTCCTCGTCGGACTCCGTGAGCACCGGTGAACCGTGGTGGGACCAGAGCCGCCAGCCCTCGGATGTGCGTCGGAACACATTCGTGGCGACGACCAGCTGGCCGACGAGCGGGCCGAGTTCCCCGCCGTCCTCGGCGGGTCCGCCGCTGAGGATGTTCTCGGTGCAGGTGACGAGGGCGGTGTCGCCGATGACGGCGACCTTGGTGTCGGTGAGGAAGAACTGGATGTAGTCGGTGTGGGACATGATCAGCGCGTACGAGCGGAGTACCTCGCCGCGTCCGGAGAGGACCGGCCAGCCGGGGTGTACGCAGGAGATCTCGTCGTCGAGCCAGAGTGCCGACAGGGCGTCGAAGTCCCCCTGCTCCATGGCCTCGTAGAAGGCCGTGTTGACCTCTTCGACGGCTTCGATGTCGGTTCTGCTCACAGGGCTCCTTCTCGTTCGGTGGTCACAGCGCTCCTTCCACGGCCCGGGCCACCCGAACCGCGTCCGCGGTCGCCCGTACCTCGTGGACCCGTACGGCCCAGGCGCCCTGGTGGGCGGCGATGGCCGAGACGGCGGCCGTGGCGGCGTCGCGTTCGCGGGCCGGCGGCGGTGCGGCGTCGGAGCCGCCGGCCAGGACCCGGCCGAGGAAACGCTTCCGCGAGGCGGCGACCAGCAGCGGGAAGCCGAGGGCGCGCAGCTCGGGCAGGCGGGCCACGAGGGCCAGATCGTGCTCGGCGTTCTTGGCGAAGCCCAGTCCGGGGTCGACGAGGAGCCGCTCGGGGGCGATTCCGCCGTCGACGACGGCGTCGATGCGGGCGCGGAGCTCGGCGGTGACCTCGGCGAGTACGTCCTCGTAGACGGCGAGGCGGTTCATGCCGTCGCTGAAGCCGCGCCAGTGCATCACCACGAACGGGACCTCGGCCGCGGCGACCGCCGGGATCATGCCGGGGTCGGCGAGCCCGCCGCTGACGTCGTTGACCAGGAGCGCGCCGGCGGCGACGGCCTGTGCGGCGACGGAGGCGCGCATGGTGTCCACGGAGACGGTGACGCCCTCGGAGGCCAGGCCGCGCACCACGGGGACGACCCGGCGCAGCTCCTCCTCCTCGTCGACGCGGGAGGCGCCGGGGCGGGTGGACTCGCCGCCGACGTCGACGAGGTCGGCTCCCTGGGCGGCGAGGTCGAGGCCGCGCTTGACGGCCGCGGTGGTGTCGAACCAGCGGCCGCCGTCGGAGAACGAGTCGGGGGTGACGTTGACGACGCCCATGACCGCGCAGCGGTCCCAGTCGGGCAGGCCTGTGACCTGGCCCCGGGGGGCCGGACCGCGGTTGCTGTTCATGGGTTCAGGGTAGAGCCCTCGGCTCGGGGCGCCTCCATCGCCGGCGGGGCCGGGGGAGGCCGTGAACGCCCGCTGGCGGGGGACCCCGGCCCAGCGGGCGGTGCGGGCGGGTCAGGCCGCCCGGACCTCGCGTTCCTGCTGCTTGGGGACGGTCGCCACGTGGTGGTTGTGGGCGCAGGTGCGGACCGGCTTGGGGCGGCGGCGGCTGGCGAACAGGCGGGGCAGTGCCAGCGTGACGAAGCCCTCGGCCTGCATGGCGGCGAAGCCGATGCGGGGCAGGTCGCGGGTGGTGCGGAAGACCACGAAGCGGGGCTCCCAGCGGGGGCGGAACTTCGCGTTGAACTTGTACAGCGACTCGATCTGGAACCAGCGGGACAGGAAGACCAGCAGGTTGCGCCACATCCGCAGCACCGGGCCGGCGCCGATCTTCTCGCCGCGGGCCAGGGCCGAGCGGAACATCGCGAAGTTCAGGGAGACCTTCTCGATGCCGAGGGCCGGGGCGGCCTCCAGGGAGGCGACGATCAGCAGCTCGTTCATGCCGGGGTCGGCTGCGCGGTCGCGGCGCATGAGCTCCAGGGACATGCCGTCCTTGCCCCAGGGCACGAAGTGCTGGATGGCCTTGAGGTCGCCGAAGGGGCTGGTGTCGCCCTCCTCGTCGCGGTGGGCGGTGGCGATGAAGCAGTCGCCGTCGCCCGGGTCGCCGACCCGGCCCAGGGCCATGGAGAAGCCGCGCTCGGTGTCGGTGCCGCGCCAGGCTTCGGAGGCGCCGCGCACCTGCTCGAGCTCGGTCTCGGTGAGCTCGCTGACCCGGCGGACCTTGGTGGTGTAGCCGTTGCGTTCGATGCGCTTCACCATCTGGCGGACATTGCGCATGGCGCGGCCGGAGAGGGAGAAGTCTTTGACATCGACAATCGCCTCGTCACCCAGCTCCAGCGCGTCGAGCCCGGTCTCGCGGGTCCAGACCTCGCCGCCGGTCTCGCTGCATCCCATGACGGCCGGGGTCCAGGAGTGGGCCTTGGCCTCTTCCATGAACCGCTCGATGGCGCCGGGCCAGGCCTCGACGTCGCCGATGGGGTCGCCGGAGGCGAGCATCACGCCGGAGACGACGCGGTAGGTGACGGCGGCCTTGCCGCTGGGGGAGAAGACGACGGCCTTGTCGCGGCGGAGCGCGAAGTGGCCGAGGGAGTCGCGGCCGCCGTGCTTGGCGAGGAGCTCGCGCAGCTTGACCTCGTCGTCCCCGGTGAGCCGGGCTGCCGGGTGCTCGGGGCGGAAGGCCAGGTAGATGGTGGTGAGCGCGGTCAGCATGCCGAGGGCGCCGAGGGAGTACCCGACGGTCCAGGACACGCGGCCGGCGTAGTCCACGGGGCCCTCGAAGCCGAAGAGCCCGACGACCACGTGCTTGATCTGCTCGTAAAGGCCGGGGTTGCCGACGACCTTGCCCGGGTGGACGTTCACGATGACCAGGCCGAGCCCGATGGAGCCGGCGCTCATCAGGACGAAGTTCGCGAGCGCCTTCCAGCGGCTGCGCGGGTCGGGCAGGGCCTTGAATTCACTCTGGTGGCGCAGCAGCAGGGCCAGCAGCACCGCCGCGATGACCACGCCGATGATCGAGTGCCGGTACATGAACTGCGCCACGGCGCCGGCGGGGAGCAGGACCACGGCGGCCCGCCAGGCCCGGCGCTTGTGGCGCTTGAGGCCGTGGGCGAGCAGCAGGAGCAGTACGCCCGCGCTGATGGACAGGGCCGCGGCGAAGGGGCCCAGGGAACCGGGCAGCACCTCGGTGACGGCGTGGATCCGGCTGTGCCGGAACCGCGGGAAGACGCCCGCCGCGATGTCCAGAAGGCCGACGATCGTGACGGCCGTACCTACGAGGCCGGGCACGGTCTCCGGTCGTGGCCCGCGGAGGATTCGGCGGACCCGCTTCGGAACCTGTCCGGACTTATCGCCATCTATCCTGCTAGACATCGCTTCCCGTTGCTCCGCGAGAGATCATGTGGCCGAAGGCCGCGACAGCCTCCGGGTGTGGTGCGTCCATTAGGACGACATCGACGGGGAGCGGGTTCACTCTTCCGTCGGAAATTTCCAGTCCTGCCATCAGAAAGTCGACTGTCTGCTCATGGGTCTCACCAGTAATACGGTTCTGGCGCTGGCCGTCCTCGCCGGTGTGCTGCTCTTCGCCGCCACGGTCTGGTTCTGGCCGAAGCTCTCGGGCCGCACCTGGCGCGCGTTCGCCGGCCGGATCGGGCTCCTGCTGGCGACCCAGCTGGCGCTCTTCTCGGCTGTGGGTCTCGCGGCGAACAAGTCGTTCCTCTTCTACGGTTCCTGGGCCGACCTGTTCGGGCAGGAGACGTCCGTGGGCAAGGTCGTCGACCACTCGATGAGCAGCAAGGACATCAAGGTCGTCGACAAGCAGAAGCTGGACGTGCCGGGCGGCGCCAAGCCCCACGTGGGCGGACAGATCCTGAAGGTTGCCATATCCGGGCAGAAGTCGAAGATAACGAGCCCGGGCTACGTGTGGCTCCCGCCGGAGTACTTCCAGCCGCAGCACAAGGACGAGAACTTCCCCGCGTCCATCGTCCTGACCGGGTACCCGGGCACCGCCGAGAACCTGATCAAAGGGCTCGACTACCCGATGAAGGCCTTCAGCCTGTCCAAGGCGGGCAAGATGAAGCCGATGATCCTGGTCATGCTGCGGCCGACGATCGCGCCGCCGCGTGACACCGAGTGCGTGGACATACCCGGCGGCCCGCAGACGGAGACCTTCTTCGGCGTGGACCTGCCGCAGGCCATCCAGGACACCTTCCGGGTGGGCAAGGAGCCCAGGAACATGGGCTTCATCGGCAACTCGACCGGCGGTTACTGCGCCCTGAAGATCGCCGCGCACTATCCGCAGACCTTCGGCGCCGCCGCGGGTCTGTCCGCGTACTACGACGCCCCCGACGACCCGACGACCGGCGACCTGTTCCACGGTGACGAGAAGCTGAAGGAACGTGCGAACGTCCTCCAGAGCATCCGGGACAAGGAGCCGACGGGTACGTCCTTCCTGGTCACCAGCAGCGAGGTCGGCGAGCCGAACCTCGCCGACACCAAGAAGTTCATCAAGCTGGTCAAGGGCCCGGACCGGGTCTCTTCGATCATCCTCGACAGCGGCGGCCACAACTTCAACACGTGGCGCCGCGAGATCCCGCCGATGCTGACGTGGATGAGCGGCCGCATCCAGGCCTGACGGCCGTGCGAGCGCGAGGCAGAGGGGAAGGGCCCGACTCCGGTCGGGCCCTTCCCCCTTTCCCGTGGTGCTCAGGTCTCTTGCAACTGGGCGCGGCGCAGGGCCCGGTGGACGCCCTCCGGGGTCAGTACGCCGACCAGTTCGCCGGAGTCCGGGTCGGTGACCCCGATCCGGCCCGAGTCCTCCTGGAGCAGGGCGGCGAGCGCCTCGCGCAGGCTCGCGCCCAGCTCCACGGCCACGGGCGGGGCGGGGGCGCGGGCGTCGGCGGCGGCCAGGTCGGCCGGTCCGACCGTGGTGACCGCGAGCCGCTTGAGGCCGCGGTCGGAGCCGACGAAGGAGGCCACGTAGTCGGTGGCGGGCGCGGAGAGCACCGCGGCCGGGCTCGCGAACTGCTCGATGGTGCCCGCCCCGTACACCGCCATGCGGTCGCCGAGCCGGATCGCCTCCTCCAGGTCGTGGGTGACCAGCAGGATCGTCTTGCGCACGGTCTTCTGCAGCGTGAGGAACTCGTTCTGGAGCCGCTCGCGCACCACCGGGTCCACCGCGCCGAACGGCTCGTCCATCAGCAGCACCGGCGGGTCGGCGGCGAGCGCGCGGGCCACGCCGACGCGCTGGCGCTGGCCGCCCGACAGCTGCTCCGGGTACCGGCCGCCGTACACGGCCGGGTCCAGGCCCACCAGTTCGAGCAGCTCCGCCGCCCGGGCGCGGGCCTTGGCCTTGGGCGTGCCGATGAGCTGGGGCACGGTCGCCGTGTTCTCCAGCACCGTCTTGTGCGGGAACAGCCCGACCTGCTGGATGACGTAGCCGATGCGGCGGCGCAGCTCGACCGGGTCGGCGGCGGAGATGTCCTCGCCGCCGAGCAGGATCCGGCCGGAGGTCGGCTCGATGAGGCGGTTGACCATCTTCATCGTGGTCGTCTTGCCGCAGCCGGACGGTCCCACGAGCGTGACCAGCTCACCCTCCGCCACTTCGAAGGACAGGTCCTCGACGGCCGTCGTCCCGTCGGGGTAGCGCTTGGTCACATGCTCGAATCGGATCACATCCCCATCCTTCCCTACCCGTCCGCCCTGACCGGCGAAGGATTCATGAGGAGAGTGTTACGTCGCTGCGAAGGGATCCGGCCATTGTCGGTGGCTGGGGTTAGGGTCGCTCTTGTACGTGGGCCGGTGACGGGGGGTGAGGGCATGGCGGGGCAGAACTGCCTGGTGGCGAACGACTGGATCTGCTGGGAGTACGTCTCCTCCCGCTCCCAGGAGCTCACCGAC
This sequence comes from Streptomyces sp. IBSNAI002, assembly GCF_052244475.1. Classification (NCBI taxonomy): domain Bacteria; kingdom Bacillati; phylum Actinomycetota; class Actinomycetes; order Kitasatosporales; family Streptomycetaceae; genus Streptomyces; species Streptomyces sp. IBSNAI002. The sequence continues at coordinate 4,091,896 of NZ_JBQPXG010000002.1, read as the reverse complement.
GCCACCCTCGAGCACATCTGGATCACGGGTGTGTCGGTCGTCATCGGCATCGCGGTGTCCGTCCCGCTCGCCCTGCTGGCGCGGCGCGGCCGGCGCTGGGCGGCGCCCGTGCTCGCCGTCACCACGCTGCTCTACACGATCCCCTCGCTGGCCATGTTCTCCCTGCTGCTGCCCGTGTTCGGGCTCTCGGCGGCGCTCGTGGTGACCGGCCTCGTGCTGTATTCGCTGACCATCCTGGTCCGCAATCTGCTGGCCGGGCTGGAAGCCGTCCCCGAGGAGGTGCGGGAGGCCGCGCGCGGCATGGGGTACGGCCCCGGGCGGCTGCTGTGGCAGGTCGAACTGCCCCTGGCGCTGCCCGCGCTGCTCGCCGGGGTACGGATCGCCACCGTCTCCACGGTCGCGCTGACCACGGTGGGCTCCATCGTGGGCAAGGGCGGCCTCGGCAACCTCATCGCCCCCGCCGTGAACAGCTCCTTCAAGGCCCAGGTGCTCACCGCCTCGGTGCTGTGCGTGCTGCTCGCGCTCGTCGCGGACCTGCTGCTGCTCGGCGTACAGCGGCTGCTCACGCCGTGGACCCGTCCGGCCCGGCCCGGGCGGAGCGCCCGCAGGGCCCGGTCCCTGAAGGAGGCCTGAGGCGATGGGCGTGCTGGGAGGGGCCTGGGACTGGCTGGCCGACGGTGCCAACTGGTCGGGGGAGAGCGGCGTCTGGCACCGGCTGGGCGAGCACGTCTACGTCAGCGGGGTCGCTCTGGCGATCGCCTGCGCGGTGGCCCTGCCCGTCGGCCTGTACCTCGGCCATCTCGGCAAGGGCGGCGCCCTCGCCGTCAACGTCTCCAACATCGGCCGCGCCGTGCCCGTCTTCGCGGTGCTCGCCCTGTTCATGGTCTCCCCGCTGCGCAACGCGGGTTATCTGCCGACCATCGCCGCGCTCGTGCTGTTCGCCGTTCCGCCGCTGCTGACGAACGCGTACGTCGGCATGCGCGAGGTGGACCGCTCGGTGGTGGAGGCCGCCCGGGGCATGGGCATGTCCGGCGGCCAGCTCTTCTTCCGGGTGGAGCTGCCGCTCGCCCGGCGCCTGGTGATGACCGGCCTGCGCTCGGGCGCCGTGCAGGTCATCGCCACGGCCACGATCGCGGCGATGGTCGGCCAGGGCGGTCTCGGCCGGATCATCACCGCCGGATTCAACACGTACAACACCGCGCAGGTCGTCGCCGGCGCCCTGCTGGTGGCGGCGCTGGCCCTGCTGGTGGAGGGCGCCCTGGTGGCGGCGGAGCGGCTGCTGCCGCGGCCGGCGGGCGCCCCGTCCCGCTGACCCCTTTCCCCGCCTCGAACGGAGTACCTCCATGAGCAAGACCACGCGCGTCCTCGGCGCGTCCCTGGGCGGCCTCGCCCTGACGGTGTCGCTGGCCGCGTGCGGCGGCGACAGCCTGGAGAAGAGCAAGGACGGCGGCTCGGCCTCCGCCGCCTCCGGGGGCGACAAGGGCGCCCTGGTGATCGGCGCGGCCGGGTTCACCGAGTCCAACGTGCTGGCCGAGCTGTACGCGCAGGTCCTCAAGGACGCGGGCTACAGCACGTCGATCAAGACGGTCAACAACCGCGAGCTGTACGAACCGTCGCTGGAGAAGGGCGAGATCGACGTCGTCCCGGAGTACGCGGCCACCCTCGCGGAGTTCCTGAACGCCAAGGTGAACGGCCCCAAGGCGCCCGAGGAGAAGCCGGTCGCGTCGAGCGACGTCGCGGCGACGGTGGCGGCGCTGGAGAAGCTCGCGGCCCCGCTCGGCCTGAAGGCGCTGCCCGCCGGTCCGGCGGTCGACCAGAACGCCTTCGCGGTGACCAGGGAATTCGCCCAGAAGAACAACCTGAAGTCCCTTTCCGATCTTGGAAAGTCCGGGCTGAAGGTGAAGATCGCGGCGGGCGACGAATGCGCCGTCCGCCCGTTCTGCGCCCCCGGGTTGACGAAGACGTACGGAATCCAGGTTTCCGGTATCGACCCCAAGGGTGTCGGCACCCCGCAGGCCAAGCAGGCGGTGAAGGACGGTACCGACCAGCTGGTGCTGACCACCACCACGGACGCCACGCTCGACAGCTACGGTCTGGTCCTGCTCGAGGACGACAAGAAGCTCCAGAACGCCGACAACGTGCTGCCGGTGGTCAACGCCAAGGACGCGGGCACCCCCGAGGTCGCGGCCGCGCTCGACAAGCTGACCCGGGTGCTCACGACGGCCGACCTGGTCGACCTGAACCGCAAGGTGGACGCCGAGCGCGCCAAGCCGGCGGACGTGGCGAAGGCCTACCTGGAGTCGAAGGGCCTTCTCAAGAAGTAGCGGTTACCGGGTTGATGGAGAATTGTGGGTTAACTGCCCGGCAAGAGATTGCCGGGCGGGTACCCCACATGGCCTCCACGCCCTGTAAATTTCAGGCCATGCCCCGTGGACGCCACCGCAATCCCGAACCCCTGCACCGGCTGCTCACGCCGACGGCCGTCGCCGGTGTGTCCCTCGCCAGTGCCGGCGCGGCCTGGCTGCTCGCGGAACCAGTGGCGCTCAGGCTGCTCGTGGCCCTCACGGCCACCGCCGGGGTCGCGGGCGCCGTCATGATGCGCGCATGGGACCGCTCGGCGGGCCGCCGCGTGGCGGAGCTGGCGCGCGAGCGCGTCAAGGACGAGTGGCGGACGGACGAGCGGATAGCCGAGCTCGAGTCCGACCTCGAAGAGGCCCGGATGCTGCGCGCCAGGCTGGACGCCAAACTGCGCGCCAAGCGCGTCGAACTGGCCGGACTGCGCGGCGAGCACGCGGCGCTGCTGCGGCGGTACGCCACCGCCGAGACCGAACGGGCCAGTGCCCTGGAGGGCCGCCGGCTGCTGGCCATCGAGGCCACCGCGGGCCCGGCCGCGGCACCCAGGGAACTCACGGCGGGCTCCGAGGAGCGCACCTCGGCGGGCGCGCCCACCGCGGTCGGCTACGCCCGCGCCCACGCGGCGCTGAGCGCGCTGGCCCGCAAGGAGCGGACGCGCGCACTGCCGCCGGCCGCTTCCGCTCCGGCCCCCTCCGCTCCGGCTCCGGCCGCCGCGGCCCGGGCCTCGGTCCCGGCCCGCCGGCCGGCCGCGGCGGTGGCCCCGTACGCGGCGCAGCGGCGCACCGCCTCGCGCGCCGAGGGCGGCTTCGACTTCTTCGGCACCAAGAACGCGGCGCAGGCCCGCGCGGCGATCGAGGCGGTCCAGAACGAGGACTTGGCCGACGTGGTCGGCGCGGAGGCCCTCGCGGTCCACGAGGCGGAGTCGGCGCGCACCCCGGCCGCCGGACCGGCGACGCCGGACGAGGCGGCGGCGGACGGGGCGCCCGAGGACGCGGCACCGGCGGACGCGGCGCACGCCGCGGCCCAGGTCATCGACCTGACCGCGCACGACGAGACCGAGCCGATCGACGTCGCCCGGCTGCGCACCGCCATCTCCTAGGGCATGTCGTCAAACTCCCGTCGTCGCCCGGAGGGCGGCCGCGGGGCAGACGGGAGTTTGACGACAGGCCCTAGTGTTCTGAATCTGGAATTCTGTTCAGATGTAGGCTTTTCGGTATGGCGATGGGGAGGCCGAAGGCCGAGTTGGTGCTCACGGATGAGGAGCGGGCCGCGCTCGAGGGCTGGGTGCGGCGCCGCTCGACACCGCAGGCCTGGGCCTTGCGTTGCCGGATCATCCTGGCCAGTGCCGAAGGTGCGACGAACAAGGACGTCGCGGCCTTGGTCGGTTCCACACCTCAGGCGGTGGGTCGGTGGCGAGCCCGGTTCGTGCAGTACCGCATCACGGGCCTGGGGGACATGCCACGGTCGGGCGGCCCGAGGACGGTGACGGACGAGCAGGTCGCCGCCCTCGTCACCAAGACGCTGGAGTCGACGCCGAAGGGCGCGACGCACTGGTCCACGCGGTCGATGGCCAAAGAGACCGGCCTGTCGCAGTCGACGGTGTCCCGTATCTGGCGGGCGTTCGGTCTGCAGCCGCACCGGTCCGAGACGTTCAAGCTGTCCACGGACCCGTACTTCGTCGACAAGGTCCACGATGTCGTCGGCCTCTACCTGGACCCGCCGGAGCGGGCCCTGGTTTTCTGCGTGGACGAGAAGTCGCAGATCCAGGCCCTGGACCGGTCCCAGCCGGTGCTGCCGATGATGCCGGCGGTGCCCGAGCGGCGGACGGCCGACTACGTCCGGCACGGCACCACCACGCTCTTTGCCGCACTCGAAGTCGCCACCGGCAAGGTCATCGGATCCCTGCACCGCCGCCACCGGGCCGAGGAGTTCAAGAAGTTCCTGGTCAAGCTCGACAAGGAAATGCCGGCCGGCCTCGAGATCCACCTCGTGCTGGACAACTACGCCACCCACAAGACCCCGGACATCAAGAAGTGGCTGCTGGCGCACCCCCGCTTCCACCTGCACTTCACGCCCACCGGATCCTCCTGGCTGAACCTGGTGGAGCGGTGGTTCGCCGAGTTGACCACCAAGCGGATACGGCGAGGTGTCCACAAGTCCGTGCAGGCCCTGGAGAAGGACATCCGGGACTGGATCGCCACCTGGAACAGCGACCCGAAGCCCTACGCCTGGACCAAGACCGCGGACGACATCCTCGAACGACTCGCCAGCTATCTGAACAGAATTCCAGACTCAGGACACTAGTAGGGCTTTGTTAGGTGCTGTCGTAGGGCTGCCAGGGGACGGTTTGCTGGCATGTGGGGCAGGCGCCGGTCCAGGTGGCGAGTAGGTGTTGGAGGAGGTCCAGGGCCTGGTAGAGGGTCAGGCCCTGGCAGGGGCTTTTGGGCTGCTCCGCTGTTCGGTGAGGAACAGGTGGGCTGCGGTGACGAGGGTGACGTGCCGGTGCCAGCCGGTGAACGAACGGCCCTCGAAGTGGTCCAGTCCCAGGGCTGTTTTCAGCTCGCGGTAGTCGTGCTCGATCCGCCAGCGGGACTTCGCCAGACGGACCAGGTCCTTGGCGGGAAGGCCGGCGGGCAGGTTCGAGATCCAGTACTTGACCGGCTCGGCCTCGCCCTCGGGCCACTGGGCGATCAGCCAGACGAGCGGGATCGTGCCGTCCTCAGCAGGCTTGGGCCGCCGGCCGGCGAGGCGGACCCTCAGGAAGACGAAGTGCGAGCTCATCGCCGCTTTCGAGCCCTTGCGCCAGGTCACGGCCCGGCCCCGGTGGCGTCCGGCAGTCAGCACATGCTCGCGTAAGGACACCGGCCGCGTGCGGTATCGGGGCAGCGGGCGGGGCCCGAGCCCGCCATAGCCGGGCTGGTGCGGCACGGCGTCCTCGCCGTGGGCGGTCATCTCGCCCTTGACCTGCAGGACGTAGGCCAGCCCGCGGTCTTCCAGACCGTGGCGGAAATCGGCGTTCGCACCGTAACCGGTGTCCGCGACCAGGGCGGCCGGCCGGAGGCCGATCCCGGCGAGTTCGTCGAGCATCTCCAGCGCGAGTTGCCACTTCGGGCGGTGGTATTCGCTCTCGGGGATCCGGCAGGCCGCCCGGCGCTGGGCCGCCTCAGGCCCGTCCCACGACTGCGGCAGGAACAACCGCCAAGACAGCGGGCACGAGGCGGTGTCGGAGGCGGCATGGACACTGACGCCGATCTGGCAGTTGCCGACCTTGCCCAGGGTGCCCGAGTACTGGCGGGCAACCCCGGGCGATGCCTTGCCGTCCTTGGGGAAACCGGTGTCATCGACCACCCACACCTGCGGGCGCACCGCCTGCACAGCCCGCCACGCCAGCCCGGCCCGCACGTCCTTCACCGGCCAGGTCGAGGAGGTCATGAACTGCTGCAACTGCTGGTGGTCGACCCCGAGGCGTTCGGCCATCGGCTGCATCGACTTCCTGCGGCCGTCCAGCAGCAGCCCCCGCAGGTACAACTGGCCCTTCGCCTGCCAGTCCGGCCGCACCAACGGCGCGAACACCTCGGAGGCGAACTCCTCCAACCGGACCCGAACCGCGGCAAGCTCCCCAGCCCTCATACAACCAGCGAACTACCGAACACCCGACGTGACAAGACCCGCTAACAAAGCACTACTAGGACCCCGGCCGTCTCCTAGAACAGCGGCAACTGCCCCGGATGCGGCCCGAGGACGAACCCGTCCAGCGTCGGCGCCGAGGCGCCGAGCACCACCCTGGCCCGTGAGCCGGGGCAGGAGACCAGGTCGGCGCGGCCGCGACCGTCGGGAGGGTCGTGGCGGGCGATCCGGCCGCCGGTGACGGCGCAGTCGCGGCCGCAGGCGGGGCAGGCCCGGCGGGGGGAGGAGGACATGGCCCCAAGTCTGCCCTGCCGCACCGACATCAGCCCTGCTGGGCCGTCAGCCACGCCTCGTGGGCCCGGCTGACCCGGTCCCACAGGGCAGTCCGGTCCGCGGGCGTCAGATCGTCCAGCTCCCGCCCGAAGACGGTGGCGATGACCTCGTAGAACTCCTCCTGGCCGGTCAGCTCGCGGTCGCTCGGCCCCTTCGCCGGGTCGATGCGGGTCAGGATCCGCCCGCGCATCAGGTCGATGGACTCGGCGTCCCGGCGCAGCAGGGCCAGGGTGCGCACGAAGGAGGAGTCCTCGGCGGTGGACAGCCTCAGGTGCTCCGCCTCGAACTCGTCCATCCCGGCCGCGGCGGACCGGAAGTTCATCAGGGGGAACGGGCTGCCCGGGTTGTAGTAGCTCCAGCCCTCCAGTGGCCCGGCCAGGCGCTCCAGCCGGTAGCCGAAGCCGCCCTGTTCGTACTCGCCCTCGCGCAGCGGCAGCGGCTCGTAGGGGCCGTCGCCGAGGCCCACGTCCACCAGGTACGCCTCGCCGCCGACCCGCACGGTCAGCGCGAGGTGGTTGCCGTTGACGTCCTGCGCGCCGGTCTCCTCGTAGACGCCGCCCACGTGGCGGGTGACCTCGTACCCGAGGTGTTCCAGGAGCGCGGCGAAGGCCCCGTTGAGGTGGAAGCAGTAGCCCCCGCGTCCGTCGGCGAAGCGGCGCGCCGACAGCTCGGGGCCGATGGCGGGCGGCCGGCCGAGCTGGATGTCGATGTTCTCGTAGGGGACGCGCTCCAGGTGGGCCCGCTGGAGGGCGAAGAGCCCTTCGGCGGAGGGCGCGGCGGGGGCGGTCACGCCAAGTCGTCGCAGATACGCGTCGAATATGCCAGAAGTCATGTGATCACCCTATGGGTCACATGCCTGGATTTCCCGTCAAATGAGCTGTGGTGCGCGCTACTTGTCGATGTCGCCGACCACGAAGAACAGCGAGCCCAGGATCGCCACCATGTCCGCGACCAGCGTCCCCGGCAGGAGCACGGCCAGCGCCTGGATGTTGTTGTACGAGGCGCTGCGCAGCTTCAGCCGGTACGGGGTCTTCTCGCCCTTGGAGACGAGGTAGTAGCCGTTGATGCCGAGGGGGTTCTCGGTCCAGGCGTACGTGTGGCCCTCGGGGGCCTTCAGGACCTTGGGCAGGCGCTGGTTCACCGGGCCGGGCGGGAGCTCGGCCATCCGGTCCAGGCAGGCCACGGCGAGGTCGAGCGCGTTGTGGGTCTGGTCCAGCAGGACCTCGAAGCGGGCCAGGCAGTCGCCCTCGGTGCGGGTGACGACCTGGAGGACGTCCTGGAGCTCGCCGTACGCGAGGTACGGCTCGTCGCGGCGCAGGTCGAAGTCGACGCCGGAGGCGCGGGCGATGGGGCCGGAGACCCCGTACGCGTGCACGGCCTCGGCGGAGAGCACGCCGACGCCGCGGGTGCGGCCCCGGAAGATCTCGTTGCCGTGGACCAGCTTGTCGTAGACGTCCATGCGGGTGCGGACGTCGGCGATGGCCTCGCGGGCCCGGCCCAGCCAGCCGGCCGGGAGGTCCTCCTTGAGGCCGCCGACGCGGTTGAACATGTAGTGCATGCGGCCGCCGGAGATCTCCTCCATGACGGCCTGGAGCTCCTCGCGCTCGCGGAAGGCGTGGAAGATCGGGGTGATCCCGCCCAGTTCGAGCGGGTACGAGCCGAGGAACATCAGGTGGTTGAGCACCCGGTTCAGCTCGGCCAGCAGGGTCCGCATCCACACGGCCCGCTCGGGGACCTCCATGCCGAGCATCCGCTCGACGGCCATGACCACACCGAGCTCGTTCGAGAACGCGGACAGCCAGTCGTGGCGGTTCGCGAGCATCACGATCTGCCGGTAGTCGCGTGCCTCGAACAGCTTCTCGGCGCCGCGGTGCATGTAGCCGACCACGGGCTCGGCGCTGACGATCCGCTCGCCGTCCAGGACGAGACGCAGGCGCAGCACGCCGTGCGTGGAAGGGTGCTGGGGGCCGATGTTGAGCACCATGTCGGTGCTCTCCGCCGCCCCGCCGATGCCGACCGTGGTCTCCGTCATGGCGGCATTGTCTCAGCCCTACGCTTGAGGAATGGAAACGGGGACTGCGGGTGAGACGGTGGGGCCCGAGTGGGTGGGGCTGCCGGGTGGGCTGCTGAGGCTGCGCCGGGTGCTGCTGGTGGTGTGGACGGGGATTCCGGCGGTGGCCACGGGGGTCGTGGCGGGGCTGCTGATCGGGCCGGCCTGGGCGCTGCTGGGGGTGTTCTGGCTGCTCCTCCTGGTGTGGGGCTGGGACCTGACCGGCCGGAACTGGCGGTCCTGGCGGTACGCCGAGCGTGCGGACGACCTGCTGATCAGCAGAGGCGTGCTGTGGCGGGAGCAGACCGTGGTCCCGTACGGGCGGATGCAGCTGGTCGAGGTGACCTCGGGGCCGCTGGAGCGCCGCTTCGGGCTGGCTTCCGTACAGCTGCACACGGCCGCCGCTGCCACGGACGCCAAGATCCCGGGCCTCGCGCCCGCCGAGGCGGAGCGGCTGCGCGACCGGCTCACCGAGCTCGGCCAGGCAAGGTCGGCGGGCCTGTGACCCCCGAACCGGCGCAGGCCGCTCCGGTGGGAACCGCCCCTGCCGTCACGGGCGAGCGGCGGCTGCATCCCCTCACCCCGCTGCGCCGTGCGTGGGTGCCGATCGCGGCGACCCTCGGTGTCGTCCTCCAGCAGGGCGACAGGGCGCAGCAGTGGATAGCGGACCAGTCCGCCGTGCTGCGCCTGCTGGCGCTGGCCGCCCTGGTCCTCGTCTTCGGCCTGTACGGGTTCTTGAGCTGGTGGGTCACGTACTACTCGGTGACCGACACGGAGCTGCGCATCCGCACCGGTCTGCTGTTCCGGCGCACCGCGCACATCCGGCTCGACCGGATCCAGGCCGTGGACGTCACCCGGCCGCTGCTGGCCCGCGTCGCGGGCGTCGCCAAGCTGCGCCTCGATGTGATCGGTACCGAGGACAAGGACGAGCTGGCCTTCCTCTCCGAGAAGGAGGCCGTGGCCCTGCGCGCCGAGCTCCTGGCCCGGGCGGCCGGCTTCGCGCCCGAGGAGGCGGTGAGCCTGGGCGAGGCCCCGGACCGGGAGCTGCTGCGCGTACGCCCGCGCGACCTCGTCGTGTCGCTGCTGCTGAGCCTGGGCGTCTGGGCGGCGCTGGCCGGCGGACTGACCGCGCCCGTGGTGGTGTGGTGGCTCAGCTCCAGCCCGTGGGCGGCCGTCGTCACCCTGCTCCCGCTGCTCGGCGCGGTCTGGGCGGGCAGCGCCGGCCGTTTCCTCGTCGAGTACGACTGGCGGGTCGCCGAGTCCCCGGACGGGCTGCGCCTCGACCACGGTCTGCTCGACCGGGCCCACGAGACCGTGCCGCCGGGCCGGGTGCAGACCGTACGGATCGTGGAGCCGCTGCTGTGGCGGCGGCGCGACTGGGTCCGGGTGGAGCTGGCCGTGGCGGGCTCGAAGAACGACGTGCTGGTCCCGGTGGCCTCGCGGGCCGCCGCGTACGCCGTGACCGCCCGGGTGCTGCCGGGCGTGGACCTGGCCGCCCTGTCCTTCAGCGGCTCGCCGGGCACCGGCTCGCGCTGGGTGGTCCCGGTGTGGTGGAAGGGCTACGCCCTGGCCGTCTCCGGGGACGTGTTCGCCGCCCGGCACGGCCGGGTGTGCCGGCGTACGGAGATCGTCCCGCACGCCAAGGTGCAGAGCGTCCGGCTCACCCAGGGGCCCTGGGAGCGGGCCCGCGGCCTGGCCGACGTGCACGTGGACACCGGGGCGAACGGCACGGTGACGGCCCGGCTGCGGGCCGCCGGCGAGGCCGCCGAACTGCTGCGCGCCCAGGCGGCCCGCTCGCACACCTCCCGCGCGGCGGCCCGTCCGGACCGCTGGATGACGACTCCCGGGACGGAGACGGGGGCTTAGGACTCCGGCCCCGGGCCGCCCGGCCCGGGGAACTCCGCTGCGGGGGCGGCCCAGGTCGAAGGAGACGGCCTAGCCGAGGCCGCCGCCGCCCGCGCGGACCAGGCCCGTCTCGTACGCCAGGACCACCACCTGCACGCGGTCGCGCAGGCTCAGCTTGGTCAGGATGCGGCCCACGTGGGTCTTCACCGTCGCCTCCGAGAGCACCAGCCGCGCCGCGATCTCGCCGTTCGACAGGCCCTGGGCCACCAGCAGCATGACCTCGCGCTCGCGCTCCGTCAGCCGCTCGATCTCCTTGTTCTGCGGCTCCTGAGTGGTCGTCGGGAGCATCGGGGCGAAGCGGTCCAGCAGCCGCCGCGTCGTCGACGGGGCGACCACCGCGTCCCCGCTGTGCACCGAGCGGATCGCCGCCAGCAGCTCGGCCGGCGGCACGTCCTTCAGCATGAACCCGCTCGCCCCCGCCTTCAGCCCGGAGAACGCGTACTCGTCCAGGTCGAAGGTGGTCAGGATGATCACCTTCGGGTGCTCCTCCGGCTCACAGATCCGCCGCGTCGCCTCGACCCCGTCGAGCCTCGGCATGCGCACGTCCATCAGCACCACGTCCACCTTCGTGGCCCGCAGCACCTCCAGCGCCTCCAGGCCGTCACCGGCCTCGGCGACGACCTCCATGTCCGGCTGGGCGGCGAGCACCATGCGGAAGCCGGTGCGCAGCAGCACCTGGTCGTCGACCAGCATCACTCGGATGGACATCCGTCACCTCGTCCTCTTCAACTCTTCTTCAGGGGCAGCAGCGCGCTGATCCGGAAGCCGCCGCCGGGCCGCGGCCCGGCGTCCAGGGTTCCGCCGACCATACCGATCCGCTCGCGCATGCCGATCAGTCCGTGCCCGGCGCCGTCGGCGCCGCCGTCCTCGTACAGCTCGTGTGCCGCTCCCCGCCCGTCGTCCTCGACCAGCAGGCCGAGCCCGTCGTCGAAGTAGACCAGCCGGACGCTCGCCTTCGCGTCGGGGCCCCCGTGCTTGCGCGTGTTGGTCAGCGCCTCCTGCACGATCCGGTACGCGGTCAGCTCCACTCCGCTGGGCAGCCGCCGGGGCGCGCCCTCGACCTCGAAGTCCACCGTGAGCCCCGCCGCCCGTACCTGCTCGACCAGCACCTCGATCTGCTCGACGTCCGGCTGGGGCACGTAGTCCTCGGACTCCTGCGGTTCGCCGGTGCGCAGGACGCCCAGCAGCCGGCGCATCTCGGCGAGGGCCTGGCGGCCGGTGCCGGAGATGGTCTGGAGGGCCTCCTTCGCCTGCTCGGGCGCCACGTCCATGACGTACGCGGCCCCGTCGGCCTGGACCACCATCACCGAGACGTTGTGCGCGACGACGTCGTGCAGCTCGCGGGCGATCCGGGCGCGCTCGGCGGCCACGGCCACCTTGGACTGCGCCTCGCGCTCCTTCTCCAGCCGCTGGTTCCGCTCGATGAGCTGGGCGTAGTAGGCCCGCCGGGTGCGCAGCGAGTCGCCCAGCACCCAGGCGAGGGCGAAGGGGACGATCATGAAGACGGCGAACAGGATGTTGTCGACGTCGTTCGTGCCCTTGTCCACGCCGTGCCGCACGAAGTAGAGCGGCGCGGCGACCAGCCCCCAGCCCAGTGCGGTGCGCGAGACCCAGCGCGGGACCTCGCTCGCGGCGACGGTGAAGAGGATCACGAACATGGCGACGTCGTAGAACCCGGCGATGACGCCCACGGCCAGCTGGTAGACCCCGGCCCCGAGGGTGAGCCAGAACATCGACTGCGTCCACTTGCGCCGCAGGGCCACGGCCGTGCTCATGGCGAACACCACGGGGACGGCGACCAGCTTCATCGGGGTGTCGACGGTGGATTCGGCAGCGACGTTCAGCATCGAGACCCCGAAGAGGAGGACAGCCCAGAAGCTGTCGACGCCCGTCGGGTGTCTGCGGAGGAAGTCGTAGAGGCGCTGCACGTAACCCAGAGTAGGGAACGTGGATAGGTGCTGGAGTCAACCAGAGGTTCCAACCTGGCCCGGGGGGCGTACTCCGCAAGGTGGAGGGTGAGCATAACCTTCGTGGGATGAGCGCCCAGGATGCATCCGAGACCCCGGTCCGATGGCGCAGTGCGATGGAATCCGCGCTGTACGGGCCCGGCGGTTTCTACGTCCGCCCGGACGGGCCCGGGCCCGCCGGGCACTTCCGCACCTCGGTGCACGCCTCCGGGCTGTACGCGGGAGCCGTGGCCCGGCTGCTGCGGTGGGTGGACGCGGAGCTCGGGCACCCGGCGGACCTGGACCTGGTCGACGTGGGCGCAGGGCGGGCGGAGCTGCTGACCGGGGTGCTCGCCGCGCTGCCGGCGGAGGTGGCCGTACGGGTGCGCCCGTACGCGGTGGAGCGAGCGGAGCGGCCGGCGGGGCTCGACCCGCGGATCAGCTGGGTGGCTTCGCCGCCGGAGGGGACGACGGGGCTGCTCTTCGCCAACGAATGGCTGGACAACGTGCCCCTCGACGTGGCCGAGGACGGGCGGTACGTGCTGGTCGCGCCGGACGGTACGGAGAGTCCCGGCGGCCCGGTGGACGACGCGGACCTGGCCTGGCTGGAGCGGTGGTGGCCCGGCGGCGGCCGCGTGGAGATCGGCCGGACCCGTGACGAGGCCTGGGCGGCGGCGGTGGCCGGTGTGGAGCGGGGCCTGGCGGTGGCGGTGGACTACGCGCACACCCGGGAGACGAGGCCGCCGTACGGCACGCTGACGGGCTTTCGCGGGGGGCGGGAGGTCGCGCCGGTTCCGGACGGCAGCTGCGATGTGACGGCGCACGTGGCGTTGGACGCCTGCGCGGCTGTGGGCCCGGGTGCGGGCCCGGGCCCGGTGCTGCTGAGCCAGCGCGAGGCCCTGGCCGCCCTCGGGGTCTCGGGCGCCCGGCCGCCGCTGGCCCTGGCGTCCGAGGATCCCGCGGGGTACGTGCGGGCGCTCGCCCGTGCCGGGCAGGCGGCCGAGCTGACGGCCCGTGGGGGGCTGGGGGACTTCCTGTGGCTCTGCCGGCCCGTGGGGATCGCGGCTGCCTGGCCGGGCGGCTGACGCGGCCCTGCCGTGGGCTGACGCGGCCCTTCGGCCGCCGCTGGGGCTGGATGCCCGGTACGGCCGGAGGGGGCGGGATCCCGTGTGGGATCCCGCCCCCTCCTCAGGGCTCCTGGTTACCGCGTGACCTCGTCGTGGCCCGCGTGGAGGCCACCGCCGCCGCCGCTGCCGCCCGGGGTCGGGACGGAGACGACCGGCTTCGAGAGCGGGGCCAGGTCGTGGGCGTAGTGGCCGACCGCGTCCGCGATGACGTCGACGTTGATGTCGAGCGCCTTCTGGTCGATGTTCGTGATGTCGTCACCCTTGCCGTGGTAGTTCACGTCGTAGGCGACACCCGCCTGGCCGCCGAACTTCGCGGCCTCCGCCGGGGTCTTGATGCCCTCGGCGCCGGTGAACGTACCGCCGGACGGGATGCCGACCTCGATGAACGGGCCGTAGTCCGAGCGGCCGGAGAAGTCCGTGCCCGCGTGCGGGATCTTCTTGGAGTCGAGGAAGTCGGTGATCCCCTTCTCGATCTGCGCGGAGCCCTCCGGGCCGGGGCCCGCGCCCACGCCGTCCGAGTCGTCGCCGTCGTAGACGAAGTAGGCGGCGTTCGGCGAGGCGATCATGTCGAAGTTCAGGTAGAGCTTGATCTGCTTCTTCTGGGCCTCCGTCAGCCCCGCGACGTACGCCTCGGAGCCGAGCAGGCCGTACTCCTCCGCCGACCACCAGGCGAACTTGACCTTGTTCTTGATCTTCGTCTGGCTGCTGGCGAGGCGCTGCGCGACCTGGAGGATGCCGGCCGAGCCGGAGCCGTTGTCGTTGATGCCCGGGCCCGCCGCGACCGAGTCGAGGTGCGCGCCGAGGAAGACGGTGTTGTTCTCGTCCCCGCCGCGGGTCTCCGCGACCACGTTGTACGTCTTGCGGTTCTCGCGGAACTCGCGGATGTCCAGGGTGACCTCGACCGGGCCGGCCGCGGCCTCGGCGGCGAGCTTCTCGCCCTCCGCCTGCGTGATGCCGCCGGTCGGGACCTTGCCCGCGGTGGCGTCGCCCAGGGTGCCGTTCAGGGCGCCCTCGGTGTTGTTGTAGAGGATCGCGCCGACCGCACCGGCCGCGGCCGCGTTGGCCTGCTTGACCGCGAAGGTGCAGCCGCCGCGCTTGACCAGGGCGATCTTGCCCGTGAAGGCGCCCGCGGCGAAGTCGCCCGGCTCGCAGCCGTTGGTGCCGTCCGCGTCGACCGGGGCGACCGCGACCTGCGCCGTGATGCCGTCCTCCGGGCCGCTCGCGGTGTACGTCATCAGGCGGATCGGGACGTCGCGCCCGTTCGCGCCGTTCACCGTCAGCTTCTCGGCGATGGTCTCGACGTACACGAAGTCGAACTCGTTCTTCGTGACCTTGTAACCGGCGGCCTTCATCACGGCCTCGACGTACTTCGCCGACTGGACGTGGCCCTTGGAACCGGCCACGCGATTGCCGTCGTTGTAGTCCGCGAGCGCCTGCAGGACCTTCAGGTGGTTGTACGCGCCCTTGCCGGTCGCTTCCTTGACCAGCTTCCTGGCCAGCGCGTCACCGCGTGCGGCGTCGCTCTGCGGGCTCGTCGCGCCGGCCGGGCCGGCGAGCAGCAGGGGCGAGACAAGGGCCGCGGCCGCCAGGGCGGCGGTGGCAGCGGCTATACGGCGTGAGGGCATGCAAGGTCCTTCCACGGCAAAGTGCGAGCAGGGCCAAACGGTGGACGCACGTTAAGCGGCAAGGAGCCGCCATGGCCAGAGTTTCAACTGATTCCGGTTCATGAAATCCGGATATCGGCGAATTGGCCTAGCGCAGGATGCCCTCGATGAAGTCCGAACCGATGCGTGCGACGGCAGACAGATCCAACTGATGCTGGGCATAACGGCCTTGGCGTCGCGTATGGATCAGACCGGCCTTTTTCATGACCGCCAGATGGCGTGACACTTCCGGTGCGGTGATCCCGTACACGGTCGCCAGCTCACCGGTCGTGTACGGGGCCCGGGCCAGACTCCGGCACAGCATCATCCGTACGGGGTGCGCCAGTGCCTCCATGCGCCGCCGGAGCAGTTCCACGGACCCGGGTGCGGAGTCCAGTTCGGGGGAGCCGAGCGGGTAGTGGACCACCGGACGCCAGCCCGGTGCGTGCAGCACCAGCAGGTGAGGCCAGCCGAAGTTGGTCGGTATGAAGACCAGGCCGGTGCCGGTGCGGGGGTCCGTGGCGGTCGTCGAGCCGTCCACCATCTTGTCTGCGGTGATCGTCGTGTGGTCCTCGTCCACGCCGAGCGCCGTCGAGACCTCCTTGAGCGCGGCCGGCAGCCCCTTGCGGCGCAGCAGCTCGGTCTTGTGCCGGGCGTCGGCGGCCTGCGCGGGCTCGACGCGCTTCCAGATCTCGGCGAAGAAGGCCTCGTCGCAGTCCTCGACGAGCCGCCGCATCCACACCCGTACGGCCGCGGTGTCGTCCAGCAGCCGGATGGAGAAGGCCAGCTGACGGGGGCCGCGGGCGGCGGCCGTCTCCAGCGCCTTGGCGCGGCTCGACGGGTCGGTGAGCGGGGAGGGGCCGCCGCCGTCGTTGTACGAGGCGAGCCAGCAGTGTTCGAGGGCCGCCGTCACGAACCGCTCGTCGTCCATCCGGTCGAGTACGTCGAGCTCCTCGGCCAGGGTGGCGCTGGGCAGGCCGGTCCCGCCGGGGACTCCGGCGAAGGGCATGAAGATGTCGGAGAAGGAGCTGCGCCACATGAACTCGGCCTCCAGCAGCCGGTCCGCGAGGCACGGATCGAGCGTGGCGGCGGTGGCGGTGCTCCAGGAGGCGAGCCGGGGGTGGTGCGCGGGCTGGGAGAGCGCGTGCAGGGCCATGCAGAGCTCGGCGAGCGGGGAGGGCGTGAAGCTGATCCGCTCGGCGGGGAGCCCGGCGATGTCGATGGTGACGCTCATCGGGCCATTCTGCCGGTGCGCTCCCGCGCGGGGTGGCGGTGACGGGGCCGGAGGGGCGCGGGCCCGTCACCCGGGGCCGTGCCCCGGACCCGTGTGCCGGTGCGGCGCCGTTGCGGGGGCTCCGCCCCCGGGCCCCCGCGCCTCAAACTCCGGCGGGGCTGGAAGGTATGGGCTCCGCCCCGGGCCCCCGCACCTCAAACTCCCCCGGCCACCGCCGGGAGGTGCCCCCGGGCGGGGCTGGGTTCGGCCCCTTGGGCGCGACCCGTCCCCCGCGCCACCGCCGGGGAGGTGCCTGCGGGGTTACTCGAAGTTGGGGGCGTTGCGTTCGTAGACCAGGCGGAGGCCGATGAGGGTCAGCCAGGGTTCGTGGTCGTCGATCGCCGAGGACTCGCCGAGGACCATCGGGGCCAGGCCGCCCGTGGCGATGACCCGGACGTCGTCCGGGTCGCCGTTCGGGCCGGCCAGTTCCTTGGCCATCCGGCCCACGACCCCGTCGACCTGGCCCGCGAAGCCGTACACCACGCCCGACTGCATCGCCTCGACCGTGGACTTGCCGATCACGTTGCGCGGGCGGGCCAGCTCGATCTTGCGGAGCTGGGCGCCGCGGACGCCCAGGGCCTCCATGGAGATCTCGATGCCGGGGGAGATGACCCCGCCCACGTACTCGCCCTTCGCGGACACCGCGTCGAAGGTGGTCGCCGTGCCGAAGTCGACCACGATCGCCGGGCCCCCGTAGAGCTCGACCGCCGCGACCGCGTTGATGATGCGGTCCGCGCCGACCTCCTTCGGGTTGTCCATGAGGATGGGGACGCCCGTCTTGATGCCGGGTTCGACGAGGACCGCCGGCACGTCGCCGTAGTAGCGGCGGGTGACCTCGCGCAGCTCGTGCAGGACCGACGGCACCGTCGAGCAGATCGCGATGCCGTGGATCCCGTCGCCCAGCTCGCTGCCGAGCATCGGGTGCATGCCCATGAGGCCCTGCATCAGCACGGCCATCTCGTCGGCCGTGCGGCGCGGGTCGGTCGAGATGCGCCAGTGCTCGACGATCTCGTCACCGTCGAACAGGCCCAGGACCGTGTGGGTGTTGCCTACGTCGATGGTGAGGAGCACGGGTTACACCGCCTCGCGCAGATCGAGGCCGATGTCCAGGATCGGCGAGGAGTGCGTCAGCCCGCCGACCGCCAGGTAGTCCACGCCGGTCTCCGCGTACGCCCGGGCGCTGTCCAGCGTCAGGCGGCCGGAGGACTCCAGCACCGCGCGGCCGGCCACCAGGGCCACGGCCTCGGCGGTCTGCGCGACCGTGAAGTTGTCCAGCAGGATCAGGTCGGCGCCCGCCTCGAGGACCTCGCCGATCTGCTCCAGGGTGTCGACCTCGACCTCGATCGGAACGTCCGGGAAGGTCTCCCGTACGGCCTTGAAGGCCTGCGCGACGCCGCCCGCGGCCACCACGTGGTTGTCCTTCACCAGCGCCGCGTCCGACAGCGACATGCGGTGGTTGACGCCGCCGCCGCAGCGCACCGCGTACTTCTCCAGGGCGCGCAGCCCCGGCGTGGTCTTGCGGGTGTCGCGGACCTTGGCCCCGGTGCCCTCCAGCACGTCCGCCCAGCGGCGGGTGGCGGTCGCGATGCCCGACAGGCGGCACACGATGTTCAGCGCGCTGCGCTCCGCCGTCAGCAGGTCGCGGGTGCGGGAGCGTACGGACAGCAGCACCTGCCCGGCCTTGACGGCGTCGCCGTCCTCCGCGTGCCGCTCCACCTCGAAGGCCTCGGTGCAGACCACGGAGAACACGGCCTCGGCGATGCGCAGGCCGGCCACGACGCCGTCCTCGCGGGCGATGAAGTCGGCCACCGCCTCGGCCTCCTCCGGCACCGTGGCGACGGTGGTGACGTCCACCCCGCCGTCCAGGTCCTCGGAGAGCGCCATGTGGGCGATGTCCTCGACCTCGACGGGGTCCAGCCCGGCGTCCGCCAGCAGCTGGGCCAGGGCCGGGTCCAGGCCGGTCTCCTCGCCGTCGCCGCAGGCGCAGTCGTCGCCGCAGCCGGCGCCGTCGTCGGCGGGCTGGTCGATCAGGGGAAGTTCGTCGGGGGTGCTCACGGTCACTGCTCCAGGCTCTGGGTGCTGAGGGGTACGTGCACGGACGGGAAGTCCGCGGAGTCGGTGGGGGTGACGACCAGCGCCCGCTTCTCGGTCGCCGACAGGCGGACGACGAGATGGCGGCGCCAGGCGGCATCGTCCCGGTCCGGGTGGTCCTCGCGCCAGTGGCAGCCGCGGGTCTCCACGCGCCGCTGCGCGGCGGCGACCAGTACCCGGGCCACGCACAGCAGGTTCGTGGCCTCCCAGGTGTCCACCCCCGGTTCGGCGGTCTTGCCGTGCGCTTCGAGGGAGTTCAGGGCGGTGGCGTACAGGCCTTCGAGCGCCTCGGCGGCCGTGCGCAGGGACGCGGCGGAGCGCAGCACGCCCGCGCCGTCCGTCATGATCCGCTGGATCTCGTGCCGGGCCTCGGCGGGCTGCAGCGGGCCGGTCGAGGGCACCGGTACGCCGGGGCCGTTGCCGGAGCGTGCCTGCGCGGTGATGTCGTCGGCGATGCGCTCGGCGAAGACCAGGCCCTCCAGCAGGGAGTTGGAGGCCAGCCGGTTCGCGCCGTGCACGCCGGTGCAGGCGACCTCGCCGCAAGCGTACAGGCCCGGGACGGTGGTGCGGCCGTGCAGGTCGGTCCGTACGCCGCCGGACGCGTAGTGCGCGGCGGGCGCGACCGGGATCGGCTCGGTGACCGGGTCGATGCCGTGGGAGCGGCAGGCGGCGAGGATGGTGGGGAAGCGCTGCTCCCACATCTCGGCGCCGAAGTGCCGGGCGTCGAGGTACATGTGCTGGGCGCCCTGCTCCTGCATGCGCCGCATGATGCCCTTGGCGACGATGTCGCGGGGGGCGAGCTCGCCGAGCTCGTGCTGTCCCACCATGAAACGCACGCCGTCCGCGTCGACCAGGTACGCGCCCTCGCCGCGGACCGCCTCCGAGACGAGGGGCTGCTGGCCTTCGGCGTCCGGGCCGAGGAACAGCACCGTCGGGTGGAACTGCACGAACTCCAGGTCGGAGACCTCGGCCCCGGCGCGCAGGGCGAGCGCCACGCCGTCGCCTGTGGAGACGGAGGGGTTGGTGGTCGCGGAGAAGACCTGGCCCATGCCGCCGGTCGCGAGGATCACGGCGGGCGCGTGGACGGCGCCGACGCCGTCGTGCTGGCCCTCGCCCATGACGTGCAGCGTGACCCCGGCGGTGCGGCCGTGCGCGTCCTGCAGCAGGTCGAGGACGAGCGCGTTCTCGACGGTACGGATCCCCGCGGCCTGCACGGCTTCGACGAGCGCCCGGGAGATCTCGGCCCCGGTGGCGTCGCCGCCCGCGTGCGCGATCCGGCGCCGGTGGTGGCCGCCCTCACGGGTCAGTTCTATCTCCCCGGTCTCCGCGGAGGTGTCGAAGACGGCGCCCGTGGCCATCAGCCGCCGTACCGCGTCCGGTCCTTCGGTGACGAGCAGCCGGACGGCCGCCTCGTCGCACAGGCCCGCACCGGCGACCAGGGTGTCGTCCAGGTGCTGCTCGGGGGTGTCGCCCTCGCCGAGGGCCGCGGCGATGCCGCCCTGGGCCCAGCGGGTGGAGCCGTCGTCGAGCCGGGCCTTGGTGACCACGACCGTACGGCGGCCGGCGGCGGCGCAGCGCAGCGCCGCGGTCAGCCCCGCGACGCCGGAGCCGACGACCACGACGTCGGCGTCGACGGCCCAGCCGGGGGCGGGTGCGTGCAGCCGTATGCCGGTGCCCGCGCCGGTGCCGCCCGACGGGAGGCCTCTGCCTGGGGTGCTCACGAGTGTGCTCCGAATTCCAGTGGGATGTTGTCGATCAGCCGGGTCGTGCCCACTTTCGCGGCGACGGCCAGTACGGCCTGTCCGGTGAACCCGGGGCCGGCCTCGGCGAAGTCCTGCGGGTCGACCAGCGCCAGGTAGTCCAGCACGAGCGGCGGCTCGTGGCGGCCCGCCTCCTCCAGGACGTGGGCCGCGGCGGCCCGTACGGCGTCCGGGAGCCCGGTGCCCGCCGCGGAGACGGCGTGCGCGTCGGCGGAGGCGCGGATCTCGCCGAGCCGGGCCAGGGCGGTGGCCCGCTCGTCGCTGGCCGGGGAGGCCTCGGCGCGGGCCCGCAGCGCGGCCTGCGCGGCGAGCCGGTCCTGTCCGGCGAACAGGGCGCGGGACAGGGCCAGGGCGGTGCGCCGCTCGGCGGACGAGAGGTAGCGGTTGCGGGAGGACAGCGCGAGCCCGTCGTCCTCGCGGACGGTCGGTACGCCGACCACCTCCACGGGGAAGTTCAGGTCGGTGACCATACGCCGGATCAGGGCCAGTTGCTGCGCGTCCTTCTGGCCGAAGAGGGCCAGGTCGGGCTGGGTGAGGTGGAGCAGCTTCGCGACGACGGTCAGCATCCCGTCGAAGTGGCCCGGGCGGGTGGCCCCTTCGAGGCGCTCGCCCATGGGGCCGGCACTGATCCGCACCTGGGGGTCGCCGCCGGGGTAGACCTCGTCGGCCGCCGGGGCGAACACCACGTCGGCGCCCGCCCCTTCGGCGATCGCGAGGTCGGCGTCGAGGGTGCGCGGATAGCGGTCCAGGTCCTCGCCCGCCCCGAACTGCAGGGGGTTGACGAAGACGGTGACCACGACCTGGCCCTGCGGTCCGGCCAGTTCGCGGGCCGAGCGGATCAGGGTGGCGTGGCCCTCGTGCAGGGCGCCCATGGTCATCACGACGGCACGGCGGCCGGTGCGCGGCAGTTCCCGGAGCTCCGCGGCGGTGTCGAGCAGCAGTCGGCTCACGGGGTGTCGCCCCCTTCCGGGTCCGGGTCGGCGAGCACGCCGAGCAGGTCCTCGGCGAGCTCGGGCTTGAGCAGTCCGTGGGCGAGGGCGCGGTCGGCGGTGGTGCGGGCCATCGCCAGGTATCCGGAGACCGTGCCGGGCGCGTGCTTGCGCAGCTCCGAGACGTGCGCGGCGACCGTACCGGCGTCGCCGCGGGCCACCGGGCCGGTCAGGGCGGAGTCCCCGGAGCGCAGGGCGTTGTCGAGGGCCGCGCCGAGCAGGGGGCCGAGCATCCGGTCGGGGTGCTCGACCCCGGCCTTGCCCAGCAGCTCCATGGCCTGGGCGACCAGGGTGACCAGGTGGTTCGCGCCGAGGGCGAGGGCCGCGTGGTAGAGCGGACGGTTCTCCTCCGCGATCCACTCGGGCTCTCCGCCCATCTCGATGACCAGGGCCTCGGCGGCGAGCCGCAGCTCCTCGGGGGCGGTGACGCCGAAGGAGCAGCCGGCCAGCCGCTGCACGTCGACCTCGGTGCCGGTGAAGGTCATCACGGGGTGCAGGGCGAGCGGCAGGGCGCCCGCGCGGCGCGCCGGGTCGAGCACGGCGGTCCCGTACCGGCCGGAGGTGTGGACGAGGAGCTGTCCCGGCCGGATCGCACCGGTCTCGGCGAGCCCCTCGACCAGGGAGGGCAGCGCGTCGTCGGGCACGGTGAGGAGGACCAGATCGGCCTTCTCGAACACCTGCTCGGGTGATACGAGGGGGACGTCGGGCAGCATCCGCGCGGCGCGGCGCACCGAGGCGTCGGAGACGCCCGACACGGCGACGGGCAGGTGCCCGGCCTGCTGGAGCGCGCGGGCCAGCGCGGGGCCGACCCGGCCGGCTCCGACGACACCGACCGCCAGCCGGGCAGGGCGTGGCTGCTGTGATGGATTCACGCGGGGAGGGCCTTCCGTTCCAGTCCGCGGGGGGTACCGGACGATACGCCGCCATGCTAGCTCCTGGCCCTTTGGCCGGTCGGCGATGATCGTGAGCCATGAGCGAGGACTACGAGGGCTACGCGGACACCGAGGACACCGGGCACGCCGAGGCCGCCGAGGACACCGAGCGGGAGAAGCGGCAGGCTGCGGCCTGGCGGGGGGCCGGGCGGATGCTCTCCCGTTCCCTGCGGGACGCCACGGTGGCGGAGCTGCTGGCGCCGCTCGCCCATGCCCCGTACGACCTGGACCAGCCGGCCGACCTCTACGGCAACGGCGTGGTCGCCGAGCTGGAGCGGCGGGTCGCGGACCTGCTGGGCACCGAGGACGCCGCCTTCTTCCCGAGCGGGACCATGGCCCAGCAGGTCGCGCTGCGCTGCTGGGCGGGCCGGACCGGGAACCCGGTGGTGGCGCTGCACCCGATGAGCCACCCCGAGCGGTGGGAGGGCGGCGCGCTGTCGGCCGTCTCGGGGCTGCGGGTGGCACACCCGACGACGGAGGCGCGCCAGCCGTCGGCGGAGGAGGTCGCGGGGCTCGCGGAGCCGTTCGGCACGCTGATGCTGGAGCTGCCCCTGCGGGAGGCGGGCTTCCTCCTGCCCACCTGGGAGGAGCTGGAGGCGCTGGCGGACGCGGCCCGGGAACGGGAGGCGGTGGTCCACTTCGACGGGGCCCGGCTGTGGGAGTCCACGGTCCACTTCGGGCGGCCGCTGGCGGAGATCGCGGGGCTCGCGGACTCGGTGTACGTCTCGTTCTACAAGTCCCTCGGCGGCCTGAGCGGGGCGGCGCTGGCCGGGCCGCGGGCCTTCGTGGAGGAGACCAGGGTCTGGCGCCACCGGTACGGCGGCCAGATCTTCCGGCAGTTCCCGCAGGCCCTGGCCGCGCTGGCCGGGCTGGAGCGGGAACTGCCGCGGCTGCCGTCGTACGTGGCGCAGGCGCGGATGGTGGCGGCGGCGCTGGGGCCGGCCTTCGCGCAGGCCGGGATCCCGTGGTCGCGGGTGCACCCGGAGCCGCCGCACACCCACCAGTTCCAGGTCTGGCTCCCGTACGACCCGGAGCACCTGACGGAGGTGTCGGTCCGCGTGGCGCAGGAGACGGGCCGGGTCCTGTTCCGCCGTTGGTGGCCGGCGCCGGTCCCCGGCCTCGCGGTGACCGAGGTCGAGGTCACGGAACCGGGCCTGAGCTGGACCGGGGCGGAGGTCGCCGAGGCCGTGGCGGCCTTCGCGGCGCGCCTGTAGTGCCGGCGGGTTCCCGGCGAGGCCCCTTCGAGGCCTCGCCGGGAACCGGGGAATCGCCGGATTGCGTTAAAGACACCGCCGGGGGGCGGACGCGGAGATACCGTCCCCCCACTGGAAATACCCGCGAGGAGACACCATGACCGCTCGGCCCACGTGGCAGAAGTCCTCGTTCTGCGGCGAGGCGGAAGACGCCTGCGTCTACGTATCCGCCGCCCCAGGCACCCTCGTGCGCGTCGCCGACCGCGCCGATCCCGCGCACCTCGTGCTCGCCACGACCCAGGCGGCCTGGGCCGATTTCCTGGCCGCGGTGAAAGAGTCCGGCTGACCGACCGGCCGCGCCAAAGGGGATTTTGTCCGATTAGCGCGTATCTTCGGCCCATGCCCACGCCCTACGGATCCCGCGGCGGCATGGCGTTCAGTGCCGCAGAGCTGCACGTGCTCAGGCGCTCGCTCGCCCACGCCCTTCAGTCCTCCTCGGCCCCCCTCAAGGCCTCGGAGGTCCAGGACTGCCTGCGCCTCGCGCAATCGGTGGACGACGTGGTGCAGGAGGCGGGCCGGCTCAGAGCCTTCCTCCTGGAGGATCTGGCCCGCTACCGGGGCGCCCTGCCCGGCAGCCTCTCCGGGTACCTGGAGCTGCTCCAGGACGCCCTGGCCGCCGGCTACGAGCCCGCACCGGACGATCTGGCGGCCCTGCGCGCCCTGCGGGCCAACCCGGTCGCCGCGGCGCTGCTGGTCCGGGCCCAGGCCGTCCTGGAGCGTTCCGTACGCCGCCGGCTGTCGACCGCGCCCGCGCCGCGGACCCGGCTGCTGGCCCTGGCCGGCGGCCGGGAGGAGCCGGCCCCGGGCCCGAAGCCCCAGCCCAAGCAACCGCCGCAGCCACAGGCGCCCCCGCGGCCGGTCCCGACCCCCGGCGAGGTGTTCCCGCCGCGCCGCAAGCCGACCCCGCCCCCGGCGGAGGGCCGGGCCGCCGGATAGTTACGCTGAGGGGCATGGACTACGTTTCCGCGCTCGTGCCCCCCATCGTGATGGCCGCGTTCTTCATCGCTCTCGTCGTGACGATCGTGAAGACCCAGGGCGGCGCCAACAAGGCCAAGGAGGACGAAGCGGTCGACGCCGTGATCGCCCGGGCCGAGGCCGCCCGCCAGCCGCGCAAGTAACCGGCGCCGTCCGGGGTCCCGTCGGGGCCCCGGATTTTGTCGCGCGTTGCCGAGCGAATAGTCGGGCAATTACCCACAAGCCGCACTATCGTGCTGTTGTGCCTCGCCCCTTGGGAGAACTCGAAGACGCCGTCATGACGCGGGTGTGGCAGTGGAACCGCCCGGTCACCGTTCGAGAAGTGCTGGAAGACCTCCAGCAGGAACGGTCCATCGCGTACACCACGGTCATGACCGTTATGGACAATCTTCATCAGAAGGGCTGGGTCCGCCGGGAAGCGGAAGGCCGCGCCTATCGATATACGGCGGTCTCGACCCGCGCCGCATACTCGGCCGCACTGATGAACGAAGCGTGGTCGACCAGTGACAACCCCGCGGCCGCCCTCGTCGCCTTCTTCGGCATGATGTCCGCGGAACAGCGGGAAGCCCTCCGGGACGCCGTCCGGATCGTCCAGCACGACGATGAAGCGGCCGAAGCGGCCGATGCGGCCGATGCGGCCGAAGCAGCGGCCCCGGCCGAGGCGGCCGCACCGGCAGGCTCCGCCCCGGCCGGAGGGGAGTCCGGCGAGCGTCCGGAGGGACCGGGGCGATAGCGTCCGGGCCATGGGAGAGTTTTCCGCCGCACATCCAGAAACAGTGACGATCCGCCGTGCCCGCACCGGTGACGTTCCCGCGCTGCGCCGCCTGCTCGACCAGTACGTGCAGCAGCGGATCCTGCTCGACAAAGCACCGGTCGTCCTTTACGAGGACATCCAGGAGTTCTGGGTCGCGGAACGCGAGTCCGGCGGCCAGGTGGTCGGGTGCGGCGCTCTCCACGTGATGTGGGAAGACCTCGCCGAAGTACGCACTCTCGCCGTCGACCGCGACCTCAAGGGCGCCGGCGTCGGTCATCTGGTGCTGGAGCAGTTGTTGCGGACGGCCCGCGAGCTCGGCGTGAGCCGGGTTTTCTGTCTCACCTTCGAAGTGGACTTCTTCGCGAAGCACGGCTTCGTCGAGATCGGGGAGACCCCGGTCGAGACCGATGTCTACATGGAGCTCCTGCGTTCCTATGACGAGGGCGTCGCCGAGTTCCTCGGTCTCGAACGAGTGAAGCCGAACACCTTGGGCAACAGTCGGATGCTTCTGCACCTCTGATCGATGGCCCCGGCTTTTCCGGCCCTCCCCGCACCTGTGGCCTATGTCCGAATCGCGCACGTTTCCCGCCCCGTTGCCGTCCTGAACCTCTCCCCGGGGGTTTGTGTTTTCCAGGCAAAAGCGGTTTCCTTTCCGCGTACTGCTTTTCGATGAAAGGAAATCCCGGTGGCACAGAAGGTTCAGGTCCTTCTTGTCGACGACCTCGACGGCGGCGAGGCGGACGAGACGGTGACGTTCGCTCTGGATGGCAAGACCTACGAGATCGACCTCACCACCGCCAACGCTGAAAAGCTCCGCGGTCTGCTCGACCCGTACACGAAGGGCGGCCGCCGCACCGGCGGGCGCGCGACCGCGGCCCGGGCCAAGGGCCGTGCCTCGGCGACGACCGGTAACCCGGACACCGCCGAGATCCGCGCGTGGGCGAAGGACAACGGTTACAACGTGAACGACCGCGGACGCGTCCCGGCCGAGATTCGCGAGGCCTACGAGAAGGCCAAGGGCTGACCGCACCGCGTCGCAGGGCGCCGCAGCCGCGCGCGGTGGCATTCCGTCGCCGCCGCCGCCACGAGGCGTACGAGATCGGGCCCACGGGCGGGTCCGGAGCCCGGCCCGGGGGGACCCGGCAGGGCCGGCAGCAGTGCCTCGCACCCCTGCTCGGGGGGCCGCAGCCACACGGCGGCCTCCCGAGGGCCGGGGGGCGGTCCCGGCGGAGCCGGGGCGGTGATCCGGCCACCCGCACCCAGGGCGGTCAGATCCAGGGCGACCCCGCCCCACTCCAGCCAGTCGAGCAGCCCGTCGAGCTCCTCCGCGCTCCCCGGGGCCACCAGGAGCCTCATCCTGCGCCCCATGCGGGCGACCGGGCCGGTGTCGACCGGCCTGCGCAGGAGCGCCGCCCCCGCATCGGACGGCAGCTCCAGCACGTCGAACCGGACCCCGGTGACCAGCTGGACCGGCGGGCCGCCCGTCACGGGCCAGCCGAGCACGTGCTCGTACCAGGAGGCGTGGGCGGCGCTCGCGGCGTACGCGGCCTCCTCGGCCGGGACGCGGGGCAGCGGGACGGCGGGGGCTGCGACGGTGCTGGAGGCCATGCCCTGAGCAACTTCCGCGGAGCCCGCGGGTTACGGCCGGGATGCCTCCCGGCGGGAGCACGGGGATGACGCACCGCACGCGGATCAATGCGGAACGTAAACATCCGCGGGGCGGAGTCCCACATTCGGGACGGAATCTTGTTCGCCCTTAGCGGAGGGAACCGGTGCCACCGGCATGGAGTGTCAGTCCTTACGGGTAAGACATTCCTAGTGGATCGGGGCGACACGCTGATTTGACGGGCTTCCGTTCGCCATCGGCGTACACGCATGACGGGTATCTGCCTGGCCTGCGGGAACATCGTCTCGCACCATCGGGTTGGAGCAGTTGTCGGCTCTGCAAGCCGGTTTTCCCCGCTGACGCGGGGGTGAGCCGCGGAGGGATGTCGGCAGTTGGAATGAGCTGTCCCGCCCCGCGGGACTAGCATGCGGAAGGACAGGGCGGGGACCGACCCCGAACTGCCCGACCGCTCTGAGGAGCGATAAACGATGTTCGAGAGGTTCACCGACCGCGCGCGGCGGGTTGTCGTCCTGGCTCAGGAAGAAGCCCGGATGCTCAACCACAACTACATCGGCACCGAGCACATCCTCCTGGGCTTGATCCACGAGGGTGAGGGTGTCGCCGCTAAGGCCCTGGAGAGCCTCGGGATTTCGCTCGAGGCTGTTCGCCAGCAGGTTGAGGAGATCATCGGTCAGGGGCAGCAGGCCCCGTCCGGCCACATCCCCTTCACCCCGCGGGCGAAGAAGGTCCTGGAGCTTTCGCTCCGAGAGGCCCTCCAGCTCGGCCACAACTACATCGGCACCGAGCACATCCTGCTCGGCCTGATCCGCGAGGGCGAGGGCGTCGCCGCCCAGGTCCTCGTGAAGCTGGGCGCCGATCTCAACCGAGTCCGGCAGCAGGTCATCCAGCTGCTCTCCGGCTACACCGGCGGGGGCAAGGAGTCGGCCACGGCCGGCGGCCCGGCCGAGGGCACGCCCTCGACCTCGCTCGTCCTGGACCAGTTCGGCCGCAACCTCACCCAGGCGGCCCGCGAATCCAAGCTCGACCCGGTCATCGGGCGCGAGAAGGAGATCGAGCGGGTCATGCAGGTGCTGTCCCGCCGCACCAAGAACAACCCGGTCCTCATCGGCGAGCCCGGCGTCGGCAAGACCGCCGTCGTCGAGGGCCTGGCGCAGGCGATCGTCAAGGGCGAGGTCCCCGAGACCCTCAAGGACAAGCACCTCTACACGCTTGACCTCGGCGCCCTGGTCGCCGGTTCCCGCTACCGCGGTGACTTCGAGGAGCGCCTGAAGAAGGTGCTCAAGGAGATCCGCACCCGCGGCGACATCATCCTGTTCATCGACGAGCTCCACACCCTCGTGGGTGCGGGTGCCGCCGAGGGCGCGATCGACGCCGCGAGCATCCTCAAGCCCATGCTGGCCCGTGGTGAGCTCCAGACCATCGGTGCCACGACGCTCGACGAGTACCGCAAGCACCTCGAGAAGGACGCGGCCCTCGAGCGCCGCTTCCAGCCGATCCAGGTGGCGGAGCCTTCCCTCCCCCACACGATCGAGATCCTCAAGGGCCTGCGCGACCGCTACGAGGCCCACCACCGCGTCTCCATCACGGACGAGGCCCTCGTCCAGGCGGCGACGCTGGCGGACCGGTACATCTCGGACCGCTTCCTGCCGGACAAGGCGATCGACCTGATCGACGAGGCCGGCTCCCGGATGCGCATCCGCCGGATGACCGCGCCGCCGGACCTCCGCGAGTTCGACGAGAAGATCGCGGGCGTGCGCCGCGACAAGGAGTCGGCCATCGACTCCCAGGACTTCGAGAAGGCGGCGTCTCTCCGTGACAAGGAGAAGCAGCTGCTGGCGGCGAAGACCAAGCGCGAGAAGGAATGGAAGGCCGGCGACATGGACGTCGTCGCCGAGGTCGACGGCGAGCTCATCGCCGAAGTCCTCGCGACCGCGACCGGCATTCCCGTCTTCAAGCTCACCGAGGAGGAGTCCTCGCGACTGCTCCGCATGGAGGACGAGCTCCACCGCCGGGTCATCGGCCAGAAGGACGCCATCAAGGCGCTCTCGCAGGCGATCCGCCGTACCCGTGCGGGTCTGAAGGACCCGAAGCGCCCGGGTGGCTCGTTCATCTTCGCCGGCCCGTCCGGTGTCGGTAAGACCGAGCTCTCGAAGACGCTCGCCGAATTCCTCTTCGGTGACGAGGACGCACTGATCTCCCTCGACATGTCGGAGTTCAGCGAGAAGCACACGGTTTCCCGTCTCTTCGGTTCGCCCCCCGGCTACGTGGGCTACGAAGAGGGCGGCCAGCTCACCGAGAAGGTGCGCCGCAAGCCGTTCTCCGTCGTCCTCTTCGACGAGGTCGAGAAGGCCCACCCGGATATCTTCAATTCCCTTCTCCAGATCCTGGAGGACGGTCGTCTGACCGACTCCCAGGGCCGGGTCGTGGACTTCAAGAACACGGTCATCATCATGACGACCAACCTGGGTACGCGGGACATCTCCAAGGGCTTCAACCTGGGCTTCGCGGCCCAGGGCGACACCAAGACCGGGTACGAGCGGATGAAGGCGAAGGTCAACGAAGAGCTCAAGCAGCACTTCCGGCCCGAGTTCCTCAACCGCGTCGACGACACGGTCGTCTTCCACCAGCTCACCGAGGAAGACATCATCCAGATCGTCGACCTGATGATCGCCAAGGTGGACGAGCGCCTGAAGGACCGCGACATGGGCATCGAGCTGAGCGGCGACGCGAAGCTCCTGCTCGCCAAGCGCGGCTACGACCCGATCCTGGGTGCCCGGCCGCTGCGCCGGACCATCCAGCGCGAGATCGAGGACATCCTGTCGGAGAAGATCCTCTTCGGCGAGCTGCGCCCCGGTCACATCGTGGTCGTCGGCAAGGAGGGTGAGGGCGAGGACGCCAAGTTCACCTTCCGCGGCGAGGAGAAGTCGGCTCTGCCCGACCTCCCCCCGATCGAGGCCACGGGCTCCGGCCCGGACCTGTCGAAGGGCGCGTGACCGCCGGAGCGCGGTAGCGACAGCGGTACAAGCCGTACAAAAGGGGCGGCCCCGGAACCGAAAGGTTCCGGGGCCGCCCCTTTCGGTTGCCTGCCGAAGGTCCCGCAAGGGCCGGGCGAAGGCCCTGAGCCGGTGACAAGCCGCACAGGGCAAATCGGACCTACTAGAAGGTTTCGTAGATCCAGTCACCCGATTTGTCCACCAGCGACCCGGTAGTGACCTGGTCAAACGAGTTCGTCACACGTACCAGGTCTACGAGTTCGGGTAGTAATGGGGAGGTTTGGGGAAGGGCGGGGGCCCGGGTTACCAAAGATGAGCCCACCCGGCACACGCCAGACCGTGCCGGGTCACTTCATGCCCGTGGCGGGCGTGAACCACGTTCTGTCCCCGGCCCCGGAGGTCTCCTTCATGTCCGCGAAGCGCGTCATCACCACCCGTACCCGTATCGCCGTCGGCGCAACCGCTCTCGGTGCGGCGCTGGCCCTCGGGGCCGGGACGACCGCCGCCTTCGCCGACACGACGCAGACCGCCCTCACCGGGACCGCCGAGCTGGTCGCCGAGCAGGCCGCGGCCCAGGCCGCCGGCGCCGCGAAGACGGCGAAGACCGCGACCACCGCCGCGAAGACCGGCCTGTGGGACAAGCCGGTCGAGAAGTACACGCTGTCCGCGACCTTCGGCAAGGGCGGCAGCATGTGGTCCAACAAGCACTCCGGCCAGGACTTCGCCGTCCCGGTCGGCACCCCGGTCGACGCCGTGGCCGCCGGCACCGTCGTCAAGGCGGGCCCCAACGGCGGCGGCGACGGCCCCGCGTACGGCAACGCCGTCGTGATCAAGCACGCGAACAACACGTACTCGCAGTACGCGCACCTCTCGAAGATCCAGGTCAAGATCGGCCAGAAGGTCGCCGTGGACCAGCAGATCGCGCTGTCCGGCAACACCGGAAACTCCAGCGGCCCGCACCTCCACTTCGAGATCCGCACCACCCCGAACTACGGCTCGGCCGTCAACCCGGTGTCCTTCCTGCGCACCGTCGGCGTCACCATCTGACCTGACGGGTCCCCGGACCGGTCCCTGGCCGGTCCTAGGTGAGCAGCCAGGAGTGTGAGGGCTTCGTCGCCGCGGGCATCTTGCCCTCCTTGTAGGCGGCCGCCAGCTCGGGCGAGAACGCCGTCTCGTAGACCCGGATGTTGTGCATGCCCCCCTGCCACGCGCTGGACCAGATCCCGTGGTGGCGCGAGCGGCCCAGCTGGAGCGGGCCGGGGGCCTGCCAGATGCCCGGCACGGCGGCCTCGCCGGCCTTCTTGCCGTCCACGTAGAGGGCGATCGCCTTCTTCTCCGCGTCGTACGCCCCGATGACCGTGGTCGGCGTCTTGACCATGCCCAGGCCCTCGGCGACGACGGTCTGCGTGGTCGCCGCGGCGCCCTTGTCCCCGGTCTGCACCCGGAAGATCCAGGCCTGCTTGCCGTTCACCTGGTCGATGCCCAGCTCGAACGAGAACGACTCGCCGTCGCCCTGGCTCACGGCGATCCGCGAGCCCTTGGCGGCCGAGTTGTAGAGGCGGGCCGTGACGGAGAAGCTCTTCGTCACGTCCACGGCCGCCTCGGAGGCCTGCGCGTAGGACTTCGACGTGCCCTTCGAGACGATCTGGAACCGCTTGCCCACCGGGGCGATCTGCGTGTCGGGCCCCAGCCGGATCCCGATCTTCCCGTTGCTGTCGCGCAGCAGCGTCGCGTCGCCCTCGACGGTGGGGGAGTACGGCGCCGCCGAGCCCGAGGGGCCGCCCGGCGAGGCGGACGCCGACACCGCGGGGTCATCCGTCGGGACCTCCGGGTGCTCCTCGCCGCCCAGCAGGAAGAACGTTCCGCCGCCGGCCAGCAGCGCCAGTACGGTCACCCCGCCGCCCAGCATCCACAGCCGCTTCTTGCGCCGCTCGGCCGCGGAGCGGTCGGCCATGGCCTCCCAGTCCGGCTGATCACCGGCCGGCCCCTGTCCCGGCCCCGGCCCCAGCCCCTGCCCCGGTATGCCCGGCTGCCCGGGCGGCCACGGCGCCTGCTGCGCCCTAGGGTCCTGCCGGTACGGGTCCGGCTGGTGCGCGTCGGGCTGGTACGGGTTCGGCCCGCCCGCCTGGGGGTAGCCGTAGCCGCCGCCGTCCTGCGCGGGCGGGCCGGGCGGGAAGCCGTAGCCGCTCTGGGCGGGCGGTGTCCCGGGCGGGAAGCCGTACCCGCCCTGTGCGGGGGGCCCCGGCGGGAACCCGTAGCCACCGCTCCCCGGGGCGGGCTCGGGCTGCGGGTTGCTCGGGGGATTCGTGCCGTCGCTCATTCCACGGATGCTAAGTCACGGACCTGCCGGGCCGTACGGCCCGGTGCCGATCCGGTCCTCCCCGCCACCGGGCTACTGCTGGGGCTTGACCACCGGGAAGCTGCCCGTCGCCGTCGGCGCGTGCTCCGGCAGCCACAGCACCGCCACGGCGCCCGCCGCCCGGCCCTCGCGGTCGAAGCCGCCCGGGGCGGCCACGTTGCGGAAGGTCAGCCGGGCGCCCAGCACCCGCGCCTGCCCCTCCGCGATGGTCAGACCCAGCCCGTGCCCCACGCCCGCGCGGTCCGTCGACCCGGTCCGGAAGCGGCTCGGCCCCTCGCGCAGCAGGGCCTCCGGGAAGCCCGGCCCGTGGTCGCGGATCCGCACGACCCGGCCCTCCACGTCGACCTGGACCGGTGGCCGCCCGTACCGCGCGGCATTGGCCAGCAGGTTTCCCAGGATCCGCTCCAGGCGTCGCGGGTCGGTGCTGACGATCTCGTCCGCGACGACCCGTACCGACGCCTCCGGCATCAGCGCCGTCACCCGCCGGCTCACGAACTCGCCCAGCGCCACGTCCTGAAGCTCCGCGCGCTCGGAGGCGCTGTCCAGCCGGGCCACCTCCAGGACGTCCTCGACCAGCACGCGCATCGCCTGCGCCCGGTCCCGTACGAGCTCGGTCGGCCGGCCCGGGGGCAGCAGTTCGGCCGCGGTGAGCAGGCCCGTCACCGGTGTCCGCAGTTCGTGCGCGATGTCCGCGGTCACCCGCCGCTCGGCCTCCAGCCGCTGCTGGAGGGCGTCGGCCATGGCGTCCACGGCCCGCGCGAGGTCGTCCGTCTCGTCGCGTACGACGCCCCCGACCGCGTCGCGCACCCGGACCTCGGGATCCCCGTGCGCCACCCGCTGCGCGGCCGTCGCCGCCTTGCGCAGCCGGCGGGAGATCTGCCCGCCGATCAGGACGCCCAGCGCCGAGCCGCCGACCACCACGGCCAGGGAGCCGACGACCAGCGCCTGGTCCAGGTCGCGCACCATGTTGGCGCTCTCCCGGAACTGCGTGTGCAGCGACAGCACCTGCCCGTTCTCGAGCGGCACCGCGGCCCACACCTCGGGAGCCGCCCCCGTCGCGGACTCCTGCACGTACGTGCCGCGCCGCCCGGAGCGCGCCTTCTCCCGCAGCTGGGCGGGCAGGTCCGGGTCGTTGAGCTTGGCGCCCATGGGCGGCTTGCGCCCGGCCTCGGCGTTGCGGGAGATGAACTGCACGCGGTCCAGCTGCACGTCGCGGGCGCTCTCCAGCATCGACACCCGGGCAGCGCTGTGCACCACCAGGCTCAGCGCGACGGCCGTGAGGGCGCCCACGGCGGCGACGGCGATGGTGATCTTCCAGCGGATCCCCGTGCGGAGGTGGAGCCGTCTCATGCCTTGAGCTTGTATCCGAAGCCCCGGACCGTCTCGATCCGGTCCTGGCCGATCTTGGTCCGCAGCCGCTGGACGTGGACGTCCACCACCCGGGTGTCGCCGCCCCAGTCGTAGTCCCAGACCCGTTCCAGCAGCCGGTCGCGCGACAGCACGGTGCCCGGTGCGGAGGAGAACTCCAGCAGCAGCCGCATCTCGGTCGGGGTCAGCGCCACGGCCACGCCCGCCCTGCGCACCTCCATGCCCTCGGTGTCGACCTCCAGGTCGCCGAAGGAGAGCACCCCGCGCTCCGCGTCCTGACCTTCGTCGTGGGAGCCCTGGCCGCCGTTCCGCGGTCCGCCGGCGTGGCCGAAGCGGCGCAGCACGGCGCGGATCCGGGCGACGAGCACCGATCCGTCGAAGGGCTTGGTGACGTAGTCGTCGGCCCCCGCCTCCAGGCCCAGCACCACGTCGATGGAGTCGGCGCGCGCCGACAGCATGATCACGGGGACGGTGGACTCGTCGCGGATGCGGCGGCACAGGCTCACGCCGTCCATGCCGGGGACCATCACGTCGAGCAGGGCGATGTCGGGCCGGTTCGCCCGGAAGGACTCCAGTCCGGACAGGCCGTCGGGCATGGCGGTGAC
This sequence comes from Streptomyces sp. IBSNAI002, assembly GCF_052244475.1. Taxonomy (NCBI): domain Bacteria; kingdom Bacillati; phylum Actinomycetota; class Actinomycetes; order Kitasatosporales; family Streptomycetaceae; genus Streptomyces; species Streptomyces sp. IBSNAI002. The sequence continues at coordinate 4,057,931 of NZ_JBQPXG010000002.1, read as the reverse complement.
CACGAACCCGTCGCGTTCCAGCGCCAGGGTCGTGGCCTCACGGATGACGTCGTCGTCCTCCACGAACAGGACATGGGTCTCGGCCATGCGGGAGCCTCGCCTCGGTTCTTCGGTTCTTCGGTGCTCGGTGGTGCGGCGGTCAGTTCTTCTGGGTCACGGCCGGAGCGGGCTGGCTGCCGCTGTCGACCACGTTGCTGTATTCGGAGTGCACCCGGTCCTGCTCGGTGAACTTCTCCCCGTCCCAGCGGTACGTGATCACGTCCTCGCCCGACGGATAGGAGAGCGGGTCGCTCTTCGCGTAGACCTGCTTCGTGACCACCAGATCACCCCGGTCGATCTCCGCGTAGACGGGCGGCTGCTCGTCCGAGAAGACATTCTCGTACGTCGCGCCGTCCGCGCGGTACACGTACGAACCGCGCCCCAACGCGTCGGCGCAGGACAGGACGTTGACCACGATGTCGACGACGGTGCTGCCGGTGACCTTCCCGTAGCTCACGTCCACGGGGTACTCCTTGCCCGTGCAGGGCTTGAGGTCCCGCTTGACCTCGGCGCTCACCTTGGGGTCCGCCTTGAGCAGGGCCACCGGGTCGACCTTCTTCAGCGGCTTGCCGGAGGCGGCCGCGGTCGGCTCGGGGGAGGATGCGGAGGGGGCGGTCTTGGCCACCGGGTCCGTCCGTGCGGGGCCGCCGTCGCGCAGCCCGGTACCGCCCGTGGCGCAACCGACCGCGAACACGGCTGTGCCGACGAGGACGATCGTCCCCGCCGACACCAGGACCAGCGAATTCCTGCCGGTCAGTCCTTGGCCATTCAGGCCGCGCACCGCTCACGCCCCTCGTACCGGATGGTGTGGTCACCGCGCTCCAGCGCGCGCATGTCCAGGTCCCGGCTCTCCAGCTCCTGCCGGAGGCGGGCCAGCGCGCGATGCAGCGTGCTCTTCACGGTACCCGCCGACATGCCGAGCGCGGCAGCCGTCTCCTCGGTGCTCATCTGCTCCCAGTGTCGCAGTACGACCACGCTGCGCTGCTTGGGCGCGAGCACCTTGAGGATGTCCATCAGCAGGGCCCGGTCGGCGCGCTGGTCGGAGCCGTCCTCGACGGAGGCGTCGGGGAGCTGCTCGGTGGGGACCTCTTCGAGCTTGCGGGCGCGCCACCACTCGGTACGGGTGTTGATCATGACGCGGCGGAGGTAGGCGTCGGCCAGGGACTTGTCGGCGATGCCGTCCCAGCGGCCGTAGGTGCGGACGAGGGCGGTCTGCAGGAGGTCCTGCGCGTCGGTGGGGTCCGGGACCAGGCGCCGGGCGCTGCGCAGCAGCGCGTCCTGCCGGGTGCGTACGTACTCCTCGAATTCGAGTACCTCGCCGTGCGCCATCTCAGACCGCCTCCGTTCCGTGCAACCGCTCTTCCGCTGCCTTACGGATCCGAAGGTACGGAGGGGTTGTCACGGGCCTGTGCGGGCCAGCCTTCGGTGGACGCACGGACACCCATAGGTTGTGTAACAGTGCCCGTGAGCTGCGGTTTCGGCGTTGAAAGCGGAATAGTTGAGTCGGATACGACTCGGCCGCGAGCCGGCTCCGGACCGGCTCCGGACCGGCCCCGCGCGTGCCCGTGTCAGGTCTGCGGGAGCCGGTACATCCCGCCCTCGAGCGGCTCCACCAGCCCGTCGGAGACCAGCCCGTCGAGAGCCCGGGCACGCTGCACCGGCTCGTCCCAGACGGTGTCGAGCACGGCCTGCGGAACCGCTCCCACCGCCTCCCGGAGCACCGCGAGCAGCCGGCCCCGTACCTGCCGGTCGGTCCCGGCGTACGTCTGCCCGCGCCGCGGCGGCCCCTCGTGCGCCGGCTTCCCGGCGAGGCGCCACGCGCACAGCCCGGCCACCGGGCAGCGGCCGCAGCCGGGGTTCTTGGCGGTGCACACGAGCGCGCCGAGCTCCATCGAGGCCGCCGCCCAGCGGGCCGCGGTGTCCTCGTCCGCGGGGAGCAGGGCCCGGGCGAGGCGACGCTCGGCGGCGGTGGTGGCGTTCGGGGGGTACTCCACCCCGGTGGAGGTGCGCGCCAAGACCCGCCGGACGTTCGTGTCGAGCACGGCGTGACGCTGCCCGTACGCGAAGGAGGCCACGGCGGCCGCGGTGTACTCGCCGATCCCGGGCAGCGCGAGCAGCTGCGCGTGCTCCCGCGGTACGTCGCCCCCGTGCCGCTCCGTTATCGCCACGGCCGCGCCGTGCAGCCGCAGCGCCCGGCGCGGGTAGCCGAGCCGCCCCCACGCCCGTACGGCCTCGCCCGGGGCCTCGGCGGCCAGGTCCGCGGGGCGGGGCCACCGGGCGAGCCACTGCTCGTACACCGGCAGGACGCGGCTGACGGGGGTCTGCTGGAGCATGAACTCGCTGACCATCACGCCCCAGGGGCCGGCCTCGGGGCGGCGCCAGGGCAGGTCGCGGGCGTGCTCGTCGAACCACGCGATCACGGGGGAGTGCAGGGCGTGGGAGACGGCCGGGGACTCGGGGGAGTCGGGGGATTCGGAGGAGGTGATGGGGGATGCAGTCATGACAGACGGCATCCTGGCACGTTTCGTCCCTACCTTGCGGGGCCCGGGCCGGTGAACCAGACAACTGCCGGTACCCCGCTCGCCCGCATGGCGGCGATGATCCGGCCGGCCGGGCCGGTGAGCGCCAGTACGAACAGGGCGGCCAGCGAACCGCCGAGCAGCAGGCCCATCGCCACGTCGTGCGGGTAGTGCACGCCGACGAAGACCCGGGAGAAGGCCATCAGGAGGGCGAGCGGGACGGTCAGCAGCACGAGGCGGCGCACGGCCATGGCCAGCGCGACCGCGGCGGCTCCCGCGATGGCCGCGTGATTGCTGGGGAAGGACCAGTCGCCGGTCGGCGGGCAGGGGACGAGCGAGGCCGCAGCCCCGGCCACGGCGCGGCAGGGCCGCTCCTCGTCCACGGTGGACTTCACGAGCTCCGAGGCGACGTAGGCGGCAGCGGTGGCGGCGGGGGCCAGGACGGCGAGCGTGACCGCACGGGAGCCGGCCCGTGCGCGCGAGCGCCACCAGACGGCCAGGAAGAGCACTCCGAAGAGCAGCAGCCCGTACTCCGTCCATATCTCGAACGCCGACCGCACCCAGCCGGGTGTGGAGTGGGCGAAATCGGTGATGTCGAGATACAGGGCTGTGCTGTCCATGGTCACCGACAGTACTCAAATGCGACTAGTGCCCGCGTCAGACTCTTGGCCGATTCCCGGTACCCCGGATGCGCCTCCAGGATGATCATCCGCAGAACAAACCCGCGGCGCGGCATGGGGCGCGCCGATCGGGCCGCGGACTCTCGTAAAGTTCCGTCCGTGGGATCTCTGCGCAATCCGGTCGGGCCGCTCCCCTCCTCCATCTACTGGCGACGGAGGGCTGTGCTGGCGTCCGTCGTCGCGCTCCTCGCGCTCCTCGCCGTATGGACCGTCAGTTCCGGCGGGGGGAAGTCGAGTACGAACGGCAAGGGCCAGGGCCACCCCGATCCCATCGCCTCGATCACCCCCGGCCCGGCGGGCACGGGGCCGGCGATCAGTCAGGCCCCGGGCGGACGCACGGAGTCGGGCGGCGGCGGCACCGGATCCGAGGGCGGAGGCTCCGCCGGCACGGGTAAGAACGGCGAGCCGGGCAGCGGTACGGGCACGGGCGGCGCGGGCTCCGGCACGGGCGGCGGCGGGGCCCCGGTCCCGGCGGATCCCGCTCTGCCCACGTGCGCGCCGACGGCGCTGCAGTGGGAGGTCAAGAGCGTGAAGAACGAGTACGAGGCGAACGAGAAGCCCCGTCTCGAACTCGTCGCCCGCAATGTCGCAGGCACCACCTGCAAGGTCGATCTCGGCCCGAAGCAGGCGGTCCTGACCATCCTTCAGGCCGCCAGCGGCAAGGCCGTGTGGTCCTCGGCGGACTGCCCGACGGGGTCCGGCAGCGCGTTCTTCCGCCTCCCCGCCCAGGGCGAGACGAAGCATTCGCTCGACTGGGACCGCAAGTTCAGCGCCGCCGACCAGTGCCAGGCGCCTCCGGCGGGGGCCGCGGGCCCCGACACGTACGTGGTCGAGGTCAAGTCGCCCGGCATGCCGGTGGCCCGGACCTCCTTCGTCCTCAAGCAGGACTGAGAAGAGGACCGGCCGTCCGCTTCGCCCGGGCCGGTCCTCCCCTCCAGGACAGCTCGGCTCCACGGGATTACGCTGAAATCACAGCGATCGTTCCCGGCCGGCAGTGGTTCCAGGGGGCGGGGCCTGGCCGCCCCAGTCGAAGGGGACCTTATGAGTGCGAGAGTCACGGGTGTGGCTGTCGGCGTCCTGGCCGCGGTCATCACCGCTTGGAGCCCCGCGACGGCGTGGGCGGAGGATCCTTCGCCCAAACAGGTCTACGAGAAGGCCGCGCCGGCCACGGTGCACGTGATCGGGAAGTACGGCGCCGGCACCGGCTTCATCTACGACGCCGACGAGGGCCTCATCGTCACCAACGCACACGTCATCCAAGGGGAGGCCGCCCTGAAGGCGGTCATAGGCGACGGGCCGCCGGTCCCCGTGCGCGTGCTCGGCAGCGACCCCTGCGAGGACCTCGCGGTACTCAAGCTCGCCTCTCCGCAGGAGGACCTGAAGGAGCTGAAGTTCGGCAAGAGCGGCGACGTGTCGACGGCCGACACCGTCATGGCACTGGGCTATCCGGCATCGCTGGGGGAGACCGACGCCACCCAGAACGTCGCCTTCACCTCCGGCGCCGTGCAGACGCCCGAGGTGGGCACCACACCCCTCACGTCGCTGCCGCGCTACCCCTCCCTGATCCAGCACTCCGCGACCGTCAACCCGGGCAACTCGGGCGGGCCGCTGCTCAACGCCAAGGGAGACGTCGTCGGGATCAACACCCTCGGCTACTCCGAGGAAGGGGTGTCGGGGCAGTTCTACGCGATCAGCAGCGACCACGCGGAACCCAAGCTCGCCGGGCTGGCCGCGGGCGACAACAAGAACGACCCCGGCTGGTGGCTCCTCGACATGTCGGACCCGAGCCTCCCGGCCACCTTCGAGGAGATCGGCCCCGAGGACAGCAAGGCCTTCCAGGCCTTCCAGAAGCAGGGCATCGACGGAGTGATCGCCCTGAGCGTCAGCCCGCAGTCCCCGGCCGCCAAGGCCAACCTCGGAGCCGGCGACGTCATCAACATGGTCAAGGGCGAGCCCGTGACCTCGGTGGCCGACGTGTGCGACGTCCTCCAGTCGGCGGCGGCCAACGAGAAGCTCAGCGTGGACGGCGTCTACACCGGCACCCTGACCAGCACCGGCGGCAAGCCGGGCGAGGCCTGGAACGCCGAGGTGGTCCTCGGAGGCAAGAAGTCCTAGGCCGCCTCCCGGACGTACGCAGACGTACGCAGACGTCTAGACGTACCGCTCGAGGATCGAGGATTCGGCCAGGCGGGACAGGCCCTCGCGGACGCTGCGCGCGCGGGCCTCGCCCACCCCGTCCACCGTCTGAAGGTCGTCCACGCTCGCCGCGAGCAGCTTCTGCAGACCCCCGAAGTGCTCCACGAGCCGCTCGATGATCGCGCCCGGGAGGCGGGGCACCTTCGCCAGCAGCCGGTACCCGCGCGGCGAGACCGCGGAGTCCAGGGTCTCCGGCGACCCGGTGTAGCCCAGCGCCTTCGCCACGATCGCCAGCTCCAGCAGCTCCGGATGCGTCAGCGCGTCCAGGGCCGGCAGCGCCTCCTCCACCGTGCGGGAACGCTTCGCCGTCGGCTCCGGCACGTAGTCGCGGATCACCAGCTCCCGCTCCTGCTCGATGCCCACCGTCAGCTCGTCCAGCTGGAGCGACAGCAGCCGTCCGTCCGTACCCAGCTCCACGACGTACTCGGCGATCTCGGTCGCGATCCGGCGGACCATTTCCAGCCGCTGCGCGACCGCGGTCACGTCACGAACCGTGACCAGGTCCTCGATCTCCAGCGCCGACAGCGTGCCCGCGACCTCGTCGAGGCGCAGCTTGTACCGCTCCAGCGTGGCCAGTGCCTGGTTCGCCCGCGACAGGATCGCCCCGGACTCCTCGAGGACCCGCCGCTCCCCGTCCACGTACAGCGCGATCAGCCGCATCGACTGCGACACCGAGACGACGGGGAAGCCGCACTGCTTCGAGACGCGGTCCGCGGTCCGGTGCCGGGTGCCCGTCTCCTCCGTGTGGATCGACGCGTCCGGCACCAGCTGGACGCCCGCCCGCAGGATCTTGGTGATGTCCTTGTCCAGGATGAGCGCGCCGTCGAGCTTGCACAGCTCGCGCAGCCGGGTCGCCGTGAACTCCACGTCCAGCACGAAGCCGCCCGTGCACATCGCTTCGACCGACTTGTCCATGCCGAGGACGATGAGCCCGCCGGTGTTGCCGCGGACGATCCGTTCCAGGCCGTCACGCAGCGGCTGACCAGGTGCGACCGCGCTCAGCGAGGCGCGCATCATGGCCTCCTGCTTGGAGCTCGCGCCCGACTTTCCGGATGCTGCTGCCCCGTCCTTGGCTGCCACTGCACTCCTCGGGTCGCGGGTTGCGCCGCCTGCGTACGGCCGGGCGGACCATGCCGAAGTCTACCGGCGTGCGCTGCGGCCCGGCCGTGGCTTGGCCAGGGGGTCCCCGCGGGGACCCGTACGGACCCTCTGACCTGCCAGGGCCCGCCCGCCCTAGGAGCCGTCCCGTTCCCTGGCCGGCGTACGGGAGCGGCCGCGCGGCAGGACCCGTAGAGCGTCGCCCATGTCCGCGACCTCGGTCACCTTCATCCCGGCCGGGACCTTGCCCGGATCGGCCGGGACCAGGGCGTGCGTGAAGCCGAGCCGGTGCGCCTCGGCGAGGCGCCGCTGTACGCCGGTCACCCGGCGCACCTCGCCGGCCAGGCCGACCTCCCCGATGGCCACGAGGTTCTTCGGGAGCGGGACGTCGCTTGCGGCGGAGGCCAGGGCCAGCGCGATCGCCAGGTCGGCGGCCGGCTCGGTCAGCTTCACCCCGCCCACGGTGGCGCTGTAGATGTCGCGCTTGCCCAGCGCGGTGATCCGGCCGCGCTGCTCCAGCACCGCCAGCATCATCGAGACGCGCGAGGTCTCCAGGCCCGACGTGGTGCGCCGGGGGGAGGGGATCTGCGAGTCCACGGTCAGCGCCTGCACCTCGGCGACCAGCGGACGCTTGCCCTCCAGGGTCACCGTCAGGCAGGTCCCGGGGACCGCCTCGGCGCGCCGGGTCAGGAACAGCCCGCTCGGGTCGGCGAGCCCGGTGATCCCCTCGTCGTGCAGTTCGAAGCAGCCCACCTCGTCGGTGGCCCCGTACCGGTTCTTGATGCCGCGCACCAGCCGCAGCCGGGCGTGCCGGTCGCCCTCGAAGCTCAGCACCACGTCGACCAGGTGCTCCAGGAGGCGGGGTCCGGCGATCGCCCCGTCCTTGGTCACGTGGCCGACGAGCAGGGTGGACATCCCGCGCTCCTTGGAGACGCGGATCAGGGCCCCGGCGACCTCGCGGACCTGGGCCATGCCGCCGGGCGCGCCGTCGATCTCGGGGGAGGCGACGGTCTGGACGGAGTCCAGGACGAGGAGGGAGGGCTTCACCGCGTCCAGGTGCCCCAGTACCGCCGAGAGGTCGGTCTCGGCGGCCAGGTAGAGGTGGTCGCTCAGCGCGTTGATGCGGTCGGCGCGCAGCCGGACCTGGCTCGCCGACTCCTCGCCCGTGACGTAGAGGGTGCGGTGGTCGCCGTTGGAGGCCTTGGCCGCGACGTCGAGCAGCAGGGTCGACTTGCCGACGCCGGGCTCGCCGGCGAGCAGCACCACGGCGCCGGGCACGAGCCCGCCGCCGAGGACCCGGTCCAGTTCGTCCACGCCGGTGCTGCGCGCGGTCGCGGTCCGGCCGTCGACTTGAGCGATCGGCACGGCGGCCGTCGAGACCCGGCCCGCGGCGGTGGTCCGCACGGCGGGCGCGCCCATCTCCTCGACGGTGCCCCACGCCTGGCACTCGGGACACCGCCCGAGCCACTTCGCGGTCGTCCAGCCGCATTCGGTGCAGCGGTAGGACGGCCGGTCCTTGGCGGATGAACGAGCAGTGCGGGCAGCCATGCCGCACACGGTAGCCGCCGGCACCGACAGCGCCGACCGGGCGGCCGACAACCGCACCGTCAGTACTTCACCGATCTGTTCACCCGTAAGGGCTAAATCCTGGGAAGGCTTCCGGAGGTCCCCCGGCGCGCCGCCTACGGTCGCCGAGTGAACAGCAGCAGCCAGGCACACTCCTCGTCACGCTCCGGCGCACACCGGGCGCACGGGCGCACGCTCCTCGAGGGGGAGCCGCCGCCGCCCTTCCGGCACGAGCCGTACCTGGACGGCCTGTTCACCTACTGCCTGTCGGTCCTGTGCGACCACGACACCGCCACCGACGTGCTGGGCGACGTGCTCGCCGTGGCCGAACGGCATCCCGGCCGCTGCCCCGACGAAGGGGACCGGCGGGCCTGGCTCTACGCCCTGGCCCGCTGGGGCTGCCTGCACAGGATGGCGGAGCAACGGCGCGCACGACAGGGAGCGCATTGCGCCCGGCGCGCGCCGGAGCGCACGAATCCCGGTAGTGCGCCGGGCGAGGGTACGGAAGGCGACCCGTCGGGCGGGGCCCGCCGGACGCTTGACGTGAGCGCCTACCGCCGTACCGAGCTGGCCCGGCTCGCCTGGCCGGAGGCCGCCGGGACCACGCCCGAGCAGCGCGAGGCCCTGGAGCTCGCCGTCCGCCACCGCCTGGGCGTCACCGAACTGGCCGCCGTCCTCGGCACGCCCCCGGCAGCCGCCCGGGAGCTGCTGTCCGGCGCCGCCTGCGAGGTGGAGCGCACCCGTACCGCCCTCGCCGTGGTGGAGACCGGCAACTGCCCGAGCGTTTCCCGGCTCACCGGCGACGGGCAGGTCCTGCTGTCGACCACCCTGCGCGCCGAGCTCGTCCGCCACGTCGACGACTGTCCGCGCTGCCGCCGCGCCGCCGAACGCGTGGGCGCCGGAGCGCCCTGGCCCGGCTCCGGCGGCATCGGGGCCGCCGCCCTGCCGCTCGTCCCCGCGCCCCGCACCGCCGTCCACGCGGCGATGCTCCGCACCGGCGGCCGGGGGCGACGGCCCGTCCCGCGCTTCGACCGGACCGGCTTCCCGATGGACCCCAAGGACCGCGCGGCCCGCCGCGACCGGATGCGGGCCCGGGCGGTGACCACCACCGTGGTCGCCACCGTCGTCGCGGCGCCGGTGATCGCGCTGTGGGCGGCGTACCGCGGAGCGCCCGACACCGGCGAACCCGTGGGCGACGCCGCCACCCGCATCTCCGCGAGCGAGACCGACCTCCCGCTGCCGCCGCACATCGGCGGCCGCCCGCTGACCGCCTACGAGAACGCCGGGAACACCTCGTCCACCACCGGCGGGGCCGCCTTCGCCCCGGGGAGCGCGGAGCCCGACGTATCCGTCGAGGTGATCAGCACCGGACCCCCGCCCGCCGCCGACCGGCCCGGCGCCCCCGGCCGGCTCGGCGTGGCCGCGTCCTCGCAGGGATCCACCACGCTGCTCACCCTCACCGCGTCCGGGGGCGCCCCGGTGGACTGGCGGCTCTGGTCCGACGCGCCCTGGCTGCGCGCGAGCCGGACCGCGGGCACGCTGGCCCCCGGAGAATCGGTCACCCTGAGGATCACCGTCGACACCGAGGCCCAGCCCGTGGGGGGCTGGTCGGCCCGGGTGGGGGTGGATCCGGCGGGTGCGGTCGTCTCCATCCAGGGCCGCGGCCGCCCGGCCCCGACCCCGGAGCCGCCCTCGACCCCGGCCCCGACGCCCACGCCGACCCCGCCGCCGAGCCCCGATCCCACCCCGACGCCCACTCCGACCCCGACCCCCACGCCGACCGAGACCCCGACGCCCACGCCGACGTCAGGAGGAACGGTTTCCCCCGGCCCCGACCCGTCGGCCTCGTCGACCTGACGGCCCGGTCGGCCCCCGGCCTAGCCCGGGAGCACCGGGTCGGCCGGGTGCGGGGCCATCGGCAGCAGCGAGGCGAGCCGCGCCTCGCACAGCTTCACCAGCTCCTCGTACGCCTCCTTGCCCATCAGCTCGGTCAGCTCGGGGCGGTACGAGACGTACACCGGCTGCCCGGCGCCGTGCGCGGAGGTCGCCGACGTGCACCACCAGTGCAGGTCGTGCCCGCCCGGGCCCCAGCCGCGCCGGTCGTACTCGCCGATCGACACCTGGAGCACCCGGGTGTCGTCGGGCCGGTCGATCCAGTCGTAGGTACGGCGGATCGGCAGCTGCCAGCAGACGTCGGGCTTCGTCTCCAGCGGCTCCCGGCCCTCCTTCACGGCCAGGATGTGCAGCGAGCAGCCGGCCCCGGCGGGGAACCCCGGCCGGTTGAGGAAGATGCACGCGCCGTCCCAGCGGCGGGTCTGCTTCTCCCCGTCCTCGTCGGCCTGGGTCCAGCCCGTCTCGCTGCCCACGTCGTGGAACTGCCACAGCTCGGGGGTCAGCCGGGCCACGTGCCGGGCGACGCGCTTCTCGTCGTCCTCGTCGGAGAAGTGCGCGCCGAGCGTGCAGCAGCCGTCGTCCGCCCGGCCCGCCTGGATGCCCTGGCAGCCGCTGCCGAAGATGCAGGTCCAGCGGGAGGTGAGCCAGGTCAGGTCACAGCGGAAGACCTGCTCCTCGTCGGCGGGATCGGGGAACTCCACCCAGGCCCGGGGGAAGTCGAGGCCCTTCTCGTCGGAGGCCGCCGCGGCGCCCTTGGCCTTGGCGGCCTTGGCGGCCGTGGAGGCCTTCGTTCCCGCCTTGTTGCCGGACTTGGTCTTGTTGGCCTTCTTCGTATTTGGCACAAACCCAAGCCTAAGCGCCCCTTACGCAACCCCTACGCGTTCGCCGCAGTAGCGTTTCCCCCTATGAGACTCGGTGTCCTTGATGTGGGTTCGAACACGGTCCATCTGCTTGTGGTGGACGCGCACCCCGGCGCGCGCCCGCAGCCGGCGCACTCGCACAAGGTGGAAATGCGGCTCGCGGAGCTCCTCGACGAGGCCGGCGCCGTCACGCCCGAGGGCGTCGAGCGCCTGGTCTCGGTGATCGCCGACGCGGTGCAGGCCGCCGAGGACAAGGGGTGCGAGGACGTCCTGCCCTTCGCGACCAGCGCCGTGCGCGAGGCCACGAACGCGGACGAGGTGCTGGCGCGGGTCAGGGCCGAGACCGGTGTCGACCTGCCCGTACTGAGCGGTGCGGACGAGGCCCGGCTGACCTTCCTGGCCGCGCGCCGCTGGTTCGGCTGGTCGGCCGGGAAGCTGCTGGTCCTCGACATCGGCGGCGGCTCGCTGGAGATCGCGTACGGCATCGACGAGGACCCGGACGCGGCCGTCTCCCTCCCGCTGGGCGCGGGCCGCCTCACGGCGGGCTGGCTGCCGGGCGACCCGCCGGACGCGCTGGACATCCGTGCCCTGCGCCGGCACGTGCGGGCGGAGATCGCGCGGTCGGTGGGGGAGTTCAGCCGCTTCGGAACCCCCGACCACGTCGTGGCGACCTCCAAGACCTTCAAGCAGCTGGCCCGCATCGCGGGCGCGGCCCGCTCGGCGGACGGCCTCTACGTGCAGCGGGACCTGACCCGCAAATCGCTCGAGGAGTGGGTACCGCGGCTGGCCGCGATGACCACGGCCCAGCGTGCGGCCCTGCCCGGCGTCTCGGAGGGCCGGGCGAACCAGATCCTGGCGGGAGCGCTGGTCGCCGAGGGCGCGATGGACCTCTTCGGCGTCGAGGAGCTCGAGATCTGCCCGTGGGCCCTGCGCGAGGGGGTCATCCTGCGCCGGCTGGACCACTTGCCGACGGGCAACGCCTGAGGGGGCGGGCCGGGCCGCGCCCGGGAGCGCCGGGCCGCACCCCGTACCCTGTGTCCGTGGCAGAACCAGTCCGTGTCCCGACCGCGAAAGTCGCCCTGTCCACCGCCTCCGTATATCCGGAGTCCACGGCGACCGCCTTCGAGATCGCCGCGCGCCTCGGCTACGACGGCGTCGAGGTCATGGTCTGGACGGACCCGGTCAGCCAGGACGTCGACGCGCTGCGCCGGCTGTCCGACCACCACCGGGTGCCGATCCTCGCCGTCCACGCACCGTGCCTGCTGATCACCCAGCGGGTGTGGTCCACCGACCCCTGGACCAAGCTCCAGCGCGCGCGGGCGGCGGCCGAGCGGCTGGGCGCGTCCACCGTCGTCGTGCACCCGCCGTTCCGGTGGCAGCGCCAGTACGCGCGGGACTTCGTCACCGGGATCTGGCGGATGGCCGACGAGACCGACGTCCGGTTCGCCGTCGAGAACATGTACCCCTGGCGCTACCGCGACCGCGAGATGCTCGCGTACGCGCCCGAGTGGGACGTGACGAAGGACGACTACCGGCACTTCACCGTCGACCTCTCGCACACCGCGACCGCCCGCACCGACGCCACCGAGATGATCGACCGGATGGGCGACCGGCTCGCGCACGTCCACCTCGCCGACGGAAACGGCTCGGCGAAGGACGAGCACCTCGTCCCGGGCCGCGGTACGCAGCCCTGCGCCGAGCTGCTGGAGCGGCTCGCCCGCACCTCCTTCGACGGTCACGTGGTGATCGAGGTCAACACGCGGCGCGCCATGTCCTCGGCCGAGCGGGAGGCCGACCTCGCCGAGGCGCTGGCCTTCACCCGCCTGCACCTCGCCACCGCCTCCGCCCCGCGCGACGGGGTCCGGCGCCCGTGACCGAGCCCGTCAAGCGCCGCCGCGGCCCCGGCCGGCCCCGCCAGGACGAGGTGGAGGAGGGCCCCGGCACCCAGGAGCGCATCCGCCTCGCCGCCCGCTCCGAGTTCGCCGCGCGCGGCTACGACAAGACCTCCGTACGCGGCGTCGCCAAGGCCGCCGGTGTGGACCCGGCCCTGGTCCACCACTACTTCGGCACCAAGGACGACCTCTTCGCCGCAGCCATCGAGCTGAGCATGGAGCCGGCGATGGTGGTCCCGGCGATCCTCGGCGAGGGCCCGGACGGCATCGGGGAACGGCTCGTCCGCTACTTCCTCGGGATCTGGGAGAACCCGGTCACCCGGGCGCCGCTGCTGGCCGTGATCAGGTCGGCGCTGACCCACGAGGCCGCGGCCGCGGTGCTGCGCCGGATCGTCCTGCGCCGCCTGCTCGAACGGGTGGCGGCCGACCTCGACGTCCCCGACCCGACCTTCCGCGCCGAGCTCGCCGCCTCCCACATGGTCGGCATCGCGATCCTGCGCTACGTGGTCCAGGTCGAGCCCCTCGCGTCCGCCGATCCGGACGACATCGTGGCCCTGGTCGCGCCCACCCTCCAGCGCTACCTGACCGAGGAATGAGCCGCCCGTCCCGGCATGCGGACTTGCTGTCCGTATCGCGGGCGAGGGGCGTAGCCTCGTAATTGATTCATATCTACAGTCGTGGCCGCGCTCGCAAGGCCGGCCGCACTCATGGGGAGTGAACCCGATGCCCGAGCTGAGGTCCCGCACCGTCACCCACGGCCGCAACATGGCGGGCGCACGCGCCCTTATGCGTGCGTCGGGCGTAGCGAGCGAGGACATCGGGAAGCCGATCATCGCGGTCGCCAACTCCTTCACCGAGTTCGTCCCCGGGCACACGCACCTCGCCCCGGTGGGCCGGATCGTCTCCGACGCCGTCCGCGCCGCCGGAGCCATCCCGCGCGAGTTCAACACCATCGCGGTCGACGACGGCATCGCCATGGGCCACGCCGGCATGCTGTACTCGCTGCCCTCCCGCGACCTCATCGCGGACAGCGTGGAATACATGGTCGAGGCCCACTGCGCCGACGCCCTGATCTGCATCTCCAACTGCGACAAGATCACGCCGGGCATGCTGATGGCCGCCATGCGCCTCAACATCCCGGTCGTCTTCGTCTCCGGCGGCCCGATGGAGGCCGGCCAGGCCACCCTCGTCGACGGCACCGTCCGCAAGCTCGACCTGATCGACGCCATGGTCGACGCCTCCAACGAGAACGTCTCCGACGAGGACGTCCTGCGGATCGAGGAGAACGCCTGTCCGACGTGCGGCTCCTGTAGCGGCATGTTCACCGCCAACTCGATGAACTGCCTCGCCGAGGCCATCGGCCTGGCCCTCCCCGGCAACGGCTCGGTCCTGGCCACCCACACCGCCCGCCGCGCCCTCTACGAGGAGGCCGGCCGCACGGTCGTCGAGATCACCAAGCGCCACTACGAGCAGGACGACCACTCCGTCCTGCCGCGCAGCATCGCCACCCGCGAGGCCTTCGGGAACGCCATGGCCCTGGACATCGCCATGGGCGGCTCCACGAACACGATCCTGCACCTGCTGGCCGCGGCGCAGGAAGCGGGCCTGGACTACGACCTCACCGACATCGACGAGGTCTCGCGCCGCGTCCCGTGCCTGTCCAAGGTCGCGCCGAACGTGGCGCCCGGCGGCACGTACTACATGGAGGACATCCACCGGGCCGGCGGCATCCCCGCCATCCTCGGCGAGCTGCACCGCGGCGGACTCCTCAACAAGAACGTCACCACCGTCCACTCGGACGGCCTGGAGGACTGGCTCGCGAAGTGGGACGCCCGCTCCGGCACCGCCTCCGAGGAGGCCATGGAGCTGTGGCACGCGGCCCCCGGCTGCAAGCGCTCCGCCAGCGCCTTCTCCCAGTCCGAGCGCTGGGAGACCCTCGACCTCGACGCCGAGGGCGGCTGCATCCGCTCGGTGCAGCACGCGTACTCCAAGGACGGCGGCCTGGCCGTGCTGCGCGGCAACATCGCGCTCGACGGCTGCGTCGTGAAGACGGCCGGCGTCGACGAGTCGATCTGGACCTTCGAGGGGCCGGCCGTCGTCTGCGAATCGCAGGACGAGGCCGTAGACAAGATCCTCCGCAAGGAGGTCAAGCCGGGCGACGTCGTCGTGATCCGCTACGAGGGCCCGCGCGGCGGCCCCGGCATGCAGGAGATGCTCTACCCGACCTCCTTCCTCAAGGGCCGCGGCCTGGGCAAGGTCTGCGCGCTCGTGACGGACGGCCGGTTCTCCGGCGGCACCTCGGGCCTGTCCATCGGCCACGCCTCCCCGGAGGCGGCCTCGGGCGGCACCATCGCGGTCGTCGAGGACGGCGACCGGATCCGCATCGACATCCCGAACCGGTCCATCGAACTGCTGGTCGACGAGGCCACCCTCGCCGCCCGCCACGAGGCCCTCGGCGGCGTCTACGCCCCGAAGGACCGCGAGCGCAAGGTCTCCGCGGCCCTGCGCGCCTACGCTGCGATGGCCACGAGCGCCGACAAGGGCGCCGTCCGGGACGTCTCCCGCCTGGGCTGACACCGCACGCACGGCATCCCGCGGCGCCCCCGCACCCTCCGGTGCGGGGGCGCCGCGCGTTCACCACGCCGCGGGATCCCCGGCGGGGGGGCGCCGCGCGTTCACCACGCCGCGGGATCCCCGGCGGCCACCCCGAACACGGACCCGTCGGGGGCACTCCCGAACACCCGCCCGTCGGCCACCACGGGCGCGGGGACCGTGGCCGTGTAGGTGCCCTGGCCCGTCCCCATCCGGGGGTCCGTCTGCCCGACCAGCCGCCCGGCCCGTGCGTCGACCGCGATCAGCCGGCCGTCGGCCGCCATCAGGAACACCCGCCCGCCGTCGACCACCGGCCGCGACGCCGCGGCCACCGCCGTCTCCAGCCGCCACGCCTCCTTCTCCCCGGCGACCGCCGTCAGCGCACCCGAGATCCCGATCAGGTACACGACCCCGTCCGGTCCCACGGCCGCCTCGGCCTGCAACTGCTGCACCGACAACGGGGTGCGCCGGACCGCCCGCGTGGCGAGGTCGACGCGCACGACCGCGACGGACATCCCCTGCAGATCGCCGGCCAGCAGGTGCAGAGCGCCCTGGGCCACGCCCACCGGTTTGAGCAGTCCCGGTGTGCGCAGCTGCCAGCGCACCGAGCCGTCCGCCGGGTCGACCGCCGAGAGCTGCGAGGACGTGCCGTCGTCGGCGCGGGTGGACACGTACAGGTCGAGGCCGCCGTCCGGCCCGCCCGGACCCGTGAGCCACACGGACCCCGTCCGTCCCAGGCGCTTGCTCCAGCTCGCGGCGCCGGTGGCCGCGTCGAACGCCGTGACGGTCCCGTCCGCCCCGGCGGCCAGCACCTTCGGGCCGGCGGGCAGCACGGTCGCGTTCCGCGCGACGTCCTTCTTCCACCGGGGTACGCCCGTCGCCGGGTCCAGCGCCTGGAGCAGTCCGCTGCCGGGGGTCACGGCCAGGACGAGCCCGCCGTTCGTGACGGGCGCGATGGCGGTGGCGCCCGGCGTACGCGCACCCGTGCCCGGTGCGGGCAACGACCAGGCGAGGGCGCCGTCGGCCGGGTCCAGCCGGGCCGCGGCGAGGCCCGGCGTCGAGCAGTACAGCGCTCCGGCGGCCGCCGCGCACGCGGACACCGTGTTCCCGGGACCGCGGTCGCCGAGCGGGGCCGACCACGGCACGGGCGAAGCCGGAGCCGCGGCCGGGCCCTGCGGCCCCGGCGCCGTGCGCCCCGCGGGGTCCCCGTCGTCCGCGAACCCCGCGTACGCTCCCGCGGCCCCGCCCGTGAGCAGCAGCGCGAGGACGGCCGCGAGGGCGGGCCGGCGCGGCCGCCGCCGCGCCTCCGGGGCGCCGGTGATCCGTACGCGCCGGTGCGTGGCGTCGTCGGCGGACGGGGGCGGCGCCGAGACCGGCCGCCGCGGCTGCGGTATGAAGGCGCGGGTCTCCTCGCCCGTCGGGTACGCGGCGGCCCGCAGCTCTCCGAGCAGGGCGTCGGGGGTCGGCCGGTCGGCGGGGTCCTTGGCGAGGCAGCGCGCGATGACCGGGGCGAGGGAGGACGGCACCTCGGCCAGGTCCGGCTCGCTGTGCACCACCTGGTAGGCGACGAGGTAGTGGCTGTCGGAGTCGAACGGGCCGCGGCCGGTCGCCGCGTGGACGAGCACCGCCCCCATCGCGAACACGTCCGCCGCCGGTCCGACCTCCCGCGGCCGCTGGAACTGCTCGGGCGCCATGAACGGCGGTGTCCCGATCAGCTTGCCGGTTTCGGTCCGCAGATCGCTGTCGGCCGGCCGCGAGATCCCGAAGTCGATGACCCGTACCCCGTCCGGGGCCATCAGCACGTTGCTGGGCTTGAGGTCCCGGTGCACCACACCCGCGCGGTGGATGTCCCGCAGCGCCTCCGCCAGCCCCGCGCCGAGCCTGGCCAGCGCACCGGGGCCCAGGGGCGCCTCCCGTACCTGCTCGGCGAGGGTGGGGGCGTCGATGAACAGGGTGGCCATCCACGGCCGCTCGGCATCGGGGTCCGCGTCCACGACGGGCGCGGTGAACGCGCCGCTCACCCGCCGGGCGGCCGCGACCTCCTGGCGGAACCTGGCCCGGAACTCGGGATCCATCGCGTGCTGCGCGTGGACGACCTTGACCGCCAGCCGCAGTCCGGACGCGGAGGTGGCCAGATGAACCACGCCCATGCCACCGGAACCCAGGACGGATTCCAGCCGGTACTGCCCGGCGTACTCCGGAAATCCGGCCCGTTCCGCGCGCAGTGAGTGCACTGCCGACCACCCCCGCCGGAGCCTAGTCGATGGCGCATATGAAGCGGTAAGGGCCTGCTACCCTGCGCGAGTTGCAGAGCGTCATGCTCAAGGGGGAGATTTCCGATGTCGGTTGAGAACGAAGTGAACGAGGCCCAGACCCTCTCCGGAGGTTCCGGCTACAAGTCCTACCCGGTCGCACCCGGCGTCCAGCTCAACGTGCGCAGCGGCCCGGGCACCGGATACCCCGTCGTCGCCGTCCTGCCGCTGGGAGCCCGGGTGACCATCCGCTGCCAGTGCGCGGGCACCACCGTCTCCGGCCCGTACGGCACCACGAACCTGTGGGACTGCGTCGGCAACGGCCAGTTCGTCTCCGACGCGTACGTCAAGACGGGCAGCGACGGCTACGTCGCCGCGCACTGCGGCTGAGGGCCGCGGCCGACCGGGGCGCGGGCCACGCCCGTCTGACACGTGAGACACAGCCGGCCCGTCCGGCCCGGCGGGCGATAATCGCCGATGTGAGCGACGACCAGCGAGACCAGACCCCCGCCGAGCCGGCCCAGGCCCCCGCCGAGGCCCCCGCCCCGGCCGTAGCCGCCGGACCCGAGCCCGAGCCGATCCGGTTCTTCGGCACCACCTGGCTGAACCACGACGGCGGCTACGGCCTGCGCCGCGCCGCCGTCGCCGCGGGCTCGCTGGTCACCGCCGTCGCCGCGGCGGTGCTGCTGCGCCTCTCCTACGAGGGCCTGGAGCTCGGCAACGTCGGCCCCTTCCTCAGCATCTCCGTCGTCGTCCTCTTCGCGATCTCCAGCTCCATCGCCTTCGCGAAGACCTGGGAGTCCTTCAGCCGCCGCCCGGCCCCCTCCTCCGACGAGGCCGCCCTCAAGGGCCTGAAGGCGATCGGTTTCATCGGCTCCCTCATCGCGTACTTCCTCCGCTGCCTCGTCGAGGCCCCGGGCGAGAAGCTGCGCCGCGCCGAGTACGAGCGTGCCGTGGCCGATTTCGCCCGTCGCCGCAGCTCCCGTACCGGCAACCCGGCCGCGCGCCGCCCCAAGCGCAAGAAGTAGGCAGGACCGGACCGGATTTTCCTCCCGCCGATTGACGCCCGGCACAGCCAGGAGCATTATTCATCACATGATGAATAACCCGCCTCCAGAAGCCCCCGGAGCCCCGGAAACCGCGCCCGCCGTGCACGCCGCCGGCCTGACCGTCCGCCGCGGCACGGGCCGAGCCCCCCGCACCGTCCTCGACGGCATCGACTTCGACGTCCCCCGCGGCCGCATCACCGGCCTCCTCGGCCCCTCCGGCTGCGGGAAGTCCACCCTCATGCGCGCCATCGTCGGCACCCAGGCCCGCGTCACCGGCACCCTCGACGTCCTCGGCCACCCCGCCGGCCACCCCGGGCTCCGCTCCCGCATCGGCTACGTCACCCAGGCGCCCTCCGTCTACGACGACCTCACCGTCCGGCAGAACCTCGACTACTTCGCCGCGGTCCTCGACCCCGGCCGCGCCGCCGCCGGCCGACGCACCGCCGCCGTACGCCAGGCCATCACCGACGTCGACCTCACCACCCACACCGACGCCCTCGCCGGGAACCTCTCCGGCGGCCAGCGCAGCCGCGTCTCCCTCGCCGTCGCCCTGCTCGGCACCCCCGAGCTCCTCGTCCTCGACGAACCCACCGTCGGCCTCGACCCCGTCCTGCGCCGCGACCTCTGGAACCTCTTCCACGAGATCACCCGCAGCCGCGGCGCCACGATCCTCGTCTCCTCGCACGTCATGGACGAGGCCGAGCGCTGCCACGACCTGCTCCTCATGCGCGAGGGCCGCATCCTCGCCCAGGACACCCCCGAGGCCCTGCGCACCCGCACCGGCTCCGCCACGGTCGAGGAAGGCTTCCTCCGCCTCGTCGACGAGGCCAACGCCACCGCCAAGGCCCACGCCACCGCCACCGCCGACAGGGAGCCGCAGCGATGAGCGCCACGTCCTCGATCAACGCCGCCCGCACCACCGCCACCGCCGGCCGCGTCCTGCGCCAGCTCGGCCACGACCCGCGCTCCATCGCGCTGATGCTGCTGGTCCCCGTACTGATGCTGACGCTGCTCCGCTTCGTCTTCGACGGCAGCCCGAGCACCTTCGACGGCATCGGCGCGTCACTCCTCGGGATCTTCCCCCTCATCACCATGTTCCTGGTGACCTCCATCGCCACCCTGCGCGAGCGCACCTCCGGCACCCTGGAACGGCTCCTCGCGATGCCGCTCGGCAAGGGCGACCTCATCGCCGGCTACGCCCTCGCCTTCGGAGCCGTCGCCGTCGTCCAGTCCCTGCTCGCCACCGGGCTCGCCCTCTGGCTCCTCGGCCTCGACGTCGTCGGCTCCCCCTGGCTGCTGCTCCTCGTCGCCCTCCTCGACGCGCTCCTCGGCACCGCGCTCGGCCTCTTCGTCTCCGCCTTCGCCGCCTCCGAGTTCCAGGCCGTCCAGTTCATGCCGGCGGTGATCTTCCCCCAGCTCCTCCTGTGCGGCCTGTTCGCGGCCCGCGACACCATGCACCCCGTCCTCGAGACCCTCTCGGACGTCCTGCCCATGTCCTACGCGGTCGACGGCATGACCCAGGTCCTCACCCACACCGACATGACCGCCGACTTCGTGCGCGACGCCGTCATCGTCGCCGCCTGCGCCCTGCTCGTCCTCGCCCTCGGCGCGGCCACCCTCCGCCGCCGGACCCCGTAGCCCCGCAGCCCGCCCCCGGCCGCCCACGGACCGGACACCCCGCCCGGCCCACCGGCCCGAGTGCAAGGATGATCCCGTACGCAGTCATACGCAGCGCGTTCGGCGAGGTGAATCGGGCATGACCCAGACAGTCGCAGTCCTCGGTACCGGCAAGATCGGCGAGGCCCTGCTCAGCGGGATGATCCGCGGCGGCCGGCCGGCCTCCAAGCTCCTCGTCACCGCCCGACGCGCGGAACGCGCCGAGGAGCTCCACGCCCGCTACGGCGTAGAGGCCGTCAGCAACGCCGAGGCGGCCAAGCGCGCCGACACCCTCATCCTCACCGTCAAACCGCAGGACATGGGCAAGCTCCTCGAAGAGCTCGCCCCGCACCTCCCCGCCGACCGCCTGGTCATCAGCGGCGCCGCCGGCATCCCGACCTCCTTCTTCGAGGAGCGGCTCGCGCCCGGCACCCCCGTCGTCCGCGTCATGACGAACACCCCCGCCCTCGTCGACGAGGCCATGTCCGTCATCTCCGCCGGCAGCCACGCCACCGCCGCGCACCTCCTCCACACCGAGGAGATCTTCGGCGGAGTCGGCAAGACCCTGCGCGTCCCCGAGTCCCAGCAGGACGCGGCCACCGCCCTCTCCGGATCCGGACCCGCGTACTTCTACTTCCTCGTGGAAGCCATGACCGACGCCGGCATCCTGCTCGGCCTGCCCCGCGCCCAGGCCCACGACCTGATCGTGCAGGCCGCCATCGGCGCCGCCGTGATGCTCCGCGACAGCGGCGAGCACCCGGTCAAGCTCCGCGAGGCCGTCACCTCCCCGGCCGGTACGACCATCAACGCGATCGTCGAGCTCGAACGGCACGGCGTCCGCGCCGCCCTGATCGCCGCCCTCGAAGCGGCCCGCGACCGCAGCCGCGAGCTCGCCTCCGGCAACAGCTGACCGACGCGTCGGGGTACGGGCAGCCACCGCTCGCCGGAGGCTGCCCTCCCCTTCACGGTGCGAGCAGCCCGATGGCCTCGTACGCCCGGTCGACGACCGGCCGCGCCAGCTCCCGGGCCCGCCCCGCACCCTCCCGCAGCACCTTGTCCACCTGGGCGGGATCCGCGGCCAGCTCGGCATGCCGCTCCCGCACCGGCCGCAGCAGCTCGACCACCGCGTCGGCGACGTCCCGCTTCAGCGCCCCGTACCCGGTGTAGTCCGCGGCCAGCCGCACGGGGTCCCCGCCGGTACAGGCGGCCAGGACGTCGAGCAGGTTCGCGACCCCGGGCCGCGACTCCCGGTCGTAGACCACCCCGCCGTCCCCGCTGTCGGTGACCGCGCGCATCACCTTCTTGCGGACGGCCCCCGGCTCGTCGAGCAGATAGACGATCCCGGTGCCGTTCGCGTCGGACTTCCCCATCTTCGAGGTCGGCTCCTGGAGGTCCATGACCCGGGCGGCCACCGCCGGGTGCGTGGCCTCGGGGACCGTGAAGGTGTGCCCGTACCGCTGGTTGAAGCGCACGGCCAGATCGCGGGTCAGCTCGACGTGCTGCCGCTGGTCCTCACCCACCGGCACCTCGTCGGTCCGGTACGCGAGGATGTCGGCGGCCATCAGCACGGGATAGGTGAGCAGCGACAGCCGTACGCCGTCCCCGGCGGCCTGCGCCTTCGCCGCCTTCTCCTTGTACTGGATCATCCGGCGCAGCTCGCCGTCGGTGGCGGTGCACTCCAGCAGGTACGCGAGCCGGGTGTGCTCGTCGACATGGCTCTGCACGAACAGCGTGCACCGCTGTGGATCCAGCCCGGCGGCGAGCAACAGCGTCGCAGCCTGCCGGCTGAGCCTCCGTACGCGCGCCGGCTCGTGCTCGACGGTCAGCGCGTGCAGGTCGACGACGCAGAACAGGGCCTCGTCCGGCGCCTGCTCGGCGGCGACCCACTGCCGAACGGCGCCCAGGTAGTTGCCCAGCGTCAGGTGCCCGGTCGGCTTGACCCCGCTGAAGATCCTCGTCATGTCCCGCTCTCCCTTGTGTGAGTGGTTCCGGGCCGCCGCGACGGGCGACCGAGCCACTCCCGGGAGGGGAGAAAACGAAACGGCCGCCGAAGCGGCGGCCGTGAGCGCATGCGTGCTCGCGTTGCAGTCGGCCGCCGTCAGGCGGGCCACCAACGCAGGTCGAGCGTGAGCGCATGCGTAGTCATGGACCCAGCGTAGACGGAACGGGATGAAGACGCCGTGAAGTTCGAGCGGCCCGCGCGGCCGGTCAGCCGGGGGTTGACACAGGTGTGCCCGATCCGTAAGGTTCTTCGAGTTGTCCGAAGTGAGCGCCGACCCCGGTCGGTCCCCGGACGACCATCCCGCACTACACATTCGAACGAACGACTGACTTTGTCGTCCCGTTTTCATGCGTATTTGCGAATGAGGAATCCGCGTCCGAGGACGCCGCCGCCGATTAGGTTCGGGGGCAAGGAATCCGCTACTGTCTCACTCGCCGGAAGGGCCCAACAGCCCAGAAGGCAAACCCCACTGACTGGGGGTCAGGCCCGAATGGATCTGATAGAGTCGGAATCGCCGGAAAGGGAAAGCGCAAAAGCGCAGGACCTGGAAAGCACCGAGGAAGTCGGGCCCGAAAGAGTCTGATAGAGTCGGAAACGCAAGAACGACAGAACGAAAGCCCGGAGGAAAGCCCCAGTAAGTGTTACTGAGGGTGAGTACAAAGGAAGCGTCCGTTCCTTGAGAACTCAACAGCGTGCCAAAAATCAACGCCAGAAGTTGATACCCCGTTCCACTTCGGTGGATCGAGGTTCCTTTGAAAAAGACCTGTGAGGCTTCCTTGTGGAGTGCTTGCAGGCAATTACACAGCGAGGACGCAGTGGACGGTCGGTCTTATTCCGACATGATCGTCCCGCTCTACGTGATGTGTGCACCCGATTACGGGTAAACATTCATGGAGAGTTTGATCCTGGCTCAGGACGAACGCTGGCGGCGTGCTTAACACATGCAAGTCGAACGATGAAGCCCTTCGGGGTGGATTAGTGGCGAACGGGTGAGTAACACGTGGGCAATCTGCCCTTCACTCTGGGACAAGCCCTGGAAACGGGGTCTAATACCGGATACCACTCCTGCCTGCATGGGCGGGGGTTGAAAGCTCCGGCGGTGAAGGATGAGCCCGCGGCCTATCAGCTTGTTGGTGGGGTAATGGCCCACCAAGGCGACGACGGGTAGCCGGCCTGAGAGGGCGACCGGCCACACTGGGACTGAGACACGGCCCAGACTCCTACGGGAGGCAGCAGTGGGGAATATTGCACAATGGGCGAAAGCCTGATGCAGCGACGCCGCGTGAGGGATGACGGCCTTCGGGTTGTAAACCTCTTTCAGCAGGGAAGAAGCGAAAGTGACGGTACCTGCAGAAGAAGCGCCGGCTAACTACGTGCCAGCAGCCGCGGTAATACGTAGGGCGCAAGCGTTGTCCGGAATTATTGGGCGTAAAGAGCTCGTAGGCGGCTTGTCACGTCGGATGTGAAAGCCCGAGGCTTAACCTCGGGTCTGCATTCGATACGGGCTAGCTAGAGTGTGGTAGGGGAGATCGGAATTCCTGGTGTAGCGGTGAAATGCGCAGATATCAGGAGGAACACCGGTGGCGAAGGCGGATCTCTGGGCCATTACTGACGCTGAGGAGCGAAAGCGTGGGGAGCGAACAGGATTAGATACCCTGGTAGTCCACGCCGTAAACGTTGGGAACTAGGTGTTGGCGACATTCCACGTCGTCGGTGCCGCAGCTAACGCATTAAGTTCCCCGCCTGGGGAGTACGGCCGCAAGGCTAAAACTCAAAGGAATTGACGGGGGCCCGCACAAGCAGCGGAGCATGTGGCTTAATTCGACGCAACGCGAAGAACCTTACCAAGGCTTGACATATACCGGAAAGCATTAGAGATAGTGCCCCCCTTGTGGTCGGTATACAGGTGGTGCATGGCTGTCGTCAGCTCGTGTCGTGAGATGTTGGGTTAAGTCCCGCAACGAGCGCAACCCTTGTCCTGTGTTGCCAGCATGCCCTTCGGGGTGATGGGGACTCACAGGAGACCGCCGGGGTCAACTCGGAGGAAGGTGGGGACGACGTCAAGTCATCATGCCCCTTATGTCTTGGGCTGCACACGTGCTACAATGGCCGGTACAATGAGCTGCGATACCGCAAGGTGGAGCGAATCTCAAAAAGCCGGTCTCAGTTCGGATTGGGGTCTGCAACTCGACCCCATGAAGTCGGAGTTGCTAGTAATCGCAGATCAGCATTGCTGCGGTGAATACGTTCCCGGGCCTTGTACACACCGCCCGTCACGTCACGAAAGTCGGTAACACCCGAAGCCGGTGGCCCAACCCGTAAGGGAGGGAGCTGTCGAAGGTGGGACTGGCGATTGGGACGAAGTCGTAACAAGGTAGCCGTACCGGAAGGTGCGGCTGGATCACCTCCTTTCTAAGGAGCACAGTACCGATTGCAGGCAAATGTTCTGCACGGTCAGCTCATGGGTGGAACGTTGATTAGTTGGCATCTTCGGTCTGATGGTTCTCGAGTACTGCTTCGGCGTGGAAAGAGGAGATGGACGAACGAAGATGCTTGGCACGTTGTTGGGTCCTGAAGGTACGGCCGTATGGTCATGTCTTCAGTGCCGGCCCCAGTGAACTTGTTCTCTTCGGAGTGCAGGGTGATGGGTGGCTGGTCGTTGTTTGAGAACTACACAGTGGACGCGAGCATCTGTGGCCAAGTTTTTAAGGGCGCACGGTGGATGCCTTGGCACCAGGAACCGATGAAGGACGTGAGAGGCCGCGATAGGCCCCGGGGAGCTGCCAACTGAGCTTTGATCCGGGGGTGTCCGAATGGGGAAACCCGGCAGTCGTCATGGGCTGTCACCCACTGCTGAACACATAGGCAGTGTGGAGGGAACGAGGGGAAGTGAAACATCTCAGTACCCTCAGGAAGAGAAAACAACCGTGATTCCGGGAGTAGTGGCGAGCGAAACCGGATGAGGCCAAACCGTATGCGTGTGATACCCGGCAGGGGTTGCGCATGCGGGGTTGTGGGAATTCTTTTGATCGGTCTGCCGGCCGGTCGGCGAGTCAGAAACCGTTGATGTAGTCGAAGGACATGCGAAAGGTCCGGCGTAGAGGGTAAGACCCCCGTAGACGAAACATCAGCGGCTTGCTTAAGAATCTCCCAAGTAGCACGGGGCCCGAGAAATCCCGTGTGAATCTGGCGGGACCACCCGCTAAGCCTAAATATTCCCTGGTGACCGATAGCGGATAGTACCGTGAGGGAATGGTGAAAAGTACCGCGGGAGCGGAGTGAAATAGTACCTGAAACCGTGTGCCTACAAGCCGTGGGAGCGTCGCTCATTGGGTTTACCCAATGGGTCGTGACTGCGTGCCTTTTGAAGAATGAGCCTGCGAGTTAGCGGTGTGTAGCGAGGTTAACCCGTGTGGGGAAGCCGTAGCGAAAGCGAGTCCGAATAGGGCGATTGAGTTGCACGCTCTAGACCCGAAGCGGAGTGATCTAGCCATGGGCAGGTTGAAGCGGAGGTAAGACTTCGTGGAGGACCGAACCCACCAGGGTTGAAAACCTGGGGGATGACCTGTGGTTAGGGGTGAAAGGCCAATCAAACTCCGTGATAGCTGGTTCTCCCCGAAATGCATTTAGGTGCAGCGTCGTGTGTTTCTTGCCGGAGGTAGAGCACTGGATAGGCG
This sequence comes from Streptomyces sp. IBSNAI002, assembly GCF_052244475.1. Classification (NCBI taxonomy): domain Bacteria; kingdom Bacillati; phylum Actinomycetota; class Actinomycetes; order Kitasatosporales; family Streptomycetaceae; genus Streptomyces; species Streptomyces sp. IBSNAI002. Next base: position 4,031,960 of record NZ_JBQPXG010000002.1, on the reverse strand, counting down.
ATGGGCCCTACCGGGTTACTGACCTTAGCCAAACTCCGAATGCCGGTAAGTGAGAGCACGGCAGTGAGACTGTGGGGGATAAGCTCCATGGTCGAGAGGGAAACAGCCCAGAGCATCGACTAAGGCCCCTAAGCGTACGCTAAGTGGGAAAGGATGTGGAGTCGCAGAGACAACCAGGAGGTTGGCTTAGAAGCAGCCACCCTTGAAAGAGTGCGTAATAGCTCACTGGTCAAGTGATTCCGCGCCGACAATGTAGCGGGGCTCAAGCGTACCGCCGAAGTCGTGTCATTGCAGCAATAGGGCCAACGCCTGCTGTGATGGGTAGGGGAGCGTCGTGTGCCGGGTGAAGCAGCAGCGGAAGCTAGTTGTGGACGGTTCACGAGTGAGAATGCAGGCATGAGTAGCGATACACACGTGAGAAACGTGTGCGCCGATTGACTAAGGGTTCCTGGGTCAAGCTGATCTGCCCAGGGTAAGTCGGGACCTAAGGCGAGGCCGACAGGCGTAGTCGATGGACAACCGGTTGATATTCCGGTACCCGCTTTGAAACGCCCAATATCGAATCAGGCGATGCTAAGTCCGTGAAGCCGTTCCGGACCCTTCGGGGAAAGGAAAGTGGTGGAGCCGACGAACCAGACTTGTAGTAGGTAAGCGATGGGGTGACGCAGGAAGGTAGTCCAGCCCGGGCGGTGGTTGTCCCGGGGTAAGGGTGTAGGCCGAGGGGTAGGCAAATCCGTCCCTCATATAAGGCTGAGACCTGATGCCGAGCCGATTGTGGTGAAGTGGATGATCCTATGCTGTCGAGAAAAGCCTCTAGCGAGTTTCATGGCGGCCCGTACCCTAAACCGACTCAGGTGGTCAGGTAGAGAATACCGAGGCGTTCGGGTGAACTATGGTTAAGGAACTCGGCAAAATGCCCCCGTAACTTCGGGAGAAGGGGGGCCATCACTGGTGATCGGACTTGCTCCGTGAGCTGGGGGTGGCCGCAGAGACCAGCGAGAAGCGACTGTTTACTAAAAACACAGGTCCGTGCGAAGCCGTAAGGCGATGTATACGGACTGACGCCTGCCCGGTGCTGGAACGTTAAGGGGACCGGTTAGTGCGCTTTCGGGCGTGCGAAGCTGAGAACTTAAGCGCCAGTAAACGGCGGTGGTAACTATAACCATCCTAAGGTAGCGAAATTCCTTGTCGGGTAAGTTCCGACCTGCACGAATGGCGTAACGACTTCTCGACTGTCTCAACCATAGGCCCGGTGAAATTGCACTACGAGTAAAGATGCTCGTTTCGCGCAGCAGGACGGAAAGACCCCGGGACCTTTACTACAGTTTGATATTGGTGTTCGGTTCGGCTTGTGTAGGATAGGTGGGAGACTTTGAAGCAGCCACGCCAGTGGTTGTGGAGTCGCCGTTGAAATACCACTCTGGTCGTGCTGGATGTCTAACCTCGGTCCGTGATCCGGATCAGGGACAGTGTCTGATGGGTAGTTTAACTGGGGCGGTTGCCTCCCAAAGGGTAACGGAGGCGCCCAAAGGTTCCCTCAGCCTGGTTGGCAATCAGGTGTTGAGTGTAAGTGCACAAGGGAGCTTGACTGTGAGACCGACGGGTCGAGCAGGGACGAAAGTCGGGACTAGTGATCCGGCGGTGGCTTGTGGAAGCGCCGTCGCTCAACGGATAAAAGGTACCCCGGGGATAACAGGCTGATCTTCCCCAAGAGTCCATATCGACGGGATGGTTTGGCACCTCGATGTCGGCTCGTCGCATCCTGGGGCTGGAGTCGGTCCCAAGGGTTGGGCTGTTCGCCCATTAAAGCGGTACGCGAGCTGGGTTTAGAACGTCGTGAGACAGTTCGGTCCCTATCCGCTGTGCGCGTAGGAATATTGAGAAGGGCTGTCCCTAGTACGAGAGGACCGGGACGGACGAACCTCTGGTGTGCCAGTTGTCCTGCCAAGGGCATGGCTGGTTGGCTACGTTCGGGAGGGATAACCGCTGAAAGCATCTAAGCGGGAAGCCTGCTTCAAGATGAGTATTCCCACCTCCTTGAGAGGGTAAGGCTCCCAGTAGACGACTGGGTTGATAGGCCAGATGTGGAAGCCCGGTAACGGGTGAAGCTGACTGGTACTAATAGGCCGAGGGCTTGTCCTCAGTTGCTCGCGTCCACTGTGTTAGTTCTGAAATAACGAACAGCTGTGTTCATGCCAGCGTTCAAATTTCATAGTGTTTCGGTGGTCATAGCGTTAGGGAAACGCCCGGTTACATTCCGAACCCGGAAGCTAAGCCTTTCAGCGCCGATGGTACTGCAGGGGGGACCCTGTGGGAGAGTAGGACGCCGCCGAACAATCATTGCGGAAGCCCCGCATCGAATCCTTATGGGTTCGATGCGGGGCTTTTCTGCGTTCACCGGCAGAATCCGTCGGATGCCCGGCATGGGGTAACCGTGGATCCGGGTTGACGGCTCGTAGGGTTGGGGGATGGGCTATGACCTCGTCATCTTCGACAACGACGGCGTGCTGGTGGACAGTGAGCCGCTCGCCAACAGCATCCTCGCCGGGTACCTGAGCGAGCTCGGGCACCCCACCTCGTACGAGGACTCGCTCCGCGACTACATGGGATCCGCCGTGCACCGGGTGCACGACCTCGTTCTCGAGCGGACGGGGCAGCGGCTGCCGGAGGACTTCGACGCGACGCTGCACGAGCGGACCGTCGCCGGCTTCGAGCGGGAGCTGCGGCCGGTGCCCGGGGTCGAGGAGGTGCTCGGAGAGCTGACCGCCCACGGGACGGGATACTGCCTGGCCTCCTCCGGAAGTCATGAGCGGATCCGCGTCGGACACCGGGTGGCCGGGCTCGACGGATGGTTCGAAGAGGAGTGGATCTTCAGCTCCCAGGACGTGGGCCAAGGCAAGCCGGCGCCCGATCTGTTCCTGCACGCGGCCCGGGCCATGGGCGTGGAGCCCGCGCGGTGCGTCGTGATCGAGGACAGCCCGCTGGGCATCCAGGCCGCCGTGGCCGCGGGGATGGACGTGTTCGCGTTCACGGCGATGCTGCCCGCCGAGCGGCTCCCCGGGGCCACCGCGTACTTCGGTGACATGAAGCAACTGCCGGGGCTCCTGCAACTGCCCGTGTGATCGCTCTACCCACCGGTAGCCACGGGGCCTACGCTGACCCGCCATGACGGTTGACGTACGGCTGCGGCGCGGCCGCGGTGCCCTGGGGCTCAGCTTCTTCGCGCAGGGCGTCGCCTTCGCGCTGCTCGTGACCCGGATCCCGGCCATCCAGGACCGGTACGGGATATCCGACGGGCTGCTGCCCGCCTTCCTCGCCGCCGTCCCGGTGCTCGCCGGGGTGTCGAGCGTGGCCACCGAGCACCTGGTGAAGCGGGTGGCTCCCAGCACCGTGCTCCGGTGGGCGCAGCCCGTGGTGCTGCTGGCGCTGCTCGGCGTCGGAACGGGCAGTCAGATGTGGCACGTGGCGGTGGCCCTGGGGGTGTTCGGGCTGGCGGTGGGTGCGCTGGACGCCTCGATGAACATGCTCGGGGTCAGCCTCCAGCGGGAGTACGGGCGCAGCATCATGCTCGGCTTCCACGCGGCCTACAGCCTCGGGGGGATCGTCGGTGCCTCGGCCGCGTGGGCCGGGGCGCACTGGCATCTGGACCTGTTCCTGAGCTACCTGCCGGCCGTGGCGGTGCTGGTGCCGCTGGTCCTGCTGGGCGGCCGGAGGTACGTGGACGCGCCCTTCGAGGCGGTCGGGGAGAAGGGGCCCGGGGAGAAGGGTCTCGGGGCCGGCGGCGCGAAGCTGCTGCTGCCGCTGTGCTTGGTGATGGCGTGTGCGTACATCGGGGACTCGACGGTGGCGAACTGGAGTGCCAAGTACCTTCAGGACGTGCTGGGCAGCTCCGAGCAGCTGGCGACCGTCCCGTACAACGTCTACATGGTCACCACCTTGATCGGGCGGGCCGTCGGGGACCTGGGCGTGCGGCGCTTCGGGGCCGCGGCCGTGGTGCGGGGCGGGACGGTGGTCGCGGCCGGCGGGTTCGCGGTCGTCGCGGCGGCGCCGGGTGCGTGGGTGGGGATGCTGGGCTTCACGATGCTGGGGCTCGGGCTGTGCGTGATCGTGCCGCAGACCTTCGCGGCCGCGGGAAGGCTGTTCCCGGGCGGTTCGGACACCGCGATAGCCCGGCTGAACATCTTCAACTACGTCGGCTTCCTGATCGGCTCGCCGCTCGTGGGCGCGATCGGGGACGCGTGGAGCTACCGGGGCGCCATGCTCGTGCCGATGGTCCTCGTGCTGATCACCCTGTTCTACGCCCGCTCGTTCGGACCGCGGGAGGCGGCCCGATACGGTGTCGGGCATGAGCGGCGAGCCGATGACCGGGCTGTTGATGTGGGACGAGGCGGTAACGAGGTATGACTTCGGGCCCAGCCATCCGATGGATCCGGTGCGTCTGGCGCTGACCATGGGCCTGGTGCGCGCCTTCGGGCTGGACCGGGCCCTGGAGGTACGGGCGGCCAGTGCGGCCGGGGAGTCGACGCTGCGGCTCGTGCACCGGGAGGACTACGTCGCCGCGGTGCGCGAGGTGTCCGCGGATCCGGGGGTCGCCGACGGTTCGTACGGGCTGGGGACCATGGACGATCCGGCGTTCCACGGGATGCACGAGGCGTCCGCGCTGATCGCAGGTCAGTCGGTGGCGGGCGCGGAGGCGGTGTGGCGGGGCGAGGCCGGGCACGCGGTGAACTTCGCGGGCGGGCTGCACCACGCGATGCCGGGCGGGGCTGCCGGTTTCTGCGTGTACAACGACGCGGCGCTGGCCATCGCCCGGCTGCTGGAGCTGGGGGCCGAGCGGGTCGCGTACGTGGATGTGGACGTCCATCACGGGGACGGCGTGCAGGCGGCCTTCTGGGACGACCCGCGGGTGCTGACGGTCTCCCTGCACGAGCATCCTCGGACACTGTTCCCGCAGACCGGCTGGCCGGAGGAGACGGGCGGTGCGGCGGCGGAGGGTTCGGCGGTGAACGTCGCGCTGCCGGCCGGGACCGGGGACGAGGGGTGGCTGCGGGCCTTCCACGCGACGGTGCCGGAGCTGCTGGCGGACTTCCGGCCGCAAGTGCTGGTGACCCAGCACGGGGCGGACACGCACTTCGAGGACCCGCTCGCGCACCTGGCGGTGTCCCTGGACGCGCAGCGCGCCGTCCAGGAGGCCTGCCACCGGCTGGCGCACGAGCACGCGGACGGGCGGTGGCTGGCGCTCGGCGGCGGAGGGTACGCGGTGGTGGACGTCGTGCCGCGGTCGTGGACGCATCTGGTGGCGATCGCCGCGCACCGGCCGATCGACCCGGCGACGGCGGTCCCGGCGTCGTGGCGGGACGAGGTGTACGCGCGGACGCGGCAGTTGGCGCCGGCCCGGATGACGGACGGCCGTGACGTGGAGTGGCGGGATTGGGACGCGGGCTACGACCCGGCGGACCGTACGGATCAGGCCGTCCTCGCCACCCGGCGCGCGGTGTTCCCGCTGCGCGGAATGCTGACCTGACGATGCATCGTTACGCCAACTGTGGGGCGGTTCTCCTGAATTGATGATCCGCCAGGTGTGGTGGGGCAGCATCGGAGGGTGTTGAGCTCCGCCGCGCTGCGTGCGCATCTGCTGGCCGCCCGGTTGGCCGGGCCCATCGCGACCTCCCGGGAGGAGAGCCTGCGCAGTTACCGTCTGTTCGCGGCGGGTGATCCACGGGTGCTGCTCGGGCTGGATCCCGAGTGGGCGTGGGGCGAGGGTGACCTGCTGAGGCTGATGGCGGACAAGTGCGGTGTGTCGGCGGACCCGGCGCACGTCAGCGGCCCGGACGTGATCGATCCGGAGCGGACCATGGAGGCGCTGGAGGCGTTCGCCGGACGGCTGCGGGCGGCGGTCGGGGCGCGCTCCCCGGTGCTGTTCGGGACGGGGCATCCGCACCGGCTCCTGGGTTTCTACGCCGGGTTGGCCGAGGCGATGTCGGCGGCGGGCTGTGTTGTCCTCACCCCGGCGCAGGGGGTGAGCGTCGACATGGCGACCCGGTTCGGCGTACGCACGTACAGCATCGATTACGTACGGGGGGTCGCACTGGTGCGGGAGCCCGGCGTGCGGTCACCGGGGAGTGCCACCGGCGCACACTCCCATTCGCCGCTGCCCGTCCGGCTCGCGCTGGGGGCCCTGGCGGAGGCCGGCGGGCCCTTGCCGGAGTTGGTCGTGGGGGATCACGGATGGGTCTGCGGTGCTGGTCAGCTGGGTGTGGAGGCGATCGGGCTGGCGGATACGGACGATCCCGCGCTGTTCGTCGGCGAGGCCGAGGGGCGGGTCGCGGTGGCCGTGCCGATCGATGACGCGGTGCGTGCGGACTACTACCGACCGCTTACTCGCTATGTGCTCAATCGGGCCAGTCTGTCGGGGTGGCAGGAGTGGCCGTAGCTCCTCTTCCCCACTCGTATCACGCGCCCCTACTCTGGGGAGTGAGCGTGCGACGACGAGGAGTAACCGGAGGGGAAGCCGGTGCCCGTCATGCGCGGAAGGTCAAGGTGTGTCATGGCTGCTGGCGAGAGGCCTCTCAGTGAGGTTCAGTTCCTGACCGTGGCGGAGGTTGCCTCGGTGATGCGAGTGTCGAAGATGACCGTGTACCGCTTGGTGCACAACGGTCATCTGCCCGCAATCCGGGTGGGCCGGTCCTTCCGGGTCCCCGAGAACGCGGTTCACGAGTACCTCCGAGAGTCCTATGTGGGGGTGGAGTCGGCCTGAGACTGACCTCGGCATGCCCTCGGATTACAAGCTCGGAGCTCGGGACGGTAGGCTAGGCCGACGTAGGTCGTGTGGGCCCCGACGCCCCGCACCGAATGAAGAGAAGTGAGCGAGGGTAGTCGTGGGCTCTGTTATCAAGAAGCGGCGCAAGCGGATGGCTAAGAAGAAGCACCGCAAGCTGCTCAAGCGCACCCGCGTCCAGCGCCGTAACAAGAAGTAAACGGCAGCTGTACGTGTTCTCCGCAGCCCCTCCACCATTCTGGTGGAGGGGCTGCGGTGCAGCCGGGGGACTTCTTCGAGGGAGGCGCTGAGCTCGTGGGGAAGGTCGTACTCGTCACCGGGGCTGCCCGGCAGCTGGGTGGCCGCTTCGTGCGCCGCATCCAGCGCGACCCGGATGTCGAGCGGGTGATCGCGGTCGACGCGGTGACTCCGCCGCACCGGCTCGGATCGGCCGAGTTCGTCCGTACGGACATCAGGCAGTCGGCGATCGCCCGCGTGCTGGCCGAGCACGCCGTGGACACGGTCGTCCATCTGGCGGTGACCGGAGGCAGCGTGGGGACCGGCGGGGCGCACAGCACCGTCAAGGAAACGAACGTCATCGGGACGATGCAGCTCCTCGGGGCCTGCCAGAAGTCACCGACGGTCCGGCGGCTCGTCGTGAAGTCCAGTACCAGCGTGTACGGGGGCACCTCGCGGGATCCGGCCGTCTTCACCGAGACCACGCAGCCGAAGTCGCTGCCGGCGGGCGGGTTCGCCAAGGACGCCGCCGAGGTCGAGGGCTACGTACGGGGCTTCGCGCGCCGGCGGCCGGACGTCGCGGTGTGCGTGCTGCGGTTCGCGAACATCCTGGGGCCCTTCGCCGATTCGGCGCTCGCCGAGTACTTCTCGATCCCCGTGATGCCGACCGTGCTGGGCTACGACCCGCGGCTGCAGTTCGTCCACGAGGACGATGTGCTCGACGTGCTGCGGCTGGCGGCGAAGGAGCCGCGGCGGGGGACGCTGAACAGCGGGACCTTCAACATCGCGGGTGACGGCGTACTGCTGCTGTCGCAGTGCTCGCGGCGGCTGGGGCGGCCCACGCTGCCGCTGCTGCTGCCCGCCGTGACGTGGGTGGGGTCGGCGCTGCGGGCGGTCGGGATCACGGACTTCTCCCCGGAGCAGATAAGGCTCCTGACGCACGGCCGGGTCGTGGAGACCTCGCAGATGCGGGACGTGCTCGGCTTCGAGCCGGTGTACACGACCGCCGAGACCTTCGCGGACTTCGCGCGCAGCCGCGGGGGCGGGCTGCTGCCCCCGGCGCGGGCGGCGCGGGCCGTGGACCGGGTGGCGGCCGTGCTGAAGGTGGACGGCCGGGAGGTCGACGGCCGGGATGTCGACGTGGAAGCGGTTGAAGGAGCGAAGCGATAGTGGCGGACGCCAAGGTCATTCCGTTCGACGAGGACCGGCCGCGCCGGCGGGCGCCCCGCAGGGTCCGGGCGGTGTCCGCTCCCGAGCCGGAGACGGAGCCGACGGTGCCCGTTCCGGCGGCGGAGCCGGAGCCCGCGGGCGGTGGCCTGGAGCGGCGGATCGCGGGCGGGCTGGCGTTCCTGCGGCGTCGGGTCACCGGGGAGTACGACGTCGATGAGTTCGGCTACGACAAGGAGCTGACGGACCAGGTCCTGATGTCCCTGATGAGGCCGCTGTTCGACAAGTACTTCCGGGTCGAGGTCAAGGGCATCGAGAACATCCCGGCGGAGGGCGGTGCGCTGATCGTGGCGAACCACTCCGGGACGCTGCCGCTGGACGGGCTGATGCTCCAGGTGGCCGTGCACGACCGCCACCCGGCGCAGCGGCACCTGCGGCTGCTCGCGGCGGATCTGGTGTTCATGCTGCCGGTGGTCAACGAGCTGGCCCGGAAGGCCGGCCACACCCTGGCGTGCGCGGAGGACGCCCAACGGCTGCTGGAGGCCGGGGAGCTGGTCGGGGTGATGCCCGAGGGCTTCAAGGGGATAGGGAAGCCGTTCGGGGACCGGTACAAGCTGCAGCGCTTCGGGCGGGGCGGGTTCGTGTCGACGGCGCTCCGTGCGGGCACCCCGATCGTGCCGTGCTCGATCGTGGGGGCGGAGGAGATCTACCCGATGGTCGGCAACGCGAAGACGCTCGCGCGGCTGCTGGGGATCCCGTACTTCCCGATCACGCCGACGTTCCCGTGGCTGGGGCCGCTGGGGGCGGTGCCGCTGCCGACGAAGTGGACGATCCAGTTCGGCGAGCCGATCTCCACCGCGGGGTATGCGGCGGAGGCGGCCGACGATCCGATGCTGATGTTCAACCTGACGGACCAGGTGCGGGAGCAGATCCAGCACACGCTGTACAAGCTGCTGGTGCAGCGGCGGTCCGTGTTCTTCTAGGGCGGACCGGGCCGCGGGCGCTCGGCGGACGGAGCCCGGCGCAGCTGGCCGAAGCTCGCGAAGCGGTGCGAGGTCAGCAGACAGAGGGGCCAAGCTGCTGGTGCAGCGGCGGTCCGTGTTCTTCTGAGGTCCGTCCTCTTCCGACCGTGTGCGCGGGGCGGGGCTGTGATGAGCAGCCCCGCCCCGCGCCGTCCTACTGCTCCGCGTCCTCCGCGTTGATGCCCAGGCCCGGTAGGAGGCCCGGGAGGAGGGGCGGCAGGGTGATGTCCGGCCTGGGCTGGTCCACGGTGCCCGGGGAGGGCGGTGCGGACTGGCCCGCGGGCGGGTTCAGCAGGTCGCCCGTGCCGCCCAGGAGGCCGCCCGGGGTCTCGGGCTTGCTGCTGCTGCCCGAGGGGGACGGCGACGCGGGGCTGTTGCCCGACGGGGTGCCGGAGGCCGGGGTGGACTGCTGCTTGCCGCTCGGGGTGCCCGGCTTGGCCGGGGTGCCGGGGGAGCCGGAGCCGCGGGTCTGCTCGGGTGGCTTGGGGAGCAGGCCCTGGAGCGGCGCCACGTCTTCGTCTATGGCCTGGAAGACCGACTCCACCTCGCCTCCCACGTCCGTGAGCTGCGCGGGCAGCCTCTCCTTGAGCTTGCCCCACGCGTCGCGGTGGGAGCGGGAGAACGAGGACAGGGCCTGGATCGGGCCGAGCTCGCCGTTCCGCTCGTAGGCCGCCTGGAGGAGCCGGTGGCCCTCTTCCGCGTCGTGCTTCACTCCCGCCAGTGCTCGGCGGATCTCGCCCAGGACCTCGTGGTCCAGCACGTTGCCGCCCCGGCCGCGCTCCATCAGCCTGCGGGCTTCCGAGAGGCGGTTCGAGGCCTGGTCGAGATAGAGCTCGCCCCGGTCCGAATCGCCGTCGGCCATCCCGAGCTTCAGGTCCTCCATGCCCCGTTTCACGGGGTACAGGTGGTCACCGGGCAGGGCGTCGGAACTGGCAGCGGCCACACCGCTGAAGGCCCCCGCGGCCACACCTACGGTGAGACCGCCTGCTGCGATGCCCTTGGACCAGCGGGAGCGGGGCCGCAATTTCCGGAGCGAGGTCGCCCGGTGGGCGCCGCGGCCGGTCCGCTGTTCGGGCACCTGAGGGTCCGAGGCGGCACCGCCCCCGGCCCTCTCCTCCAGCACCATGGCCTCCATGGCGGCAACGAGCTGGGCTCGCTGCACCACTTTGACCTCTGGGTCCAGCACTGGGCGCGGCATACGTTCGCCGAGCACGCTCGCCAGGGCCAACAGCCGGTCGTGGTCGGCAGGTTCGGCAGGTGCCTCGGACTGCTCGGCCGCCGGGTCCGGTTCCGAAAGGTCGGACGGGGTCCGATCCTCCAGGGCCTGGGCGAAGGCGTTCGCCCGCCGGTGCGGAGTCACGTTCGCGATCACTGGCGGCACCTCCTCTCGTCATGACGATCGACTCCCCAGGGTGTCCGGAAGGTTGCCTTCCTTGAGCACATCCACACTTTCGAGTGAGCGGCTTCGGGCAGGGCTTGTCCACAGGGGGTCTGCATTCCGCACAACGAGCGTCGCGGCACTTGGGTTACGGACGAAGGATGATCGGACCACAGCGTCATCGAGGGGTCACCGGATGTATGTGAGTTTGTGTTGATGTGGGAAGGGGATCAGCGGGCGTCGTCCGGGAGGAGGCGGGCCAGCGTGCGTACCGCCCGGTACTGGAGCGTTTTGATGGCTCCCTCGTTCTTCCCCATGACCCGGGCGGTCTCGGCGACCGACAGGCCTTGCAGGAAGCGCAGGGTCACGCACTCCTGCTGCTGCGGATTGAGTTTCCGTACGGCCTCCAGCAGGGCCGCGTTGGAGAGGGACTCCAGGACGGAGTCCTCGGGGCTGCGCTCGACCTCGTTGGCGTCGAGCATCTCGCCGGTGGTGACCTCCAGCCGGAAGCGGCTGGACTTGAAGTGGTCGGCCACCAGGTTGCGGGCGATCGTCACGAGCCAGGCGCCGAAGTCGCGGCCCTGCCAGGTGAAGGTCGAGATGCGGCGCAGGGCGCGCAGGAAGGTCTCACTGGTGAGGTCCTCCGCCGTCGCCTTGCCGCCGACGCGGTAGTAGATGTAGCGGTAGACCGTGTCGCTGTACTGGTCGTAGAGGCGGCCGAAGGCCTCGGCCTCTCCGGCCTGGGCGCGTTCGACCAGGTCCATCATGCGGGCCTGGTCGCTGTCCGCGGTGGGGCGGCGGGGGGTGGTCTGGGTGCTCGTGCCGGCGGCGTCGTTCGAGCCCCCGGCCGCGCGGCCTCGTCTGCCCACCGTCGCTCCGCCGTCGGTCAGGGCATAGCAAGGACCGGCCGGGCCGAGGCCGGCAGGGACCGCGGCGGCGAAGGCGGGGACGGCGTACGCGGTGGGGACGAAGCCGCGCAGGTGGTCGAGGACCGTTGCGCGCAGCGTAGCCAGGCCCGAGGCGTCAACCCCGACAGGTGGGTACACGGGACTCCCAGAGGCAGAGCTTCCATCACGTGCAGTGCGGGACCGTTCACCCGTCGTGGCGACAGATGGCCGGTGGCATGCGTTTGAGGAGAATAACGCTTCGTACAGGCAGCGCTACACCCAGTTGCACAAATCACCGGTTCCGACACTTCCGTTGCGTGTCGAGGGCATATTCAGTCGCAGTTGGTGATCGATTGGTGATCACTTGGGTGCGCGGAATGGACGCTTCCATGGGGGCTCGCGACCGAGTCGGGCAGGCCGGAGTGCCGTGCCCCGTCCGGGGGTAGGGCTGGGGGAATGCCCGGTCGGCCGCGGGCCGGAGCGGGGGAGGGGCCGGAGCGGCGGGGCGCCGGGTCCGGCCCCCGTGCGGGGCCCGGAGCGGTACGGGCGCCGGCCGGGCCGGGGGGCCCGGCGGTGCTACTTCCGGCGGCGGTGCAGGGCGATCGCGGCGGCCGCGCCGCCCGCGATCGCGCCGACCCCGGCGGCTGCCGGGACGCCGACCTTCACGGCCTTGCGACCGGTCCGATAGTCGCGCAGCCGCCAGTCGTTGGTGCGGGCATGCTTGCGCAGTTTTGTGTCGGGATTGATCGCGTACGGATGTCCGACCAGCGACAGCATCGGGATGTCGTTGTGCGAATCGCTGTACGCGGCGCAGCGTTCGAGTTCCAGGCCCTCGGCGGCGGCCAGGGCGCGGACGGCCTCCGCCTTGGCGGGGCCGTGCAGCGGTTCGCCGACCAGGCGGCCGGTGTAGATCCCGTCCACGGATTCGGCGACGGTGCCGAGGGCGCCGGTCAGGCCGAGCCTGCGGGCGATGATCGTGGCCGTTTCGACGGGGGCGGCGGTGACCAGCCACACCTTCTGGCCGGCGTCGAGGTGGGCCTGGGCCAGGGCGCGGGTGCCCGGCCAGATCCGCTCGGCCATGTACTCGTCGTAGATCTCCTCGCCGATCGCCATCAGTTCGGAGACCTTGTGGCCCTTGACGATGGACAGGGCGCTGTCGCGGGCGTCCTGCATGTGCTCGGGGTCCTCGACCCCGGCGAGCCGGAACCAGGCCTGCTGCCAGGCGAAGCGGGCGAGCTCGCGGCGGCGGAAGAACTCGCGCTTGTACAGGCCGCGGCCGAAGTGGAAGATCGCGGCGCCCTGCATGACGGTGTTGTCGAGGTCGAAGAAGGCGGCGGCGAGGTCGTCGCCCGCGACGGGGAACTCCGCCTCTTCCCCTTCTTCCGCGAGGGCGTCGAGGTCGGTGTCGAGATCGGGCTCCGTGAGCGGTGGGGCTTCGGCCAGCGCGGTCTTCCGGGCGGCCTCGGCCGAGGCCTCGCCTGCCAGCACGCTCCGCGCGCTTGCGGAGCGTCTACGGGGGGTGAGCCATCCGAGAGCGGCCATGCGGCGAGCATAGCCACTGTGTTCGGGAGTTCTCGAACCGGTGGGAAACGGAGGCGTTAACACTTCGGGAGAATGAGGCCATGAGCCCTTTGTTGCGACGCAAGGAAAAGAAGCGTCCCGCCGAGCGGATGGTGACGCTCATCGGGAAGCCGGGGTGCCATCTGTGCGATGACGCGCAGGCGGTCATCGAGGAGATCTGCGCGGAGACCGGTGCGCAGTGGGAGAAGAAGGACATCTCGCAGGACGAGGAGCTCTACCGGCTGCACTGGGAGCAGATTCCCGTGGTGCTGGTGGACGGGGAGCAGCACACCTTCTGGAGGGTGAACCCGGAGCGGCTGCGGCGGGCATTGGGGAGCTGACCCGTATCCCGGTTACCATCATGGGCGATTTGTGCGGTCTCGGGGGCGTATCTGTGAGGAGTGTGTACGGTTTTGCCCCCCTTGGGATTTGAACGGGTTCGGCGTGCCGTTGGTCCTGCTCTTCTGTGCCGAGGTTGCGTGACCCCGGTCACTTTGGTCGGACAAAATGGACACAATCTTTGTGCACGCGTTCACAAAGGCATAGCCTGCTGTCGACGGGGCGGTCCTGGGACAAGTGGCCGCCTGCAGCCCCGCTCATCCCGCAGGAGCATCGTGGCAACTGGCCGAACTCACCGACCGGCGACCCGCAGCCGAGGTATTCCCGAGGCCACTGTCGCCCGGCTTCCGCTGTACTTGCGCGCCCTCACCGCGCTCTCCGAGCGATCGGTGCCCACGGTGTCCTCCGAGGAGCTCGCGGCCGCCGCCGGAGTCAACTCCGCGAAGCTGCGCAAGGACTTCTCCTACCTGGGCTCCTACGGCACGCGCGGCGTGGGCTACGACGTGGAATACCTCGTCTACCAGATCTCCCGCGAGCTCGGGCTGACCCAGGACTGGCCCGTCGTCATCGTCGGCATCGGCAACCTCGGCGCGGCCCTCGCCAACTACGGCGGCTTCGCCTCGCGCGGTTTCCGCGTCGCCGCGCTCATCGACGCCGACCCGGCGATGGCCGGCAAGCCGGTGGCCGGGATCCCCGTGCAGCACACCGATGAGCTGGAGAAGATCATCGAGGAGAACGGGGTCTCGATCGGCGTCATCGCGACGCCGGCCGGTGCCGCCCAGCAGGTCAGCGAACGGCTGATCGCGGCAGGTGTCACCTCCATCCTGAACTTCGCCCCGACCGTGCTCTCCGTGCCCGAGGGCGTGGACGTGCGCAAGGTCGACCTCTCGATCGAGCTCCAGATCCTCGCGTTCCACGAGCAGCGCAAGGCCGGCGAGGAAGCCGCCGCCGCGGCTGCCGAGGGCGGCTCCTCCGTGGGCGGCGCGGCCCCCGCCGCGGCCGTCGTGCCGCCGGCCGGGCGTGCCGCCGCCGAGGCGCGCAAGGGCGGGCCCGAGGGCGACGTGCCGGCGGTGATGCCGGCATGAGTCTGCTCGTCGTTGGGCTGAGCCACCGCAGCGCGCCCGTGAGCGTGCTGGAACGTGCCTCGCTGTCCGCGGACGCCAAGGTGAAGCTGCTGCACGACACCCTGGCCGCCGAGCCGGCGGCGGAGGCGGCGGTGCTCGCCACGTGCAACCGGATCGAGCTGTACGCGGACGTGGACAAGTTCCACGCCGGTGTCGCCGAGCTGTCCACGCTGCTGGCGCAGCACAGCGGGGTGGCTCTGGAGGAGCTCACCCCGTATCTCTACGTGCACTACGAGGACCGGGCGGTGCACCACCTGTTCTCGGTGGCGTGCGGGCTCGACTCGATGGTCGTGGGCGAGGGGCAGATCCTCGGCCAGATCAAGGACGCGCTGGCCCTGGGGCAGGAGCTGCACACCGCCGGGCGGCTGCTCAACGACCTGTTCCAGCAGGCGCTGCGGGTCGGCAAGCGGGCGCACTCCGAGACCGGGATCGACCGCGCCGGACAGTCGCTGGTCACCTTCGGGCTCGAGCAGCTCGCCGGGGCGCGGGTGCCGGTGGGGGAGTGGGCCGCCGGGAAGCGGGCGCTGGTGATCGGCGCCGGGTCGATGTCCTCGCTGGCCGCGGCGACGCTGGCGCGGGTCGGGGTCGCGGAGATCGTGGTCGCGAACCGGACCGCCGAGCGGGCGGAGCGGCTGGCGGAGATTCTGGTTGCCTCGGGCACCGGGGTGAAGGCCGCCGCGGTGCCGATGGCCCTGGTCGCGGAGGAGCTGACACGAGTCGACGTGGTCGTCTCGTGCACGGGCGCGACGGGGCTCGTGCTGAGCGCCGACGACGTGCTCGCCGCCGTGTCCCGGGGCTCCGCCCCGGACCCCGCGCCCCAAACGCCGGCGGGTCCGGACTCGGGATTCCCCGACGGGTCCGCCGTTGCCGCGGGTCTGGACGCCGAGGTCGTGGGGCGGCTCGCCGCTGCCGCGCGGGCGCACGGCCGGCTCGCCGACGCCGGGGCCGCGCGGACCATCACCGCGGTCGAGCCCGACGGGTGTCCCGTGGGGCCCGACGGGCGGGCCGCGCTGACCGGGGTCGACGCCAGTTCGCTCGAGCTGCACGGCACCTGGGCCGACCAGGGCGAGGCCGCCGCGCAGCGGCAGCCCCGGCGCAGTGCCCGTACGCAGGCCGACGGCGCCGGCGGCGCGCGGCTGGCGCTGCTGGACCTGGCCATGCCCCGGGACGTCGACGCCGCCGTGCACCGGATCCCCGGCGTACGGCTGGTCGACATCGAGAGCCTCGCCGAGGCGTCCGCGGACGCCCCGATGGCCGCCGACGTCGACGCGGTGCGCACGATAGTCGCCGGGGAAGTGGCGGCCTTCGGCGCGGCCCAGCGGGCCGCGCACATCACGCCCACCGTCGTCGCCCTGCGGGCCATGGCGGCCGAGGTCGTGGCCATGGAAGTGGCGCGGCTCGACGGGCGGGTGCCCGATCTCGACGAACGGCAGCGGGCCGAGGTCACCCAGACCGTGCGCCGCGTCGTCGACAAGCTCCTCCACGCGCCGACCGTGCGCGTCAAGCAGCTCGCGAGCGAGCCCGGCGGCGCCGGGTACGCCGAGGCGCTGCGCGAACTCTTCGACCTCGACCCTCAGACGGTGGCTTCCGTCAGCCGGGCAGACGCGGCCGATCCCCTGAACGACGACGACCCAGGACGGGCATCATGAACACACGTCCCGACCAGCCGCTGCGGCTCGGTACGCGGCGGAGCAAGCTGGCCATGTCCCAGTCGGGCCACGTCGCCGAGGCGGTACGGGCGGTCACCGGCCGGCCCGTCGAGCTCGTGGAGATCACGACGTACGGCGACGTCTCGCGCGAGCACCTCGCGCAGATCGGCGGGACCGGCGTGTTCGTCACGGCCCTGCGCGACGCGCTGCTGCGCCGCGAGGTCGACTTCGCCGTGCACTCGCTGAAGGACCTGCCGACCGCGCAGCCCGACGACCTCGTGATCGCGGCGATGCCGCGGCGCGAGGACGCGCGGGACGCGCTCGTCGCCCGGGACGGCCTGACCTTCGAGCAGCTGCCCGACGGCGCCCGGATCGGTACCGGTTCGCCGCGGCGGACGGCCCAGCTGAACCACTACGCCCGCTCGCTCGGCAAGCGGATCGAGACCGTGCCGATCCGCGGCAACGTCGACACCCGCATCGGGTTCGTACGGGACGGGGAGTTCGACGCCGTCGTGCTCGCCGCCGCCGGCCTGAACCGGATCGGGCGCAGTGACGAGGCCACCGACCTGCTCTCGGTCGACCACGTACTGCCCGCTCCCGGCCAGGGGGCCCTGGCCGTGGAGTGCCTCGCGTCCGAAACGGACCTCATCGCCGCGCTCGGCGAACTCGACGACCCGCACACCAGGGCCGCCGTGACCGCCGAGCGTTCCCTGCTCGCCGCCCTGGAGGCCGGCTGCAGCGCACCCGTGGGCGCGTTCGCCGACCTTTTGGCCGACGGGCAGATTGTCAATGAAATGCGCCTGCGCGGCGTCGTCGGAACCCTCGACGGCTCGACGCTGGTGCAGCTGTCCACCACCGGTCCCGTGCCCCAGTCGTACGACGAGGCCATGTCTCTCGGCCGCGAACTCGCGGACGAGATGCTGGCCAAGGGCGCGGCCGGTCTGATGGGGGAGCGATCGCTTTGAACCCCTCAAGTCCGACCACCTCCGCTTTCCCGGCACTCGCCGCCCACGGACACGTCACCTTCCTCGGTGCCGGCCCCGGCGACCCGGGTCTGCTGACGCTGCGCGCCGTCGAGGCACTCGCCGCCGCGGACGTACTGATCGCGGAGCCCGAGGTGCTCGACGTCGTACGGACGCACGCGCGCGCGGGTGTCGACACGCCGCAGTTGACGGTCGCTGACGAAGTGTCAGCAGCCGCCGGGGTCCCGGTGATCCGCGACGCCGCCAATCTTGTCATGGAGGCCGCACGGTCCGGCAGGCGGGTCGTGCGTGCCGTGACCGGTGACCCCGGTCTCGACGGGAACGCGGCCGAGGAGATGCTCGTCTGCGCCACGGCCGGCATCCCCTTCGAGGTGGTGCCGGGTGTCGCCACCGCCGTCGGCGTGCCCGCGTACGCAGGTGTGCCGCTCAGCGACAAGCGGGGCGCGGACGTGCGGTTCGTGGACGCGAAGAACGCGCCGGCGCGCTGCTGGAGCGAGGTGGGGGCGAGCGACGGGATCGTCGTCGTCTCCGCGACGCTGGAGACGGTCTCGGCGGCCGCCGCCGAGCTGGTGGGCGCCGGGCGCAAGCCCGACACCCCGCTGACGGTGACCGTCGCCGGTACGACCACGCGCCAGCGGACCTGGTCCGCGACGCTGGGCACGATCGCCCAGGTGTTCAAGCAGGGCAAGGTGCTCCCCTCTCCCGAGGGCGCCCGGCCGGTCATAGCCGTGGTCGGTGAGCACAGCGCCGCCGCGCGGCGCGAGGAGCTGGCCTGGTTCGAGTCGAAGCCGCTGTTCGGCTGGCGGGTGCTCGTACCGCGTACGAAGGAGCAGGCCGCCTCGCTCTCCGACCAGCTGCGTTCGTACGGCGCGGTGCCGCACGAGGTGCCGACGATCGCCGTGGAGCCGCCGCGGACCCCGCAGCAGATGGAGCGGGCCGTGAAGGGCCTGGTGACGGGCCGCTACGAGTGGATCGCCTTCACCTCGGTCAACGCCGTGAAGGCGGTGCGCGAGAAGTTCGAGGAGTACGGGCTCGACGCGCGGGCCTTCGCGGGCATCAAGGTCGCCGCGGTGGGCGAGCAGACCGCTGCCGCGCTGGTGGAGTTCGGCGTGAAGCCGGACCTGGTACCGAGCGGGGAGCAGTCCGCGGCCGGTCTGCTGGAGGACTGGCCGCCGTACGACCCGGTCTTCGACCCGATCGACCGCGTGTTCCTGCCGCGGGCCGACATCGCGACCGAGACGCTGGTCGCCGGGCTGATCGAGCTCGGGTGGGAGGTCGACGACGTCACCGCCTACCGGACGGTGCGCGCGTCGCCGCCGCCGGCGGACACGCGTGAGGCGATCAAGGGCGGCGGTTTCGACGCCGTGCTCTTCACGTCCTCGTCCACGGTCCGCAACCTGGTCGGGATCGCGGGCAAGCCCCACAACGTGACCGTGATCGCGTGCATCGGGCCGGCGACGGCCAAGACCGCGGAGGAGCACGGGCTGCGCGTGGACGTGCTGTCGCCGGAGCCGAGCGTGAGCAAGCTGGCGGAGGCGCTGGCCGAGTACGGCGCGGCGCGCCGCGAGGCGGCCAAGGAGGCCGGCGAGACGGTGTTCCGGCCGAGCGAGCGGCGGCCCGGGGCGCGGCGTCGTCGTACGACGTGAGCGGCTTAGGCCGGCCGGCACAGGCGGCGCGAAGGGCCCGGATGCGGTGCGCATCCGGGCCCTTCGCCGTGTGATCCGCGTCGCACCGGGCTCCCCGGCCCGTTTGGGACGGCTGTGACCGCGCAGGCGGGAGGGCTGGAACACCTCCGAGGAAAGGACCGTCCATGGCGGCTCCCCGACCCCCGCAGACGGCCGACCCGGAAGCGGTGAAGCGCCACCCCGGGCTGTTCCGGGCGATCAGACAGCGCCGCAACCCGCGGCTGCGCCGGACGGACATCACCGTCACGGACGACCGCGCGGTCAAGCGCGCCGTGAAGGCGGCCTCGCTGGGCAACGCCATGGAGTGGTTCGACTTCGGCATCTACTCCTACCTGGCCGTCACCCTCGGGCACGTCTTCTTCCCGTCGGGCGACGACACCACGCAGCTGCTGTCCTCGTTCGCGACGTTCGCCGTGGCCTTCCTGGTGCGGCCGCTCGGCGGGATGTTCTTCGGGCCGCTGGGGGACCGGCTGGGCCGCAAGAAGGTCCTGGCCCTCACCATGATCCTGATGGCGGTGGGCACCTTCGCGATCGGGCTGATCCCCTCGCACGAGGTGATCGGCCTGTGGGCCCCCGCCCTGCTGATCCTGTTCCGGATGCTCCAGGGCTTCTCGACCGGCGGTGAGTACGGCGGCGCCTCCACCTTCATCGCCGAATACGCGCCCGACCGGCGCCGGGGGTTCTTCGGGAGCTTCCTCGAATTCGGCACCCTGGCCGGCTACGTGGGTGCGGCCGGGCTGGTGACCGCGCTGTACGCGGTGCTCGACGACGCACAGATGGAGTCCTGGGGCTGGCGCGTCCCCTTCCTCGTCGCGGGTCCCCTCGGCCTGGTGGGCCTCTACCTGCGGCTGCGGCTGGACGAGACGCCGGCCTTCCGGAAGCTGGACGGCGGGTCGGCCCGTGCCACCGAGGCCGCCGACGGCGTGGAGACGTCCGGCAAGGGCGACCTCGCGCGGATCTTCCGCGAGCAGTGGCCGACGCTGATCCTGTGCGTCTGCCTGGTCGGTGCGTACAACATCACCGACTACATGCTGCTGTCGTACATGCCGACCTACCTCTCCGACGAGCTCGGCTACAGCGAGACCCACGGCCTGCTCGTCCTGATCGCGGTGATGGTCTTCCTGATGCTCCTCATCAGCCGGGTCGGCGCGCTGTCCGACCGGTTCGGGCGCAAGCCCGTGCTGATGGCGGGCATGGCGGGGTTCCTCGTGCTCTCCCTGCCGTCGTTCCTGCTGATCCGCCAGGGCGGCATCCCGGCGATCACGGCCGGCATGCTGCTGCTGGGGCTCTCGCTGCTGTGCATGCTCGGCACGATGTCGGCCGCGCTGCCGGCCCTGTTCCCGACCCAGGTCCGCTACGGCTCGCTGTCCGTGGGCTACAACCTGTCGGCGTCGGTCTTCGGCGGGACGACCCCGCTGGTGATCACGGCCCTGATCGGCAGGAGCGGCTCGAACCTGATGCCCGCGTACTACGCGATGGGCGCGGCCCTGGTCGGCCTGGTCGCGGTGGCGTGCATGAAGGAGACCGCCCGGATGCCCCTCGACGGGTCGCCGCCGGCGGTCGAGACGCACGAGGAGGCGGCGGAGCTGTGTGCGGCGCAGTCGCCGGAGCCGAGGTTCTGAGCCCGCACCGCCGTTCCGCCCGGGGAGGGCTCTAGGCTTGTCGCGACTGTTCTCGATGCTCGAAGAGGCGACGACAAGATGAGCACGTACGGATCCTTCCCCGGCTCGCGGCCCCGGCGGCTGCGCACCACCCCTGCGATGCGGCGGATGGTCGCGGAGAACCGGCTGCACCCCTCGGACCTGATCCTTCCGGCGTTCGTGCGCGAGGGCATCAGCGAGCCCCTGGCGATCTCGGCGATGCCGGGCGTGGTCCAGCACACGCGGGACACGCTGCGCAAGGCCGCGCTGGAGGCGGTGGAGGCCGGGGTCGCGGGGATCATGCTGTTCGGTGTCCCGGCGGACGAGAACAAGGACGCGCTGGGCACGGCGGGCACCGAGCCGGACGGGATCTTGCAGCTCGCGATCCGCGATGTGAGGGCCGAGGTGGGTGACGACCTCGTCATCATGTCCGACCTGTGCCTGGACGAGTACACGGATCACGGCCACTGCGGGGTCCTCGACGAGCACGGCCGCGTGGACAACGACGCGACGCTGGAGCGGTACGCCGAGATGGCGCAGGTCCAGGCCGACGCGGGGGTCCACATGGTGGGCACGAGCGGGATGATGGACGGTCAGGTCGGGGTCGTCCGCGACGCGCTGGACGAGACCGGCCACGAGGACGTCTCGATCCTGGCGTACACGGCGAAGTACTCCTCGGCCTTCTACGGGCCCTTCCGCGAGGCCGTCGGGTCCTCCCTCCAGGGCGACCGCAAGACGTACCAGCAGGACCCGGCGAACGGGCGGGAGTCCCTGCGGGAGCTGGCGCTGGACCTGGAGGAGGGCGCCGACATGGTGATGGTCAAGCCGGCCGGGCCCTACCTGGACATCCTGTACCGGGTCGCGCAGTCGGTGGACGTCCCGGTGGCGGCGTACCAGATCAGCGGCGAGTTCGCGATGATCGAGGCGGCGGCGGAGAAGGGCTGGATCGAGCGCGACCGGGCGATCCTGGAGACCCTGCTGGGCATCAAGCGGGCCGGCGCGGACACGATCCTGACGTACTGGGCGACGGAGGTCGCGGGCTGGCTGCGGCAGAGCCGCTGACCCTGCCCGCCGGGTCCGCTCGCGTACCGGATCCCGGGGGCGCACCCTGGAGGGAAGGGTGACCCCCTGGAGGTGATGCACCATGTCCACGCTCGTCGGGTGGCATGTGGAGCTCGGATTCACCGAGGAGGGCCACCGCACCAGTGCGGCGGCCCTGGTCAGGCTCGGGGACGGCTCCGAGATCAGGGCGCACGGCTATGCCATGCGCCACCCCTCCGACCCGGAGCAGCTGAGGGTCGGGGAAGAGATCGCGGGTGCTCGTGCGCTCATGGATCTCGCGTCGCAGATGCTGCAGAAGGCCCACGCCGAGATCGACGAGGCGACCGGGCGGCATTCCTACCCGCTCAACCGCTGAGCCCAGCGGCGCAGTGGCGGATCGGGTCCGGCGGACCCGCCGGCGGTGCTCTTCGGAGCCCGTCAGCGGGTCCGTCGGTTGAAGAGGGCGGCCGCCAGGGCCACGGATCCGGCCGTGATCGCCGCGCACCAGGTCAGGGCCGTCCAGGGGGCGTTGCCGCGGGCTGGCCGAGGAGCAGGGCGCGCAGGGACTCGATGACCGGGGTCAGCGGCTGGTGCTCGGCGAAGCCGTGGAGCCAGTCGGGCATGGTGTCGATGGGCACGAAGGCGCTGGACGGATAGGGCAGGAACATCATCAGGAACGTGAAACCTCCCGCCGCCTCGGGGGACTTGGCGAGCAGGCCGAGCGTCGCGGCCAGCCAGGAGATCGCCGTGATGTACGCGACGAGGAGCGCGGCCGCGGCCAGGAAGGCGGGCGCGGCGGCCTGCGGGCGGAACCCGATGGCCAGGGCCACGGCCAGCACCAGGGCGGTCGACACGATGTTGCGCAGGACCGAGGCGCTCACGTGTCCGGCCAGGATCGGGACGCCGCCGACGTCCCGGGACCGGAAGCGGTCGATGACGCCGCCCCGCATGTCGTCGGCGACGCTGACGGCGGTGCTCGCCGCGCCGAAGCCCGCGCAGAGCAGCATGGCTCCCGGGACCACGTACGTCACGTAGGCCGTCCCGGTGTCGATGGCCCCGCCGAAGAAGTAGACGAAGATCAGCATCAGCATGACGGGCAGCATCAGGGCCGTGATCAGCGCGTCCGGCTGGCGGCTGCTGATGCGCACGCTGCGGCGGGCCAGGGTCAGGGCGGAGGAGTTCACGCTGCGGCTCCCGTCAGGGTGAGGAACACGTCGTCGAGGGTGGCGCTGCGGACCGTGAAGCGGTCCACGGCGGTGCGGTCCGGGTCGATTTCGTCGAGCAGCGCCCGGACGTGGGCGGCGCTGCCGTCGGTGGGCAGGCCGAGGGTGAGCTCCTCCGGGGCGAGGTGGACGGCCCGCCCGGCGAGCGCCTCGTAGGCCTCGCGCGTGGTCAGCGTCAGGTCGAGGCGGTGGCCCGCGACCCGCGACTTGAGCGCGGCGGGCGTGCCCTCGGCGGCGATCCGCCCCTCGGCCAGGACGGCGACGCGGTCGGCGAGCCGGTCGGCCTCCTCCAGGTACTGGGTGGTGAGCAGCACGGTCGTGCCGTCGGCGCGCAGCTCCCGTACGAGGTCCCACAGGTCCTGCCGGCTGCGCGGGTCGAGCCCCGTGGTCGGCTCGTCCAGGAAGATCACCTCGGGTCGTGAGACGAGCCCTGCGGCGAGGTCGAGGCGGCGGCGCATACCGCCCGAGTACGTCTTCGCGGTGCGACCGGCGGCCTCGGTGAGGCCGAACCGGTCCAGCAGTTCGCCGGCGCGGATGCGGGAGTCGCGGGCGGAGAGCCCGGCCAGGCGGCCCATCATGCGGAGCATCTCGGCGCCGGTCTGGAGGTCGTCCACGGCCGCGAACTGGCCGGTGAGGCTGATGCGTCGGCGGACCCGGGAGCGGTCGGCGGTGACGTCGTACCCGGCGACGTGGGCGGTCCCGGAGTCGGGCGCGGTGAGGGTGGCCAGCAGCCGGACGGTGGTGGTCTTGCCGGCGCCGTTGGGGCCGAGCAGGGCCAGGACGCTGCCGCGCGGGACGGCCAGGTCGATGCCGTGGAGGACGCGGAGGCCGCCGTAGGACTTGGTCAGGCCGGTGGCGTGGATACCGAGGTCGTTCGTGGTCATCCGGGACCACGCTCCTTTCTGCGTACGGGTTACGCTCTTCTGTGTAAGTAATACACAGAACTAGGATGTGGGTCAACGGCTTACGAGGGAGGCGGCGGCGGCGATGGCGAAGGAACCGGTGGGCGACACCGGGCTTCCGGCGAGCCTGGAGATGGCCTGGGGCCTGCGCGAACGCCCCGGCAAGGGCCCGCGCCCCACACTGACCCTCACCAAGATCGTGGCCGCGGCCATGGCGCTGGCCGCGGCGGAGGGCATGGAGGCCGTCTCCATGGGCCGGGTGGCCAAGGAGCTGGGCGTCTCGACGATGTCCCTCTACCGGTACGTCACGGCGAAGGAAGAGCTCTACATCCTGATGGCGGACGCGGGCGTCGGGCTGCCCCCGGAGCCGGCCGGCGGGGAGGAGCGGGGCTGGCGGGAACTGATCTCGGAGTGGGCGTACACGCAGCGGGCCGTCCTGATGGCCAACACCTGGATCCTGCGCATCCCGATCACCGGCGCCCCGGTCAGCCCGAACCAGCTCGCCTGGATGGAACGCGGGCTCGCCGCGCTGGCCGGTACCGGGCTGGAGGAGGGCGAGAAGATCTCGACCATCATCCTGATCGGCGGGCTCGTCCGGAACGAGGCCGTCATGGCCGCGGACATGATGGACGCCATGCGGAAGTCCGGCGTCGCGCCGGATGTGGCGATGTCCCAGTACCTGCGCACGCTGCGGCTGATGACCGGGCCGGACACCCACCCGGCCGTGACGCGGCTGCTGGACTCCGAGGCGTTCGCCGGGTCCGGCGAGCCGGACTTCCAGTTCGCGTTCGGGCTGGGCCGGATCCTGGACGGCCTGGCGGAGCTGATCAGCTCACGGAGCCGGCCCACGCCGTGAGGCCGGCCCAGGCGGCGGGGGTCAGGGCCAGGACGGGGCCGTCCTGGACCTTCGAGTCCCGGACGTGGATTGTGGCGGGGCCGGCGGCGATCTCGACGCAGGCGTCGCCGTCGCCGCCGCTGTAGCTGGACTTGAACCACGTCAGTTCGGTGCTCATAGCTCTCCTAGCAGGCGGTCCAACAGGCCTTGTGTCTGCACGGTGTTGAGGGCCTGAGTCCGCAGCATTGCATATCGGCGAGCCATGATGCTGACCTCGTCGGGGTCTGAGATGAGCCTGCTGCCACGCTGACTCTCCGAGTACCCGAGGTGCTGGTGGGACGGGGTTTCCAGGAGGATGAAGGGGCCGTCGAGGGCTGCGTGGGCGGATTGATCCAGCGGCATCACCTGTACGGAAACATCCGGAAGCTCTGTACAGGCGAGCAAGTGCCGCAGCAGTTCCCTGTGGACGTCTCGTCCGCCGATGCGGTGGCGGACGGCGGGTTCCCAGATGACGAAGCTCAGAGTCGGTGGTGTCTTGCGCCGCAAGATCGTCTGCCGCGCCATGCGGCGGGCGGTCAGATCCTCAATCGTTTCCTCGGGGTGCGCCGGCACGCGGCACTTGAAGAGGGCTCGGGCGTATCCCTCTGTCTGGAGAAGCCCAGGCACGCGCTGGCCTTCGTACCAGGACAAGGCGATGGCTTTGAGTTCAAGGGCCAAGTACTCCTCGGCCCACGGAGGTGTCGTGTCGATGTCGGGTAGTTCCAGCGCTGCCACTGTGAGCAGGCCCGGCAGGCCGAGGTGGAAGTCCATCAGCTCCGCGACGTTCGGCATCAGCGCGCGGCGGCCCTGTTCGATGGACGCGATGGTCTCCTCGTCCAGCCGTACCCGCTCTCCGAGCTGCTTCTGGGTCAGGTTCTTGGCGACTCGGCCTGCGGCCACCTGCCGTCCGACCATCTTCATGGTCGTCGCATTGGGCCGTGCGCGCTTCCTCGGTGGCATGACGGTGAACTCCCCACCCGTGTTCCTGAACTACCCGGCTCCGACCCGTACTCATCACTGAGTACGGGTCGGCGCACGGCCACAGGCAAGTCACGCACCGCGACGATCGTCCCGTGAACGTGAATACTCAACCCGCCCTGATGCGGGACCGCTTCTACCCCCGCACGCACCAATCCGTGCGCTCCGCCAGGCACTTCGCCGGGGAGACGTTTGACGTGTGGGGTGTGACGTCCCGCAAGGCCGATATGTTGCTCTGCGTGAGCGAGTTGGCCACGAACGCCCTGCGGTACGGGGTTCCGCCCGGCCGGGGCTACCGGGTGCGGCTGCTCGTCTTCGAGGACGCGACCGTCCGGGTCGAGGTGCACGACAGCGGGCCCGGGCTCTCGCGGATGGCGGAGCGGCGGCCGGTCGGGCGGGGGCTGACGATCGTGGCGGCCCTCGCCGACGCCTGGGGCGTGCTGCCCCGGGCGCCGGGCAAGGTGGTGTGGTGCGAGTTCCGCTGACCCCGGCAGGGATCAGGCGGGCTGCTCCGGGGCCTTCGCCTTGATCACCGCGAACACCGCGCCCTGCGGATCGGCCAGGACGGCCATACGGCCCGCCACCATGTCGAACGCGGGCATGAGGACCTGGGCTCCGGCCTCGGCGGCCGCGGCCTGGATGGCGTCGACGTCGTCCGCGTGGAAGTACGGCAGCCAGTTCGGGGGCGTTCCGGGCGGCAGGTTGTCGAGGCTCATCATCCCGGCCACGGCGCGGCCGGCGACCTTGAACTCGGTGTAGTCCGGCCCGCCTTCCATCTCGGTCGGCGCCGTGGTGACCGGCAGGATCGCGGAGTAGAACGCGGCGGCGGCGTCCGTGTCGCCGGTGCTGAGTTCGCTCCAGATCAGCGCGCCGTGCTCGTTGACGATGCCCGCGCCGTCGAAGGTGCCCGGCTCCCACAGGCCGATGACGGCGCCGGTCGGGTCGGCGGCCACGGCCATCCGGCCGAGGTCCATGACGTCCATCGGACCCATCAGGACCTCGCCGCGCGCGTCGGTGAGGGACTTGACGGTGGAGTCGAGGCTGTCGGTGGACAGGTACGTCGTCCACACGGTCGGCGGCAGCGGGTCGGGGACGCTGCCGTCCGGGTACATCGCCTTCATGATGCCGGCGACCGGCTTGCCCTTGAGCGTGCACACGGAGTACCCGCCCTGTTCGGACGGGCCGATCTCGCCCTGCCAGCCGAACAGGCCGCAGTAGAAGTCGAGGGCCGCCTGCTGGTCGGGCACCATCAGGTCGATCCAGCAGGGGGTGCCGGGCTTGTAGGGGCCGTTCATGTCGGGCACGGGGGCCTCCGGAGGTGGGCGGGGGATGGACGGGCCGTCCCCTACCCGGGCCGGACGCACCGAACCGGGCCGTTCGGGTGAACGGCCCGGTCCCCGCGACCAGGGCGGCGCCCAGGGCGAGGGCGACACCCGCGGCGCCGCCGTTCGGGTTGGGCTGGTTGCCGTTGTCACCGGTGGCCGGGTCGGCGGCGTTAGGGCCGCGTGACGTCGGCCGTTAGGCCCCTGGGGCAGCGTTCCCTCTGGCGTCGGGCAGGCCCCGCGCCGCCGGAGAAACCAACCCGAGGCAGACAGGGAGACGGCCGTGGACTCAGTGGTTCAGCGATACGGGCGACGCAGTACGTTCCGGGGACGGACGGCGCGGCGCTTGGCGACGGCGGGGGCGGCGGCCGCGGTGCTCCTCGCCGGTCTGGCGGCCGGGCCCGCGAACGCGGTGGCGCAGCCAGCGGGGGCCGGAGCCGGGGCCGGGGCCGTCGCGGATCGGCAGCAGAGCGTCCCCGGGATCCAGGCGGCACGCAGCACCCGGATCACGCTGACCAACAAGACCCCCCTGGCGTGGACGCGCTGGGACGCCTCGCTGGACCACGGCTTCTGGCACACGGAGCCGCCCGCGACGATCGCCGCGGGCTCCGCGGGCACCTGGCAGTCGGATTCCAGCGGGGTACTGACCGGCACCGAGGGGCGGGCCGTCTTCGGCACGGACCACGGCCCCGTGGAGATCTACTGGAACAACCCCTACTTCGGCAGCAACCAGTACGGCTGCCGGGTACCGTCCGGCTACTCGTGCCGGCAGACCGGCGGCCCCGGCAACAACGCCTCGGTGGCCTTCGAGGTCGGGTGGTTCTGACGCTGCTGCCCGCGGGCCGGCGCCGGTGAGCTCTCACCGCCCGGCGCCCGGCGCCCGGTGAGGGCCGCCGCCCGAGACAGGCAGCGGCGGGCTTCCTCGCCGCGGCCGAGGGCGCGCAGCGCCTTGCCGCAGGTGTCCAGCAGCAGCGCCCGGCGCTCGTCCGACTGCTCCGCGGAGGCCAGTTCCAGGCCCCGGCGGCCGTGGGCCAGCGCCTCGCCCGGACGTCCGGTCGTCAGACAGTGCGCGGCCAGATGGTAGAGGGCCAGGACCTCGGTGTGGGGGTGACCGAGGTCCTGAGCCATGCGCGCCGCCTGTTCGCGCAACTCCCCGGCGCCCGGCAGGTCGCCCGTGCGCTCCAGCGCACCGGCCCAGTTGACCAGGGCGATCACGTGGCCGAGCGGGTCCGACGCCCGCAGTGCCGGCTCCGGCGCCCGGCTCAGGTGCTCCAGTGCCTCGGTGTGCTGTCCGTTCTCGGTGAGGACCCAGCCGAGCAGCGAGCGCAGCCGCGACAGGGCATCCGGATCGTCGAGCACGGTGGCGGCGTCGAGGGCGCGCCGGAGGGTCGGCTCCCACCCGTCGTGCACTTGGCGCACGACGAGCGGCCACAGCTGAACCGCGATGCGCCAGGCCAGCTCGGGGTGCCCGGCGTCGGCCGCGGCGGCGACGGCCGCGGTCAGGTTGGCCCGCTCGGCGCCCAGCCAGGCCATCGCCTCCGCGCGGCCGCCGAAGACGGGCGGCGGGCCGGGCGGCAGCACGTCGGCGGGCAGCGAGCAGCAGGGCTGGCTGCCCGGTTCCGCCGCCGCCGTGGCGGCCCGGGCGGCCGACAGGTAGTGCACCAGCAGCCGGTGCAGCCCGCCGGAGTCCGCCAGGTCGGCGCCGGAGCGGGCGTACAGGCGGGTCAGGTCGTGCATCAGGTACCGGTCGCTGGTCCGCTCCTCGAGGAGGTGGGCCGTGGCGAGGTCCTCCAGGGCGCCCCGGGCCGCCAGGGCCGGCAGACCGCTGAGGGCGGCCGCGGCGCCCGCGTCGAGTTCGGATCCCACGTGCAGGGCGAGCTGCCGGAACAGCAGCGCGGCGTCCGGCGGCAGTTGCTGCACGCTCATCCGCAGGGTCGCCCCGACCCCGAGGTCCTCGCTGCTCAGCAGGGACAGCCGCTGATGTTCGTCGACCAGCCCGTCGGCCATGGTGCGAAGGGCGAGCCGGGGCCGTGCGGCGAGGCGGGCGGCGGCCAGCCGCAGGGCCAGCGGAAGGCCGTCGCACAGGACGGACAGTTCCTCCGCGGCGGCGGGCTCCGCCTCCACCCGGCCGTCGCCGATGACGGTGCGCAGGACCCGCACCCCGTCGGCGGGGGCCAGCCGCTCGAGCGGCAGCAGCCGCGCGCAGTCGGTGGCCACGAGCCCTTCCAGCCGGTTGCGGCTGGTGACGAGCACGGTGCAGCCGGGCGTACCGGGCAGCAGCGGGCGGACCTGGCCCGAGTCGCGGGCGTTGTCGAGCAGGACGAGCGCGCGGCGACCGGCGAGGGTCGCGCGGTACAGGCCCTCCGCGGCGCGCGCTTCGGCGGGCAGCTGCTCCTCCGGGACGCCGAGGGCCTGGAGGAAGTCGTGCAGGACACCCGTCGTCTGGGGGCCGGTGCCGTCCGGCTCCCCGGCGCGCAGATCGGCGTAGAGGATGCCGTCGGGGAAGTCGGCGGCGTGCGCGTACGCCCAGTGGACGGCGAGCGAGGTCTTGCCGACCCCGGCCGGGCCGGTGACCACGCTGAGCGGCGCCCGGTCCGACCGCGCGATGCCGGTGAGCCGCGCCAGGTCGTCCGTACGGCTGACGAAGCCGACGGGAGCGCGCGGTAAGAGGAGGGGCGGCGCGGGCGGCACAGGCCGGGCAGTGGCCTGCGGGGCCTGGCGGGGGCGTGGAGCCGGGGTCTGCGGGTGCGGATGCTGCGGCGATGGGCGGGACTTGCCGGACTGCGGAGCCTGACGCGCCTGGAGCGGCTGACGGGCCTGGGGGGCCTGGCGGGACTGTGGGGCCTGGCGGGACCGTTGAGCCTGGGCGGCCTGGGCCGTCTGTGCGGTCTGTGCCGTCTGTGCGGCCTGCCCGGCCTGCCCGGGGTGGGGTGGTGTGCCGCGTAGGAGGGTCAGGTAGGCCTCGGACAGGGCGGCGCCCGGGTCTACGCCGAGTTCTCGGGCGAGTCGGCGTTGCGTGCGGCGGTAGAGCTCGACGGCGTCGGCCTGGCGGTCCGCGCGGTGCAGCGTGCGGACGAGGGCGGCGATCAGGGACTCCCGCAGCGGGTGCCGCTCCGCGGCGGGCCGCAGCAGTGCCAGCGCCTCCGCGACCCGGCCGCCGCACGCGTACGAGGCGGCGGCGAAGTCCTCCAGCGCGGCCAGGTGTTCCTCCACCAGCCGGTCCGCCGTCGCGGTGATCAACCGGGTGTCGCCCGCCCCGCCGAGCACCGGACCGCGCCACAGCCCGAGGGCCTCCCGCAGCAGTTCCGCCGGCTCCTTCCCCGGCGGCGCCGCCGCGGACCGGCGCACCAGCTGGCGGAAGCGCCACAGGTCCGCCGAGCCCGGCGCGGCCCGCAGGGCGTACCCGCTGTCCCGCGTGACGACGTCGGTGTCCCGATCGGCGCGCAACAGGCCGCGCAGGGCCGACACATGGCCGTAGACGACCGTCCGGGCGTGGGTCGGCGGCCGGTCGTCCCATAACGCCTCGGTGATCCGCTCGGTCCCCACGGGAGCGCCGTCCGCCAGTACGAGCAGAGCCAGAAGGGCCCTGCGCTTGGGCGGCCCGAGCGGTATCTCGGCCCGCCCCGAGAAGGCCGACACCGGCCCGAGCAACCGGAAGTCCATCACGTGCCCCACCCGCCCCACGTCGTTCCTGACCGCACCCTACGAACCCATAGGGGCCTACTCACGGGCGAAGAGGCATAAAGGCGCGAAGTGGTTCACCAACTGCCGCAACACAGCCGGAATCCGCGTTAGATCCCCGTTAGCCCGCGTCGGCAGGCTCATCGCTGCGAAGCCGGAACGAGGAACGAGGAACAAGGAGACAGACATGTCGACGCACTCGGGATTCCACAGAGGAGCACGCGGCGCCGCCGTCGCGGTCATGGCGGCCGCCATGGCGATCGCCCCGGCCGTCACGGCCGTCGCCGCGACCGGGAACGACACCTCACAGCAGTCCACGGTGGTCGCGCAGTCGGCGCGCAGCACCAAGGTGAAGGTCGTCAACGAGACGACGACGACGATGTACCGCAACTACACGGAACTCTCGCACGGGGTGTGGGACGACGAAACGCCGCCGGAGTCGATCGACGGCGGGAAGTCCGCCTCGTGGGGATCGCACTCCTCGGGGATGATGACGGGAACCGAGGGGGGTGCCTGGTACTCCCTCGGCAACGACGGCGAGGCCGCCATCCACTGGAACAACCCCTACGTCGGGGGCAACTCCTACGGCTGCTCCGTGCCCAATGGCTACACCTGTTCGCGCACGGGCGGTGGCGGCAACAACGCGACGGTCACCTTCACCATCGGCCGCAACGGAGCGAAGGCGGCGGCCGCACCCGCCGCTGCGCAGGACGGGTCGTTCTCGGCCACGGCGGCCCGCAGCACGCAGGTCAAGCTGCAGAACCGCACGCCCAACACCATGGAACGCACCTCGTCGAGCCTGGTGCACGGCACGTGGAGCGACAACATGGTCCCGCCGGACCGCGTGTACCCCTTCGGTGACGGGACCTGGCGGTCGGAGTCGAACGGCTTCATGACCGGGACGGAAGGGGCGGCGGTGTTCAGCATGCTCGACGTGGGCAACGTCAGCATCGGCTGGAACAACCCCTACGCGGGCGCCAACAGCTACTACTGCCACGTCCCGGAGGGCTTCGACTGCAAGCAGGGCGGCGGCAGCGGCGACAACGCCTCCGTCACCTTCACCGTGACGAAGAAGGGCTGACGATGAACCGACGCATCGCAGCGGTGGCGTGTGCCGCCGCGCTGACCGTGATCGCCGGGGGTACGGCCTCGGCCGCCCCGGCCCCCGCCGCCCCCGACGCCGCCGCCCCCGCCGCCGCGTTCGCCGCCGCCCTCGGCTCCGTGGGCGCGATGGCGGTGACACCCGGGCAGACGTACGTCATGGCACCCCGGGACGCGCCCGACCAGTGGCTCGGCGACAACGACTACTTCGGTTCCGTCGTGTGCCAGGCCAGCCGGCTCTGGTACGGCAGCCGGCACGACAACGCCGTATGGCGGGTGGCCGGGAACAACGACGGCTCCATATCGCTCGTGAACATGGACGCGTCCCAGAACAGCATGAGCCTGGCGTCCGCGGGCGACGGCATCCGCATCGACGAGGGCACCGGCGACTCGTTCCACTGGGACGTGGTCGCCGGCCCCGGCGGGACGGTCGCACTGCAGAACAGGCAGACGAGGCGGTTCCTGTCCGTCGTCGCCGGGACGGTCGTGGGCGCCGCCCAGGCCTACTACTGGTACATGACCAACGCGCGCCCCTGAAACGGCGGCGGCCCCGCCTCCAGGAAGGGGAGGCGGGGCCGCCGCTCGCGTGCGGGCGGGAAGCCGTCAGAGCTTCTCGGGCGTCCGGATGCCGAGGAGGGACATGCCCTTCGAGAGCGTGCGGGCCGTCAGGTCGCACAGGAAGAGACGGTTCTCGACCTGCTCCGGGGTGTCCGCCTTCAGGACGGGGCACTCCGAGTAGAAGGTCGTGTAGAACGAGGCCAGCTGGTAGAGGTACGCCGCCAGCTTGTGCGGCGCGTACTCCGACGACGCCTCCGCGATGAGCTCGCCGAAGTGGTCCAGATGCAGGCCGAGCGCACGCTCGGCCGGGGCGAGGGCCAGCTCCGGGTGGGCGGCGGGCTTCGCGTCCCCCGCCTTGCGCAGGATGGACTGGATACGGGCGTACGCGTACTGGAGGTACACGGACGTGTCACCCGTCAGCGAGACCATCTGGTCGAGGTCGAACTTGTAGTCGCGCGCGGCGGAGGTCGAGAGGTCCGCGTACTTCACCGCGCCGATGCCGACCTGGACCGCCCGCTCGCCGATCTCGGCCTCGGACAGGTCCTGCGCCTTCTCCCGTACGACGGCCGCCGCGCGGTCGATGGCCTCGTCCAGCAGGTCCACCAGCCGGACCGTCTCGCCCTCACGGGTCTTGAACGGCTTGCCGTCCTTGCCGAGGACTGTGCCGAAGGCCAGCTGGACGGCCTTGACCTCGTCGTTCAGCCAGCCCGCCCGGCGCGCCGTCTCGAAGACCATCTTGAAGTGCAGGGACTGCCGCGCGTCCACCACGTAGATCAGGCTGGTCGCCGACAGGTCGGCGACGCGGTTGCGGATCGCCGAGAGGTCGGTGGCCGCGTAGCCGAAGCCGCCGTCCGACTTCTGCACGATCAGCGGGGTCGGGTTGCCGTCCGGGCCCTTCACGTCGTCGAAGAACACGCACAGCGCGCCGTTGGAGCGGACGGCGACGCCCGAGTCCTCCAGCAGCTTGCACGTCTCGACCAGCATGTCGTTGTAGCCGGACTCGCCGACCACGTCCCGGTCCTGGATGTCCATGTCCAGCTTGTTGAAGACGGAGTAGAAGTAGATCTTCGACTCGTCGACGAACCGCTGCCACAGGGCGAGGGTCTCCGGCTCGCCCGCCTGGAGGTCCACCACCCGCGCCCGGGCCCGCGTCTTGAACTCCTCGTCGGAGTCGAAGAGCGCGCGCGAGGCCTTGTAGAGCCGGTTCAGGTTGGACATGGCCTCCTCGCCGGAGACCTCCGAGTCCGACTTGTGGTCCAGCTCGTGCGGGTGCTCCAGGAGGTACTGGATGAGCATGCCGAACTGGGTGCCCCAGTCGCCGATGTGGTGGCGGCGGACCACCTTCTCGCCCGTGAACTCCAGGATCTCCACCATCGCCGCGCCGATCACGGCGGACCGCAGGTGCCCGACGTGCATCTCCTTGGCGACGTTCGGCTGCGCGTAGTCGATGACCGTGGTGCCCGGGTTCGCCGCGAGCGGGACACCGAGGCGGTCGTCGCCGGCGCGCGCCGCGAGGGTCTCGATGATCGCCTTGTCGGTGATGGTGATGTTGAGGAAGCCCGGGCCCGAGACCTCGATCTCCTGGATCAGGTCACCGGTCGCGATGCCCTCGACCACGGTCGTCGCCAGCTCGCGCGGATTGGCCTTGGCCTTCTTCGCGAGCGCCAGGATGCCGTTTGCCTGGAAGTCGGCCCGGTCGCTTCGTCGCAGCATGGGGTCGGCGGCACCGGCCTCCGGCAGTGCGGAGGCGAGTGCGTCCGCGACGCGCTGATCGACGGAAGAAGCGAGGGAAGGGACCGAGGCCATGAGCTGCCGTTCCTGTGAGGTTGTGCCGGTGGGTGCACTTGGTTGTTCCGACAAGTGCCGAGTATCCCACGCGGCCGCTGCCGGTTCCTCTGGAAATGGGGCCGTGGAGCAACCCCGGAGCGGCCCGGTCCGTCTGGGAGAATGGCTGAAGCCAGCATTCGAGTAGAAGGACGTGTCGTGGCTCAGAGCAGCACCGAGACCGACTGGGTCTCCCGTTTCGCGGACGAGGTCATCGCCGAGGCGGAGCGCCGAGCACCCGGCAAACCTGTCGTCGTCGCGTCCGGAATCTCGCCCTCCGGTCCGATCCACCTGGGCAACCTCCGCGAGGTCATGACCCCGCACCTGGTCGCGGACGAGATCCGCCGCCGGGGCATCGAGGTCAGGCACCTGATCTCCTGGGACGACTACGACCGCTACCGCAAGGTGCCCAAGGGCATCCCCGGCGTGGACGAGGAGACCTACGGCCAGTACATCGGCCGCCCCCTGACCTCCGTCCCCGCCCCGGCCGGATCCGAGTACGCCAGCTGGGCCGAGCACTTCAAGGCCGCCCTGATCGGCGCCCTGGCCGAGCTGGGCGTCGAGTACGACCCGATCAGCCAGACCGAGCAGTACACCTCCGGCGCGTACCGCGAGCAGGTGCTGCACGCGATGAAGCACCGGGGTGACATCGACGCCGTCCTCGACCAGTACCGCACCAAGCAGAAGCCGGGCGGCAAGAAGCCCCAGCAGAAGCAGGTCGACGAGGCCGAGCTCGAGGCGGCCGAGGGCTCCGGCGCGGCGGCCGAGGACGACGGCAGCACCGGCGAGGGCGGGTACTACCCGTACAAGCCGTACTGCGGCCAGTGCGGCAAGGACTTCACCAAGGTCACCTCGTACGACGACGAGACGACCGAGATGACCTACGTCTGCACCGAGGACGAGTTCACCGAGACGGTCAAGCTCAGCGAGTTCAACCGCGGCAAGCTGGTCTGGAAGGTCGACTGGCCGATGCGCTGGGCCTTCGAGGGCGTCGTCTTCGAGCCCTCCGGCGTCGACCACTCCTCGCCCGGCTCGTCCTTCCAGGTCGGCGGGCAGATCGTGCACATCTTCGGCGGCGAGCAGCCGATCGGACCGATGTACGCGTTCGTCGGCATCAGCGGCATGGCGAAGATGTCCTCCAGCAAGGGCGGGGTCCCGACCCCGGCCGACGCGCTGAAGATCATGGAGCCGCAGCTGCTGCGCTGGCTGTACGCGCGCCGCCGCCCGAACCAGTCCTTCAAGATCGCCTTCGACCAGGAGATCCAGCGGCTCTACGACGAGTGGGACAAGCTGGAGGCCAAGGTCGCGGACGGCTCCGTGCTGCCCGCCGACGCGGCCGCGCACACCCGCGCCGTGCGCACCGCCGCCGCCGAGCTGCCGCGCACCCCGCGGGCGCTGCCGTACCGGACCCTCGCGTCGGTCGTCGACATCACCGCCGGCCACGACGAGCAGACCCTGCGCATCCTGACGGACCTCGACCCGTCGCAGCCGCTCACCTCCCTCGACGAGGTACGGCCCCGCCTGGACCGCGCCGAGAACTGGATCACCACCCAGGTCCCCGCCGACCAGCGGACCCTCGTACGCGAGGCGCCCGACGCGGAGCTGCTGTCGTCCCTGGACGACGAGGGGCGCGAGTCGCTGCGCCTGCTCGTCGACGGTCTCGACTCGCACTGGTCGCTGGACGGGCTCACCACGCTGGTCTACGGCGTGCCGAAGGTGATGGCCGGGCTCGAGCCGGACGCCAAGCCGACGCCGGAGCTCAAGGTCGCCCAGCGGACGTTCTTCGCGCTGCTCTACCGGCTCCTCGTGACCCGCGAGACCGGGCCGCGTCTGCCCACGCTGCTGCTGGCCGTGGGCGCCGACCGGGTGCGCCAGCTGCTCGCCGTCTGAGCCGGCCCCGCAGAGGCATGGGGAAGGGCCCGCACCCCTCGGGGTGCGGGCCCTTCCCCATGCCGTGCCGAGCTCGTGCTCAGGCTCGTGCTCAGGCTCAGGCGATGTGCTCGTTCTCCAGGTCCTTCTGGTAGCGCTGCTTGAACGTCGGGATCATGCGGCGCAGCAGCGAGCCGCTGCGCGGGTGGGTCACGCCGTAACCGTCCGACAGGTGTATGTCGAGCGCCTCGGCCGTCGGGAAGTCGTTCTGCTCGTCGACCAGCGCACGGAACACCTTGTACGCGACCTCGGCGAACTCCGCCTCGTCCGGCCCGTCGGCGGCCTCCGGAGCGTCCTCGTGACGGGGAGCCGGAACCTGCGCCTGATCCTGCTGCGGCTCCGGATGAGGCAGCGGCTCCTGCTCCTGCTCCGGCTGCGGGGCCTCCGGGCCCGCCGGGCGCATGACCGGGGTCGGCTCCAGGCCCTCCACGTACTGCGGGTTGTAACCGCCCTCGTACGCCGCCTGCGGAGCCAGCGGCGCCGCGAACCACGCGCTGGCGTGGGCCGCGGGCATGGCCGTCGGGTCCACCGCGAACGCCGGCGGCGCGTGCGCCGCCGCCACGGCCGGTACCGGGGCCTGGGCCTCGCCCGCTGACCGGGCCTGCGCCTGCGCGTCCTGCGCCGCCTCCTGACCCGGGCCGACGGCCAGGGCGGCCGCCGCCAGAGCGGGGGCCTCGGCCGTGGCCGCAACGGCAGCCGCCGGAACCGCAGCCGTCGGCGGCAGCAGCACCGGGTCGATGCCCGCCGCCGCCAGCCCCTCCGGGGCCGTCTGCGCCAGGGGCACACCGATCCGGGCCAGCTTCAGCGGCATCAGGGCCTCCACCGGAGCCTTGCGCCGCCAGGCACGCCCGTACCGCGCCTGGAGCCGGGCCTGGTATATCAGCCGGTCCTGCTCCATGCCGACCGCCTGCTCGTAGGAGCGCAGCTCCCACAGCTTCATCCGCCGCCACAGCTTGAACGTGGGCACCGGGGACAGCAGCCACCGGGTGAGGCGCACGCCCTCCATGTGCCGGTCCGCGGTGATGTCCGCGATCCGGCCCACGGCGTGCCGGGCGGCCTCGACCGTCACCACGAACAGGATCGGGATCACGGCGTGCATGCCGACACCCAGCGGGTCCGGCCAGGCCGCGGCGCCGTTGAAGGCGATCGTCGCCGCGGTCAGCAGCCACGCCGTCTGGCGCAGCAGCGGGAAGGGGATGCGGATCCAGGTCAGCAGCAGGTCCAGCGCGAGCAGGACGCAGATGCCCGCGTCGATGCCGATCGGGAAGACCAGGGAGAAGCTGCCGAAGCCCTTCTGCAGGGCGAGGGCGCGCACCGCGGAGTACGAGCCCGCGAAACCGATGCCCGCGATGACGACGGCTCCGGCGACCACGACGCCGATGAGTATCCGGTGCGTACGAGTCAGCTGCATCGCGGCCACCCGCGATCCCCTCCCCTTGTCGAGCACACTTACCGAGCCTTTACCCGGCCGCGGCAGGCACAGCGTACGGGTGACCCGGTGTCAACGCCTCAGGCGGGCCCGCTCCTACTGCGCGGGCTGGGGGGACTGCGCCTGCTCCGGCTGCTTGTTGGCGGCGTCGACCGAGGCCACGGCCTCCTTCGCCGCCGCGATGGCGTCCTGCAGCAGCTTCGCCTGGTCCGGCGCGCCGGCACCTTCGTACGCGGCGCCGTTGTAGTCCAGCGTCACGACCACGTTCTGCGTGCGGGCCACGATCGTCGTGTTGAAGAAGTCCACGTCCTTCTTCACGGTGTACACGACCGAAGTGGCCTGGTCGCCGATCCCGCCCGCGTCCTCCGCCTTCACGTTCTGCGCGCCCTCGGACGCCTTCGACGCCTCGACCTGCTTGTTGTACTGCTCCTCCGCGCGCTTGTTCGCGCTGCCGAGGGAGGCCTGCGAGTCGTAGCGGAAGAAGGAGATCGAGAGCCAGCGGTACTGCGAGCCCTTCAGACCGTCCTCGTCCAGACCGTTCCAGGAGCAGCTGGCCCGGCTCGCCAGGTCGTTCGACTTGGTCGCGGTGCCGTTCTTGTCCTTCGCCTCGGGGACGAGCGTGTCGACCGTCGCGGTCTGGACCGCCTTGCAGGGGTCCGGGAGCGTGGCATACGCCGCCTTCTCCAGGGTCGCGGACGGCTTCGCGCTCGGCTGGCCGGATGCGGAGGATTCGGACTTCTTGCCGCCGTCCGAGCCCGAGCCCTTGCCCGAATCGGACGAGCATCCGGTGACGGTGAGGATCACCGGGACGGCTGCGCAGGCGAGAACGCGGGTGAGGCGCGAGGCTGATCGGTGCATGTTTCCTTCAGTGCGTTGGTGGGTCTTCTTCGGACACGGGGCCGTACGGGACCGGACGCGGGACCCGGGCAACGGTAGCCCGATCGGGTGGCGGCGTGCTGTGCGCGCCGTCACCCCGGGCCGCGGCGCAGCCCGCTCACTCGCCCAGGCGCTCGACCAGAGCTTGCGCCAACTGCCTTGTCCTGTCCTGGGTTTCGGCGCTGGACGGGACCGTACCGGGCAGCGCCGGCTGCACGCTGTACTCCAGCGTGACGATGACGTTCGAGGTACGGAACACCATGCGCACGGTGCGCGACTGCGCCGCGGCGGCCCCGGCGGGACTCAGCTTGTCCTCGACGAACGCCTCCGTCCCGAGGCCGTCCAGGACGCGCGAGCCGAGCTCGACGGGGGCGGACGGGCTGGTCGACGGGCTGCCGGACGGCGATCCCGCACCGACGCCGCCGGGCTGCGGCGGGGCCGGGGCGGAGGGCGTCGGGCTGCCCGCGGGTGTCGAGGAGGGGCTCGCGGTCGGGCCGGGGAAGGGCAGCTTGGCGTCGGTCAGCTGGCGCACGTACACCTGGTGCGCCTTGTCGTCGTCGCTGGTGGTGGCCCGGTCGTACGAGACCACGCGCTCGAAGTCGACCGACAGCAGCCGGGTCTCCTCGGGTGTCTGCGCGCTCCAGCGGCAGCCGACGCGCCGGTCGCCGTCGTACGAGGCGTCCGCGGTGCCGGCGTAGAGCTGGTCGCGCTGCTCCGGGGTGAGCGACTCCGCGGCCGGGAGCATGGCCTTGAGGCGCTTGCTGTCCGCTGCCTTGCAGGGGGCGGGCAGGATGCGGTACTTCCCGGGTTGCGCGGGCGCGGCCTGGTTCCCGCCGGCCTTCGAGTCGCTGGTGCTGCCGGTGCCGCTCCCGCCGGTGCACCCGGTCAGACCGGCCGCGCCGGCCACGAGTGCGGTGAGCATCGCGATGCCCGGCAGGGCTCGCCGTACCGCCTTGCGCTGCACGTCCAATGGCTCCCTTCGACCGGCGGGCCCCCCGACGGTCAGGAAAATGCGTTGCCGCGGCTCGGGCGCGGATGGACACAATGTCTATCGCACACGCTGGTGCCGGCGCCGGTCCCCTGTCGTATTTGGGATCAAGAGCGAGGCCTTTTGCGCTTTCTGACTTTTCTGTGGTTTTCGGGGGATTGATTCCAAATGTCGTATGTAGAGGTACCTGGGGCGAAAGTCCCGATCCGGATGTGGACGGACCCGGCGTCGGTCGAGGACCATGCGATGCAGCAGCTGCGCAACGTGGCCACCCTTCCGTGGATCAAGGGCCTGGCCGTCATGCCGGACGTCCACTACGGCAAGGGAGCCACGGTCGGGTCGGTGATCGCGATGAAGGACGCGGTCTGCCCGGCGGCGGTGGGGGTGGACATCGGCTGCGGCATGTCGGCGGTGAAGACCTCCCTGACGGCGAACGACCTGCCGGGGGACCTGTCGAAGCTGAGGTCGCGGATCGAGCAGGCGATTCCGGTGGGCACGGGGCTGCACAAGGAGGCCGTGGACCCGTCGCGTCTGTACGGCTTCTCGGCCGACGGGTACGAGGACCTCTGGAAGCGCTTCGACTACATCACGGATGCGGTCAAGTTCCGCCGGGAGCGTGCCACGAAGCAGATCGGAACGCTCGGAGGCGGCAACCACTTCATCGAATTCTGTCTCGACGAGTCGGGTTCG
The DNA here is from genome assembly GCF_052244475.1 of Streptomyces sp. IBSNAI002. NCBI lineage: Bacteria > Bacillati > Actinomycetota > Actinomycetes > Kitasatosporales > Streptomycetaceae > Streptomyces > Streptomyces sp. IBSNAI002. The sequence continues at coordinate 3,992,116 of NZ_JBQPXG010000002.1, read as the reverse complement.
GTCTGGCTGATGCTGCACTCCGGTTCCCGGAACATCGGCAACGAGCTGGCGGACTTCCACATCAACGTGGCGCGCGGCCTCGACCACAACCAGGGCCTGGTCGACCGCGACCTGGCCGTGTTCCTGGCGGCGACCCCCGAGATGGCGGCGTACCGGAACGACCTCTTCTGGGCTCAGGAGTACGCGAAGTACAACCGCGCGGCCATGATGAGCCTGTTCAAGGAGGTCATCCGCAAGGAGTTCCGGAAGGCGAAGGTCTCCTTCGACCAGGAGATCAGCTGCCACCACAACTACGTTGCGGAGGAGCGGTACGACGGCATGGACCTGCTGGTCACCCGCAAGGGGGCGATCCGCGCCGGCAGCGGCGACTACGGGATCATCCCGGGCTCCATGGGCACGGGCTCGTACATCGTGAAGGGCCTCGGCAACGAGAAGTCCTTCAACTCGGCCTCGCACGGCGCGGGCCGGAAGATGAGCCGGACGGCGGCGAAGAAGAAGTTCTCGGCGCGGGACCTGGCGGAGCAGACCAAGGGCGTCGAGTGCCGCAAGGACTCGGGCGTCGTGGACGAGATCCCGGGCGCGTACAAGTCGATCGAGCAGGTCATCGACCAGCAGACCGACCTCGTACGGGTCGTGGCCAAGATCAAGCAGGTCATCTGCGTCAAGGGCTGACGCGGGGCCCGGGCCGATCGTGATCGGCCCGGGCTCTTGTACGGGGGGCTCCGATGCCGGGTCAGTCGAGCAGCATGTCCACGGGCAGTTCGACGGCCACTCCGATGTCGTCGGGAAGCGTGAGCGACGTGCCCCGCTTGAACTTCTTGCTCATGCCGTAGCGCGTGCCGCGCGGATCCGTGTGGAGCACGACTTCGTCATGGCGCCGGTCGGCCACCACGTAGACGGGGACGCCGGCCCTGGCGTAGCTCTCCACCTTGGTCCCGATGTCGTCCGCCCAATTCGAGGACGTGACCTCCAGGATCATTCGGAAGACGTCCGGGCGGTAGCAGTTCTTCACCACCTTGTGGTCGAGGAAGTCAGCTTCCACGAGCGAGAAGTCCGGTACGGCGTAGTCGTCCGCGCCGGTGGGCAGCCAGATGCCAATGCCCTGGAGGAATTCCAGGCCCGCCCTCTCGGCTCCTGCTTCGTGGAACGCCACAGTGAGCCTGGTAAGGGTGCGGGCGTGTCGCCCGTCGGCAGGGGGTGTCACGGTGAGCCTCCCCTGGAGAATCTCCACTCGGTGCCCGGGAAGCTCCCTGGAGAGTCGATCGGCGGCCTCCGCGATCGTGGTCTCGTGCTGTATCACGGCCATAGCTTCCTCCGTTTCGTGACCCACGCTTTCGGAGCGTAGCCGTGGGCGCGGACGGTTCGCTCGACTTCACCCGTACGGGTCCGCAGGGCGACGCACGCACGTGTGCCGTGCTCCGGATGGGCCCGGGCACGGCACGTGTGGTCCATCGGGGTTTGCGGGGTCAGGGGTGCATGTCGAGCTTTGACGGGCCCTTGTCGGGCTTGGGGGGTGCGCTCACGCCGGGCCTGAGGGGTGCGCCCTGGGTGAGGAGGACGGATCCCGGCTGCGGGAGGGCCGCGGTCCAGACGCGGGTGGGCGGGCATACGAGCAGGTCCGGCTCACCGCGGTCCACGTCGCACGCGGTTTCCCATACCTGTCCGCCCGTGGTGACCACCTCGACGTTGATCCGGTTGGAGGTCTCCACGATCGAGATGCTGCAGGGATCGGCCGGGTAGGTCGTGGACTGGGAGCTGAGGTCGTACCAGGTGTAGGCGGGTTGGACGCCCGGCTCCGGGCGGTTGTCGGCGTTGAAGTCGTACACGCCCGCCCATGCGGTGCCGTCGGGGGTCAGGACGGCCTTGTACTTGACCTCCGCCTCGTCCCAGGAGGTGGAGCTGTCGACGCAGGGGCCGGCGGGGCCGACCGCACCCGTGGCGCCGGTTGCGCCCGTGGCGCCGGTGGTGCCTGTTGCTCCCGTGGTGCCGGTCGCGCCCGTGGCTCCTGTGGCGCCGGTGGTTTCTGTTGCTCCCGTAGCGCCCGTGGCTCCTGCGACGCCCGTGGCTCCTGCGATGCCCGTGGCTCCCGCGGCGCCCGTGGCCCCGGTCGGGCCCGTATCCCCGGTGGCGCCCGTTGCTCCGTCGAGGCCGGTGGCGCCCGTGGCTCCGGTTGCTCCGTCGAGGCCGGTGGCTCCTGTTGCTCCTGGGGCTCCCGTGGCTCCGGTGGCGCCCGCCGGACCCGCCGGACCCGCCGGGCCGGGCTTGCCTTTGCAGTCGCCCTTGTCGTGGTGGTCCGCGCCGAAGCCCATGACGCCCGGGCCGTCCTCGGGGCGGTCCGGGCGGTCCGAGCCCTTGCCCTCGTGGCACTTGTCGCCGCCCGCCGTGCCGACCGGCACCGGCCCGGCGGGCAGCGGTCTTTCCGCGATGGCCAGCGCGGGGTTGGCGAAGCCGAGCATCACGATCGCCAGTGATGCCAAGGCCCCGCCGGCGACCCACCTGCCCTGCCGCGGAAGCGGGCCCATGCGGGACGGCGTCCCTTTCTCCGGACTCATCTGCGTCGTCCTCCTCGTGGAACCGGATGGATGGAAACGTGTGGACTTCGACCGGGATCTTTGGGGCAAGGAGGGCGAAACGGCGGAAGGCGCGAAGGCTGATCATCACATCGGATTGACGCGCGGAGCCGATCAGGCGAATGCCCGGGGCACGGTCCGTGGCCAGCCCCGGGCGGCGCCGCGACGGCGCTATGACTGGTCCGTGACGACTCTGATCCGTCCTGCCCGGAACGCGGAGGCCCGGCCCGGGGAAAGGGGGCGACGACGCCTTCCCGGAGCGCGATCAGGGCTGTGGCTGTGGCCCGCGGCGGTCACCCTGACCGTCGTGGTCGTCGGGATCGACGGCCCCCAGCTGGGCACCGACGAGCTGGTCACCTGGGACGTCGGCCGGCGCGGCACGGGCCGGATCCTGGCCCTGGTGCAGGACGTCGACGCCGTGCACGCCGCGTACTACCTCCTGATGCACGGTTGGATGGCCGTCTTCGGCGACTCGCACCTCGCCCTTCGCCTGCCCTCGGCGCTGGCCATGAGCGGCGCGGCGGCGTGCGTGGCGCTGATCGGGGCCCGGCTCTTCGGCCGGCGCGCGGGTCTGTGCGGCGGGCTGCTCTTCGCGCTGGTCCCCGCAGTGAGCCGGTTCGGCCAGGAGGCCCGCGGCTACGCGCTGGTGGTCCTGGCCGCGACCCCGGCCACGTACCTGCTGCTGCGGGCGCTGGACAGGCCGCGGAGCGGGTGGCGCTGGGCGGTGGCGGCGGGTGCGGGGCTGGCGGTGGCCACCCGGCCGTCGTCCCGCGCTTCCGAGCCTTCCGAGCCTTCCGGGGCGTCCCGGTCGTCCTGGCTGCCGGTCGCGGTGGGGCTGGCCGTACTCGCGCTCCTCGTGCTCCCCGACCAGAGCAGGATGCGGGGTGCCTTCGAGCACGACGTCCCGCACGCCGCGGACTACGCGGGCGCCGCGCGGATGATCGAGAAGTACCACCGGCCGGGGGACGCCGTGGTCTACGTCCGGGGTGCGCCCTGGATGCTCGACCAGGGGGTCCGGTACTACCTCCGGCGGGACCTGAGCCTGCCGGAGGTGTTCCTCGCGGCGACGGCGTCCGAGAACGCCGAGCTGTACCCGACCCATTGCGGCCGTCCGGAGGCGTGCCTGAAGGGCGAGGGCCGGATCTGGGTGGTGGTGCCGGGCAACGGTCCGGATGCGCTGGAGGCGGTTCCGGCGCCCCAGGCCAGGGCGCTGCGCGCGCGGTACACCACCTACGGGTCGGAGCACCTCAGCGGTCTGACCGTCGCGCTGCTGCAGCGCAAGCCGTAGCCCCGAAGCCTCCTTCCCTGCCTTCTCTCTTCCCTCCTTTCCCTTCTTTCCTCTTCACGCACAGAGATGGATGGGCTGTGACATCAACGGTCTGCCTGAACATGATCGTCAAGGACGAGGCCCCGGTCATCCGGCGCTGCCTCGAATCCGTACGCCCGCTGATCGACAGCTGGGTCATTGTGGACACGGGGTCGACGGACGGCACGCAGGACGTCATCCGCGAGGTGCTCGGAGATCTGCCCGGCGCTCTGCACGAGAGCCCGTTCAAGGGGTTCGACGCGAGCCGCAGCGAGGCGATCGACCTCGCGATGGCCCGTGGTGACGCGGACTACCTGCTGTTCATCGACGCCGACGACCTGATGGAGGTGGCGCCGGGCTTCCGCATGCAGCCGCTGACCCATGACGCGTACCGGGTCGCGCTGCACGACGGGCCGATCATCCACTGGCGTCCGGCGCTGGTCTCCACGCGGCTGCCGTGGCGCTACGTCGGGATCCTGCACGAGTACGTCGAGTGCGGGCAGCCGTACGGCCTCGGGACGCTCGTGGGTGCCAACATCCTCTCGGTGGGCGGCGGGGCGCGGCTGCGGGAGGACGGCCAGCGGAAGAAGTACCTGCGCGATGCCGAGCTGCTCCAGCAGGGGCTGGTCAGGGAGCCCGGCAACGCGCGCTACGTCTTCTACCTCGCGCAGAGCTGGCGGGACGCGGGAGAGCCCGAGAAGTCGCTCGAGGCGTACGACCGGCGGGCGGTCATGGGGGGTTTCGCCGAGGAGGTGTTCTGCGCCCGGTTGTACGCGGCGCGGCTCGCGGTGGAGGTGGGCCGGCCGTCGGGCGAGGTGGTGGACCGGTTCCTGGGGGCGCACGAGAGCCGGCCTTCGCGAGCGGAGGCGCTGGGCGACCTGGCCCGTCTGTGCCGTGTCAACGGGCAGCGCTGGCCGCTGGCGTACATGTTCGCGCGGCAGGCGGTGCGGATCCCGTATCCGGGTGACGTGCTGTTCGTGGAGTTCGACTGGTACGAGTGGCGGGCCCTGGACGAGCTGGCGGTGGCCGCGTACTGGGTCGGCGAGTACGAGGAGTCGGCGCGGTGCGCGGAACGGCTGCTGGCGGAGGGCAAGCTGCCGGCGGGTGAGCGGGAGCGGGTGACCCGCAATCTGGAATTCGCCCGCGGCAGGCTCGCCGAGCCCGGGAGGCCCGGCGAGCCCGGGAGGCCCGGCGAGCCCGGGAGGCCCGGCGAGCCCGGCCGGCTCGGCGTGCAGGATCTCGTGCAAGTGGGGGGTTGACGGAGGGAGTTGGTCTAGACCAGGGTGTGCGGCATGTGGAGATCTCGTGTGCTTGTCGCCGCGCTCGCGTCGATGTCGCTCGCCCTCGGGGCCGCCGGGTCCGCGCACGCGCGGGTGGGGCTGCCGCCCGTCGTGAACCATGTGCCGACGCAGGAGAAGGTCGTCTTCATCACCATCGACGACGGCTGGAACCACGATCCGGAGGCCGCCCGCATCCTGCTGGAGAAGCGGGTGCCGGTGTCGCTGTTCCTGCTCCCGGGGGCGACCTCGTACGACACGGAGTACTTCACCCGGCTCACCGGGGAGGGGCGGGCCAGTGTGGAGAACCACACGGTCAACCACCCGGACCTGACGACGCTCGACGCGGCCGGCAAGGACGCCGAGGTGTGCGGGGCCGGGGAGCGGCTCGAGGCGGCCTTCGGGCGGGCGCCGAAGCTGCTGCGGCCGCCGTACGGGGCGGTGAACGACGAGGTGCGGCTCGCGGCCAAGGCGTGCGGGGTGAAGGCGCTGGTGACGTGGACGCACGACGTCACCACCTGGGGCGAGACGCCGCCGACGCCGCGGCTCGAGCGCGGTGACATCGTGTTGCTGCACTTCACGCCGACGCTGGCGGCGGACCTCCAGCGGGCGCTGGACGCGGCGAAGGCCGCCGGGCTGAAGCCGGCGGCCCTGATGCCGCACCTGAAGTCGGCGGGAGTGCTCTAGAGCTCGCGGTGGACCTTGGTGTTCGAGGCCTGGGCGCGGGGCCGGACGACCAGGAGGTCGATGTTGACGTGGCTGGGGCGGGTCACGGCCCAGGTGACGGTGTCGGCCACGTCGTCGGCGGAGAGGGGCTCCGCGACGCCCGCGTACACCTTGGCGGCCTTCTCGGTGTCGCCGCGGAAGCGGGTGGTCGCGAACTCCTCGGTCTTGACCATGCCTGGGGCGATCTCGATGACGCGGACGGGCCGGCCGACGATCTCCAGGCGGAGGGTCTCGGCGAGGACGCGGGCGCCGTTCTTGGCGGCGACGTAGCCGGCGCCGCCCTCGTACGTGGAGTGGCCGGCGGTGGAGGACAGGACGACCACCGTGCCGTCGCCGGAGGCGGTGAGCGCCGGCAGCAGGGCCTGGGTGACGTTGAGCGTGCCGATGACGTTGACCTCGTACATCGTGCGCCAGTCGGCGGGGTCGCCGGTGGCGACGGGCTCGGCGCCGAGGGCGCCGCCCGCGTTGTTGACCAGGACGTCGCAGCGCTCCAGGGCGCATGCGAGGGCGTCGACGGCGGGCCGGTCGGTGACGTCGAGGGCGTGGGCGGTGGCCTGGTGGCCGGCCGCGGTGAGCTCGGCGGCGAGCGCCTCGATGCGGTCCTTGCGGCGGGCGGTGAGGACCACGTGGTAGCCGGCCGCGGCGAGCTGCCGGGCGGTGGCGGCGCCGATGCCGCTGCTCGCTCCGGTGACGACGGCGGTTTTGGTGGCCGTGCTCATGTGCGGGGCTCCTCGTTCGTTCGTACGGGCGATTACCCGCCAGCATAGGTCGGGCTCAGCGGCCGCGCGGAACGTACATGATCACGGCCATGCCGACGAGGCAGACGAGCGCGCCGACGATGTCCCAGCGGTCGGGCCGGTAGCCGTCGGCGACCGCACCCCAGACGAGGGATCCGGCGACGAAGACCCCGCCGTAGGCGGCGAGGACGCGGGCGAAGTCGCCTTGGGGCTGGAGGGTGGCGACGAATCCGTACAGGCCGAGGGCGATGACCCCGACGCCGATCCAGGCCCAGCCCCTGTGCTCGCGGACGCCTTGCCAGACGAGCCACGCGCCGCCGATTTCGAGGAGGGCGGCGAGGGTGAAGAGGGCTGCGGAGCGTGCGATGAGCATGGCTGGAAGCGTACGGGGCGGTGGGGTCCGGGGCGGCGGGGCGTGGGGCGGGCGAATGGCGGGATGGCCCGCCCTCATTCGTGTGATGGTCCGACCGGTTGGGCCGGGTGGTGGTTAGCGTCCGCGCGTGGAGGTGGTGGCGATGCGCCGTGTTGCCGTACGGAGTGTGGTGCTGGCAGGGCTGCTGGCGTTCGGTGGGGCGGTGCCCGCGGGCGCGGCCCCGGTGGGCGCGGGGCCGGTGGGGTCGGGGCCGGAGGCCGACGTGGCGTACCACGGGCGGGTTTCCCTGGCCCGCGGCCAGTTGCGGATCTGGCTGGTCCCGCAGAACGAGGGGCCTTCGGCGCTGCCCAACACGACGGTGCGGGTGCGGCTCTCGGCCGATCTCGCGGACCGGCAGGAGCTGTCGGAGGGCTGCGCGCGGGTCGGGCCGCGGGAGGTGGTGTGCGAGACCGGGCCGCTGCCGTTGCGCGGGCGCGGCCGGCACATCGGGCTGCTGCTGGAGCTGCGGGAGCGGGCGCCGGAGGTGGTGGTGCGGGTCGACACCTGGTGGAACGGTGGAGCGACGGACCGGAACCACGCGAACAACGAGCACGTGGTGCTGGCACTGGACACCGGGGACGCCTACGCCTTCTGACCGGGGCCTGCGGGGCCTGCGGGGCCTGCGGTACGGGTGGCAGGTGCGGTGGGCAGGAGCCAGGCGGCCACGGCCGCCGCGAGTTCGGTGTCGGCGGCCCGGGGCGCGCTCCAGGCGACGTACCCGTCGGGGCGGACGAGGACGCAGTCGGTGCGGGCGGCGGTACGTCCCTGCGCGCGCCAGTGGACGTGGGTGAGCGGGGCTCCGGGCGGGGTGGGCCGGCCGGGCGGGGTGATCAGGACGAAGCCGCCGGTGCGCAGGGCCTCGTAGAGCCGCTGTCCGTGCGGGCCGGGTTCGAGGGCGAGGTCGGGGGCCCGCCGGCCGGCGGGGCGGCGGGCGCCGGACGGGGGCGGGTAGGCGAGCCCGATGCCGGAGACGAGGCCGAGGGCGCGGTCCTGGGCGGGGCCGACGCGCGGGAGGACGGCGGCGCCGAGGCTGCGGGCGGTGCGGCGCAGGGGGCCGGTGGCCATGACGGCGCGGACCAGGGTGCCGCTGATGCGCAGGACGAGGCGGCCGACGGGGTGGCGTTCGCGGTGGTAGCTGTCGAGGAGGGCCTCGGGGTCGGGGGTGCGGCCGTGGAGGACGGCGGCGAGCTTCCAGGAGAGGTTGGCGGCGTCCTGGAGGCCGGTGTTCATGCCGAGGCCGCCGGCGGGGGAGTGGACGTGCGCGGCGTCGCCGGCGAGGAAGACGCGGCCGGAGCGGTAGTGGGGGACCTGGCGTTCGTCGCTGTGGAAGCGGGACATCCAGCGGGCGTCGTGCATGCCGTGGTCGGTGCCCAGCGCGGTGCGCAGGATGGTGCGCAGTTCGTCGAGGCCGACGGGGTCGTCGTCCTGGGCGCGGCCGTCGCGGTGCCAGCCGATGGCGCGGTACCAGCCGTCGCCGAAGGGGACGAGGAAGCCGAAGGCGCCGGCGTTGCCGTTGACGGCGAGGAGGTCCTGGGGAGGGTCGGTCAGCCGGACGTCGGCGAGGATCATGGAGCGGACGACGGCCTGGCCGGGGAAGGGCAGGCCGAGGGCGGTGCGGATGGTGGAGCGGACGCCGTCGGTGCCGACGGCGTGGCGGGCGTGGAGCGTGGTGCGGGCGCCGTCGGTGGTGCGCCGCAGGTAGAGGGTGACGGTGTCCCGGTCCTGGCTCAGTCCGATGAGCTCACTGTCATATCGGATGTCCGTGCCTGTGGACAGCGCGCGGCGCTCGAGCAGTTTCTCTGTCTCATATTGAGGGGTGATGAGCACGAACGGGTAGCGGGTGCTCAGTCGTTGAAGGGAGACGGGCATGCCTCCGAAGGGGCTCAGGCGGTCGATCCGCCGGCCGGTGGAGACGAGTGCGTCGGCGAGGCCGCGCGCGTCGAGCAGTTCGAGCGTGCGGGCGTGCACGGCGAAGGCGCGGGTGAGGTTGGCGGCGGTGCGCGGGCGGCGTTCGACGAGGGTGACGGAGAGTCCGGCGGCGGCGAGGTCACCGGCGAGGAGCAGCCCGGTGGGCCCGGCGCCGACCACGACGACGTCGATGGTGTCCTCTGCGTGCTGCGCGTCCTCTGTGCCCAGTGCGGCGGTCATGCCTCGGCAGTCTGCCAGCCGCGGGCCTCCGGGGCGCGGTGTCGCGCCGCCCTGTGTCAGACGGTCCCCGAATCGGCGGTGCCGAATTCGAGGAGCGCCTCGTCGACGATCCGCTCCAGGCGGGCGTGGTGGGCGCCGCGCCAGTAGACGCGCTCGCAGTCGGTGCACTCGGCGAAGACTTCGTAGGAGCGGTGCGTGCCGTGTTCCAGGCGGTCGCCGACGCTCTCCTTGTCGGCTTCGCGGAGCGGGCCGTTGCAGGCGGTGCAGCGGGTCCACGGCGCGAGGGCGGGAGCGAACCGGCCGAGGATGTCGCGCAGTTGGTCCTCGGGGTTGTCGCTGTAGACGTACGCGCCGGCGAAGATCTCGCGGCGGCGCAGCAGTCCGCGGTCGCGGGAGAGCAGGACGCGCCGCTCGGCGGCGGAGCGGGTGGCGAGGGCCGGGTCGCCGATGTCCTCGTTCTCGTAGGCGGCGTCGACGCCGAGCAGGCGCAGGCGGCGGGCGAGGGTGCCGAGGTGCACGTCGAGGAGGAAGCGCAGCGGCGCGCCGGGGACCGGCTGGGGGCGGTCGACTCCGAACACCTCGACGGACTGGCCGTCTTGGGGCACGTAGGAGACGGGCACCTCGCGGCCGTCGACGAGGATGCGGCCGACTTCGGTGAGCGGGACGCCGGCCGATTCGACGACGTGTCCGAGGCTGGAGGCGCCGTCGGTCGCGGTCGGTACGCGGTCGGCGCGCCGGCTGGGCGCGGCGAAGAGGCGCAGTTCGGGGGCGAGGGTGAGCTGAATGCCGGGTCCGTTCACCCTGTCAGCATGCCACTGCGGGGGCGGCGGATGCCGCGAATTACGAGGTCGCGGCGGTCCGGGCCGCCCGCGGGCGGATCATCGCGGGGGAGTGGGGGGAGCCGGGGTGACGGGTTGGAGGCGGTAGCGCCAGTCGAAGCTGGGGTGGGGGACCCCGGGCGGGTACTCGAAGGCGACCTCGCCGAGGCATTCGAAGCCCGCACGGCGGCAGACCGCGTTCGAGGCCGCGTGGTCGGTGCCGGGGAAGGCGTGGACGGTGTCGCGCGTGCCGTGGGTCCGGGCGTAGGCCAGGACCTCCGTCACCGCGGCCACGGCCAGCCCGCGGCCCTGGAACTCGGGCAGCACGCCCCAGCCGGACTCGTACACCGGCTCGCCCTGCCACTCCCGCTCCCAGAAGCCGACGCTCCCGACGCTCTCCCCGGTGGCCTCCAGCACCACGCGGAACATCCGACCGGCCGCGGGCTCCCGCGCGCTCAGGGCCTCGTACCGCCGCTGTCGGTCGAGCAGCTTCGCGGCCGTCTCCGGCCCGCCCAGGTACCGGGTCATGGCGGTCTCGTTCTTGCGCTCCAGCAGCCAGAAGTCGCCGGCGGCCCAGGGGGTCAGCAGTACGGATTCCATGCGTCAAGGCTGCCAGACGCCGGGTGCCCGGTGCCCGGTGCCGGGCGTCCGGTGCCGGGTGCCGGGGTGTGGGATGCCGGGGCGTGGGGTGCCGGGGCTCGGGCTCAGTCCTCGGCCAGGCGCTGGAGCTCCGGCACGGACAGGCGGGCGGACGGTGCGGCGATGCCCGCGCTCAGCGGCACGCCCTCGGCCGTCAGGAGGGCTTCGGGGGTGTCGGTCCGGGTGCCGTCCGGCCACCGGAACCGGGCGCTGACCCTGCCCTTCGCGTTGAGGACCCGCCACGCGTTCGTGCAGCGGTCGCAGGTGGCCAAGTGGGTGCCGACGGGTACGGCATGGCTTCCGATGAGGGCCGCGAGGTCGCCGTAGGTGGTCCAGCGTCCTGCGGGCAGCCTGTCCAGCAGGGTGTGCAGGCCGGTCCAGTCCCGGCCCGCGCCCTCGACCTGGTGCGCCAGGTCGACCAGGGTCAGCCCGGCCAGGGCGGCCCACTCGTCCGCGTCCACGTCCTCGGGGGTGTGGGCGGGGTCGATCTCCCACCAGGTCGTGCCCTGGATGCCGTCGGGGGAGCGGCCCGTCACGGTGCGGAAGATGTGCTCGGCCAGGCCGGTCGGGGTGTAGACGAGCCCGTCGGCCTCCCAGGTCAGCGGCTTGGCCTTGGTGTTGGTCCAGACGGCGGTGCCGCGCCCGGCCGCCTGGCCCGCCCAGTCGGAGATCCGGGCCCGCAGCTCTGCCGGGCCCCCGCCGCTTCGGGGGACCAGCCTGAGCCTGGTCCCGTCGGGCAGCAGCCCCGCGTCCACCAGGACGTGCACGCGGTTGCGTGACCGTGAGCGCTCCTGCAGGGTCTGGGCGACGGCGCCGGACTCGCTTCGGGCCGGGGCGAGGGTGAACTCCTCGACCTCCGGGACCGGGTAGACCTTCGTGAACCCGGCGACGAGCTGCCCCGCCACCTTCCACATGCTCACCTGGACGAGATCGATGTCGAGGTTCATCTCGGAGAGCCACACCACGGTGTGCGTGACCTGCTTGGGAAAACCGCCGGCGATGATCACCTGGCGGGGCCGCCGCAGCAGTTCGGGCCGCAGCTCCCCGCCGACGTGATCGCGCAGCACCTGCCGGCACTCCTCCAGCCCCAGGCTCTGCCCGCGCGCCGCGAGGAAGTCGCGGTGGGCCTGGGCCAGGGTGTCCAGGCTGAACCGCGAGACGAGCGCCGCGTACGTGATGGCCTGGAGGTGGACGTCCCGGTCGGCCATGCCGCGCTTGAGCTCCGCGACGACCAGCTGGCCGGTCGAGTCCAGCCCGAGCACGTCCAGCCGGTCGCGCGCCGGTATCCCGTCGGTGTCGGCCCAGCGGTCGTACTCCGAGGTGACGACGAGTACCGACTCCCCCAGGACCTGCGGGTTCCCGATCACCCACTCCTGCAGGTGGCGGCGCTCGTACAGGCTCTCGGCGGCCAGGTCGGTCCGAGCCGCGGGCTCGGCCGACTGGCCGGTGACGGTGAGCAGGTGGTCCACGGATCCCCCTCCGCGATGCGCTTGCGCGTGCGTGTGCCGTGGGCGGGAGTCTAGGTCAGTCAGCCGGTCAGCTCCGCTGGAAGAACTCCACTTCCGCCAGGGCGACATGGCGGTCCGGGGCCAGGCCGGCGGGGGCGTCGAGGGTCAGGCGGACCGTGGTGACGTCGCTGATGCCGGTGGTGAACGTCTGCGGGCCGGGCTTGTCGCTCAGGGTGAGCTTCTTGTTGACCTTGCGGCCGTCCCGGTCCGTCACCTCCATGTCGATCTGGAGGGCCCGGCCCTGCTTCGCGTAGTCCTCCGGGGAGGTCGAGGCGCCGTTGGTGATGATCACGGCGACCAGGCGGAACGGTTTGCCGAAGGTGTACGTCACCGAGGCGCCGGGGCCGGGCGCGGCCCAGTAGCGGTTGCTGAGCCCGTCCGTGGCGTGGCCCACCGGGTGCCCGGGCAGGTCGGCGCTCGCCTCGGCGCGGGTGGCGGTCACCGCCTTGGCCTTGCCGAGCTTGTCCAGGGTGTCCTGGACCAGGTGGCGGCCGGCGGGCAGCAGGAGGAAGCCGCCCGCGCACAGGGCCAGTACGACGGCCAGGACCACCAGGAACCGCACCAGCCGGCCGGAGCCGGCGCGGGTGCGGCGGCGCAGCGGCCAGACCGTGCGCCACCAGGGCAGGGGGGCGGGCGCGGCGGCCGGCTTGAGCGGAGCCGCGCAGCGGCGGCAGAAGCGGCGGTCGGGCGGGTTGGGCGTACCGCAGGCCGGGCACGGCACCCCGGCCACGACGTCGCTCACCGCGGCGGGCCGCACGACGGGGCGCGGCGCGACGGGCTTCGCGGGCTGAACGGGGGCCGGGGCCGGGGCCGGGGTCGGTGCCGCGGGGACGCTTGGGGCGACGGGGCCGGGGGAGGCCGTGGCGGGTTCGGAGGACGGCCGGGCCACTGGCTGCGCCTGCGTCCCACCCGCCTCTTGCCCGTCCCGGCTGTCGCCGCCGTCTGCCGGTGCCTGTGGCGCATCGCCCTCGGGCACGGCCGCGGGGGACTGCCGACGCAGCCAGGGCAGCCGCAGGCCCGCGCGGGCGGGCGGAGCCGTCGGCTCGGCGCCGGGCAGACCGACCGGGGCTGACTCCGGGGCGGCCCGTCGGCGCGACCAGCGCAGCCGCAGCCCTGCGCGGGCGCCCGGAGCCTCCGCCTCCGCCGCCCCGTCGACCCCCTCCGGCTGCGCCGCCACAGGGCCCGTACCCGCTGGGTCTACGCCTTCCCGGGCCATGCCCGCTCGGGAGTTGCCCTCCCGGGCGGGGACCGCCTGGGGGTTGCTTGCTCGGGCTGCGCCGTCCTGAGCCGTTCCAGCTTGGGCGGTGGCTTCGCGCGGTGTGCCCTGGTGGGGCACGGCCCCTTGGGCCGCAGCCTCCTGGGCTATGCCCGTCGGGGCCGCGGCGCGCCTGGCTGCGCCTGCCCGGGTATTGCCTTCCGGGGCGGGGGCCGTGCCGCCATGAGCCGTTCCTGCTTGGGCGGTGGCTTCGTGGGGCATGGCCCCTCGGGACGCAGCCTCCTGGGCTGCGCCTGGTTGGGCCGCGCTGTCCTGGGCTGCGCCTGCCTGAGCGGTGGTTTCCCGGGCTGTGTCCGTGTGGGGCCTGCCCTGTTGGGCCGTGCTTTCCCGGGGCGTGGCCCCTTCGGGCGTGCCTTCGCGGGCGGGGCCCGGTTGGGCGCTGTCCGTCCGAGCCGTGCCTGTGTGGGGCGTGCCCCCCTGGGGCGTGCCTTCCCGGGTGGGGCCGGATCGGGCTGAGCCCTCCCGTGCCGGGGTCGCTTGGGACGTGCCTTCCCCGGCCGTGCCGGTCTGGGACGCGCCTGTTGGGGTCCCGCTGGCTTGGGTTAGGCCGGCGTGGGCGCGGTCCGTCCAGGCCGGGCGTGTATGTGTCGGGGTAGCTGGGGGCGTGCCGTGTTGGGCTGCGGACTCCCCGGGCGTGGCCCCTTGAGCCGCCCGGGCGGAACCCGCTTGGGCCGTGTCGTGGCGGGCGGTGCCTAGGTGGGCTGACCCTTCCGAGGGCGGGCCGGACTGTGCCGTGGTCCCTTCGGTCGTGCCGTGTTGGGCTGAGCCCTCCCCGGGCGCGGCCCCTTGGGGCGTGCCCGCGTGGGCAGAGCCTTCCCGGGGCGGGCCGGACTGTGCCGTGGTCGCTTCGGTCGTGCCGTGTTGGGCTGAGCCCTCCCCGGGCGCGGCCCCTTGGGGCGTGGTCTGTTGGGCCCCGGTTGTGTCTGCCCGGGCGGTGCCCGTCTGGGCCGGGCCCGCGTGGGCAGAGCCTTCCCGGGGCGTGGTCCCTTGGGGCGTGCCCTCTCGGGGCGTGGCCTCTCCGGTCGTGTCCGGCTGGGCGGGGGCCTGTTGGGCTCGGGCCGCCTGGGCCGCCTGGGCCGCCTGGGTCTGGCCCGTGTCGGGTGTGTCCGTGTCGGGGGTTGGGTGGGGTGTGGCTGAGCCCGGTGGGGTGGGGTCCGACCAGCCCAGGTAGGCGCCGCAGTTGGGGCAGAAGGATTCCGTGGGGGAGTTGGAGGCTCCGCATACCGGGCACGCGCGCATGGCCGTCACCTTTCCTCGCCTTCGGGCGGTCCCGGCAGGACCTCCACCCGGCAGACCGTGTGGACGGGGCACAGGGTGCGGATCAGGGCGTGGACGCGGTCCGCGTCCACCGGGTGCGCTCCGCCGTCGTGGAGCGGCCAGACCCGGATCAGGACTTCCTGCGGGGGCGCGGGCGGCAGGTCGGCGCCCGGTGTGCGGGACCAGGTGGCCGCGCCGTCGCCGCTGACCTCGGCGGATACGCCCAGGATCAGCCGCAGGGCCTCGGTCAGGCCGCGCCGGGTGCCGCGCCACCGGTGCAGTTCGACCGCGCGGGCCACCGCCTCGCGCCGCAGCTCCAGCGGCCACCGCGGGTCGTCGACGCCGCCGACCCAGGTGGCCAGCCAGGGCAGGAAGTCGGCCGGGGCCAGCCGGGGGTCGAAGTAGGCGGGCAGGTTGTCGAGGACCGAGAACACCGGGGCCAGGACCGTGTCCAGGCCCGCCGTGAACCGCTGGGCGAAGTCGTCGTCGGCGTACAGCGCGGGCAGCTGTTCCCCGATCGGGTGCCGGCTGGGCAGGCCCGGGACGGCGGCCCGGCTCATCCGCGCACCCCCGGCCCCGGCCCCGGCTCCGGCTCCGGCTCCGTGACGACCACCTGGTGCTGGTACGAGAAGACGAGCGCGCCAGGACCGAGGTCGATGCGGTCGACCGGGGCCCCGCGCCGGCCCGTGATCGGGTCGGCGGCGAACATCCGGATCTCCTCCACCAGCACGTCCCCGATGGCGCGTTGCAGTACGCCGAACACCTCGCCGTACTGCACGGGCCGCCCGAACGGCCAGCCGGCGCCGTCCGGTCCGCCGCGCAGCGGGTTGAGGTGGCGGAACAGCGCGGCGAGCGCCGCCTCGCGCACCCGGTCGGCGTCCCCGGCGGGCGCCGACAGCCGGGCGACGACGGTGACGCCCTGGTAGACGGGTGGTTCCACGACGAGCCGGGTGCCGATCAGGCGGCGTTCGTCGAGGGTGCGGGTGATGGCGGTGAGCACCTGGTCGGAGGGGATCAGCTGCTCGAAGCGGAGCCGGTCGTCGCCCTCGTCGGCCACCGCGTCCGGCACCACCAGGACCCGTACCGCGCCCGGGCCGCCGCCGTCCCGGTCGGGCAGGCAGCGGACCCGGCGCACCGAGGGCGCCGCCTGACGGGCGATGATCTCGTAGTCCTCGGCGGTCACCGCGCGCTCCTGCATGCGCAGCGTCTCCGGCGCCCGCAGCTTGGCGTTGTCGATCGTCTCCCCGGCGACGCCGCCGCGCGCCGCCTCCCGGTTGGCGACGCGCGCGACGTACGGGACGGAGCTGCGCAGTACGGAGATCGCCCCGCGGGAGACGTTGCCCGCCGGGCCGCCCCCGGTGCGGTAGCGGGCCACCCGGACCTGGGAGCCCTTGGGCGGTACGGCGCCGCAGGGGCGCAGGGTGCCGTCGGCTTCGCGGAGCACCGGCGGGAACGCGAACTCGCCGGTGGTGGCATTGACGCGCACGTGCCGGTCCTCGGGCCGCGAGCGGCCGAAGTGGTCCACGACGTCCCAGCGCTGCCACCCCTCGGGGGAGGACACCTCCACGACCGGGGGCTCCCCGTCGAGGAGTACGGGCGGGCGGCCGAGCCGGAAGGTCTGTCCCGCCACGCCCTCGGACGCGCCGAGGGGTACGTCGGCCACGCGCTCGGCGTGTTCGACGGTCATCGTGCCGCCGACGGTGAAGACGGAGGCCTCGCGCACGGTCGGTGACTCGGAGTAGAACGGCTGGCCGGGCTCCGGTTCGGTGACCCGGCAGCGCAGCCAGCCCGCGCGGGTCCCGCTGATCAGGGCGGCGGCGTGGCCGGCAGGCACGTACACGATGACCTCGCCGGGCCGGTTCAGGCCGCCGGTGCTGTCGGAGTCGGTCTCGCAGCGCTGCCACCGGGCGCCGTCCCACGCCTCCCACACCAGCGGGGGCTGGCGCGGGTCGACGCCGACGCCCTCGACGCGGCTGTCGAGGCGTACCGCGACCACGCAGCGCGGCACGGCGGTCGGGAGGCCGAACAGCAGCGCGTCGCCGGGTTCGGGCGTCGCCTGGAAGCACGGGATGTCGCGGCCCTCGGCGAGCGCGCCGGTCCGGTCGGTCAGGTCGCCGGTGCGGGGCGCGGTGACCAGGCGTGTCAACTCGCTGGGCAGGATGCGCAGATCGTCGGTGGTGGCGAAGACCACGGCCTCCTCGGTCTCGCCGGCGGCGGTGGTCACCTCGGTGCCCGCGGGCAGGGTCACCGTGTCGGGCTGCGGAGCCGACAGCCAGAAGTCGACGTCGGCGAGGGCGGCCGAAGGGGGGTACAGCTGGATGCCCAACAGGTCGAGGAACGCCAGGTAGTTCTTGTCCGGGACCCGGTTCAGCCGGTACAGCAGCTGGTCGACGAGGTAGGCGAAGGTCTCGATCAGGGTGACGCCCGGATCGGAGACGTTGTGGTCGGTCCACTCCGGGGCGCGCTGCTGCACGTACCGCTTCGCCTCGTCGACGAGCTGCTGGAACCGTCGGTCGTCCAGGTTGGGGGAGGGCAGGGCCATCAGTCCGCGACCATTTCCTCGGCCCCCTCCTCGGAGGGGATCGTGTAGAAGGGGAAGACCAGGTTGCGCCGGTCGTTGGTGGTGCGCACCGTGTAGTGCACATCGATGTAGAGGGTGCCCGCCTCGACGGAGTCGAAGGCCACGACGACCTCGTCCACCGCGATCCGGGGCTCCCACCGCTCCAGCGCCTCGCGCACCTGCTGGGCGACGCGCCCGGCGGTGTCGCCGTCGCCGGGGGCGAAGACGTACTCGTGGATGCCGCAGCCGAATTCGGGCCGCATCGGCCGCTCGCCGGGCGCGGTGCCCAGCACGAGGCGGATGGCCTCCTCCAGTTCCCGCTCCCGCTCGACCATGGCGATCCCGCCGGTCGGGCCGACGCGGAGCGGGAAGGCCCAGCCGCGGCCGATGAACCGTTCGCTCATCACGCGCCTCCGATCAGGACGTTGGGGGCGCCGGTCAGGACCATGGCGCCGCACGCGGTCTGATCGCGCGCCCGGGCGGCGGGCAGCCCGCCGATGAGCACGGCTCCCGCGGTGAGGGCGGCCGGGTTGGGCATGATCACGTTGGCCGGTCCCATGGCCGCGTGCGGCGGGACGACGCAGACGTGCAGGCTGCCCACGACGGCGGCGGGCCGGCCGCCGATCAGCACCGTCGCGACCGCCGCGGCGGCGCCGGGCGGCGGCGTGGCGAGCCGGCCACCGTGGTTGGTGGGGTCGCCGGTACGGGCTGCGGCTGGCATCGGGTGCTCCTCGGGAAGGCGGTCGTACGGTCGTGGTACGGGGTCGGGGTCGGGGTACGCGGTGGGGGGGGGACTGTCAGTTGATCCGGATGAGCCGGGCCTTGAGCACGGCGAGCAGGCCGCCGTTGACGGTGACGTCCGTGGTGCCGTTCACCTTCACCGACCGGCCGCCGATGCTGACCCCGGCCGTGCCGTCGATGTCGACCTGCCGGCCGGAGACCTTCACGGTGCCCTTCCCGGCGTCCAGCGTGATGCCGGTCTTGTCCAGGAGGACCGAGGTCAGGGGGCGGCCCCGCCCGGCGTACACGGTGAGCTCGATCCGGTCGCGGCGGTCGTCCATGCGTACTTCGAGCCGCTCGTCCCCGGTGACCAGCCGCAGCCCGGAGGGGCCCGGGGCGGCCGCGTCCAGCAGCTCCACGCGGTGGCCCGAACGCGACACCACCGAGCGGCGGTTGACCTTGCCACTGGTCTTGTCGATCAGCGGCACGTCGTGCGGCGAGGGCTGGTCCACGCCGTTGTAGAGCCCGCCGAGGACGTACGGGCTGTCGAGGAGCCCCTGCTCGAAGCCGACCAGCACCTCGTCGTTGACCTCGGGGCTCACCACGCCGCCGCCGCCCTTGCCGCCCCACTGGACGGTGCGCACCCAGTCGGTGACGTAGGTGTCGTCGAGCCAGGGGAACTTCAGGCGGACCGCGCCGCGTTGGGAGCCGTTCGGCTCGCGGACGTCCGTCACCACGCCGATGGCGAGCCCGGGGATGCGAGGCCCGCGTCCCGGCGCGTTGGCGCCGGTCACCAGGCCGGTCAGGGAGCGGTCCGGGCTGGCGCTGACCCACACGGTGGTGCGGTAGCCGCCGTGCGGCTCCAGGACGTGCTGCACGGCGGTGGCGGTGTACCGTCCGGAGAAGGCCTGCCCCACGTTGCCGAGCGCCACCGGCTTGCCCGCGCGCAGCAGCGGGTTCCCCTCGGCCACCGCCTCCAGTTCGCCGAAGCCGGCGCTGGTCTGGGCGGCCGCCGCCTTCGCGGCCGCCATCGTCTCGGCCTGCGTGCGGTACGGGGTGTCGGTGACGGCCACGGAGGACTTGCCGAACCGGGCGGCGAGCTGCGGGCCGAGGCCGGGCACGACGGTGTCGCTGACCACGGACGGCTGCTCGGCGATCAGCGGCCGCTTGGTCGTCACGTCCCAGCCGCGCACCTGCACCTTGGAGGCGCCGTCGGCGGCCGACAGCGCGGCGCGCAGGGCGAGGAGGTTGCGACCGTATTCCAGGACCATCGGGTTGCGCGTCGCCGATGTGGACGGGGCGGGCGCACCGGAGGCCTTCACGGGCCGGGTGAACTGGAGCAGCCCCTTGTCGTCGATGCGCACCTGAGCGCCGCTCTCGCCCGCGAGGAACTGCAGGAAGTCCCAGTCGGAGACGTTCGCCTGCGACAACTGCTTGTACGTCACCGGCGCGGCCTCGACCTTCCCGACGGCCAGCCCGGCGCCGGCGGCGACCTTGCGGACGATGGCGGCGGCCGTCATGTTGCGGTACGCCACGACCTTGCGGCCGCGCTGGAGGCGGTGCGCCTTGGAGTAGGCGCGTACGACGGTGAACGAGCCGGTGCGGTCCCGGTCGATCTCCAGGGCCGTGACCTCGCCGTTGAACAGCCGCTCCCGGGCCTGCCCCTTCACCGTCGTCACCGACACCCGCAGCGGGGAGCCGATGGTGATGCCGGTGGCGCGCAGGAACTCGTGGTCGGGGTCGCGGTAGGTGAGCACCGCGGTGTCCGGCAGGCCCACGTTCTCGTCGACCACACAGCTCACCAGCTGCGCGACCCACACCGGCGGCAGTTCGCCGGGTGCCTCCACGATGGGGTCGGCCGCGAACGACCGGCCCCCGGACTCGGATCCGCTCACCGCTGTTCCTCCTCGCCGCCGTCTTCGTCCTGTACGCCCGGCACCACGAGCTCGGTGCCGGGGACCAGCGCCATCGGGTCGTCGATGCCGTTGGCCTCCGCGATGGCCCGCCAGGCCGTCGCGTCCCCGTACTCGCGCCAGGCGAGCATCGCCAGGCTGTCGCCCGCCACCACGATGTGGGTGCTGCGGGCGGTGCGTGAGCCGGAGGTCGGGTTCTGGCCCGGCGGGTCGACGCTCGCCTCCTCGATGGACAGCGAGCAGGTGGCCCGCAGCGGCTTGCCGTCCACGTCGAAGAGCGTGTACGAGATCGACAGGTTCGACAGGACCCCGTCGAACGAGGTCGTCCGTGCGCTGCCCCACTCGAAGCGGACCCAGGGGCTCGCCGGCTTCTTGCGGCCGAGGCTGGCCGGGGTCGGCACGCACGCCTTCATCAGCTTCTCCACCGCCTGCTCCACGGAGTTGTCGTGGGTGGCGGTGGCGTCGAGGAACACGTCCAGGCTCAGGGTGCGCGGACCGCTGCCCACGAACTCGGGCAGCGCCGACTGCCCCGCCATCCGGGACGGGGACCGCCGCCACTCGGTGGTCTTTCCCAGTTGCAGGGTGGAGGGGTTGAACTGGAGGTCGAGCTTCGCGATCGTCCCGCCCGGCTTGGCGCCGACCGAGGTGGGGGGCTCTTTGAGGGTGAGCTGGGCCCTGGCGCGGCTGGCGCGTGCCGATGAGGCCATGGCGTGGGCTCCCTTCCGGAGCGGGGACGGAGAAGCGGACGGGGGGCGGGGCGGGCAGGGCGGGCGGGTGGCGGTGAGGCGCGGGTGTCAGGAGGGCAGCAGGCCCGCGTGGGCGATCTCCAACGTCTCCACCGCCGCGGCGGAGTTGGCGGGGTCGAAGGACGGCCCCTGCCAGCGGACCGGGACGATCCCGAACACCTGCCAGCTGATGATCCGGCTCAGGTCGGGCCGCAGGGCGACGATCTCGCCGTCCTTCGGCTCGACCCGGCGCAGCGTCTCGTCCAGCCAGCGGCCGATCTTCGCGGTGTCGGCGGTCACGGGCCGGGTGAGGGTGATGTTCGACCAGGTCACGCGGCCCGGCAGCTGCCAGGTGAAACCGTTGTTGCCGCCCTCGGCGTAGCTCTCCATCTCGACCTCGGCGCCCATGCCGGAGCAGGTGTGGAAGGCGCCCAGGTCGTTGCCGCCGATCGCCAGCCGGAAGAACACGCTGGTCGCGAAGATGTTGTCCGTCATCGGTCCGTCGTCCGTTTCTCGTTCGTACGTGTGCGCGGCGCGCTCAGCGGCGTCCGTCGAAGGGCCGGCCGGCGCGTTCCCGGCCGCGCCGCAGCTCGGTGCGCAGCAGGCGGGCGACCGGATCGAGCAGTCGGCGGGCCAGGTCGTCCAGGTCGGCGTCGGGGATCTGGGGCGCGGCCGCTTCCTTGCGCTCGTGGCGGCTCGAGGCGGTGGAGCCCGTCTGCGTGCCCGTCGGCGTGCCCGCCTTCGTGCCCGTGGCCGTGGGCGGGCGGCGGTTGCCGCCGCCGGTCGCTGGCGGAGCGGTCTGGACGTTCACCGGGGCGGGGGTGCTCCGGCCGCCGCCCGTGGCGCGCTGCACCGGTGGCGTGCCCGGCGGGAGCGCGGGGCCGGTGACGGGCGGGGGGACGGCGGGCGCCGGTGTCCTGGGCCGCACCACCGGGACGGGCTGCGCAGAGGACGAGGCCGCCGCGGACGGCTGGACCACGAGCGGCGCCGCGTGCGCACCGGTCACGGGCAGGGGCGCGGCCGGGCCACGGCCACGGGCGGTGACGGCCGGGGCGGGCGCCGGGCGCACGGCGTGGACGGGACGCGGGCCGTGGCCCGGGGAGGCGGGGGTACGCGCCGGCCGCGGCCCGTCGGAGGCGCGCTGGACCTGCGGTGGCGCGGCGGACGGGGAGGGCCAGCGTGCCGCGACCACGGGACGGCTCGCCGGACGGGGAGCGGGGGCGGCCGCACTGCCCATGTCGCGGGTGTCGAGGGGCAGGGGCCGCGCCGACAGGAGCTGAAGGGTACGGGGCACGGGCGCGGCCGCGTCGCGGGCGGCGTGCGGCGGCGGGTCGGTGACGGGCCGGGCGACGACGAGCGGGACCGGGCCGCCGGTCCGGCGGGCGGGCGGGGCCGGTGTGCCGGCCCCGGCCGGGAGGTCCGCCGAGGCGGCGGCGGCCCGCTGGACGAGCGGGGTCGCGCCGGCCGGGCCGCCGGACGCGGGAGCCGCGGTGGTGGCCGGTGCGGTGGTGGCGGGGCTCTGCGCGTTGCCCGCGCCCAGCAGGGGGGCGTGGACGGACGAGGGAGCGGGCGCGCGCTGGACGTCGGCGGGGAAGCCGGGCCGCGCGGCGCTCGGCGGCAGCGCGGGCAGCGGAGCACCCAGCCCGCTGCGCACGCGCGGAGCGGAACGTTCCGGGGCCGGGGCCTCGAGGGTCGGCTCCGCCTGGCGCTGGACCGTGGGCATGGCCGGGGCGGGGGCGGGGGCGGAGCTGGTGGTCGTGGTGGTGGCGGGGAGTTCGGTGCGGGGTGTGCCGAGGGGTGCGCGGGTCTGTGCTCCGGCCGGGGTGGGGCTCGGGGTGTCGGCCGTGGGTGCTGCCTGGCGCTGGACCGTGGGCATGGCCGGGGCGGGGGCGGGCGCGGAGCCGGGGGTCGCCGTGGAGCCGGGGGTCGCCGTGGAGCGGGCCGACGGCACTGCGGTGGCGGGCAGTTCGGTGAGGGGTGCGCCGAGCGGAACGCGGGTCTGCGCACGCTGCACGGGCGCCCCGGCGTCGGCCGTGGCTTCCGCCTGGCGCTGGACCACGGGCAGAGCCGGGGCGGAGGCCGCGGCGGGGCCGGGTGTCGCCGGGGAGCCGGCCGACGGAGCGGAGGCGCCCGGGAGTTCGGCCGGCGGGGCGCCGAGCGGGGCGCGGCTCTCCGCACGCTGCACAGGGGTGTCCGGTCCGGGTGTGGCCGTGGCCGGCGCGCGGGTGGGACGTACGACGGACACGCGGCGCCTGGGCGCGGCGGGGACCCGGGCCGCGGTCAGCGCACGGCCGACGGGGCGCGGCCGGACCGCCGTGTGCACGGCCTCGGCGCGGGGCGAGGGGGCGTCGGGGGCGGCCGCCGCCCGCTGGACGGGCGGGGTGGACGCGGCGGATGCCGGGCGGGCCGCCGGGGCGCCGCCTTCGGCGGTCGCGCCGGGGACCACCGCGATACGGCGGATCAGCGGGAAGACCGGCGGCGTCGCCGCCCGGCCGGGTGCGGCGACGGCACCCTCGGCGCGCTGCACGGCGGGAACGGGGGCGCCGAGCACGGCCGGGGAGTGCGTGGACGTCAGCCCACGGCTGCCGGGCGTACCACCGGCCGGTGCCTCCGCACCCGGACCGCCCGCCCGCGCGCCGCCACGGGCGGTGGCACGGGCAACGACCGGACCCGGCGCGGACGGACCCGCGGCCGCACCCGGGACCGGGCCGTGCGGAGCCGAAGCACTCGGACGGGAGCCGGCACGGGCCGACGGCCCGCCGGACGAAGGGGAGCCCGACGAAGGGGAGCCCGACGAAGGGGAGCCCGACGACCGTTCGCCGGACGCGGGGGCCGAGCCGGATGACGAGCCGGAACGGGACGAGGGCCCGCCGGACGAAGGTCCCCCGGACGCGGGGGCCGACCCGGAGGACGAGCCGGTACGGGACGGTGCGCCGCCGGAGGGCCGGGAGCCGGACGACGGCCTGCCGGGCTCGCGGGGTGCGGGCGCGGCGGAGGCCGACGGTGACGTGTCCGCGGACGAGCCGGTGCCGGGCCGGGTCCGGCGGGAGATCTGCGGCGTGTCGCGCTTCGGCGCGGTGGCGGGCTCGCGGGGTGCGGCCGGAGCCGTGGTCCGTACGTGGGTGAGCGGTGCCTCCGCCCCGGGCGCGGGCTCCGCTTCGGTCGGGCGCCGCAGCGCGCGCAGCAGCAGCGGGCCGCCGCCGGAGGCGGAGGCCGGGCCGGGGCGTGCGGCGGCGGGGCGGGCCACCCCGCGTACGAGGCCGGCCGGGGCGGACGGCAGCACGGCGTGGGCCAGCCCGGTGTCGAACGACGGATCGCGCCACGCGGCCAGTCCGGACCGGAAGGCCAGCCCGTCGCTGACGCCCATCGGCGCGCGCGACAAGGTCAGCCGGGGCGCCGTCGTCATGCGCCAGCCGCCGTCCCAGTCGCCCGGCACACCGGCCTGCCCCGCACCGGCCTGCCCCGCACCGGCCTGCCCCGCACCGGCCTGCCCCGCACCGGCCTGCCCCGCACCGGCCGCGCCGCCGGAGGGCGCCGTGTCCGGGGGCGTTGTCCGCCCGTCGGCCGCGGCGTCCGGCACGGCGGCGCGCCGACGCAGCCTGTCCCGCCATGCCATGTGCTCAACCGCCTTCGTTCACACGGGTGTTGATACGAGCTATCTCGGTGACCCACTCCTGTCGCTCGCCGTGGGTCAGGTCGAGGATCTCGTCGCGTTGCCAGTGGAAGTGGTAGGCGATGTACGCGATCTCCTCCCTGAGCCGGGGGAGGGCGTACGTCACGATTCCCCCAGGCGCCCACCGGAGAGGTCGACCTCGAAGCCGCCCTCGCAGTGCGGGCAGGTGACGGCCGCACGGGTGTGGCCCTCGCTGTTGACGCGCCGGTAGAAGTCCTGGAGGAACGCGACGTCGGTCGCGTACATCCG
The DNA here is from genome assembly GCF_052244475.1 of Streptomyces sp. IBSNAI002. NCBI lineage: Bacteria > Bacillati > Actinomycetota > Actinomycetes > Kitasatosporales > Streptomycetaceae > Streptomyces > Streptomyces sp. IBSNAI002. Next base: position 3,967,602 of record NZ_JBQPXG010000002.1, on the reverse strand, counting down.
CTCCACGATCCCGGCGTGCACGTCGGTGATCGTGCCCAGCCGGGTGATGACCTGGCTGAGCAGGACCACGCTCAGGTACGCCGGGTTCTCCTTCACCCGCAGGTCGATCTGCGGGCGCAGCTCGTCGCGGGCCGTGGCCAGGCGCATCGAGCCGTGCCGGTGCACGGTGCCCGCCTCGTCCACGTACCCGCGCGGCAGCTCGAACTCGAACTCGGTGCGCAGCCCGTGGTCCTCGCGCGAAGCCGAAGCCGGGGCCGGAGCGGCGGCGGCCGGGGGTACCGCCACCTGCTCCGGGGTCTGGGTGGGCGCCGTGACCTGGAGGATCTCCTCCAGGCTGCCCGCAGTGACCGTACGGCGCCTCATTCGACGATGATCTCCTCGAACACGATGGTCACGGACTCGGTGGCCGCGGCGGACTCGCCCGCCTTCAGGGACGGGCCCTCCCACTTGGAGGCCCAGCCCTGCATCAGCTGGATGCGGCGCACGGTGGCGCCCGTGGAGTCCTTGATCTCGATGGTGAGGTTCTGCCGAGCGGTGTCGACGGCCCCGTTGTTCAGGGTCTCCTTGATCCACTTGGTGAACTCGCTGCTCTTGTCGAGTCCCCGGGTGATCGTGACCTCGCCCGCCTGGCGCGCGCCGGGCTGCTTGCGGATGATCTGCTTGCCCTCCGCGCTGACCTGGCGGACCTCGACGACCTCTTCCTCGACGGTCAGGCCGCTGATCTCCTGGATCGATTCGACCAGGTAGCCGCCGAGCTGTACGCCGAAGATATGGGTGGAAAGAGCATCGCCCTCTGCCATGACTGTCCTTCACCTTTCCTTGCTGCCCCGGAGGGTCACTCGTCGACGAGACTGGTGCTGTCGGAGAACTGGGCCAGCCGGAACACCACGAACTCGGCGGGCTTCACCGGCGAGACGCCGATCTCGCAGACCACGCGGCCCTGGTCGATCGACTCCTGCGGGTTGTTGTCCCGGTCGCACTTGACGTAGAACGCCTCGGCCGCCGTGCGGCCGAACAGCGCGCCGCGGCGCCACTCCTCGGTGAGGAAGGCGGTGACGTTGCGCCGGATGCTCGACCACAGCCGGTCGTCGTTCGGCTCGAAGACCACCCACTGGGTGCCCAGGAGGATGGACTCCTCCAGGTAGTTGAAGAGGCGGCGCACGTTCAGGTAGCGCCAGGCCGGGTCGGAGGACAGGGTGCGGGCGCCCCAGATCCGGATGCCCCGGCCGGGGAAGGCCCGTACGCAGTTCACGCCGATCGGGTTGAGCAGGTCCTGCTCGCCCTTGCTCAGGCGCAGTTCCAGGTCGACCGCGCCGCGGATCACCTCGTTGGCGGGGGCCTTGTGCACACCGCGTTCGGCGTCGCTGCGCGCCCACACGCCGGCGATGTGGCCGCTCGGCGGGACGGTGGTGTTGCGGCCGGCGGCCGGGTCGAAGACCCGCACCCACGGGTAGTAGAGGGTGGCGTAGCGCGAGTCGTAACCGGCCTCGTCGTTGCGCCAGTTGCGCACCTGCTGCGCGGAGAGCCCGGGCGGGGTGTCCAGGACGGCCACGCGGTCGCCCATCTGCTCGCAGTGCGAGATCACCGCGAGCTGCACGGTGCGGACGCCCTCGGAGTCGATGTCGCCGCGCTGGTAGGCGCTCATCAGGTCCGGGACCGCGACCATGGTGATCTCGTCGATGGTCTCCAGGCCGGCGAACCCGGTGCGGGCGGCCGCGTCGCCGACGTACTCCGCCGGGTCGAGGCGGGCCACGCCGCCCTGGCCGGTGGTGGCGGGTGCGGCGGGGGCGTCGGCCAGGGCCACGGTCTGGGCGGCGGGCCGGGTCTGGGTGGCGCCGCGCTGCTCGGTGACCTCGATCAGCTTCGAGGCGCGGGCCTGGGTGACGAGGTAGCCCTTGACGTTCTTGCGGGCGGACACCTCGTAGCTCTCGGCCACCTGCTCGCCCTGGCGGACCACGAGCTTGAAGCGGTCCTCGGGCGGGTTCTCGCCGTCCGCGGCGGCGATCTCCACGGAGACGCCGGTGACGCCCGGCCGGGCCGAGAGCAGGAAGCCGCCGAGCTCGGCGGGCTCCACCGCGCGGGGCTGGGGGCGTCCGCCGGCGGCGGCCGGAGCGGAGGCGTCCTGGGCCGATCCGCCGATGCGGACGACGTACGCGGCGCCGCCGCCGTTGGCGAAGTACCCGTAGACGGCGTGGGGCAGGTAGGTGCCCTCGGTGAAGCCGCCGAAGTGCTGGCTGTACTGGTCCCAGCTGGTGACCAGGGTGGGCTCGTGGAACGGGCCGCTCTGGGCGAACCCGACGAACGCGGCGACGGCGGTGCCGACCCCTTCGATCGGGCGAGCACCGGACTGCACCTCCTCCACGTACACGCCCGGGGTGAGGTACGTCGGCATGCTCGCTCCTTCGGTCTTCAATTCACGTCGTTCCGTGATCAGTTCTGTGCACAGCCTTTACGGCTGCCGCCGCCGGTGGCAGAGACCTGCGGACCTGGCCGGGGGCAAGCGCGCTGCCCTCGTGGTCGCCGCCGCCGGACCTGCCAGGCAGCGGGCCCGGCCGGTCCGGTGCCGCCCGGCTCAGAACTGCGTGACCTGGCCCACGTACGGTCCGAACTCGCTCTCCAGGAGCAGCCGTCCGAGCTTGCGGTACTCCTGGGCGACGGCCTTCACGACCTGGGGCATGGTCAGCGGCTCACCCGCGTCGGCCGCGAAGTAGGCGGCGGTGACCGCGCAGGCCCGGATCGATCCCCCGGCCAGCTCGAACCGGTCGGCGCAGAAGGCGAGATCGAGGTCTCCGGCCCGGGGCAGCCGGTCGCCCAGGCACCGCTCCCACAGGGCCAGCCGCTGGGCCGCGTCGGGCACCGGGAAGTCCGCGACCACGTCCAGGCGGCGGGTGAACGCCTCGTCGAGGTTGGCCCGCAGATTGGTCGTCAGGATGGCGATGCCGTCGAAGGACTCCATCCGCTGGAGCAGATACGCCGACTCCATGTTGGCGTGCTTGTCGTGGGAGTCCTTGACCTCCGAGCGCTTGCCGAAGATCGCGTCGGCCTCGTCGAACAGCAGGACCGCGTTGACCGCCGAGGCCTCGGTGAAGATCCGCTCCAGGTTCTTCTCGGTCTCGCCGACGTACTTGTCGACGACCGTCGACAGGTCCACCACGTACAGGTCCATGCCCAGGTCGGCCGCGACGACCTCGGCGGACATGGTCTTGCCGGTGCCGGAGGAGCCCGCGAACAGGGCGATCACCCCGCGCCCGCGTCCGCCGCCGGGCCGCATGCCCCACTGGCCGAGCACCTGGTCGCGGTGGCGGGCACGGACCGCGAGTTCGCGCAGGCTGCGGTGGGTGGGGGCGGGCAGCACCAGGTCGTCCCAGCCCACCGCGGGCTCCACGCGGCGGGCGAGCCGGGCGAGCCCCGCGCCGTTCTGGGCCCGTACGGCGGCGCGCAGGTCCTCGGGGGAGACCGGGCGGCCGTCGAGCGCTGCCGTACGGACGGCGGTGCCGGCGGCGCGGCGCAGCTGTCCCGCGTCGAGCCGGTGCGCGGACACGGACCGGGCGAGGGCGTCGGCGTCGCCCGCCGCCGCCGCCCCTGCCCCTGCCCCCGCCCCTGCCCCCGCCCCCGTCGTGCCGTGGCCGTCGGCGGCCCGCTCCAGCGCGAGCCGCCAGCGGACGACCTGCCGGTCGGGGGCGGGGGAGGCCACCGTCAGCGTGACGGGGGTGTCGGCCGCCCAGGCCGGTTCCCAGCCGCTCGTTCCGTAGGTGAACAGGGGGATGCCGCGCAGCTCCGTGCACAGCGTGCGCAGGACGCGGGCCCGTTCGTCGGGCTTGTCGGGCAGGTCCTCCACCGGTCCGAGCAGTACGCCGGCCCCCGTGAGGCGGGCCTCGCGGGCGGTGGCGCGGGCCAGTTCGGGCACGGCGCGGGCGTGGTGGGCGAGCGCGGCGGCGTCCAGGGCGAGGGGGGCCGGCCCGTTCGCGCGCAGCGCGGCGGCGGCGAGGCCGACGGGGTCGCCGCCGCGGGTCCGCAGGTGGACGTGGCCGGTGCCGCCGGCCGCTGCGGCGGCGGCCCGGTGCAGCTCGGCCGGGTCGACGGCCGGGTCCTCGGTGGCCTCGCCGAGTACGTCGGCCAGCCGCGGGTCGGGTGAGGCGTCGCCCAGCAGGTGGGCGGTGACCCGGTCGGGGACGGCCAGCACCCGGGACAGGGGCGGCCGTTCGGGCTCGGTCACCTCCAGCAGGCCGCCCGCGAGGAGCGGGGCGGTGGGGGAGAGCCGGAACCGTGCGGCCGCGGATCCGGTGCGGCCGCACAGTTCGAGGGCGAGGCCGACGGTGGGCCGGCGGCGGGTCAGGTCGTCGTTGAGGTAGCCGTAGAGCTGTTCGAAGCGGGCGTCGAGGTCCGGCGCCAGGGCGACCAGGAGCAGGTCGAGGTCGAGCGGGGCCAGCGCGAAGCGCGTTGCGAGGATCCCGAGCGGCGAGCCGGGCGGCGGGTCGGCCGGGCCGGCCGGGCCGAGCGCGGGCAGGCCGTGGCCCTGCCGCGCGTCCAGGATGCGGGCGGCGGCGTCGGGGGTGAGGTACTGGCCCCGGTAGGGGTCGTCGGGGTCGGGATCGACGGCGCGCCGGGCCGCCACGGCCCGGCGCACGCGCTCCTCGACGACCCGGAGCCGCTCCCAGAGGTACGGGACGGGGGCCTCGGCCGGAGCCGTCGCCCCGGCCGTCGCCTCGGTCGGGGTCGGGGTGAGCGTGTGGGTCATGGCTGGCGTTCTCCTCGGCGGCGGCGCGCGGGCGCGTTCGGCCGCTGCCGGGAGCCGCCGAAGCCCTCCGGGCCCGGTTCGCCCAGCTCGGCGTAGCGCAGCCGGCGCGCGCCCTCGGTTCCGTCCGGCTCGGCCTGCGGCACGGACCGTACGAGGAGCCCCTCGGTGACCGGCGGGGACGCGACCTTGCTGATGCCCGCCAGCGGTGCCTTCACGCGCAGGCCCAGGGACGGCTTCAGCTCGCCGCCCAGCGCCGACCACACGTCGGAGGCTGCCGGGGCGTCCATGCCGGTGCCCCCCGCGTCCACGTCCACGAGCAGTCCGAGTTCGGCGAGCGTGCCGCCGAGCAGGTGCTGGGGCAGCGTGTCGGTGGACACGAGGCAGGCCAGCACCTGGGAGAGCAGCCGGTGTTCGTCCTGCGGCCGGCTCGCCCACGCGGTGACCAGATACGTCAGATCGAACCAGCGGGGCGGTGTGCGGCGCGCGACGACGAAGCCGTCGGCGTCGTACACCTCGCCCGCGCCGCTGCCGCGCCGGGTGTGGTCCTCGCGGATGTCGTACAGGAACACGCAGACCGTGGGCGCACTGCGGCGCGCCGCCCAGTCGCGCGTCGGCGCGTCGAAGACCACCTCGACGCCCGACGCCTCCAGGCCGGACTCCGCCAGCAGCCGGCGCAGTCCTTCGTCGACCTCGTGGATCACCGGCGGGTCACCTCGTCCGGCGGCTGCACCGTACCGCTGACCACGAGGAAGTCGGTCTGCACCGGTGAGAATCCGGGGCCGCTCGCGGTGATGATCCGGGGTCCGGTCTGGTCCTTGGCGAGGATGAGCAGCTGGCCGGTGAACGTGCCGTCGGGCTGGGGGACGGTCGGCGCGGCCGCCGCCGTGATGCCCGGCTTCCACGCGAACCGCACCGGCACGCCCGGCGGGAAGTCCTCGCCGCGCACCGAGGTGACGAAGCCGGGCTTGCCGATCGGCGGCACGGCGACGATCCGCGGCTGGAGGATGCGCAGCTGCTGCTCGGCGGTGTTGTCGCCGGGGTCGGCGTCGGTGCCGGTGGTGGTGAGGCTGCCGGTCACCCGGCCGGTGAGGGCCTTGTCGGGGTTCAGGACGACCTGGAGGACGGTCCGGGCGCCCGGTGCCAGGTCCGGCAGGGCGCACAGCCAGTTCTGGTCGCAGCCCGGCGGCGGCCCGCCGTTGGGCAGGCCCGCGGGCAGGCCGATGCGCAGCCGCAGGCCGGTGGCCAGGGCGCCCCGACCGTTGGCGACGGTGTACGTGACGACGACGCGGCCGCCCACGTAGCCGGGGTTGGGCTGCGCCGTGACGCGGACCCCGGGACCGGCCGCGGGCGCCGGCGGCTCGGGCTGCGGCGTCGGCACCGGCGGGGCGGGGGTCGGGGCCGGCGGGGCCGGGGTGGGCGTCGGGGGTACGGGGGCCGCGCGGACGGGCACCACGGTCCGGTCGTTGTTGTCGCTGGGGCGGGGGTCGAGCACGGTGCCGGTGACCGACCAGCCGATGGTCTGGTCTCCGGGGGTGAGGCCGGTGAGGGTGGCGGTGACCGGGACGGTGGTGCCGGGGCGGACCACGCCCAGGGTGCAGGTCAGCGCCGCCACCTCGCAGGTGGCGCCGGGTGCGGTGAGTCCGGTGACGCCGACGCCGAGCGGGGGTGCGATCGTCAGCCGGGTCCCGGGCGAGGCCGCCGGTCCGTGGTTGACGACGTCGACCCGCAGGGTGGCGGAGCCGCCGACGGTGAGCGGCGCGGCCTTGTCCGGTGCCCGGACGGCGAGGTCCACGGACTGCTGCACGCTCGGTTCCTTCTGGCGGCCCGGCAGGCCGGTGACGAGCAGGTTGTGGGCGCCGGTGGCCACGTCGACGTGCTTCAGCTTCTCCGGGCTGTTGACGGCCCGGGAGCCGCGGGCGCTGAGCACCAGGCTCTTGCCGTCGGCGGTCCAGGCGGCGTCGCGGGGCTGGAACGGCCCCTTGTCCGGGGGCTCGGGCAGTTCCCGGCCGCAGGCGCCCGGGACGTCGCGGGCGGCATCGGGCAGCAGCACCCGGCAGGCCCCGCCCGCCGCGGAGGCGAGCAGGATCCCGCTGCGCTCGTCGACGCGGCCGCCGCCGTTCTTGCGGTTGAAGGCGATGGTGGCGCCGTCCGGGGAGAACGCCGGGCTGTCGTCGATGACCTCGCAGGCGCCGAAGCAGACGCCGGCGCTGAGGTCGCGCTGCTGGTGCAGGCGGTCCACGGGCACGGTCCAGACGTGCTTGTTGCCGCCATGGCCGTTGATCACGAGGTTGCGGGTGAAGGCCAGTGTGGTGCCGTCGGAGGACCAGGTGGGCTGGGCGTCGCCGCCCCGCGGCTGGCCGGCGGGCGGGGTGATCTCGCCGCGGATCGCGCCGGTGGCGGCGTCCGCGATCAGGATGCGCGAGGGGCCCGCGGCGCCGCCGACGCCGCCGGGCGAGGTCCGGGTGAAGGCCAGGGACCTGCCGTCGGGGGAGAACGTCGGGTCGGTGTCCCAGTCCTTGGGGCCGCGGCCGGCGAGCGGCAGGGGCGCCGGCTGCGAACCGTCGGCGTCCGCGATCCAGATCCGTTCGATCCGCCCGTCGGGCGTGTCCTCGAAGCGGGTCACCACGATCCTGCGCCCGTCGGGCGTGTAGTTCTGCCGCTCGGTCCACGGGTCGGACCCGGGGGCGGGCTGGAACAGCGGGTCCTTGGCCGGGTCGGTGTTCGTGTCGGCCGCCGGGTCCTCCTTGAGGATGGTCAGGCCGAGGTCGCGGGGGTCGGAGCCGTCCATCCGGGCGTCCTGCAGGGTCACCACGCGCGGTCCGGCCGCGGAGGTGCGCTCGACCACGGTGCCGCCGCCGTCCAGCGGACCGAGCCAGGTGGGCGCGCCGACCTCGCGGTCCTCGCTGAGCACCACCTGGGGCGTGTCCGCCGCGTGCGCGGGCACCCGGAAGACGTGGTCCCAGTCGCCGACGCAGTCACAGGTGCGGTCCGGGCTGAGGAAGAGCAGTCCGTTCCCGTCGGGCAGCCAGGCTGCCCCGTGGGTACGCCAGTTCGCCTGGGCGCCCGCCAGCAGCGGGCCGCCGCCGCGTCCGTCGGTCCACCGCAGGCGGGGCCCGTCCGGTCCGGTGGCGGTGTACGCGATGACGTCGCGGTTCGCCGTGTTGTCCACCGGGTTCCACACCGGTTCGGTCGCCGTGCCGTTGGCGGGGTCGGAGACGCGGGTGGCGGCGCCGCCCCGCAGGGGGCGAGCGTAGACCTGCCGTCCGGCGGCCCGGTCCTCGTCGCTGGAGTACGCCAGACGTCCGCCGTCCGGCGAGACCGTCGGGTCCTGCTCGTTCGCGGGGGTGTCCGTCAGCCGGGTGAGGCCGGTGCCGTCGGTACGCACCAGCCACAGGTCGCGCTGGCTGCCGCCGGCCCCGGCGGTCGGCCCCGAGTCGAAGACGACCGACCGGCCGTCGGGGGTCAGCCGGGGGTTCGCCGCGTCCATGCCGCTGGTCAGGCGGTGCACCGAGCCGTCCGCGGCCCGCAGGTAGACCTGCGGGTTCCGCTCGTCGCGGCGGCTGGCGAAGACCAGCCGGTCGCCCAGCGCGGCGGGCTGCAGGTCCTGGTGCGCAGGGCCCTCCCCGAACAGGGGCGTGCTGGACGTGCCGGTCGCCACCCGCCCGAGGCTGCGGTGGCGGGTGCCCGCGTACGCCACCCGGCTGTCGCCGGCGTCCGCCGCGAGGGTACGTGCCTCGGCGTCGCCGGGGCCGGTCGCCGCCGTCACCGCGAGCAGGGGGATCACCAGCAGCAGCGACGCGCCGACTCTCCCCCAGCGGGGTCGCCGGTCGCCGGATCCACCCGTGCCCATCAGGGTCCACCTCACCGTCGGGTGCAGCATCTACGTATGACCCCGCCACCCTGCGGCCCCGCCGCCGGGTGGCGGCATGGCCGCGGGGCCGGACCCGGGGGAAGCACCGGGTGCGCTTTCGGGCAGTGGCGGGGGCAGCGGGGCGTCCCGTTCCGTCAGATCAGCCCGTTGCGCAGGGCGTACCCGACCGCGTGCGTGCGGTTGCGCAGCTGGAGCCGTGTGATGACCTCGTGCAGCACGTTCTTGACGGTCCGTTCGGAGTACGAGGTCTTGCGCGCGATCTCCGCGGTGTCCATGCCCTCCGACACCAGGCGCAGCATGTCCGCCTCGCGCGGGGTCAGGGTGGACAGGGACACGGCGCGCGGGTCGAGCGCCGAGCGCTGGAGGCTGCCGACGTGGTCGAGGAGCTTCGCGAGCAGGTCGCCGGGGAGCACTCCCTCGCCGTTGGCTATCGCCAGGACCAGCCGCAGGAGCCGGTCCTGGTCGGCCTCGGTGCGCCGGAGCACCGCGGTGACCCCGCATTCGATGGCGCGCTGGAGCGCGTCCCCGGATTCGAAGGTGCCGACCACGAGTCCGGTGCGGGTGTCGGAGTTGTGCCGCAGCCGGTACAGCAGGGAGGCCGTCTCGTCGTCGACGGTGTCCACGGTCACGAGCGAGACCTGCGCGGTGTCGGCGTCCGCGTGGTCGACGAGCGAGATCTCCGGCCGCTGGCGCAGCTGGTGGACGACCCCGACGCGCAGGATCGGGTCGGACGCGTACACGGCCACGGTGACCCGTTGGCCGGCGCCGGATGAGGGGGCGGGTCCGTTGTTGTCAGGCTGGGGCATGTGGCGTACCTGTTCCGGGAGGCGTATGTCGGCATACGGGAGGGGAGGAATGGTCAACGAGTGGGTCGCGCCGAGGAGTTGTGAGGAGCCTGCGGGGGCATCGGGGCTGCCCGGGGCCTTGCCCTCGCGCCCGTGGAAGCGGCGGAGCCGCCGCTCTAGCGTCGTGGTGTGATATCCCCAGCAGCCTCTACCAGCCCTGGCGCGCCCGGCCTCGACATCCCGGCGGTGTCGGTGATGCCCGGCGGGACCGCATCCACCAGCCTGACCGTCCGCAACGACAGCGACATCGTCGAGGCGTACCGCCTGGAGGTCGTCGGCGACTGCGCTGCGTGGACCACGGTGGAACCCGAGCGCCTCTCCCTCTACCCCGGCACCTCGGAAACGGTCACGATCCGCCTGGACCCGCCGCGTTCGTCGCAGGTGCGGGCGGGTGACATGCCGCTCGCGGTGCGCGTGCTGCCCACCGAGCAGCCCGATGCGGTGCGGGTCCCCGAGACCACCGTGCACGTCGAGGAGTTCCGGGAACTGCGCGCAGAGAGCGCTCCCAAACGCCGCCGCGGCTGGCTGCGGGGGCGCTATCGACTGGCCGTGCGCAACGAGGGCAACGCCCCCGTACGGCTCGGGTTCACGCCCGCGCAGCCGGGTGAGGAGCTGAAGTTCGACTTCGCCCCGGCGGCCCTGAAGCTGGAGCCGGGGGAGTCGGCGGAGGTGGTGCTGAAGGTCCGCACCGGCACGCCGGTGTGGTTCGGAACCCCGGTGACCTGGCCGTTCACGGTCGAGGTGGCCGAGGCCGCCGAAGGCGACGGCGAGAACGCCGGGGAGCGGGCCGAGCGTGCCGAGCGGGCCGAGCCGGACCCCGTCCGGGCCCCGCTGGAGGTGGAGTTCGTCCAGATCCCGATCTTCCCGACCTGGCTGCTCGCACTCCTGGCGGCGCTGCTCGCCCTCCTGCTCGCCTGGTTCATGCTGGTGCGCCCGGCCGTCCGCAGCACCGCCAAGGAGGCCGCCGACCAGGCGGTCCAGAACAGGCCGCCCCCCGCCGCTGACGCCGGCGGGCAGACCCCGGGCGCCGGCGGCGGAGCCCAGCCGGGCGGCGGCAAGAGCCCCCAGCCCGGGACGGGCGGTGGCGGTGCGGGCGCCGGGGCGGGAGCCGGTGCCGGGTCCGGCGGGGGCGGGGGTGGCCAGCAGAGTTCGGCCACGATCGACCTGCAGACGGCCGGCGGACAGACCAACACCGGTGCCTACACGGTGCCCGCGGGCAAGGCGTTCGGGATCACGGACATCGTCGTCGCCAACTTCCAGGGCGACGAGGGGGTGGTGACGATCAGTTTCGGCGACCGCAAGATCACGACGATCGCGCTGGAGACGTTCCGCAACCAGGACTACCACTGGGTCACCCCCATCAGCATCACCGAGAGCCAGACTGTGACCGTCCAGGTGACCTGTGCGAAGCCAGGCACCCCTGCCACCGGTCGTCAGGCGCAGGAATGCCACGAGGTGCTCAACGTGAGTGGTGTACTCAGCGACCTCAGGTGACCCGAGCGGAACAGACATACTCGGTCAGGTAGTGCGCCAGGACAAAGAGCGCCTCCCCCGTTCCGTCCGGAAATCGGTACTCCGATATCCGGCCGGATGTCCGTTCTTCGACCGTACGTTCTCATTCCAGCGGCCCCGGAGCAGTGAACTCGGGGCCGGTGGATGCCAGTTGGGCATGCAAAAAAGTTGGCTGGATCTCGACTAGGTCGGGAGCGCCGATCAGTGCGAAGCGGGCGCCGTGACCTGCTCACCGGAGGCCAGGACCACCGTGGCGCCGCTGAGGTCGACCGTGTTCGGCAGCATCGCCTGGGGCCGCAGCAGGTCCTTGAGGAGGAAGCGCATCAGATCGGGGCCGGACATCGCCTTGAGCCGGTCCGCGAGCTGCGGGTTCACCTCCCCGAGGCGCTGGATCTCCACGATGGCCCGCTCCACCAGGCCCGGCACGATGTCCCGGCCCATCAGGGTGTTGGACCGCAGCCGCTCCGAGTGGACCTGCTCCTGTTCGCCGCCGCCGTAGGTCATGGTGCTGTGCGGGTCCGACAGCGCCTGGGTCGTGGAGAACATGATCTGGCCCCTGCGGTCCGGGTCCGACTCGTTGCCCATCGCCTCCATGACCTTCTCCATGTCGAGCGCGTCGGCGCCCGCCGCCGCCCCGATGTCGAACTTGCGCACCGGCAGGTCGAATCCGGGCGAGAAGGTCTCCTCGCGGGTGCCCAGCCTGCTCTGCGTCTGCGCCGGGTCCCCGGGCTTCGCGCGCACGGTGGGGTACTCGCGCTGCGCGAAGTCGCTGAGCATCAGCCAGCCCTGGCTCATCAGGGGGGACCTGGTGAGCGGGAGCTGGATGCGGGCGGGCTCGTCGCCGCCGAACCGCGTCTCGCGGAACGGGCTGTTCTCCACCTCCAGGAAGAAGAAGACGAAGCCCTCGTTGGCCAGCACGTGCTTGTCGTAGGCCTCCGAGTTGTTCGGCGCGTCGGGGTTCGCCTTGATCAGCTCGGTCTTCGACTTCATCTGCCCCTGCGAGAGCATCGCCTCGGCCCGGGACTTGCCGGTGTAGTGGCACAGCACGCTCCGGTCGAGCGCGGCCGACAGCTTGGTCCGGACGTCGGCGACCCAGCTCCGGTCGCCCTTGCCCCCGTTGATCTCCTTGGCCATCCCGGCCCGGTTGAGCTCCGACAGCTCGCGGAAGTAGCTCGCCCCGTGCATCTGGAACGCGGCGGCGCTGTCGGCCCACTGCTCCTGCTGCCACAGCATGCCGTTCTGCGTCATCGCCTCGAACGGCGGCCGCGCCCCGTCGGGGAACTCGTTGTCGCGCACGAGCTGGTCGTTGACCAGCACCAGTTCGTCCTTGATGACCCGGAGCGCTTCCGACAGCCAGGGCTTGACGGCCGCGGCCGCGTCCTCCTCGGCCGGGGCGAACTCCTGCGTCAGGTCCGTCAGCGCCATCATGCAGTGCATGGGGTCGCGGTTGGTGTCGGCGTCGTACGCGGCGATGCCCGCCCGCACCCGCGCCACCAGGTCCTCCGAAGGCGCCGGCATGGCACGGGTCTTCGCCATGAACCGGCCGAACAGGTTGCCGCCCCGCGGCGGGTCGGCCGGCAGCGAGGTGCCGAGATCCTCGGGCCCCTTGCGCTGGACGACGGCGGGCCCGCCGGGCGCCGGCGCGTGCGCGCCGTGCTCCTCGCAGGCGGAGCGCTGCACGTCGGGGGCGGGCCCGGCCATGACCCGGCTCGCGTTGGCCTCGGCCTCCCGCTCGAAGCGGTCGCCGGGGTCGCTGACCCGCAGCCCGTGGCCCGAGTCCGTGCCCGAGACCGGCCCCTGCCGCTGCTGGATGACGTGGGTGAGCTCGTGGGCGAGGGTGTGCTTGTCCTTCCCGCCGTCCGTGACCACCACATGGCTGCCCGAGGTGTACGCCCGGGCGCCGATCTCGGCCGCGGAACGCTGGGCCAGGGGATCGGAGTGGACCCGTACGTCGGAGAAGTCGGCGCCGAGCCGGTTCTCCATCTCCTCGCGCAGGGGTGCGTCCAGGGGCCGACCGGGCGTGCGCAGCACCTGGTGCGCGGTCGCCCGCTGCACCGCCGCGTCCTCGTGCCCGTGGCCGGCGCCGTGGCCCGCCGCGAGCATGCGCGTCACCGCCGCGTTGCCCACGGACCGCTGGAGCGCCGGCAGTGCGGCCGACGCGGGAGCGGCGGGAGCCCGCTCCTCACCGGCACGTGGCGGCCGGGACGGGGCGGAGCCCTCCTTGGAGGCATCGGCCGATGCCTTGTCGCGGGCGGGGATACGCATGGGCCGTGCCTCTCGTCGGAACGCTGCGGAACGCATCCCTGCTTACCCGCCGAACGATCCCGTCCGACATGCCCGTTCGGCCACATCCGGGGGAAGAGGGGACCGCCGCGCGGGCTGTGGGACCGGAGTCACCCGGCCGCCCGCCCGGCCGGAGGCGGTGCGCCCCGATGGTCACGCGTTCCGGGAACCAGCCGGGCGACCGGCGGCAGCCCCGTGAATGGGCCGCCCCGGAGGGGGAGGGACGGGTCAGGGCCAGACCAGGCAGTACGGCTGGTGGCCGGCCTCGTGGAGGCGGTGGGAGAAGTCCTGCCACTCGTGCAGGAGCTGGTAGACGTTGAACGCGTCGCGCGGGCCGCCGCGGTCCGGGACGGTGGACCAGATGAACGCGGCCGCGCCCACCGATTCCTCGCCGATGCCGCGCAGCGGGTCCACCACCGTCATGGGGAGCTTGACCACCGCGTAGTCGGGGTGGAGGACGACCAGCTCCAGCGGGGGCACCTTGTGCAGGGGTATGCCCTCGATGCCGGTCAGGACCATCGCGGCCACCGTCTCCGGCTTGATCTTGGTGAACAGGCCGCCCATGCCGAGCTCGTCGCCGCCGAGCTCCTCGGGGCGCATCGTGACCGGGACGCGGGCCGCCGTCGCACCGTCGGGGGCGCCGAAGTACTTGTACGTCACGCCCATGCCGCGGCCCCTGGGGAGCCCGTCGGGTGCTTCCGTCGGCACCGGGACGGCGTCGGCCGCCTCCGTGGAGCGGCGGCGGTGCTTGCCCCGGCGGCGGGCTTCACGGGCCTCGCGGGCGCGCTGCGGGTCGAGGCCGTCCGTACCCTCGCCCGGTCCACCACCGCGTTGCATATCTCCACCCGACTGGTCTTGCTTGCCCCGGCCCCGCGGCCCCCGCCACGCAGCCTGATCATCATGGCAGTGACCTCCCCCGCGGCGGCGCGGTGAAACGCCCGTCCGCAAGTCTGTCGCGGCCTCTGAGACCATGGCTGGTGTGAGCTACCCGTACCCGTATGAAGCCCCAGTTTCGCAGACGCTCTTCGAGCGCGCCTCCCTCGTGACCCCCGGCGGCGTGAACTCTCCGGTGCGCGCCTTCCGAGCCGTGGGCGGTACGCCCCGGTTCATGGTGTCCGGCACCGGTCCGTACCTCACCGACGCCGACGGTCGCGAGTACGTCGACCTCGTGTGCTCGTGGGGCCCGATGATCCTCGGCCATTCCCACCCCGAGGTGATCGGGGCGGTCCAGGCGGCCGTCGCCCGCGGCACCTCCTTCGGCACGCCCGGTGAGGGCGAGGTCGCCCTCGCCGAGGAGATCGTCGCCCGCGTCGCCCCCGTCGAGCAGGTGAGGCTCGTCTCCTCCGGTACGGAGGCCACGATGTCGGCGATCCGGCTGGCGCGCGGGTTCACCGGCCGGGCCAAGGTCGTGAAGTTCGCAGGCTGCTACCACGGCCACGTGGACGCGCTGCTGGCCGCCGCCGGTTCCGGGCTCGCGACCTTCGCGCTGCCGGACACCCCCGGGGTGACGGGCGCGCAGGCCGGCGACACGATCGTGCTGCCCTACAACGACATCGAAGCGGTCCGGGCGGCCTTCGCCGCGCACCCCGGCGAGATCGCCTGTGTGATCACCGAGGCCGCGCCCGGCAACATGGGCGTCGTGACCCCGGCCGAGGGCTTCAACCAGGGGCTCGCCGACCTCTGCCGCGAGAACGGCGCCCTGTACATCTCCGACGAGGTCATGACCGGTTTCCGGACCTCCCGCGCCGGCTGGTACGGCGTGGACGGGGTCAAGCCCGACCTGATGACCTTCGGCAAGGTCATGGGCGGCGGTTTCCCGGCCGCGGCCTTCGGCGGCCGCGCCGATGTCATGGGCCACCTGGCCCCGGCCGGCCCGGTCTACCAGGCGGGCACCCTCTCCGGAAACCCGATCGCCACCGCCGCCGGCCTCGCGCAGCTGCGCCTGCTGGACGACGCCGCGTACGAGAAGGTGAACGCGGTCTCGAAGGAGATCCAGGGGCTGGTGACCGCGGCGCTCGCCAAGGAGGGCGTGGCGCACCGGGTGCAGACCGCGTCCAGCATGTTCTCGGTCTTCTTCACCGAGGACGAGGTGCGCAACTACGACGACGCCAAGAAGCAGGAGTCCTTCCGCTTCAACGGCTTCTTCCACTCGATGCTGGCGCAGGGTGTCTACCTGCCGCCGTCCGCCTTCGAGTCCTGGTTCGTGTCCACCGCCCACGACGAGCGGGCGGTCGAGCGGATCGCGGCGGCCCTGCCGGCCGCGGCCCGGGCCGCCGCGGAGGCCACCGCATGAGCAGCAGCGAGATCACCGTCGTCCACCTGGTGCGCCACGGCGAGGTGCACAACCCGGAGGGGGTCCTGTACGGGCGCCGGGACGGCTACCACCTGTCCGAGCTCGGCCGGCAGATGGCGGACCGGGTCGCCGAGCACCTGGAGAACCGGGACGTCACGTACGTGGTGTCCTCCCCGCTGGAGCGGGCCCAGGAGACGGCCGCGCCGATCGCCAAGAGCCACGGCCTGGACCTGGCCACGGACCGGCGGCTGCTGGAGGCGGAGAACGTCTTCGAGGGCAAGACCTTCGGCGTCGGCGACGGCGCGCTGCGCAAGCCCGGCAACTGGAAGCACCTGACGAACCCGTTCAAGCCCTCCTGGGGAGAGCCGTACGTCGAGCAGGTGGTCCGGATGACGAGCGCGCTGGAGGCCGCGCGCGACGCGGCCCGCGGCCACGAGGCGGTGGCGGTCAGCCACCAGCTGCCGATCTGGATCGTGCGCAGCTTCGCGGAGAAGCGCCGGCTGTGGCACGACCCGCGCCGCCGCCAGTGCACCCTCGCCTCGATGACGTCCTTCACGTACCAGGGCGACCAGCTGGTGTCGGTGGGCTACAGCGAGCCGGCCCGGGACCTGGTGCCGGCGCACCTGCTGGCCGGGGCGAAGCCGGTGAAGGGCAAGTCGAAGGCCTTCGGCGCCTGATCCACATGCTGTGACGATTCGTTACAGCTTTGCCTAAATAAATAGCAAGACGCGCGGGAATCACCGTGTCAGCGCACAAACTCAGGCTAATTGTCCGTTTATATAACGGAACATGGCTCTTGGGTCTGACGACGGGACGGTGACATGCGCGACTTCAGTCGAAGGGGAGTGCTCGGGCTCGGACTGGGTGCCGCGGCCGCGGGCATCGCGGGCTGCGGCGGCGGCGGCGGATCCGGTCCGGGCAAACCCGGCCCCATGTCCACCGAGACCCCCGGGCCGCCCCCGGCCAGGCCGATCGGCGACGGCTCCACCGCCGACACCGGACCGCAGCCCCACCAGCCGGACAAGCCCGTGCCCCTCCAGCCGGGAGAGGTCCCGCCGCAGTTCGTCGTCTTCAGCTGGGACGGTGCGGGCGAGATCGGCAACGGTCTCTTCCCGCGCTTCCTCAAGCTCGCCAAGGACCACGGCGCGGGCATGACCTTCTTCCTCTCGGGCCTCTACCTCCTGCCCGAGTCGAAGAGGGCCCTCTACCACCCGCCGAACAATCCCGTCGGGGCCTCCGACATCGGCTACCTCAAGGACGAGAACGTCCGCGCCACCCTCAAGTACGTCCGCGAGGCCTGGCTCGACGGGCACGAGATAGGCACCCACTTCAACGGCCACTTCTGCGGCGGATCCGGCTCGGTCGGCAGGTGGACCCCGCAGGACTGGCAGAGCGAGATCGACCAGGCCGTGTCCTTCGTCACCAACTGGCGCACGAACACCGGCTTCACCGACGTGGACCCGCTGCCCTTCGACTACCGCAAGGAACTGGCCGGCGCCCGCACCCCGTGCCTGCTCGGCCAGGACAGCCTGCTGCCGACCGCCCGCGAGCTGGGCTGGCGCTACGACTCCAGCTCGCCCGGCGGCCTCCAGGTGTGGCCGGTGAAGAAGTCGGGCGTCTGGGACCTGCCGCTCCAGTCGCTGCCCTTCCCCAGGCGCTCCTTCGAGGTGCTGTCGATGGACTACAACATCCTCGCCAACCAGTCGAAGAACACCACCAGGGGCGTCCCCGCCAACTACCGGGGCTGGCGTGCCCAGGCCACCGCCACCTACCTCGGCGGCTTCCGGCGGGCCTACGAGACCAACCGTGCGCCGCTCTTCATCGGCAACCACTTCGAGGAGTGGAACGGCGGCATCTACATGGACGCCGTGGAGGAAGCCCTCAAGGGCATGGCAGACAAAAGGGATGTACGGCTCGTATCCTTCCGGCAGTTCACCGACTGGCTGGACGTCCAGGACCCCAAGGTGCTCGCCAAGCTCCGCGCCCTCGGCCCCGGCCAGTCGCCCAGCGTCGGCTGGGCCGCGTACCTCGCCGCTGCCTGACCAGCACCTTCACGGCCCTGCGGGGGGTGCGGTAGATCCGCATATCGCCCATGCGAAACTTTTCACATGAGCCTTAGCCGCGCCCCCCGCCGCCGCTCGACCAGCGGCCGCCGCGCACTCCTGCTGACCGCGGCCACCGTCGCGGGCCTCATGACCCTGACGGCCTGCAACGATTCGGACGGCGGCGGCAAGCCCTCCGGCGGCTCCGGCGGCAACTACGTCACCGGCAAGGGCGGCATCTCCACCGTCGCGGCCGGCGAGCGCACCGAGGCCCCCAAGCTCGACGGCGAGACCGTCGACGGCAAGACCCTGGACACCACCGAGCTCAAGGGCAAGGTCGTCGTCCTCAACGTGTGGGGCTCCTGGTGCCCGCCGTGCCGCGCCGAGGCCCCGTACTTCGCCAAGGTCTCCCAGGAGATGGCCGACGCCGGCAAGGACGTCGCCTTCGTCGGCATCAACACCCGCGATACCAGCAAGCAGAACGCGACCGCCTTCGAGGAGAGCTACGGGATCACCTACCCGAGCCTCTACGACCCCGCCGGAAAGCTGATCCTGCGCTTCCCCAAGGGCACCCTCAACCCGTCGGCCATCCCCTCCACGATCATCCTCGACAAGCAGGGCAGGATCGCCGCCCGCACCCTCGTCGCGGTCAACGAGGAACAGCTGCGCTCGATGATCGACCCGCTCCTCGCGGAGAAGTGACACCCGTGGTCGACTACGTCCTCGCCGCCGAGGCCACCGGGGTGAACGAGACGGTCCTCAGCGGCGCGCTGCTGCTGGCCCTGCCGATCTCGCTGCTCGCGGGCCTGGTGTCCTTCTTCTCGCCCTGCGTGCTGCCGCTGGTCCCCGGCTACCTCTCCTACGTGACCGGGGTCAGCGGCGCCGACCTCGCCGAGGCGCGGCGCGGACGGATGCTGGCCGGCGCGCTCCTGTTCATCGCCGGCTTCACCGCCGTCTTCGTGTCCACGGGCGCGCTCTTCGGCTTCTTCGGGGAGACCCTCCGGGAGAACAACGAGATCATCTCCCGGGTGCTCGGCGGAGTGGTGATCCTCATGGGCCTCTTCTTCATGGGCGCGATCCCGGGCCTGACGATGCGGGAGTTCCGCTTCCACAAGAAGCCGACGGCGGGCCTGCTCGGCGCGCCCCTGCTCGGCGTGCTCTTCGGCGTCGGCTGGACCCCCTGCATGGGCCCGACCCTCGCGGCCGTCACCACGCTCTCCCTCGACCAGGCGAGCGCCGGCCGGGGCGCGCTGCTGACCGTGGTGTACTGCCTGGGGCTCGGTCTGCCCTTCATCCTCGCCGCGATCGCCTTCCGCAAGGCGCTCGGGGCGTTCGGCTGGGTGAAGAAGCACTATGCGTGGGTCATGCGCATCGGCGGCGGCATGCTGATCCTGACCGGTCTGCTGCTCGTCACAGGAATGTGGGACAGCATCGTCAGCGACATGCAGAGCTGGACCCAAGGCTTCACGGTGGGGATCTGAGGACTACACGGACATGAGTACGACAGACAACACGTCCACCGAGGCGCCCCACGAGTCCGCGGACCCGGACGCGGACACGAGCACGGAGACGGACACGGACGCGGCCGAGACCGCGGCCGGCTCCCAGCTCTCCACCGCCCCCCTCGAGGACCGCGGCCCCGTCGGCATCGGCGTGATCGGCTGGGCCCGCTGGTTCTGGCGGCAGCTCACCTCCATGCGGGTCGCGCTGATCCTGCTCTTCCTGCTCTCCCTGGGCGCCATCCCCGGCTCCCTCATCCCGCAGACCGACGTCGACGCCATGAAGGTCGCCGTCTGGAAGAGGGACAACCCGTCCTGGGTCACCGTCGCCGAGAAGCTCCAGCTCTTCGACGTCTACGGCTCGGTGTGGTTCTCCGCGATCTACCTGCTGCTGTTCGTCTCGCTGATCGGCTGCATCCTGCCGCGCTCCTGGCAGTTCGTCGGCCAGCTCCGCGGCCGCCCGCCCGGCGCCCCCAAGCGGCTGGACCGGCTGCCCGCGTACACGACGTGGCGCACGGCCGCCTCCCCGGACGAGGTGCTCACGCACGCGAAGTCGCTGCTCGCCGGGCGGCGCTTCCGCACCGAGGCGGCGGGCGGCCGGAACTCCGTCGCCGCCGAGAAGGGCTACCTGCGCGAAGCCGGGAACCTGATCTTCCACGTCGCGCTGATCGTGATGCTGGTGGCCTTCGCCTGGGGCCAGTACTTCAAGTCCGAGGGCGGCAAGCTCGTCCTGCGCGGCACCGGCTTCTCGAACACGCTCACCCAGTACGACGACTTCAAGTCCGGCGCCCTCTTCGACCCAGACGACCTGCCGCCGTTCTCGTTCACCCTGGACAAGTTCGACGCGACCTACGAGCTGACCGGCCCGCAGAAGGGCACCCCGCGCGACTTCAAGGCGTACGTCACCTTCTCCGACGGCGCGCACGGCACCCCGCGGAAGCGCGAGATCCAGGTCAACGAGCCGCTCGAGGTCGACGGCTCCAAGGTCTACCTGCTCGGCCACGGCTACGCGCCGGTGGTCTCGGTGACCGACCCCACCGGCAAGGTGGTCTTCAAGGACGCCGTGCCGGTGCTCCCGCAGGACGCCAACCTCACCTCCACCGGTGCCATCAAGGTCACCGACGGCTACAAGGACAAGGACGGCAAGAAGGAGCAGCTCGGCTTCAACGCCGTCTTCGTGCCGACGTTCGCCGGCGAGGGCCAGGGCACGATGTTCTCCCAGTTCCCGGACACGTTCATGCCGCGGCTCATGCTCAACGCCTGGCACGGCAGCCTCGGCGTGGACTCGGGCCTGCCGCAGAACGTGTACCAGCTCGACACCACCAAGATGGAGTCGTACAAGGACGAGTCGGGCCAGCCTTTCAAGCAGAAGCTGGCGCCCGGCGAGACGATGACCCTGCCGGGCGGCGCCGGCACCGTGAAGTTCGAGGGCATCGAGCGCTGGGCCACCTTCTCCGTCACCCACCAGCCCGGCAGCGGCCTCGCCCTCGCGGGCGCGATCGCCGCCATCGCGGGCCTGGCCGGATCCCTGTTCATCCAGCGCCGCCGGATCTGGGTCCGCGCGGTGGCCGGCGAGGACGGCGTCACCGTCGTCGAGATGGCGGGCCTCGGCCGCAGCGAGTCCGCCAGGCTCCCGGAGGAGCTGGCGGACCTCGCCGCCACGCTGCACGAGCAGGCGCCGACCGCGACGCCCGCCGAACCTGTCGAAGAAAACCCCGAAGGAGAGCGCGGATGACGCCGCTCGCTGCCGCAGCCAACGAGAACCTGGCTCAGATCAGCAACTACCTGATCTATTCGTCGATGGCGGTCTACATGCTCGCCTTCTTCGCGCACATCGCCGAGTGGACCTTCGGCAGCCGCAGCAAGGTGGCCCGTACGGCCGCCGCGCTGACCCCCGCCAAGACCGCCGCCGCCCCCGCCGTGCAGGTCCGGGGCAAGGCCGGCAGCACGGCCGTCCTCGACAAGCCGAAGGTCGTCACCCGCTCCGCGGCGGGCACCCGTGACGTGCCGGACGGCCCGGGCGCCGCGGGCGGCACCGTACAGGGCGACCTGTACGGGCGGATCGCGGTCTCGCTGACCGCGCTTGCCTTCCTCATCGAGGCGGGCGGCGTCGTGGCCCGCGCGATGTCGGTGCAGCGGGCCCCCTGGGGCAACATGTACGAGTTCTCGATCACCTTCTCCACGGTGGCCGTCGGCGCGTACCTGGTACTGCTCGCCCTGAAGAAGAACGTCCGCTGGCTCGGCCTGATCCTCGTCACCACGGTCCTGCTGGACCTCGGCATCGCCGTGACCTGGCTCTACACCGAGAGCGACCAGCTGGTCCCGGCCCTGCACTCGTACTGGCTGTGGATCCACGTCTCCACCGCGATCTTCTGCGGCGCCGTCTTCTACATCGGTGCGGCCGGAGCGGTCCTCTACCTCTTCCGCGACGCGTACGAGGCCAAGCTCGCGGGCGGCGGCAAGCCGGGGCGGTTCGCCTCCTCGGTGCTCGAGCGGCTGCCCTCGGCGGGCTCGCTCGACAAGTTCTCGTACCGCATCAACGCGGCCGTCTTCCCGCTGTGGACCTTCACGATCATCGCGGGCGCGATCTGGGCGGGCGACGCCTGGGGCCGCTACTGGGGCTGGGACCCCAAGGAGGTCTGGTCCTTCGTGACCTGGGTGGCGTACGCCTGCTACCTGCACGCGCGGGCCACCGCCGGCTGGAAGGGCCGCAAGGCCGCCTACCTGGCGCTCTTCGCCTTCGCCTGCTGGATCTGGAACTACTACGGCGTGAACATCCTGCTCAGCGGCAAGCACTCGTACGCGGGCGTCTGACCGGCGGGAGTGGGACGCTGGTGTCATGCCTCCCGTGAGCCATGGCACCAGCGAGAGCCGCGGCGCGGACCTCTGGCGGATCCGCTTCGAGCCGCACCTCCCGTACGCCTACGCGACGCTGTGGCCGGCCCTGACCACGCCCGAGGGGCTGCGCGGCTGGCTGGCCGGGGCCGAGGTCCTGGAGCGCCGGCTCGGCGGAGCGGTCACCCTGCGCTGGCTCAACACCGGGACGGTGGTCACCGGGCACGTCACGGCCTGGGACGTCGAGCGGGTCGTCGAGTACACGGTGAGCGGACACGGGCGGATCCGCTTCCACCTGGAGCCCGTGGGCACCGACTCGACGGTGATCCGCTTCGTGAACGAGCGGGGCGGTCCCGAGAACGAGCGGCTGGACTGCCTGGCCGGCTGGCACGAGCACTTCGAGCTGCTGGAGTCCGCGCTGGCCGGGCGGCCGGCGGACTGGACCGCCTGGACCGGCGGCCACTGGGCCGCGCTGCGCGAGCAGTACGCGTCCCCCGCCGCGGCGTGACCGGCGCGGGCCGGCCCTCGCGGGTCAGTCCGAGCCCTTGTCCTTGTCCCGGTCCTTGTCCCGGTCCCTCTCCTGCTCGTCGCGCAGGCGCTTGAGGAACTCCGGGTTGTCGTCGGGTGCGACCCACTGGCTCCGGCGCGGCCGTCCGCCGCCCGCGGCGGCCCGCTTCTTCCCCGCGAACAGCCACATCACCGGCCCGACGATGGAGAAGAGCAGGATGATGATCACCCAGACCACCTTGGGGAGGTGCTTGACCTCTTCCTCGGGCGTGTTCAGGCAGTCGATGAAGGCGTAGATGGTCAGCGCGATGATCAGCAGGAACGGCAGATAGCGCAGCACGGTGTGGGACCGACTCCCGGGCAGTGACGGCGGGCCCGCTGAGGGCCCCGGTGACCCTCCCAGGGTAGTTGGTGACGGATACTTGCCCCTATGGCTTACGACGATCTCCGCTCGCTGCTCCGGGCTCTGGAGCGGGAGGGCGACCTCAAGCGCATCAAGGCCGAAGTCGACCCGCACCTCGAAGTGGGGGAGATCGTCGACAGAGTGAACAAGGCGGGCGGCCCGGCCCTGCTGTTCGAGAACGTCAAGGGCTCGGCGATGCCGCTGGCCATGAACGTCTTCGGCACCGACCGCCGCCTGCTGAAGGCGCTGGGCCTGAAGTCGTACGGCGAGATCAGCGAGAAGATCGGCGGGCTGCTCAAGCCGGAGCTGCCGCAGGGCTTCATCGGCGTCCGCGAGGCCTTCGGCAAGCTCGGCTCGATGGTGCACGTGCCGCCGAAGAAGGTGAAGGGCGAGTCCGCGCCCGTCCAGGAGGTCGTCCTCACCGGCGACGACGTGGACCTCGACCAGCTCCCGGCCCTCTTCACCTGGCCCAAGGACGGCGGCTCCTTCTTCAACCTCGGCCTCACGCACACCAAGCACCCCGAGACCGGCGTCCGCAACCTGGGCCTCTACCGCCTCCAGCGCCACGACAAGCGCACCATCGGCATGCACTGGCAGATCCACAAGGACAGCCGCAACCATTACGCGGTGGCCGCCAAGCGGGGCGAGCGGCTGCCGGTCGCGATCGCCTTCGGCTGCCCGCCCGCGGTGACGTACGCGTCCACCGCGCCGCTGCCCGGCGACATCGACGAGTACCTGTTCGCGGGCTTCGTCGCCGGCAAGCGCATCGAGATGGTCGACTGCAAGACCGTGCCGCTCCAGGTCCCGGCCAACGCGGAGGTCGTGATCGAGGGCTGGCTGGAGCCGGGGGAGACCCTCCCGGAGGGCCCGTTCGGCGACCACACCGGCTTCTACACCCCGCAGGAGCCCTTCCCCGCGCTGAAGATCGACTGCGTGACGATGCGCAGGCGTCCGCTGCTCCAGTCGATCGTGGTGGGCCGGCCGCCGACCGAGGACGGCCCGCTGGGCCGTGCGACGGAACGCTTCTTCCTCCCGCTCCTCAAGATCATCGTGCCGGACATCGTGGACTACCACCTGCCCGAGTCGGGCGGCTTCCACAACTGCGCGATCGTCTCGATCGACAAGAAGTACCCGAAGCACGCCCAGAAGGTCATGCACGCCATCTGGGGCGCGCACATGATGTCGCTGACCAAGCTGATCGTCGTGGTGGACGCCGATTGCGACGTCCACGATCTGCACGAGGTGTCCTGGCGGGCGCTCGGCAATACGGACTACGCCCGCGACCTCACGGTGGTCGAGGGCCCTGTCGACCACCTCGACCACGCCTCCTACCAGCAGTTCTGGGGAGGCAAGGCGGGCATCGACGCCACCAAGAAGCTCCCCGAGGAGGGCTACACCCGCGACGGCGGCTGGCCCGACATGGTCGAGTCCGACCCGGCGACGGCCGAACGGGTGACGCGGCGTTGGAAGGAGTACGGACTGTGAGTCCCGAGACGAAGATGAGCGAGAAGAGCGCCGGGCCCGCTCCCCGTTCCCACGGGGATGAGCCGGAGTACGGACTGTGAGCCCGATCGCGATGGGCGGCCCGGCCCTCTTCCTCGGCGGCGAGACGTACGTGGCCCTGGTGCGCCCCGAGCTCGATCCGGCCGACCCCGGTGTCCGGCGGGCCGCCGAGGAGGCGGGCGTCTCCCCGGAGGAGTTCGCCGGCCCCGGCGACGTCTGGGCGCTGATGCTGGACTGGGCCGACGGCGGGGACGGCGGGGAAGACGAGCACGGCGGGGGCGGCGGCTTCGAGCTGCCGGGCCTGCGCGACTCCGAGGCGGAGGACTTCGCGGAGCGGCTGGAGGCGGCCCTGGCCGCCGGCGGGCGGTTCACGGTCGAGGCCGGTGCGGTCCTGCGGCTCGACGCCCGTCCGGTCGGCGAGGACTACGCGTTCACCGCCCGGATCACCCCGCCCGAGGGCGACGCGGAGGCCTTCCTGATCCTGGAGACCGACCCGGTGCCCCTCGCCACGCTGCTGGCCGACCTCGAAGAGTTCCGCGGGAGCCTGGCGTGACCGGCGCCGTCCTCCCGGGCGGCCCGACGGCCCACCTCGAAGCCCTCCGGAGGGACTGCGCATGATGACCACCGCCGACGGAGTGGTCGGGCCCGGCCCCGCACCCGAGGCCACCAACAAGATCAAGGCGTTCCTGCGGCTCGTGATGATCGAGCACTCGGTCTTCGCGCTGCCCTTCGCCTACATCGCCGCGCTCACCGCCATGTTCCGGCTCGACCGGAGCGTGCACTGGGGCACGCTGCTGCTCGTCACCGTCTGCATGGTGGGCCTGCGGACCTTCGCGATGGCCGCCAACCGGATCATCGACCGCGAGATCGACGCCCGCAATCCGCGTACGGCCGGCCGCGAGCTGGTCACCGGAGCGGTGTCGGTGCGGTCCGCGTGGACCGGGGCGGGGATCGCGCTCGTCGTCTTCCTCGGCGCGGCGGCGCTGCTGAACCCGCTCTGCCTGGCCCTGGCGCCCGTCGCGGTGGTCCCGATGGTGGTCTACCCGTACGGCAAGCGGTTCACGAACTTCCCGCACGCCATCCTGGGCCTGGCCCAGGCGATCGGCCCGGTCGGGGCCTGGCTGGCGGTCACCGGCGAGTGGTCGTGGGACGCGGTCATCCTGGGGCTGGCGGTGGGCGTGTGGATCGGCGGCTTCGACCTGATCTTCGCCTCCCAGGACGTCGCCGCGGACCGCGCGGAGGGCGTCAAGTCCGTCCCGGCCCGCTTCGGTGTCCCGGCCGCGCTGTGGGGGGCCCGCGGCGCGCACGTCGTGACCACGGCCCTGCTGGTCTGGTACGCCCTGGCCACGGACGCGGGGATGTTCTTCTGGGCGGGCCTGCTGATCGTGGTCTGCGCCTTCTTCTACGAGCACGGCATCGTGACTCCGCACGACCTGTCCCGCCTGAACCGGGCCTTCTTCACGGTCAACGGGTTCATCGGGATTGCCCTGTTCGTGTGCGCGGTGCTGGACCTGACCGTCCGGGGCCTGACCTTCTAGGGCAGCGGCGGCCGGGCTCGTGCCGATAGAGGAACTGGAGGAGCTGGAGGAGCTCCGGAGGCTGAGGGACGAGGCCGACGTCGCGGAAGCCCGACGGCGTGAGGCCGACAGGAGCGCGACGCCGGTCGGCCGTGACGCCTTCATGGCCCGGTTGGAGGACGAGGACCGGCAGGCCGCTCAATGAGGCACACCGTTGTCTGGGAGCTTCCGCGATGGAGCCCCGACGGCGAGACGGTCATGGTGTACGTCATCAAGGCCGGCCGGGTGGGTTGAGCCCCGCGCTGTCCTGGATCCGTGACCGGCTGCCGGTCCGCGCCGGACACCTCACCGGGCCGTGCCCAGGCGTGGCCGGATAGTCTCGGAGGTATGACTGAGCGCAAGCGCACCCCGTGGGTGGTCGGGGTTTCCGGGGCTTCCGGGACCCCGTACGCGGCGGCGGTGCTCCGCGGGCTGCTCGCGGCGGGGGAGAGCGTCGACCTGGTGGTCAGCCGGGCCTCGCGGCTCACCCTGCTGGACGAGACCGGCATCGCCTTCCGGGACGCGCACTGGCGGGACGATCTGGGGGAGTGGCTGGAGCGCGGGGCGGACGGCAAGCCCGCGACCTTCGCCCGTCCGGACCTGGACGGAGTGCGCTACTGGGGTGCGGGGGACCTGGCCGCCGGGCCGAGTTCGGGCTCGTACCCCGTCAAGGGGATGCTCGTCGTCCCCGCCTCCACGGCGTGCGTGGCGGGGGTGGCGCTCGGGCTGTCGAAGGACCTGCTCCAGCGCGTGGCGAGCGTGACGCTCAAGGAGCGGCGGCGGCTGGTGGTCTGTGTGCGGGAGACCCCGCTGAACGGGCAGACGCTGAAGCATCTGGTGACGCTGGACGAGGCGGGCGCGGTCGTGCTGCCCGCCTCTCCGGCGTTCTACGCGGGTGCGACGCACATCCAGGATCTGGTGGATTTCGTCGCGGGGCGGGTGCTGGACGCGGCAGGGGTGCCGCACCGGCTGTACCGCCGTTGGGAGGGAGAGCTCGGCGGAGCCGTCGCTCGGAAGGGAGAGCTCGGCGGAGCCGTCGCTCGGAAGGGGGAGCTGGGCGGCTCCCGGCCTCCCGGGGCAAGCGGTGGCTAGCGCTTCTTGGCGCTGCGCGGCCTGCGGGTCTTGTCCACGCGGTGCGCGGCGGACGGCTGGTCGGTGCGGGATCGGTTGGCCAGCTCCTGGAGCTGTCGCATGTGCGCGTAGGCCATCTCGATCGTGTACACGGTGAACCACTCCTGAAGATCGTCATTGATCTGTTGAAAGATTCACAGGGTGTTGACCCTGTGTGCCTTAGATTCTATACCTAAACTTGCAGGATCGCCGAATAATGGAAGGCTCCACGTAATGGACACGGTGGACAGGCAGCTCATCCAGGCACTTCGCGAGAACGGTCGTGCCTCGTACGCGGAGCTGGGCCGTCTCGTGGGCCTCTCCGGCCCCAGCGTCACCGACCGCATCAACCGGCTGGAGTCGGCCGGTGTGATCACCGGCTACCGCGCGACCGTGAACGCGGCCTCGCTCGGCCTCGGCGTCACCGCGCTGATCGGGCTCTCCATGTCCGACGCCGCCGACCACGAGGACGTCGCCCGGCGGCTGCGCGACCTCGCGGAGATCGAGGACTGCTGGTTCATCGCGGGCGACGACTCCTTCATGCTGAAGGTGCGCGCCAACGACGTGGACGGTCTGGAGAAGATCATCCGCAGGCTCTCCGGCACCAAGGGCGTCTCCCGCACCCGCACCACCATCGTGCTCTCCACGAAGTGGGAGAACCGGGTCGGGGAACTTCCCGAGGAAGGCTGAGAGTACGGTTGGACGGGTTGCAGGACAGGCATCTAGAGGAGGCGACCGCCTGATGGACGCTGGGCTCAAGCGCGAGCTGGAGGAGAAGGTCCGTTCCGGCGAGCGGCTGACCCGTGAGGACGGCATCGCCCTCTACGAGTCGGACGACCTGGCCTGGCTCGGTGGCCTCGCCCACGAGGTGCGCACGCGCAAGAACGGCGACGTCGTCCACTTCAACGTCAACCGCCACCTCAACATGACGAACGTGTGCACCGCCTCGTGCGCGTACTGCTCGTTCCAGCGCAAGCCGGGCGAGAAGGACGCGTACACGATGCGCATCGAAGAGGCCGTGCGCCTGGCCAAGGCCATGGAGAACGACAACCTCACCGAGCTGCACATCGTCAACGGCCTGCACCCCAACCTGCCGTGGCGCTACTACCCGCGCTCGCTGTCCGAGCTGAAGAAGGCCCTGCCGAACGTCTCGCTGAAGGCGTTCACGGCGACGGAGATCCACCACTTCGAGACGATCTCCGGCATGTCCGCCTCGGACATCCTGGACGAGCTGATCGAGGCCGGCCTGGAGTCGCTCACCGGCGGCGGCGCGGAGATCTTCGACTGGGAGGTGCGCCAGCACATCGTCGACCACCGCACCCACTGGGAGGACTGGTCGCGCATCCACCGGCTGGCGCACTCGAAGGGCCTCAAGACCCCTTCGACGATGCTGTACGGGCACATCGAGGAGCCGCGCCACCGGGTGGACCACGTGCTGCGGCTGCGCGAGCTCCAGGACGAGACCGGCGGCTTCCAGGTCTTCATCCCGCTGCGCTACCAGCACGACTTCGTGGACATGAAGGACGGCAAGGTCCGCAACAAGCTCCAGGCGCGGACGACGATGGCGACGGGCGCCGAGGCCCTGAAGACCTTCGCCGTCTCCCGTCTGCTGTTCGACAACGTGCCGCACGTCAAGGTCTTCTGGGTGATGCACGGCGTGCAGACCGCCCAGCTCGCGCTGCAGCACGGCGCGGACGACATGGACGGCTCGGTCGTCGAGTACAAGATCACGCACGACGCGGACAACTACGGCACCCCGAACAAGCTGGGCCGCGAGGACCTGCTCGAGCTGATCCGCGAGGCGGGCTTCCGCCCGGTCGAGCGCAATACGCGCTACGAGATCATCCGTGAGTACCCCGGCCCGGACGCGGACCTGCGCGAGACGCCGCAGGCGATGCGGGTCTGACGCGCGGTCACCGCGAGGGCGTGTGACGAGCCCCGGTCCGCGGTGCGGCCGGGGCTTCGTTGCCAGCGCTGCCAGTAATAGATAATCTTCAGGCGTGACCCTTACTTTCACCCTGGATCCGGTCATCGACCCCGCCCTGCGCGAGGGCATGCTGTCGCTGTGGGCCGATGTCTCCAACGCGGGCGGCGCCGTGGGCTTCGTCCCCCCGGTCACCGCCGACGACATCCGCCCCGCGCTGATCAAGCAGCTCGCCGCGGTCGCCGACGGCGGCAGCCGGCTCCTGGTCGGGCACGACGAGACCGGCGAGGTCGCCGCGACCGCGTTCCTGACCCACAACACGCACCGGCTCCAGCTGCACTGGGTGTGGGCCTACACGGTGATGGTCCACCCGCGTCACCAGGGCAAGGGCTACGGCCGCGACCTGATGGCCGCGGCGGCCGAGGCCGCCCGCTCCCTCGAGGGCATCGACGCGATCCGCCTCGGCTGCCGCGGCGGCCTCGGCCTGGAGCGCTTCTACGAGTCCTGCGGCTACAAGGAGGTCGGCCGCGTCCCCGACGCCATCCGCGTCGCCCCGGGCGACGACCGCGACGACATCACGATGCTGCTGCCGCTGTACTGACCCGGCCGGGCAGCCGACCCCAGCGGGCCGGAGCGGTGGCCCGGCGTGCTTCACTGGACGGGCACGTGCCGCCGTACGAAGACGAGAGAGAAGGGGTCACCGTGTCCCTCAAGCCGAGCGCGACGATCCGCTACACCGCGATGCGTCTGGGCATCTTCGTCGGATGCCTCGTCGTCGTCGCCCTCCTGGTCAACCTCGGCTGGGTGCCCGCAGGCCTCGGCGAGGCCAACTTCGCCTGGGTCGTGCTGCTGGCCCTCGTCATCTCCGCCCCGCTCTCCTTCGTGCTCCTGCGCAAGCAGCGCGACGAGATGTCCGAGCAGATCTCCGGCCGGGTCACGGGCGCGAAGCAGAAGCTCGCCGCGAACCGCAGCCAGGAGGACGCGGCCGACGACGCGGCGCGCGCGTGACCTCGTAGCGGTCCGTTAGCTTCCTCACACACCGAACCGCCCCAGAGCCGGGTAGACCGCCCGCTGCGCTGGGGCGGTCGTGTTTTCCCGTCCCAAAGAACCCCTTTGAGATTCTCAAAGGGTAGGTGTTAGCGTGTTCAACATGTTGACCACAGCTGCGCACCCGATGACCGTGAGCGTTCCGCTCGTGGCGCGCCTGGACGTCGACCTCTGCCGCCGCGCGACCGCGGCCTGTTGCTGTTGATCCGCCTCGTGCGCTGAATCGATACAGCAGCGGTCCCGGCCGGCCGCGCTCCTTCCCCGGGCTTCGCCCGGGAGGTGCTCCTGGCTGCTGCCGCACCGCACCACCCCTCCCGCAGAACTTCCCCTGTCTTCGTGCGTCACCCCAGGAGCGTGTTCGTGTCCGCGTCCCCCCAGGCCCAGGCTCCCGCCAAGGCCTCGTTCAAGTTCCCGTTCTGGGCCCAGATCCTCGCCGGTCTGGTCCTGGGCGTCCTGTTCGGCTGGATCGCCCGCAGCCAGGACGTCAGCTGGCTCGGCACCACGCTCGAGAAGACCGGTGACATCTTCATCCAGCTGCTGAAGCTGGCCATCGCGCCGCTCGTCTTCTTCGCGATCCTGGTGTCCATCACCAACCTGCGGAAGGTGAACAACGCCGCACGGCTCGCCTCGCGCACGCTGCTCTGGTTCATGATCACCTCGCTGATCGCGGTCGGCATAGGCATCGCGATCGGCCTGCTGACCGACCCCGGCGCGGGCACCGGCCTCACCGCCGCCGACGGCAAGGAGCCGAAGAAGACCGGCTCCTGGATCGACTTCCTCACCGGGATCGTGCCGACGAACATCGTCACGCCGTTCACCGAGCTGAAGGTCCTCCAGATCGTCTTCCTGGCCGTCGTCGCCGGTATCGCCGCCCTCCAGCTCGGCGGCAAGGCCAAGCCCGTCCTCGACCTCGCCGAGTCCGTGCTCGAACTGCTCCAGAAGGCCCTGTGGTGGGTCATCCGCCTCGCCCCGATCGGCACCATCGGCCTGATCGGCACCGCGATCGCCACGTACGGCTGGGAGCTCATCGGCAAGTACGCGACCTTCACGGCCGACGTCTACATCGGCTGCGCCCTGGTGATGTTCGGCGTGTACCCGCTGCTGCTCGCCACGGTCGCCAAGGTCAGCCCGGTCCAGTTCTTCAAGGGCGCCTGGCCCGCCATCCAGCTGGCCTTCGTCTCCCGCTCCTCCGTCGGCACCATGCCGGTCACCCAGAAGGTCACCGAGCGCCTCGGCGTCCCGAAGGAGTACGCCTCCTTCGCCGTCCCGTTCGGCGCCACCACCAAGATGGACGGCTGCGCCGCGATCTACCCGGCGCTCGCCGCGATCTTCATCGCGCAGATCTTCGACGTACAGCTGGGCATCAAGGAGTACCTGCTCATCGCCTTCGTCTCGGTCATCGGCTCGGCCGCGACGGCCGGTCTGACCGGTGCCACGGTCATGCTGACGCTGACCCTGTCCACGCTGGGCCTGCCGCTGGCCGGTGTCGGCCTGCTGATGGCGATCGACCCGATCCTGGACATGATGCGCACCGCCACCAACGTGGCCGGCCAGGCCCTGGTCCCGGTCATCGTCTCGGCCCGTGAGGGGATCCTGGACAAGGAGGCCTACGCCTCCGCCTCTGCCTCCCCGCTCGACGAACCCGCCCCGGCGCCCGCTGAGACCGCCGAGACCGCCGAGACCGCCAAGCCCGAGCCGGTGGCCGTCCCCGCCTGACGCCCGCACCGCGCCCGCACGCGCGCGCCCGCACGCGCCGCAGCCCCCGCCCCCGTCCGGGCGGGGGCTGCGGCGTGTTGTGCCGTGCCATGCCGTGCCGGGGCTACAGGGTCGCGATGCGCACCCAGGCGACCGCCGAGAGCAGCGCCGGCAGCACGTACCACCAGCGGTTCATGGTCCGGCGGTACACCGGGAGCAGGCAGACGAGCAGCCCGAGCAGGCAGATGAAGTACACGGCGTGGGCGCCCGAGCCCATGTCGGCGCGCGTGCGGTCGTCGCCCGGGTCCGCCTCCGCGATCAGCAGCAGCACGCAGAAGTACACCGCCGGCGCGTAGAGGAGGCCGAGCGGGACCCCCAGCACCCACTGGAGGCAGCCCCGGTCCTCGGGCAGGTCGATGCTCTCGCGGCGGAGCCTCATCGCATGGCGTCCTTCGCTCGGCCCAGGTCGTCGACGAACCGGTCACCGTACCCCTGGGCCTTGCCCAGGTCCCAGTAGGGGCCGCCGTTGTAGCGTGCGGCGATCTCCCGCTTCTGGGCCTCCGTCAGCCGGTCCGCGGGGACGTCGGCGAAGCTCGTCTCCGCCTTGATCTGCGCCAGGTGGGCGCCCGCGACGAAGGCGTTCTCCTTCGGGTCCTGGAGCGCCTGCTCCACCAGGCCGCGCTGCTGCTCGGTGAGGTGCTCGGGGTCGTAGCCCAGCACCTCCGCGCCGCGCCGCAGCTGAATCGCGATGGGACCGTACGAGGTCTCGTCCGACCTGCCGCCGAGCCGGTCCGGGAGGTTGTGCGGGGCGACGGGGCTCAGCCCCCAGGGCGCCTCGGCCTGTTCGCGGGCCGCCCCGACCAGGTCGTCGGCGAAGCCGGGCTGCCAGCCGCCGACCTCCTGCCAGGCCACTCCGGCGAGGAGGTCCTCGGGCACGCCCGCGTGCGCGGCGGCCGCGCGCAGGACCGCCTTGTTCTGCGCGATCCAGTCCGCGCGCATGCCGTCGGTGACGTTCGGGACCCAGTAGGTGTCGGCCGCGTCGGGCAGTCCCGCGACCTTCATCCGGATGTCCCGCAGCTGCGGCGAGACCAGGGTGTCCGGGCCGACGGGTCCCGTCATCTCCCGCCTGGGACCACCGCCCGGCAGGCGGGTCAGGGGGTCGGTGCGGGCCTCGGCCGCCTCCCGGCGGATGTCCGCCATCGCCGCGTACAGGTCGGGGCGGCCGCCGGCGCCCTTCACGACGAACTCGGGGAGCAGCTCGTACGCCTGCTCCAGCGCGTGCACGCAGGTGCTCCGGGCCTCTTGCTCCGCGGTCTTCGCCAGCCGGAAGTTCCCGCCCGCGTCGTCGTGGAGCCGGTTCGCCTCGTCCCTGATGTCGTCCACGTCCATGGTGAGCTCGGCCAGACCGTCGAGGAAGCCGGTCGTCGCCCGCATGTCCTCCCACTGGCGCATCGGTTCGGCCTCCTGCGCGGTGCGGGTGACGGCGGTGCCCTTCGTGCCGATCAGTGCGGCGAGCGCCCGCTCGGAGCGCCTGCCGTTGCCGTAGTGGGACTTGGCGGTGCCCAGCGCCAGGGCGTAGGCGTGCAGGGCGCTCGCCGCCTTGTCGTAGCCCTCGGCCAGCCGGGTCACCAGCATGCGGGCCTCGGCGAGGCGTGCGGTGTACGTGTGGCTGCCGTCGCTCTGCCACTGGGTACGGGTCTCCGCCCGCCGGGCGGGCTCCTCGACCTGGACGAGGAGGTCGCGCAGCCGGCGGAACTCGGCGGCGTTGCGCTCCACCAGGGCGGGGGAGCACTCCTCCAGGAACTCGACGTCGCCGCGGTGGCTCAACCCGCTCATCTCGACTCCGGCTTCACGTAGGCGCCGTCGGTGAGGAGGCTGTCGAGGAAGGCCCGGGCGGTGTCGTCGTCGACCCGGGCGAAGCCGGTGCCGGTGGTCTTCAGACGGGTGGCCAGCGCTGCGAACAGGGCGACGGTGTCCTTGAACTGGTCGTCGGCGAACCGGGCGAAGCGGAGGGTCTGGGCCGAGACGTCGGCGTGTGCGCGCGGGGCGCGGGCCATGGTGGACGCGTCGCCGTCCGGGCGGCCCTCGTGCAGGAGCGCGGCGATCTCGATGAGCAGGTTGGCGTTGCCGTTGATGGAGCCGGCCCCGGCGAGCAGCCCCCCGGCGGGCCCGCCACCGCCCGCCTCCGGCGCCACCTGACCGAGCCGCACGGCGGGCGGCCCCTGGCCCTGCCCGGCCAGGACGGCAGCCTTGTGCTGCGCCCATTCCGCGTCGAACGACATCCGGTTCCCCCTGACGTGACCCGATCACGCTGGATCATGTCCATGCTAATGCGAGGGCATCAGGAGGCCCGCCTCCTGGGCCGGCCGCCCGCCCGGAGCCGTAGGGCGTACGCAGGCGGATGAGTAGCCGTACTCAGGCGTGCCCGCTCCGCCGTTTCGATACTGGCTGTCGGACGAAGAGGGGGAAGTCGTGAGGCGGCGTCGGTCGAGGCTTGAAGTGTTGGTTCCCGCGGGCTACCTGGCCGTGGTGCTCGGATTGCTGGTCTGGGTGGACGTGCTCGTCCGGACGGGGGACGCAGGGTTCGCCGGGGTCTGGCCGGTGCTGGTCACCGCCCCGCTCAGCCTGGCGGTCATGGGGCTGATCGCGCCCGCTCCCAAGTCTCTCGGGGAGCCGGAGATCGCGCCGCCCGTCCACACGGGCCCCGTGCCGCCCGAGCCCTTGCCCTTGCCCTTGCCCGGCGAGCCGCCCGTGACCGGGGGGCCGCCCCCGGCCGACCCGGGCTCGTACGACCTGCCCGCCTCCGAACTGTCCGACATGTGGCTCGGGTTCGGCTTCTACGGGGTGGTCCTGGCCTGCGCTCTGTGCAACGCCACGGCGCTCTGGGCGCTGGTACGCGGCCTGAGCGGGCTGCTGGCCCGCCGGCGTCGGGCTCAGGTGTGCGCGATGAATCCCGCCCAGGCGTGAGGGCCGAAGGCGAGGTGGGGGAGGCGG
This sequence comes from Streptomyces sp. IBSNAI002, assembly GCF_052244475.1. Taxonomy (NCBI): domain Bacteria; kingdom Bacillati; phylum Actinomycetota; class Actinomycetes; order Kitasatosporales; family Streptomycetaceae; genus Streptomyces; species Streptomyces sp. IBSNAI002. Next base: position 3,932,945 of record NZ_JBQPXG010000002.1, on the reverse strand, counting down.
AGGTCTTTGGAGTCGCGGACGTGGACGGTGGCGGGGGTGGTGGCCACCTCGACGCAGTCGTCGCCTTCGCTGCTGTCGCTGTAGCTGCTCTTGAACCAGTCCAGCTTGGGGTTGTCGATCATGTCTCTCCCAGCAGTTCCTCGATGAAGGCCAGCGACGCACGCGGCGTGAGGGCTTGAGCTCGGATGATGCCATAGCGCAGTTCGAGGATTCGGAGCTGCTTAGGGTCGGAGACCGGACGCCCTTGGAACGCACCTTCCGACCGGCCCACTGCCGTACCGTCCGGGAATTTGAGCACCTGGATCCGGCCCCCCATGCCGGCGTGCTCTTCGACGTCGGTCGGCATGACCTGGAACTCCACGTTCGGCAACTTGATGACCTCCAGCAGGTGTTCGAGCTGTCGGCGCAGGACCATTGTGCCTCCGATCCTGCGGCGGAGTGTCACCTCCTCCTGCACGAAGGCGAGCGCCGGGCCTGGGGCCCGGTCGAAGACCGAGTGGCGCGCCATGCGCGCAGCGAGCATCTGGTCCAACTCGTCCCTGGAGTACGCGGGCCGCCGCATCCCGAACAGCGCTGCCGCGTACTCGGATGTCTGAAGCAGTCCATGGATGTTGTGGCTGCTGTACACGCTGATCTCGACAGCCCGCCCCTCGAGCTTCGCGAGATCCCGCACCTTCTTGGGATAGCGGACCTGCTCGACGTCCGCCTTCATCGCGGCGATCCTCCCGCCCGCCCGCAGTACCTCGTCCGCCTTGTCCAGGTATTCGGGGCGGGGGATCCGCTTGCCCGCCTCGACCTTGCGGACCAGGTCCTCCCCGTACCCGATGGCCAGCCCGAAGTCGGCGGCCCGGGTGTCGGCGGCCTCCCGCCAGGCGCGGAGCTGCCGGCCGAGCGCGGCCAGGACCGCCACTCCCTGCTCGTCCTCCGGATCGACGTCCCAGCCCGCGTCTTCCGTACCGTCACTGTCCACGCTCACGCGCCCACCTCCGACGAGCCGAATGTCCCCACACCCCTTGCCCGGCCGGAGTTCGGGACAGCCGCGACAGCTCAGGACAACCGTCGGACAAAGGCCGGACGCACGGGCGCTCCCGCTTCTCACGGTACGCACACCCCGCCACGCTGTGTGACGTGAATCATGGACTCGCCCCACACCGGGCCACCACCGACCGGTTCGACGTACGGCTTTCCTCCACCCCGCGCGGTGCCCGGCTGGCCCGGCTGCTCGCGGTCGAGCAACTGAGGGCGTGGGGGCTGCCCTTGTGGGATCCGGCCCAGGTGGTGGCCGAGCTCGCCGTGAACGCCGTGACCCACGGGCGGGTGCCCGGGCGGGACTTCCGGTTGGTGCTCGGGGTCGGCGGAGGGGTGCTGCGGATCGAGGTGACCGATACGCGGGGTGACCGGGTCCCGGTCCGCCGCGATCCGGGGCGGGGGCTGGTGATCGTCGAGGGGATCGCGGAGCGTTGGGGCGTAAGGGAAGGGCCCGCACCGTCCAAGGTGGTGTGGGCGGAGGTCTCGTTGGCCGCCGGGTCGCGGGGCCCCGCGACCCGGCGTGCTTAGACGCGTAAGTGCCACATCACCGGTGAGAGAACCAACCGACCAAACCCGCCCCGTCCACGCGGGCGGGCGCCATCCCTCGGATGGGTGAATCCTGCCAACTGGGCTGGATTTACGACTGGTTGCCCGGCATATGCTCGCCCCGACCACCGCAGACATGAGACGGCCCCCGGCGGGACTGGCATCCCGGTCGAGGGCCTGACCAAGCAGGAAGCTCAAACCTTCCCCATGGCTCTTCAGCAGACTAACGCGCCCTCGCCCGCCGCGCCCCGTGTTCCCGCCGGGACCCCCCGATCAGGTGTCGTCCACGTCAACGTACGGCACGCCAGTCACTTCACGGTGGTGGGCAACGGCCTCGCCCAGCACCGCGAACTGTCCTTCACCGCACGGGGCATCGCCCTGTACATCCAGTCGCTGCCCGCCGGTTCGCCCGTCGGCGTCAAGGCCCTCGCCGGGCGGTCCGCGGAGGGTGAGATCCGGGTCGCCGCGGCCTTGCGGGAGCTGGAGCGGTACGGGTATCTGGTGCGGCGGCGCGAGCGGCTGGCGACGGGGCGGGTGGTGACCCGTACGTACTCGTACAACAGCCCGGCGGTCGGCCCGAAGGCCGAGCCCCTACCCGCCCCCGAGCCCCTACCCGCCCCCGAGCCCGCCCCCGAGCCAGAGCCGGTGGCAGTGGCGGAGCCGGCCCCCGAGCCCGAACCGGCCCCCGAGCCCGAACCGGCCCCCGAGCCGGAGCCGGCCCCCGAGCCCGTTCGTCGGGAGGCGGTGGAGTTGCTCGCGGGGCTGCGCAGTGAGGACCCCCGGCTGCTGCTCGCCGCCCGCGACGTGACGCGGCTCGCGCCCGCCGCCTCGGTCTGGCTGGAGCGCGGGGTCGAGCCCGAGGCGGTACGCCGCGCCCTGGCCGCGGACCTTCCGGCCGACCTGCGCAACTCGGCGGCCCTGATCGCGTACCGCCTCAAAGCCCGGGTTCCGCCCCGTCTCCCGGCGCCCCCGCCCGCCCGGCCCGTCAGGCGGCCCGACCCGCTCCAGAACTGCGACGGCTGCGATCGGGCATTCCGCGCCCCCGGACCTGGCCGCTGCCATGAGTGTCCGCCGGATTTTGGAGCAACCGGCTCCGCTGTCAAGCGGAATGGCGAATTGATCATCACTAAATTGAAATTGTCCGAACCCTGCGTAACCGATCGGGCCCGTCCTACACTGCGTGCCGAGAAGTCCTAAAAACAGGCAAGGGGGGCGAGATATGGCGCGTAGCCAATCAACCGTTGAAGTCCGGGTGCACGAAGGCGTGCTGTGGGTCGACGGTGAGGCTTATCCGTTGCGCAACATCTCCCACGTCGGACAGCGCGTATTGGAGGTCGACAAGGGCGCGGCATGGAAAAAGTTCATCGGCCGTGCGCTCGGCGCTCTCATCATCGGCGGGATCGTGGCGGCCGCCGCCGGGGAAATCGGGTTCATCCTGCTGGTCGTCGTGCTGGGTCTGCTGATCTGGCAGCTCGTCACGGTGATCGGCAGGCCCCCGCTGTACGGTCTGGTCCTCAACACCTCCGGCACGCAGCGCGATGCCGTGTGGTCGACGGAGCACAGCGAGATCCAGGCCCTCGTCATGGAGATCACCAAGGCGATCGGCCGGCCCGACACCGCGCAGGTGGTCTACAACGTGAAGCACGCCGTCATGGGTGACCACATCGAGCAGTACGGGGCCGGGAGCATCGGCAGGGCCCAGCACAGCGGCTCCGGAAACATCGGGGGCCGGTGATGGGTGACCAGTACACGCAGTACGGGTCCGGGAGCATCGGCAAGGCGGAGCACAGCGGCTCCGGGGACATCGTCGCCGGCGGAAAGCACGTGGGCGTCCCCGAGGCGGGGTCGCCGGCCCTGCAGAAGCTCCTCGACGAAGTCCGGGCGATGCGGGAGCACCTCGACGAGAGCGACCGGGCGGAGGTGGACGCGGCAATCGAGGAGATCAGTTCGAATCCCTCCGAAGGCCGCTTCAACAAACTGCTCCGGACGTTCTCCGGAATCGCCGCGCTCATCGGAGAAGCCGGAGTTCCGGTGATCTCCGCGGTGAAGGCGCTGCTCGGCTGAATCCGCGGAGTCGGCCGCCCCGGTCGAATCCGCGGCAGGACGGAGGGTCACATCCAGTGGCCCTCTTTTTTCTGTCCGGAGCCGGGTTCAGGGGTCGGGTTCGGGGTCGGTGCTACCTGAAATTACGTAGATAAATGCATTCGATCCGGTGTCCGGGAAGTGCCTCTTGACGCGCACGGGGAGGGGGAAGCGTGGAGCGTCGGTGAAGAAGGAGGTTGCGGGGGTGTTCGGGCCGGGTTGACGCTGCGTACATTACCGGCGGTAACTCGCTGCCCCAGCCGAGGAGAGTGCACCGTGGGAGCCGAGCTCACGCCGGCCCGGCCCGCCGGACCCGTCGAACCCGTCGAACCCGTCAAGTTCACAGTCGACGGGGTGGTGCGCGAAGTACGGGTGCCCGCGCTGGCGGGCGTGCCCGAACGGGGCTCGCTCGGGGACATCCCCTTCGACAACGCCCGCGAGGCGCCCGACGAGGCGGTGCTCGCGCGCAAGGACCGGGACGGCACCTGGCACGACGTGACCGCGGCCCGGTTCGCCGCCGAGGTGCTCGCCGTCGCGAAGGGCCTGATCGCCGAGGGGCTGCGGGAGGGCGACCGGCTCGCCATCATGGCCCGTACGACCTACGAGTGGACCCTGCTCGACTTCGCCGGATGGGCCGCCGGGCTGGTCACCGTACCGATCTACCCCACGTCCTCCGCCCTCCAGGTGCGCTGGATCATCCAGGACTCCGGCGCCGTCGCCTGCGCCGTCGAGGACACCGCGCAGGCCCGCATCATCAGCGCCGAGCGGGCCAACCTGCCCTGGCTGGCCCACCTGTGGGAGCTCGACACCGGCGCCGTCGCCCGGCTCGTCAAGGCCGGTGAGCACCTGCCCGACGCGGTGGTGCACGCCCGGCGGGCCGCCCGTACGCCGGAGGCCGTCGCCACCCTGATCTACACCTCGGGCACGACCGGGCGGCCCAAGGGCTGCGTCATCACGCACGGCAACTTCTTCGCCGAGGTCGACAACGCGGTGGAGCTGCTGCACCCCGTCTTCAAGTCCGTCAGCAAGGACCCGGCCTCCACCCTGCTCTTCCTGCCGCTGTCCCACGTCTTCGGGCGGATGGTCGCGGTCGGCTGCCTGCGGGCCCGGGTGAAGCTCGGGCACGCGCCGAGCATCGCCACCGGGGAACTGCTCGCGGATCTCGCCGGGTTCCGGCCGACGTTCCTGCTCGCCATCCCCTACGTCCTGGAAAAGGTCTACAACACCGCCCGGGCCACCGCCGAGAAGATGGGCCGGGCCGCGTCCTTCGACCGGGCCGCCCGCATCGCGGGGAGGCTCGGCGAGAAGACCGCCGCGGGCGGGACGCCCGGGCTCGGGCTGCGCGCCGCGCGGGCGCTGTACGACCCGCTCGTCTACCGGCGGATCCGGGCCGCGCTCGGCGGACGCGTCCGCTACGTGCTCAGCGGCGGGTCGCCGCTCGGCCGCCGCCTCGCCGCGTTCTACACCGGCGCCGGCATCGAGGTCTTCGAGGGGTACGGGCTCACGGAGACGACCGGTGCCTCGACCGTGACCCCGCCCCAGCGGCCCCGGCTCGGGACGGTCGGCTGGCCGCTGCCCGGCACGGCCGTCCGGATCGCGGACGACGGCGAGGTGCTGCTGGGCGGGGGCCACGTCTTCGCCGGGTACTGGAACAGCGGCCAGGGCGTCCCGTACGGGAGCTGGCTGCCGACCGGGGACATCGGCGAGCTCGACGCCGACGGGTACCTCACCATCACCGGCCGCAAGAAGGACCTGATCATCACCTCCGGCGGCAAGAACGTGGCCCCCGCGCCGCTGGAGGACTGGCTGCGGGCCCACCCCCTGGTCGGCCAGTGCATGGTCATCGGCGACAACCGGCCGTACATCACCGCCCTGATCACCCTGGAGCCGGACGGCCTGCTGCACTGGCGCCAGATGCACAAGAAGACGGGCGTGCCGATCTACGAGCTGGTGCGGGACGAGGAGCTGCGGGCGGACCTCCAGCGGGCGGTCGACGAGGCGAACCGGCTGGTGTCGCGCGCCGAGTCGATCCGCCGCTTCACCGTCCTGCAGGCCGATTTCACGGAGGCGCGCGGCCACCTGACCCCATCGCTGAAGCTGAAGCGGGCCGCGATAGCCCGCGACTACGCCCGCGAGATCGACGAGCTGTACCGGGGACCGCGCGAGGCCTGATCCGGCGGTCGAGGGGCGGGGATGCGGGGATGCGGGGGTGCGGGGGCGCGTTTATCGTGGGCTGACCGCTCCTGCGGTCCGGGGGGTTGCCCGAGGAGGGCGCCGTGCACCGTTCCCGCCCCCGTGGCCGCTCCCGCGGCCCGTCCCGCGTCGCCGCGGCCTGTGTGCTGGTCCTGGCCTGCCTCGGCGCGGCGCCCGGCCCGAGCTCGCCGCCGCCCGCACCCGCCCCCGCCGTCCGGTGGGGGGAGTGCCCCGAACGGCCCGTGCCCGACGCCATGCGCTGCGGGACCGTCCAGGTGCCCCTCGACCACGCGGCGCCCGGCAAGGGCACGGCCGAGATAGCCCTGGCCCGGATACCGGCCACCAACCCCGAGAAGCGCCTCGGCTCGCTCCTGCTGAACTTCGGCGGCCCCGGCGCCCCGGGCATCGCGAGCCTGGCCGCCGACCCCGACGCCTTCGCCGAGCTCGGCGAGCGCTACGACCTCGTCGCCTTCGACCCGCGCGGCGTCGGCCACAGCGAGCCCGTCTCCTGCGGGGGCTCCCAGCACACCGCCCTGGAGGAGGGAGCGGACGCGGCGGCCGTGCTGGCCGCCCTGCGCGCCGTGGTCAGGAGCTGCGAGCTGGCCTCCGGCCCCGTCCTCCCGTACGTCGGGACCGTGCACGTCGCCCGCGACATGGACGTCATCCGCCGGGCACTGGGCGACAAGAAGCTCAACTACCTCGGCTTCTCGTACGGGACCCGGCTCGGCGCCGTCTACGCGGCGCAGTTCCCCGGCACCACCGGCCGCATGGTCCTCGACGGCGTCGACAGCCTCACCGAGCCGCTGACGGAGCAGGCCCTCGTCTCGGCGCGGGGCCAGCAGCGGGCCCTGGAGAACTTCCTGACCTGGTGCGCCCACCAGTACGGGTGCGTCTACGGGACCAACACCCGCACCGCCAGGGAGAAGGTCGAGGCCCTGGTGACCCGGCTCGACGAGGAGCCGCTGGTCGGGCACGACGGCTCGTACGTGACCGGGCAGGACCTCGTCTACGCGATCGGCGCCGCCCTGTACTCGCCGCTGATGTGGCCCGCGCTCGCCGACGCGCTGAAGACGGCCGAACGGGGCGGCGACCCGGCGGAGCTGCTCCAGCTCGGCGCCCCGGTGGAGCCGTCCGACGGGGAGGAAGAGGTGCCCGACGGCCCCGGGAAGGTGCCGGCCGACAACAGCGAGGCGGCGCTCGTCGCCGTGAGCTGCGCGGACGACCCGGACCGGTCGGACGAGAAGGCGGGTGCGGCCGCCGTCGAGAAGGAGATGGAAGCCCTGGAGGAGGAGTTCCTCAAGGCCTCGAAGATCTTCGGGCCGAGCCAGCTGTCGACGGTGCTCTCCTGCTACGGCCGCCCGGCGGGCACCGACTTCATCCGGCGGATCGACCGCCCGGGCGCCCCGCGGATGCTGCTGGTCGGCACCCGAGGGGACCCGGCGACCCCGTACGAGTGGACGGAGGAGACGGCCGAGCGGCTCGGCTCGGCCGTGATCGTGGACTACAAGGGGGACGGGCACACCGGCTACGGCTCCTCGCCCTGCGTCAGCGAGTACGTGGACCGCTTCCTGCTCAGCGGGCGGCTGCCGTCCGGGACGCGGTCCTGCCCCGCCGTGGAGTGAACGCACGGAGGGGCAGGTGCCGCACCGCCGCGGGGCGTCAGCAGTTGGAGTGCGTGGCGCGTCCGGCGAAGCGGTCCGCGAGCCAGTTGCCGGCCGCCGGCGACTGGGTGATCACACCGCTGACGTGCTCACCGATCCAGATGGTGTCGAATTCGAGGTTCGCACCCCGCGCGCACCAGTCGGAGCGCAGCCCGCGGCCCACCCCGTAGGGGATCAACTCGTCGGCGAGCGCGTGGTACTGGTACACCGGCGCGGCCGGGGCGGTGCGCCCGAGCCGGCTCTGGCCCAGCCGGGCCTGCCAGTCGGGCTGGCCGAGAGGGTTGCGCGTGGTCAGGTCGGAGATCCGCTTGAAGGAGCCGGCGATCGCGTCGATCGCCACGCAGTTCTCCTTCATGCCCGCGACCAGCGCCTTGCCGGCCGGGTTGAGGTAGGAGTCCAGCTTCAGCTCGGGGAAGGCGGCGTCCTGGCCGGCCGCCGCCATGAAGATCAGTCCGGAGCCGAAGGAGCCGTTGTTGGAGTCGGCCACCTTCAGCAGGTCGGCCGGGACGCCGCCGGTCGCCGTGCCCTTGACCTTCAGCTCCGGGGCGTACGAGCCCTGCAGTTCGGCGGCCCAGCTGCTGGCCTGGCCGCCCTGGGAGTAGCCCATGATGCCGACCGGGGTGTCGGCCGGGAGGCCTGCCTCCGGGAGCCGGGTGGCGGCGCGGGCGGCGTCGAGCACGGCGTGCCCGGCCGAGGGGCCCACGGTGTAGGTGTGCACGCCCGGGGTGCCGAGGCCCTCGTAGTCGGTGACGACCACGGCCCAGCCGCGCAGGGTGAGTTGCTGGATGAGGTTCGCCTCCATGGCGGTGCCGTACGGGATGTTGTTGCTCGGTGCGCAGGAGTCGCCTATGCCGACGGTGCCGACGGCGTACGTGATGAGCGGGCGCGGGCCGGTGCGGCCGTCCTGCGGGACGATGACGGTGCCCGAGACGGTGTTCGGGGTCCCGTCGGCGGTGGTGGAGCGGTAGTGGATCTTCCAGGCCTTGGTGCGGGTGGGCTGGCCGGGCAGCGGGTGGAAGGCGGAGGGGGCGCTGCTGACCAGGTCTCCGGGGCGGGCGGTCTGCGTGGCGTCCGCTTCGGCGGCGGTGGCGCCGGTGGTGGCGCCGGTGGCGGTGGCGGGGATCGCGGCCGAGAGGGCCAGGGCGGCGACGGCGGCCAGGGCGGTGCTTCGGAATCGCATGGGCGGCTCTCCCAAGGGTCCGGGTGGGGGTAGGTGAGGCGACGGTAGTGACCGACCGGTAGGAAGGTCGCTGACCGTGCAGCTCAGCTTTCCTGGCCGGGAATCGCAGGCCTTGTCCGGCGCGGCGGGGGTGCGGTACAAACGCGCGACACACCGGGTCGGTTCTCGGCCATCGGGTGGCCGATAACCTCTGGGGGTTTCCGTGTCCGGACGCGGAGAGAAGTTCAAGCAGCGGGCGACGCTCTGCCTCGTGCTCGCGGGCATCGCGGCCGGGGTCTTCTTCTTCGTCGGCAGCGGTTCCCAGAAGCCGACGGGCTGGGGCGCGGCCTACGCCTTCGGCGCCCCGGCCGGTGTCGAACTGCCCTCGCGGTGCGGTACGGAGACCTTCGTCCGGGGCGGCAGCGGGAGCCGGGGCACGGCGAAGTGCGAGGGCACGCGGTGGACGGCCGGCGGGGTGCCGCGGACGGGCACGCTGTACGCGTACGCGGACGAGATCGGGAAGGACGGCGGCGGGAAGCTGGTCTTCGAGGGGGAGGCGCGGGCGCTGGGTGACCGGGTGTACGGAGAGCCGGAGTCCTGGGAGAAGGCCCTCCACCTGACCACCCTGGGCCTGGCCGCCCTCGCCGTCCTCGGCCTCGCCCTCTCGGCCCTGGCCGCGCTGTTCGCTCCGCGCGGAGCCCGTCCCCGGAGGGGCTGACCGCTCGCCTCGGTCGCGCCCCAGGAAGGGTGCCGGGCTCGCCGGCTGGTCAAGGGCTCGCCGCGAGGCGGTACGCGCCCGGGGTCGTGCCCGTCCAGCGGCGGAAGGCCCGGTGGAACGCCGTGTCCTCCGAGAAGCCCAGCCGGGCCGCGAGCTCCGCGATCGGTTCCCCGCTCTCCGCCAGCCCCGCGATCGCCGCGTCCCGCCGGACATGGTCCTTCAGCTCCTGGAACGAGGTTCCCTCCTCCCGCAGCCGGCGCCGCAGCGTCGCCGGCGACACCGCCAGCCGCGCCGCGACCTCCCCCAGCTCCGGCAGCCGCGGCGAGCCGCGCAGCTGCCGGGTCAGGGTCCGGCGGACCTGCTCCGCGACCGTCGTCCCGTACTCCGGCCGCGACAGCAGGTCGAACGGCGCGCGCCGCAGCATCGCGTCCAGCGCGGGCTCGTCCCGCACCAGCGGCGCCGTCAGCCAGTGCGCGTCGAAGACCGCACCTGTACGGGCCTCCCCGAAGCGGACCGGGCAGTCGAAGAGGATCTCGTACTCGTCCTTGTGCGGCGGCGGGGGATAGCAGAAGGCGGCGTGGGCCAGCGGGATGCGCCGGCCGATCAGCCAGCTGCTCAGCCGGTGCCAGATGGCCAGCACGCACTCGGTCAAGAACCGTTCCTCGTCCCGGGCGAAGTCGTTGCGCACCGTGAACCGCGCCTCCGCTCCCACGACGTCGAGGGTGAGCTCCGGCCCGCCCGGGAACAGCCCGTAGAACGCGGCCGCCCGCTCCATGGCCGCGCCCAGATCCCGGCAGCCGAGCGAGGCGTAGCACATCATCGCGAAGGTGCCGGGCCGGCTGGGGACCGGGCTCAGGCCCAGGAACTCGTCCTGCGTGGTCCGGTACAGCGCCCGGAACAGGCGCGCGAACTGCGCGGGCGTGATCCGGGCCCGGTCGTCGCCCAGCAGCAGCGGCGGGATCTGCGCCTCCTGGAGCAGCGGCACCATGTCGATGCCGCTGCCGCGCGCCCCCGCGAGCAGGGCCCGCACGTGGTGCACGGTGATGGTCCGCCTCCCCATGCTCCGACGGTAGCCGCCCGCGCCGCCGTGCGATACGGCGTCGGCGCGCCGTCCCGGCCGGGATGAGCGCTGCGGCCAGCACGGCTGACGCTTCCGGTCATGCCGCCGGACGCCCCCGGCTGCCTAGCGTCGGGAGTCACCAACTCCCGGGAGGGCACGCGATGGACGTCGACGGCCGGCCGAGCACCCTGGCGCAGTTCACCCAGTGGACCGGGGAGAGGTACGGGCCGGAGACGGCCCTCAGGTTCCGGGCGCCGGGAGGCGGCTGGCAGACCCGCACGTACGGGGAACTGGGCGCGGAGGTACGGGCCGTCGGGCGGGCGCTGCTCGGCCTGGGGGTGGCCGCGGGCGAGCGGGTGGCCGTACTGGCCGAGACCCGCCCGCAGTGGACGTACACCCATTTCGGGGTGCTGGCGGCGGGCGCGGTCCTCGTCCCGGTCTATCCGACGGCGGGGGAGGAGGAACTGGCCTGGGTCCTGTCGGACTCGGCGGCCGCGGTCGTGGTCTGCGACGACGCGGCGCAGGCGGCCCGGGTCGAGGCGCTGCGGCCCGCCCTGCCCGCGCTGCGCGCGGTGGTGGGGATGGACGCGCTGCCGGGCCTGCCGCAGGCTCCGGAGGCGGCGCTCCTCGCGCGCGCCGCGGCGGTCGCGCCCGGGGCGGACGCGTCGATCGTCTACACCTCGGGCACCACGGGCCTGCCCAAGGGCTGCCGGCTCACCCACGGCAACCTGGGCGCGATCCAGGACGCCACCCTCCCGCTCATCAAGGGCGGCCCGGGGGACTCGACGTACCTCTATCTGCCGCTCGCGCACCTGCTGGCGCAGCTGATCCAGTTCACGACGCTGCTGGAGGGCGGTGAGCTGTGCTACTTCGGCGGCCGGATCGAGGACGTGCTGGCGGAGCTGGCGGAGGTCCGCCCCACCCACCTCCCCTCCGTGCCCCGGCTGTTCGAGAAGCTCCACTCGGTGGTGCTGTCGCTGGCCGAGGGCCGGGAGGGCGGCCGGGAACGGCTGGAGGAGGCAGTGCGGCTGGGCCTGCTCGCGGCGGAGGGCCGGCTGCCGGACGAGCTCCGGGACGCCTACGAGGCGGCGGAGAAAACGCTGTACTCCCTGGTCCGGGGCGCGTTCGGGGGCCGGCTGAAGTGGGCGCTCACCGGCGGCGCCCCGATCGCCCCGGCGACCCTGGACCTGCTGAGGGCCTGCGGGATCGCGGTGTACGAGGGGTACGGGATGACGGAGTCGGGCGGTGTCATCTCCCTCAACCACCCGGGCGCGGTCCGGTACGGGACGGTGGGGCGCCCCATCGCGGGCTGCGAGGTGCGCATCGCGCGGGACGGGGAGGTGCTGGCGCGCGGGCCGATGGTGTTCCCCGGCTACCACGCCGACGCGACGGCCTCGGCGCAGGCGCTGGACCCGGACGGCTGGCTGCACACCGGGGACCTCGGGGAACTGGACGCCGAGGGGTACCTGCGGATCACCGGGCGCAAGAAGGAGATCGTGATCACCTCGGCGGGCAAGAACCTGACGCCGACGGAGGTCGAGTTCGCCATCCAGCGCTCGCGCTACGTCTCCCGCGCGGTGATGGTCGGCGACCGCCGCCCGCACCCGGTGGCCCTGATCACCCTGGACGCGGAGGAGATCGCCGCCTGGGCGGCCCGCGAGGGCCACGACCTGGGCGCCGCCCCCGCCTCCCACCCGGCGGTCCGCGCCCTGGTCGGGGCGGCGGTGGCGGAGGTCAACGCCACGGTCTCCCGCCCGGCCCGCATCCGCGCCTTCCACGTCCTCCCGGAGGACTTCACGATCGCGTCCGGGACCCTGACGCCGACGCTGAAGCTGCGGCGCCGGGCGGTGGCGGAGCGGTACGCGGCGGAGATCGAGGCGTTGTACGCGGGCTGAGCGCCTCCCGCGGTGAGCGCGGGGACGGGGCCGCGGGGCGCGGGGCGGGATCCGTGCGCCTTGCACCCGGCCCCGCCCGCGGGGCATGCTTCGCCCGGGTGCAGCGGAAGGATCATCATGTCGGTGGACAAGCGGACCGTCGTGACCGTGGTGCTGTGTGCCCTCGCGGCACTGGGGGCCTCCGCCGCGGTGGCCGAGCTGGCGCCGCCGCCCGGGGCGGACGCGCCCGCGCGGGCGAAGGCCGCGACCACGCCGTCGCCGACGGCCCCGTCGCGCTCCCAGGCGGCGAAGCCGCAGCTGACCACCCCGCCCAAGAGCACGCTGCCGCCGGCCGTCACCCCCCAGCCCGGCGGGCCCGCGGCCTTCACCGGGGCCCTGTTCACGAACGGTCTGGACAGCGACCACTTCTGCACCGCCACCGTGGTGCAGAGCCCCGGCCGGAACCTGATCATCACGGCCGGGCACTGCCTGCTCGACGGAGACCAGGGCGGCGGCACCGCCGTCTTCGTGCCCGCGTACGCCAACGGGTACGCCCCGTACGGCACGTGGAAGCTCGAGGAGGTCTTCGAGGACGAGCGCTGGGCCGAGGGCACGGACGACAGCTACGACCTCGCCTTCGCCCGCCTGGCCCCCGACGCCACGGGCCGGAACATCGAGGACGTGACGGGGGCGGCCGTGCTGGACACCAGCGGCCGCTCGGCCGAGGAGGTCACCGTCACCGGCTACCCGGCCGACCGCAAGGTGCCCCGTACCTGCACGGCGGTCACCGTCCGCGAGAGCGACACCGAACAGCGCTTCGACTGCGCCGACTTCCCCGGCGGCACCAGCGGCAGCGCCTGGATCGCCCGCGACGGAAAGATCATCGGCATCCTGACGGGCGGTGACACGGACGACGTGTCGACCAGCACCATCCTGGGCGACTACGCCGCCTCGCTGTACGGCAAGGCCACGACGGGCACGGCCCGGCCGAACTAGCCGATCAGTCCCAAGTGCACCGGCCCGGCCGGTGCGTTCGCCAGGAGGTCCGGCAGGCGCGGCGGCCACAGGGGTTCGCCCAGGGTGGCCAGGCGCTGCGGGGAGAGCCACTGCCAGTGGATGTCCGGGTGTTCGAGCACCGGTTCGCGGTGCGGGCCCGTGGTGAGGTAGATGTGCTCGTGCTGGCGGACCGGGATGCCCTGGTGCGTGAAGTCGTGCTCCCAGGTGCACAGCAGCCGCCCCGGCTCGAGGTCGGTCCAGCCGGTCTCCTCCCGCAGCTCCCGCCGTACGCACTCCTCGGGGCTCTCGCCCGGGTCGATGCCCCCGCCGGGCGGCAGCCAGTGGATGCCGACCTCCACGTTGTTCTCGCGGAAGAGGAACACCGACCCGGCGGGGGACAGGATGACAACGCGCGCTGCGTGACGTGGAGTTCGCATCGGACCAGCGTACGCCGGTGATCGCGGCCGGCTCCGGGGATTATCCGGCGGCCAGCGCCAGCGTCGGGGACAGCTTCGCCGCCCGGACCGCCGGGTAGAGACCGGCCAGGGTGCCGATGGCCAGGGTGGCCGCGAAGCCGCCGCTGACCGCCCAGAGGGGGACCACCCAGGGCAGGTCGCCGGCCCGGGCGTAGACGGCCGTGGCCGCCGCGCCCAGGGCGATGCCGGCGAGGCCGCCGAGGCCGGACAGCAGCAGGGACTCCGTCACGAACTGGATCCGGATCTGCCCCTTCGTGGCGCCCAGCGAGCGGCGCAAGCCGATCTCGTGGCGGCGTTCCAGTACCGAGATGATCATGGTGTTGGCCACGCCGACCCCGCCCACCAGCAGCGCGATCCCGCCCAGTCCCAGCAGCAGCGTGCTGAACGCGCCCTCCGTGGCCGCCTTCGCCTGGAGCGCCGCCGACGGGTCGCTGACCGCGACCGCGCTCGGCGTCTGCGGGTTGGCCGTCTGGGCGATCAGGTTCCGCACCTGCGCCACCCGGTCGTCCGCCGACCGCTCGTACACCGCCGTCGGGTGCCCGTCGAAGCCGAGCAGCTGCTCGGCCGCGTCCCAGCCGATCAGGGCCGAGCGCTCGATCTCCGGGGCCAGCGGCACCGGCGCCAGGATGCCGATCACGGTGAAGTACCGGCCGCCGATGAACACCTGCTGGCCCGGCTCGGTGATGCCCAGGCGCCGGGCCGAGACGTCGCCGAGCACCACCGAGGGGTAGCGGCCGGTGGCCTCGTTGAGCCAGGTGCCGCTGCCCATCCTGGCGCGCAGGGTGCCCAGCAGGTCGTCCTTGGCCGCCTTCAGCACGATCCCGCCCGTCTCCTCCGCCGGGATGTTCTCCGAGCGGCGCACGGACTCGGCCACGTCACCGGTGGTGCCGATCGACTCGACCCCCTGGATGCGGGAGATCATGCCGGGGGCGTCCTTGGGCAGTTTGGTGTCCTGCCCGTTGAACATCCCCTGACCCGGCGTCGCGACCAGCATGTTCGTCCCGAGCCGGTCGAGTTCGCGCAGCAGCTTGGCCTGGCTGGAGGAGGAGATCCCGACCACCGCGATCATCGTCGCGATGCCGATGGCGATGCCGAGCGCGGACAGGAACACCCGCATCGGGCGCGAGCGCAGCCCGGCCGATCCGACGTGCAGGACGTCACGGGGGGTCAGCCTGGGCGGGGTCAGCCGCACGGCACGACGGGCCCTGCGGCTGCCCGTACGACCGCCCGCACGGCCGCTCGTACGGCTCATCCCGCCACCCCCGCCCCGGCCGGCCCTGCCGCAAGGGCCGCCGCGGCGGCCCCGGCCGACGCGTTGCGGACATCGGCCACGATCTCGCCGTCCCGGATCCGGACCTGGCGCGGCAGGCTCGCCGCGATCTCCTGGTCGTGGGTGATCACGGCGATGGTGGCCCCGTCCGCGTTCAGCTCGTGCAGCAGCTCCATCACGGACTCACCGGACGCCGTGTCCAGCGCGCCCGTCGGCTCGTCGGCCAGCAGCAGGTCGGGTGCGCCCGCCACCGCGCGGGCGATCGCCACCCGCTGCTTCTGCCCGCCGGACAGCTCGTGCGGCCGGTGTTCCAGCCGGTCGCCGAGACCGACCCGCTCCAGGGCCCGCTCCGCCCGCCGGCCGCGCTCGGCCCGCGAGAGGCCGGAGTACAGCAGCCCCTCGGCGACGTTCGCCCGGGCGCTGACGCCCGGCACCAGGTGGAAGGACTGGAAGACGAAGCCCACGTGCCGGGACCGCAGCGCCGACAGCGAGCGGTCCGAGAGGGCCGCGACGTCGTGGCCGACGATCCGTACGCCGCCCGCCGTCGGCCGGTCCAGGGTGCCGACGATGTGCAGCAGGGTGGACTTCCCGGATCCGGACGGGCCGACGATGGCCAGCAGCTCGCCGCTCGACACGGTCAGGTCGACCCCGCGCAGGGCCGCGACCCCGCCCGGGTACTCCTTGGTGACCCCGGACAGCTCGACCACGGGAGCCGGATGCGTGTGCGTCATAGCTTCGGGATCCCCACCTGCATGCCCTCCTTGAGGGCGTCGCCGGTCACCTCGACCCGGCCGTTGCCGAACATGCCCAGCTCCACCTTGACCTCGCGCGCCCTGCCGTCCTCGACGACCTGCACGCCGAAGCCGCCGCCGGTCAGCGCGAGCAGCGCGTTGACCGGTACGGAGAGCACGCCCTTGCGCGTCTCGCCGGTCAGGCCGACCGACACCGGGGACTGGTCCGGGGCGTTCACCTCGGCGGGTTTGTCCAGCGCGACGACCACCTCGACCTTGGCCTTCTTGTCGCCGCCGCCGGGACCGCCGCCGCCCTCGCCCTTCTCGTCCGGACCGGCCGTACCGCCCACCGAGTCGATCTTGCCGGTGACCGTGGTCCCTCCCGGCAGCCGCACGGTGACCGGTTCGCCGGTCTTCGCCGCGCCCGCCTTCGCCGCGTCCATCTGGAAGCGGACGACCCGCTCGGTGCCGGTCAGGGTCATCACCGGCTTGCCCGGGCCCGGCTCGTCACCGACCGCCGAGTCGTTCTTCTTGACCCGCTGAGGCCCCGAGGCGAAGGCGATGTCCTCCTTGGCGACCTCGCCCGTCTCCGGCACCTTGTGCGCCTTCTGCCACCGTTTGACCGCCGTGGCCGTACCGGCCGTGAAGGTGCCGTCCTCGGGATCCAGCCCGGTGCCGTGGCCCAGCGCCTGGAGGTTGCGCTTGAGCTGCTTGACGTCGTCGCCCTTGTCCCCGGCCTTCAGCGGCCGGTACATGGGCGTGGACCCGTACATGAGCCGCACCGGCTTGCCGTTGACCTCGTACAGCTTCCCGTCCCGCTCCACCGCCGCACCCTCGCCCGCGACCCAGGTCAGCACGCCCGGACCGGCCGAGTTGACCTTGCGCTCCTGGGCGTAGCCGAGGGTGCCCTCCACCTGGAGGCCCGAACTGAGGTCGCCGCGCTGCACCGGCGCGGTGGCCGGTGGCAGACCGCTGCCGCGCTGCTCCTGCCCGCTCTCCTGCTGCGGCTGGGCCATGACCGCGTACCCGCCGCCCGAGGCGGCGAGCACGACGGCCAGTGTTCCCAGCAGCCATTTGCCGCGCTTCCTCACGACCGGGCCGCTTCGCACTTCTTCTGGGCGTCCTCGAAGGCCTTCTCCTGGCCCTGGGGGATCTCGATGCCGCTCCGCGCCCCGCCGTTGTACTCAGGGTCCTTCAGCTGGATCCCGTTGTCGCGCATGCAGCGGATCCACTTCAGCTCCTTGTCCTTCTCCTCCTGGGTGGGCTCCTTGCCCGAACCCGGGCCGCTCATCCCGCAGGCCTTCATGGCCTCCTGCATCTTCTCGGGGTCGGCGCCGCCGCCGACCGTCATCCCGCGCGGGTCCTGGCCGGGCGCGGGGTCGGGCGCGTCTATGCCGTGGTCGCGCAGGCACTGGCGCATCTTCACGGCGTTGTCCGCGTCCGAGCCCGAGCCCGAGCCGGAACCGCCGCCCGACGCGGAGTCGTTCTTGCCGGTGTTCCCGCCGTTCCCGCCGTCCGAGCCGCCCGCACATCCGGTGACGGCGAGTGCGAGACCGGTGATGACAGCGGCCGTGGTCATGATGAGGGATCGCTTCATGCGGCCGACCCTGCGGCAAAGGGCCCTTTCGCTTCCCTCTCCGACCGTGCTTACAACGCCGAAATACCGATGTCGGGTAGAGAGGACGCCATGCGCGTACTGGTGGTGGAGGACGAGGAATTCCTCCGGGAGATGATCGCCGAGGGGCTGCGCCGCGACGCGCTGGCCGTCGACGAGGCCGGCGACGGCCTGGAGGCCCTGGAGCGCCTGCGCCTGGGGGCGTACGACGTGCTCGTCCTGGACCGCGACCTGCCCGGACTGCACGGCGACGAGGTCTGCCGCCAGGTGGTGCGCGAGCGGCTGCTGACCCGCGTCCTGATGCTGACCGCGTCCGGGACCGTACGCGACCGGGTCGAGGGCCTGGGCCTGGGCGCCGACGACTACCTCACCAAGCCCTTCGCCTACGACGAGCTCCTCGCCCGCGTCCTCGCCCTGGGCCGGCGCGCCCGCCCCGCCCTGCCGCCCGTACTGGAGCGCGCCGGGATCGCCGTCGACACCGCCCGCCGCAGCGCCACCCGCGACGGACGCCGGCTGGCCCTGTCCCGCAAGGAGTTCGCCGTCCTGGAGGCGCTGCTGCGCGCCGAGGGCGCGGTGGTCAGCAACGACGACCTCATCGAGGACGTCTGGGAAGAGGACACCAGCTACTCCACCAACGCCGTCCGCGTCACGCTCAGCAAGCTCCGCGCCAAGCTGGGCGAGCCGCCGCTCATCGAGACCGTGCCGGGCGCGGGCTACCGGATCGCGGCCCGGTGACCGCGTTCGCCCGCCGCGTCCTGCGCACCGAACGCGGCCGGCTCACCGCCCTGTACGGCTCGCTGCTGCTGCTGGCGGGCGGCGGACTGGTGGCCCTGGTCTACGTCCTGCTCGGGCAGGGGCTCTACGCGAGCGTCAGCGGGGCCGTCAGCACCGTCTCCCCCGCACTGCGCCTGGGCGAACGGCTGGAGACGGACCCCGGCCGCACCCCCGCCCCCGCCCAGAGCATGGCCCCGGGCGAGGCACCCTCGCAGGAGCAGCTGAGGGGCTACGCCCTCACCCAGAACCTGACGGGCGCCGTCACCGAGGCGACCCAGCACCGGCTGCTGACCGTCTCGCTCATCGCCCTCGCGGTGTTCGCCGTGCTGTCGATCTGGCTGGCCTGGTGGATGGCCGGCCGGGTGCTGCGCCCCGTCGCGGTGATCACCGGGACCGCGCGGCGGCTGTCCGGCGAGAACCTGGACGAGCGGATCGCCCTCGACGCCCCGCCCGGCGAGCTCAAGGAGCTCGCCGACACCTTCGACGCGATGCTGGGGCGGATGGAGCACCTGGTCTCCGCCCAGCGGCGGTTCGCGGCGAACGCGGCGCACGAACTGCGCACCCCGCTCGCCGTGCAGCGGGCGGCGGCCGAGATCGGGCTGGCCGGGGAACCGTCGCCGGAGCGGGTCGCCCGGATCCGCGAGCGGCTGATCGGCGTCGCCGACTCCAGCGAGCACCTCATCGAATCGCTGCTCCTGCTCGCGGTGTCGGAGGAGGGGCTGGAGTCGGCCGAGCCGGTGGACCTCGCCGCGCTGGCCGCCGCCGAGCTCGCGGCCTGCCCGCAGCAGGGTCTGACGGTGCAGCGGACGCTGGCCCCGCTGACCGTCATGGGCGACCGGACCCTGCTGGGACACCTGGTCCGCAACCTGCTGACCAATGCCGTACGTCACAACCGCGCGGGCGGCCGGCTGACCCTGGCGACCTCCGCCGAGGGGGAACTGACGGTGTCGAACACGGGCCCGGTGATAGATCCGGGCGACGTGCCGAAGCTTCTGGAGCCCTTCCGGCGGCGCGCGGAACGGCAGCACACCGCAGGTGAGGGCGCCGGTCTGGGGCTGTCGATCGTCGCGTCGATCGCCCGTGCGCACGAGGCGGAGCTGACGGCGCGGGCCAATCCGGCCCCGGACGGCGGGCTGACCGTCGGTGTCCGCTTCCCGGCGGCAGACCTCCGGCGGCAGGGCAGCGTTCAGCCGCGGTGAAGGGCGGCTGATGTACGGTCGGTTCAATGAGCAAGCACCGCCGAGCCCGCTCCCGCACGCTGCGTCCCTCGCGTACGCCTCGTCAGGGACGCACTCGTACGTCCTCGCCCACGTCCCGTCGGGTGGCCCTCGTCGCCACCGCCGGGCTGCTGACCTTCGCGGCGGGCTGGGTGTACGCCCTCGACCAGAAGGCCGTCGGCACCTCGTCGCAGGCGAGCGCCGACTCCCGCCCCCCGGCCGCCGACCGCGCGGCGCGCGACGCCCAGCGGGGCGCCTCCGAGGCCGCGCCGAAGGCCGCTCCCCGCGATCCCCTCCAGGGGCTGACCGGCATCAGCGAGCAGACCCTGGCGAAGATCCCGGCCGATGCCCGCCAGCTCGTCCTGGTCACCGGCAAGGCCGGGGACTCCTCGGAGTCCACCGCCGCGTTCTACACCCGGCCCGCGGCCGGCGCCGACTGGGTGCGCGGCGAGAGCTGGCCGGCCCGCAACGGGGCGAAGGGCTGGTCCACGGAGCGCACGTACGGGGACCTGACCTCCCCGCAGGGCGTCTTCGCGCTCACCGACGCGGGCGGGCTGCTGCCGCCGCCGTCCGGTACCCGGCTCCCGTACCACAAGGACGGCGCGTTCGTCGCCACGGGGCGCGGGGTGAACGGGGAGTCGCTGGCGGGCTCCTTCGACTACGTCGTCGCCATCGACTTCAACCGCAGGCCGGGGAAGTCGCCGCTCGACCCGGTCAAGCCGGAGGGCGAGCGCAAGGGCGGCAACATCTGGCTCCACGTGGACCACGACGGCCCCTCGCAGGGCTGCGTCGGCATCCCGAAGGACGCGATGAAGAAGGTCCTGGAAACCCTCGACCCGGCGGCGAAGCCGGTCATCGTGATGGGCCCCGAAGGCTTCTGACGTCCCGCTCCGTCAGCTCCGGCCGGCCGTGCCCGGTCGGCCTCGACGAGGGCACAGCCGCTACGGGTACGGGTGCGTACCCGTACCCGCGACGGCCGGGCCCCGGGCGATCCGGTCACCCCTCTTGCCTGACGGTCCGTCAGCTACGACGATGGCCCGGCACCGATATGACGAATCGGCAGACGAAGGCGAGGCGGGTCCGGCATGGCGCGCGTGTTTCCGGAAGGTCGGCTGGTCTACGGGATGCAGCTCCCGGTCCAGTCGCAGAGCACCATCTACGCCGAGCCCTGGGAGGCGTCGGCCACCGCCGCCGACCTCGCCGAGGTGGCGCGGGCCGCTGACCGGGCCGGCTTCGGGTACGTGGCCACCTGCGACCACGTGGCCATCCCGAGGCGGCTCGCCGGCCCCATGAGCACCATCTGGTACGACCCGGTGGCCACCCTGTCCTTCCTCGCCGGCATCACCGAGCACGTGCGGCTGCTCAGCCACGTCGCGATCCTGGGCCTGCGCCACCCGCTGATCAGCGCCAAGCAGTACGCCACCCTCGACCACCTGTCCGGCGGCCGGCTGATCCTCGGCGTCGGCGCCGGGCACGTCCAGGAGGAGTTCGAGATCCTCGGCGTGGACTTCGCCCGCCGCGGGGCCGTCCTCGACGAGACCCTCGACGCGCTGCGGGCCGCGCTCGGCCCCGAGGAGTACCCGGAGTTCGAGGGCGAGCTGTTCTCCTTCAAGGACCTCGGCCAGCTGCCCCGGCCCGCCCAGGAGCGGATCCCCGTATGGGTCGGCGGCTCCTCGCCCGCCGCCGTCCGCCGGACCGCGCTGCGCGGCGACGGCTGGCTGCCGCAGGGCGACCCGCGCGAGAAGCTCCCGGCGCAGATCGCCCGCATCAAGGAGCTGCGTGCCGAGGCCGGGGTCACCGGCCCCGTCGAGTTCGGCGCGATCACCGAGCCGCTGTACGTCGGCGAGCCCGGCTGGGACACCGGCCGCCGCGCCCTCACGGGCAAGGCGGAGGTCCTCGCCGAGTCCCTGCGGGAGTACAAGGCGCTCGGGGTGGACCAGATCCAGGTCCGCTTCCGCAACCGCGACCGCGCCGAGCTCGTGGACCAGATCACCGCTTTCGGGGCCGAGGTGGGCCCCCTCCTCAACGACTAGGCCGCGAGTGACTGGGAGTACGGCATGGGAAAGCTGGACGGACGCGTCGTCATCATCACCGGCGCCGCACGCGGGCAGGGAGAGCAGGAGGCCCGCCTCTTCGCCGCCGAGGGGGCCAGGGTGCTCCTCGGTGACGTGCTGGACGAGCAGGGCGCCGCCGTGGCCAAGGAGATCGGCGAGGACCGGGCCCGGTACGTCCGCCTCGACGTGAGCCGCGAGGAGGACTGGGCGGGTGCGATAGCCGTCGCGCGGGAGGCCTTCGGCCCGGTCGACGGCCTGGTCAACAACGCGGGCATCCTGCGCTTCAACGAGCTGACCGCGACCCCGCTGGAGGAGTTCCAGCAGGTGGTCCAGGTCAACCAGGTGGGCGCCTTCCTCGGCATCAAGTCGGTCGCCCCCGAGATCGAGGCGGCGGGCGGCGGCACGATCGTCAACACCTCCTCGTACACCGGCCTGACGGGCATGGCGTACGTCGGTACGTACGCCGCCACCAAGGCGGCCATCCTCGGCCTGACCCGGGTCGCCGCGCTGGAGCTGGCGGGCAAGGGGATCCGGGTCAACGCGATGTGCCCGGGGGCCGTGGACACCCCGATGGCCAACCCCGGCCTGCTGGATCCGGCGGGGCTCACGGACGAGGCGCGCGAGGCGATGGCGCAGCTGTACAAGCGGGTCGTGCCGATGGGGCGGGTCGGGCAGCCGGAGGAGATCGCGAAGCTGGCCCTCTTCCTGACCAGCGAGGACTCCTCGTACATCACCGGCCAGCCGTTCGTGATCGACGGCGGCTGGATGGCGGGTGTGAGCATCCTCTAGTCGTATCTGATGGAGCGTCAGGTATTGACGCTCCGCCCCCGGCGATGGAACAGTCGAGACATCGAATCTGACGCAACGTCAGAAATCAAAGGACGGTGAACCCCCTTGGAATTCGGGCTCTTCGTGCAGGGATACGTGGCCGAGTCACGGTCCAAGGTCGACCCCGAGGCAGAGCACAAGGCGCTGATCGAGGAGACCGAGTACGTCATCCAGGGCGACAAGTCGGGCTTCAAGTACGCCTGGGCCTCCGAGCACCACTTCCTGGAGGAGTACTCGCACCTGTCGGCGAACGAGGTCTTCCTCGGATACCTCGCGCACGCCACGGAGCGGATCCACCTCGGCTCCGGCATCTTCAACCCGCTCGCCCCGGTGAACCACCCGGTGAAGGTGGCCGAGAAGGTCGCCATGCTCGACCACCTCTCCAAGGGCCGCTTCGAGTTCGGCACCGGCCGCGGCGCGGGCAGCCACGAGATCCTCGGCTTCCTGCCCGGCATCGAGGACATGAACGGCACGAAGGAGATATGGGAGGAGACCATCGCGGAGTTCCCCAAGATGTTCCTCCAGGAGGAATACGAGGGGTTCCAGGGCAAGCACTGGTCGCTGCCGCCGCGCAAGGTCTTCCCCAAGCCGTACGGCAAGGCGCACCCGGCCATGTGGTACGCCGCCGGCTCCCCCTCCTCGTACGCGATGGCGGCGAAGAAGGGCCTGGGCGTGCTGGGGTTCAGCGTGCAGAAGGTCTCCGACATGGAGTGGGTGCTCGACCAGTACAAGACGGCCATCCAAGAGGCCAAGGCCATCGGGGCCTTCGTCAACGACAACGTCATGGTCACCTCGACGGCGATCTGCGCCGAGACCCACGACAAGGCCGTCGAGATCGCGGTCAACGCCAACATGAACCGCTTCCAGTCGCTGGTCTTCCGCTACCACGACACCTTCCCGCGGCCCGAGGCCATCCCGCAGTGGCCCGAGCTGCTGCCGGAGTACAACGCGGAGATCATCGAGCTGCTGATCGCCGAGGAGCTGATGATCTGCGGTGACCCGTCCGAGGTCCTCCAGCAGTGCAAGCGCTGGGAGCAGGCCGGAGCGGACCAGCTCTCCTTCGGGCTGCCGACCGGGGTGTCGTACGAGGACACGATGACCACGATCAAGCTGATCGGCGAGCACGTGATCCCGGAGATCGACACGGATCCGGTCCACCGCACGACGCGCTTCCGCGAGGCCGCGTAGCGCTAGGCCCGGCGGGGGTACAGGGGCCGCGTCCCCGACCCCCGACCCCCCGGACAGGGGCGGCGTCTTCCCGGACCGCCGCCCCGCACCGGCCCCGGCCGGGCGGCCACCGGCCGGGGCCCAGCCTCCACCCGCAGGTGCGGCGCCGCTGCGGGGGCTCCGCCCCCGAACCCCCGCGCCTCAAACGCCGGCGGGGCTGGATAGTCCAGCCCGCCGGCGTTTGAGGCGCGGGGTCTGGGGCGGAGCCCCAGGAACGGCGCCGCACCTGTACACCGCACCGGCAGAAGGGACGTCATGCTCGACCACCTGATCAAGGGCGCCACCGTCGTGGACGGCACCGGCGCCCCCGCCCGCATCGCAGACGTCGGCATACGCGACGGCCGCATCGTCGCCATCGGCACGGTCACCGAAGAGGCCCGCACCAGTGAGGACGCCACCGGCCTCGTCCTGGCCCCCGGCTTCGTCGACCCCCACACGCACTACGACGCCCAGCTCTTCTGGGACCCGTACGCCACCCCCTCCATGAACCACGGCGTCACCACCGTCGCCGGCGGCAACTGCGGCTTCACCCTGGCCCCGCTCAACCCGGCCCGCCCCGAAGACGCCGACTACACGCGCCGCATGATGAGCAAGGTCGAGGGCATGGCCCTCACGGCCCTGGAGGAGGGCGTCGACTGGACCTGGTCGAGCTTCGGCGAGTACCTCGACGCCCTCGAGGGCCGGATCGCCGTCAACGCCGGGTTCATGGTCGGCCACTGCGCCCTGCGCCGTCACGTGATGGGTGAGGACGCCGTCGGCGGGCAGCCCACCCCCGAGCAGATGCAGGAGATGCTCGACCTCTTCCACGACGCCATGAACGCCGGTGCCTGGGGCCTGTCCACCACCCAGTCCTCCACCCACTCCGACGGCTCCGGCGCCCCCGTCGCCTCCCGGCACGCCAGACCCGCCGAACTCCTCGCCCTCTCCAATGCGGTCGCCGAACACGAGGGCACCCAGCTCGAAGCCATTGTCGCCGGCTGCCTCGACCAGTTCTCCGACGCGGAGATCGACCTCTTCGTCGAGATGAGCGCCGCCGCCGGCCGCCCGCTGAACTGGAACGTCCTCACCATCGACGCCTCCGTCCCGGAACGGGTCCCGCGCCAGCTCGTCCCGAGCGAGCGCGCCCGCGAGGCCGGCGGCCGGATCGTCGCCCTGACCATGCCGATCCTCACCCCCATGAACATGTCGCTCGGCACCTTCTGCGCGCTCAACCTCATCCCCGGCTGGGGGGACGTCCTCGGACTGCCCGTCCCCGAGCGGATCGAGAAGCTGCGCGACCCGGCCGTACGCGCCGTGATGCTGGAGCGGGCCGCCTCCAAGGAGGCCGGGGTCTTCCGCCGCCTCGCCAACTTCGGCCGCTACGTCATCGGCGACACGTACAGCAAGGAGAACGAGTCCCTGTCCGGCCGCGTCGTGGGCGACATCGCCGCCGAGCGCGGCCAGGACGCCTTCCAGTGCCTGGTGGAGATCTGCGCCAACGACGACCTGCGCACGGTGCTCTGGCCGATGCCCACCGACAACGACCCGGCGAGCTGGGCCCTGCGAGCCGAGACCTGGCAGCACGAGGACGTCATGCTGGGCGGCTCCGACGCCGGCGCGCACCTCGACCGCATGTGCGGGGCCCCGTACACGACCCGCTTCCTCGGCGACTGCCTGCGCGGCCGCAAGCTGGTCCCGCTGGAGCAGGCGGTACGGATGCTCACCGAGGACCCCGCCCGGCTGTTCGGGCTGCGCGAACGCGGCCGGATCGCCGAGGGCTACCACGCGGACCTCGTGCTCTTCGACCCGGAGCGCATCGACGCCGGGCCGGCGACCCTGGTCCACGACCTGCCCGGGGACAGCCCGCGGCTGGACGCGCGGGCCGTCGGGATCGTCTCGGTACGGGTCAACGGCGTGGAGACCATCCGCGACGACGAAGTGACGGGCGCGGTCCCGGGCACCGTGCTCCGGTCGGGCAGGGACACGAGGACGGTGAGCACGCGGTGACCGAAACGCAGAGGCACGAGGCGGGCAGGCTCTTCATCGGCGGTGAGTGGGTGGAACCGGCGGGCGGCCACTACGAGGTGGTCAACCCGGCGGACGAGTCGGTCGTCGGGCTCGCGCCCGAGGCGTCCCCGGCGCAGGTCGCCGAGGCGGCGCGCGCCGCGGCCGAGGCCTTCGGCGCCTGGTCCCGTACGAGGCCGGAGGAGCGGGCCGTGATCCTGGACCGGGCCGCCGACATCATCCAGCGCGAGTACGAGCCGTGGACCGCGCTCGCCCAGGCCGAGACCGGCGCGCCGACGGGCATCGCCCGGGGCATGCAGGTCGGGGTGGGCGTGGCCCGGTTCCGGCGGTACGCCCGCGGAGCCCTCGAACCCGTGGAGAAGGGCCTTGCGCCGCAGGTGACGGAGGCCGGCCCGATGGGGAAGGCGGGCATCCTCGGTGCGCTGGAGGTGCGCCAGCCGGTCGGTGTGGTCACCTGCATCACCTCCTACAACAACCCGTGGGCGAACCCGGCGGGCAAGGTGGCCCCGGCGCTGGCCATGGGCAACACGGTGGTGGTCAAACCGGCCCCGCAGGACCCGCTGTCGGTGTTCAAGATGGCCGAGGCGCTCGCGGAGGCGGGGGTCCCGGCCGGTGTGGTGAACGTGGTCAACGGCCAGTCGGTGGCGGTCGGCGAGGCGGCCGTGGACTCCCCGGACGTGGACATGGTGTCCTTCACCGGCTCCACGGCGGTCGGGCAGCGCATCGCCGAGGTGTGCGGGCGGTCCATGAAGCGGCAGCTCATGGAGCTGGGCGGGAAGGGCGCGGCGGTCGTCTTCGAGGACGCCGACCTGGACGCCGCGATGATGGGCATCGGCACCACCTTCTCCTTCTACTCCGGGCAGATCTGCACCGCCCCGACCCGGGTGATCGTGCACCGGTCCGTCCACGACGCGCTGGTGGAGAAGCTGACCGGATACCTGGCCTTCATGAAGGTCGGCGAACCGGCGGCGCAGGGCACGGTGGTCGGCCCGGTCATCTCCGCGGCCCACCGCGACCGGGTGGAGTCGTACGTCGAGCTGGGCCGCAAGGAGGGCGCGCGGATCGCGGTCGGCGGTGACCGGCCGTCGGTCCGCCCGGACGGCAAGGGCTTCTACGTGGCCCCGACCCTGCTGGTGGACTGCACCAACGACATGCGGGTGGTCCGCGAGGAGATCTTCGGCCCGGTCGTCGTGGTCGTCCCCTTCGACACGGAGGAGGAGGCCGTGGCCCTGGCCAACGACTCCGACTTCGGGCTGATCAGCTACGTCTGGTCGGGGGACGCGGCACGCGCCTTCCGCGTGGCCCGGCGGCTCCGCTCGGGCGGGGTGGGCGTGAACACCATCGGCCGGAACATGGAGGCGCCGTTCGGCGGCTTCAAACGGTCCGGTGTGGGACGCGACGTCGGCTCGTACGCGCTCCACGCCTACAGCGAGATCCAGTCGATCGTCTGGACCACCTGACGGCGTCCCCTAGACCACGGCCGGACCGGTGCGGGGCGCGTCCAGCGCGAACGCGGCCTCGCCCCGGACCCGGCCGTTGACCTGCAACTGCACCAGGTGCTCGCCGGAGTGGTAGCGGCGGGTGGTGATGGGTTTGAAGGAGTGGCGCTTGGTGCCGGTGAGGGTCTCGCCGGGGGCCAGGGCGCGGGTGGTGAGCTTGAAGACCTTCGGGGTGCGGCTGCCGTTCGCCTTCGTGTGGTGGACGACGTAGTCCACCACCAGCTCGGCCGGCTCGCCGCCGGTGTTGGTGAGGGCGTAGTCGAAGACGAGGTGGTCGCCCACGGAGATCCGGGGCGTGCGGACCACCGGTCCCGTCACCGTGACCGGGACGTCGGGGGAGTGCCCGAGCAGGGTCAGCGCGTCGGGCCGGCCGGCCTTGATCAGGGTGCGCAGTCCGTGCCGGACGACGCGATCCGTCGTGGGCGGGACCTCGCCCCCGCCCAGCCATCCGGCCGCGGTCTCCACGGCGAGCGCGGGGTGGTCCCGGCTGATGTCGTTGAGGTGGTTGGAGACGGACCGGCGCACGTACTCCGACTCGTCGCGGTACAGGGCGTCGAGCACCGGCAGCGCCGGGCGGGGGTCGGCGACGAAGGCGGGCAGCTGCGGAGCCCACGGCAGCCGCGGCCGGGTCCCCTCGCTGGCGAGGCGGCGCACGTGCGGGTCGGGATCGGCGGGCCAGTCCCGTACGACGGCCAGCGCGCGGGCCGGGTCGGCGCGCAGGAAGGGCCGTACGGCGGATTCGGCGGTCAGCCGCGGCGTGAGGTCGTGCAGCAGCGCGAGGCCGGGCTCGAACACCTTCAGTCCCCGCACGGCCACGGCCTCGTCGACGGGGAGGGTCATCCAGCCGTCGAAGCCCGGGTCGGCCAGTGCGGTGCGCACGACGGCCTCGAAGCCGGTCCAGTCGTCGGGCAGGTCGGCGAGGACGGCGTCGCGGACGGCGGCGACGCGCGCGCTGTACGACAGGCCGTCGAGTGCGCCGGCGCTCTCGCGCAGGGCGGGCGAGGTCCGGCGGCCGGCCGCGCGGGCCAGCCGTCGTGCCAGGTCGCCGACGGTGTCGGCGCTGAGGAGTTCGTCGGCCGTGGGCATGGGGTCAGTCTGGCCCATGCGACCCGTGGGCCGAAGCGGGTTACCGGTGGTCACCACAAAGTCACGAGGGAAACTTTGAAAACGCCCAAATCGGACATGGCTGCGGTTTCCGTATGGCGAAAGAGTTCCCTGAATGCCTGCTGAACCGTGGCTGGATTCGTTCGTGAACCTTGTATTGCGTTCTCGTGAACGGCGGAGGTCTCTGGATTCAAAGGCAATCCAGGGGCTTTGGGTCCGGACTTACGTCCCTCATATATGGAATGCGCAGCATCTAACGTCCTGACTCATGACTCAGCTGGACGTTCGGCCTCAGGCCGGAGACACGGTAAGCGGCGTCGCCGAGGGCGATGTTCGCGGCAAGGGCCTCGGCAAGGGGTCCGTCGGCCTGGTGGGAAGCGCCGTCATCGGCATCTCGACCGTCGCCCCTGTCTACTGCCTGACCTCGACCCTCGGCTCCACGGCCGGTGAGGTCGGAGTGCAGATGCCCGCGATCTTCTTCGCCGGGTTCCTGCCGATGCTCCTGGTGGCCTTCGCCTACCGCGAGCTCAACAAGGCCATGCCGGACTGCGGCACCTCCTTCACCTGGACCGTGAAGGCCTTCGGCCCGCGGATCGGCTGGATGTGCGGCTGGGGCCTGGTGATCGCCACGATCATCGTGCTCTCCAACCTGGCCGGCGTCGCCACCTCCTACTTCTGGCTGCTGGCCGGCGAGATCACGGGCAACGAATCGATCGCCGCGCTGGACGACAACAAACTCGTCCACATCGCCACCTGCCTCACCCTCATCGCCGTCGCGACCGCCATCAGCTACCGCGGCATGACGGCCACCAAGGGCGTCCAGTACGCCCTGGTCGGCCTCCAGCTCGTCGTCCTCGCCGTGTTCGTCGCGATGGCCTTCCAGAAGGCCTCCGCCGGCACCTTCGACACCGGCCTGGACTTCTCCTGGTCCTGGATGAACCCCTTCGCGGTCGAGTCCATGGCGGCCTTCACCGCCGGACTCTCGCTCTCGATCTTCATGTACTGGGGCTGGGACGCCTGCCTGGCCACCAACGAGGAGACCACCGGCTCCACGAAGACCCCGGGCCGCGCCTCCCTCATCGCCATGGTCGTCCTCGTCGGCTCCTACCTGGCCACCGGCGTCGCCGCCCAGATGGCCGTCGGCTCCGGCGGCGAGGGCCTCGGCCTCGGCAACGAGGAGACCTCCGGAAACGTCTTCGCCGCCCTCGCCGGCCCGGTCATGGGCCCGGCGCTCGGCATCCTGCTCTTCGTCGCGGTCCTGGCCTCGGCCGCCGCCTCCCTCCAGACCACCTTCATCCCGGTGGCCCGGACGGTGCTCGCCATGTCGACCTACGAGGCCCTGCCGCCCGCGTACGCCAAGGTCCACGAGCGGTTCAAGACCCCGGGCCGCGCCACCGTCGTGGCGGGTGTCGCCACCGGCGCCTTCTACACCGTGATGACGCTGGTCAGCGAGAACGTCCTGACCGACACGATCTTCGCGCTCGGCCTGATGATCTGCTTCTACTACTCACTGACGGCCTTCGCCTGCGTCTGGTACTTCCGCGGCGACCTGCGCCGCTCCGCCCGCGACCTGTTCTTCAAGGGTGTCTTCCCGGTCCTGGGCGGCCTGCTGCTGGCCGCGGTCTTCTTCAAGACCCTGTACGACGCCTACGACCCGGCCTACGGCTCCGGCTCCACCCTCCCGGGCGTGGGCGTCGGCAACGTCTTCGTCATCGGCGTCGGCCTGCTGGCCCTCGGCCTGGTGATCATGTTCATCACCGAACGCCGCAGCCCGGCCTTCTTCCGCGGCGAGGTCCTCACCAAGTCCACCCCGGCCCTGGTGGTCGAGGACTGACCCCACCCGGCCCCGCTCGGCCCCACCCCACGCCACCTGGCGAGTCAGCGCCGCGGCCCCGGATCGATCCCCCCGATCCGGGGCCGCGGTGCGTGCCGCCGGACATCCGATGCGCGCAACGGCCGGGACGAGGGGGTGACCCGGGCAGTGGCGGGGTCGTTGGGCACGGCATGAATGCCATGAAGCGCACCCTTTCCGCCCTGCTCCTCTCCGGCGGGGCCGCCCTCGCACTCAGCCCCGTCGCCGCCCACGCCGACGAGCCGGCCAAGGCGCCGCCGGTCGCCGACCGCGTGATCGACATCGTCGACCACCCCGCCCAGACCGTCCAGGACACCAAGACCGCGCTCGGCGCGACCGCCGCGGCGGCCGGATCCGCGACCAAGGCCACCGACTCCTCCCTTTCGGGCGCGGGCAGCGCCCTGTCCAGCGGCCTCCCCAGCGCCCCGAAGGTCGGCTGAGGGCTTCCCGGAGCGCCCCGGCGGCTCAGCCCCAGGTGCGGGAGCAGAGCACCAGGCGGTAGCCGTCGGGGTCGGCGACGGTGACACCCCACTCGTCCCAGTACGGGTTGTGGGCGGCGACCCGGGTCCCGCCGTGCGCGACGAGCCGCTGGACGAGGGCCTCGTCGGGGGCCCCGCCCAGGTAGACGACGAAGAGGTCGTCGGCGGTGGGGGAGGGCGCGACCGGGTTCCCGGCGTCACGCGTCAGCTCGAAGTGCCAACCGCCCCCGGCGGGCCCGACCATGAGCAGGTCGTGCTCCCCGGGCACGCTCTCGGCGGTGCGCCACAGCACGTCGAGCCCGAGCCCGTCGACGTAGAACCGCTCGGCGGCGGCCAGGTCGAGGGAGGGGCGGGCGACGCGGACGTGCGTACGTGAATCGATCATGCGGTGCAGCGTACGGAACCCGCCCGTGACCGCGCGGCGGTGGTGCGCAGGGCGGTGCGCAGGGTGGGAATGTGCCGCCGGGCACGGCAGTTGCACGCACCATGACCACCGACGCAGCGCATGACACGGACCGCTCGTTCCTCTTCGTCCTCGGCAGCTCCCGGCCCGACGGCAACACCGAGATCCTGGCCCGCGCCGCCGCCGAGCAACTGCCCGCCGGCACCCCGCAGCGCTGGGTGGACCTGGCGCAGCTGCCGCTGCCCGACTTCCAGGACGGCCGGCACGAGACCGGCGGCTGGCCGGTCGGGGAGACCGAGGAAGAGCTGCGGCGGGTCACGCTGGAGGCCACCGACATCGTCATCGCCTCGCCGCTGTACTGGTACTCCCTCTCCGCACAGACCAAGCGCTACCTGGACTACTGGTCGGGCTGGCTGGGCGTGCCCGGCCTGGACTTCAAGAAGCGGATGGCGGGCCGGACGCTGTGGGGCGTCACCGCCCTGGCCCACGAAGAGGAGGAGGTCGCCGACGGGCTGATCACCAGCCTCAACCACTCGGCCGCGTACATGCGGATGCGGTTCGGCGGGGTACTGCTCGGCAACGGCTCCCGGCCCGGCCAGGTGCGCGACGACGAGCGGGCGATGACCCGCGCCAAGACCTTCTTCGCGCGCGAGACCCCGCCCGCCCGGTTCCCGTACGAGGCGTAGCTCAGCGGTCGGCGGTGACCCCGCCCAGGAAGACGCCCCAGGCGGCGGGGCCGACGGCCAGCTCGGGCCCGGCCGTCACCTTGGAGTCCCGGACGTGCACGGCTTCCGTACAGGCTGCGACCTCGACGCAGTCGTCGCCCTGGCTGCCGCTGTACGTGGACTTGTGCCAGGAGAGGGCGACCTCGACGCAGTTGTCGCCCTGGCTGCTGCTGTAGCTGCTCTTGAACCACCGGAGCCGGGAGCTGTTCACAGGGATCCTCGCATTCGCATCAACAGGCCCGCGCTGTCCGCAGGATTGAGGGCCTGGATGCGAAGTTTGGCATATTGCTGATGGAGATTGCTGACCGCTTTCGGGTCAGAGATGACCTGGCCCATCTGAGGACCTTCGGTGTATCCCAGCCACTCGTGCTCCTGAGTTTCGAGGAGGCAGAAGGGGCCGTCGGTACCTGCGTGTTCCGGGCTGACCGTCGGCATGATCTGGAGGTCCACATTGGGCAGCCTTCCGACCTCCAGCAGGTGGTCGATCAGCTCGCGGGTCACCTCCGGGCCTCCCGTCTGCCGTTCGATCACCGCCTGCTCGATGATGAAACTGAAGGCGACGTAAGGGGTTTTGTGGAGCAGGGCCTGCCGGGTCAGTCGGAAGGCGACGCGCGCCTCCGCCTCCTCTGGCCTCGCCAGCGGAGGGACGTCCCGGATCTGGACCCGGGCGTAGGCCTCCGTCTGTAAGAGCCCCGGAACCGACCGGCACTCGTACGTGTTCAGGGCCAGCGCCTTCTCCTCCAGTTCCGCCCACCGCCTGAACCACCTGGCCAGGCCCCGCCGTCGCGTCAGCTGGGCCGCCGCGATGTGGATGACGCCGAAGGCGTTCAGGGCCTCTTCCGTCCGGTCGACGAACTTCGTCGACGGGTGGCGTCGGCCCTGTTCGACCGAGCCGACGTACTGGACCGAGTAGCGGATCTTCGTCCCCAGCTGCTCCTGGGTCAGGCCGGCCCGTTTGCGGGAGGCCTTGACCACCTCGCCGAAGTTCCGCAGGTCGTTGTCCGGCTCGACCTCGCCGTCACCGCTCTCTTCGGCATGCGCATGCGTCGTCACGGTCACCTCCCGGCACTCA
Organism: Streptomyces sp. IBSNAI002; assembly: GCF_052244475.1. Classification (NCBI taxonomy): domain Bacteria; kingdom Bacillati; phylum Actinomycetota; class Actinomycetes; order Kitasatosporales; family Streptomycetaceae; genus Streptomyces; species Streptomyces sp. IBSNAI002. The sequence goes on along the minus strand of NZ_JBQPXG010000002.1, from coordinate 3,900,297 downwards.
GGCTCACGGACGGTGACCGCTACTGTCCAGATACTCGACTCGTACAGTTGAAAAGTAGCGGTTGCCGTGCTGGGAACGGCCCTGGCCGCACGGGATGTTGCTGCCATGACCGCACCCCTCACCCCCGCCGGGACCCTCGCACGCACGTTCACTCAGCGTTTCAGTTCCACCCGACGTGGAGCCCGTCTCGCCCGTCAGCTGGCCCTCGTGGAACTCCACGCCTGGGGCATCCCCGAATCCACCGGGCTGTCCGCCGACGCCGGGCTCGTCGTCGCCGAGCTCGCCGCCAACGCCGTCACCCACGGCCGGGTGCCCGGGCGGGACTTCGAGCTGCGGATGGTGCTGCTGGAGGGGGTGGTCCGGATCGAGGTGTCGGACCCGCGCCGCGACCGGCGGCCCGTTCCGCTGCCCCACGCCTACCAGGCCGAATCCGGTTACGGGCTCCGCATCGTCGATGCCGTCGCCGCCCACTGGGGGGTGACGGACCGGCTGGTCGGCAAGACCGTCTGGGCGGAGCTGGGCTAGGGCGCGGCGTCGCGGACCGAGCCGGTGCTGGTGCCCGTCTCGTAGCCCACGAAGCAGGTGATCTCGCGGTCCCCGAGGCCCCACCCGGTGGCGAGCGGGCCGTAGTAGTAGACGTGCAGCTCCTTCGGCAGTTCCTTGCCTCCCACGTAGTCGTGGAGCGCCGTGGTGTCGACGCACTTCTCGGTGGCGAGGGAGGCGATCTTCTCCATGCCCGGGTACTTCCCGGGCATGGACGGCGAAGGTGGCGTACACCTCCCCCTCGTGGGGCTGGTCGCAGGGCACCACTGTCACCGAGGTGCGGCCCGTGCCGCTGCCGTCGTCCTCGTAGTCCTTCAGGTCGTCGTCCGTGGTGAAGCACTCCCCGGTCCGCAGGTTCTTGGGGTCGTCGGCGACCGCGCCGGGGGCGTGGCCCAGTGCTCCGGCGAGTGCGAGGAGCAGTACGGACGCGCATCGCAGTGCTCTGGACATGCGTATGTCCTCCTTGCGCAGAGGATGAGACGCAGCCGACAGTCGGCGCCGCCGACGGCCGGGGCGGTGCACCTCTGTCCACGCTACCCCCCGCCGCCGGGGGGCCGCCTGCGGGAGAGGCGGCCGTCCCGGGTCAGAGGTAGCGGGCGAACTCGTCCAGGGTGCGCAGGACCTCCGCCTCCGGGGCCGAGGGGAGCTGGAGGACGACCTCCTCGATGCCGAGGTCGGCGTAGTGGCCCATCTTGCCGGGGGTGGGCTGGACGGCGTACGGGACCACCTGGAGGGACTTCGGGTCGCGGCCGGCGGTCTCCCAGAACCGGCGCAGCACCGGCAGGGACTCGGTGAGGCCGCCGCCGCCGATCGGCAGCCAGCCGTCGGAGTGGTCGGCGATGGCGGTGAACAGCTTCGGCCCGGCCTGGCCGCCGATCAGGGTGCGGGGGCCGTACAGGGGGACGCCGGGGCCCAGTTCGCGCGGGGTCTGGACCGGCTTCGGATGGGCGGAGCTGGCCTGGACGGAAGAGAACTCGCCGACGTACGCGGTGGGTTCCGGGGCCCACAGGGCACGCATCAGGGCCATCCGGTCGCGGACCAGTTCGCGGCGGGTGCGCCATTCGACCCCGTGGTCGGCGGCCTCCTCGACGTTCCAGCCGTAGCCGATGCCGAGGGTGAAGCGGCCGCCGGAGAGGTGGTCGAGGGTGGCGATCTGCTTGGCGAGGCCGATCGGGTCGTGCTGCGCCACGAGCGTGATGCCGGTGCCGAGGTGGAGCCGCTCGGTCACGGCGGCGGCCTGCCCGAGGGCCACGAACGGGTCGAGCGTGCGCCCGTACATCTCGGGGAGGTCTCCGCCCATCGGGGCGGCGGTGTCACGGACGACCGGGATGTGGGTGTGCTCCGGCAGGTAGAGCCCGGCGAAGCCCCGCTCCTCCAGGCTGCGTGCGAGGCGGACGGGCGAGACGGTGCGGTCGGTGAGGAAGATGGTCGTGGCGATCCGCATGGCTTCTGACACCTCCGAGACGTGGGACCCGCAACGGTACGGCCTGGGAGCCCGATTGTTGAGGGGGCGTCAGATCGGTGTCGGCCGGCGGCCGCCTTGTCAGCCGCGCGGGTAGCGGGCCAGCCAGCCCGGGGAGGTGGCGGTGGGGCCGTGGAGGGACGGGCCCTGGGTCATCTCCAGGGCGAAGTCGTCGGCGAGCTCCAGGAGCGTGGCGCGGCCTTCGAGTTCGGCGAGCCAGGCGGCCGGGAGGGCGGTCTCGCCGTGCAGCGCGCCGAGGAGGGCTCCGCACAGGGCTCCGGCGGCGGTGGAGTCCCCGCCGTGGTTGACGGCGAGGCGCAGGCCGTGCGGGACGTCCTCGGCGACCAGGGCGCAGTAGACGGCGGTGGCGAGGGCGGCTGCGGCGTCCCCGTCGGCCGCGAGGTCTTCGACGGTCGCGGGGCCGGGCGCGCCCTCGGTGACGGCGGCCAGGGCGCGCTGGAGGACGTCGGTGACGGGCTGGTGCCCGGGGCGGGTGCCGAGCTGGCCGAGGGCGCGCTGGACGGCGGAGTCCAGGGACTCGCCGCGGGTCAGGCCGTGGACGACGAGGGCGAAGGCGCCGGCCGAGAGGTACGCGGCGGGGTGGCCGTGGCTCTGCGTGGCGCATTCGACGGCCAGCTGGAGGACCAGGGCCGGCTCCCAGCCGACGAGCAGGCCGAAGGGGGCGGAGCGGGTGGCGGCGGCCGCGTCGCGGGCGGTGGGGTTCTTCGGCTGGGCGGGGGTGCCGAGGGTGTCGTCGGCGAAGCCGGTCAGGCAGGCGCGGTCGGGGTCGCGGCGGGCGTAGAGCCACTCCTGCGCGGCGAGCCAGCCGTTGTCCTTGCGGCGTTCGTCGGGGCCCCAGTCGTGCTGGGTGGCGGCCCAGCGGAGGTAGGCGCGGTGGACGTCGGTGGGCGGGTGCCAGGTGCCGGCGTCGCGGCGTACGTGGGCCCGTATGAGGCCGTCCACCGTGAAGAGGGTGAGCTGGGTGGCGGCGGTGACGGGGGTGGCGGTGGGCGTGGTCAGGCCGTCCGGGCCGTGCGCCGCGCGGATGGCGTCGAGGGTGAGCCGGCCGGCGGGTGCGCCGAAGGCGTCGCCGATGGCGGAGCCGAGGAGGGTCCCGCGGACCCGGCTGCGGAAGTCCTGCTGCTCGAGCCGCCCCCAGAGCCCGGTGACGGGCGCCCCGACCCGCCTGCCGGCGGCGGGCCCCCGCACGTGCGCGACGCCGTGGCCGGCATCGCGGCCGTGCGTGGCCGGCCCGGCCGCGTCCGGCCCGCCGGGCCCTGCCGCCGCGCCGTGTGCGTGGGCCGTGCCGTGCCCGTGGGCCGCCGGGCCGGACCCGGGCAGGCCCGGGGTGCCGCGGCCGTCCGTGCCCCCGGTGGGCGCCGGCTGCGCCGGGGAGGGGCCGGGTGGGCCCGCCGGTGTGCCCTGAATGACCGCCGAGCCCGCGCCCGTTGTCGCGTCCATCATCCTCACCGTCCCCCTGGCCGTGTCTGCGGCCGCCGCCACGGCAGCACTGGCGCGCACTGTAGTGGACAGCTTCGGTCGAATCCGGAAGCAGCCCGTCAAGCGGTCCGTAAGCATGCGGAGAACGGCCGGAAAGCGAATACTTTCGGCCGCCGCCCCGGCTGATGGCACGTTTTGCCACTGGCCTTCGGCCCGGCTGGTTCCAGCCATGCCTCGTTCATCCGCAGTTCTCCGCGGCCGCCCAGCCTCACAGGCATGAAGAAGGCACTCCTCGCCGCGACCGTCGTCGCCTCCGCTGTCACCGCTTCCCTGTTCGCGGCCCCGCTCGCCTCCGCCTCCGGCTGGGACCGGCAGGACCGTTCGGCCATCCCGTTCACCGAGGCCACCGTCACCGCCGGAGCCGACGGCTCCTTCACCCTCGAGTGGAAGGCCAAGGACACCAAGCGGGTCGAGATCAAGGCGAACGGCAAGGTCGTCGCGAAGGGCGGCGCCCAGGGCCGGGCCGTCGTCACCGGACTGCCCGCCGCCGACCGCCAGTGGTTCGACTTCAAGCCGCAGCACGGCCAGGGCCTGCGCCTCGCCGACCGCCTGATCAAGCTCGACGGCACCGTCAACTTCCGCGACGCCGGCGGCTACCGCACCGCCAACGGCCAGTGGGTCAAGATGGGCGAGGTCTACCGCTCGGACGCGCTCGACAAGCTCACCGAGAACGACCTGGCCAAGCTCCAGCGCCTGCGCGTCAAGACGGTCTTCGACCTGCGCATGGCCGACGAGCGCAGCAAGGACGCCGACAAGGTCCCCGCGGGCGCCACGTACGTCGTCGCCGACGTCTTCGCGGGCTCCGGCTCCTTCCAGACCCTGCCCAAGACCCCCGACGAGGCCGTCAAGGCCATGGTCGACGCCGAGAAGGCCATGGTCTCCGGCGAGGGCGGCAAGAAGGCGTACACGCAGGTCCTCGAGGGCATTGAGCGCGACCGCAGCCGCTCGGTCCTCTTCCACTGCACCGCCGGCAAGGACCGCACCGGCTGGGCCAACGCCGCCCTGCTGACCGCCCTCGGCGTCCCGCGCGCGACCGTCGAGGCCGACTACCTGGCCAGCAACGACTACCGCAAGGCCGCCAACGACGCGATCCTCTCCCACCTGCCCGCGCAACAGGCCGCCGTCTACAAGCCGATGCTCGACGTGCGCTCCGAGTACCTGAACGCGGGCTACGGCGAGGTCACCGCGAAGTACGGCTCCTTCGACCGCTACCTCAAGGACGGGCTCGGCATCGACGCCCGCGATCTGAAGCAGCTGAAGAAGGACCTGCTCGTCGGCTGACCGGACGCGCCCCGGGGTGCGGGGGCCCGGCCGGACACGCCACGTCCGGCCGGGCCCCCTGCCCCTCCTGTACGCCGTCAGTCCAGGACCGGCAGCAGTTCCGGCAGGTGCCCGTCCGAGGCGCGGGCCGCGTCCTGGCGCTCCGCCGGCACCTCCCCGTACAGCGTCGTACGGGCCTTCGCGGGCCGCCCCGCCGCCTCGGCGACGGCGATCAGGTCCCGCACCGACTTGTACGAGCCGTAACTCGACCCCGCCATCCGCGAGATCGTCTCCTCCATCAGGGTCCCGCCCAGGTCGTTGGCCCCGGACCGGAGCATCTCGGCCGCGCCCTCCGCGCCCAGCTTCACCCAGCTGGTCTGGATGTTGGGGACGTACGGGTGCAGCAGCAGCCGCGCCATCGCCGTCACCGCGCGGTTGTCGCGGACCGTGGGCCCGGGCCGGGCGATGCCCGCCAGGTACACGGGCGCGTTGGTGTGGATGAACGGCAGCGTCACGAACTCCGTGAACCCCTCCACCCCCTTGGACAGGGCGGCCTGCTGGATCCGGGCCAGCGTGCGGAAGTGCCCGAGCCAGTGGCGCGGCTGGTCCACGTGCCCGTACATCATCGTGGACGAGGAGCGGATGCCCAGCTCGTGCGCGGTGGAGATGACCTCGATCCAGTCCGCCGTCGGCAGCTTGCCCTTGGTCAGGACCCACCGCACCTCGTCGTCGAGGATCTCCGCCGCCGTGCCGGGTACGGAGTCCAGACCGGCCTCCTTGGCGGCCGTCAGCCAGTCCCGCACCGACATCCCCGTCCGCGTGGCCCCGTTGACGACCTCCATCGGCGAGAAGGCGTGCACGTGCATCCCCGGGACGCGCTGCTTCACCGCGCGCGCGATGTCGAAGTACGCCGTCCCGGGCAGGTCCGGGTGGATGCCGCCCTGCATGCACACCTCGACCGCGCCCACGTCCCAGGCCTGGGCGGCCCGGTCGGCGACCTGGTCCAGGGAGAGCGTGTAGGCGTCGGCGTCCGTGCGGCGCTGCGCGAAGGCGCAGAAGCGGCAGCCGGTGTAACAGACGTTGGTGAAGTTGATGTTGCGCGTGACGACGTAGGTGACCTCGTCCCCGACCACCGACTTCCGCAGGTCGTCGGCGATCCGGCAGAGGGCGTCCAGAGCCGGCCCGTCGGCGTGCAGCAGGGCCAGGGCCTGGGCGTCGGTGAGCCCGGTCGGATCGTTGGCGGCCTGCGCGAGCGCGGCCCGTACGTCGGTGTCGATGCGCTCGGGCACCATGCCGGGAGCGGCCGCCTCGCGCAGCGCCTCCCAGTCGCCGTAGATGTGGTCGAAGTCCTCGCGGCGGTCGCCGGTGCGGCCCTCGGTGTCGATGGCGGTGTGCAGATCGGTCCGCCCGGACGAGGTGAAGGCCTCGTCCGGCTCCTGCCACGGCCGGCCCACGACCTCGGCGGACTCCTCGGCCAGCCCCGTCTCCGGGTCGGCCAGCGCCCGTACGTGCGGCAGCAGCCGCGGGTCCAGCCACGGCTCGCCGCGCCGCACGAACTCCGGGTAGACGCACAGCCGCTCGCGCAGCGCGAAGCCGGCCGCCGCGGACCGCTCGGCCAGCAGGTCGATCTGGGGCCACGGGCGCTCGGGGTTGACGTGGTCGGGGGTCAGCGGCGAGACGCCGCCCCAGTCGTCGATCCCGGCGCCGATCAGGCGGGCGTACTCCCCGTCGACCAGGTTGGGCGGCGCCTGCAGGCACGCGGACGGGCCCATGATGTGCCGGGCGACGGCGATCGTCGCGACGAGGTCGTCGAGTTCGGCGTCCGGCATCCCGCGCATGGCCGTGTCCGGCTTGGCGCGGAAGTTCTGGATGATCAGCTCCTGTATGCCGTGGTAGGAGCGGGAGACGCGGCGCAGTGCGAACAGGGACTCCGCGCGCTCCCCGTACGTCTCGCCGATGCCGATGAGCAGCCCGCTGGTGAAGGGCACCGAGGACCGCCCGGCGTCCTCCAGCACGCGCAGCCGGACCGCGGGCTCCTTGTCGGGGGAGCCGTGGTGCGGGCCGCCCGGCTCGGACCACAGACGGGTGGCGGTGGTCTCCAGCATCATGCCCATGGACGGGGCGACCGGCTTGAGCCGCTGGAAGTCCGACCAGGACATGACACCCGGGTTCAGGTGGGGGAGCAGGCCGGTCTCCTCCAGGATCCGGATGGAGATGGCCCGTACGTAGGAGATGGTGTCGTCGTAGCCCTCGGCCTCGAGCCACTCGCGCGCCTCGGGCCAGCGGTCCTCGGGCTTGTCGCCGAGGGTGATGAGCGCTTCCTTGCAGCCGAGCGCCGCGCCGCGGCGGGCGATGTCGAGGACCTCGTCCGGGGACATGTACATCCCGTGGCCGGCCCGGCGGAGTTTGCCGGGGACGGTGGCGAAGGTGCAGTAGTGGCACTTGTCGCGGCACAGCCGGGTCAGCGGGATGAACACGCTCTTCGAGTACGTGATGACACCGGGCCGCCCGGCGGCGGCGAGTCCGGAGTCCCTTACGCGTGCGGCGGAGGCGGTGAGGTCGTCGAGCGCCTCACCGCGCGCCTGGAGGAGTACGGCCGCCTCGGTCGCGTCGAGCGCGACGCCGTCGCGTGCCCGCCGGAGCGCGCGGCGCATCGCGTTTTCGGTCGGAGCGTCACTCGGAGTGGTCATGGGCCGAGCATACGATCCAGTCGTACGGGCCAGGGGAGGTCGGTGGCGTGCTCATCGCATCAGCTCACCGGCGTTGACCAGCAGTGACTGGCCGGTTATCGCCCGCGCCCGGTCGGAGGCGAGGAAGGCGGCGGCGTCCGCGACGTCCCCGTCGGTGGCGAGGTCGGGCAGCGCCATGCGCTCGGTGAGGCGGGCGTGGACCTCGGCCTCGGGGACGTTCTCGGTGTGTGCGGTGAAGGTGACGAAGGCCTGTACGGGCGGGCCCCACATCCAGCCCGGGAGCACCGTGTTGACCCGGATCCGGTGCGGGCCGAGCTCGCGGGCCATGGAGTACATGGCGGAGGTCAGGGCGCCCTTGGAGGCGGCGTAGGCGGCCTGCTGGACCTCGTTGGGCGCGGCGACGGCGGACTGCGTGCCGATGATGACGACGGAGCCGCCGTTCTCCTTGAGCGTGGGCAGGCAGGCCCGGGTCATCCGGAGCGTCCCCAGCAGGTTCACGTCGATGATCTGCTGCCAGGTCCCGAAATCGGCGTCCTCCAGACCGCCGAAGTAGGAGTCCCAGGCGGCCACGTGCACGACGGCGTCGATCCGGCCGAACCGCTCCCGGGCGAGCGCGGCGAGGGCCTCGCACTGGCGCTCGTCGCCGATGTCGGTCGGGAGGTAGGCGGTGTGCGCCCCGTCGGGGTCGATCTCGGCGGCGGATTTGGCCAGATTCGCCTCCGTCCGCGCCCCGAGTACGGCGTTCCCGCCGTCGCGGACCACGGTGGCGGCGACCTGGTGCCCGAGCCCGGCCCCGACCCCGGAGACGATGACGGTCTTCCCTCGCAGCAGCATGACGGGCCTCCAGGAGCAGCGTATCTGACGGGTCGTCAGGCTAGGGTCCGGGCGGCGGGATGGGAAGGGGGCGGGGGGCGTCCGTCGGCCCGCCGGGCGGGCCGACGGGCGGCTCGCCTCGCGACCGGGTCGGTGCGGACCTACCCTGGTGCTGCTGCCTTGGTCCGCGTACGGGGTCCGCGTACTCGTACGTGCGTTCGTCCCCCTCGTGCGACAGGAGGCATGCCGTGAGTCCCACCCGCACCCGCACACGCCTGCGCCGGGCCTGCGTGGCCGCCGCCGCGGCAGGTCTGCTCGTCACCCCGGCCCTCGCGGGCCCCGCGCACGGGGCTCCCACACCGGGCCCGTCCGTCTCCGCCGACGCCGCCGCGCGGTTCCCGCGGCTCACCCCGGCCGTCGCGGCGAAGCTGGACGCCGCGGTCCAGCGGGTCCTGCGCGAGGCGCGGGTGCCGGGCGTGATCGTGGGCCTGTGGGCCCCCGGCAAGGGGAGCTACGTACGGACCTTCGGCGTGGCCGACAAGGCCACGGGCTCTCCCATGGAGACCGGCTTCCGCATCCGGATCGGCAGCGAGACCAAGACGTTCACCGTCACCGCGCTCCTCGAACTCGTCGACCAGGACAAGCTGGCCCTCGACGACACCATCGGGAAGTACGTGGACGGAGTCCCGAACGGGGACCGCATCACCCTGCGCGAACTGGCGGGGATGCGCAGCGGGCTCTTCAACTACAGCCTGGACGAGGACTTCAACAAGGCGCTCGCCGCCGGCCCGACCCGGCCGTTCACACCGCAGCAGCTGCTCGAGTACTCCTTCAAGCACCCGGTGCAGTTCGAGCCGAACGCGCAGTGGCAGTACAGCAACACCAACCTGATCCTGCTGGGTCTCGTCGTGGAGAAGGCCGGCGGCAAACCCCTCCAGGAGTTCATCCGCGAGGAGGTGCTGGAGCCCGCCGGGCTGCGGCAGACGCTCTTCCCGACCGACGCGCACTTCCCCGACCCCCATCCGCAGGGCTACACGGACGACACGACCGGGAAGATCGTCAACGCGACCGACTGGAACCCGTCGTGGGCCTGGGCCGCGGGCGCGATGATCTCGGACCTCATGGACCTGCGCAGCTGGGCGCGCACCGTGGCCACCGGCTCGCTGCTGACGCCCGAGACCCAGGCGGAACGCCTGAAGACGACCTCGATCGACGGCATTCCCGGTGCCGGGTACGGGCTGGGCATCTTCGACGTCCAGGGCTGGATCGGCCACAACGGTTCGCTGCCCGGCTACGAGACCCTGACCGTGTACTTGCCGGAGGCCCGGGCGACGATGGTGGTCCTGCTCAACACCGACGTCCTGCACGAGGGCCAGGAGCCCAGCACGCTCTTCGGCGAGGCGATCACGAGCATCGTGACCCCCGACCACGTGTACCCGGGCCACGTCCCGACCGCCCCGGAACCGACGGGCGCCACCCCGACGGGCGCCGCGCCGACCGCGTCGTAGCCGCGGCCGGTTCGGCCACAGGGCGGGCCGACGCGCCCGGACGTGCAACTGCCCTGTTCGGACCGGGTGGTGCAAAGCTGTGCGCCGGTCGCGGGGGGTGCGGTTGCGTCGGTGGCAGCCACCAAAGAACCGGAGAAAGAACCAGACCCAACCCCTCCAGCTCCCCCGTTCGACCGCAATCGCCCGGTCGGGTGAATTTGCCCAACTCGACTGGATTCGCGTGGGGTTGGCTGGCATATCCTCGCCGCGACAACTCCAGACATGAGACGACCCCCGGCGGGACGGCAATCCCGGCCGAGGGTCTGATCCACGAGGAAGCAGACCTTCCCAATGGCTTTCCAGAAGCTTAGCCGGGTCATGCCCGCAGCGCGCCGTGCTACGCGCGGAACCGCCCGATCCGGTGGCGTTTCCGGCGTCCGGCACGCCAACGTCCCCCTTACGGGCCACTTCACCGTCGTGAGCAACCGGCTCGCCCAGCACGGGGAGCTGTCGCTGCTCGCGATCGGCACCGCCCTCCACATCCAGTCGCTGCCCGAGGGCGCCCAGGTCAGCATCCGGGCCCTGGCCGAGCGCTTCCCCGAGACCGAGTACCGCATCGGGCGGGCGCTGAACGAGCTGGAGGCGGCCGGTTTCCTCCGCCGGACGCGCCTGCGGACGGCCGAGGGCAAGGTGGTCACCCGCACGGTGTCGTACAACCTCCCGCTGTCCACGACCCCGCCGGACGCGGACCCCGAGCCACCGTCGCACCCGCACCCGGACCCGCACCCCGAACCGGACCTGGTCCTGGATCCGCACCCGGACCTGCACCCCGAACCGAACCTGGTCCTGGATCCGCACCCGGACCTGGGCCCGGACCCGGGCCAGGGGCCGGATCCCGAAGCCGAACCGGCCCCCGGGCCGCCCCCGCCCGGCCCTGCGCCGCGCGGCGACCGCGACCGCGTACGGGAGTCGGCTCCTGCTCCGGCGCTCCGCGAGGAGGCCTCGCGGCTGCTGGCCGGCCTGCGGATCCGCGACCCGCGGCTGCTGCTCGCCGCCCGGGACGTCGAGCGGCTCGTACCCGGTGTCGTGGAGTGGCTGGAGCGCGGGGCCGCTCCCGAGGCCGTACGGCGGGCCCTCGCCTCGGACGTCCCGTCCGACCTGCGCAACCCGGCCGGACTGCTCGCCTACCGGCTGCACGCCGCGATCCCGCCCCCACTGCCCGCCCCCGATCGGCGACCCACCGGAACCCCGCCACCCGACCGGCCCCGGTACCCCTTCCAGACCTGCGACGGCTGCGAACGCGCCTTCCGCTCCCCGACCCCCGGAAGCCACTGCGGCGACTGCACGGCCCGCGACCGGAAGGCTGCCTAGCATGAAGGTGAGAACTCGGCCCCCTGGGCACGGACGAGGAGCCACCATGACCATCACCCACGACGACGCGCGGCGGCGGAACCACCGGTACCGGCTCCTGCGCGATGTCGTCGAGCAGGTCGAGGACACCGTCCCGGGGAAGCTCGAGATCACCAAGGAAGGGATCGTGCACGACATGATGTCCCCGGGACGCCCGCACGAGTTGACCGCAGGTCTCGTGAGCAGGCGCTTGGAGAAGGCCGCACCCGAGGGAATCTGGGCGCACCTGGGAACGCCCGACGTCGAGGACGAGCCCGAGGGCATCATGCGGCACCCCGACATCATGGTGATCGCGTTCGAGGACATGCAGGGCGAGGGGCCGTTCGACCCGCGGACGATCGTCGCCGCCGTCGAGGTCGTCTCCCGTTCCAACCCCGACAACGACTGGATCGGCAAGGTGCGGGACTACCCGCTCCTCGGCATCCCCGTGTACGCCGTCTTCGACCCCCGCACCGGCACGGGGGCCGTCATGTCCGACATCCACCAGACCCCCGACGGCCCGCGCTACGCGACCCGCAAGGACTTCGTCTACGGCGAGGACGTCACCATCGCCGACTGGACCATCTCGACCGACGGGCTGCCCCGTTACGCGGACCCCGGCGCGTAGTCCGCCACCGCCGCCGCCAGGCGGGTCAGGCCCTGCGTGATCTCCTGCGGGGTGTGCGTCGTGAAGGACAGGCGCAGGGTGCGGGGGTCCGGGGGGCCCGTGAAGAAGGGGGATCCCGGGACGAAGGCCACGTCGTGGGCGAGGGCCGCCTTGAGCAGGGCCGTCGCGTCGTGGCCGGCCGGGAGGCGGGCCCAGACGAACATGCCGCCCTCCGGACGGTTCCAGGCCGAGCCCGCCGGGAGGGCCCCGGCCAGCCCCGCCAGCAGGGCGTCGCGGCGGGCCCGGTAGGCCGCGCGGACCGTGGCCACGTGCGCGTCGAGGTCCACCGCCGCCAGGTAGTGCGCGGCGGCCAGCTGGTCCACCGTCGAGGTGTGCAGGTCCGCGGCCTGCTTGGCGACCACCGCGGCCCGGCGCAGCGCCGCCGGGGCCCGCAGCCAGCCCAGCCGCAGCCCCGGCGCCATGATCTTCGAGAAGCTGCCGAGCAGGGCGGTGCGGTCCTCGGCCCCCGGGTGCGCGGCCAGCCACGGGAGCTCCGCGCCCTCGTAGCGGAGGTCCCCGTACGGGTCGTCCTCGATCAGCCACAGGCCCAGCCGCGCCGCGATCCGCGCCACCTCCGCCCGCCGGACCGCCGGCAGGGTGCGCCCCGTCGGGTTCTGGAAGGTCGGGACGGTGTAGAGCAGCTTGGGGCGCTCCCGGGCGACGAGCTCCTCCAGGGCCTCGGGTATCAGGCCCTCCGCGTCACAGGGCACCGCCACCACCCGGGCCCCGGCCATCCCGAAGCACTGGAGGGCGGCCAGGTAGGTGGGGTTCTCGACCAGCACCACGTCCCCGGGTTCGACCAGCGCGGCGGTGAGGAGGGTGAGGGCCTGCTGCGAGCCCGAGGTGACCAGCACGTCGTCCGCGCCGGTCGCCAGGCCCCGGGCCGAGGCCCGCCGCGCGACGGCCTCGCGCAGTTCCGGCGCGCCCTCGGTGGTCGAGTACTGCAAGGCCCGCCGCGCCGATACGGCGAAGGCGGTGTCGTACGAGGCCCGAAGGCCCTCGGCGTCGAAGAGTTCGGGCGCGGGAAGGCCGCCGGCGAAGGAGATCACCCCGGGGCGTTCGGTGAGCGCCAGGATCCCGCGTACGGGGGAGCCGCCCACCGAGGCGACGCGCGAGGCGAACGCGGGCGGCGCGGCAGAGACGGTGACGGAGTCGGGAACGGAGACGGAGACGGCGGCGTCTGCGGGCACGGGTGGCTCCTCCGGGAGTGGGGTGCGGGCATCGTAGCGACAGATAGATGCAGATGACACCTATGTGTCACATGGTGAACGGTGCCCGGGGACTCCCGATCTGACGCAACATCAGCTAGACCGGTCGCATGACGACAGAAGAGCGGGACACCCGCGCCGAGGACTACGCCGAGCTCGCGGCCGTCGGCCCGTACGGCGTCCGCCCCGGCCATGCGCTGATCACCATGGTGGAGCCGCACCCGGGCCACGAGTACGCGTACAACCGCTGGTACGAGGACGACCACTACTACGCGGGCGCCATGGCCATGCCCTGGATGTACGCGGGCCGCCGCTGGGTGGCCACCCGCGAACTCCAGGAGCTGCGCTACCCGGAGAAGTCGGCGGTCGCCCAGCCCGTCACCGCCGGCTGCTACATATCGACGTACTGGGTCACCGAGGGCCGCTACGACGAGCACATGAAGTGGACGGTCGGCATCAACAAGCGGCTCAACCGCGACGGGAGGGTCTACCAGGACCGCACCCACGTGTTCACGGCCTTCCAGGACCACGAGGCCACCGTCTACCGCGACGGCGCCGCCGGTCCGCGGGACTTCCACGCCCTCGACCACCCGTACGCCGGCCTCGTCGTCCAGGTCGTCGACGCCGACGGGCCCGCGCAGCGGGACGAGCTGCTGGAGTGGCTGCGCGCCCGGGCCCTGCCGAAGCGGCTGCACGGCTCTCCGGCCGCGATGGTGACGCTCTTCCGGCCGACACCGCTGCCCGGCGACCGGATGACGTACGTCAAGCAGGTCGAGGGGGTCGACACCCGCCTGACGCTCCTGTGGTTCCTGGAGCAGGACCCCCGGACCTGCTGGGACCGCTTCCAGGGGCTGGACGCGGAGGTCGCGGAGGCGGGGCTGGGGCGGGTGGAGCTGGTGGCGCCGTTCATCCCCACGGTGCCGGGGACCGACCGGTACGTCGACCAGCTGAGGTAGCCGTAGCCGTGGTCGCGGCAGGTCGGAAGCGGACATGGCCGAGCCCCCTCGGCCAAGACGGCGGACCGGTCGAGAGGGCTCCAGCCAGTGGTGCGGGTACTGCCTGAACTGCCTTCACTGCCTGTACTGCGGTTAACGCGTTCGGGTCGCTTGGGGCGCATGCCGTGACGTTCAGGCGAGGCGTCCCAGCCGGCCCTCGGTGACGCCGTCGACGAACGAGGTCCAGGAGCCGGGCGCGAAGGTGAGGGACGGACCGTCCTGCGCCTTCGAGTCGCGGACCGCGACGGCCTCCATGACGGGGGACTTGACCTCGACGCAGGCGCCGTTGGCGGAGTAGGAGGACTTGGTCCAGTTGTGCGTGGCGCCCTGACGAATAGCCATGTTTCTCTCCGGTTCAGCGAGTAGTTCCGTTTGCGGCGTCGGCCGGCTCGTTTCCCCGGCTGACGTGATCGACGCTACCCGCAGCTCCTGACGGGCGAAGGAGGCATTCACCCGACCGAGTGGCATATTCCATTCAGGTCTTATGCGGCCGGGGAGTGACGGTGTACGGTACCGGCCCTCCCCATGGCCTCATGGGATTCCTGCGCCTTTATCGCGACTCGTCGACCTTTCCCGCGTATGTGCCGATGATGTCGGAGATGAACTGGCGGGTCTGGTCGACATTGAGGGCCTGGGCGCGCAGGTGCTCGTACATGACGCTGTACTTCTGCACGTCGTTGGCCTTCTCCAGGTACAGGTCGCTCGTCACGCCCTCGATGTAGACCACCGTCGAGTCGGACGCGTCCGGGAATTCCAGAATCGCGTACTGGCCGTTCACGCCGGGGTGCGCGCCGAGCGCGAACGGCATCACCTGCACCGTGATGTGCGGCTGTTCCGACTGCTCTATCAGGAACTCCAGCTGCCGGATCATCAGCTCGGCATCGCCCACGCGCCGGCGCAGCGCCGCCTCGTCGATGACCGCCCACAGGCGCAGCGGCCCGAGTTCCGGATTGTTGTTCTCGGTCTCGGAGAGCCGCTTCTGGCGGTGCATCCGGACCTGGACCCGCTTCTCCACGTCGGCCGGAGCGGTCTCCGGCCACGCGCCGCGGACCAGGGAGTGGGCGTACTCCGTGGTCTGGAGCAACCCCGGGATCACCAGGGGCTCGTAGGTGCGCAGGCTCGCGGCGTCCGTCTCCAGGCCGATGTAGACGCTGTACGGGATGTCGCCGAAGGCGTGCCACCAGCCCTGCTGGCGGGAGTCCTTCGCCATCTGCATGAGTGAGTCCACGAGCCTGGGGTCCTCCACCTCGTACACCTCGCACAGGTCGCGTACGTCGCGCTGGCTGATGGACCGGCGGCCGTTCTCCAGCCGGCTGATCTTGGACTGGGAGACGAGGAGGCGCTCGGCGACCTGCTCGGCCGTCATGCCCTTGTCCTCGCGGAGCTTGCGCAACTCCATGCCCAGTCGGCGGCGTCGGACGGTGGGATTGACATTGGACGCCACGTGAACGGCACCTCCGCCTTCTTCTGTCGTGCAGCTGTCTGTCTCTCTGCGTGGCTGATGCTGAGCAGACTGCCACCGAAGGGTGCTGCGGCGCTGGGGAACGGCCGGGAAAAAACAGACGCGCGGGGCGGCGGGACCGGCTGACCGGCCTCGTCACCCCGCGCGCCGGCGTTGTGATGGCGTTGCGGTGGAGCGGGTGGAACGAGTGGAACGGGGTGGATCAGTGCGCGGCCGCGCGGGCCATCGCACCCGTCCGCCGCGGCTGCAGCGGAACGCTGCCCGCCGTGGCCCGAGCCGCCGGCTGTGCCGGTGCGCGGTCGCGGCGCGGCTGTGCGGCCACACCGTTCTGGACGTCCATCACGGCGTGCGCCACGAGTCCGCCCATCGGGTCGTGCCGGATCAGATCCCGCAGCCGGGATCTGGACGACCGCCCCTCGTTGCCTGGGTACAGGTGCTTGCCGAGTCCGACCGCGTGGGCCAGTGCGGCAAGCGCCGCGGTCCGCGGGTCCGGCGGTACGCCGGTGCGGATCGCCGTGTCCAGCCGGGCACGGATCTCCCGGCTGATCGCCGTGTCCGTCGCCTGGTAGCGAGTCGTCGGCAGCACCCCGCACATCTGGCCCGCGACGGCATGGACCATGCCGCAGCGCTCCAGGTGGGCGAGGTAAATCTGGCGGAGCCCCAGCCGGGGTCCGCCAATCCAGTGGACGGCCCGTACCGGACTGCCGCGCCTGCGCAGCAGTTCCAGTGCGGAGTCCAGAGTCGGATCTCCTGTCGGCCGTGGCATCACCACGGCGATACGATCCCCGTCAGGGGCTATCCGTCCTGCCAGAGCCAGCTCCACTAGCTGTGCCCCGGCCAGGCCGAGGTCGAGCGACTGCGGCTGCGCCGTGGTACCCGTGGCCGGGTCCAAGGCGAGCAGCAGAAGCTCCTCCGGAATTGTTCTGCGGCTCCTGCCCATCCATGCCTCCCCGCGTGGATGAGTGACAGGGTGACGCCTCTCACATTCATCTGTCGAGAGCGCGTGGCCGCTTTGTGGGGGAACCCGCAGCTATGTCGTTCTCGTCTAGCACGTGGGCGATGCCCCCTAGACGGGACACTGTTAGACATTCGGACAGCCGGACGTGGCGACGATGGAGGAGGAACTGGTGGCGGGCGAGTCCCCCGACAAGTCGGTTGATGAGGGAACGCCGGGGACGGCGTCGACCTCCGCGGAGAGCGATCCGAGGCTGTCGGTGTTCCGGCAGCGGGATCCCGAGACTCCTGCCTCGGCGGACACAGCCGTGGACGCGGAACCGGACCCGGACGGTTCCGGCGGCCGCGACGCGCTGCGCGACGCGGTGGCGGCCTGGGTCGCCACGGCGGACGAGCCCGCCCCGGAATCGGACGACCGCCCCGCCGCTTCCGCGTCGGCGGTTCGAACCCCGGCCACCGACCCGGCCGACTCGGCCCAGGAGCCCGACACGGATTCCGCGCCCGCGTCGCAGCGGCCGTCGGGCGACCAGCGCACCACCTCGTTCCGTCTGTCGCCTGCGGCGGCGCCGGAAGCGGCTGAACCCGGTTCGGATTCCGCTTCGGCGTCGGAGCAGTCGGCTGATGAGGGCCGTACCACGGCCTTCCGGGCCGCGAAGCCGGCTGCTGCCGCGTCGCCGTCGGCGGATTCCGGTTCGGAGTCGGAGCAGCCGTCGGGCGACCAGGGCACCACCTCGTTCCGTCTGTCGCCTGCGGCGGCGCCGGAAGCTGCTGAACCCGGTTCGGATTCCGCTTCGGAGTCGGAGCAGCCGTCGGGCGACCAGGGCACGACCTCGTTCCGTCTCGCGGAGCCGGCTGCCGCGTCGCCTTCCGCGGATTCCGGTTCGGCTTCGGAGCAGCCGGCCGGCGACCAGCGCACCACCTCGTTCCGGGCTGTGAAGGCCGACTCCGCCGAGGCGGGCGACAGTGAGCGGACTGCTGTGTTCCGGGCGGTGAAGCCCGCTGCGGACGCGCCTGTCAAGGAGCCCGCCCCGCGGGAGCGGACCGGGGTGTTCCGGATTCCGGCCGCGGACGCCGGCGACAGCGAGCGGACCGCAACCTTCCGTGCCGTGAAGCCGGCGGTCCCGGCCCCGGCCCCCGCCGACGAGCAGCCCGCGGATTCCCCCGCGCAGGCCAAGGCCAAGCCCAGTACCTTCGTACCGCTGCGCACCGACGAGCCCGTACAGCCGCCGAAGGCATCCGCCCCGGCCCCCGCCCCCGCGGCCCCGGCCGCTTCGGCCCCCGCCTCGACGGACCGCACCGAGCGGACCACCCAGCAGCCCCTGCCCCCCAAGCCGCCGCTCGACATGCTGGCGGACCTCACGAACAACCCGCCCCCGCCGCCGAGCCCGCTCCGCACCGCCGTGCGACGGTTCAAGATCTACTTCCCGCTCGTCGTGCTCCTGGCGATCATCCTCGCCGTCGTGCAGCTGGTGCGGCCCCTGCCGGAGCCGAAGCTCGTGATGACGGCGAAGTCCTCGTACACCTTCGACGGCGCCAAGCCCGAGCTGCCCTGGCCCAGCGAGGGCCAGGCCTACATGGCCGCCGCCGGCCTCGGCACGCTCGGCCAGTCCGGCGAGCAGAAGCCCGTGCCGATCGCCAGCGTCACCAAGTCGATGACGGCGTACATCATCCTGCGCGACCACCCCATCAAGAAGGGTGAGCAGGGCGCGATGATCGACATCGACAAGACGGCCGAGACCGAGGGCAAGAAGAACGACTCGGTCAACAACGAGTCCACCCTCGACACGGTCAAGGAGGGCGACAAGATCTCGGAGTACGACGCGATCGCCGCCCTGATGATCCCGTCGGCCAACAACATCGCGCGGCTGCTCGCGCGCTGGGACTCCGGTTCCCAGGAGGCGTTCGTCAAGAAGATGAACGACACCGCCAAGGAACTCGGCATGGCCAACACCACCTACACCGACCCCTCGGGCCTGGACGCGACCACGGTCAGCACCGCCGAGGACCAGGTGAAGCTGGGCCTCAAGCTCGTCGAGATCGAGACCCTGCTGGACATCACCAAGAAGCCGAGCTGGGTCGACCCGTCGGGCAAGAAGTGGGACAACTGGAACCGCCTCGTCCCGTACAACGACTCGCTCGGCATCAAGACCGGTACGACGACGAAGGCCGGCGGGAACCTCCTCTTCGCCGCCCAGAAGAAGATCGGCAACACCAACCAGCTGATCGTCGGCGCCGTCCTCGGCCAGCACAAGCCGCCGATCATCGACAGCGTCATCTCCGCGAGCAAGCAGCTGATGCTCGCCACGCAGAAGGCCCTCGAAGGCGCGCCCGTCGTGAAGAAGGGCCAGGTCGTGGGCTACGTGGACGACGGGCTCGGTGGTCGCACCCCGGTCGTCGCCACCGCCGACGTGCAGGCGGTCGGCTGGGCCTCGCTCACCGTGAACGTGAAGCTGGCCGACGGCGGCAGCAAGATCCCGCAGACCGCCAAGTCCGGCACCGAGATCGGCGTCCTCACGGTCGGCGAGGGCGCGAGCCAGGTGAAGGTGCCGGTGGCGCTACAGGGCGAGCTCGCCGCACCCGGCATCGGCAGCAAGCTCACGCGCGTCGGCTGAGAGCCGGCGAACGCGCGGATCCGGCGCCCCGGGCAACCCCGGGGCGCCGGGACGCGTCTTGGGTTCCGGGACCTGAACGTGCCGGGCGTCCGGGGCGTCCGGACGCGGGCAGGTGCGGGGTGTGGACTCGTGGGTTGGGGAGAGTACGTCAGTGACCACCGCTGAGCAGCGGCAGCAGCAGGAGGGCCGACGCGGCGAGGGCCACGTCGGCGCCACCGGCGTGCCCGCACCCGACCCCGCGCCCGGCCGCGGCGGCACGGGGACGCGGGCTCTGGACCGGGTCCGCCGCCACCCCGTCGCCGTGTCGACGCTGCTCGCCGCGGTCCTGCACGTCGTCTGGTTCTTCACCTTCGCCAACAGCGGCGGCGACCTCGCCGCGCAGGACGCCTGGGCCGAGTTCGTCGGCCGCCACCCCGACTCGGCGTACAACCTCGCCTGGTACGGAGGCATGCACCCCGTCTCGTACAGCGTGGTCTCGCCGTACCTCATGCACATGCTCGGCGTCCGGACCACGATGATGATCGCGGGCACCGTCTCGGCCGGTCTGCTCGCCCTGGTCCTGACCTGCTGTCGCGGCGCGGTGCGCGAGCCCCTGTGGCCGGCTCTGGCCGGGGTGTACGGGCTGTTCTGCAACGCCCTGTCCGGCCGTGTCACCTTCGGCCTCGGCGTGATGTTCGCGCTGGGTGCGGTCGCCGCCGTCTTCTGCTGGCCGCGCAAGTGGGCCGCGCGGCGGTGGGCCAAGGCGGCCGTCGCCGCCCCGCTGGCCGGACTCGCGACCGCCTCCAGCCCGGTCGCCGGACTCTTCCTCGGCGTGGTCGCGGCCGCGCTGTTCCTGAGCGGGCGCCGGCCGGGCGCCTACGCGCTGGGCCTGGCCCCGGTGGCCGTGGTCGGACTGTCGGCCTGGCTGTTCCCCTTCTCCGGGACGCAGCCGATGAAGTTCGGATCGGCCTGGCTGCCCTTCGTGTTCGCGCTGGCGGTGCTGTTCCTCGTCCCCGAGCGGTGGCGGACGGTCCGGATCTCCTCGGCCGTCTACGCCTTCGGGGTGTTCCTGACCTGGGCGATCGACTCCCAGATCGGATCGAACGTCACCCGGCTGATCATGCTCTTCGGCGGGGCCGTGCTGCTCGCGGCCCTCCCCGCTGCGGTCCCGCGCTCCCGGCGCTGGTACGCGCTGCTGCTCGCCTTCGTCGGGCTGAACATCTGGATCACCACCAACAGCATCACGGACATCGTGCGCACCACCCCGGTGGCCGCCTGGAACCGCGAGCTGGCCCCGCTGGTCGACCAGCTGCAGAAGGCGGGCGCCGACCGGGGCCGCGTCGAGGTGGTCCCGGCCAGGAGCCACCGCGAATCCTCCGCCTTCCCGTCGTACGTGAACCTCGCGCGCGGCTGGAACCGGCAGGCGGACCTGGAGCGGAACCCGCTCTTCTACGACGACACCCTGACCGCCGACAGCTACCGGGCCTGGCTCGAGCGATGGGCGGTGCACTACGTGGTGCTGCCCGCCGACAAACCCGACTCGGGCGGGGAGGACGAGGCGAAGCTGGTGCGCGAGGGGCTCCCGTACCTCCAGCAGGTGTGGGGCGACGCGAACTGGCAGCTGTTCAAGGTCCACCAGCCGACGGACCTGGTGTCCGGGCCGGCGACGGTGGTGCGGGCGGGCGCCGACCGGCTCGTCATCGACGTGCGGCAGGCCGGGCGCGTACTCGTGCGGATCCCGCACTCGCCGTGGCTGGGCCTGGTGGACGGGGCCGGCAAGCCGGTGGCGCCGCCGGAGGAAACCTTCGCGTCGAAGGCGAAGGCCGCCGCCGTGAAGGAGTACGCGAACACGGCGGGATGCCTGTTCAAGGCCGCGCCGGACGAGTCGGGCGACGTGTGGACGGAGCTGCTGGCGCCGGGCCCGGGGCAGTACCGGGTGGCGGCGAAGTACCAGCTGCCGCGGGGCACGCCCTGCCCGGAGGAGCTGGTCCACGGCACACTGGGACCGCCGGACGGGCCGGCACCGCCCCAGCCTTGATCCACCATCCTTTACGTTCGGCCCGGGTGCGTTTACCGCTATATCTGCATACGATCCCAGTAGTCCGATTGGGTGCTTCCCGAGGGAGTTGACGACGGGATGAGCAAAGAGCAGAAGCGGGACTTCCGAGAGGCCTACCAGGCCCAGGAGCCGGACCGGCCGCCGCGCCCGCCGGGCCACGGCTTCGACGGTCTGCTGCGGAGCAAGGTCAAGGGCGGGGCGCACACGAAGGCGGCCCTGAAGCGGGCCGGCACCCCACAAGGCGACCGCATCGGCGAACGCAGCAGGGGCCTGAGCTGACCTTGAGCCGACCCTGAGCTGACCGACCCTTTCGAGAGGCCCTTCCGGCTCCGGCCGGAAGGGCGTTTTTTTCGCATCGTCACGACATCGCGGGGCGGCATCCGGGCAACCGTTACCTCGCCGACGGACGGCCCACACACGCCCCTCGTAGCGTCGGCCCCATGACCCGCACCCCCGCCGCCGCCCCGAGCCGCGCCTGCTCACCTGCGGCGGAGAGCTGAAGGGCGGCCACCGCACCAACAACGTGGTCTTCTACGCCGATCTCGTGCCGGCGCAATCCGGCGCCCGCCGCGAGGGCGCCGCGGCAGGCGCACTACGGTGACCTGGCGGCCGCGGACGGCCGTACGCCGGCCGCGCCTCCACCACCAGCCAGGACGGACGGGCCGACAGGACCACGAAGGGGGACCAGCGCACGATGAGCCTTCGGCTGCCCGCCTGGACCTCGACCCTGACCTGGAAGGCCGCGGTCTTCATCACCCTCATGTGCTGCGGTCTCGCGGCACTGCTCGGCGGCCTCGTCCACAGCGCCATGACCCACCAGACGGTCAGCACCGCGCGGGAGAAGGCCCTCGCCAAACTGGACCGCACCGTCACGGCGTACGAGACCGGCGCGCGGATGGCCCGCGGCGAGGGCATCGACCCCGTCGGCCTGCCGGCGGAGCTGCGCGCGCTGGCGCTGACCGGCAAGCGCGCCACGGTCATCGGCGAGCACCGCGGCCGCGCCGCGATGTGGGCGGCGGCGCCGGCCGACCACGACACCGCGATAGCCGTGTCCGTGGACTTCACCACCGCCGAGCGGACGATCGCCGAGCTGGACCGGGCCATCCTCGGCTCCTCCGTGCTCGCCATCGGCGGCACCCTGCTCATCGGCGCGGTCGGCGTCACCCGGATCACCCGGCGGCTGCAACTGACCGCCCAGGTGGCCCGCCGGATCAGCGCGGGCGACCTGGACGCGCGGGTCGACGACAGCACGCGCACCAAGGACGAGGTCGCGGCGGTCTCCCGGGCCCTGGACACCATGGCCTCCTCGCTCCAGAGCAAGCTGGAGGCGGAGCAGCGGTTCACGGCGGACGTCGCCCACGAGCTCCGCACCCCGCTGACCGGACTGAACGCGGCCGCCGAGCTCCTGCCGCCGGGCCGCCCGGCCGAGCTCGTACGGGACCGGGTCCAGGCGATGCGCGCGCTGACCGAGGACCTCCTGGAGATCTCCCGGCTGGACACGGGCAGCGAGCGCGTGGACCTGGACTCCCACGACCTGGCCGGCCTGGCGGCCCGCGCGATCCGCGCCTCGGGCACCGAGACGGGGCTCGAGGTGGTCTCGTCGCTCCGCGTGGAGACCGACCGGCGGCGCCTGGAGCGAATCCTCGGCAATCTCGTCGCCAACGCCCACAAGCACGGCGCGGCCCCGGTCAGGGTCCGGGTGGACGGCCGGACCCTGACCGTGACCGACGCGGGCCCCGGCTATCCGGAGTACCTGCTCACCGCCGGCCCGCAGCGCTTCCGTACGGAGGGCATGAACAAGGGCCACGGCCTGGGGCTGACCATCGCCGCCGGCCAGGCCCGCGCCCTCGGCGCCGCCCTGGCCTTCCGCAATCCGCCGGAGGGCGGCGCCGAGGCCCGCATCACCCTTCCAGAGCCCGCAGCACCGGAAGCAACTGCGCCTCCTCGTTGTCGAGATGTGCCTCCAGCTCGCGGCTCAGCCGCTCCACCCGCTCGCTGAACCCGGTCCCCGGGCCGGTGCCCGGCGGCCCGTCCAGCGCGTCCACGAGCTCCTCCTGGAGCCGGGCGATGACGCGGTGCTCGGCGTCGATCCGCCGGAAGAACTCGCGCAGGTGCGGATGCTGTTGCTCCAGGTACGGGAACAGCCCGGCGTCCTCGGCGCGGTGGTGGAACTCCAGGCTGTGGCAGAACGCGAGGCAGTGCTGGCGCAGTTGCATCCCGAGCGAGCCGGGCCCGGCGCCGCGCGCCTGCTCCCGTACGAGGACCAGCTGGGCCCGCAGCCACCCGTGCACCTCGAGCAGCTTCCCGGCGACCCCGCCCTCCCCGGCGGGCGCCCCGTGCGTGCGCTGGAGCGCCACGACGGGAATCACCCGCCGGGTCCGCTCCTGGTACTCCCCGTAGCCGGGCTCCTCGCCGACGACGTGCGCGAACAGCTCGTCCCGCCGCGCGCCCTCGGCGGGCACGGCGACGGCCTCGTACTCCCCGGCCGCGGTCTCGACCTGTACGAGGGGACGGGCGAGCAGGTTGTGGAACCAGGCGGGATGCCGGTCGGCCCCGCCCGCGGAGGCGACGACGAGCAGGGTCCCGCCGCCCCCGGCGTCCCCGCCGTGCAGGGGGTCCCGTACGAACCCGAGCGGGACGGTGTGCGGTTTCCCGGACCTGGCCCCGGTGGTGGTGAGCAGGATCAGCTCGGAACCTTCGAAGGGCCCGCCGACCCGGCCGGCGTTCGCCCGGAACTCTTCGATGACCGCTTGATTGAAAGATGACACGGAGTGTGGATTCCTCACGGAGTGTGTGCGTGCGATGGCAGCGAACAACCGAGGGGAATCACCCGTAGCCGGTGGCGTGGAAGCCCATGAGCCCGGTCCTTGACGAATAGGTGCCTGCCCGACCACCGCCCGGCCCACATCTCAGTAGGCGGCGTCACGCGACACGCGCACCATGGAACCACAACAAGGCGAGGACCCCCAGCCGTTTCGGCTGGGGGTCCTCGTGATGTGCCCTCGGCAGGATTCGAACCTGCGACACCGGCTTTAGGAGAGCCGTGCTCTATCCCCTGAGCTACGAAGGCGGGGTGCGCGGACCTGGCCGTGAGGCCGGGCCGTCGCGGTCAGTGTAGCGGGTGACGCTTGATCCGCACCTGCGATCCCCCGGTGACGCCCCGGCCGGCCGTCGCGGTGCGACGGCCGGCCGGGGGGCTTCGGGGCTACCGGTGGTGTCCGGTCCGCCCGGTCAGAAGATGCCGGTGATCCGGGTGGCCCAGGAGCCGTCGCCGACCACGGTCGGGGAACCGTGCAGGGTGGGGGTGCCGGGGTAGAAGCGCAGGACTCCGGTGCCGCTGGTGCCGCCGCCCAGGGTGGCCCAGAAGTCCGCGGTCTCCTGTCCCGCCGTGGGCACGAACTGCTTGTAGGTGCCCTGGTCCACGACCTGGCCCTGCACGTTGGCCGCGCCCGCGAACTTCAGGACGTTGCCGGGGTGCCAGGAGGCGGAGCCGCCGTACTGGCTCCGGGTGCCGATGCGGTAGTCGGTGCCGCCCTGGCCGTCGTCGGCCCGGACGCCGGGGTACAGCCACAGCTTCCCGTACTCGCCGTTGGCGGTGTCGGTGCCCCGCCAGCGGCCCATCAGGTCGGGGACGGTGTCGCCGTCGACGTCGCCGAGCGCGACCACGTCGTACGAGCCCCAGCCGCTGCCGCCGGGGTTCTTGCCCGGCTTGAGCTTGTAGGTGCCGGTCTCCATCGCCAGCGGGCCCTCGACGGTCCCGGTGTAGTGGACCAGGCCGTTGCCCTCGATGACGATCAGGTCGTTGCCGGGCATGCCGTCGGAGTTGCCCGGGGCCATGATGCCGCTCGCCCCCGCCCAGCTGCCGGGGACGTTCCACTTCTGGGCCCCGGTGCCGTTGCACTGGTAGATGGCCAGGCGGGTGTTGTTGGCCGTGTTGGCACCCGGCAGGTCGAAGCAGAGGCCGGTGACCGGGTTGAGCAGCGAGCCGTCGCCGCGGTCCACCCACTGCTGCGCGGGGGAGCCGTTGCACTCGAAGAGCTGCACCTGGGTGCCGTTGCCGCCGCGGCCCCACGGGACGTCGACGCACTTGCCGAGGACCTTGAGGGCCTTGCCGGTGAGCTGGAACTCCTGTGCTGTGGTGCCGTTGCAGACGTAGTACTGGATGGCGGTGCCGTTGGCGGTGGCGCTGTTCGCCACGTCCACGCACTTGTCGCCCGCGCCCTTGAGGGGGCCGGAGTCCTTGCCGGTCGGGTGGATCAGCTCCTTGCGGCCGCCCGTGAGCGGAGCGCCGTTGCCGTCGCCCGGGTACAGGTAGAGCTTGTTGCCGATCCGGGCGAAGTAGTCCTCGTACCCGTCCTTGGTCTGGCCGTCGACGGCGGAGATGAGGTCGCCGCGGTGGGCGATCTGCGCGCCGTTCCACTCGCCCAGGCCGGGCAGGACCTGGCCGTCGGTGTGCCGGCCGTCGCCCTTGCCCGGGTAGATGATCAGCTTGCCCGTGTCGTCGGTGGCCAGAAGGTCCACGTGGCCGTCGCCGTCGAGGTCGCCGGGCAGGTCGCCGCGGACCCGGCCGTCGGGGGTGCGGACGAAGGCGGGGGCCTGGGTGACGATCATCGTGGTGTCGGTGGCCGGGCCGTTGCCGTCGTACAGCGAGGTGTTGCCGTAGAGGTCGTACGCCTGGACGTGCAGCCGGTTGTTGGGCCACAGGCTCGGCTTGAGCGAGACCGTGGCGGAGCCGTTGGCGTCCGCCTTGACGAAGGTGCCGCCGGCGCACTTGTCGTTGGCGACGGGCAGCGGGGTGTTGAGGGCGTAGCAGAAGCCGTCCACGCCGCCGAGCGGGTCCTTGGAGGTGAACTTCACCTTGCGCTCGGTGCGGGCCGGGGCGCTGGCCACGTCCAGGGCGAGGCCGTCGGCCGAGGCCACGGTGGGCTTGGGCGGGGCCGTCTTGTCGACGTTGAACCCGCACTGCGGGGTGTAGCCGGAGACGTCGGTGCCGTCCTCGGCGCGCACGAACCACTTGTAGCGCTTGCCCTCGGTGAGGGTGTTGATGTCGACGACGTGGACGGCGGTGCCGCCGGAGGCCACGGTCGGCCGGGGCGAGGCCAGGGTGCCGCCGCCGTACTCCCACAGCTCGAAGGCCGCGGTGAGGTTGCCGCCGTCGGGGTCGGACAGCCGTCCGGTCAGGGTGAGGTCGGCGCGGCCGACGGTCGGCCAGGTGGCCGGGTCGGAGCTGCACGCCACCTGCTTGTTGCCGGAGCCGCCGGGGACGTACGGGCCCTGGTAGAAGGCGCTGGAGTCGACCTTGGGGACGCGGTTGTACGTGACCTCGAGGTGCGGGTTGTTCTGGAACTTCTTCCAGCTGGACGCGCTGCCCTCGTGGGAGGAGGCGGAGCGCAGCCCCAGGGTGAGGTCGGTGCCGCCGCCGTTGGCCACGTCCTGGACGAGGTCCTTGAGCGCGGCGGCGTTGAAGTCCTCACCGGCGGCCTTGCAGCTGTCGCCCCAGCCGTGCGCGAAGCTCTTGGTCTGCAGGGTCCTGTTCCACGACGGCTGGCTGTTCCAGGTCGTGCCGGTGCTGATGGGACCGGTCCAGCCCAGCTCCACCGGGGTGGCGGTGCAGGACCAGGAGTAGGTGTTGAAGACGTTGAAGGTGGCGCTCATGATCCGCGCGCCGGCCAGCCCGTTGGTGTTGAGCTGGAAGAACGAGCGGGCCGTGCCGCTGGTCTGCGTCTCGTGGCCGACCCGGGCGAGCTTGTCGGTGAAGCTGCCGCCGTTCCAGTAAGCGGTGTTGGCCAGGTTCGTACCGTCCTGCTTGTACGCCATGGCCCAGTTGACCCGGTTGCCGCCGGAGAAGATCGGGTCGATGACGACCGGGAAGACGGTCTTCGGGTCCGTGAGCATCCCGGTGTCCGGGGTGATGGTGAGGCTGTCGCCGGTCACCTTGGCGCCCATGTCGGCCGACCGCGCCGGGGGCGTGAGCTCCTGCGGGGTACCGCCGGCGGTGAGCTCGGCGGCGTCCGTCTTCGACAGGTGGGAGGAGTCCCACATCGCGGGGGTGGGGGCGCTGAACAGCGCGTCGCCCTCGGTGTCCACGGCCTTGAGCGCGCCCTTGGCGTCCGCCTTGAGGCCGAGGCCCTTGTTCTTCAGGCCGAAGGTGAGCTTGGCGAGGCGCGGGTTCTTCGCGGCCTCGGGCGTCTTGACGACGAGGTGCTGGGCGAAGCCGTCCACGGCGGCGACCAGCTTGAGGTCCACGCCGGGCAGCACCTCGGGGTAGAGGGCGGTCTCGCCCTCGATCCGGGGCTCCGGCAGGGCGTCGGGCCAGCTGAGGGACATGGTCTTGCCCTCCCGCTGGAGGGTGGCGAGCGGGGTGGTGCCGCCGCCGGAGAAGGAGATGCCGAAGGTGGCGGCCGCGGGGGTGATCCGGCCGTCCGCGGTCGGCTCCAGCGTCGCGTCGGCGTTCTGCCAGGTGCCGTCGACCTTGGTGAAAGCCGGCCGGACGTACTGCTTCCACGTGAAGCTGCCGTCGGGGTTGGCGATGACCTGGGTGTACTCGTCGCGCTGTTCGACGACCTCGACGGGCTTGCCGCCGGCCCGGGCCTTCGCGGAGGCCTGCGCCTCGCCGGGGCCGGGGTCGGTCTTGGCCGTGCCGTCGGCGGACGCGCCGTTCGCGGACGAGCCGTTCGCGGGCGTGCCGCCGGCCGGCGTGCCCTCCGAGGGCGCCCCGCTCGCGGCCCGGGCCGCTGCCTCACGGGCCGCCGCCTCGGCGCGCGCCGTGGCGTCGCCGGGCGTTTCGGCGGCCACCGCCGCGGGCGCGAGGGCCAGCGGCACGGCAATTCCGGCGCTGAGCGCGGCCGCGACAACTGCCGCCGAAAGGCGGCGCCTTCGCCGACCCCCGGCCGCTCCAGGTACCTTCACCGGATTCCACCCCACATTGGCTGACGATTACAGCCGCTTTGCGGCCGGTAATCCCTTGATAAGAGTTGGCCGAGTATCAGCCGAGGGAAGTATGCGGGGATCTTCACAGGTGAGCCACAGGGTCCGCATGTGACTTAGCGTCAATTCCTGCGAGGTATTGCCCCGTGATGTCCGGTTAGAGGGGTTCGTATGCCTACCGAAGGTGTGTGACCTGTCAAAGAGTGTCCGGATTGGGAATTTGTTCCCGGATGAATTGACGGGCGCCATGAGACCAAGCTCACTTTGCTCTTTACGTAAGAAATCTTGGTGTACGTTCCCGAGGCCGCACCCGGATGTCGGTGCGAACTTGACCTGTACATGGAGTTGTTTCGGCGTGATGAGATTCACGGTGGGGGCTTCCCGTTCTGCACACGGGACGCCAAGGGGGCGGGGAAGTTCTTCATCCCGCGGAGGAAAGCTGCTGCGCCAAGGCGCGGGCGTCGTCAGTGCGGTGCTCTGCGGAGCCCTGCTGGTGTCGTGCGTTCCCGAGGGGGGACCGTCGGCCGAGGGGCTGGACGGATTCGAGCCGCGCGCGGTCCAGAAGACCGGCTCGGTGAAGGGCGCCGCGTTCGGCAAGCGCGGCACGTCACCGGTCAGCGAGACCGACAAGAAGCCCTGGAAGCGGAAGAAGGTCAGCTGGCCGGCCGCCGCGGAGGGCGACGCCGTGCTCGGCGCACCCGCCCCCGCCGCCCGGTCACTGGCCGACGGCCCGAACGCCGACGGGATACCGGGCCCCGCCCACACCCCCGTCAAGGGCCTCCCGGTCGCGGTCGCCCCGCTGACCGCGCCGCCGGCCGCACCGCCGGCCGCGCCGCCCCTGGGTGCGCCGTCGAACGCCAAGGCCGCGGCGCCCGGCAAGTCCGCCGCCCCGCAGGGCCGCACGCCGGAGGCCAGCGCCCCCGAGAAGCTGCACGTCAAGGTCGAGGACCAGAAGGCCGCGGCGAAGGCCGGTATCGACGGTGTCCTGCTCACCGTCAGCCGCACCGACGGCGAGAACGCCGCCGGACGTGCCTCCGTGCAGCTCGACTACACCGGATTCCGCCACGCCTACGGAGCCGACTGGGGCTCCCGGCTCCGGCTCGTGCAGCTCCCGGCGTGTGCCCTCACCACGCCCGACAAGCCCGAGTGCAAGGCCTTCAAGCCCCTCGTCACGCACAACGACGCCGCCACCGGGGTCCTGACCGCCGAGGTCGACGTGGCCCCGGACGCCAAGGCCGCCAAGGCCGCCAAGGCCGCCAAGGCCGCCGGCGCCGAGGCGCCGGCCGCGATGGCCGCCCCGATGGCCGCTGATGCCATGGCCTTCGCCGGTGGCACCGTCCTCGCGGCCGCCGCCGCCCCGGACGGCGCGGCCGGTGACTTCAAGGCCACCTCGCTGTCCCCGTCCGGCAGTTGGACCGCGGGCGGCAACCACGGCGGGTTCGCCTGGTCGTACCCGATGGCCATGCCTCCGGTGCCGGGCCCCCTGGGGCCGAAGGTCGCCCTCAGCTACAACTCCTCGGCCGTGGACGGCCGTACGGCCTCCGCCAACAGCCAGCCCTCCTGGGTCGGCGAGGGCTGGTCGATGGAGATGGGCTTCATCGAGCGCCAGTACATGGGCTGCCGCGACGACAAGGGCAGCGGGACCAACGCCCCGGAGAAGACCGGCGACGTCTGCTGGAAGTCCGAGAACGCGGTGCTGTCCCTCAACGGGCAGAACACACCGCTCGTCAAGGACGCCACGACCGGCGCCTGGAAGTCCGCCAAGGACGACGGTTCGCGCGTCGAGCAGCTGACCGGCAGCGCCACCGACACCGCCAACGGCGACGACAACAACGAGCACTGGCGCGTCACCACCGCCGACGGCACCCAGTACTGGTTCGGCAAGAACCGCCTGCCCGGCTGGACCACCGGCAAGGAGGAGACCGACTCGACGCTCACCGTGCCGGTCTTCGGCAACCACGCCGGCGAGCCGGGCCACGGCACCTCGTTCGCGAACTCCGTCAAGGACCAGGGCTGGCGCTGGAACCTGGACTACGTGGTCGACCCGCACGGCAACGCGATGGCGTTCTTCTACGACAAGGAGAAGAACGTCTACGCGAAGAACTCGGCGGGCATGACCACCATGCCCAAGGGCTCCGCCACCTACGACCGCGGCGGTTACCTCACCCGCATCGAGTACGGCCACCGTGCCGGCCAGGTCTACGCCGCGAGCGCCCCGGCCAAGGTCAACTTCGGTGTCTCCGACCGCTGTCTGGGCACCGCCACCGACTGCGCCTTCGACAAGGCGCACGCCGACAACTGGCCCGACACCCCCGTCGACCAGCAGTGCGAGCTGAACAAGGACTGCATCAACGGCGCCCCGAGCTTCTGGTCCAAGAAGCGCCTGACCAGCGTCTCCACCCAGGTCCTCAAGGGCGGCGCGTACCAGGACATCGACGGCTGGACCCTGGGACAGCAGTTCCCGGACACCGGTGACGCCGGCGGCAACGGCCTGTGGCTGTCCAACGTCACGCGCACCGGCAAGGCCGGCACCACCCCGGTGACGCTGCCCAAGGTCGACTTCGGCGGCACCCTGATGGCCAACCGCGTGGACGCCGCCGAGGGCCGTCCGCCGCTGAACAAGTTCCGCATCACCCGGATCAGCAGCGAGACCGGCTCCGACGTCCTCGTCTCGTACTCGGCCGCCGAGTGCGTGGCCGGGCAGACCCCGGCGCCGGACGCCACCAACACCAAGCGCTGCTACCCCAACTGGTGGACGCCCGACGGCGGCAGCGAGCCGGTGAAGGACTTCTTCCACAAGTACGCCGTCACCAAGATCACCGAGAACGACAAGGTGGCCGGCTCCACGGCCTCGGTCACCGAGTACGAGTACCTCGGCGGCGTCGCCTGGGCCAAGGACACCAACGAGTTCACCCTCGACAAGCACCGCGCCTTCAGCGACTTCCGCGGCTGGGGCAAGGTCCGTACCCGGACCGGCACCGCCAACAAGAAGCTCACCGAGGCCCGCTACCTGCGGGGCATCGCCGGGGCCCAGGTGACCGACTCCTTCGGGAACGCGTTCACCGACGCCGAGCAGTACGCCGGCATGACCCTGGAGACCTCGGACTACGACAAGGACGGCACCGGCGGGACCATCACCGCGACCGCCGTCGCCAAGCCCTGGTCCCGCGAGACCGCGAGCCAGACCCGCGCCGGCACCACGGACCTGAAGGCCCACCAGACCAACCAGGACACGCAGACGGGCTACCTCCTGCTCTCCCCGGGGAACTGGCGGACCACCCGGTCGGGCACCGGCTTCGACCAGTACGGCCAGGTCACCAGCGTGTCGGACGAGGGCGACCTCGCCGTCTCCGGTGACGAGATGTGCACCCGCACCACCTTCGCCGCCGCCGACACGGCGAACTGGATGCTCTCCTACCCGGCGACCGTCCAGCGGACCTCGGCCGTCTGCGCCACCCCGGCCACCCCGGCGAACACCCTGACCGAGGTCCGTACCTCGTACGACTCCAAGGCGCACGGAACCGGCCCGGTCAGCGGGCAGGGCCACCCGACCAAGGTCGAGGAGCTCGAGCGGTACGACGGCGCCACGCCGGTGTTCGCCACCGTCAGCACCGGCAAGTTCGACGCGTACGGCCGTCCGCTGGAGCAGACGGACGCCGCCGGAAACAAGACCAGCACCGCCTACACCCCGGCGACCGGCGCCCAGCCCACCAAGACCACGGCGACCAACGCCAAGGCGCAGACCACCGTCACCACCTTCGACGGCCTGCGAGGCCTGCCGCTCGACGCCACCGACGTCTCCGGCCGCATCACCCGCCAGAAGTACAACGCCCTCGGCCAGCTCACCGCCGCCTGGCGGCCCGGCCGTGACACCACCCAGCCGGCCGACGTCACCTTCGACTACCTGACGCGCAACAACGCGCCGACGGCCGTCACCTCGAAGACCCTGCTGGAGAACGGCAAGTACCGCTCGGCGATCACCCTGTACGACGGCCTGCTGCGCAAGCGCCAGACGCAGACCGACGCCCACGGCGGCACCGGCCGGCTGGTGAAGGACACCTTCTTCGACAGCCAGGGCCGCGAGTACAAGACCAACGGCGAGTACTACAACGACCAGCCGTCGGCCACCGTCCTGCTGTCCGTCGCCGACAACCAGATCCCCACCCAGACCGTCACGGAGTTCGACGGCCAGGGCCGCGTCACGGCCGCGATCACCCTCTCCAAGGGCGTCGAGAAGTGGCGCTCCTCCACCACCTACGGCGGCAACTGGGTCGCCACCGTCCCGCCGCAGGGCGGGACCGCGTCCCTCGCCCTGTACAACGCGCAGGACAAGGTCGCCGAGCTGCGCCAGTACAAGGACGGCAACCCCGTCCTCGGCGCCCCGGCCTCCGCGTACGAGTCCCTCACGTACACGTACGACGCGGACGACCGCATCACGCGCCTCGTGGACGCGGCCGGCAACGCATGGACCACGGACTACGACCGGCGCGGCAACCAGGTGAAGACCACCGACCCCGACAAGGGCGCGGTCGACAACACCTACACCGCCGACGGCAAGGTGGCCACCACCACCGACGCCCGCGGCGTCAAGGTCGCCCACCGCTACGACGAACTGGGCCGCCGCACCGCCACGTTCAAGGACAACACCACCACCGGCGAGAAGCTCGCCGAGTGGGTCTACGACACCCTGCCGGGCGGCGTCGGCAAGCTGACCTCCTCGACGCGCTACGAGAAGGGCAACGCCTACACCACCGCGGTCAAGGGCTACGACGCGGGCGGCCGGGCCACCGGCTCGACGGTCACCGTCCCGGGCGCCGAGGGCAAGCTGGCGGGAAGCTACACCTTCTCCACCACCTTCACCCCGACCACCGGCCTCACCGCCACGACCGCCTATCCGGCCGGCGGCGGCCTCGCCGCCGAGACGGTGCGCAACGGCTACACCGAGTTCGGCCTGCCGACCTCGGTCGGCAACGGCACCGACGTCTACTCGCTGGGCAGCCAGTACTCGCCCTTCGGTGAGGTCCTCCAGACGGTCCTGGGCGACATCGGCGGCCGCATGGTCCAGACGTACACCTACGAGGACCACACCCGCCGGCTCAGCAGCGTCCTCAACGACCGCGAGGCGAGCGGCCCGCAGACCATCGACAACAAGGTCTACGGCTACGACCCCGCGGGCAACGTCACCCGGATCCGCAACGACCGCGACGACAAGACCGTCGCGGACGACCAGTGCTTCACCTACGACTACGCGCGCCGCATGACGCACGCCTGGGCGTCCACGGACGCCTGCGCGCTCAAGCCGACGGCCGGAACGCCCACCAAGCCGAAGGTCGGCGGGGTGGACCCGTACTGGTACTCGTACACCTACGACGCCGTGGGCAACCGCACCCAGGAGGTCAAGCACGACCCGGCGGGCGACCCCGCCAAGGACGTCACCCGCAACTCCGCCTACCCGCAGCCGGGCGCGAACCGGCCGCACGCCCTGGACAAGGTCTCCACGACCGGCCCCGGCGCCCGCGAGGACTCCTTCGAGTACGACGCGTCGGGCTACACGACCCGCCGGGTCACCGCGCAGGGCGACCAGAAGCTGACCTGGGACGCCGAGGGCCACATGGCCACGTCCACCGTCGGCGGCAAGACGTCCTCCTTCGTCTACGACGCGAACGGCAACCGCCTGCTGCGCAAGGACGCGGACAAGATCACCCTGTACCTGGGCAACCAGGAGCTCACGCTGACCGTGGCCACGGCCAAGGTGAGCGGCGTCCGCTACTACAAGGCCGGGCAGTCCACGATCGTGGCCACCTCGGACGGCAAGCTGGCGTACCTGCTGGGCGACCACCACAACACCGACGAGGTGCAGGTGGACGCGATGTCGATGGACTACAAGCGGCGCAACCAGACGCCGTTCGGCACGGCGCGCGGCGCACAGCCGGCCGCCGGCACCTGGGCGGGGGAGAAGGGCTTCGTGGGAGGCACCAACGACGCCTCCACCGGCCTGGTGCACCTGAACGCGCGCGAGTACGACGCGGCCAACGGCCGGTTCATCTCGGTGGACCCGGTCATGGACCCGAACGACCCGCAGCAGCTGAACGCCTACGCGTACGCCAACAACGCGCCGGTCACCGCCAGTGACCCCAGCGGCCAGTTCTTCGGCGGCTTCCCGCCGATCGTGCGGCCGATCCCCGAGTTCGTGAAGGAGACCTACAAGCGCGTCAAGGCGCAGAACACCGCGCGGCACACCATCGAGCGCGGCATGAAGGCCTCCGGTTCCTACGGGTCCGCCTGGCGGGCCGCGTACGGTGCGAGGGAGAAGGGCTCCCAGCGCTGGACCGGCAACGTGGGCGCGGGCGAGGACCGCGGCGTCATCGTGGTGAGCTTCTTCATCCACACCAAGGACGCCATGCTCGGCGCCCTGATCGGCGACGACCGCAGCTACTCGACCGACCCGAGCGCGCCGTACCGGATGCTGGTCTTCTGGGACACCGCGAGCGGCAACGTCAGCTTCACGGTGGCGCCCTCGCACACGGCTCCCAAGGTCAAGTACTCGGGCGGTTCGCTCGGTATGGGCGGCGGCAACAAGGCCGAGTACGTGAAGTCGGAGATGCTGCCCGCGCTCAAGATCTGGGGCAACGAGGGATCGAACTCGTACTCCACGCTGCTGACGCGCAACATCATCGAGGCGCGCAAGAGCGACTCGAACACCCTGGAGGTGGACCTGCACGCCGTGCAGCCGCTGATGCCGGTGGGCTCGGTCGACGGCCACCTGACCATCGCGCCGAACGAGGGCATGGTGCGCAGGACCGGGGACAAGTACCCCGACATGACGGTGACCCAGTACCGCCAGGGCCAGGGGGCCCAGCGGATCGCCCATGACGACATGGCCCACACCAGCGGTCTGCCGTCCCTCCCGATCTGGACCAATATGGACCGTACGTGGATGAACGACCTCTGCACGAAGGGATGCTCATGACCGGTGCCGGCCGCCCGGGCGGCACCCGCCCGGTCGGCGGCAGCGGCCGGCGGGACAGCTGGTACTGGTGGCTCCTGGTCTGCGCGCTCCGCTACGTGCCGACCTTCGCGGTGGGCTGGACCGTCGCCTCGGCGGTGGCCCCGCGCGCCACGGGGTACGAGGGCCGCGTGCTGTCCTTCGGGGAGTCCTTCCTCGTCTTCATGAGGGAGCTCCCCGGCTTCCTGGCCGCGATCGGCGGGGTGACGGTCTTCCTGCTCCTGCTGATCGCCCGGCTCAGGAAGGGTGACCCGCTGCAGTTCCGGTTCACCGCGAGCATGCTGTGCCTGCTGCCGATGACGATCTTCCTGTTCTTCGGCGGCGGTCTGCTCACCGTGGCGATGTTCGCGACGCAGATCATCTTCACGGCGTTCGTCATGCCGGCCCCCGGGCCGGGTGAGCGCAAGGTCTGATCCGTCCGGTACGAAACGGCGGCGGGGCCCGGCACCATCAGGTGCCGGGCCCCGCCGCCTTCTGCGCTCCGGGGGCCCGGGGCCCGGGGTACAGGCCCCCGGCCGCCCGCGGCCTCAGTCGCGGTCGATGTGCACGCTGGTCGACTTCACCCGGGCGGTGGCCCGCATGCCGACCTCCAGGCCCAGCTCCTCGACGGCCTCCCGGGTCAGCAGGGACACCACGCGGTGCGGCCCGGCCTGGACCTCGACCTGGGCCGCGACATCGCCGAGCCTGATCCCGGTCACGATGCCGGGGAAGGCGTTGCGGGCCGAGGTGTACGGGGCGTCCGCCTCCTGGGCGGACGAGGCCTCCTGCGCGGCCTCGACGCAGAACGCCGCCAGGTCGGGGCCGTCGACGATGCGGCGCTTGCCGTCCCGGCGGGTGGGGAAGCGGTCGGCGTCCGCCCACCGCCGGGCGGTGTCGACGCTCACGCCCAGCAGACGCGCGGCCTGCCCGATGGTGTAGGACTCCATGCGCCCACCCTAGACGCGCGCCGGCTCCGCAACAGGGGCGGGGAAGAGGACCAGTGGCTTGATCATGCCCGGTTCGGCGGCCGCGAGGCGCCGGTGGGCCTCCTCGACGCGGTCGAAGGGGAACTCGTGCGTGGTGATCCCGACCGGGTCCACCTCGCCGTCCCCGATCAGCCGCAGCATCCGCCCCAGCCGGTGCCCGCCGCGCCCCTCCGCCGGCCGGCACCGCGCGAAGGCGACCCGCCCGCCGCGCCCGATGCCCCGGTACGCGGCCGTCCGGGCCCCGGCCGCACCGGTGGCCACGATCGCGGTGTCCACGCCCGCGCCGCCGGTCAGCTCCAGGATCCGCTCCGCGGAGTCCTCGTAGGCCGGGTCCACCACCACGTCCGCCCCGAAGCGCAGCGCGAGGCGCTGCCGTTTGATCTCCGGTTCCACCGCGATGACCCGCGCGGCCCCGAGCCGCCGGCACGCGACCGCGGCGCTCAGGCCGACCGCGCCCTGGCCGAAGACGGCGACCGCGGCGCCGGCCGGCAGGGCCGCGCCCTCGGCGGTGGCGAAGCCCGTGGCCAGCGCCCCTGCCGCGTACAGGGCCTGGTGGTCGGTGATCGTGTCCGGCAGGGCGGTCAGCCCGGCGCCGACGGCGGGCAGGCGGAAGTACTCGGCGAGCGGACCGTGCCCCTCGGCCGCGACCCGCCGGCCCACGAGGTCGTCCGCGACGCCGTTCCCGACGGCGGCCACCACGCCGACCGCCTCGTGTCCGAGCAGCCCGCAGGCACCGGAGGCACCGGAGGCACCGGAGGCACCGCCGCCACCGGGCGCACGGGCCGCCGTGTGTCCGTCCCAGGCGCACAGCAGCGCCGCCGTGGTCCGTACGAGGACCTCCCCGGGCCGCGGCCGCGGCACCGGACGGTGGGCCACGGCGGCCTTGCCGGTCCGGTGCAGCACGAAGGCCTTCACCGCGGCTCCCTCCCTCCCTCGTGTTCCCTCATGGCATGCCTGCGCCTTCCACCCTCGCCTGCCGGACGCCGGGGCGAGGGGGCCGGAGGTCGGGACCTGCCGGGACGAGGGTCCGCAGTTCTCCCCGCGAACGTCTCCCGCGCACCCCTCCGCGACGTCAGGGCCGGATGATCCGGACCTGGTAGCTGCCGTTGCGCAGTTCGCCCACCACCGAGACGCTGATGCCCGCCTTCTCGTCGGTGAACGTCTCGCCCGGCCGGAACGGCGCGTCCGACAGCTCCGCGTGCACATTGGGCCGCCGGGTGCAGCCGCCGCTCTGGCCCCTGCTGTCCGAGACCGTCACCGGACCCTGCCCGGTGTCCACGTCGGAGTCCACCTTGTAGATGAGGACACCGGGTTTGCAGACGGCCTCGTCGTTCCCGGCCTGCGTGCGGACCTCCACCGCGTACCCGGCGCTCTCCGACAGGGGCACGAAGGCCAGCTTCGTCCCGCCCGCGACCGCCAGCGGCGACAGCACGTGGTCGCTGGCGCCGGACTTCGACGCACAGCTGATCTGCGTGCCGTCCAGCCAGCCCAGCTTCCACTTGTGCCAGCCCAGCAGGTCGTTGTTGGAGCCCCAGTCCTCGCTCATGATGTCCCAGTGCCCGACCGTGCCGCCGCCGTCGGAGGTGTACAGGTCGGGCAGCCCGAAGACGTGCCCGTTCTCGTGCGGCAGGACCCGGTAGCCGGTCTCCCGGTAGGTGCCGGAGCCGTCGTCCTGCCGGCTGTAGACGAAGGACGTGTTGGCGAGCGGCACCCCGTCGGCGACCGGCGCCTCGCCGTTGCCCGAGAAGGTCACCGACAGGACGGTGTCCAGGGCGGACGGCCCGGCGTTCGGCGTGACCAGGATGTTGACCAGGTCGTACTTGGCGAAGTCCACCTCGGCGTCGGCGGCCTTCGCGATGTGCTCGACCAGCTGCCGGTAGCCCGGTTCGTACGCGGACCCGCGCTCGATCCCGTACGCCGCGAAGGGCATCGGCATCCGCAGCCATGTCCGTACCGGTGCCTCGGCCCGGTAGCTGAGCCGGCCGTAGGAGCTGGTCCGGAACCAGTTGGAGGTCTGGGGGAAGAACTCCGCCATCCGGTCCAGGGCCGTGCCCTCGCCCTTGGCGTCGGGGAAGTCGATCATCAGGTTGAGCGCCTTGACCTCGCCGGTCGAGCGCGCGTACCCGGGCGGCGTCGGCATGCCCTCGGACATCTGCACGCCCATCGTGCCGGCGATCCGGCAGGGCGCGAGCGCCGATTCGACCGTCGTGGCCACGGGCCCGGCCGCCGAGTGGCTGCCGCCGGATATCCCCGTGCTCGCCGTCGCCGTGACGGCGAGGGCCAGCGCGGTCAGGCCGATGAACGCGCTGGTACGGCGGGATCTGCGTATCCGCTGGCGGGTCTGCGGCATGGAGATCGCCTTCGGGTCCGCGGCAGCCGGCCCTCTGCGGACTGCGCTCTGTTCGTCACCCTCCGACGGCTGCGGCGCGCCCGCGCGCCGGAGGAGGCCGAACGGGAATCGACATGTGACTCAGGTCACACGGAGGAGTGAAATAACCGGGGATCGGATCCCCGTTTGTACGTGAGTCCCACGAAGTGGGGACCGGCTCCCCGTTTGGAGGGTGCGCCGTACGACTCACCGCGCCAGGGAGGCCCGGAATGAAGCGCCCCAGCACCACCGCCCCGGCGGACCTGCCCGTCCCGGGAGCGGCCGTGGACCTGGCGGCGCCCAAGGCGGACACCGGCGCGGTTCCGCGCCCGCGTGCCGACGCCGTCCGCAACCGCGAGCGGATCCTCGTGGCGGCCCGGGAGGCGTTCGTCGAGTTCGGCTCCACGGCCGCCTTCGACGAGGTCGCCCGCCGGGCGGGCATCGGCAACGCCACCGTGTACCGCCACTTCCCCGACCGCCCCACGCTCGTGCACCACGTCGTGCTCTACGTGATGGGCCGGGTCGGCGCGCAGGCCGAGGCCGCGCTCGCCGAAGGGCCCGACGCCTTCGCCGCGCTGTGCCGGTTCACGCACGCCGCCGCCGACGAGCGGATCGGCGCCCTGTGCACCATGCTCGGCGGCGACTTCGACCGCGAGCACCCCGAACTCCTCGCGGCCCGCAGTGCCTTGGAGGCCGGCGTCGAAACCCTGCTGTCCAGCGGCCAGGAGGCCGGGCTGGTCCGCACGGACATCGGCGTCGGCGACCTGATGGTCGCCCTCTCCCAGCTCAGCCGCCCGCTGCCCGGCATCGCCTGCCTCGACGCGGACCAGTTCGTCCACCGTCATCTCCAGCTCTTCCTCGACGGGTTGCGGTCTCCGGCCCGCTCCGAGCTGCCCGGTTCGGCCGCCACCTTCGAAGACCTGAGGAAGAAAACCATGTGACGCACCCAGAGGGCCCTCATAAGCCTTTTCCGGTCTATTCAGTCATTCCGCACAGCACAGCGAAATTGGGTACCCCCATGCCGAAAACAGCCGCGACACCGCCGCAGCTGGCCGCCGACCCCAGCCGCTGGAAGGCGCTCGTCTTCATAGCCCTGGCACAGCTGATGGTCGTCCTCGACGCGACGATCGTGAACATCGCCCTCCCCTCCGCCCAGACCGACCTCGGCATCTCCGACGGCAACCGCCAGTGGGTCATCACCGCGTACGCGCTGGCCTTCGGCGGACTGCTCCTCTTCGGCGGCCGCATCGCCGACAAGTGGGGCCGCAAGAACGCCTTCGTCGTCGGCCTCATCGGCTTCGCCCTGGCCTCCGCGCTGGGCGGCGCCGCGAACGGCGAGGCCATGATGCTGGGCGCCCGCGCCCTCCAGGGTGCCTTCGGTGCGCTCCTCGCCCCGGCGGCCCTCTCCCTGCTCGCGGTGATGTTCACCGACGCCAAGGAGCGGGCCAAGGCCTTCGGCATCTACGGCGCGATCGCGGGCGGCGGCGGCGCCGTCGGCCTGATCCTCGGCGGGGTCCTCACCGAGTACCTGAACTGGCGCTGGACCTTCTTCGTCAACATCCCCTTCGCGATCGTCGCGGCCGTGGGTGCCTGGATGGTCATCCGCGAGGCCGCCGGTTCCCGCAACCGCGCCCCGCTCGACATCCCCGGCGTGGTGCTCTCCACCCTCGGCCTCGTCTCGCTGGTGTACGGCTTCACCCGCGCCGAGTCGGCCGGCTGGTCGGACGCCCTGACCGTGGGCATGTTCATCGCCTCGGCGGTGCTGCTGGCGGCGTTCGTCTTCGTCGAGTCCAAGGTGAAGTCCCCGCTGCTGCCGCTGCGCGTCCTGCTGGAGCGCAACCGCGGCGGTGTCTACCTCTCGCTCGGCCTGGCCGTCATCTCCATGTTCGGCCTGTTCCTCTTCCTCACCTACTACCTGCAGGTCGTGAAGGGCTACTCGCCCGTCATGACCGGCTTCGCCTTCCTGCCGATGATCGCGGGCATGATCACGGGCTCCACGCAGATCGGTGCCCGGCTGATGACCCGGGTCGCGCCGCGCCTGCTGATGGGCCCGGGCTTCCTGCTCGCCGCCACCGGCATGCTGCTGCTGACCCAGCTCGAGGTCGGGTCCTCGTACCCGGCGCTGATCCTGCCGGCGCAGCTGCTGCTGGGCCTCGGCATGGGCACGGCGTTCATGCCGGCCATGTCCCTGGCCACGCACGGGGTGGACCCGGCCGACGCCGGCGTCGCCTCCGCCATGGTCAACACCTCGCAGCAGGTCGGCGGCGCCATCGGCACCGCGCTGCTGAACACGATCGCCGCCTCGGCGACCACCGCGTACCTGACCGACCACGCGGCCGAGGCCGCGACGGGCGGCGCGACGGCGAAGCTGATCCAGGCCCAGGCCATGGTCGAGGGGTACTCCTCCGCGATCTGGTGGGCGGTCGGCATCCTGGTCGCCAGCGCGGCCATCGCGCTGACCTTCATCACGACCGGCCGTCCCGGCGCGGGCGGCCCGGTGGCCTCCGGCTCCGGATCCGCCGAGGACAGCGAGTTCAAGGTCCCGGTGATCGCCCACTGACGCAGGCGGCGACGGGAGCGCCCGTCAGGGAATGACTGAACACCCCGCTTGGTTCAAATTTGAACCAAGCGGGGTTAGTCTTTTCGGGCGACCCCGTGCGGAGTGGACCACGACCCCGTACCGACGATCGAGGAGCGCCCCCATGACCGCCCCCGCCCCGACCCGTATGCCGGCGCTCTACCTCAGCCACGGAGCACCGCCGCTCGCGGACGACCCGGTCTGGCCCGGGGAGCTGGCCGCCTGGTCCGCCGCCCTGCCCCGTCCCACCGCGATCCTGATGGTGTCGGCCCACTGGGAGGAGGCCCCGCTCGCCCTCGGTGCCACCCGCACCGTCCCGCTCGTCTACGACTTCTGGGGCTTCCCCGAGCACTACTACCAGGTCCGCTACGAGGCCCCG
This sequence comes from Streptomyces sp. IBSNAI002, assembly GCF_052244475.1. Lineage (NCBI taxonomy): Bacteria > Bacillati > Actinomycetota > Actinomycetes > Kitasatosporales > Streptomycetaceae > Streptomyces > Streptomyces sp. IBSNAI002. The sequence goes on along the minus strand of NZ_JBQPXG010000002.1, from coordinate 3,858,994 downwards.
GGCGCTCCCCGGCTCGCCGACTCCGTCCGCAAGCTGCTCCAGGCCCCCGGCACCCCCGTCCAGGACGTACCGGACCGCGGGCTGGACCACGGTGCGTACGTCCCGCTGGTGGAGATGTTCCCGGAGGCCGACATACCGGCCCTGCAGATCTCCCTCCCGACGCTCGACCCGCGCCGCCTGATGGACATCGGCCGCAAGCTCGCGCCCCTGCGCGACGAGGGGGTCCTGATCGTCGGCAGCGGCTTCTTCACCCACAACCTCGCCGCCCTGCGCCACACGGGCCCCGGCGTGCCCGCCTGGTCGGCCGAGTTCGACGCGTGGGGCCACGAGGCCCTCGCCGCCGGAGACCTGGACTCCCTGCTCGACTTCGAGGCCAAGTCCCCCTCGGGTCGCCTGGCCCACCCCCGTACGGAACACTTCGCCCCGCTCTTCGTCACGCTCGGCGCGGCGGAGGCCTCGGGCGACCTCGCCACCCGCCGCGACACGGTGGACGGCTTCTGGATGGGCCTCTCGAAGCGCTCCGTCCAGTTCGGCTAGGGAGCTGCCCGCAGGGCCCCGGTGATCGCCTCGCCGATCACGAACCCCTTGGCGGGCCCCTCGGGAACGATCACCTCGGTCCCGTAGGGCATCCGGACCTCGGACGCGTACCGCGCCTCACCCGGCACGGGGCCGGTCAGCACGCTGACGGTGCCGTGTCCGTCGAAGTCGTCGATGATCACGTAGACGGGGATCCCCGCCCGTGCGTACGCCCGCCGCTTGCGTTCGCGGTCGCGCTCGAGGGTCTCCTTGCCGGGTGACACCACCTCCGCGATCAGCTCGACCGCGGAGGCGTCGATTCCGAGGCCGTCCTCGGTGACGTGCTCTTCGGCGTCCTCCAGGGTGATGAAGACGTCCGGGATCCAGACCTTGCGCTTGTGGATGACGTTCATGTCCTGGTGCGCGGCGAATTGGCCGCCGTCCAGGAACTTGTCCAGGGCGCGGCGCAGGCGATTGGCGATCCGACCGTGTGAGTAGCGACCCGTGGGTGACACCTCGATGAACCCCTCGACGATCTCGGCGCGGTAGCCCTCGGGGAGTTCCATGGCCTTCCATGCCTGCCACAGGACGTCGTCCAGGTCCGACGGGGGGGTCGCGACCTTCGGCATAACGGCCTCCAGCGTCTCGTGGGCGAGAGCGGTCATGTGTGGCACCTCCTCTCAGTGTGGGCGTCGCCGGCCGGACGGCACAAGCGACTCTCTGACGCTAGGGAGTCGGGCTCCCATGCCAGAGGTATATGCCGAAACCTCACCCGGACGGGTGGCGGCCCGCACTGCGTCATCCGGTTTGGGGGTCAATGGTCCTGATGTCACGTATCCAGCGATTCGATCGTCCGTCCAGGCAACCAGAAGGCGGCGCGGGTCGTCTTCAGGGTGGGAGTGCGGCCCTGGGCGGCACTGTTCCGGACCGGCCTCCGCTCCGGGCCTGACCTGCACCTCTTCGGGTCTTGCAGCACCCGGCCCCGGCTGGTGGCGGGGCAGGATACTGCAAGATCTGGAAAAAGAGGGAGCAACGTGGGAATTCTGTCTCGATTCCAGTCGTTGTTTCCTTCGGAAGCGGGCACTCGGGAGAGTGTCCGGGGACGTACCACCCCGCCAGGGTGGCCGTCCGGCAGCCGCACCGCGACCGAACTCATCGCAAGGGAGCACGCATGGCAACCCGCGCCGTCGCCCGTCGTCAGTCCACGAGCAGCGCACGCGCTGTGGGCGGGGAGATCGCAGACCGCGACCTGGTCGGCATGTACCTGGACGAGATCGCGCGCACCCCACTGCTCGACGCGGCCAAGGAAGTGGAGCTCTCCCAGATCATCGAGGCGGGCGTCTACGCCCAGCAGATCCTCGACGGGGCCATAGAGCGCGGGGGCACGACGCCCTCCCGCGAGGAGCTCGAGGCGCTGGCCGCCGAGGGCGAGCGCGCCAAGGAAGTCTTCATCCGCTCCAACCTGCGGCTCGTCGTGGCCGTGGCCCGCCGCTACCCGCGCAGCGGCCTGCCGCTCCTCGACCTCATCCAGGAGGGCAACGCCGGCCTGGTCCGCGCGGTCGAGAAGTTCGACTACGCCAAGGGCTTCAAGTTCTCCACGTACGCCACGTGGTGGATCCGCCAGGCCATCACCCGCTCCATCGCCGACCAGTCCCGCACCATCCGCCTCCCCGTCCACCTGGTCGAGGAGCTCGGCCGGATCCGCCGGGTGCAGCGCGAGTTCAACCGGGAGAACGGCCGGGACCCGGAACACGCCGAGATCGCCGCCGAGCTGGACTCGACGGAGAAGCGCGTGGGCGACGTCCTGGACTGGGCGCGCGACCCGGTCAGCCTGAACATGTCGGTGGACGACGACGGCGACACGCAGTTCGGCGACCTCCTCGAGGACACCTCGGCCATCTCGCCGGAGCAGTCCGTGCTCTCGCTGCTGCGCAGCGAGGAGCTGGAGGACCTGCTCGGCAAGCTCGACCAGCGCACCGCGTCGATCATCAAGATGCGGTACGGCATCGACGACGGCCGCGAGCGCACGCTGACCGAGGTCGGCAAGCAGCACGGCCTGACCCGCGAGCGGATCCGCCAGATCGAGAAGCACGCCCTGCTCGAACTGAAGCGCATGGCCCGCGACACCGGCTTCGACGCAGTGGCCTGACCCGGCCCGCCCGAAGCCCCCCGAACGAGCCCCGGCACCTATCCCCCCCAGGTGCCGGGGCTCCCCCCGTCTCCCCCCCACACCCGCCAGACACTCCCTAGGGGGCCGCCGCCGACGTGAGCCGCGCGGCCAGCGCCCCGGCCGCGTCCCGCAGCACGGCAGGCTCCCGCACGGTGAACGCCAGCCCCGTCAGCGCCAGCCGCGCCACCAGCCACTCCGGAGTGTCCCCGCTCTCGAACCGCACCCGCGTGCCCGAGCCCGGATCGGCGACCGCGCCCTCCCGCAGCCACTGCGGCAGCTCCGCCGCCCCCGCCGCGAAGGTGACCTCCACGGCGTACGTCTGCCGCCCCCGCAGCCCCCGGCGGACGAACTCCTGCGGGTCCATCGGCAGTTCCCGGGGGGTGAACCGCGCCCCGGTCGCGAAGGCCTCGCCCACCCGGTCCACCCGGAAGGTCCGCCAGTCCTCCCGTTCCAGGTCGTAGGCGACCAGGTACCAGCGGCTCCACGCGCTCACCAGCCGGTACGGCTCCACCAGCCGCCGCGACCGGGCCCCGTCCCCCGCCTCGTACGCGAACCGCAGCCGCTCCGGCCCCGCCACCGCCGAAGCGATCGTCGTCAGCGTCCCCGGGGCCACGCTCGGCCCGTCGCCGCGGGTCAGTGCGACCGTGGCCGACTGGAGCACCCCGACCCGGTGCCGCAGCCGGGACGGAAGCACCTGCTCCAGCTTGGCCAGGGCCCGTACGGAGGCCTCCTCCACCCCCTCGATCGCGTGACCGGCGCCCGCCCGCAGCCCCACCGCGATCGCCACCGCCTCCTCGTCGTCGAGGAGCAGCGGGGGCATCGCCGCCCCCGCCACCAGCCGGTAGCCGCCCTCCGCCCCCAGCGTGGCCTCGACCGGGTAGCCCAGCTCCCGCAGCCGCTCGATGTCGCGCCGGATCGTACGGGGGCTCACCCGCAGCCGGTCCGCGAGCTCGCTCCCGGGCCATTCGCGCGGGGTCTGGAGGAGGGACAGCAGGGAGAGCAGCCGTGCCGGGGTGTCGGTCATGTGTTCCAGGTTGCCAGCGAAATAGGACACCAACTGACCTAGATCTTGTCTAAGTTTCTCTTCATGAGCACCGAGACGTCCAAGACATCGCCCGAAAGAGAGAACGGGCCCGTGCGAGAAGAGCGGAACGAAGCGCCCCACCACGTATCCGGCTCGCCCGCCGACCGCCGCCGCTGGCTGGCGCTCGCCATCGTGATGACCGCGACCTTCATGGACCTGGTCGACGTCACGATCGTCAACATCGCGATACCCAGCATGCGCCAGAACCTCGGCGCCTCCACCAGCGCGATCCAGTGGATCACCGCGGGCTACGCGCTCGCCTTCGCCGCGGGCCTGATCACCGGCGGCCGTCTCGGTGACATCTACGGCCGCAAGCGCGTCTTCCTCATCGGCATCAGCGGTTTCACGGTCGCCTCGCTGCTCTGCGGCATCGCCGAGAACCCCTCGATGCTCGTCGCCTCCCGCATCCTTCAGGGTGGCATGGCCGCCATGATGGTTCCGCAGGTGCTGGCGATCATCCACGTGAGCTTCCCGCCGCACGAGCGCGGCAAGGTCTTCGGCATGTTCGGCGCGGTCGTGGGCCTCGGCGCCGTCTCGGGCCCGATGCTCGGCGCACTGCTCACCGAGTGGAACCTGTTCGGTCTCGAATGGCGCCCGATCTTCCTGATCAACCTGCCGGTCGGCATCGCGGCGGTGATCCTCGGCCGCATGTTCATCAGCGAGTCCAAGGCCCCCAAGGCCCTGCGCCTCGACCTCGTGGGTGTCGTCCTCGCGACCCTCGCCCTGGTGATGCTGATCTTCCCGCTCACCCAGGGCCGCGAGCACGACTGGCCGCTGTGGGGCTTCCTCTGCATGATCGCGTCGCCGTTCGTCTTCGCCGCGTTCATCGCCTACGAGAAGTACAAGATCAAGAAGGACGGCTCCCCGCTCGTGGAGCTCTCCCTCTTCAAGGTCAAGAGCTTCTCCGGCGGCATCGCCGTCCAGCTCACCTTCGGCATCGCGACCGGCATCTTCTTCCTGGTCTGGACGCTGTACATGCAGATGGGCCTGGGCTGGAGCGCCCTGCGCGCCGGCTGCACCGGCATCCCCTTCTCGCTCGCCGTCTCCGGCGCAGCGGGCATCTCGGTCCAGAAGCTCGTGCCGCGCTTCGGCCGCAAGGTGCTCCAGGCCGGTGCGCTGATCATGGCCTCGGGCCTGCTCCTCTACATCTGGGAGTCCGAGCACTACGGCATGGGGATCACCTCCTGGCAGATGGCCGCCCCGCTGGTCCTGATGGGAATCGGCATGGGCCTGATCGTGGCCCCGCTCAACGACACGACGCTGTCCGAGGTGCCGCGCGAGCACGCGGGCTCCGCCTCCGGCCTGATCAACACCACCGGCCAGATGGGCAACGCGCTGGGCCTCGCACTGACCTCCGTCGTCTTCTTCGGGCTGATCGACGACGACATGGTCTTCGGCGCGCCGTACGTCGAGGCCTTCCGCGGCGCGCTGTGGTGGGTGGCGGGCGTACTGCTCGTGATCTTCGCGGTGATGTTCATGATGCCTCGCAAGTCGATCCCGATGGAGCAGCGCGAGGGCGGTTCCGAGCACCCGGCCACGCTCGCGGAGAACTCCCCGGGCGGTGCCCCGGAGAAGGTCCCGGCCGGCTGAGGCCGTTCGGCCCCACTTCACGGACATGCCCGCTTTCGACGGCGGGCATGTCCGTTTCTCTTTGTTCTGCCTCCGCTTCGGGCGTACCGTAGGGGTCAACCCACACAGTCGGGCATCGAACGGATGTAAACCCACATGTACGCACCGGAGCGTCAGCAGGAGATCCTCCGCCTCGCCCGCGAGGCGGGCCGGGTCGACGTGCTCTCCCTCGCCGACCGGTTCCAGGTCACGGCCGAGACCGTGCGCCGCGACCTGAAGGCCCTCGACCGGGCCGGTCTGGTCCGCCGCGTGCACGGCGGGGCCATACCGGCCGGCCGCCTCGACTTCGAACCGGACCTCACCGAGCGCGAGTCCACCGCCGCCGACGAGAAGGACCGCATCGCGGCCGCCGCCCTCGCCGAACTCCCCGACGGAGGCAGCGTCGTCCTCGACGCGGGCAGTACGGTCGCCCGCCTCGCGGCCGCGATCCCGGTCGACACCGCGCTCACCGTGGTCACCCACGCGCTGCCCGTCGCCGCGCGGCTCGCCGACCACACCGGCATCGACCTCCACCTGGTCGGCGGCCGCGTCCGCCACCGCACCCGCGCGGCCGTCGACGCCTGGGCCCTGCGCGCCTACGCCGAGATCCGCGCCGACGTGCTCTTCCTCGCGACCAACGGCTTCACCGCCCAGGGCGGCCTGACCACCCCCGACCTCGCCGAGGCCGCCGTCAAGCGCGCCGCGATGGCCGCCGCCCGCCGGGTCGTCCTGCTCGCCGACTCGGCGAAGGCGGGACAGGAGCACTTCGCGTGCTTCGGCTCCTTCGCGGACGTCGACCTGCTCATCACGGACAAGGGGCTCGACCCCGCCCACAAGGCGGCGATCGAGGCCGCCGGTACGGAAGTTGTGCTCGTATGATCCTCACCGTCACCCCCAACCCCTCCCTCGACCGGACGTACGAGGTCCCCTCGCTGGAGCGCGGCGAGGTGCTGCGCGCCACCGGCGACCGCGTCGACCCCGGGGGCAAGGGCGTCAACGTCTCCCGGGCGGTGGCCGCCGCGGGCGTCCGTACGACGGCGGTCCTGCCGCTGGGCGGAACCCCCGGCACCCTGCTCGCGGAACTCCTCGTGGCGCAGGGCGTCGACGTCACCGTCGTGTCGGTCGCCGGCGAGACCCGGGCGAACATCTCGCTCGCCGAACCGGACGGCACCCTCACCAAGATCAACGCGGCCGGTCCGGAGCTCACGCCCGCGGAGTCCGTCCTTCTCCTGGACACGGTCCGCACCTGCTCCGGCGCCGCCGCCTGGATCGCCTGCTGCGGCAGCCTCCCGAGGGGCCTGCGCCCCGAGTGGTACGCCGACCTCGTCACCCGCGCCCACGAGGCGGGGGCGCGCATCGCCGTGGACACCTCGGGCCCGGCCCTGCTGGCGGCGCTGCCCGCCCGCCCCGACGTGATCAAGCCCAACGCGGAGGAGCTCGCCGAAGCCGTCGGCCGCCCGCTGGCCACCCTCGGCGACGTGGTCAAGGCGGCCGAGGAGCTGCGCTCGCTGGGCGCGGGCGCGGTCCTGGCCTCCCTCGGCGCCGACGGCCAGCTGCTGGTCTCCGCGGAGGGCACCCTCCACGGCACCGCGCCGGCCCCGGCGGTCCGCAGCAACGTCGGCGCGGGCGACGCCTCCCTGGCCGGCTTCCTGATCGCGGGAGGCGCCGGCCGCGAGGCCCTCGCCTCGGCCCTGGCCCACGGCGCCGCCGCGGTCCAGCTCCCCGGCAGCGCCATGCCCACCCCTTCGGACCTGCGTCCCGACGCGGTCCGGATCACCCAGGACCTTCCCCTGGACCTCCCCCTGTCCGAACCCGCCACGGCCTGACGCGAGCAAAGGAGCCCGCGATGAGCGTGATGATCACCCCCGAACTGGTCGACCTCGACCTGTCCGCCGACTCGAAGGAAGCGGCGGCGCGGGCGCTGGCGGAACGCATGGCGGAGCGCGGCTGGGTCACGGACCTGGACGGCTTCCTGGCGGACGTCGCGGCGCGCGAGGCCCAGATGCCGACCGGCCTGGAGGGCGGCATAGGCATCCCGCACTGCCGCAGCGCCCACGTCACGGCCCCCACCCTCGCCTTCGGCCGGTCCCCGTCCGGCATCGACTTCGGCGCCCCCGACGGCCCGGCGGACCTGGTCTTCCTGATAGCCGCCCCCACCGGCGCGGACGACGCCCACCTCTCGATCCTGTCCACCCTGGCCCGCCGCCTGATGCAGCCCGCCTTCACGGCCGCCCTCCGAGCCATCGCGACCCCGTCGGAAGCCGCCGCCCTGATCGCGGGAGAACCGGCCGCACCGGCCGCACCGGCCGCACCAGCCGCACCGGCCGCACCGGCCGATTCAGCCCCGCCCGGGGGTCCGGAGGCGGAGCCCGCGGCTTCGGCCAGGGCCGGGGCGGGGGAGGGCCCCGCAGAACAGCCGTTCCGCGTCGTGGCCGTCACCTCCTGCCCCACCGGCATCGCCCACACCTACATGGCCGCCGAAGCCCTCCAGCAGGCCGCCACCGAGGCCGGAATCGACCTCCGCGTCGAAACCCAGGGCTCGGCCGGCTTCACCCGCCTGGCCGCCGAGGACATCGCATCCGCCGACGCCGTCGTCTTCGCCCACGACGTCCCGGTCCGGGACCGCGCCCGCTTCGCGGGGAAGCCCACCGTGGACACCGGCGTGAAGGCCGGCATCAACCGTCCCGCCGAACTCCTCGCCGAGGCCCGCGACAAGGCGGCCCGCGGCGAGGTAGCCGACCACGCCCCGACCCCGGTCGAACGGGCCGGGGAGGAGGCCGAGGGCTACGGCGCCAGGCTCCGCACCTGGCTCATGTCCGGCGTCAGCTACATGGTTCCGTTCGTCGCCGCCGGCGGACTCCTCATCGCCCTCGCCTTCGCCATCGGCGGGTACGAGATCAACACAGCCCCCTCCGTCGCCGAGCACTTCGTCTGGACCGAGTCCGCGAGCTGGGCCGCGCTCCTCTTCCAGACCGGTGGCCTCGCCTTCGGCTTCCTCGTCCCGGTCCTCGCCGGATACATCGCCTACGGCATGGCCGACCGCCCCGGCCTCGTACCCGGCTTCGTCGGCGGCGCGGTCGCCCTCACCATCAACGCCGGTTTCCTCGGCGGCCTGATCGCCGGCCTCCTCGCCGGCGGCACCGTCCTGGCCGTCCAGCGGCTGAGGATCCCGACGGCGCTGCGCGGGATCATGCCCGTCGTCGTCCTGCCGCTGATCGGCTCGGCCGTCACCGCGTTCCTGATGTTCCTGGTCGTCGGCAAGCCCGTCGCCTCGCTCCAGCAGGCCCTCACCGACTGGCTGTCCGGCCTCTCCGGCGCCAACGCGGTCATCCTCGGCGTGATCCTCGGCCTGATGATGTGCTTCGACCTCGGCGGCCCGCTCAACAAGGTCGCGTACGCCTTCGCCATCGGCGGCCTCGCCACCCCCAACGAGGGCAGCCTGAAGGTCATGGCCGCCGTGATGGCCGCCGGAATGGTCCCGCCGCTCGCGATGGCGCTGGCCACCACGGTGCGGGGCCGGCTCTTCTCCAAGACCGAACGGGAGAACGGCAAGGCCGCCTGGTTCCTCGGCGCCTCCTTCATCAGCGAGGGCGCGATCCCCTTCGCCGCGGCCGACCCGCTGCGCGTCATCCCCGCCTCGATGGCCGGCGGCGCGGTGACCGGCGCGCTGTCGATGGCCTTCGAGTGCACCCTGCGGGCCCCGCACGGCGGCATCTTCGTGATCCCGCTGATCGGCAACCCGCTGCTCTACCTGGTCGCCATCGCCGCCGGTACGGCGACCACCGCAGGCCTGGTCGTCCTCCTCAAGGGCCTGCGCAAGCAGCCCGAGCCCCCGGTCCCGGCGACCGAGCACCCGGCCCCGTCCGCCGAGCCCGCGGACCGGACCGGCATCACGGCCGCGGCCTGACAACGGCGGACGCGGGCGCGGGGGCGGGGCGGCACGCCCCGCCCCCGGCCGTACTCCCGGCTCCGGCAGTCCCGGTCAGGCCCGGCGCGGCATCACCGCACGCGGCCCCGCAGCTCCATCGCCTCCCGCGCGGCCGCCTCGCTCTCGTACACCTCGCACATGTGCCGTCCGTCCGGCGTCGCCGTGTGCTCGACCTCCCACAGGCTGACCTCTTCGCCGTCCAGCAGGACGAAGGCGTGCTCGTACAGGCTGAAGCCGGCCTCCCGCCCGCCCGAGGGGCAGGGCCGACCGCCGAAGGACTGCGTGATCTGGTGCGCGTACGCCGACCGCAGCCGGGCCGCCACCTCCTCGCCGGGCCGGTCCGCGTTCTCCGCGCGGCGCAGCACCCGCCGGGCGTGGTCGGCGGACTCCTCCACCGCGTACTCCCGGTGCGGCCGCGCCCCGGCGGCGGCCGCGAACAGCGCGCTCAGCGCCCCCGCGTCGTCACCGGCCTCCTCGTCACCCGGCAGGAGCACCGGGTCCAGGGCCGCCTCGGACGGGGGCTCACCGAACAGCCGGGCCACGGCCAGGCAGGTCTCCGCCTTGCTCGCGAAGAGCTCGTGCCGGACCGCCCGGTCACCCGCCTGCCGGTACACCAGTTCCCACAGCGAGACGGAACCGCCGTCGGCGAGCAGGTAGGTGTGCTGGTGGGTCTCCCGCCAGACTCCGGTCGCGGGACTGTGGTGGGTGGTGTAGAGCGAAGAGCTGTGGGCGAGCGCCGTGCCGAGGCGCTCGACGAGCCTGTCGGGCAGGTCGAAGGAGTTCAGGGCGCGGCCGAGGAGCCGGCCGAGGTGTGCCTCGGTTGTCTCGTACGGATCGCTCACGGTGGGTCTCCAGGCCGTCGCAGCTTGTCACTTCGCGGAAGCTCAACGTAACCCCTCGCTCTGACATCACGTCCGGGGTTCGGTAAAACGTCCGGGAAGCAACGGGGGTTCCCGCCACACCTTCAGGTCAACTTGCGTATGGATGAGCACGGTTAGGCCCACTCTGTGGTGGAGCGCGGGACTATGGGCCGCATGGCAACGAACACAGTGGCCCTCCCCCGCCAGCAGGGGCGGCCCCGCACCCGACCCGAGAGCGAACAGGACGCCGCGCCGCGAGGACTGGCCTGGCTGCTGGTCATCACCGGCGCGGCCGGGCTGCTCGCCTCCTGGGTCATCACCCTGGACAAGTTCCTCCTGCTGGAGGATCCGGACTTCAAGCCCGCCTGCAGCCTCAACCCCGTGGTCTCCTGCGGCAGCGTGATGAAGAGCGAGCAGGCGGCGGTCTTCGGATTCCCCAATCCCATGCTGGGGCTGGCCGCCTACGCCGTCGTGGTCTGCGTCGGCGCGGGCCTGCTGGCCGGCGCGCGCTACCGAGGCTGGTTCTGGCTGGGTCTGAACGCCGGGACCCTCTTCGGCGTCGGTTTCTGCTCCTGGCTGATGGTCCAGTCGCTGTACGAGATCAACGCGCTGTGCCTGTGGTGCTGCCTGGCCTGGGTGGCCACGCTGCTGATGTTCTGGGCCGTCACCGCGCACAACGCCCGTACGGGCACCCTGCCTTCGCCCGGACCGGGCCGGGACTTCTTCGCCGAGTTCGGCTGGGCCCCGCCCGTCCTGCACATCGGGGTGATCGCCATGCTCGTCCTCACCCGGTGGTGGGACTTCTGGACCGGCTGAGGGCACGGCCCGCACGAAAGGGCCCCGGCAGCTGGACTTGGGTTCTAGAAGTCGTCGCAACACCCCAGCTCAAGGGGTGCGATGGAGTTCGAGATCCGCGAGGTGCGGACGGTGGCCCAAGGCCGTCGGAAGCTGGTCCGTGAGCGGGAGGAATACTTCCGGCTCATGGACCAGGGCCTGAGCAGTTCCGAAGCCTGCAGACGAGTCGGGATCAACCTGCGCACGGGCAAGCGGTGGCGTAACGGCCGCAACCCGTCGGGCCGGCACAAGGCGGCACCACCGGTTCGTCCGGTGGTGCCGCCTTCCGCGTCGTCGCGGTATCTGTGTGAGGCCGACCGGATCCACATCGCAGACCGGCTGCGGGAGAAGGCCACGATCCGGGCGATCGCGGCCGAGCTGGGCCGCAGCCCGTCCACGGTCAGCCGGGAGCTTCGCCGCAACCGGCACCCGGGGAACGGGCAGTACCGGCCCTTCGCGGCGCAGGCCCGGGCCGATGACCGCCGGCCACGGCCCAAGCCGCGCAAGATCAGCCAGAACCCCGAGCTGAGAGCCGCGGTCCAGGCCGGCCTGGACGAGCTGTGGAGCCCGGAGCAGATCTGCCAGGCTCTGCGGGCACAGTTCCCCGACCGGCCGGAGATGCACGTGGTCCACGAAACCGTCTACCAGGCCCTCTACGTCCAAGGACGCGGGGAACTGCGCAGGGAGCTCGCCGGAGCACTGCGGACCGGACGGGCCCGCCGCAAGCCCCACCGCCAGGCCCAGCAGCGACGGCCCCGCTTCGCCGAGCCCATGGTCATGATCAGCGAGCGTCCCGCCGAGGCGGAAGACCGTGCGGTCCCCGGCCACTGGGAAGGCGACTTGATCATCGGCAAGGACAACGGGTCCGCGATCGGAACCCTGGTCGAGCGGGCCACCCGATACGTGATGCTCGTGCACCTGCCGGACGGCCGGAGCGCCGAGCAGGTCCGCGACGCACTGCAGGAGACCGTCCAGCTCCTGCCTGCCCACCTGAAACGGTCCCTGACCTGGGACCAGGGTTCGGAGATGGGCCGCCATCACGAGTTCACCGTCGCCACCGACGTTCCGGTCTACTTCTGCGATCCGGCCAGTCCCTGGCAGCGCGGCTCGAACGAGAACACCAACGGCCTGCTGCGGCAGTACTTCCCCAAGGGCACCGACCTGTCCGTCCACGACCGGGAACACCTCGACGCCGTCGCCGCCCAGCTCAACGGCCGCCCACGCAAAACGCTCGACTGGGAAACCCCAGCCGAGCGCCTGCATAAACTGCTCGCGGCCTGATCAACATGACCACGTGTTGCGACGACCCCTAGAAAGCACCGGACGCTGCCGGGGCCCTCGACGTTCGCTCAACGGGCACGGGGCCCGGAGATCAGCTGCCGGCGGAGGCGTTGCCCGAGAGGAGCGAGATGTTGTCCAGGATGTGCGAGAGCGTCTCGTCGCCCTTGGCCTGGGTGGAGTTCTCGGTGCACTGCTGGTTCATCGGGTTGGACGCGACGTTGATGTCCTGGACACCGACGTTGAGCAGCGCGACCAGCGACTGGGCGTTGACCTTGACCGGCAGGCCGACACAGGGCTTGTTCAGGGTGCCCTGGACCAGGCCGAGCTGCGGGCTCTGGTCGCCGTGGGTCTTCTGGTTGCCGTAGATCTGCTGGGCGCCGTTGCCGTTCACGGTGTTGATGCCGTTGTCGTTGCCGATGGCCATGGCCGGGGCCGCGGCGGCAGCGCCCGCGCCGACGGCAACGGCGGAGACAGCGGCGGCGGTCATGATCTTCTTGAACATCTTGATCCTTCTGTCGCACGAGTGCCCGCTAATGGAGCGCCCTGGTCAACTGGCCTGCCAGGGGGTTGGTTCCGCGGCTTCACTCAAACGGCCCGTGTGGGGGGAGGTTTTCCCCGGCCCGGGTGAGAGGCCTCCGGACGCCTGCGCGAAGCCCGTACGAAGCGCGCAGTCGGACCGCCTCCGGTTGCGCTCCGTGAGAGGTGTTCGCACGGTGGGTGAGGGAGCGGATCGCATCGGTCCGTATCCGCGCGACCACGAGAAGGAACATCCATGCACCCCACGAAGCCGTCCCGCGTCCGCCGCGCCCGCCTCCTTGTCCCGTCGGCCCTCGCCGTCGTCATACTGTCCGGCGCGGCAGCCCCCGCGGGCGCCGTGGAAGGCGACCGAGCGGCCGTCCGTCAGCAGCTCGAGACCCAGCAGCGCGCGGCGGCCGGTCCCATCGACGACCTCATCAACGGCCTCCTCGAATCCATCAAGGCGCTCCTGCCGGCGGGGGTCACCCTGCCCGACATCAAGATCCCGGAGATCAAGCTCCCCGAGATCAAGCTGCCGGAGATCCCGGGGGTCCAACTCCCGGAGATCCCCGGCGTGGAGCTCCCCGCGCTGCCGCCGCTCACCCCGCCGACGCTGCCGGACCCGGCGGCTCCGGTGGAGATCGTGCCGGAGCTCCCCGACCTCGAACTCCCGGAGATCGAGATCCCGGGCCTTCCGTAACGTCCGCGGCCGTTCGCGGTTACGACTATTGAGCTGAACAGGTCTGATCGCGGACGGAACCGTGTCGCAAGGGAAGATGGGCCGTTTCGCTCGATGTGAGCCCCGGATCGGGGCAGAACATCGAACAGAAGGTGCACTTCCCATGAACTCTGCCAAGAAGGCCGCCCTGGTCCTGGCCACCGCTGGTCTCGCTGCGGCCGGTGCCGCCGGCTCCGCCGTCGCCGACTCGTCGGCCGAGGGCGCGGCCGTGGGTTCCCCCGGTGTGCTCTCGGGCAACCTGGTCCAGGTCCCGGTCCACGTGCCGGTCAACGTCTGCGGTAACACCGTGAACGTGATCGCGCTCCTGAACCCCTCGTTCGGCAACGTCTGCGTCAACGACTGACGCCGGCCGTACAACGACTGTGGGCGCCCCCGGCCTCGCCGGTGGCGCCCACAGTCACGTCCGGACCGCTCAGCGGGCGGCGCCGCCGTTGAGCTGGACGCCGCCGAGGAGCGGGGACGCCTGGGTGGCGCCGTTCGCGAGGCCGAGCAGCTCGCCGGGCACGTTGTTGCGGACCTGGTTGACCCGCTGGACGGTGCCCAGGACGTTGTCGACGTGTTCGCCCTGCTCGGCCAGTCCGGCACCGACGATCTGGGGGAGCTGCTCGGAGACCGGGTTCACGGCCTCCGTCACCGTGGTGGCCCCGCTGGTGAGGCTCATGGGTACGGGGGAAGCGGCATCGGCGGCGAAGGCGGGGGCGGAGGCGCCGAGGGCGGCTACGGAGCCGACGACGACAGCGGCGACCTTCGTGAGCTTCATTATCGAAATCCTCATTCTTTCGTGGGCCGAGGCTCAGCGGCGACCGTCGCGCCGCTTTCGCCCTGGGTAACGATTCCCTGCCGATCGGGAAACGCGACGCACGGGTACATGACAGCGGCCGGAGAATCCGACAAGGGATTCTCCGGCCGATATTTCTTCCGATTACCGGTATTGCCGTCAGGAGACGCGCGACCGCCGGTAGAGAATGGCGCCGCCGAGGATCAGCGCGGAGGCGAGGGCCGCCGCGGCCGCGGGCTGGCCCGCGCCGGTCTCGGCCAGCACGGGCGCCGTCACCTGGGCGGGCGCGGGCGCGGGAGCGGGAGCCGGCCCGGGAGCCGGGGCGGGCAGCGGCGCGGGCTCCGCCGCCGGGGGCAGGTGGACGGGAGTGTCACCGGCGGGGGCGGCCGGGGGCTGGTCGCCCGGCCGGACGATCTCCGGTGCGGGCTGCTCCACGGGCTGGCTCCCGTGCGGCGGCCGGGGCGCGGGCTCCTCCTCCGGGCCGGGCGCGGGCGCCGGGGCCGGAAGGGTTACGGGCGCCTCCTCGACCGGGGCGGGAAGCGGAGCCGGTGCCTCGTCGACCGGGGCCGGGAGCGGCGCGGGCGTCTCGTCCGGGACGGGCTCCGGCCCGGGGGCGGGAGCCGGGGCGGGCAGCGGCTCCGGCGCTTCGTCGACCGGGGCGGGGGGCTGCGCCTCGGGGCTCGGCGCCGGGTGCTCCTCGACCGGCTCGGGCATGGGGTGCGGATGCTCGGGTGCCGGGGGTGCGTGGTTCACCGGCGGGGGCGGCGGCGACCCGGGGTGGTCGTCGCACTCCTCCTCGCCCTCCTCCCGGCCGGAACCGCCGTAACCGCCCTCGTGGCGGGGCTCCTCCTGGCGCGGCTTGGCGTGCCGCGGCCCCTCGTGGCGGGGCTGTTCGTGGCGGGCCTGCTCGTGGCGCGGCGATTCGTGGCGCTGCTCGGGGACCGCGTGCCGGGGTCCCGGCCGCTCCTCGAGGTAGCGCTCGAAGGCCTCGGCGTTCTCGGGGCTGAGGTAGCGCCCGTAGTCGTAGCCGTCGTGGGTGTGCGAGCCGGTGGAGGTGGCGCAGGTGTTGCCCATCGAGGGGTTGAGGGCCGCGCCCCCGTCCACGCTGTTGCCGCACACGTTCGGCGCGAAGGTGACCGGTACCGAGACGCTGTTGCCGGCCAGCACACCCGGAGAGTGCGAGGCCTCGGCCGTCGCTCCCGGGTGCGCGTAGGCCGCACCGGTCGCGATCGACAGCAGACTCGAGGCTGCCGCCGCCGTGAGCATCCCCTTGCCCAGTACCTGTCGGCTCAGTACCTGTCGCATGGGTCCTTCCCTGTCTACCGGCGCTGGTGCCGGTGCTGAATCGAAGGTGGCCTCGGAGTGCACCGCCGTGCACTCCGAGGCCACCCCGAGGAGGTCTGCCCGTGTGGGCCGGGCCGCTGCGTCAGTGGTTGACGCAGGCGTTGCCGAACGCGGGGTTCAGCAGGCCGATCACGCTGACGCTGTTGCCGCAGACGTTGACCGGGATGTTGACGGGCACCTGGACGGTGTTGCCGGACAGGACACCGGGGGAGCCCGCGGTCTTGCCCGAGGCGTCGGCATCGGCCAGGGCGGGGGAGGCGGCACCGGCGGCCATCAGAACCCCGGCGGCCAGCACCACTGCCTTCTTGTGCTTCATTTTCTTTTTGATCCTTCCCGCAGAGGTCTATCCGCTGCAGAAATATCAACGAGTGGTCGAGGCAAAAGAAACCGTGGGTTTTCGGTACTGCTCCGCGAATTCGCCCGGATGGTGCGGAGAATTCGGGAAGGCGGTGAATGCGCACCCCCATTCGCGCATTCACGTGGCGAGGCCGCCGCGACCCGAAGGTGCGGCGGCCTCGCTGGGGTCCTCGGTCAGCTGCCGACGGAGCCGTTGCCGGTGAGGAGCGAGATGTCGTCCAGGATGTGCGAGAGCGGCTCGTCGCCCTTGGCCTGGGTGGAGTTCTCGGTGCACTGCTGGTTCATCGGGTTGGACAGGACCGGGATGTCCTGGACGCCGACGTTGACCAGGGCCAGCACGGACTGGACGTTGGCCTTGGCCGGCAGGGCGATGCAGGGCTTGTTGAAGGAGCCCTGGATCAGCGCCATCTGCGGGCTCATGTTGCCGTAGGTGGCCTGGTTGCCGTAGATCTGCGAAGCGCCGTTGCCGTTCACGGTGTTGATGCCGTTGTCGTTCCCGATGGCCATCGCCTGCGGCGCCATGGCGGCACCCATGCCCACGACCGAGGCCGCAACCGCCGCCGTGGCCATCATCTTCTTGATCATTGTCGTCCCTTTTTTGCAGGATTGCCCGGTACTGGAGCACCCGGAACAACGGCCCGGCCCGCGCCGGGGTTGCGTGACTTCACCCGGATGCCGCCGTTTCGGACGCCGCGGTTGACGCTCAGGCGTTCCCGCCTTTTCGGTTCGAACAATGGTGCAAGCCATAACGACCCGCCCACTTCAAGGGTGCGTGGCATCGCCCAAAAGGCCGTACGAGCGAGTCCGACGTGATTTCCAGCCCGATTTCTGACAAAGTGCACTCCTGTTTTGTCCCCTTGATCGAAATTGGAGACGGGGTCATGGGTTCCTCCCGCAGAATCCTCGGCACACTCGGTCTGCTGTCCTGCCTCACCCTTTCCGTGTTCGCCCCCGCCGCGCAGGCTTCCCCCGCTCCGCTCGCCCCCGCTCCCCGAGAGATGCCCCGACTTCCGTTCACCCAGCGTTATCAGGCCGCGCAGCACGGCGGGCTGGTACGGGCCTCCAACTCCGGCATCAGCTGCCGCCGGGAGGAGTCCCCGCAGGCCGAGCCGTGCGCCGAGGTCAAGCGGGGCGCCGCGGGGGTCAACGGCGACTTCGAGATGTTCTACAGCGAGGTCGACAAGGACCCGGACACCTACAACTCCACCCGCGCCGAGCTCAAGGTCCCGCAGGGCGCGAAGGTCTCCTACGCCCGCCTCTACTGGGGCGGGAACCTGCGGGTGGGGGAGCAGAAGCCGCCGGAGGACAACGGCCGGGTGCTCGTCGCCGAACCGGGCGGCGCGTACAAGGAGGTCCTGGCCGACACGGTGATGGGCCACCGCACGGACGCGGGCAGCGACGCCTACCAGGCCTCGGCCGACGTGACCCCGCTGGTGCGCAAGGGCGGCGCCGGGATGTGGACGGTGGCGCAGCTCAACATCGCGATGGGCCACTCCGACGCGGGTGCGTGGGGCGGGTGGACGCTGGTCGTCGCCTACGAGCACCCGCAGGAGCCGGTGCGCCGGATCTCGGTGTGGGACGGGTTCGAGTCGCTCGCCGCGCGCCCGGGGGCCGGTGACGGGCTGGTCGAGGTGGACGGTCTGGACGCGCCGGCCGGGGCCTCCGGGCGGGTCGGGGTGGTCGCGTACGACGGGGACCGCGGCACCTTGGACGACTCACTCACCGTGACGGCCGACAGTGGCCGCCGGGTGAGCCTCAGCGATCCGGAAAATCCTTTCAATGATGTCATGAATTCTACGATCACGGAATTCGGACAGCAGACGTTCGTGCGACAGCCTGATTATGTGAACAATCTCGGCTATGACGCGGACGTCTTCGACCTGAGTCCCGCCCTGTCCGGTGGTGCCCGCAGTCTGAGTTTCAGGTTCACGGGCGAAAGTCAGGGTCATTTCCTCGGTGTGCTCTTCGTTCAGACAGACGCGCGCCGCTGAACGCAGGAGACCACTCCACGTGCCCACACAGCCATGGGCGGCACAGCCCACGACCGTCCTCCACCTGGCCCAGCCCGTAGACGGCGGTGTCGCGCGCGTCGTCACCGACCTCGTGCGCGCCCAGAGCGCCGCGGGCCTGCGCGCCGTCGTCGGCTGCCCGAGCGGCGGAACGCTCGCCGACGCCGCCCGGGACGCCGGAGCCGAGGTGCTCACCTGGCGCGCCGGGCGGGCCCCCGGACCCGCCCTGCCCGCCGAAGTCCTCGGCGCCCGGCGGCTGCTGCGGCGCGTCCGGCCCGACCTCCTGCACGCCCACAGCGCCAAGGCCGGACTGGCCGGGCGGCTCGCCGCCCGCGGCGCCGTCCCCACCGTCTTCCAGCCGCACGCCTGGTCCTTCGACGCCGTCGGCGGGGCCACCGGCGCACTCGCGCTGCGCTGGGAGCGCTACGGGGCCCGGTGGGCCGACCGGGTGCTCTGCGTCAGCGAGGCCGAGCGCCGCGCGGGCGAGGCCGAGGGAATCGCCGCCCGCTGGTCGGTCATCCGCAACGGCGTGGACCTCGACCACTTCCGGCCCGGCTGCCCGGACCCCGACCAGGACAAGGCCCGGGCCCGCGCCGGGCTGCCGCT
Organism: Streptomyces sp. IBSNAI002; assembly: GCF_052244475.1. Taxonomy (NCBI): domain Bacteria; kingdom Bacillati; phylum Actinomycetota; class Actinomycetes; order Kitasatosporales; family Streptomycetaceae; genus Streptomyces; species Streptomyces sp. IBSNAI002. Next base: position 3,840,364 of record NZ_JBQPXG010000002.1, on the reverse strand, counting down.
GCCCGCCGCCTTCCGGGGTGACGGGCCGCTCGCCGTCTGCGTCGGACGGCTCTGCCCGCAGAAGGGGCAGGACGTCCTGCTGCGGGCCTGGCCCGAGCTGCTCGGCACCGTCCCCGGAGCCCGCCTCGCCCTCGTCGGCGACGGCCCCGACACCGAACGGCTGCGCCGCACCGCGCCCTCCGGAGTGCTCTTCGCGGGCGCTGCCCCGGACATCCGACCGTGGCTTCGGGCCGCCGATCTCGTTGTACTGCCGTCGCGGTGGGAAGGCATGGCGCTCGCCCCGCTCGAAGCCATGGCCTGCGGCCGCCCGGTCCTGGTCTCCGACGTCAGCGGTGCCCGGGAGAGCCTGCCGCCCGGCCAGGGACGGCTCTGCCTGGTGCCGCCGGAGGACCCGACGGCGCTGGCCAAGGCCCTGGGACGGCTGTTGGCCGAACCGCGGCTGCTCGCCGAACTCGGAGAGCAGGCCCGGCAGCACGCCCGGACCGACTTCGACGTGCGGCGGACCACGGACGCGGTCACCGGCCTGTACCACGAACTGCTGGGCAGGCCCCGGCCCTTGAACCAGGAGCGCATCAGCCGATGACGATGGACAGCGCACCCGCCCGGCACACCGGGCAGGGCGGCACGGGGCCCGCCGGCAGTGCCGGCATCACTGCCGTACGCCGGGCCGCGACCGCCATCCACCCGCCGCGCGGGCCCAGGGCCGGCCAGGCCCGGACCGCCGTGCGCCCGCAGCGGGTCCGCCGCCGCGACGGCGTACTCCCGCTGCTCGCCGCCGACGCGCTGGCCGCCGTACTGACCGTGACGGCGCTGTCCGCGACCGCCCTGCCCGCCGCCGCCCTGCCGGTCGCGGCGGGCGCGCCGCTCGCCGTCCTGCTCGCCGGGCTGCACGCGCAGGCCGGCCTCTACCGGCCCCGGCTCGCGCCCTCCGCGCTCCTCGAACTGCCCGCACTGGCCGGACGGTCCGCCGTCCTGTGGTGCGGCGCGGCCACGGTCGTCGCCGCGGTCGAGCCCGCCCGGGCGCTGGGCTGGAGCGCGCTGCTCACGGCCGTCTGCCTGCAGGTCGTCCTGGCCTGCGCGGGGCGCGGGTTCGTCAACCAGCTCCGCCGTCGCACCCGCGTGCGACGGCCCGCCTCCGCCCTCGTCGTCGGACCCGGCGGCGGAGCGGGCGCGGTGGCCGCGGCCCTGCACGGCCGCCCCGAGTACGGCCTGCGCCCGGTCGGGCTCGCCGACACCGGGACCGCCGTGGAGGCCGGCACCGGCACGCTGCCGGTGCTCGCCACCCACGAGGACATCCGGCGCGCGGTCATCCAGAACTCCGTGCGCCACGCCGTGTTCACCCGCCCGCCCGAGGCCGACGAGCGCACCGCCTCCCTGGTCCGCCTCTTCCACGACCACGGCTGCCGGCTCTGGCTCGCCGACCCGGCCGGTACCGCCAAGGTCACCGGGATGCGGGTGGCGCACCCCGCCGACCAGCTGTGGGGCTACGCCGTCCAGCCCCTGCTGCCCCGCCCCGCGCGGCCGCTGGAGCGCGGGGTCAAGCGCGGCCTCGACGCCGCCCTCGCGCTGGTCGCGCTGGTGGCCGCCGCGCCCGTGATGGCCGCCTGTGCGCTCGCCGTACGGCTGTGCGACGGGCCGGGGGTGATCTTCCGGCAGGAGCGGGTCGGCTTGTACGGGCGCCCCTTCACACTGCTGAAGTTCCGTACGCTGCGCGCCGACGAGCACGAGTCCGCCACCCGCTGGACGGTCGCGGGCGACCGGCGGATGAGCCCGGTCGGCTCCTTCCTGCGCAAGTCCTCGCTGGACGAGCTGCCGCAGCTGTGGAACGTCGTGCGGGGGGACATGAGCCTGGTCGGCCCGCGCCCCGAGCGGCCCTTCTTCGTCGCCAAGTTCTCCACCGTCCACCCCGGTTACGAGGCCCGGCACCGGATGCCCGTCGGCATCACCGGCCTGGCCCAGATCAACGGCCTGCGCGGGGACACCTCCATCGAGGACCGGGCCCGGTTCGACAACCACTACATCGACACCTGGTCGCTGTGGCAGGACCTGTGGATCCTGGCCCGCACCGCGGCCTCCTTCTTCCGCTTCCGGCTGGGGGGCAGCTGATGAGCCTTGCGGTATCCCTGAACGGTGCCCGGACCGGCCATCGTCCGGGCGGTCCGGGGCTGCTGCGGCGGCACTGGCCGCTGCTGCCGCTCGCCGCGACGGTGCTGTTCCTGCTGGCCCCGCTCCCGGCGGGCGACGCCACGGCCTCGGGGAAGGTCGGCCCGGCCGACGCGGCCTCGCTGCTGCTGGTCTTCGTCTGCGCCGTGCAGGCGCTGCGCGGGCGGGTGCGGCGGCTGACCCCGCTGGGCGTGCTCGTGCTCGGGACGCCCGCGGTGGGGCTCGCGGTCGCGACGGTGACCGCCGGGGACCCGTACGCGGCCCTGCCGGGCTTCGTGCGCTACCTCCAGGTCTTCGTGCTGGTCCCGGCGGCGGTGGTGCTGCTGGTGCGCGACGCCGGGGAGTTCCGGATCGCCGCCGGGTGCTTCGTGGTCCTGGCGCTGGTGCAGGGTGCGGTGGGGGTCGTGCAGTACGCGACCCAGACCGGAGCCTCCTACCAGGGCGAGGACATCCGGGCCGTGGGCACCTTCGGTCCCGGTGACGTCATGGGCATGGCCACGGTGGTGGCGTACGGGCTGGTCGTGGCCACCGCCGTCGCACTCGCGCCGGGGCTGCCGCGGCGGGCCCGGCGGATCGCCGGGGGCTGCGCGCTGGTCCTGGTGCTGCCGCTGGTGCTGTCCTTCAGCCGGGGCGCGTGGATCGCCACGCTGGGCGCGGCGGTGCTGGTGATGCTGCTGGCCGGGATCCGGCGGGCGCTGAAGGTGCTGCTCGCGCTGGCCGCCGCCGGGGTGGTCCTGGTGGGCGGGCTCGGGGTCGGCTCGGAGATGGTCGCGGAGCGGCTGACCTCCATCACGCAGGTCTCCAGCGCCCCCGACCAGTCCGTGACCGACCGCTACACGATGTGGGCCGCGGCGGAGTCGATGTGGCGGGAGCGGCCGGCGGTGGGGGTGGGGCTGAAGGGCTTCCCCGCCCACCGGGACGGGCACGCCTCGCTGGGCCTCTCCTCCGGCAGCGACACCGCCGGCGCGGGCCAGGGCTACATCCGCCAGCCGCTGCTCTCCCCGCACAACATGTACCTGCTCATCCTGAGCGAACAGGGGCTGATCGGGCTGGTCGCCCTGGCGGGCGGCTGGGCGGCGCTGCTGGTGGCGGGCGCGCGGCGGCTCGCCGGCGGCGGTGCCCGGCGGATCAGGGACTGCGGGCTGATCGCGACCGGGCTGTTCGTCTGGCAGCTGACCGACTTCCTGTACGCGGACATCGGCGGCCCGTCCACCGTCCTGACCGGCGTGATCATCGGCCTGGCCGCCTGGTGGGCCCTGCCCTCCCCGGAGGACGGGGTCCCGGGCGGCCCGGCGTGGTCCGCCGGCCCGGCCCCCGAGGGTTCGGGCGGCCGGTGACCGACACGACGCCCTGGCGGCCCGCCTCCGACCCTCCGGCCGGGGCGGGCCCCGCCCATGTCCCGGACCTGGACCCGGGCCCCGGCACCCCGTCGGCCCCCGCGGAGCCCGGCGCCGCCGAGGACCGTGCCACCGGGCCGCTCCGTGACCCGGTGCTGCCCGGCCGCCCCCTGACCCCGCCGGACCCGGCCGACCCCGCCTCCGCCCCGGACCCGGTGCCCGGGCCGGTGCGGGGGCCGGTGCTGTCCGGGCGGGCGGCCGGGGTGGCGGCCAGGGATCCCGGGTTCGTCGCAGGAGCGGTGCCCGGGGCCGCCGGGCCCCGGCGGGTGCGGGTGGCCGCGTACGCCAACGGCGGCCCGCCGCGCGGAGCCGGTACGGGCCCCGCCGGGCCCGCGGCCCCGCGCGGCCCCGGTGCGGGCTCGGGTGCGGGCCCCGGTGCGGGCCGGACCCCGGCCCGGTCCGCACCGTCCGCGGCGCCCGCCGCGCCCCCTGCCGCCGGGAGCAGCGGGCCGCCGCTGGGGCGGTTCCTGGCCAAGGCGGCGGCCGTCACCGCCGGCCTGACCGCCGCCGGGGCCGTGTTCGGGCTGGTGCGGGACCAGACCATCGCGCACCTCTTCGGGGCCGGGCACGACAGCGACGCGTTCCTGATCGCCTGGACCGTGCCCGAGATGGCCTCGACGCTGCTCATCGAGGACGCCATGGCGCTTCTGATGGTGCCCGCCTTCAGCCACGCCCTCGCCCGGCGGTCGGCCAGCCGGGCCGGGCTCACCCGGATGGAGGCCCGCGCACAGGACCCCGTACGGCTGCTCGTCGGGGCGACGCTGCCCCGGCTCGTCGTGTTCCTGGCCGCCGTGGCCTCCGTGCTCATCGTGGCCGCGCCGCTCGTCGTCGCCGTCCTCGCCCCCGGCCTGCCCGATCCGGAACTCGCCGTCCAGTGCACCCGGCTGACGGCGCTGACCGTCCTCTCCTTCGGCATCGCCGGATACTTCAGCGCGGCGCTGCGGGCCCACCGCTCCTTCGTACCGCCCGCCGCGATCTACGTCTCGTACAACGTCGGCATCATCGGCACCATGCTCGCGCTGCACGCCCTGTGGGGGGTGCGGGCCGCCGCCGCCGGGGTCGCCGCCGGCGGACTGCTGATGGTCCTCGTGCAACTGCCCGCCTTCATCCGGAACGTGGGCTTCGGCCCGCCCCGCGCCGCGCGCGTCACCGGTCCCGCCCGCTGCCAGCGCGACCGCGACCGCCCCACCCTCATCGCGTTCGGGGTCATCGCGCCCGTCATCTTCTTCGCCGTGTTCCGGCAGTCGCAGGTGCTCGTCGAACGGTTCCTCGCCGCGTCCCTCCCGTCCGGGGCGATCTCGCACCTCAACTACGCGCAGAAGGTCGCGCAGATGCCGATGGTGCTCTCCCTGATGATCTGCACCGTCACCTTCCCCGTCGTCGCCCAGGCGATGGCCGGCGGGGAGCGGGAGAAGGCCCGGCGGCGCGTCGAACAGGATCTGGCACTGGCCTGCCTCGCCGTGCTGATGGGCACCGCGCTCGTCATCGGCTACGCGCCACAGATCATCCAGGTCCTCTTCGAACGGGGCGCCTTCACCCACCAGGACACCCTCGCCACCGCCTCCGTCATGCGGGTCTACGGACTCGGACTGCTCGGCCACTGCCTCGTCGGAGCACTGTCCCGGCCCTTCTTCTCGACCGCCCGGCCCACCTGGTTCCCGGCGCTCGCGATGGGCGCCGGACTGATCGTCAACATCGTGGCCGGAGCCTTCGCCGTCGGCTGGTGGGGCATCTACGGCATCGCCGCCGCCAACGCGGCCGGCATCACCACCACCGCCGTCCTGCTGCTCACCGGCCTCGGCTCCCGGATCGTCCCCATCCAGGGCGGCCGGGTCGCCGTCAGCATCGGGCGGCTCGCGGTGTCCGCGGCGGCCGCCTGCGCCACCGGCTGGATCGCCGGGCCCATGATCCCCGACCCGCTGCTCAGCGCCGCCCTCGGCTGCCTGCTGGTCCCGGCGATGTTCGGAGCCACCGGCACCGCCATACGCGCCCTCGAAGTCACCGCCCTGCCCGGTCAGATCGACCGGTTCACCTCCCAGTTCACGCAGAGGTTCCGCAATGTCCGCTGACACCGATACGGCGCCCGCCGCCGTGGTGGGCCCCGCCCGACGGACCGCATCGCCGTGGGTCCTGATGTACCACTCGGTCGCCGAGTTCACCGACCCCGCCGAGGACCCGTACGGGATCACCGTCACCCCCGGCGCCCTGGAGGTCCAACTGCTGTGGCTGCGCTCCCGCGGGCTGCGCGGGGTGTCGGTCGGCGAACTGCTCAGGGCCCGGGACGCCGGCCGCGCGGCCGGACTGGTCGGGCTGACCTTCGACGACGGCTACACCGACTTCCTGACGCACGTGCTCCCGCTGCTGCGCCGCCACGACTGCACCGCCACCCTCTTCGTCCTGCCCGGGCGGCTCGGCGTGGACAACGTGTGGGACCCGCTCGGGCCGCGCAAGTCCCTGCTCACCGCCGAGGGCATCCGCGAAGTCGCCGCGGCCGGACAGGAGATCGGCTCGCACGGGCTGCTCCACCAGGACCTCACCGCGGCCACCGACGACGTGCTCCGGCAGGAACTCCAGGGCAGCCGCGACCTGCTGCGCGAGCTGACGGGAAACCTGCCCGAGGGGTTCTGCTACCCGTACGGGCACCTCGACGCGCGGGTCGTCGCCGCCACCCGGGCCGCCGGATACGGGTACGCCTGCGCCATCGACCCCGGCCGGCTCGCGGGCCCGCACGCCCTGCCCCGTACGCACATCAGCCAGGCCGACGGGGGCGCGCGGCTGCGCGTCAAGCAGGTCCGCCACCAGGCCCGCGAGCTGCGGCGGGTGGTCCTGCCGTGAAGGCCCTGCACATCATCACCGGGCTCGGGGTCGGCGGCGCCGAGCAGCAGCTGCGCCTGCTGCTGCGGCACATGCCGATGCGCTGCGACGTCCTGACGCTGACCAACCCCGGGGCGGTCGCCGAGGGGCTGCGCTCCGACGGGGTGCGGGTCGTGCACCTGGGGATGCGGGGCAACCGGGACCTGGGGGCGCTGCCGCGACTGGTGAAGTTCATCCGGCGCGGCCGCTACGACCTCGTGCACACCCACCTGTACAGGGCCTGCGTGTACGGGCGCCTCGCGGCCCGGCTCGCCGGCACCAAGGCGACCGTGGCCACCGAACACTCCCTCGGCGAAGCCGAGATCGAGGGCCGGCCGCTGTCGGGCGGGGTGCGCGCCCTCTACCTGGCCAGCGAACGGCTGGGAGCCGCGACGGTCGCCGTGTCGGACACCGTGGCCGCCCGGCTGGAGGGGTGGGGAGTACCGGCCGCGCGGGTGCACGTCGTACCGAACGGGATCGAGTCCGTCCGCTTCCGCTTCGAGGACGGCGTCCGGCGCTCCACCCGGGCCCGGACCGGGCTGCCGGAGCGGGCCTTCGTGGTCGGCGGGGTCGGCCGGCTGGTGCCCGGCAAGCGGTTCGACGTCCTGGTGCGGGCCGTGGCCGCGCTGCCGGGGGCGCACCTGCTGCTCGCCGGGGACGGGCCCGAGCGCGCGGCGCTGCGACTGCTCGCCGCGGAGCTGGGCGCGCAGAGCCGGATCCACCTGCTGGGCGAGCGGGACCCGCTCGGCGACAGCGCGGACGGCCGCACCCCGGGGATCCCGGCGCTGCTGGCCGCCATGGACGTCTTCGTCTCGCCGTCGCGGGAGGAGGCCTTCGGGCTGGCCGTGGTCGAGGCGCTGGCCGCCGGGCTGCCGGTGCTGCACGTCACCTGCCCGGCCATCGACGACCTGCCCGCCGCGCAGGCCCCCGGCGCCCGGCGCATCGGCACGGGCACGGAGGAGCTGGTCGCGGCCCTGCGCGGCCACATGGAGGCGGGGGCCCGCCGGCTGCCGCCGCCGCCCGTGGTCCGCCGCTACGACATCACCCGCAGCGCGCGGCAGCTGCTCGACGTGTACGACCTCGCGCTGTCGGCCGCGCCGGGCCCGGCCGCCTCCCTCGCGGGCGCGGCGCCGTCGCGGCCGGAATGAACCCCTTCACCCTTCACGAAACGAGAAGAGCCATGGCCGAAAGCGCCGAGCAGAAGAAGTCCGACAAGAATTCCGAGAACAAGCCGGCGAAGAAGTCCGACCACCGGTCCGGGAGGAAGCGGCTCGGGCGGCGGCTGGTACCGCCTCCGGCGTGGTGGCCGCTGCCCGCGTGCGCCCTGCTGGGGCTGGCCGCGGGCGGGGCGTACGGGGTGCTCAAGGCGCCCGAGTACGCCGCCACCAGCTACGTCGTCGCCGTGCCCGACGACACCACCGAGCCGGCCACCGCCCTCGGCTTCGCCCAGGCCTACGCCCGCATCGCCACCAGCAGCTCCACGCTCGCCTACGCACAGCCCCGCGCGGGCATCGCCGCCCGCCAGCTGCGGACCCAGGTGCGGGCCGAGACCTCGCCCGAGTCCCCGATGATCGCGATCACCGGTACCTCCAAGAGCCCCGGCGAGGCCGCCGACATCGCCAACGCCGTCGCCGACGCCCTGTCCCTGAGCAGCAATCAGGCCGCGAAGAACACCGGCGTGCAGCTGCTGCTGTTCAACCAGGCCGTGGCCCCCACCGACCCCGCCTCCCCGTCCGCCGCCATCAGCGGCGCCGTGGGAATGTGCGCCGGCGGGCTGCTCGGCGGGCTGTGGCTGCTGGCCCGGCCGGCCCGGCGCAGGGACCAGGAGCAGGTGCGGGAGCAGGCGGAGCCGAGGGCGCGGGCGGCGCAGGAGCAGCCGCTCGCCGAGGAGTACCCCTCGCTTCCCGCGCAGGGTGAGCACGCCGAGACCAAGGAGAAGGAGTCCGTGCGATGAGTGCGGGCCCCGCCGCGGCCCTGTCGGTGACGCTGTGCCGCGACTCCCGGCAGTTCGCCGCGCTGGAGGAGCCGTGGAACCGGCTCGTCCGCGCCTGTCCCACCGCGACCCCCTTCCAGAGCCACGCCTGGCTGCACTCGTGGTGGCTGTCCTACGGGAAGGACGGCCGGCTCCGGATCGTGCTCGTGCGGCGCGGCGAGGAACTGGTCGGCGCGGCCGCGCTGATGCTCGTACACCGGCCGCTGCCGCTGCTCGTGCCGCTCGGCGGCCCCATCACCGACTACTTCGACGTGCTCGTCTCCGCCGAGCACACCGACCAGGTGGTCCCGGCGCTCGCCCACGGGCTGCACCGGGCCGCCCGGGGTGCGGTCGTCGACCTGCGCGAGGTCCGTCCCGGGGCCGCGGCCGAGGCGCTCTACACGTACTGGCCCGGGGTCGCGGCCCGGCTCGCGGACTCCACCTGCATGGAGCTGCCCGCGCTGCCCTTCGACGAGCTGGTCAAGCGGATGCCGGCCTCCGGCGCCCAGCGGGTCAGGGCCAAGCTCCGCAAGACCGACGCGGCCGGGATCGAGGAGCACGAGGTCGGCGAGCACGAGGTCCCGCGTGCCGTACGGACCCTGCTGCGGCTCCACGAGAAGCAGTGGCGCGGCCGCGGGGTGACCCCCGAGCACCTCAGGCCCCGCTTCGCCGAGCACCTGACCCGGGCCACACGGCGGATGGTGCGGGCGGGGGAGGGGCGGCTGACGGAGTTCCGGCTGGACGGCAAGGTGGTGGCGGCCAACGTCACGCTGCTGTCGGCCGGGCTCAGCGGCGGCTACCTGTACGGCGCCGATCCGGACCTGCGGGCGCGCAAGGTGGACGTGGCGACGCTGCTGCTGCGCCACGAGGCCGGGCGGGCGCTCGCCGAGGGCCGTCCGGTGGTGAGCTTCCTGCGCGGCAACGAGCCGTACAAGAACCACTGGCGGCCCGAGACCGTGGTCAACCAGCGGTTCCTGCTGGCGACCAGCGCGCTCGCGCCCCTGCTGCGGCTGCACGAGTCGCAGGTGACGGGGCGCGAGCGGGCGGTGGACGCGCTGCGGGAGGCGCTGCCGGCCGCCAGGGACTGGCGGGCGCGGCTCAACGAACTGCGGGTGCGATGACCCGTCTAGAAGGGCCAGAAGCCGGAGTCCTTGCTCAGGTCGACCTTGACGCAGACCGACTGCTTGCCGACCAGCTTGGAGAGCCACTCGCCGAAGCTGAGCGGGACGCACCACTCCTTGGGGTTGAGCGGCGGCTTCGCCGGCTCCGGCAGCGGCTGGGGCTGCGGCTGGGGCCGGGAGGGGACGGGCTCCGGCGAGGGCACGGGCGTCGGCTCGGGCGCCTCGGGGCTCGGGACGGCGGGGCTCGGGACGGCGGGGCTCGGGGTCGCCGGGGCCGGGACCTCGGGCGTGGGCACCAGCGGACTCGGGGTCACCGGGGCCGGGGTCACGGGCGTGGGCCGGGGCACCTCGGGCGACGGCGCCTGGGAGGGTGCCGGGACCTGCGGGCTCGGGGCTTCGGACGGCGTGGGGACCTCGGGCGTGGGGATCTCGGGAGTCGGCACGGCCGGCGTCGGGACCTGCGGGGTCGGGACGGCCGGCGTGGGCACGTTGGGTGTGGGTACGGCCGGCGTGGGCACGGCCGGCGTGGGCACGGCCGGGGTGGGCACGGCCGGGGTGGGCACGACGGGCGTCGGGACCACCGGGGTCGGGACCACCGGCGTGGGCACCACCGGGGTCGGGACGACCGGGCCGGGAACCTCCGCGCTCAGTGCCTCGCGGAAGACCTTCGTGGACTCCGGGTTCTGCTTGCACTGCCACACGCCGTGCGGGCAGTAGTCGGTGATGGTGTGGTAGAGCGGTTTGTGCAGCTCGATCCACTTCAGCATGCGCCGCACGTACTCCGGGTTGTCCCCGCGCCGGAACAGCCCCCACTCCGGGTACGAGATCGCCTTGCCGTGCGCTTCCGCGAAGTCGACGTGCTGCTGGAGTCCGTACGGCTGGGAGATCTGCTCGTCGAAGTTCCGGCCGGGACCCTGGTCGTACGAGTCCATCCCGATGATGTCGACGACGTCGTCGCCGGGGTAGCACTCGGTCCAGCCGATCGCGTCCTTGCCCCGGTTCGGCGCGAAGTCGAACCGGAACTCCTGTCCGGGCACGGCCCGCATCGCGGTGACGATGCGCTTCCAGTACACCTTCCAGTTCTCCGGGTCCGGGGCGCACCGGTGGGTGTAGGTGATGCCGTTCATCTCCCAGCCGAGCACGATCACCGTGTCCGGCACGCCCAGCGCCACCAGCCGCTCGGCGAGCCGCTGGAAGTGCCGGTCGAACTCGCCCTGCGCGCCCGCCCTGATCAGCCGGGCGACCTGGTGGTCGGGCACCCGGCCCTCGTTGCGTTCCTGCATGGGGACGTTGAGGACGAACAGCCGGTCGTCCTGGGCGCGGCGCCACCGCGCCCAGTCCTCCAGGAAGCCGACGTTGCCCTCGATGCCCGCCCACCGGTCGCCGGGCAGGTAGGTGTGCCCGACCCGGATCTCCTTGCCGCCCAGCCAGTTCGACAGGTTCGGGATCCGCGCCACGCCGGGCGGCCCGTAGTCGAGATAGGCGCCCATGGCGATGTCCGAACCCGGGTACCGGTCCTCATCGGGTTCCGCGAGCGCGGCCCCGGTGGCGAGCAGTCCGGCCGTGACCGTACCGATGCAGGTGCTCGCCAGTCGGCGGCGTGGTCTGGGCATGGCGTCTCCCGAGCTTTCCTGAATCGGTGTGCTTACCAAAGACGTTAGGCATCACATCTGACGAATGGCCTGTTCGGTGCCGCTGCCGTAGGCCATTCGCAGGTGCGCACCCTCCCCGCTTGGTCCGACTAGGTGAAAGACACCGCTGCCATGCACGCGTATCTCAACCATGTGCCCGTCGTTCTGCTCAGACTCGACCGCAATCCGTTCCACCACGGAACCCTCGGCGCCGTCAGATCCCTTGGCCGCAGGGGCGTGGAGGTCCATGCCGTCGTCGAGGCCGGGGGAGGTCCCATGGGGCGTTCGCGCTATGTGCGCGCCGTGCATCCGGGGCCGGTCGGCGGGCTGGATCCGGAGGTGCCCGAGACCTTGCTCGAGTGCCTGACCGGGGTGTCGGAGCGGATCGGCCGGCCGGCGGTGCTGATCGCCATGGACGATCTGAGCGCGATCACGGTGTCCCGGATCGGGCCGATGCTGACGGACCGTTTCCGGATTCCCCATCAGCCCGACAACCTGCCCGCCCGGGTGGCCGACAAGGCCGAACTGGCGCGGCTCTGCGCGCGCTGGGACGTGCCGCACCCGGAGACGGTCGTCCCGGCGAGCGGCGGCGAGGCGGCGGAGGCCGCCTGGCGGCTCGGTCTGCCGGTGGTCGCCAAGTGGAGCCGGCCCTGGCTGCTGCCGGCCGGGGCCGACGGCCTGCGCAGCACCACGCTGGTGCACAGCGTCGCCGAGGCCCGGCGGCTGTACGAGCGCTCCGCCGAGGCCGGGAGCCGGCTGCTGCTCCAGCGGTTCCTTCCGGCCGGGCCGGACACCGACTGGTTCTTCCACGGGGCCTTCGCCCGGGGCGGGCGTCCGCTGCTGGCGGGGTCGGGCCGCAAGGAGCTGTCGTGGCCGGTGCGGACGGGGCTCACGGCGGTGGGCCGCTGGCTCCCGGATCCCGCGGTGGAGGAGGCGGGGCTGCGGCTCGCCGAACGCCTCGGATACCAGGGGATCCTGGACCTGGACTTCCGCCGCGACGAGCGGGGCACCTTCCGGCTGGTGGACTTCAACCCGCGCCCGGGCGCGCAGTTCCGGCTGTTCACGGACACGGCCGGGCTGGACGTCGTACAGGCGATGTACCTGGACCTGACGGGTCAGCGGGTCCCGGAGCCCGCGGGCGGGCCGGGCCGCGTCTTCGTCGCCGAGAACTACGCGCTGCTGGCGGCGGTGCGCGGCCGGTCCCTGCCGCGCCGCGGCGCGGCGGGCCCGGCGCGGGCCGCGGCGGATCCGGCGCCGGGCCCGCCGCAGGCCGCCGCGGCCCGGCGGACCGGCCCGAACCGGGCTCCGGCGGGACGGCCGGACCGGCCCGGGCAGCCCGACCGGCCCGGGCGCCCGGCGGCGGGCCGGGAGCGGGGGCGGGTGGAGGCCGCCTGGTTCGCCGGCGACGACCTGATGCCGTTCCTGGCCATGCTCTGCGCCTTCCTCGGGCGCGGGGTCGGCAAGGGCGCGCGCGTCCTGCGGGGTGTGCCCGCCCAGGGCCGGCGCACCGCCCTCGCGGCGGTCCGGGCGCCCCGCCAGCGGGGGCGGGACCAGCCCGGGCCGGCCCCGCTCTCCCGGTCCGCGCCGCCGGAGGCCCCGGCGTCCCCGGACGAGCTGGTGACCCGTTGAGCACGACAGTGGAAGGACGGCCGTGACCCGGATGGACGATCTCGTGGTGGTCGGCGCGGGCCCGTACGGGCTGTCGATCGCCGCGCACGCGGCGGGTGCGGGGCTCGACGTACGGCTCCTGGGCCGGCCGATGGCCTCCTGGCGCGACCACATGCCCGACGGCATGTACCTGAAGTCGGAGCCGTGGTCCTCCAACCTGTCCGCGCCCGACGGGCGGCACACCCTGGCCGAGTACTGCGCCACCCGCGGCCTGGCCGCGGAACACGGCACTCCGCTGCCGATCGGCACGTTCAGCGAATACGGGATGTGGTTCGCCCGCCGTGCCGCGCCGGAGGTGGAGGAGGTGACCGTCACGGAAGTGACCCCGCAGGGGGACGGCTTCCGCGTCCACACCGCCGAGGGGCCGCCGCTGCTCACCCGGACGGTCGCCCTCGCGGTCGGCGTGATGCCCTTCGCCCACCATCCGCAGACGCTGCGGGACCTGCCGCCCGGCCACTACTCGCACAGCAGCGGACACCGGGACCTGACCCGTTTCGCCGGTCTCGAGGTCGCCGTGCTCGGGGCCGGGCAGGCGGCCCTGGAGACCGCCGCCCTGCTGGCCGAGCAGGGTGCCCGGCCCTGCCTGGTCGCCCGCCGCGCCCGGCTGAACTGGAACGCGGTGCCGCAGCCGCTGAACCGCCCCGCGCTGCGCGCCCTGCGCGATCCGCACAGCGGGCTCGGCACCGGCTGGCGCAGCTGGGCCTGGTCCGAGCTGCCCTGGGCGGTGCGGCGGCTGCCCGCCGCCACCCGTGAGCGGATCGCGGCGACCGCGCTCGGCCCGGCCGGCGCCTGGTGGCTGCGGGACCGCTTCGAGCGGCGGGTGCCCGCGCTGCTCGGTCACCGGCTGCACCGGGCGGTCGCGGTGGGCGAGCGGACCCGGCTCGGGCTGACCACCAGGTCCGGCGAGTCCGTGGTGCTGGACACCGCGCACGTCATCGCGGCCACCGGGTTCACCCCGGACCTGGCCCGGCTGGAGCTGCTCGACGCGGGGCTGCGGGCCGCGCTGGAGACCGTGGGGGACGGCGGGACGCCGGAGCTGAGCCCGGGCTTCGAGTCCTCGTGGCCCGGACTGTTCTTCGCGGGGCTGCTGACGGCTCCCTCATTCGGCCCTTCCATGCGATTCGTGCACGGTGCGGGCTTCACGGCGGGGAGACTGGTGCGAGGAGTCCGCAAACGGCTCGGTGCACGGGGCCCGCTGCCGGGCTCCGCCGGTGAGGCCCGGTGTCCCCGGGCCGCCGCCGGGCATCCCAAGACGTATCTGCGGTGAGATCCGCAGTGAGACCCGCGGTGAGAGGGGTCCGCCATGAGCGCGGAGCGAGCACAGGGCCGTGGCTGGGTACGGATTCCCGGCAGCCGCGGCGAACAGCCCGCCACGGCCCGGGCCACCGGGTACGACCGTGGCCCGTACGCGACGGCCTCCCACCCCGTCCAGCCCCCGATCTACCTCTCCCTCGTCACGCGCTGGCGGGAGGCCGGGCGCACCCTTCCGGGGCATCCTGACGAGGAGTGGGAGCGGCTGATCTCCCAGCCGTGCTGGCCCGGCCGTTAGGTGGTGTGTGTCTCGTGGCAGCGGCGGAGCGCGACCGTCCCGAGCAGGTCCGGCGGTCTCCCCGGACCGGTCCGGGGGAACGGCTGGCGCTGAACGGCATGGGAAGTTTCGAGTGGGACCTGGACGCCGGATCGCTGGCCCTGGACGAGGCCGGGATGGACGTCTTCGACCTGGAGCCCGAGCGGTTCGACGGCACCCCGGAGGGGCTCGGGCTGCGCATCCCGCCGGAGGACGGCGCCCGGCTGGCCGAGACCGTGGCGGGCGTCCTGGAGAGCGGCGGGGACGCGTACGGGGCCTACTTCACGGTGCAGCGGCGCGACGGCCGCGACCAGTGGACGCACACCCAGGGCCGGGTGCTGCGGGACGCGGACGGGCAGCCGCGGCGGATCGTGGGGATCGTCCGGGACGCGACGACGGAGCTGGCCCAGGCCACGACGCTGCGCCGGCTGGAGACGGCCCGGGCCCAGCAGACCACGATCGTCCAGCGGACCACGGAGGCCCTGTCGCGGGCGGTGACGGTCGACGACGTCACGGCCGCGCTGACCGGGGCGGGCGCCCTGGAGCGGCTCGGAGCGGACGGGCTGGCCCTGGGGCTGGTCGAGGGCGGCACGATGAAGATCATCGCGCTGAGCGGGGAGTCGCTGGAGATCCTCAGCGAGCGGCGGTTCACCCGGCTGGACGGTTCGCTGCCGCTGTCACAGGCGGTGCTCAGCAGGCAGGCACGTTTCGCCACCTCGCTCAGCGCGCTCGGTGAGGAATTCCCGCTGCTCAGCGACTACCTGAGCCGGATCCGGTTCGACGCGGCCGCCTATCTGCCGCTGATCGCGCAGGCCCAGGCCATCGGCGGGCTCGTCCTCTTCTACCGGCGGCGCACCGAGTTCAGCCCGGAGGAGCGCAACCTCTGCCTGGGACTGGCGGGCATCGTGGCCCAGTCCCTCCAGCGCGCGCTCCTCTTCGACCAGGAGCGGGAGTTCGCCACGGGACTGCAGGCCGCCATGCTGCCGCGGCGGATCCCGGAGATCACCGGAGGGGAGATCGCGGTCCGCTACCACGCGGCCTGGAGCGGGCGGGAGGTCGGCGGGGACTGGTACGACGTGATCGCGCTGCCCCGCGACCGGGTAGGCATCGTGGTGGGCGACGTACAGGGCCACGACACGCACGCGGCGGCCATCATGGGCCAGCTGCGGATCGCGCTGCGGGCGTACGCGGGCGAGGGGCATCCGCCGTCGACGGTGCTGGCCCGGGCCTCGCGCTTCCTCGCCGAACTGGACACCGCCCGCTTCGCGACCTGCATGTACGCCCAGGTGGACCTGGAGACGGGCGGCGTACGGGCCGTGCGCGCGGGGCACCTCGGCCCGCTGATCCGGCACACGGACGGCCGGACGGGCTGGCCCAACGTGCGCGGCGGCCTGCCGCTCGGGCTGGCCACCCTCTTCGAGCAGGAGGAGTTCCCCGAGACCCGCCTCGACCTGGTCCCCGGGGAGACGCTCGTGCTGTGCACGGACGGCCTGGTGGAGGAGCCGGGCACCGCCATCACCCAGGGGATGGAGGCCCTCGCCCACGCGGTCCGCAGCGGCCCGCAGGAGGCCGGGGCCCTCGCCGACCACCTCTCGGACCGGCTCTGGGAGCGCTGGGGCTCCGGGGACGACGTGGCCCTGCTGGTGCTGCGCCGGGAACCCGACCCGGGCACCCACCGGGCCCCGCGCATCCACCAGTACATCCACCAGGCCGACCCGGAGGGGCTCTCGGAGGCCCGCTACGCGCTGCGCCAGGCGCTGCGCGACTGGGGCATGCCCGACCTCGCCGACGACGTGGAACTGGCCGCGGGGGAACTGCTGGTCAACGCCCTGCTGCACACCGACGGCGGAGCGGTGCTGACGATGGAGGTGCTGCCCGAGCCGGTCCGGCGGATCCGGCTGTGGGTCAAGGACCGCTCCAGCGTGTGGCCGCGCCGGCGCACTCCGGGCGAGGCGGCCACCACGGGCCGGGGGCTGCTGCTCGTGGACGCGCTGGCCACGCACTGGGGAGTGGAGTCCCGCGGTGACGGCAAGGCCGTGTGGTGCGAGTTCGACGCCGCGGGCAGCCCCCGGAGCGCAGGGTGACCGGACGGTCACCCCGAGTTGTGGGGCGCCCGGGGCGGGGCGATGATGCGCGGTATGGAACGGATCGTGCTGTGCGCAGGCTGAGCAGGGGCGCCGCGACGGGCATCCTGGCCGTGCTCCTGCTGGGTGGAGTCATGGCGGGGCTGTCGACGGTCGTGGACTGGACGACGGGGCGGCCGCACGCGGACCGCGGGTGCCAGTCGGTGGCGTTCATGTCGATGACGGACGTCGCGCCCGAGTGCCGGTAGCGGCGGCTACCGGCCGGGCGCCTCGGGCCGAGCGGCCGTCTCAGTGGCCGTCGACCAGCACCAGGTCGATGGTCTTGCCGTCCTCCGCGACCGTGTCGACGGAGCGGGGCATCAGGCCCGAGAAGTGGATCTCGTTGAGCCGCGCCTCGGCGCGCGCCGGGCCCGCCTTGATGCCCGGGGTGTACCTGAGCGAGCCGGTGGCCTGCCACGCGTGCTCCTGTCCGTCGCAGGTCGCCTCGCCGCCGCCGAAGGCGAGCCGGGTGCCGTGCTGGATGACGGAGGCCGCGATCTGGAGCTTCGCCCCCACGGGTGACGGGCTCGTGCAGTGGTACGTGCCGGAAAGGGTGACCGTGCCGTCCTCGGAGATATGACCGTACGGCTGTACGGAAATTCCCTGGTCGAAAGAAGTGGCTTCGGCGGGGGCGGTGAATACGGCTGTGGCGGCCAGTGCGGACAGTGCCGCAAGGGCCATGCGGGTTCCGTGAATACCCATGATTCCTCCGGTGTGCGCGGGTGGCGGGATTCCGCCGGAACGAATTGTGCTGGCAGTCGGGGGCAACTCGTCGTACACGCCTGCCGGGCGTACTCGTGTCGGTGTGTGCAATTCCCTGCTCGGGCGCGTGAGACTGACCGAAATACGTCCCCGAAGGGATCCCGCATGCCGCAGTCCGCCGCTCCCGCCCCCGTCCTCGCCCCCGTCCGGTTCCGCCCGCCCTCCCGCCTCCCGCGGTGGGCCGCCGCCCTCCTCCCGCTGCTGGTGTTCGGCGCCACGGCCTGCCAGGGCGCACCCGAGAGGGCCGCCCTGGCCCCCGCCGCGGTGCCCGCCGTCGTGGTGGACGACGGAGCGCCGGGCGCCGAGGGGTCGGGCGCCGAGGGGTCGGGCGCCGAGGGGTCGGGCGCGCGGACCGGGGTGAAGGATGCCCGTGTGGGTGAGGCCGTACGGGTGCACGGGCAGCAGGTCGGACGGCACCTGGAAGCAATGCTCAGCGCGTACGTGGATCCGGCGGTCAGCGTGGAGAAGAACTTCGCCCCGCCCGCCGGCAAGCGCTGGGTGGCCGCCTCGATGTCGTTCGTCAACGTGGGCGGGGCCTCGTACGGGGCGCTCGGACGCATGTGGGCGCACGACAGCGCGGGACAGCGCCACCCGGTGGTGCCCACCGGTGAACTGACCACCGGCAAACCCCTCGTCTTCGATTCCCTCGCGGTCGGTGAGCGGGCCGAGGGATGGGTCGTGTTCGAAATCCCGGAAAACGCACGCATTGAGCGGCTCCAGTACCAGGACACGAACATCCAGGCGAATTCCGGAGGGGGATTCTGGGCGGTCTAGCCCGCCCGGGTGAAAGGCCGTGAAAGGGTCGGGCGGCAGACCACTAGGGTGCGGCGCATGACTTCTACTCAAGCCGAAATCGACCGGTCCCAGCTCGGCACCCTTTCGGTGCTCGCCTGGATCGGCGACCCCTCCGAGGCGCACGACATCCCGTACCTCCTCGCCTACACCCTCGGGGACGGCCCGGGCGGACGGGAGGCCGGCGAGGCGGCGGCCCGCGGGCTGCTGGAGGAGATCGGCCTGCCCATCGGAGACGTCGTCATGGACGGCACCCGCAACCCGGCCGCCTTCCCCGTGCAGATCCTGCTGGAGGGCAACCAGATCGCGCTCACCCTGCCGGGGATGAACGCGCAGTGCACCGCCCCCGACGAGTGGGTCGCCGCGGCGAACGAGAGCGGGCAGGCGTACTTCCTGTTCGCCACCCGCGCCTGGCCCGAGGCGGTCCCCGGCCGGCCGGTCGACGCGGAGACCCTCCAGGCGTTCGCGGGCGACGAGGCCGTGCTCACCGGCAGCGCGCACTGCGTCCTGACCGTGCGGCGCCTGCAGAAGTAGCCGCGCACCGCACCGCAGCGCACCGGGCCGCGCCGCCCGCCAAGTGCTCCGGCCGCCGGGCTCCCAGCCTGCCCGGTGGCCGGTCCCGGTCCCGGTCCCGTTCCCGGGCCCCGGGCTCAGGGGCGTTCGAAGGCGAACTTGAGCGAGCGGACCCGGTTGTCGAAGTTCGACCCGGCCAGGTCCGGCAGGCCCACCGCCCGTAGTCCGACCGGCCGGGTGAGCAGTTCGCGGAAGAGCTCCCTCATCTCCACCCGGGCCAGGTGCGCGCCCAGGCAGAAGTGCGGCCCGCCGCCGCCGAACCCCAGGTGCGGATTGGGCGAGCGGGTGATGTCGAAGGCGTCGGGGTCCGGGAAGACCGACTCGTCGCGGTTGGCGGAGGCGTAGTAAAGGACCACCTTGTCGCCCGGGCGGAAGTCGTGGCCGCCCATGGTGTGCTCGGCGGCCACGGTCCGGCGGAACTGGATGATCGGCGTCGAGTGGCGGACCATCTCGTCCACCGCGCCGTCCGCGTACTTCTCGAAGTCCGAGAGCAGCAGGTCGCGCTGGCCCGGGTTGTCGGTCAGCAGGGTCAGCCCGTGCGTGATCGCGTTGCGGGTGGTCTCCACCCCGGCGACCATCAGGAGCGAGAAGAAGGCGCCGAGCTGGCGGGCGCCGAGCGCCTGGCCGTCGACGTTCGCGCACACCAGCGCCGAGATCAGGTCGTCGGTGGGGTTCTTGCGCCGCTCCCGCCCGATGCCGGCCACCATCCTCTGCATCCGGGCCAGCGCGCGCAGGCCGCGCCCGGGCATCCGCAGCCGGGCCGCCAGCCCCCGCTCCACGCCGATGTTCTCGGAGGCGTGGTTGACGCGGTCGGCGATCTCGGCGCGGTAGTGCTCCGGGATGCCCATCATGTTGCAGATGACCTCCAAGGGCAGGCGGGAGGCCACCGCCGAGACGAACTCCTCGGGCTCCTCGGCCAGTACGTCGTCCACGATGCGGGTCGCCACCGCGTGGATGTCCGCCTCGGCGGCGGCCAGCAGACGGGGCGTGAAGGCCCGTTGCACGATCTTGCGGAGCTGGGCGTGGTCGGGGCCGTCCAGATTGACCATGGAGTCCCCGAACAGGGCGCGGACCCACCGCGCGGGCTCGGGGGTGGTCACGCCGGGCGCGCTGGCGAAGACCTTGGGGAGGCGGCTGGCCTCCTGCACGTGGGCATGGCGGACGAGGGCCCAGTGCCCGGTCCCCTCCGGGACGAAGACGGGCGATTCCAGGGCCCGCAGACGGGCGAAGGCGGCGAGCCGGTGGGCGGGGGGCTGCTGCCAGAAGCCGGGCTCGGCCAGATCCCTGCCGGGGTCCTGGCCGGGGCGTTGCGCGGGGAGTGTCATGGCCTGGAAACGGCGGCGGGGGTGCGGGAGTGACGGCCCGGGCGGAGCCCGGCAGTGGCACCGCAGGTCAACGGGGCGTTCGGGTCGACAGGGTCATGCCGACCGCCACGGTGGCGGTCGCGACCAGCCCCGCCCAGAGCACCGCGTACGGGCCCGTCCAGGTGCAGGCCAGCACGGCGAGCGCCGACACCGGAAGCACCAGCTGCTGGGCGAGGCCGCGCTTGAAGTGGCGGGAGTGCAGGAGCCACACCATCAGCAGGAACAAGGCGGTCGGGACGGTCAAGGCCGCGTTCGCGGCGGTCTGGGAGATGTGCGCCTTGTGGACCGCGTGCTCCACCGCCACCTCGATGCCCGCCCCGATCGCCGCGCCGGAGGCGAAGATCAGCAGGTGGCCGTAACCCCACGGGATGGCCTCGCGGTTGGAGGTCAGGTGCTCGTGCATCGGCACCGCGAAGTAGATCCACCACGCCGCGAAGACGATCAGGAGCCCGCCGCCCGCGATCGGCAGCAGCAGGTCCAGCGCCTCGTTCTCGTCGAGGGCCGACTTCACCGCCACCGTGCTCGCGGCGATCGTCTCGCCCAGCACGATGATGGTGAACAGGCCGTACCGCTCCACGATGTGGTGCGCGTGCCACGGCGTCTGGTGGCCGTGTTCGGCGATCACCGGGACCATCAGTTCCATGGCGGCCACGACCAGGAACAGCCACCGCTTCCAGTCGTCCGGCGCGAACAGCAGCGCCACCCAGGCGGCCTGACAGATCACCAGCCCCGCCGCGTACTTCAGCGCCGCCGCGCGGGCGGCACCGCTCTCCCCGGCGGCGGCCCGCAGCCACTGCGCGGTGAGCGCCACCCGCATGATCAGGTAGCCGATGACGGCCACCGTCCAGTCGTTCTGGTCGAAGGCCCGGCTGACGCCCGCCGCGTAGACGAGCACGCCCGCGATCTGCACCAGCGTCGCGATCCGGTACGGCACGTCGTCGACGTCGTAGGCGGAGGCGAACCACGTGAAGTTCATCCACGCCCACCACACGCCGAAGAAGACGAAGAAGTAGCCGACCACCCCCGTGCCGGGATGGCCCTCGGCCAGTGCGTGCACCAGCCGGGCACCGGCCTGGGCGATCGCGACGACGAAGCAGAGGTCGAAGAACAGCTCCAGCGGTGTCGCCGCGCGATGGTGCTCCTCGCGGCTGCGAGCGGTCATCGGAATATATGTCATACCGTCAAGAAGACCAGATATATGCGGATTCA
This sequence comes from Streptomyces sp. IBSNAI002, assembly GCF_052244475.1. NCBI lineage: Bacteria > Bacillati > Actinomycetota > Actinomycetes > Kitasatosporales > Streptomycetaceae > Streptomyces > Streptomyces sp. IBSNAI002. Next base: position 3,819,169 of record NZ_JBQPXG010000002.1, on the reverse strand, counting down.
GTAGGCCAGACGCGCGGCCCTCGCCATCCGGGTTCCCCGGGCGGTCGCGAACCGCTCCACCACCAGGCGGGCCAGCCGCGGATGGTCGGCCAGCGGCTGCGACACCGTCCAGGCGCCGCACCCGGCCAGGGCGTGCGTGAACCGGCCCGGCGCCAGCAGGTGCGCGGCCACGGCGATCCGCCGGTGCCCGGCGGCGCGCAGACCGGCCAGCGCCTCGGGCACCGAGGGACCGGCCGAGGTCAGGTAGGCGGGGACCACCGGGACCGGATCGGGGCCGCGGTCCTCCGCCAGCAGCGCGGCGAGCCGGGCCGCGCAGTCCGCCGTACCGGCATTGCCGCCGGGCCGGGAGGAGCCCGCGCCCGCCACGATCACCGCGTCGGCCCGCGCGTGGCGGCCGTGGCGGAGCTCGGCGTCGCGCAGGCGGCTGTGCAGGGCGAGCGCGACGGCGGGCTCGCCGGCCAGGCCGTCGGTGAGCAGGCAGCCGGTGCCTTCGAGGACGGCCGGGATGTCCACGCGGCGGTGGTAGCCGTCACCGAGCAGCAGCGGGACGACCACCGCGCGCGGGTGCTCCCGTACGGCCTCGGCCAGGGACGGCGACTGGACGTCCAGGTGGCCCACGACCGCGCGGACCCCGCTCAGCGAGTCGATGGCGGCGGTGAGCCGGCCGACGGCCGAGGCGGCGGCCGGGGCCGCGCTGCCGTGCACGGCGAGTACGAGCATGCCCTTCACGCTAGGCGCGCGAGGGGCCCCCGGCAGGGCGTCGAAGGGCCCCGGTCGGGGGCCGCAGGTCCTGCGGAGGGAGGGGGCCGTGGGCCCGGGGCAAGGGGTCCTTTTCGGTGCGGCGGCGCAGGGGACGCGGCCTACGGTCGAAGGGTCGGGAGCAGTCGGGAAGATACGCACGCACACGGAGTGAGTGAGACCCATGGCGCAGACGCTGGTTGTCATCGGGCACGGCATGGTGGGACACCGCCTGCTGGAGGCGCTCGCCGAGCGCGACGCGCTCGCGGACCCGGCCCGCCCCGGCGACTCCGGGTGGCAGGTCACCGTCCTCGCCGAGGAGGAGCGCCCCGCCTACGACCGCGTGCACCTGTCCGCCGCCTTCACCGGCGCCACCGGCGAGGAGCTCTCGCTCGCCGCCCCCGGCTTCCTGGAGCGGTACGGCATCGACCTGCGCCTGGGCGATCCGGCCGAGCAGGTCGACACCGCCGCCCGTACGGTCACCAGCCGGTCCGGGGCGGTCGTCGGCTACGACGCGCTGGTGCTGGCGACCGGCTCGTACCCGTTCGTCCCGCCGATCGAGGGCGCGGACGCCGAGGGCTGCTTCACCTACCGGACGCTCGACGACGTCGAGGCGCTCACCGCGTACGCCGCCGAGGCGCGCACCGGAGTCGTCATCGGCGGCGGGCTGCTCGGCCTGGAGGCGGCCGGCGCGCTGCGCACCCTCGGACTGGCCACGCACGTCGTGGAGTTCGCCCCGCGGCTGATGCCGCTCCAGGTGGACGACGGCGGCGCGGCCGCCCTGCGGGCCACGATCGAGTCGATGGGCGTCGCCGTGCACACGGGCGTCGGCGCGGCCGGAGTCGGCACCGACGGGGACGGCCGGGCGGTCAGCCTGCGGCTGACCAGCGGGCAGGACATCAGCGCGGACGTGGTGGTCTTCTCGGCGGGCGTGCGCCCCCGCGACCGCCTGGCGCGCGAGTGCGGGCTGGCGGTCGGCGACCGCGGCGGCGTGGTCGTGGACGCGCACTGCCGTACGAGCGACCCGTACGTCTACGCGGTCGGCGAGTGCGCGCAGACGGTGGACGGCAAGGTGTACGGCCTGGTCGCGCCCGGCTACCAGATGGCCGAGACGGTCGCGGAGGCCCTCGCGGGCGCCGGGACGCTCACCTTCACCGGAGCCGACACCTCCACCAAGCTCAAGCTGATGGGCGCCGACGTGGCCTCCTTCGGCGACCCGTTCGCCCCGGAGGGCCGGGACGGGGCCGTCTCCGTGGTGTTCTCCGACGCGCGCGAGGGCGTGTACAAGAAGCTGCTGCTGGGCCCGGACGGCGCGCTGCTCGGCGGCATCCTGGTCGGCGACGCGGAGGCGTACGGCTCGCTGAAGCCGCACGCGGGCCGGGTGCTGCCGGCCCCGCCGGAGGCCTTCATCCTGCCCTCGTCGGAGGGCGTGGCGCTGCCGGGCGCGGACGCGCTGCCCGATGACGCGGTGGTCTGCTCCTGCCACAACGTCACCAAGGCGCAGGTCCGCGACGCCGTGGTCGCCGAGGCGCTCACCGACATCGGCGGGATCAAGAAGTGCACCAAGGCGGGCACGGGCTGCGGCGGCTGCGTCGGCACGCTCCAGGCGGTGCTGGACGCCGAACTGGCGGCGGCGGGCATCGAGAAGCCGCGCGGCCTGTGCGAGCACTTCGCCCTCACCCGCGCCGAGATCTACGAGAAGGTGCGCACCGAGCACATCCGCGGCTTCAGCGAACTGCTGGAGACGTACGGGCAGGGCGGCGAGGGCTGCGCCGTCTGCAAGCCGGTGGTGGCCAACGTCCTGGGCACCCTCGCCCCGGACCTGGGCATCGGGCACATCCTGGCGGGCGAGCAGGCGGCCCTCCAGGACTCCAACGACCTCTTCCTCGCCAACCTCCAGAAGGACGGCACCTACTCGGTCGTCCCGCGCGTCGCGGGCGGCGAGATCAGCGCCGAACAGGTCATCGCACTGGGCGAGGTGGCCCGCGACTACGGGCTCTACACGAAGATCACCGGAGCGCAGCGGATCGGGCTCTTCGGGGTCCGCAAGGAGCAGCTGCCGGACATCTGGCGCCGGCTGGGCGGGGCGGGCTTCGAGTCCGGGCAGGCGTACGGGAAGTCGCTGCGCGCGGTGAAGTCGTGCGTCGGCGCCCGCTTCTGCCGGTTCGGGCAGGGGGATTCCATCCAGCTCGCGATCGACCTGGAGCTGCGCTACCGGGGGCTGCGCACCCCGCACAAGTTCAAGGGCGGGGTCTCGGGCTGCCTGCGCGAGTGCGCGGAGGCGCGGGGCAAGGACATCGGCGTCATCGCCACCGCCAACGGCTGGAACCTGTACGTCAGCGGCAACGGCGGTGCGGTACCGCGCCACGCCGACCTGCTGGCCTCGGACCTGTCGGCGGCCGGGCTCTTCGTCCTCGTCGACCGGTTCCTCATGTACTACATCCGCACGGGCGAGCGCCTGGAGCGCACGGCGGCCTGGATCGAGCGTCTTGAGGGCGGCCTGGACCACCTGCGGGAGGTCCTGATCGAGGACTCGCTCGGCATCTGCGCGGAGCTGGAGGCGCAGATGGAGCGGCACGTGGCGGCGTACGAGGACGAGTGGCAGGCGGTCCTGGAGGACCCGGCGGCGCTGGAGCGCTTCGGGACGGTCGATTTCGGCGCCGCCCCGCAGGCCCTCGAGCCGGGGCGCGGACGCGCCGCCGTACTGGCCGACGGTACGCAGGCGGCCCTCTTCAAGGACCGGACCGGAGAGGTGTACGCGGTCGGCAACCGGGACCCCTTCTCGGGTGCGGACGTCATCGCCAACGGGATCATGGGCTCCCGCGACGGGGTCCCCGTCGTCGCCTCCCCGATGCACAAGCAGGTCTTCGACCTGCGGACGGGCGTCTGCCTGGACGATCCGGAGGTCCGTCTGCCGGTGCTCCCGCTGGACTGAAGCACTGCCGAACGCACTGTGGGCGACGGGACCTTGTCCCGCCGCCCACAGTGCGTTCTCCTCTGCCGCGAGGCACCCCCGGACACGGAATCTGGATAGGCAAGGACACCCCTCGACCTCTGAGGACACGACATGAGTTCCGCCACGAAGGACGCGGTGAGGCCGCAGCTCGCCGATCCGGCGCAATACCGTCCCGGCCGCACCATCACCGAATGGACGCCGGAGGACCCCTCCTTCTGGCAGTCCACGGGGAAGAAGGTCGCGACCCGCAACCTGTGGATCGCGGTGCCCGCCCTGCTGGTGGCCTTCGTGGTCTGGCAGGTGTGGAGCATCACGGCGACCAACCTGAAGGACGTCGGCTTCGGCTTCTCGCAGTCCCAGCTGTTCTGGCTGACGGCGGTCCCCGGCATCACCGGCGGCAGCGCGCGCATCGTCTACACCTTCATCGGCCCGATGATCGGGCAGCGGCGCTTCACGGCCATCTCCACGGTCGTGCTGATCGTGCCGCTGCTGTGGCTGGGCTTCGCGGTGCAGAACCCGGACACCCCCTACGGCACGATGATCGCGATCGCGGCGCTGTGCGGTATCGGCGGCGCGAACTTCTCCTCCTCCCTGGCCAACATCGGCTTCTTCTACCCGAAGGGGGAGAAGGGCAACGCGACGGGCATCAACGGCGGCCTGGGCAACCTGGGCGTGTCGGTGGTCCAGCTGCTGACCCCGATCCTGATCACCTCGTCGGTCCTGGCGATCGGCGCGGGCCAGAAGAAGGCGGACGGCTCGGAGATCTACCTCCAGAACGCGGCCTTCGTCTGGGTGCCGGTGCTGATCGTGCTCGCCGCGGTGGCCTGGTTCGGCCAGAACGACCTGAAGGTGGCCTCCACCCCCTTCAGCCAGCAGAAGATCATCTTCAAGCGCAAGCACAACTGGCTGATGACCTGGCTCTACGTCGGCACCTTCGGCTCCTTCATCGGTTTCGCGGCGGCGCTGCCGCTGCTGATCAAGACCACCTTCCCCGCCTACTCGGTGGCCACCTACGCCTGGATGGGCCCGGCGCTGGGCGCGCTGGCCCGCTGGGCGGGCGGCTGGATCGCCGACAAGCTGGGCGGCGCCCGGGTGACGATCCTGTCCTTCGTGGGCATGGCCGCGTCCATCATCGGCGTGATCACCTTCCTGCCGGCCGGCTCCGATTCCGGTTCCTTCTACGGCTTCTTCTTCTGCTTCCTGTCGGCCTTCTTCTTCTCGGGCATCGGCAACGGCTCGACCTTCCGGCAGATCCCGGTGATCTTCCGGAGCCAGCACCTGAAGGGGCTGACCGAGGGCACCCCGCAGTACGCGGCCGCGCTGAAGCAGGCCGAGATCGAGTCGGGCGCGGTCACCGGCTTCACGGCCGCGATCGCCGCCTACGGGTTCTTCTTCATCCCGGCGATGTTCGCCAACTTCGCGGTGACGAGCGCGATGTGGGGCTTCGTGGGCTTCTACGCCTCCTGTGTGGTCGTGGCCTGGTGGTTCTACGCCCGCAAGGGCGCCGAAGCACCGAGCTAGGCCCCGCGCTCACCCCCCGCCCCGGCCCCTCCCACGGGTCCGGGGCGGAGCCCCGAGGCGGTGGCGCGGACGGGTCCGCACCCGCACACCCGACTCCCGCACACCAGACCCCCGCACACCCGACCCCCGCACACCCGACACCCACGGAAGGCCACGCCAGTGCTCGGCATGTTTCTGCAGCTCGGGGTCATGGTGGCGGCCATCTGGCTCGGGTCGCGGAAGGGCGGCGTCGCCATGGGGCTCTGGGGCGCCGTCGGGGTGTTCGTGCTCGCGACGTTCTTCGGGGTGTCTCCCGCCGACACCTCGGGCATCGTGGACGTCATGCTGATCATCCTCGCGGTGATCATGGCGGCCGCGGCCATGGAGGCGGCGGGCGGGATCGACTACCTGGTCGGGCTCGCCGAGCGGGCCATCCGCCGCAACCCCCGCCGGGTGGTCTTCGTCGCGCCCCTCGTCGCCTGGGCCTTCACCCTGGGCGCCGGCACCGCGCACGTCTTCTACCCGCTGCTGCCCGTCATCCACGACGTGGCCCGCGAGGGCGGGGTCCGGCCCGAGCGGCCTATCGCGGTGGCCTCCATCGCCGCCACCTTCGGGATCACCGCCTCACCCGTCTCCGCCGCCATGGCCGCCATGATCGTGATGTTCGACGGCGACGGCTGGAACCTCCCCCGGATCATGGCGGTCGCCGTCCCCGCCACCCTCCTCGGCGTGCTGGTCGCGGCCACCGTCCAGTCCAGGGTCGGCAAGGAGCTCGACCGGGACCCCGAGTACCTGCGCCGGCTCGCCGCCGGGGAGATCGAGGCCCCCGCCCCGGCCGAAGCCGCCGCGCCGCCCGGGCCGCGGGCGCGCTGGTCGGCGTACCTCTTCCTCGGGGGGACCGTCGCCGTGGTCGTCAGCGGTCTGTTCCCCGCGCTGCGCCCCGGTACGGGCAAGGGGCCGCTCTCCATGCCCGCCACCATCGAGATCCTGATGATGGCGGTGGCCGCGCTGATCCTGCTGCTGTGCAAGGTCGACGCCAAGCGCGTGCCGGGCACGGACGTGGCCAAGTCCGGTCTGGTCGCGGTGATCGGCGTCTTCGGGCTGTCGTGGCTGGGGCTGTCCTTCATCGGGGCCAACGAGGCGCGGATCACCGGCGCCCTCGGCGGGGTCGCACACGACCACCCGTGGTTCTTCGCCATCATGCTGCTGCTCCTCTCCGCGCTGCTGTTCAGCCAGGCCACCACCACGAAGGCCCTGATGCCGCTCGGCCTCGCCCTGGGCATACCGGCACCGTTCCTCATCGCGATGTGGCCCGCCGTGAACGGCTACTTCCTCTTGCCGACCTACGGGACCTTCATTGCAGCGATCAACTTCGACCGGACCGGTACCACCCGCGTCGGCCGGTTCGTCGTCAACCACTCCTTCATGCTGCCCGGCCTGGTCACGACGTGCGTCGCGGTATCCACAGGCTTCGCTCTGATTCGTATCGTCTGATTTTTCGAGAAACTTGTGAAAGTTTTCACAAGCGCACGATGGACTTTCGGTCCATGTGAAACCCCAGGTCAGGGGCGGCCCGGGCGTTGGGTCGCCGGAGACTGCGGGACCTTCGGGCGTCAGCTCGGGACCAATGCGGCGCCAAATGATCGATCAAAAGGCGTGCAATAGAGACAAGCAATGAGGCGATGGAAGAAGGTGCGGGCGATGACTGCCACCCCTGCGGAGACCACGAAGATCGGCGAGGCCTGGGAGGGCTTCAAGGGCGGCCTGTGGCGTGACGCCATCGACGTCCGCGACTTCATCCAGCAGAACTACACGCCGTACGAGGGCGACGACACCTTCCTCGCCGGCCCCACCGAGCGCACCGCGGCCGTGTGGAAGGCGATCACGGACAAGTTCCCGGAGGAGCGCGAGAAGGGCGTCTACGACGTCGCGTACGACATCCCGTCCTCGATCACCGCGCACGCGCCCGGCTACATCGACCGCGACAAGGACCTGATCGTCGGCCTCCAGACCGACGCCCCCCTCAAGCGCGCGATCATGCCGTACGGCGGCTGGCGCATGGTCGCCGGCGCCCTGGAGACCTACGGCTACCCGGTCTCCGAGGAGCTGGAGAAGGTCTTCACCGACTACCGCAAGACCCACAACGCCGGTGTGTTCGACGCCTACACCCCCGAGATCCGCGCCGCCCGCAAGGCCGGCATCGTGACCGGTCTGCCGGACGCCTACGGCCGCGGCCGCATCATCGGCGACTACCGCCGCGTGGCCCTGTACGGCGTGGACCGCCTCATCTCCTTCAAGAAGGAGGAGAAGGAGGGCCTGAACTCCCTCCCCGCGGGCCACCGGACGCTGGAGGAGACGATCCGCCTGCGCGAGGAGCTCGCCGAGCAGATCCGCGCCCTCGCCGAACTCAAGGCGATGGCGGCCTCCTACGGCTACGACATCTCCGGCCCGGCGACGACCGGCCGCGAGGCCATCCAGTGGCTGTACTTCGCCTACCTGGCCGCCGTGAAGGAGCAGAACGGCGCGGCCATGTCGCTGGGCCGCACCTCCACCTTCGTCGACGTCTACCTCCAGCGCGACATCGAGGCCGGACTCCTCACGGAGGAGCAGGCGCAGGAGCTGGTCGACGACTTCATCATCAAGCTCCGCATCGTCCGCTTCCTGCGCACCCCCGACTACGACGAGCTCTTCTCCGGCGACCCGACCTGGGTCACCGAGTCGATCGCCGGCATGGGCGAGGACGGCCGTCCGCTGGTCACCCGGACCTCCTTCCGGTACCTCCAGACCCTCTACAACCTCGGCCCGGCCCCCGAGCCGAACATGACCGTCTTCTGGTCGCCGCAGCTGCCGCAGGGCTTCAAGGAGTTCTGCGCGCGCGTCTCGATCGACACCTCCTCGGTGCAGTACGAGTCCGACGAGCTGATGCGTCCGCGCTTCGGTGACGACACCGCCATCGCGTGCTGCGTCTCTGCGATGCCGGTCGGCAAGCAGATGCAGTTCTTCGGCGCCCGCGTGAACCTCGCCAAGACCCTCCTCTACGCGATCAACGGCGGCCGCGACGAGAAGTCCGGCGCCCAGGTCGGCCCCGAGACCGGCGCGCTCACCTCCGAGGTGCTGGACTACGACCAGGTCATGGCCAAGTTCGACGAGCAGATGGAATGGCTCGCCGCCACCTACGTGCACGCCCTGAACGTCATCCACTACATGCACGACCGGTACGCCTACGAGCGCATCGAGATGGCGCTGCACGACCGCGACGTGCGCCGCACCATGGCCTGCGGCATCGCCGGCCTGTCGGTCGCCGCCGACTCGCTGTCCGCCATCAAGCACGCCGAGGTCACCGCGGTGCGCGACGAGACGGGCCTGGCCACCGACTACCGCGTGGAGGGCGACTACCCGGCCTACGGCAACAACGACGACCGCGTCGACGACATCGCCGTGTGGCTCGTCGAGGAGTTCATGAAGAAGGTGCGCAAGCACGAGACGTACCGGGGTGCCGAGCACACCCAGTCCGTGCTGACGATCACCTCGAACGTCGTCTACGGCAAGAAGACCGGCAACACCCCGGACGGACGCCGCGCGGGCGAGCCGTTCTCGCCGGGCGCCAACCCGATGAACGGCCGAGACACCCACGGCTACGTCACCTCGGCGCTGTCGGTCGCGAAGCTTCCGTACGAGGACGCCGAGGACGGCATCTCGCTGACCAACACCGTCACCCCCGACGGCCTGGGCCGCACCCCCGAGGAGCGGATCAAGAACCTGGCGGGCGTGCTCGACGGCTACATGGCCAGCGACGGCTTCCACATGAACGTCAACGTGCTCAACCGCGACACGCTCATGGACGCCATGGAGCACCCGGAGAACTACCCGCAGCTGACCATCCGGGTCAGCGGTTACGCGGTGAACTTCGTCCGCCTCACGCGCGACCAGCAGCTCGACGTGCTGAACCGCACCTTCCACGGCTCCCTCTAGGAACCGTCACAGGCCGCGCGGCCCCGGGGCCGGGCCCTCACCCCGGCCCCGGGCCGCGCGATCCAACGGACACCAGATCAGCAGATCCGAACTGGAGCACCTGCCATGACCGTCCTCTTCGGTACGAGCCTCCCCGTCGGCCCCGACGCGGCGGTCGCCGTCAGCGCCGGCCAGACCCCGGCAGCCGCGGCGACCCAGCGGCCGAGCGAGGGCTCGGTGCACTCCTGGGACCTGTCGACCGGGGTGGACGGTCCGGGCACCCGCTTCGTCACCTTCCTCTCCGGCTGCCCCCTGACCTGCCTGTACTGCCACAACCCCGACACGTGGAAGATGCGCAACGGCAAGCGGACCTCGGCCGACGACGTGATCGCCGAAGCCGCCAAGTACCGCACCTTCATCGCCGCGTCCGGCGGCGGGGCCACCGTCTCGGGAGGGGAGCCGCTGCTCCAGCCCGTCTTCGCGGGCGAGCTGCTGCACCGGCTGAAGCACGAGCTGGGGCTGCACACCGCCCTGGACACCTCGGGCTTCCTCGGCGTACGGGCCACCGACGCGCTGCTGCGCGACACCGACCTGGTCCTGCTCGACATCAAGTCCTGGGACCGGGAGACGTACAAGAAGGTCACCGGGCGGCCGTTGCAGCCCACCCTGGACTTCGCGCGCCGCCTCGCGGACCTCGGCAAAGAGGTGCACCTGCGCTTCGTCCTGGTTCCCGGGCTCACCGACGCGCGGGAGAACATCGAGGGGGTCGCCGCGTTCGCCGGCGGCCTCGGCAACGTCTCGCGGGTCGACGTCCTGCCCTTCCACAAGCTGGGCGAGGGCAAGTGGCAGGCCCTGGACATGAACTTCACCCTCCGCGACACGCCCTCGCCCGGAGCCGAGCAGGTGGCCGAGGCCAAGGCGATCTTCGCAGCCAGGGGCCTGACCGCCGTCTGAACCCGTTCGGCCCAACCAGGGCCATGGCATAACGGGCTGAATCGGCACATACCGCCTAGCGTGGTGCTGTGTCCGAGCCCACAGAAGTACTCGCCGCAGCCCCGCCACCGCCGGAGCCACCCGAGACCCCGCCGCCGGCCGGCAGATCCGTCACCGCGCGGGCCACCCTGGCCGGCACCGTCGTCTCGCTCCTGCTCATCGCCGCGATCGTGCTGGGCAGCCGGCTGCTGCGCGACTTCGACTCGGCGCTGCTGCCGTACGCGGTCGCGACCGTGTTCCTGGCCTTCGGCGTGGCCTACCGGTACACCGTCTGGGTCTCCGCACCCGGCGCGCGCCGCCTCTTCAAGAAGGGCTTCGGCAGCTTCTTCTCGGCCGCCAACTTCCGCAAGGCACCCACCGCCCTGCCGAAGATGATCGCCACCTACCTCGGCTTCCAGAAGTTCCTCGGCGCCCGCTCGCGCGCCCGCTGGGCCGCCCACCAGCTCATCTTCTGGGGTTGCATCCTGGCCGCGCTCATCACCTTCCCGCTTACCTGGGGCTGGTTCACCTTCACCTCGGACAGCGGCTCCGGCCCCGGATACGAGATGCGGATCTGGGGCTTCAAGGTGCTCGGCTTCGACTCGCTGAACATCCTGGGCTGGCTGATGTTCCACGGCCTGGACGTCGCGGCGGTCCTGGTCATCCCCGGGGCCTCGTACTTCCTGTGGCGGCGGATGAAGGACCGCGGGGCCATCACCGGCCAGCGCTTCGCCTACGACCTGCTGCCGCTGATCTGCCTGATCGTGATCTCCGTGACCGGGCTGCTGCTGACCTTCTCGTCGATCTTCCTGCACGGCGGCGGCTACGAGTTCCTCGCCATCCTGCACATGGTGTCGGTGGTGTTCACCCTCATCTACATCCCGTTCGGGAAGTTCTTCCACATCGTCCAGCGGCCGGCCGCCGTCGGCATGCAGCTGTTCAAGTACACGGCCCGCCAGGAGGACCAGGTCTTCGCCTGCAAGCGCTGCGGGGAGCCCATCGACACCACCCCGTACGTGGAGAACCTGCGCGGCACCATGCAGGACCTGAAGCTCGACTTCAACGCCTTCGTCGAATACTGCCCGCGCTGCAAGCGGATGCTGCGCGGCAACGCCTATCTGACCCACGTCAAGAAGGGCTTCAAGTGACCGCGACCGACCCCGCCAAGGCCGCGTCGCGGTCCGTCCCCGTCTCCATCGACCCCTCCATCGCCCCGCCCGGCACCCGCAACTTCCGCGACGCGGGCGGCATCCCCGCGGACCAGTGGCACGCCGACCAGAACGGCGAGACCCTCGTCCCCACCCACTGCTGCTTCTGCGGCGTGCAGTGCGGGATGTACCTGCGCGTGGACAAGGGCGGCAAGGTCTTCGGCGTGGAGCCGCGCAACCACGACATCAACCGGATGCGGCTGTGCCCCAAGGGCATCAACGCCTACCAGCAGGTCAACCACCCCGACCGGCTGACCGCCCCGCTGATGCGCCGCTCGCGGGACGAGGAGTTCAAGGAAACCTCCTGGGAGGAGGCCCTCGACTTCACCGTCTCCGAGGTCCGGCGGATCCAGCAGGCCCACGGCAACGACGCCTTCGGCCTGCTCGGCGGCGCCAGCCTGTACTCCGAGAAGACCTACCTGGTCGGCAAGTTCGGCCGGGTCGCCCTCAAGACCCGGCACGTCGACTACAACGGCCGGCTGTGCATGGTCAGCGCCGCGGGCGCCAACAAGCTGGCCTTCGGGATCGACCGGGCCGCCAACCCGTTCTCCGACATCCTCCTCACCGACTGCCTGCTGATCGCCGGGTCGAACGTGGGGGAGTGCTTCCCCGTGATGACCCAGTACGTCTGGGGCGCCCGCGACCGGGGCGCCTCGCTGATCGTGGTCGACCCGCGCGAGACCGCCATCGCCCGCACCGCCGACGTGCACGTCGCCCTCAAGCCCGGCACCGACTCGGCCTTCTTCAACGCCGTGCTCCACGTGATCGTCGCCGAGGGCCTGACCGACGACGCCTACCTCGCCGCCCACACCACCGGCTGGGAGGAGGTCAAGCGAACGGTCGCCGCCTACCCGCCCTCCCGTTCCGCCGCGATCTGCGGGGTCCCCGCCGAGCAGATCGTCCAGGTGGCCCGGATGTTCGGCGGCGCCGGCAAGGCGATGGCCTTCCACGCGCGCGGCATCGAGCACCACTCGCAGGGCGTGGAGAACTGCCTGTCCGTCATCAACCTGTGCGTGGCCACCGGAAACCTCGGCAGGCCCGGAGCCGGCTACGGCACCATCACCGGCCAGGGCAACGGCCAGGGCGGCCGAGAGCACGGCCAGAAGGCCGACCTGTTGCCCGGTGGCCGCTCCATCCTGAACGAGGAGCACCGCCGGCAGATCTGCCGGATCTGGGGCATCGAGGAGTCCGAACTCCCGCCCGCCGGGACCTCCATGATGGAGATGGTCTGGCAGATGCAGCGGCGCGAGATCCGCGGTCTGATCGGCATCTGCAACAACCCCTTCGTGTCGCTGCCCAACTACGCGACGGTCAAGGAGGGCTACGACGCCCTGGAGTTCCACGCACAGTTCGACTTCTTCCTCTCCGAGACCGCGACCAACGCGCACGTGGTCTTCCCGGTCACCGTCTGGGCCGAGGACGAAGGCGTCATGGCCAACACCGAGGCCCGCGTCGTCAAGCACAACAAGGCGCAGGAGCCGCCCGCCGGGGTGCGCACCGACACCTGGGTGATGTGCGAACTCGCCAGACGCCTCGGCGCCGGGGACAAGTTCGACTTCGCGGGCTCCCGCGAGGTGTTCGAGGAGCTGCGCGTCGCCTCGGCCGGCACCGTCAACGACTACTACGGCATCACCTACGAACGCCTGGAGGAGACCGGCGGGATCATGTGGCCCTGCCCCTCCACCGACCACCCGGGCACCCCCCGGCTGTTCGAGGGCGGCAAGACCTTCCACCCCGACGGCAAGATCCACATGCAGGTCGTCGAGTGGCACGCGCCGATGGACCCCTACACCGAGGAGTTCCCGCTCTCCCTCACCACCGGCCGCACCGTCGCGCACTTCCTCTCCGGCAACCAGACCCGGCGCCTGGGCGCCCTCGTCGAACAGACGCCGCGCCCCTGGGTGGAGGTCCACCCCTCGCACGGCTTCAAGAACGGCGACCCGGTCCGGGTGGTCACCCGCCGCGGCAGCGAGGTCTTCCCGGCCCTGGTCACCGAGGCCATCCGCCCCGACACCGTCTTCATCCCGTACCACTGGCCCGTCCCGACGGCCGCCAACGCCCTGACCATGGACGCCCTCGACCCCCGCTCGAAGATCCCCGAGTACAAGGTCTGCGCGGCGCGGGTCGAGTCGGCCGAGCGGATCGACGAGGTCCCCGCGCCGCCCACCGCCCCCGGCCGCGAGGCCTATCCGGAGACCCAGGTCTCCCGCACCGACCCCCTGCCCCCCACGTCCCCGCAGGGCCGTGGCACGGCGGAGAGGAGCTGATCCGCCATGATGGGCCGTACGATCTTCATCGATCCGGGCCGCTGCATCGGGTGTCAGGCTTGTGTCTCGGCCTGCCGCGAATGCGACTCCCACCGCGGAAAGTCGATGATCCACCTCGACTACACCGACCCCGGCATGTCCGTCGCCTCCCTCCCGACCGTCTGCATGCACTGCGAGGACCCCGTCGCCCCCTGCGCCGAGGTCTGCCCCGCCGACGCGATCCTGGTGACCGCCGACGGCGTGGTCCAGCAGGCCGACACCACCCGCTGCATCGGCTGCGCCAACTGCGTCAACGCCTGCCCCTTCGGCGTCCCGAAGATCGACCTCCAGGCGAAGCTGCAGATGAAGTGCAACCTCTGCTACGACCGGACCGCCTACGGACTGGCCCCCATGTGCGCCACCGTGTGCCCCACCGGGGCCCTGTTCTACGGAACCCTCGAGGAGCTCCAGGCCGAGCGCCCCGGAGTCCAGGTCGCCGACTCCTTCGCCTTCGGAGACGTGATGGTCAGTACCGGCGTGGCGATGGTCGTGCCCGCCGACAAGGTCCAGTGGCCGGTCCCGGGCGGCCTGCCCGTGGTCGAGGTGAACGGAGTGGACGTCCGATGAGCGTCACCGAACAGCCGGCTCCCGCACCCGGCCAGGATCCCGACGGCGATGCCGCCGCGGAGCAGCTCCGCGACCGCATCAGCGCCGACTCCCTGACCACCCGACGCGACTACCTGCGGATCGTCGCCACCGTCTCCGGCGGCCTGGCCGTCGGCGGTGTCGGCGTGGCCGCCGGCATGCTGCACCGGCACGGCGACAGCGAGAAGCTGCCCGAGGCCAAGCTGGTCGCCGCCCAGCTGGCGCCCGGCCAGTCCGTCGCCTTCCGCTTCCCCGGGGAAGAGGACCGCGCGCTGGCCGTACGGCTGGCCGACGGCAGCCTCGTCGGCTACTCCGCCGTCTGCACCCACCTGGCCTGCGCCGTGCTCTGGCGCGAGGACCGGGGGGCCGACGGGGAGCTGTACTGCCCTTGCCACGAGGGCGTCTTCGACGTCCGCACCGGCGAGGTGACCGCGGGCCCGCCGCCGCGCCCGCTCCCCATGGTCTTCCTGACCGAGCAGGCCGACGGCAGTGTCTGGGCCATCGCCACCGCCCGGTCGGGCGAGTCGGCCAAGGACGCCCTGTGCCGGCAGTTCGGCGATTCCCGCCCCGAGACGACCCGCAGGCTGGGCTGCCCCGGAGCGGATCGCGCCGCCTCCGACGAAAGCCGACGGACGTGAGCGACGCACCACTGCCTCCGCGCCCCGACTACCGGCCGGGAAGCGCCCAGCCCCGGCTGAACCGGCCGGTCCACGAGCGGTATCCGCAGATCCGCTCCACCAGCGGCTACGGGGACCCGCGGATCCGGCACACGGGCCCCGGCCCGGGCGCCGGCACCGAGCAGGAGCCGGAGCGGTCCTCGAAGCTCAACGCCCGTCTGGCCCTCGCCCTGACCGTGGTCATCGGACAGCTCTGGGCGCTGACCGTGACCGTCAACGAGTGGATGAAGGGCAACACCGGAACGGCCTGGTGGGGTGCGGGCTTCCTGATCCTGTCCTTCCTCGTCGTGATCGCGCTGTGGCTCCTCGACCCGAAGGACCGATGACCATGTCGATACCCACGCCCACCCCGTCCACGGTGTCCTCGGACCGAGCGGAGAGCTACAAGCCCGGCGCCACCATCGGCGACTGGCGGCCCGAGGACGACGGCTTCTGGCAGTCCACCGGCCGCAGGGTCGCCCAGCGCAACCTCTGGGTCTCGATCCCCGCGCTGATGCTCGGCTTCGTGGTCTGGCAGGTCTGGTCGGTCACCGTGGTCAAGCTCAACGACGTCGGCTTCGGCTTCTCCAGATCGCAGCTGTTCTGGCTCACCGCCATCCCCGGCATCACCGGCGGTACCTTCCGGATCCTGTACACCTTCATCGGGCCGATCTTCGGCGAGCGGAAGTTCACCGCCGTCAGCACCTTCATCCTGGTCGCGCCGATGCTGTGGCTGGGCTTCGCGCTCCAGGACACCGGCACCCCGTACTGGGAACTGGCGCTGATCGCGGCGGTCTGCGGGATCGGCGGTGCCAACTTCGCCTCCTCGATGGCCAACATCGGCTTCTTCTTCCCCAAGCGGGAGAAGGGCAGCGCCAACGGCCTCAACGGCGGGCTCGGCAACCTGGGCGTGAGCGTGGTCCAGCTGGTCGCCCCGCTGGTGGTCACGGCCGCCGTACTCGGTGCCCCGGCCGGCGGCCCCCAGCACGATGCCAAGGCGAACACCGACATCTGGCTGCAGAACGGCGCCTTCCTGTGGGTGCCGCTGCTCGTCATCATGGCGCTGCTCGCCTGGTTCATGATGAACGACCTGAAGGTGGCCGCCGCCCCGTTCAGCCAGCAGAAGATCATCTTCAAGCGCAAGCACAACTGGCTGATGACCTGGCTCTACGTCGGCACCTTCGGGTCCTTCATCGGCTTCGCCGCGGGCCTGCCCCTGCTGATCAAGAACAACTTCGAGGCGCAGGGCTACCAGGCCACCACCTATGCCTGGATCGGCCCGTTCGTCGGCGCGCTCATGCGCTGGGCCGGCGGCTGGCTCTCCGACAAGATGGGCGGCGCCAGGGTCACCATGCTGTCCTTCGTCGGGATGGCGGCCGCGCTGGTGGTGGTGATCTTCGCGCTTCCGCACAGCGGGGACCAGGGCAGCTTCTGGGCCTTCTTCATCGGCTTCCTGGTGGCCTTCGCCTTCTCCGGCCTCGGCAACGGCTCGACCTTCCGGCAGATCCCGGTGATCTTCCGGGACCAGCACATGCGGGAAGCCGAGGGCAAGGGCCCCGAGGCGCAGGCCGCCGCGCTGAAGCAGTCCGAGATGGAGGCGGGTGCCGTCACCGGCTTCTCCTCCGCCATCGCCGCCTACGGCTTCTTCTTCATCCCCGCGATGTTCGCCGCCATGGCGGTCACGCACGCGCTGTGGCTGTTCATCGGCTTCTACGCCACCTGCCTGGTGGTGTGCTGGTGGTTCTACGCCCGCAAGGGCGCCGAAGCCCCCAGCTGAGCGGGGCCGCCCCCGGGGGCGGCCGTACTCTGGAGGCATGAGCACCCCAGCCGCCCCCGGCCCGCAGCACGGGTCCGCCGTGCCGCCGAAACCCGAGCCGAAGCCCAAGCCCCGGCTCGTCTTCGACGACCCGCTGGACCAGCAGTCCTCGGACGACACCGACCGGGGCTGGGGCGAGCGGCCGCCCGCCGGCGGAAGCACGGCCGACCTGGCCCGCTTCCTCGACGAGAAGCCCCCGCACCACATCTGAGCCGCCCGGGCGGCCCGCCCGGACCGCGCGGCTAGAACGCGTCGCGCGACCCCGGTGCCCCGGTGCCGCCGCCGTTGGCCCCGCGCTGCGCGACCAGGGCGTCCCGGATCTCCTTGAGGACCTCCAGCTCCGTGATCTCCATGGTCTCCTTGACGCCCTCCTTGGCCTTGCGGCGCGCCTCCACCTTGGCGAGGTACTTCGCCATCGGCAGCACCATCAGGAAGTACACGACGGCCGCGGTGATCAGGAAGGTCAGCGCGGCGTTGAGCACCGAGCCCCAGAGGATCTCGACGCCCGTGGGCTGACCGCCCGCGTCGACGCCGCAGGGGGCCTTCAGACACGACTTGTAGACGTCGAGGTTCTTGGTCCCGATGGCTCCCACCAGCGGGCTGATGATTCCCTTGACGATGGAGTTCACGATGTTCGTGAACGCGGCACCGATGACCACGGCGACCGCGAGGTCGACCACGTTGCCGCGCATCAGGAAGGCCTTGAAGCCCGCCAGGATGCTCTCCTTCTTCTTCTCGCTCACCACTGAGCCCTTCTTCATATCTGCCGAACACGGAGTCAACGGTTCCGAAAACTACGGCAGTCCGGGCGCGATGTGTCCAATCGACCCCCACCTCGAGGTGACTTGACCGACCGCGTGTGCGAATCAACACAGCGTCACCGCCAGTCGGGCCGTCGCACCCGCGCCCACGAGGGCCCGCGCGGTGTCCCGGGGAACGGACAGCACCACCAGCGCCCCGCCCTCCCCGACACCCGGATCGGGACCGGGCACTTCGGTGACCCGGGCGCCCGCAGCCACCACCCTCGGAGGTCCGGCGCGCTCCGCCGCGACCACGTCGACCCGGTCGCCGCGCCGCAGCAGCCGCACCGTCCCCGCGTCGGCGATGCGCACCGGAGCCGACACCATCGGCACGGGTGCGGGCGGGGCGGCCCGGGGGGAGGCCCGTACCTCCGGTGGGGCGGCCGACCGCGAGGCCTGCGCCTCCGTCCCGCCCACGGCCAGTGCCGCCGCCGCGACGGCCAGCCCGGCCGCGACGGCCCGCCGCCTGCGCCGCAGGGCCCGGCGCAGCCGGTCGCCGCCCCGCCCGACCCGCAGCGGCGGGAACGGGGGCACGGGGCGCGCCGGGGGACACGGGGACGAGCACGGGACCGCGGGCGCGGGCGCGGGAACGGGAACCCCGGAACCGCGTACGGGAGCCGCGGCGGAAGGGGAAACGGGCGCGCACGAGAGGGCCGAAGAGCGCGCGGGCGTACGGGACATGAGGGCCACCACCAGTCGGAGTGAGTCGCTGTGTCCGGACCCGTCGCCCGGACACAGCCCACGATCCGGCCTCCCGCCGGATCCCGCTCCGGCCTGTGGACGGTCCCCAGCCTGTGGACAACCCCGTCACCCGAAGGTGTCAGTCCGCCCTCGTACGGCGGCTACGCAGCTACCGCGGCTACGCAGCTACGGAAGCCACGGCCGCAACCGCGGCCACGGCGCAACCACGGCCACGGCATCATCACGGCCACGGCGCTACGGCAGCTCGATGCCCAGGTCCCAGCCGTCGTGGGCGTGCGTGCACAGGCAGGCGCGCGACTCCGTGGCCGGGAGCGCGGCCACCGCGTCGAAGAGGACCTCGCGCAGCCGGCCGACGTTCTCGCCGAACACCCGCAGGACCTCCGTGTGGGACACGCCCTCGCCGGTCTCGGCGCCGGCGTCCAGGTCCGTCACCAGGGCCATCGACGTGTAGCAGAGCCCCAGCTCCCGGGCGAGCACGGCCTCCGGGTGGCCCGTCATGCCGACGACCGACCAGCCCGCCGCCGCGTGCCAGCGCGATTCGGCGCGCGTCGAGAACCGCGGCCCCTCGATGACGACCATGGTGCCGCCGTCCACCGGCTCCCACTCCCGCCCCCGCGCCGCCGCCAGGGCGACCGAGCGCCCCACCGGGCAGTACGGGTCCGCGAAGGTGGTGTGCACGACGTTCGGCACGCTGCCGTCGGGCAGCGGCTCCCCGTCGAAGAAGGTCTGCGCCCGGGACTTCGTACGGTCGACCAGCTGGTCGGGGACGAGCAGCGTGCCCGGACCGTACTCGGTGCGCAGGCCGCCGACCGCGCACGGGCCCAGCACCTGGCGGACGCCGACCGACCGCAGCGCCCACAGGTTCGCCCGGTAGTTGATCTTGTGTGGCGGGACGGTGTGGCTGCGACCGTGCCGGGGCAGGAAGGCCACCTGCCGGCCTCCCAGCTCACCCACGTACAGGGAGTCGCTCGGGGGACCGTACGGGGTCTCCACCTGGATCTCGGAGACGTCCTCCAGGAAGGAGTAGAAGCCCGAACCGCCGATGACACCGATCTCTGCGTTCACCATGCGGCCCACCCTAACCGGGCATGCGGAAGGCCCCGCTGCCCGGTGGGCGGCGGGGCCTCGCGACGTATGGACGCGCGGTCAGGCGGCCGAGGTGGAGCTGCTGCCCGTGCTCGACGACGTCGAGGAGGACGAAGCGGCGGGCGCGGCGGCCGTGGACGTCGACGAGGTCGAGGCCGGCTTCGAGGCAGGCGTGCTGCTCGACGAAGAGCCACGGCTGTCGTTCCGGTAGAAACCGGAGCCCTTGAAGACGATGCCGACCGCGGAGAACACCTTCTTCAGGCGTCCGTCACAGTTCGGGCATACGGTCAGTGCGTCATCGGTGAACTTCTGCACGGCCTCAAGGCCCTCACCGCATTCGGTGCACTGGTACTGGTAGGTCGGCACGAATTTCCTCCTGGCACTCTGACTCAATGAGTGCTAAC
The DNA here is from genome assembly GCF_052244475.1 of Streptomyces sp. IBSNAI002. Lineage (NCBI taxonomy): Bacteria > Bacillati > Actinomycetota > Actinomycetes > Kitasatosporales > Streptomycetaceae > Streptomyces > Streptomyces sp. IBSNAI002. Next base: position 3,799,489 of record NZ_JBQPXG010000002.1, on the reverse strand, counting down.
GACGCTCCATGGTGACGTATTCCGGCGGATCAGTCCACCGTCACCGGCACGCGGTGACCCATCCCACGCTCGTTCACCCGGTTACGGGAGGCCACCGGTGCGGCCTGCGAGGTGGCCTGCGAGGTGGCCGATGCGGTGGCGGGCGCGGTGGCGGGCGAGGTGGCCGGAGCCGACGAGTTCACGATCCGGCTCGGAGCCTTCGGCGCCAGCTTCGCGCGCAGGGCCAGCAGGGTGACCAGGGCCAGCGCGGTGGCGGCCATCGGCACCAGGAAGCCGTACGAGGACCCGTGGGCGTCCGTCAGACGGCCGGCCAGGGTCACGGCGACGGCCTGCCCGAAGGCGACCGCGCCGGTCAGCCAGGTGAAGGCCTCGGTGCGCGAGGCGGCCGGGATCAACTGCTCGATCATCGTGTAGCCGGTGATCAGCGCCGGGGCGATGCACAGACCGACGACGAGGCCGAGCGCGCCCAGCAGGACCGCCGAGTTCGCGGCCCACAGGACCGAGGCGGCGGCGGTGAGGCCGATGTAGCCCAGGATCAGGCGGCGGCGCGGGCCGATCTTCCAGGCGATGGCGCCCATGGCGATGCCGGCGACCATGTTGCCCGCGGCGAAGACGCCGTAGAGCAGGCCGTTGGCGCCCGGGTTGCCGATCTCGTTGGAGAAGGCGGCGAGCGAGACCTGCATGCCGCCGAAGACGGCGCCGATCCCGAGGAAGGCGACGATCAGGACGCGCAGGCCCGGGAAGGACAGGGCGGAGGCGTGCTGCTCGCCGTTCGCGGGGCGGCCGGCCGGCTTGGGCTGCGTGGCGCGCTGCGCGGCGAAGACGAGGCCGCCGACGAGCGTCAGGGTGGCCTCGGTGATCAGGCCCGCCGAGGGGTGGACCTGGGTGCACAGGAAGGTCGCGAGGACGGGGCCGACGACGAAGGTGAACTCGTCGGTGACGGACTCGAACGCGGCCGCGGTCGGCAGCAGCGGGGAGCCCTCGAGCTTGGCGGCCCAGCGGGCGCGGACCATGGGGCCGGCCTGCGGGACGGAGGCGCCGGTCGGGATCGCGGCCAGCACCAGCGCCCACAGCGGGGCGCCGAGGAGCGCGAGGGCGGCCAGCGCGCCCACGGAGGCGGTGTGCGTGAGGGCGGCCGGGACCAGGACGGCGCTCTGGCCGAACCGGTCGGTGAACTTGCCCATCAGCGGGGCGAACACGGCCATGGACACGCCGGTCACGGCGGTCACGATGCCGGCGCTGCCGTAGGAGCCGGTGGTGTGCTGGACGAGCAGGAGGATGCTGACGGTGAGCATCCCGAAGGGGAGCCGGGCGGCGAAACCGGGAAGTACGAAGCCCAGGGCACCGGGGGTGCGCAGGAGCTGCCCGTAGCCGGGGCGGGCGGACGTGGTGGACGTGGCGGATGTTCCGGTCGTGACCGCGGATGTCACGGCCTTGCCTTTCCGCTGCCTGGTAGAGCGTCCCCGTCTGCGGACGGTGCGTCGCCTTGTGAGCGACCGCACCCGTACATGTGGGAGCCCCGAGAGCTGTCCTCTTGCGCAGAACCGAGTGATACCTGGGCGCCCACTGCGGGAGGGAGCCACGGCCGCTTTGCGGTCGCGCCAGCTCTGCGTCAGGCAGAGTTGGTTCGATCTGTTGTGCCTTCATCGTACAGGGGAAGCCACTACCACGCCCTGTGATTGCGGCGACAAGGCGTGTCTTCACCTGCGATTAACGGGAGCTTCGCCTTGTTAAGCCCACCGAAACAAGGGCAAACCGGGTCATATATCACGGAAATCGGCCGAATTAGAACGCCGCTCTAAAGTCCGGCTCCATCGGGACGCGTCAGCCGCGCGAGCCCGCGGACCCGTTTCCGCCCGTCCCCAGCCACCCGGCCAGCTTGCCGCCGCGGGCCACCGCGCGCAGCCGAGCCTCGGCCGCGTCGCGCACCGGGTCCGTGGCCACCACCAGCAGCTCGTCCCCGCGCCGCAGCACGGTCGACGGCAGCGGTACGAAGCTCTTGCCCTCGCGGACCACCAGGGTGACCGAGGCCCCCGGCGGCAGCCTCAGCTCGCTCACCTCGACGCCGTGCATCCGCGAGGCCGCCGGGATCGCGAAGGACAGCAGGTGCCCGCGCAGCTTCTCCAGCGGCGCCGACTCGATCCCGAGGTCGGAGGCGTTCTGGTCGGTGGCGCCGAGCTCCAGCTTGCGCGCCAGCCAGGGCAGGGTCGGTCCCTGCACCAGGGTGTAGACGACGACGAGCACGAAGACGATGTTGAAGACCCGGTCGCTGCCCTCGATCCCGGACACCATCGGGATGGTCGCCAGGATGATGGGCACGGCTCCGCGCAGCCCCGCCCAGGACATCAGGGCCTGCTCCCGCCACGGGATGCGGAAGGGCAGCAGGCTGACGAAGACCTCCAGCGGCCGCGCGACCATCGTGAGGACGAGCCCGATGATCACGGCGGGCCAGAAGTCGTTCACCAGCTCGTGCGGGGTGACCAGCAGTCCGAGCAGGACGAACATGCCGATCTGGGCGATCCAGCCGAGTCCGTCGGCGAACCCCCGGGTGGCAGGCCAGTGCGGGAGCTTGGCGTTGCCGAGCACCATCGCGGCCAGGTAGACGGCGAGGAAGCCGGAGCCGTGCGCCATCGCGCCGGCCGCGTACGCCGTCACCGCGATGGCCATCACGGCGATCGGGTAGAGGCCGGAGGCGGGCAGGGCCACGTGCCGCAGCCCGTACGAGCCCAGGAAGCCCACGGTCAGGCCGATCGCGGCGCCGATGACCAGCTCCAGGGCGATCTTGCCGAGCAGGACGTACCAGTCGTCGATCGGGCCGACGGTGGCGAAGGCCACGACCAGGATGACGACGGGCGCGTCGTTGAAGCCGGACTCCGCCTCCAGCACGCCCGTGATCCGGGAGGGGAGCGGGACCTTGCGCAGGACGGAGAAGACGGCCGCCGCGTCGGTCGAGGACACGACCGCGCCGATCAGGAGGGCCTGGCGCCATTCCAGGCCGACCAGGTAGTGCGCGCCGGCGGCCGTGATGCCCACGCTGACCGCGACGCCCACCAGCGACAGCACGATCGCGGCCGGCAGGGCCGGTCTGATCTCTTTCCACTTGGTGCCCAGACCGCCCTCGGCGAGGATCACGACGAGCGCGGCATACCCGATGACCTGCGTCAGCTCGGCGTTGTCGAATACGACGTTGCCGATGCCGTCCTGGCCTATCGCGATGCCTATGCCGAGGTAGATGAGCAGGCTGGGGAGGCCGCTGCGTGAAGAGATGCGCACCGCCGCGACGGCGATGAGCAGCACGAGCGAGCAGACCAGCAGAAGCTCATTGAGCGTGTGGACAGTCAGCGGGCGACCCTTCCTCAAAGCGCGCGGAGGATCCGGTGGACCGTTCCTCCAGCGGCAGGTTCGGCAAGTAGTTCGTTACCTTACCTAATCTTTGACGTTCCCTTTACGCGATAGCCACATTGTGAAACGCCTGTTCGTCCCTGTCCTTGCCAGCTCCACCCCTGACGGATCAACGAGTACGGTCCTGCGCCTATGGTTGCTCCCAGCACTCCCAGGACCACCCTGCCCCTCTAAGGACAGCGATGCCCGCCAACGAAACCGCTCCTCCCGTCAAGAAGAAGGGACGACGCGCCCGTCTGATCGTGCTCGTGCTGGTCCTGGCTCTCTTCGCGGGCCTCGGCTACGGGGCGTACTGGGGCGTGGACAGCGTGCGCGCCTCGTTCCCCCAGACGACCGGCTCCCTCAAGGTGCCGGGCCTCACCGGGACCGTCGAAGTCAAGCGCGACGCCCACGGCATCCCCCAGCTCTACGCCGACAACGACGACGACCTCTTCCGCGCGCAGGGCTTCGTCCACGCGCAGGACCGGTTCTGGGAGATGGACGTACGCCGGCACATGACCTCCGGGCGGCTCTCGGAGATGTTCGGCGCCGGCCAGGTCGAGACCGACGCCTTCCTGCGCACGCTGGGCTGGCGCCAGGTCGCGCAGGCCGAGTACGACAAGAAGCTCTCGGACGAGACCAAGAAGAACCTCCAGTCCTACGCCGACGGGGTCAACGCGTACCTGAAGGGGAAGTCCGGCAAGGACCTCTCCGTCGAGCACGCCGCCCTGAAGCTCACCGACGAATACCAGCCCGAGCAGTGGTCGCCGGTGGACTCGGTGGCCTGGCTCAAGGCGATGGCCTGGGACCTGCGCGGCAACATGCAGGACGAGATCGACCGTGCGCTGATGTCGAGCAAGCTCACGCAGGCGCAGATCGACGAGCTCTACCCGCCCTACCCCTTCGACCGGAACAAGCCGGTCGTCGAGGGCGGCAAGGTCACGGGCGGCCAGTACGCACCCCAGGCCTCCGGCGGCTCGACCGCGATGGGCGCCCAGACCTCCACCGGAACCGGCACCGGAACCGGAACCGGAACCTCCACCGGCACCGGCAGCGGACTCGCCGGCAACGCCACCGCCCAGGGCGCGGCCGTCGGCCTGAGCACCCAGCTGACCTCCCTGGCCAAGACCCTGGACGAGATCCCCGCGATCCTCGGCCCCAACGGCAGCGGCATCGGGTCGAACTCCTGGGTGATCGCGGGCAAGTACACGACCACCGGCAAGCCGCTGCTCGCGAACGACCCGCACCTGTCCCCGCAGCTGCCCTCGGTCTGGTACCAGATGGGCCTGCACTGCCGCACGGCCTCGGCCCAGTGCCAGTACGACGTGTCCGGCTACACCTTCTCCGGGATGCCCGGCGTGGTCATAGGGCACAACAACGACATCGCCTGGGGCATGACGAACCTCGGTGCGGACGTCACCGACCTCTACCTGGAGCAGGTCAAGCCCGAGGGCTACGTCTACGACAACAAGGTGATCCCCTTCACCACCCGCGACGAGGTGATCAAGGTCGCGGGCGGCACCAGCAAGAAGATGACCGTCCGCATCACCAACAACGGTCCGCTCGTCTCCGACCGCAGCAGCGAGCTCGGCACGGTCGGCTCCCGCGCCCCGGTCGCCAGCTCCGCGCCCGACCGCGGCAACGGCTACGCCGTCGCCCTGCGCTGGACCGCCCTGGAGCCGGGCAAGTCGATGGACGCGGTCTTCAAGCTGAACAAGGCCAAGAACTTCGAGGAGTTCCGCAAGGCCGCCGCCGACTTCGAGGTGCCCTCGCAGAACCTGATCTACGCCGACGGCAAGGGCCAGTCCGGCAACATCGGCTACCAGGCCCCGGGCCGGATCCCGGTCCGCGGCGCCGGCGACGGCCGGATGCCCGCGCCGGGCTGGGACTCCAAGTACGCCTGGAAGACCGGCAAGGACGGCAGCGTCGAGTACATCCCGCAGAGCGAGCTGCCCTTCGAGTCCAACCCCTCGCGCGGCTACGTCGTCACCGCCAACCAGGCGGTCATCGAGAGCGGCACCGGCGCCGGCAAGTACCCGTACCTGCTGACCACCGACTGGGGCTACGGCGCCCGCAGCCAGCGGATCAACGACCTCATCGAGGCGAAGATCAAGGACAGCGGCAAGATCTCCACCGACGACATGCGCGCCATGCAGATGGACAACAGCAGCGAGATCGCCGCGCTGCTGACCCCGATGCTGGCCAAGATCCAGGTCGACGACCCGGACGTGCGCTCCGCGCAGAAGCTCCTGGAGGGCTGGAACTACACCCAGGAGAACGACTCGGCAGCGGCCGCCTACTTCAACGCGGTCTGGCGCAACATCCTCAAGCTGTCCTTCGGCGACAAGATGCCCAAGGAGCTGCGGATCGAGGGCAGCTGCATGAACGTCCGCGCCGACAGCAGCGGTCCGGCCGACGAGCTCGCCGAAACGGTCCGCGAATGCGGCACCCGCGGCCCCGACTCGGCGCAGCCGGACGGCGGCGACCGCTGGTTCGAGGTGGTCCGCCGCCTGGTCAAGGACGAGAAGTCGCCCTGGTGGCACTCGCCCGCGGCGCGCAACAAGCCCGCCGCCGCCACCCGCGACGAGCTGTTCGCGCGGGCCATGGTGGACGCCCGCTGGGAGCTCACCGCCAAGCTCGGCAAGGACCAGTCGACCTGGAGCTGGGGCCGGCTGCACCAGCTGACGCTGAAGAACCAGACGATCGGCACCGAGGGTCCCGGCTTCATGCAGTGGCTCCTCAACCGCGGCCCGTGGAACCTGGGCGGCGGTGAGGCCACCGTCAACGCCACCGGCTGGAACGCCTCCAGCGGCTACGGGGTCACCTGGGTCCCGTCGATGCGGATGGTCGTCAACCTCAACGACCTCGACAAGTCCCGCTGGATCAACCTGACGGGCGCCTCGGGGCACGCGTACAACTCCCACTACACGGACCAGACGACGATGTGGGCCAAGGGCGAACTGCTGGACTGGCCCTTCGGCAAGGACGCCGTGGACAAGGCGACGGTCGACACGCTGACCCTCACGCCTTAGAAGCGGAGCACCCCGGACGGGGTGGCCACCGCCTGGACGGGGTGGTCGTGCGGTTCCTCCGGGACCCGCGCGACCACCTCGTCGTCGTAGAGGAGCACGACCAGCGCGGGATGCGCCCCGGCGCGCTCCAGCCGCTCCAGGACCCGGTCGTACGAGCCCCCGCCGCGGCCCAGCCGCATCCCGCGGCCGTCCACCGCGAGCCCGGGCAGCAGCACGGCGTCGGCCGCGGTCACCGCGTCCGGCCCGAGCGCCGGACCGGTCGGCTCCAGCAGCCGCATCTTCCCCGGGTGCGCGGCCTCGGCGAGGCCGCCGGGGCCCTCGTACGCCGCCCAGTCGAGGTCGTTGTCGGGCAGCAGCAGGGGCAGCAGCACCCGCTTGCCGGCCGCGCGCAGGGCGTCGAGGAGGGGCCGGGTGCCGGGCTCCGTGCCGATGGAGACGTACGCCGCCACCGTTTGGGCACCGGCCAGTTCGGGTAGGGCGAGGGCCGTGGCGGCCAGTGCGCCGGCGGCCGCGCGGCAGGTTTCGGGGGACAAGGCGCGGCGGGCGGCGAGGAGTTCCCGGCGCAGTCGGGACTTGGTGGAAACGGGATGCGGATTCTCTGTCACAGCGGGTTCAAATATCCTCGGGAAATCGGCACATAAGTGGACCTACCTACTGCGATCTGGCCTGGCGTTCGGTAGGACCCACTATCGTTCGGGGCATGACTATGTTGCACCCCGTGATCAAGAAGGCCGTGATTCCGGCTGCGGGCCTCGGCACTCGCTTCCTTCCGGCGACCAAGGCGACCCCGAAGGAAATGCTCCCCGTTGTGGACAAGCCGGCCATCCAGTACGTGGTCGAGGAAGCCGTGGCGGCCGGGCTCGACGACGTACTCATGATCACTGGGCGTAACAAGCGTCCTCTGGAAGACCACTTCGACCGGAACTACGAGCTGGAATCGGCCCTCATCGCCAAGGGCGACGACGACCGGCTCAAGAAGGTCCAGGAGTCCAGCGACCTGGCCACCATGCACTACGTCCGCCAGGGCGACCCCCGCGGCCTGGGCCACGCCGTCCTGTGCGCCGAGCCGCACGTCGGCCGCGAGCCCTTCGCCGTCCTGCTCGGCGACGACCTCATCGACCCGCGCGACCCCCTGCTGCGTCAGATGGCCGAGATCCACGGCCGCACCGGCGGCACCGTCATCGCGCTCATGGAGGTGGACCCGGCCAACGTGCACCTCTACGGCTGCGCCGCCGTCGAGGCCACCGACGAGGACGACGTGGTCCGCATCACCGGGCTCGTCGAGAAGCCGGACCCGGCGGACGCCCCCAGCAACTACGCGGTGATCGGACGGTACGTCCTCAACCCCGCGATCTTCGACATACTGCGGGAGACCGAGCCGGGCCGCGGTGGGGAGATCCAGCTCACCGACGCCCTGCAGAAGCTGGCCGCCGACGAGACCATCGGCGGTCCGGTGCACGGCGTGGTCTTCCGGGGCCGCCGCTACGACACCGGCGACCGCGGCGACTACCTGCGGGCCATCGTCCGTCTCGCGTGCGAGCGCGAGGACCTGGGCCCGGAGTTCCGCACCTGGCTTCACCGTTACGTCACGGAGGAGATGTAGCACCTTGAGCAGTTCCGCACCGCAGGACACCGGCCACCGTCTGTGGTCCGTGGACGAGCACCTCGCGGACGTCCTCGCCACCGTCCGGCCGCTGGAGCCCATCGAGCTCCAGCTGCTGGACGCACAGGGCTGTGTCCTGGTCGAAGACGTCACCGTGCCCGTCGCCCTCCCGCCCTTCGACAACAGCTCCATGGACGGCTACGCCGTCCGCGCGGCCGACGTCCAGGGCGCGAGCGAGGAGTTTCCCGCGGTGCTGACGGTCATCGGGGACGTCGCGGCGGGCAGCGGTGAGCTGCCCACCGTGGGCCCCGGCGAGGCCGCCCGCATCATGACCGGCGCCCCGCTGCCGCCCGGCGCGGAAGCCGTCGTACCGGTCGAGTGGACCGACGGCGGCACGGGCGGGGGCGCGGTCTCCGGGATGACCCCGGCCAGCGCGGCCCCCGAGGGATCGGGCGGCGAGGTGCGGGTGCACCGCCCCGCCGAGGCCCGGGCGCACGTCCGCTCGCGCGGCAGCGACGTACAGGCCGGGGACCTGGCCCTGGCGGCCGGGACCGTCCTCGGGCCGCCGCAGATCGCCCTGCTGGCCGCCATCGGGCGGGGCACCGTACGGGTGCGGCCGCGCCCGCGCGTGGTCGTGATGTCCACCGGCAGCGAGCTGGTCCAGCCGGGTGAGGCGCTGGCCTCCGGGACGATCTACGACTCCAACAGCTTCGCGCTGGCCGCGGCCGCGCGGGACGCCGGGGCCATCGCCTACCGGGTCGGCGCCGTCGAGGACGACGCCGACACCCTGCGCGCCACCATCGAGGACCAGCTGATCCGGGCGGACCTGCTGGTCACCACGGGCGGGGTCAGCGTTGGTGCCTACGACGTGGTCAAAGAGGCGCTGACGTCGGTGGCCGGCGGCGAGGACGACGTCAGCGGCGGCAAGATCGACTTCCGCAAGCTCGCCATGCAGCCCGGCAAGCCGCAGGGCTTCGGCACCATCGGCCCGGACCACACCCCGCTGCTGGCCCTGCCCGGCAACCCGGTGTCCTCGTACGTCTCCTTCGAGCTGTTCGTGCGCCCCGCGATCCGCGCGCTCATGGGCCTGCCGGAATCCGAGGTCGGCCGGCCGTCCGTACGGGCGGTGCTCAAGGCGGACAAGGCGCTCGGCTCTCCGGCCGGCCGCCGGCAGTTCCTGCGCGGCAAGTACGACGCGCAGAGCGGGACGGTCAGCCCGGTCGGCGGATCGGGCTCGCACCTGATCGCCGCGCTGGCCCACGCCGACTCGCTGATGGTCGTACCGGAGGACGTCACCTCGGTGGAGCCCGGGAGCGAGCTGGAAGTGGTCCTGCTCGGCTGAAGCCCCGCCGGTGCGGGTAGCGTGTGTCGCACCACACAGGCCCCTCCGGGGCCCAGAGCGGAGCGGCGCAGCGATGAGTACCGAGAGCAGGCTCACCCACATCGACGAGGCCGGCGCGGCCCGGATGGTCGACGTCTCGGCGAAGGACGTCACCACCCGGACGGCCCGCGCCAGCGGGCGGGTACTCGTCTCGCCCCGGGTGATCGAGCTGCTGCGCGGCGAGGGCGTGCCCAAGGGCGACGCCCTCGCCACCGCGCGGATCGCCGGGATCATGGGCGCGAAGAAGACTCCCGACCTGATCCCGCTCTGCCACCCGCTGGCGGTCTCGGGCGTGAAGGTCGATCTGTCGGTGGCCGACGACGCGGTGGAGATCCTCGCCACCGTGAAGACGACCGACCGCACGGGCGTCGAGATGGAGGCCCTGACGGCGGTCGCCGTCGCGGGGCTCACCGTGATCGACATGGTGAAGGCCGTGGACAAGGGTGCGGTCATCACGGACGTGCGGGTGGAGGAGAAGACCGGCGGCAAGTCCGGCGACTGGGCGCGCTCGTGAACGCCCCGCGCGGCGGCGAGGTGCACAGCCACAGCCACGGTCACGGCGCCGGCCACGGTCACGGCGCCGGCCCCGGCCCCGAGGGCCCGGCGGCGTCGCCCGCGCCCGCCGCCCCCGGAGCCGCTTCCGCGGGCCGGGCCCTGGTGGTCACGGCCTCGAACCGGGCCTCGCAGGGCGTGTACGCCGACCGGGGCGGCCCGCTGCTGGCCGAGGCGCTGGAGCAGCTCGGCTTCGCGGTGGACGGCCCCCGGGTCGTCCCCGACGGCGATCCCGTCGAACAGGCGCTGCGCGAGGGCGTGGCGGCCGCGTACGACGTCATCCTGACCACCGGCGGCACCGGCATCTCGCCGACCGACCGCACCCCGGACGCCACCGCGCGGGTCCTGGACTACGAGATCCCGGGCATCCCGCAGGCCATCCGGGCCGAAGGGCTGGCGAAGGTGCCGACCGCGGCGCTGTCCCGGGGCCTGGCGGGCGTGGCCGGACGCACCCTGATCGTCAACCTGCCGGGTTCGACGGGCGGGGTGCGCGACGGCCTGGCCGTCCTGTCCCGGATCCTGCCGCACGCCGTGGACCAGATCCGCGGCGGCGACCACCCCAGACCCGCGGAGCATTCCGGGAGCACGAGCTGAACGGCCCGTCCTGGCCGGTCGTCCTGACGGACGGCGATGTCACGCTCCGGCCGATAAAGCTGCGGGACCAGAAGGCGTGGCGCGAGGTCAACCGGCGCAACCGTGAGTGGCTCCGGCCCTGGGAGGCGACGATTCCGCCGCCCGCGCCGTGGGGGCCGGTGATCCAGCGGCCGACGTACCGCCAGATGGTCCGCCACCTGCGGGCGGAGGCGAACGCGGGCCGCATGCTGCCGTTCGTCATCGAGTACCAGGGCCGTCTCGTCGGCCAGCTGACGGTCGCCGGGATCACCTGGGGCTCGATGTGCGCGGGCCACGTCGGCTACTGGGTGGACAGCGAGGTCGCGGGCCGCGGGGTGATGCCGACGGCGGTCGCGCTCGCGGTGGACCACTGCTTCCGGAAGGTCGGCCTGCACCGGATCGAGGTGTGCATCCGTCCCGAGAACGGGCCGAGCCGCCGGGTGGTGGAGAAGCTGGGCCTGCGCGAAGAGGGGCTCCGGCCGCGCTATCTGCACATCGACGGGGCCTGGCGCGACCACCTCGTCTACGCGGTCACGGCCGAGGAGGTGCCGGAGGGGCTGCTGCGGCGCTGGCACCGGGCACGGCACGCGCAGTCCCCGCCGAAATGAAGAAACGAATATTCGTTCGAATTAAGACCTTCACGGAACCGATTCGCCCATAACCTGATCCGAAGAGTCACAAAAAAAGTCCGTGATATCAGCGAGATCGCGCGACACACCGGCCCAATTGGCCGATCCCCTCGCCCGTACCCCTCTACGGTGTGAGGTGTGAGCAGCAGCGGCCTCATCTACGCAGTCATTGTCGGGGCCTGGGCCGCCTACTTGGTGCCCATGTGGCTCCGGAGGCAGGACGAGCTGAACGAAGCCCGTCCGACGGAACGCTTCTCCACTGCCATTCGGCTGCTTTCCGGCCGGGCGGGAATGGAGCGCCGTTACGCCAAGGGACTGCGTGAGCGCGGTGACGAGCAGGCGGAGCCCCAGCCCCACGCGGACCCGGACGCCGCGACGGAAACGGTGAATTCCGTGGACGCCGACGTCCGGGCCTTTGTCGTGCCCCCGACCAGGGCGGAGCCGAGACCGGCCGCCGCCGAACGGGAGCAGCGCGCGGAGCGGGCCCGGCGCGAACAGCGCCTCCAGGTCCTCGCGCGCCGCCGGCGCACCACCGCACTGCTCTTCCTCGTCTTCACCCTCGGCGCGGTCGTCGCCGCGGTCGGCGGACTGCGCTTCCTGTGGGCCCCGGCCGTGCCCGCCCTGCTGCTGAGCGCGTACATCGTGCACCTGCGGGTCCATGAGCGGCGGCGCTACGAGTTCACCATGGACCGGCGGCGCGCCGAGGCCGCCGCCCGGCAGCTGCGGGAGAGCCGCCAGCGCCGCTGCCACCCCGAGGACGCCGCCGGCGCGGGCGCCGACCCGGACCCCGCGCCACCGGTCTCCCCGCAGGAGGCCGGACGGCGCGCCCTGGTCGAGCAGACCGACCACGCCGAGTGGGTGGACCAGCAGCGCGAGCGCGAACGCGGCCCCGCCCGCGGTGACAGCTGGGAGCCCGTCCCGGTCCCGCTGCCCACGTACGTGACGGCGCCGGTGGCCCCGCGCGCCACCGGCCCGGCGACCCCGGACGCCTGGAGCTCGACCCGCTCCAGCACGGCCGAGCCGACGGAACCCCGCCTGCGCGCCCAGCCCGCGGTGCCGGCGCCGAAGGCGGAGGCGAAGCCCCCGAGCACCCCGCGCCCGCGCGGCCGCGACCGGGGCCGCACCCCGCTGTTCGACCAGTACGAGGGCGAGGACCGCCCGCGCGCCGCGAACGAGTAACGGGTGACCTGCGCGGACCCTCCGGGATACGCGTTTTGGAGCACCCGCGCCGGGATGCTAATGTTTCACACGTCGCAAGGGCCTGTGGCGCAGTCTGGTAGCGCACCTCGTTCGCATCGAGGGGGTCTGGGGTTCAAATCCCCACAGGTCCACAGACGATGAAGATCCCGTCCGATCGCAAGATCGGGCGGGATCTTCTGCTTTCCCGGTGTGCTTCCCGGTGCGGTCCCACTCGCACGTAAACGCCATGCGAGCCCCCAACCCCCGACGGCTAAACTCCGGCTGCCCGTAACTCCCGTGATGGTCACCGGGGTCGGGCTGCTCGAACGGGGGGTTCATGAGTTTGCTGCTGCCCATAGGCAGAAGAGCGGACAGGAGACGGGGGAGAGGCCGCGGGGCCGTCGCCGCCGGCGCCCTGCTGCTCGCCGTACTGACCGCCGCCACCGGCCCGACCGGATCCGCGTTCGCGGCCGCCGCGCCGCCCGGGGCCGCCGCCTCACCGCAGGCCGAGCCCACCGCGCCCGCGAAGGCCGGGCCCGAGGCCCCGCCGAAGGCCGACCCGAAGGCCGACCGCGAAGCCGCCGTCAAGGCGCTCGCGAAGAGCGACGCGGCGCAGGCCTGTCCGACCGCACTCGCACCGCACACCATCGTCGACTGCGCCGTCGAGCCGTACCAGAAGGCCTCCTTCACGCTCACGCTGCCGCAGCCGAAGGACGTGGTGGTGTACCAGGTCGTGCACACGAGCTGGGCCAACCACCGGCTGATCGCACCGGACGGCTCCGCCGTCACCTGCGAGAACGTCCTCGGCTCCGGCTCCGCGGGCGGCACCATGCGCTGCCCGACGGGCACGGCAGGCACGTACAAGCTGGAGATCTCCGAGCAGAGCGGCTCGCCGAACACCGTCTCGGCGGCGTACGTCCCGGTGCTCACCTCCACCGCCTGCAAGCCGGTCGGCGCCGCCGACCGCAAGCTCGGCGCTCCGACCGTGTTCCACGGCGCGCTGGCCGCCGGCTCCGCGGGCGACTGCTACACGCTGGACCTGGCGGCGGGCGACGTGCTGCGCACCCACGCCTCCACCTACCGGGTGCAGCAGTCCGTCCACGACGCCACCGGCAACGAGGTCTGCACCTCGCGGGGCGACGAGGGCGACACCCTCGACTGCAAGCTCACGGGCACCGCGCCGTTCCGCATGTCGGTGGTCCAGGGCTCGGGCGCCGCGCAGGAGTACGACGTCACCGCGGCCCGCCTCTCCAAGCCGGAGGGCTGCCCGGTCGTCGAACCGCAGGCGTTCGGGGCCTCCCCGGACCTGACCTCGACGGCACGCTGCCGCACGCTGCGCGTGGCGCAGGCCGGCGGGTACTCCTTCGAGCCGGTCTCCGCTGGCTCCGTCCCGTCCGGCACCCTGTTCGCGTCCGACGGCACCCCGCTCGCCGGCTGCCTCCAGGGCGCCTGCGAACTGGCCCCCGGTGACCACACCTGGGCCGTCGACCCCCGGAGCACCGAGACCGACGCCTTCGGCATGGCCTTCCTCTCCGCCAAGGAGAGCCGCGGCTGCACCGCGACCCACGACAACGGCCTGGTGGCCGGTCCGGCCACCGGCACGTTCGGCGGGCCCGGACAGAAGCTCTGCCTGACCCTGCCGACCGCCACCGGCAAGGGCCTCTACCTGCTCAACCGGCCTCCCGCCGAGGGCACGTACGCCGATGCGGTGGTCTACGACGCGGCCGGCGCCGAGCAGTGCGACAACGAGGGCCGGACCTACAGCGTCTGCAAGCTGACCGGCACCGCGCCGTTCCACGCCGTGCTGAGCGGCACTCCCTCCCAGTCGTACGGGCTGGTCATCCACCGGACGGAGGAGGCCGCGGGCTGCACCGCCTGGCAGCAGACCGGCTTCGACGGCACCTGGGGCGCCGAGGTCCCGCTGACCGCGGCCGCACCGCTCCGCTGCCTGAGCATTCCGGCGGACCGGCACTCCACCGCGGAGATGCTCGACTACGCCAACCTCGCCAACACCGTGAACGCCTCGGTCCGGCTGACCGACCCCGCGGGCACCGAGGTCTGCTCCACGGCCGGTTCGAGCACCACCGTGTGCAACCTGGCCGCCGGTGTCCCGTACACCGCGATGCTGATCCGCTCCGGCTGGCAGGAGGACACCTACAAGCTGGTCCGCCGTGACGTCTCGCAGACCGCGAAGTGCACCGACCCGGTCACGACCAACGTCGGCGGCAGGTCGACCCCGTTCGACCTGACCTCGGCGCTCGACGCCCGCTGCGTACGGGTCGCGGCCGCGGCCACGGACAAGTTCTGGCTGAGTTCGCGGACCCTCGGGGACGCGCGCTACGAGCCCACCACGCTGATGATGGTGCTCGACGCCAACGGCAAGTACCTCTGCAACCAGGCGGGCTCCTCCTGCCGGGTCACCGGCTCGACCTCGTACGTCGCGGTCGTTCTCGCATCCGGCTACAAGGACAAGCCCATCCACACGAACGTCGACGCCTGGAAGGTGGCCACGTCCGCCGGCTGGGCGCCGGAGTGCGCCGCCAACAAGGTCTCGGTCGACGGCTTCCCGGTACGGAGCGGAACCCTCTCGGAGTCCTCCACCGCGTACTGCGCCGTGGTCGACATGAAGCCCGGCCAGGCCTTCAACGTCGTCGGCACCAGCACCACCGACAACGTGGGCGGACCCGGACTGGACCTGCTCGGCGCCGCCGAGTGGGGTGCCTACAGCCCCAGGTTCAACTGCCTCCAGTCCCAGGGCAGGTTCGGCGGCCGCTGCGCCGCGTCGAGCGACGCACCGGCGGGCCAGGCAGCCCTGATGCTGACTCCCCGCAAGGCGGCCACCCCGCTCGACTGGAGCATGCAGGGCGTCTGCGACACCGGCTGCGTCCGCCCGCCGAGCCAGGTGCCGAGCTCGATCAGCCCCGCGACCAGCCCCGCCGGGACGCAGACCCAGGCCGTCGTACGCGGTACCGGGCTGACCCTCGGCACCAAGATGAAGCTGGCCGCCCATGCCGTCGACAAGACGTTCATGCAGCCCGTCTCGGTGAACGCCGACGGCACCGCCCTGACCGTCCTGGTCGACACCAACGGGCTGGAGCCCGGGCACTACGACCTGGTCATGGACGGCATCGGATACACCACCGGAGTGCCCTCTCCGGGCTACATCCCCCAGGCGTACACCGTCACGGCCGCCTCGGCCGGGGGCAAGGGCCGGTTCGTGCCGATCACGCCCTCGCGGTTCCTGGACACCCGTGACGGCACCGGCGCCGCCAAGGCCCGGGTCGGCCCCGGTGGGGTCGTCACGCTCCAGGTCTCGGGCGTGAAGGGCGTCCCGATGACCGGGGTGACCGCGGTCGTCATGAACGTGACCGCCGTCAACCCGACCGAGGCGGGGCACGTGACCGTCTACCCGAACGGCCAGGCCGCACCCGGGGTGTCCAACCTCAACTTCACCGCCGGGCAGATCGTGCCCAACCTGGTGACGGTGCCGGTCGTCAACGGCAAGGTCGACCTGCGCAACAACTCCGGCTCGGTCGACCTGATCGCCGACGTCACCGGCTACTACTCGGCCAACGGGTCGACGTTCTCGGCCGGTTCGCCGGTGCGGCTGCTCGACACCCGGGACGGGACCGGCGCCCGCGCCGGGGCCGTGGGCCAGGGCGGTTCCGTCAGCCTGAAGGTGGCCGGGGTCGAGGGCGTGCCGTCGACCGGGGTGACCGCGGTGGTCCTCAACGTCACCGTCACCGGCCCCACCCAGGACAGCCACCTCATCGTCCACCCGCACGGTGTCGACCGCCCCGGCGTCTCGAACCTCAACTACCGGGCGGGACAGACCGTCTCCAACCTGGTGGTGGTCCCCGTGGTGGACGGCCAGGTGACGTTCTTCAACAACGCCGGCAGCGTCGACGTCATCGCCGACCTCAACGGCTGGTTCGCCTCCTGAACCGACCGCTCGAAGCCCGGGGCCCGTCCGATCTCACGATCGGGCGGGCCCTCGGCCGTTGTGCGGGGAGCACGGTGGGTTGAATGGGCCCATGACGATCACGAATGAGCCGGACGGCGCGACGGCGCAGGCGTGGGCCGCGCTCGGCGGAGCAGCGGAGCTCGCCGGGCGGGTGCGGTACCGCGGGGCGCCGGGACCGGGCCGCGGGCCGCTGCCGGTACGGGAGCTGGCGCGGGCCACGGTCGGGGTGTGCGCGCTCGCCGCCGCCGAGCTGGCCGCCGTACGGGCCGGGGGCGGGCCCGCCGACGCGGCTCCGGCCGTCGTGGACGAGGGCGCGGTGGCCACGGCCTTCGTCAGCGAGCGCGGGCTGAGGGTGCGGGGGCGGGAGCCCGTGGGCTTCGCCCCGCTGTCCGGCTTCTGGCGGGCGGCGGACGGCTGGCTGCGCACCCACGCCAACTACCCGCACCACGAGTCCGCGCTGGTGCGGGCCCTGCGGCTGCCGTCCGCGACGCCGGTGGCGGTACGGGCCGCGGTGGCGGGCCGGACGGCCGTCGAGGTGCAGGAGCGCGTCTACCGGGAGGGCGGGCTCGCGGTCGCGGTGGCGCGGGAGTACGGGGACCCGCGGCCGCTCGTCGAGACCGTACGGGCGACCGGGGCGCCGGGCCGGACGCGCGGGCCGGCCCCCGTGGGGCTGCCCGCGGCCGGGGTGCGGGTGCTGGACCTGACCCGGGTGATCGCCGGGCCGGTCGCGACGCGCACGCTCGGGCTGCTGGGCGCGGACGTGCTCCGCATCGACGCGCCGTGGCTGCCGGAGGCGGCCGACACGTACGCGGACACCGGCTTCGGCAAGCGGTCGGCGCTGCTGGACCTCGCGGCCGCGGCGGACCGGGAGGTGTTCGACGAGCTGCTGGCCGGGGCGGACGTGGTGGTGACCGGCTACCGGCCGGGCGCGCTGGAGCGGCACGGCCTGGGGGCCGGGGAGCTGCTGGAGCGGGCGCCGGGGCTGGTGGTGGCCCAGCTGTGCGCGTGGGGCTGGGACGGGCCGTGGGCCGGCCGGCGGGGCTTCGACTCGCTGGTGCAGGCGGGCTACGGGATCGCCGCGCGGTACGCCGGTCCGGACGGCGTGCCCGGGGTGCTGCCGGCGCAGGCGCTGGACCACGGCACGGGGTACCTGATGGCGGCCGGGGTGCTGCGGGCGCTGGCGCAGGGGGGCGGGCGGGCGCTGCGGTTCTCCCTGGCGGGTACGGCGTCGTGGCTGGTCCGGGAGGTCCCGGCGGCGGCCGGTCCCGGCGCCCCGGGATACGCGCCGGAGCCGTGGCTCCGGCGGACGGACTCGGGGTACGGTCCGCTCCGGTACGCCGCGAGCCCCTTCGGGGACTGGTCGGCGGGCCCGTCCCGCTGGGGCACGGACCGGGCGGCCTGGCTCCCGCGGTAGGGGGCTGCGTTACGTCAGCGGCTTCGCCATGCAGCGGCTGGAGTCGTAGAAGCGGTAGTGGCCGAACTTCGGGGCCATGGCGTAGCCCGAGGAGAGGTACAGCGCGATCGCCTCCGGCTGCTGGTCGCCCGTCTCCAGGACCATCCGGGTCCGGCCCGCCGCACGGGCGTCGTCCTCCAGGACGGCCAGGATCCGGCGGGCCAGGCCCAGCCCGCGGGCTTCCGGTATGACGTACATGCGCTTCAGTTCGGCGTCGCCGTCCGAGTAGCCCTCGTCGTTGCGGTCCTGGCTGCGCCACCCGCCGCTGGCGACCGGCACGCCCTGGGCGTCGTACGCGAGCAGGTAGAGGCCCCGCGGCGGGACGAACATGGCCGGGTCGAGGAAGGTGGCGTCGCCCTCCCCGTCGTCGTACCGGGCCCGGTACTCCAGCTGGACCTGGTCACTGAGCTTGACCGCGTCCGGGTGGTCGTACGGCACTGGCTGGAGCTGGATCCCATGAGACATCCGGACATCGTACGGAACGCTGCCGCTAAGGTGCAGGGATGCTCACCGTGACCTCCGTGAATGTGAATGGGATCCGCGCCGCCGCCAAGAAGGGCTTCGGGGCGTGGCTCGAAGGATCCGACGCCGACGTGGTCTGCCTCCAGGAGGTACGGGCCGAGGAAGGGCAGATTCCGGAGGAGGTGCGCAGCCCCGAGGGGTGGCACACCGTGTTCGCGCCGGCCGCTGCCAAGGGGCGGGCCGGGGTCGCGCTCTACACGCGGCGGGCGCCCGAGCGGGTGCAGGTGGGGTTCGGGAGTGACGAGTTCGACACCAGCGGGCGGTACCTCGAGGTCGACCTGCCCGGTGTGACCGTCGCCAGCCTCTACCTGCCGTCCGGTGAGGCCGGGACCGAGAAGCAGGACGAGAAGTACCGGTTCATGGCGGAGTTCCACACCTACCTCCAGGCACTGAAGGCACGGGCCGCCGCGGACGGGCGCGAGGTGGTGGTCTGCGGGGACTGGAACATCTGCCACCGCGAGGCCGACCTCAAGAACTGGAAGACGAACCGGAAGAACGCCGGCTTCCTGCCCGAGGAGCGCGAGTGGCTCGGCACCGTGTACGACGGGGCCGGTTACGTGGACGTGGTGCGCGAGCTGCACCCGGACACCGAGGGGCCGTACTCCTGGTGGTCCTACCGCGGGCGTGCCTTCGACAACGACGCCGGCTGGCGGATCGACCTCCAGGTCGCGACCCCGGGCCTGGCGGCGAAGGCCGTGAAGGCGTTCGTGGAGCGGGCCGAGACGCACCCGGAGCGGTGGTCCGACCACGCTCCGGTGACGGTCGTCTACGAGCTCGGTGTGTGACCGGACGCGGAAGCCGAAGCGGAAGGGGACGCGGGTCCGGACCCGGATCCGGTCCCGGAGGCCAGCAGGCGGTCCATCGCCATCGTGAGTTCGGCCTCGACCACGCTCTTCGCCAGCGGGCGCAGGCGCGGCAGGGCGTCCTCCGGGAGGTGGGCCGAGATCAGCTCGGTGAACAGGGCGGCCATCGCGTCCGCGTGCTCGCGGACGCGGCGGCCCGTCTCCAGGACGGCCGCCAGTGGTACGCCCTCGCGCACCAGGGCCGAGGAGACGTCCAGCAGGCGGCGGCTGACGTGCACGATCTCGTCGCCGTCGGTGGCGAGGTAGCCGAGGTCGAGGGAGGCAGCGAGGTTCTCCGGGGTGACCTCGCCCTCGAAGTAGTCGGCCAGTGCCTCGGGCGTCAGCCGGACCGGGGTCTCCTCCGACCAGCCCATGCCGAGCAGCTCGCCGAGCTGGCCGACGTCGCGGCCGTTCTCGAAGGCGGCGGTCAGCTCCGCGATGCCGCCGAGCGTGTGGCCGCGCTCGAGCAGGGCGGCGATGGTGCGCAGCCGGGCCAGGTGGTGGTCGTCGTACCAGGCGATGCGGCCCTCGCGGCGCGGCGGCGGGAGCAGCTTGCGCTCGCGGTAGAAGCGCAGGGTGCGGACCGGTATGCCGGCCGCCTCGGCCAGTTCCTCCGTACGGTATTCGCGCACTGTCGTCCCTGCTTCCGTGTCCACCACGCCCGAAGCCTATGGCGTACTGGCGGTAACTTTCCGGGCTCGCCCCCTACCCATGAGTACGGGGCTGCTCTACTCTCCCGATTGTGCCAGTGATTGCTGGCAGTGTTGCGGATGTGGAAGGCGGCGGGCATGGGCGGCATGGGCGGCGGCGACATCACGAAACGCGAGCACGTACGCGTGGCGGTGATCGGGTCCGGATTCGGCGGGCTCGGCGCTGCCGTACGGCTGCGGCGCGAGGGGATCACCGACTTCGTCGTGCTGGAGCGCGCCGACTCGGTCGGCGGCACCTGGCGCGACAACAGCTATCCGGGGTGCGCCTGCGACGTCCCCTCGCACCTGTACTCCTTCTCCTTCGCGCCCAACCCGGACTGGCCCCGGACCTTCTCCGGCCAGCCGGCCATCCGCGCGTACCTGGAGCACGTCGCCGACACCTTCGGGCTGCGCCGGCACATCCGGCTCGGCCACGAGGTCCTGATGATGCGCTGGGACGCGGACGAACTGCGCTGGGAGGTCGAGACCTCGGCCGGCACGCTCACCGCCGACGTCGTCGTCTCGGCGACCGGGCCGCTGTCCGACCCCAAGATGCCGGAGGTCCCGGGGCTCGCCGGGTTCCCGGGCAAGGTCTTCCACTCCGCGCGCTGGGACCACGACTACGACCTGGCCGGCAAGCGGGTCGCCATGATCGGTACGGGCGCCTCCGCCATCCAGATCGTGCCCGCCATCGCGCCCGACGTGGAGCGGCTGACCCTCTTCCAGCGGACCGCGCCGTGGGTGATGCCGCGCACCGACCGGGCCATCACGGCCGCGGAGCGCTGGCTGCACCGCCAGCTCCCCTTCACCCGGGCGGCCCGCCGCGGGCTGCTGTGGGGCATCCGGGAGCTCCAGGTCAGCGCCTTCACCAAGCGGCCGAACCAGCTCGGGCTCATCGAATCGCTGGCCAAGGCCAATATGGCGCGCTCGATCAAGGACCCGGCGCTGCGCGCCAAGCTGACGCCCTCCTACCGGATCGGCTGCAAGCGGATCCTGCTGTCCAGCGAGTACTACCCGGCCCTCGCGCGGCCCAATGTGGACCTGGTCGCCTCCGGCCTCAAGGAGATCCGCGGCTCGGTGCTGGTCGCCGCCGACGGGACGGAGACCGAGGTCGACGCGATCGTCTTCGGCACCGGCTTCCACGTCACGGACATGCCGATCGCCGACCGGGTGGTGGGCGCGGAGGGCAGGACCCTGGCGGACGAGTGGAAGGACGGGATGCAGTCGCTGCGCGGGGCCACCGCGGCCGGCTTCCCGAACTGGATGACGATCATCGGTCCGAACACCGGGCTCGGGAACAGCTCGATGATCCTGATGATCGAGTCGCAGCTCAACTACATGGCCGACTACCTGCGTCAGCTGGGCGTGCTGGGCGGGCGGGTCGCGCTGGCGGCGCGGCCGTCGGCGGTGAACAAGTGGAACCGGCAGGTGCAGGCCCGGATGGAGCGGACGGTGTGGAACACCGGCGGCTGCACCAGCTGGTACCTCGACGCGCAGGGGCGCAACACCACCGTGTGGCCGGGGACGACGGGTGAGTTCCGCCGGGAGACGCGGAGCGTGGATCTGGCGGAGTACGAGGTCGTACGGGTCCGCGAGCGCGAACGGGTCCCGGCCGAGCGGGTCCCGGCCGAGCGGGCCCCTGCCGAACGGGCAGCGGCCGGACCGGTGGAGGGCGCCGCATGAGCCGGCTCACGCACGTCACCGCCGGGCGGTACGCACCGCCCGCCGCGCGGCGCGAGCTCGTCGCCGAATCCGTCGACGGGGCACGGCTGCACGTAGAGGTCCACGGGGACGAGGGTGCGCCGGCCGTGGTGCTGGCGCACGGCTGGACCTGTTCGACCGCGTTCTGGGCCGCGCAGATCCGGGAACTGGCGGGCGACCACCGGGTCATCGCCTACGACCAGCGCGGCCACGGCCGCAGCCCCGCCGCCCGGACCCACAGCACCACCGCCCTCGCCGACGACCTGGTGGCCGTGTTCAAGGCCGCCCTCGCCCCCGGGGAGCGGGCGGTCGTCGCCGGGCACTCCATGGGCGGCATGACGATCATGGCCGCCGCCGCCCGGCCGGAGTTCGCCGAGCACGCCGCGGCCGCGCTGCTGTGCAGCACCGGCAGCGGCCGGCTGGTCGCGGAGGCACGGGTGCTGCCGCTGCGGCCCGGGCGGGCACGGACCCGGCTCACCGGCGCGGTCCTCGGGGCCCGGGCCCCGCTCGGCCCGGTCACGCCCGTCGCCCGGCGGATCCTCAAGTACGCCACCATGGGCCCCGGTTCCGCGCCGGACAAGGTGGAGGCGTGCGCCCGTATCGTGCACGCCTGCCCCACCCGGGTCCGGCACGCCTGGTCCGAGGTGCTCGCCGGGCTGGACCTGGACGCCGACGTGGCCCGGCTCACCGTGCCCACCGCGGTCATCGGCGGTACGGACGACCGGCTCACGCCCGTGGTGCACGCCCGGGGGCTGGCGGCCGCGCTGCCGAACTGCGTGGGCCTCACCGAGCTCACCGGCATGGGGCACATGACCCCGATCGAGGCCCCGGAGGCCGTCACCACGGCCGTGCGCGAGCTGACCTCGCTGTATCTCGACCAGAAGGAGAAGTCGCTGTGAGCGCTCGCAGGAGTCTGGAAGGCCAGGTCGCCGTCGTCACCGGCGGTGCCCGCGGGGTCGGCGAGCTGCTCGCCCGCAAACTCTCCGCGCGCGGCGCGAAGATCGCGCTCGTCGGCCTGGAGCCGGAGGCCCTCAAGGAGGTCTCCGAGCGGCTGCACACCGACAGCGACCACTGGCACGCCGACGTCACCGACCACGAGGCCATGGCCCGGGTCGCGCAGGAGGTCAAGCAGCGCTTCGGCAAGGTCGACATCGTCGTCGCCAACGCGGGCGTGGCCGCCGGCGGGCCGTTCGCCGACTCCGACCCCGTCGCCTGGCGCCGGGTGATCGAGGTCAACCTCATCGGCGGCGCCGTGACCGCCCGGGCCTTCCTGCCGGTCCTGACGGAGAGCCGCGGCTACTTCCTGCAGATCGCCTCGCTCGCCGCGATCACCCCCGCTCCGATGATGACCGCCTACTGCGCGTCCAAGTCGGGCGTCGAGGCGTTCGCCCACTGCCTGCGCGCCGAGGTCGGCTACAAGGGCGTCAAGGTCGGTGTCGGCTACCTCTCGTGGACCGACACCGACATGGTGCGCGGGGCCGATCAGGACGAGGTCATGCGGGAGCTGCGCCAGCGGCTGCCCTGGCCCTCGAACCGCACGTACCCGCTGGGCCCGGCCGTCGACCGGATCGTCGCGGGCATCGAGCGGCGCTCGGCGCACGTGTACGCGCAGTGGTGGCTGCGCGGAATGCAGGGGGTGCGCGGCTACCTGCCGGGGATCATCGGGGCCGTGGGGCAGCGCGAGATGAAGCGGTTCGAGCCGCGGCTGGCCGGTGTCTCCAGGGGACTGGTCGGAGCCGGCGGGGCGGCGGACGAGCGGGAGCGCACGCACGGTAGCTGATCGAAATGCGGCCTTTGTCGGCCCGTGCCAGTCTGGTCGAGGCCCGACCACCAACACCCCTGATGGAGTGAAGAGCATGGGTATCAAGGACCAGTTCGAGGCGAAGGCGAAGGAACTCAAGGGCAAGGCCGCGGAGGGCGGGCAGGACGAGGCGTCCGAGCGGTCCCGGCAGCTCGGGGAGACGAAGCAGCCCCAGGCGGAGCGGCCGCCGGCCCACCGGGCCCGCGACGAGTTCGACGAGAACTGGGACGCCTGATCCCGAGCCGAAGGGGCGCGACCGCTGTCCGGTCGCGCCCCTTGCGCATGCCCGCGTCCCGCTACGGCCTACGGCTTACGGCCTCGGCGGCAGCTTCGGGCGCCGCAGGTCCGGTACGTCCGTGTAGCCGGGCGGCACGGCGGCCGGGTCCTGCTCCAGCAGTTCCAGCGCCAGGTGCACGGCGTCGTCCAGCTGCGCGTGCCGCCCCTCCGCCCAGTCGAGCGGGGTGCGCAGGACCGCGAGGTCCGGTTCGACCCCGTGGTTCTCCACCGACCAGCCGTACTCCGGGAACCAGGCGGCGTTCATCGGCACCGTGATCACCGTGCCGTCGCCGAGGGTGTGCCGGCCGGTCATCCCGACCACCCCGCCCCAGGTGCGCTGGCCCACCACCGGGCCCAGCCCGAGCAGTTTGATGGCCGCGGTGATCATGTCCCCGTCCGAGGAGGTCGCCTCGTCGGCGAGGGCCACGATCGGGCCGCGGGGCGCGTTGGAGGCGTACGAGACCGGCTGGGCGCCCCGCGTGAGGTCCCAGCCGAGGATCGAGCGGGTCAGCTTCTCCACGACCAACTCGCTGATGTGCCCGCCCGCGTTGCCGCGTACGTCCACGATCAGCGCGGGCCGGGACATCTCCATCCGCAGGTCGCGGTTGAACTGGGCCCAGCCCGAGCCGCCCATGTCGGGGATGTGCAGGTAGCCGCACCGGCCGCCGCTGAGCTCGCGGACCACCGCGCGCCGCTTGGAGACCCAGTCCTGGTAGCGCAGCGGCCGTTCGTCGATCAGCGGTACGACGGCCACCCGGCGGGCCCGGCCCTCGCCCTCCGCGGGCTGGAAGGTGAGCTCGACGGTGGTGCCGCCGGCCCCCGACAGCAGCGGGTAGGGGCCGGTCACCGGGTCCACCGGGCGCCCGTCCACGTGGGTGAGCACGGCGCCCTCCCGGATGCCGGTGCCGGCCAGCGGGGAGCGGGCCTTGGAGTCGGAGGACTCGCCGGGCAGGATCCGGCCGAGCACCCAGGTGCCGTCCCGGTGCACGAGATTGGCGCCGAGCAGCCCGATGGCCCGCTGGTAGTGCGGGGGGCCCTCGTTGCGGCGCGCGGGGGCCACGTAGGCGTGCGAGGTGCCGAGTTCGCCGAGAACCTCGCGAAGCAGGTCGGCGAACTCGTCGGGCGAGGCGACCCGTTCGACCAGGGGGCGGTACTGGCGCAGCACCCCGTCCCAGTCGATGCCGCACATCTTCGGCTCCCAGAAGTAGGCGCGGATGATCCGCCCTGCCTCCTCGAAGGCCTGGCGCCATTCGGCCGCCGGGTCCACCTCGTGCAGGATGCGCCGCAGGTCCAGGTAGACGGTGGAGTCCCCGTCGCCCGACTCGGTGGCCGGGACGGCCCGCAGGTCGCCGTCGTCGTTGATCACGAGCCGGGTGCCGTCGCCGCTGACCGCGAACCAGTCCAGCCCCGAGGCCAGTTCGGTCTTGCGGGCCTTGGTGAGGTCGAAGTGCTCCAGGGTGGGCTTGCCGCTGATGTCGGCCGGGTTGGCGAAGGTCTCGCCGAGCGCGCCCGAGATCGGCCAGCGCAGCCACACCAGTCCTCCGCCGTGCACCGGGTACAGGGCGGAGTACTTGGACGCGGCCACCGGGAAGGGCGTGACACGGCTCTCCAGGCCCTCCACCTCCACGGTCACCGTGCCGTCGCCGGTGTCCGGCTCCCCGTCGCCGGGGTCGAGGCCGCCGGCCGCCGGGCGGCCCTCGGGGGACAGGGCGAAGGGCGAGGGGGTCGCCGAGGAGAGCGGCACCAGGTAGGGCCGGCAGCCCAGCGGGAAGGACAGGCCGCCGGTGTGCACGTCGTACACCGGGTCGAAACCGCGCCAGGAGAGGAAGGCCAGGTAGCGGCCGTCGCGGGTGAAGACCGGGTTCTCGTCCTCGAAGCGGCCGTTGGTGACGTCCACGACGGTCCGCGCGCCCGGTCCGGAGATCCGGGCCATCTTGATCTGCCGCAGCGACCGCCCGATGCCCGGGTGCGACCAGGTCAGCCAGACCCCGTCGGGTGAGAACGCCAGGTCGGTGACGGGCCCGTTGATGGACCGGATCAGCTCGGTGACCTCCCCGTTGGACTCCTCCGTGGCGTCGATCAGCAGCAGCCGCCCGTCGTTGGAGGCGATGGCGAGCCGCTCCCCGTCCGGGTCCGACAGGAGTTCGGTCACCCGCCCCAGCTCGCCCGAGGCCAGCCGGCGCGGCTCCCGCTCCCCGGAGGCCCGCGGCAGGTAGGCGATCTCGATGGCGTCCTCGCCCTCGGCGTCGGTCACGTAGGCGACCTGTCCGCCGCTGCCGAGCATCTCGGGCAGCCGTACCCGGACGCCCGGGGTGTCGGCGATGGTCCGGGCCGGGCCGTCGCGGTGGGTCAGCCAGTACAGGCTGCCGCGTACGACGACCGCGCTGGCCCGGCCGGTGGCGTCCACGGACAGCGAGTCGACGTGGCTGGCGGCCGGCACCTGGTACGAACGGCGGCCCGCGCGCGGCCCGCCGAGCCGGACGTCGAGCCTGCGCGGGAGGGCGTCGGGAGCCAGCGAGTCCACCAGCCAGATCTCCCCGGCGCACTGGTAGACGATCCGGGTGCCGTCGCTGGACGCGTGCCGGGCGTAGAACTCCTCGTGGTCGGTGTGCCGGCGCAGGTCGGTGCCGTCGGGCAGGCAGGAGTACAGGTTGCCGATGCCCTCGTGGTCGGAGAGGAACGCGATGCGGCCGCCGACGAACATCGGGGAGTCGAGGTGGCCCTCGACCTCCTCCAGCAGCTGCTCGCCGTGCAGCCACAGCCGGCCGGTGGCGCCGCCGCGGTAGCGCTTCCAGGCGGCCGGCTCGTGCGGCGGCTTGCCGGTCAGGAGCAGGGTGCGGTGCTCTCCGCCGATGTCTGCGACCTGGATGTCGGAGCAGGGCCCCCAGGGGAGGCGACCGCCGGGGCTGCCGTCGGTGGGCAGTTTGTGGGCCCAGGCGAAGTGGGAGAACGGCTGGCCGTGCGAGGAGACCGCGAGGACGTTGCCGTCCGGGTCCCAGCCGCAGACCCGGGTGTCGGTGGAGCCCCAGTGGCTGAGCTGGCGGGCCGGGCCCCCGTCGACGGGGGCGAGGTGGATTTCGGGGTCGAGGCTGCGCCAGGTGGAGAAGGCGATGTGCCGGCCGTCGGGGGAGAAGCGGGGATGGCTGACCCGGGTCCGGTCGACGGTGATCCGCCAGGCGCGGCCCACCGGAGCTCCAGGGGGAACCAAGGGCGCCACCCAAAGATCGTCCTCGGTGGCGAAACACAATAGGTCGTCGTGCAGGTGCGGGAAGCGGAGGTACGCGACGTCGTGACTCACCCCCCAATGCTTTCCGCGCCAGGGGGGCCCGGCAACTCGTACAGGTGATCCATGCCACTCCCTTATGCGAAACGGAACGGTTTCGTTTCGCTTGGAGCCGGGGTATCGTCTGAGGCGTACGGAACACATTCGTTTCGATAAGGCGCGTTCGGACGGGAGGCGGAGATGACCGAGGCGATCGCGGCCCGGCGCAGCCGGATCACCCCCGAGCGGGAAGCCGAACTCCACGGAGCGGTCCTCGACCTGCTCCGCGAAGTGGGATACGAGGCGCTGACCATGGACGCGGTCGCCGCCCGCACCAAGTCCAGCAAGGCCACCCTCTACCGCCAGTGGGGGAGCAAGCCCGAGCTGGTCGCCAAGGCCCTGCGATGTACGCAGCCCGTCTCGCTGCGGGAGATCGACACGGGCAGCCTGCGCACGGACTTCGCGCGCATGGTCGAATGCTCCGACGACGCGCAGATGGCCAAGGACACCGCGCTGATGCGGGGTCTGGCCCATGCCGTCCACGAGAGCCCGGAGCTGCACAAGGCCCTGCGGGACCTGCTGGTCGATCCCGAGATCAACGGCCTCCAGGCGATGCTCCGGCGCGCGGTGGACCGGGGCGAGATCCGCCCGGACTGCCCGGCGCTGGACTTCGTGCCGCACATGCTCATCGGGGCGTTCATCGCGCTCCCGCTGATCGAGGACCGACCGGTGGACCGGAACTTCCTCGGCCACTTCATCGACGCCGTGGTCTTCCCCGCCCTCGGCGTCTGAACTCCCCTCCTTCCTGTCCCCGCCGTACCTCCTGCTGTTCCTGACACGCCGCTCTCGTCGTCGGGCCGGCTCTCCATGCCCTGATCCGCACCGGATCCATCCCACGACCCGAACGGGAGAACCACCGACGTGGCCACCTTCCTCTACCGCCTCGGCCGGGGCGCCTTCCGGCGCCGCGGCCTTGTCGCCCTCCTCTGGGTGGCACTGCTGTTCGCCGCCGGATTCGGCGCGGCAACGGCGTCCGCACCCACCTCAGGCTCCTTCTCGATACCCGGCACGGAAGCCCAGAGGGCCTTCGACGTGCTGGACAAGAAGTTCCCCGGGATGGCCGCCGACGGCGCCACCGCCCGGATCGTCATCAAGGCCCCGGCCGGCGCCAAGGTCACCGATCCCGAGACCAAGGCCCAGGTCGAGAAGATCGTCGAGGACCTGAAGTCCGGTCCGGGCAAGGACCAGATCTCCTCGGTCGCCGACCCGTACCAGAGCCAGGCCGTGAGCCAGGACGGCTCCACCGCCTACATCAGCACCAAGTACAAGGTCAGCGGCATGGAGCTGACCGACGCGACGCGCGAGGCGCTGACCGAGTCCGGCAAGGAAGCCCAGGCCAAGGGCCTCACCGTCGAGATCGGCGGTGACGCGCTGATGGCGGCCCCCGAGACCGGCTCCGGCGAGATCATCGGCATCCTGGTCGCCGCGATCGTCCTGGTCATCACCTTCGGCTCGCTGATCGCGGCCGGGCTGCCGCTGCTGACCGCGATCATCGGCGTGGGCATCGGCGTCTCCTCCATCACCGCGCTCGCCAACGTGCTGGACCTCGGCAACACCACCGCCACCCTCGCCACGATGATCGGCCTCGCGGTCGGCATCGACTACGCCCTCTTCATCGTCTCCCGCTACCGCGCGGAGCTCGCCGAGGGCCAGGAGCGCGACGAGGCCGCCGGCCGGGCCGCCGGAACTGCTGGTTCCGCCGTGGTCTTCGCCGGTCTGACCGTGGTCATCGCCCTGGTGGGCCTGGCCGTCGTCAACATCCCGATGCTCACCAAGATGGGCTTCGCGGCCGCCGGAACCGTGGTCATCGCGGTGCTGGTCGCCCTCACGCTGGTCCCGGCCATCCTGGGCTTCGCGGGCAAGAAGGTCCTGCCGGCGGGCGAGAAGAGCAGGCTCTTCGGCAAGGGCAAGGCCAAGCCGGCCGACACCGAGAAGAAGGCCAACGGCGGCACCCGCTGGGCCCGCTTCGTCCTGCGCCGCCCGGTCATGGTCCTGCTGGCCGGTGTGATCGGCCTCGGCGTCATCGCCATCCCGGCGAGCAAGCTGGAGATGGGCCTGCCCGACGACGGCGCCCAGCCGGTCTCCACCACCCAGCGCCAGGCGTACGACCTGCTGTCCGACGGCTTCGGCCCCGGTTTCAACGGCCCGCTGATGGTGGTCGTGGACGGGGACAAGGCGCTCGCGGACTCCACCGTCGACCGGATCAAGGGCCTGGACGGCGTGGCCGCGGTCGTTCCGCCGATGCCCAACGAGGCCGGCGACGCCTCGATGATCACCGTCATCCCGAAGGACCGCCCGTCCTCCGTGAAGACGGAGGAGCTGGTCCACGAGATCCGCGACGGCAGCGGGGACGACGTCATGGTCACCGGCGCCACCGCGATGAACATCGACTTCTCGCAGAAGATGAACGACGCGCTGCTGCCCTACCTGGCGCTCGTGGTCGGCCTCGCCTTCCTGCTGCTGATGCTGGTGTTCCGCTCGATCCTGGTTCCGCTCAAGGCGGCCCTCGGCTTCCTGCTCTCGGTCGTCGCCGCCCTCGGCGCGGTCGTCGCGGTCTTCCAGTGGGGCTGGCTCGGCTCGCTCTTCGGCGTGGAGCAGACCGGCCCGATCATGTCGATGATGCCGATCTTCATGGTGGGCGTGGTCTTCGGTCTGGCCATGGACTACGAGGTCTTCCTGGTCACCCGGATGCGGGAGGCGTACGTCCACGGCGAGCGCCCGGGCCAGGCCGTGGTGACCGGCTTCCAGTACAGCGCGCGGGTGGTCGTGGCCGCCGCCGTCATCATGATCGCGGTGTTCGCGGGCTTCATCGGAGCCAGTGAGCAGATGGTCAAGATGATCGGCTTCGGTCTGGCCGTCGCCGTCTTCTTCGACGCCTTCGTGGTCCGCATGGCCATCGTCCCGGCGGTGCTCGCGCTGCTCGGGCACAAGGCCTGGTGGCTGCCGCGCTGGCTGGACAGGCTGCTTCCGAACGTCGACGTGGAGGGCGAGAGCCTGCGCAAGCACCTCGCGGGCTCCTCCTCGGAGGGCCCGGACAAGGACCGCGAGCTGGTCAACGCCTGACCCCGTCCCGTACGGCCGACACCCCGGCCCCGTACCGCCTGATCACCAGGCGGTACGGGGCCGGGTCGCGTTGCGGCGGACGGGCCGCCGTGCGCCTACCGGGTGGCGGGGGAGTACGTACGGCGCAGGAAGCGGCGCAGGGCGGCGATGTCGAACTGGACGACGGCGACGCCCTCGGGGGAGTGGAACTCCACCACCGCCTGCACGCGGCCGCAGGGCCAGACGCGCACGTCGCCGGTTCCGGTCGGGGCCTGGAGGCCCGCCTCCAGGAGCGCGCGCGGGAAGACCCACTCGTTGTCGGTGCCCTCGGGGGACAGGTCCGCGGGGAAGACGATGCGCACGGCGAGCGGCTCGGCCGCGGCGAAGCGCAGGGCCACCGGAACCTTCCGGTAGAGCGGGTCGTCGCTGATCACACGCGCGGTGACGCGCTCCTCGACGGCGGTGGCCGTCGCGGTCACGGTCGCCGTGGCGGTCGCGGTCGCAGTGGCGCTCGCGGGGGGATTCTCGGCGGTGGCTGACACGACAAGACTCCTCTTTTCGGAACATATGCGTCCGTTTGTCCTCCAGCCTCGCACATTCCCACGATTCCGCACGGGTCTATTTGTGATGCGGACGCTCTTGCCAACAGTTTGCAACTGAGCACTATTCTTGAACGGTTGCAGACTGTGTGAGAAGCGGAGCTACTCCATGCATGTGCCCGACGGATTCATCAACGCACCCGTCTCGGTGGCCGCCGGAGTGGCGGCCGTCGCCGCCGTCGCCGTCAGCCTCCGCGGCGCCCGCCGCGAGCTCGACGAGCGGACCGCGCCGCTGGCCGGCCTTGTCGCCGCCTTCATCTTCGCCGTGCAGATGCTGAACTTCCCCGTCGCCGCCGGCACCAGCGGGCACCTGCTGGGCGGTGCGCTCGCCGCGATACTCGTCGGCCCCTACACGGGCGTGCTCTGCGTGTCCGTCGTCCTGCTCATGCAGGGCATCCTCTTCGCCGACGGCGGCCTGACCGCGCTCGGCGTCAACATCACCGTCATGGGCGTCGTCACCGTCCTCCTTTCCTACGGGGTCTTCCGCGGGCTGCTCAAGGTGCTGCCCGGCACCCGCGCCTCGGTGACCGCCGCCGCCTTCACCGGAGCCCTGTTCTCGGTGCCCGGCGCCGCCGCGGCCTTCACCGCGCTCTACGCCGTCGGAGGGACCACCGACGTCCCGCTCGGCAAGGTGTTCACCGCGATGGTCGGCGTGCACGTGCTCATCGGCATCGGCGAGGCCGCCATCACCGCGGCCACCGTGGGCGCCGTGATCGCCGTACGGCCCGACCTGGTGCACGGGGCGCGCGGACTGGCCGCCCCGCTGAAGCTGCGCGTCGGCGGAGAGCTGGTCGACGCCCCGGCCGCCGCCCCCGCCCCGGCCGCGGCCCGCTCCACCAAGAAGGTGTGGGCGACCGGCCTGGTCACCGCCCTGGTCCTCGCCGGGTTCGTCTCCTTCTACGCCTCCGCCAGCCCCGACGGCCTGGAGAAGGTCGCCGCCGACCAGGGCATCGACGCCACGGTCGAGGAACACGCGGCCGCCGGCTCCCCGCTCGCCGACTACTCCGTCAAGGACGTCACCGACG
Organism: Streptomyces sp. IBSNAI002; assembly: GCF_052244475.1. Classification (NCBI taxonomy): domain Bacteria; kingdom Bacillati; phylum Actinomycetota; class Actinomycetes; order Kitasatosporales; family Streptomycetaceae; genus Streptomyces; species Streptomyces sp. IBSNAI002. The sequence goes on along the minus strand of NZ_JBQPXG010000002.1, from coordinate 3,767,884 downwards.
CCCGCCTGTCCGGCGGCCTCGCGGGCGCCCTCGGCGTCGGGGCGACCGTCGCCGTCGGCACCGGCGTCTTCTGGGCGGTCCGCCGCCGCCGTACGGACGAGCAGCCGGTCTCGGCCCCGGTCTCGGCGGGCTGACATGGGTGCGGGCCACGCCCACAGGCTCTACCGCCCCGGGCACTCCCCGGTGCACGCGCTGCCGCCGCACTGCAAGCTCGCGGCGACCTTCGCGTTCGTGGTGGTCGTGGTCTCCACCCCGCGGGAGGCGATGTGGGCCTTCGGGGCCTACGCCGTCCTGCTCGCGGCCGTCGCGGCGGTCGCGCGGGTACCGGCCGGCTTCCTGCTGCGGCGGCTGCTGATCGAGATCCCGTTCGTGGCCTTCGCGGTGCTGATGCCCTTCGTGGCCGAGGGCGAGCGGGTCGACGTACTCGGCCTCTCGCTCAGCGTCTCCGGACTCTGGGGCGCCTGGAACGTGCTCGCCAAGGGCACCCTCGGCGTGGCCGCGTCCGTACTCCTCGCCTCGACGACCGAGCTGCGGGCGCTGCTGCTGGGCCTCCAGCGGCTGAAGCTGCCGCCGCTGATGGTCCAGATCGCCTCGTTCATGATCCGGTACGGGGACGTGATCGGCGGCGAGCTGCGGCGGATGTCCATCGCACGGCGCTCGCGCGGGTTCGAGGCGCGCGGGATCCGGCACTGGGGCGTGCTGGCCAAGACGGCCGGCGCGCTGTTCATCCGCTCCTACGAGCGCGGCGAGCGGGTCTACCTGGCGATGGTCAGCCGGGGCTACGCCGGCTCGATGCCGCTGATCGACGAGGCGGTGGCCACCCGCACGCAGTGGGCGTACGCGGCCGTGCTCCCGGTGACGGCCCTCGCCGTCTGTCTGATGGGATGGAACCTGTGACTGCTCCCGGCCCCGGTCCGGCCCCCGCATCCGGCGCGTCCCCCGCGCCCGCCGCTTCGCTCGAGGTGACCGGCCTCGCCTACGCCTACCCCGACGGGCACCAGGCCCTCTTCGGGGTCGACCTGACCGTCGCGCACGGCGAGCGGGTGGCCCTCCTCGGGCCGAACGGGGCCGGCAAGACCACCCTCGTGCTGCACCTCAACGGCATCCTGGCCGGCGGGGTCGGCTCCGTGCGCGTGGCCGGGATGCCGGTGGAGAAGCGCAACCTCGCCGAGGTCCGGCGCCGCGTCGGCATCGTCTTCCAGGACCCCGACGACCAGCTCTTCATGCCGACCGTCCGGGAGGACGTGGCCTTCGGCCCGGCCGCGGCCGGGATGCGCGGCGCCGAGCTGGAGGAACGGGTCCGGGACGCGCTGGAGCAAGTCGGGATGGCGGGCTTCGCCGACCGGCCGCCGCACCACCTGTCCTTCGGGCAGCGCCGCCGGGTCGCGGTGGCGACCGTACTGGCGATGCGGCCCGAGATCCTCGTCCTCGACGAGCCCTCCTCCAACCTGGACCCCGCCTCGCGGCGCGAGCTCGCGGACATCCTGCGCTCGCTCGACGTGACGGTGCTGATGGTCACCCACGATCTGCCGTACGCGCTGGAGCTGTGCCCGCGCGCGGTCATCCTCAGCGAGGGCGTGATCGCCGCCGACGGCCGCACCCAGGACCTGCTGTGCGACGAGGCGCTCATGCGGGCCCACCGGCTGGAGCTGCCCTTCGGCTTCGACCCGCGTTCCGTATCGGTGGCATAAGCACCGGTCCCGGTTTGTTGCACTGCCTGTGGACATCCAGGGTGTGGTGACGGAGGGCTTCGAGCCCGTCAGGGACGCGTTCGTGCGCAATTTCGAGGTGCTCGGGGACCGGGGCGCGGCGGTCGCCGTGTACCGGGACGGCCGCAAGGTCGTGGACCTGTGGGGCGGCACCAAGGACGCGACCGGCACCGAGCCGCGGGCCCCGTGGACGGCCGACACCGCGCAGATCGTCCGCTCCGCGACCAAGGGGGTGGCCGCCGCGGTGCCGCTGCTGCTGCACCAGCGCGGGCTGCTGGACCTGGACGCGCCGGTGGGCTCGTACTGGCCGGAGTTCAAGGCGGGTGGCAAGGAACGGATCCTGGTCCGCGACCTGCTCGCCCACCGCGCGGGGCTCGCGGCGCTGGACCGCGGGCTGACCGCGGCCGAGGCGGCGGACGGGGTCTCCGGGCCGCGGGCGGTCGCCGCGCAGCGGCCGTTCTGGGAGCCGGGCACCGGGCACGGCTACCACGCGCAGACCTACAGCTGGCTGCTGTCCGAGCTGGTGCTGCGGGCGACCGGGCGCACGGTGGGCGGCATCCTCGCCGAGGAGATCGCCGAGCCGCTGGGCCTGGAGTTCTGGATAGGCCTGCCGGAGACGGAGACCGGGCGGGTGGGGCGGGTGGCGCCGGTCGAGCCGCCCGCGAGCGCGGGCATGCTCAAGACCCGGCCCAGGAGAAACGTTTCCGAGGCCTACGCCGACCCGGAGTCACTGACGCGCCGCGCCTTCGCGGCCATCGACCCGCTGCCGGACGAGAACGACCCGGCGTACCGGGCCGCCGAGCTGCCGGCCTCGAACGGCATCGGCACGGCGCGCGCCCTGGCCCGCTTCTACGCGGCCACCGTCGGCGTGGTGGAGGACGGCGCGCGGATCTTCACCCCGGCCACCACCGCCCTCGCCGGCAAGGAGCTCTCGGCGGGCCCGGACCGCGTCCTGGTGGTCAACACCCGCTTCGGCCCCGGTTACATGCTGCACGGCCCGGCCTCGCCCCTGCTCTCGCCGTCCTCCTTCGGGCATCCGGGCCGCGGCGGTTCGCTGGCCTTCGCGGACCCGGAGGCGGGCATCGGCTTCGGCTACGTCACCAACGCCCACGCCAAGTCGGTCACGGCGGACCCGCGCGCCCAGGCCCTCGTACGGGCCCTGCGCACGGCCCTGGCCGCCTGACGCCGGGGGTCAGCCCGCGGCTTCCCGTACGTCGGTGACGGTGGCCCCGGCGAGTTCGACGAGCTGCTGCGGCGCCATGGGGAACACGGTGTTCGGTGTTCCGGCGGCGGCCCAGACCACGTCGTGGCCGAGCAGCCGCCGGTCGGCGAGCACCCGGGTGCGGGTGCGGTGCCCGAAGGGCGGGACCCCGCCGATGGCGTAGCCGGTGGTTTCGCGCACCAGGGCGGCGTCCGCCCGGGTGACCTTCCCGGCGCCGAGCTCCCGGCGCACCGCCTCCACGTCGACCCGCGAGGCCCCGTCCATCAGGACCAGCACCGGGACCCCGTCCGCGGCGAAGATCAGCGACTTGACGATCTGGCTCAGCTCACAGCCGACCGCGGCGGCCGCGTCCACCGCGGTACGGGTCCCTTCGGGAAACGCCCGGACGGTGAGCTCGAGCCCCAGCCCGGCCAGGGCCTCGGCGAACAAGGGGTGCGTGGAGGTCGTCATACGCGGACGCTAGCGCCGCCGACACCGCCGACGCGAGGCGGTTTCCGCGCCCGGCCGGGTTTTCAGTCCAACGGGAGGCCCTGGTGGGCGGCCACGATCGCGTCGATCCGGTGCGCCAGGTCGAAGTCGGCCCGGGTCAGCCGGCGTCCGGCGTCGTGCGTGGTGATGGAGGCGCGCAGGTGGTCGATTGCGGAGGTCGAGGTCCGCGTGGTGCTGGACCCGGCGGGACCGGTCCGCGATGGTCACGATCGCGGCCACCGCCGCGTGGTAGCGGATCTCGTAGGTCACGCCTCGCCAGAAGGCGGCGGCCGGCAGGTCGCCGGCGTCCTGGTACAGCCAGCCGACGAGGGCGGCGTAGGCCGCTCCGACCCGCAGGAGACCAGGCCGCACCTCACCCCGCGCGGAGCGGACGAGCTTGTCGATCAGTTGGTACTGCGCGGCCGTGATCGACGAGAACGTGTCGGACTGCCCCGCCCAGGAGCACTGGGCGGAGCTCGCGTACATCCGGGGCGCGTCCGGCCGGGAGTTCTCCACGGCCGTCGCCAACCTGGAGCCCGTCGCCTCGTGAGCGGTTCCGGCAGCCGCGCCCCGCCCCCCGGTCAGCCCGCGTTCAGGACCGTGGCGACGATCGGGCCCGCCGAGTCGCCGCCGTGGCCGCCCGCTTCGACCACGGCGGCTGCGGCCAGGTCGCCGCTGAAGGCCGTGAACCAGCTGTCGGGGCTGCCCGCGCCGTCGACCTCCGCGGAGCCCGTCTTCGCGCCCTTGTCCGAGCCGCCGACCGAGGCCATTGCCTCGCGGCCGGTGCCGCTGGTCGCCGTCAGCTTCATCATCGAGACCAGCTGCTGCTGCACCGAGGGCTTCATGCGCCGCTGCGCCGTCGCGATCGTGCGGCCGTCGAGCTCCGGGGAGACCAGCAGCGGCTGGCGGAACACGCCCGTGCGGGCGGTCGCCGTGATGGACGCGACGTTCAGCGGGTTCATGGTGATCTGACCCTGCCCGATGTACTCGGCGGCCGCCGCCGCGCCCGTCGCCGGCGGGACCTTGCCGTCGGTGGACTTGATGCCCGTCTTCCAGTCCAGCCCGATGCCGAAGACCTCGGTGGCCTCCTTCGGCAGCGCCGAGTCGTCGCCGACCGGCTTGATCTGCTTGATGAAGGCGGTGTTGCAGGACCGGGCGAAGGAGGTCGCGAAGTTCGTGCCGGCCGGCAGCTCGAAGTTCTTCAGGTTGTGGAACGTACGGCCGCCCCAGGACACCTCCTTCGCGCACTCCGCGGGCTTGTCGGCCGACACCAGGCCGCGGTCCAGCAGCATGGCCCCCGTCACGATCTTCATCGTGGAGCCGGGCGCCCGGTTGCCCGCCATCGCCGCGTTGTAGTTGTCCTTGCGGTGGTTGGCGACGGCCAGGATGTGCCCGTTGCTCGGCTTGACCGCGACCACCGAGGCCTCGGGGAACTTGGCGACCGCCTGCTCGGCCGCCGCCTGGACCTTCGCGTCCAGGTACGTCTTCAGGACGGTCGGCTCCCCCTCGACGAGGGTCAGCAGGGTCCTCTTCGGCGCGTTCTGGTCCGCCGGCTCGATCCAGACCTCGGCGCCCGCCTTGCCGCCCACCTTGGACCCGTACGTCTCGCGCAGCTCGGCCAGGACCTGCCGCAGCGAGGGGTACTTGTCCGCGGTCAGCTCCTCGCCGTTCCGGTCGACGGCCTTGACGGGCGGGCTCGCCGGGGTGCCCGCGCGCAGGCTCTCGTCCTTCTGGAGCTGCGGGTGGATCACCGAGGGCTGCCAGTCGACCAGTGGCTTTCCACTGGTCAGGCCGCGCACCACGGTCAGCTGGGAGTCGTACGCGAGGGGCTTGGTCGTGCCCTCGTACGTGATTTCCGCCTCGACCTTGAACGGCACGGTGGTGCCGTTCGGCGTGCCCGGGGTGATCACGGCCTTGGACACGTACGCCTTGGACCGGTAGTCGCCCACGGCGGTCTGCGCGGCCTGCGCGTTGTTGGTCAGATCGGCGGCCGCCCGCTCGTCACCGGCGGCCCACGCGGCCAGGAAGGCCTTCGCGGTCGCCGCGGTGTCCTTCTCGGAGACCGGGCCGCTGCCCTTCTCCGACTGGATGCCGGTACCGCTCTTCGCGCTGTCCTTGCCGTCGCCGCCCGCGTCCCCGACCAGGGCGTACACCCCGTAGCCCGCGCCGCCGACCAACGCGAGGAACACCCCGCCGACGACGGCGCCCTTCGCTGCCCCGTTCACTCTTCTGTTCCTCCCCCGGAACCAACATTCTCTGAACATGTTCAAAGAACCTGCGGGGTGAACCCTACGCTGCGTCGCCGTTCGCCTTCGCTCTTGTTACCGGACCGGAACATCCATGGCCGAAAACGAGCGGAGGAACGGGACGGCCCGGCATACGTCGCCCGATGGACTTCGTTCACACGGTGGAGGACTGGGCAGAGACCCGTCGGCTGCATCGGGCCGAGGGGATGGCGATCCGGGGCGATCGCCCGCATCTGGGGATTTCGGGGAACACGGTCAATCGGGCTCTGGCCGCGGATCGGGTTCCGTAGTACGAGCGGGCGGCGAAGGGCCCGGCGGTCGACGCGGTCGAGGCCGAGATCAGGGAGCTTCGGCGTCAGACACCCACGATGCCCGCGACGGTGCTCGCGGAGCGGATCGGCTGGGACCGGGGAATGACCCTTCTCGAGGACCGGGTGCGTGAGCTGCGGCCGACGTGTGTTCCGGTCGATCCGGTCTATCGGCCGGGCGAGCTGGCCCAGCGCGATCTGTGGTTCCCGCCGGTGGACGTCCCGCTCGGTGGCCCGTCCGGTCGGATGCCGGTGATGGTCTCGGGCCATTCGCGAATGATCACCGCCCGGATGCTGCCCTCGAAGGGGACCTGGTCGAGGGGTGCCGGCGGATGCCGACCGGGTGGGGTGTGGTCCCGAAGATGCCGGTCTGGGACAACGGGGCCGGAATCGGCCGAGGCGTCCGGACCGGCGAGTTCGCCGCGTTCGCGGGCCTGCTGGCGACGAAGATCTACTTGTGCCGGCCCGTGGTCCGGAAGCGATAGGCTCGTCGAGCGGGCGAACGGCCGTCTGGAGACCGCGTTCCTGCCCGGCCGCCACTTCAGCGGCCCCGACGACTTCAACACCCAGCTCGAAGCCTGGCAGGGCGTCGCCAACCTGCGCATCCACCGGACCCTGGACACTCGTCCGATGGGTCGGTGGGAAGTCGACCGGGCCCAGATGCCGGCTCTCCGGCCGTCGACCCGCCGGCCTGGTGGAGATTCCAGACCCGGCTGGGTCGCGACCACTACGTCAGCGTCGACACCTGCGACTACTCCGTCGACCCGGCCGCGATCGGCCGCCACGCCTACCAGTGAAGATTCGGTACCGTGAAAGCATAATATTCCTGAGTGTATTTACCCCATCGCTGCACCGCGTCCCTGAGTTGCACAAGCATATCGTATCGGTAATGCGTATTCTCGGTGTCTCCAATGAGAATCTGCTGCCACGCCTCGTCGCCGTAGAACTCTCGACAGAATTGCTCAATTGGATAGTCCCACTCTGCTGGCCACCCGCCCATCCAGTTCACGGCTTCCTCGTAAATGGTGTACAGGGAGGCTACGAAGTGTGTCTTCTCGCCGGTGGTGATCCTGGGATCAACGATCGCAAGGTAGTCCCCGTTGATTTTCTGCTTCATTGCCGCGGTCCAGTTGTAGGACTCCCAGCCGGTGGGGACTATCGGATTCCATTGTTCCATTTTCTTTCCTTTCGGTCGATCGAAGCTCGAATGAGTATCGGGGTCTTTGTCATCTTTTGAGATTTCAGTGATGACTGGATTAGGGCATTCCCGGTGAGGGGGTTCTGTAGATTGTGTTCGCTGCAGCCGCAGACGGACACTCCCTCCGGGGCAGGCATTAGGGCATTGCGGTGTGCGGCCCTGGTCGCGAAGAAGGTCAAGCCGACCGGGCCCGGCCAGGCAGGGCGCCTCTTCGGACACGCCAAGGTCCGCGGCCTCCACTTCCAGATCGTCACCGTCAAGACCACCACCTGCGCACCGGTCACCGTCGCGACAGGACTCCGCGCGGAATCCGCCCACTTCTCCCACAAGGTCGTGGACGTCTGGCGCAAGGCCGGAGCCCGGTTCTCCCCGGCCGTCGAGGTCACCAAGACGATCCGCGCGGCGATCGAGACGATCGACGGCGACGCCTGGATGCCGATCAAGTACACCGACGCGATCTGGGACGAGGACGAGGGACACTGGTCGCCGACGCCGAGACAGCAGAGGTTCACTTCACGGCGTTCACCAGCAAGAAGAAGGCGTTCCGCGCCACCGCCCGGCTGCTGATCGTGCGCCGCGTGAAGCGGCTGAACCCGAAAACCGGGCCCGAGGGGCAGAACGCGCTGTCCGCCGTCTGGCGCCACCATGCGGTCTTCACCGACAGCACCTTCATCCCCACCGACGCCGAACCGATGCACCGCGTTCACGCCTCGGTGGAACAGGTCTTCGCCGATCTGGAGGACTCTGCCCTGGCCCGTCTGCCCTCGGGCACGTTCACCGCGAACCCCGCCTGACTCACCCCGGCGGCAGCCGCCTGCAACCTCCCCCGCGCTGCCGGCCGCCTCGCCTCCGTCTTCCATGCCAAGGCGCGGACCGGCACGATCCGCCGTCACCTCATCGACATCCCGGCCCGCATCGCACGCCCGGCACGACGGATCGTGCTGCACCTGCCCCAACAGTGGCGTCGGGCCACTGACTTCACCGACTGTGGATCGCCACCGGGCAGCGGATGCAGACCTGACAACCTGACCCCGCCACCCGCCACCCGCCACCCGCCACCCGCCACCCGCCACCCGCCACCCGCCCACGACCCGGAGTGGCAACGCCCGTCGGCGTCGGGGCCCGCGTTTCGGCTGCTAGACCCAGGTGTCCAGCCACATGCGGGCGCGCCACGAGTCCATCGGGAGGGTCTGGCCCGTGTAGATGGGCCAGAAGTAGATGAAGTTCCAGACGATGAGCAGGACCAGGACGCCCGCCCCGATCGCGCCCAGCGTCCGGCGCCGTTCCGTCGAGCCCGCCGGGCCCAGCAAGGCTCCGATCATCATCGCCACCGCCAGGCACAGGTACGGGACGAAGACCACCGCGTAGAAGAAGAAGATGGTCCGCTCCTGGTAGTTGAACCAGGGCAGCAGGCCCGCGCCCAGCGCGCACGCGATCGCGCCCGCCCGCCAGTCGCGGCGGAAGAACCAGCGCCACAGCACGTACAGCAGCGCGAAGCAGCCCGCCCACCACAGCAGCGGGGTGCCCAGAGCCAGCACCTCGCGGGCGCACTTGCCGGCCTCCGTCGCCGGGCAGCCGTCGGTGCCGGGCTCCGGGGACTCGTAGAAGTAGGAGACGGGCCGGCCCAGGACCAGCCAGCTCCACGGGTTCGACTCGTACGTGTGCCCCGAGGTCAGCCCGACGTGGAAGTCGTACACCTCGGTCTCGTAGTGCCACAGGCTGCGCAGCCACTCCGGCAGGAACGACAGTGCGCTGCCCTGGTCGTTCTTGGCGGCCCAGTCGCGCAGGTAGCCGCCCTTGCCGTTGTCCGGGCTGAAGATCCAGCCCGACCACGAGGCCACGTACGTCACCACCGCGACCGGGACCGTCGAGACGAACGCGGGCAGCGCGTCGCGGCGCAGCATCGCCGCGTACGGGGCGCCCGCGCCCGCCGTGCGCCGCGCCGCGGCGTCCCACAGGACGGTGAGGAGGCCGAAGAAGGCCAGGACGACGAAGCCGTTCCACTTCGTGCCGGCGGCGAGTCCCAGGCAGACGCCCGCCAGGATCCGGTACGGGCGCCAGCCCAGCCCCAGCGTCTCGGCGATCTTCACATCGGGCCGGGTCCGGCCCTCCTCGTCCACCGGGAGGGCGTCCGCGAGCCGGGCCCGCGCCCTGTCCCGGTCGATGAGCAGCGCCCCGAACGCGGCGAGCACGAAGAACATCAGCACCAGGTCGAGCAGTGCGGTGCGGCTCATCACCAGGTGCAGGCCGTCCACCGCGAGCAGCGCACCGGCCAGGCAGCCCAGGAAGGTCGACCGGAACAGCCGCCGCCCGATCCGGCACAGCATCAGCACGGACAGGGTGCCGAGCACGGCGGTCATGAACCGCCAGCCGAAGGGGGTGAAGCCGAACATCCACTCGCCGAGCCCGATGACCCACTTGCCGACCGGCGGGTGCACCACGTAGCCCGGGTCCAGCGGGAGGGGGACCGAGCCGGGGTCGGCGAGGATCGACTTGTCGATGTCCTTGGGCCAGCTCGCCTCGTAGCCCTGCTTGATCGTGGCCCAGGCGTCCTTGGCGTAGTACGTCTCGTCGAATATCACCGCCTTCGGGCTGCCCAGGTGCACGAACCGCAGCACTCCGGCGACCAGCGCGATCAGCACCGGCCCCGCCCACGACACGATCCGCTGCCAGGTGCCCCACACCTGCTGCGGGAGCCCGAAGGTCATCCACAGCTGGGGGGACGGCTGGGCGTACGGGGGCACCAGGCGGGTGCGCACGTCGCCGCGCGCCGCGCCCGGGCCGCCGCTCGGCACGTAGCCGAAGGCGCGCAGGCGGCGCAGCCAGGCGGGCTGCTCTTCTTCGCGCCCCGCCGGCGGGGCGGGCGGGGCCCCCGCGGGGCTGGGCGGCGGCGTCGCGGTCTTGGTCACCGGGTCATCGTAGGGAACGGATCTGTGGGAACCCCAGCACCGGGGGCGTACGGGCGCGGGGCCCGGCGGGGCTGAGAGGATGGCCGGGTGACCACAGACCAGCCCCGCGGTACCGAGTCCAGCTCCCAGCCGACCTCAGCGCCGGGAGTCCTCGTACTCGCCGGCACCCCCATCGGCGACCTCACGGACGCCCCGCCGCGGCTCGCGGCCGAGCTGGAGCGGGCCGACGTGATCGCCGCCGAGGACACCCGGCGGCTGCGCCGGCTGACCCAGGGCCTCGGCGTGCACACCACCGGGCGCGTCCTGTCGTACTTCGAGGGCAACGAGTCCGCACGCACCCCGGAGCTGGTCGAGGCCCTGACCGGCGGGGCGCGCGTCCTGCTGGTGACGGACGCCGGGATGCCCTCGGTGTCCGACCCCGGCTACCGGCTGGTGGCCGCCGCAGTCGAGAAGGACATCAGGGTCACGGCCGTGCCCGGGCCGTCCGCGGTGCTCACCGCGCTGGCCATGTCCGGACTGCCGGTGGACCGGTTCTGCTTCGAGGGGTTCCTGCCGCGCAAGGCGGGCGAGCGCCTCGGGCGGCTGCGCGAGGTGGAGGGCGAGCGGCGCACGCTCGTCTACTTCGAGGCCCCGCACCGCCTCGACGACACCCTGGACGCCATGGCGGAGGTCTTCGGCGCCGAGCGCCGCGCCGCCGTGTGCCGCGAGCTGACCAAGACGTACGAGGAAGTCAGGCGCGGCGGGCTCGGCGAGCTGGCGGCCTGGGCCGCCGAGGGGGTCCGCGGCGAGATCACCATCGTGGTGGAGGGCGCCCCGCCGGCTGCCCCCGGCGATGTGGACGACGAGGAGCTGGTGCGCAGGGTACGGGTGCGCGAGGAGGCGGGGGAGCGGCGCAAGGAGGCCATCGCGGCGGTCGCCGCCGAGGCCGGGGTACCCAAGCGCGAGGTGTTCGACGCGGTGGTCGCGGCAAAGAACGCGGCACAAAAGGTGCCGTAAATCGGTAAAGGGCTAACCTGAAAGGCAAAGCTCAGACCGCGCACCGGGCGCTTTGGGCATGAGTCGCCCAAAGACCGTCCAACACTAGACAGGGCCTGATGCGCTCCCGCCCGAAGAGGCGTCCACTGGCAGTAGCACAGTGGAACAAGAGGAGCTGGCATGAGTGAGATCGCTGAGACCCCGGTACCTGTGACAGCGCCCGGCACCGCTTCCGCCGGCCCTCCCGTACAGACGGTGCACGAGGCGTACTCCTTCGCGTGCATGAAGTGCGGGTACGGCTGGGAGCAGGCCTACGAGATAGAGCACCACGTGGACGGCAAGGGCGAGCCGTTCATCGTGTACACGGCCGAGGGTGAGCGGGTGCCCTCCCCGCTGTCCAACCCGACCTGCCACAACTGCGGCGGCCACGTGGTGCGGATCATGCGCGCGGGACAGGTCTCCTCGGTGCTCGGCATGCTGGACCAGCTCTACCACCACCGCGTCGCCCCCGGGATCGCCGGGCCCGTCCCGGCGGGCGCGGACGTCCCGCGGACCCGCAAGCCGCACAAGGTGCACAAGGCGCCCAAGGCGTCCCCCGCGCACGACGCCCCCGGGCCGGTCGCGATCGACGAGTCCGAGAAGCACCCGGGCCTCCTCTCCCGTCTGCTGGGGATCTTCCGCCGGTCATAAGATCGGCCCCATGAGCACTTCGTCGGCCCCGGCCTCCAGAGCCTCCAAGGACGCACCGCCACCGCTGCCCGAACCCCTCCGGGTGGCGGTGGCGGACTCGCACACCCACCTGGACATGCAGTCCGGCACCGTCGAGGAGGGCCTCGCGAAGGCCGCCTCGGTGGGTGTGACCACGGTCGTCCAGGTCGGCTGCGACGTGAAGGGCTCCCGCTGGGCCGCCGAGACGGCCGCCGCGTACGAGAACGTCCACGCGGCGGTGGCCCTGCACCCGAACGAGGCCCCCCGGATCGTGCTCGGGGATCCTGACGGGTGGTCGCGTCAGGGCGCGCGGGCGGGCGGCGGCGAGGCCGCGCTCGACGAGGCGCTGGCCGAGATCGAGGCCCTCGCCGCGCTGGACCACGTCAAGGCGGTCGGCGAGACCGGGCTCGACCACTTCCGCACCGGGCCGGAGGGAATGGCCGCGCAGGAGCGTTCCTTCCGCGCCCACATCGAGATCGCCAAACGCCGGGGCAAGGCCCTGGTGATCCACGACCGCGACGCCCACGCGGACGTGCTGCGCGTGCTGCGGGAGGAGGGCGCACCGGAGCGCACCGTCTTCCACTGCTACTCCGGGGACGCCGACATGGCGCGGGAGTGCGCGGCCGCCGGGTACTACATGTCCTTCGCCGGCACGGTCACGTTCAAGAACGCGGCCCCGCTGCGCGAGGCGCTGGCCGTGGCCCCGCTGGAGCTGGTGCTCGTCGAGACCGACGCCCCGTACCTGACCCCGGCGCCGTACCGCGGACGGCCCAACGCCCCGTACCTCATTCCGCTGACCGTACGGGCGATGGCGGCGGTCCGCGGCATCGACGAGGACGCGATGGCCACCGCGCTGGCCGCCAACACGGCGCGCGCCTTCGCCTACTGACAGTGAGGATGTTCGTGAGCGTCTCCCGGCAGGGTCTGACCCACCCACTGACTGACCTCGGGTCCTCAACGGGATCTGTCGACTCCGCCCGGGAGACGCTCGTGTGCAGCCACCGGACCGGCCTGCGTGACTTCATAAGAGCCTGGCCAGAGGCCCCATCACTGTCTCGTCCGCCCGCTCGGCCGGTGGCTGCCGCCCTGACCGCTCGAGTGGAGAGGACGGCGATGTCCACCATCGCACAGCAGGACCGCGAGATCACCGGCGGCGTCGACACCCACAAGGACACCCACACCGCGGCGGCCATCGACTCGGCGGGGCGCCCGCTGGGGGCCGAGCAGTTCGAAGCCACCGCGGCCGGCTACCGCAAGCTCCTGGCCTGGCTCCGCTCGTTCGGCACCCTGGTGCTGGTCGGCGTGGAGGGCACCGGCGCCTACGGGGCCGGCCTCGCCCGCTACCTGCACGAGCAGGGCATGAGCGTGGTCGAGATCGACCGCCCGGACCGCAAGGCCCGCCGCTGGCAGGGCAAGTCCGACCCGGTAGATGCCGAGGCGGCGGCCCGCGCGGCCCTGGCCCGACGCCGCACCGGCATACCCAAGCAGCGCGACGGCCAGGTGGAGGCCCTGCGGAGCCTGCGCGTCGCCCGCCGCAGCGCGGTCCGCCAACGAGCCGATGTTCAACGGCAGATGAAGACCCTGGTCATCAGCGCGCCGGAGGAACTACGCGCCGCCCTGCGTGAGCTGGGTGACAAGCAACTGATCACCACGTGCGCGGCCTCCCGGCCCGACGCGGCCCGTGCCGGAGAGCCAGCCGTCGCGGCCAGGCTCGCCTTGCGCACCCTGGCCCGCCGCCACCAGCGACTCACCGAGGAAGTCGGCGAGCTCGACGAGCTCATCCACCCGCTGACCGCGGATATCGCCCCGGCGCTGCTGGCTCTGAACGGCGTGGGCTCCGACGTCGCCGGGCAGCTGCTGGTCACCGTCGGTCAGAACCCCGAACGCCTTCGCTCGGAAGCCGCCTTTGCCATGCTCTGCGGCGCCGCCCCGCTGCCGGCATCCTCCGGGCGCACGCAGCGCCACCGCCTCAACCGGGGCGGCGACCGAGCGGCCAACTCGGCCCTCTACCGCATCGTCCTCTGCCGCCTGCGCTGGGACGAACGCACCAAGAGGTACATGGAACGCCGGACGAAGGAGGGCCTGTCGAAGAAGGAGATCATCCGCTGCCTCAAGCGGTACATCGCCCGCGAGATCTACCAGATCCTGACCGCCCCCACGCCGACGACCATCACCGCAGAACAGCTCACAACCGCCGCTTGACATCCATAAGAGCATCCACCCCCGCCGGACGACACGCTGCGCGACCGTCCGGCTTTGGTGCGTGACGACTCCTCCGCTAAGGTGCCGTGCCCGAACCAGCGGGTGCCGGAACACCAGTGGAGCGAGCGTCGTGAGCGATACGCAGGGCAGTCACCGCCGTGGCGGTCCCGTCCCTGGGGCGTACGGGGATCCCGGCGCCCCGGACCCGGGCGCGGACCCGGAGGTCCCCGGCCCGCGCAGGGCCGGGCGGCGGCGGGCACGCCAGGGCGGACAGCCGTCCGGGTGGGCCGACCCCGAGGCGCCGACGGTGCCCGCCGTCGCCGCCACGCTGCCGATGACGCCCGTGCCCGGAACGGCGGGCGGATCCGGCGGGGCCCTCGGGGCCGGTTCGGGCCGCCGCAGGGCCCCCGCCCCTGCCTCCGCCTCCGCCCCGGTCGCCCTGCTGCCGCCCCCCGAGGCCCCGCCGCGGTCCGGGTCCGGGTCCGGGCCCGCGCCCGGCCCCGGTACCGGCAGACGCCGCCGCACCGCCCCCGCCGAGCCCCCGCCGGGCAACTGGCGGCGGATGGTGCCCCAGGCCCTGGTCGTGGCCTTCCTCGCGGGCGGCACCACCGCCTTCGTCGCCGCCGACAAGGAGGTACGGCTCACCGTCGACGGCGTCCCGCGCACCCTGCACACCTTCGCCGACGACGTCGACGAACTGCTGGCCTCCGAAGGCCTCGACGTCGGACCCCACGACCTCGTGGCCCCCGCCCCCGGCGAACCCCTCGACGACGGCGAACAGGTCGTCGTCCGCTACGGCCGGCCCCTGCGCCTGACCCTCGACGGCCGGCAGCGCCAGGTGTGGACCACCGCCCGCACCGTCGAAGGGGCGCTGCGCCAGTTCGGCATCCGCGCCGAGGGCGCCTACCTCTCCGCACCCCGCACCGCGCCCGTCCCGCGGGCCGGACTCGCCCTCAGCGTCCGCACCGAACGCAGCGTCACCTTCATGGCCGACGCCCGCGAACGCACCATCCGCACCAACGCCGCCACCGTCCGGGAAGCCCTGGACCAGGCCGGCATCACCCTGGGCGGCCAGGACACCACCTCCGTGCCGCCCGACTCCTTCCCGCGCGACGGCCAGACCATCACCGTGCTGCGCATCACCGGCACCCGGGAGGTCCGCGAGGAGCGCATCCCGTTCGAGACGGAGCGGGTCGAGGACGGCACCCTCTTCGCCGGCACCGAGGTCGTCGAACGGGCCGGCCGGCCCGGGGCCCGCCGGGTCACCTACAGCCTGCGCACCGTCAACGGCGTCCGCCAGAAGCCCCGCCGCATCGCCGACGAGACCGTCCGCGAGCCCGTCACCCAGCTCGTCAAGGTCGGCACGAAGCCGCTGCCGACCTCCGTCTCCGGCGCCGACGGCCTCCACTGGGCGGCCCTCGCCCAGTGCGAATCGGGCGGCCGCCCCTCGGCCACCGACCCCTCGGGGACGTACGGCGGCCTCTACCAGTTCGACGTACGGACCTGGCAGGGCCTGGGCGGCAGCGGCCGCCCGCAGGACGCCCCGGCCTCGGAGCAGACGTACCGGGCGAAGAAGCTCTACGTGCAGCGGGGGGCGAGTCCGTGGCCGCACTGCGGCCGTAGGCTTAGCGGGTGAGCACCGCAGAGCAGCAGCCCAACGAGACCCCTTCCGACGCCCTCCTCGGGCCGGCCGACATCAGGGAGCTGGCCGCCGCACTCGGTGTGCGCCCGACCAAGCAGAAGGGCCAGAACTTCGTCATCGACGCCAACACGGTGCGCCGGATCGTGCGCACCGCCGAGGTGCGGCCGGACGACGTGGTCGTCGAGGTCGGCCCCGGACTGGGCTCGCTGACGCTCGCTCTGCTGGAGGCCGCCGACCGGGTCACGGCCGTCGAGATCGACGACATCCTGGCGGCGGCGCTGCCCGCCACCATCGAGGCCCGGATGCCCGGGCGCAAGGACCGCTTCGCGCTGGTCCACTCCGACGCGATGCTGGTGACCGAGCTGCCCGGCCCCGCTCCGACCGCGCTCGTCGCGAACCTGCCGTACAACGTGGCCGTTCCCGTCCTGCTGACCATGCTCGACCGGTTCCCGACCATCGAGCGGACCCTGGTGATGGTCCAGGCGGAGGTCGCCGACCGGCTCGCCGCCGAACCCGGCAACAAGGTCTACGGGGTGCCCTCCGTCAAGGCCAACTGGTACGCGCACGTCAAGCGCGCCGGGTCCATCGGCCGCAAGGTCTTCTGGCCGGCGCCGAACGTCGACTCCGGGCTGGTCTCGCTGGTGCGGCGGACGGAGCCGGTCAAGACGACCGCCTCGAAGGCGGAGGTCTTCGCGGTCGTGGACGCGGCCTTCGCGCAGCGCCGCAAGACGCTGCGCGCGGCGCTGGCCGGCTGGGCGGGGTCGGCGGCCGGAGCCGAGGCGGCGCTGGTCGCCGCCGGGGTCTCGCCGCAGGCGCGCGGGGAGTCGCTGACGGTGGAGGAGTTCGCCGCGATCGCCGAGCACAAGCCCGAGGCGCAGAGGCCCGCGCTGTGAGCGTGACCGTACGAGTCCCCGCGAAGGTCAACGTCCGGCTGGCGGTGGGCGCGGCCCGCCCCGACGGCTTCCACGACCTCGCGAACGTCTTCCTCGCCGTCTCGCTGTTCGACGAGGTCACCGCGACCCCGGCCGACGAGCTGACCGTGACCTGCGCGGGCCCGGACGCCGGCCAGGTGCCCCTGGACCGCACGAACCTCGCGGCGCGTGCCGCCGAGATCCTGGCGGCGCGGGCCGGCATCGCCCCCGACGTCCACCTGCACATCGAGAAGAACATCCCGGTGGCGGGCGGCATGGCCGGCGGCAGTGCGGACGGGGCGGCGGCCCTGCTGGCCTGCGACACCCTGTGGGGCCTGGGCACCGCGCGCGACGAACTCCTCGACATCTGCGCGGAGCTGGGCAGCGACGTGCCGTTCAGCCTGGTCGGCGGGGCGGCGCTCGGCACCGGCCGGGGTGAGCTGCTGACCCCGGTCGCGGCGGGTGCGTTCCACTGGGTGTTCGCGGTGGCCGACGGCGGGCTGTCGACGCCGGCGGTGTTCCGTGAGTTCGACCGCCTCACGGCCGGTACGGAGATCCCGGAGCCCGAGGCCCCGCCGGCGCTGCTGGCGGCCCTGGCCTCGGGGGACCCGGACGCACTGGCCCCCGTCTTGGCCAACGACCTTCAGCGGGCGGCCCTGTCGCTGCGGCCCGCGCTGGCGCGGACCCTGGCGGCCGGCGCCGAGGCCGGCGCGCTGGCCTCGCTGGTCTCGGGCTCCGGCCCGACGACGGCCTTCCTCGTCCGGGACGAGGAGGCCGCCGCGAACGTGGCGGCCGCGCTCGAAGCCTCGGGCACCTGCCGCACCACCCGCGTGGCGTCGTCCCCGTCCCCAGGTGCCACGGTCCTGCGCCGTAGCTGACAGACCCGGGGCTGACGGGCCGGGTCGGACGTACTCAGGCGGGAGTTGAGTACCCGGCCCCTGTCGGCGGAACCGGCCGGCGGCGAGCCTGAGGGGCATGACAGCCAGCGCACGCGATATGGCCACGGCCACCCCCGCCTCACGGGACCGGTACGTCGACCTGCTGAGGGTGGGGTCGCTCGGGACCGTCGTGCTCGGGCACTGGCTGACGGCCGCCGTCGGCGGCGACGGCATAGGGAACCTCCTCGCGCTCGTGCCCGGGCTCCAGACGCTCACCTGGGTGCTCCAGGTCATGCCCGTGTTCTTCTTCGTCGGCGGGTTCTCGCACGCCCTGTCCTACCGCTCCCTCGCCCGCCGGAGCGACCGGCCCGTGTACGCCGCCTTCCTGCGGGCCCGGCTCCGGCGGCTGCTGCGGCCCACGCTCGTCTTCGTCCTCGTCTGGGCCGCCGCCGCGCTCGCCGTGCAGCTCGCCGGGCTGGGCGGCGGCGGGCTCGGCGGGGCGGCGCTGCGGCTGGTCACGCAGCCGCTCTGGTTCATCGGGATCTACCTCGCGATGGTCGCCTTCACCCCGCCGCTGCTCAGGCTGCACGAGCGGTGGGGATGGGCCGCCTTCGCCGGGCTCGCAGCATCGGCCGCCGCCGTCGACGTGCTGCGCTTCGCGTTCGGGGTGCCGTACGCGGAGTTCCTCAACTTCGCCTTAGTCTGGCTCGCCGTCCACCAGCTCGGCTTCCTGCGCGCCGACGGCCGCATCCGCCGGCCCGCCGCCCTGGCCGCCGCCGGCCTCGCCGGGGCGGTGCTGCTCGTCGCGTACGGCCCGTACCCCCTGTCCATGGTCGGGATGCCGGGCGAGAAGGTGTCCAACATGGCCCCGCCGACCCTCGCACTGCTCGCGCACGGCCTGTGGCTCGTCGGCGCCGTGCAGCTGCTCGCCCGCCCGGCCGGCGCCTGGCTCGACCGCCCCCGCGTCTGGCGGGGCGTGGTCGCCGCGAACGGGGTCGCGATGACCGCCTTCCTCTGGCACCTCACCGCCATGCTCGGCGTGTACGGGGCCCAGCTGGCCCTCGGCATCGCCCTGCCCGCGCCCGCGAGCGCCGCCTGGTGGGCGCAGGTCCCCGTACGGATCGTGCTCGCCGCCGCGCTGGCCGGCGCACTCGTCGCCCTCTTCCGCCGCTTCGAGGCCCCCGCGGCCGTGACGGCGCCGGACCCCGGCAGCGGTCCGCGGGCGGCGCTCGGCATCACCCTGTGCCTGCTGGGCGTCCTCGGCCTGTCGATGACCGGCCTCGGAGGGCTGCTCGAGGGGCACAGCGCCACCCTGATCGCCCTGCCGGTCACCGCTCCGGCCGCGATCGGCATGGCCCTGGGCGGCTGGCTGCTCGTGGAACGGTCCGGCCCGGCCCGGAGGGTTAGGCTGAGGGGCTGATCCACACCCTTTCCCTGGAGCGCGTCTGATGGCCGTCAATCTGGTCAATGTCGAGGCAGTCAGCAAGGTGTACGGCACACGTACCCTGCTCGACGGCATCTCCCTCGGCGTGTCCGAGGGGGACCGGATCGGTGTCGTCGGCCGCAACGGCGACGGCAAGACCACCCTCATCCGGATGCTGGCCAAGCTGGAGGAGCCCGACACCGGCCGGGTCACCCAGAACAGCGGCCTGCGCATGGGCGTGCTCACCCAGCACGACTCCCTCGACCCCGCGGCCACCATCCGCCACGAGATCATCCGGGACATGGCCGACCACGAGTGGGCCGGCAACGCCAAGATCCGCGACGTCCTGACCGGCCTGTTCGGCGGCCTCGACCTGCCCGGCTTCGGGCAGGGCCTCGACACCGTCATCGGCCCGCTCTCCGGCGGCGAGCGCCGCCGCATCGCGCTCGCCAAGCTGCTCATCGCCGACCAGGACCTGCTCGTCCTCGACGAGCCCACCAACCACCTCGACGTCGAGGGCATCTCCTGGCTGGCCCGGCACCTCCAGGAACGCCGCTCCGCGCTGGTCTGCGTCACCCACGACCGCTGGTTCCTGGACCAGGTCTGCACCCGCATGTGGGACGTGCAGCGCGGCGAGGTGCGCGAGTACGAGGGCGGCTACAGCGACTACGTCTTCGCCCGCGCCGAGCGCGAGCGCATCGCCGCCACCGAGGAGCAGAAGCGGCAGAACCTGATGCGCAAGGAGCTGGCCTGGCTGCGCCGCGGCGCCCCCGCCCGGACCTCCAAGCCCCGCTACCGCATCGAGGCCGCCAACGAGCTGATCGCCGACGTGCCGCCGCCGCGCGACCGCTCCGAGCTGATGCGCTTCGCCAACGCCCGCCTAGGCAAGACCGTGTTCGAGCTGGAGGACGTGACCGTCCAGGCCGGGCCGAAGACCCTCCTCAAGCACCTCACCTGGCACCTGGGCCCCGGCGACCGCATCGGCCTCGTCGGCGTCAACGGCGCGGGCAAGACCTCCCTGCTGCGCGCCCTCGCCGAGGCCGCCCGCACCCAGGGCGAGACCCAGCCGGCCGCGGGCAAGGTCACCGTCGGCAAGACCGTCAAGCTGGCCTACCTCTCCCAGGAGGTCGGCGAACTCGACCCGTCGCTGCGCGTCCTGGAGGCCGTCCAGCGCGTCCGCGACCGCGTCGACCTCGGCCAGGGCCGCGAGATGACCGCGGGCCAGCTGTGCGAGCAGTTCGGCTTCACCAAGGAGAAGCAGTGGACGCCGGTCGGCGACCTCTCCGGCGGTGAGCGGCGCCGGCTCCAGATCCTGCGCCTGCTGATGGACGAGCCCAACGTCCTCTTCCTCGACGAGCCCACCAACGACCTCGACATCGAGACCCTGACCCAGCTCGAGGACCTCCTCGACGGCTGGCCGGGATCGATGATCGTGATCTCCCACGACCGGTTCTTCATCGAGCGCACCACCGACACCGTGATGGCGCTGCTCGGCGACGCGAGCCTGCGGATGCTGCCGCGCGGCCTCGACGAGTACCTGGAACGGCGTCAGCGGATGATCGAGGCGGCCGCCCCGGCGCCCGCCCCGGCCGCCGCGGCCGCGAAATCCACCTCCTCCGGGGACTCGCGCGCCGCGAAGAAGGAGCTCCAGAAGATCGAGCGGCAGCTGAACAAGCTCTCCGACCGCGAGAGCAACCTGCACGCGCAGATCGCCGAGAACTCCACCGACTACGACAAGGTCGCCAAGCTCGACGGCGAGCTCCGGGAACTGCTCTCGGAGCGCGACGATTTGGAGATGCGCTGGCTGGAGCTGGCCGAGGAGGCGTAGCCCCTCCCGGCAACTGGCCGGATAACGACGTCATCACGGCCCGGTCCGCCCTTGGGAACAGGGGGCGGACCGGCCCGGCGTAAGGCCTGCGTGAGTGATAGAAAGGTCATCTTCCCCGCCCCCTGACCCCGAAGGTACGCGCTGATGACCGAGCCGCCCCAGCCGCCGAACCAGCCGCCGACACCTTCCGGTTACGGACACCTGCCCGGTCCGCCGCAGTCGGGTTACGGCCAGCCGCCGCAGGGCGCCAACCCGTACGCCCAGCAGCCCCCGACCGTCCCGCAGCAGCCGGCCGCCCCGGGATGGGGGCACCATCCGGAAGCAGCCGGGGGAGGCTACCCGCCGCCGCCCCCCGGCGCCCCCGCGATGCCGCCGGGCGCCCCCGGCACGCCGCCCCCGGCGAAGAAGAAGACGACCGTCCTGATCGCCGCGGCGGTCGCGGGCCTCCTCGTCGTGGGCGCCGGCACGTACTTCGCGTTCTTCCGCGGCGACGACAAGGACCCCAAGCCTCCCGTCGCGCAGGAGCCCGCCTCGCCCGACGCCAAGCCCTCCGGCTCCCCTTCCGTCGACCAGGGGGACGGCAGCGGCAACGGCGGCGCCGAGGCCGACCTCAACTCCGGCCGCAAGCAGGGCGAGGACAAGGTCCTCTGGCTCAAGACCGCCAAGATCGACGGCCCCGGCGCCGGCGTCGAGACCGACGGCCAGTGGGTCGTGGGCGACACCGTGGTCAAGACCGTCGACAAGGCCGTCACCGCCTACGGGGTCGCCGACGGCAAGGAGAAGTGGAAGATCGCCCTTCCCGCCGGGGCCTGCGCCGTCACGCGCCAGACCACCGCCGACGGCAAGACCGTGGTCATGTACCGGGACGGCGATTCGAACAGCGCCAACTGCAACCAGATGCGGCTGATCGACCTCAAGACGGGCAAGGAGGGCTGGTCGAAGGAGGTGCCCAAGGAGGGCGCGTTCGACCTCTTCGTCGACCCCAGCCTGGCCATCACCGGGGACACCTTCACCGTCAGCCGTCTCACCCGGGCCACCGCCTTCAAGCTCAGCACCGGTGACAAGCTCTTCGCCGGCCCGGCCGAGGGCTGCGTCCCCGGCGCGTACCCCGCGGGCAACGGCAAGATGCTCGGGATCGCCACCTGCCACGACGCCGACAGCACGGTCGAGGTCCAGGACGCCGACCCGGTCACCGGCAAGAGCACCTGGTCCTACCGGCTCCCCAAGGGCTGGAGGGTCAACCGGGTCTTCTCGCTCGACCCGATCGTCCTCGACCTCGGCAACCGGGACACCAAGGAGCGCTCCATCGTGGTCCTCGGCCCCGACGGCAAGCAGCGCGCCACCGTCACGGGCGAAGGCACCTTCTCCACCCAGTGCGGGATGAACCACGACGACTCCCTGCAGAGCTGCGCCACCGCGGTCGTCGACGGGGGCACCCTCTACATGCCCACGACCCCGGAGGACCTGGGCACCGCCAACGAGATCGTCGCCTTCGACCTGGGCACCGGCAAGGTCAAGTGGCGCGTCCCCGCGGGGGACAAGCGCACCATCGTGCCGCTCAAGGCCGAGAACGGCCAGCTGATCGCCTACCGCAGGGCGGAGTTCGGCATGGGCGGCGAGGTCCTCACGATCCCGGCCGGCGGCGGTACGCCCACCGCGGTGCTGCGCCACCCGTCAGGCCCGGCCTCGGAGGTGGAGAGCACCTTCTTCGCCCCGGTCGTCGACTACGCGGACGGGCGGTTCTTCATCTCCACCATCCGTCTGCTCGCCCAGGGCAAGGACGAGAAGCTCCTGATGGTCTTCGGCAAGTGAACGCGTCCACCGAGCCGCCCAGCGAGAGGCAGTAGCAACCCATGAGTACCCCGCCGCCCCCCAGCCAGCCGCCGTCCGGCGGCTTCGGAGCGCCGCAGGACCCGCCGCCCATGCAGCCGCCCGTGCCTCCCGCGCCGCCGCAGCAGCCCCCCACCGCGCCTCAGCAGCCGCCGGCCCCGCCGCAGCAGCCGCCGACGCAGCCCGCGTACGGCTACCCGCAGCAGCCCGGCGCCGGCTACGGCTACCCGCAGCAGCCCGGTACGCCCCCGCCCTTCGGGCCGCCCACCACGCCCATGTACAGCGCCCAGCCCCCGGCCGGCGGCTCGGGCGGCGGCAACGACGTGCGCAACCAGCTGCTGATCGTCGGCGCGGCGCTGCTGGCCATCGTCCTCATCGTCGGCGGCGGCTTCTGGTACGTCGGTGACGACGGGGGCAAGAACGACACCGCGGACAGCGGCCCCGCCAAGCCCGGCGACGACAAGTCCCAGCCCGGCGCGGGCGGCACCGAGAAGGTGCCCGCCAACACCAAGTCGAAGGTGCTGCTCAACCAGCCGAGCCCGACGCCGGACGAGATGGTCCAGGTCCCGGGCTCCTGGCTGACCGACACCACCTACGTGAAGTCCGACGTGTACAAGATCGTCGGCTACAACGTCGTCGACGGCGGCAAGAAGTGGGAGGTTCCCCTCCCGGGTGAACTCTGCGGTGCCACCCCGCACGTGACCGACAAGAAGTCGGCCGTGCTCTTCCGGCCCGCGAAGCCCACGCCGGAGGCCAAGTACCCGCCGTGCACCGAGGTCGGCGTCATCGACCTGGAGGCCGGAAAGCTCCTGTGGTCCGGCAACGCCAAGAGCGCCACCAGCGGTGACAAGCCCGTCTCCTACTACGAGGTCACCCTCAGCGGGCAGACGGTCGCGGCCGGCGGCTCCTCGGGCGGCGCCGCCTGGAACCTCGCCGACGGCAAGTCGCTGTGGCTGCCCAAGACCGACGGCGAAGGCTGCCGCGACGCCGGCTACGCGGGCGGCGAGGCCCTCGCGGTCCTCCGCAAGTGCGGCCAGAGCTCCACCCCGACCCTGTACGCGCAGATCCTCGACCCGACGACCGGCGCACCGCAGTCCTCGTACAAGCTCTCCCCGGGCATCGACTACGCCAGCATCGTCTCCACCAAGCCCCTGATCGTCGCCGCCGACGTCGGCAAGACCGCCAAGAACGCCACCGGCGTCAGCGACCTCTTCGTCGTCGACGCGGCGGGCCAGCTGAAGGCGCGCATCTCGCTGTCCTCCGGCAACTTCGGCGGCGAGTGCAACACCGAGGTCGAGCGCTGCTTCGGCTTCGTCGTCGGCAACGGCAAGCTCTACCTGCCCTCGTACGAGCACCAGGGCCAGGACCCCTACGGCAAGACCAACGAGCTGCTCTCCTTCGACCTGGAGACCGGCAAGCAGACCAACGAGGCGGCCCCCGCGGGCGAGCGCCACAAGCTGTTCCCGCTGCGCATGGACGGGTCGAACATCATCGCCTACAAGGAGCCCCCGTACGACAAGGGCGGCCAGATCGTCAGCATCGACGGCAAGACGATGAAGGAAACCGTCCTGATGGAGAACCCGTCGGACAAGACGACCCAGCGCATCGAGACGGCCTACTCGCCCGACCACCACGAGTACCGCTACCACAACGGCAAGCTGTTCCTGGCCCGTACGTCGGTGAAGAAGCCGTACTCCTCGACGTCCGACCCGGAGTACATCTTCTCCTCGTTCACCGCGAGCTGACCGGCCCGCGTCCACGGAGCCCCCGGAAGGTCCGCCTTCCGGGGGCTTCTGCGCGGATACCCCCGCGCACCGTCGAACAAGCGTGTAGCTTGCCGGGTCAGAAGGGTCGGGGGTGGGGCACGCAATGGGCGTACGGGTCGTGGTGGTCGACGAGCACCGGCTGCTGGCCGAGGCGCTCGCCTCGGCCCTGAAACTGCGCGGTCACCGGGTGCTCGCCGCCGCCGCACCGGCCGCGGGCGCCGCCGAACTGGTCATCAGCCGCGCCCCCGAGGTCTGCCTCCTCGGCACCGCGGTCCCCGCCGAGCCCGGGGTGTTCGAACCCGTCGTCCGGATCAAGCGCGAACGGCCGCAGATCGCCGTGGTCGTGCTCGGGCCCGTGCCCAGCCCGCGCGGGATCGCGGCCGCCTTCGCCGCGGGCGCCTCCGGGTACGTACGCCACGACGAGCGGATCGAGGGCGTGGAGCGGGCGCTGGCCAAGGCCCGGGCCGGCGAAGTGGCGATCGCCCCGCAGCTGCTCCAGGGCGCCTTCGCGGAACTGCTCAACCCCGCCGCCCAGCCCGACGACGAGGGCAGCCGGCTGCTGCGGCTGCTCACGCCGCGCGAGGTGGAGGTGCTGGTCCGGGTCGCCGAGGGCGAGGACACCCGGCTGATCGCGGCGGGCATGGCCATCGCGCCGAGCACCGCCCGTACGCATGTCCAGCGGGTGTTGATGAAGCTGGGCGTGGGCTCGCGGCTGGAGGCGGCGGCGCTGGCCGCGCGTACCGGCCTGCTCGACCGGGCGGCGCCGGCGGGGCCCGGCCAGACGGTAGTTTGACGGGACGATCCAGCACGCGCGCGCACCCGCGTGTGATCCCCCGCGAGAGGCAGTAGGCGAGTGAGCAACACGGCGATGCACAAATACCTGGTGACCGGCGGCGCCGGATACGTCGGCAGCGTGGTCGCGGCCCATCTGCTGGAGGCGGGCCACGAGGTCACCGTCCTCGACGACCTGAGCACCGGCTTCCGCGAGGGCGTGCCGGCGGGCGCCGCCTTCATCGAGGGCCGGATCCAGGACGCCGCCCGGTACCTGGACCCCTCCTACGACGCGGTGCTGCACTTCGCTGCCTCCTCGCAGGTCGGCGAGTCCGTGGCGAACCCGGGCAAGTACTGGGAGAACAACGTCGGCGGCACCCTGGCCCTGCTGGCCGCGATGCGCGGGGCGGGCGTGCGCAAGCTGGTGTTCTCCTCCACCGCCGCCACCTACGGGGAGCCGACGGAGGGCCTGCTCACCGAGGCCTCGGTGACCGCGCCGACCAACCCGTACGGGGCCTCGAAGCTGGCCGTGGACCACATGATCGCGGGGGAGTGCGTGGCGCACGGCCTGGCCGCGGTGTCCCTGCGCTACTTCAACGTGGCGGGCGCGTACGGGGAGTTCGGCGAGCGGCACAGCCCCGAGACCCACCTGATCCCGCTGGTCCTCCAGGTGGCGCTGGGCGAACGCGAGTCGATCTCGGTGTTCGGCGAGGACTACCCGACCCCCGACGGCACCTGCGTGCGCGACTACATCCACGTCGCGGACCTGGCCGAGGCCCACCTGGCCGCGCTGGAGGCGGCCGCGGCCGGGGAGCACCTGATCTGCAACCTGGGCAACGGCAGCGGGTTCTCGGTCCGCGAGGTCGTCGAGACGGTCCGCAAGGTGACCGGCCACGAGATCCCCGAAGTCCTCGCGCCGCGCCGGGCGGGGGACCCGGCGGCGCTGGTCGCCTCGGCCCGGACGGCCCACGAACGGCTGGGCTGGACCCCGAGCCGCTCGGACCTCACCGGCATCATCACGGACGCGTGGAACTTCGCGCGGACGCACACCTCCTGAACCTCGGGCCCTTCCCGGACCTTCCTGAACACGCTCTTCCCGCGCGCCCCCCCGCACCGTGACCGTGCGGGGGGCGCGCGCGTCTTCGCGGTGCGCCGCGTGTGGGCGCCGTGCGCGGGCGCCCAGCGTGCACACGCCGGGTGAAATGCACATCGTGCATCTGCCCGTGGCACACGCCGGTCCGGAAGCGGCCATCCGGACCTTCGGCGCAGTCGAAATCAAGCCACCATAAAGGCCGTTCGGAACGGCCCCGCCGGAAAATCCCCGGGAAAACTTCTGCTATTCGGCCAACCGCGAGCCGTACCTCGCCCTACGCTGATGCGTGACACCGGTGGGGGCCGGTGTTGATTCAGGGGTCGAGACAAGTCGGGTACGGCGTCCGCTCCGGGGTAGTGCAGAGATGTCACGGCGGCGGCCGCGGCAGCTGCGGATCACCCGGTCCGGGCTCCGTACCCGCCGTCGTCCGTTCCCCGACCCTTGGGGGTTTTGTGGTTCGTATCCGGGTTCTCGTGGTCGACGATCACCGCATCTTCGCCGAATCGCTCGCCGCCGCGCTCGCGGCCGAGCCGGACGTGGAGGTGTCCGCGGCCGGCAGCGGCCCCGCCGCGCTGCGCTGCCTCGAACGGGCGGTGGCCGAGGGCCGCCGCTTCGACGTCATGCTGGTCGACGCCGATCTCGGCGCCATCGCCGGGAGCGTGCCCGGCCAGCGGGAGCCGGGCTCCGGCTCCGGTCCGCCACCGCCCGCCTCGGACGGGATCGCGCTGGTCGCCGGCGTGCGGGTGTCCCATCCGGGCGTGCGCACCGTCGTCCTCGCGGAGCGGGACGACCCCCGGCGGGCGGCCCTCGCCCTGCAGGCGGGGGCATCGGGCTGGGTGGCGAAGGACTGCTCGCTGTCGCGGCTGCTGGCCGTGATCCGCGGGGTCCTGCGGGAGGAGACGCACCTTCCGCCCGCGCTGCTGACCGGGGTGCTCCGTGAACTGACCGCCGCGCGCAAGCACCGTACGGACAGTGAACGGCTCGTCGAGTCGCTCACCCCGCGCGAGCACGAGGTGCTGCGCTGCATGGTGGCGGGCCTGGGCCGCAAGGACGTGGCGGCGCGGTTGTTCCTGTCCCCGCACACCGTCCGCACGCACATGCAGAACGTGCTGGGCAAGCTCGGGGTGCACTCCACGCTCGCGGCGGTCGCGCTGGCCCGGCGGGCGGGCGTACGGCCGGCGGACCTAGCCGGGGATGTTGTCGAACGGAGCGGTCAACTGGCGTAGCAGCGCGGCGAGATCGCCGCGCTGGATCCGCGAGAGCTGGGCCAGGATCGCCCGCTCCTGGGCCAGCAGCCCGGCAAGGGCCTGGTCGGCGCGGTCGCGGCCCTCGGGGGTCAGTCGTACGAGGACCCCCCGGCGGTCGCTGGGGTCGGGCAGCCGCTCGACGAGGCCCTTCTTGGCGAGCCGGTCGATCCGGTTGGTCATGGTCCCGGAGGTGACCAGGGTCTGGGTCAGGAGCTGGCCGGGCGAGAGCTGGTAGGGCGCGCCGGCGCGGCGCAGGGAGGTGAGGACGTCGAACTCCCACGGCTCCAGGCTGTGCTCGGAGAAGGCGAGCCGGCGGGCGCGGTCGAGGTGCCGGGCGAGCCTGCTGACGCGGCTGAGCACCTCGAGCGGTTCCACGTCGAGGTCAGGGCGCTCCCGCCGCCATGCCGCTACCAGTCGGTCGACCTCGTCCTCCATGCCGATCAGTGTAAGGGGTCTGTCGATGTGAAGTCTCTTCACGTCATGTATCTTGATATCAAGTATCTTGACCACGAGATATAAATGCGGCGACCATGGGGCATGGAGGGGGCCGGAACTGATTCCGCTTCCGACCGCCCCGCCAGCAGGGAGGCTCGAACATGTATTCCGATACCGCACAGGCCGGGATCCCCACGGCCACCGCGCCCTCCGCACCCACCTGGGACCCCCAGCAGTACCTTCGGCACGCCGGCCATCGCACGCGCCCCTTCCTTGACCTGCTGACCCGCATACCCGAACTCCCCACCCGCCCCGCCCGCATCGCAGACCTCGGCTGCGGCCCCGGCAACGTCACCACCCTGCTCGCCGGCCGCTGGCCCGAGGCCCGGATCACCGGCTTCGACCTCTCGCCCGAGATGCTCCACCGCGCCACCGAGGAGTACGCCGGCCCCACCGCGGGCGGCGGCAGCCTCGAGTTCCGCCACGGGGACCTCGGCACCTGGCTGCCCGAGGAGCCCTACGACCTGATCGTCTCGAACGCGGCCCTCCAGTGGGTCCCCAGCCACCCCGGCTCCTTCGCGGCCTGGATCAACGGCCTGCGCCCCGGCGGCACCTTCGCCTTCCAGATCCCCGCCAACTTCAACGCCCCCAGCCACGCGCTGCTCGCCGAGCTCTGCGACGCACCGCGCTGGCGGGCCCGGCTCGCCGGACACGGCGCCCGGTACATCCACCTGCTCGAACCCGCCGAATACCTCGCCCGGTTCACCGAACTCGGCTGCGCCGTGGACGTCTGGTCGACCACCTACCACCAGCTGCTCCACGGACCCGACCCGGTGCTCGACTGGGTCAAGGGCACCGCGCTGCGCCCCGTCCTCACCGCCCTCGGCGACGACCGGGACGCCGTCGACGCCTTCCTCACCGAATACCGCGACCGGCTGCGCGAGTCCTACCCGCCCGGCCCCCGCGGCACCGTCTTCCCCTTCCGGCGGATCTTCGCCGTGGCCCGCAAGGAGGCCTGACCGTGCTCACCGCAGTCGACCACGTCCAACTCGCCGCGCCGCCGGACTCGGAGGACCGGCTCCGCGCGTACTACACAGGGATCCTCGGCATGACCGAGCTCTCCAAACCGCCCGTCCTCGCCGCACGCGGGGGCTGCTGGTTCGCCGCCGGACCGGTACAGCTGCACCTCGGCGTGGAAGAGGACTTCAGGCCCGCGCTCAAGGCCCACCCCGGACTACGGGTGACCGGCATCGCGGAGTACGCGAAGAGACTGGAGGAGCGCGGCGCCAAGGTCGTCTGGGACGAGAACCTCCCGGGCCACCGCCGCTTCTACTCCGAGGACCCCGTCGGCAACCGGCTCGAATTCCTCGAACCGCATCCCGGGGCCTGACCCGGACCCGCACCACACGACGGCGCCCCGCCACCGGATCTCCGGTGACGGGGCGCCGTCGTGCCCTGGGCGGCGGGCGGGGCTCAGCTCTTGCGGCGGCCCACCAGCTGCGGCTTCGACTCCAGGCCGTCCAGCCCGTGCCAGGCCAGGTTCACCAGGTGCGCCGCGACCTCCGCCTTCTTCGGGCGGCGCACGTCCAGCCACCACTGGCCCGTCAGCGCCACCATCCCGACCAGCGCCTGCGCGTACAGCGGGGCCAGCTTCGGGTCGAAGCCCCGCGCCTTGAACTCCAGGCCCAGGATGTCCTCGACCTGCGTGGCGATGTCACTGATCAACGAGGCGAAGGTGCCGGTCGACTGGGCGACCGGGGAATCCCGGACGAGGATGCGGAAACCGTCCGTGTAGGACTCGATGTAGTCCAGCAGCGCGAACGCCGCCTGCTCCAGCAGCTCCCGCGGGTGCCCGGCCGTCAGCGCGCCCGTCACCCCGTCCAGCAGCTGGCGCATCTCCCGGTCCACGACGACCGCGTACAGGCCCTCCTTGCCGCCGAAGTGCTCGTACACCACCGGCTTGGACACCCCGGCCTTCGCCGCGATCTCCTCCACCGACGTGCCCTCGAAGCCCTTCTCCGCGAACAGGGTCCGGCCGATGTCCAGCAGTTGCTGGCGCCGCTCCGCGCCCGTCATCCGAACCCGGCGGCCACGCCTGGGCTTGTCGCTGCTGGAATTACCGCCGTCGATCGCCACGCCTCCCATCATGCCGGGTTCGACCCGGTTTCCCTGCGCCGGGCCTCGATGCGGTCCGCCGAGGGCCAGCGCACGTCCGTGGCCCAGCCCAGCTGCTCGAACCAGCGGATCAGCCGCGCACTGGAGTCGATCTGGCCGCGCAGCACACCGTGCCGGGCCGAGGTCGGGTCCGCGTGGTGCAGGTTGTGCCAGGACTCCCCGCAGGACAGCACCGCCAGCCACCAGACGTTGCCCGAGCGGTCACGCGACTTGAACGGACGCTTGCCCACCGCGTGGCAGATCGAGTTGATCGACCACGTGACGTGGTGCAGCAGCGCGACGCGCACCAGCGACCCCCAGAAGAACGCCGTGAACGCGCCCCACCAGGACATCGTGACCAGACCGCCCACCAGCGGCGGGATCGCCAGCGAGAGCATCGTCCAGAAGATGAAGTCGCGCGAGATCCGCCGGATCGCCGGGTCCTTGATCAGGTCGGGCGCGTACTTCTGCTGGTCGGTCTGCTCCTCGTCGAAGAGCCAGCCGATGTGCGCCCACCACAGGCCCTTCATCAGCGCCGGGAGCGTCTCGCCGAACCGCCACGGGGAATGCGGGTCGCCCTCGTGGTCCGAGAACTTGTGGTGCTTGCGGTGGTCCGCCACCCAGCGCACCAGCGGGCCCTCCACCGCCATCGAGCCCATCACGGCGAGGACGATCCGCAGCGGCCGCTTCGCCTTGAAGGAACCGTGCGTGAAGTAGCGGTGGAAACCGATGGTGATCCCGTGGCAGGCCAGGAAGTACATGAAGACCATCAGGCCCAGGTCGAGCCAGCTCACCCCCCAGCCCCACGCCAGCGGCACCGCCGCCAGCAGTGCCAGGAAGGGAACGGTGATGAACAGCAGAAGGGCGATCTGCTCGATGGACCGCTTGTTCTCGCCGCCCAGTGTCGCGGACGGCGCAGGGGTGTCGGAGGACGCGGAGGCGTCCTCGATCAGATCGGGACTGGTGGTCATGGGGTCCCCTGGGGGGTGAGAGATTCGGCAGGCTCCCTGGCTACGGACCTACGCGCCCGTAACCTACGGCATCGTAAGTATGGCAAAGGCGGGTCCCTGGGCAACAGGAGCGCGGCCGGGGACCGTGCCGCAGGCGCCCGAGCGGTTCACGAGCCGCCTGATGAGACATTTGCCCAGGCACACGCGCCGGACACCTATCCTGTTGTCGTCGGACAGCGCGGTCCGCACGGGCAGCCCGAGCTGCGCATCAGGACCGGCATCGCCGTGCGCGGTCGGGAGCCCACCGCCCAGTAGCGCTCGAACACTGCAAGGAGCCGCACCTGTGAGCAGTGCTGACCAGGCCCACCTGGCCACCCAGCCGGCCGCCCCCGTCACCCCGGCCGCCACCGCCAACGCAGAGTTGCGCGCGGACATCCGCCGGCTCGGTGACCTCCTCGGCGAGACCCTCGTACGCCAGGAGGGCCAGGACCTCCTCGACCTCGTCGAACAAGTGCGCGCACTGACGCGCACCGACGGCGAAGCCGCCGCCGCCCTCCTCGGCGACACCGACCTGGAGACCGCCGCCAAGCTGGTGCGCGCCTTCTCCACCTACTTCCACCTCGCCAACGTCACCGAGCAGGTGCACCGCGGCAAGGAACTGCGCGCCCACCGGGCCGCCGAAGGCGGCCTCCTGGCCCGCACCGCCGACATGCTCAAGGACGCCGATCCCGAGCACCTGCGCGAGACGGTCAAGAACCTCAACGTCCGCCCCGTCTTCACCGCACACCCCACCGAAGCGGCCCGCCGCAGCGTGCTGAACAAGCTGCGCCGCATCGCCGCCCTGCTGGAGGAGCCCGTCACCGGCGCCGGCGACCGCCGCCGCCACGACCTGCGGCTCGCCGAGAACATCGACCTCGTCTGGCAGACCGACGAACTGCGCGTGGTCCGCCCCGAGCCCGCCGACGAGGCCCGCAACGCCATCTACTACCTCGACGAGCTGCACGCCGGCGCGGTCGGCGACGTCCTGGAAGACCTCGCCGCCGAGCTCCAGCGCGTCGGCGTCGAGCTGCCCGCCGGGACCCGCCCGCTGACCTTCGGCACCTGGATCGGCGGCGACCGCGACGGCAACCCCAACGTCACCCCCGACGTCACCCGGGACGTGCTGATCCTCCAGCACGAACACGGCATCACCGACGCCCTCGAGCTCATCGACTTCCTGCGCGGGCTGCTGTCGAACTCGATCCGCTACACCGGCGCCACCGAAGAGCTCCTCGCCTCCCTCCAGGCGGACCTGGAACGCCTCCCCGAGATCAGCCCGCGCTACAAGCGGCTGAACGCCGAGGAGCCGTACCGCCTCAAGGCCACCTGCATCCGGCAGAAGCTCGTCAACACCCGCCGGCGCCTCGCCCAGGGCACCCCGCACGAGGAAGGCCGCGACTACCTCGGCACCGCCGAGCTGCTCACCGACCTCACCCTCATCCAGACCTCCCTGCGCGAGCACCGCGGCGCCCTCTTCGCCGACGGCCGCATGGACCGCACCATCCGCACGCTGGCCGCCTTCGGCCTCCAGCTCGCCACCATGGACGTACGCGAGCACGCCGACGCCCACCACCACGCGCTCGGCCAGCTCTTCGACCGGCTCGGCGAGGAGTCCTGGCGCTACGCCGACATGCCCCGCGACTACCGCGGCAGGCTGCTCGCCAAGGAACTGCGCTCCCGCCGCCCGCTGGCCCCCACCCCGGCCCCGCTGGACCCCGCCGGCCAGAAGACCCTCGGCGTGTTCCTCGCGATCAAGGACGCCTTCGAGAAGTTCGGCCCCGAGGTCATCGAGTCGTACATCATCTCGATGTGCCAGGGCGCCGACGACGTCTTCGCCGCCGCCGTCCTCGCCCGCGAGGCCGGACTCATCGACCTCCACAGCGGCTGGGCCAAGATCGGCATCGTCCCGCTCCTGGAGACCACCGACGAGCTGCGCGCCGCCGACGTCATCCTCGACGAAATGCTCGCCGACCCCTCCTACCGGCGCCTCGTCTCCCTGCGCGGCGACGTCCAGGAGGTCATGCTCGGCTACTCCGACTCCTCCAAGTTCGGCGGCATCACCACCAGCCAGTGGGAGATCCACCGCGCCCAGCGCCGGCTGCGCGACGTCGCCCACCGCTACGGCGTCCGCCTGCGCCTCTTCCACGGCCGCGGCGGCACCGTCGGCCGCGGCGGCGGCCCCTCGCACGACGCGATCCTCGCCCAGCCCTGGGGCACGCTCGAAGGCGAGATCAAGGTCACCGAGCAGGGCGAGGTCATCTCCGACAAGTACCTCGTGCCCTCACTGGCCCGAGAGAACCTCGAACTGACCGTCGCGGCCACCCTGCAGGCCTCCGCCCTGCACACCGCACCCCGCCAGTCCGACGAAGCCCTCGCCCGCTGGGACGCGGCCATGGACACCGTCTCGGACGCCGCCCACGGCGCGTACCGCGAGCTCGTCGAGGACCCGGACCTGCCGGCGTACTTCTTCGCCGCCACCCCCGTCGACCAGCTCGCCGACCTGCACCTGGGCTCCCGCCCCTCGCGCCGCCCCGACTCCGGCGCCGGCCTCGACGGCCTGCGCGCCATCCCGTGGGTCTTCGGCTGGACCCAGTCCCGCCAGATCGTCCCCGGCTGGTACGGAGTCGGCTCGGGCCTCAAGGCCCTGCGCGAGGCCGGCCAGGAGGACGTCCTCGCCGAGATGGGCGGACGCTGGCACTTCTTCCGCAACTTCCTGTCCAACGTCGAGATGACACTGGCCAAGACCGACCTGCGGATCGCCCGCCACTACGTCGACACCCTCGTACCGGACCACCTCAAGCACGTCTTCGCCCGCATCGAAGCCGAGCACGAACTGACGGTCCGCGAGGTCCTGCGCATCACCGGCGGCGAGCGGCTCCTGGACTCCCACCCGGTGCTCCAGCAGACCTTCGCCGTCCGCGACGCCTACCTGGACCCGATCTCCTACCTCCAGGTCTCCCTGCTGGCCCGCCAGCGCGCCGCGGCCGCCCGCGGCGAGGAAGCCGACCCGCTGCTCGCCCGCGCCCTGCTGCTCACGGTCAACGGCGTGGCCGCGGGCCTGCGCAACACCGGCTGAGCCCCGGACCCGGACATGACGGAGCCCCCGCACCGGCCGGTGCGGGGGCTCCGTCACGTCCGTCAGGAGTTGTACGTGGACTGCGCGCGCTCCAGCCCCTCCTGGATCAGGCACTCCACCGCGTCGGCGGCCCGGTCCACGAACCAGTCGAGCTCCTTGCGCTCCGTGGAGGAGAAGTCCTTCAGCACGAAGTCCGCGACCTGCATCCGGCCGGGCGGCCGCCCGATGCCGCAGCGCACCCGGTGGTAGTCGGGGCCCATGGACTTCGTCATCGACTTCAGCCCGTTGTGGCCGTTGTCCCCGCCGCCCAGCTTCAGGCGCAGCGTCGGGTAGTCGATGTCCAGTTCGTCGTGGATCGCGATGATCCGGTCCAGTGGAACCTTGTAGAAGTCGCGCAGCGCCGTCACCGGGCCGCCGGAGAGGTTCATGAACGTCATCGGCTTCGCCAGCACCACCCTGCGGTTGGCCGGTCCCGGCGCGCCGATGCGGCCCTCGACGACCTGCGCCCGGGCCTTGTGCGCCTTGAACTTCCCGCGGATCCGGTCCGCCAGCAGGTCGGCCACCATGAACCCGATGTTGTGGCGGTTGCCCGCGTACTCCGGTCCCGGGTTGCCCAGGCCGACGATCAGCCAGGGTGCCGCGTCGTCCGACATCAAAAGCTCCTTAAGGCCTTGAACGAAGACGACCGCCGTCCCGCTCCAGTGGAGCCGGACGGCGGTCGGTCAGCAACTGCTGAGGGGGTGGGGCGAGGCTCAGGCCTCGGTGCCCTCGGCGGCGTCGGCGGCCGGCTCCTCGGCCTGCGGCGCGACGACCTGCAGGACGGCGATGTCGCCGTCGACGGCCAGCGTGGTGCCGGCCGGCAGGACCAGGTCCTTGGCGTGGATGGTGGTGCCGGCCTCGAGGCCCGCGATCGAGACGGTGACCTCGGTCGGGATGTGGGTGGCCTCGGCCTCGACGGAGATCGTGTTCTGGAGGGTCTCCAGCATGTTGCCGCCGGCGGCAAGCTCGCCCTCGGTGACGATCGCGACGTCGACGGTGACCTTCTCGCCCTTCTTGACGATCAGGAAGTCGACGTGGGAGATCGAGCGCTTCAGCGGGTGCTTCTGCACGGCCTTCGGGATGACCAGCTCGGTGTTGCCCTCGATGTCCAGGGAGATCAGGACGTTCGGGGTGCGCAGCGCCAGCTGAAGGGCGTGGGCGTTGACGTTGACGTGCTTCGGGTCGGTGCCGTGGCCGTAGATGACGGCGGGGGTCAGGGCGTCACGACGGGCCTGACGGGCAGCGCCCTTGCCGAAGTTGTCGCGGACCTTGGCGGCAAGCTTGATCTCGGACATGCTCACTCCTCGTGGGGTGACGGAAAACGGACGACGGTCACCCGGCCGGAACGGCCTGCTACGAAGAGCGCGTCGATAACGGAGCGTCCGCACACGAAAGTGCGGCCTCCCTCGCCGAGCAACTCGATGAGTCTACCGGCGGGGAGGCCGCACTTTCAAAAGGATCTTCTGTGGTCCGCGTTACGCGGACCCGCCTAATGCTGCTCCTCGAAGAGGCTGGTGACCGAGCCGTCCTCGAAGACCTCGCGCACGGCGCGCGCGATCATCGGGGCGATCGACAGCACCGTGATCTTGTCGAGCTCCAGGTCGGACGGGTCCGGCAGGGTGTTCGTGAAGACGAACTCGCTGACCTTGGAGTTCTTCAGGCGGTCCGCGGCCGGGCCCGACAGGATGCCGTGCGTGGCCGTCACGATGACGTCCTCGGCACCGTGCGCGAACAGCGCGTCGGCCGCGGCGCAGATGGTGCCGCCCGTGTCGATCATGTCGTCGACCAGGACGCAGACGCGGCCCTTGACCTCGCCGACGACCTCGTGGACGGTCACCTGGTTGGCGACGTCCTTGTCGCGGCGCTTGTGCACGATGGCCAGCGGGGCGTCCAGGCGGTCGCACCAGCGGTCGGCGACGCGCACGCGGCCGGCGTCCGGGGAGACGATCGTCAGCTTGGTGCGGTCCACCTTGGCGCCGACGTAGTCCGCGAGGACGTTGAGGGCCGAGAGGTGGTCCACCGGGCCGTCGAAGAAGCCCTGGATCTGGTCCGTGTGCAGGTCCACCGTGAGGATGCGGTCGGCACCCGCCGTCTTCAGCAGGTCGGCGACCAGACGGGCCGAGATCGGCTCGCGGCCCTTGTGCTTCTTGTCCTGGCGGGCGTACCCGTAGGACGGGACGATCACGGTGATGGAGCGTGCCGACGCGCGCTTCAGCGCGTCGATCATGATCAGCTGCTCCATGATCCACTTGTTGATCGGAGCCGTGTGGCTCTGGATCAGGAAGCAGTCCGCGCCGCGAGCCGACTCCTGGAAGCGGACGTAGATCTCGCCGTTCGCGAAGTCGAAAGCCTTGGTCGGCACGAGGCCGACTCCCAGCTGGTGCGCGACCTCCTCGGCCAGCTCGGGGTGGGCGCGGCCGGAGAAGAGCATCAGCTTCTTCTCGCCGGTCGTCTTGATCCCGGTCACAGCACTGTCTCCTCAGACGTGTTGAAAGCTGCTCGCCCCCATGTGCGTCCGTCCCGCACACGGTGAGCCAGCCGAATTGCGTGCACCTATCACGGTACGCCGTCGCGGACGTACTCGTTTCCGGTCAGTTCACCTCAACGGCCGTCGGAGTCCACCTGGACCGCCGACTGGGCCGCCGTCGCGGCAGCGCTTCCCGGACGCTTGCGGGCCACCCATCCCTCGATATTCCGCTGCTGGCCGCGGGCCACGGCCAGCGCGCCGGGCGGGACGTCCTTCGTGATCACGGACCCGGCGGCCGTGTAGGCCCCGTCCCCGATGGTGACGGGCGCCACAAACATGTTGTCCGAGCCCGTCTTGCAATGCGAGCCGACGGTGGTGTGGTGCTTGTGTTCGCCGTCGTAGTTCACGAAGACGCTCGCCGCGCCGATGTTGGTGTACTCGCCGATCGTCGCGTCGCCCACGTACGACAGGTGGGGCACCTTGGTGCCCTCGCCGATCGTCGCGTTCTTCATCTCGACGTACGTGCCGGCCTTGGCCTTCGCGCCGAGCACGGTGCCCGGGCGCAGGTACGCGAACGGGCCCACGGAGGCCGCGTCGCCGATCACCGCGCTGTCGGCCACCGTGTTGTCCACGCGGGCCCCCGGGCCCACCCGGGTGTCCTTGAGCCGGGTGTTCGGGCCGACCTCGGCCCCCTCGGCGATGTGGGTGGCGCCCAGGAGCTGGGTCCCCGGGTGGATCACGGCGTCCTGGCCGAAAGTGACCGTGACGTCCACGAAGGTGCCGGCGGGGTCGACGACCGTGACGCCCGCGAGCATGGCCTGCTCCAGCAGCCGCGCGTTCAGCAGGGCGCGGGCCTCGGCGAGCTGCACGCGGTTGTTGATGCCGAGGATCTGGCGGTGGTCGGAGCCGACGGCCGCGCCGACCCGGTGGCCGGCCTCGCGCAGGATCCCCAGGACGTCGGTGAGGTACTCCTCGCCCTGGCTGTTGTCGGTGCGCACCTTGCCGAGGGCGTCGGCGAGCAGGGCTCCGTCGAACGCGAAGACGCCGGAGTTGATCTCGCGGATGGCGCGCTGGGAGTCGCTGGCGTCCTTGTGCTCGACGATGGCCGTGACGGCGCCGCCGGCGTCGCGCACGATGCGCCCGTAGCCGGTGGAGTCGGGCACCTCGGCGGTGAGCACGGTGACGGCGTTGCCGTCGGCCTCGTGGGTGGCCGCGAGCCGGGCGAGGGTCTCGCCGGTCAGCAGGGGGGTGTCGCCGCAGACGACGATCACGGTGCCGTCGACGGTTCCGCCGAGCTCTTCGAGGGCCATCCGGACGGCGTGCCCGGTGCCGTTCTGCTCGTACTGGACGGCCGTGCGCACCTCGGCGTCGATCCCGGCCAGGTGGGCGGTGACCTGCTCGCGGGCGTGCCCGACGACCACGACGAGGTGGGCGGGGTCCAGCTCACGGGAGGCGGCGACGACGTGACCGACGAGCGAGCGCCCGCAGATCTCGTGCAGAACCTTGGGAGTGGCCGACTTCATACGGGTGCCTTCACCCGCTGCGAGTACGACGACGGCTGCCGGGCGGTTGGCGCTCACGGGGATGCCCTTCGGCTTCGGGGGTGGACCCGTGAAGGATACCGGGGGGCCGTTGCCCGCAAGCGAGGCCGGGTCCCGACCTTTGCGGTCAGGACCCGAACGTGCAGAGCTCCCCCGCCAGGACTCGAACCCGGACATAAGGCACCAAAAGCCTCAGTGCTGCCAATTACACCACAGGGGATTATTTACGACTAAATCAGACATCTCACCTGGTGATCCAGTCGACGGGATCTACTATGCCGCACCAGGCGCCCTCGATGCGACGGTACAAATCCGAGCCCTTCGATGCGCGTACTGACGAGACAACCCCGATACGTGTCGCCCGTGTTCTTCCGGTGGGTGCGTGGGGATGCGAAGGGCGCGGTCGTACGTGCGATGGCCCGCGGTCCCCGGGATTTTCGTTCGACCGCGCGCCGGGGCCGCTGCGTACGCTGGACGGCATGACCAGTACGGGGGATGTGGAAGGCCGCGCTGGGCCGCCGTTGTGGTGGGCGCGTCGCCGGGATGTCGTGGAGGACGTGGGGCTCGGCGCGGTGTCCGCCGTCGAGTGTGCGTGGGAGGGCGTGACCTTCGCCGGTGAGGCGGGGCTGCCGACCGCGGTCGGCGTGCTGTTCGGGTTGCTGGTGGGGGCCACGCTGGTGCTGCGGCGCCGGTGGCCGGTGGCCGTGGTGCTCGTGGGGATCGCCGTGGCGCCCGCCGCGATGGGGTTCCTGCTCGGGGTGGTGGGCCTGTACACGCTGGCCTCCTCCGAGGTGCCCCGGCGGATCACGGCGACGCTGGCCTCGATGACGCTGGCCGCGACCTTCGTGGTGATGTACCTGCGGACCAGGAGCGACGTCGAGGCCGACCACCTGCTCGTCGTGTCGCTGTCCGGGTTCGTGGCGGTGGCGCTGACCGTGCCGCCGGTGCTGTTCGGGCTGTACATCGGAGCCCGGCGACGGCTGATGGAGAGCCTCCAGGAGCGGGCGGACTCGCTGGAGCGGGAGCTGTCGCTGCTGGCGGACCGGGCCGAGGAGCGGGCCGAGTGGGCCCGCAAGGAGGAACGCACCCGGATCGCCCGGGAGATGCACGACGTCGTGGCGCACCGGGTGTCCCTGATGGTGGTGCACGCGGCCGCGCTGGAGGCGATCGCGGCCAAGGACCCGGCGCGGGCCGCCAAGAACGCCGCGCTGGTGGGTGACATGGGCCGGCAGGCGCTGACGGAGCTGCGCGAGATGCTCGGGGTGCTGCGCGCCGCCGAGAAGCCGGCGAAGCCGGTGGAGCGCGTGGAGCGGGCGCCGCGGCCGGTGCCCGTGGCGCTGGTGGGGAGTTTCGACGACGGGCCCTCGCTCGACGCGCTGGAGGTGCTGGTCGGGCAGTCGCGGGCGGCCGGGATGACCGTGGAGATGGTCGTGCACGGCCAGGGGGCGGAGTACGCGGTGGAGGTGGAGCAGACGGCGTACCGGGTGGTGCAGGAGGCGCTCACCAACTGCCACAAGCACGCTCCCGGCGCGCGGGTGACCGTACGCCTCGCGCACCGTGACCGGGAGGTGGCCATGCAGGTGGAGAACGGGCCGTGCGACGGGAAGGCGGCCGAGCCCGGCCTGCCGAGCGGGGGCAACGGGCTGGTGGGGATGCGGGAGCGGGTGCTCGGCCTGGGCGGGGTGTTCGTGTCCGGGCCGACCGACGAGGGCGGCTTCAAGGTGTCGGCGGTGCTTCCGGCCGGTTGAGCCGTCCGGGGCCGCCGGGCGGCCGGGCGGCCGGCGTCGTCGGCCCGGGGCCGGCCCGGGGTCGCCCCGCCGTCAGCCCGTCGTCAGGCGGGTCGGCTGGAGGCCGGTGAGGAGCAGGGTCAGGGCCTCGTCGATGCCTCCGCCGAGGTACCAGTCGCCGGTGTGGTCGATGCCGTAGACCCGGCCCTCGCGGTCGAGCGCGAGGTGGGAGCCCCCGTCGGCCTCGGTGCCGAGGGGGCACAGCTGCGTCGACAGCGCGCGGCCCAGATCGGCGAAGGTGCGGGCCAGGTGCAGGCCGGTCAGCGGGTCGAGCCGGACCGTGACGGGCGCTATCTGCCGGCCCGGTCCGGGGGCGCCGACCGTGAGGCCGCCGAACTCGGCCCAGGCCTCGACGGCCGCGGGGAAGACGGTGTGGCGGTGCCCTGCGGGGGTGGTGTGGTCGCGCAGCGCGTCGGCCCAGAACTCGGCCTGCTTGATGTCCCAGCGGCCGGGTTCCCAGCCGGCCGTGCGCAGGGCGGAGTCCACGGCGGCGGGGAAGCGGGTCGCCGAGGAGCGGTCGTAGGAGGCGGAGGCGGTGGTCATGGCTACTCGGAGGGGGTGAGGTCGACGGGGCGTACGCCGAAGTGGGCGAGGAGTGCTTCGCAGGAGCGGCACGGGGGCGCGTAGCTGCCGTGCAGGGGGTCGCCGTCCTCGCGGATGCGGCGGGCGGTGATCTTCGCGTGCTTGAGGGAGCGGCGGGCCTCGCTCGGTGAGAGGGGTTTGCGGGAGGCGCGCCGGGAGCGGGCGCCTTCGACGGCGGCCAGGTGGCGGGAGAGCAGGATCGCCTCGGGACACCGGCCGGTGAAACGTTCGCGCTGGCCGCTCGTGAGGGTGTCGAGGAAGTCCTGCACGAGGGGGTGGAGCACGGGCGGCTGGTCGGCCTTGCCGGCGGTGCCGGTGAGGGTCTCTCCGCGTACCGAGAGGGCGGCGGCGACGGTGGGCAGGATGCCGTCGCGGCGGAAGCGCAGGACGGGCGCGGCGGGGCGGCCGTCGGTGCTGCTCCAGCGCAGGCGGGGATCGCCCGCGGGGCCGCCCGCTTCGGGCGGGGCTCCTGACGGTCCGGTGGTGTCCGGGCCTCCCGGGGTGTCCGGGGTGCCCGCGTCC
Organism: Streptomyces sp. IBSNAI002; assembly: GCF_052244475.1. Classification (NCBI taxonomy): domain Bacteria; kingdom Bacillati; phylum Actinomycetota; class Actinomycetes; order Kitasatosporales; family Streptomycetaceae; genus Streptomyces; species Streptomyces sp. IBSNAI002. The sequence continues at coordinate 3,726,958 of NZ_JBQPXG010000002.1, read as the reverse complement.
TCCGGGGTGGAGTCGCCCGGGTTCGTGCGTGTCGCCGTGTTCTGCATGGTCGTGCTTTCCCTCCCGTGGCGGCGGTGGTGGCCGCTGTCGCGCACGCCCCCGTGCCGCGGGGACAGCCTGCCAAATGTCACCTGTCATGCGGAAGCGGGGTCGAATATTCGTATCAATTCGGATGTTCCCGGCTCCCGGTCGGGCGTGCGGGTCGCGCGCGGGTGAGCCCCTTGCCCCAGCGCATAGGCTGTGGTGAACCAGCCAGATCCAGCAGGGGGCTACCGCCATGACGACAGGTCGGCTCGGGCAGCAGGCCGCGCCACCCAACGCCGCTTATTCGGGGCAGGTCGTGCATTTCCCGGACCCGGTCCGGGCCGCTCGGCATCCCCACGGAGTGCGGATGGACGGCAACGGGCATCCGGACTTCTCCGCGTACGCGCGCGCGGCGGTGGAGATCGCAGAGCCGCCGGAGGGCTTCGGCGTGGACGAGCTGCGGCTGACGGACTGCGTCTCCGCGAACGCGGCGATGCGGGCCTCCGGGCACGAGCTGTGGGACACGGTCGGCCCCGTGGCCACCCCGCACGGCTGGACCTGGCACCACGTCGCGGGTACGCGCCGCATGGAGCTGGTCCCCGTCGAGGTGAAGGCGCTGCTGCGGCACCACGCGGGGCTGGCGACGGCACCGGTGGACCACGCCAAGCGCGGGACGCGGCCGTTGCAGGAGGTGCGTCCGGCGCACCTGGGGCTGCCGAAGTCCGTGGTGTCGGTCACCGAGGAGCAGGTGCAGGGCGTCGAGGAGGACCTCGGCTACCGGCTGCCGGAGGCGTACCGCTCGTTCCTCAAGGCGGCGGGCGGCTGCGCGCCGGTCGGCTCGGGGCTCGACGTGGACCTCGGTCTGCTGGTGGACCAGCCGTTCTTCACGGTGCGCGAGGAGGCGGCGGTCAACGACCTCGTCTACGTCAACAAGTGTCTGCGGGACCACCTGACGAAGGACTACCTGTGCGTGGCCTTCGTCCAGGGCGGGCTGCTCGCCCTGAAGGTGAAGGGCGAGGGCATCGGTTCGGTGTGGTTCTCGCCGTACGACGACGCACGCGATCAGGACGGCTGGTCCGTGCAGGAGCGCGTGGAGCGGCTGTTGCTGCCGTGCGGCGGTGATTTCGATGCCTTTCTGGAGCGGTTGGCGGGCAATCCGCCGGAACTGGAGACGGTGGCCGGTCTGATGGTGGACGGCGGATTCGCACGCTCGGTTCCCGTGGCGGGGCCGGGTGCCCGTGCCGGTTCGGATGAGGGGTGACGGCGCGGTGGTGACGTTCGCGCAGGCGCAGGAGCGCGCCGAGGAATGGATCAACGGTGACGTGCCCGCGTACCAGCACCGCGAGGTGCGGGTACGCGAGTTCGGGCTCGGGTTCGTGGTGTGGGCCGAGGACCGCGCGGCCGGTCCGGTCTCCGGTGGCGGCCGTCAGCGGCTGGTCATCGCACGGGACAGTGGCGAGGTGACGCTGTGGCCCGGGCTGCCGGTGGGTGAGGTGATCCGCCGGTACGAGGAGGAGTACGGGGCCGCGGCTGCCGCCACGGCTTCGGAGGCTTCGGTTCCGCAGCCGCGGATCGACTCCGAGCAGACGTCGTTCATGCTGAGCCCGCCGGAGTGGCTGCAGGAGGCGGCGGACCGGGCGGGGATCCCCCCGGCCGTGGCCGTGGCCCCGGCCGCGCCGGTGCCGGACCCGGTGCCCGCGCCGGACCTGGTGGAGGCCGCGGCCTCCGGCTCGGGTTCCGGCTCGGGTTCCGTTTCCGTGCCGGCGGCCGACGCCGCGCCCGCTGCGGTGTCGCCGTCCGTCGACGCGGTGCCGCTGCGCCGCGGGGGCGAGGTCCCGTACGAGCCGACCGCCAACGACGGGGTGCCGGCCGGGTCCACGCCGTGGGCCGGGACCGATGTGAACTCCGGTGCGGACGACGCGTCCGTACCGCTGCCCGCGACCGTGTTCGCGCCGCCGCTGTCCGGGTCGGACCTGGACGAGGCGGCGCCGTCGGCGGTGGCCCCGGAGGCGAAGACCACGCTGATGCCGGGCGGCAGCCGGCTGCCGAGGACCGCGGTCGTCCCGGCGCTGGACCCGGAGGCGGGCTCCATCGCCGACGCGCCGACCAGCAAGGCCCGGGTCTCCCGGCCCGCCGAGCCCGCGCCCGGCGGGAGCAGGCCGTCGACCCCGCCCGGTCCGCCCACGCCGCCCGGTCCGCCCGGTGCCCCCGGGGCGCCCGGTGGCGGGCTGGACCATGCGGCGACGATGCTCGCGGGTCCCGCTGTGACGGGTCAGCCCGCGCCTCCCGGTCCGCCCGGCACCCCGGGTGCCGGCGTACCCCAGCCGCCCGGTCCGCCCGGCGCTCCGGGGTCGCTCGGGCGCGGCCTCGACCATGCGGCGACGATGCTGGCGGGTCCGGCCGTCACGGGTCAGCCGCCGGCGCCTCCCGGTCCGCCCGGTGCTCCGGGTGCCGGTGCGCCGCAGCCTCCCGGTCCGCCGGGTGCCCCCGGTGGCGGGCTGGACCATGCCGCGACGATGCTCGCGGGTCCGGCCGTCACGGGTCAGCCGCCGGCGCCTCCCGGTCCGCCCGGTGCTCCGGGTGCCGGTGCGCCGCAGCCTCCCGGTCCGCCGGGTGCCCCCGGAGGCGGGCTGGACCATGCCGCGACGATGCTCGCGGGTCCCGCGGTGACGGGTCAGCCGCCGGCGCCCCCCGGCCCGCCGCCGAACGCGCCCGCCGCGCCCGCGCCGCAGCCCCAGGCGCCCACCGGTGTGCCCACGGTCGGCCCCGGCTACCAGGCCGTGCTCCGCTACCGCGCCCCCGACGGCTCCGAGCAGCAGCTCATCCGCCGGTCGGCGCCCGGCACCCCGCACCCCGAGTGGCAGATCCTGTACGAACTGCGCGCCATGAACGTGCCGCCGCAGCAGGTGCTGGAGCTGCACACCGAGCTGGAGTCCTGCGAGCTGCCCGGCGGCTACTGCGCCCGGATGATCCGGGAGACGTGGCCCCAGGTGCGGATCACCAGCGTGGCCCCGTACGGCAAGGACCACGCGGGCCGTCAGCAGGGCATGCGCCATCTGCTCACCCACCAGGGCGAGCTGCACCAGGTGGCGGACGGCCCGGCGCGCCCCGCGCCGGTACGGGCGCCCCTGCCGCAGGTCCCGCTCCAGCCGGCGATCCCGCTGGACGCGATCGGGCAGGAGCTGGCGGGTGCGTTCGGCCCGCAGGGCGTGTTCCGCTTCGACCAGCGGGCCGTGTCCCGGCAGGGCGTGCCGGAGCTGGTGGCGCAGACGCTGATGTGGTCGGGGCTGCCCGTCGACTTCGGGCCGTTCTTCTGGGCGCAGGCGGTACCGGGCCAGCCGGTGCCGACGCTGGCCGAGCTGGCCGCGCAGCGGCAGGTACAGCCGGCGTCGGACGCGGGTTCGTACCTCGTCATCGGCAGCGACTTCGGCAAGGCGCTGTGCGTGCAGTACGGCACGGCGAACATCGTGGCGGTGCCGGTGGAGGGCGGCCCGGGCGGTGCTCCGGTGCCCCCGCAGTTCGTGAACTCGAGCCTGCCGCAGTTCGCCCGGTCCCTGGCGATGCTGGGTCACATGTGGCGGCTGAGGCAGCACCTGACGCCGGAGCAGGCGGGCCGCTGGACCGTCGATTTCCAGGCGAATCTGGCCGGGCTCGACAGTGCGGCGCTGGCCTCGCCGGAGAGCTGGTGGTCGGTGCTGCTGGAGCAGATGTGGGACGGACTGCTCTGATCGGATGATCGGTTGAATGGCCGGGCCGAGACCCTCGAACAGGGTCCCGGCCCGGCCATTCAGGCTTCTGGGAGCAAATGACGCATCCTTGACAGGAATCCCCGCGAGAGAGGCGCTTCCAGGATGAGTGCACCCATTGCGACTGTGCGCGGCCGTGGCTACCGGGCGGATCAGGTCGACCGGTATCTCGCCCGGCTGTCCGGCAGCCGTGACGAGGCCTGGGAGCGGGTGGCACGGCTGACCGTCCTGGCGAAGCAGATGGAGGGCGACGCGGCGCGGCTGCGCGAGGCCGTGTCCGCGCTGGCTCCCCAGACGTACGAGGACCTGAGCGAGCGCGCCCGCCGGATCCTGCTGCTCGCGCAGGAGGAGGCGGGGATCGTGCGGGGCGACGCGCGGGTGGACGCGGCCGAGGCGATGGGCGCGGCCGAGGCGCACGCGGAACGGGTGGCGGAGCTGGCCCGCCAGGACGCGGCGGCGGTGAGCGAGCAGACCGAGGTCCGCGCCCGGCAGGGGCTGCTGCGGGCGCAGCGCGAGGCGGACGACGCGCGGGCGGAGGCCCGGGAGGACGCGCAGGCGTGGCGGTCGGAGGCGCAGGCCGGGCTGGCGGAGACGCGGCGGCGGGCGGAGGCGCAGCTGGCGGAGCGCGAGCAGGAGCAGCGGGAGCGGTGGGAGGCGGCCGAGCGGGAGCTGACGGAGCGGGAGGCGGAGCTGGAGGCGCGCCACGCCGAGCTGGAACGCTACGCCGAGTCCCGGCTGGCGGAGGCCCGCCGGGGCTTCGCGGAGACGGAGGAGGCGGCGCGGCACGGCCAGGAGGACGCGGAGGCGCTGGCCGCCGAGCTGGTCGCGGAGGCGCGGGTGGCGGAGGAGCGGGTGGGGCGGGAGACGGACCGGGTCCTGCGGGAGCATGCGGAGGCGGAGGAGGAGATGCGGGCCCATATGAACCATGTCCGGTCGAGCCTTGCGGCGCTGACGGGACGGGCTCCTGCCGAGGGCTGAGCCGGTGGGCTCCGCGGTGGGCTCCGCCCTGGGTTCGCGGCTCGGGTCCGTCCCGGGTGCGGCTCGAAGACCGGGGCTCCGCCCCGGACCCTCCCCCAGACTCCGTCAGGGGGGACCCCCACGCCTCAAACGCCCGTGGGGCTGGAGGGGGCTGGGGGGTTGTAGTGGTAGGGGTCGCTGTGGAGGCCTCGGGTGGTGACCACCACCGTGAACGGGGGTGTCGCCGTGGCCGGGAGGGGGGCCGTGAGGGTGCCGGTCGCAGGGTCGGGTTCCGCGGGGACGGGGGAGCCGTTCACGGTGAGGGCGGGTGCGGCGGCACCGGGCCTGGCGGGGTCGGGGGACGTGAAGCCGCCGCCCTCGACCGTGAGGCGGCCCTCGGCGAGGGTGACGTCCGTGATCACCGGGTTCGGGCGCACGGCCATCTTGTTGACCAGGTACGCCCCGGCCGGCGCGCCCGTCAGCGCCCAGATCTCGGAGGGCAGGCGGGGGAGTCCGGCGCCGACGTCCGAGAGGAAGAACAGGACGACGTAGAGCATCGTGACCGCGCTGAGGGCGACGTACTGGAGGTCGACCAGGTCCGTGCGCCCGCTGTCGTTCGCGATGAGCTCCCGCAGCGGCCGCCGCCCCGATGCCGTGGACTTCGCGGCCGGTTTGGCCAGGCTGCCGTTCTCGACGCGCAGGCCGACCACCGTCTTCGCCGCGATCATGGCCACGTACGGGCCGCCGAGCAGCGGCAGGTACACGGTCGTCAGGGAGGACAGCGGGCCGTGCCCGCCCTGGAACCAGTCGGCGCCCCCGCCCGCGGTGAGTCCGAAGCCGAGGGTGGTGAGCAGCAGCCAGACCAGGATCACCGTCCAGGCCAGGGCCAGTGCCGTGGAGGTGGAGAGCCGGCCGTCGCGGCCGGTGACGAAGGCCGGGCTGCGGCGCAGCCGCAGGAGCAGCGGGCCGGCCAGCGCGGCCAGCAGGAGCAGTGCGAGTAATGCGGAAGCCATGTTTCGTCCCCCCGGAAACGGTCCTGGCCCCGACTTAACCCGTTGATCCCGGGCATGACAAGTCGCCGCCCGGTCGGGGCGGTTACTCCTCGACGTGCTCGGGCAGCACCGGGAACCGGCGCGGCGCCACCAGCAGCAGCACCAGCACGGAGACCACGGCCGCGACCGTCGCGCCGAGGAAAATGTGGTCCACGGCGGCGGCCACGGCCTCGCGCAGGTAGTCGGCCGCGGCCAGCGAGATCAGGCCCGGCTGGTCCAGGGCCTTCGTCACGTCGTCGAGGGCGGTGGGCAGTCCGGGTACGGGCGCGTCCGTGAGGCGGGCGGCGATGGTGGCGTTGGCGACGGCGGCCAGCAGGGCCGCGCCGACGCTCTGGCCGACCTGGCGGTAGAACAGGATCGAGGCGGTCGCGGTCCCCCGCTCCGCCCAGCCCACGGTGGACTGGACCCCGACGACCAGCGGGAGCTGGAACAGGCCGAGGGCGCCGCCCAGCAGCAGCATGATCAGCGCGGGCTGCCAGGGCTGGGCGGGGTACGGGAGCAGGGTGAAGGAGAACAGGATGGCCGCGGCCATGCCCATGCCGAGGGCCGCGGTCCGGCGGAATCCGATGCGCCGGTAGAGGTGCTGGCTGAGCGCGGCGCTGATCGGCCAGCTCAGGGTCATCACGGACATGACCAGCCCCGCGCCGATGGGGCCGAGGCCGAGCACGGACTGGGCGTACGTCGGCATGAACACCATCGGGGCGACCATCAGCAGGCCGAGCGCCCCCATGGCGAGGTTGACGGCGGCGATGGTGCGCCGGCGCCACACCCAGCCCGGCAGGATCGGTTCCTCGGCCCGGCGCTCGACCCGGACCACCACCGCGGCCAGCACCGCGCTCGCGCCGAGCAGCGCCAGTGAGGGCGCGGACAGCCAGGGCCAGGCGACCCCGCCCTGGACGAGCGCGAAGAGCAGCAGCCCCCCGCAGGCGAAGATCGACAGGGCCCCCGCCCAGTCGACGGGGCCGCGGCGGCCGGGCGACCGTACGGGCTCCTTCAGGTGACGCGAGATCATCCACAGGGCGAGGGCGCCCAGCGGCAGGTTGATCAGGAAGATCCAGCGCCAGTGGGCGTACGAGGCGAGCAGCCCGCCGAGCGCCGGGCCGGCCACGGCCGAGGTGGCCCACACCGTGGACATCCGGGCCTGGATCTTCGGCCGGTCCTTGAGCTGGTAGAGGTCGGCGGCCAGTGTCTGGACCGTGCCCTGGAGGGCGCCGCCGCCCAGGCCCTGGACGATCCGGAACGCGATGAGGGCGGCCATGTTCCAGGCGAGCGCGCACAGCAGCGAGCCGACGACGAACAGGCCGATGCCGAAGAGCAGCATGGGCTTGCGGCCGAAGGAGTCGGACAGCTTCCCGTAGACGGGCAGGGTGACGGTGACGGCGAGCAGGTAGCCGGAGAAGAGCCAGGAGAACACGGAGAATCCGCCGATGTCGCCCACGATCTGGGGGACGGCGGTGGCGACGATGGTGCTGTCGATGGCGACGAGGGACGTGCCGAGCATCAGCGAGGCGACCACGGCGCGGGGCGGCCGCCCCGGCTTCGCCACGGAGCCCGCGGCGGCCACGGAGCCCGCGGCGGCCACGGAGCCCGCGGCGGCCGGGGAGCCCGTGCCGGGTGTGGTGCCCGTGCCTCCCGTACCCGCCGTACCCGTCTTGCTCGCCGTGCCGGCCGGGACTCCGCCGGGTATGCCGTCCGGTCTGCCTGCCGCGCTCTCCGCTGCGCCCACCGAGATTCCTTCCCCCTGCACGTACTCGCGGGGAACACCTTCTCACCGCTGCCCTGTCCTGCGGTATCCCCCATGGCCGCTCCGCCGAAGGACGGAGAACCCCTAGGGGTCCCTCCGCACAACGGCCCAGGGGCCGTTCGTCCCGGCGGAGGAGGAGAAAGTCCGCGGCGCGTCTTTAACTGGTTCACATGGGCCGGAAGCCCCGGGGGGTGGGGTTAACCCCCGGGCGGATACGGCGATGGGCACCAGCGCGCCGGAGCCCGGTCCGCAACAGACTTTGGACGCGGCGCCGCACGCACACCGTGCGGCGGCCGAGCAGCACGCCGGGCAGGACACCGAGAAGGAGAACGACCGTGACAACGGCTATGACCGAAACCAGGCACGGGGGTACTGGAGGGCATGCTGCCGTCGCGGCCCGGGCGCGGAAGGTCGTCAAGGCCTACGGCTCCGGCGAGACGCGGGTCGTCGCCCTGGACGACGTGGACGTGGACATCCACCGCGGCCAGTTCACCGCGATCATGGGCCCCTCCGGCTCCGGCAAGTCCACCCTGATGCACTGCCTCGCCGGTCTCGACACGGTGACCAGCGGGCAGATCCACCTCGACGACACCGAGATCACCGGGCTGAAGGACAAGAAGCTCACGCAGCTGCGCCGCGACCGGATCGGCTTCATCTTCCAGGCGTTCAACCTGCTGCCCACGCTGAACGCCCTGGAGAACATCACGCTCCCCATGGACATCGCGGGCCGCAAGCCCGACGCCGAGTGGCTGAACCGGGTCGTGGAGACCGTCGGCCTCGCCGGCCGTCTCAAGCACCGCCCGACCGAGCTCTCCGGCGGCCAGCAGCAGCGCGTGGCGGTCGCCCGCGCCCTCGCCGCACGCCCGCAGATCATCTTCGGGGACGAGCCCACCGGAAACCTGGACTCCCGGGCCGGCGCCGAGGTCCTCGGCTTCCTGCGCCGCTCGGTGGACGAGCTCGGCCAGACCATCGTGATGGTCACCCACGACCCGGTCGCCGCCTCCTACGCGGACCGCGTCATCTTCCTCGCCGACGGCCGGATCGTCGACGAGATGTACGGGCCCACCGCCGAGCAGGTCCTCGACCGCATGAAGGACTTCGACGCACGCGGGCGGACCTCGTGAGCAACACCGTCCTGAAGACCTCCCGGCGCAACTTCGTCGCGCACAAGGGGCGGATGGCGCTCTCCGCCGTCGCGGTCATGCTCTCGGTCGCCTTCGTCTGCGGCACCCTGGTGTTCACCGACACCATGAACACCACCTTCGAGAAGCTGTTCGCCGTCACCAACTCCGATGTGACGGTCAGCCCCAAGACCGCCGAGAGCGGGGAGGAGACCCCCGACCGAGGCAAGCCCGAGACGTTGGCGGGCTCGGTCGTCGAGCAGGTCAGGAAGGCCGAGGGGGTCAAGGGCGCCGAGGGCGGCGTCGTCTCGATGGCCGTCACGGTGGTCAACGCCAAGAACGAGAACATGGGCTCGACCACCGGCGCCCCGACCATCGCGGGCAACTGGAGCGACAACGAGCTCAAGTCCATGAAGATCACCTCGGGTCAGGCGCCGCGCGGTCCCACCGAGGTGATGGTCGACGCCGACACCGCGAAGAAGCACGGCCTGAAGCTCGGTGACGAACTGCGCACCATCGCCATCACCGGCGACATCCGCGCGAAGATCACCGGTATCGCCACCTTCACCGTGACCAACCCGGGCGCGGCCGTCGTCTACTTCGACACGGCCACCGCGCAGCAGGCGCTGCTCGGCTCCCCCGACTCCTTCACGCACGTCAACGTCACCGCCAAGGACGGGGTGAGCGACGAGCAGCTCAAGGCGAACATCGCGAGCGCCGTCGGAGCGGACGCCTACAAGCTCCAGACCGCCAAGGAAGCCGCGGACGCCAACCGCAAGGACGTCGGCGCCTTCCTCGACGTCATGAAGTACGCGATGCTCGGCTTCGCCGGCATCGCCTTCCTCGTCGGCATCTTCCTGATCTTCAACACCTTCTCCATGCTGGTCGCCCAGCGCACCCGCGAGATCGGCCTGATGCGCGCCATCGGTGCCGACAGCGGACAGGTCCTGAAATCCGTGGTCCTCGAGGCCTTCCTGCTCGGCGTGGTCGGCTCCGTCCTCGGTGTGGCGGCGGGCGTGGGCCTGGCCGTCGGCCTGATGGCACTCATGGGCCAGATGGGCATGCAGCTGTCCACCGACGACCTGACCGTCGCCTGGACCACCCCCGTCGTGGGCATCGTGCTCGGCATCGTCGTCACCGTCGTCTCCGCCTTCGTCCCGGCCCGTCGCGCCGGCAAGGTCTCCCCGATGGCCGCACTGCGCGAGTCCGGCACCCCGGGCGACAAGAAGGCCGGGCGCATCCGGGCCGTCCTCGGTCTGGTCCTCACCGCCGTCGGCGGCGGTTCCCTCTACCTCGCCGGGGCCGCCGACAAGGCCGCGGCCGGATCCCTCTGGCTGGGCCTGGGCGTCGTCTTCACCCTCGTCGGCTTCATCGTGATCGGCCCGCTGCTCGCCGCGGGCGTGGTGCGGGTGCTCTCCGGTGTGATCCTGCGGCCCTTCGGGTCCGTGGGCCGCCTCGCCGAGCGCAACGCCCTGCGCAACCCGCGCCGCACCGGCGCCACCGCCGCCGCGCTGATGATCGGCCTCGCGCTGGTCGCCTGCCTGTCGGTGGTCGGCTCCTCGATGGTGGCCTCCGCGACCGAGGAGCTCGACAAGTCGGTGGGCGCCGACTACATCGTCGCCTCCGAGTCGGGCCAGCCCGTCCTGCCACAGGCCGAGCAGGCCCTGCGGGCCACCGCCGGCCTCGACCACGTCACCGCCTACCGCCAGCTGGAGGTCACGCTCACCGCGCCCGACGGCACCGACGAGAAGACCGACCTCGGCGCGACCGACCCGACGTACGCCAAGGACATCCGGCGCAAGATGACGGCCGGCGAGCACGCGGCCGCCTACGGCGCGGGCTCCATGTCGGTCGGCTCCCTCTACGCCGCCGCGCACGGCATCAAGCTCGGCGACGAGATGACCGTCGCCTTCGCCGGCGGCAACACGGTCAAGCTGAAGGTCGCGGCGATCACCAGCGACGAGGGCAACCTCGACAAGGGCATGAAGTACATCAGCACCGAGACCGCCCGGGCGAACGTGCCGGCGGACCGGATGCCGCTGCCCTTCATGATGCTGGCCACCGCCAAGGACGGTCAGTCCGACGCGGCCGCGTACAAGTCGGTCAAGGCGGCCATGGGCGAGTACCCGCAGTACGCGGTGCGCAACCAGGCCGACTACAAGCAGGCCCTGAAGGACCAGGTCGGCCAGCTGCTGAACATGGTCTACGGCCTCCTCGGCCTCGCCATCATCGTCGCGGTCCTGGGTGTCGTGAACACCCTGGCGCTGTCGGTGGTCGAGCGGACCCGCGAGATCGGCCTGATGCGCGCCATCGGCCTCTCGCGCCGCCAGCTGCGCCGCATGATCCGCCTGGAGTCGGTGGTCATCGCCCTGTTCGGCGCCCTGCTCGGCCTGGGGCTGGGCATGGGCTGGGGGGCCACCGCGCAGCAGCTCCTCGCCCTGGAGGGCCTGAAGGTGCTGGAGATCCCGTGGCCGACGATCCTCGGGGTGTTCGCCGCCTCGGCCTTCGTGGGCCTGTTCGCCGCGCTGGTCCCGGCCTTCCGGGCGGGGCGGATGAACGTTCTGAACGCGATCGCGAGCGAGTAGCACGGCCCGCGTTCGTCAACGGGGGTATGCCGGTCCGGGGCCTTGGGGTCCCGGACCGGCGTCGTTCCCCGCCGGGTCACTCGCGGCGCATCAGGACGACGCCCTCCGCCTCGCCCACCAGGGTGAACCGGGTGCCCGGATGCAGCTGGTGGGCGTAGCCGGTCGGGTCCTCGCCGGCCCACTTGGAGGAGTTGTCGATGGTGATCCAGTCCGGGACCACGCCCTTGCTGCCGCCGATCCAGAGCACCCGGCAGCGGGAGGTCAGCCGGGTCAGCGGGCCGGTGTCGGCCTCCACGGTCGCCCCGTCCGGGATCCGGGCGAGGAGCTCCTCGACGGCGGTGACGCGGGCCGGCTTCTCGTACGTACGGGCCTGCGCGAGCTTCTCGGTAGGCAGGCTGGTCGCGCTCAGGGCGAGGCCCGCGGCGAGGACGGCGGTCGGCAGCTGGAGGGCGTACGAGCGCAGCCAGGGCCGCTCGCCGCGCCGGACGGTGTCGATGGCGTCGACCAGGGCGAGGGTGACGACGGGCATGAGCACGGCGCTGTAGTGCCAGTCGGTGGACCAGTAGTGGTCGTCCCCGGACAGGAACCGCCAGCCGAGGGTGGGGGCGGCGACCAGTAGCAGCGGTGAGCGCAGGGCGAGCAGTCCGGAGGTGGGGATCAGCACCCAGGCCAGGGTTTCCAGCTTGGTGCCGAGCCCGGCGAAGGGGCCCGCGCCGTCGATCTTGTCCCAGTAGCCGTAGCCCGCCGTGGCGAAGGCCGGTATGAACACGGTGAACACGAGGACCGCGAAGACCGTGGCCCCGGCGGCGACCCCGAGGGCCGTCCAGGCGGCCCGCCGGTCGGTGGGCATGGCCCGCCAGGCGACGACCACGGCCAGCGCGGCGAGGGTGAAGCCCAGGTCCTCCTTGACGAAGAGCAGCGGCACCCCCCACAGCAGGGCGGCCCGCCAGCGCCGGTCGAGCAGCGCCTCCAGGGAGAAGGCGAGCAGGGGCACGGCGAAGGCGATCTCGTGGAAGTCGAACTCCACGGCGCGCTGGATGCCCCAGGACAGCCCGTAGGCGATCCCGAGGGCGAGCCCGCGGGGCCGGCCGAGCAGCCGTTCGGCCGCACGGGTGACGGGGACGGCGGAGAGCGCGAAGAGCGCCGCCTGGGCGACCAGGAGGGTGATGGGGCCGGGGAAGACCCGGTAGACGGGGGCGATCAGCGCGATGATCGGGGAGAAGTGGTCCCCGAGGATGTTGGCCCCGGGCCCCTTCAGGTCCGCGACGGGCACCTGGAGGTGGGCGTAGGCGCGGATGGCCTGCTCGAAGATCCCCAGGTCCCAGGAGGCCCACTCCATCCGCCGGAACCGGCCGACGGACAGCACGAGGTACACGAGGAACAGTCCGCCGGCCACGGCGTACGGCCCGGCCCACCGGCCCCTGCCCGCCGTGCCGCCGCGCACGGGCCCGGCCCCGGCCTCGGCCTCGGGCGGCCGGGCTATCGCATCGCTCGTCACGGCCTCGTGCTCCCTCGGCGACCTCAGACGGTCAGTACGCCGACATCGTAAAGGGGGACGTGCTCGTCCCGGGTGACGAGCACGAGCCCGCCCGCGAGAACGCCGTGGTGGATGCCGACGGGCAGGGCCGGCCCGGGCGGCACCGGCTCCGTCACCCCCGCGGGTGACCCGATTCCCCCGCGCGTCGGGGAGGGGGCCGTCGTAGGGTGGGGAGCCCCGGCCCGTGCGACGTGTCGGGCCCTTCGCGTTGCCCCTTCTCGACCCTCACCGGACGGAAAGCCCCTTCATGAGCCTGCACGGACTGCTCGACGCCGTCACCCGGGACCCCGCCCTCGCCGAGGCGGTCACCGCGGCCGGGGACGGCAACCGCATGCACGTGGACCTGGTCGGACCGGCCGCCGCGCGGCCCTTCGCGATCGCGGCGCTGGCCCGGCGGACCGAGCGGACCATCCTCGCCGTCACGGCCACCGGGCGCGAGGCCGAGGACCTGGCCGCGGCGCTGCGGTCGCTGCTGCCCTCGGCCGACGAGGTGGTGGACTACCCGTCCTGGGAGACGCTCCCGCACGAACGGCTCAGCCCCCGCAGCGACACCGTCGGCCGCCGGATCGCCGTCCTGCGCCGCCTCGCGCACCCGAGCAAGGACGACCCGGCCGCCGGGCCCGTGTCCGTGGTCGTCGCACCGATCCGCTCCGTGCTCCAGCCGCAGGTCAAGGGGCTCGGCGACTTGGTGCCCGTGTCCCTGCGCCAGGGCCAGAGCGTCGACCTCGGCGAGGTGACCCGGGCGCTGGCGGCCGCCGCGTACGCGCGCGTGGAGCTCGTCGAGAAGCGCGGCGAGTTCGCCGTGCGCGGCGGCATCCTCGACGTCTTCCCGCCCACGGAGGAACACCCCCTGCGCATCGAGTTCTGGGGCGACGAGGTCGAGGAGATCCGTTACTTCAAGGTCGCCGACCAGCGCTCCCTGGAGATCGCCGAGCACGGGCTGTGGGCCCCGCCCTGCCGCGAGCTGCTGCTCACCGACGAGGTGCGGGAGCGGGCCGCGGCCCTCGCCGAGGCCCACCCCGAGCTCGGCGAGCTGCTGAACAAGATCGCCGAGGGGATCGCCGTCGAGGGCATGGAGTCCCTGGCCCCGGTCCTGGTCGACGACATGGAACTGCTCATCGACGTGCTGCCCGCCGGGGCGATGGCCGTCGTCTGCGACCCCGAGCGGGTCCGGACCCGGGCCGCCGACCTGGTCGCGACCAGCCAGGAGTTCCTGATGGCCTCCTGGGCGGCCACGGCGGGCGGCGGCGAGGCCCCCATCGACGTCGGCGCCGCCTCCCTGCGCGGCATCGCCGACGTACGCGACCACGCCCGCGAGCTCGGCATGATGTGGTGGTCCGTCTCCCCGTTCGCCGCCGACGAGGCGGACCTGTCCGGCGGGGACACCCTCAAGCTCGGCATGCACGCCCCCGAGGCCTACCGCGGCGACACCGCCCGCGCCCTCGCCGACACCAAGGGCTGGATCGCCGAGGGCTGGCACACCGTCTACCTCACCGAAGGGCACGGCCCGGCCGCCCGCACCGTCGAGGTGCTCGGCGGCGAGGGCATCCCGGCCCGGCTGGAGGCCGAGCTGCGCACCCTGGAGCCGTCGATCGTCCACGTCTCCTGCGGCTCGGTCGAGACCGGATTCGTCGACCCGGCCCTGAAGATCGCGGTACTGACCGAGACCGACCTCACCGGGCAGCGCACCGCCACCAAGGACCTCGGCCGGATGCCGACCCGCCGGCGCAAGACGATCGACCCGCTGACCCTGGAGGCCGGCGACTACATCGTCCACGAGCAGCACGGCGTCGGCCGCTACGTCGAGATGGTGCAGCGCACCGTCCAGGGCGCGACCCGCGAGTACCTCCTCGTCGAGTACGCGCCCGCCAAGCGCGGCCAGCCCGGCGACCGCCTCTACATCCCCACCGACCAGCTGGAGCAGGTCACCAAGTACGTCGGCGGGGAGGCCCCGACCCTGCACCGGCTCGGCGGCGCCGACTGGACCAAGACCAAGGCGCGGGCCAAGAAGGCGGTCAAGGAGATCGCCGGCGACCTCATCAAGCTCTACAGCGCGCGCATGGCGGCCCCCGGCCACGTCTTCGGCCCCGACACCCCCTGGCAGCGCGAGCTGGAGGACGCCTTCCCGTACGCGGAGACGCCCGACCAGCTCACCACGATCGCCGAGGTCAAGGAGGACATGGAGAAGTCGGTCCCGATGGACCGGCTGATCTGCGGCGACGTCGGCTACGGAAAGACCGAGATCGCCGTCCGGGCGGCGTTCAAGGCGGTGCAGGACGGCAAGCAGGTCGCCGTGCTCGTGCCCACCACCCTGCTCGTGCAGCAGCACTTCGGCACCTTCTCCGAGCGCTACAGCCAGTTCCCGGTGAAGGTGAAGGCCCTGTCGCGGTTCCAGAGCGACAGCGAGTCCAAGGCCACCCTGGAGGGCCTGCGCGAGGGCTCGGTCGACGTGGTCATCGGCACCCACCGGCTGTTCTCGCAGGAGACGAGGTTCAAGGACCTGGGCCTGGTCATCGTCGACGAGGAGCAGCGCTTCGGCGTCGAGCACAAGGAGCAGCTGAAGAAGCTGCGCGCCAACGTCGACGTGCTCACCATGTCCGCGACCCCGATCCCGCGCACCCTGGAGATGGCGGTGACCGGCATCCGCGAGATGTCGACGATCACCACCCCGCCGGAGGAGCGGCACCCGGTGCTCACCTTCGTCGGCCCGTACGAGGAGAAGCAGATCGGCGCGGCCATCCGCCGTGAACTGCTGCGCGAGGGCCAGTGCTTCTACATCCACAACCGGGTCGAGTCCATCGACCGGGCCGCCGCCAAGCTCCGCGAGATCGTTCCCGAGGCGCGGATCGCGACGGCGCACGGCCAGATGTCCGAACAGGCCCTGGAACAGGTCGTGGTGGACTTCTGGGAGAAGAAGTTCGACGTGCTCGTCTCGACGACGATCGTCGAGTCCGGCATCGACATCTCCAACGCGAACACCCTGATCGTGGAGCGCGGCGACAACTTCGGCCTGAGCCAGCTGCACCAGCTGCGCGGCCGCGTGGGCCGGGGCCGCGAGCGCGGCTACGCGTACTTCCTCTACCCGCCGGAGAAGCCGCTCACCGAGACCGCCCACGAGCGGCTCGCGACGATCGCCCAGCACACCGAGATGGGCGCGGGCATGTACGTGGCCATGAAGGACCTGGAGATCCGCGGCGCGGGCAACCTGCTCGGCGGCGAGCAGTCCGGCCACATCGCGGGCGTCGGCTTCGACCTGTACATCCGGATGGTCGGCGAGGCCGTTGCCGACTACCGGGCCGCCGTCGAAGGCGGGGTGGAGGAGGAGCCGCCGCTCGAGGTGAAGATCGAGCTGCCGGTGGACGCGCACGTCCCGCACGACTACGCGCCGGGCGAGCGGCTGCGGCTCCAGGCGTACCGGTCCATCGCGTCGGCCAACTCCGAGGCGGACGTCAAGGCCGTGCGGGAGGAGCTCACCGACCGCTACGGCAAGCTGCCGGAGCCCGTGGAGAACCTGCTGCTGGTGGCCGGACTGCGGATGCTCGCCCGCGCCTGCGGGGTCGCCGACATCACCCTGCAGGGCGCCAACATCCGCTTCGGGCCGGTGGAGTTGCGCGAGTCGCAGGAGCTGCGCCTCAAGCGGCTCTACCCGGGGGCGGTGCTCAAGCCCGCCACCTCGCAGGTCCTCATCCCGCGCCCGAAGACCGCCCGGGTCGGCGGGAAGCCGCTGGTCGGGCGGGAACTGCTGGCCTGGACGGGGGAGTTCCTCACCACGATCCTCGGGTCGTAGCCGCCGCCCCGCGCGAAGGCGGGGCGCCGGCCGTGGCCGCCGCCCCGCCCGTGACGCGCGTGCGGGCTACTTGTTGGGATCGTCGTCGATCCCGAGCTTCTGTTCGGCCTGCTGCTGGGCCTTGTCGATCTGATCGGCGTACTTGCTGCCGGTCTTCTCGTTGGCCTCCTGCTCCAGGTTGTCGGAGATGTCCTTGCCCTTGACCTTGGCCTGGTCCCTGAACTTGTCGAAAATCCCCATGCGCACGTGCTCCTTTCGGGTCCCGTTTGCGACGCTACGCCCGTTTGGGGTGATTCGCTCGCCGGGGTCCGGAACCCGCTGCTCAGACCGCTTCGCGCACGATCGCGCGGCGACCGTACAACGGTTGGGCACATCCCCTCTCCATGGCCGGAATCGCTGTATACGCTCATACCCGAAACCCTTTCCGCACGGCCCGTCAGGAGCACCGATGCACGCCCCCGGCATCCCGCCGCAGCACGGCCACCAGCCCAGTTCCGGGGGCGTGGTGGCCTTGCGCGTGGTCTTCGCGCTGCTGCCGATCCTGAGCTGTGGCTTCCTGGCCTGGGGTTCGATGCTGCGGCTCGCCATCGTGACCCGCGCGGCCCGCGACTGGACGCTGCTCGCCGTGAGCGGCGTGCTCTCCGTCGGCTCGGTCGTGCTGATCGGCCTCGACCCGACCCCGGACACCAACGGCTGGCAGGGCAACACGGGGGCCGGCGGCATCATCCTCACCGGCTTCGCGACCTGCGTGTACTTCCTCGTCGCCGACATCCGTCACCACGAACGGCAGCGGACCGCCGGACCGCAGGGCCACTGGTACCCGCAGCAGCCCGCCCCGTACGCCGGACCGCAGCAGCCGACCGCGCCCTCCTACGGCTACCCGCCCGCCCAGACCACCGCCCCGGTCCAGCTGCCGCAGGTCCCGCAGCAGCCCCCGCAGCCGACCCCGCCCCCGCGCATCGGGCAGGTCCGCGCCGAACTCGACGAGCTCAGCGAACTGCTGCGCAAGCAGACCCCGCCGCCGCCCGGCGGCCCGTACCAGGACCCGAACCGGACCGCGATCCAGGACCCGAATCAGTGACCGACCGGCTCATCGGAGACCGCTACCAGCTGTCGTCCATCCTGGGCCAGGGAGGCATGGGCCAGGTCTGGACGGCGTACGACCGGCGCCTGGACCGCCGCGTCGCCGTCAAACTGCTGCGGCCCGACAAGGTCGCGGGCCCCGGCACCGTCGCCGAGGAACTGCGCCGCCGCTTCGTGCGCGAGTGCCGGGTCACCGCCCAGGTCGACCACCCCGGCCTGGTCACCGTGCACGACGCGGGCAGCGACGGCGACGAGCTCTTCCTCGTCATGGGATACGTGGAGGGCTCCGACCTCGCCGACCACCTCGCCGCGCACGACCCCTACCCCTGGCCGTGGGCGGTCGCGATCGTCGCGCAGCTGTGCTCGGTGCTCGCCGCCGTGCACGCGGTGCCGATCGTGCACCGCGACCTGAAGCCGCGCAACGTCATGGTCCGCCCGGACGGCACCGTCCTGGTCCTCGACCTCGGCGTGGCCTCGGTGATGGACACCGACACCACCCGCCTCACCAGCACCGGCACGCCCATCGGCAGCCCCGCGTACATGGCACCCGAGCAGGCCATGAGCGGCGCCGTGGGCCCGTACACCGACCTGTACGCGCTGGGCGTCCTGCTGTACGAACTCCTCAGCGGCAACGTGCCCTTCGCCGGATCCACCGCCCTCGGCGTGCTCCACCGCCACCTGTACGAGCCCCCGGCCCCGGTCCGCCCGCAGCGCCCGGAGATCCCGCCGGAGCTGGAGGCCCTCATGCTGCGCCTCCTCGCCAAGGACCCGCAGGACCGCCCGTCCTCCGCGCAGGCGGTGTACGAGGCCCTCGCGCCGCTGCTGCCCGCGAGCGGGAGCCGGGCCCCCGCCGGCCCGCTCGACCCCACCCGCCCCTTCCTGCGCCCCCAGGCCCCGTGGCCCGACCGGTCCACCGTCATCCCCCCGCAGCCGACCTCCCCGCCGACCCCGGCGCCCGCGCGGCCCGACATCCCCGGCGCCGTGGACGAGGCCCGCAAACTGCTGGACCAGGGCCGGCTGACGCAGGCCGGCGACATCCTCGGCGGCATCCTCCCGGCCGCCGCCGCCCAGCACGGCGAGCACTCGCCGGTGGTCCGCTCCCTGCGCAAGCAGTACGCCGCCACGCTGATGGACGACGGCCAGTACCGCCGGGCCCTGCCCGAACTGCGCCGCCTCGCCGACGAGTTCCCGGCCGGCGACCCCCAGTCGCTGCGCTTCCGCTACGACGCGGCGCAGTGCCTGGAGCAGCTCGGCGAACCGGCCGCGGCCCTGGCGGAGTACCGCTCGCTGCTCCCGCTCTTCGAAAACCACTACGCCAACCCGGACCCCGGGCTGCCCCTGGAGGTCCGCCGCCGGATAGCCCACCTGCTCCTCTCCCTCGGCGACCGGCCCGCGGCCCGCGACACCCTGGCCCGTCTGCTGTTCGACGCGGAACGGCTGCACGGCCCCGGCCACCCGTTCCCGGGCGAGATCCGCCGCACCCTGCACTGGCTCGGTCAGGTCCGCTGACGCCGCCCGCGCGCGAGCGCGAGGCCGAGGACGACCGCCAGGGCGAGCCCGCCGGCCGCCGCGCCCGGCAGCAGGCCCGGCGGGCGGAAGGAGCAGTCCACCGCGGTGGTCCGGCCGTCCAGGGGGACCGCCACCAGGCCCAGGTGGGCCGCGGCGGGCCGGCCGTTGCAGGTCCAGCCCGCGATCGCGGGCACCGAGAGGACCGCCGTGCCGGTGCTGCCGCCGGGGAGCACGGCCCGCACCCGCGAGGAGCCGACCGTGACCGAGCCGGCGGCCGTGGCGCGCAGCCGGGCCACCGCCGTGTCCAGGCGGCCGCGGTCCAGGCAGGACAGCGCCCACCGGGCGGGCGCGGCCTGGTCGAAGACCAGCGCCGAGGACCCGCCCCGCGAGAGGCCCATCGGCTGGACGGCCGCCCGGTTGCGCGGGGCGTTGCCGTTCAGCCGGAAGGCCGGGCCGTCGGCGAGCCGGGCCGTCGCGTTGTACTCCGGCGCCCACAGGTAGGCCTCCGTGCCCGCGCGGCAGACCCCGGGCGCGAGCGGGTCCTCGTACACCCGCGCGCCCAGCAGCAGTTCCTGGTTGGCGAAGGGCGAATCCCCGTAGGCGGCCGGGGCGCCCGGCGGGCGGGTCGTCACCAGCGGCGGGACCTCGGCGCGGCGGACCGTGCCGTCCGGCCGGAGGCGCGCGCCGACCGCGAAGACCGCGTCCGTCACCGGGCTGTCGATGCTCTGCACGTTGCGCCCGCGCGAGGTCCAGCCGGCCCCCAGGGCGACCATCGTGCGCGTGAACACCTCCGGGGTGTGGCTGCTGTAGTACGAACCGCCCTCCCCGCCCAGCAGCATCGGGTCGTTGCCCGTCAGGGCCGGCCGGCTCGGGTCGGTGCGGTACGCGGGCCAGCCCTCGGCGCCGGCCAGGGCCCCGGCGCGGGCGGTGTGCGCGCGGCCCCAGGACGGGTAGTCGTCGAGCCCGCCCAGTTTGCCCTTGTGGCCGAACGCGGTCGTCGCGGCGCCCTGCCCGACCAGAACGGCAGCCAGCACTACGGCCGCCGGGAGCACCAGGCGGCGGTGGCGCAGCGCCCACCAGGCCGCGGCCGCCAGCACCAGCCCGCCGGCGAACAGGACGTACCCCCAGGTGGTCACCAGCGGGCTCCCGCCGCCCCACAGGACGGCCGCCGCCAGCAGCCCCGCCCCGGCCGCCAGCGCCCGCCGCCCCGGCAGCCCCGCCGACAGACCCGCCCAGGCGGCGATCACGGCGATCCCGGCCAGCACGAAGGTCTGCCGGTACGGGCTCCCGTTCGGGGTCGCGAACAGGTGCCAGGCCAGGTGCGTCGGGGCCCACTGGAGGGAGAGCGCGACGGCCGCGGTCAGCCCGGCCCACGCCAGCCGGGTGCGCGGCGGCACCTTCCGGTGGAAGGGCAGTGCGGCCACCAGCAGCAGCGTTCCGGTGCCGACGAAGACGGCGGGGGAGGAGAAGGAGTACGTGGCCGGGAGCAGCCGCGCGAAGAGGTCCGCCCAGGACACCGGCCGGAACTCCTTGACCCAGCCCGGATAGGCCTGCCCGGAGCTGAGGAAGAGGGGGGCGAGCACCGGCGCCGCGAGCGCGATCCCCAGCACGGTCGTACCGGCCGCCCGGCCGGTCACGGCCAGCCGGGCCCTGGCCCCCTCCCGGGTCAGCACCACCCGGACCAGCACCACCAGTGCCGCGCCGAGGGTCGCCATGTAGGCGGTGTAGAAGTTCGCCGTCCAGCACACGGCCACGACCAGCGCGGCCGCCGTGAGCCGCCGCCCGCGCAGGGCCCATTCCCCGGTCAGGCACAGCAGCGGGAAGGCGATCAGGCCGTCGAGCCACATCGGGTTGTAGGAGGCCTCGATCACCGACCAGCCGCACAGCGCGTACGAGGCCCCGAGCAGCCCCGCCGCCCACCAGGCCCCCCGGCGCTGCGTGCGCAGCAGCCAGGTCATGGCCGCTGCCGCGGCGGCCGTCTTGAGCACGGTGACCACGTACACCGCCAGGTCTATGTCGGCCCGCGGGAACAGCCCGACCAGCACCGCGAAGGGGCTGGCCAGATAGGTGCCCAGGTCCGGCAGGAAGCTCGTGCCGTAGCCGGACTGCCAGTTGAACAGCAGCCCGCCCTCCGCACGCCCGTGCAGGAGGTCCCACAGGTGTGCGTGGAAGGGGACGAACTGGTTGCCGAGGTCGTTGATGCTGCGGTGGCGCGGTCCGTAGGGGAAGACGCGGGCGACGGCGTCCCCGGCACACACGGCCACCACCGTGAGCAGGGCGGCGAGCGCGGAGCCGGCCAGGCTCAGGCGTCGCGGCGAGCGGTGCGGTGTCGACATGGTGCGCCGACCTTGGCACCACCGGAGGACGGCGGGATGACCGAGGGGTGGCCGCGACACGAACAGAGGCGCACCCCAACACCCCGGGAATCGTTGGTCGAATCAGTGGCTCGGATCACCCTGACTGCATACCATCGATCATCGCAAGGCCCTTGTGCACCGACGCACAATCTCCCGGCCCTGGAGGCTCCTTTGCACCGTCGCACTGCGCTCTCCGTCTCCACCGCCCTGTTGCTGGCGGCCCCACTGCTGTCCGCGTGCTCCGGGCAGGCGCACCCCGGCACCGCGGCCGTCGTCGGAGGCGAACGGATCACCACCTCCGCCGTCCAGGCCCAGGTGAACGAGGTGCGTGCCGCCCAGAACCGCACCGGACAGGCCGCCGCGGAGCTCATCGCGAGCACCCCCAACCTGGAGCGGCAGAAGCTCGACGCGATGCTCCAGAGCCGCATCATCGACAAGATGGCCAAGACCGCCGGGATCTCCGTGTCCGAGAAGGACATCGAGGAGCAGCGCAAGGCGCTGGTCGAGGCGGAGGGCGGGCCCGGGCAGTTCGAGGCGGCGCTCCTGCAGAAGGGCGCCATGGCTCCCGGCCAGGCCGACCGGCTGCTGCGGGACCGGGCGCTGCTGACCAAGCTGACCGCCAAGTACGGCAACGGGAAGCTGGAGGAGCCCGCCCGGACCGCCGCGAAGGCCCTGCACATCGAGGTCAACCCGCGCTACGGCTCCTTCGACGTCGAGCAGATCAAGCTCGGCGCCGGGGAGACCCCCTGGATCACCCAGCGGACCCGGCCCGAGCAGGCACCCGCCGGAGCCTGAGGCGCGCCCGCGGAGGTAGGTTCGGGGGGTGACCGACCACGATCCCTCCGAGTCCACCGCGGCCGAGCCCACCGGGCGCATCGTCCTGCTGACCACCAGCCACCGGGTCGCCCCCGGCGTGCTGTCCTGGCCCGCGTGGCAGACCCTGCACGCCGCCGAGCGGGTGCTGTGCGCCGACCCCGGCCACCCGCAGCTGCCGTACCTGCGGGACGCGGGTGTCGAGGTCGTGCAGGGGAGCCCGGACGCGCAGGAGCTGGTCGGGGCCTGCGCCGGGGGCGGCACGGTCGTGGTGCTCCTGAGCGGTGAGGGCGACCAGCGGCTCACCGACGGGCTGGCCCGTCTCGCGGGCTCGGGCCGGGTCGCCATGCCCGATCTGGAGCTGCTGCCCGGCTCGTACGACCTGCCGGGCGCCCGCCTGCTCGATCTGGTCCAGGTGATGGACCGGGTCCGGCGCGAGTGCCCGTGGACCTCCCGGCAGACCCACCGGGGCCTGGCCAAGTACGCGATCGAGGAGGCGTACGAACTGGTCGAGGCCATCGAGGACGGGAGCCGGGAGGAACTGCGCGAGGAGCTCGGGGACGTCCTGCTCCAGGTGGTGTTCCACGCCCGGATCGCGGAGGAGGGCGCCGGGGAGGGCACGGCGCAGGACGGCGAGGAGTCCGGTGACGATGACGATGACGAGGGCGCCGGCGGGGCGTTCTCCATCGACGACGTGGCCGGGACCCTCGTGGAGAAGCTGATCCACCGGCACCCGCACGTCTTCGGCGACGAGAAGGCCGAGACCCCGGAGGACGTCAGCGCGCACTGGCAGCGCACCAAGGCGGTGGAGAAGAGCCGCGAGTCCGTCACGGACGGGATCCCGCTGGGCCAGCCGGGGCTCGCGCTCGCGGCCAAGCTCGCCGGGCGGGCCCGTACGGGCGGGGTGGCCGTGGAGCTGCCCCGCGGCGAGGGCATCGGCTACGAGCTGCTGGCGCTGGCGGCACGCGCCGAGGCGGCGGGCACCGACCCCGAGACCGCGCTGCGCGCCGCCGCCCGCGCCTACCGGGCCGCGATCCGGGCCGCCGAGGGCGTCGGCGAGTAGCCCACGGCGGCACCGGACGAGCTACGCCGGACGAGCTACGCCGGATCCCCCGGCGCGCGGCCCGAGGGGTTGTGCCAGTGCGGCGAGGGGCGGTTCAGGAACCACTCTCCGAAGCCCAGCGGGCGGCCGTTCGGGCCGTGGCCGCGTCCGGCGGCGGGCACGGAGTCGTGGAAGATCCGGCCGGGCAGGGCGCCCAGCTCCTCCAGGAGGCGGGCGGTCTCCTCGACGAACAGCGGCGGTCCGCTGAGGTAGACGTCCTGCTCGGGCCACATCCCCCGGTGGCCGAGCGCGGTGGCCAGCCGGTCCGTGGCCTGGTTGCGGTGCTGCCCGGGGGCGGGCGTGAGGTAGGTGACGCAGAGCCAGGGGCAGGCGGCGGCGTACTCGTCGATCAGCGGGCGGTCGTAGAGGTGCGCGGCGTCCCGCGCGACCACGAAGAGCCGGACGTCCTGGTCGGGAGGGCGCTCCGCGAGGTCCTCCAACAGGGCCCGGACCGGCGCCCACCCGGTTCCGGCGGCGATGAGGCTGGCCGGACGGTCCCCGCGGCGGAAGGTCAGCCGCCCGCCCGCGGCACCGAGCCGCAGCATCTCGCCCGGCTGCACGTCGCGGACCAGGGCGGTGCTGAGCCGGCCCCGCTCGATCCGGCTGACGTGCAGGTCCAGCGTGCCGTCGGGGCGGGGGGCGTTGCCGATGGAGTAGGTGCGCCAGGTCCTCGGGACGCGTTCGCTGCTCACGCTCGCGTACTGGCCGGGGAGGTAGGGGAAGGGGGCGTGCGGCTTCAGGGTCAGTACGCCGATGTCTTCGCCGTACTGGAGATGGCGTACGACCTCCGCGTCCCACCAGGCCGGCTCCCGCTCCTCGGCCGCGGCGGCGCCGGCCAGCATCGCGTCGGCTATCAGCTGGTACGCCTCGGCCCAGGCCTTCTCGGCCTGCGGGGTCCAGGCCTCGCCGGAGGCCTCGGCGAGGGCGGCGAGCAGGCTGGTGCCCACGGCCGCGTAGTGCTGGGGTCCGGCCCGGAACTTGCGGTGGTCGCGGCCCAGGTCGCGGAGATAGGGGAGGAGCCCGTCGTCCTCCAGGTGGGCGATCACGTGGGTGAGCGCGGCGAAGAGCCGGTCCCGCTGCCGTTCCATGTCCTCGGAGGAGGCCGGGAAGAGCTCACGGATGCCGGGGTTGTGCCAGAAGAGGTGGGAGTAGAAGTACTTGACCGCGTGCTCGGCCCGTCTCTCCACCACCGCGAAGCTGCTCTTCAAGATCCTCACATCCACAAAACCGAAAGTAGGAATGCCGGGGAAGGTGAGGTCAAGTGACGGCGGATCTGCGGACAGCCGCGGCGAAGCACCCATATGGGATGGGGGGACGGCGCCGGGATACGGTCATCGGGTGCACGAGCAGACCCCCGCAGACCCCGCAGACACCCCTTCGGCCCGCCCCGCCGGCCGGGGCCCGACCCTCTTCGACTGGGAGTTCGCGACCGATCCGTATCCGGCGTACGCCTGGCTGCGCGAGCACGCGCCGGTGCACCGCACCAAGCTCCCCAGCGGGGTCGAGGCCTGGCTGGTCACCCGGTACGCCGACGCCCGCCAGGCCCTGGCCGACCAGCGGCTCAGCAAGAACCCGGCGCACCACGCGGAGCCCGCGCACGCCAAGGGCAAGACCGGGATCCCGGGGGAGCGCAAGGCCGAGCTGATGACGCACCTGCTCAACATCGACCCGCCGGACCACACCCGGCTGCGGCGGCTGGTGTCGAAGGCGTTCACCCCGCGCAGGGTCGCCGAGTTCACCCCGCGGGTGCAGGAGCTGACCGACCACCTCATCGACGGGTTCGCGGAGCGGGGGGAGGCGGACCTCATCCACGAGTTCGCCTTCCCGCTCCCCATCTACGCCATCTGCGAGATGCTCGGCGTACCGCGCGAGGACCAGGACGACTTCCGCGACTGGGCGGGGATGATGATCCGCCACGGCGGAGGCCCGCGCGGCGGAGTGGCCCGTTCCGTGAAGCAGATGCGGACCTATCTCGGGGAACTCATCCACCGCAAGCGGGATGATCTGGGCAATGACCTCATTTCCGATCTTATCCGGGCGAGCGACCACGGTGACCACCTCACCGAGGCCGAGGCCACGGCCATGGCTTTCATCCTGCTTTTCGCCGGTTTCGAAACCACCGTCAACCTCATCGGCAACGGCGTCCACTCCCTCTTCATGAACCCGGGCGAGCGCGAGCGCCTCCAGGCCTCCCTCGCGGCCGGCGAAAGCGGCCTGCTGGAGACCGGCGTCGAGGAACTCCTGCGCTACGACGGCCCCGTGGAGCTGGCCACCTGGCGGTTCGCCACCGAGCCGCTGACCCTCGGCGGGCAGCGGGTCGCCACCGGGGATCCGGTCCTGGTCGTCCTCGCGGCCGCGGACCGCGACCCCGCGCGCTTCGCCGAGCCGGACACCCTCGACCTCTCCCGGACGGACAACCAGCACCTCGGATACGGGCACGGCATCCACTACTGCCTGGGCGCTCCGCTCGCACGACTTGAAGGACAGACCGCGCTTGCGACTTTGCTCACGCGTCTGCCAGATCTGGAACTAGCTGTTCCGCCCGAAGACCTGCGCTGGCGCGGCGGGCTGATCATGCGTGGCCTGCGCACCCTTCCCGTGCGCTTCACACCCCGAAACATCTGAAGGGCGACTGACCGGAAGTCAGTTGCCGACCGGAGTTGTGACAATCGTTCGAAGGCCGCTAGGTTCTGCCGTTACCCCGCCGTTATGCGAAAGGTGCAGCTCATGCGTTCCGGGAACGGCCGCCACAGACGCCCCCGCCAGGTGCCCGCGATAGTCGTCACCGCCGGAGTCACAGGCTCCGCGCTGGCACTGCCGCTGCTCGCCGCCACCAACGCCAGTGCGGCCGACACGTCCACGTGGGACAAGGTCGCCGAATGCGAGAGCGGCGGCGCCTGGAGCGCGAACTTCGGCAGCGGCCAGTACGGCGGCCTGCAGTTCAGCCAGGAGCAGTGGAGCAACGCCGGCGGACTCGACTTCGCCGAGCGGGCCGACCTGGCGAGCCGTTCCCAGCAGATCGCGGTGGCCGAGCGGGTGCTGGCCTCCCAGGGCCCGCAGGCGTGGCCGCTGTGCGCGGCTTCGGCCGGGCTGGACGGCCAGGGCCCCGCCGCCGAGGTCGACCCCGGCCTGCCGGGCGGCTCCCAGGCCGGCGCCGCGCCGTCCCGCCCGGACCACGGCGTGCCCACCACCGGGACCGGCAAGCCGTCCACGGACTTCGGCGCTCCGACGCAGCCCGCGCCGAGCCCGTCGTTCGCGCTCCCCGACGGCCCGCTC
This sequence comes from Streptomyces sp. IBSNAI002, assembly GCF_052244475.1. Lineage (NCBI taxonomy): Bacteria > Bacillati > Actinomycetota > Actinomycetes > Kitasatosporales > Streptomycetaceae > Streptomyces > Streptomyces sp. IBSNAI002. Next base: position 3,700,265 of record NZ_JBQPXG010000002.1, on the reverse strand, counting down.
GCGCCCTCCCTCGGACTGCCCGTCATGCCCTCGCCGGACGACCCCACCACGGCGCCCGCCCCGGTGGAGCCCACCGAGCCGACCGCCCCCGTGAGCCCGGACGCGCCCACCACGCCGCCCGTCACCCCGCCGGTGACCCCGGGCCAGCCCCCGGTCACCGGGCCCCCCGTGGCCCCGGGCGACCCGACGGCGCCTGCGGCCCCGGAGACCCCCGAGGCCTCGCCCGACCCCGCCGCACCGCCCGTGACCGCCCCCGAGGGCAACGGCAAGCACCGCGGCGCGCCCGCGCTCGAGGCCCCCGGCCCGTCTGACGTCCCGTCGGAGCCCACGTACACCGTCAAGGAGGGCGACAGCCTGACGGCCATCGCGGACGCCAAGGGACTCAAGGGCGGCTGGAACGCCCTCTACGAGGCCAACGAGCAGGTCATCGGCGAGAACGCCGATCTGATCAAGCCCGGACAAAACTTGGATCTAACTGCCGAATAAGGGCACTTCGGGCAGCCGGAAAGAGTTGATTGTCCGTTTTCTGTAAGTGAGACATGTGTCTCTTCCGGTCAACTGGCGTGTCCCACCCGGCGGCTGCCGCAAACCCCGCCCTCACCTGCGCAAACATCCGTACGAGGGGCGCAAGTAGGGCCCGTTTCTCCCCGATGCCGCTCGTTGAACATCGGGGAGAGACCTGTCTACCTTCTGAATCGCTCGCCACCGCGAGCTCCTTCGACCGCATCGCCGAATCCTGCCGGCGGACGGGGGGAACAGTCGTCGCGTCAAGCGCCGAAGGCAGGAGCGGGGGAACCAAGGTAGGTGCCGGGAGCGGCCGTTGAGAGACGGTCACGCCACCGGCTAGGGGTTAAGACGTGCGCTAGGTCGCACGGCCGGGCAACTCACTCGCCCGAACCCGACAGCTCACCTCGTAGGCGTCGGTGAGGAGAAACTCCATGCTGCTTTCCGGCAAGGGCAAGCACCGTCGCGGTACTGCAATCGAGCGGTCCGTCCGCATCGTCACGCTCGCCGGTGTCGCCGGTGTGGCCGTCGCCGCCCCCCTGATGGCCGCGGGCACCGCCAGCGCCGCCACCGCGTCCGAGTGGGACAAGGTCGCGCAGTGCGAGTCCGGCGGCAACTGGGCCATCAACACCGGCAACGGCTACTACGGCGGCCTGCAGTTCTCGTCCTCCACCTGGGCCGCGTTCGGTGGCAAGTCGTACGCCCCGCAGGCCAACCAGGCCTCGAAGTCCCAGCAGATAGCCGTCGCGGAGAAGGTCCTCAAGGGCCAGGGCAAGGGCGCCTGGCCGCACTGCGGCAAGGGCCTGTCGAACTCCTCCTACACCGGCGGCGGCGCGACCGAGGCCGCCCCCAAGCAGGAGAAGAAGACCGAGCCCAAGAAGACCCAGCCGAAGAAGACCGAGCCGAAGAAGACGGAGCCGAAGCGCGCCGAGGCCCCGGTCACCGGCTCCGAGCGCACCGAGACCCCGGCCCCGCAGACCGGCAACGGCTCGTACGAGGTGAAGTCCGGCGACACCCTGGGCACCATCGCCGAGGCGAACGGCGTGCAGGGCGGCTGGCAGAAGCTGTTCGAGCTGAACAAGGACATCGTCTCGGACGCCGACCTGATCTTCCCGGGTCAGAAGCTGAAGCTCAGCTGAACACTGCGGCAATAGCCGCGGTGTCCCCGAGCAACAGGCAGTACCACGCACCACCACCCACCGCCCGGCGCGCCTTCCCCACGCGCCGGGCGGTGGCGCGTGCGCGGGCGGGGCCGTGATGATCAAGAGCCCTATGTCCCGGAAGAGGGGTATTCGGACCCTTTTTCGTCCCAGGACCCGGGCGGTCGGCGGGCCCAGTGCCCGGAGCCGGTTAGGCTCTAGGCGGCAAGGCCATCCCACGGCCTGATGCCACCGCACACCCAGCGTCACATCCCAGAAGGAGATGCTCGTGCCGTCCATCGACGTCGTCGTAGCCCGGGAAATCCTGGACTCCCGAGGCAACCCCACGGTCGAGGTCGAGGTGGGCCTCGACGATGGCAGCACCGGCCGTGCTGCAGTTCCGTCCGGCGCCTCCACCGGTGCCTTCGAGGCCATCGAGCTCCGTGACGGTGACCCCAACCGTTACATGGGCAAGGGTGTCGAGAAGGCCGTCCTCGCCGTCATCGAGCAGATCGGCCCGGAGCTCGTCGGCTACGACGCCACCGAGCAGCGCCTGATCGACCAGGCCATGTTCGACCTGGACGCCACCGACAACAAGGGCTCGCTCGGCGCCAACGCGATCCTCGGCGTGTCCCTCGCCGTCGCGCACGCCGCGTCCGAGGCCTCGGACCTGCCGCTCTTCCGCTACCTCGGCGGCCCGAACGCGCACCTGCTGCCCGTTCCGATGATGAACATCCTCAACGGTGGGTCGCACGCCGACTCCAACGTGGACATCCAGGAGTTCATGATCGCCCCGATCGGCGCGGAGTCCTTCTCCGAGGCGCTGCGCTGGGGTGCCGAGGTCTACCACACCCTCAAGAAGGTCCTGCACACCAAGGGCCTCTCCACCGGTCTCGGTGACGAGGGCGGCTTCGCCCCGAACCTGGAGTCCAACCGCGCCGCGCTCGACCTCATCGTCGAGGCCATCAAGCAGGCCGGCTACACCCCGGGCAAGGACATCGCGCTCGCGCTCGACGTCGCCGCGTCCGAGTTCTACAAGGACGGCAAGTACGAGTTCGAGGGCCAGTCCCGCTCGGCCGCAGAGATGACCGAGTACTACGAGGAGCTCGTCTCCGCGTACCCGCTCGTCTCCATCGAGGACCCGCTGTACGAGGACGACTGGGCCGGCTGGAAGGTCATCACCGACCGCCTCGGCGCCAAGGTCCAGATCGTCGGCGACGACCTCTTCGTCACCAACCCGGAGCGCCTGGCCCGCGGCATCGAGGAGGGCTCCGCGAACGCCCTGCTCGTGAAGGTGAACCAGATCGGTTCGCTGACCGAGACCCTCGACGCCGTCGAGATGGCCCAGCGCAACGGCTTCAAGTGCATGATGTCGCACCGCTCCGGCGAGACCGAGGACGTCACCATCGCCGACCTTGCCGTCGCCGTGAACTGCGGTCAGATCAAGACCGGCGCCCCGGCCCGCTCGGACCGCGTCGCCAAGTACAACCAGCTGCTGCGCATCGAGGAGATCCTCGACGACGCCGCGGTGTACGCGGGCCGCAGCGCGTTCCCCCGCTTCAAGGGCTAACCACGCCCTCGCCTCCGTACGTCCCCGCACTCGGTCCCGTACCGTGTGCGGGGACGTAGTGCGTAGTGCGTACACAGGGGAGGCGGATCAATGGCCGGGAACCGGGATCGGTTCTCCACCTTCTCGACCGCGACCAGGCTCAAGCAGCTCGGCGAGCGGACCGCCGCGCATGTCTACCGCTCGCAGTCGCGCCGCCAGGTCCGCCGCAGCCGGCTCACCGGCCGTGCCGCGCTCCTGGTGCTCGTCCTCTGTACCCTGGTCGTCGCCCTCGCGTATCCGATGCGCCAGTACGTGTCCCAGCGTTCGGAGATCGCGGAGCAGCAGCGGGCCGCGGCCGCCGCGCGGGAGCGCCTGGAGCGGCTCCGCGACGAGAAGGCCCGCTGGCAGGACGACGCGTACGCGGAGCAGCAGGCGCGCAAGCACCTGCACTTCCTGCGCCCGGGGGAGATCGGCTACATCATGACCGACCCGGGGGCCCAGGCGGCGGCCGAGCGGCACCGCACCGGCCAGGCCGGCTCCGACCGTCCCTGGTACTCCAACGTGTGGGACGGAGTGGACAAGGCCGACCGCCCCGGCGACTGAGCCCGACCGCACCCGTACCGCATCCGTACCGCACCGCATCCGTACCGCAGTACCCATCCACGAGAACGAAGAGACTTCCTCCAGGCATGCAGACGCCCCCGCCCCAGACCGACCGGACCGAGCCGACCGACGCGGACATCGAGGCGTTCGAGCAGCAGCTCGGCCGCCCGCCGCGCGGGCTGCGCGCCATCGCCCACCGCTGCCCCTGCGGCCAGCCGGACGTGGTCGAGACCGCGCCGCGGCTCCCCGACGGCACCCCCTTCCCGACGCTGTACTACCTGACGTGCCCGCGCGCGGCCTCCGCGATCGGCACGCTGGAGGCCAACGGCGTGATGAAGGAGATGCAGGCCCGGCTCGCCGAGGACTCCGAGCTCGCCGCCGCCTACCAGGCCGCGCACGAGGACTACATCCGGCGCCGCGACGCCATCGAGGTGCTCCAGGGCTTCCCCAGCGCCGGCGGCATGCCGGACCGGGTCAAGTGCCTGCACGTGCTGGTCGGCCACTCGCTGGCCGCGGGCCCGGGCGTGAACCCGCTCGGCGACGAGGCGATCGCCATGCTGCCGGAGTGGTGGGCCAAGGGCGCCTGCGTCACCCCGTGCGGGGAGAAGAAGGCGGACGACGAGGGGCCGCGGGGATGACCCGGGTCGCCGCCGTCGACTGCGGTACGAACTCCATCCGCCTGCTCGTGGCGGACTGCGACCCGGACACCGGCGAGCTCGTCGAGCTGGACCGACGGATGACGGTCGTCCGCCTCGGCCAGGGCGTGGACAAGACGGGCCGGCTCGCGCCGGAGGCGCTGGAGCGCACCTTCGCGGCCTGCCGGGAGTACGCGGCGGTCATCAAGGAGCTCGGCGCGGAGAAGATCCGCTTCGTGGCGACCTCGGCCTCCCGGGACGCGGAGAACCGCGACGACTTCGTACGGGGCGTCCTGGACATCCTGGGCGTCGAACCCGAGGTGATCTCCGGGGAGCAGGAGGCGGAGTACTCCTTCACCGGCGCCACCAAGGAGCTCGTCGTCCACGACCTCCCGCCGGCTTCGTCCGGGGGGACCCCCGTGGAGCGGCCGTTCCTGGTGGTGGACATCGGCGGCGGCTCGACCGAGTTCGTGGTCGGCGAGGAGCAGGTGCGCGCGGCCCGCTCGGTGGACGTGGGCTGCGTCCGGATGACCGAGCGCCACCTGGTGGTGGACGGGGTCGTCAGCGACCCGCCGACCGCGGCGCAGGTGGCCGCCATGCGGGCCGACATCGAGGCGGCGCTGGACCTGGCCGCCGAGACGGTCCCGCTGGCCGAGGCCCGCACCCTGGTGGGCCTGGCCGGCTCGGTGACCACGGTCGCCGGGATCGCCCTCGGCCTGCCGGAGTACGTCTCCTCGCGGATCCACCACTCCCGGATCGGCTACGAGCAGGTCCGCGAGATCAGCGAGCGCATGCTGACCTCGACCCACGCCGAGCGCGCGGCGATCCCCGTGATGCACCCGGGCCGGGTGGACGTGATCGGCGCGGGAGCCCTGGTCCTGCTGGCGATCATGGAGCGCACCGGCGCGTCGGAGGTCGTCGTCTCGGAGCACGACATCCTCGACGGCATCGCGATCAAGGCAGCAGAAGAGGCCGAGGCTGACAAGCAGCGGTCTTGAGCTGCTGCATGGCTGAACGGCGGCGCTCCGGTGAACTCACCGGAGCGCCGCTGCCGTGTTCGGCTTTCAGATGTTGCGGTAGACGTCGCGGCGGTCTCCGACCTTGACGACGAGGATGACGATCTCGCCGTCCAGCACCTGGTAGGCGATCCGGTAACTACCGACCCGGAGCCCGTAGAGGCCGGAGGGTCCGGTGAGCTTCTTGATGTCGGCGTCCTCGCGGAAGGGGTCGTCTCCCAGCGCGGTCAGGGCGGCGAGGATCCGCATGGCGGCCGGTTTGTCGATCGCCCGGAGCTGGCGTTGCGCAGCGGTGGTGAACCGGAACGCGTATTTCACGCCGCGCCGTCACCCCGTTCGCTGAACAGGTCGGCGAGGAGCTCGGCCATGGTCACGGTCGGTCCGCCCTCGGCGAGCACGGCCTCTGCCTCGCGCGCCAGCAGTTCGTCGGCCGCGTCTTCCAGCGCGTTGAAATCGGCGATCGGAACGAGGGCGGCCACTGGGGCACCGTTGCGGGTGATTATCGTCGGGGCGCCCTGTTCGGCCCGGTTGATGTGGTCCGCGAGGTGGGCGCGGGCTTCGCGCACGGTCACAGCGTTCTCACTCATGAATCAAGTGTACGCGTGTCTGTGTACACGCGTGATGGTGCGCCGATCCGGGATGGGTACAGGGGGAATGCTGGACGGCATCGCCTGGTCCGCTGCCTGAACGGCGGGTGTGCGGGGGGCCGTAGAGGTCTCGGGAGGCCCCGGGAGGGTCCCCGAGAGGGGCTTTGGTCCCGTGATCCACACGAAGTTCGTGAAGTTCTTCACAAGGAAAAGGGGCCTGTCGGGCCAGCGGATGGGCCTTTCGGGCCCCTACCGAGGCCCGCAGGCCCCTTTTCGTGGCCGTTCGTGCGATCGGCGGGCGCGACGGGTTCCGCGTCGGAGGTATGGACGAAGGCTGGTGGTCCAGTCCGGTTGAAGGCCTGGAGGCCAGTTCAGGACGGGTGAACAACGACTCCCGTTACACCGTGGTTCCCGTTGTGCGCCATGACCTCCGTCACGTGGGCGGCGGAGTGTAGCAGAGGCCTTCGGTCACCTTGTGAAGGGGCTCACGAGCGACACCCCATCGGGTGCTGGATACTCGTTCACATGAGCACCACGGAGCGTCCCAGGATCCTCGTTGTAGGAGGTGGGTACGTAGGCCTGTACGCAGCCAAGCGCATCATGAAGAAGATGCGTTACGGCGAGGCGACCGTCACGGTCGTCGACCCGCGCTCGTACATGACCTACCAGCCCTTCCTCCCCGAAGTGGCCGCAGGCAGCATCTCGCCTCGGCACGTCGTCGTCCCGCTGCGACGCGTGCTGCCCAAGGCAGAGGTACTCACCGGCCGGGTCACCAGCATCGACCAGGACCGCAAGGTCGCCGTCGTCACGCCGCTGGTCGGCGAGGCGTACGAGCTGCCCTTCGACTACCTGGTGATCGCGCTCGGCGCCGTCTCCCGCACCTTCCCGATCCCCGGCCTCGCCGAACAGGGCATCGGTATGAAGGGCGTCGAAGAGGGCATCGGCCTGCGCAACCACGTCCTCGAGCAGCTCGACAAGGCCGAGTCCACGACGGACGAGAACGTCCGCCGCAAGGCCCTCACCTTCGTCTTCGTCGGCGGCGGCTTCGCCGGCGCGGAGACCATAGGCGAGGTCGAGGACATGGCCCGCGACGCCGCGAAGTACTACTCCACGATCAAGCGCGAGGACATGCGCTTCATCCTGGTCGACGCGGCCGACAAGATCCTTCCCGAGGTCGGGCCCAAGCTCGGCACCTGGGGCAAGGAGCACCTCGAGTCCCGCGGCATCGAGATCTACCTCAACACCTCCATGGACTCCTGCGTGGACGGCCACGTGGTGCTGAAGAACGGCCTCGAGGTCGACTCCAACACCATCGTGTGGACCGCCGGCGTCAAGCCCAACCCGGTGCTGGCCCGCTACGGCCTGCCGCTGGGCCCCCGCGGCCACGTGGACGCCCAGCCGACCCTCCAGGTCACGGGCACGGACTACATCTGGACCGCCGGCGACAACGCCCAGGTCCCGGACGTCGCCTCCCGCAAGGCCGGCGTCGAGAACGCCTGGTGCCCGCCGAACGCCCAGCACGCGCTGCGCCAGGCCAAGGTCCTCGGCGACAACGTCATCTCGGGCATGCGCGGCTTCCCGCAGTCGGAGTACTCGCACTCCAACAAGGGTGCGGTGGCGGGCCTCGGCCTCCACAAGGGCGTCGCGATGATCGTCATGGGCAAGATGAAGATCAAGCTCAAGGGCCGGCTCGCCTGGTACATGCACCGTGGCTACCACGGCATGGCCATGCCGACCTGGAACCGCAAGATCCGCGTCTTCGCCGACTGGACCCTCGGCATGTTCCTCAAGCGCGAGGTCGTCTCCCTCGGTGCGCTGGAGACCCCCCGCGAGGAGTTCTACGAGGCCGCCAAGCCGGCTCCGGCTCCGGCCGCCGCCGCGGCACCGGCCCAGAAGGCCAAGGCCTCCTGACCCGGGTCTGACCGGAACACCCCCAGCACGTCCCCGAAGGGGCCGCCCGCCATCCGTGGTGCGGGCGGCCCCTTCGGCATGTCCGGGCCCCGGAATGGGTAGGCCGATGCGTCGGAGCTTTCTGGAGGTGCCTACGATGACCGACGCCGCGCCGCGGCTGGCCGCACTCGCCGAGACCCTGCTGGGCTCCCCGCTGCCCGTCCGCATACGGGCCTGGGACGGCAGCGAGGCCGGTTCGCCCACCGGCCCCACCCTCGTGCTGGCCAACCGCCGGGCCCTGCGCCGCATGCTGTGGAAGCCGGGCGAGCTGGGCCTGGCGCGCGCCTGGGTCGCCGGGGACCTGACCGTCGAGGGCGACCTCTTCGAACTGCTGGACCGGGTGGCGGGGCTGCTCTGGGAGCGGGAGCCCGCCGCCGGGCCCACCGCCCCCGTCCGGCACGCCCGGCTCGCCCGCGCCGCCGGCACCTTCGAGCTGCTGCGCGACCCCGCCGCGCGGGCCGCCGTACGCGACCTCGCCGCGCTGGCCCGGCCGTGGCCCGCGCCCGCACCGCCGCCCGAGGAGGCCCCCCGGCGCGGCGGGGCCGTCCACACCAAGGTCCGCGACCGGGCGGCCATCAGCCACCACTACGACGTCGGCAACGAGTTCTACGGCCACGTGCTCGGCCCGTCGATGGTGTACTCCTGCGCCTACTGGAGACCCGGGGCCACCCTGGAGGAGGCCCAGCGCGACAAGCTCGACCTGGTCTGCCGCAAGCTCGCCCTGACGCCCGGAGCGCGGCTCCTGGACGTCGGCTGCGGCTGGGGCTCCATGGTCCTGCACGCCGCCCGGGAGTACGGGGTCCGGGCCACCGGCATCACGCTCTCCCGGGAGCAGGCCGCGCATGCCCGCAAGAGGGTCGCCGAGGAGGGCCTGGCCGACCGGATCGAGATCCGCGTCCAGGACTACCGGGACGTCAAGGACGGCCCGTACGACGCGATTTCGTCGATCGGCATGGCCGAACACGTCGGCTCCGACCGCTACCGCGAGTACGCCCGCACCCTGCACGCCCTGCTGCGCCCCGGCGGCCGCCTGCTGAACCACCAGATCGCCCGGCCCCCGGAGCCCGACGAAGAGGCCTACCGGATCGACGAGTTCATCGACGCGTACGTCTTCCCCGACGGGGAGCTCTCGCCGCTCGGCAGCACCGTCGGAGAGCTGGAGCGGGCCGGTTTCGAGGTGCGCGACGTGGAGGCGCTGCGCGAGCACTACGCCCTCACCCTGCGGGCCTGGGTGTCCCGGCTGCAGACCCACTGGGACGAGGCCGTACGCCTCACCTCGCCCGGCCGGGCGCGGGTGTGGCTGCTGTACATGGCGGCCTCCGCGCTCGGCTTCGAGCACGGGCGGCTCGGGGTCAACCAGGTCCTCGCGGTGCGCCCCGGCGCGGGCGGCGACTCGGGGCTGCCGCTGCGGCTGCGCACCTGGGGCACGTAGGGGCGCAGGCGTTCGGCGCCTGCGGAACGGCAGAGGGGCCCGGGGCGTGTGCCCCGGGCCCCTCTGCCTGTCCCTCGTCGCCGACCTTCCGCGCTACTCGGTCTTGATGGCGGTGAGCATGTTCAGCCGGGCGGCGCTGCGGGCCGGCCACATGGCGGCCAGGACGCCGACCACGGCGGCCAGCAGGAGGAAGATGCCGATCCGGTCGTACGGCAGGACCAGCTCGTAGTCCGGCATGGAGTTCGCCATGGTGGTGCCGACGGCCCAGGCGAGGAAGACGCCGATGGCGACGCCGAGGACCGCGCCGAAGAGCGAGATCACCACGGCCTCCAGGCGGATCATGTTCTTGACCCGGCCGCGGTCGAGGCCGATCGCCCGCAGCATGCCGATCTCCTGGGTCCGCTCGAAGACGGACATCGCCAGGGTGTTGACCACTCCGAGCACCGAGATGACCAGTGCCATGCCGAGCAGGCCGTACATGATGTTCAGCATCGTGTTGATCATGCCGCCCATCTCGTTGCGCATGTCCTGCTGGGTGGCGACGGTGATGGCCGGGTTCTTGCCGAGGGCGTCGACGACCTTCTGCTGGCCCGCCGCGGAGGCCCCGCCGTCGACGTTGACGTACACCTCGCGGACGTACTGCTCCTCGCTGTGCTCGCTGAGGATCTTGTTGTCGATGACGTACGGGGAGAGCAGGCCTTCCATGTCCTTGTAGACGGCGCCGACCTTCAGGGAGCCCGTCTGGCCGTCGTCGTACCGGACGTCGAGGGTGGAGCCGACGGTCAGGTTCTGCTTCTGCGCGGTCTTCTCGGCGACCGCGATCTCGCCCTTGCCGAGGCTGTCCAGCGAGCCGCCGGTGACCTCGATGTTCAGCATCTGGCCGATGGTGGCGGGGTTGACGCCGGAGGCCGACCGGAAGTTCTCGCCGACCATGAAGTAGCCCGCGGCCTGCGGGGAGACGGCCTTGATCCCGGGGGCCTTGGCCAGGGTCTCGGCCACCGACTTGTCCAGGCCGCCCATGTCGCCCGCCATGGAGACCCGGTAGTCCGCCCTGAGCTTCTCGGTGCTCATGCGGTCGACGACCTGGCCCACGGTGATGCCCAGCACCGACAGGGTGGTGACCAGGGTCAGACCGATCGCCAGGGAGGCGGCGGTGACGGCGGTGCGGCGCGGGTTGCGGACGGCGTTCTGCGCGGCCAGCTTGCCGGGGACCCCGAACACCTTCTGCAGCAGCGGGCGGACGGCGGCGATGACCGGCCGGGAGAGCAGCGGCAGCAGCACGATCAGGCCGATGAGCATGAAGAACGCGCCCGCGCCGATGGTCATGCGGCCCTCGTCCTTGCCCATGGACACGCCGAGCAGGACCAGTCCGACGGCGAGGACGCCGATGACGGAGCCGATGACGTTGCGCAGCACCAGGGACTTCGCGCTGGCCGGCAGGTGGGCGCTGCCCATGGCGGCGACCGGGGCGATCCGGCCGGTGCGCCAGGCGGGCAGCACCGCGGCGACCGTCGTGACCAGGACGCCGATGACCAGGGCCGCGATGATCGTGCCCGGGGCGATCACGAGGGCGCCGCCCGGCAGCTTGGCGCCGAAGGAGCCGATCACGGAGCGCATGGCGACCGCCAGGCCGATGCCGCTGACCAGGCCGACGACGGCGGACACGGCGCCGACGACCAGGGCCTCGGCGAGCACCGAGCGCATGACCTGGCCGCGGTTGGCGCCGACGGCGCGCAGCAGGGCCAGCTCCTTGGTGCGCTGGGTGACCAGCATGGTGAAGGTGTTGTAGATGAGGAAGACGCCGACGAAGAGCGAGATGCCGGCGAAGACGAGCAGCATGGTGCCCAGCTGGCCCAGGCCCTTCTCGATGTCCTTGGCCTGTTCCGCGGCGAGCGCGGCGCCGGTCTGCGCCTTGGTGCTCTTGTCGTCGAGCAGCGGCTTGATCTCGGCGAGCAGCTGGTCGGCGGAGGCGCCGGCCTTGGCGCCGACCGACAGCTCCTGGAAGTAGCCGGGCTTGAGGTAGAGCTCCTGGGCGACCTTGGTGTCGAAGAGCACCAGGCTGCCGCCGGCCTGGACGGCGCCGTCCTCGGTGGTGAAGACACCGGCGAGGGAGTACTCCTTGACCGGGCCGTTGGTGGCGACGCGGACCTTGTCGCCGACCTTGTAGGAGCCCGCGTCGGCGGTGGCCTTGTCGAGCGCCATCTCGTCGGCCTTGGCCGGGCCGGCGCCCTGGACGAAGGCGTAGCGCGGGTCCTTGCCGTCCTTGACGGGCGTGTAGTTGGCGCCCCGGTTCGACCAGCCGGAGCCGATCAGCTTGCCGTTCTCGTCGCCCACGCCGGCGAAGCCGGAGACGCGGCCGGAGACGGAGTCGACGCCTCCCAGGGCCTTGACCTTGTCGAGGGTGGCCTGGCTGATGCCCGGTTCGCCCTCCTTCTGGCCGTTCTCGTCCCGGCTCTGGCCGTACGAGGTGACCGAGACGGCCACGCCGTCGTAGCTCTTGGCGGACTGGCTGGAGAGGGACTTCTCGAGGGTGTCGGTGAAGACGAGGGTGCCGGAGACGAAGGCGACGCCGAGGGTGACGGCGAGCACCGTCATCAGCAGCCTGGCCTTGTGCGCGAGCACGTTGCGCAGGGCGGTACGGAACATGGGGTCTCAGTCCTGGGGCTGGAAGTCTGGTGGAGGGCTTCGGGGAGACCCCGGGTCAGCTGGTGCGGCCCTTGGCGTCGAACGCCTTCATGCGGTCCAGTACGCCGTCCGCGCTGGGGCTGATCATCTCGTCGACGATCCGGCCGTCGGCGAGGAAGATGACGCGGTCCGCGTAGGAGGCGGCGACCGGGTCGTGGGTGACCATCACGACGGTCTGGCCGAGCTCGCGGACGGAGTTGCGCAGGAAGCCCAGGACCTCGGCGCCGGAGCGGGAGTCGAGGTTTCCGGTGGGCTCGTCGCCGAAGATGATCTCGGGGCGGGAGGCCAGGGCGCGGGCGACGGCCACGCGCTGCTGCTGGCCGCCGGAGAGCTGGGTGGGGCGGTGGGAGAGGCGCTCGGAGAGGCCGACCATGCCGATCACCGCGTCCAGCCACTGCTTGTCGGGCTTGCGGCCGGCGATGTCCATGGGGAGCGTGATGTTCTCCAGGGCGGTCAGGGTCGGCAGCAGGTTGAAGGCCTGGAAGATGAAGCCGATCTTGTCCCGCCGCAGCTGGGTGAGCTGCTTGTCCTTGAGGGAGCCCAGCTCGGTCTCGCCGATGCGCACGGAGCCGGCGGAGAAGGTGTCCAGGCCGGCGACGCAGTGCATCAGCGTCGACTTTCCGGAGCCCGAGGGGCCCATGATCGCGGTGAACTGGCCCTGCGCGAAGTCGACGGACACGTTGTCCAGGGCGACCACCTGGGTCTCGCCCTGGCCGTACACCTTGGAGAGGCCGGTGGCGCGGGCGGCCACGGCCTGGGTGGTGTGCGGGGCGTAGTTCGTGGTGGTCACGGAAGCGACTCCTGTCGGGGCGGGGCTGGGGGACGGCTGCGGGCCGTCCGTCTGCGGGACGCTTCCATCGTCGCCGCGCCCACCCCCGCTCGGGATCAACCGAGGTGCCCGTTCTCCGGCCCACTGGAGTCTGACCGGGGGGTCGTTCGTCTCCTCCTCTGGTATGACAGGGTCCTGGCGACCGGGTGGGGGCCCGGGGTGGCGGAGCGGGTGGCGCACGGGGTGGCGCGGGCCCGCGGCGGGCCATCGAAATCCCGTCATTCCCAGGTCGGGGGTGATCGTCGCCCAGAACGGGCCGACCGTGCGTTCTCGGGCCTGACGACCCCTCAAGCGCCAATAAAATCAGACAACATCGGATAGACGCCCCGTTGGCGGCGAGACCGTTCCGGATAGGCTCGGCGCAGCGTTCAAGGCTTTTTCCACGGGGGCCGCCACGCCCTGCCCGGATGGTGGAATGCAGACACGGCGAGCTTAAACCTCGCTGGCCTTCGGGCCGTGCCGGTTCAAGTCCGGCTCCGGGCACCACCACCCGCACCCCGTGTCACCTGCAAGATCAGTCGCATCGCGCCTTGATCGTTATCAGGTTCGGGAACACGTGGGGAACACGTGCGTCTACAGTGCCCCCATGGCGAGCGTGCACCCGCGGAAGAACCGCGCAGGAGAGATCACCAGCTATCAGGTCAAGTGGCGTGACGGCGGTACCCGCCAGGGGGCCGGCCAGTCGGAGTCCTTCGACAACGAGGACGACGCCGGCGTCTTCAAGGCCGCCGTGGACGAGGCGGGCCAGCACTGGCCGCCGGGCTGGGTCAAGGGCCGCGGGTACATCGCGGCCGAGCAGGTGGCCGAGGACGCCTACCGCTTCCGGGTGTACGCCACCCGGGTGATCGAGAACCGGACCGGCATCGAGGAGCGCTACCGCGGCGCCTGCCACAAGGAGCTCGCGAAGTGGGTGTTCCCCACGTTCGGCGAGTGCGACGTCCGCTCGGTCGAGCACTTCTCCAGCGACACGGTGAAGGCGTGGGTGCGGCAACTGGAGCGGACCAAGGTCTACCGGGGCCGGATGCCGGACGGGAGTCCCAAGGGCAAACCCATGTCCCCCAAAACCATCCGCAATCTGCACGGCCTGCTCTCCTCCATCCTCGGCGAGGCCGTGCGCAGCGAGCCGCCGCTGCGGGCCCGCAACCCCTGCGAACTGACCAACCTCCCGCGCATCGACGACGCCGGCGCCGAGGACGACGAGGACATCAGCTTCCTCACGCCGCAGGAGGTGCACGCGCTGCGGGCCGCCTTCACCCTGCGCCAGGACCAGCTGATGGTGGACGTGAAGTACGGGACGGGGCTGCGGTACAGCGAGCTCACCTCGCTGGCGCCGAAGTGCGTGCTGGACATCGACGGCGTACGGCCGCGGGTCCAGGTCCGCCGGGCGTGGAAGAGGGATGAACACGGCGGCTACTACATCGGCACCCCCAAGACCAAGCGGAGCCGGCGCACCCTTCGCGTCAGCACGTCGGTCGTGGCCGCACTCGTCGAGCTCCAGGCGGCGGCCGGCCTCGACGATGACGGGCTCTACTTCACTGGGGACAAGGGCCAGCGGCTCCACTACTCGACGTTCCACGACCGGTGGCAGCGGGCGGTGAAGCGGGCCAAGGAGGCCGGCCTGATGCCCAAGCACAAGAACCCGACGCCGCACGACCTGCGGCACTCCCACGCGGCGGCGCTCATCTCGGCCGGCCACGGGCTGACGTACGTACAGCGGCGGCTCGGGCACGAGAGTGTCAAGACCACGTCGGACCTGTACGGGCACCTGTTGCCCGAGGCCGACGACGATGCGATGGCGACGATCGAGGCCGCCATGTCTGGGGCCAGGCCGCATCTGCGCTCTGTCGGGTAGTCAGTTCTTGCGGCGCGCCGGCGCAGGGACCGTGGTGGTCCCTCCGCCGGGCGGCTGGTGGCCCAGGACGCCTTCGATGCGCGCGATGGCTACCTCCGCGCGCAGGGAGTCGACCTGTCGGGCCATCGAGGCGACCTGGCGTGTCATGGCGCGCTTGCGTATGGCGCAGGCGACGACACCAGTCACAACCACCCCAACGGTGATCACGTCCAAAAGCGTTTCGTACATCGGATCTCCCAGCTGAAGTGCGCAGGGCTTGCCGTGGGGGGTGTCCTGATGGCGCGGCATATGCCTGAGGGGTCTCGGCCGTTCGTAGGCTATACAGACTGTTTGTAGCTTCAACAGTACAAAGCGTGATTTTTTCTCGCAGGGGTTCCGGCCAAGTGGCCAGATCGTGACCGTAGGTCAGGCCATTTACCCACAGCGTTCAAGATCACACTTTTTACCCGGCTGGGTAAGGACAACGGAGCAAGATCATTCCAACGTGGACAGGTGCCGTCCACGCCCCCCATGCCCGACAGGGTTCTCGCCCGTCGCCGGGTCATCGGCGCGCGGATTCGGGCCGCCCGCAGGGACGCCAGCCTCACGCAGGAAGCCCTCGGTGAGCGGGTGGGAATCGATCACAAGACGGTCCACCGCATCGAGTACGCGACGAGCGACCCGCCGTTGAGCGTGCTCCTGCGGATTGCGGATGCCGTCGGCGTCCCCTTCGAGGACCTCGTCCGGCCTTAGCCCCAGCCGACGTCCTTCAGCGTGACGGTGGGGGTCGGCTCCGCCTCGGCGGGAGACGAGCCCCAGCCGACGTCGCCGCTCTGGGTCTCCGCCTGCGGCGTGCTGGTGGGGCAAGCGGACGCGAGCGCGGTGCCCCCGGCGACCGCCGTGAGGGCCAGGAGGGTCGCCGCCGTGAGCTGGGCTATCCGTCGCATCATGCGTCCTTTCGGGCGAACGGCAGGCGTTCGAACACGCATCCGCCTGTGTACCTAGTAGGTTGCCAGGAGCACGTGCCACAAATCCAGAGGCTCGGGCTGCGAGAACGCGCGGTGCGGAATCCCGCACTCGCGCATGGGGGGAACCATGGGCAACGTGGAACCGGAATCGACAGGTAAGGGCCTGGTCCCGCCCGGCCTGAACGGTGAGGATCAGGCTCTGTACCGAGCCCTGGCCGCTGGTACTCCACCACCGCTCGACGCGGACTTGAGTCGCCTTCGAGCCGCTGGCCTCGTTGACGAGAACCCGTACGAGCCGCACTCCTGGCTCGCGATGGACCCGCGTGCCGCCATCCAGCGTGTACTGGAGGCTGAGCGCAGCCAGCTCGCCGCGAGCCTGCGTCGCCTCGAGGCCATCCCCGTACTCGAAGGACTCTCGCCCACGTTCGAGCAGAACCGGCGCTTCGACAGCATGGGAAGCGAGTTCCTGCCCACGAAGGGGCAGATGAACGACCGTATCGGCGAGGTCACCGGGAAGGCCGCGGTGGAGCTCCTCGCCGCGCAGCCTGTCCGGCCAGCCGACCGGGACCCGGTTACCCACCGGATGGGCACAGACAGGTCCCTGGCGGCTCTTCAGCGCGGCGCCTCGCTCCGCTTGCTCTATCGGGCGAACGCGGCCGCGCATCCCGGCACGCAGGCGTACGTGGCCGCGCTCCTGGAGGCTGGCGGC
The DNA here is from genome assembly GCF_052244475.1 of Streptomyces sp. IBSNAI002. Classification (NCBI taxonomy): domain Bacteria; kingdom Bacillati; phylum Actinomycetota; class Actinomycetes; order Kitasatosporales; family Streptomycetaceae; genus Streptomyces; species Streptomyces sp. IBSNAI002. Next base: position 3,683,828 of record NZ_JBQPXG010000002.1, on the reverse strand, counting down.
GAGGTGCGGGCGATAGCCGGCCGCTTCCCTCGGTTCATCATCATTGATCAAAAATCTCTGTTCATCGACGACCATGTGACCGGGCACGCCGAGTCCCACAGTGGATGGCACGTCGCGGACCGCAGCAGCGTGATGTGGGCGCGCCATGCCTTCGACCTTCTCTGGGGTAACGCGGTGCCGTGGGCTCAGGCCCTGGCGGCAGCCGATGAGGGGGTGTTGAGCGACCAGCAGCTGGACATTCTGGAGCAGCTGAACGCTGGGCACTCGCAAGAGGACGCGGCGCGACGGCTCCGCATGAGTAACCGGTGGGTGAGCGAAGGCCTGTCGAGTGCGCGTCGCCAACTGGGACTCAAGTCGACGTTCCAGCTGATGACTTGGTACGGCCGTTGGCTGGAGCGGAACGCCGCGCAGGACTGACCCACTAGCGGTGTCCCCCCCGCCTGTACCAGCGCTACGGGCAAAGCGATCAGCGGAGCAGCCCCGGCCAGAGGGTCCGGCCGGGGCTACGGAAAGCGCCTTTTCTACAGGCCGCAGCTGGAGCAGGCGACGCTGAACGGCTGCTTCGTCTTCAGGTTCACCATGACGACGGTGCCGATGCCATGGCACGTGTCGCACGGGGTAATGCCCCGGCGACGCGCGGCCTCCTGGACGGTCGTCGTGAAATAGCGCACGACGTCCTCTTGTCGAGGGTCAACCCACTCTTCACGTTCTTCGCGCATGGCGTGGCCTCCTTGACGGCGCAGGTTCCAACCGTACGCGTGGGGCGCGAAGTCGGGAACTCGACGAGGCGGTTGTCGTGGGTGCGGCCGCTGCCCCCGCAGGCCTGGCAGGCGCCGGCATCCCGCGTCTGACCCGTGGTCGGGTCGGTGTAGAGGATGCGTCCGACGCCCCCGCAGTTGGAGCAGTTCGCGGACATGGTCAGTTCAGCCATGGGCTTCTCCCGGGGAGTTTGGGCGTGCTCAGATGGGCGGGGTGGTTCATGCCGCGGGCGGCGCGGCGCAGCCGGAGCCGCCGCTGGTGCACTCCGAGTGCATGCAGTCCCCCGCGTGGACGTCCGCGTCGGCCAGCGGGCCCCACAGGTACTCGTCGGGCGCGTATCCGGCCTCGCGGATGGCGGCCATGGTGAGGTCGAGAGTGTCCGCGTCCCGCTTGAGCGTTTCGGGGCCCTCCGGCCTGTGGTCCACGAATCGCCCCACGGCGGCGCACAGCGTCCGGTACATCTCGGTGTGGAGGATGAGCGCGTGCCAGCCGATGTCCACGGTCTTAGAGGGCCGCAGGTGCCGGTCGGTGGTCTGCGCGGCCGTGGCGACGAACTTGAGAGCCTCGTTGACGATCCGGACGGCGAGCGGCTCGTCGATGCCGTCGTTGTCGCGCTGCACCAAGTGCGCCACGCGAGCGAACCCGTCGTCGGACAGCAGGTGTCGGGCGGATGTGTCCAGGGTGGGCGTGGTCATCTCGATTTCCCTTCGTACGCGATCATGAATCCGTGCCGTGGGGTGAGCAGGGCATCGCCCACCCCTGCAGGGGTCGTTTTGCCAGGGGGCTGATGGGCCATCCCGGCCGAGGCGAGATCAGTGAGCTGTGCCGAGGACGATCACGGCAAGGAACCCGAGCACGACCAGGACGAACAGGACCTGCCCTCGCCAGTCGTTCACCGCCGCCACCGAGGGGTGCGTGGCGCCGTACTGACCTGGCGAGAGAAGCAGGCCGGATGGGCGTACATCGGTGGGCGGCCCGCGGACGCCGAGAAGTCGGGGCCTACCCGATTCTCGGGGAGGACTGCGACAGGCTGGTCGCAGTAGACGCAGTACTCGCGCGCGCTCAAGCCAGTGATCCTCTCTGGGTGTCGGGCGGTTCAGCTGGGGAACAGGCCGAGACGCCGGTCTGCCTTGTAGCCCACGGTGCCGGTGAGCACGTGGTCCGGCCTGGACGGCGGCAGGCCCGGGTCCAAGCAGACACCGACGTGGGCCGCCCGGTCGGCCTGGACGCGTATGGCCCACCCGCGCGGCGGCGGTGGGAGCGTAAGGAGCGTCTCCGGGTGCCCGTAGTCGAGGGCCCAGAACCCCTTCACGAAGTAGAGGCAGTGCGGCGTGGAGGGGTAGCCCTCGCCCTCGTGCAGGCCGAGGCCGGCGGCGATCCCGCGCAGGTAGCGGTCCACTGTCGTCTCGCGCCGTACGTGAGCCTCGGGATGGCCGAGCATCACGTACGCGCACCCGCGGGAGCCGCGCGCGAAGTTGATCCGCACTTCACCCACGAACGCAGCGTCGGGCATGACCGCCCGTGGCGTGGCGATGCTCATACGTCCGCCTGCCGCTGCCCGACTGCCTCGCGGCGCCGGCCTTCCTCGAGGAGAGCGTTGTGGAGGGTGCGTACGTGGCGGGCGAGGGATCGGGCGTGGTCCCAGTTCCCAAGGGGCCCCGGCGGGGGGCCCGCGGCGGTCTCGATGTCCCAGTCTGCGAGGGCGTTCGTCACCCGGGGGGCGACGCCGTCCAGCTTGCGGGCCCGGACAACGTACCGCTGCCCGTGCTCGACGAGGCGGCGTGTCAGGTCTGCGACAGCCTCGTTGCTGGGCTTCAGGTTGTACGAGACGAGGGTGCGCCGAACGAGTCGGGTGACCTCGTCAATCTCTACTCGTGTCGGTTTCACGCCTGCGCTCCCTACCGTCGTCAGCGGGTGGTGAGACGAGTCTGGGAGCACGACAAGGCCCCGACTATCACGACATGTTGATAGCCGGGGCCAAGGGTTTACTGGCGGTCAAACTCCCAGCCAGGAGCCGTACGACAGGAACGAATCGGGAAGTTGGCGGCGGGCCGCCTCCAGCCCCGCGTACGTCTCCCGGACCGTTTGGTGATACCGGGCCTGCTGCGGCGCCGCCTTCCGCGCCCGCACCAAGTTCTGGAAGCTCGTGTCGAGGTCGCCCGTCCACATCTGCGCCCGGGCCAGCTCAGCGAAATGGTGCGATTTCCGTGACTTCGGCCAATCCGTAGGCATAGCCACACCACGGCCAGCCTGAGCGGCCTGCCCGTAGTCGTCCAGCTCGGCCAGCACGCTGACCCGGTGCACGGCCACGTTCGTCGGTCCGAACGCCAGCCAGTGCACCGACACGGCCTCGCCCGTGCCGACGGCGATCCGCTCTGCCTCGTCGAGGTGCCCGTCTGCCCGGCCCTTGTCTTTCGACCGGCCGGCCATCACCGCGGCCCCGAGGTGGAGCTGCCCGGTGACGACCTCCCGCTCCCGGGAGGCGTCCGCCTGCGCGAGTGTGCGCAGGCCGAGCTGCACGAGCCGTTCGCCCGTGCGGTACTCGCCGTCACGGAGGTAGGTCAGGGCCCTCATGTAGCGGTACATGCCCCCGAACACCGCGTCGCTGCCGCGCTCGGCCGCCCAATCCATGCGCGCGAGCGCGAGCCCGGCCAGGTCGTAGAACCCCAACTTCGAGGCCACGTCGTAGGAGGTGCGGTAGAGACTCGCCAGCAGCAGCCAGCGCTCCCGTCCAGGTGCCGCGTGCGCGGCCGTGGTGGCCTCCAAGATGAGCCCCGGGAGCTGGGCGGCAGTTTGTTTGATCTCTCCCGCCCGGACGGCGACGAGGAGGGCCTCGGCGTCGTCGGCGAGGAGTTGGTCTGCGCGTGGAGTGATGTCGGGGTCGGCGCCGAGGTCGTAGACATCGAGGGCCTGCCGGATCGGGCGAATCAGGACGTCCAGCTCGTCCGCGCGGAGTTCGGTGGTGTACGGCTGGCCGGTGACCGTGGCTACGTCAACACGGAACACGCGGGCGACAGCCGCGATCAGGTAGGGCGAGGCCGCGATGACGCCTTGCTCGGTCTTGGTGTAGGTGCTGTAGGGGACCTGCGCGAGGTCCGAGACGGCCCTTTGGGTGAGGTGGCGTTCTTGGCGCAGGCGCTTCATGCGCGCGCCGGTGTGGTCGTGCGGTAGAGAGTGCATACTGGCTCCCGTTCAGACTCGACACCTGAACGGTACCGGTACACGACAAAATCGCCCCCTCTCAGCCTGCAGGCTGAGAGGGGGCGCTGTGCCGTTTAGGCAGGGATGAGTTCGCGGATCGCTGCCGTGATGCGCCGGGCCAGGTAGACGTGCCCGGCGTCGGTTGGGTGGATGCTGTCCCCACCGATGTACCCGGCGACGAGGCCGGATGTGATGAACGGTCCGTGGGTGGCCACCAGGACGCCGGCCGCGTCGTAGCAGGCTCCGGTGATCGGTGAGATGAACGGGATCTGCGCGGCCGCAGCCTGTACACGCAACGTCGTGTCGGTGTTCGTGAGGGACGCGCCCGGGGAGCCGCTCGGTGACCAGCAGCCGATGACGTACATCTCGCAGGCGGGGAGCCCAGATTTGAGGGTGGCGTACAGGCTGGCGGCCGCGGAGCCGATGGCCGCCTGGTCGCCGCTGGAATCGTTGTAGCCGCCCCACACGATCAGCCGGGTGGGCGCGTGGGGGATCACGTCGATCGGGGCTCGGGTCCCGAATGTCGCGAAGGCCCCTGCCGTGATGTAGCCGGTGCCGCCGCGGCCCTGCTCCCACGCATCCGTAGCGCCGAGGAGCCGGGCTGTCCGTGCGAACCAGGTTCCAGCGCCCGAGCCAGTGTTCTGTGCCGAGCCGTCCGGGATGGAGTCGCCAAGGACCATGAGCCGGCCGCCCTCTGCCGGGACCCGCCACATCGTTGCCGTGGGCGGCAGGTACACGCCGCCGAAGGGGAACGTGGCGAAGTCGAGGCGGATGCGGCGGGGCGCGGCCGAGCCGAGGTCAATGGTGATCAGGTGTCCGGATCCCGGCGTGGTGCCGCCGCTGCTCTGCATCAAGTCGGTGACCTTGCGGCCGTCGATCGACACCCGGAACATTGTCGCCGCGCTGATGTACTTCATGCGGACCTGGAAGATCGCGGCGTCCGTGCCGAACTCGACGCTCCAGATGCTTTGCCCCGAGCTGTACGTGTTGGGGTACTTCGACGTCGGCAGGACGTAGCTCGTGTCCGGGGCGCCCGCACCGATCTGGAAGCCTCCGGCGCCCAGGTAGGTGTACGGGCCGGTGACGTCCGTACCCGCGAGCGCCACCCCGGCCGGGGCGTACTTGATGTAGCCGGCCGTGGGTGTAGTCGTCTGCGCCGTGCCGATCGTCGGCGCGGCCCCGGCATACAGGCTGTCCGCGGTCACTGGGTCGGGGAGGTCCCGGCGGCGCCAGGCGGTCGCTACCGGCCCTGCGGGACCGGTAGCCCCGGTGGCACCGGTGGCCCCTTGCGGTCCGGGTGGCCCCTCGACTGGTGTGTAACCGGCCTGCGCCGGGTCGGCGTCGATGATGGCCGCGATCTTGATGGGGCTGCCGTCCCCCTCGGGCAGCTCGAATACGCGGCGGCGGTAGGGCAGCCCGTCGAGGCGCTCCTCGTAGACCCAGTACTTTCCGGTCGCGGGCTCGACGCCTGGCGCGTCGGTGACGGTGAGCGGCCGGGACAGAGCCCCGGCCACCACCTCGAAGGTCCCGCCGCCCGCGAGGATCTCCCCGCCATCGGCATCGGTCCACACCTGAGGAAGCGTGGACAGGACGATCCGACCAGTGGCCGGCTGCTGGGTGGCGGGGTTGGTGTAGGTGCCGACCACCGTCCGGGTGGGCTGGGGCATGACGGGCCTCCCTGCGAGGTCGCGGTCAGGGGTACTGCCGACGGGACGGGTCGAGCGCGGCGGCGGGTGACGGTGGCTGCTGTGTCGGCTGTGGGGCGCCGGTACGACGGCAGACAAGCGCGTCGGGGTCGCCGGCGGGCGGCTGGAGCGTGTAGCCGTCGGGGCAGGGCTGGCCGTTCTCGCCATCCGCCCCGGGCGGGCCCTGCTCGCCCGGCGGGCCGGCCGGGCCCGGTGCCCCCTGCGGACCGGTGGGACCGACAGGTCCTTCTCCGGGCGGCCCTGGCGCACCGGTTGCGCCCGGTGCACCGGCCGATCCGGTCGGCCCCGGCGGGCCGGTCGGGCCGGGAGAGCCAGCGGATCCAGGGGGGCCGGTCGGCCCGCGCTCACCACGCGGTCCGGCCGGGCCCTCGACGCCCTTACCGGGCTCCCCGCGACTCCCGGGCGGCCCGGCGACCGGGGATTCGCCGAGCAGCTGCACTTGCCTCGCCAGCTGATCGCGGGCCTCGTTCGCGGCGCGTAGGTCGTGGCCGAGGCCCTGGATGAGGACCACCAGGAGCGCGAAGCCGGCCAGGCCCAGGGCGGCCGCCACGGCGAACGCGAGGTCTGTCCGCCTGTGGCTGGCCTTGGAGGTGCGGTGTTGTCTCACGCTCCAGCCCCCCGGGCGTTGAGGTAGACGGTGAGCAGCAGCATCAGCACGGGGGCGATGATCGCCGTGAAGGCGAGCCGCCGGTCGGCGGCCCGCCGGTCGGCGATCTTCTGTGCGTCCTGCCGTTGCTGCTCGGCCTCTCTCTCGCGGGACTGCTCGATGGCCGCGATCCGCTCGAGGGCGGCCGCGGCCGCGCCGTCGCGGGCCTGCTTCTCGAGCTGGTAGCGCTCCATGCTGACCTTGCTGTCGAGCCTCAACCCGAGTTCACGAACGTCCTCCTTCAGGTCCTGGCGGACATCCTCGAGGCGACGCATCACCTCGCCGAGAGTCGGGTCGTCGGCCACGCGGTAGCTCCGATCAGACCGCGGTCGGACGGGACGGGGCCGCCGGAGCGGCAACCGTCTCGGTGATGCCCGGGCCCTCGGTGCCGCCGGAAGTGGCGATGGCGGTGAGCACCGCAAAGACGCTGGCGAGGCCGCCGATGGAGGCGGCCTGGCCCCAGTCGACGTCGAGGATGCCGAGCTGGTCGGCGCTGATGGCGCCGAGCACGCCCTGCGCGAAAGTGCGGACGGCGCGCTCGCCGGTGGCCTTCCAGAACGCGAAGGTGAACATGGTGGTGGTCTCCTGATCAGTCGATGACGGTGAAGCCGTGGGCGGCGCCCAGGCGGGTGAGGGAGGTCTTGCCGGGGATGCCGTCGGCGTCGGGGCCCGAGTAGCCGAGGCGTGTCTGCCAGGCCCGGTAGGCCGTGATGGTCGAGGTGCCGAAGTGCCCGTCGACGAGCGAGGCGGCGAGCAGGCCTTCGGCTCGGAGCGCGGCCTCCACGGTGCGGACGCCGGCGTACGACACCGGGGTCCCGGACCTGGGCGGGTCCACGCTCGCGGCGGAGATGAGCCGGGACAGGTCCACGACGACCTGCGCCGGCGGCGGGACGGCGCCCGGGCGGGGAGCGCCGCGCTTCACCCAGTCGTACAGCGGGGCGCCGGGGCAGGTGGTGGCGTGGCCGTCGCGGTGCCCGCCGATGTAGTCGCCAGCCTCGCCCTCGGAGCGCAGCCATTCGATGGCGTCGCGAAGGCCGTGCAGCTGCGCGTCCGGGGGGCTGTCCAGACCGCCCCCGGCCTTGGCTACGAGGCCGCAGACCGAGTAGTCGCGTGCATTCAGGACGGCGGTGCCGTTGGCGCCGCTGCGCTTGTTGGGGCCGCGGCCCTCGTAGACGGTGCCGTGCTCGCAGACGACCGCGTTGTACGCGATGTCGACGTAGCCCTCGGACTTGTTGGCGAGGTGGCTTGCTCGGATCGCGCGCACGTAGTCGTCGCACAAGTCGTGCCGGCGGGACGAGTACTCCGAGCCGAGGTAGTGCACCTTGACGCCGTTCGTGCGGGCGATGGATGCGGCCGGGGATGTGGCGGGCAGACCGTACTGCGATCTACGGACCAGGTCCATGAAATCCCTCCAGGGCATGAGAAAAGCCCCGGCCAGCAGGCTCGGGGCGTACAGGGGCGGGGCAGGTCAGGTGATGCGAATCGCCTGCAGGAAGCTCTTGGCGTAGATCTGCGTCGGGGTGGCGTGTGACGTGTCCTGCGCCCACCTGAGGATCATGTTTCCGGCCGCCGAGGTGGTCACGTGGGCGACGATCGAAGCGGTCGTCTTCGACCCGCCCGTGCCATAGGTTCCGACGCTGATGTTGCCCGAGGTCACCGCCTGCGACGCGTAGGCCGCGGCGCCGCCGAGGGCGGGCCCGTTCGCCGACCAGAAGATCGACGCGCCGGCAGGCAGAGCCCAGCTGAGTTTCAGGTTCCCGGCGTTGAACTGGCCGTCGTAGAACAGGGCACCGCGGACCGTGTAGGTGGCGGCAGCCTCCAACGGCAAGATCAACTGGTTGTCGTCCTGCAGCGTCGTCGACGCCGTGACCGGCTCGTCGATGGTTTTCACCACGGTGATGGGCTGCATCGCGGTCAGCAGGGCCGCGGTGACCCGCTGCCCGGCCGACCACGTGGGGTACGGCATTGCGCCTCCTACAGGGCGAGGATCATGGGCTGTGCGAGTCGCACGTCAGCCGCGCTGGAGTGGGCCTTGACGACCGCGTTGACCGAGCGGGTCACCGTGAGGGTCTGCGGGCTGCTCGCGCCGGTGACCGCGGTCACGGTCATGACTTCGCCGCCGACCTGAATGTCGAACGGGGTCTGTCCCGAGGTCGCCCACAGCGGGCCGCTCGGCGTGGCCACCGACAGCGAGGCCGCAGTCGATGTGACGCCCGAGGCGAGCGTCGAGGCGGCCGTGTCGAGGCGGCCGGTCGCCGTGTCGTCGAGGACTGCCACCGACCAGGGGCCGGCGGGCGAGCAGTTGAGCGTGATGTCCCATGCGGACGGCCACCCGATGACCTCGCTGTATCCCTCGACGAGCAGGTCGATGGGCCCGGGCGGCAACCAGGCCGGGGGGTTCAGGATCTGGATGCGGTCACCGATGTCGAGTGCCAGGACGTCCGGGATCAGCTCCGGTTTCGCGGCCAGATTGATCACGACGCTCGGATACCGGGCCGCGTCCCAGGTCCCCAGGTGCAGCGCCCAGGCCGCGATCGGCTCCGTCTGGGCGTCGCTGTGGAGGTTCAGCGTGGTCGCGTCGTCGTAGGTGCCCACCCCGAGAGGCGGCGCCAGCACGGACAGGGCACTCGATTCATCCACGGCCCGGGCTGAACTGCCGCCGGCGCGCGTGACCGTGCGGTCGTTGCGGACCCGTTGGTCGTCGTCGACCTGCTCCAGCGGCGGAGCCACATGACCCTGCGCGTAGTCGAGGGTCAGCGCCACCGGCTGACTGTTGAAGGACTGCCGGGCCCGGTAGCGCAGCGCGATCCGCTCGCGGTCCTCGTACAGGACCCCTCCGTCCGCGGCCTCGCACTCGCCGAGGAGCGTGAGCAGTGGGGCCGGCCCCTGCGCGCCCATCTGCGTGGGCGCGAACCCTGAGGTGACCGGCACGTTCTCCTCGGCTCCGAGGCGTGCGATCCGGTCGGAGGCGGTCTCGCCGCCGTAGCCGTTGTCCGAGCCGCCCCAGACCCCGAGGTCGGAGGAGGGGAAGACGGCCAGGTGCCCGATCCGCATGCCGGAGAAGTCGGGGCCGAACGCGGTGTCGAACCGCTCGACCAGGCCGACGGTTCCGGGCTCGGACCAGTTCCATGCGGAGCCGCTCCCGTTGACCTCAACCCAGCCGGCATGGAAGTCGACGTTGCCGCCGTTCTGCTGGGCGGAGAGGTCGAACCGGTACCACTTGCCCGGGCCGTAGGTGTCGGAGTTCGAGAACGACTCGTTGATGATCAGGTTGTTCGCCGCGTCGTAGCCCTCGATGCCGATGGTGGTTGAGGTGTACTTGACGACGATCCCGGCGGCGGTGCCGGTGGTCCGGAAGGCCAGCCACGGCTGGAGCGATCCGGGCGGCGCGTCGAGCTGGTAGATCAGCGAGATCAGGTATCCGCTGGTCGGGCTGGTATAGGCGGGGACGGGGCCGGCCATGATGGCGGCGCCGTCGATGGACGGCAGGGCGGCCGAGCCGGGGCAGCTGTCGTCCTCGCCGAAGGTGAAACCGCTGACCGGCATCGGCGGGCAGCCGACGATCGGCGAGTAGGCCTGCGTCGCCGTCCGTCCGTCCTCCATCGGCCAGTAGGCGACCGGACCTTGGCCGGGCAGGCGCCGGGCAAGCGTGGACGCCAAGGCCTTCGTGCCCTGGCCGAGGCGGCGCAGGATCCCGGACGCCTCGAGGGAGACGATTCGGTCCTGGCCGGAGAGGTCCCAGTGCGGCGGCCAGGACGACACCTCGGCGTGCAGCCGGTACTCCCTGGCACTGATCTCCGCCGCGCCCGCGAGCGTCCACGTGCGGCCGGCTGAGTCCGCCCAGGAGGTGGTGCCCGGCGCGAGGGCCCGCACGTCGGGTGACGCCACGACGCTGCCGCTGATACCGGAGCGCACCTCGGCCCGGTGCAGACGGCCCTTCCAGGGCAGACGGGTCTCCGTCCCGTTGACGTGGGTGGGGGCGATCTCCAGCGGCGCCGTCCCGCTATGGATGCTGGTGACACCCGTGCCGGTGACGGTGCTGAACTGGGTCCACGGCCCGGCGAGGGTCTCCGCCCAGTAGAGCCCTACGGTCCAGCCTCCCGCCCCGTTGTTCACGTCCAGGGTGGCCCGGACGGCCGCTCGCCGGGGGAGCTGCGGCATCAGTGTGGACGCGGCCACCGCGTTGGCGAAAAGGCCGGTCGGTGTCCACACGAACACCAGGAGGCCGTTGATGATCCGCAGGTACCAGGACCGCTGACCGTCGACCGAAGGCCACTTGCCCATCAGGATCTGCTGGACGCTGCGGGACCAGTCCGCGGTGACCTCGATACGCACGTCGATGTCGCCGACGATGTCGAGCGACGCGTGGTCGGGGGTGGCCACGATGTCGCCCGACACCCCGGTCGTGGCCAGGTACGCCTCCGGGCCCGTGACCGAGAAGCGGACCGGCGTGTTCCTCCCGATCAGCCCGTAGTTCGCGCTGCGGGGGTTCCGCGGGGAGTACAGGTTCCCGCGGTTGTCGAGCTGGAAGGAGGCGGTGCTGGGGTCGACGCTGGACGCCTCGTCCGGCCGGCCCCGTTCGATGGTGACGGGGACGCCCTCGCGCAGGGTGCTGGTGATGGAGGTCCAGACGCCGCCGATCTGCATCTCGGCGAGGAGCTCGATCGGGGTCTGCGGGAACGCCACGGGTCTCTCCTATCGCTGGCCGAAGGCGGTCGTCGGACTGCCCTGGCCCTTGGTCCGGACGACCTTGCTGATGGCGGTCTTGAAGGCGCTGTCGGCGCCGCCGAAGTCGAACTCGACGACGGCGCGAGTCGGCCCGTTCGCGCCGGTGGGGCTCTGGCCGGCGGCCTTCATGCCGGGCACGGTGACCATCTGCCGCATGGCGGCGTCGAGCTCTCCTTGGCCCGACTCGGCACCCTCGACGATGCCGGCGGGGATCCAGCGGCCTACCTGCTTGGCCATGACCCGCGACGGCGAGGCGATCCCGAGAGCTTTCGCGATGGGCCCCGGGATGAGGTTGCGGGCCCAGCCCATGAGGGTGGAGCGGAGCCAGCCGCCCATGGACTGAATGCCGTTCCACAGGCCGGTCACCACGTTCTTGCCGGCGTTGACCAGCCAGGTCGCGGCGCTGGCGAAGATCCGTTGGATCTGGCCGGGCAGGCCGCCGATGAAGCCCACGATGTTGCCGATGTTGCGGGTCGTGAGTTCTTTCGCGCGGGCCCACAGCTCCGACCAGATGCGGACGGTGAAGGCCTTGATCTCGTCCCAGTAGTAGATGATCAGCGCGACCAGGCCGATCACGGCGGCGATGATCCAGCCGATGGGCCCCATGGCGATCAGCCACTGTGCGGCCATGATGGCCGCCCACAGCACCGCGCGGGCCGCCATCATGACGAACTGGGCGACGGCGACCGCGGCAGCCCGGACGACCGCGGCGACCCAGGTTCCGATGGACACCAGCGCTGAGCCGACCCACGCGCCGGCGGTGGTCGCGGCCGAGACGACCGCGCCGGCAGCGATCCGCGCGTAGGCGACGAGACCGAACGCGAGCATGCGCGTCCAGCCGGCGATCGCCAGATAGGTGGAGGAGGCCAGCAGCCGGGTCGCGAGAGCTGTCGCGGCCGCGCCGATCCGGTACAGGCGCATGGCGACGACGACACCCATGATCGCCATGGCCAGGTTCTCCAGCACCCACGGCGGCAGGGAGTTGATCAGGTTGGCGAGGTAGCCGGCGAGCAGCGCGGTCACCCCGATGAGTGGGGCGATGGCGACCAGAAGCCGCAGCGCCGACTCAGCGAGAGCGCCGAGCGTCGCGGCTCCCTGCCGGGCGAGGTCGACGAACTTGGCGAAGCCCTCGCTTTCGCCGAGGCCCTTGCCCCATGCGGCGAAAGCGGCGGTTGCCCGCTCGAACCCGCCGGACATGTTGTCCGACAGGGGCGTGAAAGCGCCGATCAGGCCGCCGATCCCGACGCCGATGTTGCGGATCCCGACCAGGAAGCTCTTGAGGTTCTTGCCCGCGACCTCGGCCAGCCGCTCCGCGAGCGCCGGCAGGCCCTTCTTCGACACGCCGGCGCTCACCTCGCCGAGGAACTCCTTCAGGGCGCCGGCCGCGGACTTCACGAAGGGAGTGAGGAGGGGCATGAGCTTGGTCAGGATGCCGATGCCCTGCGTCATCACGGGCATGGTGGACACGGCGAGGCTGTCCGACCAGTCCTTGTAGGCGTCCTTCAGGCCCTTCTGCGCGACCGCGGCCTCCCGCGTCGCCGGCGGAAGGCCGTCAAGCTGCGCCTGGTAGGCCCGGTCGGCGTCCTTCGCGGCCTCCGACGCCTGCTTCACGTCCTCCAGAGCGGCCTTGTAGGCCTTGCCGCCCTTCGCGGCGAGCTGGGCGGCCTTGGCCTGCTTCAGCTCCACCTCGGCGTGCGCAGCCTCGGCCGCCTCAGCCGCCGAGGACGCCTCGGCGATGGACTCCAGCTGCGGCTTCAGCGCCAGCTGGAACGCCTTCGCGGCGATACCGGCCGTCGCGAACGCGGCGACCATGCCGCCGATGCCCGCGGTGACCGCAGCGATCGCGGGAAGGCCCACTCCCAAGCCGGCCACGCCCTTGGCCAGGGTCGTGAGGTGCCCGCGCGCGGCTTCCGCGCCCGCGCGCAGCTGGTCGGTGTCGATGCCGAGGCGGACCGTCATCGAGGCGAGGGTGGCCACAGCACACCCCCTCTCGGATCAGGCGTCGGTGTCGGGGGTTGTGCGGCGCAGGCTGCCGCCGAGCGCCACGTTCGCGGCCATCGCGGCGCGGAAGAGCTCTTCCGGGGTCTTGCGGACCCGCTCGGTGTCCCAGCGGGGCAGGAACGCGATCGGGTTGACGGGCCGTTTGCCCTTGGCGCGCTGGCTGTTGATGACGGCGGCCGAGACGAGGGCCGCGTGAAGGTCGCCGCGCAGGCCGCCCAGGGGGCCGGTCAGCTTCTCGTAGGCCTTCCACTCGGCGAGCTCAGCCGATCCGGCCTCGGACAGCAGGCGGCCTACGGTCATGCCAAGGTGCGCGGCCAGGCGGAAGTAGAACTGCCTGCCGGGCCGCGCCCTCAGTTTCCCGTGAGCTCCTTCACGTCGTCCGGGCCGAGCTTGGACAGGCGCATCGCGGCGTCACACACCCGCTGCAGGGCCTGCCCGGACTTCTCGCCGAGCCGCTTCGTCTCGGCCGGGGATCGGAACAAGGGCTTGCCGTTCTCGTCGACGATGGACGCCGCGGCGAGCCGGGCCCGGAATCCCTCGAGGCCCTCGGCGCGGACGGATGAGCCGTCCTTGCCGAGGAAGGACGCCTCGAACTTGTCTCGCTCGGTGCCGGGCAGTTCGCGGACGCGGACGGTCCCGCCCCACTCGGGTACGGCGACGTCCTCGTAGGCGAGGTCGGAGGCGCCGAGGATCTGTTCTGCGGACAGGTAGGTCACTGGGCGCCTCAGCTTCCGGTGGTGATGGTCGGCTTGCCGGACACCTTGAAGGTGAGGCTGGCGGCGAGCTTGTCGTCGTGCGGTGCCTCCGGCTCGAACCCGGTCAGGAGCGCGGTGAACGCCCACTCGCCGAGCGTGCCGGGCCACGTGATCTTGTAGTTGCGGGGGAGGGCGTCGGCGAAGTCGGCGATGATCCCGTCGTGTTCGCGCGGGTCGTAGTTGACGTCGACGCTCACCTCGCCGCCGTCCTTGAGGCCGCCGATGAACTCGCGCCACGCGTCGGGGCTGTCGTGGGCGGTGACGTCGAGGGTCTCCCGTTCCAGCGAGGGCGGGGTGATGTCGGTGACGTTCGCGATCGGGGTGAAGTTCTCGGTGGGGGTGGCACCGTCGCCCCTCTGCAGGGCGGTGCCGAATGCGTCCAGACCAGCCATGGGCCTGTCCTCCTTAGGTTTTGGTGAGCCAGACCCGGTAGGTCACGGAGATGTGCCGGATGGCGGGGTCGGGGTCGCGAAGCTCGGTGTGCTGCTCGTGGGCGATCGACACGTCCCGGAAGCCGTCCACGGCGAGGGGCTGCCGGTCCAGGACCGCGTCGGCCGCCGCCAGGACGTGGGCCGCTTCAGCCCAGCCGCGGTAGCGCGACCAGATGTCGAGAGTGACGTCGGCGGCCAGGCCTCGCTGGTTGTGCGCGTCGTCGACCTGCTCGGTGATGGACCCGATGGTCAGGTACGGGAAAGTCGCGTCCTCGGGTACCTCGTCGTACACGCCGGAGACCAGCGCGGTCAGCGGGGCGTCCGCGGTCAGGCGCGCGTACACGGCGCGCTGCAGCGGCCACAGGGCGGTGGTCACTCGGCGACTCCTCCCAGGTGCCGGCGCAGCGCGGCCCGGTAGGCGCGGGCCACGTCCGGGCGTACCTCGTTGAACGCGGGCACGAGGAACGGCTGGGCGGCCATCTTGGACGTGCCCTTCTCGACGTACAGGGCGTAGTCGACGGCCGGTTCGTCCCACACGCCGACCTCGGCCCGCCCCCACTGCTCGGCGACCTTGGTGCTGATGTCGCCGTGCAGGGCGCCGGACGCGCGGGGCGCCCGGTTCCGCGCCTTCTCCTGGACGTCCTCGGCCCACACGTTCAGGGTCTCGGTCCGGGCCAGGCGCATGGCCTCGGGGATCCGGCTGACGGCCCGTAGTGCCCGCTCGAGGCCGTCCAGGCGGATGCGGGAGGCCATGTCAGGGCAGCTGGACCACGGCCACGGTGACCGTGGTCACGCCGGAGTAGGTGATGGCGGCCCGGCCGGTCGACGGGTCCCGGAAGGCGGCCTTCAGCGGGAAGAACGCGGCGCCGGACGCGGGGACGGTCTGTGCCGCGTCGGCGACGGCCAGGTCGCCGACGGTGCCGGGCGTGGCCAGGGTGACGGTGATCGATCCGCCGCCGCCGTTGCGGACGTGCAGGTACAGCTTCTCGCCGACGGGGGCCTGGTCGCCGCCGCCGGCGGCCGCGGCGTAGGTGGGCTGGAGTCCGGACAGGGGCATGCGCTGAGCAGCCAGAATCGCCATGAGGGGTCCTCACGTTTCGGTGGTGGGCTGGCGGACCGTGCAGTCCGCCCGCAAGTAGGTGCCGGGCTCCGACGGCTCGTAGACGGCGTAGACAATGACCACCCGGCCGGGCGGTCGCAGTTCGTCGCCGCGGCGGACGTCAGTCCCGGCGGGGAAATACCAGGTTTCGACGAGGACGGTGCCCGCCTGCTGGGCGGCTGTGCGCTCGCGCGCGGACGGCTGGGACCGGCGCGCCCGGTGCGTGCCGGCCAGCGCCCACGCGGCCTGCTGGCCGCCGCCGCCGTCATCGACGAGGCCGACCCGCCAGGCCTCCACCCGGGTATTCAGGAGCCGGCCGACGCGGCTCACCGCGACCTCACCACGCCGGCGCCGCCGCCGAAACGCGCGGCCAGCCGCTCGACGAGGTAGTCGGGCAGCTCCATCTCAGTGATCAGGCCGGCGTCCCCGTAGGTCACGGAGTAGTCCCCGATGCGTTCCGAGCGGACGTCCCTGGCAGCCAGGCCCATGCCGTCCGGCTCGGATCGGTACGCGGCCAGGGCCGCGGCGGTCATCCGGCACACCAGGTCGACGATGTCCGCGGGCACCGTGGGCAGGCCGTGGGTGTAGGTGACCTCCACCTCGCAGGGGCCGTCTCCCGACGACCAGCCTCCGGCACGCCACAGCATGCCGGAGCGCAGCCGCCAGTCGGTGACAGCGGTCCCGCCGATCTCCACGGAGGCGACCGCGGTGACGGGTAGACCGGGCAGCCTCAGCCACTGCCCGGCCTCCCCCTCCAGGACCACGGTGGACGTCGCCTGCGAGACGGGGCCGCCCGCCGCGTCGCGCACGGCCGCCGAAGCCACCTCGAGGTACGTCTCAACGATGTACGTCTCGGCCGGGTCGACGGCCAGGCCGCGGCGGCTGAGGTCTTCGATGGTGGCCAGGGGAAGCAGGGTCACGGCTGCCTCCCCTCGATCACTCGGCCAGGTCGATCAGGTCAGCCTTGGACAGGTTCGCCGCGTCCTCCGCTGACATGTGGCCCTGAGAGACCACGAAGGCGATCCAGTCCGCCTTGACGGCGTTGACCGCCGGGCGGCCCGGTGCCCGGGACGGCCCGCCATCGGGCTGTTCCGCAGGAGCCTCGCCCTGCGCAGCCTCGCCGCTCTGCGCGGGTTCGCGCGGTGCCTGCGCGGGCGCGGGCGGTTGGCCGTACGGGGAGCCGTCGGAGTGGACGCGGACCAGCTGCCCGCGCTCGTACCGCTCGGCGATGGACTCGGGCAGGGGCAGGTCCATCGCGATGACGGCCCCGCCCTCACCCCGCACGTAGATCGTCTCGGCCATGTCAGGTGTTCCTCGGGATCTTGAACGCGGTCATGGTCATCGCGACGGACGTCTCGACGATCAATGAGCCGTCGTTCTGCAGGAACCGGCCCGATTCGACGGGGCCGATCCACTGGGTGGCGCCGTTGGCGACGGTCACGGTCAGGCTTCCCTGCCCCGAGGCGACGGCCAGCGGCAGAGCGCCCGCCAGGACGGTCGCGGTGCCGGAACCGCCCGAGGCGTTGGACAGGCGCAGCATGGTCAGCTCGGTGAAGGCGTTGGCGACCTGGCCGCCATTGCCGGCGCCCGAGGACACGGCCGTACCGGCCGGGTCGGCGAGGTTGCTGTTCGGAAGGAGGTTGCTGTACGCGACAGCGGTGCGTGCCATGGGTCAGGCTCCGATCAGGCGGCGGGGTTGATGAACGCGGCGGCCAGGTGGTCCGGCCGGATGACCTTCGCGCCGTACAGGGCCAGGCCCTTGACCGCGTCCGAGAAGCTCGACTCGGGGCGGTACGCCTCGGTCTTGTTCAGCTGCTCGGCGAACGTGATCGCTTCCGGCACGCCGGCCTGCACGACCTGGGTGTCGCCGGTCGGGTTGGGGCAGTTGTTCGACTCGTAGATGTCGAAGCCGGCCGCCCGGCCGACCAGGCCGTTGCGCAGGCCCGCGTCCGTGCCGGCGTTGTCGGCCTTGATGAAGCGGTCGTCGAGTAGGAGCGAGCCGTATGCCTCGGGCGGGACGATGCAGTACCGGCCGCTGGTGGGCACGTTGGCCTTCGTCAGCTTGGTCCGCAGCGGTACCAGGACCTTGTTGTAGAAGTCGCTCGGGGTGGTGTACGTGTCGATCGGGGAGCCGACCAGGTTGAGGAAGTTGCCGGCGGCGATCTGCGTGTACAGACCGGCGACGTACTGGTCCATCGTGTCGGCCAGTCCGTAGGCCGCCTCGCTCGTGGCCTGCGGCATCAGGCTCGACTTGGCCTGTCGCTTGTCGACGTCGTCGACCATGAAAGCCCAGTACTTCGCCTGGTCCACGACCAGGGTGCGCTGGGCGGTGTTGAGCTTCTCCGGCGTGATGACGGTGGTGCCGGGCACGTAGGTGCCGATCGCCGGCCGGGACACGGAGGTGATGCGGACGGTGTCGCCCGCCTCGGCGATCTCGCCCTCGTAGTCGCGGTTGACCACGCGCGGCGCGGCGTACACGAGGGCCTTGCGGGTGGCGACGAGGAGCTTGCTGCTCCAGATTTCGGGAACGAAGTTCCGCACGGTCATGGTGGCCTCCTGGCCTACTTGCCGCCCATGAGGTCATCGAGCTTGCCCTCGTCGCGGGCGCGGTCGATGGCTTCGGCGGTCATGGTTTTGAGGTCTGCTCGGGTGAGCTGCTTCGGCCGGCTCGCCTTGCGCGCTGCGCCGCCGTCGCCAGTGCCCTGGAACCTCTTCGCCGTTGCGGCTGCCAGGTAGGGCTTGGACTTGATGAGGTCTTGAATCGCTTCGGCTACCTCGTCCTCGTCGAGGTTGCCGTCCTCGTCGACCTCGAACTGCTCGAGGTCGAGGAACTTGAAGGCGTCGGCCGGATCCGCGAGGACGCCCTTGGCCGCGGCCTTCACCTCGGACCGGATGATCCGGGCGTTGGCCTTCGCGATGGCGTCTTGCTCGGCCTGGCGGCGCACCGTCGCGGCCTCGTCGGCGCCGTCCTTCTCCGCCAGGCGCTGCTCGAGCTCCTTGGCCCGGGCCCGCTCGGCGCGCCACTTGCCCTTCATGGAAGCCAGGGCCCGCTTGCCCTTGTCGCCGAGCTCGTCGGCGCCGGCCGGGTCGGCCTCGTCGTCGCTCTCGCCGGCGGGCCCGGCGGGGTCGTCGGCGTTCGCGCCGTCGTCCTCCTGGCCCTCCTCGTCGTCCTGCTCGTCCTTGCCCTCCTCCTCCTCCTCCTGGTCGCCGTCGGCGTAGAAGACGGGCGAGAAGAGGCCGGACGGATAGGGGCGGGCCCAACCGGGCGCGTGGGCGCGGGCGTGGCGGGCGAGGGTGGGGCGGTTCATGGGGTCTCCCGTTGCGGGTGAGGGGGCCGCGCGTTGCGCGCGGGTGGTGAGAAGTCCAGCGGCCCGGCAGGGGCGTCCCTGCCGGGCCGGTGTGCGCTGCCGGATCACGCCGACTCGTCGTCTTGACGCCCGCGCACGGGGCCGTTCGAGGACCTCAGTAGAGGTAGCCGTGCAGTCTCAGTAGCCGAACCGCGTGCTCGCGGTCCTTGGCGCGGCGCATGATCTCCTCGGGCATAAGCCGCACCGCCCGCGCAGTCGCGTACCGGCCCCCCGGCTTCCGCTCGAAGCTGGAACGCTGCCGCGCGGCGAGCCCCCGCCGTGTGGTGCCCTCGGTGGTGGCCTGCACGGTGCGCCCGTACAGGCTGGCCTCCCGCATACCGCGACGGGCGTTGACCACCTGCGCGACGTCCGCGCCGGCCTCGATCGCCTCGACCGCCTTGGACCCGAAGGCCTTGAGCCGCTGGGCCTCGGTCATCGACGTGAACACGTCCTTCGCGTCCACCGGGGTGGGCCGGGACGTGCGCGTGACGGGCGCCATCGTGCAGTCGCACCGCGGGTGCCGAGCGAAACCGTCCGACAGGGAGTACTCGCGGCCCGCGAGGACGATGCAGCGCGCGCACGCGGGCAGCTCCACCACTCGCACGTAGGACGTCACCGCGGGCCGCGTCGCCATCACAGTGAGATCAGCGGCCCGTCCGGCGTCCGCCACGACCGTGCGGACCAGCAGGTCCAGCAGCGCCGCCCCGGACGCCCAGGCGAGTGCCAAGGACGCACCGCGGGCGAGAGCGGAGAGCGTGGTGTACAGCGGGAACATCAGCAGCTCGGGCAACGGCCGCCCATCCCCGGCCACACCGGCCAGCATGTCGGGCCGCAGCTGGTCGGACTGCGCCCGGTCCGCATCCGTTCCCAGGACCGCGGCCAGGAACGGCTCCGCCTGCTGCGCCGCGGTGAGCTGCCCGGCGGTGGTGACGGCCACGGCCCGCGTGAGCAGCGCCACCCAGGATGCGCGCAGCTGGCCGGTGTCGGTCTGCCGCCACAGTGCGCCGGCGGCCGTCGCGGCCGCTGCGGCGGTCAGCGCCCGCTGACGCTGGTGCCGCTCGGCCTCCGCCTGGACGCTCACGCGGGCACCTCGTCGGCGGCCGGTTCCTCCTCGACTGACGGGTCTTCCGGCGGCCCGTCAGGCTGGCGCTGGGCCATCAGCCGCGTCAGGTCCGCCACCGGGTCCATCGCGGCCTGCGCCTCGCGCATCGCGACGACGTCGGCGACCTCGGTAGGTGTGAGCCCGTAGCGCAGAGCCAGCCACTCGAACGGGAACCCGATGTCGCGCAGCTTCAGCAGCGCGTCGGCCATCTGCGCGTGGGAGCGCGACTCGGAGTCCGCCCACAGCACGCTGCCCGCGCGCATCGCGCGGGCCCGCTCCGTCTTGCCCTGGGCGAGGAGGATGAGCTGGGCAACCTCCCGCAGCCCGTGGCCGAACCACAGCTTCTTCTCGTCCACGCGCTTGACCAGGCCGGTCTCGGCGGCCAGCAGCGCCCCCTCGGCCAGATTGGCCATCTTCCCGATCAGGTAGTGCTGGGGAGTGCGGGTCTGGGCAGCGAGGTGGCCGACGGCGACCTCGATGACCGCGGTGTACGCGGTGAGGTTGGCGGCCTGCCACTGGGCGATCTTGGCGTCTTTGCCTGTGATCCACAGGATCTTGTCGACGGCGAACTTCTCCAGGTCGACCGGTTGCTTTCCGACGACCTCGCCGGCCGCGTTCAGCTTGGGGATCATCGGTCGCTCGGCGCCGGTGATCACCCGCTGCGGGAAACTCGCCGCGTCCGACGCATTGAAGAGCAGCGCCCACTGGAGGTTGATCGCGTCCTGCATGGCCACCACGCCGGACACGTCCGGGATCGGCTCGCTGGTCAGCATGGGCCGGTTGGGCAGCTCCACCATCGGCACGATCCCCATGGGGTTGGGCTGAGGGTTCGGTTCAGCCTCGAGCTCGCGGGGCGCCCACCGGCTCAGCTCCTCGTCCACGTCGATCATCTGCGGGCTCTTGTCCTGCCGGGCTTGAGGCCGCGCGAACTTCCACACCTCGTCTGGCAGGTACAGCGTCGCGTAGTCCTGGCTCCCGTCCTGCCACCGCTTGAGCGCGGCCCGGCGCCGCCGGCGAGAGCCCGGCTCGTAGATCACGATGCACTGGGCCGCGTCCTCGAAGGTGACGACCGGCATGTCCGGGTCGTCGGGGTCGCCCCACACGAGGACGAATGAGCGGCCGGACGTCACCGCGCCGAGGAACCCCAGCTGCGAATCGGCGTCCAAGCCGTTGACCTGCCACACCTTCCACAGATCCTGATCGGCGATCTCCGCCCCCGACTCCTTGAACCCGGTGACGGTCAGGCGCTCCACCGGCGAGTCGGCCACGATCTGCACCCAGTTGTCGGAGAAGTCCTTGTACCGGTCGCCGTGGAACTTCGCGAACTCGTCCGAGGCGAACCGAAGCCGGGACTTGCCCCGGTAGTAGTCCTCGTTACGGTCGATCTCCGGCCGGCGCCGGATCAGCTCCGACTCCAGCAGGGACACCAGACGCTGCGCTTCCTCCTGTGTGGCCATGCACACCCCCCTACGCGGAGTAGAAGTAGGACTCTTCCTTGTCGGCCAGACCGGCCGCGATCACGTCGCCCAAGGCCTCGTGCGCGAGCACGCTGGCCACGGAGGCGTCGATCTTCTGGGTGGGGCTGGCCTTGCGCAGCACGTACAGGCCGGACGGCCGCACCGCGACGCGGGTGTTGGCGATGTGCCCCTCGGTGATCGGGCACCCGTCGTGCGTGAACGCGGACGCGCGGGTGCCGTCGGCGGAGTTCCGCTTGACCACGTCGGTCTTCAGACGCTCAGCCGCAGAGTGCATCTGCACCATCCGGCGCGTGTACCAGCGGATCACCCGCTCCTCGCCGTACTGGTCGACCCACTCGTCGACCTCTGTGTCCCAGTACGGCGGGTCCGCGTACATGCGCACCACGTCGTACCGGTTCATCAGCTGGTCAACCGCGGCCCGAACCTCGGCGCGCGGAACCTGGCCGCCATAGTCGGCCGGGTTCCAGATCGTCGGCTCGTCCTCCGGCCCGTACACCGGGGTGAACTGGAAGCCATCCATGGTTTCGGCCCGGATCGCCGTCCAGTCGTCCATATCAGACCCGTCGAAGCCAAGCACGACCCGCGTGTACGCGCGGACCCGACGAGGCTTGGCCTTGGCCGCCCACCTCGCGCCGTCCAGCCAGCTCGCCGTGCCGGCGACGCACCGGTTTCCGAAGAACCGCTCGGCCTGCGCGGGGTCCTTCTCCATGATCTCGGCGGACTCCGCCTCGATCGCGTCCAGGTCCACGTGGGCCGACCCGGCGTAGACGACGCTGTAGATCTTCCGCCGCTGCCGCTTGTCCTTGAAGGACAGAGACTTGGGCGCCTGCGGGTGGAACCGGAAGATATCCCGCGCCTTCGCTTCCGACGTCGTCTGGGCGACAGATGCTTCGCTCGGGTCCCAGCCGTTGGTGGTCTCCATCGACCGGCCGCCCATGCCGGCCGCGCCGCGCCGCTGCGTCTCGGCGACACGGCGCAGCCGGTTCGCCGTGGTGTACAGGCCGGTCTCGTCCTGCATGGCGAAGATGATCGGGTTGCCCAGCCGCGACAGTGCGCTCGAGGTGACGACGTCGATCCGCCCATCGTCCCCGACGCGGGTGAACTCCTCGCCGACCTTGAGGAAGGCGCCCAGCGGCCCCCGCTTCACCATCGACTGCAGGGGCCTGTAGACGTTGGTGACCTGGTCCGCCGAGGTGGCCGTCAACTGGATCTCTGGCGTTGGCCACGGCACGCCCATCGGATCGCCGGCCGGGTACTCGTACCACCAGCCGCAGTCACAGCCGTGATCCGAACACCGGTAGCGCTCACCGCCCTTGGCCCACCCGGCGAAGACCACAGGTCCCGCGGCCTCGGCGAGGACGATGGTCGCCGACCAAGGACCCTTGCCGGTCTTCTGCGGCATGACGACCTGCGACCGCCGGTAGTGGAACGCGGGAGCCAGCTGCCCGACCCGCGCGGTCGGCTTCACACGGTAGTGATTGGCCGTACACCACAGCTGCCACGGGTACAGCTCGAGACGCTCGCCCCTGCGGAATCCATCGGGAATGGGGCAGTGTTCCTCGATCCAGTCCGCGACCACCCACAGGGTGGGGAAATCGACGACGAACTCGGCGCCAGCGTCAGGCCCCTTCGCCACTGGGCACGACCTTGAGCCGGTCCCGCGCGGACGGCCGGCGCGCGACAGGCGCCGGCGTGGCATCCGCGTCCTCGAGGGCCTCGGTGGACGGCGCGATCTTCCACCGGTTGCGGAGCATCCCTTGAACGCTCAGCCCCAGGCTGTCGAGGTAGCCGCGCACCATCTTCTTGATATCGACCCGCGCGTCGGCCCGCTCAGCCTCTGCCAGCGTCCGCACGAACAGGGCCACCTCGAGGACCTGGCCGAGCTCCTCCCACATCACGGCCTGTGGCTTGTCCCACAGGCTTTCCCAGACGTCCCACTCCCGTGCAGTGGCCTCGGTCAAGGGCCACTCGGGCGCCTCACCAGTGCGGCCGTCCGCCGGCAGGTGCCGCCACCCGGCCGCGTCGGTCTTCCGGTCGCGCCGTAGCGCGTTCGGGTCGGGTGCCGGGCCGGATACGGCACGAGCTCCACCACGGGGCATGTTGATCACTCCCTCGGCCGCATTGCGCGGCACCGATCGCAGTCACATTGCGTGATCGCTGAGGACCCTTTGAACCTGACGAACTTCTCGGAGCCCTCCCCGGCGTCCGGGACCCCCTACCTGGGAGGGGGTCACCCCCCTGGGGTGATCACCCAAAGTGACCTCAAAGCGAGGTCAGATTCCCCAGGTTTCGCGAGCAGTTTTGGCGCTGTGATGTCTCTTGCTCATGGCCTGCCAGTTGGATGGATCGAAGCCTCGTGGCCCAAGCGGACCTAGCCCATCTATGTGGTCCACCTCGGTAGCAAGGTCACGTTGCAGAGGGGGGAGCGCAGCGCATCGTGTGCACTCGCAGTAGGGATGATCACGTAGGTACAGCGCGCTTGCTGTACGCCACTGTGTCCCTCGCCCTGCGTGGCGATGGGCTGGCCTGGACGCGTCGGCCTTGGCTTGGCAGCTGTCGCAGCGCCCTACAGGGGTGAGCTGGGGACATCCAGGGGTTGGGCATACCTGCATGGCCTTGCGAGGCATCAGGAGCCCGCTTCCGGGCCATCAGGGGGGATGGAGCGGCGTATGACTTCCCTGAGCGCTTCATCGGCACCGCTGAAGTCGAGCTTTACGGTGACCCTGCGATTGCCGTAGGTGCTCTCGGTGGGTACTGAGACAGGGCGTTGGCAGTGGGGGCACGGGATGTGCACGGTGTGCCTGTCGGTGGCCACGGTGCCTCCTTCGTGGTTGTGAGTTGCCGCCCGGGGCCCTCGTCCCGGGCGGCTGCACCGCACCCACTCCGCACCGAGTGGTCATGGGCGAGCCCGGCCGCCCCGAAGGCAGCCGGGCTCAAGTCTGGTCTCGTGTATGTCAGGGGCAGGACTCTTCGAGCTTGACTGAGTTGAAGATCAGCTTGGTGCTGGTGGGGGCCTTCGTGCCGGCGGCGGGCGTCTGGCTGCAGACCTTCCAGTTCCGGTCGAGTACCTGCATGCGGGACTGGCCTAGGGCGTCGGTGGAGCCGAGGAGGAAGAATCCGGCGGCCTGCGCGTTGTCCTGGGCGGCTTGGAGGATCTGTCCGACCGCGTTGGGGACGACCGCGGATTCGGCAGGTGCTGCGGGTGCGCTGCTGGTGGGGGCTGGCGCGGGCGCGGCTGACGTTGTGGGGGCGGCTGGCGCGCTGGTGGGCGCGACGCTCGGCGCTGCCGGCGCGGGTTGTCCTGTGTCGGTGGTCTGCGGGTTGCACGCGGTGAGAGCGAGGATGGCGGCTGCGGTGGCGAGGGCGGCGGTGTGGTGTGTGCGCATCGCGCCACTCTGTCCGGCCTCCGGCCACTGTGTGATGGCTGTGACCGGTCTGTGACGTGAGAAAGCCCCGCGCGGGGGCGGGGCTCGGGTGCCTGGTCAGCCTGCATTTGGGCATGACTGTACGGGCAAATCGTGGCGCGCTCTTGTTCGAGTGTCAAGCGGCATGATCAGCGTTGCGCTGTCCCATCCTGCTGGGCTTCGGCGCGTCGCGTGCAGCGAGGACGTCCTGCAGGCGGTAGATGGGGCGCTTGGGGGTGCCGCCGCACCGTGTCAGGAGGCCGCGGCGCACCCAGTCGCGGATGGTGGCCGGCTGGACTCCGCACGCGAGGGCGGCCGTCGTCGTGGTGACCAGTCCGGGCGGGAGGGCGAGGTACTCCATGTGATCAGTCTGGCCGAGGCGCGGCTGGACGTGGGCAGGGTGCCGCGGGCCATCCTCCGGATGCGCCCAGCCGCGGCGGGCAGCAGGCTGATGGGGTGGAGAACGCGCTGGTCACCGTGCACCGGATCTCCTCGTCGGGCGGCCGACGAGTGACGATCCGGGTTCGCGGGATCGACACGGTCCTCGGCCTGGCGTACAGCGACCGGGACCTGGTGGAGTTCCTGAGGCGGCTCGGGATTCCGGATCCCGAGGATCTCGTGCGGGGCGACTCACCGGCCATCGGATGGCAGGGCGGTCAGCCGCACGTGTACCAGCCGCAGGAAGCCCCGCCCAATGTGTGATCGGGCGGGGCTGGCCCCGAGTAGCGTCAGCAGCCCTGCTAGCGCGTGTAGGGAGTTTCAAGGTACGGCCCGGGTCTGACACTGCGAACGGCGGGTTACGGCCGCCACATGTCGCGGTAGTCGGGGTGGTCGGCGTACACCGCGGCATCGTCGAGCAGATCCGGGCACGGCCACTCGACGATGTCCTGCTCCGCCCTGTGGATGACTCGGTTAGGCGTGCACCACGTGCAGATCAAGAACGCCATGGAGGTCGTCCCGTCTGCATCGGTCAGGGAGAGGCGGCGTCGCTCAGGGGTATGGCGGGCCAAGCGCCGCTGCTTGGCGTCCAGATCAGCGAGGACATGCTGGGGGTCGTGCTCGGCGATGTGGATGGCGTCGGCGGTCGACTCAAAGACGCTCGCTTCGCTGCCCCAGCGTCCGCCGCCCACGACGACCGTGGCGTCTGCGGCGGAGATGGATTCGGCATACGCCTGGTTGTCGACTGTCCAGGGGCCGCGCGTTGCGGCCAGGGCGCCGACGGCGGTCGCGTGGTAGCGGGCGCGGAGGAACTGCGCCAGGTCGTCCATCACTGCCTCCCGATCTGTTCGGCGCCGGCTCAGAGCTCGTTGGGCTGGATGTCGAAGGCAATCACGACGGCCTCGGCGTGGCTCGGGTCCTCTGCGATGACCTGCTGTCGGAGCACTTCGAACATGTCCAGCCTGGTCGCTCCCTGCGGTGGCGTGACCGCTCCGGACCGCCGCAGCGTCATGAAGCCCTGAGGGGTTGGGACCGTCAGGGACATGAAGATGAAGTGGGTGCCCTGCTCGCTCATGCCGACCATCATCCTTCCTTGCGCGTGTCGCGCTCAAGCTGGACGAGACGCGGATAGTAGTCGCCGAATGTCGCAGCGAGCTCGGCGAGTGTCGCGGTGGTGTCGCGGAGTTCGGTGTACCAGCGGGCGGCGGTCTCGTCGTCCACCCCGACTTGATAGGCGGGTCGGGCGTTGACCAGCGTGTTCACGGTGTCGCGCAGGTCTTGCAGTGTCGCGGTGGTGTCCGCGACACGTTGGCGGCACTGCTCGGTCCGTGTCGCGGGCGGGGCCGCGGCGAGGGCCTGGCGGTCGCGGTGGATGACGTCCTTCGAGACGCCGAGCAGCGCGGCCATGGTGCGGATGGAGACCCTGTCGCGCGACATCTGCGCGACGAGGGCGCGGCGGCGGGGGACGTCGATGGGGTGGGTCATGGGGAGTCGGTGCTCCTGTCGCGGTCGGGGCCGGGCCGGCCGTACGGGGTGGCGGCCCGGCCTAGGGGTGGGGTCAGGAGCGAGCGACGGTGCGCAGGGCCGTGGCGTACTGGCGGCGGGTGGTGCCGGTGGCGACGTCGGGGGCGTGGGCGAGGACCTCGGCTTCGGCGGCGGCGACGAGGTCGGCGCGGATGCCGTAGTGCTCGGCGGCGACCTGGCCGGCGATGATGCCGCGGCCTTCGGCCCACATCGGGCTGTCGGGGCGGGCGTGGTCGAGGTAGTCAGCCATCTGCAGGAGCAGTGTTCGGCAGGTGGCGGTGGGCGGGATGGAGGTCATCGGGTCACCGCCGGGGTGATGGTGCCGGTGACGCCGGCGGCCGTGGCCCGCATGGTGATGGTCCGGCCGCCGTGGCGGCGGATCCATCCGTAGGCGAGCAGTCGGGGCGGCGACGTGGTGGGTCGGGTGGGCGTGGCAGTATCAGGCACAGCCGTACTCCTTGGAGGCTCAAGGGGTTTGGTCAGGCCCTCGTCGGTGTTGGTAGCGCCGCGAGGGCCGTTCTGTTGTCTGGGCTATCCGGCCAGGAGCACCTCCTGCTGCTCGTCGTGGTCCATCCACGTCTTGAGGTCAGCCCAGGTGCTCGGCGGGTACGCCACGGCACACCAGGGGCAGGTGATCCCGGTGCTGCTGCGGTAATGGCGCAGGACCGCACCGCACACGGTGCCGTCGGGGTTCTCGGCCGGGCAGGGCCCGAGGCGGGTGCCGTGCTCGCGCGTGTCGGGCGGGCAGATGATCGCCAGGGCCTGCTCGTCGAGCTGTCGGATCTCGGTGGCGAGGGAGCCAGCCATCGTCCACGTGGCGATGTAGTCGAGGTGGAATCCGAGGCGGGCGGCAGCGGTGGTGACACGATCTTCGATCGTGCCGGTGATGACCGGTGCTGATCCAACGCGCGAGGCCTGCATCGCGGCCCACCAGTCCTCGAGGACGCCGACGATGCCGCCCGGCCCGCGCAGGGTCAGCACGCGCATGGACACCGGCAGCGGCGCTTCGACGAGAGCGACGCGGCCGTATGAGGGCGCGCCGCCCGAGGGCTGCAGTTCGGGTTCCAGAAGCCGGTATGAGGTTCCCCCGCTGTGCGGGAGTGGTTGACTAGCTGGTCAGGGCGGGTTGACGTGGTTTCAGGTTCACTTGTTCGGTGGCTGCCTGGTTGGCGTAGTGCTTCTCCTCGAACTCGATGGGGCTGAGGTAGCCGAGTCGTTCCTGGATGCGGTGGGGGTTGTAGAAGCCGTCGATGTAGTTGAAGAGTGCGAGGTTCGCCTCGGCACGTGTGGCGAAGACGCGGCCGCGGACGCACTCGGTCTTGACAAGCATCCACAGATTCTCGGCGAGGGCGTTGTCATACGAGTCGCCGACGGAGCCCATGGAGGCTTGGATCCCGGCTCTGAGCAGGCGTGTTGTGAGCTTCACGGACGTGTATTGGCAGCCGTGGTCGGCGTGGTGAATGAGTTCGCCGGTGATGGGCTCGCGGGAGGCGAGGGCGTACTCAAGCGTGGTCAGGACCAGGTCGGCGTCGGCGCGGGCGGAGGTTTCCCAGGCGACGACGCGGCGGGAGAAGGCGTCGCGGATCGCGGAGAGCCACAGCGGGCCCTCCAGTGTGGCGATCATGGTCAGGTCGGTGACCCACAGCCGGTTCGGCCCGGTCGCGGTGAAGTCGCGCCCGACCAGGTCCGGGGCGAGCTCGGCGTTCGGGTCGCGGCGGGTGAAGCCCTTGGCCTTGCGGGGACTGAGGCCCTGGAGGCCGGCCTGGCGCATGAGCCGTTCGACGCGTTTGCGGCCGACTCGGGTGCCCTCGCGCCGCAGGACGGCGTGGACGCGCGGTGAGCCGTAGATCCCGCCGGAGGCGTCGTGGACCTGGCGGATACGGTCCGTCAGCTCGATGTCCCGGCGGCGCCGCTCGCACGGCTCCTTCTCCGCCCGGCGCCAACGGTAGTAGGTGGAAGAGGGGAGGGAGAGTTCCCGGAGTACGGGCTCGACCCCCAGGTGTGGGTGCTCGTCGAGGAGTCCTGTCACCTGGGCCGGGTCGGGTCGAGCTGCGCCGCGAAAAAAGCCGACGCCGTCCGCAGAACCTCATTCGCCCGCTTGAGCTGGACATTCTCCTTCCGCAAGGCCGCCAGTTCCTCACGCTCCGCGGTGGTGAGCAGGTCTCCCCGTTCGCCGGCGTCGGCCTCGGCCTGACGGATCCAGTTCCGCAGAGCCTCGTGATGCACACCGAGATCCTCGGCCATACGACGGATCACCGGCTTCGGCTCCGCGGCGCGATACATCCGCACCGCACGCTCACGCAACTCCAACGGATACTTCCTCGGTGCGGACATCGTCCGGGTTCCTCTCATGAGACCCATCTGACCCCCTGTCACCCATCCCCGCATCTCGGGGGAACCTCAGTACAGGGCGGGCATGCGGCGGAGCCGGCCATGGGTGGCCGCCCTGCAGCGCTGGCACAGGGTTTCGCCGGCGGCCAGCACCCGGCGGCAAACGCACGCGCGGGCGGGGGCGGCGCTGATGTCGGTCATCGGTTACTCCTGTCGTTGCGGCGGTAGCCGAGGAAGGCGAGCACGAGGCCGGCCAGGTAGCTGGCTGCGACCCAGACGGCGAGAACGGTGAGGGCGACTTTCACGGCCGGCGCCCCGTCTGGTGAGGCACCCGTACGACGGTTGCGCTCGGGGGCTGGGGCCGAGCCCCTGAGCAAGCGGGGCAGAAGTCGGTTCCGGCGGGGCTGCAGCGCCAGCCGTGCGTTCGGGCTTCCGCGCGTGCCTCAGGAACCGTGCTGCGGTAGACCGTGATGGCCCCGGTACAGGCCCCTTCGCGCCACTCGGTGTTGCAGCGCACCGTGATGGAGACGCTCACGCCTGGCTCCCAGGAGGCTGGGCGTCCGCCGCCGGTCGCCGGTCGAGGTCGGACACCCATGCCGCGCACACCGCGGCGACTTGGATCAGCTCGGTGCGCAGCTTGGTCGGGTCGGACTCGGCGAACGCCTCGGCCATCTCTTCGTTGAGCACGTGCCGCCACGTGAGGTCACCTCGTTCGGCAGCGCGCTGGCAGCGCTGGCGAGCCTCGGTGGCGGCCTCGTCGGCGTGGACCAGCCGGCCCCAACTCGCAGTGCGGGGACCGGTGCCGTCGGGTCGCCGCTGGTCACCGAACACGGCCAGCTGTCGACCCCGTTCGGCGTCGACCTCCTCGGCGAATCGGGCGAGGCCGGGAGTGGTGAACAGGGTGGGGTACACGGTGTCTCCTCAGGGGGCGGGCTGGTCGGTGGTCGGACGCTGTACGAGGCCGAGGACGATCGCGGTCGTGCACGGCCAGGGGACGGGCCGGGTCCACCGGCTAGGTCGGTAGGCCTCGTCGTAGTGCGTGGTGGTGGTGTGGCAGCGGGCGCAGTCGGTCCAGAGGGCGCGGCCGCCGATGATCCCGAGCACGGGCTCGTGCCCGAAGGTCTCGGCGGCCATCAGGCGGCACGCAGGTACTGGTCGAGGTCGGGCGCAGCCAGGTACAGGCGGCTGTCGGCCTCCCACCAGCCGCTGGAGACGCGGTAGACGTCGCCGTCCGCCTCGATGCGCTGGCGGTCGACGTTGCCGATCTCGGGTGTCTGCGGGTCGTCCCGGCGGACGTAGTAGATGCGCTTGGGCGTCTTGCGGGTGATGGGGAAGCGGACGACGCGGGCAGGCACCCAGGTGTTCTCGCCCTCCCAGTGGCCGGGTTCGATGCCGTACAGGTATTCGGCGGGGCCGGGCGCGGGCGCGGGTCGGCGAGGCTTCTTGATCGTGGTGCGACGCATCGGCCGGTCCGCCAGGTGACGCCATGCCACGCAGCGGGGCATCCCGCAGTGGGCCTTGACCAGGCCCTCGGCGTCGCGGCCGTAGCCGAGTCGGAACGCCAGGCGCAGCCCGCTGATCTCCTTGCCGCCAGCCAGGCACACGGACGGGCCGCCGATCCAGAGCAGGTGTCCCTCCTCGCCGGGTTCCGTGCGGGCGGTGAGCCGCTCCAGCGGCGTACGGGCGTCGGTGTCAGCGACCAACGGGAGGCCCAGGGACCGGCGCAGCCGGCCGACGGACGACCCGCTCATCCCGGTGGCGGCCGCAATCACGCGGATGGGGTGTTGGCCGGCGCGCAGCATGGTCTCGGCCAGGGCGACGTCCCCGACGAGCTCGCCCACGGCCGGGGCCGGGCGCTGCTCGCGGGGGACGAGGGCGGCGCGCTCGGCCTCGTTCAAGCCGCCGCGTACGCCGTCGCGGTAGTACCTGCTGGCCCGGCCTTCCTCGAGGAGAGCCGCGGACAGGCACTCGGCGGTCACCGGGCACGTGGCGCAGATCGCCTTCGCCTTGACCTCCCCGGCCGCGAACTCCTGCAGCCGTCCCACGCACGCGCCGCGCGCACCCCAGTTGTCGGCCGTGGCCGTGTCGGCGTGAGGGCGGGACCTGCGGTTGGTCACAAGGGTGGACATCGGGCCTCCTTAGGCACCGGTCGAGGCGGTCCGGGTGAGGGACCAGCCGCTGCTGACGAGGTAGGTGGCGATGGCCTCGGCGAGGCCGGCCGGGGTGGACTGGTCAGGAGGGGTCAGGACGCGGTGGTCCTCGATCGCCGCCGCGATGACGGACAGCACGGTGTCCGGAACGCCGCTCACTGCTGCGCCTGGCCGGTCGCCGCGCGCCACTGCGCGAGGACGGGCTGGGGGACGATGCCGACGGGCGGGCAGTCGACGTTGGCCTGCCGCGCCCAGGCGCGCACCGCGGCGGGGGTGTAGTCGCGTTCGGGGGCGGTGCGGGGCCGCGGTGCCGGGCGGCCCTTCAGCTCGGCCTGCCGTTCCCGCAGGCGGGCCAGCTTCTGCTCCAGCTTGTCGACCTCGCTGGCGATCCGCTGTACCTCCTCCTCCCGCTTGTGCCGGATGCCGAGGGCCTCCAGCGCGGTGAGCGCCCGTTCGGCGTACTGGCGGACGGCGGCGGCCTGGTGGTTGGTGCCCCACGCGAGGAGCGCGACCGCATCGGGCACGGCTGGCGGCGCCGTGGGCTGCGGGATGTCA
Organism: Streptomyces sp. IBSNAI002; assembly: GCF_052244475.1. Classification (NCBI taxonomy): domain Bacteria; kingdom Bacillati; phylum Actinomycetota; class Actinomycetes; order Kitasatosporales; family Streptomycetaceae; genus Streptomyces; species Streptomyces sp. IBSNAI002. Next base: position 3,652,173 of record NZ_JBQPXG010000002.1, on the reverse strand, counting down.
CCGCGGGCCACGAGGGACTTGTGCGTGTTGATGATGGCGGTGACGTCGGCCAGGCTGGCGCCGGTCTGGTCGGCTATCTGCTGGTCGCTGTATCGATCGCGGTGCATCTGCATCACGATGGCGGCGGAGACTCGCATGCTCTGTCCTTCGGGTGCGGGGGGCGGTTCAGCAGGGGCTGGCGAGGATCTGATGTCCGACGGACTCGCCGGCCCCGTCGCGGACGTCGCCCAGGGGGACCAGGAGGTCCGAGCGGCCACGCGTGGCCATAGCAACGCCGGCCGGGACGATCAGACGGACATCGGCACGCGGCGCGGGCAGGCCGCGCACGTGGAACTCGACGAGGTCGATGTGGACGGGCCGGCCACCGTGGATGTCGTCGCCGGGGCTGCCGAGGTCCAGTAGGTCGAGGTACGCGGCCGCGCCGTCTGTGGGGATGACCGTGCACCGGCTGTCGAGGGCGTCGTCGTCGACGACCTCGACGTCCGGCCCATACAGGCGGACCGGTTCACCGCTCAGGTTGATGATCATTCGGACACTCCTTGATCGGGACGGCTCTCGGCGGTGACGGCGGGGGAGGAGATGTGCCAGCCCTCGCGGCGGACGTCGGACACCGCGGCCGAGCCGACGACGGCGGCAACCCGTTCGGGCAGCGCCACGCCGAGGGCCAGGAGCTCGCGCTGCACGGTCGCCGCGATGACCGCAGCTACGGCGTCGGCCACGACACCCAGCGGCCGGCTCACCGCGTCCACCCCTGCCAGGGCGCCAGCCGCACACCGGACCGCTGCCGCGACGTACCGCGGCTGCTGCGCCCGGGCCGGGGGGTGGCGCACGTGGCGGCGTGCGGCATGCTCTGCCACTCGTAGGTCTCGACGTTGGGCCGCTCGGCGTTCAGGCCGCGCGAGCGCAGGGTGCCGACGCCGTCGCGGTAGACGGCCAGGTTCCCGAGCGGGTTCGGGTCGGCGTTCACGGCCTGGCGGCGGCCGGCGGCGGTGATGGTCCAGCGGATCCGCTGACCGCAGCTGGTGCAGGAGACGACGTCGTGGTCGCTGGGCATCCGGTACTCCTCAGGCCCCGGGCAGGGCGACACAGGAGTGCGTGAGGCACTGCACGTCGCCGCCGACGAGGTGGACGTGGCGGCCTTCGTCGACCAGGACGTCGGCGGCGAGCGCGGCCGCCGGTTCGGCCGTGAACGCCGCCGGGACGTAGACCTCCTCGTCGAGGTGCAGGTCGAGGCTGGGGGCGAGGTGAATCGTCATCGTGTGGGGCCTCTCAGGCGGTGTCGGTGTCGGTGATGTCGTCGGTGATGTGCGGGGAGACGAGGCGCCAGCCGTAGACCCGGATGGCCTCGGTGCGGCCGAGGGCTCGGATAGCGCGCCGTACGGCCTCGGGGTCGTCCTCGGCGGCCGCGCGCACCTCGGCGACGGTGGCCACGTGCTCGGGGTCCCGTACCGACAGCAGAAGCGGCATCTGCCCCCCGCTGCTGGCGCTTTTGGCCTTGACCTGAGCGGCCCGGGCGTCGCGGCGCTCCTGGGCGGTGAGCGCCAGGGGCGGCCGGGCGTCGGCCGGCGGCGGATCCGCGTCCGGCGGATCGTCCCCACCGGGGGGAGCGACCCCCAGGGTCAGGTGACCACCCACAGCAGCCGATTCCTGGGGTAGTACCTGGGTAACCCTGGGACGTTGGGGGGCCGGTCCCCCCATCTCAAGGGGGGCCGGTCCCCCCATTTCCAAGGGGGGCCGGTCCCCCCATTTGCCCACCGGTGAATTGGGGGGCCGGTCCCCCCTATTGGGCTCCTCGGATTGGGGGGCCGGTGCCCCCATTTCGGGGGCGGCCTCCTCGGCCCAGGGCGCCGCGTCCTTCTTCGGCCGGCGGCGCCTCTTGGCTTCCAGGGCCGCGACCGCCGCGGCCCAGTCGGGTCGCGGACTGATGACGAGCACGTACACGGTGGGACGGCCCGGGCCGGGCGGCTGCTCGGTCGCCACGACACCGGCCGCGACCGCGGCGGCCAACCAGCGGCGGACGTCCTTGAGGTCAGAGCAGGAGGCCGCCGCCACGCTCTGCACGCGGATCGGCGCGCCGTCCCGCATCCGCAGTACGCCAGAGGTGTTGGCGGCCGCGGCCAGGGCGTACAGGACAGTCAGGAACCCGCCACGCAGGGGCTTGGGGAGCTCCCGCGTCCATCGCCAGTACAGGGCGTTGCGGAAGGCATGCGGGACGCCGCCGCTGGCGTGGTCAGGCTGCTGGTCGGGCACGGGAGCCTCTCGGTGTTGAGGTCGTACGGCGGTGCAGGACGGTCAGTTAAGCTGCCGTGACCTCACGTACAGAGGCAGGGCCAGCTCGAAAACCGCGCGCTCGTACTGCGCTCCGTGCAGCCGGGCCAGCCACCCCCGGGACTCGAGCGCCCTGAGGTTCACGGCCACCTGCCCAGGCTTCAGCCCCGTGGTGGCGACGAGGCCGGCGAGCCCGGGCTGCGCTTTCGCCGGGATCTCCCCGTCGTCGGAGGCGAGCGAGGCCAGCGCGAGAGCGACGAGCCGACTGTTCGGGATCAACCTGCTGCAGCGGATGCCCTGCTGGTACCGGGCCCGGAACGTGGACCCGAGACCGGTGGCGGGCTGCAGGGCGCGGCTGGCGACGTCAAGGGGGGTCGGGATGGGCACGGTTCCTCCTGTGCGGGGTCGGGCTGTGGGATGGGGTCGGTGGTGCGGGTGAGGTAGGACCCGGCGGGCCAGCCCGGGCCGGGCGGCGTCTCGGGCCGCCCGGCCATGGCGTTCGGTGAGTGCCGGTCACAGCGCCACCCGCACGGGTAGAGGCGGGCGGCCTGCAGGCCGTGGGGCAGGGCCAGGGACTCGCAGGGTCGGGGCCGGCCGGTCACAGCCGACGAGCGGCGACCGCTACGGCGGCCCGCCACGAGGCGACGAGCGCGCGGGCCAGGCCGACAGCGGCCAAGACCGCGGCCAGCAGCCACGCCAGGCACCCAGTGGCGAACAGGACGAGCACGGCGAGGGCGGGCAGGTTGCCGGTCATGCCGGGCCCACGCGCAGCTCGGCCGTCCGTGAGACCTTCTGCAGCAGCTGCTCGGCCGCCGTGGCCCGGGCGGTCATGGCGCGCAGGTCACGGTCCAGGGATTCGTTGTCCTTCTGTGCCTTGCACAGAAGCTCGTCCAGGGCCCCGGCCCGTTCGCGCCACGTCCGGCGGTCCCGGGCGAGGGCCAGGGAACCCGGCAGGGTACTCAGCTCCCTCAGCGCCCGTACCTCGCCGCGCAGCCGCTCCTCCTCCTCCGTCCGCGTTGCGTGCGCCGGCGGTGTGGCGGCCGGCGTCGGTCCGGGGCGCGGGCCCGGCCGCAGGCTGCTTGTCACAACGAGCGGCGCGGGCTGCTCCTTGGCCTTGGCCAGCTCCTCACGGAGGTGCGCAACCTCGGACCGCAGTCGGCGGTTGGTACTCAGCCAGGCCCTCACAGGTCCGACTCCTCTCTGGCCTCGCGGTCGGCGCAGTCCTCGCATCCGCAGTCCGTCCAGGACCCGTCAATGAACTCGGCGTGACAGCCGTCGCCGTCCTCCAGCGCGGCCGGGGAGAGCCGCTCTCGCTCGGCTGCGCGCTCCTCGTCCGCAATGTCCTGCGTGATCTCGGCGGCCTTCTCCTCCTCGCGGGTGGGCTGCTCCACCTCGTCGGCGTACTCGGCGTAGTTGTGCATGGCTCCTCCGGGGATCAGATGGCCGCACTCGTCGCATTCGAGGCCGGCCGGGGTACGGGAGTGAGGGGTGGTGAGGTGGGCGCAGCGGGTGGTGTGGCAGGCGGCCCAGGCATCCGGGGCGCCGCCGCGGCGGTGCCGCCCGCTGCCGGGGTTGATCAGCCAGTCGGCGGCCGGCAGCGTCACCGGTGGGAACCGGTAGGGCGGCTGCCGTTCCAGCTGTCGCCGCACCCAGTACTGCGCGAGCTCCACAACGAGGCAGAGCAGGCCGAGTGCAAGTAAGGGCAGCTCAGGAGCCATGTCGCGCCCCGAGCCACGTGTCGACGTCGTCGCCGACGATGGTCAGGGCGACAGTCACGTCCCCGCGGTGGCCGCGCACGGTGTAGGCGCCCTCGGCGTAGGTACGGCTCGCGGGGTCAGCCTCGAACCGGCCGAGCCACCAGCGCAGGCAGTCGGCGGACTGCGGACGGACGGTGATCCGCACCTCAGTGGCGCTCCGTACGTCGGTGTGCGTCACGTCCGGCTGGGACATGCGCAGCCGCAGAGCCAGGTCTGCGGCCGGGGACTCCTCGTCGACGTCCAGAGCGACCGTGTGTCGCTCCGCGAGGGCCGCGGGCGGCTGGACGATGCGCGGGGCCCGGGCGGCCGCGGTCTCCGGGGACTGCAGCAGGCAGCAGTCCTCCAGCGATTCGGCGAGCTCATCCAGCGTGCCGTGACCGGCCTCCATCGCGGCCCGCATCGCCCCGGCCGCGGCGCGGATGCGCGTCTCGCGGCTCACTGGGACAGCGCCTGTCCGGCGGCACGCGCCTCCAACTCGGCGATCCGCGTCCGCAGTTCGCGCTCGACAGTCACCGTGGGCACGGCCGCGCGCAGCTGCACGGGGATCCCGGCGACGTGAGTGCGCAGGGTGTACCAGGTGTGATCGGCGTCGCAGCGCTCGCCCGCGTCGCTCAGCGTGCCGCCGAGGAGTGCGCGGGTCGCCTGCAGCAGGCTGGCGGCTGCGTTTTCGTCGGGGTCCACCAGCGGCCAGTAGCTGCCGCCGATCGCCACCCCGTGCGGGGACACGGACCAGGCGACGTCGGTGATCAGGAGCTCGCAGGCGGGGTCTTTCTCTGCGCGGCCCAGGAGGGAGAGCAGAGCGACAACGGCCGGAGCAGTAGAAGCAGTTCGGGGGGCGTTAGGGTCGTTCACGGTGTACCTCGCTTCGCAGCAGGTGGTGAGGTTGCCGGTAGGGGCTGTCCGGACCAGGCCCGGTCCGGGCAGTCCCAGCAGTGACGGAGGCCGCTGGTCAGCCCGAGCGGCGGGACGCGCGCTTCGGGCGGATCTGCGCCAGAGCCGGGGACCCCTCAGGGGCAGCCGGGACGGCGGCGAGCGACGGCCTCACGCGGTGCATCTGCTTGATCTCGAGGATGTCTTCCTCGGCGAACGCCACCGCCTTGCCCATCTTCTGGTGGGGCAGAGACGCCAAGTTCTCCTCGAGGTACGACGGGTAGCAGCACAGGAGCTCGGCGACCTGCTCAAGCTTGTAGTTCTGCAGGCTGCTCATCTGACGACGTGTCCTTCCGTCGGCTCGGCGTCGAAGTCGTGGGGGTCCAGGTTCAGGAGGCGGGCCAGGGCGAGCCGCAGGTGCGGCCGCGGCGTGTACAGCCCGCGCTCCACCTTGCTGAGGTGGGAGTGAGAGACCGGCACTCCTGCCTCGGCGCAGCGGCTGGCGAGGTCCACCAGCGTCAGACCGAGGCCGAGGCGACGGTGGCGCAGGGACAGACGCCCCGCTTCTCCTGCGGTTTTCTGTGGCATACGACGCAGATTAACGCAGATTCGAGAGTGGTGGCAACAGATCTGCGGTGATCTGTGCAGATCCGTTTGCGGAGATTTGGCGAGAACGGGAACGGGTACAGATACGGGCTGCGCTTGCCTGCGCTAATCTGCGTTGAACTGTCGGGTGAAGGGGTGTAGGGATGCCGGAGTCGTCGGGACTCGATGGCGCTATGGACAGGCGGCGGGTGGCGCTCGGGCTCACCTGGCGGCAGGTCGCGGAGCGGGCGGGCATCTCCTACGAGACCCTCCGGGCGGTCCGTAAGGGAGAGCAGGCCGGCGGCGACCTCACGCGCCGCGGGCTGGAGCGGGCCCTGCTCTGGGTGACCGGGGGTTTTGAGGTCGCCGAGCGCGGCGACGAGCCCTCGGTGCAGCCGGAGGGCCCTGCCCCCGAGGTGACCGAGGCGCAGGGGGAATCGCCCGCTGACCCGCAAGTGGAGGCCATCCTCACGATCTTGAATGGGCTGCCCGAGCGGGTGCAGGAGGAGGTTCGCCGGCGCCTCGGCGAGAAACTGCCGCCCGCTGTGCAGGAGAGTCGCAAGGCCAGCTGACGCGCCGTTAGGCCCGTGTTCCCTCCGTGTTCCCCTGGGAGCACGGAGGCAGGTCGAGCCCCGTTGAAGCGGGTCGAGGCAGGCCGAGACCGGGTGAAACCCGCAGGCCGCAGCGTCACCCCAGGTCAGTAGGGGTGACGGGTCGGGTTCAAGTCCGGCTCCGGGCACTCCGTAGGGCGCGGGGGCCGGTCCTTTTATCCCCTGCGCTTTGCCGTGCCTTCTCCTAAGATCCTCCTCCAGCAGTAGGGTGCTTTCTTTGCGAGCGCATTACTCTTGAGGCAAGGCCGCGCTCGGTGGCCATGGAGGAGTGAGATGAGGAGCAGTAACCCGGTCTTCTCGCGACGGGGGTTCAGCCGCGACAACGGTGGTTACGCGGGGTTTGACGCGCAGCACCAGCAGGCCGGGACCGCGACCAACCCGTATGCGACGAACCCGTATGCGACCGACCCGGCCACGGGCATGCCGCAGGCGCCGGTGCGTGCCAATGCGATGACCATGGACGACGTCGTGAGCCGCACGGGCATGACGCTCGGTGTGCTCATCCTGACGGCGACCCTGTCCTGGATCATGCTGCCGGTCGACCCGGCCAACCTGGGCAAGTCGTACGCCATCGGCATCGGCGCGGCCCTGGTCGCGTTCGTCCTGGCCATGGTCCAGTCCTTCAAGCGCAAGCCCGTCCCGGCCCTGATCCTGGGATACGCGGCGCTGGAGGGTGTCTTCCTCGGCGTCATCAGCGCGGCCACCAGCACCTACATGAGCCCGGGTGTCGTCATCCAGGCCGTGATGGGCACGATGTGCGTCTTCGCCGCCGTGCTCCTCGCCTACAAGATGGGCTGGATCCGGGTCAACCGGCGCTTCACCGGCTTCGTGATGGCCGCGGCCATGGGCTTCATCCTGCTCATGGTCGCCAACTCGCTGTTCGCCATCTTCGGCGGCGGTGACGGCCTCGGCTTCCGCAGCGGCGGCCTCGGCCTGCTGTTCGGCGCCATCGGCGTCATCCTCGGCGCGTGCTTCCTGGCCCTCGACTTCAAGCAGGTCGAGGACGGTCTGGCGTACGGCGCCCCGCGCGAGGAGGCCTGGCTGGCCGCCTTCGGCCTGACGCTGACCCTGGTGTGGATCTACCTCGAGATGCTCCGCATCTTCCAGATCCTCTCGGGCGACGACTAGCAGGACCGGCAGCCGCCCGAGCTGCCGTCCACAGCAGGGGGAAGGCCCCGCGAGCGGCTGCTCGCGGGGCCTTCCCGCGTTCGGGGGGACAGGGATCGTGGGGGCTCAGCCGAAGCGGCGTGCGGCTCTGCGCAGGTCGTACTCGTGGATGATCGCCTTGGCCTGGCCGTAGGACAGCTCGTGCGCGCCGCGCAGCCAGCTGACCTTCTCCTCGAACCGGACGAGGGAGGGGCCTTCGTCCACGGTACGGAGCCAGTCGGAGAGCTCACGACCGGTGGCCTGGGGGATTCTGTCGATCATGTTCCGGTGTGTCTGCTCGGAGAACTCTACGGACATGGGCGCCTCCGGAGGGATTGCCGTGCTGTTCTCTTCACGCCACCGTGCCGGAGAGTTCGCCCGTTGGCAATGGTGCCGGGACGGCGCGTAAGGTCGGCCGGGTGCTTGATACTTCGCCCCTGACCGCCGCCGTGGAACGTTTCGCCGACCGGTTGAGGGCCGCGCCGCAGAGCCGCCTCCGGCAAGGGGCCGCGGCGGCGGGGCTGGAGCTGGCCCGGGAGCTGGCCGGCCGCGCGCGGAGCCTGGAGGGCCTCCCGCCCCGGGAGATGCCGGACGCGGGGATCTTCGTCGTCGGGGACCAGGTGGCCGTGGCCGGGCGGGACCTCGCCGAGGCGCTGCGCTCCGTATCCGGGCCGGACGGCGCGAAGGCCCCGTCCGGGATGCTGGACGAGGCCGTGCGGCTGGTGGAGCGCGCGGAGGTCAGAGCGACGCGATGACGCGGTCCGCGAGGATGTAGACGTTGCTGTCCGGGTCCTCGGCGTCACCGCAGGAGAAGGTGAGCGCGTAGGCGCCGGAGATGCCCGAGCCGCCCAGCAGTACCGGCGCGGTGCCCGAGCGCAGGGCCTCGGCGAGCCGCTCCGCCGTCTCCCGGTGTCCGGGGGTCATGCAGAGCGTGGTGCCGTCCGTGAAGACGTACACGTCCAGAGTGCCCAGCGGGCCGGGGCGGACGTCCGCGAGGGCCGTACGGGCCTCCGCGAGCTCCTCGAGGCGGCTGACGGTGCGCTCGTGGTCCGCGCCGGGGTGCGCCTGGACCGGTACGAAGTCGGGGTGCGAGGGGTGGCGCCGGCGGGCGGCGGCCAGCTCGGCCGAATCCTCCGGGTAGTCGTCGGCCGCGTCCTCGCCCAGCACCGGCTCCAGACCCACCAGGTCCGCCTGCCGGGGCAGGAAGACCGGGCTGTCCTCGCCCAGGCCGGGCAGACCGCCCAGCAGGGCGCCGGGAGTCTCCCCGGCGAGGCGCGGCGAGGCGTCGGCGGCGTCACGGGCCTCCTGGGCGGCCCAGAAGGCCCGCGCCTCGGCCAGCTCGCGCTCGCGCTCCTCGGCGAGGGCCTCGGCCACGGCGGCTCGTATCTCGGCGGCGGGGGACTGCACGGCGCTGCGGGCGTGCGGCACGGTCGCACCGCGAGGGTGGACCGGCATCGCCAGCTCGCTGCGCAGGGCCGTGACCTGCTTACGCAGACCGTGGACGGCGTGCAGCGCAGCAGCGCCCACGGCCGTGGCAGCGGCCGTGGTCAGCAGCAGGGCAAGAGACATGGCGCTCACTGACTAACTCCTGATTGATTCGATCCCCCGACTTCCTACATCAGCTTGACCCGACCTGGGAATGGCATGCAGTGCATTACGTCATGAATTGGACAGGCCTTTCGTCCCGAAGCCCCCCTCCGTATATCGTCTGACCTGCACAAATGCCGATCCCCCAGGAGATAGGTCACATCCTGGGGGAGATTCGGTCACAGGTCGGCCGCGACGGGGTTAGATTCGCCGTCAGTACGCCGCAGGGGATCAAGAAGGATCCCTTGCGGCGCCTGGCCCCAGAACTAGCTCAGCCGCTCGGTTCTTCGATCGCGCTGAGCTTCGCCACCGCTGCGGGCAGGTGCCGCCCTCGTTCCTCGGGCGACCCCTACCCTCCGCTCAGGCTCAGCTCAGCCGCTCGATGACCATGGCCATGCCCTGGCCGCCGCCCACGCACATGGTTTCGAGGCCGAACTGCTTGTCGTGGAACTGCAGGCTGTTGATCAGAGTGCCGGTGATGCGGGCACCGGTCATCCCGAACGGGTGACCGACGGCGATGGCCCCGCCGTTGACGTTCAGCTTGTCCAGCGGGATCTCCAGGTCCCGGTAGGACGGGATGACCTGCGCCGCGAAGGCCTCGTTGATCTCGAACAGGTCGATGTCGCCGACCGTCAGGCCGGCCCGCTTCAGGGCCTGCTTCGACGCCTCGACCGGGCCCAGGCCCATGATCTCGGGGGAGAGGCCGGTGACACCGGTGGAGACGATCCGGGCCAGCGGGGTCAGGCCCAGCTCGCGCGCCTTGGTGTCGCTCATGATGACCAGCGCCGCGGCGCCGTCGTTCAGCGGGCAGCAGTTGCCGGCCGTGACCAGGCCGTCGGGGCGGAAGACGGGCTTGAGGCCCGAGACGCCCTCCAGGGTCACGCCGGCGCGCGGGCCGTCGTCGGTGGAGACGACCGTGCCGTCCGGGGTGGTGACCGGGGTGATCTCCCGCTCCCAGAAGCCGTTCTTGATGGCGGCCTCGGCCAGGTTCTGCGAGCGGACGCCGAACTCGTCCATGTCCTGGCGGGTCACGCCCTTCAGGCGGGCCAGGTTCTCGGCGGTCTGCCCCATCGCGATGTACGCGTCGGGGATCAGGGCGTCCTGGCGCGGGTCGTGCCAGGACGCGCCCTCGCTCTGGGCGACGGCGGCCGTACGGGCCTCCGCGTCCGCGAAGAGCGGGTTGTGGGTGTCCGGCAGGCCGTCGGAGGAGCCCTTCACGGACCGGGACACCATCTCGACGCCCGCGGAGATGAAGACGTCGCCCTCGCCCGCCTTGATGGCGTGCAGGGCCATCCGCGAGGTCTGGAGCGAGGAGGAGCAGTAGCGGGTGATCGTGCAGCCCGGCAGGTGGTCCATGCCCATCTGCACGGCCACGATGCGGCCCAGGTTGTGGCCCTGCTCCCCGCCGGGGAGGCCGCAGCCGAGCATCAGGTCGTCGATGTCGCGCGGGTCCAGCTCGGGAACCTTGGCGAGCGCGGCCTGAATGATCGTGGCGGTCAGGTCGTCCGGGCGGATGTCCTTGAGGGACCCCTTGAAGGCGCGCCCGATGGGCGAGCGGGCGGTGGAAACGATGACTGCTTCGGGCATCGGGGCTCCAAGGGGGGTGCGTCGTTGCGGGACCGCATGCGAAGTTACCGCCCCGTACGGTCGAATTCACCCGGCGGGACGTGTGATACCGGTCGCTCCCGCCGGTCCGCGGAGCGCGCGGCGGTCAGGCCGGGCCCGACACCCCCGTGGCGGAGGCCGTCGCCGACTCCGGGAGCTCCTCGCCCGGCACCCGCCGCCTGCGCCGGTGCTTGAGCAGGGCCCAGGGACCGCGGGCCGCCGTGACCTCCGTACCGGCCTGGCCGGCCGCGGCCGAGGCCGCCTTCGCCACCAGCAGCATGTCCTCGTCCCGGGACACGTCCAGCCGGTCGGACTCCGGCCACAGCCCGAGCGCCGCGCACAGCGTCGGCAGCACGGCCATGGCGGCCGTCGCGTACCCCTCCGCCGACGGGTGGTAGGAGTCCGGGCCGAACATCTCGCGCGGGTTCGCGGCGAACTCGGGGCCCAGCAGATCCCCCATCGAGACCGTACGGGCGCCCAGCGCGACGACCCCTATGGTCTGGGCGGCCGCCAGCTGCCGCGAGACCCGCCGGGCCACCCAGCGCAGCGGCTGGTACACCGGCTCGATCGTGCCCAGGTCCGGGCAGGTGCCCACGACGACCTCGGCCCCCGCGAGCCGCAGCCGGCGCACGGCCGAGGTCAGGCAGCGCACCGACTGGGTCGGCGGCATCCGCCGGGTCACGTCGTTCGCGCCGATCATGATCACGCACACGTCCGGGGCGGGCGCGCCCTCGCCCGCGGGCCCGTCGAGCAGCAGGCCCACCTGCCGGTCGAGGTCGTCCGACATGGCGCCCGAGACGGCCACGTTGCGCAGCTCCACGGGCCGCTCCGCCACCGCCGCCAGCCCCGAGGCCAGCAGGGCGGCCGGGGTCTGGCGGGCCCGCCGTACGCCGAGCCCCGCGGCCGTGGAGTCGCCCAGCATGCCCAGGCGCAGCGGCCCCGGGCTCTGTTCCGGCCCGCCGAACTCGCTCCCGTACAGCCCGTCCGCGCGCGGCGGATCCGGCAGTCCGCTCCCCACCGTGCGCTTGGCGAACTGCATCTCCGCCAGCACCAGTCCCACCGCGGCGACCCCGACCAGCCCGAGCCCGCCCCCGCCGTACGCCGCCCCCGCCGCGATCCGGCGGGCCGTTCTCGCCCTGGACACCCTTCAGGCCACCTCGCTTCCCTGCCTGCTCCTGTTGACCTTCCTGCCCCGTACGGACGGTCGGCCAATCCCTTTCCGCATACTCTGGCCCTGCCTCCCGGAGAACCCGTGGAGTCCCCTCCTTGGAGAACATGGTGCAATTCCACGACTCGATGATCAGCCTCGTCGGCAACACCCCGCTGGTGAAGCTCAACCGTGTGACCGAAGGCCTCCAGGCCACCGTCCTTGCGAAGGTCGAGTACTTCAACCCCGGCGGCTCCGTGAAGGACCGGATCGCCGTACGGATGATCGAGGCCGCCGAGCAGAGCGGAGCCCTCAAGCCCGGTGGCACCATCGTTGAGCCGACCAGCGGCAACACGGGCGTAGGACTCGCCATCGTGGCCCAGCAAAAGGGCTACAAGTGCATCTTCGTCTGCCCCGACAAGGTGTCGATGGACAAGATCAACGTGATGCGCGCGTACGGCGCCGAGGTCGTGGTCTGCCCGACCGCCGTCGACCCCGAGCACCCGGACTCGTACTACAACGTGTCCGACCGCCTCGCGCGCGAGCCCGGCGCCTGGAAGCCCGACCAGTACAGCAACCCGAACAACCCCCGTTCGCACTACGAGACCACCGGTCCCGAGCTGTGGGAGCAGACGGACGGGAAGATCACCCACTTCGTGGCGGGCGTCGGCACCGGTGGCACGATCTCCGGTACCGGCAACTACCTCAAGGAGATCAGCGGGGGGAAGGTCAAGGTCATCGGGGCCGACCCCGAGGGTTCGGTCTACTCGGGCGGCTCGGGCCGTCCGTACCTCGTCGAGGGCGTCGGCGAGGACTTCTGGCCGACCGCGTACGACCCGGACGTGACGGACGAGATCATCGCGGTGTCCGACAAGGACTCCTTCCAGATGACCCGCCGCCTCGCCAAGGAGGAGGGCCTGCTCGTCGGCGGCTCCTGCGGCATGGCGGTCGTCGCCGCCCTGCGCGCGGCCGAGGGCCTCGGCCCGGACGACGTGGTCGTCGTACTGCTCCCGGACAGCGGCCGCGGCTACCTGAGCAAGATCTTCAGTGACGAGTGGATGGCCGGACACGGCTTCCTCGAGGAGGCCGGGCCCGCCGCTCGCATCGGCGACGTGCTCAGCGACAAGGAGGGCGGCATCCCCTCCCTCGTCCACATGCACCCCGAGGAGACCGTCGGCGAGGCCATCGAGGTCCTGCGCGAGTACGGCGTCTCGCAGATGCCGATCGTCAAGCCGGGTGCGGGCCACCCGGACGTCATGGCCGCCGAGGTCATCGGCTCCGTGGTCGAGAAGGAGCTCCTCGCCGCGCTGTTCGCCCAGCGGGCCTCGCTGACCGACCCGCTGGAGAAGCACATGAGCTCCCCGCTGCCGCAGGTCGGCTCCGGCGAGCCGGTGTCCGAGCTGATGGCGGTGCTCGGCGAGGCGGACGCGGCGATCGTCCTGGTCGAGGGCAAGCCGACCGGGGTCGTGAGCCGTCAGGACCTGCTGGCGTTCCTGGCCAAGTCGGCCAAGTAGTCCGCGACCCGCTCGGCAGGGGGCGGGGGGCTCCGGCGCCCCGCGTCCCGGCCGCGCCTCGGGAGGTCGCACAATCGGTACGGGCCCGACACGTGACGGCAGCACCGGCTTAACACGGCTCCGGCACAGTGGTGTTCGTCGGCAGGAGCGCAAACGCTCCGGCCGCACCACCGAACGGCGTTGCGCACCTCCGGAGCGGCTCCCGGACCGCGTGGACGCCTTGGACGCGGACGGCCCTGACCCGGCCCGTGTCCGTCGCGGGGACCGCCGTCGTCCCGCCCCCGGTAACCCGGGGTGCGGCGGTCCCCGCGCCAACTCCTCCGCGGCCCGCAGGCCCGGCTACTCGGCCGGACCCCGCCGGAAGTGCTTGGTGGCGTGGATGAAGTTCACGCCGAGGATGCCGCCCCAGGCGACCAGCAGGCCCGCCAGATCCGCCTGCGCGGCGGCGATCGCCGACAGCGGGATCGCCAGCACCAGCGTGATGATCGCGAAGCCGAAGCGTTCGCCGAAGTTCCCCTCCGCCGGATCCGGGCGGCGGTCCCCGCCGCCCACGCGGGCCGCGGACAGGCGTTCCTCCGCCAGCCGGCGCCGCACCTGTGTGTCGACCTTCTCGACGAACGAGTCCACCAGCGCGGCCTCGTACTCCGGGCCCAGCTCCCGCCGGGCGTCCAGCGTGGCGTCGAGTTCCTTCTTCAGCTCTCGGGCGTGCGCGTCCATGCCCACAGGTTAGGAACCGCCGCGGGCCCCCGCACTGGGGCTAGCCCCCGTATCCGTATCGCGGGCGCGGCTTGCCGAGCTGCATAACCACATGCAGAGTGCTCGGTGACTGAATAACCCATGGGGACGGAGGGGACGGGAATGAGCGACAGCCCGGCCGCGCGGCTGCAGAAGCTGTTCGAGGGGCACCGGCTGACGCCGACCCAGCGGCGGATCGCACACTGCATGGTGCGCGGGGCGGCGGAGGTGCCCTTCCTGTCGAGCGTGGAACTCGCCGAGCTGGCCGGGGTGAGCCAGCCCTCGGTGACCCGCTTCGCGGTGGCGCTGGGCTTCGACGGCTATCCCGCCCTGCGCCGCCACCTGCGCGAGGTGGCCCCCGCCGAGCGGCAGGACGTCACGCACGAGGACGCGTACAACGAGTACCAGCAGGCGGTGCAGGGCGAGATCGAGAACCTGCGGCAGCTCGCGGCGGTGCTCGCCGACCCCTCGCCGGTCCAGGAGGCGGGACGGCTGCTGGCCGCCTCCACCCCGCTCCCGGTGCTCGGGCTGCGGGCGGCGTCCTCGCAGGCGCGCGGGTTCGCGTACTTCGCCGCGAAGGTGCACCCGGACGTACGGCTCCTCGACGAGGGCGGCTCGATGCTGGAGGACCGGATCGACGCGGCCGTCGGCGCGGGGGCCTCGGCGCTGCTCTGCTTCGCGCTGCCGCGTCATCCCCGGGAGGTCGTGGACGTACTGGAGCGCTCGCGGCGGGCCGGGCTGACGGTGGTGACGGTCGCGGACTCGGCCTTCGCTCCGGTGGCCCGCCACTCGGACCTGCTGATCCCGGCGCCGGTGGGGACCGGGCTGGCCTTCGACACGGCGTGCGCGCCGATGCTGCTGGGGCGGGTGCTGCTGGAGGCCATGGCGGACGCGCTGCCCGGTGCCCAGGCCCGGCTGGAGGCCTTCGACGCCAGGGCCGCGGCACGCGGCCTGTTCGTGGAGTAGCCGCGTGGCCGAGTAGCCCCTGCGGAGCCCCGGCAGCGCCGCCGCGCCGTGGTCACAGCAGGGCGTCGCGGAACGCGCCGCCCGCCTCGGCGACGATCGCCGGCAGGGTCTGCGACGGCCGGGCCAGGGCGAAGCGCACCGCGCCGGCCGGCGTCACGGCGAAGCCGTGCACCGCCGGGCGGGGAAGGCTGTTGTAGCCGTAGTGGGCGGTGAAGAAGTACGCGCCCGTGTCCGGCACGCCGATCAGATCCCCCGGCGCGAGCAGCGGCAGCTCCCGGGCGCTCGCCAGCAGGTCCCCCGCGAAGCAGGCCGGGCCCGCGATGTCCTGGGCCACGGGCTCGCCGCCCTTCGGGGCGCCCTTCGCGTCGTACGGCAGGATCCGCAGCGGCCACGCCGCCGGGGCGTACACGGTGCGGGTCGCCAGCTGGACCCCCGCGTGGGTGAGCGCGATCGGCCGGGACCCGGTGGTCTTGGTGTACTCGACGCGGGCCACGACCACCCCGTGCTTGGCCAGCAGCGACCGGCCGAACTCCGTGACCAGACCGTACGAGCCGTCGAAGAGGGCCGGGACCGCCTCGCGCAGGGCGCCCACGTAGTCCGCGTACGCCGGGGTGTGCTCGTCCGAGGTGAAGTTCACCGGGAGGCCGCCGCCGATGTCGAGGGTGTCGACCTGGCGGCGTCCGGCCGCCGCGTTGATCTCCTCGGCCAGCGCGTGCAGCTCCCGCACGCCCTCGGCGATCAGCGGCAGCGGGACGCCCTGGGAACCCGAGTGGATGTGCAGCCGGGTCAGCCACGGCCGGTCCAGGTACGCCCCCACCAGCCACGCGCGGGCGCCCGGGTCGCGCAGCGCGATCCCGAACTTCGAGGTCGCGGTGGCCGTGGACAGGGCGTCGATGGTGCCCGCTCCGGTCTGCGGGTTGATCCGTACGCCGACGGGGGAGGCCGTGTGCGCCTCGGCGACGAGCGCGTCGAGCCGTTCCAGCTCCTGCCGGTTGTCGGCGTTGACGGCGATGCCCAGGGCCAGCGCCTCGCGCAGTTCGGCCACGGTCTTGGCGGGGGAGTCCAGGACGGTCCGGTCCGCCCCCACCCCGGCCGCCCGGGCCAGCGCCAGCTCGCCGGGGCCGGCCACCTCGCAGCCGAGCCCCGCGTCGGCCAGCAGCCGCAGCACCGGGACGAGCGGGGCGGCCTTGACCGCGAAGGCGTGCAGGACGGGGGTGCCGGGCGCCAGCGCGGCCTCGAAGGCGGCGGTCAGGGCCGCGGCGGAGGCCCGGATCCCGGCCGTGTCCAGCAGGCAGACCAGGGGCTCGCCGTCCAGCAGCCCCTGCTCGACGGCGGCCCGTACGGCCAGATCGCGGCGGGCGGCGGCGCCTCCCGTGTCCACGTCGGCAGCCATACCGCCATCCCATCATCCGAAGGAGCCGCCCGCAGCTGTTGACTGAATCTATTCAGGGGGCCAGGATGTGAATGGATTGACCAACATCGGAGGAGGCACCGCCATGTCAGGACCCCGCCCCGTACGTGCCGCGCGAGGCACCGAGCTCAGCACCCTGGGATGGCAGCAGGAGGCCGCGCTGCGGATGCTCCAGAACAACCTCGACCCCGAGGTCGCCGAGCACCCCGACAAGCTGGTCGTCTACGGCGGCACCGGCAAGGCCGCCCGCGACTGGCGCTCGTACGACGCGATGGTCCGCACCCTCCAGACCCTCAAGCAGGACGAGACGATGCTCGTCCAGTCCGGCCGCCCGGTCGGCGTGATGCAGACCCACGAGTGGGCGCCGCGCGTGCTGCTCGCCAACTCCAACCTCGTCGGCGACTGGGCCAACTGGGAGGAGTTCCGGCGGCTGGAGCAGCTCGGCCTGACCATGTACGGGCAGATGACGGCCGGGTCCTGGATCTACATCGGCACCCAGGGCATCCTCCAGGGCACCTACGAGACCTTCGCCGCCGTCGCCGCGAAGAAGTTCGCCGGCACCCTCGCCGGCACCATCACCCTCACCGCCGGCCTCGGCGGCATGGGCGGCGCCCAGCCGCTGGCCGTGACGATGAACGACGGCGTCGCGATCTGCATCGACGTCGACCCGCGCGCCATCGAGCGCCGCATCGAGCACCGCTACCTGGACGTCAGGGCCGACAACCTGCGCCACGCCCTCCAGCTGGCCGTCGAAGCCCGCGACGCCCGCAAGCCGCTCTCCATCGGCCTGCTCGGCAACGCCGCCGAGCTGCTCCCGCAGATGCTGGCCGAGGGCGCGCCGATCGACATCGTCACCGACCAGACCTCGGCCCACGACCCGCTCGCGTACCTGCCCGTCGGCGTCGACTTCGAGGACATGGCCTCCTACGCCGCCAAGGACCCGGCCGGCTTCACCACCCGCGCCCGCGAGTCCATGGCCCGGCACGTCGAGGCCATGGTCGGCTTCATGGACGCGGGCGCCGAGGTCTTCGACTACGGCAACTCCATCCGCGGCGAGGCCCAGCTGGCCGGCTACGACCGCGCCTTCGCCTTCCCCGGCTTCGTCCCCGCCTACATCCGGCCGCTGTTCTGCGAGGGCAAGGGCCCCTTCCGCTGGGCCGCCCTGTCCGGCGAGGCCTCCGACATCCACAAGACCGACAAGGCGATGCTGGAGCTCTTCCCCGAGAACGAGTCCCTGCACCGCTGGATCAAGATGGCCGGCGAGCGCGTCCACTTCCAGGGCCTGCCCGCGCGCATCTGCTGGCTCGGCTACGGCGAGCGCGACAAGGCCGGCGAGCGCTTCAACGAGATGGTGGCCGACGGCACCCTCGCCGCGCCGCTGGTCATCGGCCGCGACCACCTCGACTGCGGCTCGGTGGCCTCCCCGTACCGCGAGACCGAGGCCATGCTCGACGGCTCCGACGCCATCGCGGACTGGCCGCTGCTCAACGCGATGGTCAACGTCGCCTCCGGCGCTTCCTGGGTCTCCCTGCACCACGGCGGCGGCGTCGGCATGGGCCGCTCGATCCACGCGGGCCAGGTCACCGTCGCCGACGGCACCCCGCTCGCCGGCGAGAAGATCCGCCGCGTCCTCACCAACGACCCGGGCATGGGCGTCATCCGCCACGTCGACGCCGGCTACGACATCGCCGAGTCCGTCGCCGACGAGCGCGGCGTGCGCGTTCCGATGCGCGAGGGCGACGACGCGTGACCTTCCACGAGATGTGGGCCGAGCTCGCGCCCATCGGCCGCCACGCGGACACCGGCGGATACCGCCGGTACGCCTGGACCGGCGCCGACGCCGACTGCCGCACCTGGTTCCAGGAGCAGGCCGAGGCGCGCGGGCTGACGTACGAGACCGACCGCAACGGCAACCAGTGGGCCTGGCTCGGCGACCCCCTCGCGGGCGACGCCGTGGTCACCGGCTCGCACCTGGACTCCGTCCCCGACGGCGGGGCCTTCGACGGCCCCCTCGGGGTGGTGTCCTCCTTCGCGGCCCTGGACGAACTCCGCAGGAGGGGCGCGGAGTTCGCCAGGCCACTTGCCATCACCAACTTCGGTGACGAGGAAGGGGCCCGCTTCGGCCTCGCCTGCGTCGGCTCCCGGCTCGCCGCGGGGCAGCTGACCAAGGAGAAGGCGTACGAGCTCCGCGACGCCGACGGGACCTCCCTCGCGCAGGCCATGGAGGCCGCCGGGTACGACCCCGACGGCATCGGCGCGGACCCCGAACGGCTCGCCCGGATCGGCGCGTTCGTCGAACTGCACGTGGAGCAGGGCCGCGCCCTCGACCTGTCCGGGGACCGCGTCGGCATCGCCTCCGCGATCTGGCCGCACGGCCGCTGGCGGTTCGACTTCCGCGGCGAGGCCAACCACGCGGGCACCACCCGCCTGGTGGACCGCCGCGACCCGATGCTCACGTACGCGGCGACCGTGCTGGCCGCCCGCACCGAGGCGGCCCTCGCCGGGGCCGTCGCCACCTTCGGGAAGATCGCCGTCGAGCCCAACGGGGTCAACGCCATCCCCTCGCTGGTGCGCGGCTGGCTCGACTCGCGCGCCGCCGACCAGGCCACCCTCGACACGGTCGTCACCGCCATCGAGAAGGCCGCCCGCGAGCGCGCCGACCAGGACGGCATCGACCTCGGCGTCGTCCGGGAGTCCTTCACCCCGGTCGTCGAGTTCGAGCACTCCCTGCGCGACGAGATGAACCGGATCCTGGGCGGCGGGGTCCCCGTACTCGGCACGGGGGCGGGACACGACGCCGGAATCCTCTCCGCGGCCGTCCCGACCGCGATGCTGTTCGTACGCAACCCCACGGGCGTCTCCCACTCCCCGAAGGAGTTCGCCGCCGAGGACGACTGCGTCGCCGGAGTCCTCGCACTCGCCGACGTACTGGAAGGCCTGGCATGCGGTTGAAGGGGCACGTGCTGACGACGTACTGGCTGGAGCACGCCTGGCTCGGCACCCACGTCGAGCCGGGCGTGGCCCTGGAGGTCACCGGAGACGGGCGGATCGGCGCCCTGCGCACCGGTGTGGACGCCCCGCCGCCCGGCGCGGAGATCCTGCGCGGCCTGACCCTCCCGGGCCTGGCCAACGCGCACTCCCACGCCTTCCACCGGGCCCTGCGCGGCACGGTCCAGGTGGGCTCCGGCACCTTCTGGACCTGGCGCGACTTCATGTACAAGGTCGCCCAGAACCTCACCCCCGACAGCTACTTCGCGCTCGCCCGGGCCGTGTACGCCGAGATGGCGCTGGCCGGCATCACCAACGTCGGCGAGTTCCACTACGTCCACCACGCCCCCGGCGGCGCCCCGTACGCCGACCCGAACGCGATGGGCGAGGCCCTGATCGAGGCCGCCGCCGCGGCCGGCATCCGCATCACCCTCCTGGACACGGCGTACCTCTCGGCGGGCTTCGGCCAGGCTCCCAACACCCACCAGCTGCGGTTCTCCGACGGCACCGCCGAGGCCTGGGCCGAGCGCGCGAGCGCGGTCAAGCCCCGTGACCACGCCCGGATCGGCGCCGCGATCCACTCGGTCCGCGCGGTACCCGCCGCCGAGCTGGCCACCGTGGCCGGCTGGGCCGAGGAACGCCGGGCGCCCCTGCACGTCCACCTCTCGGAGCAGACCGCCGAGAACGACGCCTGCCAGGCCGCTCACGGCCGCACCCCGACCCAGCTGCTGGCCGACCACGGCGTGCTCGGCCCGCGCACCACCGGCGTCCACAACACGCACCTGACCGACGCGGACATCGCCCTCCTCGGCGGCACCGCCACCGGTACGTGCATGTGCCCCACCACCGAACGCGACCTCGCGGACGGCATCGGCCCGGCGACCCGCCTCCAGCACGGGGGCAGCCCGCTGTCCCTGGGCAGCGACAGCCACGCCGTGATCGACCTGCTCGAAGAGGCCCGCGCGATGGAGCTGAACGAGCGCCTGCGCAGCCGCACCCGGGGCCACTGGACGGCGAACGCCCTGCTCACCGCCGCCACCGAGGACGGCCACGCGGCCCTCGGACTCCCGGACGCGGGCCGGCTGGAGGCGGGCGCGCTCGCGGACTTCACCACGATCGCGCTGGACTCCGTACGCACGGCCGGGACCCTGCCGCGGCTCGGCGCCGAGACGGCCGTCTTCGCCGCCACGGCGGCGGACGTCCGCCACACGGTGGTCGGCGGCCGCCACGTGGTCCGCGACGGCGCCCACACCCTGGTCGAGGACGTCCCGTCCGCCCTGTCCGACGCGATCGCGGCCCTGCGGTCCTGACCGTGCCGCCTGCGGGGGCAAGCAAGCTCTGAGAGGAACCCAGTGACCACCACCGCCATCACCAACATCGGCAGCCTCGTCACCAACGACCCCGCCGTCGGCGACGGCAGCCCCCTCGGCCTGATCGAGAACGCCGCCGTCGTCACCGACGGCGACACGATCGCCTGGGTCGGCCCGGCGGCGCAGGCCCCCGCAGCCGACGAGCGCTTCGACGCGCAGGGCCGCGCCGTCATCCCCGGCTTCGTCGACAGCCACAGCCACCTCGTCTTCGCCGGCGACCGCACCGCCGAGTTCAACGCCCGGATGTCCGGCCGCGCCTACTCCGCCGGAGGCATCCGCACCACGGTCGCCGCCACCCGCGCCGCCACCGACGCCGAGCTCGAGGCGAACCTGGTGCGCCACCTCGACGAGGCGCGCCGTCAGGGCACCACCACCTTCGAGACCAAGTCCGGCTACGGGCTCACCACCGCCGACGAGGCCCGCGCCCTGCGCATCGCCGCCGCGCACACCGAGGAGGTCACCTACCTCGGCGCGCACATCGTGTCCCCCGACTACGCCGAGGACCCGGACGGCTACGTCGCCCTCGTCACCGGGGAGATGCTGACGGCCTGCGCCCCGTACGCCCGCTGGGTGGACGTCTTCTGCGAGAAGGGCGCCTTCGACGGGGACCAGGCCCGCGCGATCCTGACCGCCGGGGCGGCCGCCGGGCTGATCCCGCGCGTCCACGCCAACCAGCTGTCGTACGGGCCCGGCGTGCAGCTCGCCGTCGAGCTCGAAGCGGCCTCAGCCGACCACTGCACCCACCTGACCGACGCCGACGTCGACGCCCTGGCCCAGGCCGCCTCCACCACGGTCGCCACCCTGCTGCCCGGCGCCGAGTTCTCCACCCGCGCCCAGTGGCCCGACGCCCGCCGCCTGATCGACGCCGGTGCGACCGTGGCCCTGTCCACCGACTGCAACCCCGGCTCCTCCTACACGAGCTCCATGCCGTTCTGCGTCGCGCTCGCCGTCCGCGACATGCGGATGACCCCCGACGAGGCCCTCTGGTCGGCCACCGCCGGCGGAGCCCGCGCCCTGCGCCGCACCGACATCGGCGCCGTCACTCCCGGAGCCCGCGCGGATCTGGCCCTGCTCGACGCTCCCAGCCACGTCCACCTCGCCTACCGCCCGGGTGTCCCGCTCGTTTCCGGCGTGTGGCAGCGGGGTGTCCGGGTGTACTGACGAACGGTCAATTCCGGCCTGCCCTTTGTCTTCCCTCCGTAAGGCCCCGGGCGTACCTTGAGCCACCAATCTGATGTGTCGTCAGTAACTTGTGGTCCCGAGGTCCGAGGGGAAGACGAAGGTGTCCAACCGGAAACGCTCCACCGCGCTCGCGCTGGCCTCCGCGCTGGCCGGATCGGCGGTACTGCTGGCCGCCCCCGCGGCCCAGGCCGCGGTCGTCGACGTGGCCTACGACTGCAAGACCCCGATCGGCGACAAGTCGGCGGTGTCGCCCATCGACATCAAGGCCGTCAAGGAGGGCGACGGCTACAAGCTGACGATGTCCTTCCAGAAGGGCGTCTCGTCCAGCCCCATCGAGCTGGGCAAGGGCGCGATGAACCCCAGCGCGGTCATCGTCGTCGGCGGAGCGGAGAAGGCCTCCGTCCCGGTCTCCGGCCCGCCCAACCCCGAGGCCGCGCCCGCCAACACACCCATCAAGATCACCGATCTCTCGGGCACCTACACCCCCAAGAAGAGCGGCAAGGTCACCTTCACCGCCGGCGTGCTCACCATCAAGGCGATGGGCACCACGACCACCTGCACCCCCGGCAACGGCCCGGGCCCGTCCCTGGAGCTGGACGTCACCGCCGCCGGCGGCGGCGCCCCGGCCGGTGACGAGGACGGCGACGGCGCCCTCCCGCAGACCGGCCCCACCGACTCCGCCCTCGCCCTCGGCACCCTCGGCGCCACCGTGCTGCTCTCCGGCGCGGCCGGCGTGCTCTGGCTGACCCGGCGCGGCCAGCGGGCCCGGTCCTGAACGGAGCGCCCCCGGCCATGCCCGTGCTCCGACCCTCCCGAAGGCTCCGCCGGTCCGGGGTGCCGCTCCTGGCGACCGCCGCCCTGTACGCGGCGGCCGCGACGGCCGCCGCGACGCCCGCCGCGGCCGACGAGCCCGGCTGGACCGCCGAGCCCGCCGCCGGAGCGGCCGCCGCCGCCCGGCCCGGCGCCGACCGCCCGTTCTTCTACCTCGCCGGGACCCCCGGCACCGTCCTCGAGGACCGCATCGCCCTGGCCAACACCACCGACCAGGAGCGCACGATCACCCTGCGCGGGGCCGACGCCTACAACACCCCCGACGGCGCCTTCGCGGTCCGCCCGGCCGGGCCCGCCGCCGAGGGCCGCCCGCAGGGGCCCGGGACCGGCGCCGGATCCTGGATCAGCTTCGGTGCCGGAGCCACCGTCAAGATCCCGCCCCGGACCCGCGCGGTGGTCCCCTTCACGCTCACCGTGCCGCCCGCCTCCCCGCCCGGCGACCACCCCGCCGCCGTGGTCGCCACCGAAGCCGGCCACGAGGTCGGCGTACGGGTCCACCTGCGGGTCAGCGGCCCCACCTTGGCCGCGCTCACGGTCGAGGACGTCGCCGTACGGGGCAGGGGCTCCGCCGCCGTCGTCTCCTACACCCTCGTCAACCGCGGCAACGTGGCCCTCGCCCCCGAGCTGGGGCTCGAGGCCGAGGGACTCTTCGGCGAGGTGCCCGGCCGCACCGGCCGCGCCCTGCCCGTGGAACTGCTGCCCGGCCAGCGGGTGGAGCTGACCGAACCGTGGCCCGGAGCCCCGGTCCTGGACCGGGTGAGCGTCACCCTCACCGTCACGGCCCCCGGCGGCGCCCGCGCGGTGGCCGCCGGATCGCGCTGGCTCGTGCCCTGGAACCTCGTCGGCTGGACGGGGGCCGGCCTGCTCGGCCTCGGCGGGACCACCGCGGCCGCGCTGTACCTCGTACGCGCCCGCCGGCCCCGCCCGGACCCGTCGCACGACGCGCCGCCCGCGGCCGGACCTGTCCCTGCACCGGAACACGAACTGACGGGAGCCTCCCGGTGAGAAGACTCGGAGCCCTGCTCGCCGCCGGGCTGGCCGTGTGCGCGCTGGCCCTGCTCCCGGCGCCCCCGGCCGCCGCCGACGAGGGCAAGGCCGCCGTGGCGCTCTCGCTCCAGGAGGCCGCCAAGGGCACCGAGATCACCGTCACCGGCACCGGCTGGCGGGCCAAGACCCTCGTGATGCTGCTGGTCTGCGGGCAGAACATGATCGGCGGCACCAACAGCTGCGCCAACGCCGACGGCGTCGCCGTATCGGTCGGCGACGACGGGCGCTTCGCCGCGCAGCTGCCCGTGGTGGCGCCTCCCAAGCCCTGCCCCTGCGTCGTCAACGTCACCTCCGTCAACGGGGACCAGTCCACCGTCGCCGCCGCGCTGAAGATCACCGACCATCCGGTGGCCGAGCTGCCCGCCGAATCCGGCACGGCCCGCCTCGCGATGCTCACCGGGGTCCGCCTGGAGGGCGACGACGGAGTGCTGACCTGGTTCGGGGCCCCGCCCAGCCGGACGTTCAAGGTCACCGTCGGCAACCTCGGATCCGCCCCCGTCAAGGACCCGGTCTTCCAGCTCGGCACCGCCCACGGGGTGTTCGCGCCGCTGTGGGAGGAGGTCCGGTGGAAGGGCACGATCGCGCCCGGGGGCAAGGCGGAGGTCGCCCTGAACGTGGCCCTCACCGCCGGCGCCCACGGGGACTACACCGTCTCCCTCAAGTACGGCGAGACCGTCGTGGCCACCCAGCCCTGGGGCGTGGACCGGCCGTACGGGGTCCTGCTCTTCTGGGGCCTGCTCCTGCTGGTCGTCCCGGCCGCGGTGTTCCGCGTCGGCATGGCCGTCGTCGACCGGGTCCGGCCGCGCACCGCGGCCGCCGGCCGCCACCGCGGCGCCCGTGTCCCCGAGGCGGCGGCCGCCGTGACGGCCCGCCTGCCCAGGATCCCCGCCGTACGGGGGCCCGCCCGCGCGGCCTCCGGCCCGCCGGCCGATGCCCCGCCGGCCCCCGAGACCCCCACGGCGGTCCTGCCGTGGTTCACCCCGGACAGCGCGCCGGAGACAGCACCGCAGACGTCCGCACCGTCTGAGAACCGATCGACGACGAAGGGACATTCGTGAAGACCCAACGGAGGGTGAGCGCGGCCGTGGTCGCGCTGCTGCTCGGCGGCGCGGGTATCGCCATCTCGGCTTCTCCCGCCGTGGCCGCCGAGGCCACGTTCAAGGTCAAGTGCGTTCCGCCGGCCGGCGGAGGCGACCCGGTGGAGGGCGAGACCACCGCCAAGATCACGGCCCCGGCCACCGCAAAGGTCGGTGACGAGGTCGAGGTGGTCTGGGAGACCGTCAAGCCCGCATCGAACAACACGGACCTGATGGACATCCCGAAGGACTCCGTACAGCCCACCGGCTGGATCGCGGTGGGCGGCGCCGGAACGGGCGAGCTGAAGGTCGTCGGGGAGAAGAAGAACCCGCCGATCCCGAAGAAGGCCCCCATGGTCATGTCGCCCATGAAGGCCAAGCTGAAGCTCACCAAGGCCGGCAAGATCACCCTGACCCCCGGCAAGTACGAGGTCGCCGTCTCGTTCTCCTTCGGCACCTTCGTCACCAAGTGCGCGCCGACCGGCGAGGTGAAGGGCGGGGCGACCATCGACGTGGCGGCCGGCTCCAGCGGCGGGACGACCGACGGAGGCACCACCAACGGAGGCAACACCAACGGAGGCAACAACAACGGCGGCACGGCCAACGGCGGCACCACCAGCGGCGGGGGAGGCGGCCAGACCGACTTCCCGGGCAAGGCCGTCGAGGTCGCCTTCGACTGCGGCCCGGTCGTCCCCGGCGGCATCAAGACCCCGGTGACGATCAACGCGAAGAAGAACGGCGGCAGCTACGACCTGACCGTCAAGACGGCGAAGGGCGCGATGGCCGCGCCCATGGCCCTGCCCGCGGGGGCCCTCAAGCCCTCGATGAACGTCAAACTCGGCGGCGCGGACAGCGGCACGGTCAAGGTCGCGGGCCCCGCCAACGCGGAGCCGATCGCGGACAAGGCCCCGGTCAGCCTCAACGACATGACCGGCACCTACAAGCCGGGCAAGACCGGCAAGGTGACGCTGAGCCCGGACCAGCTGACCATCGACGTCACGATGGCCCCGGGCTCCACGCCGATCAACGTGCCCTGCAAGGCGACCAGCAGCGGCGTCTCGCTGGAGCTGGACACCACCGCCCAGGCGGGCGGCTCCGGCTCGCCCTCCACCACGGGCGCCACCACCAGCGGCCCGGGCGGACTCGCCGACACCGGCGCCGAGGACGAGGGCGGCATCAAGGCCCTGGCCCTGGTCGCCGGCACGGTCATCCTGCTCGGCGGCGCGGTCTTCACCTTCACCCCGTGGCGCCGCCTGCGCGGCACCAGGTAACCGGCACGCGAAACGGCCCGGCACACCTTCCGGTGTGCCGGGCCGCTCGTGTGGCGAAGGGGGTGCGTCAGTGCACGGAGCCCATCATCGACTGGACCTTCTTGCGGTACGAGTAGACCGCGAAGCCCGCGAGCACCGCCGCCAGGGCCTCGAAGCCGATCACCCACGTGCCGTTCAGGTCGACACCCGCGATGGAGAGCAGGCTGGTCGTGCAGTCACCGGCGGTGACCGCGAGGAACCAGACGCCCATCATCTGGGAGGCGTACTTCTGGGGCGCCATCTTCGTGGTGACCGAGAGGCCGACCGGGGAGAGGCACAGCTCACCGATGGTCTGGATCATGTAGATCGAGACGAGCCACATCGGGGAGACCATGGTGCCGTCGCCGGCCATGTTCATCGGGACGATGAAGACGAAGAACGAGGCACCGACCAGGACCAGGCCCATCGCGAACTTCACGATGGTGTTCGGCTCCTGGTTCTTGCGGGCCAGCCACAGCCACAGCCAGGCGAAGACCGGGGCCAGCGCCATCACGAACAGCGGGTTCAGCGACTGGTACCAGGTGGCCGAGAAGCCGAGACCGAAGATCGTGTCGGCGGTCTTGGAGTCCGCGAACAGCGACAGCGTCGAGCCGCCCTGGTCGTAGATCATCCAGAAGACGGCGGCGGCGATGAAGAACCAGATGTAGGCCGTCATCCGCGACTGCTCGGGGTTCGACAGGTCCTTGTCGCGCTTGATCCGCGTCAGCACGGCGACCGGGATGATCAGGCCGGCCAGGGTCAGCGGGACCAGGGCCCAGTTCAGGGTGTAGTAGCCCAGCCAGACCACGGCGCCGTAGAAGACGGCGATGCCCGCGACCCAGAGCAGGACCTTCCTGATGACGGCGGTGCGCTCCTCGGGAGTCAGCGGGTTCGGGACCTCGCTGCTCTTCGGGCTCAGGTTCTTGGTGCCGATCAGGAACTGGGCGAGGCCCAGGCCCATGCCGACGGCGGCGAGGGCGAAGCCCAGGTGCCAGTTGTGCTCCTTGCCGACCGTTCCGACGATGAACGGGGCGACGAAGGCACCGAGGTTGATGCCGATGTAGAAGATCGTGAAGCCACCGTCGCGGCGCGGGTCCTCCGGGCCGTCGTACAGGTGGCCGACCATCGTGGAGATGTTGGCCTTCAGCAGACCGGAACCGGTCGCGACGAGGATCAGACCGACGAAGAACATCGCCTGGCCGGGAAGCGCCAGCGACAGGTGGCCACCCATGATCACGAAGCCGGCGATCGCGACCGTCTTGCGGGCACCCCAGACGCGGTCACCGAACCATCCGCCCGGCATGGCCATCAGGTAGACCATGGAGACGTACACGGAGTAGATGGCCGTGGTGGTGGCCGCGGTCATCGCAAGGCCGCCGCCCTGGCTGCCCGTGGCGGCGTCGGCGCCGCCCGAGACCAGGTAGTACACGAGAAGTGCGCGCATGCCGTAGTAGGAGAAGCGCTCCCACATCTCGGTCATGAACAGCGTGGCCAGGCCACGGGGGTGGCCGAAGAAGGTCGGTTCCGCGGACGGATCCGCCGAGTCCTTCGTCAGGCTGGAAGCCATGGTCGATCCTTGCTTGCTCGGGACGCGTGGCTTCGTGAGCCCAACAGCGCCCGGTGGGGGGTGGCCGGCACCGGCATCGAAGGTCCCACCCCACGCCCGGGGGTCTCGTCCCCGTGGGGTTCGGGGGCGAAGAGACATCCGTAACCGGGATCCACGCCCGGCCGCGCATCATCGCGCGGCGGGCCCGGCCCACAGGTCATTCACTGTCATCAAGCCCGGACCGGCAGTCCGTCAAGACTGCCCGTTCCGGTCAGGACAGAAATAGAGACCTTCGGCGCGGTTTTCGGCACAAAGGTCCCTGAGGTAGTGCATCAGGCGTCTCGACACCATACGACACGACAGGGCGGCATAAGGAAGGACTTGAGATATGGATCACAGGTCATCGAGGAACCGTCTGACCATATTCGAAGGTGGTTAGTGGTTCGTACGCACAGATAGACAGGGGCGTTCCCGGGGCCCCCTCGAACCAGTCGCCTCGGACTACCATCACCCACATGACGCGTGTACTGCTCGCCGAGGACGACGCATCCATCTCGGAACCCCTGGCCCGCGCCCTGCGCCGGGAAGGGTACGAGGTCGAGGTCCGGGAGGACGGCCCCACGGCCCTGGACGCCGGACTGCAGGGCGGCGTGGACCTCGTCGTCCTGGACCTGGGCCTGCCGGGCATGGACGGCCTGGAAGTGGCCCGACGGCTGCGCGCCGAGGGCCACGGCTTCCCGATCCTGGTCCTGACCGCCCGCGCGGACGAGGTCGACACGGTCGTCGGCCTCGACGCCGGCGCCGACGACTACGTGACCAAGCCGTTCCGCCTGGCCGAGCTGCTGGCCCGGGTCCGGGCCCTGCTGCGGCGCGGCGCCGCCGAGACCGCCCAGCCGCCCGCCACCCACGGCGTGCGCATCGACGTCGAATCGCACCGCGCCTGGATGGGCGAGGAGGAGCTCCAGCTCACGGCCAAGGAGTTCGACCTGCTGCGCGTCCTGGTCCGCGACGCCGGCCGGGTCGTCACCCGCGACCAGCTCATGCGCGAGGTCTGGGACACCACCTGGTGGTCCTCCACCAAGACCCTCGACATGCACATCTCCTGGCTCCGCAAGAAGCTGGGCGACGACGCCGCCAACCCCCGCTACATCGCCACCGTCCGCGGCGTCGGCTTCCGCTTCGAGAAGAGCTGAGCAGCTCCCACGCCATGCGCCGCCGCCTGATCAACTCCACGCTCGCCGTCGTACTCGTCGTGATCGCCGTCTTCGGCGTCTCCCTGGTCATCGTGGAGACCAGGACCATCACCAGCAGCGCCCAGGACCGCATCGAGTACGAGGCACAGCGCCTGGTCGGCATCGTCGAGGCGAACGTCCTCGAACGCGAGCGCGTCGACCCGCAGGCCCTGTCCGACCAGCTGGACGTCGGCCACCACGCCACGATCACCATCCCCGGGCAGGCCACCGTCGAGGTCGGCCACCGGATCGACGAGGACGTCATCCGCGGCACCGCACGCGGTGAGCAGGGCGAGCTCGTGGTCGTCGAGGAAGCCCGCTCCACCGTGACCAAGGAGGTCGGGCGGACCCTCGCGGTCGTCGGCGCCGTCGCGCTGCTGGCCGTCGTGGCGGCCGTCCTGCTGGCCGTGCGGCAGGCGAACCGGCTGGCCTCCCCGCTCACCGACCTCGCCGAGACCGCCGAGCGCCTCGGATCGGGAGACCCGCGGCCCCGGCACAAGCGCTACGGGGTGCCCGAGCTGGACCGGGTCGCGGACGTACTGGACTCCAGCGCCGAGCGGATCGGGCGGATGCTGACCGCCGAGCGGCGGCTGGCCGCGGACGCCTCGCACCAGCTGCGCACCCCGCTGACCGCGCTGTCGATGCGGCTGGAGGAGATCACGGTCACCGAGGACCTGGAGACCGTGCGGGAGGAGGCGACCATCGCCCTCGCCCAGGTGGAGCGGCTCACGGACGTGGTCCAGCGGCTGCTCACGAACTCGCGGGACCCGCGGACCGGCTCGGCGGTCCCCTTCGACCTCGACGAGGTCGTCAAACAGCAGGTGGAGGAGTGGCGGCCCGCCTACCGCAGCGCCGGCCGCGCCATCGTGCGCTCGGGCAAGCAGGGCGTACGGGCCGTCGGCACCCCGGGCGCGGTCGCCCAGGTCCTGGCCACGCTGGTGGAGAACGCACTGATGCACGGCGGCGGCACCGTCGCCCTGCGCACCCGGGTGATCGGGAACCAGGCGGTGCTGGAGGTCACGGACGAGGGGCCGGGGGTCCCGCCGGACCTCGGCAACCGGATCTTCGAGCGGGCCATCAGCGGCCGGAACTCCACCGGCATCGGCCTGGCCGTCGCCCGGGACCTCGCCGAGGCGGACGGCGGGCGGCTCGAGCTGCTCCAGGCGCAGCCGCCGGTCTTCGCCCTGTTCCTGAGCCGGACGGCCCGGGAGCACTCGGAGCCGGAGAAGACGGTCCGCTAGGGCATGGTCAGGGCTCGCGGCTCAGCTCGCCGCGGGTTCGGGTTCCGGCTCGGGCTGCGGTTCGGGCCTGCGGTCCGGCTTGGGCAGCGGGGCCGGCTCGGGTATCGGCTCGGCCTCGGCGGCCTGCGGCAGGGCCTTGAATACCCAGGTCCGGTACGACCAGAAACGGAAGACGGTCGCGGTCGCGATGCCGATGAACTTGAAGACGTTGGTGGCGACCGAACCGTCCCAGCCGAATCCGTACGTGGCCGTGTACAGCACGCCGTTCTCGATGACCAGGCCGATCGCGCTGAACCCGGCGAACAGGACCAGCTCCCGGGTCCGGCCGCTCTTGGCGCGGTCCCGGTAGGCGAAGTAGCGGAAGCCGAGGTAGTTCGTGGCGATGGCGACCACGGTCGCTATCACGCTCGCGCGCACCACCTGGAGGTCCGTCGTGTGCCGGATCAGGTTGAAGACACCCAGGTTGACCAGCACGCCCAGACCGCCCACGGCGCCGAACTTGGCGACCTCACGAACGAGACCGCGTACGCGTTCGAGGACGGGTCCGTTCCCCGGCGTGCTCATCTGAATGGTCAGTCCCTGTCGGTCACCGCCCCGCACGGGGGCGTCCGCTGTTCTCCGTCAACCCCTCCATGGTAAGTGTCGCCCCTCCGGTCCGTCTGTGCCTTCGGGCACCGTGCGACGCACGGCACACCGGCGGCCGCGCGCCAGGGGCACGTCCGGATGGCGGAATACCGCCGGATACCCTGGAGAAGTGACGTTCCCGGTAGTCGGCATGGTCGGCGGCGGACAGCTCGCCCGCATGACCCACGAGGCGGGTATCCCCCTCGGCATCAGATTCAAGATCCTCAGTGACACCCCACAGGACTCGGCGGCCCAGGTCGTGAGCGATGTCGTCATCGGCGACTATCGCGATCTGGAGACGTTGCGCGCCTTCGCGCGCGGCTGCGACGTGATCACCTTCGATCACGAGCACGTGCCCACCGAGCACCTCAGGGCCCTGGAAGCGGACGGCATCCCCGTCCGCCCGGGGCCCGACGCGTTGGTGCACGCCCAGGACAAGGGGGTGATGCGCGCCCGCCTCGACGAGATCGGCGCGCCGAGCCCCCGCCACCGGATCGTGAGCGATCCGGCGGACGTGGCGGCCTTCGCGGACGAGGTGGGCGGCTTCCCCGTCATCCTCAAGACGGTGCGCGGCGGGTACGACGGCAAGGGCGTGTGGTTCGTCCGCACGCCCGAGGACGCGGAGGCCCCCTTCAAGGCGGGCGTCCCGGTCCTCGCGGAGGAGAAGGTCGAGTACGTCCGCGAGCTCGCGGCCAACATCGTCCGCTCCCCGCACGGCCAGGCCGTCGCCTACCCCGTCGTCGAGTCCCGCCAGGTGGACGGCGTCTGCGACACGGTGATCGCCCCGGCCCCGAACCTCTCGGAGGCCCTGGCGGGCGAGGCACAGGCCCTGGCCCTGCGCATCGCCCAGGAACTCGGCGTGACCGGCCACCTGGCCGTGGAGCTGTTCGAGACCACCGACGGCCGCATCCTCGTCAACGAACTGGCCATGCGCCCGCACAACAGCGGCCACTGGACCCAGGACGGGGCCATCACCTCGCAGTTCGCCAACCACGTACGGGCGGTCCTGGACCTTCCGCTGGGCGACCCGCGCCCCCGCGCCGCGTGGACGGTCATGGTCAACGTGCTGGGCGGGGACTACCCCGACATGTACGCGGCCTACCTGCACTGCATGGCCCACGACCCGCAGCTGAAGATCCACATGTACGGCAAGGACGTGAAACACGGCCGCAAGGTCGGCCACGTCAACACCTACGGCGACGACCTGGACGATGTGCTGGAGCGCGCACGCCACGCTGCCGACTACCTCAGAGGAACGGTCACCCAATGAGCACCTCCGCCGCAGCCCCCCTCATCGGCATCGTCATGGGGTCCGACTCGGACTGGCCGGTGATGGAGGCCGCAGCCAAGGCACTGGACGAGTTCGAGATCCCCTACGAGGTCGACGTCGTCTCCGCGCACCGGATGCCGCGCGAGATGGTCGCGTACGGGGAGCAGGCCGCCGACCGCGGGCTCAAGGCGATCATCGCGGGCGCGGGCGGGGCCGCCCACCTGCCCGGCATGCTCGCCTCGGTCACCCCGCTGCCGGTCATCGGCGTCCCGGTCCCCCTGAAGTACCTCGACGGCATGGACTCGCTGCTGTCGATCGTCCAGATGCCCGCCGGCGTTCCCGTCGCCACCGTCTCGGTCGCCGGGGCGCGCAACGCGGGCCTGCTGGCCGTACGGATGCTGGCGGCGCACGACAAGGAGCTGCTGGCCCGGATGCGCGACTTCCAGCAGGAGCTGAACGACCAGGCCACCGAGAAGGGCAAGCGGCTGCGGACGAAGGTCGCGGGCGCGGAGTCCTTCGGATTCGGCAAGTGAGCGCGGCGCGGCGCCTGGACGAGGCGCGCGAGCTGCTGGCCGAGCACCCCGTCGTGGACGGCCACAACGACCTGCCCTGGGCGCTGCGCAAGCAGGTCCGCTACGACCTGGACCGGCGGGACATCGCCGGCGACCAGTCGGCGTACCTGCACACCGACATCCCGCGGCTGCGGGCCGGCGGGGTCGGCGCACAGTTCTGGTCCGTGTACGTGAGCACCGAGCTGACCGGCGACGAGGCGGTCAGCGCCACGCTGGAACAGGTGGACGCGGTCGGCCAGCTGATCAGCCGTTACCCCGCCGACCTGGTGCGGGCGCTGTCCGCGGACGACATGGAGGCGGCCCGCGCCGACGGCCGGATCGCCTCGCTGATGGGGGCCGAGGGCGGCCACTCCATCAACAACTCGCTCGCCACCCTGCGCGCCCTGCACCAGCTGGGCGTGCGGTACATGACGCTCACGCACAACGACACCATCGACTGGGCGGACTCGGCGACCGACGAGCCCCGGCACGGCGGTCTGAGCGACTTCGGCCGCGAGGTCGTCCGCGAGATGAACCGCGTCGGCATGCTCGTGGACCTCTCGCACGTGGCCGCGACGACGATGCGCGACGCGCTGGACGTCACGGCCGCACCGGTGGTCTTCTCGCACTCCTCGGCGCGCGCGGTGTGCGACCACCCGCGCAACATCCCCGACGAGGTGCTGGAGCGGCTCCCGGCCAACGGCGGGGTGGCGATGGCCACCTTCGTCCCGAAGTTCATCCTCCCCGCCGCCGTCGAGTGGACGCTGGCCGCGGACGAGAACCTGCGGGCCCACGGCCGGCACCACCTGGACACCACGCCCGAGGCGATGGCCCTGCACCGGGCCTTCGAGGCGGAGCGCCCGCGCCCGGTGGCCACGGCCGCCACCGTCGCCGACCACCTGGACCACATGCGCGAGGTGGCCGGGATCGACCACATCGGCATCGGCGGGGACTACGACGGCACGGCCTTCACCCCGTCCGGTCTGGACGACGTGGCCGGCTACCCGAACCTGATCGCGGAGCTCCTCACCCGCGGCTGGTCGAAGCCGGACCTGGCGAAGCTGACCTGGTCCAACGCGGTACGGGTGCTGCGCGACGCGGAGTCGGTGGCGCGGGACCTGTCGGCGTCCCGGGGCCCGTCCAACGCGGTGATCGGCTAGACGGCCCAGCTGCGGAGGGGTGTGGCAACCGGGTGTGACCTGCGGGTTACACCCGAATGCCACATCTGCCGGGCGACCGGGGCGTCCCGCGTGTCACGGTGGCAGCAGCTCTCCCTGCTGCCGCCGAGACCGGAGCGAACGCCATGGCCGACCTGCAGGATGAACCCCACTCCGTGGGCATCGGGGCGGAAGACCTTCCCGCCCCCACAGCGGTGACCAGCGCCCTCGACCGGGCCGCCGCGCTGCTGTCCGTACATCCCGTCGCGGACGGGTGCAACACGCTCGTCTGGACCTTGCGCCAGAGCCCGTACCACGACATCGACACGTCCGACGCCGGGGTCGACACCGACATCCCGCGGCTGCGCGCCGGGGGAGTGGGCGCCCAGTTCTGGTCGCTGCTCACCCCGGGCGAGGCCGCCGCCGACGACCAGGCGGTCTCCGACACCCTGGAACAGATCGACGTGGCGCTGGCCCTGGTGCGCCGCTACCCCGACAGCCTGACCCTCGCGCTGACCGCGGACGACATGTCGGACGCCCGCAACCGCGGCCGCATCGCCTGCTTCCTCGGGCCCGTGCCCGGCCGTACGCTGACCGACTCCCTGAGCCCGTTGCACGCCTTCCACGCGCTGGGCGTACGGATCTTCGCGCCGGCGGGAGCGCCCTGGGCCCAGCAGGACCTGGCGGCCTTCGGCCACGAGGTGGTCCAGGAGGCGAACAGGCTGGGCATCCTGCTGGACCTGACCGGATGCCCGTCGCTGACGGCCCGCCGGATCGCGGCGGCCTCGAAGGCGCCGGTGATCGTCTCGAACACGGCGGCCGCGGCCCTGAACCCGCATCCGGCCAACGTGACCGACGAGGTCCTGCTGGCCCTGCGGGAGGCGAACGGCCTGGCGATGATCACCTTCGACACCGCCCGGACCGGGGACTCCCTGCACGCGGTCGCGGACCACGTCGACCACGTCCGGGCCGTCGCCGGCCCGCACTGCGTCGGCCTGGGCGCCGCCTTCGGCACCGAACCGGGCAACTCCCGCCCCACGGGCCTGACCGATCCCTCGGGCTACCCCCGGCTGATCGCGGAACTCCTGGACCGAGGCTGGCCGGAAGCCGACCTGGCCCTCCTGACCTGGGGCAACACCCAGCGCGTCCTCCGCGACACGGAATTCACCTCCCGAGCCGCCCACCACCGCCGCGCGACGCCTTCCTGACGCTCGGCCTACGCGTGCGGGCGGCCCATCGCCCGGTAGGTCCACCCGGCCGCCCGCCACACGGCGGGGGCGAGCGCGTTGCGCCCGTCCAGGATCAGCCGGTCGGTCACGACCCGGCCCAGCTCCGCCGGGTCGAGCTCGCGGAACTCGCGCCACTCGGTCAGGTGGAGGACGACCTCCGCGCCCCGGGCCGCCTCCACCGCGGAGTCCGCGTACCCCAGCGTCGGGAAGACGCGCCGCGCGTTGTCCATGCCCTTGGGGTCGTAGACGGTGACCTGCCCGCCCTGGAGGTGGATCTGCCCGGCCACGTTCAGTGCGGGCGAGTCCCGGACGTCGTCGGAGTCCGGCTTGAACGTGGCGCCGAGCACCGCGACCCGCTTGCCGAGGAACGACCCGCCGACGGCGTCCCGCGCCAGCTCCACCATGTGCCCGCGCCGCCGCATGTTGATCGAGTCGACCTCCCGGAGGAAGGTCAGCGCCTGGTCGGCCCCCAGCTCGCCGGCCCGCGCCATGAAGGCCCGGATGTCCTTCGGCAGGCAGCCGCCGCCGAAGCCGATCCCGGCCCGCAGGAACTTCGCGCCGATGCGGTCGTCGTAGCCGATGGCCTCCGCCAGCTTGACCACGTCACCGCCCGCGGCCTCGCACACCTCCGCCATCGCGTTGATGAAGGAGATCTTGGTCGCGAGGAAGGAATTCGCGGCGGTCTTCACCAGCTCGGCCGTCGGGAAGTCCGTGACCACCAGCGGAGTCCCCTCCGCCATCGGCGTCTCGTACACCTCCCGCAGCAGCTTCTCGCCCCGCTCGCCCTGTACGCCGATCACGATCCGGTCGGGGTGCAGGGTGTCCTGCACGGCGAAGCCCTCCCGCAGGAACTCCGGGTTCCAGGCCAGCTCCACGTCCGCACCCGCCGGCGCCAGCTCCGCGAGCTTCGCGGCCAGCCGCTGCGCCGAGCCCACCGGCACGGTGGACTTGCCGACCACCAGCACCGGCCGCGTCAGGTGCGGGGCCAGCGAGGCCATCGCGGAGTCGACGTACGACATGTCACACGCGTACTCGCCGTGCTTCTGGGGAGTGTTCACACACACGAAGTGCACGTCGCCGAATGCGCCGACCTCCTCCCAGGAGGTCGTGAACCGCAGCCGCCCCGTCGACCCCGGCAGCCCGGCCACGTGCGCGGACAGCAGCTCCTCCAGCCCGGGCTCGTACATCGGCACCCGGCCCGACGCCAGCAGTTCGATCTTCTCGGGCACCACGTCCAGCCCCAGCACCTCGAACCCCAGCTCCGCCATCGCCGCGGCGTGCGTCGCGCCGAGGTAACCAGTGCCGATCACAGTGATCCTGAGGGGGGCCATGGGTGCTCCGTACAGTTGCGGGGGTGCGGCGGGCCGTTCGCGGCCACTGAGCATAGTCGGGCCGGTCGCGGGGGACGTTCTCCAGTGGCGGCCCCGTTGTCTCCGGCAGCCGGCCCCGCTGTCACGCAGCTCACGTGGGCGGTCCATACCGCCATCCGTGCAGTGGCCACTAAGCTTGGGTTACTTAACGGTAGTTAGCATCACGCATCACCCTGGGGAGTGAGAGATCTTGGCGGGTTCTGCCGACTTCGACCTGTACCGCCCGGCCGAGGAGCACGACATGCTCCGCGAGTCGGTCCGCTCGCTCGCCGAGGCGAAGATCCTGCCGTTCGCCGCCGCGGTCGACGAGGAGTCCCGCTTCCCGCAGGAGGCCCTCGACGCCCTCGTCGCCAGCGACCTGCACGCCGTCCACGTCCCCGAGACCTACGGCGGTGCCGGCGCCGACGCCCTGGCCACCGTGATCGTGATCGAGGAAGTGGCCCGCGTCTGCGCCTCCTCCTCCCTGATCCCCGCCGTCAACAAGCTCGGCTCGCTCCCCGTGATCCTTTCGGGTTCCGAGGAGCTCAAGGCCAAGTACCTCGGCCCGCTCGCCAAGGGCGACGCGATGTTCTCGTACGCGCTCTCCGAGCCGGACGCGGGCTCCGACGCCGCCGGCATGAAGACCCGCGCGGTCCGTGACGGCGACTTCTGGGTCCTCAACGGCGTCAAGCGCTGGATCACCAACGCGGGCGTCTCCGAGTACTACACGGTCATGGCCGTCACCGACCCGGAGAAGCGCTCCAAGGGCATCTCGGCCTTCGTGGTCGAGAAGTCCGACGAGGGCGTCTCCTTCGGCGCCCCGGAGAAGAAGCTCGGCATCAAGGGCTCCCCGACGCGCGAGGTCTACCTCGACAACGTCCGCATCCCGGCCGACCGCATGATCGGCGCCGAGGGCACCGGATTCGCCACCGCGATGAAGACCCTCGACCACACCCGCATCACGATCGCCGCCCAGGCGCTCGGCATCGCCCAGGGCGCCCTGGACTACGCCAAGGGCTACGTCCAGGAGCGCAAGCAGTTCGGCAAGCCGATCGGCGACTTCCAGGGCGTGCAGTTCATGCTCGCGGACATGGCCATGAAGATCGAGGCCGCCCGCCAGCTCACGTACTCGGCCGCGGCCAAGTCCGAGCGCGTCTCCGCCGGAGGTGACAAGGAGGACCTGACCTTCTTCGGCGCCGCGGCCAAGTGCTTCGCCTCCGACGTGGCCATGGAGGTCACCACGGACGCCGTCCAGCTCCTCGGCGGCTACGGCTACACCCGTGACTACCCGGTCGAGCGCATGATGCGCGACGCCAAGATCACGCAGATCTACGAGGGCACGAACCAGGTCCAGCGGATCGTCATGGCCCGCAACCTGCCGTAACACGCCCGGCCCGCACGCACGCGGACGACCCCCGGCAGGCCGCCGGGGGTCGTCCGCGTCGCGAGGGGCGGACCCGCGCGGTGCGGCGCGGGAGCGGGGGCCCGCACGGTGCCGGGGCATTTGGGGACACGCCCGGCACTACGGCCCCACCGGCGCGCGCCACCGCGCCACGCGCCGCCTACCGGCCCTTCGGGCCACTCGGATGGGCTAAATTTGGGCCTTCGTACGCAGGAATCGGTTGGGGAGAACGCACATGACGGAAGCGATCCTGCTGGTCGGCGGACAGGGGACGCGGCTGCGCCCCGTGACGGTGAACACACCGAAGCCGATGGTCCCGACCGCAGGCGTGCCCTTCCTCGCCCACCAGATAGCCCGCGCCGCCGCCGCCGGCGTCACGCACATCGTGATGGCCACCTGCTACCTCGCCGAGGTCTTCGAGCCCTACTTCGGTGACGGGTCCGAGTTCGGCGTCCACCTCGAGTACGTCGTCGAGGACGAGCCGCTCGGCACCGGCGGCGCCATCCG
Source organism: Streptomyces sp. IBSNAI002 (assembly GCF_052244475.1). Lineage (NCBI taxonomy): Bacteria > Bacillati > Actinomycetota > Actinomycetes > Kitasatosporales > Streptomycetaceae > Streptomyces > Streptomyces sp. IBSNAI002. Next base: position 3,614,080 of record NZ_JBQPXG010000002.1, on the reverse strand, counting down.
CAACGCCGCCCGGCTGCTCACCGGAGACCCGGACTCCGCGGTCCTCGTCTTCAACGGGGACATCCTCACCGGCCTGGACATCGCCGGCCTCGTCGCATCCCACAAGACGGCCGACGCCGACGTCTCCCTCCACCTGGTCCGCGTCGAGGACCCGCGCGCCTTCGGCCTGGTGCCCACCGACTCCGAGGGGCGGGTGCTGGCCTTCACCGAGAAGCCGCAGACCCCCGAGGAGATCATCACCGACCAGATCAACGCGGGCTGCTACGTCTTCCGCCGCAGCGTGATCGACTCCATCCCGGCGGGCCGCCCGGTCTCCGTCGAGCGCGAGACCTTCCCCGGCCTGCTGGCCTCCGGCGCCACGCTGCACGGCGTCACCGAGAACACCTACTGGATGGACCTGGGCAGGCCCGAGGCCATCGTCCAGGCCTCCGCCGACCTGGTGCGCGGCGTGGTCTCCTCCCCGGCCGTCCCCGGCCGGCGCGGCGAGTCCCTCGTACTGCCCGGTGCCCAGGTGGCGGCCGGGGCCAAGCTGTCCGGCGGCACGGTGGTCGGAGCCGGGGCCCGGATCGAGGCCGGAGCGGTAGTCCAGGGCTCCATCGTCCTGGAGGGCGCCGTCATCGGCGCCGACGCGCAGGTGAGCGCCGCCCTGGTCGGCGCGCGCGCCTCGGTGGGCGAGCGGACCGTGCTCGACGGCGCCGTCATCGGCGACGACGCCCGCGTGGGGGCCGACAACGAGCTCCGCTCGGGCGCCCGGGTGTGGTGCGGGGCGGAGCTGCCCGCCGCCGCCATCCGCTTCTCGCCGGACGCCTGACCCCCCGCAGGGCCCACCGGCCGCCGCGGGACCCGCAGGGGTCCGCGGGGCCGCCGCCGGGGTCACTGCCCCCGGACGGTGACCTTCTCGTCGTTCTGGATCTGCTTCACCAGCTGCTGGACCTTCGCCTTGTCCCAGACGAGGTTGCCGCCGCGCTGCCCGGAGATCGGCATGTTCATCGACACGCCGTCACCGCCGTTGACGCCCTTCATGGCGAAGAACATCTGGCCCATGTCGTACAGGCCCATGTCCTTGTCGACGATGAGCGTGTCCAGGCCGGCGCCCAGCAGCGGGTAGAGGTCGAACGGGTTGAGGACCGTGGACGGCGTCGCCGCCTGGCTCGCCAGCGCCGACAGGAACTTCTGCTGGTTCTTGGTGCGCTGGAGGTCGGACTCGGCGAAGGCGTACCGGGTCCGTACGAAGGCCAGCGACTGCTCGCCGTTCAGGGTCTGCTTGCCGGCCTTGAAGTCGGCGCCCGACTTCTCGTCCTTGAAGCCCTCCTCGATGTCCAGCTCCACCCCGCCCAGCGCGTCCACGATGTTCGCGAAGCCGGCGAAGCCGATCTCCGCGTAGTGGTCGATCCGCAGGCCGGTGTTGTGCTCCACCGTCCGCACCAGCAGCTCGGGGCCGTCCTCCGCGTACGCGGCGTTGAGCTTGACCCGGCGGCCCTGCGCGGGGAACTTCTTGCCCGACTGGGAGCCGACGAAGGACGGGATCTCCACGTCCGAGTCGCGCGGCAGCGAGATCATCGTGTTCCCGCTGGAGCACTTCGCCAGGATCATCATCGAGTCGGTCCGCTTGCCCTCGGCCGAGCCCGTGTGGAGCTTCTTCTTCTCCTCGTCGGACATGCCCTCGCGGCTGTCGGAGCCCACGATCAGGTACGTCGTGCAGTCGCCCTCCTTCGGGCGCTCGATGACCTTCGACAGGTCGACCTCGCGGCGCACCTTGGAGTCCGCCCAGAAGTACGTGGAGACCGTGGTCACCACCAGCGCGGAGACCAGCACGATCGAGCCGACCTTGATCCGCTTGCGCCAGTCCGGGGCCGCGCCGGGCCTCCGCCCGGGGCCGCCGGGCCCCGACGGCGGCTGAGACGGCCCGCCGGGCCCGCCGGGGCCCGCGGGCGACCCGTAGACCTGGCCGGTGTTGTAGCCGCTGTCGTAGCCGCCGTACGTGTCGTGGCGCTGCCCGTGCTGCGGGGGCACCGAGGGCGCGGGCGGCGGCCCGGGCCGCCGGGCGGGCGGCGGTACCGCCGGGCGCGGGGGCTGCTGCCGCTGGACGTGCCGCATCCGCCGCGCGCCCTCGGGCTGCGATCCCGCGCTGCCGCGCCCGTACCCGTCCTCGCGCCCTTCAGGCCAGTCATTCATGCGCCCAAGGATGCCTGCCCGGGCGTGTCGCCCGACAGCCCGGGGGGCTTTCCGTTCCGGTCCTGTTGCAGAGCTGATGCCTCCACCGCGCATCTAAGGTGTGCGTATGACAGAGATACCGGGCGAGCTGCCCGGGAAGCCGACCGCGGCCTCCCGTACGACCCTCAGCCACATCATGACGGCCAACGACACCAACCTCCTCGGCACGGTGCACGGCGGCGTGATCATGAAGCTGGTCGACGACGCGGCCGGGGCCGTGGCCGGGCGCCACTCGGGCGGCCCCGCGGTCACCGCGTCCATGGACGAGATGGCCTTCCTCGCACCCGTACGGGTAGGCGACCTCGTGCACGTGAAGGCCCAGTGCAACTGGACGGGCCGCTCCTCCATGGAGATCGGCGTACGGGTCCTCGCGGAGCGGTGGAACGAGTCCACCCCCGCCACCCAGGTCGGCAGCGCCTACCTCGTCTTCGCGGCCGTGGACGCCGAGGGCAAGCCCCGCCGGGTCCCGCCCGTGCTCCCGGAGACCGAGCGGGACGAGCGGCGCTACCAGGAGGCCCAGATCCGCCGCACGCACCGGCTCGCGCGCCGCCAGGCGATCATGGCCCTGCGCGAGGAGCGGGCCGCCCAGGGCTTCGACGACTGAAAACCGGGCCCACCGGGCCCCGCCGGCCCGCGCCCGCGGCTCAGCGCGCCGCGCAGGTCACCTCGTCGCCCGTCAGCACCCCGGCGGTGCCCTGGTAGGGGTCCTCCGCCCGGACCGGCACCACCTTGCGGTAGTCCGAGCCGGCGATCACCACCACGGTCCGGCCCTGGCGCGCCACCGCCCGCAGCTCGCTGCCGGGCAGCGCGGCCGCCACCGAGCGGGCGGAGCGGTCCCAGCGCGGGTCGTACGTGATCACCGTGCGCCGCACGTCGCGGCCGGCGCCGTTGCCCGGGGCCCCGGTGGTGTCGAAGCCGGTGGCGCGCAGCGCCGCGTCCACCCGGCCGCCCAGTCCGTCGATCCGGGTGCCGTTCTCCACCTGCACCCGGACCTGCTTCGGGGGCACGTCCACCGGCACGGCCGCGGCCCGCCCGCCGGTGTTCCCGGGCCGGGGCGTGGCCAGCGGCCGGTCCTGGCGGAGCGCCTCGAAGAGCTTGGCGGCCTTCGGTTCGTCCCACTTCACGGTGGAGCCGATGCTCTTCACCCGGAAGGAGGGGTCGCCGACGGGCACGGAGGCGAACTCCGAGGAGGAGGGCGTGAAGTCCCGCATCGCCTGGCCCAGAGCGAGCATCTGCTCCGAGCCGAAGCCCCGGTCGGCCCGGACCGAGCCCAGCAGGGTGGAGCTGACCTGCTTGAACTTGACCGGGTTGAGCAGCACCCCGCCGGTGGTCGCCTGCTTGATCAGGGCGGCGAGGAACCGCTGCTGGCGCTGCATCCGGCCGAGGTCGGAGGCCCCGTCGATATGGCGCGAGCGCACGTACTGCAGGGCCTGTCCGCCGGTCAGCCGGTGGGTGCCGGGCAGCAGGTCGAGGCCGGTGTTCGGGTCGCGCATGGTCTTGGCGGTGCAGATGTCCACGCCGCCGATCGCGTCGACCGTCTTCATGAAGCTGGTGAAGTCGACCTCCAGGTAGTGGTCGATCTTCACCCGGGTCATGTTCTCGACCGTCCGCACGGTCAGGTTGGGGCCGCCCTCCGCGTAGGCGGCGTTCAGCTTCACCGGGTGCGCCTTGTGCGCCTTCCCGGTGACGAGGTCGTGGTGCGCGGGCACCTCCGCGTAGCTGTCGCGGGGCAGGCTGATCACGCTCGCCCGCTCCCGGTCCGCCGACAGGTGGACGAGCATGATGGTGTCGGTGCAGCGGCAGGGCGCCCCGCCCAGGCGGTACTCGCGCTTCTCCTCCGGCGTGATCTTCTCCCGGCCGTCGGTGCCGACCAGCAGGAAGTTCAGGCCGTGCCCGGCCTGCGGGCGGTTCTTCATGTCCTTGAACGGGTCCACCCGCTCGATCCCGGTGTCCAGCCCGGTCATCACGGCGTGCCCGACGGCCCCGCAGCCCAGCACCACCACCGACAGCCCGGCCGCGATCCGCACCCCCCACCGGGGTCTGTCGCCCCCGGGCCGGGCCGGACCGCCGCCGGCACCGCCGCGCCGTGCGCGCTGTGGCTGGGGCGGCCTGGCGGGACGGGTGGGACGGTGCGGCTGGGGCACGGTGGACACCTCCGCGGGGACAGCAGGGGAAACGATCGGCCTGGATCTGATTCGTCAGAACAGTAGGCCCATACGATCAGCCTCTGTCCTTACCGCTCACTCGGCGCGCACCCGGTTCCCCCGTACGCGGTAACGTGACACCGATACCCGACCTTGAAGGACCACATGCCCGCCCAGCAGCCCGCAGTCTCGGTGATCATGCCGGTGCTCAACGAGGAGCACTACCTCCGCGACTCCGTCCGCCACATCCTGGAACAGGAGTACGCGGGCGAGATGGAGGTGGTGATCGCGCTGGGGCCGTCCACGGACCGCACCGACGAGATCGCCGCAGAGCTCGTCGCCGAGGATTCCCGAGTCCACACCGTTCCGAACCCCACGGGCCGGACCCCGGCCGCGCTCAACGCCGCCATCAAGGCCTCGCGTCACCCGATCGTGGTACGCGTCGACGGCCACGGCATGCTCTCGCCGAACTACATCGCCACCGCCGTGCGCCTCCTGGAGGAGACCGGTGCGCAGAACGTCGGCGGCATCATGCACGCCGAGGGCGAGAACGCCTGGGAAGAGGCCGTCGCCGCCGCGATGACCTCGAGGATCGGCGTCGGCAACGCGCCGTTCCACACCGGAGGCCAGGCGGGACCGGCCGAGACCGTGTACCTGGGCGTCTTCCGCCGCGAGGCGCTGGAGCAGCAGGGCGGCTACAACGAGGAGTTCATCCGCGCCCAGGACTGGGAGCTGAACTTCCGCATCCGCGGGGCCGGCGGCCTGATCTGGTTCTCCCCGGAGCTGAAGGTCCAGTACCGGCCGCGGCGTTCGGTGCGGGCCCTGGCCAAGCAGTACAAGGACTACGGGCGGTGGCGCCACGTCGTGGCCCGCTACCACTCCGGCTCCATCAACCTGCGCTACCTGGCCCCGCCGGTCCTGGTCTGCGCGCTCGCGGCCGGCGTGGTCGTGGGTGCGGCCGTCACCCCGCTCGGCTTCGCCGTCCCGGCCGGCTACCTCGCGGCGATCGCCGTGGGCTCCGTCCCGGCGGGCAAGGGCCGCTCCCTCAAGGCCCGGGCGCAGATCCCCCTGGCCCTGGCCACCATGCACCTGTGCTGGGGCTACGGCTTCCTGACGAGCCCGCGCTCGCTCGCGAACAAGCTCATCGCGACCCGCCGCCCGGCCGTGCACCGGGACCCGTCGCAGGTCTGAGCGGTACGAAGGGGCCCGGTGTGGCGGCTGTGAACCGAACAGCCGCCGCACCGGGCCCCTTGTGCGTACGCGTGCGCACCCGCTACCAGGTGAAGCCCTCCTGGACCGGCATGCAGGCCTTGTCGTTGTCGCCGTTGAGGGCGTGGGCGGAGGTCGGGGCCACGGTCGGCGCGGGCGGCGGCGGGGTCGGCGCGCCGCCGGACCGCCAGTCCTTGCCGACGAACAGGACGATTCCGGGGACCTCGGCGGACTTCTGCACCGCGGTGGCGGGCAGGCCGAGCGCGGTCGCGACGGAGGCGGCGTCGGCCGCCTGGGCGTCGGTGGCGAAGCGGACCACCGTGGTGTCCTCGGCGCCGGTCTGGGTGTCGGCGGTGGCCTTGGTGAAGCCCTTGCCCTTCAGCAGCGAGGCGACGTCGTTCGCCCGGAGCTTGACCTTGGCTTCCGCGCCGTCCTTGCCGCCGGTGGCGTTGCGGACGGAGACCGCGACCTTCGCGGGCGCCGAGGCCGGGGCGGTGGACGGGGCCGTGGACGGCTGGGCCGGTGCGGAGGGGCCCGCGGAGGTGCCCGGGGAGGTGCCCGGCGAGGGGGAGGCGCCGCCTTCCGGGGTCCCCGAGCCCTTCCCGTCCAGCGCGATGTCCTCGCGGACCATGCGGAACAGGGCCTCGGCCTCGCTGGGCATCGGCTCGACCCGCCCGTCCATGCCGGGCCGCGTGCTGTAGACCCACGGCATGGTGGTCATGGTGATCCGCCCGGGCGAGACCTTCTTGAGCTCCATGCTGAGGTCGTACAGCTTGTCGATCTTGTTCAGGCCGGTGTCCACGACCATCGCCTCGATCGCGGCCTGCGCCAGGCTGTTCAGCTTCACCGGGTTGGTGAGCTTGGCGTTCTTGCGGAACTCGCGGGCCATCGAGTTCATGTACTGGTGCTGCGCGTGGGTCCGGGCGATGTCGGTGCCGTCCTCGAACCCGTAGCGGGTGCGCAGCCACTGGAGGGCCGTCTCGCCCTGGATGATGCTCTCGCCCTTCGGCAGCTTCAGGCCGGAGCCCTTGCCGTCGCGGGTGCGGGAGTGGACGTTCTGCTCGACGCACACCGGGACGCCGCCGATGGCGTCCGCCATCGACACCACGCCCTTGAAGTCGATCATCATGAAGTGATCGATGGGGATCTTGGTCAGCTCGGTCCAGGCGGCGACTGTGCAGCCCGGTCCGCCGCGCTGGAGCGACTCGTTGGTCTGGACGAGCCCCTTGCTGGCGGGGTGGACCTTGCCGTTCGGCTCGGTGCACTTGGGCATCGTCAGCATCGTGTCGCGCGGCATCGACACCACCGACATGTTGCTGCGGTCCGCGGACAGGTGCAGCAGCATCTGCACGTCCGCGAGCGGCGGGCCGTCGAAGGTGTTCGTGGCCCCGCCGAGGGCCTGGTTCGCCGCGTCGTCGCGGGCGTCGGAGCCGATGAGCAGGATGTTGAGGGGGGTCTGGCCGAAGGAATTGGGCTTGGAGCCGCCGAGTTTGGTCTCGCCGAGGTTCAGCGCGTCCGTCTTGATGCTGCCGTTCAGGTGGCGGTAGTAGAGGTAACCGCCCGCCGCCGTCGCGAGTATGAGCAGGGACAGGACGGAGGACACCCACCGCAGCACCCGCCGCCGGCCCCGCCTGGTGGACCGGTCGGCCGCCCGCCGGGCGGCCCGGGAGCCGCCCCGCGGTGGGGGTATCGAGCCGGACCCGCCCGCTCCGCCGCCGGATATGTCCCCGGCGTCCGGGGCGGCCGTCCCCTCCCCTCGCACGCTGCTGTGCCTCACATGTCCCCCCTCAAGATCCTGCTGTGGTCGTTACCGTGCCTGGCACCGCCGGCGGTGCCCCGTTACTTGGCGCAGACCGCCTTGTCCGCCTGGGCCTGCTGGACGTCCTTGGGCAGCTCCTGCGGAACCGGAGCCCCCAGCGGGGCACCCGGCTGCTGGAAGTCGGGGCCCAGCGTCAGCTTCATCGGCGTCTTCGCCGCGGCGTCCGCCGTCCCCATCTTCAGAGCGGTGGCCGGCAGCCCCAGGGCGTCGGCCAGCGCCCGGGCCTGGTCGGCCTGGTTGGGCGCGTACTCCAGCTGCGTGGCGCCGACCTTCGCCGGCGCGTTGCCCTGGTTGCTGGCCTTGGACATGCCCTTGGTGTTCTGGAGCCAGTTCAGCGTGGTGGAGGCGGAGCCCTTGGGCCCGCCGCCGTTGTACACGCCGACCCGCACGTCCGCCGCCGGTGCCCGGTTGCCCTGGAGCAGGGCGTCCTGCTTGGCCTTGGCGTCCGCGTCGGCCGCCTCCTGCGCGGCCTGCTCCTTCTTCTCGACCTCCGTGAGCGAGACGTCCCCCCGGATCATCTGCAGCAGCGGTTCGGCCAGATTCCTGTCCACCACGACGGTGGCCTTGACCTTCTCGGCCGGGTTGTCGAGTACCGGCATGGTCGTGAAGGTGACGTTCTTGAGGTCGATGTCCTTCAACTCACCCGCGAGATCGGTGAGTTTGTCGATGGACCCCAGTCCCTGGTCCACGGTCAGCGACTTGGTGGCCGCCTCCGCGAGCGAGAAGAACTTCTTCGGGCTGGTCAGCGTCTCCTTCGACTTCATCTCGCGCATCATCGAGCCGAGGAACTGCTGCTGGGTCTTGATCCGGTCCAGGTCGCTCTCGTTGCCGAAGGCGTGCCGGGTCCGTACGAAGGCCAGCGCGTCCTCGCCCGCCAGCCGGTGCTCGCCCGCCGGCAGCTTGAGCTTGGAGTCCTGGTCGTCGACGGCCTTCTCCAGGCAGACGGGCACCCCGCCGACGGCCGTGCTCAGGGTCTTCACCGCGTTGAAGTCGACCATCATGAAGTTGTCGATCTCTATCCCGGTGAGCTCCTTGACGGTGCGCATCGTGCAGCCCGCGTCGCGGCCCTCCTGGCCCAGGCTGTTGTTGAAGCGGGTGCCCTTCGTGCCCTTGATCTCCTTCGTCGTGCCGTCGGGCTGCTTGGTCGGGCAGGACGGGATGTCGGTGATCAGGTCGCGCGGGATGGACAGCGCGGTGGCGTTGGAGCGGTCCTTGGCGACGTGGAAGAGGATCGTGGTGTCGGCGTGGCCGACGCTGTCCTTGTCCCCGTAGCCCTCGTTGCCGGAGCCGCTGCGCTTGTCGGTGCCGATGACCAGGATGTTGATGGCCTGGTCCTTCTTGAAGCCGCCGGTGCCCGCGCCCGCGATATCGGTGACGCTGAGGTTGCCGTTCAGGTGGTCGTAGTAGAAGTACGCCGCCGCGGCGCCGCCGACCAGCAGGAACGCGAGCGTTCCGCTGGTGATGAGCAGCGCCTTCTTGCGGCGCCCGCCTCCTCCGCCGCCCTTGCGGGAACGGCCGCCGCGCCGGCCGCCGGGCGGGCCGTCACCGCGCCGCGGCCTCGGGACGGCCGGGGACGGTGCGACGGGCTTGCCGGGTGCGGAGGGCGACGGCGCTCTGCGTGGAGCGGCCACCCCCGGCCCCTGCTGGTGCGCTGCGGAGTCGCCCAGTCGCAGTTCGTAGTTGCCGGTGCGGGGATTGAGCACCCACTGGTCTGCGGGGTCGATCTCGTCGGCCCGCCCACGGCTTTGCGCATCCACGGTTGCTCGAATCCTCCGTCGGGTGCCTCGCGACGCGCCTCCCCCAGGCGCACGGTCAACGATCCGGCTGCAGGTGCCCGCCCTCTGGTCCGGCGGGGCACCGGATCGCTCACCTTATCCGCCAGCTTCGGCTGCAAACCATGCTGGTGACAAATTCCACTCCCCTTATAACGGGGCGAACCTCTCAACCCGTTCGGTTCGGTCACCGGCTTTTGGGATTGCTTTACCGGCAGTCGGCGATACCCGCCGTCGTCCCGGTGAAGGTGGGGACGGGTGCGGGGGTGCTGGTGGTTCCCTCGCCGTCCCGGCCCGACCCGTCCCGCGGCGCTCCGGACCCGGTGGCGCTCACCGGCTCGTTCCCGGTGCCGTCTCCGGTCCCGTCCCCTGTGCCGTTCCCGGTCTCGGGCTTCGGCGGGGCGACCGTCACCGGCTGGTCGGTGCGCAGCTGCTGGAACAGCCGGGAGGCATCGGGCTCCACGAGTTCATCCCGATTCGGGTCGGCCCAATACGGTTTGCGGGGAACTATCAGGAACTTCACTTGGTCAGTCGGTATGTCCCGAACCCCCCGCACGAGTTCGTACAGGTCGCGCAGCGACGCCAGCCCCGGGTCCGTGGTCACCGACGAGGTCGCCGCGTCCAGCAGCGGATACAGGCGGGCCGGGTTCAGCAGCACCCCGTTGCTCTGCACCTTCTTGACGAGCGAGCCGAGGAACTGCTGCTGGCGCTCCATCCGTTCCGTGTCGCTGCCGTTGCCCAGGCTGTAGCGGGCGCGGACGAAGCCCAGCGCCTGTTCGCCCTGGAGGGTCTGGCGCCCCGCGGGCAGCCGCAGCTTGGCCTCGGAGTCGTCGACCGGCTGCTTGAGGCAGACCTCCACCCCGCCGATGGCGTCGACCATCTTCTTGAAGCCGTCGAAGTCGATCACCATGTGGTGGTCGACCCGGATCCCGGTGAGCCGCTCGACCGTACGGATCGTGCAGCCGGCCCCGCCCCACTGGAACGCCCAGTTGAACTGCGCGCGCCGCTCACGGGTGCGGCTCCCGTCGGCCATCAGGCACTCGGGGATGTCCGCCATCAGGTCGCGGGGTATCGACACCGCCGTCGCGCTGCGCCGGTCCGCGGGCAGGTGCAGCAGGATCGTGGTGTCCGAGCGCTCGGTGCCCTGGTCCTGCCCGTACCGGGCGTTGTCCTTGCCCGAGCGGGAGTCCGAGCCGATCAGCAGGATGTTCTGGGCGCCGCTCGCGAAGTGCGCGGGACGGTCGCGCTCGTACCGCAGCAGCTCGGCCGCCGCCGAGGTGTCCTCGGTGATGTTCCCGTCGAGCTTGTTGTAGATCCACCAGCCGCCGGCCGAGCCCGCCAGGACCAGGAAGGCCGCCCCGAGACCGGTCCAGCGCAGCAGTCGGCGCCGACGGCTGCGCGGCGGCTTCGAGCCGCCCGCCTCCGTCCCGGTCCCGCCCGGTATGCCTGCGCTGTCCGTCACTGGCGTCCATCCCCTCGCCGTTCCGACAACAGCCGTACGGGTGAGTACGGCCACTGCCGATCCTGCATCCGGGTGGCCGGGGCAGCCCGGGGGCAGGGGCGTGTCTAGGGCCATGTGGGTGACAAATCGCCCATTACTGCATTTAATCAGTCTGAGTGACGGAGCTCCGGGCCGCTCAGAGGGTGTGGGTGACCCGCTCGCTCTCCACCCGCTGCGCCAGTGCCTCCGGCGACAGCCGGTCCAGGTTCCGGCACAGCACCACGGAGCCGCCCGACGCCAGCGCGGCGTACAGCCCGGCCGAGAGGCCGTCCCAGGTGTCGTAGCCGAGCCCGGTCAGCACCCGCGAACCCGCACCGAGGCCGAGCTTCGCCGCGTCCTCGCGGGCCCGCGCCGTGAGCTCCGCGTACGAGAGCTCCTCGCCGCCCACGGCCAGCCCGGGCCCCTGCGGGTCCACCGGTACGAAGGGCGCGAAGCGGTCCCCCTGCCCCGGCACCTCGACCGCGTAGTCCGCGAACCCGGCCGGCGGCTGCGGGAACCGCCCGCCCAGCGGCCGCAGCGCCAGCGCCACCCGCTCACCGGAACAGGCCCGGGCCTCGTCCAGCGAGTCCGGCCCGCTGACGACGAGATCGGCACCGGCCGGATCCCCGCCGACCTCGGCGACGACCCCGACCGAAGCGCAGGCGAGCAGCCAGACGGCGCTCTGCCAGTGCGCGGGGAGCATCAGCGCGAGCCGGTCCCCGGGCTCGGCGCCCAGGTCGCCCTGGAGCAGATTGGAGGTCTTGGCCACCCAATTGGCGAAGGTGGCGACGGACAATTCCACGCGCTCGCCCGTGGCGTCGTCGTAGAAGGTGACGAGCGGGCGGCCCGGATCGGCGGCGAGCGCGGATCGCAGCAGGTCGGCAGGGGTGCGGTCAGTGGCGTTCACCCGGCACAGGGTACGCGGGGCCGTCCCCCGTACGGCGGCCCGCTGCTCCGCCGTACGGGGGAGGGGTGTGCGGGGGCGGGCCGGACGGGCCGTCAGTTCTCGGATGGCGCCCGCCGGTGCGGGTGCTCACCATCCTTTTCATGCGTGGATTCCTTGCTTCCTCGATCGGCGTCGCGACCGCCGCCGTACTGGCCCTGCCCGTCACGTTCCCCACCGCGGCCCTGGCGGAGTCCGCCCCCGTAGCCCCCGCCGGTTCCACCCAATCCCTGCCGCTCGTCCCGCTGGGACCCGCGGCGACCCGGACGCCCGGCGTCCCCGGAATGAGCGCCTCGCCGGGCACCCTGCCCGAGACGCAGGGCCTGACCGCCCACGAGGTCAAGACCTTCTCGCTGGTCGGCGTGGTCTGGGACGACGTCACCACCCAGCTGCACGGCAAGGTCCAGGTCCGCACCCGCTCCGCGAAGACCGCGACCTGGTCCGACTGGCAGGACGTCGAGACCCACAACAGCGAGCACGCGGCCGACCCCGACGCGGTGGAACGCGGCTCCGGCCGGGTCCGCGGCGCCACCGCCCCGCTGTGGGTCGGCGAGTCCGACGGCGTGGAGGTCCGGGTCCAGGCCGAGCCCGGCGCCTCCTCCAGCCGAGCCCCCTCCCGGCTGCCCACGGGCATGCGCATCGAACTCGTCGACCCGGGTACGGAAACCCCCGCCACCGGGTCGGACGGCAAGAACAGCGGTCCCGAAGGCGACGACAAGGGCGAGGTGGTGGTGCCCGGCATGACGATGGAGATGGCGGAGTCCTCCGCCGCGAACCTCCCGCACGCGGAACTGGGCGCCAACGAGATCACCGAACTCGACAAGGCCGACTCCACCGCCGACGCGGTCTTCGCGAGCGACGGCGAGCTGAGCGCGGCCGCCGCCCCGTACATCGGCCCGCGCCCGCGGATCGTCACCCGCAAGGGATGGGGCGCGGACGAGTCCCTGCGCGAGTCGGGCTTCGTCTACACGACCACGGTCAAGGCGGCGTTCGTCCACCACAGCGCCTCCGGCAACAACTACGCCTGCAAGGACGCCCCGGCGGTCCTGCGCAGCCTGTACCGCTACCACGTGGTCAGCAGCGGCTGGCGGGACTTCGGCTACAACTTCGCCGTCGACAAGTGCGGCACGGTGTACGAGGGCCGCGCGGGCGGGGTCTCCAAGGCGGTGCTCGGCGCGCACACCATGGGCTTCAACACGAACAGCATGGGCGTCGCGGTGCTGGGCACGTTCACCTCCACGAACCCGCCGGCGGCGGCCACGGACGCGGTCGCCCGCCTCACGGCCTGGAAACTCGGCCTCTTCAACCGCGACCCGCGCGCGAAGACGAACCTGGTCTCGGGCGGCGGCAACCGCTACCCCAAGGGCAAGAACGTCTCGATGAACGTCATCTCGGGCCACCGCGACGGCTTCGCCACCGCCTGCCCGGGCGCCAAGCTCTACGGCAAACTCCCGACGACCCGCACCTCGTCAGCCAAACTCCAAGGCCGCCCGTAGCCCCCGGCCCGGGTCCCCCGGCCCCGTCCGGGGGACCCAGGCCGCGCGATCCAGCCCCCGCCGGGCACATCCAGCCCCGCCGGCGTTTGAGGCGCGGGGTCCGGGGCGGAGCCCCGAACCCCTGACCCGCACCAGCCCGGCGGCCCCCGCCGGAGCCCCCCCCGCCCAAGCCCCCTGCCAAGCCCCCGGCAGGGCTACGCTCAGTACATGGCCGCCCGCTTCGACCCACTCAACCGCACCACCGTGCGCGGCGGCCGCACCCCCGTACCCGACGGCACGCCCCGCCCGGCAGGGGCCGGCGCCAAGGCCCGCCGCTGGACCCCCGACGGCCCCGTCGACCTCGGCATCACCCTCGGCCCCCTCAGACGCGGCCCCGCCGACCCCACCTTCCGCACCACCCCCGACGGCTCGGTCTGGCGCGCCAGCCAGACCCCGCAGGGCCCCGCCACCCTCCGGGTCTCCCGGACCGGCGCCGAGATCGCCGCCGAGGCCTGGGGCCCCGGCGCCGACTGGCTCCTGGAGCAGCTGCCGGCGCTCCTCGGCTCCGGCGACGACCCCGCCGCCTTCGTCCCCCGCCACCGCCTCGTGCACGCCAGCCACCGCCGCCGCCCCGGCCTGCGCCTCACCCGCACCGGGCTGGTCCTGGAGTCCCTGATCCCGGTCGTCCTGGAGCAGAAGGTCACCAGCGACGAGGCGTACCGCTCCTGGCGCCGCCTCGTCCGCCAGTACGGCGAGCCCGCGCCCGGCCCGCACGGCCTCGGCCTGTACGTGATGCCCGCCGCCCGCACCTGGGCCCTGATCCCGTCCTGGGATTGGCACCGGGCCGGGGTCGACGCCAAACGCTCCGGCACGATCGTCCGGGCCGCCCGCGTCGCACCCCGCATCGAAGAGGCCGCCGCCATGGAGCCCGCCGCGGCCGCCGCCCGGCTGGAGGCCGTCCCCGGGATCGGCCCCTGGACCTCCGCCGAGACCCTCCAGCGCAGCAACGGCGACCCCGACGCCGTGACCACCGGCGACCTCCACCTGCCCGGGATCATCGGCTACGCCCTCGCCGGGGACCGCGACGCCGACGACGCGGTCATGCTGGAGCTGCTGGCCCCGTACGCAGGCCAGCGCCACCGCGCCGCCCGCCTGATCCTCCTCGCGGGCCGCACCCCGCCCCGCCGCGCACCGCGCATGCCGCGCAGCGACATCGGCCGCCTCTGACTCCGCCCGGGCGGCCCCCGGCTACCGGACCCGGACGAAGTCCTCCGCGGACCGCGCGGGCCGCTCCCGGGGCGCCTCGGCCGGATGGCCCACCGCCACCGCGCCCATCGGATCCCAGTCGCCGGGCAGCCCCAGCACCTCGCGCACCACGTCCCGGCAGAACATCGTCGAGGACACCCACGCCGAGCCCAGCCGCTCCGCGGCCAGCGCGACCAGGAAGTTCTGCACGCCCGCGCCCATCGCCACGACGAACATCTCCCGCTCGGCGGCGTCCCGCCGCGCGTCCCCGTAGGCGTGCGCGCCGTCCGTCACCAGACAGGGCACCACCAGGTACGGGGCGGCGCGCAGCAGGTCGCCCCGCCGCACCCGCTTCGCGATGGACTCCTCCGCCTTGCCGTCGGCCCGCAGGTCCGCGACCCACGCGTCGCGCATCGCGTCCAGCAGCTCCAGCCGGGAGGCCGCCGACTCCAGCAGCACGAACCGCCACGGCGTCGTGTGGTGCGGAGCCGGGGCCGTGACGGCCGCCGCCACGGCCCGCCGCACCGCGCCCGGGTCCACCGGCTCGGTGGTGAAGGCCCGTACGGTACGGCGCTGCGTCACGGCCTCCCGTACCGCCTCCGAGGTGCCCAGCCGGAACATGTCGTCGGCCGGGGAGCGCACCAGGTCCCGCGCCGAGGTGCCCTCGCCGAGCAGGTGCCCCAGACCGCGTACGACGGCCACCGGCAGACCGGCCGCCTTGCCCTTGACCAGGTCGCCCGCCGCCGCCAGCTCGTCCGCGGTCGCCACGACCGTCGCGCTCAGCGGGTTGCCGTGGGTGTCCGCGCCCCCGCGCAGGTCGTCCAGGACCCGCACGCCGGCCGAGCCGATCGCCACGTCGGTGAGCCCGGTGCGCCACGGCCGTCCGAAGGTGTCCGTCACGACCACGCCCACGTCCACGGAGAGGATGTCGCGCACCCCCTCGCGGATCGCGGCGGCCGAGGCGTCGGGGTCCTCGGGCAGCAGCAGGACCGTACCGGGCGCGGTGTTGGAGGCGTCCACGCCGGCGGCCGCCATCACCAGCCCCTGCCGGTTCTCGACGATCCGCAGGGAACCGCGGCGCGCGACGACCCGTACGGTCTCGGCGTCTATGGCGGCCTCGCGCGAGTCCGCCTCGACGACGCGGCCCTCGGCCTTGGAGACGATCTTCGAGGTGACCAGCAGGACGTCCCCGTTCCGCAGGTCGGGCGCGGCCACCGTGATCAGCTTCGCCAGGTCGTCACCCGCCCTGACCTCGGGGATCCCGTCGACGGCCCGTACCTCGTACGAGGGACCGGGCCCGCCCGGAGCGGCCGGGCCGGTCACCGGGAGGCCTCGGCCAGTTCCAGTGCGGCCCGGGCCATCCCGGCGGTCGCGGCCAGGTCCGTCATCATGAGCGGCACGGCGCGGCAGGTGATCCCGGCGGCCTCGACCCCGGCGACGGCGTCCGCGTCGGCGGTGTCCACCAGCCAGCCGTCGAGCAGCTCGGTGCCGTAGTGCAGGGCGACGGCGGCGGCCGTGGACTCGACGCCCACCGCGGCCAGCACCTTGTCGGCCATCCCGCGCACGGGGGCGCCCCCGACGATGGGGGAGAGGCCGACGACCGGCGCCTGTGCGGCGGCCACGGCGTCGCGGATGCCGGGCACGGCGAGGATCGTCCCGACCGACACCACCGGGTTGGACGGCGGGAAGACGATCACGTCGGCGGCGGCGATGGCCTCCAGTACGCCCGGCGCCGGCTTGGCCTGCTCGGCCCCGACGGGCACGATCGCCTCCGCGTCCACCGCGGCGCGCAGCCGGACCCAGTACTCCTGGAAGTGGATGACCCGGCGCTCGCCGGTGCCCGCGTCGGTGATCGCGACGTGCGTCTCGACCCGGTCGTCGGACATGGGCAGCAGCCGCACCCCGGGCTGCCAGCGGTCGCACAGGGCCTCGGTGACGGCGCTCAGCGGGTAGCCCGCGCCGAGCATCTGGGTACGGACGATGTGGGTGGCGAAGTCGCGGTCGCCGAGGCCGAACCAGGCCGGTCCGACCCCGTAGGCGGCGAGCTCCTCCTTGACGGTGAAGGACTCGTCGGTGCGGCCCCAGCCCTGGTCCTCGTTGATGCCACCGCCGAGGGTGTACATCACCGTGTCCAGATCGGGGCACACCTTGAGCCCGAACAGGTGAATGTCGTCACCGGTGTTGCCGATGACCGTGATGTCCGCGTCGGGCACTGCCGACTTGAGTCCGCGGAGGAACCGGGCGCCGCCTATACCGCCGGCCAGAACAACAATGCGCATGCGGACAGTCTGTCAGCCGAAGGCTGTCGTGGAGCGGCGGTGGTCGGGCGACGGGCGTGACCGCCGGGTGGCGGACCGGGCTACGCGGGTACGGACTCCGGCGTGGCCGGCGAGCAGCCGTGCATCGGCATCCGGGTCAGGCCGGGGAAGTAGACGTGCAGGCTGACCGCGCCGTCGAGGGTGTCGTTGACGACCTCGTGCGCGTACCCGGAGGAGAAGACCCGCTGGGAGCCGGCGCCGAGGGTCAGCCGCCCGCGGGGGCTGCGCTCGGTGAGCTCTCCCTCGAGGACGGTCAGGACGCCGGAGGAGGGGCCGTGGTCGTGCAGGCCGCTGCCCTGGCCGGGCACCCAGCTGAGCAGCCAGACCTCGTAGCCGGGGCCCGTGCGCAGCCGGTGGTACCAGCGGGTGGTGGCGTCGTACTGGACGAGGTGCTCCCAGGAGGCGCGGTCCTCGGCGATGGAGCGGGCGAGCCCGACGAACTCGGCGACGGTGGCCGGGTGTTCGCGGGCGGGCTGCAGGAGGTGCTGGACGGCGAGGATGTCGCCGGCGATCTGGAGGTCGCTTTCGACGGTGATCGGGGTGCTGTTCATCGTGGGAGGTCCTCGACGGATGTCAGTGGTGCGGGCGGTTGCTGTGGGGCGCGGCCGGAGCTCGACGGAGCCGGAGCTCCGGAGGCATCAACAGCTGCAACAGCAACAGCGAACCTGGGCAGCGCACAGGAACCCACGAATGGGGGTCCGGGTGGCGACTGCGGGCGCTGACATGCGAACAAGGAGAACGGGTCAGAGGTCGGACTGTCAACCCAATGTCCGTTTTGGGGGAAAAGTTTCACCTCATCCGGTTACCGTGCGCGGAGAAAGGTTTGTGCAGTCCACGCCGGGGGATGTGCCGCTGTACCGCGCCCAAACCTGTGGGCGCCATCTCGTGACCGGACTGTGATCTCCGCCGCTTCTTTGGCCGAATCGCAACCCGGCGAGCGGGTGGCGCGTGAATCGCGGTAAGGGCGTGGCCTGAAGGGCGCCTGTGGCATGTGTCACGATTTTTGGCGATATGAACACTTTCTGCATACGCTTGGTTCCGCAGAGTGAATAAGGGGCCCAATAGCAGATCTCGGCTTGACTGCTCCGGAGCCACGCACTTGTAATTTCACTCGTGTCGTTACGTAGCGATCAGTAACGGCATCACCACGGGGACGCACAGACAGAGCGAGGGGCGCACATGACCGAGCTGTTTCAGGAACTGCTGGTCGAGGAGGCGGACGAGGAGCTCGGATGGCAGGAGCGCGCTCTGTGCGCCCAGACCGACCCCGAATCCTTCTTTCCCGAGAAGGGCGGCTCCACCCGCGAGGCCAAGAAGGTCTGCCTCGCCTGTGAAGTCCGCTCCGAATGCCTCGAGTACGCCCTCGCCAACGACGAGCGATTCGGTATCTGGGGCGGACTCTCCGAGCGTGAGCGCCGTCGGCTGAAAAAGGCCGCGGTCTGATACGCCCCGGGCCCTTCGGCCGGATACCCACCGCACATCGCACGACATATCGAACTGCGCGGCCGACACCGCAAATCACGGCAAACAGCACCACAGGCAGCACAGCGAAGAGCACGGCAAACGGTCCGCCTCCTGCACCTTCCCCGCAGGAGGCGGACCGCTGCTTTGCCAGCCGTTAGGGTGGGGCGCTGTCCAGCAGCCTCCGAGGGCACACCACCCCCGGACCCACCCCCGTGACCCGGTCCCGGGGGACCCCCAGGCCGGAGGGCCAGTAGCGCGATGTCCCTGCACAGCCAGTCGGCGGCCTCCCACCAGGCCCCCGCCACCCCCGAGTTCCCACGGCACGTCGTCACCGCGGTCCTCGTCGCCCACGACGGCGCCCGCTGGCTGCCCCGGACCCTCGCCGGCCTCCTCGGCCAGGAACGCCCCGCGCAGAACCACATGGCCGCCGACACCGGCAGCGCCGACGAGTCCGCGCGGCTCCTCACCGAGGCCTTCGGCGACGACCGCGTCCTGCACCTCGCCCGCCGCACCGGATTCGGCACCGCCGTCGACGAAGCCGCCCGCACCGCCGGCACCCTGACCCCCGAGGACCTCCCGTACCTCAAGCGCCCCAGCGGCTGGGATCCCGTCAGCCGCACCTGGCGCGACGACACGTACGACCTCCCCGAGCTGCCGTACGGCGAACCCGTCCAGTGGCTCTGGCTCCTCCACGACGACAGCGCTCCCGAACCCGACGCCCTCACCGAACTGCTCCGCGTCGCCGACGAGAACCCCGACGCCGCCGTCATCGGCCCCAAACTGCGCGGCTGGTACGACAAGAAGCAGCTCCTCGAAGCCGGCGTCACCATCGCCCGCAGCGGCCGCCGCTGGACCGGACTCGACCGCCGCGAACAGGACCAGGGCCAGCACGACCAGATCCGCCCCGTCCTCTCCGTCTCCACCGCCGGCATGCTGATCCGCCGCGACGTCTACGAAGAGCTCGGCGGCTTCGACAAGCGGCTGCCCCTCATGCGCGACGACGTCGACCTCTGCTGGCGCGCCCAGAGCGCCGGCCACACCGTCCTCGTCGCCCCCGACGCCGTCCTGCGCCACGCCGAGGCCTCCGCCCGCGAGCGACGCACCGTCGACTGCGCCGGCCGTACGGCCGCCGGCCCGCACCGCGTCGACAAGGCCGGCGCCGTCTACACGATCCTCGCCAACAGCTCCGGCCGCGCCCTGCCCTACGTGCTGCTGCGCGTCCTGCTCGGCACCGTGCTGCGCACCCTCGCCTACCTCGTCGGCAAGGCCCCCGGCCAGGCCGTCGACGAGTTCACCGGCCTGCTGGCCACCCTGCTCCGCCCCGGCCGGATCCTCGCCGCCCGCAAGGCCCGCCGACGCCCCGCCGTGCCCGCGGCCGACCTGCGCCCGCTCTTCCCGCCGCCCGGCGCCTCCCTGCGGGCCAACGCCGAACAGCTCGCCGGATACTTCGGCGACGCCCGGGCCGCCGACCCCGCCCCCGCCGGCCGGCACGGCGGCGGCAGCATCCTCACCGCCCCCGGCGAGGAGGGCGACTACCCGGTGGCCGAGGAGCGCTTCGCGCGCCTCAAGCGGATCGCCCGCAACCCCGCCCCCGTCCTCTTCGGCCTCCTCCTGCTCGTCTCCCTCGCCGCCTGCCGCTCCCTGATCGGCGGCGGCACCCTGATGGGCGGAGCCCTGCTCCCCGCCCCCGACAGCGGCCCCGCCCTCTGGCGCGCCTACACCGACGGCTGGCAGGCCGTCTCCACCGGCTCCACCGTCGGCGCACCGCCCTACCTGGCCGTCCTCGGCGCCTTCGGCACCCTCCTCCTCGGCTCCAC
Source organism: Streptomyces sp. IBSNAI002 (assembly GCF_052244475.1). Classification (NCBI taxonomy): domain Bacteria; kingdom Bacillati; phylum Actinomycetota; class Actinomycetes; order Kitasatosporales; family Streptomycetaceae; genus Streptomyces; species Streptomyces sp. IBSNAI002. The sequence goes on along the minus strand of NZ_JBQPXG010000002.1, from coordinate 3,594,180 downwards.
CCACGCCGCCCTGACCCTGCTGCTCGTCGGCTCCGTACCGCTCGCCGGACTCACCGCGTACTTCGCCTCCCGGCCCCTCGTCGAATCCCGGCTGCTGCGCGCCTGGGCCGCGATCGCCTACGCCTTCCTGCCCGCCGTCACCGGAGCCCTCGCCGGGGGCCGCCTCGGCACCGCCGTCCTCGCCGTCCTGCTGCCCCTGATCGCCCGCTCCGCCGTCGCCGCCTTCGGCCTCGCCGACAGCGAGCGCGGCAGCTGGCGCGCCGTGTGGACGTACACCCTGCTGCTGACCCTGGCCACCGCCTTCACCCCGGTCGTCTGGCCGCTCGCCGCCGTCCTCGGGGCCGGCGCGCTCGTCGTCCACCGCACCCAGTGGAAGGCGTACGGACCGCGGTTCCTCGCCACCCTCGCCGTCCCGCTCCTCGTCCTCGCACCCTGGTCGGTGGGGCTGCTCACGGACCCCGGCCGCTTCCTGCGCGAGGCCGGACTACCCGACGCGACCGGCTCCGCCTCCGCCCTCGACCTGCTCGGCATCAGCCCCGGCGGCCCCGGCGCCGCCGGCGGGCTGCTGCTCCTCGGCATCGTCCTGGCCGCGCTCGCCGCCCTGCTGCGCACCGACCGGCAGTTCGCCGTCCGCACCGCCTGGGCCGCCGCCCTCACCGCCCTGCTCCTCGCGGTCCTCCTGAACCGCGGCGGGTGGGCCGGACCGGCCACCCTCGTCTACGGCCTCGCCCTGCTGGCGGCCGCCGCCCTCGGCGCCGACGGAGCCAAGGAGCGCGTCGCCGCCCGCAGCTTCGGCTGGCGCCAGCCGCTCGCCGCGCTGATCGCCCTCGCCGCCGCCGCCGGACCGCTGATCGCCGCGGCCGCCTGGCTCGTGGCCGGCGCCGACGGCCCCCTCCAACGCCGCGACCCCGTACAGGTGCCCGCCTTCGTCGCCGACGCCGGCGGGGACGACAACCAGACCCGCACCCTGATCCTCGACCTGGACGCGCCGTCCACCGTCTCCTACAGCCTCGTCCGCGGCTCCGGCGGCCGCCTCGGCGACGCCGAGACCGCCGCCCGCACCGGCAGCGACCCCCGCCTCGACAAGGTGGTCTCCAACCTCGTCGCAGGCTCCGGAGCGGACCAGTCCAGCCAGCTCAGCGCCTACGCCATCCGCTTCGTCATGTTCCGCCCCGGCGGCCCCGAGGAGATCCGCCGCGTCCTCGACGCCACCCCCGGCCTCAGCCGCCGCCACCAGCAGGACGGCACGGCGCTGTGGGGCGTCGAACCCTGGCTGCCGCGGGCCGTCATCGTCTCCGGCAAGCAGGGCGAGGCCCCGATCCCCGTCGCCGCCGGCCCCGTCGAGGCCCACGGCAAGATCCCGGACGGCGAGGCGGGCCGCGTCCTGCGCATCGCCGACCGCGCCGACTCCGCCTGGCAGGCCACCCTCGACGGCAAGCCCCTCAAGCCGAAGACCCTCGACGGCTGGGCGCAGGGCTTCGAACTGCCCGCCGCGGGCGGCCGCCTCGACCTCGTCCACGAGGACTCCCTCCTGCGGACCGGCTGGCTGTGGGCCCAGGGACTCCTCGCCCTGGTGCTGCTCGTGATGGCCCTGCCCGGCCGCCGCGAACAGCTCGACGACGACCTCCCCGAGGACGAGGCCGCCGTCCCGGCCCAGCCCGGCCCGGGCGAGGCCGGCGAGGGCCGCCGCGCCCGCCGCCTCCGCGCCGAGGCCGAGCAGGCGCCCGCCGCCCCGGTGGAAGCCGCGGTCGCCGCCGACCCGTACGCGCACATCCCGGCGCAGCCGGTGTACGGGGAGGACGCGGGCGCCGCCGGAGGGAGCCCGGGGGAGTACGCCTACCAGGCCTACCCGGACCAGAGCGGCTACGCCTACGAACCGCAGCCGCAGCAACCCCCGCAGCAGCCCTACGCGCAGCCCGGGGAGTACGAGCAGCAGTACCCGTACCCGCAGCAGCAGGCGCAGGAGCAGTACCCCTACCCGTACGAGCCGTACCCGCCGTACGACCCCCACACCGGCCACGACGGCCAAGCCCAGTACGACCCGCGCCCGGACGGGAGCCCCCAGCAGTGAAGCAGCGCGCACCCCTCACGCTGGCGGCCGTGGCCGCGGCGCTGGCCGCCGTCACGGGCGTCGCCGCCCTCACCGCCCCCGCCGGGGGCACGGCGTCCGGGGACGAGGCCCCCGCCGCCGCCCGGATGCCCGTGGAACGGTCCCTCCTGGTCTGCCCGGCGCCCAGCTCCTCGGACATCGCGGACACCACGTACACCGCGGTCACCCCGGGCGCGGCCGCGTCCGCCGAGGGCAAGGGCTCGGCCCGGCTGCTCGGCGCCACCAAGGACGCCAAGCCGGTGCTGGAGCCCAAGGAGGTGGGCAAGCCCTTCGGGGCCACCGCCTCCGGCGCCGACGCCCCGGCGCTCACGGGCAGCGCCGACGGGGTCCTCGCCCCCGGCTGGTCCGCGCAGCTGACCACCAAGGTCTCCGTCGGCCGGGCACGGGGCGTCCTCGGCGCCTCCTGCACCGCGCCGGGCACCGACTTCTGGTTCCCCGCCGTGAGCACCGCCAAGGGCCGCGAGGACTACCTGCACCTCACCAACCCCGACGACGCGGCGGCCGTCGTCGACATCAAGCTCTTCGGCCCGGACGGAGCGGCCAAGCCCGACGCGGGCACCAGCGAGAACATCCGGATCGACCCCAAGTCGAGCAAGTCGGTCCTGCTCTCCTCGCTGATCCCCGGCAGCCAGCTCGCGGACGCCACCGCCCACGTGACGACCCGGGCGGGCCGGGTCGGCGCCTCGGTCCAGGTCGCCGAGGAGGGGGTCGGCTCCGACTGGCTGCCGGCCGCCACGGACCCGGCGGGCTCCCTGGTCCTGCCCGGCATCCCGGCCGACGCGGTCTCCGTACGGCTGGTGGCCTTCGTACCCGGCGACGAGGACGCGGACCTGAAGATCCGGCTGGCCGCCCCGAACGGGCCCATCTCCCCGGCGGGCAACGAACAGCTGCACGTCAAGGCCGGTATGACCGCGAGCGTCGACCTCAAGGACGTGACCCGCGGCGAGCCGGGCTCACTCCTGCTCACCCCGGCCGACCCCAAGAAGGCCGCCCCGGTCGTCGCGGCGGTACGGGTGGTGCGCGGCACGGGGGCCAAGCAGGAACTGGGCTTCGTCCAGGCCACCGGGCCGGTGGGCACGCGGGCGACGGTGGCCGACAACCGGCCCGAGGAGAACGCGACCGTCCTGTCCCTGACGGTCCCGGGGGACGAGGACGCCAAGGTCAAGGTGACGGCCTCGCCGGGTACCGGAGGCGGGGAGGCGGCCTCCCAGGAGGTGACCGTCAAGGCGGGCACCACGCAAGTGGTGGCCGCCGCCCCGGCGGGCGGCAAGGGCTCCTACGCCCTCACCGTCGAGACCCTCTCGGGCGGCCCGGTCCACGCGGCCCGCACCCTGAACCTGCCGCACGAGGGCACCGCGATGTTCACCGTCCAGACCCTGTCCGACGACCACTCCACGGTCGCGGTCCCCAGGGCCGTCGAGGACCTCTCGGTCCTGACGAGGTAGCGCGTCCGAAGAAGTCCGAAGAAGTCCGAAGAAGTCCGAAGGAGACGGTGCCCGCGCCCCGCTCAGTCCTGCCCGTAGCGCGGGTCCACCGTCTCCGGGGACAGCCCCAGCAGCTCCGCCACCTGCTCCACGACGATCTCGTGGACCAGCAGCGCCTTCTCGTCGCGCGTTTTCGTACGGATCTCCACCGGCCGGCGGAAGACCACGATCCGGGCCGGCCGGCCCTCGCGCGGCTCCGAGACCCCGCCCAGCGGCACCGCCTCGTCGTTCCATCCGGCGTCCGGTCCGCCCGGCGGTCCCGGTACGTCACCGACGAGGAACTCCACCTCGGCCAGCTGCGGCCAGCGCCGCTCCAGCCGCTCCACGGAGTCCCGTACGAGGTCCCCGAACAGCTCCGACCTGCTCGCCGACAGCGGCACCTGAGGGGGCGCCACCGGCCCGCGCATCCCGCGCCCGTGCCGGTCCCGGCGGCGCGGACGGGGCTCGGCTGGGGCCCCGGCCGGGGGCTGGGCAGGACGGGGAGGCAGCGGGCTGTCGGTCACCCCCGCAGGGTAGCTCTCGGCACGACACGGGGGAGTGAGCGGCGGGAGAGTCGTCGCGGCCCGGTCAAGAGTGCGGTACCGTCCAACGTCGTGAGCCTTGTACGTCGTTGTTCGCGCACCGCGTGCGGCCGCCCTGCCGTCGCGACACTGACGTACGTCTACGCCGATTCGACCGCAGTTCTCGGCCCGCTCGCCACCTATGCCGAGCCCCACTGCTACGACCTGTGCGCCGAGCACTCCGAGCGCCTGACCGCCCCGCGCGGCTGGGACGTCGTCCGCCTGTCCGACGGCTCCGGGCCGTCGCGCCCCAGCGGCGACGACCTCGAAGCCCTCGCCAACGCCGTCCGCGAAGCGGCCCGCCCCCCCGAGCGCGCGGCGGAGGCCGGAGGATCCGCGGCCCGCGGCCCGGCCACCGGCGAGACCCGTCGCGGACACCTGCGCGTCCTGAGATCGCCCGATTCCTGACGCTCCGACCGTCTGAAGAGCGGGTACCGGTTCAAGGTAGGTTGGCCGGACCGCACAGAACCTTCAGGAGGGCAGGCAGTGGCCGCAGATCTTTCGAACATCGTCAAGGCGTATGACGTGCGTGGTGTCGTGCCGGACGAGTGGGACGAGTCGTTGGCGGAGCTGTTCGGTGCCGCGTTCGTGGAGGTCGTGGGTGCGTCGGCGATCGTGATCGGTCATGACATGCGGCCGTCGTCGCCGGGTCTGTCGGCTGCTTTCGCGCGGGGTGCGGCGGCGCGGGGTGTGGATGTGACGTTGATCGGTCTGTGTTCGACGGATCAGTTGTATTACGCGTCGGGTTCGCTGGGTCTGCCGGGTGCGATGTTCACGGCTTCGCACAATCCCGCGCGGTACAACGGGATCAAGCTGTGCCGGGCGGGTGCCGCTCCGGTGGGTCAGGACACGGGTCTGTCGCAGATCCGCGGGCTGGTGGAGAGGTGGTCGGTCGAGGGTGTTCCGGCGGTTCCGGGGGGCACGGTCCCCGGCAGGGTCACGGAGCAGGACACCCTGACCGGTTATGCCGCCCATCTCAAGGGGCTGGTGGACCTGGGGTCGGTCCGTCCGCTGAAGGTGGTGGTGGACGCGGGCAACGGGATGGGTGGTCACACGGTTCCGACGGTGTTCGAGGGTCTGCCGCTGGATGTGGTGGCCATGTACTTCGAGTTGGACGGGACGTTCCCGAACCACGAGGCGAATCCGCTGGATCCGAAGAACATCGTGGATCTGCAGGCGCGTGTCCTGGTGGAGGGCGCGGATCTGGGTATCGCGTTCGACGGGGATGCGGACCGGTGTTTCATCGTGGACGAGCGGGGCCGGGGCGTCTCCCCGTCGGCGGTCACGGCGCTGGTCGCGGCGCGTGAGCTGGCGCGCAACGGTGGTACCGGCACGGTGATCCACAACCTGATCACGTCGTGGTCGGTGCCGGAGGTGGTCCGTGAGAACGGGGGCACCCCGGTCCGTACCCGTGTCGGGCATTCCTTCATCAAGGAGGAGATGGCGAAGACGGGTGCGATCTTCGGTGGTGAGCATTCGGCGCACTATTACTTCAAGGATTTCTGGAACGCGGACACGGGGATGCTGGCCGCGTTGCATGTGCTGGCGGCCCTGGGCGGTCAGGACGGTCCGTTGTCGGGTCTGGTGGCTTCGTACGACCGGTATGCGGGTTCGGGTGAGATCAACTCGACGGTCGGTGACCAGGCGGGCCGTCTGGCGGCGGTGAAGGCGGTCTACGGGGGTGTCGGGGGTGTCACGATCGATGAGCTGGACGGTCTGACGGCGACGGGCGAGGACTGGTGGTTCAACGTGCGTGCCTCGAATACGGAGCCGTTGCTGCGTTTGAACGTGGAGGCTCGTGACGAGGTGACGCTGGCGAAGGTCCGCGACGAGGTGCTGGGCCTGATCCGGGCCTGATCTGGGGGAGGCGGCGGGGGCTGTCCGCAGCCCCCGCCGCGCCTTCCGGCCGAGGTGGCCCGCACCCGGGCCCGCACCCGGGAAAGGCCCCGTCAAGCCGCACCGCAGGTGACTCGGCGGTACGCTGACCTCGCCGCACCGCAGAACCATCCGCATCCCCGAAGGGAACCCGCCCCATGCCGCTCGAAGCCGGTCTTCTGGAGATCCTCGCCTGCCCCGCCTGCCACTCGCCCCTCGAGGACAAGTCGGCCGACGAGACGGCTCCCGAGCTGATCTGCACCGGTCAGGACTGCGGCCTCGCCTACCCGGTCCGTGACGGAATCCCGGTCCTCCTCGTGGACGAGGCCCGCCGCCCCGCCTGACCCCACACGCGCCGACACCGCCGGAGGCCGCCATGCTCGACGAGTCGCTCCTCGACGCACCGGACGATCTCGCCCGCGCCGACCGGCGGGGCCTGCTACGAGGCGCCGCGGAAGCCGGGGCCAGGGTCCGCACCGCGGCCCGGCACGCGGCCGAAGCCGGCCTCGCCGACCTGCATCCCGACGGCCGCCCCCGCGCGGTCCTGATCGCCGGCGCCGGAACCGCCGCCACCGGAGTCGCCGACCTGCTCGGCGCCCTCGCCGGAGCCTCCGCGCCCGTCATCCGCCTGGACCCCACCGGCGTCGCGCACGCCTCCGGCGCCCTGCGCTGGACCCTGCCCGGCTGGGCCGGCTCCGTGGACCTGCTCCTCATCGCCACCACCGACGGCACCGAGCCGGGCCTCGGCGTCCTCGCCGAGCAGGCCTACCGGCGCGGCTGCAACGTCGTCGCCGTCGCGCCCGAGCGCTCACCGCTGAGCGAGGCCGTGGACGGCGCGCACGGACTCCTCGTACCGATGGCCAAGGCCCCGTACCAGGAGTACGACGAGTCCGCCGCGGCCGGACCCGGCGCCCTGTGGGCCCTGCTGACCCCGCTGCTGGTGCTCCTCGACAAGGTCGGCCTGGTCAGTGCCGCACCCAGCGCCCTCCAGCTCGTCGCGGACCGGCTCGACCGCACCGCTGAGCGCTGCGGACCCGCCATCGCGACCTACTCCAACCCGGCCAAGACCCTCGCCTCCGAGCTCGCCGACTCCCTCCCGCTCATCTGGAGCGAGGGCACCGGCGCCGGCCCCGCCGGCCGCCGCTTCGCCGCCACCCTCGCCGAGCTCGCCGGCCGCCCCGCCCTGGCCGCGGCCCTCCCCGAGGCACTGCCCTCGCACGGTGTGCTGCTCGCCGGCTCCTTCGCCGCCGGGGCCGATCCCGAAGACTTCTTCCGTGACCGGGTCGAAGAGCCCCAGGCTCTCCGCGCCCGCATCGTCCTGCTGCGTGACCGGCCGGCCGGCGGGCTTTCCGCCGCCCCTGCCGCACGCGAGCTCGCCCTCAGCCACGACACGGCCATCAGCGAGCTCGAACCGGAGGAGGGGGTGGAGCTGGAGCAGCTCGCCGAGCTCCTCGCCGTCACGGATTTCGCCACCGCCTACCTGGCGCTGGCTTCCGGGGGACACAGCTGAGGTACACGTCCGTACCCGGCTCTATCCAGGAAGACGACGATGGACCGCCTGACGAACACGATCCGCCCCTACGCCTGGGGATCGACCACCGCCATCCCCCACCTGCTCGGCGCGCTGCCCACCGGTGAACCCCAGGCCGAGCTGTGGATGGGCGCCCACCCGGGCGCACCGTCCCGCATCGACCGCGGAGCCGGCGAGGAGGCCCTCTCGGACGTCATCACCGCCGACCCCGAGGGCGAACTCGGCGCCGCCACCGTCGCGCGGTTCGGCCCCCGGCTGCCCTTCCTCCTCAAGGTCCTCGCCGCCGGCGCCCCCCTCTCCCTCCAGGTCCACCCGGACCTCGCCCAGGCCAAGGCGGGATTCGAGGACGAGGAGCGGCGCGGCATCCCGATCGACGCGGGCCACCGCAACTACAAGGACCCCAACCACAAGCCCGAGATGCTCTGCGCGCTCACTCCGTTCGAGGGGCTGTGCGGCTTCCGTCCCCCGCTGCACTCCGCCGACCTGCTCGAAGGCCTCGGAGTCGGTTCCCTCAAGCCGTACGCCGACCTGCTGCGCGCCCACCCCGAGCACGCCGCGCTGCGCGAGGTGCTCACCGCCGTACTGACCGCCGACCGCGAGGAGATGGCCCGTACCGTCGCCGAGACCGCGGCCGCCGCCGAGCGCCTGGGCGGCCCGTACGCCCCGTACGCCCGCCTCGTCCACGACTACCCCGGCGACCCGGGCGTCATCGCGGCCATGCTCCTCAACCACTTCCGACTCCAGCCCGGCGAGGCGGTGTTCCTCGGCGCGGGCGTCCCGCACGCCTACATCGAGGGCCTCGGCGTAGAGCTGCTGGCCAACTCCGACAACGTGCTGCGCGCCGGGCTCACCCCCAAACACGTGGACGTGCCGGAGCTGCTGAAGATCGTGAAGTTCGAGTCCGGCGACCCGAAGGTGCTGCGTCCCGAAGGCGACGGCGAGGAGGTCTACGAGACGCCCATCGAGGAGTTCCGGCTCTCCCGCTTCCTCCTCGCGCCCGGCGCTGCCTCGCGCGTGCTCCCCGAGGACACGGCGCAGATCCTGCTCTGCACGGCCGGTTCACCCCGCGTGGGCGAACTGTCCCTGACCCCGGGCGAGTCGGTGTACGTACGGGCAGGGGAAAAGGCCGAACTGTCCGGAACGGGCACCGTCTTCCGGGCCACCGTGGTGGTCTGACGCGGCGTCCGGCACGGCAGCTGCAACAATGTGCGGCCGGTAGTCAGTGGCTAGGAAGGACACCCTGCACCCATGAGCGCGTCGGGCGGTACCAAGGCGATCGTGGCGGCACTCGCCGCCAACCTCGCCATCGCTGTAGCCAAATTCGTGGCGTTCCTCTTCAGCGGCTCCTCGTCGATGCTCGCGGAAAGCGTCCACTCGCTGGCGGACTCCGGGAACCAGGGGCTGCTGCTCCTCGGCGGGAAGAAGGCCAAGCGCGAGGCGACCCCGCAGCACCCGTTCGGGTACGGGCGCGAGCGCTACATCTACGCGTTCCTCGTCTCGATCGTGCTCTTCACCGTCGGTGGCATGTTCGCCATCTACGAGGGCATCGAGAAGATCAACCACCCGCACGCGATCGAGGCCTGGTACTGGCCGGTCGGCGTCCTCGTCTTCGCGATCATCGCCGAGAGCTTCTCCTTCCGCACCGCGATCAAGGAGTCGAACGAGATCCGCGGAAGGCAGACCTGGAGCCAGTTCATCAAGCGGGCCAAGGCCCCCGAGCTGCCCGTGGTGCTCCTGGAGGATCTCGGCGCGCTCGTCGGCCTGGTGCTCGCCCTCGGTGGTGTCGGCATCGCCCTGCTGACCGGCAACGGCGTCTGGGACGGCATCGGCACCCTGTGCATCGGCGTCCTGCTCATCATCATCGCCATCGTCCTGGCCGCGGAGACCAAGTCCCTGCTGCTCGGCGAGGCCGCGGGCACCGACGAGGTCGACAAGATCAACGCGGCGCTCGTCGACGGGGTCGTCGTCACCCGTGTGATCCACATGCGGACCCTGCACCTCGGCCCCGAGGAACTGCTGGTCGCCGCCAAGATCGCCGTCGAGGGCCACGACACCGCGACGCAGGTGGCGGACGCGATCAACGCCGCCGAGGCCCGCATCCGCGAAGCCGTCCCGATCGCCCGGGTGATCTACCTGGAGCCGGACATCTACCGCCCGGACACCGTCAAGTAGTCCGCAGGCGTACGGCGAAGGCCCCCGCGAGCCCACACGGCCCGCCGGGGCCTTCGCCGTAACCCCTCTCAGACCCCCGGCGGCACCCGGCCCGCGTACGCCGGCTCCTGCGCCACGGCCGCTCCCGCGCGGCGGCGCAGCCGCAGCGCGGCGAAGCCGGACACCGCTCCGGCGGCCAGCACGGCGGCCCCGGCGAACACCGCCGTGCGCAAGCCGGCGACCAGCGGATGGCCCGTGCCGACGACCGTGCCCTTCACGGCCGATACGGGCACCGTCCCGCCTTCCGTGTGCCGGTACCGGTAGCGGGAGTCCGCGGAGTTGCCGCGGGTGTCGCCCAGCACGAACAGCCGGTCCTTCGGCACCGTCACGTCGAACGCTCCGGGCGACCCCGCCACCGGGTCGCCGTCCAGGACGTACGGCTCCTCCAGCGGCTTCCCGTTCAAGGTCAGCGTCCGGTCCCCGGGCCGGTAGGCGATGCGGTCGCCGCCCACCGCGACGACCCGTTCCACTTGCAGGCCCCGCTCGGCCCACACCGAGCCGTCGAAGAGCACCACGTCGCCCCGGTCCACCCCGGGAGCCAACGTGTTGACCACCATCGACCCGCCCGCCGACAGGGTCGGCCGCATGTGGTCCGACGTCATGACCCGCGTCGGCGTGAAGAGGTACCCGCCCAGCCCTCCGGCAGAGCTCACGGCCCCGCCCAGCACCAGCAGCACCACCGATGCCACCTCGAGCCGGTGTCCCGGAGCCCTGCCCCGCATTGCCACGATCCCGCCCTGCTCTCCTCGGTTCCACGTGCCGCCGAACTGTACGGCTCGGCGCCGCCGGGAACGCCGACGGGGTCCCGCATCAGGTGCGGGACCCCGTCGGGCGGAGCTTCGGCTCCTTGCTGCGGCTACTGGATCTCGCGCAGCACGTCCAGGATCGCGGGCTCGTCCGGGGCGCTCTGCAGGCGCTCACGGAACCCGCCGTCCATCAGCTTGCGCGACAGCAGCGCCAGGATCCGCAGGTGCTCGTCACCGGCCGCGGCCTCCGGCACCGAGATCATGAAGATCAGCCGGGCCTTCGTCCCGTCCAGCGCGCCCCACTCGATGCCCTCGTCGGACCGGGCGAAGCCGACCGTGGGCCGGGTCACCGCGTCCGTCTTGGCGTGCGGGATCGCGATCGACTCTCCGAGACCGGTCGTCCCCTGCGCCTCCCGGGCGAGGGCGACCCGTACGAGCTCGTCCACGTCCTGGACGTTGCCGGTGGAGGCCAGCATCTCCGCCATCTCGCGGATCGCCGCCTCCTTGGAGCCGGCGGCCAGCTCCGTCCTCACCGTCTGCCCGGTGAGGTATCCGGAGAGCACCTCGGGCTGCCCGGAGGCCGGGGCGGCGGCAACGGCCGCGGCCGGGGCCTGCGCCCGTCCGGCGGCTGCCTCGGCACCCGAACCCGAAGCCGAACCCGCGCCCGCGCCCACGCCGGCCAGGACCGGCTCGGGGGCGAGCACCCGCGGCGCGCCGCGGCCGTCCCGGCGCTGCTTGATCTCGATCAGCGCGTTCGTGGTCAGCGCGGTGACGACCGTGCCCGCCGCGATCGCGACGAAGAACATCGCGACCCCGCTGACGGCGCCGAACGCCGCGACGATCGGACCGCCGTGCGGCACCGAGTCCTCGACCCCGGACAGGCCCGCGAGGGCACCGGCCACCGCGCCGCCCAGCATGTTCGCCGGAATGACCTGCGCCGGCCGCGCGGCGGCGAACGGAATGGCGCCCTCGGAGATGCCGAAGAAGCCCATGAACAGCGCGGCGATGCCCGTCTCCCGCTCCTGGTCGGAGTAGAGCTTGCGGCGCAGCAGCGTCGCCAGGCCCTGGCCGAGCGGCATCACCGGGATCGCGGCGGCGGCCATGCCCATGACCGCGTTGTTGGTGCCGATCAGACCCACGGCGACGAGGAAGGCCGTCTTGTTGACCGGGCCGCCCATGTCGAAGGCGATCATCAGACCGATCAGCGCGCCGAGCACGATCGCACTGGAACCGGTCATCCCGTTCAGCCAGTTGGTCAGGTGCGTGAACAGCCAGGAGATGGGCTGGCCGATCACGTAGATGTAGAACAGGCCGAGCGCGACCGTCGACACGATCGGGATCACGATGATCGGCATGATCGGCTGGACGAACTTGGGGACCTTGACCTTCTTGATCCAGATGACCAGATAGCCCGCCAGGAAACCGGTCGCGATCGCTCCCAGGAAGCCCGCGTTGGCCTCGGCCCCGTAGATGTTCACGGCGTCGGCGGCGAGGAAGCCGCCGATCATGCCGGGTACGAGGGCCGGCCGGTCGCCGAGCGCGTAGGCGATGTAGCCGGAGAAGATCGGCAGCATCAGCTTGAAGCCGAGGCCGCCCAGTGCGTTGACGTAGAACCAGAAGGAGTCCTTGTCGAACTCGATGCCCTCGGGCGTGGAATGCCCGCCGAGCGCGATCGAGATGGCCAGCAGCAGACCGCCCACGACCACGAACGGGATCATGTGCGAGACGCCGTTCATCAGCGCCTTGTACGCCGCCCCGCGCTCCCGGCCGCCGCCCGCGGCCCCGCTCCCGCCGCTGCCCGCACCCGCGGCCGTACCGGCCTGGACCGGCGCGGTCCGCACGCGTTCGATCAGCTCCTCCGGCTTGTGTATGCCGTCCGCGACACCGGTGGACAGGACGCGCTTGCCCGCGAAGCGCTCGCGGTCGACCTCCTTGTCGGCGGCGATGATGATGCCGTCCGCCTCTCTGACATCGTTGTCAGAGAGCACGTTCTCGGCCCCGATGGAGCCCTGCGTCTCCACCTTCATGTCGATGCCGAGACGGTCGGCTGCCTGCTGGAGCTTCTCCGCGGCCATGTACGTGTGCGCGATCCCGGTGGGACACGCGGTGACGGCGAGCAGCTTCAGGCGCTTCTGCCCCGCCCCGGACGTCGGCTGGGAGGTGTCCCCAGCGCCCCCGCTTGCGGGAGGGCCTGCCGGACTGGTCACTGAAATCTCCTTACGCCGTGGGGCCACCTGCGGGATCGCGCGACCGAGCACGCATTCCGATCCACCGGCATCCTTCCCCAGGTAAGGGATGGATCAAAAGTCCGAAAGGCCCTGAACCTGCCTGCCGGAAGGCCTGAACCCAAGCCATGACTTGCCCCCCGCCAACTGGGGGAGGCTGGGCCGATCGGTGTAGATTCGTCATCAGTGTCAGGCGTCGCTGCTGATGGCGGTCGGGCGGTCCTTCGTGACCGGCCGAGGGGAGAGAGGGCCCCCGACGGACTGTGCTCGGTGCGCCGCTTCCTGCTCACGCACGGCAGGCGCACGGCTCAGCCGTACCCACCCTCTCGAACCATGAGGAGCAGCACCCATGGACTTCAAGGTCGCAGACCTTTCCCTCGCCGCCTTCGGCCGCAAGGAGATCACGCTGGCCGAGCACGAGATGCCGGGCCTGATGTCGATCCGCGCCGAATACGCGCAGACCCAGCCGCTGGCCGGCGCCCGCATCACCGGCTCCCTGCACATGACCGTGCAGACCGCCGTGCTCATCGAGACCCTCGTCGCCCTCGGCGCCGACGTCCGCTGGGCCTCCTGCAACATCTTCTCGACCCAGGACCACGCGGCCGCCGCCATCGCGGTCGGCCCGAACGGCACCCCGGAGAACCCGCAGGGCGTCCCCGTCTTCGCCTGGAAGGGCGAGACGCTGGAGGAGTACTGGTGGTGCACGGAGCAGGCGCTGACCTGGCCGAACACCCCCACCGGCGGCCCGAACATGATCCTCGACGACGGTGGTGACGCCACCCTCCTCGTCCACAAGGGCGTCGAGTTCGAGAAGGCCGGCGCGGCCCCGGACCCGTCGACGGCGGACTCCGAGAAGTACGCCCACATCCTCACGCTCCTGAACCGCACCCTCGGCGAGGCCCCGCAGAAGTGGACGCAGCTCGCGTCCGAGATCCGCGGCGTGACGGAGGAGACCACCACCGGTGTCCACCGCCTCTACGAGATGATGGCCGAGGGCAGCCTGCTCTTCCCGGCGATCAACGTGAACGACGCCGTGACGAAGTCGAAGTTCGACAACAAGTACGGCTGCCGCCACTCGCTGATCGACGGCATCAACCGTGCCACCGACGTCCTGATCGGCGGCAAGGTCGCCGTGGTCTGCGGCTACGGCGACGTCGGCAAGGGCTGTGCGGAGTCGCTGCGCGGCCAGGGTGCGCGGGTCATCGTGACCGAGATCGACCCGATCTGCGCGCTGCAGGCGGCGATGGACGGCTACCAGGTCGCCACGCTGGACGACGTGGTGGAGACGGCCGACATCTTCATCACCACGACCGGCAACAAGGACATCATCATGGCCTCGGACATGGCCAAGATGAAGCACCAGGCGATCGTGGGCAACATCGGCCACTTCGACAACGAGATCGACATGGCCGGTCTCGCGAAGATCGAGGGCATCGTCAAGGACGAGGTCAAGCCGCAGGTCCACACCTGGAAGTTCGCCGACGGCAAGGTCCTGATCGTGCTGTCGGAGGGCCGTCTGCTCAACCTGGGCAACGCGACCGGCCACCCGTCCTTCGTGATGTCGAACTCGTTCGCGGACCAGACGCTGGCGCAGATCGAGCTGTTCACCAAGCCCTCGGAGTACCCGACCGACGTCTACGTGCTGCCCAAGCACCTCGACGAGAAGGTCGCCCGCCTGCACCTCGACGCGCTGGGCGTGCGCCTGACCACCCTGCGCCCGGAGCAGGCCGAGTACATCGGCGTCAAGGTCGAGGGCCCGTACAAGCCCGACCACTACCGCTACTGATCACCGCGCGGCAGTAGCAGCAGCACGTCACGCAGGCCCCCGGCTCCCATGCCGGGGGCCTGCCCCGTACCCATCCAAGGACCGACACGATGCCCCGCGGCCGCTACTCCCTGCACGACCCGCACGACCACGCCCCCCTCGGCGAGGAGCACTTCCACTGTGCCCCCGGACCCTCCGGCTGGCGCTACGTCTCCCAGCTGACCGCCCCGAACGGCGATCACCGGGGCTCCGTCGACCTCGCCGTCGACGAACTCGGCCGGCCCATCCGCCTCGAGGTGAACGCGTCGAGCTGGCAGGTGCGCGGGGCCGCCATCGACGGCGTCACCTGGGTCCGCACCGACCCCACCGGCGCCGAGGCCACCGAGGGCAACGTCCACGCCCCCGGCTTCACCGGCACCTCGCCGGCCTTCCTCATCGCGACGGCCCGCCTGCTGCGGCTGACCCCCGGCGCCCCCGCCACCCGCGTCCGGCTCCTCGCCCTCACCGATCCGGTACTGGCCCCCCGTACGGTCGACCAGGCCTGGGCCCTGCTGCGCCGCGAGGAACACCCCGCCGACAGCGGCCCGCTCCTGGTGGACGAGTACCAGGTCAGCGCCCTGGACACCGGCGAGGTCCACACGGTCCACATCGCGGGCGACGTGGTCCTGTCCGCTCCCGGCATCGAACTCGAACACCTGGAGACCCCGCCCTCGGTCTTCGAGGAGTGACCCCTCAGGCCGGCGGCGCGAACCCACCGGCGCGGGGCGCCACCGCGGGGGCGACCGGCGCGGTGGGCGCGGTGGGCGCCACGGGTGCCACGGGTGCGACGGGCGCGGCACCGGCCACGGGACCGTGGCCGGGCGGGCGACCGTACGCGGGCAGCTGCCCGGCCCCGGCCCCGGGCACTCCCGAGGCCGCGGGAGCCGGACCGTACCCGGGGACGGCGGCGCCGGGCACCGGGCCGGCAGGGAAGGCCCGGGCGGCATCCCGCGACTGCCGCTCGTGCACCACGGCCATCAGGAACGCCGCGGCCGGCACGCCCGCCGGCGCGGGCGCCCCGGTCCGCGCGACCAGATCGTCAGCGAGCCGCGCCGCCATCGCCGCGCCGACCCGCGGGTCCAGCTGGTTCATCCGCGTCAGGTACTGGCGTATCGCCAGCCACAGCCCGTCCGGCACCGCCGACAGGTCCAGCCCGGTGAAGCGCCCCGCCAGCCACGGCGGCGGCGGAGGCACCGGCATCACCCGCGCCCCCGGCACCCGCTCCCGGACGACCAGGGTCCCCGCGAACACGTCCCCGAGCCGTCGCCCGCGCGCCGACACCAGCGAGGCGATGCACGCCACCGCCCCGAAGGTCATCAGCAGCTCCACCACGCCCAGGGCCCCGCGCACCAGCGCGTGACGGAACCGGATCGGCCCGCCGTCGTCCCGTACGACCCGCAGCCCGCAGGCCAGCTTGCCCAGCGAACGGCCGTGGCTGAGCGTCTCCACCGCGATCGGCACGCCGACCAGCAGCAGTACGAAGGAGGCCACCGTCACGGCGGCCCGCGCCGCCACGTCGAGCGAGGAGGTCGCGAAGGTCAGGCCGACGGACAGGATCACGTACCCGGCGACGTACACGACCAGGTCGAGGACGATCGCCAGCGCGCGGCTCGGCAGCCTCGCCGGCCTCAAGCCCAGGACGACCGCGTCCCCCGTCACCAGATCGCTCACCATCAGCACCTTTCGCATGACCTGCCCCGCCCCTGAGGCATCCAGTCTGCCAAGCTGACCACACGAGGAATAGCCAGCAGCAGGGGCACTGGGGCAGGGGAGCGGCAACCGGATGGATCTCGACGTCTTCGTGACGGCACACCGCGCGGAATGGGACCGCCTGGAGCAGCTCCTGGGCCGCGGCCGCAAGCTGACCGGTGCCGAGGCCGACGAACTCGTCGCCCTCTACCAGCGCACGTCCACCCATCTCTCCCTCGTGCAGTCCAGCGCCCCCGACCCCGTGCTCACGGGCCGCCTCACCCAGCTGGTCGCCCGCGCCCGCGCCACCGTGACGGGCACCCGCCGGGCGGGCTGGCGCGACGCCGTTCTCTTCTTCACGGTCGGCTTCCCCGCGGCGGTCTACCGCAGCCGCCGCTGGTGGATACCGACGGCCCTGCTCTCCACCGCGCTCGGCGTGCTCATCGGCTGGTGGATCGCGACGCACCCGGAGGTGCAGGGCGCCATCGCGGCCCCCGAGCACCTCAAGGAGCTCACGAAGCCCGGCGGCCAGTACGAGACGTACTACTCCAGCAACCCGGCGGGCTCCTTCGCGGCCCAGGTCTGGACGAACAACGCCCAGGCGGCGGCGATCTGCCTGGTGCTGGGCGCCTTCCTCGGCCTGCCGGTGCTCTGGATCCTCTTCCTGAACATGGCCAACCTCGGTGTGGGCCTCGGGCTGATGGCCTCGGCGGGCCGCCTGGACGTGTTCCTCGGCCTGATCCTCCCGCACGGCCTGCTCGAACTGACGGCGGTCTTCGTCGCCGCGGGCACCGGCCTGCGGCTCGGCTGGACGGTCATCGACCCGGGCCCCCGCACACGGCGCACGGCCCTCGCCGAACAGGGCCGCGCGGCCCTCGGCATGGCCATCGGCCTCGCGGCGGTCCTGTTCGTCTCGGGCCTGATCGAAGGCTTCGTCACCCCGTCAGGCCTGCCCACCTGGGCCCGCATCACCATCGGCGTCGTCGCCGAGGCCGCGTTCCTGCTCTACGTCTACGTCCTGGGCGGCAGGGCCGCACGGGCCGGCGAGGCGGGCGACGTCGAGGCCGCCGACCGCACGGCGACGCTCCCCACCGCGGCCTGATGTGCGGACGGGCCCTCCGAGCTGCTAGTCTCCTCAGGTCCCGGAAGTCCTGTTGACACAGGACGGACGGGGAGGTAGATTCGAACGGTTGCCTCGGACTGGACAAGTTCGGCAGCGACGGTTTAGAGTCCTTCTCGCCCCTGCAAGGAATGCAATTCCAGCGGGGCTCAATCGACTCCTCATTCGGGAATCCGAAGCCGGTAAATCCGGTGGAAAGCTTCTGATAGAGTC
This sequence comes from Streptomyces sp. IBSNAI002, assembly GCF_052244475.1. Taxonomy (NCBI): domain Bacteria; kingdom Bacillati; phylum Actinomycetota; class Actinomycetes; order Kitasatosporales; family Streptomycetaceae; genus Streptomyces; species Streptomyces sp. IBSNAI002. The sequence continues at coordinate 3,576,612 of NZ_JBQPXG010000002.1, read as the reverse complement.
GGAATCGCCGGAAAGGGAAAGCGCGAAAGCGCAGGACCTGGAAAGCGCCGAGGAAGTCGGGCCCGAAAGAGTCTGATAGAGTCGGAAACGCAAGAACGACAGAACGAAAGCCCGGAGGAAAGCCCCAGTAAGTGTTACTGAGGGTGAGTACAAAGGAAGCGTCCGTTCCTTGAGAACTCAACAGCGTGCCAAAAATCAACGCCAGAAGTTGATACCCCGTTCCACTTCGGTGGATCGAGGTTCCTTTGAAAAAGACCTGTGAGGCTTCCTTGTGGAGTGCTTGCAGGCAATTACACAGCGAGGACGCAGTGGACGGTCGGTCTTATTCCGACATGATCGTCCCGCTCTACGTGATGTGTGCACCCGATTACGGGTAAACATTCATGGAGAGTTTGATCCTGGCTCAGGACGAACGCTGGCGGCGTGCTTAACACATGCAAGTCGAACGATGAAGCCCTTCGGGGTGGATTAGTGGCGAACGGGTGAGTAACACGTGGGCAATCTGCCCTTCACTCTGGGACAAGCCCTGGAAACGGGGTCTAATACCGGATACCACTCCTGCCTGCATGGGCGGGGGTTGAAAGCTCCGGCGGTGAAGGATGAGCCCGCGGCCTATCAGCTTGTTGGTGGGGTAATGGCCCACCAAGGCGACGACGGGTAGCCGGCCTGAGAGGGCGACCGGCCACACTGGGACTGAGACACGGCCCAGACTCCTACGGGAGGCAGCAGTGGGGAATATTGCACAATGGGCGAAAGCCTGATGCAGCGACGCCGCGTGAGGGATGACGGCCTTCGGGTTGTAAACCTCTTTCAGCAGGGAAGAAGCGAAAGTGACGGTACCTGCAGAAGAAGCGCCGGCTAACTACGTGCCAGCAGCCGCGGTAATACGTAGGGCGCAAGCGTTGTCCGGAATTATTGGGCGTAAAGAGCTCGTAGGCGGCTTGTCACGTCGGATGTGAAAGCCCGAGGCTTAACCTCGGGTCTGCATTCGATACGGGCTAGCTAGAGTGTGGTAGGGGAGATCGGAATTCCTGGTGTAGCGGTGAAATGCGCAGATATCAGGAGGAACACCGGTGGCGAAGGCGGATCTCTGGGCCATTACTGACGCTGAGGAGCGAAAGCGTGGGGAGCGAACAGGATTAGATACCCTGGTAGTCCACGCCGTAAACGTTGGGAACTAGGTGTTGGCGACATTCCACGTCGTCGGTGCCGCAGCTAACGCATTAAGTTCCCCGCCTGGGGAGTACGGCCGCAAGGCTAAAACTCAAAGGAATTGACGGGGGCCCGCACAAGCAGCGGAGCATGTGGCTTAATTCGACGCAACGCGAAGAACCTTACCAAGGCTTGACATATACCGGAAAGCATTAGAGATAGTGCCCCCCTTGTGGTCGGTATACAGGTGGTGCATGGCTGTCGTCAGCTCGTGTCGTGAGATGTTGGGTTAAGTCCCGCAACGAGCGCAACCCTTGTCCTGTGTTGCCAGCATGCCCTTCGGGGTGATGGGGACTCACAGGAGACCGCCGGGGTCAACTCGGAGGAAGGTGGGGACGACGTCAAGTCATCATGCCCCTTATGTCTTGGGCTGCACACGTGCTACAATGGCCGGTACAATGAGCTGCGATACCGCAAGGTGGAGCGAATCTCAAAAAGCCGGTCTCAGTTCGGATTGGGGTCTGCAACTCGACCCCATGAAGTCGGAGTTGCTAGTAATCGCAGATCAGCATTGCTGCGGTGAATACGTTCCCGGGCCTTGTACACACCGCCCGTCACGTCACGAAAGTCGGTAACACCCGAAGCCGGTGGCCCAACCCGTAAGGGAGGGAGCTGTCGAAGGTGGGACTGGCGATTGGGACGAAGTCGTAACAAGGTAGCCGTACCGGAAGGTGCGGCTGGATCACCTCCTTTCTAAGGAGCACAGTACCGATTGCAGGCAAATGTTCTGCACGGTCAGCTCATGGGTGGAACGTTGATTAGTTGGCACGGTTTCCCAGATGGATCACGAGTACTGCTTAGGCGTGGAAAGTGACTCACTGACGGGGGATCGTGCTTGGCACGTTGTTGGGTCCTGAAGGTACGGCCGTATGGTCATGTCTTCAGTGCCGGCCCCAGTGAACTTGTTCTCTTCGGAGTGCAGGGTGATGGGTGGCTGGTCGTTGTTTGAGAACTACACAGTGGACGCGAGCATCTGTGGCCAAGTTTTTAAGGGCGCACGGTGGATGCCTTGGCACCAGGAACCGATGAAGGACGTGAGAGGCCGCGATAGGCCCCGGGGAGCTGCCAACTGAGCTTTGATCCGGGGGTGTCCGAATGGGGAAACCCGGCAGTCGTCATGGGCTGTCACCCACTGCTGAACACATAGGCAGTGTGGAGGGAACGAGGGGAAGTGAAACATCTCAGTACCCTCAGGAAGAGAAAACAACCGTGATTCCGGGAGTAGTGGCGAGCGAAACCGGATGAGGCCAAACCGTATGCGTGTGATACCCGGCAGGGGTTGCGCATGCGGGGTTGTGGGAATTCTTTTGATCGGTCTGCCGGCCGGTCGGCGAGTCAGAAACCGTTGATGTAGTCGAAGGACATGCGAAAGGTCCGGCGTAGAGGGTAAGACCCCCGTAGACGAAACATCAGCGGCTTGCTTAAGAATCTCCCAAGTAGCACGGGGCCCGAGAAATCCCGTGTGAATCTGGCGGGACCACCCGCTAAGCCTAAATATTCCCTGGTGACCGATAGCGGATAGTACCGTGAGGGAATGGTGAAAAGTACCGCGGGAGCGGAGTGAAATAGTACCTGAAACCGTGTGCCTACAAGCCGTGGGAGCGTCGCTCATTGGGTTTACCCAATGGGTCGTGACTGCGTGCCTTTTGAAGAATGAGCCTGCGAGTTAGCGGTGTGTAGCGAGGTTAACCCGTGTGGGGAAGCCGTAGCGAAAGCGAGTCCGAATAGGGCGATTGAGTTGCACGCTCTAGACCCGAAGCGGAGTGATCTAGCCATGGGCAGGTTGAAGCGGAGGTAAGACTTCGTGGAGGACCGAACCCACCAGGGTTGAAAACCTGGGGGATGACCTGTGGTTAGGGGTGAAAGGCCAATCAAACTCCGTGATAGCTGGTTCTCCCCGAAATGCATTTAGGTGCAGCGTCGTGTGTTTCTTGCCGGAGGTAGAGCACTGGATAGGCGATGGGCCCTACCGGGTTACTGACCTTAGCCAAACTCCGAATGCCGGTAAGTGAGAGCACGGCAGTGAGACTGTGGGGGATAAGCTCCATGGTCGAGAGGGAAACAGCCCAGAGCATCGACTAAGGCCCCTAAGCGTACGCTAAGTGGGAAAGGATGTGGAGTCGCAGAGACAACCAGGAGGTTGGCTTAGAAGCAGCCACCCTTGAAAGAGTGCGTAATAGCTCACTGGTCAAGTGATTCCGCGCCGACAATGTAGCGGGGCTCAAGCGTACCGCCGAAGTCGTGTCATTGCAGCAATAGGGCCAACGCCTGCTGTGATGGGTAGGGGAGCGTCGTGTGCCGGGTGAAGCAGCAGCGGAAGCTAGTTGTGGACGGTTCACGAGTGAGAATGCAGGCATGAGTAGCGATACACACGTGAGAAACGTGTGCGCCGATTGACTAAGGGTTCCTGGGTCAAGCTGATCTGCCCAGGGTAAGTCGGGACCTAAGGCGAGGCCGACAGGCGTAGTCGATGGACAACCGGTTGATATTCCGGTACCCGCTTTGAAACGCCCAATATCGAATCAGGCGATGCTAAGTCCGTGAAGCCGTTCCGGACCCTTCGGGGAAAGGAAAGTGGTGGAGCCGACGAACCAGACTTGTAGTAGGTAAGCGATGGGGTGACGCAGGAAGGTAGTCCAGCCCGGGCGGTGGTTGTCCCGGGGTAAGGGTGTAGGCCGAGGGGTAGGCAAATCCGTCCCTCATATAAGGCTGAGACCTGATGCCGAGCCGATTGTGGTGAAGTGGATGATCCTATGCTGTCGAGAAAAGCCTCTAGCGAGTTTCATGGCGGCCCGTACCCTAAACCGACTCAGGTGGTCAGGTAGAGAATACCGAGGCGTTCGGGTGAACTATGGTTAAGGAACTCGGCAAAATGCCCCCGTAACTTCGGGAGAAGGGGGGCCATCACTGGTGATCGGACTTGCTCCGTGAGCTGGGGGTGGCCGCAGAGACCAGCGAGAAGCGACTGTTTACTAAAAACACAGGTCCGTGCGAAGCCGTAAGGCGATGTATACGGACTGACGCCTGCCCGGTGCTGGAACGTTAAGGGGACCGGTTAGTGCGCTTTCGGGCGTGCGAAGCTGAGAACTTAAGCGCCAGTAAACGGCGGTGGTAACTATAACCATCCTAAGGTAGCGAAATTCCTTGTCGGGTAAGTTCCGACCTGCACGAATGGCGTAACGACTTCTCGACTGTCTCAACCATAGGCCCGGTGAAATTGCACTACGAGTAAAGATGCTCGTTTCGCGCAGCAGGACGGAAAGACCCCGGGACCTTTACTACAGTTTGATATTGGTGTTCGGTTCGGCTTGTGTAGGATAGGTGGGAGACTTTGAAGCAGCCACGCCAGTGGTTGTGGAGTCGCCGTTGAAATACCACTCTGGTCGTGCTGGATGTCTAACCTCGGTCCGTGATCCGGATCAGGGACAGTGTCTGATGGGTAGTTTAACTGGGGCGGTTGCCTCCCAAAGGGTAACGGAGGCGCCCAAAGGTTCCCTCAGCCTGGTTGGCAATCAGGTGTTGAGTGTAAGTGCACAAGGGAGCTTGACTGTGAGACCGACGGGTCGAGCAGGGACGAAAGTCGGGACTAGTGATCCGGCGGTGGCTTGTGGAAGCGCCGTCGCTCAACGGATAAAAGGTACCCCGGGGATAACAGGCTGATCTTCCCCAAGAGTCCATATCGACGGGATGGTTTGGCACCTCGATGTCGGCTCGTCGCATCCTGGGGCTGGAGTCGGTCCCAAGGGTTGGGCTGTTCGCCCATTAAAGCGGTACGCGAGCTGGGTTTAGAACGTCGTGAGACAGTTCGGTCCCTATCCGCTGTGCGCGTAGGAATATTGAGAAGGGCTGTCCCTAGTACGAGAGGACCGGGACGGACGAACCTCTGGTGTGCCAGTTGTCCTGCCAAGGGCATGGCTGGTTGGCTACGTTCGGGAGGGATAACCGCTGAAAGCATCTAAGCGGGAAGCCTGCTTCAAGATGAGTATTCCCACCTCCTTGAGAGGGTAAGGCTCCCAGTAGACGACTGGGTTGATAGGCCAGATGTGGAAGCCCGGTAACGGGTGAAGCTGACTGGTACTAATAGGCCGAGGGCTTGTCCTCAGTTGCTCGCGTCCACTGTGTTAGTTCTGAAATAACGAACAGCTGTGTTCATGCCAGCGTTCAAATTTCATAGTGTTTCGGTGGTCATAGCGTTAGGGAAACGCCCGGTTACATTCCGAACCCGGAAGCTAAGCCTTTCAGCGCCGATGGTACTGCAGGGGGGACCCTGTGGGAGAGTAGGACGCCGCCGAACAATCATTGCGGAAGCCCCGCACCAGGTATCTGGTGCGGGGCTTTTCTGCGTTTTACGGGCTGTTCGGGGCGTGCCGTCCGTGGGGAGTGGGCCGGCTGGTCGGAGACTGGGAGTCCGCACCGATCGGGTTTCGGAGAGCTGCCCATGCTGGCTTTGCTGGTTGTGCTGTCCCTGTTGTTCGCATGGGCCCTCGCCGCGGACCGGCTGGCCCGGTGGAGCATCACGGCGCCGCTCGCGTTCGCCATCGCCGGCATCGTCCTGACCCGCGGCTACGACCCCGCCGTCCCCCTCGACCTGGAAGCCCACAGCGCGCACCGGGGCGTCGAGCTCGTACTCGCCGTGCTGCTGTTCGTCGATGCCACCGAGGCCAAGAACTACGAGGTGCTGAAGGACCGGTCCGTCGGGGAGCGGCGGCTGCTGTTCCTGGCGCTGCCGGTGTCGGTCATCCTCGCCACGCTGGCGGGGGCGCTGCTGTTCCCGGGGACGAACTGGTGGCTGCTGGGGGTCACGGCGCTCGTCGTCATGCCGATGGACCTCGCGCCGATCTCCATGTTCCTGCGCGACCGGCGGGTGCCGCTGCGGGTGAGGGCCGCGCTGAACATCGAGGGCGGTTTCAACGACGGGCTGATCTCGCCCGTGTTCGTGTTCTGCGTGGCCAACCTCGTGAGCGCCCACTCCAGTTCCTTCACCGACCTGGTCGTGCACGCGCTGAAGGAGGCGGGGCTCGCGGTGCTCGTGGGCATCGCGCTCGGCTATCTCGCCTCACAGCTGGTGCGGCGGGCGCTCGGTGCCGGCTGGGCGAGCGCCGAGACGCTGCGGCTGGCGAGCCTCGCGCTGCCGTTCATGGCGTACGCGGCCTCGGTGCTGATCGGCGGGAACGGCTTCGTCGCGGCCTTCGTCACGGGCCTCTGCTATGCGGCCACCGCCCACGAGGTCGGCGGCAACAACCTGGAACTCGTCCACGACGTGGCGCAGGTGATGGCCTTCGCCGTGTGGTTCACCTTCGGCAAGCTCACGGCGGACGAGTTCGAGAGCGGGGTCGGGTGGGAGGTGGTGCTGTACGGGCTGCTGGCGCTGACCGTGCTCCGGTTCGTGCCCGTCTACTTCTCCGTGGCCGGGATGGGGTTCGACCGGCCCGAGCGGTGTGCGCTGGGCTGGCTGGGCTCGCGCGGGGTGACGTCCATCGTGTTCGGGATCCTCGCCGTCACCCAGCTGTCGCCCGAGGACGGGACGTTCGTCGTCAACGCGATGAGCGTGACGGTGCTGCTCAGTGTGGTCCTGCACGGGGTGTCCGTCGTACCCGTCGCCCGCTGGTTCGAGCGGCGGGCGACGAGGTCCACCACATGAGTGACCACCACGTGCGTCAGAGACGCCCGGCGGCCTTGAGGGCCAGGTACGCGTCGGCCAGGGCGGGGGCCAGGGTGTCCGGGGTGGCGTCGACCACGTGGACGCCGTGGCGGGTGAGCTGGTCGGCCGTGCGGCGGCGCTGGGACTGCGACTGGGTGCCGGCCGCTGCCTCGTAGACCGCCTCCGGGTTGCCGCGGGACGTCGTCATCTCGGCCACGTGGGGATCCGCGACCGAGGCCAGTAGGACCGTGTGGCGCTGGGTGAGGCGCGGCAGCAGGGGCAGCAGGCCCTCTTCGATGGGGGCCGCGTCCAGGCTCGTCAGCAGGACCACGAGGGAGCGGCGCGGGGCGTTGCGGAGGATGGTGGAGACCAGGGTGCGGGAATCCGTCTCGACCAGTTCCGGTTCGAGGGGGGCCATCGCGTTCACGAAGGACGGCAGGATGTCGGCCGCCGGGCGGCCCTGGACCTGGGCGCGGGGGCGGCGGTCGTGGGCCAGCAGGTCCACGCGGTCGCCGGCGCGGGTGGCCAGGGCGGCGAGGAGCAGGGCCGCGTCCATGGCGGAGTCCAGGCGGGGGGCGTCCCCGACGCGGCCCGCCGAGGTGCGGCCGGTGTCCAGGCAGATGAGGATGTGCCGGTCGCGTTCGGGGCGCCAGGTGCGGACGGCCACCTTGTGCCGGCGTGCCGTGGCCCGCCAGTCGATGGACCGGGTGTCGTCGCCGGGTACGTAGTCGCGGAGGCTGTCGAACTCGGTGCCCTCGCCGCGGGTGAGGACGCTGGTGCGGCCGTCCAGTTCGCGCAGGCGGGCGAGGCGCGAGGGCAGGTGCTTGCGGCTGGTGAAGGGCGGCAGGACGCGGACCGTCCACGGGAGGGTGTGCGAGGCCTGGCGGGCCCACAGGCCGAGGGGCCCGTACGAGCGGATCGTGACGCGGTCTGCCCGGCGGTCGCCGCGGCGGGTGGGGAACAGGCGGGTGGTCAGGCGGCGGCGTTCGCCGGCGGGGACGTCCAGCCGGTGGCGGGAGGCGGCCGTTTCCGTGCCGGGGATCCAGCTGCTCGGCGGCCAGGCGTCGCGGACCCGGGCCCGCAGCCGGCGGCCGCTCGGGTTGGTGACGGTGAGGTGGACGTCCGCCGGTTCGCCGAGGCGGACCGAGGTGTCGCCCGAACGGGTGAGGCGGAGGGTGCGGACGGGTGCGGCCAGGGCCCAGTCGACCGCGCAGGCCAGCGCCAGCGGGCCGTTGACGGCGAGCATCCCCGTCCAGCTCGGTTCGAGGATGCCGACGGGGATGCTGCCGAGGGCCGCCAGCAGGGCGGTGCGTCCGGTGAGGGCCATTACCGCGGGACGGGGACGTGGGAGAGGATCGCGGTGATGACGGCGTCGGCCGTGACACCCTCCATCTCGGCCTCCGGGCGCAGCTGGACGCGGTGCCGCAGCGTGGGCAGGGCCAGCGCCTTGACGTCGTCGGGGGTGACGTAGTCGCGGCCGGTGAGCCAGGCCCAGGCGCGGGCGGTGGCCAGCAGGGCGGTGGCGCCGCGCGGGGACACGCCGAGGGTCAGGGACGGCGATTCGCGGGTGGCGCGGCAGATGTCGACGACGTAGCCGGCGATCTCGGGGGACACGGAGACCTTGGCGACGGCCTCGCGGGCGGCTTCGAGCTGGGCCGGACCGGCCACCGGGCGGATGCCCGCGGCGTGCAGGTCACGGGGGTTGAAGCCGGCGGCGTGCCGGGTCAGGACGCCGATCTCGTCCGCGCGGGAGGGCAGCGGCACGGTGAGCTTGAGGAGGAAGCGGTCCAGCTGGGCTTCCGGCAGGGGGTAGGTGCCCTCGTACTCGAGCGGGTTCATGGTGGCGGCGACGAGGAAGGGCTCGGGGAGCGGGCGCGGGGTGCCGTCGACGGTGACCTGGCGCTCCTCCATCGCTTCGAGGAGGGAGGACTGGGTCTTGGGGGGCGTGCGGTTGATCTCGTCCGCGAGGAGGAGGTTGGTGAAGACCGGGCCGTTCTGGAAGGAGAACTCGGCGGTGCGGGCGTCGTAGACGAGGGAGCCGGTGACGTCGCTCGGCATCAGGTCCGGGGTGAACTGGACGCGCTTGGTGTCGAGTTCGAGGGACGCGGCGAGGGCCCGGACGAGGAGGGTCTTGGCGACGCCGGGGACGCCTTCGAGGAGCACGTGGCCGCGGCACAGGAGGGCGACGACCAGGCCGGTGACGGCGGAGTCCTGGCCGACCACGGCCTTGCCGATCTCGGTGCGGAGCGCTTCGAGGGAAGCGCGGGCGCTGTCCGCGGCGGCGGACTCGGTGGCCGGGTACGTCATGACGTACGGACCTCTCTTTCGAGGGCGTCGAGGTGGTCGGCGAGCGCGACGAGTGCCGCGTCGTCGGAGGGTGTGGGACCGAAGAGGGTGCTGGTCACGTCGTGGCCGCCGTCGCCGAGGCGGGCGGACACGGCGGGGACCAGGGTGACGGGGTCGTGGGCCTGCGCGGCCGGTACGCCGACCAGGGAGGCCAGGCGTTCGCGGGCGGCGGCGCGCAGCACGGTGGACGCGCGGTCGCGGGCCCCGGCCTTGCGGTAGAGGCGGGCGCGGCCCTCGGTGGCCTCGGAGGCGCGGATGACGACGGGCAGCTTCTCGGTGACGAGGGGGCCGAGGCGGCGGGCGCGCCAGAGGGCGGCGAGGGCGGCGGCGACGAAGAGCTGGAGCAGGGCCCAGGACCAGCCGTCCGGGATGAGCTCGACGAGGCTCTTGTCCTCGTCGGTGCCGGCGTCGGCGGAGTCGGAGTCCGCGAGGGACGGCATGTACCAGACGAGGTCCGGTCGGGAGCCGAGGAGTTGGAGGGCGAGGGACGCGTTGCCCTCCTCGGCGAGGTTCTCGTTGAGGAGGATCGTGCCGGAGCCGAGGAGGACGGTGTCGCCGCCGGTGCCGGTGCCGTTGCCGGTGGTGCCTGCGGGGAGGACCAGGAGGGTGGGGCGGCCTTCGCTGGGGTAGCAGGCGGTGGTGCGCGGCAGGCCGGTGGTGTAGCGGCGGTCGTCGCCGGTGGTGGCGGGGCCGGCGGAGGCCGCGGCGGGCAGGTCGCAGGCCGGGGCGAGGGTGTCGGCCCCGGTGGCGCTCTCGGTGCGGACGCCGGGGGCCAGGTCGGTGAGGCTGTGGCTGCCGGGGGCCAGGAGCACGGTGCGGCCGCCGGAGAGGTCCATGGCCGAGCGGAGCAGGGCGCGCTGGTGGGCGCCGAGGCGGTCGGGGTCGGTGACCAGGAGGGTCGTGCCGGGGCCGGCGGCGTCGGCGGCCTCGCGGGCGGTGGTGACGACGCGGGTGGTGACGCCGCGGTCCTCGAGGAGCTCGGCGACGGCCCGGCTGCCGTAGGGGTCGGCGGACCGGGGGTCGAGGAGGCCGTGGCGGGTGCCGGAGCTCAGGGCGGCCAGGGTGATGGCGCCTGCGGCGAGCACGGCGACGAAGGCGAGGGTCCGGCGGGTGCGGCGGATCAGGCGGGCGCGGTCGGGTCGGGGGGCCGTGGCCTGGCCGGTGCCGTGGTCGTTGCTCTGGCCGGGCGGGGTGCGTTCTGCCAGGGCGGTGGTGGGGGCGGCGTTCGACGGGGTGGTTCCGGTGGGGCCGGGCGGGTGCCGGGGCGTCTCCTCGGGCGCCGAACGTGGCGAGGGGTCGGAGAGTGATGCGGAAGTGTGTTCGGCGCCCTCCCGGGAGTGCCCCGACACACCCCCTGCCCCACCGGAACCTGGCAGGTCGGAGGCGTGCGGGGGGCGCCCCGGTGCGTGCCCGGCCCCGTCGGAATCGGGGTGGGCGGGGGTCTGCGGGGAGTGCCCGGGCGCGTGGTCGGGCTTGTGGGACGACGGGGTGCCGGGGTGGGCCGGGGTGGGGTCGGAGCCCGGGGTGGTCATGCGGTGGGTCCCGTCGGGAGGGGCTTGGCGCGGTCCAGGGTGAGGTCGAGGGCGCGCAGGCGGGCGTACGTGTCGGCGTCGGCGGTGCGGCCGCCGTAGGTGACGTCGTCGAAGGTACGGGCGGCCGCGCGGAGGTCCGAGGCGTGGGCGGGGAGCGCGACGGCGGCTTCGGCGGCGGCCTCGTCGGCGGTGCGGCCGGGCCGCGGGTCGAGCAGGGTGCGCTCCTCCAGGGAGCGGACGACGGCGCGCATGCGTTCCTGTACGGCTTCGGTCCAGTGGCCTGCGGCGGCGTGGGCGCCGGCGGCCGTGCGGTGGTCGGCGGCGCTGCGGATGCCGTCGGCGAAGAGGACGCCCGTTCCGGCGGGGATCCGGCCGGGGGCGCCGAGCCGCCACCACAGGGCGGTGGCGGCCAGGAGCACGAGGAGGACGATCACGAGCAGGCCGAGCGTGCCTCCGGGGGTCGCCCCGGAGGCCGCGTCGAACAGGTTGTCGATCCAGTCGAGGAACTTGCGCAGGGCGCGGTCCAGCAGGCCCGGGTCGTTCTCGTGGTACATCGGCTTGGACAGTTCGTGCTCGGCCGCCTCCTGGGCGGGCTCGCGCGGTGTCGTGACCGGTGGTGTCTCGGCGCCGGGCAGGAGCGCCGTGGCTCGGGTGATGAGGCCCCCCGTGCTCATCATGGGTGGTCAGCCTCCGGTCGTGCCGTAGTTCTCGATGCCGGCTGCCCGGGCGAGCTCCAGGTCGAGTCCCTCGCGGCGGATGCGCTGGTCCACGTAGAGAAGGACGGTCACGCCGGCCACGATCGGCATGACGATGGTCTGGGCGATGATCGAGCCGATCCCGGAGAGGATGAGCGCTCCCCAGGCGGAGGAGGCGGTGCCGTCCTCCAGTCCGCTCATCCCGCCGCCGAAGACGGCCATGCCGACGATCGTCAGCGGCCAGACGATGATCGCCGAGACGATGCCGGTGATGATGTTGGTGAGCACGGTGATGCCGAAGATGCGCCACCAGGTGCCCTGGACCAGCTTGGAGGAGCGGCCGAGGGCCTTGAAGACCGTGCTCTTCTCCAGCATCAGCGCGGGCGAGGCCAGGCTGAACTTGATCCACAGCCAGGTGAACAGCGGGATCATGACGAGCGCGCCCACGATGGTCAGTCCCGGGCTGCGGGTCAGGAGGCCGGGCAGGATCAGCACGGTGCCCAGCAGGATCGCGCCGATGCCCAGCAGGAACGTCAGGCCGAAGAGGCGCAGCATCTGGGGGCGGGACTCGCGCCAGGCGGCGGAGACCGTGGAGGTGGTGCCGAGCACGGCCCGGCTGTAGATCATCGTGAGCATCGCGGTGGCCACGATGCCACCGAGGGCCGCGATGAAGCCGACGGCGACGAGGGCCGCCATGGCGACGAAGATGTCGTTGACGGTGGTCTGGTCGAGGGTCGCCCCGGCCTCGGGGGCGACGGCGAGGTCGGCCATCGCGTACTTCTGCGTGAGCAGGCTGAGGATCTGCACCACGGTGGCCACGACCAGGGTGATCGGCAGGACCGAGCGCCAGTGGGAGCGCATGGTGGCGACGGCGCCGTCCAGGATCTCGCCGAGGCCGAGCGGGCGCAGCGGGATCACGCCGGGCTTGGCGGCCGGGGGCTGGCCCCACTGGCCGGGGCCGCCCGGATAGCCGTACTGGCCCTGCTGTCCGTACTGGCCCCCGTACGGCGCCTGGCCCCAGCCCTGGCCCTGCTGGGGCTGCTGGGGCTGTTGCGGGGGTCCCTGCGGGGGCGGGGTCTGGCCGGGTGACGGGCTGGTCCACTGGCCCGGCGGCGGCTGCTCGGCCGACCATTTCGGGTCGCCGGAGACAGGACGGTCGGCGGGCGCCCCGGGCCGCTCGCCATCGGACGGAGAGGGTCCGGGCGTAGCCCAGCCCGGCGAGTCGTTCATCGTCGCTCCTTCATGCACCTGCTGCGGCGGGGGCGCTGGTCGCTGCCATCGTGCCACGTGGGTTACACGAACGGACCAGCGATCCCCCCGGATCATCGGCAGCCCGTACCTTCAATTGTCACCCGGATCCGGGGCAGACTGGACGACCTGATCTCCACGCAGGTCCGAGGGGCGATTTCCAGCCCTTTTGGCTGTGGGACAGCTCACCGCCAGGTAACGATTAGCTAATGGGATGATGTCAACCATGAAGGGACGCGTCCTTGTCGTCGACGACGACACCGCGCTGGCCGAGATGCTCGGCATTGTGCTGCGTGGAGAAGGTTTTGAGCCGTCGTTCGTTGCAGACGGTGACAAGGCACTTGCTGCCTTCCGGGAGGCGAAGCCGGACCTGGTGCTGCTCGACCTCATGCTGCCCGGACGGGACGGCATAGAGGTCTGCAGGCTGATCCGGGCCGAGTCCGGCGTGCCGATCGTGATGCTCACCGCCAAGAGCGACACGGTCGACGTCGTGGTGGGCCTGGAGTCCGGAGCCGACGACTACATCGTCAAGCCGTTCAAGCCGAAGGAGCTGGTGGCCCGCATCCGGGCCCGCCTGCGCCGGTCGGAGGAGCCCGCTCCCGAGCAGCTGGCCATCGGTGACCTGGTCATCGACGTGGCCGGGCACTCGGTCAAGCGGGACGGTGCCTCCATCGCCCTGACGCCGCTGGAGTTCGACCTGCTGGTCGCCCTGGCGCGCAAGCCCTGGCAGGTCTTCACCCGTGAGGTGCTGCTGGAGCAGGTCTGGGGCTACCGGCACGCCGCGGACACCCGCCTGGTGAACGTGCACGTGCAGCGGCTGCGCTCCAAGGTCGAGAAGGACCCCGAGCGCCCCGAGATCGTCGTGACGGTGCGCGGTGTCGGCTACAAGGCCGGACCCAGCTGAGGTGCAGTCCGGCAGGGACCGGGGCGGCTCGCGCTGGGGAAGTCTGCGGGCCGGCCGGCTGCTCCAGGAGGGGGCGCCCGGCGCCTCCGTGCTGCGGCTGTGCGTACGCCTCGTACGCCGGCCGGTGCTTCCGGCTGTCCGGCTGTGGCGGCGCAACATGCAGCTGCGGGTGGTCGCCGCCACCCTGCTGATGTCGCTCGCCGTGGTCCTCGCGCTCGGCTTCGTCGTGATCGCGCAGGTCAGCAAGGGCCTCCTGGACGCCAAGGAGGAGGCCGCGCAGAGCCAGGCCGCGGGCGGGTTCGCGGTCGCACAGGAGAAGGCCAACACCCCCGCGACCGTGGACGGGCCCGACGCCGCCGACAACAAGGTCGGACTGGACGCCAGTACCTGGATGAACTCGCTGGTCAAGCAGCTGGCCAGTGGCGGCCAGACCGCCTTCGAGGTGGTCGCGCTCGGCGCCGGCACCGGTGAGCAGGTCCTGCCCGGCACCCAAGGGGTCAAGGGCGCCCGCGCCTCGGGCAACGTGGATCCGACCGCGAGCGTGCCCGTCAACCTGCGCCGGGCCGTCAACCATTCGGCGGGTACCTTCAAGACCTTCTCCGAGATCCGGTACACCGCCGGGGCCGGGGAGAAGGCCCCCGAGCCCGCCCTGGTCGTGGGCAAGCGGCTCACCGACATCAACGGGGACCCGTACGACCTGTACTACCTCTTCCCGCTCAGCCAGGAGGAGGAGTCCCTCAACCTGGTCAAGAGCACCATCGCCACCGCCGGGCTGTTCGTCGTCGTGCTGCTCAGCGCCATCGCGTGGCTCGTGGTGCGGCAGATCGTCACGCCCGTCCGGATGGCCGCCGGGATCGCCGAGCGGCTGTCGGCCGGGCGGCTGCAGGAGCGGATGAAGGTCACCGGTGAGGATGACATCGCCCGGCTGGGCGAGGCCTTCAACAAGATGGCCCAGAACCTCCAGAACAAGATCCAGCAGCTGGAGGACCTGTCGCGGATGCAGCGCCGCTTCGTCTCGGACGTCTCGCACGAGCTGCGGACCCCGCTGACGACGGTACGGATGGCCGCGGACGTCATCCACGACGCGCGGGTCGACTTCGACCCGGTCACCGCTCGCTCCGCCGAGCTGCTCGCCGGGCAGCTCGACCGGTTCGAGTCGCTGCTCGCCGACCTGCTGGAGATCAGCCGGTTCGACGCGGGCGCGGCCGCCCTGGAGGCGGAGCCCATCGACCTGCGGGACGTCGTACGCCGCGTCATCGACGGGGCCGAGCCGCTCGCGGAGCACAAGGGCAGCCGGATCCGGGTGCTCGGCGACACCCAGCCGGTCATCGCCGAGGCCGACGCCCGGCGGGTGGAGCGGGTGCTGCGCAATCTGGTCGTCAACGCCGTGGAGCACGGCGAGGGACGCGATGTGGTGGTCCGGCTGGCGTCCGCGGGCGGGGCCGTCGCGGTCGCCGTACGGGACTACGGCGTCGGGCTCAAGCCCGGCGAGGCGACCCGCGTCTTCAACCGCTTCTGGCGGGCCGACCCGGCGCGGGCGCGCACGACCGGCGGCACGGGCCTGGGCCTGTCGATCGCCGTCGAGGACGCCCGGCTGCACGGCGGCTGGCTGCAGGCCTGGGGCGAGCCGGGCGGCGGCTCGCAGTTCCGCCTCACCCTGCCGCGCACCGCCGACGAGCCGCTGCGGGGCTCGCCCATCCCGCTGGAACCCGAGGACTCCCGGGCCAACAGGGCCAGGGCCGCGGCCGAGGCCGCGGGCAGCGCGGCGGACCGGCGGCAGCCCGCGGACGCGGGGGACCGGTCGCCGATACCGCCGCGGCCGGCGGCGGCCTCGGGGCAGTCCGTACCCGCCGACCCGACGGCCCTGCCGGGCAGCGGCGCCAGGGTCGTGGCCCGGCCGGCCGAGCAGGCACCACAGGAGGAACGAACCGATGCCGATGCCGACGGACGCTGAGGCAGTGCCGGGGAGGGCGCGCGCCGGGGCCCGCGGCAGGAGGCTGCGCACGCTGCGCGCGTACGCGCTGGGGGTGGCCGGGCTGCTGCTGGCCGGGTGCGCCTCGATGCCCGACCGCGGGGAGATCCGCCGGGTGCAGGCCTCGCAGGGCGTCGACTCGCAGGTCCGGGTGTTCGGCGTACCGCCCGCGGACAAGGCCAGCGCGGGCGAGATCGTCGACGGCTTCCTGGAGGCGATGACCAGCGACGATCCACAGCTGGAGACCGCCCGCAAGTACCTCACCGAGGAGGCCGCGAAGAGCTGGCGGCCCGGCACCGCCGTCACCGTGCTCTCGGCCGGCCTCGACCGGTTCCCGGTCCGCACCGAGAAGGACCCCGACGGGCCCCGCTGGAAGGTGACCGGCAAGAAGCTCGCGACCGTGGACGAGCGCAGCGCGTACCAGCCGGGGAGCGGGGACTACGCGGAGTTCCTCCAGCTGGTGCAGGAGGACAAGCAGTGGCGGATCTCCAGTCCGCCGAGCACCCTCGTGCTGAGCGAGTCGGACTTCCAGCGCATCTACCGGCCGGTCAACAAGTACTACTTCGCGGGCGGCGCCCTGGTCGCCGATCCCGTGTACGTGCGCCAGCGCAGCGACCCTGACTCGCGGATGGACCCGACCACGCAGACCGTCCAGTCGCTGCTGGCCGGGCCGTCCAGGTGGCTCGCGCCGGTCGTCGAGTCCAGTTTCCCCACCGGGACGGAACTGCGGCCGGGCACCAAGTCCCTTTCGTACGACGGCCAGAACACGCTGCGGGTGCCGCTGAACGACAAGGCGGACAACGTCGCGTCGCCGCAGTGCCAGAAGATGGCGACCCAACTCCTCTACACGGTCAAGGAGCTGACGGGCTCCCGGCTCGACCGGGTCGAACTGCTGCGCTCCGACGGGAAGTCGTCCTCGCTGTGCGAGGTGACGTCGGTGACGGCGGACGTGATCGCGAAACGGCCCGGGACGCCCGAGTACCAGTACTACGTCGACGACCAGGACCGGCTGGTCCGGATGAAGCTCGACGTGAGCAGCGAGGACCAGCAGCCCCGGTCCGAACCGGTGCCGGGGCCGCTGTCCGCGCCGCCCGGGTTCAAGGTCGGCTCGGCGGCCGTGTCGTACGACGAGCGGCGCGCGGCCGTGGTCTCGCAGGACGGGCACGGGCTGTACGTCGTGTCGCTGACCGGGTCCGGGGCCATGCCGCAGCCCGTGCTGACGGGCAAGGGCGCGAAGTCGAACATGTGGTCCGCGCCCAGCTGGGACGCGGCGGGCGACCTGTGGGTCGTCGACCAGGATCCGCAGGCCCCGGCGCTGTGGCGGGTGCCGGACGGTACCGGGACCCCCGAGAAGGTGCAGGTGGCCGGGCTCGACGGGCGGATCGCCTCGCTGAAGGCCTCCTCCGACGGGGCGCGCATGGCGCTGCTCGTGGAGAAGGGCGGCCGCAAGACCCTGTGGGTGGGGCGGATCGAACGGCCCGACGCCAAGGGGGACGTCTCGGCGGTGTCGGTGCGCGAGCTGCGCCCGGCGGCCCCGCAGATGACGGACGTGACGGCGATGAGCTGGGCGCCGCGGGGCAGGCTGCTGGTGGTGGGCCGGGAGACCGGCGGGGTCGTGCAGGCCCGCTACATGCTGGCGGACGGTTCGGTGGTCGCGGCGAGTCTGCCCGGGGCGACCGGGCTGAGCGCGGTCGCGGTGGCCGCGTCGGAGGACGAGGCGAAGCCGAAGCCGGTGGTGGGGTACTCGGCGGACGACGGCATCGTGTGGCTGCCGCCGGGGGCGCAGTGGCGCAAGGCGGCGGTGGGCGGCCGGAACCCGGTGTACCCGGGCTGACCCCGTGCGCTGTCCACAGGGGTGGCGGGTCCTGCGGGGGCCCGGCACCGTGGGGGCATGCGCGGGTGGTGGCAGGAGCTGGCCGGTCTGGTCCTGCCGGTGTGCCCGCGCGCGTGGCGCCCGTACTGCGGTTGCGGCGGGCGGTGGCGGACCAGGCGGGCCTGGGAGCCCGAGAGCGCCGGGAGAACCTGGCGGGGGCGCTGGAGGCGTGCCCGGGCGGGGCGCGGCTGACGGCCGGGGCCGGGCTCGTGCTCGTCGACGATCTGATCACCACGGGAGCCACGCTGGCCGAGGCGGCCCGGGCGGTGAGGGCGGGCGGTCTGGACGAGGGGGGCGGGCCGCGGGCGGCCGTCGTGGCCGCAACTCGGACAGAGCAAAAAACCGGTGAATAGATTTGGAACTGCCGGGGAAGGTCCATCGTTGCAGGTAGATAAGAGTGGATGGCCACCGGAACGGAAGTACGTTCCGGTAGCGGGTGCCGACAACCGTCATAGAGGGATATGTTCGGTTGTGAGGACTGGCGAGCCTTGGGCCCCACGCATCGCCGTCGCTCGACTCCGAAGTCGGTGGGGTGTAGATCTTGCCGATGGGGGAGGAGGAGGTGAAAGTCGCCAAGTCCGAGGCTCCGGCCTTCACCGGAGTCTGGTGCGAAAGGGAGACGCTTCGCCCCGTCGGGCGGAGCTATCCGGGAACGGAGTTCTGCGTGGACATCGTCGTCAAGGGCCGCAAGACCGAGGTGCCCGACCGGTTCCGCAAGCACGTGGCCGAGAAGCTGAATCCGGAGCGGATCCAGAAGCTCGACGCCAAGGTGATCAGCTTGGACGTCGAGGTGTCGAAGGAGCACAACCCGCGCCAGGCCGACCGTTCCGACCGTGTGGAGATCACCCTGCGTTCGCGGGGCCCGGTGATCCGTGCCGAGGCCGCCGCAGCCGACCCGTACGCGGCGCTGGACCTGGCTCAGGACAAGCTGGAGGCCCGGCTGCGCAAGCAGCACGACAAGCGCTACACCCGCAGGGGCGCGGGCCGGATCTCGGCGGCAGAGGTCGCCGACGTCGTGCCGGACGCCGCGCAGCTGAACGCGAATGGCGAGCCGTTCTCCGAGGAGAAGACGAACGGGGTTCCGATCACCCGGATCGGATCCATCGAAGTGCAGGGCGAAGGCCCGCTCATCGTCCGCGAGAAGACCCACTCGGCCTCACCCATGTCGCTCGACCAGGCTCTGTACGAGATGGAGCTGGTCGGACACGACTTCTACCTGTTCGTCGACTCCGAGACGAAGCTGCCCAGCGTCGTCTACCGACGTCACGCGTACGACTACGGCGTGATCCACGTGAACCCCGATGGCGCATCCAGCTCGGAGGAGCCGCGCGGTGGTGCCGGGGGCGCGCTCGGCGGCTGAGCACCTCGTTCTGCCGCCCCCGCGGGACGCTCCGGCGTCCCGCGGGGGCTCTTTGTATGGCGCGTATGCGCCGGGCGGTCGGCCGTGGCCCCCCGCGCCGTGCCGCGGGCATGGAATCATGGCGGGCAGTCAACCGGCGGCGTGGCCGGTCCGGTTGGCCCAGCAGCTCGGCACATGCAGGGGGAGGAACGATGGCGGACAGCTTCGGGCCGGTGCGCGGTGACGACGGTGCGGGCTGCCGTGGGGCGGACCCGGCCGCCGGATCCGCCGGGGCGTCGGCGGGGGAGCCCATCAGGGTCCTCGTGGTCGACGACCACGCGCTGTTCCGGCGGGGGCTGGAGATCGTCCTCGCGCAGGAGGAGGACATCCAGGTCGTCGGCGAGGCGGGGGACGGTGCGGAGGCCGTGGACAAGGCGGCCGACCTGCTGCCGGACATCGTGCTGATGGACGTGCGGATGCCGCGGCGCGGCGGGATCGAGGCGTGCACCTCGATCAAGGAGGTGGCGCCTTCCGCGAAGATCATCATGCTGACGATCAGCGACGAGGAGGCGGACCTCTACGACGCGATCAAGGCGGGTGCGACCGGCTACCTGCTGAAGGAGATCTCCACGGACGAGGTGGCCACGGCGATCCGGGCGGTGGCGGACGGCCAGTCGCAGATCAGCCCGTCGATGGCGTCGAAGCTGCTCACCGAGTTCAAGTCGATGATCCAGCGGACCGACGAGCGGCGGCTGGTGCCGGCGCCGAGGCTGACGGACCGGGAGCTGGAGGTCCTGAAGCTGGTGGCCACCGGCATGAACAACCGGGACATCGCCAAGGAGCTGTTCATCTCGGAGAACACCGTGAAGAACCACGTCCGCAACATCCTGGAGAAGCTGCAGCTGCACTCCCGGATGGAGGCCGTGGTCTACGCGATGCGCGAGAAGATCCTGGAGATCCGCTAGCCGCCCGTGGCCGCTACGCGCGCCGTGCCGTGAGCTCCGCCCGGACGGCCGCCGCCTCCTGCGGGGTCTGGGTGCGCTCGACGCGCACCTCCTCGCACCCCACCCACCGGGCCGCCTCCCACAGGGCGTCGGCCATGGCGGGAGCGGCCCCCGGGGTCTCCAGGGAGAGCTGGCGGGCCACCAGGGTGCGGCCCTCGCGGGCCGGGTCGACGCGGCCCCGCAGGCGGCCGCCCGCCAGCAGCGGCATCGCGAAGTACCCGTGCAGCCGCTTGGGCTTGGGGACGTAGGCCTCCAGGCGGTGCGTGAAGCCGAAGATCCGTTCCGTGCGGCGGCGGTCCCAGACCAGCGAGTCGAACGGCGAGAGCAGCGTCGTGCGGTGGCGGCCCCGGGGGGCCGCGGCGAGCGCCGCCGGGTCGGCCCAGGCCTGCTTCCCCCAGCCCTCCACCGCGACCGGGACCAGTCCGGAGTCCGCGATCACCCCGTCGACCTGGTCGCCCTTGAGGCGGTGGTAGTCCGCGATGTCGGCGCGGGTGCCCACGCCCAGCGACTGCCCGGCCAGGGCGACCAGCCGGCGCAGGCACTCGCGGTCGTCCAGGTCGTCGTGGAGCAGGGCGCCGGGCACGGCGCGCTCGGGCAGGTCGTAGACCCGCTTCCAGCCGCGGCGTTCGCTGCACACCACCTCGCCGGTGTCGAGCAGCCACTCCACCGCGATCTTGGTCTCGGACCACTCGAACCACTCGCCGCCGTTCTTGGCGCCGCCCAGCTCGGTGGAGGTCAGCGGGCCGTCCGCCGTCAGCCGGTCCAGGACCGCCCGCGTCGAGTGCTGCTTGTCCCGGAGGACGTGCCAGCGGTGGCCGCGCTCCCGGTTGGCCCGGCGGCGGAAGGCGAAATGCGGCCATTCCTCGATGGGCAGGATGCAGGCCGCGTGCGACCAGTATTCGAAGGCGTGGCGGTCCGACCAGTACGCCTTCTCCACGGTGTCGCGGCCCACCGCGCCGAGGCGCGCGTACGGGATCAGCTCGTGCGAGCGGGCCAGAACCGAGATCGTGTCCAGCTGTACGGCGCCCAGGTGGCGCAGCACGCCGCGGACCCCGCCGCGGCGGTCGGGTGCGCCGAGGAAGCCCTGCGCGCGCAGCGCGACGCGGCGCGCCTCGTCGGCGGACAGGGACAGGGTCGGCTGCGGCAGGCTCGTCATGATCCGCAGCCTAGGACGCACCACTGACATCGCCGGGCAGGTACGGGAGCGCGGGGGTCAGGCCCAGGTCGGAGGGGAGCAGGGCGCCGATCCAGCAGTCGCGCGCGGTGCCGCCCCGCAGCACGCCGGCCCGCAGCACGCCCTCGAAGCGGAAGCCGGCCTTCTCGGCGACGAGGCGGGAGCCGGTGTTGCCGGCCTCGGCGCGCCACTCGAGGCGTACGGCGCCCACCTCGGTGAAGGCCCAGCGGGCCACGGCGCCCACGGCCTCGGTCGTGTAGCCCCGGCCGCGGTGCTCCTTGACCGCCCAGTAGCCGATCTCGTACGAGTCGGTCCCGTGCACGTGGACGCCGACGGCGGCGACCAGCGGGCCGTCGCCCCCCAGGCGCACGGCGAAGGCGTACGCGGTGTCCTCGCGCCAGCCGCCCGGCACGACCTCGTTCACGAAGCCGTGCGCGTGCTCCCGCCCGTAGGGGGAGGGCACCAGCGTCCAGCGCTGGATGTCGGGGTCCTGGCAGGCGGCGTACACCTCGTCCTCGTCAGAAGGGGAGAAAGGGCGCAATTCCAGCCGGGCCGTCTTCAGTGTCGTGTGCTCCATGAACGGATTCTGGTGTCCGGGCGGGTGTCGCGGGAACTCTTTTTCACAACGGCGGGCGGGAACAGCGGCACCTTCCGAGCCTCCCGTACGTTCTCAATCCGGGCGCCCACGCCCTCGCGGCTACGGCGGACCTCCCGACGCGACCACGTCCTCGCTTACGATGGCCGTTGCGGTGGGGCCCACCTGCCGTGCCCGTGTACGAACAGTGCCCAGGCCCGACCGGCAAGGAGACAAACCTCGGTGTCCGTCTTCAACAAGCTCATGCGTGCAGGCGAAGGCAAGATCCTGCGCAAACTGCACCGCATCGCGGACCAGGTCAACTCCATCGAAGAGGACTTCGTCAACCTCTCCGACGCCGAGTTGCGGGCGCTCACGGACGAGTACAGGCAGCGCTTCCAGGACGGCGAGAGCCTGGACGACCTGCTGCCCGAGGCCTTCGCGACCGTACGCGAGGCGGCCAAGCGCGTCCTCGGCCAGCGCCACTACGACGTCCAGATCATGGGCGGCGCGGCGCTGCACCTCGGCTACGTGGCCGAGATGAAGACCGGTGAGGGCAAGACCCTCGTCGGCACCCTGCCCGCCTACCTGAACGCGCTGTCCGGCAAGGGCGTCCACCTGATCACGGTGAACGACTACCTCGCCGAGCGCGACTCCGAGCTGATGGGCCGGGTGCACAAGTTCCTCGGCCTGGAGGTCGGCTGCATCCTGGCGAACATGTCGCCGGCGCAGCGCCGCGAGCAGTACGGCTGCGACATCACGTACGGCACGAACAACGAGTTCGGCTTCGACTACCTGCGCGACAACATGGCCTGGTCGAAGGACGAGCTCGTCCAGCGCGGCCACAACTTCGCCGTGGTCGACGAGGTCGACTCGATCCTCGTCGACGAGGCCCGCACCCCGCTGATCATCTCCGGCCCCGCCGACCAGGCCACGAAGTGGTACGGCGACTTCGCGAAGCTGGTGACCCGCCTGACCAAGGGCGAGGCCGGCCAGCCGCTGAAGGGCATCGAGGAGACCGGCGATTACGAGGTCGACGAGAAGAAGCGCACCGTCGCCATCCACGAGTCGGGTGTCGCGAAGGTCGAGGACTGGCTCGGCATCGAGAACCTCTACGAGTCGGTGAACACCCCGCTCGTCGGCTACCTCAACAACGCGATCAAGGCCAAGGAGCTCTTCAAGAACGACAAGGACTACGTCGTCATCGACGGCGAAGTCATGATCGTCGACGAGCACACCGGCCGCATCCTCGCCGGCCGCCGCTACAACGAGGGCATGCACCAGGCCATCGAGGCGAAGGAAGGGGTGGACATCAAGGACGAGAACCAGACCCTCGCCACGATCACCCTGCAGAACTTCTTCCGCCTCTACTCGAAGCTGTCGGGCATGACCGGTACGGCCATGACCGAGGCCGCCGAGTTCCACCAGATCTACAAGCTCGGCGTCGTCCCGATCCCGACCAACCGCGACATGGTCCGCAAGGACCAGCCGGACCTGATCTACCGGACCGAGGTCGCGAAGTTCGCCGCCGTCGTCGACGACATCGCGGAGAAGCACGAGAAGGGCCAGCCGATCCTCGTCGGCACGACGTCGGTCGAGAAGTCCGAGTACCTCTCCCAGCAGCTCTCCAAGCGCGGCATCCCGCACGAGGTCCTCAACGCCAAGCAGCACGACCGTGAGGCGACGATCGTCGCCCAGGCCGGCCGCCGCGGCGCCGTCACCGTCGCCACGAACATGGCCGGCCGCGGTACCGACATCAAGCTCGGCGGCAACCCGGACGACCTCGCCGAGGCCGAGCTGCGCCAGCAGGGCCTGGACCCGGAGGAGCACATCGAGGAGTGGGCGCACGCCCTCCCCGCGGCGCTCACCCGGGCCGAGGCGGCCGTCAAGGCCGAGTTCGAAGAGGTCAAGGACCTCGGCGGGCTGTACGTGCTGGGCACCGAGCGGCACGAGTCGCGCCGTATCGACAACCAGCTGCGCGGCCGCTCCGGCCGACAGGGCGACCCGGGCGAGTCCCGCTTCTACCTGTCGCTCGGCGACGACCTGATGCGCCTGTTCAAGGCCCAGATGGTCGAGCGCGTCATGGCCATGGCCAACGTGCCGGACGACGTGCCGATCGAGAACAAGATGGTGACGCGCGCGATCGCGTCGGCCCAGTCGCAGGTCGAGACCCAGAACTTCGAGACGCGCAAGAACGTCCTGAAGTACGACGAGGTCCTCAACAGCCAGCGCGAGGTCATCTACGGCGAGCGCCGCCGCGTCCTGGAGGGCGAGGACCTCCAGGAGCAGGTCCGCTTCATGATGGACGACACGATCGACGCGTACATCGCGGCCGAGACGGTCGAGGGCTTCGCCGAGGAGTGGGACCTGGAGCGCCTGTGGGGCGCCTTCAAGCAGCTCTACCCGGTGAAGGTCACCATCGACGAGCTGGAGGAGGCCGCGGGCGACCGGGCGGGCATCACCGCCGAGTTCATCGCGGAGTCCATCAAGGACGACATCCACGAGCAGTACGAGACGCGCGAGAAGACGCTCGGCTCCGACATCATGCGCGAGCTGGAGCGGCGCGTGGTGCTGTCGGTGCTGGACCGCAAGTGGCGCGAGCACCTGTACGAGATGGACTACCTGCAGGAGGGCATCGGCCTGCGGGCGATGGCCCAGAAGGACCCGCTGGTCGAGTACCAGCGCGAGGGCTTCGACATGTTCAACGCCATGCAGGACGGCATCAAGGAAGAGTCCGTCGGCTACCTGTTCAACCTGGAGGTCCAGGTCGAGCAGCAGGTCGAGGAGGTTCCGGTGCAGGACGCGGCGCCGTCGCTGACGAAGGAGCCGGCCCGTCCGGAGATCCGGGCGAAGGGGCTGGACGCGCCGCAGCGTCCCGACCGGCTGCACTTCTCGGCGCCGACCGTCGACGGTGAGGGCGGTGTCGTCGAGGGTGACTTCGACGCGGACGGTGCCGGTGGCGGCGACACCGACGGCATGACGCGGGCGGAGCGGCGGAAGGCCGCGAAGGCCTCCGGCGGGCGTCGCCGCAAGAAGTGACCCCTGCGGGGTCGAGTTCACCGGCCGGGGCCGGACACCTCGAGGGTGTCCGGCCCCGGCCGGTTGTGTTCCGCGTGCGGTGGGTGGGGCGCTTCATGTGCGGGGGGTTCGGAGTTCCACCGCTGCGCAGCGCCAGCGGAGGTCCGGGCCCTGTTCCAGGCGGAAGGCCATCGCCGTCATGCGGTCGCCCGTGGCGATGCGGGCGAAGGCCTCGATGACCCCCGGGCCCGGGGTGAAGCGGCCGCACTGGCGGACGACGGGGCGCAGGTCGTCGCGCAGGTGCTCCGTCGGGGCCAGGGTCACCAGCTGCTCGTAGGCGGGTCCGACGGTGTGGCCGAGGAGGGAGTGGACCGGCCTCAGGCCGCTGACGACCGCCAGCAGGCGATCGGCGAACCAGTGGTGCGGGCCGAGCCGCAGGGCGCGCGGCGGGGTCGCCGGGCGCCGGGTGTCGCGCCGCCCGGCGGGCCGGGTCCGGGACTGGCCGCCGGTCCGGCGGCGGGCCGCCTCGCCGCCGACCGTGCCGCGCATCGTGGTGTCCATGGCGTTCTGCCCCCGAACTGGCCGGGCCCGGCGGATACCGGGCGGTAACTTGATGGGGATTTTCTACGGCGGCCCGAACACGCCCCGCAACCGCCCGCTCGCCCGGCCCGGCCGCGGCTCCGGTTCACCTATCCGAGTGCCCGGCCCGCTCCCCGGGGCCCCGGCGGCGCGACACCGGGGGTCCGGGGTGGACGGGGCGCGGGCCCGCGCCCGCACCCCGAAGGGGGACGGGGCCGTCACCCGGAGGGCGGTCCGCCCCCGGTGGTCCCGGGTGCGGTCGTA
Organism: Streptomyces sp. IBSNAI002; assembly: GCF_052244475.1. NCBI lineage: Bacteria > Bacillati > Actinomycetota > Actinomycetes > Kitasatosporales > Streptomycetaceae > Streptomyces > Streptomyces sp. IBSNAI002. The sequence goes on along the minus strand of NZ_JBQPXG010000002.1, from coordinate 3,551,237 downwards.
TCCTGGGGGCGTTTCCGACTACCGAAAGCAGCCGGCCATGCGCGTCTACGTCCCCCTGACCCTCCCCGGGCTCGCCGAGGCGCACGAAGCGGGTGAGCTGGGCCCCGGTCCGCTGCGTGCGTACGCCGTCACCCCCGCGCTGCGCGAGTGGTACGTGTCGGACGACATCGAGGAGCTGGAGTACGCGGCCCTGAGCCGCGCCGCGGCCGCCTCCCTGCGGCTGATCGCCGCCGACCCGGCCACTCCGCCCCGGCGGGTCGTCGTCGCCCTGGACGTCGCCGACAAGGCCGCCACCGCCACCCCCGGCGTGGACGAGGCCACCCTCGGGCAGGTCGCCCTCGCCGACGCCGTGCGCCTCTCCGTGGCCGCCGCCGTGCACGTGGACGCCGATGACGCCGAGGAGGACGTGGCCGCCGCCGCACGGGCCGTGGAGGCCGCCGACGGCGGGGACGGCGACGCGCGGTTCACCGTGGACGGCGCCGAGGACCACGAACTGCTGTGGTTCGGGGTGCAGGAGATCCCGGGGCTGCTGAAATGACGTCCCGGACCCCGCTCCCGGCCCCCGTCCCGGCCCCGGCCCCGGCCCCGGCCCCGGCCCACATCGTGTGGGACTGGAACGGCACCCTCCTGCACGACATCGACGCCGTCATGGCCGCGACGAACGCCTCCTTCGCGGAGCTCGGCTTCGCGCCGATCAGCCTCGAGACCTACCGCGACCTGTACGTCGTACCGGTGCCCAAGTTCTACGAGCGCCTCATGGGCCGGCTGCCCACCGAGGACGAGTGGCTCGTCATGGACGACACCTTCCACCGGCACTACTGGGCCGCCGCCGAGGGCGCCGCGCTGGCCGAGGGCGCCCGCGAGCTGCTCCGGGACTGGCAGGGCGACGGGCTCACGCAGTCCCTGCTCTCCCTCGCGCCCCACGAGAAGCTCGTGCCGCTGGTCCGCCTGCACGGCATCGACGGGCACTTCCTGCGCGTCGACGGACGGACCGGGCCCTCCCACACCAGCAAGGCGGGGCACCTCGTACGGCACATGGCCGCCCTGGACGGGACGGGCGTGACGGCCGCGCGTACGGTCCTCATCGGAGACGCCGTGGACGACGCGCTCGCCGCGGCCCACGTCGGAGCCCGCGCCGTCCTCTACACGGGTGGTTCGCACAGTCGCAGCAGTCTGGAATCGGCCGGAGTGCCCGTGGTCGACTCGCTGGCCGAGGCCGTCCGCACAGCTCGGGAACTGGCCGGATAACGACCGTCGCGCCGCCGCGTCGGCGCCTCCCTCGCGTCGCTGTCCAGAACGTCAAAGTTCAACCTCAAGTTTTGTACACATCCATGACGTGTCTGGGGCGGGTGGAAGTAGCCTGGTACCCGTGATCAGCGCGATAGTCATCGGGGGCACCGAAGCCTCCGGCCTGCGCCCGAGGCACCACCGTGCCCGGGCCCTCGCTGGTTTCCGCCGCCGGGACGTGGCGCCTATGGCTCATTCCTCCCGGTCGGCTCTCCCTACGGCGCAGCCCCGATCCCGTCCGGACATCCCGGCGCGCGGTGCTGTGCCATTTTTTTCTTCACCACCTACGTCACGCAATGGCGCGTTGACCCCAGGAGCCAGAGGACATGCAGACCAAGCTGGACGAAGCAAAGGCCGAGCTGCTCGCGCGGGCGGCCCGGGTAGCTGAGAACAGCCCGGCCGGGGGGCTACTTCCGACTGGGTCCGAGCAGGGGGAGCGTCCCGACCGGGACACGGTGCTCGCCTACCTCCAGCGCTACTACCTGCACACCGCCCCCGAGGACCTCTTGGACCGGGACCCGGTCGACGTGTTCGGGGCGGCGCTCTCGCACTACCGGCTCGCGGAGAAGCGGCCGCAGGGCACCGCGAACGTGCGCGTGAACACGCCGACCGTGGAGGAGAACGGCTGGACCTCCAGCCACTCCGTCGTCGAGGTCGTCACCGACGACATGCCCTTCCTCGTGGACTCCGTCACCAACGAGCTCTCCCGCCAGGGCCGCGGCATCCACGTCGTCATCCACCCGCAGGTCGTGGTCCGCCGTGACGTCACCGGCAAGCTGATCGAGATCCTCGGGCCCGACTGCGACGCGCACGGCCCCAGGACCGCGCGCCCCCACGACTCCCTCGTCGAGTCCTGGATCCACGTCGAGATCGACCGCGAGACCGACCGCGCCGACCTGAAGCAGATCACCGGCGACCTGCTGCGCGTCCTGTCCGACGTCCGCGAGTCCGTCGAGGACTGGGAGAAGATGCGCGACGCGGCGCTGCGCATCGCCGACGGCCTGCCCGACGAGCCCACCGCCCCGGACCTGCGCGAGTACGAGCTCGAAGAGGCCCGCGAGCTGCTGCGCTGGCTCGCCGACGACCACTTCACCTTCCTCGGCTACCGCGAGTACAACCTGGTCGACGGCGACGCCCTCGCGGCCGTCCCCGGCACCGGCCTCGGCATCCTGCGCTCCGACCCGCACCACAGCGGCAAGGACGACGGCCACCCGGTCTCGCCGTCCTTCAACCGGCTGCCCGCCGACGCCCGCGCCAAGGCCCGCGAGCACCGCCTGCTGGTGCTGACCAAGGCCAACAGCCGCTCCACCGTGCACCGCCCCTCGTACCTCGACTACGTCGGCGTCAAGAAGTTCGACGCCGAGGGCAACGTGGTCGGCGAGCGCCGCTTCCTCGGCCTGTTCTCCTCCGCCGCGTACACCGAGTCCGTGCGCCGCGTCCCGGTCATCCGCCGCAAGGTCACCGAGGTCCTCGACGGCGCCGGCTTCGCGCCGAGCAGCCACGACGGACGCGACCTGCTGCAGATCCTGGAGACCTACCCGCGCGACGAGCTGTTCCAGACCCCGGTCGACAAGCTCCGCGAGATCGTCACCTCCGTGCTGTACCTGCAGGAGCGCCGCCGGCTGCGGCTGTACCTGCGCCAGGACGAGTACGGGCGCTACTACTCCGCGCTCGTCTACCTGCCGCGCGACCGCTTCACCACCGGCGTCCGGCTGCGGCTGATGGACATCCTCAAGGAGGAGCTCGACGGCATCAGCGTCGACTTCACCGCCTGGAACACCGAGTCGATCCTCTCCCGCATCCACTTCGTCGTCCGCGTCCCGCAGGGCAAGGAACTGCCGGTCCTCACCGACACCGACGTCGAGCGCATCGAGGGCCGTCTCGTCGAGGCCGCCCGCTCCTGGGCCGACGGCTTCTCCGAGGCCCTGGTCGCCGAACTCGGCGAGGAGCGCGCCGCCGAACTGCTGCGCCGCTACGGCACCTCCTTCCCCGAGGGCTACAAGGCCGACCACTCGCCGCGTGCCGCCGTCGCCGACCTCTGCCACCTGGAACGGCTCTCCGCCAGCGACCGCCCGTTCGCGCTCTCGCTGTACGAGCCCGTCGGCGCCGGCCCCGGCGAGCGCCGGTTCAAGATCTACCGCACCGGCGAGCAGGTCTCGCTCTCCGCCGTGCTGCCCGTGCTCCAGCGCCTGGGCGTCGAGGTCACCGACGAGCGCCCGTACGAGCTGCGCCGCTCCGACCGGGTCAGCGCCTGGATCTACGACTTCGGCCTGCGGATGCCCGCCGTCGGCGCCAACGGCGACGCCCACCTCGGCGACGGCGCCCGCGAGCGCTTCCAGGACGCCTTCGCTGCGGTCTGGCAGGGCGACGCGGAGAACGACAACTTCAACACCCTGGTGCTGAGCGCCGGGCTGACCTGGCGGCAGGCCGTCGTCCTGCGCGCGTACGCCAAGTACCTGCGCCAGGCGGGCTCCACCTTCAGCCAGGACTACATGGAGGACACCCTCCGCAACAACGTCCACACCACCCGTCTGCTGGTCTCCCTCTTCGAGGCGCGGCTGTCGCCCAGCCGCCAGGCCGCCGGCAGCGAGCTCGTGGACGCCATGCTGGAGGAGCTGGACGGGGCCCTGGACCAGGTCGCCTCGCTGGACGAGGACCGGATCCTGCGGGCCTTCCTCACCCTCATCAAGGCCACCCTGCGCACCAACTTCTTCCAGGAGGCCTCGGGCTTCGAGTGGCACGACTACGTGTCCATGAAGTTCGACCCGCAGGCCATCCCCGACCTGCCGGCGCCCCGCCCGGCGTACGAGATCTGGGTGTACTCGCCGCGCGTCGAGGGCGTGCACCTGCGCTTCGGCAAGGTCGCACGAGGCGGCCTGCGCTGGTCCGACCGGCGTGAGGACTTCCGTACGGAGATCCTCGGCCTGGTCAAGGCGCAGATGGTCAAGAACACGGTGATCGTGCCGGTCGGCGCCAAGGGCGGCTTCGTCGCCAAACAGCTCCCGGACCCCTCCGTGGACCGCGACGCATGGCTCGCCGAGGGCATCGCCTGCTACCGCACCTTCATCTCGGCGCTGCTCGACATCACCGACAACCTGGTCGCGGGCGAGGTCGTGCCCCCGCAGGACGTGGTGCGCCACGACGAGGACGACACCTACCTCGTCGTCGCCGCCGACAAGGGCACCGCGACGTTCTCCGACATCGCCAACGGGGTCGCCGCGCAGTACAACTTCTGGCTGGGCGACGCCTTCGCCTCCGGCGGCTCGGCCGGTTACGACCACAAGGGCATGGGCATCACGGCCCGCGGCGCCTGGGAGTCCGTCAAGCGGCACTTCCGCGAGCTCGGCCACGACACCCAGACCCAGGACTTCACGGTCGTCGGCGTCGGCGACATGTCCGGCGACGTGTTCGGCAACGGCATGCTGCTCTCCGAGCACATCCGTCTGGTGGCCGCGTTCGACCACCGGCACATCTTCCTCGACCCGACCCCGGACGCGGCCACCTCGTACGCCGAGCGCCGGCGCCTGTTCGACCTGCCGCGCTCCTCGTGGGCCGACTACGACACCTCGCTGATCTCGGCGGGCGGCGGCATCCACCCGCGTTCGGCGAAGGCCGTTCCGATCACCGCGCAGGTCCGCGCGGCCCTCGGCATCGAGGCCGGCGTCACCAAGATGACCCCGGCCGAGCTGATGCAGGCGATCCTCAAGTCCCCCGTGGACCTGGTGTGGAACGGCGGCATCGGCACGTACGTCAAGGCCACCTCCGAGACGCACGCGGACGTCGGCGACAAGGCCAACGACGCCATCCGCGTCAACGGGTCCGACGTACGGGCCAAGGTCATCGGCGAGGGCGGCAACCTGGGCCTGACCCAGCTCGGCCGCATCGAGTTCGCCCGTACCGGCGCGGGCGGCGAGGGCGGCAAGGTCAACACCGACGCCATCGACAACAGCGCCGGCGTGGACACCTCCGACCACGAGGTGAACATCAAGATCCTGCTCAACGCGGTCGTCGCGGACGGCGACATGACCGTCAAGCAGCGCAACAAGCTGCTCGCCGAGATGACCGACGAGGTCGGCTCGCTGGTGCTGCGCAACAACTACGCGCAGAACACGGCGCTCGCCAACGGCGCGGCGCAGGCCCCCAGCCTGCTCCACGCGCAGCAGCGGTTCATGCGCCGCCTGGAGCGCGACGGACTGCTCAACCGCGAGCTGGAGTTCCTGCCCACCGACCGGCAGATCCGCGAACTGCTCGCCAACGGCCGGGGCCTGACCCAGCCGGAGCTGGCCGTCCTCTTCGCCTACACCAAGATCACGGTGGCGGACGAGCTGATCCACACCGTGCTGCCGGACGACCCGTACCTGCGCCGCCTGCTCTTCGCGTACTTCCCGGCAGCCCTGCGCGAGAAGTTCCCCGAGCAGGTCGACGGGCACGCGCTGCGCCGGGAGATCATGACCACGCTGCTGGTCAACGACACCGTCAACACCGGTGGTTCGACCTTCCTGCACCGCCTGCGCGAGGAGACCGGGGCCTCCACGGAGGAGATCGTCCGGGCGCAGCTCGCGGCCCGCGAGATCTTCGGCATGGCCGAGGTGTGGGACGCGGTCGAGGCCCTCGACAACAAGGTCGCGGCCAGTGTCCAGACCCGGATCCGGCTGCACTCGCGGCGCCTGGTCGAGCGCGGTACGCGCTGGCTGCTGAACAACCGGCCGCAGCCGCTCCAGATCACCGAGACGATCGAGTTCTTCGCCGAGCGCGTCGGGCACGTCTGGGCCGAGCTGCCGAAGCTGGTGCGCGGTGCCGACCTCGAGTGGTACCAGTCGATCATGGACGAGCTGATCGGCGAGGGCGTGCCGGAGGAGCTGGCGGCCAAGGTGGCCGGCTTCTCCTCCGCCTTCCCGACGCTGGACGTCGTCGCGATCGCGGACCGCACCGGGATGGCCCCGCTCGACGTCGCCGAGGTGTACTACGACCTCGCCGACCGCCTGGACATCACCCAGCTGATGGACCGGATCATCGAGCTGCCGCGGGCCGACCGCTGGCAGTCGATGGCCCGCGCCTCCATCCGCGAGGACCTGTTCGCGGCGCACGCGGCCCTGACCGCCGACGTGCTGTCGGTGGGCAACGGCAGCTCGACCCCCGAGGAGCGCTTCGAGGCCTGGGAGGAGAAGAACGCGGCGATCATCGGCCGTGCCCGGACGACCCTGGACGAGATCCGGGGCTCGGACGACTTCGACCTGGCGAACCTGTCGGTGGCGATGCGGACGATGCGCTCGCTGCTGCGCGCGCACAGCTAGGCCTTCTTGCCGGACGGGCCGGGGCCCGGGACCTTCGCGGTCCCGGGCCCCGGCCCGTCGGCGTTCCGGCTGCGCCCCTAGGGGGCATCCGTCAGACACCCCTAGCCCTTCGTGAAGGCCTCGTACGCGGCGCAGACCTCGTCGGACGGGCCGTCCATGCGCAGGACGCCCGATTCGAGCCAGATCGCGCGGTCGCAGGTCTCGCGGACCGTGTTGATGCCGTGGCTGACGAGGAACACGGTGCCGGCGCGTTCGCGCAGCTCCTCGATGCGGTCCTGGCTGCGCCGCTGGAAGGCGGCGTCGCCGGTGGCCAGGGCCTCGTCGATCATCAGGACGTCGTGGTCCTTGGCGGCGGCGATGGAGAACCGGAGCCGGGCGCCCATGCCGGAGGAGTAGGTGCGCATGGGGAGGGAGATGAAGTCGCCCTTCTCGTTGATGCCGGAGAAGTCGACGATGTCCTGGTAGCGCGCCTTGACCTGTTCGCGGGTCATGCCCATCGCGAGGCCGCCGAGCACGACGTTGCGCTCGCCGGTCAGGTCGTTCATCAGCGCGGCGTTCACGCCCAGCAGGGAGGGCTGGCCGTGCGAGTAGACCGCGCCCCGGGCCACCGGCTGGAGCCCGGCGATCGCCTTGAGCAGGGTGGACTTGCCCGAGCCGTTGGATCCGATGAGGCCGATGGCCTCGCCCTTGTACGCGGTGAAGCTGACGCCCTTGACGGCGTGCACCTCGCGGATGCCGGGGGCGGGCTTGCGGGAGAAGAGCCGGCTCAGGGCCGCGGTGGCGCCGCCCTTGCGGCCGCCGCCGTTGACCTTGTAGACGACGTGGACCTCGTCCGCGATCACGGTGGGGACGCGGGTCCCGGGGGTTCGGCGGGTCTTCGTTGCGGTGTCAGCCACGGCCGTACTCCTCCTCTGCCTTCCAGAAGTAGACGAACCCGCCGGCGCCGGCGAGCAGGGCCCAGCCGATGGCGATCGGCCAGACGTGGTGCGGGAGCGAGTGCGCGGTGAAGCTGTCGATCAGGGAGAAGCGCATCAGGTCGATGTAGACGGCCGCCGGGTTGAGCTTGAGCACCAGCAGCACCCAGTGCGGCAGGTGGTCGGTCTTGAGCATCTGGTCGATCGACCACATGACGCCCGACGAGTACATCCAGGTGCGCAGCACGAACGGCATCAGCTGGCTGACGTCGGGGCTCTTGCTGCCGATGCGGGCCATGACCATGGCGCAGCCGGCCGCGAAGACGGCCATCAGCAGCAGCGTCGGGACCGCCAGCAGCCAGGAGAGGCTCGGTGTCTGGCCGAAGGCCAGCAGCAGGATCACCAGGGCGGCCATGGTGACCAGCAGCTGCTGGAAGAGCTGGATGACGGTGGAGATCGGCAGGCTCGCGCGGGGGAAGTGCAGGGCGCGCACGAGGCCGAGGTTGCTGTGGACGGACCGGGTGCCGGCGTTGATGGAGCTGCCGATGAAGTCCCAGACGAAGACGCCGGTGATCAGGAACGGCAGGTAGTCGGGCACGCCGTGGCTGGCGTGCATGACGATGCCGAAGATGAAGTAGTAGACCGCCGCGTTGAGCAGCGGGGTGACCAGGTGCCAGACCTGGCCGAGCTTCTCCGTGCTGTACGTGGCCTGCATGCGGGCGGTGGCGTACGCCGTCACGAAGTGGCGCCGGTCCCAGAGCTCCGCGACGTAGCGGGGGAGGGAGGGGCGGGCGCCGCTGAGGGTCAGGCCGTGGGCGGCCGCCAGCTCCGCGGGGGTCGCCGGGGTCGCGGGGGCGGTCGGGGGTGCGGTCGCGGTGGTCACGGGGGTCGCTTTCGCCGGGGTCAGGGCGTCATCGACGATGGGACGGGCCCGTATCGTCGCTACGGCGAGGTTAGGGCGTGACGCGACGGAACGCAACCGTATCGTCGTAACGTGGGCGCAGCTATGCTCTGTGCATGACCACGGATCCTGCCGACACCGTCGCCGCCCCCGCCCGCCGCACCCCCGCCGGGGCCGCCGTCCTGCGCGAGGACGTGACCGAGGCGATCCGGGAGGCGGTGGTGGAGGAACTGGCCGCGGTCGGCTTCTCCCGCATGTCCATCGAAGGCATCGCGCGGCGGGCCGGCGTCGGGAAGACCGCGGTCTACCGGCGCTGGAAGTCCAAGCTGCACCTGGTGCTGGACCTGGTCGGCGCCTTCGCGGTGGACGGCCTGCCGGTACCGGCGACGGGCTCGCTGTACGGGGACGTACGGGCCCTGCTGGAGGTCATGTCACACGTACTGCGGCACCCGGTGGCCTCGGCCGTGATCCCCGACCTGCTGGTCGAGGCGGCCCGCAACCCGGAGATCGCCGAAGCGGTACGCGGGGCCCTGCTCGAAGGCCAGCACCGCATGGCCCAGGGCATCGTCGCGGACGCCGTCGCCCGCGGCGAACTCCCCGAGGGCATCAGCCCCGACCACGCCCTCGACCTGCTGATCGGCCCCCTCTACTGGCGCCAGGTAGTAGTCCGCGACACGGTGACCCCCACCCACCTGGACACCCTGGCCCACCAGGTGGTGGCAGGCCTGAAGACAAACCCGGGGCCTGCCTGAGCGCACGCCGGCTACGGCCAGACGTGGGCCAGGGTTGGTTCCGGGGTGGGGGTCGGGGTCGGGGCCGTGGGGGTGGGGCGGCGGTCCTGGAGGGGGGTGATCGCCGGGATCGGGGTGGGCTGGCCCAGGAAGATCCGGCGGACCACGCGCTCCGCCGCGTGGCCGTCGTCGTACTGGCAGAAGCGCGTGCGGAAGGCCGCGCGGAGCTGGGCCGAGCGGGAGCCCTGCCAGTGGCCCGTCGTGAAGATGTCGACCAGTTCGTCCTCGGTCCGGGCGATCGCGCCCGGCGGGCACGCGCGCAGGTCGAAGTACGTGCCGCGGGCCGCCTCGTACGCCTCCCAGTCGTCCGCGTGGATCACGATCGGGCGGTCCAGCGCCGCGTAGTCGAACATCAGGGACGAGTAGTCCGTGACCAGCGCGTCGGAGGCCAGGCAGAGTTCCTCCACCGAGGGGTGTGAGGAGACGTCCAGCAGGCGCGGGTGGGACTCCGCCGGCCCCTGCGCGTCCGCGTACGTGAGGTGGGTGCGGGCCAGGATCGTGAAGCGCGGGCCCAGGTCGCGCAGGACCCGCTCGAAGTCCAGGTGGTCCGGGCGGCTGCGCCGGTAGTCGCGGTGGGTCGGCGCGTACAGGATCGCCGTGGAGCCCGCCGGGATGCCGAGGCGTTCGCGCAGTTCCAGGACGTCGGCCTGGGTGGCCCGGTGGAAGACGTCGTTGCGCGGGTAGCCGTACTCGAGGGTGGTGTACGCCGAGGGGACGGCCTTCTCCCACACCAGGGTGGAGTGCCGGTTCGCCGAGAGCAGGTAGTCCCACTGGTCGGCACCGCGCAGCAGCCCCGCGAAGTCCGGGGTCGGGGTGGCCGCGGGCCGGTCCTGGAGGTCCAGCCCGACCCGCTTGAGGGGCGTGCCGTGCTGGGTCTGGACCACGATCTGGCCGGGGCGCTTGACCAGGGCCCGCTCGCAGTTGACGTTCGTCACCAGGTACGTGGCCCTGGCCAGGGCCGACCAGTACGCAGCCGAGCCCGGGCGCAGCAGGGCGGTCTCCCGGGGGAGGGTCGCGGCGTGCCGCGGGTCGCAGATCCAGGCCGTGCGCATGGCGGGCGCCAGCTCCCGCAGCTTCGCCTCGATCGCCGCCGGGTTGCAGGCGTAACCGCCGTGCCAGTACGCGGAGAAGACCGCGAGCTCCGGGCGCAGCGGGAGCAGCCGCTGGGTGCGGTAGTGGAGGCGCAGGGCGCTCTCGCGCAGCCCCCGCCACAGGGCCGACGTGCCGCGGCCCGCCGCCAGCGCGCACGACCGCAGGGCCGACAGCAGCCGGTACGTGCGCCGGGTGCCCAGCCGCATCAGCAGGTGGCGGATCCGGTCGGTCCGCGACAGGGACGAGGCCCGGGCCCCCGGGGCCCGGTAGCGGCGCAGCAGGGCGGAGGCCCGGCTGAAGAACTCGGCCCGGCTCGCGCGCGGGAGGCGGCGCGGGTCGGCGTACAGGGCGCAGAAGTGCTCGGCCATCCGCCGGTGCACGGCGGGGCGCCAGCGCTCCAGCTCGGGGCGGCCCGCGAGGTAGCCGAAGACCCGGTCGTACTGGTCGAAGAGGTCGAGGTGGCGCCGGCTGGAGGTGGTCAGGATCGAGCCGGTGCGGCGCTGGCGGTAGTGGACGCAGACCCGGTCCAGGACGGCTACGGACTCCGCGGCCAGCAGCGCCGGGTAGGTCCAGGGGGTGTCCTCGTAGAGGCCGGGCGGGAACGCGAAGCCCTCGCGCTCCACGTACTCGCGGCGGTACGCCTTGTTCCACACCACCATCAGCATGCCGAGCAGGGCCGGCCGGTCGGCGAGCCGGAAGCTGGCCGGGCCCTCCTCGGACAGCCGGTGCGCGAGCCGGTTGCGGACCAGTTCGCCGGTCCAGAAGGTGCGCGCGTAGTCGTAGACCAGGACGTCGGGGGAACCGGTGGCCTTCAGCCGGTCGGTGATGGCCTGGAGCGCGCCGGGTGCCAGGGTGTCGTCGCCGTCGAGGAAGACCAGGTAGTCGCCGGTGGCCCGGGCCAGGCCCGCGTTGCGGGCCGGGCCCAGCCCGAGATTGTGCGCCAGGTGCACGGCCGTCACCCGCGGGTCCCGGGCCGCGTACTCGTCGATGATCGAGCCGCAGGCGTCCGGGGAGGCGTCGTCGACCGCGATCAGTTCCAGATCCGGGTACGACTGCGTCAGGACCGAGTCCAGACTCTCCTGGAGGTACGCCTGGACCTTGTACGCGGGCACGATGACGCTGAACCGGGGCACGGCACATCCAGGGGTCGGCGCGGGCATATTGCTCCCCCAGCTACCGCTGGGTGGTATCCCCGAGCAACCCCGGGTGTGGTGTTCGGGTTACGCAGCGTGTGGCATTCGGGTTACGCAGCGTCAACACCACACGTCGGGGCGGTGCCGCCGGGCCGCCGTGCGCCGCTACTTGATCGCCCCGGCCATCACCCCCGAGACGAACTGCCGCTGGAAGGCGAAGAAGACGATCAGCGGGATCACCATCGACAGGAACGCGCCGGGTGCGAGGACGTCGATGTTGTTGCCGAACTGCCGTACCTGCTGCTGGAGCGCCACCGTCACCGGCGGGTTCGCCGAGTCCGCGAAGACGAGCGCGACCAGCATGTCGTTCCACACCCACAGGAACTGGAAGATGCCGAGCGAGGCGATGGCCGGACCGCCCAGCGGCAGCACCACCCGTGCGAACAGCCGCAGTTCGCCCGCGCCGTCCAGGCGGGCCGCCTCCAGCAGCTCGCGCGGGATCTCCGCGAAGAAGTTCCGCAGCAGGAACACCGCGAACGGCAGCCCGAAGGCGGTGTGGAAGAGCACCACGCCGGCGGTGGTCTCGAACAGGCCGATGGAGCCGAAGAGTTCGGACACCGGGATCAGTGCCACCTGGACCGGTACGACCAGCAGCCCGACGACGACCAGGAAGAGCCAGTCCCGTCCGGGGAACTCCAGCCAGGCGAAGGCGTATCCGGCGAAGGCGCCCAGGACCAGGACGAGCAGGGTGGCCGGGACCGCGATCGCGACCGTGTTCAGCAGCGAGGCGGTGATCGTCTCGTTCGCCAGCAGCCGCTCGTAGTTGCCGGCCGTCAGGCGCGCGGGCGCGGTCAGCGCCTGCCACCAGCCGCCCTTGTTCAGGTCGCCCGGGGACAGGAAGGAGGAGAGCAGCAGGCCGAGCGTGGGCAGCAGCCAGAAGAGCGCGGCCGCCACCAGGAACACGCGCACCGCGCCCGCGCCGAGCCGGGCGGAGACGGCCTTGGCGTACGAGGTCTTGGCGGACGGGGCCACCGGGTCCGGCGTCGCGTCGGAACGGCTCATCGGGACCCCTCCTTCCGCAGCCGACGGATGTTCACCAGCATCACCGGGACCACCAGCACCAGCAGCAGCACGGCGATGGCGCTGCCCAGGCCCGGATCGGCGTCCGTGCCGAAGGAGGTCCGGTACAGCTGGAGCGCGAGCACGTTCGCATCGTCCTGCACCGCCCCCGGCGCGATCACGAACACCAGGTCGAAGACCTTCATCACGTTGATGACGAGGGTGACCAGCACCACCACCAGCACCGGGCCGAGCAGCGGGACGGTGATCCGGCGGAACACCTGCCACTCGTTCGCCCCGTCCACCCGGGCCGCCTCCAGCAGCTCCCGCGGTACCGACGCCAGCCCGGCCCCGATCAGCACCATCGCGAAACCGGCCCACATCCATACGTACGCCCCGATCACCGCCGGGGTCACGAGCGCCGGGCCCAGCCACTGGACCCCCGCGTACGCCTCGCGGAAGTTCGCCGCCGGCAGGCGCAGCTGCGCCCCGTCGGCCTTCGCCGACAGGGTGAAGGTGCCGTCGGCGCGGGCCGTCGCCGTGTCGACGACCCGGCCGTCCTTGACCGCCTCGATCCGCATCCCGGCGAAGGCCTGCTCGGCCGGGTCGACCGTGTTCGTGACGCCGCCCCCGCCGCGGGTGAAGTCCTGCCAGGCCGTCCCGGTGACCTTCCCGGGCTCGGCCGCCGCCGTCCGCGCCGTACGGGTCCCCTCCGGCAGCGCCTCCGGGGCCACGCCGACCAGCGGCAGCAGCACCGGGGTGCCCGCGCGGACCGGATCACGCGTCATGAACGCGCCCCCGCCGGCGTCCGTCAGCGGGGAGTCCCGGCCCGGGCGGGCCTTGGGGAAGGCCGAGGACTCCGCGAAGGTGTCGTGGACCCCGACCCAGACCGCGTTGGCGACGCCCCGGTCGGGGTCGTGGTCGTAGACGAGCCGGAAGATGATGCCCGCCGCCAGCATCGAGATCGCCATCGGCATGAACACCAGCAGCTTGAACGCCGTTCCCCAGCGGACCCGTTCGGTGAGCACCGCGAAGATCAGGCCGAGGGCGGTGGCCGTGGTCGGTGCGAGCACCACCCACAGGGCCGTGTTCCCCAGGGCGGTGCGGATGGTCGGGTCGCTCAGTATCTCCCGGTAGTTGTCGCCGCCGACGAAGCCGGTCCCCGGGCGGTCGAAGAAGCTGCGGTAGACGGAGTAGCCGATCGGGTGCACGACGAGCGCGCCCAGCAGCACGAGGGCCGGCAGGAGGAACGCCGCCGCGATCAGACGCCGGCGCCGGGCCTCGGCCGAGCGGGGGCCCCGGCCCGCCGGGGCGGTCTTGGCGGAGGCCGTGGCGGTGGCCGGGGCGGTCACTTTGGCCGTCACGGGATCAGTTCCCGTAGGCCTTGGCCGCATCCGCCTCCAGTTTCGCCTGCGTGCCCGCCACGTCCGACGGGTTCGCCAGGAAGTCCTGGAGGGCCTTCCACTCACCCGCCCCCGGGGTCCCGCCGAAGGCCGCCGGAGCCTGGTCCGACATGTCGAAGCGGAAGTCGTCGCCCGCCGCGATCAGCGCCTTGGCGATGTCGCGCTGGATGTCGTTGGGGTACGCGGCCGGGTCGACCGCCTTGTTCGGGGAGATGAAACCGCCCTCGCGCGCCTGGATGGCGGCCGCGTCCGCCGAGGCCAGGAAGGTCAGCAGCGCCTGCGCGCCCTTCGACGGCTTCAGGGCCACCGCCACGTCACCGCCCGAGACCACCGGAGCCTTGGCGCCGACGGCCGGGAAGGGGAAGACGAGCGCGTCCGTGCCCATCTTCGCGTCGGTCTGCGCGATGTTCACCGCCACGAAGTCGCCCTCGTAGACCATCGCGGCCGCCGGCCGGTCGCCGCCGGTGAAGGTCTGGGTCACCGACTTCGGGAACTCGGTGGACAGGGCCCCGCTCGGCCCGCCCGCCAGGAAGTCCTTGCGCCCGAACAGCTCGCCCAGTGTGGTCAGGGCCTGCTTGACGCTGTCGTCCGTCCACTTGATCTGGTGCTTGGCCAACTGGTCGTACTTCTCCGGGCCGGCCTGCGACAGGTAGACGTTCTCGAACCAGTCGGTGAGGGTCCAGCCGTCCGCGCCGGCCACGGAGACGGCCGGGGTGCCCGAGGCGGACAGGGTGTCGGCCGCGGTCAGCAACTCCTTCCAGGTCTCCGGGGGTTTGACGCCCGCCGCCTCGAAGGCCTTCGCGTTGTACCAGATCAGCGACTTGTTCGCGGCCTTGTAGTAGACGCCGTACTGGGTGCCCCCGACGGCCCCGAGCGTCTTCCAGCCCGCCGAGTAGTTCTTGTCGAGCTGCGCCTGCGCCTCCGGGCCCACCGGCTGCGCCCACTTGTTCTGCACCGCCGAGACCAGCGCCCCGACCTGCGGGAGCAGCGCCACGTCCGGCGGCGCCCCGCCCGCGATCTTCGAACCGAGGAAGGTGACGATCGGGTCCTGGGCCGGGACGAAGGTGACCGAGGCCCCCGTCCGCTTCTCGAACTCCTTCAGGACCTTGGTGAAGTTCTCCTGCTCCGGTCCCGTCCAGACCGCGGCGACCTCCAGCTTCTCGCCGTCCAGCCGGGGTAACGCCACGCCGGGGGACTGCTCCGCACCGCCCGGGGCCGGCTGGTCCCGCCCGCCGTCGCCACCGCCGCACGCGCCGAGCGTGAGCGCGCCCGCCGCGGCCAGTGCCGCCCAGCTGAGTGTCGTACGGCTCGTTCCGTGCCTGCGCATGGCTGTGCCCCCGATGCCCGTGATGTGTCCCGGACCACAAGGTCTACGCCGACCCGCGCGCCCCCGCAATACCGCCTCGGGCGGGCGGGCCCGGGCCGGGGCGCCCCGCGAAGCGGTCCGCGCGACGTGCCCGGGGAGCGGCCGGGAGGGCGCCTACGGGGCGGCCGGGAACAGCACGGGTATCGCCGAGACCAGGTGCGAGGCCCGGTCCAGGGCGCTGGCCAGCAGGGCGAGGTCGGTCGGCCCGTTGCCCAGCTCGCGCACCGGTCGGCGGGCCGGCGGGTCGCCCATCCGCTCCCACTCCACCGGCACCACGGTCGGCCGCAGGGTCGCCGTCCGGGGGATCCGGCCGGTGACCCGGCCCGCCTGGAACGGCACCGCCCGGCCTTCCGGAGAGCGGAGCAGGCCGCGGCCGGGGCCCGGCTGGTCGGGGGCGTCGAGCTCCACGCGCAGGGTCGACAGCCGGGCCAGCACGGTGTCGGCCGTACGGTCCGGGCGGGCGCTGGTGGCCACCAGGTGCACCCCGAGGCGGGCGCCCTCACGGGCCACCGCCTCCAGCGCGCGGACCACCGAACCGGCGGCGGGGCGGCCGGTGCTGCCGAGCCCCGGCGCGACCAGCGCGTCGAAGTCGTCCACCAGCACCACCAGACGGGGCAGTGGACTGGGTCCGGCCGGGTCGGTACGGGAGGCCGACAGGGAAGAGCGCAGCCGCAGCGTGCCCGTGCGCTGCGGGTCGAGGTCGCCGCGCAGTTCGCCCTCCGTGGGCCGGCGGGGCGCGACCATCCGGTCGGAGACCTCGCGCCGTGCGTGCCACTCGGCGAACGGCGCCCCCTCCAGCAGTTCGTCGCGGCGCTTGAGCTCCGCGCCCAGCGCCTGGGCGAACTCCCGCATCCGCACCGGATCCGAGGCCACCAGGTGGGCCGAGACGTGCGGGAGGTCGGTGCAGGGCGCCAGCCCGTCGCCGCGCTCGCCGCCCGCCCCGTCGACCAGGACCAGCCCGAGCCGGTCGGGCCGGGCGCCCGCCGACAGCGAGGCGGCCACCGACCGCAGCAGTTCGGTCCGCCCGCTGCCGGCCGGGCCCTCGATGAGCAGGTGCGGGCCGTCGTGGACCAGTTCGGTGCCGACGGGGCCGCGCCGTCCGCTGCCCAGCACCAGCTCGACCAGGCCGCCCACCCCCTGCCCCTGCTCGGTGGCCGCGGCCCAACGGGCCATCAGGGAGGCCGGGGTGGCCCGCGCCAGCCCCAGCTCGTCGAGCAGCCGGGCCGTCGCGGGCAGGGTGGCGGCGGCCGGCCGGTACGGCTCGGCGGTGCCCGCGCCCTCGGGGCGCAGCGGCGCCAGGGCGCGGGCGAAGCGCTCGGCCCAGGCCGCGGACACGGCGTCGGCGGTGGCCGTCTCGCCGCTCGGGGCCGGCCGGCCGCCGCGGACCGCGAAGGTCCGTACGGTCGTGGCCACGTCCCCGCTGAGCAGGGCGACCGCGCCGCAGTCCCGGAAGGCCGGGGCGTTCGCGCAGGCCGCCTCGTACGTCTCGGCGAGGGGGGACGCGGGGGTGGCGGGCGGGGCCTCGGCCAGCGCGAGGACGTGGATTCCGGCGGCCGGGCCGTGCGAGGCGAGCCGGCCGGTGATGTCGCGCAGGGCGCCGGAGCCGGGATCGCCGTCCAGGACGAGCAGGGTGTACGGGCCCTCGTAGGCCTCGGCGGCCTGCCGCACCCGCTCGGGGTCGGCGGCGGCCCAGTGCGTACCGAGCGGGCCGTCGTCGAGGCGCCGGGTCAGCTCGCCGGCGCGGGCGGCCGCCTGGTCGCGGTCGTACGCGAGGAGCAGCCGGCAGTCCTGGCCGTGCGCGGGCCGTACGTGGGGCAGCCAGCCCAGCCAGCCCCAGTCGCGGCGCCGTTCGGGCAGGGTGCGCGCCCGGTCGGTGCAGACCAGCACGATCTCCAGCTGCGCCGGGGCGTGCAGGGCGGCCAGCTGCGCGACCACACAGCGGGCCAGGCCCGTCAGCCGGGCGCGCGGGCCGGCGATGCCGAGGGCCCCGACCGCGCGCAGGGACACCCGGCTGCCCGCGCCGAGTCCCACCTCCAGTACCGCGGAGTGCCCCGGCGTACGGGACCACAGCCGTTCGGTGGGCCCCAGCGCGGCCAGCAGCAGCGCGGCCGGGTCGTCGGCGTCGGGGGCGGCGGCGACGGCCACGGCAGCGGGCCCGGCCGGAGCCTCGGCGGGCTCCTCGCCGCGCACCCACTTGCGGGCCCAGGCGCCGAGGCCCTTGCGGCGGCCGGCGGCCGGTCCGTCCGGAGCGCCCGCGGCGGCGGGGCCGGGCTCGGGTGCGGGCCCGGGCTGTCCGGCGGCGGCGTCCCCGGCGTACGGGTCCGGCGCCGAGCCGGGGGTGCCGGTCCACTGCGTGCCGGGCAGGCCGGGACGGGGCGCGGGCGGGCCGGTCACGGCGGGGGCCGCCGGGCCGCGGCCGCCGAGGGCCAGGTGGCCCTCCAGGTCCGGGGTCACGGGCAGCGGGGCGGCGGCCGCGGCAGCCAGCCGCAGGGTGGACTCGCCCACCCGCAGCAGCGCGCCCGGCGGCAGGGCCACCGCCTGCGGTCCCACGGGGGCGCCGTCCAGCGTGGTGCCGTTCGTCGAGTCCAGGTCGGCCACCGCCGCCCGCCCGTCCCGCAGCACGGTCACCGTGCAGTGCAGCCGGGACACGTCGGGGTCGTCCAGCGGGACGTCGGCGTCGGCGGAGCGGCCCACCTTGATCTGCCCGCTGTGCAGCAGGTGCACCCCGCCCGCGTCGGGCCCGGACACCACGTGCAGTTGGGGCGCGCCCGGGCTCTCCTCGGGCAGTACGTCCGGGACCGGGCCGTGCAGGGCCACCACCGCCCCGTCCACCAGCGGGGGTTCGCCCAGGATCCGCCGCTGGAGGTCGAGCCGCTCGGCTCCGGCGTAGAGGACGACCGTGCCCCCGGTGTCCGGTCCGCCGACGGTCGCCGCGAGCCCGGAGGCGACCGCGGCCAGCGCGGTGCCCACGGGCGCGGTGACGAGTACGTCACAGCTCACGGGGGCGGTCGAGGGCTGGTGGCCGCTGCGCGACCCAAGGACGGTCAACCGGATCTGCATCGCCGTCAGCGGTCCCTTCTGCGCGGTGCGCGGTGTGTGCGCCCGGCAGGGAAACGCCGGCGCACCGCTGCCCGACCGCCCCCCGCCCGGCACGGACGCGTCGTCCGGTCAGGTCTGCCGGAAGGCGCGGCTCCCGCCCGTGCCGTTCCGTACGGGTGCATCCTCGCACCTGTCACGGACAACACGCCCGGCACCCGCCGACAATTGATCTTGATCGATCACGGCGCGGCACCGACCGCGGTCGGATCGGACGCCGAGCAGGGGAAAATCGCCACCGGCATACCCCCCAAACATCACTCTTCGTACATATGTGCGGCAACCAACCTCCGGCACCCGGCGTCCTTCATGGGGACACCCCCTAGAGTGGGTCGGAAAATCCGGACGACAGAAGACGACAGCAGGGGAGCGCGAGACGTGCGGCCAGTCGGCAGCAAGTACCTGCTCGAGGAGCCGCTCGGGCGCGGCGCCACGGGCACCGTCTGGCGTGCCCGCCAGCGAGAGACCGCGGGTGCCGAGGCGGCCGTGGCCGGGCAGCCCGGCGAGACCGTGGCCATCAAGGTCCTCAAGGAGGAGCTGGCCCAGGACGCGGACATCGTCATGCGCTTCCTGCGGGAGCGCTCCGTCCTGCTGCGCCTGACGCACCCCAACATCGTGCGCACCCGCGACCTGGTGGTCGAGGGCGATCTGCTGGCCCTGGTCATGGACCTGATCGACGGCCCGGACCTGCACAAGTACCTGCGCGAGAACGGGCCCTTCACCCCCGTCGCCGCGAGCCTGCTGACCGCGCAGATCGCCGACGCGCTCGCCGCCAGCCACGCCGACGGCGTGGTCCACCGCGACCTGAAGCCGGCCAACGTGCTCGTCGACGAGCGCGGCGGGCAGATGCGGCCGATGCTCACCGACTTCGGCATCGCCCGCCTCGCGGACTCCCCGGGCCTGACCCGCACCCACGAGTTCGTCGGCACCCCGGCCTACGTGGCCCCCGAGTCCGCCGAGGGCCGCCCGCAGACCTCCGCCGTCGACATCTACGGCGCCGGGATCCTGCTCTACGAGCTGCTCACCGGCCGGCCGCCGTTCGCGGGCGGCACGGCGCTCGAAGTGCTCCACCGCCACCTCAGCGAGGAGCCGCAGCGCCCCGCGACCGTTCCCGAACCGCTGTGGACCATCGTCGAGCGCTGCCTGCGCAAGGAGCCGAACGAGCGGCCCAGCGCCGAGAGCCTGGCCCGCGGACTGCGCGTGGTCGCCGCCGGCATCGGCGTGCACTCCACGGCGGCCGAGGTGGAGGCCGCGCTCGGCGTCGGCGCCCTGCTCGCGCCCGACCCCTCGCCGGCGCCCGTCCCCGAGACGCCGGGCGTGCTCGGCTCCGCCGACCCGACGCAGGTGCTGCCCGCGGGCGCCGGCTCGCCCATGGGCGCGTACGACCCCAACGCGATGACCAGCGTCATGCCGCCGGTCGGCGCGGCCGGCGGGGCGGACCCGACCTCGGTGATGCCGCCCGTGCAGCAGCCGGACCAGCCGCATCCGTGGGAATCGCAGATGCGCGCCGTCCGCGACCGCAACGAGCAGACGCAGGTCCAGTACCTCGATCCGAGCGAGGACCCGCTGCGCCGCCGCCCGCAGCGGCAGGCGCCCCCTCCGCCGCAGCACCGGCCCCAGCAGCCCCCGCAGCAGCAGTACCAGCAGCCGCACCCGCAGCAGCCCCAATACCGGCAGCCCCAGCAGCCCCAACAGCGGCCTCCGCAGCAGCAGTACGCGCCCCCGCCGCCTCCGCAGCACTACCGGCCGCAGCAGCACCAGCCGCAGCCGTACCAGCAGCCGCAGCCTCCGCAGCAGCCCCAGTACCGGCAGCCGCAGCCGCAGCAGCAGCCCCCGCAGCAGCAGCCCCCGCAGGGTCCGCCGCCGCGGCAGCAGGCCCCGCGCGAGCCCCGCCGCCGCAGCGCCAACCCGGTACGGATCCCCGGCCTCGGCTGCCTCAAGGGCTGCCTCGTCATGATCCTGCTGTTCGTCGTGGCGGGCTGGCTGGTCTGGGAGCTCACCCCGCTCCAGGAGTGGGTCGGCACCGGCCGGGGCTGGTGGGACCAGCTGTGGACGATGGGCTCCGCCGTCGTCGACTGGGTGGGCTCCCTCGGGGACAGCTCGGGCTCCACCCAGCCCTGAACCGGGCCCCGTAGCGCCGAGTTCGTGGATTTGTCGACTTCTGGGGGCTGATTTCGCCCGCAGAAGTGAAGGTCGCCGCGAATCCGGGCCCCTGCTGGCCTCCAACACCCATCCGGCCGCGTAGCTTTGGTGCGTACGCCAGCCGCTGAGGGAGCAGTCGTGGCACGGAAGATCGGCAGCCGGTACACCGCGCACCAGATCCTGGGCCGCGGCAGCGCGGGCACGGTGTGGCTGGGCGAGGGGCCTGACGGGCCCGTCGCCGTCAAACTGCTGCGCGAGGACCTCGCCTCCGACCAGGAGCTGGTCGGACGGTTCGTCCAGGAGCGCAGCGCGCTGCTCGGCCTGGAGCATCCGCACGTGGTCTCCGTCCGCGACCTCGTCGTCGACGGCAACGACCTCGCCCTCGTCATGGACCTCGTACGCGGTACGGACCTGCGCACGCGCCTCGACCGCGAGCGCAGGCTCGCCCCCGAGGCGGCCGTGGCCATCGTCGCGGACGTCGCGGACGCGCTGGCCGCGGCGCACGCGGCCGGGGTCGTCCACCGCGACGTCAAGCCCGAGAACGTCCTGCTGGACATGCAGGGCCCGCTCGGCCCGGGCGGAGCGCATCCGGCGCTGCTGACCGACTTCGGCGTGGCCAAGCTGATCGACACCCCGCGGCGGGCCTCCGCGAGCCGGGCCTCGGCGCCGACCACGCGGATCATCGGCACACCGGACTATCTGGCGCCGGAGATCGTCGAGGGGCTGCCGCCGCGGGCGGCGGTGGACATATACGCCCTGGCCACGGTGCTGTACGAGCTGCTGGCCGGATTCACCCCCTTCGGCGGGGGCCACCCCGGGGCGGTGCTGCGGCGGCACGTCACGGAGACGGTGGTCCCGCTCCCGGGGATCCCCGACGAGCTGTGGCAGCTGATCGTGCAGTGCCTGGCCAAGGCGCCGGCCTCGCGGCTGCGCGCCTCGGAGCTCTCCGTACGCCTCCGGGACCTGCTGCCGCTGCTGGCCGGGATGCCGCCGCTGGACGTGGACGAGCCGGACGACGCGGAGCCGGAGCCGGACCCCTCGGACGCCCCGTCCGCGGCTTCGGCCGCGTCCGCCGCGGATCCGGTCCGCCGGCGGGGCGTGGTCCCGCTGGTCCCCGGCTCCGCGACCGACTCCAACCGGGACACCCACACCTCGATGCGGGTGCCGGGGCCGGACGAGCTGGCGGGCGGCGCGCTGGGCACGGCCCGGGTGCCCCGCCCGGCGGGCGGCCACCGCCCGGGCTCGGCCCGGCACCGCGCGGAGGCCGCCCGCAAGCGGCGCCTGGCCCTGTCGGCCGCGGCCGTCGCCCTGGCCGCCGCGGTCGGCCTGGGCAGCTGGCTGGCCCTTTCCGGGGGCGAGGAGCCGGAGCCCCGGCAGGACCACAAGCAGTCGGGCCCCCGCAACCCGTAGGCGTCCGAGGCGCCACCGCCACCGCCACCGCCACCGCCACCGGGCCCGGGCCCGGGGCCCGGGGTCCGGGGTCCGGGCGGAGCCCCGGGGCCCGGCGGCCGCCTACGCCGCGACCAGCTCCGGGTGCCAGCGCCGGGCCACCGCGGGGTGCGCGCGGACCCAGCCCTTCAGCTCGTTGCGCCCGTACTCCGCGTGCAGCGGGTTCGACGCGTCGTGCGCGACGCCCGGCGCCTGCGCGAGGTACTCCCCGGGCACCGTCTCCACCACCGCGTCCAGCCGCGGGTTGTAGAAGAACGGCACCGAATACCGCTCCACCGCACCCGGAGGGCTGACCACCCGGTGGTCCGTCGCCGTCAGGTAGCCCTCCGTCGCGATCTCCAGCAGCTCGCCCAGGTTGACCACGAACGCGCCGGGCAGCGGCGGGATGTCGACGTAGCCGCCGTCCCGGACCACCTGGAGGCCGCCCACCGAGTCCTGGAGGAGCAGGGTCAGGAAGCCGTAGTCCTTGTGCGCGCCGACCCCCCGGTCCGCGCCCGTCGGGTCGGACCCCGGATAGCGGATCAGCTTCGTGTGCAGGTGGGGGCGGTCCGCGAAGGCCGCGTCGAAGAAGTCCGGCGGGGCGCCGATCGACGCCAGGATCTCCCGGAGCAGCCGGTGGGCGACCCCGGCGAGCCGGGACTGCCAGTCCAGGACCACGCCCCGCAGCTCCGGCAGCGCCGCCGGCCACTGGTTCGGGCCCTCCAGCCACAGGTACGCCGGGTCCCGCGGCCCCACCGCCGGCGCCGGCCGCTCCGCGCCCACGTCCAGCTGGTCCCGCCAGTCGGAGGCCCCGCCGGTCAGCTCGTGGCCGATCCGCGTGTAGCCGCGGAAGTGCGGGGAGTTCAGATTGCTCACGGTCAGCCGGTCGGCCTCCGGAAGAGCGAAGAAGGCCCTGGTCAGCTCCAGCACGCGGGCGCTCTCGGCATCGGTGACCCCGTGCCCGGTGAGGTGCAGGAACCCGGTGTCCCTGGCCGCTGCGTGCAGCTTCTTCAGGAATCCGGCCCGCCGGGCCGGGTCGTCCGCCTCGGAGAGGTCCAGGACGGGGAGGGCGGGAAGGGACGGGTGCGCGGACGGCATGACGGCTCCGTTTCGGATGTCACGGGGTCCTGTTCCCCCTTCGGGTGGCGGGGGCCGCGGGTGGGGAGGGCCGCCGGCAGGGATGGCGCCGGGACCGCTTGGGCCGCGTACAGGACCAAGTCGGATCGGTGTGGATCAGGCTTGGGGATGGTCCGGCGGCAGACAGCTCGACGTCGTGACGCGCATGTGGTCGACATGCCGGCGCTTCACGAGGCGCGTGACGAAGAGAACGGTCATACGGTGAGCGTACGCCCGTGCGAGCGCTCATCAGTACGGGTGATCCGGCCTGCCCGGACGGCCCCGGCCGCGGACCGGCTACGCTGGACCCGTGGCAGTCGTCGATGTTTCCGAAGAGCTGAAGTCCCTCTCCTCGACCATGGGGTCGATCGAGGCCGTCCTGGACCTCGACAAGCTGAGGGCAGATATCGCCGTGCTCGAGGAGCAGGCCGCCGCGCCGTCCCTGTGGGACGACCCGGAGGCCGCTCAGAAGATCACGAGCAAGCTTTCCCACCTCCAGGCAGAGGTCCGCAAGACCGAGACCCTGCGCGGGCGCATCGACGACCTCTCGGTGCTGTTCGACCTCGCCCAGGAGATGGACGACGCGGACACCCTCGCGGAGGCCGAGGCGGAGCTGGTCTCCGTACGCAAGGCCCTGGACGAGATGGAGGTCCGGACCCTGCTCTCCGGCGAGTACGCCGAGCGCGAGGCCCTGGTCAACATCCGTGCCGAGGCCGGCGGCGTCGACGCCTCCGACTTCGCCGAGCGCCTCCAGCGCATGTACCTGCGCTGGGCCGAGCGGCACGGCTACCCCACCGAGGTCTACGAGACCTCGTACGCGGAAGAGGCCGGCATCAAGTCGACCACCTTCGTCGTCAAGGCCCCGTACGCCTACGGCACCCTCTCCGTGGAACAGGGCACCCACCGCCTCGTGCGGATCTCGCCCTTCGACAACCAGGGCCGCCGCCAGACCTCCTTCGCGGGCGTCGAGGTGCTGCCGGTCGTCGAGACCAGCGACCACGTCGAGATCGACGAGACCGAGCTGCGCATCGACGTGTACCGTGCCTCCGGCCCCGGCGGCCAGGGCGTCAACACGACCGACTCGGCCGTGCGCATCACGCACATCCCGACCGGCATCGTGGTCTCCTGCCAGAACGAGCGCTCGCAGATCCAGAACAAGGCCAGCGCGATGAACGTCCTCCAGGCCAAGCTGCTCGAGCGGCGCCGTCAGGAGGAGCAGGCCAGGATGGACGCCCTCAAGGACGGCGGCAGCTCCTGGGGCAACCAGATGCGGTCCTACGTCCTGCACCCGTACCAGATGGTCAAGGACCTGCGGACGGAGTTCGAGGTCGGCAACCCGCAGGCGGTGCTCGACGGCGAGATCGACGGCTTCCTCGAGGCCGGCATCCGCTGGCGCAAGCAGCAGGAGCAGACCGCGTAACCCCCCCGGCATGCGGAAAGGGCCCGGACACCTGATGTCCGGGCCCTTTCGCCGTGCATCGCACGGACTCTTCATGATCTGTACGCCATGATCGGTACGTCTACGCGGTCTGCTGGGCCACCAGCGCCAGCGCGGCCACCAGGATCACCATGAGGGCGATGAGCGCCACGGGATTCAGGCCGGAGAAGGGGCCCTCCTGCTGGAGGCGCTCCCGGTTCGCCCGGCACACAGGGCAGCGGCCCTGGCTTACGGGTGCGGCGCAGTTCGCGCACACGAGCCGGTCATATGTCATGCGCTCCTCCTCTCGTCCCCATCACACTGCGACATCGACTACCACTACAACGCGGCGGGGAACGAGACCGTTCCCCCTACCACTGTGCCAGCTTCGCCGGCATTCGGCGCGGCCCGTCCGGTCGATCGCGGTCCCGAGCGGCTCCGGATCCTCCCGGACCAAGGGATAAAAGGGGCATCTCCGGTAGCCGGGTCCACACCCCGCGCCCGTTCGCGTATGGTCACGCACACCTACTCCCGGCGACCGTGGTGCACCGTGATCCGATTCGACAGCGTCTCCAAGTCCTACCCGAAGCAGAACCGTCCCGCACTCAGAGATGTCTCCCTGGACATCGCGAAGGGCGAGTTCGTCTTCCTGGTCGGCTCCTCCGGCTCCGGCAAGTCCACCTTCCTGCGGCTCATCCTGCGCGAGGAGCGGGCGAGCCACGGCCAGGTCCACGTCCTGGGCAAGGACCTCGCCAAGCTCTCCAACTGGAAGGTGCCGCAGATGCGCCGCCAGCTGGGCACCGTCTTCCAGGACTTCCGCCTGCTGCCCAACAAGACGGTGGCCGAGAACGTGGCCTTCGCGCAGGAGGTCATCGGCAAGCCGCGCGGCGAGATCCGCAAGGCCGTCCCGCAGGTCCTGGAACTCGTCGGCCTCGGCGGCAAGGAAGACCGGATGCCCGGCGAGCTCTCCGGCGGCGAGCAGCAGCGCGTGGCCATCGCCCGTGCCTTCGTCAACCGCCCCGCCCTGCTCATCGCGGACGAGCCCACCGGCAACCTCGACCCGCAGACCTCCGTCGGGATCATGAAGCTGCTGGACCGGATCAACCGGACCGGCACCACCGTGATCATGGCGACCCACGACCAGCAGATCGTCGACCAGATGCGCAAGCGCGTCATCGAACTCGAACAGGGCCGACTCGTGCGCGACCAGTCGCGCGGCGTCTACGGCTACCAGCACTGAAAGGTCCCTGAGACGCAATGCGCGCCCAGTTCGTCATGTCGGAGATCGGCGTCGGTCTCCGTCGCAATCTCACCATGACCTTCGCGGTCATCATCTCCGTGGCCCTGTCGCTGGCCCTGTTCGGTGGCTCCCTGCTCATGCGCGAGCAGGTCAGCAAGATGAAGGGCTACTGGTACGACAAGGCCAACGTCTCGATCTACCTCTGCAACAAGTCGGACGCCGAGCAGGCCACCGAGGCCGCCAACAAGGCGGCCGGGTCGGGCGACCTCGGGGTCGCCACCTGTCGCAAGGGCGCGGTGACCGACGAGCAGAAGAAGCAGATCGAGACCGAGCTCAAGCAGATGTCCCTGGTGAAGTCCGTCGCCTACGAATCGGCGGACGAGGCCTACAAGCACTACCAGGAGCAGTACGGCCACACGGCGCTGGCCTCCTCCATCACCCCGGACCAGATGCAGGAGTCCTTCCGGGTCAAGCTCAAGGACCCGGAGAAGTACAAGGTCGTCACCTCGGCCTTCACCGGCCGGGACGGCATCCACACCGTCGACGACCAGCGCCAGGCCATCGACGACCTCTTCAAGATCCTCAACTACCTCAACGTCGCCGCGCTCGCCATCATGCTGATCATGCTGATCGTGGCGCTGCTGCTGATCGTCAACACGGTGCGCGTCTCCGCGTTCAGCCGGAGGCGGGAGACCGGGATCATGCGGCTGGTGGGTGCCTCCAGCTTCTACATCCAGGTCCCGTTCATCATGGAGGCGGCCGTCGCCGGGCTCATCGGCGCCCTGTTCGCCTGCGTGATGCTCGTCTCGGGCCAGTACTTCGTCATCGACCATGGCGTCGGCCTGCGGGACAAGATCCAGATCATCGATTTCATGGGCTGGACCTCCGTCATCACCAAGCTGCCGTACGTGCTCTTCATCGGCCTCCTGATGCCCTCGGTGGCCGCGTTCCTCGCATTGCGCAAGTACCTGAAGGTGTGACAAGCGCCCCGTGAGCGGTCCGGTCAACCATCCGTACCGGCGCGGGGCTTGTCCTAGACTCGGCGCCATGCTGGGCTTGCCGAGTGTTCCCGCCTTCTGTCAGCGGCCCCGCGACCTGCGTCGCGGGGCCGCTTTGACGTTGGCCTTCCTTGCGGCCGTCACCGCCGCCGCGAGCACCGGCTGCTGGGACCGCGAGGACACCGCGGCCGCCCTCACCGTCCGTGCCGAGACCGCGGAGGCCTCCGCGCCCGAACCGCCCAGAGCCACCGGCACCGCCGACCGGGAGGCCGTGGCCCGGGCCGCCGCCGAGGCCGTCGCCGACGGGAAGTCCGGCAAGAAGGCCGCCCAGGAGGTGGTCAGCCGCAGCGGCGACCGCTGGGGGACCGTCTACGACCAGGGCGAGTACGCCGCCTTCGCCGAGGGCCTCGACGGCCGCTGGACCGGGGTCGGGCTCTGGGCCCGGCGCGGCGCCGAAGGCCGCATCGAGGTCGACCGGGTCCAGCCCGCCGGCCCCGCCGCCCGGGCCGGCGTACGGGCCGGGGACCGGCTGCTGAGCGTCGACGGGCACGCCGTCACCGGTCTCGCCGTCGCCGACGTGATCGCCCTGCTGCGCGGCCGGGCCGACACCCCCGTCGTGCTGAACCTGAGCCGCGACGGCGCCGACCTCACCGAGACCGTCCGCCGCGAGCAGCTGCGCACCGAGCCGGTGACCGTACGGCAGCTCCGCGACGGGATCACCGTCATCAAGGTGGCCTCCTTCACCCGCGGTTCGGGCGAGCGGGTCAAGGCCGCCGTGCGCGCGGCCCCGCCCGGCGCCGGGGTCATGCTCGACCTGCGCGGCAATCCGGGCGGGCTGGTCGCGGAGGCGGTGAAGGCGGCCTCCGCCTTCCTGGACGGCGGTCTGGTGGCGACGTACGACGTACGGGGCGATCAGCGCGCCCTGTACGCGGACCCGGGCGGGGACACCGGCCGGCCGCTGGTGGCCCTGGTGGACGGTGGCACGATGAGCGCGGCCGAGCTGGTGACCGGCGCCCTCCAGGACCGCGGCCGGGCGGTGGCGGTGGGCTCCAGGACCTTCGGCAAGGGCTCGGTGCAGATGCCGACGGAGCTCCCGGACGGTTCGGTGGCCGAGCTGACGGTGGGCACGTACCGCACGCCGGGCGGCCGCAGCCTGGACGGCGGCGGCATCACCCCCGACGTGGCGGCGGGTGCGGGCGTCGAGGAGCGGGCCGCGCAGGTATTGAGTGGCCTCGGGGTGGGTCCGTAGTGCGAAAATGACCGCACTATGGCTAAGGAAAAAGGGCGCAAGCTGATCGCCCAGAACAAGAAGGCGCGGCACGACTACACGATCCTCGACACCTACGAGTGCGGTCTCGTGCTCACGGGGACCGAGGTCAAGTCCATGCGCCAGGGCCGGGCCTCGCTGGTCGACGGCTTCGTGTCGGTGGAGGGCCGCGAGGCGTGGCTCTACAACGTGCACGTGCCCGAGTACAGCCAGGGCACCTGGACCAACCACAGCGCCCGCCGCAAGCGCAAGCTCCTCATGCACCGGGAGGAGATCGACAAGCTGGAGCGCAAGTCGGAGGAGACGGGTCACACGATCGTGCCCTTGTCGCTGTACTTCAAGGACGGCCGCGCGAAGGTCGAGATCGCGCTGGCCAAGGGCAAGAAGGAGTACGACAAGCGGCAGACGCTCCGGGAGAAGCAGGACACCCGCGAGACGAACCGGGCGATCTCGGCGATCCGGCGCAAGCAGCGGGGTACGGTTTAATCTCCTGGCACGCGGTGGTCCACTTCGCGTACCATGGCGTCAGCACCCGCCGCTCGCGGTGGACGCTACTTGTTAACAAAACATGGGGATGATCGGTTTCGACAGCGGATGTCGATGCAGGGGAAGCGAGCCGAGGAAGCGGCAATGATCTCGCTAACCATATGTCGCAAACAATAATCGCCAACTCCAAGAGCGATAACTCCCGCTTCACCCTCGCTGCCTAATAACAGTGAGCTGAAGCCTCTGTGAGGAGCGTCAGCCCGGAAGTGGTCCCGGTCCGGATCCTGGCGTCAACAAGGGATCTAAACCTCTAGCCCCGGTCACGGGGGTTGGAGGGAAATCAAACAGTGACTGAGCCCGTCGGAGACTTGTCCGTGTGATCTCCGGGGCTGAGAAAAGCGCAGCGGACTGCGCTCGGAGAAGCCCTGCTTCTGCACCGTTGGACGCGGGTTCGATTCCCGCCATCTCCACTCATCCCATGTGGGCAAAGGCCCCGCAGCCTCTCGGCTGCGGGGCCTTTGTCATGTTCGGGGGGCGGGGGCGGCTGTCAGCAGAACGGGACCTTGTTGAGGTTCAGGGCGTAGCGGGCGGAGATCCAGCCGCTGCCGTCGGCGAGCTTGTACCAGATCGAATTGCCGTCGACCTTCTGGCCGTTGACCTTGCACTGGAGCTTGACGACCGTGCCGGTCAGGGCCTTGCCCTTCTTCGCGTACTGCGTGCCGGGGCCGGAGCGGATGCCGAGGCCCTTGCCGGGGGCGACGATCTTGGCCTTCGGGTGCTCGTGGTGGCCGCCGCCGCACTTGCAGTCGCCCGGCTTGCCGGTGTCGCCCTTGGGGCCCTTCGGGCCCTGCGGACCGGGCTTGCCCGGCAGGCCCTGGGGGCCCTTCGGACCCTTGGGCCCGGCAGGACCGGCGGGGCCGGGCTTTCCGGGCTTGCCCTGGTGACCCTTGGGGCCCTGCGGGCCGGGCTTTCCAGGCTTTCCGGGCTTGCCCTCGTGGCCCTTGGGGCCCTGCGGGCCGGCAGGGCCTGCGGGGCCTGCGGGGCCTGCGGGGCCCTGAGGTCCCTGGGGTCCGGGCGGGCCGCCCGCGGGGCCCTGCGGCCCTTCGGGGCCCCTTGGTCCTGCGGGTCCTGCGGGTCCTTCGGGGCCGACGGGGCCCGTGTCGCCCCGGTCGCCCTGGGGGCCCTCGGGGCCGGCCGGGCCCTGGGGGCCGCGGGGGCCGTGCGGGCCGGTGTCTCCCTTGTCTCCCTTGTCGCCCTTCTCGCCCTTGGGGCCGGGCTTGCCGGGCTTGCCGTGGTGGCCGGGCTTTCCGGGCTTGCCGTCGTCGCCCTTCGGACCCGTCGGCCCGGTCACCGAGGTGGCCACGGCGAACAGGGCGGGCGCCTCGGCGCCGGTCGCCCACTCGCCGCCGTCCAGCGTCGTGCCCTCCGGGGCGTTCGCGTCCACGCGGACGGACACGCCGAGCCGGGTCTGCTCGTTCGCGGGGAAGACGAAGCCCGCGCGGGTTCCGGCCTCGCAGGTCAGCTGGCGCGCGTCGCGCGAGAGCGTGCACGGGGAGGCCGTGCGCCGGCCGTTCCAGTAGAAGCGGGCCTCCGGGAACGTCGTCCGTTCCGGCGCGGTGATCCGGAAGGTGCTGCTGACGGCCTGATCCGTCCCGGTGGCGGCGGCGATGACGACGCGGCCCGTCCGGCCGGGAGCGATCGACGGGACGTACGGCTGGGAGAACCGCATCCCCGCCGAGTCGGCGAGGGCGGGTACGGCCGGCACGAGACAGGAGGCGGTGACGGCCGCGACGATCACGGCAGCCGAAACGGAGCGGTGAGCAGACAAAGGGTGTTCCTCCGCGAAGAAAGGGCGCTGGGGGAAGGCACCCCCAGTTATTGCGGATCGCGGGCGGCGGCGGTGCGTACCACGCGGGAACGATCACCCGCCCGCCGGATGAATCGCCCTGCCGCCGCAGCCGCCACCACGGCCACGGCGGCGACGGCCGCCGCCGCGGGCAGCAGGTAGGCCGTCGGCGCACCGAGCCGGTCGACCGTCAGGCCCGCCGTGGCGGAACCGGCCGCGATACCGGCGAAGATGGCGGTGACCGCGAGGGTCATGCCCTCGTTGAGGCGGCCGGCGGGGGTCAGGTCGTGGACCCGGGACATGGCGGTGACCATCGTCGGGGCCGTGGCCATGCCGGCGAGCAGCAGGGCTCCGGCGAGCACGGGCACCGAGCCGGTGGCCGCCGCGGCCCAGGGCATGGCCATGAGGACGGCCAGGACGCCGACGCAGGTCCGCAGGGTGCGGGGGCGCAGGGTGCCGTAGAGCAGCCCCGCCGCGCAGGAGCCCGCCGCCTGGAGGGCCAGGACCAGGCCGGAGGCGGCGCCCAGCCCGGCGGCGTCGAGGTAGGCGATCGAGGTGACCTCCATGGAGCCGAACACCAGGCCCAGGCAGGCGAACAGGGCCAGGAGCGGAGCCAGGGCGGGCAGCGGCGAGCCGGGCCGGGGCGGCGCGCCCGTCGCCGGGGGTTCGGTGGCGCGCTGGGCGGTGAAGACCAGCATCCCGGTGAGGAACAGGGCGGCCCCGACGAGGGTGCCGGCCTCGGGGAAGACGGCCGTGCAGAGGAAGGCGGCCAGTACCGGGCCGAGCAGGAAGCAGAGTTCGTCGGCGGCCTGTTCGAAGGACATCGCCGTGTGGTGCGCGACCGGGGAGCCGCGCAGCAGGCGGGTCCAGCGGGCCCGGGACATGCCGCCGATGTTGGGGGTGGTGGCGGTCGCCGCGTACGAGGCGAAGAGGGTCCAGGCCGGGGCTCCGGTCCGGACGCACACGATCAGGCAGAGGGAGCCGAGGACCGCGAACAGGGTGGCGGGAACGGCGATCCTCGCCTGCCCGTACCGGTCGACCAGCCGGGCCGTCCAGGGCGCGACCAGGGCGGTGGCGGCCAGGCCGGTGGCCGTGACCGCACCGGCGAGGGCGTACGAACCGCGCTGGCCGGCGATCATCATGACCGCGCTGATCCCGAACATGCCCATGGGGAGCCGGGCGAGGAGGTTCCCGGCGGTGAAGGCGCGGGTGCCGGGGAGGGCGAACAGGCTCCGGTACGGGCCGAGGACGCGGCCCGGGGCGGCGGCACGGGCGGGCGCGGGCGCAGGGGCAGGCGCAGGCGCAGGCGAAGAAGCAGCAGGGGCGGCCGGGGCCGCCGGGGCCGCGAGGACGAGCGTGGTGCCGGTGACGGTCATGAGGGGCATGGCAACCACCCTCGGCCGGACCCCCGTTCGGCGTCCAACACCTGTTCGGAGCCCATTCACCGCTTTCTGTTGTTAGTCTCCCGGGGTGATCCCCCGAGATGTGGACCCGCGCCTGCTGCGCGGGTTCGTCGCCGCCGCCGAGGAGCTGCACTTCACCCGTGCGGCCGCCCGCCTCTACGTCGCCCAGCAGGCCCTCAGCCGCGATGTCCGCCGTCTCGAACGGACCCTGGGCACGGCACTGTTCGTACGGACCACCCGCGCCGTCGAGCTGACCGCCGACGGGCTGCGGCTGCTGCCGCTCGCCCGGCGGGTGCTGGCCGCCCACGAGGACCTGGCCGCCGCCTTCACCGCCCCCCGCGCCCTCCTCGTCGACCTGAACACCGACGGCCCCAGTACGGGCCGCCGGGTCCTGGAGCGGGCCCGCGAACTCGCCCCGGACTGCGAGCTGATGGCCCGCTTCGAGAGCGGGCTCACCCACGCCGCCGCCGAGATCGCGGCCGGCCGGCTCGACGTGGCCTTCGGGTACGCCGACGGGCTGGCCCCCGCGCTGCGCACGCGCCTCGCGCAGGCGCCCGTACGGTACGAGCCGCTGGCCGTGCTGCTGCCCGAGGGGCACCCGCTGGCCGCGCAGGACACCGTACGCGTGGACGCGCTGGCCGGGGAGACCGTGTACGCGGGCGCCGGGAACCCGCGGACCGCGGAGTGGACGGAGCTCGCGCGCGAGCTGTTCGCCGGGCGCGGGATCGAGATGGCGCCGCCCGCCCCCGTGGCCGTCGGGAAGGAGGAATTCCGCCGGGTGATGGCCAAGACCGGCAACCCGGTCCTGGTGACCGTGGACTTCCTCGACATGCCCGGCTGCGTGAAGCGCCCGCTGACCGACCCCGTCCCGCTGTCCCCGCTCTCGATGGTGTGGCGGCAGGGTTTCGGCCACCCCGGGCTGGACGCCCTGCGCGCCGCGGCCGGCGCGCTGGCCGCCGAGCGGGGATGGCTCGAACCGCCCCCCGGCAGCTGGGTCCCGGCCCGGCTCACACCCGGAGCCCGCTCCGGGTGAGAGCAAGGTTTCCCGGCGGTCATCAAGCGGGGACCGGGACCGAAACGCGCCCTTCCTACGGTCGTGGACCACGGACGCGACAGCTGTGGAGGGCGTGTGATGACCGGTACGACCGCACCGCGCAAGGGGGGCCGCTGGATCGAGCGGTGGGATCCCGAGGACGAGACGTTCTGGAGGGAGACCGGCGAGCGCGTCGCCCGCCGCAACCTGGCCTACTCCGTGCTCTCCGAGCACATCGGGTTCTCCATCTGGTCGCTCTGGTCGGTGATGGTCCTCTTCATGGGCCCCGAATACGGCATCGACCCGGCCGGGAAGTTCTTCCTGATCGCCACCGCGACCCTCGTCGGCGCGCTCGTACGGGTGCCCTACACCTTCGCCGTCGCCCGCTTCGGCGGCCGCAACTGGACCGTCTTCAGCGCCCTGCTGCTGCTCGCGCCCACGGTGGCCGCGATCCTGGTCATGGAGCCCGGCACCTCGTACGGCACCTTCCTGGCCGTGGCCGCCCTCACCGGAGTCGGCGGCGGCAACTTCGCCTCGTCGATGACGAACATCAACGCCTTCTTCCCGCTGCGCAAGAAGGGCTGGGCGCTCGGGCTGAACGCCGGCGGCGGCAACATCGGCGTACCGGTGGTGCAGCTGGCCGGCCTGCTGGTCATCGCCACCGCCGGGGCCGGGCACCCGCGGCTGCTGCTGGGCGCCTACATCCCGCTGATCGTGATCGCGGCGGCGCTGGCCTTCGTACGGATGGACAACCTGGCGCCCGTGCGCAACGACACCGGAGCCGTCCGCGAGGCGGTCGGGGACGCGCACACCTGGATCATGGCGTTCCTGTACGTCGGGACCTTCGGGTCCTTCATCGGCTACAGCTTCGCCTTCGGACTGGTGCTCCAGACCCAGTTCGGGCGCACCCCGCTCCAGGCCGCCTCGCTGACCTTCGCCGGGCCGCTGCTCGGGTCGCTGATCCGGCCGGTGGGCGGGGCGCTGGCGGACCGCTTCGGCGGGGCGCGGATCACGCTGGGGACGTTCGTGGCGATGGCGGCGGCCACCGGCGTGGTGGTGTTCGCCTCGCAGCGGCAGTCGCTGGCGGTGTTCCTCATCGGGTTCGTGGCGCTGTTCGTGCTCAGCGGCCTCGGCAACGGCTCGACGTACAAGATGATCCCGGGCATCTTCCAGGCCAAGGCGCTGGCCCGCGGGATGGGCGGCGAGGCCGCGGCCGCGTACGGGCGGCGGCTCTCCGGGGCCTCCATGGGGCTGATCGGGGCGGTCGGGGCGCTCGGCGGGCTGGGCATCAACCTGGTCTTCCGGGAGGCGTTCCGCACCTCCGGGTCCGGCACCGCGGCCTTCGTCACCTTCCTCGGCTTCTACGCCGTGTGCTGCGCGGTGACCTGGGCGGTATACCTTCGCCGGCCGGCGGCCGCGGTGCTCCCGGCGGCCGGGGTCGAGGCGAAACCGCAGCTCACGTCGGTGTAACCGGGGCGAAATACGGGTGAACCGAGCCCGACACGCCACCTTGGCAGGCTCGGTCCACCGCACCGCCCCCCATGCACGTCACGAGGCAGGTCACGATGGACGACACCAAGACCGGCCCGCTCGCGGGCTTCACCGTCGGCGTCACCGCCGCCCGGCGCGCGGACGAACTCATCGCCCTGCTGCGCCGGCGCGGGGCCTCCGTGCTGCACGCGCCCGCGCTGCGGATCGTTCCGCTGGCCGACGACAGCGAACTGCTCGCCGCCACCAAGGAACTGATCGGCTGCGCCCCGGACGCAGTGGTGGCCACCACCGCGATCGGGTTCCGCGGCTGGATCGAGGCGGCCGACGGGTGGGGGATCGGCGAGGAACTGCTGGCGCGGCTGCGGACCACCGAACTCCTGGCGCGCGGGCCGAAGGTGAAGGGCGCCATCCGGGCCGCCGGTCTGGTGGAGGCCTGGTCCCCGCAGTCGGAATCGCTCGCCGAGGTACTGGAACGGCTGCTGGCGGCCGGGGTGGCCGGCCGGCGGATCGCCCTCCAGCTGCACGGGGAGCCGCTGCCGGGCTTCGTCGAGGCGCTGCGGGCCGGCGGGGCCGACGTGGTGGTGGTCCCGGTGTACCGGTGGATGGCGCCCGAGGACCTCGCCCCGCTGGACCGGCTGCTGGACGCGGTGGTGGGCGGCGCCGTGGACGCCGTCAGCTTCACCTCGGCCCCGGCGGCGGCCTCGCTGCTGTCCCGGGCCGAGGAGCGCGGCGTCCGGGAGCCGGTGCTGGCGGCGCTGCGGGGCGGGGTGCTGGCCGCCTGCGTGGGGCCGGTGACCGCGCTGCCGCTGCAGGCTCACGGGGTGGACACCGTGCAGCCGGAGCGGTTCCGGCTGGGCCCGCTGGTGCAGCTGCTCTGCCAGGAGCTGCCCGGCCGGGCGCGGGTGCTGCCGGTGGCCGGGCACCGGCTGGAGATCCGCGGGCACGCGGCCCTGGTCGACGAGGAGCTGCGGCCGGTGCCGCCGGCCGGGATGGCCCTGCTGCGGGCCCTGGCCCGGCGGCCCGGCTGGGTGGTGGCCCGGGCCGAACTGCTGCGGGTGCTGCCGGGGGCGGGGCGCGACGAGCACGCCGTGGAGACGGCGATGGCCCGCCTCCGGGTGGCGCTGGGGGCCCCGAAGATGATCCAGACCGTGGTGAAGCGGGGGTACCGGCTGTCGCTGGACGCGGGCGGAGAGGTCAAGTACGGGGAGGCGCCCGCCCCGTGACGCGCGGGGAGCTCCTGGGCTAGCGTGCGGCAATGATCATTGACGGCGTGGAGATGAGGGGCCTCGAAGCCGGCGACGCCGCCGGGCTGGCCGTGGCCTACGCGCGCAACCGGGCGTTCATGGCGCCCTTCGAACCGTTGCGGCCGGAGGACTTCTACACGGAGCGGGGGCAGCGGGCCCGCATCGAGGGCATGCTCGCGGACCGGGACGCCGGGCGGATGGTCCCGTACGTGCTGGTCGAGGCGGTGGGCGGGTCCCCGGTCGGCGCGATCAACCTCGGTTCGATCGCGCTCGGGCCGCTGTGCAGCGGCGGCGTGGGGTACTGGGTGGACCAGGACTGGAACGGCAAGGGCCTGGCCACCGCCGCCCTGGAGGAGGTGTGCCGGGTCGCCCGCGAGGAACTGGGCCTGCACCGGGTCGAGGCCGGCACCCTGGTCGGGAACCTCGCCTCGCAGCGGGTGCTGCGCAAGGCCGGCTTCGAGGAGTACGGGCTCGCCCCGCGCTTCCTGCACATCGACGGGGCCTGGCGCGACCACCGCCTCTTCCAGCGCCTCCTGCACGACGATCCGCCCGCGCGGTAGCCCGCCGGGGAGCGCGTCCGAAGCCCGCCCGCAGCCGCCCGGGCCCTCCCCGGCCCGCCCCTCCCGGGCGGCCGGGTCCGCGGGCAACCCCGTCGGGGGCTTCCGCTCGTACGCGCGGGGCGGCACTCTGGGGGGACGCCCCACGACGCGAGGCGGTGACGGGCATGCGGTTCGACTCCGGCCGGGTCTGCCTGGACCTGGTGGCCACTCTCGCCCCCCACGAGGGGCTCCCGGACGGTGACGGGCTGCGGCTGTGGCTCGCCGGAGCGGGTCTGGTGCCCGACCGGACGCCGCTCGCCCGGGTCGGCCCGGACTGGGCGGCCGCCTTCCGGTCCCTGCGCGCCGACGTCGACAGCCTCGTACGGGCGGAGCTGGACGGAGCCCCGCCGTCGGCCACCACGGCGCACGCACTGGCCCGGGTCAACGCGCTGGCCGCCGGACCACCCCCGGGCCTGTGCGCCGTACGGGACCAGGAAGGGCACCTCGTACGGGAGCTGTGCGGCGGCGTGGAGTGCGGGACCCTGCTCGCCGCCGTGGCCCGGGACGCCGTCGAGCTGCTCACCGACCCCGGCGAACTGGCCCTGCTGCGGGCCTGCGAGGGTGACGGCTGCACCCGCGTCTACCTGGACACTTCCCGCGGCCACCGGCGCCGCTGGTGCTCCAGCGAGCTGTGCGGCAACCGCGAGCGCGTCGCCCGGCACCGCCGCCGGGTCCTGGCCGGCGGATCCGTCTAGGCACGACGGCCCGGCCGGTGCGACACCGCCGGGCGCGGTTCCGGAACGGGCGTGCGGACAGGGGGCCGGTTCGCGTACGGTTGACGGTCGCCCATGCACGTCAGAAGGGGGCCTTGGTGGCCGCGCAGAATGCCGCTGTCGACAGCACGGCGGATTCGGTCCGAGATCGGGAGATCGCGGTCGAGCAGACGCATCTCGACCAGGTGTACAGACGCCTCGAGGAGAAGATCCACGAGGCCGAGTTCCTGATGAACGACGCCGCCAAACGCGGTCAGGTGGGCACCCCCGGTGCCCTCGCCGAGCGCGACGCGCAGGTCTTCCGGGCGGGCATCCACCTGAACCGGCTGAACAACGAGTTCGAGGACTTCCTCTTCGGCCGCATCGACCTCGTGCTCGGCAAGGACGGGGAGCGCGGCCCGGACGGCGCCTACACCTCCGTCGAGCCCGCCGACGACGCGATCCGCGGGGACCTGAGCGCCGACATCGCCGAGACCCTGCACATCGGCCGCATCGGGGTCCTGGACTCCGACTACGCGCCGCTGGTCATCGACTGGCGGGCCCCGGCGGCCGCGCCGTTCTACCGCTCCACGCCCAAGGACCCCGGCCGCGTCGTGCGCCGCCGCGTGATCCGCTCCAAGGGCCGCAAGGTGCTGGGCGTCGAGGACGACCTGATGCGCCCCGAGGTCACCGCCTTCCTGGACGGCCGGGAACTGCCCGCCATCGGCGACGGCGCCCTGATGGCCGCGCTCGGGCGGGCCCGTACGCACTCGATGCGGGACATCGTCTCCTCCATCCAGGCCGAGCAGGACCTCGTCATCCGCGCCCCCGCCGCCTCCGTCGCCGAGGTCGCGGGCGGACCGGGCACCGGCAAGACCGCCGTCGCCCTGCACCGCGCCGCCTACCTGCTCTACCAGGACCGGCGCCGCTACTCCGGCGGCATCCTGATCGTCTCCCCGACCCCGCTGCTCGTCGCGTACACCGAGGGCGTGCTGCCCTCCCTCGGCGAGGAGGGCCAGGTCGCCATCCGGGCGCTGGGCTCGCTGGTCGACGGGGCCGAGGCGACCACGTACGACGACCCGGCCGTGGCCCGGGTCAAGGGCTCCTCGCGGATGCTGCGGGTGCTGCGCAAGGCCGTACGGGGCGCCCTGGAGCTCGGGGGCGCCCCCGAGCGGCTGCGCGTGGTGGCCTTCGGGCGGCGCCAGGAGCTGGAGGCCGACGAGCTGAACCGGATCCGGCAGAACGTGCTCGGCGGCACCGCGCCGGTCAACCTGCTGCGCCCGCGCGCCCGCAAGCTGCTGCTCGACGCCCTCTACGCGCGGTCCGGCCAGTCCGGCCGGCACAGCGACCCGGAGCTGGCCGCGGAGCTGCGCTCCGCGTTCGACGAGGACATCTCCACCGAGGACGCCTTCATCGACTTCCTCGACCGCTGGTGGCCGGAGCTCACGCCGCGCGCGGTACTGGCCGCGATGGCCGATGAGCGGCGCCTCGGCCGCTGGTCGCGCCGGGAGCTGAACCCGCGCGAGACCCGCCAGCTGGCGCGCTCGCTGCGCCGGGTGGGCCCGGACGGCAAGGGGCCCCTGTCGGTGCACGACGTGGCCCTGCTCGACGAGCTCCACCAGCTGCTCGGCGCGCCCGCCCGGCCCAAGCGGAAGCGGGACATGGACCCCCTGGACCAGCTCAGCGGGCTGGAGGAGCTGATGCCGATCCGCGAGGAGACCCAGTGGGAGCGGGCCGAGCGGCTCGCGGCAGAACGCACCGAGTACGCGCACGTCATCGTGGACGAGGCCCAGGACCTGACGCCGATGCAGTGGCGGATGGTGGGCCGGCGGGGCCGGACGGGCACCTGGACGGTGGTCGGCGACCCGGCGCAGTCCTCGTGGACCGACCCGGACGAGGCGGCCGCGGCCCGCGACGAGGCCCTCGGGTCCCGGCCGCGCCGGCGGTTCACGCTGACGGTGAACTACCGCAACCCGGCGGAGGTCGCCGAGGTCGCGGCCCGGGTGCTGCGCCTGGCGATGCCCGGCATGGAGCCGCCGTCGGCGGTGCGCTCCACGGGCCTGGAGCCCCGTTTCACGGCCGCCGGGGACGATCTGGGCGCCGCAGTGCGGGAGGAGACCCGCAGGCTGCTGGAGCAGGTCGACGGGACCGTCGGCGTGGTCGTCGCCATGGACCGGCGCGCGGAGGCCGCGGGCTGGCTCGCGGACCTGGGGGAGCGGGCGGTGGCGCTGGGCAGCCTGGAGGCCAAGGGGCTGGAGTACGACGCCACGGTCGTCGTCTCGCCGGCGGAGATCGCGGACGAGTCCCCGGCGGGGCTGCGGGTGCTGTACGTGGCGCTGACGCGCGCGACGCAGCAGCTCACGGTGGTCTCGGCGGAACGGGACCGGCCCGACGCCTCCGGGGTGCCGGAACTGCTGCTTCCGTAGGGCCCGGGCCTGCCGTACGGCGGGCGCGGGCCGCCCGCGCCCGCCGTACGGCCGGATGGTCCGCGGCCAGGAGCGTGGTCGGCACAACCGGCCGCCGGGAGGGGGACCGCATTCGGCGATCCTTTGTTAGCCTGGTGAAGGCACCGACTCGATCCAAGCCCCCGGGCCCAACCTTCGTCGCTTAGAGCGACCACTTGCCGCGAGGCGAGCATGGCGGGTCGGTGTCGTAGACATAGACAGGTCCGCCCCCTCCACGTGTGGAGGGGGCGGACCTGTTTTGTATGGACCCACCATTCCGCACGCCTTCTCTATCTCGTATGGTGGAAGTGTCTTTCCGAAATTTGTAGCTGGTTACCTTGTACCGGCTGGTAGGTGGGACGATCGGACAACAGGTCCCGCCACGCCGCCTGCTGTGTGCCGGGCCCTGTGTACAGCGAAAACCAGGGACAGAAGAGGAACACGGCCATGGCAACGGCGCCCAGCGTCTCGTATTCGATGACGGTCCGCCTGGAAGTGCCCGCGAGCGGAACCGCGGTCTCCCAGCTCACCACCGCCGTGGAGTCCTCCGGCGGCTCGGTCACCGGCCTCGACGTGACCGCCTCCGGTCACGAGAAGCTCCGGATCGACGTCACCATCGCCGCGACCTCCACCGCGCACGCCGACGAGATCGTCGAGAAGCTGCGCGGCATCGAGGGCGTCAGCCTCGGCAAGGTCTCCGACCGCACCTTCCTGATGCACCTCGGCGGCAAGATCGAGATGGCGTCCAAGCACCCCATCCGCAACCGCGACGACCTCTCGATGATCTACACCCCGGGCGTCGCCCGCGTGTGCATGGCGATCGCCGAGAACCCCGAGGACGCGCGCCGCCTCACCATCAAGCGCAACTCCGTCGCAGTCGTGACGGACGGTTCCGCCGTGCTGGGCCTGGGCAACATCGGCCCGATGGCCGCGCTGCCCGTCATGGAGGGCAAGGCCGCCCTCTTCAAGCGCTTCGCGGGCATCGACGCGTGGCCGATCTGCCTGGACACCCAGGACAGCGACGAGATCGTCGCGATCGTCAAGGCCATCGCCCCGGGCTTCGCGGGCATCAACCTGGAGGACATCTCCGCACCGCGCTGCTTCGAGATCGAGGCCCGGCTGCGCGAGGCCCTCGACATCCCCGTCTTCCACGACGACCAGCACGGCACCGCGATCGTCGTGCTCGCCGCCCTCACCAACGCACTGCGCGTCGTGGGCAAGGCAGTTGGCGACGTCAAGGTGGTCATGTCCGGTGCCGGCGCGGCCGGTACCGCCATCCTCAAGCTGCTCCTCGCGGCGGGCGTCAAGAACGCCGTCAGCGCCGACATCCACGGCGTGGTGCACGCGGACCGCCCCGACCTCGTCGACGCGGCCCCCGACTCCCCGCTGCGCTGGATCGCCGACAACACCAACCCCGAGGGCTACACGGGCACGCTGAAGGAGGCCGTGGTCGGCGCCGACGTCTTCATCGGCGTCTCCGCCCCGAACGTGCTCTCCGGCGAGGACGTCGCGGCGATGGCGGAAGGCGCGATCGTGTTCGCGCTCGCGAACCCGGACCCCGAGGTGGACCCGGCCGTCGCCCGCCAGACCGCCGCCGTCGTCGCCACCGGCCGCTCCGACTTCCCGAACCAGATCAACAACGTGCTGGTCTTCCCGGGTGTTTTCCGCGGCCTGCTCGACGCCCAGTCGAGGACCGTGAACACGGACATGATGCTGGCCGCGGCGACCGCTCTCGCGGACGTCGTCGGCGAGGACGAGCTGAACGCGAACTACATCATCCCGTCGGTGTTCAACGACAAGGTCGCCGGCGCCGTCGCGGGTGCCGTCCGCAAGGCCGCCACCGTCCAGGGAAGCTGACCCGCGGGCTGTGACGGCCCTCACGGGCGCCCCGATCCCGGCGCGTCGCGAGATGCGGGCCGTGCGGGGCGCCTCTAGGGTTGCGGGGATGCCCGCGAGGTCCCGCGGTGCGCAGCTGCGTATGGGCGAGGGCGTGGACGGAGCGTCACCGCGGCGTGACTGTGGCGCTTTTCGTGTGACCCCAGCGGGTGCCGGATTGGCTTTCCCGCCGCTGGTGGGGGCAGGATGCGTAACCGGGCGAGAGGGTCTGACGTTCAGACCCGGGTCCGGGGACTGTCCTAGGGCCCTGGCAGCATCGGCTTCGATCTCACGCCTCTAAGGCAAGTTGAACACGGGAGTACAACATGAACCGCAGTGAGCTGGTGGCCGCTCTGTCCGAGCGCGCCGAGGTGACCCGCAAGGACGCCGACGCCGTTCTGGCCGCGCTCGCCGAGACCGTCGGCGAGATCGTCGCCAAGGGCGACGAGAAGGTCACCATCCCCGGCTTCCTGACCTTCGAGCGCACCCACCGTGCCGCTCGCACCGCGCGCAACCCGCAGACTGGCGACCCCATCCAGATCCCGGCCGGCTACAGCGTGAAGGTCTCCGCGGGCTCCAAGCTCAAGGAAGCCGCCAAGGGCAAGTAGTCCTGCCCCGGCGCCGGAGGCCGCACAGGCCTTTGGAACGGCAGCAGTACGCCGAAGGGCGGCCACCCCGGACGGGGTGGCCGCCCTTCGGCCGTGCCGGGCCTGCGCCGGGCCCGGCCGTTCCGGGGTCCGAGCGGGGGCCCGGGGAACGCCTGACGGGCGCCTGACGGGCGTCTGAGGGGCCATGAGAAAGCCCCCCGGGGCCCTTGCGGGGCCTCCGGGGGGCTTTCTGACGGTCCGACGGCCCCGGCGGGCGCCGCCGCGGGCCGGCATGCGGCTCAGACGAGGTCGCCGCCCGGCAGCTCGACCTTCGCGCCGAGCTCCACGAGCTTCTCCATGAAGTTCTCGTAGCCGCGGTTGATCAGGTCGATGCCGTGGACCCGCGAGGTGCCCTCGGCCGCGAGCGCCGCGATCAGGTACGAGAACCCGCCGCGCAGGTCGGGGATGACCAGGTCGGCGCCCTGCAG
Organism: Streptomyces sp. IBSNAI002; assembly: GCF_052244475.1. NCBI lineage: Bacteria > Bacillati > Actinomycetota > Actinomycetes > Kitasatosporales > Streptomycetaceae > Streptomyces > Streptomyces sp. IBSNAI002. Next base: position 3,509,105 of record NZ_JBQPXG010000002.1, on the reverse strand, counting down.
CTTGGTGGGGCCGGAGACGACCGCCGAGTGCAGGAAGTTGCGCTGGCCGAAGCGGCAGGCCGAGCCGCCCAGGCACTCGCGGTACAGCTGGATGTGGGCACCCATCTGGTTGAGCGCCGAGGTGAACCCGAGCCGGGACTCGTAGACCGTCTCGTGGACGATCGAGAGGCCCGTGGCCTGGGTCAGGGCCACCACGAGCGGCTGCTGCCAGTCGGTCTGGAAGCCGGGGTGGACGTCCGTCTCCAGCGCGATGGCGTTGAGCGGGCCGCCCGGGTGCCAGAAGCGGATGCCGTTGTCGTCGATCTCGAACGCCCCGCCGACCCGGCGGAAGGTGTTCAGGAAGGTCATCATCGAGCGCTGCTGGGCGCCGCGCACGTAGATGTTGCCGCCGGTCGCCAGGGCCGCGGAAGCCCAGGAGGCGGCCTCCAGGCGGTCCGGGAGCGCCTTGTGGTTGTAGCCGCCGAGGCGGTCGACACCGGTGATCCGGATGGTCCGGTCGGTGTCCATGGAGATGATCGCGCCCATCTTCTGCAGTACGCAGATGAGGTCCTCGATCTCGGGCTCCACGGCGGCGTTGCTGAGCTCGGTGACGCCCTCGGCCAGGACGGCCGTCAGCAGCACCTGCTCGGTCGAGCCGACCGACGGGTAGGGCAGGCGGATCTTGCAGCCGCGCAGGCGCTGGGGGGCCTCCAGGTACTGGCCGCCCTCGCGCTTCTCGATGGTCGCGCCGAACTGGCGGAGCACGTCGAAGTGGAAGTCGATCGGCCGGCCGCCGATGTCGCAGCCGCCGAGGCCCGGGATGAAGGCGTGGCCGAGGCGGTGCAGCAGGGGGCCGCAGAACAGGATCGGGATGCGCGACGAGCCCGCGTGGGCGTCGATGTCGGCGACGTTCGCGCTCTCGACGTGGGTCGGGTCGAGCACCAGCTCGCCCGGCTCCTCGCCGGGACGGACCGTCACCCCGTGCAGCTGGAGCAGCCCGCGCACGACCCGGACGTCACGGATGTCGGGGACGTTGCGCAGCCGGCTGGGTTCGCTGCCGAGCAGAGCGGCGACCATGGCCTTGGGCACGAGGTTCTTCGCACCGCGGACACGGATCTCGCCCTCGAGCGGGGTGCCGCCGTGGACAAGCAGTACATCGTCACTGACTGTGCCGGTCATGAATCTCGCGTTCCGGAGTGGGGTGGGCAGGGGGCCAGTGAAAAGAGTAAGGGCCACCACCCCTTTGTTTGTATGGCTGACGCGGCCGTAGGACTGTCATGAATTCGGTACAACACCCTCCGTACCCACCACATGGCGGAGCGTCGCCTTCCGCTCGCGCCGCCCGCGCGCCCTCCCCCCTGCTGCCGTGCGCCCTGAGCTGCGGGAGATCCGATCTCTCCGGCCGGTCCCCGCAACGGGCGAATGTGCGGGATCATGGCGGCATGACCGAGGTGTCCTCCCTCACAGGGCGGCTGCTCGTGGCCACCCCAGCCCTCGCGGACCCGAATTTCGACCGCGCGGTGGTGCTGCTGCTCGACCACGACGAGCAGGGCTCCCTCGGCGTGGTCCTGAACCGGCCGACCCCGGTGGGCGTCGGCGACGTCCTGCTGCCCTGGGCCCCGCTGGCCGGCGATCCCGGCGTGGTCTTCCAGGGCGGTCCCGTCGCCCTGGACTCGGCCCTGGGGGTGGCGGTCATCCCGGGCGAGGAGGGCCCGCTCGGCTGGCGCCGGGTGCACGGGGCGATCGGGCTGGTCGACCTGGAGGCGCCGCCCGAACTGCTGGCCGCGGCGCTCGGCTCGCTGCGGATCTTCGCCGGCTACTCGGGCTGGGGCCCGGGCCAGCTGGAGGACGAGGTCGGCGACGGCGCCTGGTACGTCGTGGAGTCCGAGCCCGGTGACGTGTCCTTCCCCGACCCCGAGCGGCTCTGGCGGGCGGTCCTGCGCCGCCAGCGCAGTGAGCTCGCGATGGTCGCCACCTATCCGGACGACCCGTCGCTCAACTGACCCCCGCGGCGTTCAGTACCCTGGTTTTTATGAGCACTCTTGAGCCCGAGCGCGGGACTGGTACGGGGACCCTCGTAGAGCCGACGCCGCAGGTGTCCCACGGCGACGGCGACCACGAGCGCTTCGCCCACTACGTCCAGAAGGACAAGATCATGGCGAGCGCGCTCGACGGGACCCCCGTCGTCGCTCTCTGCGGCAAGGTCTGGGTGCCGGGCCGGGACCCGAAGAAGTACCCGGTCTGTCCCATGTGCAAGGAGATCTACGAGTCCATGGGCCCCGGCGGGGACAAGGACAAGGGCGGCAAGGACAAGTAGTCCGGCCCCTCGGCGGCAGGGCCAAGGCCCCCGGCGTGCGCATCGGCGTACCCCGGGGGCCTTTCGCGTACTAGGGTCGGCGCGACGAGCACTCTGCGGAACGGGCGTTGCGTGGAGTGCAACAGGCTGCTGCGAAGGGCTGACGCATGGACCTGATTCCCGCACCCCGGCTCGCCGACTTCCACGAGGGCGGGCTCCGTTTCGAGTTCGGGCCCGATCCGGTGCTCGCCGCCGGGCCCGGCACGGAGGGCGCCGCCCGGTGGCTGCGCCGGGAACTGGGCGGGGCCACGGGCTGGAGCCTGGCGCCCGCGGCCGGGGCGCCCGCGGCCGGGGCGCCCGCGGCCGGGGCGCCCGCGGACGGGGCGGACCCCGTCGGGCCGGGCGGTGCAGCCGTCGCGATACGGCTCCGGATCGACCCGGCGGCCGGGGAGGGGCTCGGGCAGGGGCCGGGGCAGGGGCCGGGGCAGGGCCCGGGTGCGGCGTCCGAGGCGTACGCCCTCACCGTCGACGGGAGCGGCGTCGAGCTGACCGGTGCGAGCGAGGCCGGGCTGTTCTGGGGCGTCCAGACGCTGCGTCAGCTGCTGGGGCCCGAAGCCCACCGCAAGGCCCCGCTGCCCGGTCGCACCTGGAGCCTGCCGTACGTACGGATCACGGACGCGCCCCGCTTCGGATGGCGGGGGCTGATGCTCGACGTGGCCCGGCACTTCATGCCCAAGGACGGGGTGCTCCGGTACATCGACCTGCTCGCCGCGCACAAGCTCAACGTGCTGCACCTGCACCTGACGGACGATCAGGGCTGGCGGGTCGAGATCAAGCGCCACCCGAGGCTCACCGAGGTCGGCGCGTGGCGGGCGCGCAGCCGGTGGGGCCACCGCGCCTCCCCGCTGTGGAACGAGACCCCGCACGGCGGCTACTACACGCAGGACGACATCCGCGAGATCGTCGCGTACGCCGCCGAACGGCACGTCCGGGTGGTCCCGGAGATCGACGTACCGGGCCACTCGCAGGCCGCGATCGCCGCGTACCCCGAACTGGGCAACACCGACGTGGTCGACACCGCGGCGCTGGAGGTGTGGGACGACTGGGGCGTCAACGAGAACGTGCTCGCGCCGACCGAGGCCGTCCTGCGGTTCTACGAGGGCGTCTTCGAGGAGTTGCTGGAGCTGTTCCCCGCCGAGGTCTCGCCCTTCGTGCACGTGGGCGGCGACGAGTGCCCCAAGGCGCAGTGGAAGGCCTCGGCGGCGGCGCAGGAGCGGATCCGGGAGCTGGGGGTCGACGGCGAGGACGGGCTCCAGTCCTGGTTCATCCGGCACTTCGACGCCTGGCTCGCCGAGCGCGGGCGGCGGCTGATCGGATGGGACGAGATCCTCGAGGGCGGCCTCGCGCCCGGCGCGGCCGTCTCCTCGTGGCGCGGGTACGAGGGCGGGATCGCCGCCGCGGAGGCCGGGCACGACGTGGTGATGTGCCCCGAGCAGCACGTCTACCTGGACTACCGCCAGGCGGGCGGCCCCGACGAGCCGGTGCCCATCGCGTACGTGCGCACGCTCGAGGACGTCTACCGGTTCGAGCCGGTTCCGCCGAAGCTTTCGCCCGAGGCGGCCGCCCATGTGCTCGGCGCCCAGGCCAACATGTGGACCGAGGTGGTGGAGGACCAGGGCCGCGTCGACTACCAGGTGTTCCCGCGGCTTGCGGCCTTCGCCGAAGTGGTGTGGTCCCGCCAGCCCGCCCCGGAGGAACGGGACTTCGCCTGCTTCGAGGGGCGGATGACGGCCCACTACGCGCGACTGGACGCCCTCGGGGTCGGTTACCGGCCACCGGGGGGCCCGCTGCCGTGGCAGCGGCGCCCCGGGGTGCTCGGGCGGCCGAAGGAGGGAGCGCCCCCGAACGTGTGACAACGAGAACCGGAACTCTGGCTGGATTCCTGGTGATACGGGGAAAAACGGACGTTGGGCCGGTGGTGCCCGGTTCCCGGCGGCGGCGGGCCCGGGGCGCCCGGAGCGGGCCGCGGGTGCAGGAGCGCCGGGCCCGACCCTCGCGCCGTGCGCGCGGCAAGATGTGCCAGAGTTGCCACCTCCCGGCGGTGAGGACGTACCGTACGGCGGACAGGCGCGAGCGCCGGGACCGGGGACATCGGGAAGGGGCAGCTGGGTTGACCACGCACGCACCGCAGGCGGCGCAGTCCGTGACGCTGCCGGCCTCGCTCGACGAGGCCGTGGCGGCTCTCACCGCCATGCCCGCCGCCGTGCCCGTCGCGGGCGGCACCGACCTCATGGCCGCCGTCAACGCCGGGCAGCTGCGGCCCGCCGCGCTGGTGGGCCTGGGGCGGATCAACGAGATCCGCGGCTGGCAGTACCAGGACGGGCACGCGCTGCTCGGCGCGGGACTCACCCACGCGCGGATGGGACGGCCGGATTTCGCCGCTCTGATCCCCGCGCTGGCGGCCGCCGCCCGCGCCGCCGGGCCCCCGCAGATCCGCAACGCCGGCACCCTCGGCGGCAACATCGCCTCCGCCGCGCCCACGGGCGACGCCCTGCCCGTACTGGCCGCGCTGGAGGCCGTACTCGTCATCGTCGGCCCGGCCGGATCGCGCGAGATCCCCGTGTCGCACCTGCTGGCCGGCCGCGAGATGCTGCGGCCCGGCGAGCTCATCGGCTTCGTCCGGGTACCGCTGCTCCACGCGCCGCAGGTGTTCCTCAAGGCCACGGGCCGTACGGGGCCGGGGCGCGCGGTGGCGTCCGTGGGACTGGTGCTGGATCCCGCGCGCCGGGGCGTGCGCTGCGCGATCGGGGCGGTCGCCCCGATGCCGCTGCGCCCGCTGGAGGCCGAGCAGTGGGTGGCCTCGCTGATCGACTGGGACGGGGAGCGGCACCTGGCCCCCGAGGCGCTGGAGGCCTTCGGCGAGTACGTCGCGGCCGCCTGCGTGCCCGACCAGGGGGAGCCGGTCGCCCCCGGTGTACTGCATCTGCGGCGGACGGTGGCCGTGCTGGCGCGCAGGGCGCTGGGGAGGGCGCTGAGCTCATGAGCGGGAACGAGAACGAGAACGTGACGCAGGGGAACGGAACGGCGAGCTGGGGCTGGGAGCCGGTGCCGCAGGGCGGCGAGTACGACTCCGACGCGACGGCCTTCGTGAAGCTGCCGCAGGACATGCTGGACGCGCTGGGGACCGGCGAGCCGCTCGCCGCGCCCGGCCACGGTTACGTGCCGCCGCCGATGATCGTGCCGCTCGGCTCGGCCAGCACGGATCCGTCGGCCACCGGTACGTGGACGCTTCCGGTGCAGTGGCCGGAGGCGGGCGCGTCGGCGCCGGCCGCCGCCCCTGCCCCGGCCCCCGCCCCTGCCCCGGCCCCCGCCCCTGCCCCGGCCCCCGCCCCCGTCCCGGCCCCGGTCCGCGGGCCGATCCCGGCGTCGATCCCGATTCCGGCGTCGGTGGCCGCGGCGTTCGCCGAGGCGGAGCCTGAGCCGGAGGCGCAGGCGGAACCGCTGTTCCCGCAGCCGCACTCCCCGTCGCGGCAGGATCCGGATCCGGGGGCGACGGCCGAGTGGCGGTTCGCGGACGACTCCTCGTCGACCGGCCAGTGGGCCGCCGACTGGAGCCAGGCCCCGGCCACGCTGCCGGGCGGCGCCGCGGCGCCGTGGGCCGAGCACCCCGACTACGCGGCCCAGCAGCCGGAGCCGCAGCCCGGGCCGCAGCATCATCATCATCAGCAGCACCAGCCCGGGACGCTGCCGGGAACCGACGAGGCCGTGGCCTCGGCGGCCGCCGCGCTGCGGATGCCGGGCGGGCCCGGCGTCGGCTCCGCGCCGCGGCGCGGGCCGCGCGTGCTGGGCGGCCCCGGCGTGGGCACGCCGATCCCGGAGGCGGCCGAGCCGGTGCACCCGGCCCCGCACGACATCGAGGCCGCTCACGGTCCGGCGGCCGTACCGCTCGAGGAGGAGCGGCCGCACCCGGTCGCGCCCGGCGGGCTGGACCTGTTCGGCGGAGTGAGGGCCGAGGCGGAGACCGCGCAGCCGGGGTTCGAGCACCGGCAGCAGGGCGAGGAGGCCGAGCCGGAGCCCGGGGCGGAGCCGGTCGCGGAGGCTGCGGCGGAGCCCCAGGCGGAGCCGTCTGCGGAGGCGTCTGCGGAGCCCGGGGGTACGGACGGGCACGGGTTCGCCGGGGTCGTCCCCGGACCGGCCGGGATTCCGGCCGGGTCCACGCCGACCGGGGACACCGCCGACATCGCTGTGGCACCCCCGGCCGAGGACACCGCCGAAGGTTTCCCGACCGAGGTGCCGACGTACGGAGAAGAAACGGCGGCAGCCGAGGCCGTCGCCCACCACGAGCACCCGCAGGCCTCCTACGTCCTGCGCGTCAACGGCGCCGACCGGCCCGTGACCGGTGCCTGGATCGGCGAGTCGCTGCTCTACGTGCTGCGCGAGCGGCTCGGCCTCGCCGGCGCCAAGGACGGCTGCTCGCGGGGCGAGTGCGGCGCCTGCGCCGTGCAGGTCGACGGCCGGCTCGTCGCCTCCTGCCTGGTCCCGGCCGCGACGGCCGCCGGGAGCGAGGTCCGCACCGTCGAGGGTCTCGCGACGGACGGGGAACTCTCGGACGTACAGCAAGCGTTGTGCAGGTCGGGTGCGGTGCAGTGCGGGTTCTGCGTGCCCGGCATGGCGATGACCATCCACGACCTGCTGGAGGGCAACCACGCCCCCAGCGAGCTCGAGACGCGTCAGGCCCTGTGCGGCAACCTCTGCCGCTGCTCCGGGTACGCGGGGGTCATCGACGCCGTGCGCGACGTCGTGGCCGGACGCGAGGCGGCGGCGGCCGAGGGGGCCCAGGGCCACGGGCACGGCCAGGGCCACGGCCAGGGCCACGGTCAGGGCCACGGTCAGGGCTCGGGTTCGGCTCCGGCCGCGCCGGAGGCCCGCATCCCGCACCAGGCAGCGCCCGGCGAGGGCGGCATCCACCACGGAGGCACGGCGTGAGCGGGCAGGACGCGGCGACGGCGACGACAACGGTGAACACCACGGTCACCGCCCTCGGGGCGGAGGACGGGGCCGCGGCCGCCGAGCAGCGGGTACCGAGCGGAATCGGTGCGTCCGTCCCGGCCGCCGACACCCGCGCCAAGAGCGAGGGCACCTTCCCCTACGCCGCCGACCTGTGGGCCGAGGGCCTCCTGTGGGCCGCCGTGCTGCGCTCCCCGCACGCCCACGCCCGGATCCTCTCCATCGACACCTCGGCCGCCGCCGAGATGCCCGGCGTGCGCGCCGTCGTCACCCACGCCGACGTACCCGGCGCCACCACGCACGGCCGCCGCATCGCCGACCGGCCGGTCTTCGCGCACGACGTCGTCCGCCACCACGGCGAGCCGATCGCCGCCGTCGCCGCCGACCACCCGGACACCGCCCGGCTCGCCGCCGCCGCGATCGCCGTCGAGTACGAGCTCCTCGACCCGGTCACCGACCCCGAGCAGGCCTTCGGCGCCCCCGCCCTGCACCCCGACGGCAACCTGATCCGGCACATCCCGCTCCGCTACGGCGACCCGGAGGCCACCGGCGAGGTCGTCGTCGAGGGCCTGTACCGGATCGGCCGGCAGGATCCCGCCCCCATCGGCGCCGAGGCCGGGCTCGCCGTGCCCCGCCCCGACGGCGGCGTGGAGCTGTACACCGCCTCCACCGACCCGCACACCGACCGCGACCTGGCCGCCGCCTGCTTCGGCCTGGAACCGGACCGCGTACGCGTCGTCGTCACCGGCGTGCCCGGCGCGACGGCCGACCGCGAGGACGCGGCCTTCCAGCTCCCCCTCGGCCTGCTCGCCCTGCGCACCGGCTGCCCGGTCAAGCTGGCGGCCACCCGCGAGGAGTCCTTCCTCGGCCACACCCACCGCCACCCCACGCTGCTGCGCTACCGCCACCACGCGGACGCGGAGGGCCGGCTGGTCAAGGTCGAGGCCCAGATCCTGATGGACGCGGGCGCGTACGCCGACTCCTCCGCCGAGTCCCTCGCGGCGGCGGTGGCCTTCGCCTGCGGCCCGTACGTCGTCCCGCACGCCTTCGTGGAAGGCTGGGCGGTCCGCACCAACAACCCCCCCTCCGGCCACGTCCGCGGCGAGGGCGCGATGCAGGTGTGCGCCGCGTACGAGGGCCAGATGGACAAGCTCGCGGCCGCCCTCGGTATCGACGGCGCGGAGCTGCGGCTGCGCAACGTCCTGGCGACGGGCGACCTGCTCCCCACCGGCCAGACGGTGACCTGCCCGGCGCCGGTGGCCGAACTGCTGCGCGCGGTCCGTGACTTCGAGCTGCCCGCCCTTCCGAAGGACACCCCCGAGGACGAGTGGCTGCTGCCGGGCGGCCCGGAGGGCGCGGGCGAGCCGGGCGCGGTGCGGCGCGGGGTCGGCTACGGCGTCGGCATGGTGCACATGCTGGGCGCGGAGGGCACCGACGAGGTCTCCACGGCCACCGTGAAGGTGGTGGGCGGCACGGCGACGGTCATCTGCGCGGCGGTCGACACCGGCCAGGGCTTCGCCACGCTGGCCCGCCAGATCGTCCAGGAGGTACTGGGCGTCGACGAGGTCGCGATGGCTCCGGTCGACACCGACCAGCCGCCGGCCGGCCCGTCGGCGCACGGCCGCCACACGTGGGTGTCGGGCGGCGCGGTGGAACGCGCGGCGAAGATGGTGCGCACCCAGCTCCTCCAGCCGATGGCCCACAAGCTGGGCATGTCCACGGAGCTCCTCCAGATCGCGGACGGCCGGATCACGTCGTACGACGGCGCGTTCTCCACGACGGTCGCCGAGGCCATAGAGGGCAAGGAGCTCTGGGCGACGGCCCAGTGCCGCCCCCACCCGACGGAGCCCCTGGACGCGGACGGCCAGGGCGACGCCTTCGTCGGCCTCGCCTTCTGCGCGATCCGCGCGGTGGTGGACGTGGACATCGAGCTGGGTTCGGTACGGGTCGTGGAGCTCGCGGTGGCGCAGGACGTCGGCCGGATCCTCAACCCCCGCCAGCTGGAGGCCCGTATCGAGGCGGGCGTCACCCAGGGCGTGGGCGCGGCGCTGACCGAGAACCTCCGCACGGTCTCGGGCCTGGTCCGCCACCCCGACCTGACCGGCTACGCCCTGCCGACGTCGCTGGACGCCCCCGTGGTCCGCATCGTCAAACTGGTCGAGGAACGGGACGTGGTGGCTCCGTTCGGCGCGAAGGCGGCGAGCGCGATCCCCGTGGTGACGGCGCCCGCGGCGGTGGCCTCGGCGGTCCGGGCCGCCACCGGCCGCCCGGTCAACAGGCTCCCGATCCGGCCGTCGGCGGCGGTCGCCGCACCCAACTCCTGACCGTGTGACCCGCATTGCACCTGCAACCTGGGAGTTGGGGCTGTGGGTGCCGGTCGCTACAGTGACCCGTGAGATTGCGTACGCGCGCGTGCGAACCGCGTGTGCGAACGGGGACGGGGAGCGGGGAGGCCATCGTGGCAGTGGAGAGCGAGCCGGGCCTGTTGGGGCAGGATCTGACGCCCGGACTGGCCGACGCGATCATGGCGCAGGCGGCGGCGCTGTCGGTCGAGTACGACACGATGAAGGAGTACAAGGGCCTGGTGGACGGCCTCCTGACGTCACTGGAGGACTCCCAGGCCGACCACGGCAAGCTGGCCCACGGCACGCTCCCGGCGGGCGCACTGGGCAAGGGCTTCCCGGAGGCCGAGGCCCTCCACACGTCGTACGACAAGGTCCACACGGAGCTGCAGACGCTGTCGAAGGGACTGGCGGGGCAGATCGAGGCCCTGGGCATCGCGATCCTGACGGCGGGCAAGGGCTTCGGCGACGTGGACGAGGAGACCAAGCGGCGCATGGCGGCCATCGCGAAGGAAGCCCAGGAGAACTACGACCCGAAGCGCGACCCGTACGCGGAGACTGCGCCGCCGGCGAACGACCCGGGTGCGAACGGCGACACGAGTCGGGGCGGTCGGATCTGATGGCGGCGACGAACTTCGAGGGATACTCGCACGCGCAACTGGCCGCGATGGTCGCCTCGCTGGACCCCAAGACGGTGTCGCAGCGCGGTACGCAGCTCACGGAGGCCGCGAAGACCATCAAGGAGATCGGCCAGAAGCTCAAGGACCACAAGGTCAAGGGCTGGGAGGGCGAAGCCGCGACGGAGTTCCAGGAGTGGGTCAACCGCGCGGGCAGCGCAACCCTGGTCCTGGCCGACTTCAGCTCCACGGGCGGCCACTGGATGACGCTCGCGGCCCAGACCATGTCCGAGATCCACATGCCCCCGTACGACGCGGGGGCGGAGGCCGCTCTCAAGGAAAACCTCGAGATCTCCCGGAAGCACCACAACGACCCGGACGCGAAGCAACTGGGCCAGGAGGCTTGGTCGAAGCTGAGCGGGGACCACGGGCGGGCCGTGGACGCGCTGACGAAGCTGTCGCAGTCGTATGCGTTGTCGAAGGCGGAGCTGGACAAGGCGGAGGTTCCGACCTTTCCCAAGCCGCCGGGGGTGTTCATTCCGCCTCATGTGGCCTCCGAGGTGGACAGGGAGCGCTTCGGCGGCTCCGGGCCGGGGAGCTACTCGGGAAGCTCGACTTCTGCATCGTCGGCACCCGGTGCCAGTGGTTCTACGAACGAACCGGGCTGGGTACCCGGGCACCCGCCCAAGCAGGACGTCACCCCGACGGCGCCGGCTCCGGTGCCCCCCGACCGTGAGGTGGACGTGGACCTCGACACCGTAGCGACGCTCCCGCCCCCAACTGCGCCTCCCATGACGACTCCACCTGTCAGTCCGCTGCCCACGGGGCCCACGGGTCCCGCTCCCGTGGGCATCGTCCCTCCTGTGCCCCTGCCTCCGGTGGGTGGGATGAAGACGATCCCCGGCATCGGCCCCGTCGGCCCGATCGGGCCCGGCTCCGGTACGAGCGGGCCTCTGGGCAAGCTCGGCCTGCCCCCGCGTGACACCGGCATCATGGGCGGCCGCCCGGTGACCTCCCCAGGCCCCGGCGCAGGCATCCCCCGCGGCACGGTCATCGGTACGGAAGCCGGCCATGCCGGACGCCCGGTGAACGGCATGATGGGCGGCGGCCTGGGCGGTGCCCATGCCGGTGCGGGCGGACCCGTCGGGGGCCGCCGACTGGCCACGGAGCCGGGAGGTATCGTCGGCGGGCGTCAGCCTGCGGCGGGCGGTCGGGCGACCCCCTTCACTCAGGGCGGCTCGGGGCTCGTACGGAATGCCACCGGCGGCATTGGGGCGGGTGCCCCTACGCCGGGCAGGCGTCGCGATGACCAGAGGGGTGAACGCCCCGACTACCTCGCCGAGGACGAAGAGACCTGGCAGGGCAACCGTCGTGTTGTTCCGCCGGTGATCGACTGAGCAGAACGGACGTTGTACGGGATGCGCATGCGTAAGACGACCTCGGCCGTGGTGGGTCTGCTGCTGGCCGGGGTCGCCGCGACCCCGGCCCACGCGGAGACGATTCGATCGCAGCAGTGGCATCTCGACGCCATGAAGGCCGACGACATCTGGAAGATCAGTACGGGCAAAGGGGTCACCGTCGCCGTGATCGACAGCGGCATCGACCGCATCCCGGAACTCGAAGGGCAAGTGCTCCCCGGTAAGGACTTCGAACCGGAAAGCACGAGGGGCGACGAGCGCACGGACGTCAGCAGTCATGGCACCACCATGGCTGCGATCATTGCGGGAACAGGCAAGCACCCGAGCGGTGATGGCGCCTTCGGGCTTGCACCTGGTGCCAGGATTCTTCCGATCCGAGTGCCCCACGACATGCAGATGGCGACCCCGTCCTGGGTCGAGGCCATTCGCTATGCAGCAGACTCGGACGCCAAGATCATCAACATTTCGCTGGCCATTGACGGGACGCCGAAGGATGACAAGGCGCGTAGCGAGGCGGTGGAGTACGCCCTCTCCAAGGGGAAGCTGATCTTTGCTGGAGCCGGGAATGACGGCAACCGGACGGTCAAGTATCCGGCTGCGACCCCCGGGGTGGTGGGCGTCGGGGCAGTGGACCCCAATGGGGAGCCGACCAAGGAGTCACAGCAGGGCTCATTCATCGACATGGCAGCCCCGGGCGTCGACATCGTCACGGGCTGCGCCGGTAAGACGGGTCTCTGCACGAGTCACGGCACGAGTGACGCGACCGCCCTAGCCTCCGCCTCCGCCGCCCTCCTCTGGTCCGCGCACCCCGACTGGACCAACAACCAAGTGCTCCGCGTTCTCCTGAACACCGCCGGCAAGCCCGTCGACGGCTCCCAGCGCAACGACTTCGTCGGCTACGGCGTCGTCCGTCCGCGGGTCGCCGTGCCCACCCCCGGCGACCCCGGCCCGGCGAACGAGTTCCCGCTGCCCGACCTGGCGGCTGCCGAGGCGGCTGCCAACGCGCCCTCGGCCTCCGCGGACGGCAAGGCTCCCGACTCGGCGGCTTCGGCGCAGCCGGGGGCCCAAGCCGAGGAGAAGGAGGAGGGCGGCCTCCTTCCCTGGATCGGAATCGGGCTGGGAGCCTGCCTGCTGATCGGCGGGGCCGTCACGGCCGTCGCCGTACGCCGTAACCGCTGACCGCTGACCGCTGACCGCTGACCCGACCTGACGAGGGAGTTCACGCGATGTCGTTCGACGAGGAATGGTCGGCGGCGCGCGCCACGGCCGCCGCCAATGTCTCCATGCGGCTCAACCAGGTCCCGGTCGATCCGGGTGGCGGCGGCGGTGGCGGCGGCCTCGATCTGAACCAGGACCACATCGGAGCCATCGGCTCCGAGGCGTACAAGCTCCACTCCCGGCTGCAGACGGACGGCAAGCACGCCGCGACCTCCACCGCCGAGGCGGCTGGCGCGCTCACGAAGGAGAACTTCGCGAGCGGGGCGGCACTGAGCAAGGCGAGCACCGTCTGGGAGAGCCAGGTGAAGACCCTCGTGGCCGCCTGCGCGAACATCTCCAACGGGCTGAACTACTCGCTCTCCTCCCACGCCAAGGACGAGGAACAACTCCGCGCCGACTTCACCACGTCCGCGCTCAACTCATACCTCAAGTAGGCGCCCGCATGCTGACGTACGAGAACGTGATGAACGCCCCGCTGGACAAGCTCCAGACAGCGGTCGCCGACTGGAAGGCGATGGTCGGCAAGCTGGACGAACTCGCCGAGGCGGCCCGCAACGGCATGAAGACGAAGGCCGACAAGGCCGAGTGGAGCGGGGTCACCGCCGGCGTGGGGCGGGAGTTCGTCGCCAAGACGGCCAAGGAGTTCGATGACGCCGCGAAGGAGGCCAAGGGCGTTCACTCGCTCCTGGCCGACGCGCACACCACCTTCAAGGCCGCGCAGGAGCAGTTGAAGAAGATCGCCGCGGAGGCGCCGGCCGCCGGATTCCAGGTGGACGCGACCGGCCGGGTCACGGCCGTTCCGCTGGCCACCGAGGGGGAGCGCAACGCGGCGCGCCACGACCCCGACTACCAGCAGAGCCTCCGTACGAACCGCGATGCCTGGCAGGCCCGGATCAACCGGGCGGTCGAGGACGCCGCGGACGCCGACGACTCGCTCGTGCGCGCGCTTCAGGCGAACGTGAGCGACGAGCACAACTTCAACGGACCGAAGTTCAGCACCCTGGACGCGGAACAGGTCTCCCGCGCCGCCGAACTGATGAAGAAGGTCACCGGGGAGGGAGGTACGGCCCGCAACGTCGAGGCGCTGCGTGAGCTGGAGGACCTGCTCGACGACAACCGCGCGGATCCGGAGTTCGCGACGGACTTCTACCGTTCCGTTGGCCCCGAGGGCACCCTCGAGGCGTACGCCAGGATGTCCCTGGACGCGACCGGCCTCGGACCGGCGGCCAGGGACCGGCAGCTGATGGTCGCCAACATCCAGAGCGACATGGGCGCGATGCTGGGGCTGGCGACGCAGAAGGACGTCCCGAATCGCCTGGACGCGGCGTGGACCGCCGGCCTGCTGAAGGCCGGCCGCAAGGAGATGCAGGTCACCGGCGATCTGACGAGCAGGATCTACGGCTACCAGGCGCTGGGCGCGCTGCTCCACGAGGGCAAGTACGACAAGGACTTCCTGACCTCGGTCGGGCGCGACATGGTGGCGTTCGACCGCGAGAACCCGAAGGCCTGGGAGCATGGGTCTCCGTACGACCCGAAGACGGTGCTCAGCCAGGGCCAGGACGGCAGCCGGGGCTTCTACCCGCTGACGGGGCTGATGGACGCGATGTCCCACAACCCGGACGCGGCGACGGCCTTCTTCAACGAGCCGGTCCGCCAGGACAGCAACGGCGACGGCATCGTCACCTCGGCCGACAAGGTCGTGGACGGCCGGCACGGCAAGGCGCGCGGGATGGTCGACTACATGCTCGACAAGGAGTCGTGGGCCGACGCCTTCGACCGGACCGCGGACCACCCCTACGGCGAGGCGGGCCCGGCCCAGGCGGCCCTCGGGGCCGCCCTGGAGACGGCGGTGAGCGGCCGCGCGGCGGGCGACGAGGACGCGAAGCCGGTGCCGCACACCGAGGGCATGAAGGCGGTCATGGAACGCGTCGTCGAGAAGATCGGTGACAAGCCGGAACTGGTGGCCGCGAAGCCGGGGGAGCCGGACGGGCCGCTGAAGGGGCTGTCAGGGCACTTCGGCCAGATGGCGGCCGAATACATGCCGGACCTGCAGGCCTCGGCGGAGAACGGCAGCCGGATGATCAAGGCCAACGGAGTGATGGCCGAGTTCCACAAGGCCGACATGGCCGCCTTCATCGGAGCGGTGGGCCAGGACCCGGACGCGTACGGTGCCATGACCAACTCCCAGCGGGCGTTCACGACCACTCTCGTCAACGACGTCGTCGTGCACCGGACCGAGTACGAGGACCTGGACGCGGCGATCAAGAGTGTCGTGCACCCCGGTGGCCAGATCGCCGGCATCCTGTCCGAGGCTCGGGCCGAGGGTTCGTTCGCAGAGAACGGACACAAGGCGGAGGAGTACGTCAAGGGCGTCGAGGAGAACGCCAAGTGGATCAACCGCGGGATCAGTGCGGCCGGTGGTAAATACGTGGAGATGGTGCCGCTCGCCGGGGACGTCGTGGAGTGGCTCCAGGAGGACATCACGGAGGGTGTCGTGGAGCGCGCCAAGAAGGACCAGGCGGAGAAGACCGGCGAGGCCGACCACAAGGCGGTGCTCGACTATACGAACGCGCAGACGGAGGCCGGCGAGTCCGCGGCGCAATCGGTCCGCAAGGCGGTCGAGGGAACGGGCATGAGCCAGCGGACCATCGACGCCCTCGCGGGCGTGGCTTCGACAGAGACGGCGAACGCGCATGCGGTCGGCCGAGGCCAGGTCGTCACGTCCAACGGCGGTTCCTGATGTGCGCGGCTCGTGCCTCCATAGTGCTCGCCGTCAGCAGCCTGACCGCCGTGGTCGCGCTGACCGGCTGTACGGACGCGGAGAAGGGTGCGGCCCCACGGTTGTCGGAGCGCACCTGCTTCGGCATCTTCACGCCATCCGATCTCGAGCCTCTGATGGGGCCCGGCAAGAAGGTGAACGAAACCTCACCGGCCGACGTCAAACTGTCAGCGGAGCGCCGCTCGGCGACCTGCAACGTGGATGTCGACGGCCAGGGACGGTTCCTCGTATCGGCCACGCGCCAACCACTGGGCCAGCACTTCACCTGGCCGCCCACCGACCCGAACCAGCCCCCGGCGGATCCACTGCCGCTCGGAGACAAGGGGATCGTGTGGAACACAGGTGCCCGCGTCGCGCTCACCTGCAAGGGCCCCGTGGATTCCTTCGAGCTTCTGCTGACGATCGGGGGTTCGGTAGAGCACATGAAGCCCGGCACATCGCGATCCCTGTTCACCACGCTCATGACGAAGTACCTGGCAGCCGCCAAGCAGCAGACCGGGTGTGAGGCCTAGTGGGGTGCGCGCCGGTGGCCCGGCACGGCGAAGGCCGCTCAGGAGGGGTTCTGAGCGGCCTTGTGGAAGCCGTGACCGGAATCGAACCGGCGTAGCTCGCTTTGCAGGTTTGTCCACGTCAGGCAGACCGCGATCCGGGCGTGTTCAAGGACGTTCAATCCCGTACGCGACCAGTGATCACCAGAGCTGCATGAACGGCCTTGGATGACCGCGCACGAGGACGAACGAGACGGAAACTGAGACGGTGGGTGGAACCCAAGCAGTTCTGGGACAGGTGACTCCAAGCGCTCCGGAGCACCTGGCAGCTCGCTGACCTGAGGCTCATTGGTTGGGGCGCCACGAATGGCACGATATTCGCCTCCGCCGCAGCACTGCTGCCGCGGAGGCCCGGCAGCCACCAACCCCGGATGTCCAGTGGAATTGGGTGTCCGGAAGCAGAAAGGTGCCGCTGGCCTGCAAGGATGCGAGTGTCGAGGTCGTATCCGTTGCGAGAGTCAGACAAGCGGGGCTGGCGAAATCTAGGTAAATCACCACATACGCGCACGAAAATGCGACCAGTGGGATATTCGCCAGTAGTCCTTGATTTTGTCTTGAATGTGCATGGCTTCTTTGGCTGCATCCTGCAAGTAGGGCGCATTTTTGTCCTTATGCCTACTCTCTTTGAGTAGCACCAATGGGGGATGTCGGGCGGCATGTTCTCCGACACGATGTGCCGCAACGGATCTTGTGAGGAGATATTGATATGCGAGTCAATCGAATAGTCACCTCCCTCGGGGCGGCTGTTGTCATCGCGGCCATGGGGGCTCCTGCCGGATCGGCGGCACCGAAGGGTCCGGAGAGGGTGGCAGCCGTCAAGCCCACGGTGGTGCTTGTGCACGGGGCCTTCGCGGATTCCTCGAGCTGGAGCCGCGTGGTTCAGCAGCTTCAGGGGAATGGCTATACCGTGATCGCGCCTGCTAACCCCCTGCGCGGCCTGGCGCAGGATTCTGCGTACCTTGCGAGTGTTCTCCGGGGGATTGACGGCCCGGTCGTCCTGGTCGGTCACTCGTACGGCGGTGAGGTGATCAGCAATGCCGCTGCTGGTGCAGCGCAGGTGAAGGGCCTGGTCTACGTTGCTGCGATCGCTCCGGACAAGGGAGAAAGCGCGAACGACATCCTCGGCGCATTTCCCGGAAGTGAGCTTCCCAACGCCACCACCACCCTTCCCTACACGAACGCCAACGGGGGTGCCGGAACGGATCTCTACATCAAGCCCGACAAATTCCGCGAAGCCTTTGCGGGTGACCTTCCCGCTGTCCAGACCGACGTCATGGCAGCGACCCAGCGGCCAGTCGAAGCGTCGAGCCTGGGCGAACCGAGCACTGACGCTGCCTGGCGGGACATCCCCTCCTGGTACCTCGTCGCCAACGAGGACAAGGCGATCCCTCCCGCTGCCCAACGTTTCATGGCCCAGAGGGCCAAGTCCCAGACCACTGAGGTGAAGGCCGCTCATGCTGTCGCGGTTTCCCGCCCCGATGCGGTGACTCAGGTGATCCTCAAGGCCACCAGGACCATCGAATCTCAGCCCGGCCGCTAGCCGGCCGCGATCTACGTGACGGTCCGCCGGGGTTCTCTCCGGCGGACCCTTTCGACTGGGGGCGCTTCCTGCCCGCATGGACTAGGCATGTCGTCGGTGCGATCCACCGGACATCGGCCATCAGGCGGTGTGGAAGGGGGTGAAGAATGGTCTGTGAGGGCGTCCAACCGTCCTCACTCGCCTCTCCCTTCGGAACGCTAGCCTCCGGTCCACAAGTCTGGCAGCAGGGAACTAAGCTTGGCATAGCCACGCCAAGCGGCCCAACCCTGCTGCGGGATCGAGGTCAGGTGAGGATTCCACGTCTCATGGCTTCGGCGACGGCCGCGGAACGGCCGGAGACCCCGAGTTTGCCCAAGACGTTCTGCACGTTAGATTTGACCGTTGAAGGTGCGAGGAACATGGTGCGTGCCATCTCGGGGGTGGACATGCCTGCCGCCAGCATTTCCAGTATCTGGATTTCCCGATCGGACAAGTGTGGGCGGCGCGCCTCGGCCCTGATGCGTATCTCGGATACGAGAGCGGATGTCAGTTGGGAGGGCAGGACAGTCTCGCCTCGGGCGCAGGCCATGACTGCCCGGGCGATCTCGTCCGCCTCGGCTGTTTTCGTGAGGTAGCCGGAAGCGCCTTCCTGCAGGGCCTTGTAGACGATGGCGGCCTCCGTAAACGCGGAGAGGATGAGTATTTTGGTGGGCGAGTTTCTTCCTGACAGAGCCCGAGCCACTTGGATGCCGTTGAGCAGCGGCATCCGGTAGTCGAGAACGGCTACGTCCGGCTTGACCTCGCGGATGGCGGAAAGGGCGGCTTGCCCGTCCTGGTATTCCCCCACCACCTCGAAGGAGGAGTAGTCACCGGCCAGAATGCTCCGGAGCCCGCTGCGGTAGACGGGGTGGTCGTCCGCGATCAGGACGCGGATCCTGGCAGGGGTCTGGGGGGAGGGGTGGATGGGGTGGCTCCAAAAGGGAGGAACTCGCCTCAATGGGCTGTTGAGGTGGCACTGTTTCGTGCCGAGTTGCCGGCCAGGTGACGGACGAAGTGGACCCGCTTGTTCGCATTGGGGTGGCCACGTGGCACTGCCGGGCCCACGCGCGTATCGATCCCATCTCTGGAGGTTCCCAAAGTCGAGCAGGAGGTGGGATGAGTACGCGTGCATCCGGGGAGGCGCCAAGTGAAGCCGTTGTCATACCAGGTCGGCAGATGTGAACGAATGTTGCCCGTCGAGGTTCCAAGCAGGCAACGGACTTGAGTCAATTCTGAGCATGTTTACCGGAGTTCACGGTGCCAGGACGCGGACAGCGCTGGGTGTTACCATCGGCCTCCGGCTATGACCCAACGTCGCTTCGTCGGGGCCGATGCCACGTATCTTGGCGGTCAGGCGCCGAGGGGGAAAGTCCGCCCCGTCGGTGCGTTGGGCGGCGTGCAGGGTGTGTTTGAAGCTGATCCGCGTGGGTGGGATGCCCTGCCCGGCGGCGCTGGTGGTGGCCAGGTGGCGTACTGCCTGGTAGACGCAGAGCATCGCCCACAGCTCCTGGGCGACCATCTCGGGACTGTTTGAACGCAGGGTCGCGGTGCGCCGCCGCGCTGCCCTACCTTGATCGATCGGTAGATCGTTTCGCTGGTTGGTCCAGCGGCGCGCGCCCGTCCGTTCGGAGCCGTTCAGGAGGGTACACGGGGCATGTGAGCCGGGGGCCCTGTCCGACGCTGAACGGTGGCGACCGGCGGTGAGGTGACCCCCGGAGCGTGGACACAGGGGTTTGTGGAGAGGCCGCGCTCCGATGCGCCGCGCCGCACAGCCAACCGATGTGGCCAATGTGGTGGCTTCATTGATCGCCGATCCCTACCTTACCGGCGAGGTAATAGTGGTCGATGGCGGGATGAATCTCATCTGATCCGGAGTTATCGGCGAGTTGGCTTCGATTCTTCAGACACGGTGGCTATCTGCAGCTGCCGTTCCCGAGATCCGTCAAGTGATCGGCAAAGCTGGCTGTGAGGCTCGCGAGTACGGTTTGCCCCTTCTCGGCGGTGGCTTGGGAGGGGAAGCCGATGACTCCGGACCTGGTGTACTCCTTCATTGAGGCTGATCCCGGGGAGTGGACACCGGGTTTCATGCGACGAGCGACAGCGTACGTGTCGTGATGAGTTGTTGTTCGAACTCGGCTGGGGTGCGGTATCCGAGTGCGGAGTGGCGACGGCGCCGGTTGTAGTACGCCAGCCAGCGGAACAGCTCGAGCCGGGTCTGTGCCTTCGAGGTCCAGCGGCGGCCGTGGAGCAATTCGTGCTTGAGACCCTGGAAGCACGACTCGGCGAGGGCATTGTCGTAGCTCGAGCCGACCCGGCCCATGCTGCGACGGATGCCGTGCCGGCGGCAGACGTCGGCGAAGGCGGCCGCGTTGTACTGGGCGCCTCTTTCCGTGTGAAAGACGACGCCGCGGACCTGGTCACCGCGGGAGGCCACGGCCATCTCGATCGCGTCGGTGACCAGCGAGGTGCGCATGTGGTCCGCGATCGACCAGCCCACGACCCTCCTCGAGCAGATGTCGATCACTGTGGCGAGGTAGAGCCACGTCGCACCGGCGGCTATGTACGTGATGTCGCCGCACCATCTGGTGTTCAACGTGTCCGCGTTGAAGTCGCGCATCACCAGGTCCGGCACGGGCGGCGCGGTCCTGTCCGCGATCGTGGTCCGCTTCTTCCTCCGCAGGTGCCGGCCGACGATGTCGTTGACCCGCATCAGCCGGGTCACCCGCTTTCGGTTGACACCCCGTCCCCTCGCCCGAAGCTCGGCATGGACGCGTGGCGCCCCATACGCCTCGGTGGCAGGAGGGCCGGCTGGTGTTCCCCAACGAACACGGCCGCAGTCCGTCCCACCGCCGGGATTGGGCGGAGTGGAAGGATCTGCTGGCTGAGGCGAACGTCCGCGACGGCCGCCTGCACGACGCCCGGCACACCGCCGCGACGGTGCTGCTGATCCTCGGGGTTCCCGAGCGCGCGGTCATGGGGCTCATGGGGTGGTCGACCACCGCCATGGCCGCTCGGTACCAGCACATGGTGGACCCGGTTCGGACGGACATCGCGAGGCAGGTGGACGGTCTGATCTGGAAGTCCGAGACGGACCGGCCCGATGACGACGACGGATCGGCCGGCGCCCTCGTACGGCCAACTGAGACGGGAACTGAGACGGGCAGCGAAAAGGGCGGCACCCTGGGAAGGGTGCCGCCCTGTCGTTCTGCCTGGTCGGGGCAGGTGGAAGCCGTGACCGGAATCGAACCGGCGTAACTCGCTTTGCAGGCGAGTCCCTCAACCACTCGGGCACACGGCTGTGGGGTGGTGATGGGTATGACCGTAGGGGGCCCGGGCGGGGCGGGGAAGAGGGGGGCCGTGGATGCAATGGGAATGACATGCCGCGTTCACAGTCCCTGGTCCTAGGTCCAAGGGACGAGGCCGGGTCCGTCTCATTGACAGGGTCCAAAAGCGGGGACGCCCCTTACTCTGGGGCGATGAGTGCCCTTGAACCCCGTGTGCCCCAGATACCCGCGCCGATCCCGGCCCCCTCGCAGGGCGGGATCCTCGGGGCCGCGTACCGGACGCTCAGCATCGGGATCATCTCCGTCGTGTTCCTGATCGCCTTCGAGGCCACCGCCGTGGGGACGGCCATGCCCGTGGCCGCGCGGGAGCTGGAGGGGGTCGGGCTGTACGCCTTCGCCTTCTCCGCCTACTTCACCACCAGCCTCTTCGGCATGGTCCTGTCCGGGCAGTGGGCCGACCGGCAGGGGCCGCTGCGGCCGCTGACCGTCGGGATCGCCTCCTTCGCTGCCGGGCTCGTCGTGTCCGGGACGGCCGGCCTCATGGGGCTGTTCGTGCTCGGCCGGGCCGTGCAGGGGTTCGGGGGCGGGCTGGTGATCGTCGCCCTGTACGTCGTCGTCAGCCGCGCCTACGAGGACCGGCTGCGGCCCGCGATCATGGCGGCCTTCGCGGCGAGCTGGGTGGTGCCGTCCATCGTCGGCCCGCTGGCATCGGGCACCGTCACCGAGCACCTCGGCTGGCGGTGGGTGTTCCTCGGGATCCCGGTGCTCGTCGTCGTCCCGCTCGCCGTCGCGCTGCCCGCGATACGCAGGACCGCCTCCGGGCCGGTGGACCCCGAGGCGCCGCCCGTCGCCTTCGACCGGCGCCGGATCCGGCTGGCCTTCGGCATCTCGCTCGGCGCCGGCCTGCTCCAGTACGCCGCCCAGGACCTGCGGTGGCTCTCGCTGCTCCCGGCGGCGGCGGGCGTGGCCCTGCTGGTGCCGGCCGTGCTGGGGCTGCTGCCGCGCGGGACGTACCTGGCGCGGCGCGGGCTGCCGTCCGTGGTGCTGCTGCGCGGGGTCGCGGCGGGGTCGTTCATCGCGGCCGAGAGCTTCGTGCCGCTGATGCTGGTCACCCAGCGGGGCCTGAGCCCGACCATGGCCGGGTTCTCGCTGGCGCTGGGCGGGCTGACGTGGGCGGGCGGCTCGTGGGTCCAGTCGAAGGGGCGGATGGCCCCGTACCGGGAACGGCTGATGGTGGGCGGGATGGTGCTGGTCGCCGTCGCCATCGCCGCGGCGCCCGCCGTGCTGATCGAGTCCGTGCCCGTGTGGACGCTGGCGCTGGCCTGGGCGGTGGGCTGCCTGGGGATGGGGCTGGTGATCGGTTCCACCAGCGTGCTGCTGCTGAAGCTGTCGGCGCCGGAGGAGGCGGGGGCCAACTCCGCCTCCCTGCAGATCTCCGACGCCCTGGCCAACGTGGTGCTGCTGGCCGCGGGCGGTGCGGCGTTCGCCGCGCTGGGCGGGGGAGCGGTGGGGGCCGGCCACGCGCTGGGGGAGGCCGCGACGGCCTCGCATCCCGCCGCCTTCGTGGTGGTGTTCCTGCCGATGGCCTGCGTGGCGCTGGTGGGCGCCTGGGTCGCGACCCGGCTCGAGCCCACCGCGAGGTGACCGCCGCGAAGTGACCACCGCGAAGTGACCACCGTGAGGTGACCGCCGCGAAGCACCGGCGTGAGGTGACCACCGCGAAGCACCGGCGTGAGGTGACCACCGCGAAGCACCGGCGTGATCCGTACGAGCCGCCCGCCGCGCCGCGCCCCGGCGGAGCGGTGTGACGCTCGACGCACCCGCCGAGGTCATGGGCCTGTCCCTCCCCGGCGGGTCGGCCCGTCCCGGTAGGGTGGCCCGGTTGTCCTACGTACGACCGCCGAGAGTGACGAAACCGGAGACCGTGACTACTACCGCCTCCCACCACCTCTCACCCGCCTTCCCCGGCCGTGCCCCCTGGGGTACCGCCAACAAGCTGCGCGCCTGGCAGCAGGGGGCGCTGGACCGGTACATCCAGAACCAGCCGCGGGACTTCCTCGCGGTCGCCACGCCCGGCGCCGGAAAGACCACCTTCGCGCTCACCCTCGCCTCCTGGCTGCTGCACCACCACGTCGTGCAGCAGATCACCGTGGTCGCGCCGACCGAGCACCTGAAGAAGCAGTGGGCCGAGGCCGCCGCGCGGATAGGCATCCGGCTGGACCCGGAGTACTCCGCCGGGCCGCTGAGCAAGGACTACCACGGGGTCGCCGTCACCTACGCCGGCGTCGGCGTGCGCCCGATGCTGCACCGCAACCGCTGCGAGCAGCGCAAGACCCTGGTGATCCTCGACGAGATCCACCACGCGGGCGACTCGAAGTCCTGGGGCGAGGCCTGCCTGGAGGCCTTCGACCCGGCGACCCGGCGCCTGGCCCTGACCGGTACGCCCTTCCGGTCCGACACCAACCCCATCCCCTTCGTGGCCTACGAGGAGGGGAACGACGGGATCCGGCGGTCCTCCGCCGACTACACCTACGGCTACGGCAACGCGCTGGGGGACGGGGTCGTCCGGCCCGTCATCTTCCTCTCCTACAGCGGCAACATGCGCTGGCGGACGAAGGCGGGCGACGAGATCGCTGCGCGGCTCGGCGAACCGATGACCAAGGACGCCATCTCGCAGGCCTGGCGCACGGCGCTGGACCCGCGCGGCGACTGGATGCCCAACGTGCTGCGCGCCGCCGACCAGCGGCTGACGGAGGTCAGGAAGGGCATTCCCGACGCGGGCGGCCTGGTCATCGCCTCCGACCAGGACTCGGCGCGCGCGTACGCCAAACTGCTGCGCGAGATCACGGGCACCAAGGCGACCGTCGTGCTCTCCGACGACACCGGCGCGTCGAAGCGGATCGACGAGTTCAGCGCGGACGGCAGCCGCTGGATGGTCGCGGTCCGCATGGTGTCCGAGGGCGTCGACGTGCCCCGGCTCGCCGTGGGCGTGTACGCGACGACCATCTCGACCCCGCTGTTCTTCGCCCAGGCCGTCGGGCGCTTCGTGCGATCGCGCAGACGTGGCGAGACCGCGTCCGTGTTCCTTCCGACCATTCCCTACCTGCTCGGCTTCGCGAACGAGATGGAGGTCGAGCGCGACCACGTCCTCGACAAGCCGAAGAAGCAGGGCGAGGAGGACCCGTACGCCGAGTCCGAGAAGGAGATGGACGAGGCGAACCGGCAGGAGGACGAGGACACCGGCGAGGACGAGCAGATGTCCTTCGAGGCGCTCGAGTCCGACGCCGTCTTCGACCGGGTGCTGTACGACGGCGCCGAGTTCGGCATGCAGGCGCACCCGGGCAGTGAAGAGGAGCAGGACTACCTCGGCATCCCGGGGCTGCTGGAGCCCGACCAGGTGCAGATGCTGCTCCAGAAGCGGCAGTCGCGGCAGATCGCGCACAGCCGGCGCAAGCCGGACGCGGAGGCGGACCTGCTGGAGCTGCCGGCCGACCGGCGGCCCGTGGTCTCGCACAAGGAGCTGCTGGAGCTGCGCAAGTCGCTGAACACGATGGTGGGCGCGTACGTCCACCAGAGCGGCAAGCCGCACGGGGTCATCCACACGGAGCTGCGCCGGGTGTGCGGCGGGCCGCCTAGTGCGGAGGCGACGGCGGGGCAGCTGCGCGAGCGGATCAAGAAGGTGCAGGAGTGGGCCACCCGGATGCGGTGACCGGGACGGGGTTCGGGACGGGGTTCGTGCGCGGGGGCGTGCGGGCCCCGTTCGTGCGTACGGGCGCAGGCGTGGGTGTGCCCGGGTGTCGATCCCGACAAGATCAGAGTAAGGGCGAGGCAAAGGGCTCTTGGAGGGAACGAGGTCACGAATCGACACCAGGGCCGATCAGGAACCGGCATAAAGCGGTAGCACGCGCCCGGATTCTGGACGAGGCCTTCCGCTGAGCGGACCCGCTCGCTACTGTCCCCGCATCGAACGCACCGTGGCAGCGCCGCCGCGGGAGCGCAGCCGGTGCCATGGCCGCTACCGGCGGCCTCTCCGTGCGTCGCCGCGGGACCGGCGGCGTGCCACCCCGAGAGTCACCGCCGCTCACCGAAAGAGGGAGAGGCGTCGTGACCGCGGAAACCTCCCAGACTCTCGACAGAGGGCTCAGAGTCCTCAAACTGCTCGCCGACACCGACCACGGTCTGACCGTCACCGAGCTTTCCAACCGCCTCGGTGTGAACCGCACCGTGGTCTACCGGCTCCTGGCCACCCTGGAGCAGCACGCCCTGGTCCGCCGTGACCTCGGCGGCCGGGCCCGGGTCGGGCTCGGGGTGCTGCGGCTGGGCCGGCAGGTGCATCCGCTCGTACGCGAGGCGGCGCTGCCCGCGCTGCGGTCGCTCGCCGAGGACATCGGTGCCACCGCGCACCTGACCCTCGTCGACGGCACCGAGGCGCTGGCCGTCGCCGTCGTGGAGCCGACCTGGACGGACTACCACGTGGCCTACCGGGCCGGCTTCCGCCACCCGCTGGACCGCGGTGCCGCCGGGCGGGCCATTCTGGCCGCCCGTCAGGGGTCCTTGATCGATCCCGGGTACACGCTGACCCACGGGGAGCTGGAAGCGGGCGCCAGTGGCGCTGCCGCGCCACTCGTGGGCATAACCGGGCTGGAGGGCAGCGTGGGCGTGGTGATGCTGGCGGACGCGGTGCCGGAGCGGGTGGGGCCGCGGGTCGTGGACGCGGCGCGTGAGGTCGCCGACGCCCTTCGCTAGGCCGCGGGCTTGGCGGGTACCGGTCGGGCCCGGCCGGTCCGGTCGGGGCGCGGCTCCCGGGCGTGGGTCGGGTGCGGCGCCGTTGCCGGGGGCGCCGCACCCGGCCCCCCGCGCCTCGAACTCCCCCGGCTACCGCTGGGAGGTGCCCCCAGGCGGGACTGGGTTTGGCCGGGCCGGGTTTGGCCGGGGCGGGTTTGGGCGGGTGGGCAGATAGATTGGCCCGGTGCTCTCTCGTCTTCTGCGGATGCCGCGTCCCGTTGCCCTGGCCGTCTGTGCCGTGCCCGTGGTCGGGCTGTTCGCCGTCGCGCTCCTCGCGCCGCTGCCCTTCGTGGTCGCCCAGCCGGGGCTCACGGCCGACGTGCTGGGTGAGCGGGGCGGGAAGCCCGTCATCACGGTCGCCGGTGCGCCGACCCGGCCGACCACGGGCCAGCTGCGGATGACCACCATCCAGGCCACCGGTCCGTCCACGACGGTGAACCTGCCCGAACTCCTCGACAACTGGTTCGACGGCTCCCGGGCCGTCATGCCCAGGGAAGCCGTCTACTCCTCGGGCGGAACCGACAAGGAGATCGAGCAGCACAATCTGGAGGAAATGGCCAAATCCCAGTCGGCCGCCGCCGAGGCCGCCCTCGGCTATCTCCACAAGGACCCCAAGGACGTGAAGGTCGACCTGAACCTCGCCGACGTCGGCGGGCCCAGCGCCGGGCTGCTCTTCTCCCTCGGCATCGTCGACAAGCTCGACGGCGACGGCAGCGGGGGCGACCTCACCGGCGGGCGCACCATCGCCGGTACGGGCACCATCGCCGCGAACGGCGAGGTCGGCGCGGTCGGCGGAGTGGCCCTGAAGACGCAGGCCGCGCGCCGCGACGGGGCGACGGTGTTCCTCGTACCGAAGGCCGAGTGCTCGGACGCTCAGTCCGAGCTCCCCGAGGGACTCCGGCTGGTCCCCGTCACGACTCTGACGGATGCGGTGAACTCCCTGCGGGCACTGAACCGCGGAGAGGACGCTCCGTCCTGCTGACGGGTGCGGCGGAGTTCAGCCCGCGCCACGCCGGGAAGACCAGCGGGGCCAGCGTCGTCAGCAGGTAGGCGCCGCCGAACAGCAGCAGCGCACGCGTCACCCCGAACCCGTCGACCAGCAGCCCCGCGGCCAGCCCGCCCATCGGCATGGCCAGCTCGCAGCCCGCCGTGCTCACCCCGGACACCCGGCTGCGCAGTTCCTCCGGCACCCTCTCGTACACGACCGTGGTCAGGATCGGGTTGAGCACGCCCGCGCCGAGCCCGGACAGGGCCATGGTCACCGCGAGCGGCAGCGGGGTGTCGGTGAAGGCGGCCGTCACGAAGCGCGGAGCCCCGCACAGCAGGAACGCGGCCGCGAACACCGCCCGGCGGGGGAACCGCTCGCCCCAGGCCCCGTAGAGCAGGGCGCCCAGCAGCGCGAAGCCGCCGAAGAGGGAGATCATCAGGCCCAGGGCGGTGGCGCCGCCGAGGACCTCGTCCCCGTGCACCGGCAGCAGGACGGAAGCCCAGCCCTGGTCAAGGCCGTTGGTCATCATCACCATCACGGTGATGCCCATCAGCAGCCGGGAGCGGGTCAGGAAGGCCCAGCCCTCGGCCAGTTCGGCCCGGTACCCGGCGAACGACACCTTCCCGGCGGCGCGTTGCGGCTCAGCGGCCGGCACCCCGCGCAGGAAGGCGGAGACCAGCAGGGCGGACGCCGTGAAGGTGGCCGCGTCCAGCAGCAGTACGGTCTCGGCCCCGAAGGCCGCGATCAGTACGCCGGCCAGTGCGGCCCCGACCATCCGGGCTCCGCGCGAGACGGCGTCGTACAGGCTGGCCGCCCGGGCCACGGTGGTGCCCGCGTGCTCGGCCAGGCTCGGCAGGAGCACGTACCGGGCGGTCAGGCCCGGGGTGTGCACGAGCCCGCCGACGGCCATCAGCGCGCACAGCATCCAGAACTCGAGCAGGCCCGCGTAGTGCAGCAGCGGGATCGCGCCGACCGAGACCGCGCAGATCAGGTCCGAGGCCGCGGAGACCCGCCGGCGGCCGATCCGGTCGATGACCGGGCCGCCGACGAGCGCGGCGACGACGACGGGCAGGGTGGCGCAGAAGGCGACGATCCCGGCCCGGCCGGCGCTGCCCGTGGTCTGGAGCACGAACCACGGCACGCCGATCAGGGTGAGTGAACTGCCGGCTATGGAGATGGTGTTGGCGGCCAGCACCGCCATGAACGGCCGTTTGCTCATGTCGTGTGCGGGTGGTGCGGGCGGGCGGGCATGGCAGGGCTCCTTCTGCGTCAGGGCGTGGGCACGGCGCTGTCGGGGGGTGCGGGGCTATCGGGGGGTGCGGCGCGGGAGGACGTGCGTGTGGAAGCGGACGGCTTCCCTGCCGTCCGAGTCCGAGTCCGAGTCCGCGCCCGCGTCCGAGCCGGTTTCCGGGGGCGGCAGGTCGCGGTAGCTGTTGATCAGGTCGTGGAGCTTTCCGATCAGCTCCACGCTCTGCGCGGCGGTCAGCCTCAGCGTGAAGTCGCTGAGGTCCGCGGCGCCGCGCCATTCGGCGGGCCACTCGTGCGCCGTGCCGAGCCAGGTGTTCAGCTCCTGCGTGTGGTTCCTCGCGATCTCGGCCAGGAACACGTCCGCCGCGCCGCGCGTCACCGCGTCGTCGGCGTGGATCTGGCCCTCGTCGAGGGCGGTGCCCTCGTGGGAGGACTTCCACCACCGCTCGCGGCCCTTGCCGCGCTCGGGCGCGTCCTCGACGAAGCCGTGCGCGGCGAGCTGGCGCAGGTGGTAGCTGGTGGCGCCGCTGGACTCGCCGAGCTTCGCGGCCAGTTGGGAGGCCGTGGCCGGGCCGTCCAGGCGCAGCGCGGCCAGCAGGCGCATGCGCAGGGGGTGGGCCAGGCCGCGCAGGGCGTGGGCGTCGAGGGTGCGGACGTGGGGCTGGTTGCCGGGCGGCGGCGGCGTCTCGGACATGCCTCGACTGTAGAGTTGCAAAGATTCCTCTGCAAGGATTTCTTTGCAACGAATTCTTTGGAGCGAGCGCTCTGGAGCGAGTGCTCGGGAGCGGCCTCTCCGGCTCCGGCGCAACGGCCTCGTCCGCGGTCAGCCCTCCTTGATGAAGCCCTCCTTCAGGAGCCAGTCCTTGGCCACCCCGTGCGGATCCTGTCCGTCCACGTCCACCCGGGCGTTCAGCTCCCGCGCCACCTGCGTCGTCAGCCTCTTCGTCAGCGGGTCCAGCAGCTCCGCGATCACCGGGTACTCGGCGAGCGTCTTCGCGTGGACCACCGGGGCCGCGTTGTAGTTGGGGAAGAACTTCCGGTCGTCGGCGAGGGTGTCCAGGTCCATGGCCTCGATCCGCCCGTCCGTCGTGAACGCCTCGCCCAGCAGGCAGGAGTCGGACTTCGAGACCTGCGTATAGATGATCCCGGCGTCCATCTTCCGGACGTTGGCCGTCGGGATCTTCATCCCGTACGCCTTCTCCATGCCCGGCAGCCCGTCGTCGCGCGAGGCGAACTCGTTCTCCACGCACAGCGTCACCGCCGACGGGTCCTCCCGCGCCAGCTTCGCCACGTCCGAGAGCGTCTTCAGCCCGTACTTGGCGTTGTTCTTCTTGCTGATCGCCAGGGTGTAGGTGTTGTTGAGCGTGGACGGCGGCAGCCACGCCACCCCGTTCCCCACGTCCGCGTCCCGCACCGCCTCCCACTGCCGCCGGGGGTCGTCGATCGGCTCCGCGTTGCCCTGGTAGGTGATCCAGGCCGTGCCCGTGTACTCGTACATCGCGTCCGCGTCGCCCTTGCGGACCGCCTCGCGCGAGCTGATCGAGCCGGGCAGGTTGGTCCGGTCGACGACCTCCGCGCCGGCGGCCTTGAGGATCAGGCCGACCATCTGGCCGAGCACGATGTTCTCGCTGAAGTTCTTCGAGGTGACCGTGAGCGTGGCACCCTTGAGCGGCTCGCCCTGCCCCACCGAGCCCGGTACGACGTCGTCCGCCATCGGCGATCCGCTCTTGAGCCCGCAGCCCGCGAGGGTCAGCAGCGCCACCGCGCCGACGGCCGCCCGTGCCCGCAGGGTACGCACGGTACGCATCTAGGCCTCCAGCCCGCGCGGGGTCAGGACCGTCTCCGCCAGCGAGGCAAGCCAGTCCACGAACAGGGCGAGCAGCACGGTGAGGACCGAGCCCAGGATCAGCACCGGCATCCGCTGCGTCTGGATCCCGGAGGTGATCAGGTCGCCCAGGCCCCCGCCGCCGCCGAAGGTGGCCAGGGTGGCCGTGCCGACGTTGAGGACCAGGGCGGTCCGGACGCCCGCGAGGATCAGCGGGACCGCCAGCGGCAGTTCCACTTTCGCCAGGGTCCCGGTGGCCGACATGCCGATCCCGCGGGCGGCCTCCACCAGCTGCGGGTCGATCGCCCGCAGCCCCGCGACCGTGTTGGACAGCACGGGCAGCACGGCGTACGCGACCATGCCGATGATCGCCGTGGACGGGCCGATGCCGAGCCAGATCACCAGCAGGGCCAGCAGGCCGATGGCGGGGGTGGCCTGGCCGACGTTGGCGACGGCGGTGACCAGCGGCGCGGCCCGGCGCAGTCCGCCGCGGGTGAGGGCGATGCCCAGCGGGATGGCGATGACCAGCACCCAGAACGTGGAGATCGCGGTCAGCTGGACGTGCTGCCACAGCCGCAGTTCGACGTTGCCGCCGGAGAGGGAGTTCTCGGCGATGGAGTCGAGGCTGATGTTGGTGATCCACAGGTAGGTGGCCAGCAGGGCCAGCGCCAGCGCGGCCGGCGGCAGGACCAGCCTGCGCCAGGTGATCCGGCGGGGCGGGGGCGCCGGCGCCGGGGCCTCCTCGGCCTCCACCAGCTCGTCGTCCCGCAGGACGAGGTCCCTGAACGAGTGCCCCTTGACCTCGTGTTCGCCCGGTGGCCGTTCGCCCTGCGGCCGTCCGTCCGGTGCGGAGTTCGCGGTGCTCACGAGTCGCCCGCACCGCCCTCCAGTTCCCGTTCGGTCCGGTGGTGGCGCAGTTCCTCCAGGTCGTGCCGGTGCTCGGCGGCCGTGAGCCGGTCGGCCTCCAGCATCTCGTGCACCGAGTTCAGCAGGGTCTCCATGTCGACGACGCCGATGTACTCGCCGCGCCGGCCGGTCACCGCGACCCGGCCGCCGCTGTCGGTGAGGACCGCCTCCAGGGCGTCGTGCAGGGTCGCGTCCCGGGTGACGGTGTCGTGCACCAGCTGTCCGGCCCGGGCCAGGGAGCCCTTGGCGCGCATCAGGTCGCCCCGGCGCAGCCACTTGTAGGGGCGGCCGCGCCGGTCGAGCATCAGCAGTTCGTTGGTCGTGCCGTCGCGCAGGGTGTTGAAGATCTGCTGGAGCGGATCGTCCACCGAGACGGTCGGGAAGGCGGCGATCCCCACGTCCCGTACGCGGGTCAGG
This sequence comes from Streptomyces sp. IBSNAI002, assembly GCF_052244475.1. Classification (NCBI taxonomy): domain Bacteria; kingdom Bacillati; phylum Actinomycetota; class Actinomycetes; order Kitasatosporales; family Streptomycetaceae; genus Streptomyces; species Streptomyces sp. IBSNAI002. Next base: position 3,477,890 of record NZ_JBQPXG010000002.1, on the reverse strand, counting down.
TTGAGCCGTTTGAGGGCCGCGCCGGCGCCGACGAAGCCGGAGACGAAGTCGTCGGCGGGGTTGGTGAGGATGGCCTCGGGGGTGTCGAACTGGGCGATGTGCGAGCGCTCGCGCAGCACCGCGATCCGGTCGCCGAGCTTGATGGCCTCGTCGAAGTCGTGGGTGACGAAGACGATCGTCTTGTGCAGCTCGTGCTGGAGCCGGATCAGTTCGTCCTGGAGGTGGTCGCGGGTGATCGGGTCCACCGCGCCGAAGGGCTCGTCCATGAGCAGGACGGGAGGGTCGGCGGCCAGCGCCCGGGCCACGCCGACGCGTTGCTGCTGGCCGCCGGAGAGCTGGCGCGGGTAGCGGCCGTGGAACTCGCGCGGATCGAGCCCGACCAGGTCGAGCATCTCCTCCACCCGGTCCTTGACCTTCGCCTTGGACCAGCCGGTCATCTTCGGGACCAGGGCGATGTTCTCGGCGACCGTCATGTGCGGGAAGAGGCCGGAGGACTGGATCGCGTAACCGATCTTGCGCCGCAGTTTCACCGGGTCCATGTCGGTGACGTCCTCGTCGCCGATGCGGATCCGGCCCGAGGTGGGCTCGATCAGCCGGTTGATCATCTTGAGGGTGGTGGACTTCCCGCAGCCCGAGGGGCCGACGAAGACGACCGTCTCGCCCGCCTTGATCTCCATCGAGACGTCGTCGACGGAGGGGTTGGGGTTGCCGGGGTAGCGCTTGGTGAGGTTCTCCAGCCGGATCGTCGCGCCCGAGGTGCTTCCCGGGCCGCCGGCGCTGCCGGTCTCGGACTCGGTCTCGGTCTCGGTCTCGGACTCGGACTCAGGCACGGATTCCCCTCGGGATGGTCAGACGGCCGAGCAGGACGTACGCGGCGTCGAAGAGCAGGGCGAGGATGACGATGCCGATCGTCCCCGCCAGTACCTGGTTGATGGCGTTGGCGCTGCCCAGCGAGGCGATCCCGCGGAAGATCTCGTTGCCGAGGCCTGGCCCGGAGGCGTACGCGGCGATCGCGGCGATGCCCATCAGCATCTGGGTGGAGACCCGGATCCCGGTGAGGATCGGCGGCCAGGCGAGCGGGAGCTCGACCTTCAGCAGCCGGGCGGTGCGGGACATCCCGATGCCCGTCGCCGCGTCGACCAGGGCGGGGTCCACCCCGCGCAGGCCGACGATCGAGTTCCGGACGATCGGCAGCAGCCCGTACAGGGTCAGGGCGATCACCGTCGGCGGCACCCCGAGCCCGACCATCGGGATCAGCAGGCCGATCAAGGCCAGGGAGGGGATGGTCAGGATCGTGGCGGTGGAGGTGATGGCGAGGTCGCCGCCCCAGTTGCTGCGGTAGGAGAGCAGGCCGATGGCGAGGCCGAGCACGGTCGCGATGACCATGCACTGGAAGACCACGCTGGCGTGCTGGAAGGCGTCGGTGAGGAGCTGCTCGTGGCGGGCGGACACGTACCTCCAGAAACTCACACCACGTCACCTCGTCCTATCGGCCGTCGTCCTCGGCCGCTTGTTCGACCAGTGGGATGATCCGCAAGGGTACGGGATTCTCCATGACAATCGCGGTCGAAGCCCGCACGATGCCATCAAATCCGACAACACGGTCGATCACCCGCTGGAGATCGGCGTTGGACCGGGCCACGAGCCGGCACAGCATGTCCCCGTGCCCCGTGGTGGTGTGGAGCTCCAGCACCTCGGGCACCCCGTCCAAGTGCGCCCGTACGTCGACCCCTTGGCCCTGCTTGATCTCCAGCGTGGCGAAGGCGGTGACCGGGTAGCCGAGGGCCGCCGGATCGACCTGCGGGCCGAACCCGCGGATGACGCCGTTCGACTGAAGCCGGTCGAGCCGGGCCTGTACGGTCCCGCGCGCCACCCCGAGCCGCCGCGAGGCCTCCAGGACCCCGATCCGGGGCTCGCGGGCGAGCAGGACGATCAGACGGCCGTCGAGTTCATCGATGCCCACGGGGCCTCCAGGGTGGTCATAGTGCACAGATGTTTCAGTCATCCTCCGCTCCTGCTGGTCACTCTGTACAGCCAAACAGGAAACTATTGCGCAGCTTGTGGATCGGCGGGACTCTGCCCTCATGACTGAGTCTTTGACGAACCTCGCCACCACCCCCCACACCGCGCGTGGGGCGGACCCCTTCCCGGTGAAGGGCATGGACGCGGTCGTCTTCGCCGTCGGCAACGCCAAGCAGGCCGCGCACTACTACTCCACGGCCTTCGGCATGAAGCTCGTCGCCTACTCCGGACCGGAGAACGGCGTGCGCGAGACGGCCAGCTACGTGCTCACCAACGGCGCCGCGCGCTTCGTCCTCACCTCGGTCATCAAGGCGACGACCGACCGCGGCCGCTTCCTCGCGGAGCACGTCGCCGACCACGGCGACGGCGTGATCGACCTGGCCATCGAGGTCCCGGACGTGCGGGCGGCGTACGCGTACGCGGTCGAGCACGGCGCCCGCGGCCTGGAAGAGCCGTACGAGGTCAAGGACGAGCACGGCACGGTCGTGCTGGCCGCGATCGCCACCTACGGCCAGACCCGCCACACCCTGGTGCAGCGCGGCGACTACGCAGGCCCCTACCTGCCGGGCTTCGTCTCCGTCGACCCGATGGTCGAGCCCCCGGCCAAGCGCACCTTCCAGGCCATCGACCACTGCGTGGGCAACGTCGAGCTCGGCCGCATGAACGAGTGGGTCGCGTTCTACAACAAGGTCATGGGCTTCACGAACATGAAGGAGTTCGTGGGCGACGACATCGCGACCGAGTACTCGGCGCTGATGTCCAAGGTGGTCGCGGACGGCACCCTGAAGGTGAAGTTCCCGATCAACGAGCCGGCGATCGCGAAGAAGAAGTCGCAGATCGACGAGTACCTCGAGTTCTACGGCGGCGCGGGCGTCCAGCACATCGCGCTGGCCACGAACGACATCGTCGCGACCGTGCGGTCGATGCGGGCGGCGGGCGTGCAGTTCCTGGACACGCCGGACTCGTACTACGACACGCTCGGCGAGTGGGCGGGCGAGACGCGGGTGCCCGTGGAGACCCTGCGCGAGCTGAAGATCCTCGTCGACCGCGACGAGGACGGCTACCTGCTGCAGATCTTCACCAAGCCGGTGCAGGACCGGCCGACGGTCTTCTTCGAGATGATCGAGCGGCACGGATCGATGGGCTTCGGCAAGGGCAACTTCAAGGCGCTGTTCGAGGCGATCGAGCGCGAGCAGGAAAAGCGCGGCAACCTGTAGCCCGCCAGACCCCGACCCCCCGGCCGAGGCCGGGGGGTCACGGCTGCCCGCCGCCCGAGCGCGAGGCCGCGGGGTGGCGCAGCCGTACGGACCTGCCGGGTCGCGGCCCCGTGAGGGGAGGGCCGCGGCCCGGTCAGCGGGATGACGGAGACGAGGACGGGGACGGCTGCGGCTTCGGCTTCGCCGCGGGCTTCGGCTGCGCGACGGGCTGCGCGGCCTTCGGGAGCTCCGGAGCCACCCACGGCCTGGTCGGCCGCATGTTCTCCGGCCCGCCCGACGGCGGCTGCCCGACCGCCGCCAGGGCCTCCTTCGCCAGCGGCCCCCGCAGCGGCGAGAAGTGCGGATTCGTCCGCATCGCCTCCTGCAGGTGGCGCCGCGTCGCCGCCTCGTCCCCCAGCCCGCGCTCGATCATCGCCCGGTGATAGGCGAAGTCGGCGCTCCGCAGCCCCAGATCGGTCGCCTTCTTCGCGTACTCCAGCGCCGCCGAGTCCTCACCCGCCTTGTGCAGCGCCCAGCCCAGCGCGTCCGCGACCTGCACGCTCTTGTGCCGCGACCACTCTTCCGACAGCCGCCGCACCGCCGCCGCCGGATCCCCGTGGTCCGCCTCGTACAGGCCCAGCACCACGTCGTCGTCGACCCCGTGTGCACCGCCCCGTACCGTCAGCGCGCCCAGCATGTCGTACGGCAGGCGCGCCTCCTCGTCGCGGCCCAGCGAGTCCAGCAGCTCACCCAGTTCCAGCGCCAGCCGCGGCACCGGAGTGCGGCCCAGCGCCATCCGGTAGTCCCGCACCGCCTCCCCGCCGCGCCCCAGCGCGGCCAGCGCCCGGGCCCGGCCGCCCAGCGCCTCCGCCTGCGCCGGATCCGTCCGCAGCGCCCCCTCGTACAGCCGCAGCGCCTCCGCCGCCTCGCCCCGCTCCCAGGACAGCTCCCCGAGCCGGAACAGCGTGTACGCCTTCTCCGCCGGCCCCTTGGCCGCGCCCGCCGCGTGCTCCATCGCGACGACCGCGTCCTCGCGCCAGCCGCGGTCCCGGTAGACCTGCGAGGCCCTGACGTACGCCGCCAGGCCCGGCCGCAGCTCCAGCAGCCGCTCCATCGCCGCCTGCGCGGCCTTGTACTCGCCCAGCCCCGTGTACGCGTCCACCAGCACCGGGTACGCCGTCCACCGCTTCGGGGACTGCGCCCGTACCAGCTCGCCCCACTTCTTCCCGGTCCCGTAGTCCCGCCGGGCATTGGCCAGCGTGCCCATGCCCGTCATCGCGTCGAAGTTGCCCTTCTCCGCCGGGCGGACCTCCAGGGACCTCTTGAGGGCCTTCTCCGCCTTCGGGAACCAGGCCGGGTCCGCGGAGCGCCGCGCCTGCTCCAGGTAGGCGCCGCCCAGGACGGCCCACGAGGCGTCGTCGTCCGCGTGCTTCGCCAGCCATTTCTCGCGGTCCGCGACCAGCGCCGTCAGGTCCACCACCGCGGCGGGCGCGCCCATCCCGACCGCCGCCGCGGCCCGTTCGCTCGGCCCCGGCGGGCGGGCGTCGTCCCCGGTGCGGGCCGGCCGGATCAGCAGGGCCCCCGCGATCAGGACCACCGCGACCGCGGCCGCCACGAGCGTCTTGCGGCCGGTGAAGGTCACGGGCGGCGCCGGGGTCTGCGATTCCTCGTCGATACGGTCGATACGGTCCATGGGCTCACTGTGCGTCAATATGAAGAGCTCTCCGGGGTGCCCGAAGCCGGTCGCGGCCGTGTTCACACCGATGGTCCCCCCGTGCCACCCCCTGGGAGGCGCGGCCGCCGGCGACCACACTGGACCCATGGATGACGATCTCTTCGCACGTCTTCGATCGAGCCTGCTGGCAGGCCTTCCCGCCGAGGCCCTGCTCACCGACCCCCAGGTGACCGCCTCCTACGCCACCGACATGGCCAGCTTCTGCGCCGCGGGCACCCCCGCCGCCGTGGTCCTGCCCCGCACCGTGGAACAGGTCCAGCACGTCATGCGCACCGCGACCGCCCTACGGGTCCCCGTGGTCCCGCAGGGCGCCCGTACCGGCCTGTCGGGCGGGGCCAACGCCTCCGACGGCTGCATCGTGCTGTCCCTCGTCAAGATGGACCGGATCCTGGAGATCTCCGCCGTCGACCGGATCGCCGTCGTCGAACCGGGCGTGGTCAACGCGGTGCTCTCGCGGGCCGTCGCCGAACAGGGCCTGTACTACCCGCCCGACCCCTCCAGCTGGGAGCAGTGCACCATCGGCGGCAACATCGGCACCGCCTCCGGCGGGCTGTGCTGCGTCAAGTACGGGGTCACCGCCGAGTACGTGCTGGGCCTCGACGTGGTCCTGGCCGACGGGCGGCTGCTGAGCACGGGCCGGCGCACCGCCAAGGGCGTCGCCGGGTACGACCTCACCCGGCTCTTCGTCGGCTCCGAGGGCAGCCTCGGCATCGTGGTGCGGGCCGTACTCGCGCTGCGTCCGGCGCCGCCCCGCCAGCTCGCGCTGGCCGCGGAGTTCCCCTCCGTCGCCGCCGCCTGCGCGGCCGTCTGCGCCGTCATGGAGGCCGGTCTGACCCCCTCGCTGCTGGAACTGATGGACCGTACGACCGTGCGGGCCGTCAACGCACTCGGCAAGATGGGCCTGCCGGAGGCCACCGAGGCCCTGCTGCTCGCCGCCTTCGACACCCCGCACGCCCCCGAGGACCTCGCGGCCGTGGGGGAGCTGTGCACGGCCGCCGGGGCCACCGCCGTCGTGCCCGCCGAGGACGAGGCGGAGTCGGAACTGCTGCTCCAGGCCCGCCGGATGTCCTTTCCCGCGCTCGAGGCGCTCAGGCCCGCGACGATGATCGACGACGTGTGCGTACCGCGCTCGCGGCTCGCCGAGATGCTGGACGGCACGGCCGCGATCGCCCGAGCTCAGGACCTGCTCATCGGGGTCTGCGCGCACGCGGGCGACGGCAACACCCATCCGATCGTCTGCTTCGACCCCGCCGACGAGGACGAGACGCGGCGGGCCCGCGAGTCCTTCGGCGAGATCATGGCGCTGGGGCTCTCGCTCGGCGGGACCATCACCGGCGAGCACGGGGTGGGCGTGCTGAAGAAGGAATGGCTGGCCCGCGAACTCGGCCCGGTGGGGCTGGAGATGCAGCGGGCGGTCAAGGACGCCTTCGACCCGCTGGGCCTGCTGAATCCGGGCAAGCTGTTCTGAGGCGCCGGCGGATTCCCCGTCCGGCGTCACAGGTCCCCCTCGGCGGACTCGTCCGAGGGCCAGGGGTCGCGCAGCCACAGTTCGTCGGCCGGGGTCGGGGTCAATAGCTCGGCCAGGGCGTCGTCCAGGCCGAGCCGCTCGGCCTCGGTGCCGGGCGGGACGATGCGCAGGGTGCGCTCCAGCCAGGCCGACACGGAGACGGCGGGGGCCTCCAGCAGGGCGTCGCCGTCGGGCGAGCTGAGGGCCATGCAGAGCACGGACCTGTTGTCGATCTTGGTGGGCCAGATCCGGACGTCGCCGTGACCGCACGGGCGGAACACCCCCTCGACCAGCAGCTCGCGGGCGAAGGTCCAGTTGACGGGGGCGCTGGAGCCGGTGTGGAAGGTGATGTGGACGGCGTACGGGTCGTCCGTCAGGTAGAGGAGCCGTGCCGGGACGGGGACGCTGCGCTCGGGGGACAGGACCAGCTTGAGTTCCAGCTCGCGCTCGATGACGGGGTGGTGCATGACGGCCTCACTTCGGTTCGGTGCGCGGGCGCGGAGCGCGCCCCACACCTGGAGAGAGCTCCCGTGTACCCGGGTATGACGCGACTTCGGGGGGCGAATCGAAGGTTGGCCGAATTCTGTCGGGTGACCGGAAACAGTCGCATGGCCCGGGGTTCGCCCGAAGGTTTGGAATCTCCCGTTACCGGACCTGTCGGGGGGCGGTTCTTGGCTATGGTCCTGCCTTGCACATGCCTCAAGCCACGATCGGAGTTGGGGACATTGACGGCCTCCCCTGGTGACGGCGAGCACGCGGCCCGCGAGGGCTACTACCCCGATCCGTCCATCCCCGGATACGTCCGGTACTGGAACGGCGCCGCCTGGGTTCCGGGTACGAGCCGACCTGCCCCGGCGGTTCCGGTGCCGGTGTCCGTGCCGGTGGAGGAGACGGGGCCGGTGTTCCTGGACCAGACCTCGGCGACGGAGGCGGTGGCCGAGCCGGTGGCCGGGCCGGACGTCGGGCCGGCGGGCGGTCAGGCGGTGTGGCAGGCCGACCCCCTCCACCAGGCCGGCTTCGGCGGGCCGCGCGACCACCGGGTGTCGTGGGGCAGCCCGGCGGAGCCCGGGCAGCGGCCGGAACCGGCGCCCGGGCCGGCGCCCGGGCCGGCGCCCGGGCCGGCCCCGCTCGCGGCCCGCGCCCCCGCCGCCGGGATCTCCCTCGCCCGTACGCCGTCCGCCGCGGCCGGGATCCTGTCGGCCCGCTCCCCGGCGGCCGCGGCCCCGGCTCCCTCTCCGGCCCCGGCTCCGGCGTGGCCCGACGCGCCCGGTGGGGCCGGCGGGTCCAGAGGCTCCGGCCTGACGTCCTCCTGGCCCGAGATGGCGTCCGAGGCCCCGGAGCCCCCGGCCGCCGCGGCCCGTCCCGAGCCCTGGCCGCCCCGACCTGCGGGCGTGCGCCCCTCCATCCCGGCAACCGGGGCCACGGCACCGCCGGAGCCCCGCGCACCCCGCGACGAGCCCCCCGCCGAGCCCTGGCCCCCGCGCCGGACAGGCCCCGAGGCACAGGGCCACCGCGGGGACGCCCCCGGCGGCTGGCGCCCCCACGTCGAGCCCGCCGAAGCCCCGGCCGCCCGCCGGGAGGCAGACGCGGGGGGCCGGCGGCCCCGTGGGGAGGCCGCCGAAGCCCCGGCGCCCCGCAGGCAGGCCGCCCCGGGGGCCCAGGCCCCCGCCGAGCCCTGGACCCCGCCCCGGAAGGGCGAGCCCTCCCCGTCCCGCCGGGAGTCCGACCCCGGCGGCTGGCGCCCCCGCGGCGAGCCCGTCGGGGCCCCGGCCGGCCGCCGGGAGGCGGACGCCCCCCGGCGGGAGGCAACAGGCGGACGGCAGACGACCCCGCGGGACGTGTTCGAGCGGATGGCCGAGCGGGCCGTGCGGCCCGCCGGGCTGGTCCGCCGGGCCGTGGCCCGGGCCGTGGACTCCCTGGTCTTCGCGGCCGTCGCGGCCGCCGCCGCGTGGCCCCTGCTCCCCGACGCCACCGCCCACCTCCAGGCCAAGGTGGACGCCGCCCGGGAGAGCGGCCGCACCACCACCGTCTGGCTGCTCGACGGGACCATCGCCGGCCACCTCGGCCTGGTCCTCGGGACCGTGTTCGTCTTCGGAGTCCTCTACGAGGCCCTGCCCACGGCCCGTTGGGGCCGCACCCCGGGCAAGAAGCTGCTCGGCGTGCGGGTTCTGGCCACCGCGACGCTGCGCCCGCCCACCGTCGGCGCGGCCCTGCGCCGCTGGCTGGTGTACGCCTTCCTGGGCTTCCCCGGCAGCCTCTGGTGCCTCGTCGACCGTCCGCGGCGCCGGGCCTGGCACGACAGGGCGGCCGGGACGTACGTGGCCCGCTGAGCCGCCCGTGACGGGCCGGTCCCCCGGATGGACCGCGTCGCGTTGCGGGGCCGTCGGTGCCGGGTTCGACTCGGGCCATGAGTACCGACCAGCCGCCGCCGGGCGAACGCCCCGAGGACGACCCGTTCCTCAAGAAGCCCCAGGAACCGACGCCTCCGTCGGGCGGTTCGCCGTACGGCTCACCGCCCCCCGGCCCCCCGCCCCCCGGCGGCCCGGGCGGCCCCGGTGGCCCCGGCAGCCCGGGCGGCGGCGGATACCCGCCCGGCGGGGGCGGATACCCGCCCCCGCCGCCCCCGTACAACGGCAGCGGTGACCCGTACGGCGGTGGCGGCGGCTACGGCATGCCCGATCCGCTCGCCGGGATGCCCCCGCTCGCCGACTTCTTCAAGCGGCTGGTCGCCCGCGTCATCGACGTGATCATCGTCGCCGTGCCGCTGTTCCTCATCCAACTGGCCTTCGGCACCAAGCGGTACATGGTCGAGACGAACCGCGGCGAGGACATCAGCGAGGTCATCACGCGGTCCTACAGCGGCAGCGGCCTGATCATGACGCTGATCTCGATCGTCGCGTACATCGGCTACGACTGGTGGTTCACCCACAAGAACGGCCAGACCATCGGCAAGAAGGCGATGGGCCTGCGCGTCGCGATGCTCAACGACGGCAGCGTCCCGCAGTCGAGCCCGGCCCTCGCCCGCGCCGCCGTGCTCTGGCTGCCGACGCTGATCTGCTGCTTCTGCCTGTGGCCGATCGCGCTGGTGATCTCGATCCTGGTGGACAAGCCGTACAAGCAGGGCCTGCACGACAAGGTCGGCAGGACGGTGGTCGTGCAGTCCACCACCTAGCCGCCGGGGCGCGCGGGCGCCCGGTCGTGTCAGTGGTGAACGGGGTGTTCGGCAGCGGCCGTCCGGGGTTCGGGTACCCGGGCGGCCGTCGGCGCGTCCGCGTACGGCAGGTGCGCCGGGACGGGCGCGGGCGCGGGGGCGGGCGCCGGGGCCGGGGCGGTCGTGGCGGCCGGGGCCGAGCCGGGGCGGGCCGCGTGGCGGCCCCTGCGCCGCGGGAGCGGCACGGTGACGGCGACGAGCAGGCCGAGCGCGAGGGCGGCGGCGGCGATGAGCGCGATCCAGAGCCCCGAACTCGTCTGCGAGAGCAGCAGCATGGCGATCGTCGACACGACGACGGTGGCGGACCCGTAGGCGAGCTGTGCGGCAGTCGGACGCGGCATGGCGATATCCGTCCTCAGGGAGGGGAGGGGGAGTCGGCTCAACTCGGTCGCGTGTCAAGTGACTCTACGACGGGGATGCCCGAGCGGAACCGCCAGTAAGCGTGACCTAACCCACGGTGCCGGTGCACGGGGGGCGCACGGGGTCATGCCGCACGCCGCCGTGGGCCCCGAAATGCCCCGCCGAGGCGCGCGCCGGACGACCGTGAAGCGGCCTTCGCCCCATATGGCAGCGGAACGTCCGAATAGCGGAACTCGCTGACCGCATAGTGCAGTTGTAAGGAACAAGTCAAGGTCTGTCTTTTCTTTCGACTCTCCGGTCAAATGTCGTCACTTGAGACGCGCGCCGCGCGGAACCCCCCGCTCCTATGGAGACGTTCCGACCGTCCATGCGGCCGCGGGAGGGGAACGACATCAAGTGACCAGCAACTCCGCCAGACGGCGTGCGCTTCGTACCGCCGCCGTCGCCGTGACCATGGCCGCCTGCGCCACCAGTGCCACCTTCTTCACCGTCGCCTCGGCCCAGGCCGACGACAAGGGCCCGGGCGCCGCCCCGGCCGCCGACCGGCAGGACCCGACCGCTCCTGCCAAGGTGGTCGAACACGACCTCCGGGGCCCGTTCAGCGAGCAGCAGGCGCAGCAGCGCAAGGCCGCCCTGGACCAGGTCCTGACGGGCAAGAAGGACGTCGAGCAGCGCGGCGCCTCCAAGGTCGTCAAGCTCGACGACAAGAAGTACGTCGAGCTCGGCCGCGAGAAGACCGACAAGATCTTCACGATCCTCGTCGAGTTCGGCGACCAGGTCGACGACACGACCATGTACGACCCGGACGGCCCCGGCCCGAAGCCGCCCGTCCAGAAGTACGGCGGCACCCCGGGTCCGCTGCACAACACGATCGCCCAGCCGGACCGCGCGAACGACAACTCCACGGCGTGGCGCAAGGACTTCAGCCGCGATTACTTCCAGGAGCTGTACTTCGGTACGGGGCAGGGCAAGCACTCGCTGAAGACCTACTACGAGAAGACCTCCTCGGGCCGCTACTCGGTCGAGGGCGAGGTCTCCGACTGGGTCAAGGTCCCGTACAACGAGGGCCGCTACGGCTCCAACTACTGCGGCCAGACCAACTGCTCCAACGTGTGGGACACCGTCAAGGACGGCGTCCTCGCGTGGACGGAGGCCCAGAAGAAGGCCGGCAAGACCGACGCGCAGATCAAGGCGCAGCTGGCCCAGTACGACCAGTGGGACCGCTACGACTTCGACGCCGACGGCAACTTCAACGAGCCCGACGGCTACATCGACCACTTCCAGATCGTCCACGCGGGCGAGGACGAGTCGGCCGGCGGCGGCGTGCAGGGCACGACCGCGCTGTGGGCGCACCGCTGGTACGCGTACGGCACCAGCGCGGGCAAGACCGGCCCGGACAACAACAAGGCCGGCGGCACCCAGATCGGTGACACCGGCATCTGGGTCGGCGACTACACGATGCAGCCGGAGAACGGCGGCCTCGGCGTCTTCGCGCACGAGTACGGCCACGACCTCGGCCTGCCGGACCTCTACGACACCTCCGGTGGCGGCGAGAACTCGGTCGGCTTCTGGTCCCTGATGTCGGCCGGCTCCTGGCTCGGCACCGGCAAGGACTCCATAGGCGACCTCCCGGGCGACATGACGGCCTGGGACAAGCTCCAGCTCGGCTGGCTGAACTACGACACAGCGAAGGCCGCGACGAAGTCCACCCACAAGCTGGGCGTGGCGGAGTACAACACCAAGGACAAGCAGGCGCTGGTCGTCGAGCTGCCGAAGAAGAAGGTCCAGACCGACGTCGTCGCTCCCGCCGAGGGCTCCGCCCAGTGGTGGAGCAACATGGGTGACGACCTCAAGAACACCCTCACCCGCTCCGTGGACCTGACGGGCAAGACGTCCGCCGCACTGTCCCTCAAGGGCTGGTGGGACATCGAGGCCGAGTACGACTACCTCTACACCGAGGTGTCCACCGACGGCGGCGCCAACTGGACCGCCCTCGCGGGTACGGCCGACGGCACGGCGCTTCCGGTCGACGCGGCGGGCAACCCGTCGCTGACCGGTGTCTCGGGTGCCTGGAAGTCGCTGAACTTCCCGCTCGACGCCTACGCGGGCAAGAAGATCGACCTCCGCTTCCGCTACCAGACGGACGGCGGCGCGGGCGGCAAGGGCTTCACCGCCGACGCCGTCACCCTGACCGCGGACGGCTCCGCGCTGTTCACCGACGGCGCCGAGAACGGCGACAACGGCTGGACCGGCAAGGGCTTCTCGCGCATCGGCGCCAACTTCACCAAGGAGTACGCGCAGTACTACCTGGCCGAGAACCGCCGTTACGTCTCGTACGACTCCACCCTCAAGGTGGGCCCGTACAACTTCGGCTTCGGCAACACCCGTCCGGACTGGGTCGAGCACTACCCGTACCAGGACGGCCTGCTGATCTGGCAGTGGGACACCTCCCAGAAGGACAACAACACCAGCCAGCACCCGGGCCAGGGTCTGATCCTGCCGATCGACGCCAACGCCAAGCCGATGAAGTGGGCGGACGGCACCCTGCTGCGCAACAAGATCCAGCCGTACGACGCCACCTTCAGCGCGTACTCGACGGACGCGTTCACGCTGCACAAGAACGGCGAGTCGCTCTTCCTGAAGCCGAAGCCCGCGCAGCTGGTCTTCGACGACCGCAAGGGCAAGTACTTCTACGACGAGAACCCGACGGGATCGGTGAAGGTCACTGACACCAACACCAAGATCAAGATCCTGAAGGAGACCTACGACGGTGAGGTCATGACCATCGAGGTCGGTCCCTCTTCGAAGTAATTCGGTAAAACCGCAGGTCAAAGCATGATCGGCCGTCGCCCCCTAGCGGGCGGCGGCCGATCGCGTTTAGATGCGTGGTGCGAGTTTCTTATTGACGGGGGAGATGACAGCCATGCCCGGTGGAGGTTTCGTCAGATTGCCAGGCGGCAGCGTGGTGGTCGCGCTCACGCTGCCGCGACCCTCGGGAGAGGGGGGAAATGTCCGGGTTCTGGTGCACGCCGCGAACCGGGCCCGCGCCCTGACCAGGCTGCGGAACCTCGGCATGCGGGCGGTGTACCTGCGGGGCAACGCGCAGCCCCCGACCCCGGACGAGGTCACGGCGGTCCTGCACCACCCGGACGGCCTGCTGTGGCGCTGCGCGCCCGACGTGGCCGAAGAGCTCTGGCACCCGATCCGGGCCCTGCTGGGCACCTAGCCGGGACCCCGGGGCCCCGGACACCCGTCAGACACCCCCTAGACGTCCCCGCCGGGCGCCCGGCCGCCGATCAGGACGACTCCGGCGGTTCGGAGCTCGTCCAGGGCGCGGGCGGTGGTGTGCGGGGCGACTGCGGCCGTCAGGTCCAGCAGGACCCGCGTGGCGAAGCCGGCGCGGGCGGCGTCGAGGGCCGTGGCCCGGACGCAGTGGTCGGTGGCGATGCCGACCACGTCCACCTCGGTGACGTGCCGGTCCCGCAGCCAGCGCGCGAGGTCCGTCCCGTTCTCGTCGGCCCCCTCGAACCCGCTGTACGCGGCCTCGTACGCCCCCTTGTCGAAGACGGCGGCGACCGCGCCGGAGGCGACGGCCGGGGCGAAGTTCGGGTGGAAGCCGACGCCCTCGGTCCCGGCGACGCAGTGGACGGGCCAGGACGTCTCGTAGTCCGGCTCGGCCGGGGGGTGCGCGAAGTGGCCGCCCGGGTCGATGTGGTGGTCCCGGGTGGCGACCACGTGCCGGTAGCCGGCGGTGGCCTGTCCGATGAGCTCCGTGACGGCGGCGGCCACGTCGGCTCCGCCGGTCACCGCGAGGCTGCCGCCCTCGCAGAAGTCGTTCTGTACGTCGACGACGATCAGTGCGCGGTGCATGTCGCGTGCCCTTCGCTTCGGCGGGTGTGGATGTGCGGGCCGGCTGCTGAGGGCTCTGCCCCGGGACCCCCGGGCCTCAAACTCCCCCGGCTACGGCCGGGAGGGCCCCCGGGCGGGGCCCTGAGGCCGCCGCACCCGGCTCAGATATACTCGGTGGCGAGCACGGCCTCGCCGCGCGAGAGCTGGGTCGCCGACAACGGCAGGCCGGCGCGTGCGGCGCGGTGCCGGTCGCGGGCGGCCTCCAGCGGTTCGCGGGCGATGACCTCGCCGGCCTTGACCAGCTGCGTCAGGAGCTGCCGGTCCGCCAGCGCGGCCGGCACCGGGCCGGTGCCGATGACCTCCGCCTCGGCGACGCCGTCCGCGTCGACCCGGCGGGCCGCCCACTTGCGGCCGCCGAGCGAGGTCTTGCCGCCCGTGGACTTCTTCGCCACCGGCGCCAGCGGCGCCTTGGGGTCCGCCGACGTCGCCCGCGCCACCAGCTTGTAGACCATCGAGCACGTCGGGTGCCCGCTGCCCGTCACCAGCTGGGTGCCCACCCCGTACGCGTCCACCGGCGCCGCCGCCAGCGAGGCGATGGCGTACTCGTCCAGGTCCGAGGTGACCACGATCCGGGTCTGCGTGGCCCCCAGCTCGTCCAGCTGCTGCCGCACCCGGTGCGCCACCAGCAGCAGGTCGCCGGAGTCGATGCGGACCGCGCCCAGCTCCGTGCCCGCGACCTCCACGGCCGTGCGCACCGCCTCCGCCACGTCGTAGGTGTCCACCAGCAGGGTCGTGTCCCGGCCCAGCGAGGCCACCTGGGCCGTGAAGGCGTCCCGCTCGCTGTCGTGCAGCAGGGTGAAGGCGTGGGCGCTCGTGCCGACCGTCGGGATGCCGTACCGGAATCCGGCCGCCAGGTCCGAGGTGGAGGTGAAGCCGCCCACGTACGCGGCGCGCGAGGCGGCCACGGCGGCCAGCTCGTGCGTGCGCCGGGCGCCCATCTCGATCAGCGGCCGCCCGCCGGCCGCCGAGGACATCCGGGAGGCCGCCGCGGCGATCGCCGAGTCGTGGTTCAGGATCGACAGGATCACGGTCTCCAGCAGCACGCACTCGGCGAAGCTGCCCTCGACGCGCAGGACCGGGGAGCCGGGGAAGTAGACCTCGCCCTCCGGGTAGCCCCAGATGTCGCCGGAGAAGCGGTACGAGGCCAGCCAGTCCAGGGTCCGCATGTCCACGACGGCCCGCTCGCGCAGGAAGTCCAGCACCGCGCCGTCGAAGCGGAAGTTCTCCACCGCGTCGAGCACCCGGCCGGTTCCGCCGACCACGCCGTAGCGGCGTCCTTCGGGCAGCCGGCGGGTGAACACCTCGAAGACCGAGCGGCGGTCGGCGGTGCCGTTCGCCAGGGCGGCCTGCAGCATCGTCAGCTCGTAATGGTCCGTGAAGAGCGCTGTCGACGGCACGTCCACCGGCAGGCCCAGGTCCGCAGGGTTCATGCCGGCGATGCTAGCGCACATTTCGTCAAAGTGACGAGATCTAGGACCCGTTTGTGCGACGGGCCCGTCACGATGGCAGCATGGGACAAGTGAGTGTTGCTCCCATTGAGATCGAACGCACCGAGTCGGCCGAAGAGACCTTCGCGGTCCCCGAACCCGACGTCCCCTGGGTGACCCTGGTGCACAACGACCCGGTCAACCTCATGAGCTACGTGGCGTACGTGTTCCAGGCGTACTTCGGCTACTCGAAGGACGTGGCGCACAAGCTGATGCTCGATGTCCACCACAAGGGGCGGGCGGTCGTGTCCAGCGGCAGCCGCGAGGAAATGGAGCGCGACGTGCAGGCCATGCACGGCTACGGCCTGTGGGCGACCCTCTCCCAGGACCGCAACTGATGGGCGGCACGTTCCAGTCCCTGAAGGGCGGCGGCGCCGCCATCGCGCTCGACGAGATCGAGATCTCCATCCTGCGCTCCCTCGCCGTCCAGCTGCTCGAACTGATCGGCCCCGGCGAGCCCGAGCCCGCCGAGGACGCCGACCCGCTGGCCGCGCTGTTCGCCGCCGACGGCCCCACCGAGCCCCCGGCGGACCCGGCGCTGGCCCGGCTCTTCCCCGACGCCTACGGCGGCCCGGGCGGCCCCGGCGCCGATGAGGACGCCGAGGAGCTGCGGGCCCGCTCCGCGGAGTTCCGCCGCTTCACCGAGAACGACCTGCGCACCCGCAAGCGCGAGGACGTCCTGGCCGTCGTGCACAGCCTGAACCGGCTCACCCCGGCCGGCGACGGCGCGGCGCTGCTCGAGCTGACCGGGGAGCTGCCGCTGCGCTGGCTCGGCGCGCTCAACGACCTGCGCCTGACCATCGCGGCCCGCCTCGACATCACCGAGGACGACGAGAGTGCCGTGCTGTTCCGGCTGCCGGACGACGATCCGCGCAAGCCGATGGTGATGGCGTACCTCTGGCTGGGCGGCCTCCAGGAGACGCTCATCGAAACCCTCTGACGACCCTCTGGGGACCCTCAAGGGCGTACGGCGTTCGCTCAGCGGACGCTCAAATCCGGATAACGATCAGATCACCGCGATGCGGTGGTCTGATCTGTTTCAGGATCTATGTCCTGAAATTGTGGTGTCCTGCGTCACATTTTTCGCCCTCGGGCACCCGTAAGCACGTGATAAATCTTCACGATCGCCGCCGGGACGCCACCCATGACCCGCGGCCTGCTTGAACCGGCTGACCGCCGGCGTGCAACTCCATCCGTATCCGGGGGGATCGAGGACCCGATCCGCAGCCATCAGAAGGCGCGGGTCGGCGTGGAGAAAGGCGCACCAGACATGACCTCTGTGCAGGTCGAGCAGCACGGCAAGACGCCCGGAGAGGGCACGCGGGGCGAGGGCGGCGAGGGCTACCACCGCACACTCGGCGCCCGCCAGATCCAGATGATCGCGATCGGCGGAGCCATCGGCACCGGCCTGTTCCTGGGCGCCGGCAAGGCGATCTCCAAAGCGGGTCCGAGCCTGATCCTGGCCTACGCCATCGCGGGCCTGGTCATCTTCTTCATCATGCGGGCCCTGGGCGAGCTGCTCATGTACCGCCCCGTCTCGGGCTCCTTCTCGGACTACGCCCGCGAGTTCCTGGGCCCCTTCTGGGGGTACGTGACCGGCTGGACGTACTGGCTCTTCTGGGTGGTCACCGGCATCACCGAGGTCACCGCCGCCGCGCAGTACATGTCGTACTGGACCCACGACAGCTTCCCGCAATGGGCGTACGCGCTGATCTTCACCGTCATCCTCTACGGCGCGAACCTGATCTCCGTGAAGCTCTTCGGTGAGCTCGAGTTCTGGTTCTCCATGGTCAAGGTCACCGCCATCGTCGGCATGATCCTGATCTGCGCCGGCATCCTCACCATCGGGTTCTCCGACGCGGGCGACACAGCGACCGTCAGCAACCTGTGGAACGACGGCGGCTTCTTCCCCAAGGGCATCGGCGGCACGCTGATGACCCTGCAGATCGTGATGTTCGCCTTCCTCGCCGTCGAGCTGGTCGGCGTCACCGCCGGCGAGTCCAAGGACCCCGAGAAGACCCTGCCCAAGGCCATCAACACCGTGCCGTGGCGCATCGCCGTCTTCTACGTCGGCGCGCTGATCATGATCCTGTCGGTCGTCCCGTGGACGCACTTCCAGCCCGGCGTCTCGCCCTTCGTCGCCGCCTTCGAGCGCATGGGCCTGGGCATCGGCGCCGCGATCGTCAACTTCGTCGTGCTGACCGCCGCCCTGTCCTCCTGCAACTCGGGCATGTACTCGACCGGCCGCATGCTGCGCGACCTCGCGCTCAACGGCCAGGGCCCGAAGTTCTTCACCAAGCTGACCAAGAGCGGCACCCCGCTGATCGGCACCACGTTCTCCGCCGCGCTGATGCTGGTGGGCGTCTGGATCAACTACGTCGCCCCGGGCAAGGCCTTCGACTACGTGGTCTCCTTCGCCACCATCTCCGGCATGTGGGCCTGGATCATGATCCTGGTCTGCCAGCTCCGCTACCGCGCCAAGGCCGACCGCGGCGAGCTGCCGCAGTCCTCCTTCCGCGCCCCCGGAGCCCCGTACACGAGCTGGTTCGCCCTGCTCTTCATCGGCATGGTCATCGTGATGATGGGCGCCGACAAGGACGCCCGCGTCTCCCTGTACTGCGCCCCGCTGTGGGGTCTGATCCTGGCCCTGGGCTACCTGTTCTCGCAGCGCCGCGGCCAGGACGGCGGCACCTCGGTGAAGGTCTCGCTGGACGTGGACGCCTGAGGCCACGGACCTCTGTCCACCATTCGGGCCCTCCCGTACCACTCCTCGGTACGGGAGGGCCCGTCTGCTTATCCTGTCGCTCATGCTGACCCTCACCCAGGACCTGTACGACCGGATCGTCGCGCACGCCCGCCGGGACCACCCGGACGAGGCGTGCGGCGTCGTGGCCGGACCGGCGGGCACCGGCCGGCCCGAGCGCTTCGTCCCGATGCTCAACGCGGCCCGCTCGCCCACGTTCTACGAGTTCGACTCGAAGGACCTCCTCAAGCTCTACCGCGAGCTGGACGACCGCGACGAGGACCCGGTGATCGTCTACCACTCGCACACCGCGACCGAGGCCTACCCGTCCCGCACGGACGTCACCTACGCGAACGAGCCCGGAGCGCACTACGTGGTCGTCTCGACGGCGGACACGGACGGCCTCGGGGAGTTCCAGTTCCGCTCGTACCGGATCGTCGACGGCGAGATCACCGAGGAAGAAGTGCAGGTCGTCGAGGCCTACTGACCCACCGGTGACCAGCATGTGAGCGCAATGCGTCCACGATGCGGGATCCCACTCCAAACGGGGGACCTGGAATCGTTAACATGACCGCATGGTTTCCCACGACGTGAGCATCGAGACGCCCGGCAGGCTGCTGCTCGTGGCGCGGCTGCACGTCGACCTGTGCCGCCTCGCCAGCGCGATCTGTCCCGCCGTCTGAGCACCAGAGCACCAGAGCCCCCTCGCGCGGGGGGCCACGAACCCGCGCGCCTTCACGTTCTCACGCCGTCACTCACGACTGGAGCCAGCCATGGCCATCGAGGTCCGCATCCCCACCATCCTCCGCACCTACACCGACGGCGAGAAGGCCGTGTCCGGTGAGGGCGCCACCCTCGCCGACCTCTTCTCCGACCTGGAGACCCGGCACAAGGGCATTGAGGAGCGCATCGTCGACGGAGGCCAGCTGCGCCGCTTCGTGAACGTCTACCTCAACGACGAGGACGTCCGCTTCCTCGACGGCATCTCCACCGGGCTCAAGGACGGCGACAGCGTCACCATCCTCCCGGCCGTGGCCGGCGGCGCTGTCTGATGCGTTACGACTCCCCGCTGGCCGCCGTGGGCAACACGCCGCTGGTCCGGCTGCCCCGGCTGTCGCCCTCGGAGGACGTCCGCATCTGGGCGAAGCTCGAGGACCGCAACCCCACCGGCTCGATCAAGGACCGCCCGGCGCTCCACATGGTCGAGCAGGCGGAGAAGGACGGACGGCTGTACCCCGGCTGCACGATCCTGGAGCCCACCTCGGGCAACACCGGGATCTCCCTGGCGATGGCGGCCAAGCTCAAGGGCTACCGCATCGTCTGCGTGATGCCGGAGAACACCTCGCAGGAGCGGCGCGACCTTCTGGCCATGTGGGGAGCCGAGATCATCTCGTCGCCGGCGGCGGGAGGATCCAACACCGCGGTGCGGGTCGCCAAGGAACTGGCGGCCGAGCACCCCGACTGGGTGATGCTCTACCAGTACGGAAACCCGGACAACGCGGGCGCCCACTACGCCACCACCGGCCCGGAGGTCCTCGCCGACCTCCCGTCCATCACCCACTTCGTGGCGGGCCTGGGCACGACCGGCACCCTGATGGGCGTCGGCCGCTACCTGCGCGAGAACGTGCCCGGGGTCAAGATCGTCGCAGCGGAGCCGCGCTACGACGACCTGGTGTACGGCCTGCGGAACCTGGACGAGGGATTCGTCCCGGAGCTCTACGACGCCTCCGTGCTCACCACGCGCTTCTCCGTGGGCTCGGCGGACGCCGTCACCCGGACCCGGGAACTCCTCCAGCTCGAGGGCATCTTCGCCGGCGTCTCCACGGGAGCCGCACTGCACGCGGCGATCGGCGTCGGCCGCAAGGCGGTGGCCGCGGGCGAATCGGCGGACATCGTGTTCGTCGTGGCCGACGGCGGCTGGAAGTACCTCTCGACGGGCGTCTACACGGCCGCGACCACGGAAGAGGCCATCGAGGTCCTCCAGGGCCAGCTCTGGGCGTAGCCCCCGGCCACCCCTCCTCGCGCGCCCCCGGCCCGCTCCCTCCACCGGGGGAGCGGGCCGCGGCGCATCCGGTCGTACGTCGCCCGAATGGCCCACGGAAGTCGCCGGGACGGCGGTACGGGCAGACGCTGAACGTGCCCGACCGACCCCACAGAGAGGGTGGTGGCCCGATGACGACCACTCCCAGCCCCGCAGCCCCCGGCACGTCCGGCAAACCCCCTCCCGCGGGGAGCGGATCCCCCTGGGCGGCGGGAGGCGTGCTGTTCGCCGCCGTCCTGATGATGATCAACGGCGTGTTCGCGATCTTCGAAGGGATCGCCGCGCTCGCCAAGGACGAGGTCCTGTTCCGGGTCCGCAACTACTCGTTCCAGTTCGACCTGACGTCCTGGGGCTGGATCCACCTGCTCCTGGGCATCGTCGTCCTGATCGTCGGCATCGCCATCCTCAAGGGCACGACATGGGGCCGGGCCGTCGGCATCGCCCTGACCGGCGTAATGATCATCCTGCACTTCCTGTGGCTGCCCTACCAGCCGTTCTGGTCCCTGATCGCCATCGCGATCGGGGTGTTCGTGATCTGGGCCCTGTGCACCGACCGCAGCCCCAGCGCCTTCTGACCCGCGAAGGCCCGCCGCGGGCCGGGGCGCCCACGGGGCGCCCCGGCCCGCCGCGCTCACCGCACTCACCCGGACCCGGCGCCCAGCAGCTCCGCGAGGACCGCCGCATGGCTCGAGGCCGGCTCCCGGACCGCCGTCAGGAGCGTCACGGGCCCCTCCGCCGCCAGCTCCCGCAGCCGCTCCAGCTCCGCCACCGCCGCCGGCTCCGCCAGCTCCGCCTCGTAGCGGCTCCGGAACTCACCGGGGCTGCCGCCGGCGTGGAACCACTTGCGCAGCTCCGCCGACGGAGTCACGGCCCGCGGCCAGGAGTCCACCGCCGCCGCCTCCTTCGACAGACCCCGCGGCCACAGCCGGTCCACGAGCACCCTCACCCCGTCCGCCCCCGGCTCCGGGGCGTCGTAGACCCGCCGCACCCGGATCACCGCCCGCCTCCCAGTCCCTTGACCTCGTCCCACACCACCGGATCCAGCACACCCACCCGCCTCCCGAACTCCCACAACGACACGTCCTCCGGCCGGTCGGCCTCCAGGAAACTCGTACGGCCCTGCGCCCCCACCGTCCCCGGCGGCAGCGGGATCACACCGGCCCGCCGGTCGTCGTATTTCCCGCTGATCCACGCGACCCGCGCCCGGTGCCCCCGTACCTGCCCGACCGCCAGCACCAGGCAGACCCGGCCGTCCGCCAAGTACCACAGCTCACCCGCCCGGGGCCTCGGCGGCGGCCCGGGACCGTGCGCGGGCCCGGGCCTGGCCCGGCGGGGGAGCCCCAGCCGCCTCCCGGCGACCAGCGCGACCAGTGCCACCACCGCCACGACCACGACCGCGGCCACCGCGGGCCACCAGGACGTGTCCATGTTTCGACCGTAGCCGTGCGGGAACGCCCCGGCATGGCAACGTGCGGCAACGCCCGTGCCCGCCGTCGCTCCCCCGGGTGACAGCACAGGTGATTCCCCCCACAACGGCCCGCCGTGGAGGAGCGACCGGTCGTTTCGCGCCTTACGCTCGACCCACGCACGGCCCGCATTCCGTCCACGGACCGTCCACGGAGGTTCACGCTCCATGAAGCTCACCGTCGTCGGCTGCTCGGGCTCGTTCCCGTCCGCGGAATCGGCCTGTTCGAGCTACCTCGTCGAGGCCGACGGCTTCCGGCTGCTCCTCGACATGGGCAACGGCGCCCTCGGCGATCTCCAGCGCTACATCGGCCTCTACGACCTCGACGCGATCTTCCTCAGCCATCTGCACGCCGATCACTGCATCGACATGTGCGCGTACTTCGTCGCCCGCTTCTACCGCCACGAGGGCGGCCGCTGCGGCACCATCCCCGTCTACGGCCCCGACGGCACCGAGAAGCGCCTGACCACCGCCTACGACGACGTCCCCGACGAACGCTCGATGAGCGAGGTCTTCGACTTCCGCACGCTGAAGTCCGGCACCTTCGAGATCGGCCCCTTCCAAGTCCGCACCGAACGGGTCAGTCACCCCGTCGAGTCGTACGGCATCCGCGTCGAGCACGGCGGCCGCTCGCTCACGTACTCCGGCGACACCGGGACCTGCCCCGAACTCGGCCTCCTCGCCGAAGGCGCCGACCTCTTCCTGTGCGAGGCCTCCTTCACGCACGGCAAGGAGGACATCCCCGGTCTCCACCTCAACGGCCGCGAGGCCGGACAGTACGCCCAGGGCGGCGGAGTCGGCCGGCTCGTCCTCACCCACATCCCGCCGTGGACGGACGCACAGCAGAACATCACCGACGCCCGCGAGGTCTACGACGGCCCCGTCGACCTCGCCCACCCGGGCGCCGTCTACGAGGTCTAGGGGGTGTCTGACGGATGCCCGCGGCGTCGGACATCCGTCAGACACCCCCTAGGCCGAGGCCGCGGGCCGCGCCTGCCGGCCGCCGAGGGCCATCCGGACCCAGGTGTGCCGGCGGCCGCGGATCGCCACCGAGTACGCGTACATCACCTCCGGATCGCACATGCCCGGCAGGTACGAGTCCCCGAAGTGGTGCGCGTCGAAGCCCGCCTCCTTGGCACCCAGCGCCAGCTGCGGCACCACGTTCGCGTGGGAGCCCTCCTGGCTGGTGCCGATGGCTCCCATCGCGATCGCCCCCGCGTCCTGCACCGCGGCCACCGCCTCCGCGGCCAGCTCCCGCGTCACCCCGGGCAGCGTCCCCGGCAGCGGCATGACCACCCCGTCCGCGCCCGCGTCCACCAGCGCCGTCAGCCGCGCCGTGGTGACCCGCTCCGGATGCCCGGCGTGGTGCATCTTCCCCGACCACAGGGCCGCGTCGGCGCCCAGCCCGCCGCGCAGCTCCTCGGTGACCCGCGCCATGGCCTCGTACGAGCCGCCCGTGCCCGGGTTCGCCGTGATGCACAGCATCGCCGCGCCCATGTCGATCAGGCGCTTGGCGTACTCCGGCTTCGCGCGCCGGATCTCCGGTACGTCGCCGGGCTCCAGGTTCACTCCGACCGGCCGCCCGATCACCCGGGCCAGCTCGGTGAACGAGGCGAACTCGCCCAGCCCGGGCAGCCGCAGCCGCTCGCCGTCCCAGGCCCGCTCGATGAGGTTCAGTACGACGATGTCCGCGCCGAAGGCGGCCACGAGCTCGGCGTTGTGCACGCCGCGGCCGTCCGGGTGCGGGGAGAGCGCGGCGCGCTCGGCGAAGACCTCGGCGACCATGGTCCGCCCCTCGGCGGCGGCCACCGCCCGGGTCAGGGCGCGGCCGCGCAGGGCGGCGAGCTGATCGCGATCGAGGTCGAGGATGCGCTGTTCTGTCATGGTTTCCACGGTATGCAGCGCGGACAGGCCGAAGCCCCCGCCTTTCGGAAGGAAAGGCGGGGGCTTCGGACCCTTTACGGCGCGTGCGCGCAGGCTTACTTCGCCTCGGCCTTCGCCAGCTCGGCGAGCTCCTCGTCGGACTCGCGGCCCGGGGTGGGGAGGTTGAACTTCGTGATCGCGAAGCGGAAGACGAAGTAGTAGACCACCGCGAAGCAGAGGCCGACGCCGGCCAGGCCCCACGGGTTGTTCGCGATGCCCAGGTTCAGCAGGAAGTCGACCGCGCCGGCGGAGAAGCCGAAGCCGTCCTTCATGCCGAGTGCCCAGGTCAGCGCCATGGAGACACCGGTGAGGACCGCGTGGATCGCGTAGAGCACCGGGGCGATGAACATGAAGGTGAACTCGATCGGCTCGGTCACACCGGTGACGAACGCGGTGAGCGCGAGGGAGAACATCATGCCGCCGACGACCTTGCGGCGCTCGGGGCGGGCGCAGTGCACGATCGCGAGGCAGGCCGCCGGGAGGGCGAACATCATGATCGGGAAGAAGCCGGTCATGAACTGTCCGGCGCTCGGGTCACCGGCGAGGAAGCGGGCGATGTCGCCGTGGACGGGGCCGTTGGCGCCCTCGAAGGAACCGGCCTGGAACCACGGGAAGGAGTTCAGCAGGTGGTGCATGCCGATCGGGATCAGCGCACGGTTGGCGACACCGAAGATGCCCGCGCCCACGGAGCCGGAACCGACCAGCCACTCACCGAAGTTGTGCAGACCCGTGCCGAGGACCGGCCAGATGAGGCCGAAGACGATACCGGTGACCAGACCCGCGAGGGCCGAGAGGATCGGGACGAGGCGGCGGCCGCCGAAGAAGCCCGCCCAGTCCGGCAGCTTGGTCCGGTAGAACTTCTGGTAGAGCAGGGCCGTGATGACACCCATCACGACACCGCCGAGCACACCGGCGTTGACCGCGGCGTCCACCATGACGATCTTGCCGCCGACCACCTTGGCGACCTGAGGCAGGTTGCTGTCGGTGAAGGTGGCGAGCACCTTCTGGAAGACCAGGTAACCGGTGACGGCCGCCAGCGCGGTCGAGCCGTCCGACTTCTTGGCGAAGCCGATCGCGATGCCGACGGCGAAGAGCAGCGCCATGTTGTCGAGGATCGCGCCACCACCGGCGGCCATGTATCCGGCGATCTTGAGGATGAACGTCGGGAAGACGTCCTTGTCGCCGAGCATGTCGTCCGCGCCCAGGCGGAGCAGGAGCGCGCCGGCAGGCAGCACTGCAACGGGGAGCATGAGGCTCCGGCCGATGCGCTGCATGACGGCCATCACGCCAGCGCCCTTCTTCTTTTCAGCCGCGGGGGCGGCAGCCGTGGACACAACTTCCTCCAGTGGGCAAGGCGCCGCCAGAGGAGAACCGGGGACGGCGACGTCTCAGAAAGGGGGGTACGCGGGCCAGACAGGCCCGCGTGGTCTACACCAATAGGTGGTGTAGACCAGTTGTAACACGGTGAGGGATAGATAAGGAACCTTCGATTTCCTGTGGTCTACACCACACGTGGACGTGACCGGCCCCGCACCGGCCCCACATCGGGCCCACCGGCCCTCCGGACATGGCCAAGGCCCCCGGATCCGCAGATCCGAGGGCCTCGAAACAGGGCCGAAAGACCCGGCCCGCGCGGGCCGGTGACGACCGCTACGCCTTGGTGTTCTCCTTCTGCATCTCCTCGATCTCCTCGTCCGACTCCCTGCCGGGCGTCTTGATGTCGAACTTCGTGATCGCGAAACGGAACACCGCGTAGTAGACGACCGCGAAGCACAGGCCGATCGGGATGATCAGCCACGGCTTCGTCGCCAGGTTCCAGTTGATGAGGTAGTCGATCAGACCCGCCGAGAAGCTGAAGCCGTCGTGCACCCCCAGCGCCCACGTCACCGCCATCGACACACCCGTCAGCACCGCGTGCACCGCGTACAGCGCCGGCGCCACGAACAGGAAGGAGTACTCCAGCGGTTCGGTGATGCCCGTGACGAACGAGGTCAGGCCCACCGACAGCATCAGGCCGCCGACCTCCTTGCGGCGCAGTGGCTTCGCGCAGTGTGTGATCGCCAGCGCCGCCGCCGGAAGCGCGAACATCATGATCGGGAAGAAGCCGGACAGGAACAGGCCCGCATTCGGGTCGCCGTTCAGGAACATGTTGATGTCGCCGTGGACCGTCTCGCCCTCCGGCGTCGTGTACGAGCCGAACTGGAACCAGATCGGCACGTTCAGGAACTGGTGCAGACCGATGACCAGCAGCGCCCGGTTCGCCACGCCGAAGATGCCCGCGCCCCACGAGCCCAGCCCGATCAGCCAGTCGGAGAAGCTCTCCAGTGCGTCACCGACCGGCGGCCAGATCCACAGGCACAGCGCCGCGAAGGCGATGGCGACGAAGGACATGATGATCGGGACGAGCCGGCGTCCGTTGAAGAAGCCCAGCCAGTCGACCAGCTTCACCCGGTGGTAGCGCTGCCAGAACCAGGCCGCCAGCAGGCCCATGATGATGCCGCCGAAGACCCCCGGGTTCTGGTAGGTGAATCCGGTGAAGGTGTCGTTCGGCCCCAGGCAGCCGCCGCCGATGTTCTTCGTCCCCTCGGGGCAGGTCTTGGGGAAGGCGTGCAGCACCCCGCGGTAGACGAGGAAGCCGGCGACGGCGGCCAGGGCCGTGGAGCCGTCCGCCTTCTTGGCCATGCCGATCGCGACGCCGATGCAGAACAGGATCGGCAGGCCGAGGTCGGGGTCCAGCAGGGCCCCGCCCGCACCCGCCATCACCTTGGCCACGTCCGTCCAGTTCAGGCCGTCCTTGCCGAAGACGTCTTCCTGGCCGAGGCGGTTCAGGATGCCCGCCGCGGGCAGTACCGCGATCGGCAGCTGCAGGCTGCGTCCCATCTTCTGCAGCCCCTGGAACAAGACGCTCCGCCACTGGCTTCGCGGCTTGGCTGCGGCGCTGTTCGCGCTCATCGGCGTCCTCCCTGGCCGGCCCCGTTTTGGCAGTCGCAACGCGTGCGGCACACTGGTGTAGACCAGTTGCGGGCAGGTTGCTGCTGATCGTCATCATTCGGCAGATACCGGTCATGTGCTCGCGTAGCTGGGCCAACCGTGCGTTACCGTGACAAAGCGGACCGTGTGGGCAGTTGCCCGCGTGCCGGACGCCGAGACTCGTTCTTCGTAACTCCCCCGGACTCCGTCCGGGGGGACCCCCAAGGAGAAACACATGGCCACCAAGGCTGAGAAGATCGTCGCCGGGCTCGGCGGTATCGACAACATCGAAGAAGTCGAAGGCTGCATCACCCGCCTGCGCACCGAGGTCCACGACGCGAGCCTGGTCGACGAGGCCGCCCTCAAGGCCGCCGGCGCCCACGGCGTCGTCAAGATGGGCACCGCCATCCAGGTCGTCATCGGCACCGACGCCGACCCGATCGCCGGCGAGATCGAAGACATGATGTGAGCTGAGCCCACCCGCTCGGCCACCCGCCAAGGACCCCGTCCCGGACCCCTCCGGACGGGGTCCTCGCGCTGCTCCACAGGGGCTAGGCTCGGGGCCATGTCTCGCATCGACGGCCGTACGCCCGAACAGCTCCGCCCGGTCACCATCGAACGCGGATGGAGCAAGCACGCCGAGGGCTCCGTCCTCATCTCCTTCGGAGACACCAAGGTCTTCTGCACCGCCTCCTTCACCGAAGGCGTCCCGCGCTGGCGCAAGGGCAGCGGCGAAGGCTGGGTCACCTCCGAGTACTCGATGCTGCCCCGCTCCACCAACACCCGCGGCGACCGCGAGTCCGTCCGCGGCAAGATCGGCGGCCGCACCCACGAGATCTCCCGCCTGATCGGCCGCTCGCTGCGCGCCGTCATCGACTACAAGGCCCTCGGCGAGAACACCATCGTCCTGGACTGCGACGTCCTCCAGGCCGACGGCGGCACCCGCACCGCCGCGATCACCGGCGCCTACGTCGCCCTCGCCGACGCCGTCGCCTGGGGCCAGCAGAAGAAGCTGATCAAGGCCGGCCGCAAGCCCCTCACCGGCACCGTCGCCGCCGTCAGCGTCGGCATCGTCGACGGCGTCCCGCTCCTCGACCTCTGCTACGAGGAGGACGTGCGCGCCGAGACCGACATGAACGTCGTCTGCACCGGTGACGGCCGCTTCGTCGAGGTCCAGGGCACCGCCGAGGGCGAGCCCTTCGACCGCAAGGAACTCAACGCCCTCCTGGACCTGGCGGCCGGCGGCTGCGCGGACCTCGAAGCCATCCAGCTGGGCGCGCTCGAACTGTAAGCGGCAACCGCGGCGCGCGGATTCGCGTCCGTCCTGGTACGGGCGCACGGTGTCACAGCCGTGCGCCCGTCCACGTATCCGACCCCTGGGGACCTGATGAAGCAGACGATGAAGCCGAAGCACCGCGTCGCCGCCCTGGCGCTGGCCGCCGCGCTGGCCATACCCGCCCTGTCCTCCTGCGACGCGATCTCCACGGCCATGGACTGCGCGAACACCGCGGTGGCCATCACGGACGGCGCGAACGACCTCCAGCAGGCGGTCTCCCAGGCCGGCAACAGCCCGCAGGACGCCCAGAACGCCCTCAACCAGATCGAGGACAACCTCAAGAAGATCGGCGACCAGACGGACAACGCCGACCTGAGCAAGGCCATCGGCTCGATGAACACCGCGGTGAAGAACGTCCGCGACGCCATCCAGAACGGCGACGCCACCCCGGACATCCAGCCGGTCGCGGACGCCGCGAGCGAGATCTCCAAGGTCTGCACCCCGGGCTGACGCACCGGCGGGGCGCGGGCGGCGGGACCGAGGGCGGCGGGACCGCGCGCGTCGCGGGCAGGCCATAATCGGTGACCATGACCCGCCTGATCCTCGCGACCCGCAACGCGGGCAAGATCTCCGAACTCCACGCCATCCTGTCCGACGGCGGCCTGCCGCACGAGCTGGTCGGCGCGGACGCGTACCCCGAGGTCCCGGACGTCAAGGAAACCGGCGTCACCTTCGCCGAGAACGCCCTCCTCAAGGCCCACGCCCTCGCCCGGGCCACCGGCCTGCCGGCCGTCGCCGACGACTCCGGCCTGTGCGTGGACGTCCTGAACGGCACCCCCGGCATCTTCTCGGCCCGCTGGGCCGGCACCCACGGCGACGACGCCGCGAACCTCGCGCTCCTGCTGGCCCAGCTCGGCGACATCGCCGACGAGCACCGCGGCGCCCACTTCTTCTGCGCGGCGGCCCTGGCCCTGCCGGACGGCACCGAACGCGTCGTCGAGGGCCGCCTCCTGGGCACCCTCCGCCACACCCCGTCGGGCACGGGCGGCTTCGGTTACGACCCGGTCCTCCAGCCCCTCGGCGAAACCCGCACCTGCGCGGAACTCACCCCGGCGGAAAAGAACGCCATCTCCCACCGGGGCCAGGCTTTCCGGGCCCTGGTTCCGGCGGTGAGGGAACTCCTGGGCTGAGCGGGTACGCCGAGGGTCCCGCACGCGTTGCGTGCGGGACCCTCGGCGTTGACGTGCGGTTGGGGGGACTCGAACCCCCACGGGTTTTACCCCACTTGGACCTAAACCAAGCGTGACTGCCAATTCCACCACAACCGCGACATATAGCCCAATTCGGACATTGCGCCTGGTTGGACTGTCGTCAGTCTACGGGGCGCCCGCGGGGGGCCGCAGGCTTGGGCGGCGATTGCGGCACCGCGTGTCCGTCAAGGAGTGGCAGTTGGGGCATAGGTAGCGGAGGTTCTCAGGGCGGTTGTCGAGCCAATCCCCACTGACGTGGTCGATCTGGAGCGTCAGCGGCTGTCCGAGCCAGTGTCCCTGGTTGCCGCAGCCTCCGCA
Organism: Streptomyces sp. IBSNAI002; assembly: GCF_052244475.1. Classification (NCBI taxonomy): domain Bacteria; kingdom Bacillati; phylum Actinomycetota; class Actinomycetes; order Kitasatosporales; family Streptomycetaceae; genus Streptomyces; species Streptomyces sp. IBSNAI002. Next base: position 3,448,477 of record NZ_JBQPXG010000002.1, on the reverse strand, counting down.
GAGGTACGGGATTCCGATCTCCTGCAGCGCCCGGTGCAGGCGTGCGCGGTTGGTCCGGGGGGATCCTTCGGGAAGTCTGACGAGGGTGTCCGCTGCAGTGGCCCTGGCCGGCGCCGGCCTGTCGGATGCCCAGGCGCGCCGCCGGAAGTGGGTGACGTCGAGTCCGAGTTGCGCGACGCGACGCCGGACGCGACGGTGGTTCACGTCATTGACGGCGAGGCCGAGGGCGCGCATGAGGTCCGCGTAGCTCATGGCCGTCGGGACGGCAGCGCGCAGGGCCTCCTCCGGAACGGCCGACCGGGTGTTGCGGAAGTGGGTGGTGTCGATGCCCCGCTCCTTCAGCATCCTTGCGAGTGCGGAACGGGACCGGCCGTCATCAGGTAAGCCCAGAGCGCGAGCCGTGCCGCGGATGCTGTGGGAGGAGCCCGCGGCCATGGCCAGCTCTTCGGTGCTGAAGGGCAGTTCGATGCCGCTGCGCTGCATGCCGCGGAAGCGGCTCGTGTCTATGCCCGCAGCCACCATCCGGCGGGCGATATGGGACAGGGCGCCGGTGGCAGGGGGGATTCCCAGTTTGACGGCTACCTCGCGGACCGTGGTCGAGGAAGCGGCCGCGGCGGCTATGGCCTCGTCCGGGTACTTGCGCCACGGACTGCGCCTTGCGAAGTGGCTGCTACTGATTCCGAGCGAAGCGACCCTTTCCTGCAGTACGCGGCGTTGGCCGCCGCTCTCCTTGAGCCGAGCCTCCGCATCAGGTCGGCCCAGCCGTTGGATTCGGCGACGGATCTGGCCAGTCTGTCGCGGTTGTACGGATCGACCACGGTCTGCTCCCCTTGCCTCCGGCCGTGTGTGCGGCCCTCGTACGGAGTAACGGGCCGGTGGTCGGGCGGTCACGGCCCGCCTCGTCCGATAAGCGGAGCGGCCCGCACCGGGTGGGTGCGGGCCGCCGACGGAGGGTGGGGAGGGGCGGGTCAGATGCCCAGGTCCTTGATGATCTTGGCTACGTGGCCCGTGGCCTTGACGTTGTAGAAGGCGTGCTCGACCTTGCCGTCCTCGTCCACGACCACCGTCGAGCGGATGACCCCCGTCACCGTCTTGCCGTACAGCTTCTTCTCGCCGTACGCGCCGTAGGCGGTCAGGGTCTCCTTCTCCGGGTCGCCGACCAGCGTGACCTTCAAGTGCTCCTTCTCGCGGAACTTCGCCAGCTTCTCCGGCTTGTCCGGGGATACGCCGATGACGTCGTAGCCGGCCGTGGCCAGCACGTCCAGGTTGTCCGTGAAGTCGCAGGCCTGCTTCGTGCAGCCCGGCGTCAGCGCGGCCGGGTAGAAGTAGACGATCACCTTGCGGCCCTTGTGGGCGGCCAGCGAGACCTCGTTACCGTCCGCATCGGGCAGGGTGAAGGCGGGGGCGGTGTCGCCCGGCTGAAGTCGCTCGCTCATGTCGGCAGTCTCCTCAAGAGGGGATCGGTACGTGCACGAGACTAAGCTGACAGACTGTTCATGGCGGACTACGCCCCCACAGGACCACGACGACGGAGGCAGCGCGGTGCCGGAAGCCAGGACCCCCGCACAGATCGAGGCGGACATCGTCCGCCGCCGCGAGCAGCTCGCCGAGACGCTCGACGAGATCGGCGTGCGCATGCACCCGAAGACGATCATCGGGGACGCGAAGGCCAGGGTCGCCTCCACGGTCGACCACACCGCCGGGCGCGCCTTCGTCGCGGTGAACCGCCTCGTGACGGACGTGCGGGACGGTCTGCGCCACGACGACGGGGCCCCGCGCGTGGGCCGGATCGTGCCCGTCGCGCTGCTCGCGGCCGGTGTGGTCGGGCTGCTGGTGGTCTCGGCCCGGCGCAAGCGCTGATGACCCGAGCGCCGATGACCCTGCGCTGCGCGGGCCGGGCGGCGGCAGGTAGGTTCGTGGCGTGAGCGAGAACACCACCCACGACAAGCTGCCCATCCGGATGCTGCACGACCGCGTGCTCGTGAAGTCCGATCTGCCGGAGGGCGAGCGCCGCTCGGGCGGCGGCATCCTCATCCCGGCGACGGCCGCGGTGGGCAAGCGGCTGGCCTGGGCGGAGGTGGTCGCGGTCGGGCAGAACGTGCGGAGCGTGGAGCCCGGCGACCGGGTGCTGTACGACCCCGAGGACCGGGCCGAGGTCGAGGTCCGGGGTGCGACGTACGTGCTCATGCGCGAGCGGGATCTGCACGCGGTGGCCGCCGAGCGGCTCGAGGGATCGAAGGACTCCACCGGGCTGTACCTCTGACCCCCTTGCTCCGAAGACTGCCGTGAAGGGCTGGTGGCCCGGGTCACCAGCCCTTTCGCCGTCTTTTGCTACGGTGGAGGGGAACCCGACGAGACGCGCCGTACCGGGTACGACAAGACGACGCACCCCGTATCGCTCGATGTCTCGGAGGTGCCGTCATGGCATGGGTTCTGCTTCTCCTCGCCGGTCTGCTCGAGGTCGGCTGGTCGATCGGCATGAAGTTCACCGAGGGATTCACCCGGCTGTGGCCCAGCGTGTTCACGGGCGCCGGGATCGTCGCCAGCATGGTGCTGCTGTCGTACGCGGCGAAGACCCTGCCCATCGGTACCGCGTACGGCGTGTGGGTGGGCATCGGCGCCGCCGGTGCGGCCGTGCTCGGTATGGCGGTGCTGGGTGAGCCCGTCACCGCAGCCCGGATCTTCTTCATCTGTCTGCTGCTGGTCGCCGTCGTGGGGCTGAAGGCGACCTCCGGCCACTAGGCCGCCGGGCTGGGCCGCCGGGCCCCGCAGGGTCATTCGAGGAAGGCCGACGGGGGGCGCAGCCCTCCCACCGCGCCCGCGTCGGCGCCCTGGGCCGCGCCCTGGCTGCCGCCCTGTGTGGTGCCCGCCTGGGTGCCCGCGGAGGTGCCGCCCTGGTTGCCCTGGGTGGTGCCTCCGTTGTTCTGGCCCCCTTGGGTCTGCCCGCCGTTGTTCTGCCCGCCGTTGTTCTGGCCGCCCTGGTTCTGGCCCCCGTTGTTCTGGCCGCCCTGGTTCTGTCCGCCCGTCGGGTTCGGCGGGGTCGGGCGGGTGGGGCGGCCGGGCGGGGTCGGGGTGCGTTCGCCCGGCTCGGTCTCCTCCGGCGGTTCCGATTCGAAGGCCGGCGGCGGCGGGGGCTGGGCCGCGCCCGGCTGGAGTTCCAGGTCGAAGTCGACGGGGTCGGTGCCTTCCAGGGCGGTCTTCGTGTAGGCGGCCCAGATCCGGGCCGGGTAGCCGCCTCCGCCGATACGGGCTTCCCCGAGGGCTCCGTACAGCGACTGGAGGGCGCCGGTGTCCGGGTCCTGGCCCATCATCGCGACGACCGTGACCAGGTCCGGGGTGTAGGCGGCGAACCAGGCCGAGCGGTCGAGTTCGCCGGTGCCGGTCTTGCACGCGGCCGGGTGGCCGGCCGCGAGGGCGGCCGTGCCGGTGCCGTTGTCGACGACGCTGACGAGCATCGAGCTGGTGGTGTCGGCGGCCTCCCGGGTGACCGCCTGGGTGCCGGCGCGGTCGGGCAGGGCGACGGTGTCGTCGTCCTTGGCGATCTTCTCCAGGAAGGTGTAGGGGGTGCGCCGGCCGTGGTCCGCGAGGGTGGCGTACGCCTGGGTCATGTCCAGGACGCTGGCTTGCATGGTGCCCAGTGCCATGGCGGGGCCGGGGTCGAAGTTGGGGGTGTTCTCGGGGATCCCGAGGGCGACGGCCGTCTCCTTGACCTTGAGGGTGCCGACGTCGACGGCCATCTGTGCGTAGACGGCGTTCACGGAGAGGTCGGTGGCGGTGTTGACGGTGATGTTCCCGTAGCTGACCTGGCCCTCGTTCTCGGGGGCGAAGCGGATCCGGCCGCCGACGACGGGGCGTTTGTTGTCGCCGTTGTAGATGGTGTTGGGGGTGATGCGGCGGCCGTCCTGGGTGCGGGAGTCGTTCTCGACGGCGGCGGCGAAGACGAACGGTTTGAAGGTGGAGGCGACCTGGTAGTCGTGCCGGGTCGCGTTGTTGACGTACTGCTTGGTGTAGTCGATGCCGCCGTACAGGGCGACGACCTTGCCGGTGGCCGGGTCGATGGAGACCGCGCCGGCCCGCACCACGCGGTCGGCCTTGCGCTTCTCCGGGTCGAGTTTGGAGACCATCTGGTCGTCGACGGCTTCGACGAGGTCGTTCTGGCGGCGCTTGTCGATGGTGGTGGTGATGCGGTAGCCGCCCTCGGCGAGGGTCTTGTCGTCGAGGATCTTGTTCTCGGTGATGTAGTCCTTGATCGCCTCGACGAGGTATCCGCGCTGGCCGGAGAGGCCGGCGGCGGCGCGGACCTTGCCCGGTTCGGGGAACTGGGTCGTGGCGCGTTCGGCGGCCGGCAGCCAGTCCTTCTTGACCATGCCGTCGAGTACGTAGTTCCAGCGGGCGAGGGCGCGGGGGCGGCCCTGGGGGTGCGAGACGACGTCGAAGGCGCTGGGGGAGTTGAGGAGGGTGGCCAGGTAGGCGCCTTCGGCGGTGGTGAGCGTGCCGACGTCCTTGCCGTAGTAGGCCTGGGATGCGGCCTGGATGCCGTAGGCGTTGCGGCCGAAGTAGCTGGTGTTCAGGTACCCCTCGAGGATGTAGTCCTTCGACTTCTCGCGACCGAGTTTGATCGCGATGAAGAACTCCTTGGCCTTCCGTGTGATCGTCTGTTCCTGACCCAAGTAGTAGTTCTTGACGTACTGCTGAGTGATCGTCGAACCCGACTGTGTGCCCTTGCCGGTCGCGGTGTTCCACGCGGCGCGGAGCATCGCCTTCGGGTCGACCGCCCGTTCGGAGTAGAAGTCCCGGTCCTCGGCGGCCAGTACGGCCTGCTGGACGGTCCGCGGGACCTGTGACAGCGGGACGTTGACGCGGTTGACCTCGCCGTCGCGGGCGAGCGGGGAGCCGTCGGAGTAGAGGTAGACGTTCGACTGGGCGGTCGCGGCGGCGTTGGCCGGCGGGATGTCCACCAGCAGGTAACCCGCGACCAGGGCGCCGCCGAGCAGCAGCGCGAGCAGCAGGACGCCGCCCAGCAGCATGCGCCAGGTCGGCAAGAGGCGTCGCCAGCCGGTCCGTTTGCGCCGGGGCTTCTTGCCGGGCCTGCCTGGCTTCCCCGGTTTCCCGGGTCCGGCGGGCCCGGTGGAACCGGCGGGGTGGCCGGGATCACCGGCCTGCGGGTGCTGCCGTCCGTCGGGCGTGTCCGGGTCGCGAGGGGTCCAGCCCGGGGGTGGTGACTGGTCGCTCATCTCCAGGACTCCTCGACGCCGTGCGAAATATCCACTTCTGTACCTCATGGTGTCTACCCGATTGGCCGCCGATTCCGCTCCGGACGGGGGTAAATCGGTCGCGTGGCTCGCCCCTCCGCACTAAGCTCGCGCGCTTTGGCCGACGTAGGAACGACCTGGGAAAGCGAGGGATACGGTGCGTCAGCGAGTGCGCCTCTACCTGGCCGTCGCGGCAGGCGGGTTCCGGCGCTACGCGAGCTACGGGACCGCGACCGCCGCCGGGGTGTTCACCAACACCGTGTTCGGTTTCATCCTCGCCTACACGTACATGGCCTTGTGGGACGAGCGGCCCGGACTCGGCGGCTACGACCAGGCACAGGCCCTGACCTTCGTATGGGTGAGCCAGTCGCTGCTCGCCGCCGCGGCGCTGATCGGGGGCGGGTTCCAGGAGACGTTCCAGGAGCGCGTCCGTACGGGTGACATCGCCGTCGACCTGTACCGGCCGGCGGACCTCCAGATGTGGTGGCTCGCGGCCGACCTGGGGCGGGCCGCCTTCCAGTTGGTGGGGCGCGGGGCGGTCCCGCTGGTGGCCGGGGCGCTGGCCTTCCGGCTGGCGCTGCCCGCCGACCCGGCGCGCTGGCTGCTGTTCCTGGTCTCGGTCTCGCTGGGGCTGGTGGTGAGCTTCGCGCTGCGCTACCTGCTGGGGCTGGCCGCGTTCTGGCTGATGGACGGGGCCGGGATCAACCTGATGGCGCAGGTCGTCGCCATCTCCTTCTCCGGCGTGCTGCTGCCGCTGACCGTGTTCCCGGGCGGTTTCGGGGAGTTGGTGCGGATCCTGCCGTGGGCGGCGATGCTCCAGGTGCCGATGGACGTGCTGCTGGGGCAGCACTCCGGGGCCGGCAACGCCGTGCGGGCACTGGGGTTCCAGGCGGGGTGGGCGTGCGTACTACTGGGATCGGGACGGCTGTTGCAGTCGGCGGCGACGCGGAAGGTGGTGGTCCAAGGTGGCTGAGGCGGTGCTGGAGCGGGGCCCGGAGCGCGAGCCGGAGCCGGGCCGCGAGGCGCGGCCGGAGCGGGGGTCCGGGGCCGTGCAGGGGCCGCGGCGCGGCCGGGTGCGGGAGGGGCTGCGCGGCTACCGGCTGATCGTCGAGATGTGGATCCGGTCGACGATGACGTACCGGGCGTCCTTCCTCCTCGCGCTGTTCGGGAACGCGGCCATCCAGCTGCTCGACTTCGTCGCGATCTGGATCATGTTCCAGCACGTGGACGCGCTGGGCGGCTTCTCGCTGCCCGAGATCGCCCTGCTGTACGGGTCCTGCTCGGCCTCGCTGGGCCTGGCCGACCTGCTGCTCGGCAACACCGACCGGATCGGGCTCCGCGTCCGCGACGGCTCGCTCGACACCATGCTGGTGCGGCCGGTCCCGCTGCTCGCGCAGGTCGCGGCGGACCGGTTCGCGCTGCGGCGGCTCGGGCGGACCGTGCAGGGGCTGGTGGTGCTGGGCTGGGCGGTGTCGGTCCTGCCGGTGGACTGGTCGGCCGGGAAGGTGCTGCTGGTGCCGCTCATGATCGTGGCCGGGGCGGCGATCTTCGGGGCGGTGATGGTGGCCGGGGCGGCGTTCCAGTTCTGGGCCGGGGACGCGGCGGAGGTGCAGAACTCCTTCACGTACGGCGGGAACACGATGCTCCAGTACCCGCCGACGATCTTCGCGAAGGACCTGCTGCGCGGGGTGACCTTCATCGTCCCGCTGGCCTTCGTCAACTGGCTGCCGGCGCTGTACGTGCTGGGGCGGCCCGATCCGCTCGGCCTCCCGGGGTGGGTCGCGTTCCTGAGCCCGCTGGTGGCCTTCGTGATGTTCCTGCCCGCGTCGCTGGCGTGGCGCGCGGGAGTCCGTTCGTACCGAAGCACGGGGAGCTAGCTGTGGCTGTGTCGGATGCGCTGATCTCGCTGGACGGGGTCGAGAAGGTCTTCGACGTACGGCGCCGGGTGGGCCTGATGCGCCGTGAGAAACGCCAGGTCAGGGCGGTGGACGGGATCAGCTTCGAGGTGGCGCGGGGCGAGATGCTCGGCTACATCGGGCCCAACGGCGCAGGCAAGTCGACCACGATCAAGATGCTGACCGGGATCCTGACCCCGAGCGGCGGCCGGCTGCGGGTCGCGGGCATCGACCCGGCGCGGGAGCGGATGCGGCTCGCCCACCGGATCGGGGTGGTGTTCGGGCAGCGCACGACGCTGTGGTGGGACCTGCCGCTGAAGGACTCGTACGGCCTGATGCGGCGGCTGTACCGGATCCCGCGGGCGCGGTACGAGGAGAACCTGGAGCGCTGCGTGGACCGGCTGGACCTGGCCGAGCTGCTGGAGGTCCCCGTACGGCAGCTGTCGCTGGGGCAGCGGATGCGCGGGGACATCGCGGCGGCGCTGCTGCACGATCCGGACGTGCTGTACCTGGACGAGCCGACGATCGGGCTCGACGTGGTGAGCAAGGCCAAGGTGCGGGGCTTCCTGCGGCAGCTGAACGCGGAGCTGGGCACGACGGTGCTGCTGACCACGCACGACCTCCAGGACATCGAGCAGCTGTGCGAGCGGGTGATGGTCATCGACCACGGGCGGCTGATGTACGACGGGCCGCTGGCCGGGCTGCACGCGGCGGGGTCGGCGGGGGAGAGCGAGCGGACGCTGGTGGTCGACCTGGAGCGGGAGCTCGGGCCGATCGAGGTGGCGGGCGCGCGGGTGGTGAAGGTGGACGGGCCGCGGCAGTGGCTGGCGTTCCCGGCGGGGGCTTCGGCCGCGCCGCTGGTCGCGGCGGTGGCGGCGCGGTATCCGCTGTCGGACCTGTCGGTGCGGGAGCCGGACATCGAGGACGTGATCGCGCGGATGTACGCGGGCCGGGGGTAAATCAGGGGCATCCCGGAGACCGGCAGGGGTTGAAGCCGTACAACTCCCCGGATTCCCTGCATAGGCTGGTCCGCATGAGTGACGAGCGGCCGTTGCCGGAGCTGAGGGCGTCGGATGCCGACCGGGACCGGGTGCTGGAGCGTCTGCGCGACGCCGTCGCCGAGGGCCGGCTCGACATGGAGGAATTCGAGGAGCGGCTGGAGGCGGCGTACAAGTCGCGCACGTACGCGGAACTTGAACCGCTGACGCGCGACCTGCCGTCGGCGGGGGCGCCGGCCCCCCTGCCGGCACCGTTCGCGGCCCCGGGGGCCTCGGGGGCGTCCTGGCCGGCGCGGATCGGGGGCCGGGCGTCGTCCGCGACCGGGATCGCGGTCATGTCGGCGTTCCAGCGCAAGGGCGCGTGGACGGTGCCGGCCCGCTTCGACGCGGTGGCGTTCTGGGGCGGCGGGGAACTGGACCTGCGCGAGGCCAATTTCGCGGAGCGCGAGGTGGTGATCAACTGCATCGCGATCATGGGCGGCATCGAGATCACCGTGCCGCCGGGGGTGGAGGTCGAGGTCCGGGGCTTCGGCCTGATGGGCGCGTTCGACCAACGCGACACCCCGGGCCCGCCGGAACCGGGCGCGCCACGCGTGGTCGTCACGGGCCTGGCCTTCTGGGGCGGCGTGGAGGTCAAGGTCAAGCCCCCGAAGAACCCCCCGAGGGGCCCGTCACTGGAAAAGCGCCTGTAGCCCGGGGGCCCTCCGCCGCGCCCCCACCCCACGCCCGGGCTCCGGAGGAGGCTGCGCGGAACGCGTGGTGGAGGGGAGGGGCCGCGTGGGGGTGTCCCCGCAGGACGAGCGCGCAACGGGGGCTGATGGCGTCCGAACAGGCTTGGTGCGCGAGCCGGGGAGACACCCCGCAGGGGCGCCGCGGACCGCCCGGCCCCGCCGGCCCCGCCCGGGCCGCCCGCGCCCGGGCTTCGGAGGAGGTTCCGGGGAACGCGTGGTGGAGGGGAGGGGCCGCGTGGGGGTGTCCCCGCAGGACGAGCGCGCAACGGGGGCTGATGGCGTCCGAACAGGCTTGGTGCGCGAGCCGAGGAGACACCCCGCAGGGGCGCCGCGGACCGCCCGGCCCCGCCCGGGCCGCCCGCGCCAAGCCCTGGCCGAGCACCGGCGCAGCCCGGGCCCGGGCGGGGCCGAGGCGAGGACCAGCCCCGCACCCCGCAGGGGATTGGCGTGGCGGGAACTCCTCGCGCCTCCCAGTAGTCGGATGCTATGCAGACAAAACCGGCGTGCCCCGGGGGAAGGCAGGACCACGTGGACCACCGCACCACCACCGGAGGTGCCGCCACACCACCACCGCCACCACGAGCGGCAGCGGCAACGGCAACGGCAGCGACAGCGACCGGCACCGGCTTCGTGTTCAGCCCCGCCGACGAAGAGCGCCGCCGCGGCGTCCGCCGCATGAAGACCACCGCGACCGGCCTCCTGGTCCTGGTCGCGCTGGTCTACGTACTGGCCAAGTACGCCCAGCACGCCTGGGGCGCCGGCGGCTGGGCCGGCTACGTCGCGGCCGCCGCGGAGGCCGGCATGGTCGGGGCCCTCGCGGACTGGTTCGCCGTCACCGCCCTGTTCCGGCGTCCCCTCGGCCTGCCCATCCCGCACACGGCGATCATCCCGACCAAGAAGGACCAGCTCGGGATCTCCCTAGGCGAGTTCGTCGGGGAGAACTTCCTCTCCTCCGACGTGGTCAAGGCCCGCCTCCACTCCCTCGGCATCGGCGGCCGCCTCGGCGCCTGGCTGGCGGAGCCCGCACACGCCGACCGGGTCACCGCGGAGCTGGCCACCGCCCTGCGCGGAGCGCTGACCGTACTGCGCGACGCCGACGTACAGGCCGTCGTCGGCGAGGCCATCACCCGGCGCGCCGAGACGGCCGAGATCGCGCCCGGCATCGGCAAGACGCTGGAGCGGGTCGTCGCGGACGGCGGCCACCACCGCGCCGTCGACCTCGTCTGCGCCAAGGCCCACGACTGGCTGGTCACGCACGGGGAGTCGGTGATGGACGCGGTCCAGGGCGGAGCGCCCGGCTGGACCCCGCGGTTCGTGGACCGCAAGATCGGCGACCGCGTGTACAAGGAGCTGCTCCGCTTCGTCACGGAGATGCGGGACATGCCCGAGCATCCGGCGCGCGGGGCGGTGGACCGCTTCCTGACGGACTTCGCGGCCGACCTGCAGTCGGACACGGAGACCCGTGCGAGGGTGGAGCGGCTCAAGTCCGAGATCCTGGCCCGCGACGAGGTCCAGGACGTCATCGCCTCCGCCTGGTCGGCGATCCGCTCGATGATCATCTCGGCGGCGGAGGACGAGCAGAGCGAGCTGCGCCTGCGGGTCCGCTCCTCCCTGATGTCCCTGGGTGCGCGGCTGGCCACCGACGGCCGGCTCCAGGACAAGGTGGAGGGCTGGATCGAGGGCGCGGTCGTGTACGTCGTCACCAACTACCGGACCGAGATCACCTCGCTGATCACGGACACGGTGGCGGGCTGGGACGCCGAGCACACGTCCCGCAAGATCGAGGCCCACATCGGCCGGGACCTGCAGTTCATCCGTATCAACGGAACGGTGGTCGGCGCCCTTGCGGGCCTGCTGATCTACACGGTGTCCCGCGCGTTCGGCGCGTGAGCCGGGGCGGGGGCCGGCCCCGGAGGCGGCCTGCTGCCGGCCCGTCAGCCGCGGTCGGCGACGGCCCAGGACGCGGCGGCCACGACCCCGGCGGCCCCGATCACGGCCGGCCACGCGCCGACCTTCTTGGCCAGCGGGTGCGCGCCCGCGAAGCCGGCCAGGTACAGCGCGCCGAGCCCGGCCGCCGCGGGCGCCCCGCCCCGGCGGTGCCACTCGCGTCCGGCGGCGATCCCGGCGGCGCCGAGGACGACACCGCCCAGCGGCCGCTTCTTGGTCCAGCGGGCGACGGCGTAGCCGCCGACCAGCCCGGCGGCCGCCACTACGGAACTCGGTACCCGCGCCATGTCGAACTCCTCGGTCTTCCCGGTCATATGAGTCGCTTGTCTGCCGTGCGAGGCTAACGCGGCCGCCCGGCCATCCGGCGGGCGCCCAGGATCCACACCACGACGACCACGGCCCCGCCGATCAGGGCGTCCGGCACCGCGTCCCGTACCGCGCGCGGCAGCAGCGCGACGACGCCCAGGACGAGAAGAAACGCGAGCGCGCACCGGCCGGCCGCCCGAAGCAGTCTGTCCACGGCTGCTCAACGCGGGCGCGGGGCCTGCCGACACGGAGGGCGGGGAGGGGATTTGTCGCACACTCGCCGGATCCGCGCGATGTGCCCTTGTGGAACCTGAAGGGCATACATTCACTCTCCCCACCCAAAGGGAAAAATCCCGCCTAACCCAGGAGCCAGGACATCGTGATCTGCTACGGACAGGCCGTCCTCGACCTCGCGGACGAACTGGTCGACGCCTACGCCGACGTCTTCTCCGGTCCGCCTTGGAACGAGGACGAAGAAACCATTCGCCAGTTCGCCGCCCGACTCCCGGCCGATGCCCGCCGCGCCGGCTTCCGTACGGCCCTCGCCCAGTCCGCGGCCGGCATCGACGGCTTCGCCACCGGCTGGATCACGCCGGCCACGTTCCCGAAGAACCGCGCGTACGCGCAGGTCGCGGCGCAGCTGGGCGCGGCCCGGGTGCGGGAGCTGCTGATCGGCGCGCTGGAGATAGACGAACTCGCCGTACGCCCCTACGCGCGCGGCCGCGGCACGGGCCGGGCCCTGCTCACCGAGATCACGGCCGACGCCCCGGACCGCCGCGCCTGGCTCCTGACCTCCCGCCTGGCCACCGACACCGTGGCCACGTACCGCCGCCTGGGCTGGCACGAGGTCGAGGCCCGCCCCGGCACGCAGACGGGCGTGATCGTCTTCCTCTCCCCGGACCACCCGAACCACTGAGGGTGTCCACCCCGCCCCGGCAGGGCATACCGCCCGCATGATCACCCCCCACCCCACCCGGCCCCACCCCACCCCCGACACCCACCCACCCCACCACCCCGGCCACACCCCCCAGCAGCAGTCGGCGCACCTCCCCCACCCCCGCCCACCCGGCCGCACCCCCACTCCCGAGCCGGCGGCCCGTCCCCCGCAGCCGGAGCAGGCCCCGCAGCCCCGCTGGCCCGGCCGCACCCACACCCCCGAGCCGCCGCCCCGCCCCCCGCAGCCGGAACAGGCCCCGCAGCCCCTCCTGGTCGGCCGCACCCCCACTCCCGAGCCGGCGGCCCGTCCCCCGCAGCCCCCGCAGGCCCCGCACCCCAGCGGGCCCCCAAAGGCCAGCCACTCCAGCCGGCCTCCGCAAGCCGGACGGCCACGCCGCGAGTCCCCGCGAGCCAGCCCACCCCACCAAGGCGGTCCACCCCGCCGATCCGGCCGGCCCCCGCAGGAGCGGCAGGACCGGCAGCCCCGCCAGACCCCGGCGCCCCGTCGCCAGCTCAACCTGGCCACACGGCATCAGCTGACCGCGGCCGGCGTCCCCGACGGCACGATCACCTCCCGGACCCGCCCCGGCGGCCCCTGGCAGCGCTTACTGCCCCGGGTCTACCTCCTCCAGACCGGCCCCCCGGACCAGCGCCAGCGCGCCCTCGCCGCCGTCCTCTACGCCGCCGAGCCCGCCGCGGACCCCCTGTCCGGCGACACGGCCGTCCTCACCGGCGGCGCCGCCCTCGCCCTCCTCGGCATCCGCGGAGCCCCGTACGGCCCGGAGACCCCGGCGGACGTCCTGATCCGCGCCCCGCGCCGGCTCACCGGCACCCCGCAGGTCCGTCCGCTCCCCACCTCCCGGTGGCCGCGCACGATCACGGTCTGCGGAATCCCCAGCACCCGCCCGGTCCGTGCGGCGGCCGACTTCGCCTCCCGCGCCACGGACGCCGACTCCGACCGGATCCGCTCGACCCTGGCGCAGGTGGTCCAGGCGGGCTGGTGCCACCCGCAGGACCTGCACGCCGAACTCCGCGCCGCCCGCCTCCTCACCCGCCCCGCGGTCCGCGCCGCGGCCGCCGAACTCCTCGCCGGAGTCCGCTCGATCGCCGAGGCCCAGGCCCGCGACGTCCTCACCGCGACGGACCTCCCGACCCCCCTCTGGAACGCCCGCCTCCACACCCCGGACGGCACCTTCCTGGCCAGCCCGGACGCCTACTGGCCCGACGAAGGCGTAGCGCTCGAGATCGACTCGGCGGAGTACCACTACACCCGCGACGCCTGGCACGCCACCCTCCGCCGCCGCCTGCGCCTGGAGTCCCACGGGATCCTGGTGGTCAGCGCCACCCCCTCGATACTCCGCGACACCCCGCACGAAGTCCTAGCCGCCCTCCGCACCCTCCTCACCCTCGCGTCCACTCGCCCCACGCCACCCACGGCCCAGGCCCGCGGCCACCAACAGCTCCCGCTGCCCTTCTGAGTGCCCGGCGCCCGGCCCGGTTCACAATGGTGGGGTGGAGAAGCTGGCAACGACGGCCACCGTGCGTACTCGGATGAGTCGCCAGAAGAGCCGCGACACGGGGGTGGAGGTGGCCTTGCGCAAGGCCTTGCACGCCAAGGGGGCGCGGTACCGGATCCACCGGAAACCGGTGAAGGGCGTGCGGCGCGAGGCGGACATCGTGTTCGGACCCGCGCGCGTGGCGGTGTTCGTGGACGGCTGCTTCTGGCATGGCTGCCCCGTGCACGCCACGTGGCCGAAGAACAACGCCGAGTTCTGGCGCGCCAAGATCGAAGGGAATCGGCGCAGGGACCTGGACACGGACGCCCGGTTGGTCGAGGCCGGATGGCTGGCCGTGCGCGTGTGGGAGCACGAGGGGGCGGAGGAGGCGGCAGTGCGCGTGCTGGCCGTCGTCGCGACTCGGCGGGCGAGCGCCCGTCAGAAGGCCGAAAAACCAGGATCCATCTCGAATATTTGACAACGCCATCTTTGTCAAATATGCCCTGTTAGGGTGATCGCGACGTACACCGTGGCGAGTCAGGGGAGGGCGCTGCATGGAGCACCGAGGTGAGGATTTCGGCCCGTGGCTCGCAAGGCAGTTGAATCGGATGGACATGTCGCAATCCGACCTTGCAGCCCGTCTCGGTTTGACCCGTGCGGCGGTCTCCGCCTGGGTGAACGGCCGAGCGGAGCCTCGGGAGGAGACCAAGCGGTCGCTGGCAGAGGTGTTCGGCGCCGACCCCGACCTGGTAGACAGTCGAACGACCGACATATCGACGAATCGACCGCTGCGATGGCATCACCGCACGGCCCATGCCGACGGGGGACGTGAGTACGGCAACGCCGCGGCCTTCGCCTTCGACGCCGACATGGCCGTCCTCGCAAGGGAGGCCACCCAGAACGCTCTTGACGAGCGGCTCGACGCCAACGTCCCGGTCCGAATGCACTACACCCTGCATGAACTGACGGGCGAGCACCTGTCCTCGTTCCTGACCACGCTGCAATGGGACGAACTGCGCCCGCACTACGATCGGGCGGCCGCGGCCGAGCAGAAGGTGTCGAGGAGCCTACGGGCCGCGTTGGACGAGCTGGAGTCGAAGAACTCACTGCTCCTCCTGCGGGTGGATGACTTCAACGCCAACGGGCTCACCGGGCCGGAGTATCACGACGGTCGCTTCGCCGCCGTCGTCAGGCGCCAGCTCGACAGCCACAAACAGTCCGGAGGCCGGGCGGGCGGCTCCTACGGGCTGGGCAAGGCGACGCTGTGGGCGGCCAGCCGGTTCGGCCTCGTCCTCATCAACTCCACCCTCTCCGAGCCGCACGAGGGCAGGACGGAGCGACGCGTCATCGGACGGCTCGACCTGCCCTGGAGGCAGGTCGACGGGGAGGCCTTCGCCGGCCCGGCGTGGTTCGGTGAGCCGGATACGGACCCGACACACAAGGACGTGTCACGGTCGTGGTGGGCCGAAGAGGGGACGACACGCAGCCTGCACCTCGAGCGGCAGACCGGCGAGCCCGGTACGTCGTTCCTGGTGGTCGGCGCCCACGACGCTTCGGGTGACGCCGAGGAATTGCGTGACCTCCACGACAAGGTCGTGCGATCGCTCGCCGATGGATTCTGGGCGGCGATGATCGGAGGCGTCGCGGCCGGCCCTCTGCTGGAGGCACGCGTCTCCACGTTTCGTGACGGGGAGGTGGTCGTGCCCGAGGAGCGGGTCGATCCGTACACTCGCCACCCTGCGTTGAGTCGTGCCCTCCAAGCCCACCTCGACGGACGGACGGTCGACAGCCTCACGGCGGAGGATCAGGTGGCGCGTGCCGAGGTGCCACTGATCGTCACGCCTTTGAAGGGCCGCGGAAGGCCGCGTGACAAGGGTCGGGAGCACCTGGCGGTCCTCCTGCTCACACCGGCGGCCGATGCGGACGAGCGACACAGCCGCGTGGTCTGCATGCGCGGAAACCGCATGACCATCACAGAACATCGGCCACGGGAACTGCCACTGGGGACAATGCCGTTCCAGGCTGTACTGCTCGCGGGATACGCAACAGACCGGAGTGGCGAGGACGTGGCCCTGGCCGAGGAGTTCCTGCGTGCCTCGGAGCCGCCCGAGCACGATCGTTGGGACCGGACGGAAGAACTCACCTCACTCTACGAGCGTGGTGCCGTCAGCCGGCTGAAGGAGTTTCGCAGCGATGTCGACAAGGCCGTGCGCGCTCTGGTCGGCAAGCGCGAGACGAAGCGGGCGGGCGGTCCCGCGGTCCTGCGCGAGCTTCTCACGTGGGACGCGAACACCGGTGCGGCGCGGCGGGTGCATGGATTCCCCACGGTCCGCGGAGTGACGGCACGCGTGGAGGAATCCGGTGCCTGGAGCGTGACCGTGGAGGTCAGGCTCCCTGCTGCCGAGGACCCGTGGAGGCTGACGCCCGTCGCGAAGTTCGACGTACGTTCGGGAGGCCGTACCGTGGTCGGGTGGTCGGATCTCGTGGCCGAGGAGGACTGCCGCGTGGAGAAGGGCGACCTCGTCGTGGAGCCCGGCGTGCGCAGTGCGGTCTTCCGCGGGGTCACCGATCCGGCAACGCACCCGGTGCGCAGTGGATACGCCCGACTCGTGGTGGAGGTCCAGAAGGCTCGCGGAGGTTCGGCGTGACAGCGGTTTTCCCCTATCCGACGCTCTTCGGGGACGTGGAGCTGAGAGTCGTGTCCGTTTCGGTGGACAACCGGGAGCTTCCGTACTCGATGATCTCGGCTACCGATCGGGCGGTGGCCCTGCACGAAGCGGGGCGTGGTGCTTGGGACCGGGCCCGACTCCGGCTCTCCGTGACCTTCCCGGAAGCGGAGCTTCGATCGGGTCCGTGGTCCGATGTGGTGTTCCTCGCCGTTGTTTCGGAGAAGGCGACCAACGCCCGTACGACCGCGGTGCTGTCCCGGGCGGGGGACGGTTCGATGCAGGGGACCGTCGAGGTGGACAGCGTGGCTTTCCTGAGGCGGGCCACGCTGGGCGTGTTGGTGGTCGCGACGGTGGAGGGCGTGGCAGGCCGGCTGGTGGGATCCGCCGTCAACGACTGGTACGTCGATCTGAAGGCCTCGACGCCTGCCCGACAACGCGAGATCGAGATCGTCGAGGTGGACTTCAAGGAGGGTGAGTACGAGTGGCTCAGGCCCTACAAGGAATCTGCCTGGATCGTCGAAACCACGGGCGATGTTCCGACCGTGTATCTCAACACCGGAGCCGTCGAGGGCTTGTTGGAGGCGCTCCGTGGCTCGGGTGGCAGTCCGGCGGAGCGGATGTTGCGTGATCTTGCAGCGTCCCAGATCGCCCAGGACGCCTGGACCGCGATGTTCCACACGGCCATCAGCGATCTGGACGCGGACGAGGACGGAACTCCGATACTGCCGAGGGGATGGCGGGAATCAGTGCTGCGGTCCATGCTCCCGGACGTGCTGCCGGGTCGCCAACCGACCGATGCGCTCTACGAGATCGCCGAACGGCGGGCCAAGGGGTACGGGTGGGCGGAGATCCAGACCGGCGTGCAGTTCGCCGCCGGGCGGCGAAGCCGCACGACGAGGAACCTGACCAATGCGGTGCGCTCCGTGCAGCACCTCGAAGGGGCCGGTGACACGCGTTGAACCGAGTCGACGATAGGGAACTCCCTTCGGGTCTGGGGCTGTTGACGGATGCGTCGGTGGCCAAGTATCTCGGTCGGGCCGTGCAGACCGGGCAGGAGCGGCCGCCTCAGGTCGCGCTTCGAAGGGCAGCCGAGATGTTGGGCGCCGCACACCGGTGGCGGACCGGACCGGTGCGGGTACTGATCGACGAGTCGATGCGACGCTTCGGGGACCAGCGGACGGCGGCGGACGGCTGGTTGGCTCCCCGGCTGCACGCCACCCTGCGCATGACGCGGGCCGAGGCAGCGGACGGCCGACTCTGGAACTTCGTCGCGATGGTCGTCGCCCCCGACTACGTCGCTTGGCGACACCGGGGATCCGACAGGGGCAGTGGGTCGGGTGCGGCGACGGCCGCCCGATTCTGCGGACCGCACTACACACAGGCCTTCTCCCGACTCTGGTGGGCCGCGGAATTGTTCCGTGACGGAGCCGACTATCGCCCCGTCGAGGCGGCCTGCCGGGTGCAGGACGTGCTGCAGACCACGATGCGCTTGGACGTCATCGATCACCGCCCGACCGCACAGGCGATCCTGAAGGTGCTGGAACGGCAGCTCGCTGCTGGTGTGTCTCGGCCGGGGGACCAGGTCAACGCGCTCTCAGCGGCTGTGAACGCGGCGGGCAGCACCCTGGTGTACGACGTGCTGGCCCCGGACCGACCGGCCGATACCGATGCGCTCCAGGAATGGATCGACGAAGCGGAGGACGCGGCGGAGGCTCCTTGGGGGCGACTTCCGGAAGGTCCCGGGGACGGTGTGGTGAGTCGGTCCTCGGTCGAAGCCCTGGTGCCTATCTTCGAGCAATTGTTGGTCGATGCGCCTCTGCGGGACCGCTCGGCGGGAGGTAGGAACGTTCCCGCGCCCCGGGTGCCGGTAGGGGTGAGCCTGACCAAGCCATCGGACCACGTCTGACGGGCGGCCCGATGGCGCGGCTAGTTGTTCCGGGCGAGGAAGGTGTGGATGGCCTCGGCCAGCGTACGGCCGAGGCCGACGGGCACGGCGTTGCCGATCTGACGGGCGATCTCGATCTTTGTTCCGTACCACTTGAAGTTCTCGGGGAACCCCTGGATGAGGGCGGCCTCGTAGTGGGTGATCGGGCGGTGCTCCGTTGGGTGCAGGTACCGTCCCTTTTCGGGTTTGTAGAACTCGGTCCGGATCGTCACCGAGGGCGCGTTCTTCCGCATGCGACCCATGACGTCGCCGGATCCGGAATTGTGGTTGTCCCAGCTCTCGGTTGAGAGGTAGAACTCCTGCCCCTTGAGTCGGCTGTAGTCCTTTTCCGTGGAGAGGCGAATGCGGCCGGCCCGGTCGAGACGATAGCTGACCCCGCGGAGGTTGTTCCGGTTTCCGTTCTCGGGAATCGCCATGTACCGCGCTCGGGAAAGATCCTCGGGGTTCCGGCCGAAATGGAGATCCGTCGTGAGGTAGTGACCGGGGACGGCGCCGGCGGCATCCGCCTCGTCGCGCGGATCGGGCATGCGTTCCAGGATTGGGCGCTTGGCGGAGACGTCGAAGACCTTGGAAACCGGAACCCAGCGTGGCAGGGCCTGACCGCCGGGAACGGAGTCGAAGAGGGCGTCCTGTGCCTCGGCGGACTCGTATCCGTGCTTGTGGTGCGTGGGTGCGGGGTGCCGCAGTGGCTGGGCGAAGTCCTTGTGCGTGCAGATGACGATGACACGGCGTCGTGCCTGTGGGACGCCGTGGTCGGCCGCATTCATCACGGCGGGCTCCACCGTGTAGTCGTGCAGCGGATGCCCTGGGGTAGCGGAGGCGGAAAGCAGCTCGGCGTACTGCGGGGACTTCAGGAAGCGATCGACGTTCTCGATGACGAACACCTTAGGGTGAACCTTGGCCACCACACGCACGTACTCCTGCCAAAGCTCGTTGCGAGGGTCCGCCGGATCTTCTTTGCCGAGCCCGGAGAAGCCCTGGCAGGGCGGGCCGCCCATGATCACGTCGACCTGACCCTTGAAGGGCGTGGGATCGAACCTCGCGATGTCACCGGCGAAGACGTGTGCACCGCCGAAGTTCGCCGCGTAGGTGGCTGCCGCGGCCCGGTCGAACTCGACGGCGGCGACGGAGGTGAACGGACTTGCCGCCCCCATCGGGATGTACCGGCTGAATCCAGATGAAAAGCCACCAGCTCCGGCAAACAGGTCCATCACGCGGATCTGCCCAGGTTGAGACGGCTGGGGCTGCTTTCTGGTCATGGGGGTCAAGTGTAATCACCGAGCAGGCTCAGCACGCCTCTCTCCCGCTCCGTCAGGCCCGCAGTGCGGCGGCGATGGCGGTGCCCAGCACGCGTCCGACCGGAGGCGGCGAGGCATGGCCCACCTGCCGGTACATTGCGGTCTTGCGGCCCTCGACCCGCCACGAGGGAGGGAACCCCTGGAGCAGCGCGGCCTGGGCCACGGTCAGGGGCATCATGCCTGCCCGGCCGAGCGCCGGATCCCAGTGGAAGTCGGCGTCCGGGACGGCGTCCGCCACCGTCGCCCCATCGACCCCGAGGCGCGCCCAAGCGCGCTTGGACCCTGTCGGCCCCAGGTCCGCACCACCTCGTTCCCAGGAACCGCCGACGAGGGTCGGGGCGGGTTGGTCGGCTTGTGCCGCCCACCTGCGTGCCTGGGACCAGCCGCCGGCGGACATCGATTCCAACAGCGTCTCACCGACCGTCTTGTGCGGATCGGTCGTCGGAGTCGGCTCGACGAAGGCGTCGATCACGTCGCCCTTGAAGGCCACCAGAACCCCCTGGCGGCGGGTTTGCGGAACACCGAAATCTGCGGCGTTCAAGACGAACCACGCATGCCGATAGCCCAAGTGGGACAGTTCCTCCGCGACGTACGAGCGAATCGCCTCGTAGGCCGGCTTCGTCACCAGGTCGGGCACGTTCTCGACGAGCAGCGCCCTGGGCTGCACGCCGTGGAGGAGGAGCATCGTGGCTCGCAGCAGCTCGATTTCGGCCTCGCTGTCGCGGCGCGCCGCGGTGGCCGTCGCCTTCACCCGTGGCAGGCCCGCCGACAGCAGGTCCACGTCGTAGGTCTCGGTGTGCTCGGACGGGTCGAAGTCGAGCAGGTTCGCTTCGAGGACGTTCCAGGAAGGACGGTTGGCGTGCAGGGTACGGCACGCGACGTCGCGGTTGTCGAGCAGGAGGACGGGATCGAAGCCGGCGTCCTCGAGGCCCAGCGCCAGCCCGCCGGCGCCTGAGCAGACGTCCAGGGAACGCAGCCGATCCGTCGTTCCAGTGTTCATCCCGCCCCCGGAGTCCCCGTGAGGGCGGTGAGGCCTGTTGCCTGCCTCGCCGCCGTTGTACCAGGAGATCAACTCTTGTCGATCTCCGTGACGTCGATGATCGCACTGGCCTTGGGGGAGACTGTCGTGAACTGGACCACCTGTCCGTTCGCGCTGTGGGCCGATGCCGGCGCCACGAAGGCGAACGCCATGACGATCTTGTCCGAATCGATGCGCCGGTCCGCGCCGATGGAGCCTTGTCGAGTCGTCTCGATGACCGGGTAGAGGACGATGGCCCCTCGGCGCTCGGCCACGAGGCTCTCGGTGGCCCCGTCCCCCGAGGCCTCCAAGGTGCTTGCGATCCGGTATGCGACCCCGCGGTGCTTCTTGTCGCTGATCGCTCCGAAGAGAGGTCCGCGGTCGGCGCGACGGTCACGGGAGAACCACGAGTACGACCGGCCCGCCGAGCCGAGGGTGACGGTTTTCGCCTCCGAACCCGAGGCGTGCTGCGGAGCCAGAACGACCCAGTCGTCCACCTTGCCGGCCTCGGTGATCTCCGAGAGGTAGCGAAGGTGCGGAGGAAACTGCTCGGGAACCTCCCAGCGCAGTTTGCGGAGCGTGTCCAGGACCGTGGCCGCCGGGAAGATTCCACTCAGCGCACGGAAGCGGTGGACCAAACCCTTGTCCGGGAAGTGGCACCCGTACGCGATCGCCTGAGAATCGAGGGAATCGAGATACGGAAGCCACAGCTCCGTGTTTCGCCGGAGGTCTTCGCCTTTCTGTGGATAGGCGGTGGGCTCTTCCCAGCGTCCGGCGGACCGCACGAGTTCCAGCCTGGCGTTGTACATCTTGTTCGGGCTGGCCGGCTTCAGCCACGGCAGGTGTTGGGAGACCAGGGGAGGGATCTGTGCGGGTGTGATCTGCGGCCTTCCGTCCACCATGACGGAATACCGGTGTAGCTCCGAACGGAATGCCTCTTCGTCGAGGCAGATCGCCTGGAAGGCGTCGTACAGATCCACCTCGGTCCGCCCCATGAGCTCCCTGCGGCCGAGGTAGAGACGCACCAGGTCGCGGTAGCCCTTGCGGAACCCGAACCAGCGGCCCATCTGCATGAGAGTGGAGGCGTTTCCGGCGCGACGGCGGAAGAATGACACGGTCAACCCCTCGACCGTGAACCCGCGTGCCAATTTTTGGCCCCCGATGAGGATCTTCCAGATCGGACGCTTGTCGAAGTCGGCCTCGCCCGTCTCCAGGTCCTTGTCGCCGTTCACGACAATGATCGGTTGGGCGTCACCGCCGATCCGTACGCTCGCCGGACCGACGTAGCGCATCAGCTCGTCGTAGGACGCGGGAACCGCCTGCCCCTCGGCCCGGACCTCCGAGACCGGAGCGACATCCGTCTCGAAGAGCTTCCGCAGCCGCTCGTGCCCACGGGGGCCGGTATAGCCTGCGTCGTGCCACAGGTTCAGGACCCGATCGTGCAGGTCGCGATGGACCCCGGTGCGCACCGACTCGTGGATGAGCATCGTGTGGTGCTCGAAGTAGCCGTCACCGAGCCTGCCCACGTCCTCCCGGTACAGCTTCATGGCGGCCGTCAGCACGAACATGTCCATGGCCTGCTGCAGGCAGGTGTCGTCCTCCACGTCGTCGACGATGTCCCGGACGTGTGCCTTCTCGTTGGAGTTGGCGACGGTGCGCTCGTGCTCCTCCACGTCGCTGTCCAGATCGTGGAAGTCGCGCGCCCCCATGTATCCCTCGGGGCGTGGCAGGGAGATGAGGAAGTCCTTGGGGAAGATGTCCTCTGTGTCGCTCGGGTCCACGAAGACGTTCGCGAAGGGTGTAGCCGTGTAGCCCACGTATTGAGCGCGCGGCAGCATGTTCAGCAGCTTCGAGATCTGCTCGTTGATCGCGCTGCGCTGGACGTCGGGCTTCGCGGTGTTGACCGAGGCCTCGTCCGACTCGTCGTCGATGATCAGGACGGGGATCTCGGCCAGGGGGGTCTTGATCTTTCCCAGGTCCTTGACAAGTTTGGCCAGCACGGTCTTGTTCTTCTTGACCACCATCAGGCGGGCGGACGAGCGGTGCAGGTTCTCCCGGTCGTACAGCGGAAGGGCCGGCTCCCGCTTCTCGAACTCCAAGGCGGTGATGCCCTGCAACAGGCTCTTGTAGTCGTCGTTCCGTGTGGTCATTCGCACGATGTCGAACGCCCCGAGTGCGGACGGAAGGCCGTGGTGCGTCACGAACTTTCCGGCGGTCCAGGCCGGGTCGTCGGCGTAGTCCGATTCCAGTTCGTCGGCTCCCCTGAGGATGTTCTCCTTGCCGACGAGTTCCATGTCGAGGCGCCGCTGGGTCTGGGCCCGCAGCATGTTGAGCGTTCCCCCGAGAACGATCACCAGCCGGTACCCCGCGTCCACGGCCTTGGCCATGACACCGGTGAAGTTCGCGGTCTTGCCCGACTGCACATAACCCACGACGAGGCCCTTGGACTGGTACACCGCCGGGTCGGTCGGGTCGGCCAGCCGCTCGATCACCTGGTCGGTCGCCACGTCCAGCGCAGCCACGGCAGCGGCAGGCCATCCCTTGGCGGCGAGCAGGCCGCGATAGGCGGGCCAGTAGTGGGGCCGACTGAGCTGGGACTGCGGCGTGTACCAGGGCTTGTGCTCCGGGCTGATCACTACGGAGACCGCCGCTTTAGATACGGGAATCAGTCCGTCGAGCAGCGCGCGCGTGGACTGCTCAAGCTTCAGCAGGCAATGGATATCGGCCCTGCGCTCGTCCGTGCGCGGCGCGGTTTCGGTCCAGGCAGGGCTGTCCGCGTAGTCCCACCGCGTGAGCTGCTTGCGCCACAGTTCGACGAGCTGATGCGTCGAACGGGATCCCTTCAATGCTGCTTGGAAGTCCGCCTCGTCGGCGAATGCCGTGACTTCGGGTGGCATGTCCTCGGCCTGGTACGCCAGAGCGCGGGCCAGGTTCTTCGGCTTGCTGCCGTCGAGATCGGCCAGCACCGCACTGTGCAGCTCGAGCCGAAGGGTTTCGTTGCTTGTCAATTGGGGGTCCTCGTCGGTCACGGAAGACAGAAGTCGCTGAGGTCGACCGGCGAGCCGGGTGCCGAGCTCAGATGGGTCACGTCCATGCGGTAGTCGATCGACGAGACGTGCTCTCGGACGGAGACGGGAATCATCGACTCGGTCAGCCTCGGAAGCTGCTCGGCCGGGACGAGCAATGGTGCCGTGCGCAAGGTCCAGCGCTCGTCGTCCGGGTCGCTCTCGCTCCAGCCTTCGGCCGCGAGGGCGTTCTCCAGTCGCACGGACGCGATGCGCTGCGCAGCGCGGGCGTCACGGATCACCGAGGCCACCGACTCGCCCAGGGAACGGCCGCCGAGGCCTCCGCGGGTCAGTTGGAGAGAGGCGAGCCACAAGGGTCGCCCGGGGCTCTCCGTGAGCTGCTGTATCCCGTGAATGGTGTGCCTACGCCTGTCGGAAGCGGTGGTCTTCACCTCGAGATCGGAGTCGGGCAGCCCGAAGTCGTGCTGCTCCGCCTTGGGGCCGGTCCATGCCTCGACGGCCTGAGCCCACCCGTGGGAGCGGGCCACGGCCCGCAGCACCGCCAGTTCGCCGTGCAGCCCTATGCGACGCTCGACCCCGAGGCCGCGCGGTTGGTCGAGCAGTCGTCCCCAGGCCTGGACGGTCTCCTCGAAGGCCTGCCCGAGATCCCGCTCGCCCGTGACGATCCGGTCCGCGACCGCGATGAGCAGATCGTGGAAATCGCGCATCAATGCGACCTGGGTGGTGTGGATGCGCGCCATCCGACTCTCGCCGCGCCGCACCTGGTCGATGGTGACCGCGGGCAGCGACGAGCGCGGCGGCTGCTGGTGTCGGTCGAGCTGCACCTGTAGCGAGATCTCCTGCCCGCCGTCCCCGATCTCGTACCAGACAGCGCGCTCCGCGCTCGGCGCGGAAAGCCGATAGCTGGCCGCCTGCCGTTCCCCGAGATAGTGCTCGACGGTCGACCATGGGAGTTCCGGGTATCCGGCGGCGTCAGTCATCGTCGCCCATGCGTTCCAGTTCGGTGCGAGCGGCCGCCACCAGGATGGACTGCCACAATTGAAGGTTGTCCTTTTCTCGGCTCCCGCTGTATTCCTTCTCGAACACCTGGTGGAGGAGGAGGTACATAAGGGACTTCAGCGTAGGGGCGTCATTGAGCCCGCCGCGCCTTCCGCCGAGAATCGCCGACCGATAGTGGTGATTCAGGACGATGGTCCGATTCTCCCTGTCGACTTCGAAGAACAGGCTGTTGTCCAACGCATGCCAGCGGATGGCGATGGGATCTTCGCCCGGCAGCAGGGGCAGCTCGTCCTCGATCGCCTCCCGTACGGCGGGGTCGAAGCCCTTGCCCGGACCCACCACGGATCTTCGAGTGGTTCCCGCCCGCTTCCGCGCCTCGCGATAGACGGACTCGGCGTCCGCGACATACTCGACGAAGCGCCGCCCGTCGGCATCCCGCGCCTCTTCCAATGCGGAGACGAATTCGGGAGAGACCTCCACGCCCTCCTTCTTCACGGTCAGCCGAAAGACGTCGCTTCCGTCCGGCGGCAGGTCGACGGCGACACGGGAAAGCGAGAGGTGCTGATCAGGCTGGCGAAAATTGTTCCACCCGCCCGCCTGCACGAGACGGTTGTGCCGGTAGAAATAGAACCCCTGGCGTTCCAGGACGGAGCCAACCGCCTTGTATCCGTCCAGGGTCGACTTCGCCGGCCAGACATGGGCTTCGAGGGATACGGGGAGGACAGAAGCGAGGTCCACGGTAAAGCGCCGAGGGTAGTCGACGTGCCCCGGGACCGGATATCCGAACGGGTCGAGAGGCTCTACACCGAAATTCATGTACTCGGTTCCGGTGTTCACGTCCTCGACCGCGATCGTGATGTTGAAGTCGTCCTTGGCGAGGAACCTGTGCAGGTACAGACCGAGCTGGAGGCCGAGTCGGTTGATGGTCCGGTGCAGGTAGCGGTCGGTTTGGCCGCCTCCGCCGTTGCGGGGGAAGTTCTTGACCCCGTCCCACCGCACGACGGTGCCCTGCCAGGTGATCGGCCGTTGGGCGTACCGGTCGATCAGTGTCTGGGCGTAGTCCCCGGCCACGATGTCGCACTGGTACCCGTTCACCGCCCGTTCCATGAGCCAACGGCGGCCCACGGCCCTGCTCCTGCGCGTCTTGCTCACGACCGTCACGGCGGACGCGTGGCTGAGCGATGCCGACTTCAATCCGGTGCCGAACATGCCCAGGGCTTCGGAGGCGTAGTCGCGCCGGCCTCCGACGGTCATGGCGACGTCGAGTTCCTCCTCGGTCATCCCCTTCCCGTCGTCGATGACGAGGAGGCTCACAAGGCGGTCCTCGTCGCGCAGGAAGTGGATCACCACGTCCCTGGCGCCGGCGTCGATCGAATTGTCGACGAGATCGGCGATGGCCACCTCGAACCCGTACCCCTGGCTGCTGAGCGCCTCCATGTATCGGGCGTCAGGGGGGAGGTGCTTGCTGCCAGTGGTGGGGACGTCGAACTGCCAGTCGTCGGTCATTACCTGCCTCGGGGATCGTCGAATCGAGGACGAGCCTAATCCGCGGCTGTCGCCTTCGGCAGGTCTGGGTGAATCCCGCAGGGATCCCCGACCCGGGAATCAGGGGCCGGCGTTCCCGTGGCACTCCGAGTACGGCTTGCCCGAGGTGCACCAGCAGGGGTTTGTGGGGGTGGGGGGCCAGGGGGTGGCCTTGCCTCGGGCGGCCAGGGTGGTGGCGTATTCGGCCAAGAGGGACGGGGAGGCCGGGGAGGTGCGTTCGGAGGCGGCGAAGGCCTCGTACGAGGGGACGCTGGCCGTGACGATGCCGAGGTTCGTGGTGCCCGAGGCGGCCAGGGCGCGGAGCGAGGTTTCGGTCTCCCGGAGGTGGGCCTCGTGTGAGGGGTACTCCGCGGCGAGGGTGGGGTACGAGGTGAGGAGTTCCGCCAGTTCGCGGGCCGGCCAGTGGAGGATCGCCACCGGGAAGGGGCGCGAGAGGGCGGCGCGGCGGTCGCCCAGTTCGGCGCGGAGGCGGGCGATCTCGGCGCGGAGTTCGGCCGGGTCGTCGGAGCCGAGGGCCCAGATGCGCTTCGGGTCGTGGAGTTCGTCGAGGGGGATCGGGCCGATGTGGCGGGTGTCGGCGACCATGTCCCAGTCGTCGTGCGGGAGTCCGAGCAGGCGGCGGACGCGGTGGCGGCCCGTCAGGAGGGCGGTGGTGGCCGGGGTGAGCGGGTCCTCCTCCGCGATCAGGAGGGTCGCCGCCTCGGTGAAGCAGTCGTGCGAGGCCTCCAGCTCGTCGTGGGCCTCGAGGGCCTCCGCGATGACCTCCCAGGGCGCCGGGTCCTTGGGGGAGGCCGCGCGGAGGCCCGAGATCAGGGCGCGGGCTTCCGCTTCGTGGCCGTACTCCCAGAGGTTCGCCGCCTGCAGGGCCTTGATCAGGTGAGGGTTGGCCGGCGAGGCGGAGAGGAGCTGGTCGTACAGCGCGCTGGCGCGGTCCCGGGCGTCTGCCAACTCGAGGTGGGCAGCGGCCTGGAGGAGCAACGGCTCCTGGTCCTCGGGATAGCGGGTCGCCGTGCGGATGAGGCGCTCGGCTTCGGCGATGTGCTCGGCAGGCGTGTCAGGGCGCATGGATCACACCGTACTGCCGCTGGTCAGTTGACGGGGGAGGACTTAGGGTGCCGCCCGTGCGGGATCACATACCTGTGGTGGTTCAGGGGAGCGGCCGGCGGGCGCGCCGGGCCGGTCTCGCGGGGGTGCTGTGGGCGGCCGCCGAGCTGACCGTCACCGTGGGGGTGGTGGTCCTGCTGCTGGTGGTGCACCAGGTGTGGTGGACCAACCGCCAGGCCGTCGCCGCCGCGCAGCAGCAGGTCAGGGCGCTGGAGAACGACTGGGCCCGGGTGCCGGACGAGCCGGGTCCGGTGGATGAGCCCGCCGGGTCCGGCGACCCCGGCGAACCCGTTGCTTCCGCTTCTGCCGGTGAGGAGGGGGCCGGTGCCGGGCCGCCGCGGCCTGCCGCGTCCGCGCCGGGCCGCGCCCCCGCCGCCAAGCCGCCGGCCCGGGACCAGGCGTACGCCGTGCTGCGGATCCCCCGGCTCGGTCTGACCGTGCCGGTCGCTCAGGGGATCGACAAGCGGGCCGTGCTCGACAAGGGGTATGCCGGGCAGTACCCGGGGACCGCCGGGCCGGGGGAGCGGGGGAACTTCGCGCTGGCCGGGCACCGCAACACGCACGGGGAGCCGTTCCGGTACATCAACCGGCTGCGGGCCGGGGACGAGCTGATCGTCGAGGTGCGGGGGCGGCGGTACACGTACGTCGTCGGGAAGGTGCTCGGCGAGACGACCGAGCGGGACGTCGGGGTGATCGCGCCCGTGCCGCGGAGCCTGGTGAAACCGGAGTACGGGTACGGCGAGCCCGGTGCGTACATCACGCTCACCACCTGCACGCCCGAGTACACCTCCAAGTACCGGCTGGTGGTGTGGGGGGTGCTCAGGTCCTGATCTCCTCGCCGTCCCCTCGCCTTGTCAGTGGGGCCGGTTAGTATCGATCGCAGGAAGCGGGTCTCGTACGGAGGTTCGCTCGGGGGAGTGGAAGGGGGAGGTCCGTATGGCTCGGCGCTTCCTCCTGCTGTTCGCCCGGACGTCACTGGTGCTGGTGCTGCTCGGGGCGGTCCTCGCGCTGTTCGCCGGAGAGGGCGGGCTGGGCGGGCTGGGCGCGGTCGTCGTCGCCTTTGCCGCCGCCGTTGCCGTGGGCGCCGAGGCGCTCGCCGCCGTCGCGCGCCTCGCGCGGCCCGTGCCGCCGCACCGAATACGCACCGCGATCCGTGATCGCGAGCAGCGCACGGCGTTCCTGCCGCAGCGTGATCCCGATGCCTCGGGCCGGTCGCGGCCCAGGGCGCCCGGCCGTCCGGTCCCGACGGCCGCGTAGGGGCGCGCAGTAGCTTCACGCCTTCCCTGACTCCGATCACTGCTTTGCCCCTCGCGGGTCGTCACGCCGAAATGCATGTCCTTGCATCTCATTCGACGTAGACGAGACCCTCCGGAGGGCCCGCGTGTCCGTTTTCACCCATCTTGTTGTTGAGCTGGGCCGGTTCCTCGAGCCGGTGCTGGCCGAGTCCGCGACCGCTGCCGCGATCGTGCTGTTCACCGTGCTCGTGCGGCTCGCGCTGTATCCGCTGAGCCGGGCCGCCTTCCGCGGGGCGACCCCGGCGGCGGGGTGTCTGCCGGTGCTGTTGCAGCTGCCGGTGTTCTTCCTGATGTACCAGGCCTTCACCTCGGGGGGTGAGCTGCTGGAGCACCGGCTGTTCGCGGCGCCGTTGGGCGCCCGGTGGACCGAGGCGCTGGGGGACGGCGGGCTGTTCGGGGCGCAGGGGCTGGTGTTCCTCGGGCTGTTCGCGGCGATCGGGGTGGTGGCCGCGTGGAGTGCGGTACGGGGGCGCCGGGCTGCCGCCGAGGCCGCGCTCGCGCCGTCCCGGCCCGCCCCGGCCGGGGTGAGCGCCGAGCAGCAGGAGGCCATGCGCAAGCTGGGCGGCGTACTGCCCCTGCTGTCCTTCGGGACGCTGATCACCGCTGCCGTGGTGCCGCTCGCGGCCGGGCTGTACCTGCTGACCACCACCGCGTGGTCGGTGGCGGAGCGGGCCTGGATGCAGTCCCGCCGGGAGGGGGCCGCCGCTGGTGAGGTCGCCGGGAAGGCTGCGGGGGCGGCTGCTCCCGGGAAGGCTGTCGGGAAGGCTGCCGGGGCGGCTGCTCCCGGGAAGGCTGCGGGGCGGCGGCGTTCCAGTCCGTGAACAGGGTCTTGCGGATTGGCCGGACTTCTTGGAGGATCAACCAATCCTCCGATGGCCGCAACCCATCGGCCGGCGCTCGGGCCTGCCTTGCCTGCCCATGCGCCGACCACCCACGACCACGGGAGAATGCCCATGAAGCTACTGCGTGTCGGACCCGTCGGGTCGGAGCGCCCCGCGCTCCTCGACCAGGACGGCACCCTGCGTGACCTGTCCGGCCTGATCACGGATGTGGACGGCATTCTCCTCGCCGAGGACTCCGTACTCTCCCGGGTACGCGACGCGGCGGAGGCGGGCGAGCTCCCGGTGCTGGACGCCGAGGGGCTGCGGATCGGCGCGCCGGTCGGCCGCATAGGCAAGATCGTGGGCATCGGGCTGAACTACTTCGGGCACGCGGCCGAGATCGGTGCGGAGCCGCCGGCCGAGCCGATCCTCTTCCTGAAGGCCGCCGACACCGTGGTCGGCCCGGACGACACCGTGCTGATCCCGCGCGGCAGCGTGAAGACCGACTGGGAGGCGGAGCTCGGCGTCGTCATAGGCAGCACGGCCCGCTACCTGGGCTCCGCCGAGGAGGGCCTCGCGCACGTCGGCGGGTACCTGCTGGTCAACGACGTCTCGGAGCGCGAGTTCCAGATCGAGCGCGGCGGCACCTGGGACAAGGGCAAGAACTGCGAGACCTTCACCCCGCTCGGCCCGTGGCTGGTCACCGCCGACGAGATCCCGGACCCGCAGGCCCTGGACGTGAAGCTGTGGGTCAACGGCGAGCTCAAGCAGGACGGCAACACCGCCGACCAGATCTTCCCGGTCGGCGAGGTCGTCCGGTACCTGAGCCAGTTCATGACCTTGTACCCGGGGGACGTCATCGTCACCGGTACGCCGGCCGGCGTGGCCATGGGCCAGCCGGAGCCGAAGCCGTACCTGCGGGCCGGTGACGTCGTGGAGCTGGAGATCGACGGCCTGGGCCGCCAGCGCCAGGAGTTCAAGGGCGCGTAGCGGAGACACCGCGGAACACGCGGAAGGGGCGGGCTGCCATCCATCGGCAGCCCGCCCCTTCCCGTGCGTACGTGTGACCTCGGCCCGGCCGAAGGCTCAGCCTTCGGCCGACGTGCGGCGGCGGCGGTTGGTGAGCACCAGGCCGGCGCCCGCGGCGAGCGCGGCGGCGCTGCCGGCCGCGAACCAGGCGTTCTCGGAACCGGCGCCGGTGTTCGCGAGCGGCGCGGACCCGCCCGCCGCGGTCACGTTGCCGTTGCCGCCGGTGCCCTGGGCGGCGACCTGGGTCGTGGTGCCGGCCGTGCCGGTGCCCGTGCCCGTGGAGCCGTTCTTTTCCTTGTCCTTCTTGTCCTGCTCCGCCTTGGCGGCAGCCTCCTCGGCGGCCTTGTCCTTGGCGCGGGCCTCGTGCTGGCCGGTCTTCAGGAACGTCGCACGGTCCTCGGGCGTCCCCTTGAGGGCGGCGATGGCCGCCTTCTTCAGCTCCGGGCCGGGGTTGTTCAGCATCGACCAGATCAGGACGGTGTTGTCCTCGTCGCGCAGCTTGTGCTGCCCGGTCTTCACGAACTCGCGCAGCTCCGCGTTGGACGGGTGCCCGTTGAGGAGGGCGTTGATGGCCGCCTTCAGGCCCGGGCCGGCGCCCTCGTAGATGCGCGAGAGCTCGAC
This sequence comes from Streptomyces sp. IBSNAI002, assembly GCF_052244475.1. Taxonomy (NCBI): domain Bacteria; kingdom Bacillati; phylum Actinomycetota; class Actinomycetes; order Kitasatosporales; family Streptomycetaceae; genus Streptomyces; species Streptomyces sp. IBSNAI002. The sequence continues at coordinate 3,417,546 of NZ_JBQPXG010000002.1, read as the reverse complement.
GCGGTCGTCGCTCGCCCGGACGTTGTGCTGGCCCGTCTCGATGAACTCGCGGACCTGCTCCGGGGTTCCGCTGCGCAGCAGCTTCTCGACGGCCTCGCGGATGCCCGAGCCGGCGCCGTTCAGCATGCGGAACAGCTCGACCTGGTCGTCCTCGTAGCGGGCCTTGTGCTGCCCGGTGGCGAGGAACTCCTTCAGCGCGGCGTGGGTTCCGGCCCGCAGGGCCTTCTCGGCCTCCCGCTTGACGGCGGTGCCGCCGGTGCTGTGGATCCGGGAGACCCGTACCCGGTCGTCGGTGTACTGCTCCTGCTGCCAGACGACCTCCAGGAAGTGCCGCATGTCCGCGGCCGTCCCCTTGAGCGCCTTCTCGGCCGCCTCGCGCACGCCCGGCCCGCTCGCCGGGTCGGCCAGGATCGCCTGGATCGCGGCCCGGTCCTTCACGGCCTGCGGGTCCTCGGCGGGCTTCTCCGCGGGCTTCTCCGCCGGGTCCGGGGCGGTGGGAGCCGTCGGGGTGGACGGCGTCGCCGCGGACGGGGCGTCGGCGGCGAAGGCCGGCGAGGAGAGCAGGACGGCCGGGGCTATCGCGGCGGCAGCGACGACCGACGCGATCCGGGGCAGCTTCACAGGAATTCGTTTCCGTTCTTTACACACGTACACGTGGTGATCGTGTGGATGGCAATCCGTGCAGGATAGATCGTCGTCCGCCCCGGACGCGCCCGTTCCTGTGAGCGTTGGCTCACAGCTCCACGATCACTCCGTCCCGGGACGAGGTACGGGCCGCCTCCAGCACCTCCAGGCAGTGCGCGGCCTCGTACGCCGTGACCGGCGCGGGCCCGCCCTCGCGCAGGGCGGCCGCGACCGCCGCGTAGTACGCCGGGTAGTCGCCCGGGGCCGTCGGTACGGGGGTCCCGGCGCCGGTCAGCGGGGACTCGCCGGAGCCCAGCCGTCCCCACAGGTGCTCCGGCTCCTCGCCCCACGGCGCATCCGCGCCCGGCCGCAGCCCCTCGCGCAGGGCGCCCTCCTGCGGGTCGAGGCCGTACTTCACGTAGCCGGCCCGTGAACCGAGGACGCGGAAGCGCGGGCCGAGCTGGGCGGTGGTGGCGCTGACGTAGAGGTGCGAGCGGATTCCGTTCGCATGCGTGATGGCGATGAACGTGTCGTCGTCGGTCTCGGCGCCCGGCCGGCGCGCGTCGGCCTCCGCGTAGACCCGTACCGCCGGGCCGAACAGCACCAGCGCCTGGTCGACGACGTGACTGCCCAGGTCGTAGAGCAGTCCGCCGATCTCCTCCGGCGCACCCGACTCGCGCCAGCCGCCCTTCAGCTGCGGGCGCCAGCGCTCGAAGCGGGACTCGAAGCGCTGGACCTCGCCGAGTTCGCCGTCCGCGAGGAGGCGGCGGACGGTCAGGAAGTCGTTGTCCCAGCGGCGGTTCTGGAAGACGGACAGGAAGGTTCCGGTCCGCTCGGCGAGGGCGGCGAGTTCGCGCGCCTCGGCGGCGGTTGCGGCGAGCGGCTTGTCGACGACGACGGGGATCCCCGCGGTCAGGGCGGCCGTGGCGAGCGGGACGTGGGTCCGGTTGGGCGAGGCGATCACGACGAGGTCGAGGGCGTCGGCGCCGCCCGTGCGCTGCCACAGCTCGTCGGGCGAGGCCGCGATCCGGACGTCGGGGAACTCGGCGAGGACCTGCTCCTGCCGGCCCGGGTCGGAGGTGACGACCGTGTCGAGGACGAGCCCGTCGGTGGCCGTCACGAGGGGGGCGTGGAAGACGGAACCGGCGAGTCCGTAGCCGATCAGGCCGACGCGGAGGGGGGCGGAGCGGGGGGCGGCGGGGGCGGTGGCGTTCATGGGAGCCACTTTGGCAACAGTGTTGCCGAAGTGCAAGGAGGGTGGACAATGGGCGGGTGAACAGGGGAAACGGGGACGGCGGCGAGGGCGTGGGTGCGGGTGAGGGTGAGGGCGTCGGCCCTGGTCCTGGTCCTGGTCCGGGCGGGTACGGGCGCGGCGGGGTGAACCTGCCGGCGCTGCGCGGGCACAACGAGGCGCTCCTGCTGGACCTGCTGCGCGGCGCCGGGCCCGCGGGCCTGGGCCGCACCGAACTCGCCGCACGTACGGGGCTCACCCCGCAGGCCGTCAGCAAGATCACTGCGCGGCTGGGCGGGGAGGGGCTGATCGCGGAGGCGGGCCGTGCCGTGTCCACCGGCGGCAAGCCGCGCACGCTGCTCAGGCTGGTGCCGCAGGCGCGGTACGCGGCCGGGGTGCACCTGGACCGCGACGAGCTCCGGGCGGTACGGGTGGACCTGGCGGGCACGGTCGTCGCGGAGAGCGGGGGCCCGCTGGACTTCGGGGCCGGTCCGGATGCGGTGGTGGAGGAGGTCGTACGGGCGCTCGCGCGGGTCGGTGACCCGGGCGGGCGGCCGGTGCTGGGGGTCGGCGTGGCCGCGCCGGGGCCGCTGGACCACCGGGCCGGGGTGATGGGCCGGGTGACGGGGTTTCCGCGATGGGAGGGGTTCCCGTTGCGGAAGGTGCTGGCGGCGCGGCTGGGGGTGCCGGTGCTGCTGGACAAGGACACGAATGCCGGGGCGGCCGCGGCCGCGGCCGGCGGGTTCCGGGGGGCCTCGGTGTACGTACACGTCGGGACCGGGCTCGGGGCGGGGCTGCGGCTGGGCGGGGAGGTCTACCGGGGCGGGCGTTCGGGGGCGGGGGAGTTCGGACACCAGGTGCTGCTGCTGGACGGGCCGCCGTGCCGGTGCGGGGCGCGGGGGTGCGCGGAGGTGCTGTGCCTGGCGGCGGTGGCCCGGGGGGATCTGGCCGAGGCCGCCCGGATCGTGGGGGAGGGGGCGGCGAATCTGGTGGGGCTGCTGGATGTGGAACGGGTGGTGCTGGGCGGGCGGGTGGTGGCGGGGGCGCCGGAGGTGTTCCTGGACGGGGTCCGGCGGGTGATCGCGGGGCGGGCGGCGGGCGGCGGGCCGGGTTCGGTGTGCGTGGCGTTGGCCGGGGCGGGGGTCGCGGAGGGGGCGGCGGAGCTGGTGCTGGGGCCGGTGTTCGGGCGGGCGGGCTGAGGGTTGGGCCGGGCCGGGCCGGGCCGGTGGGCGCGGCGCCGCCTCGCCCCAAACGCCGGCGAGGCTGAAAGACCGGTGCTCCGCCCCGGACCCCGCGCCTCAAACGCCGGCGAGGCTGAAGTTGCCCCCGGCAGAGCCGAGTCTGACCGGCGGAGCCGGGAGTGGGCCGGCAAGGCGGTGGGAGTGGCCGGTAGGGCCGGGATGCCCCCGGTGGAGCTCGCCCCCCTCGGGTGGAGCTTGGCCCCCCGGGCAGGTTCTTGACGGTTTGGGCTGATTGGGCGTAAACCGTAGGGGCTTGGGCGTGGTGGGGGTGGGGGGTTCGGGCGGCGTGGGAAGGTGCGGGCTGGGTGGGGTGATTGTCACCTCGTCCTACCATCGTCCCGTCCGGTGAGCAGCGAAGCAGCGAAGGGTCTTCCATGCGACTGCGCAAAGCCCTTGCCCTCGGCGCCGCCCTCTCCGCCGCCCTGGTCGTCACCGCCGCACCCACCGCCGGAGCGGACATCGGCACCGGCGGCGGGGCCCGGCCGGCGCCCGCGTGGCCGTCCCGTGCGCAGGCCACCTGCGGGGACGGGAAGAGCACCGCCTTCCCCATCGGCGCCCGGATCCGCGGCGGACCGGCCGTGTACCGGACCGGCGGCGGCCCGCAGACCTGGTACCTGGACCTGACCAACACCACCGACTCCCTCTGCACCGCCATCCACCCCGTCGTCGTCCTCACCGACAAGGCCCGCGCCCTGCGCCCCGCCCACCTGCGGATGGAGTTCGACACCCCCGGCGGCACCCTCCCCGTCAGCCTGGAGCGGAGCGACCGCGACGAGATCATCGCCGTCTTCGACGGAGGGTCCGCCTTCCCCGGCTTCACGGTCGCCGCAGGCGGGTCGCTGACCGTCCGGGTCGGCCTCGCCTTCGCGTCCGACGCGCCCACCGGTGAGGTGCTCGCGGACGCCGCCCTCGTGCAGCGCAAGGGTGACGACGGCGACTGGGTCGGCGAGGCCGGCGGCTACCGGTTCACCGTCGAGGGTCCGCAGGACCCCGTGGAGGCGGGCTCCCTCGCGCACACCGGGCCCCGCGACGAGCGGGCGTACGGGGCGGGGGCGGGGGCCGTCGCGGCCCTCGTCGTCGGTGGCGGACTGGTGATCGGCGCCCGGCGGCTGCGCGCCCCGGCCGCACGCTGATCCGCCCGCCCCGTCCGGCCCGCCCGCCCGGGCGTCCGCGTACACGGCGTCCGCGTACACGGCGTCCGCGTACACGGCATCCGCGTACACCCGCCCCGCATAGAGTCCCAGCGTGGAAGAACAGACCCAGCACCACCGTCCCGGCTCGCCCGTCCGCTCGGGAATCCCCGAGCACGGCCGCATCCCGAAGTACTACGCCGTCAAGGCCCGCATCGCCGAGCTCCTCGACGAGCTCGGCGAGGGCGGGGCGCTGCCCACCGAGCGCGATCTCGCCGAGCGGTACGAGGTGTCCCGCGAGACCGTCCGCCAGGCCCTGCGCGAGCTGCTGCTCGAGGGCCGGCTGCGCCGCGCCGGCCGGGGGACCGTCGTCGCCGGGCCGAAGCTGGAGCAGCCGCTGTCGCTGGCGAGTTACACCGAGGGCGTCCGCCGCCAGGGCCGCCGCCCCGGCCGTCACCTCATCGGGCTCGAGCGCTTCCCCTGCCCGCCCGACCTCGCGCCCGGCATCGGCGCCGAGGCCGGCGAGCCGGTCTGGCACCTGGAGCGCGTCCTGCTGGCCGACGACGAACGGGTCGGCCTGGAGAGCACGTACGTCCGGGTGGCCCGGGCTCCCCGGCTCGACAGCGATTTCCCGCCGGACTCCTCCTTCTACGGATACCTCCGCGACCGCCTCGGCATCTCCTTCGGCGACGCCGACGAGAAGCTGGAGACGGTCCTCGCGACCCCCCGCGAGGCCCTGCTGATCGGCACCCCGCCCGCCCTCCCGATGCTGCTCATCCACCGCTTCTCGCGGGACCAGGACGGCCGGCCGCTGGAGCGGGTGCGTTCGCTCTACCGTGGTGACCGGTTCAGCTTCACGACCCGTCTGCGGCCCGAATAGTCCCCACCGGAACGCCCCATACGCGACGGAATCGGACGTATCGAGATCACAGAAAAGTAACGGGTCTAGTCCAAGCTTGGGGGGCTGTTCACCGGCGGGTCGTCCACCGGATCCCCCCGGGGCACGGGGCGCGCCCACCGTGGACGGCGTGAGAGTCATAGTCGTCGGAGGCGGCGTGGTCGGCACCATGCACGCCTGGCAAGCAGTCGAACGCGGCCACGAGGTCGTCCAGATCGAGCGAGAAGCGGAGGCACGCGGCGCGTCACTGCGCAATTTCGGCCAGATCTGGGTGAGCGGAAGAGCCGGTGGGGAGGAGCTCGACACCGCCCTGCGGGCCCGCGAGCTCTGGGAGCGGATCGGGGAGCGGGTCCCGGGGCTGGGATTCCGCGCCATCGGTTCCCTCACCCCCGTCCGCAACGCCCGTGAGTACGCGGTCGCCGAGGCGGCCGTCTCCCGCCCCGACGCCGCCGCCCGCGGCTACAAGCTGGTCACCGCGGCCGAGGCCCGGGAGATCAACCCGGCCCTGCGCGGCGCCTTCGAGGCCGCGCTGTGGTGCGAGCGCGACGCGGCCGTCGAACCGCGCACCGCGCAGCTCCACCTGCGCGAGGCCCTCGGGGCCACCGGCCGGTACACCTTCCTCCCCGGGCGGGAGGTGCGCGAGGTCGCAGGTCATGGCGCCGTCCGCGACGACCACGGCGACGTCCACCGCGGCGACGCCGTGGTCCTGGCGACCGGGGCCTGGCTGTCGGGCCTGGTCCGCGAGCTGGCCCCCGGCCTGCCCGTGCGCCGCGTCCGGCTCCAGATGATGCAGACCGCCCCGCTCGGCGAGCCGCTGACCACCTCCGTCGCGGACGCCGACAGCTTCCGCTACTACCCCGCCTACGCGTCCGGGGCCCTCGACGCGCTCAACGCCGCGCAGGCACAGGCGCCGGTCGCCGCCGCGCACAAGATGCAGCTGCTGATGGTCCAGCGCCTCGACGGCGGACTGACCATCGGCGACACCCACGAGTACGAGCACCCCTTCGCGTTCGACACCCTCGAAGACCCCTACGAGCACCTCACCGAGGTCGTCGAGTCCTTCCTGGGCCGCCCCCTGCCGAAGATCAGGCACCGCTGGGCGGGCGTGTACGCGCAGTGCACCGACACCACCCGCGTCGTCCACCGCCAGCAGGTGGCCGACGGCGTCTGGCTGGTGACCGGACCCGGCGGCCGCGGCATGACCTGCTCCCCCGCCATAGCCGAGACCACCGCGAACGAACTGGGCTGGTAAGTCTGATGAGTCTGATGACCGAGAACCGCACGCAGAACCTGATCGTCCTGGACATGGCCGGTACGACCGTCGCCGACGGCGGCCTCGTCGAGCGCGCCTTCGAGCGGGCCGCGGAGCGCCTCGGCGTCGAGCCGGGCAGCGCCGACCACGCCGAGAAGCTCCGGTACGTACGCGACACCATGGGCGAGTCGAAGATCTCCGTCTTCCGCCACCTCTTCGGTACGGAGGACCTCGCCCGGCGCGCCAACTCCGCTTTCGAGGAGGCGTACGGGGAACTCGTCGACGGCGGCCTGATCGCCCCGGTCGCCGGAGCCCGCGAGAGCATCGAGAAGCTCCGCGCCGACGGCCGCACCGTCGTCCTGACCACCGGCTTCGCCCGCGTCACCCAGGACGCCATCCTCGACGCCCTGGGCTGGCAGGACCTGGCCGACCTCACCCTGTGCCCCGCCGACGCGGGCGGCCGCGGGCGCCCGTACCCGGACATGGTGCTGGCCGCGTTCCTGCGCACGGGCGCCGTGGACGACGTACGGGACACGGTCGTCGCGGGCGACACCGCCTACGACATGCTCAGCGGCCGCCGCTCCGGAGCCGGGATCGTGGCGGGCGTCCTCACCGGCGCCCACGACCGCGCGGCCCTGACCGCGCACGGCGCCACCCACGTCCTCGGCTCCGTCGCCGAACTGCCGCGGCTGCTGGCGGACCCGGCGTGAGCGGCATCCGCTTCGAGGGGGTCAGCGTCGCCTACGGCGGCAACACCGTCCTGGACTCCCTCGACCTGAGCGTCGAGCCCGGCGAGGTGATGGCGCTGCTCGGCCCCTCCGGCTCGGGCAAGACCACGGCGCTGCGGGCGGTCGCCGGCTTCGTACGGCCCGCGGCGGGCCGGGTGCTGATCGGCGGCCGGGACGTCACCGCGCTTCCGCCGCACAAGCGCGGCATCGGCATGGTCGTCCAGCAGTACGCGCTGTTCCCGCACATGAGGGTGGAGGCGAACGTCGCCTTCGGCCTGAAGGCCCAGAAGGCGTCCAGGGCCGAGATACCCGGCCGGGTCGCCGAGGCCCTGGAGATGACCGGCATGGCGGCCTACGCCAAGCGCTACCCGCGCGAGCTGTCGGGCGGCCAGCAGCAGCGCGTGGCCATCGCCCGCGCCCTCGCCATCCGCCCGGGGGTGCTCCTGCTCGACGAGCCGCTGTCCGCGCTCGACGCGCAGCTGCGCTCCGGGATGCTCGCCGAACTGGCCCGCCTGCACCGCGAACTGCCCGACGTGTCCATCCTGTACGTCACCCACGACCAGGTCGAGGCGCTCACCCTGGCCGACCGGATCGCCGTCATGGACAAGGCCCGGCTCCAGGACTGCGGGACCCCGCAGCAGCTGTACCGGACTCCGCGCACCGAGTTCACCGCGTCCTTCGTCGGCAACGCGAACCTGCTGCCGGTGACCGTGGCGGAGGGCGGTGCGCTCTTCGAGGGCCGCCCGCTGGCCCTCGACCGCGGCCGCGCCGTGCCGGGGTCCACCGCGACCCTGTGCGTCCGGCCGCACCTGCTCGGCCTGGGGGACGGCCCGAACGCGCTGAGCGGCCGCATCGCCGAGGTCCAGTGGCGCGGCTCGACGCACCGGCTGTACGTCGACGTCGAGGGCCACCGGGTGAAGGCGGACCTGCCCGAGCTGCGGGAGACGCCCGCGCTGGGGGACCGGGTCACGCTGCACTTCGAGCCGCGGGATGCGGTGCTGCTGGCCGCCGGGGTGTCGGATGTCTGATGCCACGCGGTACGCCGCGCCCGTCCCGGCTCAGGACCGCGGCTCGGCCCCGGGCCCCGCGCCCCGTACGACGGCGGGGCCGCAAGGTCCCCCGGCGGGGCGCAGGGGGCTGCGGGTGCCGCGGAGCGTGTGGGCGCTGCCGCCCGTGGCCGTGCTCGCGCTGGTGTTCCTGTACCCGCTCGCGCTGGTCGTCCAGCAGTCGCTCAGCCCCGAGGACGGCGGCGGCGCCTTCGACGCCTATGCGCAGGTCTTCGCCTCGCAGAGCTTCCGCGAAGCGCTCGGGACCACCGTCTGGCTGGCCGTCGGGGCCACCGCCGGATGTCTCGTCCTCGGTTTCGCGCTCGCGCTCGTCATCGCCTTCGTACCGTTCCCGGGCGCCCGGGCGGTCGCGAAGTTCATCGACGTCTTCCTCTCCTTCCCCTCCTTCCTCATCACCCTCGCCCTGCTCTTCATCTACGGCACCGTCGGCATGGCCAACGGCGTCTGGACCGACTTCACCGGCGCCGCCGAGGGGCCGTTCCACTTCCTGACCACGCCGTGGGGCGTCCTGCTCGCGGAGATCACGTACTTCACGCCCTTCGTGGTGCGCCCCCTGCTGGCCGCCTTCTCCCAGCTGGACACCGCCCAGCTGGAGGTCGCCGCCGGCCTCGGCGCCCGGCCCGCGCGGATCATCCGGCAGGTGATCCTGCCCGAGGCGCTCCCGGCCCTCGCCGCGGGCGGCAGCCTCGTCCTCGTCATGTGCCTCAACGAGTTCGGGATCGTCCTGTTCACCGGAGCCAAGGACGTCACGACCCTCCCGATGCTCATCTACGGCAAGGCGATCCTCGAGTCCGACTACGCCGCCGCCTGCGTGGTCGCCGTCGTCAACATCGTGATCTCCGTCGGCCTGTTCGGTCTCTACCGGGTGGTGAGCAAGCGTGCTGGTGCATAGCAAGACGGGCCGCTGGGCGGTCTGGAGCCTCTTCGGCCTCCTCTTCCTTCCCTTGTTCGCCCTGCCCCTGCTCGTGGTGGTCGCGGCCTCCTTCGCCACCCACTGGTCCGGCGCGTTCCCCTCCGGCCCGACCACCGCGAACTACACCTCCGCCGTGCGGGGCGAGTCCCTCCAGGCCCTGACCACCAGCCTGGTCACCGCGGTCGCCGCGAGCCTGCTCGCGCTCACCGTCGGCACCTGGGCGGCGCTGGCCGGCTCGGCCCTCGGCAAGCGCGGGAAGCGTTCCCTCGACGCGCTGTTCATGCTGCCCGTCGCCGTGCCGTCCGTGGTCGTCGGCCTCGCCGTGCTCGTCGCCTTCAGCCGGCCGCCGCTGCTCCTCAACGGCACCGGCTCGATCGTCATCCTGGCGCACACGATCCTTGTCACGGCGTTCGCCTACCAGTCGGTCTCGGCGGCGATCGTACGGCTCGACCCCGCGTACGAGCAGGCCGCGGCCTCCCTCGGCGCGCGCCCCGGCTACGTGCTGTGGCGGGTCAGGATCCCGCTCCTGCTGCCGTCCCTCACCGCGGCCGCCGGGCTCTGCTTCGCCCTGTCCATGGGCGAGCTGAGCGCCACGATGATGCTCTACCCGCCGGACTGGATGCCCCTTCCGGTCCGGATCTTCACGGCCACCGACCGGGGTTCGCTCTTCAGCGGGTCCGCCGTCGCCGTCGTGCTGATGGCCACCACCCTGCTCGTCCTGCTGGCGGTCTCCCGCGTCCGCACCAAGGCCTCCTACCGCTGACCCCCACACCCCCCGCTGCCCCACCCCCCGCCGTACCCCTGCTGAGTCCCTGCCGACTCCCTTTCCCCGTAAGGAAGTTCCATGCCCAGCAAGCTCCTGCTCCGCACCGCCGCCGCCCTCGCCGGCAGTCTGGCCCTCGCCGTCTCCCTCACCGCCTGCGGCGGCTCCGCCACTGCCGGCTCCGGCAAGGCCGGCGAGGAGAAGGTCGTCACCGTCTACAGCGCCGACGGCCTCAAGAGCGAGAAGGGCGACGGCTGGTACGACAAGGTCTTCGCCGATTTCACCAAGAAGACCGGCATCGAGGTCAAATACGTCGAGGGCGGCTCGGGCGAGATGGTGCAGCGCGCCGTGCGCGAGAAGACCAACACCCAGGCCGACGTACTGATCACCCTGCCGCCCTTCATCCAGCAGGCCGACGGCAAGGGCCTCCTCCAGGCCTACGCGCCGCAGGGCTCCGAGAAGGTCAACGGCGCCAACAAGGCCGCCGACGGCAAGTGGACCTCGGTCGTCAACAACTACTTCGGGTTCATCTACAACAAGAAGGAGCTCGCCGAGGCCCCCAGGACCTGGGAGGAGCTCCTGGACCCCAGGTTCAAGGGCAAGCTGCAGTACTCCACACCCGGTGTCGCGGGCGACGGCACCGCCGTCCTGATCAAGTCGATGCACGACTTCGGCGGCAAGGAGCCGGCGATGGAGTACCTGAAGAAGCTCCAGGCCAACAACGTCGGCCCGTCCTCCTCGACCAGCAAGCTGGCCCCGAAGACCGACAAGGGCGAACTGCTCGTCGCCAACGGCGACGTCCAGATGAACTTCGCGCAGTCCAAGTCCATGCCGAACATCGGCATCTGGTTCCCCGCGAAGGACGGCGGCAAGCCCACCACCTTCGCCCTGCCGTACGCGGCCGGCCTCGTCGACAAGGCCCCGCACACCGAGAACGGCAAGAAGCTCCTCGACCACCTGCTCAGCGAGGAGGCGCAGCAGCTGGTCAGCGGTGTCGGCGGCGGCTTCCCGGCGCGCACCGACGTCAAGCCGACCGACGCCAACGCCGTCGAGCTCACCAAGCTCATGACGGGTGTCGAGGTCTTCGAGCCGAACTGGGCCGACATCGACGCGAACCTCACCGCCTACGTGGACGCGTGGAAGTCGGCAACCGGCAGCTGACCGGTCACCTACCGGCCACCCTGGTCCGGAAAAATGACGCTTGCATAACGGGTCTGGACCGAAATGCCCTTCGGTCCGGACCCCGGGCCCCCGGACCCTCCCCCGGCCACCACCGGGGGTGCTTCCCTCCGGGGGCGCCGTGCGCACTGTCCCCGCACTCTTCGCCGCTCACCTGCTCCCAGGAGGAGTACGTGTCCACTGCCCTGCCCGGACGGCGCGTCATCGCCGTGACCGCTTCCGCCGCCGCCCTGATCGCCGCGTCCGCCCTGACCACCCCGGCCGGCGCCGCGGACGCCGCCGCTGCCGCCAACACCGACAAGGTGCTCGTCATCGGCATCGACGGCGCGGTCCTCGACCGCGTCAAGGCCGCCAACGCCCCGCACCTGAAGGGCCTGATGGCCCAGGGCCTGACCGCCCGCAGCACCCTGTACGCGAACCCGATGGCCGCCACCTCCTCCGGCCCCGGCTGGTCCACCATCGCCACCGGCGTATGGCCCGACAAGCACGGCGTGAAGGACAACTCCTTCGCCGGCAAGAACTACACCGCCCACCCCGACTTCCTGACCCGCATCGAGAACGCCAACCCGGCGCTCAACACGTACGCGGCCGCCGACTGGGAGCCGATCACCTCCACCGACGCGGGCGGCCCGATCTTCTCCGCCAAGGTCGACAAGCGGCTCTCCCTCAAGGGCGACCGCGACGGCTACCGCAACGAGGACCCCAAGATCGCCGCCGCGGCCGCCGCCGAACTGCGCGACCAGAACCCGGACGCCGCCTTCGTCTACCTCGGTGAGATCGACGTCGCCGGCCACTCCTACGGCGCCGCCAGCCAGCAGTACCTCGACGCCGTCGCCCGCGTGGACGCGCTGATCGGCCAGGTGCTGACCGCCGTACAGAACCGCCCGACCTACGCCCAGGAGAACTGGAAGGTCTTGGTCACCACCGACCACGGCCACACCAACTCCGGGGGCCACGGCGGCTCCACCATCCAGGAGCGCGGCACCTTCGTCATCGCCAAGGGCGCGGGCATCGCGGCCGGTTCGGTACGCGACGACGTCAAGCTGGTCGACGTCGCCGCGACCGCGCTCGCCCAGGTCGGCGTCTCCACCGCCCCGCTGGACGGCGTACCGCTGAACGCCCCCGACAGCGACCCCTTCGACACCCTGCGCCCCGCCCTCCAGGCCCGCGTGGACGAGACGGGCATCCCGGCCGGCGTGAAGGGTTTCACCCGCACCCCGCCCGCCGGCTGGTCCGTCGACAACTCCCGGATGGGCACGGGCGGTGTCGGCGAGTGGGCCGGCTGGGCCTTCGCGACCGACGAGTTCTGGAGCCAGGCCCAGCGCGACCAGTGGCGCGAGCTGAACGTCCGCTCCCGTGACGTCTTCGCCGTCGCCGATTCCGACGAGTGGGACGACAAGAGCCACACCGGAAGCTTCGACTCCACCCTGATCACCCCGAAGTGGGCCGTCACCGGCGGCACCACGAAGAACCTGACCTTCCAGACGCACTACCGCCACGAGGCCGGCCAGACCGCCCAGGTCCTGGTCGCGTACGACGGCGCCGCGCCCACCGTCGTCAAGAGCTACACCGCCGACGCGGTGGCCAGGTCCGAGTCCCTGAACCTCCAGGTCCCGGCCGGCGCGACGGACGTGCAGATCCGGTTCCGCTACACCGGCGACAACAACTGGTACTGGACCGTCGACAACGTCCGCCTGGGCTGACCCCAGGCCCCCGGGGTCCGGGCCGTGGACGCGCCGTACGTCCCCGACCCGGCCCCGATAGGGTGGTAGAGACCACATGGGTCACAGAGGTCAGACGCCACCGAGAGCGGAGAACAGTCCAGTGGCAGAGCGCAAGCCGATCGAATCCTGGCTCACCGACATGGACGGGGTCCTGATCCACGAGGGCACCCCGATCCCCGGCGCGGATGCCTTCATCAAGCGGCTGCGTGAGTCCGGCAAGCCCTTCCTGGTGCTGACCAACAACTCCATCTACACCCCGAGGGACCTCCAGGCCCGCCTCAGCCGCATGGGCCTCGACGTCCCCGTCGAGAACATCTGGACCTCCGCGCTGGCCACCGCGAAGTTCCTCGACGACCAGCGCCCGGGCGGCACGGCGTACGTGATCGGCGAGGCCGGCCTGACCACCGCCCTGCACGACATCGGCTACATCCTGACCGACCACGAGCCCGACTACGTGGTCCTGGGCGAGACCCGGACCACCAAAACACACTTCGCCCTGACCTGCGGGTTGTCGCCCTCCGTGAGACCTAGACGACCAGCGAGTCACGAACACGGAAGGCCCTCCCAAGGTACCGGGAGGGCCTTCTCTGTATCTACCGGGAAGATCAGATGCGGTCGACGAGATCCGCGATCGAGTCGACGACAGTGGTAGGTCGGTACGGGTAGCGGTCGATGTCCTTCCGCCCCGTCAGCCCCGTGAGAACGAGGAAGGTCTCCATGCCGGCTTCCAGTCCGGCGAGAACGTCCGTGTCCATCCGGTCGCCGATCATCGCGCTCGTCTCTGAGTGCGCGCCGATCGCGTTCAGGCCGGTCCGCATCATCAGCGGGTTGGGCTTGCCAACGAAGTACGGCTTCTTGCCGGTCGCCTTCGTGATGAGCGCGGCCACCGCACCCGTGGCCGGAAGCGCACCCTCGGCGGACGGGCCGGTCTCGTCAGGGTTCGTGGCGATGAACCGAGCCCCGTTGTTGATCAGGCGGACGGCCTTCGTCATCGCCTCGAAGGAGTAGGTTCGCGTTTCGCCCAAGATCACGAAGTCGGGCTCGTGGTCAGTGAGGATGTAACCGATGTCGTGCAGGGCTGTGGTCAACCCGGCCTCGCCGATGACGTACGCGGTTCCGCCGGGGGCCTGGTTGTCCAGGAATCGCGCCGTCGCGAGGGCGGATGTCCAGATGTTCTCGACCGGCACTTCCAGGCCGATGCGCGTCAGTCGGGCGTGGAGGTCCCGCGCGGTGTAGATCGAGTTATTGGTCAGAACCAGGAAGGGCTTACCGGACTCGCGGAGCTTCTTCAGGAAGGCGTCTGCGCCGGGGATGGGCACGCCCTCGTGCATGAGCACGCCGTCCATGTCGGTGAGCCAGGATTCGATCGGCTTGCGCTCTGCCATGCGTCCGGACTCCTGCCGTAAAGGGGTATCTCGTCAGGCGATCATTTCACGCCGCACAGGCATCGAACCTAGGGACCATCGACCCTTGACGATTGGTAGGTGCGTCCGATAAGCGGACACGGATACTCGGTAGTAGGTCACGGGCGTGTGGCCCACTTCACAGATTTAGGTGCATCCTAAACGATTAGGGCATAAATCGATCTTCAAACACATGATTGGATTTCCGGAAGTAAAGATTCCGTTAAAGGGGGGTCCGCCCATGAACCGACGCGACGAGGCGTCGAAGGATGAGATCAGCACTCATCCCATTGGGAAGCTCCTTGCCATACCCGTCCGGGGTAGGTCCGATCGGAAGATCGCAATTGCAACGTGGTGTGTCCTCGCGGGCGTCACGTTCACGTGCCTCACCATGAGGATCAGCCTGCAAGATCGGGAGCCCGCTCCGAAGCCCAAGGAGAAGCCGCACGGCACGGAGGTCAACGACGCCTTCAAGGCCGCCCCGGAGGCGGGTTACTACCCGACGTACCTCGACGGCGGAGGCGGCATCGCAGGCGTCCCGCTAACGGAGGAGCAGCGCAAGGCGGTGATCCGTGAGGCGCAGCGACGCGGACTGTCGGCTGCGGATGCGTACGCGCTCGCCTATGGCGACGGAGCCGTAATCCACGTCCACCCAGACGGCACGGCGCATGTCCACACCGAGAAGGTCGTTGTTCCGGATGGCCCGGTCTATGCGAAGGCGGGGCGTGCCGAATCTGGCAGCGTCGCGGCGTCGAGCGGCGGGGCCGCCCAGGGCGTGAAGCCCGAGGGGGCGGCGTCGGGCCCGGAGAATGCGGAGGACGAGCCCGCCGGCACGGAGAAGGCGAAGAGCGGGAAGGTCAAGGACGAGAAGGCCGCCAAGAAGGAGAAGAAGGCTGGCAAGGGCACCCAAAGCCCGTCAGGCAGCGCCTCTCCCGTAGGCGAGGGGTACTACCCGACCACCGGCAAGAGTCTGTATGAAGAAGACGAAGGGGCTGGGCTGAAGACCGTCCTCCCGCCCGCGCTGGAGAAGGTGGTCGACGCGGCAGACGTCTTCACTGAGTGGCTCCGCGCTGCGTCTCCCGGCGAGGCCGTAGTGAGCGGGCCCGTACAGAGCGCCAGCCGCATGTCGCTCAAGATCGAGGCGCCGATGATGGCGGACCTCACGGTCACGACCACGATCGAGGCACCCCTCAGCGCAGAAGCCGCGGTGCAGCCGGTCGTGAGCACCGTCGTCACGGACACGGAGACTGGCGAGGTCTTGGCCGAACAGCGCCCAGAACGCTGCCCCAACGCCGATGCGGTATCCAGCTTGGCAATCGAGCAGGTCGTAGATGCGGTCACGGAAGCGCGCGAATAATTCCGCAGTGGTCATCCGTTCGTGTAGCTCAACCATGCATCGTCCGAGATGAATTGGCCCTAGACTCGTAGCCACTCCACCAGAACCCGAGAATGGATTCGCCCAGGATGGCTCAGGTCGCTCGGCAAGGCAGCAGGATCGTACGGATTAAGAATCCCACGGCTCCGAAACTGGCACTCTCGCTTCGGTCGGCAGAGATGCCCAGGGATAACCTTGAGGATGACGCGATCATCAAGGGGGTGCGCTACGACGGTACGTGCTTCATCGGCTTGGAGGTGGAGGCTCTTGAGGCTGAGGGGAGCGTCTTCGAGAACTCCCGCTTCACGGGAACTCGCCTGACCAGAAGCCAGTTCAGCGACTCGCAGTTCACAACTTGCGACTTCGCCGAGGTGACCGCGCAGGACGTGTCCTTGGTCCGCTGCACCGTAAGCGGCAGCCGGATCACGGGCTCGTCATGGAAGTCGGGGACGTTCCGGGACGTGCGAATTGAGGGATGCGTGATTGCTCCTGCGATGTTCCGGCACATGAAGCTGTTCAGCGTCGTATTCAGCGACTGCAAGATGGTCGGCGCGGACTTTCAGTCGGCCCACATGCACAATGTGCGGTTCGAGAATTGCGACATGACCGGAACGCAATTCGCCAATGTGCAGATGGGCGCTGTTCGTTTCGAGAACAGCACCCTCATTGACGTTGGCGGCGCAGCGAGTTTGAAGGGGGCAACCGTTCAAGGCCCAGGGTCGATGGAGCTGGCCCTGAGCCTTGCGCGGGAGGCGGGGATCGTCTTCGAGCCGTAGCCCGTCAGGCGGCGATGCTGGGCCGGTAGCCCGCGTACTCCGGACTGGAGATCGCGCGGGCTACGAGGTCGAAGTCGATGCGCTCGCCGAACTCGCACAGCTCGTCGAGAAGCATCTGTCCGTACTCGTTGAAGTGCCGGCGCTGCTTCTTCAGGTCTTGGCAGGCGTCCCGGAGCGACTCGGTGTAGAGGTCGACCAGCATGGTCACGCCCTGATGGTTCTGCATGAACATCAGGGGGACCGTCACCACGGCGGCGTGGAACGCCTTGTCGAGCGGACGGCGCTGGCCGATCTTCACGGCCGACAGGGCGCGGTACTCGTCCGATTCGAGTTCGCTGGACGGGAGGTTGAAGGTGCCGTACACCTTGTCCCCCACGAAGAGGTTCAGGTGCATGCCCTCGTGCACGAGGCACATGGCGTAGTCGAGCAGGTCCCACTCCGGGCCGGGGCTCATGACGACGAGTCCGGGGACGTGAGAGGCCGAGCCGCCCCCGTCGACGCCGGAGTTGAGGATCACGAGGTCGGTGATCAGTAGGTCGACAATGCGGCGAAGGTCGGGGCTGATCTCCTGGATGAGATCCAAGGCCGCGGTGACCTGGTTGTCCCAGTCCTCACGTGTCGGTCCATCCGTGGGGCCGGCGCCCTTGAAGATGTGTTCGAAGATGCCGTTGGCGGTGCAGTACTTCGCCCAGGGCCCGTCCTCGTACGTGATCGAGATGCCCTCACCGTCCACCGGCATGGGGCGGAAGCTCGGGTCCGAGATGGCTGCGCGGTACGCCGCGTCGAGCCCTTCGGCGTCGGGGTACGCGTCCGTCACGGCGTGGATCAGGCGAGCGGTGTTCTCGTAGGTGTGGCCGATGTTCATGAAGTGCACGATGGGCCTCCTTTGGAAGTGACCAGGGGGCGTGCGCCCGGAACGGAAGACCGCTCCGGGCGCACTGAAGGGGGTCAGCGCGTCAGCGCATCGCGGGGGGTTAGGAGACCCAGCCGCCCATCATGCAGCTGTTGGCGTCCTCCTGGGACCGCTGGACGGACGCCTTCACGCTGGAGGCCAGCGCCTTCGGGTCCTCCGCGACGGCCGCCACGAGGCTGACCAGGGCGGTGCGGGGCATGGCCTGGGTCTCGGCCGGGTTGGCCTGGATCGGGCTCATGATGCTCCTACTTGTTGGAGTTGAGTCGTGCCTGCACTTGCCAACCCACCTCGATCGGTCCGACGAGGACTGCCGGTCGCGGTGGGGTTCTGCCTCCGCCCCCGAGGATGTGCACTTGCGGGGGAGCCGTGCGGTGGGCACTCGGGGGCGGAAGATCATCGGTTGACGGCCCAGAAGGCCCAGCCCCAGAGCAGCGAGGTGGCGATCATCAGGGCCTGAAAGACCCACTGACGCCAACCGAGTGGCGGGCGACGGGCTTCGGCTCGGCGAGGATCGCCATTACCAGAGCGGCGCCCACTGCCAGCACGGTTAGGACGTAAGCCACCTGCTGGGCCTTCGGGCTCACGCGACATCGGCCCCGATGCCCTGGGCGTAGATCCACAGCAGGCGCCGAGTCACGGTGGCAACCTCGCGGAGGTAGCTGAAGGCACCGAATGCCGGCGTTGCGGCCGTGGGGCGCTGCGTGAGTTCCAGCAGGTTGTACGCCTTGCTGAACTGCTCCTGAACGACGGGGTCAGTATCGGCACCGAGTTCCTCGGCCAACAGGATGTTGAGGTGGCCGATGATGCGGGTCGTGGCGGCGTCGATCTCCACGCGAGTGGAGGTTCCCTGCCGCATCAACAGGGCCGTGTCGGTGCTGTCGGAGACCACCTCGATGTCGATCGGCCTGCCGTCGATATCCGGGGTCTCGGGTTCTTCGGTCACGGTGGACACCACCACGCATCTCCCCTCGGTACCGCATGAGGTGCGGATTCCTTGGCTGCTCGGTTCGGAGCGAACGTAGAGCGGCGGCCGGTCAACCCTCAAGAAAATTGCGCCAGTTTGCGCGAACCGGGTTGACCCGCGTCGAACGGCAGCCCGAACATCGAGGTGTCGCGCAAACTCACGCAAGGCCGACGACAGGGGTCAGCTCATGAAGCTACGGTTCCTTGGTAAGAACTCCCAGGGCGGCGAGTGCCCAACCCTCTACGCCACCGACCGTGACACGTACCTCGTCCAGGGATGGAGGATCTTCGCGCAAGACCTGCTGATACAGCTCACCATTCCGGAAGGCGAGACGGCCGTCGAGGTACCGACCGAGCTGTTCGAGCACTTGGAGAAGGATGGGCTCCCTGCTGGGGAGTTCAGGCGCCTGGAGGATCCCCTCATGGTCCTCACGCCTGAGGGCACGTATGTAGTGCAAGGTCGTGAGGTCACCGATCCCGAGGCCCTGGCAGTGATGGAGATTCCTGACTACGAGACCGTGGTCGAGGTCCCCAAGGCCGCGATCACCGCCCTACTGGAGGGACCACGTGGAGCTGATCACCAGCGCCCAGCGCAACCAGCTCTTTGACCGCCTCACGCATGACGCCTTTCACCTGGAGCTGAGGGACGACTATTCGGTGCCCGGTGAAGGCGGGCCGTTCGAGCGCTGGAAGCGTGGCGAAGTGGACAACTCGTTCATGGAGCCGTGGACGGACCTCGTCACCCGGGTCACTGGCTCTGGGAAGACCATGCGAAGAGTTCGCGTCGTAACGCAGCCGCACAGCCCGTACATCCAGTGGGAGTACGAAACCGCCCACGTCAACGAGGAAGCGGGCGAGGAAGTTCGCTGGCTCCCTCGCAATCAGCTCCCCGAGAAGATGGCCTTCCCCGTGGAGCACAACGATTGGTGGCTGTTCGACGATCGAAGTGTGGCCGTGGGGCACTTCGACGACGAAGGCCGCTTTCTGGGCTCAGAGGTGATCGAAGATCCCTCGGTCGTGGCTGAGTGCGTTCGCGTCAGGGACCTGCTCTGGTCCCTGGCCATCCCTCACCGCGAGTACAAGCCCTGACCCATCAGTGAGCACACAAGCACAAGAAACGCGCGAGGTGCTGGGTGCTCGGCTGCGTGGATTCCGGAAGGACGCCGGATTCGCAAGCGGCCGGGCACTCGCTCGCGTCCTCGCCTGGCAGGAGTCAAAGGTCTCCCGCATCGAGAACGGCAAGCAGAACGTCAGCGATGACGACATCAGGGCCTGGTGCGAGGCGACCAATCAGCAAGGGCACATCCCAGATCTGATCGCCACCGTCCGTCACATCGACGAAATGTGGATGGAGTGGCGCCGCCTACTTAAGGAGGGAGCGGAAGGCCGGCAGAAGTCCGGTCTCCAGGTCTACAAGAAGACGAAGCTCTTTCGTATCTGGCAGCCCACCGTCGTATGGGGAACCTTCCAGACCCCCGAGTACGCGGAAGCCGTCTTCCGGCAGGTGGTCAGCCTCTACGAGATCCCTGACGATGCCGAGGCTGCAACGGCCAAGCGGCTCGAACGGCAGCAGTATCTCTACCGAGGAGACCGCAAGTTCAACGTGATCCTCGGAGAGCAGGCTCTCTACTCCAACTTCGGCGGACCGGAGGTGATGAAGGGCCAGCTCGACCGACTGCTGACGATGATCCGGCTGGCTCGCGTAAGCGTCGGGATCATTCCGCGCTCGGCGCCTCTGCAAATTTGGCCGGGCAACGCATTCTCAATGTTCGACGACAAGCTCGTGCTCGTAGAGACGTACTCGGCAGAGCTGACCGTGACCCAGCCCGGAGAGATCGAGACTCACACCAAGACCTTCGCGTTGCTCAAGCAGTCCGCGGTATACGGAGGCGAGGTCCGAGATCTCATCTGGGCCGCGTTCCAGCACTTCGACCGGATGCCGACCACCCAAGGAGGGTAAGACCATGATCGAGCCGAACTGGCGCACCAGCACTTACACCAGGTCCGATAGCTGCGTAGAGGTAGCCGACAACGACCCTGCCAAAGTGGTGGTCAGAGACACGAAGTGGCGCGACCGGGCGATCGTCGGCGTCGACCGGGCGGCATGGGCAGTATTCGTTAGCTTCGTCAGGCAGCCGGACTGAGGACAACGAGCAGCGGACCGGCCGCAGTGGTCCAGCAGTGGCCGGATTCGATAGCCGTCGAGCCGTCCTTGGAGAGGCTCTCCTGTACGGGACCGAGGAAGGACTCGCGGAAGTGCGCCTGCGCCTTCTCGTCCATGCCGCTCGCTGCGACAGAGGCCGTGATCCTCTGATTCAGGACCGAAGCCGCCTCGGCCAGGTCGATCCCGGTCCACTGGTCTGCGTGCTCCGCGACGAGCGCCCACGTCATCTTGATCATGGCTCCAGCTTAACCTCCGGAATGCCAGAAGGACCCTTCTGTTAGAAGGGTCCAACTTGACTGGCAAGCAACCGAGTTAGCGGATTGGACATGCCCCCGAGGAGCAGTCTTCGTCGGTCGAATCCTCGATCCTGTAGGACTGGTAGGCGTCGAAGTCCTCGCGGGTGATCCGCTCATACGGCGCCTGCGGCCGGGTGCCGTCGACCATGATCGTGGTGCCCTTCAGGTGGGGCAGCCACTCCTCGATCACGTCTGCTGTCTCGTCGAGGTCCAGCCCCTCGGGCACGTTCGCGGTGAACGACACGGCGTTGTCCGCGTACTCCGCCTGATACATGGCCTGGAAGGCGAGCATGGCGTCGAGGGTCAGCTCGTCGGCCGACTCCACCAGGGAGGCCGGGTAGCCCCGCGCCTCGACCTCCGCGACGAGCTTGTCCAGCGTGGGGAAGGTGACGACCATGGTGTTCCCGGAGGAGTCGTACACACAGGGCTCGACCTTGTAGCCCTCCGCCCTGAACCCCTCCACCCTCGCGGCCTGCGCGGGGTCGGCCACGGAGAAGCGGACGCGTCGCAGGAAGGTCCGGGCGTAGACGGGGTGGATGCCCTCCGTCACTCCGGGGAGCTTGGCCACGGTGCCAGTCGGCGCCACGGTGGTCACCTTGACCGGCTCGGGTATCCGCAGCTCGAAGGCGTAGTCGCGGGCGGCTTGGCGGACGGTGCGCTTCAGCCGTCCGAGTAGGAGGCGGAAGCGGGTGTGTGCCGGCGCGCTCGAGTAACGGATTCCCTGCTTGGCGAGGAAGCCCTGCACGCCCAGGTGGCCGACGCCGATCCGGCGCTGGGCGGCCAGGCGCTCCGCCTGTTCCGCGTCGTTCACGTCTCCGTACGTCGCCCGGACGAGGAAGCGGGCCATCAGCTCGTGCGCTCGCATCAGGCCGTCCTCGTCGTACGCCTCGTGGCCGTCGAGTACGAAGGCGTCGAGGTTGACGTGTCCGAGGTTGCAGTTCTCCCAGGGCATGAGCGCAATCTCGCCGCACGGGTTGGTGGCGACGACCTCGCCGGGCTCGCCTACGTTCGAGGCGGTCGAGTTCCAGTAGCCGGGCTCGCCGTTCTTCAGCATCCCCTCGACGACCTTGCGGTGCACCGTGTAGGCCCACTCGGCCCCGCCGGGTCCGAAGTCGTCGTGCTTCCCGTTCGACAGGTAGTCGATGAAGTCCTGGTCGATCTCGACGCTGATGTTCGTCGTCCAGTGCTTCGCCGGGTCGTCCTTGCACGACAGGAACTCGTCGATGTAGGGGTCGTTCCAGCGGCAGATGGCCATCCGGGCAGAACGGCGGTTGCCGCCGGAGACCACGCATTCGGCGATGGCGTGGTCTATCTCCATCGCCTCGACGGGGGTCAGGAACTCAGGGCAGTCCATGCAGGGGAACGAGGATTCGCAGCAGTCGCAACCCCGGTAGTCCTCGACCGCTCCCGTGTCTCCGCAGGACTGGCAGCGCGCAGCCTGGCTGAGGACGCGGGCGATCTCCTGCATCATGCGGCCGAACGGGGCCGGGCCGCTGGCGACGCCGCCGAACGTCTTCAGGCGGGCGCCCTTCCCGCGAACGCGGCTCACGTCGTACACGCGGTCGGCGTGCTTCACGTCGTCGTCGGTCATGAAGGTGTCGATCAGGTCCGTCATCGCGGAGGCCCAGCCCTCGCGGGAGTCCTCGACCTCGAAGGCCCCGGCCCAGTCGGAGTCGTAATCCGCGGAGAGGACGCCGGCAGTCTTCAGGTCCTCATAGTCGGGGTGGGCGGGGTCGCACACGATGTGCACAGTGAGGGCCCGGCGCGGGGCGCCGTACGGCTTCAGGAAGCGGGTCGAGTAGTTGGCGCCGACGCCGCCTCCCTCCATGAGCCTCATGAAGCTGAACTCGAAGTGCCGGCTGAGCTTGTCGCCCCAGCCCGAGACGTGGCAGTTGAAGAGGTACTGGCGGCCCTTCACTCCGCTGGCCCAGAGGTGGCGGCCTGCGGGCAGGATCGCGAAGCGGTTCATGGCCGTGACCAGCTCGTCATGCTCGGCCCGCACTTCGTCGCTCCAGTCCTCGGCGGGACCGTAGACGAGGGCGAGGTTACCGGCGGCGACGCGGCTTACGGTCTCGGGCCAGGTCTCCCGGGAGCCGTCCGGCTTCGTGCGGCTGTAGGTCCGCTCATAGACGGTCTGGCCGGTGGGGCCGAAGGGGACGACGGGGGTGGTGCTGATGGTGATGGGGGTCTCCTTTGAAGTGGGGGTGCTGATCACGGGATGGCGATGCCGAGGCTGTCGAGCCGGGACAGCACGAGCCGGGCGAGGGCGGAAAGCATTTCCGCCTGCGAGGTTGACTGGGCCGTGAGCCTGTCGACCTGGTCCTTCACCTGCGCCTCGGTGCCGGCGCCTGCGAGGTAGCCCTGGTTCGTGAAGATGTCTTCCGACAGCAGGCGAGACAGGCCGGTGACCGTGATCTCCAGCGCGGTCCGGTTCTGCGCCTCGTCCGCCTGGCGGTTCTCGTCCTCGTTGTACGGGCGGGAGACAACCGTGCCGTCTTCCTGCCGTTCGTAGTAGGTGCGGGTCCGGACATCCCAGAACTCGTAGTCGTTGGGGCCCATGCCGGGCGGAGGCTCGACGGCCGCCGGTCCCTCGGGCGGGTTCTCACTCACGCTGCACACTCCAGGTCGTCGTAACTGTCCACGTACTCAGTGCCGTTGAGATGGGCGGCGAGCTTGCCGACCGCCCGTTCAAGGCGGTACCGGACGGCGCGATCGGTGACCGCCTCGCGGGCCGCGATGCGCCTGTCGTCCCAGTCGAGGCCGAAGCGCATGAAGACCGCCCGGCGCTCGACCAGGGAGAGCGGGGCCGTCACCCATCCCCGCCGGATGTCGGCGAGGTGAGCGAACAAGGTCCCCGCGGCCTTCTTGTCGACGGTCCCCCTCGGCATGTCCGCATCGGGGGCCTGCGGGTTGCGGATGCCGTACGCCGCTTCCACGTCCCAGACGGCCGGAAGCAGGTGCTCGACGAGGCGCCGGTCGTATCCGCTCACAGGCGACCTCTCTCCGCTGCCTCGCAGGCAGCCTCGTAGGAGATGTGGCGACAGCGATACTTGGCCTGGGTCTTCACGCGGTCCATCAGGTCCAGGACCAGGCGGTGATAGAGCACGCCGAGGCCGAGCGAGGGATCGGCCAGGCACTCGTTCACCATGTCCGGCTTCGTCGCCAGGATGATCAGCGCCTCCTGCCGGGCGTCCTCGTACTCCAGCGTCAGCGTGTCCTCGTACCCGTCCGCGATACGGCGGGCGGCACGACCCGCGAGGGCCACCACGGCGGGCAGGTCGAGGATTCGCCAGTCGGCCGGGGCCGTCACCGGATCACTTCCTTGACCGGCACGGCCCCGTCCTTCGTGACCATGACCATCAGGCCCGGCGCCCCGCGCGTTCCCTTCAGATGCCGCCACCAGGTCGATTCGGACTCCATCGCCGGCACCTGGATGAACGTCCTCGGGCCGTCCGTGTCGACGAACTCGTGATGCAGGTGACCGCTCAAGAGCAAGTCGGCGGTGTGCATCGCGCTCGTCTTGTCGAACGCCTGCCCCTTCCACCACTCGAAGTGGCGGCCCGGCTTCCACTGATGGCCGTGAGCATGGGCAACGACCGTCCCCGAGCACTCGACGACGACAGTCAGTTCGTCCGTCTCCGGCACGTACACCTCGACGTGGGCGAACTCCTCGCCCGCCAGGGCCAGGGCTTCGCTCACCGAGACCAGGGCGTCAGTGTCGTGGGAGTCGTCGTAGCGCGTGACACCGCGCCCGTTGGGGCGGACGGCATCGCCGTGGTTCCCGGGTACGGCGACGACGGTCAGCCGACTGGCCATCGGCGCGAACCGGATGATCGCGTGCGCCATCAGCCGGCGGGTGAGGCGGATCTGTTCCGTAAGAGTGAGCTGAGTGCGCCAGATGTTCGCGCCGCCCTGCGAGACGAAACCTTCAATGTGATCACCGAGCCACGCGAGATGGACGTGCTCGATGTCGAAGCGGCTCTGGTACTCCGCGAGGAGGTCGACCGCCCGATCGATGCAGTGCATCGCCCGCGTCAGAGTGCCCGCGTACCCGTCGCCGTCGATCTTGCCGAACTGCATGTCGCCCAAGGCGACGATGAACGTGAACTCGCCCTCCTCGTCCTCCTGGACGTAGCCAGGAGCCTGTTCGAACAGGGCGAGAAGCTCGTCGATGTTCGGTCGCTCGGTCACCGCCGGCACCTTGCGACGGCCGAAGGAGAAGCGGGCGGAGACGCCCGGGTCACCGTTAGCCATGGTCCACTCACTCGACCGGAAGCCGGTGACCTCCCACTCGGCGGGGTCGAGCTGGTGCGAGCGGAGCACATCAGCGGCCGTGGACTCCGGGTCGATGCCCTCGGGCCCGCGAACGGTCACCTCGGCCGCGTCGCCAGTGACCTCGATCTGACGGGTGAAGTCCTTGTCGGGATCGGCCTGCCGCGCCGGGATGGCTGGTGCGGCCGGGGTGGCGAGAAGGTCGTTCAGCAACTCAGTCTGGTTCAAACTTTATACTCCATCGCGAAGGGATCGCCGGTACGTGCGGATGGTGGACGCGCTCACGGCGTGCCCGTGTCGGCGCAGGACCAGGGCAAGGCGCTCGGCCGAGGAGCTATCGAGCAGCCGGACGAGGACGGTCTCGCGCACGTCGGGCTCCAGCTCCTCGTACAGCCGGGTGAGGGTCGGGCCGGGGTTGCCCGGCAGGGCCTCGCTCACTCCTCGCCCCCTTCGAGTTCGTCGGCCCGTGCGTGCAGGATCTTGACGGCTTCGCCCACACCGAGCCCGGTGTAGAAGTCGGCTCCCCACGGGTCCTTCGGTTCCCACGCGTCCAGCTCTGCGGCGGCCTGGCGGTAATGCTCGGCACTCATCACGGCCGTCACTCGCCTTCCCGGTCAATCTGCTCGACGGCGGCGACCGCGAGCGAGGCCAGGCGGACAAGGCCACCGCGGATCTCTTCTGGAGTGCGCCCACCGAAGGCCGCGAAGGCAACTTCGATCGCCAGGCCATCCATGCCCAGCACCCCGACCTCGCCTCGGTCGGCGTTGATGATGGCCCACTCTTCGCCACGCCTTCGGTAGGCGTCGGTTCCCCGCTCCGGGTACTTGCCCCCGACTAGGTGGCTGGGCAGGTCCGGCGTCGCGCGGGCCGCTGCGCGGACCTCGGCCAGGATGGCGGTGAGCGGGTCGGGCTTGCGGCCGGTGGGCTTCTTCATGGCGGTCTGGGTCACTGTTCGTCCTCCTTGATCAGGCTGAGTAGGGCTTCCGCGCCCTCTTCGACGTAGGTCTCGGTCACGTCCCCAGCTCGCAGCCGCATTCCCTTCGCGGATCGCAGGGCCCGGCAGATGCGGGCGGTGAACTCGGCGCCGGCATCGTCGGGATCACCCCAGACGCGAACCCGGTTGAAGCCCGCGAGCATCCGGCGGTGGCGTCCCTGCCAGATGGAGGCGCCGGGGATGGCGACCGCATGGAGGCCGAGCTTCTCCAGGACGATCCGGTCGAGTTCGCCCTCGGTCACCTCGATCACGCTGTCGGCTTTGTGGACGGAGCCGACGCCGTACATGCGGGGCGGGTCGTCCTTGATGGTGTTGTACTTGCCGTGGCCGAAGGTGCGGTGGTCGTGCTCTTGCAGGCAGCGGAACCGGATGGTCAGCGGGGCGTCGCTGCGGTCGAGGTAGGGGATGGAGAGCATCCCCCGGTACTTCTCGTGGCCCGGGAACGGGTGGTCACCCACGACGCCAAGCCGGTACGTAGCCGCCTCCTCGCGGCCGATTCCCCGGCCGAGGAGATATCTTGCGGCGTCCGCCGTAAGCGCTGCCTGATAGGTCGCGGTCGCTTCCTCCAGCATCTCGCGTTGCGAGGGAGAGAGAGGCCGCAAGGGCTCGCGCTCCGACAAAGTCTGTGCCTTCCTTTTCCATGATCAAAGTGAATGAGTCGCCGCCCTTGCCGCACGAGTGGCACTTCCAGAGCTGCCGGTCGGTGTTCCAGGAGAAGGACGGGGTCTGGTCGTCGTGGAATGGGCAGGGGGCCATGCCCGTGGCGCGCTGGTCGTTGAAGTCGATGCCGTAGTGGTCGAGTACCGATTCGAGTGTCGGCTTCTCGTGGTCCTGGTCGTCGCTGTCGATCCGGCTGAACCTCACGGCACCCGCCTGCCGACGAACCAGCCCTTGTCGTCGTCGTATCCGAGTTCGTCAAGGCCCTGACCGGCGGCCGTGCTCAGGTCGAAGCGGCCCAACTCGGCGATGAGCCGGTCGCGTTCGGCCTGCTCCTCGAACGTCGCCGTGATCACGCGGTGTCCAGTCCGAAGTACGCCTCGACCGAGGTCAGCACGAACGCCTTGCGCCAGCCCTTGCCCCTGCGCTTGACGACAACGACCGAGTCCACCCGGGCCGGTTCGATGCCACGGTGCTTGGCGAAGTTGAGCCGCTCCCGCTCGGCTTCGTCGAGGAAGGGGCCCGGCTCGAAGCGGGCGTTCTTCGTCTCGATGACGGTGAACAGGCCGCCGTCCTCACGGATGACGAGGTCTCCCTCGTCCTCGGCGCCGGTCAGCCGCAGCCGCTCGGCGTCCTCGCCCACCGACCGCAGGCCCGCGAGGAGTTCGGTCTCCCAAGCGGCACCCTTGCGCCGGTTGGTGCGGTTCCGTTCAGCGATCGTGGTCAATCTTTACACTCCCTGCTTCTGGAGGATGGCAGTCGGGGACCAGGGCTGTGCCGGTGCGGCGACCGGGGGGAGGCGGTCGAGCTTCGAGAAGCGCGTGACCTCGGGGTGGCAGCGCATCGACGCGTACCGCCGAGCGGTCGGGTCGCAGGGGCCCATCCTTTGTTTGACCACCGCGACCCGGTACTCGTGGCTGTTCGGGTCGAGCGCCACAGATAGGGACAACTCAGGCTTCTCGGACAGTCCGCCCTTGATTTGATCACGGGACGGCGGGGCCCACGGGTCAGACTTCGCCTCCCAGCTCTTGTCGCTCGCGTGATGCAGGACGATCACGGTCGCGCCGGTCGCGCGGGCCAGCTCGGTCAAGCCGCTCATGGTGGCCATCTGTTCGGTGTAGTCGCTCTCGGCGCCTTCGAAATCCATGAGGTTGTCGAAGACGAAGACGGCCGGGTAGTTGTCCCACAGCTCGACCCAGGCTTCGAGCTCTTCGTCGATCGCCTGCCACGTGATCGGCGAGCCGAACGAGAAGGTGAACGGCAGGCCCGACAGAGAGTTGAGATACTCGGCTCGGTGACGGCCGCCGGCACCCATACCTGCTTCCACCATCTCGGTCGTGTCGCCCGTCATCATCGACGCCAGGCGGCTGCTCGCGGTGAAGGCCGACATGTCGGCGGAGAAGTACAGGGTCGGCAACCCCATCTGTGCCGTCCAGTACAGCGCGAAGCCGGACTTCTGCGTGCCCGACCTGCCCGCGATCATCACCACCTCGCCGTGACGCGGGCGGCATCCCATGGCGTACAGGGCGTCGAACGCCTCGACGCGGGGCAGCTCCTTGCCGGACTCGGCGTTCAAGGCCAGCGACCTAGCGGGGGTCAGCACTCGGTATCTCCTCTCTGTAAACGACGCGGCGGATTCCAACCGCCTCGATCAAGGTCAGGCAGGCCGGGCACGGCTTGCGGGTGACGTACAACGTGGAGCCGGGAAGCTCCTTCGGTTCAGCGCGCTCGATCGCGTTCCTCTCCGCATGGCTCGCGGCACAGTTCGCGTAGTCCGAGTCGCGCGCACAGTCCTCGACGGACAGGCGTCCACGAGGGCAGTTGCCTGCCGTCGCGCAGCCAGGCACGCCCGCCGGCAAACCGTTGTAGCCCGGCGACATGTCGCGCTTGTTGGCGTAGAGGACAACGGCCCCGACCTGGGCCCGCGTGCAGTCCGCACGAGTGGCCACGGCCTGAGCGATGCCCATCGCCCAGCAGTCCCAGGACGGGCGTCCTGGCGTTGGTGACTGCTCCGGACTCTTGCCGGATGACGAGAGATGGCGATGGATGGTCGCGCGTGACACTCCGACTGCTTCGGCGATGTCGGTGTAGCTCCACCCCTCGGCGCGCAATGCTTTCGCCTCGGCGAGGATGCCCACGCTGACGACTGTGGGGCGCCCCGGAGGGCGACGGGTCTTGCTCTGCTGCACGGGTCCTCCAGACCCGCGAGAGCTGGGGGCCAGCCGTGCGACCGGCCCCCAGCTCGTCGCGTGGATCAGTCGAAGGACGGGGCCTCGGCGACGGCGGCCTCGACGGCGGCCTCGCGCTGCTCGGCGTAGTTGACGACTGCCTTCCGCACGCTGGCGTCGGCGACGGGGCGCCAGACCCAGGCCGGGTACGCCCCCGGCCGCTTGGGCGGGATCTGGGCGAGGGTCACGATGGTTGCGCTGCCCACGAGCGGAGCGAGGTCGCGGGCGAGGAGGGTCTGCTCGATGCGCATCCCCTGGTTGACCTCGGGGCTGAGGGCGTCCAGGGCGGCGCGGTCCTTGAAGACCGTGACCGTGCAAAGCGCACTGTCCTTCGGGCCGTTCGGGGTGGGGCGCTGGGCCTCGTAGGAGTTGACCTCGATCAGCAGGGCGGGGGCGTCCTTCACGTCATTCGGCTTGAGCCAGCCGCCGCCAGCGGTCGCGATCTCGACGAGGTTCAGGGGCACTCGGTGTCTCCTTCGGTTCGGTAATAGGGGGTGGGCTCGGAGAGCCGGGGGGTGACGACCGCGCCGAGCGCGGACAGCGTCAGGACGAGGCAGAGCGAGATGACGGGCATCGGACTCACCCGGTCTTCAGGGCCCTGCCCCGGGCCTTGTAGGCGGTCATCACGGAGGGGTCGGCGAACTGGGACTGGTTCGCCGCCCACAGCTTTTGCAGGTCGGCCACGCTGGTCTGCTTCTCGATCTCGCCGAGAATCCAGGCGGGGCCGCTGTCGGTCTGGGGCTGAGGTGGAGCGGCTGTGGCCGTCGCCCAGGGGTCGTCTGCCGGCGCCGCGGTCGTGGTGTCGTCCGGGATGATCCGGGCATCGAGCATCGAGGCGATGTTCCCCTTGCCGTGGGCGAGGCTCGTCGCGTTGACAACGAGGTCGCTGAGCGAGAGGCTTGTTACATCTTTACACTCGAACCCGAAGTAGTCGCAGAGCAGCTCGCGAACCTGCCTCACGGAGCCACGGAAGACGGCCCAGGTGTCCTCGTAGCTTTTGCCATATTTGATGGTGATGCCGATCGATCCGTCCGGGAAGGACGTCACGAGTTCTGCCTGATCTGCCTTCACTTCACTCCCTCGGTTCTGGGTCAAACTTAACACTCGTGCCGGCGATTAGGCGACCTTTGAATCTGTGAGGCCAGTCACCCAGGGGCGCATCGCGCCCTTCGTGCTGCGCATGGCGCGGATCTCGCGGGCGAGCTTGGCCGCAGCCCAGCCGATTTCGAGGTCCACCCAGTACAGGGTGCACTCGGCCGAACCCGCGGGCAGGTTGATGATGATGCCCCACTTCTGCGACACGCCTGGCAGGGCGTTGTATGCCTGCGCGGCTTCGTCCGCCGGCACCTCCCTCTTCTTCCACGCGGCAAACGCTTTCTTGTCTGCCGGGTCCACGGGGAAGCGGCTGTAGTCGTACAGCTCGCCGCGCGAGTAGACGGCGAGCTGCGTTGCCATCTTGAGGCCGCCGTACTGGACGCTGCCCGTTTTCAGGTCGCCGATGAACCGGCCTTCGATGGGCTCGCCGTCCGGGCCCGGTCCGGCGTATTCGAGAATGCGGTCGGGCGTGCCGCCGGTGCCCAGCTCGGGCACGACGACGAACTTCTCCACGGCCTTCACGTCGAACTCGACGGTGGCGCCCATGTAGGCGGCCATGTCGAGCTGGTCGCGCACGGCGGTGCTGGCGGGCAGGGGCTCACCGCGGTCGGCGTACTCCGACAGCGTGTGCAGGTGCGTCCCCTTCTCCCGCTTCTCGTTGGCTCCGGAGATGTCCATGGCCTGCTCGGCGAGGGCGTTCAGCCTGCGCTTGTCGGCGGCGTCCTCGGGGTCGAGCTGCTTGACCACGTCCAGCAAGGACGGGCGCTTCGCGGCCCCGACCAGGGTCATCCTCGACTTCCAGCCGGACAGGGCGGTCTTGTCCTCGATGCAGTCGATGTACGTAGTCGTGCGGGTGAGAGGGACGGGCTTGCCGCCCTGCTTGGGGATGACGAGCGGGCGGTCCCAGCCGTCGCGGGGGACTGTTGGTGTCGGTGTGAGGTCGACGATTCTCAAGCGGCGATCTCCAGGTTGAGGGCGGGGGACTGGTCCTCGTTGAAGGGGTCTCCTTCGGTGGGCACCAGCCAGATGCGGACTCTGCCGTCGTCGAGCAGCTCTGGTTCGTGCTCGTCTTGGTCCATGGGCTCCAGGCCCGCATCGCGGAGTGCGGTGTAAACCTGGGCCATCTGTGAGGCAGGGGTTTGCGGGTGAACGATCAGCGCGCAGTCCCAGGCTGCGGGATCTCCGACCAGCTCGGTGCCAGTCGGAAGGTTCGTCTTGATACCGCTGAGCACGCTATCGGTCCTTGCATGAAGGCCGTCCTAGTGACGGCCAGGGCGTACAGGTCGGGGAGTCCTGCTTCGTGAGGCACGTCTTCCTTGTCCCTCACGAATAAGCACTTCGTGCCGTACTGCGTCGGCCCTTGATCCGAGACAGGCTCGCTTGGATGCAGCGGCACAGCTCGACCCCCCCAGGTGTAAACATTGAACTCGGTGGCTTGTTTCTACGTGGCGTTCCGGCACCGTGTCAACCGCTGGCAGGCGGCTCGTGCGCAGGACGGAAGGGCAGGCTCCGTTTGTGCGCATCAGGTGAACGCCAGGTGAACACACACTACTCATGCGCAGGTCAGGGGCGCATACGACTTGAGAACGAGAAACCCCCCGCCAAGATGCGACGGGGGGAGGGCAACCCTTCCGTGCGGGAAGGTTACCTGGATGTTCGAATGCGCGTTCGAGTGTTCGGGTGTAGGGTCAGTCCCGAGCCTGGTTGCCGGTTTTGCGAGGGGGGATACGGATGAGGTCAGTGTCTTCGGGCCTGCGCGGCACCAGGAAGAAGCCCTCCTCGGTGTCGGCGTCGTAGTGGACGACGAGGTCATGCCCGTCCGCCTTGAGGCCGTTCTTCCACGACGCCAGACGCTTCTTGTCGCGTTCGCTCACGCGCTTCTTCGGCTCCTCCCCCCGCTCCAGGGCCGCTCTCTCCTCGCGTAGACGCGCCTCGATCCGCAGCATGATGGGCGGGTAGTGGTGCCTATGCTCTTCCTTCATCTTCCAGGGCAGAAGGTCGTCGGCTCTTAGATTTCGCCGGTCGAGACCCCTTCGCCGGCGGAAGGAGGACCACATGGGTGCGGTCGTCTGGATGCCGTACTTCTCTTCGTAGATGGCGATCATCTCGGGGTAGGTCTTGCCGTCCCGGAACCAGCCGATGACTTCCTGCTCGTCCACGATCTTCGACGCGGGCATGTGTCCTCCTTGGGTGGGGTCTGCGCTGTCCGCGCTCATCCCCCAGGATGACCCCGAACCTGTGCTGTCGAGTAAAGATTGACCAATCACTAGTGATCATGTCAAGCTGAACCCGTCAGCGAAGCTGATCCGCCTAGTCGCAGGTTTACGAAAGTGCCTGGTCAGGCGCAACAAACAGGTGACCCCGGCAGCGCGCCAACGCTCCGGGGTCCGGCATCGAGAGTGGTAGCTCCCAATGCGTATCCATCGTACTCGGCACGACCGTGACTTCACGGTGGTGCCCAACCGCACGGCCCGTAACCGCAAGCTGTCCTTCACGGCGCGCGGCCTGTGGCTGCACCTCATCTCCCTGCCCAACGGGGCCAAGGAAGACGTGCGCACCCTGGCCGACAACAACCCCGGCGTCGGCCGCAAGGGCGTAGCCAACGCGCTGGATGAGCTGGTGGCTCAGGGCTACTACTTCCGGTTCACCATCCGCGACCCCGAGACCGGCCGCGTGTGGACCGAGACAGCCCTTCACGACCTTCCCCAGACTGAGGACTCCCCGGCTCCCGCATCACCGGGAACCGGCGACCTGGCCCCCGGCCACGCGGGAGCGCCCCTTTCAGGGGAAAGGATCTCTTCTAAGAAGCAGGGAAAGATCCCTCCCTTCCCTCCCGTCGTAGAGCCTGCTCAGGTAGCCGCGTCTGCGGTGAGGGAGGGCTCCAGCGAGAAGCAGGACAACCAGACTCCTCAGCTCGTCGAGGCTGCCCGCATCGTGCGCCGCTTCGCCGCCGTCGACAGCCGTCTGAACCTGTCCGAACGGCAGGCCGCCAAGCTCGCCCCGTCCGTGGCCGACTGGCTCGACCGTGGCGCCACCATCGGCGAGATCACCGACGCCGTGACGCAGGGCCTCCCCTCGAAGGTCTACAGCGCTGCCCGGCTGATCGAGGACCGCCTCGACCGCAAGCGCCCCGAGCGCAAGCGCCAGTGGAAGCAGTACGCCGACTGCGCCGAGCGCTGCGGCAATCTCCTGCCCGCTGGCCAGGACACCGGAATCTGCACCGAGTGCGCCCTCGGCACCGCCGCGTACTTCGAGATCGACTGCACCACGGGCGAGATCGCCGACGCCCCCGAGGCCCCCGCGCTCGACGCGCCCGGCCCGCTCGCACCCCAGGGCCTCGCCGTCTTCCGCGCTGCGCGCGCGGCCATGGCGTAACCCTCACAGCCTTCCTTCTCCTGCACGCCTCGAAAGGCACCACCATGTCTCAGCCTGCCCGTATGCCCTGGTACGTCCACGCCCTCGGCGGCCTCGTACTCGCCGTCGCCCTGGCCATGGCCGCCCCCGGCGAGTACCAGCTCGCCCGCGCCGCCGGATGGGGTGAGTGGGCCGCAGCAGGAATGCCGGTCTGCATGACCGTCTACGCCTGCTTCGCCGTCTGGTTCGTCGAGAGCAGGAAGAAGGGCGAGAAGGGCCGCGGAACCGCCGTCGTCGGCGCGGTCGGCGCTCTGGCCCTGGCCATCGTCGGACAGATCGTTGCCCACTGGATAGCCGCCGGGTACATGCAGTCGTCCATGGCGCTCACCGCCGCCGTCTCCTGCGTCCCGGGCATCGTCGCCGGGCATGTGGCCCACATGATCATCCGTGCCGCCAGGGCTGTGCCGGCGGAATCCGCGCCGGTCGTCGAGGACCAGGCCGACGACGAGCACCAGGACCAGGACGCCAAGCCCGTGCAGCAGACCATCGACGGCAAGGAGCTGCCGGTCGACGAGGTGGCCAAGGCGAGGAACCGGCGCCGTCCCGGCCGCCCGACGCCGAGCATCGCGGAGATCCGCCAGGCCGTCGCCAAGCTCAAGGAGCAGGAGAAGGAGGTCACTGGCCCCGCCCTGGCCAAGCTCATGGGCCGCGACCGGCGGACCGGCAGCCGCTACCTCCAGCGACTCGAATCCGCCTCCCTCTGACAACTTCGACCCGCAGCCCCCTCGTGAGCGACAATCAACACATAGACAGTCACGCAGCGCGAGGGGGCGCCGAAATGGAACTCACGATCACCGTGCGCCTATGCGACCAGTGCAAGAACAAGGACCGCCCTACGACGCGGTACACCCTCGCCCTTGCGGGCTGCGAGCCTCGGGAGCGCGACCTGTGCGACGAGGACGCGGCACCGTTGAGAGACCTGTTCGGTGACGACCTTGCTGCGCAGGGTCCTCCGGAGCTGGCCCCTCTCGAACGAGCGGCTGCGGCCATCCTCGCGGCGGTCGAGGACCAGAAGGCAGAGGTGCCGGGACAGCAGTCGCCGGCAAGCAAGCCGAAGCCGAAGAAGGCGGCCGAGGGCGGCAAGCCTGCCCGTCCAGCCGGGCGCCGTTCGAGGACGCCCGTGATGACGATGGACGAGATCGAGGCGAGGAAGGCCGAGAAGGCTGGCGAGTCCTGAGACGACAAAAGCGCCCCCCTGCTGGTCCTCCTTGGACTGGCAGGGGGGCGTGCGTCTACTCGGTGGTGTCGGAGTCGGGAGACTCGACCAGGCCGAGAGCTGTTGCGATCTGGACGATGACGGCGACCTCCGGCTTGTCGGCGTAGACGATGGCGCAGACGCTTACGATCACGCCGAGCGCTGCCAGGAAGGCCCCGGCGCGGGAGCGGTAGCGGACGGGCAGCAGGGACAGAACGCTCGGCGGCTTGGAGCCGGGCATAAGCATCTTGCTCATCGGCGGCCCGCCTGCTTCTGGAGCGCGGTGAAGCCCTTCGGACCGATCCGCGGGTCGTGCAGGCCGCTGCGGTAGGCGGGGTTCCGGTCGTGGAAGCGTGCTACCGCCCGCTGGGTCTCGGGGCCGTAGAAGTCGGTGACGGCCCCGCTGATCGGGCCGTACCCGGCCTTGATGAGGAGCTGCTGAAGGTCGCGCACCTGGGCGTGCTTGGCGCCGGGCTTCACCGCCGCGTTCAGCGCGACGATCTGCGAAGCGGGCTGCGGTGCCGGCGGCTGCGGCTTGGGAGCCTTGTCCTTCCATGCCGGGTCGGCCGACTTGATGCCCTCGGCGAAGGCCGGGTAGCCGTACCCGTACACGTAGGCGTCGGTGCGGCGGTGCTTCTTCTCGTACACGCCGTCGCCCTCGGGCGAACCGTTCCCGTTGGTGTTGCCCTCGATGGTGTAGACGAACGTGTCGTCGTAGTCATAGACGAGGCCGGTGTGAGTCCCGCCGTTCTTGCCGAAGAACACCTGCGCGCCGGTCGCGGGGTAGGCGGAGAACCGGTTGCGCTGCTTGAACCAGCTCACGCCGGTCAGGCAGGACGCGGTACGCGGGTAGAGATCGGCGACACCGGCCTTCAGCGCACACCAGGAGACGAAGGTCGCGCACCACGCCTGGAAGTCGCTCCACTCCAGGCCGGGGACCTCGTTGCTGTACTTCTGGTCGTTGTTCCAGTGGCCGTCCTTCCGGCCCTCCTGGTATCCCTTCTCGGCACGTGCGATGCCAAGGATCTTCTGAGCCTGATTGCTCAAGGGGTGTCCTCCTTCGGGACATGCGAAAGGCCCCGTCCGGTGGGACAGGGCCTTGGGGTGTGGGTCGTCTTACGGAGTGGGGGCAGAGGCCGATATGTGGGTGTCGAGACGCTCGGAGACGGCCAGGCGCTCGACGCGCTCGTGGGACAGGTCGGTGCGCAGATCGCGGATGTCCCGGCTGTGCCGGACCTGCCCTTCGAGGACGCGATCGAGTCCCGCGATCACCTTGTCCAAGTCGTCCCGCAGGTTCGTCGTATGGTCGTTGGAGACCTGGTCGCGGGCTTCCTGCGCGTGCGCGCGCACCTCGGAGAGAGCTGTCCCCTGGCGGCGCACCAGCTCGACCAGGACGCCGACCAAAGCCGCGGTGACCATGCCGCCGGCGGAGACGATCGCCACCTGGACGGCCGGGTCAAAACTCATCGGGACATGTCCCGGACGAGCTGCTCCAGACGCTCGATGCGCTCGGCCTGGTCTTGCACGACCGACAGAAGCGCGACCCCGATCAGGTCGTAGCGCACGCTGTCGATCTGTCCCTCCTCGTCGCGGATGACGATCTCGGGGAGTGTCTCGTCGACCTCTTCGGCGATCAGGCCGAACTCGTCCCGGCGCCCCTCGATCGTTTCGCCCTCGTCGTTCACGGACGGCTTGCGGTCGTAGACGCGCGGGCGCAGGGACAGAACGGCTTCCGGGTCGATATCGATGTCCCGGATGTTCTCCTTGAAGCGGCGCGCGGAGGTGTTGCGGCAGAAGTTGTGATTGCCGTCGACCCACACCGCGTACCAGGTGGCACCAGTCGGGCTGTAGGAGTGCGGACGGTCCGAGCCGTTGGCACGGTGGATCGTGTCCCCTGACCCCAGGTAGCCGGAGTGGGAGTGCGAACTCGGCGGGAACGAGCCCGGCTTCGAGGTGATGCTGTCCCACGAGTGCGAGTGGGAACTCGGGGCGAAAGTCGAGGGGACACCGCTCAGTTCCGACCAGGCGTGCCCGTGCGCGCTCGGGGCGAAACTCGACGGCTTGCCCGTGACCTGGGTCCAGTCGTGCGTGTGCGCGGTCGGGGTCATGGTCGACGGCCGGTCGCTGATCTGGGACCAGGTGTGCGTGTGGGTGGACGGCGTGAACGTCGCAGGCTTGCCCGACAGGTTGGACCAGTCCACCGTGGAGAGCAGGGGGGCCCAAACTGCGCCCGTCCAGTATTCCCAGGTGTCGGTGGTGGTGTTGTAGCCGAGCTGCCCGATTCGCGGGGACGAGGGACGAGTCGCGGTAATCCACGCGCCGACGCGATGTCCCACGAACGGGCGGGTCATCGTGATGTCCCCGGCAGTGATCGAGGTGACGTTTGCACCGACCGCGACCGACGCGAGAGCCATCTCGAAGACGCCGGTGTCCGTCTGGGTCAGGGCCGGGGGGTTGGCCGAGCCCGCGGTGCCGGCCTTCACTGCCAGGGTGATCGAGTTGGTTGCAGGGTCGAGCTTCAGGACTACCCGGTCGACGCGGGCCTGAGCACTGGCTGCCGAGATGGTGACGTTCTCGGTTGCCGTGGACTGCACCATGTGGCCTCGCAGGAAGGCGAGGCCCGCGCTTACCGCGAGCGTCATTCCGGTCGCGGGGTTCACACCGAATCCGGAACCGCCGAGCGAGGTGACGACGCCCGAATCCTGGAACTCCCGGAACATCTGCGAGAACTGGGTCTCGGTGACCGACTGGCCGTCGAAGGGGTAGGAGGTGATTGCCAAAGGGGGAGGCTCCTTAAAGTGCCGCGCCCGCGTCCTCGACGACGAGCGTCGACAGGGAGCCCGGGAGGTAGCGGACCATGCCGTACGTCGCGGCGGTCCGGCGGGTGTTGAGCGTGACGCCGACCGTGACGGGTCCGGCCGGAGGGTTGTTGATGTAGCAGGTGAAGTCGAGGCCGGTCGACGTGTTCGAGTCGTCGTCGTAGGTCGTGCTGAACACGTCGGCCGCGAGGGTGCTCGCGGTCGTGACCGTGGTACCGGCGGCCCAGCGGACGCAGGTGTACGCGCCCTGCTTCGCGTAGCGGATGTTCGAGCTGGCGTTGTCGCCCGTGCCGTCCGTGTCGACGGCTGCGATCCTGACCGCGACCTTGTAGCAACGGCCCGCTTCAGCGGTGAACTGCTGCGTGTAGACGACTGTTGCGGTGTCGCCGATGTAGGCCGTGGTCGAGAGGTTCTGGATGGAGACGACGCCCTTCGCGGACTTCTCGTTGTGCGCCGAGGTGCGCCACGTCGTCCAGCCCGCCGCGTCGTTGCCCGAGCGGGTCCACTCTTCCGTGACGGTGGGGCTCAGCCGGAGCCAGGTCTGATGCGCGAAGGAGGAACCCACCGGATGAACGGTCCGCACGACGCCGTACTTGCCGCCCGAACCGAAAGCCCAGCCGCCGGCAATCGCCTGCGTCTCGTTCATGGTGAGCGTCGACATGCCGAAGGGGTACGCGGCTGGCAGGGAGGCCGAGGTGTAGTCCGCCGGTAGGAGCTGGTTGTCGAAGCCGACCTGTCGCCAGGCGCTCCAGCCGGAGGAGCGGTTGCCGCCGCGCACCCATTCCTCGTGTGTCGTCGCGGCAGCGTGTACGCGGCTCCAGGTCTGGTAGGCGTCACCGTTCGCCTGGCGGCGTGTGGTGACGAACCCATACTTACCGCCGAAGTCCCAGCCGCCAGCCGTAGCGTCCGCAGCCGTGAGGTACATGACGCTTGCGCGTTCGGGATAGGCGTCCGGGACGCTGGACTGGGTGAGAGTGCCTGCCGGCAATTCTCGAGTACCGGCAGGACTGGCCTCCGCCGTGCGTTCCAGGGAGGAGACGCGGGACTCCAGCTCCTTGACCGCCTTCGCATCGGCCATCGCCGGGTCGAGCGGAGTCGGGTCGCCCAGCGTGGCGCCGAGCCGGTAGCCGTCCGAGTCGACCTTCAGGACCATGCCCGTGACGACGGCAGCCATCTCGGAGGCGCCGACGATGACCGACACCCTGTCGCCGAGGAACCAGTCCCGCCCGAAGTCGAGGGCGGAGTCCTCCATCGGAACGGCCTGGGCCGCCGTGACCGTCTTGCCGCCGTCGGCGAGGGCTTCCGTGCCCTTCTGGGTCAGCTCGGCCGTGTCCGTCGAGGAGCGCTCGTCGATGAACGTCTCGATGCGGCGGCCCCAGTCGCTCTCGGAGGCGATCGAGTCCGGGCTGTCGACGCCGACGAACAGCCGGTTCGAGCCGTCCCCGTCGCCGCCGACGATGACCCTGGTCTTCAGGGGGGTAGAGGTGCTCACGCGCTGACCAGCGAGCGTGTTGTTCACGACGCCGAGCCGGGCTTCCTTCGTACGGTCCTGCACCGCGTGCGTCTCGAAGACCAGGCTCTCGCCGCGCTGCACCACGCGGAAGCCGAGTCCAGCAGGCTCGGCCAGTTCCTTGCACAGCTCGCCGAGCTGCTGGAAGCGGGCGGCCTTCGTGACCACTGGACCCCGCGCCCCGTCCACGCCCATCACCAGGCCGGAGCGGCGCCGGTTGGCGGGAGCCGAGGGGCCGCAGTTCGCGTTCACGTACGCGTGCATCAGCGTTTCGGCCGGGCCTCCCCGCTCGTCGTAGGCGAAGTTCTGGCTGGCCGCGTTCCCGTTGGACGGGTCGGGCCAGGCCAGCATGTCCGACAGGATGATCGTGTCGTCTACGCCCTCGACCTTCAGCGTGCCGAGCGGGTCCGTCGCCGTGGCTGCGGACTCGGTCTTCGTCACCGGCCCGGAGAAGAGGACATCAGCAGGACCCGTGACGATGATGCCCGCGCCCGGAGTCGAGAGGATGGAGGCGAGAGGGTGCTCGGCGTTGATGCTGAGCTTCCACGTGCCGACGTTGTTGTGTACGTCCTCCGCGTCCATGGTCAGGAGATCCGCAGGGATGGCGCCGACGCGCGTCAGCGTCTTGTCGCGTACCTCGACGAGGAGATCCTCTTGCCGCACTAGATCACCACCCACTTCCGAGGACGCCAGGAGCACACGACCCGGGAAGCAGTCGTGATGTTGAGCAGGGAAGCC
The DNA here is from genome assembly GCF_052244475.1 of Streptomyces sp. IBSNAI002. Classification (NCBI taxonomy): domain Bacteria; kingdom Bacillati; phylum Actinomycetota; class Actinomycetes; order Kitasatosporales; family Streptomycetaceae; genus Streptomyces; species Streptomyces sp. IBSNAI002. The sequence continues at coordinate 3,377,984 of NZ_JBQPXG010000002.1, read as the reverse complement.
GTCGCGGTCGAGGCGCCCGGGGGGACGGACCAGAAGGCGGGGGCCGCAGCCAGCAGGGCGTACTTGTTGGCTCCGGTGCCGCTCTTGACCGTGCCTGCCCCCATGTCGACGATCAGCTTCTCTCCGGCCGCGAGGGTGCCGGTCCAGTGCAGGACTTTCCCTTCGGGGCTGATGGCCTTGAAGTTGTCGCCCGGCCCGGTCACCTCCCAGACGGGAAACGCCGGCACGTCGCCCTCGTTGGAGAGCTGCACAGAGCCGATCGCCTGCGACGAAGCGAGCGGCATCGACGACAGCGAGGACAGGAACGCGCCCGCTGTCGCGCCGCCGATGGAGACCGTCTGCGCTGCCTCCGCCAGGAAGTAGGGAGAGGGAGCCCGGAGCGTGATGACGGTCTGCACGTCACGCTCGCCCGAGCCGGGGTCGATGTCCCCTCCGCCGGTCCACTGGACAGGAGCGGACCACCGCACGCCTTCGGCGTCGATGTAGGTCAGGGTGCACTCCGCGGCGAGGACCCGCGCGAGGCGGTTCACCAGCTCGGCGAGGTGCACCCTGTCCCGCCCCACGATGTCGAGGGGGATGTCGATGTCGCGGGGCAGGACGCGCCGCCCGCGATAGGCGGCGCCGTCCCCCGCGCCTTCAAGCCACTGCACGGAGAGCTGGGGCAGGCCCAGGCCGGTTATCCCGGCGAGGGCCTGGAATCCCAGCCCGTTCTTCTCGAAGCCGTCCAGGTCCAGCCTGTCTGCGGCCGAAGCCAGTTCGAGCTTCACCAGCCGACCATCCTTGCCCGCGAGGCAGCCGCGAACAGCTCCTCCTCGGACGAGAGGGAGCTGCCGGAGCCCGCGTAGTAGTTCAAGACCTTCGTCACGGACCGGCCGGAGTCGGCCGCCGCCAGGCCGCCGGAGACAGCGGCCGTGACCTCGCGGGAGGCCCCGGAGGTCGCACTCGAAGCGAGCGCGTTGGTGGCGCGTTCGACGCGCCCTCGCTCGTCCTCGACGCCCAGGCCGAAGCCCTTGCCGACGAAGGAGCCGAGCTTCCTGAACAGCCGTGACGGGCTGTGGATGTCGAGGGCCTTCTTGATGGCATTGACCATCGCGTCCGCGATCTTGAGCATCTGTGCTTCGATCGCGTTCTGCTGGGCCTCAAGGCCCTTGACCAGGCCCTCGGCCGCCTTGACCCCGGCGTCGTACATGTAGTGCGACGCGGTGGCCCCGGCCTTGCCCGCGTACTTCTCCAACTCCTTCTGCAAGGCGTTGATCTCGGCGACGCCGGATGCGCCGGCGTTGGCGATGGCCTCGGCCGCAGCGAGTCCGGCTTCGGGGCCAGCGGTGGCTATCTGGTCGAACGAGGTGGCGTTGAGCCCGAGGGCCTTGAGCCTCTTCAGCACGTCGGCGAACTTCTTCGCCTGCTCGACCGCGTTCTTCAGCTCCGACGAGATCCCGTTGAAGGACGTGTCCTTGATCTTCGTGACATCGCCTGTGCTGATGACCTTGTCCGCGACCGACTGCGCGTAGCGGCTGGCCTCCTCGCGGAGCTTGTCGAGCTTGTCGCGCGCCGCTTCCAGCCGCTTCGAACCCGCCTCCCACTGGGCGGCGAGCTTCAGGAGTGCGGCCCTGTCCCGGTTGATCCGGTCCTTCAGGCCCTTCGAGGCGTTCTTCGGGATCTTCGCCGTCAGCTCGTTGAGCGACTGCTTCACCTTGTCGTACTGGGACTCCAGGCCCTTGATGAGGCCCTGGATGATGAGCCGACCCGCGTCGTACAGCAGGACGGCGTCCTTCGGGGCTGGGCCCTTCCAGTCCGTGAGCTTGCTCGTCAGGTCGCCGAGGGTGCTCTTGACCGAGCCGAACATCGACTTGAGACCGTCGATCAGGCCGGAGATGATTTTCCGGCCCGCATCCATAAGGAGGTTCTTCGCGTCGCCGAAAATCTCCTTCACGTTCTTCGGGAGATCCCTTACGGAGCGGACACAGTCATCGACCTTCTGAGAGAAGATGCGCTTGACTGCTTCCCACGCTTCACCGGCCGCAGACTTAATGTTCGTCCACGTGTCGGAGAAGAACTTCTGAATCGAACGGAGGGCCGCTCCGGGCGTTTCCTTCAGGGCTGTCATGAAGGAAGAGAAGTTCGCCCGAATGGAGCCCCAGAGCCCCGTAGCAGAAGTCTTCAGGCCGTTCCAGATATTGTCCCAGAGGGTGTTAATGCCGGTTAGGATCTTCTTTCCGACGCCGAGAATTCCGATGTTCATGAAAATCATGAACAGGCCCTTGATGGTGTCCCAGAGACCGGAGAGGAATGACTTGATTCCGTTCCATATCTGCTTCAGTCCATCCTGGAACATGCTCCAGTCGCCGGTAATCGAGCCAACGAAAAACCCGATGACGAACTTGAAGTAGCCGACGATCATGTCCCAGACGCCCTTGAAGACGTTCCACAGCCCAGTGAATACGTCGGCTACGCCGTTGATGGCTCCGACCAGGGAACCTAGGAGGATGCCAGCGATGAACTCGATGGCAGGCGCCAGGATCGGCATCAGGAAGTTGACGACCTGGAGCAAGGCGTTGAGGAATGGCTGGATGGCCTCCATGACGGCGGAGAAGGCTTCAGAGATAAGAGGCAGATATTCGGCGGCCAGTGATTGCACCACGGGAATGAGCGGCAAAATGGCAGCCGTCAAAATCTGCATCAGAATTTCGATGACCGGCTGGAGCGCGGCCGACATTGCGGCGAGCGCTTCCGAAATCAGCGGGATAACTGGGGCGAGCCCAGCGACGAGCGCCTCAATAAGTGGAACGCAGGCTTCCACTACCGTCATGATCAATGGGGCGAGGGCGGCGACGATTCCCATCAAGCCCTCGCCAAGCAATCCGATCAAAGGCTCTATCGCAGGGACTAGCATAGTGAATGCCTGCGAAAGCGGCGTGAGGACGGCGGCCACCAGCGGTCCCAGCATTGCCAGGAATGAGGAGACCAGGGTGAGAATTGCGCCGAAGGCCACACCCAGCGGGGCCATCGCGGGAGCGAGGGCATTTACCGCAGTCTGAATTCCATTGAAGAGGGCGTAAACGCCAGCGAATACTTCTGGCTGGTTAAGCGCGCCAGCGATGGCGCCCACGGCCGTTCCGAGGATCGTGCCGACCTGCGGGAGGATCTCGGTCAGCAGTCCGACGAACTGGCCGAAGAAAGCTTTCACCTCGGCCCCGCCCTGCGCTGCCATGTTGGACATGGCGTCGTGGGCTGCGGTGAACAGACCGACGAGCTTGGCCTGTACGCTACTGCTGTCGACGGCCTCGTGTACCCCGGCGAGGGTCTGGCGGATCATGCCGAGGGTGGAGCCGCCCGCCTCGGTGGCTGCGCGGGAGATGCCGGCGAAGATGCCGCCCGTCTCCATCAGGACTCCGCCGAGATCCTTGAGCGCTTGCACGCCCGCGTCGATCTCCTCGCGGAGCCCGGATTCGCCCTTGGTGTTCAGCCAGTTCGACGCCTTGGTGGCCACATCCACGAACCACTGCGCGAGCTGCGGGAGGTAGCCCGCGCCGACCTCGCCGAGAACCTTGATGATGTTGGCGAAGGCTCCGGTGCCCGTGGTGGCGATGTCGATCGACTTCGAGAGGTCACCGAACATGCCGCCCAGGGCGGGGGCGAGGCTGCTCTTGAGGGAGTCGGCGAAGCCGCCGAAGAACTGGCCGAGCTGGGTGGAGGTCGTCTTGAAGCCCGCCGTCAGCTCGGGCATGACGGTGTCGATCAGTTCCTTGATCGGCTTCTTCGCCTCTGCCCAGAACTTCTCGCTGATCAGGTCCTGGAGGGAGGCCAGTTGGCCTTTCACTCCGGGAAGGACCTTGTTGAAGTCCTTGAAGGCGGCGACGGTGGCACCGATGCCGATCGCCATGCCGCCGAGAATTCCCGGCAGCGCAAGGGACGTTGCCCCGATCTGCGCGAGCGAGGCGGACATCGTGAACAGGTTGGAAGCCGCGGTGATGCCCCAGCCGGCGAGGCCCGCTATCGCGGTCGCCAGGGTGCCGATCATCGGCGCCGACTTGTCGAGGTTGCGGACCATGCGGCCCAGGCGCTCGAACATGTCCCCCAGGACACGGGCGCCGGATAGGGCCTGGAGCATCGCCGCAGCGGTGGCCGCAGCCGACAGCTTGACGCGCGGGATCAGGTCTACGAAGCGGTCCCGCGTGAGGACCGCCATGTGCGCGATCGTGGCCATGACGCCGGTACGCGACAGCTCCGGCTCGATCTCTGCCTTCAGGCCGTCGATGCGGTCCTGGAGGTCGTCGATGTCCCGCTTGACCTTCTGCGTGGCGAGCGCGTCGAGTTCGGGCGTGAGCTGGGCCCGCAGGGTCCGCATCTGCTCGAAGGCTGCTTCGAGCTGCCGCTTCACCTGGGCGACCTTCTGCTCGTCCAGCTTGGGGCGGATCAGAATGCCGTCGAGCTGGTCCTGAATTTCGCCGGCAGCCTGCAGAGCTGCCGCGCGGGACTCCGCGACGAGGTTCCGCTTGGCCTCTTCGAGGGAGTCGCGGTCGAGGCTGACCTTCAGCTCGGTCTCGGCGAGGCGCTGCAACTCGCGGTCGATCGCGGCGACTGCGGCCTTGACCGACGACTCGCTCTCCTGGTCGACCTGGAGCTTGATGTGCCCGATCTCGTCGAGGCGCTCCTCGAACATGTCGATCGCCGCGTTCAGCGAGCCCTCGTCGAGGTCGATGTCGATGTCCGTCTCGCCGATCGCAACGAGGGCGGCCTTGACCCGGCCGATGGCCGCCAGGACAGAGCCCTGGTTGTCGAGGTTCACGCCGATGCGCAGGTCGGACAGTTCCGCCTGCGCCTGGCGCTGAGTCCTGCGGGCTTCCTGTACGACCTGGCGGCCGGTGGCGGAGAAGGTGATGCGGTGCTGGTTCGCTCGGGCCTGGTACTCGCGTACGGCCCTCGTCACCTCGCCGGACATCCCGGCCAGGTCGAGCTTCGTGTAGAAGCGGATCTTTCGGGTGTCGGTCTTCTTGTTGTCGGCGTTGATCGCCCGGACCGCTTCGAGCACATCCTTGCGGGCGCCGGTCGCGTCGGCCTTTGTGCGGATCGTGATCGCGAGATCGTGCTCAATCTTTTCGAGCTTCTTCTTCAGGTCTTCCTTGAAGCCGGACGTGTCCGGCATCACCTTGACCGCGATCCTGCCGACAATATTCGGTTCCGACGCCACGGGCTTACCTCCGCTGGAAGTGCTTGTAAATCTCCGCGACCGAGCGCGGCTTCTTGGCCTTCTTCTTTTCGGCCTTCGTCGCCTGCGGTCTCGGGTACTGCGGGATCTTCGGGGCCTTGCCCTTGCCCCACTGGCCGGTGGCGCGGGTATTCTGATTGATTGCGTCGAAGAGATCAGCCGACAGATGCCGGTCCTGACCCCATCCGAAATTCTCACGACCGCCAGACGCGAGGGCGACCGTAAGGCAGGTATCGGGAAGCCTCTGCACGAGCAGAAGGACGAGAGCTGGAGAAGGGCCCCGTCCTGCGATCACGTCGGACAGGTCAATGCCGAAGTGAAAAAGCAGGTCCGGGTAAAGGCCCTCTCCATACTCATCAATCAGTCCTGCGAGGCCGAGGCTTCCCCCACCTGAGTGCTCTCGCCGTAGTGGCCGAAGATTTCCGCGAGGATCGCGAGGTCGCCGTCTACCTCGTCCAGGAGCTTCGCAGCCCCCTTCTCCGAAGCGGCGATGGTGAGGATTGCCTCCGACAGAAGCTCGGCCTGGTCGGACTCCTCCTTGCCCATCTGCTCCTGAAGGGACATCAGCGCGTCACGCCGGGCCTTGGGCAGGCGAAGCGGGTTGAGGAGCCGAACCGTGTCGTCGCCGACCTGGATATCGGTGCTGCCGTACTTGCGCTCCGTGGCGGCGCGGATGTCATCGAGAGAGTAAGAAGCCATGGGGTTGCGGACCTCCGGAAGAAAGGGGAAAGGGGGGAGCGGACCGAGGGGGAAAGCCCGGCGCGGGCGGGTCCGCAATGCGCCCGCGCCGGGAGTCAGGAGGATCAGGTGGCTGTGCCGGCGGCCCAGGCCGTGGTGTTCCAGAACGCCTTCGAGCCGTCGCCGAGGTTCACGTGCTGCCCGGTGGTCCACTTCGTGGTCGGCGTCGCGATGACACCCGCCAGAGCAGCCAGGTTGGCCGGGACGACAGCGCCCTCCGGAGTGAAGGAGCCCGGCGAGCCAGCAGTCGCGCCGGTTGCCAGGACGCCACCGAGGGGCGTGATCGCGTACGTCCAGGTGTTGTTGCCGTGGACCATGGGCTTGACGCCGATCGGCAGTCCGGCGAGAGACTCGGTGTCCGAGATCGCCATGTCGTCGGATCGGTAGATTTCCGCGCGCGGGGCGTAGAAGGCGAAGTGGTTATCGCCGTCCACGAATACGGCCAGGAATGCAGACTGAGTCGGCTCGGGATTGGTCGGAACGCCGACCGAACCGTCAGGAAGAATGGGAGCGTTGGAGCCGAAATAGAGCTTCAGGCCAGCAGTATCAAACTGCTGCAAAGTGAACGTCATGGTTTCGGTCCGTGCGCTGTACTTCGTGCGCAGGCTCTTGTTCTGAAGGCTTCCGATCGTGGTCGCCTCGCCACCCTCGGACGCAATGCCGAAAATGTCTTCAAGGGAGGTGTGGCCGACGTTCTGCCACGGGCTGAGGGGCGTCAGGAGATCCGCCGGCATGGTCGTGCCGACGGGCGCCGTCAGATAGTTGCCACTGCCCACAACGAGGGTGGCCAGGTCATTGATTGCCAAGAGGCTGAATCCTTACTCGCGCACGCAAAAGGCCCGGCGCCCCGTGCTGGGGTCCGGGCCTTGCGTGATGGGAACTGTCAGGGGGTGTAAGGGCGAGTCCGCGGCTTTCGGATGTGCACGTCGTAGATTGACTCGTAGCGCCACACCCCAGTGGGGAGGTCCGCGTATTGCACTGGGCCTGTAGCTGTCGCCCAGTCCGTCGCCCGCCTGGGCGCGGAATTCAGATCCACGCGGATGATGTGCCCTCTGCGGGGATAGACCTTCTGATTTAGCCAGGCATTCCGCAAGGCGACGCGAACGGCCTCGCTGAGAATTGCCGCCTCTTCGTCTCCATTGGGGTCGGGGACGAAGCAGTTGATGACAACTCGGGCGGCATCTGTAAACCGTGTGTCGCCCTGCCATTGGCCCCAGGTTGGGTCTCGGCGGACAAGCACGAGAGGGAATTCTTCGTGAAGGTCAACGAGCGACTTGACCCTGACTCCGGGCAGGCCCTCGCGCAGTACGGCGAGGAGGAGATCCTCGACGGGTGACAGTTCCGCCATGGCTTTGATGTGGTCGGGGAGTCCTGCCATCAGTCGAGGTGCACCTTCCCCTTCCGCTTCTTCGGGAGGCTCGCGGCACGGGCGAGGATGAACAGGCCCTCGCTGGCGGGGATCACGTCGAGGTAGGTGGTGCCGTCCTTGCGCTTCTTCACCACGATGGACTCGGCCCGGCCGTACTCGATCGACAGAGCGGCGTCCTTGCCCCGCTCGTCGTCGAGGATCACGTACTTGTCGATCCGGCCGTCCTCGACATCGATCGACGCATGGCCTTCTTGGCGGTGCTGGAGAAGCAGGGCCTCGGCCCGTGCGGCGACTTCGAAGCGGGCCTCGTCGAGCGACCGCTGCACGCCGGGCATACGGGCGATGAACTCCTCCAGCTTTTTGCCGCCCACTTCGTCGTAGATTTCTGCCATCAGGGCCGCTCCCGTATGTCGATCGACCAGTGCCTCGTGCGGCGCTCGCCGTGGTGGTAGGAGGGCGGCGTCACGATGTCCCACATGCGGCCCTGGTACTCGACGCGGGACCACAGGGTGACGCCCTCGACGTGGGCGTCCACGATCATGCGAGTCACGTTGATCTGCTGCTGGCCGGGCACCTCGGCCTTGCCGCTGCGCTGGGGGATGAAGGCGGCTCTGACGGTGACGGGGTTGTTCTCGTCCACGGCGATGACCGTGTTGCCGCGCCGGTCGACGGTCTCGGTCGTCCGCCACACGCGCGCGGTCTGGCCGCGTCTGCGCTGCACGCTCACCAGGGGCCCTCGTTCCCGAAGAGAGGGAAGGGCGAGGCAGGGGAGTAGTCGACGGGTACGAGCCCGCTGGTGTCCGCCCGCTGCGGCTTCGTGCCCCAGGCGGAGACGACCACGCTGGTGATGCCGCGCTTGCGGCCGGCAAGCTCCTCCAGGAGCCGGATCTCCTCGCGCGTGAAGTACACGCTGCCTGCGTCCCGGCCGTGCGCGTCGGACCAGGCGAGCGTCTCGTCGCCCGCCCTCGACTGCGTGTAGCCGTTCGGGTTGCGCAGGTACCTCGCCGCGGACTTCAGCACCAGCGTGCGGACGAGGCGGGGCGGGGTGGCCTCGGGCCAGTCGCGGCCGTAGGTGGCCGCGAGGTCTGAGGCGTCTTCCAGGGCTCCGGCCGCGATGCGCAGCTCGTCGTGGTCGAGGTCCCAGTCCAAGCGGCTCTTGAGCTCGTCAAGAGTCGCGTATGCCACTTTCGCCCTCCTTTGGGTGGGTGGATATCTGACGCGAGTTGACCGGCTGCCGAACGTCCAAGACCATCGAGCGATGAACAGAATTCGCCAGATTGGCTTGAAGCGAGCCCTACGCCGAGAGCGCAGCCGCCTCCACGACACTTGCGTCGCAATCAGGCTTGAGCACGGCTTCGGGGATAGGCCCAAGGCTTTGCAGGGGCTCCCCGACGAGGAGTACGAGGCGGTCGTGCGGGCCGAGGCGCTCAGGCGGAGGTCCGCCCAGCGCCGTCGCCGCGCGGCGCAGCTCGTTACTGAGCGTGCGCATCGCGCGGCGACGGGCTGATCATCAGGCGTTGGCCGGGTCGGTCTCGGCCTTCATGCCGGTCGGGGTCCACACCTTCGCGTCGGAGACGCCGGTGATCACGGCCAGCTCGGACGCAGCAGCCGGGTAGTCGGACTTGCCGTCGAGCGTCAGGCGGATGCCGCGCACGAAGTGCTCCTGGGTGGAGACGATCTCCTTCTCGTTGACCTTGTCCCAGCCGACCAGCACGTCAGGCACCGACCGGAAACCGGCGTAGGTGTTCACGACGGAGCGGTCCTGCATGTAGAGCGGGTCGTAGTCGCGGACCCAGCGCAGGGCGATCGACTCGAACGAGGTGGTCGCGCCGTACGGAACGGACTGCGGCACGCTCGGGGCGCCGGAGAGGAAGATGAAGCCGGAGGAGGAGAAGGCGTAGGCCGCGTCCGCCGGGATGGTCTGGTCGACGACGATGTTGAAGCCGAAGCGCTGGCCGATCGAGGCGGTGCGGAGCGCAGTCTCGGCCTCGGAGTCGCCGACGTTCTGCGCCAGGTTGAGCTTCTCGTCGGACAGGAGGGCCGACTCGAACTCGGTGCCGACCAGGAGGTAGCGGCCTTCCTTGGGGGCGTGGAAGGCGTTGAGTACGCGACGGGCCTCGATGAGTGCACCGCGAAGGGCCTGACCGGCGTTGCCGATGGTGACGTTGTACGCCTGGCTGGTCAGCATGTTGACCGCGCGGCGCTGGAGACCGCGCGCGATGGCCTTGGACTGCGGGCGCAGGAGCTTCGACCAGTTGTCGATGTCGAAGTCGTTCTGCTCGTCGGTGAGCTTGACGGCCGAGTAGACGTTTCCGCCGAAGGTCACAGCGAGGGTCCGCTCCGCGTACTCGTCGAAGACGATCGGGTTGGAGCGGTCGTTACGCCACGCGTAGTCGTGGAAGGGCAGGATGCCTTCCACCTTCATGGAGATGGTGTCGTTCTCGGCGCCCTTGAACTGGTCGACGCCCTGCTTGGTGAAGAGGTTGGGAATGAGAAGCTCCTGCTCCAGCATTCCGACAGCCGCATTCACCAGCTTCTGCGGCTTGACTACCTGGTGCTGTGCGGTGGGCAAGGGGGCTACCTCCGAGGGCATGAAGAAACCCCCGGCCGGTCAGCAGGGGGGTTGAGTAAGGGGGGTCATCGGGGCGCTAGAAGCGCCGGGTGCGCCGCGCGAGCTTGCGCGGGTCCATCTCTCCGTCGTCCTCGTCGGACGGGTCCAGGCCGCCGCCGAGGGCTTGCGGAGGTACGGGGGTGAGAAGCGACTGAAGGGCCTTGGCGTCGGCTTCCAGCTCCTCGGGAGTCGAGCCGCGCAGCCGTCCGGCCAGTGCTTCGGGCAGATCGAACTTGCGGGCCACCGTGGCGACGACGAGCGAGTGCTCCAGCTCGGCGTTCTTCGCCTTCACGTCAGCGAGGGCGGCCTCGAAGTCCTCCGGGCTCTTGGCGCCCGACAGCTTCGTCTCGGCGTCCCGCAGCCTGGTGCGGTATCCCGCAGCCTCGCCCCGCACCTTGGCCAGCTCCTTGCGGGCCCAGTCGGGCAGGGCGTCTTCCGCGGTGGTGGTCTCTGCGCCGGCACCGCTCGTGTCGTCCGGCTTGCCGCCGGGCGGGGCTTCCTCGCCTGTGGGCGGGACGGGCGGATTCTCGGCCGCAGCCTCGGGCTTCTCTTCGGGCACTTCACGCCTCCGGGGTCGTGTCAGTGGGAGGCCGCGCCTCCTGGGCTGCGGCTCTCTGCTTTGTGCGGATGAACCGGCGCCAGACGCTCACCGCGCCTTTGCCGGTGTAGCCCTTCGTGACCTTTGGCCACAGGGCCTCGTACTGCCGCGACAGGGCGGTCAGCTCGCTCGACTGGTACTGATCCCGGTTCCAGACCGGCATCGCGTAGCAGTTGCAGTTGTCGTGGTACTTGTCGCCGTCGTTGAAGAGGGCGGACTTCTCGCTCTTGTAGACCGGGCCCCGGCTGATCAACATCGCGCACCAGCCGCAGGGGGTGCCCGTGCGGGAGAGGCGTACGTAGCCGAGGGCTCGCCGGTCCCGGGACATGTGCGTCCAGTTCGAGGACCGGCCCCCGTTCATCGCGACACGGGAGGCGGCAGCCGCCTGCTGTGCGCCCGCCTGGCGGTGGGCGTCATCGGGGTCGGCGTCTTCGACGGTCAGGCGCCGGTCGAGGTTCGCGGGGCCGAGGGCTTCCAGCACGATGCGAAGCTCGGCCTCGGCTTCCCGCTCGATGCGCTCCTCTTCCTCGCGGAGCCCTTCCAGCTCCTCGACGAGGATGCGCTCCCAGTCGGGCTCGTCCTCCTGGTCGTCGCTGTCGAGACCGGGGTCGCTGCTGGATGCCTGGCCCGGCTCGTCCTCGCGGTCCTCCTCGACGACCGGGGCGGGCGAGGCTTCCCCGTCCGTGATGGTCGCGGCCTCACCCGCCGGTTCAGCCGGCGGACGGTAGGTGCCCGCCAGTTCGCCGAACTCCCGCCGAAGGTCGGCGAGGGTCACGTACGCGGGCTCGGGGTGATAGGGGTCGGCGGTCGTCCTGCCGGTCTGGAGTGCCCTCGCGAGCCGGTAGTAGGCCCGAGCGAGATCACGGGACTGGCGTCGCCGTCCCATGACGAGGGTGATCGCCCGGCGCAGCCAGGAGCCAGCCGTAGCGGCCCGCCGGTCGACCGGGACATCCGCCCACAGGGCCATCGCCTCAGCTGTGGTCTGCGCCCCGATCTGCGTCAGCGCGACATGGAAGGCGGCCGAGACCTCGTCGGTCTCGGCCTGCCTCTTCGTTCGCGTCACGCTGCCACCGGGAGCGAATCCGCGGTGACCGGTTCAGCAGTCGCCCGCGTCAGCGCGGAAGCGAGCTGCCCGACCGAATCTTCGTCCTCGGCAAGCTCGTCCCACTCGTCGAGCTCGTTCTGAGTGACGTTCGGAACGCGCTTCCACAAGCCCTTCGCGGGGATGCCGAGCTGCTCCCTCAGCTTGCCCAGCGCGTCAGCGGCCTGGGCGAGGGAGCGCTGCTCCATGTCGCGCCAGAGAACCTCGCCGGAGAAGTCATCAGCCGCCGGCAGATTCTCGAGTTCGGCTGCCAGGCGGAAGACGCGTTCCCATGCTTCGCCGAAGGCCGTCCGGAACTCCTGCACCTTCCGGGACAGGGAAATCTCGGCGGCCTGGAGGGCCTCGGCCGACAAGTTGGCGATCTGGCCAAGCAGCACGTGCGGAGGGACCTGGGCGACCGCGCTGAGGTGGCGGATGCTCATGTCCACCGACTCGATGAACCCACCGAGCGGGGTCTCGTCGAGGCTGCCGAAGCGCACGTCCGGGTCCTCGGCGAAAAGGAACCGCTTCGCGTTGTGGTTGATCGGCAACGGGATTGGGTTGCCCTGCTCGTCGTAGACGACCTCGCCCGTCTCCGGGTCGCGCTGGACCGGCGGAGCCATACCTGTGGCCGTCCGTACCTTCACCGAGGCGTAGGTCTGGGCGACGAGGAGATCAAAGATCGTCTGGTTGATCCGGTTCTGGAGCGGGATCATGGGCTCGACCACACCGACCGTGCGGCCCTCAAGGTCGACGGAGGCCGCGAACCTGGTCACGGGGCATTCGGTCGCGCCGTGGGCCTTGCCCTTGCCGACCTTGACGCCGTCGCTGTCCTCCAGGCCCTTGAAGGTCACCGCGTACTCGAAGCGCCCATCCCACATGCGGGCCCTGCCGACCCGCTCGCCGACAGGCCAGGCAACCACGGTCATGGAGGCGTACGGGGTGTCGTCGTTGGCCGGGTCCTCGTAGAGCGCGCTGGTCCTGAGCGCGGACAGGCCCTTCGTCAGGACCACACCCTTCACGCGCTCGGTGAGGGTGAAGCTGTGCCCGTACGTCAGCGCGCCCTTGTAGACCGCCGACTGTCGCGCGTCGAGGCGCGAGCGCTGCCAGTGCTTCCACTGCGGCGAGGACAGGTCTGTCGCAGCGCCCTTACCCTCCTCGTCGCCCGCGCGGTAGCCATCCACATAGAGGGCCTGCGCTGGGGTGTTGACGAGAAGGGGGGCCCAGTTGGAGACGGCCCTCTTCGCGAGGAGCCGGTACTCGTCATCGGCCTGCGCCGGCATGTACGGATCGTCGTGCCGCCCGTGAAGGTAGTCGTCGATCCGGGACAGCCGGTCCTTGTCCCTGCCGAGGATGGCGAGGAGCTGCACCGCAAGGGCGGCAGGCGTGTGGTCAGCCATGGTTCACCACCCTTGTTCAATGTTTACACTGCTACAGGAAGAAGCCCCGGCCGGTCCGCTTGCGGACCCGCTTGCCACGGGCTCGGAGATCGACGAGGGCCTCGTGCGCGAGCATGAGCGCCGCGTACAGGTCGACCTTCTTCGGGGACTCGCGGCTCTCCTTGCCGAAGGAGAGACCGAAGTTGTTGCTTCGCCGCCGCGCGTTCAGCACGTGCCGGCGCAGCTTGCGGTCGCCGTCGTGCACGATCTTGCGGTCCAGGACCGAGCGAACGAGGCGCTCGTGCGCCATGGTTGAAGCCTTCAAACTCGACCGCATGTCCCAGCCGATCGCGTCCTTGCCCGGCGCCTTCACGGCCAGGCCCTCGCCGTACGTCTCGGACCACTCGCTGATGTAGCTCTCCCAGAGAGCAACGTCGGCGTACATGCCCTGCACTTCGAACGCGGCGAACGCCTCGTGCACAGCGGAGTCGACCTGCGCGCGGGGGACTTCCCAGTCCTTCCCTGCCGGGCCGTCCGGCTTCTCCCACAGCCCCAGCACGAAGGCGCACATGTCGCTCACGCGAAGTGCCACCAAGGCTGTGGAGTCGTCTCGGAGGCCGCCATCGAACCCGATGGTGATCTCGTCGCCGGCACGGAGCTGCCGGTCGTCGTCCCGCAAAACATCCCAGTCGGCCGGGGAGAACAGGGCGTCCTCGCTGGCCACGATCTGATTCAGCCACATCCGCCGCGAGCGCGAAGGAGCGATCGTCGTGTCGAGGATCGACTGAAGGATCGTCTCGACACGAAGCCAGGTGGCATCGCCGCGAATCTTCGGCAGGACGATCCGAATTGCTTCGGGCGTCAGGGGCGTTGCCGGGTGCGCCTCGATGCTGTCGTACATGAAGCCGATGTCCGCAGCGCGGCCTTCGAGGATCTTCTCGAACGCCTCACGCATCTTCTCGGCCACGGAGTCTTCGCCGGGAAGGTAGGCGTTCGTGATCGCCAGATACCGCGAGTCCTTCTTCGTCGCGTTACCGTCGATCGTCTCGTACATGCGGTCGCCCGAGTTGCCCTGCACCCAGTGGTGCGTCTCGTTCAGCACGGTGAAGGTGACTCGGCCACCTTCGAGCGCGCGGAACGAGCTGGTGACCGCTTCGAGTCTCTGCCGGCCGCCGTTCGCACGGATCAGCTCGGCGCCCGCCTTGACGCCGTACGTCTCGATGAACTTGTCGCTCATGAGGCTTGGCATCAGGGTCATGGTGTTGCGGGTCTGGTCGCGGCTGACGGCCGCGATCTGCACCCATGCTTGAGGGTGCGGCACGCCGACCGGCTGCCCGTCCGGGCCCCAGTGTGAGACGCGGCTCGGGCCGACGAACTCGACGAGCGAGATCACGGCGAGGAGAGGGTCTTTCCCCCAGCCCTTGAGTCTCTGCAAGACGCCCTTGCGATAGATGAAGCGTCCTGTGTCATCGACGGCGTACCACCAGAGCACGAAGCGGAGCTGCTCGCGCGTGAAGCGCCAGGGCCCGCCGTCCTCGGCCTTCAGATGCTCTGCGCACCATCCAGCGACCTGCCAGCCGAGTGTGTGCTGCGGAAGCTTCCACGAGCCGCTCGACTCGCGTGTCCAGGTAGGACCGAGGAATGTTGGTTGCAGGGCGTCTATCTCCGACGCGGACATCACTAGGGGAGCGGCCATAACCACCCCCTGAACTTCATGTGCCCCGTTCTCTATGGTGGAGGCAGGCCCATGGTCGCACTTTCGTGGGACATGCTGACAGACGAAGAGAGGTACAGGTGGATAATGCATAAACAGAGGGCTGACCGCGATATCTACGACGAAATAGAGAAGTGCGTCGAAGGCGTAAAAGGGTGGGAAGGTGTCCTGAACCTGCCAGCCGTTCCCTACCGCTGCGTGAAGGGCCTCGTGTTGATCGGATTCGCGTACTGCAAGAAGGATCCAGTAAGGGCTGTCGCCATGCAGGGATGGCGCAACTACGGGGTCGACCTTCTAGGCAAATACCACTGCTCGGAGTTTAGCGACGACGCCAGATGGCCGCTTGCGGGCCATGGGTCAATAGATCCTAGGGCGGAAATCGAGGCCGCCGTAAAATACAGGTCTTAGAGTCCGAGATCCTTCTTGTAGTCGGCGATGGCGAGCACGGCCGCGGACTGCTCCTCAGGCTCAGGCTCGTGCAGCTCGACGCGCACACGGCGCCGGTCGCCCTCGGCGACGAGCAGCCTTTCGAACGCGCTGTAAATGGTCTGGAGCATCTGGCCCGACCTCTTCCCCGACTTCTTGTAGAAGGAGAGGTCTTCACACAGGGAGTAGGCGAGGGCCCAGTCGCTCGCCTGGTAGAAGTCGGCCTGGCCGGACTCCTTCAGGGAGTCCCACAGTCGCTTCGCGATGGGGTGCCAGGTGCGGTCGGCGTTCGGGATCTTCGTGGGCCGGCAACGCCTCGCGTCACGGGCTGCACGCCTCCACCCTGGCGCTCGCGCGGGCGGGCGAGGTCGTCCTCGCGGTTCGGCACAGGGCCGGGCATAGCTCACCTCCTAGCCGATCAGGCCGGGGTGAGCCTCCGTCCTGCGGAATTTACGGTCGTTGCGTCGCCGCTTCGCGGCCAGAGCGAGGGCACCCTCGCGAGAGGACTTGGCCTGGTGATGAAACCCGCAGAGCGCTCGTAGGTTGGTCTCTCGATGGTCATCACCAGGCACGATGTGGTCCACGTCAGTGGCGACTTCCTCGCACCGCTGCCCGTACTGATCGCGGGCAGTGCAGCGGTTGCCGTCCCGCCGCAGTACACGGAGTCGGATACGCGGCCAGTCCGCCGGCAGGCGCTCGCGCCTGTCCGATGAAGCCCAGTTCGGCATCACACCCCCAGGTCGAGCAGTGCGGCGAATGCCGTCGATGCCTGCTGGGGGACGACTCCGTTGCCGAGGATCTGGAGCTGCTGCCCGCGCGTGAGGCCGGGGATCGCGGTGACGTGTCCAAGGGGCAGGCCCATCAGCCACTCGACCCACTCGGCGGTCACTCGGGGGCCGCCCTTGCGTCCCGCCTCTGTGGGCGGGGGAGCGGCGCGGCCGGTCACGCCCTCCCACTGCCGGATGGCGGGGAGGTACTCGCCCCACCAGTGCGCGGGGGAGCTGGGGCCGTGGACCGCAGGCTCGGGCTCGCGGCCATCGCGGATGGCCTCGGAGTACGGGAGGAGGTAGCACGCCTCGTCGTCGAGGGTGGGGCCGTGACCACCAGCTCGACGTTCGGCAGGGTGGCGGGCGCCGCCGTTACTGCCGAGGTTCGAGGTCGGTGTCTTCAGGGGTCGCGACACAGAACCACCGGTCACGGAGGTGAGGTGCGCTAGCTGCGGTAGCTCGTACGCACACCCATCGCGCGCTGTACCCAATCTCGGCCAGGTCACCGAGGACAACTTCGAGGCCCCGCGTCCGGATATTCGAGACGTTTTCCAGGAAGAGGATTCGCGGTCGTACGATGCGAACTGCTTCAACGACGTTGACCCAAACTCCAGAGCGAGCACCTCGAATTCCAACCCGATTCCCCGCAATGCTGATGTCCTGGCAGGGAAACCCTGCGGTGATTGCGTCCACCTCGCCGACGAGCTGATCCCAATCGATCGCACGGATGTCCCCGAGATTCGGAGCATCCGGATACCTCTCAGCGAGGACCGCGCTCGGGCCTGGAGCGCTCTCCGCGACGTACGCGATTCGTCCGTTCACCAGAGGGGCGACAGCCATTCCAAGGCCGCCATACCCAGCGCAGAGTTCAAGGATCTTCAGGCTGACCCCCTACGTGAAAGACGTACTTACCGTGAACGCGTCTTCCTTCAGGTGGCCCTTCGGGCCCCAGCCTGCGAATTACGCAAGGCGTCTTCCTGCTGGCGAGCCCCTCCGGGGCTCAAGCCTCGCGAGCCTTGCGACTTACGTACTTACATATATAAGTCGCAAGTTGATCTTGATTCCGGAAAGACGAATGCCTGTGACTCCCGTCACGCTTCGACGGCGCCCGCAGGGCGACGGCGGTAGAGCAGCGGCGAAGAGAGATGCCGCCCGGAGGGCGGACTCCAGGAAGACGGCAAACGGCTGTAGCGGCCGGAGGCCGCCCCTTCGCGAAGACGTCTTACGTACTTGCGAGCGCCGATAGAGTCGGCGGCATGGACAGCACCTTCACGTACGAGCTTCGTGTGCCGGCGGCAGCCAACGCCGCCGAGGGATGGGAGAAGCCCGCTCACGACGGCGAGATGACCACCTGGGGCGGCACAGCTCACGATCTCGGGCGCCTGGTCCTCCAGCGCTGGCGCGAGACGTGCGAGGGGAAGTACGAGGGACTTCCCGCTGTCGTCGAGGTGCACAGCGACGATGGGCGCTTCGCGATGATCGAGGACCCTACCCCGGCACACGGGCCGACGCTCGCGCTTGAGTGCGCGCTCGAAGACTCCCAGGCCGCAGACTTCGCCCGCGATGTCAAGCGGCAGGAGCTTGCCGAGGCGATGCGGGACGCAAAGGAGTTCGACGGCCTGTCCGTGCGGAACATCGAGCACCGCGTCCGCTCCGTGATGTCCTCGATGGAGGCGCGGAAGATCCTCGGGGAGGACAAGGACTGACCTCGCCGCGGCCTTCATTCTTGTGCAGTGCCGGCGGTTGCCCTGGAAGACGCCTGCACCCCTGCTGACCTGCGTATACGTGCCCAGCGGCGGGGGGTGCGTCGAGGCCCTGATCGACCTTGGAACCCCGGCAACTTGCGTGCTGCTAAGACGCGGCGGACGGGAAAGCCTCGCCGGCTGGGTCATACCCCCACCCCCCGGCCTATGTCTGACCAATGCGGACATGCCATCGCTTTAAGGTGTACATCAGGCAGATATCCAGAACTGTGGATATCAACTGCATCACTGCGCATAGGTGCACGTTAGTAGCGAATGTGCAGAGAAAAGCCAGAGCGGTACGTAAGGCCATAGAGCAGTACACACATGGCAATACATCGCACAGCGGGCGCGTACGCACGCGCGCAAGAGGCTAAGGACTCAGGCCCTCACCAGCGGGCGCGGTTGCGGCGCACCCCGGGCAACGTGTTAAGGTGTAGCCACATCGACCGAACGAACCGGCAACGGGACGGACGGAACGGCGCGCATGATGGGTAAAACCGCAGCTCACAAAGGGAGTTGCGGAACAGCCCGGGGAACGTGTTAAGATGTAGCCACATCGAACGGACCGCAAGGTTCGGGGGAGCGCCAGGCCAAGGGTCCTGGCGGTAGGACATGGGAGTGCCTACCGCTGACCAGGCCGAATGCGAAACTCCACACGATGGATGGTGTAAAGTTGGAACCAACGCCGAGCCAGCCGGTTCGGCGAAACTCTCCGGCTAGTGTAAACTTTGAACCAGCCGGTTCCGAAAGGTAAGGCCACATGAGCGAGTTCGTCTTCTCCGACCGCGATCGGCAGTACGGCAAAGCCGTAGGGCTCAAGCGGGCAGACGGCGACTTCCGGTGCTACCAGTGCGTCGACTTCAGCTTCTACGAGCGGGAGGTCACCGCACGGGATGCAGGGGAGAAGTGCACCTACTGTGCCGGCCCCGTGTTCCTCACGGTCGAGGCCATCGCAGAGATCGAGCGGCCGAAGCGTCCGGTCAACCTCGCAAAGACCGAGGTCCAGCGCTTCCCCCTGCTGACCATGGCCTACAACCTCGGCCGCCGAGCCGAAGACCTGGCCATAGCTCTCGACCGGGCCAACCGCGTCATAGCCCAGCAGGCCGCCGAGATCGACCGCCTGAACGGCATCGAGCCCAAGACAGAAGAGGAGATGGAGGTCATCTTCATCGCGGTCGACCTTGACGCCTAGGTGTGAAGTTTGACCCTACGAAGGCGAAACGCCCTGTGGTCCCACCGTGCCCCTGGTCTGGGTGCGGTGGGGGGTGTCGGCGGGAGGTTCGGTGCCTCCCCCCTGACGAGCCAGCCCGTCAGCCCTACCCCTGGATTCGAGGTCCCATGAGCGCGAAGGTCGTCGCCCCGAGCGACGCGAAGTTCAATCTGATGCTGGTCATCGGGCAGCCATACAAGGGCGTGCCGGGAGCCACACAGACCACGTACGTGCAGGAGTACCTCTCGGAGGAGCCGGACGACATCGATCTGTTCGTGCCGGATGGGTGGGAGCTTCTCGAAGACGAGTCCGAAGAGATCATCCGAGGCGCTCACGACTGCGACTGCTGCGGGATGCACATCATGAACGCCCGCGAGTGTGAAGCCTGCCGGAACGAGGACTGCGACCCGGCCAACTCGTGGCACTGCTTCACCGGCCACTGTGACGGCTCCGGCTGCGCCTTTGAGGGCGAGTGCGAACCGAACCACGAGGTCCGGGTCTGGCGTGAGAGCGGCGACCTGGTCGGCCTGTGGGAGGTCCAGGCTGAGGGGACCGGCCGAATCCTCGTCACGCAGCGCAAGGGGTACGAGCGCGACTCAGAGTCCCGCTTCACCTCCCTCTGGTCCGCCTGGCAGTACGCCCAGGGCTGCGCCGAGATGCACGCCCAGACGCTCCGCGAAGAGTGCGAGTGCGGCGAGGACGACTGCGGCGTCCTGCACGAGCACGGGATCTCCGTGCAAGAGGTCACCTCGAACAGCGACCTCGCACGGGCCTGATCACCCGGCCGCCCCTTCCCACACAGGGAGAGGGCGGGGGCGGCCACCCATGGATGCAAAGGCGAAACGCCCCTCGGGGCGTCAGCGGGAGGCGGTTCCTCCCCTCTGACGATGCCAGCCCGCATCGAACCATCCCCGTACGTGAGGATCACATGAGCACGTCCCTGCCCGACGCGATCAAGGCTGCCGCCGGCATGGTGGACCAGCACCGCGGAGTGGTCTGTCTCGCTCTGGCCACCGACAGCGAGGAACTGCGGCTCGCCGCCCTCCGGTTCCGCAGCAACGCGATTCACAACCTCGCCAACGAGCGCGACGACGAGTCGGGCCTCGCCGGTCACGTCGCTACCGCGCTGGCGAACTTCGCCAACACCCCGGCCTTCTGGGTCGAGCACCACTGGCAGACCATCTTGGCCGCCACTGTCCGCCGTGAGGCGGCAGACCTCGCGCATCGCAGTTCGATCCTGAAGTGGCTCGGCGGGTATGGGGGCCCGACCGACGCCCCGGTCTTCAAGGCGCAGTCCTGGCAGTACAAGTCGGCCGGTCAGCGTGCCAAGGCGCTCGCCGAGGTCAAGGCCGCGCTGACCAAGGTGCGCGACGCGATGCGAGCGGCAGGACTCGCCTCCGTCGAGGGCTGACCTCCCCCCCAACCTTCTCCGGCCGCCCCTGCCCAAACAGGGAGTGGGAGGGGTGGCCCCTACCTCGAAAGAGAGCGCACATGAGCAAGGCAGACTGCGACTTCTGCAACCTCACTGGCACCGCCCGATGGCTCTACGTCCTGCCCGAGGACCGCCCCGTCGTCGGCCTCGCCAACGCCGCAGGCGAAGCGATCATCTTCGACGACGACGGCCTCTGGCACGCCTGCATCGGATGCGCGGGCCTGGTCGACCGCGAGGACATCACCGGCCTCGTCCAGCGAGCCCAGCGACACATAACGAACACCTTCCCCGAGATGTTCGGGCCGGGCGCGGACGACACCTGGAAGGCCATCTCGGCTGCCCGCTACGCCGCCGTGATGTCACCCGGAACCCGCAAGCAGCGGATCTAACAGCCTCCCCACGCAAAGGCGAAACCTCCCGAAGGGAGGTCGGCGGTAGGCGGGCCCTACCCCCTGACGAGCCAACCAGCGTCAGCCCATCTCCAAGAAGAGGACCCATGTTCACGGCCACCCGAGTGCAGCCCCGCGTCTGGATCGGCTGCCTCTCCTGCTACAACGGCGGGCGCCTGGTCGGCGACTGGTACGAAGCCGACACCGCCGCCCTCGTGACACCTGACGATCTTCACGGCCGACCCACGAGCCACGAAGAACTGTGGGTCTTCGATCACGAAGGCTTCTTGGGCGCCATCGAATGCGAGTGCTCCCCGGACGAGGCAGCCGAGATCGCCGAAGCCCTCTCCGAACTGACCGACGACGAGTCGGAAGCGTTCGCGGCCTGGTTCCCGGTTTACGCCGAGCGCGGCGAGCGCTCCGAATGGGTCGCGAAGTTCCGGGACTGCTATCGCGGATTCCATGACAGCGAAGCCGACTTCGCCCGCGAGTGGTTCGAGGAGACCTCCGATCCGGAGGAGGTCGAGCGCCTAGCCGTGTGGCCCTACCGAGACATCGACTGGGAACGCGCCTCGCACGAGCTGTTCACCGGCGGATTCTCGGCAGAGGACGCCCGCGGAGGGGTCCACGTCTTCTGCGTGGACTGATCGCCCCACCTGCCCCGGCCGCCCCCCGCACACAGGGAGAGCAGGGGGCGGCCCCCTCGAACACAGGAAGACGCTCACATGATGCCGTCCATCAAGAACGCCGAGTCGATCGCGTTCAGCAAGATCAAAGAGTTCGTCGCCGAGGTGCTTGCGATCACGCGATTCGTCTCCCAACTCCGGGAGGACTACAACCCCGGAACCGACGACTGGGAAAACCTGTGCGACCTGTCTACGGCTGCTGACCGCCTGGTCCTGGCCCTGCCGGTCGAAATGCTCCCCGACAAGGAGTGGCGTCACGTCAGCCCCGCCGAGTACGCGGCCTGCGACGACATCCTCGCCATCCTCGCCGAGAGCGACTCGAAGTGAACGACGACCCGCACGACATCGTCACGGGCTCGCTCGTCGCGGTGCTGACCCTGGTCGTCATGGGTCACCTGGGACTCATCGGCATCCTCGCCTGATCCACGCAAGAAGCCGCCTCTCCCCACAGGGAGAGGGGAGGGGCGGCCCTGCCCGAAAGGCTACCCAATGTTCACCATCCTCTGCGGCCAGTGCGACAAGGCCCCCTTCGGACTCCAGCCGACCTGCCTCTTCCGCTGCGACCACTGCGGCCACGAGATCACCACCCAAGACATCAGCGTCGACGGCTCCGAGGTCTGGTGCGTCAACCCCTCCGGAACCCTCGGCAAGGTCATCGACCCCGCCGTCTCCATCGCAGACATGGCCGAAGCCATCGACGACTACATGGCCGAGGACCACGACAGCTACGGCGAACTCGAAGCCCTCCGCCGGCACCGCGACGCCACGTACGACCTCATAGCCGCACTCCAGGTCGGCCTTCCCCTGCCCGCCAACGCCTGATCGAGAGACCCCCCATGAAGCACCTGTCCGACCACCCCGACCTGACCGCCGAGAAGCAGCAGATCGACGCCGACATGAAGCACGCCGTGACCTTGGACTTCGGTTCGTACGTCGGCTACCTGGCCCACTACGGGCAGACCCTCGCCCGCATGGCGGAGGAGTACCACCAGCACGAGATCGTCCGCCGACTCCTCACCGAGTACGCCGACGAATCCCTCGACCGCGCCAACGGCAACTGACCGTCCAACTCCACTGAAAGGCAGGGCACATGACCACCGCGCCGTTCCTCTCCTCGTTCCTGCGGCCCAACCCACGCAACGTCGAGAGCCTCCAGGCAGCCTGGGCTCGGAAACTCGAACTCGGCTACACCACCCGCACTGAGCCGGTCGACGAGCCCGAAGGATGCACCCGCACCCGATGCGCCGGAGTCCACCAGGGCTACCCGGGCAGCGAACACCGCTGGGCCCTTCACTGCCTGCTGTGCAACGTCGACATCGAGGTCTTCTACAGCCATATGCGGGAGCGCACCGGCAAGAACCCGGCACCGCCCCGCCGGCACAAGGGGTGCAAGTTCTCCGGCCCCAGCCGCGCCCAGGCCCGCGCCGCCCGCTACGCCGAACTCGGCCTCGCCCTCCCCGCCTGGGACGCCGACGCCCTTGCTCACGCCGCCTGAGCCAACGAAGGAGACCAACATGTCCGACGACGTTCTCGCCACCACCGAAGACGGCCGGTTCCGCGTGCGCCTGGTGCACGACGACCACGCCAAGAACCCGCGCAACGATCGCGACACCCTCGTCCACGTCATCACCATCGACACCCACCACGGCAAGTACCACCCCATCGACCAGGACGGCGGGCCCCTCGCCGCAGCCTGGGACTTCTACGGCTGGAACCGCTGGGGCGGCATCGACAACTTCATCCGCTACGCAGCGATCTACCACGACGCGATCGTCCTCGAATCCAATCCCCACGACGGCCCCCGATCCCTCTGGTACATGACAGGCGAGGAAGCCATAGCCCTCGACTGCGGCCTCCTTACCGAGGGCTACATCGAGGCCGAGATGGAGGAGTACGAAGCCTGGGCCAGCGGGGACGTATGGAGCTTCGTCATCGAACAGCGCGTCGGGTGGACCCGCGACGACGACCCCGACGAGTCCCTGGAGACCTGGGAGCACGTCGACTCCTGCTCCGGCTTCTACGGCGGCACGTACGCCCGAGAGCAGGCCCGCGAAGCTCTCGCCTTCTACGCGGCCCGCTCCACCAACGCCGTCTCGGCCTGACCTCCTAGACCCATCAGCACGGCCGCCCCTGTCCACACAGGGAGAGGGTGGGGGCGGCCCCTCGCGGGAAGAGAGACCATGAACACGACCGAGTCCTTCCAGTACGCCGGGCACGTCGGCCTGTCCTTCGGGACCGTCTACTTCGAGCGCTTGGCCGAGGAGCCCAACGCCAAGCCCTGGGCCGCAAGCGCTCGCCCATGGGTGACCGCATACAGGATCACCGGCCCACGAATCCGCGGGACGGTTCGAATCACCCCCGTCTACGACGAGGCCAGCGAGGACGACTGGGAGTTCCTCCCGTCCGGCTTCTACGTCGGGTACGGCCGGGC
Source organism: Streptomyces sp. IBSNAI002 (assembly GCF_052244475.1). Taxonomy (NCBI): domain Bacteria; kingdom Bacillati; phylum Actinomycetota; class Actinomycetes; order Kitasatosporales; family Streptomycetaceae; genus Streptomyces; species Streptomyces sp. IBSNAI002. The sequence goes on along the minus strand of NZ_JBQPXG010000002.1, from coordinate 3,354,199 downwards.
CCACTACGCGGCCTGCGAGGGAGACCTCGAAGTGTGGGACTCCCGCCTGACCGAAGGCGTCCACGTCTACCCCAAGCGCACGGCGAAGCGCGAGTTCCCCGTACGCCGCCGACAGACCGGCATCGGGGACTACCCGGCCCCTGCGGGTGTCCGCGACAAGACGCGCGAGCTGATCGGTGCCCTGGTCGAGCTGCACCAGGACGAAGCCGCCCTCCTGCACGAGAAGGCAGCCGCATACGCTCGCCACCAGCGCGAGGCCCGCATCGCCGCCGTCGAGAAGGAGTCCCGCGAGATCGAGGAGCTGCTCCAGACGCTCAACGCACGCGCCGGCACCCTCACGATGCGCCGCATCCAGATGAGCGGCCACGTCTTCGAGAAGACCCTCGCCGACCTCACCCCGACCACGTGAAGCATCACCTTCGCCTGCGCCCGGAAGGCCGACTCCAGTGCACCCAGTGCCGAGCGGCCTTCCGGGACCGCGAAAGCGCCAGCCGCTCGCGCTTCACCTGCCCCGGCGTACACCTCGCCCACGGACTCAGTGGCCAGCGTGAGCACATCGTCTACCCGACATGGGCCCGCGACCGCACCTGCGCAGGGTGGGGCTGCGACGAGCCCGACCCGCAGCACTGGCACGGCCCCGACCCCCTGTGCGACTGGCCCGGATGCGACCTGTGCCTCCACGCCTGCGACTGCGACGTGTGCGAAGGACACGTCTCCGCACCCGGCCTGAACCGACTCCACGACAGCCACGAAGGATGACCACCATGAACACGAAGATCACCGACCTGAAGCCTGGCCAGCACATCCGCGCCACCGGACGCGACACCCGAGGCCACACCGTCACGCGCGAGGGATACCTCGTGCTCGACCCCCAGCTCAAGACCGCCACCTGGGACGGCACCCGAACGAAGGTCTACCGCCTCCACGTCGACCCGGAGCCCGGCGCCGAGGCGACCCGACAGAACTGGGTCTCGATGCTCATGGACTGGACCGTCGAACTCCTCGACGAGGAAATTCTCGAGTCCGCCGGCACCGCGGAATCCGTCAGCAAGTCCGTGCCGCTCGTCGGCTTCGCGGGGGCCGCACGCTCGGGCAAGGACACCGCTGCCGACGTGCTCCTCAGCGCCGGATGGCAGCGCAAGGCGTTCGCCGACAAGGTCAAGGAGATGCTGTACGCCCTCGACCCCCTCATGGTGGAGAAGGAGTACGCGGAGGGAGTGACCAGCCTCCGCTACGAAGTCGACGGCTACGGGTGGGAGACCACAAAGGACGTCTATCCCGAGGTGCGCCGGTATCTCCAGCAGCTCGGTACGGAGGGCGGCCGGGCGGTCCTCGGGGAGAACGTGTGGGTCGACGCCCTCCTCCGCGACTACGAGTCCTGGGGGCCCACAGTCATCACAGACGTGCGCTTCCCCAACGAGGCGGACGCGATCCGCTCGCGCGGGGGCCTGGTGCTCCTCGTCGAGCGGGCCGGGCAAGACCACATTGCCCATGCCGGGCACGCCAGCGAGAACGCCCTCGCCGGGTACGCGTTCGACGGGGTGATCCGCAACGACGGCACCGTGTGGGACCTGTACGAGGGTGTGAGGGAGGCCATCAACGCGGCAGGTGTAAACATGGAACACCTCTGTTAAGGTGAAGCCATGAGATTGACCCCCCGGAAGGAAGAGGTCGAGGCCCTCAAGGCGGTCCTGGAGGACCCCACCTTCGAGAGCGCCGACCAGATGGCTAAGGCGATCTACAAGACATCCGCCGAACTCCTCCAGATGAGAGACCTGTTCGCCCTCGTCCACACCTGGAAGGACGGCCGAAGGGGCCTGAACTTTGGCGCTTTCGGCAGCGAGGCCGAGATCAAGACCTTCGCCTCGAAGATGGCGTTCGGCGGCACCGGTCGCGTGGTGAAGCTCTACAGCCCCGGCTTGATGCTGGCCAACGTGGACGGCAAGAAGGGATGGAAGGGGTACTGCTTCCATCCCGAATGCGGCCACGCCCCCTTCACCCACTCCCTTGCCGGCGCCGCCCGAGGTGCCTGCCATATCCCCACCTGCCCCTGCGGCAAGTTCCAGCAAAAGTAGCCACAGATACGGACATCAACATGACCAGCACCGACCCGGCCGACATCCTCCGCACCCCGAGCGTCACCGAGGCCGAGATCGCCGAACTGCTAGCCCTACGCGGCAAGACGGCACGGGTGTCCGACGGCTTCCTCATCCGCCTTGCCGCCCACTACACGAAGGCCGAGGCCGAAGGCGTCATCAACCCCGCCCGCCACTTCGCGGACTACCTCGGAGTGCAGCGCAACGCCGTACTCACTTACATGCGGATGGCCCGAAACCGCAGCCTCACGCAGACCCCCCGCACCTGAACAGTCGAAAGGACCAGCCCATGAAGACCGTCGAATTCCACATCTGCGAGTGCTCCGGCAAGCGGGCCTTCGCCGACGAGCGAGCAGCAGAGAAGGCGCTCGGCCGGGCCCAGGCCAAGCGTGATCGCTCCGCCGAACGTCGAGGCCAGCGTCGAGCCATCGACCGCGAGAACCGCGCCTACCAGTGCGACTTCGGCATGTGGCACCTCACGAAGCAGTCCCGCCGCTCCTACGAGGAGAACGCCGCCTACTACGCGGCCTGAGTGTAAAGATTGAACCAGAAAGGCCGTCGTGAACCTCAACCTCCGCTCCGACATGACCGTCCAGCTCGTCGACCACAACCTGTCGGACCAGGCCGTCGTGCGCGCCGCCCGCGTCTCCACGATCGGCCAGACCCACCAATCCCCCGACGAGGCAGCCGACCGCGAAACCGGCCTGATCAACTACCTCATGCGCGAGCGGCACGGCAGCCCCTTCGAGCACGGCGGCCTGACTCTCTACATCGAGGCCCCGATCTTCGTCTTCCGGGAGTGGCAGCGCCACCGCATCGCCTCGTACAACGAGGAGTCCGCCCGCTACCGCGAGCTGCGGCCAGCGTTCTACCTCCCGGCCGTAGGCCGCAACCTCGTCCAGGTCGGCAAGGCAGGCTCCTACCGCTTTGAGCCCGGCACGACCGAACAGTTCTCCACCGTTGACACCGAGCTGGTCACCGCTTACGAGACCGCTTACCGCTCCTACGAGCGGATGCTCTCCGCCGGCATCGCCCGCGAGATCGCCCGCGCAGCCCTGCCGGTCGGCATCTACAGCTCCATGTACGTCACCATGAATCCGCGGGGCCTGATGAACTTCCTCAGCCTCCGCACCCACCGCGAGGGCGCCGCCTTCGTCTCCAACCCTCAGCGCGAGATCGAGATGTGCGCTGAGAAGGCCGAGGCGATCTTCGCCGGACTCATGCCGGTCACCCATGCGGCCTTCGAGAAGAACGGCCGGGTCGCCCCGTGACCACCGAGGAGTGGATCGCCCGTGAACTCGCCAAGGCGCCCGCCCCCCGGCCCGAAGATGTCGAGTGGGTGCGCCAGCGGTTCCGGCTCGAAGCCGACGACTGACGCACCCCCCGCTCACTTCTTCCAGATGATCTCGATCAGGTCCGGCCGGAAGGCGTGGTTACCGCCGCGCGGCTGCTTCTTGATCACCACGGCCTCGATGAACCGCTGAATCACAGCGCGCTTCATCGGGGCCGTATACGTCTTCCACTCGCGGATGATCCGCTCAGCGGCCGAGGCGCCCGTCTGCGGACCCATCGCGTTCAGGCCCGCCACCTTCACGGACAGCTCGTTCTGCTTGGTCTCCAGGCGCTTGATCTCCCGCACGAACTCGCCGAGCGGGAACTCGCCCGCCTCGCGAAGCTGCCGAGCCTCGATCATGTCCGCCTCGACCTGGGCCAGTTCCGCGCGGGCCTTGATCAGTTCGGGGTCATCCAGCGCTTCGCCCGGCCGCGAGTCCTTCGCGAGGTTCATCAGGTGAGCCAGGAGTACGCGCTCGACGTGCTCCTCGACCGGCGGGCCGGATCGCGACACTCCGCCGCACCCGCCGTCCGCCTTCCGGCAGTAGTAGTAATAGCCGTACTTCTCATAGCTCGTCGTGCCTCGCGCGTAGTTCCCCGACTGCACGCCATGCCCGCACTCACCACACCGCCCGATGCGCGTCAGCTTCCGCTTCGAGACCGTCGAGCCCTTCTTGCGGCCCCGCCCCTCGCTCTTGCGTGACTTCAGCACGTCCCGGACCGCCCGCCACTCATCAGGGGTGCAGATGGTCTCCCACGTGCCGATGATCGGCGTGCCGTCCGTACGCTCAAGGAGCCACTCGCCGAGGTCGATCCTGCCTCGCCGCTCCCGCTCCGCCTGCGGCACGTAAGCCCGGTACCCGCAGAGTCGCGGATTCGTGATGATGTACTCAACGCTGGAGAACGAGATCGTCTCGCCGGGCGCGCTTTGGGGGCTACTGATCCCCAGCTCGACCCATTCGGCGTGGACTTCGGAGAGTAGCTTGCCGTTCAGGACATCGCGCTGAGCCTTGCGGATCAGCTCGGCCTCGAACGCTTCGACCTTCTCTCCGCCGTCTTGCCATCCGAACGGCCGCCGCCCCTTGTGTGGCTTTCCCTGCATCGCCTCGGCCTTCTTCTGCCGGGCGACCCGTCGCGCGGCGTCCGCCGAGAACTTGTTCGCGATCATCACGTACAGCCGGGCATTGAAGCGGCCGTCGTCTGTCGACAGGTCGTAGTCGCCGGCGGTCGTAGCGAACACCATCGGACGGCGGGCCGTCGCGTAGATGTCGATGAGCTGCTCCAGCTCGCGCGGCTGCCTCGTTATGCGGTCGATGTTGTAGGCCGCGATGCCTGAGATGACGGAGGTCTCCAGGTCGCTCACGAGTTCCCGGAAGTCCGGTCGGACCACCCTCCGTTTGTAGGCGGACAAGTCGTTGTCCACGTACATCCGGTGCAAGGTCAGATGGCGCCCCTTGACGAGGTCGTGCACGTCGTCCTTCTGGCGGGTGACGCCTTCCTCGCCGTCTCGGCCGTCGCCGAGTTCCCCTACGTCGCTGATGCGCGCGTAGCCGCCGACTACTATCCCCATGTGGACTCTCTCGTTCCGGTTCGTGGGCCAGAGTAATCGAACGATGTTTTGATCGTGCGGGGCGAGACCCGCACCTACAGCTTCGAGGCGATGACGAAGGCGGTCCGCCTGATCAACGCGGGCGCCCGCTTCATCTGCACCAACCCCGACGAGACCGGCCCCTCCACCGAGGGCCCGCTCCCGGCCACCGGCGCCGTCGCCGCGCTGATCACCAAGGCCACCGGCAAGAAGCCGTACTTCGCGGGCAAGCCCAACCCGCTGATGATGCGGACCGGCCTGAACGCGATCGGCGCGCACTCGGAGACCAGCGCGATGATCGGCGACCGGATGGACACCGACGTGCTGGCCGGGCTGGAGGCGGGCATGCAGACCTTCCTGGTCCTCACCGGCCTGACCTCGGTCGCGGACACCGAGAAGTTCCCGTACCGGCCCACCAAGACGGTCGATTCGATCGCCGACCTGGTGGACCTCGTTTAAGTCGTTCGGCTGACACGTACGGCGCCGCTCCGGATGCGGAGCGACGCGCGGCGCGTGAATCTCCTTGTTGAGGAGGTTCACCATGCGCAGTGTTCACATCGCTCTCCGTGCCGCCGGGGTGGCCGTCGCCCTGACAGCGTTCTCCGCGGTGACCGCGCCCGCCGCCCTCGCGGGGGAGGAGGACCGCGGCGGCCGCGGCAGCATCGCGGTCGATCCGAATCCGGCCCACCCGGGAGCGCAGGTCAAGCTGCGCGTCAACGGCTGCGACGGCACCAGGGGCGCGGCCAAGTCCTCCGTCTTCGCGAGGGACGCAGAGCTGTACGGCCGCGAGGGCGGCCGCAGCCCGCTCTACGGCGAGGTGACGGTCAGCTCGCACGCCCAGCCGGGCTGGCACTCCGTACGGGTGACCTGCGACGGCCATGACAAGGTCAGCGGCTCCATCGAGATCACCCACCGCCGTCCGAGCCACCACGCCTCCCCGGTCTGGCCGGTCCACGCGGGCGGCGGCGGCATGTCCGCCCACATCGCGGAGACCTCCCGGCTGGCCGCGGCGGCGAAGAAGGACGACCACGGCGGCGACGGACCGGGGCTGCCGCACACGGTCATCGGCGCCGTCCTGGCCGCGGCCGCCACCCTCGCCGTCGCGGGCCGGGCCCTGGCCCTGCGCCGCCGCCGCAGCGGTGACTGAGCGCGTGCGGGCGGACGACGGCCGGGTGGATTGCGGCCGGGTGGGCGACGGCCGGGCGGGTGGCCGCCGGGCGGGCCGCGGATGAACGAGTGGCGCACGAGCGAGGGGCGCATGAGCGAGCCCAGATCCTCCGGAAGCGGCCGACTGCTGACCTTCGCCGCCTGGTCGGTGCTGGTCCTGGGCCTGTGGCTGTGGGGCCGCCAGATCACCGGGGTCCCGGCCCCGCTCGCCGGGCAGGCCGGCGGTGCGGTGGGCCCGGCCCTGCCCGCGGCCCACAGTCCGCTGGCCGCGGCCCTGCCGCAGCGGGTCGACGTGCCGTCCATAGGCGTCCAGGCCCCGGTGATCTCCCGGGGCCTGGACGCGGACGGCGCGATCGAGCCGCCCCCGTACGACAGCCCGGGCACGGTCGGCTGGTGGAGCAACGGCGTGCAGCCGGGGGCCGCCGGGGCCGCGCTGATGGTGGGGCACGTGGACACGAAGTCCAAGCCGGCCGTGTTCTACGGGCTGAGCTCGGCGCAGCCGGGCGAGAAGGTGCGGGTGGTGCGGGCGGACGGTTCGGTCGCCGAGTTCACCATCGAGGACGTACGGGTCTACGAGCGCGCGGCCTTCGACGCGCACAAGGTCTACGGCCAGCGGATCCGGGGCCGGGCCGAGCTGAGGCTGGTGACCTGCGGCGGCACCTATGACAAGGCGGCCAAGGAGTACACGGCGAACGTGGTGGTCTCCGCCTATCTGACGGGCGCCGGGGTCCGGCCGGGCACGGCCGCTTAGCCTCCGCCCCGGAAACACGAAGAAGCCCCTCGCAGTTCTCACTGCGAGGGGCTTCTTCCGTCTGTGCGCCGCCAGGGACTCGAACCCCGGACCCGCTGATTAAGAGTCAGCTGCTCTAACCAACTGAGCTAGCGGCGCTTGCTGACAGGGAAAACTCTACCGCACCTCGAGAGGTGCTCGTGACCAGCCACGCCCGCCTTGTCCGATTAACCCATGTTTAAGGGGTTTATCGTGCACGATATGTCTGGCCGTGCCGCATCTGATGACCCGCCAGATGCGGTTCCGGCTGACCAGTGGACGAGCAGGGGAGTGGACGGAACCGCATGACGATGCAGCCGCCGACGCATGTGCAGACGCCGCCGATGCCGATGCCGATGCCCGCCTTCGAGGAGTACGAGCCCGCGGGCGACTGTGCGTGCCGGGGGTGCGCCCAGCGCCGCCGCACCCTGGCCCGCGCGCGGGCCATACGGCTGCGCGACGGGGGCCACCCCGCCGCCCGCGGGGCCCGCCGGGCGCTGGTCCTGGCCACCGCCGCCGGGGTGGTCCTGGGCGGTGGCGGCGGAGCCGCGGTGGCGGTGACCGCCCCGGCCGCCGGGCCGGTGGCGCCGGACGACCCGGGCCCCGGCAGCCCGCAGGGCGGCCGGACCCCGCTGCACGGGCCGAAGGGCGGTCCCGTCGGCAAGCCGGGCGCGCCCTCCGGGGTGAAGCGGATCGACCGGACGACGATCATCAACCGGGCGAAGCTGTGGCTGGACGCGAAGGTTCCGTACAGCATGTCCGAGTACTGGACGGACGGATACCGGCAGGACTGCTCGGGCTACGTCTCGATGGTCTGGAACCTCGGCTCGAACGAGTGGACCGGCAGCCTCGACAAATTCGCCACGAAGATCACCAAGGCCGATCTGCTGCCCGGGGACATGCTCCTCTTCCACAACCCGGCGGACCCCAACAACGGCTCCCACGTGGTCGTCTTCGGCGGCTGGGCCGACGAGACGCAGACGCACTACATCGCCTACGAGCAGACCCGCCCGACGACGCGCAAGCTGGCCACGCCCTACGGGTACTGGAGCAACGGGTCGAAGTACATCCCGTACCGGTTCAACGGGGTCACGGGCGGGATCGTGCCCGACGACCCGGCGCCGCCGGTGCCCGCGCCGGGGGACTCGGCGGTGTTCCCGGGCGCCGCGAAGTTCGGGCCGGGGCAGACCAACGACCACGTGGCCCGGCTGGGCCGGATGCTGATCGAGCGCGGCGCGTTCCGCTTCTACCCGAAGGGGGTGGCCGACCGGGTGTGGAGCGACCACGACCGGCTGGCGACCCAGGCCTTCCAGACCGCCCAGGGCTGGACCGGCGCCGACGCGGACGGCATCCCCGGGGCGCACACCTGGCGGCTGCTGGTCGAGCGCACCGGCAGGAACATCCCGCCGCTGGTGGGTGCCGCGCCGGGGCCGGGCGGGGTGCGGGCGTACCCCGGCGCCTCGGTGTTCCGCCCGGGCACCTCGCACGACGCGATCGCCGCCCTCGGCCGCCAACTGGTCAAGAAGGGCTTCGGCAAGCACTACACGTCCGGTCCCGGGCCGCGCTGGAGCGAGGCGGACCGCCGCAACGTCGAGGCCTTCCAGCGCGCGCAGGGCTGGCGCGGTGCCGCGGCCAACGGCTATCCGGGCCCGGAAACCTGGCGCCGGCTGTTCGCATGACGGAGGACACGATGTACCCCACGCACACCACCTCGGTCACGGGCACCTTCCGGGTGCCGGCGGTGTCCGCCCCTGCCCCCGCGGCTGCCGCCGCCCCCGCACCGGTGTGGGGCGCGGCCCCGCCCCGCGAGGCCGTCCAGCCGCCGGCCGCGCCGCCTCCGCTCTCGGGCGAGACCTCGACGGGCTGGGCCACCGGCCCGGCGGTGCTCCTCGCGGCCGGGCCCGAGGTGCCGGCCGCCCGCGCCCAGACCGAACCCGAACCGCTGCACGCGGGCCCGGACATCCCGCACCCGCAGGCCGAGGCGACCCACGCCGGCCCGGCCACCCTCCGCCTCCGGATCGCCGACCCCGTCCCGCCCACGACCGTCCCGCCCGCGACCGTCCCGGCCCCCGCACACGCGAAGGCCGAGTTCGCGCCCACCCCCGTACGCCCGCCCGCGCAGGCGGAGCCGAACGCCCCGGCCGCCCCCGCCCCGACGGCGGCGGCAGCCCGCGCGACCACGGCGTGGCAGGCCACGGCCGCGCCCGAGCCGGCGCCCCGGCCCGTGGGCACCCCCGCGCCCGCGCAGTGGCAGACCACGGCCGCGCCCGAGCCGGCCCCCCGGCCCGCCCGCACGCCGCCTGCGGCCGCGACCGTGCCCGCCCCGACGGCCGCGCCCGTCTGTCCGGCCGCACCTTCGGAGCCGGATCCCGCGCCCGGGCCGGACAGCCGGTCCGCGCACCCGGTCGCACCTGAGTCGGACCCGCTGCCCGCGCCCGCACCCGCGCCCGCCGCGATCGTGCCCGCGCCCGCGCGCCCGGGCGGGTCCGCGGAGGCGGGGGCCGCAGGCGAGTCCCGGCCGGAACTCCGGCGTCCGGCGCCCTCGCCCGCGCAGCCGCAGCCGGAGCCGCAGTCGCAGCCCGAGCCGCTGCCGGAGCCGGAGCCGGAGCCGCGGTCGGAGGCGGAGGCCGAAGCCGAGGCCGAAGCCGAGACCGAAGCCGCGACGGAGGCCGAGGCCGAAGCCTGCGCAGGGCGGGCCGGGGTGCCGGGGCCCGGGGTGGTCGAGATCGTCGCGCAGGCCGTGGCGCGCGGGCTGGCGGAGGAGGCGGCCGACGCCCGTGACCTCCCCGTCCCGCACACGGCGCCGCTCCGCGGTAGCGCCGTCACCGAGGTGCCCGTCCACCTGCCGTTCCGCGGCGAGCGGCGGACGTTCCCGCCCGCCCCGGCCGCCACCGCGGCCCGCGCCCCCCGGCAGGCCGCGGCCCCCCGCCCCGCCCCCGGCCGACGGGTCCCGAGGGGCGACGACCGGCTCCGGGAGCACCGCGGTCCGGTGCTGCCCGGGTGGATCGGCGTCGGCATCGGCGGGCTCGCCCTGGCCGGCTGCGCGGCAGTGCTCTGGCGGGCCGGGGCCGTCCCCGACGCGGTCGTGGCCGCCTTCGGCGCCGCCCCGCGCGCCTACCAGGGCCTGCGCGCCACCCATTGGCCCCCGCTCGCCTTCCTCGGCATCGTCGCCCTCCTCGCGCTCGGCGGCCTCGGCCGTTCCCGGGCCGGCCACGCCTGGGTGCTCACGCTCTTCGGCCGCTACCGCGGCACGGTCCGCCGTACCGGGCTCACCTGGATCAGCCCGCTCCTCCTGCGCCGCCGGGTGGACGTACGGCTGCGGCACTGGCGCAGCGAGCCCATGCCCGCCGTGGACTCCGGCGGCCTCGCCCTCCAGGTCGTCGTCCAGGTGGTCTGGCAGGTCAAGGACACGGCCAGGGCCGCGCTGGCCGTCGAGGACCACGTGGAGTACCTGGCCGAGCAGGTCGAGTCGGCCATGGCCCGCGTACTGTCCCAGCTCCCGGCCGACGCCTTCCACGAGGACGCCCCGACCCTGCGCGACGCCGAAGCCGTCGGCGACGCGCTGACCCGGATGCTGGCGGCCGAGACCGAGGCCGTCGGGATCGACGTGTTCTCGGCCCAGCCGACCCGGATCGAGTACGCGCCCGAGGTCGCGGAGGCCATGCGCCGCCGCCGGGTCGCGGCGATCGACGCCAAGCACCGGGACGCCGTGCTGTCCTCGGTCGTGGACGCCGTAGACGACACCGTCCACCGGCTGACCTCGCGCGGGCTCGTCGAGCTCGACGACTACGAGCGCAAGGCGCTCGTGAAGGACCTCACGGTCGCCTTCTACACGGGCCGCTGCGAGTAGCGCGCCCGGCGGTACGGGAACGGGTGGCCGGATCCGACCGGACCACCCGTTCTTCCGTTGGTATGGACACGGCCAACTGCCGTCAATAGTCTGGAACTTGGTCTAGACCTGAGATCGCCATCCCCACGCGTGCGCACGCTCTCACCGAACTCCCCCCACGTTCAAGGAGCATCATGCGTCACTTCCGCATGCCCGGACGGGCGGGCGCCGCCGCGCTCGGCCTCGGACTCGTCGCCGGAATCACCCTCCTCGGCGCCCCCAGTGCCAGTAGCCACGGCTACACCGACACCCCCATCAGCCGCCAGAAGCTCTGCGCCAACAAGACCGTCGCCGACTGCGGCGCGATCCAGTGGGAGCCGCAGAGCGTCGAGGGCTTCAAGGGCTTCCCGGCCGCCGGCCCCGCCGACGGCAAGATATGTTCCGGCGGGCTCTCCCAGTTCGCCGAGCTCGACAACCCGCGCGGCGGCGCCTGGCCCACCACCAAGGTGACCAGTGGGCAGAGCTACGCCTTCCGGTGGCAGTTCACCGCCAACCACTCCACCACCGACTTCAAGTACTACGTCACCAAGAACGGGTGGAACGGCACCAAGGCCCTCACCCGTGCCGATCTCGAACCCCAGCCCTTCCTCACCGTCGCCTACAACGGCGCCCGGCCCGCCATGACCACCGTCCACCAGGGAGCCATGCCGAGCGGCAAGAGCGGCCGGCACCTGATCCTGGCCGTCTGGACCGTCAACGACACCCCGATGGCCTTCTACGCCTGCTCCGACGTTCAGTTCTGACGGAACGTCAGTTACCCTCCGGCGGCATGCGGACGACGACTGCACCCGAAACCGTCGCGGAGCTCGTGGCGCGCCGATGGGGCGACCACCGGCCCGGGCTGATGTACGAGGACGACGCCGGACGGCACGCCCTCACCCACCACCGGACCGCCCAGGAGGCCGCCGCGCGGGCCGCGCTCCTCGTCGACCTCATGCCTCCGGGGGCCGAGCCGCACCTCGGGGTGCTGCTGGACAACACCCCGGAGTTCCCGTTCTGGCTCGGCGCGGCGGCCCTCGCGGGGGCCGCCGTCGCCGGGATCAACCCCACCCGGCGCGGGGCCGAGCTGGCCCGCGACATCCTGCACACCGACTGCCGGATCCTGGTCACCGAGCGCGCCCACCTGCCGCTGCTGCGCGGCCTCGACCTGCCGGGCGTACGCCTCCTGGTCACCGGCACCGAGGAGTACGCGGCCCTGCTCGCGCCCTACGCCGCCGCCAAGCCCGGCGAGGCGGTGCTGGGCGCCCCCGGCCCGGCCACCCGGATGCTCCTCTACTTCACCTCCGGCTCCACCGGCGCGCCCAAGGCCGCCATCTGCACCCAGGGCCGGCTCGCGGCGGCCGGGTCCGCGCTGGCCCGCCGGTTCTCGGTCACCCCGCAGGACGTCCACTACGTCTGCATGCCGCTCTTCCACGGCAACGCGGTCATCGCCGACTGGCTCCCGGCGCTCGTGGGCGGGGCCTCGGTGGCGCTGCGCCGGCGCTTCTCCGCCTCCGCGTTCCTGGACGACGTACGGGCGTACGGGGCGACCTACTTCACCTACGTCGGGCGGGCCGTCCAGTACCTGCTGGCCACCGAGCCGCGCCCCGACGACCGTGCGCACACCCTGCGGCTCGGCTTCGGCACCGAGGCGGGGGCGGTGGACGCGGCGCGCTTCGCCGAACGGTTCGGGGTCCCGCTGGTGGAGGGCTACGGCGCCACCGAGGGCGGCGCCTCCGTCCAGCACACGCCGGACACCCCGCCGGGTGCGCTGGGCCGGGCGGGGGAGGGGGACGACCTGGCGGTGATCGACCCGGAGACGGGCGCCGAGTGCCAGCCCGCGGTGCTGGACGCGCAGGGCCGGCTGCTGAACGGCTCGGAGGCCATCGGGGAGCTGGTCAACCGGGGCCGGAGCCTGTTCGAGGGGTACTGGCGCAACCCGGGGGCGGAGGCCGCCCGTACCCGGGAGGGCTGGTACTGGACCGGGGACCTCTTCTTCCGGGACGCGGCGGGCTTCCTCTACTTCGCGGGCCGTACGGACGACCGGCTGCGGGTCGACAGCGAGAACCTGGCCGCGGCGGTGATCGAGAACATCCTGGCGCGGTGGTCCGACGCGGCGGCGGTCGCGGTGTACGCGGTGCCGGACGAGGTGGCGGGGGACCAGGTGATGGCGGCGGTCGCCCTCCGGGCGGGCACGGACTTCGACCCCGGCGCGTTCGCGGCGTTCCTGGCCGCGCAGCCCGACCTGGGCACGAAGATGTCCCCGCGCTACGTCAGGGTCGTCCCGGCCATGCCGGTCACGGCGACGAACAAGGTCCACCGGGTGGCCCTGCGCCGGGCCGGATTCCTCCCCCAGCCGCCGCCCGGGGGCGCCGCCGGCCCCGACCCGATCTGGCACCGGCCGCCCGGCGCGAGGTCCTACCGCCCCCTGTCGGAGCCGGATCTCGCCGCTCTCCTGTCGGCGTACGAGGCCCAGGGCCGGGCGGACCTCCTGGACCGCTGGTTTTGAGCACCCTGGAGGACCAGGTAGTATTTTCTCTGTCAGCAGGCGCCGCTAGCTCAGTTGGTTAGAGCAGCTGACTCTTAATCAGCGGGTCCGGGGTTCGAGTCCCTGGCGGCGCACCTGTCCTTCGGGCGGTTTCCGGTCACCGGGAACCGCCCGAAGTGTTTTCCGGCCCCCCGCCCCCCGGCTGCCCCGCCCGGCCGCCCCGCTAGAGGGTGAGCGACAGCAGCAGCGGCGCGGCCTTCCGGTTCAGGGTGTCCGCCGCGGCGCGCAGCCGGTGCGCGTGCTCGACCGGCATCGACAGGGCCAGGCAGCCCACCGAGGCCCCGGCCGTGATCGGTACGGCCGCGCAGACGGTGCCCACGGCGTACTCCTGGAGGTCCAGCATGGGCACGGTGGCCGGCTGGGCGTCGAGCTTGGAGAACAGGATCCGCTCGTTCACGATCGTCTTCGACGTGAGCCGGGCGATCTTGTGGCGGGACAGGTGGTCGCGCCGCCCGTTCAGGTCGAGCTGGGTCAGCAGGCACTTGCCGACCGCGCTGGCGTGCGCCGCGGAGCGGAAGTCGACCCACTCGTGGACCTTCGGCGTGCGCGGGCTGTCCGCGAACTGCGTGATCCTGACCTCGCCGTCCACGTACCGGCTGATGTAGACCGCCGCCCCCACGGAGTCCCGCAGCCGGTCCAGGGTCTCCTGGAGCTTGTCCGTCAGGGCCTGCTGCCGGTCGACGCCGGAACCGAGCAGGACCAGGGAATCCCCTATGGCGTAGGCGCCGTCCGACACCTGCAGGACGTACCCCTCCCGGCGCAGCATGAGCAGCATCGGGGCGAGATGGACTGCGGGCAGGCCGGTCTCACGCGCGATCTGCACATCGGTCACACCACCGGTGTGCCGTGCGATCGTTTCGAGTACGCGTAGTGCGTACTGCACCGAGTGGAACGGCGCGGTCGGCTCGGGCTTCAGCGCCACGGTTTCCCCCTAGCAGGTTGTTACCGCTTGCCCTACCACGATAGCCATCAAGAGGCCCATGTGGAGCGCCTGTTGAGGAGATTGATGGCTCAATCGCATCGCCCTGCCAGGATCTACTCCATTGGCATATGCCATGGTCAAGCTCACTGTCCCGGTGTGCCGGGAATGCCCCGGCGACGCCGACGGTTCGAGTTCTTCGTACGGACGAGGATTCGAGACGGGAGCGACGATGAGTGACACCGGTGACGCGTATGGACAGGAGGGCCGCGACGCCGTCCGCGGCACGGCGCGGGGCAGCGCACCCGTACCGTTCTCGGTCCTGGACCTCGTCACCGTGGGGGCCGGCAGCACCGCGCACGCCTCCCTGCGCACCAGCGTGGACATCGCCCGGCTCGCCGAGTCGCGCGGCTACCACCGCCACTGGGTCGCCGAGCACCACTCGATGCCCGGGGTGGCCAGCTCCTCCCCGGCCGTGATCCTGGCCCACCTCGCCGCGCACACCTCCCGCATCCGGCTGGGCTCGGGCGGGGTCATGCTGCCCAACCACGCCCCGCTCGCCGTCGCCGAGCAGTTCGGCACCCTGGAGGCGCTCGCCCCGGGCCGGATCGACCTCGGCCTCGGCCGGGCTCCCGGCACCGACGGGCGCACGGCCATGGCGCTGCGCGGGCCCGGCCGCCTCGACGAGGCGGCCGGGGAGTTCCCCCGGCAGCTCGCCGAGCTGACCCGCTTCCTCGACGACGACTTCCCCGACGGGCACCCGTACGCCCGCGTGCACGCCGTGCCGGGCCCGGTCCAGGGGCCGGCCGGGCGGCCGCCCCTGTGGCTGCTGGGCTCCTCGGGCTTCAGCGCCCGCCTCGCCGGCGAGCTCGGCCTGCCCTTCGCCTACGCCCACCACTTCTCGGCGGCCGGCACCCTGCCCGCGCTCGACCTCTACCGGCAGACCTTCCGGCCCTCGGCCGTCCTGGACGCCCCGTACGCCGTCATCGGGGCCGCGGCGCTGGCGGCGGACACCGCCGAGGAGGCCCGTGCCCAAGTGCTCACCGGAGCGCTGTCGATGCTGCGGCTGCGGACCGGGCGGCCCGGACTGGTCCCGACCCCCGAGGAGGCCGCGGCCTACGCGTACTCGCCGCCGGAGCGGGAGTTCGTGGACGGCTGGCTCGCGAACATCGTCCACGGCACCCCCGACGAGGTGCGCGCCGGACTCGACGGGCTGGCCGCGCGGACGGGCGCGGACGAGCTGATGCTGACCGCCAACGCCCACAGCGGCGCGGCCCGGCTGCGGTCCTACGGGCTCGTCGCAGATGCGTACGGGATGCCGGTGCAGGGCCCGGCCGAGGGGTGAGCGCCGGAAAACGGGGTTCGGCTGGTTTGTTGCCGAAACCTTGCCGGGAGATGGCCTAAGACACCCTTAAACCGCTCGTCACCCGGGGTGGCGGGCGGTCCCTGATGTGCCTTCAGGTCTCTGACGAGCGCATTTGGCTGCTCAGTGGTCTAGTCCTTCTTTGGTCCAAACCATTGACTGGGGCGCGGCGTGATCGCTATCACTTCTCTCACCTGAAGCTGATGCTCCCCCCTCCCACTCCCCGGAGGCAGTTCATGCACATCCGTAAACCCCTCATCGCGGCCGCCGCCACGGCCGCGCTGGCAGCCGGTGCGCTCGCCTCCTTCGCGGGGCTCGGCACCGCCCAGGCGGCCGACGCCTCGGCGGGTGCCGCGGCCGGCGGTGTCCGCATCGCCTACTACGACCAGTGGAGCGTGTACGGGAACGCCTTCTACCCCAAGCACCTGGACACGCGGGGGATAGCCGGCAAGCTGGACGTGATCAACTACTCGTTCGGCAACATCCACCCCACCGACCTCACCTGTTTCGAGGCGAACAAGGCCGCGGGTGACGACAACAACCCCAACGCCGGTGACGGCGCGGGCGATTCGTACGCCGACTACCAGAAGTCCTTCAGCGCGGCGGACAGCGTGGACGGCGTCGCCGACAAGTGGGACCAGCCGATCGTGGGCGTCTTCAACCAGTTCAAGGAACTGAAGGCCAAGTACCCCCACCTGAAGATCAACATCTCGCTGGGCGGCTGGACCTACTCCAAGTTCTTCCACGACGCGGCCAAGACCGACGCCTCCCGCAAGAAGCTCGTCGCCTCCTGCATCAAGCAGTACATCAAGGGCGACCTCCCGGTGGAGGGCGGCTACGGCGGCCCCGGCACCGCGGCCGGCATCTTCGACGGCATCGACATCGACTGGGAGTACCCCGGCTCCTCCGGTGGCCACCTGGGCAACCACTACGGCCCCGAGGACAAGCAGAACTTCACCCTGCTGCTGGCGGAGTTCCGCAAGCAGCTCGACGCCGAGGGCGCGGCCAACGGCGGCAAGAAGTACCTGCTGACCGCGGCGCTCCCGGCCGGCCAGGACAAGATCAAGTACATCGAGACGGACAAGATCGGCGCGTACCTCGACTACGCGAACATCATGACGTACGACATGCACGGCGCCTGGGACGGCGACGGGCCGACGTACCACCAGTCCCCGCTGTACCCGTCCGCGGCCGACCCGACCGACCCGATCGCCCCGGGCACCGAGAAGTACAGCATCGACAACGCCATCGACTCCTGGATCGACGGCAACCCGGCCTACGGCATCACCGGCGGCTTCCCCGCCAACAAGCTGACGCTGGGCTACGAGTTCTACTACCGCGGCTGGAAGGGCGTGCCCGCCGGCACCGCCAACGGCCTGGCGCAGAGCGCGACCGGCGGCTCGGCGGCCCGGCCGCTCAGCCAGCAGGCGGGCATCGCGCACTACAAGGAGCTCGGCGGGATCGTCGACAACGCGGCGACCACCTTCTGGGACGACCAGTCCAAGTCCTCGTACTTCTACAAGGACGGCGAGTTCTTCACGGGCCTGAACCAGCGCTCCGTCCAGGCCCGGGTCGACTACGGCAAGCAGCGCGGCCTGGCCGGCGCGATGATGTACTCGCTCCTCGGCCTGGACAACAACACCACGCTGCTGAACCAGATCTCGGACGCCCTCGGCGGGACCACCGTGCCGCCGACCACCCCGCCCACGACGCCTCCCACCACCCCGCCGACCACGCCGCCGACGACCCCGCCGACCACGGGATGCGGTTCGACCCCGGCCTACGTCGCGGGCACGGTCTACACCGGTGGCACCGAGGTCGCGCACAACGGCCGCAAGTACAAGGCCCAGTGGTGGACGCAGAACGAGACGCCGGGCACCACCGGTGAATGGGGTGTCTGGAAGGACCTCGGCGCCTGCTGATCTCCCCCCACCCCGCGCCGAGCGGCGGCCTGCCCCGCATCCCCCTCAGACGAGGGGGTGCGGGGCAGGTCCGTCGGACGGCGCGGACGCGGTGACGGCGGACGAAGCCGGGGCCGCGGCCGTCCCGGAGACGGCGGAAGCCGCGGCCTGGCGGCCGATCATGCGGGCGATCACGTCCGGGGCCACCGCACGGGAGTAGAGCCAGCCCTGCCCCGTGTCGCAGCCGACGCGGCGCAGCCGGGCCGCCTGCCCCGCGGTCTCCACGCACTCCGCCGTGACCGTCAGGCCCAGCCGGTGCGCGAGCTGGACCAGCGCCTCGACGATCGTCTCGTCGGCCGGATTCGGGTGCGTGCCCTCCTCGTAGCGGAAGCCCCGTACGAAGGACCCGTCCAGCTTCAGCACCGACACCGGCAGCCGGCTGAGGTAGGCCAGGTTCGAGTAGCCGGTGCCGAAGTCGTCGATCGCGATGCGCACGCCCATGTCGCTGAGGGCCTGGAGGGCCTGGAGCGGCCGGCCCGCCGAGCCCATCACGGCCGACTCGGTCAGCTCCAGCTGGAGCAGCTGCGGGGCGAGCCCCGTCTCGGCGAGGATCTCCGCGACGTCGCCCACCAGGTCGGAGTCCCACACCTGCCGCACGGCCACGTTGACCGACACGAAGACGGGAGCGTCGCTGGGCTGCTCGATCTGCCAGCGCCGCGCCTGGCGGCAGGCCGTGCGCAGCACCCACTGCCCCAACTGGACGATGGACCCGTCCTCTTCGGCGATGCCGATGAACCGATTCGGCGTCAGCGTGCCGAACTGCGGGTGCTTCCAGCGCACCAGGGCCTCGACCCCGCGCACCGCCCCGCTCTCCAGGTCGACCAGCGGCTGGTACTCGAGCTCGAACTCCCCCCGCTCCACGGCCGGCCGCAGCGTCGAGGACAGGGCCTGGCGCGTCATGCGGTGCGCGTTGCGCTCCGGGTCGAAGAGGGTCCAGCGGGCCTTGCCGTCCGCCTTCGCCCAGTACAGGGTCGTGTCGGCGGCCTGCATCAGCCCCGTCGCCGAGGTGCCGGTGGTGGCCCGCTCCACCACCCCGATCGACGCGGAGACCGACAGCCGCTGCCCGGACAGGTCGAACGGCTCCTGGACGGCGGCCAGTACGCTGCGCGCCAGGTCCGCGAGTTGTTCCGTACCCGTGGAGTCCTCGACCAGCAGGGCGAACTCGTCGCCCCCGAGCCGCGCGACCAGGTGCCCGCTGGTGCGCCCGTAGCCGGACTGGTCGGCGCACTGGGTCAGCCGGGCGGCGACGGCCGCCAGCAGCCGGTCGCCGACGCGGTGGCCGAGGGTGTCGTTGACCGCCTTGAAACCGTCGAGGTCCAGGTAGCACAGCCCGATCCGGCCGGTCCCGCCGCCGTGTTCGTACGAGGAGGCCTCCAGCGCGGCCGAGAGCCGCTCGAAGAACAGCGCCCGGTTGGGCAGCCGGGTGACGGGGTCGTGCATCTGGAGGTGGCGCAGGCGTGCCTGGAGGTCGCGCCGGTCGCTGATGTCGGCGACGGACAGCAGGACGTCGCCGGTCCCCGGCACCGGCCCCAGGGTGACCTCGGTCCACAGCGAATGCCCGTCGGGGTGTTTGAGGCGGCGGGTGCAGCGCAGCCGGGCCTGCCGCCCGCGGAGCACCTCCTGGTACGCGGCCCAGGTGCGGGCCTCCGCGGCCAGGTCCACCAGGTCGGCGGCGCACCGGTGGACGAGCGCGTGCGGCTCGGCGCCCAGCAGGCCGGCGAAGGCGTCGTTGGCGGCGACGACGTACCCCTCGCGGTCGACGACGGCCATGGGCAGGTGGGCCGCGTTGAACGCGGCGCGGTAGTCGCGCCGCTCGGACTCGGCGCGCGGCGGGATTGCCGTTGCCGACACTGCCGCGTGACGCTCCGTAATGGCCGATCGGATGCTGTCGGCCGCCGAACCGGTTCCTTCAGAGGTTCCGCTCACCGTTGGCTCCCGCAGTGCTCGTGAGTGTCCGTGCAGGAAAGTGTGCCGATCATAGAGGCTGCCGGGAGGCCCTATCCAGCGGCGTCGCCGTGCGGGGGGCGGGAGTTCGGCGTGATGACGGAGTGACGGCCCCACTCCGGGCGATCGTTTCTGCGCGGCTCTGAGCATGGAGGGGCCCCTGCTGATCTCGCGTGATCGGTCGTGACGTTCTGTAGGCAACCGGGTGAAGGTCAAGGGTCACTGGCTTGCCGGATTGCTCACTCGTGTGGGGCAGGGCAACAGGGCATTGGTACGACAAGCACCTCAAGGTGGACGAACAGGTACGAATCCACCACCGGAGGTCGATGTGGCGCGACAGCTGACACCCGGGGGAGTGGACCGCCCCCGCCTCCGGAGCACGGCGGCGGCGCTCACCTCCCTGACGGCACTCGCCGCCATGTCGCTCGTCGCGGGCCCCGCGGTGGCCGATTCCGGTGCCGGCCCCTGCGCGCTGACCCGTACGGCCGCACACCACTCACTGGGCCTCGACACCTGGAACGGCGCCTACCCGCGGCCCGAGCGCACCCTCGACGCTGTCATGGTCTTCCTCTCCTTCCCCGACCACCGGACCGCCCTCACCCCCGAGGAGATCGCGGGCGACTACTTCCCGGCCACCAGTGACTTCTTCGAGCGGGCCTCGTACGGCCGGTTCCGCCTCGTCCCGCACCCGCAGAAGCAGTGGATCCGGATGCCCAGGCCGTCCACCGCGTACGGGATACAGCGTGACTGGGCCCCGGAGGACCGGGCGGCCTACCTGCGGGACGCGGTCGCGGCCGCCGACCCCCAGGTGGACTTCGGCAAGTACGACGTCGTCTACTTCGTCGCCGATCCGGACGCGCCCGGGGTGGACTCCGACGCCACGAAGGTCGTCAACTTCGACCGCCCGATCCGCGCCGACGGCACGGACCTGCGGCGGATCGTCACCGTCTTCGAACGGCACCCGCCGGACCGCAACGTCCTCGCCCACGAGACCGGCCACGTCTTCGACCTGCCCGACCTCTACCACCGGCCGACGGACGGCAAGGGCGACTGGGACACCTACGTCGGGGACTGGGACGTGATGGGCAGCCAGTTCGGGATGGCCCCCGACCTGTTCGCCTGGCACAAGTGGAAGCTCGGCTGGCTGGACCCCGGCCAGGTGGACTGCGTCCAGTCGGGCTCCTCGCTGCACACCCTCCAGCCGCTGGCCGCGGCCCCGGTGCGGGGCGGCACGGGAGGGACCCGGCTCGCCGTGGTCCGCACGGGCCCCGGCAGCGCGATCGCCGTCGAGGCGCGCGGCTCCGCCGGCAACGACGGGGACACCTGCATGGAAGGGGTCCTGGTCTACCGGGTGCGCAACGAGGCGGCGTCGGGCGGCGGTCCCATCGAGGTCCTGGACGCGCATCCGGCGACGGAGGCGTGCTGGGACCGCTCGGTGTACCCGCCGCTCGCGGACGCGCCGCTGGAGGTGGGCGAGACGTACACCGTGCCGGGGGAGCGGATCACCATCGAGGTGGCCGACCGCACCCAGTCGGGCGCGTACACGGTGAAGATCACCACCTAGCCGGCCGACGGCGGAACGAAGAAGGCCCCCACTCCGAGGAGCGGGGGCCTTCTTCCGTCTGTGCGCCGCCAGGGACTCGAACCCCGGACCCGCTGATTAAGAGTCAGCTGCTCTAACCAACTGAGCTAGCGGCGCTTGCTGACGTCGTAGACATTACCAGGAGGTTCCGCGGAACTAAAAATCGATATCCGCAGCTCGGGCCGCGCGGACGAACGCCCACAGCAGGGCCTCCGGGCCGGGCAGCCAGGGCCTGCGCGCGTCGGGGGCCACCAGCCAGCGCGACGGGCCCGGGGCGGCGGCCAGCGGCGGCACGGTGACGGCGTCGCCGAGCCCGTGGCACAGCGGCGCCGGGGCGGTACGGGAGGCCCCCCATTCTTCCCAGGCCAGCAGGGCGGGGAGCCGGTGGGCGGTCCCGGTGGCGGCGAACAGCAGCATCCGGCCCCGGTGCACGGCCACCGGTCCCGATCCGGGGCCCTCGGCCCACAACAGGTCCAGGATCCGGCGGCCGAACACGGCCGGGACGTTGACGACGTCGAAGGCGCTGCCGCAGGGCAGTACCGCGGCCGCGGTGGGCCGGGCCTCCCAGGCCGCGAGGGTGACCTGCGGCCGGGCGCACGCCGAGGCGAGCCAGGCGGCGCCCTGAGGGGTGACGTGGGTGGCGGGTGCCGCGCGTACGTCGAGGGCGGGGCAACCGGGAGCCGTCGTCAGCGTCGTCATGCCTACAGGTCTACCGGGCGTAACGTTCCCGTTCCCACGAGTTACCGGAATCCCGGACGCGGCGGGCACCGCTGGGGTATGTTGCGCCGCGCATATGCCAGCCGCCCGGTGTCAGCTCGCTTCCGGACCCGCGTCGCGCTGGAGGGACTCGCCGAACTCGATCATCTTGCGGGCGTAGTCCTCGGTCCACTCCGCCTGCTCTGCGATCAGCGCCGGCGAGAGCCGGTCGAACCGGCGCGGATCCGCCAGCTGCGCCGCCGCCAGGGCCTGGAACTCCACCGCCCGCTCCTGGGCGGCCCGGAAGGCCAGCGTCAGCTCGGTCGCGCGGGCCAGCAGCTCGCGGGGGTCCTCGATGGACTCCAGGTCGAAGAAGTGCTCCGGGTCCGTGGTGGCCTCGGAGGGCTCGAAGAGCAGTGGTGCGGGCCGAAGCCTCCGCTCGGTCCGCTCGGGCTCTGCCATGCCTGTCCTCCTGCTGCGCGTGCGATGCTTCCGGGCCACCGTCCATTGTCCAACGCCCCGCAAGAGCGCACCGAGACGGGGCTCACACATCGAGCGCCCCCCACCCCTCCCCGGGCCGGTTCAAGGCCGCCAGCGCACCCGGTGTTCCGCCAGGTGGGCCAGGACCGAATGGTTCGCCTCCCAGCCCTCAGAAAACAGGATCACCATGTAGCCTCATTGGAAGTAGATGGGGACTACGTAGGGGGTAACGACATGTCGTACCGGCCGTCACCGGGTACTCGCGTCCTGAAAATGCGGCGGATCAGCCGGGACTCCGAGGACAGTTCCGCTCTGGCGCGTCAGGCTGAAGCCCTGGACGGCGTGGCCGCTGAAGGCCGGTTCGATGTTGTGGGGGACGTAGAGGACTCGTTCATCTCGGGTGCGGTCCGCCCCGAGGAGCGGCCTGGCCTCGGCAGGTGGATGCGTGAGCCACTCTGGTACGAGTGGGACGCGATCATGGTCACCTCTCTGGATCGCATTACTCGCAACCAGATGCACTGGGAGATGTTCGCGGACAAGTGCTACCAGGGCGGCAAAGACATCATCTGCCTGGATGACCCCGCACTGGACATCACCCCCGGCAATGGCCGGATGATCGCCTACATCAAAGCGACGCAAGCGCAGGAGTACCGGGAAGCCATCGTGCAGAAGCGCCGGAACCAGACTCAGTACTACCGTGATGAATCCCTGTGGGGTGGCGGTACTTGGCCCTTCGGCTACCGCCCGGTGCTCACGGAGTACCAGGGCGGGCAACGCTACAAACTGGATATCGACCCCGTGACAGGGCCCCTGATCCGTGAGGCGTACGAGCGAGTCGGTGTCCAGGGGTGGAGCATGAGTCGCCTCTGCGAGGACTGGAACAAGCGGGGTGTCCTCACGTCGCAGGACTACCAGCGGAGCGTGAACGCAGGAGAGAAGAAGGCCGGCGTCAAGACGGCCATCAAGGGAACCAGGTGGACGACTTCCACCTTGGGGAAGATTCTGAAGAAGCCGATCCTTCAAGGAATCGCCATGCACAAGGGCGAGCCGCTTCTTCGTGACGGCATTCCCGTGCGCTGGGCAGACCCAATCCTCAGTGATGAGGAATTCGCCAAGTTGCAGGTAGCCGTTGCCGCACTTGGTCGGCATCGTGCGGGGATCAAGTCCAACGCATCTCCTATGGCGGGTGTTCTCCACTGTCCGTGCGGAAGGAAGATGTACGAGAACAGCTCGGTTGGGAAGCTGAACACGGGAGAGATTCGACCCCATAAATACTTCCGTTGTTCCTCGTGGTCCAACGGCAAGGCGTGTGAGTTCTCCGTCTCCTGGCCACAGGATCACCTCTACGCCATGGCGGAGCATGCGTTCCTCGCCAAGCTGGGGGATGAGGAAATCATGGAACGTCAGTATGTCCCAGGAAGGGATAACAGGAAGCAGATCAAGGAGCTTGAGCGCGCCATCGACAATCTGGCGCAGTCAATCGCATTGGCCGCTTCCCCTGCGGTGGTTTCTTCCCTGACCGGGACGATGGAGCGGCATGCGGCCAACCTCGAAGCGCTGATGGGTGAACCCTTCGTGCCGGGGCGGTGGCAGGTGGCCGGCACCGGCCAGACCTACGCCGAGAAGTGGTCCACCATGAGAGGCTGGAAGGAGCGGGGGTCATTCCTTCGCGAGGCGGGCTTTCGGCTCTTCGTTTGGGGTCACCCCAAGGCGCAGGGAGACATGGCTGTCTATGTCATCTCTCCGAATGATGTCGCCGAGAGGGCCAGTAGCGCCCTGGCTGGATCCGTTGAGCCGAGCGACGAAGAAGCGTGGAATCTGGAAGCTTTGAAAATCTTCACAGAAGTCCTGGAAGCGGAGATTGGCCAGTTGAGGGTTAGTTCCTCTTAGTCGAACTTGGGCCCCTGTTCGGGCAGGGGCCCTACCTTTTGCTACTTGGATACTGGTAGTAGATATATAACCAACCGCATAAATAATGTACGTGTCCTCTCGGGGTATCTCGGACAAGCTTCGAGGTGAATGAGATGGGGATCACAAAGTCGGGATGGAGATGGCGCAAGTCGTCCCGGCGCCTCCGGGGTCATGGGGGCAGGGAAGGGCCCTGTAGGCCCCTCTGGCGACCCCGGAGTGATCACGAGTCCCTCTTGCCGTTCCGGAGGGGAGAAGGCTTGCCGGATGGCTCACGATCTCTTGCAACCCGTACGGGCTTCGAGGGTGGCTCTCCACCTCATCGGCTATTCACGAGTCTCGACAGACGAACAAGAGGCGCAGCTACAGGTCGATGCCCTCAATGTTGCTGGGTGCTCCCGGGTCTTCATCGACAAGGCGTCCGGCAAGAACGCAGAGCGCCCGGAACTCATGGCGGCCATGGACTACCTCCGAAGCGGAGACAGTCTCTGCGTTTGGAAGCTGGACCGCTTCGCACGATCCCTGATCGACCTCGTGACCCTGGTGGACGAACTCAGTAGGCGTGGTATCGGCTTCAAGGTGCTCACTGGCGCCCTGGCCAACATCGACCCTGCCACGGCGGACGGTCGTCTCATGCTTCAAGTGGTTGGCGCCATGGCGGAGTTCGAGCGATCCCTCATCAAGGAGAGGGCGAAAGCCGGACTGCAAGCCGCCAAGGCTCAAGGCCGGACTGGTGGCCGTCCCACTGTCATTACTGACGACAAGCTCACCGTGGCGAGGGCTCGGAAGGCCAAGGGGGAGAGCGTCAGCGCCATCGCCAAGGCGATTGGAGTGTCCAGGGCAACCCTTTACAGGCACCCTGAAGAAGCCTAGGCGCGGGTGACTCGCGCGTGGTCGGTAGCCAGTCGGCGGAACAGCGCGTGGCCAGTCCGTCCGGAGTGTCGTAAGGCCCAGTCCTGGGCTGTCTCCTGTTCTTCCTGCGGGCCGGAGTCGGCTCCGCAGTCAACGGCGGTACAGAAGACCTCCCAGGTGACTCCGCCTTCGGGGGCGTGGCGAATGGAGTGCTCGACGTATCGGAAGGTGGTGGGCATCAACGGGCGGCCCGACCGTGCGGATGCTGGCGGATCTCTACGTTGCAGTCCACGACTCCGGACAAGTCGCGTAGCCGGTAGTACTCCGTCCACTGCTCGTTCAGGGCGGCGCAGACGGCACAGTTGGGAGCCGGCTTGGGGTCGGGCTTCGGGAAGGGATCGCGTTGCGGAATCTGGCGCCACTGCCTTGTCGTCGTGTCGCTCATGCTGCACTCCGTTCACGTCGCCCTCTGGTGTCCGTGATCGTCCCGCCGATCGGCGGCGCGACCTAGTGTGATTCCTAGTGCGAAGTAGCCGCATCGGTAGGCAATTTGGCCGTCTAGTGGCACCTGTGGTGGCAGGCTGGGGGCATGGACGTAGGGGAGCTGATCAGGGACCTGCGGAAGGCTCGTGGGTGGAGCCAGGGGCGGCTGGCTTCTGAGATCAACAAGGCGCACGGGACGGCACTCTCCCGGGAGTACGTCAGCAACTGGGAGCGTTCGAAGATCCGGCCCGGCGGGTTCTGCCTCGCTGCACTGTCCGGCGTTCTGGATGTGCCCCTAGCTGTCCTGGAAGGTGAAGTGGACCGACGTCAGTTCCTCACCGATGTTGCGGGAGCTTCCATAGCTCCTGTGGTTGCCTCGGATCTCCTGACCAAGGGATTCGCTGCTCGGCTGCAAGGTGGCCCGACAGCGGACGTCTGGGAAGGCAAGCTGGCGACCTACGGAACCGAGTACATGTCGCTGGGAGCGGCTGACATCCAGCGCCGGGTGTCCGGCGAACTGGTCGTCGTTCAGCAGCAACTGGAGAACCCTCGGCTCTGGTCTGTCGCTTCCCGGCTCATGACCCTGTACGCCAAGACCTTTCCAGGGTCGGACGGATCGAAGGCAGTGCACTGGTACCGCATGGCCGCGAAGGCCGCAGACGAGTCCGGCGACAACGAAGCCAGAGTGTGGGTCCGAGGCAGGGCGGCCATCGCTCTGGGCTATGAAGGCGCTTCCCTGGGCGTTGCCGATGTGCTCGCCGATCAGGCCCTGGCCATGGGGGGAAGTCTCTCCCTGGGGTTGCTCAATGCTGTGATGGGCAAGGCCCACGCCGCAGCACTCCGAGGTGACAGGGACTCGGCCATGAAGCTTGCCGACCATGGGCGGCGCATCTTCGACGGAGCAGGTTCGTACGAACAGACCTCGGACTACGCCGTTCCCTGGTGGAGGATGAACGTCTTCCTGTCGCTGCTACTCGCCCGACTCGGTGATGAGAAGGGGGCAGTCAACGCACAGGAGGAAGCCCTTCGAGAACTTCCCGAAACGCTTCCACGCTTCCGTACGCACCTGGAGATGCACCGGGGTCTGATGCTGGCTCGGTCCGGTGACCGGGCAGGCGGAGCAGCACATGCACGGGCTGCCTTGGCTGCACTGCCACCCGAGAAGCACTCCCTGACTCTGCGGATGCTCATGGACGAAGTGACCGGGCCCTGAGACCACCGGCGCCCTATGGCCGCCACGAGACGCGGTGGTTGGACCAGAAATCCCACGTGGACATCATCGCCTCCCAGCCGTCGGGGAACTTCACCGTCACGCCCAGCTGCACCGGCTCCGTCGAGGGGTGGTCGTCCAGGAGCTCCGCTATGCCAGCCCGGGCCACCACCACACAGGCGTGCCGGTGCCGGGAGGCCAGTACGCACAGCCGGCCCGTCTCCAGGTGGAAGGCCGTCGCGTCGGGACGGCCCGACAGCGGGTGCAGGATCACCGTGAGGTCGTACTCCCGCCCCTGAAGGCGGTTCGCGGTGTCCACCGTGACCCCGGTGACCCCGTGCCCGGCCAGCGCCGTCCGGATCGCCGACGCCTGGTCGCGGTGCGCCGTGCCCACCGCGACCCGGTCCGCGGTCAGCGGCGAGGGCCCCGCCGACTGTTCGTCCGAGGTCACCGCCCCGCGGTCCAGGGCCCGGCGGACCACCAGGGCCACCGCCGCCACCGCCTCCGGATCGGTGCGCGGGGTGTGCCGCGCGGGCAGCTCCAGCAGGCCCCAGCCCGACTCGGCGGCCTCGTCGAGCACCCGGTCCGGACCCGACCCGTCCGAGGGCACCCCGTACGACAGCCGCCGCTCGCCCGGGCCCGTACCGCTGCGGAACTGGGTGTACGGGTAGAACGCCCGGGAGACCAGCGGCGCGGCCGTCGCCGGGAGCCGCCACGACACCGGCAGCCGGTGCTGAGGCAGCTGCGGGTTGTGGGCGAGCAGGGTGCTGACCGCCGAGGCGGACGGGTCGTACGACAGGCCCGCCCACTGCTCCGCGCCCACCACGCTGAACGGGTCCAGCTGCCCCGGGTCGCCCACGAACAGCGCCCGGTCGAACAGCCCGGCCACGGCCAGCAGCGCGTCCGAACGCATCTGGTACGCCTCGTCGACGATGGCGTGCTCCCAGGGCTCCGCGTCCTTGACGTACGCCCACTTCGCGGCCGTGGAGATGGTGATCGGCAGCTCCGCGAGGTCGCCCGGCTTGGCGGAGAGCGTGACCGAGGGCAGCTCGCGCAGCGCGGGGTCGTACGCGTCGCCCTCACTGCTGTGCAGCCGGCCGACCTTCAGCTCCGGATCCTTGTCGGCGAGCCGCAGTACCAGGTCGTCGACCTGCGCGTTCGTCTGTGCCACCACCATCAGCCGGCGTCCGGCCGCGGCCAGTTCCCGGGCGGCCCGGACCACGAGCGTGGACTTGCCGGCCCCGGGCGGGGAGTCGACGACCACGCCCCGCTCGGTCCCGTGCAGGGTGTCGCGCAGGATGGCGGCGGTCGCCTCGGCGGCCGCCGCCCCCGGGTCGAAGGAGTTCACAGCACGTCCTCGTCGGTCACGGAGTCGGGCAGCACGGGGGCGGTCAGGTGTCCCGGCGGGCCGCCGTGGGTCCACGGGGTCCGCTCCGGATCCGGCAGCTTCGGGCCGCCGCGCGCGTCGTGCTCGAAGAGCGTCCAGCACACCCGGTCGCCCTTCTCCGGCACCGAGCCCGGCTCCGGCTCCCGGCCGCGGCCCATCTTGTCCAGGATCCGCAGCACCAGCCGCCCGTCCTCCTCGAAGCGGACGAACTGTGCGCTCTGCGGGCGCCCGTCCAGCGAGCGGAACACCTTCCCGCCGCCCCCGTCCGCGAGCTGCGGACGGTCCTCGGTGGCCACGGTCACCAGCGGGCGCGGGCTCGGGCGCTTCGACTCCGTCCACTCCATCACCACCTCGGTGACCTCACCGGCGAAGGCCTCCCCCGTGAGCCGCCGGCCCGCCATCACCAGCGGGTCGTCCAGCGCCTCCTGGGCGTCGAGCCGCACCTGCTCGGTCTCCCGCGTGGCCAGCTTCTGCGCCGCCGTCACCGCGTCGTCGCGGCGCGGCTGCGGCGGCTCGCCCGCCCGGACCCGGTCCCGGTGGCCGGTGTACGACCAGCGGTCGCGCGTCCAGCGCTCCTCGGCGCGCTCGCCGGGCGGCAGGGTGCGCAACAGGTCGATCGCCTCCCACGTCATCCACCAGGTGCTCGACATCTGCTCCACGACCAGCCGGCGGACGGCCCGCTCGGCGATCCGGGCGTCGCGGTCGTCGTCCCCGGGCCCGGCCGCCAGGGCCGCGCGCGCCGCGTCGTAGCGGGCGATCGCCGGGGCCAGCAGCCTGTTGTCGAAGGCCGGGTCGGTGGCCGGACCGGCCGGCGGGCACAGCAGCTGCCCGTCCTTGTCGCGGCCCAGCTCCGTGCGCAGCGCCGTCTCGGCGCCGGACCTGCCCTCCGGCGGATCGATCCAGGCCAGCAGGGCGCCCAGGTGCTGGTCCTCCAGATTGCTCTGGCCGCTCGCCCAGTGGCGCCCCAGCAGGTCCGTCGCCGACAGCAGCATTGAGGAGCCGGGGACCCGCGCCCGCTCGCCGAGGTGCGTGAACCAGCGGCCCAGCAGCGGCACCTTCGGCGGCGCCGGATACGGATTCTCCGGATCCTCCTCGGCCGTCCGCCGGAACCGCATCGACCGGCCCAGCAGGCGCACGTACTCGATGCCCGCCCGGCTCGGCACGATCAGCTGCGGCGCGTCCCGGCACAGCTCGGCCTCGACCTTGACCCGCTTGCCCGTCTCCGGGTCGGTCTCGGTGCGCTCGGCCGGCTCCACGTCGTCCGCGTACGCGTCGATGTGGGCCAGGACGTGGACCGCCAGGTCCGCGAGGAACGCCCAGCGCAGCTCCCGGTCGCGCGGCTGGGGTATCACGAACACCCGCGGCTCGTGCCGGTCGGTGCCGACCAGCGCGCCCAGCGGGGCCCCGGCCTCACCGGCCGTGGTCAGCGGCACGAAGACCATCGGGGTCTCGGACAGGTGGCGGTGCCGCACGGTCGCGAGCGGCTGGGCGCGGCCCGCGCGGACCGCCTCCAGCCGGGCCAGGGTGCTCAGCAGGGACATTCGGGGGTCTCCGGGGGGTGGTACGGCGGACGGGCGGCGGCCAGGTCCAGTGCCTCGGCCCGCAGCCGGGCCGCCCGGTGCAGTGCGGCGGCGGTCGGATCCTCGCCGCAGCCGGCGCCGGAGGCCGCCGCGAGGGCCTGCTCCACGGTGGTCAGCGCGCCCAGTTCGCCCCGTACGGAACGGCCCAGCGCGGTCACCTCGTCGGCGGCGCGGGCCCGGTCCCGGCAGTGGAAGGCGAGTTCGCAGGCGGCCAGGCACTCGGGGGCGTACGAGGCGTCCACCGCGGCCACGGCGCCGGCCAGCTCCTCGGCGGTGCGCGCCGGGTCGAAGCTGAGGCCCTCGGGGAGCGCGGCGGCCAGCTCCTCGACCCGGGTCAGCCGCTCCAGCTGGCGCCGGGTCACGGAGCGCTCGCGGCGGACGTCGACGGGCGAGGCGGTGGGCAGGTTGGAGAAGTCCTTGGGGCAGACCAGCAGCACGGTGTGCCCGACCTCGGCGCCGGCCAGCTTCTCCGCGGTCTTCTCCAGGGCCAGTACGTACACGGCGGCCTGGCGGGCGGCGGCGCCGACCTTCGCCGCGTCGGCGGCCCCGTCGATCATCGGGAACGACTTGATCTCCACCACGGTCCAGCGGCCGTCGGGATGGACGACGACGGCGTCCGGCTCCAGGTAGGCGGGGGTGCCCGCGACCTCCAGGGCCAGCATCGGGTGGTCGAGCAGCGTCCACCCGGTGCCGGCCCTGGAGTCGCGCCCGGCGGCGGTGGCCTCGCGCAGGGCGAGGGCGGTCCGCGCGGCGCGGCCTTCGGGCCCGGCGGCGGTCAGGTCGGGGACGACGGCTCCCGCGCCGGGGGGCTCGGCCCCGGCACCGAGGTGCCCGTGGACCAGCCGCAGCAGCTCGGCGCCGCCGTCGGCCTTGACCCTGGCCTCGAAGGAGTTCCCGCGGACGATGGCGAACTGCGACTGCCCGAACGGTGCGGGCGAGCCGAGGGCCGAGGCCAGGGCGGTCTTGTCCACGCCGGCCCCGTCGAGCAGGGCGCGTCTGCCGCAGCCCGGGTTGGCGGCGAGCGCGGCCAGGGCCCGGGCATCGAGCGGGCGGGGCGGCACGGCCGGGCCGCGCAGGCCGGCGAGCCGCTGCCGCAGGGTCGTCTGCGGAGCGCTGCTGGTCGGGTAGGAGCTCACCCGCGGAAGTGTCCCATCCGGCACTGACAATCGTGCACTTACGGCGGAAACGGGCTGCGGGGCGGCCGGCGGGCCGCCGGGGGACGGCCGCGGGTGAGCGCGCCGTTCACGTGTTGGATGATGGACGGACGACGGAATCCCCGTAAAACCGCACCAACGCTTACATACCGGGAGAACTCACATGGCCCCCCGCATCCTGCTGGCCCGCCACGGCCAGACGGCGTGGTCCCAGCTCGGCAAGCACACCGGACGCACGGACGTGCCCCTGCTGGAGGAGGGCAAGCGGGGCGCCGAGCTGCTCGGCGAGCGGCTGGCCCGGGAGCCGTGGAAGGGCCTGCCCGGAGTGGAGGTCCGCACCAGCCCGCTGGTCCGCGCGAGCGAGAGCTGCGACCTCGCGGGCTTCGGCGTCCAGGCGCAGCCGTGGGACGCGCTGCTGGAATGGGACTACGGGGACTACGAGGGCATGACCCCGGCCGAGATCCAGGCCGTCCGCCCCGGCTGGCTGATCTGGCGCGACGGCGTCCCGGGCGGCGAGTCCGTGGCCGACGTGGCGGCGCGCGCCGACGAGGTGGTCGCCTGGGCCCGCTCGGCGGAGCGGGACGTCCTGGTCTTCGCCCACGGGCACATCCTGCGCACCCTGGCCGCCCGCTGGCTCGGCTTCGAGGCCTCGTTCGGCGCCCGCATCCGCCTGGAACCCACCTCGCTGTCGGTGCTCGGCTGGGCGTACGGGGCCCCCGCGCTCGAGCGCTGGAACGACACCGGGCACCTGGACGCGTAGGGCGGGCCGGTCCGCCGAAAGAGAGCCGAAAAGGGCCTCTCCGTAAGGGAGTTGTCTCGCTGTGTGACTGCGAGGATGGGCCCATGACGATTACTTCCGTGGTGCTGCGGCGGCGCGTGGACGATCTCGGTCCGGCCCTGGACTTCTACGTACGGCTGACCGGCCAGCCGGCGACCCGCTTCGAGTTCGCCGGCCTGGACCTGGCGACCGTCGGACCGTTCCTGCTGTTCAGCGGGCCCGACGCGCTCGCCGAGCGGTTCGCGGGCGTGGCGGCCACGCTGGCCGTGGCCGACCTCGACGCGGCGGTCGCGCACTGCGCGGCCTCCGGGGGCGAGGTCATCGCCGCGCCCGCCCGCACCCCCAACGGGCGCCGCGCGGTGGTCCGCCATCCCGAGGGAGGGGTCTACGAGTACCTCGGCGCCTGACCCCCGGGCCGGTCAGACCGCGGCGTGCCGGGTCAGGAAGGCGCCCACGCGCGGGGAGCGCTGGTGCGGGATCAGGGTGCGGGCCGTCTCCGAGAGCAGGGACCGCACCCGGGTGGACTGCACCTCCGCCAGCAGGTCCAGCACCCGCCCGCCCGCCCAGGCGGCCTCGTCGGGGGCCCCCGCGTGCGCCAGGTCACCGGCCAGCTCGGCGGTGTAGAGGGCCACGTTCCGGGCGAAGTGCGGATCCTGGAGGTCGGCGGCGCGGCGGGCGTGCCGGGCCGCGCGGGCGTGCTCGCCGAGCGTCGCCCAGCACCTGGCCTCCAGGGACTCCAGCTCGGCCTCGCCGAAGAAGGACATCCACTCCGGGTCCGCGCCCGCCGCGCCCCGGGAGAACTCGGTGTGGGCCCGGGTCAGCGCTTCCTCGCAGGCCTTGCGGTCGGCCAGCCCCGCCCAGCCGCCCGCCTCGCGCAGGGCCAGCAGCGACAGCAGCCGCGGGGACCCGAGGGAGCGGGCGGCGCGGCGGCCCGCCTGGGCCGCCCGTACGGCCTCGCGGGAGCGGCCGCGGTCCCGGGCCAGGAAGGCCATGTTGCTGAACGCGTGCGCCTCCAGGGCCGCGTCCCCCGACACCCGGGCCGTCGCCAGGGCCTCCGCGTAGTGCGAGCGGGCGTCGTCGAAGCGGCCGGAGTCGTGGGCGAGCCAGCCGACCGAGACGGCCAGTTCCCCGGCGCCCGCGTGCAGCCGGTCCTCGGTGGACTGCCGGCTGGCCCCCGCGTCGAGCAGTGCGTACGCGGCGCGCAGCGGCCCCGCGGCCCTGCGGTACAGCGCGTCGGCCCCGTGCCGGTCGTCCAGCAGCCGGATCTGGCGTACGGCGTCCTCGACGGCCGCGGCCTCGGACTCTCCGGCGCGGGAGGGGAGCCGGCGGGTGTCGCCGAGCAGGGTGAGGCTGAGCGTCGCGGCCGCCACGGTCGCGGAGCCGCCCGCCATGAACGCGCGACGCAGCACGTCGCTCTCCTTGGAACGGGAAGGGGAAGAGGAAGGGGACGGATGGGGGGAGCGGGCGGACGGGTCGCGCAGCGCCGAGCGCCCGCGGACGGCCTCGCGCGGTGAGAAGCCCAGGTCGGCCAGGGTGCGGCCGGGGAACATGTGGAGGAAGACCCGCTCGTACGCGTAGTTGGGGCAGCGGATCTCGCCGGACTCGACGCGGCCGATGTAGCGGGCGTCGCAGGAAACCGTTTCGCCGATCTCCTTCGCGGCCCGGCGCACCAGCGCCGCGAACTCGGCCGGGGAGTGCTGCCCGCGCAGCCGCCGGAACGTGGAGTTGGGTGAGTGGGGGGACGCCGCCATGGACGTGGCCTCTCTGGCAAGGAACGCAGCGCCGGTACGGGGAGGGGTGCGGAGGAGTCGCCCGGCGCGCATGAACGTACCGCCAGTACGGGTCCCTTCATACGATGTTTGGTTACAAACGGGATATCTCACCCGCGATCTGCCATGAACTGCCATCCTTTGCAGCGTCTTGCCGCCGCACCCGTTGACGTTCCGGGGCGTTGAACCCATGCGGAGTGGGAGGCGACTCCCCGCTCCCGGCTCGTACGCGGATCGAGGAGGGGTTCCCTTGGTGGAGGCCGGCATGGAGAGCACTGGAACGAACACCGCGCCCGAGCCCGGTGCGACCGCGACGGCGACGGCGACCGTGACCGTGACCGGGGCCGACGCTCCGGACCTGGTGACCGTGCCCACCCGGCAGGGGCTGGAGGCGGTCGACATCATCCGCCGCGCCAGTCGGGCCGGCGGGGTGGGGCCCGTCCTGCACGACGGATCGGGCGACACCCTCGGCTTCCTCGTCCCGCCCGGCACCGCCGACGCCTGGGACATGCCGGGCAGCGCGTGTACGCAGACCAACGGGCGCGGGATGCGCTTCGGCGACGCGGTCCCGCCCGCCACCGGGGCCACCGGCTGGCTGCTCCCGCCCGAGGCGGTCGAGCCGGTCACCGACCCCGCCGTGCTGCGCGAGGCACTCGGGGAGGCGGCCCGGCTGATCGAGGCCGCCGACAACTGCCGCTGACCGGCCACAATGGGGTGGTGGCAGGCAGAGACAGAGGCAAGGGCCGGAACAAGGGCGAGCAGCAGCAGCGCGGACGCGGCGGCGGCGCCGCCGAGCCGCTCGCCGGGCAGGTGGGCGGCGGGCTGGCGGAGCTGACGCCCGACCGCGAGCGCGCGGACGCCTGGACCCTGCTGATCGACGGCGCCCCGCAGTCGCACGTGGACCTGGCCGACCCCGGGTACCTGGACTTCTCCTACCAGCGGCGGATCGGCCACCTGATCGACCTCGCCGCACCCGCCCGGCAGCCCCTGAACGTGGTGCACCTGGGCGGCGGCGCCTTCACCCTCGCCCGCTACACCGCGGCCTCCCGCCCCCGCTCCACCCAGCAGATCGTGGAGATCGACGCCGCGCTGGTGGCCTTCGTGCGCGAGCACCTGCCGCTGGATCCGCAGGCGCGGATCCGGGTCCGCGCGGTGGACGCCCGGGCGGGCCTGGCCAAGGTGCCGGACGGCTGGGCGGACCTGGTGATCGCGGACGTGTTCAGCGGTGCGCGCACCCCGGCGCACCTGACGAGCACCGAGTTCCTGGACGACGTACGCCGTGCCCTCGCGCCCACCGGGTGGTACGTGGCCAACCTCGCGGACGGTCCGCCGCTGGCCCATCTGCGCGGCCAGATCGCGACGGCCGCGTCCCGGTTCGCGGAGCTGGCGCTGGCGGCCGATCCCGTGGTGTGGCGGGGGAAGCGCTTCGGCAACGCGGTCCTGGTGGCCGCGGACCGCGAACTGCCCGTCGCGGAGTTCACCCGCCGGGTCGCGAGCGATCCGCATCCGGGCCGGGTGGAGCACGGCCGGGCGCTGGCGGACTTCGCGGGAGGGGCCGCGCCGGTGGCGGACGCCTCGGCGGTGGCCTCGCCGCAGCCGCCGCCCTCCGTTTTCCGCTAGACCGGGTCCGACCAGCGTCGACGGCCGCGCGCGATGGCCGTCGGGGGCCGACAATGAAAAGAGGTCTCCCGACAATCGGTCCTGATGCGTAGTGTGTTGATCCCTAGGAGGCCCGCTCCTCCTACGACGCGCTCAGGAGACGGCCAACGATGTCTGATTCCCACGCTGGAAACCCGGGAACCCCTTCACCCAGCACCGCGACGTCCGACTACACCAGGCGGCTCGCCCGCCTCGAGCAGTCGGGACTCAAGCGGTTCGTGCCCACCCAGGCGCCCTACAAGTGGAACCTGCGGAGGCTGAAACTCGGCCGGGTCCTCGACATCGGGTGTGGCCTGGGTCGGAACCTGCTCAACTGCGGCCCCGAAAGCGTCGGGGTCGACCACAATCCGCACTCCGTGCAGACCTGCCGCGACCGCGGGCTGACCGCCTACACCCCGGACCAGCTCGCCGAGGCCCCGGACTGCGGGCCCGGCTCCTTCGACAGCCTGCTGGCCTCGCACGTGCTGGAGCACGTCGACGAGGAGACCGCGGCCGCGCTGCTGGACCAGTACCTCCCGCTCGTGAAGCCGGGCGGCTCGCTCGTCCTCATCACGCCGCAGGAGGTCGGCTTCCGCTCCGACGCCACCCACATCCGCTGGGTCGGCTTCGAGGAGCTGCGGACGGCGGCGGCGCGGCACGGGATCGCGGTGCGGCGGACGTACTCGTTCCCCTTCCCCCGCCCGATGGGCAAGGTCTTCCCGTACAACGAGTTCGTGCTGGTGGGGACCGTTCCGGGGGCCACCAGCTAGGGGCGGACGCTCAGGGCTCGCGCCCCTCAGGGATCGACGGTCTCGACGACCGGCGGGTGGTCGTGCCAGGTGCAGAAGACCGAGACCTCGCTGCCGTCCCGGGTGAAGGTGACCCGGATCCAGTAGTCCTGCTTCCACACCTGCATCCGCCAGCCGGCGGCCGGGGTCGCGGAGACCAGCTCGGCCGAGGAAGCGCCCAGGTCGAAGACGACCCGGCCGCCCGAGACCGGATAGGCCTTCACCTGCCCCGCGCGCGCGGACGCCTTCGGTGACGGCCTGGCGGAGGAGGAGGGGGCCCCGGCGGACGGCGGCGGGCCGGATGCGGGCGTCGACGCCGCAGCCTGCGGGCTCGGCGAGGCGGACGGGGAGGCCTCCGGCGACGGGGACTGCGGGTTCCGCGTCGAGGACGACAGCGGCAGCGTGGTCAGCGGAACGGCGAGCGGGCGGTCGTAGGCCGTGCCGGACATGACCGTGTGCACGCCCCACCACGACAGCGTCACCGCTGCTCCGGTCGCCAGCGTCCAAGCCATGGCATGTACAAGACCTCGCTGCATCAGGGGACATACTGCACCACCCGTCACAGACGTGGCCCGGCACCTCCCCGGGTCGCCCGAATGGACTACGGTGCGGGCCATGGCAAGTGTGCTCGTGGTCGAGGACGACCAGTTCGTACGTTCCGCCCTCATCCGGCACCTGACCGAGGCCTCGCACACCGTGCGGAGCGTCGGCACGGCCCTGGAGGCCCTGCGCGAGGTCGCACACCACCGGTTCGACGTGGTCATCCTCGACCTCGGGCTGCCCGACCTCGACGGGTCGGAAGCGCTGAAGATGCTGCGCGGCATCACCGACGTGCCGGTGATCATCGCGACCGCTCGCGACGACGA
Source organism: Streptomyces sp. IBSNAI002 (assembly GCF_052244475.1). NCBI lineage: Bacteria > Bacillati > Actinomycetota > Actinomycetes > Kitasatosporales > Streptomycetaceae > Streptomyces > Streptomyces sp. IBSNAI002. The sequence goes on along the minus strand of NZ_JBQPXG010000002.1, from coordinate 3,317,473 downwards.
GGCGGAGATCGTCCGGCTGCTCAACGACGGCGCCGACGACTACCTGACCAAACCCTTCTCCGTGGAGCACCTCTCGGCCCGCATGGCCGCCGTCCTGCGCCGCGCCCGGGCCGCCGCCGGGGCCGAACCGCCCTCGCGCGTGCTGCGCGTCGGCGGACTGGCCATCGACCCGCTGCGCCGCCAGGCCGAGCTCGACGGGACGGTACTGGACCTCACCCGCCGGGAGTTCGACCTGCTGGCCTTTCTCGCCGGGCGGCCCGGGGTGGTCGTGGCCCGGCGGGAGCTGCTCGCCGAGGTCTGGCAGCAGTCGTACGGGGACGACCAGACCATCGACGTCCACCTCTCCTGGCTCCGCCGCAAGCTCGGCGAGACCGCCGCCCGCCCGCGCTACCTGCACACGCTGCGGGGGGTCGGCGTGAAGCTGGAGCCGCCGCTGTGAGATGGGCCCTGGTCAAGGTGTGCCTGGCGGTCACGGCCATGGTGGTCGTGGCCTTCGCCGTACCGCTGGGGCTGGTGGTGCAGGAGATGGCCAGCGACCGGGCGTTCTCCAACGCCGAACGGCAGGCGGCCACCATCGGGCCGACGCTGTCCATCACCACCGACCCGGTGCAGCTGCGCAAGGCCGTGGAGTCCACCCAGATGGGCGCGGCCCGGCGGATGGCCGTCCACGTGCCCGCGATCGGCGACAGCCCGCCGGCGGACATCGGCGAGGGCCGCGCGGGCGCGCACGCCGTCGCGGAGACCCGGCGGATCGGCCGGGCCACGACGGCCTCGGTGCCCGGCGGGGGTTCGGCGCTGCTCCAGCCGACCGCGCTCGGGTCCGGTGACATCGCGGTGGTGGAGGTGTTCGTACCGGAGAGCGAGGTCAGCAACGGCGTCACCACCGCCTGGCTGGTCCTCGCGGGCGTCGGGGCGGCACTGATCGTGGGTTCCGTCGGGGTCGCCGACCGGCTCGGCGCGCGGCTGGTCCGGCCGGCCGAGCGGCTCGCGGACGCGGCGCACCAGCTCGGCGAGGGACGGCTCGGGGCGCGCGTGCCCGAGGACGGCCCGAAGGAACTGCGCTCGGCGGCCGCGGCCTTCAACGCGATGGCGGACCAGGTGGTGGAACTCCTCGCCAACGAGCGGGAGCTGGCCGCCGACCTGTCGCACCGCCTGCGCACGCCGCTCACCGTGCTGCGGCTCAACGCCGCCTCCCTCGGCGAGGGCCCCGCCGCCGAGCAGACCCGCGAGGCCGTGGAGCAGCTGGAACGGGAGGTCGACACGATCATCCGTACCGCCCGCGAACAGCGCCCGCCCGCCGCCGCGGTGGCCGGCGCCGGATGCGACGCCTCCGAGGTCATCCGGGACCGGATGGCCTTCTGGTCGGCGCTCGCCGAGGACGAGGGCCGCGAGGTGCGCCTCGCGGGCGTGGACCGTACGGTACGGATCCCCGTGGCGCGGCCCGAACTCGCCGCGGCCCTCGACGCGATGCTCGGCAACGTCTTCCGGCACACCCCCGAGGGCACCCCCTTCGCGGTGGACGTCCACGACGCCTCGGACGCGGTCATCGTGCTCGTCTCGGACGCGGGCCCCGGCATCGCCGACCCGGACGCCGCCCTGCGCCGCGGCAACGACGGCGGACGCGACGGCTCGACCGGCCTCGGCCTGGACATCGTGCGCCGGGTCGCGGAGTCGACGGGCGGCGACGTCCGGCTGGGGCGCTCGGTGCTGGGCGGCACCGAGGTGCGGGTCTGGATCGGCCTGGACGGGCGGACCCGCGGCGCCGCGGGCGGGGTGCGGGCCCGGCGCGGCCGGCGCAAGCGGCGCAGCAACTGACGCAACGGGGCGGGGGCGGGGGCGCGCCTCGCGGGCGGGGTGTCCGTGGATCGGTACGGTCCGCGGCATGGACACCCTCATCTTCGGCGGCATCCTCGCCACGTTCCTCGCCATGTACCGGGAATCGCCCCGGATGGTGGTGCTCGGAGCGTGGTGGGTGATGCTGCTGGCCGTGATCCTGCTGATGGCGCACCACATCACCAGCAGTCTCGCCCTGAACCTGAGTTACTGACGGTGGCCGTGATGCACAGCCTCCTCCCGGAGGAGGCGCCGACGGGCGGACTGCTGGGGCGGGTCCAGTTCTGGTTCGCCTGCGTCTTCGCCATCGGCTGGACGGGCGTGGTCTGCGGCGGCCTGTTCTACCAGTTCGGGCTGTGGGAGTACCCGTGCCCGCTCTGCATCGTGCAGCGGATGTTCATGCTGCTGGCGGCGATGGGCGCCGCGTACATCGTCCGGACGGCGCTCGCGTACGGGACGGTCACCGGCCGGGACTACATGATGGGCTGGGGCCTGTCCCTGGTGGCGGTGATCGCCGGCTCCTTCGCGTCCTGGCGGCAGACGATGCTGCACATCCTGCCGGGGGCCAAGGGGTACGGGAGCGAGGTGTTCGGCCTGCACCTGTACGTGTGGGCGTGGATCCTCTTCCAGGCCTCGGTGGTGGCCATCGGCATCGCCCTGGCCTTCGCCCACTCGACGGCCGACCGCTCCGTCCCGGCGGACGGGCCGGGGGCGCCGCGGACGGTGGGGATGTTCGCGCTGGGGTTCCTGGGCCTGGTCATCGCCGTCAACCTGGTGGCCGTGTTCTTCGAGGAGGGCTTCCACTGGTTCCTGCCGGACGACCCGAGCCGCTACCAGTTCTTCTACGACGTGGGGATCCTCGGCTAGTGCCGTGGCCCCGGACGGTGGCGGAGATGTTGCCGCCACCGCCGGGGCCGCACAGGGTGGGCCTGACGGAAGGAGTCGGCATGAGAGTCATGCTCCGCGCCCACATCGACACGGCCGCCGGCAACGAGGGCATCAGGACCGGCACCCTGCCCCAGGCCATGAAGTCGCTGATGGAGAAGTTGCAGCCGGAGGCCGCCTACTTCGGCCTGCACGAGGGCGTCCGCTCCTGCTGGATCGTCTTCGACCTGCAGGACAGCGCGCAGATGCCGCCGCTGATGGAGGGCCTGTTGCTGGAGTTCAACGCGGAGGTCGAGGTCGCTCCGGTCATGACCGCCGAGGACCTGGCGAAGGGACTGGCGGCGATGGAGTCCTCGCACTAGGCCGCCTCTTTCGGATCTTGCCTGACTCACGCTTGCGGCGTTTCTCCCGCTTGAACGAGGGCCGCAGCCGCTCTGCCCCGCCCCATGTCCATGCCATCGATGTCATAGTCTGACGTTGTGTGGACAACGCTTGCGCCGCTCATCGGCGTCCTGCTCGGCGGGCTCATGTCGATGCTGACCCAGCGCTCGGCAGGACACGCCCTGGAGCGCGGCGAGACGCGGCGCGGTGCTCGTGAACTTGCCGAGGCGCGCCGTAACGAGCGCCTCACTCACCTCATCGAGTTTCTGACTGCGGTGCAGGAAGCAGAACGGGTCGCGGTGGACCGGCATCACCACAACCTGGCTGACGAGCAGTGGCAGGCCCGGGCACAGCAGGTCCTTGACAGGGTGTGGGTGACGCAGAAGACGATCCACGTACTGTGCGCGCCCGAGGTCGGCGAAGCGGCACGCAGCCTCGCCTGGGCAGTACAGGAGGTGATCAGAAAGGGCCCCGAAGACCCGGAAGATCCGCAGGACGAGAAGGTCTGGGCGCACATTCATCCGAGCCGACAGGCATTCCTTGATCTCGTGCGCGACCAGCTGAATTGAACTCCGGGAGGGATTCAGTGAGCGTCATCTGCTTCGCCGGCTCCTCGAGGGACGCAAAGCTGTCACGATCGCTTCGGAATGACTCGTCCAGGCCGCCCGGCCGTTCCGCGGGCCGGCGTACTCCTTCCCGCCAGGGCCAGCGCGGCGCCCGTGAACCCCCGGAGCGGTCAGAGGGCTCCCGTTCTCGCCACCCGCGCGTACCAGTGGGCGCTGGAGCGCGGGGTGCGGACCTGGGTGTCGTAGTCCACGTGGACGATGCCGAAGCGCTTGCTGTAGCCGTAGGACCATTCGAAGTTGTCCATCAGCGACCAGAGGAAGTACCCCTCCACCGGGGCGCCGTCCGCCAAGGCCCGGTGCAGGGCGGCCAGATGGGCTTCCAGGTAGTCGATCCGCGCCGGGTCGTGCAGCTCGGGGGCGTACGCGGCGCCGTTCTCGGTGACCAGCAGCGGCAGCCCGGGCGCCTCCCGGGAGAAGCGCATCAGCAGGTCGTACAGCCCCGTCGGGTCGATCGACCAGCCCATGTCGGTCCGCTCGCCCGGGGGCTGGTGGAAGGCCACGGTGTCGGCGCAGGGCCAGGGGGAGTGCCCCGTGGCCCCGTGGCCGTCCGCGCGGGGCCCGGTGCCGGCCGGAGCCGCCGAAACCACCGCCGGGGAGTAGTAGTTCACGCCGAGGTAGCCCAGCGGCTGGTGGATCAGCGCCTCGTCTCCGGGGCGGACGAAGGACCAGTCCGTCACGGCTGCGGTGTCCGCGAGGAGGTCCTGCGGATAGGCGCCGTGCAACAGTGGCCCGGTGAAGATCCGGTTGGCCAGGGCGTCGATGCGGCGCCGCGCGTCGAGGTCGGCCTCGGAACCGGTCAGCGGCCGGACCGCGCTCGGGTTGAGCGCGATCCCGACCCGCGCCGAAGCGGGCAGGGCGGCAGCGGCCATGCCGTGGGCCAGGTTGAGGTGGTGGGCGGCGCGCAGGGAGTCGGCGGGGGAGGTGCGGCCGGGGGCGTGGACCCCCGAGGCGTAGCCGAGGAAGGCGCTGCACCACGGCTCGTTGAGGGTGGTCCACAGCTCCACCCGGTCGCCCAGCACCTTCGCGACCTGCTCGGTGTACGCGGCGAAGGCGTAGGCCGTCTCCCGTTCGGGCCAGCCGCCCCCGGTCTCCAGCTCCTGCGGCAGGTCCCAGTGGTACAGGGTCACGCAGGGCCGGATCCCGGACGAGAGCAGCTCGTCCACCAGGGCGTCGTAGAAGCCGATCCCGCCGGAGAGCACCCGCGGCCAGGACACCGAGAAACGGTAGGCCCCGAGCCCCAGTTCGCCCATGAGCCGCACGTCGTCCCGCCACAGCCGGTGGTGGTCGGCCGCCACGTCGCCCGTGTCACCGCCGTGCACCTTGCCCGGCGTACGGCAGAAGGTGTCCCAGATCGAGGGCCCGCGCAGGGCGGCCGCGCCCTCGATCTGGAAGGCCGCGGTGGCCGCGCCCCACAGGAACCCGTCCGGGAAGCGCAGGCTTCCCCTCGGCACACTCGTCATCCCTTGACAGCTCCCTGCATGATGCCGCCCACGATCTGGCGGCCGAAGATGAGGAACACCAGCAGCAGCGGGAGCGTGCCCAGCAGCGCGCCCGCCATGATCACCGACTGGTCGGGGATGTAGCCCCGGCCCAGCCCGGTCAAGGCCACCTGCACCGTCGGGCTGCCGTTCTGGGTCAGCGCGACGATCGGCCAGAAGAAGTCGTTCCAGGCCATCACGAAGGTCAGCATGGCCAGCACGGCCATCGCGGGCCTGGCGACGGGGAACACCACGTGCCACACGATCCGCAGCGAACTCGCCCCGTCCGTGCGCGCCGCCTCCACCAGTTCCATCGGCAGGGCCTGCGCCAGGTACTGCCGCATGAAGAAGACGCCGAACGCGGACACCAGGGTCGGCAGGATCACCGCCTGGAGCCGGTCCGTCCACGACAGCTCCGCGATCAGCATGTACAGCGGGACCACGCTCAGCTGCGGCGGAATCAGCATCGTCCCGACCACCAGCCCCAGCAGCAGCCTGCTGCCGCGGAAGCGGAGCTTGGCGAAGGCGAAGCCCGCCAGGGTGGAGAACACCACCGTGCCCGCGGCGACGGTGCCGGCCACGATCACGGTGTTCAGCAGGGCCGTGCCCATGTTCGCGTCGGTCCACGCGACCTGGAGGTTGCGGCCCAGGTTCCCGCCGAACCAGAACGGCGGCGGGGTCTGCGCCAGCCGCGTATTGCTCCGCGAGGCCGCGATCGCCGTCCAGACGAGCGGGAAGAGCGAGCCGACGGTGAACAGGGCCAGCACCGCGTACGCGAGCCTGCCCGCGCGCAGCGATTTCATCGGGAAGCCCCCCGTCCGCGCAGCAGCCGCGCCGCGCCCGCGATGACCAGCAGGATCAGGAACATCGCCCAGGCGATGGCCGAGGCCCGCCCCAGGTGCAGGTTCACCCAGCCCTGCTCGTACAGGTACAGCCCGAGCGTCTGGAACTGGTGCTCCGAGCCGCCCGTCGCGCCCGCCCCGCCGTTGAACAGCAGCGGCTCGCCGAACAGCTGGGTCGCCCCGATCGTCGAGACCACACAGGTGAAGAAGATCGTCGGCCGCAGCGAGGGCACGGTCACGTGCAGGAACTGCTGCCAGCGCGAGGCCCCGTCGAGCGCGGCCGACTCGTACAGCTCGTTCGGCACGGCCTGCATCGCGGCCAGGTAGATCAGCGCGTTGTAGCCGGTCCACCGCCAGATCACGATGGTGGAGACCGCCAGCTGGGAGGCGAAGGTGCCGTTCTGCCAGTCCACCGCCCCCAGACCGACCGAGGACAGCGCCCAGTTGACCATCCCGTGGTCCCGGCCGAAGAGCAGCACGAAGACGAGCGTGGCCGCCGCGACCGAGGTGGCGTACGGGGTGAGCACGGCCACCCGGAAGAAGGCGGAGCCGCGCATCCGGTAGTTGAGCAGGTGGGCCAGGCCGAGCGCGACGGCCAGCTGCGGCACCGTGGACAGCAGCCCGATGGTGACCGTGTTGCGCAGGGCGTTCCAGAAGAACTCGTCGTCCCACAGCCGGGTGAAGTTCTTCAGCCCCACCCACGTCATGCTGTCCGGATCGGTCAGCTCCACCTGGTGCAGCGCCGCCCATCCCGTGTACAGCAGCGGGAACAGCCCGAAGGCGGCGAAGAACAGGAAGAAGGGCGCCACGAAGGCGTACGGGCTCCAGCGCAGGTCCCACCGGTAGCGGCGCGAGCGCCACGCCTGGCGCCGGCCGTCCCCCTCCGCCGCCGGCAGCTTCGAGCCGGCGGCGGAGGGGGACAGGACAGCCGTCTCGTCCGTCACCTGAGCCTCACTGATCCAGGGCGTTGTCGATCGCCTTCACCGCGGCCTCCCAGCCCTCCTGGGCACTACGGCCCTTCTGGTCGACCTGGAGCATGCCGATGTCCGACAGGTTCTGCGCGATCACCAGGTCCTTCGGGCCGACCACCGTCACCGGCACCCCCTCCGCCGCCTTCGCGAAGATCTCGCCGATCGGGGCCCCGCCGAAGTACGCGTGCTGCGCCCCCGACACCGCCGGCAGCTTGTAGGCGGCGCTCGCGCTCGGGAAGCTGCCCCGCTTCTCGAAGAGCTTCGCCTGCTGCGCCGGAGCCGTCAGCCAGGCCGCCAGCTTCGCCGCCTCCCCGGTCTGCTTGCCCGCCTTCGGCACCACCAGGAACGAGCCGCCCCAGTTGCTCGGCTTCGGCGCCTGCGCCACGTCCCACTTGTCCTTGCCCGCCGGGCCCGCCTTGTCCTGGATGTAGCCCAGCATCCAGGCCGGGCAGGAGACCGTGGCGAACGAGCCGTTGGCGAAGCCCTGGTCCCAGGCCGGGGTGAACTGCTGGAGCTTGGCGCTCAGCCCCTCGCCCGCGAAGGAGGCCGCCAGGTCGAAGGCCCCGCGCACCGCCGGGTTGGTCTTGTAGACGATCTTGCCTGGTCGTCGTAGAACCGCTGCGCGCTGCCGCCCGTCACCGCCGCCATCACGCCCGACGCGGAGTCCACGAAGGCCTTGCCCGCGCCCGCCTTCGCCTTGTAGGCCTTGCCCGTCTCCAGGTACTTGTTCCAGTCGCCCGCCCACAGCGCCCCGACCGCCGCCCGGTCGGTGGGCAGCCCGGCCGCCTCGAAGAGGTCCTTGCGGTAGCAGATCCCCTGCGGCCCGATGTCGGTGCCGAGGCCGACGGTCGCCCCGCCCTTCGCCGCGCTCGCCGTGCCCTGCGCCCACTTCCAGGGCAGGTACGCGGCCTTGTCCACCCCCGGCGCCTTGCCCAGGTCCACCAGCTTGTCGGCCTGCGTGGCGGTGATCTCGGCGATGTTGTTGACCTCGACGGCCTGGATGTCGGCGAGCCCGCTGCCGGTCCCCAGGTGCGTGAGGAGCTGGGGGTAGTAGTTCTCGTTCCGCTCGATGGAGGTCTGCTCGATGCGGATCCCGGGATTCTGCGCCATGTACTCGTCGTAGAGCCCGGCCTCCTGGAGGCCGAACGCGCCGAAGACCCCGACGGTCAGGGTGGTCTTCGCCTTCTCGCCGGCCGGTCCGCCGCTCTGCGGCTGCTCTTGCGGATCCTGCGCGCACCCCGTGAGCAGCAGGGCGGCCGCTCCCACCGCGGTGACTGCGGTGGCAAGGGTTCTTCGGGCTCGGGCGTGGGCTCGCATGTGCATCCTCCTTGAAGGACGGAACGGGGAAGGAAGAAACGTGCCGGGTGTCGTGTGCCACACTGTGGGAGCGCTCCCACAGCCGTCAAGGGGTAGATTCGCACAAGGGAGGAAGCCATGAAGGGGTACGGGGGCAGCAGGGGACGGCCGACCTTGGAAGAGGTCGCCGCGCACGCCGGGGTCGGGCGCGGCACGGCCTCCCGGGTGATCAACGGCTCCTCCAAGGTCAGCGAGCACACCAGGAGCGCCGTGGAGGCGGCCGTCGCCAAGCTGGGCTACGTGCCCAACCGCGCGGCCCGCGCCCTCGCGGCCAACCGCACCGACGCCATCGCCCTCGTGATCCCCGAGCCGGAGGCCCGCTTCTTCGCCGAGCCGTACTTCTCGGACGTGGTGCGCGGGGTCGGCGCCGCCCTCGCCGAGACCGAGGTGCAGCTCGTCCTCACCCTGGCCGGCAGCGACCGCGAGCGCCGACGCCTCTCCCAGTACCTGTCGGGGCACCGAGTCGACGGGGTGCTCCTCGTCTCCGTCCACGCCGGGGACCCGCTGCCGGAGCTGCTGGCCGAGCTGGGCATCCCGACCGTGATCAGCGGCCGCCGCTCGGCCGCCGAGCCCCTGCCCTCGGTGGACTCCGACAACCTGGGCGGCGCGGCCGAGGCCGTGGGGCACCTCCTGGGCCGGGGCCGCCGGGCGATCGCCACGATCACCGGACCGCTGGACGTGTACGGGGCCCAGTGCCGCCTCGACGGCTACCGGCAGGCGCTGGCCGCCGCCGGACACCGGGCCGACGAGGGGCTGGTCGCGGTCGGCGACTTCACCGAGGAGGGCGGCCGCCGGGCCATGCGCGAGCTGCTGGAGCGCCGTGCGGGGCTCGACGCGGTCTTCGCGGCCTCGGACGTCATGGCGGCGGGCGCCCGGCGGGAGCTGCGGGCGGCCGGCCGGCGGATCCCCGAGGACGTGGCGCTGGTGGGTTTCGACGACTCCGTGGTGGCCCGGCACATGGACCCGCCGCTGACCAGCGTCCGCCAGCCGATCGAGGAGATGGGCCGGACCATGGCGCGGGTGCTGCTGGCCAGGATCGCGGGGGAGACGGGCGGGGACAAGGGCGCGGAGACGGCCGTCGTACTGCCGAACCGGCTGGTGGTCCGGGAGTCCTCGTGAGCCCGTGCGGCACGGGCCGGGCTGGGACCGGCCGGGAACGGGAAGAGGGGTCTCCGTCCGCTCTCGCGGACGGAGACCCCTCTTCCGTACAGGGTGAGTGACGGGACTTGAACCCGCGGCCACCTGGACCACAACCAGGTGCTCTACCAACTGAGCTACACCCACCATGTCCGGTCGGAGAACCGACCGGCCGAAGAAAAGGGTACAGGGTCCGGGAGGGTGCTCGCTCCCTCCCGGACCCGCCCTGTCTCCGGGTCGGGCTATTCGGCGGCCTCGGCGGGCAGCACGTGCTTGGCGGCGATGCTCCGGGCCGTGTCCGAGTCGGGTCCGGGCTGCGGGACGAAGACCGCCTCCCGGTAGTAGCGCAGCTCGGCGATGGACTCCCTGATGTCCGCCAGCGCCCGGTGGTTGCCGTTCTTCGGCGGGCTGTTGAAGTACGCCCGCGGGTACCAGCGGCGCGCCAGCTCCTTGACCGAGGACACGTCCACGATCCGGTAGTGCATGTAGCTCTCCAGCGCGGCCATGTCGCGCAGCAGGAAGCCGCGGTCGGTGCCGACCGAGTTGCCGCACAGCGGCGCCTTGCGGGGCTCCTTCACGTGCTCCCGTACGTAGGCCAGGACCTGCGCCTCGGCGTCCGCGAGGGTGGTCCCGCCGGCCAGCTCCTCGAGCAGTCCGGATGCGGTGTGCATGTCGCGCACCACGTCGGGCATGGTCTCCAGGGCCGCGTCCGGCGGGCGGATCACGATGTCCACGCCTTCGCCGAGCACGTTGAGCTCCGAGTCGGTGACCAGTGCGGCCACCTCGATAAGTGCGTCGTCCGTCAACGAGAGCCCGGTCATCTCGCAGTCGATCCACACCATGCGATCGTTCATGTGTCCCACCTTATGCGGTCCCCTCGGGACCGGACCGCATATGCGGAAGGTCCCCCGTCGGCGGTGGCCGAAGGAGGACCTTCCTCGTCGTACCCGTTGTGAGGGTTACGCGTGTTCCCGCAGGACCCGGCCCGGGGCGTACAGCTCCGTCACCGTCGGGCCCGCGGCGGCCAGGGCCGCCGCCGCCCGCTGGGGCTGCGGAGTGCGCTGGTGCGGGACCGGGCTCTCCTGGAGCTGGGACACCTGGGCCACGTCGGCCTGCGGCCGCCGTGCCCGGTAGGCGGAGCGGTAGGCGGCCGGGGAGGACCCCAGCTGCCGCCGGAAGTGCCCGCGCAGGGCGACCGGCGAACGGAAACCGCAGCGTCCGGCGACCTCGTCGACCGAGTAGTCGGAGGTCTCCAGCAGCCGCTGTGCCTGGAGCACCCGCTGGGTGATCAGCCACTGGAGCGGCGCGCTGCCCGTCAGGGAGCGGAACCGGCGGTCGAAGGTGCGCCTGCTCATGTAGGCGCGGGCCGCCAGGGTCTCCACGTCGAACTGCTCGTGGAGGTGTTCCAGTGCCCAGGCGACGACCTCGGCCAGCGGGTCGGCGCCGATCTCCTCCGGCAGCGACCGGTCGAGGTACCGCTCCTGTCCGCCCGTACGGCGCGGCGGCACGACGAGCCTGCGGGCCAGGGCCCCGGCCGCCTCGCTGCCGTGGTCCGTACGCACGATGTGCAGGCACAGGTCGATTCCGGCCGCCGTGCCGGCGGACGTGAGCACGTCGCCGTCGTCGACGAACAGCTCGCGCGGGTCGACATGGACGGACGGGTACCGCTTGGCCAGCGTCGGCGCGTACATCCAGTGCGTCGTCGCGGGCCGGCCGTCCAGCAGACCTGCGGCCGCGAGCACGAAGGCCCCGGTGCACAGTCCGACGATCCGGGCCCCCTCCTCGTGCGCCAGACGCAGTGCGTCGAGCGCCTCGGGAGGCGGCGGTGAAGTGATGGAACGCCATGCGGGCACGACGACCGTGCCTGCCCGGGCGATCGCCTCCAACCCGTACGGCGCGGTCAGTTCGAGTCCGCCGGTGGTCCTGAGCGGACCGTCCTCACCGGCGCACACGAGCAATCGGTAGCGTGGAACTCCCGCGTCCTGCCGGTCAATGCCGAACACGGAAAGTGGAATGGAGCTCTCGAAGATCGGTCCGCCGCTGAAGAGCAGCACCGCGACGATCTCCCTGCGGCGACGCCCCGCGAGCTTCCGGCCGGCGTCTGCGACGACGGCGGTGGAATCCTGGCTCATGGCGCTAAGCCCCCCTTGGGTGTCGCGACTCCTTGGTCTGGTCGCACCTGCACGTTTCCCCTCGGCCTTGCACGTGGATCCCCCGCCGTAAATACATGATCGAATCTACTGCGTCCCGTGGTGTCGGCGTGACAAGTTCAGCACGCAGCGCTATGTCGACTTCTCAACTTGGCGAAAAGCATTCGATCAGGAAGCGTTCCGCTCCGCTACCCGCGCGAGAAGCGTACGGTCCGCTCGTGGCCAGTACCCGTAGGGTCACGGCGCCCCCCGGTGCTCGTCGTCGCTGGTGGTAGGGGGGTTGGGGGGACATTCCGGCAAGAGGGGCATCCTGCCGGGAAGTTGGCTGAAAACATGCGGGTGTGGGTGTGCGAATAAGTCAGTCCTGCGGGGACGGCACCGCACGCGGGGCCGAACCGCCGCAGACTCGATGTCCACCCGCGCCCCCGCGTGAGTGCCTGCCGCGCGCGGCGGCGGGCAGCCGCTCCTGGGCCGGGACCCGGGCCAGGGCCCGTTCCGCCCGTTCGGCCCGCTCCGAGTGGCGCAGCAGTGCCCGGCAGGCGGCCGTCACGGCGACCAGGCCGAGCGTGGCGACCGCCGCTCCGCCGAAGGAGGTCCCGTAGACGACGAGGACGACGGGGACGAGCAGGCAGCTGAAGGCGGCCCAGCGCACGACGTCACCCGCGGGGTCGTCCTGGCGGCGTCCTGCGGGGTGCACGGACGAGTGAAGGGCGGAAGGGCGGGCAGGGGCGTGGGGCGGGACGGTGTCGGCGTAGTGGTGGACGGACTGCGTCGGCTGAGCTGGCTGGACGGGGTGTACCGGATGGCCGGGCACGGCGTGCTCCCTGCGGGCTCTTCCTGAACGGTCGGACCCGTGTCCAACGCCGCTCGGGCGGGCTCGGTCACTGCGCGCACGGGTGGCGCCCGGCCCGATCGTCACTGGCTGTAGGGGGCAGCGGGCATTGCCAAGGCGCGCTCGCTCCGGCATGCTCCCTGGGACGCTCTCCAAGGGCGGCAAGCCCTGTGCAGGACAGGAGTGTCGCCGTACCCTGGTGGGTATGGGCTTGGGAAGATGCTTCCCGGACGAGCTCCGTCACCCAGCGTCGCCGAATTTCGCCCCTGTTGCTTCCTCCAAGGACCTCTTCGCCGAGACACCCATGGCCGGTCACGAATTCTCCGAACCCGCGGACCGCAAGCGCAAACGCGTCGCCGACCCCGCGTCGGCCGCCGATCTGCGCGCGGTGGAACAGACACGCCTACCCTGCGATCCGGCCTTCCGGCACGGGGTCGTTGTGGGATTCGACGGATCCACGTCCAGTGAGCGCGCACTCGCGTACGCGATCGGCATGGCCCGTCGCTCCGGCGCCGGTCTGATCATCGTCCATGTCGCCAACCGGCTGCCGACCACCGTCTGGGCCGGCTGCGAGCCGCCCGTCTTCGTCGACGTGCCGGACCACCGCACGGAGGTGCTCGGGCTGGAGCTCGCGTGCGCGGACTACCTGGCCGAGGTGCCGTGGATCCTGGTCGAGCGCGGCGGTGACATCTGCCACGAACTGGAGGAGGTCGGCCGGGAGTATTCGGCCGACGCCATCGTGGTCGGCTCCACGCACGGGATCGTGGGCCGCATCTTCGGCTCGGTGGCGGGCCGCCTGGCCAAACGCGCACAGCGACCCGTCGTTGTCATTCCCTGACTGCTCCCCTCCCTGAAGGGAGGGGATCCCTGGCTTGCGCAGCCTCCCGCGGCGGCGCCTCGGGAGTGCTTCCGCGATCAGTGCCGACCGGGGTCGGACCAGCCCGGACGAGCGTCACGCGCGCGGATTTCTTGTCCCGGGGGGACACGGCTCCGCACGCGGTGCAGGTGTATGTGCGCTCTCCCAGCGGCAGCGCGTGCCGACCCGACCACTTACCGTTGTCGTCTCGTGACCTTTCGTTAAGCCGATTGTGCGGTTGTGCCCCCGTGTAAAGGGTAGATAAATGCTGCTGGGACGCAGCAAACAACTGCAGATCGAAGGGAGCCCGCCGTGGACAATGGTGTCTCTGCGGGAAGCACGGCCTCGACTTCGACCCTGGGGAACATCGCCCTGGGGCTGACCCTTCTCGCGTTCGGTATCGGCCACACCGGTGTCATCGACGGGGTGTCCGCCGCCGACTCCGTGTCGCTCGCGATGTACGTCGGCGGCGCGGCCCTCTTCCTCCTCGGGCTCCTCGAGTACCGCGGCGGCAACGGGTTCAACGGCACCGCGTTCGCGGGCCTCGGCGTCTTCTGGTTCACCTGGGCCAAGGGGGCCGGCGCGTCGGTCTCCGAAGAAGCCGCCGGAACGTTTCTGGTCCTGTTCGCCCTGCTCGCACTGACCCTCACGGTCTCCGCGGCGAGCGGTCTGTTCGGCCAGGGCGTCTACGCCCTGCTGACCCTGTCCCTCCTCCTGCTGGCGATAGCCTCGTTCGCCGGGGGCGACGGGCTCGCCAAGGTGGGCGGCTGGGTCGCCGCCGTGGCCGGGCTGCTGGCCTGGTACGGGGCCACCGCGGCCCTGGCGCACTGGCCGATGGCCGTGGGCAAGGGCTCGCGCCGCGGCGCGGTCGCCGCGGGCTGAGCGTCCCCGGCGCAGACGAAGACCCCCGTGCGCGGTGCGCACGGGGGTCTTCGCACGGCTCGGACGGACCGGCCGTGACTACTCGACGGTGACCGACTTCGCCAGGTTGCGCGGCTTGTCGATGTCCCGGCCCATGGCCAGGGCCGTGTGGTACGCCAGGAGCTGGAGCGGGATGCCCATCAGGATCGGGTCCAGCTCGTCCTCGTTCTTCGGGACCACGATGGTGTGGTCCGCCTTCTCCTGCTCGCGGTGGGCGACGGCCAGGATCCGGCCGCTGCGGGCCTTGATCTCCTCCAGCGCCGCGCGGTTCTTCTCCAGCAGGTCGTCGTCCGGGACGATCGCGACGGTCGGCAGCGAGGGCTCGATCAGCGCGAGCGGACCGTGCTTGAGCTCGGAGGCCGGGTAGGCCTCGGCGTGGATGTAGGAGATCTCCTTCAGCTTGAGGGAGGCCTCCAGCGCCACCGGATAGCCGCGCACGCGGCCGATGAACATCATCGACTTGGCCTCGGCGAACTGGGCCGCGAGCTTCTTGATGTCCTCCTCGCCGTCGAGGATCTCCTGGATCTGCGCGGGCAGCTTGCGCAGGCCCTCGATGATCCGCTTGCCGTCGGTGACGGAGAGGTCCCGGATGCGGCCCAGGTGCACGGCCAGCAGTGCGAAGGCCACGACCGTGTTGGTGAAGCACTTGGTGGAGACGACGCAGACCTCGGGTCCGGCGTGCACGTACACGCCGCCGTCGGCCTCGCGGGCGATGGCGGAGCCGACCACGTTGACCACGCCGAGGACGCGGGCGCCCTTGCGCTTGAGCTCCTGCACCGCCGCGAGCACGTCGTACGTCTCACCGGACTGGGAGACGGCGATGTAGAGGGTGTCGGGGTCCACGACCGGGTTGCGGTAGCGGAACTCGGAGGCCGGCTCGGCGTCCGCGGGGATGCGGGCCATGCCCTCGATGAGGCCGGCACCGATCAGGCCCGCGTGGTACGAGGTGCCGCAGCCCAGGATCTTGACCCGGCGGATGCCGCGCGCCTCGCGCGGGTCCAGGTTCAGGCCGCCCAGGTGGACCGTGTTGAAACGGTCGTCGATCCGGCCGCGCAGCACGCGGTCGACCGCGTCGGGCTGCTCGGAGATCTCCTTGTGCATGTAGGTGTCGTGACCGCCCATGTCGTACGAGGCGGCCTCCCACTCCACGGTCTCGGGGGTGGCGGTGGTGGTGGCGCCGCTGGTGGTGTAGGTGCGGAAGTCGTCGGCCTTCAGGGTGGCCATCTCGCCGTCGTCGAGGGTGACGACCTGGCGGGTGTGGGCGACCAGCGCGGCGACGTCCGAGGCGACGAACATCTCCTTCTCGCCGATGCCGAGGACGACCGGGGAGCCGTTGCGGGCGACGACGATGCGGTCGGCGAAGTCGGCGTGCATGACGGCGATGCCGTAGGTGCCCTCGATCGCCTTGACGGCCTCGCGGACCTTCTCCTCGAGGGAGTCGGCCAGGGAGCGGGCGATCAGGTGGACGATCACCTCGGTGTCGGTCTCCGAGACGAAGACGACGCCCTCGGCCTCGAGCTTGGTGCGCAGTTCGGAGGCGTTGTCCACGATGCCGTTGTGGACGACGGCGACCTTGTTCTCGGCGTCGAGGTGGGGGTGCGAGTTGATGTCGCTCGGGGCGCCGTGCGTGGCCCAGCGGGTGTGGGCGATGCCGGTGGTGCCGGCGAAGCGCTTGGGGACGCGGGACTCCAGCTCGCGGACCCGGCCCTTGGCCTTGACGACCTTCAGGGCCGCGGCCTTCGGGCTGTTGACGACGATGCCCGCGGAGTCGTACCCGCGGTACTCGAGGCGCTGCAGGCCTTCCAGCAGCAGTGGTGCCACGTCACGCTTGCCGATGTAACCGACAATTCCGCACATACGGTTCTGCCCCTCCTGAAGTTCGGTACGTGTGCTCGGTGGCTGGGTCTCAGCCGTGGTCGCCGCGGCTGCGTCAGCCGTAGACGATGCGGCGCAGCTGCCGGAGCGAGAGCTCCGGAGGTGCCACGGCGCGGTGCGGCAGCTCGGCCGAGATCCGCTCGAAGATCTCCGCGTTCACCGCTCCGCCGGACTGCAGTTCCCGGTGGCGGCGGCGGACGAACTCCTCGGTCGTCTCGTCGAAGTACGCGAGCACGTCGAGCACCACCCGGGCGGCTTCTCCCCGCTGCAGCGAGGTGCTGCGCACCAGGTGGTCGACGAGGTCGTCATGCGACGGGCGGCGATCGAGCACCCGTAGATACTGTCGGGTCGCGGCGCTGAACGCAAAGATCCTGCCCGAATTCGGGCAGGATCTCGCTGGTCTGGACCAGTGGAATGGATGGATCCGGTCAGAAACGCCGCAAAACGGCCTGTTTGGCCGCCGTGAACTCCTCCACCGTGAGGATCCCCGACTGGTGCAGCTCACCGAGCTCGCGCAGGCGGCGCAGCAGGGTGTCGTGGTCCGCCGCGGTCTCCGCGTCCGATGCCGCCCCCGACGCGGGGCCCGCCGGCCGCCCGGCCGCTCCCGGGGCCAGGGCCGCGGCGGGAGCCGGCTCGGCCGCGCCCGCCGCCGGGTGGGGCATCCGGGCCGCCACCGCCGCCGCGACCAGGGCCATCAGCGGGTCGTTCTTGAAGCCGAAGAGCTCCACCGTGTAGGGGTCGTACTTGGGCGAGGCGGGCGTCGCGGTGCCCGCCGGGAGGAAGCGCAGCCAGCCGCTGCCCAGCCCCTTCGACGGGGACCACTCCACCGACCGCAGGTCCGCCAGCCGGAACTCCCGCGTCCCGCCGGAGCGTTTGGCCTCCTCGGCCGTCCAGTTCCACTCCAGGGACACCCGGTCGCCGTCGAAGGCCACGGTGCCGTCGCCCGCGCCCGCGGTGATCGGCACCGCGGGGCCCGGCAGCAGGTACGCGCCGGCGGGTCCGGTCTCCACCTGCTCCAGCAGCAGGGCGCTGCGGACCTCGTCCACGAAGTACTCCGCCACCCCGGTCCGGTCCGACTCCACGGTCAGCCGGTACGGGTCGGAGGCGTCCGGCAGCCGTCCGCCGGTCACCTGGAGCAGCGGGTCCGCGCCGTCCCGCAGGCGCAGCCGCAACCGGCCCGCCTTGCGGCCCGGTTCGAAGCTGATCCCGGCCAGCGCGCGCAGCGGTACGGCGACTTCGCCGAGCGTCTGGCGCAGCAGGCCCACCCCCTTGTCGCGGCCCGGCACGATGCGCACCGTGTCCCCGTCGAAGGTCCAAGTGCCG
The DNA here is from genome assembly GCF_052244475.1 of Streptomyces sp. IBSNAI002. Taxonomy (NCBI): domain Bacteria; kingdom Bacillati; phylum Actinomycetota; class Actinomycetes; order Kitasatosporales; family Streptomycetaceae; genus Streptomyces; species Streptomyces sp. IBSNAI002. The sequence goes on along the minus strand of NZ_JBQPXG010000002.1, from coordinate 3,300,007 downwards.
TCCTTCTGGATGATTTCCGCCATCCGTCGATTCTCGCACCGGCCGGCGGGGCCCACTTGGCCTATACCTGACCCATGAGAGTCCTGCGACGCACGCTCGGCACCCTCCTCGTCCTCTCCGCCCTCGGCGCGGCGGTGTCCTGTACCGCCGCCCGGGGCGACGACGCCAGACCCGGCGCTGCGCCCCGCGCCGCCCTGGCCCCCTTCGAACGGCTCCTGCCGGCGCCCGTCTCGGCCCGCGCCGAAGGCCCCGGATACTCCTTCGGCGCGGGCACGGTCATCCGCACGGGCTGGCCCGACGAAGAGGTCCGGCGGGTCGGCGAGCTCCTCGCGGAGCAGCTGCGCGGCCCCAGCGGGCTGCCGCTCCCGGTGGTCGACGGGGCCGGGGGGGACGGCATCCGGCTCCGGATCGACGAGGAGGCCGAGGAGGTCGGGGACGAGGGCTACCGGCTGGAGTCCGGGCCGGCCGGGATCACGCTCACCGCGCGGACCCCCGCCGGGCTCTTCCACGCCGGGCAGACCCTGCGCCAGCTGGTCCCGGTGGCCGGGCCGGGGACGGTGCCCGGCGGGACGGTCTCCGACCGGCCGCGCTTCGCGTACCGGGGCGCGATGATCGACATCGCGCGGCACTTCTTCACGGTGGAGCAGGTGAAGAGGTACGTCGACCAGCTCGCCCAGTACAAGGTCAACACCCTGCACGTGCACCTGACCGATGACCAGGGCTGGCGCCTGGCGATCGACTCCCGGCCGCGGCTGGCCGAGTACGGGGGCGGCAGCGAGGTCGGCGGCGGGCCAGGCGGGCACTGGACGAAGGACGAGTACCGGGAGCTCGTCGGGTACGCGGCGGAGCGGTACGTGGACGTGGTCCCGGAGATCGACATGCCGGGGCACACGAACGCGGCGCTCGCCTCGTACGCGGAGCTGAACTGCGACGGGAAGGCGCCGGCCCGGTACACCGGGATCAAGGTGGGCTTCAGCTCGCTGTGCGTGGCCGAGGAGCGGACGTACGAGTTCATCGACCAGGTGCTCGGCGAGCTGGCGGAGCTGACGCCGGGCCGCTACCTGCACATCGGCGGAGACGAGGCGCACTCGACTCCGGCGGCGGACTACGCGGCCTTCATGGACCGGGCGCAGCAGGTGGTGGGCCGGTACGGGAAGACGGTCGTGGCCTGGCACCAGCTGGCGGCGGCGCGGCCCGCGGAGGGGGCGGTGCTGCAGTACTGGGGGCACGACCGGACGCCGGCCGCGGAGAAGGCGGGGGTCGTGGCGGCCGCGAAGGCCGGGCACCGGCTGATCCTGTCGCCGGCGGACCGGCTCTACCTCGACATGAAGTACGACCTGGCGACGAAGCCGGGACTGGCGTGGGCCGGGCTCGTCCCCGTGAAGAGGTCGTACTCCTGGAACCCCGGGTCCTACCTGGCCGGGGTCCCGGAGTCGGCGGTCCTGGGGGTGGAGGCGCCGCTGTGGACGGAGACGATCGCCACGCGGGCCGACTGGGAGCTGATGGCGTTCCCGCGGGTGCTGGGCCTCGCGGAGCTCGGCTGGTCGCCGGCCGCCGCCCTCGACTGGGCGTCGTACAGCCGGCGGCTGGCCGAGCAGGGCCCGCGGATGGACGCGCAGGACATCGCCTACTACCGGGCGCCGGACGTGCCGTGGTCCTAGCGGCAGGGGTCTGCCCCGAGGGGCGGGCGGCAGTCGAGGGACCGTATCGACTGCCGCCCGGGTCCGGCTACCGCCGCGCGGCGAACGGCGCGACGGGGTTCTTGAGGCTGCCGATCAGCTGGAGTGCGGCGGACGGGTCGGCGAGGTCGACCATCTGCTTGTTGTTGCGCAGCTGGAGGCGGTTCAGGCAGGACAGCTGGAACTCCTCGGCGAACAGGTCGTAGCGCTCGAAGCGGTCCGACAGGGCCGGCATGGAGTCCTGGTAGTCGTGGGCGCAGTCCGCGACCGCCCGCCAGAAGGTGTCCTCCTCGCAGATGCCCTCCCTGGCCAGGATCGGGCCCAGGAAGCGGAAGAAGCAGTCGAAGACGTCCGTGAAGATCGACAGCAGCTTCATGTCCTCCGGGATGTCCGCCCGGACCCGCTCGACCGCGGGCGGCAGCACCGCGTCCGGGTCCATGACCACGATCTCCTCGGCGATGTCCTTGAAGATCGCCCGCTTCACCACGCCGCCCTCGATGACGAGGATGGTGTTCTCGCCGTGCGGCATGTAGGCGAGGTCGTACTGGTAGAAGCAGTGCAGCAGCGGGACCAGATAGGCCCGCAGGTAGGAGCGCAGCCACTCGGCGGGGGTCAGGCCCGATTCCTCGATCAGCGCGCCGGCGAAGGACTTGCCCTCGGCGTCGACGTGCAGGAGCGAGGCCATCGTGGCCAGCCGCTCGCCGTCCTGGAGGGAGCCCACCGGGGACTCGCGCCACAGCGCGGCCAGCATCTTGCGGTACGGGGAGTACCGGTCGGTGGCCCGCTCGTACTGGCGGTGGTGGTAGCCGATCGCCGCCCGCTCGCGGATGATCGAGAAGTCGACGGACCGCAGCACCGGGTCCGACCCGATCAGCTGGTGGAGCCAGTCGTTGATGGCCGGGGTGGCCTCCATGTACGCGGCCGACAGGCCCCGCATGAAGCCCATGTTCAGCACCGAGATCGCCGTCTTGACGTAGTGCTTCTCGGGGGCGCTGGTGTTGAAGAAGGTGCGGATCGACTGCTGCGCCAGGTACGCGTCCGTGCCCTCGCCCAGCAGGACCAGGCGGCGGTTGGCGATCTCGGCCGCGAAGGTGATGGTGGTCTTGTTCCACCACTGCCAGGGGTGGACCGGGAACAGGTGGTAGTCCGCCAGGTCCAGGCCGAGGGCGGTCATCCGCGCGGAGAAGGCCGCGATGGCCTCGTCGCCCAGCTCCTCGCGCATGAACGAGTCGTGGTCCAGGCCCGCGCCCGCCGTGAAGGTGGAGACGTCCTTGCGGGCCGCGACCCACACGAGGTGGACCGGGCTCGCGGTCTCCGGGGCGTACGAGAGGTACTCGTGCACGCCGAAGCCGAGGCGGCCGTTGTTCGCGACGAAGCAGGGGTGGCCCTCGGTCATGCCGGTCTCGATGTCCTGGAAGGAGGACTTCGCGAGGACGGCGGAGGAGATCTGCGGCTTCGTGTACTTGAAGCCCGAGCCGGCCAGCGTGGAGGAGATCTCCTCCAGGTACACGGGCAGGACCTCGGCGCTGAGCCCGAGGGACTCCCGGAGCTCGATGTGGAAGTCGAGGGCGTCCAGGGGGAGCTCGGCGCCGGCCTGGTGGCGGGTGATGGACTCCTCGTCCACCGACCAGTGGTCCAGGGCGTGGCGCGTGGCCGCGAAGCGGTACTCCACCGAGGAGTCGTCGCTCAGGACCGAGTAGAGGCCGGAGTCCAGGAGCGCCGGGGTCAGCAGGCGCTCGTGGGAGAACTCCGCGAGGGCCTTGCGGACCAGGGCGCGGTTGGCGCGGGCCCACAGCTCGGGGGAGAGGTGGGAGACGGCGTCGGCGAGACTCATATCGAGAGCTCCTTGGTGGGGCCGGTGGCCGCCTCGAACTGCGCGCGGGTGCAGAAGCTGAGGAGGGCTTCCTTCTCCGGCTTGGTGATCTGGCGCTCCGGCACGAAGCCGACGGCCTCGTTGAGGGCGTGGACGGCGGTGTTGGCGACGTCCGGTTCGACGACGACGCGCTCGGTGGCCGGGTCGGCGAAGACCGCGGCCATGACGGTCGTGATGACCGCGCGGGTGAACCCGTGCAGCGGCCGGTCGCTGGGCGCGACCAGGAAGTGCATGCCGACGTCGCCGGGCTGGGCCTCGTACAGGCCCACCAGCTCCAGCTCGCCCGGGTCGTACGTCTCCATCAGGAAGGCGGGGCGGCCCTCGTGCAGGCCGATGAAGGCCTGGTGGTGCTCGTGGGCCGCGATCCGCATGTACTCGCGCTCGACGTCCGGCAGCGAGGCGTCCTGCATCATCCAGAACGAGGCCTTGGGGTGCGTGACCCAGCCGTGCAGCAGCTCCGCGTCGGCGAAGGGGTCCAGGGGACGGACGGAGAAGGTCCCGAGGGCCGCGTCGGTGCGGGTGTAGAGGGTCTCGGTGGTGGTGCTCATACGTGCGCGCCTTCCGGGGCTGCGAACTGCTGGAACGCGATGGACTTCTCGACCTTGTAGTGCTCGCGGCCGAGGAGCTCGGCGACGATGTAGGCGTTGCGGTACGCGGCCATGCCCAGGTCGGGGGAGGTCAGGGAGTGGTTGTGCGTGGTGCCGTTCTGGAGGTACACCCCGCGGCCCGTGGTGTCGATGCTGTAGTTGCGGGCGGCGTCGAGGCGGCCGCGGCCGTCGAAGTTCAGCCGCTCGCGCACCGGGGCGAGGAACTCCGGGATCCGGTATTTGTAGCCGGTGGCCAGGACCAGGCCCTCGGAGGCGAGGGTGAAGTCGCGCTCCTGCTCCTCCTGGCGCAGACCCAGGGTGTAGGTGCCCGTGGTGGTGTCGTACGCCGTGCTGTTCAGCGAGGTGTTGGTCAGCAGGGTGGTCGGCACCTGGCCCGGCATGCCGATCTTCTTCTGGTAGAGCAGGTCGAAGATCGCGTTGATCAGGTCGCCGTCGATGCCCTTGAAGAGGTTCTTCTGCTGGGTCTCGAGCCGGTAGCGGGTGTCCTCGGGGAGGGCGTGGAAGTAGTCCACGTACTCGGGGGAGGTCATCTCCAGCGTCAGCTTCGTGTACTCCAGCGGGAAGAAGCGCGGGGAGCGCGTGACCCAGTTGAGCTGGTAGCCGTGCACGTCGATCTCGGCGAGGAGGTCGTAGTAGATCTCCGCCGCGCTCTGGCCGGAGCCGACCAGGGTGATCGACTTCTTCTTCTGGAGCTCGGCCTTGTTCTGCATGTAGGCGGAGTTGTGCAGGAAGTCGCCGCCCAGGTTCGCGCAGGCCTCGGGGACGAACGGCGGGGTGCCGGTGCCCAGGACCAGCCGGCGGGCCCGGTGGGTCTCGCCCTTGTCCGTGTGGACCTCGTACAGGCCGGCCTGCTCGTCGTAGGTGACATCGGTGACCGAGGTGGACCACTGGACGTTGTCGAGACGGTCGGCGGCCCAGCGGCAGTAGTCGTTGTACTCGGCCCGCAGCGGGTAGAAGTTCTCCCGGATGTAGAAGGAGTACAGCCGGTCCTTGTCCTTCAGGTAGTTCAGGAAGGAGAAGGGCGAGGTCGGGTCGGCGAGGGTGACCAGGTCCGACATGAAGGGCGTCTGGAGGTGGGCGCCGTCCAGGAACATCCCGGCGTGCCACTCGAAGTGCGGCTTCGACTCGATGAAGAGGCCGTCGAGCTCGTCGATCGGGGCGGTCAGGCAGGCGAGTCCCAGGTTGAACGGGCCGACGCCGATGCCGATGAAGTCGTGGGTCTTAGCGGTGGAGGGCAAGGGATTCTCCCAGGAACTGCTCGGCATGTGCGGCGAGAAGGTCGAGGACGGCCGTGATGTCGGCCGTCGTGGTCTGCGGGTTGAGGAGGGTGAACTTCAGGTACTGGTCCCCGTCCACCTTGGTTCCGGCGACGACGGCCTCACCCGAGGCGAACAGGGCCTTGCGGGCGTGCAGGTTGGCCTCGTCGACGAGTTCCTTGCGGACGTCGCCCCCGGGGACGTAGCGGAAGACCAGGGTGGAGATCTGGGGCTTGACGACGACCTCGAAGCGCGGGTCGGCGTCGATGAGGTCCCAGCCGGCGGCAGCCAGGTCGATGACCTCGTCGAAGAGGGAGCCGATCCCGTCGGCGCCCATGACGCGCAGGGTCATCCAGAGCTTGAGCGCGTCGAAGCGGCGCGTGGTCTGGATGGACTTGTCGACCTGGTTGGGGATGCGCTCCTCGGCCATGCGGCGCGGGTTGAGGTAGTCCGCGTGGTACGTGGCGTGCTTGAGGGTGTCGCGGTCGCGGACCAGCATGGCGCTCGAGCTGACGGGCTGGAAGAACGACTTGTGGTAGTCGACGGTGACCGAGTCGGCGCGCTCGATGCCGTCGAGGAGGTGCCGGCGGGTGGGGGAGGCCAGCAGTCCGCAGCCGTAGGCGGCGTCCACGTGCATCCACGCGGAGTGCGCGTCGGCCAGGCGGGCGATCTCGGGGAGCGGGTCGATGGACCCGAAGTCGGTGGTGCCGGCGGTGGCGACGACGGCCATCGGGAAGAGGCCCTCCGCGGCGCACTCCTCGAGCTCCAGGGCGAGCACCGAGGTGTCCATCCGGCGGTTGCGGTCGACCGGGACCGAGATGACGGCCTCGTAGCCGAGTCCGAGCATGGCGGCCGACTTCTTCACGCTGAAGTGGCTGGCCTCGGAGGTGAAGATGCGCAGCTTCGGGAGGAGTTCGGCCTTCGTGAGCTCGCGGCCCGCGTCCAGCTCCTTCTTCATGACCAGGCGGCAGGCCTCGTCGCGGGCGAGCAGCAGCGCGTGGAAGTTGGACTGGCTGCCGCCGGAGGTGAAGATGCCGTCCGCGGCCGGGCCGAGGCCGATGCGCTGCGCGGTCCAGTCGACGAGGCGGCGCTCGATGAGCGTGCCGCCGATGGACTGGTCCCAGGTGTCGAGGGAGGAGTTGACGGCCGCGAGGACCGCCTCGCCGAGCACCGCCGGGATCACGACCGGGCAGTTGAGGTGGCCGAGGTAGCGCGGGTGGTGGAAGTACACCGCGTCGCGCAGGTACACGTCCTCCAGCTCGTCCAGGACGGCGGCCGCGTCGCCGAGGGGCTGGTCCAGGTCGATCCCGTTGATGACCGGGGCGAGTTCGTCGACGGATATACCGGTGTGGGGACGCTCCGTGGTCGCGAGTTTGGCGGCGACACGAGCGACGCCCTCGGTGACGGAACGCCGGTAGAGGTCCGCGGTCGTCTCGTTCAGCAGATGCGAGCGCATCAACTTTCCTCCGGGCAGGGGGAGAAGGGGAGGGTGGGGGGTGTGTGAGTCTTAGGTTAGCCTAACCTAAGCGAATAGGCCAAATGAAGATGGGCCCTGGCTGAAAACCAGGGCCCATCTCAACTGCCGTACCGTGTGTGGGAACTGACTAGAGCTCGGACGCGGGGTCCTCGCTCGGGGCCTTGCCCGCGTATGCCTCGGCGAGGAGCTGCTCCTCGCTCGCGCCGAGCCGCCAGTAGCCGGTGAAGCGGACCGAGCGGCGGTCGACGGACCGTTCCTGCACGAAGTGGCGGCGCGTGGCGCGCACCGTGCCCGCCTCGCCCGCCAGCCATACGTACGGGGCTTCGGCGGCGAGCGGGCCGGCCGCGCGCAGCGCGTCCAGCACCTGACCGGTGCGCTCCCGGCCGTCGCCCTCGCGGACGATCCAGGTGATGTCCGCCTCGGCGAGCGTCGACAGTGCGAGCCGGTCGTCCTCGTGCGGCACCTCGAACCAGGCCCGGACCCGGGTCCCGGCCGGCAGCCGGTCCAGGATCGCGGCCGCGGCCGGCAGGGCGGTCTCGTCCCCGTACATCCAGACCGCGTCGGCCCCGGCCGGCGGCTGGAACCGTACCGACTTGTTCTCGGCGACGGCCGGGCCGATCGCCAGGATCCGGCGGCCGGTCACCGCGCGGCCCGCCCAGTGGGAGGCGGGGCTCGAGTCCCCGTGCAGGACGAAGTCGATGTCGACCTCGTCCACGCCCTCGGCCGTGCGGCGCTGCTCGCGCACCGTGTAGGAGCGCATCACCGGCCGGTCCTCGTCCGGCATCCCGCGCCAGGCGGCGAACCAGGTGTCCTGGTCCGTGGACGGGAGCACGGTGTGCTCCCGGCCGGGCGGGGGCAGGAAGAGCGACAGGCTCTGGTCGAAGCCGCCCGAGCGGAAGTCCGCGAGGGACTCACCGCCGAACGTCACCCGGAGGAAAGAGTGTCCGAGGCGGCGCGTGCGGAGCACGTCCAGCGCGAAGAACCGGAAGTGCAGAGCGGCCGGGACGTCGGACGCGGTGACGGTCATACGGAGAGTCCCCCCTGGGATTCAGCCGGAAGGAAGGGCGGTCAGCCGACCTTCTTGGCGTTCTGGATGGCCTTCGCGAGGTCCTCGAGGATCGTGGCGCACTTGTCGTACGAGTAGATCGGCTCGGTGACGCGCGGGGTGATCTGGCCGGCCTTGACGGCGGGCAGCTCGGCCCAGGTGGCCTTCGCCTTCAGGTCCTCCGGCTGCAGGGTGCCGGTGCGGTTGTCGAGGAAGACGACGTCGGCCTTGTACTTGCCGGCGTTCTCCCAGCTGAGGCTCTCGAAGAAGCCGCCCTCGTCCAGCTTCTCCGGGGTGACGAACTCGACGCCCAGGGTCTTGAAGTACTTCAGGTCGGCCGAGGTGTCCGGGGTGGACACGTAGAACAGGTCGGCGGAGCCGGAGCCGACGAGGACCTTGATGCCCGGGTTGGCCTTGGTGGCCTCGCGGACCTTCGCCGCGGCCGCCTCGAAGCGGGCCTTGGCGTCGACGGCCTTCTTGTCGTTCATGTCGGCGCCGAGGGACTTGGCGAGCTCGGCGGTGCGCTCCAGGGCCTTGTCCAGGGTGGCGTCGCCGCCCACGGAGATCGCGGCGGCCGGGGCCAGCTGGAGGATCTTGTCCTTGGAGGCCTCGGGCACGTACCAGTAGCTGCCGTCCCACGTGTTGGTGACGAGCAGGTCGGGCTGGAGGGCCGCGTACTTCTCGACGTTGAACTCGTCGTAGACGTTGCCGATGATCTCGACCTTGGAGATGTCCATCGAGCCGGCCTGGACGTCGGGCTTGCCGTCGGCGGTCTTGGTCGGGCCGAAGACGCCCTTGACCGGGACGCCGTAGTCGTACAGCGCGGCGGCGGTGCCGGTGAAGGCGACGATGTTCTTCGGCTTGGCCTTGGTGCTGACGTCCTTGCCGAGGTCGTCCTTGAAGGTCCAGGCGCCCGACGCCGCGGCGCCCTTGTCCGCGCCGCCGTCGCCCTTCGCCGAATCGGTGCCACCGCACGCGGCCAGAGCCGCGACGAGGCCGAGGGCGCCGCCTGCCGCGATGAAACCGCGGCGGGTGAAGGAGAGGGTGCGGGACTTGGGCATGTGGGTGTCCGTTTTCGTGCGTGCCGGGCGGCGCCTGAGCCGTTCGGTGGGAAGGTTAGCCTAACCTTGGCCGAAAACGGTAAGGGGGTCCTAAGTTTTAGGACCCCCGGCGCGCGGCCGTGCCGCGCGCCGTACCGCGTCCGGTGCTGCGACTAGGCGGAGAAGCCCAGTTCGCGCGCGATGAGCATGCGCTGGACCTCGCTGGTGCCCTCGCCGATCTCCAGGATCTTCGAGTCCCGCCACATCCGCGCCACCGGGTACTCGTTCATGAACCCGTAGCCGCCGTGGATCTGCGTCGCGTCCCGGGCGTTGTCCACGGCCACCGTGGAGGAGTACAGCTTGGCGATCGCCGCCTCCTTCTTGAACGGCTCACCGCGGACCAGCCGCGACGCCGCGTCGCGCCAGCCGATGCGGGCCATGTGGGCGCGCGTCTCCATGTCCGCCAGCTTGAACTGGATGGCCTGGTTGTCGCCGATCGCCTTGCCGAAGGCGTGCCGCTCCTTCGCGTACTTCACCGACTCGTCCACACAGCCCTGGGCCAGGCCCGTCGCGAGCGCCGAGATGGCGATCCGGCCCTCGTCGAGGATCCGCAGGAACTGCGCGTAGCCGCGGCCCTCTTCGCCGACCAGGTTGGCGAGCGGCACCCGTACGCCGTCGAAGGACAGCTCGCGGGTGTCCGAGGCGTTCCAGCCGACCTTGGAGTACGGGGCGGCGACGGTGAAGCCGGGGGTGCCGGACGGGACGATGATCGAGGAGATCTCCGGGCGGCCGTCCGCCTTGCGGCCCGTCACGGCGGTGACGGTGACCAGCCCGGTGATGTCCGTACCGGAGTTGGTGATGAAGCACTTCGAGCCGTTGATGACCCACTCGTCGCCCTCGCGGACGGCCGTGGTGCGGGTGCCGCCGGCGTCGCTGCCCGCGCCCGGCTCGGTCAGGCCGAAGGCGCCCAGCACCTCCCCGGAGCACATCCTCGGCAGCCACTCCCGCTTCTGCTCCTCGGACCCGAAGAGGTAGAGGGGCATGGCGCCGAGGGAGACCCCGGCCTCCAGGGTGATGGCGACGGAGGAGTCGACGCGGGCCAGCTCCTCCAGGGCGATGCCGAGGGCGAGGTAGTCCCCGCCCATGCCGCCGTACTCCTCGGGGAAGGGCAGGCCGAACAGGCCCATGCGGCCCATCTCGGCGACGATCTCGTACGGGAACTCGTGGCGCTCGTACAGGTCGCCGATCTTCGGCGCGATCACGTCGTGCGCGAAGGCCTCGACGGTGCGGCGGAGTTCCTCGTGCTCGGGGGCGAGCCGGTGGTCGAGGGACATGAGTCACTTACTCCTTGTGGGAGAGGGCGCGGACGGTACGGGAGGGGCTGGGTCGTCCCAGCCGTTCGGCCATCCACACGCTCGTGGCGGTGAGGGCGGCCAGGTCGACTCCGGTCTCGATGCCGAGGCCGTCGAGCATCCACACCAGGTCCTCGGTGGCGAGGTTCCCGGTGGCGCTCTTGGCGTACGGGCATCCGCCGAGGCCGCCGGCGGAGGCGTCGACCGTGCTCACGCCGTGCTGGAGCGCGGCGAGGGTGTTGGACAGGGCCTGGCCGTAGGTGTCGTGGAAGTGCACGCCGATGCGGTCGGTGGGCACGCCTTCCTCGTTGAGCGCGCTCAGCAGGGCCTGGACGTGGCCGGGCGTGGCCACGCCGATGGTGTCGCCCAGGCTCAGCTCGTCACAGCCGAGGTCGAGCAGGGCCTTGGCGACGCGGACCACCTGGTGGACCGGCACCGGCCCCTCCCAGGGGTCGCCGAAGCACATCGACAGGTACCCGCGGACGTGCGTCCGGCCCTCCTTGGCCCGGGCCACGACGGGCTCGAACATGGCGAGGGACTCGGCGACGGTCCGGTTGAGGTTGCGCGAGGCGAAGGTCTCGGTGGCCGAGCCGAACACGGCGATGCGGGTGGCACCGAGCGCCAGCGCCCGCTCCAGACCGCGTTCGTTGGGCACGAGCACGGGCAGCGCGGCGTCGACGTCGCCGAGCAGCGGGAAGAGCTCCTCGGCGTCGGCGAGCTGCGGAACCCACTTCGGGTGGACGAAGCTGGTCGCCTCGATCGTGGTGAGGCCGGCGGCGGCCAGCCGGTGGATGAACTCGGCCTTGACGGCGGTGGGGACGGCCGTCTTCTCGTTCTGCAGGCCGTCACGGGCGCCGACCTCGTGGATCCTGACCCGGGCCGGCAGGCCGGGCGCCGGGACGGTCATCGGCAGGCCGCTCACGAGCCGTCCTCCTCGTCCGGGGTGACGACGGCCAGGACCTGGTCCATGGCCACGGTGGCGCCGGGGGTGACGTCGAGTTCGGTGACGGTCCCGGCGTGCGGGGAGGAGATGACGTGCTCCATCTTCATGGCCTCGACCACGAGGAGGCTCTGGCCGGCGGCCACCTTGTCGCCGACGGCCACCTTGACGACCGTGACGGTGCCGGGCATCGGGGCGGCGAGGGTGTCCGCGCCGCCGCGCCCGGCCCCGGTGAGGTGGGCCACGACGGGGTCGTACGCCTGCACGTGCCAGCTGTCCGCGTCGCGGCCCAGCCAGACCCCCTCCGGGGAGGCGGCGTGGCTGAAGCGGTGCGTGACGCCGTCGAGTTCGACGGTGACGGTGTCGGGGGTGCGGGTGACGATCCGGCTGCGGGCCGGTACGCCGGGGGCGCTGCCCCCGGGCCCCCGCGCCTCGATCTCCCCCAGACTCCGTCCGGGGGGACCCCCCGGCGAGGCTGAGTTCGGTGCGACGCCGCCGTCGGCCGCGTCCAGCAGGATCTCGTGCTCGGCGCCGAGCAGGCGGGTGCGGACGGTGACCGGGTCCTGGCCGGGCAGGCGGAAGTGGTGCACCGTCCAGGCCGAGGTGCCGCCGAGGCGCCAGCCGTCGGCGGCGTCGAAGGGATCGACCCACCGGTTCAGCCCGTCCGGCGTGTGAGGACCGGGGTCCGGGGCGGAGCCCCGGGTCCTGGAAGGGGCGGGGTGGGGGAGAGAAGCCTTGAGCAGCGCAGCCGCCGCGTACACCTCCGGAGGGACGCCCTCCGGCAGCAGGGTCGGGAGGTCGCGCTCGACCAGGCCCGTGTCCAGGTCCCCGGACACCACGTCCGGGTGCGCCAGCAGCCTCCGCAGGAAACCGGCGTTGGTCTGGACGCCCAGGATCACCGTGTCCGCGAGCGCGGCCCGCAGCATCCGCAGCGCGGTCGCGCGGTCCGGGCCGTGGACGATGACCTTCGACAGCATCGGGTCGTAGGTGGAGCCCACCGGCACACCCGCCGTCAGCCCGGAGTCGGTGCGCACCGCACCGCCCGACGGCTCCGACAGCGCCAGCACCGTACCGCCGGAGGGCAGGAACCCCCGCGCCGGGTCCTCCGCGCACACCCGGGCCTCGATCGCGTGGCCCGTCAGCCGGATCTCGTCCTGGGTGAAGGGCAGGACCCCGCCCGACGCCACCCGCAGCTGCTGCTCCACCAGGTCCAGGCCGGTGACCAGCTCCGTCACCGGGTGTTCGACCTGGAGGCGGGTGTTCATCTCCATGAAGTAGTAGGAGGACGGGTCCCCGCCCGGGACGATGAACTCCACCGTGCCCGCGCCCACGTACCCGCACGAGCGCGCCGCCTCCACCGCCGCCGCGCCCATCGCCGCCCGGGTCTTCTCGTCCAGCAGGACCGACGGTGCCTCCTCGATCACCTTCTGGTGGCGCCGCTGGAGCGAGCACTCGCGCTCGCCCAGGTGGACCACGTTCCCGTGGGAGTCGGCGAGGACCTGGATCTCGATGTGCCGGGGCCGGTCGACCCACCGCTCGACCAGGAGCGTGTCGTCGCCGAAGGAGGAACGGGCCTCGCGGCGGGCCGACGTGATCTCCTCGGCCAGCACGGCCGCGTCCCGCACCAGCCGCATGCCCTTGCCGCCGCCGCCCGCCGAGGGCTTCAGCAGGACGGGCATGCCGATCTCCTCGGCGGCGGCGACCAGTTCGGCGTCGGTCAGGCCGCTGCCCGAGGAGCCCGGGACCACCGGGACGCCTGCGGCGCGCACCGTCTCCTTCGCCCGGATCTTGTCGCCCATCAGGGAGATCGCCGAGGCCGGGGGCCCGATGAAGCCGAGACCGGCCTCCGCGCACGCCTCCGCGAAGGCCGCGTTCTCCGCGAGGAAGCCGTAGCCCGGGTGGACCGCCTCGGCGCCCGTCCGCCGCGCGGCATCCAGCAGCCGCTCCACCGACAGGTAGCTCTCGGCGGCCGCCGCCGGACCGATCCGGACGGCCGTGTCGGCCTCCCGGACGTGGCGGGCGTCCGCGTCCGCGTCGCTGAAGACGGCCACGGAGCGGATGCCGAGCTCGCGCAGGGTGCGGATGACCCGGACCGCGATCTCGCCGCGGTTCGCGACCAGAACAGTGCTGAACATCAGTGAGGTCCTCACGTCACATACGGAAGATGCCGAAGCCCGAGTCGCCCAGCGGGGCGTTCGCGCACGCGGTCAGGGCCAGTCCCAGCACCTGCCGGGTCTCCATGGGGTCGATGACCCCGTCGTCCCACAGCCGCGCCGTGGCGTAGTAGGCGTTGCCCTGCTCCTCGTACTGGGCGCGGACCGGGGCCCTGAAGGCCTCCTCGTCCTCGGCCGGCCACTCCTGGCCGGCGCCCTCGATCTGGTCCCGCTTGACCGTGGCCAGCACCGAGGCCGCCTGCTCGCCGCCCATCACGGAGATCTTGGCGTTGGGCCACATCCACAGGAAGCGGGGCGAGTACGCCCGCCCGCACATCGAGTAGTTGCCGGCGCCGTACGAGCCGCCGACCACCACCGTCAGCTTCGGGACCCGGGCGCAGGCCACGGCCGTCACCATCTTGGCGCCGTGCTTGGCGATGCCGCCCGCCTCGTAGTCGCGGCCGACCATGAAGCCGGAGATGTTCTGGAGGAAGAGGAGCGGGATGCCGCGCTGGTCGCACAGCTCGATGAAGTGCGCGCCCTTCTGGGCGGACTCGGCGAACAGGATGCCGTTGTTCGCGATGATCCCGACCGGGTGGCCGTGGATCCGCGCGAAGCCGGTGACCAGCGTCTGGCCGAACTCGGACTTGAACTCCTGGAAGCGGGAGCCGTCCGTGATCCGCGCGATGATCTCGCGGGCGTCGTACGGGGTGCGGGAGTCGACCGGGACCGCGCCGTACAGCCCGTACGGGTCCACCTTGGGCTCCTCGGGAGCCTCCACCGACCAGGGCAGGGCCCCGCGCCCGGGCAGGGTCGCCACGATGTTCCGTACGATCCGCAGCGCGTGCGCGTCGTCCTCCGCGAGGTGGTCGGTCACGCCGGAGACGCGGGAGTGGACCTCGCCGCCGCCGAGCTCCTCGGCCGTGACCACCTCACCGGTGGCGGCCTTCACCAGCGGCGGGCCGCCGAGGAAGATCGTGCCCTGGTTGCGGACGATGACGGCCTCGTCGCTCATGGCCGGGACGTACGCGCCGCCCGCCGTGCAGGAGCCGAGGACGGCGGCGATCTGCGGGATGCCGGCGCCCGACATGCGCGCCTGGTTGTAGAAGATGCGGCCGAAGTGCTCCCGGTCGGGGAAGACCTCGTCCTGCATCGGCAGGAAGGCGCCGCCCGAGTCGACCAGGTAGAGGCAGGGGAGACGGTTCTCCAGTGCCACCTCCTGGGCGCGCAGGTGCTTCTTGACGGTCATCGGGTAGTACGTGCCGCCCTTGACGGTGGCGTCGTTCGCGACGATCACGCACTCGCGTCCGCTGACCCGTCCGATGCCCGCGATGACCCCGGCGGCGGGGGCCGCGCCCCCGTACATGCCCTCGGCGGCCAGCGGGGCCAGCTCCAGGAAGGGGGACCCGGGGTCCAGGAGGGCGTCCACCCGGTCGCGGGGGAGGAGCTTCCCGCGGGCGGTGTGGCGGGCGCGGGCCTTCTCGCCGCCGCCGAGCCGCGCCGCGTCGAGCCGGGCCCGCAGGCCTTCGGTGAGCTCGCGGTGGGCGGCCTCGTTGGTCCGCCAGGCCTCGGACGCCGGGTCCGCGGCGCTCGTCAGCACTGGTGCCTGCTGCATCGGTCGAGCTCCCTTGCTCGGTGCACGCTGTTAATGAGCGTTAACGCATGTGCCGCCTAGGTTAACGAGCGCTAACGGCCCTGTCTAGAATGGTTTCCCATGAGCACCAGTGCCGCCGCCCCGACACGTCGCGAGCAGATCCTCGGCGAAGCCGCCCGCCTCTTCGCCGCGCGCGGATTCCACGGCGTCGGGGTCGACGAGATAGGGGCCGCGGTCGGCATCAGCGGCCCCGGCCTCTACCGCCACTTCGCGGGCAAGGACGCCATGCTGGCCGAGCTGCTGGTCGGCATCAGCGAACGGCTGCTGACCGGCGGCCGGCGCCGGGTGGAGGAGGCCGCGGGCGATCCCGCGCTGGTCCTGTCCTCGCTCATCGACGGGCACATCGACTTCGCCCTCGACGACCGGGCGCTGATCACCCTGCACGACCGCGAGCTCGACCGGCTGCGCGACGCCGACCGCAAACTCGTCCGGCAGCTCCAGCGCCAGTACGTGGAGCTGTGGGTGGACGTCGTACGGGAACTGCACCCGGAGGTGGGCGAGGCGGAGGTACGCGTCTCCGTGCACGCGGTCTTCGGCCTGCTGAACTCCACCCCGCACCTGGCGGCCCTCGGGCGGGAGGCCACGGAATCCCTGCTCCGGCGGCTCGCGCACGGGGCGTTCGGGGCTCTGACGGTGTGAACCGGCGCGTCCACCGGTCGGAATGGGCACGGCGCCTGCGGCCGGGCGGCGGCAGAATGGGCCGCATGCCGAAGCCGATAGAGACGCCCCCGCCCAGCCGCGCCGAACTCGTCGACCACCTGGTCCGCACGCGCATCGCGGGACAGGTAGCCACGCCGCGCGAGAACAACCTCTCCCACTACCGCAAGCTCGCCAACGGTGACCGGCACTACTGGCTCGGGCTGGAGCTGGGCGACCGCTGGAGCGACGAGCAGGACGTGCTCGCCGTGATGGCGGAGCGCTGCGGGGTCGTGGACGACCCGGCGCACCGCTTCGGCCAGGACACCATCGACCCCGAGCTGACCGTGGCCGGCCTGGACCGGCTGGCGGCCCGGCTGCGCAAGGCCGCGCTGGACCGGCAGAGCGTGCTGCTGGCCACCGGGCACCCGGGCGGGCTGCTGGACGTCCACCGGGCCACGGCGGCGGCCCTGCGGGCGGCGGGCTGCGAGATCGTGGTGATCCCGGCCGGGCTGACCGCCGACGAGGGCTCGGTGTGGCAGTTCGCGGACGTCGCCGTACTGGAGCGGGGCGCGACGCTGTGGCACACCCACTCGCCGGAGCCGATGGCCGCGATCCTGGACGGGCTCGCTGCGGCCGGCCGGCCGCAGCCGGACCTGGTCGTCGCCGACCACGGCTGGGCGGGCTGCGCGGCGCAGCGCGGACTGGACGCGGTGGGGTACGCGGACTGCAACGACCCGGCGCTCTTCCTCGGCGAGGCCGAGGGGACCCTCCAGGTGGCGGTCCCGCTGGACGACCACGTCCGCGACCCGCGTTTCTACGACCCGATGACCGCCTACCTGCTGTCCGTCGCCGGGCTGCTGGACGGCTGACGCCGGGCCGTCCGTGGCCGGACCCAGGGGGTGTCTGACGGGTGTCCGCGGCGTCGCGACGCCGCTCCTTCCCCACGGACACCCGTCAGAGACCCCCTAGGCTCGCGGCCATGACGGACACCCCGCACCCCCTGTCGGCGCCGGACGCCTTCCGGGGGCTTCCGCCCGGCCGGCTCGTCACCCGGGACGCCCGGCGCAGGCGGCTCGGGCGGATCCGGCAGGAGCCGGTGCTGTGGCTCTCCGACGGGCCGGTCGACGCCCCTGCCGCCGCGTACCCGGCGCCGCCCGGGCTGCGGACCGTACTGCTCCACGACCGGCACGGGCCCGCGGACTGGTGGGACACCCCGGAGTTCCTGCGGCCGGGGCAGGTGTCCGGCCCCGGCGGCCACCGGGTCCAGCCGGTGCTCCGGGAGTTCTGGGAGGCCGTGGTCCCGGACCCGGAGGAGGGCCCGGAGGGCGAGGACCTGATCGCCCCCTTCGGCCGCACCTGGCCGGGGCTCGCCGCGGCGGCCCACCCCCGGGAGGCGGACCCCGGCGCGGGCGCCGACGCGCTCGCCCGGCAGCTGATCCGCGACGGCACGCTCGGCCGCCCCCGCCTGGCCCTGGTCCCGGCCGGGCGCGGCGCCGACATCCCGGCCGCGATCGGCTGGGCCGGTCCGGTCAACCACGAGAACGACACGGGCCGGATCAGCGCCGTCCTGCGCTCCTGGGAGGACCGCTACGGCGTCCGGGTCCTGGCCCTCGGTTTCGCCACCCTCGACCTGTACGTCCCCGCTCCGGCCCGCACTCTCGCCGAGGCCCTGCCGCTGGCGGCCGAGCACTTCGCGTTCTGCCCGGACAACGTCCGGCAGGGCTCCGGCACGGTCCGCGACTACGCCCGGGAGGCCCTGGTCGGCGCGGTGCACTGGTCGTTCTGGTGGGACTAGACCGTGCCTTCCGGAGCCGGGGCGCCGGCGGTCATGCGCGCGGAACGCGTACGACACCCTCCTGGATGACGGTCACGGCCAGCCGGCCGTCCTGGGTCCAGATGCGGGCCTGGCCCAGACCCCGGCCGGCCGCCGCCGACGGGGACTCCTGGTCGTACAGCAGCCACTCGTCCGCGCGGAACGGCCGGTGGAACCACATCGCGTGGTCCAGCGAGGCGCCGACCACATCGCCGACCGCCCACCCGCCGCGCCCGTGCGCGAGCAGCACCGAGTCCAGCAGGGTCATGTCGGAGACGTACGTGGCCAGGCAGGTGTGCAGCAGGGAGTCGTCGCTCTCCAGCTTGCCGGCCGTACGGAACCACACCTGGGAGCGCGGCTCCACCGGCTCGCCGACGCTGCCCCAGGGAGGGGTCGTGGCGTACCGCAGGTCCACCGCGCCGCGCGCCTCGATCAGCCGCTCCACCGTGCCGGGGTCGCGGAAGATCTCCCGGTACGCGGGCAGTGACTCGGCCGCGGTCGGCAGCGTCTCCGGGTCGGGCGCGGAGGGCATGGCGGCCTGGTGGTCCAGGCCCTCCTCGTGCGTCTGGAAGGACGCCGAGAGGTGGAAGACCGGCTGGCCGTGCTGGACGGCGACCACCCGGCGCGTGGTGAAGGAGCGCCCGTCGCGGATCCGGTCCACCGAGTAGACGATGGGCGCGCCGGGATCCCCGGCGCGCAGGAAGTACGAGTGCAACGAGTGCGCGGTGCGGTCCTCGGGCACGGTGCGGCCGGCCGCGACCAGCGCCTGGGCCGCGACCTGGCCGCCGAAGACCCGCGGTACCACCGCCGAACGGCTGGTGCCGCGGAAGATGTTCTCCTCGATCTGCTCGAGGTCGAGCAGATCGAGGAGCGTCGTCAGTGCCTCGTTCATGGGGGAAGGGTAGGTGCCCCGACTCCCTTACAGGCCCATGGACTTGGCGATGATGGACTTCATGACCTCGCTGGTGCCGCCGTAGATGCGGTTCACGCGGTTGTCGGCGTACAGGCGGGCGATCGGGTACTCGTTCATGTAGCCGTAGCCGCCGTGCAGCTGGAGGCACTTGTCGATCACGCGGTGCGCGACCTCGGTGCAGAAGAGCTTGGCGGAGGCGGCCTCGGCGGCGGTCAGCTCACCGGCGTCCAGGGCCTCGAGGGCGCGGTCGGCGACGGCCTCGGCGGCGTCCACCTCGGCCTGGCAGGCGGCCAGCTCGAACTTGGTGTTCTGGAAGTGCGCGACGGGCTTGCCGAAGACGGTGCGCTCCGTCACGTACTGCTGGGCGAACCGGATGGCGGCCTTGGCCTGCGCGTACGCGCCGAAGGCGATGCCCCAGCGCTCGGAGGGCAGGTTGGCGCCGAGGTAGTAGAAGCCCTTGTTCTCCTCGCCGAGCAGGTCCTCGACCGGCACCTTCACGTCGACGAACGCCAGCTCGGCGGTGTCGGAGGTGCGCAGGCCGAGCTTGTCCAGCTTGCGGCCGATGGAGTAGCCCTCGGACTTGGTGTCCACGGCGAACAGGGAGATGCCGAAGCGGCGGTCCTCCGCGCTCGGGGCGGAGGTGCGGGCGCAGACGATCACGCGGTCGGCGTGGACGCCACCGGTGATGAAGGTCTTGGCGCCGTTGAGGACGTAGTGCGTGCCGTCCTCGGAGAGCTTGGCGGTGGTCTTCATGCCCGCGACGTCGGAACCGGTGCCCGGCTCGGTCATCGCCAGTGCCCACATCTCCTCGCCGGAGACGAACTTCGGGAGGTAACGCTTCTTCTGCTCGTCGTCGGCGAGCATCTTGATGTAGGGGAGGGCGAGCAGCACGTGCACGCCGGATCCGCCGAAGTTCACGCCCGCGCGCGAGGTCTCCTCGTAGAGCACGGCCTCGAACTTGTGGGTGTCCAGACCCGCGCCGCCGAACTCCTCGGGGACGTTGATGCCGAAGACACCGAGCTCGCCGAGCTTGTAGTAGAAGTCGCGCGGCGCCTGGCCGGCCTGGAACCACTCGTCGTAGACCGGGACGACCTCGGCCTCGATGAAGGCGCGGATGGTCTCGCGGAACGCCTCGTGGTCCTCGTTGAAAACGGTACGGCGCACGGCCGACTCCTCTCGGTGGCGGCGCTACGCCGCTTATGCCTAAGCGCTTGCTCAGACTAAGTTACCGGCGGGTTGTCGTCCCTGTCCATACCGGGTTCGCGACCGTCAGTACGAGAACGCCATGGGCCGGTCGGGGTCCTCGTCGTCGCCGCCGATCCGGCGGGGCGTCGCGAGGTCGGACGCGGTGACCTCCGGCGGGCCCGCCATGACGGCCCTGGCCAGGAGGCGGACCTCGATGAAGGCGAGGAGCGCGTACAGCAGGCCGAACGCGGTGAGGGAGGCGATGACCTCGCCGTGGGACACGCCGGGCGAGACGGCGTCGGCGGTGCGCAGGACCCCGTAGACCACCCAGGGCTGGCGGCCCATCTCGGTGAAGATCCAGCCCCAGGAGCAGGCGATCAGCGGGAAGGCCAGCGTCCACACGGCCGCCCGCCAGTACCAGGTGGTCAGCAGGGACCCCAGGGTCCTGCCGCGGGTCAGCGCCAGGTGCGGGACCTCGTCCTCGCCGGTCCGCAGCTCCGGGGCGAGCAGGATCTTGCGGCGGGTCAGCCACAGCCCCACCGCGCCGACGGCGAGCGAGGTCATCCCGAAGCCCATCATGAAGCGGAATCCCCAGAACGCGACCGGGATGTCGGGCTTGTAGTCCCCGGGCCCGTACTTCGCCTGCTCGGCCGCCTCCGTGTCGTTGATGCCCGCCACGTACGCCGTGAAGTTGCCCTCCGCGAGGAAGGACAGCAGCCCCGGCACCGACCACTCCACCCGGTTGTGCCCCTCGGAGACGTCCCCGATGGCGAAGACGGAGAAGGGCGCCGACGTCTGGCCGTCCCAGAGGGCCTCGGCCGCGGCCATCTTCATCGGCTGCTGCTGGACCATCACCTTGCCGAGGCTGTCCCCGCTGAAGGCCACCAGCACCCCCGCAACCACCATCGTCACCATGCCCAGCCGCATCGAGGCGCGCATCACCGGCACGTGCCGGCCGCGCCGCAGGTGCAGGGCCGAGATGCCCAGCATGAAGGCGCCTCCGGTCAGGAAGGCGGCGGTGAGGGTGTGGTAGACGACGACCAGGGTGGTGTTCTGGGTGAGGACGAGCCAGAAGTCGGTGAGTTCGGCGCGGCCGCGTTCCCCGTTGATGCGGTAGCCGACGGGGTGCTGCATCCAGGAGTTGGCGGCCAGGATGAAGTAGGCGGACAGGATGGTGCCGAGGGAGACCATCCAGATGCAGGCCAGGTGGATCCTCTTCGGCAGTCTGTCCCAGCCGAAGATCCACAGGCCGACGAAGGTCGACTCGAAGAAGAAGGCGATCAGCGCCTCGAAGGCCAGCGGGGCCCCGAAGACGTCACCGACGAACCGCGAGTAGGCGGACCAGTTCATCCCGAACTGGAACTCCAGCACGATCCCGGTGACCACCCCCACCGCCATGTTGATCAGGAGCAGCGTTCCCCAGAACTTCGTGGCCGCGAGGTACTTCTCCCGCCCCGTGCGCACCCACGCCGTCTGGAGCACCGCGACCAGGGTCGCGAGGGAGATCGTGAGCGGGACGAACAGGAAGTGGTAGACGGTCGTCATGGCGAACTGCCACCGGGCCATCGTGTCGAAGGCCACTGCCAGCTCCATCCGGATCCTCCCTCGCCTCGCCGGCCCCGTCCGCAGGGGACACTCTCGCCCCGGGCGGCCGCGCCGCCCGGCAGCGGCGGCCCGACGGCCCGGTATGTACACCGGACGGCCGAGGCTCCCGCCCCGCGCGAGCCGCCCCGGGCGCGCTCAGCCCGCGGCCGGATCCGGGTCCGGGCCTGGGTCCGGGTCCGGGCCTGGGTCCGGGCTTGGGTCCGCATACGCGGCCAGCTCCTCGTGGGTGAGGTGGATCCCGGCCCGCAGCGCGGCGTCGCGGCGGGCGGGATGCGCCGCCCGGTGCCCCGCTTCGAGCTCCCGGGCCCGCCGCAGCAGCTCCGCGCAGTCCTCGCCGCGCAGGGCCGCGTCCAGGGCCGAGGCGGTCGCCTCCACGAGCGGGGCCATGGCGCACACCGCCCCGTCGGCCCCGCCGGCGGACCGGGCCTCCAGCTCCCGCGCGAGGAAGTACAGGGCCGGGGCCGTCCGCGCGGCCAGCCGCAGGCGGGGGCGCAGGGCGTCCGCCGCCCCGGCGGGGGCCCGCCGGGGCGGCAGCAGGAGCAGCCGCGCCGACCGGTGGTCCAGTGCGGCGGACAGCTCGTACGGGCGGTGCCACAGCGCGAAGGACTCCGCGGGCGCGGCCGCGGTGGCGGGGGCGGGCGCGGGCGCGGCCGCGAGCGCCGGAGCCGGGCCCGTGCGGCGCCCGGCGGCGGCCAGGGCGGCGATCCGCTCCAGGCGGGCGCGCAGAGCGGCGCGGTACGCCTCCAGGCCGTCCGCCGCCTCGCCGTACGGGTCGGGCGGCCACAGCAGCGGGCCGAGGAGCGCCACGACGGCGATGCCGACCGCGCTCTCCCACAGCCGGGCCTGCGGATACCCGGGCACCGGCGTCGCGTAGATCACCAGGGCCGTGACCAGCACCTGCTGGTTGGGGGAGCCGCCGTGGCGCAGCAGGTACGTCCCGGCGCAGCCGCCCACCAGGAGGAGCACGAACGACAGGGAGCCCAGCGGCAGCCAGTGCAGGACCAGCACGCTCAGTGCCACGCCCGCGACCACGCCCACGAGCCGTTCCAGAGCCAGCCGGGGCGCCGCGGACACGTCCCCGCGCAGGATCAGGACGGCCGGCAGCGCGGCGGGCACCGGGGCCGTGCTCGTGCCGATCCACAGGCACACGAACCAGGGCAGGGCCGCGCACACCACCATCCGGGCGGCCGGTCCCAGCTGCTCACGGAGGAGGAGCCTCCGCGCCGGTACGGACATCCTGGACATGCGGCACATCGTAGGGGCGGGCCCCGCCTCCCGGGGGCCGGTGCGGCGCGCGCGGGGCCGCCGTCAGCCGGCCGGCCGGGCGTACGGGGCGGGCCCCGGGCCGCTTCCGGCCCCCGGGGGACCGGCCCAGCGCAGCGCGAACCACAACTCCATCCGGACGTCCGGGTCGTCCAGGTCCCGCTCCAGCAGCGCGGCGCAGCGGGCGACGCGCTGGCGCACCGTGTTGCGGTGCACCCCCAGGTCCGCGGCCGTGCGGTCCCAGCCGCCGTGGTGGGCCAGCCAGCCGCGCAGCGTGTCCCGCAGCGCGGGCGGCAGCGGAGCCAGCAGGGCCGCCGCGTGCGCGCGGGCCTCCGCCTCGCCGACCAGGCCCGCGAAGCCGGGGTCGGAATGCCGGGCCAGCGGGGTGCGGGCCGCCTCCGCGCGCTCCAGGGCGCGGGCGGCCTGCGCGTCGGCGCCGGCCAGGGCCCCCGGCGCGGCCGGGGCGCTGACCCCGAGCCGCCAGCCCGGCTGCGGGACGGGCGCCCGGTCGGTCAGCAGCCGCACGCCGCCCTCGTACGGGTCGAGCAGTACGGTCCCCAGCGCGGCCCCGAGGGCCCGCGGGTCGCCGGCTCCCCGGGCGTGGACCACGTGCCAGGGCCCGGGCGCCAGGGCGTCGGCCGGGCCGGCGCCGAGCAGGAGCCGGGTCAGCGCCGAGGCCTCGTCCCCGGCCGGGCGGGGGGCGGTGAGCAGGGACAGCAGGACGGCCGCGACGGAGGCGACGGTGTGGTCCCCCGGGGCCCGGGCCGGGGTGGCGAGGACCAGCACCCGGCCGCCGCCGACGGCGTAGGCGGCCAGATGCGTGCCGGCCAGGGTGTCGGTGGCGGTCGCCGCGGAGCCGGGTGCCACCCGGTCCGCGAGCGCGCCCACCGCGGCCCGCGCTTGCGCACGGGGCGCGACCCCGGCGCCTCGCACCACATCCCACCCGGAGCCGTAACGCACGGCCGCCGCCCCGGCCCCGGCCGGGTCGGGCGCCGCCGGTGTGGCTGCGGTCCCCGGGCCCGGGGACGAGGCCGGTGCGAGCAGGGCCGTCCAGCCGCCCAGGCTCGCCGCCAGGCGGGCGAGGACCGCCGGGACCGGATCGGGCCGGGCGGCCGCCGCCGCGAGCGACTGCTGCGCCTCGGTCACACGGCGCAGTTCGCGCGTACGGGCCTCCTCCATCAGCCGCCACACGGCCCGGCCCACGGCCGTGAACGGCGTCGCGGGCGGCACCTCGACCAGCGGCAGCCCGTGCCGGGCGCAGGCGTCGGCCAGGGCCCGCGGCACCCTCTCGTGCACCGGGGTGACCCCGAAGCCGATCGCGGCCGCCCCGGCCCGCACGAGCCGCTCGACGTACGGCCCGGCCTCCGCGCCGCCGGCCTCCGCGCCGCCGCCCTCCGCCCCCGCCAGGCCCGCCCCCGCCGTGAGCAGCAGCTCCCCGCCCAGCAGGTACGGCGACGGGTCCGCCATCTCCGAGGCGTGCACCCCGTGCACCTCGGCCTCGGCGGGCCCGGCCAGCGGGCGCAGCCCTAGCTCCGCGTCGGCGAGCAGCCGCCCGAGGGCGACCGGCGGGGTGGGGGCCTCCATGGATACTCCGTACACATCGAAGGGCTGTAGTGGATGAAACGTACACTTCGCGGCCCGAGGGCACCGGCTTACGCTCGAAGGACCGCACTTGTAGGACCTCCAGAAGGGCACCCCCCATGAGCACGCAGCCGCGCGGCCCCGTCGACTCCTCCCGCATCCCGCGCTACGCGGGCCCCGCGACCTTCGCCCGGCTGCCGCGCCTCGACGAGGTCGGCTCCGCCGACGTCGCCGTCGTCGGCGTGCCCTTCGACTCCGGTGTCTCCTACCGCCCCGGCGCCCGCTTCGGCGGCAACGCGATCCGTGAGGCCTCGCGCCTGCTGCGCCCGTACAACCCGGCCCAGGACGCCTCCCCCTTCGCCCTCGCGCAGGTCGCGGACGCCGGCGACATCGCCGTGAACCCCTTCAACATCAACGAGGCCGTCGAGACGGTCGAGGCCGCGGCCGACGAGCTGCTCGGCGCCGGCTCCCGCCTGATGACCCTCGGCGGCGACCACACCATCGCCCTTCCGCTGCTGCGTTCCGTCGCCAAGAAGCACGGCCCGGTCGCGCTCCTCCACTTCGACGCGCACCTGGACACCTGGGACACCTACTTCGGTGCCGAGTACACCCACGGCACCCCGTTCCGCCGCGCCGTCGAGGAGGGCATCCTCGACACCGAGGCGCTCTCGCACGTCGGCACGCGCGGCCCGCTGTACGGCAAGCAGGACCTCGACGACGACGCCAAGATGGGCTTCGGCATCGTCACCTCCGCGGACGTCTACCGCCGCGGCGCCGACGAGGTGGCCGACCAGCTGCGCCAGCGCATCGGCGACCGCCCCCTCTACATCTCCATCGACATCGACGTGCTCGACCCGGCCCACGCGCCCGGCACCGGCACCCCGGAGGCGGGCGGCATGACCTCCCGCGAGCTGCTGGAGATCATCCGCGGTCTGTCCTCCTGCAACCTCGTTTCCGCCGACGTGGTGGAGGTGGCCCCGGCGTACGATCACGCGGAGATCACCTCGGTCGCGGCCTCGCACACCGCGTACGAGCTCACCACGATCATGAGCCGACAGATCGCGCAGTCGAAGGGCAAGTAAGACAAGTGACGCACGACCACGACCTGGTTCTCCGTCCCACCGAGGCCCAGACGGCCGCCGCGCTGTCGCCGCCGCCGGGCCGCACGGGCGGGGACCTGGTCGTGGAGACCCTGCGTTCGCTGGGCGCCACCACCGTCTTCGGACTGCCCGGCCAGCACGCGCTGGCCGTCTTCGACGCGGTCGGCCGCTCGGACCTGCGCCTCGTCACCCTGCGCACGGAGAACAACGCGGGGTTCGCTGCGGACGCGTACGGCCGCATCACCGGCGAGGCCGTGCCGCTGCTGCTGTCGACGGGGCCGGGCGCGCTGATGGCCCTGCCCGCGCTCGCCGAGGCGGCGGCCGCCTCCGCCCCGGTCCTCGCCCTCTCCTCCCAGGTGCCGGTGGCGGGCCTGGGCGGCGGGCGCCGGGGGCACCTGCACGAACTGCGCGACCAGTCGGCCTCCTTCCGGGACGTGGTCAAGTCGATCCACGTGGCCCGCACCCCCTCGCAGATCCCGTCCGTGGTCGCCGAGGCCTGGGAATCGGCCCTGACCGCACCCCACGGCCCGGTCTGGGTGGAGATCCCGGAGGACGTGCTCCGCGCCGAGACGCTCATCCCGCAGGTCACCGGCATGGACGCGACCCCGCACGAGCTCGCCCCGCGCCCGGAGCTGACCGCCGTCGCCGCCCACTGGCTGTCCGGGGCCTCCCGGCCGGTGATCATCGCGGGCGGCGGGGTCGTCCGCTCCGACG
Organism: Streptomyces sp. IBSNAI002; assembly: GCF_052244475.1. Taxonomy (NCBI): domain Bacteria; kingdom Bacillati; phylum Actinomycetota; class Actinomycetes; order Kitasatosporales; family Streptomycetaceae; genus Streptomyces; species Streptomyces sp. IBSNAI002. The sequence continues at coordinate 3,274,117 of NZ_JBQPXG010000002.1, read as the reverse complement.
CCTCGGGCAAGCTCAGGCAGCTCGCGGAACGCCTGAACGCACCCGTGGTCACCACCTTCGGCGGCAAGGGCGCCTTCCCGTGGACGCACCCGCTCTCCCTCCAGTCCTGGCTGGAGGACCGCCACATGACCGACTTCCTGGAGGACGCGGACGTCCTCCTCGTCGTCGGCTCGGGCCTGGGTGAACTGTCCTCTAACTACCACACGTTCTTCCCCACCGGCCGGGTCGTCCAGATCGAGGCGGACCTCGGGAAGCTGGAGTCCAACCACCCGGCCCTGGGCATCCACGCCGACGCCCGCCTCGCCCTCCAGGCCCTGCTGGAGACGGTGGCCGAGCGTCCGGACCCGTACGCCCCGGACCGCGTCAGGATGGTCCTGTCCGACATCGCGGACCGCCTGTCCGCCCAGGACCTCACCCTGGAGCAGGGCCTCCTGGCCTCGATCCGGGCCGCCCTCCCGCCGCGCTCCCCGTCCTTCTGGGACATGACGATCCTGTCCTACTGGGCGTGGTCGGCCTTCGACGCCAAGCACCCCAACACCATGCACTCGGCCCAGGGCGCGGGCGGCCTCGGCTACGCCTTCCCCGCGGCCCTCGGCGCCGCCCTCGCCGAACCGGGCACCCCGGTCCTCGCCGTGTCCGGCGACGGCGGCGCGATGTACTCCGTGGCCGAGCTGGCCACCGCGCGCCAGCACGACCTGGACGTCACCTGGCTGATCGTGGACGACGGCGGCTACGGCATCCTGCGCGAGTACATGACGGAGTCCTACGGCCGGTCCACCGGCACCGAGCTCACCCGCCCCGACTTCGGCGCACTGGCGGCCTCCTTCGACGTGCCGGCGACCACCACCACCCCCGAGTCCCTGACGGCCGACCTCAAGAAGGCCCTCGCCACCCCCGGCCCCTCGGTCGTGGTCCTCCCGGCCACCCTCAGGATGTTCGCGCCGACCCACCTCTGAGCCCCCGCCCGCCCCCGACGGGCGACGCCCGCTCGCGGCACCCGGACACCGGTGCGATTGTTGCGGCGGGATGAAATCCGCCGGTCCGGGCGTTGGGGCTTGTCGGTAGTACGGACGAACGGGGAGGCTTCACGTGACGGCGGCTGGGGAAAAACAGGGCTGGGGCAGGCGGCTCGCCGCGTACACGTGGCGCTACAAGGTCAACGTGCTCCTCGCGCTCGGGTCCTCGCTGGCCGGCATGGCCGTCATGGCGCTGGTGCCGCTGGTCACCAAGGTGATCATCGACGACGTCATCGGGGACCGGTCCAAGCCCATGGGGCCCTGGGCGGGCATGCTCATAGCCGCAGCCCTCCTCGTGTACGTACTGACCTACATCCGCAGGTACTACGGCGGGCGGCTCGCCCTCGACGTCCAGCACGACCTGCGCACCGACATGTACGACACCATCGCCCGCCTCGACGGGCGGCGGCAGGACGAGCTGTCCACCGGGCAGGTCGTCGGCCGGGCCACGAGCGACCTCCAGCTGATCCAGGGCCTGCTCTTCATGCTCCCGATGACCATCGGGAACTTCCTGCTCTTCGGGATATCCCTCGGGATCATGCTGACGCTGTCCCCGCTGCTGACCCTCGTCGCGCTGCTGATGGCCCCCGCCCTGTGGTTCATCGCCAAGCGCAGCCGCAAGAAGCTCTTCCCCGCCACCTGGTACGCCCAGGGGCAGGCCGCCGCCGTCGCGACCGTCGTCGACGGCGCCGTGACCGGCGTCCGCGTGGTCAAGGGCTTCGGCCAGGAGGAGCAGGAGTCCGCCAAGCTGCGGACCGCCGGGCAGCGGCTGTTCGCCGGCCGGATGCGGACCATCCGGCTGAACTCGCGCTACACCCCCGCCCTCCAGGCGGTGCCCGCCCTCGCCCAGGTCGCCATGCTGGCGCTCGGCGGCTGGATGGCCACCCGCGGCCAGGTCACCCTCGGCACCTTCGTGGCCTTCTCCACCTACCTCGCCCAGCTCGTCGGCCCCGTCCGGCTGCTCGCCATGGTGCTGACGGTGGGACAGCAGGCGCGTGCCGGTGTGGAGCGCGTCTTCGAGCTCATCGACACCGAGCCCGTCATCCGCGAGGGCACGCACGAACTGCCCGCCGACGCGCCCGCCACCATCGCGTTCGACGAGGTCCGCTTCGGCTACGACCCCGAGCGGCCCGTCCTCGACGGGTTCTCGCTCTCCGTCGCCGAGGGCGAGACCGTGGCCGTCGTCGGCGCCTCCGGGAGCGGGAAGTCCACCGTCTCGCTGCTCCTGCCGCGCTTCTACGACGCCGACGCCGGATCCGTCCGCGTCGGCGGGCACGACGTGCGCGAGCTGACCTACGGATCCCTGCGCGCCGCCATCGGACTGGTCCCGGAGGACTCGTTCCTCTTCTCCGACACCATCCGCGCCAACATCGCCTACGGGCATCCCGGCGCCACCGACGAGCAGATCGAGGCCGCCGCCCGCGCCGCCCAGGCCGACGGTTTCATCCGGGCCCTGCCCGCCGGGTACGACACCAAGGTCGGCGAACAGGGGCTCACCCTCTCCGGCGGCCAGCGCCAGCGCGTCGCGCTCGCCCGGGCCATCCTCACTGACCCGAGGCTGCTCCTCCTCGACGACGCCACCTCCGCCGTCGACGCCCGCGTCGAGCACGAGATCCACGAGGCGCTGCGCTCGGTCATGGCCGGCCGGACCACCCTGCTGATCGCCCACCGGCGCTCCACGCTCGCCCTGGCCGACCGGATCGCCGTACTCGACCGCGGCCGGCTCTCCGACATCGGCACCCACGAGGAACTGGAGCGCCGCTCCGCCCTCTACCGCAGGCTGCTGACCGACCCCGACGCGCTCGGCGCCGGCTCGCCGCGGACCCGCGACGCGCTGCCGATGGCCGAGTTCGAGCGGGACGTCGACCGCGACATCGAGCGGGACATCGAGCTCGAGGCGGAGATCGACTCCGAGCCCGTCAGCGCCAAGCGCCGGGTCGCCGGCGGGATCACCCCCGAGCTCTGGCGGCGTCAGGAGGAGTCCGACGGCGCGGCCGCCACGGCTTCCGTACCGGGTATGCCAGCCACTCCCGAACTGCTCGCCCAGGTCGCCGCCCTGCCGCCCGCCGACGACGAGCCCGACGTGGACGAGACCCGCGCCGCGGCCGCCGAGCAGAGCTACGGCCTGCGCCGCCTGCTCCGCGGATTCGGGGCGCCGCTCGCGATCAGCCTCGGCCTCGTCGCCGTCGACGCGGGCTCCGGACTGCTCCTGCCGATCATGATCAGGCACGGTATCGACCAGGGCGTCGAGAAGGCCGCCCTGGGCGCGGTCTGGGCCGCCGCCGCCCTCGCCCTCGTGGTCGTCCTCGGGCAGTGGGCCGCACAGTTCGCCGAGACCCGGATGACGGGCCGCACCGGCGAGCGCGTGCTCTACTCGCTCCGCGTCAAGATCTTCGCCCAGCTCCAGCGCCTCGGCCTCGACTTCTACGAGCGCGAGCTGACCGGCAAGATCATGACCCGGATGACCACCGACGTGGACGCCCTCTCCAGCTTCCTGCAGACCGGGCTCGTCACCGCCGTCGTCGCCGTCCTCACCTTCTTCGGCATCCTGGTCGCCCTCCTCGTCCTCGACGTCGAACTCGCCCTGATCGTCTTCGCCACGCTGCCGCTGCTGGTGGTCGGCACGATCGTCTTCCGCCGCAAGTCGGTCGCCGCGTACGAACTCGCCCGCGACCGGGTCAGCCTGGTCAACGCCGACCTCCAGGAGTCCGTCGCCGGGCTCCGCATCGTCCAGGCCTTCCGCCGCGAGGGCTCCGGCGCCCGCCGCTTCGCAGAGCGCAGCCACTCGTACCGCGAGGCCCGGGTGCGCGGCCAGTGGCTGATATCCGTCTACTTCCCGTTCGTGCAGCTGCTGTCCTCGGGCGCCGCGGCCGCCGTGCTGATCGCCGGCGCCGGCCGGGTCGAGGCGGGCACGCTCACCACCGGTGCGCTGGTCGCCTACCTGCTCTACATCGACCTGTTCTTCGCCCCGGTCCAGCAGCTGTCCCAGGTCTTCGACGGCTACCAGCAGGCCACCGTCTCCCTCGGCCGCATCCAGGGGCTGCTGCGTGAGCCGACCAGTACCCCGCACGCCGAAGAGCCGCACCCGGTGCCCGAGCTGCGCGGCGAGATCGCCTTCGAGGACGTCCGCTTCGCGTACGGCACGGCACAGGAGCGGGGGGAGAAGGGCGACGCGCTGGCCGGAATCAGCCTGCGCATACCCGCCGGGCAGACCGTCGCCTTCGTCGGCGAGACCGGAGCGGGCAAGTCCACACTGGTCAAGATGGTGGCCCGGTTCTACGATCCGACCTCCGGCCGGATCACCGCCGACGGGGCCGATCTGCGGGAGCTCGACCTGACGGCCTACCGCCACCGGCTGGGCGTCGTCCCCCAGGAGCCCTACCTGTTCCCCGGCACCGTGCGCGACGCCATCGCCTACGGGCGGCCCGACGCGCAGGACGCCGAGGTGGAGGCGGCCGCCCGCGCGGTCGGCGCCCACGACATGATCGCCACGCTCGGCGGCGGTTACCTGCACACCGTGGCCGAACGCGGCCGCAACCTCTCCGCCGGGCAGCGCCAGCTGATCGCACTGGCCCGGGCCGAGCTCGTCGACCCGGACGTGCTGCTGCTCGACGAGGCCACCGCCGCCCTGGACCTGGCCACGGAGGACCAGGTCAACCAGGCCACCGAACGGCTCGCCGGCAAGCGCACCACCCTGGTGGTGGCGCACCGGCTGACCACGGCCGCCCGCGCCGACCGGGTCGTGGTCATGGACCGCGGCCGGGTCGTCGAGGACGGCACCCACGCCGAACTCCTGGCGCACGACGGCAGGTACGCACGGCTGTGGCGCACCTTCGTCGGGGAGGACGAGCGCGCCGCGGCCTGACCGCCGGGCGGGTCAGAGCTCGCCGAAGAACAGGTTGCCGGGGGCGTCCTGGTCGCTGCCGGTGTAGTACTCGCGTACGGCGTCGAGGAGTTCGTCCACGGTCAGCGTGCCGTCCCCGTCGGCGTCGATGCGCCGGAACAGCGCCTCGGCCTCGTCGGGGCTCAGCTCCGTGTCGAAGGCCTCCTGGGCCCGGTGGAACTCCTCCGGGCTGATGCGCCCGTCGTTGTCGGTGTCGACGACGGTGAGGATCGCCTGCATCATCGGCCGCAGCGAGCGGTCGTACGCGGGGCCGCCCTGCTGGTACAGCCGCGTCATGCCCACCTTGTACTCCTCGGGCGTGACCACGCTGTCCCGGTCGGTGTCCAGCTCCGTGAAGAGGTCCTGCCAGAAGTTGGCGATCCCCTGGATCACCGCGTCCGCCTTGGGCGAGTCCTCGGGCTCGGACAGGGCCGTCAGCATCCGGGCGCCGAGCGCGAAGATGTCCTTCGCGTCGATCACGCCGTTCCCGTCCGCGTCGAGGCGGTTGAAGGAGCGCTCCAGCTTGCGGTCGAGCAGGTCGTTCGTCACGTGAGTGCCTTTCACGGCTACGGAGAGAGGGGACGGGTAACCCAGCGTAATGGCCCCTCCGGTCGCGAACTCCCGTTCTCCCGCCGGGGGATGGCGGATGCACCCTTACGGGCGACGGGCGCCGCCTCGCAACCTTCCGGGCGCCGTGCGCGTCGTACGTCCGTGCGCACGTTGTACGTACGGCCGGATCGGGGGACAGGGTGTTGCGGGGATCGAGGAGGTGGCGGGGGTGCGGCCGGAGGGCCGCGGCCCTCGGGGTGTTCGCCACCGCGCTGTGGCTCGGCGTCGGCGGGCTGTTCGCCGCGCCGCCCGCGTGGGCGGCGCCGGGGGAGGGGGCCGCCGGCGGCACCTGCGCGGGCCGGCTGGCCAGGACGCTGCCGCTCGCGGAGGGCGAGGTGCGCGTGTACAAGAGCCGCACCGCCGCGTGCGCGCTCACCGTGGCCCGGGCCCCCGGTGAGCGGCGGGAGATGGCGGTGAGCATCCAGGGCCGCGGCGGTGCGCCGATCCGCGATATCGGGCGATTCACCCATTACGCCGGTCCCGTCACCGTGGGCGCGATCGGCCGCTGCGTGTATGTAAAGGGGAGCGTGGGGGCCGAATCGGCCGAATCCGGCTGGATCCTGTGCTGACGGACCGGCCCAACTAGGTCTGTTCAGCAGCATGTTCACCCGTTAGGTTCACCGCGACCGAAGTGAACTCAAGGGGAGGGTGAATGCGCAAGACGCTCGGATGGCTGCTGTCGCTCGTGATGCTGATCGGCACCATGGGCGCGGTCGGCTCCACGGCACAAGCGGCCACCGCCGCGGGGCCCGCGGCCGCCACGGACATCAAGGACCAGATCCTCGGCATTCCCGGCATGAGCCTGATAGAGGAGAAGCCGTACCCCGGCTACCGCTTCTTCGTACTGAACTACGAGCAGCCGGTCGACCACCGGAAGCCGTGGAAGGGCACCTTCAAGCAGCGTCTGACCCTGCTGCACAAGGACGTCTCGCGCCCGACGGTGTTCTTCACCTCCGGCTACAACGTCAACACCAACCCGCGCCGCAGCGAGCCGACGACCATCATCGACGGCAACCAGGTGTCCATGGAGTATCGCTTCTTCACTCCCTCCCGGCCCGACCCGGCCAACTGGGGGAACCTGGACATCTGGCAGGCCGCCAGCGACCAGCACCGCATCTTCGGCGCGCTGAAGAAGATCTACCCGAAGAACTGGCTGTCCACGGGCGGCAGCAAGGGCGGAATGACGGCGACGTACTACGAGCGCTTCTACCCGCGCGACATGGACGGCGTGGTCGCGTACGTCGCACCGAACGACGTCGTCAACAACGAGGACTCGGCCTACGACCGGTTCTTCGCCAAGGTCGGCACCAAGGAGTGCCGCGACAGGCTGAACGCCGTGCAGCGCGAGGCGCTGGTGCGCCGCGAGCCGCTGGAGGCCAAGTACGCGGCCGCCGCCGCCGAGAACGGCTGGACCTTCACCACCGTCGGCAACCTCGACAAGGCCTACGAGGCCGTCGTGCTGGACTACGTGTGGGCCTTCTGGCAGTACAGCCTGCTCGCCGACTGCGCCTCGATCCCGGCCGCCGCCACCGCGAGCGACCAGGAGATCTGGGACACGATCGACGCGATCTCGGGCTTCTCCGCCTACGCCGACCAGGGCCTGGCCACGTACACGCCGTACTACTACCAGGCCGGCACCCAGCTCGGCTCGCCCGACATCAAGCAGCCCCACCTCAAGGGCCTGAGCCGCTACGGCTACCAGCCGCCGCGCAACTTCGTGCCCCGCGACATCCCCATGACCTTCCAGCCGGGAGCCATGAAGGACATCGACGGCTGGGTGCGTGACAACGCGAACCAGATGCTGTTCGTGTACGGGCAGAACGACCCGTGGGGCGCCGAGCCGTTCCGCATCGGGTACGGGGCGCGCGACAGCCACGTGATGATCGCGCCGGGCGCCAACCACGGGGCCAACGTCGCCCAGCTCCTCGAGGGCGAGAAGGCCCTGGCGACCGCGAAGATCCTCCAGTGGGCCGGGGTCGCCCCGGCCGCCGCGATCGCCGACGAGGCGAAGGCGGCGCCGCTGGCCGCGCCGGACGCCACGCTCGACCAGCGCGACCTGGAGCGCGAGCCGCAGCTGCGGCCGTAGCCTCCTGGCCCGGCCCCCGGCCCCCGGCCCCCGGCCCCCGGTCCGCCGCGGGTGACGGGGTGGCGTCTAGTACGTCACCCCGTGGCCCAGCGGGTAGCGGCCCGGGACCGGGACCGGAAGGCGGCCGGCCGGCCGCACCGCACCGGTGAGCACCCGGGCGGCCGCCCGCATCTCCGCGTCCCCCCAGGTGTAGGTCGCCACCTCCGCCGCACACGCCGGCAGCCGGGCCGTGTCGTACGGATTGCGGATCGCGACCACGACCACCGGCACTCCGGTGGCCAGCAGGCCGGCCACCAGCGTGCGCTGCGGGCTCTCGCCCTCGGGCACGTTGTTCGTGCACACCAGCACCGCCGCGTGACCGGGCGCGGCGGCCGCCGCGCGGGCGGGCGGCAGGGCCGTGGCCCGGCAGCCCAGGGCGGTCAGCTCCCGCGCCAGGACGGCCGTCGGGGGCCCCGTGGTGCCGCTGGGCGACACCGGGTCCGTCCCGGTGACCAGCAGCCGGGGAGCGGCCGCGGCGTCCAGCGGCAGCAGCCCGGCCGGATTGGCCAGGACGGTGGTCGTGCCCTCGGCGATCGCGGCGGCGGCCGCGAGGTGCTCCGGGATGCCGACGCTCCCGTCCACCGTCCCGGCCGGGGCGCCCGCCCCGTCGAACAGGCCCCGGCGCGCCTTCAGTTCCAGGATCCGCAGCACGGACTCGTCGATCCGCTCCTCCGTCAGCTCGCCGCTCTCCACGGCCGCCAGCACGCTGCGGTGGGCGAGCCCCAGGTCCGGCGGGTTCAGCAGCTGGTCGCAGCCCGCGAGCAGGGCCAGCACCGGCACCCGGTCGTCCCCGTACTTCTGCCGGACCCCGGCCATGTCGAGGGCGTCGGTGACCACCACCCCCCGGAAGCCCAGGCGTTCGCGCAGGATGCCGGTCACGATCGGCCGGGACAGGGTCGCCGGATCCCCGGAGGGGTCCAGCGCCGGGAAGACGATGTGGGCCGTCATGACCGCGTCCACGCCCGCCTCCACCGCGGCCCTGAACGACGGTTCGTCCAGCTCCTCCCAGACGGCCCGGCTGTGCCGCATCACCGGCAGCCCGACATGGCTGTCGGTCTCGGTGTCCCCGTGCCCCGGGAAGTGCTTCGCGGTCGCCGCGACGCCGGCCGCCTGGTAGCCGCGGACCTGGGCGGCGACGAGCTCCGCCACCGCACCGGGGTCGGCGCCGAAGGACCGTACGCCGATCACCGGATTGGCCGGATTCACGTTGACGTCCGCCACCGGCGCGTAATCCTGCCGGATGCCCATGGCCGCCAGCTCGGTGCCCGCGATGCGCGCGGCCCGCCGGGCGTCGGCGGTGGAACCGGTCGCGCGGTGCTGGGCGCCGAGCGCCATCGCCCCCGGGAGCAGGGTCGCGGGCTTGCCGACGCGGGCCACCGCGCCGTGCTCCTGGTCCGTGGAGAGCAGCAGCGGGATGCCGGGGCCGGAGGCGAGGGCGGCCTGCTGGAGGCCGGCCGAGAGCGCGGCGATCTGGTGCGGGCTGCGGGTGTTGTGGGCCCAGGCGAAGTAGATGATCCCGCCCAGGTGGTAGCGGGAGACCAGCTCGGCCGCGGTGCGCACCCCGAACAGCTCCAGGTTCTTCTCGGCGTCCGCCGGGTCCGGCTCGGTCGCCGAGTGCCCGTACGCGCGGGACACGAAGAGCTGCCCGACCTTCTCGGCGAGGCCCATCCGGTCGAGCAGGCGGCGAACCGGCCGGGCGGGGGCGCGCCCGGGGGCCCGCCCGTCGTCCGTGGTGCGCCCGGCGTCCGCGGTGCGGTCGGCGCCCGCGGTGGCGGTGGCGGCCCCGGCGCCCGCGACGGCGGCCATGGCGGCCGCGGCGAGCAGGGTCCGGCGTGAGGCGTGGTTCGGCACGCGCCGGACCCTACTGCGGGGCCGCGGCCGCCGGGGGAGGGACACTCGGGAGTTCCCCCGGATGACCTGATCGTGCGGGCCAGTGCTCCTGGAGCGTCCGGACGGCCTCGGTGATCGCCGGGCGGCGGGCCGCCCCCGTCCGCCACAGCGCGTACAGCCGGCGCACCGGGCCCGGCTCCAGCGGGACGGCCACCGCGCCGGGCGGCAGCGCGCCGGTGCCCAGCCGCGGTACGACGGCCACCCCGAGCCCGGCCGCGACCAGGGCGACGATCGTGTGGTTCTCCTCCGCCACGTGCGCGATGTCCGGCTCGAGGCCGGCCGTGCGCAGGGTCCGCATCAGCCAGTCGTGGCAGACCCGCCCCGGCGGCTGGCACACCCAGCGCTGGCCGCCGAGGTCGGCCCGCAGGATGGTCTCGCGCGTGGTGAAGGGATGTCCGGCCGGCACCACCAGATCGCAGAGGTCGTCCCCGATCACCGCCTGTTCGATCCCCTCGGGGGCCGGCAGCGGGGCGATGTCCCAGTCGTGGGCCACCGCCAGATCGGTGACGCCGCGGGCCACCAGCTCCACCGACAGGTGCGGGTCCACCTCCGTGAGGCGTACGTCGAGCGCCGGATGGCGGCGGGCCAGATCGGCCAGCACCCCGGGCAGCAGCCCGCGCGCCGCCGAGGCGAACGCGGCCACCGTCAGCAGCCCGCCGGGCTGCCCCCGGCGCTCCTCCAGGGTGGTCTCGGCGCGTTCCACGATGGCCAGCAACTCCTGGGCGGTGTCGGCCAGGTGCCGGGCCTCCTCGGTGAGGGCCACCCCGCGTCCGCGCCGTTCGAGCAGGGTGGTGCGGGTCTCCCGCTCCAGCTTGGAGATCTGCTGCGAGACCGCGGAGGGGGTGTATCCGAGGGCGGCGGCGGCTCCCGCGACCGAGCCGTGGACGGAGACGGCGTGCAGGGCGCGCAACCGGGCGAGATCGAGCATGCCTCCATCGTGGCACCCCGGTCATCCGTAAGCAATGCTTCATCCATCCCGGAAGCGATCCGCGCTGGTGCTACATGGTCAGGCAGTCGATGCTCGGAGCATGCGTCCCGTACACACCGCACTCGCCGTGCTCGTCGCCGCCGTCTGGGGCTTCAACTTCGTCGTCATCGAGATCGGGCTCGGCCACTTCCCGCCGCTGCTGCTGTCCGCCCTGCGCTTCCTCGTCGCCGCCCTGCCCGCCGTGTTCTTCGTCGGGCCTCCCAAGGTCGCCTGGAAGTGGATCATCGGGGTGGGCCTGGCCCTGGGCATCGCCAAGTTCGGCCTGCTCTTCACCGGCATGGCCGCGGGGATGCCGGCCGGGCTGTCGTCCCTCGTGCTCCAGGTCCAGGCCGTCTTCACCGCCGTCCTCGCCGCGCTCCTGCTGCGCGAACGGCCGGGCCGGACACGGCTGCTGGGGATGTGCGTGACGCTCGCCGGGATCGCGGTGGCCGCCGTGGACGGCGGGACGTCCGGACCGGTGCTCGGCTTCACCCTGGTCGTCGCGGCCGCCGCCTGCTGGGGCGTCTCCAACGTGCTGACCCGCAAGGCGTCCCCGCCCGACGCGCTGAACTTCATGGTCTGGGTGTGCACGGTGCCCGTGCTGCCGCTCTTCGGGCTCTCGCTGCTGCTGGAGGGCCCCGAGCGGGACCTGGCCGCGCTGCGCGCCCTGGACTGGTCGGGGGCGGCCGTCATCGGCTACGTGGCCTGGGTGTCCACCGTCTTCGGCTTCGGCGCCTGGGGCTACCTGCTGCGCCGCTACCCGGCCTCCTCGGTGGCGCCCTTCTCGCTGCTGGTCCCGGTGTTCGGGATGTCCTCTGCGGCGCTGGTGCTCGGGGAGTCCGTCTCGGGGCTGCGCTGGCTGGCCGCCGTACTGCTGGTCGGCGGGGTGGCCCTGACCTCGCGGGCGCCGGCGCGTCCGTCCGCGCGTACGCCCCGGCGGGGTGGGGTCACCGCGGCTGGTTCTCCTGGAGCGGCAGCCGCCAGTCCTGTCCCGTCAGGTCCACCCCGTACGCCCGGTGCGGCCGCTCCGCGATCAGGGTGAACCCGGCCCTCAGGTACAGCTCGCGGGCGTCGGTCAGCACGTCGTTGGTCCACAGCATCAGCTCGCGGTAGCCGACCGAGCGGGCGAAGTCGACGACCGCGGCGACGAGTCGGGTGCCGATGCCGAGCCCGCGCCCCTCCGGGTCGACCAGGAGCAGCCGCAGCCGGGCGGTGCCGGCCGCGGCGTCCTCGCGCACGCACATCACCGAGCCGACGGGACGCCCGTCGGCTCGGCGATCCAGGCCCGTTCCAGATAAGGGTCGTGGTCCTCGGCGAAGTCTGCGACGATCCGGGCGACCATGCCCTCGAAGTCGGCGTTCCAGCCGTACTCGGCGGCGTACAGCGCGCCGTGGCGCTGCACGATCCACCCCAGGTCTCCCGGTGCCGGGTCCCGCAGCCGCACGCTTTCAGCCATGCGCCAACTTTAGGCGGCCCGGGTCGGCGCGTACCGCCGAACGGGTTACTTCTTGCCGCCGAGGATCTGGCCCAGGAGGTCGCCGAGGCCGCCGCCCTGCCCGGGGGCCGCGCCGGGGGCCGGGGCGGCCGTACCGGCACCGGCACCGGCACCGGCGCCCGCGCCCTTGCCGGCGGCCGCGCGCTTGGCGAAGACGGCCAGCAGCACCGGGATCAGCAGCTCGATGACCCGGCTGATGGTGGGGGCGGGGATACCGGTCTTCTTCGAGACGGCGTCGGCCACGGGCTTGCTCACCTTGGCGAGCACCCCGGCCATCAGCCCGCCGCCCAGCAGGCCGCCGCCGAGCGTGGCGATGCCCTGCAGCGGCGGCTCGGCCGCCTCCGCGACGGCCTGCCGGACCTCGTCGTCGTCATCGGCGGCGGCCTTCTCCTGGAGGCTGCCGGTCATCGCGCCCACCGTCTGCGCGACGGTGTCGCGGGCGCCGGCGGTGTCGGTGCCGAGCAGTCCGGCGATCTCGGTCAGCTTGTCGTCGCCGAGCTCGCCCAGCACGTCGTCTTGGAATGAGGATTCGCTCATGCCTGAAACGCTACTTCTGTGCAGATTTGACGGCACCTCGGGTGGGAGTTGGGTAACGGAAACATAAAGCTCCGCTTCCCGGTGCAACCCTCCGCCGGTATCGCGGGTCGTATGGTGCGTCGGCACTTCCGGGAGGGGATCTGGGGGGATCGGGAAGTCCGACGAGGGAGGGGTAACCGTGAGGGGGTCCGGCCGCGAGGCCGGACCCCCTTCTGGTCTCCCGGGGGGCTCCGTCCACAGGCCTGCCGCGCTGTCGGCGCGGGACGGTAGTTTCGGGGCATGGCAACGAACGGGGCGCAGGCGCAGCCCGTGCAACTGGCGGTGGTCGAGGGGGTGCTCGAGCGCATCACCTATGCCAACGAGGACAGCGGCTACACGGTCGCCCGCGTCGACACCGGCCGCGGCGCCGGTGACCTCCTCACCGTGGTCGGCGCCCTGCTGGGCGCCCAGCCCGGCGAATCGCTGCGCATGGAGGGGCGCTGGGGCTCCCACCCCCAGTACGGCAGGCAGTTCACCGTCGAGAACTACTCCACCCTGCTGCCCGCCACCATCCAGGGCATCCGCCGCTACCTCGGCTCCGGCCTGATCAAGGGCATCGGCCCGAAGATCGCCGACCGGATCGTGGAGCACTTCGGCCTCGACACCCTCGACGTCATCGAGGACGAGCCGAAGCGGCTGATCGAGGTGCCCGGGCTCGGCCCCAAGCGGACCGGGATGATCGGGGCCGCCTGGGAGGAGCAGAAGGCCATCAAGGAGGTCATGGTGTTCCTCCAGGGCGTCGGCGTCTCCACCTCCATCGCCGTGCGCATCTACAAGAAGTACGCCGATGCCTCCATCTCGGTGGTGAAGAACCAGCCCTACCGGCTCGCCGCCGACGTGTGGGGCATCGGCTTCCTCACCGCCGACCGCATCGCCCAGGCCGTCGGCATCCCGCACGACAGCCCCGAGCGGGTCAAGGCCGGGCTCCAGTACGCCCTGTCCCAGTCCACCGACCAGGGGCACTGCTTCCTGCCCGAGGACCGGCTCATCGCCGACGGGGTCAAGCTGCTCCAGGTCGACACCGGGCTGGTCATCGACTGCCTGGCCGAACTCGCCGCCGATCCGGAGGGCGTCGTACGGGAGTCCGTGCCCGATCCGCAGGGCGGGCCGGACCCGCTGACCGCCGTGTACCTGGTGCCCTTCCACCGCGCCGAGCTGTCGCTGGTCGGACAGGTGCGCCGGCTGCTGCGCGCCGAAGAAGACCGGATGCCCGGATTCCGGGACGTGGACTGGGACAAGGCGCTGGGCTGGCTCGCCGGGCGGACCGGAGCCACCCTGGCGCCCGAACAGCGGGACGCGGTCCGGCTCGCGCTGACCCGCAAGGTGGCCGTCATGACCGGCGGCCCCGGCTGCGGCAAGTCCTTCACCGTGCGCTCCATCGTCGAGCTGGCCCGGGCCAAGAAGGCCAAGGTGGTGCTCGCGGCCCCCACCGGCCGGGCGGCGAAGCGGCTGGCCGAGCTCACCGGGGCCGAGGCCTCCACGGTGCACCGGCTGCTGGAGCTCAAACCCGGCGGGGACGCGGCGTACGACCGCGAACGGCCGCTGGACGCGGACCTGGTCGTCGTCGACGAGGCCTCGATGCTGGACCTGCTGCTCGCCAACAAGCTGGTCAAGGCGGTGGCTCCGGGCGCCCACCTGCTGCTGGTCGGGGACGTCGACCAGTTGCCCTCGGTCGGCGCCGGCGAGGTGCTGCGCGATCTGCTGGCCGAGGGCGGCCCGGTGCCCGCGGTCCGGCTGACCCGGATCTTCCGGCAGGCCCAGCAGTCGGGCGTGGTCACCAACGCCCACCGGATCAACACCGGCGTGCAGCCGATCACCGACGGGCTGCCGGACTTCTTCCTGTTCCCCGAGGAGGACACCGAGGCTGCGGGCGTGCTCGCGGTGGATGTGGCGGCCCGGCGGATCCCGGCCAGGTTCGGGCTCGACCCGCGGCGGGACGTCCAGGTGCTCGCGCCCATGCACCGCGGCCCGGCCGGCGCCGGAAACCTCAACGGCCTGCTCCAGCAGGCCATGACGCCCGCCCGGCCGGACCTGCCCGAGAAGAGGTTCGGCGGCCGGGTCTTCCGGGTGGGTGACAAGGTCACCCAGATCCGGAACAACTACGAGAAGGGCGCCAACGGCGTCTTCAACGGCACGGTCGGGGTCGTCACCGGGCTCGATCCGGTCGAACAGCGCCTGACCGTACGCACGGAGGAGGACGAGGAGATCGCGTACGAGTTCTCCGAGCTCGACGAGCTGGCGCACGCGTACGCCGTCACCATCCACCGCTCCCAGGGGAGTGAATATCCGGCGGTGGTGATCCCGGTCACCACGGGGGCTTGGATGATGCTCCAGCGAAATCTCCTCTACACGGCGGTGACCAGGGCGAAGAAACTCGTCGTGCTCGTCGGGTCCCGCAAAGCCCTCGGTCAGGCGGTGCGTACCGTTTCCGCAGGCAGGAGGTACACGGCGGTCGCACCCAGGCTGTCCGGCCGGATACCGGTGGGAAACATCACCTAGATGATCGATCATTTGGGGTTCCACGACCGGTGCGGAGGGGGCAGGATGAGCAGCTTGACGGCACTGAGTGCCGTTGAAAGCACCAAAGGCCGACCCCGAGTGCACTCTCCTGCGCCAAATGGGGGAAGGTAGAGGCAGTCAGGGCACCTCGAAGAAGAGGCACTACGTCGGTGAGGGATGACGTGAGCGACAACTCTGTAGTACTCCGGTACGCGGACGGTGAATACACCTACCCGGTGGTCGAGAGCACCGTCGGTGACCAGGGCTTCGACATCTCGAAGCTGAGGGCCCAGACCGGGCTCGTCACTCTGGACAGCGGCTACGGCAACACCGCGGCCTACAAGTCCGCGATTACCTACCTCGACGGTGAGCAGGGCATCCTGCGCTACCGCGGTTACCCGATCGAGCAGCTGGCGGAGCGCTCGACCTTCATCGAGGTCGCCTACCTGCTGATCAACGGTGAGCTGCCGACCGTCGACCAGCTCGCGTCGTTCCGCAACGAGATCACCCAGCACACGCTGCTGCACGAGGACGTGAAGCGCTTCTACGACGGCTTCCCGCGCGACGCGCACCCGATGGCGATGCTGTCCTCCGTGGTCAGCGCGCTGTCGACGTTCTACCAGGACAGCCACAACCCGTTCGACGAGAAGCAGCGCCACCTCTCGACGATCCGCCTGCTGGCCAAGCTCCCGACGATCGCGGCCTACGCGTACAAGAAGTCGGTCGGCCACCCGGTGGTCTACCCGCGCAACGACCTCGGCTACGTCGAGAACTTCCTGCGCATGACCTTCTCCGTGCCGGCCCAGGAGTACGACCTGGACCCGGTCGTGGTCTCGGCGCTCGACAAGCTGTTGATCCTGCACGCGGACCACGAGCAGAACTGCTCGACCTCCACCGTGCGCCTGGTCGGCTCCTCGCAGGCGAACATGTTCGCCTCGATCTCCGCCGGCATCTCGGCCCTGTGGGGTCCGCTGCACGGTGGCGCCAACCAGTCGGTCCTGGAGATGCTCGAGGGCATCAAGAACGACGGCGGCGACGTCGACGCCTTCATCCGCAAGGTGAAGAACAAGGAAGACGGCGTCCGCCTCATGGGCTTCGGACACCGCGTCTACAAGAGCTTCGACCCCCGGGCGAAGATCATCAAGGCGGCGGCGCACGACGTCCTGTCGGCGCTCGGCAAGAGCGACGAGCTGCTCGACATCGCGCTGAAGCTGGAAGAGCACGCGCTGGCCGACGAGTACTTCGTCTCGCGCAACCTCTACCCGAACGTGGACTTCTACACGGGTCTGATCTACCGCGCGATGGGCTTCCCGACCGAGATGTTCACCGTGCTCTTCGCGCTCGGCCGGCTCCCCGGCTGGATCGCCCAGTGGCACGAGATGATCAAGGAGCCGGGTTCCCGCATCGGCCGCCCGCGCCAGATCTACACGGGCGAGGTCCTGCGCGACTTCGTGCCCGTCGAGGCCCGCTGACCCGAGGCCCTCGCACCCGACGTCCGGGCCGGAATTCCCGGCTCGGACGGACACCGGCCCAGGCTTGCGAAAAGCGCCCCGCCGTCGATCCCCCCACGGGTCGACGGTCGGGGCGCTTTCCTTTCCCCGGTACGGATTCCCCCCACGGGACCCGAGCCGGGGCGTCGGTGTGTGCCGGGACCCGTTCGGGTCGGGAGGGCCGCTCAAAGCCTCCCGCGGGAACGTGTCCCGGCCGGCCGGTGCCGCACGGACGTCCCCCAAGACCTCCGTGGAACGTCCCCCAAGACATTCCTGGCACCGCCCCATTAGACCCGTGCCGACCCCGGATGGTTACGTTGGCATCACTGTGATCTGCGTCTCCCGTGAAGGAGGTGTGTGGGCGATGCGAAGGCGATCCACTAGCGGAAGGACCGCAACCGGAGGCTGTTGGTCACGACGAAGACCGAAGAGAAGGCCATCGCGGCCCCCGCGATCATCGGGTTGAGCAGCCCGGCGGCCGCCAGCGGCAGGGCCGCCACGTTGTACCCGAAGGCCCAGAACAGGTTGCCCTTGATGGTGGCCAGGGTCCGCCGGGACAGCCGGATCGCGTCCGCCGCCACCCGCAGGTCGCCCCGTACGAGGGTCAGGTCGCCCGCCTCGATCGCGGCGTCCGTCCCGGTGCCCATGGCCAGGCCCAGGTCGGCCTGGGCGAGTGCGGCCGCGTCGTTGACCCCGTCGCCGACCATCGCGACCGTACGGCCCTGCGCCTGGAGGCGGCGTACGACGTCCACCTTGTCCTGCGGGAGCACCTCGGCGATCACCTCGTCGATGCCGACCTCGCGCGCCACCGTCTCGGCGACGGCCTTGTTGTCGCCGGTCAGCAGGACCGGGGTCAGGCCGAGCGCCCGCAGCCGGGCGACCGCCTCGGCGCTGCTCTCCTTGACCGCGTCGGCCACGGTCAGCACTCCGCGTGCGGCGCCGTCCCAGGCCACCAGGACGGCGCTGGCGCCCGCGGCCTCGGCGGCCGACTTGGCCCGCGCGAGCGGGGCCGGCAGGGCGATCGACCAGTCCGCCAGCAGCTGTTCGCGGCCCACCAGGACGGCGTGCCCGTCTACCACGCCCTGGACGCCGAGCCCCGCGAGGTTCTCGAACCCCTCGGGCACCGGCAGTTCGCCCACCCGCTCGGCGGCCCCCGTGGCGATGGCGCGGGCGATCGGGTGCTCCGAGGCGTGCTCCAGGGAGCCCGCGAGACGCAGGAGTTCCCGCTCGTCGACCCCTTCGCCGGGGTGCACGCCGACCAGGGTCATCCGTCCGGTGGTGACGGTCCCGGTCTTGTCCAGGACGACGGTGTCCACGCGGCGGGTGGACTCCAGCACCTCCGGCCCCTTGATCAGGATGCCCAGCTGCGCGCCGCGGCCCGTGCCGACCATCAGCGCGGTCGGGGTGGCCAGGCCCAGGGCGCACGGGCAGGCGATGATCAGGACGGCCACGGCGGCGGTGAAGGCGGCGGTGGGGTCGTCGGTGATCAGCAGCCAGGTGAGCCAGGTGCCGAGGGCGAGCAGCAGCACCACGGGCACGAAGACCGCGGAGATCCGGTCGGCGAGGCGCTGGACCTCGGCCTTGCCGTTCTGCGCGTCCTCGACCAGCCGGGCCATCCGGGCGAGCTGGGTGTCGGCGCCGATCCGGGTGGCCTCGACCACCAGCCGGCCGGACGCGTTGACGGTGGCGCCGGTGACGGAGTCGCCGACGGAGACCTCGACGGGGACGGACTCGCCGGTGAGCATGGAGGCGTCCACGGCGGAGCCGCCCTCGACGACGGTGCCGTCGGTGGCGATCTTCTCGCCGGGGCGGACCACGAACCGGTCGCCGACCGCGAGCGAGCCCACCGGCACGCGGACCTCCCGGCCCCCGCGCAGCACGGCGACGTCCTTGGCGCCCAGTTCCAGCAGGGCCCTGAGGGCCGCGCCCGCCTTCCGCTTCGAGCGGGCCTCCAGGTAGCGGCCGAGCAGGATGAAGCCGACGACGCCGGCGGCGACCTCCAGGTAGATGGCGGAGGAGCCGTCGGTCCGCGAGATGGTCAGGTCGAAGCCGTGCCGCATGCCGGGCATGCCCGCGTGACCGAAGAACAGGGCCCACAGGGACCAGGCGAAGGCGGCGAGGGTGCCGACCGACACCAGGGTGTCCATGGTGGCGGCGCCGTGCCGGGCGTTGGTCCAGGCGGCCTTGTGGAAGGGGAGGCCGCCCCAGACGACGACGGGCGCGGCGAGGGTCAGCGAGAGCCACTGCCAGTTGTCGAACTGGAGGGCCGGGACCA
The DNA here is from genome assembly GCF_052244475.1 of Streptomyces sp. IBSNAI002. NCBI lineage: Bacteria > Bacillati > Actinomycetota > Actinomycetes > Kitasatosporales > Streptomycetaceae > Streptomyces > Streptomyces sp. IBSNAI002. The sequence goes on along the minus strand of NZ_JBQPXG010000002.1, from coordinate 3,255,292 downwards.
TGGCGAGCAGGACGACGGGGAGGGCGAGCCCGGCAGAGACGAGCAGCCGCTGGCGCAGGGCGGCCAGCGCGGGGTCCCGTACCTCCGCGGCGCCTTCCGCGGTCCTCTCGCCCTCCGCGGTGCCGGGGGGCCCTTCCGGTTCGGGCTCCGGCGGCGGGGGCTCCTCGGCGGTGTACCCGGTCTTCACGACGGTCGCGATGAGATCGGCGACCCGGACGTCGGCCGCGTACGAGATCTTCGCCTTCTCGGTGGCGTAGTTCACCGTGGCGGTGACGCCGTCCATCCGGTTCAGCTTCTTCTCGATGCGGGCCGCGCAGGAGGCGCAGGTCATTCCGCCGATCGAGAGTTCGACCGCCGTTATGGGCCCGTCGTGGACTGTGCTGGTCATGTTCCGGCTCCAGGGGGAGGGCCGGGGCGTACGGAACCAGTATGAGCTGGCCGGCACGCCCCGGCGGGGTGCTGCCGAAGGGGAGGGGCCGGCTCAGACCCGGCCGGTGAACTCGTAGCCCGCCTCGTCCACGGCGGCGCGTACGTCCTCGTCGGCCAGCGGGGCGGCGGAGGTCACGGTGACCTCGCCGGTCGCGGCGACGGCCTTGACCGAGCTGACGCCCGGCAGCGCGGAGAGCTCGGTGGTCACCGCGCCCTCGCAGTGCCCACAGGTCATGCCGGTCACCCGGTAGACGGTGGTGGTCTGGGTGTCCGTCTCGGCGGTCATGTCGTTCTCCTCTTCGAGGGCGTGTGCGGTCGCCGGGGGCGGCGAGTCGCTCCACCGTCCTCCCGACACTTCGAGACTATACCCCTAGGGGGTATGGATGCGAGCATCCGCGCCCGTTCATTTGGGGTGGCCGGACAGGGCGAATCATACGTAAATGACCTATATGGATCATCCGGGAACCTTCGTTCTGATCACGGCCATGGCCGTCCTGGCGCCCCTGCTCGCCTACGGGATCTCGCGCTGGCTGCCCGTACCGCTGGTGATCTTCGAGATCCTGCTCGGCATCCTGATCGGGCCGGACGTGCTCGGGTGGGCCCACACCGGGCAGGTCATCGACGTGCTGAGCCAGCTCGGGCTCGCGATGCTGATCTTCCTGGCCGGTTACGAGATCGAGTTCGACCAGGTCAGGGGGAACACCCTCAAGCGGTCGGTGTGGGCGTGGCTGATCGCCCTCGCGCTGGGGCTGGGCATCGGCACCCTGCTCGCCCACGGCGGCGGCTTCGACAAGGGGGTCTACGTCGGCACCGCGCTCACCAGCACCGCGCTCGGCGCGATCCTGCCGGTGCTGCGCGACGCCGGGGACCTGCGGAACCGGTTCGGCTCCGTGATGATGGCGATGGGGGCGATCGGCGAGTTCGGGCCGATCATCGCCATGGCGCTGCTGCTGAGCGGCCGCGCCCCGGGGCGCTCGGCGGCGCTGCTGGCGGCCTTCGCGGTGCTGACGGCGGCGGCCGTGTTCTGGGCGCTGCGGCCCAAGCCGCCCTGGTTCTCGAACGTCATCGCCAAGACCCTGCACAGCAGTGCCCAGTTCGCGGTGCGGCTGGTGGTGCTGCTGCTGGTGGGGATGCTGGGGCTGGCCCAGGTGCTGGGGCTCGACATCCTGCTCGGGGCCTTCGCGGCCGGCCTGGTGACCCGGCTGGTGCTGCAGGGGGCCGCGCCGGAGAGCAGCGGGACCGTGCTGTCGAAGGTCGAGGCCATGGGCTTCGGCTTCCTGGTGCCGCTGTTCTTCGTGGTCACCGGGATCGAGTTCGACCTGGAGGCGCTGCTCGGGGGTGGCCGGGAGCTCCTGCTGCTGCCGGTGTTCCTGCTGCTCTTCCTGCTGGTGCGGGGTCTGCCGATGTGGCTGCTGGCCCCGCGGGACCTGGGGCGGCGGGACAGGTCGGCGCTGGTGCTGTTCGGGTCCACCGCGCTGCCGCTGGTGGTCGCGATCACCACGCTGGGGGTGGAGGCCGGGCAGGTGGAGCCGGGCGAGGCGGCGGCGCTGGTGGGCGCCGGGATGCTGTCCGTGCTGGTGTTCCCGCTGGCGGGGCTGCGGCTGCGGGCCGGGAACCGGATCCGGGAGCGGGTCAGGGCGAGCGAGTCGTGGTGACCATCGGCTCCAGGTAGCGCAGCAGTACGGTCTTCAGCTCGGCGGTGTACGCGGCGCGTTCGGCGCCCTCGTGGGCCAGGATCAGGTCCAGCGAGGACTTGAAGATGCCCAGGACCATGTTCGAGGTGTGGGTGAGCTCGGCGGGCGTGGCCCGCGGGCAGAAGGAGTGCAGTACGCCCTCGACCCGGACGAGCAGGCCGGAGTGCAGCTCCTCGTGCTCCTGGTTCACGGCGCCCGGGATGCCGGAGCCGTGCATGAGCGCCCAGAAGGCCGGGTTCTCGCAGTTGAAGGCGATGACCGGGTCCAGTACGGCGTCCAGCAGCTCGGGCAGCGGCCGCTGGAGGTTCTCGGGCAGGAAGGCCTGGCCGTGCGTCTCGTGGGCGCGCTGGAGCAGCTGGCCGCCGAGCTCGACCGCGATGGCCTCTTTGTTCGGGAAGAACTGGTAGAGCGTGCCCGGCGAGACGCCCGCCTCGCGGGCGATGGCATTGGTGCTGGCCGCGGCGTAGCCGGTACGGCAGAACACCCCGGCGGCGGCGGCGAGGAGCTGGGAAACCCGGCGCTCGCCCCGTGCCTGGCGGCGGCGCGGTGCGGCGGTTTCTCCCTTTTCCGTACTTTCATCTGATGTGCCCCTGGGAGTTCCCGGCATGTCCAATCCCTTGCTTCCCGTGGGTGATTGACAAACGCGAGTGATCGCTCGCATTCTGAGAGAACGCGAGCGATTGCTCGTGTTTGCCAGTCTATTCGGCCTGGCAATCACGGTGAAGGGGACACCGAGTCATGTCCGAAGTCAAGAATCCGCCGTCGTCCGGGGAGGGCGGCAGGTGGACCCGGTTCGTCACGGCCCGGCCGCGGCTCTCGCTGCTGCTCGCCCTGCTGGTCACGGCACTGGCCGTGTTCGCGGGCGGCGGCGCCGCCGAACGGATGGGAAGCGGCGGCTGGGAGGACCCGGGCGCCCGGTCCACCTACGCCGCCAGGGCGCTGGAGCGCGAGTTCCCGGCCTCCCAGCCCAATCTGCTCCTGCTCGTCGACGCCGGCCCCGGGACCACCGGGGTGGACGATCCCGCCGTCGTGGCCGAGGCCGAGCGGCTCACGGCGCGGCTCGCCGCCGAACGGGGGGTCGTCGGCGTCGGCTCGTACTGGCGCACGCAGCTGCCCGCCCTGCGCTCCGAGGACGGCCGGCAGGCCCTCGTCTCCGCCCGGGTCCAGGGAGACGAGAAGGCCGCCACCCGGGTGCTGGACCGGATCGCTCCGCGCTTCCGGGGCGAGCACGGGCCCGTGCGCGTCTCCCTCGGCGGCCCGGCCGCGGTCCAGCGCGAGGTGACCGCCACCATCCAGGAGGACCTGCTGCGCGCCGAGATGATCGCCCTGCCGGTCACCCTCGTCCTGCTCATCCTCGTCTTCGGCAGCGCCGTCGCCGCCCTGCTCCCCCTCGGCGTGGGCATCGTGGCCATCCTCGGCACCAACGCGGTGCTGCGCGGCCTCACCGAGTTCACCGAGGTCTCCGTATTCGCCCAGAACCTGACCACCGCGCTCGGACTCGGGCTCGCCATCGACTACGCCCTGTTCATCGTCCGCAGGTTCCGCGAGGAACTCGCCGCAGGGCGGGACCCGGTGGCCGCCGTCGGGGCCACGCTGCGCACCGCCGGGCGCACCGTGCTCTTCTCGGCGCTGACCGTCGCCGTCTCGCTCTCGGCCATGCTGTTCTTCCCGATGTACTTCCTGCGCTCCTTCGCCTACGCCGGGGTGGCGGTGGTCCTGCTCGCCGCGGCGGCCGCGCTGATCCTGCTGCCGGCGGCCCTCGTGCTGCTCGGCGAGCGGGTCAACTCCCTGGACCTGCGGCGGCTGTGGCGGCGCGGGCGCCCTGCCGCGGCCCCGGCGGAACCGGGGCGGGGCTGGGCGCGGACGGCCGGGCTGGTGATGCGCCGGGCCCCGGTGTTCGCGGTGGCCACCACGGCAGGGCTGCTGCTCCTCGGACTGCCCTTCCTCGGCGTGAAGTTCGGCACCGTGGATGACCGGCAGCTGCCGAAGTCCGCGCAGTCGCATGTGGTCCAGCAGCAGATCCGCGACTCCTTCCCCGGCAGCCCCGGCGGATCGATCACCGTCCTCACCGAGGACGCGGCCGGGGACGCCGAGCTCGCCGCCTACCGGGACCGGCTGGCCGCCCTGCCCGGGGTGGTCCGGGTCGACGGGCCGGTGAGCTCCGCGGAGCCCTCGCGGTACGCCTACTTCTCGGTCACCGCCGAGGGAGAGGCAGTGGGGCAGCAGGCCCAGGACCTGGTCGGCGAGGTACGGAAGGCGGAAGCGGACTTCCCGACCTCCGTGACCGGACAGGCCGCGGTGCTCGTCGACGCCCAGCAGGCGATAGCCGGGAAACTGCCCGCGGCGCTGGCCCTGGTGGTGCTCGCCACGCTGCTCCTGGTGTTCCTGCTCACCGGCAGCCTGCTCATACCGGTCCAGGCGGTCCTGCTCAACGCCCTGAGCCTGACCGCGATGTTCGGGGCGGTGGTGTGGGTCTTCCAGGAGGGCAACCTCTCCGGACTGCTCGCCTTCACCTCCACCGGCGACATCGAGACCACCCTGCCGGTGCTGATGTTCTGCATCGCCTTCGGACTGTCCATGGACTACGGGGTGTTCCTCATATCCCGGATCAAGGAGGAGTACGACCGGACCGGGGACCACGAGGGGGCCGTGCGCAGCGGACTGGCCCGCACCGGCGGGCTGATCACCGCGGCCGCCGTGATCCTGGCGGTGGTGATGGTGGCCATCGGCACCTCGCGGGTCACCAACACCAAGATGCTGGGGCTCGGGATCGCGCTGGCGGTGCTGATGGACGCGATGGTCGTGCGCAGCCTCCTGGTCCCGGCGGTCATGAAGCTGACCGGGAAGGCCACCTGGTGGGCGCCGGGCCCGCTGCGCAGGCTGCACGGGAGGATCGGACTGAGCGAAGGGGAGTCCCTGCCGCCGGCGGTCGAGCCGGAGCCGGATCCGGAGCCGGAGAAGGTGCCTGCTGGGAAGGCCTAGACGGGGGCGGGGGCCGACGCCGCAGGTCCCGTAAAGGCAGGCCCCGTAAACGAATGGCGTTCGGGTGCCGCACTGACGATCATGGGCCGCATGAGTGACGAAACCACGCGGTGGAGCCGGGCGACCGTCTATCCGGACATGTGGGCAGACCCGGCCGACGACCCCCGCAACCGGGAAGGAGCCGGGCCGGACGGGGAGCGCGCGACGCTGACGGAGTTCCTGGCGGACTACCGGCTGACCCTGCGGATGAAGTGCGAGGGTCTGGACCCGGAGCAGTTGGCCCGGCGGTCGGTCCCGCCGTCGACGATGTCGCTGCTGGGCCTCCTGCGGCACCTCGCCGAGGTGGAGCGGGACTGGCACAACTGGATCTCCGGGGCCGAGCCGCTGCCGAAGCTGTACGGGGAAGGCGGCGACTTCGACGGGGCCGTGGCCGACCAGGCGGCGGTCGACGCCGCGTACGCCGACCTGGCGCGCGAACAGGCCGCGACGGACGCGACGCTGGCCGGTTACCAGGACCTCGGCGAGCGCCTGGACCGGGACAACCTCTCCCTGCGCGAGCTGATGGTGCACCGGGTCGAGGAGTACGCCCGCCACTGCGGCCACGCGGACCTGCTGCGCGAGTGCGTCGACGGCCGGATCGGGCAGTAGCGCCGGAAGCAGCGCCGGCAGCGGTGGCCCTGGCGGTGGCCGTCGCGGGGGCGGGGGGACGGCGGGACGGGGCCGGCGTCGGCGGCCCCGTCCGGCAGCCGCTGCCGGTCAGTCCTCGCGGCGCCCCCGGTTGCCGGGGCGTCGGGCCACCCAGGTGCGGATCGTATCGGCGTACCAGTAGGGCTTGCCGCCCTCCACGTGGTCGGGCGCGGGAAGCAGGCCGTGCTTCCGGTAGGAGCGCACCGTGTCGGGCTGGACCCGGATGTGGGCGGCGATCTCCTTATAAGACCACAGCTGTCGGTCGCTCATGACGCACCTCCTTGTCCACGCCGCGGGGCCGGCCGGGAGGCCGTCGGGGGAGCCGGCGCGTGGACACTGACGATCACTCGGCTTGTGCCCGGGGAACGACGCGAGGTGAGGCCGGGGGAGGGGCTGTCGACCGCCTGTGACGGAAAACCCGCGTAATGCGGATATGCGTGACACAAGGGCGACCCCTGTGACAGATGCGGCACAGGGGTGCACAAGTGGCCCGGCGAGGGCGGGGGTCGGCCTGAGCGGCGCGGAAGCCGGCGCTCAGCGGTAGAGCGCGGGGCGGTCCACCAGGGCCACCGGGGTCCGTACGCCGCTGCGCGCGGCCGTGATGCCCGCCTCCGAGACGGCGGCGGCCGCGTAGCCGTCCCACGCGTCCGGCCCGGCCACCCCGCCCCGCGCGGCCGCGGCCACCCAGCGCCGCAGCTGCCGGTCGTAGGCGTCGGCGAAGCGCACCGTGAAGTCCTGGTCGATCTCGCCGCCCCAGCGGCCGGCCGACTGCACCACCATCGCGTGCCCGTCACCGATCCGGGCACTGCCGGACTCCCCGACCGCCTCGCACTGCACCTGGTAGCCGAAGCCGCAGTTGACGAAGATCTCCACGTCCACCACCACCCCGCCCGAGGTCTCCAACAGCACCAGCCGGGGATCGCGCAGCCCTTCGGGGGCCGCCGAGGAAGGGGCGGGGGAGAGCACGGAGACCGCCGTGATCTCCTGCCCCAGCAGCCAGCGGGCCGCGTCCACCTCGTGCACCACGGAATCGCTGATCAGCATGTCGCTGGTGAAGAACGACGGGGAGGAGGCGTTGCGGTGCCGGCAGTGCAGGAAGAGCGGGCGTCCGATCCCGCCCGCGTCCAGCAGCTCCTTCAGGCGTTCGTACTCGGCGTCGTACCGCCGCATGAAACCCACCTGGACCAGGCGCCGGCCCAGCCGCTGCTCGGCCTCCATGATGCGCAGCGCACCCGCCGGATCGGGGGTCAGCGGCTTCTCGCACAGCACGGGCAGCCCCCGCTCCAGGGCCAGCCCGATCGCCTCCTCGTGCGCGGGCCCGGGGGAGGCGATCAGTACGGCGTCCACCCCGGGCGCGGCTATCGCCGCCGCCGGGTCGGTGTGCGCGCCGGCGCCCTCCAGGGCGCCCGCGACCTCCTTGACCCGGTCCCCGTCCGGGTCGGCCACCGCCACCACCCGGGCCCCGCCGACGGTCCGCCCGATCCGGCGGACGTGGTCGCTGCCCATCTTCCCCGTGCCGATGACGGCGATGCCGAGGGTGCTGCTCATGTCGTGTTCCTCCCGGGAGTTCAGCGGGCGCCGCAGGAGCGCAGGTAGGAGCGGGTGCGCCGGGCGATCGGCAGCGGACGGTCGGGCTCGCACGGGTACATGTCCTGCTCCACGATGGCGAACAGGTCCACACCGAGCCGCTGGGCGGCCGCCAGCACCGGCTCCAGCGCCGGCACCCCCGCCGGCGGTTCGCACATCACCCCGCGCCCCACGGCCGGACCGAACGGCAGCTGCTCCGCGACCACTTCGGCCAGGATCCGCGGATCCACCTGCTTCAGGTGCAGGTAGCCGATCCGCTCGGAGAAGGTCTCGATGGCCTGGACGCTGTCGCCGCCGCAGTACGCGTAATGACCCGTGTCCAGGCAGAGCGAGACGAGGCCGGGGTCGGTGGCGTCCAGGAACCGGGCCACGTTCCCGGGGGTGTCGATGTGCGTGTCGGCATGGGGATGGACCACGATCCGCAGCCCGTACCGGTCGCGCACCTCCCGGCCCAGCCGCTCGGTCTGCGAGGCCAGTTCGCGCCACTGCGCGGCGGTCAGGACCCGGTCCTCCAGCACCTCGCCGGTCTTGTCGTCGCGCCAGAAGGAGGGGATGACCACGAGATGCGCGGCCCCCATGGCCTGGGTGAGCGCCGCGATCCGCGACACGTGCTCCCAGGTGTCCTCCCACACGGCGGGCCCGTGATGGAGTCCGGTGAAGACGGTGCCGGCCGAGACCCGCAGACCGCGCTTGGCCGTTTCCTCGGCGAGTCGCGCGGGATCGGTGGGCAGGTAGCCGTAGGGGCCGAGCTCGATCCATGCGTACCCGGCGTCGGCGACCTCGTCGAGGAAACGCTCCCAGGGGGTCTGCGCGGGGTCGTCGGGAAACCAGACACCCCAGGAGTCCGGAGCCGAACCGACGCGGATACGGGTCAACGCGGGCGGGGAGGACGTCATAGCGGCCACCTTAGGGTGCGAGGCTCGAAGGGACGGGGAAGACGGTGGGACCAGCGGGAGGACTGACTGTGAGCGGCGAAGGGTTCGTGTTCGACCTGATCACGATGGGGCGCATCGGGGTGGATCTCTACCCGTTGACGACGGGCGTACCACTGGCGGAGGCGGACACCTTCGGCAAGTTCCTGGGCGGCTCCCCCGCGAACGTGGCGGTCGCGGCCGCCCGGCTGGGCCGGCGCACGGCCCTCATCAGCCGTACCGGTGCGGATCCGTTCGGCACGTACCTGCGGTCCGAACTGCGGGGGTTCGGGGTGGACGGACGGTGGGTGACCGAGGTCGCCGGCCGCCCCACCCCGGTCACCTTCTGCGAGATCTTCCCTCCCGACCACTTCCCGCTGTACTTCTACCGGCTGCCCAAGGCCCCCGATCTGGAGATCGCGGCGGAAGAACTGGACCTGGAGGCCGTCCGCGAGGCCCGGGTGTTCTGGATGACGGGCACCGGCCTGAGCGAGGAGCCGAGCCGTACGGCCACGCTGGCCGCGCTGGAGGCCCGCGCGAAGTCCGGGACCACCGTCTTCGACCTGGACTGGCGGCCGACGCTGTGGCGCGAGAAGCCCGGCACGCACTACGAGCGGGCGCTGGCCCTGGCGACGGTGGCCGTCGGCAACGCCGAGGAGTGCGAGATCGCCACCGGCGAGTCGGAGCCGTACGCGGCGGCGCGGGCGCTGCTCGCCGCCGGAGTGGAACTGGCGGTGGTCAAACGGGGCCCGGAGGGTGTGCTGGCCGTCCACCGCGACGGGACGGTGGCGGAGGTTCCGCCGGTTCCCGTCCGGGTGGTGAACGGCCTGGGGGCCGGGGACGCGTTCGGGGGCGCTCTCTGCCACGGGCTGCTCGCCGGGTGGGACCTGGCGGCGGTCATGCGGTACGCGAACGCGGCCGGGGCGATCGTGGCTTCGCGGCTGGCGTGCGCCGCCGCGATGCCGGTCTCCGACGAGGTCGAGGAGGTGCTGGGCCGTGCCGGTGGTCGCTGAGTGGGGGATGGAATGGACGAGGCTGGTCGTCCTCGAGCTGGAACCGGGCGAGGCGTACGCGCACGCGTGCGGTGAGGCGGAGTGGATCGTCCTGCCCCTCGCGGGCGCGGCCACGGTGACCTGCCGGGGCTCCGGCGGCGGAGCCCCCGACCCCGCGGCGCAGGTGTTCGAACTGCACGGGCGGGCCGGGGTGTTCCAGGGGACCACCGACTTCGCGTACGTGCCGCGCGACAGCCACGTCGAGGTCACCTCGACGGCCGGCGGGCGCTTCGCCCTCGCAGGGGCACGGTGCGGGCAACGGCTGCCGGCCCGCTACGGCCCCGCCGCCGCGGTGCCCGTCGAGCTCCGCGGCGCGGGCCGGTGCTCCCGCCAGGTCAACAACTTCGCCGCCGCCGGCCCGGCAGGGTTCCCGTGCGACCGGCTCATCGCGGTCGAGGTGCTCACCCCCGGCGGCAACTGGTCCTCGTACCCGCCGCACAAGCACGACGAGCACCACCCCGGCGAGGAGTCCCGGCTCGAGGAGATCTACTACTTCGAGATCGCCCCGCACGGGGACACCCCCGGCTTCGGCTACCAGCGCGTCTCGCCCTCCCCGGCCGGGAAGACCGACGTCCTCGCCGAGGTGCGGACCGGGGACGCCGTGCTGATCCCGGACGGCTGGCACGGGCCCTCGATCGCCGCCCCGGGGCACGACATGTACTACCTCAACGTGATGGCCGGTCCGGGCGCGACCCGTGAGTGGCTGATCCGCGACCACCCCGACCACGGCTGGATCCGCGCCACCTGGCCGGGTCAGGGCATCGACCCCCGGCTGCCCTACCCCCAGGCCCCGCAGACGGTCCCGCAGACGGCCCCGCAGACGGAGGCACCCCGATGAGACTCACCGTCGCCCAGGCGCTCGTCGCCTTCCTCGCCCGCCAGTACACCGAACGCGACGGCCGCCGCCACCGGCTCATCGCGGCCACCTGGGGGATCTTCGGGCACGGGAACGTGGCGGGCATCGGCCAGGCCCTCCTGGAGACCGGCCCCCGCTCCATGCCCTTCCTCCAGGGCCGCAACGAGCAGGCCATGGTGCACGCCGCCGTCGGCTACGCCCGGCAGAGCGGGCGGCTCTCCGCACACGCCGTGACCACCTCCATCGGGCCCGGCGCCACCAACCTCGTCACCGGCGCCGCCCTCGCCACGATCAACCGGATCCCGGTGCTCCTGCTGCCCGGCGACACCTTCGCCACCCGGCCCGCCGACCCCGTGCTCCAGCAGCTGGAGGTCCCGTACGCGGGGGACCTCTCCGTCAACGACGCCCTGCGGCCCGTCTCCCGCTTCTTCGACCGGATCACCCGCCCCGAGGCCCTGATCCCGGCCGCCCTCCAGGCGATGCGCGTGCTCACCGACCCCGTACAGACCGGGGCCGTCACCCTCGCGCTGCCGCAGGACGTGCAGGCGGAGGCGTACGAGTGGCCCGAGGAGTTCTTTGCGGAGCGGGTGTGGGGCGTGCGCCGGCCCCGGCCCGACCGCGCCGAGCTGGCCGCGGCGGCCCTGGCCGTGCGCCGGGCCGAACGCCCCCTGATCGTCGCCGGGGGCGGGATCCGGCACAGCGAGGCCCAGGCGGCCCTGGCGGAGTTCGCGGCGGCCACCGGTATTCCGGTGGCCACCACCCAGGCGGGCAAGGGCGTGCTCCCGTACGACCACCCGGCCGAGGTCGGCGGGATCGGGCACACCGGGACGGCGACCGCCGACGGACTGGCCCGGGAGGCCGACCTCGTCATCGCCGCCGGGACCCGGCTGACCGACTTCACCACCGCCTCCGCGACCCTCTTCCGGAACCCAACCATCCGGTTTATTGGCCTGAACCTCGACCCGTACGACGCTCACAAACTGGCCGCCCTGCCCCTGGTCGCCGACGCCCGCGAGGGGCTCGACGAGCTCCGGGCAGCGCTCGACGGCCACCGGGTGGACCCCGCCTACGAGACGGCGTACGGACGGCGCAAGGCCGGCTGGGAGGCCCGCGTCGACCTGGCCTTCGCCACCCCCGACGAGGACCTCCCGCCCACCCAGGCCCAGGTCCTCGGGCTGCTCGACGCCCTCGTCGACGACACCGACATCCTGATCAACGCCGCCGGCTCGCTCCCCGGCGACCTGCACAAGCTGTGGCGGGCCCGCTCGGCCGACCAGTACCACGTGGAGTACGGCTACTCCTGCATGGGCTACGAGATCCCGGCCGCGATCGGCGTCGCGCTCGCCGCGCCCGGCCGTCCGGTCTGGGCGCTGGTCGGCGACGGCACGTACCTGATGAACCCGACCGAGATCGTCACGGCGGTGCAGGAGGGCGTCCCGGTCAGGATGGTCGTCCTCGACAACCACGGCTACGCCTCCATCGGCGGCCTGTCGGGGGCGGTGGGCGGCGAGGGCTTCGGCACGGCCTACCGCTTCCGGGGGCCCGACAGCACGTACACGGGCGAGCCCCTTCCGGTGGACCTCGCGGCCAACGCGGCCTCCCTAGGGATGGCCGTGATCCGCGCCCGGACCGTACGTGACCTGCGCGAAGCCCTCGCCGAGGCCCGCTCGGCGACCCGTCCCACATGTGTCTACACACAGACCCGAACGCCCGACACTGTGTCGGGCCCACCCCCCGCACAGGCGTGGTGGGATGTTCCTGTGGCCGAGACCGCGACCCGCAAGGCGGCGGCCGGAGCCCGTGAAGAGTACGACCGGCAAGCCGCGCAGCGACGTCGCCATCTGTGAAGGAGCAAGGCAAATGAAGACCGTCAACCACTGGATCGGTGGCAAGACCGTCGAGGGCGCGTCGGGCAACTACGGCCCGGTCACCGACCCGGCCACCGGCGAGGTCACCACGCAGGTCGCGCTCGCCTCGGCCGAGGAGGTCGACGCCGCGGTACGGGTCGCCAAGGAGGCCTTCCTGACCTGGGGCCAGTCCTCGCTGGCCGCCCGTACCAAGGTGCTGTTCGCCTACCGCGCCCTGCTGGACGCCAACCGCGACGCCATCGCCGAGCTGATCACCGCCGAGCACGGCAAGGTGCACTCGGACGCGCTGGGCGAGGTCGCCCGCGGCCTGGAGATCGTCGAGCTGGCCTGCGGGATCACCACGCAGCTCAAGGGCGAGCTGTCGACCTCGGTCTCCAACCGCGTCGACGTCTCCTCCATCCGCCAGCCGCTGGGCGTGGTCGCGGGCATCACCCCGTTCAACTTCCCGGCGATGGTCCCGATGTGGATGTTCCCGCTGGCCGTGGCCTGCGGAAACACCTTCATCCTCAAGCCCAGCGAGAAGGACCCCTCCGCGTCCGTCAAGCTCGCCGAGCTGATGACCGAGGCCGGTCTGCCCGCGGGCGTGCTCAACGTGGTCCACGGTGACAAGGCCGCGGTCGACGCCCTGCTGGCCCACCCCGACATCGCGGCCGTCTCCTTCGTGGGCTCGACCCCGATCGCCCGCCACATCCACACCACCGCCTCCGCCAACGGCAAGCGCGTCCAGGCGCTGGGCGGCGCCAAGAACCACATGCTGGTGCTCCCCGACGCCGACCTGGACGCGGCCGCCGACGCGGCGGTCTCCGCGGCCTACGGCTCGGCCGGCGAGCGCTGCATGGCGATCTCCGCCGTCGTGGCCGTCGGATCCATCGCCGACACCCTCGTCGACAAGATCCGCGAGCGCGCCGAGAAGATCAAGATCGGCCCCGGCAACGACCCGGCCTCCGAGATGGGCCCGCTGATCACGGCCGCCCACCGCGACAAGGTCGCCTCGTACGTCAAGGGCGCCGCCGCCCAGGGCGCCGACGTGGTCCTGGACGGCACCGGCTACACCGTCGAGGGCAACGAGAACGGCCACTGGATCGGCCTGTCCCTGCTCGACAACGTGAAGACCGACTCCGACGCCTACCGCGACGAGATCTTCGGCCCGGTGCTGTGCGTGCTGCGCGCGGAGACCTACGAGGAGGGCGTGGCCCTCATCAACGCCTCGCCGTTCGGCAACGGCACCGCGATCTTCACCCGCGACGGCGGCGCGGCCCGCCGCTTCCAGCTGGAGATCCAGGCGGGCATGGTCGGCGTCAACGTCCCGATCCCGGTGCCGGTCGGATACCACTCCTTCGGTGGCTGGAAGGACTCGCTCTTCGGCGACCACCACATCTACGGCAACGACGGCATCCACTTCTACACCCGGGGCAAGGTCGTCACGACCCGCTGGCCGGACCCCTCGGACGCCCCGGCAGGCGTGGACCTGGGCTTCCCCCGCAACCACTGACACCACGGAGCCACCGCCACCCGAAGACGCGAACCCCCGGCCCACCCTCACCGGCCGGGGGTTTCCGCCGTCCCGCGGCGGTCAGTGGGTGTGGGTCAGGTCCGGGGTGGGTTCCGGGTGGGGCTCGGGGGCGGTTCGGCGGCGGCGCAGGACCCAGAAGGCGATGGCCGTGCCCGTCAGGACCAGGGCCGCGCCCGCCGCGGGCCACGGGACGGCGATGAAGTCCGCCGTGGAGCGCGAGGTGAGGTCCGGGTGGGCCGTGGCGCCGGCCGTCACGGTGAGGGTCACCCAGTCCAGCTGGGGGGCGTCCGGCCACGGTTCGGTCAGTTCGACGCGCTGGCCGGGCAGCAGGGTCAGCTTCAGTTCGCGGGACGGGCGGTTGAACACCCCGCGCCCGAACAGGCCCTCCGCCGACAGTTCCACCTTCGGCTCGACGACCACGTTGCCCCGGTTCACCAGGGCGTACGAGACCGTGGCGCGGGCGTCCTTGACCCAGGGCAGCAGGGGAGCCGAGCGGCTGACCCGTACGTCCTCCACGCTCAGGCCGGGCGTCACCGGCCCCGGAACCCGGAAGTACAGCCGGGCGCCCACCGAGCGCTTCACCCCGACCTTCACCTTGCCCTCCTGCTGCACGCCCTCCACGGCCGTGTTCAGGGCCACGATGCCGCCCACGTGGTCGCCGGGCGTCGCGTCCGCCGGGACCTTCACCGTGAACGGGATGTCCTTGCGGCCCTTGGCCGGGACGGTCACCGTGCCCGCCGCCTCCGGCGCGAGCGCGATCCACGCGCCGACGTCCGCGGGCTTGGTCTCCACCGGCAGCAGGGCGAAGGCGCCGCCCACCGGAGTGTTCACGGCGTCGGTGGCGAACACCTGGAACGTCAGGTCCTTGTCCGAGGAGTTCAGGATCGTCGCGCTGTCCTGGACGGTGGTGCCGGCCGCGCCCTGGTGGAAGAAGTAGGCGCGGTCGGTCATCGCCGCACCGGCGGCGGGCGTCGGGAAGACCCCCCAGGTGCCGTTGTCCGCCGCCGTCGCGGTGGTGGCCGGGAGCAGGCCCGTGCCCAGCAGCAGCAGGCCGGCGAGCAGACCGTACAGAGAGGTGCGGGTGCGCATGGGCGGGGTCTCCAGTCGGCGCGGAAAGGGGGAAGGTGGTGCGGCGCCGGAGCGCCGCACCACCCTGGGACCGGTCGGACCGGGTCAGGCGATGGAGAAGGTGACCACCGACTGGTAGGTGTCGGCGAACATGAACGGCGGGAGCTGGATCATCCCCGCGCCGCCGACGGCGAACTCGCCACCCGTCAGCTCCTCCCCGCCGGCGGCCTGCGAGGCCACCTTCATCGGGGTCGCGGAGATCGCCCCGGGCGCACCGGCGGTGCAGGTGCTCGGGCTGTCCGCGTTGGTGACGGTGCAGGTGGGCTGGATGCCGATCTGCGCCTTCGCCATGGAGTGGCCGGTGGTCTCGTTCAGGAACGGCGTACGGGTGGCCGTGACGTCCCAGCCGAGGCTGCCGCCGCGGAAGTCCTGGACGGACATCGCGGTGAACTGGCCGACGACCGACTGGGGCTTGCCGTTGATGGTCACCTTGCCGAAGCTGACGGCCGGGTTGCCGCTCTGCGGGCCGATGGCCAGCGGACCGGGCAGCACCTCGACGTCGACCGGGTTCTTCACACCGGGCTGGTCCTCGAGGAAGACGAAGTCCTTGTACGGGGTGACCGAGCCGTCGATCCTGATCTGGTCGGCCTTCTTGGTGACCGTGACCTCACAGGTGGCGGCGCCGCCCGCGGCCGCCGTGCCCTGGCCGGTGTCACCGGTCGGGGCGCCCGCGAGGAGCGCGGAGCAGGTGACCGCACCGGGGGCGAAGTTGGCGCCGGTGACGGCGACCTTCTGGCCCGCCTTGCCGCTGTTGGGCGTCAGCTTGGTGGTGACCGGGTCCTTGGGCAGGGCCTCGACGGCGACCGATCCGACGGAGCCGCTGGGGCGCGGGTCCGGCGTACAGGTCGTGGTGTAGACGGTGCCGCCGATGTCGGCGTCCGTGATCACCTGGTCGATGGTGATCTGGATGGTGCGGCCCTCGGTGCCGTCGGGGATCTTGACGGTTCCGTCGAACTTCGGCGGGTCGGCCTTCTGGCCCGCCGTCTGCTGGCTCGGTGTGGGCGGGCTGGTGACGGTCTGGGGCACGCCGTCGACGAGCAGCTTGGCCTTGGTGGTGTTGACCGTCTCGATGGTGAACATCGGAATGACGGGCGTCAGACCGGGGTCGATCGAGATCGGTACGGTGTCGCCCGCCTTGGCGCCGTCGGGGAGCGTGATGGTGAAGTCCTGGAGGCCCTCGGCGTCCGGCTGCGGAGCCGGGGCGTCGCACTTCACGTAGACCGGAGTGGTCTTCGTCGCGGCCTGCGCGGAGCCGGCCAGGCCGACCACACCGCCCGTCAGGGCCAGGGACAGTGCCCCGGCCCCGGCCAGCACTCTTCGTCTGAGCGTATGCGTACTCACTGGGTCGCGACTCCTTCGTCATGACGAACCCCTCCCCCCACCCGCTGTGCGGGGAGGCCGAGCCGGTGCGGTGGCCGACATTGACGCGTCGCCGTGATGAGAAGTCAATGACTTGTTTTCGCCCGAAGCACACAGAAATTGATGTGCCATCAGAGCAGGTCTGATGGCACATCGGATACCGACTGGTCGGTGGGCGCCTCAGCGCGCGGTCGGCGTGTGCAGCAGGAGGTTGGGGGTGCCCGCGGGGAGTCCGGTGATGCGGTCGGGGACCGCGCTGTGCGTCAGCGCCGCGGCCACCTCCTGCGGGGTCTTGTCCGTGCCGTCGGCGCGGATCAGCGCCGCGACCCCGGCCACGTGCGGGGCGGCCATCGACGTGCCGGAGGAGCGGGCGGTGGCGGTGGCGGAGCCCTTCCAAGCCGAGACGACGGACACGCCGGGAGCCGAGAGGTCCACGCAGCGGCCGTGGTTGGAGAACGGCGCGCGCCGGTCCTCGGCGTCGGTCGCGCCGACCGTGACGGCCTGCGGTACGGAGGCCGGGGATCCCGCGCAGGCGTCCTTGCCGTCGTTGCCGGCGGCCACGACGAAGGTGACCCCGGAGTCGACGGCCCGGGCGACCGCCCCGTCGAGGGCGTAGCTGCGGGTGCCGCCCATGCTCAGGTTGGCGACCGCCGGGGTGGCGGGGGACCTGGCGGCGTGCTTCACCATCCACTCGATGCCGCCGACCATCGCCGAAAGCCGCCCGGAGCCGCGGCAGTCGGCCACCTTCACCGAGACGAGGGAGACGCCCTTCGCGACCCCGTACGTCTCCCCGCCCACGGTCGCCGCGACGTGCGTGCCGTGGCCGTTGCAGTCGCCGGAGCCCTGGAGGAACAGCCCGTTGTAGCCGGCCCGGGCGCGGCCGCCGAACTCCTGGTGGCGGGTGTTGATCCCGGTGTCGATGACGTAGACGGTGACGCCTTCGGCCCTGGTGGGGTACGTGTACGAGCCGTCGAGCGGCAGCTCGCGCTGGTCGATCCGGTCCAGCGGCCAGGGCGCCGCGGGCTGGGTGTCGGCGGTGCGGAACTCGGCGTCCGGTTCCACCGAGGCGACCCGGGGGTCGGCGGCCAGGGCGGCGGCGCGGGCGGCGGTGGTGCGGACGGCGAAACCGTCCAGCACGGTGTCGTAGACGTCCGAGACCTCGTCGCCGGCGTCGGCCGCCTCGACGGCCAGGGCCAGGGCGCGGGCGGGAACCCGGGCGCCGGTGTCCGTCGCAGTGCCCTTCAGGACGACGACGTACGGGGCGGTTTCGGCAGCGGTGGCGTCGGAGTGCGGCGGCGGCAGGGCGGTGGCCGTGCCGGCCGTCGCGAGGAGGGCGGCGGCCGGGAGGAGGGCGGCGAATGCGGTCATGTGGCCGATGCTCGGCGACGGGCGGCAGGGGCGCGCGGAGGGTGCGCCGACTGGACGCACGACACGCCGCCGCGGGGGCGACGGGCGGGGCGACGGGCGGGGCGACGGGCGGCGCGAGGAGCGGGGCGGCGGGCGGGGGCGGCCCGCGGGGCGGGGCTACGGCGTGAAGGGCCAGCCGCGCATCGTGAAGACGCCCTCGTCGCGGGCCCCGGCGGACGTGTAGGTGGCGAGGGCCGGCTCGTTGTCCGTGTCGACGCCCACCCACATGCCGTAGCAGCCGCGGGCCTTGGCCTCGTCGGCGAGCGCGAGGGTCAGGGCGCGGCCGATTCCGCGGCGGCGGTACCCCTCGTCCACGGAGAGCTCGTACAGGCACATCTCGGTGCCCTTGTCGGGATGGGTCATCTCGACGCCGGAGACCATCCCGGCGGGTACGCCGTCCACGTAGGCGATGAGCAGCAGATGGCCCGGCGCGGCCAGGAAGCGCTCGGACC
This sequence comes from Streptomyces sp. IBSNAI002, assembly GCF_052244475.1. Taxonomy (NCBI): domain Bacteria; kingdom Bacillati; phylum Actinomycetota; class Actinomycetes; order Kitasatosporales; family Streptomycetaceae; genus Streptomyces; species Streptomyces sp. IBSNAI002. The sequence continues at coordinate 3,237,367 of NZ_JBQPXG010000002.1, read as the reverse complement.
ACTCCTCACGGGCGGGCCCGTCGAAGAGGGATTCGGCGGCGGTGAGCTCGGCGGGGGTACGGGCCCGGCGGATGTCCATGGCGGTCACGCTACTGGGGGCACGGCCGGTGGAGAGCAGGATTTCGCTGCGGCGTGCGGCGCGGCACGGCCGCCGGTCAGGCCCGGACGGCCAGGGCCGCCGCGTAGGCCGCGGGAGCCGGGAGGTCGCGCAGGGTCCAGCCCGGTACGGGGGCCGGGGTGGCGGCGGAGCCGACGTACGGGTCGACCAGGCCGAGGGCGAGTCCGGTGCCCTGGGCCTTGAGGCAGGCCTCCTTGCGGCACCAGACGCGGGCCAGCCCGTCCGGCCGGTCCGCCTCCGGCAGGGCGTTCAGCTCGGCGATCTCGGCCGGGTGCAGCAGCGGCAGCACGTCGGCCAGCGCCTCCGCACTCGGCGTCTCCTCCACGTCGATGCCGACCGGCACTCCGGAGAAGGCCAGGTAGGCCACGTCGCCGCTGTGCGAGAGGGAGAAGTGCACCGGGCCGCCGGCCACGGCGGGCCGGCCGTGCGGGCCGCCGCAGCACGGGCAGGTCTCGCGGACCAGCGTGACTTCGTGCGGCGCCAGCCCCAGGTAGCCGCCGAGCAGGACGCGCAGGCCCAGGTGCGAGGCGAGGTAGCGCTGCCGGTCGGCGGGTCGCTTGAGCCGTGCGGCGCGCTCCTGTTCGGCCGCGTCCAGGACCTCCCCGGCCGCGGCGACCGGGTGCCCGGCGACCGAGTCCCGCAGGGTGTCCAGGGACCACACGGCCACGGCCACGCCCTCGGGGGGAGTGCCGGTCCGCGGTGCGTCGTCGGTGAGCTCGTTCACGTGGTCGATCACCCGACCGAGGGTAGACGAACCGGATGCGGCGGCCCGGCGCTGGCTATCCTCGTCCCCGACCATGGCCGGGAAGTGACCTGGGAGTACAGGGGGGATGGATCGTGCGGAGCGCTGCCGTCACGGCGGAGGGTGACCGGATCCGGTGGGTGGAGCTGCCGGGGGAGGAGCCGGCCCGGGTGTACGTGCACGGGCTCGGGGCCAGTTCGCCCGGCTACTTCACGGCGAGCGCCGCCCATCCGCTGCTGGCGGGCCGCCGTTCGCTGCTGGTCGACCTGCTGGGCCACGGGTACAGCGACCGGCCCGAGGGGTTCCCCTACACCCGCGAGGCGCATGCCGACGCGCTGGCGGCGGCCCTCGCCGCCGCCGGGGTGCGGGGCGCCGAGCTGATCGCGCACAGCATGGGCGGATCCGTCGCCATCGTGCTCGCCGGCCGGCACCCGGACCTGGTCTCGCGGCTGGTGCTGGTCGACGCCAATCTGGATCCGCTGCCGCCCGCGCCCGGTTCGGCCGGGAGCAGCGGGATCGCCGCCTACGGCGAGGAGGAGTTCCTGGCGGGCGGCTGGGCGCAGGTGCGCGACCGGGCCGGCGCGCACTGGTGGGCGACCATGCGGCTGGCCGGCCGGACCGCCCTGTACCGCAGCGCCGTGCACCTGGCCGCGGGGACGAGGCCCACGATGCGCGAGCTGCTGCTGGAAGTGAAGGTTCCGCGCACCTTCCTGTTGCCGGAGGCGGATGGTCCGCTCCCGGGCGCCGAGGCCCTGGAGGCGGCCGGGGTCCGCGTGGTGCCGGTACCCGACTGCGGGCACAACATCATGCTGGACAACCCGGAGGGCTTCGCCCGGGCCGTCGCGACGGCCCTGGACGCGGATGAACCCGGGTGACGGCAGACCGGCCGTCCGGTGACGCGGTGACGCGGTGACGCAGTAACCATGCGGCACCCGGGGGAGTTGGCCGGGGGCGACCAGCCCGTCCGCCCCCGGCCCCGAGGAACGCCATGCGCCGCCGTACCGCCCGCCGTACCGTCCGCCGTACCGTCGCCGCTCTCGCCGCGGCCGCGGCCGCCGTGCTCGCCGTCGCGACCGCCGCCTCGGCGGCCCCCGCGGCCCCCGGGGTCCCCGCCGACAAGCCGCAGGTGCTGAGCCGTTGGACGCAGGCCGACGCGGCCGCCTACCGGGCATGGGCCGCCGCGCGCGAGAACCAGGCGGCCTGGACCGCGTACGGATTCGACTGGTCGACGGACTACTGCACCGGCTCCCCGGACAACCCCTTCGGCTTCCCGTTCCGCCTGGCCTGCGCACGCCACGACTTCGGCTACCGCAACCACCGGGCGGCAGGGCTGTTTCCAGCCGCCAAATCCCGCCTCGACGAGGCCTTCCACGCGGACCTGAAGAGGGTCTGCACCGCGTACTCGGGCGCCCGCCGGGGCTCCTGCGACAGCACCGCGTGGCTGTACTACCAGGCCGTCAGGGTCGTGGAGATCGGCTAGCCGAGTGCGCCGCATGCCAAGGGGGCGCACGGGTCCGGCCGGGAGGAGCGCCCCCCGCGCGCCTCCTCCTCGCGTTCACACGTTCTCCGTTTCTGCTTCACCGATCCGTGTGCTGCACAGCCCTACGCCCCGTGGATTGTCATGCCCGCAGCCATGGGTGGGTGGCTGATTCCAGCCACGCACGGTTGTGGGGAAGGGGGGCGGCCCGGTGTCTCGGCCACGTTTTCTGTTCGTTTCGTGGGTGGATGTCGCACGCGGCCGGGCGTCGGGGGGCGCCTTGGAGGAAGACCGTGCGGGAAGCGGTTCCGAGGCCGTGACCTGGCGTCTCGTCGGCGCCAACAACCATGAGCTCGGCCGCAGTCCGCACGTGCACCACAGCCTCGGCGCCTGCTGCGCCGCCGTCGAACGGCTGCGCTCGCAGGCCGGACGGGTCACCGCACTCGTGGTGATGTCCCCCGGCGGCGGAGCCGGCAGCGGTGTCGGAGCCTGGACCTGGCAGCTGACCCTGGACGAGGACTGCGTGGCCGTGGCCGTACGCACCTTCCGGCGTCAGCGCGAGTGCCGCCACAGCCTCCAGCTCTTCCTCTCCGCCGCCGCCGAGGCACAGGTCGCCGCGGGGGTCACCTACACCCGGCGGCTGCGCGGCCTGCGCCTGCCCGGCGCCGGCGGCTCCGGCGGTTCAGGCGGCGCACCGGGGCTCGCGGTACGCGGGGGAGGTCCGCTGTGACCACCAGCAGCGCGACCACCACCGTCATCGGCGCACCCGACCCCGACGGCCCGGCCGGGCCCGACGACGCGCCCCGGGCCCTCGCCAAGGCGGGAGACCCGGCCGACCGCGTCTTCCGCCTCTCGGCCCGGGGCGCGGGCGCCGTCGTACTCCTGATCATGACCCTGGTCGGGGTCTTCCTCGGCGGCCGCGCCCTGGAGGCGCTGCGCGACGCGGGCCCGGCCTTCCTCACCCGCTCCGCCTGGGAGCCGGACTCCCACAACTTCGGCATCGCGGCCGTCCTCACGGGCACCGTGCTCATCGGCGCCGTCGCGATCCTGTTCGCCGTTCCGCTCGCCGCCGGCACCGCCCTCTTCATCACCGAGTACGCGCCGCGCCGCATCAGGCAGACCCTGATCAGCCTCGTCGACCTGATGGCGGCGGTGCCCAGCGTGGTCTACGGCCTGTGGGGACTGTTCCTGTTCCAGCCGAACGTGGTGGGACTGTCCCGATGGCTCACCACCTACTTCGGGTGGTTCCCGCCCTTCGCGGTCGACGGTGACGACCCGGGCGACCCGCTCAGCTCGAACACCTTCTACACCTCGTCCACCTTCATCGCCGGACTGGTCGTCTCGCTGATGGTCACACCGATCGCCTGCTCGGTGATGCGCGAGTCGTTCGCCCAGGCTCCGCCGGGTGAACGCGAGGGCGCCTTCGCCCTCGGCGGCACGCAGTGGGGGGTCATCCGCTCCGTCGTCCTGCCCTTCGGCAAGGGCGGGATGATCGGCGGCACGATGCTCGGGCTCGGCCGCGCGCTCGGCGAGACCATCGCCGTCTACCTGATCATCTCCCCGGTCTTCGTCGTACAGCCGCACGTCCTCCAGAACGGTACCAACTCCGTGTCCGCCCTGATCGCCCTGCGCTACGGATCGGCCAGCGCGTTCGGCATGTCCGCGCTGATGGCCGCCGGTCTCGCGCTCTTCCTCATGACCCTCGTCGTCAACTTCATCGCGTCCTCCGTGGTCGCGCGCAGCCGCTCCGGAGCGGGGGCCGACGCATGACCGTCACCACGCACCCGGCCGGCCCCGCCACCGCGGGCGACGAACCGCGCACCGTCTGCCCGGCCCCCGCGGCGGAGGGGCCCGGCTCGCCCGCCGAGATCCGCCGCAAGACGTCCACCCTGCACACCCGCGACGTGCTGGCCCTGGTGGGCGCGGCGGCCGCCTCGCTCGCCCTGACCACGCTGCTCTTCGGCCGGGTGCTGCCCTTCAACGGACCGCTGGGCTTCACCGTCGTCCTCTACTTCGCGTTCATGGCCCTGTACGCGGTCCTCGTCTCCCTCGACGAGAACCGGTCCACCGTACGCGCCCGCCTCGCCCAGGGCTTCGCCCACGGCATCGCCGGGCTGCTGCTGGCCGGGCTCCTCCTCGTCGTCGGCTACGCCATCGTTCGCGGCTGGAGGCGCTGGCCCACCTCAACTTCTTCACCGAGGACATGTCGGGCGCCGGCCCGCTCGACCCGCTCACCGAGGGCGGGGCGCTGCACGCCATCGTCGGCACCCTGGAGCAGATCACCATCGCGCTGGTGATCACCGTGCCGCTGGGACTGGCCTGTGCGGTGTTCCTGAACGAAGTCCCCGGCCGCTACGCGCGGTTCGTCCGCACGATCGTCGAGGCCATGACCGCGCTGCCGTCGATCGTGGCCGGCCTGTTCGTGTACGCCACCTGGATCCTGCTCCTCGGCTACGACAAGTCCGGCTTCGCCGCCGCCCTCGCGCTGTCCGTGATGATGCTGCCCATCGTCATCCGGGCCTCCGACGTGGTGATCCGGCTGGTGCCGGGCTCGCTCAAGGAGGCCTCCTACGCGCTGGGCGCCGGGCAGTGGCGCACGGTGTGGACGGTGGTGCTGCCCACCGCCCGCTCCGGGCTGACCACCGCGGTGATCCTCGGCACCGCCCGCGGCATCGGGGAGACCTCGCCGGTGCTGCTGACCTCGGGCATCGCGGCCGGGCTGAACGCCAACCCGTTCGAGGGCCCGCAGATGTCGCTGCCGCTCGCCACCTTCAACCTCGTCGGCTACCCCGACAAGACCATGATCGCCCGCGGCTTCGGCTGCGCGGCCCTGCTGATGGCGCTGGTGCTGCTGCTCTTCGTGGTGGCCCGCGTCCTCGGGGGCAAGGCCCCCGGACAGCTCAGCCGCGGCGCCCAGCACCGCCGGGTGCTCGCCTCGGCGCGGGACGCGGAGCGGATGGCGGCCCGGGCCGAAGAGCGGGAACGGGACCTGGCCGGGCGGCACTTGGCCGAACGGCACTTGGCCGAGCGTGACCCGGCCGGGCTGGACCGGCCCGGGCGGGACCCAGCCGGGCGGGGTTCGGCCGGGCGGGATCCGGCCGGCGGGCCGGATGCGGTCCGGGGGGCGGGCTCCGCTCAGGGGCCGGGGCTCGGTGGGCGGGGCGGGCCGGATGCCGGGGGTGCGGCTTCGGCCGCGCAGCCGGGGGACGGGCGCCCCGAACCTCCGCCCTGGGCGTAGCCGCCGGGTCCTCCGCGCGTCCCGCCCGCACCTCCCTTCGTACGACACGTCACCGATCAGGAGAGTCCCGATGCCCGGACGACCCCCGGCCAGCCCCGGACGTGCTCCTTCGGGCTACCTCGTCCGCGCCCTCGCCCTGCTCCTGGCCGCCGTGGCCCTCGCGCTGCCCGGCGCCGTGCCCGCCGCGGCCGAGAGCTACGTACCGGTCTCCGGGGCCGGCTCCACCTGGAGCCAGAACGCCCTCGACCAGTGGCGCGCCAACGTCAAGCAGTACGGCATGACCGTCAACTACAGCGGCACGGGATCGTCCGACGGCCGCAACCAGTTCCGCAACGGCACCGTCGACTTCGCCGTCTCCGAGATCCCGTACGGGATCAAGGACTCCGGGGTCGTGGACCCGGCGCCTTCGCGGAAGTTCAGCTACATGCCCATCGTCGCGGGCGGCACGGCCTTCATGTACAACCTCAAGATCGGCAACCGCCGGGTCACCAACCTGCGGCTCTCCGGCGAGGTCGTCGCCAAGATCTTCACCGGCGTGGTCACCACCTGGAACGACCCGGCCATCAAGGCCGACAACCCGGCCCTCGCCGCCTCCCTCCCCGCCCGCCGGATCGTCCCGGTCGTCCGCTCCGACGGCTCGGGCACCACGGCCCAGCTGACCAGCTGGATGAGCAACCAGCACGCGGGGCTGTGGGACGCCTACTGCGCCAAGGCGGGCCGTTCCACCCCCTGCGGGCAGACCTCCAACTACCCGGTCGTGGCGGGCCGCGGCTTCGTCGGCCAGTCCGGCTCCAACGGCGTCTCCGGCTACGTGGCCCAGGACGGCAACCAGGGCACGATCACCTACGTCGAGTACTCCTACGCGGTGGCCACGACCGGCTTCCCCGTCGCGAAGATCCTCAACAAGGCGGGCTACTACACCGAGCCCACCGCGCCGAACGTCGCCGTCTCGCTCACCAAGGCCGCCATCCGGTCCAACCTCACCCAGGACCTGTCGCAGGTCTACAACGAGGCCGCGGACCGCCGCAACTACCCGCTCTCCAGCTACAGCTACATGATCGTCCCGACCGCGCAGGAAGCGAACTTCAACCCGCAGAAGGGCAAGGCGCTCGGTGCCTTCGCCTACTACTTCCTCTGTGAGGGCCAGCGCTCCGTCGACCGGCTCGGCTACTCGCCGCTGCCCGTCAACCTGGTGCGGGCCGGTCTGGAACAGGTCCGCCGGATCCCCGGCGTCGTCGCCGAGGACATCGACCTGAAGAACTGCAAGAACCCCACCTTCTCCGCCGACGGCACCAACCTCCTCGCCACCACCGCCCCGCAGCCCGCCGACTGCGACAAGCAGGGCGCGACCCAGTGCGAGGTCGGCACCGGCGGCAACAAGACCCCGACCCAGACCGGCGGTTCGGGCGGCGCCTCGGGCGCCTCGGGCGGTGGCGGCTCCGGCGGAGGCAGCGGTACGGGCGGTGGCGCGGCCACCGGCGGCGCGGGCTCCGGCTCGGGCGGAGCGGCCGCCTCCGGTGGGGCCGCGGCCACCGGCGGAACCGGAGGCGCGGCGTCCGGGGGCGCGGAGGGCGCGGCCGCGGGCGGCGCGGACGGGGCCGTCGACCCGGAGACGGGCCTGCCCGTGGCGGCCGGGCCGGGGGACCTGTTCGGCATCCCCGTCACCACCGCGTCCGGGATCGGCGGCAGCCTCCAGACGGTCCTGATGGTGCTCGGCGCGCTCATCCTGCTCACCCTGACCGTCGGCCCGCCGCTGCTGACCCGGCGGCTGGCCCACCGCGCGGGAGGCGGCTCCTGATGCGCGGCAACGGCATACGTGGCGGTACCTCCCCGTCCCGACGGACCGCGGTGAGCAGGGTCCGCCTGCTGTTCGGCACCCTGTGCCTGGTCCTGCTCCCCGTGGTCGCCGCCGGAGGCCTCGGCGCCGGTGCGCAGCGGGCGTACGCGGCAGGCTCGGGCGCGACGGGCGCGGCGGGCGCGACGGGCGCGGCGGGCGCGACGGGCGCGGCGGCCGACGGCTCGCCGGCCACGGTCGCCGGCACCGGCCCGTACGCCGGGCTCGAGGTGACCGTCAGCCAGACCCGCAACCTCGTGGGCCAGGTCGTCAAGGTCTCCTGGACCGGCGCCGCCCCGACCGTCTCGGACACCTCCTACGACGCGAACTACCTCCAGATCATGCAGTGCTGGGGCGACGCCCCGACCGGGCCGACCACCGACCAGTGCCAGTTCGGCGGCGCCTCGGCGCTCGGCGCGGGCGCCGGCAACCAGTCCGCCGGCGCCTACACCAACAGCCGCCAGCTCAGCTACGGCGACCGCCTCAAGGACGCCGAGAACCAGCCGCTGCCGCCGCCCACCCCCAGCGGGATCTCGTACGCCCCCTTCCGCACGGCCGGCGGGGACCCGGTCAGCCCGGGCAACTGGAACGAGTTCTTCGACGTCAACAGCACCAACGAGGTCCCGTACGCCCGTACCAACGCCCGCGGCTCCGGTGAGGTCTGGTTCGAGGCCCAGACCGCCGTCGAGGCCCCCGGCCTCGGCTGCGGCTCCGCCGTCCGCGACGCGCAGGGCGCCACCGTCGGCCGCGGCTGCTGGCTGGTGGTCGTCCCGCGCGGCACCGCCGAGGTCGACGGCACCCCGTACACCGGCCAGTCCGGCGGACAGCTCCAGTCCTCCCCGCTCAGCCCGGCCAACTGGAAGCACCGGCTCGTCCTGCCGCTCGGCTTCGAACCGATCGGCAGCCACTGCCCGATCGGAGCCGAGGAACGCGGCACGCTCGGCAGCGAGATGGCCGCCGAAGCCGTCACCCGCTGGCAGCCCGCCCTGTGCCAGACCGGCGGCAAGGCCATCTACGGCTATGCCCAGGTCCCCGACGAGACCGCCCGCGTCAAGCTGCTCTCCGGCGCGCCCGGGCTGGTCTTCGTCGGCCGGCCCGCCGCCGAGGGGACGCAGGGGGCGCAGGGGACGCAGGGGGCTCAGGGGGCGCGCAAGCCCCTCTACGCGCCCGTCGCCCTCTCCGGCATCACCATCGGCTTCTTCATCGAGAGCCAGGCCGGTTTCGGCGCCCCCGACGAGGTCAAGGCCCGCAACGGCATCCGGCTCGGCTCCCTGCGCCTGACCCCGCGCCTGGTCGCGAAGCTGCTGACCGAGTCGTACCAGGACGGCAACTCGCGCTTCGCCGAGAGCACCGCGAGGAACCCGGTGAACCTGGGCCGCGACCCGGAGTTCGTCCGCCACAACCCGGACTACACCGGCCTGGACTTCGGCGGCCGGCTCGGCGACGCCCTCGTGCCGCAGCCGCTCGCCGACACCACCCGCCAGCTGTGGGAGTGGGTGGCGCAGGACCCGGCCGCCCGCGAGTTCCTGCGCGGGGTGCCCGACAACGCGGGCGGGTACGGGGACCGCGCCTACGCGGGCATGCAGGTCAACCCGCACTACAAGGACCTCGCGCTGCCCCTCGACAGCTTCCCCAAGAGCGACCCGTACTGCCAGCCGTTCGAGGACCGGCCCTCCTTCCCGCTCTGCATCCAGGACAAGCACCCGTACGCGAGCGACATGCACGCGGCCGCCCGCGCCGCGAGCCGGGGCGACACCCTGGCCCGTACCTCCTGGGACGCGACCGCCACGCCGCCCGCGTACAAGAAGGACCCGCCGCAGCCGTCCGGGGCGCGCGCCGTGCTCGCCGTCACCGACACGGCCACCGCCGACCGGTACGGCCTGGTCCGCGCCGAACTCCTCAACGCCGCCGGGAAGTTCGTCGCTCCCGAGCCGGCCGCCCTGATCGCCGCGGCGGGCGCCCGCACGCCCGGCCCGGACGGGGTGACCCTGCCCGACCCGGCGGCGGCGGACCCGGCGGCCTACCCGCTGACCGTGCTCACCTACGCCGCGACCGTGCCCGCCGACCTCACGGAGGCGGAGGGCAAGGACTACGGCAGCCTGCTGGCCTACGCGGCCGGCCCCGGCCAGACCCCGGGCGTGGCCGCCGGAACCCTGCCGCACGGCTACGCCCCGCTGCCCGAGGCCCTGCGCGCCCAGACCCGCGAGGCCGCGCGCCGGGTCACCGCCGAGGCCGGGAAGCCGGCTCCGGGCGGGCCGGCGGGCGGCGTCACGAGCGGATCCTCCGTCTCCGGCGGTACGCCGGGCACCGCGGGCGGGGCGGCCGGCGGCGCGGGATCCGGCCCGGGCCAGGGTGCGGCCGCCGTCGGCTCCTCCTCCGGTGCCGCGGCGGGAGCGGGGGCCGGTGGTGCTCCGGCCGGTGCGGCCCCGGCGGCCCCCGCCGCACCGGGGGCCCGGCCGCCCGCCCCGGCGTCCGCCGCGCAGAGCACGGGCGAGACCCCGCGCTGGGTGGTCGGCGCGATCCGCCACGTCCTGCTGGTCTGCCTGGTCGTGGGCGCGCTCGCGGCCTTCGCCGGCCCGCTGCTGCCGCGGTTGCTGCCGCGCTTCCTGCGGCGCCTGGCCGCCCTGCGCGGCGGCGCCGCTGCCGTCGCGCAACGCGACGAAGGGAGGTGATGCCCGGCCACGACCGTCCGATTCGTCCGCGCCAACGGAACTTCACCCAACGCGTGCCGGGCACCACCCGGGCGCAGCCTAGCTGAGGGGTAAACCCGCGTGAACAAGAAGAAGACCGCCTTCGCCGCCGCGACGGCCGCTCTGGCGCTCGCCGCCGCCGGCGGCAGCATCGCCTTCGCCGACCCGGCCGGCCCGCCGCAGTACCGCCAGCTCGCCGGTGTCGGCTCCGACACCACCCAGGACGTCATGAACGGCCTGGCCGCGGCCATCACCGTCAACGGCCAGAAGGTGCTCGGCTCCTACGACGCCACCGGCTCCGCGAGCGTCACCACCAAGGACCCGGCGGTCAACCCGAACTGCACCATCGCCCGCCCCAACGGCAGCGGCGCCGGCCGCTCCGCTCTGCTGACCTCGCTCCAGGCGAACAACGGCTGCCTGGACTTCGCCCGCTCCTCCGCCCTCAACCTGGCGGCCGCGGCCCCCGGCCTGACGTACGTCCCGTTCGCGGTCGACGGCGTCAGCTACGCCGTCACCCCCGGTTCGGCGATCCCGCGCAAGCTGTCGCTGACCGACCTGAAGGCGATCTACCACTGCGACCCGAACTACGTGGGCGCGGGCCCGAACTACGACATGACCGTCTACCTGCCGCAGGCCGGTTCGGGCACCCGCAGCTTCTGGGAGTCCCAGATGGGCATCACCGACGCCGACGTCGTCGCGGGTGTCTACCCCTGCATCAAGGACAAGAAGGGCACCGCCCCGGTCCAGGAGCACGACGGCCGCGTCCTCGACGACAAGTCGATCGTGCCGTTCTCCATCGCGCAGTACCAGTCGCAGTCCTCGCAGACCATCGCCGACCTGCGCGGCCGCGCCATCCTCGGCACGATCGACGGCCTGGCCCCGACCGTCCTCAACAGCGGCTTCGGCGTGAAGCGCGACGTCTACAACGTCATCCCGACGAGCAAGGTCGGCACGGCGCCCTGGAGCACGGTCTTCGTCGGCGGCACCTCCGAGATCTGCAAGCAGACCTCGGTGATCAACACGTACGGCTTCGCCACGAACCCGAACTGCGGCGACACCACCAAGCAGACGCCCTGATCAGCTCCTGCTCCTGCTCCTGCTTCTGATCCTGATCCTGATCCTGATTCTGGAGAGCGAACCGTGCTGAAGAACAGAGTTCCGCGGGCCCTGGCCCTCGGTGTCGCCGCCCTGACCACCGCCTTCGCGGCCGGTCTCGCGGGCGCGGGCGCCGCGTACGCCGCCCCGATCGGCACCATCGAGATCAACCCGGCCACCGGCGCCGACACCACCGGCATCGCCTTCACCACCTCAGGCGCCTGCCCGGCGAACGCCACCAACGTGCTGGTGAAGGTGGAGGGTTCCGGCTTCCCGGCCGGCGGTCTGAACGTGGTCGGCAACTCCCCGATCACCACCTACCCGACCGCCCCCAACGGGGGCATGGTCATCCCGCTCACCTCGACCATGCGGGACTACGCCAGCCAGGCGGGCTTCACCACCCTCCAGGGCAAGTACGACTTCACCGTCATCTGCCGTACGGCCTTCAACGGCACCAGCCTCGGCGACTACACCGGCGCCGTCTGGTTCACGTCGAACACCACCTACCAGGCCAACGACCCGGCGGTGAAGACCGACACCACCACCGCCCTCGCCGTGACCCCGGCCGGCCCGGCCCAGGCGGGCACCCCGGTCACCCTCACGGCGACCGTGACCCCCGGCGCCGGCTCCGCGGGTACCGTCCAGTTCAAGGACGGCGCGGCCGACCTCGGCACCCCCGTCACCGTCGCGGGCGGCACCGCGGCCCTGACCACGAGCAACCTCACCGCGGGCACGCACGACCTGACGGCCGTGTTCACGCCCTCCAACGCCTCGTACAACGGCTCGGCCTCCGCGGTCGTCTCCTACGCGGTCCAGGCCGTCCCGGCCACGGCGACCACGACCGCACTCGCCGTCTCCCCGGCCGCCACCGCGCCGCAGTTCAGCCTGGTGACCCTGACCGGCACGGTCACGCCCGCGGGCGCGGCCGGCGCGGTGAAGTTCACCGACACGGTGGGCGGCACCACGACCACCCTGGGCACGGTTCCGGTCGCGGGCGGTTCCGCGGTGCTGACCACCAGCAGCCTGCCGGTGGGCGACCACTCCTTCACCGCCGTGTTCGTACCGGCCGACGCGGGCGCCCACCTGGGCTCCGACTCGGGCGCGATCCCGTACGTGGTCGGCGCGTTCGCCGGAGTCTCCGCCTCCGAGACCATCACCACCACCGTCAACGCGGGCGCGCTGGTGATCAGCGTCGCCAATCCGCAGGTGACCCTGCCCTCGCCGGTCCTCAACGCCGACGGCGACCTCCTGACCACGGCCGGGTCCATCAACCCGGTCACCCTCACCGACACCCGTGCCGGCAACCCGGGCTGGACCGTCAGCGGCCAGGTCACCGACTTCTCCGACGGCGCCACGCACGGCATCAACGGCCAGAACCTCGGCTGGGCCCCCAAGGTCGTCGACAAGGCGCCCGCGCAGACCGTCACGGCCGGCCCGGCCGTCCCGGCGGCGCACGGGGCGGCCACCGGTGACGCGGGCACGGCGGGCCTGAAGTCCGCCCGCACCCTCGCCAACGGCACCGGCCTCGGCACCGCGCACGTCACCGCAGACCTCGCGCTGAACGTCCCGACCTCCACGGTGGCCGGCACGTACTCCGCGACCCTCACGCTCACCGCCATCTGATCCAGGTGTGAGCACCGGGGCGGAACGGGCCCTTCCCGCTCCACAGACCCGTTCCGCCCCGCCCCTGACACCTCGGACCCCGCCCCCGCCCCCGCCTCGATCGGACGCCCGCGCCATGACTCCCACCGCTGCCCCCGCCCGGCGCAGCCGCCCGGCCGCCGCCGCGCTGACGGCCGTGCTGACGGCCGCCCTGGTGCTGCTCGCGCCGTTCCCCGCACCCGCCGCCCACGCGACGCCCGTGGTCTCCGAGGACCGGAAGGCCACCTTCGGGGTGCAGCCGGCGGGCCCCGGGGAGCCCGACGCCCGGCCCCACTTCTCGTACGGGGTCACCGGCGGGGCCGGCCTGCGCGACCGGATCGCCGTATGGAACTACGGGGACGAGCCGCTGACCCTCGCCGTCTACGCGAGCGACGCCGTCAACACGGCCGACGGAGGCTTCGACCTGCTGCCCGCGGGCCAGGCCCCCAAGGACGCCGGCAGCTGGATCAGGCTGGAGAAGGACCAGGTCACGGTCCCGCCGAAGAGCAACGTCATCGTGCCCTTCACCATGACCGTCCCCCGCGAGGTCGCCCCCGGCGACCACACCGGCGGCATCGTCGCCGCCCTCGCCGGAGGCGGCCGGGACGCGCAGGGCAACAAGGTCCGGCTCGACCAGCGGGTCGGCACCCGCGTCTACGTCCGCGCCGCCGGGACCCTGACCCCGCAGCTGGCCGTGGAGGACGTCACCGCCTCCTACGAGGGCACCGCCGACCCCTTCGGCAGCGGCTCGGCCACCGTCACGTACACCGTGCGCAACACCGGCAACGTCCGGCTCGGCGCGCGCCAGGCCGTCCGGATCAACGGCCTGCTCGGCACCTCCGTCACCGCGCGCGGCGCCAAGGACCTCGGCGACCTGCTGCCGGGCAGCTCGCTGAAGGTCACGGCCACGGCCGACGGGGTGGCCCCGGTCCTGCGCTCGTCCGCCGTCGTCTCCGTGCAGCCGGTCGCCGCGCGCGAGGGCGTGGACCCCAGACTCCCGTCCCTGACCCGCTCGGTGTCGTTGTGGACGGTCCCGTGGACGCTGCTCGCGCTGGTCCTCGTGATCACCGCGGGCGGGCTGTGGGCCTGGCGCCGCAGGCGCCTCGCCCGGGCAGCGGCGGCCATCGCGTCGGCCCGCCGGCGCACCACTCCCGAGAACGCCAACAAGGAGCCCATCGTGCAGTTCACCCGCCCCATCCCCCCGACCCGCCCCGCCGGGGCCACCGGCCCCGCCGGGGCCACCGGCCCCGCCGGGGCCACCGGCCCCGCCGGGGCCACCGGCGCCGCCCGGCGGACCCGGCGCACGGCGGCCGGAGCGGCCGCCGCCACCGCGGCCGCGCTCGCCGCCCTCGCCCTGGCCACCACGGCCGCCCAGGCCGCCCCCGCCGGCACGGCGCTGGTCAACCCGGCCACGGGCACGGACACCGGCAGCATCGACCTCGCCACCTCGGCGGCCTGCCCGGCGCCCGCCACCAACGTCCTGGTGAAGGTGACCGGCAAGGGCTTCCCCGCCGAGGGCAAGAACGTGGTGGGCAACTCGCCGATCTCCACGTACGGGCAGGCACCGTCGGGCGGGATCGTCGTACCCCTGACGAGCACCATGCGGGACTACGCCAACGAAGCCGGTTTCAGCGTCCTGGAAGGCCGCTACGACCTCACGGTGGTCTGCCGCAAGGCGTTCGGCACCGAGACGTTCGGGGACTTCACCGGATCGCTCTGGTTCACCTCCAACACCGCGTACCAGACCACGGACCCGGCGCAGCCGACCCCGACCCCGACCCCGACGCCCACTCCCACTCCCACGCCGACCGCCCCCCCGACCCCGACGCCCACCCCGACCCCCACCCCGACGCCGGCCCCCACGGACTCGGCGTCCCCCACGCCCACCGCCACTCCCACGCCCACCGCCACCGCCTCGTCGACCACGACGGCGACCCCGTCCCCCACCGCCGGCGGCGGTGACGGCGTCGGCGTCTCCACCAACGTCTCGGGCGGCGGTACGGGCACCGGCACGGGAGCCAAGGGCGGTCTCGCCGACACCGGCGCGGACGTCACCGCCGTCGGCCTGCTCGCCGCCGCCCTCGTCGTGGCCGGCGGCGTGACCGTGTGGTGGGCCCGCCGCCGCGGCCTGCTGACCTTCGCGGGCAACTGACCACCGGAGACGTGCCGATGACAGCCACCTCCACCGCGCCGGTGGACGTGCGCCCCGGCCCCGCCGGAGCCGGTTCGCCGGCTCCGGCGGGCGGGGTGCCCGCGAAGCCCGGCGCGCGACCGTCAGCTGGGCCGTCCGCGGGACCGTCCGCGGGGCCGGGCCTGTGGGCCGCCGGAGCCGCCCTCGCCATCCTGGGCGCGCTCCTCCTCGGCTTCGTCGCCGAGGTCGGACCGCTCGGCCACCTCCGCCACGAACGGGACCGCCGGATCGGGTACGCGGAACTGCGCGACGAGCTCGCCAACGCCACCGCCCCGGTGGGCCCGGCCGGAGCCGGGGCGCCCGTCGCACTGCTGGCCATCCCGCAGATCGGCGTACGGGAGGTCGTGCGCGAGGCGACCACCGCCGAGGTGCTGGCCTCGGGCCCCGGGCACCGCCGCGACACCGTGCTCCCGGGCCAGCCCGGGACCAGCATCCTGATGGGCCGCCAGGCGGGCTACGGCGGCCCGTTCGGGCACATCGGCGACCTGGAGCGGGGCGAGACCTTCACCGTCACGACCGGGCAGGGGGAGCACGAGTACCGGGTGCTCGGCGTCCGGCGCGCCGGCGACCCGCAGCCCGCCGAGCCCACCGGGAACGCGGGCCTGCTGACCCTGATGACCGCCGACGGGCCCGCGTACCGGCCCCGCGGCGTGCTCCAGGTCGACGCGGAACTGGTCTCGCCCGCCCAGCAGTCCGGCGGGCGCGCCCCAGGCCGGCTGCCGGCCGAGGAGGCTCCCATGGCCGGCCAGGCCTCGGCCTGGGTCCCGCTGGTCCTCTGGGGCCAGGCCCTGCTGCTCGCCGCGGCCGCGCTGGCCTGGGCCCGGGTCCGCTGGGGCCGCCCGCACACCTGGCTGGTCGGGTTCCCCGTACTGGCCGCGCTCGCCCTGGCGGTGGCCGACCGGGCCGCCCTGCTCCTGCCCAACCTCCTGTGATCGAGGCCCCCATGACCGAGACGCTCACCCTTCCCCAGGCCGCCGCGACGGGGGCCTCCTCCCTGGACGCCCGCGCGCTGTCCGCCTGGTTCGGCGGCCGCAAGGTCCTGAACCGGGTCTCGCTGACCATGCCGGGCGGCCAGGTGACCGCCCTGATCGGCCCCTCGGGCTGCGGCAAGTCGACCTTCCTGCGCATCCTCAACCGGATGCACGAGCTGATCCCGGGCGCCGAGCTGGCGGGCGAGGTCCTGCTGGACGGCGAGGACATCTATGCGCGGGGCCGCCGCCTGACGGACGCCCGGCGGCGCATCGGCATGGTCTTCCAGAAACCGAACCCCTTCCCGGCGATGTCGGTCTACGACAACGTCACGGCGGGCCTGAAGCTCACGGGCACGCGCGTCCCGGGCCCGGAGAAGGACGACCTGGTGGAGGAGTGCCTCACGAAGGCGGGCCTGTGGAAGGAGGTGCGCGACCGGCTCCGCCAGCCCGGCGGCGCCCTCTCGGGCGGCCAGCAGCAGCGGCTGTGCATCGCCCGCTCGCTGGCGGTCCGCCCCAGGATCCTGCTCATGGACGAACCCTGCTCGGCCCTGGACCCCACTTCGACACGGCGCATCGAGGAGACGATCCGCGAGCTGGCGGACGAGGTCACCATCGTGATCGTGACCCACAACATGCAGCAGGCGGCGCGCGTCTCCGACCAGTGCGCCTTCTTCCTGGCGGAGCAGGGAACCCCGGGCCGGATCGTGGAGTACGGCCCCACCCCCGCCATGTTCTCCGCTCCGTCCGACCCGCGCACGGCGGACTACGTGGAAGGCCGCTTCGGCTGACGCCCGACATGCGGACCCCCGGGACCCGGCGTAGTAATGAAGATCTACGCCGAAGATCGGAGTCCGGCATGGACGACTATCCGCTGCTGAATCTGTTCTGGACGATGCTGTGGCTGTTCGTGTGGGTGATGTGGTTCTTCCTGCTCTTCAAGGTCGTGACGGACATCTTCCGCGACCACAGCCTGAACGGCTGGGAGAGGGCCGCCTGGCTGGTACTGGTCCTCCTGCTGCCCTACATCGGCGTGTTCATCTACCTCATCTTCCGCGGCCGCAGCATGGGCGAGCGCGAGGTGAAGCAGGTCAAGGAGCAGGAAGAGGCCTTCCAGCAGTACGTCCGCAAGGCGGCGGGCCCGTCGGGCAGTCCGGTCGACGAACTGCACAAGCTCTCGGCCCTGAAGGACAAGGGCGACATCAGCCAGGAGGAATTCGACCGCGCGAAGCAGAAGCTCCTGACCTGAGGCCGGCCGGCTCCGCAACCCATGGAGGTCGAAATGGCCAGTGACCACAGCGGACCCCTCGCAAGCGACGCACGCCCGAGCCCGAGCCCCTGGCACGCGCCGACATCCGGCACCACCATCCTGGCGGCGGCCCTGATGATCTTCGGCGGAGCGATGGCGCTCTTCGAGGGCATCGCGGCCATCGCCAAGGACGACGTGTTCCTCGCGACGCGCCACTACGTCTTCGAGTTCAGCCTGACGGGCTGGGGCTGGATCCACCTCATCCTGGGCATCATCCTGATCTTCGCCGGCTGCGCCGTGATCAGCGGAGCCCTGTGGGCCCGCTTCTTCGGCGTCGCCATCGCCGGACTGGGCGCGATCGCCAACTTCCTGTGGCTGCCGTACTACCCCTTGTGGGCCCTGGTCCTGATCGCGGTCAACATCTTCATCGTCTGGGCCCTGTGCACGGGCCTGCACCACGAAGCCGAAGCGGACCCCAGCCACCGCGTGTGACCGCCCTTTCCGGAGTCCGGGAGGACTGGGACCACGACCCCGTTTCCCATGTGCGGCTCATCGTCCCGGGTTCGTCCTGACCTTCTGCGGCGACAACGGCTCATGGTGGGTGAAGGATCTGAGCGGAATTCGGGGGCTGACCTCGGTCCCGGCTCCGGACGCCCTCCCGTCTTGACTCGCCCCGGCGGGCCCAGGCGCTTACCGCGCCGCTACGCCCGCCCCGCTAATCTCTGTTGACCTGCGCAAAGGCCCTCCCTGGGGGAGGGCTTGCGGTGGTGGAGAAAGAGTGCCCCCGGCAGGACTCGAACCTGCGGCCAAGTGCTTAGAAGGCACCTGCTCTATCCACTGAGCTACGGGGGCCGGAAGGTGGCCCTGGTGGGCCTGGAGCCCCCCGGTGGGGGTGGGACTGCGGTCCGTGCCGGGTCAAGGATAGGGCTCCGGTCGCCTTGTCCCGGTTGCTTCACCCGCGTGCCACGATGTGGAGGTTCGGTGAAGCGGTCCCGATAATCGCAGGCAGGTGCGATTCTCGCACCGCTTTTGCGCCGCGTCGCCGTGGGTGTTGTGCACTCGTTATGCCTGCGCCCCACTCGTCCGCGGTGTCCAGGATGTCCCACTGGAGTCGCGCTCGGCGCGCAGAGGACGTATAAGCTTCAAAAATGGTCCCAAATTGGGCATTCTTCGCATGTGGTGACCTTGGATGTTCGGCCTCAGCTGCTCGATGCCCTGTCCGCCCTGCGCGACCGGGTCGCGTCCGTGCGTCTGCCGCTGCCCCTGCCCGGCGCTCCGCGCGCCCGCCAGACCAGAGCCGAGCTGCTCGCGCAGCTCGACGACTACCTCGTACCCCGGCTGAAGGCGCCCGAGGCGCCGATGCTCGCCGTCGTCGGCGGGTCCACCGGGGCCGGTAAGTCCACCCTCGTCAACTCCCTCGTCGGACGGCAGGTCAGCGAGGCCGGGGTGCTGCGCCCCACGACACGCACCCCGGTGCTTGTCTGCCATCCGGATGATCATCACTGGTTCGCCGGGATGCGGGTGCTGCCCGACCTGATGCGCGTCTGGGTGCCGCACGACGAGGACGACCCCGCCCCCACCTCCCGCGGCCACGGCCACGACCGCGACCGCGGCCCCGGCCAGGACCGCGGCCCCGGGCACGCCACCCGCGAGATGCGGATCGAGACCGTCTCCACCCTGCCCCGCGGGCTCGCCATCCTCGACGCCCCCGACATCGACTCCCTCGTGGTCGAGAACCGGACACTGGCCGCCGAACTCATCTGCGCCGCCGACGTCTGGGTGATGGTCACCACCGCCTCGCGGTACGCCGACGCCGTCCCCTGGCACCTGCTGCGCACCGCCAAGCAGTACAAGGCCACCCTCATCACCGTCCTCGACCGGGTCCCGCACCAGGTGCTCGCCGAGGTCTCCCGCCAGTACGGGGCCCTGCTCACCCGGGCCGGGCTGGGCGAGGTCCCGCGCTTCACCGTGCCCGAACTCCCCGAGTCCGCCGGCGGCGGCGGGCTGCTGCCGGCCAGCGCCGTCGCACCCCTCTACGCCTGGCTCGCCCACCACGCCCAGGACCCCGCCGCCCGACAGCACGCCGTCGGGCGCACCGCGCTCGGCGCGCTGGACTCCCTGCGGCGCCGGATGCCCGAACTCGCCTCCGCCGTCGCCGCCCAGCACGCCGCCGCCGTACGGCTGACCTCGGCCGTGGAGGACGCGTACAAGCGGGAGGGCCGGCGCGTGCGCACCCGCCTCGACCAGGGCGCCGTACTCGCCGGGGACGCGCTGACCCGCTGGCGGGGCTACCCCCTCGACACGAGCGCCGACGAACTCCTCGACTCGCTCGCCGAATCCCTCGCCGCGCTGCTCCAGTGCGCCGTCGCCGCCGCCGACGAGCGGATCGCCGAAGCCTGGCGGCGCGAGCCGGCCGCCGGCGCCGTGCCCCTGCCCACGCCCGACAGGGAGGCGGGGGAGCGCATCGGCATGGCCGTACGGCGCTGGCGGCGGGTGCTGGAGGAACTCGCCGAGGAGGAGGTCGCCGCGCTCGACCGGCAGCCGGCGCCCGACCCCGACTCGGTCGCGGCCCTGCTCGTGGCCGCCCTCCTCGGCGGCAAGCGGGCCCGCCCCGCCGGGGAGAAGCTCGCCGAACGGATCGGCGCCCAGACCGCGCTGCGGCTGCGCGACCGGGGCGCGGAGCTGGTCGGAGACCACCTCGACCAGGTGCTGCGCGCCGAACGCGACCGCCGGCTCGCCCCGCTGGAGGCCCTCGAGGTGACCCCCGAACCGCAGGCCGAACTGATCGCCGCGCTGTCCCTACTGCAGAAGGAGAGGTGACGCGGTGACTTCCCTGGCCGACCGCACCGAGGACCGCTGGGACGACGGACTCATCGCGCGCTCGCGCCCCAAGGCCGCCGAGGCCCTCGCGGGCGACGGCGGCGACGGCGGCGACGGCAACGAGGGCAGCGAGGGCAGCGAGGGCGACGAGGGCGACGAGGCGCTCGTACGGGCCGTCTCCGGCGCCGGGAGCGACGGCGGCAAGTCCACCGCGCCCCCGCTCAGCCCCGAGGGCCAGGCCCTGCGCGTGCGCCTCGACGCCCTGCGCCAGCTGGTCGGACTGTCCCGGACCCGGCTCGACGGCAAGACCCTCGCCGAGGCGGGCCGGGTGCTCGACGAGGCGGCCGCACGGCGCGGACTGTCACCGCAGCACACGGTCGTCGCGATCGCCGGAGCCACCGGAAGCGGCAAGTCCACGCTTTTCAATTCACTCGCGGGGGTGCAGATCTCGGAGACCGGCCTGCGCCGCCCCACCACCGCCGCCCCCATCGCGTGCAGCTGGTCCGACGGCGCGGCCGGACTGCTGGACCGGCTGGAGATCCCCGGACGGCTGCGCCGCCGCCCCCGCGAGACCTCGGAGGCCGAGGCGCTGCGCGGGATGGTCCTCGTCGACCTGCCCGACCTCGACTCGGCCGTCGGCGCGCACCGCGACCACGTGGACCGCGTACTGGCGCTCGTCGACGCGGTGGTGTGGGTGGTGGACCCGGAGAAGTACGCGGACGCGGTGCTGCACGAGCGCTACCTGCGCCCGCTCGCCGGGCACGCGGAGGTGACCTTCGTCGTGCTCAACCAGGTGGACCGGCTGCCCGGGGACGCCGCCGACCTCGTCCTGGACGACCTGCGCCGGCTCCTCGACGAGGACGGCATCGCGCTCGGCGAGCACGACGAGCCCGGTGCCACCGTGCTGGGCCTGTCCGCGCTGACCGGCGAGGGAGTCGGGGAACTGCGCGAGCTGCTCGGACAGTTCACCCAGGAGAAGGGCGCCGCGACCCGGCGGATCTCCGCCGACGTCGACCGCGCCGCCGTGCGCCTGCGGCCGCTGTACGTGGCCGGCGGGCACCCCGGGCCGGAGATCGGGGAGACGGCGCGCGCCGAGTTCGAGGACCGGCTGGCCGAGGCGGTCGGGGCGTATGCGGCCGGTCTCGCGGCCGAGCGGGCCTGGCGGCGCAATGCCGGAAAGGCCTGCGGGACGCCGTGGCTGCGGCTGTGGCGCTGGTACGAGGACCGCCGGGCCCCGCGCACCCTGGCGGGGCTGGCCGCGCTCGCGGCGATCGGCGGCCGGGGCACGGCGGTCGCGGCGCCGCCGGTCGAGGAGGAGGTGACCGCGCGCCAGCGCGTGGAGCAGGCGGTGCGCGTGGTCGCCGACGAGGCCGTCACCGGCCTGCCCGAACCCTGGGCCCAGGCGGTACGGGAGACGGCGGTGCGCGGCGCCGAACGCCTCCCGGAGGCGCTGGACGAGCTGGCGGTGACCCTCGGGGCGGCGGTCGCTGTGCCCAGCGTCAAGCCCCCGCGGCCCACGTGGTGGCCGGCGGCGGTACTGGGGCAGGCGGCGATGACCCTGCTCCAGATCTACGGCGGGCTGTGGCTGCTCGGGCAGATCATCGGGGTCCTGGAGCCGCAGCTGCTGCCGCCGGTGCTGCTGATGGTGGCGGGCATCGTCGGCGGGCCGCTGGTGGAGTGGGCCTGCTCGATCGCGGCACGCGGCCCGGCGCGCAGGTACGGGCAGGACGCGGAGCGCAGGCTGCGGCAAGCGGCCGCCGGGTGCGGGCGGGCCCGGGTGCTGGAGCCGGTCGCGGCGGAGCTGCTGCGCTACCGGGAGGTGCGCGAGCAGTACGCGGCCGTCGCCGCAGGGGGGACGAAGTTGTCCACAACCCGCCAGTAATCCACAGGCTCGAGCGGGCGTCGGCGGACGGCCCCAGCATGGTGCGTACCTCGTGCGGATGGTCCGTACGGGTACGCATCGCAGGGGGAGGGCGGCCGGGATGAACGACACCCTGGTGACGCTGGTGGGTTACGTGGCCACCCAGGTCGACTACAAGGAGACGCCGAACGGGCCGTCGGCGAGGTTCCGCTTCGCCGTGACGCCGAGGTACTTCGACCGGCGCAAGGAGGCCTGGACCGACGGGACCACCAGCTTCTACACCGTGTGGGCGCGGCGCACCCTGGCGGTGAACCTGGCGGGTTCCGTGTCGGTGGGCGAACCACTGGTGGTGCACGGGAGGCTGAGGGTGCGGGAGGACCCGCCCGACGGGGAGGGGCACCGGTGGGTGTCGGCGGAGATCGACGCGACGGCCATCGGGCACGATCTGAACCGGGGGACGGCCGCGTTCCGCCGGGTGGTCAAGACCGACGTGCCGCTGATGGCCACTCAGAAGGCGGCGGTGGTCTGAGTGTTCGAGGCGGTTAGGATTCCCCGGTACTCACGGGCACCTGGGTCTTTGGCCCGAAGGGGAAGACTGTGTCGATTGTCGTTCCCGCATCCTCCGCTCCTGATTCCACTCCTGCTGCCGTTCCTGCTGCCGCTCCCGCTTCCGTTCCTCGTCCTGTTCCTGGAACCGCGCCTCGCTCCGTTCCCCCTGCCGCCGCTCAGGCCACGGCTCCGGCTGCGGCTCAGACCGCGGCTCCGGCGCTTCCCCGGGCCGTTTCCCTCTCCGCG
Source organism: Streptomyces sp. IBSNAI002 (assembly GCF_052244475.1). Taxonomy (NCBI): domain Bacteria; kingdom Bacillati; phylum Actinomycetota; class Actinomycetes; order Kitasatosporales; family Streptomycetaceae; genus Streptomyces; species Streptomyces sp. IBSNAI002. Next base: position 3,214,648 of record NZ_JBQPXG010000002.1, on the reverse strand, counting down.
GCCGTACGGGGCTCCGCGCGGCGCCCGCTCGCCGTCGCCCTGCTGGCCGCGGCCCTCACCGCCGCGCCCGGAGCCCAGGCGGCCGCCGACTCCGGCCCGGCGGTGGCCCAGGCTCCGGAAGGCGCGAGCGCCGTGCTGGACGGGCTGAAGACGTACGGGCAGGCGGTGCTCCACTCCGGGGACGGGTCGATCCGGCACATCCCGGCCGGGCTCTACGAGATGCGGGTCGACGGCGGCGGGATGCTCCAGACGTACGGGGTCGGCGTCGAAGGCCACGCGCAGCCCCAGTCCCGCTACACCGAGAGCGGCTGGAGCGGCAGCCCGCTCGCCGGGAAGCGGGAGGCGGGCCGGATCCGCTGGGTCCTGGAGCACTCCTACCCGCAGCTGAACGATCTGGCGGGCCTCGCCGAGGCCGCCGGGGCCGGTTCGCTGACCGCCGAGAGCGCGGCGGCGGGCACCCAGGTGGCGATCTGGCGGCTGGCGGAAGGGGTACGGGTCGAGGCCGCGGACCCGGCGGCGGAGAAGCTGGCCGACTACCTCCAGCGGGAGGCCGGGCAGCTGCCCGAGCCGCCGGCCTCGCTGGGGCTGGACCCGGGTGGTGTGTACGGGGCGGTCGGCACCCGGCTCGGCCCGGTGACCGTGCGGACCGGGGCGCGGAGCGTGTCCGTCGTCCCGGACGCGGCGGCCGTGGCGATGGGGGTGCGGGTGGTGGACGCGGAGGGGCGGCCGCTGGCCGCGGCCGGCAACGGCACCCGGCTCTACTTCGAGGTGCCCCCGGGCACCCCCGACGGCACGGCCTCGGTCACCGTCCAGGGCGCGACGAAGGTTCCCGTCGGGCGGGTCTTCACCAGCGGGGTGCCGGCCCAGGCGCAGATCGTGGCGGGCTCCAGCGAGTCCGCGGCAGCGGCCACGGCCACGGCGGTCTGGCCGGAGCCCCCGACGGTCCAGCCCGTCACCGCGGAGGCCGGCGGACAGCCGGGCATCCAGCCCGCCGGCCAGGGCGGCCAGAGCGTCCAGACCGGCCAGAGCACACCGGACTCCCCGGACGAGGAGCGGCTGGCCTCCAGCGGCAGCTCGGCGGCCACCCCGGTCATCGCCTCCCTGGCGGTGGGCCTGGTGGTCCTCGGCGGCCTGGTGGTCCTCCTGCTCCGCAAGCGCCCCCTGGACGGGGAGGACCACTAGGCCGGGTCGGCCCCGGTCCCGTCGGCCCCGGGCGGGTCCGCCCCGGTCGGGTCGATTCCGGGGCCGTGCCCGGGGTAGGCGCTGGCCATGGCCGATCAAGAGTTGACCTGGCAGGGTGCAGTCGCGCGGTGGGACCGGCGGCTGTTCGACGTAGTGGCCCGACGGCACTGGCCCGGGGCCGACCGGGTGCTGCCCAGGCTCGGGCGGGCCGCGAACCACGGGGTGCTGTGGGGCGGGGCCGCGCTCGGGCTCGCCGCCTTCGGGTCGGCCCGGGCCCGCAAGGCCGCCGTCCGCGGGGCCGCCTCGCTGGCGCTGGCCTCCGCGACCATCAACACCGTCGGCAAATGGTCCGTACGCCGCCCGCGGCCGCTGCTGGACGGGGTGCCCGCCGTGCGGCAGCTCGCGACGCAGCCGCAGACCACCTCCTTCCCGTCCGGGCACGCGGCCTCGGCCTTCGCCTTCACCGCCGGGCTGGCCCTGGAGTCCCCGGGCTGGGGCGCCGCGCTGGCCCCGGTGGCCGCGTCCGTGGCCTTCTCCCGGATCTACACCGGGGTCCACTACCCCTCCGACGTGCTCGCGGGCGCGGCGCTGGGCGTGGCCGCGGGCCTGGTCGTGGACCGGCTCGCCCGCGACGCCAAGGACGCCAGGGTCGTGCCGGGCGTCGAGCGGCCCGCCGCCGGCGTGCCCGCGCTGCCCGACGGGGCCGGGCTGACCGTGGTGGTCAACACCGCGTCGGGCACCGCCACCACCGCCGGCCTCGACCTGCTGCGCGCCCGGCTCCCCGAGGCCGAGGTGATCGAGTGCACGGGCCCGGAACTCCCCGCCGCCCTGGAGTCCGCGGCCTCCCGCGCCACCGTCCTCGGCGTCTGCGGGGGCGACGGCACCGTCAACGCGGCCGCCACCGCAGCCCTGCGCGCCGGGCTGCCGCTCGCCGTGTTCCCCGGCGGCAGCCTCAACCACTTCGCGATGGACCTCGGCATCAGCGGCACCGAGGACACCTGCCGGGCCGTGGCCGACGGGCACGCCGTCCACATCGGGGTGGGCCGGTTCACCCCGGGCCCGGACGAGGGCCGGCCCGGCTACTTCCTGAACAACTTCAGCATCGGCGCCTACCCCGAGCTGCTGCGCCACCGCCTGCACTGGGCCCCGCGCATCGGCGGCGGCCCCGCCGCCCTGCTGGCGGCCTGGCGGGTGCTGAACGCCCAGCGCCCGGTGCGGCTGCGCCCGGCCGGGCGGCCCCGCAGCGTCTGGCTGCTCTTCGCGGGCAACGGCACCTACCACGGCACCGGCCCGACCCCCCGCCGCCGCGACAACCTGGGCGAGGGACTGCTCGACGTGCGGCTCGTCCACGGCGGCGGGCGCCCGGGCCCCCGGCTGCTGGCCGCCGCCCTCGCGGGCCCGCTGACCCGCTCCCCGGTCCATGCGGCCACCCGGCTGCGCAGCCTGCGGATCGACGAGATCCCGCCGGGCACCCCGTTCGCGTACGACGGCGAGTACGCCCAGGCCTCCTCCGGCCTGGTCCTCGACTCGCTCCCCGACGCCCTGACCGTCTACCGCCCCCACCTGTGACGAGGCCCGCCCGAACCGGCCCCGGGCCGTCCGTGGGCCGGTAAGGGCGGCCTCGGGGGCGCTCCCCCCCGGCTGCGCGGCGGGCGAACAGGGGGCCTGGCGAAAGCGTTCCCAACCTGTCGGTCACTTCCTTCGGGAGCCAGCTCCCACCTGCACAAAGGCGCCCTGACCCTGGAGCACAGGTCAGGGCCCCCGGGCCATACGCGTTTCCCCCGAGGTATGGACGCCTGGCAAGATGGGGTGTATCTGCCCACCCATCGATCTGCCGGACGGTTTCTCTTGGCTGAGTTCATCTACACCATGCGCAAGACGCGCAAGGCGCACGGCGACAAGGTGATTCTTGATGACGTCACCCTGAACTTCCTGCCCGGCGCGAAGATCGGTGTGGTCGGCCCGAACGGTGCCGGCAAGTCCACCGTTCTGAAGATCATGGCGGGCCTGGAGCAGCCGTCCAACGGCGACGCCTTTCTGTCGCCCGGCTTCACCGTCGGCATCCTCATGCAGGAGCCCAAGCTCGACGAGTCGAAGACGGTCCTGGAGAACGTCCAGGACGGCGCCGCCGAGACCATGAAGAAGCTCAAGCGCTTCAACGAGGTCGCCGAGCTGATGGGCGTCGAGTACACCGACGCCCTCATGGACGAGATGGGCAAGCTCCAGGACGACCTGGACCACTCCAACGCCTGGGACCTCGACGCCCAGCTGGAGCAGGCCATGGACGCCCTGGGCTGCCCCCCCGGCGACTGGCCCGTCACCAACCTCTCCGGTGGCGAGAAGCGCCGTGTGGCGCTCTGCAAGCTGCTGATCGAGGCTCCGGACCTGCTCCTCCTCGACGAGCCCACCAACCACCTCGACGCCGAGTCGGTGAACTGGCTGGAGCAGCACCTCTCGCAGTACAAGGGCGCCGTCGTGGCCGTGACCCACGACCGGTACTTCCTGAACAACGTCGCCGAGTGGATCCTCGAGCTCGACCGCGGCCGCGCGCACCCCTATGAGGGCAACTACTCCACGTACCTGGAGAAGAAGGCCACCCGCCTCAAGGTCGAGGGCCGCAAGGACGAGAAGCGCCAGAAGCGCCTCAAGGAAGAGCTGGAGTGGGTGCGGTCCAACGCCAAGGGGCGTCAGACCAAGTCCAAGGCCCGTCTGGCCCGCTACGAGGAGATGGCGGCCGAGGCGGACAAGATGCGCAAGCTCGACTTCGAGGAGATCCAGATCCCGCCGGGCCCGCGTCTGGGCTCGATCGTGGTCGAGGTCAACAACCTCTCCAAGGCGTTCGGCGACAAGGTCCTGATCGACGACCTGTCCTTCACGCTGCCGCGCAACGGCATCGTGGGCATCATCGGCCCGAACGGCGCCGGCAAGACCACGCTCTTCAAGATGATCCAGGGCCTGGAGACGCCGGACTCCGGCGCCATCAAGGTCGGCGAGACCGTCAAGATCTCCTACGTCGACCAGTCCCGCGCCAACATCGACCCGAAGAAGACCCTCTGGGCGGTCGTGTCGGACGAGCTGGACTACATCAACGTGGGCCAGGTCGAGATGCCGTCCCGCGCGTACGTCAGCGCCTTCGGCTTCAAGGGCCCTGACCAGCAGAAGCCGGCCGGTGTCCTGTCCGGTGGTGAGCGCAACCGCCTGAACCTGGCGCTGACGCTCAAGGAGGGCGGCAACCTGCTGCTCCTCGACGAGCCCACCAACGACCTCGACGTCGAGACCCTGTCCTCGCTCGAGAACGCGCTCCTCGAGTTCCCCGGTGCGGCCGTGGTCATCTCCCACGACCGCTGGTTCCTCGACCGGGTCGCCACGCACATCCTGGCGTACGAGGGCGAGTCGAAGTGGTACTGGTTCGAGGGCAACTTCGAGTCGTACGAGAAGAACAAGATCGAGCGTCTCGGCCCGGACGCGGCCCGTCCGCACCGTGCCACCTACAAGAAGCTCACCCGAGGCTGAGGCCCGCACCATGGCAAGACACCACTACCGGTGCCCCCTGCGCTGGTCGGACATGGACTCCTTCGGCCACGTGAACAACGTGGTCTTCCTCCGCTACCTGGAGGAGGCGAGGATCGACTTCATGTTCCGGCTGGCGCCGGGGGAGGGCAGCGAGTCCTTCACGGGAGGGTCCGTCGTGGCCCGCCACGAGATCGACTACAAGCTGCCCCTCGTGCACCGTCACGAGCCCGTGCTCATCGAATCCTGGGTGACCCGGATAGGCGCCGCGTCCCTGACCATCGGTTACGAGGTCAAGGACGAGGCGACCGAGGACGCGCCGGAGAAGGTCTACGTGCGCGCCTCGACGGTGGTCGTGCCCTACAACCTCGCCGAGGGGCGGCCCCGCCGCATCACGGCCGAGGAGAGGCACTTCCTCCAGAAGTACCTCGACGAGCCGGGCACGCCGGCGGCCGGTTCGGAAGGACGCCTCGCGGCATGAACGAACGGCTGCACTTCGCCGACTCCGGGGAGGCGGCGGACCTCGCCGCCTTCCTGGGCAGGCTGGTGCACTACGACCGCGCCGCCGCCGTCCGGCTCCAGGCCGGCGGCGGCGCGCTCGCCGTCTTCGGAAGGCCGCCCTCCTTCGAGGTCCTGGCCGTCCGCACGGTGCGGCTCGCCGCGCCCCTCGCGACACCGCTGGACCTGACCGTCTCGGCCGGGGAGCTCCTGGAATCGGTGGACGAGGCCGCGGCCGACGCCACCGTGCCCGGTCCCGTCACCGGCCCGCCCTGGGCCGGGGTGCTCCCGCCCCGCGGCGGCTGGCGCCAGCTGCCCGGGCTGCCCGGGCCCGCGGAGATGCGGGCGGCCGTGGCGGGCGCCGTCGCCGAGTTCCGCGCCCGTGACGAGGCCCTGCCCGCGCAGCACCGGACCCGCTCCGAGCGCGACCGCATCGGCCGCGAGATCTGGTCCCGCACCCTCGGCGACACCGAACTCCCGCTGCGCGCCGTGCACGCCGCCCAGTCCCTGGGCTTCCTGCGGCCCGTACGGTCCACCGTGCCCGCCGCCACCCCCGCGCCCCAGGGCGCCGGCCCGGTGGCCCTGCTCGCCGCCGGGAGCTGGCTGCGCCTGCGCACCCCGTACGGCTCGGTCGCCATGCGCCGCCCCGGCAACCCCGCCGGCCTGGGCGCCCTCCAGGTCCGGCCGGTCTGACCCCCGGGATCCGCTTCCGCTAGCCCGCCGTGTTGATCATCGACGCGGCGGCATAGGTCAGGTACTTCCACAGCTGGGCCTCGTGCTCCGGGGCCAGCCCCAGCTCGTCCACCGCGACCCGCATGTGGCGCAGCCAGGCGTCGTGCGCCGCCGCGTCCACCTGGAACGGTGCGTGCCGCATCCGCAGGCGCGGGTGCCCGCGGTGCTGGCTGTAGGTGGTCGGGCCGCCCCAGTACTGCATCAGGAACAGCGCGAACCGCTCCTCGGCGGGGCCCAGGTCCTCCTCCGGGTACATCGGGCGCAGCAGCGGGTCCTCCGCGACCCCCTGGTAGAAGCGCCGGACGAGACGGCGGAAGGTCTCCTCGCCGCCCACCTGCTCGTAAAAGGTCTGCTCCTGAAGCGTGCCCCGCGGAATCTCATTCACCCGACCATCGTCTCAGACACCCGGACGGAGGACCCGGGTCCTAGGACCCCCCGCGTTCGCCCGCGACGGCCGCGCGCAGGACAGTGGATGCATGGGTGCACACACCGCACGCAGCACCGGGGTACGGGACCTGCGCGGGACCGCGCACGCCGCCCAGGTGCGGGAGCTCACGGCGGCCGGGGTGCTGGACGACCCGGCCTGGCGGGCGGCCTTCGCCGCCGTGCCCCGGCACGTCTTCGTCCCCTACTTCTGGACCGGCCGCGGAGCCGGCCACGAGCGGCTCTGGGCGCAGGACCCCGATCCCGAGCAGCGGGCCCGCTGGCTGCGCGGGGTATACGTGGACACCCCGCTCGCGACCCGGCTGCGCGACGGCGAACTGCTCTCCTCCAGCAGCCAGCCCTCCCTGATGGCGAAGATGCTCCGGGCGCTGGAGGTGCGCGACGGCGACAACGTGCTGGAGATCGGCGCGGGCACCGGCTACAACGCCGCGCTGCTCTGCCACCGGCTCGGCGAGGACCTCGTCACCACCGTGGACCTGGACGAGGAGATCACCGAGTCCGCCCGGGCGCACCTGGCCGAGCTCGGCTACCACCCGCTGGTGGTCACCGGCGACGGCGCGCGCGGCTGCCCGGCCAGGGCCCCGTTCGACCGGATCCTGGTGACCTGCGCGCTGCCGATGGTCCCGCACGCCTGGACGGCCCAGTGCCGGCCCGGGGCGCGGATCCTGGCGCCGCTGTCGACCGGGCTGATCGCCCTCACGGTCCGCGATCCCGATTTCGCCGAGGGCCGCTTCCTGCACACCCCGGCGTACTTCGTGCCGCTGCGCGGGGCCACGGCGGCGCCGCCGCGCGATCCGGCCGCCGGGACGCCGCACGGGCTCCCGTACGAGCTGGTGGAGAACGAGCGCTTCCAGTTCATGCTCGTGCTGACCGACGGCGTCCTGCACCCCCGCGAGGCCCTGGACCTGTGGCGCCGGGAGGACCGGCCGGCCCGCGAGCGCTTCGGGGTCACCGTCAGCGGCGAGGGCCAGTGGGCCTGGCTCGACGATCCCCAGGGCCCGTACGTATGGCCCCTGGGGGTCGCCGAGCCGCGGGGCTAGCCGCGGCGGATGGTGATCGTGGTCCAGGCGCCGACGTGGACGCGGTCGCCGTCGCCGAGCGGGACCGGGACGTAGGGCTGGATCGGGTCCTCGCCGCCGTTGATGGTGGTGCCGTTGGTGGAGTTCTGGTCCACCACCGCCCAGCTCAGGTCGGGCTGCTGGACGAGGACCGCGTGCTGGTGCGAGACGCCCGGGTCCTCCGGCGGCACCGACAGGTCGATGTCGGGGGACTCGCCCGTGGAGGCGCGGCGGCGGCCGATGGTGATCTGGCCGCCGGCGAGCGGCAGGTGCTGCTCCGGGGAGTACGCGGGCAGGTTGAGCCCGGCCGCCTCGGGACCGCTGCGCTGCATCATCGCCATGAAGTACGAGCGGTCGGGGCCGATCGTCGCGCTCCACGAGACGCCCTGCGGTGCGAACGACTGCTGCTGGGGCGGCTGGTACTGCTGAGGCGGCTGCTGCTGGTGCTGCTGCGGGGCCTGGTGCTGGTACTCCTGCTGGTACTCGCGCTGGGGCGGCGGCGGAGGCTGCTGCTGGTACTGCGGCTGCGGCTCCTGGGCCGGAGGCGGCAGCAGCCAGTCGTCCTCGCGCTGCAACGGCTCGGCCGGCCGGTTGACCCGCGAGGGCCGCGAGCCCTGGTACTCGAAGTGGTCCTGCGCGTACGCCACGGGCGGCGGAGGCGTGGACGGGGCCCCGGCGACGCTCCCCCGGGCCCCGGAGTCCGGAGCGGCCGGGGCGACCGGGGTGTACGAAGTCGCCGTACGCGTCAGGAAGTTGTACCGGCACTCCTCGCAGAACGGGGCCATGGCCTCGCGCGGGGTCCGGCACTGCGGGCAGAGCTCGGCCTGGGCGGTCGGCTCGCCGGCGGTCGGGGGGTAGCCGTAGCCGTAGGAGGGCGCCGCAGGGGCGCCTTCGGAGGCAGCCATGCGATGGCCGCAGACCTCGCACCAGTCGTCGGAGGCGGACTGGTGCCCGTTCGGGCAGGTCGGCATGGCGGCGCTTCCCCCTTCTGCCTGCGTCATCGCGTCAGGTCTCTCAGGTCTTTCAGATCTTCTTCACTCGGACGGTCTGCGTCGAACGCGTTTCAAGGGTCATCTCGTCGGCGTCGGCGACCTTCGCCTTCAGCCGCACAGTACCCGCCGCGGCGTCGACGACATCCACCACCTTCGCCAGGAGCTTGGCGGTGTCGGCGTTTCCCGAGACGCTCGCCAGCTGCACGGCGCGGCCGAGTTTGGCCGTCGCTCCCCCCACATCGCCCAGTTTGCGGGCTTCGAGGCCCTGTTGGATAGCCTGCGCCAGTTCCGCCTGCCCGGTGTAGTGGGCGACCTGCGGGTTGATGGCGGTGGAGGCGGCCAGATCGTCCGTCCACACGGCCCGCACCAGCCCCTGGGCGAGGACGGCGGCCGGCTCGCCCGCCGCTCCCGGCAGGACGAGCGAGGCGCGGGCGGCGAGCATCTCCTGGCCCACGCCCGCACTCGGGACGCGCACGCACACGTGGTACTCGCGGGACTCGTCGCCCCAGGAGCCGGTCGGGTAGTCGCCGGCCCGCGGACCGGCCTCGGTACGGCGGTCGGTCAGGTCCTGGACGGCGGGCGCGACCTGCCTCACGTACTGGATCTCCGCGCCGACCGGGGTCCACAGGCGCAGCGCGACGTCCGCGACCTCCTTGCCCATGACGTTCTCCATCATGTGCGTGAAGTCCTCGGCGAGGTGCGCCGGGTCCGCCACGATGTCGGCCGAGCCGAGCAGGGCGCTCGCGACGCCGGTGACCTCCTTGACCTCCCAGTCGGTGCCCACCCCGCGGGCGTCGCAGGTGAACCGGCCCGCGCACGCGTCGAGGGTGGCGCGCAGCTGGGCCGGGTCCTCGTGCTCGTTGCGGCCGTCGGTGAGCAGGATCCCGTGCCGTATGGCCGCGGGGGACTGCCGCAGCAGGCCGTCGGCCAGCCGCAGCCAGGTGCCGATGGCGGTGCCGCCGCCGGCGCTGAGCCCGCGCAGCGCCTCCTTGGCCTGGGCGCGGGTCACCGGGTCGGCGACGGCCAGCCGGCCCTGGCCCGGGTACACCTCCCTGGCCACGTGCGTGCCGGCGATCACGGCGAAGGAGGTGCCGTCGCGCAGGGTGTCGACGGCCGCGGCCGTGGCCTCGCGGGCACCGCGCATCTTCTCCGGCGGGTACTCCATGGAGCCCGAGCAGTCGACCATGATCACGACGGCTGCCGCGCCCCGGCCGGCCGCCGCCGCGCGGGTGGCGGCGGCACCGCCGGTGGAGGTGGCCGTGACGATGGCGTGGACGTCCTGCCCGCCCTGCGGGAGGAACTCGTTCTGGTACACCTCCACGCTGAACCGCGGGGCGCTGGGCTTGGCGAAGTTCGCCATCGGTGGGGCTCCTAGGGGCTCGGACAGGCGAGTCGGGCTGGTCAGGCCCGGGGAGACGCTTCCGCTTGCGGTTCCTCCGCGGGGCCGGAGCCCGGTTCCGGTTCGGCCTGCGCGGCGAACGGCACGAGGGCGACGGTGACGTTGTCGTGGCCCCCGCCGTCCAGGGCGTGGCCCACCAGCACCTGCGCACTGTGCAGGGGCCGGGCGGCGGCGTCCGGGGGCAGCACCTGGGCCATGTCCCTGGCGGCCTCCGCGTAGTTCCACAGGCCGTCGGTGCAGACGACGACGACACCGGGGTGGTCCGGCTTGAAGACGGCGGTGTGCGGTTCGAGGTCGTACGCGTCGGCCCCGAGCCAGCCGGTGATGGCGTGGGCCCGGGCGTCGGCGTACGCCTCGGCCTCGCCCATCAGACCGGCCGCGACCATCTGGGCGGCCCAGGAGTCGTCCTCGGTGAGCCGGCGCGACAGGGCGGAGCGGTCGTCCGGGACCCAGTACGCACGGCTGTCGCCCACCCAGCCGATGGTGAGCAGGCCGCCGCTGACGACGGCCCCGACCAGGGTGCAGGCCGGGGCGTTCTGCGCGCCGGGCACCTCCGGGGCCAGGGCGTTGACCGCCGCGGCGGCGGCCAGGATCGCCTCGTGCATGGCCTCCTGGGGATGGGCGCCGCGCGGGAGCGCGTCGAGCAGGGACTCGTTGGCGGCGGCGGCCGCGGCGGCCGACGCCTCGTCGGGGCGGCTCGCGGAGGAGACGCCGTCGCAGACGATGGCCACGGTGGCGGCGGAGCCGTCGGGCAGTGCGGTGGCCGCGACCGCGAAGGCGTCCTCGTTGCGGTGGTGGCGCAGCCCGCGGTCGCTGACCGCCGCCACGCTGCCGAGCTCCTCCTCCAGGTGGTCGCGCTCCCGGGGCTGGGCGTGCCCGCAGTGCTCGCAGTAGCCGTCGGTGTCGACGTACCCGGTCCGGCAGGCGACGCAGGTCTTCCCGCCGGCGGCCTGCGGGGCCCCGGCCGGGGCGCCGTGCGCGGGGGCGGCGGTCTCGTACGGGGCGTCGCCCGCGCCCCAGGTGGTCCCTTCCGGCGGGGTCGGGGTGCCGCCGGGCAGGTCGTACCGGGCCGGCTGGTCGTCGCCGCCGGCGCCGTACGCGTGCTCCGCCGGGCCCCAGGGGGTCCCCTCGGGAGGAGTGGCGGCGCCGTGCGGGCCGTCGTGGCCCGCGGCCGCGGCCGGGGCCGGGCGCGGCACCGGGCCGTTGCCCGGCTCCCGCTCCGGCTCGGCCTCCGGCGGGGTGAGCGCCCAGCCGCCCGGCTCGCCGACCAGAGTCGGCGCGGCCGAGGCGACGCTGCCCCAGCCCGGGGCGGGCTCGGAGGCGGCGTGGGAACCGCCGGGCGCCGGGGCGCCGTGGCCGCCCGCGGCGGCCGGTGGGGCGGGCGGGGCCGGTGGTGCAGGCGGTGCCGACGGGAGGGGGATGGTCGGGTGGTCCGCGGCCGGATCCGCCGGGGGAGGGGCGGTCACGGCGTAACCGCAGACGCCGCAGAAACGGTCACCCTCCTCGAGGGGTTCCGAGCAGCTGGGGCAGCCCGACAGCCGATGCATCGACATCACTCACACCCACGTCCGGGGACGGAAACGGTTTGCCCGCTCCACCAGTTCGATCCTCTCCTCGCCCCGCTGCGCCAGCCGTGCGAGTACGCGGTACGAGCGCTCCAGTCCGAAGCGCAGGCCCCGTTCGTCCAGTTGACTGCCGAGCAGCGAGGTGCTGCCGGGATCGGAACCCCGGCTACCCGACAGTACCCAGTCCAGGGCCGAGCCCAGAACTTCCGTCGTGAGCCGCTCGTGGCGCTCCGGATCCAGCCCGAACCTCCGCAGCGCCTCCACCTGCCCGGCGGCGGCCGCCAGGTCGGCCAGCAGGGCCTCCTGCGGGGACCGGTCGCGCAGACGTGCCCGTACGGCGGCCACCCGCGCGGCGGTGTAGTGGATGGAGGCCTCGGGTACGGACTCCAGCGTGAGCACGGCTCCGGCCCGGTCGCCCGCGGCGAGCTGCACCCGGGCCAGCCCGAAGGCGGCGCTCACGAACCCGGGGTCGGTGGTCCAGACGAGGCGGTAGTACTCGGCGGCGTTGTCCAGCTGGCCGAGGACCTCCGCGCACAGCCCCAGCGCCAGCTTCGGCGCGGGCTCCCCCGGGAAGGCGTCGTAGATCGCGTCGAAGGACAGGGCCGCGATCTCGTCCTCCCCGGAGGCCAGGGAGGCGACGCCGCGGGCCCACACCACCCGCCAGTCGTCCGGGTACCGGGCCTCGAGCTCCCGCAAGGCGGCGGAGGCCGCGGTCGGTTCGCCCAGCTCCAGCCGGGCCCGCAGCTCCCGCAGCCGCAGCTCCGCCGAATCGGCGGGCGCCGAGCCGAGGGCTCCCAGGAGGTCGCCGGGTGCGGAGGCCAGCAGGCCGGTCAGGAAACCGGCGTTGGGGTCGGCCGGGTCCACCAGCGGTACGGGCAGCGCCAGCGCGGTGTCGCGCCGGGCCGCTCCCGCGGGGGAGACGGGTGCGGGTGCGGGCCCCGCGCCGGCTCTCTCGGGAGCCGCCTCCGCCGCCGCCGTCCCGGCCGCCGCCTCCGCCGCCGGGACGGGCGCCGCAGTCGCGTGCCGGGGCCCGGGCACCGCCGCCACGTGCGTGGCACTGGTCCCGATCCCGCCCTGGGCCGCACCGCGGCCCCACGGGCCGGAGCCCGCGGGAACGGCGACCCCGCCGGCCGGGGTCCCGCTCCCGGGCGCCTGCGCCCACGGTCCGGGAGCCCCGGCCGGGAGTACGGGCACGCCTGCCGGGGACACCGGGGCGGCGGCGCCCCGGGGCAGGGCGGGGGATCCGCGCAGGCCGCGTCCGGGGAGCAGGCCGCGGCGGGGGGCGGGCGGGCGGAGGCCCAGGCGGGATACGGCCGGGTCGGCGGTGTCCGCGAAGAGGCGGGTGTCCGGGACCCGGGTCTCCGGGCCGAACAGGGTGGACAGCTGCGGCCGCGGCCGGCCCGTCTGGAGGGCGACGACCTCGCGCAGCACGCCCGTCAGCTGGTCCGCCATCTCCTGCGCGGAGGCGAACCGCCGCCCGGGGTCCGGATCGGTGGCCCGGACGAGCAGCCGGTAGAAGGATTCGTACCGCCCGAACACCTCGATGTGCGCCGGGTCCGGCAGCGAGTCCACGAACACGTTCGTGTAGCCCTGGAAGTCGAAGGTGAGCACGGCCAGGGTGCGTGCCACCGTGTACAGGTCGGAGGCGACCGAGGGGCCCAGCTCGGCGACCTCCGGGGCCTGGTAGCCCACCGTGCCGTAGATGGCCGACTCCTCGTCGTCCATCCGCCGGACCGCGCCCATGTCGATCAGCTTCAGCTGGTCCTGCTGCTGGATCGCGTTGTCGACCTTGAAGTCGCAGTACAGGAGGTTCCTGCTGTGCAGGTGACCGAGCGCCTCCAGCGCCTCGATCCCGTACGCGCAGGCCTGTTCCACCGGCAGCGGATCGCGCCGCCCGTCCGGCCGGCGCCGCTCGTTCGCGATCTCCTTCAGCGACTTGCCGCCCACGTACTCCATGACGATGTACCCGTCCAGCGAACCGGTCCGCTGGTCCAGGTGCTCCACGAAGTTGTAGATCCGCACGATGTTGGAGTGCTCGATCTCCGCGAGGAAGCGCCGCTCCGATATCGCGGCGGCCATCGCGTCCTCGTCACCGGTGTCCAGCAGGCCCTTGAGGACCACCCACCGGTCCGACACCGCCCGGTCCACCGCCAGGTACACCCAGCCGAGCCCGCCGTGCGCGAGGCAGCCGGCCACCTCGTACTGGCCGTGGACCACCTCGCCCGCGCGCAGCTTGGGCACGAAGGAGTACGGGTGCCCGCACTTGGTGCAGAACCCTTCCGTCCGTCCGGGCCGGTCGCCCCGGGCGCGCCCCACCGGGGCCCCGCAGTCGGCGCGCGAGCAGAACCGCTTGCGCTCGGGCACCTCCGGGTTCTCCAGGACCGCAGCCGCAGGGTCCGGACGCGGCACTTCCGGTACGTTGACCAGCCCGGCGCCGAGCCGCCCGCGCCCCGAGGCCGACGGCGCCGAGCCCGAACTGCGCACCGACACCGACCGGGCGGACGCCGATCCCGACAGGGCGCGCGAGAGCCGCCCCGACACGGAGCGGCGAGACGCCGACGAGCGCGAGGAGCGCGCCGAGGCCGAGGAGCGCGCCGAGCCGTGCGACCCCTGCGAGCCCGTGGACCCCCGGGACCCGGCCGAGCCGGTGGACCCGCCCGATCCGGCGGAGCCCAGGGCGGCCGCGCCGCGAGCGGCGCTCGTCATCCCCGTCGGCGGCGACACCAGTTCCTCCGCGCCGGCCGCGACCGAGCCGATCGGCGCGAGCCCGCAGGTGTCGCAGTAGACCTCGCCGCCGCCCATGTCCTCGTACGCCCCCGGGCAGCCGGGCCGCACGCACCCCGTTCCGATCAGGCTCATGCGCCCTCCTTTCCGGGGGCCCCCGCGCCCCGCACCGCCTCGCCCGCGGCCTGCTGGTAGCGCAGGACGGCCTGCTCGGCGGCCCGCAGGTCGCAGGGCGCGCTCCACAGCATCCGCCGGGCCGTGTCGTACCGCTCGATCAGCAGCGGATCCTCCGCCAGCCCGTGCCGGGCCACCTTCGCCTTGTAGGCGTCGAGCCGCCCGCGCAGCTCGGCCCGCACCGCGAGAGGTGCCGTCACCGCGGTCAACGATTCACGGGCCCGGCGCAGTTCCTCCTCGGCCCGTTCCTCCAGGGATTCCAGCAGCGGGGAGAGCCGGTGCCAGCGGGACTGGCGCCGGTGCTCGGCCGCCGCCGCGAGCTGCTCCTGGAGCACCGTCGGCGGGCCGCTCACCGCGGGCACCTCCGACGCGGCGATCTTCGCCAGCACCTCGCCGCGGGCCGTCCGCGCCTCCGCCAGGGTCCGGTCGGCCCGCGAGAGCACGTCCCGCAGGCTGATCAGCCGCTGCTCGGCGTCCTGCCGGACGTCCAGCACGGCCTCGACCTCCCGGCGTACGTCCTCCAGCGCGAGCGCGGCCCTGTCGTAGCGCCGGGTGTCCGGGCGGCCGCCGCCCGGCGCGGAGCTCCCCGCCGCGGCCGGCACCCAGAACGCCAGCGGGTCCGCGATCACCTCGGCGCGCAGCTCCGCCAGCTCGGCGGTGATGGTCTCCAGGTCGTCGCCCGAGGGGTGCTCGCCCGGCCGCACCCCCACCGAGTGGGCCAGCGAGCGGGTGCGGTGCAGTTCGGCGGCGAGCAGGTCGATCCGGGCGGGCAGCGCCGACCACACCGCGTCGGCGGCGACCACCACGTCCAGCGAGCCCGCGTACAGCTCGTTCATCCGGGCCACCAGCTCGGCGAGCGAGAAGCGCTCGGCGAGCTCGGCGCCGTCCACGGCGGCGCCCGCGATCAGCACCCCGGGCCCGCGCAGCCGCTCGGTCAGCTCGACCAGGTCGTCGCGGCCCGGCCAGCGACGGCGCTCCCGTATCTCCCGGGCGGCGGCCAGGGCCCCGCTGTAGGCGTCGAAGTACGTCCACAGCCGGGTGATGTCCGCGTCGGCGGCCGCCCAGCGCTCCTTGGTCACCCCGGTCAGCCCGGCGCCCTCCAGCAGCCGGCGCCCGGCGTGGTCCTGGAGGGCCAGCAGCGAGGTCTCGACGGCCTCGTGCTCGGCGCCCAGCCGGGTCAGGGCACGGTCGACGCCGTCCCGGTCCATCACTGCCGACGACCACGACTCCAACGACTGTGCCTCCGCTTCCGTGTCCGACTCCGTGCCCGCCACCGGCCTCAGCCGTCCCGGTACTTGGGTGCGGGAGGCGCGGTCACGCCGGGCAGCACCGGTTGCAGGTGCTTGAGGTACGACTTCATCCAGCGGCTCTCATTGCCGCCCGAACGGTACTCCTCCAGCACCTTGTTGACCCGGCGTACCAGGTCGGAGGCGTCCTTGTTCATCGCCACGCCGTAGAACTCGCGGGTGAACGGAGAGCCGACCAGCCGCACCGACGGGTCCTGCGCGGCCTGGCCGGCCGCGAGGGCGTTGTCCGTGACGATGCCGTCCACCTCGCCGAGCTGGAGGCGGACCAGGCAGTCGAGCTGGTTGGGCACGGTGACCGGCACCGAGCCGTACGACTGGGCCTTCAGGGTGGCCTCGGCCGTGGAACCGGCCGCGAAGCAGATCCGCTTGTCCTTCAGGGAGGTGTCGTACCCGGTGATCTGCGAGCCCCTGGGGGCCAGCACCTGCTGCCCGGCCTCGAAGTAGGCCGTCGAGAAGGCGACCTCCTCCAGCCGCTTGCAGTTGATGGTCATGGTCCGCACGACGATGTCGACGCGGCCCTCCTGGAGCGCGGGGATGCGCTGACTGGTCGGGATGGCCCGGTAGATGACGGCGTTCGGATCGCCCAGGATGTCCTGGGCGATGGCCTTCACCAGGTCGATGTCGAAGCCGTCGAGCCCGCCGCCGTCCTCGGCCTGGTTGCGGTAGCCCCAGCGGAAGCTGTTCTGGTCCACGCCCGCGACGAGCTTGCCCGCCGCCTTGATCCGTGCGATCGCCGCACCGTCCAGACCCGACGGGCGCAGACTGGCATCCGGGTCCTGGCAGGTGTCGAGGGGCGCGGCCGGGGCCGCCGCCATCGACGCGGGCCCGCGGACCGCCGCGCCCCCCGCAGCGGCGTCCGGCGCCGCACTGGCCAGCGGCAGCAGCACGGTCGCGGCGGTCACCGCGCAGGCCACGGCCATCGCGCTCACCCCGCCCCAGCCGCGCAGCCGGCCCGTCAGCCGCCGCAGGACGGACGGGGCGCCCGGATGGTTCGCACTGCCCCCGGAGCCCTCGGAGGCCCGCACCGTTCGTGTCCGCATCGCTCTCACCTGTACTCCGAAAGCCTGCGCCCGATGCCCAGCAGCGCCGCCGCCGCGCCGACGGCGGCGAGGACCGCCGTCCCGGTCAGCAGGCCGCCCAGCGCGCCGAGCCCGTCCCGGGCCGCCCGGGTGAACTCCCGCTGCTCGTGGGCCACCGCCTGCTCCAGGGACGCGTCCACCGTGTCGAACGCGGCCCCGCTGCTGTCCTTGTGGTCCTTGTCCCCGACGACCTGGAGCAGTGCGGACTCGTAGTCCCCCTTCAAGTCCGCCTCCCGGGCCGCCGTGTGCCGCTGCTTCCACAGTTTCACGCCGTCCGCGGCGCGGGTCACGGGAGCCCGGCCCGCCTCGTCGTCGGCCAGCCGCAGGGCGATCGCCAGCCCGGCGTCCAGTTCCTTCATGTTGGTCGTGAAGTCCACGTCGTACTTGTCGGACTTCGTGTCCGCGGCCAGCACCGCGCCGCGCGCGATCAGGGTGAGGTTCTCGCCGGCCCGCGCCTGGAGGGAGGCGATCCGCGCGTCGTTGAGCACCTTCAGCGACTCCTGCCCCTGTGCGCGGGCCTCGTTCAGCGAGGCCCGCGCCACGGTGTGCCCCACGGCCAGCCACAGCAGCACCACCACGGACGCGGCCGTGGCCGCCAGCAGCCCGTGGTTGAAGACCCGGTTCGTACGCCGGTAGTTGCGCCGCTGGGCCCATGCCAGGGCGGCGAGCGCGACCAGGCCCGCGGCGATCGAGGCCAGCGGCCAGGACCGGGAGTCGTCGTAGTCCGTGTAGAGCCGGCCGGTCTCCGCCTCGTACAGCCGCTGCGCGGCCGGCAGCAGCTGGGTGGTCATCTGCTCGTTCGCGTACCGGAGGTAGGCCCCGCCCAGCGGCAGACCCTGCCGGTTGGCGGCCCGGGCCTGCTCGATCAGGCCCGTGTAGCGCGGCAGCTGCTCGCTGAGCAGGGTGATCTGGGCGCGGGAGTCCTGGCTGCCGCCGGTGTTCGCGGCGGCGCTGACCAGCAGGCGGGAGGCGTTGGCGATGTCCTTCTCGTACC
Source organism: Streptomyces sp. IBSNAI002 (assembly GCF_052244475.1). NCBI lineage: Bacteria > Bacillati > Actinomycetota > Actinomycetes > Kitasatosporales > Streptomycetaceae > Streptomyces > Streptomyces sp. IBSNAI002. The sequence goes on along the minus strand of NZ_JBQPXG010000002.1, from coordinate 3,196,990 downwards.
GCAGGCGGACCTCGCGCTCCTCCGTGGAGCCCAGCAGGAAGCCGCTGGAGGAGGCCGTGTCGGCGTCCGCGAGGGAGCGGTACAGGCTCGCCGCGTCCGCGCTCAGCGGCTGGCTGCGGCCCACGACGTCCTCGGCGGCGGCGCTCCGGCCGGAGACCTCCCACAGGCCCACGCTGCCGAACAGCACGATCAGGGCGGCCAGCGCGGCGCCGATGATCCGGAGCCGGCCCGGCTCGGTGGTGGCCGCGCGGCGCAGCTGCTCCACGCCCTCGGCCCAGGCGGTTCTGCGCCCCGGCGGCGCCCCGGGCGGCGTCGCCGGCGGCCCGGCGGGCGGCACGGCGCCGCCGCCCCCGGACGCGGGCGCGCGTGATGTGACGGCCACCGTGACCTCCCCCTTGGTCCTTGCTCCGCAGCAGTATGGCCGCATCGACGGCCGGCCACACCACCCGGTGCCGGATCTTGGGAGATCCGCCCCTGGGGGGCGCAGGTCCACCCCTTCACCGTGAATACGTCCGTACGACCGCCACGGTTCCAGACCGGCGGGCTTCCGGGGCCGGTTCACCCGAAATGGGCACGCAGTTTTCCGTGGGCCCCGTCCGGGGATCCGAGCGCGTCCAGCCCCAGCAGTCCGGCGCCCAGGACCGGCGGGGCCGTCACCACCGACACCCGGGCGTGCGGCGCCCGTTCGGCGAGGCCCACCGCGATCCGGTCGTTGAGCTGCGGATGCCGGGCGGCCAGCACGCTGCCGCCGAGCACCACGGGAGCGTCCTCGTCCAGCAGCCCCAGGCGGGCCAGCGCCACCGCGGCCATCGCCACGACCTCGTCCGCCTGCCGGTGCACCAGGGACACGGCCACCGGGTCCCCGGCGGCCGCCACCGAGAACAGCAGCGGCGCCAGCTCGTGCCGCCGCTCGCCCGGGATCCGTCCCAGGTGCAGCGACTCGACCAGCGCGTACATGGAGTCCAGTCCGAAGTGCGCCGGCAGCGCCCGGGCCAGCTCGGTCGGCTCGCCCCGGCCGTCCTCGGCCCGGGCCGCCCACCACAGCGCCTCCTCGGCCAGCCCGCCCCCGCCGCCCCAGTCGCCCGAGATCCGGCCGACCGCGGGGAAGCGGGCCGTCCGCCCGTCCGGGGTCATCCCGACGCAGTTGATGCCCGCACCGCACACCACCGCGACCCCGCGCGGCCCGGCGCCCGCGGGCAGTCCGGCCCGCAGCAGCGCGAAGGTGTCGTTGTACACCGCCGTGGATCCGGCCCAGTTGCGGCGCCGGATCTCGGCCGCCAGCTTCCGCTCCTCCACCGGGAAGTCGGCGTTGGCCAGACAGGCCGACACGTGCTCGGCGTACGGCCCGGCCGCCGCCCGGGGGTCCAGCCCGGCGGCGGCCATCGCCTCCGCCAGTACGTCGACGGCCCCGGCCACCCCCGTACGGAACGGCTGGAAGCCGCCGGCCTGACCGGAGCACAGCACCGAGCCGTCCGGGCCGAGGAGCGCCACGTCCGTCTTGCTGTTCCCGGCGTCGACGGCCAGCACCGCCGCCGTCCCGGGCGGCCGGCTCACGCCCATGGCAGGTGCTCCTTGTTGTGCGCGAGGAGCCGGTCGGTCAGCCCCTCGGCACGGTCGGCCTGGCCCACCAGCGGGTGGGCCAGCAGCGCGCGGAAGACGCGCTCGCGGCCGCCGCGCAGCGCCGCGTCCAGGGCGAGGTCCTCGTACGCCGTCACGTGCGACACCAGCCCGCTGTACAGCGGGTCCAGTGCCGGCACCGCCAGCGGCCGCGGGCCCGAGCCGTCCACCCGGGCCTGCACCTCGACGACCGCGTCGTCCGGCAGGAAGGGCAGGGTGCCGTTGTTGAACGTGTTGACCACCTGCACGGCCGGCCCGCCGCCGTTCCCGCCGCCCAGCAGCGAGGCCGCCAGGTCCACGGCCGCCTCCGAGTAGAAGGCGCCGCCGCGCCGGGCCAGCAGCTCGGGCTTCTCGTCCAGCGCCGGGTCCCCGTACAGGGCGAGCAGCTCCCGTTCCATCGCGGCGACCTCGGCCGCCCGCGAGGGCTTGGTCGCCAGCTCGCGCACCACCTCGTCGTGCGCGTAGAAGTACCGCAGGTAGTAGGACGGTACGACGCCCAGCCGGTCCAGCAGCGCGGGCGGCAGGCGGAGGTCCCCGGCGATGGCCTCCCCGTGATCGGCGAGCAGCCGGGGCAGCAGGTCCTCGCCGTCCGGGCCGCCCCGGCGCACCCCCAGCTCCCAGGTGAGGTGGTTGAGCCCCACGTGGTCCAGGTGGATGTCGGCCGGCGCCAGGTCCAGCAGGGCCGCGAACCGGCGCTGGAAGCCGATCGCGACGTTGCACAGGCCGACGGCCTTGTGGCCGGCCTTGAGCAGGGCCCGGGTGACGATGCCGACCGGGTTGGTGAAGTCGATGATCCAGGCGTCCGGGCTGGCCCGGCGGACCCGTTCGGCGATGTCGAGGACCACCGGGACGGTGCGCAGCGCCTTGGCGAGCCCGCCGGCGCCCGTGGTCTCCTGCCCGACGCAGCCGCACTCCAGCGGCCAGGTCTCGTCCTGCAGCCGGGCGGCCTGACCGCCGACGCGCAGCTGGATCAGGACGGCGTCGGCGCCCTCCACTCCGGCGTCGAGGTCGGAGGTGGTGGTGATCAGCCCGGGGTGTCCCTGCCGGGCGAAGATGCGCCGGGCCAGGCCTCCGATCAGCTCCAGCCGTTCGGCGGCGGGGTCGATCAGCACCAGCTCGCCGACGGGCAGGGTGTCGCGCAGCCGCGCGAAGCCGTCGATCAGCTCGGGGGTGTAAGTGGAACCGCCGCCCACCACTGCGAGTTTCATGCCTAGCCTTTCACTCCGGTCAGGGTGACTCCCTCGACGAACGCCTTCTGGGCGAAGAAGAAGAGGACGATCACCGGGGCCATGACCATCACGGTCGCGGCCATGGTCAGGTTCCAGTTGGTGTGGTGCGCCCCTTTGAAGGACTCCAGCCCGTAGCTGAGGGTCCAGGCGGCCGGGTTGTCGGAGGCGTAGATCTGCGGGCCGAAGTAGTCGTTCCACAGGGAGAAGAACGAGAACAGGGCGACCGCGGCGATGCCCGGCTTGGCCATCGGCAGCACGACCCGCAGCAGTGCGCGCAGTTCGCCGCAGCCGTCGACGCGGGCCGCGTCCAGGTACTCGTCGGGGATGGTCAGCAGGAACTGCCGGAGCAGGAAGATGGAGAAGGCGTCGCCGAAGGCCAGCGGGATGATCAGCGGCCACAGGGTGCCAGAGAGGTCCAGCTGCTTGGCCCAGAAGAGGTACATCGGGATGATCACGACCTGGGGCGGCAGCATCATCATGGCGATGACCAGCAGCATCGAGACCCGCTGCCCGCGGAAGCGGAACTTGGCGAGGGCGTAGGCCACCGGGATCGAGGAGGCCACGGTCAGCAGCGTGCCCAGCCCGGCGTACAGCAGGGTGTTGCGCCACCAGGTCAGGAAGCCCGGGGTGTCCCACACCTTGGCGTAGTTCTCCCAGACCCAGGTGCCGGGCACCAGGTCGCGGGTGAGCGCCTGCTGATCGGTCATCAGCGAGGTCAGGAAGACGAAGACGAACGGCAGGACGAAGAACAGCGCGGCGGCGATCGCGAGCGAGTGCACGGCGACCCACTGGAGTACGGCTTGGCGCCGGTGCGCGGGCGTCATCGGTGGCCGCCTCCGATCAGGCCGCCGCGGCGGCGCATCAGCAGGGCCGTGAAGGCCATGCAGAGGGTGAACAGGACGAGGGCGAGCACACAGGCGGTGCCGTAGTCGAAGCGCTGGAAGCCGGTGTTGTAGACGATCTGGGGCAGGGTGAGCGTGGACTTGTCGGGGTAGCCGGGCTCGAACTGCTGCCCGGAGCCGCCGATCACGCCGGCCGCCACCTTCCCCGCGACCAGCGGCTGGGTGTAGTACTGCATCGCCTGGATCACTCCGGTCACCACGGCGAACAGGATGATCGGCGAGATGTTCGGCAGGGTGATGTGGCGGAACCGCTGCCAGGCACCGGCGCCGTCCAGCTCGGCCGCCTCGTACTGCTCCTTCGGTACGTCGAGGAGCGCCGCCATGAAGATCACCATCAGGTCGCCGACGCCCCACACCGCGAGCATGGTCAGGGCCGGCTTGGACCAGTCGGCGTCGGTGAACCAGCCCGGCTGCGGCAGGCCCACCCCGTCCAGCAGGGTGTTGACCGGGCCGGTGCCGGGGTTCAGCAGGAAGACGAACGACAGTGTGGCGGCCACCGGCGGGGCCAGGTACGGCAGGTAGAACAGGGTGCGGAAGACCCCGGCCCCGGTCTTGACCTTCGTGATGAGCAGTCCGACGCCGAGCCCGAAGACGACCCGGCAGGCGACCATGACCACGACCAGCCACAGCGTGTTCCGCATCGCCGGCCAGAACTGCGGGTACTGCGTGAAGACGTACGTCCAGTTGTCCAGGCCGTTGAAGACGGGCGGCCGGAAGCCGTCGTACTTGGTGAAGGAGAAGTAGACGGTGGACAGGAGCGGGTAGGCGAAGAAGACGGCGAAGCCGATCAGCCAGGGCGCCATGAAGGCCGTGGTGCGCAGGGCCGACCGGCGGCGCTTCGCCCGCAGGGTGTGCGTGGTCATCTGAGGGCTACTTCGCCTTCGCGATGTCCGTGTCGATCTGCGCGTCCGTCTTGGCCAGGGCGGCGGGCAGGTCGGTGACCGCGCCCTTCTCGTGCTGGTAGGCCAGGTCGGTGAAGGTCAGCTGGTAGGTGCCGCCGTCCGCCTGCGGAGGGGTGGTGCTCGACTTCGGGTGCCGGGCGATGTCGAGGAAGGTCTTGAAGTTCTCGTCCACCTGGAGGTCCGGCGAGGCCAGCGCCTCGATGGTGGAGGGCACGTTGTGGATGCCGTTCGCGAAGGCCACCACCGCCTCGGTGTCGGTGGTCATGTACTTCACCAGTTCCCAGGAAGCGTTCTGCTTCTTGCTCCCCGCGGCGATGCCCATGATCGTGCCGGAGACGTAGCCCTTGCCGTAGTCGTCGGTCAGCTCGTCGGGGACGGGCAGCGGCGCGGTGCCGATCCTGAAGTTCACGCCCGCTTCCCGGGCCATGTTCGGCCGCCACTCGCCGTCCACCTGCATGGCGACCTGGCCCTTGTGGAACGGGTGCTCGGCGCCCCACTCGTCACCGAAGGAGGCCCGGAACTTCTCCAGCTTCTCGTACCCGCCGAGCTTCTCGACCAGGTCCTTCTGTGCGGTCAGCATCTTCGTGAAGGCCGGGTCCTCGGCCAGGTTGGAGCTGCCGTCGGCGCCGAAGTACGTCGCGCCCCACTGCGCCGCGAGCCGCATCGGGGTGGTCTCGTAGCCGTGGAAGGTGGGCATGATGCCGAGCTGCTCGTACGAGTCGCCCTTGGCCTTGGTGAGCTTCTGCGCGACCTCGGTGAACTCGCTCCAGGTCCTGGGCGGGGCGGTGATGCCGGCCGCCTCGAAGGCGTCCCTGTTGTAGACCAGGCCGTAGGCGTCGTTCAGCAGCGGCAGCGTGCACTGGTTGCCCTTGTACGAGGTGTAGTTCAGCAGCGACTGCGGGAACACCTTCGCCTTGTCGACCTTCGACTTCTCCAGGAACGGGTTCAGGTCGGCGAACGCCCCCGAGTTGCAGAACTTGCCCACGCTGTCGGTGGTGAAGGAGGACACCACGTCCGGGGCCTTGTCACCGCCCGCCCGCAGCGACTGGTTGATCTTGTCGTCGGTCATGTTGCCGGTGACCTTGACCTTGATGTTCGGGTGCGCCGCCTCGAACCGCTTGATGTTGTCCTCGATGGCCTTGACCTCGCCGGGCGCGGACCAGCCGTGCCAGAAGTTGATCGTGACCTCCTCGGAGGGATCGTCGGCGGCCGCGTTCCCGGCGGATCCGGTACACGCGGTGGCGAGCAGGGATATCGCGGTGAGGACGGCGGCCGTGGCGGACGCCGAGGTCAGACGGGAGGTTCTGGGCATGTCGGTGTCACTCTCTGCGCGGGGGACTTCCTGGGAGGGGTGCAGCAGGGCGAACGTGGAACGGCGGAACGGCGGAACGGCGGAACGGGTGCGGTGCGCGTGCGGTGGTTCGTTCGGTGCGGTGCCGGTTCAGCGGGAGGTGTCGAACACCTCGTCGCGGGTGGCGGCCAGCGCGCTCTCCAGCGCGCCGCGCAGCACCGGCCGCTCCCGCACCTCCCCGGAGACCAGCCGGGGCCGGGACGGGGCCAGTTCGGCGAGCTCGGCCTCCAGCGCGCCGCGCAGCGGGTCGCCGCCGGCGGCGATCAAGGCCCCGGAGAGGACCACGATCTCGGGGTCGAGCACGGCGACGAGCGAGGCGAGACCGGTGGCCAGCAGGGTGGCGTACGACTGGAGGAAGCGGAGGTTCGCCCCCTCGGGCGAGGCCGCGGCCTGTTCGAGCAGTGCCACGGCGGCGGCCACCTCCGCGCTGTGCGCGTGCTCCGCGGGCGGCAGCGGCTCCGCCTCGACGCCCAGGCCGGCGGCGAGCCCGGGGACCACCTGCACACCGGCCAGCTCCTGGTAGCCGCCCGTGTTGGCGCGGGTGACCTGCCGGACCAGGGGGTGGCCCGGCACGGGCAGGAAGCCCACCTCGCCCGCGCCGCCGGTCCAGCCGCGGTGCAGCCGGCCGCCGAGCACCAGGGCGGCGCCGAGGCCCTCCTCGTTCCACAGCAGGACGAAGTCCTCGTGGCCGCGCGCGGCGCCCAGGCGCTGCTCCGCGACGGCGGCGAGGTTGACGTCGTTCTCGTACTCGACCGGCATCGGCAGGGCCGCCGCCAGTTCCTCGAGGAGCGTGGGGGAGTGCCAGCCCGGCAGATGGCTGGCGTAGCGCAGCCGGCCGGTCTGCGGGTCGAAGGCGCCCGGCGTGGCGATGACCACCCGGTGCAGGTCGGAGCGGTGCAGACCGGCCTCCTTGAGAGCTCCGCCGAGGGCTTCGGTGACCTGCTCGATGACGTCCTTGTCCGCGGCGTACGGGACCTCGTGCACCCCGGCGACGGCGCCGGTGAGGTCGGCGACGGCGGCCAGCACCCGGTCCGGGGTGACGTCGAGGCCGCCGACGTACGCGGCCCGCGGGTTGACCTCGTAGAGCTGGGCGTTGGGACCGGGGCGGCCGCCGTCGGTGCCGGTGGCCACGACGAGCCCGGCGGCCTCCAGGCGGGCCAGGAGCTGGGAGGCGGTGGGCTTGGACAGACCCGTCAGATGGCCGATCCGGGTCCGCGACAGCGGTCCGTGGGTCAGGAGCAGCTCCAGCGCGGCCCGGTCGTTCATGGCGCGCAGCAGGCTGGGTGTTCCGGGCGTGGCGGCGGGCATGATGCTGGCTCTCTCTCCCTCACCGAGGTGAACTGTTAGGTAAGTTTCCTATCGCCGTTTGAGCCGTGTCAATGCCGCTGCCCCGCAGGCTGCGTCGATTTCGACGGACGGCCTGCGGGGCAGCGGCGCGGGGCGAAGGCCCCTACTTGGTGATGCGGGGGCCTCCCGGGGCGGCCGGCGGCGGGATCGGCGCGGTGGCCAGGGACTGCGGTGAGGCCGGGTTGGACAGCGCGGACGGCGCGGCGACCGCGGCGGACGGGTCCGCCGCCGCCTCGTCCTCCCCCTCCGCCGGCAGACCGCCGACGATGCGGATGCCCGCGGCGTCGAAGGCCTCCTTGATCCGCCAGCGCAGCTCCCGCTCCACCGAGAACTGCTTGCCGGGCATCGTCTTGGCCGACACCTTCACCGTCATCGAGGCGAGCAGCACCTCGTCCAGGCCCAGCACCTCCACCGGACCCCACAGGCGCTCGTCCCACGGGGACTCCTTCGCCAGGGTGTCGGCGACCTGCTGGACCACCTCGCGGATCCGGGACAGGCTCTCCGTCGGCTTGACGTGCACGTCCACCATCGCGGTCGCCCAGCCCTGGCTGAGGTTGCCGATCCGCTTGATCTCGCCGTTGCGCACGTACCAGATCTCGCCGTTGTCCCCGCGCAGCTTGGTCACCCGCAGGCCGACCTCGATGACCTCGCCCGAGGCCACCCCGGCGTCGATCTTGTCCCCGACCCCGTACTGGTCCTCCATGATCATGAACACGCCGGACAGGAAGTCCGTCACCAGGTTCCGGGCGCCGAAACCGATCGCCACACCGGCCACACCCGCACTCGCCAGCAGCGGGGCCAGATCGATCTTCAGAGTGCCCAGGACCATCAGCGCGGCCGTGCCGAGGATCATGAACGAGGCGACCGACCGGAGCACCGAGCCGATCGCCTCCGAACGCTGGCGGCGCCGCTCCGCGTTGACCAGCAGCCCGCCGAGCGCGGTGCCCTCGACCGCCTCGGCGCTGGTGTTCATCCGGTTTATCAGCTTGGTCAGGGCCTTGCGGACCACCGAGCGCAGCGCCGCCGCGATCACGACGATCAGGAGGATCTGCAGGCCGATGCTCAGCCAGGTGGCCCAGTTCTCCTCGATGAAGCTCGCGGCCTCGGTGACGCTCTCGTGCGTCTCCTTGAGCGTCGTGGGCGCGGTCGGGTCGGATGCCAGGGGCAGCAGGGCGGCAGGCCAGGGCACGGCGGAGTACCTCCAGGTGTGGCGGTCTGCCCGCCGGGGGTGTCCCCGGACGGAGCCCGGGGCGGATATGCGGACAGACCAACCACACTAACGGGGCATTCCCTTCACCCCGACGCAGTGTTCGAGGGAGAGACCAGGCTCACCTGGGGATGACGTGGGTGTGGTTGAAAACACCTCGGACCCGTTACGGGCGCGTGGTGGCGTTTCGACCAGCCGTAAGGAGAGACTGGAGAGCAGATCGTCCCGGCGCGAGCCACGCGCCGCCGACGTACAAGGAGGCAGTCCGTGCCGCACGTCCTGGTCCTCAACGCGTCGTACGAGCCCCTCGGCGTCGTACCGCTCCGCCGCGCGCTCGTCCTCGTCCTGGAGAACAAAGCGGTCTCCCTGGAGGAATCCGGCGCCTATCTGCACAGCGCGACCAGAGTCGTCTCCGCGCCCAGCGTGGTCCGGCTCAAGCGCTTCGTGCGGGTCCCCTACCGGGGGCCCGTTCCGCTCACCCGGCGCGCCCTGTTCGCGCGGGACGGCGGCCGCTGCATGTACTGCGGTGCCGTCGCCACCAGCGTCGACCACGTCATCCCGCGCAGCCGGGGCGGCCAGCACGTGTGGGACAACGTCGTCGCGGCCTGCCGCCGCTGCAACCACGTCAAGGCCGACCGGCACCTGGTCGACCTCGGCTGGCGCCTGCGCCACCAGCCGGCCCCGCCCTCCGGGCTGGCCTGGCGCATCATCGGGACCGGGCACCGGGATCCGCGGTGGATGCCGTACCTCCAGCCGTACGGGGCCGAGGACGCCCTGGAGCGGATCGGGGTCGCGGCGTCATAGCCCCAGGCTCGGCCCGCGGGATCACGGGGTCACGGCATAGGCCTCCGCCGACCAGAGGGAGCAGCCGTAGCGCGTGGCGCGGCGCTCGCAGGTGACGCGCAGGAACCGGGTGCCGGGGGCGTCGAGGCGGACGGTCTCGGCGCCGCCGCCCGAGGCGGGGACGGTGGCGGCCGGGCGCCAGGCGGTCCCGTCCGCCGAGGTCTCCACCCGGTACGCCGAGGGGTACGCGTCCTGCCAGTGCAGCTCCAGGCGGCCGACGCGGGCCGGAGCGGGGAGCTCGGCCTGCCACCAGGCGCCGTCCACCGGCGGTGAGGACCAGCGGGTGGACGGGGAGCCGTCCACGGCCGCCGAGGCCGGGAAGCCCCGCGTCTCGTCCGCCGACGAGCTCGCCCGCGCGGCCCGCAGCAGGTCCGCCCCGCCGGTACGCGGCACCGCCCGCACCGTCAGCGTGCGGGTCTCCCCGTCGAAGGCCACCGGGACCTGGTAGGTCCCCGGTGCGACGGAGGGGCCGACCACGACCTCGAACGGGATCGACGACCGGCCGCCGCGCGGGGCCACGGCGGTCGCCGGCAGCCGGACCTCGATGCCCTCCGGCGGCTGCGCCGACAGCGGCCCGCGGACCTCGCCCGAGCCCACCGCGGCCAGTTCGGCCGAGAGCCGCCGCGGGGCGCCGCCGATCTCGGCGTCGGCCCGCCCGCCGTCCGCCAGTTCGAAACGGGCCCGGGGGCCGTCCCCGAACCACGGGACCAGCCGGTGCACGGCCGGCGCCGCCCCGGCCCCCGTCCAGGACAGCCGCACCGCGTCGGCGCGCAGCCCCGCCGTGTCCACCTGGGTCCAGCCCGACGGCGCGGCCTCGCCGACCTTGCGCCAGCCCTCGCCCGGCACATGGGCCTCCACCGACGCCGCCCCCGCCGGCAGCGGTTCGGTCATCAGCGTCACCGTGGCCACCGGGCGCTCCGCGTCCAGCCGTACCGTCCAGGACCGGGCGTCCTGCGTGACCTCGCCCGTCGGACGGGCGGCTCCGGTCCAGGCGTCCGCCTCCTCCACCGCCTTGGCCAGGAAGGGGTCCATGACGGCCTGGTCCACCCGGGCCGGCCCCTCCTCGGCCAGCGCCTGCCGGGCGCGGGCCAGCGCCTGGGCGGCCTGCCAGGCCGCCGTCCCGTCCCCGCGGGCCTGGGCCCGCAGTACGTCGACCGCCAGTTCGCCCGCCGCCCCGTAGCGCGACAGCCGCTCCAGCCACGGCCCCGCCTCGCCCGCCAGGGCCGGAAGCCGGCCGGGGGCCTCGCGCAGGATCGTGAACGCCTTGCGCAGCTCGGCGCCGGCCGCCGGGTCGCCCGCCGCGCGGGCCTTCCAGAACTGCTCGACCAGCGGCGCCAGGTAGGCGGACTCCTCCTGCTTCAGCCCCGAGGCCGCGCTGTTGCCGGCCAGCGCCGCCACCGCCTCGCGCGTGCGTGCGTCCGGGCCCGCGAGCTCCCGCACCGCCGCCGCCCAGGACTCGCCGGGCCGGTAGCCGCGCGGGTTCCAGGCGTAGTCCGCCGCCGTGAAGAGCGGGATGCGCGACAACGTGCCCTGCGGCATGGCATTGGCCAGCAGGGCCGCCGAGCCGCCCGCGACCGCCGGTTCGCGGCCCGTGTACGGACCGAGGAAGATCCGGCCCGGATCCCAGTCGTTCACCGGGTAGTTGTCCATGAGCACCAGCGGATGCCCCAGCGCCGAGCGCGCCCCGGCCAGCTCCCTGCCGGTGATCGTGCGCGGCACCACCCCCACGCCCGTCCAGGCCACCTCCACCCGGTCGTCCAACGCGCCCGCCAGGGCCGTCCGGTACTCGGTGGCGCCCTCCTGGTAGAACTCCGTCGGCAGCAGCGACAGCGGGGCCGCCCCCGGGTGCCGCGCGGCCAGGTGCGCCGCCAGTTCGCCCGCGACCGCGGCGTGCGCCCGGGCGGCCGCCTTCGGGCCCTTCCCGAAGCGTTCGCGGTCCTCCTCGCAGCCCCACTCGGTGTAGCTGACGTCCTGGAACTGCACCTGGAACGCGCGGAAGCCCAGCTCCGCCATCGCGTCCAGCTTGCGCGCGAGCGCCGCCCGGTCGGCCGCCGAGGACAGGCACATCGACTGGCCGGGCGTCACCGCCCAGCCCAGGACGACCCGGTTGGCCCGGGCGCGCTCCGCCAGCGCCCGGAACTCCGCCTGCTGCTCGCGCGGGTACTCCCGGCGCCATTCGGTCGTCCGGTACGGATCGTCACCGGGGGCGAGCAGCAGCCGGTTCTGCTTGGTGCGGCCCATGAACTCGAGCTGCGCCAGCCGCTGTTCCCGCGTCCAGGGCTGCCCGTAGAAAGCCTCCGCGATCCCCCGTACGGGCGCGGCGGGCCAGTCCCGCACCAGCACGCCCGGCACCTTGGCCCCGCCCCCGGCGAGGACCGCGCGCAGCGTCTGCGCCGCGTGGAACAGTCCGTCCTCCCCGACACCGGACAGCGCGACGGTGTCCCGCCCGCCGGGCCGCCCCACGGCCAGCCGGTAGCCCCCGTCCGGCAGGTCGCCCGCCTCGGCCGCGCCCAGCGCCCGCAGGGCCTCGTCCGCGCCCGGGCCCTGGAGGCGTACGACGGTGCCCCGCGCGGGCAGCGGCGCCCCCGGGGCGCGCTCGTGCAGGGTCCGCACCCCGGCCGCGTGCAGGGCCTCGCGGACCACCTGGAGCGCGTACGGATCGGCGTCGGACGGGGCCACCAGTACGGCCTCGGGCCCCAACGGCACCTCGCGCGCCGGGTCGGCGGCCATCGACTGGGGCCGGGGCCACACCGCCGGGCCCTCGGCGGGGCCGCGCGGGGCGTCGGCCCGGGGGTCGAGTACCGGCCCGCCGGGTGCGCCGGAGGCGGGATCCGTGGCCGAGGTGCCCGATGCGGCAGGTGCGGAGGGGACCGCGAAGGCCCCGCGCGGCGTGGCCGCCACGGCTCCGCCCAGCAGCGATCCGATCACCGCGACGGCCGCGGCCGTCGCCCGCTTCCTGCCCCTGAGCTGCACAGAGCCTCCTCGTCCCGAGACGTCCCCCGCTCGTACGAATGAGCCCGAGCCCACCACTCGTGCGGCTGGAGTGTCAACGCGGACGGGCGATCTGACCGGTATGCGCCAGGAATGCGATGCCTCCGAGTGGGTAAGGCTGCGGTGTTCCCCCGTGGTCGTTCCCCCGCGGTCGTTCCCCTTCGGTCGTCCCCGCCGTTGTCCCCTGCGGTGTCCCTCTGTGGTTGTCCGCGCGGCGTACCGCCCTTCCACGCCGTGCTCCTGATCGCCCCTCATGTCCTTGCCCGCCCTAAGGAGTGCCCGTCGATGGACGACCTGGCCCGGCTCGCGGCCCTGCACGGCATCGCCACCGCCTATCAGCCCGCCGCGGACGTCACCGTCCCGGTCCCGCCGCACACGGTCACCACCGTGCTCGGGGTCCTCGGCGTGCCCGCCGCCACCCCCGAGGACGTCCACGGGTGCCTGGCGGCCGCCGAACGGGAGGCGGCGGACCGGGTGCTGCCGCCCGTCCTGGTGTGCTGGCAGGGCGAACCGCCGCCCGCCGCGCTGGCCGCGCTGCCGGCCGGGACCCGGCTGCGGCTGGAGCCCGAGGACACCCCGGACGCGGCCACCGCCTGGGAGGCGGGCCCCGCCGGGGACCTGCCCGGCGGACTGCCCCTGGGCGTCCACCGGATCACCGCCGCCCTGCCCGACGGCCGCACCGCCGAGGCCACGCTGATCGTCGCCCCGGACCGCGCCCCCGCCGCGCCCGAACGGGCCCACGGCCTGCTCGTCCAGCTGTACTCCCTGCTGTCGGAGCGCTCCTGGGGGATGGGCGACCTCGGCGACCTCGCGGAGCTGGCCCGCTGGGCCGGGCGGACCCACGGCGCCGGGTTCATCCAGGTCAACCCGCTGCACGCGGCCGTGCCGGGCACCCCGACCGACCCGTCCCCCTACCGCCCCTCCTCGCGCCGCTTCCCGGACCCGGTCCACCTGCGCGTCGAGGACGTGCCCGAGTACGCCGGGTGCCCCGAGCGCGAGGCCCTCGCCGAACTCGCCGCCCGCGGCGGGGAACTGCGCCGCGAGGTCCTGGAGAAGGGCGCGCTGATCGACCGGGACGCCGTCTGGGACCTCAAGCGCCGGGCCCTGGAGCTGCTGTACGCCGTCCCGCGCACGCCCGCCCGGGAGGCCGCCTACGGGGAGTTCCGCGCCGGACAGGGCCCGGCCCTGGACCGGCACGCCGCCTGGTGCGCGGCCGCCGCCGGGGAGGACCCCGCCGGGCGCCTCGACTTCCACCGGTGGCTGGTCTGGCTGACCGACACCCAGCTCGCCGCCGCCCAGCGGGCCGCCCGCGAGGCGGGGATGGCCGTGGGCATCGTGCACGACCTGGCCGTCGGGGTGCATCCCGAGGGCTCGGACGCCCGTACCGGCCCCTTCCACGCCCGCGGGATCTGCGTCGGGGCCCCGCCGGACGCCTTCAACGCGCGCGGCCAGGACTGGGGGCTGCCCCCGTGGCGCCCGGACCGGCTGGCCGCCGCCGGCTACGCCCCCTTCCGGGCCCTGCTGCGCGGGGTGTTCAGCTACGCGGGGGCGCTGCGGATCGACCACGTCATGGGCCTGTTCCGGCTCTGGTGGATCCCGGAGGGAAGTCCTCCCGCCGAGGGCACGTACGTCGGCTACGACGGCGAAGCCATGCTGGCGATCCTCGTGCTGGAGGCCCACCGGGCCGGCTCCCTGGTCATCGGGGAGGACCTGGGGACGGTGGAGCCGCGGGTCCGGACGGCCCTCGCCCGGCGCGGGGTGCTCGGGACCTCGGTGCTGTGGTTCGAGCGGGACTGGGCGGGCGACGCCAGCCCGCTGCCGCCGGGGGACTGGCGGGCCGACTGCCTGGCCACCGCCACCACCCACGACCTGCCGCCGACGGCCGCCAAGCTGGCGGGCAAGCACGTGGAACTGCGCGACCGGCTCGGCCTGCTGACGCGCCCGGTGGAGCGGGAGCGGGAGCAGGACGCGGCCGACACGGCCGAGTGGCTGGCCGTACTGGACCGCCTGGGCCTGGACACCAAGGGCGAGGAGGCCGCCGTACGGGCCCTGTACGCCTTCCTGCTGCGCACGCCCGCGCGGCTGGTCGGCGTCTGGCTGCCGGACGCGGTGGGGGACCGGCGGCCGCAGAACCTGCCGGGCACCTGGGACCAGTACCCCAACTGGCGGCTGCCGGTCGCCGATGCCTCGGGGCGGCCGCTGACCCTGGAGGAGCTGACCGCCTCGCCGCGGGCGAACGCCCTGCTGGGCGCGGTGCGGGAGGGTCTGGCCGGGGGCGGGTGACCCGTACGGCACCCCCGGGCGCGCGGGCCGTTCAGACGTTCGCTACGTTTGCACCGTGGACAAGAAGAACGCTCTGCGCGCCGGCGCCGTCACGGCCGGAACGACGCTGATGATGCTGCTGATGACGTCTCCCGCCCTGGCGCTGACCCGCGACGACGGCGACGACCCGGGCCCGGGCCTGAGCATCGGCGAGACGCTCGGCCTGTTCGTGGCAGCGCCGATCGTTCTGTTCCTGGTCATCACGGGTCTCGTGATGGTCGGCGACAAGTCGCGCAAGCAGCAGGAGAGCTGATCCGGTCCGGTCCCCAGGGACCGGCACCGCACGACTTCCCGGGCGCCGGGGGTCCGCACGGCCGTTGACCCGGCCGGAGCGGCGACCCTCGGCGCCCTGCCGCGTCCTCAGACCCCGGCCAGCAGCTTGCGGAGCAGGCCCGTCAGGACCGCGGTCTCCTCTTCGCTCAGCCCCCGCAGCGCGGCGCGCTGCACCTCCAGGCCGGCGGTGACGGCTTCGTCGATCAGCGCGAGGCCCCGGTCGGTGATCGTGACCTGGAGGCCGCGCCGGTCGTGCGGGTCGGGCTTGCGGCACAGCAGCCCCGCCTTCTCCAGCTTGTCCAGCCGTCCCGTCATGCCGCCCGTGGTGAGCATGAGCGTGGCCGACAGCTGGCGCGGCGAGAGGGTGTACGGGGCGCCCGAGCGGCGCAGCGTGGCGACGACGTCGAACTCCCCGCGCGAGATCCCGAAGCGGGAGTAGGTCTGCTCCATCGCGTCGCCCATGGACTTGGCGATCCGGTAGATGCGTCCGAAGACGGCCATGGGGGCCGTGTCGAGCTCGGGGCGCACCGCGTACCACTGGTCGGCGATCGCGTCGACTGCGTCCTTCTCGGCCTGTTCTTCCTTCATGGCTGGAGTATCCGGTTCCACTCGGTCGTTCGCAAGAAAGTTGCTTGACGAAAAGTAGCTTAGCGGTAAGCTACTTTCGAGCAAGCAAACATCTCGGGGGAACCATGAAGGAAGCACGGGTGGAGGGGGAGCGGTCCCTGCTCCTCGGCATCGGGATCAGCGCGGTCGGGATCGGCATGTACGTGCCGTTCTCGCTCGTCTTCTTCCACCACGTCACCGGCCTCTCCTTCACCCTGGTCGGGCTGGTCCTGACCGTCACCGGGGTGGCCGGGCTGGTCTTCATGCCGCTGGCGGGCACCGCCGTGGACCGGTTCGGCGCCAAGAAGGTCAACCTGGTGCTCTACGGGATACGGGCGGCCGGCTTCGCCCTCTACCCCTTCGCCGGCTCCCTGCCCGCCTTCGCCGCGGTCGCCCTCGTCACCGCCCTCGCCGACCGGTCCTTCGGCGTCGTCCAGCAGTCCCTGATCGGGGAGGTCGCGCACGGTTCCGCCCGCGACCGGCTCCAGGCCTCCACCCGGGCCCTGCAGAACGCCGGGATGGGCGCGGGCGCCCTGCTCGTCTCCGGGGTGCTGGGGCTGTGGGGGACCGGCGGATTCACCTACACCGCCTGGGGCAACGCGCTGGCCTTCGCCCTCGCCGGACTGCTCGTCAGCCGGGTGCGCCCGCTGCGCGCCGCCGCACCGGCCGCCGCCGCAGCGCCCGCCGTTGCAGCGCCCGCCGCCGGACCGCCCGCCGCCGGACCGCCCGCCGCCGGACCGGCCGCCGCCGGACCGGCCCCGCAGCCGCCCGCCGGCTACCGGACCGTCCTGCGGGACCGGCCCTTCCTCGGGCTCACCGCCGCCAACTTCCTCACCGCACTGGGCTACTCCGCCCTCTCGGTCCTCTTCCCCCTCTACCTCTCCACCTGGCTGGCCGCCCCCGACTCCCTCACCGGAGCCGCCTTCACCGTCAACACCGCCCTCTGCGCGGGCGCCGGCGTCCTGATCGCGGCCCGGGTCCGCCGCTCCGGTGCCCGCCGCACCCGCTCCGCGGCCCTCGGCGCCCTGCTCTTCGCCGCCGCCTTCGCCGGGCAGATCGTGCTCGGGACCCTGCGCCCCGGGCAGAGCGCCACCCTCGTCGCCTTGCTGGCCATCGTCGTCGTCTACACCCTCGGCGAACTCGTGCACAGCCCCTCCGGTGGCGCCCTGTCGGTCTCCGCCGCCCCCGAAGCCGTCCGCGGCCGCTACCTGGCCACCTACCAGCTCTCGTACGCGCTGGCCACGGCGCTGGCCCCGGCCCTGTTCACCGCCCTGCTCTCGGTCGACGGGCGGCTGCCCTGGGCCGTCCTGACCGCCGCCGCGCTCGGCGCCGCCCTCGCGCTGCTCCGGCTCGAGCGGCACCTGCCCGCGCACGCCGTGCACGCCGTGCACGCCGTGCACGCCGAGCCGCCCGCCGCACCACCGGCGCCGAGCCGCCCGTTCGCACCCAACGCCGCCTGAACCCCCCCTCTCCCGAGGAGCCACCTGCCATGAAGCGCCTCGCCACCGTCGCCCTGACCGCCCTCGCCCCCGTCTCCTGGGGCTCGACCTACGCCGTCGCCACCGAACTGCTGCCGCCCGACCGGCCCCTGTTCACCGGGGTGATGCGGGCCCTGCCCGCGGGGCTGCTGCTGACCGCCCTGGCCCGTACCCTCCCCAAGGGCGCGTGGTGGTGGAAGTCCGCCGTCCTCGGCACCCTCAACATCGGCGCCTTCTTCCCGCTGCTGTTCCTGTCCGCCTACCGGCTGCCCGGCGGCGTCGCGGCCGTACTGGGCGCCGCCGGACCCCTGTTCGTCGTGGGATTCGCCGCCCTGCTCCTCGGGGAGCGGGCGAGCCTGCGCACCGTGCTCGCCGCCGTCGCGGGCGCGTTCGGCGTGAGCATGGTCGTCCTCACCGCCGAGGCCGGGCTCGACCCGGTCGGGATCGTCGCCGGGGTGGTCTCCTCCGTGTCCATGGCCGCGGGCACCGTCATGACCAAGCGGTGGGGGCGCCCCGAGGGCGTCGGACCGCTGGCCATGACGGGCTGGCAGCTCACCGCCGGCGGGCTGGTCATCATCCCCGTCGCCGCGCTCGTCGAAGGAGCGCCGCCCGCGCTCGACGGCAACGCCCTGCTGGGCTACGGCTACATGATGCTGATCAACACCGGCATCGCGTACTGGCTCTGGTTCCGCGGGATCGGCAAGCTCAGCGCCACCTCCGTCACCCTGCTCGGCCCGCTCTCGCCGCTCACCGCCGCCGTCATCGGCTGGGCCGCGCTCGGGCAGGCGCTGACCCCCGTACAGCTGGTGGGCATGGCGATCGCCTTCGGGGCCACCGTCGCGGGCCAGCTCGCGGTAGCCCGTACCGCCAAACCGTTCAGTTCAACTGAACAGATCGATCGAAACATTTCGATGGACCTGAGCGATGAGCGAGTGCGACGGTAGGTCCCACCGCACAGGATCCGACCCCGAGGGGGAGACACACAGTGGCCGTCATGGACCGCGTCCGCACCGTCGCACAGGCCAAGCCCACCACCGCCGGAACGAAGGGTGCCGCCGGACTCGGCGTCCTCCTCGCCCTGCTCGCGACGGTCGTCTGGTCCGGCAGCTTCGTCGCCACCCGGGGCATGGCCGACAGCGTCCCGCCCGTCCAGGCCGTCTTCTGGCGGTGGATCATCGCCACCCTCGCCGTCGCCCCCTTCGCCGCCCGGCAGGCCTGGCAGCAGAGGGCCCTGATCCGCAGGCACCTCGGATTCGTCTCCCTCGCAACGCTGTTCGGCGTCGCCCTCTACAACACCCTCGTGCACCAGGCCGGACTGACCACCTCCGCCTCCAACATGGGCATGATCATGGCCGCTTCGCCGGTCGTCATGGCGCTCTACGCACGACTGGGCGGCGAACGGCTCGGCGCCCGGAGGACCTTCGGACTGCTGCTGGCCGCCTTCGGCGTGCTGCTGCTCGTCGGCGACGGATCCCTCGGCTTCGACTTCGGCGCCGGCGACCTGTGGATGTTCGGCGCGGCCCTCTCCTTCGCCAGCTACAGCGCCCTGCTCAAGCGCAAGCCCGCCGAACTGGGCGGCCTGGCCTTCCTGATCACCACCTTCGTGCTCGGCGCGCTGATGCTGGCCCCCGCCTACGCCGTCTCGGTCGCCGTCCAGGGCGGCTTCGAGGTCACCGCCGGCACCGCCGGACCGCTGCTCTACGTCGGGGTGTTCTCCTCGGCCGTCGCCTTCTTCGCCTGGAACAAGGCGATCTCGGTCATCGGCGCCGCCCGCGCCGGAGTCGTCTACTACCTCCAGCCGGTGTGCGTCGCCGGCCTCGGCCTGCTGCTGCTGGGCGAGCGGACCGGACCGGCGCAGCTGCTCTGCATGGCGCTGATCCTGGGCGGCGTCGCGCTGGGGGCCCGGCGGTAGGTTCGGTGCCATGACCGAGTGGGACATCAAGAAGCTGCGGATCCTGCGGACCCTCTCCGAACGGGGCACCGTGACCGCGACGGCCGAGGCGCTGCACATGACGCCCTCGGCCGTTTCGCAGCAGCTGACGAACCTCTCCCGGCAGCTGGGGGTGGCCCTGCTGGAGGCACAGGGCCGCCGGGTCCGGCTCACGGACGCGGCGCACCTCGTACTGCGGCACACGGAGGCGGTGTTCGCGCAGCTGGAGCAGGCGGACGCGGAACTGGCCGGGTACCTGGCCGGGGACGCCGGTGAGGTCCGGGTCGGCGCCTTCTCCACCGCCGTGCCCGCACTGGTCGTGCCGGCCGTGGCCGCCCTGCGGCTCACCCACCCGGGGGTGGACGTCCGGATCCGGGAGACGGAGGCGGCGGAGTCGTACGAGCTGCTGTCGGCCGGGGGCGTGGACCTGGCGCTGTCGCTGGCGGCGCACGCGCCGACCGCGCGCGACGCCCGCTTCACCCGGCTGACGCTCCTGGAGGACCCGCTGGACGTGGCGCTCCCGCCGGGCCACCCGCTGGCGGCCGCGCCGCGGCTGCGGCTGGCGGACCTGTCCCAAGACCCGTGGATCTACGGGGGCAGCGGCCCGTGGTCGGAGATCGCGCGGGGCGCGTGCGAGGCGGCGGGCTTCGTGCCGGAACAGGCCCACTCCGCCTCCGGCTGGACGGCGATCCTCGCGATGGTGGAGGCGGGGATGGGCGTCGCGCTGGTCCCGCGCATGGTGTCGAGCCGGGCCTCGGGGGTGGTGGTCCGGGTGCTGGAGCTGGACCGCCCGACCCGGCACGTGATCGCGGCGGTGCGCCGCGGAGCCGAATCCGCCCCCGCGGTGGCGCACGTACTCACTGCCTTGCGCGAGGCGGCCTCGACCCGGCGGTGACCCCCGCCCCCGACGTGGCGCCGCACCCGCGGGGAGGCCATCGCCCCGCGGGTGCGGGCAGAGCCCGCGGGCCCTTACACCTGAGCGGCAGCGGAAGCCGCGTCGGCCGCCTGGGCCTTCAGGGCGCGCTCGACGCCCGCGCGGGACTCCGAGACCAGGCGGCGCAGGGCCGCGTTCGGTTCGGCCGAGGCGAGCCAGGCGTCCGTCGCGGCCAGGGTGGCCGGGGACACGGCCAGCGCCGGGTACAGACCCACCGCGATCTGCTGGGCGATCTCGTGGCTGCGCGTCTCCCAGACCTGCTTGACCACCGCGAAGTACTTCTCGGCGTACGGAGCCAGCAGCTCGCGCTGGTCGGCCTGTACGAAGCCCCCGATCACGGCCTCCTGCACCGCGTTCGGCAGGTCGTCGGCCTCGACCACCGAGGCCCACGCCGCGGCCTTGGCCTCCGCCGTCGGGCGCGCCGCCCGGCAGGTCGCCGCGTGCCGCTCGCCGGCCGCCGTGGAGTCCTGCTTCAGCTCGGCCGCGACGGCCGGCTCACCGGCGACGCCCGTCGCGACCAGCCGCTCCAGGAACGTCCAGCGCAGCTCCGTGTCGACGGCCAGCCCCTCGAGCGCGGCCGAGCCGTCCAGCAGCGCCGACAGGTACGCCAGCTGCTCCTCGGTACGGGCCGTGGCCGCGAAGGAGCGGGCCCACGCCAGCTGGTGGTCACTGCCCGGAGCGGCCACGCGCAGGTGCTCCAGCGCGGCCTCCGTCCAGACCGCCAGGCCCTGCTCGCGCCACGCCGGGTCGGCGTACAGGTCGACGGCCAGCTTCACCTGACGCTGGAGCGTCTGGACCACGCCGATGTCGGACTCCTTGCCGATGCCGGACAGCACCAGCGCGAGGTAGTCGCGGGTGGCCAGCTCGCCGTCCCGCGTCATGTCCCACGCCGAGGCCCAGCACAGCGCCCGCGGCAGGGACTCCGCGAAGTCGCCCAGGTGCGCGGTGACGTTGGCGAGGGAGACCTCGTCCAGGCGGACCTTCGCGTACGACAGGTCGTCGTCGTTCAGCAGCACGACGGCCGGGCGGGTGCGGCCCACCAGCTCCGGCACCGCCGTCAGCGCGCCGTCGATGTCCAGCTCGATCCGGTCGGTGCGCACGAGGCTGCCGTCCTGGAGCTCGTACAGGCCGACCGCGATGCGGTGCGGGCGCAGTACCGGCTCGCCCTTGGCGCCCGCCGGGAGCGCCGGGGCCTCCTGGCGGATCGCGAACGCGGTGACCGTGCCGTTCGCGTCGGTCTCGATCTCGGGGCGCAGGATGTTGATGCCCGCGGTCTCCAGCCACGCCTTCGACCAGGCGGTCAGGTCGCGGCCCGAGGTCTCCTCCAGGGCGCCCAGCAGGTCGGACAGGCGCGTGTTGCCGAAGGCGTGCGCCTTGAAGTACGCCTGCACGCCCTTGAAGAAGGAGTCCATGCCGACGTAGGCGACGAGCTGCTTGAGCACCGAGGCGCCCTTGGCGTACGTGATCCCGTCGAAGTTGACGAGGACGTCGTCCAGGTCGCGGATGTCCGCCATGATCGGGTGCGTGGACGGCAGCTGGTCCTGCCGGTACGCCCAGGTCTTCATGGAGTTGGCGAACGTGGTCCACGCGTGCGGCCACTTCGAGCCCTCGGCGTACGCCTGGCAGGCGATCGAGGTGTAGGTGGCGAACGACTCGTTCAGCCACAGGTCGTTCCACCACTCCATGGTGACGAGGTCGCCGAACCACATGTGGGCGAGCTCGTGGAGGATGGTCTCCGCGCGCACCTCGTACGCCGCGTCCGTCACCTTCGAGCGGAAGACGTACTGGTCGCGGATGGTGACCGCGCCCGCGTTCTCCATGGCGCCCGCGTTGAACTCCGGCACGAAGAGCTGGTCGTACTTGGCGAAGGGGTAGGCGTAGGCGAACTTCTCCTGGAACCAGTCGAAGCCCTGCCGGGTGACCTCGAAGATCGCGTCCGCGTCGAGGAACTCGGCGAGCGAGGGCCGGCAGTAGATGCCGAGCGGCACGGACTGCCCGTCCGCGCCCTCGTAGGAGCTGTGCACCGCGTGGTACGGGCCGACGATCAGCGCGGTGATGTACGAGGAGATGCGCGGGGTGGGCTCGAAGGCCCACACCCGGTCCTTCGGCTCGGGCGTCGGGGAGTTCGAGATGACCGTCCAGCCCTCGGGGGCCGTCACGGTGAACCGGAACGTGGCCTTCAGGTCGGGCTGCTCGAAACTGGCGAAGACCCGCCGGGCGTCCGGCACCTCGAACTGGGTGTACAGATAAGCCTGCTGGTCCACCGGGTCGACGAACCGGTGCAGGCCCTCGCCGGTGTTGGTGTACGCGCAGTCCGCGACGACCCGGAGCTCGTTGGCCCCGGCCGCCAGGTGGTTCAGGGCGATGCGCGAGTCCCGGAACACGGCGGCGACGTCCAGCGCCTTGCCGTTCAGGACGACCTCGTGCACGGCCGGGGCGACCAGGTCGATGAAGGTCTCGGCCCCGGCCTCTGCCGACTGGAAGCGCACGGTGGTCACGGAGGGGTAGGTGCCGCCCTCCTGCGCGCCGCTGAGATCCAACTCGATCTCGTACGAGTCGACGGTGAGCAGCTTTGCCCGCTGCTGGGCCTCTTCACGGGTGAGATTCGTGCCTGGCACGCGGTCATCTCCTTCGATGGTGACGTTCCGGCCCATCCTTCCACGCCCGGCCCCGGCCCCGCCCGGGGATACCGGGTGCGCCCGGGCTCGAGGTCGCGAAGCTGCCGGACAGGGCCGGCGACGCCGGGCAGGCTGGGGTCCATGACCACGACGTACTGGGCACGGCCCATCGAGGAAACGGCCCTCGGGGAACTGCGGGAGAGCGACGACGCGGGCAGGCCCTGCCGCCCGTACACCGACGACGAGGGCGGCGCTCCGCTGCGCTGCTGCCTGCGGCCGAGCACGGCCGGGGAGCGGATCGCGCTCGTCTCGTACGCGCCGCTGCGGCGCTGGGCGGCCGCGACGGGCGCCGAACCGGGCGCGTACGACGAGCAGGGCCCCGTCTTCGTCCACGCCGAGGACTGCGGCGGGACCGGGCGGCGCGCCGGGTACCCCTTCGCGCGGCCCGGCGTACAGCGCACCGTCCGGCGCTACAGCGCCGCGGGCCGGATCCTCGGCGGACGCGTCCTGGACCTGGGGGAGGACCCGCACGCCGTGATCGAGGCGGACCTCGCCGAGGCCTTCGCCGACCCCGAGGTCGCGCTCGTGCACGTCAGGGCGGCCGAGTTCGGCTGCTTCCAGTTCGAGGTGCGCAGGCCCTGACGCGGAAGGGCGGCACCGTCACGGTGCCGCCCCTCCGCCGTACGAGCGGGATCAGCCGCGCAGCTCCTCGGCCACGAGCTCGGCGATCTGGACCGCGTTCAGCGCCGCGCCCTTGCGCAGGTTGTCGTTCGACAGGAACAGCGCGAGGCCGTTCTCAGCGGTCTCGTCGACGCGGATGCGGCCCACGTACGAGGCGTCGCGGCCCGCGGCCTGGAGGGGGGTCGGGATCTCCGACAGCTCGACGCCCGGGGCGTCCTTCAGCAGCTCGTAGGCGCGCTCGACGCTGATCGGGCGGTCGAAGCGGGCGTTGATCTGGAGGGAGTGGCCGGAGAAGACCGGCACGCGCACGCAGGTGCCCGAGACCTTGAGCTCCGGGATCTCCAGGATCTTGCGGGACTCGTTGCGGAGCTTCTGCTCCTCGTCGGTCTCGAAGGAGCCGTCGTCGACGATCGAGCCCGCGAGCGGTACGACGTTGTAGGCGATGGGCCGCTTGTAGACGGCCGGCTCCGGGAAGTCCACCGCGCCGCCGTCGAAGGTCAGCTGGTCGGCGGACTCGGAGACCGCGCAGGCCTGGGTGCGCAGTTCGGCGACACCGGCCAGGCCCGACCCGGACACGGCCTGGTAGGTGGTGGCGATCAGCGCGGACAGGCCGGCCTCGTCGTGCAGCGGGCGCAGCACCGGCATCGCGGCCATGGTGGTGCAGTTCGGGTTCGCGATGATGCCCTTGGGGCGGTTCTTGATCGCGTGCGGGTTGACCTCGGAGACGACGAGGGGGACCTCGGGGTCCTTGCGCCAGGCGGAGGAGTTGTCGATCACGACGGCGCCCTGTGCGGCGACCTTCTCTGCGAGGGCCTTGGAGGTGGCGCCGCCCGCGGAGAAGAGCACGATGTCCAGACCGGAGTAGTCGGCCGTGGAGGCGTCCTCGATGGTGATCTCCCGGCCCTCCCACTCGAGGGCCGAGCCCGCCGAACGGGCCGAGGCGAACAGCCGCAGCTCGTCCACCGGGAACTTCCGCTCGGCGAGGATGCCGCGCATGACTCCGCCGACCTGTCCGGTGGCTCCGACGATTCCGACCCTCACGGTGACTCCTTCAGTACGTACGACGCGGGCGCGCGTGAAGCCATCATGCGTTCGACCCCACGAGCCTTGTCCAATCCATTGTCCGAGGAACGGACGGTGTCCTGGATGTGAACCCGTGTGACGAGTCCGTGGCGCGCGTGTTGCAAGGCGCCTGAACATCCCTTTTGCCTGGTCGGAGCCGGTTAGCGTCCGATCTGCCATGACCGATATCCGGACGTGGCCGACCGTATTGCGACCCATCCGACCCATCCGACTCGGGGAGATCCACCGTGCGCGCCATCCGCCACCGCCGCCGGTCCATACCGGCGCTCGCCGCCCTCGCGGCCGCCGCCGTCGCCGCACCCGTCCTGCTCACCGCCACTCCGGCCGCGGCCCACCCGCGCGAGGGCAGGCTCGCCAAGGAGCTCGTGGAGGAGGTCACCGTCCGCGGCGCCTACCGCCACCTGGCGAGGTTCCAGCAGATCGCGGACGCCAACGGAGGCAACCGGGCCGCCGGCACGCCCGGCCACGCGGCTTCCGCCGCCTACGTCCACGACACCCTGAGGAAGGCCGGCTACGACGTCTCGTACCAGGACTTCGACATCCACGAGGCGCACACGAAGACGGAGAAGACCCTCGTCCTCGGCGACGGGGGTGCGCAGGGCCGCGAGCTGGCCACCGCCGCGTTCACCTTCACCAGGTCCACCCCGGCGGGCGGGCTGACCGCCCCGCTCGCGCTCGCGCGCGTCGACGAGACCCCGGGCTGCGCGGCCGACGACTACCCGGCCGGCGCGTTCACCGGGAAGATCGCCCTGGTCAAGCGCGGGTCCTGCACCTTCGTGGAGAAGCAGAACGCGGCCGCCGCGGCCGGCGCCCTCGGCGTCATCGTCTACAACCACAGCGGCACCACCCCGGTCCGCGGGGGCTTCTCCTCGCCCGCCGAGGGGCTCATCCCGAGCGCGGGCATCACCCTGGCCGACGGCGAGGCGCTGGCCGCGGCCGCCGCCGGGGGCGAGGTGACCGTACGCCTGGACCTGGACCAGGAGCACGTGAGGAAGACCACCCGCAACGTGATCGCCGAGACCCGGGGCGGTCGCGCCGACCGCGTGGTGGCGGTCGGCGCCCACCTGGACTCGGTCGCCGAGGGCCCCGGCATCAACGACAACGGCTCCGGCTCGGCCGGACTGCTGGAGGTGGCGCTGAAGCTCGCGGAGGAGGGCGCCAACAAGAAGGGCAAGGGTCCCGCCAACAAGGTCCGGTTCGCCTGGTGGTCGGCGGAGGAGCTGGGCCTGCTGGGCTCCGAGCACTACGTGGCGCAGCTGTCCGCGCGGCAGAAGCGGAACATCGCGCTGTACCTCAACTTCGACATGATCGCCTCGCCGAACCCCGTGCAGTTCGTCTACGACGGCGACGACTCCGACCGGACCGGCGCGGGCGCCGGCCCGGCCGGCTCGGCGCAGATCGAGGCGCTGATCAACGGCTTCCTCGACAAGAAGCGGAAGCCGCACGAGGGCAGCGATTTCGACGGCCGCTCCGACTACGGCCCGTTCATCGCGAACGGCATCCCGGCCGGCGGCACCTTCACCGGAGCCGAGGGCATCAAGACCGCCGAGCAGGCCGAGCGCCACGGCGGCACCGCGGGCGCCCCGTACGACCCGAACTACCACGGGGCGGGCGACGACCTGAAGAACCTGGACCTCAAGGTCTTCGACACCAACCTGGACGTCATCGCCCACGCGGTGGGCACCTACGCCCAGGACCTGAGCTCCCTGAAGGGCTGACCACCCAGGGGGACGCGGGGGAAAAGCCCGGAGGGGCAGTGCTCGTCACGACGAGCACTGCCCCTCCGGTGTCGTACTTCCTACCGGGCTACGGGAGGACCTTCTCGATCTGCACGCTGCCGGTGCCGGCGGCGGTGCCGCGGGCGTTCAGCAGCTGGACCTGGCCGAAGAACTGCCGGCCCTCGGGGGCGGCGGCGCTGACCAGGACGTTCGCCGAGACCGCCGCGGAGGCGCCGTTGGCGAGGTTGACCGCGCTGGTCTCGTCGACCTGGACGGAGCCCAGACCGGCCGAGAAGTACACGTCGCGGTAGTCGTACGCGGTGGAGCCGGACGGGACCGCGTAGCCGAACACCTCGATGGTGTAGGTGCCCGCGCCCGGGTTCACCAGGCTGACGCTCTCCTCGGAGTCGCCGTCGGCGGAGGAGCCGACCTTGACGCCGTCCTTGTACACGTCGAGGTCGAGGTCGGCGGCGGTGTCGGACACCTTGCCGATCGCGATGTCGAGGCGGGAGACGCCCTCGCCGATCGTGACCTCGGTGGTGTGGGTCTCACCGCTGGCGATGGTCGGCTTGGCGACCTTCGCCGAGCCGAGCGGGCCGCCCTTGAGCTTGCCGCCCGCGATGGCCGCGGCGTCGTTCTTCACGGTCCACTGGACCGGGGCCGGGGTGCCCTGCTTGACCTCGGGCAGGACCTTGACCGCGGGGTCGAAGGCCGCGCCGAGCACGGAGACGTCCAGCTTGAACGGGTTGTCGAGCAGCGGCGACGTACGGCGCGACTCGACCTCGATCTCCCAGACGCCCGGCTGCGGGTCGGCGTACGAGCGCAGGTCGGGGCGGCAGGTGTTCGCCGGGTTGTCGTAGTTCGGGTAGCACTGGGTGGTCGCGCTGTCCTCGACGCCCACGCCGTACGGGTGGATCGAGATGAAGCGCGTCTGGCTGCCCGCCGCGAGACCGCCGAGGGCGACCTCGAGGGTCTTCGCGCCCGCCGGGACGGTCACGAAGTACGACTTGTGGCTGTTGCGCTGCACGGAGGAGGTGTCCGAGAGCGTGAACGAAGGCTTCGCCAGCGGGGTGGCGGCGACGACCGTGGCCAGGATCTGCTTGTCGATGCCCTCGGTGGTCGCGTCGTCCAGCTGAAGGATGCCGCTGTGGACGCCGGCCGACTTGGCGTTGGCCTCGACCTTGATGGTGACGGGCTTGTTCAGCGGCAGGGTGACGTAGTCGTAGCCGCCGATGACCTTGAACGTACCGTCGTTGTTGCGCCAGCTCAGGTCGTGCCGGGTGCCGTACTTGACGCCCGTGGTGCGGGTGACGACGACGTTGTAGACCTTCTTCTGGCCGACCTTGAGGCCGCCCTCGCGGTCGTACAGGCCGGTGCCGAAGCCCGGGGTCTTCAGGAACTGGTCGATCGCGGTGTCGACCGGGGCCTTGACGGTGAACTCGTTGGCCTTCGCGTCGCCCTGGATGGAGTCCCACGCGTCGACGATGTTGATCAGACCCGAGCCCTGGGCGTGCGCCGGGACGTCGTCGATCTTCTTCGCGGTGCTGGTGAGCGCCACGCGCAGGCTCGCCGGGGTCAGCTTGATGTTGTGCTGCTTGGCGGCCGAGATCAGCAGGGCGCTGGCGCCCGCCGCCTGCGGCGAGGACATCGAGGTGCCCTGGAGCATGCCGTAACCGGCCGGGAGCGTGTAGCCGGCCTCCTTGACCGGGGCGCCGGGCAGCCAGGTCTGGATGGTGTTGATGGCCGCGCCGGGGGCGGTGATGGTCGGCGTGAACCCGCCGTCCTCACGCGGACCGCGCGAGGAGAAGGGGAACATGTTGTACTTCTTCGCCACGCCGGAGCCGTAGTTGGCGGCCCAGGTCTCCTTGGAGACCGCCGCGCCCACGGAGATGACCTTGTCCGCGAGGCTGGGGTCGCCGATGGTGTTGACGCCGGGGCCCTCGTTGCCGGCCGAGATGACCAGCTGGACACCGTAGGTGTCGATGAGGTTCTTGTAGAGCTCGGAACGCGCGTTGTTGCCGTCGTTCAGCGCCGGGAGGCCGCCGATCGACATGTTGACGATGTCGACGCCGCGGTTCACGACGAGGTCGATCATGCCCTCGGTCAGCGCGATGTTGGTGCAGCCGCCGGACCAGGAGCAGGCGCGCGAGGAGACGAGCTTGGCGCCGGGCGCCTCGCCGTTCATCTTGCCGCCGAAGAGGCTGTTGGCGGCGGTGATGCCGGCGACGTGCGTGCCGTGCTCGGACTCGATGATGCCGATGTTGACGAAGTCGGCCTTCTTGCCGACCCAGTCACCACCCAGCGGGTCCATCGGGACGTCCTTGCGGATCTCGATCACGAAGGGGATGCGGTCGGCGACCTCGGTCGCCGCGTTCTCCGTGCCGAAGTAGCCGATCTGGTAGCCGTCCTTGTACGGCTTCATCGGCTCGTTGTTCGTGAAGTCGCCGTCCTGGTCGGTGTCGACGCGGACCGTGCCGGCGGCGGCGTCGTAGAGCATGCCGAACCGGTCGGTGGTGTCCCCGTCCCGGTTGACGTCGCCCTTCATGTCGCCGGTGGCGGTGATCGACTCGCTGAAGCGGCTCCACTGGAAGCTGCCCTCGGGGGCCTTCCAGCTCTGGCCGCCCGCGGAGAAGGTGCCGGCCGCGGTGGTGACCGGGGTGATCTGGGCGCGCCAGGTGCCGTCGCCGTCCGTGATCGGGTCGGTCGCCGTGACCCAGTCGACGATCTTGCGCTCGCCGGTGGTGGTCTTCTGCAGGGCCGGGTGACCGAGGTCGACGCCCGAGTCCATGATGCCGATGGTCACGCCACGGCCGTCGGCCTGCGGGTTCTGCTCGACGAAGTCCACCGCGCCGGTCTCGAAGGACGGGTTGTACGGGTTCTTCGCCGGGGTGTTCTCGTCCGGCGCCGCGTACGCCTCGGCCGCGTTCTTCTTGCCCGCGCCCGAGGCGCTGTGGGCGTCGGGCCGCGGGTCCGGCAGCTGGATCTCGTGCCGCAGGTCGATGCCGTGCACCGAGGACAGCTTGGCGGCCGCCTTCAGCGCGGCCTCCGCCTTGCCGGTGGGCAGGGTGGCGCGGACGTAGCCGAGCTTGTCGTACGTCTGGCCCACCGAGGCGCCCTGGACGGCGTCGAGCTGGTCGGCCACCTGCTTGGTCTGGCCGGGGGCGGTCGCGACCATGACGGTGACGGTCGCGTCGCCCTTGGTCTTGGCCGCCTGGAGCAGCTCGGCGTCGGCCGAACCGAGCTTCTGGTCAGCGGACTTGACGGCCGCCTTGGCGCCCGGGGTGTCGGTGCCGGTGGCGGCGAAGACGGGCGCGGAGCCGGTGGCCACGAGGGCGGCCACCAGGCCGGCCGCGGCCGCGACGCGCACGGCGCGTCTGGCCCCGGGTATGGAGCTGGGGGATTCGAGGGTCATCTGCATCCCTGGTCAGTGGAAGAAATGGTCCGGAATTCGGTGCCGGATGACCGGTCAGCTTTGCGCAAGAGCAAGGTCTTTGGGGAGAGTTGTCATTGACCGAGACCTGCCATGGCGGACTCTCGCCAGCGCGGAGCATGCGCCAGCGCGGCCGTACCGGGACAGACCGGGACGACCCAAAGGGCTGGGGAGTAGATTTGTAGACTTCCCGACGGCGCGTCAGGGGTGGGGCGAGGTCCGGCGCGGGATCGGGTGTGACAACTTTCGGGGTTTCAGCGCTCGCGCGTGCGCGCGTAATGACGGGAGGCTTTCGCCCGGTTTCCGCACGCGGCCATCGAGCACCAGCGGCGGGTGCCGTTGCGCGAGACGTCGTGGAAGTGCAGGACGCAGCTGTCGGAGGCGCACTTGCGGATCCGGTCGGGCGCGGAGTCCAGCAGTTCCAGGTAGTTCCGGGCGGCCGTCCACGCCGGACCCCATGTCCGGTCGTCGAACTCGGCCCGCTCGCCCGGGCCTTCGGCGGTCAGGGTGGGGCGGATCCGGCCGTGCTCCAGCACCGCGTCGACCAGGGCCCGTGCGCTCTCGTCGGCGGGGTCGGCCACCGCGCGGGCCAGGGCTTCGCGGGCGGTCAGCAGGTGGACGAGGGTCGGGGCGTCCGCGCGGAAGCGGCCGGCCAGGCCGGTGCTCTCCAGCCAGACCGTCAGCCCTTCGACCCGGGACAGCCCGGCGGCTCCCGCGAAGAGGTCGTGCGGTCCGCCGTCGCCGGCCCAGCGGGTGTTCAGCAGGTCGAGGGCGACCGGCTCCCCGGTCAGGGGTCGTGGGTCCGCCGCCGCCGTCATGTCTCCGAACCTTCCCGCCACCCCGTCGCTAACCCCTCAAGGGTACGTGACCGGTTGACCGCTCCCCGGCTAACCCTTAAAGTAGATGTAGACGGTTAGAGAAGAACACCTCTGGGGAAGGCATTTCCATGACGGGCGTCATCAGCAAGCTCCGCACCGGGCACGTGGGTCTGAACGTCACCGACCTCGACCGGTCGCTCGCCTTCTACCGGGACGCCCTCGGCTTCCAGGTGCTGGGTGAGGGCAAGGAGGAGGGGCGCCGCTCCGCCTTCCTCGGCCAGGACGGCGAGCTCGTCCTCACCCTCTGGCAGCAGGCCGACGGGCGCTTCGCCCCGGCCGCGGCCGGACTGCACCACCTGGCGCTGTCGGCCGGCGCCGTCGAGGAGGTACGGGAGTACGAGGAGCGGCTGCGGTCGCTGGGCGTGGAGTTCGCGTACCAAGGCCTCGTCGCCCACGGCGAGGGGCAGGCCTCCGGCGGCATCTTCTTCCACGACCCGGACGGCACCCGCCTGGAGATCTCCGCACCGACCGGCGCCGAAGGCGCACCCGCCCCCGTCACGGGGGCTCCGACCTGCGGATTCTTCTAATGGCCACGGACGCCTACCACTGGGGCCCGCTGGCCGTGCAGGAACGGGTCGGCGTACGGGAGCTGGCCGAGCACGTCGGCCGCTCGATCGGCACCGGCATCCGGGACGTCGCGGCCGCTTTCCTCGGCCTCCAGCCCCACCTGGTCGTCGGTGCCGCCGACGGCGCGGGGCGGATGTGGGCCTCGCTGCTCACGGGGGCACCCGGTTTCGTACGGGCCACCGGGCCGGACCGGATCACGGTCGCCGGCGGACTACCGGAGGGCGATCCGCTCGAGGAGGCGCTGGCCACCGCCGGGACCCGCGTCGGCACCATCGCGCTCGATCCGCGCACCCGGCGCCGGATGCGGCTCAACGGGACGCTCGAAGTGACCGGCGGAGGGTTCGCCGTCCACGCCGAACAGGTCTTCGCCAACTGTCCGAAGTACTTGCAGAAGCGGCAGCCGCTGGACCTCGCCGCCGAAGGAGCCGGTGTCGTGCGGCGCGGGGACGCGCTCACCCCCGACCAGGAGCGGGCCGTCCGCGCCGCCGACACCTTCTTCGTCGCCACCACGGCGGAGGCGGACGGGGTGGACGCCAGCCACCGGGGCGGGCTGCCGGGCTTCGTGGAGGTGACCTCGCCGACGGAGCTGAGCTGGCCGGACTACGCGGGCAACGCCATGTTCCTCACCCTGGGGAACCTGACGGCCGACCCGCGGGCCGGGCTGCTCTTCCCGGACTGGGAGAGCGGGGCGCTGCTCCAGCTCAGCGGCCGGGCGCGGACCGAGTTCGGGGCCGGCGGGGAGCGGCGCGTGCGC
This sequence comes from Streptomyces sp. IBSNAI002, assembly GCF_052244475.1. Taxonomy (NCBI): domain Bacteria; kingdom Bacillati; phylum Actinomycetota; class Actinomycetes; order Kitasatosporales; family Streptomycetaceae; genus Streptomyces; species Streptomyces sp. IBSNAI002. The sequence goes on along the minus strand of NZ_JBQPXG010000002.1, from coordinate 3,165,329 downwards.
TTCCTCGTGGAGTCGGTGGTGGAGAGTCTGCATCCGGGGCGGCTGCGGTGGAGCGCCCCGGAGTACTCGCCTCACCTGGGGAGCACCACCAGGTAGGAGGCGGGTTCGCGGTCGTCGGACGCGGTCAGCGCGGTCCGGACGACCGCGGCCTGCTGCTCGGGCCAGTCGCGGAGCTTGCGCGGGGTGATGTGGATGACGGTCACCCCGAGCCGCTCCAGGGTCTCCCGCTTGCGGACGCACTCGGACCACTGCTCGTCCTCGCCCTGGCGCGGGGCGCGGGTGTCGATCTCCACGGCGACGGAGTGCTCGGGCCAGAACGCGTCGACGCCGCCGAGGTGCGGGCCCCCGGGCAGCCGAAGGTCCACGTTCCAGACGGGCTCGGGGAGGTCGTATCCCCGTACGAGGTGGTAGAGCCGGTCCTCGGCGATGGCGCGGCCCTCCGCCAGCAGCGACTCGACGGCGTCGACCACGTGCGGCCGGCTCAGCAGCCGGGCCACCGTCAGCTCCCGCACCACGGCGGCCGGTTCGCAGTGCCCGCCGCGGACGGCTTCGCTGAGCAGGCGGCGTACGGTGCCCGCGTCGTCGAGCTGGGCCACGGCGTCGGCCACGGCCCGCGCGACCGGGGCCACCGGCAGACCGGTCACCTCCTGGGACCGGGGCGGGGTGTGCGAGCGCACGATCCGCACGTCGCCGGTGGAGCGCAGCCGCCGGGTGCCGGGCACGAGCACGTCGATGTGGGAGAGGCCGAGCAGCGCGGGCACGGAGCCGAACCGGTACAGGGCGAGCGCCGCCAGCCCCGTGATCATGGCCTCGCCGCCGCGCCGGCCCGCGTACAGCAGCGCGGCGTGCAGCCGCTCCTCGCTGGTCGCGGGGCCCGAGTGGAGCAGGAACACCCCGGGCAGGATCTGCTGCCAGGGCCGCTCGGCGGCGTCGGAGGCGGTGACGCCGTGCTCGCGGAGCTGGGCCAGCGTCAGCACGCGGGGGCGGCTGCCGGTGAGGTGGGCGAGGGGGAGGGGTGCGTTGTGGTTCATGACGCGGTGATTCCCTCAGGCCATGGCCTTGCTAACCCCTGTTACACGCTCGTCGGCAAATCGGGACAAGCCGGGGCTAAAGTACGGACGTTCGACTGCCGATGGGCTCCGCCGGTTCGGCCGCCTGGAGGTCCGCCGGACCTCGTCCGGGGAGACCCCCGCGCCTCGAACGCCGGGCGGATGCAGCCTCGCCGGCGTTTGAGGCGCGGGGGCGCGGGGGCGGAGCCCCCGACGACGGCGCCGAGGGCTAGTCGGCCGACGCCTCGTCGCAACGCTGGGCGCGAAGGGCGCGGGCCAGGTCGTCCCGGGACTCCAGGACCAGGCGGCGCAGGGCCGGCGGAGCCGAAGGGTGCGACGACAGCCAGGCGTCCGTGGCGGCCAGCGTCGGCTCCGGCTCGGCCAGCGAGGGGTACAGGCCCTTCACCACGTCCATGCCGATCTGGATCGACCGGTCCGCCCACACCCGCTCGATCACTTCGAAGTACGGCTCCGCGTAAGCCGCCAGCAGGCCCCGCTGCGAAGGCTGCTGCATACCGGCGATCGTCGCCTCCACCAGCGCGTTCGACAGTGCGTCCGACTCGACCACCGCCACCCACGCCTGGTCCTTCACCGCCGCCGACGGCCGCGCCGCCAGGCACCGTACCTGGTGCCGCTTGCCCGACGCCGTGTCGTCCCGGGCCAGTTCGGCATTGAGCGCGCCCTCGTCCACCGCCCCGTGCGCCGCCAGCGGAAGCAGGAAGTCCCAGCGCAGCTCCTGGTCCACCTCCAGCCCGTCGATCCGGGCGGAGCCCTCCAGCAGACCCAGCAGCAGCTGGAAGTCGCCCTCGGTCGCCGCGCTCGCCGCGAAGAAGCGGGCCCAGGTCAGCTGGTGCTCCGACCCCGGCTCCGCCAGCCGCAGTTCGTGCAGCGCGCCCGCCGCCAGCTCCCGGCCGCCCTGCTCGCGCCGGCCCGGCGCCGTGTAGTGGGTGATCGCGGTCAGCGCCTGCGCGTGCAGCATCTGCAGCACGCCGACGTCCGTCTCCCGGCCCGCGTGCGCCAGCACCAGCGAGATGAAGTCTCGTGCGGGCATCAGCCCGTCCCGCGTCAGGTTCCACAGCGCCGACCAGCTCAGCGCCCGCGCGAGCGGATCCGTCAGGTCGCCCAGGTGCGCCCGCAGCGTGGTCAGCGAGCCCTCGTCGAAGCGGACCTTGCAGTAGGTGAGGTCCTCGTCGTTGACCAGCACGAGGTCCGGCCGCTCCCGGCCCGCCAGCTCCGCGACCGCGGTCCGCGCGCCCGACACGTCCGTCCCGGCCCGCGCGTAGCGCACCAGCGTGCCGTCGGACTCCAGCCGGTACAGGCCGACCGCGACCCGGTGCGGCCGCAGCTCGTCGCCCTCCTGCAGCACCGCGAGCTCGGTCACCCGCCCGCTCGCGTCGCAGGTCACCACCGGGGTGAGCGCGTTCACGCCCGCCGTCTGGAGCCAGGCCCGGGACCATTCGGCCATGTCCCGCCCGGAGACCTCCGCGAGCACCGACAGCAGGTCGTCCAGCGTCGTGTTCCCGTACGCGTGCGCCTTGAAGTAACGGCGCGCGCCCTCCAGGAACGCCTCCCGCCCCACGTAGGCCACCAGCTGCTTGAGGACCGCGGCGCCCTTGGCGTAGGTGATCCCGTCGAAGTTCAGCTTCGCGTCCTCCAGGTCACGGATGTCGGCCGTGATCGGGTGCGTGGACGGCAGCTGGTCGGCGCGGTAGGCCCACGCCTTGCGGTTGTTGGCGAAGGTGACCCACGCCTGGTCGAAGCGGGTGGCCTCGACCAGCGCGAAGGAGCCCATGAAGTCCGCGAAGGACTCCTTCAGCCACAGGTCGTCCCACCACTTCATGGTGACCAGGTCGCCGAACCACATGTGCGCCATCTCGTGCAGGATCGTGTTCGAGCGCCGCTCGTACGAGGCCTGCGTGACCTTGCCCCGGTAGATGTACTCCTCGCGGAACGTCACCATCCCCGGGTTCTCCATCGCGCCCAGGTTGTACTCCGGCACGAAGGCCTGGTCGTACTTCCCGAAGGGGTACGGGTAGTCGAAGATCTCGTGGAAGAGGTCGAAGCCCTGCTTGGTGACCAGGAAGACGTCGTCCGCGTCGAAGTGCTTGGCGAGCCCCTTGCGGCACATGGCGCCGAGCGGGATCGTCAGGTCCCCGCGGGTGTAGGAGTCCGTCACGTAGTGGTACGGGCCCGCGACCACGCAGGTGATGTACGTGGAGATCGGCGCGGTCTCGGCGAACCGCCAGACCCCCGCCTCCCGGGACTCCTCCGCGCCGTTGCTCCACACCTGCCAGCCCTCGGGGGCCGTCACCTCGAAGCGGTACGGGGCCTTGAGGTCCGGCTGCTCGAAGTTCGCGTACACCCGCCGGGCGTCCGCCGGCTCGTACTGGGTGTAGAGGTAGACCTCGCCGTCCTCCGGGTCCACGAAGCGGTGCAGGCCCTCGCCCGTGCGGCTGTACGCGCAGTTCGCGTCCACCACCAGCACGTTCTCGGAGGCCAGTCCGTCCAGGGCGATCCGCGCCCCGTCGAAGACGGCGGCGGCGTCCAGCGCGCGCCCGTTGAGGGTCACGGAGTTCACGGAGGGGGCGATCAGGTCCGCGAAGGTGGCGGAGCCGGGGACGGCGGCCCGGAAGCGGATCGTGGTCACCGAGCGGAAGGTCCGGGGGCCCTCGGCCGGTTCGGCCTCGTCCACCGCGGACCTCACGTCGAGGACCACCTCGTACCCGTCGACGGACAGCAGTTCGGCCCTCTCGCGGGCCTCGTCGCGGGACAGATTCTCTCCGGGCACGTGCACTCCTTCGTGCGTGGTCGGGTTCCTTCGATCGAATCCTCCCATGGGGGGAATGCGTGCGAACGCCCGCCGGTTGGTCAGGGGGACACCACGAACGACGCCGTGAGCGATGCGAGGAGAAACATGTCCGACACCCAGGTGCGCGAGAAGACCCCGGTCGACTTCTGGTTCGACCCGCTCTGCCCCTGGGCCTGGATGACGTCCCGGTGGATGCTCGAGGTCGAGAAGGTCCGCGACGTCGAGGTCCGCTGGCACGTGATGAGCCTGGCCGTCCTGAACGAGAACAAGCTCGACGAACTGCCCGAGCACTACCGTGAGCTGCTCGGCCCCAAGGGCTGGGCGCCGGTGCGCGTGGTCGTCGCGGCCCAGCAGAAGTTCGGTGACGAGATCACCGGCAAGCTCTACACCGAGCTCGGCACCCGCATCCACAACGAGGGCAAGGGCGCGACCCGCGAGGTGATCGCCGAGGCGCTGGCGGCGCTCGCGCTGCCGGCCGAGCTGCTGGCGTACGCCGACTCCGACGAGTACGACGAGGTGCTGCGCGCCTCCCACGAGGACGGCATCAACCGGGTCGGCCAGGAGGTCGGCACCCCGGTGATCTCGGTGCCCGGCGCCGACGGCGAGGACGTGGCCTTCTTCGGCCCCGTCGTCACCCCGGCCCCGCGCGGCGAGGCCGCGGCCCGCCTGTGGGACGGCACGCTGCTGGTCGCCTCGACCCCCGGCTTCTACGAGATCAAGCGCACCCGTACGAAGGGCCCGTCCTTCGAGTAGTCCCCACCGGCCGGGCAGTCCGCACCGGCGCACACAGAAGACCCCCGCGAGTCACGTCCTCACGGGGGTCTTCTGCTGGACACGCCCGCCGGTGAAGGTTGAGAAGACGATCACGAGGCGGACGGGCTCGGTGGTGCGATCAGCCCTTGGCGGGGATCAGCAGCGGGGTGTTCGCCTTGGCGTCGGCGTAGCGCTTGGACACGTCCTGCCAGTTGACGACGTTCCACATCGCCTCGATGAAGTCCACCTTCTGGTTCTTGTACTGAAGGTAGAAGGCGTGCTCCCAGGCGTCGAACACCAGGACCGGGGTGCTGGCCACGCCGACGTTGCCCTGGTGGTCGTAGACCTGCTCGACGACCAGGCGGCCGCTGACGGGCTCGTACGCGAGCACGCCCCAGCCGGAGCCCTGGGTGGCGGAGGAGGCGAAGGTCAGCTGCTTCTTGAACTTCGCGAAGGAGCCGAAGGATTCGGCGATCGCGTCGGCCAGGTCGCCCAGGCCGTCGGCCGCGGTGGGCTCGCCGCCGCCCTCGCCGGTCTTCGGGCTGGCCATGTTGTGCCAGTAGATGCTGTGCAGGATGTGGCCGGAGAGGTGGAACGCGAGGTTCTTCTCGAGGCCGTTGAGCGCGCCCCAGTTCTCCTTGTCGCGCGCCTCCGCCAGCTGCTCCAGCGTGTTGTTGGCGCCCGTCACGTACGCCGCGTGGTGCTTGTCGTGGTGCAGCTCGATGATCTGCGGGTTGATCACCGGCTCCAGCGCCGCGTAGTCGTACGGAAGCTCAGGAAGCGTGTAGATGGCCATCGTGTTTATCCGGTCCCCTCAGCGTGCCAACTGCTTACTGCAACTAATGCGCAACTGCACGCTAGCAGTATCTATTCCAGGTCACACGTAAGGGTTACCTGAGTTCAGGGGCGTGCGAACGAGGCGGGCCCCGTGCTCGCGCACGGGGCCCGCCTCGTCTCGTCCTCACCCCGTCAGGCGCGGGCGGCGGCCCGCTTCTGCAGTGCCCAGCCGGTCGCCGCGAGGGCGACGGTCAGGCCGCCGGTGAAGATCACCTGGACCCGGGTGTCCTCGCCCAGGGCCATCAGCACCAGCACCCCGGCCACGCCCGCCAGTGCCACCCAGGTCAGGTACGGGAAGCCCCACATCCGCACGACCAGCTTCTGCGGGTCCTCCCGCTCCATCCGGCGGCGCAGCACGAACTGCGAGACGGCGATGAAGCCCCAGACGACGAGGATGACCCCGCCGACCATGTTCAGCAGCCAGGCGAACAGGGTGTCCGGGTACCAGTACGACAGCAGCACGGTGACGAAGCCGAAGCCGCAGGAGGCGAGCACCGCGCGGCGCGGCACGCGGCCGGTGACCTTGCCCAGCGCCTTCGGGCCCTGGCCGCGGGCGACGAGGGAGTAGGCCATGCGCGAGGAGCCGTAGATGTTGGCGTTCATCGCGGACAGCAGGGCGATCAGGATGACCACGTTCATGATCTGGCCGGCGGCCGGGATGCCCAGGTGGTCCAGGGTGGCGGCGTACGGGCCGTCCGCCGTGACCGCCGGGTCGTTCCACGGCAGCAGGGTGACGATCACCAGCATGGAGCCGACGTAGACGACGGCGATCCGCCACATGGTGGTCTTCACGGCCTTGGCCACGCCCTTGACCGGGTTCTCGGACTCGGCGGCCGCGATGGTCACCGTCTCCAGCCCGCCGTACGCGACGACCGAGGCCAGCAGTCCGACCAGCAGGCCCTCCACCCCGTTGGGCAGGAAGCCGCCGTCGTGCAGCAGGTTGGCGGCGCCGGGGGAGCCGGTGCCGGGCAGCACGCCCAGGACGGCCAGCACGCCCAGGCCCAGGAAGAGCCCGATGGCGCCGATCTTGAGGGCGGCGAACCAGAACTCGAACTCGCCGAAGTTCGAGACGGCGGCCAGGTTGGACCCGCAGAAGACCGCCATGAAGACGAGCACCCACATCCAGGAGGGGGTGCCCGGGAACCAGCCGGTCATGATGTGCGCCGCGCCGATGGCCTCGATGGCCACGCCCACGCACAGCAGCGTCCAGAACATCCAGCCGGCCGTGAATCCGGCCCAGGGGCCGATGGCCCGCTCGGCGTGGACGGAGAAGGAGCCGGAGGCGGGGTTCGCGGCGGACATCTCGCCGAGCATCCGCATCACGAACATCACCAGGATCCCGGACGCGGCGTACGCGAGCACGATCGAGGGTCCCGCGGCGGCGATGCCCGCGCCGGACCCGACGAAGAGTCCGGCGCCGATGACGCCGCCGAGGGCGATCATCGAGAGGTGGCGCTGCTTGAGTCCGTTGCCGAGGGGGGATCCGGCGTCCGTCTGCGGCGGCGCCTGCTGCCCGGAGGGTGTGATGGTGCTCTGGCTCATGGGGGCAGTCTGCCGAACCGTCCGATAGTCGGACGTTCTATGTCCATCATCCGGACACTTGCTTCACGGGACGTGACCGCCCGCCCGCAGAACGCGGCGGGGCCCGGGACTCAGGTCCCGGGCCCCGCCGCGAAAGTCACGAACCGTCAGGGCCGACGGGCCCGGATCTCCCGCACCCACGCCACCACCAGCACCGCGCCGGCCGCCCCGGTGGACCACAGCAGCTGCGGCCGGGCCGAGTCGTCGAACAGCATCAGGACCAGCACCGCCGCCATCCCGATCAGGGCCGCCCACGTCGCGTACGGGAACAGCCACATCGGCAGCGTCAGCCGCTCCGGCATGTCCCGCTCGATGATCCGGCGCAGCCTCAGCTGCGAGACCGCGATCAGCGCCCACACGAACAGGAGCACCGCGCCGACCGCGTTGAGCATGTAGAGGAAGATCGTCTCCGGCCACAGCAGGTTCAGCACGACCGACACGAAGCCGAACGCCACCGAGGCGAACACCGCGCGCCGCGGCACCCCGCCGCCCGACACCTTCAGCAGCGCCTTCGGCGCCTCGCCGCGCTCGGCCAGCGAGAACACCATGCGCGAGGACCCGTACAGGTTCGCGTTGAGCGCCGAGAGCAGCGCCACGAACACCACGATGTTCATGATCTGGCCGGCCGCCGGAATGCCGATCGAGTCGAGGACCGCGACGTACGGACTCTCGCCCGGCTGCAGCGAGTCCCACGGCAGCAGGCTCACGATGACCACCATCGAGCCCACGTAGAAGAAGAGGATGCGCCACACCGCGCTGCGCACCGCGCGGGACACCGACCGGGCCGGGTCGTCCGACTCGGCGGCCGCGATGGTGACGACCTCCAGGCCCCCGAAGGCGAAGACGACCGCGAGCATGCCCGCGACGACGCCGCCGATGCCGGCCGGGAAGAAGCCGCCCTGTCCGGTCAGGTTGGCCATGCCGACGGGGTCCGTGTCGGGGAGCAGGCCGAAGATCGCGAGGGTGCCGAGGATCAGGAACAGCACGATCGCGCCGACCTTCAGGGCGGCGAACCAGAACTCGAACTCTCCGAAGTTCCGTACGGCGGCCAGGTTGCTCACGGTGAAGACCACCATGAAGAGCAGCACCCAGACCCACTGGTCGATCGAGGGCACCCAGCCGTTGGCGATCTTCGCGGCGCCGGTGGCCTCGACGGCGAGCACCACGACCAGCAGGAACCAGTACAGCCAGCCGGCCGAGAAGCCCGCCCAGCGGCCCAGGGCCTTCTCCGCGTACACGGAGAAGGAGCCGGAGGCGGGCATCGCCGCCGACATCTCGCCGAGCGCCCGCATCACCAGCATCGCGAGCACGCCCGCGAGCAGGTAGGAGCAGATGATCGCCGGGCCGGCGATGCCGATGCCGGCGCCGGAGCCGACGAAGAGCCCGGCGCCGATCACGCCGCCGAGACCCAGCATGGTCAGGTGGCGCTGCTTGAGGCTGTGGCTGAGGGGTTCCGCGGGCAGGTCGCCCGTGATCTGAGGAGCTTCGGGCAAGCGGTCGCGCATGAGGGGTGCTCGTACTCTCGTTCGGGCCCAGCGGCGGTAGGGGCTCCGCATCCGTATTGGCGGGACCCTACAGTCTCACTGAGCGGCGGCCTTGTGTGCAAAACGGATGTGTTGTCGGATCTTCCCCGTGACGCGGATCACGCGAACACGGGTGTGAGTCAGGGTCTTTGTGCGGTCTCCACCAAACCGGGGAGTAGGCCTTTGTTCCGGGCAGCGGTGGGGGCGCCGCGGGCCGCGGACTAACGTCGGTGATCGTCCCGTCACCACGATCTTCCGGAGCCCCTCGATGAGCACCGCTTCCGTCTCCTTCCGGCCCGGCGCCGTCCTCGCCGACCTGCTGCCCGCGAGCCGCGTCCGCGACATCGCGCTCGTCGTCGGCGGAGCCGCGCTCACCGGGCTGGCCGCGCAGATCGCCGTGCCCGTCCCCGGCTCCCCGGTCCCGGTCACCGGCCAGACCTTCGCGGCGCTGCTCGTCGGCACCGCCTTCGGCGCCCGCCGGGGCTTCCTCGCGCTGGGGCTGTACGCGCTGATCGGCGCGGCCGGGGTGCCCTGGTTCGCGGGCGGCACCTCCGGCGCGTCCGGCGCCTCCTTCGGCTACGTGCTCGGCATGCTCCTCGCCGCCACCGTCGTGGGCGCCCTCGCCCGCCGCGGCGCCGACCGCTCGGTCCTGCGTACGGCGGGCACGATGGTCCTCGGCTCCGCGGTCATCTACGCGGTGGGCGTGCCGTACCTGATGGGCGCGACCGGGATGTCCCTGAGCGCCGCCGTCGCGGCGGGCCTGACCCCGTTCCTGATCGGTGACGCGCTCAAGGCCGCCCTGGCGATGGGTGCCCTGCCCGCCGCCTGGAAGCTGGCAGGCAGCCGCGGCTGAGCGGTCCCCGAAGACGCCGGAGCCCGGCCCGCCTGTGACGGCGGGCCGGGCTCCGGCGTAGGGGGAGGTCAGGACTCAGCCCTGAAGGGCCCGCTTGCGGCGGAAGTCCAGCACCAGGCCGACGGCCACGACGAGACCGGCGACCAGGGTGGACAGGGTGACCACCTGGCGGTTCGCGTCGTCCACGAACATGTAGCCGATCACGAACATGATCAGTGCGGCGGTGGCCCAGGTCAGCCACGGGAACAGCCACATCTTCACGGTCAGCTTCTCCGGGGCCTCGCGGACCAGGATCCCGCGCATCCTCAGCTGGGTGAAGCAGATCACCAGCCAGACGAAGAGCGCGATGGCGCCCGAGGAGTTCAGCAGGAAGTTGAAGACCGTGTCCTTGAAGGCGTAGTTGAAGTAGACGGCGACGAAGCCGAAGACCGTCGAGCCCAGGATCGCCACGACCGGCACGCCCTTGGCGTTGACCTTGGCGAACGCCTTCGGGGCGTCACCGCGCTCGCCGAGCGAGAAGGCCATGCGGGAGGCGGTGTAGAGGCCGGAGTTCAGGCAGGACAGCACGGCGGTCAGGACGATGACCTCCATGATCGTGCCGGCGTTCGCGATGCCGATCGAGTCCAGGGCGGCGACGTACGAGCCCTTCTCGGTGATCGACTTGTCGTTCCACGGGAGCAGCGTCAGGACGACGAAGATCGAGCCCAGGTAGAAGACGCCGATCCGCCAGATGACGGAGTTGGTGGCCTGGGTGACCGCCTTGCGGGGGTTCTCCGACTCACCGGCGGCGAGGGTGACGATCTCGCTGCCCATGAAGGAGAAGACGACCATCAGCACACCGGTGAGGACCGCGCCGTAGCCGTTGGGGAAGAATCCGCCCGCGTCGGTCAGGTGGGCGAAGCCCGCACCCGGGTTGTCGGAGCCCGGCAGCACGCCGAAGACGGCCAGCATGCCGATGATCACGAACGCGCCGATGGCGACGACCTTGATGCCCGCGAACCAGAACTCGAACTCGCCGTACGAGGCGACGGACCCGAGGTTGGTGAGGGTCAGGACCGCCATCACGATCAGTGCCCACGCCCACTGCGGGACGGCCGGGATCCAGTTCTCCAGGATGGCGGCACCGGCGGTGGCCTCCACGGCGAGCACGACGACCCAGAAGAACCAGTACAGCCAGCCGATGGAGAAGCCGGCCCAGCGGCCCAGCGCACGGTCGGCGTAGGCGGAGAAGGAACCCGAGTTCGGGCTCGCGGCGGCCATCTCGCCCAGCATCCGCATCACGAAGACGACCATCGCGCCGACCAGCGCGTAGGAGATCAGGATGGCGGGACCGGCCTTGGCGATACCGCCACCGGAGCCGACGAACAGGCCGGCGCCGATGACGCCGCCGATGGCGATCATGGAAAGGTGGCGGTTCTTGAGACCGGCCTTCAGACCGTCGGAGGGCTGACCCTGACCGGGGTTGCCGGTGGGGTCTCCTGCCTTCTGAAGGGTCGTCGTGGAGCTCATGGACGGATCCTTAGGTTCTCGGGTTGCGAGGCCCCGGCATTCAAACCTGAGATGAACGTGAGGCGGAAGACCTCAATCCGGATCGTTGCGAAGGGGCGAACGTCCCGGGACCTTCGTCCCCCCTGTCCCATCTGCGTTCTTTGGGTTTACTTGAGGTTGAGAAGTGACTTACGCGACACCCCGTTGCGGGTCGCGGGGCCCCCTCGTGCCACACTCGGACCATGCGCGTGTACCTCGGATCCGACCATGCCGGCTTTGAGCTCAAGAACCACTTGGTGGACTGGCTCAAGAACAACGGCCACGAGCCCGTCGACTGTGGGCCCCACATCTACGACGCGGTGGACGACTACCCGCCGTTCTGCCTCCGCGCAGCGGAGAAGACCGCCGCGGACGCCGACAGCCTCGGCATCGTGATCGGCGGCTCCGGCAACGGGGAGCAGATCGCCGCGAACAAGGTCAAGGGCGTCCGCGCCATCCTCGCCTGGAGCGTGCAGACCGCCCAGCTCGGGCGCGAGCACAACAACGCCAACGTGATCTCGGTCGGCGGCCGCATGCACACCCAGGACGAGGCCGTCAGCTTCATCGAGGCCTTCCTGGCGACCCCGTACTCCGGCGAGGAGCGCCACACGCGGCGCATCGACATGCTCACCGCGTACGAGCAGACCGGCGACCTGCCCCCGATCCCGGCCCACCACCCCCAGGGCTGATTCCGCTTCCGGCCGCGCCGCCCCCGCCGGGGCGGCGCGGCCGTTTCCCTTCCCAGGAGATCCGCCGTGCCCGAGGGGCATACGATCCACCGCCTCGCCCAGGACCACGCCGAGCGGTTCGCCGCACGCCCGGTCTCGGTCAGCAGCCCCCAGGGCCGCTTCGCGGAGAGCGCGGCCCTGCTCGACGGGCGCGAGCTGGAGAGCGCCGAGGCGCACGGCAAGCACCTCTTCCTCGAGCTGGGCGACGCCTGGATCCACATCCACCTCGGCCTCTTCGGCAAACTCGGCTTCGGCCCCGCCCCGGCGCCGCCCGCGGCCGACACGGTCCGGCTGCGGCTGCTGAACGAGGAGCACTACGCCGACCTGCGCGGACCCACCGCCTGCGCGCTGATAGGCGAGGGCGAGAAGAAGGCGGTGCACGACCGGCTCGGCCCCGACCCGCTGCGACCGGGCGACGACCCCGACCTGGCCTGGAAGCGGATCTCGCGCTCCCGCACCACCGTCGCCGCCCTGCTCATGGACCAGAAGGTCGTCGCGGGCATCGGCAACGTCTACCGGGCCGAGGTCCTCTTCCGGCACGGCATCGACCCCTACCGGCTCGGCAGGGACCTCACCCGCGCCGAATGGGACGCCATGTGGGCGGACCTGGCCGCGCTGATGCGCGAGGGCGTGCGCAACAACCGCATCGACACCGTCCGCGACGAGCACCTGCCCGAGGCCATGGGCCGGCCGCCGAGGGTCGACGACCACGGCGGCGAGGTGTACGTCTACCGCAGGGCGAACCTGCCCTGCCACATCTGCGGCGCCGAGATCCGCACCGCCGGCCTCGCCGCCCGCAACCTCTTCTGGTGCCCCGGCTGCCAGACGCGCTAGGGGTGTCCGGACCGGCCGGTGACGGTCAGAAACCGTGCGGCAGCCACGGCGCGACGTCCCCGGCGAAGGCGCGCGACGCCCGGACCACCGCGCCCGGGCGCAGCTCGCGGACGAGGCCCGCCGCCGCCAGCGAGGTCAGCGTGATCCCGCCCAGGTAGGCCGAGCCCAGCTCCCGGACCGACAGCTCCAGGTCCGCCGGCTCCGCGGTCCGCGTGCAGACGGCGGACCCCGCCCCGTCGGCCACCAGCCGCCACCGCCCCTCGTTCCACGGGCAGAACGCGTCCCCGACCTCCAGCACCACGTCCAGCGGAGCCGCGTACGTCCGCGCGGTGAGCGCCGCCGCCACGTCCACCAGCCGTACGTGGAGCGAGTCGCGCACGCTCGGCTTCGACCGCCTCACATCGCTGACCAGGTGCAGCACCGGATCGTCCACCGGGCGCCTCCCGGCCCGCACCGTCCAGGTCAGGTCGATCCCGAACAGGTAGCGCCACAGCGCCGCCGTCGCCGCCGGGTCGAGCGCGTCCAGGTCCACGACCTCGACCCTGCCCTCAGAGCCGGTGTAGTCCCACTCGGGCCTGACCCGGTAGCGCGCATAGCCGACGGCCCGGTCGTCCGGGCCCTCGGCCACCACGCACTGGAGCGGGGAGGCGCCGTCCCGGTTCTCCGGGGGATCCGCGACCACGAACCGGTCCCAGCCGGGCTGCCGGGCCGGCATGCCGGGCCGCCGGGCGACCAGTTCCGCGTACACCCGCTCGCAGTCGGCCAGCGCCTTCTCCGGGTCGACGTGCCGCAGGCGCACCTCGTCCGCGCCCGGCGGCACGGAGAGCCGGACGTGGGTCGTGTCGATCTCCACCGCCATGGCGTACGTCGCCGTGCCGTAGCCGAAACGCCCGTAGATCGCCGGATCCGAGGCCGTCAGCACGGCGAGCGGCTCACCGGCCGTCCGTACGTCGTCCAGCAGGCGCCGCATCATCGAGCTGAGCACCCCGCGCCGCCGGTGCGTGGGCGAGACGCCCACCATCGTGACCCCGGCCGCGGGCACCAGGGCCCCGCCCGGAACCGAGAGGCGGAAACTGAACGCCGAGGCCGAGCCGACGCAGTCCTCGCCGTCCCAGACGCCGAGGGACCGTTCGGGTTCGGTCAAGGACCGGTAGAGCTCCCGGCCCTGCGGGTGTTCGGGCACTCCACCGAACGCCAGTTCCAGCTGGCCGAACCAGACATCCCACTCATCCCACTGCAACACGCGCATCTCAAGTGCCATAAGGCCATCCCTATCAGGGCATTCGGTCCCGGTCGAAGAGATTTCCCGTGCCGTCGGACCACAGGACGAGGGGTACCCCTGCGCATCCACAGCCGGGATGGATAGGGTCCCGAAGCAATGGCCGGAGCACGCGTGGACACCCTCATGGCCCGGATGCGCATGCTGTCGCACCGGGCACGCACCTCCCTGCGCAAATCCGCCGTCGACTACTTCCGCGGCGACGCCTCCGACTGGCTCGCCTTCGCCGGACTGCTCCTCACCATCCCCGCCATCGCCTGCGGCACGATCATGCTGCCGGTCTGGTTCTCGCCCTCCGCGCTCGTCCTGCCGATCGTGGCGGGCGGCCTGCTGCTGCGCCCGGCCAGCCTCCTCGCCCTGTACGCCGCCTCCGCGGCCGCCCTGATCGTCGAGGCCCTCGTCCTCGGCCCCTACACCCAGGGACCGGCACGGGTCACCCCCGGTACCGTCCTGGTCGTCGCCGCCTGCGGATTCTTCGGTCTGGTCATCGCCCAGTTCCGCAGCCGCGTCGGCGTGCCCTGGCGGCGCGGCGGCACCATGCTCTTCGACCTGCGCGAACGCATCCGCGTCCAGAGCAAGCTGCCCGCCCTGCCGCGCGGCTGGCACCGCGAGATGGCCCTGCGCCCCGCCGGCGGCCAGTCCTTCTCCGGCGACTTCGTCGTCGCGGCCCGCACCAACGGCGGCCGGACCCTGGAGATCGTCCTGACCGACGTCTCCGGCAAGGGCATGGAGGCGGGCTCCCGCGCCCTGCTCCTGTCCGGCGCCTTCGGCGGCCTGCTCGGCGCCCTGCCGCCGCACGGCTTCCTGCCCGCCGCCAACGGCTACCTGCTCCGCCAGGACTGGGACGAGGGCTTCGCCACCTCCATTCACCTGGTGCTGGACCTGCAGACCGGCGACTACGAACTCCTCTCCGCCGGCCACCTCCCCGCCCTCCAGCTCTCGGCCGGCACCGGCCGCTGGCAGGAGAAGACCGGCGAGGGCCCGCTGCTGGGCGTCTACGACGGCGCCGAGTTCACCCCCGCCCGGGGGAACCTGCGCCGCGGCGACGTCCTGATGCTCTTCACCGACGGCCTGGTCGAAACGGCCGACCGCGAGATCAGCGAGGGCATCGACCGCCTCACGGGCGAGGCCGACCGCTACGTGGCGGCGGGCTGGGAGGGCGCGGCCTGGCACCTGATCGAAAAGGTGGCCAAGGACGTCAACGACGACCGAGCCCTCCTCCTCATCCGCCGCTCCCCCTGACACCCCGAGCCGTCGAGGAGCCCGGCCGTCGGGCGGCCCGCCCTGTGCCGGGCTTGCCCCGTACGGGCCCGCCCCGTGCCGTGCCTGGTCGCTGGGCGCCCTGCCCCGTGCCGTGCCTGGTCGCTGGGCGCCCTGCCCCGTGCCGTGCCTGGTCGTCGAGCGGCCTGCCCCGTGTCGGGCCTGGTCGTCGAGCGGCCTGCCCCGTGTCGGGCCCGGCCCTTGGCGGGCCTGGCCAGGCCTCCGGCGGCGGCACACGGCGACGAGGACCCGTGTGTGCGTCCGCGCTGACGCCCACCGGCCGTCCGTGACCACACCGACCACACACCGTCGCCCGCGACCCCGCCCGACACCCGCGTCACCCCGGTGGCCCTGTCCGGCGCCCGCCCGCCCCATCCGCGCCCGGCGGCCAGCCTTCCCTGCCGTGCCCCGGCGGCCCTCTCCTGGCTGGCGTCCGGCCGCTCTCTGCCGCGCCCAGCGGCCCGCGCCCGGCCGGTCTCCATCCGTTCTCTGGCGCCCGGCCGCTCGCCCCCGGCCGGTGTCCGGCTACTGCCTCCCGTGCCCGGCGGACCGTCCCTGGCCGGTGTCCGGCTACTGCCTCCCGTGCCCGGCGGACCGTCCCTGGCCGGTGTCCGGCTGCTTTCTGCCGCGCCAGACGGCCCGTCCCTGGCTGGCGCCCGGCCTCCCTCTGCCGCGCCCAGCGGCCCGCGCCTGGCCGGGGTCCGGCCACTGCGGCCCGCGCCTGGCCGGGGTCCGGCCACTGCGGCCCGCGCCTGGCCGGGGTCCGGCCACTGCGGCCCGCGCCTGGCCGGGGTCCGGCCACTGCGGCCCGCGCCTGGCCGGGGTCCGGCCGCTCCCCGCCGCACTCGGCGGCTCGCCCCGGGCCTGGCCCGGCCGCTCCTCGCCGCTCCCCTCCGCGCCCGGCGGCCCGCGGCTGGCCGGGGGAGCGCGGTCCGAGGGGGCCGGGGGCCCGGCCACCTGGGGCGGATTGGACCGTCCGCGGCGGCCCGCCGGCGCCTACCGTGCCCCCATGGACCGCACGCTCGCCGCCGACCTCGCCCGGCTTCCCGACCTCCTCGACGCCACCCGCCGCGCCGCCGCCGACGCCCTCGCAGCCCTGGACGCGCGTCCCGTCGTACCGCCCGCCGGTAAGCCGGGCGCGGACGACGCGGCCGGGCCCGAGCCCCTCCCGGAGCACGGCGGCGGCACGGAAGCCGCCCTCGCCGCCTTCCGGGAGCGCTGGGAGCCGCGGCTGTCCGCCTCCGCCGGCCCCCGCTACCTCGGCTTCGTCACCGGCGGCGCCACACCCGCCGCCCTCGCCGGCGACTGGCTCACCGCCGCCCACGACCAGAACTCCAACTCCGCCCTCGACGGCGCCGGCCAGGACCTCGAACGCGAGACCGTCGGCTGGCTCCGCGCGCTCTTCCACCTCTCGCCCGCCCACTCCGGCACCTTCGTCAGCGGCGCCACGATGTCCAACACCACCGGCCTCGCCATCGCCCGCGAATGGCTCGGCGAACGCCTCGGCGTCTCCCCGGCCGACGACGGCGCCGCAGCCCTCGGCCCCGTACGGGTGCTTTCCGGAGCCCCGCACTCCTCCATCGCCAAGGCCCTCTCCGTCCTCGGCCTGGGCCGCAACAGCCTCGTCAAGGTCCCGACCCTGCCCGGCCGCGAGGCCGTAGACCCGGCCGCCCTGGACCGGGCCCTGGCCGACACTCCCGGACCGGCCGTCGTCGTCGCCAACGCCGGCACCGTCAACACCGTCGACTTCGACGACATCCGGGCTCTCGCCGACCTCAAGCGCCGCCACGAGTTCTGGCTGCACACCGACGCCGCCTTCGGCGCCTTCGCCGCCCTCTCCCCGGACCACGCCCACCTCACCGCCGGCCTCGACGCCTCCGACTCCCTCTGCGTCGACCTGCACAAATGGCTCAACGTCCCCTACGACAGCGCCGTCCAGTTCACCCGCCGACGCGACCTCCAGGCCCGCGTCTTCCAGAACTCCGCCGCCTACCTCGGCCCCCTGGGCGACCACCCCGACCTGGTCCACCTCACCCCGGAGAACTCCCACCGGCTGCGCGCCCTTGCCGCCTGGTTCACGCTCCGCGCGTACGGCCGCCAGGGCCACCGGGAGATCGTCGAACGCGATATCGCCTGCGCCCGCGCACTCGGCGAGCGCCTCTCCGCGGACCCCGCCTTCACCCTGCTGTCCCCGGTCCGCCTCAACGTCGTCTGCTTCACCCTCGCCGCCGACCCCACCCCGGCCCGGCTGACGGCCCTGCGCGAGGCGGCGGCCGCCGAGGTGTTCGTCACCCCGACCGTCTTCGGGGGAACCGCAGCCCTGCGCGCCGCGTTCTCCAACTGGCGTACCACGCAGGCGGATGTGCACCGGGTCGCGCAGGCCCTCACGACAGCGGCAAGGGAGATCGCATGACGAGCAGCCCCCTGACCCTCATCGAGGTCGAGGCCCTGGCCCGTACCGCGCACGAGGGCCAGACCGACAAGGCCGGCCGGCCCTACGCCGAGCACCTCGCGGCCGTGGCCGAGGGCGTCCGCGTGCGCGGCGGCAGCCCCGAGCAGCAGGCGGCGGCCTGGCTCCACGACGCGATCGAGGACGAGGCGCTCAGCCTCACCTGGCTGGATTCCGCCGCCCTGCCGCAGCCCGTCAAGGAGATGGTCCTGGCGGTCACCAAGCGCCCTGGCGAACCGGTCGAGCAGTACGCGGCCCGGATCCTCGCCACCCCGGGCGCCCTGCTGGTCAAGGAGGCCGACCTCGCGCACAACGCCGACCCCGCGCGCCTCTCCGTACTGGACGCCCCCACGCGCGAGCGGCTGTCCGCGAAGTACGCGTATGTCCGCTCGCTCCTCGGCCTCACCTAGCCCGGACGCCGCAGCGGCCGCACAAACGGAACGATGGCGATTCGTCACGGGACGGATAGGCGGGGCCCGTTGGTGGGAGGATGGTCCATGTGGGTGTGCGTGGCCGCACGCCCCGGGCCGAGCAGGGGACGACCGAAGGTGTGATCAGTTGTGGCCATTTCGCTGTCAGTGGTGGTTCTGTTGGGGGTCATCCTGGTGGTGCTGATCCGCGGCAACCACATCAAGGCGGGCCCCGCCATCGTCGCGGCCCTGTTCGGCTTCTTCCTGGCGTCCAGCTCGATCTCGGACGACGTGAACCGTTTCCTCAACTCGCTGGCGACGATGATCGCGAACATCAAGCTCTAGGCGGCTCGCCGCCCGGGAGCTGGAGGTCGGCGCTCACCTGACCCCCCAGGGTCATCACGTTCAACGTGGCCGAGTTCTCGCTCGCTATGGCCTTCTCCACCCGCGCCACCAGGGTCGGGAAGGCCTCGCCCTCCGACATCCCGAGGTACGGGCCCACACCCGTCTCGAAGTACACCTTCTCGTGGCCGAGCAGCTGCTCCGTCGACCGGTAGTTCTTCCACTGCTCGCGGTACCGGTACACGCTCTCCAGCGAAACGGACCCGACGACGACCAGACTGAGCGCCGTCGCGGCGAGCCGGGCGAACGGCAGGTCGATGTTGACCAGCACGGGCACTATGGCACCCCCGACCACCGACACGGTCCGCATCCTGAGATGCATGGCCTTCATCCTGACGGCTTTCCTGTCGTACCACTTCTGGTACTGCGAAAGCCTGCTGTCCACGTAGCTCTGGGCCTTGCTCGCCTCTGGCATGCGTCGGAGTACACCGGCGAACCCGCCAGCCGTCAACCCACCACCCCCCAGGGCCTGTTGTCCACCAGAGCCAGGCCAACGCGCGCCGGCGGGGGTTGATCCGGACCCGGGAACGCATCAGGGCCAGGTTGAGGAGGAGTCCTCTGACCTGGCCCTGAGTCGTTCAGAGCGGGTGACGGGAATCGAACCCGCGTAGCTAGTTTGGAAGACTAGTGCTCTACCATTGAGCTACACCCGCAACGCGCGCGCCGTCAGGTCCGGGGACCGCGGCACGGACAGCATCCTAGCGGGTCGTGCCGGGGGAGTGCACACCGCATTCCAGCGCGTCACGAGGACCGGCCGGTGAACCGGGTCCGGAAGCCGCCGGGGATCCCCGCGGGAAACTCCGGAAATACCGCGCATCAGAGGGTCTCCGGGCATGTACCCTACGTGTCGCACCGACGGGGTGTGGCGCAGCTTGGTAGCGCGTCCGCTTTGGGAGCGGAAGGTCGTCGGTTCGAATCCGGCCACCCCGACCACCAGCAGGGTCCCCTTCGAGCCATCGGGGGCCACCACAAGATCGCGTTGTGGGCTGATTGCCGCTTGCGGTTACTATGCAAGCTGCGTGCCCGTGTGTCTGATGTACCGGGCCGAAGTCCGCTGAACCGCTGAATCGCAGCGTGACGGCAGAATCCCCAGCAGTCAGCCACAAGGAGACCGAACCGTGAAGAGCGCCGTGGAGACCCTGAACCCGACTCGGGTTCGGCTCACTGTTGAGGTGCCCTTCGAGGAGCTCAAGGACAGCCTCGACGCGGCGTACAAGAAGATCAACCAGCAGGTCACGGTGAAGGGCTTCCGCAAGGGCAAGATCCCGGCCCGGGTCATCGACCAGCGCTTCGGCCGCGGTGCGGTGCTGGAGGAGGCCGTCAACGACGCCCTCCCGAAGTTCTACACCGAGGCGGTCAACGAGGCCGACCTGAACCCGCTGGGCCAGCCCGAGGTCGACATCACGGAGCTGAAGGACGGCGAACTGCTGGCCTTCACCGCCGAGGTCGACGTGCGCCCCGAGATCGAGATCCCGGACTACTCCGGCATCGAGGTCGAGGTCGACGCCATCGAGGTCTCCGACGAGGACGTCGAGAAGTCGGTCGAGCAGCTGCGCGGCCGCTTCGCGTCCACCAAGGACGTCGAGCGCGCCGCCGCCGAGGGTGACGTCGTCACCCTCGACCTCGAGGCCAAGGTCGACGGCGAGGTGCTGCCCGACGGCGTCGCCTCCGACGTCTCCTACACCATCGGCTCGGGCGAGCTCCTCGACGGCATCGACGAGGCCGTCAAGGGCCTCGAGGCCGGCGGCGAGGCCACCTTCACCTCGCAGCTGAAGGGCGGCTCCGCCGAGGGCAAGGACGCCGAGGTCACCGTCAAGGTCACCAAGGTCTCCGCCAAGGAGCTCCCGGAGCTGGACGACGAGTTCGCGCAGATGGCGAGCGAGTTCGACACCCTCGACGAGCTCAAGGCCGACAGCCGCAAGCGCCTCGAGAACATGAAGCAGTACGACCAGGCCACGCAGGCCCAGGAGCGCGTCCTGGAGAAGCTGCTGGAGCTCGTCGAGGTCCCGATCCCCGAGAAGCTCCTTGCGGACGAGGTCCAGACCCGCAAGCACAACCTGGAGCACCACCAGCTCGGCCAGATGGGTCTGACCATCGAGAAGTACCTGGAGTTCCAGGGCAAGACGGTCGAGGAGTTCGACGTCGAGACCTCCGAGCAGGCCGTCAAGGGCATCAAGACCCAGTTCGTCCTCGACGCGCTGGTCAACAAGGAGAAGCTGGGCGTCGACCAGGAGGAGCTCACCGAGCACCTCATGCGCCGCGCCGCCTCCTCCGGCATGTCCCCCGACCAGTTCGCCCAGGCCGTCGTCGAGGGCGGCCAGGTCCCGATGCTGGTCGGCGAGG
This sequence comes from Streptomyces sp. IBSNAI002, assembly GCF_052244475.1. Taxonomy (NCBI): domain Bacteria; kingdom Bacillati; phylum Actinomycetota; class Actinomycetes; order Kitasatosporales; family Streptomycetaceae; genus Streptomyces; species Streptomyces sp. IBSNAI002. The sequence goes on along the minus strand of NZ_JBQPXG010000002.1, from coordinate 3,144,692 downwards.
TCGCCCGCGGCAAGGCCCTCGCGGTCGTCGTCGAGGCCGCCAAGGTCGTCGACACCAACGGTGAGGTCATCGACCTCTCGGACGAGGACGAGGAGCAGGCCGTCGAGACGGTCGAGGCCGCCGTCGACGCCGACGCCGAGGTGCAGGCCGACGAGGCCAAGTAACACCCCGGGCGAAGCCCACTGAGCAGTGCCTCGAAGGGCCCGGACGCCAGCGCGTCCGGGCCCTTCCGCACTGCCCCCGGAAGGGGGTGGGACCTTGCGCTCCGAGCGAACAGTTCGGGAAGCGGGATGGCGTTGTCCTACCTGCGCGTTAGGGTCCATGAATACGAGGGCACGGGAGTAACCGGATGCCGGCGGACTCGTCCGCCCGGCAGGGCCGCGCCCCAGAACGAGACGCTGAGACGGCACATGGCCGTCGGAGACGAGCAGGTGGATACGTGACGAATCTGATGCCTTACGCCGCGGGTGAGCCGTCCATCGGTGGCGGCCTCGGCGACCATGTCTACAACCGGCTGCTCGGCGAGCGAATCATCTTCCTCGGCCAGCAGGTCGACGACGAGATCGCCAACAAGATCACGGCGCAGCTCCTCCTCCTCGCGGCCGAGCCCGAGAAGGACATCTACCTGTACATCAACAGCCCCGGTGGCTCGGTGACGGCGGGCATGGCGGTCTACGACACCATGCAGTACATCCCGAACGACGTCGTCACCATCGGCATGGGCATGGCGGCCTCCATGGGCCAGTTCCTGCTCACCGGTGGCGCCAAGGGCAAGCGCTTCGCCCTGCCGAACACCGACATCCTGATGCACCAGGGTTCCGCCGGCATCGGCGGCACCGCGTCGGACATCAAGATCCAGGCCCAGTACCTGCTGCGCACCAAGCAGCGCATGGCCGAGATCACCGCGTTCCACTCGGGCCAGACCGTCGAGGCGATCATCCGCGACGGCGACCGCGACCGCTGGTTCACCGCCGTGGAGGCCAAGGAGTACGGCCTCATCGACGAGATCATCTCGGCCGCGTCCAACGTGCCGGGCGGCGGCGGCACCGGGGCCTGATCCCGGCCCCAGCGCCAGTACCGAGCAGCCGACAGCCCGCAGAACGCAGAACGCCACCAGGATGGTGAACACCCAGATGCAGAACAACTTCTCCGCGAGCGGCCTCTACACCGGCCCGCAGGTGGACAACCGCTACGTCATCCCGCGCTTCGTCGAGCGCACCTCGCAGGGCGTGCGCGAGTACGACCCGTACGCGAAGCTGTTCGAGGAGCGCGTGATCTTCCTCGGCGTGCAGATCGACGACGCCTCCGCCAACGACGTCATGGCGCAGCTGCTGTGCCTGGAGTCGATGGACCCGGACCGCGACATCTCGATCTACATCAACAGCCCCGGCGGCTCCTTCACCGCGCTGACGGCGATCTACGACACGATGCAGTTCGTGAAGCCGGACATCCAGACGGTCTGCATGGGCCAGGCGGCCTCCGCCGCCGCGGTCCTGCTCGCCGCCGGCACCCCCGGCAAGCGCATGGCCCTGCCGAACGCCCGCGTGCTGATCCACCAGCCGTCCGGCGGCACCGGCCGTGAGCAGCTCTCCGACCTGGAGATCGCGGCCAACGAGATCCTGCGCATGCGCGACCAGCTGGAGACCATGCTGGCCAAGCACTCGACGACGCCGATCGAGAAGATCCGCGACGACATCGAGCGCGACAAGATCCTCACGGCCGAGGACGCCCTCGCGTACGGCCTGATCGACCAGATCATCTCGACCCGCAAGAGTTCGCACTGATCCTTGCCGCCAGTTGGCGTGGACGCGCCGCCGCATTCGGCGATGTGAACCACGTCAAGGGGGCCCCGCAGGGGGCCCCCGGCAAGGTACCGTCGGATATGAGGCACCAGGAGCGCTGAACCAGGCGTCTCCCAGGCGAAGGGGAAGCACCTCGTGGCACGCATCGGTGACGGCGGCGACCTGCTCAAGTGCTCGTTCTGCGGAAAGAGCCAGAAGCAGGTGAAGAAGCTCATCGCAGGACCCGGTGTGTACATCTGCGACGAGTGCATCGACCTCTGCAACGAGATCATCGAAGAGGAGCTCGCGGAGACCTCCGAGGTCCGGTGGGAGGAACTCCCCAAGCCCCGTGAGATCTACGAGTTCCTGGAGAGCTACGTCGTCGGCCAGGAGCCGGCGAAGAAGGCGCTCTCCGTCGCGGTGTACAACCACTACAAGCGGGTCCAGGCCGGCGAGAACGGCGGCGGGCAGGGCCGCGAGGACGCGATCGAGCTCGCGAAGTCGAACATCCTGCTGCTGGGCCCCACCGGCTCCGGCAAGACCCTGCTCGCGCAGACGCTCGCCCGCATGCTGAACGTCCCGTTCGCCATCGCCGACGCGACGGCGCTGACGGAGGCCGGGTACGTCGGCGAGGACGTCGAGAACATCCTGCTCAAGCTGATCCAGGCCGCGGACTACGACGTCAAGAAGGCCGAGACCGGGATCATCTACATCGACGAGATCGACAAGGTCGCCCGCAAGAGCGAGAACCCGTCGATCACGCGCGACGTGAGCGGTGAGGGCGTGCAGCAGGCCCTCCTGAAGATCCTCGAGGGCACGACGGCCTCGGTGCCCCCGCAGGGCGGCCGCAAGCACCCGCACCAGGAGTTCATCCAGATCGACACGACGAACGTGCTCTTCATCGTGGGCGGCGCCTTCGCCGGCCTGGAGAAGATCATCGAGTCGCGTGCGGGCGCCAAGGGCATCGGCTTCGGGGCGACGATCCGCTCGAAGCGCGAGATCGAGGCGAGCGACCAGTTCCAGGAGGTCATGCCGGAGGACCTGGTGAAGTTCGGGATGATCCCCGAGTTCATCGGCCGCCTCCCCGTGCTGACCTCGGTGCACAACCTGGACCGCGAGGCCCTGCTCCAGATCCTCATCGAGCCGCGCAACGCCCTGGTGAAGCAGTACCAGCGGCTGTTCGAACTCGACGGTGTGGAACTGGACTTCGAGCGCGAGGCCCTCGAGGCCATCGCCGACCAGGCGATCCTCCGCCAGACGGGCGCGCGCGGCCTGCGCGCCATCATGGAAGAGGTCCTGATGTCGGTGATGTACGAGGTCCCGTCCCGCAAGGACGTGGCCCGCGTGGTCATCACGGCGGACGTGGTCCGCTCCAACGTCAACCCGACGCTGGTGCCCCGTATCGTCCCCAAGGACCAGGGCCCGCACGAGAAGTCGGCGTAGCCGTACGGAACATGCGGAAGGGGCACTCCCGGCCGGGGGTGCCCCTTCCGCATGTCCTTGCGGGCCGCTACTTCTTGACGCGGGAGGTGTTGTAGAGCTTCGCGGTCAGGTCCGCGGTCTGCTCCAGGGTGTAGCCCGACTTGCCGGCGAGCACGGAGGCCATCTCCATCGAGGTGACCGTGCTCAGGGTGCTGTAGTCACCCCAGATGCAGATCGGGAGGGTGAACTCCTTGGGGCCCTTGGTCGTCGTGTCCTTGGAGGAGAACTTGGCCTCCTGGCACTTCATGACGGCGCCCTTGAACCCGGCCGGGCTCATCGTCTTGGGGCTGCCGATGAGCTCGACGTTCGTCTTGCTGTCGTCCTTGGTGGCCTCCAGCTTGGCCAGGGCGAAGTACGCGTCCACGGCCTTCTCCGGATCGGCGATCTCGCCGTAGATGCCCGAGAAGTTGAGGAGCTTGCCGGCCAGCGGGTTCGCCGGGTCACCGGACTGGTAGGTCATGCCGACCTGGGTGGGGTTCTTCACGCCCACTCCCTCGGCTTCCTTCTTGTCCTTGTCGGTGAAGGGCTTGTCCTTGTACTTCGGGTCCTTCTTGAAGTCGTCGACCGACTCCGGCGCCACCAGCTTGTACCCCTTGGTGTCGGCCGCGATGGAGCCGCCCGCGCCGCCGCCCAGGAAGTACCAGCCGCCGCCCGCGATCACCGCGACCGCGACGACCACGCCGATGACCACGCCGGCCTTGGACTTCTTCGGAGGCTGCTGCGGGGGCATGCCGCCGTACGGGGGCTGCTGGTAGCCGTAGGCCGGCTGCTGCTGGGGCTGCTGCGGGTAGCCCTGCGGCGGGACGCCCGGCTGCTGCGGGTATCCGTAGCCGGGCTGGGGCGCGGGCTGGCCGTACGGGCCCGGCGGCGGCGGGGGCTGCTGCCCGTAGGGTCCGGGCTGCTGCGGCTGCGGCTGCTGTCCGTAAGGCCCTGGCTGGTTGTAGCTCATTCCGCGTCCCCCAATGAGGTTGCTTATACGTCCCACACATCCTGTCGGAAGGCGCGGGCGGACAGGTCCCCGGGGCACCCCGATTACCGGTTTCATGACTGGACTGTTACGGCCCTAAACTGTGCCTCGTGACCGAGAACACGCAGACACCCAGCAGCCCCAACTCCGAACTGCCGACCCAGTACGCGCCGGCCGAGGTAGAGGGGAAGCTCTACGAGCGCTGGGTGGAGCGTGGGTACTTCACGGCCGATCCCAAGAGCGAGAAGCCCGCGTACACCATCGTCATCCCGCCGCCGAACGTCACCGGCTCCCTGCACCTGGGGCACGCCTTCCAGCACACGCTCATGGACGCCCTGACCCGCCGCAAGCGGATGCAGGGCTTCGAGTCGCTGTGGCTGCCGGGCATGGACCACGCCGGCATCGCCACCCAGAACAAGGTCGAGCAGCAGCTCGCCGAGGAGGGCAAGTCCCGCCACGACCTGGGCCGCGAGGAGTTCGTCGAGCGGGTCTGGCAGTGGAAGGAAGAGTACGGCGGCAAGATCCTCGGCCAGATGCGGCGCCTGGGTGACGGCGTCGACTGGAGCCGTGAGCGGTTCACCATGGACGAGGGCCTGTCCAAGGCCGTCCAGACGATCTTCAAGAAGCTCTTCGACGACGGGCTGATCTACCGCGCCGAGCGCATCATCAACTGGTGCCCCCGCTGTCTCACGGCCATCTCCGACATCGAGGTGGAGTACCAGGAGGACGCGGGCGAGCTCGTCTCGATCAAGTACGGCGAGGGCGAGGACACCCTGGTCGTCGCCACGACCCGCGCCGAGACGATGCTCGGTGACACGGCCGTCGCCGTCCACCCGGACGACGAGCGGTACGCGCACCTCGTCGGCAAGCAGATCAAGCTGCCGCTGACCGACCGGACCATCCCGGTCGTCGCGGACACGCACGTCGACCCGGAGTTCGGCACCGGCGCCGTCAAGGTGACCCCGGCGCACGACCCGAACGACTTCGCCATCGGACAGCGCCACGGCCTGCCCAATATGACGATCATGGACGAGCACGGTGTCATCACCGTCCACGGCCCCTTCCTCGGCCTGGACCGCTACGAGGCGCGTTCCGCGGTCGTCGGCGCCCTGCGCGAGCAGGGCCGCATCGTCGCCGAGAAGCGCCCGTACCTGCACTCCGTCGGGCACTGCTCGCGCTGCCGCACCACCGTCGAGCCGCGCCTGTCCCTCCAGTGGTGGGTCAAGGTCGAGACGCTCGCCAAGGCCGCCGGCGACGCCGTCCGTGACGGCCGGGTCTCGATCCACCCCGAGGAGATGTCGAAGCGCTACTTCGACTGGGTCGACAACCTCAACGACTGGTGCATCTCGCGCCAGCTGTGGTGGGGCCACCGCATCCCGGTCTGGTACGGCCCGGCGGGCGAGGTCGTCTGCGTCGGACCGGACGACGAGGCACCGACGGGGGAGGGCTGGGTCCAGGACACCGATGTCCTCGACACCTGGTTCTCGTCCGGCCTGTGGCCGTTCTCGACGCTCGGCTGGCCGGAGAAGACCCCGGACCTGGAGAAGTTCTACTCCACCGACGTCCTGGTCACCGGCCACGACATCATCTTCTTCTGGGTCGCCCGGATGATGATGTTCGGCCTGTACGCGATGGACGGCGAGCCCCCCTTCAAGACGATCGCGCTGACCGGTCTGGTCCGCGACGAGCGCGGCAAGAAGATGTCGAAGTCCTTCGGCAACGTGGTCGACCCGCTGGACTGGATGGACAAGTACGGCTCCGACGCCGTCCGCTTCACCCTGGCCAAGGGCGCCAACCCCGGCACCGACGTCCCGATCGGCGAGGACTGGGTCCAGGCCTCGCGCAACTTCGCGAACAAGATCTGGAACGCCACGCGCTTCGCGCTGATGAACGGCGCGACGATCGAGGGCGAGCTGCCGCCGGTCGAGCAGATGTCGGCGACCGACCGCTGGATCCTGTCCCGTCTGAACAAGACCGTCGCGCAGGTGGACGCGTACTACGAGGACTTCCAGTTCTCGAAGCTCAGCGAGGCCCTCTACCACTTCGCGTGGGACGAGGTCTTCGACTGGTACGTCGAGCTGTCGAAGACGACCTTCTTCGCGGGCGGCGAGGGCGCCAGGGTCTCCGGCCGGGTCCTCGGTGAGGTCCTGGACACGACCCTGCGCCTGCTGCACCCGGTGGTCCCCTTCGTCACCGAGACCCTGTGGACCACGCTGACGGGCGGGGAGTCCCTCGTCGTCGCGGACTGGCCCGAGGACAGCGGCTTCCGCGACGAGGCCGCCGAGGCCGAGATCGAGAACCTGCAGGCCGTCGTCACCGAGGTCCGCCGGTTCCGGGCCGACCAGGGTCTGCAGCCGGGCCAGAAGGTCCCGGCCCGCCTGGACCTCACCGGTACGGCGCTGGCCGCGCACGAGGGTGCCATCCGGCAGCTGCTGCGCCTCCAGCCGGAGGGCGACTCCTTCAGCGCCACCGCGACCCTCCCGGTCGCCGGTGCCACCGTCGCGCTCGACCTGTCGGGCACCATCGACGTGGCCGCCGAGCGCAAGCGGCTGAGCAAGGACCTGGCCGCCGCCGAGAAGGAGAAGCAGCAGGCCGAGGGCAAGCTCGGGAACGAGGCCTTCCTGGCCAAGGCCCCCGACAACGTCGTGGACAAGATCAAGGGCCGCCTGGCCAAGGCCGAGGCGGACATCGCCCGGATCCAGGCCCAGCTGGACGGGCTGCCCGCCGCGTAGTACCCCCGTGCACGCTGAGAAGGCCCCCACGCCGTCGGCTTGGGTTCTAGAAGTCGTCGCAACACCCCAGCTCAAGGGGTGCGATGGAGTTCGAGATCCGCGAGGTGCGGACGGTGGCCCAAGGCCGTCGGAAGCTGGTCCGTGAGCGGGAGGAATACTTCCGGCTCATGGACCAGGGCCTGAGCAGTTCCGAAGCCTGCAGACGAGTCGGGATCAACCTGCGCACGGGCAAGCGGTGGCGTAACGGCCGCAACCCGTCGGGCCGGCACAAGGCGGCACCACCGGTTCGTCCGGTGGTGCCGCCTTCCGCGTCGTCGCGGTATCTGTGTGAGGCCGACCGGATCCACATCGCAGACCGGCTGCGGGAGAAGGCCACGATCCGGGCGATCGCGGCCGAGCTGGGCCGCAGCCCGTCCACGGTCAGCCGGGAGCTTCGCCGCAACCGGCACCCGGGGAACGGGCAGTACCGGCCCTTCGCGGCGCAGGCCCGGGCCGATGACCGCCGGCCACGGCCCAAGCCGCGCAAGATCAGCCAGAACCCCGAGCTGAGAGCCGCGGTCCAGGCCGGCCTGGACGAGCTGTGGAGCCCGGAGCAGATCTGCCAGGCTCTGCGGGCACAGTTCCCCGACCGGCCGGAGATGCACGTGGTCCACGAAACCGTCTACCAGGCCCTCTACGTCCAAGGACGCGGGGAACTGCGCAGGGAGCTCGCCGGAGCACTGCGGACCGGACGGGCCCGCCGCAAGCCCCACCGCCAGGCCCAGCAGCGACGGCCCCGCTTCGCCGAGCCCATGGTCATGATCAGCGAGCGTCCCGCCGAGGCGGAAGACCGTGCGGTCCCCGGCCACTGGGAAGGCGACTTGATCATCGGCAAGGACAACGGGTCCGCGATCGGAACCCTGGTCGAGCGGGCCACCCGATACGTGATGCTCGTGCACCTGCCGGACGGCCGGAGCGCCGAGCAGGTCCGCGACGCACTGCAGGAGACCGTCCAGCTCCTGCCTGCCCACCTGAAACGGTCCCTGACCTGGGACCAGGGTTCGGAGATGGGCCGCCATCACGAGTTCACCGTCGCCACCGACGTTCCGGTCTACTTCTGCGATCCGGCCAGTCCCTGGCAGCGCGGCTCGAACGAGAACACCAACGGCCTGCTGCGGCAGTACTTCCCCAAGGGCACCGACCTGTCCGTCCACGACCGGGAACACCTCGACGCCGTCGCCGCCCAGCTCAACGGCCGCCCACGCAAAACGCTCGACTGGGAAACCCCAGCCGAGCGCCTGCATAAACTGCTCGCGGCCTGATCAACATGACCACGTGTTGCGACGACCCCTAGAAAGCACCCGGTCGACGTGGGGGCCTTCCTCCGTATGGCTTCCCCGCGAGGGGGCCGGTGTCACAGGAGGCGGGTGCCGAACTCCGTCACGATCAGCACGGCCACCACCGCGTACGCGGTCAGCGGTACCAGCCAGTGGGGGAGCGCCCGCAGCCGGGAGCCGGGGCGCGACAGCTGCCGGGTGACGTACCAGAACAGCGGGATCATCACCGCCCACACGACCATGCACCACGGGCACAGCGCGCCGATCACGTACAGGCACTGGCCGATCAGCCAGACCGTGAACGCGAAACCGGCGGCGACCCCGGCCCACAGCCCCCGCCACAGCCAGCGCGGGAACACGGCCCCGGCGACCAGTGCCACCCCGAGCCCCGCGAGCGCGGCGAAGCCGGCCAGGCCGAGCAGCATGTTCGGGAAGCCGAGCAGGTTGCCCTGCCAGGTGGTCATCACGTCTCCGCAGCTGAGGACGGCGCTGACATTGCACCCCGGGGTGAACAGGGGGTCCTCGAGGGTGCGGATCCGGTCGTACGTGAGGACGCCGGAGGCCAGGGTGCCCAGGAGGCCGCTGATCAGCACGAGCAGTGACGTGCCCCGAGTGGTGGTCATTCCTCCGACGGTACGAGGGCCGGGCCGGCCCGCGGCAGGGCGGAAGGTCGCGGTGATCCGGGACCTCCGGCCTGTCCGAAGTGCCCTATATCACTCGTTATCCCGTCCGCGTGGATCCCGATCCTGGGAGATGACCACGGATGATGGAGGGCATGCACGTCAAGCCCGCCGCCTCCTCGGCGCTCCACCGGGTCGTGGCCTCCGGGCGCCGGCTCACCGAGGGCTGGGCCGGTTCACCGAGGGCACTGGACGTGCTGACGGCGCTCAGCTGCCTGGCCCTGATGGCGCTGGACATCCCCGGGCTGGCCGCGGCCGACAACTCGCTCAACGGGCCGCTCGCCGCCGTCGTGCTCACCGTCGGCTGTTCCAGCCTGCTGGTGCGGCGCAGGATGCCCTGGCTCTCGTACCTGGCCGCGCTGCTGTTCGTCGGCTGGCTGCACGAGCTGACCCTGATCCAGTTCGCCCTCTACTCGGTCGGCCGCTACCGCGGGCGCCGGGCCGGGATCCTCTCCACCCTCGGCTACGTGGCCTTCGCGATGGCCCTGTTCTACGGGGTGCCGGACTGGCCCGCCTCCAAGGCCGAGACCTTCAGCGGCTTCCTCAGCGTGGTCGTGCCCATCGGGGTGCTCGCCTCGGCCGTCGGCATCGCCGCGTACCGGCACGACCTGGTGTCGGAGCTGACCGAGCGGCGGGCCGAGTCCGCCGTGCTCCAGGCCGTGCAGCAGGAGCGCACCTCCGTGGCCCGGGACGTCCACGACTTCGTCGGGCGGGAGCTGACCCTGCTGACGGTGCGCTCCGAGGTGCTGTCGTCGCGGGCCCGCGAGACGGCGTACGCCAAGGACTTCGAGGAGCTGGCCGACACCGCCCGCCGGGCCCACCTGGTGCTCAACGAGATCATCGTGCAGCGCGGCGGCCGGACCTCGACCCCGGGGGTGGAGGGGCTGGCGGCGCTGGCGGAGGAGAGCGGGCGGGCCGGTTCGCCGGTACGGCTCGCCATGGACCCGGCGGTGGCGGCGCTGTCGCCGCTGCGGCAGGCGGCGGTCTACCGGGTGGTGCAGGAGTGCCTGACCAACGCGGCCAAGCACGCGCACGGCGAGACCATCGACGTGTCGATCGCGGCGGACGGCCCGCGGCTGCGCATCGCCGTCAGCAACGCGCTGCCGGCCCGGAGCCCGGGCCGCGCGCCCGTCTCGGCGGGTTCGGGCACGGCGAGCATGTCCGAGCGCGTGCGCAGCCTGGGCGGCGAGCTGACGGCGAGGCGTACGGACGACTCGTACGAGGTCGTCGCCAGCCTGCCGCGCGGCTAGGGCCTGTCGTCACACTCCCGTCTGCCCCGCGACGGGAGTTTGACGACAGGCCCTAGTTGTGCGACTGCTGGTGCTTGATTACACCGGGGCCTCGGTCTTCTGCTTGAGGCGTTCGTAGGGTGTCTGGCCGCCGAGGGCGCCGTGGGGGCGGTGGTAGTTGTAGTAGTCCTCCCACTCTCGCAGCTTGTCGTTGAAGACGCCTGTGTCGTCGATGACGAGGCCGTCGAGCATGCGGTAGAACTCCTCGGCGTCGATGCGATGGGAGCGTTCGACTTTGCCGTTGAGGTGCGGTGATGCGGGTTTGATGTAGGTGTGGGCGATGCCCTTGTCGAGAACGTTCCAGTGGAAGGCTGACTGGAACTCCGCGCCGTTGTCGGTCTGGATGACCTCGATGCGGAACGGCAGGCGCTCGAGGACGTAGTCGAGGAACTGGACGGCGGTCTTCTGGTCGCACCGCGGGTAGATCCGCAGCACCCGCAGCCTGGTGCAGTCGTCGATGGCGGTGAACTGGTAGTACTTCGCCCGGCGCCGCCGTTTCGGAAGGGGCCCGGTCACCGGCGCTGCCGCAGGAGCCTGCGCAGGGAGGCCGATCGGCTCGATGAATTTGACGTCGATCTGGACGCGGTTGCCGGGCAACTGCTTCTCGTAGCGGGTGTAGCGCTTGTCGTGGCGTTTGTAGCGCTGGGAGGCCGGCAGCCGGTTCAGCCCGAGCTTCTTGAGGATGCGGTAGACGGCTGAACAGGCGATGTCGATGTCGTGGTACCGCTTGAGGTACATCTTGATCTTCATCGGACCGAAGTAGTAGTGCCGCCGCAGGTAGACGATCTTGTTCACGACGTCGGCCTCGGTGGCGTGAGGACAGTGGTGCGGCTTGCTGGACCGGTCCCGCAGGCCGTCGAGGCCTTCGTCCTGGTAACGGCGCTGCCACTTATAGAAGCAAGTGCGGCTGATGCCGTAGTACCGGCAGGTCAGCGCGACATTCCCCGTGACTTCTTCGGCGTGTCGCAGGACCGCAAGGCGGTGCTGGGCCTGACGGTCCTGCTGCTGTTGAGGTGAAGGGGGCACGGCAGACCTCCGTCTACTCGGAGACCCATGTGTAACCAACGTCCGGCAGTTTCATACCTAGGGCGCTTCTTCGCCCGGTGTCAGCCCTTGGCCGGGGCCAGCAGGCTGCTCAGGGTGTCCAGGTCCTCGACGCAGCGGCCCGAGCCCAGGGCCACGCAGTCCAGCGGGTTGTCGGCGACGTAGACCGGGATGCCGGTGGCGGAGGCCATCCGCAGGTCCAGGCCGGGGAGCAGGGCGCCGCCGCCGGTCAGCACGATGCCGTGTTCCATCACGTCGCCGGAGAGCTCGGGCGGGCACTCCTCCAGGGTGGTGCGGACGGCGGCGATGATCGCCTCGATCGGCTCGTCCAGGGCGGTCCGCACGTCCGGAGCGGTCAGCTCGAGGGTCTTGGGCATGCCGCCGACCTTCTCGCGGCCGCGCACGGTGAAGGTGCGGGTCTCCAGCTCCGGCCGGTCCGGGACGGGCCAGGCCGATCCGATGCCGACCTTGATGTCCTCGGCGGTGCGCTCGCCGATGAGCAGGGCGTGCTCCTTGCGGACGTAGTCGATGATCGCGGAGTCAAGCCGGTCCCCGCCGACGCGCAGCGACTGCGAGGTGACGATGCCGCCCAGGGAGATCACGGCGACCTCGGAGGTGCCGCCGCCGATGTCCACGACCATGGAGCCGCGCGGTTCGGCGACCGGGAGCCCGGCGCCGATGGCGGCGGCCATCGGTTCCTCGATGAGGTGGACGGTGCGGGCTCCGGCCCGGGTGGAGGCGTGGATGATGGCGCGGCGCTCGACCTGGGTGACCCCGGACGGTACGCAGATCACCATGCGGGTGCGGGTGCGCCGGCCGGGGACTGCCTTGCGGACGAAGTGCCGGATCATCTCCTCGGCGGCCTCGTAGTCGCAGATCACGCCGTCCTTGAGGGGGCGGATGGCGGTGATGGAGCCGGGGGTGCGGCCGATGGTCTCCTTGGCCTCCGCCCCGACGGCCAGCGCGGTGGTCGTGCCCGCCTTCACGGCGACCACGGACGGCTCATTGAGCACGATCCCGTGCCCCCGTGCGTAGACCAGGGTGTTCGCGGTCCCCAGGTCTATCCCTATGTCGCGGCTGGATGCTGTCTTGTTGCTGCTGGCCTGCGGCATTTGTTCCCCAATCTCCTGCCCGCAAGGCTTGCATAACGATCTGGTCGCCCCGCCCGCCGGAAGTCCCGAAACGCCCGGGCCGAAAGTCCCGCCGGTCCTCGTCCGTAGACTGGCTCCGTGAGTGAGCAGCAGCCCGAGAGTCACGAGCCCGACGAGTTCGACCAGATCGTGGCGGAAGAGTCCGAACGCGACCCCGACCTGGCGGTGATCGAGGCCGGCAGCCGCACCCTGCGCGCCCAGGCCGGACCGCCCCAGGGCGACCCGGTGCCCGCCCGGCCCGTCGACCCGGAGGTCGCGAAGGCGCTGCTGGAGGTGGAGCAGGAGCTGGCGACGCGCTGGGGCGAGACCAAGCTGGAGCCCTCGGTGACGCGGATCGCCTCGCTGATGGACGTCCTGGGCGAGCCGCAGCGCGCGTACCCCTCCATCCACGTCACCGGCACGAACGGCAAGACCAGCACGGCCCGCATGATCGAGTCCCTGCTGAACGCCTTCGAGCTGCGCACCGGCCGCTACACCAGCCCGCACGTGCAGTCGGTCACCGAGCGGATCAGCCTCGACGGGGCGCCGATCACCGCGGAGCGGTTCGTCGAGACGTACCACGACATCAAGCCGTACGTGGAGATGGTCGACGCCGCCGAGGAGTACCGGCTGTCGTTCTTCGAGGTGCTGACCGCCATGGCGTACGCGGCCTTCGCGGACGCCCCGGTGGACGCGGCCGTGGTCGAGGTCGGCATGGGCGGCACCTGGGACGCGACCAACGTCATCGACGGCGCGGTCGCCGTGGTCACCCCGATCAGCCTGGACCACACCGACCGGCTCGGTTCGACGACCGGCGAGATCGCCCTGGAGAAGGGCGGCGTCATCAAGCAGGGCGCCACCGTGATCCTGGCGCAGCAGCCGGTGGACGCGGCGCAGGCGCTGCTGAAGAAGGCCGTCGAGGTCGACGCGACGGTGGCCCGCGAGGGCATGGAGTTCGGCGTGGTGGCGCGCGAGGTCGCGGTCGGCGGCCAGCAGCTGACGCTGCGCGGGGTCGGCGGGGAGTACGACGGCATCTTCCTGCCCCTGTACGGGGCGCACATGGCGCACAACGCGGCGGTGGCGCTGGCCGCGGTCGAGGCCTTCTTCGGGGTCGGGACCGGCGGTCAGGAGCACGCGCGGGTGCTGGACGCGGACACCGTCCGCAAGGCCTTCGCGTCGGTGACCTCGCCGGGCCGCATGGAGGTCGTGCGGCGCAGCCCGACGGTGGTGCTGGACGCGGCGCACAACCCGGCGGGGGCGGCGGTCACCGCGGACGCGGTCACCGAGTCCTTCGGTTTCAGCCGTCTGATCGGTGTCGTGGCCGCGAGCGAGGGCAAGGACGTCCGCGGGGTGCTCGAGGCCTTCGAGCCGATCTTCGCGGAGGTGGTGGTCACGGAGAACTCCAGCCACCGGACGATGGGCGCGGACGAGCTGGCGGCCGTCGCGGTCGAGGTGTTCGGGCAGGACCGGGTGCAGGTGGAGCCGAGGCTGGACGACGCCCTGGAGGCGGCGATCACCCTGGCGGAGGAAGAGGCCGAGTACGGAGGAGCCGGGGTCCTGGTGACCGGTTCCGTGATCACGGTGGGCGAGGCCCGCCTGCTGCTGAAGAGGGGCTGAGGATGCGCACGCTGTGTGCGAGCACGCTGATCGGCGAGTTCTTCGTGATCGGGTTCGCGGGCCTGGTGGCCATGAAGGACCCCGACCTGACCCAGGCCGCGGTGTGGACGGTGTGCGGGGTCACGATGCTGCTGTCGGTGCTGCTGTGCGGGATGCTCTCGCGTCCCGGTGCGGTCCAGCTGGGCTGGGCCCTGCAGATCGGCCTGATCGTCAGCGGGTTCGTCGTCCCGACGATGTTCTTCCTCGGCGCGGTGTTCGCGGGGCTGTGGTGGTGCTCGGTGCACTACGGCCGCAAGATCGACGCGATCAAGGCCCGCTGGGCGGCCACGGCGGAGGCGCCGTCGGCCCCCGGGGCGCCTGACGCTGCGTGACAGCTCGTCCGAACGGCCCTGTAGATTCGTCCTACCGCACCCGTATGCCGCAAGGAGCCGCAACATGACCCAGCGCACCCTCGTCCTGCTGAAGCCCGACGCCGTCCGTCGCGGTCTGGTGGGCGAGATCATCGGCCGTATCGAGCGGAAGGCCGGCTGGACCATCCCGGCGCTGGAGCTGCGCACGCTGGACCAGGAGACGCTCGAGGCGCACTACGGCGAGCACAAGGGCAAGCCGTTCTACGAGCCGCTGATGGGCTTCATGGCCAGCGGCCCGGTCGTGGCCCTGGTCGTCGAGGGCGAGCGCGCGATCGAGGGCGTCCGCCAGCTGGCCGGACCGACCGACCCGATCGCCGCGGCGCCCGGCTCCATCCGGGGGGATTTCGGCACGATCGTCCGGGAGAACCTGATCCACGCCTCGGACTCGGAGGAATCCGCGGAGCGCGAGCTGAAGCTCTTCTTCCCCGCGCTCTGACACTGACGTGACATCAGCCAAATAGCGCTCATGACCTGGGGCGACCGAAGTAATTTCGGTCGCCCTTCGGTATTTCCCGGCAGGAGCGGGAACGCCTGGGCAGAACACGTCGTCACCACTAAGGGGGCGGGTATCCATTCCGGCGGGATTGCCGGAGTCCCGTCGCGCGGTGTCCGTACTCCCGGCACTACGATGGGGCTTCCACCCACACACCCACCTCGCCGACCTGACAGCAGCCGCTATCAACTGGAAGGCCAGACGCTCCTCATGGGGAACAAGGGGAACAACATGTCGTTCATCGGCCGTGACATGGCGATCGACCTCGGGACCGCCAACACGCTGGTGTACGTGAGGGGCCGGGGGATCGTCCTGAACGAGCCGTCCGTGGTCGCCATCAACACGAACACCGGCGGCATTCTGGCGGTCGGCTCCGAGGCGAAGAAGATGATCGGGCGCACGCCCGGCAACATCGTCGCCGTAAGGCCCCTCAAGGACGGCGTCATCGCCGACTTCGAGATCACCGAGCGTATGCTCCGGTACTTCATCCTCAAGATCCACAAGCGCCGCTACCTGGCCCGCCCCCGCGTCGTGGTGTGCGTGCCCTCCGGCATCACCGGAGTGGAGCGGCGCGCCGTCATCGAGGCGTCCACGCAGGCCGGCGCCCGCCAGGTGCACATCATCGAGGAGCCCATGGCCGCCGCCATCGGCTCGGGCCTGCCCGTCCACGAGGCCACCGGCAACATGGTCGTGGACATCGGCGGCGGCACCACCGAGGTCGCCGTCATCTCCCTCGGCGGAATCGTCACGGCGCAGTCCATCCGGGTGGCCGGCGACGAGCTCGACAACGCGATCATCCAGCACATCAAGAAGGAGTACTCGCTCCTCCTCGGTGAGCGCACCGCCGAGCAGATCAAGATCACGATCGGGTCGGCGTACGACCTCGACAAGGACGAGCACACCGAGATCCGCGGCCGCGACCTGGTGTCCGGGCTGCCCAAGACGGTCGTCATCTCGGCCGCCGAGGTCCGCAAGGCCATCGAGGAGCCCGTCAACGCCATCGTCGACGCCGTCAAGACCACCCTCGACAAGTGCCCGCCGGAGCTCTCCGGCGACATCATGGACCGCGGCATCGTCCTGACCGGCGGCGGTGCCCTGCTGCGCGGCCTCGACGAGCGGCTGCGGCGCGAGACCGGCATGCCCATCCACATCGCCGAGGATCCGCTCGACTCCGTCGCCCTCGGCTCCGGCAAGTGCGTCGAGGAGTTCGAGGCCCTCCAGCAGGTCCTGGACGCCCAGCCCCGTCGCTGAACACACCCCTCCGTGCCGGAGGGACCATGCGGAACACACAAGGATCCGCCGTACGGGTGCTACCGGGCCCGTGCGGCGGATCGTTGATATACAGGCAAAACAACATTCCGATGAGGAAGGCACGGCCGCCGCACGTGAGGGACACACGAGAAAGCCGGCTGCTCCTGGTGCTTCTGATCGCCATCGCGTTCGCATTGATCACGGTGGACATCAGGGCAGGCGAGGAGTCGCCGGTCGACGGTGCCCGGCAGGCCGCCGCAGCGGTCTTCGGCCCGGTCGAGAAGGGCGTGGCCACCGCCGTCGACCCGGTCGCCAACGCCATAGGGGCGGTACGGGACTCCGGCGAGCGCCACAACCGGATCGCCGTACTGGAGCGCGAGAACGCGGCCCTGAAGGCCAGGCTCGGCAGCGACGAGCAGACCCGCAGCCGCATCCACGAGCTCGACGAGATGCTCAAGCGGGCCGGCGCGGGGCAGTACGGCATCAAGGGCGCCGAGGTCATCGCCATAGGAGCGGCACAGGGCTTCTCCTGGACCGTCACCATCGACGCCGGCAGCAAGGACGGCATCGAGCGCGACATGACCGTCCTCAACGGGGACGGACTCGTCGGCCGGGTCACCACCGTCGGCCCCGACACCGCCACCGTCGTCCTTGCCAACGACCCCGACTTCACCGTCGGCACCCGTCTGGAGAAGACGGGCGAACTCGGCTTCGCGACCGGACAGGGCGACCGCGCCCTGTCCGTGCAGATGCTCAACGGCAAGGCCAAGATCGGCCCCGGGGACCGCCTCGTCACCTTCGGCTCGCACGGCAACAAGCCCTTCGTGCCCGGCGTGCCGATCGGCGAGGTCGTCAAGGTCGACGCCGCCCGCGGCGACCTGACCCGCACCGTCTGGGTGCGTCCGTTCGTCGGGTTCTCGCGCCTGGACATCGTCGGCGTCGTGGTGATGCCGCCGCGCGACGACCCGCGCGACGCCGTCCTGCCGCCGAAGCCCGAGGCCCCCAAGCCCACCCCGACGGTCACCGTCACGGTCACCCCGTCAGGGTCCGCCAGCGTGCCCGCCAAGCCGTCCGACGAGTAGGAGCAGACCGACCATGCGCTTCAACCGGATCCTGCTCTCGGCCACGCTCGTCGTGGTCGCCCTCGTCGTGCAGGTCACCGTCCTGGGCCGGCTCCAGCTGCCCGGAGCCGTGCCCGACCTGCTGCTGCTCACCGTCGTCGCCCTCGCACTCGTGTACGGGCACGTCAGCGGCGCCCTCATCGGCTTCTCCGCCGGCCTCCTCGCCGACCTGGCACCGCCCGCCGACCACGCCGCCGGACGGTACGCACTCGTCCTGTGCGTCATCGGCTACGTGGCCGGGCTCGTGCGCCCCGACAACGGGCGCTTCCGCTCCGCCTGGGGCCCGATGCTGACCGTCGTCGGCGCGGCGATCGGCTCCACCCTGCTCTACGCGAGCGTGGGCGCCCTCGTCGGCGACACCGCAGCCCGCCACGTGGGCCTGACCGGGCTGCTGTTCACCGCCACCCTCTACGACCTGCTGCTCGCGCCGTTCACCGTGCCGTTCATCATGGCGCTGGCCCGGCGCGCCGAGAACGACCCGATGGCCGTCGAGGCCGGCGGCGGACCCCCGCAGGGCAAGGACGTGTCCTCCGGCTGGCTGGCCGGCGGCACCGGCCTGCGCATCGGCAGCCAGCGCGGCGGCCTGCGCCTGAAGACCGCGCGCGGCCGCGCCAACAAGGCCGTCCGCATAAAGGGCGTCAAGGCCGTGAAGAGCGTGAAGAGCGTCAGAAAGCTGTGAGGGAGGAGCCGACGTGACCAATGTTCCGGAGACCGGCCGCACCTCCCGTGTGCAGATCCGGCTCGTCATCATGCAGGTGCTCGTCCTCTCGATGCTGGTCACCCTCGGCGGGCGCCTGTGGTACCTCCAGGTCCGCAACGGCGAGGAGTACTACCGCGAGGCGAAGAGCAACCACGTGCAGCGGGTCGTCCGGCCGGCCGTGCGCGGGCCGGTCCTCGACGCCCGCGGCGTCCCGCTCGCCGACAACGAGACCCGTCTGGTCGTCTCCGCGAGCCGTACGGCGCTGATGAAGATGAAGGACCGGGGCAAGGGCGTCATGACCCGCCTCGCCGACGTCCTGGGCATGAGTCCCAAGGAGGTCATGGACAAGGTCCGGCTCTGCGACTCCCAGACCCCGAAGCCCTGCTGGAACGGCTCTCCGTACCAGCCCATCCCGATCACCCTCGAAGCCAGCACGCAGCAGGCGCTGCAACTGCGCGAACGGCCCGAGGAGTTCCCCGGCATCACCGCCGAGCCCACCGCCGTCCGCCGCTACCCGGCCCCCGGCGGAGCGCGCACCTCGCAGGTGCTCGGCTACCTCTCGCCGGTCACCGACGACGAGATCCAGAAGGCCAAGGACACCGACTCGCCGCACCTGCGGTCCGATCAGGTCGGCCGCTCCGGCATCGAGCGCACCTACGACAAGCAGCTGCGCGGCAAGGCGATGGTCACCTCGTACGAGGTCGACAACCTCGGCCGGGTCATGCACCAGACCGAGTCCGACCCGGGCGTGCCCGGATCCACCCTGGTCACCAGCATCGACGCCCGGGTCCAGTCCGTCGCCGAGTACGAGCTCCAGCAGGCGATGAAGACCGTCCGCCAGGAGACCGACAAGATCACCGGCCGCAAGTACGAGGCCGACTCGGGCGCCGTCGTCGTGATGGAGGCCAAGACCGGCCGCATCGTCGCGATGGCCTCCCAGCCGGACTACGACCCCAACGCCTGGGTCGGCGGCATCTCCGCCAAGGACTACGCCAAGCTCACCAGCAAGAACTCCAACTACCCGCTGCTCAACCGGGCCATCCAGGGGCAGGCCCCCGCGGGCTCCATCTTCAAGGTGGTGTCCGCGAGCGCGGCCGTCCGCGCCGGCTACCCCTTCGACAGCAAGTACAACTGCAGCAGCTCCTACAGCCTCGGCGGCCGCAGCTTCGCGAACTTCGAGTCCAAGGGGCACGGCCCCATCACCCTCGGCGAGGCGCTGAAGTTCTCCTGCAACACGGTCTTCTACGCCCTCGGGCACAAGGAGTGGCAGCGCGACGGCGGCCTCAAGCCCAAGAAGGACGCCCACGACTGGTTCTACCGGACCGCCCGCGAGTTCGGGCTCGGCTCCGAGACCGGCGTCGACCTGCCGAACGAGGAGACCGGCCGCATCCCCGACCGCCGGTGGAAGAAGACCTTCTGGGCGGCCAACAAGGACTCCTGGTGCAAGCAGGGCAAGAGGGGCGGCACCTACGTCGAGCAGATCGCCTACGAGAGCTGCCTCGAGGGCAACCAGCTGAAGGCCTTCGACAGCATCAACTTCGCCATCGGGCAGGGCGACGTACTGGTCACCCCCATCCAGATGGCCACCGCCTACTCCGCCATCAGCAACGGCGGCACCCTCTTCGACCCCACGGTCGGCAAGGCCGTCATCAGCCCCGACGGCAAGCACGTCGAGATGATCAAGCCCCGGCCGCACGGCAGGCTGCCGATCGACGCCCAGACCGTCAAGGACCTCGACAAGGGCCTGCGGATGGTCGTCGAGCCCGGCGGCACCGCCGCCTGGAGGTTCGGCGGCTGGCCGCTGGACAAGATCCCGATGCGGGCCAAGACCGGCACCGCCCAGGTCTACGGCAAGCAGACCACCTCGTGGCTGGCGACCTACACCGACGACTTCACCATCGTCATGACCATCTCCCAGGGCGGCACCGGCTCCGGAGCCTCCGGCCCCGCCGTCCGCAACATCTACAACGCCATCTACGGCCTCGACATGGCCGGCAAGCAGGACGTGAAGAAGGCCCTGCTGCTGGGGCCCGAGACGAAACTGCCCAGGATCCGCCCCGACGGCTCCATCGACTCCCCCGAGATCAGGCCGTACGTGCCGCCGTCCCCGGAGGAGCTGGCGCCGCCCGCGCTCGCCGGCCCGCCCGCCCAGCGCCCCGCGCAGCACGACTGAGGACCGAAACCGACATGCAGACCGCCAACAAGTTCTCCGTCTCCCGGTACGCGCCCGAGCGCGGGGCGATGGCCAAGCTCACCGCCCGCGACTCGGTGGTGCGCAGGCTCGACTGGCCGATACTCCTCTCCGCGCTGGCCCTGTCCTTCATCGGCGCCCTGCTGGTGTGGTCGGCGACCCGCAACCGGACGTCCCTGAACCAGGGGGACCCGTACTACTTCCTGGCCCGGCACGCCCTGAACACCGGGATCGGCCTGGTCCTGATGATCGGCACGATCTGGCTCGGCCACCGCACCCTGCGCGGCGCGGTGCCGATCCTGTACGGGCTCTCGCTCCTGCTGGTCATCGCGGTGCTCACCCCGCTCGGCGCCACCATCAACGGCGCCCACGCGTGGATCGTGATCGGCGGCGGATTCTCCCTCCAGCCCTCCGAGTTCGTGAAGATCACGATCATCCTGGTCATGGCGATGCTGCTGGCGGCCCGGGTGGACGCGGGCGACCTCACCCATCCCGACCACCGCACGGTCGTCAAGGCCCTGTGCCTCGCGGCCGCGCCCATGGGCATCGTCATGCTGATGCCCGACCTCGGCTCCGTCATGGTGATGGTCGTCATCGTGCTCGGCGTGCTGCTGGCCTCCGGCGCCTCCAACCGCTGGGTGCTGGGCCTGATCGGCTCCGGCGCCGGCGGCGCCATCCTGATCTGGCAGCTCGGCGTCCTCGACGAGTACCAGATCAACCGCTTCGCGGCCTTCGCCAACCCCGAACTCGACCCCGCCGGCGTCGGCTACAACACCAACCAGGCGCGCATCGCGATCGGCTCCGGCGGCCTCACCGGCTCCGGGCTCTTCAAGGGCTCGCAGACCACCGGCCAGTTCGTGCCGGAGCAGCAGACCGACTTCGTCTTCACGGTGGCGGGGGAGGAGCTGGGCTTCGTCGGGGCCGGGCTGATCCTGCTGCTGCTGGGCGTGGTGCTGTGGCGGGCCTGCATGATCGCCCGCGAGACCACCGAGCTCTACGGGACGATCGTGTGCGCCGGGATCATCGCGTGGTTCGCCTTCCAGTCCTTCGAGAACATCGGGATGACCCTCGGGATCATGCCGGTGGCCGGACTGCCGCTGCCGTTCGTCTCGTACGGAGGCTCGTCGATGTTCGCCGTGTGGGTGGCCATCGGGCTACTCCAGTCGATCAAGGTGCAACGGCCATTGTCGGCCTGATCCCCGGCCTGATCCCCCGTTCACCCTGCCGTCGCCGTCCGTTCAGGACTAAGTTCGGTCTATGGCGGACACGAAGCGCGAGATCGAGCGGAAATTCGAGTTCACTAAGGCGTCGGCGGCCCGGCGCGGAGTGCCGGACCTGACGGGCACGGCCGCGATCGCGGCCGTCTCCGACCAGGGCACCGTCGACCTGGACGCCGTCTACTACGACACCCCGGACCACCGGCTCGCCGCCGACGGCCTCACCCTGCGGCGCAGAACCGGTGGCGCCGACGCGGGCTGGCACCTCAAGCTGCCCGTCTCCCCGGGCGTGCGCGACGAGATCGCGGCCGCGCTCAGCGACACCGTCCCGGTCCAGCTGGCCGCCCTGCTGCGCTCCCGGGTGCGCGGGGCCGGGCTGGAGCCGCAGGTCAGGCTGGTCTCCTCGCGCAGGGTCAGCCACCTCCTCGACGCCGACGGAGCCCTCCTCGCGGAGCTGAGCACCGACACGGTCCGGGCGGAGCGCGGCGAGGCCACCGCCGGCTGGACCGAGGTCGAGGTGGAACTCGCCGACGGGATCGACCCCCGGCTGCTCGACGCGGTCGAGAAGGCCTTCCGCAAGGCCGGGCTCCGTGTCTCCGACGCCCCCTCGAAACTCGCCCGGGCCCTGACCGAGACCGAAGCCGAGCCGGGGGCCGAGGCCGGGGCCGGGGCCGGGACCGGTGCCGAGGCCGAGCCCGCCGCCGCACGGCCCGCGGCGGATCCCGGTGACGGCACGGCGGGCGCGTACGTGCTCGCGTACCTGCGCGAACAGCGCGACGCCCTGGTCACCCTGGACCCCGCCGTACGGCGCGGCCTGCCGGACTCCGTCCACCAGATGCGGGTCGCCACCCGCCGCCTGCGCAGCGCCTTCAAGACGTACCGCAAGGTGCTGGACCGGGCCGTCACCGACCCGATCGGCGAGGAACTGCGCTTCCTCGCCGCGGAGCTCGGCGTCGACCGCGACCAGGAGGTCCTGCTCGACCGGATCCAGGGCCACCTGGACGAGCTGCCGCGCACCCTGCTGATCGGCCCGGTCCGCGGCCGGCTGCGGACGTGGAACAACTCCCGCCGCTCCGGATCCCGCCGCCGGGCGCTGGCCGTGCTCGACAGCGCCCGCCACCTCGCCCTGCTGGACTCCCTCGACGCCCTGCTGGCCGAGCCGCCGCTGCGCAAAGCCGCCGGCGGGCGGGCCGAACGCGTCCTGCCCACGGCGGTGCTGCGCGACTACGAGCGCCTCGCCGGCCGGGTCGAGGGAGCGCTGGCCATGGAAGCGGGCGGGGAACGCGACGTGGCCCTGCACGAGGCCCGCAAGGCGGCCAAGCGCGCCCGCTACGCGGCGGAGGCGGCCACACCCGCCGTCGGCAAGCCCGCGAAACGCCTGGGCAAGGCCGTGAAGAGGGTCCAGACCCTGCTCGGAGACCACCAGGACAGCGTGGTCGCCCGCGAGGCCCTGCGCGGCCTCGGCGTCCAGGCGGCGGGCGCCGGCGAACCCTCCTTCACCTGGGGCGTGCTCTACGCCCGCGAGGAAGCCCTGGCCGAGCGGCGCGAACGGGAGCTTCCGGACGTCTGGGCCAAGACCTCCGAGCCGGGGCTGCGCGCGGCCCTGGGATGATCATGTGGCTGGGGGCGGCCGAGCCTAGAGGTACGCTTGAGAGCTGCCCCCTGCCCGCTTCACGAAAGTCGCGTGATGACCGAGTCGGTCTTCCCTCAGCTTGAGGCTCTGCTTCCGCACGTGCAGAAGCCCATCCAGTACGTCGGCGGTGAGCTCAACTCCACGGTCAAGGAGTGGGAGAGCTGCGACGTCCGCTGGGCTCTCATGTACCCGGACGCGTACGAGGTCGGGCTGCCCAACCAGGGCGTCATGATCCTGTACGAGGTGCTCAACGAGCGCGAGGGCGTGCTCGCGGAGCGCACCTACAGCGTGTGGCCCGACCTCGAGGCACTGATGCGCGAGCACCAGGTGCCCCAGTTCACGGTCGACAGCCACCGCCCCGTATCGGCCTTCGACGTGTTCGGCCTGTCCTTCTCCACGGAGCTGGGCTACACGAACATGCTCACGGCCCTGGACCTCGCGGGCATCCCGCTCGAGGCCAGGAACCGCACGGTCGACCACCCGATCGTCCTCGCGGGCGGCCACGCGGCCTTCAACCCCGAGCCGATCGCGGAGTTCATCGACTGCGCCGTCATCGGCGACGGCGAGCAGGCCGTCCTCGACATGACCGAGATCATCCGCACCTGGAAGGCCGAGGGGCGGCCGGGCGGACGCGAGGAGGTCCTGCTGCGCCTGGCGAAGACCGGCAACGTCTACGTGCCGGGCTTCTACGACGTCGAGTACCTGCCGGACGGCCGCATCGGCCGTGTCGTGCCCAACCGCTCCGGCGTGCCGTGGCGGGTGTCCAAGCACACGGTCATGGACCTCGACGAGTGGCCGTACCCCAAGCAGCCCCTGGTCCCGCTCGCCGAGACCGTCCACGAGCGCATGTCCGTGGAGATCTTCCGCGGCTGCACCCGCGGCTGCCGTTTCTGCCAGGCCGGCATGATCACGCGCCCCGTGCGGGAGCGAAGCATCACCGGCATCGGCGAAATGGTGGAGAAGGGCCTCAAGGCGACCGGCTTCGAAGAGGTCGGCCTGCTCTCCCTCTCCTCGGCGGACCACACCGAGATCGCCGACATCGCCAAGGGCCTCGCGGACCGCTACACGGACGACAAGGTGGGCCTGTCCCTGCCGTCGACCCGCGTGGACGCCTTCAACGTGGACCTGGCCAACGAGCTGACCCGCAACGGGCGCCGCTCCGGCCTGACCTTCGCCCCCGAGGGCGGCTCCGAGCGCATGCGCAAGGTCATCAACAAGATGGTCTCGGAGGAGGACCTGATCCGCACGGTCTCCACGGCGTACGGCAACGGCTGGCGCCAGGTGAAGCTGTACTTCATGTGCGGCCTGCCCACCGAGACCGACGAGGACGTGCTCCAGATCGGCGACATGGCGGTCAACGTCATCGCCAAGGGCCGCGAGGTCTCCGGCCAGAACGACATCCGCTGCACGGTGTCCATCGGCGGGTTCGTGCCGAAGCCGCACACCCCGTTCCAGTGGGCTCCGCAGCTGTCGGCCGAGGAGACGGACGCCCGCCTGGGCAAGCTCCGCGACAAGATCCGCGGCGACAAGAAGTACGGCCGCTCCATCGGCTTCCGCTACCACGACGGCAAGCCGGGCATCGTCGAGGGCCTGCTCTCCCGCGGCGACCGCCGCATCGGCGACGTCATCCGCGCCGTGTACGAGTCGGGCGGCCGCTTCGACGGCTGGCGCGAGTACTTCTCGTACGACCGCTGGATGGAGGCGGCCGAGAAGGCGCTGCCCGCCTACGGTGTGGACGTGGCCTGGTACACGACCCGCGAGCGCACCTACGAGGAGGTCCTGCCCTGGGACCACCTGGACTCCGGTCTCGACAAGGACTGGCTCTGGGAGGACTGGCAGGACGCCCTCGACGAGACCGAGGTCGAGGACTGCCGCTGGACCCCGTGCTTCGACTGCGGCGTCTGCCCGCAGATGGACACCAGCATCCAGATCGGCCCGACGGGCAAGAAGCTGCTCCCGCTGTCGGTCGTGAAGTGATCCAGGGCTGATCGAGGCCCCGCAACGCGCCCCCCGCCGTTCCCGGCGGGGGGCGCGTTCTCGTCGGGGCGGCCGGTCCGCGTGCAACGGCCGTGGCCCGTCCTGCGTCGTCAAGGGCATGGACCTGGAGAAGCACGGCAGACACGAGCCCCCACCCGCCGGGCAGGGGTGCGTGTACGCGCTGGTCCGGATCCCGGTGCGGATCCTGGCCGTGGTGATCGTGCTGCCCGTGAGGGTGGTCTGGGACCTGCTCGTCCTCGGGGCGCGCGCCGTGCACCGGCGCGCCCTGCGCCCGGCCGGCGACCTGGCCGGCCGCGCCTGCGCCTGGCTGCTGCGGTACGTGCTGGCGCCGGCCGGGTCCGCGCTCGCCCTGCTGGCGCGGGGGACCGGGCTGGTGCTGAAGTGGGCCGCGCTCGCCGTCCTCTACTGGCCGTGGGCGGCGCTGTGGCGGTACGCGCTCGTCCCCGGCTGCGCCGCGCTGTACCGGTACCTGCTGAGGCCGGCGGGGAAAGGGTTCGAACGGGTGGTCCTGGCCCTGGTCCGGTACCTGCTGAAGCCGTCGGGCGCGGCCGTGCTCTGGACCCTCGCCGCGGTGTGGCGGTATCTGCTCAAGCCGTCGGGCGCGGCCGCCGCATGGACCGTGTCCGCGGTCTGGCGGTGCCTGCTGAAGCCGTCGGGTGCGGCCGTGCTCTGGACCCTCGCCGCGGTGTGGCGGTATCTGCTCAAGCCGTCGGGCGCGGCCGCCGCATGGACCGTGTCCGCGGTGTGGCGGTATCTGCTCAAGCCGTCGGGCGCGGCCGCCGCATGGACCGCGTCCGCGGTGTGGCGCTACCTGCTCGTGCCGCCGGCCCGGGCCGCCGCCTGGCTGGTGGGCGGGCTCTACCGGTACGTCCTCACCCCGGCCGGACACGCACTGGCGTGGCTCGCGCCGCGCACCTTCGCGGCCCTGTTCGTCTGGCCGTGGGCGGCGCTGTGGCGGTACGCGGTCGTCCCGGCCGCCACCGGCACCCACCGGTACCTGCTGGCCCCGCTCGCCCGCGCCGCCGGCCGGCTGGCCCGGGGCCTGTACCGGTACGTCCTGACGCCGCTCGGCCACTTCGCCGCCGCCACCTGGCGGCTCGCCGGCCGGGTCAGCCGCGCCCTGGGGCGCGGGCTCGTATGGCTCTGGCGCGGCTGCGTCGCCCGCCCCGCGGCATGGGTCCACCGGCAGGTGGCCACGCCCGTCGGACATCTGGTCCGCGAGGTGTGGCGGGCCTCCCGCGCCGCGGCGCGCGTGGCATGGCGCACCTCCCGCAGCGCGGCGGGTGAGGTGTGGCACACCGCCCGCAGCGCCGTCCGGGACGCGCGGGCCGGGGTGCGGCAGGCGCTCTTCGGTACTCCTCCCCGGGAACCGGCGAGGTCACGGGCGCGTACTCTGGGTAGTACGACAGCCGCAGGCAACACGCCCGCTCCCGACGTCTCCCTGCACAAACCGCAGGTGTGAGCCGGAGGCAGGGCGCGGCCCGCAGGCCCCCAGACGCTCAGGGCGACGCGCGAGACGCGGAGCCCCGCACAAGGAGAAGAACCACTGGGCAAGCGACAGCCCGAAGGCCCGCCTCCCGCACCGGTGGTGCAGCGCATTCGACTGCGCTACACCAAGCGCGGCCGCCTCCGGTTCACCAGCCACCGCGACTTCCAGCGAGCCTTCGAGCGGGCCCTGCGCCGCGCCGAGGTGCCGATGGCGTACTCGGCCGGCTTCACCCCGCACCCCCGTGTCTCGTACGCGAACGCCGCCCCGACCGGGACCGGCAGTGAGGCGGAGTACCTGGAGATCGCCCTCGCCGCGCCCCGAGACCCCGAGAAGCTCCGAGAGCTGCTCGACGAGTCGATGCCCACCGGGCTCGACATCATCGACGCCGTGGAGGCCCGCACCTCGGGCCTCGCCGACCGGCTGACCGCCTCCGTGTGGGAGCTGCGCCTCGACGGCGTGGAGCCCGCGGAGGCCGAGCGGGCCGTGACGGCGTTCCTCGCCGCCGAGACCGTGGAGGTGCAGCGACGGACCAAGAACGGCATGCGGACCTTCGACACGCGCGGCGCTGTAGTCAGCCTCGAGGCGCTTCCTGCCCCGGCTGATAGGCCCCTGGACAATGCCTGTGCGATACTGCGCCTGGTTGTTCGGCATCTGACACCTGCCGTGCGACCCGACGACGTCCTGTCCGGTCTCCGAGCTGTGGCCGACCTGGCGCCGCCGGTCCCCTCTGCGGTGACCAGGCTGGCGCAGGGGCTCTTCGACGAGGAGTCCGGCACGGTGACCGACCCGCTCGCGCCCGACCGCGAGGCAGACACGGCCGCCCCACCCACGGTCGCCGTGACCGCCGACGCGAAGGCGCCGGAAGGTCCCGCCGCGTAGGGATCGTCGTCGTCGCGCAGCCCTGGCACTCGGGAGCCACCTGGGTCGGGCCGCGCACAGACCTGAAGACTTCCGCCAGGCCGTACGGACAACACGTACGGAACCGGCGGCCATGGACTACAGCTCCCGTGTGGCGAACGCGCCCCGGAGGCCGGTTCCGCGCTCATCGCGCGGAGCCGTGCCGGACCGGAAGTCAGCCGCGGCGCCCGGGAGCGTGACGGGAGAACCGCCCGCAATGCCCAACAACGAAAACGACACCACCGACACCACCAGCCCGAGCGACAACCTGCCCCCGCGCAGGCGTCGCCGCGCCGCGTCCCGGCCCGCCGGCCCGCCCGGCGCCACCGCCGCGGAGACGACCCCGGTGACCGAGGCCGCCCCGGCCGCCCCCGTGGAGGAGGCCGCTCCGGCCGCCGCCCCCGCCCGTACCCGCCGCCGTGCGACCCGCGCCGTGGCCGCTCCCGAGACCCCGGCCGCCGTGGCCGAGGCCCCGGCCGCTCCGGCCGTCGCCGAGGAGGAGCCCGCCGCTCCCGCCCCGCGGGCCCGGCGCCGCGCCACCCGCGCCGTCGCCGCCCCGGAGGCTCCGGCCGCCGAGGCCGCGCCCGTGGTGGAGGAGGAGGCCCCGGCCGCTCCCGCCCCGCGTGCCCGCCGCCGTGCGACCCGCGCCGTGGCCGCCCCCGAGACCCCGGCCGCCGTGGCCGAGGCCCCGGCCGCCCCTGTGGAGGAGCCCGCTCCGGCCGCCGCCCCCGCCCGTACCCGCCGCCGTGCCACCCGCGCCGTGACCGCCCCGGCCGCTCCGGCCGCCGAGGCCGCCGAGGTCGTGGAGGCCCCCGTGGCCGAGGCCCCGGCCGCTCCGGCCGTCGCCGAGGAGGAGCCCGCCGCTCCCGCCCCGCGGGCCCGCCGCCGTGCCACCCGCGCCGTCACCGCCCCGGCCGCTCCGGCCGAGGCCCCCGTCGCGGACGAGGCTCCCGCCGCCGTGGAGGAGGCCCCCAAGGCCGCCACCCGCGCCGTGACCGTCGCCGACGCCGTGGACTCCCCGAAGCGCGGCGGCCGCCGCCGCGCCACCCGCTCCGCCGCCGCGGCCGCTCCGGCCGCCGCGCCGCAGCCCGCCGCCGAGCCCGAGGCGCCCGCCGCCCCGGCCCGTGCCCGCCGCGCCGCGCGTCCCGCCGTCGCCGTGTTCCAGGCCCCGGTGTTCGCCGAGCCGATGTTCCAGACCCCCGAGACCGCCGCCATGGCCGCCGCGGCCGCTGCCGCCGCCGTACGGGCCGAGGAAGCGGAGGAGGAGGCCGAGCTCGACGCCGAGGTCGAGGCCGAGGTCGAGACGGAGGTCGTCGAGACCCCCGCCCCGCAGCCGGCCGGCCGCCGCCGTCGCCGTGGCCGCGGCGCCGCCGCCGAGAGCGCCCCGGTGTCGCTGCCCGAGGTGCTCGCCGAGGAGGAGCCCGAGGCCGAGGCCGCCGAGCTCGAGGACGAGTCCGCCGACTTCGAAGAGGGCGACGAGTCGGGCGAGCGCCCCTCCCGCCGCCGTCGCCGTGGTGGCCGCCGCCGTCGCCGCGGTGAGGCCGCCGAGCTCGACGAGGCAGCCGAGGAGGAGACCGGAGTCCCGGCCGCCGAGCAGGAGACCGACGAGGACGAGGGCGACGAGGACGAGGGCGAGGAGAACGAGGCCCTGGGCTCCAGCTCCAGCCGCCGTCGCCGCCGTCGCCGTCGCCGCAGCGGGGAGCCCGCTGACGTCACGGCCGAGTCCGCCGCGGGCGAGGAGGACGGCGTACGCACCGTCGTCAAGGTCCGCGAGCCGCGCCCGGCGCGCGAGCGCAGCGAGTCCACCTCCTCCGACGAGGTCCAGTCCATCAAGGGCTCGACCCGCCTGGAGGCGAAGAAGCAGCGCCGCCGCGAGGGCCGCGAGCAGGGCCGCCGCCGCGTCCCGATCATCACCGAGGCCGAGTTCCTGGCCCGCCGCGAGGCCGTCGAGCGCGTCATGGTCGTCCGCCAGAACGGCGACCGCACGCAGATCGGCGTCCTCGAGGACAACGTGCTCGTCGAGCACTACGTCAACAAGGAAGAGGCCACCTCGTACGTCGGCAACGTCTACCTGGGCAAGGTCCAGAACGTGCTGCCGTCCATGGAGGCCGCCTTCATCGACATCGGCAAGGGCCGCAACGCGGTCCTGTACGCCGGTGAGGTCAACTTCGAGGCGCTCGGCATGGCCAACGGGCCGCGCCGCATCGAGTCCGCCCTCAAGTCCGGCCAGTCGGTCCTGGTGCAGGTCACCAAGGACCCGATCGGCCACAAGGGCGCCCGCCTGACCAGCCAGGTCTCGCTGCCCGGCCGCTACCTGGTCTACGTGCCCGAGGGCTCGATGACCGGCATCAGCCGCAAGCTGCCCGACACCGAGCGCGCGCGCCTGAAGACCATCCTCAAGAAGATCGTCCCCGAGGACGCGGGCGTCATCGTGCGCACCGCCGCCGAGGGGGCGAGCGAGGACGAGCTGCGCCGCGACGTCGAGCGCCTGCAGGCCCAGTGGGAGGACATCCAGAAGAAGTCGAAGCAGATCTCGACCTCTTCGCCGAGCCTGCTGTACGGCGAGCCGGACATGACCGTCCGCGTCGTGCGCGACATCTTCAACGAGGACTTCTCGAAGGTCATCGTCAGCGGTGACGGCGCCTGGGAGACCATCCACGGCTACGTGAACCACGTGGCCCCGGACCTGGCCGACCGGCTGTCGCGCTGGACCTCCGAGGTCGACGTCTTCGCGACGTACCGGATCGACGAGCAGCTCGCCAAGGCGCTCGACCGCAAGGTGTGGCTGCCCTCGGGCGGCTCGCTTGTGATCGACAAGACCGAGGCGATGATCGTCATCGACGTCAACACCGGCAAGTTCACCGGTCAGGGCGGCAACCTCGAGGAGACCGTCACCAGGAACAACCTGGAGGCGGCCGAGGAGATCGTGCGCCAGCTGCGGCTGCGCGACCTGGGCGGCATCGTCGTCATCGACTTCATCGACATGGTCCTGGAGTCCAACCGCGACCTGGTCCTGCGGCGCATGCTGGAGTGCCTGGGCCGCGACCGCACCAAGCACCAGGTGGCCGAGGTCACCTCGCTGGGCCTGGTCCAGATGACCCGCAAGCGGGTGGGCCAGGGTCTGCTGGAGTCCTTCTCCGAGACCTGCGTCCACTGCAACGGCCGCGGCGTCATCGTGCACATGGAGACGCCGACCGCGATCGGCGGCGGCAACGGCAAGCGCTCGAAGCGGCGCGGCGGCAAGGCCGACTTCGACCAGCACGACCACGAGGTCGAGAC
Organism: Streptomyces sp. IBSNAI002; assembly: GCF_052244475.1. Lineage (NCBI taxonomy): Bacteria > Bacillati > Actinomycetota > Actinomycetes > Kitasatosporales > Streptomycetaceae > Streptomyces > Streptomyces sp. IBSNAI002. The sequence continues at coordinate 3,113,975 of NZ_JBQPXG010000002.1, read as the reverse complement.
GGTCGAGGCGGAGTTCGAGACCGTCGAGGAGCTGGCCGCCGAGGTCGCGGCGCCGCGCGCCCTGCCCGAGCCGGAGTTCGTCGCGGACGAGGAGCTGTACAGCAGCCCGGCCGAGGCGGAGGCCGCCGCGGGTCTGAGCGGCCGTCGCAACCGTCGCCGTGCCACCCGCAAGGCGACCGCCCCGGCGGGCGCCCCGCGCGGTGCGGCGGCCCCGGCGCAGGCCCCGGTCCGGGCGGAAGCCCCGGCCGCGGCGCCCGTCGTCGAGGACGAGCCGGTCACCGAGCCGGCCGACACGGTCCTGGAGCCGGCCGCCGAGGCCGTGGAGGCCGCGGAGACGGTCGAGGAGGCCCCCGTCGAGGAGGCCGCGCCGAAGGGCCGTACCCGTCGCCGCGCGACCCGCAAGGCCACCGCCCCGGCGGGTGCCCCGGCCCCCGCGGCCGAGGAGGCCCCGGAGCCGGTCGTCGTGGCGGAGCCCGAGCCGGTCGTGGAGCCCGAGCCGGAGCCGGTCGCAGTGGCGGCCGAGCCCGAGGCCGTCGCCGAGGCCCCCGTGGCCGAGGCCGCGCCGGCCCGTCCGCGCCGCCGTGCCACCCGCAAGGCCACCGCGCCGGCCGGTTCCCCGGCGGGCGCCGCCGAGGCCGCCGTACTGGTCGTCGAGGCCCCGGTGACCGAGCCGACGGCGCCGGTCGAGGAAGCCGTGCCCGCCGAGGAGCCCGCGCCGGCGAAGAAGGCCGCCCGCAAGGCTCCGGCCAAGAAGGCGGCCGCGGCGAAGAAGGCCCCGGCCAAGAAGGCGGTGGCCGCCAAGAAGACCGCGGTCAAGAAGACGGCCACGACCAAGAAGACCGCGACGAAGCGGGCGACGAAGAAGACCGCGGCGGCCGAGCAGCAGACGCTGCCGTCCGTCTCGGCTCCGACCGAAGCCTGATCCGTCACGTGACCGTGGGCCCCGCCGCGAGGCGGGGCCCACGGCCGTGCGGGACCCGGTTTGACCCCCTGGAACCGGCCCCGTAACCTAGACCGTCGGCGTGTCCTGTACGAATCCGTGCAGCGTGCGCCGCGCTCCTGAGCACCTTCCTCCCGGTCCGTACGCGCAAGCGTCGTGCGGGAGAGGCCGCTCGTCCAATCCGGATCAGTGCGGTCCTGTCGCAAGACGGGGTCCCGACTGAGCGGCTGGCTTCAGGAGCATCCGTCCCGAGTGAGAGAGAGATCCGCGTGTACGCCATCGTGCGCAGCGGTGGTCGCCAGCACAAGGTTGCTGTCGGCGACATCGTTGAGGTTGACAAGATTTCCACTGCCAAGGTTGGCGACACGGTCGAGCTCTCGACCCTGCTCGTTGTCGACGGCGAAGCCGTGACCAGCGACCCGTGGGTCCTGGCCGGCATCAAGGTCACGGCCGAGGTCGTGGACCACCACAAGGGCGCCAAGATCGACATCCTGCGCTACAAGAACAAGACCGGCTACCGCCGTCGCCAGGGTCACCGCCAGCAGTACACGGCGATCAAGGTCACCGGTATCCCCGCGGCTGCGAAGTAAGAGGGACTGAGACATGGCACACAAGAAGGGCGCATCGTCCACCCGGAACGGGCGCGACTCCAATGCCCAGCGGCTCGGCGTGAAGCGCTTCGGCGGTCAGGTCGTCTCCGCCGGCGAGATCCTCGTCCGCCAGCGCGGCACCCACTTCCACCCGGGCGCGGGCGTCGGCCGTGGCGGCGACGACACGCTGTTCGCGCTGCAGGCCGGTGCCGTGCAGTTCGGCACGCACCGTGGCCGCAAGGTCGTCAACATCGTTCCGGCCGCCTGATCCAGCCTCGGCTGATCGAGCGTTCGTAACTTCCCGAGGGCGGATCTCAGCTCCTTCCGGCGCAAGCCGGGAAGAGAGGTCCGCCCTCGGCGCGTTGTCACATAGACACGTCTCATGGGCAGCAAGGCCTACCACCGGATTTTCCGGACTATTCCCGCTGTATCTGGAGGAACACCCATGACCACCTTCGTGGACCGCGTCGAGCTGCACGTCGCCGCGGGTAACGGGGGCCACGGCTGCGCCTCCGTTCACCGGGAGAAGTTCAAGCCGCTCGGCGGCCCCGACGGCGGCAACGGCGGCCGTGGCGGCGATGTGATCCTGGTCGTGGAGCAGGCGATCACCACCCTGCTGGACTACCACCACAGCCCCCACCGCAAGGCCACCAACGGCCAGCCCGGTGCCGGCGACAACCGCTCGGGCAAGGACGGGCAGGACCTGGTCCTGCCCGTGCCGGACGGCACCGTCGTCCTCGACAAGGAGGGCAACGTCCTCGCCGACCTCGTCGGCCAGGGCACCACCTACGTCGCCGGTGAGGGCGGCCGCGGCGGCCTCGGCAACGCGGCGCTCTCCTCGGCCCGCCGCAAGGCGCCCGGCTTCGCGCTCCTCGGTGTCCCCGGCACCACCGCCGACATCGTCCTGGAGCTCAAGACCGTCGCCGACGTGGCGCTGGTCGGCTTCCCGAGCGCCGGAAAGTCCTCGCTGATCTCGGTGCTCTCCTCGGCCAAGCCGAAGATCGCGGACTACCCGTTCACCACCCTCGTCCCGAACCTGGGCGTCGTCACGGCCGGCTCGACCGTCTACACGATCGCCGACGTTCCGGGCCTGATCCCCGGCGCCAGCCAGGGGCGCGGCCTGGGCCTGGAGTTCCTGCGCCACGTCGAGCGCTGCTCGGTGCTCGTGCACGTCCTGGACACCGCCACGCTGGAGTCCGACCGCGACCCGATCGCCGACCTCGACCTCATCGAGGAGGAGCTCAAGCTCTACGGCGGCGGCCTGGAGAAGCGTCCGCGCCTCGTCGTCCTCAACAAGGTCGACATCCCGGACGGCCAGGTGCTCGCCGACATGGTCCGCCCGGACCTGGAGGCGCGCGGCTACAAGGTCTTCGAGGTCTCCGCGGTCGCCCGTACGGGCCTCAAGGAGCTCTCCTACTTCCTCGCCGAGGTCATCGCCAAGGCCCGCGCCCGCAAGCCGAAGGAGGAGGCGACCCGCATCGTCATCCGCCCGAAGGCCGTGGACGACGCCGGCTTCACCGTCACCTACGACGAGGCCGAGGACGTCTACCTGGTGCGCGGCGAGAAGCCCGAGCGCTGGGTCCGCCAGACCGACTTCAACAACGACGAGGCCGTGGGCTACCTCGCGGACCGCCTCAACCGCCTCGGCGTCGAGGACGCGCTCAAGAAGGCCGGCGCCCGCGCCGGCGACGGCGTGGCCATCGGCTCCGACGAGAACTCCGTCGTCTTCGACTGGGAGCCGACCATGATGGCCGGCGCCGAGATGCTGGGCCGCCGCGGCGAGGACCACCGACTGGAGGCTCCGCGCCCGGCCACCACGCGCCGCAAGGAGAAGGAAGCCAAGCGCGGGGACTCGGCGCAGAAGGAGTACGACGAGTTCCGGCCGTTCTGATTCCGGCCGTTCCCGTCCCCTTTCCCCAAGGGCCACCCGGCGGCTTTGAAGGCGTCTTTACACGGGTCGCCTAGGATCCACCAGGTGAACAGCACCAACCTCCCCACCGTTTCCGTCGTGGTGATCGCGTACAACGACGCCGGGCTCGTGGGCGAGGCCGTCTCCTCGGCCCTCGCCCAGGGCCCGGTGGTCGCCGAGGTCATCGCCGTGAACGACGCTTCGTCCGACGGCACCGCGCGGGTGCTGGACGAGCTGGCCGCCGCACACCCCCGCCTGAAGGTCGTGCACCGCACGGAGAACAGCGGAGGGTGCGGCACCCCGCGCAACGACGGGATGGCCGTCGCGAGCGCCCCGTACGTCCTCTTCCTCGACAGCGACGACGTCCTTCCGGCGGGCGCGGCCGAGGCGCTGGTGCGCGCCGCCGTGGAGCACCGCGCCCCGGTCACCGTCGGCGCCGCCGTACGGCGCGAGCTGCCGCTGGGGCACGACGTGCCGTGGATGCCGGGCCTCTACACCCCGGGCGACGTCATCGAGCGGCCCGCCGACCGTCCGGAGCTGGTCCGGGACACCCTCTGCGTCAACAAGCTGTACGAGCGGGCCTTCCTGGAGGAGCACGGACTGCGCTTCCCCGACGGCCGGTTCGTCTACGAGGACTTCGTCTTCACCTCCCGGGTGCTGGCCGCCGCCCCGCGCATCGCCGTCATCGGCGACCTCGTCTACGTGTGGCACGTGCGCCGCTCCGCCGCCCAGGTGTCGATCTCCCTGGACCGGGGGGACGTCTCCAACTGGCGCTCGCGCATCGAGGCCCACCGCACGGCCTCCCGCACCCTCGCGGCGGCCTCCCCGGTGCTGGGCGGCGCCTGCCAGGTGAAGTTCCTCGAGTACGACCTGCGCATGTACCTGCGCGAGCTCGGCCGGGACGCCGAGTACCAGGCCGCCTGGTGGGCCCTGACCCGCGAGTACCTCGACACCTTCGCCGAAGCCGACATCGAGGCCGCCGCGCCCCACGCCCGCTGGATCGTACGGGTGCTGCGCGCCACTGCGAGCCCGCCGTCCGATACCGAGCGGCTCACCCGGCTGGCCGCCGAGCCGCCGCGCCTGCTGCCCCCGTACGCGGCCGCCGCCGACGGGACGCCGGTGTGGAGCGAGGAGCTCCCGGTGGAGCTGGACGGCCTGGCCGGGCTGCCGACGGACCGGCTGCCCGTCACCGTCGACGCCGAGCCGGCCGGCCGCGGATCCGTCCGGATCCGCCTCCACGACCTGTACGGACGCCTCGCCGAGGCCGGCCCGCGGACCGCGCAGCTGCGCTTCCTGCCCCGCGCGGGCGGCGAGCCGGTCCTCGCCCAGCCCGTGGAGCTGCGCCCCGACCCGCAGGGCGGCTGGGTCGCGCTGCTGCCGTTCCGCCTGGCCGACGTGGCCGCCACCGGCCGCCGCCGGGGGCTGCGCCGGATGCAGGCGTGGAACGTGGAGGTGGGCGTGCAGTGCGCCGACGGCACCTCCGTGTTCACCTCGTTGCGCCCCCGGGGCCGGCTGCTCCGCCGCCGGGCCCTGCCCAGCAGCCGGTACGGTGTGCTGCTGGCGCAGCCCTACCGCACGGGGGCCGGCGCGCTCGCGCTGCGCCTCGCGCCCGGCGCCGAGGGCGCGCTGTACCTCGTACGCAACCGCCTCCACCGGGCCCGGGCAGGCCACGGGGCGGGCTGAAGGGCGACCGCTCGTTCCACGGCAGGCGCGGTACGCGGTACGCCGAGCTCTGCACACCGAAATCGGACAGGACCAGGGAGATACACATGACGTTTCTGATCACCGGTGGCGCCGGATACATCGGCGCGCACGTCGTCCGGGCGATGCTGCTCGCCGGGGAGAAGGTGGTCGTCCTCGACGACCTCTCCACGGGCAACGAGAACCGTGTCCCGGAGGGCGTACCGCTGGTGGTCGGCTCGGTCCTGGACCGGCTGATCCTCGACAAGACCATCGCCGAGCACAAGATCACGGGTGTGGTGCACCTCGCGGGCAAGAAGCAGGTCGGAGAGTCCGTCGAGAAGCCGCTGTACTACTACCACGAGAACGTGCAGGGCCTGACCGTCCTGCTCCAGGCCGTCGCCGCCGCGGGCGTGCGCAACGTCCTGTTCTCCTCCTCCGCCTCCGTCTACGGCATGCCCGACGTGGACCTGGTCACCGAGGACACCCCGTGCGCGCCGCTGAGCCCGTACGGCGAGACCAAGCTGGCCGGCGAGTGGCTGATCCGCGCCGCGGGCAAGGCCCACGGCATCTCCACGGCCTGCCTGCGCTACTTCAACGTGGCGGGCGCGGCCACCCCCGAGCTCGCCGACACCGGCGTGTTCAACCTGGTCCCGATGGTCTTCGAGCGGTACGACGCCGGCCAGGGCGCCAAGATCTTCGGCGACGACTACCCGACCCCGGACGGCACCTGTATCCGCGACTACATCCACGTCGAGGATCTGGCGGAGGCCCACGTGGCGGCCGCCCGCAAGCTCGCCGAGTGGGCCGCGGCCGGGGACTACAAGGACCTCACCGTCAACATCGGCCGCGGCGAGGGCGTCTCCGTCGCGGAGATGGTCGCGCTGCTGAACGAGAACACCGGGCACGACTACGCCCCGGTGATCAGCCCGCGCCGTCCCGGCGACCCGGCGAAGGTCGTGGCCTCGGCCGACAAGATCACCGGTGAGCTGGGCTGGAAGGCCCGGCACGACGTCCGCGAGATGGTCGTCTCGGCCTGGGCGGGCTGGGAGGCCAACAAGGCCGCCCGCCCGGACGCGCACAGCGACGTCCACCAGGCCTGACGCCCGCCTGCGCGGCCGCGCGCACGAAACCGCCCGCCCCGGACGCATCCGGGGCGGGCGGTTCCACATGCGCGCGGCCGCGCTGGCGCGGTCAGCGCTCGAGGAACGCGAACAGGGCTTCCCAGCGGTCGGTGATCTCCGCGCTGGAGTAGCGCTTCACCGACGCGAAGGCGGTGTCGCCGAGCCGGTCGCGCACCTCGCTGTCGGACATCAGCGCGTCCAGGTGCCCGGCCAGCTCCATCGTGTTGCCCAGCCGGGCCAGCAGCCCGTCCTCGCCGTGCGTGACGATCTCCCGTACGCCCGGCGCACAGTCGAAGGCGGCGACCGGCAGGCCCGCCGCCATCGCCTCCAGCAGGGTGATCGGGAAGCCCTCGGCCCGGGATGCCTGGGCGAAGACCGAGGCGCCGCGCAGCGCGCCCAGCACGTCGTCCGTGCTGCCCATCCACTCCACCGAGTCGTCCAGCCCCAGCGCGGTGCAGTGCGCCCGCAGGGCCGCCTCCTCCAGGCCCGCCCCGTAGATCCGCAGGACCCAGTCGGGGTGGTGCGGGGAGGCGTCCGCCCACGCGTCCAGCAGCAGGTCGACGCCCTTCTCGAAGGCGAGCCGGCCGACGCTGGCGACGACGTTGGCGGTGCGCGGGGCGGGGTCTGGCGGCATGAAGGGCAGCGGGTTCGGCATGCTGCCGACGTTCTCCATGCCGGCCCGGATCCACAGGTCCGCGTCCTCGGCGGTCAGCACCAGCAGCCGGTCCACCTGGGGGTAGTGGCGGCGGACCCGCTCACCGCGGGTGGACTTCTGGCTGGCCTCGAAGGACTCGTGGCTCATGCCGATGACGCTGAGCCCCTTGGTGTCGGCGAGCGCCACCCACTCCATCGCCCAGACCTGCGTGACGATCACCACGCTGCCGGGGCGGGCGGCCCGGAACAGCTCGCTGAGCTTCTCCGCCTTGGCCCGCATGCCCGCCCGCCGGGCCGCCTGGCGGCGCCGCTCGGGCGCGTTCAGCCGGCCCTTGATCCCGCGCAGCCGGCGCGCGGCCGGCGGGTGGGCGTCGTACAGGGTGGTCATCGCGTACGGGAGGTCCGCGGGCAGCTTCTGCCGGATCTCCTCGGCGACCGGGGCGATGCCGACGATGTGGACCGTGTGCCCGCGCTCGGTGAACAGCCGGGCCATCTGGTGCGACCAGGTGGTCACGCCGCCGAGCTCGTCGACGTTGTTGGAGACGAGGAAGATGTCACGGCCGCCCGGGGTGGCGGTCTGCTGGCTCACTTGCCGCTCCTGGTGAAGAACTTCTCGACGATCTGGCGGGCCGCGTCCCCGCGGTCGTACTCGCCGAACTCGGTGAGGAACCGCTGTCGCGCCTCCGCGTACTTGGCGTCCGCCTCCTCGAAGGCGGAGAGGGCCTGCAGGAGTTCGTCGGCCGTGGCCACCACCGGGCCCGGGGCCTTCTCCTTCAGGTCGAAGTACGTGCCGCGGATGTCGCCCGCGTACTTCTCGTAGTCGTACGCGAAGAACAGCATCGGCCGGTCCAGGACCGCGTAGTCGAACATCACGGACGAGTAGTCCGTGATCAGTCCGTCGGCGAGGGCCAGCAGCGGGGTGATGTCGTGGTGCCGGGACACGTCGATGACCCGGCCCTCGACGGACGGCGGCAGCGAGACGCTGTTGAGGTAATGGGTGCGCACCAGCAGCGTGAAGCGGTCGCCGAGCCGCTCGGCGAACTCCTCCACGTCGAAGGGGAAGACGAAGCCCTCCACCGTGCCGTCCGCGGCCGCCCGGAAGGTCGGCGCGTACAGCAGCACCTTCTTCTCCGGGTCGATGCCGAGCTCGGACGCCAGCGGACCGCGGATCCGCTCACCGCTGTCCGTCTCCCTGCGGTACGCCTCGACGAGGGCGTCGTTGCGCGGGTAGCCCGTGCGCAGCAGGACCTCGTCGCGCAGCCTGAAGCCCTTGGCGAGGGTCCGGGTGTCGTGCTCGGAGCGGATCAGGAAGTGGTCGAAGCGGTCGACGGCCGCCTGGAACCGGGCCTGGCCCGCGCGGCCCTGCGCCTTGGTGCGGGGCTCGTGGAAGCCCATGCGCTTGAGCGCCGAGCCGTGCCAGGTCTGGATGTACGTGGTGCCGGGCCGCTTGGCCAGCGCCAGCGGGAAGCCCTGGTTGTCGACCCAGAACTCGGCCTGGGCCAGCGCCCGCAGGTAGGGCCAGCTCCAGCGGCGCACCAGGGTGGCCTCCTTGGGGAAGCCGGTGGGCCGGGTGCCCGCGTAGGACCAGATCGCCTCGAACGGGGCGCCCTGGCGCACCAGCTCCTCGTAGATCGCCTTGGGGCTGTCGCTGTACTGCTTGCCCATGTGGCTCTCGAAGACGACCGTGCCCTTCTTGACCGGCAGCTTCGAGAAGACCTCGTGGTAGACCTTCACCTTCTGTTCGCCGGACCCCATGCTCCGGCGCATCCGCAGGGCCTTGCGCAGGCCCCGCTTGACCACGTTGGCCGTCCTGCCCTGTATGGCGTTGTTGAGCAGGTTCTGGGTGCGGACCGCGGCGGCGCCCTCGGCGGCCAGGACGTAGGAGAGGTTGCCCTTCTTGGTGACCTCCGGCGCGAAGCGGTCGGAGACCAGCCGGGTCAGTCGCGGCCGCACGCGCAGGCGGGCCGCCGCGTCCAGGTCGAGGCCGCCGACCGATACCCGGGTGGCGATCTCGTCGCTTCCGGCGGTCAGCTTCAGCCGGACGTCCCAGACGGCGTCGATGATGCCGAGCGGGCGGACGGTGCTGCCGATGTCGGCCGTACCGGTCCACTCGATCGTGTCACCGGCGTGCCGGACGGTTGCCACCGGGAAGCTGAAAGAACGCACGCCGATCTGCCGGCGGGCCCGGAACTCGAGCGAGGCCGTCAGCCGCGCGTCGGCGGGGATCCGGCCGAGCGGGTTCACGACGGTGCCGGAGAGCGTGACGCTGCCGCGCCCGTCGTCCTCGTAGGAGGTGAGACGGTTCCCCAGGGTGAGGGAGGTGAGCGGGGTGGTGTGGAAGCCCTGCTCGGTGACGTCCAGTATCCGGCGGGCCTCCTCGTCGGCGAGGTGCTCGCCGCACCAGTAGACGCGCCCGTCCCGCTCGGCGAGCGGCGAGGTGAGCCGGCCCTTGTTGGTCATGGCGTCGGCGGCCGGGAGGAGGTTGTCCCAGTCCTCCTTGCCCAGCAGGTAGGCGCAGATCGCCTGGAGGTGCGTGACGTTCTCGTACGCGGCCGGGTCGATCCCGGCGAGGTAGCCGTTGGCGAGCCGGGCGAACTCCTGGCGGTACGCGTCGCTCAGCAGCGGCAGGTCGCGCAGGTGCAGGACCAGGTCGTGCTTGAGGAACTTGGCGTCCTTGGCGGACTTGATGTCCGTGTGGCCCTTGGCCGCGAGCAGTTCGTCGACACGCCGGTGGATCTCCATCCGGTGGACGAAGTTCGCGATCTCGTGACGCCGGTTGCTGATCGACTTCGCCGCGGCCTTCTCGACCACGTTCCAGAAGTAGACGTGGTTCGGGATCAGCGTGATGCGGCGGGCGGCGACGTACGCCTGCGCGGAGAACAGCAGGTCCTCGTAGTGGATCCCGACCGGGAACTCCAGGCCCTCCTCCAGCAGGAACTCGCGCCGGTAGCACTTGTTCGTGGAGAGCGTGTCGTAGACCAGCAGGTCGGGGAAGTCGGTGATCGACTCCAGCGTGCGGGTGCGCGCGTAGATCCAGGGGTACCACTCGGTGGTCTTGTCCCACCGGTTGCCCACGTGCACCCGGACGCACATGCCCGAGACCAGGTCGGAGCCGGTGCGCTCGGCGGCGTCCAGCATGTTCCGGCAGGCGTTGCGCTCGAGGACGTCGTCGCTGTCCAGGAACATGACGTACTTGCCGGTGGCCTGCCGGATGCCGTGGTTGCGGGGCGCACCGCAGCCGCCGCTGTTCTCCGGCAGCCGGAAGGCGCGCACTCTCCCCGGATGCACGGATTCCAGTTCCTGGGCGACCGCGTACGACCGGTCCTTGCTGCAGTCGTCGACGATCACGACCTCGACCCCGTGCAGGGTCTGGTCCAAGACCGACTGGACTGCTGTCGACAGACGCTCTGCGTCGTTGTAGACGATGACGACCACGGAGACGTCGGGCACGTGCACCTCGATCCCTTCGTTTCGTTTCGTTCAGCTCATTCCGCTTATCTCGTCCACGCTACCGTGCGCCGCACTCGTCTCCGGCAGGCCGACTCCCGGCGTGCATACTTCTAAGGAAGAGGTGAGTGGCGGGTCCGGTCGCCGACAATCACCCGTTCGGACCCAGCAGGAAGTGTTCATGACGAAGCTGTCCGTAGTTGTCCCGTGCTACAACGAAGAGGCCGTCATCGACAGCTTCGACGTGGAGATCCGCAGGGTCCTCGACACCCTGTCCGTCGAGTACGAGATCTGCTACGTCGACGACGGAAGCCGTGACGGCACCCTCGGCAAGCTCCGGAAGATCGCGGTCGAGCACGGCGAGCAGACGCGGTACGTCTCCTTCAGCCGCAACTTCGGCAAGGAGGCCGGCATGCTCGCCGGCCTGCGCGAGGCCACCGGCGACGCCGTGGTGATCATGGACGCGGACCTCCAGCACCCGCCGGAGCTCATCGCGACCATGCTCGACCTCTACCGGCAGGGCCACGACCAGATCATCGCCCGCCGCACGCGCGAGGGCGACAAGAAGGTCCGCTCGGCGCTCAGCCGCCTGTACTACCGGGGCGTGAACCGCTGGGTCGACGTCGAACTCACCGACGGGGTCGGCGACTTCCGGATGCTCTCGCGCCCGGCCGTGGACGCGCTGCTGTCGCTGCCCGAGTACAACCGCTTCTCCAAGGGCCTGTTCTCCTGGGTCGGCTTCGACACCGTCCACTTCGACTACCGCAACGCGCAGCGCGAGGCCGGCGAGACCAAGTGGAGGTTCGGCGCCCTGCTGAACTACGGCATGGACGGCCTGATCTCCTTCAACAACCGGCCGCTGCGGATCGGGATCTGGTTCGGCGTGTCGCTGGTCGCCCTGACCGGCCTGTACGCGCTGTGGATCATCGTCACGGCGCTCACCAACGGCGTCGAGGCCCCGGGGTACGTCACCCTCGTGGCGATCATCACCGGCCTGGGCGGCGTGCAGATGATCATGCTGGGCCTGATCGGCGAGTACATCGGCCGCATCTACTACGAGACCAAGCGCCGGCCGCACTTCCTGGTGAAGGAAGCGCACGGGGCGGAGCGCGCGGACGGCGTGGCGCGCGTGATGCGGACCGCGACCGCCGAGCGCGGCCCGGAGCGCGGCGCGCGATGAACACCAGCCGCAAGGACCAGCTCGGCCAGATCTTCCGCTTCGCCCTGGTGGGCGGGGTCAACACCGGCACCTTCTTCGGCATCTACCTGCTCCTGCACCCGTGGATGCCGTACTTCGCCGCCTACTCGCTCGCCTTCGTGCTGGCGATGATCGGCTCGTTCTTCATGAACACCTACTTCACCTACCGGACCCGGCCGACGTGGAAGAAGTTCCTCCTCTTCCCGCTGACGAACGTCACCAACTACGTGATCCAGTCGGTCGGCCTGTACGCCCTGGTGGCCTGGGCCGGGATGGACACCCGGATCGCCCCGCTGGTCGCGGCGGTCGTGGCCATCCCGTTCACCTTCCTGATCTCGCGCAGGATCCTCGTCCCGGGCACCGCCCGGGACGAGGACTCCGAGCCCGAGCGGGCCGGGCGGTCCAGGGTCTGAAACCCCCGCGCAGCCGTCCCGCGCCACCCCGTAGATTTGAGCAGGCAGGCATTCCGGCAAGGGGCAAGGGGACAGACGTGTCAGCGGCTAGGCAAGGTGTCGTGGACGCCCGCAGGATCGTGGTCAAGGTCGGCTCCTCCTCCCTGACCACCGCGGCCGGGGGACTCGACGCCGACCGGGTGGACGCGCTGGTCGACGTCCTGGCCAAGGCGCGCAGCGGCGGGGAGAAGGAGATCGTCCTGGTCTCCAGCGGAGCCATCGCCGCCGGACTCTCCCCGCTCGGGCTGCGCCGCCGCCCCAAGGACCTGGCCCGCCAGCAGGCCGCCGCCAGCGTCGGGCAGGGGCTGCTCGTCGCCCGGTACACCGCCTCCTTCGCCCGGTACGGCGTCCGCGTCGGCCAGGTGCTGCTCACCACCGACGACACCAGCCGGCGGGCCCACTACCGCAACGCCTACCGGACCCTGGACCAGCTGCTGGCGATGGGCGCGCTGCCCGTCGTCAACGAGAACGACACCGTCGCCACGGACGAGATCCGGTTCGGCGACAACGACCGGCTCGCGGCCCTGGTCGCCCACCTGGTCCGGGCCGACCTGCTGGTGCTGCTGTCCGATGTGGACGGCCTCTACGACGGCGACCCGGCCCGGCCCGGCACCACCCGCATCGACGAGGTCCGCGGCCCCGAGGACATCGCGCACGTCTCCATCGGCAGCGCGGGCAAGGCGGGCGTGGGCACCGGCGGCATGGCCACCAAGGTCGAGGCGGCCCGGATCGCGGCCGCCGCCGGCATCCCGGTGGTACTGACCTCCGCGAGCCAGGCCGCCGACGCGCTGGCCGGACGCGTCACGGGCACGCACTTCCACGCCACGGGCCGCCGCTCGGCGGACCGGCTGCTCTGGCTCCAGCACGCGTCCACGCCCCAGGGGCACCTGGTCCTCGACGAGGGCGCGGTGCGGGCCGTCACCGAGCGCGGCAGCTCGCTGCTGCCCGCCGGGATCGCGGCGGTCGAAGGCGACTTCGTCGCCGGGGACCCCGTGGAACTGCGCTCCGCCGACGGCCGCGCCGTGGCCCGGGGCCTGGTCAACTTCGACGCCAAGGAGCTCCCGCAGCTCCTCGGCCGCTCCACCCGAGAGCTCGCACGGGAACTCGGACCCGCGTACGAGCGGGAGGTCGTCCACCGGGACGATCTGGTCCTGCTCGAGGACTGAGGTTCGGCAAAACCGCCGCGCGGCGAGCCGTGGGCTGGTCAACTGTGAAGGGCGGGCGACACGCGTGGCAGAGACAGGAGGCGGCTGGTGAGACGAGCGCTGACCAGTGTCGGTCCGGGGGACGGTGACGGCGGCGGCGGTGGCGGGGACCAGCAGGACCACGACTCGCGTCTCTGGCACGTGACCCTGAGCGTCTCCGGCAAGCCGGCCCCGCTGTCGGACGTCCGGCGCGGACTGGAACAACTGGCCCACGACCATCCCTTCCTGCTGACCAGCCGCTACGCCGACGACCACGCCGAGATCCGGTACTGGGAGGAGGCCCGCGACCTCCACGACGCGGCGGCCGTCGCCCTGCGGCTCTGGGGCGAGCACCGCTCGTCGGCGCAGCTCCCGCCCTGGGAGATCGTCGGCCTGGAGGTCATCGACCGCGCCACCTACCACCAGCGCGTGGCCGAGGGCTACGGCCCGCCCCCGGCCCACCCGGTGGGCGTGCACCCGTACTGACACTCCGGGCCTGACCGAGGGAGACCCGGGGCGCCGCCCCGGACCCTTGAGCCGTGCCCGCGGCCGGGGTACGGGTTCGGGGTCCGGGGCGGGAGCCCACGCCGCTGAGCCGTGCCCGCGGCCGGGGTACGGGTTCGGGGTCCGGGGCGGGAGCCCACGCCGCTGAGCCGTGCCCGCGGCCGGGGCGCTGGTCAGGGCACCGGGCGGCAGCCCCGGTCTTTGAGCCAGGTGCGTCTCGGGGGCTGGAAACCCCATCGGCCGGGGCCCGGCCGGGGATTACCCTGGCGGCATGACCTCGCTCGATGCCGCCACCGCTCCCTCGCCCGTCCTCGCCACCGCGCAGCGGTCCCGCACCGCGGCCGCCGCCATCGCCCCGCTCCCGCGCTCCGCCAAGGACGCGGCCCTGCTGGCGATCGCCGACGCGCTGGAGGCCCGTACGGCCGAGATCATCGCGGCCAACGCCGTCGACACCGACAAGGCCCGCGCCGCCGGCACCAGCGAGACCGTCATCGACCGCCTCACCCTGACTCCGGAGCGGATCGCGGCCATCGCCTCCGACGTACGGGACGTCGCCGCCCTCCCCGACCCGGTCGGAGAGGTCGTCCGCGGCAGCACCCTGCCCAACGGCATCGACCTCCGGCAGATCCGCGTCCCCCTCGGCGTCGTCGGCATCATCTACGAAGCCCGTCCCAACGTCACCGTCGACGCCGCCGCCCTCTGCCTCAAGTCCGGCAACGCCGTCCTCCTCCGCGGCAGCTCCTCCGCGTACGCCTCCAACACCGCGCTCGTCGCCATCCTGCGCGACGCCGTCGCCGCCGCCGGGCTCCCCGCCGACTCGGTCCAGCTCGTCCCCGGCGAGTCCCGCGACTCCGTCCGCGAGCTGATGCGCGCCCGCGGTCTCGTCGACGTGCTCATCCCGCGCGGCGGCGCCTCCCTCATCAAGACCGTGGTCGAGGAGTCCACCGTCCCGGTCATCGAGACCGGTACCGGCAACTGCCACGTCTACGTCGACGCGCAGGCCGACCTCGACATGGCCGTGGAGATCCTCGTCAACTCCAAGGCCAGCCGGCCCTCCGTCTGCAACTCCGCCGAGACCCTCCTCGTCCACCGCGACATCGCCGACGCCTTCCTCCCGCGCGCCCTCGACGCCCTCGCCGACGCGGGCGTCACCGTCCACGGCGACGCCCGGGTCCTGGCCGCCGCCGCGGACACCAAGGTCACCGCGCTGCCCGCCACCGACGAGGACTGGGCCGCCGAGTACCTGTCCTACGACATCGCCGCCGGGGTCGTGGACTCCCTGGACGAGGCCGTCGCCCACATCCGCCGCTGGACCTCCGGCCACACCGAGGCGATCGTCACCACCTCGCAGGCCGCCGCGCGCCGCTTCACCCAGCTGGTCGACTCGACCACGGTTGCCGTGAATGCCTCCACCCGGTTCACGGACGGTGGCCAGTTCGGCTTCGGCGCCGAGATCGGCATCTCCACGCAGAAGCTGCACGCCAGGGGGCCGATGGGCCTTCCCGAGCTGACCTCCACCAAGTACATCGTCACCGGCGACGGTCACGTCAGGTAATCGGAGACCGAACACGGTGTGGCCGGATTTCGGCGCACACCCTGCCCAAAGCAGCCCCCCAGGTCTAGGCTGGTCCCGTGCCGGACGACGTGGGGGGCAAGTTCCCGGACGACGGGACCCCCGAAGACCATGCAGACGACCGCGGAGGCGCGGACAAGGACTTCGCCTCCGTGGTGTTCGACGAGGCCTTCGTCCGGAACGCCGCGATCCATGAACCGAGCGCCGCGGAGCGCCAGCGGGCGGCCGACCGGTCGCGCGCCGAGGCCGAAGCGGCCCGCGCCGTCGCCGGAGGCTGGACGGGCGACGACGACTACGACAGCTACGGATACGGCCACCCCGACGGGCACGGCCTCGACGACGGCTGGGACCACGACCGCGGCCACGGAGCCGCCGACGGCTCGTACGGACCGTACGGGGCCTACGGCGGCAGCCTGCGCCCCTACCGAGGCCGCTCACCCTGGCTGCGCCCCGTCGCCTGGGTGCTCGCCTTCGTGATGGGCCTCGGCATGGTCGCGCTCGCCTTCAGCGCCGTCTACCGCAGCGCCGCGGGTGAGGCGGAGCCCGCCCCGGCGCCCGCCAGCACCCCCCTGAGGGAAGTCACCGGCGTCGGCGCGTTTACGTACCCCTCCGACCGCCAACCCTGAAGGTACGACCCCACTCGCGCACACGTCGGAGCTGGGGGCTTCTCTGAAGCGGGGACAGCGGGGAGAAGCGATGGCCGTGCCAGGAGATCCACCCAACGGCACCCCCGAGGGCATCGGCGGGGGTGACGACGAATTCCGGTCGGAGGAGCTCCGCTCGGTGGTGTTCGACGAGGAGTTCGTCCGCGCTGCCCGGCTCCAGGAGTTCTCCGCGCAGGAGCGCATGGGCCTGCACGCCCGGGCCGTCCGCAGCCGCTCCATGTGGTCGACCGGCGCCTCCGGCCCCCGGACCAGCACCCCCGGCCGCGGCGCCCGCCAGGGCATGCTGCTCGTGCTGCTCATCGCCACGGCCTTCGCCTGCGCCGTCTACATGGGGCTGCGCAACCCCTACGTCCCGCCGCCCCGCGGCCCGGCCGAGCCGCTCAGCAGCACCGTCGTCCCGCTCGCACCCGCCGTGGCCGTGCCCGGCGGGCGGCCCGCCGACCTCTACGCGAACAGCCCCGCCGCCGAGTACCGCGTCGGCGCGGCCGGGATCACCCTGCCGGCCGTGCGCCGCACGCACCACTTCACCGACGCCCAGGTCGTCACCGCGCTGTCCATCGCCAAGGACTACCTGGTGCAGTCCTCGCTGGACCCCGACGTCCTGTCCGGCACCGCCTCCCGGCCGGTGCGGGTCCTGCTCGACCCCGACCAGCTGACCCAGTTCGACCGCAGCATCACCTCGCCCTCGGGCGACGGCAGGCACGCCGCCACCGGCTGGCTGGTCCGCTTCGACCCGGCCACCGCCGTCGTGGCCGACTCCCGGGTACGGGTCACCGGCACCCTCGCCTTCGCCGAGGTGAACCCGGACGTGCTGGAGGTGCTCACCGACCACACCTTCGTGTACGCCGTGCGCCCGGCCACCGGACCACCCACCGCGGTCGACGGCGCCTCACTGTTCACCGTCCGCCGCGAGCTCCGGCTGCGCTTCGACCGGGAGGACCTGGGCGCCCGGCGGGCGGAGCTGGCCTCGGCCTATGTGATGGCCGGGCCGCAGGCCTGCTCCAGCGACCCGGCCGACGCCTTCCGGCCGCTGCCCGCCGGGGCCGGACCGACCACGGTGGGCCCGGCCGCTAGCGATCCGTACGCCAGCGGCCATCCGCGGCGCACGGCCGGACTGTGCGGCGTGCTCGCCCCGCCGGCGACCGAGCCCGCGACCGAGCCCGCCACCGAGCCCACGACCCCGCAGGCGACCCCGGGCAGCCCGGTCAGCCCCGCTCCGTAGCCCCGCCCTTGCCCTCGGAGCCCTCTGAGCCCTCGGAGCCGCTGCCGGAGGCGTTGCCGGAGCCGGAGCCGGACGAGGAGGCCCCCGGACCCGCGCCGGTGAACTTGTCGCGGAGCTTGCCGCCCATGTCGGCCGCACCGCCCGCGATGTCGCCGACCAGCTTGAACAGCGGATCCTTGCTGGTGCGCACCGAGTCGGCGTAGTGCGCGGCGGACTGGCGGAAGGAGTCGGTCACCGAGGTGTCCTTGTCCTCCTCGCGCCGTGGGTAGTGGCCGTCCATGATGCGCTGGTAGTCGCGGTTCTCCGACCACTTCTTCAGCTCGGCCGCCCGGACCGTGGTGAAGGGGTGCGTCCGCGGCAGCATGTTCATGATCTTCAGGACGGAGTCGCGCAGATCGCCGCTCGACTCGTACTCCTCGGCCTGGGCCAGGAAGGCGTCCACGTTCATCTCGTGGATGTGGTTGCCGCCCGCGAGCTTCATCAGGCCGCGCATCGAGGCCTGGAGGTCCTGCCCCACCAGCAGCCCGGCCCGGTCCGCCGAGAGCTCCGACTTGCGGAACCACTCCCGCAGCGCGGTCACGATCGCCATGATCGCCACATTGCCCAGCGGGATCCACGCGACCTTCAGCGCCAGGTTCGTCAGGAACAGCAGGATCGTGCGGTAGACGGCGTGCCCGGACAGCGCGTGGCCCACCTCGTGGCCCACCACCGCCCGCATCTCCTCCTCGTCGAGCAGCTCGACCAGGCTCGTGGTCACCACGATGATCGGCTCGTCCAGCCCGATGCACATGGCGTTCGGCTTCGGGTCCTGCTGCACGTACATCTGCGGGACCTTCTCCAGGTCCAGGATGTAACAGGCGTCGCGGAGCATCTCGTACAGGTGCGGGAACTGCGTCTCGCCCACCCGCACCGAGTCCGACAGGAACAGCAGCCGCAGGCTCCGCTCCGGAAGCAGCCCGCTCAGCGCCTTGAACACCGTGTCGAAACCGCTCAGCTTGCGCAGCGCGACCAGCGCCGAACGGTCCGCCGGGTGCTCGTACGCCCGCGAGGAGATGCCGGGGAACCTCCTGCGGTCCCGCGCCGGCACCTTCTCGAACCCTGTCTGCGTCATTGCGCCCTCCCCTGGATCGACCTGCCTGGCCCTGCGTCTATCCTCCCCAACGCCTGAGTCGGCGTGAGCGTGCCCCAGGCCCCCGCATACGATGTGAGCGAAGTCTCCGCCCGCTCCCCGACTCGATAGGTACCTGCCTGATGAGCCTCTCCTCCACCGCCCACAACCTGGTCGTCCTCGCCTCGGAGGGGGCCGAGCAGCACGGCGGCAACCACGACAGCCTGAACCCCTACCTCACCGGCGGCGGCGCGCTCGTCATCCTGCTCCTCATGCTCTGGGTGACCACGCGCCTGAACCGCGACCGCTAGGTCCCCCCGACCTGGACCGCCGGGCCGTCCGGGCCAGTAGGCTCTGCGCTCATGGGAGAGCAGGAGACGCCTACCGGCCCGGTCAAGCGCCGGCTCGGGGTCATGGGCGGCACATTCGATCCGATCCACCACGGACACCTGGTGGCCGCCAGCGAGGTGGCCTCGCTGTTCCACCTCGACGAGGTGGTGTTCGTGCCGACCGGCCAGCCCTGGCAGAAGTCGCAGCGAGCCGTGTCGCCCGCCGAGGACCGTTACCTGATGACCGTCATCGCCACGGCCTCGAACCCGCAGTTCTCGGTGAGCCGCATCGACATCGACCGCGGCGGGCCGACGTACACGATCGACACCCTGCGGGACCTGAAGGCGCTGAACGACGACGCCGACCTGTTCTTCATCACCGGTGCCGACGCGCTCGCCCAGATCCTGACCTGGCGGAACGCCGAAGAGCTGTTCTCCCTCGCCCACTTCATCGGGGTCACCCGGCCCGGCCACGTCCTGACCGACGACGGACTGCCCGAGGGCGGCGTCTCCCTCGTCGAGGTGCCCGCGCTGGCCATCTCCTCCACGGACTGCCGCGCCCGGGTCGCCGAAGGGGACCCCGTCTGGTACCTGGTGCCCGACGGCGTGGTGCGCTACATCGACAAGCGTGAGCTGTACCGGGGAGCCTGAGCTTCCGGAGAGAGGGGCCCGCGGTGAACGACCGACAGGATCCGTACGACCCGTACGCCGGACACGAGCAGCAGCTCATCGGCTACGACGCGTACGGGCGGCCGGTGTACGGCCAGGCGCCCGCGCAGCCCGCCCAGCCCGTCCAGGACTACGCACAGCAGCAGTACGGCTACGACTACCAGGCGCAGGCCCCGTCCTACGGACAGCCGCAGCAGCCGCAGCAGTACTACGCCGAACCCGCGCAGGACTACGCGCAGCAGGCCCCGTCCTACGGGTACGACACGCAGCAGACCCAGCAGGCTCATCACGCCCAGCAGACCCAGCAGGCCCAGGCCCAGCAGTGGATCCCGCAGCAGACGGCCCCCGAGCCCCCCTACCAGCCGGAGCCGGAGCAGGAGCCCCGCTCCGAGCGGCAGCGGAGCGCGCAGGTCCCCGAGCCGCGCCGGGCCGACGCCGGGTCCGAGGCCGGGCGGGACTACCGCACCGAGATGTTCGCCTTCATCGACCAGCCGGACGAGGACTCCGAGGACGTCATCGACTGGCTCAAGTTCACCGAGAGCCGGACCGAGCGCCGTGAGGAGGCCCGCCGGCGCGGCCGCAACCGGGTGGTGGCGCTGATCGTCGTCCTCGCGCTGTTCGTCGTCGCCGGCCTCGGCTACCTCTGGTACGCGGGCAAGCTGCCCTTCCTCGACGGCCCCGGCAAGCGGGACAACGGCACGGCCGCCGCCACCGGACCGCAGAAGCGCGACATGATCGTCGTCCACGTGCACGACACCAAGAGGGGCGGCTCCTCCTCGGCGCTGCTCGTCGACAACGTCACCGCCAAGCAGGGCGCGACCGTCCTGCTGCCCGACACCCTCGGGGTGCCCGGCCCGGACGGCACCGCCACCGGCCTCGCCAAGGCCGTGGAGGGCGGTCTCGGCACCCGCGAGGCCCTCGACTCCGTGCTCGGCACGCAGATCGGCGGCACCTGGCGGCTGGACACCCCCTTCCTGGAGAACCTGGTCGAGCTGGTCGGCGGCATCGAGGTGGACACCGACACGGCCGTCCCCGCCGACGACGCCGCCAAGATGCCGGCCGTGGCCCAGGGCCAGAAGCAGAGCCTGAGCGGCCCGATGGCCGTCGCCTACGCCACCTACCAGGCGCAGGGCGAACCGGAGGCCAAGCAGCTGGAGCGCATGGGCAAGGTCCTGTACGCCGTCCTGCGCAAGGTCCCGAGCGACCCGAAGGCGGCCGCGGTGACGGTCGAGAGCATGGGCCAGATCCTCGACCCGGCCCTGAACGCGCAGACGCTCGGCGCCCTGCTGTCGCGGCTCGGCGCGCACGCCAAGGTGGGCGCGTACCGCACCGACGTCCTCGGGGTGAAGGCCGACGGGGCCCTGACGGAGGACGCCACCAAGAAGGTCGTCAAGGAGGTCCTCGGCGGCTCCGTCGCGGCGGGGCAGCCCGGTGCGGCCCCGCGCGTCGGCCTGAAGGACGCCACGGGCGACGAGAAGACGCAGGTCGCGGCGAAGGCGGCGCTGCTGAACGGCGGCTACGACTTCGTGGACGGCGGCAAGGCGGACAAGACCGCGGCCGCCTCGCAGATCACGTACCAGGACGACGCCCACAAGGACCGGGCGCTCGAGGTCGCCAAGACGCTGGGGCTGCCCGAGACGGCCGTGAAGAAGGGCGAGAACGCCGTGAACGCGGACGTCGTGGTGATCCTGGGCAAGGACTACAAGGCGTCCTGACCCGGGCTCCGGCGGCTCCGGCAGAGGCCTGACAGGGGTGCCCCGCCCGCGCGGAACCTTCCGCGCGGGCGGTGTCGGCGGTACATGAGACCCTTGTAAGGATCTGCCCGCCAACCCGAAAGCATGGCCAGTGACCGCCACGGACCGCTCCATCGAGCTCATCACCGCCGCCGCCCAGGCCGCGGCCGACCGGCTCGCGCACGACATCATCGCGTACGACGTCAGCGACGTGCTGTCGATCACCGACGCCTTCCTGCTCGCCTCGGCGCCCAACGACCGCCAGGTCAAGTCGATCGTCGACGAGATCGAGGAGCGCCTGCTCAAGGAACTCGGCGCCAAGCCGGTGCGCCGCGAGGGCGACCGCGACGCCCGCTGGATCCTGCTCGACTACGTCGACATCGTCGTCCACGTCCAGCACAGCGAGGAGCGGGTCTTCTACGCGCTGGAGCGCCTGTGGAAGGACTGCCCCGAGATCGAGCTCCCCGAGGACGCCAAGCTCACCATCGGCAAGGCCGAGGAGCACGCCAAGCTGCGCGAGGCGGCCGGTGACGACGAGCTGGACGGTGATCTGTTCTGAGCGCGACCACCGCGGGCAAGTCCGGCAGGAAGATCGTCCTCTGGCGGCACGGCCAGACCTCGTGGAACCTGGAGCGCCGCTTCCAGGGCTCCACGGACATCGAGCTGACCGAGGCCGGAGTGGCGCAGGCGCGCCGCTCCGCCCGGCTGCTCGCCTCGCTGCAGCCGGACGCCATCGTGGCCTCCGACCTGCGGCGCGCCTCGGCCACCGCCGCGGAGCTGGCCGCCGTCGCGGGGCTGCCCGTCACGCACGACGCGGCGCTGCGCGAGACGTACGCCGGTGAGTGGCAGGGCCTGACGCACGACGAGATCCTCGCGAAGTACGGCGAGCAGTACGCGGCGTGGAAGCGCGGCGAGGCGGTCCGCCGCGGCGGCGGTGAGCTGGAGACCGAGGTCGCCGACCGCGCCGCGCCGGTGGTGCTCGAGCACGCCGGCCGGCTGCCGGAGGGCGGCACGCTCGTCGTGGTCAGCCACGGCGGCACCATCCGTACGACGATCGGGCGCCTGCTGGGCCTGGAGCCGTACCACTGGGAGGGCCTGGGCGGGCTCTCCAACTGCTGCTGGTCCGTCCTCGGTGAGGGTGCGCGCGGCTGGCGCCTGCTGGAGCACAACGCCGGCACGCTGCCGGAACCGGTGCTCGGCGACGACGACTGAGCGGCTCCGTGCCGCTCCCCGCGGGGGCCTCCACCCGGATTTCACTTTCCGGCTGGTCACAGGCTAGAGTTCTTCTTGTTCGCAGCGCGGAACACCGGAGACGGGGGGAGCGCGGCGGAGAGCGGGGCTATAGCTCAGTTGGTAGAGCGCCTGCATGGCATGCAGGAGGTCAGGAGTTCAATTCTCCTTAGCTCCACAATCAGGATCCCGTCCCCAACAGGGGGCGGGATCCTTGCTTTTGTACCCTTTGCGATTGCTGACCTGGCGCGTACCGGCATGGCAGAATCGGACGGCCGGAGGGGGGAGACGACGGCCCGATGCGGGAGGGAGTCGCTGACGGATGGGTGCACACCGGCGGCGGTGCGACTGGTGCAACAACGGCACGCCGATCGTGCGGGACATGGAACCGGTCAACCCCGACTACCAGTACTGGTGCGAGGAATGTGCGCGGGCGCTGATCATAAAAGGCGACCCGATCGAGACGTACCGGGAGCTGGAGGGGGAGCCGATCTACGGCCGGCTGCTCGACGAGCACTGCACGCTCAAGAGGTTCTACCAGTTCGCAAGAGCGTGACGAGATAGGTCAAATCGGGCATGGCCTGCGGTCGACGGAAACCGATTTTTGGACCAGGGCCATGACCGTGTAATGTTTGGGACGTCGCCAAGGAGAGCCGGAAACGGAAGCCGGGCGGCAGGCAAGACAAGGGGCTATAGCTCAGTTGGTAGAGCGCCTGCATGGCATGCAGGAGGTCAGGAGTTCAATTCTCCTTAGCTCCACAGTGAAGAAGCGGGCCACCCGGATCGGGTGGCCCGCTTCTCGTTGTGCCGGTCCCGGCGGGCGGCTGGGCGGGCGGCTCAGATCCAGCCCAGCCGTGCCGCCTTCACCCCGAGCTCGAACCGGCTGGACGCCCCGGCGAGCGCCGAGAGCTCGGCCACCATCCGCCGCTGGGTCCGCACCGAGACCCCCAGCGCCCGGGCCACCACGGCGTCCGTGACCCCCTCCGCCAGCATCCGCAGCAGCTCCCGCTCCTGCGGGGACGGGGAGCCCGGTTCCGGGCCGGTGGCCTCCGCGACCGCCTGCAGGCTCTCGGAACTCTTCCAGTACGCGGTGAACAGCGCGTGCAGCGCCCGCACCACCGGCGCGCTGCGCACCAGCAGCGCCGTCGGCTGGCCCGCCTGCGCATCGCCGGGGAGGACGGCCTCCACGCCGTCCACGATGAGCAGCCGCATGGGCAGGGTGGGCGCCAGCCGGATCTCCCCGCCGTGCTCGCCCGCCCAGCGCAGGTAGGTGAGCGCCTGGCGGTCCTTGCCGATCGCGTGCAGGTAGATGCTGCGGAACCGGACGCCGCGCAGGATCGCCTGCTCGTTGAGCGGCCGCCCCGCCTCGATGGCCTCGGGGGTCAGTGAGCCCTCCGGCTGGAGCGAGAGCACCTCGCGGTCGCAGCGGCTGGCGAGGGTCTCCAGCCGGGTGCGGATCTCGTCCTTGCCGTGCAGGACCTCGGTCCCGCTCGCCGCGTCCGTCCGGCCGGCCGTCACGTACTCGGTGGCGAGCAGGGTCAGGGCGGCCCGGGTCTGGGCCACCCGTTCCTGGCGCAGGGCCAGTTCCTGCTGCTCGCGCTGGAGCATCATCTCCAGGCCCAGATCGGGGCTGACCGCGCGGACGTCGCTCGGGTCGTCCCAGGAGGGCCGCAGCAGCGCCAGCTCCACCAGCCGGTCGAGCGACTCCCGTACGCGCTGTTCGGAGATCGACAGCCGCTCGGCCAGCCGGTCCGGGCTCTGCTCGCGGTGCAGGAGCACGGCCCGGTAGACCGCGAGCACATCCGCGTCGAGAGCCGACTGCGTCTCCGTCATACCCGTCACCCTTCCGAGGGGGCGGCCCGCGTCCGGGGTGCTGTGCGGGCGGTCGGCGTAGCGTTCCACGGCGCCGGGCCGGGTGTCTTGGACGAACCCGACGCCGGTGGGCGGTTCGGACCTCGGGCCGTCAGCCCGTCAGTACGGCGCTGGTGACCTCGCCGCTGACCCGGTCCACCTCGGCGGGCCCGGGCCGGTCGGACGCGCGCAGGGCCAGGAAGCGCGAGGGGGAGTGGGCGGTCATCGCCTTGAAGTCCCGGTTCAGATGGGCCTGGTCGTAGAAGCCGGCCAGGGCGGCGGCCTCGGACGGGCGCATCCCGGCCGACAGGGATCCGAGGGCCCGGCGGATCCGCAGCACCCGGGCCGCGGTGCGCGGCGGAAGCCCGATCTGCTCCCGGAAACGGCGCTCCAACTGCCGCTCGCTCCAGGAGGCCTCGGCGGCCAGCGTGTGCACGGGCACCGTGCCGCCGCTGCGTTCGAGCCGGTTCCACGCCCACACGGTACGGCCGCACGGCGCCGGGCCGGCCTGGATCCACAGCCGCAGCGCCGCGTCGAGGATCCGGAACCGGTCCTGCCAGGCGGGCGTACCGGCGAGGACGTCGCACAGGTCCTCGTAGCGGTGACCGGCCAGGGCGGAGGTCTCGTTGACCGTGTTGCCCAGCTCGTGCATCTCGACGCCGAAGAGCCGGAACGCCGCCCAGGGCCGCAGGGTCACCTCGACGCCGTGCAGTTCGCCGCCGTGCTCGCCCAGGGTGGGGCGGGACACCAGCCCCGAGACCAGCGGGGCCGCGGAGTGCACCAGGGTCTGGCCGGTCGTCGCGGACCGCACCCGCAGCGGCCGCTGCCCGAGGTTCAGCACGACGGTCACCGCCGCACAGGGGATCTCCAGACGGCGGCGCGGCCGGCCCAGGGAGAGCCTGAATCCGCGGTACGCCAGGACGCCCGGCCGCAGCGCCGGGTGCGGCAGCCGCTCCGTGAACTCCCAGGTGCCCGCCGGACACGCACGAATCCGCATCTGCTCTCCCCCTTCGCGGGCGGCCGCGGACGGCCGCCCCCGGTCCCCGTAGGCAGGAGGCCAGCCTCATCCCCGGCCGCCCGGCCCACCAGCCGGTTTTCCGACAACAAGCGGTCCGGGACGGGCTTGGCAGGTTTGTGTCATGCATCCGGCTGCAGCCCGGCAGCCCTTGGGCCGGGCGCCGCCGGGTGCTGTGCTGGAAGCAGCCCGGGCACCCGCCCGGCACGGCGCGAGACCGCGCCCGTCACACGACACCAGGGGGACCCATGCCCAGCATCAGCTTCCGCGCCGGACGATGTGCCGTCACCGCCGCGCTCGCCGTGGCGGTCCTCATGCCCCTGCACGCGGAGGTGGCCGAAGGCCCGGCGGCGGGCACCGCGCACACCGCCGACCTCGCCGACCTCGCCGAGGGCGCGGGCCCGGGCACCGGTACGGGCACCGGCAACGACGACTTCATCTGGAACATCGCACCGAAGCCGGCCCCCGCCCCGGGCGCCGCCGCGCATGCCTGATTCCCTCCGCGCACCGGCCGGCCGCGTCGCCCTGGTGGTCACCCGCTCCCACGCCGTCGGCGGGCCGCTGTGCCGGGCCCTGGCCGCGGACGGCGCCCGGCTCGCCGTCGCCGGCCCCTCGGTCATCGAAGTCAGCGAGATCTGCGCCGAGTTGGGCCGCCACGACACGCCGGGCGCCGCCACCGTCCTGCCCTACCTGATGGCCCCCGGCGCCGACAGCGGCCCCCGCCGCCTCGTCGCCGCCGTCATGGACGACCTCCAGCGGATCGACGCCCTCGCCGTGGACGCCGCGGCCGCCCTGCCCGCCGCGGCTCTGGTCGCCGAGACCGCCCGCGCCATGGTCCGCGGCGGCCGGACCGGCCGCATCGTGGTCACCGGACCGGCGCTGCTCGCCGCCGAGGTCCGGCAGTGGGCCGACGCCCCCCGCGCCCACGGCATCACCGTGAACCTCCTCACGCCGGGCCCGCGGGCCGTGGCCGAGGACCTGGCCGCGGCAGCGGCCCTGCTGCTGTCACCGCTCGCCCGGGGCATCACCGGGCAGGCCATCGAGGTCGACGGCAGCCGCGTCCCGCGCGGCTGAGCCCCGCTGCCGCTCTCGGCCTCCCCCCCCACCCCTTTCCCATCCACTGCCTCCCGAGGAGGAAGCCCGGTGGACGTTTCCGCCTGTCCCCACACGCCCGGCGAATCGGTCGACGCCGGGCCCGGTGCTTCGCTGCGTCCCGGAGTCCTGCGCTACCGGGACTTCCGGCGCGCCCAGGGCCCGCCCTGCCGGCACCTGGAGGTGCCCGCGGGCGCCGTCAGCCTGCTGCTGCTGACCGAGGGCGAGCTGCTGCTGGGTCCGCCCGACGGGTCCGCTCCGCTCGCCCCGCACACCACGGCGGCCTGCGGGATGCGGACCAGCGGGCTGGCCGCCGAACACCGCGGCCCGGTCGCCGGAGTCGAGGTGACCCTCACCCCCTGGTGCGCCTACACCCTCTTCGGCGGCCTCCCGCTCGGCCTGCTGGGCCGCGCCCCGCTCGGCCTCGCCGAACTGATCGGACCGCGGGCCACCGCCCTGCGCGAACGCCTCGCCGAGGCCGCCGGCCCGCCCGCGCGGTTCGCCGTACTCGACCGGACCCTCGCCGAGCTGCTGACGGCGGGGCCGCCGCCCGCGCCGCCCGTCGTACGGGCCTGGCGGTGCCTGCACGCGAGCGCGGGCGGCGCCTCCATCCCCCAGCTGGCCCACGAGGTCGGCTGGTGCCAGAGCCAGCTCGAGCGCCGCTTCCGCGAACAGGTCGGCCTGACCCCCAAGGGCTGCGCGCGCGTCATCCGGCTGCGCAACGCGCTGCGGCTGCTGCGCGGCGGCGTACCCGGCGCGGAACTGGCCGCGGCCGCCGGCTTCCACGACCAGTCGCATCTCAGCCGTGAATTCAAGTCCATGACCGGCACCACGCTCGGCCGCTATCTCGCGGCAACGGGAAGCTGAATTTCTACAAGACCGACAGCGGTCGCATCCGCGAAAGTAATGACCACGGAGAGAGGGAAAAGGAATCTCCGGGAAGAAGAAATTCAATTCCTCACACACGGGAGACATCGTGTTCAAGAAGATCGAGGCCCTCGGCGACAGCCTGCTCGCCCTGATCGCGCCGAAGACCGAAGCGGCCGCGGCCCCCTGCTACGTCCGTAAGTACCCCGCCTGCTGGCAGTGCGCCGGCCGGCCGTGCGAGGCCTGCTGCGACGCCAAC
Organism: Streptomyces sp. IBSNAI002; assembly: GCF_052244475.1. Classification (NCBI taxonomy): domain Bacteria; kingdom Bacillati; phylum Actinomycetota; class Actinomycetes; order Kitasatosporales; family Streptomycetaceae; genus Streptomyces; species Streptomyces sp. IBSNAI002. The sequence continues at coordinate 3,086,680 of NZ_JBQPXG010000002.1, read as the reverse complement.
GGCAAGAACTGCCAGTACATCGACTGCCGCTGAATTCCTGCGGTAGCCGCACGGCAATGAATACGGCCGGCTGATATTCCGCCCCCCGGGCGACCCCACAGGTGGTGAACCATGCTGTATCTGGCCATCGGAATGCGTTGCCTGATCGGGGCGGTATTTCTGGTCTCCGTACTCGGAAAGACCGCCGGCCGCGGTGCCTACGCCGCATTCGTCGTCTCGGTGCGGGAGCTGCTCCCGCTCTCCCGCACCGTGATACGGCCGGCCGCCGCGCTCGTCGTCCTGGGCGAGGCGGCGATCGTGCCGCTCCTCGCCCTGCCCCACCCCCTCGCGCACCGGACCGGATTCGCCCTCGCGGCCGTCCTCCTGACGGCCTTCACCGCGGCCATCGCCCGGTCCCTGCGCCGCGGATCGCGCACCCCCTGCAGGTGCTTCGGTGCCTCGACCACACCGCTCGGCCCCCGGCACCTCGTACGCAACCTGCTCCTCGCCGTCGGTGCGACGGCCGGCGCGACGGCTGGCGCGGCCGCCGGGCCGCCGCACCCCGGCGGGGTGCTCGCCGCCGTCTTCGCGGGACTGCTGCTCGGTGCCCTCGTGACCCTGCTCGACGACCTGCTCTACCTCCTGCGGCCGGCGGCCGGCTGACCCGCCCGGCCCGTCCCGCGCACCTTCGACCCGCTACGGAGCTGACATGCCCCTCCTGATCACCGCAGTGGCCCTGGTCGGGCTGCTCGCCGCCCTCGACCTGCTGCTCACCGTCGGCGTGATCAAGCGCCTGCGCGAGCACGCCGAACTGATCTCCGACAAGGCGAACGCGGACGCCCCGGTGCCCCTCGGCATCGGCGAGGAAGTGGGGAACTTCTCCGTGACCGGCGCCGACGACGAGGAGCTCACGCTGGCCGACCTCGAAGGCGAGACCCTCGTCGCCTTCTTCTCCCCGAACTGCACCCCGTGCAAGGAGAAGCTGCCCCTGTTCACCGAGTACGCCCGGCACTTCCCCGGCGGACCCCGGCAGGTGCTCGCCGTCATCGCGGGAGGCGCCGAGGGCGGCGGCCGGTTCGCCGAATCCCTGCGACCGGTCGCCCGGGTCGTCCGCGAGGACTACAACGGCGAGGTGGGCGCGGCCTTCCAGGCGAAGGCGTACCCGACCCTGCTGCTCGTCGGCCGGGAGCCCGACGGACGGGTCGTCGTCCGGGACAACCAGGTCGACGTGACCGCCGGCCTTCCCCTCGCGGCATGAGCGGGCGGGAGCGCCGGGAGCGCCGGCAACCGGGGCGCGGCGGCCGCTCCCGGCACACCCGTACCGCAGACGGGCGCGAGCCCGCCGTCCGCCCGTCGCGGCGCCGGCGCCTCTTCGCCGCCACCGCCCTGGCCGCGACCGCCGCCCCCTGGGTCCTCGCGGGGTACGTCGTCCTCACCCTGGCCGCCGGAACCCTGCCGGTGGCCGCCGCCTGGTTCACCAAGACGGTCGTCGACCGCGTCTCCGGCGGTCCGGCGGCCGGCGGGCTGCTGGCCCCGGCGGCGCTGCTCGCCGCGACCGGGGTGCTCGCCGCGGTCTTCCCGCAAGTCGCCCAGTACCTGAGGGCCCGGCTCGACCGCCGGGCCGGACTGCTCGCCATGGAGCGGCTGTTCACCGCCGTCGAACGGTTCACGGGGCTGCGGCACTTCGAGGACCCCGGGTTCCTGGACCGGCTGCGGCTCTCCCAGCAGGCGAGCCGGGTCGCCCCCAACCAGACCGTCGACGCCGCGCTCGGCCTGATCCGCTCGCTGATCACCGGCGCCGGACTGCTGGGCACCCTGCTGCTGCTGAGCCCGCTGATGACCGCACTGGTCCTGCTGTCCGGTCTGCCGATGCTCCTCGCCGAACTCGACCTGTCCCGGCGCCGCGCGCACACCCTGTGGGCCGTCAGCCCCGCCGAGCGCCGCGAGGCGTTCTACGCCGAGCTGCTCACCTCCGTGCAGGCGGCCAAGGAGGTACGCCTCTTCGGGCTCGGGCCCTTCCTGCGCGGCCGGATGGCCGCCGAGCGGAGGGTCTCCGACCGGGGGCGCGCCGCCGTCGACCGGCGCGAGGTCCTCGTCCAGGCCGGACTGGCCCTGCTCGCCGCCCTGTTGTCGGGCGCCGGCCTGGTGTGGGCCGTGGGCCAGGCCCGGAGCGGCGGCCTCACCGTCGGCGACGTGATGATCTTCGTGGCGGCGGTCGCGGGCATCCAGGGGGCCCTCACCTCCTTCGCCGCCGACCTCGCCCGCGCCCACCAGGCGCTGCGCTCCTTCGAGCACTTCCTGACCGTCCTCGGCACCCCCTCCGACCTTCCCGTGCCGCGACGGCCGCTCCCGCTGCCCGAGCTGCGGCGCGGGATCGAGTTGCGGGACGTCTGGTTCCGCTACGGCCCCGACCAGCCGTGGGTGCTGCGCGGTGTGACCCTGCACATCGCGCACGGCGCGACGCTGGGCCTGGTAGGCCTCAACGGCGCCGGCAAGTCGACCCTGGTCAAGCTGTTGTGCCGGTTCTACGACCCGACGCGCGGGGCCGTCCTGTGGGACGGGGTGGACCTGCGCGACGCCGCCCCCGAGGCGCTGCGCGAGCGGATCAGCGTGGTCTTCCAGGACTACATGGAGTACGAGCTGACCGCCGCCGAGAACATCGCCCTGGGCGAGCTCACCGCTCTCGACGACCCGGACCGCATCCGGGCCGCCGCCGACCGGGCGGGCATCCACCGCAGGCTCGCGGAACTGCCGCGCGGCTACGAGACCCTGCTGACCCGCACCTACTTCACGGAGTCCGACAAGGACGACCCGGAACTCGGGGTCGTCCTCTCCGGCGGCCAGTGGCAGCGGCTCGCCCTGGCGCGGGCCCTGCTGCGGCACCGGAGGGACCTGATGATCCTGGACGAGCCCTCCTCGGGCCTGGACGCGGCCGCCGAGCACGAGGTGCACAGCTCGCTCGCCGCGCACCGGGAGGGGCGCACCAGCCTGCTGATCTCGCACCGGCTGGGCGCGCTGCGGGTCGCCGACCGGATCGTGGTGCTGGCGGAAGGCCGGATCGCCGAGCAGGGCACGCACGGCGAACTGCTCGGCGCGGCGGGCGAGTACGCCCGGCTCTTCACCCTCCAGGCGCAGGGCTACCGGCCGGCGCCGGACGCGACGGCATCCGCGAACACTGCGCCGGGCGCGGCCCCGATCACGGCCCCGGGCGCACCGGACGCGGCCCCGGACCGCGCGGCGCGGACGGAGCCGGTCCGATGAGCCGGCGGGTACTGCCCGGGGACCCGCTGCCCGAGCAGCCCGGGGAGCCGTACGGGCCCCGGCTCGCGGCGGCCACCGGCGACGGCCCCGCCAGCTGGGCGGGCCCGCCGCGCCCCGCGACGGCCGCCCGGCGCCGCGGGCGCGCCTTGCGAGCGGCGGCGGCCGGGGCGCTGTGGCATGCGCTGCCGCCGGCGCTGGCCGGAGCGGGGGCCGCCGCGCTGGTCACCGGCGGCACGGGGATCCGTACGGCCTCGGTCGCGGTCCTCGCCGCCGCGGCCCTGTGGTGGGCGCTGAGCCGGCGGTTCGTCGTGGTCACCGTGCGCGGTCCGAGCATGGAGCCGGCCTACCGCGACGGGGACCGGGTGCTCGTCCGGCGCGGCGGCCCGCCCCGGAACGGGGAGGTCGTCGTCGCCGAACACCCCGGTGCGGCCCGGCGCGGTGACTTCGGCCTGCTCATCAAACGGGTGGCCGCCGTCCCCGGCGACCGGATCCCGCGCGTCGGGGTCCCGGCCCTGGCCCGTGCCCCCGGCAGCCGGGTCCCGGACGGCCGGCTGGTGCTGCTCGGCGACAACCGCCCGGTCAGCCTCGACTCGCGCGAGCTGGGCTACTTCCCGGCCGACCGGGTCCTGGGGCGGGTCCTGCGCCAGCTGCCCGCCCACCGCAAGCCCCCCACCCCCCGTGCGAAGGCGTGAAGGAGCGAGCCATGGCACTGCGACTGTTCGACACCGGTACCCGGACCGTGCGGGCGTTCGTCCCCGTGCGCCCCGGCGAGGCGTCGCTCTACGTCTGCGGGGCGACCGTGCAGGGGCCGCCGCACATCGGGCACGTCCGCTCGGGGGTGAGCTTCGACATCCTGGCGCGCTGGCTCGCGCACACCGGCCACCGGGTCACCCTCTGCCGCAACGTCACCGACATCGACGACAAGATCCTCGCGAGGGCGGCCGCCGAGGGCGTCCCGCACTGGGCGCTGGCGCAGCGCAACGAACGGGCCTTCACCGCCGCCTACCAGGCCCTCGGCTGCCTGCCGCCCACCGTCGAGCCGCGCGCCACCGGGCACGTGCCCGAGATGACCGCGCTGATGCGCGAGCTCGTGGGCCGCGGCCACGCCTACGCGGCCGGCGGTGACGTGCTGTTCTCGGTCGGTTCGCTGGCCGACTACGGGGCGCTGTCGGGCCGGGTCGGCGAGGACGCCGCCCGGGCCGGGGCCGGCGGCCGGGTGCCGGGCGGCGGGGACGCCAAGCGGGACCCGCGCGACTTCGCCCTGTGGAAGGCGGCCAAACCCGGAGAGCCGTCCTGGGAGACGCCCTGGGGCCCGGGCCGGCCCGGCTGGCACCTGGAGTGCTCCGCGATGGCCCGCCGGTACCTGGGGGACAGCTTCGACATCCACGGCGGCGGCATCGACCTGCTCTTCCCGCACCACGAGAACGAACGCGCCCAGTCCGCGGCCGCCGGCTGCGGGTTCGCCCGCTACTGGATGCACAACGCCTGGGTGACCACGGGCGGCGAGAAGATGTCCAAATCGCTGGGCAACTCGCTGCTGGTGTCCGCGATCCTCGCCACCTGCCGCCCGGTGGTGCTCCGCTACTACCTCGGCACCCCGCACTACCGCTCGGCCATCGAGTACGGCCCGGCGGCGCTGGAGGAGGCGGCGAGCGCCTACGGCCGGATCGAGCAGTTCGTGCTGAGGGCGCACGAGTACGCCGGGCCGCTCGCGCGGGAAGCGGGGGCGCGGCCGTCCGGCCTCCCCGGCCCGTCCGCTCTCCCCGGCCCGTTCACCGCCGCTCTCGACGACGACCTCGGCGTGCCGCAGGCCACCGCCGTGGTGCACCAGCGGGTACGGGAGGGCAACGCGGCCCTCGCCGCCGACGACAAGGAGCAGGTCGTCCGCCTGCTGGGCGAGGTGCGGGCCATGCTGGGGGTCCTCGGCCTCGACCCGCTCGACCCGCACTGGGCGGCGGGCCGGGACGCGGACCCGGCCGGCTCCCCGGGCCACGGCGGCACGGTCGGCGCGCTGGTCGAGCTGGCCCTGGAGGAGCGGCGGCTGGCCCGGGCAGCGCGCGACTACGCCGCCGCGGACCGCATCCGCGACCGGCTCGCGGCCGCCGGGGTGGAGCTGGAGGACACGCCCGCGGGGCCGCGCTGGGCCCTGGACGGCCGCCGCTGAGGCCCGCCGCGGCCGCGCTGCCGGTAGCGGGCGCTCCGCTACCGGGCCCGTGGCCGGTCCGTCCGGGGCGCGGACGGACCGGGCGGCGGCTGCGGGCGCTGCGGTACTCTGACGCCATGCGTGCCGTACGCCTTCTGCTTACCGAGCCGCGCTGATCAGTACCGACCCCGTCGTTTCGACGATGACGGTCGGCATCGGCGCGGCGCCCCCTCCTGTGCGAGGGGTTTTTTCGTTTGGGCAGGCAGAGACGGCAGAGACGATCGATGGAGCTTCAGAAATCATGAGCGAGACGAACACCCCGGCCCCCGAGGCGGCCGAGGGGCACCGTTACACGGCCGCCATGGCCGCCGACATCGAGGCACGCTGGCAGGACGTCTGGGACGCGCAGGGCACGTACGAGGCCCCGAACCCGACCGGTGACCTGGCCGGTGACCCCGCCGTGGTCGCGCGGCCCACGAAGTTCATCATGGACATGTTCCCGTACCCGTCGGGCGCGGGGCTGCACGTCGGCCACCCCCTCGGGTACATCGCCACCGACGTCTTCGCCCGCCACCAGCGGATGACCGGGCACAACGTCCTGCACACCCTGGGCTTCGACGCCTTCGGCCTGCCGGCCGAGCAGTACGCCGTGCAGACCGGCACGCACCCCCGGGTGTCGACCGAGGCGAACATCGAGAACATGAAGGTCCAGCTGCGCCGGCTGGGCCTGGGCCACGACAAGCGCCGGTCCTTCGCGACGATCGACCCGGACTACTACAAGTGGACCCAGTGGATCTTCCTGCAGATCTACAACTCCTGGTACGACGCGGACGCGAAGAAGGCCCGGCCGGTCGACGAGCTGGTCGCCGAGTTCGAGGGCGGCTCCCGCGAGGTTCCCGGCGGCCGCGCCTGGGCCGGGCTGACCGCGGGCGAGCGGGCCGACGTACTGAACGAGTACCGGCTGGCGTACTCCTCGGACGCGCCCGTCAACTGGTGCCCCGGGCTGGGCACCGTACTGGCCAACGAGGAGGTCACCGCGGACGGCCGCTCCGAGCGCGGCAACTTCCCGGTCTTCAAGTCCCGGCTGAGCCAGTGGAACATGCGGATCACCGCGTACGCCGACCGGCTGATCGACGACCTGGACGCGCTGGACTGGCCCGAGGCCATCAAGCTGCAGCAGCGGAACTGGATCGGCCGCAGCGAGGGCGTGCGCGTCGACTTCCCGCTGGGCGACGAGGCGATCACCGTCTTCACCACCCGCCCGGACACCCTGTTCGGCGCCACGTACATGGTGCTGGCGCCCGAGCACCCGCTGGTCGAGAAGTTCATCCCGGCCGCCTGGCCCGAGGGCACCCACGAGGTGTGGACCGGCGGACACGCCACCCCGGCCGAGGCCGTCACCGCGTACCGCAAGCAGGCCGCCTCGAAGTCCGACGTGGACCGGCAGGCCGAGGCCAAGGACAAGACCGGTGTCTTCACCGGTGAGTACGCGGTCAACCCGGTCAGCGGCGAGCTGATCCCGGTCTTCATCGCCGACTACGTGCTGATGGGCTACGGCACCGGCGCGGTCATGGCCGTTCCGGCGCACGACGGCCGCGACTTCGAGTTCGCGCGCGCCTTCGAGCTGCCGATGCGCTGCGTCGTCCAGCCGTCGGACGAGCGCGGCACCGACCCCTCGACGTGGGACGACGCCTTCGGCTCGTACGACGCCGAGCTGGTCAACTCCTCCGGCGAGGGCATCTCCCTGGACGGCCTGGGCGTGGTCGAGGCCAAGGCCGTGATCACCGACTGGCTGACCGAGCGAGGCATCGGCGAGGGCACCGTCAGCTTCCGGCTGCGCGACTGGCTGTTCAGCCGCCAGCGCTACTGGGGCGAGCCCTTCCCGATCGTCTACGACGAGGACGGCGTCGCGCACCCGCTGCCCGCGTCGATGCTGCCGCTGGAGCTGCCGGAGGTCGAGGACTACTCGCCGCGCACCTTCGAGCCGGACGACGCCGCCTCCAAGCCGGAGACCCCGCTGTCCCGCAACGGCGAGTGGGTCAACGTCGAGCTGGACCTGGGCGACGGGCGCGGTGTCCGCTCCTACCGCCGCGAGACCAACACCATGCCCAACTGGGCCGGTTCCTGCTGGTACGAGCTGCGCTACCTGGACCCGCACAACGCGTCGGCGCTGGTGGACCCCGAGATCGAGCAGTACTGGATGGGTCCGCGCGAGGGCGCTCCGCACGGCGGTGTCGACCTGTACGTGGGCGGCGCCGAGCACGCGGTGCTGCACCTGCTGTACGCGCGCTTCTGGTCGAAGGTGCTGTTCGACCTGGGCCACGTCTCGTCGGCAGAGCCGTTCCACAAGCTGTTCAACCAGGGCATGATCCAGGCGTACGCCTACACCGACGAGCGCGGTGTGTACGTCCCGGCGGCCGAGGTCGAGGAGCGGGACGGGGCCTGGTACTTCGAGGGCAAGCGGGTCGGGCGCGAGCACGGCAAGATGGGCAAGTCCCTGAAGAACGCCGTCACGCCGGACGAGATCTGCGAGGAGTACGGCGCGGACACCCTGCGCCTGTACGAGATGGCGATGGGTCCGCTGGACGTCTCGCGCCCCTGGGACACCCGGGCCGTGGTGGGCCAGTACCGGCTGCTGCAGCGCCTGTGGCGCAACGTCGTCGACGAGGAGACCGGCCAGGTCACCGTCGTGGACGGGGAGCCGGGCGAGGACACGCTGCGCGCCCTGCACAAGGCGATCGACGGGGCCGGCGCGGACCTGGCCGGGCTGCGCTTCAACACCGCCATCGCGAAGATCACCGAGCTGAACAACGCCCTGACGAAGGCGGGCCGGCCGCTGGAGCGGTCCGTGGCCGAGGCCCTGGTGCGGCTGGTCGCCCCGCTGGCCCCGCACATCGCGGAGGAGCTGTGGCACCGTCTGGGCCACACCGACTCGGTGGTCCACCAGGCCTTCCCGGTCGCCGACCCGGCGTACGTCGTGGACGAGAGCGTGACGTGCGTGGTGCAGGTCAAGGGCAAGGTCAAGGCGCGTCTGGAGGTTCCGCCGACGATCTCGGAGGCGGAGCTGGAGAAGCTGGCGGTCACCGATGCGGGTGTGGTCGCGGCCCTGGGCGGCGCCGAGATCCGCAAGGTGATCGTGCGCGCGCCGAAGCTGGTGAACATCGTCATCTGACGTCGAGTGGCGTCGTCTGACGTCGTCTGACGTCGTACGAAGTCATACGACGTCACACGAGGTCACCCGTTCCCCATAGGGGAGATCCCGTACGGGCAGGTTGGGGGTTCGATTGGAACCCCTGGCCTGCCCGTGGCGTTTACGGTGGAGGGGAAGAGCTGACGCCTGGGGAAAGGGGCCACCATGGAGGCCGCGTTGATCATCTTCGCGCTGATGTTGCTGGCTTTCGTCGGCCTCGGTGCGTACGTCACGGTCAAGGCGGTGGGTGCGGCCAAGCGGGGCGTGGAGCGCACGGTCGTCCAGGCCCGGCGGACGGTGGAGGACACCACTCTGCGGGCCAAGAGCTTCGGCCAGGTCGGTGTGGTGGGGGCGCTGGCGCAGCTGCGGCTGGACCTGCGGACCTCGATGCGGGCCACGGAGCAGGCGCTGTCCGAGGGGGCCCGGTCGGACGCATCGCTGAAGGAGTCCCTCGGGCTGTTCCAGCGGCTGAGCGCGCACGGCCGGGAACTGGACGCGGAGCTGAAGCGGCTGGAGCAGGAGCCGGACCGGCAGCGGACCGCGGAGCTCCTTCCGGAGCTGAGGGAGCGCACGGCCAGGATCGTGGAGTCCGCGGACTCGCTGCGCTGGGCGGCCCGGGACCGCGCCCGGCGCTTCGCGGAGGACGACCTGTCCACGCTGTCGGAGCAGATCGAGATGGAGTCCGGGGCGCTGCGCGACTGGTCGCGCGAGCCGGTGGACGACCTGGCGGCGGCGGCCGCGGCGTGGGACGCGGCGCAGGGTGCGGGTGCGGGTGCGGCTCCGGCGGCTCCGGCGCATGGGCCGGGGCCGGCGGCCCTGAGCCAGGCCGCTCCGGCGCCCGAGTACCCGTGGCAGAAGGCGCGTCGGCCGGAGAGCACGACCTGATCGCGATCGGATGCCCCGTGGGGCGGATGCCGTGACCGGGGTGCCGTAGGCTCTGCCCGCTGCCGGGCCCCGGGACGGCTTCCGCCGGTGGCCCGGGCTTCGCCGTGTGGCGTCCGCCGGTGGCCCCGCAGCGGGCCCAGGCTGCCGTACGGCCCCCACTGGCGGTAACCTCCGGCTCATGTCCCGCCATGTCGCCATCGTCACCGATTCCACGGCCTACCTGCCCCAACCGGCCATGGCGCGGCACGGAATCACCTCCGTCCCGCTCACCGTGGTCCTCGGCGGCGAAGCCCTGGAGGAGGGCACCGAGATCTCGGCGCGCAGCCTCGCCCTGGCGCTGCAGAAGCGCCGCTCGGTCACCACCTCGCGGCCCAGCCCGGAGGAGTTCGTCCGGGCCTACCGGGCGGCCGCGGACGCCGGTGCGACGGGCATCGTGAGCCTGCACCTGTCCGCGGAGTTCTCCGGTACGTACGACGCCGCCGTGGTCGCCGCGCGGACCGCGCCCGTGCCGGTGCGCGTCGTGGACACCGGCATGGTCGCGATGGCCCTCGGCTTCTGCGCGCTCGCCGCCGCCGAAGTGGCCGAGGCGGGCGGCTCCGTCGACGACGCGGTGGCCGCCGCGGAGAAGCGGGCGGCGGACATGTCGGCGTACTTCTACGTCGACACCCTCGACTACCTGCGCCGAGGCGGACGGATCGGCGCCGCCCAGGCGCTCCTCGGCTCGGCGCTGGCCGTGAAGCCGCTGCTGACCCTGGACGGCGGACGGATCGAGATGCTGGAGAAGGTGCGTACGGCGTCCAAGGCCATCGCCCGCCTGGAAGAGCTGGCCGTGGAGCGCGCGGGGGCGGGCAGCGTCGATGTCGCCGTGCACCACCTGGCGGCGCCGGAGCGGGCCGAGAAGCTCGCGCAGCGGCTGCGCGAACGCATCCCGGGGCTGGTCGAACTGCACGTCAGCGAGGTCGGCGCGGTGATCGGCGCGCACACCGGGCCGGGACTGCTGGCGGCGGTCGTCTCACCGCGTTAGGCCGTCTCTCCGAAGGAGACGGCCTGGAGGGCCGAGGCCGGGCGGGTCACCGGAACGAGTGGCGCGGTTGTCCACAACGGGGCGGCCATCCACCGGAATTGAGGCCTCCGGACGGGGTCCGGGATTCGTCCCTACCGTCGTGGCATGACTCTTCACACGCGTACTCCGTATCCGTCGGGCGCCACCAGCGGCCCGGGCCGAACCCGTCTCTCCGACAGCCGCCTGCGGCACCGCCGCGGCCGCGCCGTCCGCCGCGCCCCGCAACCGGACCCGGAAGCCGTACACCGCCGGGCCGAAGCCCTCCTCCGCGGCAGCGCGTCGGCACAGCCTCCACCCGAGCCGGCATCCGGGCCCCCGCCCGAGGTGGCATCCGGGCCCCCGCCCGAGGCTGAGCCCGGGCCCGCGCCGGCGCCCGTGGCGGAGCTGTCCTCCGGGACCGTGCGCGGGCTCGCGCTGCGGGAGCGGCTGCCGGTGTGGTTCCAGGCGCGCTGCGGGGTCGAGCCGCGCACGGTGGCCGCCGTCGGGGTGGTGCTGGCCGTCGCGGTCGGCTTCGCCGCCCAGCAGTTCTGGTCCGCCCGGCCCCGGCCGGTGACCGCGCCGGCGGTGATCGCCCCGGCTGCCCCGGCCGCGGCGCCCGCGGCGGGCACGGCTCCGGCCGCGGCAGGCGGCGGCCCCGCGCGGATCGTCGTCGACATCGGCGGCAAGGTCCGGGATCCGGGTGTGCGCAGGCTGCCCGCCGGTTCGCGGGTCGAGGACGCGCTGGCCGCCGCGGGCGGGGTGCGGCCCGGCACGGACACCACCGGGCTGAACCGGGCCCGGGTTCTGGTGGACGGCGAGCAGGTGCTGGTCGGAGCCCCGGCGCCGCCTTCGCCCGGGGGCGGGGGCGGGGGTGGTGGCGGGCCCGGGGCGGGCCCGCTGAGCCTCGGCTCGGCCACCGTCGAGCAGCTCGACGGGCTGCCGGGGGTCGGACCGGTACTGGCGCAGCACATCGTGGACTTCCGCACCGCCCGCGGCGGCTTCCGCTCCGTGGAGGAGCTCCGCCAGGTCAACGGCATCGGCGAGCGGCGTTTCGCCGACCTGCGCACGCTGGTGCGGCCGTGAACGGCCGCGAGGGCGCGGGGCCGGCGGACCTCCGCCTCGCCGCGCCGGCCCTGGCCGCCTGGGCGGCGGCCGCCCTCGCCCTGGACGCCCCCGCGGGACCGGCCGCGATCGGCGTGGGCCTGGGGGCGGCCGGAGCGGGGCTGCTGCTCCTGGCCGGCCGCCGGCGCCCGGGGCCCCGGTGGAGGGCCGCGCCGGCCCTGGCCGTAGCCCTGCTGTGCGCCTGCGCGGGAGCCGGGGTGGCCGGGCTCCAGCGGGCCGAGGCGCGGGCCGGGCCGGTGGTGGGACTGGCCCGGGAGCACGCCCGGGTCCTGGCGGAGCTCACCGTCGGTTCCGATCCGCGGCTCGCCGGCGGCGGCGCGGGGAGCGGGCGGCCGGTGGTGGTGCTGGACGCGGTGCTGACGGGGGTGACCGGGCCCGACGGGGCGCGGACCCGGGTGGAGACCCCGGTCCGGGTGCTGGCCGGGCACCCGGGATGGGCCCGGCTGCTGCCCTCCACCCGGGTGGAGGTCGTCGCCCGGCTGGCCCCGGCGCGGGGCGGCGAGCGGGCCGTGGCCCTGCTGAGGCCGTCCGGCGACACCCCGCCCGCGGTGACGGGCGGCCCGGACTCCGCGCAGCGGTTCGCCGGGCGGCTGCGGGCCGGGCTGCGCGAGGCCACCGAGGGGCTCGCACCGGACGCCCGGGCCCTGCTGCCGGGGCTGGTCGTCGGGGACACGTCCAGGGTGCCGCCCGATCTGCACGAGGCGTTCAAGGCCACCGACCTGCTGCACCTGCTGGCCGTGTCCGGGTCCAACCTGACCGTGGTGCTGTTCCTGCTCATCGGGCCCCCGGCGCGGGCTCAGCAGGCCGAGCGGCGCGGACTGGCGCCCCGGCTGGGGCTCTCGCTGCGGGCCACCGCCCTGTGCGGGGCGGCCCTGACGCTGGCGTTCGTGGTGGTGTGCCGGCCGGAGCCGAGCGTGCTGCGGGCCGCGGCCTGCGGGGCGGTCACCCTGCTGGCCCTCGCCACCGGGCGACGCAGGTCCCTGATCCCGGCCCTGGGCGCCGCCGTACTGCTGCTGGTCCTCTACGACCCCTGGCTGGCCCGCAGTTTCGGGTTCCTGCTGTCGGTCCTGGCCACGGGCGCACTGCTCACCCTCGCGCCCCGGTGGAGCGCGGCCCTGCGGCGGCGCGGGATGCGGCCGAGGTTCGCCGAGGCGCTGGGAGCCGCCGCGGCCGCCCAGGCGGTGTGCGCGCCCGTGGTCGCGGTGCTGTCCGCCCGGGTCAGCCTCGTGGCGGTGCCGTGCAACCTGCTGGCCGAGCTGGCGGCCGGTCCGGCGACGGTGCTGGGCTTCGCGGCGCTCGCCGTGGCCCCGGTGTGGATGGACGCCGCAAGACTGCTCGCCTGGTGCGCGGGGGTGCCCGCCGGGTGGATCGCCGCCGTGGCCCGGGGCGGGGCGCGGCTGCCGGGGGCGGAGCTGGCCTGGCCGGGCGGGCTCGCCGGAGGGCTGCTGCTGGCCGCCGCCACGGCGGTCCTCGTACTCCTCGGAGCGCGTCTCGCCCGGCGGCGGTGGGTCTGCTCCGCACTGGCGGTGCTGCTGCTCCTGGCCGTACTGAGGCCGCCGCAGCTCACCCGTACCCTCACGGGCTGGCCCCCGCCCGGCTGGAGCTACGTGCAGTGCGCCGTGGGGCAGGGGGACGCGGCGGTGCTCGCCCTCGGCCCGGGCGAGGCCCTGGTCGTGGACGCGGGGCCGGACCCCGGCCCGGTGGACGCCTGCTTGCGGGCCCTGGGCGTGCACCGGGTGCCGATGCTGCTGCTGACGCACTTTCACGCCGACCACGTGGGGGGCCTCTCCGGGGTGCTGCGCGGCCGGTCGGTGGGTGTGATTCAGACCACGGCGCTGGAAGAGCCGCCGGGCCAGGCGCAGTTGGTGCACCGGACCGCGGCCGCCGCGGGGGTGCCCGTCGTACGGGCGGTGGCGGGGGAGCGGCGCCGGGCCGGACCGCTGGAATGGGAGGTGCTGTGGCCGCCGGCGGCCGGTCCGCCGCCGGAGGGGCCCAACGACGCGAGCGTCGCCCTGCTGGTCAGGGGCGCGGGGCTGACCCTGCTCCTGCTCGGCGACCTCGAACCGCCCGCGCAGCGGGCCCTCTTGAGGGAGCATCCCCGGCTGGACCCGGTGGACGTGGTCAAGGTCGCGCACCACGGCTCCGCGCACCAGGACCCGGGGCTGTACGCGCGGATCCGGGCCCGGGTCGCCGTCGTCCCGGTCGGCGCGGCCAATCGCTACGGGCACCCCGCACCCGGTACGCTCGCCCGGCTGCGGGCCTCGGGGGCGGCCGTACTGCGGACCGACACCGACGGGTCGATCGCGGTGTCCGGCGCCGGCGCCGGGATGCGGGTGTTCCCGGCCGGGCGACGGCGGGGGCGACACGGGCATACCGGGCACAGCGCTTCTGTTTGCCCACAACCCGACAGCATGATCGAATGCGTTTTCGCCAGAACGGTCCTAGTCCACACAGCACGGGGGTGCATCAGCCATGTTCGGTCGCCGACGGGGGATGGAGACGGCCGGAAGTTCCAGCCCGCACACATCCGCGACACTGACACTGCCACCGACGGCGGGTCTGCTCAGCTGCCGGGTTCTCGATACCGTCCACCAGCCGGTCCGGCAGGCCGCGTTCGAGGTGACCGATCCGATCGGGCGCCGGATCGTAAGCGGCGTGACCGACCCGTACGGCGGGTTCACGGTGGCCCTGCCGGAGGGCGAGTACCGGCTCTCCGTCAGCGCCGAGGGGTACGCGCCGTTCCACGGGGCGACGCTGGTGGGGGACCCGGCGCAGCCCGGGACCGGGGAGATCATCCTCGACGCGGTGGAGCCGCCGCTGCTGCCGCAGCCCGGCCACTGGGAGCTCGACCCGACGCACTCGTCCCTCGCGTTCACGGCCCGGCACATCGGTTTCGCGCGGATCGGCGGCCGGTTCAACACGTTCGCCGGCGCGGTACGGATAGCCGACCGCATGGAGGACTCCTCCATGCACGTGATCATCGATGCGGCGAGCATCGACACCGGGGTGCGGCTGCGCGACGACCACCTGAGGTCCGGGGACTTCCTGGACGCCGCCCGGTATCCGACGGTGGAGTTCTACAGCGAACGGTTCATCCACCGCAGCGGCAGCCACTGGGCCGTCGCGGGCGCCCTCACCCTCCACGGGATCGGCCGGTCCGTCACCCTGGACACCCAGTACCTGGGCCTGGGCACCGGCCTGGAGGGCGAGCCGCGCGCCGCCTGCCGGGCCACGGCCGAACTGCACCGCGAGGACTTCGGCCTGAACTGGCAGTCGGTGCTGGCGCAGGGCATCGCGGCGATCGGTTCGAGCGTGGAAGTGACGCTGGACGTGCAGATCGTCCACAAGGCCTGAGCCGGGCCGGACCCCTACGGGGCTTCCAGCCAGCCCTCGTACTCGGCGGCGAGGGCGTCCAGCACGGCGGTGTCGAGCCGTTCCCGCGGGTCCTCGACGACCACCAGCCACTGGGCGTCCTCGGCGTCGTCCTCGCCGGCCAGGGCGTCGCGGACCAGCTGCGGTTCCTCCGGGAGGCCGAAGCGGTCCACGGCCTCCTGCGCCACCTCCTCGGCGGCGTCGCGGTCGGGCAGGACGAGTACATGTCGCACGTTCACGCGATCATTCTCACGTATCGGGCCGGGGGGCCCGCCGGGCCGGGGGCTGTCAGTGCGGCGTGGGATGCTGGAGCCGATGGCCACCAGGAAGAACTCCACCGACGATCCGCTCGCCCCGCTCACCCTCGCGGTGGGGCAGGAGGACCTGCTGCTCGACCGTGCCGTGCGGGAGGTGGTGGCGGCCGCCCGCGCCGCCGACTCCGACACGGACGTCCGCGACCTCTCCTCCGAGCAGCTCCAGCCCGGCACGCTGGCCGAGCTGACCAGTCCGTCGCTCTTCTCCGAGCGCAAGGTCCTGATCGTGCGCGGCGCCCAGGACCTGTCCGCCGATACGGTCAAGGAGGTCAAGGCGTACCTCGACGCGCCCTACGAGGAGATCATCCTCGTGCTCCTCCACGCGGGCGGCGCCAAGGGCAAGGGGCTGCTGGACGCGGCGCGCAAGGCGGGCGCCCGGGAGGTCGCCTGCCCGAAGATGACGAAGCCGGCGGACCGGCTGTCCTTCGTACGGGGTGAATTCCGCACGCTGGGCCGGTCGGCGACCCCAGAGGCGTGCCAGAGCCTGGTCGACGCGATCGGCAGCGACCTGCGGGAGCTGGCGAGCGCGGCTGCGCAGCTGTGCGCGGACGTCGAGGGCACCATCGACGAGGCCGTGGTCGGCCGCTACTACACGGGCCGGGCCGAGGCCTCGAGCTTCACCGTCGCCGACCGCGCGGTCGAGGGCCGGGCGGCGGAGGCACTCGAAGCCCTGCGCTGGTCGCTGTCCACCGGGGTGGCGCCGGTCCTGATCACCAGCGCCCTGGCCCAGGCCGTGCGGGCGATCGGCAAGCTGGCCTCCGCTCCGCGCGGGGCCCGCCCCGGCGACCTCGCCCGGGACCTCGGCATGCCGCCGTGGAAGATCGACCGGGTACGCCAGCAGATGCGCGGCTGGTCGGCGGACGGCGTCGCGGACGCCCTGCGCGCCGTGGCCGCCGCCGACGCGGGGGTCAAGGGCGGCGGCGACGATCCGGAGTACGCCCTGGAGAAGGCCGTCGTGGCCGTGGCCCGCGCCGCCCGTCCGCAGCGCCGGTAGCGGACATCCCCGTGAGCGACGATGCCGACTACTGGCAGAGGTGGGTCGCGAGGCTGCTGGCTGTCCTCGCCGCCGATGCCGAGGCCCAGCTGACCTGGGCCGATGAGCACGGGGTGAAGAACGCTCCCGTCGCCGACGATGTCCGCTTCGTCCTCCACCTGGCCGAGGGGATGGCGCAGCGGGGGAGCCTCGCCCCCGAGGCCCTGCGGGACCTCCGGGCCGTCGGCCGGCTCCTCGACGAGGCGGGTGTCCTCGGCCGCACCGGCCTGTGGGCCGAGTCGCTGGCCGCCGAGCCGGCCTGGAACGAGGTGCGCACCCTGGCCCGCCGGATCCTCGTCGCCCGCGAGGGCGACTGGCGCCGGCCGCTGCCGCAGCGCGTACCGCCCCAGCACCTCTGCGACTGAGCAGCCCCGGTGAGGTGCGCCGGGCGGCACGAAGGCCCCGGCCGCCGCCCTGGGGAAGGGTGGTGGCCGGGGCCTTCGGTTACTTCTGGTTGCGCCGCACCCGCGTGGCGAACGCTTCGTGTGCGGAGCGGGGTGCCGGTCAGGAGCGGGAGAGAGGGCCCGCTGGGTCCCTTCCGGCGATCACATCAGGGAGCTCAGCCCTGCAGGGAGGCAACCTTGGAGGCCAGCGCCGACTTCTTGTTGGCGGCGGCGTTCTTGTGGATGACACCCTTCGAGACAGCCTTGTCGAGCGCACGCGCGGCGGCGCGGGAAGCCACGGTGGCCTTCTCGACGTCACCGGCGACGACGGCCTCGCGGGCCTTGCGGATCGCGGTCTTGAGCGAGGACTTGACGGCCTTGTTGCGCAGGCGCGCCTTCTCGTTCGTCTTGTTCCGCTTGATCTGGGACTTGATGTTCGCCACGAAAGAGCCTTTTCAGGTTCAGAGTTTTGTTCTTCGGATCGTGCCTCGACAGCTGAGAGGGCATACGAGACACAGCTGCCCAGGCTACCAGGCACGCTCGGGGCAGCCCAAACCGAGCGCACTGCCCGGTCCATGGGACCATGGGAGGCAGCGTAGAGATCCCAATGATCCGACCAGGATCGATCGCGCCCCCGACTGAGACCCGAGAATCAGGACACTGCGTGCCCGCCATCCCCAGCCACGTGCCCGAGCCGAGCCGTACCGACCCGGCGCTGATCCGCAACTTCTGCATCATCGCGCACATCGACCACGGCAAGTCGACCCTTGCCGACCGGATGCTCCAGCTCACCGGCGTGGTCGACCAGCGGCAGATGCGCGCCCAGTACCTCGACCGCATGGACATCGAGCGTGAGCGCGGCATCACGATCAAGTCCCAGGCGGTCCGACTGCCCTGGGCGCCCACCACGGGCGAGGCGCAGGGCAGCACCCACATCCTCAACATGATCGACACCCCCGGGCACGTCGACTTCACGTACGAGGTCTCGCGTTCCCTCGCCGCCTGCGAGGGCACGATCCTGCTGGTGGACGCCGCCCAGGGCATCGAGGCGCAGACCCTCGCCAACCTGTACCTGGCGATGGAGAACGACCTCGCGATCGTTCCCGTGCTGAACAAGATCGACCTGCCGGCCGCCCAGCCGGAGAAGTTCGCCGAGGAGCTCGCGAACCTGGTCGGCTGCCAGCCCGAGGACGTCCTGCGCGTCTCGGCGAAGACCGGTCTCGGCGTGGAGGCGCTGCTCGACAAGGTCGTCGCCACGGTCCCGGCCCCGGTCGGCGTCAAGGACGCCCCGGCCCGCGCCATGATCTTCGACTCGGTGTACGACTCGTACCGCGGCGTGGTCACCTACGTCCGTGTGGTCGACGGCCAGCTCAGCAAGCGCGAGCGCATCCGGATGATGTCCACCGGCGCCACCCACGAGCTGCTGGAGATCGGAGTCTCCTCGCCCGAGATGACCCCGGCCGACGGCATCGGCGTCGGCGAGGTGGGCTACATCATCACCGGCGTGAAGGACGTCCGTCAGTCCAAGGTCGGTGACACCATCACCAGCCTGCACAACGGTGCGACCGAAGCCCTCGGCGGCTACAAGGACCCGCGGCCGATGGTCTTCTCGGGCCTCTACCCGCTCGACGGCTCGGACTACCCGGACCTGCGCGAGGCCCTGGACAAGCTCCAGCTCAACGACGCCGCGCTCGTCTACGAGCCGGAGACCTCGGCGGCGCTCGGCTTCGGCTTCCGCGTCGGCTTCCTCGGCCTGCTGCACCTGGACGTGGTCCGCGAGCGCCTCGAGCGCGAGTTCGGCCTCGACCTGATCGCCACCGCGCCCAACGTGGTCTACCGGGTGGTCCTGGAGGACGGCAAGGAAGTCACCGTCACCAACCCGAGCGAGTTCCCCGAGGGCAAGATCTCGGACGTGTTCGAGCCGATCGTGCGGGCCACGATCCTCGCGCCCAGCGAGTTCATCGGCGCGATCATGGAGCTCTGCCAGACCCGCCGGGGCACCCTCCTCGGCATGGACTACCTCTCCGAGGACCGGGTCGAGATCCGCTACACCCTCCCCCTCGCGGAGATCGTCTTCGACTTCTTCGACCAGCTGAAGTCCAAGACGCGCGGCTACGCCTCCCTCGACTACGAGCCCACCGGCGAGCAGTCCGGCAGCCTGGTCAAGGTCGACATCCTGCTGCACGGCGACAAGGTCGACGCCTTCTCCGCCGTCACGCACAAGGACGCCGCCTACGCCTACGGCGTGCGCCTGGTCGCCAAGCTGCGCGAGCTCATCCCGCGGCAGGCCTTCGAGGTGCCGATCCAGGCCGCGATCGGCTCCCGCGTCATCGCCCGCGAGACCATCCGCGCCATCCGCAAGGACGTCCTCGCCAAGTGCTACGGCGGTGACATCTCCCGTAAGCGGAAGCTGCTGGAGAAGCAGAAGGAAGGCAAGAAGCGGATGAAGATGGTCGGCTCCGTGGAGGTCCCGCAGGAGGCCTTCATCGCCGTTCTCTCCAGCGACGAGTCCGGCGGCAAGAAGAAGTAGCGACGTCCGCGACCGCTGCGGAAGCAGGCCCTCACGCTCCGGCGCGGGGGCCTCTTTCGTTATGAACCGGCCGCTCGCGAGCTCTTACGCAGGCGGCGCACGGCCTCTAGTCTGATCACTGCTCGATGGTTACTCGCCAGTCACCTGCTGGTTACGTCTCAAACCCCGCCTGTCCCGATGCGCACCCCAAGCGCCCCACGCCCACGCACTGCCGCGTGGTCCGGTCCGGAGGATGTCGTGAGCGACACACAGACCTTGATCGAGAACCGTCCGCCCACGGTGGCGGCCCTCTTCCTTGAGCGCGTGGCCGCCACGCCCCATGCGGAGGCGTACCGGTATCCGGTGCCCGCGGCCGGCGGCCAGGGTCCCGACGACTGGAAGTCGCTGAGCTGGGGCCAGGCGGCGGAGCGGGTCTTCGCCATCGCCGCCGGGCTGATCGACCTGGGCCTCGGGTCCGAGGACCGGGTCGCGCTCGCCTCCAACACCCGGGTCGAGTGGATCCTCGGCGACCTCGGCGTGATGTGCGCCGGCGGCGCGGTCACCACGATCTACCCCACCACGAACGCCGAGGAGTCGGCGTACATCCTGGCGGACTCCGAGAGCCGGGTGCTCATCGCCGAGGACGGCGCGCAGCTGGCCAAGGCGCGCGAGCGCCGCGCCGAGCTGCCCCACCTCGCCCACGTGGTGGTCGTGGAGGGTGCCGACGCGGTCGCCGCCGAGGGCGACCCCGAGGGCTGGGTGCTCTCGCTCGCCGATCTGGAGGCGCGCGGCAAGGAGTACCTCGCCAAGCACCCCGAGGCGGTCAAGGAGCGGATCGCGGCCATCACCGCCGACCAGCTCGCCACCCTCATCTACACCTCCGGCACCACGGGCCGCCCCAAGGGCGTCCGCCTGCCGCACGACAACTGGTCGTACATGGCCAAGGCCACCGTCGCCACCGGCCTGATCACCAAGGACGACGTCCAGTACCTGTGGCTGCCGCTGGCCCACGTCTTCGGCAAGGTGCTCACCTCCGGCCAGATCGAGGTCGGCCACGTGACCGCCGTCGACGGCCGGATCGACAAGATCATCGAGAACCTGCCGGTCGTGCAGCCGACGTACATGGCGGCCGTCCCGCGCATCTTCGAGAAGGTCTACAACGGGGTCGCCGCCAAGGCCCGGGCCGGCGGCGGGGCCAAGTACAAGATCTTCCAGTGGTCGGCCGGGGTGGCCCGCGAGTACGCCAAGGTCACCCAGGACAACTTCCGCCGCACCGGTCAGGCGACCGCCCCCTTCGGCCTCGCCACCAAGCACAAGATCGCCGACACGCTCGTCTTCTCGAAGCTCCGCGACGCCTTCGGCGGCAACCTGCGGGCCGCGGTCTCCGGAGCCTCCGCCCTGGCACCCGACATCGGCTACTTCTTCTCCGGCGCCGGCATCCACATCCTCGAGGGCTACGGCCTGACCGAGTCCAGTGCCGCCTCCTTCGTCAACCCGGGCGAGGCCTACCGCACCGGAACCGTCGGCAAGCCGCTCCCCGGCACCGAGGTCCGCATCGCCGACGACGGCGAGGTGCTGCTGCGCGGCCCCGGCATCATGCAGGGCTACCACGGGCAGCCCGAGAAGACCGCAGAGGTGCTGGAGTCCGACGGCTGGCTGCACACGGGGGACATCGGCGAGCTCTCGCCCGACGGCTACCTGCGCATCACCGACCGCAAGAAGGACCTGATCAAGACCTCGGGCGGCAAGTACGTCGCCCCGGCCGAGATCGAGGGCCAGTTCAAGGCGATCTGCCCGTACGTGTCGACCATCGTCGTGCACGGCGCCGACCGGAACTTCTGTTCCGCCCTGATCGCGCTCGACGAGCCGTCGATCATGGGCTGGGCCGCCGGGAACGGGCTGGAGGGCAAGACGTACGCGGCGGTCCTGGCCGCGCCGGAGACCAACCGCCTGATCGAGACGTACGTACAGACCCTCAACGAGGGCCTCCAGCGGTGGCAGACCGTCAAGAAGTTCCGGATCCTGCCGCGCGACCTCGACATCGAGCACGGCGACCTCACGCCCAGCCTCAAGCTGAAGCGGCCGGTCGTCGAGCGTGAGTTCAAGCACCTCATCGACGAGATGTACGAGGGCTCGCGCGAGGCGTAGCCGGGGGCGCCGCGCACGGCGTAAACGACCATGGGGCAGTGCGGGATGATGGGGGTATGCCTTCCGCACTGCCCGACGGTGAACCCATGCCCGAAGACGGCTCGCTGCCGTCGCACGCCCTGGCGGGCGCGGGCGGCCGGCCGCTCGGCTTCTACCTGCACGTGCCGTACTGCGCCACGCGGTGCGGCTACTGCGACTTCAACACCTACACGGCCACCGAGCTGCGGGGCACCGGCGGTGTGCTCGCCTCGCGGGAGAACTACGCCGACACCCTGATCGACGAGGTCCGCCTCGCCCGCAAGGTGCTCGGGGACGACCCGCGGGCCGTGCGGACCGTGTTCGTGGGCGGCGGCACGCCGACGCTGCTGCCCGCCGGGGACCTCGTACGGATGCTCGCGGCGATCCGGGACGAGTTCGGCCTGGCCGAGGACGCGGAGATCACCACCGAGGCCAATCCGGAGTCGGTGAACCCGGAGTACCTGGCCGAGCTGCGGGCCGGCGGTTTCAACCGGATCTCCTTCGGCATGCAGAGCGCCAGGCAGCACGTCCTGAAGGTGCTGGACCGTACGCACACCCCCGGGCGCCCGGAGGCCTGCGTCGCGGAGGCGCGCGCGGCAGGCTTCGAGCACGTCAACCTGGACCTGATCTACGGCACGCCGGGGGAGTCGGACGAGGACTGGCGGGCGTCGCTCTCGGCGGCGCTGGGCGCCGGGCCGGACCACATCTCGGCGTACGCGCTGATCGTGGAGGAGGGCACCCAGCTGGCGCGGCGGATCCGCCGGGGCGAGGTCCCGATGACGGACGACGACGTGCACGCCGACCGCTACCTGATCGCTGACGCGGTGATGGCGGAGGCCGGGTACTCCTGGTACGAGGTGTCGAACTGGGCCTCCTCGCAGGCCGGGCGCTGCCTGCACAACGAGCTGTACTGGCGCGGAGCCGACTGGTGGGGCGCGGGTCCGGGCGCGCACTCCCACGTGGGCGGGGTGCGGTGGTGGAACGTCAAGCACCCGGGCGCGTACGCCGCCGCGCTCGCGGAGGGGCGGTCCCCGGGCGCCGGCCGCGAGCTCCTCTCCGAGGAGGACCGGCGGGTGGAGCGGATCCTGCTGGAGCTGCGGCTGGTGGACGGCGTACCGCTGTCGCTGCTGGCCCCCGCCGGGCTGGCCGCCTCGCGGCGGGCGCTGGCGGACGGGCTGCTGGAGGCGGAGCCGTACGGGGCGGGGCGGGCCGTGCTGACCCTGCGGGGGCGGCTGCTGGCCGACGCGGTGGTCCGGGACCTGGTGGACTGACCGACCGGACCGGCCGGACTGACCGGCCTGCGGCGCCGTCGCTACGGCGCCGTGACGTGGTCGATGAGGTGTTCCACCGAGCCCAGGAGGGTGGGCTCCAGGTCCTTGTACGAGGTCACGCGCGACAGGATGTGCTGCCAGGCGGCGCCGGTGTTCTCCGGCCAGCCCAGGGCGCGGCAGATGCCCGTCTTCCAGTCCTGGCCGCGCGGCACCACCGGCCAGGCCCCGATGCCCAGGGCGGACGGCTTCACCGCCTGCCAGACGTCCACGTACGGGTGGCCCACGATCAGCACGTCCGGCGAGGTCACCCCGGCCGCGATGCGGGACTCCTTCGAGCCCGGCACGAGGTGGTCCACCAGGATCCCCAGGCGGGCGTCCGGGGCCGGGTCGAATTCGGCGACGATGGCCGGGAGGTCGTCGATGCCCTCCAGGTACTCCACCACCACGCCCTCGATCCGCAGGTCGTCCCCCCAGACCTTCTCCACCAGCTCCGCGTCGTGGCGGCCCTCCACGTAGATGCGCCCGGCCCGCGCCACCCGCGCCCTGGCCCCCGGCACGGCGAGCGAGCCCGAGGCGGTGCGGCGGGGCGCGGAGGGGGCGCGCGAGGGGCGGACCAGGGTGACCACGGCCCCGTCCAGCAGGAAGCCGCGCGGCTCCAGCGGGAACACCCGCCGCTTGCCGAAGCGGTCCTCCAGGGTCACCGTGCCCGCCTCGCAGGCCACCACCGCCCCGCAGAAGTCCGTACCGGCCGCCTCGACCACCAGATCGGGCTCCGCGGCCACCTCCGGCACGGCCTTGGGGCGCTTCCACTGGGGGGTCAGGTCGGGGGAGTACTCGCGCATCCGGCCGAGCGTAGGAGAGGCGCGGCGGACACGCCTACGACACGCCGAAACGAGCGGCCAGTGTGGCGCGTTGCGCACGCACGAAGGCCGCGGAGACCACCGCTCCGTGACCCGGCACGTACTGCGCGTCGTCCCCGCCCAGCGCCAGCAGCCGGTCCAGGGCGGCGGGCCACTGCCGGGGCACCGCGTCCGGGCCCGCCGAGGGCTCGCCCGACTCCTCGACCAGGTCCCCGCAGAACACGGTCTCGCGCTCGCCCGGCACGAAGACCGCCAGGTCGTGGCGCGTGTGCCCGGGACCCACATTGGCCAGCAGCACCCGCACCCCGCCCAGGTCCAGCGTCCACTCGCCCGACACCAGGTGCTTCGGAGAGACCATCAGGTCCACCGCCTCCGCGGCCTCCGCCTCGGCCAGGCCGTGGCGCACCGCGTCCCCGCGCAGCTCCTCGCGGCCGGTGGCGAGCAGCGCGTCCAGGCCGACCGCTCCGAACACCTCGGCCCCGGAGAAGGCGGCCCCGCCCAGGACGTGGTCGAAATGTCCGTGCGTGAATGCGATATGGGTCACGTGCCGGCCCGTCAGCCGTTCCGCCTCCGCCCGCACCCGCGCGCCCTCGCGCAGACACGAACCGGGGTCGACGAGGAGCACGGAATCGTCCCCCACCACCAGTCCCACGGTGCAGTCCCACACCGGAAGCCGCCGGCGCCCGGTCCGCCCGGTCAGCCTTTCCCAGCCCGCCTCTTCCCAACGCACGTCCATGCCGCGACGCTACCCTGGCGGGCCTCCCTTGCCAGGGTCTTACTACCCGGCCGTACACTGAGCGGGGGATCTCTGGCACTCGAGCGACCAGAGTGCCAACGACCGGGCTCCAACGACCGAGCCATCAACGACCTAGCTTGCAATGAACACGGCAACGGACCACAGCTGGAGGTGTGCGCGATGCTCAGCGAACGCAGACTCGAAGTGCTGCGCGCCATCGTCCAGGACTACGTCGGGACGGAGGAGCCGGTCGGCTCCAAGGCGCTCACCGAGCGGCACCGGCTCGGCGTCTCGCCCGCCACCGTGCGCAACGACATGGCCGTGCTGGAGGAGGAGGGCTACATCGCCCAGCCCCACACCAGCGCCGGCCGGATCCCCACCGACAAGGGCTACCGCCTCTTCGTCGACAAGCTGGCGGGGGTCAAGCCGCTGTCGACGCCCGAGCGCCGGGCCATCCAGAACTTCCTCGACGGGGCCGTGGACCTCGACGACGTGGTCGGCCGGACGGTGCGGCTGCTCGCGCAGCTGACCCGGCAGGTCGCCGTCGTCCAGTACCCGAGCCTGACCCGGTCGACCGTCCGGCACGTGGAGCTGCTCTCGCTCGCTCCGGCGCGCCTGATGCTCGTACTGATCACGGACACCGGGCGCGTCGAACAGCGGCTGATCGACTGCCCGAGCCCCTTCGGGGAGACCTCGCTGGCCGATCTGCGGGCCCGGCTCAACAGCCGGGTCGTCGGGCGCCGGTTCACCGACGTGCCCCCGCTCGTCCAGGACCTCCCCGAGTCCTTCGAGGCGGACGACCGGGGCACGGTGTCCACCGTGCTCTCGACGCTCCTCGAAACCCTGGTCGAGGAAGCCGAAGAGCGGCTGATGATCGGCGGTACCGCCAATCTCACCCGCTTCGGACACGATTTTCCCCTGACGATCAGGCCGGTGCTCGAAGCGCTGGAGGAGCAGGTCGTGCTCCTCAAGCTGCTGGGCGAGGCCAACGAGTCGGGAATGGCCGTACGGATCGGGCACGAGAACGCCTACGAGGGGCTGAACTCCACGTCGGTCGTCTCGGTCGGTTACGGTTCGGGCGGCGAAACGGTCGCCAAACTCGGCGTGGTCGGACCGACCCGCATGGACTACCCCGGAACGATGGGAGCGGTACGCGCAGTGGCACGTTACGTCGGACAGATCCTGGCGGAGTCGTAAGTGGCCACGGACTACTACGCCGTTCTCGGCGTGCGCCGCGACGCATCGCAGGACGAGATCAAGAAGGCCTTCCGGCGCCTCGCGCGTGAACTCCACCCGGATGTGAATCCGGATCCGAAGACGCAGGAGCGCTTCAAGGAGATCAACGCGGCCTACGAGGTGCTCTCGGACCCGCAGAAGAAGCAGGTCTACGACCTGGGCGGCGACCCGCTGTCCTCGTCGGGCGGCGGCGCGGGCGCGGGTGGCTTCGGAGCGGGTGGCTTCGGCAACTTCTCCGACATCATGGACGCCTTCTTCGGCCAGGCCTCGCAGCGCGGCCCGCGTTCGCGGACCCGGCGCGGCCAGGACGCGATGATCCGCCTCGACCTGGAGCTGGACGAGGCGGCCTTCGGGACGACCAAGGACATCCAGGTCGACACGGCCGTCGTCTGCACCACCTGCTCGGGCGAGGGCGCCGCTCCCGGCACCTCCGCGCAGACGTGTGACATGTGCCGCGGCCGCGGCGAGGTCTCGCAGGTCACCCGGTCCTTCCTGGGCCAGGTCATGACCTCGCGCCCCTGCCCGCAGTGCCAGGGCTTCGGCACCGTCGTCCCGACCCCGTGCCCCGAGTGCGCGGGCGACGGCCGGGTCCGGTCCCGCCGCAGCCTCACCGTCAAGATCCCGGCCGGTGTCGAGAACGGCACCCGCATCCAGCTCGCGGGCGAGGGCGAGGTCGGCCCCGGCGGCGGCCCCGCCGGCGACCTGTACGTGGAGATCCACGAGCTGCCGCACCCGGTCTTCCAGCGGCGCGGGGACGACCTGCACTGCACGGTGACCATCCCGATGACGGCGGCGTCCCTGGGCACCAAGTGCCCGCTGGAGACGCTGGACGGCATGGAGGAGATCGACATCCGGCCCGGCACCCAGTCCGGCCAGTCGATCCCGCTGCACGGGCGCGGCGTCACCCACCTGCGCGGTGGCGGACGCGGCGACCTGATCGTCCACGTCGAGGTGACCACCCCGAACAAGCTGGACGCCCAGCAGGAGGAACTGCTGCGCCAGCTGGCGAAGCTGCGCGGCGAGGAGCGGCCGACCGGCCAGTTCGCGCCGGGCCAGCAGGGGCTGTTCAGCCGCCTGAAGGACGCCTTCAACGGCCGCTGACGGCCTGCGACCTCTCATCGACGAGCCCGGCCGGGGATGCCCCCCGGCCGGGCTCGTCGTATGTGTTCCGGCCGCACCGGGAAGCGGACTATGCCAGGCGAATGCCGTGATTCGGTCCCCTGAGCGGGACATGGCACGATGCAGTGCATGTCCTCGGCACCGAACGGTCTCTGCGCATACCCGATCGTGCAGGCCCCCATGGCGGGCGGCGCCTCCTGTCCGCCCCTCGCCGCCGCCGTGTGCGAGGCGGGCGGACTGGGCTTCCTGGCCGGCGGGTACAAGACCGCCGACGGCATGTACCAGGAGATCAAGCAGGTGCGCGCCCTCACCCGGCGCCCCTTCGGGGTGAACCTCTTCATGCCGCAGACCGGCCACGTGGACCCGGCCGCCGTCGAGTCCTACCGCGGGCAGCTGGCCGGCGAGGCGAGCTGGTACGAGACCTCCCTGGCCGCCGAGGACATCATCGGCACCTGCGACGACGGCTACGACGCCAAGCTCGCCATCCTGCTCGAGGACCCTGTCCCGGTCGTCTCCTTCACCTTCGGCTGTCCCGCCCCGGCGGTGCTGGCCTCCCTGCGCCAGGCCGGTACGTACTCCGTCGTCACCGCGACCTCCGTCGAGGAGGCCCGCCGCGCGCAGGAGGCCGGGGCCGACGCCGTCTGCGTCCAGGGCATCGAGGCCGGCGGGCACCAGGCCACGCACCGGGACGATCCGCAGGCCGACGGCACGGCGTCGGTGGGGCTGCTCGCGCTCGTGGCCCAGGTACGGGAGGCCGTCGCGCTCCCCATCATCGCGGCGGGCGGGCTGATGCGGGGCTCGCAGATCGCCGCGCTGCTCGCGGCGGGCGCGGCGGCGGCCCAGCTCGGCACCGCCTTCCTGGCCTGCCCGGAGTCGGGGTCGGACCCGCTGCACAAGAAGGCGCTGACGGACCCGCTGTTCGTCCGCACCGAGCTCACCCGGGCCTTCTCCGGGCGGCCGGGGCGGGTTCTGGTCAACCGGTTCATGCGCGAGCACGGGCCGTACGCCCCCGCCGCGTACCCGCAGATCCACCACCTGACCTCGGGGCTGCGCAAGGCGGCCGCCGCGGCCGGGGACCCGCAGGGCATGGCCCTGTGGGCGGGCCAGGGGCACCGGCTGGCGCGGGCGCTGCCCGCCGGGGAGCTGATGGAAGTGCTGGCGGCCGAACTGGCCGAGGCACAGAGCACGTTGAAGGCAATGCAGATGAGGAGTGCGTCATGACCGCCCCGGTGTTCGTGGTCGAAGAGGTACCGGCGGGACCGGAGTTCGTCCTGGACGGCCCGGAGGGCCGGCACGCGGTGTCCGTGAAGCGGCTGAATCCGGGCGAGGCGGTGGTCCTCACGGACGGCCGGGGCGGCTGGGCCGAAACGGTCGTGAAGGCGGCGGAGGGCAAGGACCGGCTGGTGCTGACCGTGTCGGGGGCCTTCGAGGAAGCCGAGCCGGCCGTCCGGATCACCGTCGTGCAGGCGCTGCCCAAGGGGGACCGCGGCGAGGTGGCCGTGGAGACCATGACCGAGACGGGCGTGGACGCGATCGTGCCCTGGCAGGCCTCGCGGTGCATCACGCAGTGGCGCGGCGACCGCGGCGCCAAATCCCTGGCCAAGTGGCGGGCCACCGCCCGCGAGGCGGGCAAGCAGTCCCGCCGGGTCCGCTTCCCGGACGTGGCCGAGGCCCTGTCCACCAAGCAGGTGGCGGCGCTGCTGGCCGGCGCCGACCTGGCGATGGTCCTCCACGAGGACCGCGACACCCCATCCGAAGCCCTGGCCGGGGCCGAGCTCCCGGCGGCCGGGTCCATCGTGATGGTGGTCGGTCCGGAGGGCGGGGTCTCCCCGGAGGAGCTGGCCGTCTTCGCCGGGGCGGGTGCCCACCCGTACCGGCTGGGCCGCTCGGTCCTGCGCACCTCGACCGTCGGCACCGCGGCGACGGCGGTCCTGCTGGCCCGCACCGGCCGCTGGAGCTGACCCCCGCGCACGGCCGCCGGCTCAGGGGCGCAGGCCGCGGAGTCCCGTACGCGGTCCGGGGATACGATGCCCGGAGCGATCAACGACACGGAGGCGAAGCGATGGCCGGGGAACCGCAGGCCGACTGCCTGTTCTGCAAGATCGTCGCGGGGAGCATCCCGGCGACCGTGGTCCGGGAGACCGACACGACCTTCGCCTTCCGGGACATCAACCCGCAGGCGCCGACGCACGTCCTGGTCATCCCCAAGGTGCACTACCCCGACGCGGCCTCGCTGGCGGCGGCCGAACCAGCCGTCACCGCCGACCTCCTCGCCGAGGCAGGCCGCATCGCCGCCGACGAGAAGCTCGCCGACCACGGGTACCGGATCGTCTTCAACACGGGGGCCGGCGCCGGCCAGACCGTCTTCCACGCCCACGCGCACGTCCTCGGCGGCCGCGGCCTCCAGTGGCCCCCCGGATAACCCGTGTCCGTACGCGAGTTCGTGGTGCTGGGCACCGCCAGCCAGGTGCCCACCCGCCACCGCAACCACAACGGCTACCTGCTGCGCTGGGACGCCGAGGGCATCCTCTTCGACCCGGGCGAGGGCACCCAGCGCCAGATGCTGCGTGCCGGGGTGGCCGCGCACGACATCAACCGGATCTGCGTCACCCACTTCCACGGTGACCACAGCCTCGGCCTGGCCGGGGTGATCCAGCGGATCAACCTCGACCGGGTCCCGCACCCCGTCACCGCGCACTACCCGGCCTCCGGGCAGAAGTTCTTCGACCGGCTGCGGTACGCCACCGCCTACCGCGAGACGGTGCGGCTGGCCGAGGAGCCGGTCGCCGGGGACGGGATGCGGGAACTGGCGCGCGGTGCCTCGTACGTCCTGGAGGCCAGGCTGCTCTCGCACCCCGTGGAGTCCTTCGGATACCGGCTCACCGAGCCGGACGGCCGCCGCATGATCCCGGAACTGCTCGCGCGGCACGGGATCAAGGGGCCGGACGTGGGCCGGATCCAGCGCGAGGGGCGGCTGGGCGAGGTCACGCTGGAGCAGGTCAGCGAGCCGAAGCCGGGGCAGCGGTTCGCGTTCGTCATGGACACCCGGCTCTGCGAGGGCGTGGACGAGCTGGCCGAGGGCTGCGACATGCTGGTGATCGAGTCGACCTTCCTCGACGAGGACGAGCCGCTGGCCACCGAGCACGGGCACCTCACGGCCGGGCAGGCCGCGCGGGTGGCGCGGGGCGCGGGCGTCCGGCACCTCGTGCTGACGCACTTCTCGCAGCGCTACACCGACCCGTCGGAGTTCGAACGGCAGGCCCGGGCGGCCGGGTTCGAGGGCGAGCTGACGATCGCGGCGGACCTGACCCGGGTCCCCCTCCCGAAGCGTCGCTGAGGCCGCCGCGCCCGGGACCGGGGGCGGCGCGCAGCGGTCACAGGCGGGTGCGGGTGCGGCGGCGGGCGGGCGGGGACAGGAGCAGGACGCGGCGCGGCCGCCGGCGCAGCGGGATCTCGGTGACCGCGAGCTCCTCGGCGCCGACGCGCGGGATCGTGCCCGACGGCGCGCCCGCGCCGGCGGCGAGCACGGCCGCCGGGGCGCCGCCGCGCCGGCGGACCGACCCGGCGGTCAGCGGACGCCCGCCCGCGTGCAGGGCCACGGCGGCCATCGGCCCGGCCACGGCCAGCAGCAGCGCGCCCAGCACCAGGCCCATGCCGGGGAAGCCCGCCGCCTCCGCGAGCAGGCTGCCGATGACGGGCCCGCAGGCCACGCCCAGGGAGGAGGCCGACCCGGCCAGCACCGCCCACCGCCCGCGCGGGTCCAGGGCCGCCGCGAGGCCGATCGCGTACGAGAGCACGACCGGGTAGAGCGCGTTCCACAGGATCTCCCCGCCGGCGAAGCCCGTGAGGCCCCGGGCGGACGAGGCCACCACCACGCAGCAGGCGATCACCGCGGTCCCGGCGCCGATCGGCACCGCCCGGCCCAGCCGGGAGCCCAGCGCGGAGGCGGCCGTGACCCCGAGCAGGCCCGCGCCGAGCGCCGCGGCGAAGACGACGCCGAGGGTGACCTCCGAGAGGCCCGCCTGCTGGGCGCCGATCCGGCCGCTGACCCCCCACAGGGCGTTCTGCGCGAGGGACCACAGCATCAGGGAGCCGGCCAGGACCACCCCGGCCCGCGGGTACGGCAGGCGGCCCGGGGCGACCCCGGTCACCGCGGAAGCCGACGAGTCGCCCAGGCGGCCCGCGGCGGGCCAGACCAGCGCCGCGACCAGCGCGATGGCGGCGAACGGCAGCCCGTGGCCGCCCCCGAGCCGCGGCAGCGTCAGGTACAGCGCCCCGGCGGTCGCCGACACCGACAACAGGCCCAGCGCGGAGGCCCGGTGCGGGTCGCGCTGCCCGGCGATGCCCGCGGCGGCCACGGCGGTGGCGGTGCCGGAGCCGAAGCCGCCGACCACCGCGCCCGCCACGACCAGCGGCAGCAGCGAGGACGCGGCGGCCGTGCCGTAGCCGGCGACGGCCAGCAGCAGCCCGGCCCGGGCCGGCAGCCGGGGCCCGTGCCGGCCGATGCGGGAGGCCAGGGTGAAGCCGGCCGCGGCGGAGCCGAGCAGCAGCACCGTGCCGATCAGACCGGCCTGCGCGGGGCTCAGCGGCAGGTGGGCGTCGAGCCGTCCGACGACGGTCGGCAGGAGGTACGGGGCGAGGTACCCCGCGGTGAAGAGGGCCACCAGAGGCCAGGCGGCGGGCGGCTCGGCGGCCGGCTCGGAGAGCCGCGCGGTGGTGCGGTCGGGCACGTGCGTTCCAGGTGGTGCGGGTGGTGCGTGGCATCGCCGCAGAGTGAGCGGGGCCCATGTTTATCAAGTGGCCCGACAGCAGGAAAAGAGCATTCCTGTAGTGATCTGCGACACACTGGGTTTGGTCTCGTGCGGGCCGGGCATGGCTGGCATCTTTCCACCGAAAACCCTCGCGCCGAAAACGCAGCGGAAACGCACCGAAAACGCTCCGGAAGAAACGACCCTTCAAGCCAACGGGGAGTACACCGTGACCAGTCGGGAGAATGTCGACAGCCTTGCGGCGGCGGTGGACCCGCTCGGTCCGCTGCGCAACCCGCAGGAGCCGGCCTGCGACGTCTTCCTGACCGGCACGGTCTTCCTCGACATCATCTTCACCGGCCTCGACTCCGCCCCGGTGCGCGGTACGGAGTCCTGGGCCCGCGGCATGGGCTCCAGCCCCGGCGGCGTCGCCAACATGGCCACCGCCCTGGCCCGGCTCGGCCTGCGCACCTCGCTCGCCGCGGCGTTCGGCGACGACCACTACGGCGAGTACTGCTGGGACGCCCTCGAGCAGGGCGAGGGCATCGACCTGTCGATGTCGCGGACGATCCCCGGCTGGCACAGCCCCGTCACCGTCTCGATGGCCTACGAGGGCGAGCGCACGATGGTCTCGCACGGGCACGAGGCGCCCCCGCCGGCCGGCCCCGGCCCGTTCCCGCAGTGCCCCCCGCGGGCCCGGGCGGCCGTGGCGGCGCTGGGGCCCGGCCGGGGCGAGCCGTGGATCGGGGAGGCGGCCCGGCGCGGCGCGCGGGTCTTCGCGGACGTGGGCTGGGACGAGAGCGGGCGGTGGGACCTGGGGGACCTGGCCGACCTCGAGCACTGCGAGGCCTTCCTGCCGAACGCGGGCGAGGCCATGCGGTACACGCGGACCGAGTGTCCGCGCGCGGCCGCCCGGGCACTGGCCGAGCGGGTGCCGATCGCGGTGGTGACGATGGGCCCGGAGGGCTCGTACGCGGTGGACGGGCGGACGGGCGAGACGGCCCACGTCCCCGGGATCGCGGTCGACGAGCTGGACCCGACCGGGGCGGGCGACGTGTACGTGGCGGGCTTCGTGACCGGCACCCTGGCGGGCTGGCCGCTCGCGGACCGCCTCGCCTTCGCGGGGCTGACGGCGGCCCTGTCGGTCCAGGAGTTCGGCGGCTCCCTCTCCGCCCCCGGCTGGCCCGAGGTGGCGCACTGGTGGCGGACGGCCCCGGCCGGGCTGCGCGGCCGCTACGCGTTCCTGGACGACCTGATCCCGCACGCCGCGGCCCCGGCCGCCCGGCGCCGGGCGGTGCCCACCATCGGCTTCCGCCACTCCGCCTGAGCGGCGCCCCGGCCGCCCGCTGGAACACCGGTGGAAAACCTCTCGGGGATGTCCCGGGGGCGACGTACGCTTGGTATTCCGGAGGTCGTCGATCGGCGCGGCCCCTCAGCGGGAGGTATGCGCAGGCCACAGTGCCGGCCCATGACTCAGACACCGACAGCCCACATCCCAGCGCCGGGCCAGGCGCGAGCCCACTTCACCGTTCCGGCCACGCACCCGATGGTGACGGTACTCGGATCCGGTGACGCCCTGTTGCGCGTGATCGAGAAGGCCTTCCCGAAGGCCGACATCCATGTTCGGGGCAACCAGGTGAGCGCGATCGGGGCGGCGGCGGAAGTCGCGCTGATCCAGCGCCTGTTCGACGAGATGATGCTGGTGCTCCGCACCGGGCAGCCGATGACGGAGGACGCAGTGGAACGCTCGATCGCCATGCTCAAGGCGAGCGGCAACGGCAAGGAGGGCGGGCCGGAGGAGACTCCCGCCGAGGTGCTCACCCAGAACATCCTCTCCAGCCGCGGCCGCACCATCCGGCCCAAGACCCTCAACCAGAAGCGGTACGTCGACGCCATCGACAAGAACACGATCGTGTTCGGCATCGGCCCCGCCGGTACGGGCAAGACCTACCTCGCCATGGCGAAGGCGGTCCAGGCCCTGCAGTCCAAGCAGGTCAGCCGGATCATCCTGACCCGGCCCGCCGTCGAGGCGGGCGAGCGGCTCGGCTTCCTGCCGGGCACGCTCTTCGACAAGATCGACCCGTACCTGCGCCCGCTCTACGACGCGCTGCACGACATGCTGGACCCCGACTCGATCCCGCGGCTCATGGCCGCCGGGACCATCGAGGTGGCCCCGCTGGCGTACATGCGCGGCCGGGCGCAGCCGGTCTTCACGAATGTGCTGACGCCGGATGGATGGCGCCCGATCGGCGACCTCCAAGTGGGAGACCTCGTCGTCGGATCGAACGGGGAGCCGACTCCCGTCCTCGGCGTCTACCCGCAGGGCGAGAAGGACATCTACCGTGTCAGTGCCCAGGACGGTTCCTGGACCCTGTGCTGCGGCGAGCACCTCTGGACCGTCCGGACCCGCGACGACGAGCGCCGCGACAAGCCGTGGCGGGTCCTGGAGACCCAGGAGATGATCGGCAACCTGCGGGCGGCGCACGCCCGCAGGTACGAGCTGCCGCTGCTCACCGCGCCCGTCGAGTTCCCCGAGCGCGAGGTTCCCATGGACCCGTACGCCCTGGGCCTGCTTCTCGGAGACGGCTGCCTGACCGGCTCCACCACGCCCTCCTTCGCCACGGAGGACGAGGAACTCGTGCGCGCGCTCGAGGCGGCCCTTCCCGGTGTCGTCGCACGGCACAAGGGGGGGCCGGACTACGTCCTGAACCGCGAGAAGTCGCCTGGTGACGTCGTCACCCTGGAGAATCCCGTTACCAGGGTCATGCGCGAGCTCGATCTGCTGGGCAGTCGTTCTCACTCGAAGTTCGTACCTGACGACTACCTCCACAACACCGCCGAGGTTCGTCTCGCGGTTCTCCAGGGACTGCTGGACTCCGACGGCGGCCCGGTGTCGCAGCAGGGCCGCTCCTGCCGGGTCCAGTACTCGACCTCGTCGATCCTCCTCCGGGACGATGTCGTGGCGCTCGTCCAGTCCCTCGGCGGCGTCGCCTATACCCGACGCCGGTCGGCGGACGGCCGGGTGCAGGGATCCGCGCTGGCCGCCGACCGGTCCGACTCGCACGTGGTCGACATCCGCCTCCCGGAGGGCATCGAGCCGTTCCGCCTCGCTCGCAAGGCCGAGAAGTACTACGCCGCCGGCGGCGGCGGGCGCCCGATGCGCTTCATCGACTCCATCGAGCCCGCGGGCCGGGAGAAGGCCGTGTGCATCCAGGTGGCCGCCGAGGATTCGCTGTACGTCACGCAGGACTACCTGCTGACGCACAACACCCTCAACGAGGCGTTCGTCGTCCTCGACGAGGCGCAGAACACGAGCCCGGAGCAGATGAAGATGTTCCTGACCCGGCTCGGGTTCGATTCGAAGATCGTCATCACGGGTGACATCACCCAGGTCGACCTTCCGGGCGGCACCAAGAGCGGTCTGCGTCAGGTCCAGTCGATCCTCGAAGGGGTTCCGGACATCCACTTCTCGCGGCTCACGTCCGAGGATGTCGTCCGCCACAAGCTGGTCGGCCGTATCGTCGACGCGTACGAGAAGTACGACGAGAGCCAGCAGGCCGGGAACGGCCACCAGCGGAAGTAGAACCCAGCGCACCATGTCGATCGACGTCAACAACGAGTCCGGAACCGAGGTCGACGAGCAGGCGATCCTCGACATCGCCCGCTACGCGCTCGCCCGGATGCGGATCCACCCGCTCTCGGAGCTCTCCGTCATCGTCATCGACGAGGACGCCATGGAGCAGCTCCACATCCAGTGGATGGACCTGCCCGGACCCACCGACGTCATGTCCTTCCCGATGGACGAGCTCCGTCCGCCGGCGAAGGACGAGGAGGAGCCCCCGCAGGGGCTCCTCGGTGACATCGTGCTCTGCCCCGAGGTCGCCAAGAAGCAGGGCGAGGACGCCCCGACGCAGCACTCCATGGACGAGGAGCTCCAGCTCCTGACCGTCCACGGGGTGCTGCACCTGCTCGGGTACGACCACGAGGAGCCCGAGGAGAAGGCCGAGATGTTCGGCCTCCAGGCGGCCATCGTCGACGGCTGGCGTGCCGAGCGCGGCATCACCGGTCCGTCCCCGGCGCCCACCGTCTCGTGAACGCCCCGCAACTGATCACCGGCGCCGTCCTGCTGGTCGTCGTGGCCTGGTTCGCGGCGTGCGCCGAGTCCGGGATCGCCCGCATCTCCGGCTTCCGTGCCGAGCAGGCCGTACGGGAGGGCCGGCGCGGCAGCGAGAAGCTCGCGCAGGTGGCCGGCGATCCCACCCGCTACCTCAATGTGGCCCTGCTGGTCCGGGTCACCTGTGAGATGGCGGCCGGCGTCCTGGTGACCTACGTCTGCCTGGCCGAGTTCGGGGAGACCTGGACCGCGCTGCTCGTGGCCATCGCGGTCATGGTGCTGGTCTCCTTCGTGGCCGTGGGCGTGTCCCCGCGCACGATCGGCCGCCAGCACCCGCTGAACACCGCGACGGCGGCCGCGTACGTCCTCGTACCGCTCGCGCGGGTGATGGGCCCGATCCCGCAGCTGCTGATCCTCATCGGCAACGCGCTCACGCCCGGGAAGGGCTTCCGCAAGGGGCCGTTCGCCTCCGAGGCCGAGCTGCGCGCGATGGTGGACCTCGCGGAGCGGGAATCGCTGATCGAGGACGACGAGCGCCGCATGGTGCACCAGGTCTTCGAGCTGGGCGACACCCTGGTGCGCGAGGTGATGGTGCCGCGCACCGACCTGGTGTGCATCGAGCGGTACAAGACGGTCCGTCAGGCGACCACGCTCGCGCTGCGCTCCGGCTTCTCGCGCATCCCGGTGACCGGGGAGAACGAGGACGACATCGTCGGGATCGTCTACCTGAAGGACCTGGTCCGCAAGACCCACATCAGCCGGGAGGCGGAGTCCGACCTGGTTTCCACGGTCATGCGGTCCGCGGTCTTCGTGCCGGACACCAAGAACGCGGGCGACCTGCTGCGCGAGATGCAGCAGGTGCGCAACCACGTGGCCGTCGTCATCGACGAGTACGGCGGCACGGCGGGCATCGTCACGATCGAGGACATCCTGGAGGAGATCGTCGGGGAGATCACCGACGAGTACGACCGGGAGCTCCCGCCGGTCGAGGACCTGGGCGAGGACCGCTACCGGGTCACGGCGCGCCTCGACATCACCGACCTCGGCGAACTGTTCAAGGTCGAGGCCTTCGACGACGAGGACGTGGAGACGGTCGGCGGCCTGCTGGCGAAGGCGCTGGGCCGGGTGCCGATCGCGGGCGCCTCGGCGCTGGTCGAGCTGCCGGACGGACGTCCGCTGCGGCTGACGGCCGAGTCCCCGGCCGGGCGGCGGAACAAGATCGTGACGGTGCTGGTGGAACCGGTGGCCGCGGCGGAGTCCGCGGGGGAGGAGGGGGAATGACCCCGGCTCGGCTGCGGGAGTTGTGTCTGGGCTTCAACGCGGCGGTGGAGGAGTTCCCGTTCACCCCGGAGACCTCGGTGTTCAAGGTGCTGGGCAAGGTGTTCGCGCTCACGGCGCTGGACGCGGAGCCGCTGAAGGTCAACCTCAAGTGCGAGCCGGAGGCGGCGGTACGGCTGCGCGCGGAGCACGAGGCGATCGTGCCCGGCTACCACATGAACAAGCGGCACTGGAACACGGTGACCGTCGGCGGGCCGGGCGGTCTGCCGGACGCGCTGGTCCGTGAGCTCGTCGAGGACTCCTACGACCTGGTCGTGGCGGGTCTGCCCAAGGCGGAGAGGCTGCGGCTCGACCGGCCGTGACGCGGCCCGGCGGGGCGAAATGGATCAAGGACGAAGGTCACTGGGTCTCGGGACCTTCGGATCGTAGGAACCTCTTATTCCACACTTAGGTTTGTCCCTGGGGCAGGGGGGACCGGGGGAGCGGAGGGGAGAGCGTCTGGGCGGGGCCGTCGTACGGCCCCGCCCAGACGCTCCATATGCTTCGCCCATGACCGACACCACCGGGATCGACCCCGAGGACAGCAAGATCATCACGCTGGCGCGCAGCGCCCGGGCCCGCAACGGGGTGCCCGAGGGTGCGGCGGTGCGCGACGAGACGGGCCGCACCTACGTGGCCGGCACGGTCGAGCTCGACTCCCTGAAGCTGAGCGCGCTCCAGACCGCCGTCGCGATGGCCGTGGCGAGCGGGGCCGGCTCGCTCGAGGCCGCCGCCGTCGTCAGCTCCGCGGACGCCCCGGCCGACGCCGACCTCGCGGCCGTCCGCGACCTGGGCGGCGCCGGCACCCCGGTGCTGCTGGCGGGCCCGGACGGCACCCTGAAGTCCACCACCCCCGCCGGCTGACGGCCCGCGGTCCTACGCTCCGGCCGGGACGGCCGTCTTGGCCGGAGCCGGGCGGCGCCGGATCACCATCGACATCAGCGCCGCCATCGCGCACAGCGCTCCCGAGGCGTACCAGACGACGTCGTACGAGCCGAAGACGTCCCGCGCCAGGCCGCCCAGGAAGGCGACGACGGCCGCGCCGACCTGGTGCGAGGCCAGCACCCAGCCGAAGACGATCGCCCCGTCCTCGCCGTAGTGCTCGCGGCACAGGGCGATGGTCGGCGGGACGGTGGCCACCCAGTCCAGGCCGTAGAAGACGATGAAGAAGATCATCGGCGGATGCACGGCCGGGGCCAGCAGCATCGGCAGGAAGAGCAGCGAGACGCCGCGCAGGGCGTAGTAGACCGCCAGCAGCCGCCGCGCTTCGAAGCGGTCGGTGAACCAGCCCGACGCCACGGTGCCGATGACGTCGAAGACGCCGATCACCGCCAGCAGTCCGGCCGCCGCCGTCACCGGCATGCCGTGGTCGTGGGCCGCCGGCACGAAGTGGGTCTTGACCAGGCCGTTCGTGGAGGCCCCGCAGATCGCGAAGGTGCCGGCCAGCAGCCAGAACGGCCCGGTCCGGGCCGCCTTGGACAGGACGGTGAGCGCCCTGCGGGCGGCGCCCGGCACCGGGGCCGGCTTCGGCGCGTACGTGCCCCCGTACGGGGCCAGGCCCACGTCCGCCGGGTGGTCGCGCAGCAGCAGCCACACGAAGGGGACCACGGCGAGCGCGGTGAGGGACACGGTGACCGCCGCCGGGCGCCAGCCGTGGTCCTCCACCAGCCAGGACAGCAGCGGCAGGAAGACCAGCTGGCCGGAGGCCCCGGCCGCCGTCAGGATCCCGGTGACCAGGCCGCGCCGGGCGGTGAACCACCGGTTGGTCACCGTCGCTGCGAAGGCCAGGGCCATCGAGCCGCTGCCCAGGCCCACCAGGACGCCCCAGAACAGCACCAGCTGCCAGGCGGCGGTCATCCAGACCGTGGCGACCGAGCCGCCGGCGATGACCAGCAGGGCCAGGGCCACGACCCGGCGGATGCCGAAGCGGTCCATCAGCGCCGCCGCGAAGGGTGCGGTGATCCCGTACAGCGCGAGGTTGACGGAGACGGCGAAGCCGATCGTGCCGCGCGACCAGTCGAACTCCTCGTGCAGCGGCTCGATGAGCAGCCCGGGCAGGGAGGCGAAGGCGGCGGAGCCGATGATCGTCACGAAGGCGACGGCCGCGACGAACCAGGCGCGGTGGACGCGCCCGGCCTGCCGGGGAGTGCGCGGGGTGGCCGTGGAGGCGGCGGCGGTCTGTGTCACCCCGACAGCTTCCGGCCACGGGATGCCTCACGACAGTGGCCTGACTGTCATGCTTCGATATGATCGGGCCATGGAGCCGCACGCCCCGCCCCACCGCGTCGTCGTACTCGCCCTCGCCGGGCTGCTGCCCTTCGAGCTCGGCATTCCGCACCGGATCTTCGGCCGCGCCAAGGATCCCGCCGGGCGGCCCCTCTACGCGATCCTGACCTGCGGGCTCGCCCCCGGGCCGGTGCCGACCGACGCCGACTTCGCGATCCACGTCGAGCACGGCCCGGAGCTGCTGGCCACCGCCGACACCGTGGTCGTGCCGGCCTCCTACGAACTCGGGCCGGTCCACGAGCACGGCCGGCTGACCGACGAGCTCGCCGCGGCCCTCGCGCACATCCGGCCGGGCACCCGGCTCGTCTCCATCTGCACCGGCGGCTACGTGCTCGCCGCCGCCGGATACCTCGACGGCCGCCGGGCCACCACCCACTGGGCCTCCGCCGAGCACTTCCAGACGCTGTTCCCCGCCGTCCGGGTCGACCCGGACGTGCTCTACACCGACGACGGGGACGTGCTCACCTCCGCCGGCGTCGCCGCCGGGATCGACCTGTGCCTGCACATCGTGCGCCGCGACCACGGCGCGGCCGTCGCGAACGAGGTGGCCCGGCGGACCGTCGTACCGCCGCACCGGGACGGCGGGCAGGCGCAGTTCATCGAGCGCCCGATGCCCGAGCCGCAGCTCGCCAGCACCGCGGCGGTCCGCGCCTGGGTGCTGGACCGCCTGCACGAACCGCTGCGCCTGACCGACCTGGCCCGCCAGGAGGCCGTGTCCGTACGGACCTTCACGCGCCGGTTCCGGGAGGAGTCGGGGGTCAGCCCCGGCCAGTGGATCCTCGGCCAGCGGGTGGAGCGGGCCCGGCGGCTGCTGGAGCGGACGGAACTGCGATGGAGCAGGTGGCGCGGGAGGCGGGCTTCGGGACGGCGCAGTCGCTGCGCAAGCACGTGCAGGCGGCGCTGGGGGTGAGCCCGACGGCCTACCGGCGCACGTTCCGCGAGGCGGGCGGTGCGCCGGCCGTCCCCCCGCTGCCCTCTTCGCTGCCATCTCCTGATGGGCCATCAGTTGCTGCCGGACCCGCGCATTGACTTCTTCCGCCGCCCGCTCGTGAATGGCCCCCTGTCGGGGCGACGGAACCCAGGGGGCGGGCAGTGCGAACAGGGGCGCGCAGCAGATGGTCGGCGGCCGTGGGCATGGCCGTACTCGCCGCCGCGGCCGGGGGCGCGCTGAGCGCACCGGCGGCCGCCGAGGACGCCGGTCCGGCCGTCGGACTGCCGGGGCAGGTGGAGTTCCCGACCCAGTGCCTGCCGCCGCAGGAGGCCGGACTCCCGCCCGCCGACGGGCCGACCGCCGCCCGGATCAGCGTCGACGAACCGGCGCCGCGGGTCGGCGACACCGTCACCGTGACCTACCAGGTGGTCGCCACCCCCGCCGTCAACCCGACCGGTGGCGACCTGCCCGCGGACGCGCTGACCCCGACCGGGCGGGTCCTGATCGCGGGCGCCCAGAGCGGCGAGGTCACCGTGGTCGGGGTGGAGCGCCGCGGGCACCTCCCGGCGGTTGCCGGGGGAGAGCCGGTCCCGGCCGGAGCCCCCCTGCCGCCCGTCACCATGACGGGCACCTTCACCGTCACCGAGCCCGGCGAGATCACCCTGGCCCCCGGCGCCTACACCCTGCACACCGGCCGGCCGCTCGGCCTCGACACCGTGTGCACGGCCGCGGCCGCG
This sequence comes from Streptomyces sp. IBSNAI002, assembly GCF_052244475.1. Classification (NCBI taxonomy): domain Bacteria; kingdom Bacillati; phylum Actinomycetota; class Actinomycetes; order Kitasatosporales; family Streptomycetaceae; genus Streptomyces; species Streptomyces sp. IBSNAI002. The sequence continues at coordinate 3,045,926 of NZ_JBQPXG010000002.1, read as the reverse complement.
CCCCCCGTCGCCGAGCGCCTCACCGCGACCCCGCTGCCCACGGCCAACCTCCGCCGCGTCCTCCTCGCCTCCGCCCACGGGAAGCCCGGCGACAAGGTCAAGGTCACCGCCGCCGGGTTCACCCCCGGCGCCACCGTCACAGTCGCCGGGCGGGCCGGCGCCGCCGGGACCGCCGACCGGGTGGCCGCCACCGCGGACGAGCTCGGCACGGTCCTCGCGGAGCTGCCGGTGTCCGACACGGCCACCACCGCGGTCGTCGCGTACGAGGGCGCGGCCTGGTCGTCCGGGCTGGGCTCGGGCCCGGCCGCGTACGCGGTCGTGGACGCGGTCGTGGACGCCGCCCCGCCGCCCGGCACCCAGAAGCTCACCGCCACGGTCGAGCCGGGCGCCCTCGGCATGACCCAGGACGGCGAGGAGATCGCCCTGGGCGCCGTGGCCTACGGAGAGGGCGGGTCCGCGCCCGGCCGGATCGGGACCGTCACCGTCAACGACGCCCGCGGCGGCCCGGCCGGCTGGTCCCTGATCGGCAAGGTCACCGACTTCACCGGCCCCGGCGGGGTCCGCATCCCCGGCGCCTCCCTCTCCTGGACCCCCTCGTGCACCGCCGAACCGGGCAGCCCCAGCCCCTGTACGGCGGGCAGCGCGGGCACGGTCGGGCCGGAGGGGGCGGTGCTGGCCTCCACCCCCGACGCGGCGCTGGTCGGCGGCACCTTCACCGTCGGCGCCGCGGTCAGCCTCCAGGTCCCGCGGTACACCCCTCCCGGCGCGTACTCGGCGGTCCTGACCCTGACGCTGTCGTGAAGGGGCGCGGCGGGGCCCGGTCCCGCGCGGCGGCCGCCGTGGCCGTGCTCGCCGCGCTGTTCCTCGCCCCCGCCGGGACGGCGGGCGCGGCGGACAACGGCCAGTGGTCCGTGCTCCCCGCCGCCAACACCGTCGGCCAGCGGCCCTACTTCTACCTCGCCGCCGCCCCCGGCCAGTCCGTCACCGACTCCGTGACCGTCGCCAACCGCACCGACCGCCCCCGCACCTTCCGGCTCTACGCCGCCGACGCGTACAACACCCCCCGGGACGGCGGCTTCGCCGTCCGCGGCCCCGAGGAGCCGCGGCTGGCCGCCGCCGCGTGGGCGAAGCTCGACCGGGAGCGGGTCACCGTACCGGCCCGCGGCTCGGTCAGCGTCGCCTTCACCCTCGCCGTCCCCGACCGCGCGGAGCCGGGCGACCACCCCGGAGCCATCGTGGCCCTGGAGGACCGGCCCGCCGCCACGGCCCAGGGCATCGGCGTCCAGCAGGCCGTCGCGGCCCGCGTGTACCTGCGGGTGACCGGCCCCACCGCCCCCGCCCTCGTCGTCCGGGACGTCTCGGTCCACCGGGAGGGCTCTGGCGCGCGGGTCGCCTACACGCTCCACAACATCGGCAACGTCACCCTGCGGCCCCGCGCCGCCCTCACCGCCGCCGGAGCCCTCGGCAGACCGCTGCCCGGCCGGCCCCTCACGGGGCTGCCCGCCGAACTGCTGCCGGGCCAGGAAGTCCGGCTCCACGCCCGCTGGGAGGACCCGCCCGCCGCGGAACACGCGGAGCTGACGGTGCGCGCCGTGGACGGCGGAACCACAGCTCAGGGCCGTGCCGCCTACGCCGCACACCCCTTCCTCGGCACCCTCCTCGCGGGCGGGACCCTGCTCGCCGCCACGGCCTGGTCGGCGCTGGGGGCCGCATCGGGGAGAATGGCCCGTATGAGCGATCGTTCCCCCGAGTCCACCAGCCCGCACCGTGCGGGCTTCGCCTGCTTCGTCGGCCGCCCCAACGCGGGCAAGTCGACCCTCACCAACGCACTCGTGGGCACCAAGGTCGCGATCACCTCCAACCGGCCGCAGACCACCCGCCACACCGTCCGCGGCATCGTGCACCGCCCCGACGCCCAGCTCGTCCTCGTGGACACGCCCGGCCTGCACAAGCCGCGCACGCTGCTCGGCGAGCGCCTCAACGACGTCGTGCGCACCACCTGGGCCGAGGTCGACGTCATCGGCTTCTGCCTGCCCGCCGACCAGAAGCTCGGCCCCGGCGACAAGTTCATCGCCAAGGAGCTCGCGGGGATCAAGAAGACCCCCAAGATCGCCATCATCACCAAGACGGACCTCGTCGAGTCGAAGGTGGTGGGCGAGCAGCTGATCGCCGTCCACCAGCTCGCCGAGGAGCTGGGCTTCGAGTGGGCCGAGATCGTGCCCGTCTCGGCCGTCGGCGACAGCCAGGTCCAGCTGCTGGCCGACCTGATCGCGCCGCTGCTGCCGGAGAGCCCGCCGCTGTACCCGGAGGGCGACCTCACCGACGAGCCCGAGATGGTCATGGTCGCCGAGCTGATCCGCGAGGCCGCGCTGGAAGGCGTACGGGACGAGCTCCCGCACTCCATCGCCGTGGTCGTCGAGGAGATGATCCCGCGGGAGAACCGCCCGGCGGACCGGCCGCTGCTCGACATCCACGCCAACGTCTACATCGAGCGGCCGAGCCAGAAGGGCATCATCATCGGCCCGAAGGGCGCCCGGCTGAAGGAGGTCGGGATGAAGTCGCGCAAGCACATCGAGGCGCTGCTCGGAACCCCGGTCTTCCTCGACCTCCACGTGAAGGTGGCCAAGGACTGGCAGCGGGATCCCAAGCAGCTGCGCAAGCTGGGCTTCTGACCACGGCGTCCGCCGGCGTCCGGTCTAACGCAGCCGGCGGACCTTCAGCGCGTTGTCCGGGCGGGTGCCGGGCCGCCCGTCGGGGCCGGTCATGGGCTGGAGGTGCTCCTCGGCGAGCAGGACCTCCCAGCCCCCCTCGGGCAGTTCCAGCGACGCCAGCACCTGCTCCGGGGTCGGGAAGTCGATCTCCGCGTGCTTGTCCGGGTCCCACGAGGGACCGCCCGCGTGGCCCGCGATCAGCAGGACCCCGCCGGGGGCCACGGCCGCGGCGGCCGTGCGCAGGATCCGCTCGCGGGGGAAGTCCCCGTACGAGTGCAGGAAGCACGCGGAGACCAGGTCGAACTCCCCGGCGGGGAAGGACTCCGCGAGGTCGTGCCGCTCCCACGCGGTGCGGTCGGCGAGCTTCGCCTCCTCGGCGTGCCGCTCCGCCCGCTCCAGGGCGACCCCGGAGATGTCGGTGCCGGTGACCTGCCAGCCCTGGCGGGCCAGCCACACCGCGTCGGCCCCTTCGCCGCAGCCGATGTCGAGGGCGCGGCCGGGGGTGAGGTCCGAGGCCTCGCGGACCAGGACCTGGTTGGGCTTGCCGCTCCAGATGCGGTCGCTCTCGCTGTAGCGGGCGTCCCAGAACTCCTCGCCGGCGGCGGGTTCCTGCTGGTGGCTGTGGTGGTGGTCGGACATGGGGGCCTCTTCCATGGGGTCCCCCAGCGGTAGCCGGGGGAGGGTCTGCCGATACGGCCGATGCTGCGCCGGTACCATCCGGACGGGCAAATATCCTTGCCGTTCCGGCAAACCCGCCGGGTTGTCAGGCGGACGGCTCCGCGATCAGCGCCGTGCCCACGCGCCGGAAGCCGGCGCGTCCGTACACGCGGGCCACGTCCTCGTCCCCGGCGGACAGGAAGACCGTACGGGCGCCGCGCTCGAGCGCCCGCGCGACCAGGGCCGCCGTGACCCCGAGGGCCAGGCCCCGGCGGCGCGCCGACGGCAGCGTGCCGACGCCCACCACCTCGGCCACGTCACCCACCGGGTTGTACTGGCCCGCGCACAGCACCACGCCGTCCCGTACGGCCGCGGCCACGACGGTACGGCCCGAGGAGATCATTCCGGCCACCCGGGCCCGGCGCTCCTCCGCCTCCGGCCCGGCCAGGGCCGCCGCCAGCTGCTCGGGCCCCGCCTCGCCCACGGCCGTCCCGGGAGCCGCGAAGGCCAGCGCCGGGACCGTCACCGCCGCCGCGAGCAGCGGATCGTCCGCGTCGAGCAGCCGTACGTCCGGATGTGCGGGGGCCGCTGCCGCCGCCGGGTCCAGGACCATCAGCGGATGCGCGTGGACGTGCAGCCCCGCCGCTTCCACGGCGGGCCGCAGCGAGGGGCTGGTTTCGGCCACCCACTCGAAGGACTCGGGGACCTTCAGTTCCCGCTGCCGGGCCAGCACCCGCACCACGTCGGCGGCGCCGGCCGTGCCCGCGGCGGGCCCGGCGCCGCCGAGCGCGGGCCGCGCGTAGTACTGCCAGCCCGCGCCCTCCTGGACGAACAGGGTCAGCGGCCCGAAGTCCTCGGCCCGCGCCCCGCCCACCCGCGGAACCGTGTCGTAGTAGCGCTCCAGCTCGGACAGCATCGGATCGATCATGTGGTCGGTCATCCGGCCATCCAAGCAAAGGGGCGCCGCCCGGTCATCCGGGTTACCGCGCCCCTGCCCGGCACGCCGAAAGCACGCACCGGACGCCGCTCCTTCCCCACGGACACCCGCCAGACACCCCCTAGGCGCCTTCCTTCAGGATCCGCGAGACGAGCGTCCGCTGGGCGTCCGACAGGTTCGGCTCCTGGCACGACACCGTCCGTCCGTCCACCGTGATCCGGTACGAGAACCCGTCCCGCACCGGACCGCCCCCGGCCGGAGCGGGCCGCAGCGCCCGCTGGGCCAGGGCCCGCCACTCGGCCTCGTCCGGCCGGCCCGAGGTGTCCACCTCCGCCCGGCGCTCGATGCCCGCGAAACCGCCCGTCCTGATCACTTCGATACGCATGGGGACCGTCTACCCGCCCAGCGGGACGCCCACCGTCGACCACGCCTTCTGCAGGGCCCGGTGCTCCGCGCCCCCGTCCCCGAACCGGCTCACGGCCGCCGCCGCCGACAGCCGGGCGAAGTCCGCGAAGTCGGCGTCGGCCGCCAGCTCCCCGCCGGTCAGGGTGTCGTACCAGATCCGGCCCGCCCGCTCCCAGGCCTTGCCGCCCAGCTCCGTCGCCAGCAGGTAGAAGGCGTGGTTGGGGATGCCGGAGTTGATGTGCACGCCGCCGTTGTCGCGGGAGGTCCGCACGTAGTCGTCCATCGTGGCGGGCTGCGGGTCCTTGCCGAGCTCGTCGTCCTCGTACGCGGTCCCCGGCGCCTTCATCGACCGCAGGGCCTGGCCGCTGTCGACGGCGGGGCCCAGCAGGCCGGCGCCGATCAGCCAGTCGGCCTCCTCCGCCGACTGCTCCAGCGAGTACTGCTTGATCAGCGATCCGAAGACGTCGGACATCGACTCGTTGAGCGCTCCGGACTGGCCGTAGTACTCGAGGTTCGCCGTGTACTGGGTGACTCCGTGGGCCAGCTCGTGGCCGATGACGTCGAGCGACACCGTGAAGTCGAGGAAGAGCTCCCCGTCCCCGTCGCCGAAGACCATCTGCTGCCCGTCCCAGAAGGCGTTGTTGTAGTCCTCGCCGTAGTGGACGGTCGCGTCCAGGGCCAGCCCGGCATCGTCGATCGAGTGCCTGCCGAAGCCCTTCAGGAAGAGTTCGAAGGTCGCGCCCAGCCCGGCGTACGCCCGGTTGACCGTGGCGTCCTGGCCGGCCGGGTCCCCCTCCGCGCGCACCTTCGTGCCGGGCAGCCGGGTCCGGTGCCGCGCGTCGTAGATCGTCCGGTTCGGGTCGTCGGAGGCGACCACGCCCAGGGCGGAGGCGACGCCCTGGACGGTGGTGACCCGGCGCCGGGTGCGCAGGAGGGAGTCGCGCTCGAGGGTGTTCAGGGCGGCGCGGGCGCGCCGGGGGTCCTCGGAGCGGGCGATCCGGTCGAGGAGGTGCGGGGGCACGACCGTGCAGAAGACGGGGTGGCGGGGGGTACGGGAGGCATCCATGCCCGGCAATGTGGCAGTGGGTCACGACGCTGTCACTAGCCGCGACCATGATTCATTCAGTTGTCTGAAAGGGGCGGCGGCGGGTTGACGGATCGAACCGACTTTACGTAACAAAAGAGTCTTGACTCACGCGGGGTACAAATCGGACCCCACGGTCTTGCATACTGAAACAGGTCCTCGCGTTACGGCGCGGCTCGGCTAGGCTCGGCCCATCATGCGTATCGGGCTGCTTCTCCTTAGCTGCCGCGGCGAGGGTCTGTAGTCGTAGGCCGGCCCCCTCCCCGCGGAGTTTGGTGTTGCGGTTTTTGCGACCGCCGTCGGCCGTCCCAGCGAACTACCGCGGACACGCGAGGAGCCCCACGCCATGAGCCAGCAGCCTTTCATCGGTCGCCCCACGCCCATCACGAACGCGACCCACTCCCAGAAGCCCTCCGGGATGCCGGTCCACAAGTACGGCCGGTACGAGCAGGTGGACATCCCGGACCGCACCTGGCCGGACGCCCGCGTCACCAAGGCTCCCCGCTGGCTGTCCACCGACCTGCGCGACGGCAACCAGTCGCTGATCGACCCGATGACCCCCGCCCGCAAGCGCGAGATGTTCGACCTGCTGGTGCGCATGGGCTACAAGGAGATCGAGGTCGGCTTCCCGTCCTCCGGCGAGACCGACTTCGCCTTCGTGCGCTCCATCATCGAAGAGGGCGCTATCCCCGACGACGTCACCATCTCCGTACTGACCCAGGCCCGCGAGGACCTGATCGAGCGGACCGTGGAGTCCCTGGTCGGCGCCAAGCGCGCCACCGTGCACCTGTACAACGCGACCGCGCCCACCTTCCGCCGGGTCGTCTTCCGCGGCTCCAAGGAGCAGATCAGGCAGATCGCCGTCGACGGCACCCGCCTGGTCATGGAGTACGCCGACAAGCTGCTGGGCCCCGAGACCACCTTCGGCTACCAGTACAGCCCGGAGATCTTCACCGACACCGAGCTGGACTTCGCCCTGGAGGTCTGCGAGGCCGTCTGCGACGTCTGGCAGCCGTCCGAGGGCCGCGAGATCATCCTGAACCTGCCCGCCACCGTGGAGCGCTCGACGCCGTCCACCCACGCGGACCGCTTCGAGTGGATGGCCCGCAACCTGACCCGCCGCGAGCACATCTGCATCTCCGTCCACCCGCACAATGACCGCGGCACCGCCGTCGCCGCCGCCGAGCTGGCCCTGATGGCCGGCGCCGACCGCATCGAGGGCTGCCTGTTCGGACAGGGCGAGCGCACCGGCAACGTCGACCTGATCACCCTGGGCATGAACCTCTTCTCCCAGGGCATCGACCCGCAGGTCGACTTCTCGCAGATCGACGAGATCCGCCGCACCAGCGAATACTGCAACCAGATGGAGGTCCACCCGCGCCACCCCTACGCGGGCGACCTGGTCTACACCGCCTTCTCCGGCTCCCACCAGGACGCCATCAAGAAGGGCTTCGACGCCATGGAGGCCGACGCGGCCGCCCAGGGCAAGACGGTCGACGACATCGAGTGGGCGGTCCCGTACCTGCCGATCGACCCGAAGGACGTCGGCCGCTCCTACGAGGCGGTCATCCGGGTCAACTCGCAGTCCGGCAAGGGCGGTATCGCGTACGTCCTGAAGAACGACCACAAGCTGGACCTGCCGCGCCGCATGCAGATCGAGTTCTCCCGGATCATCCAGGCCAAGACCGACTCCGAGGGCGGAGAGGTCACGCCGAAGGCGATCTGGTCGGTCTTCGAGGACGAGTACCTGCCCAACCCCGAGAACCCGTGGGGCCGCATCCAGCTGCGCTCCGGTTCCACCGCCACCGACAAGGACGGCACGGACACGCTGACCGTCGAGGCGGTCGTGGACGGCGTCGAGACGGTCCTGGACGGCACCGGCAACGGCCCGATCTCGGCCTTCTTCGACGCGCTGGCCGGCATCGGGGTCGACGCCCGCCTGCTGGACTACACCGAGCACACGATGAGCGAGGGCGCCTCCGCCGTCGCCGCCTCGTACATCGAATGCGCGATCGACGGCCGGGTCCTGTGGGGCATCGGCATCGACGCCAACACCACCCGCGCCTCCCTGAAGGCGGTCATCTCCGCCGTCAACCGCGCGGGCCGCTGATCCCCCGTACGTGCGTACGTGAACCCCGTCCCTCCCTCCGGAGGGGCGGGGTTCCGCCGTTCCCGGCCGTTCCCCGGCCCCGGCCCCGGACCGGCCGGCCCGGTCCCGCCTCAGCGGGCCAGGTAGCCGCCGTCCACGGGCAGGATCGCGCCCGTGACGAACGAGGCCGCGTCGGAGGCCAGGAAGGCGATGACCCGGGCCACCTCCTCCGGTTCGCCGAGCCGGCCCATCGGGTGGGCCCCCGCCATCTCCTCCAGGTACTCCGGCCCGCCCGGCTCGTCCGCCAGCGCGATCACCCGCTCCGTACGGATGGTGCCGGGGGCCACCGCGTTGACGCGGATCCCGCGCGCGGCCCACTCCACCGCGAGGTGCTTGGTCAGCCCCGACGCCACGAACTTCGCGGGCCCGTACGCCGCCTGCCGGGCCTGCCCGGCCACTCCGGAGATCGACGAGACGCAGACCAGCGACCCGCCGGGCCGGGGCTGGGCGGTCATCGCCTCGATGGCGTACTTGCAGGTCAGGAACATCCCCCGGCCGTCGACGGCCATGACGTGGTCCCAGTCCTCGGGGCTGGTCTCCCGTAGGTCCGAGAGCGGAAGCACCCCGGCGTTCGCCACGGCGACGTCGAGCCGCCCGTACGCCCCGACCGCGGCGGCGACCATCGCGCGGTTGGCGTCCGGATCGGAGACGTCACCGGTCGTGACGGTGATCCCGTGGCCCTCTTCGGCCAGTTGTGCACGAAGGGCCTCCAGGCCCGGGGCGTTGACATCGGCCGCGGTCACCCGGCCCCCGGAGCGGGCCAGCAGCAGGGCGGTGGCGCGTCCGATACCGCTCGCGGCGCCGGTCACCAGACAGGACTTCTCGTTCATGCGGCCGAGGGTAGGGAAAACCCGGAGGCGGCGGGGGAGGGCGGGGGCGCAGACCGGCCAAGTCCGCCTCCCGCGACATGTTGTCTTGTCACACGACTGACGCATCCTCACCGATGTGGCTAACATCACGCCAACCGGCGATGCTGCCGGATGGTGACGGAGGTGCGACGTGCTGCCAGTTCGGGGTGGGGACGGCCGGAAGCTGACGGTCTGGGGCATCCGTACCACCTGGAGCACCGTGGGCGACGGGGAGTTCTTCTGCCCCGCCTGCGGTGGGGACCGCAACTACCGACGGCGGACCGGGCGCCGCCGCTTCACCGTCCTCGGAGTGCCGCTGCTGCCGCGCGGCAGCGCCGGGCCGATCGTCGAGTGCCAGGGCTGCCGGGAGCGCTTCGCCACCGAGGTCCTGGACCACCTCACCACCACCCGCTTCACCGCCATGCTGCGCGACGCCGTGCACACGGTGGCGCTGGCGGTGCTCGCCGCGGGCGGGACGGGCTCGCGCAGCGCGCTGGAGGCCGCCGTGAGCGCCGTACGCGCCGCGGGCTTCCAGGAGTGCACGGAGGAGCAGCTGGAGTCCCTCGTGGAGGCGCTTTCCACCGACGAGGGGCGGCTCGGGCTGTACGACGTCCCGGAGTGCTGCGGGGCCGCGCTGGCGATCGAGCTGCACGAGGCCCTGGAGCCGCTGGCCCCGCACCTGGCGGGCCCCGGCCGCGAGTCGATCCTGCTCCAGGGCGCGCGGATCGCCCTCTCGGACGGCCCGTACCTGCCCGCCGAGCGCGAGGTGCTCTCCACCGTCGGGGCGGCGCTGCGCATCGACGCGGACGAGGTGGCCCGGCTCCTGTCGGCGGTGCGCGCGCCGTAGCCGCCGTCCGCGGAACGGCCCGAAACGGGCTCGTCACGCGTAACGATCCGGCCACGCGGGGCCGGTTTCCGAGAGTTCCACAGGTCCGTTGAACCGCGGAGCCGATCGCTCCGTGCCCGGACCGTCCACCCCTTGGACTGCCGGAGCGAACCCTTCGAGTTTGCCCGTCCGTATCCAGGTGAGGGATGTACGCGCAGGTCAGACCGGAGGGGCTTCGCAGTCGTGCAGCGGCAACGGCCCTCTGTGTGAGGTTTCCCCTGTACGCCTCCACCCTGTGCTGCACCACTGGAGAAACCTACAGATCTGGCCGCCGGTAGCGTCAACAGTTTGTGGAAGTCGACGATATCTGTGAGGCCCTTCACAGGCGTTCAATTCCGGTCACACGACAAGAGGCCGTCGGTAACACGCCAAGGCTTCGATTCACGTGAACGCACTGACAACCCTGGCGGATCAACGGGTTAGCGACCCACTTCGCCCAGGGATAACCAGATCTCCTCTCACTTACCTCACCTCTTGAAGGGCAAGGCAGAGATGGCACGTGTCGCCGCCCGGCTTTCCGACGACGGACAGCAGAGCACGCACCCGGTCGACGAGGTGCTCCCCCTCCCCAAGCTCGCGCTGTACGGCTTCCAGCACGTACTCGCGTTCTACGCCGGTGCGGTGATCGTTCCGATCATCGTCGGCAACGCGCTGAAGCTGAGCCCTGAACAGCTGGTCTACCTGATCAACGCGGACCTCTTCACCTGCGGTATCGCGTCGATCATCCAGGCCTGGGGAATCGGCCGGATCGGCGCGCGACTGCCGCTGATCCAGGGCGTGACCTTCACCGCCGTCTCCCCGATGATCGCCATCGGCCTCGGCGCGGGCGGCGGAACGGCCGCACTGCTGGTCATCTACGGCGCGGTCATCACCGCCGGCATCGCGACCTTCGCGTTCGCCTGGCTGCCCGCGAAGGCGTTCCGGACGGTCATGCGGCTGTTCCCGCCCGTCGTCACCGGCACCGTGATCACCGTCCTGGGCATCGTCCTGATCCCGGTCGGCCTCAACGACGCGGCGGGCGGCCTCGGCAGCCCCGACTTCGGCGAACCGAAGAACTTCGCGTACGCCGGCGGCACGATGCTCTTCATCCTCGTCCTGATGAAGCTCGGCCGGCCGTTCGTCTCCAGCATCTCCATCCTCCTCGGCCTGGTCGGCGGCACCGCGGTCGCGTTCCTCCTCGGGGACGCGAAGTTCGGCGACGTCGGCAACTCCGACTGGATCGGCGTCACCACCCCCTTCCACTTCGGCGTCCCGAAGTTCGAGTGGTTCCCGATCGTGCTGATGCTGATCGTCATGCTGATCACCATGGTCGAGACGACCGGTGACACGTACGCGGTCGGCGACATCGTCGGCAAGGACGTCGACAGCGAGACCGTGGCCCGCGCCCTGCGTGCCGACGGCGCCGCGACCGCACTCGGCGGTGTCCTCAACTCCTTCCCGTACGTCGCCTTCGCCGAGAACGTCGGCCTGGTGCGGATGACCAAGGTCAAGAGCCGGTTCGTGGTCGTGGCCGCCGGTGTCTTCATGATCATCCTGGGTCTGCTGCCGAAGGCCGCCGCGATCGTCGCCGCCGTCCCGCACGGGGTCCTCGGCGGCGCCGCGACCGTCATGTTCGCCATGGTCGCCCTCGCCGGTATCCAGACCCTGGCCAAGGTGGACCTGAAGGAGGAGAAGAACGCCCTGATCGTGGGCGTCTCCCTGGCCTTCGCCCTGCTCCCCGCGACCGTCCCGGTCTTCTTCACCAAGCACATGGACCCGGACCTGTCCTCGCTCCTCAACAGTGGTGTCACCCTCGGCGCCACGGCCGCCATCGTCCTCAACCTGATCTTCAACGGGCTGACCAAGGACGAGGTCCCGGCCGTCCCCGCGGCCGGGCTGCCCGCCCAGCCGACGGCCGCCCCGGCGGACGCCGAGAAGGGGGAGCAGGCCGGCAAGGCCGAGGCCGAGGAGCCCAGGGCCGAGAAGGCCGAGAAGGCCGAAGAGGCGGAGACCCCCGCCTCCTGAACCTCCCAAGGGGTGACGGCCCCCCGCCCGGACTCCGGGCGGGGGGCCGTCGCTGTCGGCGGTGCGGGTGACAATGGGCGCATGAGTCTGTTCCGCGACGATGGCATCGTGCTGCGCACCCAGAAGCTGGGTGAGGCGGACCGCATCATCACGCTGCTCACCCGCGGCCACGGCCGGGTGCGGGCCGTCGCCCGCGGCGTGCGGCGCACCAAGTCCAAGTTCGGCGCCGGGCTGGAACCTTTCTCCCACGCCGACGTGCAGTTCTTCGCCCGCGGCAACGAGTTGATCGGGCGCAGCCTGCCGCTCTGCACGCAGACCGAGATCATCGCCCCGTACGGCAACGGCATCGTCACCGACTACGCCCGCTACACCGCCGGCACCGCCATGCTGGAGACCGCCGAGCGGTTCGCCGAGAACGAGGGCGAGCCCGCCGTGCAGCAGTACCTGCTGCTCGTCGGCGCCCTGCGCACGCTCTCGCGCGGCGAACACGAACCCCACCTCATCCTCGACGCGTTCCTGCTGCGCTCCCTCGCCGTCAACGGCTACGCGCCCAGCTTCGAGGACTGCGCGAAGTGCGGGATCCACGGCCCCAACCGGCACTTCTCCGTCGCCGCGGGCGGAGTGATATGCGGGGACTGCCGGGTGCCGGGCAGCGTCGTACCCTCGTCGGAGGCCATCGCCCTGCTCAGCGCCCTGCTGACGGGCGACTGGAACCATGCCGACGCGTGCGAGGCGCGTCACGTGCGGGAGGGCAGCGGGCTGGTCTCCGCCTATTTGCACTGGCATCTGGAGCGCGGGCTACGCTCCCTGCGATACGTCGAGAAATAGGAGCTGGGCACATGGCACGACGCGGGATTCTGGGGCGCTCTCGCCGCGAGTACAAGGTTCCCGAGCCGCACCCGTCCGGTGAGCGCCCGCCGAAGATCCCCGGTGAGCTCGTCCCGAACCACGTCGCGGTCGTCATGGACGGCAACGGCCGCTGGGCCAAGGAGCGCGGTCTGCCGCGCACCGAGGGCCACAAGGTCGGCGAGGGCGTCGTGCTCGACGTGCTCAAGGGCTGCCTGGAGATGGGCGTCAAGAACCTCTCCCTGTACGCCTTCTCGACGGAGAACTGGAAGCGCTCGCCCGACGAGGTCCGCTTCCTGATGAACTTCAACCGCGACGTCATCCGGCGCCGTCGCGACGAGATGAACGAGCTCGGCATCCGGATCCGCTGGGTGGGCCGCATGCCCAAGATGTGGAAGTCGGTCGTCCAGGAGCTCCAGGTGGCCCAGGAGCAGACCGTCGACAACGACGCGATGACCCTGTACTTCTGCGTCAACTACGGCGGCCGCGCGGAGATCGCGGACGCGGCGCAGGCCATCGCCCGCGATGTGGCGGCCGGCCGGCTGGACCCCTCGAAGGTCAACGAGAAGACCTTCGCCAAGTACATGTACTACCCGGACATGCCGGACGTGGACCTGTTCCTGCGCCCGAGCGGCGAGCAGCGCACCTCCAACTACCTGCTCTGGCAGAGCGCGTACGCCGAGATGGTCTTCCAGGACGTGCTGTGGCCGGACTTCGACCGTCGCAACCTGTGGCAGGCCTGCCTGGAGTACGCCCAGCGCGACCGCCGCTTCGGCGGCGCCGTCCCCAACCAGCCCGAGGGCCCCGGCGCGAGCGGCTGAAACCCGCCCCCTGAGATCCCCGTCCACGGACATCACGGGCGGGGATCCGCCGTACCGGAACCCGAGCCGGGTCCAAGCGGCCGTCTAGCCGGCGGCCGCGCAGTCGGCGCAAGTGCCGAAGATCTCCACGGTGTGGGCCACGTTCACGAAGCCGTGCTCGGCCGCGATGGACTCGGCCCACTTCTCCACGGCCGGGCCCTCCACCTCCACCGCCTTGCCGCACTTGCGGCACACCAGGTGGTGGTGGTGGTCCCCGGTGGAGCAGCGCCGGTAGACGGACTCGCCGTCGCTGGTGCGCAGGACGTCGACCTCGCCGGCGTCCGCGAGCGACTGGAGCGTGCGGTACACCGTGGTCAGGCCCACGGAATCGCCGCGGTGCTTGAGCATGTCGTGGAGTTCCTGGGCACTGCGGAACTCGTCCACCTCGTCCAGCGCCGCCGCCACGGCGGCCCGCTGCCGGGTGGATCGTCCTCGTACTGGCGCGGCATTCGTCTCGCCAGGCGCAGTCGCCACCGGTTCCTCCTCGTATCGGCCTGCGGCCATTGTGCCAGCCCGCTAGACCTTCACATCGTCCCGAGTGCAGACGGCCTCCGCCGCGACCGCGGCTCTGGCCCGTCGGCGGGCCAGGGGAGCGGAGAGCGCGGTCAGCGCCATGAACACGGCGATCGCGAGCAGTACGATCATGGCGCCCGAGGGTGCGTTGACGTAGTACGTGGTGGCCGTGCCGGTCAGGGAGACGGCCAGGCTGATGGCGACGGCCCCGCCCAGCGTGGCGGCGAACCCGCGGGTGAGGCGCTGCGCGGCGGCGACCGGGATCACCATCATGGCGCTGACCAGCAACAGGCCGACGATCCGCATCGCGACGGTCACGGTGACCGCGGCGGTGACGGCGATCAGCAGGTTCAGCGCGCGTACCGGCAGGCCCGTGACCTTGGCGAACTCCTCGTCCTGGCAGACCGCGAAGAGCTGGCGGCGCAGACCGATGGTGACGGCGAGGACGAAGGCGGCGAGGATCGCCATCGCGGTGACGTCCTCGGCGGCGACGGTGGTGATCGAGCCGAACATGGCGCTGAGCAGGTTGGTCGTGGAGCCGCCGCCCACGTTGATGATCATCACGCCGCCGGCGAGGCCGCCGTAGAAGAGCATGGCGAGGGCGACGTCGCCGCTGGTCTTGCCGCGGGAGCGGATCAGCTCCATGCCGACGGCGCCGACGACGGCGACCAGGGTGGCCATCCACACCGGGCTGCTGTTGAGCACGAAGCCGAGGGCGACGCCGGTCATGGCGACGTGGCCGAGGCCGTCGCCCATGACGGCCTGGCGGCGCTGGACCAGGTACGTGCCGATGGCCGGCGCCGTGACGCCCACCAGGGCGGCGGCGATCAGCGCCCGCTGCATGAAGGCGTGGTCGAAGAGGTCCATCAGCTCAGCAGTCCCGTCCGAAGGGGCTCGGCGTCGTGCGCCGCGTGGGGGTGTACGTGGTCGTGGCCGGGCAGGGCGTGCTGGCCGACGGCCTCCGGGGGCGGGCCGTCGTGGACGACGCAGCCGTCGCGCAGGACCACGGCCCGGTCGATCAGCGGCTCCAGCGGGCCCAGCTCGTGCAGGACCAGCAGGACGGTGCTGCCGACGGCGACCTGCTCGCGCAGGGCGGTCGCCAGGACCTCCTGGTTGGCGAGGTCGACGCCCGCCATGGGCTCGTCCATGAGCAGCAGCTCCGGCTCCCCGGAGAGCGCCCGGGCTATGAGCACGCGCTGGTGCTGGCCGCCGGAGAGGGCGTTGACGGAGACGTCGGCGTACCCGTCCATGTCCACGAGGGCCAGGGCACGGTCGACGGCGGCCCGGTCGGCCTTGCGCAGGAGGCCGAAGCGGCTGCGGGCCAGCCGTCCGGCGGAGACGACCTCGCGGACGGTGGCCGGGACGCCGCCGGCCGCCGTGGTGCGCTGCGGGACGTACCCGATGCGCGACCAGTCGCGGAAGCGCTTGAAGTCGGTGCCGAAGAGCGACAGGGAGCCCTCGGTGAGCGGGACCTGGCCGACGATCGCGCGGACGGCGGTGGACTTGCCGGAGCCGTTGGCGCCGAGCAGCGCGACGACCTCACCACGGCGGACGGTGAGGTCGATCCCGCGCAGCACGGGGCGCGAACCGAGCGAGGCCGTGGCCCCGCGCAGGGATATGACGGGCTGGTCAGCGGCCTGCCCGGGCAGGGTCTGCATGGCTCGCGCCTCCGTAACTGCTGCTGTCATCTACTTGGCTCCGAGCGCCTTCTGGAGGTTCTTCAGGTTGGAGCGCATGACCTCGAAGTAGTCAGCGCCCTGGGACTTGTCGGTGATTCCCTCGAGCGGGTCGAGGACGTCGGTCTTCAGACCGGTGTCCCCCGCGAGGCTCTTCGCCGTCTTGTCGCTGGCCAGGGTCTCGAAGAACACCGTGGAGACATTGTCCTTCTTCGCGATCTCCTGGAGCTCCTTCATCCGGGCGGGGCTGGGCTCGGACTCGGGGTCGACGCCGGAGATGCCCTCCTGGTCCAGGCCGTAGCGCTCGGCGAGGTAGCCGAAGGCGGAGTGGGTGGTGATGAAGGTCTTGGTAGCCGTGTTGGCCAGGCCGTCCTTGAACTCGGTGTCCAGGGCGGTCAGCTTGGCGACGAGGTCGTCGGTGTTCTTCTTGTAGTCGGCGGCGTGGCCGGGGTCGGCCTTCTCCAGGGCCGCGCCGACGCCCTTGGCGATCTCCGCGTACTTGGCGGGGTCGAGCCAGACGTGCGGGTCCGCGCCGGCCTCGCCGCGGCTGTGGTCGTGGTCCGCCTCGCCCTCGCCCTCGGCCTCGGCCTCGTGGCCGTGGCCGGAGGCGGCGTGGGCCTCGAGCTTGGTGAGGGTGGCGGCGTCGACGACGTTCTTCACGCCGGACTGGGCGACGGCCTTGTCCACGGCGGGCTGGAGGCTCTTGAGGTAGAGGATCACATCGGCGTCCGCGAGCTGCGCGGTCTGCTTCGGGGTGATCTCCAGGTCGTGCGGCTCGACACCCGGCTTGGTCAGGGTGTCGACCTTCACGTGGTCCTTGCCGATCTGCTCGGCGAGGAACTGGATCGGGTAGAACGACGCCGTCACGTCGAGCTTGCCGTCCTTGTCGTCCTTGCCACCGGACTCGGCGGCACCGGCTCCGGAGCAGGCGGTCAGGGCCGTGGCGCCGAGGGCGACGGCTCCGGCGAGGGCGGCGGCGGGTATGAGGCGTCGTACGTTCATGACATCCATTTTCATCAAAAATGGAAACGATTGTCAAAAACCCTGGTGGGAGGGGTGTGGGCGGGCTGGGGGAGGGGGATCCGATTTGAAAGGGGGGGTGCGGGCGCCGGTAACCTGAGGCATTCGCCGTTCGTCCTCGTAATGAAGAGAGCACCGTGGCCGCCGACAAGATCGACACCATCGTCAGCCTGAGCAAGCGCCGTGGCTTCGTTTTCCCGTGCAGTGAGATCTACGGCGGCTCCAGGGCTGCCTGGGATTACGGCCCGCTCGGTGTCGAGCTCAAGGAGAACATCAAGCGCCAGTGGTGGAAGGCGATGGTCACCGGGCGTGAGGACATCGTCGGCATCGACTCGTCCGTGATCCTGGCCCCCGAGGTCTGGGTGGCCTCCGGCCACGTCGCGACCTTCTCGGACCCGCTGACCGAGTGCACCTCCTGTCACAAGCGCCACCGCGCGGACCACCTGGAGGAGGCGTACGAGGCCAAGCACGGCCGCGTGCCCGCCAACGGCCTTGCCGACGTCAATTGCCCCAACTGCGGTGTGAAGGGCCAGTTCACCGAGCCCAAGCAGTTCTCCGGCATGCTGGAGACCCACCTCGGCCCGACCCAGGACACCGGCTCCAAGGCGTTCCTGCGCCCCGAGACCGCCCAGGGCATCTTCACCAACTTCGCCCAGGTCCAGACCACCTCGCGCAAGAAGCCCCCCTTCGGCATCGCGCAGATGGGCAAGTCCTTCCGCAACGAGATCACGCCGGGCAACTTCATCTTCCGCACGCGCGAGTTCGAGCAGATGGAGATGGAGTTCTTCGTCAAGCCGGGCGAGGACGAGCAGTGGCAGGAGTACTGGATGGCGGAGCGCTGGAACTGGTACCGCGACCTCGGCATCCGCGAGGAGAACATCCGCTGGTACGAGCACCCGGCGGAGAAGCTGTCCCACTACTCGAAGCGCACCGCCGACATCGAGTACCGCTTCAACTTCGGCGGCAACGAGTTCTCCGAGCTCGAAGGCGTGGCCAACCGAACCGACTTCGACCTCAAGGCCCACTCCGCCGCCTCCGGCCAGGACCTCGTGTACTTCGACCAGGAGTCGAAGGAGCGCTACACGCCGTACGTCATCGAGCCGGCGGCCGGTGTCAACCGCGCCATGCTCGCCTTCATGCTCGACGCGTACAACGAGGACGAGGCCCCGAACGCCAAGGGCGTCATGGAGAAGCGCGCCGTGATGCGCCTCGACCCGCGCCTGGCCCCGATCAAGGTCGCCGTCCTGCCCCTGTCCCGCAACGCGCAGCTGTCGCCGAAGGCCAAGGGCCTCGCCGCCGACCTGCGCAAGTTCTGGAACATCGAGTTCGACGACGCCGGTGCCATCGGCCGCCGCTACCGCCGCCAGGACGAGATCGGCACGCCGTTCTGCGTCACCGTCGACTTCGACACCCTCGACGACAACGCGGTGACCGTGCGCGAGCGCGACACCATGAAGCAGGAGCGCGTCTCCCTGGACCAGTTCCAGAGCTACCTCGGCAGCCGCCTGCTCGGCTGCTAGCCCAGGCTTCCGCTTCGGCGAAACGACCGGTGGCCCGGTGCGCACATGCGCACCGGGCCACCAATCTTTGTCCGCGGAGTACGCGGTGGGGGAGCCGCGTCAGGCGCGCAGGCCCCGGATGATCAGCGCGGTGACCGCCTCGAACTCGGTGAAGATCGTGGGCGAGAGCCAGTCGGCCGCGTACTGGGGATCATGGAAGCGGCCGGTGGCGTCGAACACGGCGCGGGCGGCCGCCGGCACGTCCTCGGCCGTGAGCGTGCCCGCCGCGACCCCCTCGGCGATGATCCGCGCCAACTGGTCGATCAGCTCGGTCAGGTGCCGGTCCACCACGTCGCTGTTCTCGTCGAGCAGCACGATGTAGGTGGCGAACAGCTCCGGATCGTCGCCCGCCTTGTGGCGCTTGGCCTCGAACAGGGCCTCCAGCCACGACTCCAGCTTGGAGGGGGCGCTGCCGGAGGGCGCCGAGGTGATCTGCTCCAGGGCGACCACGCTCTTGGCGAGCCAGCGGTCCGTGACGGCCTCGCGCAGCGCCGCCTTCGACGGGAAGTGCCGGTAGACGCTGCCGTGGCTGACGCCCAGCGCGCGGGCCACGTCCACCACCGTCGCCTTGGTGGGGCCGAAGCGGCGCAGCACGTCCTCGGTGGTCTCGAGGATGCGCTCGGGTGTCAGGGGCTCGGCAGCAGCGGGGGACATGGGTACGACCGTACCGCCAGCTCAGTGCTCACTGTCGAGGTGGGCCATCTGGGCCGCCGGGTACCGTTCGCCCGCCGCGGCGCCGACGGGGACGGCCTCCTCGATGGCGGCCAGATCGGCGGCGCTCAGCGTGATGTCGAGGGCACCCAGTGCCTCGGTCAGCCGGTCCCGGCGCCGGGCACCGACCAGCGGCACGATGTCCTCGCCGCGCGACAGCACCCAGGCGATGGCGGTCTGGGCCACGCTCACGCCCTTGCCGTCCGCCACCTTGCGCAGCGCGTCGACCAGGTCGAGATTGCGGTCGAGGTTGTCCCCCTGGAAGCGCGGGCTCATTCCGCGGAAGTCGCCCGGTGCCAGCGCGCGGTCGCGGGCGAAGTGGCCGCTGATCAGGCCGCGGGACAGCACCCCGTACGCCGTGACGCCGATCCCGAGCTCCCGGGCCGTCGGCAGGATCTCCTCCTCGATGCCGCGGGAGATCAGCGAGTACTCGATCTGGAGATCGGCGATCGGGGCGACGGCGGCGGCCCGGCGCAGGGTGTCCGCGCCGACCTCGGAGAGGCCGATGTGGCGCACGTGTCCGGCCTCGACCGCCTCGGCGATGGCCCCGATGGTCTCCTCGACGGGGACGTCCGGGTCGACACGGGCGATGCGGTAGATGTCGATGTGGTCCCGGCCGAGCCGCTGGAGCGAGTAGGCCAGGAAGTTCTTGACGGCCTCGGGCCGGCCGTCATAGCCGGTGAAGCCGCCCTCGACCGTGCGCAGGGCGCCGAACTTGACGCTGGTCAGCGCCTGCTCTCGGGCCGCGGCCGGGGCGGTGCGCAGGGCCTCGTTGATCAGCAGTTCGTTGTGGCCCATGCCGTAGAAGTCGCCGGTGTCGAGCAGCGTGACGCCCGCGTCCAGGGCGGCGTGGATGGTGGCCACGGACTCGGCACGGTCGGCCTCCCCGTACAGGGCGGACATGCCCATGCAGCCGAGGCCCAGCGGGAAGACGGACGGCCCGGTGGTGCCGAGAGGGCGGTGGGCGGAGTTCGCGGGGACGGGTGAGGTGTTCTCGTTCTTCGTCATGAAACGAGAATGACATGACGAGTGACAGATTTCAATATCTGTCACTCGTCAGTGTGGCGGGGCTACGACAGCACCCGCAGGACCAGGGCCGCGGCGGCCGCCACGGCGAGGACGGCGGCCGGCGCGAGCTCGTAGTCCTTGACCCGGAGGTGGCTGATGACCGCCCCGATGAAGTAGAGGGTCACGCCGGTGGCGGCGGCGATGCCGAGCGGCGTGAACCACAGGCCCGCGACCAGCCCGATCGCACCCGCGGCCTTGAGGGTGGCCAGGCGTGGCAGCCAGGAGTCCGGCACCTGCACCTTCCGCATGCTCGCCACGATCTGGTCGTTGCGCTGGAGGGTGAAGGTGGCGGAGGCGGTGAGGATCAGGGCGAGCAGGCCGCCGACGACGGCGTAGGCGATGAACATGGAGAGCTCCAACAGTTGGGGATGTCGGATCATTGAATAGCATCAACGATATCCCCGATGCAATCATTTCTCGATTGGTACGATGTGGACCATGACGGCAGATCAGGACGGACCGCACCCTCCCCAGCGGCTGGGCCTGCTGCTGGCCTGGCACGGATCGGTCACCCAGACCCGCATGAAGAAGGCCCTCGGTGCGGCCGGGCTCACCCCGCGGCACGCGATGACGCTGATGCACCTGGAGGGCGGCCCCATCAGCCAGCGGGCGCTCGCCGAGCGGCTGGAGGTCGACCCGAGCGTGCTCGTCGGGATCCTGAACGACCTGGAGGGCGACGGCCTCGCCGAACGCCGCCGGGACCCCGCCGACCGGCGCCGCCACAACGTGGCCATCACCGCCGACGGGGAGGCCGCCCTCGGCACGACGAACACCGCCCTCGACGAGGTCGAAGGCGGCATGTTCGCGGGGCTGTCGGACCGGGAGCGCGAGCTCCTCCGCGATCTCCTCGACCGGGTCAACACCTCGGCCGAGGACTTCCACTGCGACGAGTAGACGAGTAGACGAGTAGACGAGTCGAGGAGGGCCGCCCGTCAGGGGCGCGGCGAACCCGCGGCCGCGGACGCGCCGACGGGCTCCTCCAGGCTGCGGGCCGTGCGGTCCGCGGTCGCGCGGGCCCAGCTGCCGCTGGTGACCGCGCCCACGACCAGCACCGCCAGTCCGCACAGCGTGATGATCCACCAGGCCGGCTGGGCCGCCTCGGAGAAGCCGGAGCCGCCGGCCAGCCCCGCCGCCAGGACCGAGCCGATCACCGCGACGCCCAGCGTGCCGCCCGTCTGCCGGCTGGTGGAGGCGATGGCGGCCGCGACACCCGCCTGGGAGCGCGGCATCCCGGACACCGCCGTATTGGTGATCGGCGCGTTCACCATGCCGAAGCCGAGCCCGAACAGCACGTACCCCGTGAAGAGGAGCGGGTTGGACGTCTCGGCGTCGAAGAGCGCGAAGAGCAGCCCGCTCGCGGCCATCGCCACCCCGGCGATCAGCAGGCAGATCCGGGGCCCCCGGGTGCCCACCAGCCGCCCCGCGATCGGCGCGAACAGCACGGTCAGGGCCGCCATCGGCAGCATGTAGAGCCCGGCGTGCAGGGCGCCCAGCCCGCGCACGTCCTGGAGGTAGAGCGTGTTCAGGAAGAGGAAGCCGGCCAGTCCGGCGAAGGCGCTGATCGCGATCACGGTCGACCCGCTGAAGGGCGCGCTCCGGAAGAACCGGAGATCGATCAGCGGCTCCTTGCGCCGCGGCTCGTAGACCAGCAGGCCCACGAACGAGGCGAGGGCCACCACCGCGCAGCCGATGATCAACGGCGAGCGCCAGCCCGCGGCCGGGGCCTCGATGATCCCGTACGTGAGACTGCCGAGCAGCGCGATGACCAGCACCTGTCCCACCGGGTCCGGGCGGCGCGGCCGGGCCGCCCGGGACTCGGGGATGTGGCGCAGGGTCAGCGCGAGCGCCGCCAGGCCGATCGGCAGGTTGATCAGGAAGATCGAGCGCCAGCCCACGGAGTCCACCAGGACCCCGCCGATCAGCGGGCCCGCGGCCATGGAGATGCCGCCGACCGCGCCCCACACGCCGATGGCCCGGGCCCGTTCGGCCGGATCGGTGAAGGTGTTGGTGATGATCGACATCGCCACCGGGTTGAGCATCGCGCCGCCGATCGCCTGGACCATGCGGAAGAAGACGAGCCAGCCGAGGCTGGGGGCGAGCGAGCACAGCAGGGAGCCGGCGGCGAAGGCCAGCAGGCCTGCGACGAACACCTTGCGGCGGCCGATCCGGTCGGCCGTGGAGCCCGCGAGCATCAGCAGCGAGGCCAGGACGAGCGTGTACGCGTCGATGGTCCACTGCAGCCCCGCGACCGAGGCGTCGAGCTCGCGGCGCATCGACGGGAGCGCGACGTTGAGCACGGTGTTGTCGAGGCTGACGATCAGCAGGCTCATGCAGCAGATCGCCAGAACGAGCACGCGCTGCCGGCGGCTCGGCTGACTCGGCTCGATCATGCCGCCGATCGTACGTCTGCGACACCCCCTCGGCATGCGGGACAATGGACGGATGACCACGCTCCCTCCGCCCCTCGCGATCGGCCCGCACACCGTGCAGCCGCCGGTGGTGCTCGCGCCCATGGCCGGCATCACCAATGCCCCGTTCCGTACCCTCTGCCGGGAGTTCTCGGGCGGCAAGGGGCTGTTCGTGAGCGAGATGATCACGACGCGCGCCCTGGTCGAGCGCAACGAGAAGACCATGCAGCTGATCCACTTCGACGAGACCGAGAAGCCCCGCTCGATCCAGCTGTACGGAGTCGACCCGGTGACGGTCGGCAAGGCGGTCCGCATGATCGTCGAGGAGGACCGCGCCGACCACATCGACCTCAACTTCGGCTGCCCGGTCCCCAAGGTCACCCGCAAGGGTGGCGGCTCGGCGCTCCCGTACAAGCGGAACCTGCTGCGCGCGATCCTGCGCGAGGCCGTCGCGGGCGCCGGTGACCTCCCGGTGACGATGAAGATGCGCAAGGGCATCGACGACGACCACCTCACCTACCTCGACGCCGGCCGGATCGCCGTCGAGGAGGGCGTCACCGCCATAGCCCTGCACGGGCGGACCACGGCCCAGCACTACGGCGGGACCGCGGACTGGGAGGCCATCGCACGGCTCAAGGAGCACGTGCCGGAGATCCCGGTCCTCGGCAACGGCGACATCTGGTGCGCCGAGGACGCGCTGCGGATGGTCCGCGAGACCGGCTGCGACGGCGTGGTCGTGGGCCGCGGCTGCCTGGGGCGGCCGTGGCTGTTCAACGACCTGGTGGCGGCCTTCGAAGGCCGCCCGGAGGACTTCCACAAGCCCACGCTGCGCGAGGTCGCGGGGACCATGCACCGCCACGCGCAGCTGCTGGGGGAGTGGATCGGCGACGAGGCGCGCGGGGTGATCGACTTCCGTAAGCACGTGGCCTGGTACCTCAAGGGCTTCTCGGTCGGCTCCGAGATGCGCAAGAGGCTGGCGGTCACCTCCTCCCTGGCCGAACTGAACGCTCATCTGAGCGAGCTCGACTTGGATCAGGCGTGGCCGGAGAGTGCGGACGGCCCCCGGGGCCGGACGTCCGGAAACAACCGAGTTGTCCTGCCGGAGGGCTGGCTGAAGGACCCGTACGACTGCGCGGGCGTCAGCGAGGAAGCGGAACTGGACACCTCCGGAGGCTGACAAATCGCCCTCCGTGTCGCGTGATATACGCCACGCATGGGAGGGGTTTCGCTCAGATGAGCGCTGAAGTCACGGGTAAGACTTTCAAAGGGTGGCACTGGGTGCCACCCTTTGTGCGTTCAAAACTTGAACGCAAATGTATCGATGATCGCTCATCCGAGCGTAATCAGGCCCTAAAAGCCCCCTCCCCCTTCGGGAAGTGAACGCTCTTCGTACATTCTGATTACCCGTGAGTTACTTTCGATCTGCTGGCGCACGGGTGGTTACAGCCGCATGACGACCAAGTGGACGTACCCAGAAGCCTTCGATCTGGGTATGTTCCTGGCCGTCAGGGCAGCCACCGAGCCTCGAGGAGTCGAGACCCGTGTCGGAAAACAAAGATCAGAAGTTCGTCTACGACTTCACCGAGGGAAACCGCGACCTCAAGGACCTTCTCGGCGGCAAGGGCGCCAACCTCGCCGAGATGACCAACCTGGGTCTGCCGGTCCCTCCCGGCTTCACCATCACCACCGAGGCCTGCAAGGTCTACCTCGACAGCGGATCGGCCCCGGCCGAGCTGCGCGACGAGGTCAGCGCCCACCTTGCCGCCCTCGAGACGAAGATGGGCAAGAAGCTCGGCCAGTCGGACGACCCGCTGCTGGTCTCCGTCCGCTCCGGCGCCAAGTTCTCGATGCCGGGCATGATGGACACGGTCCTCAACATCGGCCTCTCCGACGACTCCGTCACCGGCCTCGCCTCCCAGGCCGGCAACGAGCGCTTCGCGTGGGACTCGTACCGCCGCCTCATCCAGATGTTCGGCAAGACCGTCCTCGGCGTCGAGGGCGAGCTCTTCGAGGACGCCCTCGACGAGGCCAAGGCCGCCAAGAAGGTCACCGTCGACACCGACCTCGACGCCGCCGACCTGAAGAAGCTGGTCAAGCACTTCAAGAAGATCGTGGCGAAGGAAGCCGGCCGCGACTTCCCGCAGGACGCCCGCGAGCAGCTGGACCTCGCCGTCGAGGCGGTCTTCAACTCGTGGAACACCGACCGCGCCAAGCTCTACCGCCGTCAGGAGCGCATCCCGAGCGACCTGGGCACCGCGGTCAACATCTGCTCCATGGTCTTCGGTAACCTCGGCCCCGACTCGGGCACCGGCGTCGCCTTCACCCGCGACCCGGCCAGCGGCCACCAGGGCGTCTACGGCGACTACCTCCAGAACGCCCAGGGCGAGGACGTCGTCGCGGGCATCCGCAACACCGTGCCGCTCGCGGACCTGGAGGCCATCGACAAGGCCTCGTACGACCAGCTCATGACGATCATGGAGACGCTGGAGACCCACTACAAGGATCTCTGCGACATCGAGTTCACGATCGAGCGCGGCCAGCTGTGGATGCTCCAGACGCGCGTCGGCAAGCGCACCGCGGGCGCGGCCTTCCGCATCGCCACCCAGCTCGTGGACCAGGGCCTGATCGACGAGGCCGAGGCCCTCCAGCGCGTCACCGGCCACCAGCTGGCGCAGCTGATGTTCCCGCGCTTCGACGAGGACGCCAAGACGGAGCTGCTCGGCCGCGGTATCGCCGCCTCCCCGGGCGCGGCCGTCGGCAAGGCCGTCTTCGACTCGTACACGGCCGTCAAGTGGTCCCGTTCCGGCGAGAAGGTCATCCTGATCCGCCGCGAGACCAACCCGGACGACCTGGACGGCATGATCGCCTCCGAGGGCATCCTGACCTCGCGCGGCGGCAAGACCTCGCACGCCGCCGTCGTCGCCCGCGGCATGGGCAAGACCTGTGTCTGCGGCGCCGAGGAGCTCGACGTCGACACCAAGCGCCGCCGCATGACGGTCGGCGAGACGGTCATCGAAGAGGGCGACGTCGTCTCTATCGACGGTTCCACCGGCAAGGTCTACCTCGGTGAGGTACCCGTCGTACCGTCCCCGGTCGTCGAGTACTTCGAGGGCCGCATGCACGCCGGCGCCGACGACGCCGACGAGCTGGTCGCCGCCGTGCACCGGATCATGGCCTACGCGGACCGCGTCCGCCGCCTGCGGGTGCGCGCCAACGCCGACAACGCCGAGGACGCGCTGCGCGCCCGCCGTTTCGGCGCCCAGGGCATCGGCCTGTGCCGCACCGAGCACATGTTCCTCGGTGAGCGCCGCGAACTCGTGGAGCGGCTGATCCTCGCGGACACCGACGAGGAGCGCGAGGAGGCACTCAGTGCCCTCCTGCCGCTGCAGAAGAAGGACTTCGTCGAGCTGTTCGAGGCGATGGACGGCCTGCCCGTCACCGTCCGCCTGCTGGACCCGCCGCTGCACGAGTTCCTGCCCGACATCACCGAGCTGTCGGTGCGCGTCGCCCTCGCGGAGTCCCGCAAGGACCACAACGAGAACGACCTGCGCCTGCTCCAGGCCGTCCACAAGCTGCACGAGCAGAACCCGATGCTGGGCCTGCGCGGTGTCCGCCTGGGTCTGGTCATCCCCGGTCTGTTCAAGATGCAGGTCCGGGCGATCGCCGAGGCCGCGGCCGAGCGCAAGAACGCCAAGGGCGACCCGCGCGCCGAGATCATGGTCCCGCTCGTCGGCACCGTGCAGGAGCTGGAGATCGTCCGCGACGAGGCCGACCAGGTCATCGCCGAGGTCGAGGCGGCCACCGGCACGAACCTCAAGCTGACCATCGGCACGATGATCGAGCTGCCGCGCGCCGCCCTGACGGCCGGGCAGATCGCCGAGGCCGCGCAGTTCTTCTCCTTCGGCACGAACGACCTGACCCAGACGGTGTGGGGCTTCTCCCGCGACGACGTCGAGGCCAGCTTCTTCACCGCGTACCTGGAGAAGGGCATCTTCGGGGTCTCGCCCTTCGAGACCATCGACAAGGACGGCGTCGGCTCGCTGGTCCGCCACGCGGTCGAGCAGGGCCGGGCCACCCGCCCCGAGCTCAAGCTCGGCGTCTGCGGCGAGCACGGCGGCGACCCCGAGTCCGTCCACTTCTTCCACGAGGTCGGCCTCGACTACGTCTCCTGCTCGCCGTTCC
Source organism: Streptomyces sp. IBSNAI002 (assembly GCF_052244475.1). Taxonomy (NCBI): domain Bacteria; kingdom Bacillati; phylum Actinomycetota; class Actinomycetes; order Kitasatosporales; family Streptomycetaceae; genus Streptomyces; species Streptomyces sp. IBSNAI002. The sequence goes on along the minus strand of NZ_JBQPXG010000002.1, from coordinate 3,019,402 downwards.
GGATTCCGGTCGCGCGCCTGGAGGCCGGCCGCGCCGCCGCCGAGGCGAAGGGCAGCGACAGCCGCTGATCCCCGGCCCCCGAGAAGGGCCCCATAGACCGCGCCTGCCCCCGGGTTCCCTGACTGCCCGGTGGCGGGCGCGCCCTATTTTTTTCTGTTCAACAAGTCTTTACGCCAGCAGGCGGTGGACGGATCCCCACCCGTCCACCGCCGCTGTCATTCTGCCGGGCACGTCGGCGCTTCCCGGTGCGACCGACCGCCAGGCCCCGCAAAGCCCCCCACGGCCTTCACGGAGCGTTTCGGTCGCATCGGAGTGTGCCCGGCGGAGTACAGGATTTCGGTTGTCACGCTCCTGCCGAAAGGGGTTTCAACTGTGGCCGAAAGGGCGTGGTGACCACGTGTGACGGCATGCATACTCATGGGGCGGGGGGATTGCGGTTGCACAGGTGGGGGTTCGGTGCTGCGTATCCATTTCACTGGAGTGGACCTGGCACGCGTACGGATGGCAGGGCGTCCCGATGCGTTGTGGGAAACGATTCTCAGCTTTCACCGTTTAAGGGACCGGCGTGATGCCCGGTTGTTCGGTGAATGGCGCACGGAAGCGCGGGGCAGGTTGAATGGTGAAACACGCACGCTCGGCATGCTCATACCGGCGCGCGGATATTTTCCCGATTTCCTGACCCCTGTGGAGGGGCAGTACGGGTGGGACGTGGCGCTCGACGCGCTGCGCGGGATCCGGCCGGAGCGGCTGCGGCGCGAGCTCGTGCTGCTCGCCGGCGGGTCCGGCGCGGGGCCGGGCGCGGGCGGCGGACCGGGTGCGGGCGCCGGATCGCCGGTGGCGCCGCGGTTACGGGAGTTCATGGACGGCGGCACCAAGCACCTGCCCAGGCTCCTGGGAGAGCTGCGCGCGTACCACCGGGCGGCCGTGGAGCCGTACTGGACCCACATACAGGCGCAGATAGAGGCCGAGCGGGCCGCACGCGGCCGGGCCCTGCTGGACGGGGGCGCGGACGAACTGCTGGCCTCGCTGCCGCCGATGCTGCGCTGGCGGGCCCCGGTGCTCGAGTGCGACTACCCGGTGGACCGCGACGTACGGCTGCGGGGGCGCGGGCTGCTGCTCCAGCCGTCGTTCTTCTGCCGGCGCACCGCGGTGACCCTGCACGATCCGGAGCTGCCGCCGGTGCTGGTCTACCCGGCCGCCTCGCACCTGGCCTCGGCCCCCGCGGGCGGCGAGGCGGCGCGCACCGTGCACGTCGAGGAGCAGCGCCAGCGCACGCTGGGCAAGCTGGTGGGGCACACCCGCTCGGTGGTGCTGCGGGCCATCGGCGACGGCGCCACCACCAGCGAACTGGCCCGCCGGGCCGGGGTCTCGCTGGCCTCGGCGAGCCAGCACGCCTGCGTGATGCGCGAGGCGGGACTGGTGACGACGCTGCGCCACGGCAACGCGGTGCTGCACACCGTGACCCCGCTGGGTGCCGCGCTGCTCAAGGGCGGCGCGGTGGCCTCGTGAAACGCCGCGGCCCCCGGCTCGGCGCCGGGGGCCGCGGTGGTGCGGGGCTCAGGTGCGGAACGGGCCCGTCACCTCGTAGGTGATGCCCGCCGACGAGCTGCCGCTCGTACCGCGCTGGCTGGAGAAGTAGAGCCGGTTGCCGGCGGGGGAGAAGGCCGGGCCGGTGATCTCCGAGGAGGACTGGCCGGTGATCCGCAGGAACGGCGCGACCACGTCGTCCGGGGTGATCACGCAGATCTCCATGTTGCCGCCGTCCTCGGCGACGTACAGGTCGCCGAACGAGGACCCGGTGACGTTGTCGACACCGGTCAGCGGGGCGGCGCCGCCCGGCACCAGGGAGTCGTCGTACGCCAGCTCGTACGTGTTGTTCGCGAGGTTGAGCTGCCAGACCCGGTTGTCGCCCTTGGTGGTGAACCAGACCGTGTCGTTGGCGTAGTGGCAGCCCTCGCCGCCGTTGAACTTCTTCGAGCCGGAGACCTGGCTGCGGGTGGCGGTCGGCGAGCCGTCCGGGTCCGGGACGTTGGCCCAGGTGAAGGAACCGGATGTGGCGGTACCGGCCTTGAGGACCTGGAGGGTTCCCGAGGAGAGGTTGCCCCAGGTGGTCGGGACGAAGCGGTAGAAGCAGCCGCTGCTCTCGTCCTCGGTCAGGTAGATCACCTTGCGCACCGGGTCGGCCGCCGCCGCCTCGTGCTTGAAGCGGCCCATCGCGGCCCGCTGCACGGAAGCGTTCACGCCGTACGGGTCGGCCTCGTAGACGTAGCCGCGGTCCACCTCCTCGCAGGAGAGCCAGGTGTTCCACGGGGTCTTGCCGCCCGCGCAGTTCTGCCGGGTGTTGGAGAGGATCCGGTAGGCGCCGGTCACGGTGCCGGAGGAGTCGAACCGGACCGCGCTCGCGCCGCCGGAGGGGTTGACCTCCGAGTTCGATACGTAGATCCAGCCCGCACCGTCCGTGTAACAGGCGCCGCCGTCCGGGGCGCTGTGCCAGCGGTACGAGGTGCCGGCGACGGTCTGGCCGGAGCGCGCGATCACCCGGCTGGTGAAGCCGGCCGGCAGCTGGATGCCGTTCGCGTCCGCCGCGCCGAGCGCTCCGTACGGTCCGGCCCCGGGCTGGGCGGGCGCCGCGTAGGCGGCCCCGTGCATCAACGTTCCGCCGAACGCGGCGGCCGACGAACCGATCACCGCGCCGCGCAGGAAGGTACGACGTTCCACGGTCACTCCTGTGGGAGGAAGGCCCCGCGGCCGGTCGGACGCGGGGTCGCACGCGTCGAGGAACCTAGGAGGCGCCAGTTGACGGGGCGCCAATTCCTCATTACGCATGAGCGACCGCTCAGGTTCAATCCTCCGGCGGGGATTTCGCAGCGCCCGGGCGTCCCACGATGTGACGTACGGCGGGACTTTCTGCCCTGGGGAGGCCCGCCGTACGGAAGGATGGTGGAGCGATGAACCACTTCGCCGCCGCCGACGACATCTCGGGCCGCGCCGACCTCGACGTCGTGCTGCGCCGCTTCTACACGGCGGCCTTCGCCGACCCCGGCATCGGTCCCTTCTTCACCGAGATCGCCGGCACTGACCTCGAAGTCCACCTGCCCCGGATCACCGACTTCTGGGAGCGGGCCCTCTTCCGCACCGCCGAGTACCGGCGCGACGCCTTCGGCCCGCACGCCGCCCTGCACTCGGCGCGGTCGCTGACCGCCGCCGACTTCGGCCGCTGGGTCCAGCTGTGGCACGCGACCATCGACGGACGGCACCGGGGCCCGAACGCCGAGCGGGCCAAGGCCCAGGGCGAGCGGATCGCGCTGGCCCTGCACAAGCGGCTCGCGGGCGAGGGGGCGTCCATGGACGGCGAGGACGGCCCCGGCTTCGTCCCGCTGGCGGCACTGGAGCTGCGCTCGGTGGCCTGACCTGCGGTTTCGCCCCGCTGGGCGGGCCCGGGAAAAAATCTCGGGAAATCTCCGAGGAGAGCGATGAGTTTCCCCGCGTCCCCCGGTCTACCTCTCGAAAGCAGCGAACACCGCGCGAGAAGAAGAGAGACCGAGATGTCCCAGCCCCAGATGATCTTCGTGAACCTGCCGGTCAAGGACCTGGACGCCGCCCGGGCCTTCTGGGAGAAGCTCGGCTACTCCTTCAACCCGCAGTTCTCCGACGAGACCGCCGCCTCCCTGGTGATCAGCGACGCCATCTTCGCGATGCTGCTGACCGAGGAGAAGTTCGCGTCGTTCGCCACCAAGCCGGTCGCCGACGCCGCCAAGACCACCGAGGTGATGGTCGCCCTGAGCGCGGACAGCCGCGCCAAGGTCGACGAGGTCGTCGACGCCGCGCTCGCGGCCGGCGCCACCGAGCCGAGGCCGCCCATGGACCTGGGCTTCATGTACGGCCGCGCCTTCGAGGACCTGGACCACCACGTGTGGGAGTACGTCTGGATGGACCCGGCCGCCATCGAGGGCTGATACCGGCTACGAGGTCGCGGCGGTCCGCACCGGATAGGTCCGGACCGCCACCTCCTCGTCGTCCAGACAGCGCCCCGACTCCAGGTCGAAACGCTGCTTGAGCAGCGGCGAGGCCACGAACGGCCGGCCCGCCGCACTCCCCAGCAGCCCCCGCGACAGCACGTGCGCGCCCGTGAAGGGGTCCTGGTTCCCGATGGCGTACGGGCGGCCCGCGCGGTCGACGAACACCGCCGCCTGGCTCCCGTCGGGCAGCAGGGCCGCGACCCCCCGTCCGGGGATCAGCGCGGACAGCTCGCACACCGTCAGCCAGCCTTCGGCCACCCTCAGTTCGACGGTCATCGGACGGCTCCTCCTATGGTCAGGACGGCCAGGTCGGGCTTGACCTGGTCGCGCTCGGGGACGAACTTCACGGTCGGGTCCGGGGCCCCGGGGGCGTTCACGAACGACACGAACCGGCGCAGCCGCTCCGGGTCCCCGAGCGTCTCGGCCCATTCGTCGCGGTAGTGCGCCACGTGCTCGGCCATCAGCGACTCCAGCTCCGCGCACAGCCCCAGCGAGTCGTGCACGATGACGTCCCGCAGGTGGGACAGGCCGCCCTCCAGCCGCTCCAGCCAGGTCGAGGTCCGCTCCAGGCGGTCGGCGGTGCGGATGTAGAACATCAGGAACCGGTCGATCAGCCGGACCAGTTCCGCATCGGACAGGTCCTGCGCCAGGAGGTCGGCGTGGCGCGGGGTGGCCCCGCCGTTGCCGCCCACGTAGAGGTTCCAGCCGCTCGCCGTGGCGATGACCCCGAAGTCCTTGCTCTGCGCCTCCGCACACTCGCGGGCGCAGCCGGAGACCGCCGACTTGAGCTTGTGCGGAGCGCGCAGCCCCCGGTAGCGCAGCTCCAGGTCGATGGCCATCCGCACGCTGTCCTGCACCCCGTAGCGGCACCAGGTCTGCCCGACGCAGGACTTCACCGTCCGCAGGGCCTTCCCGTACGCGTGCCCGGACTCGAAACCGGCGTCGACGAGCCGGGCCCAGATCCGCGGGAGCTGGTCCACGCGCGCGCCGAACAGGTCGATCCGCTGCCCGCCGGTGATCTTCGTGTAGAGGCCGAACTCGCGGGCCACCTCCCCGATCACGATCAGCCGCTCCGGGGTGATCTCGCCGCCGGGGATGCGCGGGACCACCGAGTACGAACCGTTGCGCTGCATGTTCGCGAGGAAGTGGTCGTTGGTGTCCTGGAGCGCGGCCTGCTCCCCCTCCAGCACGTAGCCGCTGGCGCCGACGGCCGGGGCGAGGGAGGCGATGATCGAGCCGACGGTGGGCTTGCACACCTCGCAGCCGTCGCCGCCGCGGGCCTCGGGCCGGCCGTGCCCGTCGAGCAGCTCCCGGTAGGAGCCCAGCCGCCGGGTGCGGACGATCTCGTAGAGCTCGGCGCGGGTGAAGGGGAAGCAGCCGCACAGCCCCTTGTCGGCCGCGGCGGGCAGCAGCTGCCCGATCACCTTGACGCAGCTGCCGCAACCGGTGCCCGCCTTGGTGCACTTCTTCACCTCGGCGAGGGTGGCGCAGGCGGCGATGGCCTTCTTGGTGACGTTGTGGCAGGAGCAGATCACCGCGTGGTCGGGGAGCGAGGACGGGCCGAGCGCGACGGGCGCGCCGAGACCGGCCGGCAGGACCAGCTGCTCGGGGGCGACGGGCGGCACGCTGCCCGTGAGCGGGCGCAGCAGGCCGTACGCGTCCGCGTCGCCGACGAGCACCCCGCCGAGCAGCACCCCGTCCGGGGAGACCACCAGCTTCTTGTAGACACCGGAGCGGGAGTCGGACCAGACCACGTCGAGGCTGCCGGGGGTGCTGCCGTGGGCGTCGCCGAAGGAGGCCACGTCCACGCCGAGCAGCTTGAGCTTGGTGGACAGATCGGCCCCGGTGAACTCCTTCTCCCGGCCCAGCAGATCGTCGGCGGCCGTCTCGGCCATCTCGTAGCCGGGCGCGACCAGGCCGTAGACGCGGCCGTCGCAGGCCAGCGCGCACTCGCCGATGGCGTAGACGTGCGGGTCGGAGGTGCGGCAGCGGGAGTCCACCGCGATGCCGCCGCGCTCGCCGACGTCCAGGCCCGCGGCGCGGGCCAGCTGGTCGCGGGGGCGGACCCCGGCGGAGAAGACGACGAGGTCGGTGTCGACGGCGGATCCGTCGGACAGCAGCATGCCGCTGACGTGGCCGTCCTCGCCGGTCAGCACCTCCTGGGTGCCGACACCGGTGTGGACGGAGAGGCCCATGGACTCGATGGTGCGCAGCAGTGCGGCGCCGCCGCCTTCGTCGACCTGGACGGGCATCAGGCGCGGGGCGAACTCCACCACGCGGGTGGCGAGCCCGAGGCCCTGGAGCGCGCCGGCCGCCTCCAGCCCGAGCAGACCGCCGCCGACGACCGCGCCGCTGGTGCGGCCCTTCGCGTACTGCTCGATGGCGAGGAGGTCCTCGATCGTGCGGTAGACGAAGCAGCCGGGGGCGTCCTTGCCGGGGACGGGCGGCACGAAGGGGAAGCTGCCGGTGGCCAGGACCAGGACGTCGTACGGGAACACCTGCCCGGAGCGGGAGGTGACGGTACGGGCCGCCCGGTCGATGTGCTCCGCGGGATCGCCGAGGTGCAGGTCGATGCCGTGCTCGGTCATGAACCCGGGGGGCGTCATGGACAGGTCCTCGGCGGTGCTGCCGGAGAAGTACGAGGTCAGGTGGACGCGGTCGTAGGCGGGCCGGGGCTCCTCGCAGAGTACGGTGATCCGGTGGGACCGGGTCGCACCGCGCTCGGCGAGTGCCTCCAGATAGCGCTGGCCGACCATGCCGTGCCCGATGAGCACGATCGCGGGCAGGGGCTCGGTCATGTCAGTGGCCTCCGTCGTCGGTGAGCAGGTGGAACAGGTCGAGGGGTGCCTCGTCGCCCTCCCAGGTGCGGGCGACGGCGCCCACGGTGGAGAGCTCGCCGAGCAGGACCCCGCCGACGAGGCGGTCGTCGCGCAGGACGACCGTCCGGTAGGTCCGCCGGGTGGCGTCGGCGAAGCGGACCACGTCGTCGCCGGGGCGCGGGGTCGTCTCGCCGAAGCAGGCGAGGTCGAAGGGGCCGGTGCCGGTGCCGGGGCCGGGGCCGGGGCTCCCGGCGGTGGTGAGGGTGAGGCGGGTGAGGGCGCGCGTGCCGGCGTACGAGGCGTCCGCGCCGTTCAGCAGTGCGGCCAGGACATCGGCCTGCTCCAGCGCGGCCCCGGCCAGGCCGTACACCTGGCCGGCGTGCTCGGCGCAGTCGCCGACGGCGTGGATCCGGGGGTCGCTGGTGCGCAGCCGGTCGTCGACCACGATGCCCTTGCGCACGTCGAGCCCGGCGGCCTGGGCGAGGCCGGTGCGGGGCCGCACGCCGCAGGCGAGCACGACGAGATCGGCCTCGAGCCGGTACCCGTCGGCCAGCTCGACCCCGGTGACCCGCCGCCCGGGCAGCTGCGGAGCCGCGGGCGAAGACGCCGTGGTCAGACCGCGGACCCGGCATTCCGTGTGGATCTCCACGCCCAGCGCTTCGAGGTGCGTGTGCAGCAACGCGGAGGCCTCCGCGTCCAGCTGGCGTTCCATCAGCCGCGCCGCCTGCTGCGCCAGGACGACCTGCGCCCCCCGCGCGGCCAGCGCACGGGCCGCCGAGACGCCGAGCAGGCCCCCGCCGATCACCACCGCCCGCACGCCCGGACGTACGGCGGCCGAGAGGGCCAGGCAGTCGTCCATCGTGCGGAACGCGTGGACCCCGTCGGGCAGATCCCGCCCCCCGGGCTCGAACAGCCCCCGCAGCGGCGGCAGCACCGGGTTCGATCCGGTGGCCAGCACCAGCGTGTCGTAGGCCAGGGCGGCGCCGTCGTCGCAGTGGACGGTCCGGTCGGCGCGGTCGACGCGGACCGCGCGGACGCCCCGCCGCAGCACCGGACCGGCCTCCGGGAGGGCGGCCACCTCCGGCGCGTACCGGCCGGCCAGCACCTCGGCGAGCAGCACCCGGTTGTACGGAACGTGCGGCTCCTCGCCGAGTACGGTCACCGCCGCGCCGCCGGTCAGCCGCGCGGCGAGCCGCACGCCCGCGAGGCCGCCGCCGATCACCACCACACGCTGCTTCGAGGTCATGCCCCGAGCGTGCGGGTCCGCTGTTTCCCCGCCGCATCGCCGTTGTTACCCCGGCGGAACGCCGCCCTCAGCGCACGGGTTAAGCCTCGGTGAGGCCTCCCTCAAGGCGGTCTTAAAGATCACCGAACCGCTCCGGCGGGCGCTTAGCGTGACCCGTATGCGAGATGTGGCGGGGCTGGTCAGGGGCGGGATGCTGGGCGGGGCGGGGGCGGTGACCCTGCTCTGGGCGGTGCAGGTGCGGCCCTCGGCCCGGCCCGACGCGCTGTTCGCCACCGCCGCGCACCTGACCGGCCTGCTCGCCGGGTACGGGGTGCTGGTGCTGCTGTTCCTGATGGCCCGGGTGCCGGCCGTGGAGCACGGGGTCGGCGCCGGCCGGCTCGCCCGCTGGCACGCGCTCGGCGGCCGGCACGTCCTGCTCCTCTGCTTCGGGCATGGGCTCTTCGCCCTGCTCGGATACGCCGTGCACGAGGACGTCGACCTGGTCTCCGCCGTCCGGGAACTGCTCGGCTACCCCGCGCTCGCCGCCGCCGCGGCCGGGACCGTCCTCCTGGCCGCGGTCGGTGTGACCTCCGCCCGGGCGGTACGCCGCCGGGTGTCCCACGAAACCTGGCGCGGGGTGCACCTGCTCGTCTACCTCGCCGCCGCCCTCGCCTTCGGACACCAGCTCGCCGGCCCCGATCTCGCCCTCGCCGCCTGGTTCTGGGCGCTCGCCCACGCCGTGGTCGCCGTCCTGCTCCTCTGGTACCGGGCCGTGGTCCCCGTACGGCAGGCCCTGCGGCACGCGCTGCGCGTGGCCGAGGTCAGGGCCGAGGGGCCCGGGGTGGTCTCCGTCGTCATGTACGGGGAGCACCTCGCGGAACTGCGCGCGGAGCCGGGCCAGTTCCTGCGCTGGCGGTTCCTCCAGCGGCGGCTGTGGCACACCGCCCTGCCCTTCTCGCTGTCCGCCCCGGTCCGCGACAACACCCTGCGCATCACCGTCAAGGGGCTCGGCGGCCACTCCCGGCGGATCCGCCGGCTGCGGCCGGGCACGCGGGTCCTGGCCACCGGCCCGTTCGGGGCGCTCACCGCCGCCCGGCGGACCCGGCCCAAGGTGCTGCTGATCGCGGGCGGGGTCGGGATCACGCCGATGCGGGCCCTGTTCGAGACGCTGCCCGGCGCCCCCGGGGACATCACCCTGCTCTACCGGGCCGGGGCCGAGGAGCAGCTGGTCCTGCGCGCCGAGCTGGAGGCCATCGCCGCCGAGCGGCAGGCCGGGCTGCACTACCTGCTGGGGCCCTCGGGATCCGCGTACGATCCGCTCGCGCCACAGGCGCTGGCCGCGCTGGTGCCGGACCTGGCGGAGCACGACGTGTACCTGTGCGGGCCGCCGGGGATGGCCGAGGCGGCCCAGACGGGGCTGCTGAGGGCCGGGGTGCCGGCCGGACACATCCATTCCGAATGCTTCGGCCTCTGAGCGGGCGCCCGGGCCCGGCCTCCGCGTCCGGTTCCCGCGTCCGGGTCCCCGGTCCCGCGTTCAGCTTCCGCCCTCAGCTTCCGTCTTCCGTTTCCGAGAGGCCCGCGCCCATGCGCCATCCGCTCCACATCGCCCTGCCCCTGCTCGCGCAGGCCGCCGCCCCCGCCGCCCGGGCCCGGCACCGCAGACCCCGGCGGCCCCCGGTGCTGGCCGCCGGGCTGGGGCTGGCCAGTGTGGTGGTCGCCAGCGTGCTGACGTTGGCCGTGGACCCGGCTGCTCCGGTGGCCCCGGACCGGGTGCCGGCCCGGCAAAGCTCAACCTTTGCGCAAGTTTCCGGGGATTGATGGATACGGCACCGGACAGGTCCATAAGGTCAGGTGGTGCCTGACATCTCCTTGACCATGATCATCGTATTGTGCGTGGCCGCGGCGGCCGCCGGCTGGATCGACGCCGTCGTGGGCGGCGGTGGCCTGCTGCTCCTGCCCGCCCTGCTGATCGGCCTGCCGAACGCCCACCCGGCCACCGTCCTCGGGACCAACAAGGCCGTTGCCATCGTCGGCACCACGGGCGCGGCCGTCACCTACCTCCGCAAGACCCCGGTGGACGTGAAGCTCGCCGTCCGCATCGGCGTCGCCGCGCTCGCCGGCTCGATGGGAGGCGCCGCGCTGGCCGGCGGCATCAGCAAGGACGCGATGCGTCCGCTGATCATGGCGGTGCTGGTGGTCGTCGCCGCCTTCGTGCTCTTCCGGCCCGCCTTCGGCGCCGCCCCCGCCGCCTCGCCCGTCAGCAGGCAGCGGGTGTTCCTCGCCATCGGCCTCGCCGGTCTGGGCATCGGCTTCTACGACGGCCTCATCGGGCCCGGCACCGGCACCTTCCTGGTCCTCGCGCTCACCGCCCTGCTCCACCTCGACCTGGTCACCGCCTCCGCGACCGCCAAGATCGTCAATGTCTGCACGAACGCCGGGGCGCTCGCGATGTTCGCCTACCAGGGCATGGTCCTGTGGCAGCTGGCCGCGCTGATGGCCGCGTTCAACCTGGCCGGCGGCATGGTCGGCGCCGGCATGGCCCTCAAGAAGGGCAGCGGCTTCGTCCGCGGGGTGCTGCTGACGGTGGTGGGCGCGCTGGTGGTCAAGCTCGGCCTCGAGCAGTGGGGATAGCGGTCAGTACGTCCCGGTGAGGTGGGCGAAGACGACCACGTTGCCGCGGTAGCCCGTACGCGGCGAGAACCCGCCGCCGCAGGTGATCACCCGGAGCTCGGCGCGCGCCGAAGGGCCGTACACGCGGGCGTCGGGAAAGGCCTTGGCGTCGTAGACCTCGACCGCGTGGACCGTGAACACGGCGGTACGGCCGTCCGCGCGCGGGACCTCGACGGCAGCCCCGCGGCGCAGGGCTCCGAGGTGGTAGAAGACCCCCGGCCCGGCGGAGTCGTCCACGTGCCCCGCGACGACCGCCGTGCCGGTGGCGCCGGGGGTGGTGCCGTCGCGGTACCAGCCGGCCAGGTCGGGCCGGTCGGGCGGCGGCACTTCGAGGCTGCCGCCGGCCTGGAGTCCGAGCCCGGTCAGCGGGGCGTCGACGCGGATGGAGGGGATCCGGATCCGTCGGGGCGGTGATCCGGGGAGCGGTGCGATCCCGGGGCCCGTGGCGCCGGCGGCGGTCAGGGCCTCGGCGGGGGAGGGCAGCGGCGGCCCGACGGGTTCGCGGGAGCCGCTGGTCACGAGCCAGATGCCGATGCAGGCGGCGAGGGCCACGAGGCCTCCGTGGCGGGCTCGGCGGAAATCGCCACCCATGCGTACCCCCTCGGCCTTCCGTTTCGGGGTGACTGGCCGTCGCCCGGCCCCGCGAACGGGGGGACCTCGCGGGGCGGGCGACGGGGGACGGTACCGGTCGGACCGCGGCCGGAGCCGCGGTGGGCGTCCGTCAGCTCCGCGTGCCGCTCGCCCGGCGACGCATGAGCCAGGTACCGCCGACGGCGGTCGCGGCCAGCACTGCCGCTCCCGCCGCGATCTTGGCGGGGTCGTTGGTGGTGGTCGTGCCACCGCCCACCCCGGTCTGGACGTGGCCCTGCGGGCCGCGTTCGGTGATGATCAGGTCGCCGGTGGCGAACTTGCCGTTCGCACAGGTCGCCCCGATGCCGTAGGTGCCGGGGCGGGTGCCGCGGGCGATCTGGAACTGGCCCACGACCACCTCCTTGTGGGTGCCCGGGACCAGCTTGAACCGGCTGCCGCCCACCGTCGTGGCATCGCCCTCCGCATGGCTGCCGGGCCCGCAGGCCGTGGTGTTCACGGTGACGGTGGCACCCGGGGCCGCGGACTTCGGCCACACCTCCAGCGGGGCGAAGTCGCCGGGTGCGAAGCCCACCATGCCGAGGTCCACGGCGGCCACCGCACCGGCGACCGGGCCGACGAAAGCGGCGCAGGTCAGCGCGGCGGCAGTCAGCGCGTGGGCTGTACGTCGGCGCATGGGAGCTCCCTGGAGACACGGGGTCGTGTTTCCGAGGAAACCCGCCCTGCCTCCGGCGCGCCTGCTGATGTTCCGTCAGGTCCGCTCGCGCAGACCCTTCCGCCGGGCGGTCGGCGCAGGTCAAAGCCGCTGATGCGGCCATTCGGGCCGCCTTGGCCGTCCGGGTGACCGGGTGACCGGTCGCGCGGAAGCGGTCAGGCCGGCGGCAGCACCACCGTGGCCGAGGCGCCCGAGGGCGGCAGGTTCTCGAGGACGACCCGCGCGCCGATCACCTGAGCCTGGCCGAGGGCGATGGTCAGGCCGAGCCCCGTGCCCTGGCCGCGTTCGGCGGCGCCGGTCAGGAAACGCTGCGGCCCCTCGCGCAGCAGCTTCTCCGGGAAGCCGGGCCCCCGGTCCCGGACGGTCACGGTGGTACCGGACACCGTCACCGTGACCGGCTCCCCGCCGTGCCGCCGCGCGTTGACCAGCAGGTTCGTCAGGATGCGCTCGAAGCGGCGCACATCGGTGCGGACGTACGCCGAGTCCGCGGCTCCCTCCGGCCCGGCAGCCCCTGCCGCCTCCGCCCCTGCCGCCCCCTCCTCGGCGTACGCGCCCACCACCAGGGCCGTCACCCCCGAGCGCCGCGTGATCGAGTGCACCAGCGGCCCCAGCCGGTGCACCGCCAGCTGCGGCTCCTCCCGGTTGGCGTCGAGCCGGGCCACCTCCAGCAGGTCCTCGGTCAGCGTCCGCAGCGCCGCGACCCGGTCCCGTACGAGCTCCGTCGGCCGCCCGGCCGGCAGCAGTTCGGCCGCGGTGTGCAGACCCGTCAGCGGGGTCCGCAGCTCGTGCGCCACATCCGCCGTGAACCGCTGCTCGGCCTCCAGCCGGCGCTGGAGGCTGGCGGCCATCGTGTCGACCGCCGAGGAGAGCTCGGCGACCTCGTCCCGGGTCCCCGGCACCCCGGACAGCCCGATCCGCGCGTCCAGTTCGCCCGCGCTGATCCGGCGGGCCGTCTCCGCGGCCGTCCGCAGCTCCCTGCTCAGACGGCTGGCCAGCAGCGCCCCGCCGACCGCCGCGAGCGCCACGATCACCGCCGCGTACGCCACGAGCCCGCGGTCCAGCTCGGCCAGCTCGGCCCGGTCGTCGGTCAGCGACAGCCGTACGGACAGCACGTGCGCCCCGCCGACCGGCCGGGCGGCCCACACCGCCGGGTGCGGCCCGGACATGTCGAGGTAGGTGGTCCGCTCCCCGTCGAGGGCCGCCGTCCGCAGCGGCTCCGGCAGCTCCGGACAGTCGATCCGGGCATCCGCCTCGCCGACCTTGTCGGCGTCGAGCCGGCCGGTCAGTTCGTACACCTTGCGCACGCTGATCAGCTGGTTGGTGGCATTCGCCCGCGCCGCGTCGACGATCTGCCGGCTCCGTGCGTCGTGGATCAGGAGACCGATGGCGACCGCCACCAGCGAGCAGCCGACGGCGAGCAGGATGGAGATCTTCCAGCGCAGTCCGAGGGTCCGCAACAGGTGCCGGTAGCGGGTCAGGAGGGCTCTCACGAGGCGTTCCTGCCGTCCTTGCGGAAGCGCCGCTCGTCGTTGACCACCGTCATCCGATCGCCGTCCCAGTGGTAGCGCACGACCTGTTCGGAGCCGTCGTCGGCGGCGATGCGCACCAGCAGGTCCGTGCCGATGGTCTCCGCCGTGAGCTGGCGGCCGATGGTGAAGAGGATCGAGACGATCCGGCCGTTGACCACCGCGTACACGCTCAGCGCCGAGCGCCCGGTCGGCACGTCGGCGGCCACGACCAGCTCCGGGTGGCCGTCGCCGGTCAGGTCCCGGTAGACGGCCGGGCGGATCCCGGCCCGGCCGGGCGCCAGGATGCCGGTCCCCTTGCCGAGGTACGGCTTCATCCGCGGGTCCGCGCGCGCGATCTCCGTCGCGTCGAGCCCGACGAGCCCCTTCGCCCCCGGATCGGGGGCGTTCTTCAGGGGCGTCGGCGCCGGCTCCCGCCGGCCCACCGCGGAGCCGGGGGCCTGGGTCCAGGCGGGCCAGAGCGGTTCGGGGCGCGGCTGGCTCGAGACCGGGGGCGCGGGCGTCCCCGAACCGAGGCCGGCGGGTGTGGCGCAGCCGGCGGCGGCGAGTGCGCAGGCGCACAGCACGGCGGCGAGCGGGCGGCGGGACGAAGGAGTCATGGGGGCAGAACCGTGGGGGTGGGGGAGACCGGGGACCGACGCTAGACGGCACGGGTCACGGGCACCGGGACGTTGTGTAACAGGGGTGCGTACGGTGGTGTGCCGCAGGCAAGTCGGGACCTTGGTCCCGGTCTGCGGAGTGTTCCGCCGTAGCCCAGGGAGGGCCCCGTGACATCGGTCGTTCGGCCACAAGATCCGACCGCTCCGCTCCCGTTCTTCGTCTACGGAACGCTGCGCCCGGGCGAGGTCAACCACGACCTGTTCCTGCGCGGCCGCACGCTTGCCGAGGAGCCCGCGAGCCTGCCCGGCACGGCGCTCTACGAAGGCCCCGGCTATCCGTACGCGGTCGAGCGCCCGGGCTCGGCCGTGGCCGGGGAGCTGATCACCGCGGCGCCGGACGCGTACGGGGACCTGCTGGCCGCGCTGGACGTGCTGGAGGAGTACGGGGGTCCGGGCAGGCCGGGGAACGTGTACGACCGGACGGCCCGCGAGGCCCTGCGCGCCGACGGCACCCCGGTGCGGGCCTGGGTCTACCTGGCGTCCCCGCTGCTCGCCCGCGACCTGAGGGAGTCGGGCACCGAGATACCGGGCGGCGACTGGCTGGGGCGCTGAGGGGCCGGGGCCGCGACGGCCCCGCTACAGCCCCTCGGCGCCGCGGTTGCGCAGCCGCTGCCCGTACTGCTGGAGCACCCACAGCTCCTCCTGGACCGCGGCCAGTTGCTCCGGCGGGGCCTGCGGGCCCAGCCGGGACAGCGTGCCCTGGATCTCGTGGACCCGGCGGTCGACGGCGCGCAGCCGCACCTGGACCAGCTGGACGCCCGCGTAGACCTCGTCCACGGTCTTGGCGTGGATGGCCTCGACCGCCAGCTCCGTGACGAGGGCGCGGACGGTGTCGTTCGGCGCGGCTTCGCGCACGCGGGCCAGGTAGTCGTCGGTGCCGAGGGAGGCTCCGCCGGCGTCCTGGACGGCCTGGCGCACCGCCGCGTACGGCGGGGCGGTGAACTCGTCGATCCCGTACGCGTCGAAGGCCGGGGAGACCAGGGCCGGGCGCTGGAGGGCCAGCTTCAGCAGCTCGCGCTCGGTGCGGTGGGCGGGGCTGCGCAGGTTCAGCGCCGGTCCGCCGCCCGCCTGCGCGGCGGGCGCGGGGGCGGCCTCGTAGGACTGCCGGCCGCCGGCCCTGCCCTGCTGCTGGGGCTGGCCGCCGCGCTCGCGGGCCCAGCGCGCGAGCTGGGCGACGCGCTTGACGACGAACTGCTCGTCGCGGATGCCCAGCATGCCCGCGAGCTGGACCGCGGACTCGTGCTGGATCGCGATGTTCTTGATGTGGGCCACGACCGGAGCGGCCTCGTCCAGCGCTGCCGCACGGCCCGCCGGGTTCTCCAGGTTGTGCCGGGCGACGATGTGCCGCAGCGCGAACTCGAAGAGCGGGGTCCGGGATTCCACGAGCCCGGCGACGGCCGCGTCCCCCTGGGCGAGGCGCAGGTCGCAGGGGTCCATTCCGCCCGGGGTGATCGCGATCGAGGTCTCGGCGGCGAACTTCTGGTCGTCCTCGAAGGCCCGCAGTGCGGCCTTCTGGCCGGCCGCGTCACCGTCGAAGGTGAAGATCACCTCGGCGGTGGCGTTGTCCATCAGCAGGCGCCGCAGGATCTTGATGTGGTCCCCGCCGAAGGCCGTGCCACAGGTGGCGATCGCGGTGGTCACCCCGGCCATGTGGCAGGCCATCACGTCCGTGTAGCCCTCGACCACCACGGCCCGCGAGGTCTTCGCGATCTCCTTCTTGGCCAGGTCGATGCCGTACAGGACCTGGGACTTCTTGTAGATCGCGGTCTCGGGCGTGTTCAGGTACTTGGGGCCGTTGTCGTCGTCGCGCAGCTTGCGCGCGCCGAAGCCGACCACCTCGCCGCTGATGTCCCGGATGGGCCACATCAGCCGGCCGCGGAAGCGGTCGATGGGCTTGCCGCTGCGGCTGTCCTGGGCGAGCCCGGAGGTGATCAGCTCCTTGTCGCTGAAGCCCTTGCCGCGCAGGAAGCGGGTCAGGTGGTCCCAGCCGGCCGGGCTGTAGCCCACGCTGAAGTGCGCCGCGGCCGCCTGGTCGAAACCGCGCTCGGCCAGGAACTTGCGGCCGATCTCCGCCTCGGGGCTGCCCAGCTGGTCGACGTAGAACTGGGCGGCCGCCTTGTGCGCCTCGACCAGGCGGATCCGCTCACCGCGGCCGCTGGTGCCGGCGGTGTAGCCGCCCTCCTCGTAGCGCAGGGTGATGCCCGCCTGGCCGGCCAGGCGCTCGACCGCCTCCGAGAAGGAGAGGTGGTCGATCTTCATGATGAAGTCGAGGGTGTCCCCGCCCGCCTGGCAGCCGAAGCAGTGGTAGAGACCCTTGCTGGGGCTGACCTGGAAGGACGGGGACTTCTCGTCGTGGAAGGGGCACAGGCCCTTGAGGTTGCCGCCGCCCGCGTTGCGCAGCTGGAGGTAGTCGGAGACCACGGCGTCGATCGGGACCGCGTCCCGTACCGCCTTCACGTCGTCGTCGTTGATCCGTCCTGCCACGCGTGAAGTCTACGGCCGCACGCGGACAAACCCGTCAGGCCCCCTCGGACGTCAGCAGGGACGCGAGCGGAACCGACGGGTCCGCCAGTTTGTCGCGGTCCACGGGCGCCTTCGACCCGATCAGGGCCTGGATCTGCCCGGTGACGTCCCACACGTTCACGTTCATCCCGGCGAGCACCCGCCCTTCCGAGAGCCAGAAGGCGATGAACTCCCGCTTGGCCACGTCCCCGCGGATCAGCACCTGGTCGTAGCCGCCGGGCGGCGCGTAGCCCGAGTACTCCAGGCCCACGTCGTACTGGTCGGAGAAGAAGTACGGCACCCGGTCGTACGAGACCTCCTGGCCCAGCATCGCCCGCGCGGCGGCCGGACCCCCGTTGAGGGCGTTGGCCCAGTGCTCGACCCGCAGCCGGGTCCCGAGCACCGGGTGGTGGGCGGCGGCCACGTCCCCGACGGCGAAGACGTCCGGGTCGGAGGTGCGCAGGGAGGCGTCCACCGCGATCCCGCCCCCGTGCTCCCGGTCGACCAGGGCCAGCCCGGAGGTCTCGGCGAGCGCCGTGCGCGGGGCCGCCCCGATCGCGGCGAGCACCGCGTGCGCCGGGTGCTCCTCCCCGTCGTCCGTACGGGCGGCCAGCACCATGCCGTCGTGGCCGACGATCTCGGTCAGCCGGGCCCCGAAGTGGAACCGCACCCCGTGCTCGGAGTGCAGGTCCCCGAAGAGCCGGCCGATCTCCGGGCCGAGCACCGAGTGCAGCGGGGTGGGCTCGGGCTCGATGACGGTGACCTCGGCGCCGTAGCCGCGGGCCGCCGCGGCGACCTCCAGGCCGATCCACCCGGCGCCCGCGATCAGCAGGTGGCCGTTGTCCCGGCCGAGCCCGGCCAGGACGCCCCGCAGCCGCTCGGCGTGCGCGAGGCGGCGCAGGTGGTGCACCCCGGCCAGGCCCGTGCCCGGGATGTCCAGGCGGCGCGGCTCGGCGCCGGTGGCCAGCAGCAGCTTGTCGTAGTGCAGGACGGCGCCGTCGCCGAGGACCACCTTCTTGGCGTCCCGGTCCAGGTGCACCGCGGGCTGGCCGAGGTGCAGCTCGACCTCGGCGGCCGCGTACCAGGACGGCTCGTGGACGAAGACGCTGTCGCGGTCGTCCTTGCCCGTCAGGTACCCCTTGGACAGCGGGGGCCGTTCGTAGGGATGGTCGCGCTCGTCGCCGATCAGGATCACCCGCCCCGTGAACCCCTCGGACCTCAGCGTTTCAGCCGCTTTTGCCCCGGCCAGCCCCGCGCCCACGATGACGAACGTCCGGTGTGCGTCGACCACCTGATGCCTCCTCATAACCTCTCCGCCACATGCGACCACATGCGAGCGTCCCGCAATGAGCCTGCCGCGTGAAGGGGGAGTGGCCCGATCAGCTCACCCGTCGGCGCGTCGCGTGCGCCGGGTGAGGCGTACGTGCAGGGAACGGGCGGCCGCGTCGGTGAGGGACGCGATCTGGTCGATGACCGCCCGCTTCCTGGCCCTGTCGTCCGGAGCCGCGTCGAAGATGGCCCGGAACTGCGGGTCCAGGCCCTCGGGCGCGCGGGCGCTGAGAGCCTCCGCGAGTTCGGCCAGGACGATGCGCTGGTCGGCGCGGATCCGCTCCTGCTCGTCGCGCTGCATGACGTACAGGTCGGCGACCGCCTTCAGGACGGCGCACTCGTTGCGCGCCTCGCGGGGGACCACCAGTTCGGCGCCGTACCGGGTGAGCCGGCCGGATCCGTACGCTTCGCGGGTGGCGCCCTCGGCGGCCAGGCAGAAACGGCCGATGAGCTGGCTGGTCGCGTCCTTCAGCCGGGCCTGGGCCACGGCCGATCCGTCGTACCCGTGCGGCCACCACTCTTGCTCCATCAAGCGGTCGAGGGCGGCGCGCAGTTCCTCGGGCTCGGTGTCGGCGGGCACGTAGCGGCCGATGGCCACCTGCCAGATCGCGGTGCGCTCGGGCTCGGCGAAGAGCAGATTGGGGTCGAGGTGGCCCGCGTGCAGCCCGTCCTCGAAGTCGTGGACGGAGTACGCGACGTCGTCCGCCCAGTCCATGACCTGGGCCTCGAAGCACTTGCGGTCCGCGGGCGCGCCGAGGCGCAGCCACTCGAAGACGGGCAGGTCGTCCTCGTAGGCGCCGAACTTGACCGAGCCGGGGTCCGTGGGGTGGTTGCCGCGGGCCCACGGGTACTTGGTGGCGGCGTCCAGGCAGGCGCGGGTGAGGTTGAGGCCGACGCTGACGAGTTCGCCGCTCGCCGGGTCGGGCACGAACCGCTTGGGCTCCAGGCGGGTCAGCAGGCGCAGCGACTGGGCGTTGCCCTCGAACCCGCCGCAGTCCTCGGCGAACTCGTTGAGCGCCTCCTCGCCGTTGTGGCCGAAAGGCGGGTGCCCCATGTCGTGGGAGAGGCAGGCGGCCTCGACGAGGTCGGGGTCGCACCCGAGGGCGGCGCCCAGTTCCCGGCCGACCTGGGCGCACTCCAGGGAGTGCGTGAGGCGGGTACGGGGGCTCGCGTCCCAGTCGTAGGAACGGGTGCCGGGGGTGACCACCTGGGTCTTCCCGGCGAGGCGGCGCAGGGCGGCGGAATGCAGCACGCGGGCCCGGTCGCGCTGGAAGGCGGTCCTCCCGGGCCGTTTGTCCGGCTCGACGGCCCATCGTTCGGTGGCGGTGGGGTCGTACAGGTCGTCTGCCGGGGTGTGCGTGGTGCCTTCCATGAAGAGACGGTAACCGGAACCTCTGACAAACCGGGATCAGGCGGAGAGGAGTTCCGGCCGTTCGGCGCTGTGTACGGCGCCGCGGGGCCGGGCGTCGTACGCCCGGTCGAAGCGGTGCAGCAGGAGGCGGGCCAGCGCCGGGTGGTCGCCCAGGGGCGCGGCGGCGAGCGCGGGCGCGGCCGCGGCGGCCTGGGCGGCGAACCGGCCGGGTGCGGTGAAGTACGAGGCCACGGCCGGCCGGTGGTGCCCGCGGGCGGCCAGGGAGCGGACCGCGTCGGCGACGGTGGGGGAGGCGGCGGAGGCGTAGGCGGGGACCACCGGGACGTCGCCGAGGCGCTCGCTGAGCAGGGCCGCGGTGCGGCGGGTGTCGGCGGCCGACTCGGGGTCGCGGGAACCGGCGGCGGCGAGCACGACGGCGCTGCTCGTGTTGCGGGCGGAGCCCCAGCCTGCCTCCCGGAGGCGCTCGTACAGGGCCTCGACGAGCATCGGGTGCGGGCCGAGGGGCGCGGCGACGGTGACCCGCAGGTGCGGGGCGGCGGCGGCCGCGGCCGGGAGATCACGTTTGACGTGGTACCCGCGGCCGAGGAGCAGCGGGACCAGGACCGCCTCGCCGCGCAGCTCGCGCAGGGTGTCGCCGAGCAGCGGCCGGTTCAGCTCGATGTGCCCGAGCCGGACGTCGAGGCGGGGGCGGAGCTCGCGGACGCGTCCGAGGAGGGCGAGGGCGGTGTGAAGGGCGTGCGGGTCGCGGCTGCCGTGGGCCACGGCGACGAGGGCGGGCTGCTGCATGGGTGGGCTCCGTGGGGCCGGGCGCGCGGCGGGCGCACGCCGCTGAGCTGCGTGCCGAGTTGGGCGGTGATCCGGGACAGCAGTTCGGCGGCGCTGCCGAAGGGGAGGGGCAGGGTGTCGGGAGGGTGCACCGGCTCCGTCATGGACCGATCCTGC
Source organism: Streptomyces sp. IBSNAI002 (assembly GCF_052244475.1). NCBI lineage: Bacteria > Bacillati > Actinomycetota > Actinomycetes > Kitasatosporales > Streptomycetaceae > Streptomyces > Streptomyces sp. IBSNAI002. The sequence continues at coordinate 2,999,036 of NZ_JBQPXG010000002.1, read as the reverse complement.
GCGCCGGAGGTTGCGGGCGCGTTGCGCGGCGGTGACGGGTGTTTTCCGGGTGCTCACCCGGCCGTTCGGTCATCCGTGCGAGTGAAGGGAGGGGAGGGCGGAACTGGCGGCCGGGGCCCACTCGTCAATCCGTGCGAACGAGGTGTGAGGCGTGGGGTGCGAGGGGGCGGTCATGAAGAGGTACGGCTGGACTGGGGCGGCGGCATGCTCGGCGGCGGCGCGGACGGCGGCGGCGCGGGCGGGGGTGCGGACGGCGGCGCGGGTGATGGTGCGGGCGGTGGCGCGGGCCGTGGTGGGCCGGCGGGCCGGGCCGCCGGGCGGGGTGCGGACGCGGCGGCGGGCCGTGCGGGTCGTGGTGGCGGGCTGCGCGCTGGCGCTGCTGCCCGCGGCGTGGACGCACGCGGCGGCCGCGGACCGGCTGCGGACCACGGCCGACGCACCCTCCGCCGAGGTGGCGGTGGTCTTCGGGGCGGGGCTGTGGAACGGGCAGCCGACCCCCTATCTGGCCACCCGGCTCGATGCCGCCGCCCAGCTCTACCACGCGGGCAGGGTGAAGGTCGTGCTCGTCACCGGGGACAACAGCCGCGAGGAGTACGACGAGCCGGACGCGATGCGCAGGTACCTGACCGGGAAGGGGGTCCCGGACGGGCGGATCGTCAGCGATTTCGCGGGCTTCGACACCTGGGATTCGTGCGTCCGGGCCAAGGAGATATTCGGGGTCGACCGGGCCGTGCTGATCAGCCAGGGCTTCCACATACGCAGGGCCGTCGCCCTGTGCCAGGCGGCGGGCCTGGACTCGTACGGGGTCGGGGTGCCCGACGAGCACGACGCCACCTGGTACTACGGCGGGACGCGCGAGGTCTTCGCGGCCGGCAAGGCGGCGCTGGACGCGGCCTTCAAGCCCGAACCGCGCTTCCTGGGACCGAAGGAGCAAGGGGTGTCGCGGGCCCTGGGGGCTCTGGCAGACTGACGCGGCGTCGACTATTCCTATTAGTCATATACGGGTCGGTCCGTACGAGCGTCAGAGGTGTGAACCGTGGCTGTGGTGGATCTCAGCGGCAAGGTCGTCGTCATCACCGGTGGGGCCCGCGGCCTGGGCGCCGCGACGGCGCAGGCCGTGGTGGACGGCGGCGGCAGGGTGCTGGTCACCGACGTGCTGGAGGCGGAAGGCGCGGAGACGGCCGCGAAGCTGGGCGGATCGGCGCGCTTCCTGCGGCACGACGTGACGAGCGAGGCCGACTGGCAGGCGGCACTGGAGTACGCGGTCGCCGAATTCGGCCGCGTCGACGGGCTGGTGAACAACGCCGGGATAGCCACCGGCCAGTTCCTCGAGCACGAGAGCGTCGAGCACTTCCGCCAGGTCGTGGAGATCAACCTGGTCGGCGTGTTCATCGGCATCAAGACGGCCATCCCGCTGCTCCGGGCGAACGGCGGTGGCTCCATCGTCAACATCTCCTCCGCCGCGGGCCTGACCGGCCTCGCGCTCACCGCCGGGTACGGCGCGTCCAAGTGGGGCGTGCGCGGCCTGTCCAAGATCGGCGCGGTCGAGCTGGCCGAGGCCCGGATCCGGGTGAACTCCGTACACCCCGGCATGACGCTGACCCCGATGACCGCCCCCGTCGGCATCCGGACCGGCGAGGGCAACTACCCCGGTGCCCCCCTGGGCCGGGTCGGGGTCCCGGAGGAGATCGCCGCCGCCGTCGCGTTCCTGCTCTCGGACGCCGCCGGCTACATGACGGGCGCCGAGCTGGCGGTGGACGGCGGCTGGACCGCCGGCCTGACGGTGAAGTACCTGACCGGCCAGTGATCGCCGGCCGCGCCTGCCGGGCCGCACCGGCCGCACCGCCCCGGCCGCATCGGCCGGCCGGCTGCCGGAGCCCCGGCCTCACAGGCGCCGCCGGACGCCGCTGAGCCGGAGCAGGCCCCGCTTGTAACGCGGGGCGGCGGCCCGCGTAACACCACCGTCGCAGGCTGGGCCGTATGCACACCCCGGAAGCAGCCGCCACCGCCACGCACTGTCCGTACTGCGCGTTGCAGTGCGGAATGAACCTCCGCCCCGAACCGGGCGGCGAGGGCGTCACGGTGGAGGAGCGTGCGGACTTCCCCGTGAACCGGGGCGCGCTGTGCGGCAAGGGCCGTACCGCCCCCGCCCTGCTCTCCTCCCGGGTGCGCCTGACCCAGCCGCTCGTCCGCACCCACGCCGGGCGGCTCGAACCGGCCACCTGGGAGGAGGCCCTCGACACCGTCGCCGAGGGCCTCGCCCGCACGGGCCGCGCGTACGGGCCGGACGCCGTCGGGGTCTTCGGCGGCGGCGGGCTCACCAACGAGAAGGCGTACGCGCTCGGCAAGTTCGCCCGGGTCGCCCTGCGCACCTCGCAGATCGACTACAACGGCCGGTTCTGCATGTCCTCGGCCGCCGCCGCGCACCAGCGGGCCTTCGGGCTCGACCGCGGCCTGCCCTTCCCGCTGGAGGACATCCCCCGCACCGGCTGCGTGATCCTCGTCGGCTCCAACCTCGCCGAGACCATGCCGCCCGCCCTGCGCTACCTCACCGAGCTGAAGGAGAACGGCGGGACCCTGATCGTCATCGACCCCCGCCGCACCCGCACCGCCGAACAGGCCGACCTGCACCTCGCCCCGCGACCCGGCACCGACCTCGCGCTCGCCCTCGGCATGCTGCACCTGGTCGTGGCGCAGGGGCGCACGGACGAGGAGTTCATCGCGGACCGGACCACCGGCTGGGAGGCGGCCCGCGCCGCCGCCATGGCCCACTGGCCCGAACTGGTGGAACGCATCACCGGCGTCCCCGTGCCCAGGCTCCGCGAAGCGGTCGGGATGTTCTGCGCGCCCGCCTCCGCCATGGTCCTCACCGCCCGCGGCCCGGAGCAGCAGTCCAAGGGCACCGACACCGTCGGAGCCTGGATCAACCTGTGCCTGGCCACCGGCCGGGCCGGCCGCCCGCTCTCCGGCTACGGCTGCCTCACCGGCCAGGGCAACGGCCAGGGCGGCCGCGAGCACGGCCAGAAGGCCGACCAGCTCCCCGGCTACCGCAAACTGACCGACCCCGCGGCCCGCGCGCACGTGGCCGGGGTCTGGGGCGTCGACCCCGACACCCTGCCCGGCCCCGGCCGCAGCGCGTACGAACTGCTCGACGCCCTCGGCACCGACGTCCGCTCCCTCCTCCTCATGGGCTCCAACCCGGTGGTCTCGGCCCCCCGCGCCGCCCACATCGAGGACCGCATCCGATCCCTGGACTTCCTCGCGGTGGCCGACGTCGTCCTCTCCGAGACCGCCGCCCTCGCGGACGTGGTCCTGCCGGTCACCCAGTGGGCGGAGGAGACCGGCACCACCACCAGCCTGGAGGGCCGCGTCCTGCTCCGCCGCCGCGCCCTGACCCCGCCGCCCGGAGTCCGCACCGACCTCGAGGTGCTGCACGGCCTCGCCGCCCGCCTCGGCATCGAGAAGGGCTTCCCCACCGCCCCGGAGGCGGTCTTCGACGAACTGCGCCGCGCCTCCGCCGGCGGCCCCGCGGACTACTCGGGCATCAGCTACGCCCGCATCGAGGCCGAACAGGGCGTCTTCTGGCCCTGCCCGGACGGCGCCGCGGGCACGCCCCGCCCCTTCCTGGACCGCTTCGCCACCGACGACGGGCTGGCCCGCTTCGTCCCCGTCTCCCACCGGGACGCCGCCGAGGTCCCCGACGCCGACTACCCGCTGCTCCTGACCACCGGCCGGGTGGTCGCCCAGTACCAGTCCGGCGCCCAGACCCGCCGAGTCGAGGAGCTCAACGCGGCCGCCCCGGGCCCCTTCGTGGAACTCCACCCCCGTCTCGCCGCCCGCCTCGGCGCCCTCGACGGCAGCCCGCTGGCGGTGGTCTCCCGCCGCGGCCGGTCCGTGGCCCCGGCCCGCATCACCGACACCATCCGCGCGGACACCGTCTTCATGCCCTTCCACTGGCCGGGCGAGGGCCGCGCCAACACCCTGACCAACCCCGCACTGGACCCCGTCTCCCGCATGCCGGAGTTCAAGGTCTGCGCGGTCCGCGTCGAACCGGCCTGACCCCGGCCGCGGGATCGGACATGGGTGCGGACCGCTTCGGGCGGGTCCCCGGGGGGTAACCATCCGGTCACGCACCGGACTCAGAAAGTGCTCGCACGCCCCTCGTGACAGTGATGTGTCGTACCCCACACTGAGTTGCGGTGCCTGAGTCCTCGGACCCCTGGAGGTCGCCCCCGTGCAGACCCAGACGCAGCCCCCGACCGTCACCCCGTCCGTGACCGAGCAGCCCGAACCCGAGGCCGAGGCCATGGACGAAGAGCCAGAGCCCCTCGACCTGGCCGACCGGATCGAGCAGGTGCCGGCCCCGCGCAAGCGCGTGGACAGCGGTGCCGGGGCGGCGGGCCCGTCCGCCGACCTGTTCCGGCAGTACCTGCGCGAGATAGGCAGGATCCCGCTGCTCACCGCCGCCGAGGAGGTGGACCTCGCGCGGCGCGTCGAAGCCGGCCTGTTCGCCGAGGAGAAGCTCTCCGGCACCCCGGACCTCGACTCCCAGCTCGCCTTCGACCTCGACAAGCTCGTCGTCATGGGGCGCATGGCCAAACGCCGGCTCATCGAGTCGAACCTGCGCCTCGTCGTCTCCGTCGCGAAGCGGTACGTGGGCCGCGGGCTCACCATGCTCGACCTCGTGCAGGAGGGGAACCTCGGGCTCATCCGGGCCGTCGAGAAGTTCGACTACGCCCGCGGGTTCAAGTTCTCCACGTACGCCACCTGGTGGATCCGGCAGGCGATGTCCCGGGCCCTCGCCGACCAGGCCCGGACCATCCGGGTGCCTGTCCACGTCGTGGAGCTGATCAACCGCGTGGTGCGCGTACAGCGCCGCATGCTCCAGGAGCGCGGCTACGAGCCCACCGCCGAAGAGGTCGCCGCCCACCTGGAACTGACCCCCGAGCGGGTCCTCGAGGTGCTCCGCCTCGCCCAGGAGCCGGTCTCCCTGCACGCCCCGGTCGGCGAGGAGGACGACGTCGCGCTCGGCGACCTCATCGAGGACGGCGACGCCGCCTCACCCGTGGAGTCCGCCGCGTTCTTCCTGCTGCGCGAGCACCTGGAAGCCGTGCTGTCGACCCTCGGCGAGCGCGAGCGCAAGGTCGTCCAGCTGCGCTACGGGCTCGACGACGGGCGCCCGCGCACCCTGGAGGAGATCGGCCGGATCTTCGGCGTGACGCGCGAACGCATCCGCCAGATCGAGTCCAAGACCCTCAACAAACTGCGCGACCACGCCTTCGCCGACCAGCTGAGGGGCTACCTGGACTGAGCCGGGACAGCGGAAGGGGGCGCCCCGAAGGACGCCCCCACCCCGCCGCCCGCCCGTCGCCGGCTAGTCGACCTCGGCCACCGCCTGCGCGAACTGCGCCGCGTACAGCCGTGCGTACGCCCCGCCCGAGGCCAGCAGCTCCTCGTGCGTGCCCTGTTCCACGATCGAGCCGCTCTCCATCACCAGGATCACGTCGGCGTCGCGGATCGTGGACAGCCGGTGCGCGATCACGAAGGACGTCCGGCCGTGCGCCAGGCGCGCCATCGCCTTCTGGATCAGCACCTCGGTACGGGTGTCCACCGAACTCGTCGCCTCGTCGAGCACCAGGATCACCGGGTCCGAGAGGAACGCCCGCGCGATGGTGATCAGCTGCTTCTCACCCGCGCTGACCCCCGCGCCCTCGTCGTCCAGCACGGTGTCGTAGCCGTCCGGCAGGGTGCGGATGAACCGGTCGGCGTGGGCGGCCCGCGCCGCCTCCTCGATCTCGGCGCGCGTGACCTGTCGCGAGGCACCGTAGGCGATGTTCTCCGCGATGGTGCCGCCGAACAGCCAGGTGTCCTGGAGCACCATGCCGATCGAGCCGCGCAGTTCCTCGCGCGTCATCTTCGCGATGTCCACCCCGTCCAGGGCGATCTCGCCGCCCGTGACCTCGTAGAACCGCATCAGCAGGTTGACCAGGGTGGTCTTGCCGGCGCCCGTCGGGCCGACGATCGCGACCGTGTGCCCGGGCTCGACGTTCAGCGAGAGGTTCTCGATGAGCGGCTTGTCCGCCTCGTAGCGGAAGGCCACCTTGTCGAGGGTGACCTGCCCGCGCACGTTCTCCGGCCGCTCCGGCACCTCGGCGTCCGGCTCCTGCTCCTCGGCGTCCAGCAGTTCGTACACCCGCTCCGCCGAGGCGACGCCGGACTGGATGAGGTTCGCCATCGTGGCGACCTGCGTCAGCGGCATCGAGAACTGCCGCGAGTACTGGATGAACGCCTGCACATCACCGATCGACAGGGTGCCCGAGGCGACCCGGAGCCCGCCGACCACCGCGATCAGCACGTAGTTGATGTTCGATATGAAGAACATCACCGGCTGCATGATGCCGCTGACCAGCTGCGCCTTGAACGAGGCCCGGTACAGCGCCTCGTTCTGCTCGGCGAAGACGGCCGCGGACTCCTTCTGCCGGCCGAAGACCTTGACCAGCGCGTGGCCCGAGTACATCTCCTCGATGTGCGCGTTGAGCACACCGGTGTTCTTCCACTGCGCCACGAACTGCGGCTGCGACCTCTTGCCGATCTTCGCCGCGGCCACGACCGAGATCGGGACGGTCACCAGCGCGACCAGCGCCAGCAGCGGGGAGATCCAGAACATCATCGCGAGCACGCCCACGATGGTCAGCAGCGAGTTCAGCAGCTGGCCCATCGTCTGCTGGAGCGTCTGGCCGATGTTGTCTATGTCGTTGGTGGCCCGGCTGAGCACCTCGCCGCGCTTCTGCTGGTCGAAGTACGACAGCGGCAGCCGCGACAGCTTCGCCTGGAGCTCCTCGCGCATCCGGTAGAGCGTGCCGTTCATGACGTGGTTCGACATCCGGGTGGCGACCAGCATCAGCAGCCCGGCGAGGGTGAAGACCACCAGCGCCCAGACCGCCACGACCCCGACCGCACCGAAGTCGATGCCCTGGCCCGGCGTGAAGTCGGTGCCGGAGAGCATGTCCGCCATGCCGCCCTGGCCCTTGGCGCGCAGCCCGTCCAGCGCCTGCTGCTTGCTGATCCCGGCCGGCATCTGCCGTCCGACGATCCCCGCGAAGACCAGGTCGGTGGCCTCGCCCAGGATCTTCGGGCCGACCACCGCGCAGCCGACGCTGCCGATGACGGCCCAGACCATGCCCCACAGCCTGAGCCGGTCCTGCGCGAGCTGGCCGAGCAGGCGCTTGCCCGACCCCTTGAAATCCATGGACCGCTGGACCGGTCCCGCCATCATCCGTCCTCCGGGCCCGCTCATGCGGCCTCCGCCTCCGTCAGCTGGGAGAGCACGATCTCCCGGTAGGTCTCGTTGCCGGCCATCAGCTCGTGGTGGCGCCCCTCGCCCACGACCTGGCCCTCGTCCAGGACGATGATCCGGTCGGCGTCGCGGATCGTGGAGACCCGCTGGGCGACGATCACCACGGTCGCGTCCTCGGTCTCGCGGGCGAGCGCGGCGCGCAGCGCCGCGTCCGTCGCGTAGTCCAGGGCCGAGAAGGAGTCGTCGAAGAGGTAGATCTCCGGGCGCTGCACCAGCGTGCGGGCGATGGCCAGGCGCTGGCGCTGCCCGCCGGAGACATTGGTTCCGCCCTGGGTGACGGGCGCCTCCAGACCGCCCTCCAGCGTGGACACGAACTCCTTTGCCTGGGCCACCTCCAGCGCCTGCCACAGCTCCTCGTCGGTGGCGTCCGGGCGCCCGTAGCGCAGGTTGGAGGCGACGGTTCCGGAGAACAGGTACGGCTTCTGCGGGACCAGGCCGACCGTCTTGGCCAGCAGGTCCGGATCGAGCCGCCGTACGTCCTCCCCGTCGACGAGGACCTCGCCGCCGGTCGCGTCGAACAGCCGCGGGACCAGGCCCAGCAGGGTGGACTTGCCGCTTCCGGTGGAGCCGATCACGGCCGTCGTCTCGCCGGGACGGGCCAGCAGGTCGATCCCGCGCAGGACCGGGGCCTCGGCGCCCGGGTAGCGGAAGTCGGCGCCGCGCAGCTCCAGGCGACCGCTGCGGGTGAGCTCGCGCACCGGGTCGGCGGGCGGGACCACGCTGGACTCGGTGTCCAGGACCTCCTGGATGCGCTCGGCGCAGACCTCGGCGCGCGGCACCATCATGAACATGAAGGTGGCCATCATCACGGACATGACGATCTGCATCAGGTAGGCGAGGAAGGCCGTCAGCTGGCCGATCTCCATGCCGCCGCTGTCGACGCGCATCGCACCGAACCAGATGACGGCGACGCTGGAGACGTTCACGACCACGATGACCGTCGGGAACATGTACGCCAGCAGCTTGCCGGTGGCCAGCGAGACGCCGGTCAGATCGGCGTTGGCCTCCCGGAAGCGGCCCTTCTCGTAGTCGTCGCGGACGAAGGCGCGGATCACCCGGTTGCCGGTGATCTGCTCGCGCAGCACCCGGTTCACGGTGTCCAGGCGCTCCTGCATCGTGCGGAACAGCGGACGTGTCCTGAAGACGATCGCACCGACCGCCAGGCCCAGCACGGGCACCACGGCGAGCAGGACGCCCGACAGCTTCACGTCCAGCGACAGCGCCATGGCGATGCCGCCGACGCACATGATCGGCGCCGAGACCATCAGGGTGAAGGTCATCAGCACCAGCATCTGGACCTGCTGGACGTCGTTCGTCGTACGGGTGATCAGCGACGGGGCGCCGAACTGTCCGAGCTCGCGCGCGGAGAAGCTCTGCACGCGGTCGAAGACGGCGGCGCGCACGTCCCGGCCGAAGGCCGCCGCCGTGCGGGCGCCGTAGTAGATGGCCCCGACGTTGCAGACCAGCTGAACGAGCGAGACGCCGAGCATCAGTGCGCCGAAGCGCAGGATGTAGCCGGTGTCGCCGTTGACGACACCGTTGTCAATGATGTCCGCGTTGAGGGTGGGCAGGTAGAGGCTCGCACTGGTCTGGAGCAGCTGCAGCAGCACCAGCAGGGTGATGGGTTTCCGGTATGGACCCAGATGGGTCCACAGAAGTCGTATGAGCACGCGCAGGCTCCGGTCGGCATGATCGAGGGGGTTCACCCCATCTTCGGCCACCCGGAGGCCGGATCCCCAGCAGTTTTCGCAAAGGCCGGTCAAAAGGAGGAGCCCGCCCTGCGGCACGGGACCTAGTACCCAGGCCGGGACGAACCGCCCGGCGCCGTCCCGGCCCGGGCCTAGAAGGCGCCGGGGTGGATCTCCTCGCGCGTCGCGGCGTACTGCTGGCGCACGGCCTGCCAGGAGGGGAAGTCCTCGCCCGGCTCGAACACCTGCGCCGCCGGGGCCGGCCAGACCGGCGGGGTGTGCGGGGTCAGGGTGCCCTGGGCCACGCCGAGCGCCCACGCCGCCTGGCGCGCCGCGCCCAGCGCCGCGTAGTCGGCCGGCGCGGGCACGACGATCTGCGTTCCGAACAGCCCCGGGGCCGCGGCCTGCACGGCCGGCAGCTCGGCCGCCGCGCCCAGCAGGAACACCCGGCGGATCTCGACCCCGCGCGAGCGCAGCACGTCGAGCGCGTCCACCAGCCCGCAGAGCATGCCCTCGAAGGCGGCCTGGGCCAGGTGCTCCGGCTTCATCGAGTCCCGGCGCAGCCCGGACAGGGTGCCGGCGCTGTGCGGCAGGTTCGGGGTCCGCTCGCCCTCCAGGTACGGCAGGAGCACGAGGCCGTGCGCGCCCGGAGTCGACTTCAGCGCCAGCTCGGACAGCCCCTCCAGGTCGGTGCCCAGCAGCTCGGCGGTGCCGCGCAGGGCCCGTACGGCATTGGAGGTGTTCACGACCGGCAGGTGCATGCCGCCGGCGTCGGCCAGCGAGGTGATCAGGCCGCCCGGCTCCGACAGCGCCTCGTGGTGCACCGCCATCACCGAGCCGGAGGCGCCCAGCGAGACCACCGCGTCGCCGGGGCCGAGCCCCAGCCCGAGCGCGGCGGCCATCGTCTCGCCGGTGCCGGCCGAGATCAGCAGCCCCTCGGGCGTGGTCCCGGCGGCGTCGGCCGGACCGAGCACCTCGGGCAGCAGCGCCATGTGCCCGAGCGCCAGCTCGACCAGGTCGGGCCGCCAGGAACCGGTGGCCGCCGACCAGTAACCGGTGCCGGAGGCGCCGCCCCGGTCGGTGGTGCGGCGGGCGGGGCGGCCCAGCAGCTGCCAGACCAGCCAGTCGTGCGCGGACATCACCACGGCCACCCGGCGGGCGGCCTCGGGCTCGGCTCGGGCCAGCCAGGCCAGCTTGGCCAGCGGCTGGGCGGCGTGCGGGACCGAGCCCACCGCCTCGGCCCAGGCCTGCCGGCCGCCGAAGGCTTCGACGAGGTCGGCGGCGGCGACCTGCCCGCGCTTGTCGTTGCCGACCAGCGCAGGGCGTACGAGTGCGCCCTGCGCGTCGAGCGGCAGCAGGCCGTGCTGCTGCGCGGAAACCCCGATGGCCTGGACCCCTTCGAGGAGCCCGCCGCCGGCCGCCTCGCCGAGCGAGAGCAGCCAGGCCTGCGGATCGGTCTCGTAGGGGCTCGCGCCGTCGGGTTCCCCGGCGGGCTGCGGATGGGGTGCGTACCCCTGGCGCAGCACGGCACCGGTGTCGGTGTCACAGACGACGATGCGAGTGAAGGCGGAAGAGCTGTCCAGCCCGGCGACTATCCCCATGCGGAGAATTCTGCCGCACGCCGGGCCGGTCTCCACCGCCCCTGACGCCTCGGATGTCTCGCGTGGCTCAGGTGTTGCTCGTGCCCCAGTCGTCCTCACTGCCACCGCCGACCCGGTCGCGCAGTCCCCGGACCCGGCCGGCCAGTGAGGCGGGCACGGCGTCGCCGACCTTCTCGCTCACCGCGGCGAAGGCCTTCCCGGCGAACTCGCGCCCGGTCTGCCCGGCCGTCTCGGCGGCGTTGCGCACCGCGGGGTTCTGCGCGATCTCCCGCGCGGACTTCTTCAGGGACTCGTAGCGCTCGCGCCCGGCCCGGGTTCCGAGCACGTACCCGAGGGCCAGTCCGACCACGAACGTGACCTTGTACCGCATGCCTGCCACCCTTCGTCGTGTGGTGCCCGGCCTGCTGTCGATACCGATTGGCGGAGCACCCCCCTGCTTGCGCTAATCTATGACTCGCAACGGGCGCTCGCCCCCCGGCAAGGCCGGAGGTGGGCTGTTCGATGCACCGCAGCAATCCCCTGTAGCTCAATTGGCAGAGCAGCCGGCTGTTAACCGGCAGGTTACTGGTTCGAGTCCAGTCGGGGGAGCGCGATCCCCTGTAGCTCAATTGGCAGAGCATTCGGCTGTTAACCGGAGGGTTGCTGGTTCGAGTCCAGCCGGGGGAGCAACGAAGAAGAGGGCCCATCGCGGGTCCTCTTCTTTTTTGTCACCCCTTAAGGGAACCGGGCAGCCCTCAGCGCGGTCTCTCTGGACAGGCGAAGCCGATCATGCGAGGCATCCGAGGCAGGAGATCGTATGAGCGGCTATGCTGCGGCAGACGGCGCGCACACATGTACGCGCCACGCCGTGAAGGGGCGGTAGCTCAGCCGGTTAGAGCAGCGGACTCATAATCCGTCGGCCGTGGGTTCGAGTCCCACCCGCCCCACTGCGAGCCGCAGGTGCAGAAACGATTGCACCTGCGGCTTTGGCGTTCCGGAGTTCTGCGAGTCCAGGGCTTCCCGTGCTTCCCGTGCTTCCGGGAGTTCCGCGCTAGAAGTTCTCCGTTTCGTCCGCGAGGTGGCGCAGTACGTCCGTCAGGTCCTGGCGGCGGGCGAAAGCGGCGCGCTGCCGGTGGGCGCCCGAGCCGTCGCGGAGCAGGCCCGCCAGGGTCTTGGCCGCGTGGTCGAGGTCGCCCGAGGCGGCCAGGGCCGGCGCGACCAGGTCCAGCAGGGCCTCCGCGAGGTCGGCCGCCGGGAGTTCGGTGCCCGAGTACGGGTCGAGGCCGAAGCCCTCGAGGCCGTCGTGGGCCGCCCGCCAGCGCGCCAGGCGCAGTACGTCGTCCCGTACGGGCGGATCGGGCCGCTGCTCCGCGATCTCCCGCAGCGCCGTGGACACCAGCGCGCGGACCAGCTCGGCCTGGAGGATGGCCGTGTCGAGGTACGGGGACATGTCGGGCGCCCGGATCTCGAGCGTCGGCCAGTGCCCCGAGGGGCGCAGGTCCCAATAGACCATCTTCGTGTCCAGCGCCGCGCCCGAGCCGAGCAGCGTCTGCACCGAGTGGCGGAAGTGCGCCGTGGACGTGAAGTGCGGGGGCAGCCCCGCCGAGGGCCAGCCCGACCAGGCCATCGCCCGCCAGCTGGCGTGACCGGTGTCACGGCCGCCCCAGAACGGCGAGTTGGCGGCCAGCGCGATCAGCGTCGGCAGCCACGGTCTGACCCGGTTGGAGACCGCCACCGCCGTGTCCACGTCGAGGGTGCCCACGTGGATGTGCCGGCCGCAGCTCACCAGGGTGTCGGTGAGCGCGCCGAAGCGGCGGTGCTGCTCGCGCTGGCGCGGTTCGTCGTCGGTCAGGTGCAGCGGCCCCTCCACGGCCACGACCGGCGAGGGGGCGGCCAGCAGGCGGCAGCCGTGGGCGCGGGCGGCCCGGCCGAGGGTGCGCCGCAGGGCGGCGAGCTCCTCGCGCAGCGAGGCCGCCGAATGGGCGATCGGGGTGGAGATCTCCACCTGGTAGCGGGTGCCCTCGGGATGCAGTTCGCCGGGCAGCCCGCCGGCCGTGGCGAGGACGAGCTGGGCGGCGGGGACCACCCGGAAGGTGCGGGCGTCGACGAGGAGGAACTCCTCCTCGACGCCGACCGTGAGCGGGACGGTGGGCGGCACCGTCTTCTGCCCGGTGCCGGTGCTCGTGGTGCTGTTGCCAGGTTCGATCACTACGCCTCCCTGGACATACGAGTCTTTTCATCATGAGCTGAACACCAGGCGAGGAGCGCACGTCGATTCGGTCAAAAAGCAGGTGATAGTGGCGAGTTAGCGGCAAGGGCCGGTCCGGCATGGGGCCGGGGATCCGGGTGGGGTGACTGGTGCCGGTGCGAGCGCAGCGGGCGGAAAACCACCGGGGCGTCCGAAGGCCGCCGGTTATCATCCGCTGTGACCCCTGTAGCCGCCCCCGACCGCCCGCGGCGGCGGATATTCGCCGACCTCACCCCGCTGCGCACCTCCCGCGACTACCGGCGGCTGTGGGTCGGCGGCACCATCTCGTGGGTGGGCCAGGCGATGACGGCCCTCGCGATCTCGCTCCAGGTCTACGACATCACCCGGTCCAGCTTCGCGGTCGGTCTCGTCGGACTCTTCTCGCTCGTCCCGCTCGTCGTCTTCGGGCTCTACGGCGGGGCCATCGCCGACACCGTGGACCGCCGCAAGCTCGGCCTCTACAGTTCGCTGGGCGCCGCCGCCCTCTCGGTCGCGCTCGCCGCCGCCGCGCTGCTCGACTACCACCGCGTCTGGTTCCTGTACGCCGTCGTCGCGCTCCAGGCGGTGTGCGGGGCGCTCTCCGGGCCGGCCAGGTCCGCGATGATCCCGCGGCTGCTGCCGGCCGGGCAGCTGCCCGCGGCCAACGCGCTGAACTCCGTGACGATGACCTCCGGGACGATGGCGGGCCCGATGCTGGGCGGGCTGATCGTCGGCTGGTGGGGGTACCAGGCGGCCTACCTGATCGACGCCGTGACCTTCCTCGCCGCGCTCTACGCGATGTGGAGACTGCCGTCGATGAAGCCCGACCGCGCGGAGGGGACCCGGGGGCGGGCCTCGGTCGTCGACGGACTGCGCTTCCTCGGGACCCGGCCCAACGTCCGGATGACCTTCTTCACCGACATGGCCGCCATGGTGCTGGCGCACCCGAGGGCGCTCTTCCCGGCCGTCGCCGTGCTCTGGTACGGCGGCGACGCCAAGACGGTCGGGCTGCTGGTGGCCGCGCCCGCCGTCGGGGCGCTGCTCGGCGGGCTGTTCTCCGGCTGGCAGGGCCGCATCCGCCGGCACGGGCTGGCCATCCTGTTCGCCGTCGGCTCCTGGGGGCTGGCCATCGCGGTGTTCGGGCTCACCCGGAACCTGTGGCTCGGGCTGCTCTTCCTGGCCCTGGCCGGATGCGCGGACACGGTGTCGATGGTGTTCCGGACCACCATGCTCCAGTCCGCCACCCCGGACGACATGCGCGGCCGCCTCCAGGGCGTGTTCATCGTGGTCGTCGCGGGCGGTCCGCGGCTCGGGGACTTCCTCGCCGGGACGGCCGCGGACCTGACCTCCCCGGCGGTGGCGATCACGGGCGGCGGCCTCGCCTGCGTGCTCGTGCTGGGCCTGCTCGCGCTGCGGTGGCGGGGCTTCGCCCGCTACGACGCACGGTCACCGCAGGCCTGACCGCCGGAGCGGCGGCGCCAGGGGGTGCTGACGGGCGTCGCGACGCCGCGGACATCCGTCAGACACCCCCTAGTGCCGCGGAGTGACGATTCCGCGGGCCACCCCCAGGGCCACCAGGTCCTGGGGGCGGATGCGGAGCTGGTCCGCGATGGCGGGGGCGTCCGCCGGGGGGCGCTTGAGGATGGCCGCGGCCAGTTCCGGAGCGATGACCGAGAAGTAGCTGTCCGGGGTGACCCAGGTGTTCCCGGGCGCGGCCAGGGCGAGGGCGCCGCCCGAGCCGCCCTCGCCGATCAGCAGGGTGGTGACGGGGACGGTGGCCGCGGCCACGGCGGCGAAGGTGTCCGCGATGGCCGCGCCCGCTCCCGCGTGCTCGGCGGCGGCGTCGTTGGCCGCGCCCGGGGTGTCCACCAGGGTGAGCACGGGGATGCCGAGCCGGTCCGCGAGGCGGATGACGCGGGCGGCCGTACGGTAGCCCGCCGGGCGGGTGGCGGTGCCGCACTGGGCGGCGTACGCGACGGCCCGGCCCTCCCGGAGTCCGAATCCGCACAGCATCCCGGGGTCCGTACCGCCCGCCCGGTCCCCGGAGAGGGGCAGCCGGAGGGTGAAGTACGCGTCCAGGTACGCCTCGGCGCGCGGCCGGTCCCGGTGGCGGGCCCGGACGACCGCGTCCCAGCCGGTGGCGGGTTCCGTGACGCGGGCCAGGGCCGCAGGGGGCTCGGCGGGGCCGTCGGGGCGGGGCGCGGTCAGTACGCGGAGCCAGTCGGACAGGGTCTCCGCGAGCTCGGCCGGGGGTACGACGGCGTCCACGTGCCCGGCCGCGAACTGGCCCTCGGCGCAGTACGCGGCCGGGTCCGCGTCCGCCGGCCGCACCCGGGACCCGGCGAATCCGACCTGGGCCCCGGGCAGCGCGAGGACCACGTCGGCCCCGGCGCCGAGCGTGGCCCAGCCTCCGCCGGTGGTCGGATCGCGCAGCACGGCGATCTGGGGGAGCCCGGCGGCCCGGGTCAGGACGCACTGGCGGGCCACCCGCTGGAGCTGGGTCAGCGCGAGCATCCCCTCCTGCATGCGGGAGCCGCCGGTGGCGATCAGGGAGACGAGCGGGAGGCGGAAATCGCGGGCGTGCGTGTACGCGGCTTCGAGCCGGTCCCCGGTGCGCTCGCCGAGCGAACCGCCGAGGAAGCCGAACTCGAAGGAGACCACGACGGCTTCGCGGCCGTCGGTCCGGGCGGTCCCGGTGACGACGGACTCCCGCTCACCGGTCCGGGCTCCGGCACGGGCACGCGAGTCGTCGTACCCGGTCCAGGCCAGCGGGCCGTCGGCCGGTGATTCCCTTGGGGGCGTGGGGAGTTCGGTGAAGCTGCCGGGGTCGGTCACGGAGTCGATGGCCGCGCGGGCCGAGAGACGGATCGTCACAGGGCCACCCTAGGCTCTGCGTTCACGGGAGGGGCAGCGCGATCTTGACCGCGTACGCGGCGACCAGGCCGTAGCCGAGGCGGAAGGTCCAGGCGCGGGCGGTGGCGGAGATCCGGCTGCCCGCGAGCGCGCCGAGCGCGACGAGGGCCTGCTGCCAGAGGAGCGAGGCGGCGCCGACTCCGACGAGGAAGGCGGCTCCGGCCGCGCCGCTGGCGAGGGTCCGGCCCTGGGCGGTCGTGAGCGCGGCGAAGTAGAGGGCGGTGGTCGGGTTCACCGCGGTGAGCCCGACGTACCGGGCGAAGGCCCTGCCCGGCCGGGCCCCCGCCTCCGGGCCCCGCGCCCCGACCGCCGGCGAGGCCGGATGGGGGCCCGGCGGCGGACCCCCGGGCGGGGGCGACGGCGAACCGGAATCCGGGACCTTGAGCGTCGACGGCTCCGCGAGCCGTGACGGTGACGGTGACGGTGACGGTGACGGTGACGGTGACGGCGACGGCGACGGTGACGGTGACTTTGACGGCGGTCGGTGGCGGCGGGATCCGGCGAGGCCATGGGCTGCGATGGCCAGGAGGATCAGGGCCGATGCCAGGCGGACCCAGGTCTCGACGGGGGAGACGTGGGAGGCCACCCACGGTCCCAGGGCCGTGGCCAGGGCCGCGTAGCCGAGGTCGACCACCGCGATGCCCGCGGCGGCGGCCACCGCGGTCCGGCGGTGCCGCATCGCCTCCTGGAGCAGCAGCACGCTCATCGCACCCATCGGCATCGCCACGCCCAGGCCCGCGACCGCGCCCGCCAGGGCCGGTGTCATCAGTTCGTCCATGGGGGGAGGGTCCGGCCCGCGGTCCGCCGGACGGGCGCGCATTTCGGCCATGACTGCGAGAATCGCGGCATGGACCGCCTAGACAGGGAAATCCTCGGGATCCTCCAGCAGGATGCGCGGATCTCCTACCGCGACCTCGGTGTCCGCGTGGGCCTCAGCGCCAACGCCACCGCCGACCGGGTGCGCCGGATGCGCCGGGACGGCGTGATCCGCGCCTTCACGGTCGTGGTGGATCCGGCCGCCGACACCGCCGGCGGGCTGGTGGTGTTCATCGACGTCACCCTGCGCCAGGACACCACCAACGAGGAGTTCGAACGGCAGGCCGCCAAGCTCTCCGGGATCACCGAGGTGGTCCACGTGACGGGCGAGCACGACTACCTCGTACGCGCCCGGGCCGCCGACCCCGCCGCCCTCGACTCCCTGCTGCGCCGCCTGAAAAGAGAGGCCGGCGTCGCCCAGTCCAACACCCGCATCGCCCTCCGCGCCGCCACGAGACCACCCCATCCGTAGCCGGCCCGGCCCCGGGCGCAGCCAACGGACCCGGCCCGCGCGAGCCGGCCCGGACCGTCACCCGGCCCGGGAGGGCTACAACGCCGAGGACCACGTCATCGTCGTCCCCCGCGCCCCCGACTCCGCCCGCCCGTCGTCCGTCACCGTCAGCCGGACCCCGGTGGGCGTCGCGTCCACCTCCACGTCGATGGAGGTGACGTCGCCGCGCCGGTGCGCCGCGGCCAGCGCACCGCGCAGCGCCGACAGCAGGTCGCCCGCCACCGGCTCCGGGAGCAGCGCGTCCACCGCTCCCGCGAACTTCACCGACGGCTGGAAGCCGAGCAGCACCGCCGCGCCGCCCGTCTCGCGCAGCACCCGGCCCCGGAACGTCGTCGGGGCGTCGGTCGGCGGCTGCTGGAGGGCGAAGATGGCCGTCCGGACCTCCTGGATGGTGGAGTCCAGTTCGTCGACGGCCAGGCTGAGTTCGTCCCCCACCAGATCGCCGGAGGGGGCGTTCGAGGAGCGGCGCCGGGTGCTCTCCAGCATCATCTCGGTCGCGAACAGCCGCTGTACCACCAGGTCGTGCAGGTCCCGGGCGATCCGGTCGCGGTCCTCGTACACCGCGAGCTGCTCCCGGTCGTGCTGCGCGTCCGCGAGGACGAGCGCCAGCGCCGCCTGGGAGGCGAACTGCGAGGCCAGCAGCCGGTCCACGGCGTCGTACGGGCGGCCGCCCCGGTCCCGCGGCAGGGCCAGGGTGCCGATCAGCTGGCCGCCGCTCTGGAGCGGGAGCATCATGCTCGGCCCGAACCGCTCCCGGACGTGCGTGGTCATCCGGGGGTCGGTCGCCGAGTCCTCTATGAACACCGCCTCGCCGCCCAGCAGCTGCTCCAGTACGGGCGAACCGGGGGCGATCGCCGTCCCCACCAGGTCCCCCGGGTCCCCGTGGGTGGAGGCGGCCACGATCTCCATGCCGCCCTCCGGGGTCGGCTGGAGCACCACGCCGGCGGCCGCGTCCGCGAGCAGCCGGGCCCGTTCGGCCACGCACATCAGCGCGTCCGCCGCGGGCCGCCCGGCCAGCAGGGTGGTGGTCACGGCGGCGGCGCCCTCGATCCAGCGCTCCCGGCGGCGGGCGGTCTCGTAGAGCCGGGAGTTGCCGATCGCTATGCCCGCCTGCGAGGCCAGGACGCGCAGCAGTGAGAGGTCCGTGTCCGTGAAGGAGCCGCCGCCGCGCTTCTCGGTGAGGTAGAGGTTGCCGAAGACCTCGGTGTGCACGCGGATCGGCACGCCCAGGAAGCTGCGCATGGGCGGGTGGCCGGGCGGGAATCCGGCCGACCGGGGGTCCTGCGCGAGGTCGTCGAGCAGGAGCGGGCGCGGGTCGCCGATCAGCGCTCCGAGCAGGCCGGAGCGCCCGTCCGGCAGGTGCGGGATCGCGGCGCGCTCCGCGTCGGTCAGCCCCGTGGTGAACAGTTCGGTCAGCCGGGAGCGCTCGGGGTCGACGACCCCGAGCGCTCCGTAGCGCGCCGCGCAGAGTTCGGCCGCGGATTCCACGATGTGCTGGAGGGTGGAGTGCAGTTCCAGCTCGGAGCCGACGCTGAGCACCGCCTCCAGCAGTACGGGGAGACTCGGCTGCTCCGGCTCGGGATACGTCATTCGGCCAGCGGGTTGAGAACCATGGGGGCGATCTTCCCTTCCAGCATGGCGCCGAGTCCGAGCACGGCGCACACGTCCGGCCGTTCCGCGATGGCCACGGGCATTCCGGTCGCGTCGCGGAGCATCTGGTCGAGGCCGGGCAGCAGGGCGCTGCCGCCCACCATCATGATCCCTCGGTCCGTCAGGTCCGCGACCAGGTCCGGCGGGCAGTCCCGGAGCACCTTGCCGATGCCGTCGAGGACGGCGGTCAGCGGGGTGTGGATGGCGTCGCGCACCGCCGCCGTGTCCACGTGGACGGAACGGGCCAGTCCGGTGGCCACGTCGCGGCCGTGGATGAGGGTGGAGGCGGGGCCTTCGGCGGTGATGCCATTGCCGTGCAGGGCCAGCTGGAGCGGCCGGACGGCCTGGCTGGGCAGCATCAGCTCGTGCGCGTGGCGCAGGTGCTGGACCACCGCGTGGTCGATGGCCTCGCCGCCGACGGGGATCCGCTCGGCGGTGACGATCGAGCCGAGGGACAGCACGGCCACCTGGGTCGCCGCGGCCCCGCACACCATGATCATCGTCGCGGTCGGCTGCTCCACGGGCAGTCCGCAGCCGACGGCCGCCGCGATCAGGGTGTCGACGAGTTCGACACGCCGGGCGCCGAGTCCGACGAGGGTCTCCACGGCAGCCCGCTGGGCCAGCGGGTCGGCGTCGTGCGGGGTGCAGGCGGCGGCACGCAGCCGCGGTTTGCGGCGCAGGGTGCGCCGCAGCTTCTCGCCGAGGAGGTGGCGCAGCATCCGCTGGGCCATCTCGATGTCGACGACGGTGCCGCCGGAGACGGGGCGTACGACCCGGATGTAGTCGGGCGTCCGGCCGGTCATCCGCTCGGCGAACGTCCCGACGGCGATGAGCGCACCGGTCCGGGTGTTCACCGCGGCGACGCTGGGCTCGTCGACGACGAGGCCGGCGCCCTTGACGTACACGCGGGTCCGGGCCGCCCCCAGGTCGACGGCGAGGTGGCAGCGGCGCAACTGCTCAAGACTGACGGTCACGGCAGATCCTCCCGAGAGCGCTGACGCAAGAGGACCGGCAGGGTGCCGGTCGCTTTTCATATCATCTCGGATATTTCGGACTTACCGCCCGTTGAGCTGCTCCGGCCGGGGGGTGCCGCGCGCCGTTTCGCGCCTGCATGGGGGTGGATTTCTGTACCGACAGGCAGCAGCATGCGCGCACCGCACGCGCTACTCGCCCGTAACAAGGTAAAGGGGACCCGATGCTGACGGCCCGCCAGAGACTGCTGGCACTCCTGACACTCTGCCTGGCGCTGCTGGCGCCCCTCTCCGCCCATGCCGCCGACCGGGGTACGGCCACCACCTCTGATCAGGCGTCATCGCGCAATCCGGTGATCTTCGTGCACGGCTACAACGCCGATCCGGGGGTCTGGGGGAGCCTGCGCGAGGACCTGCGGGCCGCCGGGTACGCCGATTCGGAACTCTTCTCCTGGGGCTACGACACCCACCAGTCGGTCAACGAGGTCCTCGCCGGGCGGTTCGGCGCGTACGTCGAGGAGGTCCGCCGGCAGACCGGCGCCGCCAAGGTCGACGTCGTCGCCCACTCCTTCGGCTCGCTGGTGACCCGCTGGTACGTGAAGTTCGGCGGCGGCCAGTCCACCGTGGGCCACTGGGTCTCCCTGGCCGGGCCCAACCGCGGCACCTCCACCGCCTGGGCCTGCGCCCTGTGGGACCAGGCGTGCAGGGACATGACACCCGGCTCGTACGTGGTGAAGAACCTGAACGCCGGGGACGAGACCCCGGGCGCGGTCGCGTACGCCACCTTCTGGTCGAACTGCGACGAGGTCGTCAACCCGGACGACAGCGTCCCGCTGACCGGAGCCGCCAACACGCCGGTCGGCTGCCTCAAGCACAACGACCTGCTCGGCGACGACGCGACCTCGGCGGGCGTCCGCGCCTTCCTCGCCACGTAGCAGTGCCGTGACGGCCTAGGCGTCGGCCACGGCGACCCGCTGGAGCAGGCCGTACGTGAACTCCGCCACGCAGGGCCTGCCCCCGGTGGTGAACGCGAGGCGCCAGCGGGTCGGCGCGGTGCCCTCCATCGGCCGCACCGGCGCGAAGGCCCGCGCCACCTCGTCCACCGTCGCCGACCAGGGCCGCAGGTCGTCCGCCGACTCCAGTACGGGTCCCCCCGCGCCGGGGGCCCGTACCAGCCACTCGTTCCACACCGCCCCGTCCGGCGCGGCCAGCACCTCGAAGCGCAGGTCCGGCCAGAGCGGCACCGGCCACAGCAGCGCCTCGCACTCCAGGTCCCCGATCCTGCGCGGCCCGGCCGACTCCGGCGGGCCGAGCACCGAGCGGTAGCGGGCCAGGGCTCCGCGGGAACGCGGCGAGCGGACCATGGCCTGCCAGCGCTTGTTCGCCTCCCGCTGCTCCGCGAGCGAGGCACCGAGCCGCCGCCGGGCCTCCTCGGCGAGGTCCGGCTGGAAGTCCGCCATCCGGCGCAGCAGCACCAGCTGGAAGGCGGCCGGCCCGAAGGGCCCAGGGGTGCCCGGAGGGCGGTTCGCTGTCACGGAGTCCACGATTCCACACAGGATCCTTACGTTTGCGGGATCCGGATGTTGCCGGGGACCACGTAGCCTGCGGGCGCTATGAACTACTGCCCCGCTTGTCGGAGGCACCTCAACGGCGCACTGGCGTGCGCCGGGTGCGGAACCCCGGCCGAATACCTGATGCCCGCGCCGCCCGCCGCGCCCGCGGTGCCCGCCGCGCCCGCCGCCGCGGTGGCCGGACCCGCGCCGCAGGCCACGCTGGCCGATGTGTACGCCGACTCGCTCGTCGTGCTGTCCGCGCCCAACGAGCGCCGGCCCGGTGCGCGCCGCCGCGCCGGCCACCGCAGGCGCCGCCGGACCGTGCTGACCATGGGGATCGGACTGCTGATCGCGACCGCGGGCACCCTGGCCGTGGCCCGGATGGCCGCGGACGGGCAGCGCAGCGACCGGGCCGCCACGGTGGTGCTGACCGACGACGGCCCGCAGCAGCCCGCGCCGCTGCCGGACGCCTCGACCCCGCGCGCCCCCGCGCCCGCCGCGTCGGGCAAGGCCTCCGGAGCCGCGAAGGCCACCGGAGCCGCTTCGAAGACGGGCGCGCCCGCGGAGGGCGCCGGGGGAGCCGCGCAGCCGGAGCCGCCGTCGTCCGCCCCCGCGCCGACGGCGTCGGGGCCGGCCTCCGGCACCCCCGGTCCGCGGGTCTCCACGAAGCCGACGGCATCGGGACAGCCCACGCCGAGCGGCCCCGCGACGGCCCCGCCCCCGCCGCAGCCCAACCCCGCCCCCAGCCCCACTCCCACCAAGGACTGCGGCTTCCTGGGCATCCTGTGCTGGGGTGACTAGGCGGCCTAGCCCAGCATCCGCCTGAGCAGGTCCCGCAGGGCCGTCCGCTCCTGCGCCGACAGGCCGGCCAGGGGTTCGCGGGCGAAGTCCAGTGACTCGCGCAGCCGGTCCGCGGTCTGCACGCCCTCCTCGGTCGGGGCCGCCAGCTTGACCCGCCGGTCGGCCGGGTCCGGGCGGCGCTCTACCAGGCCGCGGGTCTCCAGCCGGTCCACGATGCCGGTCACGTTCGAGGGCTCGCACCTCAGCTTCTGGGCGATCCGGCGCATCGGCAGCGGCTCCAGCGCCAGCAGGTTCAGCACCCGGGCCTGGGCGCCGGTCAGCTGGTGGCTGGCGGCCGCGTGCTCGTACTCCATGTGGTAGCGGGCCACGACGTCGCCGATGAGCTCGACGACCTCGACGGTCACTGGGTCTACGCGACGACTGGGCATGGAACCAGCGTACCCATTTACTTGACAACATGAAATATCCAGGCGCATGGTTGTTTCACCTAGTGAAGCAATTTCGTTCTACCAGGAGCGCCGCATGTCCCAGATCCCTGCAGTCAGCCGCGAGTGGCACCTCGTCCGTCGCCCGCAGGGCTGGCCGGTCGCCGAGGACTTCGCCCTGCGCGAGGTCCCCGTATCCGCAGAGCCCGCACCCGGCCGGATCCTCGTGCGCAACCTCCACATGTCCGTGGACCCCTACATGCGCGGCCGGATGAACGACGTGAAGTCGTACGTCCCGCCCTTCCAGCTCGACCGGCCGATGGACGGCGGAGCGGTCGGCGAGGTCGTCGCCTCCGCCGCCGAGGGCTTCTCGGTCGGCGACCACGTTCTGCACGGCCTGGGCTGGCGCGAGTACGCGGAGCTCGACGCGAAGCACGCCACCAAGGTGGACGGCTCGCTCGCCCCGCTCTCCGCCTACCTCGGCGTGCTCGGCATGCCCGGCCTGACCGCCTACGCCGGTCTCTTCGAGGTCGCCTCCTTCAAGGAGGGCGACGCCGTCTTCGTCTCCGGCGCGGCCGGCGCGGTCGGCAGCCTCGTCGGCCAGTTCGCGAAGATCAAGGGCGCCTCCCGGGTGATCGGCTCCGCCGGCTCCGAGGAGAAGGTGACGCTCCTCACGGAGAAGTACGGCTTCGACGCCGCCTTCAACTACAAGAACGGCCCGGTCGGCGAGCAGCTGCGCGACGCGGCCCCCGAGGGCATCGACGTCTACTTCGACAACGTCGGCGGGGACCACCTGGAGGCCGCGGTCTCCTCCCTGAACGTGAACGGCCGGGCCACCCTGTGCGGCGCGATCGCCCACTACAACGACACCGAGGCCGCCCCCGGCCCGCGCAACCTGATGCAGGTCATCGGCAAGCGCCTGCGCCTGCAGGGCATCCTCGTCAACGACCACGCCGGCCTCCAGCCGCAGTTCGTCCAGGACGTGGCCGGATGGCTGCGCTCCGGCGAACTCCGCTACGACGAGACGGTCGTCGACGGCGTCGAGAACGCCGCCTCCGCCTTCCTCGGCATGCTGCGCGGCGACAACACCGGGAAGATGATCGTTTCCTTCACCGGTTAGGCTCACCCCACACCGCTGTGATCGTGGGCGCGAGTCACGGCGATTCACCTGGAGGATTTTCTTCATGTCCATCACGCAGTCCGACGTCGCGTACACCGCTGTCGCCACCGCCGAGAACGGCCGTGACGGCCGCGTCGCCACCAACGACGGCCAGCTCGACGTCGTCGTGAACCCGCCGAAGGAGCTCGGCGGCAGCGGCGCCGGCACCAACCCGGAGCAGCTGTTCGCCGCCGGCTACAGCGCCTGCTTCCAGGGCGCCCTGGGTGTCGTCGCGAAGAACGTGAACGCCGACATCTCCGGCTCCACGGTCACCGCCGAGGTCGGCATCGGCAAGAACGACGAGGGCTTCGGCCTGATCGTCAAGATCTCCGCCGTGATCCCGAACGTGGACGCCGCCACCGCCAAGGAGCTCATCGAGAAGGCCCACGAGGTCTGCCCGTACTCCAAGGCCACCCGCGGCAACATCACCGTCGAGCTCGCCGTCTGATCCGGCACCTCTCGGCCGGAGGCCGCACCCCGATCCGGGGTGCGGCCTTCGTCGTAGACTGGCGCCATGCGTGATCTTGCGGGGGGATTCCGGTATCTGCTGGCCGGGCAGCGGTGGGTGCTGCGGCATGGGCGGTGGCTGGGATTCGGGCTGCTGCCCGGGCTGGTGTCGCTCGCCCTGTACGCCGGCGCGCTGATCGGGCTCGGCTACGGCGCCGACGACCTCGCCGCCTGGATCACCCCCTTCGCCGACGACTGGTCCGCTCCGTGGACCGGGCTGCTGCGGGGCTTCCTGACCGGGCTGGTCTTCGGCCTCGGCCTCTTCCTCTCCGTCATCACCTTCACGGCCGTGACCCTGCTGGTCGGCCAGCCCTTCTACGAGTCCCTCTCGGAGCAGGTGGACCGCAGCGAGGGCGGCGACGTCCCCGAGTCCGGGCTTCCGCTCTGGCGCGAGCTGTGGGTCTCCGCCCGGGACAGCGTCAAGGTGCTCGGCCGGGTGCTGCTGTACGGGATCCTGCTCTTCGCCCTCGGTTTCATCCCGCTGGTCGGGCAGACCGTGGTCCCCGTCCTCGGCTTCTGCGTCTCCGGCTTCTTCCTGACCCAGGAGCTCACCTCCGTCGCCCTCCAGCGGCGCAAGGTGGACCTGCCCGAGCGGCTGGCGCTGCTGCGGTCCCGGCGGCTGCTGGTGCTGGGCTTCGGGGTGCCGCTGGTGCTGGCGTTCCTGGTCCCGCTGGTCGCGGTGTTCCTGATGCCGGGCGCGGTGGCCGGCGCCACGCTGATGGCACGGGACCTGACGGGGGCCGACGAGGCTCCGAGGCCGGAGACCGGGGCCGGATCCGGGGCCGTGCCCGCGGCCGGAGGCTTCGGGCCGCCGCCGCCCGCGTACTCGTAGCCGCCCCGCGCACTGCGGTGTCCCCGGCCCCGGCCCCGCCCCTGTCCCCGTTCCGGATGCGGCGTGGGCCCCGGTCGCCGGTTCCGGGCCCCCCTCTACCCCCGATGGGCCCGTAGTATGCATGCCAGCAAGTGCCAAGGCTGTCTCTCACTGCCCTTGAGTTCGCCCTGGCCCGGAGCTTCGGCGGGGGCCGGAGCCGGGCAGCGGCTTGCCGAGCAACGACCGGCCGTCGCGCCGAGGACCGACCAGCAGTAGGGACAACAGCAGTGACAGTCAGTACCGAGGGCACCGCTACCGTGCTGCCCCCGGGCGGACCGGCCGCGCCCGCCCGCCCGATACCGGCCGTCCGGCGCAGGCCGGGCTCCCGCGGCACGCTCCTGCTCCTTGAGGCCGTCGTCGCCTTCGCCGCGGCCCTCGTGCTCCCGCTGCTGGCCCGCGGCTTCAAGCTCGACCCCCTGGACCGGATCGCCCAGGTCAGCGGCCTCGCCGCGATCCAGCTCCGGTTCGCGCTCGTCGGGCTGCTGTTCATCGCCGCCGTGGTGCTCGCGCTGCGGCTGCGCAAGGGCCGGCACTTCGACCTGGCGGCCCGGATCGCCGCCGCCGCCATCGCCGGCCTGGCCAGCGGCTTCGTCGCCGCCGGCGCGGTCGTGGCGCTGCACGGCACGCCCTGGCCGATGTTCGGACTCAACGGCGACAGCGGCCGCATCGTCGAATGGGCCAACGCGGTGGCCAACGGCCGCCCCTCGGGCTCCCCGGTCTACCCGCCGGCCCCCCTCCACACCCTCGGCTACTACGCCGAGTGGTTCCGCGGCGGCAACACCGCGTACGCCTTCAAGGACCTCCAGATCCTGGGTGCCGCCGCCTTCGGACCGCTGGTCTACCTCTGCTGGCGCATGCTGCTCAGCCCGGTCCGCGCCCTCGCCTTCGGCGTGGCACCGGCCTTCGCACTGATCGACGCCTACAAGCCGTACAGCCAGACCGTCCTCGTGCTGCTGGTGCCGGTCCTGGTGGCGCTCGTCGTCTCGCTGAGCCGCAGCGCCGTGCAGGGCTGGCGACCGCTCCTGGTCAAGGGCGCCGGGTTCGGCGCGCTGCTCGGCCTGATGTTCCTCACCTACTCGGGCTGGTTCCTGTGGAGCGCGGCCGGTGTGTTCTTCGCCGCGCTGCTCTACTTCCCGTGGCGGAGCGGCAGGCTCGGCCGGCTCAAGGGCGCGGCCTTCCTCGGCACCACCCTGGCCGCCTTCCTCGTGGTCGCGGGGCGCTACCTGATGGTCATGCTGACCGAGGGCCAGACCACCAAGGACTACAACTTCCGGTTCGACAACTTCACAGACCCGGCGTACTACCTCATGTGGCGCACGGACATGCCCGGCAAGGTGGGGGACTGGCCGCCGCCCGGCGAGTACGGCGGGGTCGGGCTGTTCGCGCTGGTCACCTTCGTCTGCCTCGGCGCCGCGATCTGGCTGGGCATCCGCAAGCCGATGGTCGTCACCATCGCGGCCATGTTCATCAGTGCCTGGGTGATGCGCATGTACATCGCCTCGCACATGTACGAGACGCAGACCGTCCAGCTCTACACCCGCACCAACAACCAGCTGCTCTACTGCGGGCTGCTGCTGTGCGCGCTCGTCGCCCACCTGGTCTCGCAGCGGATGGCCGCGCGCACGGCGGAGGCGGAGCTCGGGGCCGGTCCGGCGGGCGGTTCCGCGGCCGGTCCGGCGGGCACCGCCTTCCCGGCCCGCGAAGGGGCGGTGATCGGAACCCTGTGCGCCCTGCTGCTGCTCCTCGGCACCGTCTCCTCCTCGATGGCCGACCGCTACATGCCGGCCAAGGAGAACACGTACCGCATTCTGCCCTGGGTCTCGCACACCATCACGGAGCAGGACGGGAGCTGCCCGAAGTACGCGCCCGGCGGCACCTGCTCCAAGGACGGCGACCAGAGCTGGCTGAGCTTCATCCGATGACTCGAGGGAACCGATGATCCCCGCACTGACGCGGTTGGCCGACTGGTCGGCCAGAACACCCAAGCGGCTCTGGCTGATCTCGTTCGCGCTGTTCTTCACGCTCGCGGGCTCCTGGTCCGCGGCCAGCCCCCTCGGCAGTTCCCCCGACGAGCACGCGCACTTCATCCGTGCCGCGGCCGTCGCCAGGGGCCAGATCGGCGGACCCCAGGTGATGGTCCCGCACACGGTGGCGGGCATCGAGGGGCAGTTCGCCGAGACCGGGGTGGACCTCCCGCGGTGGTACGGGAACCTGCCGACGGTGCACGAGTGCTACTCCTGGCACCAGTCGAGGCCCGCCTCCTGCGCGCCCTCGCTCGGCAACGACCGGGAGATCGTGCAGACCACCACGGCGGCCGGCCGCTACCACCCGGCCTACTACCTGGCGACCGGCTGGCCGAGCCTGCTGGTCGACGGCCCCAAGGGCCTGTACCTGATGCGCTTCGTGTCGGCGCTGCTCTGCTCGGCGCTGCTGGCCAGCGCGGTGGTCACGGCCGCCGAATGGCGCCGGCGCTCGCTGGCGGTGCTCGGCGTCCTCGCCGCGGCCACGCCCATGACCCTGTACATGTCCGGCATGGTCAACCCCAGCGGCGGTGAGATCGCCGCCGGGATCCTGGTGTGGACGGCCCTGCTGGCGATCGTGCTCTCGCCCGATCCACGGCTGCTGAACCGCCGGCTCGCCCGGCTGGGCATCGGCGGACTCGTACTGATCAACATCCGGCCGCTCGGCCTGATCTGGTTCGCCGGGGCCGTCGTCTTCTGCCTGCTGCTGACGCAGCGGCGCGGAGTGCTCGGCCCGGTGCTGCGCCGCAAGGCCCTGTGGATGTGGACGGGCCTGCTGGGCCTGGCCACGGCCGGGGCGCTGTACTGGGCGGCGAAGCACCCCGACAACTCGAAGATAGACATCCCCGACACGCTCACCGCGGGCGTGGCGGCCAAACGCACCATGGGCAACACCGACTGGTACATCAAGCAGATGCTCGGGTACTTCGGCTGGCTGGACACCCCGGGCGCGGCCTTCATGTACCTGGTGTGGATGGCGGTGCTCGCCACGCTCGCCGCGCTGGCGCTGGTCCACGGGCGCAAGCGCGACGTGCTGGCGGTGTTCGGCATGCTGGCTGCCGTCGTGCTGGTCCCGGTGGCCGCGCAGGCCTCGGAGGCGGAGCGGATCGGCATGGTGTGGCAGGGCCGCTACCTGCTGCCCTTCGCCGTCGGCCTGCCGCTGATGGCCGTGCTGATCTGCGCCACGCGCGCCCCCGAGCGGGGCTTCCCGTGGCGGCGGCTGGTCGGCTTCTCCGTGGCGGGCCTCGCGCTGGCCAACGGGGTGGCGTTCTACTGGGCGCTGCGCCGCTTCACGGTCGGCACCAAGGGTTCGTGGCTGGCGACCCACGCACACTGGGCCCCGCCCGGCGGCTGGGTCTTCTGGACCGGTGTGTACACGGCGGCGGCCCTCGCCATCGTGGTGACGGCCCTGATGTCCGACCGCAAGCCCGCCCCGCCGCAGCTCCCGGACCTGGACACCCCGCAGCCGGGCCGCCACCCGAGGGTGCCCGAGCCCGCCTGACCGCGCCGTCAGGTGGTGGCGCCGACCTCGGCCGTCACCACCGACGGCGTCCTGTCGTCCGCCTCGGCCAGCAGCCGGCCCCCCGGGGCCCACACGGCCGCGCCGCCGCAGCCGGTCCACGGGCCCGCCGGTCCGACGTGGTTGGCGAGGACGACGTACAGGCCGTGCTGCTCGGCGATCCCGGGATGGACGCTCATCCGCTGGCGGACGCCGTCGCCCGTCCCGTACAGGGACGAGGCGAGGTGCACCCGGCATCCGTCGGCGGCGCCCCGGCCGGACAGCTCGGTGAAGTGGTTGTCGTAGCAGATGCCCAACGAGAAGCGGATCCCGCCGAGTTCGAACCGCCCGTCGCGCTTCCCGGGGGTGAACACGTCCTGCTCGTGCCCGTGGAGGTGCCGCTTCAGGTACGTGGTCACGTGCGCCCCGTCCGCGTCGTGGACCAGCGTCGCGATGGCCGGGCGCCCGTCCCCGGCCGGGACGGCGACGTTGACGGCGGTGGCGATGCCGGCGGAGCGCAGCGGATCCAGCCGCGGGTCGTCGGCGGCCGTCCACAGCCCGGGGTCGGCGGCGAGGGCGTCCAGCTCGTAGCCGGTGAGCGCGAGCTCGGGGAACACCACGAGCCCGGCGCCCTGTTCACGGGCCCGTGCGGCGAGTTCGGCGGCCCGTGCGGCGTTCGCGCGGACATCGGCGGGCATACAGGTCAGCTGCGCTGCGGCGATCTTCACCCGATGCAGCCTAGGCCTGCGGTCAACTTCCGTCAGGGCCCCGCAGCAAGGCCAGGAACGAGCGGAACGCCGCGGGCATGTCGACCTCTTCGGGGGCGAGCAGCCACTGGTACTGGAGGCCGTCCATGACCGCCGTCAGCAGCGGGGCCGCCTCTTCCGGGGTGAGGCCCGAGGGGAGGCGCTCGCCGAACTCGGCGCGCAGGACGGCCGCCATCTCCCCGCGGACCTGCGCGTAGCGGTCGGTGAAGAACTCCCGGGCCGGGTGTCCGTCGGTCACGCTCTCGCCGAGCAGCGCCGAGAAGGTCTGCACGATGCCCGGGCGCATGGCGTTGTACTCCACCAGCGAGGCCAGCAGGTCGAGCCGCCAGGTGTCCGCCGAGGCGCGTGAGCCGCCGCCCGTGTCCCAGCGGTCGCGTTCCCGCAGTACCGCGACCAGCAGGGCCTCCTTCGTCGGGAAGTAGTGCAGCAGTCCCTGCTGGGTCAGGCCGACGCGCTCGGCCACCGCGCCCAGCGACGCGCCCCGGTAGCCGCGCTCCGCGATCACCTCGACCGCGGCGCGCACGATCTCCTCGCGCCGTTCCTCGCTCCTCGCCCTGGCCATCGCCCCGGCACCCCTTTCCGTCCGCGCCTGTCCGCAGCACCGTACGACATTCGAATATCACGAAAACATTACGAGACCTACCGTTCTACAGGCAACAGGTCCACGATGGGGGCACCGCACCGCACCGCACTCGCACCGCACTCAACGAGGAGGCACGGCCGTGACCGATGCCGATCAGGTCCGCAACAGCGTCGTAGAAGAGGCGCTCGGCAAGCTGGACCTCGACACCAAGACCCGTCTGCTGGCCGGCCAGGACATGTGGTCCCTGCCCGCCGTACCCGAGATCGGCCTGAAGTCCCTGGTCATGTCCGACGGCCCCATCGGGGTGCGCGGCGTGCGCTGGACCGCCGACGACCCGTCCATCGCCCTGCCCTCCCCGACCGCGCTCGCCGCCGCCTGGGACCCGGCCCTCGCCCGCCGGGCCGGCCGGCTCCTGGCCCAGGAGGCCCGCCGCAAGGGCGTCCACGTCCTCCTCGCACCCACCGTCAACCTGCACCGCTCCCCGCTCGGCGGCCGCCACTTCGAGTGCTACTCCGAGGACCCGTACCTGACCGGCGAGGTCGGGGCCGGGTACGTGAACGGCGTCCAGGACGGCGGGGTCGGCACCACGGTCAAGCACTTCGTCGGCAACGACGCCGAGACCGACCGGTTCACCGTCGACAGCGTCATCGCCCCGCGCCCGCTGCGCGAGCTGTACCTGGCCCCCTTCGAGGCCATCGTCGCGAACGCCCACCCCTGGGGCATCATGACCGCCTACAACCAGGTCAACGGCACGACGATGACCGAGCACCGGTACCTGGTCAACGAGGTCCTGCGCGGCGAATGGGGCTTCGACGGCTGCAACGTCTCGGATTGGATGGCCGCCCGCTCCACCGCCGGGGACATCGAAGGCGGCATGGACGTGGCCATGCCCGGACCGCAGAGCGTGTACGGACCCGCCCTCGCCGAGGCCGTCCGGGCCGGCGAGGTCCCCGAGTCCGCCGTGGACGAGGCCGTGCGCAACGTACTGCGCCTCGCCGCCCGCGTCGGCATCCTGGAGGGCGCCCCCGCCGCCGTCACCGAGGCTCCCGCCGAGCTCGACGGCCAGGCGCTGGCCCGCGAGCTCGCCGCCCGCGGCTTCGTCCTCGTCCGCAACGAGGCCGTGTCCGGCCGGAGCGCCGCCCTGCCCCTCGACGCCGCCACCGGCACCGTCGCCCTCCTCGGCGCCGCGGCCCGTGACGCCCGGGTCCTCGGCGGCGGCTCCGCCACCGTCTTTCCCGAGCGGATCGTCTCCCCGCTCGACGGCCTCACAGCCGCCCTCCCGGACGGCGCGCTGACCTACCACGTCGGCGCCGACCCCTCCGAGGAACTGGTCCCCGCGGGCAAGGCCTTCGAGCTGCGCGCCGTCTGCCGCGACGCCTCCGGCGCCGTCATCGGCGAGGGCAGCCTGCCGTCCGGCCAGGTCCAGTGGATCGGCAACGACCTGCCCGCGGGCGCCACGTACGAGACCATGGCGTCCATCGAGGTCACCGGCACCTTCGTGCCGCGCGAGAGCGGCGAGCACGCCTTCGGGACCCGGGGGCTGGGTGCCTTCACCCTCGCCGTCGGAGGGCGGACCCTCTGGGAGGGCGTCCAGGAGATGGGCAACGAGGCCGACCCCTTCGAGGCCTTCTTCGGCGCCCCCAGCGAACGCGCCCGGCTCGACCTCGCCGAGGGCGAGCCCGTCGAGGTCTCGCTGACCTTCCACGTCCCCGACATGACCGCGCTGCCGCTCAAGGCGATCATGTTCTCGCTGCTGCACCTCGGCCCGCGGCGCGACGCCGACGAGCTGATCGCCGAGGCCGTGGCGGCCGCCCGCGCCGCCGACACCGCCGTCGTGGTCGTCGCCACCACCGACCGCGTGGAGTCCGAGGGCTTCGACCGCAAGGACCTGACCCTGCCGGGCCGTCAGGACGACCTGGTGCGGGCCGTCGCCGCCGCCAACCCGAACACCGTGGTCGTCGTCAACGCCGGCTCCCCGGTCGAGCTCCCGTGGCGCGAGGAGGTGGCCGCCGTCCTGCTCACCTGGTTCCCCGGGCAGGAGGGCGGGGCCGCGCTGGCCGACGTACTCCTCGGGGACGCGGAGCCGGGCGGGCGGCTGCCCACCACCTGGCCGGCCCGGTTCGCCGACGCCCCCGTCACCGAAGTCGTGCCCACGGACGGGCGCCTGGAGTACCGGGAAGGGCTCTTCATCGGCTACCGGGCCTACGAGCGGCAGGGCGTCCGGCCCGGCTTCCCGTTCGGGCACGGACTCGGATACACCGAGTGGGCGTACGAGTCCCTCGAGGTCACCGCCACCACGGCCCGGGTCCGTGTCACCAACACCGGTACCCGGCCGGGCCGCGAGGTCGTCCAGGTCTACCTGGCGCCCAAGGCCGACGCCTTCGAGCGCCCGGCCAGCTGGCTGGCCGCCTTCGCGGGCGTCGAGGCGGGCCCCGGCGAGAGCGTCGAGGCCGAGATCGCCCTGCCCGCCCGGGCCTTCGAGATCTGGGACGAGGAGACGGGCGGCTGGCGGCGGATCGGCGGCAGTTACGAGGTCCGCGCGAGCCACTCGCACGGCGACACCCGCCTGACGGTCACCCTCGACATCTCGTGACACAGCGTCACGACACGCCGTAAGGACGAAATGGCCGGAAATAACTCCTGCCGCGTCCCCTGAAGCCGGACCGGAGGCGGGCCCTGACACCCGCCTCCGGTCCTTCGCGTCAACGTGGCGGCTGCGCCGCCGTCACCTGTCGGTGCGCCAGTTCCGCCAGCCGCGCCTGGCCGTCCTTGCCCGGATGGAACCAGTCCCAGCGGCTCAACTGATCCGTCGAGAAGGGGTACTGGAAGACCGCTCCGCCGTCGTAGCGGCACAGCGTGTCCTTCGCGCAGACCTCGCGCAGCACCTCGTTGTACTCGACCACCCGCGCCCGCACCTGCTCGCGCCGGGCCTGCGCCCCCGAGCCCGCCGACAGCGGATCGGCGAGCATCGACTGGCAGATCCCGAGGCTCCAGATCCTGCGCACCATCGGGTCGTCCTTGCCCTGCTCCCACAGCCGCTGGAGGTCCGGGACGCTGGAGACGTACACCTGCGTGCCGGGCGTCGAGGCCCGCAGCCCCGAGAGGGCCGTCTCGAAGCCGGCCCGGAACTCGGCCACCGGGGTCATCGACGAAGCCGTGGGCCGGCAGGCGTCGTTCGAGCCCACCATGACCGTGACCAGGTCAGGCTTGTACGCCGCCGCCTGCGACAGCTGCGCGGGCACGTCCGCCATCCGCGATCCGGTCACCGCGAGGTTCCAGCTGCGGGCGGGCGCCTCGGCCTCCCCGAGCAGCCGCGCGGCCAGCGAGCGGACCGCGGGATCGTTTCCTGTGGCCCAGGAGACCTCGGGGCAGTCGGCGAGCACCGAACAGGCGTCGAAGCCGCGGGTGATGGAGTCGCCGACCGCCGCGATCGAGGCGGGCGCGGTGTTCCAGCGCGGCGCGGCCTGCGCCCCGCGCTCGCCCTCGGCGCCCGGCCCGCCCGGCCCGCACCCCGTCAGCGCCCCGGCCAGCAGGACGGCCGCCGCTCCCGCGCCCGCGAGGGTCCGGCGCGCGCGGCTGCGCGGAGCGGTGGTGCGCATGGGATGGTCCCCTCCTCGACACCCCCGTGTCGTCCGGGGGGTCCTGCTGAGTGAAAGCTCTGTGTTTACCGGCCTCGGAGCGACCGTACGTCACACCATGACCCCTGACGCACGGTAGCTTTTTCCCGTGGCGTTTCGGCCGCAGGTCCCGTTGCGCAATGTCAAATAATTTCCGTTACATTACATCACGTCACATACTGTCCGTTTTCTGGAGTTTATTCCCGACCTCGTCCCACACTGGAGGTCCCGGTGACGACACGTGGAGTTCTGTACGTGCATTCCGCACCGCGTGCGCTCTGCCCGCACGTGGAATGGGCTGTTGCGGGCGTGCTCGGGGTGCGGGTGAACCTCGACTGGATCAGGCAGCCCGCCTCCCCGGGCACCTGGAGAGCCGAGTTCTCCTGGCAGGCCGAGGCGGGCACCGCCTCGAAGCTCGCCTCCGCACTGCGCGGCTGGCACCTGCTGCGCTTCGAGGTGACCGCCGAACCCTGCCCGACCGCCGAGGGCGAGCGCTACAGCTCCACCCCGGAGCTCGGCATCTTCCACGCCGTCACGGGCATGCACGGCGACATCCTGATCCCCGAGGACCGGCTGCGCGCCGCCCTCGCCCGGTCCGGCCGCGGCGAGACCGACCTGGAGGCGGAGATCGCCAAGCTGCTCGGCAAACCCTGGGACGACGAACTGGAGCCCTTCCGCTACGCGGGCGAAGGCGCCCCGGTGCGCTGGCTCCACCAGGTCGTCTGAGAGCAACGCGAAGGGCCCCGACCGGCAACTGCCGGTCGGGGCCCTTCGCGCGTACGGGGTCAGACGCTCCGGAACGCGAGGGTCACGTTGTGGCCGCCGAAGCCGAAGGAGTTGTTGATCGCCGAGATCGGGCCGTCGGCCGGCAGCTTGCGCGGCTCGCCGCGCACGATGTCCGCGTCGATGTCGTCGTCGAGCTCGTCGACGTTGATGGTCGGCGGGGCCAGCCGGTGGTACAGCGCGAGCACGGTCGCGACGGTCTCGATACCGCCCGCACCGCCCAGCAGGTGACCGGTCATCGACTTGGTCGCGGAGATCGCGATGTGGTCGAGGTCGTCACCCAGCACCTTGCGCAGGGCCTTCAGCTCGGCCGTGTCACCCTGCGGGGTGGACGTGGCGTGCGCGTTCAGGTGCACCAGCTCGGTCGTGTCGAGCCCGGTGTTGTCGAGCAGGTTCTGCACCGCCGCCGCGACACCGCGGCCGGTCGGCTCCGGCTGCGCGATGTGGTGGCTGTCGGCGGACAGGCCCTGGCCCAGCACCTCGCAGTAGACCCGGGCGCCGCGCGCGGCGGCGTGCTCGGCGGACTCCAGGACGACGACGCCCGCGCCTTCGCCCAGGACGAAGCCGTCACGGCCCTTGTCGTAGGGGCGCGAGGCCTGCTCGGGGTTCTCGTTGTTCTTGGACATCGCCATCATGTTGGCGAACGCGGCGATCGGCAGCGGGTGGATCGCCGCCTCGGTGCCGCCGGCGAGGACCACGTCGGCACGGCCGCTGCGGATCATCTCGACGGCGTAGCCGATGGCCTCGGCGCCGGACGCGCAGGCGCTGACCGGAGTGTGCACGCCCGCCTGGGCGTTGACCTCCAGGCCGACGTTGGCGGACGGGCCGTTCGGCATGAGCATCGGGACGGTGTGCGGGGAGACCCGGCGCACACCCTTCTCCTTCAGCACGTCGTACTGGTCGAGCAGGGTCGTCACGCCGCCGATGCCGGAGGCGATCACGGTGCCCAGGCGGTCGGGGGCGATGGACGCACCCGTCGTCTCCGCGCCGGCCGGGTCGGTGTAGCCGGCGTCGGCCCACGCCTCGCGGGCGGCGATGACGGCGAACTGCGCCGAGCGGTCGAGCTTGCGGGCCAGCGGCCGGGGCAGGACCTCACCGGGGTCCACGGCGGCCTGTGCGGCGATGCGTACCGGGAGCTCGGCGAAGCGCTCGCCCTCCAGGGGCTTTACGCCGGAACGACCGGCGAGCAGACCTTCCCAGGTCGAAGCGCTGTCGCCACCCAGCGGAGTGGTTGCGCCGATACCGGTGACGACCACGGTGCGATTGGTCGGGCTCACAGGAATTCTTTCTCCACGTCTCAGGGGGTGCTGAATTGTCACGGCGCCACCGCCAGGTGGCGACAAACGCTCGTCAGGCTCAGGCCTGGTGGTTCAGGATGTAGTCCGCGGCGTCGCCGACCGTCTTGAGGTTCTTGACGTCCTCGTCCGGGATCTTGACGTCGAAGCGCTCTTCGGCGGCGACGACGACCTCGACCATGGAGAGGGAGTCGACGTCGAGGTCGTCGGTGAACGACTTGTCGGTCTGGACGTCCTCGACGGGGATGCCGGCGATCTCGTTGACGATCTCGGCGAGACCGGCGACGATCTCTTCCTGGGTGGCGGCCATGTGGCGCTCCTTCTCTGGGTAACTGGGTATCGGGGCCGGACGCGAATCCGGACCCTAGGGGAGGGTAACGACCGTCGCGGCGTAGACGAGTCCCGCCCCGAAGCCGATGACGAGCGCGGTGTCGCCGCTCTTCGCCGCTCCGGTCGCCAGGAGCCGCTCCATAGCGAGCGGGATCGAGGCGGCCGAGGTGTTGCCGGTGGTCTCCACGTCACGGGCGACCGTCACGTGCTCCGGCAGCTTCAGAGTCTTCACCATCGAGTCGATGATCCGCATGTTTGCCTGGTGCGGAATGAAGACGTCCAGGTCGTCGGCGGTGATCCCGGCGGCGTCGAGCGCCTGCTGGGCCACCTTGGCCATCTCGAAGACGGCCCAGCGGAAGACCGCCTGACCCTCCTGCGTGATGGCCGGGAACTTCTCGGCGCTGTCCTTGCTGCGGAACTCGTCCCACGGCACGGTCTGCTTGATGGTCTCGGACTTGTCGCCCTCCGAACCCCACACCGTGGGGCCGATGGCGGGCTCGTCCGAAGGGCCCACGACCACGGCGCCGGCGCCGTCACCGAACAGGAAGGCCGTCGCGCGGTCCTCCAGGTCGGTCAGGTCCGAGAGCCGCTCCACGCCGATCACGAGCACGTACTGGGCGGAACCTTCCACCACCAGGCCCTTGGCCAGGGTCAGACCGTAGCCGAAACCGGCGCAGCCCGCGGAGATGTCGAAGGCGGCGGGCTTGACGGCGCCGATCCGGTGCGCGATCTCCGTCGCGATCGCCGGGGTCTGCTTGAAGTGCGAGACCGTCGAGACGATCACGGCACCGATCTGCTCCGGGGAGACACCGGCGTCGGCCAGCGCCTTGCCGGAGGCCTCCACCGACATCGCGGCGACGGTCTCCTGGGGCGAGGCCCAGTGCCGGGTGGCGATGCCGGAACGGGAGCGGATCCACTCGTCCGACGAGTCGATCGTCTCGAGGATGACCTCGTTGGGCACCACACGGGTCGGGCGGTAGCCGCCGACGCCGAGGATGCGGGCGTACGGGGAGCCCTTGGCCGGCTTGATCTTGGACATGCTGTGTGGGCTCCTTCTCTCAGGCCGTCTGCTCGGCGATGAGCGCCGCGGCCTTGTCGAGATCGTCCGGGGTCTTCAGCGCCACGTTCGGCACGCCCTTGAGCGCGCGCTTGGCCAGACCCGTCAGGGTGCCGCCGGGGCAGAGCTCGATGATCCCCGTGACGCCCAGCTCGGCGAACGTCTCCATGCACAGGTCCCAGCGGACCGGGTTCGCGACCTGGCCGACCAGACGGGCGACGACGTCGGCGCCCGTGGCGACGACGAGGCCGTCCTTGTTCGAGACGTACTTCAGTGCCGGATCCGCCGGGGACACCGCCGCGGCGGCCTTCTCCAGCGTGGCGACCGCCGGGGCCATGTGGTGCGTGTGGAAGGCGCCCGCGACCTTGAGGGCGACGACCTTCGTGGAGCCTTCGGGCTTCTCGGCGACCAGGGCGGAGATCTGCTCCGTGGTGCCGGCGGCCACGATCTGGCCCGCGCCGTTGATGTTGGCCGGGGTCAGACCCATTGCGTCCAGGTGCGCGACGACCACGTCGCGGTCACCGCCGAGCACCGCGGCCATGCCGGTCTCCGTGACGGCGGCGGCCTCGGCCATGGCCAGGCCGCGCGTACGGACGAGCGACAGCGCTTCGGCGTCGGACAGCACACCGGAGTACGCGGCGGCGGTGAACTCGCCGACGCTGTGGCCCGCGACGGCACCGAAGGCCGCGGACGGCCCCAGCGCGCCGGCGGACAGCAGACCGGCCGCGACCAGCAGCGGCTGCGCCACGGCCGTGTCGCGGATCTCGTCCGCGTCGGCCTTGGTGCCGTAGTGGGCGAGGTCGAGCCCGATGGCGTCCGACCAGGCGGCGACGCGGTCAGCGGCACCGGGGAGGTCGAGCCAGGGAGTCAGGAAGCCGGGCGTCTGAGCGCCTTGGCCGGGAGCGACGAGTACGAGCACCCTCACACTCTCTCTTGTGGATGGTCCCTGCCGCCCGTGGGGACAGGGACCAAGAACCGTCGGGGTAATTGTTGAAGTCCGACAAAAGTCTAGGACTGGCTGTCGCCGTCGGCCAGACGCCCCAGAATCAGGGCGATCCGCAGCGTGAACGCCGAGCGGACATCGGAAGGTGACCAGCCGGTGACGTCGGTCACACGTCGCAGCCGGTAGCGCACCGTGTTCGGGTGCACGAAGAGCATCCGGGCCGCCCCCTCGAGGCTGCTCGCCTGCTCCAGATAGACACTCAGCGTCTCCAGCAGCGCCGAGCCCGCCTCTTCCAGCGGTCTGTAGATCTCCTCCACCAGCTGCTCCCTGGCAGCGGGATCCGAGGCGATGGCCCGCTCCGGGAGGAGATCGTCCGCCAGGACCGGACGCGGGGCGTCCTGCCACGCCGTGCAGGCCTTCAGTCCGGCCGCCGAGGCCTGCGCCGACTTCGTCGCGTTCAGCAGGTCGGCCACCACCGGACCGGCCACCACCGGACCGGCCGCGAACGGCCCGATCAGGGACTTCGCCACCTGGATCGGGTTGTCGCTGCCGCCCGCGATGACCACCAGGCGGTCGCCGAGCACCCCCGTCAGGACCTGGAGCTTGTGGTGGCGGGCCGCGCGCCGGATCGCCTCGACCGTCAGCTCGCTGTCCCCCTCCGGCGCGGTGCCCAGCACCACGCACACGTGCTCGGGGGAGTTCCAGCCCAGCGCCGCCGCCCGCGAGAGCGCGCCCTCGTCGGCCTCGCCGGACAGCACCGCGTTGACGACCAGCGACTCCAGCCGCGCGTCCCACGCCCCGCGCGCCTCGGCGGCCTGCGCGTACACCTGGGCCGTCGCGAAGGCGATCTCGCGGGCGTACACGAGCAGCGCCTCGCGCAGGATCTGTTCGTCGCCCGGGGCCGCGACCTCCTCGATCGCGGTCTCCATGACCTCGATCGTGGTGCGGACCATCTCGACGGTCTGGCGCAGGGTGATCGCCCGGGTCAGCTCCCGCGGAGCCGTCCCGAACACGTCGGTGGAGATCGCCTGGGGGGTTTCCGGGTGCCGGAACCACTCGGTGAACGCCGCGATGCCTGCCTGGGCGACCAGGCCGATCCACGACCGGTTCTCCGGGGGCATCGCCCGGTACCACGGCAGGGTCTCGTCCATCCGCGCGATCGCGTTGGCGGCGAGCCGGCCGGAGGACTTCTCCAGTCGGCGCAGCGTCGCGGTGTGCGGATGGGCCGGAGCGGGATGCGCGGCCTGTGTCGCGGGGGAATGCTCACGTTCGGGTTGGGGCACGTGACAAGACTGCCTTATCGGGACGGCTGCGCGGAGTCCGGTCCCGTGTCCGGCCCGCGGCTGGGTCTACGGTGGCCCCCATGATTGATGTACGCCGCGGCGCCGACCGGTACGAGGGCGGGGACCAGGCCGCCGGGATCACCACCCGGCACGCCTTCTCCTTCGGGTCCCACTACGACCCGGACAACCTGCGCTTCGGCCCGGTCCTGGCCTGCAACGAGGAGACCCTCGCCCCGGGCGCCGGCTTCGACGAGCACCCGCACAGCCACACCGAGATCGTCACCTGGGTCGTCGAGGGCGAGCTCACCCACCGCGACGACACCGGGGAGGAGGGCGTGGTCCGCCCCGGCGACGTACAGCGGCTCAGCGCCGGATCCGGGGCGCGGCACGTGGAGCGCAACGACGGCGCGGGACGGCTGCGCTTCGTACAGACCTGGCTCGCGCCGCTCGACCCGGGCGGCGACCCCTCGTACGAGGTGGTCAGGGGCCTCTCCGACGGCACGCCCTACGAGGTTCCCGCGGCCGGAGCGGTGCTGCACGTGCGGCGGCCGGGCGCGGGCGAGCGGGTCGCCGTACCGGCGGCGGAACGCGTGTACCTGCACGTGGTGCGCGGGGACCTGCGCCTGGACGGCGAGGAGCTCGGCCCGGGGGACGCGGTGCGGATCACCGGCGAGAAGGGCCTGGAGATCGTCGCCGGGTCCCCGGGCGAGCTGCTGATCTGGGAGCTCGCGGACCGGCCCGCCTAGGTGGAGCTAGGCGGAGCGGAGCTCGGCGAGGACCGCGTCGGTGAACGGGGTCCACGCCGCCACCGCCCACGGGCCGAACGCGCGGTCCGTCAGGGCCACGCACGCGGCGCGGGCGTCCGGGTCCACCCACAGGAAGGTGCCGGACTGGCCGAAGTGGCCGAAGGTGCGCGGGGACGAGGAAGCGCCCGTCCAGTGAGGGGACTTGCCGTCGCGGATCTCCATGCCCAGGCCCCAGTCGTTGGGGGACTGGTGGCCGTAGCCCGGCAGGACGCCCTTGAGGCCGGGGTGCACGACGGAGGTGGCCTCCGCGACCGTCCGCACGTCGAGCAGCCGGGGCGCCTGGAGCTCGGCGGCGAACCGTACGAGGTCGGAGACGGTCGAGACGCCGTCCTTGGCGGGGGAGCCCTCCAGGGTGGTGGAGGTCATGCCCAGCGGCTCGCACACCGCCTGGTGCAGGTACTGCGCGAACGGGATGCCGGTGGCCTTGGTGATGTGGTCGCCGAGGACCTCGAAGCCGGCGTTCGAGTACAGCCGGCGCTGCCCGGGCGGAGCGCTCACCCGGTGCTCGTCGAAGGCCAGCCCGCTGGTGTGCGCGAGCAGATGACGGACCGTCGAACCCTCGGGCCCGGCCGGTTCGTCCAGCTCGATCGCCCCCTCCTCGTACGCGACGAGGGCCGCGTACGCGGCGAGCGGCTTGGTGACCGAGGCCAGCGCGAAACGGTGGCCGACGGGTCCGTGGGAGCCGGCCAGGCTGCCGTCGGCGCGTACGACGGCCGCCGCGGCCGTCTGCACCGGCCAGTTCTCGATGATCCGCAAGCTCTGCATGGCGTCGAGCCTACTTGCTTGGAGTGCACTCTAGGGTTTTAGCGTGTGGCCCATGAGCCTGACGCAGACGCGGTACACGATCAGCGAGGTCGAGGCCCGGACCGGTCTGACCCAGCACACGCTGCGCTGGTACGAGCGGATCGGCCTGATGCCGCACGTGGACCGCTCCCACTCGGGGCAGCGGCGCTTCAGCGACAAGGACCTCGACTGGCTGGCCTTCGTGGGCAAGCTGCGCGCCACCGGGATGGCGGTGGCGGACATGGTCCGCTACGCCGAACTGGTCCGCGAGGGCGAGCACACCCTCGACGAGCGCCGCGAGCTGCTGGAGGCGACGCGGCGCGACGTACGGGCCCGGCTCTCGGAGCTGACGGACGCGCTCGCCGTGCTGGACTACAAGATCGATTTCTATGCGATGAAGGCGGTCGCGGGGAAGGCGCAGTCATGACGGAGCACGACGGCACCACCACCATCGAGCAGGTCGAACTCGGCAAGGGCGGCCCGCTGGTCGGCGTCCAGGGCCTGGGCTGCATGGGCATCAGCGAGTTCTACGGGGACACCGACGAGGCGGCGGCCCGCGAGACCCTGGACGCGGCGCTGGCCGCCGGGGTCACCCTCTTCGACACCGCGGACGTCTACGGCCTGGGGCGCAACGAGGAGTTCCTCGCCCCCTTCGTGGCCGCGCACCGCGAGGAGATCACCCTGGCGACGAAGTTCGCCATAGAGCGCAACGAGGACCCGCACTACCGCGGCGTCCGCAACGACCGCGCCTACGTCCGGCAGGCCGTCGAGGGCAGCCTTCGCAGGCTCGGCGTGGACGTCATCGACCTGTACTACATGCACCGGCGCGACCCGGCGGTGCCGCTCGCCGAGTCGGTGGGCGCGATGGCGGAGCTGGTGCGCGAGGGCAAGGTGCGCCACCTGGGGCTCAGCGAGGTCACCGGCGCGGAACTGCGCGAGGCGCACGCCGTGCACCCCATCGTGGCGCTCCAGTCGGAGTGGTCGCTGTTCAGCCGGGACGTGGAGCGCAGCGCGGTACCGGCGGCGGCCGAGCTGGGCGTGGCCTTCGTGCCGTACTCCCCGCTGGGCCGGGGGTTCCTGACGGGGGCCTTCGCCGACGCCTCGACGGACCTGGGGGCCGAGGACTTCCGCCGCCACCAGCCGCGGTTCACCGGCGAGAACGCGAAGACGAACGCGGCGCTGCTGGCCCCGGTCCGGGAGGTCGCGGCCGCGCACGGGGCGAGCCCGGCGCAGATCGCGCTGGCCTGGGTGCAGCAGCGGGCTCGGGTGCACCAGGGGCTGACCGTGGTACCGATCCCGGGCACCCGCAGGGCGGCGCGGCTGCGGGAGAACGCGGCGGCGGCGCGGATCACGCTGACGGCGGCGGAGCTGGCGCTGCTGGAGCCGATCGCGTCCCGGGTCGTGGGGGACCGCTACCCGGACATGACCTTCACCTCGGCGTCACGGGAGGCCTGACCGGCCGGGCGGACGGGGCCTGACCGGCCCCGCCCGGCCCGCTGGTCAGCGGGTGTCGGCCGTGAACCGGTCCCGCAGGGCCACGTACTCCGCGTCCGTCAGCAGGCCCGCCGAGTGGAGCTCGCTCAGGTGCTCGAGCCGGTCGTCGGACGGCCGGGGAGAGGGGAGGGCGGCGACCGGGGTCCGGCCGCGCAGCGCGGCGAGGACGGCCGCGGCGAACGGCAGCGACTCGTGCACCGACCCGTACCCGACGGCGAAGACGGCCGCCGCGAGGTCGTGGCTCGGGCGGGGGTCGGCCCCCGACCCGGGGGGTTCGTGCAGCAGCAGCCGCAGGTGCCCGCCGGGGCCGTCCGGGGAGCTCCACTCCACGCCGGCGAGGTCGGCCAGCGGGTAACGCTGGTCGCCCGCCTTCCATTTGGTGCTGGTCGCGCCCGTACGGGACCAGTGGAAGGCGACCGCCGAGCCGTCGAGGGTCACGCGCGCGTCGTACGCCTTCAGCTGGAGCGGCGGTCTCGGCACCTCGACCAGGAAGTGCTCGGCGGGCTCGGCCGCCTCCGGGCCGAGCCGGGAACGCAGCGTGTCGGCGAAGGCCTCCGCGTACGGGGCCCGGTCGCCCGGCAGCACCAGCCGGTAGGGGTCGCAGACCTCCCTCAGCTGCCCGGCGGCGGCCTCCATCAGCGGATCCGCGCCCGGCCGCGGGACGGCACGCAGCACCACCGTGTCCCGCTTCCCGGCGGTCACGGTCACCCCGGACACCGCTTCCAGGGGGATCCGGCGCGCGCCGAGGGCGTGCAGGAGTCTCGGCTGTCTCGGCGTGCGTATCCCCCGTGCGAAGCGGATGAGCACCGAGTCCGAGTCGAACTCCCAGACGGCATGGTTTCCGGCCAGTACGTCACCCATGCGGCACATCGTAAAGGGAGGGGCCCTCGCGCGTCCCCCTCGGAGCGAGCCCCACTTTCGGGCCTCTACGCGCGTCAGTCGGTCTCCGCGCCGGAAATCCCGTCCCGGCAGGCGTCGTCCCCGGTCGCGCACACGACGGAACCGAATGCGCCGGTTCCGATTTTGGCGAAGTTGTCCACCGAATCGGTACCTGGCTCGAAATAGCCGGTGTGGGCCTTGGCCGTGGCCGAGGACAGCAGCCGCGCACCGAACTCCGGAGAGACCGGGTCGGCTCCGTGACCCAGCCCGCCGACCTCCAGGTGCGGCACGTCCGCGATCCAGTCGCCCTCGTCGCGCGTGGCCCAGACCCGGGCCGAGGTGTGCAGCCCGGCGACGTTCTCCGTCCGCATCCCGGGGCTGCCCGCCACCACCACGTCCGTCACCCGGCGCGGCAGCTCGTGCGCGGCGACCCCGCACACCACC
Source organism: Streptomyces sp. IBSNAI002 (assembly GCF_052244475.1). NCBI lineage: Bacteria > Bacillati > Actinomycetota > Actinomycetes > Kitasatosporales > Streptomycetaceae > Streptomyces > Streptomyces sp. IBSNAI002. The sequence continues at coordinate 2,955,424 of NZ_JBQPXG010000002.1, read as the reverse complement.
GATCCGTAGCTGTGGCAGAACAGCGACACGGTGGAGTCCCCGGGCAGGGCGGTGGTCAGCGCCTTGAGCCGGACGGCGCCGTCGAAGGCCATGCGGCCGGTGGCGGCGTCCACGCCGACGCCGGTGGGCGCGTTGTACCCGGCCCAGGCGATGACCGCGGTGCGGCTGTCCGGGGCGGCCGCGCGCTGTGCCTCGTACAGGGACTCGGCCATGCCGACCGGGGCGGTGAAACGGCGCTGGGTGCGCTCGAAGGTGACCGCGTCGGTGTCGACACCGGGGACGACCACCGAGACCCGGCGGGCCCGGTCCAGGTCGCCGAAGACCTCGGCGACGAGGCCGCCGCCGGTGGGGTCGAACGCGAGGATCTGCCGGCCGGGCTCGGCGAGCGAGGCGAAGCGGTGGGCGCGGCGGATGGCCGTGGTCCGGTCGGCGGGGGCCAGGGCCACGTCGCGGCCGCGGGCCTCCTCGACCAGGCCGGCCTGTTCCAGTCCGACCCGGTTGGCCCGGTAGCGGGTGGCGGCGGGGGCCCCGTCGAGGTTGCCCACGACCAGGGGGTAGCCGTCGGCGAGCCGGGCCCGCTGGGCGCCGTCGAGCCCGTCGAAGAAGTGGGCGACGGTCGTGGCCGGGGCGTCCGCGGGCGGAACCGGCCGGCCGCCCATGCGGGCCTGCGCCCAGGCGGCGAGCGCGGCGGCGCGCAGCGGGGTGCCGCCCTCGGGGCGGTGCACGGCCGTCCAGCCGGTCGTCGCCAGCATGACGAAGACCACAGCCAGCGCGAGCAGGGTGCGCAGGGCGGCGGGGCGCGGGTCGGCGCCGGGGGCGGTGGGGAGGGCGGGGCCGGGCAGTTTCACTGGGACCAGCGTAGGAGACCGATTCCGGCCGGGGCGCGCCGGGTGACGGGTCTCACGGCCGACCGGGTGTGGCCGCGCCGCCAGTTGGCGATCAGCGGTCAGCCGGCGGGGTGCGGGCCGTCGGTGGTCCCGCGGCGCCAGTCCCCTGCCAGAGCAGGGCCGATCTGGTCCAGATAAGCCTCGGTCATCCGCCGGATCGCGGCCACGCCGGTGTCCTCGCCCTGCCCCCACAGCCGGCCCGTGACCCGCATCACCCCGCAGAACACGGCGGCGGCGACGCGCGGGCGCGGGTCGGCGTCCACGTCCAGGCCCTCGCGGGCGGCGAGCAGCCGGGAGATCCGTTCCTCCAGGCCGGTGGAGCGGCGCAGGTGCACGGCGAGCAGGGCCGGGGTGCGCTCGATCAGCCGGTAGCCGCGCATGTAGAGCTCGACGGGGACCACTTCGCACAGGGCCTCGTCGAGGGTGTCCCAGGTGGTGAGCACCGCACCGCGCATCGCCTCGAGCGGGCCCTCGGCGGCCGGCCGGGCCTGGAGCGCCGCGAAGAAGTGCGACTCGACCAGGTCCTGGACGGCGAAGGCGACCTCCTCCTTGTTCGCGAAGTACCGGAAGAAGGTGCGCTGCGAGACGTGCACGGTGTCGGTGATCTCGTCGACGGTGGTGCGCTCGTACCCCTGGGAGACGAACAGCAGCAGGGCGGCGCGCAGCAGCGCGTCCCGGGTGCGCCGCTTCTTGCGCTCGCGCAGTCCCGCCACCACGGGCGCGGCCGGTGCGGCCGCTGCCGTCCGCTCGTCGGTCCTCACCGCGGGGCTCCCTTCTGACGCCGAGTGGGCGGTCAGGCTACCTGTGACCCGCCCCACAGCGGCCGTCCCGTTAAGCCGTTGGTGAAGGGACGGCAACCCGTTCGGGGACAGCCCGCGGGCGGCGCGCCCGGGCCGCCCGCGCCCGGAGCGGCCCGGCGGAGTCCGGCGGAAGGGTCCTGCGGGAGGCCCTGGCGGAAGGGTCAACTCCGTACGTACGACAGCCCTGCCGGACGGTTCCGGCAGGGCTGTCGCCTATCAGGGTGGACCCGGCCGCGCCCCCTTCCGCCCGCCCGTATCCGCAGGTCAGCGTGGTGTCAGCGGAGCCCCGGAAACGGTCCGGGTACCGCCCGTCCACAAGGAGTTGACCCGTCATGCGTACGTGGAGCACCACTTTCGCCGCCTTCGCCCTGGCCCTGAGCGCCCTCATCCCGAGCTCGGCCGGCACCGCGCACGCCGCCGGCCAGGCGACCCTCGGGTCATGCGCCACGGGCCAGCTGTGCCTATGGGCGAAACCCGAGTTCAAGGGGACCCGGCACACCCACGAACTGAGCACCCTCGACGTCAACAGCTGCACCGCACTGCCCGCCGGAACCAGCGCGCAGTCCCTCGCCAACCGCACCGGGCGCCCGGTGACCACCTACCAGTCGGCCGTGTGCGCGGAGACCGGCGAGTTCCAGACCTACCCGGGTGACGGGGTCTGGCTGCCCCAGTCCCCCTACCAGGCAAGGGCGTTCAAGGTGTGGGAGAACTAGCCCCGGTCCGGGGCCCCGCCACCGCCTCCAGCGGCGCCGGGGCCCCGGGCTGGGCGGCCTGCGCGCCGCCCAGCCGGGACACTTCGGCGCGCAGCGCCCGTACCTCCGCGTGGAGCTCCTCGATGGCCGCCAGCTGGAGCCGCTCCGCCCGGTCGTCCCGCTCGAAGCGGGCGATGAACCAGGCGGCGATGTTCGCGGTCACCACACCCAGCAGGGCGATCCCGGACAGCATCAGCCCGACGGCCAGGACCCGGCCGAGCCCGGTGGTGGGGGAGTGGTCCCCGTACCCGACCGTCGTCATGGTGGTGAAGGACCACCACACCGCGTCGCCCAGATTGCGGATGTTGCCGTCCGGGGCGTCCCGCTCCACGCTCAGCACCGCGAGCGAGCCGAACATCAGCAGCCCCACGACGGCTCCGGCCACGTACGTCGTCAGCCGGATCTGCGGAGCCATCCGGGCCCGCCGGCCCACCAGCAGCAGCGTCGACACCAGCCGCAGCAGCCGCAGCGGCTGCACCAGCGGCAGCACCACGGCGCACAGGTCCAGCCAGTGCGTCCGTACGAAGTGCCGGCGGTCCGCCGTGATGCCCAGCCGCACCAGGTAGTCGAGGGCGAAGACCCCCCACACCGTCCACTCCGCGTAGGTGCACGCCCGGTGCACCCACGGTCGCGCGTCGGGCACCACGATCGGCACGGCGTACGCGACGGCGAAGCACACGGCGAACACCAGCAGGGGCACCTGCGTACGGCGCTCCCAGCGCGCCTGGAGGGAGGGTTCCTTCATGCGGAGCATCGTAAGGAACGCGTAAGGCGCAGGTGCCCCCGGCTCCGCCGGAGGCACCTCGCCCACACCCGGCGGCGGCCCGGTCGGGCCGCCGCCGTCATCATCCGGTCCGCCGCTCGGCGGCTACGCGTCGCCGCCCGCCGCGCCCGGGTCCGCCGCCGTGACGTCCAGCAGCTGGTACCGGTCCAGGGCCTGCTTGAGCACCGAACGGTCGACCTGACCGGTCTTGGCCAGCTCGGTCAGCGTCGCCAGCACCACCGACTGGGCGTCGATGTGGAAGAAGCGCCGGGCCGCGCCGCGGGTGTCCGCGAACCCGAAACCGTCCGCGCCCAGCGAGGTGTACGGGCCGGGCACCCAGCGCGAGATCTGGTCCGGCACCGCCCGCATCCAGTCGGACACCGCCACGAACGGCCCCTCGGCACCCGACAGCTTCCGCGTCACGTACGGGACGCGCTGCTCCTCCTCCGGGTGCAGCAGGTTGTGCCGCTCCGCCTCCACCGCCTCGCGGCGCAGCTCGTTCCAGGAGGTCGCCGACCAGACGTCCGCCCGGACGTTCCACTCGGCCGCCAGGATCCGCTGCGCCTCCAGCGCCCACGGCACCGCCACGCCCGAGGCCAGGATCTGCGCCCCGATGGTGCCCGAGGTGCCCGCCGACACCCGGTGGATGCCCTGGAGGATGCCGTCCACGTCCACGTCCGCCGGCTCGGCCGGGTGCTGGATCGGCTCGTTGTAGACGGTCAGGTAGTAGAAGACGTCCTCGGCATCGGGCCCGTACATGCGCCGCAGACCGTCCTTGACGATGTGCGCGATCTCGTAGCCGTACGCCGGGTCGTACGCGACGCAGCCCGGGTTCGTCGACGCCAGCAGCTGGGAGTGGCCGTCGGCGTGCTGGAGACCCTCACCCGTCAGGGTGGTCCGGCCGGCGGTCGCACCCAGCACGAAACCGCGCGCCAGCTGGTCGGCCATCTGCCAGAACTGGTCACCGGTGCGCTGGAAACCGAACATCGAGTAGAAGACGTAGACCGGGATCAGCGGCTCGCCGTGCGTGGCGTACGCCGAACCCGCCGCGATCAGCGAGGCCGTGCAGCCCGCCTCCGAGATGCCGTCGTGCAGCATCTGGCCGGTCGGCGACTCCTTGTACGCGAGCAGCAGGTCGCGGTCGACCGCCTCGTACTGCTGCCCCAGCGGGTTGTAGATCTTGGCGCTCGGGAAGAACGCGTCCATGCCGAAGGTGCGGTACTCGTCGGGCGCGATCAGCACGAACCGCTTGCCGATCTCCTTGTCCCGCATCAGGTCCTTCAGGATGCGGACGAAGGCCATCGTGGTGGCGATCGACTGCTGGCCCGAGCCCTTCCGGGCGGCCGCGTACGTCGCGTCGCCCGGCAGCTCCAGCGGCTTGGCGCGCACCACACGGGTCGGCACGTAGCCGCCCAGGGAGCTGCGCTGGTCGTGCATGTACTGGATCTCGGGCGAGTTGCGGCCCGGGTGGTAGTACGGCGGCGCGCCGTTCTCCAGCTGCTGGTCCGTGATCGGGATGTGCAGGCGGTCGCGGAAGCGCTTGAGGTCGTCGACCGTCAGCTTCTTCATCTGGTGCGTCGCGTTGCGGCCCTCGAAGTTCGGCCCCAGCGTCCAGCCCTTGACCGTCTGGGCCAGGATCACCGTCGGCTGGCCCTTGTGGGCCTTGGCCGCCGCGTACGCCGCGTAGACCTTCTTGTGGTCGTGACCGCCGCGGCCCAGGTGCTGGATCTGGTAGTCGGTCATGTTCGCGACCATCGCCCGCAGCCGCTGGTCGTCCCCGAAGAAGTGCTCGCGGATGTACGCGCCCGATTCGGTGGCGTACGTCTGGAACTGCCCATCGGGCGTGGTGTTCATCTTGTTGACCAGGATGCCGTCGCGGTCCTGCGCCAGCAGCGGGTCCCAGGAGCGGTCCCAGATCAGCTTGATGACGTTCCAGCCGGCGCCGCGGAACTGCGACTCCAGCTCCTGGATGATCTTGCCGTTGCCGCGCACCGGGCCGTCGAGGCGCTGCAGGTTGCAGTTCACCACGAAGGTCAGGTTGTCCAGGCCCTCGCGGGCGGCGATCGACAGCTGGCCGAGCGACTCCGGCTCGTCCATCTCGCCGTCGCCGAGATACGCCCAAACGTGGGACTTGGAGGTGTCGGCGATCCCGCGCGCCTCCATGTACCGGTTCATCCGCGCCTGGTAGATCGCACCGAGCGGGCCCAGGCCCATCGAGACGGTCGGGAACTCCCAGAAGTCCGGCATCAGCCGCGGGTGCGGGTAGCTCGAAAGGCCGTACGGGGCCTTCGACTTCTCCTGCCGGAACGCGTCGAGCTGCTGCTCGGAGAGCCGGTCCAGGAGGTAGGCGCGCGCGTAGATGCCGGGCGAGGCGTGGCCCTGGAAGAAGATCTGGTCGCCGCCGTCGCCCTCGTCCTTGCCCCGGAAGAAGTGGTTGAAGCCCACGTCGTAGAGGGAGGCGGAGGAGGCGAAGGTGGCGATGTGGCCGCCGACCCCGATGCCCGGGCGCTGGGCGCGCGAGACCATGACGGCCGCGTTCCAGCGGGTGGCGTTGAGGACCTTGCGCTCGATCTCCTCGTTGCCGGGGAAGAACGGCTCGTCCCGGGTGGCGATCGTGTTCACGTAGTCCGTGCTGCGCATCTCCGGCACGGCCACGCGCTTCTCACGGGCCCGCTCGATCAGCCGCAGCATCAGATAACGGGCGCGCTCACGGCCCCGCTCGTCGACCGCCGCGTCCAGCGAGTCGAGCCACTCCTGCGTCTCCTCCGGATCGAAGTCCGGGACCTGACTGGGCAGGCCGCCAATGATGATCGGATTGCGATCGGATGCGGAAACCACGCTGTTCCTTCGCTGTCGGGGGAGTCGTGCCTTGAGTTCGCCGCCTCCCATGGTCTTACGCTCGGCCGAAATCGTCATCTTTACCGCTGGGTAATCCCTGGAGACGGCAGGAAGTCCTGGGCGGGCGATCCGAGGGCGGCTCGGCCAAATCGCAACCTTACGCCCAAGTCGGTCACACCCTGTCAACGAACTCGTAAGGACGTTCGTCCTTCAAACAGGTAGGAAAGTCCCAAGGTGTTGCCGATGATGCCGAAAGAACCGCGATGGTGTGGGATGAATCACGAGAGCCCCGTACGGGGAGGCTGAAAGTTGCGGCGAGACGGCCGCAATCGTCACCGTTTCGACGGTCTCGGCGGCCGGGTACTTGCGCGATCCGCCGCGCCCGTGTGGACTACGTCCAATGCTGCGCGTACGCGCGCCGCCAGAAGACATTCACCGAACATGAGCAGGAGGCACCCCGTGAGCGCGACCGCGGACCACGCGGAGAACCTGGCCGCCCGGCTGGGTTTCCAGTCCGAACAGGTGGTCCAGGAGATCGGCTACGACGACGACGTCGATCAGGAATTCCGTGATGTCGTTGATGAGCTCGTCGGCGATCTCGTCGACGAGGACTACGACGACGTCGCGGACGCCGTGTTGCTGTGGTTCCGCGAGGACGACGGCGACCTGGCGGACGCCCTGGTCGATGCCACCGAGCTGATCGAGGACGGCGCACTGATCCTGCTGCTGACCCCCAAGACGGGCCGCCCCGGCTACGTCGAGGCCAGCGACATCAAGGAAGCCGCGGAAACCGCCGGCCTCTCGCTGGCCAAGGGTCTCCCCGTGGGCAAGGAGTGGGCCGCCACCAAGCTGGTGACGCCCAAGACGGCCGTCAAGACCAAGCGCTAAGCCGCGCCCTCCGCTCCAGAGCGGACACTTTTCGCACCCCGTCGGCCCCGGTCGGCGGGGTGTGTGCGTTCCCGGGCACTGGCCCGCCTAGGCTGTGCCTCACCCGAACGGCTTACTGCGGCCGATCCAGGAATGCGGGAACGAAGGGATGCGAGAGATGGCGATCGAGGTCGGCGACAAGGCTCCGGACTTCGAGCTCAAGGACAACCACGGCGCCACCGTGCGGCTCTCCGACTTCCGGGGGGAGAAGGCCGTGGTGCTGCTCTTCTACCCGTTCGCCTTCACCGGCGTCTGCACCGGCGAGCTGTGCGAGCTGCGGGACCAGCTGCCGCGCTTCCAGAACGACGAGGTCCAGCTCCTCGCCGTCTCCAACGACTCCGTGCCGACCCTGAGGGTCTTCGGGGAGCAGGAGGACCTGGAGTACCCGCTGCTGTCGGACTTCTGGCCGCACGGGGAGACCTCGCGCGCGTACGGGGTCTTCGACGAGGAGAAGGGCTGCGCGGTCCGCGGCACCTTCATCATCGACAAGGACGGCGTCGTGCGCTGGACCGTCGTCAACGGGCTGCCCGACGCGCGTGACCTGAACGAGTACATCGAGGCGCTCGACAGCCTCTGAGGAGTTCCTCGGGCTCTTTGTCTCAGTTCCGCGCGAAAACCGTTTACAGGCGGGAACCCGTCACTAGGATCGAAACGTTGATCCGGTAGCTCCTCCGGCCACGGCCGGGAGGGCCCAGTGCACGACGGGGCACCGCCCCACACACAGAACCCAATGGAGGACCCGTGGGAGTCAGCCTCAGCAAGGGCGGCAACGTCTCGCTGACCAAGGCCGCGCCTAACCTGACGGCGGTCATCGTCGGTCTGGGCTGGGACGCTCGCACCACCACCGGTGTCGACTTCGACCTCGACGCCAGCGCGATCCTGACCAACGACCAGGGCAAGGTCGCCAGCGACGCGAACTTCGTCTTCTTCAACAACCTGAAGAGCCCCGACGGCTCGGTCGAGCACACCGGTGACAACACCACCGGTGAGGGCGAGGGCGACGACGAGGCGATCAAGGTGAACCTCGCCGGCGTCCCGGCCGATGTCGCCAAGATCGTCTTCCCGGTCTCGATCTACGAGGCCGAGGGCCGCCAGCAGAGCTTCGGCCAGGTGCGCAACGCGTACATCCGCGTGGTGAACCAGGCGGACAACACCGAGCTCGCCCGCTACGACCTGTCCGAGGACGCCTCGACCGAGACCGCCATGGTCTTCGGCGAGCTGTACCGCAACGGAGCGGAGTGGAAGTTCCGCGCCATCGGCCAGGGCTACGCCTCGGGCCTGCGCGGCATCGCGCAGGACTTCGGCGTCAACGTCTGAGTCCAGAGAAGTCATCCGTCCGGCGCCGTGCACTGTGTGTACGGCGCCGGACCGGCTTTCCGGCCCTGCGGACCGGCCCCAGGGGCCTCTGCGGGCCACACCGTCACGCAGGCACACCGTCGTCCGGGGAGGACCACAACATGGGCGTCACACTCGCCAAGGGGGGCAATGTCTCCCTCTCCAAGGCCGCACCGAACCTGACCCGGGTTCTCATCGGCCTCGGCTGGGACGCGCGCTCGACCACGGGCGCGGACTTCGACCTCGACGCCAGCGCGCTGCTGTGCAACAGCGGCCGGGTGCTCGGGGACGAGTACTTCGTCTTCTACAACAACCTGAAGAGCCCCGAGGGCTCCGTCGAACACACCGGGGACAACCTCACCGGCGAGGGTGACGGCGACGACGAGTCGATCATCATCGACCTCAGCAAGGTGCCGGAGCGCGTCGACAAGATCGTCTTCCCGGTCTCGATCCACGAGGCCGACAGCCGTCGGCAGAGCTTCGGCCAGGTCAGCAACGCCTTCATTCGCGTGGTGAACCAGGCGGACGGCCAGGAACTGGCCCGCTACGACCTCTCCGAGGACGCTTCCAGCGAGACCGCGATGATCTTCGGCGAGGTCTACCGGTACGGAGGTGAATGGAAGTTCCGTGCAGTGGGGCAGGGGTACGCGTCGGGGCTGAGGGGCATCGCTCTAGACTTCGGGGTCAACGTTTCGTAAAGCCGCAACAAGACGCATGGGGTGCCAGGTGCCAGTGGTTCTGAAAACCTTCGGCTGGTCGTTCGCCATCACGGCGCTCGGCCTCGCCTTTGCCGCGTGGCAGTGGGGGTGGGAGGCGTTCGGGATCGTACTGATCCTGTCGATCCTCGAGATCTCGCTGTCCTTCGACAACGCGGTCGTCAATGCCGGAATCCTGAAGAAGATGAATGCCTTCTGGCAGAAGATCTTCCTCACCATCGGCATCCTGATCGCCGTGTTCGGCATGCGGCTGGTCTTCCCGGTGGCGATCGTCGCCATCAGTGCCAAGGTCGGTCCCATCGAGGCCATCCAGCTGGCGCTGGACCACCCCGAGCAGTACGAGGCCCTGGTCACCGATGCCCACCCGGCCATCGCCGCCTTCGGTGGCATGTTCCTGCTGATGATCTTCCTCGACTTCATCTTCGACGAGCGGGAGCACAAGTGGCTCGCCTGGCTTGAGCGTCCGCTCGCCAAGCTCGGCAAGGTCGACATGCTGTCGGTCTGCATCGCCCTGATCGCGCTGCTCGTCTCGGCGATGACCTTCGCCGTCAACGCCCACACCAGCACCGGCTCCGTGGACAAGTCCGCCACCGTGCTGCTCGCCGGCGTCGCCGGTCTGATCACGTACCTCATCGTCGGCGGCCTGTCCTCGTACTTCGAGGACAAGCTGGAGGAGGAAGAGGAGCGCGAGCACGAGGAGGAGGAGAAGGCCAAGGCCGCGGGCAAGCCCGTCTCCGCCATCGGCCTGGCCGGCAAGGCCGCGTTCTTCCTCTTCCTCTACCTCGAAGTCCTCGACGCCTCGTTCTCGTTCGACGGGGTCATCGGCGCCTTCGCCATCACCAACCACATCTTCTGGATGGCGCTCGGCCTCGGCATCGGTGCCATGTACGTCCGTTCGCTCACGGTCTACCTGGTCCGCCAGGGCACCCTGGACGACTACGTCTACCTGGAGCACGGCGCGCACTACGCGATCGGCGCGCTCGCCGTCATCCTGCTGGTCACCATCCAGCACGAGATCAGCGAGATCGTCACCGGCCTCATCGGCGTGGTGCTGATCGCCGCCTCCTTCTGGTCCTCGGTGCGCCGCAACAAGCGCCTGGAACTGGAGGGTTCCACCGCCGAGGCATGACCGCGGCGGTAATGCGGAACGCTCAACTGCGGGGCGGTCCACCGGGTCCACGGACCCGGCGGGCCGCCCCGCTTCCGTAGTCACGCAGGGCACCAGGGGACCAGGGGAACAAGGGGGGCAGGGGCATGGGCTTCTTCGACGGGATCATGGGCAGCCGCGCCGTGCAGTTCCAGTCGGGCAGCGCCTCGTCGAACGCGATCGAGCTGACCAAGCGGCACCCGACGGTGTCGCTCACCAAACAGGGGGCGGTGCACGGCAATCTGCGCGTCAACCTGTCCTGGCGCATGCGCACCTCGGACATAGGAGGCAGCAGCCACGGGCAGAGCGGGCGGCTCCTGCGCCACCCGTTCAAGCTGTTCAAACCCGACATGGTGCAGGCGCACACCCAGGGCATGGTCAACGTCGACCTCGACATGGGCTGCCTGTACGAGCTGACCGACGGCACCCGGGGCGCCGTCCAGCCGCTCGGGAACCTGCTGGGCGACATCAACGACCCGCCGTACGTGAAGCTCAGCGGGGACGACCGGTTCGGCTCGGCCTCCGGGGAGACCCTCTACGTCAACCTCGACCACGCCGAAGACATCAAGCGGATGCTGGTCTTCGTCTACATCTACGACCAGACCCCGGCCTTCGACCGCACCCACGCCATGGTCACGCTGTTCCCGGTCACCGGCCCGCGCATCGAGATCCCCCTGGAGGAGCGGCACCCGCAGGCCCGCTCCTGCGCGGTGGTCTCGATGGGGCACGTCAAGGGCGAGTTCATCGTCCGGCGCGAGGTGAAGTTCGTGTACGGGTTCCAGGCCGAGCTGGACCGGTTGTACGGCTGGGGGCTCCAGTGGGGGCGGGGCTACAAGAGCACCAAGGCCTGACCGGAGCCCCGCGGGGCGGCCGGGCGGGGGTCCGGGAGGGGGTCAGGCGGGGGCGCGGCGGCCGCGCCGTCAGCGGCGGATGAACTGCGGGCCCTGCACCGGCAGCCGGAAGGACGGGTCGGCGCCCGGACCCGGCAGCGGGGCCGGGGACACCGGCTGCGGGTACCCGTAGGCCGGCTGGACGGACGGCGGGGCCTGGGTGGGCGGGGCCATGGCGGCCGTCTGGTCGGCGGTGGGTCCGGCCGCCGGGCTCCCGGCCGCCGGGCTCGCGCCGGGGTCGGGGGCGTTCTCGTCGACCGAGATCCCGTGGTCGGTGGCCAGGCCGACCAGCCCGTCGGAGTAGCCCTCGCCCAGCGCGCGGAACTTCCACCCCTCGCCCCTGCGGTACAGCTCCCCGCAGATCAGCGCCGTCTCGGCGCCCGTCTCGGGCCGCACGTCGAAGTAGGCCAGCGGTTCGGAGCCGCCGGTCGCGGTGGCGTCGTACAGGAGGATCCGCAGGTCCCGGACCCGCTCGAAGGGCACGTCCTCGGCCGAGGCGACCACCAGGATCCGGTCCACGGCCGGGGTCACCGTCCGCAGGTCGGCCTGGACCGCGTCGGTGACCGCCTCACCGAGCTGCTTCTTGCCCAGCCGCCACACGGCCCCCGAGGGGTGCCTGGGCTGGTTGTAGAAGACGAAGTCCTCGTCCGAACGCACCCGGCCGTCGGAGCCCACGAGCAGCGCGGAGGCGTCCACGTCGGGCACCTCGGGGCCGGTGGTCCAGCGCAGCACCGCCCGGACCGCCGTGGCGGCCACCGGGATGTTCGAGCCCTTCTGCATCGCGTGCGTCATGCCCGTCATCCTGCCCTCCCGGGGTGGACCGGGACAATGCGGCCCCCCGTAGGGCCTTGTCTCGAACGCGAGAGCTGGGCATGGTGCAAGAGGGTTACCTGAACTTCATGTGCTTGAGGAACTCTTGACTCAGGTTCGTACGTACTATTACCGGCCACGCCAGTTGGGCCGCCGAGGCAGTACGGGGGAAGCACATGCGTCACTTTGGGCACGTATCGCCCACAGTCCGTAAGGACCTCTTCCACCAGGAACCGGCGGAATTCACCGGAGCCTCCCCCGCCCGCACCCTCGCCGCGGCTCTCGGGGCCACCCTCTACAGCCCCGCAACCCGGCCCCAGCTCGCCCGGGACATCCGAAAGCAGGCCGGCCGAGGAGTCGTCTCCATGGTCCTCTGCCTGGAGGATTCCATCAGCGACGGCGATGTCACCGGGGCCGAGGAGAACCTCGTCCGGCAGTTCGCCGAGCTCGACAGCGACGACAGCGAGCTCCCGCTCCTGTTCATCCGCGTCCGCACGCCCGAGCAGATTCCCGACCTGGTCAGACGCCTCGGCGGAGCCGCGCACCGACTGTCCGGATTCGTACTTCCCAAATTCAACGAGAGCAGTGGCAGCGCCTTCCTCGACGCCGTGGCGCAGGCGGAGGCCGTCGGAGGCCACTCCCGCCTGTATGCCATGCCCGTCCTGGAGACCCCGGACCTGCTGCACCTCGAAACCCGCGTCGAGACGCTCGCCGGCATCTCCCGCACCGTGAACAGCCACCGCGAGCGGGTCCTGGCCCTGCGGCTCGGCGTCACCGACTTCTGCTCCGCCTACGGCCTGCGCCGCACCCCCGACATGACCGCCTACGACGTCCAGATCGTGGCCGGCGTGATCGCCGACGTGGTCAACGTCCTCAGCCGCGCCGACGGCACCGGCTTCACCGTCACCGGACCCGTCTGGGAGTACTTCCGCAGCCAGCAGCGCCTCTTCAAGCCCCAGCTGCGCCGCAGCCCCTTCCTGGCGGAGGGCGTGGAGGAACTGCGCACCGCCCTGATCGAACACGACCTGGACGGGCTACTGCGCGAGATCGAACTCGACCGGGCCAACGGACTGCTCGGAAAGACCTGCATCCACCCCGCCCACGTCACGCCCGTCCACGCCCTGTCCGTGGTCTCCCACGAGGAATTCTGCGACGCCGAGGACATCCTGCGCCCCGAGCGCGGCGGCGGCGGGGTGATGCGTTCGGCTTATACGAACAAAATGAATGAAGTGAAGCCCCACCGGGCCTGGGCCGAGCGCACCATGCAGCGCGCCGAGGTCTTCGGTGTGGCGAAGGAGGAGGTCGGCTTCGTCGACCTGCTCACGGCCGGACTCCAGGTGTGAAACCCCTGGTGACGGCGGAGACGACGAGGAAAGGCAAGACGATCGAAGCGGTGTGGTCGGGAACCTGGGTCGCGGACCGGCTGGGCGTCAGCCTGGAGGAGGCCGGTACGCCGGGCTCGCCGCGGCTCGCGGAGCTGCTCGGACTGGCGCTGCGGCGCAACCCCAAGCGGGCTCACCTGCTGGTCTCGCAGGTACTGGGCAAGCACGTCCCGCAGTCCCCGGCCGTCGTCTACGCCGCCGGATACGGGCTGGGCGAGCGGGTCCGGGCGCTGCTCGGTCCGGACGGCGCCGCCTCCGCGGTGGTCCTCGGCTACGCGGAGACGGCCACCGGGCTCGGCCACTGCGTCGCCGACGGCCTGGGCGACGCCCCGTACCTGCACTCCACCCGCCGGCCCGTGGCGGGGGTGCGGGCCGCGGGCGGCTTCGAGGAGGCGCATTCGCACGCCACCTCGCACCTGCTGCTGCCCGAGGACCCCGCGCTGCTGGCGGGCAGCGGGCCGCTGGTCCTCGTCGACGACGAGTTCTCCACCGGCAACACCGTCCTGAACACCATCCGCGACCTGCACGCCCGCCACCCGCGCGAGCACTACGTGGTCGTCGCCCTCGTCGACATGCGCTCCGCGGCCGACCGCGACCGCCTCACCGCCTTCGCCGCGGACATCGGCGCCCGCGTGGACCTCATAGCCCTGGCCTCGGGCACGGTCACCCTCCCGGACGGCGTCCTGGCCAAGGGCCAGGCCCTGGTGGAGCAGTACCAGGCCGAGGCCGAGGCCCGAGCCGCTGCCGAGGGCGGGGACGCAGCCCCGGGAGACGGCCCGCGGCCGTTCACGCGCGTGGACCTGGCCTGGCCGGCCGCGGTGCCCGACGGCGGCCGCCACGGCTTCACCCCCGCCCACCGCACGGCCCTGGACAAGGCCCTGCCCGACCTGGCCGCCCGGCTCGGCGCGGCGCTGGCCGCCCTCGGCGACACCCCCGGCCGGATCCTCGTCCTCGGCAACGAGGAGCTGATGTACGCCCCCCTGCGCCTCGCGAAGGCCCTGGAGGAGGCGGGCGCGGCCCGCGAGGTCCGCTTCTCCACCACCACCCGCTCGCCCGTGCTGGCCGTGGACGACCCCGGCTACGCCATCCGCACCCGGCTCGTCTTCCCCGCCCACGACGCTCCGGCCGACGGCCCCGGCGACCGGTACGCCTACAACGTCGCGGGCGCCGGCTTCGACGCGGTCGTCGCCGTCGTCGACTCGGCCGGCGACACCCCCGGGCTGCGCACCGGACTGCTCGCGAGCCTCGCCCCGCACACCGGCCGGGTCCTGCTGGCCGTCGTACCTTCCTACGTACCCGACCGGCAGGAGCAAGAGCCGATCATGACCGAGCAGACCACGGACGGGGCCCTGCGCGAGCCCGTGCGCGAGCCCGTGCCCGCGCCCCTGCGCGAGCCCCTGCGCGGCCCCGCCTTCTCCTCGTACGCCGCCGAGGACGTCGGCTGGCTCCTCCAGGACTTCTCCGACGTCGAGCTGGAGGCCCCCACCGAGGAGCGCGAGGAGGCGATCCAGGCGGGCGGCGCACACTACGCCGAGTCCCTGCCCGTCGAATACCAGCCGTCCCCGCAGTACCAGGAGCTGTACCAGAGCGCCCTGACCGCCTCGGCGGCCCGCATCGCCCGCGCCGTCGGCACCGTCACCGAGACGGTCCTCGCCGAGCGCTCCCCCTCCCCGGTGCTGGTCTCCCTGGCCCGCGCCGGTACGCCCGTCGGCGTACTGATGCGCCGCTGGGCACGGGCCCGGCACGGCCTGGACCTGCCGCACTACGCCGTCTCCATCGTGCGCGGCCGCGGCATCGACGCCAACGCCGTGCGCTGGCTGGCCGCCCGGCACGACCCGGCCGACGTCGTCTTCGTCGACGGCTGGACCGGCAAGGGCGCCATCACGCGCGAGCTGACCGCCGCCCTCGCCGAGTACCCCGGCTTCAACCCGGAGATCGTGGTCCTCGCCGACCCCGGCTCGTGCGTGGAGACGTACGGCACCCGCGAGGACTTCCTGATCCCGTCCGCCTGCCTCAACTCCACCGTCTCCGGCCTCATATCGCGTACCGTCCTGAGGTCCGACCTGGTCGGACCCGGCGACTTCCACGGCGCGAAGTTCTACAGCGAGCTCGCCGGCGCGGACGTCTCCACCGCCTTCGTCGACACGGTCGCCGCCCACTTCGACGCGGTCGCCGACGCCGTCGGCGAGGAGGTCAAGGAACTCCTCGCCGCGGACCGCACCCCGACCTGGGAGGGCTGGGCGGCCGTCGAGCGGATCAGCGAGGAGTACGGCATCCACGACGTGAACCTGGTCAAGCCCGGAGTCGGCGAGACCACCCGGGTGCTGCTGCGCCGGGTCCCTTGGAAGATCCTCGCCCAGCGCGGCGCGGGCACCGACCTGGACCACGTACGGCTGCTCGCCGAGCAGCGCGGGGTCCCGGTGGAGGAGGTCGACGGCCTGCCCTACACCTGCGTCGGACTCATCCACCCCCGATTCACGCGCGGCGCCACCGGCGCCGACGGAAAGGCTGTGGCCTCGAAGTGACTGTCCTGGTAGCCAGTGATCTCGACCGTACGCTCATCTACTCGGCGGCGGCCCTCGGCCTGACCATGCCCGACCCGGTGGCCCCCCGGCTGCTGTGCGTCGAGGTCCACGAGAGCAAGCCGCTGTCCTACATGACGGAGACGGCGGCGGCACTGCTGGCGGAACTGACGGCCGACCCTTCGGTGGTCTTCGTCCCGACGACCACGCGGACCCGCAAGCAGTACCAGCGCATCCGCTTCCCCGGCCGCCCGGCCAAGTACGCCATCTGCGCGAACGGCGGCCAGCTGCTGGTCGACGGAGTGCCCGACAAGGACTGGCGGCGGCAGGTCGCGGCCCGCCTGGCGCAGGAGTGCGCCCCGCTGGAGGAGGTCCACGCCCACCTGCTGGCGACGGCCGACCCGGCCTGGCTGCGCAAGGCGCGGGTGGCGGAGGAACTGTTCGCGTACCTCGTCGTGGAACGCGCCCTCGTCCCCGACGAATGGCTCAAGGCGCTGGCGGAGTGGGCGGAGGCACGCGGCTGGACGGTGTCCCTCCAGGGCCGCAAGATCTACGCGGTACCGCGCCCGCTGACCAAGAGCGCGGCGATGCACGAGGTGGCCCGCCGTACGGGCGCGACCACGACCCTGGCCGCCGGAGACTCGCTCCTGGACGCCGACCTGCTGCTCGCGGCGGACGCGGCGTGGCGCCCGGGCCACGGCGAACTCGCCGACGCCCGCTGGCACGCCCCGAACGTGAAGGCCCTGGCCGCGGCGGGCGTGCTCGCGGGCGAGGAAATCGTCCGCGAATTCGGCCGAGCGGCCGGACGGGCGGCCGGAGCGTTGCGAGACTGACCGCATGACCAAGGGCAACAGCACCAAGATCACGGATGAGCTCTACCGGTACATGCTCGCCCACAACCCCCCGCTGGACGCCGTCCAGCGGGGGCTCGTGGAGACGACCTACGCCAAGTTCCCGGACGTCGCCGGGATGCAGTCCGCGGAGGAGCAGGGGCCGCTGCTGGCCTTCCTGGTCCGCCTGACGGGGGCCCGCCACATCGTGGAGGTGGGCACCTTCACCGGCTTCTCCTCCCTGGCGATGGCCCAGGCACTGCCGGCCGACGGCCGCCTCATCGCCTGCGACGTCTCCGAGGAGTGGACGGCATACGGCAGGGAAGCCTGGGAGGCGGCGGGCGTCGCGGACCGCATCGAGCTGCGGATCGCGCCCGCGCTCGACACCCTGCGCGCCATGCCGGCGACGCCGCACATCGACATGGCGTACGTGGACGCCGACAAGGAGAGCCAGATCGCCTACTGGGAGGAGCTCGTGCCGAGGCTGCGCCCGGGCGGCCTGATCGTCACGGACAACACGCTCTTCCACGGCTCGGTCCTCGACGAGTCGGCCACCGGCTCGGCGGCCGGTGTCCGCGCGTTCAACGACCACGTCACGGCGGATCCCCGCATGGAGTCGGTCCTGCTGGCGATCTCGGACGGCGTGACCCTGTCCCGGAAGCGCTGACGGCTCCGGCGGCCGCCGGAGGGGGAAGGCTCCGGCTTATCCGCAGCCGCCCCCACCGCAGCAGCCGCCGCCCCCGCCGCCCATGGCGCGAGCGGGCGCGGGGGCACTGCCCGTCCCGCCGACGGCGACGGCGGACAGCAGCTTGACGGTGTCGGCGTGACCTGCGGGGCAGTCGGCGGGCGCCGAGGACTCGGCCATCGGCCGGCTCAGCTCGAAGGTGTCGTCGCAGGTCCGGCAGCGGTACTCGTATCGAGGCATGCGGCCAAGGCTATGCCGCCGCGGCCGCGACGGCTACGGCCGACCCGGCTGCGAGGGCTACGGCCGACCCGGCCGCCACGGCTAGGGCCGACCCAGCGCGGCCGCCCGGTACGCCCTGTCCTCCCTCGCCGCCTGTTCGGGGTGGCGGGCCCGCCAGTACGGATTGTCGTGCGGCAGCGCGCTGCCGACCCGCCCGTACATCCCGAACCACATCAGCATCACACCGACCACGAAGCTGAACAGCACGTTGGGGATCTTGAAGGCCAGGAAGTTCAGTTCCGTGTCGAGCAGCGCGAGGTTCACGAACCCGCTCGCGATGAACAGCAGGCCCAGCACGATGTTCAGGGTGGAGGCGAACGTCCCGCCGATCACCATCCCGATGCACAGCAGCGCCCCGATGCAGATCGACAGGACGCTGAGCGCGCCGTTGGTGTTCAGGGCCAGCACGGTGTCGCCGCCGGTGTCGAAGAACCCGATCCGGTCGACGAGCCCCAGGATCCCGAACACGATCAGCAGCAGCCCGGTCAGACCGGCACCGACCCGGTAGACCTTGCTGAGCTTGTGATCGGCCGGCAGATGCTCGTCGAGCCGGGCGTTGACGGGGTGCAGGGCGCGCTGCAGCAGCCCGGCGGAGGCCTGTGGCGCGTGGGACGCATAGGGCTCGTGGGGCACGTAGGGCGCATAGGACTCATGGGGCTCGGTGCACCCGTACAGCGCGTGCGGCGCGTACGTCTCACGCCGCGACGCGGCCTGCTCACCGGACCTGTGGGAAGTGTGGACAGCCATCCCGCCCTCCTCTGCTCCGTAGCTCCGTTCCGGGCACCAACTCCAGCATCCGCCGCCACCCCCACGGGGACAACTCAGCCGTGGCCGCGCTCCGCCCGGATCCCGTTGACCACACGGTTCACGGCCTCCCGTACGTCCTGCATCTCCAGCAGGAACGCCCAGTAGTCCGGATGCCGCCCCTCCAGCCCCGCCAGTGCCCGGTCCACCCGCGCCACCGACTCGTCCAGCGGCCGCGCGTGCCGCGGATCGGGCACACTGCGGCCCGCCATCGCCAGCCGCTGCGCGTCGCGGATCGCGAACCGCGTCCGGTCCACCTCGGCCTGCGGATTGCGCGCCACGTCCTCCAGCCGCGTCAGCCGGTCCTGCGCCGCCGACACCGCCTCGTCCGTGGCCTCCAGGGAGTCCCGCACCGCGTCGATCAGCACCCCCACATCGGCCCAGCGCTGCTCGTCCCGGGCCCGGGAGGCCTCCAGCAGCCGGTCCTCCGCCCGCGCCACATCCCGTATCGCCTCGTCCGGCACCTGCTGGAGGTCCTGCCAGCACGCCGCGCTGAACCTCCGGCGCAGCTCGCTGAGCACCGGATCCACCCGGTCCGCCCGGTTGCGCAGGGCCTGGGCCCGCGTCCGCAGGCTCACCAGCCGCCGGTCGATCTCCGCGGCCCGCTCCGGCAGCCGCGCCGCCTCGGCCCGCACGCCCTCCGCGTCCCGCAGCATCCGGTCGGCCCGCTGCACGGTCTCCTGCACCCCGTGCCGGCCCGCACCCTCGTTCAGCTTGGTCAGCTCCGGGCCGAGCGCCGCCAGCCGCGCCGCCAGATCATCGGCCCGCATCCCCTTGGCCCGTACGGCATCCAGCGCATCACTCGCCGCCAGCAGCGCCGCCTTCGCCCGCTCCCGGGCCGGAGCCACCCGGGCCAGCTGCGTCTCGGCCTTGTCCAGCAGCGGCTGCAACCCCTGCGCGAACCGGTCCAGCTCCCCCTTGACCCGCACCAGCTCATCACGAGCCCGGGTCAGCTCCTCCCGCGCCCGCGAGGCGGCCGACGCCTCCAGATCGACCCGGTCCAGATCGTGCGCGTCCACCGCCTCGATGTACACATGGCTGACCTGATCGATCCGCTGCCCGAGCGCGGCGAACCCCTCGCCGGCCTGCCGCCCGGCGGGCGAACCGTCCGCCGCGGCGATCGTCTCGATCGAGATCCTCAGGTCCCGCTGCGCGCTGTCGAGCTCGTAGAACGCCGCGGCAGCGGCATCCTTCGCCGCCTGCGCCTCGGCCCGCCGACTCTCGTCCCGCCCACCGAACCACCGCCGGGATGCCGTCGTCACAATCCCTCTCCCGTACCGCGTGTCCGCAATGCCCCGCACCATTCTCCCCCAAGGGAACGGGTTTGCGTGGGGGGTGTGCCCGCCATGTAGGCTGTCCACTCATCCACGGGTGCGTAGCTCAGGGGTAGAGCGCTGCTCTTACAAAGCAGATGTCGGCGGTTCGAAACCGTCCGCGCCCACCATGCCTCACCAGGCATTTCTTATCGAACGGACCCCAGGAGATCTCTCCTGGGGTCCGTTTTGTTCTTCCCTGGGGACAGTCTGGGGACAAGGCGGATCTTGGGCAGTCCTGGGGACGGGTGCCACCCCGAGGTGACCTCGGTTGACATCAGTTGCCCGTGCTTGGCGCTGCGGCTACGCGCCAGACCGGCGTCCCGAGGGGGAGCACGCGGCGGGAGTCGCGGCAACGGCCCTGGTCAGAAACATCGCTGCGAAGTAATGAGGTCTGCTCGGGATTCGCGACCGTCTTCGCATCGCATCTTCGGTGACATCGGCACCTAGGCGGGCAGGACCATGCGCTGCTGGCCGGGGTGCCAGACGCACTCGGCGTACAGGCGGTTGTAGTCGTGCTCGGCCCTTTCGTCGGTGGCGTTGCAGGGTTCGGCCCGGCCGGCCACGGGTCGGTAGAAGAAGCCGTACTCCTCGCACTCGTCCGTCCCCGGCCATCGTCCGGTCCAGATGGTGAGGCAGATGGTGCCGGGGTGGCAGGAGCCGCGCTGGAAGCCGGTGAGCGCGCAGCGGGCGACGTCGCAGCGGTTGGTGTGCAGGGTGCCGGGTTGGGCGTGGCATCCGGGGCAGGCGTCGGATTCCTTGGCGGCTTCTTGGGGGGCTAGGGCGAGTTCGCCGAGCCAGAGGGTTCGGAGGTTCTGGTCGACTTCGTGGCCGTCGGCGATGGAGTGGAGGTTCAGGTTGCGGTGGAGGAGTTCGCGGAGGTGGAGGGTGGGGAGTTGGGCGAGTGCCCAGTGGAGGGCCAGTTCGCCGTTGGGGCGGCGGTTGACCCAGTGTGTGTGGGTTCGCTTACGGGTTGAGGCAGTGATCTTTATGTCGCGGTTCGGGACGAGTCGGGTGATTCGTGCACTGTTCTTTTCCAGCCATTTATTGGCCACGTCCACGTGCAGGTTGATCATGATTTGCCGCGCTTCGTCCGCATTTTCTGCTGCCTCCTGACTCAGGTCGACGACGAAGCCGTCGCGGGGGTCGTAGCGGACCCGGGCGGGCTCGGTCTGCGGCCGGTCGCCGGTGAGGCGGAGGATGTGCGGCGTGCCGAGGATCGTGAAGGTCTCGCCGTCGCGGAGGGTCTTGGTGGGGTTGGCGGGGGCCTGCGCGCAGAGCTTGCTCAGCTGGCGGTAAACCCAGTGCTTGCGGCGGGTGACGAGGGCGCGGGCGTCGTCGTCGGTGAGGGTGTGCGGGCCGCGGACGGTGATGCCCTCGTGGGGAGTGACGGCGAGGTCGGTGGTAGTGCGGTTGCTGGTCTTGATGGTGATGGTGACGCCGGCGTGGATGGCGGTTCGCGTGGCCTTGCTGGTCATGGGCGGTGGTCTTTCTGGTTGACGGGGTGGCCGTGCGGCGTGCACCCCGTATCGAAATTCTGCTATCCATGAGGGGTGGGTGCGGTGCGCGCACCCACCCCTGAGGGGAGTCCTACTTCTTCTGGCGTGCGGGTCGGTACCGCTTCATGCCGTCGGCGAGGACTTCGGCTTCTACCTCGCTGAGCGTGTACCCCTGGCCCTTCAGGAAGCTCAGCCAGGTCACGCAGCTCTCATCGACGTTCCGCCAGGCGCCGTCGTGCATGTTCTCGCTCTCGAACATGGCTGCCACCTGGGCCAGCAGCAGCCGCCACCGTCGGGCCTTCGGCGTGGTCGCGATGAGCTTGGCGTAGGGGTTCTTCACCCGGTTCCACTGGCTGCGGTCCTTGTTGGGGTCCGGGAGGCCGAGGAAGGCGGAGATGAGCTCGGTCTTCGGGTTGCTGGCGTGGCGTCCGTAGTGGATGGAGGTGCCGGTGATCACGCTGAGGATCAGCGTCCATGTGGAGTCATCCGCCTCACCGTTCGCCGCGCACATCCTGGCGATGAACTCCTGGCGGACCCCTCGAGCCGTACGCCATGCCTTGTTGTAGCGGATGACCTTGCGGCGCGCGTCCAGCTCCTCGGGGGTGGACTTGGTCTTCTTGCTTGCTGCGGCGGCTTCGTCGGTCAGCTCGTGTCCGTACCGCTTCCAGTCGGTGCAGACCCACTCCACCTCGGTTTCGCCGGGGGCCAAGGCTGCGGCGTGCCCGCCGCACTTGGCGTGCTGCTCCGAGGTCATCGGGTTGCCGATATCGGTCACCAGGTCGGCCAGGAGGCGGGACTTGTCGTTCTCCCGGTGCGCCCGCCAGACCACGATCTGGATGCCCTGCTCGGCCAGCTCCTTGACGATGCGCTCCCGCTCCTGCTGCTCCTGCTGTGTCTGCCGCAGCTCCGCCAGGGCGTGGGCCCAGTTGCCCCGCTTGTCGTCTCCTTCCCTGGTGTCGCGGGTCTTGGCGCGCTGGAGCTTGGACAGGGCGCCGGGGACCTCTTCGACGGTCTGGAGGTCGGCCATCTCCACCAGGTCGAAGTCGGCGGTGGTCGCCTCCCGGAGGGCCTTGTCGCTGAGCTTGGCGGCCTGCGGGGCTGCAGTGATCTCCTCGGGTGAGATCCCGAGGGCGCGGGCGGCCCGCTCGCGCTTGAGCTTGCCCACCGGCATCAGAGCCAGCTGTTCGGCAGCGTCGAGCACGTCGAGGGTCGTAACTTCCCGCCGGTGAACGTTCTCGATCACGGACAAGGCCAGCGCCTCGTCGTCGGCGTCACGCAGGTCCTCGCGGACGATCGCGGGGACCATCCGCACGGGCTCGCCGGCCGCGAGAGCCCTCTGTACTGCGATCAGGGCGGCCTTCATCCGGCGCTGCCCGAAGACGACGCCGAGCAGCCCGTCCTGCGCGCCGGTCTGCGGGCGCAGCAGTAGCGGCGTGTGGACGCCGAACTCGAAGACGGACTCAACGAGTGCCGGGTCGGGTTCGGTGCCGTTGTCGTCGTCCCCACGCTTGCGGCGGTGGTTGTACGGGTCGATGACGAGTTCGCGAGGGTCGATCCAGATGAACTGCCCGTTGAAGGAGGTGGTGGTTTCCTCCGCGTGGTCGTGGACGCTGGTGGGCTCGATGGCGGTTGCGGTCATGTTCGGCTCCTCTGCGATGTGGGGTGCGGGCGGTGGGTTCGCCCGCACCCCGGCGGTCTGGTCGGGTTAGGCGGTGGTGGCGGTCTTGGGCTTGCGGACGGCGGTTCGCCGCGGGGCGGCCTTCTTCGTGGGCGCCGGCGGGGTCTTGGGTGCGGCCTTCTTTGCACGGGTTCGCGCCTTCGGTGCCGGTGCCGCGTCGGCGGGCTGTACGGCGTCGGGGCGGTCGGCTTCGGCCGGTACGGACTCGGGGACCTCGGTGTTCGGCTCCGTGGGCGGCTGCTCGTCGGTGGTCGGGGCCTCGGTCGACTTGGCGTCCTTGGGCTGGTGGAGCGTGCCGTTCTGGCGGAGCTTGGGGCGGTGACCGTCCATCGCGGGCAGGAGCCGGTTGGTGATGACCGCCATGAGGCTGTCGTCGATGGAGGTGTCCTCGCGGAAGGTGACACCGGCGTTGTAGGCGGGCTCGCCGTCGGTCCGTACATAGGTCTGGGCGGCGGCTCCGTCCCACAGGTGTCGGATGCCGAGTACCGCTCCGGTGGTGTGGCCGTACTGGATGGTCTTGGGGTCGGGACTGGTCTCGATGCGGGTCCAGTCCGGCCCGAGGCGGTCGGCCAGGGGCTCGGCCAGGAGGAGGAGGTCGATCAGGGAGATCCGGGCGCTGGTGTCTGCGGTCATGGTCGTTCTCCAAGAGGTGTGCTGCGGGCGGGGGTTACGGGAGGATGCAGGCTTCGCGGATCAGCGCGGCTGCGTCGTCGGGGAGGCTGGTGATCGTCTCGGTGGCGGCGACGTAGCCGATGAACAGGACTTCGCCTGCGACCAGTTGCGTGATCTGAGATTCGAGGGCGTCGGAGGCGGCGGCTGCCCACAGGTTGAGCGGCTGGCCTGCGCGGTGGACGCGGGCGAGAACGACGACGTTCGGACCGGTCGGCCGCTCGATGTGCTCGACGGCCTCGACGCTGTCGAGCAGGGCGCGGCCAATCACCCTGTAGTGCTGGCTGGGGTCGCTTCCGAGGTCGTATTCGCGGACCTGCCCGTTGAGGTCGATGCGCAAGGCGGTGGTGGTGTCGGTCATGGCTCCTCCTGTGGCTGTAGGCCGGGTTCCCCCCCCGCCTCATAACTAAATTCTACTACCCGTGAGGAGGGGGTCAAGTCCGTTTGCGCAGGTCAGCAGGGGGGCTCTAGGTCATGCACCATCCGGAATCGCAGCCGGGATCGAACGGCAGCTCATCCTGCGCCGCGCTGATCGCGTCGGCCAGCGGGCGGCCGGTGCGCGTCAGGAACACCTCATCCCGGCCGAGCGCCGCGCGGCGCGCGTTCAGGGTTTCCTCGAGGTCGCACGCCCGGCTGAACAGGCTGGGCCGGTCGCGGGCCAGCTCCGACCAGCCTGGGAGCGTTTTCAGGGGACAGAACCAGCATGCCGACTTGGGCGGGGCCTCCAAGCCCTCGTCCGCGATCAGCCCCAGGCAGTCCGTGCGCCGCATCCGCAGGTCCAGCAGCGGGTATGTCACCCGCTCGTACGGTTCGACCCGCCGTGAGGTGGCCCGGCCGATCTCGTCCATGGAGATCCCGATCCCCACCTCCGCCGGTGCGTCACGGTGCGCCCCGTTCCTGCGCAGCCACCCCCCTGTCACCTTGACCTTGTGGTCCCGGGTGCAGCCGCGGGTGCCAGGTGCCCCGTTGCTCATCCGTACCGGGATCGGCAGCGACCTGGAGCCCGGGCGCATCAACCGCTCCCACAGGGTCTCGCGCCGTCCGGCGGTCTGCCGGTGAAGCACATGGAGGCGAAGGCCGTTGGCGCGGGCGTAGGGGGCGGCGACCCGATGGATGTAGTCCAGGGTGCGCGGGTCCTCGCTGTCGTCGCCGACGTTGGCGAAGAGGAAGTCGCGGTGCGGGATCTCCCCGCGGGCGGCCAGCACCATCAGGCTGGTGCTCTGAACGCCTCCGCCGTAGCTGACCGACTTCACGCCGCCACCGCCGTCTCCAGCAGCGCCTGCGTCCGGCGAACGGCGGCGATCATGCGCGCGGTGCCCATCACCTGGTCGCGGTGCGCGATGACGGCCCGTGCGTGGGCGCGGGCATCCTCGACGGCGCGGGGGTTGACCAGGGAGTCGTCGCAGGCCACCACGACGTTGGGGCCCAGGCCCCAGACGATCGCGTTGACTGCTGCGCAGGCCGCCGCGACCTGGTCTATGTCGACCATCGACCATTGGAAGTCCGCCGGGTCGAGGCCGCGCCAGCGCAGGGCCTGAGCGGCGGCGCGGAGCATGCCGCCGCTCCCGCCGGCCGGGTCGTGGATGTGCTGGCCTGCCTCGGGCCCCTTGGCCTCCATGGTGGTTTCGGCGGAGAGCTCTGCGAGCATCACTTCCCCGAGCATGGTCGTCACCGACGATGGGGTGTGGAATTCACCAAGGCCCTGACGGGCGCCGTCGCTTCGGAGAAGCATGATCACGTGCGACAGGGCGTCGGTCCGTGACCGCTCGATGGCGTCGGGGTGCCCGGTGAGGTCGAGGATCCCCGCTTTCAGTGCGGCTTCGGTGACGACCTTGACGCAGTGCGCGCGGTGGTCGTCGATCTCGCCCGGAGCGTTGAGCCACTCGTGCAGGACGCGGGCCCGGTCGATCAGATCGGGGCGGGCCTGCCAGTGTCCGGCCCAAATCTGCCGGTACATCTCGATCAGCTCGCGCGGCTGCTGGGCGAGGATCTGGGCCTTGAGGTCCGGCCCGTGCGCGTCGCGCTGCCTGATCAGGGTGAGGGCGGCGACGAGGCCGATGGGCACGGCCATGTCCGGGCCGCCGTGCGCCCTGTGCCATGCGCCCGCGACGGCCTCGCCCAGGGTGACAGCCGTGCGGTGGGCGCCCTCGTCGGACAGTCGGCGGCCGGCCGCAGGCTTCGCGCGCGGGGCCGGAGCTGCGGCGACCGTAGGGCGGGTGGTCGCGGTGGGTGCTGCCGCACGGTGTGGAGCGGGTGCGGGCTTCGAAGGCTGCTCGGACTCGGAGGCGAGCGCGGCGAACAGGTCGAGTTGCAGGTCCATCGTGGCTCCTTGGGGTGCTGAAACGGGGCGACCCGTCCCGCGGGGGTGCGGGACGGGCCGGAGTTGAGGGTGCTGGCCCCTCAACTCATAACTAAATTCTACTATCTTTGGGGATGGGGTCAACCCTGGCTCCCGCCGCAGCGGGGGCGCCCGGCTCACCCGTTGTCGAGCCAGAGCAGGCCGTACGGGGTCCGGATCAAGGTGGACATCGCCGCCTTTTGTACGTCGGCGCCGAGGAGCTGCCAGTTCACCTCGTCGAAGCCGTCCCGGTATTCCTCGATCTCCATGCAGTGAGGCGTGTCCGCCGCCCACATGACCTGAGCCAGGGTGGTTCCGAACCCGATGACCTGCTCCCGCATCCTCTGGTGCACGCCTTCCAGGTGGTCGCGCCACCGGTCGCCGCGCCCCGCCCAGGCGGCGGCGACACCCGGGCGCCAGCCGCGTTGCGGTGTCACGCCGCCGAGTTCCAGCAGCGCGGCCCACGCGACGGCCCGTTCCCGGTGCACGAGCTGGGGCAGGTATGTGAGCTCGTACAGAGCGGCACCCTCCCAGAACGACGCGTCGAGCTGCGGGGTATCCCGGGAGGCGGCTATGACGGCCTGCGCCTGGGCCCATTCCTCGGTGCGCAGACGGTTCGTGGGGATCAGGGTCCGGTACTCGTGTGCGGAGGACGGGTTGCGGACGCGGGCGAGCCAGGCCCCGCCGGAAGTCGCGTGCGGCCGGTCGATGGCGATCACAGGGCTCCTCGCAGGTGCTCCGGCATCACCGACTGCGCCCAGCGCGTGAACTCAGCCCGCCATAGGCGCAGTTCTTGCAAGTGCAGCGCGGCCTGCGAGGCGTGTACGGCGCGCTCATCTTCGGTCAGGGGGATTTCGACGCGTGCGCTGCACCACCCGGCCGGCCAGGTCGGACGGGTGGATTGCGGGGCGGCCATCGTCAGGTGCCAGTCCAGGTTGGAGATCAGGGTGTTCGTGGACTGCGCGGAGATGGGGTCGGCGTCCATGTGGTTGATGAAGTCGGGGTGCGCGGGGGTGACGTGGAAGCTGGCCCGCGCGGACTCGGCGGGCATCTCCACCCAGACCTTCTGTCCGTACACGGGGTGGTCGCTCGTTTGGACGACGTACCGGTTCATGGCCAGGCAGGTGCCTCGGGTCCTAGAGAGGTACAGGACGGAGACGCGGTCTCCGATCTTGAACGGCTTCATCGTGCCGCCTTTCATGGGTGTGGTCAGGAGCGGGGGAAGGCGCGCTGTGCGGCGCGGCCGCGGCGGGCCGCCGCCGTGCAGGGGCCCAGGAGTCGTTCGGCGAGAAAGAGAGCCTGCTCGCGGGCGCCGTCGGTGTGTGCTGAGCCGAGGAGCAGGGCAGCCTCGTGGAACGCCTCGGCGCTCACGGCGTGAGGCTGAGCGCACGCGCAGCTGCTTGTGGCCGTCGCTCCGAGCCGGTCGAGCCGTTCCGTGATCTCTGCGATGGGGAGGCACCCCGCGTGGCGGCCCTTCGGTCGGGCGCGGCGGAGGTGGCTGTAGAAGCGGAGGCCGTCCCAGCCGCACAGCAGGCACTTCACCGGCCACAGGACGTCCGAGCCCGGGTATCCACCCCGAGGTGCCCAGCCGAGTTCACCGACCCGGGCCAGCGCCATCGCCGCGGAGGTGATGTTGCGGGTGCTGGGTGGAAGTTCGTGCAGGTACTGGCCCAAGTAGCCGTCATCGGCCATGGTTCGGACTCCTTCGTGATCGTCGGGGCGGTGAGGGGGTGGGGTCACCCCCCCACCGTATATCTAAATTCTACTATCTATCGGGGTGGGGTCAACCTCTTGTCCTTCCACCGGGTGGGGGCTACCCGGCCAGGGGCAGGAGCGGGGCCGCCGCCGTTTCCACGGCAGGCTCGGCGGGCTCCTCGGGCGCAGCCTCCGGCTTCGGCTGGATGGTCCGCACGAAGCCGCTTCGGTCGCGGGAAACCGTCCAGTCGTCCTCGCCGCACACGTAGCCGCGCTCGTCGAGAATCCTCGCGATCTCGTCCTGGAGCGGGCGGGACCAGACCGAACGGTGGAACTTCGCGCCTTCCTCGGCCGTGATCGTCACCGGCTCGAAGTCCTTGTGCGGGCGGCTGTTGCCGTTCCACCACGTCAGCGTCGCCTTGGCCCCGCCGAGCGGGCAGGTGACGTAGACCCGCTTCGCGAGCTTCGGGTCGCTGGTGGACTTCGTCGCCTTCGGCTTCGGCTTCGCCGCCTGGGCCTCGCGGACGGCGCTCGCCGGCTGCTCCTCGGACGCTGCCCGCGCGGCCTTCGTACCGGGCACCTTCCCGTCCGCACGGAAGGCGACCATCGCCTCCTCCGGGCAACGGGCCCGGACCTTGGTGTAGTCGACCGGGTGGGTCCAGACCCGGCCGCGCTCGGTGGCGTCCTCCAGCGTCATCACCTGCTTAGGGGCGAGCCTCAGGTTCCACGCGACGCTCAGCGTCTTCGGGTTTACCCGGGCCACCTGGTACCAGGACCCGAGGCACACGACATAGTCGCCGGGGGCGAAGTCGTCCGGGCCCCAGACCTTGACGCCCTCGGCCTCCGCCTTTTCGACGACCTCCTCCCAGTGTCCGATCTCCTTGCGGATGTCCCGGATGAGGCGGGCGTGCCGGTCGACCGAGTCGTACCCCTTCTCGATGGCCTCCGCGTGGTGCCGCTCCTGCTGGCGTAGGTCGGCCCGCAGCGTCTCCAGGCGCCGCAGGGTGCGGTACGGGTCGTTTCGGTGCTGCTTGTACGACTCGGCGGCCTCGGCCCGCCCGGCCCAGTAACCGGCCTTCTTGTCCTCCTCGATCGACTTCCGCATGTTGTTGTGCATGCGCTCCTGGTCATGGCGGGCGCGGCGCTCGCTGTGGTGGCCTTCAAGGATCGGCTGGCCGAACTCGAACCGCCGGCTGATGTCGTGGGCCGCGCCGCGCCGGGCGTCGGAGGCCGCGGCGGCGCGGCCCGCACGGTCGCTGAACCGCTCGGCCCGGTCCTCGGCGCGCTCCTCGCGGGCGCCCTCGATCTCGGCGAAGGACCGGTCGTCGTCCTCGTTGATGTCGATCCTGACCTCGTGGCCGGCCGCGCGGAGGGCATCAGCCGCGCGGTTGATCTGCCAGTGCTGCGCCTCCTTGTCCCGGGAGCCGCGGATGTAGATGCCGACGTGCCGGGAGTGGCGGAAGCCGTGCTGCTTGACGATCTCGTAGACGCCGTCTCCCTTGACGGAGCCGTGGAGGATCGTGCCGTCGGCGCGGGTGTGTTCGATCTCGATGGTCATGAGTACGTCAGTCCCTTCAGGTGCGGATGAGCCGGGCAAGGGGGTGCCACCCGGCGTACAGGGCGTTGATGAGCGGGTCGTGGGCGGTGAGCAGGCAGACGGGGCCGGTGGCGCCCGTCGTGGTCTCGATCACCTCGAATGCGGCCGCCGCGTCCGTTCGATCGCGGACCGGTGTGTCATCTGCCTGGCGCAGCCAGACGCGGGCGCCGCTCGTCACATCCACCGGCCCGGGATGTGCTGGGCGAGCAGCAGCGTGGCGACGAGGGAGACGGCGTTCTCCTCCCGGTCGAAGGCGAGTGACTGGGCGGTCAGGAACGGGGGCGTGATCAGGTGGACGAAGTCGGTTCGGTCGGTCGCCCCGTTCGCCGCGGCATCTGCTGCCGCGTCGGAGAAGTACCCGGCGTAGCGTGCCGCGTCGTCGTCGGCCTCCCCGGTGAAGCGGCCTCGGGCCTCCCACGCGGCCTGGAGCAGCAGTATCCGGCGAAGCTCCGGGGTTGCCTGCTTCCACATCTCCAGAACTCTTGCCTGAGTGGCGAGTTCGAGCGGTGTGCGGTGCTCGGCCTGCGCGCGGAGGAGGTTCGCAGTCACGATGAGGGCCGTGCGGGTGGCGTAGAGGTCGAGCCCATCGGGCTCCAGGTCTTGGTGTGGGTAGTGGTGGGACGGCCTGGTCATCGAGACTGTCCGGCGTGCGTGGGCTGGTGCGCCAAGCGGGAGGCTTCCGTCAGGAGCCGTGCATCGCGGTGGCGGCCCAGGGTGAGCAGGGCGCCGACCTCGAACATCGTGAGCCAGGCGCAGTCGGTGACGGTCGCGGCGAAATCCGCGTAGGTCTGGCCGCTCTTGTGCGGCGGCCGTCGCCGCCAGGCGCTCTGAGCCACCCGGTGTGCCAGGTTGGCCGCTGCCGCAGTCTGCTTGGGGCTGAGGTTCAGGGTCCCGATGATCTCGGCGGTGCCGAGAAGGGGCAGGTGCTTGAAGGACATGGATCGTTCCAAGAGGTGTAGCGGGGCGCCCCGCGAGGGCGCCCCAGTGCAAGTAGCAGGTCAGGAAGAAGCCCAGCCGAAGAACAGCCAGCCATCGCGGCCGTCGTCGAGGACGACCGGCAGCGCGCCGGCCGGGCCCCACTTGTCGGCGATGCGCTGATCGGTGTCCAGCAGCTCGGAGGCGCGTTCATACGCCTGGTCCGTGCCGGTGCGGGGTTCGCCGAAGACCAGATAGGTGGCCTTCTCGGCGATGCTGCCGGTGTAGCTGCCGTGGCCGTGCTCGTGCAGGGCGGCTTCCCTGGCCGCGTGGAACGCTTGCTCGACGTTCACGCCGGCCTCGGTGTGGTCGAAGTCAACGGCTCCCATGGATGTCTCCGATTCGGTGTTGGGGTGGGGTTGGCGCGGCCCGCCCCCGGTGGGGCGGGCCGGGTGGTTCTCAGCGGATGTGGACGCGGGTCCGGTTGGTCCGCAGGGGGCTCGCGGGGCGGCGGCGGCAGACCGGCGCGGTTCGTACGTCGCGCAGGAGCTGCTCCACCGGGTCGAGGACCGGGGCGGGTGCTGCGGCCACCTCCGCCACGGCTCCGTCGAGGCAGGCGGTCCGCACATGGGGGAACTGCTGGTTCCAGCGGCCCATCGCGTCACCGTCGGCGGGGTCCAGGCCCGCTTCGAGGGCGAAGCTCTCCCACTCCAACGTCATCGCGACCGCGGCCCAGGTCAGGGCGACCTCGGCCTGGACCTCGCTGATCGCGTAGTCGCGGGAGACGGCCAGCACGCTGATCGGGTCGGGCATCGGGGTGTGCATCGCGGGTCCTTCCGATTGGAGCGGGTCGGGGCTTCCCCCTCCCTCATAGCTAAATTCTACTACCTTTGGAGGCGGTGTCAACATAAACCCGCAGGTCAGAGGGGTGGCGCTAGCCCTTCGCGACGACAGGGCGGCGGGCGCTCCTTGCCCCCCGCTTACGGATCGTCGCCGCGCCGGCCGCCCTCGACTCCGACCGCTGGGCCGTAACCCGGCACTGCCCGCACAGCGGCTCCCCGGCCCGCCGGTGCCCCCGCACGCCGCTGGGCTCGCCGCAGACCCCTGCTCGGGAGACCAGGGACTTCGGCAGCGCCGGGGCGCCGAGAGCGCGCGCCGCCTCCTGCCCGTTGATCCACAGCCGCCCCGCGCAGACGCCGTCGAACTGAGACCCCTTCGGCCGGACCCGGTCGTAGCACTCCTTGAGCACGGGGCAAACGAGGCAGGCGCGCACCAGTGGCTCAACCGCCTTCACCAGCCGCTCGGCAGGCTCTTCGGTCTGGCCTGCGGACAGGACGTAGCCCTCGGACCCGGCGCAGGCGGCCTGCTCCAGCCAGGTGGTGGCGGCGGTCGAGTTGATCACGGCGGGTCCTTCGTAGGGCGTGCGGAAGCGGTCAGAAAAGGGGTGGCTGGGGCCGCGGGGCCGGGAGGATGGCGTCCTTCGCGGCCTGGGCGCGCAGCTCCAGCGAGGAGGCCGTGCGAGCCCACGGCCGGTAGAAGTGCTCCCGCCAGGCGTCCGCGTCGCGGAACGGCGCCGGTCCGGGGGAGTAGGAGCGGCGGTGCGCGGCCTCGGCGGTGACCGCCTGGCGCAGTGCGCCGTACCGCACGGGGGTCAGGCGCTCATCGACAAGCTGGGAGACCTGCCGCCAGCTGATGTCACCGGTGCGGATGCCGTCGACGGCGTCCACCCCGTACCTGAAGCCGCCCGGCCGCCAGGTCCAGCTGCACATGGCTCCCGCGTCCGGCTCGCCGGGCAGCCTGCGCAGGCGCATCCCCTGCTCCCCGCGCTCCCGCAGCAATTGACCCGCCCGCAGCGTCCGCGAGTCGGTGAACGGAAGGTCCGCGAACTCCAGCAGCTGGGCCGGGTTGAAGAAGTCGCGGGCCGCCAAGGCGATGTCGTTGTCGGTGAGCTTCATCAGGGTTATCCAGTGCCGGAGGGTGCCAAGGGCCCGTCGCCCCATCGATAGACGATGGCCTATTTGTTGCGCGGCGACTGTGGGTTGAGTCGCCGGTTGCCAGTAGTGGCGCAGAGGCTGCGAATGTCGCAGCCGCCTGCGCAGGGAGCGTTGTGCTTCGTTCACGGGGAATCTCCAAGAGGTCGCGGGCTCCCCAGCTGGGGGTGGCTCGCCGTCGCGGCGTCAGGATACAGAAAGATGATGGCCTATTTCTCCTGCTGCGTCTTGATGGCCGCACCGCCACGCCTGGCTCGGATCTCGGAGATCGCCTGGCGCGCGACGTCCGAGAGCGTCGAGAACGGCTGTGCACCCTCAGAGATCACCTGGGCATCCCGGACGCGCTGCCGGGCCTGCGCATCCCGCCGAGCTACCGACTCCTCCGCCTGGCGAAGCTGCCGGGGACTCGTACCGCAACCACGGCACCCACGCCCCGACCCGTCCGGATGCACCGGGCACCCTCCGCCGGCCGCAGGCCGCGCCGGTTCTTCCCGAACAGCGGCAGCAGGTCCCCCCGCTGCGTCAGCTGCGGGGGTTAGGGGGTTCTTCTCTGAGTACTGACTCTGGTTACTACCTATAACCCCGGGCGAACCATCGCTCGGAGAACCGGACACTGGAGAACCGAACCCCGAAAACCCGGTTTCGGTGACGTCCTGCGATCCTCCCTCGCCCGCGTCCGGAGCCGCCGCCGTCTGCTCCTTCTTGCGGCGCCTGGCCAACCGCTTCTCCTCCAGCTTCCGGAACTCCTCCGCGGCCCAGTCCTGCGCCTGGTCGTACACCTCGGTGATCCGCCGCAGAGTGCCATCCGTCATCCGCTCCGTCACGACCCGGTAGTAGCCCGCGTCCTTCAGTTCCCGAAGGGCCGTACGGACCGCCTCCACCCCCTCCTTGCCCGCCTTGGCGATCCGGTCGGCCGCCACCTTCCATGTGTCCGGCTTCGCCAGCAGGTAGGCGAGGATGCCGCGCGCACGGAACGACAGGCGGGCGTCCTCAAGGGTGGCCGTCGGCAGCACCGTGTAGCCGCTGCTGAGGTGGCGGCGAAGGATGGTCACGGAAAGTCTCCAGAAGGTGTTGTGCGGGTCGTACGGGAGCCGGGCGGCCCAACCGGTCAGATGTGGGCCGCCCGGCGGTCTCAGGCGGCCTTACGGGCCACGGAGACCTTGATCGAGCGGGATGTCTGAGCGGCCGCGCGGCGAACAGGGACCACGAAGCCGGCCCGGCGCAGGATCTTCACCATGGCCTCAGCGTCAGGAACCATCGGCACGACCAGGTCAGCGTCCTCGAACATGCCCACCATGGCGGCTACGTCGGTCTCGTCCTTGTCGTTGCCGCCGCTCCAACCCAGATGGTTGGAGCCGTAGTTGCCCTCCGGAGAGGTGTCCAGCATCTTGCGCACCACCTTCTTCTCGGCGTCGGCGGCCCGCCACCGCTCATGCGCCCTGACGTAGCGGTCCAGCGCGTCCGCCCTGTCGGCGTCGTCGTGGACAAGGGCCGTCTGCGCCGGGGCGCCCGGGGCGACCTCCGGCCAGCAGTCGGTGATGAACGGGCAGTTGTCGCACACCGCCGACAAGCCGGGCCCGTCATGATCCCGCCGAAGCTCCTCGGGCGATTCCGCCTCGAGGACACGCTCCACCCACCAGCGGGCTTCCTCCGCAAGCCACAGGTCGAAGGGGAATTCCTGCACGTGCTCCTCGCCGGTGTCGCGGCACACGAACCGGAACCGGATCCGCTGCACATCCAGCGGGCCGAGCCGGTGCAGGTATCGCTGGCCGGGTATGTCGGCGAACCCCACGTCCCGCAGCAGCAGCGCGTACAGCAGGACCTGCCGCATCTCCGCAGCCGTCGGCCCGAACCGCAGAACGCGGTCCCAGATCCGGGAGGACTTGGTCTTGACGTCCTCCACCGTCACCACCTCGGCCGGCACGAGCGGCCGATGCCGCTTAGGCACCCGGGCGGCAGCCGCTGCGTCCAGGTGCACGGCGTCGATGTGCCCGCGGATCAGGTCGTTGGCGACGACGCGTTCCACCAGCCACCCGTACTCGCGGCGGGCGTCCTCCAGCAGGCCCCTGTGGATGTACGTGCCGAGGATCGCCGCCCGCTTGTCGGCGTAGGGGTTGTTCCGTTCCGTGCCGGCGAGGATGTACCCGGCGCGGCGCTGGCAGATCGTGTCGGAGGCCCCCAGCTGGGTCTGGACCGAGCGGGGCCGCCGAGCATCAGCGTCGTGGGCGGCGCCCCAGATCGACCCCGGCAGGGCAGCCGTCGTCATCGTGGTCATGAACTACTCCAAGAGGTGAGCGGGGTCCGCCCCGGGCGGAGCGGACCCCACGGAATGCCGAAGGGGCGGAATCAGGCAGCGGCTTCGAAGTCGGCGGACCCATCCGCTTCTTCACGCACCTGGGCGGCAGCCGCTCGCAGCCGCGCGGCTTCGCTGGTCGGGTCATCCAGCTTCTTCGGGTTGCTGAGCTCGGCGGCCTTGCGCTCGATGGCGTTACGGATGATCGCCAGCTCCTCGCGGTCGAGCCCCGATTCCTTCTCGGCGTCCCACCACAGCTTCTTCAGCGTCTCGACACCGGCTTCTGCGGCGGCCTTCACCTTCGGCTCCCACACCTGGGCCAGGTCGCCGGTCAGCTCCGGCGTGGCCTTGGGCTGGTTGTGGATCGCGCAGCCCATGAGGCCGAAGACGAGGTGCTCGATGGTGAAGTCCGGCACATGCATGGGCTTCTTCGCGCTGCGCGGGACACTGAACTTCAGGGAGCGGGCCCCGACGATCTGCGGGTCCGCCTCCCGGCGCAGCCGCACCCACACCGTCGCGTCGTAGGCCAAGGACTTCTGACCCTCCACCCGCCAGTCCGTGGCCTTCGCACGGGGGATGGGCTCGCCCCGCTCGTCCAAGGCCGCGATTTCCTTGCCGCGTGCCAGGAGGATCACGATGCCGGGCATCGTGCGCACCAGGTACATCACCCGCGCCCACCGCTCGCCGGCGTCGTTCCAGAGGTTCATGGTGGGCTTGATCTCGGCGTCCGGGTCGGCCTCCAGCTTCTTCCGGCCCGACACGGACCGCTGCGCCCGGACCTGCGTCCAGTTCACGAGCATGCGCCACAGGTTCGACACCGAGTCGATCACCAGGACCACGGGCTTCTCCTTCGCCCGAGCAGCACGAACGGCCTCAGCGTGAACCGCTTCGATCTGACCGAGGATGTCGCGGTACGACCCGTTGTGCTCGATCAGCTCGTAGTCTGCGCCGGGCACGTTGATGTACTCCTCGGCGGTCTCCTCGCCCAGCTCCAGCCAGTACGCCTGGCCGGTCTTGTCCGATCCGGTGAACGCGGCGGCGGTGTGGGACTTGCCCGCCTTCTCCTCGCCCTCGATGAGGAGCACCGGCCACGGGATCACGCCGGTCGGCTTCCGGGTGCGGAGCTTCGGCGGGGACGACAGTTCAGACATCACATCTCCAAAAGGTATTTAGATGGTGGCCTATTTCAGGCACTGCGAAGTCCGCGCAGCTCGAAGACGGCACCCCACTCGGGGTGCTGCTCCAGGAGTAGTCGGACATAGCGGGAGCGGAAGTTGTTGTTCAGCTTCCAGGTGTCGCCGAGGGTGGCGCGGCCGTACTCGTACCGCAGCACCTCGAACAGCATCCCGATGCCCACGCGGGACAGGCCGCGCCCTACGCAGTCAGCCGTCATCGCTTCCAGCTTCGCCAGGATCCAGGGGTTGAGCTCGTGAAACGCCTCGAAGCGGTCCTGGATGCTCAGGCTTCCGCCGGCCGGGTCGGGCTGCCGCAGTGGAGCCATCGGCAATTCGAGCTGCGTGATGAGCATGATCCCTCCGGAGATAGATGGTGGCCTATTTCTACGTCATGAGCGCGGCGTGATCCAAGCGGGCTTGGCTGCCGATAGCTGAATTCTACTACCTATAGTGGGGGTGTCAAACACCCGGGAACAGCTTGAGGGCTCCAGGCGAAACGCCTGGAGCCCTCAACTTCCATTCATGAACGTGCCCACCAGCCGACACCGGCAGCGAACCATGGTCACTCCAGAAAGGTGGAGGCCATTGCCGGGCTGCGGCGGGCGGCTGGGTGCGGGGCTGTGGGTCAGTTGCTGGTGATGATGTTGAAGATGTGGTTGGTGACTACGTGGCTGCCGGTGACGGGTACGAGAACGAACGTCTCGCTGAACGGCATGGGTGGCTCGGCGACTTCGCCCCGGAAGGAAACCAGGACACCCCCGGTGTGCAGTTCCTGCGAGTCGACGCCGTACACCTTGCGCTTCGCCCCGGAGGTGAAGGACTCCACGAGTGCCTGCGCGATCTTCTGCGATCCCTCAACCCTGTTGCCGTTCAGGGTCAGGGACGCCTCCGGCGCGTAAAGCTGCTGAAGCGCGCCCGAGTCTGCCTGCCCGGACTGCAGGCGCTCGGTGTAGGCCTGGGCGAAGGCGGTTCCGATCTTGGATGCGGTCATGATCGAAACCTAGCAAGACGCCCCGCCCGGGAACACGGCATCAGGGGATTTCCACACCTTCGGGCCTACCGCACTCCTAGTCAGTGACCGCAGCTGCATCCGCCTCTGCGGCCTTCTTGCCCCGCTCCTTGATCACGGATCCGGGCCCTGCGTACCGGCCTTTCCGTAGATCCTCGACAACCTCAGCCCGAAGCCGCCACGCGCCCGGATTCCGCCTCGCGGCTTTCGATACCTCCACGGTGTGCTCCGCACCCGCGAGAACCGTCTCAAGCAGCCACACCGGCGACCCGGACAGCTCGTAGTCCGCCGGCGGCAGCATCCCCTGCGCGCTCTTCGTCGCCTGGCTCGCCCTCACCTGGTCGACGCCGAACATCTCCGCGACCTCCTGGAGACCGACAAGGCACGGCAACTCACCCTTCGACCTCGGCCGAACCCGAGCTTCCTGGCCCTTCTCAAGCTCCTTCAGCCGGCCAAGGTCGAGCTGCCGGCCGCGTCCGCCCTCAGGCAGGGCGCACTCCAGCACCAACCCGCCAGGCCAGTACGGCTTACCCGAGACGACCACCGCATCCTCGTAGGAGAGCGTCCCCCTCGGAATCCAACGGTCGCTGACGGCGGTCGGCGCAATATTGTACACGTGCGCGATCTCCTTGCGGCCCATCACCAGCGGCTTAGCCACAACAACCCCTCCTCTCTCCTATGTCTGCGATAGCAGAATACGGGTATGAGGCGGGTGCCCGCGGCCCGGGCCCACGCGGCGTGCCGCTCGGCCCGATAGACTGGGTCCACACTTTCCAAGAGGTGTACGGAAGCCCCCGCCATCTGCCGATGCCCGGGGGCTTTCCCGTCCGTTCTCCGCGACCAGCTTGGAACGTTTCCTCTTCTGCCCATTTCGCGAAGCAGGTGTGCAGGTACGCCGGTGCCTACCCCGCCCAGCCCGAAGCGGTGCCGGGCTGTACCTCGGAAGCTGAACCTGCTCCGCCGGAGCAGCCGGATCAATGACCTGCCTCGCCGCGGCGTAGTTCGGGACGACGGCCACGGCCTGCCACTGGAATCCGTCCCACCGGGTGATCATCCGCGGACTGCCCGGATCGACATGGGAGCCACGGGCGGGCCCCGCAGCCAGAGGCACGGCGCGAAGCTCCCCCGTCCTTCGCCTGCCGCGCTCCCGTCGCGCAGCCCACACCTCCAGCGGTTCATCCGCCGGCTCGGGAAACGTCGCGTCCACAGCGTGCCTCCTAGGCCCGATGCGCCGCCCAGCGAGCGGCGAGAGCAACCCATGGTGCCAAAACGTCCCAGGGCGGAGAGGCGAGTCCTTGACACCTCACCCGAACGAACCGGACCGAGCCCGCCACAGCGATCAGGCGGCTTGCCTCTCACCGCCCAGGTGGCCCATCGCCCATGCACGTTTGATCGCGTACGCAGGCCGGTATGTCGCGTCCAGCGCGGCCAGAAGATCGCCATATGCGTCACGCAGCCGGTGCTCCGGCCACGAGACCAGATCCTTCATCTCCACGACCGTTAGCCCTTCGGCCAGGTAGCCGAGGACCTGTAGTTCGTCCTTCGAGAGGTCCACCGGATCCTCGGCAGCCGGCCGGGCCAACTGCTCGGACGCATAGGAGCTATGGACCAGCGCCGTGGTGCGCACCGCCCCGGTCTTGAACCGGGCGAACTTCAGCCTGGACTGCACCGTTGCCGCCTTGACGCCCAGCCGCTCCGCGATCAGTTCGATCTTCAAGCCCTCGGCGGCCAGCCCCACAGCTTCGAGCTCGCGATCGGTTAGCCGGAACCTGCTGCCGGGCACCGCACGGCCAGTCATGCGGCGGCCCTCGTTGCGTCCGTCGGACGGTGAGGGGCGACAGTCCTGCCGTCAGGCAAGAGGCCCCCGGTGTCCTCGAAGGTCACGGCACCCCCACACAGGAGACTCCATCCCTGTTCCGGGTGCGCCACGAGGGTCCGGGCCGACTCCCAGCCGCTGTCATCGGCTCGCGGGCACGGCGGAGAGTGCGGACAGGACGGAGACTGCGACTCTTCCACAGGAATCCTTCTGGTCAGGCTGCTCAAGCCGCAGCGGCAGTGTGCTTGGAAGCCGCCCGCGCAGCACCGGGAAGGGGCACGGCCTACGCGGGCGGCGGCTTCAATGTGCGGGACGTCGCGCCGTCCTCCGGGGCAGGGGTGCCCGCGGTGGACCCACCGTTCTTCCTTCGCCAGCCACGGACAGCGGCCCCTCCGCGCTTCCTTCACCGGCCACGGACAGGGGCCCCACCGTTCCTCCTTCACCGGCGACGGCCAGCGCCTTGCGCAGCAAGAGCGGTCCGACAAGCCGGTTCCGGTCCCAGGGCCGAACCCAGAAGGGCCCGGGCGGCGCAGACCGGCTGAGCGGCGGCATCACCACCCGGCCCTTGTCCACGCAGCGGCCGACGCCGTGCTCCCACCGAGTGGCGGTGCCAGGAGGAACGAGCCAGTACCGGAAAGGCCGACCGGGGTCATCAACGACCGGGCCGCACCCCTGCTGCCAGGTGTCCATGAGGGTCAGCGCCAGATCGGAGCGCCGACCGCGAGGTGTGACTACCAGCTCGAAGGTCAGGGGGCCAAGCAGGAGCTCCACCTCACCGCTGGCCTCCTGCTGCAACAGCCGACGGACAGCAGCGGCCAGCTCCTTGGCATCATCAGCCGGTGCACTCGAAGGGGCGGCTAGCACTACTGCGGGCAGGGTCATGCCGCTGCCTGCTGTCCGGCCGAAGCCAGGAGGCACCAGGCTGTCCCATCGGCCGCCAGGCCCCAGCATCCGCGGTGCAGCTGAGCAAGGTGATCCACGAGGAACAGCCCCCGCCTGCTCCGGTCGTCCGGCACCACCATCGGGTACACCGGGACGTACGGCCCGCCCCCCGCCACCGCCACCGTGAACGTGCTCGGGCCCGCGATCAGCTGAACACGGATAGCACCGCTGGTGCCATGGCGAAGCTCGCGCGTGAAGAACTCGCTCGCGATCAGCTGGGCCGCGTCCACCACGTCGCCTTCAACACCCCAGCGCCGCAGGCAAGATGCCGCGAACTGGCGGATGTCCTGCACGTGCCGGGCATCCTCCTGGCTGAACGAGCCGGGGCCGGCGGGCCGAGCGCACCCGACCACAGCCTCCGCTCCGTCACGGAACGCCTCACGCTGAGGAACGTGGCTACGCCGCGCGACGGAGAACGGCAACGGCGGCAGCTGTCCCTGCGTCGGGGAGTCGCCCAAGCGCAGCACGGTAGGCACTTGGGCGTCGAGCAGGCGCTGCCCTGCACCCTCCGGCGCGGAGCGCGCCACCTCACGGAACGTGGTCATGGCACCCATCGCACCGCCCCACCGAGGAGAGGAACAGGGGAACTTGGAGGGGGAAAAACCTGTCAAGGGGGAACCTGAGGGGGGAACGACGCCCATCATGGGGACACACCCACCGACAGAGGGCACACTCATGCCAGCAGACTTCGGCCACCTGCTCCTTCAGCTCCGCCGCAAGGCCAGACGTACCCAGGAGCAACAGGCGGCCGCGATCAACGCAGTCTCCGGCCGGGAGACCATGACGCGCCGCGAGATCAACCGCTACGAGCACGGCGAGAACATCCCGACCAACCACACCCTGGCCCACATCGCGGTGGCGTGCGGCTTACCCCCGGAGCAGCTGCAACGGGAAGCAGCTGCCGCCCGCGAGCGCCGCCGGAACCCGGTCCACCGCGACGGGGAGGAAGGAATCGACGTGCTGAACCGCCGTACGTTGATGGGCGGCGCCCTCGTCGGCGCCGCTGCAGCCGCCGAGCCGTGGGG
This sequence comes from Streptomyces sp. IBSNAI002, assembly GCF_052244475.1. Lineage (NCBI taxonomy): Bacteria > Bacillati > Actinomycetota > Actinomycetes > Kitasatosporales > Streptomycetaceae > Streptomyces > Streptomyces sp. IBSNAI002. Next base: position 2,915,102 of record NZ_JBQPXG010000002.1, on the reverse strand, counting down.
CCGTCTCGCTCACGCCCTCGGTAGGGGAGCCAAGATCGACGCGGACTCCGCAGACACGTTGGCCCTCCGCGCAAGCGCCTTGCACATCAGCGAACACCACTTGACCGCCCAGCAGCTTCGCGGCCAGGTCGAATCGCATCTCGACGCCATCACTGCCGCCCTTCCCAGGGCCGGCCAGCACGAGCGGGCCCTCACCATCGCCGCCGGTGAGACAGCAGCACTCGCCGGCTGGGTGGCGTGGGACCTGGGAGACCACCGGACGGCGCACGCCTACTACAAGGTCACCGCCGACTGCGCCGAGGCCGCGGGCCACCCCCCGCTGCGGGCCCTCGCGCTGGGCTACGCCAGCTACGGCGCGAACACCCCCAGCCGCGCGGTTGAGCTGCTGGCCAAGGCAGCCCAGGACGTTCGCGGCCCCGGGAACGGCGCTGCCGCCGCCTGGATCCACGCTCGGCACGCGGAGGAAGCTGCGAACGCAGGCGACGACACGGCCGCACTCCGCGCCCTCGACCGGGCCCGGATCGCCTACGACTTCGCTGACTACACCGCCGAGCAGGCATGGATCCAGTTCATGACCCCCGCCCGGATGGACTCGCTCGTACTCTCCGTATACGGGCAGCTCGGCCACCAGCAACTCTCGGACGCGGCAGCCGACACCATGGAGCGCCTCGGGCAGGACCTGTCCGACTCCGGGGTCGTCATCCTCGGAGACCTCGCTCACGCACTCCTACGGGGAGGCGACATCGGACACGGCGCCCACGTGGCACACCAGTTCGCGGCAGCGGCCCAGACGCGCCCCAACACCATGGGTCGGGCCAGGGCCGCCGCTGTCGCCGAGCGGCTGCCCAGCTCGCAGCGCGACCTCGCGCACCACCTGCAAGAGCTTGCCGCCTGAAGGCGCCGGGCCCGCGCCCTGGTTAGGGGCCGAGATGGTCGTCCTAGCGAGGGGTGGTCTCCTCGACCACCCACTTCAGGTACGCCTCCGAGCCGCCAGTGACCGGCACGGTGACCCACTCAGGCACCTCGTAGGGGTGCTCCCGGGCCACCCACGCTTCCAGCTCGGGAAGCCGGTCCACCGTGGTCTTGTACGAGAGCCGCCACTCCTGCGCCGTCTCCATCTTCCCCTGCCACCAGTACGTGGCACGGAACGGCCCGTCGATGTGGCAGCAGGCCGCCAGCCTCGCCTCAACAGCCCCTTGCACCAGAGCCTGCGCCCGGGCCTCGTCGTCAATGGATGTCTGCGCGATCACGATCTCGGTCGCCATACGGCCCCTCCTGGTCGGTCTACCCCGACCCTATCGAGCCGGCCCAAGCCGCAACGGCCGGATCAGATGGGAGGGGGCCCGGCCGCCGCCGGACCCCCTCGGGATCGCTACTCCACTGCCCGCACCGGACTTGACCGGTCCGACTCAGGCTCAACCGGCGGGCGCTCCGGCGCGAACAGCCAGCGCGGCAGCAGCCGCTGAACCACAGGCAGCGCCATGACCCGCGTGACGGCACCGGCCACGGCGAGCGCCACCGCCACACCGGCCGCCGACTGAGGGACGCCGGAGGCGTCCACGATCAGCGGCAGACCAGCGGCCAGACCCAGCAGGGTCTGGAACACGGTGCGCACCGTCCTCTGGTTTACATCGGAGACCCGGCTCACTTCGGCACCACCAGCTTCTGACCCGGGTGGATCACGTACGGGGCCGAGATGTTGTTCGCCTTCGCCAGCGCCTCCCACGAGACACCGAGGTCCCGCCCGATGCCGGAAAGCGTGTCCCCGTCCCGGACCGTGTACGTGGTGCTGCCCCCGCCGCCCGGCTTACCCGCGAGACGGGCGCCGATTCGCTGGCGCAGACCGGACATGGCGAAGCCCTTCGGATCCACCTTCCCCGGCTGCCACTCCTTGTGGCCGATCACGCTCGCGGCCCCCCACTTGTGGGCTCGGCAGATCGCAGCAGAGACCTTCTCGATGGCCTCCAGCTGCGCGCCGGGCCATGGATCTTCGCCGTCGCCCAGGTTCTCGCACTCGAAGCCGTAGAACGAGGTATTGCCGTCGGCATCCGCCTCGTTCGCGGCCGGCAGCGAACGCTCAGCGATCACCGCGGCCAGGACGTCGGAGTCACCCGACCCGGCATGGTTCGCCCTGCCATTGCCGATCAGGTAGACCGTGCCGTCCTTCGCGATCACACCGTGGCAGAGCGGGCCCGGCAGGCCGCTGTAGCCGTTCTCGCAGATGCTGACCGTGTTCGCGGTGCCGGAGGTCACCGTGTGGTGGATCATCACGCCACGGACCGGGCCCCACGGCCCCTTGTGATTCCGGTTGTGGGTGCGCCAACCGGGACGTTCGACGATGCGTACGCCTTCAGCGCGCAGCGCCGCCACGAGTGCATCAGCACTCAGCGGTGTAGCCATGTTCGGATCTCGGATTCTCCCCGCGCCCAAGATCAAGAAAGGTGGGCGAAGCCCGTCAGCGAGCCGTGCCCTGAGTGACCAGCCACAGCTGGAGCACCATCAGCAGCAGCGGCGCCACGAAAGACGAGAGCACCAGGCGGCGGGTCGCCGCTGCCTGAGCTTGGTCCTCGCGGCGCTGCTGCTCTGCCCGCTCGGCGACCTGGTCGTGCTCGCCGCGAAGCCCTGCAAGAGCCGCCTCGACGGCTCCGATGCGCTGTTCCGTCGCCCGCTGGTCGGCCCGGTACACGTCCTGGGTGACCACCTGGTCGAGCCGGGCCGCCAGATGAGCGAGGTCTCCTCGCAGGTCCTCGCGGAGCTGCGAGACCGCGCGGTGCAGCTCCCACAGCGTCGGTTCTGCGCTCGGCGGCACGGACACGGACATCACTCCTGACAGCCCCGCGCGCCTGAAGTTGATCGTACGTGCGCGGACAGGACGCCCCTGGCGCTGACTTCCTGCGGCCCAAAACCAGTGCGGTGTCGAGGCAGGCTGATGATGAGACACTGCCGACCATGGTGGTGCCGCAGACGGACCCGATGGCAAGAGCGATGATCGCCGGTGGAGTGGACTACCGCCCCTGGGAGGGGCAAGGGCTCCAAGACAACGAGTGCTTCCTGTGCACGCGTCCGATCCAGCCGGGTAAGGCATCCGTCGAGGACGTGATCCCGCGCTGGCTCCAACGGGGATGCCCCCCGGCCACCCCCGACCGAAGATCGAACTCCCGAACCTGACGCCCATCACCGCCGACAGGGTCAAGATCCCGGCGTGCCGGCCGTGCAACAACGAGCACCTGAGCCGGATCGAGAACACAGTCCGGGAAGCCTTTGCCTCCGGCCCAGAAGCCGTCGCAGCCCTCCCCGAAGCCACCATGCGAATCTGGCTAGGCAAGATCCTCTACGGGCTGCGGCGAAATGATATGCGACTCCGCGCGGACCGCCGAGACCGGAACTCGCCCAACCTTGCGGAAGCCCAGGACTTGCAGCAGGCCGCGGATCTACACCTGCTCCTCCAAGAAGTTCGGGGCGTTGTCCGTACGAGACCCGGACACTCCACGATCATGGTCTTCGAGTCCCAGACGGACAGCTGCAACGTCTGTGACTTCGACCTTGCGGTGGCGGTCGGCTGGCCGTACGCAGTCATGCTCAAGATGGGGACTGCGACCGTCATGGGAGCGTTGGCCGACGGCGGCGCGCTCGGTGCCCTCAACAAGGCTGCGGCGTTCGCCGCGACGGCCGAACTGGCCCTTCACGCACTCCAGGTCAGAGCCCTATGGGCGCTCTTCGTCTACCACGCGGCCGCGCTGCGGCAGACCTCGATTCCAGTTCGCTACGCGGTGGGCGATGGCCAGCTCTGGGTTGATCGAGTGCCCGGCAGCGAGCCCGAGTTCGACCACGCTGGCGCCCCCGCCTCACCCGACCTGATCTTGCAGAACCTCATCAGCACGTCGGCCGACGTGCTCCAGGCGCACGGAGGCGCCCAGGGACTGCTGATCCTTCCGGACGGATCACCCCGCGCCATGCCGTCCGAGCACGGTGTGCGCCAGCTCGGCCTGTAGGGCGCCAGATGGGCGGGCCCGGAGATCCCCCGCGCGGCCCGCCCCGTGGCTACTTCACGTACGTGACCTTCAGCTGCGGCGGGTACTGCTGGCCGACACCGTGAGCGCGCCCGTAGTACGTGCTGTCCGTGCTGTTCGGGTCCAGTGCGATCCCTCGCCACTTCGTCTCGTCGAAGATCGAAGTGATGTCGATCCACCGGCCCTCATTGCGGCGGAAGGACACGCTCATCGACTGGCCGTCGCTGCTGAAGCTCCCTGGCCTCGAGCCGTGGCTGTGCGCCTTGATGACCGCCGTGCCGCCGCCCGCGTAGTACCAGTGCTCGAAGTACACGTACAACTGGACCTTCTCGATCTTGGCGCCGCTCAGGTCCGTGCTAAGCGATGCAGGGAAGCCGACGAGGGAGGCGGTCAAGCCGTTCGTGCTGGAGTAGTAGCCCTGGAGCGCCTGGTTTCCGTGGTAGCTGCTGTACGCGCCCCGGTTGGTGTAGGTACCGGACCAGGCCGCGTTGTACGTCTTCTCGTACCGCTGGGTCGCGGGCTTCGTCGGCTCGGTCCCACCACCGGCTGCCCCTCCGCGGTTGAGTTCACCGGTGTTGGCGATGGCCCGCCCGACGTCCTCGACGTACATCGTGGCCGGGAATCCGCCTCCGCCGAAGAGGCTGACGTTCCCTCCAGCCGCTCCCCACCGCCACATGAAGGAGCTGAGGAGACGGTGGGTACCGGCCCCGAGGGCTGAACCAGAGGCCATCAGCTCAAGGCGCAGTCGCTGCCATCCGCCGGTCGCCGCCGTCACGGTGCTCTGAAGCTGCCTGGAGGTGACGGTCGGCGCTGCCGTCCCGCCATCGCGGAGGAACAGCAGCAGCTCGCCACCAGCGGCGGACGGATCCGCGTAGGCGTCGACGACGATGCGGTACTGCCGATCGGCCTGGAGGCGGACGGGCAGCTCGATGTAGCCGGTCTCCGCATCCATCGCCGCCTGCACGCCGGCGGTCGTCGTATGCACGGCGACGATGCCGCGCGCCAGGTCGGAGAGCTGCGTGTCCAGCTTCTCGCCGTTGACGGAGAGCACGCCGGCGACGGACAAGTCGTTGAACGCACCATGCCCGTTCTCGTTGATGGTTGCGACGGGCACACCCTCGTTGGTGATCGTCAGATACTGCGGGCGGCCCGTGACCAGAGAGATCGACTCCTCACCAGTCGGGTCGAACAGCCTCAACCCCTCCGGGGAGATTTCCGCCCGAGACCCGCCGCCACCGGACGACATCACGAGGCGGATCACCACGTTGTCGTAGGTCACGTTCCCTGCGGTGCCGTCGTTTGCGCCGAGCCGCAGCCGACCGGTGACCGTCTGCGGAGGCGCCACTGACGTAGGGCTGCCAGCCATGTACTGCCAGCCCTTGCCCGCCATGCCGGACGGCGCGGTGAGCGTGCTGTACCCGAGGGTGGTCCCGGCAGCGTCTTCCCAGCGGACGTACACGGTTACGTTCCGGCCGACCCAGTCCGCGCTGACCTGGTAGTCCGCCGCCATCCACACCCGCATCCCGGGCGTCGCCTCGAACAGGCCCAGGGTGTGCGTACGGTCGGTGGCCGTTGCCGCGGTGCAGTCCGCACGGATCGCCTTCGGGGTGTCCCGCCCAGGGGAGACGATGCTCCAGCCCGCCGACGAGACCCGCTTGGCCGCGACTTCGCCCTCGAAGCTGGCGTCCGCAACCAGGTTGCCGTCGATACCCAGGGCGATCTTGTCCGCCGTGATCGACCCGGCCTTGATGTGGACGGCCTCCACGGCCCCCGCCGCGATGGCCGTGGCCGTAACCGAGTTCGCGGCCAGCTTCTCGGCCGTGATCGCCAAGGCCGCCACCTTGTCGGCTGTGATCGCCTTGGCCGCGATTTTCTCGCCCGTGATGGCCAGAGCCGCGAGTTTGTCCGTGGTGATGGCGCCAGCGAACACCTTGGGGGCCGTGACCGCGCCGTCAGCGATCTGAACTCCGGGCAGGATCGGCCGCACGGCGGCGTTGTCCCACCACACCGTGCCTGCCGTCGCCGCTCCGGACTCCAGCCGGATGCGGGCGCGAACCGTCTCGGCGGGAGCCGTCAGGGTTGCCGACAACCGACCCCACTGGGAGCGCAGGGGAGCGGTCGTGCGGGCCTTGCCGTAGCCGAGGATCTTGCCGTCTCCAGCCTCCCAACGGGCATGGAAGCTGATCTCCGCGCCCGCCCAGTCATCCGACGCCCAGTAGTCGACGGCCAAGTACAGCTGATCAGTCGGGGAGGCGGGCAGCACCGTGAGGTCCACCGCCCGATACACGGCCGTCGCGGAGGTGGCGTCGATCCGCAGTGAGGAAGCCGAGCCGTTGCCCCGGGTCTTGTCCACGGTTGCCCAGGGCAGGGCGGCGGTCAGGGCCAGTGACTGCGGGCCCTCGAACGACGGGTCGGCAAGCACGTTCGCGGTGCCGACGATGGTCATCTTGTCCGCGGTGATCGCGCCCGCGAGCACGTGCCCGGCGGCCACCGAGGCGGCCTGGAGTTCGCGGCCGCTGATCGTGTCGGCCGCGACCTTGCCGGCGGTCACGGAGTCGGTGGCCAGCGCCGCTGTGGTCACGCTGCCCGCGACCAGGTTGGTGCTGTCCACCACGCCGGTCTTCAACACCTCGACCGTGACGGCGTCCACCTGCATCACGCCGGTCGCCGAAGCCGACCCGGTGCGCGTGGAGTCGAAGTTGAGCCACAGATACGGCGCGACGAACCGCACGTCGGCGTGCAGCTTTCCAGGCGCCCGCGGGTCCGGAGTAGCACCGCCGGCCACGGCCACACCGGACTCCCCACGGCCGCGCACGTACCCGGTGAACACCTTCCACCCGTCGCCGACAGCCGCGCTCCCGCGAGACGCAGCGCAGTACACGTGCGCCTCCAGGCTGTTCGCGCCAGTCCGGTTGACCATGGTCGTTCCGTCGGCGGCCAGCCCGAGCAGCCCCACATACACAGTGTCCGTGCCCGCGTCCGAAGGGCTCAGCGTCCGTATCCGGGCCGACACCCGGTACAGGGTGTCCGGCTCGTACGGGATCGCTGTAGAACCGCGCACCACCGCGAAGCCCGTCGCTTGGCCGACCGTGCGGCCGGTCGGCGCGTCGACCACGTTCGTCAGGTGCTCCCACTTGCCACCTGTGCCGATGCCCAGCGCCTTCCACGCGGCCGGGTCTCCGAGCGCGTCCACGTAGTGCTGGGTGATGCCGTCCGCCAAGGCCCCGCCCAGCGCGTTCAGGGTGACGGCGCCGGCCCCGAGCTTGTCGCTGGTGACGGCCGCCTTCGCGAGCTTCGCCGCAAGGACAGCGCCGTCCGCGAGGGCCGCTGACTTCACCGCGCCCACCGCGAGCTTCGTGTCCGTGACGGCCTTCTCGGCCAGTTTGATGTCCGACACGATCCCGTCGAGCAGGTCCTGCCCCACAGCCTGCCGGGCCGCTGCTGCGACGGCGGCAGACGGTTCGCTGGGCTTGCCCGAGGTGCTGACCGCCACCAGGCGCACATGCCGGGGCTCGTAGTCGGACACCGCGATGGTCACGGAGGCCCCCGAGGCGGCCTCGATCGTGGCGGCGGGATTGCGGACATCCACCGGATCCGCGGCAGAGCCCAGGAGGTGCACCTGTACCCGGCCGAGGTTCAGCGGTGCGGTAGCCGCGTCAATGAAGCCGCCGTCCCAGGTGACGCGAAGACCGCCCAGAACCGGGGTGACGCGCGGCGCACTGGGCGCCGGTGGGGGAGGTCCGTTGAAGGTAGCCACGCCCGTCGTACCGTCGAACTGCACACCGACGGCGCCAGTGAGGACGCCGTCCTCGTCGTACACCTCGATAGACCCGGCTTCGACCGACGAGTACGCCAGGGACGCCGTCCGGGACCCGCGGCTGAGCTGCCGCTCCACATCGGCCAGGCGGGACACGATCTGCGTCAGGTTGCTCGCCATCATCAGCCCCCGTAGACGAAGCGGTCGGATCGGGCCAGCGACAGCGTGACCCGCTCGGGCTCCTCGCCCTCCGGCGGCTGGATGGACCAGCCGGTCACACGGCACCACCCGGACCAGTTCGCCCACTCGTCATGGATGCGCACTCGTACGTCGTCACCGATCTGCCACGATCCGATCCGCGCTGCCGGGTGGTCGATGACGTGCAGCTCGTCCACCTCTCCCATCACCTGGCGGGCGGTCCGTTCGCGGCGGGCCCGAGCGGCCAGCCGGTCGTTGCCCTTCTCGTTCGGCACCTCGAGGACACGCTCCAGGCGCAGCCGGCCGTTGCGGACCGCCTCGACTGCGCGCCGCCGCCCTCGGCCTTCCCCAGCACCGAGCGCGATGACGACCTGGGCGTACTCGTCGCCGTCGTACGTGACCGGGGTCGTCTCAGCGATGTTCACGCCCGAGCTGAACGACAGGTCATGGCGGCGGGTGCCCAAGCGCGGCCAGCCCAGCTGGATGCGCCCCACAGGCCGGTCCCCGTTCAGCACAGTGGTCTCCGTCCACTCCGGACCGCCGTCCACCTCCGTCATGTCCTCGACGATGTCGCCGAGCACCGGGGCCTCCCACCACTCCGAGCGGAACGGCTCCGCCGGCGTGCCGACCTTCGCCCTACTGACCATCGGCTCCACCTGCACGCCGAGGTCGCCATCCGGCTGCTCCTGAGCGTACGCCCACACATCCCGGATCACCTGGCACGGATCGGCGTACGTGTACGGGCCGCGCCCATCGAGCTCGCCGTGGACGTCGTGGCGGCGGTGCAGATACGAGCCCCAGCCGGCCGCCTCCAACGGGTACGCGCCGCCCTCCGGCTCGGCACGCCAGATGAGCCCGCCCCACAGCAGGGTGTCGTCCCGCTCGACGGTCAGAACGGTGTTGCCGGGGCTGATCTGCGAGCCGAGCAGGTGTCGAAACGGGACCGGCACGCGCCCGGAGAAGTCGCCGGGCTCATCGAGGCGCAGCCCGAACTCGACGTCGGTCAACGGCAGGTCCGGCACGACCAGGCCGCCGGTGAGGGCGTCGCGGACCTGGTAGCGGTAGGCGGGCATCAGGTGCCCTCCTCGAACTCGATGTCCGCAATGACCGTGGTCACGACGTCGGCCTGCAAGGAGCCCGCGTTGTCCTTCGTGAGGAAGACGAGGCCCTGGAGGGGCTGCGTGGTACCGCGCATCTCCGCCGGGATGCCGATCGTGTCCGCCGAGATCGCGTTGACGCGCACGGACCCGTCGCCCTTGGTGCTGCCGTCGTCGATCTGAATGGACTGGCCTTGTACGCCGCCGAGCCGGAACGCGGTGCTGCCCCAGATGCTGCCCAGAACCTGGAGACCCGAGATCGTCATGACGATGCGTGCGCGCACCGCCCACTTCGGCACGCGGATATTGAACCGGCTGGCCGGCGGCCAGTCCGCCCAGCTCCCGCTGTTGCCAGCCCAGTTCTGGTCACCGCCCGGGGAAGCGGTGTGCAACTGGCGTTCCTTGCGCGGGTTCGCGATCGTACGGACGTCGCGGATCATGCCGTCCGTGATGACCTTGGTGTTGGCCGGTATGTCGATCCGGGCCAGGGCAACAGCGGTCATGCCCGCGGGCGGGGTCGTCGCGTTGCCGGACACGTTCGGGATCACGTGGAAGTACCCGATGTCATCGCGCTCGGGATCCCGCACACCCTCGTACTCCGGGTCCTCGACCCGCAGCACGAGGAGGTCGGACCGGGGCGAGACCCCGGTAGGCGCCACCGGCACCGACTGGTATCCCACGTTGTACTGCGTGTACGAGCCCTGCCCCCAGGCGACGGCGCCACGGATGACGGCCGAGCCGTCCCCGACCCGAACCCCGGCACCGGGGGTCGCGAGCTGGCTGACCCGAAGGTCGTCGGACTCGGTGATGCCCTGCGCGCCGTGGCTGAGATCCCGGACCATCATCCGGAAAGCTCGGGCGGCGTGCGTGCCACCGTGGACGAGCAGCGGCGGGTTGATCAACGTCATGACGATCCTTGCAGTTAGAGAGCGATGTGCGCGCTGCGCCAGGTCACGGACAGGCGGGAGGCAGAGGAGTAGCCGCGGGCGGTCCACCACAGCTCGGTGGAGCCCGGAGGGATCTGAAACCCGTCGAGTCGGGAAGCCCCCGACAGCGAGGTGGCGACGTTCTCGCTGCCGTTACGGAGCGCCCACCGGGTGCCCGGCCGGGTCTCGATGTCGATCCGCTCGCCCGTTGCCAGCGACACGGCCAGCTCCAGCAGCGCGCCGGTCTTCGGCATGTAGATCCGCGGACTGATCACCGGCCCGGTGATGCGGATGGTCGGCCACGCCGGCATGTCGCCGTCGTTGCGGACCATGCCGCGCCGCTCGTTCGGCACGGACGTGCCGGTGTTCAGCGGAGCCACCAGCGGCGCCTTGAGACCGCCCAGACCACGGGAGGACAGCGACAGCGTCAGCGACGACACCGTGTCCCCGTAGAACCGCGGATCGGCCGCGAACTCCACGTCCAACGGAACCCACCCGAAAGCAGCCTGCTCCCAGGACGGTTCAAGGCGCCGCAGTCGACCAAACAGGACGCGCGTGGGGCTCCCCGGCCACTTGATCCGCAGCGGCATCGTCGCCCCCGGAGCAGTCCGAACCGCCGCAGCGTCGGCCGCCTCCTGGAGGTCAGCGAGGATCTGCCGGGCCGCCGCCGGGTCCCCGGGCGTCTTGATCGCGCAGTCGATACGGACCGTCCGGGCGTCGTACCAGTCCGAACCGGCCCAAAACCCATCCGAGCCCGGCCGGGAGACCAGCTCTCCGCGCACCGGGGCCCTGCCCAGGCCCTCCACCTCCGCGATCGGGATGGACGTGTCATGGCCGAGGACGACGCCACCCAGCTCGACCTGGAAGTCCTTCAAGGCGGCGCTCATCGCAGGCCGCCCCTCTTCGCGCGGCGAAGTTGATACGCCACCGAGGCCGCGATGTCGCTGGCGGTCGCAGCCGCCTTCGACACGTGGATGGTCTGCGTGCCGATCGCCGGGGCCTGCTGCACCACCACGACCTGCGGCCGGCCCGCGCCCGCATCCACCAGACGCTGCGGCGTCAGGCCGAATCCGAAGCGTCCCGCCGTCTCGGCCAGCACGTCCGTAGCCCGGCTCCGCTTCGACGCCGCGTGCGGGATGAACGATTCTGCGACCGTCTCGCCCTCGGCGAATTTGATCAGGCCACGGCCCGACCCGTTGAAGATCCCCGGCTCCCAGATGCCGCCGTTGGCGTAGGACAAGCCACGGTTTGCCCGCGCGAGGTCGGCCAAGAACCGCTCGGCCCGCGAACCGACCCCGCGCAGCTGGGACGAGGCCAGGTTGGCGACCTCAATCAGCCGGTCTTCCTCAATCCCCGTGGACTCGGCGACGTAGTGGATGCCCCGCCCGGTGGACAGAGCGGAGATGATCTTCACCAGGTCGGTGAGCTGATCCCCGGACAATGCCTTGTCGGCGGCCCGAGACGCCTTCTCCGCCTCGGCGGCCTTCTTCGGGTCCTTGACCGCCTGCTCGGCCAGCTTCTCAGCAGGCTCATCACCCTGCTCGGCCAGGCGGGCGGCGAGCGAGCCGTACCCGGCGGCGGCGAGCTTGGACAGGTTCGACTGGAAGGCGTCGGCGTTCTTGACCGCGTTACCGAGCTGGCGGGCGTAGTCGGCCAGGGACACCCGGGCGGCCCCGGACAGTTTCTTCAGCTGCTCCGCCATCTCGTTGATGTACTTGGTCGAGCCCTTCGCCATCTTCCCGGTGAGCTCGATACCGTCCTCGCCCATCTCCTCCAGGGCATCGGCCACGTCCTGGCCGGCACGGGAAGCGATCGTGGACAGGTCGGCGCGCCACCGCTCCGTCTTCGCCGCGGACTCCCGCAGGTTCTTCTCGAACAGGGCCAGGTCGAAGGTCTCGTTGCCCTTCTTGTCCTTCCGCATGGACTTCGACCGCAGGCCTGAGCCGCTGCCCCAGCTCGGCGACGGCGACGGCTGGTAGCTCCAGTCCGACAGGCCGCCGCCCGCGAAGTAGCTGATCTCCCCGCCGAAGCGGCGCGCCACCTCTCCGAGGATCGCCTTCGACCGGGTCCGCTTGCTGCCGGCGAGCGGAATGTAGGCCTCGCCCTGCGTCTCCGGCTCCGCCCACACCCGCCACGATCCGGCCGGGGCGATCTGCGCAACGTGCTGCTCCGATCGGACACCGCCCTCGGCGTAGTACGACACGACCCCGCCGTCCGCCTCGAAGCGATAGCCATCCGACCAGGGGCCCGGCCCCCGCGAACCGGAAGTCGTCCAGATGCTGTTGTGGACGGTGGTGACCGTCACCGTCCGGCCGGTGAGCGAGTTGATCGCACCCTGAATCGCGCTGATATTGCCGGTGGCCGTGCCGGTGGGAACGGAGACGTTCACGTTCTTCGAGCCCGGAATCTCGGTGATCTTGAATCCGAGATCGGTGAGCTGCTGGCGGGCACCGTCGGTCGGCGCGGCCACGGTGACGTATTTCGAGCCGGGGACGCTGCCGATGGCGCTCTTGACGGCTTCCAGGCTGGCGATCGTCTCGGACGTACCCGCAGTGGTCTGGACGTGCTTGGAGCCCGGGGTCGCGCTGATTTTCGCGATCAGGGCGTCCAGGTCTGCGCGTGCCAGATCGGTCGGTGCGGTGACCTGCACCGTCCGGTCCTTCATGTCGGCGATCTTGAAGCCCAGCTTCTCCAGCTCGGCGCGCGCTTCGTTCGACAGGGTGGAGATGGTGACGGTCTTCTTGTCCGGCGTCGCCTTCAGCGCCTGCTGGACCGCCATCAGCTCGGCCATCGACGCATCCATGCCGGCGGTCTGAAGGAGGATGCTCACCTTCTCGGGAACCAGGCCCGCCTTGTCGGCCAGGTTCGCGGCCTGCTCGGCGGTCATGCCGAAGCCCTGCGCCGTGGAGATCGCCGACTCCCGCGCGGTGGCCATCTGCTTCTGCGCAGCCTCCAGCGCCTCCGGCACCGACTTCCCGTTGGCCTCGGCGAACTGGTAGGCGGCGAGCGCGGCGTCCGCACTGCTCGTGGACAGCCCCTGAAGGAGGTCGTACAGCTTCTGGCCGTTGCGGGTTACCGTCGACAGCGACCCGTCCATGTTCAGCAGGACCTTGCCGTACCCCTCCGCGTGGTCCACCCCCGCCTTCAGGGCCTCGCTGGCGTCCAACACGGAACGGTTCAGCCGTGCTTCGGCCGCAGACAGGTTCACCGATCCGCCGGCCAGGATGTTCAGCGCGTCGTGCAGCGCCCGCGCCCGCGAGTCGGCGTCAGCGGTGGTGTCGGACAGCCGCCGCATCGCGTCGGAGAACTTCCCGAACGGGCCCACCGAGTCGGCCGCCGACTTCGCGCCCGACGCCTGGGCGTCCGCCAGGTTCTTCGCGTCCGTCACGGCCTGCGACATCTCGCCCTTGACCGACCCAAGGGCTCGCGCCGCCCCGTCGTACGTCTTGCCCAGCTCGGTGAACTGCCACTTCCCGACGCGCCCCTGACTGACGAACTCGCGATGTGTGCCCGCCGTTTCCCGCAGCCGGTTCTGAAGGGCGTCCAGCCCGCCGTCCTGGCCGAGGTAGGCATCCGTGAGCTCCCTGGCCGAAACACCGGCTTTCCCCATGACGTCGACGAGCCGCGCCTTGCCGTCGAGGACCTTGGCTTCCATGACGGCCTGCGCGGCAACGGAGCGCACGTTGTCGTTGATCGCCCCGTTCGACTCCCGCAGCGCCTGCGACAGGCTGCTGATCCGCGACCGGTGTTCGGCAGCCGCCTGCGCGGCCTTCTGCTGATGGGAGGCCAGCATCGACAGACCCACGCCAGCCGCCGCGATGGCGACACCCCACGGCCCGCCCAACGCGCCCATCAGCCCGCGGGCCGCACCACCGAGACCGACACCGATCGACCGGGCAAGACCCTGAGCCGGGCCCTCCGCCGCACGGAACGCCGCGCTCATCTGCCCGATGATCGGCACACGCGTCTGGAGCACGGCCAGGTGCTGACCGATACGGCTGACGGACTGGCCCTGCCGCTCGGCCAAGGCCGACTGCACACGCATCTGGTCGCCCCACGACCGGTAGGCGCCGACGACCGGACCGGACACGGTGCCGGCCAGGCGGCTCATGACGGGGGCGACCCGGTTGGCCATCAGCATGGCGATGATCGCGGTCTGCACCGGGCCGGGCAGCGCACCGAACGCCTGCACCAGCCAGGCCACGCCCTGGCCGATCGGCCCCAGGACCTGGGAGAGACCCGATGCCCCGGCGCTTGCCAGGTTCAGGGCGGTGGTGACGATGTTCAGCGCGGTCGCCCCGGCCCCGGCCTCACCTGTGACCTCGGCCAGGGCCTCCGCGATGGGCGCCAGGCCATCGCCCAGGTTCTCGAGGATGTCCAGCCCAGCACGGCCAGCGTTGACCACCACGTTGATCGCGGACGCGAGCGCATCGAAGGCGAGGTCCTTCAGCGGTCCGCCCAGACCTCCGGCGGCATCCCGGATCGCGTCGAAGCCCTCCGCGATGGCAGCCGATGCCGACGGCTTCGCCAGCGTGTAGAGGTCGTGCAGGTAGTCCAGCCCGCCAGCGAGCGCAGGCGTTGCCGCGCCGAGCCCGGCCGTGAGCAGGCGGGTGACCTTCTCCAGGCCGGGCGCAGCAGAGGTGTAGAGGACCTGGCCTGTGGTCTTCCACTGGCTCTTCAGCTGGGTGACCGCACCGGCGAGCCCCTTGGTCTGGGATTCGGCGATTTCACCGGCGGCCCCGGTGCGGCCGATCGCGGTCCGCATCTGGTCGAATGCTTCAGTGCCCTGATGCGCCAGCGCCAAAGCGCCCTGAAGCGCAGGCTTGCCGACGACCTTCGACATCGCTGCGGCGAAGTCCTTGTCGCTGAGCCGGTGCCCCGCCTTCTCGAATCCTTCGACGACCTCGCGCAGGCCCTTGAAGTTCCCCTGCGTGTCCCAGGCTTCGATGCCCAGCTCGGCCAGGCCCTGCTTCATCCGCTTCGTCGGGGCGGCCAGGTTGGTGAAGATGCCGCGAAGGGACGTTCCTGCTTTGGAGCCGAGGATGCCGGAACGGGCCAGCATGGCGACGGCTGTCGCGGTGTCCTCGATGGACACACCGAGCTGAGCAGCGACGGGCCCGGTGTAGGACATCGCGTAGTAGATGTCCTTCAGGCCACCGGACGCCGCGTTCGCGCCGGATGCGAGGACGTCGGCTGCGCGCCCCGCATGGTTCGAGCTGAGCCCGAATTGATCCATGACGTCGCCGAGGTACTTTGCGGCGTCTGCGGCGGACAGGTTGTCGGCAGCGGCCAGTTGCATGGCGGCGCGCCCGTTCGCGATGGAAGAGGTTGCGCTCTGGCCGGCCTTGGCAAGCTCCAGCATCGCGTCTGCGGCCTTCGTCGCCGACGTGCCGGGGATGGTGAGATCGGAGCCGAGCTCGCGGGCCTTGGCCCCGGCCATCACCATCTCTTGGCCGGACGCTCCTGTGACCGCACCCCACTTCTGGATGGCGCGTTGATACTCGTTGCCCTCTTTGGCTATCTCCGCGAGGCCGGAGACGATGCCGCCGCCGACGACGATGTTGCGAAGGTGGTGGGCTTCCTGCCGGGCGCCGATCAGGCCCTGTCGCAGCTGCCGCATCGAGGCATCGCCGTCGGAAGCGACCTGCCGCAGACCTCGGCGCGCGGCGTCGGAATCGGCAGCGATGCCGCGCAGCCCGGAAGCGCCAGAGCCGACGCGACCGAGGATGCGGTGGACAGCGTCGACATCGCGGCCGAGGGAACGCAAGGCGCCGGAGGCGCCTCGGATGCTGGAGAGCAGGTTCGCGGCGTCAGCGCGCATCTGCACGCTGAGCGTGTAGGACGACACCTGTCCGGTGCCCTATCTCCCCGCGCCCCTTCGGATGCGCCCCTACCGCCCCACGCGGTACGCGCCGGCCGAAGCCCGCACGCTGTTGAAGATCAGCGTACGGGCGTCAGCGTGCGGCCTGCTGCGCCTCCCAGGCCCTGCGCGGAACCAGACCGATCCGGACGCCGTACCCGTCCGGACCTTCGGGCACGGTCTGCTGCTCGGTCGCGATCAGCTCACAGCCCACGCACCGGACCGTCGTCGTGACGTAGGCGAACCTGTCCCCACCGTGCTCCTCGTCCCACTCGGCGGCCCGTGTCCCGCACTGCTCGCACACGCTGCGCCGGTACGCCTCGAACGCCAAGGCCTTGACCCGGTCCGACTCCGACCACCGGCCGTCCCCCGCCCCGACGAAGAACGAGTGCGGGATGCGGTACCGGTCGCACAGCTCTAGCTCCGCGCGCAGCCGCTCGTCAGCGATCAGCCTTTTCCCACCTCACCGGCCGTCGCACGATTGATCTGCTGCGCCTGCCACGCTGCCGCGAACAGGCTGTTGGACTCCGCGACCGGCCAGCCGTCCAAGAGGTCCTGCGCCTCCTGCACGGTCATGCCGTCGACCTCCTGTCCGTCGTCATCACGCTCGACATGAGCCTCGGAGACCAGCGCGGCCGGGAAGCTCGTCGGGTTCCAGGCGTCGCCGTCCTCGGCCTGGTCCTCCGTCGGCGGGTGCTGTCGTATCAGCCCATCCAGTGCCGGCCGGGGCAGCGCCCGGAAGGAGAGCGTGACCGACACCTCGTCGAAAGCCTCCTGCGCGGCGACGAGCTCGGCCTCCGCCGCCTCCAGCTCCTTCTGCTCGCCGCCAGTCTCCGCGTCAGCCATCCGAAGCCGGGCCACGTCCAGCTTCGCCCGATCCAGGCGCTGCTTGGCCGCCATGTCGTCACAGAGCTGAAGGAGCTGCTCGGGCAGCTGCCGGGCTCGGAGCCGGGCGAGCTTGCGCGCCCAGTGATCATCTCGGCTGGTGGCCGGCGAGGTCGTCGGTTCGGTGGGGGTGGTGCTGGTCATCGGGAGCTCCGTGGTGGGGGAGGTCCCGGCCGGGCGAAGGGCGCCGCCCGGCCGGGAAAGGGAAGGCGGGCGGTTACGGCTTCGGCGCGGCGGGCGGTACAGGCGCGTCCTGGAGCGGCTTCTCCGTGATCGAGAAGGCCACAGTCATTTTCGCGGCCTCGTTGTCCACGCTGTACTGCGGGGAGCGGGAGCCAATGCGGACCGGGAAGACGTCCATCGACCGGGAGGCAGGCACGTCACCCTTGCGGAGGAAGACCACCCAGCCAGTGGAGTCCTTCGTGAGCAGCTGCTCGATCTCGTCAGCGACCTTGTCCTCGTAGAAGCCGAGGGACGAGTCATCAGCCTGGTCCACGCCAGGGATCTTCGACTCGAACGTGGACCCCAGGTCAGGGGTCTCGATCGCCTGGTTCGACAGCGACCATCCGTCGATCGCAGCGACCGCGTTCGTCAGGTCGGTGCCGGCGGTCAGTTCCGCCCGAGTAGGAAGGTGGCCAGAGTCTTTGACCGTCTTCAGCCACAGGATGCGCGTTACTCCGCGCCGTGAGTATTTCTGGATCTGCAAGGTCTGCTGTCCGATTCCGGGACGGCAGCCGCATGTCAGGTAGGCCCCGTCCCTCGACGATGTCGGGGAACCGGCCCACCCGGTGTTCGGGTTGGGCGTCCGCGAGGGGCCTCCGCGGTGAGGGGGTCAGCACGCTCGACGTGACCCGTCACTACCAACATACTGTCGGCGAGAGGCGGGACTTGTGAGCGGCGTGCTGGCGAAGCCCAGGGTGTGACTATCCTGACCTCATGAGCCTCGGGGAGAGTCAGAGGGCGCGGGACGATCGTCCGGCTGCAACTCCTCCTGCCTCGTGGGCTGTAGCGGAGTCAGCTGTTCGCCGGGAGTCCGTGCTGTACAGCGGCACCGGGACCGGCAGGTCCGCCTTCATCGCGGCCAGCGCCCTGTACTGGGAGAAGGACACGGGGCGGGCCGTCCGCGCTGTACCGACCAGCGCCGGTAAGGCTTGGGTGCAGCACTCCGCGCTGATGGCCCTTCGGGGCGAACTCCATGCGGGACGCTTCCCGGCCCCCGAGCTTGTCGACCGCCGTGTCCGGGACCTGCGCGCCCACAGCTGGACCATCAGTACCAAAAGCCCCGAACCACCCGCCGCGGCGCCGCAGACCCGCACCCACTCCCTGCTGTTCTCGAGCAGTTACTCCAGAGCTGCGGCGGTAGCCCGAAGCCTCATGGGCTTGTGGGGTGCGCGCGATGTGCCATCGGACCTGAACGCGGCGCAACTCCTCGACGAGATCGAGGCATACGGCGCTGTCCTTTGGCGCATTGTCGAGGTACGGCTACGGTTCCGCACTGACTGGGGCACTCCGTGCTTCCGGCGCTTGCCATCGTCACCCTGCGGGATCCTCAAGCTGGCCACGCCGAACGTCCCGCGCGGCCCCGATGCGCTTTTGCACTCCCAAGCCCGTTCCCATTCATGGGCGTTGGCGGCCTGACTCCTGTGCGGGCCCGCGTCCGCATGATTACGTGGAGTAGCAGTGCAGTTCATCGTGACAGCGGTATCTGACGTCCTGGCGTCAAACCCGGCAGAATCCACCGCGGTTGGTGTCGCCGCAGCGGTCATCGGTCCGCCCCTGATCAAGCGCACGGCGGAGATCACCACCGCCTACTGGGCTCCAAAGATCACACGGTTCCGGCGAGCCGTCGCCAAGCACGTGGCCCCGAAAGATCCCGGCTCGCACGTGGACGATCACGGTCAGGCCGGCTGAACTCGGCCGCCGGGCGGGCTACCCACGCTCGCCCGGCGGCCGCCCGCGGGCTCCGAACAACGCTGCCCTGCCCGCGGCTGATCGCACGTCCCTGTCCGTACCGCTCGATTTCTCGCTGTGTGGGATCTGTTGCCCAAAGGGCGCCTCTCGCCTCGTCGCGGCGGTACCTTCGCGTCAGAAGTGTGGTCGCGGATCGGGGTGGCGGGTGTGAGCGGGTACATCGAGGAACAAGAGCGGATCGGGCAGCGGGTCCGGCGGCAGCGGCTCTCTCTCGGGATGGCGCAGGCCGACCTCGCTGCCGCACTGGGCCGGACCCAGGGCTGGGTGTCCAAGCTGGAGAAGGGCCGGATCGAGCTGGACCGGGCCGGGCTGATCAACGCGGTGGCCGCCGCCCTGCACTGCCACCCGAACACCCTGATCGAGCGTCCGTACACAGGGGGCGGCGCCGAGACCAAATGGCAGGTGTCCGCAGCCTCCATCCTGCGAGAGCTGCGCCGCTACGACCTGGCCCCGGTCTTCGACGGCACCCCGCGCCCGTCCGCCCTGCTGTGGCACGACATGAAGCGCCTTCTGCGGCTGCGCGACGCGGCGGCGAACGGGGCCGTGCTGAGCGAGCTGCCGGACATGCTGCGGGAGACCCGCGCGCTTGCCGAGGTGTCCGCCGGCCACGAGCGTGAAGAGGCCTTCGCGATCTACGCGGTGGCCTGCAAGTTCGCCCACACCGCCGCCCACGCCCTCGGGCACCCCGAGCTTGTCGCGATGGCCTGCGAACGGGCCACCTGGTCGGCACAGCTGTCCGGCGACCCAGTGATGCCCGCGATGGCGTTGTGGATGCGGATGTGGGACACATGGGCCTCCGCCGACTGGAACGACGCTCTCGCCCTCGGCGACAAGGCACTCACCGGTATCGAGACGGAGTACGAAGCCGGGGATCCGCTGGCCCTGCGCATGTGGGGCGCCCTGCACCTGCGGGCCGCGATCTCGTACGCACGGGGCGGGAACGCGGCCGGATCGGATGAACGCCTGGCCCTGGCCCGTACGGCCGGCGAGCGGGTCAACGCCTACGTCGGGCCCGAGATCCACGACCGGCACTCGGTCACTTTCAGCCTCGGCAACGTCATCATCCACAGCGTCAGCGCCGCCCTGGAGATGAGCGACCAGACGAAGGCCCTGCGCCTCAACCGGGAGGCGGACCCCGCGCACATCGCGGTCCTGCCGAACTCCCGCCTCGGGCACCACCACATGGACCTCGCCCGCGCGTGGCTGTGGGACGGAAACCGCGACCAGGCCCTGACAGAGCTGGAGACCGCCGAACGGATCGCTCCGCAGCTGGTCCGCAATCACCCCGTCGCGCGGGCAACCTTGAGGAAGATCATCTATGCCGAGCGGGTCGCGACCCGTCAGCGTCTGCGCGGCATGACCGGACGCTTTTCGCTGGACTGATCTGCGGGTATTCCACGGATTCATATTCGCCGGTAGTCGACTGAATACGTTCCGCTGCATGACCTCTGCGCGTCGCACTGACCATGACCGCGTACGACATCAAGCGGATGACCCTGACCCGCGCTGGCCTTTGCGCGGCGATCTCGCCTACGACACCGCCACCTCCCGTACGGGTGTGGTCATAGACATCCCGGCAGACACCGGCACCACGGTCTACCGCCTGTGCCCCGAGGGCGGAGGCGAAGACGGCTGGAACGCCACACTCGACACCCTCATGCCCGCCGACGACGCGCCCGCCCCGCTTCCCCACCGGAACCCGGGCGGCGCGCTGCAGCAGGAGCCCGAATACGCGCCGTGGGACGACACCCCCGACCGCCCTGACCCCAGCCCTTCCCTGCGGGCCCGCGCCGAGCGAGGCATGGAGCGATTCCTGCGGGGTGCAGGAGAGGGCGGGCCATCGTGAGCAGCTGCCCTTCCTGGCTCCACGAAGGCGCCCGGATCTACGACCCGGCCAGGGGATGCGAAGCGGTTGTGCAGTTCGTCGGCGAGTGGGAAGACCCCCGCACCAGGCGCGTCATATCCGAAGCGGTGTTCCTGCGCCCCGAGGGCGGTGGCGTGGAATGGGTCGTCGCCGACCCCCAGGCACTGCGCCAAGCCGACGCCCGCTGACCCCGCCCTCCCGGGTGGGCGCACCACTCGAACCCGATCGAGAGGAGCACGATGCACCCTGCATTACGGCTCGCGGACAGGCCCCGGTCTGTGATCATGCAGCCGACGACGAAGTGCCTGCCCATGGACTGCACGTACTGCTACCTGCCGTTCCGGAAGATGAACCACCTGATGCCGGTCGAAGTCGCGGAAGCGGTTGCCAAGCCGGTCAACGAGTGGGCTGCCGACGATCCGGCCTTCGAGGTCGTGTGGCACGGAGGGGAGCCGCTGGCCGCCGGCCGCAAGCACCTGGCCGCGCTCATGTCCCCCTTCGAGGGCGTCAAGCACAGCGTGCAGACGAACGCGGCTCTGGTGGATGACGCGTGGTGCGCGTTCCTGCTGGGGCACCAGGTCCACGTCGGCGTCAGTATCGACGGCCCCGAGGACATGAACACCCGCCGCGTCACCCTCGCCGGCCACCCCGGATTCCGTGTCACGATGCGGGGCATCGAGCGCCTGCGCCGCCACGGCATTCCGTTCTCCGCCATCGCGGTTGTCTCCGACCCGGCCCCCGAGGACGCGGCCCGCTTCTACGACTTCTTCGCCGAGCTGGGCGTGACCACCCTCGGCGTCAACGTCGAAGAGGAGGAAGGTGTCAACCGCGGGGCCAAGGACGCCGATCCCGTACGCGCGACGGAGTTCTGGGCCGCCCTCGCGGACGCCTGGCGGGCCAACCCGATCATCAGGCTGCGGGAGGTCCAGCGGGTCCTGAACTTCGCCAGCGCCG
This sequence comes from Streptomyces sp. IBSNAI002, assembly GCF_052244475.1. Taxonomy (NCBI): domain Bacteria; kingdom Bacillati; phylum Actinomycetota; class Actinomycetes; order Kitasatosporales; family Streptomycetaceae; genus Streptomyces; species Streptomyces sp. IBSNAI002. Next base: position 2,893,580 of record NZ_JBQPXG010000002.1, on the reverse strand, counting down.
TTCTCGGCGGCCACAACACGGCGCCCACGCCCACCTCCGCGCCCTGGGATCCGATGCCCACCATCGCCTACGACGGCGGGGTGGTCATGCTCTCTCCCGAGCTGGCCGGTTTCACCGACGCCCGATTCGGCGACTTCACCACCGGCAACGTGCTCAAGGACGGCCTGGACATCCTCGTCGCCGAGGCGGAGGAACGCACCCCCTGGATCACCGAGTTCTGGCAGGGCGTGGACGCCTGCCGCACCACCTGCCCGGCCTTCGCCTTCTGCGGGGGCGGCCACGCCGCGAACCGGTACTTCGAGCACGACGGCCGGTTCGACGGCACCAGGACCCGGTACTGCACCACCGCCAAGATCGCCCTACTCGAAGGAGTCACACGACATGTCCGTGCACACGCCCACTGACGCCACCACGCTCGTGATGGACTCGGCGGAGGGCTTCGAGTCCCTCCTCGAGGCCGCCGGCACCGCGGCGGTCGCCCGATGGGAGAACGCCGGAGCCAACGCCACCCGGAGCAACCCGCCCACCCCGCAGGCCGAGCACGGCGAGCCTCTCGCCGCGTTCGACAACCGGCCGACGTGGGACAACCCCACGGCCACCTTCGACAACCGGCCCAGCTGGGACAACTGGAAGAACAAGTAGCAGCAACCGACACAGGGGCGGCCCGCCGGCAGCGCGAGGCCGCCCCGACGACAAGGAGCACCATGGCCACCCGCACCTTCGGCCACGCCACCATCACCCTGCCGGAGCTGGACGAGCCCGGCCTCTACCTCAGCAACGTCGACAGCCTCGACAGCTCCCGCGGCACCGTCCAGGACTTCGCGTACGGGGACGCCGACCTGCGCTCGCTCGACCTCGCGGACACCCAGCTCGTCACCGGCCGGATCACGGGCATCCACGCCAAGCGGACCGAGTTCGAGTCGGTCAACCTGCATGGCGTGGAGATCACCGGCAGCGACCTCGGGTCGGCGCGCTGGACCGAGAGCAAGCTGACCCGCGTCCACGTCCGGGACTGCAAGCTCATGGGCGCCACCCTGAGCGGCCTGGTGCTCGATGACGTCCTGTTCGAAGGCTGCAAAGTCGACTTCGCCACCTTCGTGAAGGTCCGCGTCACCGGACCCGTGGCCTTCATCGGCTGCGTCCTGACCGAGGCAACGTTCACCGACTGCGACCTGTCCGATGCCGTGTTCACCGACTGCACGCTCCGGCTCACCGAATTCGACACGGGCCGCTACCGCAACACCGACCTCCGCGAGAACGATCTGTCGGCAATCCGCGGCGTCGCGAACCTCGCCAAGGTCCGCATCGACCCAGGCCAGCAGTCCGACCTCGCAGAGGCCCTCGTGGACGAACTCGACATCACCATCGGGGACGACTGACCCGGGAGGACCCCGTGCCCCTGCACATCGCCTACGGCGACCCGTCCGCGCTCCGCGCCCGCTGCGAAATTGCCACCGTCCGCACCGCCCGCCCCGAGGAGACTGCCTACGAGCCCGGTGCGGTCGTCCCGGCCGGGCAGTGGCGTCCCATGACCGAGACGGACATCAAGGCTGTCACGGCTCCGCGCAGGCCCCGGGACAGCACGCTGGTGGAGATCGTCCGGCCCCCGTACCGGGAAGGGCTCCCGCTCGAAGACCTCACGCTCCCTCTCGGCGGCGCGGACGCGGTCTACCTCGGCCAGGCCCTCGCCAAGCCCGACACGATCACGACCACCGACAACTACCAGGACGGCCGACTGATCGGGCTGCACCTCGACAACTGGGACAAGCTCCCGTACGCCGCCAAGCACACCGGGCGCCGCAGGATCGCCCTCAACCTCGGCCCCGGTAGCCGGTACCTCATCCTCGGCGCGATCGACGCGCAAACGGTCTGCCGGGCCGTCCACCCCGACGACCACACCCAGCGATACCCGCACACGGACGACTACCGCACCTACGTGGCCAGCGGCCGGCCCATCCGCATCATCCGAATACGCCTCGCCCCCGGTGAGGGCTACGTGGCCCCGACCGAGTACCTCCTGCACGACGGCTCCACCGAAGGCCAGGATCAGCCCTCAGCCGCCGCGTTCTGGCTCGGCCGGTGGAACCGTGGCGTCATGCCGTCACTCGTCTGACCCCAAGCACCCCAGACGGCGCCCAAATGCTGGCGGAGTCCTGGAAGCCGGGGCCCTGCCAGCATCAAGCCGAAGCTGTCACAGAGAACTTGTACCGCTGGACGCACGTAACGACGTCCCCGCTCGCGGGGTCCACGCCCTCGTCCACGAGAAGCTCCCGAGCCCACACGTTCAGGCCGGGAACGGTGACGGGGTACTCCCACCCGCCGGCCGCCGTGCGCTGAAGGAACGCACGGCGCACTCGGTCACCCAGCCACTCGACCTGGTCAGTCCGGACGCCGACGATCGTCACCTGAAAGGCGGGAGACGCGTCCTCGGAAGCATCCGCGAACGGCGCGCCGTTCACTGGCCCGCCGAGTGGGTACAGCACGCTGTACGGCAGCGGCGCCGGTCGCCCGTCCAGCAGCGGGAGTGCCCCGAGCCCGCAGGGCCTTCCGGTGGCCGCCGCCAACATGGCGCGTACAGCAGCCGTGAAGGGTGCACGGTCGATCACTCCGGGCCTCCGGAGAAGTGCGCGGCGGCCGGGCCTTCGATCGACAGGACGCCGTACCGGCACAGGCCGAGAGCATCCCATTCGGTGACACCAGGCGTAGTGATGATCGACAACGCCCGCTCGCCGTCCCCATCCAGCATCTCGGCGACGATCACAGCCCGGGAGAGGATCCCCCGCTCGTGGCCGCCCAGGACCTCGGTCAGGGCTATCTCGACGTCGGCGGACAGCTCGCTCACAGGGCATGCTCCACAGCAACGCCAAGAAGACGCACGACGGTCGGCCCCGTCGCCTCAAGGGCAGGTCCGGCGTGCGGGAACGGCGGCTGCGCGTACCGGCGACCGAGCGAGTCCGTGCCGACGAAGCCGTACTCCAGTCTTCGGGCCTGCGGGGCGCTGGTGCCAACCTCCGCGACCCACACCGGGGCGCCGCCGCGGACCTCGGACCGCCACGATGCCCGGTACTGGCCAGTGATCACCCGCGGGCCCGGGCGCCCGGAAGCCCGGGCCCGGACCGCAGCGACGATCGCCGCCGCGCTGAACCGCACCGCCGCCTCCGACTCCCCGCGCAGAACCAACGCCCCCTGATCGAGAGCAGCCGCCAAGGCGGCGGGGTGATTGAAGGAGCTCTTCTTCCTGCTCACGATGCGCTCCGGTCGTGCTGCTCCAGCCACACCGTCCGCAGCATGGGGAAGGACGACACCTCGCCCAGCGTGGTCACCTCGTACGTCCGGCCGACGGCCTGCACGTCGCGTGCCTCAACCACCAGCACTTCGTCGTGATCCTCCAGCTCGGCCGCCTCCACCGGCAGCAACAGCCGATACCCGGCCCGGACCTCCTCCGCCCACGCCCCGTCCCGGCCCCGGGAGCGGATCTTCTCCTGCTGCGGATACAGCCCGGCCTTCCCCACGAACACAACGAGCGGCGCGGCCGGGACGAGCTCGCCCGTGCTCGGGTCCAAGACCTCTTCCCCGCCAGCCCGAGTCACACGGACCCTGTCCGGCATCATGTGCCGATCAGCGAAGCGGGCGATGCCGCGAACGTTAAGCACTGGCCGCCCACTCCCGCAGCTGGGCCAACAGCCCGCGCGTCAGCTCCCCAGGCTGGCCGTCCAGGTCATCGCGGTTCAGCACGGCCTGGTCGAGCTTCTGCCACTCCACCGCATCAAGGAACCCGATCACCACATGCCGCAGATCCGCCGGCTCCGCCATCACCTCCGCGAGCCCTTCAAAGCCGAAGCCCTGCCACTCGGTGTTCACGTACAGGGTGACCTCCGGGGCTTCGCCCGGGGCCTGCATGACCCTGTAGACCTCCACGGCGGCGGAAACGTCCTGGCCGTCGAGCTCGATCACCGGAGGCTCATCGTGGGGCGCGGCGATCCGAATGCGACAGGACTGATCAAACATGCTCATGGTCAGGACATTAGGTGTGCGAAGCGCACGCCAGGTTGGGCCTTCGCCGTACAGCGGTCATGGCCAGAGCCGTTCAGGCCGCACATCTGATCGGTAACCCCGCCCGCCGGAAGGCCCGCAGGCCGGTGTCCCTCCCCGCATGGGTGACGCCGTCTGGGTGGCATGCGTGGCGGGTGGCGGAGCGACATGTTGCCGAAACTCGCGCAGCGGGCAGGAATGCCAGGCCATTGCCCCCACCCGTAAGGAGCTGACCGTCGATGCTGGAGTGTATCCGGAGCAAGAAGCAGACCAAGATCACGTTCGTCCTGCCCGCCAGCCATCCGGCCGGTGAGGTCAGCGTGGTCGGTGACTTCAACGACTGGCGGCCCGGCGCCCACCCCTTGGTCGAGCGTCTCGACGGGAGCCGCGCGGTCATGGTCACCCTCCCAGTGGACCAGCGCCACGAGTTCCGCTATCTCGCCGACGGCGGCCATTGGCTCGACGAGGAAGAGGCGGACGGCCACGACGGCCGCAACAGCCTCCTGCACACCTGACCCGCCTGTAGGGGACTGTCGGAGACCAACCTTCCGCCACATGCCGCAACCCAAGTAGTGCGCAGCGCGATACCTCGTGTCAGCTTGAGCGAGAGCAACCACGCTACCCCCACGCACCAAGGAGTCGCCGTTATGGGCGGTATGAAGGACAAGCGCCAAGAGCCGGGCAAGATCCGCGAGGAGCAGGAGCGCCCGCAGCGTCCCGGTCAGGACCCGGTCCACCCCGAGCCGGGTACTGCGCCCCGCGGCGACCGGCGCCCCGAGGGGATGGAGCGGCGCCGCGAGGAAGACCTCCTGCGCGACGAGCGCGATGACGACTTCTAAGTAGCGAGGTAGCCACGCATACAGAGCCCGGCCGGGGCGCGCAGGCAGTGATCTGGCCGGGCCCTGTCCTGTCCTCGCCGGGGCTGGCCAGGCCCGGCAATAATAGGCCCCGGCCTGCGCTGCGCTGCCGACACCTGATGCTCAGGATGGCGGCCATGGGTCCAGGCAGATCCGTGCGCGGCGGAGCCGATCGCGCGGGCGCGTGCCGTTAGACCGTACGGGAGGACTCGGGGCCCCACTGGTAAGGAACCGAGAGTCGCGGGTAGTTCAGGATCATGGACACTGACGGAACCACCCCGCTGCGCGCCCTCGCGCTTGTCTGCACCCTTACGCCCTCGCCGGCCCGTTCCAGCTCCCAACTGCTGGCCGAGCAGACCATGGCCGCTCTCGCCGAGCACGGCGTCACGGGGGAGATCATCCGGATCGTCGACCATGACGTCCGGCCGGGTGTGGAGACCGACATGGGAGATGGGGACGCGTGGCCTGAGATCCGGGACGCGATCATGGGCGCCGACATTCTAATCCTGTCGACGGCGATCTGGCTGGGGCATCCGTCCAGCATCGCCCAGCGGGTCCTGGAACGCCTGGACGCGGAGATCTCCGAGACCGACGACGAGCGCCGCATGCTCACCTACGGCAAGGTCGCCGGTGTCTGCGTCGTCGGCAACGAGGATGGTGCTCACAAGGTCAGCGCCGACCTCTTCCAAGGGCTCAACGCCGCCCGGCGGGGGGCTGCGCTGAAGTGGTCGATCTCGCCGGTCAGACGAACCACAAGGGTGTCGTCGAGCGCGGTGAGGGAGTGGACGACTATGACACCGGGCGCGGCGTCCGCGCCTGTGTCGCAGGGGGTGGGGCTTGCCGGTATGGGGCTGTCGGTTGAGTTCCTCACGACTCCATCAACGACGTTGACCGCCGGGCAGGAAACGAGCCACACAGCTCATTCACCCCTTGTGACCAGTACCGATCCCCGCGCGGGGGAAAACTTCGCTCATACGGCGCACCATGACGTGGGCCGTTGCCGTGCTGAGCGAACAGCATCCAGGCGCGAGAACCTTCTCCGGCCTCCGAGGCCGGCGACCGCAGATTCTCTGCAGGGCGCGCGCAGGTACGGATATCGGCCGTTTGATCAAACCGAGGGGTGGTCGGGCTGTGGCAGGAGAAGAGGCGGCTGCCACTGCCACAGCCCGACGACGGAGGAGCTACGCCCTTACCGCCTGCCGCAACACTGCCCGAGCGGCGGGGCGATCACGCCTTGCCATCGGCTTCGAGTCCGGAAGTGAAGCCGATGGAGCGACGGGCCCTCACCCATCAGGGCCAAGAGTGGGACTGCCCATCCGTCCGCGCGGGAAGCCGACGGACGCTCGCCACGCCGTGCAGCAGGTGGTCCGGGCAGGACGCCGGAGTGCGACGCAGACCTGCGCGGCGTCGCCGTGCCGGCCGCCGGTGGAAGCGGAAAGTGTCCGTCACCATGCGTCATGAACCTCCTTGCGCCGGCGTCGGCACCAAGCCAAAAGGTTTCGTGGGTTTCTACGATTTTGGGCTCGCTCGTGTGGTTCTGGGGCCGCTGGACATCTTGCCCATGTGCGGCGTTTCCTGGAATCACAGGCACCATGGCACACGAGGAGGGACGGTGTACGACACATTCCGGGTCGAGGTCCGACGCTGCGGGCCCGGCAGCTGCGAGGTGACTGTCGCCGGCGAGCTGGACGTGGCCACCGCCCCGGAGCTGAGGGCGGCCCTCCACCAAGCCGTTGGCACTCACGAGCACACTTCTGTGTGCCTGTCCCAGCTGACCTTCTGCGACTGCGCAGGTTTGGGAGCCCTGCTGTCAGCGGCCCGGCTCGCGAAAGCGCACGGCACGCAGCTGCGACTGCGCGAGGTTCCGGACTGCGTTGCTCGGCTGCTGAGCATTAACCACACCGAGAGTGTCTTCACCGCCCCTCAGCACGAAACATCGCGGTGAAGAACCGCGCGATCACTGGCTGCGACCCCATGCGTAAACGGTCCGGGACACGGGGATTGCGCAAGTGCCGATGGTGATCTTTCCGTCGGCCGCCTCGCACGCTGCCCGAAATTGATCACCCAGTGACATGTTGGGTGCTCGTGCGGCAGGAGGTGTGCCCAACGCAAGAGCCTTGGCCGGCGCGCTGCCGTGCCGCCTGCTCCGTTCGGGTGGACTCTCCGCGTCGGGCAGGTCCACGTCCGGCTCGGCTGCGAAGTGCTCGCGGATCCCGCCTCCACCCTGGTCGGGGTCACAAGCCACCCCATGTGAAAGGTGATCATGCGTACTCGCAGCACTGTCATCGCTCTCTCCGCCGTACTCGCCGCCGCCTGCGCGGCCCCCGCCCTGGCCGCAGGGTTCGACACCGACACCCCGCCGGGCCCCCGGCCTGCCATGGAGCGCCACGGGCTGACCGCGGTCGGCCTTACCGCAGACCAGCGGCTGGTGGAGTTCGATGTCGAGAAGCCGGCCAAGACCCACTCGATCGGCAAGGTGTCCGGCCTGATGGGCGACGCCAAGCTCGTCGGAATCGACTTCCGTGTCCAGAACGAGAAGCTGTACGGCGTCGGCGACAAGGGCGGCATCTACACGCTCAGCACCACCAACGCGAAGGCGACTAAGGTCTCCCAGCTGACCGTCGCACTGTCGGGCGCACAGTTCGGGGTCGACTTCAACCCGGCCGCCAATCGGCTGCGCGTCATCTCCAACACCGGTCAGAACCTGCGCCACAACATCGACGACAACGCCGCGCCGCTGACCACCACCGTCGACGGAATGCTCACCAACCCCACCATGCCTCCCTCCACGGCGATGGGCGTCACCGGCGCCGCCTACACGAACAACGACCTGAACGCCGCGACGGCCACCACGCTGTTCGATCTGGACACGATGGCCGACCGGATCTCGCTGCAGTCCCCGGCCAACGCCGGCACCCTGGCGCCCACCGGCAACCTCGGCGTCGACGCCGCCCTCGATGCCGGCTTCGACATCTACTACGACGCCAAGTCCGGTACGAACGAGGGCTTCGCTGCCATCAACGCCGGCAACGGCTACGGCCTGTACGAGATCAACGCCCTCACCGGCAAGGCGACCAGCCGCGGAATGTTCCCGAACGGGCAGCAGGTCACCGACATCGCCCTGCCGCTGAACCAGCAGTGATACCCGTATCGTCGATCGTCTGGCGGGGCCGCTTGGGGGCGGCCCCGCCAGACGTCGCGGCCACCTGACTCCGCATGTCCTCACTGCTGAAGCAGGGGCGGGTGGCTGCTGAAGACGACGTGGCTGGACGGCGGCCTGCCGCGGTCACCTCGATGGCATGGGGGCTCCCGACCTCATACGGCCCGGCCCAGACGTGGGCACGGCAGAGCCCTGTGGAGACCCTCTGTGGCAGATGATCGGGGAGCCGGTAGCCGGACAACGGACGGTTCGGCGGAGAACTGGAACAGCCCCGGCTACACCCGCGCCCTGGGAGCGGGGCACGGCGAGGTCTGCTTGCTCGACAGCACCGGATGGGTCCTTCCCCCTGGACATCGGCCGCTGGTGCGCCCAGGCTAATCCCTGCGACATGACGGTGGTACACCGCTGCCACGGACCCGTCCTGGACATCGGATGCGGACCCGGCAGACTCGTGGAGGCCCTCACCAAGCGCCGCCACCGCGTACTCGGCATCGACATCTCGCTGCCTGCCGTCAATGCCACGAACGAGCGTGGCGGCAGGGCGCTATGCCGGTCGGTCTTCGACCCGATCCCCGCTGAAGGCCTGTGGGGTACCGCGCTGCTCCTAGACGGGAACATCGGCATCGGCGGCGACCCCGTCAAACTGCTGCGACGGATCACCGACCTGGTACGTCAAGACGGCCTTCTGCTGGTGGAGACCTCCGGTGAGGACATCGATCGCCGTCACCTGGCCCGCCTCCACGACGGCCACGGCATGCGCCACGGCTTCTTCCCCTGGGCCACCGTCGGCAGCGCGGCTCTGACACGCCATGCGAGTGCTGCAGGCTGGCTCTCCAGCGAGCAGTGGAGGACCGCCGGCGGCCGACACTTTGTCGCGTTGCGGTCCCTTTGCTGATCCTTCCGGCTGCCGATCACCCGTGGTGGTCCTCGGTGTGAGCGTGTCAACGCCACGAGGATAGCGGGGAGAACTGATGTAGTGCCGAGTCGTTGTAGGGGTGGGTGCACAACCCAGTCCCGGATTCCGAGCTTCCGGGACGAGCCCCGTTCCGCCGCGCGGGCGGAACGAGGGCTCGGCTCCCGGGTAGTTGCCGCAAGGTCGTTGTCCTGCGCTGGACCCGACACCGGTGCCGCGAGCCCGGGAGTCGGGCCACGCATCGCGGGACAGCGTTCGGGTACGACAAGGCTGGCAGCTGTATGTGGGTGTCCGCGCGTCACGCCCTTGGCGTTGACGAGGTGCGGATTGTGCCCGTGGTGGCCGGCCGGGTCCATCGCGCCCTCTCACGGGGCGGTGTGCGGTGCCCCGGGGGTAGGGGTAGAGGCCGCACACCGCCCTGACATGCCTGTTGTTGGTTACCAGTCGTGGCCGTATCCGCCGTGACCTCCGTAGCCGTAGTCGTCGTCGTCCCAGCCGCTGTGGTGATACCAGCCGCCGCCGTACCCGTCGTAGCCGTCGTCTCCGCAGTCACCGGTGACGTAGCTCACCGAGTGGGTCGGGGCCGCGGCCGACGCTGTACCAGCTGTGCCGAGGGCAGCTCCGCCGGCCATGAGGAGGCCGACCGCGCCGACAGCGAAGAGACGTTTCGCTCTTTGAGCCTGCATGGGAAATACCCCTTGCCTTCCGGCGTCTCGCCCACCCCCGAAAGGCGAGAGGCATGAACCGCTGCCGCGCATTCGGGAATGGTGCGGAGCGGGGTGGTTGCTTCGCCGCACCTCCCAGGACCTGGTTCCTGCTCGCACTGCCTGGGCAGTGGGCCTTGGGCCGTTCTTGCCCCGAAGGGCGGCAGGTAGCGGGTTCGGTCGTTGCCCAAGCAGCTGTTTCGGTTGCTAGAGGCCCGTCCCCGCGGTACGGCGCTCACCCTTCGAGGCTAGTCCCGCGTCGGCCGACCGGCATCTTGCGGACACGTGTTCGCCAGTGCCCGCTGCCCGGTTCGTGGGCAGGTACCCCCGAGGCAGGCTGCCAGCACCCCTCGGGCTTGGGCGCGGCTTGGGCGTCAGGGCGGTCCTGTCGTTGCTCCCGTATTCTGCGGGAACATTGACAGGTCCCGACGGCATACATGGCGTTGGCTGTATTGACGTTGCCTCAGGCGACGTCGGCGGTGTCGTTGACCTTGTAGACCCGCTTGGCCCGATGCGTCGCTCACCTTGTCGACGTGGATGTCGTTGCGGTCGACGACGGCACACGCCGATATTGATCGGCCTTCTGCGCGGCGGTCGAGCCCCCCCCCAGGCGTCGATGTGCAGGTGTCGGAACCCCGGCCGGCGCGGTTACCGACGCTCCGAGGAGGGTCCTCGCAGCTCTCCAACTGAGGGTTTCCCGCTGACTGTAGCCCGTTGAACACTGCGACGATCTCCGCGTGCAGGCGTGCCGCGTCCGTGCAGGCAAGGCGAGTGCGCGTGGCTCTGGCCGTAGCGGCGTCTGGTGCCCGGCGATGCTTCCTTGTGCGTGGCCGCATGCGCATACCGGCGTACCGTCTTGCGGTCCATCCGGAGCGTCTCGGAGATCGCCTGGATCGGGACGCCCTTGTCGTAGAGGGCGTGTACGGCAGCGTGAGGTCGCGGCGCCGGATCATTCGCATCTTCCACGGATGGAAGTGGACCCGTCGGGGCAAACGGTGGGGCGCCCCGGGGGTTTGAGACCCGGGGCGCCGCAGGTGGGGTCAGATACCGAACGCGGTGGGGTACTGGATGGTTCCGGCCGGTACTGGGCGGGTGTTGTCGAGTACCAGGGCCATCATGGCCTCGTCTGGCACGTCGAAGGGGGCGCAGATGTTGTAACGGGAGGCCGGGGTGAAGCCGAACCTCGGGTAGTAGTCGGCGTGCCCGAGGACGAGGACAAGGTTTTCGCCCATAGTCCGGGCGGCGGCCAGGGCGGCGTTGATGGCGGCGGAGCCGGCGCCGGTGCGCTGGGCTGAGGGCAGCACCGCGCACGGGGCCAGGGCGAGGGCCGGTTCCCCGCTGACGTGACAGCGTGTGAGCAGCGCGTGGCCGACCAGAGTGCCGTTGGGGGCCTCGGTGACCATGGACAGTCCATCGATCCACGCCTTGGGATCGGTACGCAGGGCGTCGACGAGGTCAGCTTCCCCGGAGGTGGGGAAGGCGCCGAGGTTGATGTGGCGGACGGCAGCAATGTCCTCGGAGGTCTCGGGGCGGGTGGTCCAGGTGGTCACGGTGGTTCCGTTCTCGATGGCGCCAGAGACGTCATCGTCGGGGTAGCGGAGGTAGGTGGCGTAGTCGTTGCCGTGTTCGTGCCGCATGGCGATCTCTGCGCACGCGGTGGCGAGCGCCTGTACGGTGCCGGGTTGTGTCGCGCCTGTTTGCGCTATTCGCTGGCCGAGAGGGCTGTAGCACTCATCCCACCAGCCACTTTCCGGCAACGGCTGGTGTGCGTGGAGCCGGTAGCTGGCGGCTTGGGCAGCGTCCGCGTTCTCGGCATGGGTGCGCAGTGGATGGAGCGCGATGTGTTCGCCCAAGCCCCTGCGTGCTGCTGCTGCGCAGAGGCTGCCCAGGAAGGATTGGTGGGGATCGACCGACACCACCTGCGCACCGGCTTCCCCGGCCAGAAGCAGGGCGGAGCGGTCGGCTCCGCAACCCGCGTCGAGCACGCGCGGGCTGGCGGGCAGCGGTCCCACCAGATCCCACAAGCACCGTGTGGTGGCGTCCGAGCCCGGGCCCTGGCCAGGCAGGTCGGGGTGAAAGGCAAGGAAGACCTCCGCCGCCGGGGCTGCGGCCTGCGCGATGGTATCCAGGTGGCTCACAGCTGGCGCTCCCTGAACTGGTACGTGGCGCGCAGCTGTTGGGCGACGTCCTTCTTGGTGGCCTCGCGACCGGCACGCAATCGCGCGTCGGTGCGCGAGGCGGCGTAGGTGTTCTCCCTCAGCAGCCGGTGGTAACTGTCCAAGCGGCGCTGGGGAACGTTACCGGCGGTGATTTCGGCTAGGACCGCGCAGCCCGGTTCGCGTTCGTGCGAGCAGTCGGTGAACCGGCAGTCCTGTGCTAGGCGTTCGAACTCGGCGAAGGTCTGTTCCAGTCCGTTCTGGGCGTCGTGCAGGCCGATCGCGCGCAGTCCGGGGGTGTCGAGTATGACCTTGCCGCCGGGCAAGGGGAGCAGCTCCCGCCAGGTGGTCGTGTGCCGGCCCTTGCCGTCCACGTCGCGGACGGCGCCTGTTCCCAGCCGGTCCTCGCCCAGCAACTGGTTGCCGAGGGTGGACTTGCCGGCACCGGAGGGGCCGAGCATCACGATGGTGCCGTTGCTGACCGCTATCAGGGTGTCCAGGCCCTGCCCGGTCACCGCGCTAGTGACAAGCACGTCCGTGCCTGGCGCCAGCTTGGACACCTCATCCGCGGCCCGCTGGGTGTCGGCGCACTGGTCGGCCTTGGTGAGGGCCACTACCGGCACGGCGCCGCTCTCCCAGGCCAGGGCGAGCATGCGTTCGGTTCGGCCGTGCTTGAGCGGGGCGGCCAGCGACACCGTCACGACGATCGTGTCCACGTTGGCGGCCAGGACCTGGCCGTGGGAGGTGCGCGAAGTGGAGGAACGTACCAGGGTGGTCCGCCGCTGGAGTACCGAGTGCAGTACTGGCGCGTGGTCGGTGGTGGCGGGGTGCAGTGCGGCCCAGTCGCCCGTGCTGGGCGCCGCCAGCGGATCACGCTGATCGAGGGTGGCGGGAATCGTCGAACGGACGACTCCGCCCTCGGTGACAGCGTCGCACCGGCCGCGTTCGGCCCGTACGATCCGGGCCGGGATCAGCCCGTCGGCGCGATGGGCTGCGAAGGCGTGCTCACGCGCTTGGTCCCAGCCGTAGTCCGACAGAGAGCAGGATTGAGCACGAAAGGAGGAAGGTTGAGACAACGGAGAGACCCTTGAGAAGAAGGACCCCGATGAGAGCGAAGAGCAGTAGCCCGTCGAACCATACGGCTCGAACGAGGGAACGTCAGGTCAGACCGGGGCCCGGGACGTGAGGATGGTCCGGCGGGCACTGCACACAGCAGTAGCCTCCATGACAGTCATCAACTCACCTCCCTGTTCTGGCCTCGTTATCGACTTGCTTGTCCCTGCGCCTACAAAGTTAGCACGCAAATGCCCTGATGTCGGACACAGCGCATCCCCCTACACTGTCGCGGGGGCGGCGTCGAGTCGGCTGCCGTCTCGAGCCAGGCCCGTTAGTCGGACGCGGTACGGGCAGCTGCCGCAGCGAGCAATGCAACGATGTACGGGTCTTCGAGCTGCTCAGCTGTCGTGACCTTGATGTGGCGGACCCGTTTCCCGGTACCTGGCCGCGGGCGGGCGGTGCATCGAACCACCGTCGCACCTATCGTCGCTGGCACCGGGATGAGGAGCTGCGGCGTCGCGGCAGGCTTCCCCGGGACGGCTCGGTTCAGAAGGTGCGGGCCCTGGCGCCGTGAGCTCCGGTCGGTCTGTTGGCCGGACGATCGCCGCCCGGAAGCGACGGCGGCCCCATGCGCGAGGATCCTGACGAGCTCCCCTCCTGGGCCCTGGCGAGGCGGGTCCTCCGCGGCGACGGGAGTGCGGGAGTACCCCGCATCTACTGACCGCCGTCAGAGGAGCTCCCTAAGAGGGCGTTAAGTCCGATCTTCCTCGGTTCGTGATCGCTCGATCGTGGTACTGATCGCCACGCCGGCCACCTGCTGGTCATGTTCATGCTGAGATGCGAGCCATGGAGAGAAAGCCGTACCCCAGCGACTTATCGGACGAGCAGTGGGCGTTGATCCAGCCGATGATCACGGCGTGGAAGCAGGACCGGGTGGCACGGTCGGCGACCGGTGATCCCGGGGCCTGCGACCTGCGGGAAGTCGTGAACGCGATCTTCTACCAGAACCGAACGGGCTGCCAGTGGCGCTACCTGCCCCACGACCTGCCGGCCTGGTCAGCGGTGTTCTACTACTTCACGCTGTGGCGCCAGGACGGCCTCGACCAGCGCATCCAGGAACTCCTTCGCTGCCAGGTGCGGGAGAGAGCCCGGCGATTAGAGGACCCGTCCCTCGTGATCATCGACACCCAGTCCGTCCGCGCGGCCGCCGGTGTCCCGAAGACCACGACGGGACTGGACGCCAACAAGAAGGTGTCGGGCCGCAAGCGGGGACTGGCCGTCGACGTCCTGGGGCTGATCATCGGCGTCGTCGTGCTGGCCGCCTCCGCCCATGACAACGCCGCCGGCACCGCCCTGCTCGACCAGGCCGCCGAGCGGTGCGGCAACCGCCTGGAGAAGGCCCTGGTGGACCAGGGCTTCAAGGACGAGGTCCTCATCCACGGCGCCCTACTGGACATCGACATCGAGATCGTCCGCCGCAACCCCGCCGACCAGGGCAAAGGCTTCATTCCGCAGCCCAAGCGGTGGATCGTGGAGCAGGTCAACGGCACATTGATGCTGCACCGCCGCCTCGCCCGTGAGTACGACCACCGGCCCGACACCTCCGCCTCACGCGTCTACTGGGCCTCGATCGCGAACATGGGCCGCCGCCTCACCACACCGAGTCCGGCCTGGCGCGACACCCTCGAGCTGGCCGCGTGAACGTCACCGAGCTCATGGCCGGCCTCCAGGCCCAGCACGACGAGACCACAGCCCGGGCCTCTGAACTACGCGACCAGATCGTGCACTTGACCGCCGCCCTCGCCGAGACCGAAGCGCGACTCGGGGACCTGGCCACCACCCGGAAGGTCATCACCGAACTCGCACCAGCTGGAGGCGACCCCGATCCGCCCGAGACGAACACCGCCTACCAGGCCATCGTGAATACCTTCAACCAGCACCCCGACCAGGTCTTCCGAGCCCGTGACCTGCACGAACTCCTCGGCATGCCCACCGACGAGGCATCCGTCAACATCACCCGCAGCCGCCTCGGACGCCTCACCCGTCAAGGCTTCCTCACCCAGCCCGGACGAGGCCGCTACCAGAAACGGACTTAACGCCCTCTAAGAGCCCTCCTCCTCAGCCTTCGGTCCTGACCATGATCACCACCCCCACATCCACACCTGAGGGCGTCGCACGGCTCCACCGGCCCGCCCCAGGCCCACAAGCCGCTCGTCCAGCAGTCGCGACGCGCCCGACACGCTGAGACACTTTCCCGACTACACCCCGGGACTCACCGAAACCCGTTCGTATCCTTTCGGCTCCCGGACAGCGGGTAGACGAGGCGAAAAGAAGCCGATCGCACAGCGCAGTCTCTGACACGGGGTGAACGACATGCAGAGCACGGACGAGGCTCCGGACCATGCTGACCCGACGGAGTACGTCTACAGGCCCCAGCAGGTCGCCCACGCCCGCGAGGCCGCCACCAACTTCCTAGCGGATCTTCACCCCCGGCCGGCCGAGCCCCTCATCGAAGACCTTGTGCTGCTGGTGTCCGAACTCGTCACCAACTCCCTGCGTCACGCCGGCGGCGTCACCGCGCTGAGACTGCGGGCCGACAGAGACCACATCCAAGTGACAGTGGAGGACACCAGCCCCCGCCATCCGAAGGCCCGCGATCCCGACCTCATCGGAGAGGGCGGGGGCTTCGGGTGGCCCCTGGTCCTGCAACTGGCCGGGCAGGTCACCATCGAGCCCAGGCCCAGCGGAGGGAAAACGATCATCGTCAGCATGTCCCGCTGAAGTGCCGTGCAGATCAGGCGACCGTCCTAGAGAAGCCTGATGACCGGCAGTGGAGGCGAGGCGGCCGCAGCACGCAGGCTAACGAAGCGGACCGATGCGGCGCTCCGCCGTCCGCTCAGGATCATGGATGAAGAAGACACCCGACACGGGAGCCTCCTGCTTGTCTGCGGGGGTGTCGATGCGGACCCTCCCGGATCCGTCGAGGTGGAGCAGGTGGCCGCAGGTGCTGCGCAGGCGTTCGCGGCCGTCCTTGTCACGTGAGATCACCCCCGACTCGAGCGGGGTGACGGCCTGCGCCTGCTGGCCCAGCGCGCTGCGGACCTGAAGGCGGCCCGAGATATCCCAGGAGGCCGGGGTCGTCCAGGTGCAGCGACTGACGGTGTCGGAGAAGATCTTGCCGCAACCACTGTCGTCCCCGGCGTCGAACACCCAGATCAGGCGTAGATGCCCGGGCAACGGGCCAGTCGTCTCGCGCATGGTGCGAGGATCGCATAAGCGGCAGCCCACAGGGCGTCGCGCGCCGGGCCCCTGTCACCTGATCGCCCGCATCCGTTACCTTGACAGGTTGGCGGCGCGGGCTGTCCGAGGTGCGAGGTCCAGAGTCGCTTTCCCGATCCCGCCCAGTTCCAATTCGGGCCTGGGCAAACGCTGCCGGTGCCTCCAGGAACAGGTACCTACGCGGTATCAGACGTGGCAGGTACCTCCCCGCCGAGATCAACGTGCATTCCGAGAGATGTTGAAGGCCCCTCACCGGTGCGGGCAGGCATCGAAGCAGCGTTGCTGGGAGGTAGGGGCTGTGGCCGCGAGACGGGGGGCGGCCACAGCCGCGCGACGGGCATGCTGCTGCTCCGTGCGTGCGTAATGATGCGCAGTTCGCATTACTTGCCTCCGGCATCTGGCCTCCGGCATCAGGGATTCCATACGGACGGGCTACCCAAGGACCTCACAGCCCGCCGCGAACCCGAAGGCAGCGAGTCACCGCCAGGATGGAGCTGACCCGTCCGCCCGCCTTCGGCAATGCGATGGCCCCGGCGCCGATGTCACCCGCCATTGAGGCCCCGAAGCCGCCGACGTCTCGTGCGACCCGCGCACCGAAAACTGCGAGATTCCCGCACCTGTTCCGAGGCAGGCCGCGTTCGGCGCTCCGCAGGATCCCATGTGACACTCTGTGTATGCCGTGTCCGGAATTTCACAGCCGGGACTCGTACAGTGCCAGCTATGTCACAAAGTAGCCCTCTGCCGAAGCAGCGCGCGCTGACACTGCCCCGGGGATGGCTGCGATGGCTGCCGCTTGCAGTAGTCGGCGCAGTCCTGCTCGCCGAATGGGCCGTTCACGGGCAAGAACCCGCCAGCTTCATGCTGACAGGAGTCCCACCTCTGGTCGCCGCGACACATGGCCCGCGGACAACCGCAATCTCCACCGCAGTCTGTCTCGGTCTCCAGATCCTCATGGCATCGCTTCGCCCGGGCCATCTCGGCGAGCAACACCACGTGGCCCTCTACGGCGCCACCCTGTTCATCGGCGTCGCCAGCACCATGCTGTCCGTGAAACTCCGTCGCACCAGAGAACATCTTGTGCGCGCGGACTCTGTTGCCGAGACCATTCAGCGGACCGTCCTGCGCGCGCCACCCCGTCGACTCGGACCGGTGACCGCCGCCGCGTTCTACACGGCCGGCGAAGGCGGCACCCTCGTCGGGGGCGATCTGTACGACGTCTGCGTCACTCCGTTCGGAGTACGAGCCATCATCGGCGACGTCAGAGGCAAAGGCCTCGACGCGGTACAGACTGTTACAGCAGTTCTGGGCAGCTTCCGCGTCTCAGCCCACGAATGGCAGAACCTCGCCTCCCTCGCCGACCGCCTCGAACTCAGCATCGCCCGTAACGGCCCTGGCAGCGACGGGAACGGGACCACAGACACCGAACTGTTCGTCACTGCCCTCCTCATGCAGATTCCGCCCGGAAGCAGCGAAGTGCACATCGTCGACAGGGGGCACCCGGCCCCCATCATCGTCGGCTCCCATGGCGCCTACCGGCTGACCACCGCACCCGCCCTGCCACTGGGCCTCGGCAACCTGTCCACCACATCAGCCGACACCACCGTGCATCCGCTGCTCCCCGGCCAGGTGATCGTCGCCCACACCGACGGCCTCAGCGAGGCACGCGACGAACAGGGCGTCTTCTACCCAATCGTGGAACGTCTCGCAGACCGCTTCCGCGACGTTCCTTCTCCGCAGCCCGAAGACGTCGTGTCCTTCTTGCAACAGGACGTCACCCGTTGGGCGGCCGCGACGGAGGATGACGACCAAGCCGTTCTCGCCCTGACCTTCAGCGACGCCCCGTATGAATAGACGCACAGCACACGGCAGAGACCGTCTCGTTCGCTGCCGTAGCGTGGGCGATGTCCATTAATCAGAGCTGGCTGCTGTGCTTATCGGACTCGAGTGCCCCGTCCTCTCCACGGTGGACGGGGCACAGTTGCATCTCCGCTGCGTCCTGGCGTTGACCGTTTTCTCTTCTGCCTGTTTCGGGCCACCTGAGGTAGAGGTTCTAGGTACCCATGCGATGCCCACCCAGCCGAGAGGCGGGCGGCGGCGAAGGCAAGAAGTGAAGGAGCGGCAACGTTCACCCACCGGCCCGGCGGACCCATCCGCCCGGCACCAGGGATTCCCTAGGAGGTAAGTGAGATGGTGCATGTACGACGAGGGCTCGCGGTGGCGGTCGGCATGGTCATGGCGGGTGGAGCGTCGGTGGCGTCGGCCGATGCAGAGGCACAGGGCGTGGCGGCCTACTCGCCGGGCGTCGGCTCGGACAACCTGATCCAGGTGCCCATCCACATCCCCGTCAATGCCTGTGGCAACACCATCAGCGTCATCGGGCTGCTGAACCCGGCTTTCAGCAACACCTGCATCAACGCCTGATCCGGCAGAACCTCCAAAGCCCCGGTCCGAGGCCGAGAAGACGGGGTGGTACGGACCGGTGACCTGTCGGCCGCATAGTGGGGCCGCGCCTCGGGCGTGACCCTGCCGTGCCCGGCGGGTCAGCTGTGGGTGGCTGTCGGCACAGCCACCCACAGCACCTCCGCAGCTCGTGTGATGGAAGGCGGGCGTGCCGCCTTCGACTCCTCCATCGAGGATGGACTGGGGGCGTCTGAGTGGACGGCTCAAGGGGGTCGGTCGTGCTCGCACGCTCCTGCGAGTGCCAGCATGGGGGCATGGCGAAGGATCTGGGTCGACTGAGGCAGTTGCGGGCGGCGAAAGACACGATGGATCGCGACTGGTCCACCCCTCTCGACCTCGCCACTCTCGCGGCACACGCGGGGTACTCGCGTTATCACTTCGTGCGGGCGTTCAAAGCGACGTACGGACAGACTCCCGGTCAGTACCTCTCCCGGCGGCGCATCGACCGGGCGCAGGAGATGCTCAGCACTGCCAATTTGTCGGTCACCGAGATCTGCCGGCTGGTCGGCTTCTCCAGTCTCGGCACGTTCTCGTCCCGGTTCAAGCAGCAGACCGGGCTCTCGCCCAGCGAGTACCGCGCGCGGCATGTCGGGCGTGGAGCCGCGCTGATCCCGGGTTGCTACGCCATGCTGTGGGCCGGCGGGTTCCCCGGCGGCGCGGCGGGCGAACTGCGCAATCCGGAAGAAGCCCCCTGACCCCGCTTCTGCCTACGGTGATGGGGCAACCGCTCGACTAAGCAGGAGTACGAAATGATCAAGGGTCTCGCCATCTCCACCGTCTGGGTTCTCGACCAGGACCGGGCCAAGGAGTTCTACACCGAGAAGCTCGGCCTGGAACTCCGCACGGACATGACCATGGGTGAGGGCGGCATGCGCTGGCTGACCGTGGGAGCGAAGGACCAGCCCGACGTGGAGCTGACGCTCATGGTCCCCGGCCCCCCGGCCATGGACCCCGAGTCCGCCGAAGCGATGAAGACCCTCGTCTCCAAGGGGATCCTCGGCGCCGGTGTCCTCGCCACCGATGACATCCACGGCGACTACCAGGCCCTCAAGGCGCGGGGGGTGCAGTTCCTCCAGGAACCCCAGGACCGGCCCTACGGCACGGAGGCGATCTTCCGTGACGACTCGGGCAACTGGTTCTCCTTCACCCAGGCCAAGCAGGGCGACCTCGACATGAACCAGGAATGGGGCTGCTGAACGCCTCCCACCGCGATACCGGTGCCCCCTGCCAGGAAGGCGTGGCAGGGGGCACCGTTACTACTCAGGAGGCCGCGAGTGCCTCGCTCGGCGGCAGGCGGGCTCCTCGGACGGCCGGGTAGAAGCCGGCGAGGCAGCCGATGACGAGTGCGGCGCCGACTCCGCCGGCCATGGCCCAGGCGGGTGCCACGCTGGCCAGCCCTGGTAAGCGGCGTGGCCGCCCGTGACCGCGATGCCCAGGGACTTCAACGACTGTTACCCGTCGCCGCCGGCCCCCGATGTCAGTCCGAGTCCTCGATCCCTGAAGGCCCAGCTCCCAGGAGAGGCGAACGCCCGGCATGCAAGGCCAGTAGTCTCGGCTGGGAATCCGATTGATTGGGGGACTCCGTGGGAGAAGTGCGGAGAGCGAGCCGACCGGTGGTGCTCGCCATGACTGTGGCAGCGGCGGTCTTGGTCGCGGCAGGTATGTACTGGTTCAAGCCGTGGACGCTCTGGCAGAACGAGACTGTGAGGGAGGCGCTGCCTTCCTCGTCCGCCACGCCTACAGCCTCGTTCCAGCAGGAGGCGAGCTCGGCCCCGCCGACGGCTCCGGCCGGGCCGCAGACGATCGCCTCTGGTGAGCTGATCACGCACGAACACAGCACGACCGGGTCGGTGAAGATCGTCCGACTGGCGGACGGCTCGCACACACTGCGCCTGGAGAACCTCGACACCAGCAACGGCCCCGACTTGCATGTGTGGCTGACCGACGCGCCGGTAAAGGAAGGCAAGGCCGGATGGCAGGTCTTCGACGACGGTAGGTATCTCAGCCTGGGCAAGCTCAAGGGAAACAAGGGCGATCAGAACTATGCTGTTCCCGCCGGCGTCAACCTCTCCGATTACTCGAGCGTGAGCATCTGGTGCGACCGCTTCAACGTCTCCTTCGGCGCCGCAGCCCTCACCGAAGCCTGACCTGGTTTGGACCGGGCATGACCCGGGCTCGGCGTTGAGGCATTTCTCGGCACTCTCCAGTTCGAGGAGAAGGCCGGGCCCGTGTTCCGCATTGCTGCAGCGCCCTGCTCAAGAGGGGTGAGATGCCACCGGGATGGCATGGCACGGACACGGTACGCACATTGGCACGATGCGGGTATCAGTGAGGCCTGTCACGGTAAAACACCCCCATGGAAGCGATGGGAGCACAGCGGGCCACAACCCAAAGGCCGTTGGGTCGTTGAAGAGACCGGGGACGCACCCCCGGACGGCGAGTCTGCGCTTTCGACTCTCTGGACAGGGCCCCTTGCCCTGGCATCTGACGGTTGCCGACTCGGTCAAGCTTCCGGGTGACGGTTTCACCCCGCGGTGGTGTCCACATCCCCACCGAGCGCGCTGGTGTTCATGTCAGGTGTCAGGGCTGCAGTGCAGCCTTCTTTGCTTGGCCAGCACGGGGCATCTGGTGCAGTGTGGATGCCGGCGATATGGGCAGAGACATCCGTTCTGGGCTGTTGACCGCGGGATGTGTTGTGGCGTCGGCTGAAGACAGCCGTGGAAGACACAAGTCATCCAGTGCGGAGGCTGGGCAGCTGGTCCGTCTGAGCACTGGTGCGAGTTGGAGGCGGCTGCCGCCCGTGTAGGTATGGCGTGTGCGGCCAGGCCCGGGACCCCGTCCTCTGGGGGAGGCCCCCGGGCGGCCCCAGAACCACGAGAGTGCATGCGCATCGCCTCAAGACTCGTCGCGTTCCCCTCGATCTGGCCGACGAAGGAGGCTTCGTCCGCGAGGCCAGGACCTCTTCCCGTTCTGGCCCGGTACTCCGGCGGTCACACGGGCGGCCGGATGGGGTGTTGGGTCATGCGCAGGGGAAGGTTCTGGCCGCGGAATCAGCGGTGTTCCGGAAGGAGCGGTACTGCTCTCGCACGAGGTCGATGGCGGCGTCGAGGGGGAATATGTTCGGGGTGACGAGCTGTTCGTCGTCGTCGGCGCCGACCGGGTGCCAGTAGACGCCGTCGGCGGTGATGGTCACTTCGGGGATCAGGGTCTGCACTGTGAGTTCCAGACCGTCGTCCGCGGCGCCTTCGTGGGCGAGGGGTCGGACGACCTGGTTCTCGCGTGTGATTCCGAGAGAGTCCAGGAAGGTTCGCAGTTCGTGCTCCTCGTGCCGGTCGTCGGTGGTGAGGGTGGCCGCGACCCGCACGGTGAAGCCCTCGCCCAGGGCGGTACGGATGCCGGCGACTGCTTTGGCCCAGGTGCCTTTGCCGCGGTGGGAGTCGTGGAGGTCGGGGGTGGCGGAGTCGAGGCTGATCTGCAGGGTGAGCCGGTCGCGGGGCATGGCCTGGAGGACTTGGAGCCGGTGTCCGCGAAAGAGCATGCCGTTGGTGAGGAGGGTGGTGGGCAGCGCGGCGGTGCATGCGGTGACGATCTCGTCGAGGTCGGGCAGGATGAACGGCTCGCCGCCCGTCAGCAGGATCTCCAGGACCCCGGCTGCCGGGGCCGCTTTCGCGATCTCTCTTACCCTGTCCACGCCCAGGGCTCGTCTGGCTGTCTGTGGTGAGGACCGGGCGCAGCAGTAGTCGCAGGCGAGGTTGCAGTCGAAGTTGGTGTAGAGCCACAGGCGTGCTCCGGGGCGGCGCTCCGGGGGCAGGGCGGTGATCGGGTCGGGTGGGCGGCCCCTGCGGATGGTGATGCTGGTGTCGTCGGCGGTGATGAGGGTGTTGCCGGTGCGCCGGCACCAGGTGGCGGCGAGGGCGGCCTGGGCGGGTGTGGTGATGGGGAGCGTGACGGTGTCGCCCTCCGCCGTGGCGGAGAGCTTCTCGACGAGGTCGAGGATCACCATCGGGACGCGATCTCCTGTTGCTCGACCGCTTGGAAGAGGTCGGTGTAGCCGTCGAGCTGCGGGCGTACCCAGCGGGTGAGGCCTTCCAGTTCCAGGATGCGGCGGTGCTCGGGGTTGTTCCAGTCCATGGCCAGCAGGTGTGTGGTCCAGGCGTCGGCGCGGGCGGTGTCGAGGGTGTCGAGCGCGGTGAAGTTGCAGTGGCAGTAGGTGGGGCTGGTCCAGAACGCCTCGAGGGCGTCGGGCATGAGTTCGTCTCGGCCGATCGATTCCCAGGTGGTGATGCCGATCGCGGCGGCGTCGGCGTCGCCGTCGAGGACCGCCCGGATGGCGTCCAGTTCGCTGCGGCCGGTGTCGCCGTGTTTCCCGATGTCGCTGTCGATCCGCACGAGCTCCACGTCCCCGTCGCTGATGCCTTCGCGGCGCAGGTAGTGCAGGGGCAGGATGGCCGCCTGTGCGGAGTCGCGGCTGCCGAGGGCGAGGCGTCGGCCTCTAAGGTCGGCGGGGCCGCGCAGGCCGGCGCCGGCGCGGCAGACGAGGTGGCTGCGGAAGGTGAGGTCGGTGTCACGCATGGCCAGTGCCCGGGCGTGACCGTCGCTCTGCAGAACGGTGCGGACCCAGGCCAGGTTCGTGTTCCAGGCGATGTCGATGGTCTTGGCGAGGAGTGCGTCGACCTGGCGGCCGTAGTTGGAGAACAGGACGAAGTCCATCTCGACCGGTGCGGTGCGGTAGTAGTCGCGGATGCCCTCCCAGATGGGCACCACGTTGGGGGTGTAGGCCACTGCTCCCACGACCAGCGGTTCCATTCGGTCCTCCTTCACCGGGCATGTGCACGTGCGGGCGGTCCAGGTTCAGCCGAATACCGGCTGGCCGGTGATGGCCTTGCCGTAGAAGTCGTACAAGACGTCGGCGGTGGGTGCCATGACGTGACCGGCCCGGGCGTCGCGGAAGAACCGTTCGACGGCCAGATGCTGGGAGAACGCGGCGCCGCCGCACACCCGCATGGCGTCGTCGGTGACGGTCAGGGCGGTGTCGTTGGCCAGAGCCTTGACCCCGAGGACGTACAGCGGCGTCTGCTCGTCGGGCGCGGCGATGCTGTCCGCCGCTGCGCGCAGGTAGGCGGCCGCGGCCTCCAGCTGCAGCGACATCCGGGCCAGGCGGGCGCGGATGGTGGGCAGCTCGGCGAGCGTCTGGCCGGTGTGCTGGAGGGTGGCGCCGCTGGTGTGGCGAACGGCCGCGGTCAGGGCAGCGCGGGCCAGGCCGAGGGAGACGGCGGCGTTGCCCAGGTTGAACCAGGGCATGACCGTCTCGGTCATCAGGGTGAGGCCGCTGCCGGCCTCGCCGAGGCGGGTGGGGTCGGGGGCGGTCACGTCGAAGCGCATCGGCGCGGAAGCGTTGCCGCGCAGACCCAGTCCGCGGAACGTCCCGGTGACGGACACACCTGGGTCGCCTGCTTCGATGGCGTACAGGTCGACGGTGCCGGCCTCGTCGGCGGAGAGCACGGATGTGATGTACATCTGTGCGTGTCCGGCGGAGGTCACCCAGCTCTTGTCCGCGGTGAACCGCGCATCCGGGCCGCCGTTGCGCTCGGCTTGGGAGACCGGCGCCCAGAAGTGCGAGCGGGACCCGGGTTCGCTGAACGCCAGCGTGGCCAGCGTCTCGCCTCCCGCGAGAGCCGATACCAGTGACGGCATCCCCTTCGGCGGCGCGGCCGCTACGGTCATGGTGCCACTCATGTGCATCAGGTAGACCATCGCCGTCGACCCGCACACGCCAGCCAGCTCGGCCGTAACGTGGGCGAACTCTCGCGCTCCGGCGCCCAGCCCGCCTTCCCCGTCGGGCACGGTCAAACCCAGCAGGCCCGCGGCGCCCAGAGCCGCTACCGCCTCGGTGGGAAATCGGCCCTCGGCATCAACGGCCGACGCGTGTTCGGCGGCGATGGCCAGGACGGGCTTCAACAGACTGTCGACATTCATGCAGGATCATGCCTTCCCGTGGCGGACGTGGCAGTATCACGGTCGTCGGGCGCCGGGGTGAGGCCGAGGGCGAGCAGTCCCACGGCGAAGCCGAGCAGCAGGGCCACCGTCGATCCGTCGCCCCCGAGCAGGTTCGCACCGGTCCAGGCGATCTGCACCAGCTGCACCACGGCCGCGGCCAGGAAACCCGCCCCGGCCAGGACGGTCAACGCCCGCGACTCCACGAGCCCCGCCGTCACGGCCACTGCGGCCAGGACCAGCATCACCAGCGTCCCCGTCCCGCCCAGCGTGACCAGCCGCCACGGCGGGCCGTCGGTGATAGCCAGGACACAGCTGGCCGCAGCGCCGACGCCCAGACCGGCGGCCGTGCGCCCGATGGCGGAGCGCGCAGTACGCATGGGAGCCCCTTCCTGGGTTCACGACGCCGCGATCAGCACCCGCGACAGTCGGCCGCCCCGCTGCCGCCACAGCGGGCGCAGAGCGCCGTCGACGCCGTAGGCGCGTCCCGCAGCGGTGGCCAGCAGCGCCAGATGGACGGCATACATGAGGAAATAGGACCAGAACCACTCGTGCGGGGTGTTCAGCACGGAGAAGGTGATGGCGGTCGTTTGGACCAGACCGACCAGCGCCCAGAACCGGGCGGCAAGACCCACCAGGAGAAACGCTCCCAGGCATGCCTCGATCGCGAACGCGCCCCAGGCGAACACCGCGAAGTGGGGGATGATCACGTGCTCGACCAGCCACGCCCACGGGGCGAAGACCTCGTTGTCCACCCCTTTGAGGGTCCAGGCGTACAGGTCCTCCGGGGGAGCACTGTTGTGCCCGAAGCTCGGCGGATGCTTCCAGGAGAGGTTCTGGATCCACAGCAGGGCGACCGTGACCCGGCACACGGCCAGAAGCACGCGGGAAACACGGGACGAGGCCAGCGGCTCCGGCCCGGGGCGCTCGGTCTGCTCGTTGACGGCCATACTGCACGACCTCTGATCATGCTCCAGGAACGTGAGACGTTCTTGCCGCACCTCCATCGACTCACGCAGCCCCGGGCACGGCAAGCCGGAGCGCCCTGCGCAGCGCGTACGCCTAGCGTTGGTGTCATGCGTGTACTGGTCACCGGCGGAGCGGGCTTCATCGGCTCGCAGATCGTCACCGCGCTCGCCAGCCGCGGGCACTGTCCCGTCGTACTCGATACCCGGCTGCCAGCGGTCCACCGGACCGCCGCACACCCATCCGTCTCAGCCGCGGAATGGGTCCACGCGGATGTAAGGGACCAGGGCGCGCTGATTCGGGCGCTACGCGAGGTGGACGCGGTATGCCATCAGGCGGCCATGGTGGGGCTGGGCAAAGACTTCACCGAGGCGCCCGCCTATGTGAGCTGCAACGATGTGGGCACCGCCGTGCTGCTGGCGTCCATGGCGCAGACCGGCGTCAAGCGGTTGGTCCTCGCGGGATCGATGATCGTCTACGGGGAAGGCCGCTACGACTGCCCTCGACACGGACAGCTACACCCCGGGCCGCGGACGACCGAGGATCTCGATGCCGGGCGCTTCGAGCCTTCCTGCCCCGACTGCGGCGCCGAGCTGGTGCCCGCACTGGTTGACGAGGACGCGCCGCTCGATCCGCGCAACGTGTACGCCGCGACCAAAGTCGCCCAGGAGCATTCGGCCGCCGCATGGGCGCGGGCGACCGGCGGCCGGGCCGTGTCCCTGCGCCACCACAACGTCTAAGGGCCGGGGATGCCGCGAGACACCCCGTACGCGGGCGTCGCCTCCTTCTTCCGCTCCGCGCTCGCCCGCGGGGAGGCTCCCCGGGTATTCGAGGACGGCGGACAGCGCAGGGACTTCGTGCACGTGCGGGACATGGCCTCGGCCAACGTGCTGTCGCTGGAGGCCCTCGCCGGCCGGGAGCCCGGCGGGCTGAGCGCGTTCAACACCGGCAGCGGGCACGTCCACACGGTCGGGGAGATGGCTCAGGCGCTCGTCCGGGCCAACGGCGGCCCGGAACCCGTGGTCACAGGCGAGTACCGGCTCGGCGACGTACGGCACATCACCGCCTCCTCGCAGCGGCTGACCGACGAACTGGGCTGGCGGGCGCAGACCGGCTTCACCGAAGGAATGGCGGAGTTCGCGCACAGCCTGCAGCGTGGAACCTGACCCGGATTACCCCTGCGGCGGTCACTCCCCGCCGTCGCATGGCCTCACCGGAAACGCCGTGTGTCGTCGACCGCGGAACATCGGCGATGGCTATGCTCCCGAACGTGACTGAACTCACCCTGGAGGAAGGTGAACTGCCAACCTCCCGGAACGTGGCCCATGTGGCCATTTCATGGGTATCCGCCGGCGAGTGGTCGAACGGTTGGCGGACGACGAGGCCACCATGATCAAGGAACGGATGTTCCGGAGGCGTCGACGGCGGCGACCTCCCGCTGTGCACTGAGATCGTGTGCCTCTTCGAGCTCGAGCACGTTCTCTTTCAGGACCTTCCCTTCGAGCGTCCGTCAGGGTGCTTGAAGGGCACCCTTGAAGACTTGATGTCACGTGGAGCGAGACCATGGCCCGCCAGAACGCCGTGACGGTGGACGTCGTACTGGCGTGCCTGAACGAAGCTCGCGCCCTGTCCTGGGTGCTGAAACGCATCCCGCCCACCTGGCGGGCGATCGTCGTGGACAACGGATCAAGCGACGGTTCCAGCGCCATCGCCGCCGCTCTCGGCGCGACCGTCGTCTACCAGCCGCAGCGCGGGTTCGGCGCCGCCTGCCATACGGGGCTGCTGGCGGCGGAGGCGGAGTTCGTCTGCTTCTGCGACTGCGACGCCTCCCTGGACCCCGGGCTGCTGCCCGCCTTCGTGCAGCAAGTGGCGAACGGCACGAGGAACCTGGTGCTGGGACGACGTCGCCCGCAGGGACATGCGGCCTGGCCCCTTCACACGCGGGCCGCGAATCTTGCCCTGGCCCAGATGGTGCGCCGGCGCACCGGGCTGCGCCTGCACGATCTGGGGCCCATGCGCGCCGCCCGGCGGAAGCCGTTGATCGGCCTGCGGCTGACCGACCGGCACAGCGGCTACCCGCTTCAGATGGTCCTGCGCGCGGCCGACGCGGGCTGGCGGGTCAGTGAGGTCGATGTCCCCTATGTGCCGCGGGCCGGGAAGTCGAAGGTCACCGGCACGTTGCGGGGTACCTGGCACGCGGTACACGACATGCGCGCGGTGCTGACGGAGCCGCCCAGGCATGCTCCGGCGTCCGGTGGGGCGGGGGCGCGGTGACCACGATGCTCATCCTCGCCAAGGAACCGCTGCCCGGCCGGGTGAAAACCCGCCTCACCCCGCCGTACACGCCCCGACAGGCGGCCTGGCTGGCTGAAGCGATGCTCACCGACTCCCTCCACGCCATGCTCGCGGCCCCCGTCGAACGACGTCTGCTCGTCCTCGAGGGCACGGCCGGCGCCTGGCTTCCGCCCGGCATCGAGGTCGCCCCACAGGCGCAAGGCAGCCTGGACGAACGCCTCGCCGCAGCCTTCGAACTCTGCACCGGACCGGCCGTACTGATCGGCATGGACACCCCACAGGTCACCCCCGCCGTCCTCGCGCCCGCATTCGCCCTGGACGCCTGGCAGGGCTGCGACGCATGGTTCGGCCCGGCAGCCGACGGCGGATTCTGGGCCCTGGGACTGGCCCACCCCGATCCCGCGCTGCTGCGCGGAGTACCGATGGACGCCCCCGACACCGGCGACCAGCAACGCCGAAGGCTGACCGAGGCCGGGCTGAGGGTGCGGGACCTGCCCGTGCTGCGGGACGTCGACACCGCAGCCGACGCACGCGCGGTGGCCGCCGACGCCCCACGGACCCGTTTCGCCGCCGCTCTGGCCCTGCTCGCGCAGTCCGGGCAGCAGTGACCACCGCCCCCCCACGGCACAGTCGCCCGGTCCGCGGATGCGCCCCTGTGGGTTTACGATCGCCTGGCGCGGCTGTCGGCAGGTCGATGAACCGGCCGGATCCAGCAGAAACTACGTCTCCGAACCCGTGAACCGTGCACTAGAGGCGGTCGAGCGCCTAGTCACCGTGCGCGAAGTTCTCGTGACATGCTCGCTCCTCGATCAGGCGGCGAAAGCCCGCCAGCGCGTAGCGTTCACCGGTGGACGAGCCGGGCCCCGGCATCCCGGCGACCCGCGCCATTTAGCTGGCTCTGGTGACACTCCGGGGAGAACTGAGGTTCTTCGACACTTTCCGTGAAGCGAGCTGTCAGTGGGCCAGGAGGATGTGTCTGCGGAGGAGATCGAACCCGGCCCGGCCGTGCTGGCGGGTGAGGAGTTTGATTCTTGTGACGCTGCCTTCGACGGCGCCGGAGCTCAGCGGGAGTGTGAGTCCGTCGGTGAAAGGAAAGGTCCTTGCGGAGCCCTTTGGTGAAGGTGCGGATCTCCTTGACCTGGGACTCGAGCCAGTCTCTCAGCCGGTGTCCTTCATGGCGGCGCAAGATCGCGGTGAAGCCACGGGCCAGACGGCAGGCCTCGGCGATCTCCGGGCAACGTCCGCAGACATCTTGAGGTCCTGGCGGGCCTGGCCGCTCCGGTGGCTTTGTTGGTGAGTTTCAGGTTCTGGCACAAGATCTGTGCCAGAACCGAGTCTTGGTTGCATCCGGTCGCACGCCTGGCCCTCGGCTGAGGGTGATGCAGATCCTTAAGTCGTGGCTTTCCGTTCGGTGGTTCGTTGGTTTGGCATGAGCGGGTTGGATGGGCAACGGGCCGTGATGGCAGCCAAGTTCGAGACGATTCCGCGCCTCGACGAGCGGCAGCATCGCCTGCTGATAGGGGCGGAGGCCCATTCCCTCGGCCACGGCGGGATCAGAGCAGTTGCCCGTGCCGCCAGTGTCCGTGAGGCCACAGTGTCTATCGGAGCGGGGGAACTCAACTCCGGAAAGGCGCCGTTGGGACGCATCCGCCGGCCCGGCGCTGGCTGCGAACGCATCGTCGACCGAAACCCAGCTGTTAGGGAGGCACTCCTCACGCTGGGTGAACCCGATGCCCGCTCGTTCGATGCCGTAGCGTGGACGATGTCCATTAATCAAAGCTGGCTGCTGTGCTTATCGGACCCGAGTGCCCCGCCCTCTTTGGAGGAGCGGGGCATTGCCCTTCCCGAGACCGGGTGGCTCGATACCCATCGCATCCTGGCCGTCAGAACCGTAGGCGTTCGGCGTGCGGTAGGGCTCCCGCAAACTGCTCGCTATGGGAGAGCATACGTACCCATCGCGCTCCGCGAACTCGTTAGGCGCGGAGAAGGCGTTCAGGACCCGACTCGCCGATCGCACCCATCTCCTGAGAGTCGCCTGGCCATGGAAATTGGTACCGCACGTCGTGCGTTGCGCCGCAGCATCTCGTAACCCGGGGCCAACCTCCAACGGGAGCGAGGGATCTGCCGGGTCGGTGCACGACGATCCGCCGAGGCCGCAGCGGCGGCCTTCCGGGCGAGGCCCACTGCACCACTATCCTGGACTCGAGTGACGCTGATGGCGAATCCGTTGCGCGGCAGGCCCTGAATTCTTCTGTCGACCAAGTGCGGTGCGCCGCCCGGGCTGGTTTGCCGATCCTGTCCACGCGGGGCACGCGCTGACCGCTTTCTCTTCTGCCCGTTAGGGACTCAGTTCGAGCATCGGTTATCCCGGCCCTGGGTGGACCACGGCATCCCCGCGCACACGTGAACGTGAAGCAAGCAATGTGTCAACATGCTTGACCTTGTCGTTCGAGTTACCTCCAGCCGGAACGGCGTACGGGTCCGGGTCGCTCGGTTCTGCCCACTCGTCGGCGAGGACGTCTCGGGGGCGCGCCGCGTTGTTCCAGGCCTGTTATGAAGGTGGTGCCCTCTGCCTCGGGGGCTGTGGGTAGAGGGCACCGCTGCTTTCAGGAGGCGGCGAGTGCTTCGGTCGGGGGTAGGCGGGCGGCTCGTACTGCGGGGTAGAAGCCGGCGAGTCCGCCGATGATGAGGGTGGCGCCTACTCCTCCGGCCATGGCCCAGGCGGGTACGACGGTGGGCCAGCCCTGGTAGGTGGCGTAGCCGGCGGTGACGCCGATGCCTAGAAGCACGCCGCCGGCGCCGCCGAGGGCGGACAGCAACAGGGATTCGCACAGGAACTGGGTGCGGATCTGGCCTCGTGTGGCACCCAGGGAGCGGCGCAGGCCGATTTCGGCGCGGCGTTCCAGAACGGAGATGACCATGGTGTTGGCCACACCGACGCCTCCGACGAGCAGTGCGACGGCTCCGAGTCCGAGGAGCAGTCCGCTGAGGGTGTCGTCGGTGGCTTCCTTGGCGGCGAGTGCGTCGGAGGGTCGGGAGACTTCTACTGAGCTGGGGTCTTCGGGGTTGGCGGTGGCTCCGAGTACGGCTTGTACGTCGGTTACGGCGGTGCTTTCCGTGCGGGTGTAGATGTTGGTGGGGTAGCCGTCGAAGTCGAGTTCGTGTTCGGCTGCTTCCCAGCCGACGAAGGCGCCGGCGTCGAGTTCGGGTGCGAGTTCGTTGGGTTCGAGGATTCCGATGACGGTGAACCACTGTCCGCCCAGCCATACCTGGGTGTCGGGGTCTGCCTTGGAGATCGCGAGTTGTTCGGCGGCCTTGGGGCCCAGGACGACGGCCGGGTATTTGCCGTTGGCGTCGTTGAGCCACTGTCCGGTGGCCACTTGGCCGCCGACGGTGGCGGGGAGGTCGGTGCGTGCCGCGTACACGCCGATGCCTCCGGTCTCCTGCTTGGGTATGCGGTCGTTGCGGTAGACCTTGGCGTCGGTTTTACCGGTGGCCGATACGGATTCGACGGAACCGATCCTGGCGACCATGTCGACGGCTTCGGCGGGCAGGTGTGCGTCGCCGCCGCCGAAGGACTGGCCTGGGGAGATTGTGAGGAGGTTGGTGCCCAGCGCGTCCAGTTTGCGGTTGAGTTCTTCGCTGGAGGAGGTGGAGATGCCGACGACGCCGATCATGGCGGCGATGCCGATGGCGATGCCGAGTGCGGAGAGGAATACCCGCATGGGGCGGGAGCGCAGGCCGGAGCCGCCGACGCGCAGTACGTCGGAGGGGCTGAGGCGGGCCGCCTTCGGGCGTGGCCTGGTGGGTGCTGACGTGGTCATGTCCCGGCCCTCTCGTAGGCGTGGTCGGGATGGGCGGAGTCGTGTTCTATGTGGCCGTCCTTGATGCGGACCTCGCGGGGCATGGATGCGGCGATGTCTCGGTCGTGGGTGATGATCACGACGGTGGTTCCGGAGTCGTGCAGTTCGTGCAGCAGCTCCATCACGACCGCTCCGGAGCGGGAGTCGAGTGCGCCGGTCGGCTCGTCGGCGAGCAGCAGGGGCGGGTCGCCGAGGACGGCGCGGGCGATGGCGACGCGTTGTTTCTCGCCGCCGGAGAGCTGGTGGGGTTCGTTGTAGAGGCGGTGGCCCAGACCCACACGGCGCAGGGTCTGTTCGGCGAGCCTGCGGCGTTCGCCGCGGGGTTTGCCGCTGTAGAGCAGTCCGTCGGCGACACTGTCCAGTGCGGGGACGCCGGGGGCGAGGTGGAACTGCTGGAAGACGAAGCCGATGGTGCCGGCGCGCAGTGCGGACAGTTCGCGGTCGCTGAGGTCGGAGATGTCGTGGCCGTCGATGGCCACGGTTCCGGTGGTTGGCCGGCTGAGTGTTCCGATGATGTTGAGCATCGTGGATTTACCTGAGCCGGAGGGGCCGACGACGGCCAGGAGTTCTCCGCGCTGTACGACCAGATCGGCGCCTGCCAGGGCGTCGACCTCCCCGTACGTCTTGGTGACGCCCGTCAGCTCGATGACCGGCGGGGAGATGGGGCTCACTTGGGGACCCCTACGACCAGGCCCGCGGTGATTCCCTGGCCGGAGACCTCGACCAGTCCGCCGGCGAACATGCCGAGCTCGACCGGCAGGTATTCGAGGCCCTTGGTGCCTACGGTCTCCAGTGCGTAGCCTCCCTCGCGCAGTGCGACCAGGGCGTTGATGGGGACGGCGAGGACGTCCTTGCGGGTCTCGGCCTCGAAGGTGACGTCGACCGGCGCGGCCTGGTAGCGGCCGAGCTTCGTCTGGTCCTTGACCTCCAGCTTCACGGGGAGAGTGGCGTCGGCGGAACTGGCGCTGGAGGTGCCGCTGCCGCCGGTGCTGCCGGTGGCCGGAGCTGCGGTGGCCGCCGTGCCGATGTCCTTGACCGTGGCATCGAGTTTGGTGCCGTCGGGGAGTTTGATCGTGGTCTTGGTGCCGTCGTCGACCAGGTCTTCGAACTTCACCTCGAGGTCGACGGTGACGATGCGGTCCGTGCCGGTCCAGGTCAGGATGTCCCCGGTGGGTGAGCCTCCGCTGGTGGCCTTGACGTCGGCCACGCGCCGCTCCCCAGTGGCCACGACCGCGTCGCCGGGTGCGAGGGTGCCGCTCTCTTCACGTCCGAGGTCTTCCTGCCACGCCTTCACGGCGGTGGCGGTGGCGTCGGTGTACTCGTCATCCACGGTGAAGCCCGTGTAGCCGAGGGCTGAGAGGTTTTCCTCCAGCAGCTTCACGTCCTTGCCTTCGCTGCCCGGCTGGATCGTTCGGTAGAGAGGCGTCGAACCGTACAGCAGCGGCACCTTGCGGTCATCGATGCTGTAGACAGTGGCGCCGCGCTTGATCGTGTCGCCCTCCCCCGGCAGCCAGGTGATCACGCCCGAGCCGCTACTGGTTGTGCTCTGTCCGCCCTGCGCTGCACTGGAGGACGAGGAACCAGCGGACGAGGAGTTGCCGGAAGGTGGTGCCTGCACCGCGGTGGCGTCGCCGTATCCGAGGTTTCCGTTCACGGTCTCGGTACGCGTCAGCGAGGTGGTCTCGACCTTCGCGGTCTTGGGCGGGCCCGCCGGTGCCGCGGAGGCTGTCGTGTCGCCGTCTCCGCCCAGGGCTCCGGTCGCGGCGGCCACGCCGGTGGCGGCGACGACGGCTACCGCGACGGCGATCAGGGAGGTGCGCAGCGGGCGCTTCCTGCGGCGGTCGGCCGGCGGGGCCTGGACGCCGGGGCCATCCGAGCCGGCACCGGCACCGGCGTCGGCGGTCAGCAGGTTCTCGGTGCTTTCGTGGAGGGTCACTTCGCGCCTCCCATCATGCCGCCGAGGAACTCGCGGCATTCACCCATGGCGTCCTGGAACTTGGGGTCGCTCATGTTCATCGATTCCCGGTCGAAGCCCTCAGGCCCCGGGTCGTCCATGTCGACGCCGTTCTCACGCATGCAGGCGGCGAACTTCTTCATGTTCTCCAGCTGCGCGGCGTCCGGATTGCCCTGGCCGCCGCGGTCCTTCATCGCCTGCGGGGCCTTGTCACGGCAGGCTTCCATCGCCGTGCGCAGCGCGTCGGAGTTCGCTCCCCCGCCCATGACCGACTTCATGTCCAGCTGCCCGGTTTCCGGGTCCGGGTCCTCCATGTCGACGCCGTTGTCGCGCATGCAGCCCACGAACTCCTGCGACTGCTCGGCATCGCTCTTGTCCGAGGCGCCGCCGCCCGTGGTGCCGCCCTCACCGTTGACGGAGGCCACCTTCGAGGTGTCCCCGTCCGTGCCGCCGCAGCCTGTCAGCAATCCCATCGCCACGATCGCGGCGGCCGGCAGCGTCAGTGCACGCACCTTGAGTGCCCCTCGCATCCTCACCACTCCTCTGTATCCGAATGCCGCCGGTCATTGGAGTGGCCGGCGGGCCCGTACGAGTGGTGATGCTGGCAGTCGAGGTTCAGCGGACCCTGGGCCCAACCTCAAAGCCACCTGGGAATCTGGAGAAGGTTCACGGCAACGGCAGAATCAAGCGGCGTCGCCTCGATCGACAACCTCGGCAAGCGTATGACGGACGAGGCCACCCAGCCTGGTGAGGAACTTACTAGGCGATAACTGACTTTTCGCCTACATTAAACGCCCACTCAGAACAGCGGGAGGGCTACCCGGAACGTCGCCCCGGTCCCCGGGCGCTGGGCGGCCAAGTCCAGGCGGCCGCCGTGCGCCTGGATGATGGCCGCGGCGATCGACAGTCCCAGCCCTGCACCTCCGCCGGTCCGTGCGGGGTCGGCGCGGTAGAGACGCTCGAACACATACGGGGCGTGCGCGGGCGGCACGCCGGGACCCGTGTCGGCGACCTCGATCACTGCGGCCGGCCGGTCCGCGGAGATCAGGCCGCCGGTTGCTGCCAGTGCCGGGCCGAGTGCGTCGGGCCGCCTGGACCCGAGGCGTATCGTGATCTGCGCGCCGGGCGGAGTGTGCCGGTCGGCGTTGGCCAGCAGGTTGCCGAGCACTTGGCGCAGCTGCAGCGGATCACCGATGACAACCATGGGTTCGATCAGTCCGCCTGATTCGTCCAGGTCCAGGATCCGCACTATCCGGTTCGTGGAGCGGGCGTGAAGGGCTCGTGCCACGTCCAGGGTGAGTTCCAGGAGGTCGACGGGCAGCTGCTGCGGTGCGCGCTGCTCGTCGAGCCGGGCCAGCATGAGCAGGTCCTCCACGAGCACTCCCATGCGTGCGGCCTCTGCCTCTATGCGGCGCATCGCGTCCACGGGGTCACCGCCGCGCCGGTAGAGCTCGGCGAACCCGCGGATGGAGGTCAGGGGGGTGCGCAGTTCGTGTGAGGCGTCGGCGAGGAAGCGGCGCAGCTTCTGTTCGGAGGCCGTGCGTGCATCGATCTCCGACTCGACGCGGACAAGCATGGCGTTCATCGCCATGCCCAGGCGGCCCGGCTCCGTGTGGGGATCGGTATCCGGTACGCGCTGTGAAAGGTCTCCCGCCGCGATGAACCCGGCGGTGGCCTCCATCCGCGTCAAAGGGCGCAGGCCCACCCGAACGAGGAACGCCGCCCCCGCCCCCAGCAGGGCGAGCGCGCCAGCCACGACGGCTGCGTCGATCAGCATCAGCCGGTCCGTGGTCTCCTCCACTTGAGCCAGGGAGATGGCCGTGACGATGAACCCGCCTTGCTCCAGGCCGGTCGTCGGCTCGACCACCTTGACGACGGCCCGCCAGTCGGCGCCGCCGTCCTCTCCCGGAACGGTGAACGGAACACCCGCGTGCCCGGCCAGTTCCGCCACCGAAGGCAGGGCGGGGCCCGGTTCGGGGTCGTCCGTCGGGTACACCACACGCTTGCCGCCCTGCTCGAACAGGTAGATCCGAGCGTCGGAACCAAACACCCCCGACAGGAACTGGTCGCCGGGCGCGGGCGCGCGCGGCCCGTCCGGCCCAGGGTCGGCGAGGCTGCGCACCATGCGCTGCTGCTGGCCTCCCCAGCCGGGAACGGCCAGCTGCCGGTCGACTCGGTCGACAAGGTAGGAGCGCAGCAGGATTACCCCGGCCGTGCTGGCGCCGATCAGGGCGACCGCGGTCAGGGCGGCACTCACCACGACCAGCCGGGATCGCAGCGTCCAGTGCCGCCACCGGCGGGGCCCAGACACCATCACCGGACTCCGTGCGGCAGCCGCAGCGTGTACCCCACTCCACGGACGGTGTGGATGAGTCGCGGACCGGTGGAGTCGAGCTTCTTGCGGAGGTAGTAGACGTAGGACTCCACGATCCGGCTGTCGCCGCCGAAGTCGTAGGACCACACCCGGTCCAGGATCTGCGCCTTGCTGATGACCCGGCCCGGGTACTCAAGCAGGAAGCGAAGCAGGTTGAACTCGGTCGGCGACAGCTCGATGCGCCGGCCGCCCCTGCGCACCTCGTGCCGGTCCTCATCCAGCTCCAGGTCCGCGTAGCGCAGTACCGGATCCGGTACGGCCTGGGCGTGCGCCCCTGTGGGGGCGCCGGTCCGGCGCAGAATCGCGCGGATCCGCAGGACCACCTCCTCCAGGCTGAACGGCTTCGTCACGTAGTCGTCGCCACCGGCCGTCAGCCCGCGGATCCGGTCGTCCATCGAGTCTCTGGCCGTGAGGAACAGCACCGGAACATCCTGCCCAGCCGCACGAAGTCGGGCCGCCACCTCGAAACCGTCGAGATCGGGAAGCATCACATCCAGCACGATCAGCCCCGGCCGCGTGGCCTCCGCGGCTGTGAGGGCTTCGAAGCCGCTCGCCGCCGCGACGACGTCGAAGCCGACCAGACGCAAGGTCTGGGACAGCAGGTCGCGGATGTTCGGCTCATCGTCGACGACGAGCACAGTGGTCGGTGAAGGTGCGGAGTCGGTCATGGTTTCATACGTATCGCACCAACCTCAAAGGAAGCTGAGAGCCGGCTTCACGCCGCGCCAGAAGTGACCGGCCCCGGCTGGGATGATCTACGAGATGCGCGTGCCAACTGGCCGGGCCAATGAGGGTCAGGACGCTCTTCCAGTCGTTTGGATGACTGAGGCGGCGGCCTGGGTGGCGGCCTCGACGAGTGCTATGCCGTCCGCCTGGGTGAGATTGCCGTCGGAGAGAACCGCGATGACGCAGTCACGTCCGTCGACCTGTACCCGCCCGATGCTGTTGATATCCCACAGGCCGGTCGCGGTGCGTGGAAGCCAGCCGTTCTTGAGCGCCGCGCTGGAATCGACGGCGGACACCCCCCAGTCCTGACCTGCCGCCACGTTCTCCATTAGCTCCTCGATGAAGTCCCTGTCGGCCTTCGCCAGGAGTGACTCCTGCCCGAGTATCGCGTTGAGCAAAGTCAGTTGATCTTCGGCTGTGGTCTGGGTGAGGCCCCAGTTGCCGTTCTGGCCGGCGGAGGTGGCTGTCAGGCCGAGCCGTTCGTTTGCGGCGTCCAGACCCGGTGCACCGCCGATGGTGTCCCACAGGGCGTTGGTCGCGGTGTTGTCGCTGTTCACGATCATGTTCGTCGCCTGGGTTCGCTCGCGCGAGGTCAGCGCCCGCCCCGCATCCCGGGCTTGCAACAGCAGCGTGGCCAGGATGTCGACCTTCACAATGCTCGCGGTGTCGTAATGACCGCCATCGAACACTGCGCTGTCACCCGATTCCACATCCAGCACCGCCACCGAGATCCGCGCGTCGCCAGTCAATGCCACGTGAGCGAGCTCAGCCGCCAGCAGATCGTCCAGATCGACCACCTCGGCCTGGGGTGCCGCGGCCGCCTCGGCTTCGGCACTCCGGCCGGGCGTCGGCGCCGGCGAGGACAACGCCGCGACGGCAGCCGTGCCCAATGACTCATGTCGCAGGCTCGCCGCACCGGCGACGACGCAACCTAGGAGGGCGGCGGTACCCGTCACAACGACGAGCAGACGACGGCGTGCGGTGCGACGTGGGCGGCGACGAGATCCGGATCCAACCATGCCGCGACGCTACGAATCACACCTGTGCGCACCCTGGGACCATGTTCAAAGCCGTCTGTGAGTTTCCTCGAAACAGCGCCCACGGGGATCAGAGCGCCGTCAAGGCCGACGTACCGGGACCGGCCGTTTCCGGCGCCTCAGGAAGTCAGGAAGTCGTGTGTGCCAGGCCCGTGGCATAGGCGATGATCACCGCCTGTACCCGGTCTCGGGCTTCCAGCTTCGCAAGAACACGGCCCACGTGCTTCTTTACCGTCGACTCGGACAGGCCCAGACGTTCGGCGATCTCTGTGTTCGTCCATCCCTGGCCGATCGCGATGAGGACCTCCCGTTCTCGCTCACTGAGCAGGCGCAACCGGGGGTCGGCGCCTGGGGGCCGGTGCTCCGGCGGACGCAGGTCACCCGCGTGGGCGTCAAGGAGGCGACGGGTCATTTTGGGTGACACGACGGCGTCCCCGGCCGACACCGACCGGATGGCGGCGAGGAGCTCGTCGGGCATGGCGTCCTTGAGGAGGAAGCCGCTGGCGCCGGCGCGCAGGGCAGCGTAGGCGTACTCGTCGAGGTCGAATGTGGTGAGGATGAGTACGCGGGAACGGCCGCCGGCCGCGACGATGCGCCGGGTCGCCTCGATGCCGTCCATGCCGGGCATCCGCACGTCCATGAGGACCACGTCGGGGTGGAGCGAGGCGGTGAGGCGGACAGCCTCAGCGCCGTGGGTGGCTTCACCGACCACTTCGATGTCGGGTTTGGTTTCCATGAGCATGACGAAACCCAGCCGCTGCAGCGGCTGATCGTCTGCGATCAGCACAGTGGTCAAGGCGTTCTCCTGCCGCCGGGCCCTGGACCGGGCTCGGGCTGGGGGGCGGGAGCTTCCCCCTCGTGGGCGCCGTCGGGCTCTACGTCGAAGGCCGCGTCCACCGTCCAGCCGCCTCCTGCCCGGGGGCCGGCGGTGAGGGTGCCCCCGTACATTGCGGCCCGCTCTCGCATACCGATGATCCCACGGCCGGCCTGAGTGTGGCCCGGGTCTGTCCGGGGCGGTTGGGTCGACTCGGGTGGCGCACCCGTATCGGAGATTGCGACGCGGACTCGACCGTCGTGGAACTCGATGGTGATGCTTACGGACGAGTGGTAGCCGGCGTGCTTGAGAGTGTTGGTCAGAGCTTCCTGGACGATGCGGTACGCCGTCAGCTGAACGCCGCTGGTCAGCTCGGAGAGACTGCCGCTGGTCCGGTACGTGATGCGGGTACCCGCCGCCCGAACGCGCTCGATCAGGGCTTCCAGGTCAGCCAGGACTGGTTGAGGGGTGAGCACTGCCTCCTCGGCACGGTCCTTCATGACGCCGAGGACGCGTCGCAGCTCCGTGAGTGCCTGGCGTCCCGTGCCAGAGATGATGCGCAGTGCCTCGGCGCTGCGCTCGGGGCGGCTGGCGGCGAGAGATGCCGCGCCATCGGCGAGGCCGATGATGACCGCGAGGTTGTGGCCGACGATGTCGTGCATCTCGCGGGCCACTCGCGAGCGTTCAGCCGCCGCTGTGAGCCGTGCTCGTTGCTCTTGCTCGATCTGCAGCCGGGTGGCGCGGTCCTCCACCGCAGCGAGGTAGGCACGCCTGATCCGGAAGACGAGCCCCAGAGCCAAGGCGGCCGTCGCCGTCCCGACCAGGAAGAAGACGGCGAGCCAGGGCTGCTGCGTACCGGACCGGAACGCAGCGAGCGCGAGACCCGCTACGGTCACGGCCGCCGCCCAGGGGATCACTTTCAGTGGCCCGTACAGGGCGAGGCTGTACAGGACCAGGAGCAGGCTGATACCGCTCGGCAGCCAGATCGAGATGATCCACTGCGTCACACAGGTGACCGCGACCACGCTGAAGGCGACGGTCGGTGCCCGGCGCCGCCACCACAGCGGCAGAGTGAGACCGACGTGCAGCAACAGGACGACGACGGCCGGCGGTTCACTCACTCGCTGCGCCGACATGGGCGGTCCGGTCTGTCCCCCGACGAGGTACGGCAGGCCCAGCAGGGCCACGAAGATCACCACACCGGTATCGAGCATCCACGGCCGCCGGTGGTCGAGGTGCTGGAGCCGTTGCTGCCATCCGAGCAGCCGGTCCAGGAAGGGGTGCCCGCCCAACCTCTCCGACCGCGCGGAGAGCGCCGTGCGGGCAACCGGGCCCGAGCCCCTGTGAGGCATAGGCGGATACCTGTTCTCATCTTCCATCGTGCGGACCAGAGCCTTCCGATGAGCGGACGTCCCGGAGCGGCTGATGGTGCTCAGACGTCCGTGCGTACCAGGCGCAGGGCCGCTCCGCCGAGCACCAAGGCGACCCAGCCGGTTAGAACAGCCAGGCCCGCCCCCGGGCTGAGGGCGCCCGAGGACTGATGGAGACTCATCATCGCGTCGCCAGCGTTGCTCGGCAGGTAAGGGCCCACGGTGTCGGCCCAGGAATCGGGAAGCAACGACGTCAGTCCGGGAATGATCATCAGACTCGCCACGAGCGCGGCGATGCCGCCGGCCACCGATCGCAGCAGGGCGCCCAAGGCGACGCCCAGGACTCCCGCCAACGCGAGGTACAGGGCAGCGCCTGCCAGGCTGCGCAGTACACCGTCGTCGGAAAGAGACAGTGCCGCGGACGTTCCACTGACTTGGGTGCTGCCCACGAGGAAAGCGGCCAGCACGGCCACGGCGCAGGCGGCCAGGGCGACGGCTGCGAAAGTGAGGGCTTTGGACCAGAGGACCGGCAAGCGCCGCGGTACGGCGGTCAGTGTGGACCGGATCATGCCGGTGCTGTACTCGCCTGCAGCCACCAGGACTCCAAGGACACCGATGGCCAGCTGGGCGAGCGAGGTGCCGGTCAGGGCTAGGCCGACCGCGTCGGAAGCGGGGGCGGGGCCGACGGCGGGTTGCGCCGCGGCGCCAGAGGGGTCGAACGAGGCCGAGGCGATGAAACCGAAGGCCACGAGAATGAGCGCGGCCACACCCAGGGTGATCCAGCTGGAGCGAAGCGACCAGAATTTCGCCCACTCGGAGCGGAACACGCGTGGTGCGGTCACCCGGTACCGGGGGCGGGTGGTGGCGGGGATTTCCCGGGGTTTGGTGGAAACGCTGCTGTTCATGCCGCCCTCTCGGAATCGTCGTGGCCGGTGCTGGTGTACTCGACGGAGTCACGGGTGAGATCCATGAACGCCTCTTCGAGCGAGACTTCGCGCGGTGTGAGTTCGAAGATGGGCACGCCATGCTCGGCGGCGACCATTCCGATCTGGCGGGCCTCCAGCCCGCTCACATGCAACTCCTCAGTCCCCGCCGAACCAGTGATCTCCACGCCCGGACCGGCCAGCAGCTCCCGCAGACGGGCCGGCTGGGCCGTGACCACTTTCACTCCGCTGCCGTCGGCTTCACGGACGAAGTCCGCCACCGTGGTGTCGGCCAGCAGCCGCCCCCGTCCGATGATCACCAGGTTTTCGGCTGTGAGTGCCATCTCGCTCATAAGGTGGGAGGACACCAGGACCGTGCGCCCTTCGGCGGCCAGGTCGATGAGGAGGTTGCGTACCCAAAGGACGCCTTCGGGGTCGAGACCGTTGACGGGCTCGTCCAGCATCACAACGGCGGGGTCGCCCAGGAGCGCGGCCGCGATGCCCAACCGCTGGCCCATGCCCAGCGAGAAGGCTCCGGCGCGTTTGCGGGCCACACTC
Source organism: Streptomyces sp. IBSNAI002 (assembly GCF_052244475.1). Taxonomy (NCBI): domain Bacteria; kingdom Bacillati; phylum Actinomycetota; class Actinomycetes; order Kitasatosporales; family Streptomycetaceae; genus Streptomyces; species Streptomyces sp. IBSNAI002. The sequence continues at coordinate 2,852,089 of NZ_JBQPXG010000002.1, read as the reverse complement.
GCAAGACCGACCAGTTCGATGACCTCGCTCACCCGGCGTCGCGGGATTCCGTGGGTGTAGGCCAGCGTCGTCAGATGGCCTTCGGCGGTCCGGCCCGGGTGGATCGACTTGGCTTCCAGGAGCGAGCCGATCTCCTGGAGCGGCGCGGCGTGCTCCGCGTATCGCCTTCCGTTGACCGTGGCTGTGCCAGCGGTGGGGGCGTCCAGACCGACGATCATCCGCATCGTGGTCGACTTGCCGGCGCCGTTCGGTCCGAGGAAGCCGGTGACAGCTCCCGGTTTGACCGTGAAGTCCAGTCGGTCGACGGCGGTCTTGACCCCGTAGCGTTTCGTCAGCTCGCGTACCTCGATCACCAGTGCACCTTTCCGTCAGCGGTCGGGCCATCCCCGAGTGCGGTACCTCCACGTTAGGAAGCGGAGACGACTCGGGGATGGCACCGTGGGAGACACCTTGGGGGGGCAGTGGTACCTGAGTACACCTCCGAGGCCACGGGTCGGCCAGGCTCGATGAGCCCCCGATTGGGCTGTTGGCGGTCCACACGGGAAACGGTCACGAGTGCATGATCCGCAGTCGGTGCCGGTTGCGGGCTGTAGTGATCACCTCCTCAAGGAAGGCCCGGACGCGGTCGGGGGCGTCCCGTTTCAGCCAGTCAACGGCACCGTCGTGGACCACCACGTCGACGCCTGTGCCTGCCAGGACTGCGGGCAGGGTATGCACGATCGTCGACGCGAAGCTGACCACCGTCCGCCCCACGGGGCCCGTGCGCAGGGCCAGTTCCAGCGGCAGCTCCGGCATGATGATCTCGGCGCCGGTCGCCCGGGATATCCGCTCCAGCTTGCCGGGGTCCTCCCTGCGGTGGGCCAGGTAGCGGCTGCAGCCCAGCTCCTTGGCCAGCGCGACGACCTCGGCCACGTACCGGCCTGGGTCCACCAGTCCCGTCTCCGCCAGCGACGTGCCGACCAGATCGGTGCCGGGCCGTACTTCGGGCGGCCCGAATCGGTCGCGGGTCCAGGAGTACGCGTTCACGGTGACCACCCCTCCGGGCGGCAGGAGCAGATCCTTCGCGAGGGAGGTATATACCTCAAGGCGCCGGCCGTGGCCCGGCGTGAGCAGGCGCGTGGTGCGATACGCGGCGGCCGGTGGCGGCCCGGTGCGGTGCCAGCGCACCAGGGGCCGGCCGGCGAGCAGCTGGGTGGCGAGTTCGAGCGTGGCCGTGCCGTCGTCCACCAGGACGACATCCCGCGCCGTCCTTGCCAGCGGCAGCAGTTGCTGAATCAGGCCGGAGAACGGATCGCCGATCACCAGCCGCTCCGCCCCGGCCAGCTGCGGGGCCAGTACGGCCCCGCTGTAGGCCAGAGCGGCCGGGTTGCGGCGAAGGTCGTGCACGCTCACGCGGATACCCTCGGCGACGGCGAAGGGGGCCATCGCGGCCAGCTGGCGGCGCGTGGTGGCGTCGCGGGGCAGCAGCACTGCGGCCCGTACCTGCCCGGGATCAGCCGTGCCATGCCGCTCGCCCAGCACCCACTCAACGAGGTTCAGAAGCTGGGCGGGGCTCTCGATCAGCGCGAGCGTGCCGCTCACGATGCGGCTGCCAGTGCGCGTTCGGCGGCCTCGCGCTCGGCAATCACGCCGGGGAAGCGGCGGAGCTTCTTCATCGGGCCGAGCTCCCCCTCGTAGATTTGTTTGATTCCGTCGCCGAGCGCCTCCTCGATGATGCGGACGTCGCGCACCAGGCGCTCCAGGCCCTGCGGCTCGACCGAAGCCGCCTGATCGGAGCCCCAGTGAGCGCGGTCGAGGGTGATGTGGCGCTCAACGAAGACCGCGCCGAGGGCGACCGCGGCCAGAGTGGTCTGCAGGCCGATCTCATGTCCGGAGTAGCCGATCGGGACGTTCGGGAACTCCGCCTGAAGGGTGTTGACCATGCGCAGGTTCAGCTCCGCATTCTTCGCGGGGTACGTCGAGGTGGCATGGCAGAGCACGATGTTGCCGCTGCCGAGCACCTCTACTGCATGCCGGATCTGCTTCGGGGTGGACATGCCGGTGGAGAGGATGACCGTCTTGCCCGTGTCGCGCAGGGCGCGCAGCAGCTCGTCATCGGTCAGGGACGCGGAGGCGACCTTGTGGACCGCGATGTTCTCGAACTTCTCCAGGAAGGCGACGGCCTCGGTGTCCCACGGGGAGGCGAACCAGTCGATGCCGCGGTCGGCGCAGTGCTCGTCGATGGCGCGGTACTCGTCCTCGCCGAACTCCACGCGGTGGCGGTAGTCGATGTAGGTCATCCGGCCCCAGGGGGTGTCGCGCTCGATGTCCCACTGGTCGCGGGGGGTGCAGATCTCGGGGGTGCGCTTCTGGAACTTCACGGCGTCGCAGCCGGCTTCGGCGGCCGCGTCGATCAGGGCGAAGACATTCTCCAGATCGCCGTTGTGGTTGATGCCGATCTCTCCGGTGATGTACACCGGGTGACCGGGGCCTACGAGGCGGTCGCCGATCAGGCGGGCGCGTATGGGGAGGGTCATGACTTGTACAGTTCCTTTCCGAGTAGCCAGGCGGCTATCTCCCGGACAGCTCCGTGTCCGCCGTTGCTGGTCGTGGTAGTCCTGGCGGCGGCACGGGCTTCCGGTTGGGCGTCGGCGACGGCGACGGGCCAGCCGACGAGGGTGAAACACGGGAGGTCGTTCACGTCGTTTCCGGCGTAGAGCACCCGCTGGGGGTCGACTCCCTGCTCCTCGCACCACTGCTTGAGTGCGAAGTCTTTGCGGTCGATGCCCTGAATCACCGGCACGTCCAGCTTCCGGGCACGTGCGGCGACGACCGGGTTCTTCTCGGTGGACAGGATCAGCACCTTCAGGCCCGCCCGGCGCAGTGCCGCGATGCCGAGCCCGTCGCCGCGGTGCACCGCGACCGTCTCCCGGCCCGAGGCGTCGATCCACACCCGGTCATCGGTCTGAGTGCCGTCGAAGTCGATGACGACAGCGTCCACGTCGGCGCGTGTGGGTGCCGGCATGGGCACCACCTCTTCGCAGGTTTCGTCGTAGCCGTCGACGAGCGGTGCCAGAGCGTGCGCCCGTTCCAGGTCTGCGGGCTCGTCGATCTCCAGGACGCGCGCGGGATCCGTGGGAACGAGTACCGTTCGCCCGAAGAATCGGTGGCCCTCTTTGCGGAAGCCGGCGGAGCGCATCGCGTACGCGGCCCCTGTCTCCACAAACTCCTGCGGCCTGTCCTGGCGGCGCAGCCGATACGTCTTGTTGTGATTGACGCCCTGCGCGCCGGCCTCACCCGCCTCGGCCGGGCTATCGCCCTCCCGCCATACGAAGCCGTGGAAGGGCGCAACGGTGTGCGCAGTATCAGCACCGTCGTCGAGCACGCGGGCGACCACACCCGAGACCTCCGACGTCGTGAGGAACGGGCTGGTGCACTGAACCATCACCAAGACGTCCACGGTGACACCGCGATCCGCCTCGAACCTGTTCAGCGCGTGCATCAAGGCGGCCTCACTGGCCGACGAGTCGCCCGCGATGATCGCGGGACGCACGATCACATCGGCGCCGGCGACGGCTGCCGCGGCTGCGATGGACGCGTCGTCCGTGGAGACCACCACGTCCGTCACCCGCCCGGAGGCCAGACAGGCACGCACCGCACGCGCGACAAGAGGTACGCCGCCAACCAGTGCCACGTTCTTGCCGGGCACGCCCTTCGAGCCGCCCCGGGCGGGAATGACAACCAGGACACGGGGTACGTGGCCGGTGCTCACAACTGACCTCCTATCCGGCGCAGAGCCGGCGCGACTCGCTGATACCCGAACTGGTACACACGCTTGGCAAGCGGCCTCAGCATCTTCCGCAGCTGTCTCAGAACGAGGCCGCGCGCCCCAGGCCCACCGCTGAGCGGCACAGACAGCGGCCTGCCCCGTTCGTCCAGGCCATGCCTGGCCAACAGCTCAGGCAGATAGAACGAAGCGCGCTCAGGCGTGTAATACGGTGCGATCGCAGGCAGCGGGCCGGCGGCGCGCAGTGCGGCGATCCGGGCCCGGGCTGAGGCGTACGGATCGGATTGGCCGATACCTTGATGCGCTGTCCAGTGTGGGTCTGGCAGCGGAACATTTCCCTCGTCGATGTCTGACCAGGAGGCCAGGCAGCCGGAGTTGGTGAAGTAGTGGTTGCCGTGTGCCTCGCGAACCCCGAAGTCCGTAAGGATCGCCGTCGGTATCCCACGGTGCAAAGACTCCAGGGCGGCCGTCGAGGAGACAGTGACCAGGAGGTCTGTACGGTCGAGGACTTCTCCCATATTCCCGTATACCAGCTGAAGATTCGGCGGCACCGGATTCTCCAACTGCCCGATCAGCGACTGATAGGGATGCGCCTCTATGTGCGTGGTGTGTTCGCCGGGCAGACTCCGCAGCTTCATCAGCACCATCCTCTCCGGATAGCGGCGCGCGTGGGCGGCCGCCCGTTCGAGCAGGCGAAGCCGGGCCCGCCGATTCCTCGGAACGGAGGGCTGCACGGCGAAACACACCGTGAACGGCCTGGTGATACCTGCCATCGTGGGGTCGTACGCCTTCTCGTCCATGAAAGGAAGTGCCGCTTCCACCACGGACGTCTGATCGGCGCCGACACCCTTGAATACGTCACGGAACCGGTCGGCGTCATAGGCGCTGTTGGCCAGCACGAGATCGGCGCCGGCTCGGGTGAGCAGACCGTCGACGAGTTTCTCGTAGACCACTCCCACATAGCCCGTAACCGTGATCGGGCGATGTTCACGAGCCGCCCAGTTCAGGGACAGAGAGTGCAGCAGCGACACGGTGGTGCCGCCAGCGGTGGCGAACACCACCAGATCCGCGCTCGCCAGTTGTCCGTCGTCAATGAGATCGGCGGCATCGATGTCCCTGCGGCTGTCCGGCACCACGCCGATCTCCGCGAGCTGACGCTCAGTGGGCGTCGCCCGGGTCCGCAAGAAGTACGCCTCCAGCACATGGCCCGGGGCGATCCGGCGAGCGACCGATGCACCCCATTTCCAGCGGGTGTCCGAATCGGCTACTACGACGACCCGATGACGTTCTTCTCTGATCACGGATGAAGGCCCTTACATACACGGTCGAGCACGCCCTCGGCGAAAGACAAGGGGCCGACGCGTTCGGTGGGACGAGGTTCAGCCGAAGCTACAGACGCAACGTCAGACACACCTGGGGCCAAGATGGGAGTGGCCTGGAAGCTGAGTCAGACCCTCCTTGTACAAAGCCGAAACTGCAGCGTCTCCGCCGTCTCGCCGACGGTTGAACAGGAACATCGGGCGGGCGAAACGGCCACAGGCGAAGCCAGGATGATCCAGCCGGGCTTCGCTGTGCCGGGCCCCTTGGAGGAAGTCGGCCACAGAGGGTCCGACAGCTTGACCGTGCGCTGGCGTTGCCCGGCCGTCCGGCTGGTGCCGGAGTGCAGGTCCCAGGACTTGAGATCACCCCCCCCCGTATCCGACCGCGTGAAGTCATACCGGTACGCGTCCGGGCCACCTGAACCGGCGTCGACAAGGCCGGCGTCCTTGCCTGCGTGTGACACGGGCGGACCGGTTGATCCGGACTCCTCGTCGAACTCATCACCGCCGTCTGCGCTGACCACACGTTCAGTGATGCAGGGTGCCGTCCCCTTGGGTGGCAGGCTTCAGCTCGAAGGCGAGTTCGTAGGTGTTGGCGTCGGCGGAGTCCGCGATCCCCGCCAGCCGGGCCAGGGCCTGGGGGAAGCTCGGCAGGCTGTGAGCGGTGTCGAAGTCCTCCTTGCTCGCCCATAGCGTCACGTTCGCGACGCGCGACCCGTCCAGGCTCCGATACAGGAACGAGTTGCGGACCCCGGGGTGTCCCTCGGACGCCACGTCGTCGGTGATGGTCTGGCCCATCACGTCGATCAGCGTCTGCTGCTTCTCGATGGCGACGGTGAACAGGTTGATCGCTACGAACGAGGTCACATGGGCTCCTGCGGGGTACGGCCAAGCAGGCCGGTGAGTGCAGTCCGGAAGCCGGTCAGGGGGCTGTCCTGGTCGGAGGGGCTTGTCCAGGCGATGAACCCGTCCGGCCGCAACAGGCTGGCGCCGGTCGGGGTGAGACCGAAGGTGTCCGCCCAGGTGCCGTCTGGATCACCAAGGTCCCCGTCTGGCCCGATCCGGTAAAGGGTCACGGGCACGGCCAGGCCTTCGGCGATCTTCACAGCGTCCTCGGCCCAGTGGGCCTGCGGCGCGGCCAGCAGCGTGAAGCCGTAGCTGGTCAGGTCGATGGTGGACACCCGCTGGCCGGCCTGTTCCAGGCTGACGTGGGGGGCTCGTGTGCCGGGCCGCCCAGTGGGCCACAGCGGATTCTCTACGGGGGCGGGGCCGGGGAGGCTGGGGACAAGTGGTTCCACCATGTCGGGTGGCCTGCCGGACACGGCTGCGGAGCGGTAGCAGTACCCCAGGACGACCTCGGGGAACTCGATCTCGGGGCCGGGGGGCAGCGGGGCGCCGGGCGACATGTCTTGCAGCATGGAGCGGAAGGCGTAGCCGACGACGAGATCGGCCGCCGGGCGCCGTTCGGCGTCGTAGGTGTCCAGGAGGCCGTCCGTGGCCTGGCCGTGGTGGACTGCGGCGAGTTTCCAGGCGAGGTTGTGGACGTCCTGCACGCCGGTATTGGCGCCCAGACCACCCCACGGTCCGTTGACATGGGCCGCGTCGCCGGCCAGGAAGACCCTGCCCGCACGGTAACGGTCGGCTACCCGCGCGGCGATCTCCCAGGGCAGCACCCCGACGATCTCAGCGTCCAGGTCAGCCTGGCCCACGCCGGCGCGAACAATCTCCAGGCAGCGGGCTGGGGTGAAGTCCTCGACCCGCTCGCCGTTCTCCGGATCGAAGGGCGCGCTGAGCTGCCACATGCCCTTGTCCGCGTCCCGGCGGACAAGATGCCCCCCGACGCTGTCGAGGAACGCTGCGAACACCTTGCGACCGGGCGTGAGGGCCCTCAAGTCCGCCCGGAAGTAGAGGGCCAGGCGGTGGGCGAGGTGGCCGGGACCATGGCTGGTAATACCCAGCCTGTCGCGTAGCGGAGAGGAGGCTCCGTCGGCGGCGATCATGTAGGAGGCTCGGATGCCCGACTCCTCGCCGGTCGTTCGGTCGCGAAGGTGCGCCTCGATACCGTCAGGTGTGTCGTCGAAGCCGATCAGCTCTGTATGGAAGCGCAGCTGGGCACCGAGGCGTTCGGCGTGGCGGCGTACGATCGGCTCCACCCGGTCCTGGTCGGCCACGCACATGGACGTCGGGCTCAGGTGCTGCGGCACCGCTCCGCTCGCGGTGTTGATCCAGACGAGATCCGGGTCGGCCAGGGTCCACCCCTTGCCCAGCTGGCCGCTCTCGTCCTCCCGCTCCGCGATGGCCAGCAGGTCGCGTTCCAGGGCCGGTTCCACACTTCGGTACAGCTCCATCGTGCGGACGTTGATACCCCGGAACCGGGGGTAGGTGGATGTGCCCTCGTGACGCTCGACCAGGACGCACGGGACGCCGCGATGGGCGAGGAACAGGGCACTCGACAGTCCGACGATGCCACCGCCGACGATCAGCACGGGCAGGGAACCAGGGTCTCGTGAACGCATGACAGCGAAAACTACCGGCTGCAACGAATCTCGCACAGTAGGTGAACGGCGGTGCGCGAGTCGCCGCCGGTGGCGGGATCGGCGCCAGCACTGCCCCTGTCTCCAGCCCGAAATGATCCAGAGCCATCCGCAGTTCAGACTGGCGAATCCGGGTGGGCATGGCCGCCTCAGGCTGCAGCAGGGATCCGGAGCGGCTCATACCACCGCCGTACGGGCCGGCAGGCGTACTGCATCGGCACTACGGGAAGCTGCCTGCACGCAGACGACGACTCCGTGGCCGCCTCTGGGCAGGCTGGAGGCTGCGGAATCGCGGCCGGACCTTGACTCCGGGCGCTCCGACACCTTGTACGCATCCCCGAGCGGCGCAGCAGCACCGTGCTCGGGGCAGGCCCCCCGCTTCTGTGAGGGCCTCCTAGGACTGGAGCTCTTCTCCTCGTGGCCACACTCCTTTACCGCCTGGGCCGGCTGGCCTTCCAAAGGCGGCGGCTCGTCGCCCTCTTGTGGATAGGTCTGCTGGCCATTGCGGCGGTGGGCGCTGCACTGGCGCCCACGGCCCCCGACGACGGGTTCTCCGTGCCGGGCACGGAGGCGCAGCGTGCCTTCGATCTGATGGACGAACGGTTTCCGGGCGTCAAGGCGGACGGCGCCTCAGCCCGTCTGGTGTTCGCCGCTCCCGACGGCCAGCAGGTAACTGCCACCGCGTACAGGGCCGTGATCGACGAGGCCCTGGGTGACCTGAAGGCCGGAGCTCAGGTGACCTCGGTCACCGACCCCTTCGCGACGGGAGGCGTGAGCAAGGACGGCTCGACCGCGTACGCCACGGTCTCCTACGACGCGAAGGCGCACGATCTGACCCCGTCGACCACCGCGTCCCTGGGGGACGCGGCACAGGACGTCCGGGATGCGGGGCTTACGGCGGAGGTCGGCGGTACCGCTCTGAAGGAGTCACCCGAGACGAATCCGACGACCGAGCTGATCGGTGTCGCCGTGGCGGCCCTCGTTCTGGTGATCACGTTCGGGTCGCTGGTCGCCGCAGGGCTTCCGCTGCTGACCGCCCTGATCGGTGTGGGGCTGGGCGTGGCGTCGATCTCGGCGCTCAGCAGCATGCTGGGTCTGTCGGCGACGACCAACAAACTGGCGATGATGATCGGCCTTGCGGTAGGCATCGACTACGCCCTGTTCATCGTGTCGCGGTACCGCACCGAGCGCGCGGAAGGCCATGAAACACGGGAGGCGGCCGGCCGAGCGGTGGGGACCGCCGGTTCCGCGGTGGTCTTCGCGGGACTGACGGTCGTCATCGCCCTCGCCGGGCTGTCCGTCGTGGGAGTACCCATGCTGGGCAAGATGGGCCTGGCCGCGGCCGGCACCGTCATCGTCGCCGTCCTGATCGCGCTGACCCTCGTACCCGCCCTGCTCGGATTCGCCGGAGCCAAAGTGCTCCCGCGCGGCGCCGGCGGAGAGCGGCGGCCGGGGTCCATCACGCCGGCTGAGGGATACCGGGAGCGCGGCCTCGGCGTGCGCTGGGCCCGTTTCGTGCTGCGCCGGCCTGTCGCGGTACTGCTGTTCGGCGTGGTGGGGCTGGGCGTCGTAGCCGTGCCGGCGATGGACCTGAAGCTGGCGCTGCCGGGCGATGAGGCACAGCCGACCTCGACGACGCAGCGCCGGGCCTACGATCTGCTGTCCGACGGGTTCGGCCCCGGCTTCAACGGAACCCTGACGATCCTCGTCGATGCCAAGGGGGCTGACGACCCGAAGTCCGCCGCGCAGCGGGTGTCGAAGTCCGTCGCCGCGACGGAGGGGATTGTTGCTGTCTCGCCTGCCCAATTCAGCAAGGATGGCAGCACCGCGATGATCACTGCGGTGCCCGGCTCGGGTCCGAGTACGACCGCGACCAAGGACCTGGTGCATACCATCCGTGGTGAGGCCGCCGGACTGAAGGCCGAGACGGGTGCCACCGTCCTGGTGAGCGGCACCACGGCGATGAACATCGACGTCTCGCAGAAGCTCACGGACGCCCTGGTGCCCTACCTCGCGCTCGTGGTCGGTCTGGCCGTCCTGCTGCTGATGGTGGTGTTCCGGTCACTCCTGGTGCCAATCAAGGCGGCGCTCGGCTTCCTCCTCTCGGTGACGGCCGGTCTGGGCGTGATCGTCGCCGTCTTCCAGTGGGGGTGGCTCGCCGACCTCTTCGGGGTCGATCAGACCGGCCCGGTGATGTCGATGATGCCGATCTTCATGATCGGTGTGGTGTTCGGTCTCGCCATGGACTATGAGGTCTTCCTCGTCACCCGGATCCGGGAGGCGTATGTCCACGGGGAGCGCCCCGGCCAGGCGATTGTCAGCGGCTTCCGCCACAGCGCCAGGGTGGTGGCGGCTGCCGCGCTCATCATGGTGGCCGTCTTCGCCGGGTTCATCGGTATGCCCGAGCCCATGCTGAAGATGATGGGTGTCGGGCTGGCATCGGCCGTCGCGTTCGACGCGTTCGTAGTCCGCATGGCAATCGTCCCCGCAGTCCTGGCCCTGGTCGGCGACAAGGCGTGGTGGCTTCCCGCCCGGCTCGAGCGGTTCATTCCCCACGTGGACGTCGAGGGGGAAGGGCTCGGCAGGCAGTTTCCGCCCACCGAGTCCAAGCCGGCGGATCTCAGCCGCGTCTGAGAACCCCGCGGCCAGGCAAGGGAGAATTGCGGACAGACCGCAAAATGGCACAGCGTTTGCTTGAGGACAGAGGTACATGGGAACGACCGGATTCCCGCGACGCGGCAGCCGTACTCGCGAGCTGATGATGGGCGGCCTGGCGTCGGCCGCGCTGTTCGCGCCGTCCCTGCTGGGGTCCCTGCTCGGCGCGGACGGGTTCCGGGGGCCGTTGCGGCTCTCTGCGATCGTGATCGCGGCGGCGTCCTGTGCGGCGGTGCCGGCTCATCGTCGTCTGCCGCGCACGGTCACCGCCGTGACCGTGGTGTGCGGGGCGCTGTTCATCGTTCTCGGTTTCCGCCCGAATCCGTTCCTGCTCAGTCCCGCCATGGTGTCGCTCTGGCTGTACGCCGTGCGCACGGACCGGCGCACCTCCTGGCTGTCCAGCCTGTCCTCGGCCGCCCTCCTCACGGGGGCGGCCTTCGCCTTCAGCCCCGGCTCATGGCTGGAGCCGGGGAAGGTGGCGGTGCTGGCCTGGGCTCTGCTGCCCGGCGCGGTAGGTGACGCGGTCCGCTCCCGGCGAGGCTATCTGGCCGCGGTGGAGGAACGCGCGGAGCGCGCTGAGCGGACCCGCGAGGAGGAGGCCCGACGGCGCGTCGCCGAGGAGCGTGTGCGCATCGCCCGGGACCTGCACGACGTCGTCGCCCACCACATCGCCCTGGCCAACGCCCAGGCCGGCGTCGCGGTTCATCTGATGGCCCGGGACCCCGGGCAGGCCCGCGCCGTCTTGGAGCAGATCACCGAGACGACCGGTTCCGCCCTGCAGGAACTCAAGGCCACCGTCGGACTCCTGCGCCAGCCCGATGACCCGGCCGCCCCCCTGGAACCTGCCCCGGGAATCGCCCAGATTCCCGCTCTGGTCGAATCGTTCCAGCATGCCGGACTGGAGGTGACGGTCCGGCGGGAGGGCGAGGAACGCCCGCTGTCCGCGGGCGTGGACCTGACGGCCTACCGGATCGTGCAGGAGGCCCTGACCAACGTCATCAAGCATGCCGGCACCGGTGCCGCCTCCCTCACGCTCAGATACACCGGGAACCGGCTGGTGATCACCGTGGAAGACAGCGGGGTGGCCCGCGACCGGCAGCCGGACACCCCGTCCGGCTACGGGCTGATCGGCATGCGGGAGCGGGCGGCCGCCGTCGGAGGACGACTGAAAACAGACCGACGGCCTGAAGGCGGCTTCCGGGTGTCCACGGAACTCCCCCTGCACACCCATGCCATTGACCCCACCAGCGAGGGAGAAACCCCGACGTGACCATCCGTGTACTCCTCGCCGACGATCAAGCCCTCTTGCGCGGTACGTTCCGCCTGCTCATCGACTCCGCCGACGACATGGAAGTGGTCGCGGAGGCAGCCGACGGCCGCGAGGCAGTCGAACGGGCGGTGGCCACCCGACCCGACATCGTGGTGATGGACATCCGCATGCCAGGGATGGACGGCCTCGCGGCCACCGCCGCGATCTGCGCGAACGCGAACCTCTCCGATACCCGGGTGTTGATCCTCACCACCTTCGAGATCGACGAGTACGTGGCGCAGGCCTTGAAGGCCGGAGCGAGCGGGTTCGTAGGGAAAGGAATGAGCACCGAGGATCTCCTGACCGCGGTCCGCACCGTGGCGGCGGGCGATTCCCTGCTCTCTCCCCAGGCCACCCGCGCCCTCATCGCGCGGTTCCTCGCCCTTCCAGGGCCACCGCTGGAGCTTTCGGAAGAACCCTTGAAGGTGCTGACCGGCCGAGAACGGGAGGTAGCGGCCCTTGTCGGCGCGGGCCTCTCGAACGACGAGATCGCCCGGAGCATGCACGTCAGTCCCTTCACCGTCCGGACGCACGTACAAAGAGCCATGACCAAACTGCACGCGCGCGACCGGGCCCAGCTCGTCGTCATCGCGTTCCGGACCGGCTTGGTACGTCCCGATGGCAGGTGACCGCGCTGCCAGCACCAACGCCGTCGGCATTCCGGTACTGCAAGAAGTGTCCTGCCATCCGGCCTGGTCAGAGGCGATCGCCTGAGCCGAGCGTCGACTTGGCTCGCGCGCGACCGAGGACTGGTCAGCCGGCCCCGACGCCATCGTCCGGAGGGCGCTCGGTCGTGAGGGCGGGGAGGAGGACGAGGTCGACGTACTGGTGCAGGTAGTCCGCGTCCGGCTCCCGGCCTTCCACGGGGAAGCGGGCCATCATGGCGCCTACCAGGAGGTGCGGCACGAAGCGGGCGGCGGCACATTCGGCGGCGACTTCACCGCGCTGGACAGCCCGCCCGAGGATCTCGTTCAGCAGGGCGATCCGGGGTGCGGACATCGTTTCGCGCAGCGCGGCTGCGAGGTCCGGATCACGACGTGAGGCGTGGGCCATCGCCTGCATCAGCTCAGTGCCGTCTCCGGTGGCGCTGCCCATCTGGTCCGCAACTCCGTGGAGGTCGCCGTAGAGGGATCCGGTGTCCAGGTCGGTGCCTTCCATGGGCCTGGTGTGCCGGATAGCGGTGGCGACGAGGTGGGGTTTGCTGTTCCACCGCCGGTAGAGAGTGGCCTTGCTGGAGCGGACAGCCGCAGCCACGCCCTCCATGCTCAGGGCCTCGTACCCCACCTCAAGCACGAGATCGACCACCGCCCGATACAGCTCCTGTTCCCGTTCAGGAGAGAGACGGGAGCGGCGCGTCTTGCGTGGGGCGGCAGGCAGGGACATGAGGGACCTTCTTTAGCGACACGGGGCCGTTTCGCTAGACGGCCCATTGGAGGTACCATCTTATCGGAACGGCACCGTGTCGCTAAGCTGCTCCCGAAGCCTTCGTGGTCTGCCATGGCGGCCATTCCGCCGGATGCCGACCGGCCGCACAATCCTCTCCCTAGCCAATGCCATGAGGTGTACCCGACATGCCATTTCCCGACACGCATCCCGACGCCGGACGCTGGAAGGCGCTGCTGTTCATCTGTCTGGCCCAGCTGATGGTGGTCCTCGACGGAACGATCGTGAACATCGCCCTGCCGTCCGCCCAGACAGACCTCGGCTTCTCCGATGGCACACGGCAATGGGTCGTCACGGCGTACGCTCTGGCATTCGGCGGCCTGCTGCTCTTCGGCGGACGCATCGCCGACCTGTGGGGTCGCAAGCGGGCCTTCACCGTCGGCGTCATCGGTTTCGCCCTCGCCTCGGCGCTGGGTGGTATCGCCGTCAACACGGGCATGCTGCTCGGAGCGCGAGCCCTCCAGGGCGTCTTCGGCGCACTTCTCGCACCGGCGGCCCTGTCCCTGATCACGGTCATGTTCACCGACACCAAGGAACGTGCCAAGGCCTTCGGGATCTACGGGGCGATCGCCGGCGGCGGCGCAGCGGTCGGTCTCATACTCGGCGGAGTGCTCACCGAATACCTCAACTGGCGCTGGACGCTCCTGGTCAACATCTTCTTCGCTGTCATCGCGGCCATCGGCGCTGTCCTGGTAATCCGTGAACCCGTCGGCGACAACAACCACCGAGCCCGCCGCCTAGACGTCCCGGGCGTCCTCCTCGCCTCCTCCGGCCTCGTCTCCCTCGTATATGGCTTCACGCGCGCGGAGAGCGACGGCTGGGGCGCCCCCTGGACGATCGGCCTGTTCATCGCGTCCGCCATTCTCCTCGTCGCGTTCGTCGTGGTGGAGAACCGCACGAAGGAACCGCTGCTGCCCCTGCGGGTGGTGCTGGACCGCAATCGGGGTGGTGCCTACCTCTCGCTCGGCATCGCTGTCGTCGGCATGTTCGGGCTATTCCTCTTCCTGACCTTCTACCTTCAGGTGGTCCGCGGTTACAGCCCGGTGCTCTCCGGCCTCGCGTTCCTGCCAATGGTCGCCGGCATGATGATCGGATCCACCCAGATCGGCGCCCGTCTCACCACCCGCGTCGCACCGCGCAATCTGATGGCTCCCGGTTTCCTCGTCGCCGCCGTGGGGCTGGCCATCCTGTCCCAGATCAAGGTCGACAGTTCCTACGCGGCGATAGTGCTTCCAGGCATGCTCGTCATGGGCCTGGGGCTGGGCACCGCCTTCATGCCAGCGATGAACCTCGCCACGCTGGGTGTCCGTCCCGAGGACTCAGGCGTCGCCTCCGCCATGGTCAACACCTCGCAGCAGATCGGCGGGGCGATCGGTACCGCCTTGCTCAACACCCTTGCCACCAGTGCAACCGTGACCTACGCGGCAGCTCATGCCGGCACGGCCACAGACCCAGGCTCCGCCGGATTGCTGAAGATGCAGGCGATGGTTCACGGCTACTCCGTTGCGATCTGGTGGGCCGCCGGCATCCTCGTTCTGGCTTCTCTCGTGGCCTTCGTCCTCATCGACCACCGGCCCGGCGCGACTACTCCCACCACCGGGTCCACCGAGGCGCCCACCCAGGCCGGGGCACCGAACAGCATCAGATGACCCGGCCCCATCGCTAAGGTGACCGCAATCCTGCTCGCAGGCGTCTCCGCGGTGCGGGTGGACGACGGGGGGCCCGGCCGGGCCTGCGTCGAGCGCACGCCAACAAGAAATGGGGGCGCAGGGACACGTCAGGCCCGGCTTGGGAGCTCACGGGGCAGCAGGCAGCGCCGTGGGGGCGGCGGGCGGCACCACGACGTCCTGGAGCGGCTTCCCCGTGATCGAGAACGTGAACGTGAACCTGGCGGCCTGGTTGTCGACGGAGTGCTGCGGGGACCGGGAGCCGATCCGCACAGGGAAGACGTCCCTGGACCGACTACTGGGGATGTCGCCCTTGCGGAGGATCACAGCCCCAGCCGGTGGAGTCCTTCGTCAGGTGGCGCTCGATCTCGTCGCCGACTTGTGCTCGTAGAAGCCGAGGGACGTCCGCCTGATCAGTACCGGGGATCTTCGACTCGAACGTCGAGCCCAGGTCCGGGGTCTCGATTGCCTGGTTCGACAGCGACCAACCGTCGATCGCCGCGATGGCGTTCGTCGGGTCGGTGCTGGCGGTCAGTTTTAAGCCACAAGATGCGCGTGATGCCGCGCCGCGAATACTTCTGGATCTGCAAGGTCTGCTGTCCGATCCCGGGCGGCAGTCAAGCGTGACGGAGGCCCCGTCCCCCGACGAGTGCCGGGGAACCGGCCCACCTCGAGAAGGGGGGGCAGGCGTCCGCGCGTGGCCTCCGCGGTGAGGGAGCGAGCTGGGTGGCTCAGCAGAAGGAGGTTAGTCGAGACCACTTCCCGTAGATCAACAGTCGGCAACGAGTGGCTTCATAGGCGAAAGGAGAGATGGTTTCGGGTCGTGTCGACGCGTCCAGATCTGGCTGTGCGGAGGCCAAACAGGACTCGGCTGAGGTGACCGGCGACAGCAGTCCTGTGTGCGTGGGCGGTGGCAGGTCTGACACAGCTCGCTCGCATGTCTTCACCGCGCGCCTTGATGGCGCTCTCCGAAAACTCAACGAGCCCCAACAGCCTGGCCCTCCCGGCGCCAACGTGTGGTCTCCTCTCGGCTCGCCGGACGATTGGTCGGGCTGAGGGGGCCAAGCCCTGGCGGGCCGCCCCGCGCTCTCAGCCCTCGCGGAGAGTGACCATACGGGGCTGTCAGTGATTGGCCTGCTCGTTGGAGAAGGCGCCGTCGGTGGGGAAGAGCCGGGCAAGCCTGGCGACGCAGTCAGGTACCGAGCGGAGCCGGAGCTCGGCGCCCCCGGCCTTCGCAGTGCGGGCTGCGGCCAGCAGTGCGCCTAGCCCCGTGCAGTCACAGAACCGGAGCCCGGCCAGATCGACGGTGACCTGCTGATACGTGGCCATCGCCTGGGCGAGGGCAGCACGCAGCTCCGGGGCTGTGTCGACGTCCAGCTCCCCGGCCACACTCACCTCGCACGCATCCCGCCGCAAGGGGCGGACTGCGGCGCGAAACGTGTCATCCACCGGCGCTCCTCGGAGTACTGCCGCGCCTATGCTCCCAGAGAACGCTTCAGGTGATGCGATGTCCACCTGGGCGGCCGAGTACCTGGGGAAGGCCGGTGCCATTCGAGCGGGCATGCGGGAAGCACGGCACTTGTGGTGAAGGAGGCAAGCTCATGGCTCAGATCGTGATGGAAGCCTCATTCCTGCGACTTCAACCTTGGCGTGTGGAGGCGGCTGTTGGAGCCCTCGCGGTCCCCGGCGCTCTCGTCGTTGAACCAGTAGTCGCCGGCTGCCAGGTAGCAGCTCGACCGTGACAGCTTGCTTCCCGTCCTTGCGCGGCCGCAGGGTGTGCACGCCGGGGTGCCAGTCGTTGAAGTCGCCCACCACGCTGACCGTGCCGGGTGGGGTGTCGGCGGACGGGACGAAGGTGACCTCAGTGCGGTCCTTGCGCAGCGTGCGCTCCAGCATGAGAAGGGCTCCTGACAGCAGGTGGGGCGGTGAGGTCGCACCCATCCTCGGCACTGAGGGGACTGCCCGCCTTCCGACGCCGCCACACCAGGGACGGGCCTCACCCGTGTGCCTCGCTCCGCAGTTGAGATAGGCGGCCTGCGCCTCGCCGGCCGGAGCGACCTCACGGACAGACCCCATGTCTGGCTCCTGGGCTCCGGTCAGCGACGACAGGACGTGACCGCCGAGGTGCCGGCAAACTCGAACTCAAGCTCCTGCCAGCTTGGAGTGAAAGAGAGCACGGTGATGACATGGAGGCGTCCGTGCTGATCGCGTACCTGGCGGCGTACGTGCAGAAGGGCATGTCCCGGCCCGATGGTTGGCACGCCGGCACGTGAGAGCGTAATCGATTCACGCAGGTTGGGTTGCAGCCCGGCCCTGTCCATCCACAGATAGAACAGACGTAGATCGGCATCGTTGGGGCGTAGCCTGGCCCGATAGCGCGAGAGCTCAGGAATCTGCGAGACGGCCACCGGGGTGAAGTAGCTGACGGCGTCCTGGACAAACTCTCCGTCAGGACCGACAGTCCGATGACAGTGAACCAGTGTCGGCTCGCCCGGGCGCAGCCCGAGAGACCGTGACAGCTCGGGTGGAACTGTGACATGGGACAGCCGGGACCGCGTACGGGACCCGAAGACGCCCTCCGCACTCCCAGGGAACTGCAAGGGCAGTGCCTGCTCCGGCCCCGCCGGAGGCATGGCCATCGCGGCGGCGAAAGTCCCCCGCTTCGCGGTCACTACGAGCCCCTCCTCTCTGAGCTTCTGCAGGGCGCTGCGCACGGTCTGGCGGTTCACGGCAAACCGCTGAGCCAGGGACCGCTCGGAAGGAAGGCGAACACCCGGAGCCGGCTGCCCGTCCTGGATCTCCCGCCTGAGCTCTAATGCGATGCAGAGGTAACGGGGCATGACAGAACCTCTCGTCAGGCGCGGACGCAGATACGGGCACCACCGTAGGCTGGTCTATACCTCCGAGGAGCAACCGAATCTGAAATTGGCTGAAAATGATGCCACCCAGACTGTTCGGAAACTTTACAATCCGCACGGCTGGGGTTATGACCTCGGGGGAAATGGTGATCGTCCGGGTCGGGCTGTGGCATGAGAGGACCGCACGGGTGGGTGACCCGCGCACATTTCGGCGAGTTGGCCGCCGAGCTCGCCGGACCGTGGGAAGCAGCCCGGCAGTCCACGCTGCGGGCAGCACGCGGCGGAGAGCGCAAGCGGGTGAAACGGGTCGGCCGCAAGCCGACGCTGGGCTTCTTCGACCGGCTGCTCGTCACCCTGATCCACCTGCGACACCAGCTGCCGCACGAGGTCCTCGCCGAGCTCTTCGAGTTGGATCGCTTCACCGTCTCCGAGGCGATCCGGCAGCTGAAGCTTCCCCTTGATCGTGGACGCCTGGAGACTGGGACGTGAGAGCCCAGAGGAAGCAGTGCCAGGTGGGAAGCGAGTACACGAAGCGATACTCGGACGAGTACAAGTGGGACGCGGTCGAGCTCGTGCGGTCGTCGGGCCACCTGCCCGAAGTACGCGTCCGCGTCGGCAGGCTCCATCGGTTGACCGGCCGGGTCATCGAGTGCCCGATTGAGCGGTCGGCCTTCTCCTTGGCCTGAACACCTACGTCCCAACGGGTCATCCGCGACTTCCCGTGCAGGCCCCGCCGCAGCGGCGACGGGGCCGGCAGCACGGGCCTGCGGCGAACGGGTGACTTGCCCGCCCGACCCGAAGTCCACCCGTTCGGCCTCGACAGTATGCGGGGTGTACGGCGCGGGGGGTGAATGAATGCTCCCGGCGCCCGGTGCGGTCGAGCCCGACCCGCGCCTGGGGGTGGGTAGAGCGAGCACCTGATGAGCGAGGAGTAGGCGTGTACTACAGCAGTGGGAACTACGAGGCGTTCGCACGGCCTCGCAAGCCTGATGGAGCCGACCGTAAGCGGGTCTGGTTCGTCGGGTCCGGGCTGGCCTCGCTGGCCGGTGCGGCCTTCCTCGTACGGGATGGACAGGTCCCTGGAGAGCACATCACGGTCCTGGAACGCCTGGCGCTGGCGGGAGGGGCTCTGGACGGCATCAAGGAACCCGAGAAGGGCTTCGTCATCCGGGGAGGCCGTGAGCTCGAGAACCACATGGAATGCATGTGGGACCTGTTCCGCTCGGTGCCGTCCCTGGAGATCGACGGGGCGTCGGTCCTCGACGAGTTCTACTGGCTCAACAAGGACGACCCGAACCTCTCGCTGCAGCGCGTCACTGAACGCCAGGGCCTGGACGCCGGGACCAAGGGCCTGTTCACCCTGAGCGACCGCGCCCAGAAGGACCTGGTCAAGGTCTTCCTCGCGTCCCGCGAGGAACTGGAGGGCAAGCGCATTAATGAGGTCTTCGGCCGGGAGTTCCTCGACAGCAACTTCTGGCTGTACTGGCGCACCATGTTCGCATTCGAGGAATGGCACAGCGCGTTGGAGATGAAGCTGTACGTGCACCGGTTCGTCCACCACGTCGGCGGTCTGCCGGACCTGTCCGCGCTGAAGTTCACCAAGTACAACCAGTACGAGTCGATGGTCCTGCCATTGACGCGCTGGCTCGTCGACCAGGGCGTGACCTTTCGCTTCGGCATTGAAGTCACGGACATCGACTTCGAGATCACGCCCGGGCGAAAACTGGCGACCCGCATCCACTGGATCACAGATGGGCAGGAAGGCGGCGTCGACCTGGGCGAGGACGACCTGGTCTGCACGACGATCGGCTCGCTCACCGAAAACTCCAACAATGGGGACCATCACACACCCGCGCGACTGAACGAAGGACCCGCTCCGGCCTGGGAACTGTGGCGCCGAATTGCCGCGAAGGACGCGTCCTTCGGACGGCCTGAGGTGTTCTGCGGGAACATCGCGGAGAGCAAATGGGAGTCGGCGACGGTCACGACCCTCGACCCCCGCATCCCCCGCCACATCCAGAGGATCGCCAAGCGGGACCCGTTCGCCGGGAAGGTTGTCACCGGCGGCATCGTCACCGCCAGGGACTCCGGCTGGCTGCTGAGCTGGACCGTCAACCGGCAACCACACTTCAAGCAGCAGCCCCCCGGCCAAATCGTCGTCTGGGTCTACTCCCTCTTCGTCGACCGGCCCGGCGACTATGTACGCAAGCCGATGCAGGAGTGCACTGGCGAGGAGATCACTCAGGAGTGGCTCTACCACCTCGGAGTCCCGGTGGAGGAGATCCCCGAGCTCGCCGCGACGGGTGCCCGGTGCGTCCCGGTGATGATGCCCTACGTCACGTCCTTCTTCATGCCGCGCCGGGCGGGCGACCGGCCGGCCGTGGTGCCGGAAGGGGCCGTCAACTTCGCGTTCATTGGCCAGTTCGCCGAAACGACCCGAGACACGATCTTCACCACCGAGTACTCCGTACGTACCGGTATGGAAGCGGCCTACCAACTCCTCGCTGTCGAACGCGGCGTACCCGAAGTATTCGGCTCCACCTACGACGTACGCGTCCTCCTGGACGCCGCCAGCCACCTGCGCGACAGAGCCGAACTAGCCATTCCAGGACCTGACTTCGTACGCAAGCATCTGCTGCACCGGCTGGAATCAACGGAAATCGGAGCCCTGCTCGAGGCATACGGCCTGCTCAAGGAAGACCAGCCGTAGTACCCCGGCGCCCTTGCACCCCGCGGCGCGTGGCCGTGAGGGCCTCGCGCTTTTCGGACAGGCGTCGGACGTTGACTTCACGCGGCGATTCGCAACTTCTGATGCTCGGCGTGGGCTTCGCGTGGCGGGGGTTTGTCAGGGCGGGTTGGAGGTGGCTGGTTCGCGTGTTCGTCGGGTGGAGGCTGCCGCGGCCCGGGCCGCGGCTCGTCGTGCTGGACGCATGGGTGTGATCGCTGCCGCGGCTGGGGGACGTGTGGGGGAGCCGTGATCCGCGGCGGCGGCAGGGCGTTGATCACCGCGGCGGGTCTTGCTACCCGGAGAGAGGGAGGTGACTGTTGACGGCGCGTGCGGCTTCGGCCAGTTCGGGGATCTCCACCAGAGTGAGGCCGGCGGCGGCCAGAGTTTCGATGCCCTGGCAGTTGTTGACGAACAGTGGGGGTTCGCGCCAGGCGATCACGGTGCGGGTTAGGCCCGACCGGAGGATGTGCTGGGTGCAGGACAGTGGGCGCGATGCGCGCCTGCTGCACGGTTCCAGGGTGGTGTAGATCGTGGCGCCCGGCAGTCGTTCGCTGTCGGTGAGCTGGGTGAGAGCGGCCCTCCTCCGCGTGGACGTGCGGGTCGTCGCCCTGGCGTGAGAATCCGCGGGCGACAGCGTCGCCGTGCTTGTCGACGATGATCGCGCCGACGCTGAAGGCGCCCTGGGCCGGTGGGCAGCGGCGGGAAAGGTCGATGGCCTCGAGCATCCACCGGTAGTCGATGTCTGTCCATGGGCGTGGGGTCATCGGGTGCCTTCCTCCTTCGGCAGGTACCGCAGGAGCGCCATGTCGCCGATGGCCTGGGCTTGCGCCAGGGCCATGAGGCGGGCCGGGCCTGCGGGGTGGGCGGCGGGGCCGAGGAATCGTGGTGCTCGAGGGTCGGCGACGAGCACGGGGGCGATGGCGAGCTGGATCTCGTCGACCAGGCCTTGGCCGAGGAAGGTGGTGTGGAAGCGGCTGCCTCCTTCGACCATGAGTCGGCGGACGCCGCGTTCCCCCAGGTCGTCCAGGAGCGCGCCGAAGTCGACGGTGGGGCCGAGGGAGACGACGTCGGCAAGCCCGTCGAGGCGCTGCTGCAGCTCCTTGGCTCCGGTATCGGTCGTGTAGGCGATCTTCGTCCCGCCGTAGTGCCAGAACCGTGCCTGTGGGTCGAGGTCACCGCTTTCCGAGATGGTGACCTTCAGGGGGTGTTCGTTGCGGCCTCGGGCAAGCCGGTCGCTCCTGCGGTGCTCGCTGTTCACCAGGAGCCGGGGGTTGTCGGCCCGGATGGTGCCGGCGCCGACGAGGATGGCGTCGGATTCGGCCCGGATCTGGTCGATACGGTCGAAGTCCTGTGCGTTGCTCAGCAGGAGACGCTCGGGGGTGGCGTCGTCGATGTACCCGTCGAGCGACATGGCGACGCTCAGCAGGACGTACGGGCGCGGCAGGCCGGGTGTGTTCACTGGCTCTGCCAGGTGACGGTGAGTTCGTTGCGCCGGCCGAAGCGTTCGAGGTGGCGGCCCAGGACGTCCTGTACTCGTTCCAGGGCGTGGGGATCCTCCGCGGTGGCGCTCAGGAGGAGCTGCCCGGGCTGCGGGACGAGGAAGCCGTGGCCGAGGGGGAAGTCCAGTCGGATCGTGCCCGGGAGAGTCTCGACGGGGATCTTGCGGCCGAGGTGGGAGGCCAGCTTCTTGGCGTATCGTGCGGCCTGGTCGGTGGCGACCTGGGCGAGGGATGAGGGCATCGCGAACTCCTGGTGGGGGGAGATCACCGCAAGTGCTGCGGTGTCCCGTGGTGCGGGGCCGGAGCCCTGGGTCTCAGCCGTACTGAACGGATCGCTTGGACAGGCCCATCCAGGTGCCGTCGATGATCTGGCGTCGGGAGCCCAGCTGCTCTTCTGCGGTGCCGAGGGTGACGGCGAGTGGGACGAAATGCTCTTCGCGCGGGTGGGTGAACTTGGCGCCGGGGGCCTTGTTGCGGAAGTCGAGTAGGGCGTCCACGTCGCCGGCGTCGATGGCCCGCCTGCCCCAGTCGTCGAATTCGGCCATCACGGCGTGGGCCTTGTTCTCGGGGTTCAGGGCGCGCAGGTTGTGGGTGAAGGACCCGCTGCTGATGATCAGGTAGCCCTCGTCGCGCAGCGGGGCGAGCCTGCGGCCTATTTCCATCAGCTTGGTGGTGTCCAGGGTCGGCATGGAGATCTGGAGCACCGGCACGTCCGCGTCGGGGTACATCGGCATCAGCGGGATGTACGCGCCGTGGTCCAGGCCGCGCTCGGGCAGGTCCTCGACGGGCATGCCCGGTGCGCGCAGCAGCTTGCGTACGCGTTCGGCCAGCTCGGGGGCGCCGGGTGCGGGGTACTGGAGGCGGTAGTAGGGCTCGGGGAAGCCCCAGAAGTCGTAGATCAGCGGGACGGTGGTGGTGGCGCCGAGCGCGAGCGGGGCCTCTTCCCAGTGCGCGGAGATCATGAGGACGGCCTTGGGGCTCGGCAGCTCGGCGGACCAGGCCGCCAACTGGCCTGGCCAGTGGGCGTCCTCCAGGAGGGTGGGGCCGCCGTGGCTCAGATAGAGGCTCGGCATACGGTCGGGCGCCTGGATG
This sequence comes from Streptomyces sp. IBSNAI002, assembly GCF_052244475.1. Lineage (NCBI taxonomy): Bacteria > Bacillati > Actinomycetota > Actinomycetes > Kitasatosporales > Streptomycetaceae > Streptomyces > Streptomyces sp. IBSNAI002. Next base: position 2,829,219 of record NZ_JBQPXG010000002.1, on the reverse strand, counting down.
GTCATGGACATCCTCCTTCTTGTGTGTGGGGCGGGTGCGGGCGGAGCGGGCGCAGGTGCCGGCGGGCTCAGGCGCCGCAGGTGGCCGGCGTGGCCTGGGCCGGAATGTGGGGCAAGTCGATGGTGTGGCCGGTGTGCGTGGCTTTCGCGTTCAGGTAGCGCAGGTTGTCCTCGGTGGCGTGGACGCCGGTGCGGACGCGGCTCGCCACGTGGACGCCGAGGGCGGTCAACTGTTCGGCCTTGTCGGGGTTGTTGGAGAGCAAGTCCAGCGACCGTGCGCCGAGGGCGATGAGCATCTGGGCGGCGGCGGTGTAGTCGCGGGCGTCTTCGGGCAGGCCAAGGGCGGTGTTCGCCTCGTAGGTGTCCAGGCCCTGGTCCTGGAGGGCGTAGGCGTCGAGCTTGTTGTACAAGCCGATGCCGCGTCCTTCCTGGCGCAGGTAGAGGAGATATCCGCCGGCCGCGGCGATGCGTTCGACGGACTCGCGCAGCTGGGGGCCGCAGTCGCAGCGGGCGGAGCCGAACACGTCCCCGGTCAGGCACTCGGAATGCAGCCGCACCAGGGGCGTACTGCCCGGTTTGGGGGCCCCGAGGGCGAGAGCGAGGTGTTCCCGGCCGTCGACCAGACCGTGGAATGTCGTCATCTCGGCGGCGACGGCATAGCCGTCGCCGAAGCTCAGGGGCACGGTGACCCGGGTGCGTATCTCGGCGCGGGGCACTTCGATGGCGGGGATCTTGTTCATAGGGGCGGCTCCGCTCGGATTCAGCAGACAGGGGTAGTTCAAATCTGAACGATGTCCCACCGTAGTCGATAGTTCGAATTTGAACAACTGCTTGTATGGTGGACATCATGGTGGACGCAATGTGGTTGAACGAGGACGAGATTCGGGCCTGGAAGGGCTTCCTCGCCGCGGGTGCTCTGGTGAACCGGCGGGTCGATCAGCAGCTCAGGGACGAGGCAGGGCTGTCCCACGCCCAGTTCGAGGTCCTGGTCCGGCTGGCCGAAACAGAGGGCGGCGAGATGCGCATGACAGAGCTCGCTGCCGCCCTGTACACGGTCAAGAGCGGGCTGACCTACCAGATCACCCAGATGGAGAACGCCGGCCTGGTGCACCGGCGCACCTGCGGCAGCGACAACCGTGGCGTCTACGCCGTTCTCACCAGCGCCGGCCGCGCCCGCCTGGCACACGCCGCCCCCGGACACCTCGCCGAGGTCCGGGCCGTACTGATCGACGTCCTGAGCCCGCAGCAGCTCGCCCACTTCGCCGACGGGCTGGGCGAAGTCGCCCGCCGCCTCGCAAACGAAAGATGACAACGGATTGACACCCGATGCACTCGGGTGTCACGGCTGCCCCGCGTCATCGGCTGGAGGCCCGCCTCTCGCATGCATCACCCTGCGCCATCCCCGCGGAGTGTCTGCCCATGCGGGGGCATCGTGGGCAGACACTCGCGCTGGAGCGGATCGGTGGGGCCGGTGCGTCGAGTCCCGGCCGCCTGGGCCGGTCAGGGGTTGATGACGCCGTAGAGCATGAGGGAGGAGAAGTCGACCCACGCGCCGCCGTAGTAGGACGGGTATGCGTCCTTGACGCGGTCGGCGTACTCCTCCGGGGTTTTCGACGACCGGTGCGCCGCGATCGCGCTGCGCAGGTAGGAGATGAGGTCGTCCAGAACATCGAAGTCGGTGGCCGGCCCGTGGCCCACCAGGATGGTGGTGTACCCCTGCTCGCGCAGCGGCTTGAAGTCCTCAAGGTGAGCGATCCAGGCGTCGAAACCGCCCTCCGCGGTGAACATGTGCGTGTTCGGGGCCGCCACCATGTCGAAAGCCATCAACACATGCTGCTCAGGCATCTTGACCACGGTGCCCCAATGCGCCTCGCCCTCGCGTACCTTCTCGAAGACGAAGGTCACGCCGCCGATCTCGGTGGCGCCCTCGGCGAGGTCGTGCGTGGGCAGGGTCGGGGTCTTGGCGAGACGGCCGCCGAAGACCTGGTTGCGTGTGTCCAGCATGGTCTGCCCGTTGGTCTCGATGTACGAGGTCACTTCGCGGAAGGCGTAGATCGGTGCGTCGGGGAAGTGCTCGTGCAGCACGCCCAGGCCGGACCAGTGGTCGGGGTGGATGTGCGACAGCACGATGCGCTCGACCGGCCGGCCCAGGGACCCGGCGTAGTCGGCGAACTCGGCGGAGTACTCGATGAACAGCCCGGAATCGAAGATCACCAGGCCCGCCGGGGTCTCCACGATCTGCGTGGTGACGAGCACGCTGTCCTCGGGTGCGGTGTACGTGTGGATCGTGATGCCGTCGTAGACCTGAGTGGTCATCTTTCCGGCCATCGAGGACTGCATGGACTGGGTCATGGTGTTCTCCCTCTTGGTGGGTTGGTGGGTTGGTGGGGTGCGGGCGACACGGGTAGGTGCCGGGGCGGTCAGGCCGTCCGGTCGTGAGGGCAGGGTGCTTTCCTGCCGCCAGGTGATGGGCAGCGACTCCCGCGTTTCAGGCGGCGAGGCCGGTCTTGAGTGCGGCGGCGATCTTGACGACTCGCTCGGCCTGGACACGGGCGGCGTTGCGGGTGGTGTCACCGATGGGGTTGCTGCCGTTGGCATCGACGTGGCTGGTGCCGTACGGGTTGCCGTCGGCGAACTTCGACGGGTCGGTGAACCCCGGGGCGACGAGGATGCCGCCGAAGTGGTGGACGGAGTGATAGAGGGCCAGCAGGGTGGACTCCTGGCCGCCGTGCGCGGTGGAGCTGGAGACGAAGCCGCTGTAGACCTTGTCGGCGAGCTTGCCGCGTGCCCACAGACCGCCGAGGGTGTCGAGGAACTGCTTGAGCTGCGAGGCGATGTTCCCGAACCGGGTCGGCGAGCCGAAGATCACCGCGTCCGCCCACTCGATGTCCTGCGGGGTGGCCACCGCCTCGTCGGCGGTGGCGGCGTGGTTCGCGGCCCATGCCGGGTTGGAGTCGATCGCCGCCTGCGGCGCCAGCTCCGCCGTCTTGCACAGACGAACCTCCGCACCGGCCTTCTCAGCGGCCTCGGCGATCTCCCGGGCGATCTCGCTGTTCACACCGGTCGAGGAGTAGTAGACGACGGCCAGTTTGACGGGGGTGCGGATGGTCACGGCGATGTCCTTCTGGGGCGCGGCCTCGGCCCGGTGCTCGTCTTGGGAGCCGAACAGCCTCAAGGCCGGGGTTCCTTCACTGGGGCGCCGACCGGAACATGAAGCCCTCCGTCGACACCCCAAACGTACGAACCGGGCAGAGAGGGTGAAAGGTGGCCGTGAGTCGTCTGCTGGTGAATCTGGGACACGTCCTGCGCGGTAGCCGGGTGGGCATGCCGAGCGGGCCCCTACCGGGACCCGGGAAGTCGAGGAGAGCGAATACGCTCCTGACGCCGCAGGGGCGGTCGGCCCTGGGAGGCCGGAGCCGTTACAACGCACCGCGAAAGGGTCCGGCCCGGCCGTAGGCCCAAGGGCCGCGGACCGTGCCCGGCCTCCGCAGCACGCAGGACCGTGCGTCGTTGGACGTCCCCCGCCGGGTCGATGGTCCCTTGTCATTCGGGGCCTACGACCCTGGCCGCGCACCACCCTCCACCGGTCACCATGAGTAGTGCGAGCACCAGGGACACCGTCGAGTTCCTTCGCCCTCACGCGGCGCGGCTACAGCACACGCCCAGCCCCGAAGCACCACCTCACCGGCCGAGCACCGAAATCCTTACCGGCAGCACCGGCTCCGTCCGGCTTTCCCCGCGGGGTGGCCACACCGAAGCGGCTCGCGGCGCCGGACCCGGGCCATGGAAGAAGTTGTTGGCGGAAGATGAGCAGTCTGTGACCACGAGGCAAGACGGCATCGAAATCGCCGCCATCGACCGGTTGGCGGGCGCCCCCTCCGGTGTCCAGGTACGTCCAGTCGCCGAGTTCGCCGCCCTCATCGAACCGGGCGGCCTGATGCAGCGCCCCCACCGCACCGACTTCCACGCCTTCGCCCTCATCCACAGCGGAAGCGTCACGCACAAGGTCGACTTCACCGACTACGAGCTGAAGGCAGGCGACCTGCTATGGACCCGGCCCGGCCAGATCCACCACTTCTCCGATCCCGCGCACTATGACGCCACCGCCGTCACCCTTAGGAGGGGCTTCGTATCACGCGCCACCGCGACCGCCGCCGGCCGCCACATCCAACACCAGCCCCCCGTACTGCGGCCAGACCATGAAGAGCTGACCCAGCTCGAGGGATCCCTGGCTCGGCTACGGCACGAGTACCTCGACACCACGACCCTTCCGGCCGGCGTCCGCAACGACGTACTACGCCACTGCGTATCCATGTTCCTTCTGCGCGCTGCGGAAGTCGCGCGCCGTTCAGAGGGCGTTAAGTCCGATCTTCCTCGGTTCGTGATCGCTCGATCGTGGTACTGATCGCCACGCCGGCCACCTGCTGGTCATGTTCATGCTGAGATGCGAGCCATGGAGAGAAAGCCGTACCCCAGCGACTTATCGGACGAGCAGTGGGCGTTGATCCAGCCGATGATCACGGCGTGGAAGCAGGACCGGGTGGCACGGTCGGCGACCGGTGATCCCGGGGCCTGCGACCTGCGGGAAGTCGTGAACGCGATCTTCTACCAGAACCGAACGGGCTGCCAGTGGCGCTACCTGCCCCACGACCTGCCGGCCTGGTCAGCGGTGTTCTACTACTTCACGCTGTGGCGCCAGGACGGCCTCGACCAGCGCATCCAGGAACTCCTTCGCTGCCAGGTGCGGGAGAGAGCCCGGCGATTAGAGGACCCGTCCCTCGTGATCATCGACACCCAGTCCGTCCGCGCGGCCGCCGGTGTCCCGAAGACCACGACGGGACTGGACGCCAACAAGAAGGTGTCGGGCCGCAAGCGGGGACTGGCCGTCGACGTCCTGGGGCTGATCATCGGCGTCGTCGTGCTGGCCGCCTCCGCCCATGACAACGCCGCCGGCACCGCCCTGCTCGACCAGGCCGCCGAGCGGTGCGGCAACCGCCTGGAGAAGGCCCTGGTGGACCAGGGCTTCAAGGACGAGGTCCTCATCCACGGCGCCCTACTGGACATCGACATCGAGATCGTCCGCCGCAACCCCGCCGACCAGGGCAAAGGCTTCATTCCGCAGCCCAAGCGGTGGATCGTGGAGCAGGTCAACGGCACATTGATGCTGCACCGCCGCCTCGCCCGTGAGTACGACCACCGGCCCGACACCTCCGCCTCACGCGTCTACTGGGCCTCGATCGCGAACATGGGCCGCCGCCTCACCACACCGAGTCCGGCCTGGCGCGACACCCTCGAGCTGGCCGCGTGAACGTCACCGAGCTCATGGCCGGCCTCCAGGCCCAGCACGACGAGACCACAGCCCGGGCCTCTGAACTACGCGACCAGATCGTGCACTTGACCGCCGCCCTCGCCGAGACCGAAGCGCGACTCGGGGACCTGGCCACCACCCGGAAGGTCATCACCGAACTCGCACCAGCTGGAGGCGACCCCGATCCGCCCGAGACGAACACCGCCTACCAGGCCATCGTGAATACCTTCAACCAGCACCCCGACCAGGTCTTCCGAGCCCGTGACCTGCACGAACTCCTCGGCATGCCCACCGACGAGGCATCCGTCAACATCACCCGCAGCCGCCTCGGACGCCTCACCCGTCAAGGCTTCCTCACCCAGCCCGGACGAGGCCGCTACCAGAAACGGACTTAACGCCCTCTCAGACAGGACGCCCCCCACCGAAAGCACCGTCTTCCCTCGATTCCGAGACCAAGTCGAGCGCAGTCACTCACACACACGCAACGTCAGCGACTACGCCAGCATGCTGGGCTATTCACGCCGCACCCTGCTCCGCGCCGTGCGAGCCGCCACTGGCCAGACACCCAAGGCCTTCATCGACCACCGCGTCGTCCTCGAAGCCAAGCGGCTGCTCGTGCACACCGACACGCCCATCTGCCAGATCGGAACCACACTCGGGTTCACGGACGCGGCGAACTTCACCAAATACTTCCAAGAACACAGCGGCACCACCCCCACAGGCTTCCGGGAGTCCGAACGACGTACGTAAACCGCGGACGGCACGAGTAGATGTGCGACGAAGGTCAGCCGACACGACGCCTGGCCGGGGCTGTGTGACTCGTCCATCACGAAAACCCCCCGCTCGTCGGTGCGAGGTCACCTCGCAACGCGATATGTCCCCGGGCCGCAGGACCCTGCCGTCGACTCCGGTTACGCGAGCGGGCCTCAACGCGGCCGGCCTTGGCAGGGGCCACGAAGCGGACCCGGCGCCGCGGCGCCCGCCGAAGGTCAGTCTCGCCACACGCCGTGCCCGGAGGGTCGCTCAGCTGTCGATGCCGTAGCGGTTGAGGACCATCGTGTCGGCTTGGATGAGCGCCATGAACGCGGCGGTGGCCGGGGCGGTGGCGAAATCGGCCATGGAGACGTCGGCGGAAGCGGTGTCGGTCTACCAAGCCAGCAGGAGCCGGATGGCGTCCGGGCCTGCCGAGATCTGGCGGGAGACGCAGCCGGGCAGCTTGGACACGTTCGGCGGTCTGCACGCGATGGCGGCCGTTGCCCTGGCCCGCACCCCGACATCGCCCGCCGACCTGGTGATCGGCCGGGTCGGGCCTTCACCCGCGGGGCCGTCGGCCTGCGCGGCCGGAGGGACTGACCACAGTGAACAAGGGGGTCAGCCGAGATACGGCCGAAAGGGACAGCAGGGCCCCGGCGGTGTGATTGCCGGTGTCCTCGTGCTGCCGAAGTGCTCGCGTACGCGGGCCTGGATGGCGCGTAGTTCGTGGCCGGGGATGAAGTCGTGGGTGCCGGTCCGGCCCCACTATCGCGCGCGCAGTCTCGGGTGCGGTAAGGGATTTCCTCGGGCAGGTCGCCGTACTTGACGCTGTTGTGGGAGTCGTTGGCGTGGGTCGGGTTGGTTGATGTACGTGTCGTGCATCGGGTGTCCGGGGTCAAGGATGTCGGCTTCCAGGGCCTTCTTGCGTCCGCGGTTGGTGTCCTGCTCGGTGACGGGCTGACCGGCCAGAAACGCTGGCCGTGTGGGTGGGCTGCTGTGGGCAACCAAAGTGAATCGGACATTTGGGTGTATTATCCTCCGGTGGCGCGGAATCAAGCATCCAGCAACCTGAAGGGACAGTCGGCCATGCCGAGCTTCAAGAACGTCAATGCGGTCCTGCCGGTCTCTGATCATGCGACTGCAATCGCGTGGTATAGGAAGTGGATCGGGCGCGGCCCTGACGTCGAGCCCATGGAGGGCGTCGCGGAGTGGCAGCTCGTCGACAACGGATGGATCCAGGTCGCCTATGCCCCGGAGACTGCCGGTAAGACGAGCATCGCCATCGGCGTCGAAGACATCGATGCCCATCTCGCCGGCCTCGCGGGTGCGGGCGTGACCTCCGGGGAGATCCAGGACTACGACTTCATCAAGATGTCGGAACTCGTGGACCCGGAAGGCAACAAAATCAACTTTGTCTGGGAGAACCCGAACTACGAGCCGCCGGCGGAGTAGGGGTCTCAGTATCACTCGCCGAGAAGACAACGGAGTAGCCCCTGACCTGGCCCGTTGTCGTGGTGTCGGTCGGCGCGCTGTCAGCCTGAGCAGCAGAACGAGCAGGCGTGGTGCCCGATTGTCGTGACCAACGGCATGGTCTGCTGGCACACGGTGTACGGCGAGACTACGCGTCTTGATCTGCCAGACCTGCTGTGGGACGTGGGGCCGTTCGGCAAGGCCCACGTACGGTTTGGCAAGGGCTCGCGCAGGCGCGACCCCAAGCAGCGCATGGCTCCGCTGATCAACGGCTCCCGGGATCAGCTGGTGTGGTACGTCGAGGGCGTTCGTGGCCAGTTCGATGATGCCTGGGACCGGCCAGGATCCCCGCTGTTCGTGTCGGAGCGGCACAGCAGGGGCGGCACGTGGAGGCGTTCTTCAGCAGCCCGTCGATGATGTAGACGGCCTTCCGCACGCCGCAGGGCACATGTGATTCCACCGGATCCTCCATACCGGATCGAGGACTCGGCGAGGAGGTTGTCGATGGAGGTGTCCATCTGTGTGCCCTCGGCCGCTACAGAAGTCCCGTCGCCCCACGCCTTGACCAGGTCCAGGCGCATGAACGCGTTGACCACGTAGGTGATCTCCTCGTTGATCTTGTCCACGCTCAGGTGCCGGTTGGTGATCGCGCTCAGCTCGTGCGCGGACACCCCGGCGATGTGCCGCGCGGCCTCGGCGAGAGGATCGTTCACCGTCGTTGGCGGGGCACCAGCGGTATTCCGGTGACGACTTCGAGCACACCATCAGCCATGTCGTCAGGTGCGGCCTGTCCGGCGAGCTGGGCGAGGCGCCGCTCGAGGGCAGCCACGTTGCTGGACTGGTCGATCGTGGCGATGCCGTTGACAGTGACGCGAAGTGGTTCGGCCAGCAGGGTGCTGAGCCGCTGGGTCAGGACCTCTTGCGCGACGGCACGAGCTGAGTGCAGGTGTTCGTATCGCTGCGCTAGGTCGCTCGGGTCGGTGTCGGGACCGAGCTGGGCGAGGAGCCAGCGCAGTACCTCGGTGTCCATGCGGTCCTTCCAGGCACGGCCTGGGGAGGAGCAGATTGCTCCTCCCCGGCCGGGTTCTAGGTCGTCCTTCGGGTGGTCTTCGGCGGCGCCGGTTCGGACTCCCAGCAGGCAGGGTGCGTGATCTGCGCGGCGACGGCAGGGTCCGTGACCTCCGTGCCCGGCGTTAGGACGATCGGGACGCGCTCGACCGGATCGAGGACGTGAACCGTGGCGGCGAGAAGGCCTATTGCCTTCACGGCGGCGCTCACAGGACCGTCGCCGTGATGTGGCAGTCCGGAGCCGCGAGGACGGGCATGGCGACGGCGGCGCCCTTGGTCCAGATTTGCACCGGGTCATCGTGGGCGTCCCGCGTGATTACGATGCCCGGCGCTTCCTGCCGTTCGATCTGCGGGTCCGTGCCCCGGGACAGGGCCAGGGACTCGGCGGTGGTGCCGTACTGGGTCTGGCCCCACCGCTGGCGGTCCGGCGGGAGGAGGATCCACTTGTCCTCGGGCAGGACTCGCTTGGACACGTCGTCCTGCCAGACCTGGGCCTTGTACTGCGTGATCGGCGGCAGTCCGTACGTTCCGCGTACGGAGTTGACCTGTTCCGGGGTGAGCGCGGACGTGGGGGTCTGGCTGCCGGCCGGGGTGCCGTAGTACGCGGCCCGGTAGGCCTGGTTGCCCGCGAGGTGGGAGGCCGCCTTGCGGGAGGTGAGGACCATCTCGGGGGCCGGGGCGCCGATGGAGTCGAGGTAGTCGATCCACCGAAGCTCGTCCGCGAGAGGGTCCGCAGCCGGATCGGACCACGGCTTGGGGGCGGTCGGCATGTTCGCCGCGGGGACGCCGTAGTCCACTTCGACGGTCAGCCCGTTCTCTCCGGCCAAACTGAATCGGCCGTCGACGAGGACGTCACCGGCGGCGAGCTCCAGGCGGGAGCGGATGGCCTCTACGTGCCGCTCGACGTCGTCGTAGAGCAGCTCGGTCAGGCGGTCCTCGTCGGCGCCGCGTGTCGCGTCGAGGAGTAGCTGTTCCATTTCGCCCACGAGGAGCTTCTGGCCCAGGGCGGGCAGGGTGCCCTCCGTGGTCGTCTGCTCCGCCTGCCGGCGGGCGATCGGCACGGACGCGTCGTACGCGCGGTAGGAGGCCGTGTTCACGCGCCGCTTGGTGTTGCGGATGCGCCACTTCACGTCCTGCACCTGCGTCTCCGCGAAGACGGTCTGCGTGAGGAGGAAGTCCTGCGGGTTCGGGATGGAGCGGGCGTAGACGGTGAGGTCCGCGACGGACACGTTCTTGAGCAGGTCGGCGATGCTCATCAGCTCACCGCCAGGAAGCGGATCTGAGCGGCCGCCGGGTTCGCGGCGATCTTCGTGACGTCGATGCCGCCCGGGATCTTCGATGCCTTCGCGGTGCCGTGCCAGAGCAGGGCTGCCGGGATCTTGGTCTGGCCAGAGGTGAACGCGGCCTCAGCGAACACCAGGCCGGCGAGGACCTGGCGGCCGTCGGTCGCGGCCGGGTCGTACGCCCCGTACAGGCCGGAAGCGGTGATGCGGCCTACGGGCACACCGGAACGCACGAAGCCGTGCGGGCCAGCGGCCGTGGGTTCGACGTAGTGGGTGCTCTTGGTGTACTTGGTCAGATCGAGGGTGATCGTCTCGGTGGAATCGGTGCCGTGCCGGGAGGCGAGCCAGTCCCGGTCAGCGGTGAGGGTGACGGTGGTGGTGGTCGGCTGGATCAAGCCGCTTCTCCTATGTGTAGGAGCGGCCTGCTCTCACCTGATGGTGGAGCGGTCCACGAGGAGTGCGGGGCGTGGTCCCCGAAGGCGCGCGATCGGACTTGCGCGCGGGTCAGGAGCTCGGCGGCAGAAGTCCGCGGCGCCGAGCCATCGCAAGACCGCCCTCACCCGGCTTGGGAGCCGAACCCCCGGGGCGGGGCGGAGGCGCGGACGCCGGGGCGCCACCAGGAGCAGGCGGAACGTGACCGGCGCCCGGAGTAGCTACCCGGAACAGCTCCGGCCGGCGGCTCTGAAGGTCGGTGACAGCCTCTTCGAGAGCCGTGGCGTCGGCGTCGTCCGGAAGGCGGAGCAGCGCCACCGCATCCTCCAGGTTGTCGCCGACCGCACCTCGCCCAGCGAGCGCGGACCGGCGGACGACGCTGCGCTCCCTCGCGACAGCAGCGGCCTCACGCTGCGCTGCGGCCGTCTCCCGTGCCGAGAGGTCCTGCTCACGGCGCTGCGCGTCGGTGAGCTGCTCCTGCTCTGCGTCACGCTGCTGCGTGACCCACTGCTCCAGCTCGGCCGCGGACGTGAACCCCAGCTTCTCGACCAGGTCGCGGCGGCCGGCTCGGGAACCCTGATCCTTCTCGCGGGCCATCATCTGCTGAAGCTGCTGCTGCCCCAGGGTGACCTGCGGCTCACCCCCGTTGGAAGGGTCTTCCGAGGAGGCGCCCAGGACGGGGTGGATCGGGCGGCCGTCGCGCCGGTAGCCAAGAACGGTACGCGGAGGCGGGAAAAGGCGGGACATCAGGACGTGACTCTCCTCGACGTCCCCGCGCCAAGATCGAGTGTACGGAGCCCAGCGGGACGCCTCCGGCTGACCACAACCACCCACCTGGCATGATCATCGGCAAACGACCAGGTGGGGGCACCGTGGAAGACAATCATGTCTCGCTGGACAAGACGCCACAACGGCGGCCGAAGGGTCGACGGAACGCCATCGTGGCCGGGGCCGCCACCGTCGCAGTCGGCATCGGGATTGCGCTGTGGCAACCGTGGCTCGACCGGGCCCCGTTCACCGTCTACAAGGTGGCCGTACAGGACGGCGAGTACACGAGGCCCGGTTCCAGTCCGGGTACCTGCGTACGGACGAGCGCCTCGGAAGAGGAGCGGGTGATCCTGGACGAGGACGGAACGCGCCTCGCCTCCGCCCGGGATCCACGCGAAGGTGAGCTGCTGGGGGCGGAGTTCGGCGAGTTCGCAGGCGCCTGCCTCTTCGTGGCACGCATTGATGGAGTGCCGGGAGGCCGGGGCACGTACTTGATGCAGTGGGGCGGAGGCACGAAGCATGAGATGTCCGAGGAGGACCTGCGGGAATCGCTGGAGTCCCAGCGCGAGCAGGTCAAGACGTGGAAGCGGGAGAACTTCCAGCCTGCGGAGGACTGACCGGCTCCTTCGCGGTGTCCGCAGTCTTGCTGGCGGCGATCCGCTCGATCTCCGCGGGGGCATCGCTGATCGGATACCCGGCCTCTTGCAGCATCCGCACGCCCGTCTCCAGCGACAACACGCCCGCACCCACAGCGCGTACGACCTCGTCCAGAACCGCACTGCGATCGGTGGGGGTATGCGGGCCGAACACCAGCCGCACGGGTGTGGTCTCCCCGGCAGGCCAGCCGTCGGCTTGTCCGGCCTGGTGGAGCCGCTGCACGAACCTGAGCAGCAGCGCGTACTTGTGCGCGCGGGCCAGCCGCATCGACTCGACCAGGGAGTCCAGCGGTCCCAGGGAGAGCTGAAGCGCATAGCCGCTGGGAACCTTGGACGGGTCGGCGGTGCCGAGGCTCACCGCTGGGAGACGCGCGTTCACCGCAGCCCGCTCGCGTACCTCCTCGACCCGCGCCCGCAGTTCCGCGAGCTGCCCGGAGGTGTCGAGGACGTCCATGCGCCCTCCGTCGCCCAGCTGGAACACCGTGCCGGGCTCGACGGCGAGAGGCCGTGGCCGGCCGGTCACGCGGTCCACCTCAGTGCGTACCCCGGCCAGGCCGATGATCGGGGCCCCGGTCGTGGCCGATGCGCGGGCCGAGTCCGTGTCGGACTCCGCGAGCTCGTCCAGGGCCTGCATGACGGGCGCCAGCGCGGACTGGCCGAAGTGCTCGCCGTCCGACACGGAGTTCGTGAGGTGCACGATCGGGAGGAAGTCGATGCGCAGATCAAGCCGGTCCAGGACTTCCGCGTCAGCCCTGGTCTTGAACCGGGCCTTCTCCAACGGCAGGTCATCGAGCAGCTGCCCAAGGCGGAGGTCATCGAGGTCCCACTCGGCGTCCGTGAGATAGCACGTGACGCCGGTGGGCCGGTCTGTCCAGGGGTAGGTGCGCTCGATCCGGCCCGTCTCCGGGTGGATCGCGTCGCCCTGCTCGAGGAGCCACCCGCCGGATCCGTCGGCCACCAGGTCCCTGCGGCCGGCGCCCGTGCTGCGGGTGGCGGCGAAGATCGGCCCGAGCTCGTACGTGATCCGCCGGACCCGCGCCTTCGTACCGCGGGCAGGGTCTTCGGGTATGTCCCATGCCAAGTGGACCTTGGACGGGTAGTCGCCAGGGTCGGCATCCTCATCGAGCACGGGGAAGTAGAACCCGGGGTCGATCGTGCGGAGTCGAACGCGGGCCTTGTCGGGATCCCAGGCGAGCAGGTACACGGCATCGCCGAGCAGCACGGCCTTCCGCTCGGCGGCCTGCATCCGCAGCGGCAGCAGCTCCTTCTCCGCCCAGTCCCGAAGACGCTGCTGGACCTGGGCGGCGCCGACCGCATCGGTAGATGGCTCCTCACCGCCTGCATGCTCGGCCCCCGGCGCCACGATCTGCTGTGTCTTGCCCAGCAGGTGCGCGAGGGTGGTGTTCACGAAGGCGGCGGCGTCACCGAACTCCCGCCTCTCGCCGCCCGCTTCGTTGCCGGTGAGGACGGCCAGTTCACCGGCCTGGTTGGAGTCGTAGGCCGCGAGGATCTTGTAGGCCGCCAGTCGTCGGGTGTCCTCGGGCGGCAGCCAGCCCGGTCGGGCTGCCGGAGCCAGCGCCCGGTGGGGGAGGCCGGTGCTGGCGGTGGTCATCATCGGCTTGTAGTTCAGCCACGACCAGGCGTCGGAAACGAACTCGCGCAGGCCCAAGGAACGAACTCCTCAACGACCCCCGCGCCGGTTTCAGCGTAAGCGAGCGAGCCTCACGACTGTCCGTCGCTGGGCTGTGCAGGGCCGTCCCGGTGCATCCCTCGTCGCCAGGACGGCCCCTTCGGCGAAGCTCCTACCGGCGGCCGTCCAGGCGCCCGTCCCGGTAGCCACCGGATCCCGCTCCGCCATGCTGGGGACTGGCCAGCTCGGTGAGCGCGTGAACGGCGGCGTCCATGCGGTCCGGGCTGTCCATGCCGGCGACCCAAGTCACCATCTGCTGCTCCAGGGTCGGCCACTGCCCGACATGGTGAACACGTCCCTGCTCGTAGAGCTGGGCGATCGGCTCGGCGCGCAACCTCTTGCCCTTCTTCGCGGTGACCGGGATGACCGCAGGCATCAGCATCTGCTCGGTCTTGTTCTCACGGTGCAGGTCCTCCCACGCCTGCGCGATCACCTGACGGCTCATGTCCCCGCCGTAGTTCGACTCGACCACGATCGCGTCAGCCCGAAGCTCGATCGCCAGAAGGCACGTTTCTCTGCCCCAGGAGTCCGCGCCCCGGTTTCCACTGCGGTCATCGAGGAGATACAGACGCCCGTCGGTGTCGCGGGCCGCGGCGATGATGCCGGTCTCGTCCCCGACAGCGGACTCGCCACCGGCCGGGTCGACTGCGACGACGATCCTGCTGAGGTCGATGCCACGGAGCTGCGCGGCAGAGATCCGGTTGTCGGTGATCCACGCCCAGTCCCAAACGCCGCCGTCCTGCGGGCGGGGCTGCTGCATGTACAGCGACCACCACACCCGCTCACCGACGGACGCGCGGATCTCCGCGAGGGCCGCCTCGTCGTACCGGTCAGGCCAGAGCGCACCGCCGACGGCTCGGCCGAGGGCGTCATCCTCGGCGAGTGCCAGCGCGGGAAGGTCGATGACGGTCCACCGGTGCCGTTCCTCGGCCAGCACGCGGCCGGCGAGGTCGTCCTCATCCCAGCGGGTCTGAATCAGGATGACTGACCCGCCGGGCTCGATGCGGGTCAGGAGGACGGCCTGCCACCACTCCCAGAGGCGGCGCCGCATGGTGGGCGAGCTGGCTTCCGCGGCGTCCTTGATCGGGTCATCCACCACCGCCAGGTGGGCCCCCTTACCGGTGAGGCCGCCGCCGACGCCGGCCATGACCGCGCCGCCCTCGGTCCCGAGCAGGTCGAACCTGTTGGCCGCCGAGGAACCCGGGCGCAGGTCGATGCCGATTTGCGGTCCGTAGGCGAGGATCGCGTCTCGGATCCATCGGCCGTGATCATCTGCCAGGTCCGAGGAGTACGAGGCGATCATCACCCGGTGCTCCGGGCGCCGCCGCAGGTACCACAGCGGCGCCCAGCGGGCGGCACGTCGGGACTTGCCGTGCCGGGGCGGCATCGTGAGCAGCAGCCTGGTCGGCACACCGGCGGCGACCCGCTCGAAGGCAGCGTCGATCAGTCCCAGGTGCGGGGCCTGCATCTCCTTCCCGTCGGTGAGGACCGCCGCCATTGCCCCTGGGGAGCGGTCCATCGCCAGCCCCCGCTCGATCTGAGCGAGTCGGACTCGGAGCTGTGGTGTGGAGGCTGCGGCAATCTCACGGCGGCGCGACGCGGGCAGCGTGCGGTACAGCTGGAGAACCGCAGCCTCGTCAGCCCTCCCCACCCTCGGTTCCGGAGTCGCCCGCCAGCGCGATCAGCCGCTCCAGCTCATCGAGACCTGTGGTCTCCACCTGCACGGCGCCACCGTCGACGCCGGTGATCTCCGTGCGGACAGGCCGGTTCAGACCGAGGAGGTGACTGCTGCGCTCGATGATGCGCACAGCGCGGTCCACGGCGGCGAGATCGCCGGTCCGGATCGCGGAGCGGTAGACACCGAAGAACAGCCGCTCCAGCCGTTCTGCCATGAGCTTGCGCAGCTCGTCGGTGCTCTCGTCCAGCACGGTGCTGCGCTCCGCGAGCGCCTTCGACACGTCCTTGCAGGCGAGTTCGATCAGACGGCTGTCGCTCGGCGGCTCAGCGCCTCGCCGGTATGCCTCGATGCCGTAGCCCTGCGGGTACGCGATCCGGTCGGAGTTGATGGACGGGTCCGCGGCCAGCTTGCGGCCGATGGTCAGCCAGTCGACCCCGGCCAGCTTGAGGTCGATGGCGTCAGTACGCCGCTGGGTGATGGCGGCCCGTGCGGCCCGGTTGGGGCGGCCCATGTGCGCAGCTCCTCGAAACCCCCGCGCCGCCCTTCCATGATCCTGTAGGGAGGGTCGCGGCCGGGCTGCGAGCTAGGGGGCGAGCTTCCACTTTGTGAGTCGGTCCACGACAGCTCGAGTAAAAAAGGGGGGTAGGGCCTCGCTGTGGCGGACTGGCCTCCGCAGATCACGGAACGGGGTGTCATGCGCACCCGCCCTTCCTCCGGCTGGCCCCCCGTTGCAGGCTCTTTTGAGCCATCGAGCGTCAAAAATTGACCAGAAGGCGAATCTTAGTCGGACGCCTCATCCCCGGACATCGAATATCGTGCCTACACAACACGACTGGGAAGGCAACACTGATGCCCGTAACCTTGTACTCAGACAGCAACTACGCTGGCAAGAACGTGGAACTCGCCGCAGGACGCTACAAGCTGGATGCGGACTTCAACGACACCATCTCCTCACTTCAGGTTCCCGCCAACTGGTCCGTGACGCTGTACGACGCCGAGGACTTCACCGGCGAAAAGGTGACCCTCACCTCCGACACCGCGAATCTGGCAGGCGTTTTCGATAACAAGGCGTCCTCCATCGAGGTGACGCACAAGGCTGCCGCCAGCACCAAGGAAAGTGAACTCTATTACGTCGGGGGTGACTGGATCATCAAGTCAGGTGGGGCCACCGGGTTTCTGCGCTGACGATCGCCGTCTCCTCCGGACGGGTTAGTCTTCGCACTTCAGGGACACTCCACAGCCTGACCTGTGGTTTCGCTGGACAAGGCGAGATAAAGCGGGCTGTGAAACGTCAGGGGCGGCGATGAAGCCGCCCCTGACACCTCAGACGCCCCAGCGGCCGTCCATCGTGCCTGCCGCCCCGTCCACCGGGCAGCCCACCCGGCTTCCAGGCTGCGACCGGGGCGGAGCAGCATCGGCAGGGAGCCGAGTGAGTCGGCGACTCATGAACGTGATCGAGACAAGCCAGAGCTTCGCTTCGGACTGCTTGAGGGAGCCGACCTCAAGCCGCGCCGGATTTGACGATGTGACGGCTAGTCGCCGAAGGCCAGCTGTGTCACCCCCGGTGGCTCCTCCAGTTGCGGCCCGGCCGGAGCCGCTGGGACATTGCGGTTCTGCTTCAGCCACCATCCGAACTGCCAGTTCCGGCAGGTCCGGAACAGTCGCGCCTGCCGGAGCGGTTCCCCAGCAGGGATCGAGTGCTCCCCCCATCCGGTGATAGGCCGCGCGTTCTGCAGCCGCACCCCCAGGCCCGGCACGAGAGCATCCCCGTCCCACTCCTGGCCGGGCGCGTACTCGAAGCCGAGGTGCGCGTTCCTGCCCCAGTCCCAAGGGATCGCCAGAGCGCACAGGTACCAGGCTGCCGGTGGATTCGCCGCCGGCAGCAGCAAGCTCTGCCTCTTCAGTCGGTGGTCCACAGCCGGCCTGTCGCACTCCGCGAAGGTCTTCAGGCAGTGCTGAGTCAGATCGACCTGACGTACCCCTGCGAGCCACATGATGCGAAACGTGTTGCGCGACTCAATTTCTATGCGAACCCCTTCCGGGTTCGCTCCCGATTTCATTCCTACCCCTCCGGTTGAGCGTTCCTTTCCTTGATCAATTCTATCAATATTTCCACAATTCCGAAATGCTTGTCGTGTCGGTATTCGTTGGGGTAAGGCATGTTGAATTCATTCCGGAAAGCCTCTTCGTATTCCTCGACTGGGAATATCCGAGGCTTGCGGCAGACGGCCTTCAGGGTCGCCCGGGTGGCGTCGCTGAGTTCGACCTCCTCGAAGTACCGCGACAGCAGACCGCGCAGCGACTCCGGCGTGTGGTACCGGATCCGCTGCCACTTCCCACGCACGAACCGCATGTCCACGTTCTCGCTGTCGAGGAACTTCAGCCGCTCCGCATCCCGGCTGATGGAGTGCTCTGAGTTCTCGTACGCCTGCTCGCGGTGCAAGTTTCTGGTGCCGATGGCGACCGTGCCGTCCTTGGTGCACAGGGCGTTGACCGTGAGGAGCACCCAGTGCTGATACTCCAGACTTGTCGTCGCGTTGATCACTGAATCCAGGACGACGACTTCGTACAGGCCCCGCTCGCGAAGGTCCCGTTCGATGGTTCGGATCATGCCGACGATGCCGCGGATGTCCAGGCTGTACTTGCCCTTGAGGGTGCGGTACGGCTCGTAGTCGTGGACCTGGTAGCCCTGCGCCCTCAGGTGACGGGCGTAGTCTCCGTGGCCGGCGCCGAAGTCGACGACCCGGTGCCCGGTCGTCAGCCACGGCAGGACCAGCTGCTCCCACGTCTCGCTCTTGTACCTGACCTGGTCCGCCTTGGCCTTCGAGGAGTGCTCCCTCAACCTGTTCGGCTGGACGATGTGCTGGTTCCACACTGGGGCCTTCTCCTCCAGGCCCGTCCAGTCGTACACGCCGTACTCGCCCGTCAGGTCCTCCACGAGCTGGCCCGCGTCGAAGGAGGCGACGGTCCAGGCAAGGACGTCGAACCTCTGCGCCTTCGCGACCGCGGCGTACTCCGCGTTCAGGACGATGCGGCCCTGGTCGTCGATGACGACGGACCCCCACGGGCCGTGGCCAGCGGTCATGAAGCCAATGGCTTGCTGGAAGGGGATGTTCTTGGAGGCGACGACCTCGATCGTCTGCCACGGGATCCAGCACCACTGACCGATCGGGCCCGCTTCCGCATACACCACGGACGACTCGGTCTCGACCCGGTTGTGCAGGAGGTTGAACTTGATCTCGTCCTGGAGGCGGACCTTCTGCGGGAGGATCATCGCGGGCACCGTCTCCTGCCCGATGGCCTTCAGGCCCTTGGTTCGCTGGTGACCTGCGACCAGCGTCCCGTCCGCGTTGAGGATGACCGGCTTCACGACGCCGTGCCGGCGCAGGGAGCCCTGGAGCCGCACGAATGACGCGTCGGACAGGCGGCGCGGGTTGTAGTCGGCCGGGCGGAGGTCGGACAGCGGGTACGCCGGGTCGAACCGGACGTCGAGCGGGTTCACGCGCTCACGTCCTCGCCTGCGTGGTGCTCCTCGTTCAGGACGTGCCAGCCGAACCCGAGGTCCGAGTCGTTGTCGTCGACGTACTTCCGGTAGAGGCCGTTCAGGAACTCGACCTCGTCCTGGGTGATCCGTACGCGGGTCGAGGACCACTGGAGGTAGCCCCACTGGAGGTAATCCACCGTCGCCGCCGCGCCGGTGCCCGCGCCGTCGCTGGGCAGCTCGATCGGCGCCGGCAGGGAGGTGTCATCGAGGAGGTCATCCAGCTGCGCCTGGTCGTAGCCGGTGCCGTCGAGGTCGGGCAGGTCGGTGAGGATGTCCGCGAGTAGCTGCGTGTCGTATCCGGCCAGGTCGCTCGTGCGGTTGTCGACGATGACGATCTTCGCCGCCGTGTCCTCGTCTACGTCCAGCCAGGTGACCGCGATCTCCTCCCACCCGAGGGCCCTGGCAGCCTTCACGGTGTGGTTGCCCGCCAGGATCTCGTTCGGGCGGCCGGTCCGCGACCCCTTATTGACCACGACCGGCTTGTACTGGCCGTGGGTGGCCAGCGACTCTGTGATCGCCTCAAGGTTGCCTGTACGCGGGTTGCGGTAGTAGTGCGAGAGGTCCGCGAGCGGTACGGCCAGTGCCGCGAGCGAGTCGGGGATGCGGGGTGCAGCAGTAGACACGAGAGCTCCAGCCCCGCGCCCGTCTACGAGCGTAGGTGATCAAGCGTGCGGCCCGCGTGCGGCGTACGTGGCCCGAGTCCCTCTCGTACGGGTGACGGTCGGGTCAGTCGTGGCGTTGGCGACACACGATCTTGGAGTTGTCCTAGGGTGTGAGGGGTTCCCGGTGGCGTCTGGCCTCCGGGACTTCGTGTTTCCTGGGCGGAGTTTGATCTTGCGGTACGGGCGCGTTGCGGGACGGCAGGAAGAATCGTCGGCCGTTCCTCGGATCAGCTGGACGGTACGTGTACGGGAAGCCTCCGCCCCCTTGAAGGTCAAGCCGTACCGGCTCCACTTCTTCGCGCGCATGCTGTCGTGGACCGGTTCAGCAGTGTCCACCATCGGCCTGGCATTCGCCGTCCTGCACATCCAGGGAGGGTCCGGCGCGCTCGGCCTGGTCCTGGCCGCCGGAATGCTGCCGCAGATCCTCCTGCTCCTGGTGGGCGGCGTCATCGCGGACCGCTGGTCGCGGGCCAAGGTGATGCTGTGGGCCAACGTGGTGTCCTTCGCAGCGGAGGGCGCGGCGGCGGCGCTGCTGTGGTCCGGTACGGCGAAGGTGTGGCACCTGGCCGCGATGGCCGCCATGTGCGGGGCGGCCTCGGCGTTTTTCACCCCGGCCGCCGGCGGTGTGGTCGTGGAGGTCGTGCCCGCCGAGATGCGGCACGCCGCCAACGCCCTGCTGAAGCTGGGGCAGAACACGGTGAAGGTCGGCGGCCCGGCGATCGGCGGCGTCATGGTCGCGCTCGTGGGACCGGCCTGGGTGATCGGCTGGGATGCGCTGACCTTCGCGGCCGCGGCTGTGCTGTGCTCGCGTATCGGCCTCAAGGCGGCGCGGGTCAAGGTGAGGGCCGGGTTCGTGGCTGATCTGCGCGAGGGCTGGTCCGACTTCTGGTCGCGGCGCTGGCTGTGGGTCATGGTCATGCAGGGAGCCGTGATCGTCCCGGCGTGGCTGGTCGGCTACCAGGCGCTCGGCCCGGTCTACGGAGAGCAGTTCCTCGGCGGGGCGGGACTCTGGGGCGTGGTGGTGTCCGGGTTCACCGGCGGCCTGATCGCGGGCGCGGCCGCCGCGCTGATGTGGAAGCCGCGCCTAGCTGCGGTGGTGGTGTGCGCGGGAACGGGCACCATGGCGCTGCCCCTAGCCGCGATGGCCCTACATCTGCCCCTGCCCGTGCTCGTGGTCACCGCAGTCACTGCCGGCGCCGGGCTCGCCTTCAGCGGAACCACGTGGGCGTCGGTGGTGCAGGCCCGCATCCCGGCGGACCGGATGAGCCGGACGATGTCCTACTCGACGCTCGGCCAGCTCCTCCCGGTTCCGGTGGGCTACATGCTCGTCGGCCCGCTCGTCGCCATCTGTGGGCTCCGGGCCACGCTTGCGGCCGGAGCCCTTCTGATCATGTGCGCGGCCGTTGTGCCCCTGGCGCTGGCTCAGGTGCGGGAGCTGTCCGTGACGGTGCCCGAGGAGGCGGACGAGACGACGTTGGCCTCATCCGCTCGGGCCCCGAGGTAGAAGGCCCGGGCCACCTCGACGGCTCCGGCGAAGTCCCGGAACGCCCGGTCGCGGGCTGCCGCGTCCAGGGCCGCCGGGTCGGCATCGGCTGGAAGTGCCCAGCGGGACAGCAGGTGCGTGGTGATGCGCCCGGCGTCCAGGTGCGCGGGAGTGTGCCGTGGGTTGTCGGCCTGCGCGGCGGCGTTGACGCGGAACGCCTGCTCAACCAGATGCTCGGTGCCCACGTCAGGGTCGAGCAGGCCAGCCGCCTCAGTGTGAGTCGCCGGCCAGACGCTCCAGGCCCCGTCGAGCCGCGCCGAGCGGACCATGATGCGCAGCATGGCCTCGCCAGGTTCGAGCTGCTGCTCTTCATCGGGGGTGAGCCAGTATGCGTGCTGCGCTGGGGACAGGTTCGGCAGGGTGGTCCCGGCCCGGTCGGCGGTGGCGAGTGCGGCGTTCTCCAAGGCCTCCAGCGGCAGTCCGGTCGGACTGTTTGAGATCGCTGCGAGGACCCTGACACGCCAGCGGTCGGCGAAGGCAGGGTCGTAAAGCTGCTGGTGCTGGAGGAGGGGCAGGAGAGGCGCTTGCCCGGCGCCGGGCCGGAAGGACGCTGTCCAGTAGCGGACGAAGCTGGTCTGCCACCGCTCTCCCCGCCATCTGGACCGGGTCGCCGGGGACGGAAGGCCTCGGGACAGGAGGGCCAGGGCGCTCTCCGCGTCCTCGTGCTTGAGGTCGTAGGGGTTGGCCTGCCGCCAGGTGTTCACAGCGTAGAAGGCGGATTCCAAGTCAGCCTGCTGGGCGGCACGTCCCAGGGCCTGCCAGGAACGGCGGGTGTAGGGCAAGGACCGTGCGAGGTCGAGCAGGGCCGCAGCGTCGGAGCTGTTGACCTGCCTGTTCGCCGCCGCACGGTCGATGGCGCAGCGGAGGTTCACCAGAGCCTCGGTGACCTTCCGGCCCTCGGGGGTGTGGAGGACGGCTACCTCGTCGTCGGCATCCAGGACGCCGCTCGCGTACCCGTCGAAGACCTGCCCGATGCCGACCATGCCGTACGGGGCGAGCTCGGCGGCTCGCAGGGCGCCCATGCTGGCGGCGCCGACCACGGTCACGCCGGCGGCCAACGCGTGGAGGATTTCCTTGTGCCGCAGCGGGGCGACCTGATGCCACAGGCCGTCGATGATCAAGACCTTGTCCGCGGCCGCCAGACCGAGCCGCAGCAGGTCACCGTGCCGGGCCGGGGGGTGGCACACGGCGTCGGGCAGGATGCGGCGGATGCCGGGTGCATCGATGGTCGGGCCGGCGAAGACGTGCACGGTCACGGTTGCTCCTGCCTGCGGGGACGCGGGATGGTGTGGCGCGCGTCGTAGCGCAGGTGCGGCGCGCAGACCTTGACGACAGCGAACTCCTCGCGGGCATAGGGCCCAGCCGTCAGGTCAATCGCGAAGGGCGGTGTGCCGGTAGCCGCGGTGACGACCTTCGCCAGGTGAGCAGCCTCGTCGTTGTGGGTGTGGAAGTGCAGGCCGTAGGCATCGCTGATGCGCGACCAAGGCGTGCACGGGACCTCCGTGGTGGCGGGCGCCTGGTAGACACCAGGCCGGTATACCGCAGAGGCGGTGTCCTCGCGGCTTCCCGCAATGAGCGTCAGACGGGACTGGGCGGCCTCGGTGATCGCGCGCGCGAGCGCCACCGCCGGGGACAGGTGGGCTCCAGACCCGCTGACCAGGACGGTGGGCTGGTCCTCCCGCCACAGGTAGCAGGCCATGACCGGTACCCCGAACGGGGTGGGCAGGTGCCACAGCTCGAACCACACCCCTGCGGCCGTCAGACGGCCGATCGCGGTGGTGCACTCGGCGGTGTCGATGCTCCAAGGGTCAATCAGTTGCGCACCAGGATGGCCGCCGGGCAGATCGCTGATCGCTTCCCGCTCGATGACCTCGTACAGGCCGTGCACGACGGCTTCCTCGGTGGTGTTGCCGGAGGCGAGTCCGTTTGTGGAGGCGCTTGGCAGGTGCATTCGCCAATCTACGTGTCCCTCGCGACCCAGCCTCACGGCGGCGCCCGGCACGGGTACGGGGCGGCCGTCGATCAGGGATCGGCCGTTGACCCAGTCCAAGCGGGTGTGGGGGGTAAGGAGGCTGCCGGCGTGCTGTTCTAGTGCGGTCACGGGATACGGCAGCGGCATGTCGATGGCTGCGGTCTGCCGCGCGATGGGCTTGGGAACGGTGCGCTCGGCGTGCCAGACCTCGATCGCCTCCATCGCGCCGGAGACGCGGGCCGCGTCCAAAGTCGCACCCTTGCCCTGCGCGACGGAGAGAGTGCGGGCCAAAGGGCGGACGGCCATGGTCACGGGAATTCCGAGGTCATCGAGCCCGGTCACGTCCGCGACGCGGCTGATCCCGTACCGGGCCAGCAGAGGGCGGATGGTCTGCCAGGTTTCCGCCGGGTGACGGGTGCGGTGCGTGCCATCGAAATAGGTCTTGAGCATGTTCACCTCCTGCAGGTGCGACGGCGCCCGGCCGCCGGGCATCCCAGGGAAGGGAGCTCCGGCGACCGGGCGCGCTCAGGGCCGGCTGTCGGTCAGACGGCGGGGTGCTCGTAGGTGTGGGTGTCGGGGAACGCGGAGTCCGGCACGGCCGGGTCGCCGCCCACGTTCTGCGAGAGGTTGCCCTCCGCGTGCAGGTCGGCCACGAACTCGGCCGGGTCCACCGCCTGGGTGGTGACTTCGAGCTTGCGCATCAGTCCTCCTGTTGATTGGGCGGCTGCTACACCGTGAGGTCGGTGTAGCAGATGGTGATCAGCACCTCGCGCGACTTCGAATCGAGCGGGGTACGCCAGTGGGGGATCCGACTTCCGTCGAACCCGGTGAGGACGCGGTGGCGGATCGGGAACTCCTCGCCACCGTCGGGGTAGGGGGTATCGGCCAGCCGTTCAGCCACCTGCTCAGTGGTGAGCCACCGCAGGTTCGGCAGCCAGCTCATCGCGGCGAGCCCGGGGGTGAGGCCACACGAGAACGTGATCTCGCACTTCCCGTCGTCGCGGTGCACGTGCATGTAGTCGCCGGGCTGGTAGTACTTCAACCCGAACCGGATCGGCGTCATCGAGGCGCGGCCGGTGGCCTCGCACGCGACTTCGGCCAGACCCTTGGACATCGCCAGGGAGTTCAGCGCCTCACCGCCGGGGTGGACCTTGCACCTCTGGGGCGAGGTGATCGACCCGTCCCGCATCGCCAGCAGCCCGGGACGCTGGTTGTGCCGAACAGCCGCGAACGGTTCGCACCGCTCAGCCTCCGCAGCGATCTCCTCCCACAAGCCGGCCTCGACCACGTCGCCCGGAACCTGCGCGCGGCCCTCGGCGAGCCACGTCCGCCGCAGCTCCGACCCCATCACAGGTCCATGAAGGACATCGTGGCCAGCAGCGCCCGCTCCTTGGCCGGCGGGCGCCAGTGCGGCACGTTGTAGCCGGCGAAGGCGCGCACGCTGCCGTCCGCGAAGGGGTGCTCCAGTGCGGTGAAGCTGTCTCCGGAGGGGAACAGGCCGTAGTCGGATACCACCTTGCCGAGCGTGTCACCCGCGGCGTTGCGCAGGTGCGGCGCCCAGCCCATCGGACCGAGCGTTTCCGTCAGGGCGATCGAGACGGTGACGGTGGACTTCACCGAGTCGGTGTGGATGCCCTGGAAGTCGCCCTCCCCATAGAGGACGACCGCACCGCCGCGGGGGATCAGCCGCGGGATCCCCGTCGCCTCACGGAGCGCCGCCAGGAGCTGTTTATCCCAGGCCAGACCTTCGAGGGCGGGCCCAGGCTCGATGAAGCCGCAGTGCACGGGTGAGGCGAAGGAGCCGTCGCGGTGGGCGGCGGTGTGGTCGTGGATGTGCGGTGTCACGCGCTCGATGCGCTCACGCGCTTCAGCCACGATCGCACGGAACCGGGCTCGCTTGAGGACGTCCGGCACGACGACGGTGCCGGTCTTGTCCCAGTCGGCACGGGCCGGGAGCTGGGTGGCGGACGGACCGGTGTCCATAAGGCAACTCCTCACAGAGCAGGGCGGAATGGATTGCCGTTGGGTGTAGATCGGCTATCGGGCATGGAAGGTCAGGACCTCGGGCGGCGCACGATGCCCGAGGGCGGGCCAGCGGGCACGAGCTCGATGTTCGTCAAGTCGGCGGGCAGCTCGATGCCGCCGTTCTTCGGCCGGATGAAGGCGCGGCGTTGGGTGACGGCCTCGCCCTTGTAGTTGCGCATCGGTTCCTGGACCACGGCGGTCAGCTCCCCCTCGGTGCCGGTGGCGGGGTCCTCCACGAGCAGGCCGAGCCAGGGGTGCGGTTCATGCAGG
Source organism: Streptomyces sp. IBSNAI002 (assembly GCF_052244475.1). Lineage (NCBI taxonomy): Bacteria > Bacillati > Actinomycetota > Actinomycetes > Kitasatosporales > Streptomycetaceae > Streptomyces > Streptomyces sp. IBSNAI002. The sequence goes on along the minus strand of NZ_JBQPXG010000002.1, from coordinate 2,804,098 downwards.
AAGCTGCCGACGGGGGCCATTGCGTATCGCCTCTCTTCGAGGGGGCCGCCTGTGGCGGCGGATGCGCTGAGCAAACGGTGTTGCAGGCCGAACGATGCGGCCTCACGTCCAGCAGAACTTGTGGGCCGTTTCCGAGACTTGAACGTACGGCCGGAGCGAACGCGGTAGGACTGACTGGCAGTACGTGTTGGCGGCGGAGCACGTCCGGGGAGCTGGTATGGCAGCGAGATCACCCGCGCGGGGACGTGCGGCTACGGGGGCTGTAGCGGGGTTCGTGCTGCGCCTGGCGCGTGAGAGCATCCCGCGGACCCAGGTGGACATGGCGGATGCGCTGGCCATCGACTTAGGCACGCTGCAGGGCTGGGAGTCCGGGCGCAGGCCGCTGGCGAACATGAAGGCCGGGGCACTGTTGAGCCTGCGCCGCCGGCTGGGGCTGCTAGGCGCGGACCAGGCGGTGCTGGGACTGCTGGACGCCGCGATGGATGCCGACTCGATCATCGGGGCGGCCCTGGAGCCCCCGGAAGACATCGAACTGCACCCACTCGCTTCCTGGGTACACACGAGGGACACGGCGCACATGCTGGCCTGGTCCTTGACCGGGACGGCGCCCCCGGCCTTGGCCGGGCGCCTGCCCGCGCCCCGCCGCGGCCCCTCGGCCTCCGCGCCGCTGCTTGCCGCAACGGAGAAGGCGATGTTCTTCGACCGCCTTCGAGAGGCAGCCGAAGCAGCCCGGGGGCCGGGGGGCGGCTCGCTCCTGCACCGGCAGGCCCTCTATCTGGCCTCGTACGACCGGGGCCCGGGAGCGGCTGCGTGGACGAAGCAGGCACTGCACGCCGGTCGAGATGTCCTCGCGCGACGAGGCTGGTCGCAGTACTGGGCCCAAGCGCGTTCCACGGCAACGGCATTGGCCCGCCACGGAGATCCGCAGCCGCTGCTCGACTTCATCGAGCGATCCCTCGCCGGGGATGACGACGCCGAGGCCGCCAATCTGAACTACTGGGCGTACTGGCTGGGCGGGGTCCGGCTGCCGCAGGCGGACGACCAGTTCATGCAGGACCGGGAGCTCACCAGCTGGGACCCAGTCACGCTGCTGCGGGATCTGACGTACGGGCTGCACTATGCCCCCGGGTACGTCGACCTGTACGCCCACACACTGTGGGCCCTGCTTGCGGCTCACCCGTGGCTGCCCCAGGCGTCGAAGCCGCTGGCGCACGACCTGGTGGAACGCGCGCAGCGGCTACTGGATGGGAACGGCATCTCCGAAAGATCCCGCCGCGAACTCACCACCGTGCACTACGTTCTTCGTGATCGCACCTGAGACCGGAGGTCATCACACATGGCAGACGACACGGCGCACGCCAAGGGCACAGCCGGCTTCATCTTCGAGATGGGCGTGCTCAAGAACGCCAAGCGCACCGGATGGTGGTTCACCGGCAACAACAACCCCGAGTCCATCGCCGAGCACAGCTTCCGAGTCGGCATCATCGGCTCCGTGCTGGCCATGATGGAAGGCGTTGACCCGGCCAAGGTCGCCCTCATGTGCCTGTTCCACGACACACAGGAGACCCGGATCGGGGACATCCCCCACATCGGCCGCCGCTACATCGAGGCCTCCACGAACCAGACGGTGACCGCTGACCAGGTCTCCGCCGCCCACCCGGCGGTGAAGGCCGGCGTTCAGCGCGTCGTCGACGAGTACGAATCCAACGACAGTCCAGAGGCGATCGTCGCAAAGGACGCGGACAAGCTGGAGTGCCTGGTGCAGGCCGTCGAGTACCGCGCGCAGGGTAACACCCTGGTGCAGGACTGGATCGACACCTCACTGTCCAGCCTGAAGACCGCTTCCGCCCAAGCTCTTGCGGAGGCTGCGCTGACGATGTCCCCGCTGGAGTGGCGCAAGACGTTCCTCAGCTGAGCGCGATCGTCCCCTACCGCTACCTGTACCGAGCTTAAGCGCAGGTACCAGGTCTGCGGCGGCATCACAGCTGGTGCAGGCTTCGATACCTGGGCGTTTCAGGGCATCGAGGGAATCCTCGACGCCCGGCTCCCGGCCGCCGCTCTCCCCGCGCGGGCAGTCGTGATCGTGGACGACCAGGCCGCGGCCTCCCGGTTTCGGGCGCGTCACCCATCCCCACCGGTACGGGATCGGCTAGTGAACTGCCCGATGCTTGGGAACGACGTGCAGGTCGACGCCCAGGATGGGTTCCAGCACGTAGGGGCCACCCACGTCCGGAATTCCAACTGCTCGATCTCACCGCCCTCCGCGTGCCGCCACATCGGCGCACCGATGTACATCCAGGGAGCCGTGATGGTCTTGGCGCCACGCGTAGAGCCTGGGCTCCAGCCGCAGGTGCCCGTCGGGCAGCAGCCGCGTGATCGGTGCCCACGGCTCAGGCTCGACGCCCTCTTTCCACAGGTCCGGGGCACCCACTCACGCCGCCTCCACCCACGCTTGCACCCTCGCTGTCCGGCGCAGTTCCACCAGGTCGGCGTACGAATGTCCCGGCTGGGCCCGGTAGGGGTGGGCGTACAGGTCACGCAAGTCTGCGATCAGCTGATGCCGCAGGTCGGTGGTGTGCCAGCTGTAGGGCCGGGCGAGTGTGGCGTAGGTCCGGATCACTTTGACCTGGGTGAGTAGAAGATCGTCAGGGAATGCCGTTCGCACCGTGAGTCGAATAGGCCGCTGGTTCGATTTACTCGGCAAGCCTCCAGGGGGTAGCACTGTCTGGCGCATCGCACTTTGAGTGAAGCTCACCGAGTCTGGTGAACCTTGGTTCATCTTGGCGAGAGTTAAGCACGCAGGTCAAGCCAACTATCGAGCTCTTTGAGCCGCGTTGCTGGGGCCGATGGCTGAAAGGGCGGTAGGCGGGGCAGGCAGGCTCGAAGATCGGCTACGTTCCGTCTGTGTACGGCCGTGTCACGCCTGCTCGGCAGTGCGGAGCGCGGTAGGAACTTCGAGTCTTAAGGACGGGAACATGGCAGCCAACTTCATCGGTCCGGTGCTGGTCACGACGGGGAACTTCGTGTTTCCTAAGGTCGAGATGGAATTGGAAGTCGGCCGCAAGGCCGGTGTTTCTGCTATCAACGAGGCCATCGGCAAGTTCGACGGGCAGATCGTCCTGGTCCCCCGGATGGACGACCTGAAGGCCGACATTCCACAGCTCGATGACATCGCGAAGGTCGGCACCCTGTGTCACGTCAAGGTGCACAAGACCCACGAGGATGGCACCCTCGCCGTCTCCTTCCATGGGCAGCGCCGTGTGTCTCTGACGAAGCTGAACGAAGGGGCCGCCTTCTATTCGGCCGAGACCGAGTACCTCGCTGAGGCAGAGCTCACCGAGGAGGCCGAACAGCAGCTGATCAGCAGGATCATCGACAGCCTCCAGCACATCCTGGACGTTCACGGCGCGGTGCCCCAGAACCTGATCAGCGACGTCTCCGGAGGCCTGAAGGCCACGCAGATCATCGACAAGCTGGCACAGTTCCTCCCCTACCTGACCGTGGGCAAGCGCCAGGAAATCTTGGAGGAGGCGGACCCCGTCAAGCGGCTCGACCTGCTGCTGGAGGGCACGTCACAGGGCAAGTAGCCACTGGAGGGCGCTGGCAGCTCGACACCTGCTCTCACGAGCAACAGCCTGAGAGCCCGACGGCGAGTTGCCGGCTCCCACCGGGAGGCAACCGCAGGACATCCGCTGCTCAGACTTCGGGGAGACCGCTTAAGGGGCGATGCGACAGGGCAGCACGTTTGTGCGGGCGAGCCCCCGTCGAGCGCGCGAAAAGGTCCCCCGGCTTGGACAGCCGAGGGACCTTGAGGTGCCCACCCCGGGGGTCGAACCCGGATCTCTATGGCCTTCCTCCCGAGCGAATCGGGTGACCACGCACCTCTACCAATTGGGTCAGGCGGGCAAGGGGGCAGCCCTACGGTCGGTCCGCCGCGGGGGTGCCGACGTAGCGCGCCCAGACCGCCCCGCTCGACTCGCCCGTCTTGCGTGAGGTCGCCTCGAAGGCCCCGGCGGGCCGGAAGGCGCGGATCTTGCCTTGCCGGATGCGGTACGCAAGGTTCGCGGCCTGGGTCTTCAGGTCGTGGTCGGAGATGTGCGCCCAGTCGCCGGGGCGCTCGCGCAAGGCGCGGGCAGTGCGGCCGGCCGCGGTGGCGTCGTCCGGCAGCGTGTCGAAGCGGGCGTGCATCAGTGTTCTCCGTTGGTGGCCATGGCGGACTCGGCGAGAGCCCGGATGCGGGCTGCTGTCGCGAAGGGCTCGTCGGCGAGGTGGGCGCAGAGTTCGTTGGCGAGCGCCGCGATCTCCGCGAAGGTGGCGGTGGCCGCGGCGGTCGCTCCGGGTGTCGTCATCAGCGGTGGTTGCAGCGGCATGTGTTCGTGATCGGGTTGAACCACGATTCGCAGGAATGGCACCAGACGGCGCCGGGGACCGGGGGGTTGGACGGGTCGGGGCTCATGTGGTCTCTCTGGGGCGGAAGGCATCGGACAGGGTGGCCCGCGGGCCGTCGGGGGCTAGGGTGGCGACGATCTGTACCAGGTCGCGGGGGCGCCACAGGGCGACCTCGAAACCGCAGGCGGCCAGGTGGCGGAGCCATTCCTCCTGCGCCGGCCGGATGCGGCCTGTGTCGGTCTTGAGCTCGACGAAGAGCGTCCTGCGAGCCTTCGGGTGTCCGTAGACCTCGTCAGGCCATCCGGCGTCGCTGCGTCGCGAGTTGTGCGTGTGGTAGGCGAGCGACCAGCCGCGCATCGCGGCCAGCTGGCGAACGTGGCGGCGGAAATGCTCCTCGGTCACGTGCTGCTGGGCTGGTAGGTCCAGTCCGCGATGGCTGCGGCAAGGACTCTGCGGTGGTGCGCGGCCATCGGGTCCGGGCGCGGCTTGTGCGCCGGTGGAGCGGCCTTGCGGGCGGTGCGGCGGACGCGTTCCTTGAGGACGTCCTGAACGCGGTATCGCTCACTGAGTAGTTCAGCGAGCGGGTGCCCGTACTGCTCGATGAGGTGCTGCTCGTCGAGGCCGTCAATGGTCGTGGTTGTAGGCATCTGGCTTCTCCATGGGTGGGCCGGGACCCGCAGTGGGGGCGGGTCCCGGCCGGAGGGGGTGGCTCGTATCGGACGAGCCGGTCCGGGCGGGCTGGGCGCGGGGTGTCGCTGCCCGTCCGGAGGCTGGGTGGGTGTCGGGCCGTGCCTGCGGCCTGACGATCAGACCGTAACACGTAAATAGATGGTGGCCTATATCTAGTCCACTTCGATCACCTCCGTCAGGACATGGGATGCAGGTTGGGGCCGGTCGGGCCACTGAACCCGCACGAGTCGATCGCCCGTAAACGGGTCGGTCGCGTGACCCACGACCGTCCCGAAGAGGCGCAGTTGGCCGGAGCGTGGGGAGCTCGCCGGTGTCACGGTTGCACCCTTGCCGGGTTCCGATGCCACTCAGGCCCCCCGGCCGGCGGCGAGGAGTTCGAGCCCTTGCCCCCAGGGGGCCGTGACCGGTTCGTTGAAGGCGCAGCCGCCGCCCGCCCCTTCGAGGTCGGTGGCGGTCCAGTCGGCGCCGCTGCCGGAGGCCGGGCGCTCGAAGTGCTGGACGTCACCGGCCTCCAGGCGGATGGCCAGGCGGAGGCCGCCGGAGCCGGTCGGGGCGATGCTGAAGGCAGTGCCGGTGGTGAGTGCCTCTTGGGTGAGTGCGTCTCCGGGAGTCATGGTGGTCCTTTTGTTGATGGCCTATTTGGGTTCAGAAGAGGGCGCCGAAGCCGTCGCAGAGCGGGCAGGTGTCATCGTCCGGGGCTACGTCGTCTTCGCAGGCGGGGCAGTCGAGCCGCCTGCCGATTCCCCGGCAGTCCTCGCACTCCCGGATCTGCTCGTGCGGGCCGTGGAGGTAGGCCTCCGTGCCGACCCCTTCGCAGTTGCCGCATTCGGGGGCGTCGATGCCGAGGATGTCGGCGCAGTCGACCGGGCTGAAGACGGGCATGTGAACCTCTCGATCCGGAGGGGTTCACCCCCTCTCCTTCTATCTAAATTCTACTATCCTTGAGGGAGGTGTCTACCCCTTCGGTGATCCAGTTCTCGACAGCGTCGAGCGCCGCATCCACGCACAGCCCGGCGGAGGCGCTGTTCAGGCGCCGCTCCCGCGCCCACCGCCAGGCCATGGCGATGCGGCCAGCGGCTGACACCCTCACCGCACTGTTCCCTGGCGCTTGCCCTATCCAACCGCGCCGCTGCAGGAGCGCGGTGGCGGCCGGCGGGATACGGGTGAAGCCGGATTCGATGCGGACCTCCCCGCTGGGGCCGGTCACGAGGTGGGCTCGGTTCGCCGCGAGGAGAAGAAGCCTCAGGTCCTCGTCCTGCCGCGCGGTGAGCGTCTTGGGGGCGGCGACGGGGTCGAGGACTACCCGTCGCCCGCGCTTCTCGAGGATCAGGGCCCCGTACGCTCTGGCCCGGACAACGCCCCGCGGGTGGCCCGAGACTCGCGCGATCAGCCGGTCGGCCTCCCAGGCGGTGAGATAGCCGAACTCCCCGCCACCGGGGAAGGGCATCTCCTTGTACGCGGCGTACTCGAACCCGCCGTCCAGGTGCGGGCGAGGCGTCAGCACCCAGTCCTTCCCGTATCGGGTTTCAGGGTGCGGCATCGAACAACTCCGCCTGCCCGGCGCCCGGAGCCCGCCGGGCCTTCGGGTGTTCGGTGGCCGGTGCCGCGGGCTCGTCGCCGAACAGGGCATCCGTGCCGGATCGGTGCTGCGCCGCCACGATGCGCGCCGGCCCCGGCATGACGGCCAGGGCAAGGGGAGCCTTGGTGTCGAAGTCTGCGGTGGTCATGCTCGCCCAGTCGCTGCCCAGTGCACTGCTGTCGTTCATCGCTTTCCTCCTCGTGTGGTCGGGGTGAGGCCAGGGGCGGGGCCTTGGAGCCCCGCCCCTGTCGGCATCAGGCCGCGACCGGCTCGGGCTGCTCGCTGTGCTCCTCGGCCTCGGCCTCCGGGTTCACGAGAATCTCCCGGGCCTCGGCGTGCGCCTTGGCCTGCTTGAGCTGGAAGCGAGCTTTGGTCAGCGACTCGGCCACTCGGTCCAGCTGCTCCAGCCGCTTGCCGACCTCGCCCTCCAGGGCCTCGGCGAGCTTGAGTTCGCTGGTGGCGCCGATCTCGTCCAGCAGTACGCGGATCTGCTCGATCTTGTCGAGCGTGGTCTTCGTCTTGCGCTGGGAGGCGGCCCGCTTCTCCTTCTGCTCGGGCGTGAGGTCCTCGGTGATCATCAGGACGGCCTGGTTCTGCTGCTGCTTCATGGCGTAGGCGAAGTGAACGATCTGGTTGTCGCTCTCGAAGTCGCCTCGGGTGAACTTGCTCAGCATCGCGCCTTGGTTGGCGAGGCTGAGCTGTGCGATCTGCACGGCTGCCTGGGTGCCGATCTTGCCTTCGGAGACGATCTTCTGGAACTCCAGTCGGAGGTTGAGCAGCTGGAGGCGGAGCTTCACGTACGCCACCGTCTTGCCGAAGTCGGCGGCCACCGTCTTCTCGGTGGCGCCGCTCTCCTCGTCCAGGATGCGCTGGTAGGCGTTGGCCTCCTCGAAGGGGGTCATGTCCTCCCGGTTCACGTTCTCGCTCACCGACCGCTTGAAGGCGCGCAGGTCATCCTTCTCGGAGATGACCGAGACCTTGATCGTGGCCTTCTCCAGGAGCTGGTGCGCCCGCCAGCGCCGCTCACCGGAGACGATCTCGTACCCCTTGTCGACGGGCCGGACCTCGATCGCGGTGATGAGGCCGTAGTTCTCGATGGAGGCGGCCAGCTCCTTCAGTGCCTCCTCGTTGAAGTACTCGCGGGGCTGGTTCGGGTTGCGGCGGACCTGGGACATCTTGACGGTGCGGATCGTGGACATCTCGTGCTCTCCAAGAGGTAGTTGGTGGGGCTTCCCGCCCTCACCTTATATCTAAATTCTACTACCTCTGAGGGAGGTGTCCAGCTCGGGGTGATCGTGGGAGTGTGACCCCTGTCACGCTCGCCGGGGGCGCTGGCCTGCGGAAACACCAAAGGGGCGCCAGCGATCTGGCGCCCCTTCAAGCTGAGCCCTACGCGGCCAGTAGCCCCCCGGCCTCCACGCGCTCACGCCACGCCCGAACCTCCGCCGGGGCCCCAGGAAGCAGGGCGGCGGCGCAGTCGTGGCGGATCGGACAGGTTCTACACAGGCTGTCGGGGCAGCCTGCGCTCTGCATTGCCGCGGCGGCCGACCGGCACGCCGCGCTGCTCCACGCGATCGGCCGCGCGAGCGGCTCGGTCATGTGGCCAAGATCGCTCAGCATCATCAGGGCGCGCGAAGCGTCGGCCGGTGTGCCGGCCGCGCCTCCCTGCCGTGGCTGCTGAGACAGCGCGATGACGCGCTGCACGTCGATCACGTGCCCCCCAAGGGTCGGTCGAGGCATTGGTACGGTCCCGCCTCGATAGCCCCGGCGCCCCCCGCGGACGCCGTTCTTATGCCGTCCGGATCGAGGGAGCCTGATCTCCCGGGCCTGGACGGCGGCCGCCGAGGCTGGCCCGCCGGCCGGGGTCCGCTTGTGGCGGATCGGGTCGGTCGCGGGGAAGTCGGGCGGCATTCTTCTCCTCGGCCTCGCTGTCCACGAGGCGAGGTGACCACCTCACAGGCGGCCAGCGTCGCGTAACTGCGTCCGGCGTGAAAGCACGTACTGCTCCGATGTCGGGCCCGGGCCGCAGCGCCGGGCAGAGGAGGGCGGCCCCTGCGTGGAACACGGTTGCCCCAGGTCACGCGCGTGTCGCTCACCTGAGAGGGGTCGTTAACAACAGAACATACGTCCGGGGACCGACACACTGTCAAGTCAGCAAGACAGGCACGGGGTGGGGTGCCTGAGGAACCGTTAAGCAGACTAGATACCCTGGGGGAACCAGCAGGGCAGCCCCGCCAGGGGCGAGAGCAGATAGGACGGCCATGGGGAAGGACGCTCCCCCCAGCCGTGGTGTGATCGGCGACCGACTTGACCACCTGATCCGGGAAGTGCACCCGAAGGACCAAGACCCCTTCAGCGAGCGAGAGATCGCACGCAGGATGGCCGAGAAGGCAGCCCCGGGCGAGCCGACCCTGACCCACGCGAGCATCAGCAACATCCGCAACGGCACCACGCGGAACCCTGGCGTGGACAGCCTCCGGGCGCTGGCGAAGTTCTTCGGCGTCCCCGTCGCGTACTTCCTCGACGACGACGTGGCCGAACTCACGGACCGGCGCATGGCCGAGCTCAAGGCGGCTGCCGAACGGGCAAGAGAGGTTGAGAGCCTCGCCCAAGTCTTGGAGGACAACGACGTCCGGGCGATCGCCTTCCGCCTCAACGACCTTTCCACAGCGTCGCTTCACAAGATCGCCGGGTTCGTTGAGGGCATGCGCGCCTCGGAGGGACTGGCGGATGTTGCCGACCGCAAGTCCCGCTCGTCGCACGCTTAGCGATCTTGGTTATCGCCACCGCGTCTTACCGCTTGTTTCGCCAGGTGAAATAAGGCGAAGGGTGTCAGTGGGTGCGGTTACTCTTGGCCACGACGCCGGAACAACCAGGCGTTACCAGGGGAGCAGTGTCGGTGAGTCCGGCCAAGGGCCGGATTGCGGGGCGGGATCATGTGGTGGAGCAGGCGACGACGTCGCAGTGATCCACTCGCCGAACTCGTGGCGAAACTCCAGATGCCGCGACCGTTCGAGCTCCACAGCTTTCTCGAGGCCGTATCGGCAGAGCGCGGCCGCCCGCTGATCATCGCCGAACTCAAGGAAATCAACCCGTTGATTCCCTGCGGCATGTGGATGAGCACGAGTGAGGCCGACCACATTCTCTACAAGCCGGCCGCCAGTCCGATCCTGCGCACACAGATCGTCCTGCACGAACTGGCTCACATGCTGCTGAACCACCGAGGCCCCGAGTTCGACGTCCACGCATCGATCACACCGAGCGACGAGGACGTACGACTGACCACCGAAGCGATGACGTCCCTCCTCGCGGACGAGGCTCACGCCTTCGGGGCACCGGCCCCCGCTCTGCCCGCAGCAGCGGTACTGCGGGCGGAAGCTGCCCGGATCCGAGCCGCAGTCACCGAGACCACCGTCGAGGACGAGGCGTCGGGATTCGACGCGGACGCCATGTTCGCGCTGCTCGGCCGGACCAAATACTCCGCGCCTCAAGAAGCCGATGCCGAAGGCCTGGCCACCCTCATTCATGAGAGAGCCAGCCGAACTGAGGCGCGTTCCAGGACCAGCGACGGATCAGATGTCCTGGAACGCCTCAACGATGCATTCGGTCACCCCACCCAGTAAGAAAGTACGACCCATCAAAACCGCAGTAGTCATCGCCCTTTGGGTAGTGGCCCTTTGGCGCCTGCCCGCAGCCATCCGAATTCCAAGGCAGCGTCCCCTGTGGACCGCATTCGCCTGCGTAGCGGTGGCCTCCACGATCGCCCGGCCGGCCGTGAAGAGCATCGTGATCTTGCCTACCGGCATTAACAATCTCGCCACCGTGCTACAGCACATCCTTGGGATGGGCGGCAGTACCGCAGTGCTCTTCTTCGTCATCGCCATGGCCAAGCCGGACGCCCTTCGGTGGGGCCGGCCGCTGCTCTACTCCTGCGCCGCCGTCGGCTCGGCCCTGCTGGTGGTGTTCTTCGCGCTCACCCCCCGCCCGGTGGAGACCCACAACTTCTTCGAGGCGAACCTCGGGCAGCCGATGGGCACCGCCTACTGCCTGACGTTCCTCGGGTACCTCACCGTTGCGATGACCATCGCGTCGTGGCTGTTCCTCTCCTACGGGCGGCGCGCCGCCGGAACCTCGCTCAGGGCGGGCCTGCGGCTGCTGGGAGTCGGAGCCGCCTTCGGAGCGATCTACACCAGCTGGCGGATCGGCCACATGACGACCCGGCTGGCTGGGGTTCCCTTCGTCGCGGATGACGACACCGCCCAGTCCGTGGCCGACCTGGTCGAGTACACGAGCATCGCGTTGATCATCCTCGGCAATTCCGTTCCCGCGGTGGGCGTGCTGTGGCGCACGATCACCTACCGGCGAGCCCTGACTGAGGTACGTCCCCTGTGGGCGCAGCTGATCGAGGCGGCCCCCGGCGTCGTGCTGGACGAGCCCGTCGGTCGAAGCCCACGCCTTCAGCTGCACCGGCGACTCATCGAAATCTGGGACGTCGTCCTCATCCTGCGGGCGCATGCATCCGCAGAGCTGCTCGCTGCCGCCCACCGCGAAGCCCAGACCGCCGGACTCAGCCCGGACGTCACCGCCCGCCTCGCCGAAGCCATGTGGATACGCGTGGCCTGGCTGGCTGCCGTCCAGGGCGCGGAGCCTCGCGCGGACGCGTCGCAAGAGGCCGCCGACGAGCAGGACACCGAATTCGACGCGGAGGTACGCAAGGCGCTCGGGCTGGCCCGAGCCTTCCGCGACCCGCGCACCACGGCGTTCGTACGCCAGCACCAGGAGCAGCCCGCATGACTACCACCTCCGCCCCACCCGCTCCCGCACCGACCGAGACGAAGACCCCGCTGACCGCGCTCGGTACCGACGTCCTCGAACCCCGTACGTGGATCATCGCCGTCACCGTCTTGATGGGCTGGCACGCTGATTACCTTGCCGGCGTCGGCTGGGGCCTCATGGCCGCCGGATTCTGCGGCGTTATCCCCATCCTGTGGATCAAGTGGGGGCAGCGTCGCGGCTACTGGGGAGACCGGCACGTCCGCCGCCGTCAGGACCGGCTGATCGTCATACCCGGCATCCTCGTCTCTGTGGCCGCGTGCATCACGCTCATGGTCACCCTGGGTGCGCCTCGCGAGATGACCGCGCTCATCGTTGCGATGCTCGCCACACTGTTCGCGATCCTCGCCATCACCACGGCCTGGAAGATCAGCGTGCACACCGCCGTCTCTGCCGGCGCGCTGGTCATGCTCGCGCTCGCCTACGGCCCCTGGGTGCTCGCGGCCGCGCCGCTGGTGGCCCTCGTCGGCTGGTCCCGCGTCGTCCTGCGCGACCACACCCCCGCCCAGGTCCTGGCGGGGGCTGCGCTCGGCGCCGTGCTCGCCGGGGCGGTCTTCACCTGGCTGCGCTGAGCAGTACGACGAGGCGGGCCCGACCGATGGTCGGGGCCCGCCTCGTCGTACTTCCAGCTCAGCTGACCGACGTACGCCAGTCGATGCGGATCCGGCTGCGCGGGTCAACCGCTCCGCCGCCAGCCGCGAGGACGTGCACCTTCGCCACCGACAGCATGACCAGGCCCCGCTGGCTCGCCCGCGGTGCGGTGTTCCACCAGCCGACCACGTCGCGAGGGTCGGACAGCGGGACACCCGTGATCTGCTCCAGGAACCGCAGGCGGGCCCGAGAAGCGGCCAGGTCGTCCTTGGTCGCCTTCTCCGCAGCCTTGTACGCGTCCGGCACCATCTGGTCGCGGAAAGCCTTCAGGGAGGCGAACCGGCTGTCGGCGTCCTTGATGTGGGCAGCCAGCCTCTCGGCCTCTTCGAGGGCGTCTTGCTGGAGGCGAAGCAGCTTCTCGTGCTGGCCCGGACGGAGCAGATCGGCAAGGACCTCCGCGGCCACAACCGGCTCAAGTCGATCAGCATCCATGCGGATCTTGCCGCAGTCCTGGCACCGGTAGTTCGGTCCCGCCTCGGCGTGGACCCGGCCGCCGGTCAGGTCGAAGCCGCACTCGTCGCAGTCGGCGATGCCCTTGGTCAGCAGGTAGTCGTAGGACTCGCGTCGCTGTACCGGTTCGCCCCGGATAGCGGCACGCGCTTCCAGCAGGCCCCGCTGCTCATCGGGCGTGAGCACGGTGTCTCCGAAGCCCTCGATGGGATTGCCCTCACTGTCGAGGCCAGCCATCCGAGGGTTGGAAAGCGTCTTCATCAGGGTGTCACCCCGCCACAGCCCGCCCAGGGGAGTGCGCCCACCCGTCTGGTTCACCCACTCGGCCACCGTGTTCTGCGACTCCGGCGGATCGACGATGGACAGCCGTGATGCTGCGCGCCGCAGGAACGCCGCTTCTGCGTGGACGAGTCCGCCCCCGCCGTTGGCGTATCCGCACAGCCTCGCCATATCCCGCTGATCTCCGATCGGTCCCGCCCTGATCGACTGTCGATGAGGTGCTGATCTCTATCTAATAGGCCAACGCCTGTGAGGCATAACTCGCAGCTCGCCTGCAACTGCCTGCCTGCGGCATATCGGCAGGTGAGCGCACCGAAGGGTTGTAGTGAAGTGATGAAGGTCACAAAGGCGCCCCGGCTGGAACCGCTCGCTCTGGGCTGCCATCCCGGGTGAAATGCCTGATGGCTCGACCGTCGCCAGGTCGAGCCATCAAATATAGGTCAGCGCGCATTTCACGCTCGCACGCCCAGTACCTCCCACAGCGACGCCGTCGCGACCCGCGTCGTCGCACCCAGCGGAATCACCCGGGCAGGAAACGCCCCGCCCTTGATCAACGCGTGCGCCTTGTCCTGTCCGATCCCAAGCGCCCGCGCGGCCGTCGCCACGCTCACCGCCGGCGGCAGCTCAAGGAGATCCGTCATGGTCATCCCGGAGCCCCGCGCCCCACGCGCAGAACCCTCCGCGCTCACAACCGCAGATGAGGACATAGGTGGTCACATCCCTCTTCCCCGCGCCACCTGACCAGAAGCCTACGGTGTCCAACGAGGCGTCCCGCTCGCTACAGAAGGATGAGGACACGTAAGGACAGCCCAGGCCAGACGGGGGGACACCACGTGTTCAAGGGGAGCATCTACAAAAGGTGCGGCTGCACCACGCCCAAACTGGATGAGGCCGGCGCGCCCATCCTGAACGCCAGGGGCAACCCCGTCATGCGGGAACTCAAGGACGACTGCCCGCGGCTCAAGAAGCGGGAGAAGGGCCACGGCTCTTGGTACTACTACGTCCACCTCCCTGACGACGCCAAGGGCGACCGGCGCCGCCCCCGCAAAGGCGGCCACCTCACCAAAGAGGAGGCCGAGAAGGCCGCCCAGAAACTGTGGGATGAGGCATCCGACGGCGTTGACGTCGAGAACAAGGTCACCGTCGCTGACTTCCTCCGTACCTGGATCGCCAACCGCGCGGACCTCAAGGACACCATGAAGGAGGAGTACGCCGACGACCTTGAGAGGATCTTCATCCCGGCGCTGGGACACCGCCTTCTCCGCGAGCTCCGCACCGCGCACGTGCAGGCGGTCTTCGCGGACATCTGGGCGCAGAACGAGATAAAGGCCGCCAACCAGGTTGCCGCCGACCAGGCACGTGCCGTTTGCACCGCCGCCCACTCGGCCTGGAAGGACGCGCCACGCCCACGCCCGCATGAGCTCCGCGCAGCGTGGAGCGCCGCGCGGGCCAAGCTCAAGGACGCCCTGGCCGAGCCCCGCCGTAACACCGGCCCCGGCCGCCAGCTCAAGCTGCTCAACACCTTGTCCGGCGCGATGAAGCACGCGGTCAACACCAAGGTCCTAAGCGAGAACCCTTGCGAGCACGTCAACCTGCCCAAGTACGAGGCCCCCGAGCCGCTGGTCTGGACGGACGCACGAGTGGCGCGCTGGCGCGCCACTGGCGAGGTCCCCGGCTCGGTCATGGTGTGGACCCCGGAACAGACCGGCGAGTTCCTTGACCGCAGCACCGACCACCGTCTCTACCCCGCCTGGCACATGCAGGTGTTCCGGGCGCCGCGGCGAGGCGAATCGGCTGGACTGCGCTGGACCGAGCTCGACCTCGAGCAGGCCACCGCGACCATCTCGCACACCCTCGTCACCAACCGCAAGCATGAGGTCCGAGCGGAGACCCCGAAGAGCCGGGCGAGCAACCGGACCTTGACCCTCGACGGCAGCACCCTGGCTCTCCACGTCGCCCTGCGTGACACCCAGCAGATGGAGAAGGCCCAGTGGCAGGCCAAACACCGTGAGGACCCGAAGAAGTACGACCCGTACATGGACACCGGGTACGTCTACGTTCAGATCGACGGCCGCCCTTGGCACCCCGACTCCATGAGCCAGGCGTTCAGCCGCCACATCAAGCGCCTGGGCCTGCCGCCGATCCGCCTGCACGACCTGCGCCACTGTGCCGCTTCCCTCAGCCTCGCCGCCGGCCTGTCCATGAAGGCCATCCAGGCACTCCTGGGGCACGCCTCCTACTCCCTCACCGCCAACACGTACACCAGCCTGATGCCCCAGTTCGCCCAGGCCGAGGCAGACGCGACGGTCGCCGTCGTACCCCGGAAGAACGCCCCGCCCTCGGCCCCCGACCCGGAGGGCGGAGACCACCTGACCGAGCCGTCCGAAGGACTGGCTGCACCGCAGCTCACCCTGGTCCCCAGTCCATCGGATGCCGCCCCAGCGGCAGCCTGATCTTCCCCCGCGCAGGCCCCGCACCGTCCGTGCGGGGCCTGCGGTCTTCCTGCCTGGGGCACCTGGATACGCCCTGGGGACAGGGTGGGGACAGGGCCCTTCCTGGGGACACCACGGGGACAGACGGGCGGGGACGGATAAGGGCAGACGAGGTCACATGAGGTGGGACTCGGACCGTCCGTCAGGGCCTCGACTGGCGGCAGTACGACACCCTGACCTGCGAAGACGCCTCATCCGGCAGTCGGAACCCATGTCCCGCAAGGGCTGAGTGCCGTTTCGCCCACTTCCGGACGTAAAGGCGCGACTCGGCTGTCCGAGGCTCTTACAAAGCAGATGTCGGCGGTTCGAAACCGTCCGCGCCCACCAGTGCAAAGGCCCCCAACCGATCTTGGTTGGGGGCCTTTGACGGCTATAAGTGACGGCAGTCCCTCACTCGCTCGGCCGCCGACGGCGCAGCATACGGTCCATGTGCCCCATCGCCTCGCGCCGGCCGCCGTCGGCCACGTGGGTGTAGATGTTCATCGTGACGGCGATCTGCGAGTGCCCCAGGATCTCCATCACCACCCGAGGCGGCACCCCGGCTGCGAACAGCAGCGTGGCGCACCCGTGGCGTGCGTCGTGCAGCCGGATCCGCGGCAGGCCGGCGTCCTGGCCGATCCGCTCGAAAGACCGGCTGATGTTGCGCGGCTCGATCGGCCGACCGGTGCGGGTGGTGAACACGTAGTCGCTCTCCTCCCACTGCTTGTCTTTGGCTGTGGCCTGCAACGCGACCTGCCGCATGCGCTGCCAGCGCAGGGGCGCGACGCACATCCGGGGGAGGGGGATCACCCGGCTCCGCCGGTTCTTGGTGGAGTCCGCGTACAGCTCCTTCTGCACGCGCTGGATCTGGTTCCGCACGGTCAGCGTCCGGCGCTCGAGGTCGATGTCGGACCAGCGCAGCCCGAGGATCTCGCCCCGGCGCAGGCCCAGGGCCACCGCCAGCACGAAGGCCGCGTACAGCGGGTCGCGGCGACTGGCCTCCAGGAACGTGAGCGTCTCGTCGAGGTCCCACGGCTTCAACTCGCGCTGCACCACACGCGGCGCCGGCACGAGCATCACGATGTTGCGGCTGATCAGCTCCTCGCGGTTCGCCGCGGTGAGCGCGCTGCGCAGCACGCGGTGCGATTCCTTCGCAGTTGCGGCGGAGGCCTGGGCGGTGACGGCAGTCAACAGGCGCCGCACGTCCGGTACGCCGAGGGTCTCCAGGCGCTTGGAGCCCAGGTGCGGGATGAGGTACAGCCGGACGTGCGTCTCGTATTTGGCGTACGTCGTCTTCTTGCGGTCGTGCTTGACGAACGTCTCCAGCCAGTACGGCAACCACTCGGAGAGCTTGGCCGAGCGGGTGGGCGTCGGGATGCCCTGGCGGTCGCGCAGCACGAGTTCCTGCCGCTTCGCGTCGCACTCCGCCCACGTCTTGCCGTACACGGTTTTCCGGGCGCGGGTGCCGTCGGGCTGGGGGACGTAGACGCGCGCCTCGTAACGCCCGTCGCTGCGCTGCCAGATGCTGCCGGCGCCGTTCGGGTTCCTCTTGCGTGCCATCAGGCGGCTTCCTCCAACTTGGCTTCCAGGTAGGCGCGAACGCTGTCTGCGGGGATCCGGCGCGAGCGGCCCTCGGTGAAGCTCCGCAGGGCGCGGGAGCGGATCAGGTTGTAGACGGTGAAGCGGCTGAGCCGTAGGGCGGCCATGACCTCGGGGACGGTCAGGGCCTGGTGCGTGGTGGGCAGGGGGGAACTCACAGCGGCCTCCGCAGCGGTGGTCAGGGCGTGTGTGTCCGAGGTTGGGATTTCTGCGTCATCGCGTCATCTGCGTCATTCAGGGCCCTGACCTGCGGGTTTTGGTGACGCAGGGGGTTGGGGGCTGTGTCACCGGTGACACAGCCGTCCGTCATGGGGTGACGCAGATGACGAACGGTGACGCAGAAAATGGGGCTCTGCGTCACCGTTGTTGTTGCAGGTCAGGGCCGGTTCTCGGGGCCGTCGTGACGCAGGTGACGCAGCGTCTTCCTACTTAGGAAAAAAGAAAGGGCTTGTCTCTGTTGTTGGGTGCGCCTTCGGGCGAAATGCGGAGCCGCAGAGCGGCACGCCCTTCGGGCGGCGGCGCGGCCGCCGAAGAACAAGAAGAGCACCGGGCCGCGAGGGCGGGGGTGCTCCTCTTGCTTGTGCGACCGGACCGTTGGCGCGGCATTTAGAAGAGGTCCTGCTGCGCGTCCTGCGGGGGCTGAGGCCTGGCCATGGCGATGTAGCGGGCGGCCTTGGTGCGGCCCCAGTCGACGAGGACGCCGCGGGCGGCGAGGACGGGTTGGAGGCGTTTGAGGCGGTCGGAGAGGACTTTGCCGGTGGTGGGCCAGCCCTTGGGCTGGGGCCGGAAGTCGTCTCCGGTGTAGAGCTGGGTGAGGGCGTGCAGCCACTCGGCGGACGTCATCCGGGTCTCGGTGCCGGGTTCGATGTCGGCGGCGTGCTTGAGGACGGTCTGGGCGAGGAGGTCGCCTTCGATGACGTCGTCGTTGAGGTCGTCAAGGCTGGTCCGGTAGGCGTCCAGCGCACCGAAGCTGCGGGCGGCGTCGAGCTGCGCGCACAGGTGGGCGAAGTCGGCCATGCGCAGGTCGGTCGGGATGTCGGCCTGGGCGGCGCGGACGCTGACGGCGAGGTCGAGGACGGAGCCGAGGATCACGGGGAGGTCCCGTGCGAAGTCCTTCCACAGCTCCTCCTCGGTGCGCCGGATGCGGGGGCGTTCCAGGCGGAGGGGGAGGAGGCGTTCGGCGAGGTCGGGGCGGATGACGCCGACGTCGATGCCGGTGAGGAGCAGGGGGCGGCGGTAGCGGGAGCGGACGACGTCGCCGTCGGTGAACAGGGCCCGTTTGATGTTCTCGGCGCCGGTGACGATGCAGCACATGAGGTCGGAGAGGTCCGGGCCGAGGTGGGAGAGGTTGTCCAGGCCGGTGATCCACCCGGCGGCAACGGCGGTGATCAGGTTCTCTTCGTCCTTGGGCGGGCGGCGCAGGTCACCGCTCATGCCCTCGATGATGCGGGCGAGCATCTTGCCGGCCGTGGACTTGCCCGCGCCCTGGAGGCCGGTGAGGAACGGGGCCGGGACGGGGACGTCGGGGCCGAGGCAGCCGACGAGCCAGGCCAGGGCCAAGCCCTCGCTCTGGGCGCTGGCGAAGTTGACCAGGCGCATCAGCAGGTCCCTGCTCCAGGGGAGCAGCGGCCCCTGGTACAGCATGTCGGCCGTCGGGCCCTTCAGGGTCAGTTGGTACGGCCCGCCACCTGCGCGACCTCACCAGAACGGCATACGAGTTCAACCTGAGCGACAGGTTTGCTCGATCCTTTGCCCATTGGGTCATAGACCTCAAATAGCAAATCCAGTATTACTCATGTAGCAAAATGAGTGGAGCTTTCCGCGCATTTCTGATCAATCGATTCGAGGAATTTTAAATGCAACAGCCCAGCGAGATGCCGCTACATCTGAGTTACGAAAACGCCGAATGGCGATCGGTGTATGTGGCGGGGGTGGAGGAATTGGGCGACATCAATCTGCTTTTCGGTGCCGAGAATACCAAATCGCGACACTTTATTGCGTACTGCAAGAGTCTCGGAGTGAAGAGGATCCCACCATCCTCTGCCGAATCTTCCAAAATTCTGTCAGCTATGCAGCAGTACCTAGCTGGCCAGGGTAGCGGACTAGGTGAAGTATTCCTTCACTACGGGAATCTTGTGCGTGCCGAAAAGGAGCGTTTCTGGGAATATTCCCCGGATCTTTTTAAGAAGACGCGACGCGACCACGAAGAAGCGCTGGCCGAGGAGTTGAAGAAGAAGAGTGTTGCTGATGAAAAACTCAAACGCAAGGGGCTAGAGGGCAGAGTGGAGGAGCTCGGGAGGGTGATTACCGCAATGAGTCAATCCAGCTCCGAGTATGTGATAGCGAACGAGAACAGATGGCTTCAATCGATCCAGAAGTACAAGGAGGGGGCCAAACAGCTCGACCCTGCAGCGGCCAAGCGCCTACAAGTAGGAAGTGTGCTCGAGAAGATAGCGCGGAAGACTGCAAGGGTGAAGGTGGTTAAGGAAGCAACTGCAGCTACGCGCACGCGTAAGGAGAAGGAGGCCGAAAATCGGCTCGCGCGTAAGCGGAAGGATGCCGAAGATCGACTTTCCGAAATTACGGAAAAGTCAACTGAGGTTCCACACGGTCAATTGCTCGAGAATGCCCTGAAAGATTACATTGCAGAGGTCAGAAAACTCGGCGCCAAGAATTCGCCGAATATGACAGTCATCGGCAAGGTCAGGATGAGATCCTACGCACTGAAGCGCCTGGCCGAGGCGTTGGAAGCAAGGTCACAGTTTTCGAAGAATTCGGCCAAGAAGCCGACGGCCACCCTACTCGATATCCTGACTCTGCTCCAAGGGCGCTACACTGAGGCGGTTTCAGCGGTGCAAAAGGATCCGGAATTGCACCAAAAGCATGCGACCTCGATCAGGCTAACCCAGCAACGTATGAGCACCACGATCTCTGCTTGGCAACGCAGTCTTGCTGATAATGGTGGCGGTGTTCGGCGAGGGCTTGAACGGGGGCCGAATCAGATTGCGTGGTCTCCCAATCTGGGCACTCGATTCCCATATTCAAATGTTGAACAAATCCTGGCGCAAGTTTCCGGCGAGCTGTCTACATGGGCAATCGGAGAAGTTAAAGCGTACTACGCGTACTGCCACCTCAGTGTGCACAAAGCGGACGCAGAGCAATCTCATCTCACGTGGATGGAAATCCTGACCCCGGAGCAAATCCTCGCCAGTATGGAAATGGACATGGGAATACCGCACGATCAAGCCGTTCTGGCCTTTAAATCCGCACTGACCTCGATCCCTCGGTGATGACGTCGCGTTCATGAGGTGGTCGGTTCAACCCGGTTTGTTCTCGTGGTGAGGTCCCTGCCTCGATCATTCACGTGCGCGCGCCAGCGTGAGTTGTTCGGCTGGGGTGTCCGGTTCCTGGTGATTCGCTCTATGGGTTGATCGTGGTGGGTCAGGCTGGTGGGCCGTGTGTCGTCACCGGGTGTCGTCGGCGTCCACTCGCCGGGGGTGCTGCGGGTCTTCTCCTTCCGGCGCGTGGGGGCGGTGACCTGCCGGTCAGCCGGGGTCGGGCAGGGCTTGGATGCGGTCCCAGGCAGCGACGACGGGCCTGGCGGCGGGCCAGGTGGGGTCGAGCTTGAGCTCACGACGGCGGGCGTGGTCGACCAGTCTGGCGGGGGCGTCGAAACAGGTCGGTGCGGACGGTGGCGGGCTCGGCACGGGCCAGGCGGCCGTCGAGTGCGAGGAGCTGCAGGTCAGGCGAGCAGGTCCAGGGCCAGGGCGAGCAGGGTGCACCAGGCCTGGTTGAGGGCGAACTTGAACGACGGTAGCCACAGCAGGGTCAGGGCCTTCGACCTGCGGATCGTGGACTCAACGTGCGCGTGGGTCCGGTGCCGGGCATCGAGCCACTGCAGCTGCCGACCGACGGTGTTCGTGGCGATCGCCGTGTACCGGAAACCGGTCGCGATCTCGTAGGGTTTGAGATCCTTGGTGTATTTGGGGTGGACGGGCTCGCGTCGGACGATGATCCGCAGGCCAGGCGGCTATTCACCAAGGTTGAGCAGGTCGGTGATCTCCACCAGGGCGGCATCCTGGCGAGGATCTCCTTTAGCATCGAGCGCGGGTGTCCAGGGCTTCTCGGGGGCCTTGGCCAGGCCGGCCCAGAAGTCCGCCTCGCGCCTCCAGCCAACCGAGTACTCCCAGGTGTGGGCCTTGTTGCCGCCGCCCGAGGTGATCCATGCCAGTCATTCCTTGGTGGCACCGGCCCCGTCGGCACGGAAGAGGATCTTCCTGCGGCGGCGGGTGGGGAGCTGCCGGACCGCCTCGGTGGCCACGTCGATGTGGTCGCTCGCGGTGTTTGCTCCCGCCGAGCCCGGACGAAGCCGGCACACCAGGTGCTCGTCGGTGTTGTCCAAGAAGACCAGCAGCGGGTGTAGGCCGAAGCCCTTGCGGTGAGGCTCGGCGCCCTCCTTCTCAGAGTGGGCGGGCACGAAGGAGGCGTCCACGTCCAGCACCGTCCAGCCGGTCAACGCGCGGCCGTCCACGCCTATCCACGGGAAACCGCCGGGTCGCAGGTCCAACAGGTCGTGCACTCGAGCGCGGACCTTCGCCCGCGCCGAGACTATCCTGGCGAGCTGGACCGGGCCGACCCCCTCCAGCGTCCGGTACAACGTCGAAGCCGATGCCGGCCAGCCCAGCACCAGCGCTGCCTGCCGCATCACCGCGGTGCCCGCGATCGAATGCGCCCCCAGCAGCACCGCCCACGCCGCGCTCACCAGCAGCCCACCCCGGTCGTGGACCGGGTGGAAGTCCCGCCGCACCAGCGCGCCGCTGAGCGCGTCAGTCAGTCCGACCTTGTCCGCCAGCCGCCGCACCGGCACGATCCCGGCCTTGCCCACCAGCTTCCGCCCGCCCGCCGACAGCGACAGGCCCTCCGCCCACTCCGTAAGCTTCGACACCGGAAGGGTGCCTCCTCCCCGCCATGATCCAGTCCTCGAGAAACTGAATCATCACAGGTCACGGCACCCTTCCTCCCCTGTTCTCACACTCCGTCACCAACACCGGCGACCACGGTGAATTCATGAGGCCTGACGGCAACGACCGACGGCAACGACGGCGCACGCCGACTGCCTGCGGCTGATCCTGTGGAGGAGGGTGGTGCGCGGGCAGGCTGACTGCTGAAGGTCACCGCGGCGCTTGGGGGAGCTTACAAAGCAGATGTCGGCGGTTCGAAACCGTCCGCGCCCACCACGACAGAGGCCCCCAACCGATCACGGTTGGGGGCTTCGGCGTCCCCGGAGGGGATGGGGTTCCGGCGGGCGATTCTGGTGAAACCCGGCGGAGCCGTGCGGGCGGTCCACGCGCGCCGGCCATGGGCGCATGAACTACCGCCGCGCCGACGGCGGGCAGTTGCGGTGGGGTTACCAGGACGGGCGGGGCGTGGGAACCTCGGGGGATGGGCGAGTGGCTCGCGTGGGGTGGGGTGGTCGCGGCGGTCGTCGCGGCGTTGGCGGTGCTGGAGCGGGCGGTCGGTGCGGGCTTCGAGCGGAAGCGGGCCGAGGAGAGGGCCCGGCTGCTCGCGCACGTCGCCGAACCGGCCGTCGTCACGACGGGGAACCCGAAGTTCGATGATGTCGGGGGTCTCCAGCACCCTCCGGCGGGGGAACTCGGCGACCGGCGCGACGAGTTCACGCCGATCCTCGTGGAGTACTACGCCTACGGGCTGACACAGGCCCGCAGCAGCTTCGCCACCAGCCAGCGGTTCGCCGGGGTCGGGGCGGCGATCCTGCTCGCCGGGGTCGCCCTCGCCGTCTGGAAGGCGGAAACCGGCGGGGAGCTGTACCTCGGGGTCGTGACCAGCTCGTTCGGACTGGTCACCACCCTCATCGGGCAGCTCTTCCACCGGCGGGCCGACATCGCGCTCAAGCACATGGCCGACCAGACCACCTCGCTGCGCGACGACCGGCGGGCCGCCGAGACCACTCAGCAGGCCATCGGACTGCTGGACGAGGTCGCGGACCCGGAGCTCCGGAGCCGGCTGCAAGCCGGATTGATCATGAAATTGTCCGGGGCCGAGCTGCCCCGCTAGCGGGATAGTTAGGGGTATGTGCCGTTCCATTAAGACCCTGCGCCCGCCCGCCATCCCCGAGAAGGCAACCGAGGAGGAGATCCGCGCAGCCGCGCTGCAGTACGTACGCAAGGTGTCCGGCTTCCGGGCGCCCGCAGCGCACAACCGCGAGGTGTTCGACGCGGCCGTGGACGCCATCGCCGAGGCCACCGCCGAGCTCCTCGACGGGATGCACGTACGGGGCCAGGCCGCCGCCCCCGCGTGAGCGGGGCGGTACGTCGTCAGGCGGCCGCTCGGCGCCGCATCACCCACACGCCGGCGCCGAGCGCGCCCGCGACGAGGGTGCCGCCCATGGCGATCTGCCCCGGGCTCATCGAGTCGATGCTGCCGCCCGTACCGCCGTTCGCCGCGCCCGGGGTGACGTTCAGGGACACGGTGACGCGTTCCCCGCCCGGTGCGCACTCGAAGGTGACGTTGTGGGTGCCCTGGCGGGCGTTGCGGTTGACGGTGGCGCTGCCGAAGAGGTTGGTGGCCTCCAGGTTCCCGGGGGTCAGGCGTGCCTCTCCGAACGCGCTGGAAGTGGCCCGGCCGACCTTGGTGCCGCAGCCCTCGAGATTGAGGGACACCCGGCCGCCCGGGGCGACGGTGTTGGGGGAGACGGTGGCGGTGGGAGCGGCGTACGCCAGCGTGACGGGAGTGGCTGCGGCGACGGCCAGGGTCACGGCGGCGACGGCCAACACGCGGCGACGGGCCCTGGCGGGCAGGGCGGCGGTATGGGGTGTGGCGGGCAGTTTGGCGGGCATGGAGAGAACTCCTCGGCTCCTCGAAACGGCGCGGCCACGGCACGGATGTGACGCGGGTTCGGTTGTGCACCGTGCTGTGGACGCTAGGAGCCGAGCCCGGGGGCGGCGATCGGGGCCGGGTGAACGGGTGAGCCACTGCTCCGCCCGGGGGAGGGCGGGGGCGGATCCCTACGCCGCGGGCGCCACCGCCGGCGCGGCCGGGCGGCGGACGAGGAAGGCCGCCAGGGCGCCCGCGGCGAAGAGCGCGACGACGGAGACCGCGGTCCCGAGCCACTGCGTGCCGAGCCACTGGGTGCCGAAATAGCCCAGGGCCACGCTATAGCCCGCCCAGGCCATGCCCGCCAGCATCGACCAGGGCAGGAACTCCTTCACCTTGCGGTGCGTCTTGCCCGCGCCCAGCGACACCACCGAACGCCCGGCCGGCGCGAAGCGGGCGATGACCACCAGGGCGCCGCCGCCCCGGGCCAGAGCCGTACCGAGCCGCTCATGGGCGCGGGTCAGCCGGCGGGAACGGGCGATGGCCCGGTCCAGCCGGGCACCACCGCGCCGGCCCAGCCGGTACGCGGCCATGTCACCCAGTACCGAGGCAGTCGTGGCGATCACGAGCAGGGCCAGGATGTCCGGCACCTGCGCGGGCACGGCCACCGGCCCCGCCGCCCCGGCAGCCGCGGCCGCCGCCGCAGCGGTGATCACCAGCACCCCGCTCGGCAGCACCGGAAGGAACACGTCGAGCACGACGGACACCGCCACCACGGCGTAGATCCATGGGCTCGCGGTCAGCGACCCCAGAGTCTCAAACAAAGCGGGACTCCCCAGTCCGGTTGACGTGCAGCGGCATGAAGCGCCGCGACGTCGCGGGGGAGCGGCAGGAGCGGCTTGACAGCCATACAGCGTACGCCCGGCGTTCGCACACCGGATGCCCGGGGCGCCCCCGCCCCCCCGGCGCGTCAGACCCCGATGCCACACCGAATCCCGCACCCGGCGCAACACCCGAGGCCAGGCCCGCACCCTACTCCGCCCCGGCGAGCTCCCGGTCCAGGACTGTCACCAGCCGGGCACCGTCCCGCCCCCTGCCGCCCTTCTGCGCCTGGTCCAGCCGCAGCCGGGCCGTCCGGCCCGCCAGCGCCAGCGTCATCAGCTGGTTCCCGAACCACGGCCCGCCCGTACGCCGCCAGCTGAGCGGCGGCCGACCCGTCCGCCCGTGCCGCGAGAAGCCCCGCCCCAGCCACCGGCCCAGCCGAGACCAGCCCAGCCGGAAACCCAGCTTCACCGCCGTGTGGATGGAGTTGTGCACCGGCGAGCACGTCAGCTGGAAGACCCGCGCCGTACTGGGTATGTGCGGCTCGGCCACATACGCGTGGTGAACGTCCCCCGACAGCACGCACACCGTCGCCGGCGCCCGCGGACCCGTCCCCACCTCCTCGATCAGATCGCTCAGCGCCGCGAACGAAGCCGGGAACGCCGCCCAGTGCTCCAGATCGCTGCGCCGCCGCAGGTTCTCACCGATCCGCGCCCACCGGGGCCCCCGCTCCCCACGGCACAGCGCGGCGTTCCACGTCTCCGCGTCATGGATCAGCGGCGGCATCAGCCACGGCAGCGAGGACCCGATCAGCAGGTGGTCGTAGGCTCCGTGCCCCGCGAGCGCGTTCTCCCGCAGCCACGCCTGCTCCGACGGGTCGAGCATCGCCCTGCCGTCCTCGGCCAGCACCCGGGCGGCCCGCGTGTCCACCATCAGCAGCCGCGTCCGGCCGAAGTCACGCCGGTAGCTCCAGCGCACCGCCGCCGGATCGGCGTCGGCCGCGGACGCGAAGGAGCGCAGCAGGTCGGTGCCGTCGGGGGCCTGCCGTATCGCCCCGTACAGCCCGTCGGCCTCCAGCTCGGCCGGCGAGAGGTTGCCCAGGTGCTGGTGCACCCAGTACGACATCAGCCCGCTGACGACCCGCTCCTGCCACCACGGCGTCGCCCGCATCTCGGCCAGCCACGCCGCGCTCGTGTTCCAGTCGTCGATGACGTCGTGGTCGTCGAATATGTGCAGGCTCGGCACCGTCGACAGCAGCCAGCGGATCTCCGGGTCGAGCCAGGACTCGTAGTAGAGCCGGGTGTACTCCTCGTAGTCCGCGACCTGGGCGCCCGGCGCGTCCCGCAGGTCCCGCCGGGCCGCCAGCCACTGCCGGGTCTCCAGCGACAGCGCGTCCGCGTACACCTGGTCCCCGAGCAGCAACAGGACGTCCGGCCGCACCGCCTCCGGGTCGGCGGCCAGCCGCGCCGCGAGGGTGTCGAGCGCGTCCGCCCCGTGCGGCCCGTGCCGGCCGGCGGGCGGCGCGGCCTGCCGGCAGGAGCCGAAGGTGATGCGCAGCCCCGGATCACGGCCCGCCACGGCCGGGCTGGTGATCGTGCTCGGCGGGAAGCCGCTGTCCGCCAGCGGCCACACGCGGACCCCGTCGAGCAGCACCTCATAGGCCGTCGCCGTCCCGGGGGTCAGCCCGGTCACCGGCACCAGCGCGTAGTGGTGCCCGGCGATCTGGAAGGTGCGCACACTGCCGCCGGCCCCGTCGGCGCACCGCACCTCGGCCGTGCACGGGCGGTCCGCCTCGACCCATATGGTGGCGGACCCGCCCGTGTCCCAGTCGACGTGGCGCAGCAGCGGCCCCAGACGCAGTCCGGCCATGTAACTCCCCCTCCTCAGTAGCCCCTTTGATCACGGTACGACGCGGAGGGGGAGCCCCGCCTCCCCCTGGCGGGGGAAATGACCGGCAGCCCGGGTCAGCAGCCGCCGAGCACGCTCACGAGGGTGTTCTTCTCGGCGGAGTCCATGCTCAGACCCCAGTACTGCTTCACGTGGACCCACATCCGCGCGTACGTACAGCGGTAGGCGGCGCGCGAGGGCATCCACTCGGCGGGGTCGAGGTCGCCCTTGGCCTGGTTCACGTTGTCGGTGACCGCGATGAGCTGCGGGCGGGTGAGGTCGTTGGCGAACTGCTGGCGCTTGGCGGTGGTCCAGGAGTTGGCGCCGGAGCGCCAGGCCTCGGAGAGGGCCACGACGTGGTCGATGTCGAGGTCGGAGGCGGCGGTCCAGGTGGCGCCGTCGTACTCGGAGTACCAGCTTCCGCTCACGGCGGCGCAGGAGGAGTCCTGGACGACGTTCACGCCGTCCCGCTTCAGGACGGTCTCGCGGGTGTTGCAGCTGCCGGAGACGGTGCTCCAGTGCGGGAAGAGGTCGCGGCTGTATCCGCTGCCGGATCCTTCCGCCCGCGGGGTGACCGTGGCGAGGTAGGAGCGGGCGGCCGAGGCGCTGATGGGGGCGGGCGGGGCGGCCTGGGCCGCGGGGGCGTTGACGAGGGAGGTGAGGGAAGCGAGGGCGACGGCTGATGCGAACACGCCAATTCGACGCGCGTAGACGGTGGGTATGAGTGCCATGAGGGGCTCCCTGGGTGCGGGGGGTGTGGCCGTGCGGCCCCGGCGGGGCGCGGCCATGGTTGCGGCGCCAGGTTTCGCGGGGATGGGCGCCGGGTGACAGCCTGGCGACATGAGCACGTCAGATCAAGCCAGGCAACGCCGTTCATTCAAGCGGAAGTTGAGATTCCGGCGGCGTGGGGTGCCGCCGCCTGCGTAGAGCGGGACCAAGGGCCTATTCCGGACACCCCCCGGCGTCGCGTACCCTTGTCGGAGCAGAAGGGGAGTAGCTCTTCGCCGGACCGTCGACATACTGCTGGGTCACCCCAGCCGGCGCCCGGAGGCAGGCCGCACACGGCGGCCGGCCAGCGAGACCTTCGGCCGCAGTGTCCTGTTCCTGCGTGCGCGCGCAGCCATGCGCGCATACGCCAGCCAGGGCGCCGCCGAGCCGAAGCGACCCCTGAAGCAAGCACTCCAGGTCTCTCGGTACAGACGGCGCCCTGCCCTACCGATTGAGGTTCCACCCCCGTGTTCAGCTTCAGCGTCACGGCGATCGCCTTCGGCGTCGTCTTCCTCGCCGAACTCCCCGACAAGACGGCCCTCGCCGGCCTGATGCTCGGCACCCGCTACCGCGCCTCGTACGTCTTCGCGGGCGTCGCGGCAGCCTTCGCCGTACACGTCGCGCTCGCCATCGCCGCGGGAAGCGTGCTCACCCTGCTC
This sequence comes from Streptomyces sp. IBSNAI002, assembly GCF_052244475.1. NCBI lineage: Bacteria > Bacillati > Actinomycetota > Actinomycetes > Kitasatosporales > Streptomycetaceae > Streptomyces > Streptomyces sp. IBSNAI002. Next base: position 2,776,187 of record NZ_JBQPXG010000002.1, on the reverse strand, counting down.
CCGCACCGGCTCGTACAGGCCGTCGTCGGCGTCCTCTTCCTCGCGGGCGCCGCCATGCTGCTGTGGAAGAAGGACGAAGGCGAGGAGGAGGTCAAGCCGCCCGCCGACCAGTCCTTCTGGAAGGTCTCCGGGGCCGGCTTCATGCTCATCCTGGTCGCCGAGTTCGGCGACCTGACCCAGATCATGACCGCCAACCTGGCCGCCCGGTACGACAATCCGGTCTCGGTCGGCCTCGGCGCCGTACTCGCCCTGTGGGCGGTCGCGGGCATCGGCATCCTGGGCGGCCGCACCCTGATGAAGTACGTGCCGCTGCGCCTGATCACCAAGATCGCGGCCGCGGTGATGGCGGCGCTGGCGGTGTTCTCCCTGTACGAGGCCATCGCGGGCTGAGGCTGCGGGAGTCGAGGGAGCGGTCGTCGAGGGAGTGGTCGTCGAGGGTGCGCGAGCCGTGGGTGCGGGAGCCCAGGGTGCGGGGCGGGGCCGGGGGGACCCGAGGGCCCCGGGTCCGGGGCCCTCGGTCCCGCCCGGGGCCTTCGGGTCCTACGGCCGCCGCAAGGGCAGGTCGCGGGCGGCCGCCAGGTTCGGCCCGGTGGTCACATCGCGGGCGGCGCCGCGGTGTTCGGGGTCCCCGAGGGTGCGTGCCGCACGCTCACCGGCCACCCGCAGTCCCCCGCGCGCACTGCGGGGCGCCGTGGTCGTCAGGCCGTCGCGTGGACCGTGATCTCGATCGATCCGTCCCGGGCCGTGGCCACGCGGAGGGACGGGAGGTCCGGGGCGTGCGTCGTCGGGTTGTGGGCGGCCGCGCGGGGGCCGATGCCGATCACGCGCATGCCCGCGGCCTGACCGGCGGCGATGCCTGCGGCCGAGTCCTCGAACACGATGCAGTCGGCCGGGTCCATGCCCAGCGCGGCGGCGCCCGCGAGGAAGCCCTCGGGGTGGGGCTTGCTGGCCCGGACTGATTCGGCGGTGACGCGCACGGCGGGCATCGGCAGGGCCGCGGCGGTCATCCTGGCCGTGGCCAGGGCCGCGTCGGCGGAGGTGACCAGCGCGTGCGGCAGTTCCGCGATCGACTCCATGAACTCCGGAGCGCCCGGAACGGGGACCACGCCGTCCGTGTCGGCGGTCTCGCGGGCCAGCATCACGGCGTTCTCCGCGTGGTTGACCTCCATGGGGCGGTCCGGCAGCAGGACCGCCATGGTCGCGTAGCCCTGGCGGCCGTGGACCACCTTGAGGGCCTCTTCCGGATCCAGTCCGTTCGATACCGCCCACTCGCGCCAGCAGCGTTCGACCACCGCATCGGAATTGACGATGGTGCCGTCCATGTCCAGCAGCAGGGCCTTGGCGGTGAGGACGACGGGTGCGGTGGTGCTGGCCGGCATCGGAGGGCTCCAGACGGGGCGGGAAAAAGAGAACAAGTGGTTCCGTCCACCGGTCAGGGAGAGAGGACGGAACCACTTTGTTCCTCCACGATACAAAACGGTGGCGGTCCGCGCCACCGCCGGAGGTGTGACCCCTGTCCCTTCTCTCCCCGCTCGCCCGTTGCCTCCCCCTCCGTGGCTTCTCCTCAGGAGCGGGCCCGCCGCCGGCGGTCTTCGGCGCGGGGGAGTCGTCAGCCCTCAGCCCTCCAAGGCCTTGCGGGTGATCGGGCCGTAGACGCCCCACTCCTCGTCGTCGATGTCGTTCTGGTACTGGAAGGTCGACACGGCGTTCTCCACCCGCCAGTCGAACCTTCCGTTGATCTTGGACGTGTACAGGCCCCTGGCCGCCAGCAGCCGCTGGAGCTTCTCCACCTCCGCGCCCGAGTCCCCGTACCGCAGGGTCGGTGCCGCTGCCGGCGGCGAGGGGGTGGGGGTGCGGCTCGTGCTCGGTGACGCGCTCGGGGAAGGGGGCGCCGAGGAGCGGGACGCGCTCGGGGAGGGCGAAGAGGACTTCGACGTGCTCGGCGACGGGGACGGCGAGGCCGAGGCCGAAGGAGAGGGGCTGGCCGAACTGGAAGGGGCCGGGCTCTGGGACGGGCTGGGCGGGGCCACGCTCGACACGGGCGCCGAGGCCTTCGCGTCCATGAGGGCGGTGTCCGTGCCCTGGGAGTCCGGGAGCACCCACAGGGCCATGGCCGTCCCGCCGAGGGCCACCACTGCGGCGGCGGCGATCAGGAGCGGGAGCAGGCGGCGGGCAGCGGGTCGGCTCCGCGTCTCGGGGCCCCCTCCCCCTCCCCTCCCCCCGAACCCGAACCCGAACCCGGACTCGGTCCCAGACCCGGACCCGACTGCGTTCGGGTGCGTCCCGGTCCCGGCCGGGACGGCACGGAGCTGCACCGTTTCGGCCGGGTCCGGTCTCCCCGCCGGGTGCGACGGCTCGGCCGGGTGCGCCGAGCGTGCCGGGGCGTGCGGGTGCCCCGGAGCGTGACGGTCGTCCAGGCCGGGCTCGTCGGCGGGCCAGGGCTGGTGGGGCGGGGGCGCGGGTATTCCGTACGCCGGGGTATCGGCCTGCCGTGCCGGCGTCACGACGCGCGGTATCGGAGGCGGAGGCGGCAGGTCGTCCTCGTCCGGTTCGCCCGGGTCGGGCAGCGAGACGTACGGGCGGATGCGCAAGGGGTCGAAACCCGCACCCGGCACGCACCGGCAGCGGGCCCCGCGGGCGCCGCAATCTGGACAGTGCTCACCGTTCACTGGAATCCCTCCCTGGCCACTGCCAGGCATTATGCAGACCCGCCGGGCCGCCCCCAACCCTCCGCCCACCCTGCCGAGAGGCCATAACCGGACACACCGCGCAGGATGGAGATGTTGATCCGGCCTGAGGAGGAATCGATGGCCCAGGATGTGACCACGGATGCCGTGGACCCCGGTCACGGCCCGCAGAACTCCGGACCCGCCGCCGAACGTGCCTCCCGCGAGGTTCTCGTCTCCATCAGCGCCCTGCTCCTGGGCCTGCTCATCGCCTCCCTCGACCAGACCATCGTCTCCACCGCCCTGCCGACCATCGTCAGCGAACTCGGCGGCATGGCGCACCTGTCCTGGGTCGTCACCGCCTACATGCTCGCCTCCACCGCCGCCACCCCCCTGTGGGGCAAGCTCGGCGACCAGTACGGACGCAAGAAGCTGTTCCAGTACGCCATCGTCCTCTTCCTCATCGGGTCCGCCCTGTGCGGGATCGCCCAGGACATGGCGCAGCTCATCGGCTTCCGCGCCCTCCAGGGCCTGGGTGGCGGCGGGCTGATCGTGCTGTCCATGGCGATCGTCGGCGATATCGTCCCGCCCCGCGAACGAGGCAAGTACCAGGGCCTGTTCGGTGGTGTCTTCGGTGCGACGAGCGTCCTGGGACCGCTGCTGGGCGGCCTGTTCGTCGACCACCTGTCCTGGCGCTGGGTCTTCTACATCAACATCCCCATCGGTCTGGTCGCGCTCGCCGTGATCGCGAGCGCGCTGCGCATCCCGGTGCCCTCCTCGAAGCACATCATCGACTACCTCGGCACCTTCCTCATCGCGTCCGTCGCCACCTGTCTCGTCCTGGTCGCCTCCCTCGGCGGCACCACCTGGGCCTGGGGTTCGGCCCAGATCATCGGGCTCGCCATCCTCGGCGCGGTGCTGCTGGCCGTGTTCCTGTTCGTGGAGCGCAAGGCCGCGGAACCGGTCCTGCCGCTGAAACTGTTCTGCATCCGCACCTTCACCCTCTGCTCGGTGATCAGCTTCGTCGTGGGCTTCGCCATGTTCGGGGCGATGGTCTACCTGCCGACCTTCCTCCAGGTCGTCCAGGGCGTCTCGCCGACGCTGTCCGGAATCCACATGCTGCCGATGGTGCTCGGCATGCTGATCGCCTCCACCGTCTCCGGCCAGATCGTCAGCCGCACCGGGCGGTGGAAGGTCTTCCCCATCGCCGGGACCGCCGTCACCGCCGTCGGCTTGCTGCTCCTGCACCAACTGCACCGCACCAGCTCCACCTGGGAGATGAACGTCTACTTCTTCGTCTTCGGCGCGGGGCTCGGCCTGGTCATGCAGGTGCTCGTGCTGGTGGTGCAGAACTCCGTCAGCTACGCGGACCTCGGAGTCGCGACCTCCGGGGCGACCTTCTTCCGTTCCATCGGTGCCTCCTTCGGCGTCGCGATCTTCGGCACGATCTTCACGAACCGTCTCGAAGGGAAGCTGGCCACGGCCCTCACGGGCGTGCGGCTGCCACCCGGTGCGAGCGCCGCGCAGCTGGAGGCCGACCCGCGGGCCATCGGCACACTCCCCGCCGAGGTGCGGCCCCGTGTCCTCGACGCCTACGCCACCGCCATCACCGACGTCTTCCTCTACGCCGTGCCCGTCGTCCTCGTCGCGTTCGTGGTCGCCTGGTTCCTCAAGGAGGACAAGCTGCGCGGTTCGGTCACCGCGCCCGATGTGACAGAGACCCTCGCCTCAAACCCCGTTGAGCGGTCCTCCCGTGATGAGGTCGCCCGTGCGCTGTCGGTGCTGGGCACCAGGGAGGGCCGCCGGCACGTCTACGAGAAGATCACCGCGAAAGCCGGGTACGACCTGCTGCCTGCCGCGAGCTGGCTGCTGCTGCGGATCAACAAGTACGGCTCGGCGGAGCCCGCGGTGCTGGCCGAGCGCACGATCGTGCCGTTGAAGGCCATCACGGACGCCGCCCGGCAGGTCGAGGAGCGTCACCTCGCCGTACGGGACGGGCTCGCGCTGATCCTCACCGACCAGGGGCGCGAGGCGGCGGCCAGGCTCTCCGCCGCGCGGGAGGAGTCCCTCGCCGAACTGCTGGGCGACTGGTGGGGCCCGGACCGCCCGACCGACCTGGTCAAGCTGGTCCAGGAGATCAACGCGGAGCTCTGCGGGTCCGATGCCGAGGAGCCCTACGACGCCTTGCCCCGCCGCGACCACGCCGCGCACTAGGGGGTGTCTGACGGGTGTCCGTGGGGAAGGAGTGGCGTCCGGTGCGTGCTCTCGGTGTGGCGGCCGGAAGCCTGCGTGCTGGGCGTACTCGGGCTTTCGGCCGGTGCGGCGAGAGTGCGTGCCGGGCGTCGCGACGCCGCGGGCATCCGTCAGACACCCCCTAGCCCCGTCCGACGGCGCGCAGGGTCAGACCAGGCGCTTCTCGAACCAGTGCTCCGCATACGGGCCCGAGTTGTACGCGGGTATTTCCGCGTAGCCATGACGCGCGTACAACGCCCGGGCTTCGACGAGGTCCGACCTGGTGTCCAGCCGGATCCGCTCGGCGCCCAGCGCGCGGGCCTCGGCTTCGAGGACTTCGAGCAGGGCCGCGCCGCCGCCCGTGCCGCGGGCGCGTTGGTCGACGTACACCCGGGTGAGCTCGGCGGTGGCGGGGTCGAGGAGGCGTATTCCGCCGCATGCCAGGGGCTCGCCGTCCAGCCGGCCGACGACGAACTGGCCGGTGGGCGGCAGGAGGCCGTCGTCGGGGAAGTCCAGGAGTCCCTGGTCGATCTCGGCCTCGGTGACGGAGCGTTTCCAGTAACGGCCCGCGACCTCGGCGTAGTACGCGCGGCGCAGGACCGTGGCGTCAGGAGTGGTGAACGGCTCGGGTGCCACAGTCCACATGGGCGTGGACGTCGGCGTCGAGGTCGGCGTGTGGGTGCCGGTGCGGTGTTCGCTGTGAGTGGTCATGGCGTCATTGTGGAGTTCGCCGCGGATCTCTGGCGTGCAATATCCACAGGCACGGGCTGATGATAGGAAAAAAGGGCAAACCGTGCGTTCTGGAGGGTGTGAAACCACATGTCCGAGCATCCCGACTGCGCCCTGATCCGCCGCGGCTACGAGGCATTCGCCAAGGGCGACATGGACATGCTGGGCACGCTGATGACGGCCGACGTCATCCACCACGTGCCCGGCGCCAACCCGCTGTCCGGGCACCACAAGGGGCGGGAGAACGTCATGGACTTCTACCGCCGGCTCGGGGAGGAGACCAACGGCACCTTCCAGGTCCACCTGGAATCCGTCCTCGCCGACGGCCGGGGCCACGTCATGAGCTTCCACACGGCGCGCGGCGACCGCGGCGACCGCGGCATCGAGATCCGGCAGGGCCTCTTCTTCACCATCGTCGGCCACAAGATCACCGACATCGACCAGTGCACGGCCGACATCGACGAGGAAGACACCTTCTGGAGCTGAGCGCGGCGAGGAGCGGCCCGGGGCCGCGAACGCCCCGGGCCGCTCCTCAGCGCCTCATGCCGTGACGCCGTACGCCGTACGCCGTCACGCCGTACGCGTCATGCCCTCACGCCTTCTTCGGCGACGCCTGCTGCACGACCTCGAACGACCACACCGACGAGCCCGAAGCCGCCGGCTTCGGGCGCTCGCCGCCCTCGCCACCAGCCCCGCCGGCCCCGCCGCCACCCTGGTGCGCGGCCTTCATCGGCCCCTCCATCCACGCCTGGAAGTCCTCCTCGGACCGCCACCGCGTGTAGACGAGGTACTGGTCGGTGCCCTCGACCGGCCGCAGCAGCTCGAACCACTCGAAGCCGTCCGAGTTCTCCACGGTCCCCGCGCGCGAGGCGAAGCGCTGCTCCAGAACCTCCCGCTGCTCGGCCGGAACGGTCAGCGCGTTGATCTTCACGATGCTCATGCGGGCCATCCTAGGTATCCCGCGCGGGATATCGTCGTCCAGGTAATGGAACGGGGCACGAAACGCGGCAGCCAGGCAAAGTCAGGGTTGCGGTCAACAGGGCGGGAGGCCGGCGAGGCGTGGCTAACGCGGCGGAGCACAGTGGTGGGCACGGACATGCCGGAGTCATAGGCGGTAGCGGCAGCAGGCTCGGGGCGGCACGCCTCCTCCTGTGGGCGCTGGCGGGGGCACTCGCCGTCAGACAGGCCGCCGTCGTGCTGAGCGTCCCACCGGGCCAGTGGCTGAGCGGCTTCCACCTCCCCGGCAGCCTTCCCGGCTCGATCTACGACACCGGCCAGTTCACCGGCACGCCCTTCGCCGGGCTGGTCCTCAAACCGCTCGTCGGCCTCGCGGCGCCGTCGCTGGAGGTCGCCTGGATCTCCCTGACGCTGCTCTTCGTCGCCGCCATCGGACTCGTCGCCGCGCGCGGCCTGCCCGACCCCGTGCCGCGCCGCACCGCACTGCTCGCCGCGCCCGTGCTGACCGCCCTGATGATGGTCTCGCTGCCCGTCCGCGAAGCCGCCTCACCCAGCCAGACCGCCGTGCTGCCCGTGCTCCTGGTGCTCCTGGCCGTCTTCCGCGTCCCCGGCGGGCGCCAGGCCGGCTTCCTCATCGGCCTGGCCGCGGCCCTCCAGCCCGCGCTGCTGCTCTTCGCGCCGCTCCTGTGGCTGACCGGCCGCCGGCCCGCCGCCGGGGCCGCCGCCGTCACCTTCGCCGGAGCCACCGCGCTGTCCTGGGCGGCCATGCCCCGCGACTCCTGGACGTACTGGATCCACCACCTGGCCGGCACCGGCCTCGGCGGGGCCCCCGACAGCCTCGCCAACCAGTCCGTGCACGGCGCGCTGCTGCGCCTCGGCCTGACCGGACCCGTCGAGATCCTGCTCTACGCGGCCCTCGCGGCCGGCTTCGCCTTCATCGGTCTGCGCCGCGCCGTCCGCTACGCCCGCGACGGTCAGCTGCTGCTCGCCGTGGCCGTCACCGGCTGCGTGGCCGTCGCCGTGTCCCCGGCCGGCTGGCGCCACCAGCTGCTGTGGGTGCTCCTCGCCGTCGCGGGCAAGGTCGGCAGGCGCGCCGCGGACCGGCCCGTGTGGCCCGTCGCCGTCGTCCTGGCGATGACCCTGCCCAGCGCGGTGCTGCTGCCGAACCTGGCCGCGCTGGCCCCCGTACGCGACAACGTGCTGCTGCTCGCCGCGCTGGCCGCCGCCTGCGCCGTACCGTTCCTGCCGCGCTCCTCGCCGTACTGGCGCGAGCCCGTACCGACGGCCTACGGGAAGCCCGCGGCCGCCCGCTGGCAGCGGGTGCCGCTGCTGCCGTTCTGGCGGCGCGTGCTGTCCCGCCCCAACCTGCTGCTGGAACTCCTGCTGATACGGGTCGGGTACTCGCTCTACTCGCACATCAGGGCCGCCGCCCCCACCAGCCGCGACCTCGCCGAGGGCAACGGAAGCCAGATCCTCGGGATCGAGCGGGCGCTGGGCCTCGACATCGAGCACGCCGTGAACCACGCCGTCGTCGCCACGCCCTGGCTGGAGGCGTTCTTCAACTTCTACTACACCTCCTTCCACTTCGTGGTCCCGCTGACGATCCTGGCCGTCCTGTACTGGCGGCGCCCCGGCGACTACCGCTGGGCGCGCGCCTCCCTGGGGCTGGCGACCGTACTGGCCCTCATAGGCTTCTGGCTGTACCCGCTCGCGCCGCCCCGCCTGATGCCCGGCCTCGGCTTCATCGACACCGTGCACGGCCCGCAGGACCTGGCCAACCCGTCCTACGGGGCCATGACCGCGATCTCCAACCAGTACGCGGCGATGCCCTCGCTGCACTTCGGCTGGTCGCTGTGGTGCGGGATCGTGATCGTCGTGCTGGCGCCCAAGGGCTGGCAGAAGCTGCTCGGCGCGCTCCACCCGCTGATCACGGTGTGCGCGATCGTCGCCACCGCAAACCACTGGGTCCTCGACGCGGTGGGCGGCGCGGTCGTCGTGAGCGCCGGATTCGGGCTCGTGTACGTGCTCTCCGGGCCGCGGCGGCTGCGGGCGGTGCTGCCCGCGCAGCGCACGGCGGGCGCCGGGGAGCGGGGAGAGGGACAGGGGACGGGGAACGGGAACGGGCAGGAGCTCAGGACTCCGGCAGGGGCCCGGTCTTCGTAGGCCCGGCCTCCGCCGGTGGCCCCGTCTGTGCGGGCGGCCCCGTCTGTGCGGGCGGTGCGGGCTCGGTGTCCGCAGGTGCGGTGGCGGCGGGCGGGATGTTCTGGTTGAGGCGGAAGAGGTTCCCGGGGTCGTAGCGGCGCTTCAGCTCGCGCAGGCGCCGGTACTTCCGCGGTCCGTAGGCCTGCTCGACCCGCTCCTCGCCCTCCTCCATCAGGAAGTTCGCGTAGACCCCGGTCTGGTGGGGCGCGAGCGCCGACCACAGGCCGCGAGCCCACGTCCGCTCCTGCTCGAAGCCCTCCGGGCCCTCCGTCGTCCCGTTGATGTTGAAGGTGTGCCCGGCGCCGCGCCCGCCGAAGGCCGTCTCGTCCTCCCCGACGCGTGCGATGGCCCCGCCGAGCTGGAAGATCGGGAAGGCGGTGAACGGCGAGACGATCCGGGACGCGTGCTCCGCCGTACTGTCGATGATCTTGTCGGTGAGCCGGTCGACGTCGCACGACTTGAAGTAGTACCAGCGGCCGTGCGGGAACGACGGGTCGAACATGGCCTGGTGCTCGGTGAACGGCTTGGGCGTGCACAGGTCGAGTACGGGCGCGGTCCCGGCGTCCTCGCGCAGCGGACGCAGTACCTCCTGGCCCTCCTCGACCGGGCCCGCGTAGCAGCAGACCACCATCACGACCGGCTTCCCTTGCAGGCGGGCGGGGATGTACGGGGCCGTCGGCGCCTTGCGGTGGACGACCGCGGTCGTCAGCTCGTCGGGCACTGCGGTGATCCACTCGCGGTAGAAGCGCAGCAGCCGGGCCGACTCGGACATCGGCCAGATGACGGGGCCGGCCAGTACGATCGGCCCGAGCGGGTTGAGGCGGAACGTGAACTCCGTGACGATCCCGAAGTTCCCGCCTCCGCCGCGCACGCCCCAGAACAGGTCCGGGTTCTCGTCCTCGTCGGCTTTCACGAAGGATCCGTCGGCGGTGACCAGGTCGACCGAGAGCAGTTGGTCGACGGTGAGCCCGTACTTGCGCATCAGCCAGCCGATCCCGCCGCCGAGCGTGAGCCCCGCCAGGCCGGTGTGCGTGACGATCCCGGCCGGTACGGCCAGGCCGAACGCCTGCGTCTCGTGGTCGAGTTCGCCCAGGAGGACCCCGGCCTGGGCGCGGACGGTGCGGGCGTCGGGGTCGACGCGGATGCCGCGCAGGGGGGAGAGGTCGACGACGATCCCGCCGTCGCACACGGACTGGCCGGGGAAGCTGTGTCCGCCGCCGCGTACGGCCACGGGCAGTCCGGCGGCGGGGCCGGCCGCGAAGCGCACCGCCTCGATGACGTCCGCGACGCCCGTGCAGTGGGCGATGAGGGCGGGGGAGCGGTCGACGGAGCCGTTCCAGACGCGGCGGTCCTCGTCGTAGGTGGGGTCTCCGGGCTGCACGAGTCGGCCCCGGAAGGACTGGCTGAGCGTAGCCATGCCTTCAGTCTGGCACTGGGGGGTGGCTTCGGCCTGTGCGGGCCTGTGCGGGACTGTGCGGGTCCGGCTTGTGCGGGCCGAAGGGGCGCCGGGGCGCATTGGCCCCGGCGCCCCTTCGGCTGGATCGCCGCTGTCTGTCAGGATCGCCCGGTTCGGGCGGGTGCGCCACTTGGGTGGGCGGGGTGGGCGGGGTCGGCGGATCGGGGCCCGGCACCGGGGGTCCGCGTCCGTCGGTGCCGGCTGGCCTCACCGATCGGGGCTCCGCCCCGGACCCCGCGCCTCAAGCGCCGGCGGGGCTGGATTGGGCCGGCGGCTGGATTGGGCCGGTGGGCGGCAGGGGCCCGGGCGCGGGAGGAGGGGCCCCTGCCGTGCTGGGGCGCGGGTCAGCCGTGGCTGACCCGGAGTTCCTTGATGCCGTTGAGCCAGGCCGCGCGCAGGCGGCGCGGTTCCTCGCCGGTCAGGCGGAGGTCGGGCAGGGCGTCGGCCAGGGCGTTGAAGATCAGGTCGATCTCCATCACGGCCAGGGACTTGCCGAGGCAGAAGTGCGGGCCGCCGCCGCCGAAGCCCAGGTGCGGGTTGGGATCGCGGGTGATGTCGAAGACGTCGGGATCGGTGAAGACCTCCGGGTCGTGGTTGGCGGAGGAGTAGAACATGCCCACCCGGTCACCCGCCTTGATCTTCTGGCCGCCCAGCTCGGTGTCCTGGGTCGCCGTGCGCTGGAAGGACACCACCGGGGTGGCCCAGCGCACGATCTCCTCCGCCGCCGTCGAGGGCCGGGTCGCCTTGTAGAGCTCCCACTGCTCGGGGTGGGTGAGGAAGGCGTGCATGCCGTGGCTGATCGCGTTGCGCGTGGTCTCGTTGCCCGCGACCGCCAGCAGCAGGACGAACATGCCGAACTCGTCCGATCCGAGGTTGCCCTGGCCCTCCGCCGCCACCAGCTGCGTCACGATGTCCTTGGCCGGGCACTCCTTGCGCTCGGCGGACAGGTTCATGGCGTAGCCGATGAGCTCCATCGCCGCCTCGGCGCCGACCTCCTCGGTGATCGCGTACTCCGGGTCGTCGTAGGCGATCATCTTGTTCGACCAGTCGAAGATCTTGGCCCGGTCCTTCTGCGGTACGCCGATCAGCTCCGCGATGGCCTGGAGCGGGAGTTCGCAGGCCACCTGCGTGACGAAGTCGAAGCTGCCGTCGCCGGACCCGGTCACCGCCTCCTCGACGATCTTCCGGGCCCGGTCGCGCAGGGCGTCCTCCAGACCGCGGATCGCCCGCGGGGTGAATCCGCGCTGCACGATCTGGCGTACGCGGGTGTGTTCCGGCGGATCCATGTTCAGCATGATCAGACGCTGGGCATCAATCTGGTCGCGCTGGATGTGCTCGTTGAAGCGGATGATCGCCGTGTTGGTGGTGGAGGAGAACAGTTCGGGGTGCGTGGAGACGTACTTGACGTCCGCGTGCCGGGTCACGACCCAGTAGCCCTCGTCGTCGAAGCCCGTGATGCCCCGCCGCTGCGGGCACCACCACACGGGGGCGGTCTGCCGCAGCTGTGCGAACTCCGGGAGCGGGACGCGGCTTTGGAGCAGGTCGGGGTCGGTGGCGTCGAAGCCTTCGGGCAGCGCGGGGCAGGACATCGGGCGACTCCAAAGTCTGACGGCCCATCAGAAGTTGGCTTGAAGGTAGTAACGAGTTCTAGAAGTGACAAGGGTCGGTGCGTCAACTGTTGCGTGTGGAATCCGTGCAGGCCGCGTGCAAGACCCTTGCGTGCCGGGGCTTGAGGTCATAAGACTGCGGGGAGAACTAGAACGCGTACTAGTTCAGGGCGGGGCGCCGGGACGGCCCGCCGCGCTGTCGCAGTGCAGGAGAGGACGAGCTCATGGCCGCGGAACCCGTCATCGTCGAAGCCGTACGCACCCCCATCGGCAAGCGCGGGGGCGCGCTCGCCAACCTCCATCCCGCCTACCTGCTCGGCGAAACCTACCGGGAGCTCCTCGCCCGCACCGGAATCCAGCCCGACTGCGTCGAGCAGATCGTCGGCGGCACCGTCACCCACGCCGGCGAGCAGTCGATGAACCCCGCCCGCAACGCCTGGCTCGCCATGGGCCTCCCGTACGAGACCGCCGCGACCACGGTGGACTGTCAGTGCGGCAGCTCCCAGCAGGCCAACCACATGGTCGCCAACATGATCTCCGGCGGGGTCATGGACATCGGCATCGCCTGCGGGGTCGAGGCCATGAGCCGCGTACCGCTGGGATCGGGGTCGAAGCACGGGCCGGGCAAGCCGTTCCCGGACGAGTGGAACGTGGACCTGCCCAACCAGTTCGAGGCGGCCGAGCGGATCGCCCGCCACCGGGGGCTGACCCGCGAGGACGTCGACAAGCTGGGGCTGCTCTCGCAGGAACGGGCCGCTGCCGCCTGGGCCGAGGAGCGCTTCAAGCGCGAGACGTTCGCCGTGCAGGTGCCGACGACCGAGGAGGAGCAGGCCGCCGGGCAGGGCATGTGGCGCCTGGTCGACCGGGACGAGGGCCTGCGCGATACCTCCATGGAGGCGCTGGCCCGGCTCAAGCCGGTCATGCCGACCGCCGTGCACACCGCCGGGAACTCCTCGCAGATCTCCGACGGGGCCGCCGCCGTGATGTGGGCCTCGCGCAAGATGGCCCGCGCGCTCAAGCTGCGGCCGCGCGCGCGGATCGTCGCCCAGACGCTGGTCGGCGCCGACCCGCACTACCACCTGGACGGGCCGATCGACGCGACGCGGGCCGTGCTGGGCAAGGCCGGCATGTCCCTCAGGGGCATCGACCTCGTCGAGATCAACGAGGCCTTCGCCTCCGTCGTCCTCAGCTGGGCCCAGGTCTTCGACCAGGACCTCGAGAAGGTCAACGTCAACGGCGGCGGCATCGCGCTCGGCCACCCCGTCGGCGCCACCGGCGCCCGGCTGATCACCACCGCGCTACACGAGCTGGAGCGCCGCGACAAGGAATTCGCGCTGATCACCATGTGTGCGGGTGGCGCGCTGGCGACCGGCACGATCATCCAGCGCCTGTAGTCACCAGGGACCGCAGGGGCCGCAAGGCGCTGAACACAGACCCCGTGGGATGGGATGCAGAAGGCCCCGGTGGCCGGACCTGGGGAGGCCGGCCACCGGGGCCTTCGTATGCCGTGCCGCCGCTCTGCTCTGGCTGCCGCTCGGCCCGCTGCTCTGGCTGCCGCGTGCTGGTGGCTTAGTACCAGTGGTTGGCGGACCAGAAGTTCCAGGCGCCGACGGGGCTGCCGTAGCGCTCGTTCATGTACTTCAGGCCCCACTTGATCTGGGTGGCCGGGTTGGTCTTCCAGTCCGAGCCCGCCGAGGACATCTTCGAGGCCGGCAGGGCCTGGACCAGGCCGTACGCGCCGGACGAGGAGTTCGTGGCGGTGTAGTCCCAGCCGCTCTCGCGGGAGATGATCTTGTCGAAGGCGGCGAACTGGGCCGGGTCCTTGATCATCTGCTGGGCGATCGCCTTGGCGCTCATCGGGGCGGCCTGCGCGGGAACCGCGGCCAGCATGGAACCGGCGACACCCAGGGCGAGGACGGTACCCGTGAGGGTCTTCTTCGAAGCGGCGATGCGGCGGATGACGGTGTTGGACACGGACTGACCTTCCGAAGGGGACAGGGACGGTCGCGGCATGCCGGTGACATGCGTGAGCCACTCACGGGGAGGAGAGGGGTTCGTCGGCGGGGGGGGGGGTGAAGCACCCCTGCCGCCTTGCGACTCATCCAGTTCTACAGACCCCCCGACCCCCTGGCAACGACCCCTCTTACTAGTGGACCTCGCAGCCGGGGCGGAACGGCCCCCCTGCCGGCAGCGGGCCGTCCGCCCAGGTGGGAGGGGGTGCGGCAGGGCGCATACGGGACCTTTAAGGACCACTATCCCGGTTCGTATGTGACCTGGGTCCTGTGGGGCGGGTCACCGCCGAGGGGCCCGGATCTCACCCTCCGTGCCCGACTCGTCCCTTTTGTCGGTGTGGTCCGGGCCACTCTCCACCCCCGAATCGAAGGTGACGGGCGCGTCGAACGCTGCTTTTCGAGTCGCCCGGCGCAGCGCCCGCAGCAGCGTGCCGCCGAGCGTGAGGGTCAGTACGACCGTCAGCGCCGCCCGTCCCAGGTCCCAGCCCACCGAGGTCGCCAGGCAGTACGCGACGAAGCGCGCCAGGTTCGCCGCGACCGGCTCGCCCGGGTGGAACGAGATGCCCTGCCCCATGCCCTGCAGGATCACCCAGCCCTGCAGGTTCATGACCGTGCCGTACGCGAACGAGCCCGCGCAGCCGTACGCCGCCAGCATCAGCAGCTCCGCCCGGCCCCGGATCCTCTCCGGCCCGGGCAGCAGCCCGGCGCCCAGCGCGAACCAGCCCATGGCCAGCATCTGGAACGGCATCCACGGGCCGACCCCGCCGGTCAGCAGGGCGGACGCGAACATCGTCACCGATCCGAGCACGAAGCCGAAGCCGGGGCCGAGGACGCGGCCGCTGAGCACCATCAGGAAGAACATCGGCTCCAGGCCGGCCGTGCCCGCGCCCAGCGGTCTCAGCGCCGCGCCGACGGCCGCCAGCACGCCGAGCATCGCCACCGCCTTGGCGTCCATGCCGTTGTCGGCGATGGTCGCGACGACCACGGCGACCAGGAGCGGCAGCAGCGCGGCGAAGAGCCAGGGGGCGTCCTGGGAGTGGGCGAGGCCCGACTGCCGGTCGGCGAGCAGCGGCCAGCCGAAGGCCGCGATGCCGATGAGGGTGACGAGGACCAGGGCCGCGGCGGCGCGGGGGCCGAGGCGGATGGGCCGGGCGGGGCGGGAGGGCCGGGCGGGGCGGGTGGCTCGGGGCGCTGCGCGGCTCATGCGGGGGCCGTCCCGGGCGTGGCGGCTTCCGGGGCCTCGTCCGGGGCCTTGGCCAGGGTCCCGGCGACCTGGCCGACCGTGAGCCAGTGGCCCGGGGCCAGGATCTTCGCGACCTGGGGTGCGAAGGCGGGGGAGGAGACGACGACCTCGGCGGTCGGGCCGTCCGCGACGATCTCCCCGCCGGCCAGGATCACCACGCGGTGGGCCAGCTCGGCGGCCAGCTCCACGTCGTGCGTGGCCAGCACGATGGCGTGCCCCTCGGCGGCGAGCGCGCGCAGGATCTCGATCAGGCGGGCCTTGGCGGCGTAGTCCAGGCCGCGAGTGGGCTCGTCGAGGAGGAGCAGGGCCGGACGTCCGGTCAGCACCAGGGCCAGCGCCAGGGCCAGGCGCTGCCCCTCGGACAGGTCCCGGGGGTGGGTGTCGTCGGGGACGTCCGGGAGCAGGGCGGAGACCAGGTCCCGGCAGGTGCCGGGGGGTGCGGCGGCGTCGGAGTCGGCGGCGGAGCACTCGGCGGCCACCGTGTCGGCGTACAGGAGGTCGCGGGGCTCCTGCGGGACGAGGCCGACGCGGCGGACCATCTGCGCGGGGGCGGTCTTGTGCGGGGTCGCGCCGGCGACGGTGACGGTGCCGGTGGTGGGGGCGAGGGTGCCGGTGAGGGCGGCGAGGAGGGTGGACTTGCCGGCGCCGTTGCGGCCCATCAGGGCGATGGTCTCGCCCGGGGCGACGGTGAGGTCGATGTCGCGGAGCACTTCCGTGCGGGTGCGGCGGATGCCGAGGCTGTGGGCGGTGGCCAGGTCCGCGCCGGTGGCCGGCGCGGGGGCGGGGGCCGTCGGCTTGCTCCGGCGGAGCAGACGCGTGAGCAGCCCGGCGGCTCCGGCGCCAGGGGCTCCGCCCCCGGACCCCCGCGCCTCGAACTCCCCCGGACCCCGTCCGGGGGTGCCCCCAGGCGGGGCTGGATGTGGCTCCGCCCGGCCGTCGGCTGCGGCGGGGCGGTGACCGGGCTCCGGCCGGACCCGTGTCTCCACCGCCGACAGGCGGGTTCGGAGAGGGGCGGATTCGCGGCGGGCGTCGCGGATCGAGAGGGGGAGCGGGGACCAGCCCGCCAGGCGGCCCAGGGCCACCACCGGCGGGTGGACCGGGGAGACGGCCATGATCTGCGACGGCGTGCCGAGCACCGGCGCCGCGCCCGGGGACGGCAGGAGCAGCACCTGGTCGGCGTACTGGACCACCCGCTCCAGCCGGTGCTCCGCCATCAGGACCGTCGTGCCGAGGTCGTGGACCAGCCGCTGGAGCACGGCCAGGACCTCCTCCGCCGCCGCCGGATCGAGCGCCGAGGTGGGTTCGTCCAGGACGAGGACCCTCGGGTGCGGGGTCAGCACCGAGCCGATCGCGACCCGCTGCTGCTGGCCCCCGGACAGGGTGGCGATGGGACGGTCGCGCAGCTCGTTCAGGCCGAGCAGGTCCAGGGTCTCCTCGACCCGGCGGCGCATCACCGCCGGGGGCAGCCCGAGGGACTCCATGCCGTACGCCAGCTCGTCCTCGACCACGTCCGTCACGAAGTGCGCGAGCGGATCCTGGCCGACCGTACCGACCACGTCCGCGAGCTCCCGCGGCTTGTGCGTGCGCGTGTCACGGCCCGCGACCGTGACCCGGCCCCGCAGCCTGCCCCCGGTGAAATGGGGGACCAGACCGGAGACGGCGCCGAGCAGAGTCGACTTGCCGACACCCGACGGGCCGACGAGGAGGGTCAGCTCGCCTTCCGGGATCACCAGGTCGACGCCCTGGAGCGAGGGCCCCGCCGCGCCCTCGTAGGTCACCGAGACCTGTTCGAACCGGATCACGGGGACGCCTCCTTGGACGGTACGGGTGCCACGAAGGCGGGCAGCAGGCCGATCAGGATCGCGGCCGCCGGCCAGAGCGGGAACGCGGGCGCGACCAGCGGGACCACGCCCGGGTGCAGGGACTCGGGGTCGACGGTGCCCGCGTGGACGAGGAGCGCGGCGACGGCCGCGCCCGACCCGGCGACCAGCCAGGCGCGCGGCCCCCAGCGGTCGGGCCGGTAGCGGGTCCGCACCGACCTGCGGCCGCCGAGGCGCAGCCCCGCCAGGGCCAGGACCAGGCCGACGAGGAGGACGGGCAGGCCGTACACCGCGCCTTCGGCGGCGAGCAGCCCGTACGTGCCCGCGCACATGCCGAGCAGGCCGCCGAGGGTGAGGACGTTGGTGGTGTGCCGGACGGCGGGAGGGACCTGCGCGGTACGGCCGTAGCCGCGCGCGTCCATCGAGGCGGCGGTGGCGACGGAACGCTCCAGGGCGCCCTCCAGGACCGGCAGGCCGATCTGGAGGATGGCCTTGATCCCGCCGGTGGGGCGGCCGCGCAGCCGGCGGGCGGTCCGCAGGCGGACCACGTCGGCGACCATGTTCGGCGCGAAGGTCATCGCGACGACGACGGCGACCCCGGCCTCGTACAGGGCGGCCGGGAGGGACTTCAGGAGCCGGGCCGGGTTGGCGAGGGCGTTCGCGGCGCCGACGCAGACGAGGAGCGTGGCCAGCTTCGCGCCGTCGTAGAAGGCGAAGACCAGCTGCTCGGCGGTCACCCGGCCGCCGAAGCGGATGCCCTGGGCCCAGGCCGGGAGCGGGAGCTCCGGGAGGGTGAACAGGGTGTGCGAGCCGGGGATGGGGGAGCCGAGCAGCATGGAGAACAGGAGGCGCAGGCCGATGACGAAGAGGCCGAGCTTGAGGAAGGCGCCGTAGGACCGGGCCCAGGGGGCGTTCGTGCGGCGGGCCGCGACGACGTAGCCGGCCACGCCGACGATCAGGCCGAGGAGGAGGGGGTTGGTCGTCCGCGAGGCGGCCGTGGCCAGACCGAGGGCCCAGAGCCACCAGGCTCCCGCGTGCAGGGCCGTGGCCCGGCTGGAGTGCGGGGCCCGCCATTTTCCGTACGACGGCCCGTGCCCGGGATCCGACGCCCCGGGCCGGCTCCGCCGGGTCGGGGCCGCGGGGGCGGGTGCGGGTCCGGTGGGGGTGTCCCCGGCCTGCGGCCGGGCGGGGTTCCCACCCGCACCGCCCGTGCGGGTGGCACCGGTGGGCGGACCGGCGTTCGGGGTGCCGGGGGCGGGGGGTGTCATCGGGTGCGGCGGCGGGACTGCCAGAGGCCGGCCGCGGCCAGGGCGGCCACGGCTGCGATGCCTGCCAGGAGGCCCGCCGACGGGCCGGTGTCCTCCTCGGCGCCGGCGCCGGCGTCGGCCTTCGGCTGGGGGGTGGCGGGCGGGGCGTCCGGGAGGGGCTCGCCGCAGCCCTGCTTCGGGTAGCCCGTGACCCCGCACAGCAGGGCGGCGCCGTTGTAGCGCAGCGGCTTCGCGACCGAGGCCAGGGCATCGGCCGCGGTGGCCTCCGGGGCCACCTGGGCGCAGGCCGTGCGCGGGTCCGCCTGCGGCGGGGTCTCGCCCGACGGGGTGTCCTCGGGGAGGCCGAAGTCGATGACGAGCGCCACCCGCTTCTTGCCCTCGGCCGCCGGCGTCGCTCCGCAGATCGTCGTGAAGTCCGCCGCCGCCCGCGGCCGCGCCGCCTCCGCCGCCGCGTCCTTGCTCACCGCGAAGCGGAAGCCCTGCACGGAGCCGTCCGTCGGGCGGGCCATCGACGGCCCGACGGTGGCGTACGCCCACGTACCGCCGGCGCCGTCCCAGAACGACCAGTAGCGGTAGCTCGAGGCCAGGGCCGGGCCGGCGGCCAGCACGGCCAGCACGACACCGAGGGCGAGGGCGAGGGCGCGGGGGAGGAGGCGGCGGCGCATCAGAGCTGGTTCTTCTTGCGGCGGCCGCTCAGCAGGATGCCGATGCCGACGCCGGCCGCGGCGCCCGCACCGATGATCCACCACACGCTCTGGCCGCCGGACGGCTTGTCCTTCTCGCTGTCCACCGCGGTCGCGGAGGTGTCCGCGCCCTGCGGCGCCGGGCCGGTCGCGTTCAGCGCCGCGACCAGGTCGGTGCCGCCGAAGGACTTCGGGTCGGTTCCGGTCGCGTGCGCGGCCAGGATCAGTGTGCCGAGACCCGCCGGGCTGCCCTTCGCCCACTCCGCGGAATTGGCCTTGAGCCACTCCAGCGCGCCCGCCGCCGACTGCTTGTGCCCGGCCGCGGCCAGGGCGATCACCGCGTCGGCGGTGTTGCCGGTGTCCGGCATGGCCTGGTCGGAGCCCGGGGTCACGGCCGTCAGGTGGCCGTCCTTCTTCAGGACCTCCGCCAGGTAGCCGGCCGCGCCCTGGGCGGCGGCCGCCGGGTCCGCGGCGCCGGCCGCCGGGCAGACCAGCGGGGCCGCCGGGGTGTCCGTGGTGGACGGGACGACGGCCGCGCCCTTGCCGAGGCCGGCCAGGGCCGCGGCGGCCGTGGCGTCGGCGTTCGCGAGGAGCTTGCCGTCGACCGGCTGGTAGGCGAACGCGCCCCGGTCGGCGGCCGGCTCGGCGGAGCAGCCCAGCTGGAAGGGGAGCAGCCCCTCGTACGCCGACTTGCCCGCCTTCGACTTGATCTCGGCCGGCTTCTCGCCGGCCACGGCGAGGGCGCTGATCACCAGGGCGGTGGAGTTGGACTCGCTGGGGGAGCCGGGCACGTACGCCCAGCCGCCGTCCTCGTTCTGGACGGACTTGAGCCAGTCCACTGCCTTGGTGACGGCCTCGTCCTTGCCGCCGAGTGCCTTCAGGGCCTGTACGGCCGCGGCGGTGGCGTTCGTGTCGAACATGGTCGTCGCCGCGCACGCCGTGCCCGGCTCCGCGCGGAACGAGGCGAAGCCGCCGTTGGCGCACTGCTGGCCCACCAGCCAGTCGACGGCCTGCGGGGCGGGCTTGACGCCGACGGTGTGCTGCGCGAGCAGGGCGAAGGACTGCCGCCACACGCCGTCGTACGTCGGGTCGTTCTTGCCGTACAGCCCGGAGGGGATGACCGGCGGCGCGGAGGGGGAGGCGGGCGGCGCGGTGTCGGCGAGGGCTGCGGGGGCGGCGCCCACGCAGAGCACGGCGGAGGCGGCGAGCGCGGCGGCGCTGCGACGGACGTTCATGGGGGCGGGTGCCTCTCCTGCTGGGGAGCTGGAGGCAGGCACGCTCAGGCACCGGGCTCCGGCTCCGTATACCTCGACGGTGCCGGCCGCCGGGGGGTCCGGCGGCACGAGCCGCGCACCTCCGGTACGGGGCGTTCCGACTTCCCGCCGCCGGGCGGGCCGGGGGCGGGTCACGGTTGCGGGTCAGTGCCGGATTCGCACCGGCTTTCCCCCGTACGGAAGGGTGGACGACGGGTTCACTCTACCGGCCCGTAGGGTGCGGGCCCCGGCCGGCGGCCTGGCCCTACAGCGCCCGGTACGTCACCGGGTCGCTGCCCGGGACCGCCTCCGCGCGGCCCTGTTTCACCAATCGCCGCAGGTGGGCCTCGGCTTCGGAGACGGCGATGTTGCGGGAGCCGTACGGGATCTGCTCCCAGGGCCGGTTCCATTCCATGCGCTCGGCCAGCCTCCACGGGGTCAGCGGTTCGGCCAGCAGCGCCCACAGGCCGGTGAGGCGCTCCTCGTGGTGGTCGAGGAGTTCCCGTACGCGGGCGGGGGCGTCGGTGAAGGCGTGCTGGTGGGCGGGGAGCACCTCGGCCGGGTCGAGGCGGCCGATGCGTTCGAGGGAGTCGAGGTAGTCGCCGAGGGGGTCGGTGACGCGGGTGACGCCGTTCTCGTCGGGGGCCTCGTACAGCCCGATGTGCGGGGAGATCCCGGGCAGCAGGTGGTCGCCGGAGAAGAGGCGGCCGTTGCCGGGGAGGTTCGCCGGGTGGGCTTCCTCCAGGTGCAGGCAGACGTGGCCGGGGGTGTGGCCGGGGGTCCAGATCGCGCGCAGCCGGCGTCCGGCGAGGGGGAGCAGCTCGGCGGGGACGATCTCCCGGTCGGGTACGGCTGCGTGCAGGCCGGGCAGGGTGCGCAGGCGGCCGCTCGCGCGCGCGGCGCGCAGCGGGGCGATGTGCTCCTCGGGGGCTCCGGCGGCCGCGAGCTTCTCGCTCATGTAGTCGAACCACACGCCGGGCTCGGCGGACCGGGTCCGTACGACGACCTCGGTGTCGGCGGCGTGCATGGCGATCCAGGCGCCGGAGGCCTCGCGGACCTGGCCGGACAGGCCGTGGTGGTCGGGGTGGTGGTGGGTGATGACGACGCCGTGGACGTCGGCGGCGGCGATGCCGAGTGCGCCGAGGCCGGCGACGAGGGTGTCCCAGGAGGCGGGGTCGTCCCAGCCGGTGTCCACGAGGACCGGGCCGCGGTCGGTGTCGAGGACGTGGACGAGGGTGTGGCCGAGGGGGTTGTCGGGGATGGGCACCTTGATCCCCCACACGCCTCCGCCGTGATCGGTGACGGGCGGCGTGCGCTCCGGGCCGTGCGGTCCTGCCGCTCCTCGCGCCTCCCGCGCCGCGTTCGCCTCCCGCGCCGCGTCCGTCTCCTGCGCCTCGTTCGTCGACATGAGATCCCCTGCCCGCTCGTCCCACCAACAAGAACCTGTTTCAGTAGTAGCCCAAGTCGACCACTTCCGGCTGCTCCTGACTAGTCGTTGGATCTTCCGGACCTCCGTGCGGGCGGTTCCGTCCTGGCCGTGGACTCCTCTAACTAGAACTGGTATCAGTTCTGCAACGTCAAGCCGCAGGAGGCCTCAGCCATGACCGAGCTCGTGGAACACGGACAACTGTTCATCGGCGGGGAATGGACGGATCCGCTGGGCACCGACACGATCCGGATCGTCTCCCCCCACACCGAGCAGGTCATCGGCTCCGTCCCGCACGCCTCCCGCGGGGACGTGGACCGCGCCGTCGCCGCCGCCCGCCGGGCCTTCGACGAGGGGCCGTGGCCGCGGATGACCCTCGAGGAGCGCATCGCCGTCGTCTCCCGGATCAAGGACGCCATAGCCGTCCGGCACGAGGAGATCGCCCGCTCGATCAGCTCCCAGAACGGGTCCCCGTACTCCTGGAGCGTCCTCGCCCAGGCGCTCGGCCCGATGATGGTCTACGACGCCGCGATCACCGTCGCCCGCGCCTACCCCTACGAGGAGCACCGCCAGGGCGCGCTCGGCCCGATCCTGGTGCGCCGCGAACCGGTCGGGGTCGTCGCGGCCGTCATTCCGTGGAACGTGCCGCAGTTCGTGGCGGCGGCCAAGCTCGCCCCCGCGCTGCTCAGCGGCTCCACCGTCATCCTGAAGCCCTCGCCGGAGGCCCCGCTCGACTCCTACATCCTCGCCGACATCGCGCGCGAGGCCGGGGTGCCGGAGGGCGTGCTGTCGATCCTGCCCGCCGACCGGGAGGTCAGCGAGTACCTGGTCGGCCACCCCGGCATCGACAAGGTCGCCTTCACCGGCTCGGTCGCCGCTGGCAAGCGCGTGATGGAGGTGGCCGCGCGCAACCTCACCCGGGTCACCCTGGAGCTCGGCGGCAAGTCGGCCGCGGTGATCCTGCCGGACGCCGACCTGGAGACCGCGGTGGCCGGGATCGTCCCCGCGGCCTGGATGAACAACGGCCAGGCGTGCGTGGCGCAGACCCGGATCCTCGTCCCGCGCGGCCGGTACGAGGAGGTGGCCGAGGCCTTCGCGGCGGCGGCCGGCGCCCTGGTCGTCGGCGACCCGCTGGACCCGGCCACGCAGCTCGGCCCGCTCGTCGCCCAGCGCCAGCAGCAGCGGTCCCTGGACTACATCCGGATCGGGCAGGAGGAGGGCGCGAAGGTGCTGTCGGGCGGCGGGCGCCCGGCGGGCCTGGACCGCGGCTGGTACGTGGAGCCCACCCTCTTCGGGGACGTGGACAACTCCATGCGCATCGCGCGCGAGGAGATCTTCGGCCCGGTCGTCTGCCTGATCCCGTACGGGGACGAGGCGGAGGCGGTACGGGTGGCCAACGACTCCGAGTTCGGCCTGAGCGGCAGCGTCTGGACGGCCGACGTGGAGCACGGCATCGACTTCGGCCGGCAGATCCGCACCGGCACCTTCAACGTGAACACCTTCAGCCTGGACATGCTGGGCCCGTTCGGCGGCTACAAGAACAGCGGTCTGGGCCGGGAGTTCGGCCCCGAGGGCCTGGGCGAGTACCTGGAGCACAAGATGATCCACCTGCCCGCGGGCTATGAGGCGGGTGCCTGATGGGCGACCGCTGGCAGGTCGAGGTGGACCGGGGCGTCTGCATCGGCTCGGGCATGTGCGTCAACCACGCCCCGCAGGGCTTCGTCCTCGACTCGGCCCGCCAGTCCCACCCCCGCGCCCCGGAGTCGGACGCGAACGAGCCGATCCTGACGGCGGCGGAGGGCTGCCCGGTCGAGGCCATCCTCATCACCCTGGCCGAGACCGGCGAGCCGGTGTTCCCGCCGGAGGAGTGACGGTCGCGGCAGGGCCCCGGTACGGCGCGAGCGGTACCGGGGCCGTGCCAGACTGCCCGCATGATCGCCCCCACAGCCCCGCAGGTATCCGTCCGCGCCATGACCGAGGCGGACATCGAGGCCGTCTCCACCCTGCGTGTCCGCGGCTGGCAGCACGCCTATGCCGGCTTGATGCCCCAGTCCCATCTCGACGGGCTGAGCATCGCCGACGACGCCGCCCGACGACGCGGCCACTTCCGTGACGCGTCCGGTGAAACGACCCATCTCGTGGCCGAGAGCGCGGACGGCGCCGTCGTCGGCTGGGCGTGCTTCGGGCCGGCCCGCGGCGACGACCTTCCCCGGGGAGAGGGCGAGCTGTACGCCATCTACGCCCGCCCGGACCTCATCGGCACCGGAATCGGGCGGACCCTCGTGGACGAGGTCCTCCGGCGGGCCCCCTACCGGGCGCTGCGCCTGTGGGTCCTGGAGGGCAACACCCGCGCGCGCACCTTCTACGAGCGTGCCGGCTTCAGCCCCGACGGGGCGGTGTGCGCCGACCCCGTCGAGGGCGTCCCCGTACCCGAGGTGCGCTACCACCGCCCCCGCACCCGCTAGGGCCTGTCGTCAAACTCCCGTCTGCCCCGCGACGCCTGGCACGCGCTCTCGCCGCACCGGGCGAAAGCAAAGTACGTCCAGTACGCGTGCTTCCGCCCGGCGCACCGAGAGCACGCACCAGACGCCGCAAGGCCGCCCTCCGGGCGACGACGGGAGTTTGACGACAGGCCCTAGTGCCGTGACCGGGAAGGGCCTTCGCGGCGGTGGTTCACGGCGGTGCTTCACGGCCGGTGGCGCGGTGGTCCCAGCGGCGGGTTCAGGCCTTTTCCGGGGTCCGGGGCGGGGCCGTCAGGTCGATGAGGCGGCAGACCGTTTCGATGTCGATCTTGACCTGGGCGATCGAGGCGCGGCCCGAGAGCCACGTGATCAGGGCCGAGTGCCAGGTGTGCTCGATGACGCGGACCGCCGAGAGCTGTTCCGCCGTCGGCGGGGCGTCCAGGCCCATCGCGTCCAGGATGATCGCCGTGGTCAGCCGCGAGACCGTGTCCACCTCGGGGCTCACGCTGCGGTCCGCGAAGGTCAGGGCCCTGACCATGGCGTCGGCCAGGTGCGGTTCGCGCTGGAGGGCGCGGAAGGCCCGCATCAGGGTCTCCGCGACGCGCGCCGCCGGCTCGTCGCCGGCCGGCGGGCGCTTGCGCAGCGTGGTGTGCATGTGCTGGAGCTGGTCCTGCATGGTGGCGACCAGCAGGTGCACCTTGGACGGGAAGTAGCGGTACAGGGTGCCCAGCGCCACGCTGGAGGACTCCGCGACCTCGCGCATCTGGACCGCGTCGAAGCCGCCCCGGCTGGCCAGCTGGGCGCTGGCGTGCAGGATCCGGCGGCGGCGCGCCTCCTGGCGCTCCGTCAGGGGAGGCGACGCCGGTGTGGTCACGGCCTTCACTTCCGCTGTCATGTGTCCCGTTGTCCCGTTCCGTGTCGTTGCGCGAGCTGATTCCGGGCCGATCGGGAGCCAGCATGGCAGGCGCCGGAGCCGTGGCGCGAATCACCTGCTCCGCCTCTTACGGTGTAGTTTCCGGCCGGTAGATTCAATGGTCTTCGACGGATCAAGTCTGAAACTTGTTCTACATTATCCGAGCGGTTACGCTCCGGCGAAAGTTGCAGGGAGAAGGGGGCCGAGAGTGACCGCTGAGGCCATGGTGACGAGCCCTTTCGCGGGTTCCGCCACCGACGGCGACCGCCCGCTGCGCATCGCACTCCTCACCTATAAGGGGAACCCGTTCTGCGGCGGCCAGGGCGTCTACGTCCGCCACCTCTCGCGCGAGCTCGTGAAGCTGGGCCACTCCGTCGAGGTCATCGGCGCGCAGCCCTATCCCGTCCTCGACACCGGCGCCACCCTCACCGAAGTGCCGAGCCTCGACCTCTACCGCAGCCCCGACCCGTTCCGCACCCCGAAGCGCGACGAGTACCGGGACTGGATCGACGCCCTCGAGGTCGCCACCATGTGGACCGGCGGCTTCCCCGAGCCGCTGACCTTCTCCCTGCGGGCCCGGCGCCATCTCGCCGCCCGCGCAGGTGAGTTCGACGTCATCCACGACAACCAGACCCTGGGGTACGGACTGCTGGGCGACCTCGGCGCGCCGCTGGTCACCACCATCCACCACCCCATCACCGTCGACCGGCAGCTCGACCTCGACGCCGCGAAGGACCGCAAGAAGCGGCTCTCCGTGCGCCGTTGGTACGGGTTCACCCGCATGCAGGGCCGCGTCGCCCGCCGGCTGCCGTCCGTGCTCACCGTCTCCGGCTCCTCCCGGCAGGAGATCTCCCAGCACCTGGGCGTCCGCGACGAGCGCATCCACGTCGTGCACATCGGCGCCGACACCGACCTGTGGTCGCCGGACGCCTCCGTGGCCGAGGTGCCGGGCCGCATCGTCACCACCTCCAGCGCCGACGTGCCGCTCAAGGGACTCGTCCACCTCGTCGAGGCCCTCGCGAAGCTGCGCACCGAACAGCCCGACGCCCACCTCGTCGTCGTCGGCAAGCGCGCCGAGAAGGGGCCGGTCGCCCGCGCCATCGAGACGTACGGGCTCGGCGACGCGGTGCGGTTCGTCAAGGGCGTCACCGACGCCGAACTCGTCGACCTCGTCCGCAGCGCCCAAGTCGCCTGCGTGCCCTCCCTCTACGAGGGCTTCTCGCTCCCCGCAGCCGAGGCCATGGCCACCGGGACCCCGCTCGTCGCCACCACCGGCGGTGCGATCCCCGAGGTCGCCGGCCCCGACGGCGAGACCTGCCTCGCCGTGCCCCCCGGCGACGCGGGAGCCCTGGCCGCCGCGCTCGGCCGGATGCTCGGCGACCCGCAGCTGCGCGCCCGCCTCGGCGAAGCCGGGCGCGAACGGGTCCTGACCCGCTTCACCTGGGCCAAGGCCGCCGAGGGCACCGCCGCGCACTACCGCGCCGCCATCGAGCAGGCAGCCGCCCGTACCCGCCGCTCGCGGTGACCCTCCACCAGACTCGCCCCCTCCTCAGACACCCCCGCGACCGCGAAGGCAGGACCCCGTGCTGACCGTCGATTTCTCCCGGTTCCCGCTCGCCGCAGGCGACCGCGTACTCGACCTGGGCTGCGGCGCAGGCCGGCACGCCTTCGAGTGCTACCGGCGAGGCGCCCAAGTGGTCGCGGTCGACCGCAACGGCGAGGAGATCCGCGAGGTCGCCAAGTGGTTCGCCGCGATGAAGGAGGCCGGTGAGGCGCCCGCCGGCGCCACCGCCACCGCCATGGAGGGCGACGCGCTCGCCCTGCCCTTCCCCGACGAGTCCTTCGACGTCGTCATCATCTCCGAGGTGATGGAGCACATCCCCGACGACAAGGGCGTCCTCGCCGAGATGGTCCGCGTCCTCAAGCCCGGCGGGCGCATCGCGATCACCGTGCCGCGCTACGGCCCCGAGAAGATCTGCTGGGCGCTCTCCGACGCCTACCACGAGGTCGAGGGCGGCCACATCCGCATCTACAAGGCGGACGAACTGCTCGGCAAGATGGAGGCCGCCGGCCTCAAGCCGTACGGCACCCACCACGCGCACGGGCTGCACTCCCCGTACTGGTGGCTCAAGTGCGCGTTCGGCGTCGACAACGACAAGGCGCTGCCCGTCAAGGCGTACCACAAGCTCCTGGTCTGGGACATCATGAAGAAGCCGCTGGCCACCCGCCTCGCCGAGCAGGCCCTGAACCCGGTCATCGGCAAGAGCTTCGTGGCGTACGCGACCAAGCCGCACCTCCCGGTCCTCCCCGACGGCGACACGAAGTGAGCTCCCCCGGGCGCACCGAACACCTCGTCCTGGACGGGGTGCTGACCGCCGAGCAGGCCGCCCAGACCGTGGCCGGGATCCTGGCCGCGCAGCGCGCCGACGGGGCCATCCCGTGGTTCCGCGGCCACCACCTCGACCCGTGGGACCACACCGAGGCCGCGATGGCCCTGGACGCGGCCGGCGAGCACGAGGCCGCCGAGCGGGCGTACGCGTGGCTGGTCCGGCACCAGAACCAGGACGGCTCCTGGTACGCCGCCTACGCCGACCGGCCGGACGGCGTGGACACCGCCGAACCGCAGGACGCCGGCCGGGAGAGCAACTTCACCGCGTACATAGCCGTCGGCGTCTGGCACCACTACCTGTCCACCGGCGACGACGCCTTCCTGGACCGGATGTGGCCCGCCGTCGCCGCGGCCGTCGAATGGGTCCTCGCCCTCCAGCAGCCCGGCGGCGAGATCGGCTGGAAGCGGGAGGCCGACGGCACGCCCGTCACGGACGCCCTGCTGACCGGCTCCTCCTCCGTCCACCAGGCCCTGCGCTGCGCGCTGGCCATCGCCGAGCACCGCGAGGAACCCCAGCCCGACTGGGAACTCGCGGCGGGCGCGCTGCGCCACGCCGTCCGCCGGCACCCCGAGCGCTTCCTCGACAAGAACCACTACTCGATGGACTGGTACTACCCGGTCCTCGGCGGGGCCCTGACCGGACCCGAGGCCAAGGCCCGCATCGAGGAACGCTGGGACGAGTTCGTCGTGGCCGGCCTCGGCGTGCGCTGCGTCCTGCCGAACCCGTGGGTGACGGGCGGCGAGTCCTGCGAGCTGGCGCTGGCCCTGTGGGCGACGGGCGAAGCGGACCGGGCGCTGGAGATCCTGCGCTCGATCACGCACCTGCGCGCCGACAACGGCATGTACTGGACGGGCTACGTGTTCCGGGACGACGCGGTGTGGCCGGTCGAGCAGACCACCTGGACCGCCGGGTCGCTGCTGCTGGCCGTCGCCGCCCTGGGCGGCGACGAGGCCACCACCGAGGTGTTCGGCGGGGCCTCGCTCCCGGCCGGGCTGGAGCCGGACTGCTGCGGCCTTCGGGAGACGCCCTAGCCGCGGCTAGCCGCGGCGGTACAGCCAGCCGGCCAGGCCGTGGCCGATCAGGAGGTACACCACCGCCGCCAGGCCGTAGCCGAAGACGACTTGGACCCACTCGCGGCTGAAGGTGAACAGGTCGTACGACCAGCCGGACAGCCAGGTCGCCGTGTCGTGGACGAACTCCACCAGCTCGTTGCCCCGGTTGGCGTCGAGCAGGTACAGCAGGATCCACAGGGCGATCACGAAGGCGAGCACGTCAGCCACCAGTGCGACGGCCCGGCCCGCCTGATTGCTTCCCCGGGCTACTCGGGTGTGCGTGTGTGAGGGCATGTGGCGCGTCTTGCCGCTCGGGCGCGCCGCAAACCCGAACGGGTCCGCCCCGTGGTGCGGCCGCGGGGCCCGGGTGAGGCTGCGGGGGACGTCCCACTCCCCGGAGGACAGCGTGTCCCTCTCCACGACGGTTCGATTCCGCCGCACCGTGACGGTGGTGGTCCTGTCCACCGCGCTGCTGGCCGACGCCACCTCCTGCAGCGACGGCGGCGACCGGGCCCAGCGGGACGAGACGGTGTCCTCGGCCTCGGTGGCGGAGCTGGCGGCCCTGGCGGCGGCCGAGCCGGCCGCCGTCGCGGCCGACGAGGCGGCCCCGACGCCCTCGCCGAGCACGACCGCCCAGAAGCAGAAGTTCGCCAAGACGCGCTTCGTCGCCAACGCCGGGCTCGCGGCCGGGGCGACGTACCAGTGGATCATCAAGCCGAACCGCGCGGGCAAGTTCAAGAAGGGCGTGAAGGGCCGTAGGTTCGCCCTCATCAAGGCGGGTCTCGCGGGTGCCTTCGCGTACAACCGGCTGAAGGCGGCCGCCGACAACGCCAAGGGCGACCCGCTGCTGTCGAAGGCGACGGGCCCGCTGACGGCGGGCATCGAGTCCCTCAAGGGCCTGGGCCACAAGCTCCGCAAGGGCCAAGCGGGCGACGCCGACATCGACGCCTTCAACAACGTCATCAACGGCGTCAAGGAAGCGGGCAAGGGCGCGGGCGCCCCGGTGACCGACCAGGTCCCGAGCTTCTCCCAGCTGGGCGGATAGGCCGGCCCGGCCCGGGGCCCGCGGCCTGTTTCAATGGTCGCGTGATCGAGATCGTGGTGGCCGTCCTCGCCGCCGCGGGAGCCGGCTGGCTCCTGCGGCGCAAGCACCTCGCGCGGACGGCCGCCGGGCCCGTGCCCGGCATCCCCTGCATGGCCCGGCAGCCCGCAGGACAGGGGCGCTGGCGGCCGGGCCGGGTGTACGCCGACCAGGACGCGGCCCGCTGGGTCCCGCAGCGCGGCGAGCCCGTGCTCCTGCCCGGCGGCCGGGCCACCGGGGTGCGGGCGCCGTCCGTGAAGGAGGGCCTCTCCATCAACCCCGGCTCCCGGATCGTCAGCTGCGCCTACGACGACGGCGGGACGATGGACATCGCCGTGATGCCGCTGGACCTGCGCGAGCTGCTGGCGGCGGTATCGCGGACGGGGGAGACCGGGGAGACCGGGGAGGCCGGGGAGACCAAGGAGCCCGGGGAATCCTGAGAGGTCCGGCCGGGGGCGCGATCAGGCCACGGACCGTCACCGTGTGCCGGTGATCCATTACTGTGTGCGGTGCACTGACACACCGTCACACAGGAGCTCCCCGCATGCAGCGCAGCCGCACCGCCCTGAGGATCCGCGTATTGCTCGCCGCCATGGGCTTCACCGCCGCACTGGCCACGGCCCCGGCGGCCCAGGCCGCGGCCGGCCCCGCCCCGGCCCCCGCCGCCGGGAACGCGGTGGACGCCGCCGCGGCCGCCGCGCTCCCCGGGCCCTGCACCGGCGAGTTCAAGGGCGACAAGCGGCTCGGGCCCAAGCGCCTGCCGAACAGGTGGCAGGAGCCCGTCGGCCCGCTGCTCCGCGGCTACCACCGCACCGGCAGCCTCTCCTCCGCGGACTTCCTCAAGAAGTACTGGGACGGCCCGGCCGACACCGGCGGCTGGAAGTACCCGCCGAACGACGGCTTCGCCGAGGTCAACGGCCAGGTCGACAAGGCCCCCGAGCTGCTGGAGGAGGGCGAGCGGCTCGACCGCTTCGGGTCGGAGTTCGGCTCCTACCTCGCCCCGGCCGGCGACCCGTACGCCGAGCGCGCGCTGCCCCCGCAGAACCTGAACACCCGGGACGCGGCCTTCCCCTGCGACTACCACCTGTACGAGGTGACCCGGTCGTTCACCGTGTGGGAGGGGTCCATCGCGCCCTGGTTCGAGCAGCCCGGCGGCGGCCGCCAGATCAAGCTCGACCCGGCCTTCCTGAACCCGGGCGAGGGCCAGCGGCTCAACGTCAAATGGCTGCTCGACAACGGCTACCTGGTGCCCGTCCCCGCATGACACGGCCCCTGGACCGCGCCGAGCTGGCCCGGGCACTGCGCGCGGCCGGGGTGCCCGACGGCCACTACCGGATCGAGGGCGTCCACGAACCGGCGCCCACCCCGCCGGACTTCGTCTACCTCCGCTCCCGGCCCGGCGGTGACGGCTGGGAGACGGGCGTCTACGAGCGCGGCGTCCACGAGCCCGTCGCCGCGCACGCCACCGAGGCGGAGGCCTGTGCGCACCTGCGCGGCCTGATCGGGGTGTGAGCGGAGCCGGGGGCCGTGTCCGGGCGGCCCCCGGTACCGGTCGTCACTGGCCGTTCAGCTCCGCCAGGACGCGCAGGGTGTGCGGGTCCGGGGCGGTGAGGAGCAGGTCGGTGACGGGCCCCTTGCGCCACAGTTCCAGCCGTTCCGCGATCCGCTCGCGGGGGCCGATCAGCGAGATCTCGTCGGCGAAGGCGTCCGGTACGGCGAGCACCGCCTCCTCCTTGCGGCCGGCGAGGAACAGCTCCTGGATCCGGCGGGCCTCCTCCTCGTACCCCATCCGCGCCATCAGGTCGGCGTGGAAGTTGCGGGCCGCGTGGCCCATGCCGCCGATGTAGAAGCCGAGCATCGCCTTGACCGGGAGCAGCCCCTCGGCCACGTCGTCGCAGACCTTGGCCCGGGCCATCGGGGCGATCACGAACCCGTCGGGGAGGTCGGCCAGCGAGGCCTGGTACACGTCCGTGCGGCTCGGCGACCAGTACAGGGGGAGCCAGCCGTCCGCGATCCGGGTGGTCTGGGCGATGTTCTTCGGGCCCTCCGCGCCCAGCAGGACGGGCAGGTCCGCGCGGAGCGGGTGGGTGATGGGCTTGAGCGCCTTGCCGATGCCGGTGCCGTCCTCCCCGCGGTACGGGTGCTGGTGGAAGCGGCCGTCGAGGGCGACCGGGCCCTCGCGGCGCAGCACCTGCCGGATGACGTCGACGTACTCGCGGGTCGCGGTGAGCGGGCTCGACGGGAAGGGGCGCCCGTACCAGCCCTCGACGACCTGTGGTCCGGACAGGCCCAGGCCCAGCATCATCCGGCCGCCGGAGAGGTGGTCCAGGGTGAGGGCGTGCATGGCGGTCGCGGTGGGGGAGCGGGCGGCCATCTGCGCGATGGCCGTGCCGAGGCGGATCCGCGAGGTGTGTGCGGCGATCCAGGTGAGCGGGGTGAAGGCGTCCGAGCCCCAGGCCTCGGCGGTCCACACCGAGTGGTAGCCGAGGCTCTCGGCCTCGGTGGCGAGATCGAGGTGGTCGCGGCCGGGGCCGCGGCCCCAGTAGCCGAGTGCGAGTCCGAGGCGCATGCGGTCCCCTCCGGCGCTACAGTTTCTGACGATGCGTCAGGTGACTGTAAGGCAACGGCCCCCCGCCCGGAAGGGCGGGGGGCCGTTGCCGAAACGCCGGTGAGGCGCGGGATCAGCCGCGCTGGATGTCCGAGGTGTCGTTCAGGACGCCGCGGCGGCCGTCCTGCGTCTGCGCGATCAGCGTGGCCGCGCCGCGCTGCTCGACGGCCAGGTACCAGGTGCCCGGGGCGAGTTCGGCGATCGGGGTGGGGGAGCCGTCTTCGGCGAAGAGGGGGCGGGCCACCGGGACCGCGAACCAGAACGGGGTGAAGTCGGCGGCGGGAGGGGTCGCCGCCTGCGGCGCCGGGGCCGGGGCCGGCGTCGGGGTGCCGCCGTACGGCGGGACCGGCTGCGGGGTGGAACCGTACGGCTGCTGCTGCCCGCCCGGGTAGCCGTATCCGGCGCCCGGCTGCGGCTGGCCGCCGTACGGCGGGACGGCGGCGGGCTTCGGCTCCGGCATCAGGGGGGCGGCGAGCGCCGGAACCTTGGCGCTGAAGAGGGCGACGCCGGCCAGGGCCAGGGTCGCGAGGAAGGCGATGATCGAGCCGGCGCCGAGGTCGATCTGGCTCGGGCAGGTGATCAGCGCCCAGAGCGCGGACCAGGCGGCCGAGACGGCGAGCACGGAGCCCCACGCCGCCAGCGGCAGGCCCAGCACCTTGCGAGTCTCGGGCTGGAAGCGGCCGGCGATCAGCAGGCCGGCGGCGATGAAGCCGATCAGGAAGACGCTGGGGAGCACCAGACGGTAGGAGTCGGTGTCCCACGCGCTCGGGAGGTCGCCACCGGTGGCGGAGTAGAAATCGAGGAACGAGGCGATGAACAGCAGCACCGCTGCTCCGATCACCACGCCGTCGCCTCGAGTGAGGGAGCGGATGTTCACGTCTTAGGTGTCCTTCTCGGTCTCGGTCGTCTCGTGGTGCCGCGGTCGCAGAACGTGCCTGGAGCGGGGCGGGCGGCACCATGGTACGGAGTGTCCCGCGGCCGAGCGGATCGGGGCTGCGAGCAGCCCCGATCCGGGATTCCCGAGGGGACTACCCGCCGAGGAAGCCTACGATGCCGTCGCTGATGCCCTGGGCCGCCTTCTGCCGCCACTCCGGACTCGTGAGTTGCGCCGCGTCCTTGGCGTCACGCATGTTGCCGCATTCGATGAACACCTTGGGCTGGGTTGACAGGTTCAGTCCGCCGAGATCGTCGCGGACGACCAAGCCGGTGCCGCCGCCGAGGTAGTTGGCGGGGGAAGAGCCGGTGGTCCGGGCGAAGTTGGACGCGATGCGCTCGCCGAGGCGGCGGGAGGGCTCGACGATGGCCGCGGTGTCGGCGGCCCCGCCCTTGACCTTGGCCGGGAGGATGATGTGGTAGCCGCGGTTGCCCGAGGAGACCCCGTCGGCGTGGACGGAGACGACGGCGTCGGCCTTGGCCTCGTTGCCGATGCGGGCGCGCTCGTTGATGCAGGGGCCCCAGGGGCGGTCGGCCTCGTGGGTGAGGACCACCTTGGCGCCCTGCGCTTCCAGCGCGGTCCGCAGGCGCAGGGAGACGTCGAGCGTGAACTCGGCCTCCATGTAGCCGGCGTTGGTGGTCGTGCCGGTGGTGTCGCACTCCTTGCGCGCCGTGCCGATGTCGACCTTCCGGTCGATCTCTTCGGTGTGGTCGAAGTTGCCGGTGTTGTGGCCGGGGTCGATGACGACGGTCCGGCCGGACAGCGGGCCCTTCGCGGGGGCCTCGGCGGGGGCTTCGGCAGGGGTGGGTGCGGGGTCGGCCGGGGTCGTGGCGGCGGCCGCGGGCTTCGCGTCGCGGCCGTCCGGGCCGGCCCCGGTCAGGACCTGGGTCAGGACCCAGCCGGCCAGGGCGGTCGGGGCCAGCGCGGCCACCGCGATGACGAGGGTGGAGCGGCGCGTGTACCAGGGCCGGTGGTCCGGCCCGGCCGACGCGGCGGCTTCGGGGCGTGGGGGGCTGTCGTCGTTGCGCACGCCGCGATGCTAGACCGGGGTCCTGCGGTGGGTCCGGACCGTGGGCCATCCGGGGGCGTGGTGTGCTTATACGCCTGGCCGGCGGGGCGTGGTTTGCCCCCTGGGGGATCGGCCCGCGGGGCCCGGTCGCCCTTCGCCTCAAACGCCGGCGGGGCTGGGTTTGCCCCCCCTGAGCGGGATCGGCCCGCGGGGCCTGGTCTCCGGTCGCCTCGAACGCCGGCGGGGCTGGGGTTGCCCCCCTGAGCGGGATCGGCCCGCGGGGCCTGGTCTCCGGTCGCCTCAAATGCCGGCGGGGCTGGGTTTACCCCCTTGAGCGGGATCGGTCTGCCGGGCCGTGCGCGGGGTCCCTCCGGGGCGTCTCCTCGGCTCGCGCACCGAGCCGCGTCCCGGCCGCCGGGCCACGGTTGCGCGCTCGTCCTGCGGGGACGCCCCTGCACGCCCCCGCTCCCCCACCGAGACCAGGCCCCGGCTCCGGAGCCGGGCGTGGGGTGGGGACGTGCAGGAGGGTCCCCGCAGGACGAGCGCGCGAACTGGGCGGCGCTTGCGTAGCCGGGGCTTGGTGCGCGAGCCGAGGAGACGCTCCGGAGCGGCCCCGCACCACCCCCCGATCCCGCCACCCCGCCCGGGAGGGCTTAGCGGCGGCGGTGGAGGACGCGGAGGGAGTCCGTCGCCGAGGTCTCCTCGAAGGCGCCGGAGGCGAGGGCTCGGAGGTAGATGCGGTACGGGGCCTGGCCCCCGTCGGCCGGGTCCGGGAAGACGTCGTGGATGACGAGCGTCCCGCCCACCGCGAGGTGCGGCGACCAGCCCTCGTAGTCGCCGGTGGCGTGCTCGTCGGTGTGGCCGCCGTCGATGAAGACGAAGCCCAGCGGGCCGCCCCAGGCCGCCGCGACCTGCGGGGACCGGCCGACGATCGCGATCACGTGGTCCTCGAGACCGGCCCGGTGCAAGGTGCGCCGGAAGGTCGGCAGCGTGTCCATCAGGCCGACCTCCGGGTCCACGACCGTCGGGTCGTGGTACTCCCACCCGGGCTGCTGCTCCTCGCTGCCGCGGTGGTGGTCGACGGTGATCGCCGGGACCCCGGCCTCGCGGGCCGCGTCGGCCAGCAGGATCGTCGAGCGACCGCAGTACGTCCCGACCTCCAGCAGCGGCAGTCCGAGCGCCCCGGCCGCGACGGCCGCCTCGTAGAGGGCGAGCCCCTCCCGTACGGGCATGAACCCCTTGGCCGCCTCGAAGGCGGCGAGGGTCTCCGGCTTGGGCGTGGCCATGGTTCCTCCGGCAGTCGGTGCGTGGGCCCCGGGTGGGCCCGGTGTGGCGGCCCCATGGTGCCCTACCGCCGAGTAGGGGTCCATGCCGGGGCCGGGGCCGGAGCCCCGAGGGCGGATCAGCGTGCGAAGTGCGCGCCGAAGGCGAGGCCGCGGGTCGCGGTCAGGCCGGCCTGGCCGGGGAGGATCAGCCGGGCGCCGGGCGCGGCGACCTTCGCGCCGTTGGACGGCAGGTACGTCACGGACCCGCTGTTGACGCCGTCCGCGTCGGACGCGCCGACGACCAGGTCCGCCCGCCCGTCCCGGTTCGGGTCCGCCAGCGTGACCTCGATGCCGAACTGCTCGGCCCGCCGCGCCTCGCCCGGCACCCCCGTCGAGGTGCGGTTGACCGCCTGCACTCCGGTCCCCGTGACGAGGCCGGCCGCCGATCCCCGGAACACGTGCACCCCGCCCGCGAGCGCGACCGGGCCGAGGGACTCCCCGTAGGACCCGACCGCCAGGTCCTGGTACCCGTCGCCGTCGACGTCGCCGAACGCGACGGACACGCCGAAGCCGTCGCCCTGCTCGCTCGCGCCGGGCACTCCGGGCGTGTCCTGGTCGACGACGACCGGCGTCGCGGAGGGTCCGGCCGCCGAGCCGTACGCGACGAGGATCCGGCCGCCCTTGCCGCCCGAGCGGTCGCCGATGACGACATCGCCGAACCCGTCGCCGTTGACGTCCCCGACGGCCTGCTCGTCCCCGGCCCCGAGGGGCTGCGCAGCGGCGGGGAGGAGGCCGTCGGGGCTGCCGGGCACGTAGTGGTTCAGGCTCGATACGGCGCCGGCCAGCACCAGGTCGTCGCGGCCGTCGCCGTTGACGTCCCCGCTCTCGATCCCTTCGTGGTACTGCGAGAGGCGGAAGCCCAGCCGGGTCTCGGCGGGCGCGGCCTGCGCACCGGACCTGGAGATGTTCCGGAAGGTGTAGAGCGTGCTGTCTGCGGTTGTGTTGGTGGAGGCGGCCACGACGAGCTCGGCCCTGCCGTCCCCGTCGAAGTCGCCGACGGCGAGCTTCGCGCCCCAGGTGCGCCGGTTCTGGAGGGCGGGACTGGCGAGCCGGTCGGGGTCGTCGAGGGTGACTCCGCCGGTCAGACCCGCCTTGGATCCCCAGACGACCGTGAGCAGGCCGGTGTGGTCGTTGTCGCCGTGCGCCGTCACGGCCAGGTCGGAGAAGCCGTCGCCGTCGAAGTCGCCGGCCGCGGAGACGCCGCCGAAGCCGTCGTACGCCTCCGCGCCGTCGGGTATGCCCGATTCACCCTGGGCGAGCAGCTGCCGGTCGTCCGCCGTGATCCCGTCGGCGGACCCGTAGAGGACCACCGCCTGGCCCGCCCCCTTCACCCCGGCGACGTGCGCGTAGGGCGTGCCCACGACCACGTCGTCGAAGCCGTCGCCGTTGAAGTCGGCCCGCTGTGCGGGCGCGGGCGCCGGCCTCGGCACCGGTACCGGAGCGGCCGCCGCGGTCCCCGCCGGCAGCAGCAGGCCGCCACCGACGGCGGCGGCCACGGTGAGGGTGGCGAGGGCGGTGCGCAACTTCGGTCGCATGCGGGGTCCTTCGGATCAGCCGGGAGATCGGTGGGTAGACCGGCCGCACCGGCTCATGGTTGTACGCGGCAAGGGTGTTTCGCGTCGCACTCGAACCACACCGTCTTGCCGGGCGCCTGCGGCTGCGTGCCCCAGCGGTCGGTGACGGCTTCGACGAGCAGCAGCCCCCGTCCGCCCTCGGCGAGGGCGTCGCCGCCGCGGACGGGGTGCGGGGTGCGGGGGTCCGCGTCCGCCACCTCGACCCGCAGCCCTCCCGGCCGGCGCAGGATCAGCACGGTGCACCGGCGGCCGGGTACGTGGCGTACGACGTTCGCGACCAGCTCGGTCAGCGCGAGCCCGGCGTCGTCCGACAGTTCCGCCATGGTCCACGCGGCCAGGTACGTGCGCAGGATGCGCCGCATGTGGCGGGCCGAGTGCTCACCGACGGTGAAGCCCATCCGGTAGCTGCCGTCAATGTCCGCCGGAGAGGCGTCAGTTGCGTGATTCATGTCACCAGGGTGGGATGCCGTGGTTACGCTCGGCTACGGGCTGAAACGAACGCCGCACCGTGTGAACTTGGGGGTGACCGCCTCATGGTCAACATCCGTGATCTGGACCCCAGTGCCTCGCCGCTGGACTACTACGGCTCGGAACTGCGCCGCCTGAGGGTGGGGGCGAAGCTCAAGCAGTGGCAGCTGGGCGAGACCATCTTCTGTACGGCCTCGCTGATCGGGCAGATCGAGACGGCGAGGAAGGTCCCGACACGGGAGTTCTCCGAACGGGTCGACGCCGCGCTCGGCACCGGTGGTGTGTTTTCGCGGCTGGTGGGGCTGGTGCTGAGGAGTCAGCTGCCGAGTTGGTTCCAGCCATATGCCGCGATGGAGGCCAAGGCGGCGTACATTTCCACGTTCCAGTGTCAGTTGGTGCACGGCCTGTTGCAGTCAGAGGCATACGCTCGTGCGGTCCTGAGCGTCGAGCAACCGGACACGCTCGACGCCTTCGTGGAGGCGCGGTTGGATCGCCAGCGCATCCTGACCCGCGAGAGTCCTCCAGCGTTGTGGGTGGTGCTGGACGAGGCGGTTCTGCACCGCGAGATCGGTAGCCGTGAGGTCATGCGGAAGCAACTCGCTCTCTTGTTGGACCTCCGCAACCGGCAGTGGGTGGACATCCAGGTGCTGCCGTTC
Source organism: Streptomyces sp. IBSNAI002 (assembly GCF_052244475.1). Lineage (NCBI taxonomy): Bacteria > Bacillati > Actinomycetota > Actinomycetes > Kitasatosporales > Streptomycetaceae > Streptomyces > Streptomyces sp. IBSNAI002. The sequence continues at coordinate 2,738,161 of NZ_JBQPXG010000002.1, read as the reverse complement.
TCGGCGGGCCAGCACGCGGGGATGATGGGTTCGTTCACGCTTCTGCGCCTCGAAGACGACCCGGACATCCACTACAGCGAGAGCTACGACGCAGGCCACATGACGGCCAATCCTCAAGTGATCAGGGAACGTTCCGTCGGATACGCTCGACTTCAGGCCGAGGCTCTCTCCCCTGGGAAGTCGGCGGCCCTGATCGCTCGCGTGATGGAGGAACGCTATGGAGACCATCCAGGACCTGGTGGGCGCGCGGTGGCGTAAGTCCTCGTACAGCGGCAGTAACGGCGGCGAGTGCGTCGAGTGCGCCCCGCTAGGTGCCGCCGTCTGGCGTAAGTCCTCGTACAGCGGTGACACCGGCGGGCAGTGCGTGGAAGTCTCCACCCGGCCCTGTCTCGTCGCCGTGCGGGACTCCAAGGACCCCGGCGGGCCCGTTTTCACCGTCCAGGCCCCGGCGTTCGCGGCGTTCGTGAGGTTCGTCTCGGTATGATCCGACCCTTGCCGCAGGGACCGGACGGTCCGACGCACGTGGGGCCGTTCAAGGTGGCCGGTGTGCTCGGGCAGGGCGGCATGGGGCGGGTGCTGCTGTGCGCGGGTCCCGACGGGCGGCTCGTGGCCGTCAAGCAGGTGCTCGCGCACTTCGCCGACGACGAGGGGTTCCGGGCCCGGTTCCGGCGTGAGGTGGCCGCCTCGCGCAAGGTCTCCGGTGCCTATACGGCGGCCGTGATGGACGCCGACCCGGACGCGCCGACGCCATGGCTGGCCTCGGTGTTCGTGGCGGGTCCCTCGCTCGGGGCGGTGGTCAAGAAGGACGGCGTGCTCGACGAGGCCGTGGTCCACCGGCTCGCGGCAGGGCTGGCCTCGGCCCTGGTGGAGATCCACCGGGCGGGGCTGATCCACCGGGACCTCAAGCCCGACAACGTGCTCCTCACCGAGGACGGCGTGCGCGTCATCGACCTGGGGATCGCGCGGGCCACCGGGGGCGCGTCCGACGGGGAGACCGGGCTGACGCGCACCGGCTGGGTGATCGGTTCGCCCGCGTTCATGTCGCCCGAGCAGGCCGAGAGCAAGCCGCCCACCCCGGCGAGCGATGTGTTCTCGCTCGGGTCCGTGCTGGTCATGGCGTTGACGGGGAGGAGCCCGTTCGCCGGGACCTCGACCCTCCAGACGCTCTACGACGTCGTGCACTGCGCGCCCGACCTCGGCGCCGTGCCCGCCGGGCTGCGCGGGATCGTGGAGCGCTGCCTCGCCAAGGATCCGGCCGCGCGGCCGACCCCGGCGCAGTTGCTGGAGCTCCTCGGGCCGGTCGCTCCGGCGGGCCGGCAGTGGCCGGCCGCCGTGTACCGGATGCTGGCCGCGCAGCGGGAGGACATCGACCGGCTGTTCTCCGGCGAACCGGCGGACGACGCGATCCCGGCACCGCCGGAGCCGCAGCCGCAGCCGGAGCCCGAGCCGGAGCCCGGGCCCGCCGGGGAGGTGGTGGAGCGTGCGGCCGAGGTCACGCGGGACGCCCCGCCCCGGCCGGCCGTGCCGCCGCGCCGGGCCCCGCGGTCGCGGCAGCGCACGGTGGCCCTGGTGGCGGCCGGGGTGCTCGCCGCGTCGGGTCTCGGCGTGGGCGTGTACGCCATGGACTGGGACGCGGCCGGCTCTCCCGCCGCGTACCCCGACGTACCGGCCTGCCCGGAGGTCACCGAGCGCATCGCGCTGACCGGCCGGGAGTCGAAGGAGGACTACCGCAGCGCGACCGGCCGGCAGGCGCACACGATGTGCTCCTGGTACGACTTCCCGGCCGACCGGCGGATCGCGCTGGTCCGGTGGGACGTCAAGCGCGGCGCCGGCGCCGTCGCCGACGCCAGGCTCCAGCAGACCGGTTTCGCCGCGGACGCGGCCCAGGGGACCCGGGCGAGCGGCCTGGGGTTCGGGGACGGCGCGTACTGGCAGTCCACCGGCACCGAGTGGACCTGCGTGCTCTCGGTCCGGCAGGGCAACCTCGTGGTGTGGGTCGGCCTGTACCGGCCCGGCGGGTGCGAGGCCAAGGCCAAGGAGGTCGCCAGGGCGGCGCTCGCGGCGGTGCCCGGGGCCTGACCCGTCTCTCAGTCGAAGAGGTCGAGGAGGTCCGGGGTTCCGTCGGCGGCGGCGGACCGGGCCCGCATCGGGCGCGGCTCCGGGTAGGTCTCCGTCGCGGCCCTGGTGCGGACGGCCTCCGGCCCGCCGCACTCCGCGACCGCGAAGGCGCCGAAGACCTCGGCGAACGCGGCCGGGTCGCGGAACTCCACGCCGAACGCCCGGCCGTCCCGGAGCGGCACCCACATCGCCCGGTCGCGCCGCGGCCACTGGGCCACCGGCTGGTCGTCCGCGGTCGAGCGCCCCTCCAGCCACAGCCGTGCCACGTGCAGCAGGTTCACCTGCTCCATGGACAGGCGCTTGCGCCGCACGCGCAGTTCCCGTGCCGTGAGCGTGATGCGCTGGTCCTTCTTCGGGTACCAGACGACGCCGATCCCGAACGTCCCCCACAGCAGGATCCCGATCATCGGCAGGACCACGGCGTCGCCCCACGAGCGGAGCAGCCCGCCGTCCAGCAGGTACAGGACCCCGAAGACCAGGACCCACTTCGCCGTCATCCGCCAGAACCCGGTGCCCTGCCGGTACAGGACCCGCTGCTTGCTCGTCAGTGCTGCCATGCCCGCACGGTATCCGCAGCCGTCCCGCCCGCCTGAAGGCGGCCCTTCGCCGGCCCGCGCGCCGGCCCCACGGCGCCTCCGAGCCGATCCCGGCACTCATCTGACCTTCCGTCAGATTGGAACGTGTTCTAGTCTGCCGCGCATGGGCATCGGAATCACGCAAGAACAGCGGGAGTTGGCCGAGGCGGTGCGCGGGTGGGTGGCGCGGACCGTCCCGCCCGAAGAGGTGCGCAAACTTCTCGACACCCCGCCGCAGACCGGGGCTAGGCCCGCCTACTGGGACGCGATGGGCGCACAGGGGCTGCTGGAGCCGCACCTGGAGGGCGGGACGCTGCTCGATCTGGCGGTCGTGGTGGAGGAGGCCGCCCGGGCGGCGCTGCCCGGGGCGTACCTGCCGAGCGCGCTGGCTTCCGTCCTGCTGGACCGGGCCGGGGCCGAGCCGCTCGACGGCCGGGTCGGGGCGGTGGCCCTCGGCCCCGGGAGCCTGACCGCCGTCGCCGTCGAGGGCGGCGGGTACCTGCTCGACGGCGCCGCGCCGCCGGTGCTCGGCGCCGGTGAGGCCGACCTCGTCCTGCTCGCCGCCGAGGCCGCGCACGGCACCCGCTGGTTCGCCGTGGACGCCGCCGCGCTGGACATCCGTACGCACGAGAGCGCCGACCCGACCCGGCCCACGGCCGAGGTGCACGCGCGCGGGGTCACCGCCCCGCCCGGCCGGGTGCTGGAACTGGACGCGGCCCTGGTGCGGGACCTGGCCTGCGCGCTCTTCGCCGCCGACGCCTGCGGCACCGCCGCCTGGGCGCTGCGCACGGCCGCCGAATACGCGAAGGTGCGTGAGCAGTTCGGCCGCCCCATCGGGCAGTTCCAGGGCGTCAAGCACCTGTGCGCCGACATGCTGGTGCGTCTCGAGCAGGCCAGGGCGCTCGCCTGGGACGCGGCGCAGGCGATGGACGAACCGGCGGAGGTGCGCTCGCTCGTCGCGGCGCTCGCCGCCGGGACCGCGCTGGACGCCGCGTACTCCTGCGCCAAGGACTGCATCCAGGTGCTCGGCGGGATCGGGTTCACCTGGGAGCACGACGCCCACGTCTACCTGCGCCGGGCCCTGGTCGCCCGCCAGCTCCTGGGCCCGGGCGACGGGCACCGGGTGCGGGCCGTGCGGCTCGCGGCGGCGGGGGCCCGGCGGGAGCTGCGGCTGCGGCTGCCCGAGGAGGCCGAGGCCCACCGGGCGAAGGCGCGGGCCGCCATCGAGGAGGCGCGCGGGCTCGACCCGGCCGCCGCCCGGCGGATCCTGGCCCCCACCGGCTACGCGGCCCCCTACCTCCCGCCCCCGTACGGTCTGGGCGCGGGCCCCGTCGAACAGCTCGTCGTCCAGCAGGAGCTGCGCGATGCCGGGGTCAAGGTCGCCGACCTCGGCATCGCCACCTGGGTCGTGCCCTCGCTGCTGGCCTACGGGACGGACGCGCAGCGCGAGGCCTACGTCCTGCCGACGCTGCGCGGGGACGTGACCTGGTGCCAGCTCTTCTCCGAGCCGGGGGCGGGCTCCGACCTGGCCTCGCTGCGGACCCGGGCCGAGCGTGCCGAGGACGGCTCGTGGAGGGTCAACGGGCAGAAGGTGTGGACGAGTTCCGCGCACAGCGCCGACTTCGGGATCCTGCTGGCCCGGACGGACCCGGCCGCGCCCAAGCACAAGGGGCTCGGTTACTTCGTCGTCGACATGAAGCGCACGCCCGGTATCGACATCCGGCCGCTGAAGGAGATCACCGGCGAGGCCCTCTTCAACGAGGTGTACTTCGACGACGTGGTGCTGCCGGCGGACGCGCTGGTCGGGGCGGCCGACGGCGGATGGAAGGTGGCCCGCAACACCCTCGGCAACGAGCGGGTCCACATGGCCGACCAGATGAGCTTCGACACTCCCGCCGGGCCTGGCGGCCCGGGAGGTACCCCCAGCCTGGAAGCGCTGATCGCCCGCTCGGCCGAACTCGACGGCGCCCACCGGGCCCGGATCGGGGCGCTGGCCGCCGAGGCGCACGCGCTGGCCTGCATCGGGCTGCGCACCACGCTCCAGCAGGTGTCGGGGCTGGAGCCGGGCGCGGGTGCGTCCGTACGCAAACTCGTGCAGACCCCGCACCAGCAGCGGACCGCGGAGCTCGCACTCGAACTGCTGGGCCCGGCGGGCGCGGTGCGCGAGGGGGCGGGGGAGCGGGCGGTGCACGGGATGCTCATGTCCCGCTGCCTGACCATCGCCGGGGGCACCACGCAGGTCCAGCTCAACGTCGTCGCCGAGCGGATTCTCGGCCTACCCAGGGACTAGGAGTTGTCGGGCATGAAGTCGTACATCGTGGGCGTCGGCATGACGAAGTTCGAGAAGCCGGAGTCGCGGGACTGGCAGTACTGGGACATGGCCAAGGAGGCCGGGAGCGCGGCGCTGGCGGACGCGGGCGTGGACTACGGGCTGGTGGAGCAGGTGCCGGTGGGCTACTGCTTCCAGGCCTCCACGGCCGGCCAGCGGGCGGCGTACGAGCTGGGGCTGAGCGGGGTCCCGGTCTACAACGTGAACAACAACTGCGCGACGGGTTCGACGGCGCTGATGTTGGCGCGGCAGTTCGTGGAGGGCGGACTGAACGACTGCGTACTGGCGCTGGGCTTCGAGAAGATGAAGCGCGGCGCGCTGGGCGGCGGGGCCGACGGAGGCGACTTCAAGACCTCGCCGGTGGCCCGGCACTACGGGATCATGGCGGCGGCGCACGGCTTCGAGATGTCCCCGCCGACCGCGCAGATCTTCGGGAACGCGGCCCGCGAGCACATGGAGCGCTACGGGACCACGGCCGCGCAGCTCGCGGCGGTCGGCGCGAAGAACCACCGGCACTCGGCGAACAACCCGAACGCACAGTTCCAGGACGTGTACTCGGTGGAGGAGATCCTCGCGGCGAAGGAGATCCACGCGCCGCTGACGAAGCTCCAGTGCTCGCCGACCTCGGACGGGGCCGCGGCGGCGCTCGTCGTGTCCGAGCGGTTCGTGGTGCGGCACGGGCTGCACGACAAGGCGGTGGAGATCGTCGCCCAGTCGATGACGACGGACACCGAGGCCAGCTTCGGCGGCTCGTGCATCGACGTCGTCGGCAAGCCGATGACGGCCGCCGCGGCCCGCCGCGTGTACGAGGCCTCGGGGCTCGGCATCGAGGACGTGGACGTGATCGAGCTGCACGACTGCTTCTCGGTCAACGAGCTGCTGACGTACGAGGCGCTGGGCATGTGCGAGGACGGGGCCTCCGGCAAGCTCGTGGAGAGCGGCGCCACCACCTACGGCGGGCGCTGGGTCGTGAACCCGTCCGGCGGCCTGATCTCCAAGGGCCACCCGCTGGGGGCGACCGGGCTCGCCCAGGCCGCGGAGCTGGTGTGGCAGCTGCGCGGGGAGGCCGGGGCCCGGCAGGTCGCCGGCGCGGGCGTGGGACTCGCCCACAACATCGGGCTGGGCGGGGCGGCGGTGGTGACGCTGCTGCGGCGGTAGGCCGTGCGGGGCGGGCCCGTTCGCGTGGCGCGCCCCGGGGAAGGAGCCGAGAATGGGAGGGTCCACCGGCTCCAGGGGACGGCAGGTGAGGGCGCATGTGCCGATGGCTCGCTTATTCAGGAACGCCGATGTTGCTCGACACCATCCTGTACAAACCGGTGCATTCCCTGATCGATCAGAGCCTGCACTCGAAGCTGGGTGTGGAGACGACGAACGGTGACGGCTTCGGCGTCGGCTGGTACACGGAGACGGAGGAGACCGACACCCCGGCGGTCCTGCGGGACATCGGCCCCGCGTGGAACAACCGGAACCTGCGGGAGATCGCGGACCACGTCCGCTCCCCGCTGTTCTTCGCGCACATCCGGGCGTCGACCGGCACGGCGGTGCAGCAGACGAACTCGCATCCGTTCCGGCACGGACGCTGGATGTTCATGCACAACGGGGCCGTCGCCGGGTTCCACCTCATGCGCCGGGAGCTGTGCCTGCTCGTGGATCCGGCCCTGTTCGCCGACATCGAGGGGACGACCGACTCCGAGGTGATGTTCTACCTGGCCCTCACCTTCGGCCTGGAGGACGACCCGCCGGCCGCCGTCGCCGCGATGGCGGGGGTGGTCGAGCGGGCGGGCCGCGCGCACGGGGTGGAGTTCCCGCTCCAGATGACGCTCGCCATCACCGACGGCGAACGCGTGTGGGCCTTCCGCTACTCCAGCGAGCACAAGTCCCGGTCGCTGTTCTACAGCAGCCGCGTCGATACGCTGCGCAGGCTGCACCCGGACGTGGCGTTCCTGCAGGGCGTCTCCGACGAGACCCGGCTCATCGTGTCCGAGCCCCTCGGTGACCTGCCCGGCGCCTGGAACGAGGTGCCGGAGAGCAGCTACGGCATCGTGCAGCCCGGGGCGGACGCGCTGTTCCCGTTCACCCCCGCGGCGGCGTGACGGGCCGGGATCCGGGATCCGGGATCCGGGTTCACGGGTGCGTGGCGGCTCAGGCGTGCCAGAGGGCGAAGAGGGCCGCGAAGAAGCAGAGGGCGACCGCCGGGACCACCCAGGGGGCGGTGGCGGAGCGGCGGGCGGAGCGGGCCATGCGGGCCAGGAAGCTCGCGTTGAGGAGCCCGGCGGCCACGCAGTAGACGAACCACAGCGGCTCGAAGAGCAGGGCCGGGGACTCGGCGTAGAAGTTGTACCCCAGCAGCCAGGTGTCGACCTGGGTGACGACGAGGAACAGGTGCACGGCCAGCAGCCACGGCAGGGTCAGGATGACCGCCAGGTGACGCGGCAGCCAGCTCCCGTCACCGAGCCCGGCGCCGCCGGCCATGGCCCACAGCGCGCAGAACGCGAGGAGGACGAGGTACACACGGGAAACCGGCTCGCTCCAGGCGCGTATCGCGGCCTGCCGGATGCGGCGGGAAACGGGTTCTTTCACGGTCTGCATGATCAGTCACCTGGAGTCTCGCGGGTCGCGCCATCGTAAGGGAAAGGGCGGAGTGGTGGACGGGGTGGTGGACGGAATTCCGGTGAATTCCGTCCACCACCCCGATGGATCTTGCTATTCGCCTACCAGAGGATCCGGCGCAGGTTCTGTGCCAGGCGGCCCCACGTGTTGTAGGCGCCGTTCTTGTACATCCAGCCCGGGATCCAGCGGTCCGCCCACGTGTTGCCCTCGGTGTGGCCGTGGACGTTCAGGTAGAGGTACCCGTACTGGCGCCAGTACGGCTTTCTGGTGATCCAGAATTCGATGTAGGAATTCCGTCCGTAGACGATGCTGCCCGGAGCGGCCCACAGCAGCAGGTAGGTGGACCCGATGTATCCGACGCGGACGTTGAAGTTGATCGAGCCCACGCCGAAGATGCTGTCGCGCAGCGACATGTGCTGCCAGTAGTAGTGAACCCGGCTGGCCCGCCCGCCGAGCGGGAAGATCTTGCCGAAGTAGTTCATCCAATAGCTGAACACGCCCTGGGGAGTTGCCTTCCCCTGACCCAGGTAGAACTGGAAGCTGTAGTCCAGCAGACCCGTCGGGTCGGCGCAGTTCACCGCGTCACCGGAACAGTAGACGTAGGCGTTGGCCCCGCCCTCCGGGTCCGCGTCGGCGCTCAGGAAGCGGCCGGTGGCAGGGTTGTACAGGCGCACGCCCATCAGGGTGAGCCCGCTGACCGTTTCCCCGGAACGCTGCTTGGCTCCCAGGTAGTCGTAGCGCGAATCGGGGGTTCCGGCACGCGGGTTGCCGTATTCGTCGGTCTCCAGCGCCACGGGCGGCTGGGAGGTGTCCAGCGGGAGCTGGAGGGCCACGTCACCGTGGATGTTCGTCAGCTGCAGCACGGTGGCGCCGGTCGCGCTCGTGGTCGCGGCGAAGTCGCCGGTGGCCGAGCTCACCATGCGGGTGATGCCGCCCGCCTGGGTGTCCTCCACGATCCAGCTGGGGCTGTCGCCGTCCGCCGCGTAGTGGTTGAGCTTGGACGCGGTCTGCGTCCACGTGCCGGAGGCGTTGCTCTCCACCGTCCAGGAGCGGAACCGCTGGGAGGCGTCCAGCTGCCAGGTCTGGCGCTTGGAGCCGGCGGTCTGCTGGCGCACCAGGTCGTTGTTGTAGTAGCCGACGGTGGTGCCCGGAAGCGCCGTCGTGCGTCCGTAGGCGTCGTACGCGTAGCCGCTGTCGGTGATGCGGTCGGCGCTGTCGTAGGTGTGGTTGACGGTCGTGCCGCCCGAGGTCGGGCAGGCCGCTCCCGTCGCGCCCGCCGCGGTGGTCTCGGACGTGCGGTTGGAACGGGTGTCGAAGGTGTAGGTCCGGGTCGTGCAGCTCTGGGCGGCCTGGTCCCGGGTGGCGGTCAGACGGCCGAGGCCGTCGTAGTCGAACTCCTGGGCCGACAGCCCGGAGTGGGTGAGGACCTGGCCGTGGACCGAGCGGGTCACGCTGTCGGACAGGACGGCCGTGCCGTCGCTGGTGCGCGTGTACTCACGGGCGATCACCGCGCCGGTGGGGTCCCGCCGCTGGGTCAGCGTGTAGCCGCCCGGCAGCAGTTCGGTCAGGGCGGCGCCGTCGGCGTCGTAGGTGACCTTGAAGGTGCCCGCGACGGAGTCGGTGACCTGGGTGGCCACGGCACGGGGCTCGGCCGCGTGGTCATAGCCGTACGTCACCGTCGAGGGGACGGAGTCGCTGCTGGTGACCGGACGGTCCAGCAGGTCGTAGGCGGTCGTGGTGGTCCCGCCGTCCGCATCGGTGTACGAGACGACACGACCGAGCCTGTCGAAGGCGGTGGTGATGGTTCCGGCGGTCGGCGACAGGGTCTTCACCGCGCGTCCGCTCACCGGGTCGTACTCGGTGCGGGTCTCGGGCACCACGGTGCCGAGACCGCCGGTGACCTTCACACCGGTCTGCCGGCTGCCCGCGTCGAAGGTCTTCTCCGTGACGCGGGTCTGCCCCGCAACGGTCTCGGTCGACTTGGTCGTGTTGCCCCAGAAGTCGTACTCGGCCGACACCGTGGGACGCTCGGCGGGGTTGGCCCCGCCGCCGGTGATCTGACCGCCGGGCTTGCACGCAGGGCTTGTCGGCCCACTCCGGTCGGCCCTGGCAGGCGCCGGTCCCGGTGGCGGACCAGTACGTCGTGACCTGCGAGGTCGCGCCCTGTCCGGTCGTGCCCGGCCGCGTCTCGTTGACCGCGCGTCCCTGGTCGTCGTACTCCAGGGTCTCGGTGATCGCGAGGCCGCCCGGGTCCTGGACCGTCCTGGTCTTGAGCCCCTTGACCCAGTCGTAGGTGTGCTCGGTGACGCGGGGCTCCGCCATCACGGTCGGGAAGCCGAGCGGCTGAGCGCCGGTGGAGACCCGGGTGATCTGGTCCTCGACCGTCGCCGAACCGTCCGTGGGACGGCCCTCGTCGTAGGTGTTCTTCGTCCAGTTGCGGGCCACGATCGACTCGCCGGCCGCGGCCAGCGTGCTCCCGCCGGAGGTCAGCGGCTTGGCGAGGGTGATGCGGCGCAGCGGCGCGAAGGCCTCCAGGCCGCGGGTCCCGCTCTCGTTGTAGACGGTGCGCGCCGAGAGCAGCTCGGCCCGCTCCTCCGTCGTCAGGCCCTGGACGCCGAGGTCGGCGAGCTGGGCCCGGTCGGCCGCGGAGACGCCCAGCGCCAGTTCGCGGTTGGCCGCCGAGAGGCTGCGGACGGTGTTGCCGTTCCGGTCGTACTCCTTGGTGGTGACGTGCCCGCCGGGAGAGGCCGTGTTGGTCTCGCGGCCGGACGCGTTGGTGTACATGATCGCCGCGCGGGTGTAGCTCCCCGCGGTCAGCTGGGTGCCGTCGTTCGAGGCGGGCACGCTGTCGGCGCTGAAGACGGCGGTGGCGTCGGTGACGAGTTCCCGTTGTCCCCAGGTCCGCAGGTCCGCGGCGCCCATCTGGTAGGGGGCCTTGGCGCCGGTCAGCGGCACGTCGTAGACGACGCTGGTCGCGGCGGTGCCCTCCACCACATCGGTGGTGCCCTGCTTCAGGCCGGGCCGCGACATGCCGAGCAGCATGCCCTCACCGGCCGCGGCGCTGTTGCCCGCCTTGCCGTAGGTGAAGGTGAACGGCAGCTCCGACTGCGAGCCCAGGGTGGTCACGCGGCCTGCCGCGTCATAGCCGTACTCGGTCTGGGTGGACTGGGCCACGTTCGGGTTCCAGCGCTGGCGCAGCCGGCCCTGGTCGTCGTACCGGTAGGTGGACATGGGCTTGGACGTGGCCGCGGCGGCGCCGGGCTCGGTCGCCCACAGGCGGATCTCCTTGACCTGCCCGGCGAAGTCGCCGTAGGCGAGCGTGGTGGCCGTGGTGTTCGTGGCGTACACGAACTCCACCACCCGGCAGCCCTTGGTGGACGGCGTCGCCTGGCAGGTGGCCATCGGCACCGCGGAGGTGGCCGCGACCAGGAGCTTCGGCCGCGGCAGCTTCTTGCCGTCGACGGTCACGATCTCGGCGACCGCCTTGCTCTCGGTGCCCGACAGGCCTTCGCGCTCGGTGGTGGTGGCCACCCAGACGGGCTGCGCCGGGTCCTGCTTGGTGAGCTCGGTGACGATGCCGGCCGAGTCCTTCAGGGTGAAGGAGCCCGTGAAGGAGCCGGTGAGGTCGAGTTCCTCGGAACCGGGCTCCGGCTTCCAGCCACCGCCGGTGACGGCGGTGAAGCCGACCTCGAGTCCGGCGGCGGACACCAGCGCGAGGGAGGTGTCGGAGGTCTTGCGGACCTGCTGCCAGGCACTCGCCTCGTCCAGGACGGTCCCGGAGATCCACTCCTTGCCGAAGATCGGCGCGGTCTGGGAGGAGGCGGTCTGCCGGCCGCGGGAGGCGGCGGTGCGCGAGACGGTCATGCCGAAGGCACTGGCGTCGGTCGCCGACAGGACGTAGTCACCGGTCAGCATGTTCAGCACGCCCGGGCCCATGGTCTGGGTCGGGGAGGTGCCCGCGTTGCGGTCGACGGTCAGGACGTTGGCGGGGGAGTTCGCCGTCTGGGCGCCCACGGCGAACACCGCACGGACCTCGACGGGTCCGTCCACGGCCAGCGTGTCGGTCAGGTTCCAGGTGAGCGCCTCGGGTGCGCCCTGGGGTGCGGGCAGCGGCCAGGACGCCACGGCCGAGCCGTCGGACGCCTTGCGGACGTCGGCGACCGGCACGTTCTGCCAGGTGTCGGTCTCGCCGCGGCGGTACTGGTAGGTGACGCCGGTGTACGTGTCCTTGCCCTGCGCGGACAGGACCGTGCGGCGCGCCGAACGGTCTCCGGCGGCCGGGGTGAGCAGCGCCGCGCCGGAGCCGGCCGCGAACGGGTACGAGGTCTCGGCGGAGAGGTTGCCGGCCTTGTCCCGGGTGCGGACCTTCAGCGTGTGCTGACCCGCGGAGAAGCCCAGGTTCCGGGTGACCGCCGTAGTGGAGCTGACGGTGGTCCAGGCGGCGCCGTCCAGCGCGTACTGGATGTCGCGCACGTCCGCGCCGGGCGGGGTGAAGGTGAAGTCACCCGCCAGCTTGCCCTCGGCGTCCGGGGTGCCCGACCAGGTGTCGCGGGGGAAGGCGGCGGAGGCGACGGCGGTGGTGGCCGGGGCGGTGGTGTCGACGGTGAACGTCTTCCACTCCGACCAGCCCAGGTTGTAGTGGGTGCCGTCGTACGGGGAGGAGCGGAACTTGTACGTCTTTCCGTTGGTGAGCACCCCGGCGGGGACGGTCACCGGGGCGGCCTGACCGGAGGGCACGAAGGAGGACCGCAGTACCTCGCCGACCTGGGTGTCGGTGGCCGAGTCGAAGATCTGGTAGGCGCCCTGGACGGTGTCGCCGTTCGTGTCGACGAAGGTGTCGCGCAGGGTGGGGGTCGGGGTGTTGACGGTGTAGGCGCCGCCGTAGGAGAAGAACGGCGGGCCGGCTTCCTGCTTGGTGCCGGTGCGGGGACGGTAGTTGTAGGTGACCGTCAGCTTGGGGACGTTGGAGGCGGCGTTGGAGGAGTTGACCCTCTTCCACTGCTTGGTGTTGTTCTCGTCGGTGGCCCGCAGGCCCATGCTGGAGAACGTCCACTTGTTGTTGGACCAGTGCTGGACCAGGTTGGTGACGTTGGCGTTGATCCAGCCGTCGGGCTGGGCGGCGCAGCCGGGGTTGCCCTTGGTCTCGGTGGAGGTGGCCATTTTGGTGACCATGGCGGGCTGGCTGGTCCAGCGGGAGGCGGTGGTGGGTCCGTTGGAGGTCCACACCTCCCAGGGCTGGGTGGTGCAGTCGGTGTTGCCGGAGTGGAAGTTCCACAGCGAGAGCTTGGCGTCGGAGATGAGTGCGTCGGCGACGGGTGCGGTGTTCCAGGTGATGAAGGAACGGGCGGTGCGCCAGGTTCCGTCGGCGTTCTTGGTGCCGGGGTTGCCGAGGTCGAGTTCGGTGTCGTTGGACCAGTCGACGGTTTCGCCCTGCTGGACGTAGGTGTCGAAGAGGTTGCCGAGTGAGGAGGTGGAGGGGTCGACGGTGACGGGGTACTTCGTCGCGGGGTCCGCGAGGAAGGCGGCGTCGGGGGTGATGACGAGGTCGACGCCGTCCTTGGTCTTGACGGCCTTGAGGCCGACCTTGGCGCGTCGGGTGTGTTCGCCGGAGGCGGGGTCGACGGTGGCGTCCCACATGACCGGGGCGGGCATGGTGGCGGTCTTCTTCGACTTCTTGTCGGTGAACAGCACGCTGCCGTCGGGTTGCTGTTCGACCTTCAGGCCCTTGGTCTTCAGGGGCAGGGTGTAGCCGAAGCCGGCCTCGGGCTTCGCCTTGAGGTCGACGAACTGCTCGAAGCCGGTCCGGGTCGCCTCGACGATCAGGTCCGCGCCGGGTATCGCGCCTTCGTAGGTGGCGCGGGTGCCGTCCAGCTTCGGGGCGGGCAGGCCGCCGCGCCACTGGAGCGTGATCGCCTCGTCGCCGGAACCCAGCGTCACCAGGTCCGCGGCCGGAGCGGACTGGGCGGCCCGCAGCGAGGCCGCCTTGGTGCCGGTCTTCCCGGTGAGTCGCAGGCCGCGCGGGTGGGCCTTCGACGAGACGGAGCCGTCCGCCTGCGCGGCCAGCGCCACGTCCACGTCACGCCACTGGCCGGTCGCCGCGTCCTGGAAGCGGACCGGGCCGGCGAAGACCTCGGAAGTGAGCGAGCCGTCCTCGTTCACCCAGGTCGTCGACGTCTCCGTACGCTCCGACAGTGCCTCCACCCGCTCGCCGTACAGGCGGGCGGCGACGCGCGCCGAAGCGATGTCGGCGGCCGAAGTCGGCCCCTTCCGGGCGTCCTGACCGGGCTGAGGCGCACCGGGCGACGCGAGGGCGGTTTCGGCTCCGTACAGCGTCGATATCGACGTCACCATCGCCAGACCTGCCGCTATCGCGCGCAGTCTTCGGACGTTCATGTCCCCCCAAAGAAATGACTTCAAAGAATGAACAGCGCCGCACTGATTGCAGCCGGGGGGAACGTAGCGTGCAGGTAAAGAGTAAATAAGGGGCAACAGCAGATTAAAGCGGACGGGTAGGTTCCGGACTGTTATCCGATCTTGATTTTCCTTTTTGTGCCGGTTGTGGCGGCAGTTTTGGATACGTTCCGGGTGTTTGCCGGGCGCGCGCCGAGCTGAATTCCGGGCAGTCGGCAGCCGTCGGATCGTCAACTGTGCGGGGCGGTCGGGCGGCTGCGTTTCGGCCGCTCAATTCACCCTGGATGAATTGGATGTGACGGGCCGTTCGGTGCGGCTCCGTGGCAGGGTTTATTCCTGCGGGGCTTCGAGAGCCGGATCGACGACGACTTCACCCATCGAGGCGCGGCGGACGGCGTCCGCCAGGTATTCGATCGGGCCGTCGCGCAGCACCAGTCCGGCCGCGCCCGCCGCCAGGGCCGAGGCCGCCAGGCCGGCGTGTGCGGAGCCCGTCATGACCAGCACCCGGCACTCCGGATTCTCGGTCAGCACCGCTGGCACGGACCCGACTTCCTCGACCAGCGCCACCGCCGGGCGGGACAGGGCGGAGGACACCACCTCGATGTCGGGCTGCAGTCCGAGGCGCAGCGCGAGGGCCGGGGCCGGCGGGTCCAGCAGGACCCGCAGGGAGCGCGCCGGACGATGGTGCACGGGCATTTCCTCCACCCGCGAAGGCTACGCCCCCCGCCCGGTGGAGCGGGCGCAACACGCCCCGGCAAGGCAGAATCTGACGTGAAGTCAGCAGTCTTCCCAAGTGCTGGGACGTGCGTTATACATTCCTTCACCGGCCCTAGAACGCGTTCTAGAACGCACTGCGGGCCGGCCCGCATACGACCTCGGTGCGGCCGACGGTGCGGACGGCCGCACCGAGGTCTTCCAAGGCCCCCGTTTCCACGACAGGGAGCAGCATCCACATGCCGATCGATGCCGCCAAGGCCCTCGCCGCAGACCCCCGCCAGGGGGACATCGGCTGGGACCACAAGGACATCCAGCTCTACCACCTCGGCCTCGGCGCCGGTACCTCCTCGAACGGGCAGCGGGGAGCCACCGACCCCGACGAACTGCGCTACACCCTCGAATCCAGCCTCCACGTCCTGCCCAGCTTCGCGACCGTCGCCGGCGCCGGCATGGCCATGCTCGGCGGCCTCGGCCAGCCCGGGATCGAGGTCAACCTCGCCCACGTCCTGCACGGCGGCCACTCCATCGAGCTGCACCGGCCCATCCCCGTCAAGGGACGGGCCACCTCCAGCTCCAAGGTCGCCGCCGTCTACGACAAGGGCAAGGCGGCCGTGATCGTGCTGCGCTCCGAGGTCGCGGACGCCGACGGGCCGCTGTGGACCAGCGACGCGCAGATCTTCGTACGCGGCGAGGGCGGCTTCGGCGGGGAGCGCGGACCCTCCGTCCGCGAGGAGCTCCCCGACCGTGCGCCGGACCGCGTCGAGGAGCGCACCATCCGCGAGGACCAGGCACTGCTCTACCGGCTCTCCGGGGACTGGAACCCCCTGCACGCCGACCCGGAGTTCGCCAAGACGGCCGGCTTCGACCGGCCGATCCTGCACGGCCTGTGCTCGTACGGGATGACCCTCAAGGCCGTCGTCGACACGGCCCTCGGCGGCGACGTGTCCCGGGTCCGCGCCTACCGCACGCGCTTCGCCGGGATCGTCTTCCCCGGCGAGACCCTGCGCATCCGGATGTGGCAGGAGACCGGCCGCGTCCTGGTGGCCGTCAGCGCCGCCGACCGGGACGACGCGCCGGTCCTCGCTGACACCGTCGTCGAACACTCGTAAGCACGAGACCGCAAGGACTTAAGGAGCCGCACCGTGCGCGCAGCACTGCAGAGCGAGATCGGCCAGGACAAGCTCGAGGTCGTCGACGACATGGAGGCCGTGGGTCTGGGCCCCGGCAAGGTCAAGATCCGGATCAAGGCCACCGGCCTGTGCCACTCCGACCTTTCCGCCATGAGCGGCGTCCTGCCGCAGCCCGCCCCCTTCATCCCGGGCCACGAGGGCTCCGGAGTGATCTCGGACGTCGGTGACGGCGTCACCAGCCTCAGCGTCGGCGACCGGGTCCTCGTCTGCTGGCTGCCGCCGTGCGGCCACTGTCCGTCCTGCAAGCGCGGCCAGGGCCACCTGTGTCTGGCCAGCCTGGTCAACGCGGGCACCCCCAACTTCAAGCGCGCGGGCGGCGACATCTTCGGCTTCGCCGCCACCGGCACCTTCGCCGAGGAACTCGTCGTCGACGCCGCGTGCGCCGTGCCGATCCCCGACGACGTGCCCTTCGACATCGCCGCGCTCATCGGCTGCGGGGTCACCACCGGCCTCGGCGCGGCCATCAACACCGCCAAGGTGGAAGCCGGTTCCTCGGTCGCCGTCATCGGCTGCGGCGGCGTCGGCATATCCGTCATCCAGGGCGCCAAGGTCCAGGGCGCGGCGCAGATCATCGCCGTCGACCCGGTGGAGTCGCGGCGCGCCGCCGCCCTGCGGTTCGGGGCCACCGAGGCGGTCGCACCGGACGCGTTCGACGACGCCAAGAACCGGATCACCGCCGGCGAGGGCTTCGACTACGTCTTCGAGGTCGTCGGCAAGTCCGCCACCGCGCAGACCGCGTACAAGATGACCCGGCGCGGCGGCAGCGTGGTCATCGTCGGCGCGGGCGCCATGGACGACACCTACCAGGTCGACATGTTCTCCCTCTTCTTCGACGAGAAGAAGATCCTCCCGTCCATGTACGGAGGCGGCGACGTCCTGCGGTCCTACGAGCGCACCATCGCGCTGTGGCGGGCCGGCCGGGTGGACCTGGCGGGGCTGATCACCCACCGGGTGCAGCTCGCCGAGATCAACGACGCCCTCGACCAGATGCGCACCGGCACGGCCCTGCGCACCTGCATCGAACTCTGACCCGTTCCACCGATTCCGAGGGGAACCGTACGGATGTCACTGCCACTTGAGGGGCTCAGCGCCATCGTCACCGGCGCGGGGCGCGGGCTCGGCCGGGCCGAGGCGATCGAACTCGCGCGGCTCGGCGCGAGCGTGGTCGTCAACGACTTCGGGCAGCCCGGCCGCGACGGCTCGGGCGAGGCCTCGGCCGCGCCGGCGGAGGAGGTGGCCGAGGAGATCCGGGCAGCGGGCGGACAGGCCGTCGCGCACCTGGGCGACGTGGCCGACTTCGAGCAGGCGCGCGAGCTCGTCGAGCTGGCCGTCGGCAGCTTCGGCAAGCTCGACATCCTCGTCAACAACGCGGGCATCCTGCGCGACCGGATGGTCTTCTCCATGTCGGAGGCGGAGTGGGACTCGGTGATCCGGGTCCACCTCAAGGGGCACTTCAACACCACGCACTTCGCGTCCGTGCACTGGCGGGAGAGGTCGAAGGCGGCGGGCGGCCCGGTCTACGGCCGGATCGTCAACACCTCCTCCGAGGCCTTCCTCGGCGGTTCGGCCGGCCAGCCGAACTACGCGGCGGCCAAGGGCGGCATCGTGGGCCTGACCACGTCCACCGCCCTGGCCCTCGCGAAGTACGGGGTGACGGCCAACGCCATCTGCCCGCGCGCCCGCACCCGGATGACCGAGGACGTCTTCGCGGGCTTCCAGGTCCCGGAGGAGGGCAAGCTCGACGCCCTCGCCCCCGAGCACGTCTCCCCGCTCGTCGGTTACCTGGCCTCACCCGCCGCGGCCAAGGCCAACGGGCAGCTGTTCGTCGTACACGGCGGGATCGTCGTCGTCATGGAACGCCCCAAGGTGGCCGCGAAGTTCGACACGGCCAAGGAGGCCTTCTCCTTCGAGGAGCTCGACGAGCTCCTGACCCCGCACTACGACTCCCGCCCGGCGAACGAGACCTTCGCCGCGACGGAGGTGCTGGGCCTCAAGCACGGCTGAGCGGAGCCTGCTGGAGCGGTACGGGGCGGGGCGCGGGCGGCGGTACGGGGTCCAGGCGGACCGGCGGGGGAGGGGCGAGCGGAATGCCCAGCCCGAGGATCCCGCAGGGCACGTCCGGGGTCGCGTACGGGAGGCGCAGGCGGCCCTCAGGGCTCCACAGCCCCGCACCGCCCAGCCAGCCCTGGGGCGCCCCGAGCCGGAAGACGTGCCGGTCGGCGGGGCGCCACAGGCCGATGCCGCCCTCCCCCGACGGGCCCATCCGCAGGGCGACCCCGCAGGTCTCCGGCATCAGCGCCTGGCCCGGCTGGACCGCGAACGGGGTCGCGTCGTCGTGCCGCAGGCACTCCGGGAAGCGGACCGGCAGGGAGCTGCCCAGCACCCCCCAGCCCAGGCGCGGTTCGCCCGGCGCGTCGGAGCGGATCAACAGCAGCCCGCTGTCCGGGTCGGCCAGCAGCAGCCGGTCCTCGCTGCCCTCCGCGATCTGCAGCAGCGGGGACACCTCCCCGCCGCGCTCCAGGTCCACGGCCACCGCCTTCGTGGTGCCGTCCAGTTCGCGGTCCAGGGCCAGCAGCCGGCCCGTCCGGTCCAGCCAGACGCCGCCGGAGCAGCGGCCGGGGACCTCGGCCACCCGCCGCGGCCCGAAGGCGCCCCCGGCCACCTGCCAGACCGTGGACCCGGCCTCGCCCGAGGCCAGCGCGAAGGCGCCGTGCCCGTCCGGGGACGGGGGCAGCAGGCGGACCCGTACCCCGTCCGCCGTTTCCACCCCGCCGAGCTGGAGCTCCCCGGTGCGCGGGCCCGCCGCGGCACCCGTCGGGTACAGCAGGGCGAAGGCGTGCCGGTCCGCCACCCGCCGGTGGATCAGCACCCGCCCGTCGGCCAGCGGCAGCACCTCGCTGTCGGCCTCCTCGGGCTGCGCGAGCGGCAGCGGCACCGCGTACGGCTCGGGCCCGGCCAGGGTCCAGCGCTCCGCGTAGAGCGCCTCGCCGTTCCCGGCGAGCCGGGCGGCGTACGCGCCGTCCGCGGTGATCGTGAACGGGGCCGTGATCGTCGTTTCGATGGCACAGACAGTCATCCGTGCGTCACCTCCGGTGAGGAAGCTAGTTTTCGCACTTCGTCCCGAACAACACGACCAACCCCGCTTCACACGTACGGGTGGCCGGGTGGGGGTTCGTGTGAGTGCGCGGCGGCGATTGTGCTGGGCGGGAGCGGGACGTTTAGGGTGGGCGTCCGGTTAGGTATGCCTAACTCGACCTGGCCGGCCCCCGCCCCCCACCCCTGGAGATGTGACATGTCCTTCCGACGCCGCGCAGCCGCCGCCGTCGCCCTCGCCGCAGCCGCCGCCCTCACCCTCACCGCGTGCGGCGGCCAGGACGCGAAGTCGGCCGAGGACTCCGCCCCCACCGGAGGCGGCGACAAGAAGGCCGTCGCGCAGGGCGGCAAGGAGTTCGGCGAGGCCGCCAGGAAGACGGCCGCCTTCGGGACCACCGCCGCGGCCGGGCAGTTCCCGCGCACCGTCACGCACGCCATGGGCTCCACCGAGCTGAAGGCCGCCCCCAAGCGCGTCGTGGTCCTGGACGTCGGCGAACTGGACAACGTTGTCTCCCTGGGCATGCAGCCCGTCGGCTACGCGCCGTCCGAGGGCGACGAGGGCATCCCCGAGTACCTGAAGAAGGACGCGGGCGACCCCAAGTCCGTCGGCACCATCAACAGCCTCAACCTGGAAGCGATCAACGCCCTCAAGCCCGACCTGATCCTCGGCAGCCAGCTGCGTGCCGCGGACAAGTACGACGCCCTCTCGAAGATCGCCCCGACCGTCTTCTCCCTCCGCCCCGGCTTCCCGTGGAAGGAGAACTACCTCCTGAACGCGGCCGCGCTCGACAAGACCGCCGAGGCCAAGGCCAAGCTCGACGCCTACCAGGCCAAGGCGGCCGAGCTCGGCACCGACCTCGGCGAGAAGAAGCCCACCGTCACGATGCTGCGCTACATGCCGGGCAAGACCCGCCTGTACGCCGGGGCCTCGTTCATCGGCACGGTCCTCAAGGACTCCGGCATCCCGCGCCCGCAGAACCAGCAGGTGGAGGACCTCGCCGTCGAGATCAGCCCGGAGCGGATGGACGAGGCCGCCGCCGACTGGATCTTCACCGGCGTCTACGGGGCCAAGGACAAGACCAAGCGCGACTCGGCCGAGGCCAACCCGCTGTGGAAGAACCTGGGCGCCGTGCAGCAGGGCCACGCCAAGGACGTTCCGGACGAGACCTGGTACCTGGGCCTCGGCGTGACCGCCGCCGACAAGGTCCTCGACGACCTGCGCGGCTTCCTCGTGAAGTAGACGGCCCGCGCGGCCGCCTCCCGGGCGAGACCCCCGGGCCGGGCCCCGAGCCAGCCCCCGGCCCGGCCCAAGCGGTCGGGCCATGGGGCGGGCGCCACGGACGGTAGCCTTGCACCGTGCCCCGTCTCTCTGAAGTCATCGCCGCGCTGGACGCTCTCTGGCCCCCCTCGCGGGCCGAGCAGTGGGATGCCGTCGGCACCGTCTGCGGCGACCCCGAAGCCGAGGTCTCCCGGGTGCTGTTCGCCGTGGACCCCGTACAGGAGATCGCCGACGAAGCCGTGAAGCTGGGCGCCGACCTGATCGTCACGCACCACCCGCTCTACCTGCGCGGCACCACGACCGTCGAGGCCGGCACCTTCAAGGGCCGCGTCGTGCACACGCTGATCAAGAACGACATCGCGCTGCACGTCGCCCACACCAACGCCGACACCGCCGACCCCGGAGTCTCCGACGCCCTCGCGGGCGCCCTGGACCTGCGGATCACCGGACCGCTGGTGCCCGACCCCACCGACCCCGCGGGCCGCCGCGGCCTCGGCCGGATCTGCGAACTGGACCACCCCGAGACGCTGCGCGAGTTCGCCGCCCGCGCCGCGGCCTGGCTTCCGCAGACCGCCCAGGGCATCCGCGTCGCCGGCGACCCGGACGCCCCGATCCGCCGCGTCGCCGTCAGCGGCGGCTCCGGCGACAGCCTCTTCGAGCAGGTCCGCGCCGCCGGCGTGGACGTCTTCCTGACCGCCGACCTGCGCCACCACCCGGTCTCCGAGGCCCGCGAGCAGAGCCCGCTCGCCCTCGTCGACGCCGCCCACTGGGCCACCGAGTGGCCCTGGTGCGAGCAGGCCGCGGCCCAGCTCGACGCGATCTCCGAGCGCCACGGCTGGGGTCTGCGCACCCACGTCTCGCGCACGGTCACCGACCCGTGGACGGCGCACGCGCCGTCCGTCACACACCCTTCTATCTCTGGAGCCCCCAACTGAACGCCGAGCCCGCCGACCAGATCCGACTTCTCGACGTCCAGGCCCTGGACGTGCGGCTGTCTCAGCTCGCCCACAAGCGCAAGTCGCTGCCCGAGCACGCCGAGGTCGACTCCCTGACCAAGGACCTCAGCCAGCAGCGCGACCTGCTCGTCGCCGCCCAGACCCAGGCCAGCGACGCCGCGCGCGAGCAGACCAAGGCGGAGCAGGACGTGGACCAGGTGCGCCAGCGCGCCGCCCGCGACCAGCAGCGCCTGGACTCCGGCGTGGGCATCTCGGCCCGGGACCTGGCCAACCTGCAGAGCGAGGTCGTCTCCCTGGCCAAGCGGCAGGGCGACCTGGAGGACGTGGTCCTGGAGGTCATGGAGCGCCTGGAGGCCGCGCAGGAGCGGGTCACCGGCCTCACCGGGAGCGTCTCCGCGCTCGAGGCCAAGCTGACCGACGCCACCGCGCGCCGCGACGCGGCCACCGGCGAGCTCGACGACGAGGCCGCCAAGGTCACCAAGGACCGCGAGGTCATCGTCACCTCCATGCCGGCCGACCTGATGGCCCTGTACGAGAAGATCCGCGTCAAGCAGGGCGGGGTCGGCGCCGCGCGCCTGTACCAGCGCCGCTGCGAGGGCTGCCGGCTCGAGCTCGACATGGCCGAGGTCAACGAGATCAAGGCCGCGGCCCGCGACCAGGTCGTGCGCCACGAGAACTGCGGCCGCATCCTGGTCCGTACGGCCGACTCGGGCATCTGATGCAGAGGCCTGTCCGGTTCGTCATGGAGGCGGACGGCGGCTCCCGGGGCAACCCGGGGCCCGCCGGCTACGGCGCGGTCGTCCTCGACCCGGCGACGGGCGAGACGCTGGCCGAGCGCGCGGAGTACATCGGCGTCGCGACGAACAACGTGGCCGAGTACAAGGGCCTGATCGCCGGGCTCAAGGCGGCCCGCGAACTGGCCTCCGACGCACAGGTCCTGGTCCGGATGGACTCCAAGCTGGTCGTCGAGCAGATGTCCGGCCGCTGGAAGATCAAGCACCCGGACATGAAGCCGCTCGCCGCCGAGGCCGCGAAGATCCTCCCGCGCACCCAGGTGACGTACGAGTGGATCCCGCGCGAGAAGAACAAGCACGCGGACCGGCTCGCGAACGAGGCGATGGACGCGGGCAAGCGCGGCAAGCAGTGGGAGCCTTCGGCGTCCTCCGCCGCCCTCGACCGCGGCGCCGCCGCCCCCGCCGGTCCTCCGGGGGACGCGGCGAAGGGCGCCGCCGCGGTCCGCGCGGCCCTCGCCTCGGGCTCCGGTCCGCGGGCCACCGCACCCGCGGCGGCCACCGCCGAGGCCGCGGACACCCGCGCGGCACGCGTCGCCGCCTCCGCCGAACCGGCGGGCACCGGCACGCTGTTCGCCGAACCGGGCCTGATCCCGGCCCCGGCGGCGGTGTCCGCCCCGGCCGGGACCGGCCTGCCCCGTCCCGCCGCCGGAGGTACCGGCGGCGCCGGCTGGGGGCCCGACATGGGGACGCCCGCCACCTTCGTGCTGCTGCGCCACGGCGAGACCGCCCTCACCCCGCAGAAGCGCTTCTCCGGCACCGGGGGCAGCGACCCCGAGCTGTCGCCGGCCGGCCGCCGACAGGCGTCGGCGGTGGCCGAGGCGCTGGCCGCCCGCGGCACCGTGCAGACGGTCGTCAGCTCCCCGCTGCGCCGCTGCCGCGAGACCGCCCAAGCCGTCGCCGACCGCCTCGGCCTCACGGTCACGGTCGAAGAGGGCCTGCGCGAGGTGGACTTCGGCGCCTGGGAGGGCCTGACCTTCGCCGAGGTGCGCGAGCGCTACCCCGACGACCTCCAGGCGTGGCTGGACTCCCCGCGGGCGGCCCCGACCGGCGGCGGCGAGAGCTTCACGACCGCCACCCGCCGGATCTCGGCGACCCGCGACCGGCTCCTCACCGAGCACGCGGGCCGCACGGTCCTGCTGGTCACGCACGTGACCCCGGTCAAGATCCTGGTCCGCCTCGCCCTGGGCGCCCCGCCGGAGGCGCTGTTCCGCATGGAACTGTCGGCGGCCTCCCTGTCGGCAGTGGCGTACTACGCCGACGGCAACGCCTCGCTCCGCCTCCTGAACGACACCTCGCACCTGCGCTAGCGCGTGGCCGGTGCACGCACAGAACCCCCCGCCCGTACGGGCGGGGGGTTCTCGTGTCCGCGGCACCCCGAACGGGGTGGGAACGGCAGACGAGCCGGCCTGTACGCCGGGTTCTGTCGCCCGGTGACCTCGCGGTCGCCGGGGAGACGGCCATCCATCTAGGGCCGGCGTTGCCGCCGGCCTCGTGCGGTCTACCCGCGAACTCGGGCGGGCAGCCCTCGAGCGTTCGCGCAGACCCGTCCGGGGACGGATCCTCTTGACCTTGCTCCGGGTGGGGTTTACCTAGCCGCCTGAGTCACCTCAGGCGCTGGTGGTCTCTTACACCACCGTTTCACCCTTACCGGGGGCCGAAGCCCCCGGCGGTCTGTTTTCTGTGGCACTGTCCCGCGGGTCACCCCGGGTGGGCGTTACCCACCACCCTGCCCTGTGGAGCCCGGACGTTCCTCGGCGGGATCCGGAGATCCCGACGCGGCCGCCCGGCCGACTCGTCTGCCGTGGCGACCATGTTACCGGCTGTGCCGTCGCCGCTTGACCTTGACGCAACGGCAGGGTTTCTACGGGCAGCCTGGACGAGGTGCGCGACGTCCTCGCGGACGACGCCGGGCGCGAGCTGGCCGACGTACTCGAAGAGCTCGACGCCGACCTGGCCCGCCAGGAGGCCGAGATCGCCGAGCGCCGGCGACGGCTCGCCGTGCTGCTGGCCGCCCCGCCCGGGGTGCTGGCCCTGTACGAGCGGCTGGACGAGCTCGCCGACGCCCCCGCGGACGACCCGCGGACCCCGCTCCTGGCGGCGGAGCTGGTCGCGGCCGTCCCCGACGAGGTGTTCGCCGCGATCCCGTCCGAGGGCGCGGTCGTACCCGGCTTCGTCCCGCCGGACGCGGTGGCCTCGGTCCGGGTCGACCGGCGCCATCCGCAGGGCCGGCTGGTCACGCTGTCCGAGGACGGACCCGCGCGCGCTGGTCAGCGCCCTGCGCCAGCCCGCGTAGCCCGGACCTCCCGGCGGGCCGGGCTTCGGCCGGGCTTCAGGCCGGGGCGAACAGGACCTTCGCGGTGCCCGGGTCCGCCTCCGTGAGGCGGACCCGGATCCGCTCGCCCAGGAGCAGTTCCAGAGCGGTGGACACCACGCGGCCGACCACCGCCGGGTCCTCCAGGTGGACCGTGCCCTCCCGTGGCTCCCGGTCCTTGACCTCGATCACCGTGGCCTCGAAGGTCTCCCCGACGCGGTCCTTGAGCAGGGCCGCCTCGACGAGGTCCACGCACTCCCGCTCGGCCCCGTTGGCCAGCCGCGCCCCGTCCGCCATCTCCTTGGGCAGCGCGTCCAGCGCCGCCACCGCCCACCGCGGGGGCTCGGCCCCGGCCACCGCCGCCAGGCACAGCTCGCCCGCGTACCGGTCGGCGAGCCGGCGCAGCGGGGCGGTGCAGTGGGCGTACGGGGCCGCGACCGCCGCGTGGATGGCGGGGTCCGGGGTCTCGCCGCCGGTGAACACGGTGTAGCCGGCGCCGCGCAGCAGGGCCGTGCACTCCTGGAGGAAGGCGGCGTGGGCGGGGCGGTGCGGGTCGAGGGAGCGCACGAGTTCGGCGTACGGGACGTGGTGCGGCCAGTCGATCCGCAGGGCCTTCGCCGTCCGCCGGAGCCGGCCGACGGCGCCGTCGGGGGCCTGCGGGAGGGTCCGCAGGATTCCGGTTCCGGCGGCCAGCATCAGGTCGGCGGCGGCGATGCCGGTCATGAGGGAGATCTGGGCGTTCCAGCCGTCGGCGGGGAGCGGGGCCCGGTAGGCCAGGGCGTACGAGCCGTCGTGGGCGACGACCTCCTGCTCGGGCACGTTCAGGGAGATGCCGCCGCGCTCCACCTCCAGGGCCTCGCGGAGCCGGCCGATGTCCTGGAGCAGGGCGACGGGTTCCTCGGCCGTACCGGTGTCGATGGCCTTCTGTACGCCGTCGTAGTCGAGCTTGGCCCGGCTGCGCACGAGGGCGCGGCGGACGTCGGTGGTCTCCACCCGGCCCTCGGCGTCGAGGTCGAGGCGCCAGAGCAGCGCGGGGCGGGTCCGGTCGGGCAGCAGGCTGGCCGCGTCCTCCGAGAGCACGCCCGGGTGCAGCGGGACCCTGCCGTCGGGGAAGTAGAGGGTGGTGACGCGGCGGTGGGCCTCCGCGTCGAGCGCGCCGCCCGGGGTGACGAAGGCGGCGACGTCGGCGATGGCGTAGTGGACGCGGAAGCCGCCGGCGGGCCGCCGGGCCAGGTGCATGGCCTGATCGAGGTCGCGCGCGGCCGGCGGGTCGACGGTGAACAAGGGGAGGTCGGTGGCGTCGGTGTCGGGCAGGCGGGGTTCGCGGGCGGCCCGCTCGGCCTCGGCGAGCACCTCGGCCGGGAACTCCTCCGGTACGCCCAGCTCGGTCCGCAGTGCGCGCAGGGCGGCCCGCAGGGCAGCCCCCTCCGCGCCGGTCATGTGCATGTGGCGGCGTGGCATGGACCGAGCCTAGGCCCTGGCCGGGCGATGTGCGCGGTTCGGGCGGCTTCGGCGGCCGGGCGGCGGCCGAAGCCGGGGGCGGGGCGGGGCGCGCGGGCCGTCTACCCTGGCTCGGGGGCCGCATCCCCTGCGCCGTGTCGTACCGAAGGAGATCCACCGTGCTCGTGCTGCTGCCGCCGTCCGAAGGAAAGGCCGCCGGCGGCTCCGGCGCACCCCTGAAGCCGGAGTCGCTGTCGCTGCCCGGTCTGGCCGAGGCCCGTGCGGGGGTCCTGGACGAACTGGTCGAACTGTGTGCGGCCGACGAGCTCAAGGCGCGCGAGGTGCTGGGCCTGAGCGAGGGCCTGCGCGGCGAGGTCGCGAAGAACGCGGAGCTGCGGTCGGCCCCGGCCCGGCCGGCGGGGGAGATCTACACCGGCGTGCTGTACGACGCGCTGGGGCTGGCGGACCTGACGCCGGCGGCGCGGGCGCTGGCCGAGGAGTCGCTGCTGGTGTTCTCGGGGCTGTGGGGTGCGGTGCGGATCACCGACCGGATCCCGTCGTACCGCTGCTCGATGGGCGTGAAGCTGCCGGGGCGCGGGGCGTTGGGCGCGTACTGGCGGGGGCCGATGGCGGAGGTGCTGCCGGCCGTTGCCGGGGAGGGGCTGGTGCTGGACCTGCGGTCGGCGGCGTACGCCTCGGCGTGGAAGCCGAAGGGCGAGGTGGCGGGGCGCACGGCCACCGTGCGGGTGCTGCACTCGCAGGTGGTGGACGGGGTGGAGAAGCGCTCCGTGGTGAGCCACTTCAACAAGGCGACGAAGGGCCGGCTGGTGCGGGACCTGCTGCTCGCGGGAGCGGCTCCGGCTTCGCCGGCCGAACTGGTCGAGGCCCTGCGAGGGCTGGGCTACCTGGTCGAGACGGACGCGCCGGTGAAGCCGGGCCGGGCCTGGGGCCTGGACGTGGTGGTCACCCAGATCCACCACTGACCCGCGAGCCCCGGCGGGGCCGGCACCGGATCGGGGCTCCGCCCCGGACCCCGCGCCTCACACGTCGGCGAGGCTGGATGCGGCCGGGCCCCGGCAGACACCCCCTAGTGGCCCAGGGGCCAGGCCACGGCGGCCGGGGTGAGGTTCGCGGTGCCCGCGTACGTGGCGCAGGCGTCCGTCAGGGTTTCGAGGAGGGTGAGGGGATCCGGCAGCGGGTGCTCCATGCCCCGGAGCCAGCTGACCGCCAGGTCACCCGGCAGGGCCGCCGGCGGCACCAGGACGTAGCTGCCGCGGCAGTGCCACCGCAGGCCCGGGTGCTCGTCCATCGTCTCGGGATGGCAGTCCAGTTCGCAGGGCCACCACTCGTCCTCGTCCTCGGGAGTACCGCGGGTGGCGGTGAAGAAGAGCATCCGGGCCTGCTCCCCGGTACCGCCCGACTCGGCGACCGGCCCGACCTCGATGCCCGCTTCCAGCAGGCGGGCGAGGGCGGCCGCGCCCGCTTCCAGGGGGACGTCCAGGACGTCGTGGACCATGCCCGTCGCGGTGATGAAGTTGGCCTGGGGCTGGTTGCGCGCCCACCGTTCGACCTGTGCGCGGTCGGTGGTCGACTGGGTCTGCCAGGCGAAGGAGAGCGGGTGGCGTGCGGGCGTCGGACAGCCGATCCGGTCGCACGAACACCGGTAACCGGCGGGATGGGCGGCGGGTGCGAGCGGCAGACCGGCGGCGGCGACGGCCAGGAGGAGCGCCTCGCGCTCTTTTCCGGGGTCCTCGGCGACGGGTTTCTGCCGCCGGCGCAGCCACTGGGAAATCCTGCTCTGCTCGCCGCGTTTGACGCGGCCGGACTCAGACCCCATCTATCCCCTCACCTCACCGTATCCCCGGCGGACCTTCACATGGTCCCACCATCCTGCGCCCCGGGTGACCGGTCTCGGTGACCGGGGGGTTGGGGATGGGTGACCGGCAACCCCCACATAACCACACAATTCAGCCATTTGGATTCCGGTCAGCGGCTGGTGACGTTGGCCACCCCGCCCAGTACCCGGTCCACCAGCGCGTCGCAGAAGGCGTGCGTCAGCGGCTGCGTGCGCAGCAGCCACCGGTAGGTGAGCGGGCCCAGCAGCATCTCCACCGTCAGCCGCAGATCGGTGTCCGGGGCCAGCTGGCCCGCCTCGCGGGCCGAGCGCAAGCGTGCCTCGTACAGGGCGAGCTGCGGCTCCAGCAGCCGTTCGTTGAAACGGGCCCCGAGCTCGGGGTCGGTCGCCCCGGCCGCCGTGAGGGCGCGCGCGGGGGCCGCGTACTTCTCGTCGCACAGTTCGTCCACCGTCGCCCGCAGGACGTACTTCAGGTCGGCCGCGAGGTCCCCGGTGTCGGGGAAGCCCGTCCACTGGCCTTCCGTCTCGGCCTCGCCGGCGAGCGAGAGCGAGGCGTCGAGCAGGACGGCCGCCTTGGAGGGCCACCAGCGGTAGATGGTCTGTTTGCCGACCCCGGCCCGGGCGGCGATCGCCTCGATGGTCAGCTTGTTGTAGCCGACCTCCCCGACCAGTGCGAGCGCGGCGTCGAGGATGGCCCGCCGGGAGCGGTCGCTGCGGCGGGTGGCGTCAGGGGTCTTGGTCATGTCCTGAAACTACCAACCGAGACGTCTCGTCTTCCTCTTGTCCGTTAAACCACCCAATCAGTTCACTGCGGTGTCCGGCGTAAGGAGAGACGATTCTCTCCACACCCGTCGTAAGTCGTGAGGAGCCTTCTTTGCGCAGAGACGCCACACCCCGGCGCTATCTGATGTGCCCACCCGTGCACTTCAAGGTCACCTACTCCATCAATCCGTGGATGGATCCCACGAAACCGGTGGACCTGCCCCTCGCCCTCGCCCAGTGGGAGGACCTGAGGGACCGCTACCGCTCCCTCGGGCACACCGTCGAAACCCTCGAACCGCACCCCGAGCTGCCCGACATGGTCTTCGCGGCGAACGGGGCGCTCGTCGTCGACGGCCGGGTGCTCGGGGCCCGGTTCGCCTATCCGGAGCGGGCCGCCGAGGCCGGGATCCACCTGGAGTGGTTCCGCGGCCACGGCTACCGGGACGTCCACGAGCCGTCCCACGTCAACGAGGGCGAGGGCGACTTCGCCGTCACCTCCAGCTACCTCCTGGCCGGCCGGGGCTTCCGCTCCAGCCCGCTCTCGCACGACGAGGCGCAGGAGTTCTTCGGCCGCCCCGTCATCGGCCTCGACCTGGTGGACCCGCGCTACTACCACCTGGACACGGCCTTGTGCGTCCTCGACGGGGACGAGGTCATGTACCACCCGGCCGCCTTCTCGCCGGGCAGTCAGGCCGTACTCAAACGCCTGTTCCCCGACGCGCTGCTCGCCGGGGAGGAGGACGCGGCGGCCCTGGGCATGAACGCGGTCTCCGACGGCCGGCACGTGCTGCTCCCGCAGGCGGCGACCGGGCTGCTGGCTCCGCTGCGGGCCCGGGGGTTCGAGCCCGTCCCGATGGACCTGGGCGAGCTGCTCAAGGGCGGCGGCAGCGTGAAGTGCTGCACCCAGGAGCTGAGGCCCTAGGCCGCCGGAGCGGCTAGGCCGTCGGAGAGGCCTGGCCCTCGGAGGCGGGCGGCGGCCAGGAGCGGCCCCAGTCGGCGTCCCGCGCCGCCTTGTAGAGGTCACCGTGGCGCTTGGTCACGGTGGCCCGGGTCAGGCCCTCGTCCCGGGGGCCGCACAGCTCCAGCAGTACGAGCCCCTTCCGGATCTGCGGCTTCCGTGTGATCCGGGAGGTGGCCGGCTCCGTCGGGAAGCGGGTCGCGGCGACGTAGCTGAACTTCTCGTCCTCGTACGGGAGCGAGCCGCCCTTGACCTTGCGGTGCAGGGAGGACCGGCTGACCCGCGCCGAGAAGTGGCACCAGTCCTGCCCGACCTCGATCGGGCAGGTCCCGTCGTGCGGGCACGGGGCGGCGACCCGCAGCCCGGCCGCGATCAGCTGGTCGCGGGCTTCGCGGATGCGCAGGTACCCCTCCGGCGTGCCCGGCTCGACGAACACCACGGCCTGCCCGGCGCGTGCCGCCTCGGCGATGACGGCCGTACGGGCCTGCGGGGTCAGCTCGCCCAGTACGTACGAGACCGTCACCAGGTCGGACTCGGGCAGCGTCAGCCCGGCGCCGATGACCTCCCGCCGCCAGGCCGCGCCGCGCAGCACCTCGGAGGCGGAGGCCGCGGCCAGTTCACGGCCCAGGGCCAGCGCGGGCTCCGCCCAGTCCAGCACCGTGGTCTCCCGCGGGCCGTCCCAGGTGGCGTCGACCGCCCAGGTCGCGGCGCCCGTGCCGCCGCCCACGTCCACGTGCGAGCCCGGCGTCCACCGCGGGGCCGCCTCGGCGAGGCCGTCCAGGGCGGCCCGGACGGCCTCGAAGGTGGCGGGCATCCGGTACGCCGCGTACGCCGCCACGTCGGAGCGGTCGCGCAGCACGGGCGCGTCGGTGGGGGTCTGCCCCCGGTAGCTGGCGATGAGCCGCTCGACGGCGGCCGCGGCCTGCTTGGGCGGAAGTCCGTCGAGCAGCCCGCCGAGCGTGCTGCGGAGGGTGTCGGAGGTGGTGGGGGCGGAGACGTTCACCCGCGAAGTTTACGGCGCCGCGGGCGCCATGGGTTCGCGGCTGCGCCAGGGGCGGCACAGGCCGATGAAGCAGGCCACCGCCAGCAGTGAGCAGGCCAGCTGCACCACGGCCATGGGCACCGCCGTGTCCTCGCCCGCGATCCCGACCAGCGGCGAGGCGACCGCGCCGACCAGGAAGGAGGAGGTGCCGATCAGCGCGGAGGCCGAGCCGGCGGCGTGCGGGGTGCGCATGAGGGCCTGCGCGTTGGTGTTCGGCATCACCAGGCCCATCGCCGACATCAGCACGAACAGGGCGGCGGCGATCGGGACCAGTCCGACCTCCCCGAACACCCCGGTCGCCATGAGCAGCAGGGCCACCGAGGCGACCGTGGTGATGGCGAGTCCGATGGACAGGGTCTTGTCCATGTCGACCCGGCCGACCAGCAGCTTGCCGTTGATCTGGCCGACGGCGATCAGGCCGAAGGAATTGACGCCGAACAACAGGCTGAAGGCCTGGGGCGAAGCGCCGTAGATCTCCTGCACCACGAAGGGGGAGGCGGCGATGTACGAGAACAGCACGGCGAAGGCGAAACCGCCGGCCAGCGTGTAGCCGGTGAAGACGCGGTCGCCGAGCAGTCCCCGCATGGTCCGCAGGGCCGCGCCGACGCCGCCGGTCTGGCGCCGCTCGGGCGGCAGGGTCTCGCCGAGGCTGCGCCACACCATCACGGTGAGGACCACGCCGACGGCGGTGAGGACGAGGAAGACCCCGCGCCAGTCGGAGAAGCGCAGCACCTGGCCGCCGATGAGCGGGGCGACGATCGGGGCGGTGCCGGATATGAGCATGAGGTTGGAGAAGAACCGGGCCATCTCGACCCCGTCGTACAGGTCGCGCACGACCGCCCGTGCGATGACGATCGCGGCCGAGCCGGCCAGGCCCTGGAGCAGACGGAAGGTGATCAGCAGTTCGGCGGTCGGGGCGAGCGCGCAGATCGCGGTGGCCAGGACGTACATGACCATGCCGATGAGCAGCGGCTTGCGGCGGCCCCACTTGTCGCTCATCGGGCCGATGACCAGCTGGCCCAGGGCCATACCGGCGAGGCAGGCGGTGAGGGTGAGCTGGATGGTGGCGGCAGGGCTGTGCAGGACGTTGGTGACTTCCGGCAGGGCCGGGAGGTACATGTCCATGGACAGCGGCGGGAGGGCGGTGAGCCCGCCGAGTATGAAGGTGACCAGCAGGCCCGTGCGGCGTGCTGCCTTCAGGGGTGCGGTGGTGGTGGGGACGGAGGGCGTTTCGGGTGACGGTTCGTGTGCGCGGGCCGTCACGGGGCCTCTCTCCGACATGCGGAACTCCAGTCTGCTTGTCTTCTTTTGTGCACCCCTGACCGACCCATGCTCTCAGCAATCGGAACGTTCGGGGACTGGGGCGCCGTGTGACGTACTCTGCGGCCCCATGGACGAACCCACGACGAAGATCGCTGTAGTGACGGGGGCCGGCTCGGGAATCGGCCGCTCCGTGGTCCTGGCCCTGGCCGCGGCAGGCTGGTCCGTGGCGCTGGCGGGCCGCCGTGCGGAGCCGCTCGAGGAGACCGCCGAGGCGGCCGGGGACGGCGCCGACGTGCTCCGCGTACAAACGGACGTCAGCGATCCGGACGAGGTCGCCGCACTGTTCGGGGCGGTCCGCGAGCGGTACGGGCGGCTCGACCTGCTCTTCAACAACGCGGGCACCTTCGGCCCGGGCGGCGTCCCGCTGGAGGACCTGTCCTACGAGGCCTGGCGCTCGGTGGTCGACGTCAACCTGACCGGTTCCTTCCTGTGCGCGCAGGCCGCCTTCCGCCAGATGAAGGCGCAGGACCCGCAGGGCGGCCGGATCATCAACAACGGCTCGATCTCGGCGCACGTGCCGCGCCCGAACTCCGTCGCCTACACCGCGACCAAGCACGCGATGACCGGCCTGACCAAGTCCCTGTCGCTGGACGGGCGCCCGTACCGGATCGCCTGCGGGCAGATCGACATCGGCAACGCGGCCACCGAGATGACCGAGCGGATGCAGACCGGGATCCTCCAGGCCAACGGGCAGCTGGCCGTCGAACCGGTGATGGACGCCGCCGACGTGGCGCGCACGGTGCTGCACATGGCGGAGCTCCCGCTGGAGGCGAACGTGCAGTTCGCGACGGTGATGGCGACGACGATGCCGTACATCGGGCGGGGCTGAGCCCTGCGCGTTCCCCGCCCCGGGCGGCGGGGAATGCGCGCCGCGACCCGGCAGTTGAGCTGATCATGACGACTGAGGTGCTTCACTACGCGGCCTTCTCCGGCGACCCGGCGGGCGGCAACCCCGCCGGTGTCGTGCTCGACGCGGCCGGGCTGGACGACTCCGCGATGCTGGGCATCGCCGCCGCGCTCGGCTACAGCGAGACGGCCTTCCTGACGGCCCCGCCCGAGGGGCTGGGGGGCGAGCCGGGCCGGGCCTTCACCGTCCGCTACTTCAGCCCGAAGGCCGAGGTGCCGTTCTGCGGGCACGCCACCGTCGCCACCGCCGTGGCGCTGGGGGAGCGGATCGGCCCCGGGGAGCTGCTCCTGGCGACGCGGGCGGGCACCGTCCCGGTGTCCGTCACCGCGCGGGACGGGCTGCTGCGGGCCACGCTGACCAGTGTGGAGCCGCACACCGAGGAGATCGGCGCGGACGACCTCGCCGAGGCGCTGGCCGCGCTGGACTGGCCGGAGGCGGACCTGGACCCGGCGTTCCCGCCCCGCGTCGCCTACGCCGGAGCCCGCCACCTGGTGCTCGGCGCCGGCAGCCGGGCCCGGCTCGCGGACCTCTCGTACGACTTCGCCCGGCTGGAGGCGCTGATGCGGCGCCTGGACCTGACGACCGTGCAGCTGGTGTGGCGCGCGGGCCCGGCGGAGTTCCACGTACGGGACCCCTTCCCGGTCGGCGGGGTCGTCGAGGACCCGGCGACGGGCGCCGCCGCGGCCGCCTTCGGCGCGTACGCCCGCGAGCTCGGCCTGGTCCCGCCGGACGCCGTGCTCACCCTCCACCAGGGCGCCGACATGGGCCGGCCGGGCGTGCTCACGGTGGAACTGCGCGCGGGCGACCCCCGGGTCCGGGTCGGCGGAGAGGGTGTGCGGATCGAGTGAGCGCGGACCCCGGCGCCCTGCGGGTGGCCGGCTTCGCCGAGGCCGCCGTTCCCCCGGCGCAGGCCCGTCAGGTCGCCGCCCTGGAGGCCGCGGCCTGGCCGGGGTCCTCGCCCGGGCACGACCCCGCCCTGGCGCCGCGGGCCCTGCTGCTGACGGCCCGCGACGGCACGGTGGCCGCGGCGCTGGCGCTGCTGTACAAGGAGATCGAGGTCGCGGGGCGGACGTACCGCGCGGCCGGGCTCAGCGGCGTGGTCACCCGGCCCGAGCTGCGGGGCCGCGGGCTCGGCGGCCGGCTGGTGGCGGCGGCCCGCGCCGAACTGGCTGCCGATCCGGCCGTGGACCTGGCCCTGTTCAGCTGTGACCGTCCGCTCTCGGCGTTCTACCGGGCGGCCGGCTTCCCGCCGCTGCCGGGCACGGTCCTGGTCGGCGGAACGCCCGGGGAACCGCTGGCCACCGACGGTCCCGGCTTCGACAAGGTGGTGCCGGCGGCCTTCTTCACGGCTGAACCGGACCGGGACCGGGCCGCTTTCACGGGCATCCGCGTCCCGCTGTACCCCGGGAGCACCGACCGGCTGTGGTGAGGGCGGACCCGGCCGAATCCGGCCGGGTCACACGGGTCGGGGCGCCTCGCCCCGGACCGGGACCACCAGCGGTGCGCCGGTGCGCGGGTGGGGGAGTACCTCCACGGGCTGCCGGTAGACGCGGCTGAGCAGCGCGTCCTCGAACACCTCGGCGGGCGGCCCGGCCGCGGCGATCCGTCCGCCGTACAGGACGGCGGCCCGGTCCGCGTAGGCGGCGGCCAGTCCCAGGTCGTGCAGGACGACGACCACCGCGTCCCCGGCGGCGGCCTGCTCCCGGCAGATCCGCAGCACGAGTTCCTGGTGGCGCAGGTCCAGGGCGGCGGTGGGTTCGTCGAGGAGCAGCAGCGGCGCCCGCTGGGCCAGTACGCGGGCCAGTGCGACCCGCGCCCGTTCGCCGCCGGAGAGGGCGGAGAAGGGCCGCTCCGCGAAATCGGTGACTTCGGTGGCGGCCATGGCGGCGGCCACCGCCTCCTCGTCCGCGTCGGCGAACGGGGTGCCGGCCCAGGGCGCGCGGCCCATCCGCACGACGTCCGCCACGGGGAAGGGGAAGGACAGCGCGGCCGACTGCGGCAGTACGGAGCGCCGCAGCGCCAGGTCGGGGGCCGACCACGCGTGCACCGGGCGGCCGTCGACCCGGATCTCCCCGGCGGCGGCCGGCAGATCGGCGGCCAGCGCGGCCAGCAGCGTGGACTTGCCCGCTCCGTTGGGTCCGACCAGGGCCAGCACCTCGCCGGCCCGGGCGGTCAGGTCGATGCCGGCCAGGACCTCGCGCCCGCCGAGCCGCACGTGCAGGCCGGAGATCTCGGCGAGGTCCGCACCGGGTGCGGGGCGGGCCGGGACGGTCCGCCGGTTCCGGGAGAGCAGCCCGGTGAGCCTGCCGGTCGTTCCGGTCACGCCCAGCCTCCTTGCTTGCGGCGGGTACGGCGCAGCAGCCAGAAGAAGAACGGGCTGCCGAGCAGGGCGGTCAGGACGCCGAGCGGCAGCTCGGCCGGCTGGGCGAGGGTACGGGCGGCCAGGTCGCCCGCGACCAGGACCAGGGCCCCGGCCAGTGCGCTGCCGGGCACCAGGAAGCGGTGGCCGGGGCCGTTGGCCATCCGCAGCAGGTGCGGGACCAGCAGCCCGACGAAGGTGATGATGCCGGCCACGGCCACGGCCGCGGCGGTGAGCAGCGCCACGACCAGGATGAGGGCGAGGCGCAGCCGCTCGACGTCGATGCCGAGGTGGCGGGCGGGGCGTTCGCCGAGGGAGAGGAGGTCGAGGCGGCGGGAGTGGAAGGGGGCCACGAGCAGGCCGGCCAGGGCGCAGGGCAGGACGGCGAGCACCTTGGGCCAGGTGGCCTGGGCGAGGGAGCCGAGCTGCCAGAAGGTGATCTGGTTGACCTGGCCGCTGTCCGCGAAGAAGACGAACAGCCCGATGAGCGCGCCCGCGAAGGCGTTGACGGCGATGCCGGTGAGGATCAGGGTGACGACCTCGGTCTTCCCTCCGTTGCGGGAGAGGAAGTAGACGGAGGTCACGGTGATCAGGCCCGCGACGAACGCGCAGACGGTGATGGTCCAGTTGCCGAAGAAGCTGAGCCCGAGCCCGATGGCGGCGACCGCGCCGACCGCGGCGCCGGCCGAGATCCCGATGACGCCGGGCTCGGCCAGGGGGTTGCCGAAGACGCCCTGCATGAGCGCGCCCGCGCAGCCCAGGCTCGCGCCGACGAGCAGCGCGAGCACGACGCGGGGCAGGCGCACGTTCCACAGGACGCTCTCCCCGACCCGGTCGAGGGGCGCCCCGCCCAGCCCCATGTGGTGCTGGACGGAGGCGACGACGTCCCCGAGGGGTATGTGGTAGGCGCCGGTTCCGGCGGAGACCAGGGCGAGTACGAGCAGGCTGACGACGAGGGCCGTGGTGAGCAGGGAGGCCCGTCTGTCGGGGAGGGTCACGTCAAGCGGCCTTGCTGTAGAGCTGGGTGATCAGTGCGGACAGCACCTGGTCGGTGCGCGGGCCGTAGTTGAGCATGACGCCGTCGTCGACCGTGACCACGCGGCGGTCCATGCCGGCCGGGGTCTGGGCGACGCCGGGGATCTTCGTCAGGCCGTCGATGCCTCCGACGGACTCCAGGCCCTTGGACATGACGAGGATCGCGTCGGGGGCGGCGGCGGCCAGGGCCTCGCTGGTGATCGGGGTGAAGTCCTTGCCGAGCCCGGACTCCTTGCCGGTGTCGACCGCGCCGGCCGCCTCCAGCAGCGAGGCCGCTCCGGAGTCGGATCCGCCGAGCAGGTAGACCGAGGCGGTGCCGCGCAGGTAGAGGAAGGCGACCCGGGGCTTCTTGCCGGAGGCGGCCGGGATCTCCTTGCGGACGGCGGCGATCCGGTCGGCGGTGCGCTGGTTCAGGCGTGCGCCGGCGTCGGTGACCCCGAGCGCGGCGGCGACCGCGTCGATCCGCTTCGGTACGTCCTCCAGCGACTTGGCGGGGGCGATGACGAGGACGGGGACGCCCGCGTCGCGGATCTGCTGGACGGCCTCGGCGGGACCCGTGGTGGTCTCCGCGAGGACCAGCGTCGGGCGCAGCGAGAGCACGCTCTCGGCGGAGACGTCGTGGCCACGTGTCACCACCGGCAGTGCGGCGGCCTGTTCGAAGGTGGCGGTGATGTCCTTGGCGACCACCTTCTCGCCGAGGCCCAGGGTGTGGACGATCTCGTTGAGGCTGCCGGTCAGCGGGATGATCCGGTCCGCCGAGGCGATGGTGACCGAGGTGCCGTCGGCCGAGGGCACGGTCGCCGGCAGCGCGGGCAGGGGAGCCGGGGTGAGCGGTTCCACGCGGTCCGGCGCCGCGGCGGTGTGGGCGGATGGGCCCGGGGTGGTGGCCGTACCTCCGCAGCCCGTCAGCGCGAGTGCCAGTGCTGCCACGGCGAGGGCGAGACGGGGAAAGCGGTGTGACGCGGCGGGCGTAGGCACGAAGGCACCGTCCTGATCGTCCGACTGAGGTTTCTGGTGACCGGGGGTTTCCCATCCGGCGTGGTTAGCTTAGGTTAGCCTAACCTTTGCTCGCTAGACCCTGGAGGGGGCAGTCATGCCCACGAGACCCGCCCGTACGTTCGCCGTCGCCCTGTTGGCGGCCCTGCTGGGGGCGCTGCTCCCGGCCACCGTCGCCCGGGCGGGCACCGTGCAGGGAGGTCGACTCGACTGGGGCATCAAATCGTCTTTCCAGAGTTATGTCACGGGTCCCGTGGCGAAAGGAAGTTTCAAGCTGAAGAACGGAGCCGCCACCGTGGGCGGCAGCCTGTTCCGTTTCCACACGGCGACCGGCTCCTATGACCCGGAGTCAGGGGCCTTCGAGGCCTCGTACTCGGGCGGGGTGACCTTCCAGGGCCACCAGAAGCCCGACGGGGCCTACGAGCTGGACATGACCGTCAGCCGCCCCACCGTCAAGATCAACGGCGGTAGCGGCACCCTGTACGTGGACGTCTCCAGCAAGGCCAAGGACACCGGCGCGGTCACCAGCCAGTCCCAGGTGCCGTTCGCGACCCTGGGCCTGCGCGGGGTCGACATGAAGGGCGCCACCGGCCCGCTGACCCTCACGAACGTCCCGGCCACCCTCACCGAGCAGGGCGCCAAGGCCTTCGCCGGCTACTACGCGGCCGGCGCGCAGCTCGACCCCGTCACGCTCTCCGCCGACGTCAAGGCGGCCCCGTCCGCCCAGCCTTCGCAGTCGCCCAGCGCGCAGCCGAGCACGTCCGCACAGACCCCGCAGACGCCCGGTGCCTTCACCGACGCCGCCGTCGACTGGGGCGTGCGCCGCACCTTCCGCGAGTACGTCTCCGGTTCGGTCGGCCAGGGCAAGTGGACCCTCGCCGAGGGCGCCCAGGACGGCGGCGCGCTGTTCCGATTCGCACAGGGCAAGGGCGCGTACGACGGCGGGAAAGGCACTCTTGACGCCGCCTTCGCCGGCACCGTCCACTTCACCGGCGCCCATCTGGACCTGAAGCTCGGCGCGGTGCGCGTCACGGTGGAGAACGGCAAGGGCGTCCTGTCCGCCGATGTCACCACCGGCGGTACGACGAAGAACGCCGTCGCCCTGGTCGAGTTCGACGCCAAGAACCTCAAGACCGAGGGCGGCCTGGCCACCCTCACCGAGGCCCCCGCCACCCTCACCGAGGGCGGCTCCCAGGCCTTCAACGCCATGTACAAGGCGGGCACCGAGATGGACCCCGTCTCGCTCGCGATCGCCCTCGACTCCACCGCGAAGCTGCCCGCGCTGCCCGACCTGGGCTCCACGGCCGCACCCTCGCCCGAACCCAGCGCCTCCCCCGAGGCGGTCGCCAAGGCCGCGAAGTCCTCGAACACGGGGCTGTACACCGCCCTGGCCGTGGCCGTGCTGGTGCTCGCCGCGGGCGCCGTCCTCCTCCTGCTCCGCAAGCGCCGCGCCCAGGCCCAGGCCGAAAGCGCGCGGGGTGCCGGGGCGGACGCCACGGGCAGTGCCGGGGCCGAAAACCCGTAACGGCCGCGCCCCCTGCTCCGCCCCCTTCTCCCGTACCTCTTCCTTCTTCTCTTCCTCTTCCCAGGAGTTCTCAGCCATGTCGTCCCACCGCCGCCCGATCGCCGTCGCGGCCGCCGTCCTCACCGCCGCCGCCCTCGGCGCCACCGCCCTGGTCCTGCCCGCGTCCGCCGCGGACGGTCCGCCGACCGCCCCGGTGAAGATCGTCGGCGGCACCCTCGACTGGGGCGTGCTCGCCAGCTACCGCGCCTACGTGACGGGCATGGCCAAGGGCACCATCACCGTGGCGGAGGGCGCCACCCAGAACGCGGACGGCAGCCTGCGGTTCGGCGAGCCGACCGGACAGTACGAGCCGGCCGCCGGCCACGTGGTGAAGGCCGCCTTCAAGGGCAGCGTCACCTTCTCCTCGCCCGCCCCGCCGGCCGGCCACGGTTTCGAGGTCAAGCTCTCGGACTTCCGCATCGACACGGGCACGAAGAAGGTCACCGCTGACGTCACCAAGGGCGGCGCCACGACCCAGGACGTGCCGCTGGCCGCCGTGGCCTTCGCCGGCCAGTCGATGGCCAACCTGGGGACCACCCTCACCAAGGAGGCCGCGGACGCGCTCGGTTCGGCCTCGTACGAGAACAAGGCGGGCGACCCGCTCACCGCGAAGCTGGAGTTCGAGAAGCCCGCCCCGCCGTCCCCCTCCCCGTCGCCGACCCCGTCGCCGTCGCAGTCGCAGAGCCCCTCCCCGACCCCGACGAAGTCGGCGACCCCCACCGAGAAGCCCACGGTTCCGGCCGACGGCCCGCAGAAGGTCCTCAGCGCCAAGCTGACGTGGGGCGTGAAGGAGTCCTTCCGCAAGTACGTGCTGAGCGCCGGCTCGATCACCCCGGCCGGCGGCGCCGCCAAGAACGGCGACCTCTACGACTTCGCCCTCGGCAAGGGCGAGCTCGACGCCAAGAAGCAGACGCTGAACGCCTCCTTCGAGGGCAGCCTCCGCTTCCAGTACGCCGCCCACGGCATCGACATGACCTTCGCCAACCCCCGCGTCGCGGCCACCGGCAAGACCGGCACGCTCTACGTGGACGTGAAGACCGCCTCCGGCAGCAAGACGGCCGTCCCCTTCGCCACGCTCGACCTGTCGAAGACGGACTACAAGACCAAGGACGGCGTCCTGGCGCTGAACGCCGTCCCGGCGGCCTTCACCACCGAGGGCGCGGCCACCTTCGCCAACGACACCACCGGCTCCATGTACAAGGCCGGGGACGCGATCGACCCGCTCACCGTCTCCGTGGCGGTGGACAAGGACGCCACCCTCCCGGGCGGCACCACCGGCGGTACGGGCGGCACCACCGGGGGCACCGGCGGCACGGGCGGCACCGGAGCCACCGCGGCCACCGTCGGCGGCAACCTCGCCGCCACCGGTGCGGAGATCCCCGCGGGAGCCCTGCTCGGCACCTCGGGCGCCGTGATGGCGGCCGGTGCCGGCGCGGTCTTCCTCGCCCGCAGGCGGCGCACGGCCCAGCGCTGACCCGTGCTTGAATGCCCGCGTGAACGATCAACTCGATCAACTCGACGTGTTGAAGGTCTTCTGCGCGGGCGACGGCCGGCACGGCAACCTGCTCGGTGTCGTACGTGACGGCCGGGCCTGCCCCGACGATGCGTCGCGGCAGGCCCTGGCGGCCGAACTCGGCTACAGCGAGACGGTGTTCGTCGACGATCCCGAGCGCGGGATCGTCGACATCCGCACGCCCGGCACGCGGATGTCCTTCGCCGGACATCCGCTGGTCGGGCTCGCCTGGCTGCTGGACGTCGAGGAGCTCCGGCCGCCGGCCGGGTCCGTATGGGCCCGCGACGACGGCGAGTTCACCTGGATCACGGCCCGCCCCGAGTGGGTCGAGGGCAAGCGCACCGAGCAGTACGGGTCGGTCGCCGAGGTCGAGGCGCTGCCGGCCCCGCCGCCGGGCGAGGGCTGGCTCTACGCGTGGGCCTGGGAGGACGAGGCCGCCGGGCGCGTACGGGCCCGCGGCTTCCCGCGCCGCGCCGACGGGGTCATCGCCGAGGACGAGGCCACCGGCTCCGCGGCGATCCTGCTCACGGTCCAGCTGGGCCGCGCCCTCAACATCACCCAGGGCGCGGGCTCCCAGATCCTCACCGCCCCGGGCCCCGACGGCAGCGTGGAGATCGGCGGCCGCGTCCGCTTCGCCCGGCTCGCCCCGCCGGCGGCCGGGTCCCACCGCTGACCCCGCGGTCCGCACGTACGAAGAGGGACGGCCCGGTGCGTTCGCACCGG
Organism: Streptomyces sp. IBSNAI002; assembly: GCF_052244475.1. Lineage (NCBI taxonomy): Bacteria > Bacillati > Actinomycetota > Actinomycetes > Kitasatosporales > Streptomycetaceae > Streptomyces > Streptomyces sp. IBSNAI002. The sequence goes on along the minus strand of NZ_JBQPXG010000002.1, from coordinate 2,697,301 downwards.
GCCGGCCCTCTGTACGCCGACCGTCCCGCGGGGGACTGCTACGCGCTGAGCTGGAACTGCTCGCCCAGCTCGCGGAAGACCGCGCCGTTGAAGTCGAAGGCGCGCTTGCACTCGTCGATGATGCGCTGCTTCTCCAGGTCGTCCGCCGCTATGGCGTCCAGCAGCTCGCGGTAGGTCCGCTTGAAGGCCGCCGGGTTGGAGATGTCCGCGAAGACGTAGAAGCGCACCCCGTCGCCCTTGCGCTCGAAGCCCCAGGTGCGCTCCGCCTTGTCGCGGATGATCTGGCCGCCGGAGAGGTCGCCCAGGTACCGGGTGTAGTGGTGGGCGACGTAGCCGCCGGGCCACTCGGCCGCGCACTGGGCCACCCGGGCGGCGTAGGCCTCGGTCGCGGGCAGCGCCACGACGGACTCGCGCCAGTCCGGGCCGAGCAGGTGCGCGAGGTCGCGCTCGATCTCGGCGACGCGCATCAGCTCGGGCTGGATGAACGGACCCGCGACCGGGTCGTCCTTCAGGGACTCGGCGGCGTCCTCCAGGGCCCGGTACACGAACCACAGCTGCTCGGTGTAGCGCGTGTACGCGTCCACGCCGAGGCGCCCGCCGAGCAGGTCGCTCATGAAGGTCGACGTCTCTGCTTCGGTGTGCTGCTCGTGCGAGGCGACGCGGATGACCGTAGAGAAGGCGTCCAAGACGGACCTCCAGGAAGAGGAAACAGACGTGGCGGCATGCCCGCCACGTCCGATCTTCCTACTTAGGCATGCCTAAGTCAATGTGTTCCCGACGTCTTGTCGGTAAAAAACGCGGCGGCCGCGGAAGCCGCTACGGAAGGGTCAGGATCTCCGCCCCGTCGTCGGTCACGACGAGCGTGTGCTCGAACTGCGCGGTCCGCTTGCGGTCCTTGGTGACCACGGTCCAGCCGTCCGCCCACATGTCGTACTCGTGGGTGCCCAGGGTCAGCATCGGCTCGATGGTGAAGGTCATCCCGGGCTCGATGACGGTGGTGGCGTGCGGGCTGTCGTAGTGCGGGATGATCAGGCCGGAGTGGAACGACGAGTTGATGCCGTGACCGGTGAAGTCCCGGACCACGCCGTAGCCGAAGCGCTTCGCGTACGACTCGATGACCCGGCCGATGATGTTGATCTGGCGGCCCGGCTTGACGGCCTTGATCGCCCGGTTCAGTGCCTCCCGGGTGCGCTCCACCAGCAGTCGCGACTCCTCGTCCACCTCCCCGCACAGGTAGGTGGCGTTGTTGTCGCCGTGGACCCCGCCGATGTACGCGGTCACGTCGAGGTTCACGATGTCGCCGTCGCGCAGCACGGTGGAGTCCGGGATCCCGTGGCAGATGACCTCGTTCAGCGAGGAGCACAGCGACTTGGGGAAGCCCCGGTAGCCCAGCGTCGACGGGTAGGCGCCGTGGTCGCACATGTACTCGTGCGCGACCCGGTCCAGCTCGTCGGTGGTCACCCCCGGCGCGATCAGCTTGGCGGCCTCCTCCATCGCCCGGGCGGCGATGCGGCCGGCGGTGCGCATGGCCTCGATGGTCTCGGCCGACTGCACCTCCGGTCCGGTGTACGGGGTGGGTGCGGGCTTGCCCACGTACTCGGGACGGCGGATGTTTCCGGGAACGGAACGGACGGGAGAGAGCTCGCCTGGTACGAGCAGCGACTGGCCAGACATGCAAGCGAGTGTATCCAGCGGGGATGGGGCAGCATGGCGGCAGAGAGCGGTAGCGGCGGTATCGAGAGGAGCCCGACAGCGATGGCCGTGTTCAAGAAGCGCCAGGTGGGCAAACCGGGCGAATGGTACTACTGCCTGGTCCACCACAAGGTCGAGGAAGGCCCCGAGTGCCCCGCCAAGGACCGCTTCGGTCCGTACGGGACCCCGGAGGAGGCGGCCCACGCCATGGAGACGGCACAGGAACGCAACCTCGAATGGCAGAACGACCCCAAGTGGAACGACAAGTCCCGGGAGGAGGGCGGCGGCGAGGGCACGGCGACCTGACGAGGGGCTGGACAACGGCTGGACGAGGGCTACCAGCGGCTGGGCGGCGGCGCGGTCAGCTGATCGGCCAGCCGTGCCAGCCGGTCCCGGAAGCGGCGCGGCCCGCGCTGCACCGGCAGGCTGTTCTCCCCGGCCGCCGCGCTGACCAGGTGCTGGAGGGTGTCCAGATCCATCCCCCAGCCGTCCGCGGCAGGGGGCGCCCCCTCCGCGGGGCCCGCCGGCGCCGAGAGCGCGTCGTGCGCGAGCGCGCCCAGGTCCGGATCCCCGCCGTCCAGGGACAGTACGGTCGCCCCCGCGCGCCGGGCGTCGTGGACGCGCTCCAGCAGCCCCTCGCCCGGCTCCCCGGGAGCCACCACCAGCACCGTGTGCCCGCGCCGGGCCGCGGCCAGCCTGCCCAGCCCGACCGACAGGTGCGGCGGCTGCCCGGGCTGCACGCGGTGGCGCACCAGCGTGGGCGCCAGCTCCGGCAGCCCCGACCAGGCGGCCTCGTCCACCAGGTGCGCGGCCAGGTGCCAGGGTTCGTACCGCTCGGTCCCCACGAGCAGCAGCTTCCCGCCGGCCGGCACGACCGAGCGGCGCAGCGAGCCCGCGAAGCGGCGTGCGGCGCCGGGCCACTGCGTACCGGCGAGGACCTCGCGCAGCAGCGCGACTCTCACGGCATCCATAGCGGCATCCTGCACCATGAACCGGACAACCGCGGCCACTTCGCACCCCTTGGCTTCCCCCACCCCACCCCCTCCCTTCCCTCCTCCTCTGCGGTACTCGGCAGTACCCTCGCCCCCATGACCTCCACAGACAGCACGCAGCAACCCCCGGCGAAGGCCCCCGCCAAGGACCCGTGGGACCTCCCGGACGTCTCCGGCCTCGTCGTCGGCGTCCTCGGCGGCACCGGCGACCAGGGCCGCGGCCTGGCCTACCGGCTCGCCCGGGCCGGCCAGAAGGTGATCATCGGCTCGCGCGCCGCCGACCGCGCGCACACCGCCGCCGAGGAACTGGGCCTCGGCGTGGAGGGTGCGGACAACGCCGAATGCGCGCGCCGCAGCGACATCGTGATCATCGCGGTGCCGTGGGAGGGCCACGCCAAGACCCTCGAAGCACTCCGCGAGGACCTCGCGGGCAAGCTCGTCGTGGACTGCGTCAACCCGCTCGGCTTCGACAAGCAGGGCGCCTACGCCCTCCGGGTCGAGGAGGGCAGCGCCGCCCAGCAGGCCGCCGCCCTGCTCCCGGACTCCCGCGTCACCGCGGCCTTCCACCACCTCTCGGCGGTCCTGCTCCAGGACGAGTCGATCGACGAGATCGACACCGACGTCATGGTCCTCGGCGAATCCCGCGCGGACACCGACCTCGTCCAGGCCCTCGCCGCCCGCATCCCGGGCATGCGCGGCGTCTTCGCGGGCCGCCTCCGCAACGCCCACCAGGTCGAATCCCTGGTAGCCAACCTCATCTCGACCAACCGCCGCTACAAGGCCCACGCGGGCCTCCGCATCACGGACGTCTGACGGGGCCGGGTGGGATCGCGCCCGCCCTTACGGGAACACTGCGGGGCATGGGAGACACTGGAGGGGCTCGGCCCCGTTCAGTGTTTTCGAGGAGCTCTTTCCATGCCCCGCCTTGCCGTCTTCGCCGTTGTCGTCTGCGTACTCGCCATCGCCGCGGCCGTCGTCGCCTTCGTGGAGGGCAGTTTCATCGGGATCGTCTGGGTGCTGCTGGCCGGTCTCACGTCCAACATGGCCTGGTACTACATCCGCAAGGCGAAGGCCGAGAAGGCGGCGCGGGCCTCGTAGGGCCGTCCCGCCGCTAGTTCTGCGGGACCTCGCACAGGCCGTCGGCCTCCTGCCAGAAGCGGTAGAGGTCGCGGCCGCAGTACGTCTCCAGGTCCGACACGCCCAGGCCGGTCAGGATGTCGCGCACCACGTCGAAGAAGAACGCGTTGACCTCCGGGATCCACAGCAGCGCGAACACCGCGATCAGGCCGAACGGCGCCAGCGGCTCCAGTTCGCGGCGGATCCGGTACGAGAGCCAGGGCTCGATCACCCCGTAGCCGTCGAGGCCCGGCACCGGCAGGAAGTTCAAGATCGCCGCCGAGACCTGGAGCAGCGCCAGGAAGGCCAGCGCGTAGCGGAAGGCGAGCGGGACCCCGTCCAGGGCGTCCAGCCAGAACGGGGCCGTGCACACCACGGCGAAGGCCACGTTCGTCAGCGGGCCCGCCGCCGAGATGAGGCTGTGCTTCCAGCGGCCCCGGATGCGGTCGCGCTCGATGTACACCGCGCCGCCGGGCAGGCCCAGGCCGCCCAGGATCACGAAGAGCACCGGCAGGACGATGCTGAGCAGGGCGTGCGTGTACTTGAGCGGGTTCAGCGTCAGGTAGCCCTTGGCTCCCACCGTCAGGTCGCCGCCGTGCAGCGCGGTGCGGGCGTGCGCGTACTCGTGCAGGCAGAGGGAGACCACCCACGCCGAGGTCACGAACAGGAACACGGCGAGCCCGGTGCTCGTCGAGTACCCCGTCCACACGGCCCAGCCGGTGACCGCCATGACGGCCGCGATGCCGAGGAATACGGAACTGATCCGCCGCTCTCCGCGGCTGCCCTGGTGACCCATGCCGCGAAACCTATCCCGGTTGCCGTACGGAAATAAGGTCGGGGCCGGGCGCCCGTCCGGGGACAATGGGCCGGTGCGTTACGCGATTCTCGGTACGACCCAGGCCATGCGCGACGACGGGAGCCCCGTCGCCGTCGGCGGAGCCCGCCTGCGCGCGCTGCTGACCGCGCTCGCGCTGCGGCCCGGCCGGGCGGTGCCGGCGCACCTGCTCGTCGCCGAGGTGTGGGACGGCGAGCGGCCGGCCGACGCGCCGGCCGCCCTCCAGGCGCTGGTCGCGCGGCTGCGGCGGGCGCTGGGGCACCAGGCCGTGCGCTCCACCGAGGGCGGCTACCTGCTGGCCGCCGACCGCGAGGACGTCGACCTGTACCGCTTCGAGCGGCTGGCCCGGGCCGGTGCCGAGGCCCTGGAGAACGGCGATCCGGCCAAGGCCGCCGACCTGTACGAGGAGGCCCTCGCCCTGTGGCGGGGCCCCGCCCTCGCCGACCTTCCCGACCCGGCCGCGGAATCCGCGCGCTGGGAGGCCGTACGGATGGACGCGCGCCGGGGCCGGATCGCCGCGGCCCTGGCCCTGGGCGGGGCGGAGCAGGCCCTGCCGGAGCTGACGGAGCTGTGCGCGCGGCAGCCGCTGGACGAGTCCCTGCAGGCCCTGCGGATCCGGGCGCTGCGCGACGCGCACCGCCCGGCGGAGGCCCTGGAGGCGTACGACACCGTGCGCCGCGACCTGGCCGCCCGCCTGGGCACGGACCCGGGACCCGCCCTGCGCGCCCTGCACGCCGAGCTCCTGAACCCCCGGCCCGAGCCCGGCCCCGTGCCCGGCCCCGCACCCGTATCGGGCGCGCACGGCGCCGCCGCGCCGGCCGGGCCGCCGCCCGGGCAGCCCGGCCGGCAGCCCGCGCAGGGCAACCTGCGGGCCCGGCTCACCACCTTCGTCGGGCGCGAGGACGATATCCGCGACATCGGCGGCGACCTCGCCCGCGCCCGGCTCGTCACCCTGCTCGGCCCCGGCGGGGCGGGCAAGACCCGGCTCTCCCAGGAGGCCGCCGAGGCACAGGACCCGGACGGCTGGCCCGACGGGGTGTGGCTCGTCGAGCTGGCCCCCGTGGACGATCCGGAAGACGTCGCCGAGGCCGTGCTCGCCGCGCTCGGCGCGCGCGAGACCAAGCTGCGCGGCGCCGCCGCCGAGGAGCTGCGGGTGCTGACCGACCGCACCGGCGACGACCCCCTCGACCGCCTCGCCGAGCACTGCGCACGGCGCCGGCTCCTGCTGCTCCTCGACAACTGCGAGCACGTCGTCGAGGCCGCCGCCGTGCTCGCCGAGCGGCTGCTCACGCACTGCCCCGGCATCCGGATCCTGGCCACCAGCCGCGAACCCCTCGGCGTGCCCGGGGAGACGCTGCGGCCGGTGGAGCCGCTGCCCGACCCGGTCGCGCTGCGGCTCCTCGCCGACCGCGGCGCGGCCGCCCGCGCCGGGTTCACCGTGGCCCAGGACCCGGCCGCCTGCGCCGAGATCTGCCGCCGCCTCGACGGGCTGCCGCTGGCCATCGAACTGGCCGCGGCCCGCCTGCGGCTGCTCACCCCGCGCCAGATCGCCGACCGCCTCGACGACCGGTTCCGGCTGCTGACCGGCGGCAGCCGGACCCTGCTGCCCCGGCAGCAGACCCTGCGCGCCGTCGTCGACTGGTCCTGGGACCTGCTGGAGGAGCCCGAGCGCACCGTCCTGAGCCGGCTCTCCGTCTTCGCGGGCGGCTGCGACCTCGCCGCCGCCGAGACGGTGTGCGCCGGGGGAGCCGCCGGAGGCGTCCTCGACGTCGCCGGGACGCTCGGCTCCCTCGTCGACAAGTCCCTCGTCGTCGCCGCCCCCGGGCCCGACGGCTCCGGCATGCGCTACCGGCTGCTGGAGACGGTCGGCGAGTACGCCGCCGAGCGCCTGGCCGAGGCCGGCCGCGACCGGGAGGACACCGAGCGCCGCCACCTCGTCCACTACCGCGAACTGGCCCGCACCAGCGAGCCGTTGCTCCGCGGCCACGGCCAGCGGGCGGCGACCGACCGGCTCGCCACCGAGTACGAGAACATCCGCACCGCCCTGCGCCGGGCCGTCGCCGCCCGCGACGCCGACGAAGTGCTCTGCCTCATCCACTCGCTGGGCTGGTACTGGCACATGCACGACCTGCGCGCCGAGTCCCGGCACTGGACCGACGCGGCCGCCACCTTCGGCCCCGACCCGTTCGCCGGGCCCGGCGTCGCCTTGGCGGAGCCCGTGTACGAGCGGCTCGTCGACACGCCCCCGCCCTACCGCGGCGAACTCCTCACCGAGGCCTGGCGCGCCGTCCACCTGGTCCGGCTGGCCTCCCGCGACCAGACCAAGGCCGACTGGAACAGCCCCGACGTCCGCGCCCAGGTCGACGGGGTGATCGCCGCCTACCGCCCCGGACTCCCGCAGACCTGCCGGACCCCCGCCTCGCTCTGGATCTACGCCGTCATGATCGCGGGCGATCCCGGACGGCTCCACCGGGTCATCGACGCGACCGTCGACACCGCCCGCGAGCTCGGCTACCGCTGGGAGCTGGCCTCCGCCCTCCAGCTGCGGGCCAACATCCTCGCCAACCGGGCGGACTGGGCCGGCGACGCCTCCCGCGACGCCGACGAGAGCCTCGCCCTGTTCCGTGAGCTCGGCGACGCCTGGGGCTGCGCCGAGGCGCTCTCCGCCCGCGCCGAGTCCCTGGAGAAGCGCGGCGAGTACGCCCTGGCCGCCCGGGACTTCCGGGAGGCGATCGCGTACGCCGAACGCCTGGGAGCCAAGGCGCAGGTGACGGTCCTGCGCGTACGGATGGCCGGGACCCTCAGCGAGAGCGGCCGGATGGAGGAGGCCGAGGAGATCCTCACCGGGATCGTGGCCACGGTCCAGCAGTACGGCAACGAGGCCATGCCCGCCGCCCGGATGTTCCTCGCCGGCATCATGGGCCGCACCGGCCGCATTCCGGAGGCCCGGGCGCAGCTCCAGACGCTGCGCGAGGAGTTCGCCTTCGGCGCGTTCGCCATCTTCGACGGCTTCCTGCTGGGCACGCTGGCCTGGCTGGCGAACCAGGAGGGCGCGTACGAGGAGTCGCTGACCCTGCTGCGCCAGGCGATGGACACCGTCCAGGACCCGCTCGCCCGGATGGTGGCCCCGCAGATGCCGACGGTCTACCTGGTGACCGCGGCGTTCTCGATGGCCTCGCTCGGCGGCCCGCGGGAGTACGACGCCGCCCGGCTGCTCGGCGCCTACCGGGCGCTGCTGCCGCCCGGGCACTTCGCCGTCACCACGGAACGCGAGGACGCCGCCCGTACGGAGGAGCTGGCGCGGGCGGCGCTCGGCGCGGCCGGATTCGAGGCGGCGTACGCCGAAGGCGGCGGCCTCACCCTGGAGGAAGCCGCCGCCCTCATCTGACCCGGCCCCCGGCCGGAGCCCGTCCGGGACGCGATCCGGAACGGACCGGTCCGCGGATCAGGTCTTCTGGCGGAACTTGCGCACCGCGAGCGGCATGGTGACGGCGGTGATGGCGACCGACCAGGCGAGGGTCATCCACACCGAGTCGCCGACCGGACCCCCGTTGATCAGGGCGCGGGCCGCATCGGCCAGGTTGGACAGCGGGTTGTAGTCCGTGAAGGACTGCAGCCAGCCCGGCATCGTGGACGGCGGGGCGAAGATCGAACTGCCGAACTGCAGCGGCATCAGGACCAGCATCGCCATGCCCTGGACGGCCTGCGCGGTCTTCATGGTGAGACCGAGCAGGATGAAGATCCACATCAGCGAGGCGCCGAAGACGGCCGAGAGGCCGATGGCCAGGAACAGGTCCAGCACCGAGGACTTGATCGACAGGCCGAGGATGAAGCCGACGCCGAGCAGGATCGTGATGGCCACCATCATCCGGCCGAGCTCGACGACGATCTTGGCGAGGAGCACGGACGACCGGGCGATCGGCATGGACCGGAAGCGGTCCATCACGCCCTTCTTGAAGTCGTCGTTGACCCCGGTGCCGACCGCCATGGCGATGTTCATGCCCATCATGGCCATCAGGCCCGGGACCACGTAGTTCACGTAGTCCGCCTGGTTGCCCTTGCCGGAGATCGCGCCGCCGAAGACGAACACGAACAGCAGCGTGAAGATGATCGGCATGAACAGGACGTCGAACATCGACTCGGGGTCCTGCTTGATCTGCAGGGCGTTGCGGCGCACCAGCGCGCCGATGTGCCGCAGGTTGGCCCGCAGGCCGATGCGGCCCTCGCCGGGCAGCGGGGCCGCGGCGGCCCGGACGGGCGTGTCCCCGGCGGGCTGCTTCGTCGTGGTTACGGTGCTCATGCCGCGACTTCCTCGGTCATCTCGGTGGTGGGCTTCTGGCCGGTGATCGACAGGAACACCTCGTCCAGGCTGGGCAGGTAGGTGCCGAGGTCGGCGATCGCGTACCCGCGGGCGGCCAGCAGGCCGACCACGGCGGTCAGCTGTTCGTCGCTCAGGATCGGCACCAGCAGGACGCCCTCGTCCGGCACGGCCTGCGAGCCGGCCACGCCGTCGAGCCCGGCCTCGGCCAGCGAGCGGGCCATGCCCGGCAGGTCGGCGGAGTCCACGGGGCGCAGCCGCAGCGTGCGGCCGCCGACCCGGGCCTTCAGCTCGTCGACCTTGCCGTTGGCGATGACCTTGCCGCGGTCGATGACCGTCAGCTCGCTGGCGAGCTGCTCGGCCTCCTCCATGTACTGGGTGGTGAGCAGCACGGTGGCGCCCTCGGCCACCAGCCGCTGGACCTCGTCCCACACCTCGTTGCGGGTGCGGGGGTCCAGACCGGTGGTCGGCTCGTCCAGGTAGAGGACGGCCGGGTTGCCGATGAGGGAGGCCGCCAGGTCCAGGCGCCGGCGCATGCCGCCCGAGTAGTTCATGGCGGCCTTCTTCGAGGCCTCGGTCAGCGAGAACCGCTCCAGCATCTCGTCCGCGCGGGACCGGGCGTCCTTGCGGGACAGGTCGAGCAGCCGCCCGATCATGTAGAGGTTCTCCCAGCCGGAGAGCTTCTCGTCGACCGAGGCGTACTGGCCGGTGAGGCCGATGGTGCGGCGCAGCTGCCGGGGCTGGCGGACCACGTCGAAGCCGGCGACCCGGGCCGTGCCGGCGTCCGGGGTGATCAGGGTGGACAGGCAGCGCACCAGGGTGGTCTTGCCGGCGCCGTTGGGGCCCAGGACCCCGAGGACGGTGCCCTCGCGGACGTCCAGGTCGACACCGTCCAGGGCCTTCGTCTCGCCGTAGTGCTTGACCAGCCCCCGTACTTCCACGGCGTTGGGATTCTTGTCGTTTCGCGTCATGCCCACCATGGGATCAGACGCCACTGACAAAGCACCGACAGCCGGCCGACACGCGTGCGACAGCCCGCCGGCATCGCGTCGGCGGGCTGTCGGTCACTGCGGGTGCCGACCGCTAGTGGAAGGCGTGCTCCGCCTGCGGGAACGTTCCGCCCACCACGTCCGCGGCGAAGGCCTTCGCCGCGTCGTTCATCGTCTGGCGCAGGTTCGCGTACTGCTTCACGAACTTCGGCATCTTCCCGCCGGTCAGGCCCATCATGTCGGTCCACACCAGCACCTGCGCGTCGCACTCCGCGCCCGCGCCGATGCCGACCGTCGGAATGTGCAGGGACCGGGTGACCTCGGCGGCCAGCTCGGCCGGGACCAGCTCCAGCACCACGGCGAAGGCCCCCGCGTCCTGCGCGGCCTTGGCGTCGCGCAGCAGCTGGTGCGCGGCCTCGTCGCTGCGGCCCTGGACCCGGTAGCCCATGGCGTTGACCGACTGCGGGGTCAGGCCCAGGTGGGACATGACGGGGATGCCCGCCTGCACGATCAGCTCGGTCTGCGCCAGCGAGCGCTCGCCGCCCTCCAGCTTCACGGCCCCCACGCCGGCCTCCTTGACGAGGCGGGTGGCGCTGCGCAGCGCCTGCACGGCACCTTCCTGGTACGAGCCGAACGGCATGTCGCCGATGACCAGGGCGCGGCTCGTGCCCCGTACGACGGCGGCCGACAGCATGGTCATCTGGTCCATCGTGACCGGGACGGTGGTGTCGTAGCCCAGGTGGCAGTTGCCCATGGAGTCGCCTACGAGGATCACGGGGATGCCGGCCTCGTCGAACACGGACGCGGTCATCGCGTCGTAGGCGGTCAGCATGGGCCACTTCTCGCCGCGTTCCTTGGCGAGGTTCAGGTCGCGGATCGTGATGCGCCGGGTGCCGGTGCCGCCGTACAGGGTGGGGCCCGACGGAGAGGCTGCTGCGGGTTCGCGGGCAGGCGAAACGGCATGCGTCATTGCAACTGCTCCTAGTGTCATCTCGAGGCGCCCTCACGGCGTCCCCGGACTCATCACCCATGGTCGCACCCGGGTGGCCCGCGGCGGAAGTGGCCGCGGCGGCGGACCGGACCCGCCCCGCCCGCACCCCACTCCCGCTCGAGCCAATGTGAGCGTTCTGTGACAAGCGGAACCCGTGGCGTACGGACGTTCGTCCTGCGGAACGTACGGTCGCGACAGGCGGTCGTGAGGTAACGCACGGAAGGCTCCGTACATCGCCTAGGGTCAAGGGGCGGGAACGGAGCGCGAGCACGGCAGTGAGGGCGGCGGCATGGCACAGGCGTACATGACGGAAAAGGGGAACGGCGGCTCGGAGCCCGAGCCCTCCGGATCCCGCTTCCGACGCCGGCTGGCCGAGCTGCGGGGCGACCGGGGGATCTGGCGGCGCGGGCTGGTGCTGGCCGGGTTCTCCGTACTGATCTCGCTGGTCATGATCTTCCACGCACAGCTGCCCAACCAGGTGGGCAACCTCGGCAGCCTCACCGAGACCTTCCTGCCCTGGCTGGGCCTGGCCGTGCCGGTGCTGCTGGCCGCCGCCCTGCTGCGCCGGTCGGCGACCGCGCTCATCGCGATACTGCTGACGGCCGTGGTCTGGGCGAACCTGTTCGGCGGCCTGGTCACCGACAAGTCCGGCGCCGGCGGCAACCTCACCGTCGCCACCCACAACGTGGACGCCGACAACGCCGACCCCCGCGGAACCGCCGAGTCCGTGGCGAAGTCCGGAGCCGACGTCCTGGCCCTGACCGAGCTCAAGGGGAACGTGGTCCCGGTCTACGAGAAGGCCCTGGCGGCCACGTACAAGTACCACTCCGTCGAGAACACGGTCGGCATCTGGAGCAAGTACCCCCTGACCGCCAGCGCCCCCGTCGACATCAAGATGGGCTGGACCCGGGCCATGCGCGCCACCGTCGACACCGCGCACGGACAGGTCGCCGTCTTCGTCGCCCACCTGCCCTCGGTACGGGTCAAGCTGAACGCGGGCTTCACCGCCAACCAGCGCGACAACAGCGCGGACGCGCTGGGCGCCGCGCTCGCCGCCGAACCCCTCAAGAAGGTCATCCTGCTCGGCGACCTCAACGGCACCATGAACGACCGCGCCCTGTCCGAGGTCACCTCGCAGATGCGCTCCACGCAGGGCGCCGCGGGCGACGGCTTCGGCTTCAGCTGGCCCGCCCAGTTCCCCATGGCCCGGATCGACCAGATCATGGTCCGCGGGATCACCCCGAAGGCCTCCTGGACCCTCCCGCGCACGGGCAGCGACCACCTGCCGATCGCCGCGCGGCTGAACGTCTAGGCCGCCCGTACGCACACGGAAGGGGCCCGCCGCATCAGCGGCGGGCCCCTTCCGTGTGCGTACGGGCCGGGCGCGGCGGCTACGCGCGTTCGCGCCAGCCGTTCGTGATCGGCAGCCGGCGGTCCTTGCCGAAGCCCTTCGCGGAGATCTTCGTGCCCGGCGGGTACTGGCGGCGCTTGTACTCCGCCGTGTCCACCATCCGCAGGATCTTCGCGACCAGCTCCCGGTCGAAACCGGCCGCGACGATCTCCTCCAGGCCCTTGTCGCGGTCCACGTACAGGGCCAGGACCGCGTCCAGCACCGGGTAGTCCGGCAGCGAGTCCGTGTCCACCTGGCCCGGGCGCAGCTCGGCGCTCGGCGGCTTCACGATCGAGTTCTCCGGAATCGGCGGGACCTCGCCGCGCTCGGCCGCGGCCCGGTTGCGGTACCGGGCGAGCCGGAAGACGTCCGTCTTGTACACGTCCTTGATCGGGCCGTACGCGCCCACCGAGTCCCCGTACAGGGTCGAGTAGCCGACGGCCAGCTCCGACTTGTTGCCCGGGGCCAGCACGATGTGGCCCTCCTGGTTGGAGACCGCCATCAGCATGGTGCCGCGCAGCCGGGACTGGAGGTTCTCCTCGGCGAGTCCGGTCAGGCCCAGCGAGCCCATGTAGGCGTCGAACATCGGCTCGATCGGCACGGTCCGGAAGTTCAGCCCGGTCCGCTCGGCCAGCTCGGCCGCGTCGCCCCGGGAGTGCTCCGAGGAGTACTTCGAGGGCATCGAGACGCCGTGGACGTTCTGCGCGCCGACGGCGTCGCAGGCGACGGCCGCGACCAGCGCGGAGTCGATGCCGCCGGAGAGGCCGATCAGGACGGAGCGGAAACCGTTCTTCCTGACGTACGCGCGCAGGCCCACGACCAGCGCGTCGTAGACCTCCTCGTCGTCGTCGAGGCGGTCGGCGTACCCGCCGGGGACGACCGGCTCGTAGGCCTCGACCGCTTCCTCGGACAGGATCACCCGGTCGATGCGCAGCCCGTCGTCGACCACGCCCTCGGGCGCGGCGGGCTGCGCCGCGGGAAGGTCGAGGTCGACGAGCACGCAGCCCTCGGAGAACTGCGGGGCGCGGGCGATGACCTCGCCGCTGCCGTCGACGACGATCGAGTCCCCGTCGAAGACCAGCTCGTCCTGCCCGCCGGTCATCGCCACGTAGGCGAGGGTGCAGCCGGCCTCCTTGGCCCGCTTCTGCACCAGTTCCAGGCGCAGGTCGTCCTTGTTGCGCTCGTACGGGGAGGCGTTGATCGAGATCAGCAGGCCGGCCCCGGCGGAGCGGGTGGCCGGGACCCGGCCGCCCTCCTGCCAGAGGTCCTCGCAGATGGCCAGGGCCACGTCGACGCCGTGGACCCGGACGACCGGCTGGGTGTCGCCGGGCACGAAGTACCGGAACTCGTCGAACACGCCGTAGTTGGGGAGGTGGTGCTTGGCGAACCGCAGCACGACCTCGCCGCGGTGCAGCACGGCGGCCGCGTTCTCCGGGGAGCCGGCCGGACGGCCGAGCCGGGGGGCCGAGGCGTCGCTGCGGTCGAGGTAGCCGACGACGACCGGCAGGTCACCGAAGCCCTCGTCCGCCAGCCGCCGTGCGAGGTCGCGCAGGCCGGTGCGGGAGGCCTCGACGAAGGACTCCCGCAGGGCGAGGTCCTCGACGGGGTACCCGGTCAGCACCATCTCGGGGAACGCCACCAGATGGGCGCCCTGCTCGGCGGAGTGACGGGTCCAGTGGACGACCGAGTCCGCGTTGGCCGCGATGTTGCCGACGTGCGAATCGATCTGATTCAGAGCGAGGCGTAGTTGAGGCACGGGGCCCAGTGTAATCGTCTTTCTGACGCGATGTCCTGGGCCCCGGCCGCCTTTCCGTTCCGGACCGCCGGGTCAGGTGACGGGACCGGTGTACTTCACGTCGTCGAGCAGGGTTCCCGCGGAGATGTCCGCGCTGATGCTCGCCGTGCCCTCGGGCACCTCGTACGCGATGACCCCGCTGGCGGACTCGCCGGGCAGGATCGAGCCCCGCACCATCTTGGGGACGCCGCCGCCGGAGCCGCCGCTGTCGAAGACCAGCTCGGCGGTCATGCCCTTGTCGTCGCGGACGTTGGGCACGGCGTAGATCACCTCGTGCGGCTCGGTCGAGCCGTTGGTGATGGTCACCGTGATCTGGATCGCGTTCTTCACCTGCTCGCGGGCGATGATGCCCTTCGGCTGGTACTTCTTGGGCGCCGAGAGGCTCACCTTGACGCCGTTGTCGTACGTGAAGGTCTCGCCGAACGGCAGCGCGCTGGTCAGGCCCGGCACCTGGGTGGGCGAGGGCGAGGGCGAGAACTTGGGCTTCGGCGAGGAGTCGGGGTAGGGGACCAGCTCGGGGTCCTCCCAGTCGAGGCGGCGCTCGGCCCGGTCGGCGGCCTTCTCGATGACGAGGGCGGAGAGGAAGACGCCGCCGACGGCCGCGCCGAGGCCGACCACGCCGAGGACGGTCCCGGTGACGGCCATCGCCTTGCGCGGGGCGCCCTTGGAGGCGCGGACCAGCGCGCCGATGCCGAGGCCCAGGGCGGTCGCGGCGAGGATGGCGCCGGCCCAGAAGAAGAAGGGGACGAGCGCGACCAGGATCCCGACGATGCCGACGACGAGGGCGGCCACGGCCAGCCCGTTCGTGGTCGGGAGCAGCGGCGGGTACCCGTGGTACGGGGCCCCGCCGTAGCCGGGCGCGGGCTGGGCCCAGGGGCCGCCGGGACCGCCGGGTGCGCCGGGTGCGCCGGGTCCGCCGGGTCCGCCGGGTCCGCCGGGTCCGCCGGGTCCGAAGCCGCCGGCCGCGGGGTGCGCCGGGGGAGCGGGTGCGGCGGGGGAGGGCGGGGCGAACGGGTTCGGCGCGGGCGCCGCCGGCTGTACCGGAGGTGCGGGCTGCTCGGGCGCCGGGGTCTGGCCGGGGGCCGCGGGCTTGTCCGGGGACAGCGGCGCGTCGGACGACCGGGCGTCGGACGGCAGCGGCTTCTCGAGCGAAGTCTTCTCGGGCGAGGGCTTCTCGGGGGACGCCTGCTTGTCCAGGGACAGCGGCGGTTCGGGTGTCGTGGGCTGCGGGAGCGGCTTGGCGGCGGGGGCCGCCTCGGGTATGGGGGTGCCGGCCGGTTCCGTCGGGGGACCGGTCGGCGGGGTGGGCGGGTTCGGCGGGGTGCTCATACCGGCGGAGGCGTCCTTTCTGATCCCCGCAAGGGTGCCACGCCGACGCCCCGGTCCCCGCCGGGTTTTCCGTGCCCCTAGTGTCCTGAGTCTGGAATTCTGTTCAGATAGCTGGCGAGTCGTTCGAGGATGTCGTCCGCGGTCTTGGTCCAGGCGTAGGGCTTCGGGTCGCTGTTCCAGGTGGCGATCCAGTCCCGGATGTCCTTCTCCAGGGCCTGCACGGACTTGTGGACACCTCGCCGTATCCGCTTGGTGGTCAACTCGGCGAACCACCGCTCCACCAGGTTCAGCCAGGAGGATCCGGTGGGCGTGAAGTGCAGGTGGAAGCGGGGGTGCGCCAGCAGCCACTTCTTGATGTCCGGGGTCTTGTGGGTGGCGTAGTTGTCCAGCACGAGGTGGATCTCGAGGCCGGCCGGCATTTCCTTGTCGAGCTTGACCAGGAACTTCTTGAACTCCTCGGCCCGGTGGCGGCGGTGCAGGGATCCGATGACCTTGCCGGTGGCGACTTCGAGTGCGGCAAAGAGCGTGGTGGTGCCGTGCCGGACGTAGTCGGCCGTCCGCCGCTCGGGCACCGCCGGCATCATCGGCAGCACCGGCTGGGACCGGTCCAGGGCCTGGATCTGCGACTTCTCGTCCACGCAGAAAACCAGGGCCCGCTCCGGCGGGTCCAGGTAGAGGCCGACGACATCGTGGACCTTGTCGACGAAGTACGGGTCCGTGGACAGCTTGAACGTCTCGGACCGGTGCGGCTGCAGACCGAACGCCCGCCAGATACGGGACACCGTCGACTGCGACAGGCCGGTCTCTTTGGCCATCGACCGCGTGGACCAGTGCGTCGCGCCCTTCGGCGTCGACTCCAGCGTCTTGGTGACGAGGGCGGCGACCTGCTCGTCCGTCACCGTCCTCGGGCCGCCCGACCGTGGCATGTCCCCCAGGCCCGTGATGCGGTACTGCACGAACCGGGCTCGCCACCGACCCACCGCCTGAGGTGTGGAACCGACCAAGGCCGCGACGTCCTTGTTCGTCGCACCTTCGGCACTGGCCAGGATGATCCGGCAACGCAAGGCCCAGGCCTGCGGTGTCGAGCGGCGCCGCACCCAGCCCTCGAGCGCGGCCCGCTCCTCATCCGTGAGCACCAACTCGGCCTTCGGCCTCCCCATCGCCATACCGAAAAGCCTACATCTGAACAGAATTCCAGATTCAGAACACTAGGGCCTGTCGTCAAACTCCCGTCGTCGCCCGGAGGGCGGCCCTGCGACGCCTGGCACGCACTCTCGCCGCACCGGCCGGAAGCCCGGGTACGCCCAGCACGCAGGCTTCCGGCCGGCACGCCGAGAGCACGCACCGGACGCCAATCCTTCCCCACGGGCATCCGTCAGACACCCCTAGAGCTGGTAGCCGATCACCGTCATCATCCCGGACTCCGAGTGGTAGACGTTGTGGCAGTGCGTCATCCACAGCCCCGGATTGTCCGCGTCGAACTCGGCCGTCAGCCTGCCGCCCGGCAGCAGGATCGCGGTGTCCTTCCGGGCCCCGCCCGCCTCGCCGGCCAGCGCGAACGTGTGCCCGTGCAGGTGTACCGGATGCCACATCGGCGTCGCGTTGCGGAAGTCCAGCCGGACCCGTTCGCCCGCCTTCACCGGATGCCGCTGGTCCGGTGTGTACGGCTTGCCGTCGAAGGCCCAGTTGTAGCGCGACATCGACCCTGTCAGCCTGATCTGCACCGTCCGGTCCGGCTCGCGCGGGGCCAGTGCCGCGGACTCCGCCGGCCTGAGCACCTCCGCCGTCAGCGGGCGCCCGTCCAGCTCGGCCGGCCGGGTGGCGGCCGTGGGCGCCGTCCCCGCACCCGTGCGCAGCACCGCGAGCGCCGACCGGCCCTTGCCCTCGGCCAGCGCGGTCAGCGGGAACACCCCGTCCTTCGCGGTGACCAGGACGTCGTACCGCTCGCCCATCCCCAGCAGCAGCGCGCCGGTCTTCGCGTGCTCCACGGGGAAGCCGTCCGTGTGGGTGACCGTCAGTTCGTGGTCGCCGAGCGCGATCCGGAAGGCGGTGTCCCCGCCCGCGTTGATCAGGCGCAGCCGGATCCGGTCGCCGGGACGGGCGGTGAAGACCGACGGGTCCTCCGGGACCTTTCCGTTGATCAGGTAGTGCGGGTAGTCGACGTCGCCCGCCTCCTTGCCGAGGACGTCGCTGTCCGCGCCCACCAGGAGCCTCGAGGGCCCGCCGGTGGGGGCCGGCCCGCGGTGCGCGGCATGGGCGGAGCCGTTCTGTCCCTTGCGGAGTTCGGCGAGCACGGCGTCCGGGGTCGCGCCGTCGACCCCGTCGATCCAGTCGTCCAGCACCACCACCCACTCCTTGTCGTAGGCGAGGGGCTCCTTCGGGTCCTCGACGATGAGCGGGGCGTACAGGCCGCGGTCCTGCTGGACCCCGGTGTGCGGGTGGAACCAGTACGTCCCCGGCTCGGTCACGGCGAACCGGTAGGCGAACGAGCCGCCCGGGGCGATGTCCCGCTGGGTCAGCCCGGGCACCCCGTCCATGTCGTTGCGCAGCGCGAGGCCGTGCCAGTGCAGGGAAGTCGGCTCGGGCAGGTTGTTGGCGAGGGTCAGGGCGAGGGTGCCGCCCGCGGTCACCCGTACCTCCCGGCCCGGCAGCCGGTCCCCGTACGCCCAGGAGCGGACCGTGTGCCCGCCGCCGAGGTCGAGCGGGGTGGCGGTCGCAGTGAGCCTGACCTCGGTGACCGGCCCGGTGGCCTTGCGGGTGGCCTCGGCGGCCTTGACCTCCGGACCGGCCGGGTCCACGTACCCCTCGGGCCCGTCGGCGGCCGGGCCGCCGTGGTGCATGGACCCGTGGGGGCCCTGCCCGGAGTCCGGTCCGGAGCCCGGCCGGGGAGGGCGGGCGCAGGCGGCGAGCAGACCCGATCCGGCACCCGTCACGGCGACGGCGGCGGCGGCGCCGAGCACGGCGCGACGGGTGGGAAGAGAGCGCATCGAAGCACCTCACGGGTCGGGTTTGCCGCGCCCCCGAGCGGCGCGGCGGCTCGCCGGGAACTGCACGTCAAGCCCGGACGTTACCCGGGGCAGGTATCCGATCTGAGGACCGACGCCACGTTGCATAGGATTAGTCACACTATGTCCATACATGGCCTCTCTTCGCGCCCGCCTCGGACGGCCCTGCCCGTTGCCGCCCTCATAGGTCTGGGCGCCGCCGCCTACACCGCGTGGGTGCTCGAAGTCGTCCTCTCCACGGGCCTCAACCCCATCGAAACCTATGTGAGCGAGCTGGCCGCCCAGGACCAGCCGCTCGGCGGCCTGTTCCGGGCCACCGACTTCACCGCCGGAGTGCTCGTCTTCCTCGGCGGACTGCTGGCGCTGCTCCGGCTGGCACGGCACGCGGAATCTCGCCGTCCGTGGACGGTGGCCGGCTGGGCCGGGGTCACCCTGTTCGGCGCGGCCACCGCCGCCGACGCCTGGCTGCCGCTGAGCTGCGCGCCCACCGTGGACCCCGAGTGCGCCGCGCGGGAGACCGCCGGACTCGTCCCCGCCACCCATCAGGCCCACGCCGTCAGCAGCAGCCTGGCCATGACCGGAGCCCTCGTCGGGATCGTGGCCCTCACCATCGCCGCCCGCCGCTACGGCTGCTTCGCCCCGCTCGCCCGCTACGGGCCCGTGCTCGTCGTGCTCGAACTGCTCGCCACCGCCTGGACCCTGTCGGCCATCGCGATGTTCACCGCCGGGCGCGGCACCTGGGCGCTGGGCGCCGGGCAGCGCCTCCAGGTGCTGTTCGTGGCGCTCTGGCTGGGCCTGCTCGCGTACTCGGTCCACCGGGAGCGCCGTACATGAACGCGCCGTACAAGAACGCGGGGCACCGGGACGCGGGATACGGGTACGCGGGATACGGGGGCCCGGGGTACCGGAGCCGGTTCGTGCGCGTGGACGTGGACGGGGTCCCGCTGCACGTCGTCGTCGAAGGCGAGGGGCCGGTGGCCGTGCTCAGCGCCGGGCTCGCCATGGCCTGGTTCGACTGGGACGCCGTCTCCGCACTGCTCGTGGCCGGCGGCCGCACCGTCGTCCGCTTCGACCGCCCCGGGCACGGCCTCAGCGGCCCGGCCGGCGCTCCGGCGACCGCGGCCGGGGAGGCCCACCGGATCGCCGGGCTGCTGGACGCGCTGCGCCTCACCGGCCCCGTCACCGTCGCCGGGCACTCGATCGCCGGATTCCACGCCGAGGCCTTCGCCCGCCTCCACCCGGAGCGCACCGCAGCCCTGGTGCTGGTCGACTCCAGCGTGGAGGAGGCCCCCCGTGCGCTGCTGCCCCAGCCGCTGCGCACCGCCGCCGCCCGCGCGCTCGGCCGGGCCGTGACCGCCGCCGGACTGCCCGCCGCGCTGGGACCCGCGGCCCGGCGGGCGACCGTACGGGCCTCCCGTACCGGCGGCGGTGATCCGGCCGCGCGGGACCTCGTACGCCGCTGCTACCGCACCGGCCGCGTCTGGCGCGGGGCCCTGCTGGAGAACGCGGGCTACCCGGACGCGGCGGCCGAGGTCCTGGCGCTGCGCGGGACGCGTCCGCTGACTGCACCGGCCACCGTACTGGCGGGCCACGACGGCTCCGGGGGCCGTGGCGCCCTGCGCTGGCTGGCCCGGCAGGCGGACCTCGCCGACCGGCTCGGGGCCCGCTTCGAGGTCGCCGAGCCCGCCGGGCACCTGGTCATGCTGGACCGCCCGGACGAGGTGGCCCGGGCGGTCCTGCACACCGCGCGGCGTCAGGACCGCGCGTAGACCTTCTCGGCCCAGCCTGCGATCTGGTCCTCCGTGAGGTGCTTGGCCAGGTCGGCCTCGCTGATCATGCCGACGAGCTTCTTGTCGCGGATCACGGGCAGCCGCTTGATCTGGTGGCTCTGCATCTCCTCGAGCACCTCCGACACGTCCGCTCCGGCGTCGATCCAGCGCGGTGTGCCCTGTGCCATGTCACCGGCCGTCACCTTCGCCGGGTCGTGGCCCTTGGCCACGCAGCCGACCACGATGTCGCGGTCGGTCAGGATGCCGCAGAGCCGTTCCGACGTGTCGCTGATGGGCAGCGCGCCCACGTTCAGGCGGGCCATCAGCTGCGCGGCCCGGTCCAGGGTTTCGGTGGCGGGGATCCACTGGGCCCCGGCGTGCATGATCTCTCCGGCGGTGGTCATCGCGTCAACCTCCTGAGCGCCGTCGTGCGGCGGGACGCGGACGCGGCCGCCGCGGCGTCCCCCGGCCGGTACGGGGGAAGGGGGACGTGCAACGCGGAGTGCACGCCCGTACGGCTGGGAGGCGCCCTCCCACCACCGTACGGGCGTGTCCCGTCACCCGCGCGGCGCAGCCCCGCGCTGTCCGAGCATGTTCGCCATCAGGGTGAGCTCCGAGCGCTGCGCGTCGACCATGCCCTGCGCCAGCTCCCGCTCGACCGGGGTCTGGCACTGCTGCGCGCAGCCCTCGGCCATCGCGACGCCGCCCTTGTGGTGGTCGGTCATCAGCTGGAGGTAGAGCACCTCGGCGTCCCGGCCGGAGGCCGCGTCCAGCCGGGCGATCTCCTCCTTGGTGGCCATGCCGGGCATCAGCGCACCGGGCTTGGCGGCGTGCCCGCCGCCGTGACCGGCGTGCCCGCCGGTCTCCGACGTCCCCGACGTCCCCGACGTCCCCGACGTCCCCGACGTCCCCATCCAGGACATGGGCGGCTCGCCCGCCACCACCTTCGGCAGCCCCCACAGGTCCAGCCAGCCGAGCAGCATGCCGCGCTGGTTGGCCTGGGTGTTGGCGATGTCGTAGGCCAGGCTGTGCACCGCCTCGTCCTGCGTGCGGTCCCGGACGATGAACGACATCTCCACCGCCTGCTGGTGGTGCACCGCCATGTCCCGGGCGAAGCCCGCGTCCGGCGAGTGCAACGCCGGTGTGCGGGCCTGCGCCCCGGAGCCGCCCGTGTCACCGGACGCGGCGGTGACCGTGGCCGCCGCCGCGAAGAGCAGCGCCAGCAGCACGGCCGTGCCCGCGACCCAGTACGTACGGGGCGTGCGGCGGACGGCGGGGCCGTCGTCGCCGGACGGCAGGCTCACTGGGCGGCCACGCCGCTGGTGCAGGACGCGCCCGGCTCCGGGGTCTGCTGGCCCTGCACGTACTTCGTGAAGAACTGCGCCACGCGCGGGTCGTCAGCCTTCTCGACCGTCAGCTGCTTGCCCCAGGCGCTGAGCATGATCGCGCCGGCCTGCTCCTTGACCGGGCTCATCAGCGTGTACGGAAGGCTGCCCACCGTCTTGGCGAGCTTGTCCACGTCGCTCTGGGCGGCCTTCTCGTTGTACGTCACCCAGACCGCACCGTGCTCCAGCGAGTGCACGGCGTTCACCTCGGGCACCGGGCTCTTGTAGACGTCGCCGTTGCAGTTCATCCAGCGGGGGTGGTGGTCACCGCCGACCGGCGGGTTCATCTCGTACTTCACGGGAGTCTCGACGTGGTTGCGGCCGAGGTTCTTCGCGTCCCAGGTCTGCTCGCTGTCGACCGGCGTCTTGCGGGCCAGTTCGACGGCGTCCTTCTTGCGCTGCTCTTCCTGCTTCTGGCCGATCAGCACCCAGGCGCCGAA
Organism: Streptomyces sp. IBSNAI002; assembly: GCF_052244475.1. Taxonomy (NCBI): domain Bacteria; kingdom Bacillati; phylum Actinomycetota; class Actinomycetes; order Kitasatosporales; family Streptomycetaceae; genus Streptomyces; species Streptomyces sp. IBSNAI002. Next base: position 2,675,255 of record NZ_JBQPXG010000002.1, on the reverse strand, counting down.
ACCGACCAGGCCGACGACGATGACCGAGGAGGTCGTGATCGCGATGGCCTTGTTGCGCCGGTCGCGCGCCTTTTCGGCCCGGCGCATCTCGGCTATGCGCGCCTGGCGGGAGTGCTGGTCTGTGGTCTTTCCGGACTTGCTGGCCATGGTGCCCTGGTTCCTTCTTCAGAGGGGGGTGGATGGACGCGAAACCGGACCCGTCAGGTCCGCAGCACCTGGAGCGCATGCAGGTCGGGAGCGCGCGCGAGCGCGAGGGGAGCCCGGATCCGGCCCGGCCCGCCGGCCGGGGCCACCGCCGGCGGACTCCCGCCGGCCACGGTCACGGCGGGCGGCGGCACGGGCAGCAGCCCCGGCGTCACGTGCGCGAGGGCCGAGCAGCCGGGGAGGTCGTACGGGGACACGCAGACGGAGCGCGCGGCGAGGTGCCCCTGAACCTGCTGACCTTGCCCTTGGCCTTGACCTTGGCCTAGCCCTTGTCCTTGCCCTTGTCCTTGGACATCGACCGGGGCGGGGGACTCACCGGGCCGCGCGCAGAACAGCAGCACCCCGAAGACCACGCACGCGAGCACACCCGCGAGCGCGCCGAAGGCCGCCCTCAGGACGGCGCGCGGAAGGCCGGGGCGTGTGTAACGCCCCCCTCGCGTGTGCTGCCGGCCCCCCATGGGCGCAGATGGTAATGCTCATGACGGGTCCATGGTCAGTGCGGGGGTGCCGCGAGCTGTGCCGGGTGCGTAATGTGGCGGAAACCACCGCTGGCGATACTGGGCCGGCCCGACTGCGCCCACGGCTCGGCGGTGGTGGTGCACAGGCCGTCTGAACTGCGAGGATGAAGGCATGGACAAGCAGCAGGAATTCGTCCTCCGGACGCTTGAGGAGCGAGACATCCGCTTCGTGCGCCTGTGGTTCACCGACGTACTGGGCTTCCTGAAGTCCGTCGCGGTCGCCCCCGCGGAGCTGGAGCAGGCCTTCGACGAGGGCATCGGCTTCGACGGCTCCGCGATCGAGGGCTTCGCGCGGGTCTACGAGTCCGACATGATCGCCAAGCCGGACCCGAGCACGTTCCAGATACTGCCGTGGCGCGCGGAGGCCCCCGGGACCGCCCGGATGTTCTGCGACATCCTGATGCCGGACGGCTCCCCGTCCTTCGCGGACCCGCGCTACGTCCTCAAGCGCATCCTGGCCAAGACCTCGGACCTGGGCTTCACCTTCTACACCCACCCCGAGATCGAGTTCTTCCTGCTGAAGGACAAGCCGCTGGACGGCACCCGCCCGGTCCCCGCCGACAACTCCGGCTACTTCGACCACACCCCGCAGAACGTGGGCATGGACTTCCGCCGCCAGGCGATCACCATGCTCGAATCCATGGGCATCTCGGTCGAGTTCAGCCACCACGAGGGCGCCCCGGGCCAGCAGGAGATCGACCTCCGCTACGCCGACGCCCTCTCCACGGCCGACAACATCATGACCTTCCGCCTCGTCATGAAGCAGGTCGCCCTCGAACAGGGCGTCCAGGCCACGTTCATGCCCAAGCCCTTCTCGGAGTACCCGGGCTCGGGCATGCACACCCACCTCTCCCTCTTCGAGGGCGACCGCAACGCCTTCTACGAGTCGGGCGCCGAGTACCAGCTCTCGAAGGTGGGCCGCTCCTTCATCGCGGGCCTGCTGCGCCACGCCGCCGAGACGGCCGCCGTCACCAACCAGTGGGTCAACTCCTACAAGCGCATCTGGGGCGGCTCCTCCCGCACGGCAGGCTCGGGCGGCGAAGCCCCCTCGTACATCTGCTGGGGCCACAACAACCGCTCGGCCCTGATCCGCGTCCCGATGTACAAGCCGGGCAAGACGGGCTCCTCCCGCGTCGAGGTCCGCTCGATCGACTCGGGCGCCAACCCCTACCTCACGTACGCCGTCCTCCTGGCCGCCGGCCTGAAGGGCATCGAGGAGGGCTACGAACTCCCGGCCGGCGCCGACGACGACGTCTGGGCCCTCTCCGACGCCGAACGCCGAGCGATGGGCATCGAACCCCTCCCGCAGAACCTCGGCGAGGCCATCGCCCTGATGGAACGCAGCGAACTGGTCGCCGAAACCCTCGGCGAACACGTCTTCGACTTCTTCCTGCGCAACAAGAAGCAGGAGTGGGAGGAATACCGCTCGGAGGTAACGGCCTTCGAACTCCGCAAGAACCTTCCCGTGCTGTAGCCGCGGCTCAGCGGCAGTATCCGAGTCACACGACCCTCCGGGCCGGCGGCGCTCAGCCGTCGGCCCGGAGGCGTGTTCGGAGGTGGGCGGGAGTGGGGCACCGGTGAAACGCGACCCGGGGCGTGCAGGGTGGTCCCGGGGCCGGGGTTGCCGGTTGCCTCGGCGTGGGTGCGGGAGAAGGGGAGCCACATGAACGGGTCTGCTGTCGTGCGGCCGTTGGCGCCGAGCGAGGTGACGTTCGCGGGTGCCGGGGTGTACATGGGCTATGCCGTCCGGGTGTCCGGCGGGCTGGATACGGTGGCGCTCGGCGTCGCCTACGAAGCAGTGGTGCGGGCCTTTCCGGTGCTCGGGGCGCGGTTGGAGCCGGGGGACGACGGCGGGTTCGATCTCGTCGCCGCCGCGCCGGGGTGCGTACCGGCGATCTCCGTGGTGGACGGGGATCCCGAACGGCTGGTCCACGAGCAGCAGTTCGACCAGGGCGCCGTCCTCAGCCACGTGTCCGTCGTCCGCGCCGGCGAGACCGCGAGCGTGGCGCTGTTCACCCATCACGCCATCGCGGACGCCCACCACTCGCTGGCCGTCCTCGCCGAACTGTGGTCCTGCTACACCGATGTGGTGAACGGGATTCCGCCCGAGCGCGCGGTACGCCCGTACCCGGTGCCGGTCGAGCAGCTGCTCGCCGAACGCGGCATCGAGAAGAGCGGGCCTGCGGTGCCGACGGCGGGGCCCGGGGCCGATGGCGAACCGGCCGTCGTCGAAGCGCCGGCGGACGCCGCCGCCGTGCACCTCCCGCTGCTGGTCACGCGGCGCCGCCTGTCCGTCGCCGAGACCGCGGCGCTCGTCGCGCTCGGGCACCGGGAGGGCGTCACGGTCAACGGGCTGGTCTCAGCCGCGATCCTGCTGGGCGACGCCGAGATCCGCGGACTCCCGCCGGCCGAGATGACCTACGTCTACCCGGTCGACCTGCGCACCCGGATCACCCCGACCGTCGGTACGACCGACGGAACCAACCTGCTCGGGGCCGCCGTCTACCGGCCGGCGCAGGAGCCGACCTCGCTCGTCGAGCTGGCCCGCGGCATCTGCGCCTCGCTGGCGCAGGCCATCGCCGACGGAACCGTGCAGCAGTCGCCGCTGCACATCCCCCGGGGGACCGCGCCGCGCGCCACACCGCCGCCCCCGGGACTGCTGATCGTCACCAACTGGGGCCGGGTGCCGGCGCCGCGCGCACCGGAAGGCCTGCGGATCACCGACTTCCGCTCGGCCGTCGTCCCGGCGTCCCGCCCGGACGCGCCGCCTCCGCCGCAGCAGCCGGGCGGCGGCGCCTGCATCCTCAGCACCTTCGCCGGCCGCCTGAGCATCGAGTTCCACCACACCGCGGCGGACGCCGCACAGCAGCGACGCCGCGCCGACACCCTCACGGCCGGGCTGCGCGACGCCGTGTCGGCCCCGCGCCCCTCGGCGCCGTCGCGGGGGTGAGGGCCGCCGGCTACGGGGCGACGCCCCGGCGCGGCCGCCTCCCGAGGCGGCCCAGACCGACCGCCACCAGGAGGGCCGCCGCGAGCAGGATCGCCGTGTCGATCACCAGGACCGTGCGGACCCCGTCGAGCAGCGCCGTCCGGGTCGTGGCCAGGACACCCAGGAGCGGGATGCCGATGGTCAGGCCGACCTGCTGGGTGGTGGTGACCAGGCCGGTCGCCAGGCCCTGCTCCTCGTCGGGCACGCCGCTCGTCACCACCAGCCCGTACGAGATGATCGCGCCGAGGTGGCACATGCTGGCCAGGGAGACGGCCACGGTCGCCAGCAGGGCGCCCGACTGCGCGCCCGCGCCGAGCAGCACGGCCGTGAGCAGGCCCTGGCCGGCCAGCGAGGCGACCAGGATGCGGCGGGCGCCGAAGCGGCTGATCACCCGGGGGGCGTACGCACCGGCCACCACCGAGGCCGCGCCCTGGACGCCGAACACCAGCCCCGTACGGAACGACGACAGCCCCAGCGTCTCCTGGAGGTAGAGCGTCAGCACGAAGATGACCGTGGACATCATCGAGAACGTCACCAGGCCGCCCACATTGCCCCAGGCGACCGTACGCCGCCTCAGCATCGGCAACGAGACCAGCGGAGCGGGGGACTTCGACTCCACCACCACGAACGCGGTGAGCAGCGCGAGTCCGACGGCCAGCGTGCCCCACACGTCCACACCGCCGAAACCGCGCTCCGCCGCCGTCGACAGGGAGTAGATCAGCGAGAGCAGACCGCCGGTGACCGTGACGGCGCCCGGCACGTCCAGCCGCGGCCGCTCGGGCGTACGGGACTCCGGCAGCAGCCCGGGCGCGAGGAGCAGCACGATCACCGAGGCGACCGTGAGCAGGCCCATCGTGGAGCGCCAGCCCAGGGTGTCGGTCATGACACCGCCGAGCAGCATGCCGACGGTGAAGCCGAGAGAGAGCAGGGTGCCGGAGATGCCGAGCGCCTTGTCGCGCAGCGGGCCCTCGGGGAACGTCGTGGTCAGCAGGGACATCCCGGTCGGCACGATGACCGCCGCGCCCAGGCCCTGCAGGGCCCGCCCGGTCAGGAAGGACGCCGGGTCCCAGGCGAGGGTGGCGAGCAGCGAGGCCGCGCCGAAGACGACGAGGCCGGCCAGGAACAGTTTCTTGCGGCCGAACAGGTCGGCGATCCGCCCGAAGAGGAGCAGGAAGCCGCCGGACGGCAGCGCGAACGCGGTGACCGCCCACTGCAGGGCGGACCGGCTCAGCCCCAGGTCCTCGCCGAGCACCGGCAGGGCCACGTTGAGTACGGAGAAGTCGAGCGCCACCATGAACTGGGCGGCGCAGAGTACGAAGAGGACCAGTCGGGCGCGGCCGGAGAGCCGCTCGGGATCCGGTGCCGCGGTGCGCCGCCCACCGTCCGTGGTGGTGCCGGGTGTCGTCTGTGTGTTGATCGCCATGGCCACCACCCTCGTGGCCCGGGAATGCCCGTGGAGAGTGGGAACTTATCCTGTTGGCGGTACCACCAGGCAGCTGAACAGGGGGATTTCGTGACGCCTGCGTCCGAGCAGCACCGCCGGGCCGAACTGCGCGAGTTCCTCATGAGCAGACGGGCCCGGGTCACTCCCGCCGAGGCCGGCCTGCCGGACGGCGGCGCCCGCCGCCGTACTCCGGGCCTGCGCCGCGAGGAGGTCGCGGTGCTCGCCGGAGTGGGGGCCTCCTGGTACCAGTGGCTGGAACAGGGCCGCGACATCACGGTGTCCTCGCAGGTACTGGACGCGGTGGGCCGGGTGCTGAAGCTCTCCAGCGCCGAACTGCGGCACCTGTACGTCCTCGCCGGGCTCAACCCGCCCGCCCTCCAGGTCGCCCCCGCCGACCGGGACATGTGCCAGGGGCTGCGCCGGCTGATCGACGCCTGGATGCCGTTCCCCGCGCACATCATGGACCGGTACTGGAACACGGTGTTGTACAACGACGCGGCCTCGCTGGTCTTCGGGATGCGTCCGGAGATCGTGCAGAACTGCCTGATCGCCTTCTTCACCGACCCCATCTACCGGGCCCGCTCCACGCACTGGGAAGAGGTCGCCTGCCAGGTGGTGGCCCAGTTCCGGGCGGCCTGGTCGGACCACCCCCACGACGAGGGCTTCGGGGCCGTGGTCGAGGAGGCGCGGGAGCTCAGCCCGGAGTTCGCCGAGCTGTGGGGGCGGCGGGACGTCGAGCCCGGCGGCCAGCTCGAGAAGCAGATGGAACACCCCGTCGTCGGCAGGCTGTCCGTGGAGTCGACGCAGCTGCGCGTCCCGGCCCGCCCCGACCTGGTGATCGTGCTCCACACCCCGCTGCCGGGCACCGAGACGGCGGAGAAGCTGGAGTGGCTGACCTCGCCGGAGGGTCGGCGCGGGTCGATGTACCCCGTCGCCGGCTAGCACCGCGCGCGTCACGGCACGTCGCGCTCAGCGCACCTCCTGCTCAGCGCACCTCCTGCTCAGCGCACCTCCTGCTCAGCGCACCTGCCGCGTCAGCGCACCGCGCGGCGCCAGGTGGGCCCGCCGGGTGCCGTGGCCGCCGTGGTCGTGTGGAGCTGTGCGTCCAGGCCCAGCACCGCCATGGTCGCGCCCGCCGGTTCGGCCACGGCCGCCGGCGCGCCCGCGTACAGCATCCCCGACTCCGTCCACGCGGGCGGGCCGCCCAGCCCCGTCGTACCGACGGTCCCGCTGTCCGCGCGGCCCGTGATGTGCCGGCCCGCGACGCCGACCGCGCCGTATCCGGCCCGGCCGCCCGCCTCCGCGACGCTGGAGACCTGGAGCTTGCCCGGGCCCGCCGTGACCAGGGCGGAGCGGACGACGCCCGAGTCCGGGCGGCGGAAGTACAGCCGGACGCCCGCGCCCTCCGGGGCCGCCGACAGCGGGACCGTCGTGGCGGGCAGGCCCGTCCGCTGCGGTCCGGCCAGCGGGGCGCCGGGCGCGGCCTGGGTCCAGGCCAGGACCGAGGTGACGGTGGTGACGTACACGTGACGGCGCCCGGCGGAGTCGACCGCGGTCACCGGGTCGCTCTGCAGGTCCTCGCCGCCCAGCCGGCTCCAGGCGGAGAACCCGCCGTTCGGCTGCTGGGCGGTGGCGCGCAGGGTGCGGCGGGAGTCGCGGACGTAGACGGTGAGCCGGCCGTCCGCGTCCACGGCCGCGGCCGGAGCGCTGATCGCCGAGGTGCCGTCGTCGTCGGCGCGCTCGGGGCTGCCGAGCGACTGCCACGGCCCGAACGGCCCGTCGGGCGCGGACTGGACGGCGTACACGACCTCGCGCCGGTAGTCCTCGGGCCGCGCCGTGCCGAAGACGGTGCGGGTGGCGAGGACCGCGATCCGCCCGTCCGGCAGCCGGGCCGTGGTCGCGCCCGGGTCGATGCCCGTGCCCGGGAGGAGGGAGGGGCCCGTCCACTCGCCGCCGGGGTTCCGCGTCCAGAAGGCGGTCTGCCCGTCCAGCGTGGCGAAGGCCCAGAGGCGGCCGGGCGTGCCCTCGACCAGCCAGGACGTGTGGTCGGCGCGGGTGTAGCGCATCGACTGGGCCCAGTTGCGCCCGGTGGGGTTGCCCGCGACCTTGCGGTCGCCGCAGCCCGAAGGGGAGCCGCAGTAGTCCTGGTGGTCCTGCCAGGCGTACGTCCGCAGGAAGCCGGTCTTCGTCTCGGCCGTCTGCGGGTCCAGCGCGTGCGGCAGGGCGCTGTTGTGGTAGCCGAGGTAGCTCTGGACCGAGAAGCGCGGGCGGTCCGTGTACTGGGCGGCGTAGGCGGCCGAGGCGGCCTGCACGAACCGCGCCCCGTACATGTGGTCCTGGTGGTCGGTGAACCGGCCGGTCTCGCTGTACCGGCCCGGTGTCGGGTCCTGCATCCGTATCGTCGTCGGCCGGTAGCGCGCCAGCACCCCGGCTATCGACTGGACGAGCTGGTCCTTCGTGTACGTGAACCGCTGCCTGACCGGGGTGCCGGAGGTCAGCTGGGCCCCGAGGGCGGGTATCCGCCCGTTCCACAGGCCGCGCAGGCTGTCGGGGGTGTCGGCGCCGGTGCTGCGGGCCTCGCGGAGCTGGAACCACACCAGGTTGACGTGCGGCTTGGCTATCAGGATGTCGAGCTCGGCCTGCCCGCCGCCCGCGGTGGGTATGACGGTGCGCTTCCAGGCGCTGGTGCGGTCGCCGGTGGCCATCTGCGCGTAGGCGGAGCGTATGCCGTTCTGCCGGGCCTCCGCGTAGTGGGTGCGGTCGGCGGGCTGCTCGGGGTCGCGGACGGTCGCGCCGTGCGCCTCGTTGCGGCCGTCGGCCTCGCCGGAGGTCAGGTAGGCGGTGGTGACGGGGACGCCGGACAGCAGCGAGCGGCTGAGGTCGGGGTTCATGAAGAACAGGTCGTCGTCGGGGTGCGCGACGACCTGGACGACCGATCCGGCGGTGAGACTCGCGGGCAGCGCGGCGACGGCGGTCTTCTCCTGGGTGGCCTCGGCCGAGGTCTGCTGGCCGGAGGCGAACGCGAGCACACCGGTGGAACCGGCGGTGAGCACGCCGAGCAGAGCCGCGAAGCGGCGGCGGGTCAAGGGCATCGGGCACGCCTAGGGTTCGATCGTCCGGCAGGAAAACCGCTGAGCAGTCAGAGAGAGGCCATTCCGGCGAACTTGGTTCACCGGTTCCGGCGATGACTGTGGCTTTCCGGAAACGACCGGACGTGATTGTGCCCTGTGGAGATTTTGATCCGGATATGTGACCGAGATGTGGACGCTGTTCGTCCGGCCCCCGGATCAACCGGCGTACGGGTGTGGGGTGTTAGCGGTAGATTTTATGGATTCGCCACACTTCGGGATGTATGTCCGTATGGTCGTAGCCGTACGGGCGCGCCGCGGACCCGCTGCGGACCCGCTGCGGACCCGCTACGGAGTCGCGTTGTGCGGGCCCACCGGCTGCCACGGCGCCAGGTACGCGTCCGGGGCGTCCGCCGAGGTGGTCACGTACAGCCGCGCGTCCAGACCCACCACGGCCAGGCTGACCAGGTTCTTTCCGGTCATCGTCGAGGACGGGGCGCCGACGAACATCAGCGGCGACCGCTCCCAGGGGCGGCCCCCGCCGACGTCCGAGCCCAGCTGTCCGCCCGCCGCGCGGCCCGCCAGCACGTGCCCGCTCGCCGTGACCGAGCCGAAGCCCTTGAGGCCGCCGAGGTCGGTGAGATTGTTCACCTTCAGTCCGCCGTCACCCGTCATGAGGGCGGTACGGACGTTGCCGGAGCCCGGCTTGCGGAACCACAGCCGCACCCCGCCCTCGCGGCCCTCCGCGGTCAGCGGGAGCGTGGTGTCCGGCAGTCCGGTGGCGGCGACCGGGCCCAGCGGGGCGCCCGGCTTCGGCTGCACCCAGCCCACGACCGTCTTGGAGGTGGCCGAGAACACCATCCGCCGGCCGGCGCCGTCGGTCCCGGTGGCCGGGGTGCCGTGCAGGTCGGAGCCGCCGTACTTGTCCCACGGGCCCCAGCTGCCGTCCGCCTGCCGCACCCGGCCGCGCAGGGTGTACGCGCCGTCGCGGACGTACGCCGCCAGCTGCCCGGTGCCGTCGACCGAGACGGCGGGGGAGCTGATGTCGGAGGTCCAGTTCTCGTCCGCGGTCTCGGGGGTGCCCAGCGACTGCCATTCGCCGAACTCCTCGGAGCCGGGGGCCTTCTGGACGGCGTAGGCGACCTCGCGCCGGTAGTCCGCGGGCTTCGCGCCGAAGGAGGTCCGGGTGCCGAAGGCGGCGATCCGGCCGTCCTGCAGGGTGACCGTGGACACACCCGGGTCCATGCCGGTGCCGGGCAGCAGGTCCGGGCCGCTCCAGCGGCCGATCAGGCCCGGCCGGTGCCAGACGGCGACCTGGCCGTCGAGCACCTTGAAGGCCCACAGTCCGTGCTCCTTGTCGGAGGCCAGCCAGGAGGTGCTGGTGCCGCGGGCGTAGTTGATGGAGTCCGACCAGTGGTTGCCCGCCGGGTGGTCGGCGACCTTGAGGTCGCCGCAGCCGGCGTCGCTGCCGCAGTGGTTCTGCTGGTCGAGCCAGGCGTAGGTGTCCAGGATGTCCAGCTTCTCCTTGGCCTCGTCCGGGTCCAGGGCGCTGGGCAGGGAGCCGTTGAAGTAGCCGAGGTAGTTCTGCACCGCGAAGTGCGGGCGGTCCTTGACGTCCTTCGCGTACGCGGCGGTGGCCAGCTGCACGAACCGGGCGCCGTAGAAGTGGTCCTGGTGGTCGGTGTACCGCTTGGTGTCCGGGTACCGGCCGGGCGTCGGGTCCTGGGAGCGGACGGTGGTCGGCTTGTACTCCTCCAGGATGCCGACCAGGGTCTGGACGACCTGGTCCTTGGTGTACGCGAACTTCTGCTTGACCGGGGTCCCGGAGGCGAGCATCGACTCCAGGCGGGGGACCTTGCCGTCCCACAGGCCGTGCAGGCTGTCGGGGACGTCGGCGTAGACGTTGCCGGCCTCGCGCAGCTGTAGCCAGACCAGGTTGACCTGGGGCTTGGCGACGAGGACGTCGACCTCGGCGTGCCCGCCGCCCTTGGTCGGGACGACGCTGCGCTTCCAGGCGCTGCCGCGGTCGCCGGTGGCCATCTTGGCGTAGGCGGCGCGGATGCCGTTCTGGCGGGCCTCGGCGTAGGCGGGCTTGTTGGGGGTCGTGGTGGCCTGCTTGGCGGAGCCCGCGTTGATGCCGTCGGCTTCGCCGGAGGTCAGGTAGACCGAGGTGACGGGGAGACCGGCGGATATGGAATAGCGCAGGTCCGGATTCATGAAGTAAAGGTCGTCATCGGGATGCGCGATGATCTGGAGCACCCGGCCGGGGTCGGGCGCGTCCGCGGGGGCCGCGGGGGCGGTGGCCCTGCTGTCGGGGGTCACGGGGGAGACCAGGCGGTCGAGGGCCTCGTTCCCGCGGAGCAGGAGCATGCTGCCGGCGGCGGTGGCCGCGCAGAACGCGACGACCTTGACGAGCCGGGCCCAACGGGTGCCTCTGCCTCCCGGCGGGGTGGCGGTTCCGGTGGGGGGTGCGCCTGTGCCCGCGCGGCGGTGGTTGCGCCCGGCTTCCGGGGCGGACGGGGCCTTGGCGCGCTTGCCGCGGCTGCCGCGGTTGCCGCTGCGCTCGGCCTCGCGGGCCAGGCGCGCGGCCTTGCGGCCGGCGGGTAGGTCATCCGTCTCCGGGGCTTCGGCCGCCCCGGACCGAGCCGCGGGAACCCAGGCCTGACGGCCCGACGGGGCTTCGGCCGGGTGGCCGGACCGGTTGCCGTGCTGCCGGGGCAACGGGGGCGGGGCGTCGGAGTGGTGGCCCGGCTGCCGGGCTGCGGCCTGCGCGGCCTCGGCCTCGCGGCCGGACCAGGCTGCGGCGGGCGAGCCCTCGGGTTCGTGGCCGGCCTGCCGGGCTGCCGCCGGCGGAGTCGGTGTGCGGTGGTCGGGATGTCCGGTTGCCCGGCGCGAGGCGTCGGCCGGGTGGGCCCCCGGCCGGCCTGCCGCGAACGGGGCGCCGGCCCGGTGGCCGGCCTGCCGGGCTGCCGGGGGCTGGGCCTCGGCAGGGTGGGCGGGGTGCCGGCCTGCCGGGGGCTGGGCCTCGGTTTCGTGGTTCGGGTGCCAGCCTGCTGTCGGGTGGGCTTCGGGCTGGTGGGCGGGGTGCCGGCCTGCCGGGGGTCGGGCTTCGGTTTCGTGGTTCGGGTGCCGGCCTGCTGCCCGGCGGGGCTCGTGCTCCGGGGTTTGCGGGGGCCACGGTGTCGGGTCGGCGGCGCGGGGAGTGCCGGGGCCGGGTATGTCCGGGTGTGGCCAGGGGGAGCCCGAGGGCGGGCGGGCGTCGGGCATGGGGCTCCTCGCGGCCGGTCGGCGGGGAGTGGGCCCCATCAAGCCATAAGTCTTCAGATAATCCGATAATCCTGCTCATGGTACGTCCCGGTGAGTCGAACGCCTGCTCCGGCTAGGCTCACCTGGAGGTACGCCAGGGCAGTGGCAGCGACGACCGCGGGAGGCGGCGGGATGACAGTCCCGGGACGCAGGAGCAGCACCTTCATCCGGCTGCTCCGCAGCGGATTCACCGACCCCTCGGCCGCCGCCCGGCTGCTCGACGCCGACGCGCTGGCCTCCGTACGCGCCGACCCCGTGCTGCTCGACGCCCTCGGCGCCACCGCCGACCCCGACCTGGCCCTCCTCGGACTCGTCCGGCTCGCCGAGGCACAGCCGCCCGAGGAACTGTCCCTGCTCCTCGACACCCTCGTCAGCGCCAAGCCGCTGCGCGACCGCCTGCTCGGAGTGCTCGGCGCCTCCGAGGCCATCGGCGACCACCTCGCCCGCCACCCCCGCGACTGGCACGCCCTCGTCACGTACGAGGCCGCCGACCTGCACCCCGGGCTCCCCGAGTTCGAGCGCGGCCTCGCCGACGCCCACGACCCCGTCGCCCTGCGCGTCTCCTACCGCCGCTGCCTGCTCTCCATCGCCGCCCGCGACGTCTGCGGCACGATAGACATCGCCCAGACCGCCGCCGAGCTCGCCGACCTCGCCACCGCCACCCTCCGCGCCGCCCTGCGCATCGCGAGCGCCGCCGCCCCCCAGGACGCCGCCCAGTGCCGGCTCGCCGTCATCGCGATGGGCAAGTGCGGCGGCAACGAGCTCAACTACGTCTCCGACGTCGACGTCATCTTCGTCGGGGAGGCCACCCCCGGCACCGACGAGGGCAAGGGCCTCCAGGCCGCCACCCGCCTGGCCTCCCACCTCATGCGGATCTGCTCCGAGACCACCGTCGAGGGCACCATCTGGCCCGTCGACGCCAACCTCCGCCCCGAGGGCAGAAACGGTCCGCTCGTCCGCACTCTCTCCTCCCACCTCGCCTACTACCAGCGCTGGGCCAAGACCTGGGAGTTCCAGGCCCTCCTCAAGGCCCGCGCCGTCGCCGGCGACCCCGACCTCGGCGCCCAGTACATCGAGGCCATAAGCCCCCTGGTCTGGCAGGCCGCCGAGCGCGAGAACTTCGTCGCCGACGTCCAGAAGATGCGCCGCCGCGTCGTCGACAACATCCCCGCCGCCCAGGTCGACCGCGAGCTCAAGCTCGGCCCCGGCGGCCTGCGCGACGTCGAGTTCGCCGTCCAGCTGCTCCAGCTCGTGCACGGCCGCAGCGACGCCACCCTGCACTCCGGCACCACCCTCGACGCCCTGCACGCCCTCGCCGCCGGCGGCTACGTCGGCCGCGCCGACGCGGCCCAGCTCCACGACGCGTACCGCTTCCTGCGCACCATGGAGCACCGCATCCAGCTCTACCGGCTGCGCCGCACCCACCTCGTCCCCGAGGACGAGCAGGACCTGCGCCGCCTGGGCCGCTCCATGGGCCTGCGCACCGAACCCGTCGCCGAACTCAACAAGGCCTGGCGCCGCCACGCCTCCGTCGTGCGCCGCCTGCACGAGAAGCTCTTCTACCGGCCGCTCCTCGACGCCGTCGCCCAGCTCACCCCCGGCGAGACCCGGCTCTCCCCGCGCGCCGCCGGCCAGCGCCTCGAAGCCCTCGGCTACGCGGACCCGGCCGCGGCCCTGCGCCACCTCGAGGCCCTCGCCTCCGGCGTCACCCGCAAGGCAGCCATCCAGCGCACCCTGCTGCCGGTCATGCTCGGCTGGTTCGCCGACTCCGCCGACCCGGACGCCGGGCTGCTCGGCTTCCGCAAGGTCTCCGACGCCCTCGGCAAGACCCCCTGGTACCTGCGGCTGCTGCGCGACGAGGGGGCCGCCGCCGAGAACCTCGCCCGTGTCCTGTCCGCCGGCCGGCTCGCCCCCGACCTGCTGATGCGCGCCCCCGAGGCCGTCGCCCTGCTGGGCGACCCCGAGGGCCTCCAGCCCCGCAGCCACGAGGCCCTGGAGCAGGAGGTCCTCGCCGCCGTCGGCCGCGCCGAAACGCCCGAGGCCGGCGTCGCCGCGGCCCGCGGGGTCCGCCGCCGCGAGCTGTTCCGCACCACCGCCGCCGACATCATCCGCTCGTACGGTACGGAGGACAGCCCGGCCGAGGAGGACCACGGAGCCCTCGTCGACCGGGTCGGCGGAGCCGTCTCCGACCTCACCGCCGCCACCGTCGCGGGCGCCCTGCGCGCCGCCGTCGGCACCCACTGGGGCGACACCCTGCCCACCCGCTTCGCCGTCATCGGCGTCGGCCGCTTCGGCGGCCACGAACTGGCCTACGGATCCGACGCCGACGTCCTGTTCGTCCACGAACCCCGCGAGGGCGTCGACGAACAGGAAGCCGCGAAGGCCGCCCAGACCGTCATCGCCGAGATGCGCCGCCTGCTCCAACTGCCCACCGCGGACCCGCCGCTGCTCATCGACGCCGACCTGCGCCCCGAGGGCCGTTCCGGCCCGCTCGTGCGCACCCTGGCCTCGTACGCCGCGTACTACCGGCGCTGGTCCCTGACCTGGGAGAGCCAGGCCCTGCTGCGTGCCGAACCGGTCGCGGGCGACACCGACCTGGGCCGGCGGTTCATCGAGCTGGTCGACCCGCTGCGCTACCCGGTGGAGGGGCTCGGCGAGGACGCCGTACGGGAGATCCGACGGCTCAAGGCCCGGATGGAATCGGAGCGGCTGCCGCGCGGCGCCGACCCGACCCTGCACACCAAACTCGGCCGCGGCGGCCTCAGCGACGTCGAGTGGACCGTCCAGCTGATCCAGATGCGGCACGCCTGGGCCGAACCGGGCCTGCGCACGACCCGCACCCGGGAAGCCCTGGCCGCCGCCCACGCGGCCGGGCTGATCCCGACCGAGGAGGCGCAGATCCTGGACGAGGCCTGGGTGCTGGCCACCCGGGTCCGCAACGCGGTGATGCTGGTGCGGGGCCGCGCCGGGGACACCTTCCCCTCCGAGGCCCGCGAACTGGCGGCGGTGGGCCGCTACCTCGGCTACGCGGAGGGCACGGTCGGCGAGATGCTGGACGACTACCGGCGCATCACGCGCCGCGCCCGCGCGGTGGTGGACGAGCTGTTCTACGGGGCGTAGGGCCGGGCGGCGGGCAGCCCGCGGCGGCATCCGGTTCCGCGCGGGCCCCCGCCCCCGGCCCCGCCCCGCCCGTCGCCGAGCCCCCGCCCCCCACTCGCCGCCCCCGAAGGAGCAGACCAGTGCCCGCTGCCGACACCGTCCTCACCGGAGCCCGCGTCCGCACCCTCGACCCCCGCCGCCCCGAGGCCCGTGCCGTCGCCGTCCGGGGCGGGCTGATCGCCGCCGTCGGCGACGAGGCCGACGTACGGGACTGGCGCGGCCCCGGCACCGAGGTGATCGACCTCGGCGGCGCCACCCTCACCCCCGGCCTCACCGACGCCCACAGCCACCCCGTCTGGGGCATCGAGATGGCCACCGGCACCGACCTCTCCGCCGTACGCGACATCGGCCGGCTGCGGGCCGTGCTGCGGACCGCCGAGCGCAGCAAGGGCTGGGTCGTCGGCCACGGGCTCGACCACAACGCCTTCGGCGGACAGCCCGTCGACCGCGCCCTGATCGAGGACGTCCTGGACGGCGCCCCCGCCTTCCTGCGCCTCTACGACGGCCACTCCGCGCTCGCCAGCGGTCCGGCCCTGGCCGCCGCCGGCATCACCGGCCCCCGCACCTTCGCCCAGCGCTCCGCCATCGTCTGCGACGCGGCCGGGCGCCCCACCGGACACCTCGTCGAGCACGCCGCGATGGAGCTGGTCGCAGCCCTGGTCCCCAAGCCCGCCCCCGTCGAACGCCGCACCCGCCTCGTCGCCCTCCTGCGGTCCATGGCCGCCACCGGACTGACCGGCGCCCACGTCATGGACCTCGGCGACGGAGACGTACCGGCCCTCCTGTCGACCGTCGAGTACGAGGGCGACCTGCCCCTGCGGCTGAGCCTGGCCCCCTGGTGCATGCCGGGCGCGGACGAAGAAGAACTCGCCGGGCTGATCGGGCTCCAGGGCCTGGCCGGCCGGCACTGGCGGGTCGGCGGCGTGAAGTTCTTCATGGACGGCACCGTCGAGGGCGGCACCGCCTGGCTGGAGCACGCCGACTGCCACGGCCAGGGCACCGACGCCTTCTGGCCCGACCCGCAGGCCTACGCCCGCGCCGTCCGGGTCCTCGACGCGGCCGGGGTGCGCACCGCGACCCACGCCATCGGCGACGCGGCGGTCCGCCACGTCCTCGACACGGTCGCCGCACTCGGCGGACAGGCCCGCATGCGGCACCGCATCGAGCACGTCGAGACCGTCCCCGACGACCAGCTGAAGCGGTTCGCGGAGCTCGGGGTGATCGCCTCGATGCAGCCGCCGCACGCCGCGTACACCCGCGCCGACCACACCGACGAGTGGTCCAGGCGGCTGGGGGAGGAGCGGGCCGGGCGTGCCTGGCGCTGCCGGGACCTGCGGGACGCGGGAGCGGTCCTCGCGCTCGGCTCCGACTGGCCCATCGCCCACTACGACGCCCGCCGGATCCTCGTGGCCGCCCGCGCCCCTCTCGGCGCGGCCGCGGCCGGACCGGCCCTGACCGGGCTGATGGCCCTGGAGGGCATGACCTCACACGCGGCGCTCGCGGCCGGGGAGGAGCAGGTGGCGGGCCGGATCGCGGCCGGCCGGCGGGCGGATCTGACGGCCTTCGCGCTCGACCCGGTCACGGCGGGGGTGGACGAGCTGGCCGAGGCCCCGGTCCGCCTCACGATGTCCGGCGGGCGCGTCACGCACCGGTGAGGAGGAGGGGGAGCGGGTCCGAGGGGCTGGGGTAAGGGGCCGTTAGCCCCGGAAACGGTTCAGCAGCGCCGTCGCCGGATGCGGGCCCGCGTGCTGGGGGTGGCGCGGCAGCCGGTGCGGGAGCGAGCGGAACCAGGCCGCCGACACGGTGTAGCCGAAGGCCAGGCAGAGCATGCCGCCCACGGCGTCGAGCCAGAAGTGGTTGGCGGTGGCCACGATCACGACGAGGGTCGCCGCCGGGTAGAGCAGGCCCAGGATCCGGGCCCAGGGGGCGGAGGCGACCGCGAAGATCGTCAGACCGCACCAGAGCGACCACCCTATGTGCATGGACGGCATCGCCGCGTACTGGTTCGACATGTGCTTGAGGTTCCCGGAGGCCATGGAGCCCCAGGTGTGGTGGACCAGCACGGTGTCGATGAAGTCCTGCCCGTTCATCAGCCGGGGCGGCGCGAGCGGGTACAGGTAGTACCCGACCAGGGCGACGCCCGTGGTGGCGAAGAGGATCAGGCGGGTGGCGGCGTACCGCCCGGGATGGAAACGGTAGATCCACACGAGCACGCCGATGGTCACGATGAAGTGGAGCGTGGCGTAGTAGTAGTTCATGCCCACGACCAGCCACGTCACGGAGTTCACCGCATGGTTGACCGTCTGCTCGACGGCGATGCCCAGGCTCCGCTCGGCGTTCCAGATCCAGTCGGCGTTCGCGAGCGCGGCCGCCTTCTGCTCGGGCACCGCGTTGCGGATCAGCGAGTAGGTCCAGTAGCTGACGGCGATCAGCAGGATCTCGAACCAGATCCGCGGACGGCGGGGGCTGCGCAACCGGGCCAGAAGGGTGCGCTCGGGCCCCGTCCGGACCTCACTCTCGGTCACGAGGGGTGACGACGAGACGTCCGTCCGAGTTTCCAGTGTCTTCACGCTCGCTTCACCCATGGGGAGAGAGTCTGCCAGATGCGATCTCGCCTCCGATCATCCCTCGGGACGGTCTTCGGCGCCTGCGCTCCGACCTACGGACGAGTCCGGCCCCGAGCCTGCCCGGGGCCCGAGGCCGTGGAGCCGCGGACCACCAGCTCGGGCAGGAAGACGAATTCGCTGTGCGGGGCCGGCGTACCGCCGATCTCCTCCAGCAGGGTCCGGACCGCCGCCTGCCCCATGGCCTGCACCGGCTGCCGGATGGTGGTGAGCGGCGGATCGGTGAACGCTATGAGGGGGGAGTCGTCGAAGCCGACGACCGACACGTCCTGCGGCACCCGCAGCCCCCGCTGCCGGGCGGCGCGGATCGCGCCGAGCGCCATCATGTCGCTCGCGCACACCACCGCCGTGCAGCCCCGCGAGATCAGCGCGGTCGCGGCGGCCTGGCCGCCCTCCAGGGTGTACAGGGAGTGCTGGATCAGCTCCTCGGTCTCGGCCTCGTCGAGCCCGAGCCGCTCCTTCATCCCGAGCCGGAAGCCCTCGATCTTGCGGACCACCGGCACGAAGCGCTTGGGCCCGACGGCCAGCCCGATCCGGGTGTGCCCCAGCGCCGTCAGGTGGGTGACCGCGAGCTGCATCGCCGCGCGGTCGTCGGGGGAGACGAAGGGCGCCTGCACCTTGTCGGAGAACCCGTTGATGAGGACGTACGGGACGCCCTGGCCGCGCAGTTGGTCGTAGCGGCCCATGTCGGCGGTGGTGTCGGCGTGCAGACCGGAGACGAAGATGATCCCGGAGACCCCGCGGTCGACGAGCATCTCGGTCAGCTCGTCCTCGGTGGACCCGCCGGGCGTCTGCGTGGCCAGCACGGGCGTGTACCCCTGCCGGGTCAGTGCCTGGCCGATGACCTGGGCGAGCGCCGGGAAGATGGGGTTGTCCAGCTCGGGCGTTATCAGGCCGACGAGCCCCGCGCTGCGCTGGCGCAGCCGTACGGGCCGTTCGTAGCCGAGCACGTCGAGCGCGGCCAGTACGGATTCACGGGTGCCCGCGGCCACACCGGGCTTGCCGTTGAGCACGCGGCTGACTGTGGCTTCGCTGACCCCCGCTTGGGCTGCGATGTCGGCTAGCCGTGCGGTCACGGGATTGGACTGTACCGGTCGCACGTTCAGATTGCCCACCACGTGCACGAGTCCGCCGGCAGCAGCACGGTGCGGCCGTCCGTCTCGACGGGCGCGCTGGACAGTACGGGACGTCCGGGCGCGGGCAGTTCGACCGCGGCGGGCCGGCCGTTGAGGGTGCAGGCGAGGCCGGGCCGGGTGAAGAGGAGCACTCCCTCGGGCGCGGGCAGCCAGGTCAGCGGGCCCGCCTCCGGGGAGCCGAGACCGGGCAGGGCCCGGCGCAGTTCCAGGGCGGCGCGGTACAGCTCGAGCGTGGAGTGCGGGTCGCCGGTCTGGGCGGCGACGCTCAGCCCGCCCCAGCCGGCGGGCTGCGGCAGCCAGGCGCCGGCCGGTCCGAAGCCGTACGGGGGCCGGTCGCCGCACCAGGGCAGCGGCACCCGGCAGCCGTCGCGCAGCCCGTCCTGTCCCGCGGTGCGCAGGAAGGCGGGGTCCTGGCGGACCTCGTCGGGCAGGTCCGTGACCTCGGGGAGGCCGAGCTCCTCGCCCTGGTAGACGTACGCCGACCCGGGCAGGGCCAGCATCAGCAGGGCGGCGGCCCGCGCCCGGTCCAGGCTGCCGTAGCGGGTGCGGTGGCGTACGACGTCGTGGTTGGACAGCACCCAGGTGGTGGGCGCCCCGACCGAGGCGGTGGCGGCCAGGGACTCGTCGATGACGGTCCGCAGGGCGGTGGTGTCCCACGGGCAGTTCAGGAAGCGGAAGTTGAAGGCCTGGTGCAGTTCGTCGGGGCGGACGTAGCGGGCGAGGCGCTCGGAGGTGGGCGCCCAGGCCTCGGCGACGCCGATCCGCGGGCCCTCGTAGGAGTCGAGGAGGCGGCGCCAGGAGCGGTGGATCTCGTGGACCCCGTCCTGGTCGAAGAAGGGGAGCGGCTGCGTGCCGATGAGGGTGGCCTGGGCTCCGTGGCCGATGTCGGGCAGGCCGGCGGCCTTGACCATGCCGTGGGCCACGTCCACGCGGAAGCCGTCGACGCCGAGGTCGAGCCAGAAGCGCAGCACGGAGGCGAACTCGGCGGCGACCTCCGGATGCTCCCAGTCCAGGTCGGGCTGCTCGGGGGCGAAGAGGTGCAGGTACCAGGAGCCGTCCTCGACGCGGGTCCAGGCCGGGCCGCCGAAGACGGACTCCCAGTCGTTCGGGGGCTCGGCGCCGCCGGGCCCCCGGCCGGGGCGGAAGTGGTAGCGCGCCCGGGCCCGCGGGTCCCCGGCGAGGGCGGCCCGGAACCAGGGGTGCTGCTCGGAGGTGTGGTTCGGCACCACGTCCACGATGACCCGCAGGCCCAGCGCGTGCGCGGCCCGTACCAGGTCGTCGGCGTCGGAGAGGTCGCCGAAGAGCGGGTCGACGGCGCGGTAGTCGGCGACGTCGTAGCCGCCGTCGGCCTGCGGGGAGACGTAGAAGGGGGTGAGCCACACGGCGTCGACCCCCAGCCGGGCCAGGTGCGGGAGCCGCTCCCGCACCCCGCGCAGGTCCCCGACGCCGTCGCCGTCACTGTCGGCGAAGGACCTCACGTACACCTGGTAGATGACGGCATCACGCCACCAGCCGGTGCTCGCGGCGGCGTTGCTGGAAGCGCTTGCAAGCTGGACGGCCGTCGACTCATGGGTCATATCGGGGTCAACGCGAGCACACGCCCCGTGGTTGCGGCCCGGGGCGGGCGAAGGTGCGCGCGACTACCAGCAAGCTGCGGCAACCGTCCGGACACGTGGATGTAACGATCAGCCGGTCTTGCAGAAAATTGCCGCAAGCCCTTTCGGTCTTCTTTCAGCCTTGTTACGTTCCTGGCAACTCGGGACCGCGAGGGCGCGGCCGGGATCATCGAAGGAGTTCATATGCGGCGTGGCATAGCGGCCACCGCGCTGGTCGCGGCCCTGGCGCTCGCGGCGACGGCTTGCGGTGGTGACACCAAGGACGACAGCGGCGAGACGAAGGCCGGTGGCGAACTTTCCGGCACCGTCACCTGGTGGGACACGTCGAACGACGCCGAGAAGGCCAGCTTCCAGAAGATCGCCGAGGCGTTCACCGCGAAGCACCCGAAGGTGACCGTCAAGTACGTCAACGTTCCCTACGGCGACGCGCAGAACAAGGTCAAGAACGCCTTCAGCAGCGGTTCCGACGCCCCCGACGTGATCCGCGCCGACGTCGGCTGGGTCGCCGACTTCGCTTCGCTGGGCTACCTCGACGAGGTCCCCTCCGACACGGCGAAGAAGGTCGACGCCGAGTTCCTCCCGCAGGCCGCGGCCAGCGGCAAGTACGAGGGCAAGACCTACGCGGTCCCGCAGGTCATCGACACCCTCGGCCTCTTCTACAACAAGAAGATGCTCGCCGACGCCGGCGTCCAGCCCCCCAAGACGCTCGAGGAGCTGAAGACGGCCGCCGCGGCCATCAAGGCCAAGACCGGCAAGGCCGGCCTCTACCTGCGCGGCGACGACTCCTACTGGTTCCTCCCGCTGATCTACGGCGAGGGCGGCGACCTGGTCGACGCGAAGAACAAGACGGTCACCGTCGACAACGCGGCCGGCGTCAAGGCCTTCAAGACCGCCCGCGAACTGGTCACCTCGGGCGCGGCGGTCACCAACGCCACCGACGGCTGGACCAACATGCAGACGGCCTTCAAGTCCGGCGAGGCGGCCATGATGATCAACGGTCCGTGGGCCGTCGCCGACACCTACGCCGGTGACCAGTTCAAGGACAAGGCCAACCTCGGCGTCGCCGCCGTCCCGGCCGGCTCGGTCAAGGCGGGCGCCCCGCAGGGCGGCCACGACCTCGGCGTCTACGCCGGTTCGAAGAACCGCGACGCCGCCCACGCCTTCGTCGAGTACATGACCTCGCAGGAGGTCCAGGTGCAGTCGGCCAAGGAGCTCAGCCTGCTCCCCACCCGCACCGCCGCCTACGAGCAGCCCGACGTGAAGAGCAGCGAGATGGTGCAGTTCTTCAAGCCGGCCGTGGACAAGGCCGTCGAGCGCGCCTGGATCCCGGAGAACGGCTCCCTCTTCGAGCCGCTGAAGGTCGAATACACCAAGGCGATCACCGGAGCCTCGAGCCCCGAGGACGCCGCCAAGGCGGCCGGCGCCGAGTTCCGCAAGATCCTCAAGGGTTGGAAGTAACGACAAGATGGCTGCTCACACCAGCCAGTCGGTGGCGAAGGCCGCGGGTGACGGCGTCGGGAACGACGTCGCCGCCCGCGGCCGGAGCCGCAGGACTGACAGCGGGAACAGAGGCGGACTGAGGCGCGCCCTCGCCACCCACTGGTACGCCTGGGCGATGATCGCCCCGGTGGTGCTCGTCCTCGGCGTGATCATCGGCTGGCCGCTGATCCGGGGCATCTACCTGTCGCTGACCGACGCCAACGAGCGCAACGTCTCGCGCACCATCGGCGCCCGGCACATCGAGGCCACGTACGAGTTCGTCGGACTCGACAACTACGCGGCCGTACTCAGCGACCCGGTGTTCCTGCAGCGGCTGGTGTGGACGGTAGTGTGGACCGTCGCGTGCGTGTCCATCACCTTCACCCTCGGCCTCGTCCTGGCCAACATGCTCAACCGGAACTTCCGGGGCCGCGCCGCCTACCGGATGGCGCTCATCCTGCCCTGGGCCGTCCCCGGCTTCGTCTCCGTCTTCGCCTGGCGGTTCCTCTTCAACCGCGACAACGGCATCCTCAACAAGATCCTCGACGGTGGCGGCATCACGGGTCTCTCGGCGGTTCCGTGGCTCGACGACCCGACCTGGGCCAAGTTCTCGGTCATCGCCGTCAACGTCTGGCTCGGCGTCCCCTTCATGATGGTCGCCCTCCTCGGCGGCCTCCAGTCCATCCCCGGCGAGCTCTACGAAGCCGCCGAGATGGACGGCGCGAGCGCCTGGCAGCGGTTCCGCCACATCACCCTGCCCGGCCTGCGCGCGGTGAGCATGACCGTGATCCTGCTCTCCACCATCTGGACCTTCAACATGTTCCCGGTGATCTTCCTGCTCACCCGGGGCGGACCGGGCGACTCCACCGAGATCCTCGTGACCCAGGCCTTCCGCGAGGCGTTCGTGGCGAGCCCGCGCGACTTCGCCGGCTCCGCCACCTGGGGCGTACTGATCCTCGCCCTGCTCATGATCTTCGCGCTGGTCTACCGGCGCTCGCTGCGCAAGCAGGGAGAGGTGTGGTGACCATGTCCCCTGCGGACACCGCCCGCAAGGCCGCCGCCCGTACGAACACCGCCGGTGCGAACGCCGCCGGTACGGCCGCCCGTACGGCCGCCGCCCGCGGCCGGGGCAGCCGGTCCCCGCTCGCCTCCTTCGGCCTGCACGCCACCCTCGTCGTGGCGTCCGTCATCGCCGTCTTCCCGGTGCTGTGGATCCTGCTGACCTCCCTCAAGCCGGCCGAGCAGGCGATCAGCACGGACTTCGTCAAGGAACCGACCCTCGGCAACTACACGTACCTGCTGGAGCAGAGCCACTTCCTCAGCTGGTTCGCCAACTCGGTCCTCGTCGCCGGAGTCACCACCGTCCTCGGCGTGTTCATCGCCGCCACCACCGGATACGCGGTCAGCCGCTTCAAGTTCCCCGGCATGAAGCCGCTGATGTGGACCCTGCTCATCACGCAGATGTTCCCGATGGCCATCCTCATCGTCCCGCTCTACAACCTGATGGGCGACCTCGGCCTGCTCAACCAGCCCGTCGGCCTGATCATCACCTACCTCACCATCGCCGTGCCGTTCTGCGCCTGGATGATGAAGGGCTTCTTCGACACCATCCCGGTGGAGATCGACGAATCCGGCCGCGTCGACGGACTCAACCCCTTCGGCACCTTCTGGCGGCTGATCCTGCCCCTCGCCAAGCCCGGCCTCGCCGTCACCGGCTTCTACGCCTTCATCACCGCATGGGGCGAAGTCGCGTACGCCTCCGCCTTCATGGTCGGCGAGGAGAACCTCACCCTGGCCGGCGGACTGCAGACCTTCGTCACCCAGTACACCTCCAACTGGGGTGCGATGAGCGCCGCCTCGGTCCTCATCGCCATCCCCGCGGCGATCTTCTTCGTTTTCGCCCAGCGTCACCTCGTCGCCGGAATGACGGCAGGCGCCACCAAGGGCTGACCACCCGTGCCTGCCCCCTCTCACCCCCGGCCCGATCTCTCCAAGGACGACATGACCCAGCACCTCGCCGACGCACTTCCCACCTCCACCGGCACCCAGCCCGGCTGGTGGAGAGAAGCGGTGATCTACCAGGTCTATCCGCGCAGCTTCGCCGACTCCAACGGGGACGGCATGGGGGACCTCGAAGGCATCCGCAGCCGCCTGCCCTACCTCAAGGAACTGGGCGTCGACGCCGTCTGGCTGAGCCCCTTCTACGCCTCCCCGCAGGCCGACGCGGGCTACGACGTCGCCGACTACCGGGCCATCGACCCGATGTTCGGCACCCTGCACGACGCCGACGCCGTCATCCGCGAGGCCCACGCCCTGGACCTGCGCATCATCGTGGACCTCGTCCCCAACCACTGCTCCGACCAGCACGAATGGTTCAAGCAGGCCCTGCGCGAAGGCCCCGGCACCCCGCTGCGCGAGCGCTTCCACTTCCGCCCGGGGCAAGGCGCGCACGGCGAGCTGCCGCCCAACGACTGGGAGTCCATCTTCGGCGGCCCGGCCTGGACCCGCGTCGCCGACGGAGAGTGGTACCTGCACCTCTTCGCCCCCGAACAGCCCGACTTCAACTGGGAACACCCCGCCGTCCAGGACGAGTTCCGCTCCATCCTGCGCTTCTGGCTCGACCTCGGCGCCGACGGCTTCCGCATCGACGTCGCCCACGGCCTGGTCAAGGCCCCCGGCCTGCCCGACCTCGGCCGCGACGAGCAGCTCAAACTGCTCGGCAACCAGGTGCTGCCCTTCTTCGACCAGGACGGCGTCCACGAGATCTACCGCTCCTGGCGCCGCGTCCTCGACGAGTACGCGGGCGACCGCATCGGCGTCGCCGAGGCATGGACACCGAGCGCCGACCGCACCGCCCTCTACCTGCGCCCCGACGAGCTGCACCAGGCCTTCAACTTCCACTACCTGAGCACCGGCTGGGACGCGCCCGCGCTGCGCGAGGCCATCGACGACTCGCTCGACTCGATGCGGCCCGTCGGCGCACCGACCACGTGGGTGCTGTCCAACCACGACGTCGTACGCCACCGCACCCGCTTCGGCAGCCTCGAGCGGGCGCGGGCCGCCGCCCTGCTGATGCTGGCCCTGCCGGGGTCGGCGTACGTCTACCAGGGCGAGGAGCTCGGCCTCCCCGAGGTCACGGACCTGCCCGACGAGGTCCGCCAGGACCCCTCCTTCTTCAAGGCGAACGGCCAGGACGGGCTGCGCGACGGCTGCCGGGTCCCGATCCCGTGGTCCGGCGACCAGGCCCCGTACGGCTTCGGCAGCGGAGGCAGCTGGCTGCCTCAGCCGGCCGAGTGGGCGGGCCTGAGCGTCGAGGCGCAGACCGGCGATCCGCAGTCCACGCTGGAGCTGTACCGGACGGCGCTGCGGATCCGCCGCGAGCACGCGGACCTCGGCGCGGGCGACGCCGTGGAGTGGCTGACCGCCCCGGAGGGCGTGCTGGCGTTCCGCCGCGGGGGCTTCGTCTGCACCGTCAACACGACGGGCGAAGCCGTACGGCTGCCCGCGCCGGGCGCGGTGCTCCTCGCGAGCGGGGAGCTCGCCGACCGCGATCTCCTGCCCGCCGACACCGCGGTGTGGTGGCAGGGGTGACTTCCCCGCTGCGGCTGACGGACATCGCCGCGCAGGCCCAGGTCAGCGAGGCGACGGTCAGCCGTGTGCTCAACGGCAAGTCGGGCGTGGCGGCCGGCACCCGGCACAAGGTGCTGGCCGCGCTCGACCTGCTGGGCTACGAGCGGCCGGTGCGGCTCAAGCGGCGCAGCAACGGCTTGGTGGGCCTGCTGATCCCGGAGCTGACCAACCCCATCTTCCCGGCGTTCGCGCAGGTCATCGAGCAGGCGCTGGCCGGGCACGGGTACACGCCGGTGCTGTGCACGCAGACGCCCGGCGGGGCCACCGAGGACGAACTGGTGGAGCAGCTCGAGGAACGCGGGGTCACGGGCATCGTGTTCCTGTCGGGCCTGCACGCCGACACCCACGCCGACCCCTCGCGCTACCAGCGGCTCGCGGCGCGCGGTACGCCGTTCGTCCTGATCAACGGCTTCAACGAGCAGGTGAACGCGCCGTTCATCTCCCCGGACGACCGGGCCGCGGCCGATATGGCGGTACGGCACCTGGAGGACCTGGGGCACCGGAGGATCGGCCTGGCGATCGGGCCGACGCGGTACGTGCCGTCGGCCCGCAAGGAGCAGGGCTTCGTGGCCGCCTGCCCGTCCGCGGAGTCGGAGGGCCTGATCCAGCGCACCCTGTTCACGGTCGAGGGCGGCCACGCGGCCGGCGGCGCCCTGCTGGACCGGGGCTGCACGGGGGTGGTGTGCGGGAGCGACCCGATGGCGCTCGGCGTCATACGGGCGGCGCGCGAGAGGGGGCTGCGGGTGCCGGAGGACGTGTCGGTGGTCGGCTTCGACGACTCCCCGCTGATCGCCTTCACCGACCCACCGCTGACGACGGTCCGCCAGCCGGTCCGCGCGATGGCGACGGCGGCGGTCGGAGCCCTCCTGGAGGCGGTGGCCGGCACCCCGGTCCAGCGCACGGAGTACGTCTTCCAGCCGGAGCTGGTGGTGAGGGGGTCGACGGGGCAGGGGCCGGGGGGTTCGGGGGCTTCGGGTGCTGTGGGGCCTGATTCCGGCGGAGGCTGATCAGGGAGGGTTTGGGGGTTTCCCGCCCGTCCGACTGTCTCTCCGGGTCGGGCCGTCCTGTCAAGGGCGCTCCCTTCGGTCGCGTCGCTGCGCGATGGCCTGCGGCCACCCTTGACAGGCCGTCCCGCCCCGGAAAGACAAGGACCGGCGGGAACCTCCCAAAGGAACGGTCCACCAGTTCCCTATGCCTGCCTGTGGACATCAGGGACCGACACCTGACCACCGGGGACCGGCAGGATCCGCGCCCGGGCCGGGCACGGAAGCGATCCGGGGCCGGGGGCCGCCCAACCCGCACCAGACAGCGCCCACAAGCCCATCGGAAGCCGGTAGCGCGCCAGATCGCTACGCGCTCCTCATCTCTCAGCGTCCGACGGCCGTCCGGGGCTGGGCGTCGGCGGGCGCGACGTTGGGGGCTGCGGTCGTGAACTCGCGGCCGGACGCGTCCCGGATGTAGGCCAGTTCCACCCAGCATTCGTGGACGGCAGAGTCCGAGACGTTCTCGTTGATCACGGCCATCAGTTCTCCCTCGACGCCGGACGCGATATCGCGGACCCGGCGGCGAAGGAGCCGATGCGGCACGTACGCGTACCGCTCAGTCATCGGAGTCCTCTTCGACGGACGAGAGGAAACGCTCCCAGCCGACGAGAGCACGGTCGAGCAGCTCCTGGCTGAGCCCGGAACTGACGTGGGGGCTCGGCCAGGGGGAGTCCGGGGGGTCGTGGGCATCCAGAGCCATCGTCGGGAGCTCAGCGATGCTCATTCGGTATGTGGTCATGGGGCCAATGACACCGCTCTCCCAGTCCTCTTCCCAGGGGAAACCTTCGGGGGAAAAACCTGTCAAGGGGGAACCTGTGGGGAATTCAGCGGCCATCATGGGGCGACGCCGTCGGACAGGGGGCACACTCATTTCCGCAGAGCCGTTCGGCCAACTGCTGCTCAGGCTTCGTGTGGAAGCTGGACGCACTCAGGAGCAGCAGGCAGCCGCGATTAACACGGTCTCCGGCAGGGACACCGTGACTCGCCGTGAGATCAGCCGGTACGAGAACGGCGAGAACATTCCAACCACCCACACCCTTGCTCACATCGCGGTGGCCTGCGGGCTCCCAGCAGAGCAGCTTCAGGGGGAGGCTGCCGCTGCACGCGCACGACGTAGGAACCTGGTAGGTCGGGAAGAAAGGGAGTTGGGCGACGTGGAGCGGCGCAACCTGATTGGGGCCGCCATCGGTGCTGCTGTCGCCAGTGAGCCATGGGGGCGACTGGCCTACGCTCTTGTCAAGGGACGTCGCGTCGACACTCGCGCGGCAAGTGCCCTTGTGAACCGGGCTGGCGCGCTGCACATCAGTGAGCACCACCTGACGGCACGGCAACTTCGAGGACCCGTCGAGACGCATCTTGATGCGATCACTTCGGCCCTCCCTTACGCCCTTGAACATGAAGGCGACCTCAGCATCGCGGCCGGCGAGACGGCGGCTCTGGCTGGGTGGATCGCCTGGGATCTGGGCGATCACGCGGCAGCGCGCTCGTACTATCGAGTCACCGTTGCTTGCGCCGATGCCGTGGGTCATCCCCCGCTGCGCGCACTTGCCTTGACATACGCGAGCTACGGAGCTGCCAGCCCCGTCCGCAGGCTTGAACTGCTGACGCAGGCAGTCACAGACGTTCGCGGCCGTGGGAACGCCGCCGCAGCAGCCTGGATCCATGCCCGCCACGCTGAGGAGGCGGCTGCCATCGGCGACGTGACCGCCTCCCTACGCGCACTCGATCGCGCACGCACCGCCTACGAGTATGCCGATCACACGGCAGAACAGGCATGGGTGCAGTTCATGACCCCGGCCCGCATGGACTCTCTTGTGCTTTCTGTCTACGGACAGCTAGCTCATCCCGAGCTCGCCGAGACAGCCGATCTCGCCATGCGGCGATTGGGCGGTGAGCTGTCCGACGCGGGTGTCGTCGTCCTCGGAGACCTGGCCGCTGCTCTTCTTGCGGGAGGCGACATCGACCAGGGCGTGCACGTTGCCCGTCGGTTCGAGGCGGCGGCTGATGCCCGACCGAACACGATGGGCCGAGCGCGTGCGCTCAGCGTGGCCGACCGGCTTCCCGACCATGAGCGCGACCTGGCGGCACAGCTGCGGACCTGCGCCGCCTGACACTTCCGGCTACGCGGGGGTGGTCTCGTCGGTGACCCATGCCAGGTAGGTATCCGAGCCGCCTTCTAGCGGAAGTACGATCCACTCCGGGACTTCGTAGCTGTGTTCCTGGGTGACCCATGCGCTCAGCGCGGACAGGCGGTCTCGTGTCGTCTTGAACGAGATGCGCCACTCGGTGGCCGTCTCAATGGTTCCTTTCCACCGGTAGACGGCAGTGAACGGCGCGTCGATGTGGGCGCAGGCGGCCAGGCGGGCTTCCACCGCGCCCCGGGCCAGTTCGGCCGCGCTGTGTTCGCTGTCGATGGTGGTCTGCGCGATCACGATGTCCGTTGGCATGGCGGTCCTCCTGGGTGTCGGTTGGCCTTGACGGGACACTATCCAGATGTAGTCCAGGGCGGGGTCGGCGGCGGAGGCTCGTGCGCTGTTCCGCACTCCGGGTGTGGGGAGTTGAGGAACGAATGCCGTGGTCGCGGGTAGTCACCGACAGGGTCAAAACGGGGAGCGACCGGGAGCTGGTCCAGTCGTATCGCTACCGGTCGTCTGCTCCCTCGACCATTTGGGCCACCCTCGCGAACGAGGCATCTCGCGAGATCCTGCTCGGGGGCTACACCAACTACTTTTTCTGGACCAACGTCCCTGATTTCGGCGGCCTTTTGCGTCGCAAGGCGGAGGCGGGGTGCCGGGTTCGCGTTCTGATCGGGCGTCCGGGCAGTGAGGTCACCCGTAACCGGGAGGTGGTGGAGGCGGCTGCGCTGACCGTCCCCACCCGGAACCGGATCACCCTGGAGCATGTGGCCGCCCTTGGCGCGCTGGAGGGGTTCGAGGCCCGCTACAGCGCCCCCGAGGACGCCGTGAACCACATCAGCCTGTCGGTGTTCCGGTTCGATGACGACGCCCTCGTGACGCCCCACCTTGCCCGGGTCATCGGACACGACTCGCCGATGATGCATCTGCGCCGTCAGGGCGACGGGGGCATGTTCGACAGGTTCCGGGATCACGGTGAAGAGCTGTGGGACCGCGGAGAGCCCGTGCGCTGACCTGCGTGCGCCCCGGTGTGTGGACTCGACCGTGGCCACGGAGGGTCGACCGCCCGTAGCGGCTACTCCGGGGTCGTCTCCTCGGTGATCCAGGCGAGGTAGGCCGGGGAGCCGGCCTCTACCGGTAGGACGATCCATTCCGGGACCTCGTAGCTGTGTTCCTGGGTGACCCATGCGCTCAGGTCGGGGAGGCGGGAGCGGGTCGTCTTGAACGAGATGCGCCATTCCGTGGCCGTCTCGACCGTGCCCTTCCAGCGGTAGGCCGCCGTGAGGGGGCGTCGATGTGGGCGCAGGCGGCCAGGCGGGCTTCCACCGCGCCCCGGGCCAGTTCGGCCGCACGGTGTTCGCTGTCGATGGTGGTCTGCGCGATCACGATGTCCGTTGGCATGGTCCTCGCCTCCTGCGGGGTTCGGTGACCCGGGGGACATTACCCAGGTGGTGGCTTCGGCGGCCCCCGGAGGACACGTCGGGGAAACAATTCTGCAATCTCTTGCGCAAGCTCTTGCAGGGGCGGGTTCCGGCCCATACGGTCGCGTGCAATCCCCACCTCTCCGCCAGGAGGCCCCACATGCCCCGCACCCGTAGAGCGTTGACGGCCGCCGCCGTCGCGGTCGCCGCGCTGGCCGCCGCCACCCTCACCGCGCAGGCGCCGCAGGCGCAGGCCGTGCCACCCGGGACCAAGGACGTCACCGCCGTGATGTTCGAGTGGCGGTTCGATGCCGTGGCCAAGGCCTGCGGTGAGAGTCTCGGGCCCGCCGGGTACGGGTACGTCCAGGTCTCGCCCCCGCAGGAGCACATCCAGGGGTCCCAGTGGTGGACGTCCTACCAGCCCGTCAGCTACAAGATCGCCGGGCGGCTCGGGGACCGGGCCGCCTTCAAGGCCATGGTCGACGCCTGTCACGCCGCCGGCGTGAAGGTCGTCGCCGACTCCGTCATCAACCACATGGCCGCCGGGGACGGGACGGGGACCGGGGGGAGCGCGTACACGAAGTACGGGTACCCGGGCGTCTACTCCGGCTCCGACATGGACGACTGCCGGGCGGTCATATCCAACTACCAGGACAAGGCCAACGTCCAGAACTGCGAGCTCGTGCAGCTGGCGGACCTGGACACCGGTGAGGACTACGTGCGCGGCCGCATCGCCGGGTACCTCAACGACCTGCTGTCGCTGGGCGTCGACGGCTTCCGGATCGACGCCGCCAAGCACATGCCCGCCGCCGACCTCGCCGCCGTCAAGTCCCGGCTGAGCAACCCGGGCGCCTACTGGAAGCTGGAGGCGATCCACGGGGCGGGCGAGGCCGTGTCGCCGAGCGAGTACCTCGGCAGTGGGGACGTGCAGGAGTTCCGGTACGCGCGGGACCTCAACCGGGTCTTCCGCCACGAGAACCTGGCCTACCTGAAGAACTTCGGCGAGGCCTGGGGGTACATGGCGAGCGGGCAGTCCGCCGTGTTCGTCGACAACCACGACACCGAGCGCGGCG
Source organism: Streptomyces sp. IBSNAI002 (assembly GCF_052244475.1). Lineage (NCBI taxonomy): Bacteria > Bacillati > Actinomycetota > Actinomycetes > Kitasatosporales > Streptomycetaceae > Streptomyces > Streptomyces sp. IBSNAI002. The sequence goes on along the minus strand of NZ_JBQPXG010000002.1, from coordinate 2,644,410 downwards.
GGGACACCCTCAGCTACAAGGACGGCTCGACGTACACCCTCGCCAACGTGTTCATGCTGGCCTGGCCCTACGGGTCCCCGGACGTGCACTCCGGCTACGAGTGGACCGACAAGGACGCCGGCCCGCCGAACGGCGGCGCGGTGAACGCCTGTTACAGCGACGGCTGGAAGTGCCAGCACGCCTGGCGGGAGATCTCCTCCATGGTCGGCTTCCGCAACGCGGCCCGCGGCCAGTCCGTCACCGACTGGTGGGACAACGGCGGCGACCAGATCGCCTTCGGGCGCGGCTCCAAGGCGTACGTGGCGATCAACCACGAGACGAGCGCCCTGACCCGCACCTTCCAGACCTCGCTCCCGGGCGGCGACTACTGCGACGTGCAGAGCGGGCGGGTGGTCAACGTGAGCTCCGGCGGTCAGTTCACCGCCACGCTCGGCGCGGGCACCGCCCTCGCCCTGCACGCCGGCGCCCGTACCTGCTCCGGCGGCACGACGCCCCCGCCGTCGGCGGCCTCCGGTGCCTCGTTCGCCGTCAACGCCACCACCGTGCCCGGGCAGAACATCCACGTCGCCGGGGACCGCGCCGAGCTCGGTTCCTGGAACACCGCCGGTGCGCCGGGGCTCGACCCGGCCGCCTATCCCGTCTGGAAGCTCGACGTCACGCTCCCGCCCGGCACGTCCTTCGCGTACAAGTACGTCCGCAAGGACGCCGCCGGCAACGTCACGTGGGAGAGCGGCGCCAACCGCACGGCCACCGTTCCCGCGAACGGCAAGGTCACGCTGAACGACACCTGGCGCAACTGACCCACCCGTCCCACAGACCAGGGCTGCCCGGCATCCACATCCCGCCACGCCGGGCAGCCCTCATTCACGCGACACGTACACAAGGAGATCCGCCTTGATACGCCCTGCCGCAGGAGCCCTCGCCGCCGCCCTGGCCGTGACGCTCCTGCCCGCCCTGCCCGCCGCGGCGGCCACCGCCAGGCCGCCCGCCCCGCCCTCGGACGCCAAGCTCGCCGCGCAGCCGGCCCGCCACGACCTGACCCGCGAGCAGTTCTACTTCGTGCTCCCGGACCGGTTCGCGAACGGCGACCCGCGCAACGACCGGGGCGGCCTCACCGGCTCCCGCCTGGAGACCGGCCTCGACCCGACGGACAAGGGCTTCTACCAGGGCGGGGACCTCAAGGGGCTCACCGACCGGCTCGACTACATCAAGGGCCTGGGGACGACGGCCATCTGGATGGCCCCGATCTTCAAGAACCAGCCGGTGCAGGGCAAGGGCGACGACGTCTCGGCCGGCTACCACGGCTACTGGATCACCGACTTCACACAGGTCGACCCGCACTTCGGCACCAACGCCGACCTCGAGCGGCTGATCGACAAGGCCCACGGGAAGGGGATGAAGGTCTTCTTCGACGTCATCACCAACCACACGGCCGACGTCGTCGACTACCGCGAGGCGTCCTACTCGTACCTGTCGAAGGGGGCGTTCCCCTACCTGACCAAGGACGGGGTGCCCTTCGACGACGCCGACTACGCGGACGGGAAGGGCAAGTTCCCGAAGACGGGGGCCGGGTCCTTCCCGCGGACCCCGTTCGTCCCCGACGCCAAGAAGAACCTCAAGGTGCCGGCCTGGCTCAACGACCCGCAGATGTACCACAACCGGGGCGACTCCACCTTCGCCGGGGAATCCTCCGAGCAGGGCGACTTCTTCGGCCTCGACGACCTGTGGACCGAGCGTCCCGAGGTCGTCAGCGGGATGGAGAAGATCTACCGGAAGTGGGTCGAGGAATTCGATATCGACGGGTTCCGGATCGACACCGTCAAGCACGTCAACCTGGACTTCTGGAGACAGTGGGCCACCGCGCTCGACGCGTACGCGGCCAAGCGCGGCCGGGACGACTTCTTCATGTTCGGCGAGGTCTACTCCGCCGACACTGCCGTCACCTCCCCGTACGTGACGCGCGGACGCCTCGACTCCACCCTCGACTTCCCGCTCCAGGACGCGATCCGCTCGTACGCCGCCCAGGGCGCTGGAGCCGGCCGGCTGGCCGCCGTACTCGGTGACGACTACCGGTACACCACCGACAAGGCCAACGCCTACGAGCAGGTGACCTTCCTCGGAAACCACGACATGGGGCGCTTCGGCACCTTCCTCAAGCAGGACCGGCCGGGCGCGGGGGAGCAGGAGCTGCTGGACCGCTACCGGCTGGCCAACGAGCTGATGTTCTTCTCCCGGGGCAACCCGGTGGTCTACTCCGGTGACGAGCAGGGCTTCACGGGTGCGGGCGGCGACAAGGACGCCCGGCAGCCGCTCTTCGCCTCCCGGGTCGCCGACTACCTGGACGACGACCAGCTCGGAACAGTGCGCACACACGCGAGCGACGCCTACGATCCGGAACACCCGCTCTACAAGCAGATCAGTGCTCTCTCCAAGCTCGCCAAGGACCACCCCGCCCTGCGCGACGGCGTCCAGAGCGAGCGCCTCGCCGACGGCTCCGTCTACGCCTTCGCCCGCACCGACCCGCGCAGCCGCACCGAGTACCTGGTCGCCGCGAACAACGCGCCCGAGTCCAGGTCCGTGGAGATCGCCGCCCCGGCCGGCACCCAGTACCGCACTCTGTACGGCGGCACCGCGCTGCTGCGCGCCTCGGCGGCCGGCAAGCTCACCGTCCCCGTCCCCGCCTTCGGCTCGGTCGTCCTCCAGGCCACCACCCCCCTCGCCGCCCCCGCCGCCAAGCCCGCCCTGACCCTCAAGGCCCCGGCCCCCGGCGCCACCGGCACCGTCGAACTCACCGCCGACGTCACCGGCGGCGGCAGCCTGGCCCGCGTCGTCTTCGCCGCCCAGACCGGCAACGGCCCCTGGCAGATCCTCGGCTCCGCCGACCACGCCCCGTACAAGGTCACCCAGCACATCACCGCCCCCGCCGGAACGGCCCTGCGCTACAAGGCCGTCGTCGTGGACCCCGCCGGCCGCACCGCGAGCGCGCTCGCCCAGTCCGCCGCCGGACAGGTCCCGCCGAAGGAGACCCCGACCGCCACCCAGCGCGACTACGCCGTCGTCCACTACAACCGGCCCGACGGCGACTACACCGACTGGCGGCTGTACGCGTGGGGCGACATCGCCGAGGGCGAGGCCACTCCGTGGCCGGCCGGGCACGGATTCACCGGCCGCGACGCCTACGGAGCCTTCGCCTACGTCAAGCTCAAGCCCGGCGCCTCCTCCGTCGACTACCTCGTCATCGACAAGGACGGCAACAAGGACGTCGCCGCCGACCGCACCATCGACCTGACCCGCACCGGCGAGATCTGGCTGGAGCAGGGCAAGGAACCCGCCCGCACCGAACGCCCCGCCCAGCCCCCGCAGGACACCACCAAGGCCGTCCTGCACTACCAGCGCCCCGACGGCGCCTACGACGGCTGGGGCCTGCACGTCTGGACCGGCGCCGCGACCCCCACCGACTGGTCCAAGCCGATCCTCCCCACCCGCACCGACACCTACGGCGCCGTGTACGAGGTGCCGCTCGCCGCCGGAGCCACCAGCCTGGCCTACATCCTCCACAAGGGCGACGAGAAGGACCTCCCCTCCGACCAGTCCCTCGACCTGAAGGCCACCGGCCACGAGGTCTGGATGCTGGGCGGCAAGGAGAAGTACCTCCTCCCGCAGCCCGCGGGCTCCGGCGCCGCCCTGGACCTCACCAAGGCCCAGGCCGTCTGGATCGACCGCGACACCCTCGCCTGGAACGCCCCCGCGGCCGCCGCCTCCGCCCAGCTCCTCGCCTCCCGCGACGGCGCCGTCAAGGCCGAGAACGGCACCCTGCGCGAAGGCGGGGCGCAGTGGCTGCGCCTGAACCGCACCGAGCTCACCGCCGCCCAGAAGCAGAAGTTCCCGCACCTGGCCGCATACTCCGCTTTCACCGTCGACCCGCGCGACCGCGACCGGGTCCGCGAGGCCCTGCGCGGCCAGCTCGTCGCCAGTGCCCGCGCCGCGAACGGCGCCGCCCTCGCCGCCACCGGCGTACAGCTCGCCGGGGTCCTGGACGACCTGTACGCCACGACCGCCACGACCGCCGCGCTCGGCCCGGTCTTCAAGGACGGCCGCCCCACCCTCTCCGTCTGGGCCCCGACCGCCCAGCAGGTCGCCCTCGAACTCGACGGCCGCACCCTCCCCATGCGCCGCGACGACACCACCGGCGTCTGGTCGGTGCGCGGCGAACGCTCCTGGGCCGCGAAGCCCTACCGCTACGCCGTGACCGTATGGGCGCCGAGCACCGGACAGGTCGTCCGCAACCTCGTCACCGACCCCTACTCCACGGCCCTGACCGCCGACTCCACGCACAGCCTCGCCGTGGACCTCGCCGACCCGAAGCTCGCCCCGCCCGGCTGGAAGGACCTGCGCAAGCCCGCGCCCGTCCCCTTCACCTCGGCCCAGATCCAGGAGCTCCACATCCGCGACTTCTCGGTCGCGGACCGCACCTCCCAGCACCCCGGCCAGTACCTGGCCTTCACCGACACCGGCTCGGCGGGCATGACCCACCTGCGCGGCCTGGCCGCCTCCGGAACCTCGTACGTCCACCTCCTGCCCGCCTTCGACATCGGCACCATCCCGGAGAAGGCCGCGGACCGCACCGAACCCGCCTGCGACCTCGAGGCGTACGCCCCCGACGGGCAGGAGCAGCAGGCCTGCGTGGCCGCCGCTGCCGCGAAGGACGCCTACAACTGGGGCTACGACCCGCTGCACTACACCGTCCCCGAGGGCAGCTACGCCAGCGACCCGAACGGCACCGCCCGCACCGTCGAGTTCCGCAGGATGGTCCAGTCCCTCAACGGGGCCGGGCTGCGCACCGTCATGGACGTGGTCTACAACCACACCGTCGCCTCCGGGCAGTCGGACAAGTCCGTCCTGGACCGCATCGTCCCCGGCTACTACCAGCGGCTGCTGGCCGACGGCACCGTCGCCACCTCCACCTGCTGCGCCAACACCGCCCCCGAGAACGCGATGATGGGCCGGCTCGTCGTCGACTCGATCGTCACCTGGGCGAAGGACTACAAGGTCGACGGATTCCGCTTCGACCTGATGGGCCACCACCCGAAGGCCAACATCCTCGCCGTCCGCAAGGCCCTCGACGGGCTGACCGTCGCCAAGGACGGGGTCGACGGCAAGAAGATCGTCCTGTACGGGGAGGGCTGGAACTTCGGCGAGATCGCCGACGACGCCCGCTTCGTGCAGGCCACGCAGAAGAACATGGCCGGCACCGGCATCGCCACCTTCTCGGACCGGGCACGCGACGCCGTCCGCGGCGGCGGCCCCTTCGACGAGGACCCGCGCGTCCAGGGCTTCGCCTCCGGTCTGTTCACCGAGCCCAACGGATCGCCCGCCAACGGCACCCCGGCCGAGCAGAAGGCCCGCCTCCTGCACGCCCAGGACCTGATCAAGGTCGGCCTGTCCGGCAACCTCGCCCCGTACACCTTCACCGACACCACCGGCCGCCGCGTGAAGGGCTCCGAGGTGGACTACAACGGCGCCCCGGCCGGCTACGCGGCCGCCCCCGGCGACGCCCTCGCCTACGCCGACGCCCACGACAACGAGACCCTCGCCGACGCCCTCACCTACAAGCTCCCGCCGGCGACCAGCGCGGCGGACAAGGCCCGGATGCAGGTCCTGGCCATGGCCACGGCCACGCTCTCCCAGGGCCCGGCCCTCTCCCAGGCGGGCACCGACCTGCTCCGCTCCAAGTCCCTGGACCGCAACTCCTACGACAGCGGCGACTGGTTCAACGCCCTGCACTGGGACTGCCGCGACGGCAACGGCTTCGGCCGCGGCCTGCCCCCGGCCGCCGACAACGCCTCCAAGTGGCTGTACGCGAAGCCCTTGCTGACCACCCCGGCCCCCGGCTGCGCCGAGATCACCGGAGCCTCGGCCGCCTACCGCGACCTGCTGCGGATCCGCACGACCGAGCCGGCCTTCGCCCTCACCACGGCGCAGGCGGTCCAGGACCGGCTGTCCTTCCCGCTCTCCGGCACCGAGGAGACCCCCGGGGTGATCACCATGGTCCTCGGCGACCTGGTGGTGGTCTTCAACGCCACCCCCACCGCCCGCCCCCAGCGCGTTCCCGCCCTCGCGGGCACTGGCTACGTCCTGCACCCGGTGCAGGCCGCCGGCTCCGACGCCGCCGTCAAGCGGTCCGCGTACGACGCGACGACAGGAGAGTTCACCGTCCCCGCCCGCACCGTCTCGGTCTTCACACGGCGCTGAGCCGGTCCAGCCGCTTCTCCAGCAGGATCACCCCGTAGACCCTGCCGTCCTTCCCCTCCTTGTGGGGGAACTCCCCGACCACCCGGTAGCCCGCACCCCGGTAGTACGCGAGCAGCCGGGGGTTGGTGGAGACGCAGTCCAGCCGCGCCCGCTCCCGCCCGGTCCGCGCGATCCGCCGCTCGGCGTGCTCGAGCATGCGGCGCCCGGTTCCGGCGGGCGCGGCCTCGCGGGCCACCATCAGCCGGTGCACGTAGCCCGCGACGGGCGGCTGGACCCCCCAGGCCTCCTCGTCGGACCACCACAGTTCGTACGCCCCGCAGACCTGCCCGTCGGCGTCGGCGGCGATCCACACCTCGCCGTCGCGCATCTTCGACCGGAAGTGCGCGGCGTCCTTGTCACCGGGCTTCCACTGCTCGATCCCGTGCTTCTGCATCCAGCGGGCGGCCTGGTCGTAGAGCCGCACCAGCAGGCCGGCGTCCTTCTCCTCGGCGCGCCGGAACAAGATGCCGTCGTCAATGATCACGCGGGCATTATCGAGCAAGATCACCTCGGGCCGGGCACCCCGGGCGGAACCAGGGCGGCGAGCCGCCCGACCAGTTCCCCGAAGGGCCCGTCCGCGGGTTCGTCCGCCAGGATCCGTACGAGGATCCCCGCCATCTCGGCGTCGTACGCGGCGCTCACCGCGGCCAGCGCCGCGAAGTCGTGCACCAGCTGCAACTCCAGCTCGGCCCGGGGGATCCGCCGCCCGTCCAGCCAGATCAGCGCGGTGGACTCGGCCAGCGACACCCAGGACCGCACCACCAGTTCCAGCCGGGCCGGCGGGTCCTGCACGCCGATGCCCAGGTGCGCGAGGATCTGCTCGTACGCGGCCTGCCGCACCTCGTCGATCATGGCGTTGGTCTGGCTGCTCCCCACCGCCGGGCCGCCGCGCATCAACGCCGAGAAACCCGGCCCGTGTTCGTCGACGAACGAGAAGAACCGCCCCATCACGTGCAGCAGCCGGGCCCCGAGCGGCCCTTCCCGCGGCTCCACGAACCGCAGCGCCAGCTCGTCGGCGGCCCGCCGCAGCGCGGCCTCGTACAGGCTCAGCTTGCCGGGAAAGTAGTGGTAGACGAGCGGCCGCGATATGCCCGCGGCCGCGGCGATCTCGTCGATCGACACATCGTCGGGGGAGCGGTGGCTGAACAGCTCCAGGGCAACCCCGATCAGCTGCTGCCGCCGCTCCTCGACACCCATCCTGCGCCGCACCCCGGTTGTCATGCGGACACCCTAGTACGGACGGGTCACAGGTCCAGGGTGAGGTGGCCGTCCTTCGCGCGCGAGACGCACAGCAGCATCGAGTCCTCGCGTTCGCCGTCCGTGAGCAGCCCGTCGTGGTGCTCCACCTCGCCCGCGAGCACCCGCTGTTGGCAGGTTCCGCAGAACCCCTGCTCGCAGGAGTACGGGGTGTCCGGCAGCTCCCGGCGCACCGCGGCCAGTGCGGATTCGGCCGCGCCCACCTCCACCGTGCGCCCCGAGCGCCGCAGTTCGACGGTGAAGGGCCGGGCCGGGCCCGGCGCCGCGGGGGCGAAGCGCTCCAGGCGGACCGCGGCCGGGTCCGCGGCCGCCGCCGTGACGGCCCGCATCAGCGGCTCCGGTCCGCAGCAGTAGACCAGCGTGCCCGGCCGGGCCGCGGCGAGCACCGACAGGTCGGGCAGGCCCGCCTCGTCCTCGGGGACGACGGTGACCCGGTCGCCGTGGACCGCGAGGTCGGCCAGGAAGGGCATCGAGGCGCGCGAGCGGCCCCCGTAGAGGAGGGTCCAGTCGGCGCCCGCGGCCGTGGCGGCCCGCAGCATCGGCAGGATCGGGGTGATGCCGATGCCGCCCGCGACGAACACGTACGAGGGTGCCGGGACCAGCTCGAACCGGTTGCGCGGCGGCCGCAGTTCCAGCTCCGCGCCCTCGACCAGCCGGGCGTGCGCCTCGCGGGACCCGCCGCGGCCGTCCTCGATCAGCCGGATGGCGATCGTGTACGCACCGGTGTCGGCCGGGTCGCCGCACAGGGAGTACTGGCGGACCAGGCCCGAGGGCAGGACGACGTCCACGTGCGCGCCCGGGGTCCAGGCCGGGAGCTCCGGGGACGCCAGGGTCAGCCGCAGCACCCCCTCGGCCGGTTCGGTACGGGAGACGACGAGCGCGCGCAGCGGCCGGCGCGGAGAGTATCCCGAGACGGGGGTCCCCAGGGCAGGCAGCGGCCAGAGCGGGGAGGCCGCGATGCGGCGGCCCAGGGCGCGCCGGGCGGCCCAGGCCGCGCCGGCGACGGCGGTGACCGCGAGGGCGCGCCTCATGCCTTCACCCCGCGGTCCAGGCCGCCGTCCGAGCCGCCGTTCACCCCGCCGTTCGCGCCGGGCGAAGCGGCCAGGTAGGCCACCGCCTGGGCCGTCGAGCCCTCCTGCGAGGGGTGGTAGGTACGGGCGAGGTACTTCGGTATGGACTTCAGCATGGCGCCGGTGGACGGCAGGACGCCCTGCTGCCCGGCCCGGAAGAACTGGCCGAAGGAGGCCTTGCCGTCCACCAGGTGCGGGTCGTTCTCCATGAAGAAGCGCACGCCGCGCTGCCACAGGAACACCAGCGCCGAGAAGGCGGTCGCCCAGGTCCGCGCACGGCGCCGGTAGCCGCCGTCTACGTGCATGAACAGGTCGAAGGCCACCGAGCGGTGCTCGACCTCCTCCGCCCCGTGCCAGCGCAGCAGGTCGAGCATCATGGGGTCGGCGCCGCGCCGGTCCAACTCGTCGGCGTTCAGCACCCAGTCGCCCAGGAACGCCGTGTAGTGCTCGATCGCGGCGATCATCGCGACCCGCTCCATCAGCCACCAGCGGCGCGCCGTGCCCGGCGGCAGGGTCCGGTCTCCGAGCAGCTTCTCGAAGAGCCAGTCGACCTGCGCCGTGTACGGGGTCGGGTCCAGGCCCAGCCGCTTCAGGTGGGGCAGTACGTCGTCGTGGGCGGCGGCGTGCATGGCCTCCTGGCCGATGAAGCCGACCACGTCCGCGCGCAGCCGCTCGTCCGTGATGTACGGGAGCACCTGCTTGTAGACGTGCACGAACCAGCGCTCACCCGCGGGGAGCAGCAGGTGCAGCACATTGATCATGTGCCCGGTGAACGGATCGTTCGGCAGCCAGTGGAGCGGGGTGTCCTCCCAGCCGAAGGACACGTTCCGGGGCCTCGGGTCCACGTGTTCCGACGCCACGGGGGCGGGCGCGAGCGGCGTATTAGACATGGCGTCAATGTACTGAGGGGTAGGGGCGAGGAGAACCCCTCTGCGCGGACTTCTCTCAGCGCAGCGCCCCGGCCTTCGTCCCGTCCGTGAGCTTGCCCGACAGGTCGACCTGCGCACCGGCCGGCGCCTTCACCGCCAGCCGGTTGCCGTTCGCCGACCCGCTCACCCCGCCGCCCGACACCGACAGCGAGGCGAACTGCGCACTGCCCGCCGCCAGGACGTACCACTGCCCCGCACGCGACTTCCACAGCACGCCCGCCAGCACCCGCGGCTCCCGCGGCCCGCACGCCGGCGAACCCTCCGACCGGGCGGCCTGCGCCGCGAGCGGCGCACCCGGAGCCAGGAACTGCGCCTGCACCCGGTCCGCCGAACCCTGCCAGGTCTCCGCCCGCGTACAGAGCCAGGTCGCCGTCCCGTCGCCCTCGGGCAGCGGCTGCTTGGCGTACGTCCAGGCGTTCACCGTACGGACCCCGTGCGAACGCACCGACGGCAGCAGGCAGGCGATCCGCGACCAGTCGCCGAGCTCCGCGGCCTCCGTCACATCGCGTTCGGCACCCGGCGCGCCCGACGTCAGCCGGGCAGGGGTCAGTTCACCGAGGTCCGTGATCAGCCGCGTCGCACCGTCACCGGTCAGGGCGAGGGCGTTCCAGCCGGTGCAGCTGCCCGCCGGAGCGGGGCTCGGCACCGGCGGGGTCACCCCGTCCGCAGCCGTCTTCAGCGCCACCGCCGCCTCGCCCGGCTTGAGCAGGTCCCGCAGGGCCGCGCCGGTGACCCAGGGGGCGGTGAGGTAGCGGACGTTGCCGTCGACCCGGCTGAGCACGAGGGCCGTCGCGGTGTCCGCCGAGGCGCCGTCGGTCCGCGCGAAGTCCAGGGCGGCGCCGGTGGTCCCGGCGAGCGGCTCCGCGTACCGGACCACCCGCAGCCCGTCGTGCAGCAGGACCACGACCGCCTGGTCCACGGCGCCGGCGAACAGCAGCTGCGCCGGACCCATCGGCGGCCCCGACGGGGTACCCGGGGTCGCCGAGACGACCACCGAGGCGCCGGGGCGGGCCCAGACGGCCAGCGCCCGGCGCAGCAGCCCGGTGTCGTCGGCGCGGTCGCCGCGGGCCGGCCACGCGGCGAAGCCCGTACGGGAGGACGTACGCCAGAGCTCCGGCGCGGCCCGCAGCAGCTTGCCGGGATCCAGCGCCTGCTCGGCCGCGGCGTTGCGGGAGTACAGAGGGGCGGCGGCCCCGTCCGCGCCCCAGCCCCCGCCCGGCAGGGCGAGCAGCGCCCCGCACACGGCGAGCGCTGCCCCGGCGGCCAGCCCGGCCCGCACCAGCCGGCGCCGCCGCAACAGGTCGGTGGGCCGGGCCTGGAGCACGCACGGGTCGAACTCGGGCGAGGCGAACAGGGAGTCGTGCGCCGGATCACCGGACTCCGCGACCGCCGCGGCCGGATCCGCGACCCCGGCCTCGTCCAGCACCCGCAGCACCTCCGGCTCCGGCAGCCGCTCCAGCGCCCGCAGCACGCAGGCGGCCCGCCCGGCGCCGTCGAGCGTGGCCAGCCACTGGTCGAGCGCCAGCTCCTCGGCCCCGCCGGCCCGCGGGAACAGTCGCAGCCCCCACACCTGCGGCAGCAGCGGCGGGAGCTGCGCACGGCGCGGCAGCGCCCGGAACGTCAGCGGAACCCCGGCCTCCAGGGCGGCGCGCAGCACGCGCAGCCGTACGTACGCGTACCCGGCCTCACCCTCGCCGCCGCGCTGCCCCGGCACCCCGCCGCGCACGGCCGCGGCCGCGTCCCGCCGCCCGCGCGGCAGCGCCCGCTGGACCAGCGAGTGGGCGGTGAGCACCCGGCGGTTGCGGCCGAGGGCGGGCGGCAGCACCAGGTAGGCGAGCCGCACCAGCCGCGGGTAGTGCTCGACGATGGCGGCCTCGGCCTGCTCGACATCGGGAGACGGAACGAGGGTGGCGGTATCCGGCGCAGTCACGTTCAGCAGAACGAGCGAATCGTCGGATGGTCACCCGCCTCTCCGGCCGGAAACCCTCTCGGTCGGCTACGCCAGGCGGGTGCGCAGCGCCTCGACCGCCTCGTCGGAGACGCCGAGCCCCTCGCGCACGTACTTCTCCATCGAGCCGTAGCGCGTCTCGACCTCCGTCAGCGCGGACTCCAGGTAGGAGGGGAAGACGCCGATCAGCGCGAGCGCGATGTCCGGGTCGCCGCCGGCCGCCGTGAACCCCTCGATCATCGGCGCGAAGGCCTGCTTGACCGCCGGATTCACCGACAGGTACTCGGCCATCAGAGTCTCGTCGTCCGCGCCCAGCAGCGACAGGATGACCGTGGCGCCCCAGCCGGTGCGGTCCTTGCCGGCCGTGCAGTGGAAGAGCAGCGGCCCGGCCCCGGGGGCGGCGGCCTCGGTGAGCAGCAGCCGGTACGCGGCCTGGGCGGAGGCCGTGTGCACGAAGGAGCGGTAGACGTCGCCGAACAGGGCCTGCGCCTTGCCGCCGCCCAGGTGCTCCTCGGCGACGGCCGGGTCCGAGAGCAGGTCCTTGAGCTGGGCGGCCGCGGGCATCCGGCCCGTGCCCGCTTTCATCTTGTCCGCCAGCACGTCGGCGACCAGCAGCCGGGCCCCGGCCGGTATCCGGTCGGGATGGTCGGTGCGCTCGGCGTCGGTGCGGAAGTCGATGACGGTCCGCAGCCCCAGCGCGGCCACCGCCGGGTCGGCGTCGAGGTCGAGCCGGTCGAGCTGGCCGGAGCGCAGCACCAGGCCCGGACGGACCGTGCGGCCGCCGGAGAGCGGGGTGCCGCCGAGGTCGCGGAGGTTGGCGACGGTGGTGGCGGGGGTGGCGGTCATCGTGGTGGCTCCAGCGGTGTGCGAGTTGCTCGTGTCATGAAGCGGTTCATGCGAAGGGTGCGGTCGATTCCGGTCAGGCGGAAAATGCATTTCAACCGGTTTGCCCAGCTCAAGCGATTTTCTGATGTTTCGCTCCGGAAAGACAATCGAGGGCCAGGGAGACCCCGATGCCGATCCCGAGGGCTGCCAGGTGTCCGGCGTCCGTGAAGGTCCGCCCCCGTTTGACGACCGGCGCCGCGGCGAGCGCCAGGAGCCCGACCCGAGCGGTCGTGCGGACGACGCCGCGCGGCAGGGCCGAGGTGAGGGCGCCGAGCACGGAGTTGAAGCCGTAGCTGGTCCCCACGTCCAGGGCACGCCGGGTGCGCGGATCGGTCGTCCTGCGCAGCACGCCGTACACGAGGAGGGTCGCCGTGGCGTGCCCGAACAGGAACACCGCGGCCGTCCACCAGGCGCCGTACGCGTACTCGGCGTATCCGAGGACGGCGACGAGCAGCAGCGCGTACGGCAGAGGCATCGGCTCCTCGACGACGAGAGCGCTGGTCAGGACCGTCTCCCAGCGCCCGGCGGCAAGATTGTCGACATTCGTGGAGCAGGTGCGGAGCAGTCGCTCCCGCTCCTCCCGCCCCGTCCGCTCCAAGGCGTACGCCCCGAGCTGGACCCCGCCCGCGTACACGGCTCCCCACGGCATTGGATTCACCCGACCATGATCGGTTACGGCCCTCTGGCGGACACCACCGGGCCCCGTGCGAGCATGTTCCGGCCATGCTCCAGCACCCCGCGCCGATGCGCGCCACGCGGGCCGCGATGTTCGCGGCGGTGTGTACCGCTTTGGGTGCGGTGGGGCATTCGCACATGTCCGGCACGGACATTCCCCTCACAGGTCTTATGGGCGCTTTCGCGGTGACCGGCGCCCTGGCCTGGGCCGCCGCGGGCCGGCGCCGGGGACCGGCGGGGATCGCCACCGCGGTGCTCGCCGTCCAGGGGGTGCTGCACCTCCTCTTCTCCGGCAGCCAGGCGGCGAAGCCCGCACCCTCGGCGGCGCACCACCACGTGCCGGGCATGGACATGGGCGCGACGACCGCCGGAACCCCGGGCGGCGCGGCGCACGCGGCGCACGCGGCCAGGACGGCGGAGACGGCCGGAGCGGCCGACATGGCGGGCATGCCGCCGGACATGGCCACGGACCTGGCGGGCACGGCAGCCGACATGGCGGGAATGTCGCCGGACATGGCGGACGTGGCGGGCATGGCCGGGCACGGCGGGGCCGGGATGATCGCCGCTCACGTGCTGGCCGGACTGTTCTGCGCCGCCTGGCTGGCGTGGGGCGAGGCCGCCGTCTTCCGGCTGGCCCGGACCCTGGGCGCCGCCGCCCGCCACACGGCCCGGCCGCTGTCCCGCGCACTCGCCCTGGCCGGGGCGCGGGTGGCCGTCGTACCGGTCCCGCCCGCGCCCGTCACCCCGTACGAACGGCCGCGCAGCCTGCGCGGGGCCGTGCACGCCTACGCCGTGGTGCGGCGCGGCCCGCCCGCGGGCCGCGCCTTCCGCACCACGGCCCCCGGCAGCCCCGCCCGCATCTGAGCGAGGCGGCGAGACCCGGGGCCGGTTCCCCATGTCTTCGCCAACACCTAGGACCACCATGTCTCTTGACGAGGTTCGCGACGTCCCGACCCGGGACACCGATTCAGCCGACGCGGCAGGCATAGCCGCCCCGGCCGGCACCGCCACCCCGGCCGACGCTTCCGGCCCGGCCAAGCGCCGCGGCGGCGGCTGGGCCGCCCTGCGGCCGCTGCTCCTGCGCATGCACTTCTACGCGGGCCTGCTGATCGCCCCGCTGCTGTTCCTCGCCGCCGCCACCGGGCTGCTCTACGCCGCCTCCTGGCAGGCCGAGAACATCATCTACTCCGACGAACTCACCGTCTCCCGCGTCGGCGAGAGCGCCCTGCCGCTCAGCGCCCAGGTCGAAGCCGCCCGGGGCGCCGCACCCCAGGGCGAGATCGTGTCCGTCTGGCCCGCGCCCGAGTCCGACGCGACCACCCGGGTGATCATGGAGAGCGAGGGGCTCCCGGAGGGCGAGACCCTCACCGTGTTCATCGACCCGTATACGGCCGAGGTGCGCGGACAGCTCGTCACCTCCGGCGACGCACTGCCGGTGCGCACGTGGCTGAGCGAGTTCCACTCCAGCCTCCACCTCGGGGAGTTCGGCCGGAACTACAGCGAGCTCGCCGCGAGCTGGCTGTGGGTGGTCGCGCTCGGCGGACTCGCCCTGTGGATCGGCCGCCGCCGCAAGCGCAAGGCCGACCTCGTCCTCCCGGACCGCAAGGCCACCGGCCTGCGCCGGACCCTGTCCTGGCACGGGGTCGTCGGACTCTGGTCCGTCGCCGGACTCGTCGTCCTCTCCGCCACCGGCCTGACCTGGTCGAAGTACGCCGGCGAGAACATCGGGCAGCTCCAGGACAGCCTCGGCGGCGCCACCCCGGCCGTCTCCGCACAGCTCACCCCCGGCGCCGATGCGGGCGGCTCCGACGAACACGCGGGCCACAACATGCCCGAGGGCACCGAGATGCCCCCGCCCGCACCGACCGCCGACATCGGCATCGACAAGGCCGTCGACGCCGCCCGGGCCGCCGGGGTCACCGAGTACCTCCAGATCACGCTCCCCGCCAAGGGCAAGGGCTACGTGGTCAAGGAGAAGGACAAGCAGGTCCCCGTACACCTCGACGCCGTCTCCGTCGACCCCGCCGACGGCCGGATCATGGACGAACTGCGCTTCGCCGACTACCCCCTGCTCGCCCAGATGACCCGCTTCGGCATCGACGTGCACATGGGCCTGACCTTCGGGCTCGCCAACCAGATCGCGCTGGCCGCGCTCGCCGTCGGCCTGATGTTCCTCGTCTTCTGGGGCTACCGGATGTGGTGGCTGCGCCGGCCGACGAAGGACCGCAGGCTGTCCGTCGGCCGCGCCCAGCCGCGCGGCGCCTGGCGCAAGGTGCCGGTGACCGTCGTGCTGCCGCTGGCCGCGGCGACCGCCGTCGTCGGCTGGTTCGTCCCGATGCTCGGGATCAGCCTGCTGGTGTTCCTGGCGTTCGACCTGCTGCTCGGCTTCGTCGCGGCGCGCCGCGCGAAGGCCGCCGCCTAGGCCGCTTAGCCGCTGGCGGCCGTCGTCCGGCCGTCATGCCGACGGGCCCGCACTCCCCAGGGGAGTGCGGGCCCGTCCGCGTGATCAGGGGGCGTACTTGTAGCCCACCCGGCGCACCGTCTGGATCGCACCGCGGTGCGCGGCGCCCAGCTTGCGGCGCAGGCGGGCGACGTGGACGTCCACGGTCCGGCCGTCGCCGACGTGGCCGTAGCCCCACACCGTGGTCACCAACTGGTCCCGGCTGTGCACCCGGTGCGGGTGCTTCACCAGGTGCGTGAGGAGCTCGAACTCCAGGTAGGTCAGGTCGAGCACCCGCCCGTCGACCTCGGCGGTGCGCTGCGACGGGTCGATGCGGACCAGGGCGTCGCCCTCGGAGGCGGAGGGGGAGGTGGGGGCGGAGGGGGCCGGCGTCGCCGGTGCCGGGGGCGCGGCCACGGCCACGGCCTGCGGGGCGAAGGCGACCGGCTGCTGCTGGTCGGCCGGCACCAGGACCAGGTAGCCGACCATCGGCGGCCGGCCGGGCAGCGCCGGGAGCGTGTGCTGCGGCGCGGGCAGCCAGGTGGCGCCCGGCGGCAGCAGGTCGACCACCCGGGCCACCTCGTCCCGGTCCACGGCCCGCAGCCGGTGGCGCGGACTGGGCGGGAAGGTCAGGTGCGTGGCGGTCGCGGCGGACGTGGCGGTCGACGCGGACGCGGCGGACGTGAGGGGGCGGGTCTGGGTCTGGGTCATGAGTGGTCAGCTCTTTCACGCGGAGTGGTCGGCAGGAGACGTACGGAGGGACGTCATCGATGTCGTACCGCGCAGACCGAAGGCCTCGACGCAGATCAGGAGGGCGATCCGGAGGCTTTAGAGGGCCGGCGCGTTCTTCGCGCGGCAACACACCCGGTCGAAATCGTGGTCCTGACGGGACGGCCAGAACGGCTCGAGGTCCCTGCGACCTGACGAGGTGTGCGAGTGGCTGGCCATGCGTCCATTCAAGCAGACGGGCCGGTGCGGGGGCAGACCCCGTCTCACGTCGTGGAGCGGAATCCCATATTCCCTCGAGCGACTCACCTCAATACGGGACACAACACCCAGAGATCCGGGCGTACGCCGACGCCCGCCGGGCCTGGGTCGGCCCGACGGGCGTCGGTGGCGTGCGAGGTGGAGCGGGGAGGTGGGGCAGGAAGGTGGAGCGGGGAGGTGGAGCGGGAAGGTGGAGGTGGAGGTGCGGCGAGGTCCTAGACCAGGCTGTCCTTCTCCAGGCCCGTGCAGCAGGTGTCCGTGATGAGACGGGTCACCACGTACGGGTCCACGTTCGCGTTCGGGCGGCGGTCCTCGATGTAGCCCTTGCCGTCCTTCTCCACCTGCCACGGGATGCGCACCGAGGCGCCGCGGTCCGAGACTCCGTAGCTGAACTCGTTCCACGGAGCGGTCTCGTGCAGGCCCGTCAGCCGCTCGTCGATGCCGGCGCCGTAGTTCTTCACGTGGTCCATCGGCTTGCTGCCGTCGCCCAGCGCCTCGCACGCGGAGATGATCGCGCGGTAGTCCTCGCGCATCGCCTTCGTCGAGAAGTTGGTGTGCGCGCCCGCGCCGTTCCAGTCGCCCTTCACCGGCTTCGGGTTCAGCGTCGCCGACACGTTGAAGTCCTCGGCGGTGCGGTAGAGCAGCCAGCGCGCGATCCACAGCTGGTCGGAGACCTCCAGCGGGCCCACGGGACCGACCTGGAACTCCCACTGGCCGGGCATGACCTCGGCGTTGATGCCGGAGATGCTCAGGCCCGCCGCCAGGCAGTGGTCCAGGTGCTTCTCGACGATCTCGCGGCCGAAGATCTCGTCCGAGCCGACGCCGCAGTAGTAACCGCCCTGCGCGGCCGGGAAGCCGTTCACGGGGAAGCCGAGCGGACGGGTGCCGTCGAAGAAGGTGTACTCCTGCTCGATGCCGAAGATGGGCTCCTGCCCGGCGAACTTCTCGGCGACCGGACGCAGCAGCGCGCGGGTGTTCGACGCGTGCGGGGTCATGTCGATGTTCAGGACCTCGCACAGCACGAGGACGTCGTCCCCGCCGCGGATCGGGTCCGGGCAGGAGAACACCGGCTGCAGGACGCGGTCGGAGGCGTGGCCCTCGGCCTGGTTCGTGCTCGATCCGTCGAAGCCCCAGATCGGCAGCGCGTCGCCGTCGGCCAGGATCTTCGTCTTGGAGCGAAGCTTCGCCGTCGGCTCGGTGCCGTCGATCCAGATGTACTCAGCCTTGTAGCTCACGGGCCCCATCCTCAGACTCTGCGGTGCTGCTGGTCGCTGCTTTGTCTCGCTGCTTCATCTCGCGGCTTCGTCGCTGCGGTGATGACCGCAGCGTGCCCGCCCGCGATTTCCCTTCCGTTGCCCATGTGTGAACCCCGTGTTACCGAGGTTTGCACCGCAGGTCGGGTGGGTCGTGCGGGTCGGTCGCGGGTTGGGGGAGGTACACCTGTCCGGGTGGGGCAGACTGGGCGGGTGAGCATTTTGTCTGATGTGACCTCTGCCGGAGACCCCGCCGCGCACCCTGCCGCACATGAGGCCGGAGGTGCTGCCGCAGGTGCCCGGCCCCGGGTCGGACTGCTGGGCACCGGGCCCTGGGCGCACCGTACGCACGCCCCCGCCCTCGCCGCGCACGCCGGTTCCGACTTCGCCGGTGTGTGGGGCCGCCGGCCCGAGGCGGCGGCCGAGCTGGCGCAGGCGTACGGCGTGAAGGTGTACGAAGACCCCGACGAACTGTTCGCCGACTGTGACGCCGTGGCCTTCGCCCTGCCGCCGGACGTACAGGCCCCGCTCGCCGTACGCGCGGCCGCCGCCGGCTGCCACTTGCTGCTCGACAAGCCCGTCGCCACCAGGGTCGAGGACGCCCGCGCCGTCGCCGACGCCGCGGCGCGGCACCAGGTCGCCTCCGTCGTCTTCTTCACCCTCCGCTTCGCCGAGCCCACCGCGGGCTGGGTCGCGGAGCAGGCCGCCCGCCCCGGCTGGTTCACGGCTGCCGCGCACTGGCTCGGCGCCGTCTTCCCGCCCGACGGCACGCCCAGCGCGTACGCCGACTCGCCCTGGCGCAAGGCCAAGGGCGGCCTGTGGGACGTAGGCCCGCACGCGCTCTCCGTACTGGTCCCGATCCTCGGCGACGTCACCTCGGTCAGCGCCACCCGGGGCCCCTCCGACGTGGTCCAGCTGGCCCTGCGCCACACCTCCGGCGCCGCCAGCACCGCCGTCCTCAGCCTGGGCGCGCCGAAGGCGGCCGCCGGGGTGGGCCTGGAACTGCGCGGCACCGAGGGCGTCCGGACACTGCCCGGCTGGAGCGACGTACCCGGCGCCTACGGGCGCGCCCTCGACGCGCTGCTCACGGCGGCCCGGACCGGCGTGACGGACCCGCGGGGGGCGGAGTTCGGCGCCCGGGTGACGGAGATCCTGGCGGAGGCGGAGGGGCAGCTGCCTGAGGAGTGAGGGGTGAGGGGTGAGGGGGGTGGGGGGTGGGGGGTGGGGTGAAGGCGGTGGGGGGTGATGAGGTGGCGGTGGTCGGTGGTCGCTACTTGATCAGGGCGTTCGCCACGATGATGGCCAGTCCGATCGTGGCGTCGGCCAGCCCTATGAGCAGCGCGGAGCGCAGCCGGTAGCCGACCCGGATCGCCACGCACGAACCCCACGCGAACAGCAGGGCGGTGTTCAGGCCGAGGCCGACGGCGGTCACGCCGTACGAGTCCCAGCCGGTGAGCCCGGCGAGGACGAGGAGAAGCACGGTGGGCAGGGTGGCCACGATCATCGGCCACTCGTGCCACAGCGCCGTGACCAGCAGTCGCCACCGGTGTCCTACGGAGCCCTGCTGGTGCGTGGTCATGTGGTGCGAGTAGCCGTGCGCGAGCCCGGCCGTTGCCGCGGTGACGACCACCCAGCTGGCGTCGTAGAACGGCGTGTAGTCCCCGCCCGTCTGGTCCAGCGCGGCCAACAGCCCACTGGCCAGCACCGTCCCGTACACCCCGCCGAACATCCAGTCGGCCCCGCGACGGGGCGGCGGGAGGGGGGCCTGGGTGGGGGCGGGGGGCTGTGTGGAGGTGGGCGTAGAGGCCGGTGTGCCGGGCTGCTGGTGGTTCACTCCATGGTCCTTTGATGCGGTAAGCGCCGATTTGGCGCTCCGCACACCCTACGGGGGGCAGGTGTGAGGGCGGGGTGAGCGAGGGGGGCTTCGGGGGGTGGGCTTCGAGGGGCGGGCGGGGGCTTCGGGTACTGCGGGACCTGATTCCGGCGGAGGCTGATCAGGGAGGGTTTGGGGGTTTCCCGCCCGTCCGACTGTCTCTCCGGGTCGGGCCGTCCTGTCAAGGGCGCTCCCTTCGGTCGCGTCGCTGCGCGATGGCCTGCGGCCACCCTTGACAGGCCGTCCCGCCCCGGAAAGACAAGGACCGGCGGGAACCCCCCAAAGGAACGGTCCACCAGTTCCCTATGCCTGCCTGTGGACATCAGGGACCGACACCTGACCACCGGGGACCGGCAGGATCCGCGCCCGGGCCGGCCAGGGAAGCGATCCGGGCCGGGGGCCGCCCAACCCACACCAAACAGCGCCCACAAGCCCATCGGAAGCCGGTAGCGCGCCAGAACGCTACGCGCTCCTCATCTCTCAGCGTCCGACGGCCGTCCGGGGCTGGTAATAGGCGACAGGCGGAGGTCAGGGGCTCATTCGGGGGTGTGCTGCCGTTCGCGGTGGAGGTCGCGGAGGAGGGCGATCTCGGCACCGTGGTGCAGTACTTCCTGGTTCACCCACCAGGCGATGTCGATGAAGGGTTCTTCCGCGTCGCTGCCATGTGGGTAGGTGCAGTACCCCACGGTGTCCAGTGCGGCGTCGTCGACGCTCAGCAGCGCGTTCCGCCAGGCGCCGGCGGCAGTGTCGAATGCTGCGAGCGCCTCCTCGACGTTCCCGCTGACGGGATAGTCGTCGCGGGTCCGCGCGCGGCTTCCGGCCGTGTGGTCGGCGCGCAGGGTCAGCATTTCGCTGAGGTGGCTCAGGCGCCACGCGATGGTGGTGAACGGCGGCGGCCAGGGGTGCGGGTACGTCGCCGCGTCGCGCCCCCAGTCACCCGTGCCGGTCAGCAACGTGGCACGCGGTCCGGGTCCCTCCGTCCGTCGCCGCACCGACCAACAGCCCCCGACCGGCTCCCAGAAGAACTCCTCCCCGGTCATGGGCCCGACCTTGGTGTCCGAACCGTCACCACTGTCCATGACGGGCCCTGACATGCGATGGGTGAGGCGCTCGCGCGCGAAGTCGAACTGCTGCACCAACGGGACCAGGCGAGGGGGAATCACGATCACTCCTGTGACGAGCGGCAAGGAAAACCGACGCGCCAGCCTCTCAAAGCAGGTAAGAGACCGCGTCTCATTTTCCCCACCCCCACCCCCACCCCCACCCGCTCCCAGCCCCGGACGGCCGTCGGACGCTGAGAGATGAGGAGCGCGTAGCGATCTGGCGCGCTACCGGCTTCCGATGGGCTTGTGGGCGCTGTTTGGTGTGGGTTGGGCGGCCCCCGGCCCGGGATCGGTTCCGTGCCCGGCCCGGGCGCGGATCCTGCCGGTCCCCGGTGGTCAGGTGTCGGTCCCTGATGTCCACAGGCAGGCATAGGGAACTGGTGGACCGTTCTTTTGGGGGGTTCCCGCCGGTCCTTGTCTTTCCGGGGCGGGACGGCCTGTCAAGGGTGGCCGCAGGCCATCGCGCAGCGACGCGACCGAAGGGAGCGCCCTTGACAGGACGGCCCGACCCGGAGAGACAGCGGGACGGGCGGGAAACCCCCAAACCCTCCCTGATCAGCCTCCGCCGGAATCAGGCCCCGCAGCACCCGAAGCCCCCGCCCGCCCCTCGAAGCCCACCCCCACCACCCCCGCCAGTGCATCCACCGCCCTGGTGAACGCCGCGTTCGGGGGTGCCGCGTAGCCCACCACCAGGCCTTCGCGGGGTGGGGTCGGGTCCGCTCGGTGTCGGTAGGACGACAGGCCGTCCAGGGCGAGGCCTGCCGTTCTGGCCGCCGAAAGGGTCTGGGCCTCGCTGCCCGGTGGGAGTTCCAGTACCGCGTGCAGGCCCGCCGAGATGCCCGTCACCCGGATCTCGGGCGCCCGTGCGGCCAGTACGGAGACCAGCTGGTCGCGGCGGTCCCGGTAGTGCTTGCGCATCCGGCGGACGTGACGGTCGTACGCGCCGCACTCGATGAAGTCGGCCAGCGCCAGCTGGTCCAGCGCACTCGCCCAGGACTCCCGCTGCCCCTTCGCCGCCAGGACCTCGTCGATCAGCCGGTCCGGCAGGACCAGCCAGCCGAGCCGCAGGGCCGGGGAGAGGCTCTTGCTCAGCGAGCCCGCGTACACCACGTGCTCGGGGGCCAATCCCTGGAGGGCGCCGACGGGTTTGCGGTCGTAGCGGAACTCCCCGTCGTAGTCGTCCTCCACGATCACGCCGCCCGTCGTGCGGGCCCACTCCACGGCGGCGGCGCGCCGTGCGGGCAGCAGGCGGCCGCCGGTGGGGAACTGGTGCGCCGGGGTGAGCAGCAACGTGCGCACCCTGGAGGGGAGTTCGGTCGTCGTCCGCGCGCCGTCCTCGTCGACCGCGACGGGGTGCGGGCGCACCCCGGCGGTCTCCAGGATGCCGTGGTGGAAGGGGAGCCCGTACGCCTCGACGGCCCAGTCCCGGGGCCGGACCGACGCGAGCAGCCGCAGTCCGTTGGCGAAGCCGGAGCAGACCACGATGTTCTCCGGGCCGGTCCGCACGCCCCGGGCCCGCGACAGGTAGGTGGCCAGGGCCCGTCGCAGCTCGGGGCGGCCGCGCGGGTCCCCGGGGCCGAAGGCCTCGGTGGGCGCCTCGGAGAGGGCCCGCCGCGCGCTGGCGGCCCACGGGCCGCGGGGGAACGAGGCCGGGTCGGGCTTGCCCTGGAGCAGGTCGTAGCGCGGGCTGCCGGCCGACGGGCCCGCAGCCGACGGCCCGACAACGGACGGGCCCGCAGCCGCCGGCCGGGCGACCGTCGGCCCCGCAGCCGCCGGCCCCGCGCCCGCCGCCCCCTCCGCCACCCGGGTGCCCGAGCCCTGGCGGGCGGTGAACCAGCCCTCGGCGACCAGTTCGGCGTAGGCGTCGGCGACGGCGTTGCGGGCCAGGCCGAGGTCGGCGGCCAGGGTCCGGTACGGCGGCAGCCGTGTCCCGGCGGCCAGTCGCCCGCTGCGGACGGCGCTGCGCAGGGCCTGGGCCAGGGCGGTCCGCCGGGCGCCTTCGGCGGGGAGGTCGAGGTGCAGGTCGGCGCCCGTTTCGCCGGGGTCGCGGGCGGTCACGCGTCGGCCTGTGGTGCGAAGACGGTGTGGGCGGCCGTCAGGAAGCGGCGGACGGTTTCCCGTCCGGCCGGGTCGAAGGTGTCCAGCCGGTCGATCACGGCAGTGGTGCCCGCCGAGTTGAGGCCGAGCCGTGTGCCGAACTCGACGGTCACCGCCCGCAGCAGGTGCGCCACCCCCAGATTCCCGGGTTCCCCGTTGTCGCTCATGTCCTAGCCCTTGCGGGACAGGGCCTCGCGGACGGCCTCCTCGGAGCGGGCGACCACGGCCGTGCCGTCCTCGGCGGTGATGATGGGGCGCTGGATCAGCTTCGGGTGCGCGGCCAGGTGTGCGATCCAGCGGCCGCGCGCCGCGTCGGTCTCCTCGCGCGGCAGATCGCGCACGCCCGTCTCCTTGGCCAGCGGGTCGGAGGTGCGGGTGATGTCCCACGGATCCAGTCCGAGGCGGCCGAGCACCTCCCGGATCTCGTCCTCGGAGGGCACGTCCTCCAGGTAGCGGCGGACGGTGTAGTCGGCGCCCTCGGCGTCCAGCAGGGTCAGTGCGCTGCGGCACTTCGAGCACGCGGGATTGATCCAGATCTCCATGCCGTCCAGCCTATCCAGGGGCTGTCCGGTGTCGTGTCCGGTGCCGGGTCCGGTGCTCGGTGCGCAGTCCGTCCGGCCAGGGCTTTTGTCAGTGCTGCCCGGTAAAATCGAGGGAGAACGACAGGAAGCCAACTACCGTTTGGGAGGCTGTAGATGGCCACTGCCACCACCATTCAGCACGTGAAGAAGAAGCCGCTGCCGGCGGGCCTGCCCCGCGAGTGGTACGAGAGCCACAACCGCCGTCTCAAGGCGATGCGCCTGGCGATATCCCTGCTCGACTCGGGGACGTACGACGCCCGGCGCGCCACGAACCGGAAGATCCGGACGATGGCGGTCCGCACGGGGATCCACCGGCCGTCCAACGTCACCTGCAAGATGGTGCGCGCCTTCATCCAGGCGGCGTGAGCCGGCCGTACCGAGCCGGCCGTACCGAGTCGCGCAGGCGTCGGCCCGGCGGGGTGGAGGTCCCGCCGGGCCGGCGTCCTCACTTCTCTTCGAAGACGAGTTCCTCGGGCAGGCGCAGCATCCGCACCGTGTCGCCGTCGACCTTGACCACGCGGTGCAGGCCGGTGACCTCCTTGCCTTCCGAGGTGATGCGGTAGGTGTCCGCGGACCCGGCCAGGTAGGAGGGGAAGGAGGACAGCAGCGGCTCCGCGGGGTCGGAATCGGGATCGGGGTGGAGGTCGATGTACTCCTTCAGGCGGCGGAACAGCTTCGGGAGGAGCACCGCCCCGTTCGCCGCCGTGATCGAGGACATCCCGCAGATCTTCGCGCCCTGCGTGGTCACGTCCGCGTCGTCGGCCCACACCCCCTTCTTGGCGGCCCGGGCCTGCAGGGCCGCGGCGGTGAGGACCTCGCGCAGTTCTTCGGGGAAGCCCGTGTAGAAGGTCGGGTAGGCCAGGCCGAGCGAGATCAGGTGGAAGTTGGCCGTCTTCTTCAGCAGGCCCTCCTCGACCCGGATCTCGTAGCCGGAGCACGCGGGCGGGGTGCCGCGGCCGACCAGGGCCACGCAGCGGCCGTGGATGTCGGCGCCGCGGGTGAGGATGAAGCCGGGCACGCTGTCGGGGATGGTGGACACGGTCTCGTCCTCGTGGCGGTCGACGCTGGCGAAGCCCACCCATGCCAGGAGCTCGTTCGCGGCGCGGTGGGCGAGGTCCAGCGGCTGGTGCTGCACCGGTCCGTAGGGGCCCTCGTAGTGGGTCTCCAGCGTGTCGACGGACTCCAGCCGGATGCTGGCGCGGCCGTCCGGCGCGGGCACGATCCGCTTGCGGCCGGGTACGAGTTTCCAGTCGGCCGTGTCGTCCGGGACGAAGGGGATGGTGTCGCCGTCCGGCTGGGCCGTGGCCGGTACCCGGAACGTGCCTCTGATCAGCAGCATGGACATGATGTCTCCCACCGCAGCCGTCACTGTGTGTGCTCGACGGTTACGTAAGGTACACGCGCGGTGAGGGCCCCGCGATCATGCCGGGCCGTCCGGTGACAGCAGCAGCAGGGCCACGTCGTCCCGCGGCCCGCCGTCCGTGAAGGCCACCAGGTCCCGCCAGACCGCTCTGACCAGGCCCGCCGGATCACGTGTCACCACGGTCAGCCGCGTGGCCAGGGGATAGAAGTGGCCCGACGCGTCCCGGGCCTCGGTCACCCCGTCGGTGTGCAGCAGGAAGCGGTCCCCGGCGCGCACCGCCAGCTCCGTCAACGGCGGCGGGTCCGGCCGCGCGAGCCCCAGGCCCAGCGGAGGGCCGGGCTCCACGGTCACCTCCTCGACCACCGGCCCGCGCAGGCGCAGGGCGGGCGGATGCCCGCACGAGACGATCCGTACGAGGTCCAGCCCGGGCGGGAACTCCAGCAGCAGGGCCGTCGCGAACAGCTCGGGGTGCCCGTCGGGGGCGGCCGCCGCGTCGCAGGCCAGCCGCCGGTCCAGCCGGGCCGCGACCGCCACCAGTTCCGCGTCGTCGAGCACCGCCTCCCGGAAGGCCCCGAGCAGCGCCGTCACCGTTCCGACCGCCGCCAGGCCGTGGCCCTGCACGTCCGCGACCAGCGCCCGGACCCCGTAGGGCCCGGCCCGCACGTCGTACAGGTCGCCGCCGACCAGGGTGCCGCGCTGGGCCGCCCTGTAGAGGCCGGAGCAGCGCACCGGCCCGACCCGTTCCGGCACCGGCGGGAGGACCGCCAGCTGCGCCGCCTCCGCGACCGTCCGTACGCTGACCAGCTGCGCGTCCCGGCGCCGCCGCACCCAGGCGATCACCACGCTCAGCAGTCCGATGGCGGCCACCGTGAACAGGTCCGAGCCCCCGGCGTGGGCGACGTTGAGGCTGTGCACCCCGAGCAGGACGAGGACCAGGGCGGCGAAGAACGCGGTCCCGGCCGCCCCGTACGCGAAGGCGGCCACCGGGGGCAGACCCGCGAGGAAGAAGCCGAGCTCGACATCGCCCGGCGTGAGCATCTGGGCGAGGACCAGCACCACGAGGGCCACCGCGGGCGCGAGCCGGGCCCAGCGCGGCGGTGGCTCCCCGCGCAGCCAGCCCGGCTCCTCGTCTCCGCGTCTCACCCCTCCACCCTGGTACGCGGGCCAGGCGCGCGCACCCCGGACCGCCCTGCCGGGTGGCCCGGGGCGGTCCGTGCCGGGACAGTGGGGGCGTGACGGAAGACGATGCCCCGGGCAAGGCTCTGACGCAGGCGCACATCGACGCGCACGGCTCCGGCGGTGGTGACGGATCGCCGAGCGCGGACATCAGCACGCGGCTGAACTGGCTGCGGGCCGGGGTACTGGGCGCCAACGACGGGATCATCTCCACCGCGGGCCTGGTGGTCGGTGTGGCCGGTGCCACCACCTCGCGCGCGGCGATCCTGGCGGCGGGGGTCGCCGGACTGCTGGCGGGGTCGCTGTCGATGGCGGCGGGGGAGTACGTGTCGGTCAGCTCGCAGCGGGACTCCGAACGGGCCGCGCTGGACATGGAGCGCCGCGAACTGGCCGAGGAGCCGGAGGCGGAGCTCGAGGAGCTCGCCGACCTGCTCGCCGCGCGCGGGCTGAGCCGGGAGGTGGCCCGCGAGGCCGCGGAGCAGCTGACGGAACGGGACGCGCTGCGGGCCCATGCCCGGGTGGAGCTCGGCATCAACCCCGATGAGCTGGCCAATCCGTGGCACGCGGCGTTCGCCAGCTTCGTCGCGTTCACGGTGGGGGCGTTGCTGCCGCTGCTGGCGATCGTGCTGCCCGGTCCGTCCGCGCGGGTGCCGGTGACGGTGGCGGCGGTGCTGGGGGCGCTCACGCTGTGCGGGGTGCTGAGCGCACGGCTGGGCGGGGCGCCGCCGGTGCGCGCGGTCCTGCGCAACGTCGCCGGCGGAGCCCTGGCCATGGCCGTCACCTACGCGGTGGGCACCTGGCTGGGCACGGCCACCTGACCCCCCCGGGGGCCCGGCCGAGCCGGGCTTCGCGCGGGCGGTGCCGCCGGGCGGCAGGATGGGGCCATGCGCATCGCGGTCACCGGCTCGACCGGACTCATCGGCAGTGCCCTCGTACGGTCCCTCCGGGCGGACACGCACGAGGTGGTGCGGTTCGTACGCCGTCCGCCTGCCGCGGGTGACGAGGTGCGGTGGGATCCCGCCAGCGGGTACGTGGACCCCGCCGGCCTGGCCGGGTGCGCGGCCGTCGTGCACCTGGCCGGGGCCGGCGTGGGGGACCATCGCTGGACCGCCGCGTACAAGAAGGAGATCCGCGACAGCCGGGTGCTCGGCACGGCCGCCCTCGCCCGGGCGCTGGCCGCGCTCGACGAGCCGCCCGCCGTGCTCGTCAGCGGTTCGGCGGTCGGTTACTACGGGGACACCGGCGACCGGGTCGTGGACGAGGACGCCCCCGCCGGGCGGGGCTTCCTGCCCTCCGTCTGCGTGGAGTGGGAGGCGGCCGCGCGGCCCGCCCGCGAGGCCGGCATCCGTACCGCCTTCGCCCGTACCGGCCTGGTCGTCGCGCGGGACGGCGGGGCCTGGGGCAAGCTGTTCCCGGTCTTCCGGGCCGGTATCGGCGGCCGGCTCGGCGACGGGCGCCAGTTCTGGCCGTTCATCTCGCTCCACGACGAGATCGCGGCCCTGCGCCACATCATCGACACCCCCGGCCTCGAAGGGCCGGTCAACCTCACCGCCCCCGAGCCGCTGACCAACCGGCAGATCACCGCGGCCATGAGCCGGGTGCTGCACCGGCCCGCGCTGCTGCCCGTGCCGGCCGCGGCCCTGCGCGTCGTGCTCGGGGAGTTCTCCGAGGACGTGCTCGGCAGTCAGCGGGCCCGGCCCGCCCGGCTGCTGGAGTCCGGCTTCGTCTTCCGCCACCCCGGCATCGAGGACGCGATCCGGGCGGCCCTGTAGGGCACGGCCCGGCGGTCGCGCGACCAGCGTGCGACCGTTTGTGAGCCGGATGCGACCGCTGTGCGACCGGAGTTGACCACAATCCCGCAATACCCCGGCCAACTCGGGTTCCCCTGGAGCAGGTTGGGGGAAGGAGGTCGTGACACAGCCGCGCCGACCTCGGGGAGGGGCACGTGCTCAGCAGCTCACACCATTCCGCACACCATGCGGACGTCGTCATCGTAGGAGCCGGAGTCTCAGGACTCGCGGCCGCGCACCACCTGATCGCAGCGGGGGTCACGGTCATCGTCCTGGAGGCCGCGGGCGATCCCGGCGGGCGGATGGCCACCGAGTCGGCCGACGGGTTCCGGCTGGACCGGATCGGCCAGTTGCTCAACACCTCCTACCCGGAGCTCGGGACGACCCCGGGCCTGGCAGGTCTGCCCCTGCGCCACTTCGCGCCCGGGGTCCTGGTCCACACCGACGGCAGGCAGCTCCGTGCGGGAGCGCTCACCCCGGCCCGCGCCCTGGCCAGCGGCTCCCTCGACCAGGCCCGGCTCAGCGCCGTCCTCGGCAGGCTCGCCGCCCTGCCCGAGGAGCGGCTGCTCGCCCGGCCCGAACGCACCGCCCTCGCCGTCCTGCGCTCCCGCGGCCTGCCACCGCGCACCGCCACCGGCGTGCTCCGGCCGCTGCTGGCCACCCTGCTCTGCGACCCCGGGCTCACCACCTCCAGCCGGGTCGCCGACCTGGCCCTGCGCACCTTCGCCCGGGGCCGCCTCGCCGTGCCCGAGGGGGGAGCCGCGGCCCTGCCCGACCGGCTCGCCGCCGGGCTGCCGCCCGGCACCGTCCGCACCGGCGTCCGGGTCCGGTCGGTGGCGACCAACCTGGTCACCACCGAGGAGCACGGCGACTTCCGCTGCCGCTCCGTCCTCCTGGCCACCGGGGCCCGCGCCGCCGCCGAACTCCTGCCCGGCCTGCGCGTGCCCGCCTTCCACGAGGTCACCGTCCTGCACCACGCCACCGCCGCGCCGCTGCCCTGGGACGCCTCGCTGCTCCTGGACGGCGACCCCAAGTGGCCCGTCGCGCACACCGCCGTGATGAGCGCGGTCGACCCGACGCGGGCTCCGGCCGGCCGGAGCCTGGTCACCACTACGGTGCTCGGCCCGCCGCCCCCCGCCCGTACGGTCGCCTCGCGCCTCGCCCGGCTCTACGACACGGCCACCCGCGACTGGGAACCGCTGGCCGTCCACCACACCAGGGAGGCCGTCCCCGCGATGCCCCCGCCCTACGACGTACGGCGCCCGGTGCGCGTCCTGGCCGGGCTGTACGTGTGCGGGGACCACCGCGACACCAACACCGTCCAGGGCGCCCTGCGCTCGGCCCGCCGCGCCACCCACGCCGTCCTGCGCGACTTCGGCATCCCGCTCCCGGCCGCTCGGGAGCAGGCCCTTCCGGTGGCGGCCTGAGAACCACCCAGTGACGCCGGCGGGGCACCCACACCCCGCCGGCCCGCCGGCCATCGGGTCACGACAAGGCGGCGACCCTGTCCCGGTACGTCCGCACGGCGGACGCGTCCCGGTACGGCTCCAGCCTCCGCTCGAAGTCCCGTACGTACTCCACCGCCCGCACCGACCGCATCTCCATCGCCTGCTGCGCCGCCTCAGCGCCCAGCGCACAGGCCTGGTCCAGCTCGCCCAGCCCGAGCCGGGCCGTGGCCAGCACCACCCGGCAGAACAGCCGGGACCGCGCGTACGCGGGCGCCCGCAGCTGAAGAGAGCGCTCCGCGTGCTGCGCCGAGGCCCGGTACTGCTGGAGGTCCCGGTGGCAGTGCCCGAACTCGTCCGCCAGCTGCGCCTCGTCGAAGTACCGCGCCCAGTGCGGCACGTCGTCCCCCGGCCGGGCCGCGCCCAGCGCCCGCTCGGCCCGCACCAGCGAGGCCGTCGACGCCCGTACCTCGCCGAGCACCGCGTGCCCGCGGGCCTCCGCCGAGTGCAGCAGCGCCTGCACCACCGGCGGGGGACCCGAGCCGACGCCCTGCTGGGCGACGCGGGCCAGCTGCACCGCCTCCCGGCCGTGGCCCAGGTAGACGGCCTGCCGGCTCATGGTGACCAGCACGTACGAGCCGTACGGCCGGTCCCCGGCGGCCTGGGCGAGCCGCAGCGCCTGCACGAAGTACCGCTGGGCCAGACCGTGCGCGGCGATGTCGTAGGAGGTCCAGCCCGCCAGCCGGGTCAGATCGGCCGCGGCCGAGAACAGCCGCCGCCCGGTGGTCTCCCCGTAGGTCCCCCGGAGCATCGGCTCGGCCTCGTGCTCCAGGTACCGCACCAGGGCCTGGCGGGCGTGCCCGCCGCCGTAGGCGTGGTCCAGGGCGCGGAACAGCTCGCTCACCGAGCGCAGGGCCGCGATGTCCCCGCCCGTCACCCGCTGCCCGGGCCCCCGGTCGATCTGCCGCTGCCGGGGCACGGTGGCCCGGCCCTGCACCGGGACGCGCGCCGCCCCCGGGTCGGCGCCCCGGGCCACCCGCTCGTCGGCCCGCCCGATCAGCCAGTCCCGGCTGGGGACGACCAGTCCGGCCGGGGTGAAGGCGATCTTCCGCAGTTCGGCGTGGGATCCGGAGTCCTTGCGCCACAGCCCGCTGGCGATGTCCACGGCCTCTTCGGGGGTGGCCGCGAACTCCAGGCCCGCGTAGACGGGAGCGCAGGCGTCCAGCCCCAGGTCCTGCGCGGAGAGCCGCCGCCCGAGGCGTCGGGTGAAGACCTCGGCGATCAGCGCCGGGGTGGTTCCGCGCGGCTGCTGCCCGCGCAGCCAGCGGGTCACGGAGGTTTTGTCGTACCGCAGGTCGAGACCGTGTTCCAGGCCGAGCTGGTCGACGCGGCGGGCGAGCCCGGCGTTGGAGAACCCGGCTTCCGCGATCAGCGCCGCGAGCTGCCTGTTGGGGACGCGCTGGGCAGGTCGTTCCGTCATCGGCTCCACGGTCTCCTGACGTGACGGACCGGAGTCCCGGCCCTGTGAACGGCGTGAATGTAGCGGCGAACCTCGTCCACACCGCCCTCTCTGCCCCACATTCATCCGATCGTGTGCAGAATCGGTAGGGCGCTTTACGGACCGCCCCCCTCCGCCCGCGTACGCTGCGCCCATGACCCGCCGGCACCATCGGGCGCACCTTCCCGAGGAGCGCCCTGAATCCACTGCTCCGCTTCCTCCGCCCGAGCTGACCGAGGCGGAGTGCCGGCGCTGCGGCACCTACATCGCGGGGCTCGACGGCCGGTACGCGTGCGGGGTGTGCGGCTGGGTCAACGACCACTCGGAGGGGCACCGGCGGCTGCCGCGGGCCGACGAGGACCCGGACCGGCCGCCGAAGGGCCGGCGCCGGCCGAAGCAGCTGCCGTGGCCCCCTCCGGAGCCTTCGAAGAGGCCGCCGTACCCTTGCTGAGTGCGGTACGTGCACACAGCAGGTTCAACGAGGAGGCGCTGCGGTGGCTGAGCTTGGGTTTGTCCATCTGGGCTTCGGACCGGAATCCGTCGAGTACACCCTGGCCTGGGAAGAGCAGCGCCGGGTGCACGCCGCCCGCTTCGCGGACGAGATCGAGGACACCTGCCTGCTGCTGGAGCACCTGCCGGTGTACACGGCCGGCCGGCGCACCGACCCCAGCGAGCGCCCGCTGGACGGCACGCCCGTCGTCGACGTGGACCGCGGCGGCAAGATCACCTGGCACGGACCGGGCCAGCTGGTCGGCTACCCGATCATGAAGCTGCCCCGCCCGGTGGACGTGGTCGCCCACGTCCGCCGCCTGGAGGAGGCGCTGATCCGCACCGCCGCCGAGTTCGGGCTGGAGACCACCCGGGTCGAGGGGCGCAGCGGTGTCTGGGTGCTCGGCGACCCGGTCGAGGAGCGCCCGAAGATCGGCGGCCTCTCCCTCGACTTCGATCCGCGGCTGCACGACGAGGAGTTCGACGCCCGCCTCAACGGCCCCGAGTACGCCCCGTCCAACGCCGGCCAGCGCCGCGAGGACCGCAAGCTCGCCGCCATCGGCATCCGCGTCGCCAAGGGCGTCACGATGCACGGCTTCGCGATCAACGTGAACCCCGACAACACGTGGTTCGACCGGATCGTGCCCTGCGGCATCCGCGACGCCGGTGTGACCTCGCTCTCGTACGAACTGGGCCGCGAGATCACCATCGCCGAGGTGCTGCCGGTCGTCGAACGGCACTTGAGGGACGTACTGGAGCAGGCGGAGCTCAGGCCCCGTGAGACGGAGCCGGCCGCGGGCTAGCCGCCGGGGAATGGGTCGGGCCCCTCGCAGGTTGGCCGACGTAAGAGCGTACGAAATTACGGGCGTACCCTGGTGGGCGCCCGAACAATCGAAGTCACAGGGAGCCGGTCGTGTCCGCAGTCGCACCCGACGGACGCAAGATGCTGCGCCTGGAGGTCCGTAACGCCCAGACCCCCATCGAGCGCAAGCCCGAGTGGATCAAGACCCGGGCGAAGATGGGTCCCGAGTACACCAAGATGCAGGCCCTGGTGAAGGGCGAAGGACTGCACACGGTGTGCCAGGAAGCCGGTTGTCCGAACATCTACGAATGCTGGGAGGACCGCGAGGCCACCTTCCTCATCGGTGGCGACCAGTGCACCCGGCGCTGTGACTTCTGCCAGATCGACACGGGCAAGCCCGAGGCCCTGGACCGGGACGAGCCCCGCCGTGTCGGCGAGTCCGTGGTCACGATGGACCTGAACTACGCCACCATCACCGGCGTCGCGCGCGACGACCTGGCGGACGGCGGCGCCTGGCTGTACGCGGAGACCGTGCGCCAGATCCACCAGCAGACGGCGGGCCGCGAGAGCGGGCACACCAAGGTCGAGCTGCTGGCCCCCGACTTCAACGCGGTCCCGGAGCTGCTGGAGGAGGTCTTCGCCTCCCGCCCCGAGGTCTTCGCGCACAACGTCGAGACGGTGCCGCGGATCTTCAAGCGGATCCGCCCCGGCTTCCGCTACGAGCGCTCGCTGGACGTGATCACCAAGGCGCGCGCGTACGGCCTGGTCACCAAGTCGAACCTGATCCTCGGCATGGGCGAGGAGCGCGAGGAGGTCTCGCAGGCCCTGAAGGACCTGCACGAGGCCGGCTGCGAGCTCATCACCATCACCCAGTACCTGCGGCCCTCGCCGCGGCACCACCCCGTGGAGCGATGGGTGAAGCCGGCCGAGTTCGTGGAGCTGGCGAAGGAGGCCGAGGAGATCGGCTTCTCCGGTGTGATGTCGGGCCCGCTGGTCCGTTCCTCGTACCGCGCGGGACGTCTGTACACCCAGGCGATGGAGAAGCGCGCGGCGACCGTGTGAACTCGCGCACAAAACCTTACTAAGCGGTAACCCCGCGTCGGCGCGGCCCCTAGGCTCTTCCCCAGGAAGAGTTCTGGTGGGCCGCGTCAATGTTTCGAAAACGTTTGACCAGCTGGTCATGCGCTGGTAACACCAATCAGTGACGATGGGTCCACGCACCGCACACACCGCACCCACACGTGAGCACCGTGAAAGGGATCGACATCATGCAGGCCGCGCCCGTACGCGCCATTGCCATCCCGACTCTCTCCGACGCCTTCCGCGGCATCGAGTCGCTGCTCATGAGCGGCGCCCGGCGCAACGCCTGGACGGCGGTCCTGGAGGACCGCCGCAGGGCCCAGGACCGGGTCGAAACCGAACACGTACTTGAGGCCGCGGCGACCCGGACCCCTCGGGCCACGTAAACTTCGCTTTATGGCGAGGAAGTCAAACGCAGAGACTGCTGCGAACCCCGGGCGACTGAAGCAGATCGCCCTGACGTACAAGATGACGCGCAAGGCCGACCCGAAGGTCGGTCTGATCGTCGCGGGCGTGGGAATCGTCACCTTCGGTGTCTTTCTCGCGATCGGCTTCCTGATCGGCCACCCGGTCTACCTGGGCATCCTGGGCTTCCTGGTGGCGTTCCTGGCGATGGCGATCATCTTCGGGCGACGGGCCGAGCGGGCTGCCTTCGGGCAGATGGAAGGACAGCCGGGCGCGGCCGCGGCCGTACTGGACAACGTGGGCCGGGGCTGGACGACCACCCCCGCCGTCGCGATGAACCGGCAGCAGGACATCGTCCACCGGGCCGTCGGCAAGGCCGGCGTCGTGCTGATCGCGGAGGGCAACCCGAACCGGGTGAAGCCGCTGCTCGCGAACGAGAAGAAGAAGCTGGCCCGGATCATGCCGGACGTGCCGGTGCACGACTTCATCGTGGGCACGGGCGAGGGCGAGGTGCCGCTCAAGAAGGTGCGCACCACCCTGCTCAAGCTGCCGCGCGTACTGTCCGGCCCGCAGATCACCGCGGTCAACGACAAGCTGCGCGCCATGGGCGACCTGATGTCCAACATGCCGCTGCCGAAGGGTCCGATGCCCAAGGGCATGCGGATGCCGCGCGGCGGGAAGATGCGCTGACCCGCTGAGCTGATTTTCGTATACGAAACAGGGGCGCCCCCCGAGCCGGCCGACGGCTCGGGGGGCGCCCCTGTTTCGTTCGCTGTGCCGTCGGCCGGGCCGTCCCGTCAGATGCGGACCTGGACGGCGCGCGCGAGCCGGTCGTGCAGGCCGCGGCCGTCGCGGTCCCAGATCAGCGCCGGGATGACCAGGGCCAGCAGCAGCGTGCGCAGCAGCACGCGCGCGATGCCGAGGCGGCCGCCGCCTTCCGCGATCACCCGAAGGCCCACGATCCGCTTGCCGGGAGTGAAGCCCACGGTGCCGACCGTCACGATGCTGAGGGCCACGAAGAGGCCGAGCGTCCAATTGCCCGCCGCCGCCAGGTTGCCGCCGGTGATCAGCCCGTACGCAATCACCTGGCAGCCGACCCAGTCGATGAGGACGGCTCCGAGCCGCCGGCCGAACCGCGCCACCGAGCCGGGCCCCTGCTGGGGCAGGCCGAGCCGCTGGCCCGGGTAGCCGAAGTCGACGCCCATCTCCTCGGCGGCCGCGCGAGGGCCGGAGAGCCACGATCCGATTGCTTGCCTGTTGTCCACCCGAACACGGTACCGGTGCGGCCTCACGTCCCTCGGGCGGGACCCTGGTTAACTTGTGCGAAACAAATGGGTCATGCTTGAGAAATCCCGCTTGCTTATGGTCGGGTCAGCGTGCGGCACCGCACTGACGCACCACGAGCTATAAAGCCCGCCCTGCCCCGGGGCCGGGAGTAGGAGGAGTTGGATGTTCCAGAACGCCGACGAAGTGAAGCAGTACATCGAGGAGAACGACGTCAAGTTCGTCGACGTCCGCTTCTGCGACCTGCCTGGTGTGATGCAGCACTTCACCATCCCGGCGCGGGCGTTCGACCCGGCGGAGGAGCTCGCCTTCGACGGCTCCTCGATCCGCGGCTTCCAGGCCATCCACGAGTCCGACATGGCGCTGCGTGCCGACATCACCACCGCGCGCCTGGACCCGTTCCGCCGTGACAAGACGCTGAACATCAACTTCTTCATCCACGACCCGATCACGGGCGAGGCCTACAGCCGCGACCCGCGCAACATCGCGAAGAAGGCCGAGGCGTACCTCGCCTCCACCGGCATCGCCGACACCGCGTTC
Source organism: Streptomyces sp. IBSNAI002 (assembly GCF_052244475.1). NCBI lineage: Bacteria > Bacillati > Actinomycetota > Actinomycetes > Kitasatosporales > Streptomycetaceae > Streptomyces > Streptomyces sp. IBSNAI002. Next base: position 2,609,149 of record NZ_JBQPXG010000002.1, on the reverse strand, counting down.
TTCGGCCCCGAGGCCGAGTTCTACGTGTTCGACAGCGTGCGCTTCGCGACCTCCGCGAACGAGGGCTTCTACCACATCGACTCCGAGGCCGGCGCCTGGAACACCGGTTCCGAGGAGAACAACCGCGGCTACAAGGTCCGCTACAAGGGCGGCTACTTCCCGGTCGCCCCGGTCGACCACTTCGCCGACCTGCGCGCCGAGATCTCCCTCGAGCTGGACGCCCAGGGCCTCCAGGTCGAGCGCCAGCACCACGAGGTCGGCACCGGCGGCCAGGCCGAGATCAACTACAAGTTCAACACGCTGCTGGCCGCGGCCGACGACCTGATGCTCTTCAAGTACATCGTGAAGAACGTCGCGTGGAAGAACGGCAAGACCGCGACCTTCATGCCGAAGCCGATCTTCGGCGACAACGGCTCGGGCATGCACGTGCACCAGTCGCTGTGGGCGAACGGCGACCCGCTGTTCTACGACGAGGCCGGCTACGCGGGCCTGTCGGACACCGCGCGCTACTACATCGGCGGCATCCTCAAGCACGCCCCGTCGCTGCTGGCCTTCACCAACCCGACGGTGAACTCCTACCACCGCCTGGTGCCGGGCTTCGAGGCGCCGGTCAACATGGTGTACTCGCAGCGCAACCGCTCCGCCGCCATGCGCATCCCGATCACGGGCTCGAACCCGAAGGCCAAGCGCGTCGAGTTCCGCGCGCCGGACCCGTCCTCGAACCCGTACCTCGCCTTCTCGGCGCTGCTCCTCGCGGGCCTCGACGGCATCAAGAACAAGATCGAGCCGATGGAGCCGATCGACAAGGACCTCTACGAGCTCTCGCCCGACGAGCACGCGAGCGTCCCGCAGGTCCCGACCAGCCTCGAGGACGTCCTCAAGGCCCTGGAGGCCGACCACGAGTACCTCCTGGCCGGCGGTGTCTTCACCCCGGACCTGATCGAGACCTGGATCGACTACAAGCGCACGCACGAGATCGCCCCGATCGCGCAGCGTCCGCACCCCCACGAGTTCGAGCTTTACTTCGACCTCTAGAAAATGCCTGATGGGAGGCCCCCCGCCGCACTCCACGGAGTGTGGCGGGGGGCTTTCTGCTTTGACAGCGGGTCGCGCTCGGGCGAGGGTGGAAATGTCCTAAAGGCTGGATAAGCGAGACACGTTCGGAGGTGCATGGAAATGCGCCGTAGGATCGTTGCGGCAGCCATGGCGGGCGCCGCGGGAGTCGCGATGGGCCTGCTGCCCGTGGCCAGCGCCTCGGCTTCTGCCGTCACCGGTGGCGGCGGGGGCGGGAACGGCGGCTACGACTGCTACCGGTACCCCTCGAACCGTTCCGACGCCCGGTGGAACTACTGCTGCGACCGTGACTGGCGCAACGCGCCGCCGAGATGGTGCTGGGACCAGGGCGGAGTCGGCGGATACAACGACAACTGGCGCGACGACAGCTGGCGCGACAGCAACTGGCGTGACGCCAACTGGTACGACGCCAACTGGAACGACTCCGGCAGCGGCGGCAACGGCGACTGGGACTGGGGCAACGGCCGGGGCGGCAACGGCGACTGGGGCAACAACGACTGGGGCAACGGTGGCGGCGGTAACGGCAACGGTGACTGGGGCAACGGTGGCGGCGGCAACGGCAACGGCAACGGTGACTGGGGTGGCGGCGGAGGCGGCGGTAACGGCGGCGGCGACTGGGGTGGCGGCGGAGGCGGCGGTAACGGTGGCGGCGACTGGGGTGGCGGCGGCGGTAACGGCGGCGGTAACGGCGGCGGTGGTGGCGGTGGCGGCTGGGGTGGCGGCCGCTGACCGAGACCAGCGAGACCAGCGAGACCCCTGAGACCGGCCCCGGCACCCGGGGCCGCGGGCCCGACCCGATGCCCTTGTTCCGCTGAGCTCAGCGGAACAAGGGCATCGCGCCCGTGAGGTCGCGCAGGCAGCGGACCGCGAGTTCGGTGGGGGAGCCCGGCCCCGAGACCGGGGCGTCCGTGGTCGACCACAGCTCCAGCGAGATCCGGATCGCGTCCGTCGCCGCCGCGGCGAGCAGGCGTACGTCCAGGAGGTCGGCGTCCGGGCCGGCCAGCCGGGCGACCACCGGGACCAGGCGCTCCTCGGAGTCCTGGTTCACGCGGTACCAGACCGCCCGCAGGGCCTCGTCGCCGGCGGCCGCGCGCAGCAGGCCGCGGGTCACCTCCAGCCCCTCCTCGACCGCCTGGGGCTCGCTCAGCGTCCGCCTGACGGCGCGTTCCAGGGCTTCGGCGAGCGGTGTGCCGGGGTCCTCTTCCGCGAGCAGGGCGCGCCAGGCGTCGCCGCCGACCGCGAGCAGCGGGGCCACCGCCTCCTGCTTGTTGCGGAAGTAGCGGTAGAACGTACGCAGCGCCACGCCCGCGCGATGGGCGATGTCCTCGGCCGTGGTGCCGTCGGGGCCGTGCTCGGCGAAGAGTTCGCAGGCCGCGCGGGCGATGTCGAGCTGGGTGGCGGCCTTGCGGCGCTCGGTCAGCGACTGGGCTCCGGGGCCGGCCTGGGGAGAGTACGGACGTGGGGATCTCACGCAGTGAAGCGTACCTCTCGGAAGCAAGCTTGATTGCATGTTTTGACACTCTGGCAAACCGTGCCACCGCTTCGGTACGCTCCCCCCATGAACCGTTACGAAGGACGTCGCGTCCTCATCACCGGCGGCGGCTCGGGCATCGGCCAGGCCACCGTCCACCGGATCCTCGCCGAGGGCGGCCGGGTCCACACGGTCGACGTCAGCGAGGCCGGACTCAAGGTCACCGCCGACCGGGCCGCGGCCGACGGCCACCAGGACCGCCTCACCACCGCCCTGCTGGACATATCCGACGAGAACGCGGTCAAGGAGGGCGTGGCCGCCGCGGTCGACGTCCTCGGCGGGATCGACGTACTCGTCAACGCCGCCGGGATCCTGCGCTCCGCGCACACCCACCAGACCACGCTGGACCTGTGGAACCAGGTCATCGGCGTCAACCTGACCGGCACCTTCCTGATGATCCGCGAGTCGCTCCCGGCGCTGCTGACGGGCGACCAGCCGGTGGTGGTCAACTTCAGCTCGACCTCGGCGTCCTTCGCCCACCCCTACATGTCCGCCTACGCGGCCAGCAAGGGCGGCATCCAGTCCATGACCCACGCGCTGGCCGCCGAGTACAGCAAGCAGGGCCTGCGCTTCGTGTCCGTCGCGCCGGGCTCCATCGAGAGCGGTATGACCACCGGCAACGGCCCCGGCCTGCCCGAGGACACCGACTGGTCCCTCTTCGCCAAGCTCGCCCCGGCCCTCGGCCAGGGCTTCGCCGGCCCGCAGACGGTGGCGGGCGTCGTCGCGATGCTGGGCTCCGAGGACGGCGCGTTCATCACCGGTACGGAGATCCGCATCGACGGCGGCACGCACTACTAGGGCCTGTCGTCAAACTCCCGTCGTCGCCCGGCAGGCGTCGCGGGGCAGACGGGAGTTTGACGACAGGCCCTAGGCGCCGCGCCCGGTCGGGCGTCAGCCCCTGAAGCGGTCCCAGAGCCGGGGGAAGCGCTCCGCGAGCACGGCTTCGTTCTCGAAGTCCAGCGCGGCGCCCTCCGGCTCTGCCGGTTGCAGCGGGATGCCCAGGTCCGGCGCCACCGAACCGGTCAGCTGCTCGTACGCCTCGTCGGCCGCGTAGCCCAGCTCCTCGCCGTCGCCGTCGATCTCCTCGTCGAACTCGCCCAGGAGCTCCGCGAGCTGGTCCGGGTCGTGCACCCCGCCCTCGAAGACCTCCCGGCCCTGGCCGATCAGCCAGCAGCGGAAGTAGTCGAACGCGTCGTCGCTCGCCCCGTCGAGCAGCACCCAGGCCGCGCCCCACAGGTCCCAGGTGTACGCCCGGTTGTACCGCGACTCGAAGTGCCGCGCGAAGTCCAGGACGGAGTCGGGATCGAGCTGGCCCAGCCGCTCCACGAGCAGCTCGGCGTGCTCCTCGGGGTCGCCGTCGGCGGCCTCGCGGGTACGGTCGACGATCTCCCAGAACTCCGTCTCGTCCATCACCGCTCCAGCATCACGGGTCCGCCCCCGCGCCGCCACCGCGCGTACGGCGAAAGGCCGGTGTCCGACCCCTTCGCGGGGCCGGACACCGGCCTTTCGTCTCACGTGCGGTCACTCGGCTCAGAGGCCGTAACGCTCCCGGGCCTCCTTGACGGAGGACGCCGGCACCTCGCCGCGGCGGGCGAGCTGGGCCAGCGCGGCCACCACGATCGACTGGGCGTCGACACCGAAGTGGCGGCGGGCGCCCTCACGGGTGTCGGACAGACCGAAGCCGTCCGTGCCCAGCGAGGTGTAGTCCTGCTCCACCCACTGGCTGATCTGGTCCGGAACCTGGCGCATCCAGTCGGAGACGGCCAGGACGGGACCGGCCGCACCCTCCAGCGCGCGGGTGACGTACGGGGTGCGGACCTCGCCGCGCAGCAGCGCCTCGTCGCACTCCAGCGCGTCGCGGCGCAGCTCGCCCCAGGAGGTGGCGGACCAGACGTCGGCGGCCACGTTCCAGTCGGCGGCGAGGAGCTTCTGCGCCTCGAGGATCCAGTGGATCGCCGTACCGGAGGCCATCAGCTGGACCTTGGGGGCGTCCGCGGCCGGGGCCGCCTCCGCCAGGTCGGCCGCCGTGTTGAAGCGGTAGAGGCCCTTGAGGATGCCCTCTTCCACGCCCTCGGGCATGGCCGGCTGCACCTTCGGCTCGTTGTAGACCGTCAGGTAGTAGAAGACGTCTTCCGGCTTCTCGCCGTACATCCGGCGCAGACCGTCCTTGACGATCACCGCGATCTCGAACGCGAAGGCCGGGTCGTAATTGAGCGACGCCGGGTTCGTGGACGCGATCAGGTGCGAGTGGCCGTCCGCGTGCTGGAGGCCCTCACCGGTCAGCGTGGTGCGGCCGGCGGTGGCGCCGACGATGAAGCCCTTGCCGAGCTGGTCGGCGAGCTGCCACATCTGGTCGGCGGTGCGCTGCCAGCCGAACATCGAGTAGAAGATGTAGAACGGGATCATCGGCTCGCCGTGCGTCGCGTACGACGTGCAGGCGGCGATGAAGTCGGCCATGGCGCCGGCCTCGGTGATCCCCTCGTTGAGGATCTGCCCGTCCTTGGCTTCCTTGTAGTACATGAGCTGGTCGCGGTCGACCGGCTCGTACGTCTGGCCCAGCGGCGAGTAGATGCCGGCCGAGGGGAAGAGGGACTCCATACCGAAGGTGCGGGCCTCGTCGGGGACGATCGGCACCCAGCGCTTGCCGGTCTCCTTGTCCCGCATCAGGTCCTTGACGAGCCGGACGAAGGCCATGGTGGTGGCCATCTCCTGCTTGCCGGAGCCCTTGAGCAGCGGGGCGAAGGAACGGTCGGCCGGAGCCGGCAGGGCGACCTGCTTGACCTTGCGGGCCGGTGCCGGGCCGCCGAGGGCCGCGCGGCGCTCGTTCAGGTACCGGACCTCGGGGCTGTTCGCGCCCGGGTGGCCGTACGGGACCTGGCCGTCGGCGAAGGCGCTGTCCGGGATCGGGAGGCCAAGGAGGTCGCGCATGTCCTTGAACTCGTCGATCGTCAGCTTCTTCATCTGGTGGTTCGCGTTCTTCGACTCGAACCCGGCACCCAGCGTGTAGCCCTTGACGGTCTGCGCGAGGATGACCGTCGGCGCGCCCTTGTGCTCCAGGGCGGCCTTGTACGCGGCGTACACCTTGCGGGGCTCGTGGCCGCCGCGGGAGCTGTGGAAGCACTCGGCGATCTTCGCGTCGGAGAACACACCGGCCAGCTGCACGAGCTCGGCGTTGGCGCCGAAGAAGTGCTGGCGGATGTAGGCCACGTCGCGGGTCGCGTACGTCTGGAACTGCGCGTCGGGTACCTCGCGCAGGCGGCGTACCAGGGCGCCCGTGGTGTCGAGCTGGAACAGCTCGTCCCAGGCGGAGCCCCACAGCGACTTGATGACGTTCCAGCCGGCGCCGCGGAACTGGGCCTCCAGCTCCTGGACCACGCGGAAGTTGGCGCGGACCGGACCGTCGAGGCGCTGCAGGTTGCAGTTGATGACGAAGGTCAGGTTGTCGAGCTGCTCGCGGGAGGCGAGGGCCAGGGCGGCGGTCGACTCGGGCTCGTCCATCTCGCCGTCGCCCAGGAAGGCCCAGACGTGCGAGTTGGCGGTGTCCTTGATGCTGCGGTTCTGCAGGTAGCGGTTGAAGCGCGCCTGGTAGATCGCGGACAGCGGGCCGAGGCCCATGGACACCGTCGGGAACTCCCACAGCCACGGCAGGCGCCGCGGGTGCGGGTAGGACGGCAGGCCGTTGCCGCCGGACTCCTGGCGGAAGTTGTCGAGCTGCTGCTCGGAGATCCGGCCGTCGAGGAAGGCACGGGCGTAGATGCCGGGGGAGGCGTGGCCCTGGATGTAGAGCTGGTCGCCCGAGCCGTCGGCTTCCTTCCCGCGGAAGAAGTGCTGGAAGCCGGTCTCGTACAGCCACGCGGCGGAGGCGAAGGTGGCGATGTGGCCGCCGACGCCGTACTTGGAGCCGCGGGTCACCATGGCGGCCGCGTTCCAGCGGTTCCAGGCGGTGATCTTGGCTTCCATCGCCTCGTCGCCCGGGAACTCGGGCTCCGCGGAGGTGGGGATGGTGTTGACGTAGTCCGTCTCCAGCAGCTTGGGCAGGGCGAGGCCGGCGGCCTCGGCGTGCTGGAGCGTGCGGCGGAGCAGGTATTCGGCGCGGCGCGTACCGGCGGCCTGTGCGACGGCGTCGAGGGAGGCCGCCCATTCGGCGGTCTCTTCGGTGTCGCGGTCCGGGAGCTGGTCGAGCTCGCTCGGAAGCTTTCCTACGGGGTCGGACATCGGTGTGCGCCGCCTTCCGGACAAAGGAGAGGTGGTGAAAAAATCCCTGACGGGCAGGACAGGGTCGTTGGACCTGGTTGAGGCCCGCGACGACTGTAAATCGCTGATCGATGATCGATCAAATAAAAGTGACGAAGAAACGTCCATCTGACAAAAGTCGGCACCGGGTGCCAGATGAAAAGGCACCCGGTGCCGGTCAGACCGGGGCAATACGGGCAGCTCACGCCCTCGGGGCGCACCCCAGCACATGCCGCTTCACGAGCAGACCGATGTCGGGGTCCTGACTGCGGAACGCCTCGACGAGGGCTTCGTGCTCCTCCGCGTAGGACTTCTGGACCGTCCCCAGCCAGCGGATGGACAGGGCCGTGAACACCTCGATGCCCAGGCTCTCCCAGGTGTGCAGCAGCACGCTGTTCCCGGCCGCCCGCACCAGCTCCCGGTGGAACCCCACCGTGTGCCGCACCTGCGCCGTACCGTCCTCGGTGCGGTCGGCCTCCCACAGCGCGGCCACGTGCGGCTCCAGCGCCGAGCAGTCCGCCGCCAGCCGCGGCGCGGCCAGCTCGGCCGCGATCTGCTCCAGACCGGCCCGGACCGGGTAGATCTCCTCCAGGTCCGCCGCGGACAGGTTCCGTACGCGCACGCCCTTGTTCGGAGCCGACTCGATCAGCCGCAGCGTCTCCAGCTCGCGCAGCGCCTCGCGCACGGGCGTCTGGCTGACCTCGAGCTCCACGGCGATCCGACGCTCGACGATCCGCTCGCCGGGCTTCCAGCGCCCGCTGACGATCCCCTCCACGATGTGCTCGCGGATCTGCTCGCGCAGCGAGTGCACGACGGGTGGGGTGATCATCCGGGCTTCATCTCCTGTGGGGGCATGCATCGCGTCGATGCGTAGACAATACGGCGCAGTAGCCCGGCGCGAAGCGTTCGCGGTCAGGGACGCAGGGTGAGGCTGGTTACAAGCAGCCGTTACGCGGCCACCAGGCTCTGGATCAGGGCGCTCAGGGCCGATGCGTGGGCGGGGTGCCGGCCGATGAGTTCGGCGATCTCGGAGATGACGCGGTCGCGGAGGGCGGGTTCGGCGGAGGGCCAGGCCGATTGCCCGGGAGGCCCGCCGGCCAGGGCGCCGGCGATGGCGAGGTGGGCCGTGCCCGTGAACGGCTCCCCGTGGACGGAGGATTCCAGGAAAGCGACGGCCCGCAGGAGATCGGGCTCGGCCTCGGACGCGCTCAGGATCTGCCGGAGCCGGTCGTCCAGGGCGGAGCGGTCCTCGATGCACCGGTAGGCGTGCGGGATGCCGAGGGCGCGGGCGAGGGTGAGCAGTGCGTGGTGCACAACCGATTCCACCGAGGCGGTGTCGGAACCGAGCAGTTCGAGAGCCTGGTCGTGCAGGAGCTCCGCCGAGTGGTCGGTGAGGTAGACCTGCGATTCCTCCCAGGTGGCAGCACCGATCCAGGTGTGGAGGAGCGTGCCGATGAGGAAAGGCCGGAAGGCGGTGTCAGCGTCGGTCGCCATCACGGCGTGGACGATCTCCAGATGGGCCTCGGCGGCGGTGGAGATCAAGGCCGCCTCCTCCAAAGCTGTCACGGTATCGGCCGCTCCGAGGCCCTCGGCGTGTGCATCCCAGAAGGCCCGGGAGTCGGGCCAGGTCGGGCAGTTGATCCAGTCGATCACGAGGTCGACTGTCCCTTGCTTCAGCGTGAGCCACGCCGGGGGCTCCCCTCCGGTCTCCTCGCGCCACAGCGCGCTCGTCAGGTGTGTGCTCGCGGAGTCGGTCTGACTGTGCCGGCGCAGGAGGCGCCGCGCCTGGAAGGCCGTCGGGTCGAGTCGTCCCTGTGGCGCCGGGCTGTGGATGAGGCAGATAAGGGTACGGACGCCGACAGCGGAGTCCGACTGTGTTACCTCGAGGCGGGCACGCCCCAGTGCCAGGATGCGCACCGCCTCCGGATGCGTCGCCAGGGCGCGCTCCGCGATTTCGTAGGCGGCGAGGGCATCATGCACCGTGCCCATGTGACTCAAGTAGGCGAGCGATCGGACGAGATCGGGCAGGTGAGCGGTGGGGTGCGCGGTGGCGAGGGTCCGGCGCAGGTCGGTGGCTTCGGTGATGGCGGCCAGTGCGCCTTGACTGTCTCCGGTCGCGCTGTGGGCGGCGGCGAGGTTGTTCAGGGACGTGGCGAGGTCGGGCAGGTATGCGGCCGGGTGCGCGGTGGCGAGGGTCCGGCGCAGGTCGGTGGCTTCGGTGATGGCGGCCAGTGCGCCTTGACTGTCTCCGGTCGCGCTGTGGGCGGTGGCGAGATTGTTCAGGCAGATGGCGAGGTCGGGCAGGTATGCGGCCCGGTTCGCGGCGGCGAGGCTGCGGTAGAGGCCGGTGGCTTCCACGATGGTCGCCAGTGCGCCTCGTCTGTCCCCCGCCTCACCCTGAGCGGCGGAGAGGTTGTTGAGGCAGATGGCGAGATGGGCGCGGTGGGCCGCCGGGTTCGCGGTGGCGAGGCTGCGGTAGAGGTCGGTGGCTTCGGTGACGTGTGCCAGTGCGCCTTGTTTGTCGCCGGTTGCGCCGTGCGCGGTGGCGAGGTTGCTCAAGGACATGGCGAGGTCGGGCAGGTATGCGGCCGGGTTCGCGGCGGCGAGGCTGCGGTAGAGGTCGGTGGCCTCGGTGACGTTGGCCAGTGCGCCTCGTCTGTCCCCGGTGGCGTTCTGTGTGGTGGAGAGATTGTTGAGGGTGCCGGCCAGCTCGGGCAGGTAGGCGGCCGGGTTGTCGTCAGCGAGCTCGCGGTAGAGGTCGGCGGCCTCGATGACGTTCGCCAGAGCGCCCTCGTTGTCGCCGTTGGTGCTCTGGCAGTTCGCCAGGTTGTTGAGGGAAGTGGCGAGGTCGGGTAGGAAGGCGGCCGGGTTCGCGGCGGCGAGGTCGCGGTAGAGGGCGACGGACTCGGTGATGGTGGCCAGGGCGCCCTCTCTGTCGCCCGTAGCGCTCTGGGCGTTGGCCAGGTTATTGAGGGTGCCGGCGAGGTTGGGAAGGTAGTTGGCCGGGTTCGCGGCGGCGAGGTCGCGGTAGAGGGCGATGGCTTCGGAGACGGTGGCCAGTGCCCCGTCGTCGTCTCCGGCCGAGCTCTGGGCGTTGGCGAGATTGTTCAGGGACATGGCGAGCTCGGGCAGATAGGCGGCCGGGTTCGCGGTGGCGAGGCCGCGGTAGAGGTTGGTGGCTTCCGTGACGGTGGCCAGGGCGCCCAGTCTGTCGCCGGTAGCCCCCTGCGCGTTCGCGAGGTTGTTGAGGGCACCGGCCAGGTTGGGCAGGTGAGCGGCCGGTTCCTCGCGCGCCAGGTCGCGGCGGAGTGCGGTGGTTTCGGTGATGGTGGCCAGGGCGCCCTCTCTGTCGCCGATCGCGCGCTGGGCGTTGGCCAGGTTGTTGAGGGACATGGCGAGCGCGGGCAGGTAGGCGTCGGGGTCGCCGTCTGCGAGGTTCCGGAACAGATCGGCCGCTTCCCGTGCCGGTGCGAGGGCGTCGATGCGCCTGCCCACCCTGGTCCGAGAGAGCGATATACCACCCAGCACGCGGGCGAGGTCGAGGCGGAACGCGTCCCCCCGGTCGGTCACGAGGTCACGGATCAGCGTGACGCCGCGCTCGCCTGCCATCGCCGCGTGCGCCGCCAGCGACCGGCGCAGATAGGGGTTCGCGGTCGCGGTCTGCGTCGCCTCCGCCGTCTGCTCGCGCAGCAGGCCCACCAGGGCGCTCGCCACGCGGTACGCCCCGTCGGACCCGTCGGCCCCGTCGCGGGCCTCCCGCAGGTGCCCGATGAACTCGCGGTGGTAGAGGCGGTACACCGCCTGTGTTCCGTCGCTGTCCTCCACCACGTAGCGGCCGTACGTGTTCAGCAGCCAGTCCACGTCCTCGGGGCCGTACGCGGTGTCTCCGGGCGCGAGGGCCGAGGCCGCCGCCTCCCAGACGCCGCGTGCCGGCATGCCGTTGCCGGCGCTCCAGGCCAGGGCCGTCAGCAGGTCCTGGGCCGCGTGCGGGAGGACCACGCCGTCCCGCTCGCGTTCCGGGCCCTCCGCCAAGTCCTCCGTGAAGGCGGCGCTGATGGACAGCGGAATGGCCTGCGCCCAGTCCTCCGAGGCCTCCGGCGCGGCCGTGAACCGCCTGATCACCGAGTCCGTCGCCATCCTGGCGAAGAGGAAGCCGCCGGTGTGGGCCGACGCCCGGTCCGCGATCAGCCCGGCCGCCGTCGCCGCGTCCCCCGGCGGCATCTCGCGGGCCTCCATACGGCGCCGGCAGTAGGTCCGGATGTCGTGCTCGGTGTCGGCCTCGTCGTCCAGGTCGGACGCGCGCGCCCGGACGCCTCCCAGGCGCCGCACCGCCTCGTCCAGGGGCTCCTGGAGATCCTCCTGCGGGCGGAACGGCCGGTCCCGGGAGCCGAGCAGCACGCAGACCAGGCGGCTCAGGGGCGCCAGGAGCTGTTCGACGACCGGGTAGGCCTGGTCGGGGGCCGCCTCGTCCAGGCCGTCCAGCACCAGGGCCGGGAGGCGGTCCGCGCAGGCCGCCGGCCAGTTCTTCTCCACCTCGGCGATCAGCGCGGCGGGCGTCTGCGGGACCGGGAGGCCCAGTTCGCCGGCGATGGCCTCGGCCAGCTGCTGCACCGTGTGGCCCCGCAGGTGCAAGGAGGCGTCCACCGAGCCCTCGCCCGGGTCCGGATCCTCCGGCGCGAGGGCCCCGTGCTCCAGGATGTCCGCCCGGTGGACCGGGTCGGACAGGGTCGCGACGCGGCCGAGCACGGCCGACTTGCCGCAGCCCGCGCTGCCCGTCACCAGGAACAGGCCCGGCTGCCGCGCCCCCAGCCACTCGGTGATCCGCCCCAGCACGTTGCGCCGGCCGCTGAAGAACCAGCCCCCGTCGTCCACGGGCGCCCCGCGGCTCGCCCGCACCAGGTGCTCGACCAGATCCGGCTCCGAGACGGCCTTCCGCAGCGGGTTGTCGAACATCAGCCGCGGCTCGCCGAACATGGCCGGAACCGGCTTGTGGCCCACCTCGTCCGGCCACTGGGCGAGCACGGCGTGGATCACCGTGGCCCCGCTGACCTGCCCGTTCCGGCTGCTCCACTCGTGCCGGTAGTCCTCGCTCCGCGGGCCCTCGCGCAGCACCCGGGTGAGGGTCTCCAGCAGGATCCCGGCGGCCTCGGCCTTCTCCTGGGGACGGCTGCTCGCGAGCACCCCGAGCCAGCCGGACCGGCCCGGGGGCAGGTTCTGCGAGGTCAGCCTGGAGAACGCGGTGTCCAGCGACTCCATGACCCCCGCACCCGCATGGCAGGTGTCGATGAGCAGCAGCATCTGGTCCGCCCCGCTGCGCAGGGCCGCCTCCGTCAGGAGGTTGGCCGAATATGTCTCATCCCCGTACCGGGCGTCTTCGGTGTCGTGCAGGACCAGGCGCAGCTCCTGGCGGTCGAGCACCCCGTGGCCGGACCAGAGGATGACGGCGGGTCCGCGGAGCCGGTCGGTGCCGCGGCCCGTCGCCCAGCCCTTCACCGCGGGGACGAGGTCGGGCTGTCCGGGGTCCGGCAGTACGGTCGGCGTGTAGCCCCGGGTCTCCAGCAGGGCGCACAGCTCCCGCATCTGGGCCGTCGCCCCGGTCAGGGCGGGGAACTTCGCCGGGTGCCGGTAGTTCTCGACGACGACCCCCAGGGCCGTCCCGTGGATCTCGTCGGTGCGCTCACTCACCGGCTGCTCCCACCAGGGACAGGGCCGTCACCGTCGTCTCCGGGTGCGCGGTCACCCGGACCGCCAGCCGGTACGCGCCGGGGTCCGGCGCCGCGAACGCGGTGGCGTACCGGCCCTCGCCGAGGGGGCGCAGCGTCCGGGAGAGCGGCCGGCTGCCGTCGGCGGGGCGGAGCTCCGCCGTGAGGTGGAGCGCGTCGTGGTCCGGGACCTCGGGCGGGACCGTCACCGCGACCTCGTACGCCTCGCCCGCCGCCGACAGCGGGGGAGCGAGGACGCTCAGCGGTACGTGGCCCTCCTCGCCGCGGTGGAAGGGGCGCTCGTGGCCCAGCAGGCCGGCCAGGGCGTCCCGTACCCCCCGGTTGTTCTGGAGCGAGCCGTGCTGCTCGCAGGGGGTGTGGGCCTCGTCGACCGCGTAGCCGGTGCTGTCGGCGTTCGCCGGGCGGGCGGAGAGGCGGGGGACCGTGCCGTCGCCGCGCTCGTCGGCGCCGTTGACGAGCCACAGCGGGGTCAGCCCGCGGTCGCTGATCCGCGCCGTGGTCAGGGTGGGCTGGCGGATGCCCGTGATGGCGTGCAGGGGCGTGGGGTCGCGGCGGTCGGCGGCGCGGCGCAGGTCCGCGTGGAAGCGGGCCGCGTCCGCCAGCAGCCCGGGGTCGGCGCCGGGCAGGCCCGGCAGGTCGCGGGCGTACGCGAGACCGCCGGGGCCCTCCACGCACGCGTAGTCGGGAGCCAGCTGGTGCAGCGACGGCAGGCTGCGCGCGAACGCGCTGAGGTCGACGCCGAGCGGCCCCCAGCCCTTGCGCAGGCCGTTGACCAGATGCCCGAGGGCGTCCAGGGAGCCGCGGTGCGGGGTGCCCAGGGTGATCAGGCGGCGGGTGACCTCGTGGCCCCCGAGGACTTCCACGTAGTGGCGGGCCACCAGCCCGCCCATGGAGTGGCAGATGAAGACGACCCGGGCGTCGGCGCGCTCGGGTGCGGAGGCCCGCCAGCGTTCCAGTGCGGGGGTGACGGTCTTGCGCAGCCGCTCCGCGTTGTGCCGGCACGACAGGCGCCAGTCGTACGGGAAGGGGACGAGGTTGTCCCCGGTGGTCAGGCTGAAGGAGCGTTCCAGCCAGTCCAGGAGGTCCGTGTAGCCGTCGACCGGCTGCCAGACCCCGGGGATCGCGTGCAGGTCGGGCATGAGACCGGTGGGGACCACCCCGTCGTCCGGGTGGTCGTCTCCGATGTCCCTCGGGAGGCGCAGGCGGTTCACGGACCGGCCGAAGGTGCGCAGACCCTGCCACAGGGCGCCGCCCGACAGGTCCCAGACCGGTGTGCCGTCGGCGTGCGCCAGCCGGCTGCCCATGATGCCCGGCAGTACCACCACTAGATCGTTCACCCGTGCACGTGACATGCATGCCCCCCGCCGGCCGTCCCTGGACCGGCAGGGTAAGACGACGGCGCCCCCGCCCGGAGTGATTTCCGGACAGGGGCGCCGAACGTGTGACTGCCGCGTCGCGGCGGGACCCTACAGGCCGAGCTCGACCTCGAACTCGCCGGCCTCGAGGATGGCCTTGACGGCCGAGAGGTACCGGGCCGCGTCCGCGCCGTCCACCAGGCGGTGGTCGTAGGACAGGGTCAGGTACGTCATGTCGCGGATGCCGATGTTGGTGCCCTCGGCGGTCTCGATGACCACCGGGCGCTTCACCGTGGCACCGATGCCCAGGATGGCGACCTGGTTCGGGGGCACGATGACCGTGTCGAACAGCGCACCGCGCGAGCCGGTGTTGCTGATGGTGAAGGTCGCGCCCGACAGCTCGTCCGGCGTGATCTTGTTGCCGCGGACCTTGGCGGCCAGGTCGGCGGTCGCCTTGGAGATGCCCGCCAGGTTGAGGTCACCGGCACCCTTGATGACCGGGGTCATCAGGCCCTTCTCGGAGTCCACGGCGATGCCGATGTTCTCCGAGTCGAAGTAGGTGATGGTGCCCTCGTCGTCGTTGATCCGGGCGTTGACGACCGCGTGGGCCTTCAGCGCCTGGGCAGCGGCCTTGACGAAGAACGGCATCGGGGACAGCTTGACGCCCTCACGGGCGAGGAAGCCGGCCTTGGCCTTCTCGCGCAGCTTCATGATCTTGGTGATGTCCACCTCGACCACGGAGCTGAGCTGAGCCTGCGAGTGCAGGGCCTTCATCATGTTGTCGCCGATGACCTTGCGCATGCGGGTCATCTTGACGGTCTGACCGCGCAGCTCGGACACCGCGGCGGCCGGGGCCTTCGCGGCGGGAGCGGCGGCGGCCGGAGCGGCGGCGGCGGCCTTGGCGGCCTCGGCGGCGGCCAGGACGTCCTGCTTGCGGATGCGGCCACCGACGCCGGTGCCCGTGACCGTGTTCAGGTTGACGCCGGACTCCGTGGCGAGCTTGCGCACCAGCGGGGTCACGTACGCGCCCTCGTCACCGGCGGAAGCCGGGGCCGGGGCGGCCACCGGGGCCGGGGCGGCGACCGGGGCCGGGGCGGCCACGGGGGCCGGAGCGGCGACCGGAGCCGGAGCGGCCGGGGCGGCGACGACCGGAGCCGGGGCGGCGACCGGAGCGGCAGCCTGGACCGGAGCCGGGGCGGCGGCGGCCGGGGCCGCGGCGGGAGCCGCACCCGCGACACCGATGACGGCCAGACGGGCGCCGACCTCGGCGGTCTCGTCCTCGCCGACCACGATCTCCAGCAGCGTGCCGGAGACCGGAGCCGGGATCTCGGTGTCGACCTTGTCCGTGGAGACCTCGAGCAGCGGCTCGTCGGCCTCGACGGACTCGCCGACCTGCTTCAGCCAGCGGGTGACGGTGCCCTCGGTGACGGACTCGCCCAGGGCGGGCAGCACGACATCGGTGCCCGACGCCGCGGGGGCGGCGGCCGGGGCGGCGGGAGCCTCGGAGGCCGGGGCGGGGGCCGCGGGGGCCTCCGCGACCGGAGCCGGGGCAGCGGCGGCGGGCTCGGCGGCGGCCGGAGCCGCGGCCGGGGCGCCCGAACCGTCGTCGATGACGGCCAGCTCGGCGCCGACCTCGACGGTCTCGTCCTCGGCGACCTTGATGGAGGCCAGGATGCCGGCGACGGGCGAGGGGATCTCGGTGTCGACCTTGTCGGTCGAGACCTCGAGCAGCGGCTCGTCGGCCTCGACGCGCTCGCCCTCGGCCTTCAGCCAGCGGGTGACAGTGCCCTCAGTGACGCTCTCGCCGAGCGCCGGAAGGGTTACGGAAACCGACATGGTTTCTGTTGCTCCTTACGAATGTGCGGAAGTGGTCGTCGCGCCCGGACGATTAGTCGTGGGAGTGAAGCGGCTTGCCGGCGAGGGCCAGGTGGGCCTCGCCCATCGCTTCGTTCTGGGTCGGGTGCGCGTGGATGAGCTGCGCGACCTCGGCCGGCAGAGCCTCCCAGTTGTAGATCAGCTGGGCCTCGCCGACCTGCTCGCCCATCCGGTCACCGACCATGTGGACGCCGACCACGGCACCGTCCTTGACCTGGACGAGCTTGATCTCGCCCGCGGTCTTGAGGATCTTGCTCTTGCCGTTGCCCGCGAGGTTGTACTTGAGGGCCACGACCTTGTCCGCGCCGTAGATCTCCTTGGCCTTGGCCTCGGTGATGCCGACGGAAGCGACCTCGGGGTGGCAGTAGGTGACGCGCGGGACACCGTCGTAGTCGATCGGGACGGTCTTGAGACCGGCCAGACGCTCCGCGACCAGGATGCCCTCGGCGAAGCCGACGTGCGCGAGCTGGAGGGTCGGGACGAGGTCACCGACGGCCGAGATGGTCGGCACGTTGGTCTGCATGTACTCGTCGACCAGGACGTAGCCGCGGTCCATCGCGACGCCCTGCTCCTCGTAGCCCAGGCCCTGCGAGACCGGGCCGCGGCCGATGGCGACCAGCAGCACCTCGGCCTCGAAGGTCTTGCCGTCGGCCAGCGTGACGCGCACGCCGTTCTCGGTGTACTCGGCCTTGTCGAAGAAGGTGCCGAGGTTGAACTTGATGCCCCGCTTGCGGAACGCGCGCTCCAGCAGCTTCGAGCTGTTCTCGTCCTCGACCGGGACGAGGTGCTTGAGGCCCTCGACGACGGTCACGTCGGTGCCGAAGGACTTCCACGCCGAGGCGAACTCGACGCCGATCACGCCGCCGCCCAGGACGATGGCGGACTGGGGCACGCGGTCCAGGACCAGGGCGTGGTCCGAGGAGATGATGCGGTTGCCGTCGATGTTCAGGCCCGGCAGCGACTTCGGCACGGAGCCGGTCGCCAGGAGCACGTGGCGGCCCTGGATGCGCTGGCCGTTCACGTCGACGGAAGTCGGCGAGGAGAGGCGGCCCTCACCCTCGATGTAGGTCACCTTGCGGGAGGCGACCAGGCCCTGCAGGCCCTTGTACAGGCCCGAGATGACCTCGTCCTTGTACTTGTGCACACCCGCGATGTCGATGCCCTCGAAAGAGGTCTTGACACCGAACTGGGCGGCTTCACGAGCCTGGTCCGCGATCTCGCCCGCGTGCAGCAGAGCCTTCGTGGGGATGCAGCCGTTGTGCAGGCAGGTGCCGCCGAGCTTGTTCTTCTCGATCAGGGCAACGTCCAGACCCAGCTGGGATGCGCGCAGCGCCGCGGCGTAACCGCCACTGCCACCGCCGAGGATCACTAGGTCGAAAACGGTGCTGGCGTCGTTCGCCACGTCACGTCCTCCATGCATGTGCGCCGGGCACCGGTCCTCTGTGACCGGGCGGCGGCTGGTAATCGGCCGCTAGTTCTTCGGCCCTGTGGTGGGGGCCCTGTCCTGCCGAGAACCCATCTTCGCATTTGTCGGCGGAACGCGGGACGCCGGGCCCACGATGTGGCAGGCGGTTCTGCCCGAAGTAAGGGTTACCGGTGCGTAGAAACCTACGGATTTCGTTGTCGGTGAACATGCCTCAAGCCTTGATCAAGTCGCTGACCAAGGCTTGAGACATCTCACATCCGGCTCACGTCCGGCGCTGCGGGCCTACATCAGCCCAGGTCGCCGGTGGCCGTACGCTCGGCCAGCCGCACCAGGGTGCGCACGGCGGCGCCGGTGCCGCCCTTGGGGGTGTAGCCGTACGGGGCGCCCTCGTGGAAGGCCGGGCCGGCGATGTCGAGGTGGGCCCAGGTGACGCCCTCGCCGACGAACTCCTTCAGGAAGATGCCGGCCACCAGGCCGCCGCCCATGCGCTCGCCCATGTTCGCGATGTCGGCGGTGGGGGAGTCGATGGACTTGCGCAGCTCGGCGGGGAGCGGCATCGGCCACGAGGACTCGCCGACCTCCTCGGCGATCTCGTGGACCGAGGTGCGGAAGGCGTCGTCGTTCGACATGATCGCGAAGGTGCGGTTGCCCAGGGCCACCATCATCGCGCCGGTCAGGGTGGCGACGTCGACGATCGCGTCCGGGTTCTCCTCCGAGGCGCGGGTCAGCGCGTCACCGAGGACCAGGCGGCCCTCGGCGTCCGTGTTGAGGACCTCGACGGTCTTGCCGCTGTACATGCGCAGCACGTCGCCCGGCTTGGTGGCGGTGCCGGAGGGCATGTTCTCGGCGAGGGCGAGCCAGCCGGTGACGTTGACCTGGAGGCCCAGCTTCGCGGCCGCGACGACGGAGGCGAAGACGGCGGCGGCGCCGGCCATGTCGCACTTCATCGTCTCGTTGTGGCCAGCCGGCTTCAGGGAGATGCCGCCCGAGTCGTAGGTGATGCCCTTGCCGACGAAGGCCAGGGTCTTCTCCGCCTTGGGGTGCGTGTAGGAGAGCTTCACCAGGCGCGGCGGGTTGTCGGAGCCCTTGCCGACGCCCATGATGCCGCCGTAGCCGCCCTTGATCAGCGCCTTCTCGTCCAGGACCTGGACCTTGATGCCGTTCTCCTTCGCGGTCGCGGAGGCGACGGCGGCGAAGGCCTCGGGGGTGAGGTCGTTCGGCGGGGTGTTGACCAGGTCGCGGGCGATGTTGAGCTCGGTCGCGACGATCGTGGCGCGCTCGGCCGCGGCCTTGTGCTCCTTGTCGCGCGGCTTGGCGCCGAGCAGGGCGATCTCGCCGAGCGGCTGCTTGGGGCCGCCGTTCTTGTCGGCCTTGTCGGCCTTCTCGGGGTTCTTCGAGGTCTTCGTCTCGCCGCCCTGGTAGGCGGTGAAGGCGTACGCGCCCAGCAGCGCGCCCTCGGCGACGGCGGTGACGGCGGAGGCGTCGTCCAGGGGCAGGGCGAAGGCGGCCTTCTTGGAGCCGTGCAGGGCGCGGGCGGCGGCGCCGGCGGCGCGGCGCAGCACCTCCTCGTCGAACGACTCGTCCTTCTCCGGGACGGAGCCGAGCCCGACCGCCAGCACGACCGGGACCTTCAGGCCCGCCGGGGCCGGCAGCTTGGTGATCTCGCCTTCGGTACCCGAGGCGCCGACGGCGTCGAGCACGGCGGCGAGCTTACCGTCGTACGCCTTGTCCACGGCCTCGGCGCCCGCGGCGACGACCGGGCCCTTGGGGCCCTTGGCGACGCCGACGACGAGGGCGTCGGCGCGCAGCGTCGCCGCGCCGGCAGTGCTGAGAGTCAGAGCAGTCACGGTGGTGAAGTCTCGCTTCCGTTTGTGTGTGTGGGCCGAGTGGGTGGACGGCCATCCGTGGCGATCGTATTCCGGCCCGACAGCTGCCAGAAATGAGCCTACGCGTACGCACTCTGCCGCACGCCACTCGAAGGTTTGGCAAGTTGTTCGATCAAGAAGCCTGGAGATTCACCCATCCGTGGACTCTGCTCCAGGTTTGCCCCGTAGACCTGACGAGGTCCGAAAGACTCGGTCCACTCTCGCAAGGGGACGCGGGGTTCCTTTGCATGATTTCCACAGAGCCTCCCCGGCCCGGCCGACTGCCTTGGGCCGCGTCGAGGGATGCCTGCGGGGGGAAAGGCCGAAATGGTCAACAAGAACCGGATGAACAGGCTCGCCGCCGCCATGGCCGCGGCGGCCCTGGTGTCCGTGGCAGTACCCGCCGCGACCGCCCAGGCGGCCACGGCTCCGCGCATCGACCTGAAGGTGCTGGTCGTCGACGACGGCGGCAGCTCGGTCGAGGCGATCACCGCGGAACTCCGCGACACCGGAGTCCCGTACACCCGAGTCCAGCTGGGCAGCAGCGGCCGCCCCGTCATCAACGCGGGCTTCCTCAGCGACACGGTGGACGGACGTCCCCGAGCCAAGTACCAGGGCGTCGTCCTGCCGAACGAGAACCCCTTCGGCGCGGGCTCCGCCGAGATGGCCGCGCTCACCGCGTACGAGACGACGTACGGGATCCGCCAGGTGGACGCCTACACCTGGGCCCACCCGGGCGTCGGTCTGGAGTACACCGACAACGGCGGCTACAGCGGCCAGCTCGACGGCACCCAGGCCGCCGTGACCGCGGCCGGCAAGGCCGGGCCCTTCGCCTACCTCGGAGGCCAAGTCGCCTTCGAGGACAACTCCGCCCTCGTTCCAGAGAGCTTCGGGTTCATGGGCAAGCCGCGCCCCGGCTACACCAGCTACCTCGACGCCCCCGTCGGCTCCGGACGGGCCTCGCTCGTCGGCGAGTACACCCACGACGGGCGCAGCGAGCTGGTCGTCACCTTCGGCTACAACCAGTACCAGCAGCAGTTCCGGCTGCTGGCCCGCGGCATCGTCGACTGGCTCACCCAGGGGATCCACCTCGGCCAGAGCCGCAGCTACTTCGCCGTCCACGTCGACGACGTCTTCGCGCCCGACGCCCGCTGGAACAAGGAGCTCAACTGCACGCCCGGCGACTACGCCTGCCCGGGCGGCGAAGGCCAGGAGAGCACCATCCGGATGACCGCCGCCGACGCCCAGTACGCGGCGCAGTGGCAGACGTCCAAGGACTTCAAGCTCGACATGCTCTTCAACGGCGGCGCCGGCGAGGAATGGAAGGCGGAGAACGGCGGCACCGACGCCCTCACCGCCCAGCTCGTCGCCGACCGGGCCAAGTACCGCTGGATGAACCACACCTACACGCACCCGTTCCTCGGCTGCGTCCAGAACACCGCCACCATCCCCTGGACCTGCGTCAAGAACGCCCAGGGCGTGGTCCAGTACATGAGCCGCGCGGAGATCTCCGCGCAGATCCGCGACAACAACAACTGGGCCGCCTCCAAGGGCATCGCGACCGACCGGACCGAGCTCGTCACCGGCGAGCACTCGGGCCTCAAGACCAACCCGCAGCAGCCCCAGGACAACCCCAACCTGGCCGGCGCCCTCGCCGACAACGGCGTGAAGTGGGCCGGCAGCGACAACTCGCGCGAACCCGCGCAGCGGGCCGTCGGCTCCGCTCTGACGGTGCCCCGGCACCCGATGAACGTGTACTACAACACGGGCACCAACGCCGAGATGGCCGACGAGTACAACTGGATCTACACCAGCCGCGCACACGGCGGCAGCGGCATCTGCGAGGACAACCCGGGCACCTCCACCTGCCTGCCGGCCCCCGTGGACCTCAACACCGGCTACCTGGACCACATCGTCCCCCAGGAGGCCCGGACCGCCCTGCGCCACGTGCTGGGCAACGACCCGCGCCCGCACTACGTCCACCAGTCCAACCTCGCCGAGGACCGCACCCTCTACCCGGTGCTCAACCAGGTCCTCGACACCTACCGGTCCCTCTACGCACCCAGCGCCCCCATCGTCAACCAGACCATGAAGGAGACCGGCGTCGAGCTCGGCCGCCGGGCCGCCTGGGACAAGGCCCTCGCCGAGGGCAAGGTCACCGCCTACCGCATCGGCACGGCCGTCACCGTCAAGGCGCCCTCCGGAGTCGTCGCCCCGGTCACCGCCCCCAACGGCACCAAGAAGCAACTCCTCCTCGGATCCGCCGACTTCGGCACCGCCTACGCCGGCACCCGCTCCACCTGGACCGGACCCGAACTGCTCCAGAGCGCCGTCACGCTCAAGCTGCCCAGCTGACCGTACGGGCATTCCGCAAGCCGAGTAACACGAGCGCCGGCGCTCCGCGAATCCACGGGCGCCGGCCCCTTTCACGTCCTGGGGGGACACACCGCATGAGCCATGGGCGCCATGTCACCATGCTCACCGAAGGCACCTACCCGCACGTCCACGGGGGCGTCAGCACCTGGTGCGACCAGCTGGTCCGCGGTATGCCGGAGGTCGACTTCAACGTCATAGCCCTGACCGGCTCCGGACGCGAGCCGGTCACCTGGGAGCTGCCCCGCAACGTCTACCGGCACACCGCCTTCCCGCTGTGGGGACCGCTCCCGTCCCGCATCCGCAGGTCCGCCCTGCGGGGCAAGGCCCACCGCCGCTTCACCGAGGTCTACGAATCCTTCCTGCTGTCCCTGCTCGAACCCGGCCGGGGCCCCGGCGACCACCGCTTCTCCGCCGCCCTGCGCGAACTCGCCGTCCTGGCCCGCGCCGGCCGCCTCGCCCCGGCCCTGCGCTCCGAGTCCGTGCTCCGCCTGCTGATGACCGTGTGGACCCGCCCCGGTCTGACCACCGCGGCCGCCGAGCCCACCATCCACGACGCGCTCACCGCCACCGACCTGCTGGAACACGCGCTGCGCCCGCTCAGCGTGCGGATCCCGCCCGACAGCGTCGCGCACGCCGTCAGCAGCGGCCTCGCCACCCTCCCGGCCCTCGCCGCCAAGTACCTCGACGAGGTGCCCTTCCTCCTCACCGAGCACGGCATCTACCTGCGCGAGCGCTACCTGGGCTACCGCTCCGCCGCCCAGCGCTGGCCCGTCAAGGCCCTGCTGCTCGGCTTCTACCGCGAGCTCAACACCGAGGGATACCGGCAGGCCGACCTGATCACCCCCTGCAACCAGTACAACCGCCGCTGGGAAGAGCGCGGAGGCGCCGCCTCCGACCGGATCCGCACCGTCTACAACGGCGTCGACCCGCACGCCTTCCCCGAGGCCGGCCCCGAACCCGACGTGCCCACGCTCAGCTGGTGCGGGCGCATCGACCCCATCAAGGACCTCGAAACCCTCATCCGGGCCTACGCCTTCATGCGCGAGGAACTGCCGGCGCTGCGCCTGCGCCTCTTCGGCCCCGTCCCGGCGGGCTGCGAGGAGTACCGGCTGCGGCTGGAGACGCTCGCCGCCGACCTCGGCGTCACCGACGGCATCGCCTACGAGGGCCGCATCGAGCAGGTCGCCCAGGCCTACGCGGCCGGCAGCATCGTGATGCTCTCCTCCATCAGCGAAGGCTTCCCCTTCAGCATCATCGAGGCCATGTCCTGCGGCCGCACCACCGTCTCCACCGACGTCGGCGGAGTCCGCGAGGCCGTCGGCGACACCGGCCTCGTCGTCCCGCCGCGCGAACCCGAGACCATGGCCCGCGCCACCCTCGCCCTGCTCCGCGACCCCGGACGCCGCGCCGAACTCGGCAGGGCCGCCCGCAAGCGGGTGGTGGAGAAGTTCACCCTGCACCAGTCCGTGGACGGCTTCCGGCACATCTACCGCGAACTCGCCGGCCAGCCCGTCCTGCCCGTCCGCCCCGGCGACGAGTGGACCCAGCGCCTCGCCGACCCCTGGTACCGGGAGCTCGCGGCCGACGGGAGCCTGTGGTGAGCGGATCCCTCTGGCTGAAGTCCCCGGGCGCGGACACCCTGCCCGCGATCCCCAGGCCGCGCCGCGAAGGCCCGCCGCCGGCCGACCCCATGGACGAACTGCTGTCCCGCGTCGGCGGGCTGGCGGCCGCCGCCGTCCACCCCGACGAGATCGCCGCCGTCCTCGAATCCGACGGCATGACCGACGAGTACATCCGGCTCACCTACGGCCGCCACGACTCCTTCGCCCTCGCCGAGGAGCTCTACGCCCGGGTGCCCCGCTCCTTCCCGGAGCCCGAGGACGCCCCCGACCCCTGGAAGGTCTCCCTCACCGCCTGCCTCCTGCGCGGGGTGATCTTCGCCCTGCCCGGCCTCGCCTACCTCCTCGGCGCGCCCCTGCTCGACGGCCCGCCCGACCGCCTCGGCCTGCCCGCCGGAACCCTCACCCTGCTCGCCGGAGCACTCATCGGCTGGGTCTGGGACCAGACCCTCTCCCACCGGGCCTACTCCTGGCTCGGACTCGGCGACCGGGCCGCCGCCGGGCGGACCCTGCTCGCCGGGGCCCCCGCCGGATCCCTGCTGGGCACCGCCGCCGCCTTGGCCGTGCCCGGCGGGCCGCCCTTCTCGTACGCCTTCGCCGCCGGACAGGCCGTCTACGTCGGCGCCGCCACCGTCCTGCTCGTCCTCGGCCGGGAGCGGGTGCTGCTCGCCGCCCTCGCCCCGATGGCCGCCGGAGCCCTGCTCGCGCTCTTCGTGGACCTGCCCGTACCGGTACGGACGACCCTGCTCGCGGCCTCCCTGCTGGCCGCCTGCACCCTGGCCGTACGGGAACTCCCGCTGGCCGAAGGGCTCCGGGCCGCCGCGGCCCGGATCCGCGGCTGGTGGGTCCGCAGGCCCGGCACCGGCCCGGTGCGCTGGCGGATGCTGCGCGGCGCCGAGGAGGAACGCGCGGCGCGCGGCCCGCGGCTCGGGGACTCCGTCCCGTACGGGGTCTTCGGCCTCGGCACCGGCCTGCTCGTGCTGTACGCCGCCCTCGGCGAGGTGCTCGCCGGGGGCCCCGCCGAAGCCGTCGCGGCCCCCTCGGCGGTGGCCCTCACCCTCAGCATGGGCCCCGCCGAATGGCTGCTCCACCGCTTCCGCAGCGGCAGCCTCGCCGGACTCCGGGCGGCCCGCTCGCCCCGGTCCTTCCGGCGGCGGATGCTCACCACGCTGGCCCGGTGCCTCGCCGTGTACCTGCTGGTGCTGCTCGCCCTGGGCACGGCCGGCACCCTGCTCTGGCCGGACGCCCCCGCCCTCACCGGGACCCGCGGAGCGACCCTGCTCCTGCTCGGCGCCGTGATGTGGACCGGACTGCTGCTCCAGTCCTTCGGCGCGGTCCGGCCGGCGGCCGTGGTCTGCGCCTCGGCAGCCGTCGCCCAGAGCCTGGCCCTGCTCACCGGACTCGGTCAGCCCCGCATGGTCCAGCTCGCCGTGGCGGGCGCGGCCGCCGCCGCGCTGGCCGCGCTGGTCTGCCTGCTGCTCGGCCGGGCGACGGCGCACCGCTGATGACCCGGCCGCCGACGCCACCGCCGACACCCGTGACCCCGTACGAGAAGGACCCCATGCTGCTGGTGCCGCTCTACGAGCACCCCGCCGACCGCCCCGAGGAGTGGGAGCTGCTGATCCGCTCCGCGGGACGGCTGCACTCCGTGGTGCTCAACCCCGACAGCGGGCCGGGCCCGGCCCCCGACGAAAGGTTCGCCGCCGTGGCCGGGCGGCTGCGGGACGCCGGGGTGCCCGTCCTCGGCTACGTCGACACCGACTACGGGCGGCGCCCGCACGCGGACGTCGTCCAGGACCTGCTGCGCCACCGCGACTGGTACGAGGCGGACGGCGCCTTCCTCGACCAGGCGTCCGCCGATCCGGAACTCCTGCCCCACTACGGCCGGCTCGCCGTCGCCGCCCGGGCGGCCGGCGCCCGTACCCTCGTGCTGAACCACGGCGTCCACCCGCACCCCGGGTACGCCGGGCTCGCCGACCTGCTCGTCACCTTCGAAGGCCCCTGGGACGCCTACCGGGAAGCGGCCACCGCGCCGCCCTGGACCGCCGACCACCCCGCCCAGCGGTTCTGCCACCTCGTGTACGCGGTCCCGCCGGACGCGCCCGCCGCGCAGCTCGCCCACGAGCGGCGGGCGGGGGTGCACTGCGCGGTCCCCGGGACCGGCGCCCACCCGTGGGGCACCCTGCCGTACGCCCTGGAGGCAGCCCGATGAAGCGTTTCGCCACCCTGCTGGTCGCGGCGCTGCTGCTGCTCACCGCCTGCACCGCGGACCCGGCGGACGACGGCGACGACGAGCCGTACCCGTGGCCGGACCAGGCGCCGGGGGAGCGCTGGCGGCCTCAGCCGGGCGTCGGCTGGCAGTGGCAGCTCACCGGGAAGCTCGACCTGTCGGTGAAGGCGCCCGTGTACGACGTGGACGGGTTCACCACCACCAAGGAGCAGGTCGCCGCCCTGAAGAAGGCCGGCCGCAAGACCATCTGCTACCTGTCCACCGGCGCCTGGGAGGACTTCCGGCCCGACGCGGACGACTTCCCGAAGACGATGATCGGGAAGGGCAACGGCTGGGAGGGCGAGCGCTGGGTGGACATCCGGCGGCTGACCGAGCTGGAACCGCTGATCGCCAAACGGTTCGACATGTGCCGGGACAAGGGCTTCGACGCGGTGGAACCCGACAACATGGACGCCTACCGCAACACCTCGGGCTTCCCGCTCACGGCCGAGGACCAGCTGCGCTACAACCGGCTGATCGCGAAGCTCGCGCACGACCGGGGGCTTGCGGTGGGCCTGAAGAACGACCTCGACCAGATCCCGGAGCTCGTCGCGGAGTTCGACTTCGCGGTCAACGAGCAGTGCGCGCAGTACCGCGAGTGCGAGAAGCTGACGCCGTTCATCGAGGCGGGCAAGGCCGTGTTCCACGTGGAGTACGAGCTGCCGGCGGACCGCTTCTGCGAACGCTCCCGCGAGCTGGGGCTGAGCTCCTTGCAGAAACGCCTCGACCTGGACGCCTGGCGCCGCCCGTGCCAGTAGCCCCGGCGGGGCCAATCCATCCGGGTCCGGGCCAATCCAGCCCCTCCGGCGTTTGAGGAGCGGGTCCGGGCAGAGCCCGGTGGCCGGCGGAGCCGGGTTTCCTGGGGCTCCGCCCCAGACCCCGCTCCTCAAACGCCGGAGGGGCTGGATTGGGCTGAGCTTGCCCTAGGGGAGGGGGAGGATGGCGTGGACGCGGTAGCCGCCGCCGTAGCGCGGCCCGGCGAAGCAGGTTCCGCCCAGCGCACCGGTCCGCTCCCGCATGCCCAGCAGCCCATGCCCCCCGCCGGGCTCGGCGACGGAGGGCTCCGTGCCGCCGTCGTCGAGCACCGTGATCTCCACCGACGGCCCCACCCGCACCACGCTCACCTCCGTCCGGGCCCCCGGCCCCGCATGCTTGCGCACGTTGGTCAGCGCCTCCTGGACCACCCGGTACGCCGCCAGGTCCACCGCGGCCGGCAGCGGGCCCGGCTCGGGGCCCAGCTGGACGATCACCTCCACCGGCAGCCCGGCGTGCCGGAAGGTGTCCACCAGCTCGTCCAGGACGGCCAGCCCGGGAGCCGGCTCGGTCGGCGCCTCCGGGTCACCGGACTGCCGCAGCAGCCCGACCGTGGCCCGCAGCTCGTTCAGCGCCGACCGGCTGGCGTCCCGTACGTGCGCCAGCGCCTCCTTGGCCTGGTCCGGGCGCTTGTCCATGACGTGCGCGGCCACCCCGGCCTGGACGTTGACCAGGGCGATGTGGTGCGCCACCACGTCGTGCAGGTCCCGCGCGATCCGCAGCCGCTCCTCGGCGACCCGTCGCCGCGCCTCCTCGTCCCGGGTCCGCTCGGCCCGCTCCGCCCGCTCCCGGATGGCGTCGACGAAGGCCCGGCGGCTGCGCACGGCGTCCCCGGCCGCGGCGGCCATTCCGGTCCAGGCGAAGATCCCGATGTTCTCCTGCGCGTACCAGGGCAGCGGCCCGGCGAGCATCGCCACGCCCGTCAGCCCGGCCATGGTGAGCAGTCCGATCCGCCAGGTCGTGGGCCGGTCGGTGCACGCGGCCACCGTGTACAGGGCGATCACCGTGCACATGGCGACGGGCGCCCGCGGCTCGCCGGTGGTCAGCTCCAGCAGTGACAGTCCGCAGGCCACTGCGAGCACGGCGCGCGGCCGCAGGCGCCGGAACACCAGGACGGCCGCGCCGAACAGCATCAGCAGCAGCGAGAACGGATCGGGGTTGCGCGTGCCGAAGGCGGGCCCGTGCGGCCCGTGCGGATCGGCGAAGGAACCGAGGACCATGCAGACGAGCGCCCCGAACGCGAGCACGGCATCGGTGGCGAGCGGATGGCCCCGCATCCACTGCCGGGTGGGCGCGAACGGCCCGAGGTCTGTCGTCACCCCGATACGGTACGGCCTGCCCCGCGCGGCCCGGCCGCCCCGCTCACTCCGGCCGGGTGTCCGGCTGCGACGGGCCTTTGCCCAGCGGCGTCCGGGAGCGTTCCGGCCCCCACTTCGCCCGGACCGCGCACAGCACCATGACGGCCGCGATGGCCGCCAGGTGCTCCTTGCCCGCGAGGTTGTTCTTGACCAGCACCTCGCCGATCATCACCAGCACCAGCAGGGCGCCGGTCAGGTACGCCCGGTAGCGCCAGCAGACGTAGACGGCCAGGCCGACCACCGCCGCCGAGGGTCCGGTGTCGTTGACGATCCGGTCGGACACCGGCAGGCCCAGGGGGTGGTCCGGGCCCAGCGCGAGCCCGATCCGCGCGTACGTGGTCCCGGCGAGCGTGGCCACGTAGCCGATCACCAGCGTGCGCCACCAGCCGATGCAGATCTCCGAGATCCCGAAGACGAGCAGGACCTGCGCGAGCGCGCCCCACACCGGCAGGTCGAGGGCGGGCACGAACAGCGACAGCGGGGTCCGCAGCAGGGCCAGCCAGAACGGGTCGACGGCCTTCACCGAGCCGAGGTTCTGGACCGGCTGGAAGCCCCAGGAGGTGTTCTGCACGATCTGGAAGACCGAGGTCAGGCAGACCGCGCCGATGGTCATCGGGATCGCCCGCCACCTGTCGCGGACGAGCGCGTCCCGGACGGTCCAGAACAGAGGACCCCACTCACGGCGGGCGAACCGCCCGAATGCGGAGGTGTTCCACGCTGTCAACGGCGGGTCTCCAGGTGTCTGCGGTGCAGCCACTTCGGCAGGCCGGGGGCTTCCAGGAAGCCCTCGGCCCGGCCCGCCGCGATACCGATCCGCAGCAGGTCCGAACTCTTCTCGAAGAGCATGAACCGCGGCTCCCAGATCGGCCGGTATTTGGCGTTGGCCCGGTAGAGGGACTCGATCTGCCACCAGCGGGAGAAGAAGCTCAGCAGCGAGCGCCACATCCGCAGCACCGGGCCGGCGCCCAGCCGGGACCCGCGCTCGAAGACGGACCGGAACATCGCGAAGTTCAGCGAGACCTGGCCGACCCCGATCTCCTTGGAACGTTCCAGGAGTTCGATGACCATGAACTCCATCAGCCCGTTCTCGGAGTCCCGGTCACGGCGCATCAGGTCCAGCGACAGGCCCCCCGGCCCCCAGGGCACGAAGGACAGCACCGCCCGCAGATCGCCGTTGCCGTCGGTGCACTCCAGCATCACGCACTGGCCGTCGCCGGGGTCACCCAGCCGGCCCAGCGCCATCGAGAAGCCGCGCTCGGTCGCGCCGTCGCGCCAGTCGTCGGCCCGCTTGACCAGCTCGTCCATCTCCTCGGCGGGGATGTCGGCGTGACGGCGGATCCGTACGGTGTACCCGGCCCGCTTGACACGGTTGTACGCCTGCCGGACGGTCCGCATCGCGCGGCCCTCCAGGGTGAACTCGGCCGTCTCCACGATCGCCTCGTCGCCGAGCTCCAGCGCGTCCAGGCCGTGCCGCGCGTAGATCTGCCCGGCCTCCTCGCTCGCGCCCATCACGGCCGGCACCCAGCCGTGCTCGCGGGCCTCGGCCAGCCACGGCTCGATGGCGCCGGGCCACGCCTCGGGGTCGCCGATCGGGTCGCCGGAGGCCAGGGACACACCGCCGACGACGCGGTAGGTGACGGCGGCCTTCCCGGTGGGGGACCAGATGACGGACTTCTCGCGGCGCAGCGCGAAGTAGCCGAGCGAATCGCGGTCCCCCTGCCTGGTGAGCAGCGCCCGCAGCCGCTCCTCGTCCTCCTCGGAGAGGGGGTCGACGGCGCGGCGCGAGCGGAAGGCGGCGAACAGGACGGCGAGGAGCAGCAGCATCGACATCACGTTGACGAAGACGTCCACCCAGCCGGGGGTGTCGATCGTGCTGTAGGCCCGGGCGTCCGGGTCCAGGGTGATCAGCCGCATCGCCCCGTACCGCCAGCGGGTCAGGAAGGTGGCCCCGGCGCTGTCCGCGGCGGTGTTGGTGGCGCCGACGAGCAGGGCCGCGACCAGGGAGGTGACCAGCAGGCCGACGGCCGCGACGAGGGTGGCGAGCGCCGGGTTGGAGCGGTCGCCCTTGGCGTAGAACTCCCGGCGGCCCAGCAGCAGCGCGATCACGAAGGCCGCGGTGAGGCCCAGCGAGACCCAGTTCTGTGGATGTTCGCGGAACTGCGGGTAGCACACGTCGGGGCCCCACGAGCAGGGTACGAAGGCCGCGCGGGCGAAGTCGAGCAGCAGCATCCCGCCCAGGACCAGGTTCAGGATCCAGGCGGCCCGCTTGCGGCGGCCCATCGTGACGGCCAGCAGCAGGCAGAAGAGCCCGGAGGCGAAACCGGCCGTGAGCAGGTACGGGGTGTAGAAGTCCGCGGCGTTGTGCCGGCGCAGGTCCTGACCGAGCGAAACCCACACCGCGCTCAGGAAGTTGACGAAGGTGACGGCCCGCAGGTACCAGACCGCGAACGCGGCGCCGCGCCGCGAACGGGTGCCCCCCCGGCCGGCCTCCCGGCCGCTGTCCGCCCCCCTGCCGGCGGGGTCGCCGCCGGTGTCTCTCCTGCCGGATGCCGGTCCGGGTACCCGTACGGTGCCGCGGTCGGTCTCTGCCCTGCTCAAACGGACCTCTCCCATAAAAGCGATCTTATGGGGCGTTGCCGTCCATAGTGGCTGGGTCCGGGGATCGCGGACTGGTCAGGACCGCGGATCCCGGCGGCCTACCGCACCGGCTCCCGCACCGCCCGCTCCGGCAGTTCCGCCGCGAGAGCGGCAGCCGCCTGGACCAGGGGGAGGGCCAGCAATGCCCCGGTACCTTCCCCCACAGTGACGCCGTGGTCGAGCACAGGGTTGAGAGCCATCCGGTCCAGGGCCTTCGACTGGCCGGGTTCGCCGCTCGCCTGACCGGCCAGCCACCAGTCGGGGGCGCGGAACGCGGCCCGCTGGGCCACCAGACCGCAGGCCGCCGAGACGACGCCGTCGAGGATGACCGGCGTACGGCGCACCGCGCACTGGAGCAGGAATCCGGTGATGGCGGCCAGGTCGGCCCCGCCCACCGCGGCCAGCAGCGCGACCTGGTCGCCGAGCACGGGCCGGGCCCGGCGCAGCGCGTCGCGGATCGCCGCGCACTTGCGCATCCAGGTCAGGTCGTCGACGGGCAGGCCGCCGCGGCCGGTGACCACCGAGGCGTCGGTTCCGCACAGGGCGCCGACGAGGGTGGCCGCCGCCGTGGTCCCGCCGACGCTGAGGTCGCCGAGGACGACCAGGTCCGTACCGGAGTCGGCTTCCTCGTCTGCGATCCGGATGCCGAGTTCGAGGGCGGCGCGGGCCTCGTCGAGGGTGAGGGCGTCCTCCTTGTCGATCCGGCCGCTGCCGCGCCGCACGCGGTGGCGGACCACGTCCTCGGGGAGCAGGTCCGGGTCGCAGTCGAGTCCGGCGTCGACGATCCGCACGGTGGCGCCGAACCGGCCGGCCAGGATCGCGACGGGGCTGGATCCGTCCAGCACGCCGCGCACCAGCTCGTGGGCGGTGGACGCGGCCCGGGCGGAGACGCCCTCGGCGGCGATCCCGTGGTCGGCGGCGAACAGCACCACGCGGGGCCGCTCGATCGGGCCGACCGGCACCCGGCCCTGCGCCGCGGCGAGCCATTCGGCGAGCTCGTCGAGCCGGCCCAGTGCGCCGGGCGGCACGGCGAGGCGTTCACGGCGTTCCTCGGCGTCACGCCGGACGCCCCCGTCGGGGCGCTCGATCAGATCGGAGAAGTCGTCGAGATTCAGCGTGCTCATCTGCCAGAGAGTACAGCCGGTAAGGCCCTCCCTCAGGCCTCGGTTCAGGCCGTCCCCCGGCTACTGCCTGAGGACGGTGGCCAGTCCCGCGACGGCGAGCAGCACGTGCTCGCACTCGCCCGCGACCGCCGCGTTCAGCCGGCCCAGCTCGTCGCGGAACCGGCGCCCCGAGGCCGTCGCCGGGACGACGCCCGACCCCACCTCGTTGCTGACCAGCACCACCCGGCGACGGGTCGCGCGCACGGCCGCCACCAGCTCGGCCACCCGGTCGCGCAGCTCGTGCTGACCGCCCTTGGCCCACACCTCGTCGTCCCAGGCCCCGGCCCGGTCCATGGCGTCCGTCAGCCACAGCGCCAGACAGTCGATCAGCAGCGGCGCACCCGTGCCGGCGAGCAGCGGGACCAGGTCGCAGGTCTCCTCCGTACGCCAGCTCGCGGGCCGCCGCTCCCGGTGCAGCCCGACCCGCTGGGCCCACTCCGCGTCCCCGTCCCGGCTGCCGCCGGTGGCCACGTACACCACCTCGGGGAAGGCCTCCAGCCGCCGCTCCGCCTCGAGGGACTTGCCCGAGCGGGCGCCGCCCAGCACCAGCGTCCGGCGCGGCAGGTCCGGCGCCGCGTGGTACTCCCCGACGAGCACGGTGGTCCCGTCCGGCACCGCCCGGGCCCCGGCGGCCGCGCACCGGCGCTCCAGCTCCGGGCCGGGCGGGGTGTCGTGGTCGAGGTGCACGGCGATCACGTCCGTGGCCGCGCCCACCGCGCCGCTCGCCCGCAGCCGGGCGAGGGCCTCGGGCCGCCCCAGCACATCGGCCAGCACCATGTCGTACGGCCGCTGCCCCGTCGTCCCTCCCCCCGGCTCCGTACGGGGGGACCCCCAGCCGGCCGGGGCCCCGCCGGGCGGCAGGTACAGCAGCCTGGCGCCGTCCGGGCCCGTCACCTCGTACCCGGTGCCCGGCGCGTCCATCGGCACCGCCCGCACCCGGTGCCCCGAGATCACCGCCAGCTCCCGGCCGTCCGGGACCCGCCCGGCGGCCGGCAGCCCGGGCGGCAGCTCCACGGCGGGTCCGTCGTGCGGGTGGGTCAGCAGGACCTGCCGTACGCCGGCCAGCGAATGCCCGGCGCGGGCGCCCGCCAGCACCGCCCCGGGGGTCAGGTCGAGCAGCAGTGCGCCGTCGACGAGGACGGCCGTGGCGGCGCGCGCCCGGGTACCGACGGAGACCGCGCAGGCCGCACAGGGGCAGCCGGGGCGGGGGAGGCCCTCGGGCGTGCCGGTGCCGAGCAGAGTGAGTTCCACAGGGAGATCCTCCCGCGTCGCCGGGAGTGGTGCGCGCCCGGCTACTCTGCGGGCACACTCAAGGCGAGCAGCGGACGAGCAACGGAGGCGGACATGGCGTGGACGTGGCGGTTCGAGACGGCCAAGGGCGCGGAGACGAGCCCGGCGGTGGAACCGGAGGAGTTCACCACGCAGGGGGACGCGGAGTCCTGGATCGGTGAGGTCTGGAAGGAGCTGCTGGAGGGCGGCGTCGAGCAGGTGAAGCTGTCCGACGACGGCGGCACCGAGCGGTACACGATGAGCCTGAGGTCGGCCGTCGACGCGTAGCCCCTGCGGGGGCCCGGCGGTTTCCCGGGCCGTCCCGGCCGGACCCGGTCCGGCCGGGAGACCCCGGGGACCCCCGGGGTCTCCCGGCCGGAGAACCCGGCTGCGGGGGGCACCCCGGTACGCACCCGTCCCGGCTCAGCGGCCCGGGGCGGAGGTCTCAGCCGCGTACGCCGCAGAGGTGCAGGAGTGCGGCGACGCCCCGGTAGGGGTCGGTGCGGCCGGCGCGGTCCTCGGCGGCCAGCAGCCGCTCCAGCTCGTCCTCGGGCGGCAGGCTCTCGCCCGCCTCGGTGCCGTCGGTGAAGACGCGTACGCCGTACCAGGAGTGCAGGGGCGCCCCGATGCCGCTCAGCGTGGCCGTCAGCCCGGCCAGCCGGTCGGCCCGTACGTCCAGGCCCAGCCGGTTGCGGTAGTCGACGCCGTCGAAGGCGGTCAGCGCGCCCGTCCAGTCGCCGCCCAGCCCTGGCCGCATGGCGAGCGCGTCGCCGTTGCGCACGAGCAGGGACAGCAGGCCGCCGGGAGCCAGCATCCGGGCCAGCCCGGCGAGCATGGCGTCCGGCTCGGGCACGTACATCAGCACCCCGTGGCACAGCACCACGTCGAAGCTGCCCGGCAGGAAGTGGGCGCCGGTCTCGCGGCCGTCGCCCTCCATGAGCCGGACCCGGTCGCGGATCCCGGCGGGCTCGCCCTCCAGCGCCTCACGGGCGACGGAGAGCATCCCCGGGTCCTTCTCCAGGCCGGTCACCTTGTGCCCGGCGCGGGCGAGCCGCAGCGCCTGGGTGCCCTGGCCCATGCCGACGTCGAGGACGCGCAGCCGCTGCCCGACCGGGAAGCGCTGCGCGATCTGCTCGTCGACCTGCCGGCCCACGAGTTCCTGCCGGACCGCGTTGCGCAGTCCGCCCAGGCCCTCGAGCCACAGCCGGGCTCCGCCCGGACCTCCCCAGGCGAAACCGTCCCCCGACGCTCCGGGCGTCTCTCCGCTCAGGGCCGTTCCCCGCGCTTGACCTGCGGCTTCGGCAGGCGCAGCCGGCGCATCTGGAGCGTGCGCATGAGGCCGTACGCGACGGCGCCGCGGCGGGGCTCGTTCGGGAAGCGCTCGTTGAGCGCCTTGCGGAGACGGAACACCAGGCCGATGGAGTCGAGCACGATCAGGGCGATCACGCCCATCCACAGGAGCAGCGCGATGTTCTGGATGGACGGGACCCGCACCATGCTCAGCACCAGGATGATCACTGCCAGCGGCAGGAACATCTCGGCGACCGAGAAGCGGGAGTCCACGTAGTCGCGGACGAACTTGCGGACGGGGCCCTTGTCGCGCACGGGCAGATAGCGCTCGTCGCCACTGGCCATGGCCTCGCGCTGCTTGGCCATCTCTACGCGGCGGCGCTCACGGGCTCGCTTGGCGTCCTCCTTGCGGTTGCCGGTCGAGGCCACCACGGCCTTGCGCTGCGACTGGGCCACAGCACGCTTCGGCGTCGGGCGGCCCTTCGGGGCCTGCGGGTCACGGGGCTGCGAGAGGTCGGCGCTCACCTTGTCGGTGGCGGCGGCCTTCTCTTCCTTGGAGGAACGGCTACCAAACACAAAACCCAAGCCTACGTGGTTGCGGGCACGGGCCCCACCCCGGTGGGGAACGATCCGGCAACGGCGCGCGTCTTCCCCCTTGCAGGGAGCGTGCGGCGGCCCGCCCTCCGAACCGGTCCGTACCGGTCGGGGGCCCACCTACTCCTCACGCCTGACACGGCGGGGACGTACTCGTCCTGGAGGAGGAGCGCATCCGTACTCGAACAGTGCGGTAATGGAGACAGGGCCCGTACTGTGGGTTCTGTTGGTGACCTGGAGCACAGTCCGTCTAGAAGGGGGCGCGCGAAGCCCATGAGCGGTGTCATGAAGCGTATGGGAATGATCTTCCGCGCGAAGGCGAACAAGGCCCTTGACCGGGCCGAGGACCCGCGCGAGACCCTCGACTACTCCTACCAGAAGCAGCTCGAGCTGCTCCAGAAGGTGCGCCGCGGCGTCGCCGACGTGGCCACCTCCCGCAAGCGCCTGGAACTGCAGCTGAACCAGCTCCAGAACCAGTCCGGCAAGCTGGAGGACCAGGGCCGCAAGGCCCTCGCCCTGGGCCGCGAGGACCTGGCCCGCGAGGCCCTGTCCCGCCGTGCCTCGCTCCAGCAGCAGGTCAGCGACCTGGAGGTGCAGCACCAGACCCTCCAGGGCGAGGAGGAGAAGCTGACCCTCGCCGCGCAGCGCCTCCAGGCCAAGGTGGACGCCTTCCGTACGAAGAAGGAGACCATCAAGGCCACGTACACGGCGGCGCAGGCCCAGACCCGGATCGCGGAGTCCTTCTCCGGCATCTCCGAGGAGATGAGCGACGTCGGTCTGGCGATCCAGCGGGCCGAGGACAAGACCGCCCAGCTCCAGGCGCGTGCCGGAGCCATCGACGAGCTGCTGGCCTCCGGCGCGCTCGACGACCAGAGCGGTCTCGGCTCCAAGGACGACATCCAGGCCGAGCTGGACCGCCTGTCGGGCGGTACGGACGTGGAGCTGGAGCTCCAGCGGATGAAGGCCGAGCTGGCGGGCGGCCCGTCCGCGCAGCAGCAAGCCATCGAGGGCGGCGCCCCGGGCACCGCCCAGCAGCCCCAGACCCAGCACCGCTTCGACAAGCAGTAGGACGGGGTCCGTCATGATTGTCCGCATCATGGGGGAAGGCCAGGTGGAAGTGGCCGACATCCACTTCCCCGAGCTCAACAAGCTGGACGACGAACTGCTCGCCGAGATGGAGAGCGGTGACGAGGCGGGCTTCCGGCGCACGCTGGGCGCGCTGCTCGATGCCGTACGGCGGCTCGGCGAGCCGCTCCCGGACGAGGCGCTGGAGCCCTCGGAGCTGATCCTGCCGGGGGACGGGGCGACGCTGGACGAGGTCAGGGAGATGCTCAGCGACGACGGGCTGATCCCGGGCTGATCCCGGCCCGCCGGCCGCGCGGACGGACACCAGGCGCATCGGGCCCTCTCCTTCCCGGGAGGGGGCCCGGTCGCGTGTTCACGGGGCGGGCGGCGGCTTCTCCGCGGGGGCCCGCTCCGGGTCGGGGGTCCCGCCGATGAAGTTCTCGAACTTGCGGCGGGGCAGGGCCCAGCGCCGGTCGTGGTGGAAGGCGCGCAGCCCGGCCTTGGCCCGGGCCCGCGGCCGGTTCGCGTAGAACCTCGTGGCGTACGGAGAGCCGGGCCGGGCCAGCCGGATCGCGCCGATCAGCGCCACGAAGGGGATGACCACGCCGAAGAGGGCGGTGCGCGCCTTGCCCTTCCACAGGGCGATCAGGGCCAGGAAGAAGTTGGTGGCGGTGTTCATGGCCACCAGCCCGCGGCTCTGCCGCTCCTCGACGGTCAGGTCGTTCACGCCGAAGGGCACGAACCCGCCCAGGACCAGGGCCACCAGGGCGGCCGTCAGCACCACGATCTCCACGCTCTTGCGGCCCTGCTCGCTCCAGTAGACGTCGTCGAGGTGCAGGATCAGCGCGAACTCGTCCAGGACGAGGCCCGCCCCGAGCCCGAAGATGACGGCCGAGAGCGCCGCGCCGAGTCCGTGCCGGCCGCTGCCGACGGCCCCGAAACCGCCGATGATCACGAGGATCACCCCGGGCACCACGTGGTGGATGTGCATCCCGCCCGGGGTGATGTTCTTGAAGGGGCCCCGGCCCGCCCGGATCATCCGGGTGATCACGCGGGTGACCAGGAAGGACGTCACGAACGACAGCAGGGCGAGCAGGAGGGGCAGCTTCCCCGGTTCGACGATGTTCCGATACCACCAGTGACCCATCCCACTGACTCCCTATTTGGTACGTAATGGGTAATTTACCGTCCGTGGTGAGCAGGTAGCGTTCGGGCCGATGAGAGATTCGTTCGACGGCCCCTCCCCGACGCCGCCCCCGGACCGCGCCCCGCTCCTGGACGGCGTCCGCTTCGCGTTCGGCACGCTGACCGTGCTGCCCGCCCGCATCACCCGCTGGGACCGCCCGGCCGCCCGCACCGGCATGGCCTGCGCCCCGCTCGCCGGGCTGGTCGTCGGCCTGCTCGCCGCCGTGCCCGGTGCGCTCCTGCTGGTGCTCGGCGGCGGCCCGCTGCTCGCCGCGGCCGTCACCGTCGCCGTCCCGGCCGCGCTCACCCGGGGCCTGCACCTGGACGGGCTCGCCGACACCGCCGACGGCCTGGGCAGCGCCAAACCCGCCGCCGAGGCCCTGCGCATCATGAAGCAGTCCGACATCGGCCCCTTCGGCGTCGTGGCCCTGGTGCTCGCCCTGCTGGTGCAGGTGGCCGCCCTGTCCGACGCCTACGCCGACAGCTGGATCCGGGGCGCCCTGGCCGCGGTCACCGCCGCGGTCACCGCCCGGCTGGCCATGACCCTCGCCTCCCGCGAAGGCGTACCGGCCGCCCGCCCCGGAGGGCTGGGCGCCGCGGTCGCCGGGGTGGTCCCGCGCGGCGCGGCCGCCGCCGCCACCGCCGCGGTCGTACTGCTCGCCGCGGCCGCCGCCCTCCCGCTGGGCCTCCCCGCCGCCGGCCGGTACGCCGCCGCGGTCCTGGCCGCCCTCCTCGTCGCCGAGCTCCTGCTGCGCCGCTGCGTCCGGCGCTTCGACGGGGTGACCGGCGACGTC
Source organism: Streptomyces sp. IBSNAI002 (assembly GCF_052244475.1). Classification (NCBI taxonomy): domain Bacteria; kingdom Bacillati; phylum Actinomycetota; class Actinomycetes; order Kitasatosporales; family Streptomycetaceae; genus Streptomyces; species Streptomyces sp. IBSNAI002. The sequence goes on along the minus strand of NZ_JBQPXG010000002.1, from coordinate 2,571,635 downwards.
TTCGGCGCCCTGGCCGAGGTCTCCGCGACCACCGCCCTGGTCGTCCTCGCCCTGGGCTGACCGGACCGGGCCGCGCGGGCCCGCGTACGCTCACCCCGTGGACGACACTCCGGCGGACCCGACCCCGCCCATCAAGGTGCTGCTCGCCGACGACCAGGCGCTGCTGCGCAGCGCCTTCAGGGTGCTCGTCGACTCCGAACCGGACATGGAGGTCGTCGGGGAGGCCTCCGACGGGGCGCAGGCCTACGCACTGGCCCGGCAGACCCGCGCCGACGTCGTGCTCATGGACATCCGGATGCCCGGAACCGACGGGCTCGCCGCCACACGCATGATCAGCGGCGACCCGGAACTCGCCGCCGTGCGCGTGGTGATGCTGACGACCTTCGAGGTGGACGAGTACGTGGCCGCCGCCCTGCGGGCCGGCGCCTCCGGCTTCCTCGGCAAGGGAGCCGAGCCCGAGGACCTCCTGAACGCCATCCGTGTCGCGCACGCCGGCGAGGCGCTGCTCTCCCCGGCCGCCACCAAGGGGCTCATCGCCACCTTCCTCGCCCAGGGCGGCGGCGCCGATCCGGCCGCCGCTGCGGCCACGGCCGGATCGCACGCGCAGCGGCTCGCCGCGCTGACCGTCCGGGAACGCGAGGTCCTCGTCCACGTCGCCGCCGGACTGTCCAACGACGGGATCGCGGGTCGGCTCGAGGTCAGCCCGCTCACCGTCAAGACCCACGTGAACCGGGCCATGGCCAAGCTCGGCGCCCGCGATCGTGCCCAATTGGTGGTCATTGCATACGAATCGGGACTGGTCCGGCCCCGCGCCGAGTAACGCGGAGCGGCACGGAGGAGCGCGGCGTACTACGGACGCGGTATGCCGCACATAAGGACGGGACCTGCGAGCGACGCAACGGCGCCGCGGCGTGCGAAAGGCTGGAGTGCCCTTCGCCGACGTCACAGCAGAGAGATCCCTATCCATGTCCTGGCTGTCCCGCTTCAGCCTTGCCCAAAGGGCGTTGATCGGCCTCGTGTCGATCGTCGCGCTCCTCTTCGGCGCCATAGCCATCCCGCAGCTCAAGCAGCAGCTGCTGCCCTCCATCGAACTGCCGATGGTGTCCGTGCTCGCGCCGTACCAGGGCGCCTCGCCCGACGTGGTGGAGAAGCAGGTCGTCGAACCGATCGAAGCCATGCTCAAGGGCGTCGACGGCATCACCGGCATCACCTCCACCGCCAGCGAGGGCAACGCCCTCATCATGGCCACCTTCGACTACGGCGACAGCGGCACCAAGCAGCTCGTCGCCGACGTCCAGCAGGCCGTCAACCGGGCCCGCGTCCGGCTGCCCGCCGAAGTCGACCCGCAGGTGGTGGCCGGTTCCACCGACGACATCCCGACCGTCATCCTGGCCGTCACCTCCGACAAGGACCAGCAGGCCCTCGCCGACCAGCTGGAACGTTCCGTCGTCCCGGTCCTCTCGGACATCGAGGGCGTGGGCCAGGTCACCGTCGACGGCGTCCAGGACCTTCAGGTCACCGTCACCCCCGACAACGCCAAGCTCGCGGCCGCCGGCCTCGACGGCGCCGCCCTCGCCCAGGGCCTCCAGGCGGGCGGCGCGACCGTACCCGCCGGCTCCTTCGACGAGGAGGGCAAGAACCGGACCGTCCGCGTCGGCGCCGGCTACACCTCCCTCGCCCAGGTCGAGGACCTGCGCCTGAGCCCCGGCCCCGGCAAGCCGGCCGTCCGCCTCGGCGACGTCGCCACCGTGAAGCAGGAGGCCGCCAAGGCCGTCTCCATCACCCGCACCAACGGCAAGCCCAGCCTCGCGCTCGTCCTGACGATGGACAAGGACGGCAGCGCCGTCGCCATCTCGGACGCCGTCAAGGACAAGCTGCCCGAGCTGCGCTCCACCCTCGGCTCCGGCGCCGACCTCACCGTCGTCAGCGACCAGGGCCCGGCCGTCGCGAAGTCCATCTCCAGCCTCACCACCGAGGGCCTGCTCGGCCTGCTCTTCGCGGTGATCGTGATCCTGGTCTTCCTGGCCTCGCTGCGCTCCACGCTGGTCACCGCGGTCTCCATCCCGCTGTCCGTGGTCCTCGCGCTCATCGTGCTGTGGACCCGCGACCTGTCGCTCAACATGCTGACGCTGGGCGCGCTCACCATCGCCATCGGCCGCGTCGTCGACGACTCGATCGTGGTCCTGGAGAACATCAAGCGCCACCTCGGCTACGGCGAGGAGCGCGAGGCCGCCATCATCACCGCGGTCAAGGAGGTCGCCGGCGCGGTCACCTCCTCCACCCTCACCACCGTCGCCGTCTTCCTGCCGATCGGCCTCACCGGCGGCATGATCGGCGAGCTCTTCGGTTCCTTCTCGCTCACCGTCACCGCCGCGCTGCTGGCCTCGCTGCTCGTGTCGCTGACGGTCGTGCCGGTGCTCTCGTACTGGTTCCTGCGCGCGCCGAAGGGCGCCGCCGAGGACCCGGCGAAGGCCCGCCGCGAGGCCGAGGAAAAGGAGGCGCGCAGCAAGCTCCAGCGCCTGTACGTACGGGTCCTGGGCTTCGCCACCCGGCGCCGCCTGACCAGTGTGGCGATCGCGGTCGTCGTCCTGGTCGGCACCTTCGGGATGACCCCGCTGCTGAAGACCAACTTCTTCGACCAGGGTGAGCAGGACGTCCTGACGGTCAAGCAGGAGCTGGCCCCCGGCACCTCGCTGGCCGCCTCCGACGAGGCGAGCCGCAAGATCGAGCAGGCGCTGGCCTCGGTCGAGGGCGTCAAGAGCTACCAGGTCACCGTCGGCTCCTCGGGCTTCCTCGCCGCCTTCGGCGGCGGTACGGGCTCCAACCAGGCCTCGTACCAGGTCACCCTGAGGGACTCCGGCAAGGCGGAGGCCGTCAAGAAGCAGATCGAGGGCAAGCTCGCCGCCCTCGACGGCATCGGCGAGACCCGCATCGCGGCGGGCGACGGCTTCGGCAGCCAGAACCTCAGCGTCGTCGTCAAGGCCGGCGACGGCGAGGTCCTCGCCAAGGCCGCCGAGCAGGTCCGCGCGGAGGTGGCCAAGCTCGAGGACGTCACCGACGTACAGAGCGACCTGTCGCAGTCCGTGCCGCGGATCTCCGTCACCGCCACCCCCGCGGCCGCGGACGCGGGCCTGAACCAGGCCGCGCTCGGCGCGATCGTCGCGCAGGCCGTACGGGGCAACCCGGCGGGCAAGGCCGTCCTGGACAACACCGAGCGCGACATCGTCATCAAGTCCGCGCAGCCGGCCACCACCCTGGCCGAACTGCAGGCCCTGCCGGTCGGCCCGGTCAAGCTCGGTGACATCGCCGAGGTCAAGGTGGTCCCCGGCCCGGTCGCGATGACCCGGATCGACGGCGCCCGCGCCGCCACCGTCACCGCGAAGCCGCTGGGCGACAACACGGGCGCGGTCAGCGCCGAGCTCCAGACCAAGCTCAAGGCCCTGGACCTGCCGGAGGGCGCCACGGCCTCCATCGGCGGAGTCTCGGAGGACCAGGACGAGGCCTTCGGCTCGCTCGGCCTGGCCATGCTGGCGGCCATCGCGATCGTGTTCATGCTGCTCGTCGCGACCTTCCGGTCGCTGATCCAGCCGCTGATCCTGCTGGTCTCCATCCCGTTCGCGGCGACCGGCGCGCTCGGCCTGCTGATCATCACCGGCACCCCGATGGGCGTCCCGGCGATGATCGGCATGCTGATGCTCATCGGCATCGTGGTGACCAACGCGATCGTCCTGATCGACCTGGTCAACCAGTACCGCGCCCAGGGCCTCGGCGTCGTCGAAGCCGTCGTCGAGGGCGGCCGGCACCGGCTGCGCCCGATCCTGATGACGGCCCTGGCGACGATCTTCGCGCTGCTGCCGATGGCGCTCGGCGTCACCGGCGAGGGCGGCTTCATCTCGCAGCCGCTCGCGGTCGTGGTGATCGGCGGCCTGGTCAGCTCGACCCTGCTGACCCTGCTCCTGGTGCCGACCCTCTACACGATGGTCGAGCTCCGCAAGGAACGCCGCCGCGCCAAGCGCTCGGCCAAGCGCGAGTCCCGCCTGACGGTGGTCCCGGCCCCGTCGTCCGCCCAGGACGACGAGACCCCGGCCACGGTCTGACCGGGCCGGGTGGGCCGGGGTGATCCCCGGCCCACCCGAACGCCGAAGGGGCGGCTCCCGTACGGGAGCCGCCCCTTCGGGCATCCGCGGCCCGGCCGCGGCGCCGGGGGCTACGGGAGCGCCAGCATCCGCTCCAGGGCCAGCTTCGCGAAGCTCTCGGTCTCCTTGTCGACCTGGATCTGGTTGACGAGGTTGCCCTCGGCCAGGGACTCCAGGGTCCACACCAGGTGGGGGAGGTCGATGCGGTTCATCGTCGAGCAGAAGCAGACCGTCTTGTCGAGGAAGACGACCTCCTTGTCCTCCGCGGCGAAACGGTTCGCCAGGCGGCGGACCAGGTTCAGCTCGGTGCCGATCGCCCACTTGGAACCGGCCGGGGCCGCCTCCAGCGCCTTGATGATGTACTCCGTCGAGCCGACGTAGTCCGCGGCCGCCACGACCTCGTGCTTGCACTCGGGGTGGACCAGGACGTTCACGCCGGGGATGCGGGCGCGCACGTCGTTGACGGAGTCGACCGAGAACCGGCCGTGGACCGAGCAGTGCCCGCGCCACAGGATCATCTTGGCGTTGCGCAGCTGCTCGGCGGTCAGGCCGCCGTTCGGCTTGTGCGGGTTGTACAGGACGCAGTCGTCCAGGGACATGCCCATGTCGCGGACGGCCGTGTTGCGGCCCAGGTGCTGGTCCGGGAGAAAGAGGATCTTCTCGCCCTGCTCGAACGCCCACTCCAGGGCCTTCTTAGCGTTGGACGAGGTGCAGATCGTGCCGCCGTGCTTGCCGGTGAAGGCCTTGATGTCGGCGGAGGAGTTCATGTACGAGACGGGGACCGTCACACCCGCCACGCCGGCCTCGGTCAGCACGTCCCAGCACTCCGCGACCTGCTCGGCGGTGGCCATGTCGGCCATCGAGCAGCCGGCGGCCAGGTCCGGGAGGACCACCTTCTGGTCGTCGGAGGTCAGGATGTCCGCGGACTCGGCCATGAAGTGCACGCCGCAGAAGACGATGTACTCGGCCTCCGGCTTGGCGGCCGCGTCCTTGGCCAGCTTGAAGGAGTCGCCGGTGACGTCGGCGAACTCGATGACCTCGTCACGCTGGTAGTGGTGGCCGAGGATGAAGACCTTGTCCCCGAGCTTCTCCTTGGCGGCGCGTGCGCGCGCCACGAGGTCCGGGTCCGACGGCGAGGGCAGGTCGCCGGGGCATTCCACCCCGCGCTCGCTCTTGGGGTCGGCCTCGCGGCCGAGCAGCAGCAGGGCGAGGGGCGTCGGCTGGACGTCCAAAGGCTGGGCGGTGGTCACGACACGCACCCTTTCTGTTCTGCGACGAGGGACTGACGAGGGACTTCTTCTGGCGCCGGTTCGACTTCTCGTCTACTTGACGTTATCTATCATAACCGCTTCACGTCACTTTGACGATGCCGATAGCGTCAATGTGACGCATCACCCGGTCGATCCTCAGGCCCCGCCCGACCCGCGATGTGCGAGCATGAATATCTGAAACAAGCGTCGGGTCCCGGAATGAATCCGCGGTCCCGCTCGTTGCCACCGACGGCAAGAGTCCGACGTTTCCCTGCCTCCGGCAGGGAGCCGCCCACTTCGGGAGTGAATGCAGATGTCCGTACAGGACGACAAGACCACTGTGAGCGACGGCATCCTCCTGTCCGACGCCGCCGCCGAGAAGGTCAGGACCCTGCTGGAGCAGGAAGGCCGCGATGACCTGGCGCTCCGCGTCGCCGTCCAGCCCGGCGGCTGCTCCGGCCTGCGCTACCAGCTCTTCTTCGACGAGCGCTCCCTCGACGGCGACGTCGTGAAGGACTTCGACGGTGTGAAGGTCGTCACCGACCGGATGAGCTCCCCGTACCTGCACGGCGCCTCCATCGACTTCGTCGACACCATCGAGAAGCAGGGCTTCACCATCGACAACCCGAACGCCACGGGCTCCTGCGCCTGCGGCGACTCGTTCAGCTAAGCCTGGACCCGTACACGCACGAGGGCCCGCTTCCGGTCGCAGCAGCGACCGGAAGCGGGCCCTCGCCGCGTCTACTGCCGGGGGAGCGGCTTGCCCGTGCCCGCGTCGACCACCTTCCGGTCGCCCAGCGGCTTCTCGAGCGTCACCGTGACGGACATCTCCTGCGCGAGCATGATGCAGGCCTGACCCGGCTGGAGCGGCGTGTCCGTGATCTTCACCAGGACCGAGTCGGCGGACTCCCGGGCGGACGCCGCGTAGCTGCTGCACGGGCTGCCCCAGAAGTTCACCGTCAGCTTCAGGTCCGCCTCCGCGTACGAGAACCCGGGCACGGTCCGGCCGTCCTGCGGCGGCGCCGGCTCCGTGCCGCCGCCGCCCTCGGCGCCGGCCGGCTCGGCCACCGTGTGGCCCGGAGCGCCGCCCTTGCCCGCCACCTCGAACAGCCAGGCCGGGACCAGACCCCGCGCCCCGTCCACCGTCCCGGGCACCAGGCCCAGCACTGCTCCCTTGACCGTCTCCGTACGCGGCGGCTTCATCGGCCGCGGCTCCGGGTTGCACGGCGGCGTGTCCGCGGTCCCCGACGGGCCCTGCGGCTCCAGCGGGACCGAGGTCGCGCAGCCGCTCGGGCCGGTGCCGCCGCCGTCCGTACCGCCCGACCTCGCGTTCAGCCGGGCCAGCGCCTCCACGGCCCCGACCACCTGCTGCTCGGCCGCCCGTACCGGGGCCGCCAGTTCGCCGCTGCCCGCCACCACCGAGCCGTCGTCGCCCACGCTCACCCTGGTGGACCAGCCCTGCGTGGGCAGCCCGCCGACCACCGGGTCCGCGGTCACCACCCGCACCGAGCCCTGGGTCAGCCGGGCGTCGAGCGCGGCCCCGGCCTGGCCGGGCGCGGCCCCGTCCTGGCCGGCCGCGGCCAGCACCGGACGGGCCGCCGCCTTGGCGTCCTCCTCGGAGACCGGCTTGCCGGAGGAGCCGGCGTTCGCGGCGTGCCCCGTGTTCCCCGCGTGCCCCGCGTCCCGCGGGAGGGTGGCGGGGCCGCAGGTGTCCTTGCCGCGGACGCAGTCGTCGCCCGTACCGTTGCCGGTCCCCGCCCCCGTCCCCGCCTGGAAGCGGTTGAAGTTCCACGTGCCCGGGGCCGTACGGGTCACCGTGAGCCGGGGCCCCGAACCGTCGGCGGCCTCCCCGGTCAGCCAGACGTCCCCGTTCAGCCGCGGCGTGCCCGGCACGCCCAGGGCCGAGGAGAGGCGGGCCACCGCGTCCGAGGAGACCTCCCCGGACGCCCGGAAGGAGGGCGCGGAGGCCGGGGCCTCCGGCAGCCGGACGTCCGCCCGGTAGACGACGCCGCCGCCGGACGGGTCGGGCTCCCCGGGCGCGATCCCCGGCCCCGTCGGGTCGGCCGCGTCACGGGGCGCCGAGGCCGCGCTTCGCTCCGTACCGGGGCCCGCTCCGTCGCCGTGCGCGGTGGACGCCCAGTACGCCGTCCCGCCGCCCGCCAGCAGGACGGCGGCCGCGATGGAGCCGACGGCCCAGGACGGCCGCCGTCGTGTGCCGCGTGATGTGCCGGGTTGTTCGCTGGTCACCGCATCGCTCCTTCACCTGTCCCGTCCTGCCTGATGCGGGTGGGACGGAACAGGGGCGCAACCGGTTCCCGCCTACTGGTCCCCGTACGCGGCGGTCGACGCGATCAGCCGCGCGGAGGCAGGGGGCACGCTGATCCCGTGGATCTGCGAAGGTGCCACGCGGACCGGCCGGGGGCCCGCCTCCGCCGCCCAGTGCGGGGCCATCCGGGCGCAGTCGCCGAGCATCCGGGCGAAGCCGGGCTGACGCGAGGCTTCCGCGCCGCGCCTGTCGGCGGTGTACTCGGTGTACTCGGAGTAGCCGTAGCCGTCGGTATAGGTCATGAAGGCACCGTAGGCATGGCGCCGTACGTGAAGAAAGGCCTACTACGGGGTAGTTTCGGCCGTTCGGAACCGAGCCCTGGACCGGGTAGTTTTGACTGTCCCCCTTGCCGTCCTCCGCAGGAGCGTCACGCCGTGCGCATCGCAGTCACCGGCTCCATCGCCACCGACCACCTCATGACCTTCCCCGGCCGTTTCGCCGACCAGCTGGTCGCGGACCAGCTGCACACGGTCTCCCTCTCCTTCCTCGTCGACAACCTCGACGTCCGGCGGGGCGGTGTCGGCCCGAACATCTGCTTCGGCATGGGGCAGCTCGGCAGCCGCCCGATCCTGGTCGGCGCCGCCGGCTACGACTTCGACGAGTACCGCGCCTGGCTCGACCGGCACGGCGTCGACACCGAGTCCGTGCGCATCTCCGAGGTGCTGCACACCGCGCGCTTCGTGTGCACCACGGACTCCGACCACAACCAGATCGGCTCCTTCTACACGGGCGCGATGAGCGAGGCCCGCCTGATCGAGCTCAAGGCCGTCGCCGACCGGGTGGGCGGGCTCGACCTGGTCCTGATCGGCGCGGACGACCCCGAGGCGATGCTGCGCCACACGGAGGAGTGCCGGACGCGGGGGATCCCCTTCGCCGCCGACTTCTCGCAGCAGATCGCCCGGATGGACGGCGACAACATCCGCACCCTGATGGAGGGCGCGACCTTCCTCTTCTCGAACGAGTACGAGAAGGGCCTCATCGAGTCCAAGTCGGGCTGGTCGGACGCGGAGATCCTCGCGAAGGTCGGCACGCGCGTGACCACGCTGGGCTCGAACGGCGTCCGGATCGAGCGGGCCGGCGAGGAGCCGATCGTGGTCGGCTGCCCGGAGGAGAACGCGAAGGTCGACCCGACGGGTGTCGGCGACGCGTTCCGCGCCGGGTTCCTGACGGGGCTCGGCTGGGGCGTCGGCCTGGAGCGCGCCGCGCAGGTCGGCTGCATGCTGGCCACGCTGGTCATCGAGACCCTGGGCACGCAGGAGTACACCCTGGCCCGGGCGCACTTCATGGAGCGCTTCACCAAGGCGTACGGCGACGAGGCCGCAACCGAGGTCAAGTCCTACCTCTCGTAGCCGCCGCTGCCGGGGGCTCCGGCGGAGCCGGGGTCAGAGCCGGCGGCGGACCGTGTAGGCGGAGCCGACTTCGCGTTCGGCTTCGCCGAGGTACGCGTGGCCCCGCATCCCGCACCACGCCGGGATGTCCAGCCGGGCCACCTCGTCGTCGGAGACGACCGTCACCGTGCCCCCCACCGGCACCCGGGCAATCGCGGCGGCCAGCTCGATCACCGGCTGCGGACACCGCAGCCCGAGCGCGTCCAGCTCCAGGGAGTCCGGTACCGAGCCGGGCTCCGGGGCCGCCGGGGCCGGCTCGGCCACGCCCAGCCGTTCCCGTACCCCGGACACCGCCCCCGGCAGCACCTCCAGGAACCCGTTGACCTCCTCCGCCGTGGTCCCCGGCGGCAGGGACACCCGTACGTTCCCCTCCGACAGCACCCCCATCGCCCGCAGCACGTGACTGGGGGTCAGCGTCGAGCTCGTGCACGAGGAGCCCGAGGAGACCGAGTACCCGGCCCGGTCCAGCTCGTGCAGCAGGATCTCGCCGTCGACGTACAGGCAGGAGAACGTGACCAGGTGGGGCAGCCGGTGGTCCGGATGGCCGACCACCTCCACGTCCGGGACCAGCCGGACCACCCGCCGCCGGATCCGGTCCACCAGGATCCGCAGCCGCGCCGCCTCCGCGTCGGCCTCGGCCCGCACGGCCCGCAGGGACGCCGCGGCCGCCACGATCGCGGGAAGGTTCGCGAAGCCGGGGGAGCGGCCCGACTCCCGTTCGTCCGCCGGGTGTCGGGGGGAGAACCGGACCCCCTTGCGCACCGCCAGCAGCCCCACCCCCGGCGGGCCGCCCCACTTGTGCGCACTGCCGGCCAGCACGGACCAGGCACCCTCCACCGGCCCCCACGCCAGCGACTGGGCCGCGTCCACCAGCAGCGGGACCCCGGCCTCCGCGCAGACCCCGGCCACCTCCGCCACCGGCTGGACCGTGCCCACCTCGTGGTTGGCGGACTGGAGGGCGGCCAGCGCGGTCGACGGGCCCACGGCGTCCGCGTACCCGGCGGCCGTCACGGCCCCGTACCGGTCCACCGGGACCTCGGTGACCGTGCCCCCGGCGGCCTCGTGCACCTCCGCCGCGTGGAGTACAGAACTGTGTTCGACCGCCGACAGGACCAGACCGCCCCCGACGCGCCGCCGGCCCGCGAGGACCCCCGCGACGCCCGTGTGAACCGCGTGCGTCCCCGAAGGAGTGAACACCAGCTCGTCGGCCCGGCACCCCACCGCCTCCGCGGCCGCCTCCCGGGCAGCGTCCAGCAGCAGCCGCGCCCGCCTGCCCTCCCGGTACAGGCGGGCGGGGTCGGCCCAGCCCTCGTCCAGGGAGGCCTGCAGCGCCTGACGGGCCACGGGGTGCAGGGGGGCGGCGGACGCGGTGTCGAAGTACGGCATACGGGCACGCTAACCGGCGACCGGGAGCGCCCGAGGTCAGGGGCCGTCAGATGTCTTCCGGAGGCCGCCATTCAGGGCCACTCGCAGCATCCCCCGGACGGCGGATCCATCCCTTCGGGGGCAGTAGCGGCGCGTTGGGCACCCTCCCCGCGCGACCCCAAATAGCGTCCAGTAGGGTTTGGTCCGCATAAACATCCAAACCCCTGCCTGCGTCAGGGCCGGCGACCGACCCGAACACGGCCGCGGCCGGCCGCGCGGGCCGAGACTCTCGGGAAGGCGCTACGTGAGTCCCTACGGCTCCGACCGCTCGCCGCGGCGCCCGATGCGGCGGAAGCTGCTGCAGGCGCTGACTGCGGGCGTGGTCCTGGCGACCGCCACTGGTTGCTCGCTTAACTGGCAAGACTTTCCCCGCCTCGGAATGCCGACTCCGGTAACCGAGGAGGCGCCGCGCATCCTCTCCCTGTGGCAGGGATCCTGGGCGGCCGCGCTCATCACGGGCATCCTGGTGTGGGGCCTGATCATGTGGAGCGTCATCTTCCACCGGCGTAGCCGGACGAAGGTGGAGGTCCCCCCGCAGACCCGGTACAACATGCCCATCGAGGCGCTGTACACCGTGGTCCCGCTCATCATCGTCTCGGTGCTCTTCTACTTCACCGCACGTGACGAGTCGAAGCTGCTCTCCCTCTCCGCCAAGCCGGCGCACACGATCAACGTGATCGGCTTCCAGTGGAGCTGGGGCTTCAACTACATCGAGAACGTCGACGGCGACGCGGCCACCCCGAAGGCGGGCGAGGTTCCGAAGGAACTCGCCTCCATCCCGGACCGCTTCGCCAAGGACTTCCCCCAGGGCGCCGAAGGCGTCTACCAGAAGGGCGTCCCCGGCGACCGCAACGCGGACACCAACAACCCCGGGCCGACGCTGTACCTGCCCAAGGGTGAGAAGGTCCGCTTCATCCTGTCGTCGAACGACGTCATCCACTCCTTCTGGGTGGTCCCCTTCCTGTTCAAGCAGGACGTCATCCCGGGCCACACCAACGTCTTCGAGGTCACCCCGACCCAAGAAGGCACCTTCATGGGCAAGTGCGCCGAGCTCTGCGGCGTCGACCACTCCCGGATGCTCTTCAACGTCAAGGTGGTCTCGCCCGAGGAGTACCGGGCGCACCTGAAGGAGCTGGCGGAGAAGGGTCAGACCGGCTTCCTGCCGGCCGGCATCAAGCAGACCGACCCGGCCCGGAATGCGGAGACGAACAAACTGTGAGCATCCTCAACGAATCCCAGGGTGCCGCCGCAGCTGACTCGTACGAGAACGAGCTGCCGGTAAGGCGCAAGCAGCCGGGCAACGTGGTCATCAAGTGGCTCACCACCACCGACCACAAGACCATCGGCACGATGTACCTGGTCACGTCGTTCGTGTTCTTCATCATCGGCGGCGTCATGGCGCTGTTCATGCGCGCCGAGCTGGCCCGTCCGGGCACGCAGATCATGTCGAACGAGCAGTTCAACCAGGCGTTCACGATGCACGGCACGATCATGCTGCTGATGTTCGCGACGCCGCTGTTCGCCGGATTCGCGAACTGGATCATGCCGCTGCAGATCGGCGCGCCCGACGTGGCGTTCCCGCGGCTGAACATGTTCGCGTACTGGCTGTACCTCTTCGGCTCGACCATCGCGGTGGCCGGCTTCGCCACGCCGAACGGCGCGGCCGACTTCGGCTGGTTCGCCTACTCCCCGCTGTCGGACGCGGTCCGCTCGCCGGGCATCGGCGCCGACATGTGGATCATGGGTCTGGCCTTCTCCGGCTTCGGCACGATCCTCGGTTCGGTCAACTTCATCACCACGATCATCTGCATGCGCGCTCCCGGCATGACGATGTTCCGCATGCCGATCTTCACCTGGAACGTGCTGCTGACCGGTGTCCTGGTCCTGCTCGCCTTCCCGGTGCTGGCCGCCGCGCTCTTCGCGCTGGAGGCCGACCGCAAGTTCGGTGCGCACGTGTTCGACTCGGCCAACGGCGGCGCCTTGCTGTGGCAACACCTCTTCTGGTTCTTCGGACACCCAGAGGTGTACATCATCGCCCTGCCGTTCTTCGGAATCATTTCCGAGGTCATCCCGGTCTTCTCCCGCAAGCCGATGTTCGGTTACATCGGCCTGATCGGCGCGACGATCGCGATCGCCGGCCTCTCGGTGACCGTGTGGGCCCACCACATGTACGTCACCGGCGGTGTGCTGCTGCCGTTCTTCTCCTTCATGACCTTCCTGATCGCGGTACCGACCGGTGTGAAGTTCTTCAACTGGATCGGCACCATGTGGAAGGGCTCACTGTCCTTCGAGACACCGATGCTCTGGGCCGTCGGCTTCCTGATCACCTTCACCTTCGGTGGTCTGACCGGCGTCATCCTGGCCTCGCCCCCGATGGACTTCCACGTCTCCGACTCGTACTTCGTCGTCGCGCACTTCCACTACGTCATCTTCGGCACCGTGGTCTTCGCGATGTTCTCCGGCTTCCACTTCTGGTGGCCGAAGTTCACGGGCAAGATGCTGGACGAGCGGCTCGGCAAGATCACCTTCTGGACGCTGTTCATCGGCTTCCACGGCACCTTCCTGGTGCAGCACTGGCTGGGCGCCGAGGGCATGCCGCGCCGTTACGCGGACTACCTGGCCGCCGACGGGTTCACCGCGCTGAACACGATCTCGACGATCAGCTCGTTCCTGCTCGGCCTGTCGATGCTGCCCTTCATGTACAACGTCTGGAAGACGGCGAAGTACGGGAAGAAGGTCGAGGTCGACGACCCGTGGGGCTACGGCCGTTCGCTCGAGTGGGCGACGTCCTGCCCGCCGCCGCGGCACAACTTCCTCACCCTGCCGCGGATCCGTTCCGAGTCCCCGGCGTTCGACCTGCACCACCCTGAGATCGCGGCCCTCGACCACCTCGAGGACCACGCCGGTGCGCAGGCCGTCACCAGCGGCAAGGAGGCCGGCAAGTGAAGATCCAGGGCAAGATGTTCCTCTGGCTCTCCTTCTTCGTTCTGATCATGGCCGTCGTGTACGGCGTGTGGTCGAAGGAGCCCGTAGGCACCACCGCGCTGTTCCTGACCTTCGGTCTGACGGTCATGATCGGCTACTACCTGGCCTTCACGGCCAAGCGCGTCGACGAGATGGCCCAGGACAACCTGGAGGCCGACGTCGCCGACGAGGCGGGCGAGCTGGGGTTCTTCGCCCCGCACAGCTGGCAGCCGCTCTCGCTGGCGATCGGTGGCGCGCTCGCGTTCATGGGCGTCATCTTCGGCTGGTGGCTCATGTACTTCTCGGCCCCGATCATCCTGATCGGCCTGTGGGGCTGGGTGTACGAGTACTACCGCGGTGAGAACCAGAACCAGTAGCGAGACCCGTGACACGCAGTGAACCTGGGGCCCGGACACCTCTTCGGAGGAGTCCGGGCCCCTCGTTTGCAGTCACCCCGCGCGCCGTAATTGTCATATCTTCATAGCGTTGGGTCCATGAAGCACTCACCGCGTCTTTGGACGGTACTCAGCTGCTCCCTGCTGGTCGCGTCCCTCGGGGCCGGCGCCACCGCATGCGGGTCCGGCGACAACCCGCTGTCAGCCCGCCCGTACGACGCGGGTGGCCAAGTCGCCTTCAACCAGGCCGCCGGCAGCCGCCCGGTGGACCCCGACAAGCCCCTCGAAGTCACCACGAAGGGGGGTGAGGCACGGATCACCGACGTCACCGTCGTGGACACCCACGGGCGCCGCCTGGCGGGCGAACTGTCCGCCAAGGGTGATCGCTGGCACAACACGGTGTCCATGGCCGCCGGCGTCCGCTACACGGTCACCGTCAGCACCGAGAACGCCGAGGGCGCCCCAGGGCAGCGCACGATCACGTTCGAGACCACCCCGGCCAAAGGTGTCCTGAAGGTCGAATTCGGCCCTGAGGAAGGCAAATACGGCGTCGGACAGCCCCTCACGGCCGACCTCAGCGAACCCGTCAAGGACAAGGCCGCCCGCGGCGTCATCGAAAGGGGCCTCGTCGTCAGCGCCCCGGCCGGCGTCGAGGGCGCCTGGCACTGGGTCGACGACAAGAGGCTGCACTACCGGCCCAAGGAGTACTGGCCCGCCAACACGGAGATCTCCGTACGGAGCAACCTGGAAGGCGTCAGGGTCCAGGACCACCTCTACGGGGCCGCGGCCAAGCCGCTGAAGCTGGAGATCGGCGACCGCGTCGAGGTCACCACCGACGCCTCGTCGCACTGGATGACCTTCAAGCGCAACGGAGAAGTGATCAATTCCATCCCGATCACCACCGGCAAGCCCGGGTTCTCCACCCGCAACGGCATCAAGGTGGTCCTCGGCAAGCAGTACTTCGTCCGGATGCGCGGCGACTCCGTCGGCATCGGCGGCAGCGAGTACTACAACCTGCCCGTCTACTACGCCACCCGCGTCACCTGGAGTGGTGAATACGTCCACGCCGCGCCGTGGTCCATCGGCTCGCACGGCTATGCGAACGTCAGCCACGGCTGCACCGGCATGAGCACCGGCAACGCCGCCTGGTTCTACGAGAACATCACCGAGGGCGACCTCGTCGAGGTGATCAACAGCATCGGCGACGACATGGACATCTTCGGCAACGGCTTCGGCGACTGGAACATGGACTGGAAGGACTGGCGCGAGGGCAGCGCCCTCCTCAAGGGCACCCAGGAAGGCCGCAGCACCGTCGACCAGGCCCGGCTGCGCCCCACCGTCTGACCAGGCCCGCAAGTGGGCCCACGGGAACCCCGTGGGCCCGCGGACGCCCCGTCAGGCGGCCGAGGAGGACAGGCGGGAGCGCAGCAGGGCCGCCAGTGCGTCCGCGAACTCCACCGGGTCCACCGGAAGGGTCACGGCGGCGTCCGCACGGCTCCACGTGGCCAGCCAGGCGTCCTGGGGGCGCCCCATCAGCAGCAGCACCGGCGGACACCGGAAGATCTCGTCCTTGATCTGCCGGCACACACCCATACCCCCGGCCGGAACGGCCTCGCCGTCCAGCACGCACACGTCCACACCGCCCGCGTCCAGCTCCGTCAGGACCGCCGGCAGCGTCGCGCACTCCAGGAACTCCACCGGCGGCAGGTCCGCGGCCGGCCTGCGCCCTGCCGCCAGCCGCACCTGCTCCCGGGTGCCCGCGTCGTCGCTGTAGACCAGAACCCGCGCAGTCGCCCGCATTTCGTTCCTCCACGTGTCACGTGAATCACGTTGATGTTGCGCGGGATGCTACTCCTCCCGATGCGCTGTCAACATCGGTTCGGACACCCTCGCACGAGACGCTCATTGGCTCATCTGATGGGCCGTTCGGGCCTTGCACACGCCCCGGACACTCCGAACGGCACCCCCCGGGGTGAGGGCGGGATAAGCGACCGACATAATGTCGGTCGTGGCGACAGCAACGACAGTAGATACCGGGCACGCGCACCCGACGGTCAACCGGCCGAACCTCGTCAGCGTCGGAACCATCATCTGGTTGAGTTCCGAGCTGATGTTCTTCGCGGCCCTCTTCGCGATGTACTTCACCCTGCGATCCGTGACGGGCGCCGAGTACTGGACAGAACAGGCCTCGAGCCTGAACCTGCCCTTCTCGGCGACGAACACGACGATCCTGGTGCTCTCCTCGCTCACCTGCCAGCTCGGCGTGTTCGCCGCCGAGCGCGGTGACGTGAAGAAGCTCCGGACGTGGTTCATCATCACGTTCGTCATGGGTGCGATCTTCATTGGCGGCCAGGTGTTCGAGTACACCGAGCTGGTCAAGCACGAGGGCATGAGCCTCTCGTCCGGTCCGTACGGCTCGGTCTTCTACCTGACCACCGGGTTCCACGGTCTGCACGTGACGGGCGGTCTCATCGCCTTCCTGCTGGTCCTCGGCCGGACGTACGCGGCCAAGAGGTTCACCCACGAACAGGCCACGTCGGCCATCGTCGTGTCCTACTACTGGCACTTCGTCGATGTCGTCTGGATCGGCCTCTTCGCCACGATCTACCTGATCAAGTAGCGAACACGTCACCGGGCCCGACCCGGCACTCCATCCAGAAACACCGACGCAGAAGATCCTGACACCGGGGTAATCCGTGAAAAAGCTCTCCGCACGACGACGCCATCCGCTGGCGGCGGTCGTCGTTCTACTCCTCGCGCTGGCGGCCACTGGGGGGCTGTACGCCGCCTTCGCCCCCGCGGGCAAGGCGCAGGCCGATGAAACCGCCCAGTCCCTCGCCATCGAGGAGGGCAAGAAGCTCTACGCCGTGGGCTGCGCAAGCTGCCACGGAACCGGCGGTCAGGGTTCCACTGACGGCCCCAGCCTGGTCGGCGTCGGCTCCGCGGCCGTCGACTTCCAGGTGAGCACGGGCCGCATGCCCGCCCAGCAGCCCGGCGCCCAGGTGCCGAAGAAGCCCAACATCTACTCGCAGGCGCAGATCGACCAGCTGGCGGCGTACATCGCCTCCCTCGGTGCCGGTCCGATCACGCCGACCGAGAAGCAGTACGACCCGGCGGGTGCCGACATCGCCAACGGTGGTGAGCTGTTCCGCAACAACTGCGCGCAGTGCCACAACTTCACCGGCGAGGGCGGCGCACTGACGAACGGCAAGTACGCCCCCAACCTTGAGGACGTCTCGCCGAAGCACATCTACGAGGCCATGCTGACCGGCCCGCAGAACATGCCCTCCTTCCCGGACAGCACCATGCCGGAGAAGCAGAAGAAGGACATCATCGCGTACCTCGAGAACGTCAACGGCGAGAAGTCCACCAGCCCCGGTGGCCTCAAGCTCGGCGGCCTCGGTCCCGTTTCCGAGGGTCTGTTCGGCTGGATCTTCGGTCTGGGTGCGCTGATCGCTGTTGCCGTCTGGGTCGCGGCCCACACCGCTAAGGCCAAGAAGTCATGAGTCAAGACATTCCCGAAGAGAAGCACCTGCCGAGTGAGCAGGGCGACGCGCACCACGGTGCCGTAGCGGTCGCGGACGACCCGTTCGCCGACCCGGGCATGCCGGTTCACAAGCCGCGCATCCAGGACATCGACGAGCGGGCGGCGAAGCGCTCCGAGCGCACCGTCGCGATGCTGTTCACGCTGTCGATGCTGGCCACGGTGGCCTTCATCGCCTCCTACGTGATCTTCCCGGTCGACAAGATCGTGTACATCTTCCCCATCGGGAAGGTGAGCGCGCTCAACTTCGCGCTGGGCATGACGCTGGGCACGGCGCTCTTCTGCATCGGCGCGGGCGCGGTCCACTGGGCCCGCACCCTGATGTCCGACGTCGAGGTCGCCGCCGAGCGCCACGAGATCGCCGCTCCGCCGGAGGTCAAGGCGCAGGTCCTGCAGGACTTCCGCGACGGCGCGGAGGAGTCGGGCATCGCCCGCCGCCCGCTGATCCGCAACACGCTGCTGGGTGCGCTGGCCATGCTGCCGCTCTCCGCCGTCATGATCATGCGCGACTTGGGCCCGCTGCCCGAGGACAAGCTGCGCAAGACCCTGTGGGCCAAGGGCAAGCTGCTCATCAACCAGAACACGATGGAGCCGCTGCGTCCCGAGGACGTGCTCGTCGGTTCGCTGACCTTCGCCATGCCGGAAGGCCTGGAGGAGGACCAGCACGACTTCCAGGTCCAGATCGCCAAGGCCGCCCTGATGATCGTCCGCATCCAGCCGGACGACATCAAGGACAAGCGGGAGCTGGAGTGGTCCCACGACGGGATCGTGGCCTACTCCAAGATCTGCACCCACGTCGGCTGCCCGATCAGCCTGTACGAGCAGCAGACGCACCACGTGCTCTGCCCGTGCCACCAGTCCACTTTCGACCTCTCCGACGGCGCCCGTGTCATCTTCGGCCCGGCCGGTCACGCGCTTCCGCAGCTGCGGATCGGTGTCAATGACGAAGGCTTCCTCGAAGCGCTCGGCGACTTCGAAGAGCCCGTCGGCCCTGCATTCTGGGAGCGCGGATGAGCACTGCGACCACTGACACGAAGGCGCGCAAAGCGCCGGCCGGCGAGCGCGTAGCGGACTGGGCGGACGGCCGCCTGGGCATCTACGGCCTCGCCAAGGCCAACATGCGCAAGATCTTCCCGGACCACTGGTCCTTCATGCTGGGTGAGATCTGCCTCTACAGCTTCATCATCATCATCCTCACGGGTGTGTACCTGACGCTGTTCTTCCACCCGAGCATGAACGAGGTCGTGTACCACGGCTCGTACGTGCCCATGCAGGGCGTCATGATGTCCGAGGCCTTCGCCTCGACCCTGGACATCAGCTTCGACGTCCGCGGCGGTCTGCTCATCCGTCAGATCCACCACTGGGCCGCGCTGATCTTCGTCGCGGCGATGATCGTGCACATGATGCGCGTCTTCTTCACCGGCGCGTTCCGCAAGCCGCGTGAGATCAACTGGATCTTCGGCTTCCTGCTGCTGTTCCTCGGCATGTTCACCGGCTTCACCGGTTACTCGCTGCCGGACGACCTGCTCTCGGGTACCGGTGTCCGCTTCATGCAGGGTGCCATCCTGTCCGTCCCGGTCGTCGGCACGTACCTGTCGATGTTCCTGTTCGGCGGGGAGTTCCCGGGCGGCGACTTCGTCGCGCGGTTCTACTCGGTGCACATCCTCCTGCTGCCCGGCATCATGATGGGCCTGCTCGTGGCCCACCTGATCCTGGTCTTCTACCACAAGCACACCCAGTTCCCCGGCCCCGGCAAGACGAACAACAACGTCGTCGGCATGCCGCTGCTGCCGGTCTACATGGCCAAGGCCGGAGGCTTCTTCTTCCTGGTCTTCGGTGTCATCGCGGCCATCGCGGCGATCGCCTCGATCAACCCGATCTGGGCGCTCGGCCCGTACCGCCCGGACCACGTGTCCACCGGTGCGCAGCCCGACTGGTACATGGGTATGCCGGAAGGCCTGATCCGAGCGATGCCGGGCTGGGAGATCAACCTGTGGGGCCACACGCTCGTCCTGGGCGTGTTCATCCCGCTGCTGCTCTTCCCGCTGGTGCTGTGCTCGATCGCCGTCTGGCCGTTCATCGAGTCCTGGGTCACCGGTGACAAGCGCGAGCACCACCTGCTGGACCGCCCGCGCAACGTCCCGACCCGTACGGCCTTCGGTGTCGCCTGGATCGCGGAGTACATCGTCCTGCTGATCGGCGGTGGAAACGACATGTTCGCGCAGTACTTCCACCTCTCGATCAACTCGATCACCTGGTTCGTCCGGATCGGCTTCTTCGTCGTCCCGGTCCTCGCCTTCATCGCCACCAAGCGGATCTGTCTCGGCCTCCAGCGCCGGGACCGGGACAAGGTGCTGCACGGTCGCGAGACCGGCATCATCAAGCGCCTGCCGCACGGTGAGTTCGTCGAGGTCCACGAGCCGCTCTCGCAGGCCAAGCTGCACACGCTCACCTCGTACACGCAGTACCAGCCGATCGAGATCGGCCCGGCGGTCGACGAGAACGGCGTCGAGCGCAAGGTGAAGCTCGGCGAGAAGCTGCGCGCGAAGCTCAGCAAGGGCTTCTACGCCGAGGACAACCAGATTCCGAAGCCCACGGTGGAGGAGTACAAGGAGATCCAGAGCGGCCACGGCCACCACTGATCCCGTTTGAGGGACTGATTTCGGTCAGTCCCGGTGTCGCCACGGCGAGAGCCCCGTCCAGACGCTGGACGGGGCTCTTTGCCGTCTCCGGGGCTGGATAGGCTGAAGCCCTTCCCATTCGACGTGGGCCCCCACATCGGCGGGCGACGACAGCAGGAGCGGACCATGAACGTTGCGACCCCGGCAGGCGGCGACAGCGTGGCGGCCCGCGGCTGGCCGGGCGTTCTCGACGCCCTGCTCAGCGGCCGGGACCTGACCGCCGAGGACACCGCCTGGGCCATGGACCGGATCATGCGCGGCGAGGCCACCGACGCCCAGATCGCCGGTTTCGCGGTCGCGCTGCGGGCCAAGGGGGAGACGGTCGCCGAGATCAACGGCCTGGTCCGCGCCATGTACGAGCACGCCAACCTGATCGAGGTGCCGGGCCGGACGGTCGACATCGTCGGCACCGGCGGCGACGGGGCCAAGACGGTGAACATCTCCACCATGTCCGCGATCGTCGTGGCCGGCACGGGCGCCAAGGTGGTCAAGCACGGCAACCGGGCCGCGTCCTCCGCCAGCGGCTCCTCGGACGTGCTGGAGAAGCTCGGCGTCAACCTCGACCTCACCCCCGCCCGGGTGGCGGAGGTCGTGGAGGAGGCCGGCATCACCTTCTGCTTCGCCGTGAAGTTCCACCCGGCGCTGCGGCACGTCGCGGCCGCCCGCAAGGAACTGGGCATCCGCACCACCTTCAACTTCCTGGGCCCGCTGACCAACCCGGCCAAGGTCCGCGCCCAGGCCACGGGCGTGGCGGACCCCCGGGTGGCCCCGATCGTGGCCGGCGTGCTCGCCGAGCGCGGCTCCTCCGCGCTCGTCTTCCGCGGCGACGACGGGCTGGACGAGCTGACCACCACCGCCACCTCACGGGTGTGGTGGGTCCGCGACGGCAAGGTCTCCGAGCAGCCCTTCGACCCGCGTGACGTCGGCATCCCGCTGGTCGACGTCTCGGCGCTGCGCGGTGCGGACGCCTCGTACAACGCCGACATCGCCCGCCGCCTGCTGGCCGGCGAGACCGGCCCGGTCCGCGAAGCGGTCCTGCTGAACTCGGCGGCCGCCCTGGTGGCGCTGGACCCGGGCACGGGCACCCTGGAGGAGCAGATCGCGGCCGGCATCGCCCGCGCGGCGCAGTCCATCGACTCGGGCGCGGCCCGTGCGGCGCTGGAGCGGTGGGTGGCGGCCAGCAACGCCTGAGCCCCCCGCCGCCCGTTTCCGGCCACGGCCCCGGTCCGCATCGTGGACCGGGGTCTTGCGCGTACGGGGTCTTGTGGCAAGATGCTGACCAGGTCACGAGTGACAGCGTTTAGGCCCCGGCTTGCTGTCCGGCAACCCTCCTTCCGTGGCGGGGTGCCCCGGGTGATGACCAGGCCGTAGGCAGCAAGGCTTACGGCAAGCGCGGATCCCTCGACACCAGGGGTCCTGGTCTCTCGAGGAGCGTTTTCCGTGAGCAAGCGAATGCGATAGGGCGAATCCGCCCCTTCTTCACCCCTCGGAACAGGGTCGCTTCCGCGTACCCCCGTTCAGCTCCGAGGACTTCCCGTACCCCTCCGCACGGCACCGCGCCGTAGCCGCCGCGTACGGGCACACCGAAGCCATTCACCCCTGCCTGCCGGGAGATTCCGCCATGTCCGCATCCCTGAACGCCGCCGTCGCCACCGCCACCGCAGCCTCCTCCTCCGCCGCCGAGGGCCCCGCCTGTGCCGAGCCGCTGCCGGTCCTCGGCCGGGACATCACCGTCCCGCTCGTCACCGGCGGCGAGGTCACCTACGCGGCCCTCGACTACGCCGCCAGCGCCCCGGCGCTCCAGCGCGTCTGGGACGACGTGGCCGCGTACGCCCCCTACTACGGCAGCGTCCACCGCGGCGCCGGATACCTCTCGCAGCTCTCCACCGACCTCTTCGAGCAGAGCCGGGCCACGGTCGCCCAGTTCCTCGACTGCCGCCCCGCCGACCAGGTCGTCTTCACCCGGTCCACCACCGACTCCCTGAACCTCCTCGCGGCCGTCCTCCCGGACGGCTGCCAGGTCTTCGTCTTCGAGACCGAGCACCACGCCTCGCTGCTGCCGTGGACGGACGCGCAGGTCACCTACCTCAACGCGCCCCGCACCCCGGACGAAGCCGTCGCCACCCTGGAGCGGGCGCTCGCCGACCGCGACCCCTACGGCCCGGCCCTGGTCTGCGTCACCGGCGCGTCCAACGTCACCGGTGAACTGTGGCCGGTCAAGGAGCTCTCCGCCGCCGCGCACGCCCACGGCGCGCGGATCGTCCTGGACGCCGCCCAGCTCGCCCCGCACCACCCCGTCTCGGTCCGGGACCTCGACGTGGACTGGGTCGCCTTCTCCGGGCACAAGCTGTACGCCCCCTTCGGCTCGGGCGTGCTCGCCGGCCGCGCGGACTGGCTTCAGGAGGCCGAGCCGTACCTCGCGGGCGGCGGCGCCTCGCGCAAGGTCGCCCGCCGGGCCGACGGCGGCGTCGACGTCGAGTGGCACACCACGGCCGCCCGCCACGAGGCAGGCTCCCCGAACGTCATCGGCGTCTACTCCATCGCCGCCGCCTGCAAGGCCCTGACCGAAGCCGGGTTCGACAGCCTCGTCGCCCGGGAGCAGCACCTCATCGCGAAGGTCCGCGAAGGCCTGGCGGAGGTCCCGGCGGTCCGGATCCTCTCCCTCTTCGGGGACGACGCCCCGCGCGTCGGCGTCATCTCCTTCGTGGTGGACGGCTGGAACAGCTCCCACTTCGCGGCCGCGCTGTCCGCCGAGTACGGGATCGGCGTCCGCGACGGCCTGTTCTGCGCCCACCCGCTGGTCCGCACCCTGCTGGGCAGCGAGCCGCAGGCCCAGGGCGAATGCGGGGCGCCGGAGGCGGAGCCGGGCGACCGGTCGCTGAACGCGATCCGCGTCAGCTTCGGCGCCGGCACTCCCGACGAGCACGTGGAGCGCTTCGTCCGCGCGGTGCGGGAGCTCGTCGCGGACGGCGCCAAGTGGCAGTACCGCACCGAGGAAGGCCGCTGCGTCCCGGCCGTCTGACCTGGCAGGATGCGGGACATGAGCTACTGGGACCCACTGCCGTCCGTCCGGGCCGCGGCGAACGGGCCGCTGCCCGCGCCGGACGGCGGCACGTGGCTGCCCGCCCCGGAGTACCGGGGCCGCTGGTGGAACGCCTGGCCCGACCGGTGGGAGCAGCGCGACTGGCGCAACGTGCCGGGGCCGTTCTACGGGGCGGGGACCGATACCTGCTGGACGGGCCGGCTGATCGCGCCCGCGCATGTGCTCTACGACGACGAGTGGGGCGCCGAGTTCGTCTACCGGCAGCCCCGTGACGCGGCGCAGGCGCTGGCGCTGGTGGGCGCGGTCGCCCAGGACCCGATGGCCGGATACGCCTGCGACGGCGACGACCACTGGACCCCGGACCTCGTCCGAGAGTGGTGGCGGGAGCGGGGCCGGGTGCGGGAGTGGGCCGTGGCCCTGGACCGTACGTGGTCGGTCTCGGGGCGGGAGGACGAACGCGAGGCGGCCGGCGGGGCGCGGGAGTACGTCGCGTACATCGACGGAGGCCTCGCGGAGTACCTGCGCGGCTACCTCTTCTGGCTCTCCGAAGGCCGCCCGGCGAACCCGGGCGAGCCGTTGCCACTGCTCCTGCGGAGTGCCTAGCCGGGGGGTGGTGCGGGGCCGCTCCGGAGTGCCTCCTCGGCTCGCGCACGAAGCCCCGGCTGCGCAAGCGCCGCCCAGGTCGCGCGCTCGTCCTGCGGGGACCCTCCTGCACGTCCCCACCCCACGCCCGGCTCCGGAGCCGGGGCCTGGTCTCGGTGGGGGAGCGGGGGCGTGCAGGGGCGTCCCCGCAGGACGAGCGCGCAACCGTGGCCCGGCGGCCGGGACGCGGCTCGGTGCGCGAGCCGAGGAGACGCCCCGGAGGGACCCCGCGCACGGCCCGGCAGACCGATCCCGCCCAGGGGGACGAACCCAGCCCCGCCGGCGTTCGAGGCGAGGGCTTCGCCGGCGGAGCCCAGTGCTAAGCGTCCAGGCCGATCGCGAAGGCCGCTTCCAGGTCGTGCTGCGAGTACGTACGGAACGCCACGTGCGTGTCCGTCGCCTCGACGCCCGGGATCTTGCTGATGCGGCCGGGGATGATGTCGGCCAGGTTCTCGTGCCGGGCCACCCGCACCAGCGCGATCAGGTCGTACGTCCCCGTCACGGAGTAGACCTCGCTGACGCTGTCCAGCGCGGCGATGGACTCGGCGATCTCGGGGATGCGGTCCACGCTGGTCTTGATGAGCACGATCGCGGTGATCACGGCTGACTGTCTCCCTCGATGGCCGTCGCTGGTCGCACCACTCTAGTCGTACGCCGATACCGCACCCACGCGTACAGGAACCCGACGGAGAAGCCCACCAGGTGGGCCAGGTAGGCCACCCCGGGACCGCTGCCCGCCCGGTGCGCGGCCACCCCCTGGAGGGCGAACCAGAACAGCAGCACGAGCCACGCCGGGAACCGCAGCGGCAGGAAGAACAAGAAGGGGAACAGGCTCGTCACCCTGGCCCGCGGGAGCAGGAACAGGAACGCGCCCAGCACCGCGGAGATGGCCCCGGAGGCCCCGACCAGGGTCTGTGAGGAGCCCGTGTTGGCCGCCGCGTAAGCCGCCAGGGCCACGTACCCCGTACAGACGTAGAAGACGAGGAACGCCGGGCGGCCCATCCGTTCCTCCGTCATCGCGCCGAAGACGTAGAGGAAGAGCATGTTCCCGAGCAGGTGCAGCCAGCTGCCGTGCACGAACAGCGCCGTCAGCGGGGTCAGCCAGGCCCGCGGGCGGTGCGTGAACAACTCGTCCGGGACCACGCCCCAGCGCCGGAAGTAGTCCGTTCCGGCATTCAGCAGCCCCTCGCCCGTCCCGTAGGCCGGGTTCAGCCCCGAGGCAGGGCCGAGTACGAACACCACGGCGCAGCCCGCGATCAGCGCATGGGTGACCACCGGTCCCCGGGCGGCCTCGCGAACGGCCTGCCACCTTACGATCATGTGACAGAGCATGACGCAACCGACCCCACCCGGAGCGGTGGCAGGCCGTAGGGTTACGAGCCGGCGTCCGCCCAATCGGCGCGGACGGCTCAGCAGACGGCTTTAATTGAAACAGCTACGAAGGAGAGAGCGGCCTGATGACGGTTCCCCTGCCGACCGACACCACCCGGTGGCGCTGCACCCTGTGCGGCAACCTCACGCGGTTCGACGTCACCCGTTCGTCGAAGGTCGTGGAGTACGTCCACCTGGACCTCGCCGGGGAGCCCAAGGTCGAGGAGCGAGAGGTGGTCAATGAGACCATCGAATCGGTCCGCTGCCGCTGGTGCAACGCGGTGGACCAGATCGAGCTCGTGGACAGGCCGGGCGCGGACTCCTGAGGGAGCCCCGCCCACAGGTAGATCACGGTAGGGGTGACGGATTGTGGAGCCAGCAAGCGGCGCTGAGCCGGCCGATGCGGCCGGCGACGCCGCCGAGGTGCTCGACCGCCCGCTGCCGGAAGGCGTGCGGCGCAGGGTCGTCGCGCTCGTCTCGGACGCCTTCGGCGGACTGACGGTCGCGGACCTCCCGGCGCAGCTGCGCCAGTACGCCCGTTTCACCCCGACCCGGCGCGCCAAGTTCGCGGGCAACGCGATGGCCGCGGCGGTCGAGACCGACCCGGTGTTCCGCAGCCGGGTCGCCGAGAAGCTGCGCGAGGCGCAGGCGGAGCTGGCCGGTGCCCTGGAGTCCGGCGCTCCGCCCGCCGCCGCGGATCCGCTGGACGTGGCGGCCGCCGCGTACGTCCTGCGGCCGGTCGGCTGGGTCAAGCTGGTGGCCGCCGCGGGCGAGGAGGCGCAGCGCGCCGACGCCGAGCGGGTCGGCGAGGAGACCCGGCGCGAGCTGGACCGGCTGCGCGAGGAGCTGGCGCAGGTCCGGGACGTGCAGCGGTCCGGTGGTGAGCAGGTGCGGGCCGAGCTGGACGAGGCCCGCAAGGAAGCGGAATCGCTTCAGCGCAAACTGCGCAGCGCGCTCAGCGACGTCAAGCGCGGTGAGGCGGCCCTGCGCAAGGTGAATGCGGAGATCGACGGGATCCGCGGCGAGGCGGCCGCACGGGTGGCCGCCGCCGAGAGCGAGACCCGGCGGCTCAAGTCGCGGCTGGCGGAGGTGGAGACCTCGCTGGAGACCTCGCGCCGGGCCACCCGCGAGGGGCGCAGCATCGAGGACATGCGGTTGCGGCTGCTGCTGGACACCGTGCTGGACGCGGCGGCGGGGCTGCGCCGCGAACTGGCGCTGCCGCCGGTGTCCACGCGCCCGGCGGACACCGTGGAGGCCGTGGAGCCGGGCCGGATGACGCCGAAGGACATCGCGGCGCGTGCGCTGTCGGAGACCGATCCGGCGCTGCTGGACCAGCTGTTGGCGCTGCCGCAGGCCCATCTGGTGGTCGACGGCTACAACGTGACCAAGACGGGTTATCCGACGATGCCGCTGGAGAAGCAGCGGCTGCGGCTGCTGGGCGGGCTGTCGATGCTGGCCGCGCAGACGGGCGCGGAGATGACCTGTGTCTTCGACGGGGCGGAGCTGGCCGCTCCGGTGCTGCTCGCGCCGCCGCGCGGGGTGCGGGTGCTGTTCTCCAAGGCCGGTGTGACGGCGGACGAGCTGATCCGCCAGCTGGTGCGGGCGGAGCCGCCCGGCCGGCCGGTGGTGGTGGTCTCCACCGACCGGGAGGTCGCCGACGGGGTGGCCAAGGCGGGTGCGCGGCCGGTGGCGTCCGCATTGCTGCTGAAGCGGCTTTCGCGCGTTTCGTAACTCCTGCCCCGCATGCCCGGATTGGCAGGGGTCTCAGGGAACGTACCGTCAAGTGACCGGCACAGAGCGTGGGCTGTAGGTAAAGAAGCTGGTAGGGGAGCGGATTTTTTCCCTTCGGGATTTGAACTGATCACAGCGAGGTCACTAGTGTGCGTTCAAACCTTCGTGCGGTAGATCACTCATTCGGGGTGTCGGCGGAGGTGCTGCCGAGTTGCGTTCTTCGGCGGCTCTAGGAAGAAGGAGCTCGCCTCCGTGGCGTCCCACCGTCGACCCAAGCAGCCGAACCGCGCCCGTGTGACCGTTCTCGGCGCCACCGCGGCCGCCGTCGTGGCCCTCACCGCCCAGTCCGCCTCCGCCGCTCCGGCCAAGCCGAGCAAGGACGAGGTCAAGGGCCAGGTCGACGCCCTCTACGAAGAGGCGGAGCAGGCCACCGAGAAGTTCAACGGCGCCAAGGAGCGCCAGGAGAAGCTCGAGAAGGAGATCGGGCAGCTCCAGGACCAGGTCGCACGCGGCCAGGGCGACCTCAACGAGCTGCGGGGCACGCTCGGTTCGATGGCGAGCGCGCAGTACCGCAACGGCGGCATCGACCCGTCCGTCGCCCTCCTCCTCTCCGAGGACCCCGACAGCTACCTCGACAAGGCCTCCTCCCTGGAGCACCTGAGCGGCAAGCAGGTCGAGGCGGTCCAGAAGATCCAGGCCAAGCAGCGCACCCTCGCGCAGCAGCGCCAGGAGGCCGCCGGCAAGCTCGCCGACCTCGACGCCACCCGCAAGGAGCTCGGCGAGAAGAAGAAGGTCTCCCAGGAGAAGCTCGCCGCGGCCCAGGCCCTGCTCAACACCCTCACCGCCCAGGAGCGCGCCGCGCTCAAGGACGAGGAGACGCGCGCCAGCCGCAGTGACGCGAACCGCGTCGACCTCGGCAACGAGAAGGGCTCCGGCCGCGCCGCCGCCGCCCTCGCGGCCGCCAAGACCAAGGTCGGCAGCGCGTACATATCGGGCCACGAGGGCCCCAGCTCCTTCGACTGCTCCGGCCTGACGCAGTGGGCCTACAAGCAGGCCAACGTCAGCATCAGCCGCGTCACCTACACCCAGGCCAACGACGGAACCCGCATCAGCCGCAGCCAGCTCCAGCCCGGCGACCTGGTCTTCTTCTACGGAGACCTGCACCACGTCGGCCTGTACGCCGGCAACAACATGACGCTGCACGCCGCCAACCCGCGCGGCGGCGTCAAGTACGAGTCGATGGACAACATGCCGTTCCAGTTCGGCGTGCGCATCGGCTGACCCGCTCCGCCACGAGCACGGGACGCGCCGTACACCGCCCATCCGGGCGAATTACCGGGCCCCGCTCTGACCCCACGCCCCGCCGGTGACCTGCGTCTCCGGCGGGGCGTCACTGTGCGTGCCCGCCGATGGTCGTTGGCCGGTGCCCGGCGGCGCGGCTACTGTCTGCCAGCGCGTAACCCGGCACACGTCCGTCCACGGGGGGCGGACCCGGGCCACGCACAGCGGAAGGGAGCGGTTTCACGTGGCGTCCCATCGCCGGCCCGGGCTCGGCAGCCTCGACCGGAACACGAAGGTCACCGTCCTCACCGCCGCCGCGGCCACCGCCGCGGTCGCCATGACGGGCACACCGGCGGGCGCGGCTCCCGGCCTGCCGCAGGACCCCGCGGCGGGCTCCCGCGCCCAGGTCGACCGGCTCTTCGAGGAGGCCGAACAGGCCACCGAGCGCTTCAACGAGGCGGGCGAGAAGGCCGACCGGCTGCGCGCCGAGGTCGACCGGGCCCAGGATGCCGTCGCCCGCGGGCAGGAACGCATCAACACCATGCGGGGCATCCTCGGCACCTTCGCCGGGGCCCAGTACCGCAGCGGCGGCATCGACCCTGCCGTCGGCCTGATGCTGGCCGAGGACCCCGACTCCTACCTGGAGCAGGCCGCCGCCCTGGATCGGTTGACGGGCCGTCAGGCCCGGCAGCTGGACGAACTGCGCGAGGAACAGCGCCGGCTCGGCCAGGAGCGCCGCGAGGCCTCGCACAAACTCGCCGAGCTCGACGCGCTGCGCGCCGACGTGGCCCGGCACAAGCGGTCCGTCACGGCCAAGCTCGCGGCCGCCCGGCGGCTGCTCAACGCCATGCCCTCCGAGGAGCGCGCCGACTTCGAGCGCGCCTCCCGCTCGGGCGGCCGCCCCGACGCGCTGCCCGAGCTGTCCTCCGCGGGCCCCTCGTCGGGGCGCGCCGCGACCGCCGTGATGGCGGCCCGGGCCGCGGTCGGCCGTCCGTACGTGTGGGGTTCCACCGGCCCCTCCGGCTTCGACTGCTCGGGGCTGATGGTCTGGTCCTACCGCCAGGCCGGGGTCTCCCTGCCGCGCACCTCGCAGGCCCAGCGGCACGCCGGCCGCCAGGTGCCGCTGTCGCAGGCCCGCCCGGGCGATCTGGTGACCTACCGCTCGGACGCCAGCCACGTCGGCATGTACGTCGGCAACGGCCAGGTGGTGCACGCCCCGTACCCCGGCGCCAGGGTCCGCTACGACCCCGTCGGGATGATGCCGGTCTCGGCCGTCACCCGGCCCTGACCCCGCGGCGGCCGCCCTTGCGTACGATCGGCTGATGCTCCCGGTCCGCCGTCTCGTCCGCCTGCTGCCGCTGCTGCTGTGCCTGCTGTCCGCGGGCTGCGCGCTGCGGCCGCCCGCGGACACGGCCGGGGCGGCCGTCCGCCGGGCCGTGGCCGAGTGGTCCCGGACGCCGCCCGAGCGGCTCGCCGGGATCCCGGTGGAGGACTGGGCGTACGAGGTGGACTCGGTGCGCCGGGACGGCGTACGGGCCCTCGTACGGGCCGAGCTGCGCTACCGGCTCACCGGCTACGACCCGGCCCCGGCCGGCTCGGCCCGCGAGCTCGAACTGCGCGAGGAGGCCGGCTCGTGGCGGGTCACCGCCGACCGGCCCGCGCCGGGCACGCAGCCGCAGCTGTGGGACCAGGGCCCGGTGTCGGTGGTCCGGGGCACGCACGCGCTGGTGCTGGGCGGCTCCGGACAGGGCGAGGACACCCTGCGGGGGATCGCCGCCGAGGCCGACCGGGCGGTGCCCGCGGCGGCCGCCGCGTGGCCCCGGCCGTGGGCCGGGCGGGTGGTCGTGCTGGTCCCGGGGTCGCTGGAGCGGATGGCGGAGCTGCTGGGCGGTACGGCCGACGCCTACCGGGGGATGGGCGCGGTCACCACCGGCCGGGTGGGCGCGGGACCGGCCCCCGCGGACCGGGTGGTGGTCAACCCGGAGGGGTACGCGGAGCTGGGCGAGGCGGGCCGGCGGATCGTGCTGACCCACGAGGTCACCCACGTGGCCACCCGGGCGGCGACCACGGCCCGCACCCCGCTGTGGCTCTCCGAGGGCTTCGCGGACTGGGCGGCCTACCGCGGCGGAAGCACCACCCCGGAGCAGGGCGCCCCGGCGCTGGCCCGGGCCGTGCGGCGGGGCGAGGCGCCGGCCGGGCTGCCCGCGACGGAGGACTTCGCCTTCGGCGGCGATCCGCAGGCGCTGGCCCGGGCCTACGAGGGCGCGTGGCTAGCCTGCCGGCTGATCGCCGGGAAGTGGGGCGAGGAGGCCCTGGTCGCCCTGTACGAGCGGGCGGGCCGCGAACCGCTGCCGGCGGCCCTGCAGGAGACGCTGGGCGTGGACCAGGCGGGGCTCACGAAGGCCTGGCAGGAGGCACTGAGCGGCTGGCTCCGCTGAGCGCGGCACGCGTCCGGTACTGTCGGCAGGCAATGCACAAGACGCTGATCGTGACCAACGACTTCCCCCCGCGACCGGGCGGCATCCAGGCCTTCCTGCACAACATGGCACTGCGGCTGGATCCCGACCGGGTCGTCGTGTACGCCTCCACGTGGAAGCACAGCGCGGAGGGCCTCGAGGCCACCGCGGCCTTCGACGCCGAGCAGCCCTTCCAGGTGGTGCGCGACCGCACGACCATGCTGCTGCCGACCCCGCGCGTGACGCGGCGGGCCGTGGGCCTGCTGCGCGAACACGGCTGTGAGTCCGTGTGGTTCGGCGCGGCGGCCCCGCTCGGTCTGATGGGTCCGGCGCTGCGGCGGGCGGGCGCCAAGCGGATCGTGGCGACCACGCACGGGCACGAGGCGGGCTGGGCCCAGCTGCCTGCGGCGCGGCAGCTGCTGCGGCGGATCGGCGAGGGCACCGACACGCTGACCTACCTGGGGGAGTACACGCGTTCGCGGATCGCCTCGGCGGTGACGGACCGGGCGGCGCAGCGGATGGTGCAGCTGCCGCCGGGGGTCGACGAGAAGACCTTCCACCCGGAGTCGGGCGGGGCGGAGGTCCGGGCGCGGCTCGGGCTGACCGATCGGCCGGTGGTGGTGTGCGTATCGCGGCTCGTGCCGCGCAAGGGCCAGGACACGCTGATCGAGGCGATGCCGCGGATCCTGGCGGCGGCGGCGGACGCGGTGCTGCTGATCGTGGGCGGCGGGCCGTACGAGTCCGACCTGCGGGCGCTGGCGGTCTCCGCGGGCGTCGCGGACTCGGTGGTCTTCACGGGCCCGGTGCCGTGGTCCGAGCTGCCGGCCCACTACGGGGCCGGGGACGTCTTCGCCATGCCGTGCCGGACCCGTCGGGGCGGGCTGGACGTCGAGGGGCTCGGGATCGTCTACCTGGAGGCGTCCGCGACGGGGCTGCCGGTGGTCGCGGGCGACTCCGGCGGGGCGCCGGACGCGGTGCTGGACGGGGAGACGGGGTGGGTCGTGCGGGGCGGAGCCCCCGACGAGGCGGCGGAGCGGATCGTCGCCCTGCTCCAGGACCCGGACCTGCGTGCCCGCATGGGCGAGCGGGGCCGCGCCTGGGTCGAGGAGAAGTGGCGCTGGGACCTCCTGGCGGACCGCCTCCGAGAGCTCCTCTGACCCCGACCCCGCCCGCCCCGGCAGCCACGGCTGACTGTCTCTCAGATGTCTGGCAGTGCGGCGTATGGGTGGAAGGGCTGATTCCGCCCATCATGCGGCCATGACACCAAACCTGACGCGCCGTCACCTCCTGGGTCTCGGCGCCCTGCAGACCGCCGCCGCGCTCGGCTTCACGCGGATCGGCCTGGACTCCGCCACCGCCGCCGAGCCGGGCGCGGCCCAGTACGCGCCCGCCATCGTCGTCGGCTCCGGCTACGGCGCCGCCGTCGCCGCGCTGCGCCTCGGCCAGGCCGGCATCCGTACGGTCGTCCTCGAGATGGGCCGGCTCTGGGACACCGCCGGACCCGACGGCAAGGTCTTCCCCTCCACCTCCGCCCCCGACCACCGCTCCATGTGGTTCCGCACCCGCACCGAGGCCCCGCTCGCCCAGTTCCTCTGGCTCGACGTGGTCAACCGCGACATCAGCCCCTACCCCGGCGTCCTCGACCGGGTGAACTACGGAGACATGTCCGTGTACGTGGGCCGGGGGGTGGGCGGAGGGTCGCTCGTCAACGGGGGCATGGCACCGACGCCCCGCCGCTCGTACTTCTCCGAGGTGCTGCCCGGGGTCGACGCCGACGAGATGTACGGCACCTACTACCCCCGCGCCCGCGCGATGCTCGGGGTCAACGACATCGACCCGGCCTGGTTCGAGTCCACCGAGTGGTACCGCTTCGCCCGGATCTCCCGCAAGCACGCCCACAACACCGGACTGAAGACCGTCTTCGTCCCCAACGTCTACGACTTCGACTACATGAAGCGGGAGGCGGCCGGCGCCGCCACCAGGTCGGCCCTGGCCGGAGAGGTCATCTACGGCAACAACCACGGCAAGAAGAGCGTCGACAAGACCTACCTCGCGGCCGCCATCGGCACGGGCAACGTCACCATCGAGACCATGCAGCGCGTGGTGGGCGTACGGCAGGATCCCGCCGGGGGCTACGTCCTCACGGTACGGACCAGCGATGTGAGCGGGCGGGTCACCCAGGTCCGCGAACTCGGCTGCCGGCGGCTCTTCCTGGGCGCGGGCAGCCTCGGCACCACCGAGATCCTGCTGCGCGCCCGCGAGACCGGGACGCTGCCCGCGCTCAGCGACCGGGTCGGGCTCGGCTGGGGCCCCAACGGCAACGTCATGACCGCCCGGGCCAACCACCTGTGGGACACCGTCGGAGCCAACCAGGCCACCATGCCCGCCCTGGGCATCGACGACTGGGACAACGCCGCGAACCCGGTCTTCGCCGAGATCGCCCCGCTCCCCATGGGCATCGAGCACTGGATCTCGATGTACCTGGCCATCACCAAGAACCGCGAGCGCGGGCACTTCACGTACGACGCCGCCACCGACTCGGCCCGCCTCAACTGGCGGCGGGACCAGAACACGCCCTCCGTCAACGCGGCGAAGAACCTCTTCGACCGCATCAACCGGCGCAATTTCACCATCTACCGGTACGACCTGTTCGGCGACAACAAGCCCTTCGCCGACACCTTCACGTACCACCCGCTCGGCGGCTGCGTGCTCGGCGAGGCGACCGACCTCTACGGCCGGGCCAAGGGCTACCAGGGGCTGTACGTGGTCGACAGCTCCCTGGTCCCCGGCTCGCTCGGCGTGAACCCGTTCGTGACCGTCACCGCCCTCGCCGAGCGGAACATGGCCCGGATCCTCGCCGAGGACTAGCTCCGGACGGCCCCGGCTAACCCCGGTACAGGGCTTCGATCTCGTCCGCGAAGTCCTTCGCGACCACGTTCCGCTTGAGCTTCAGCGAAGGCGTGATGTGGCCCGACTCCTCCGTGAACTGGGAGGGCAGAATGCGGAATTTCCGCACCGATTCCGCCTTGGACACCGCCGCGTTGCCGTCGTCGACGGCCTTCTGGACGGCGGCGTTGAGTTCCGCGTCGTCGCGCAGCTCCGCCGCCGTCACACCGGCCGGCTTGCCGTTCTCCGCGGCCCACCGGCCGAGGAACTCCTCGTCGACGGTGACCAGCGCGGCCACGAACGGCCGCCCGTCGCCGACGACCATGCACTCCGCGACCAGCGCGTGCGCCCGGATCCGGTCCTCGATCACGGCGGGTGCGACGTTCTTGCCGCCCGCGGTGACGATGAGTTCCTTCTTGCGCCCGGTGATCGTGAGGTAGCCGTCCTCGTCGAGGGTGCCGACGTCGCCGGTGTGGAACCAGCCGTCGGTGAGCGCCTCGGCGGTGGCCGTCTCGTTCTTCCAGTAGCCGGTGAAGATCTGCTCGCCGTGCAGCAGTACCTCGCCGTCGTCCGCGATGCGCACGACGGAGCCCGGCATGGGCTGGCCGACCGTGCCGATCTTCTGCTTGTCCCACGGGTTGAAGGTCGTCGCCGCGCAGGACTCCGTCAGGCCGTAGCCCTCCAGCACGGTGAAGCCGATGCCGCGGAAGAAGTGCCCGAGCCGCTCGCCCAGCGGCGCGCCGCCGGAGATCGCGTACTCGCCGCGCCCGCCGAGGACCGCGTGCAGCTTGCTGTAGACGAGCTTGGTGAAGACCTTGTGCTTGAGCTTCAGGCCGAAGGACGGTCCGCGGGGGGTGTCCAGGGCCCGGCTGTAGGCGATCGCCGTCTCGGCCGCCGCGTCGAAGATCTTGCCCTTGCCGTCGGCCTGCGCCTTGGCGCGCGCCGAGTTGTAGACCTTCTCGAAGACGCGCGGCACACCGAGGATCAGGGTGGGCCGGAAGGACTGCAGCTCGTCGGTCAGGTTCTTGATGTCCGGTACGCAGCCCAGCCGGATCGGCGCCAGCACGGCCGCCACCTCCACCAGGCGGCCGAAGACGTGCGCCGCCGGGAGGAACAGCAGGACCGAGCACTCGCCGGTCTTGAACAGCGGCTTCAGCCGCTCCACGGCGTTGCCGCACTCCGCGAAGAAGTTGCGGTGGCTGAGCACGCAGCCCTTGGGGCGGCCGGTGGTGCCCGAGGTGTAGACGATGGTGGCCGGGTCGTCGGCACACGCCAGGCTGCTGCGCTCGTCGACCTCGGCGTCGGTGATGCCGGCGCCCGCGCTCTTCAGCGTCTCCAGGGCGCCCTGCTCGATCTGCCAGACGTCGCGCAGGTCCGGCAGCCGGTCGCGCAGCGAGGCCACGGCCGCGGCGTGCCCGGGGCTCTCGACGACCGCGGCGACGGCGCCCGAGTCGCCGAGGATCCACTGGATCTGCTCGGGCGAGCTGGTCTCGTACACCGGGACGGTGACGCCGCCCGCGGTCCAGATCGCGAAGTCGATCAGCACCCACTCGTAGCGGGTGCGGGAGATCAGGGCGACCCGGTCACCGGGGCGGATGCCCGCGGCGATCAGGCCCTTGGCCGCGGAGCGGACCTCGGCCAGGAACTCGGTCGCGGTCACGTCCTGCCACCGGCCGTCCACCTTGCGGCTCATGACGGCGGTGTCGGGATGCTGCGCGGCGTTGCGGCGGATGAGATCCGTCAGGTTCCCGTCCGACGGGACCTCGTACAGGGCCGGAAGGCTGAACTCGCGCAAGACTGCTGCTCCTCTGGGCGCCATCGCCACCATGTGGACCGACCGGACGTTACCCACCGGTAGTGGGTTCCGGATAGAGGGAACCGGCCAGATGTTCCCTGCGTCACACGACACGGCCCTTTCCTGCCGACCCTAGTCGACCCCCTCGGCGACTCGGAAGTAACCGCAGGTCCGGCTGTATCCGGCAGCCCCGCTACCCCACCGGCACCCCGCCGCCCTAGGGTGGCCGCATGGGCGGCAGCATGCGGGGCGGGACGTGGGGCACGAGCGGATCGAGCCGCGCCGGGCTCCGTTCCGGGGCCCGCACCCGGGTCCACGTCGTGAGCGACGTGCACGGCAACACCGAGGCCCTCGCCAGGGCGGGGGACGGCGCGGACGCACTGATCTGCCTCGGTGACCTCGTGCTCTTCCTCGACTACGCCGACCACTCGCGCGGGATCTTCCCCGACCTGTTCGGCATCGAGAACGCCGACCGGATCGTCGAGCTGCGCACCGCGCGCCGCTTCGCCGAGGCCCACGCCTTCGGACGGCAGCTGTGGGCCGGGCTGGACCGCGAGCGGCTGATCGAGGAGGCCGTGCGCCGCCAGTACGCGCAGATGTTCGCCGCCTTCCCCAGCCCGACCTACGCCACCTACGGCAACGTCGACATCCCCGCCCTGTGGCCGGAGTACGCCGACCGCCCCGGCCTCACCGTCCTCGACGGGCAGCGCGTGGAGATCGGCGGCCGGGTCTTCGGCTTCGTCGGGGGCGGCCTGCCCTCGCCGATGCGCACGCCGTACGAGGTGGACGTCGAGGAGTACGCCGCCAAGGTGGAGGCGCTCGGCGAGGTCGACGTACTGTGCTCGCACATCCCTCCGGAAGTGCCGGAGCTCTGCTACGACACGGTCGCCCGCCGCTTCGAACGCGGCAGCGAGGCCCTGCTCGCCGCGATCCGCCGCACCCGCCCCCGGTACGCCCTCTTCGGGCACGTCCACCAGCCGCTCGCACGGCGGATGCGGATCGGAGGCACGGAGTGCGTGAACGTCGGGCACTTCGCGGCGACCGGGAGGCCCTGGGCCCTGGAGTGGTGAGCTCCGCACGCACGGTAGCCTTCGAGCGGCGGCCGGAGGCCGCACACTTCCTCGAATTCCCCCAGCTACCGCTGGGCGGTGCCCCCAGACGGAGGATCGACTGCGATGGCGGAACACACCAGCTCAAGCATCACGATCGAGGCTGCGCCGGCCGATGTGATGGCCGTGATCGCAGACTTCGCCCGTTACCCGGAGTGGACCGGTGAGGTGAAGGAGGCCGAAGTACTGGCCTCCGGCGCCGACGGCCGCGCCGAAAAGGTACGGCTGCTGCTCGACGCGGGCGCGATCAAGGACGACCACACCCTCGCCTACACCTGGAAGGGCGAGAACGAGGTCGCCTGGACCCTGGACAAGTCGCAGATGCTGCGCCAGCTGGACGGCTCCTACCGGCTGGCCCCGCTGGACGGCGGCAAGCGCACCGAGGTCACCTACCAGCTGACCGTGGACGTCAAGATCCCCATGCTCGGCATGATCAAGCGCAAGGCCGAGAAGGTCATCATCGACCGCGCCCTGGCCGGCCTGAAGAAGCGCGTGGAATCGACCGGCTGAGGCCCCGCACCGTGCACACCTTGCTGATCACCGGTCCCGGCGGGGCCGGGCGGACCACCGTGGCCGCGGCCACCGCCCTCGCCGCGGCCCGGCAGGGCCGGCGG
Organism: Streptomyces sp. IBSNAI002; assembly: GCF_052244475.1. Classification (NCBI taxonomy): domain Bacteria; kingdom Bacillati; phylum Actinomycetota; class Actinomycetes; order Kitasatosporales; family Streptomycetaceae; genus Streptomyces; species Streptomyces sp. IBSNAI002. The sequence goes on along the minus strand of NZ_JBQPXG010000002.1, from coordinate 2,534,598 downwards.
GTGCTGCTGCTCTCCGGCGACGTCGGGGACCCCCTCGCCGCCCTGACCGGGGAACCGGTGGGCGAGCCCGCCGAGGCAGCGCCCGGACTGCCCGCCGTACCGGTGGCCGGCGGGATCCGGGTGGCCCGGGTGGACTCGGGCGAGGAGTTCCGCGAGGAGCTCGTCGCCCTCCAGGAGCGCGGGTCCGCCCTCCTCGGGATGCTCGGGGCCCGGCCGCTGGGCGCCGAGGAACTCACCGAACTGCCCGGCGCCGAGCAGTTCGCCCTGCTGCGCGCCCTGCGCCGGGCCGCCGCTGCGCCGGGACACGACCTCGTCGTCGTCGACCTGCCCCCGCTCCACCAGGCCCTGGCCACCCTCGCCCTCCCCGCCCAGCTGCGCCGCTACCTCGCCAGGCTGCTCCCCGCCGAGCGGCAGGCCGCCCGCGCCCTGCGGCCCGTGCTGGCCCAGCTGGCCGGCGTGCCCATGCCCGCGCAGTGGCTCTACGAGGCCGCCGCCCGGTGGGACGAGGAGCTGGCCGCGGTCCAGGAGGTCATGGAGGCCGCCACCACCGAGGTCCGGCTGGTCGCCGAACCGGGACCGGCCTCGGCCGACGCGATCCGGGCGGGGCGCCTCGGGTTCGCCCTCCAGCAGCTGCCCGTCGCCGCGGTCGTCGCCAACCGCCTGCTGCCCGAGCACTCCGCCGACCCCTGGCTCGCCGGGCTCGCCGCCCAGCAGGAGAAGTACGCCTCCGCATGGGCCGGGGACCTTCCCGTGGTCCGGCTCGGCCACCTCGGCCGGGACCCGCGCGGCCCGCAGGACCTGGAGCTGCTCGCCGCCGCCGGCGGACTCGTCCCCGAGCGGCCCGCACCCCGCCCGGCCTGGGCGGTCGAGGACCGGCTCGCCGAGGACGGGGTGCTCGTCTGGGCGGTCCCCCTGCCGGGCGCGCACAAGCGCGAGCTCGACCTGATCCGCCGGGGCGACGAGCTGCTGCTCACCGTGGGCCCGTACCGCAGGATCGTTCCGCTGCCCGCGGCGCTGCGCCGCTGCACCGTCTCGGGCGCCGCCCTCGCCGACGGCGGCCTTCGCATCCGCTTCACCCCGGACCCCGGGCTCTGGCCCCGCACGCCCTGAACCGCGTACCGCCGTTCGGGTACCGTCGAAGGTAGCCAGTACCGCACGCACCGCAGCCGCCGCAGGAGAGTCCGCCATGAGCGAGGCCACCGACCGCCCCACCGACGACGCCTGGGCCAAGGCCTGCGCCGAGGACCTCGCCGCAGAGAAGGAGCGCCTGCGAGGGCAGGGCGGGACGGGGGGCCAGGGCACCGGGACCGCCGCCGAGGAGCTGTTCAAGCTCTTCGAAGCCGTCGCCGACAAGGTCTCCGGGCTGAACAACCCCCTCATCGGCGTTGCGGCCCAGGGAGCCGTGCGCCAGTTCGTCAACCAGGCGAAGACCGCCGCCAAGCCCGTCATCGAGCGCAACCCCGAGGTCTTCGACCACCTCGCGGCCGCCGGATCCGAGCTGCTCGCCGCCTACCGCTCCGCCGTCGAGGGCCACGAACGCCGCTGGACGCGGGGCGAGCCGCCCGCTCCCCGGCAGGCGCCCGGCGAGCGCGATCCCCGTGACGAGGGCCCCGACGACGGCCCGGCCGAGCGGATCGATCTCGACTGAACCCCCTCCGCCCTCGGGTACGGTGGGCCGTGGCGGGGTTTGACCGGAAACCGAGGGACTAATGGGACTCACCATCGGCGTCGACATCGGCGGCACGAAGATCGCGGCCGGCGTGGTCGACGAAGAGGGCACCATCCTTGAGACGTACAAGGTGCCCACCCCGCCGACCGCGGACGGAGTGACGGAGGCCATCTGCGCCGCCGTCTCCGAAGTCAGCAGCAACCACACCATCGACGCCGTCGGCATCGGCGCCGCGGGCTACGTGGACGACAAGCGCGCCACCGTGCTCTTCGCCCCGAACATCAACTGGCGGCACGAGCCGCTCAAGGACAAGGTCGAGCAGCGCATCGGCCTGCCCGTCGTCGTCGAGAACGACGCGAACTGCGCCGCCTGGGGCGAGTACCGCTTCGGCGCCGGCCAGGGCCACGACGACGTCATCTGCATCACGCTCGGCACCGGCCTCGGCGGCGGCATCATCATCGGCAACAAGCTGCGGCGCGGGCGCTTCGGCGTAGCCGCCGAATTCGGCCACATCCGGGTCGTCCCCGACGGCCTGCTGTGCGGTTGCGGCAGCCAGGGCTGCTGGGAGCAGTACGCCTCCGGGCGCGCGCTCGTCCGGTACGCGAAGCAGCGCGCCAACGCCACCCCCGAGAACGCGGCGATCCTGCTCTCGCTCGGCGACGGCACCGCCGAGGGCATCGAGGGCAAGCACATCAGCCAGGCCGCGCGGCAGGGCGACCTGGTGGCCGTCGACGCCTTCCGCGAGCTGGCCCGCTGGGCCGGTGCGGGCCTGGCCGACCTGGCCTCGCTCTTCGACCCGTCGGCGTTCATCGTCGGAGGCGGGGTCTCCGACGAGGGCGACCTCGTCCTCGACCCGATCCGCAAGTCCTTCAAGCGCTGGCTGGTCGGCGGGGCCTGGCGTCCGCACGCGCAGGTGCTGGCCGCCCAACTGGGCGGCAAGGCCGGGCTCGTGGGCGCGGCCGACCTGGCGCGCCAGGGCTGACCCGCCCTCCTCGTACGTGACCGCCCGCCGCGCCCCTTGGGGGAGCGGCGGGCGCCGTCATATCGTGCGGGGCATGGACCAGCTGCCGAAGTCCCGTACGGAGCCCGACGGTTCTGCCGTGATCCGGGTGCTCAGCTACAACATCCGCTCGCTGCGCGACGACGAGGAGGCGCTCGCCCGGGTCATCCGGGCCTGTGCGCCGGACCTCGTGTTCGTCCAGGAGGCGCCGCGGTTCTTCCGCTGGCGCAAGCACGCGGCGCGGCTGGCCGCGAAATGCGACCTGGTCGTGCTGGGCGGGGGCGCGACGGCGGCCGGGCCGCTGCTGATGTGCTCGCTGCGGGTCTTCGTGGAGCGGACCCAGGACGTACTGCTGCCACGCGCCCCCGGCCTGCACCGTCGGGGCTTCGCGACGGCGGTGGTCCGGATCGGCGGCGTCAGGGCGGGCCTGGTCTGCGCGCACCTGTCCCTGGACCGGGCGGAGCGCCGGGACCAGGCGGGTCTGCTCCTGGAGCGGCTGGCGGGGCTGGACGCGCCGTACGGGATCGTCGCGGGCGACGTGAACGAGGGCCCGGCCGGAGCGGCCTTCGGGACGCTCGCGGGGGCCCTGCAGGACTGCTGGTCGGTGGCTCCCTGGGGCGGGGAGCGGACCTTCCCGGCGCCGGCGCCGGACCGGCGGATCGACGCGGTCTTCGCGACGGGGGGTGTGGAGGTGCTGGCCTGCGGTGTCCCCGCGGGACTGGCGGGGGTGAGCGCGGCGGACCTGGCGGCGGCCACGGACCACCTGCCGGTCCTGGCCGCCCTCCGCCTCCCGGCCGGAGCGCCGCCGCCGGGGACCCTGCCCCCGGCGACCCGCGCCCCACGATCCCCCGGACTCCGTCCGGAGGGACCCCCGGGCGGGGTTTGACGTGGCCGGGCCCCGGGGCGGGCCGGGGTCAGACCACGGCTCCGCGGCCGGGGTCGTCGTCTTCGTCGTCGCCCTGGGCCATCCGCGCGACCAGGGTCGCGAAGCCTCCCAGGAAGCCGCCGATGCCCAGCGTCGTCAGCCACCAGGTCATCTCCCACTGCAACAGCACCGCCAGGAGCAGCAGCACCGGCCCGCCGACCACCGCCAGCCAGGCGAACTTCGAGGTGGTGTCCGCCTCCGGCAGCTCCGGCTCCGGCGGGACGAAGTGGCCCTCGTCCGCCGGCTCCGCCAGCGTGTGGTCGCGCGGACCCGGCCCGACGCCCGGCGCGAAGACCACCGAGCTGCCCAGCGCCGCGGGCGGCTCGGGATCCGGCTCGGGCGCGGCCTTGGGCTTCGGCTCCGGCTCCGGCTCGGGAGCGGCCTTGGCCTCCGGCTCCGGCTCCGGCGGAAACGGCTTCACGTCCTCCTCCGGCAGCAGAAGGTTCTCGATCGGCTTGAACGGCCGGGCCCCCGGCGGGTCCGGCGGCTCCTGCCCGTACCCGGCGACGATCGCCGCCCACGCCGCTTCCTCGTCCAGCGGCGGAACCCCGCCCGACTGCTCCTCGTGCTCAGCCACCCGCCTGCGCCCCCTCCCTGCCCACGCTCTCCGCCAGTCGGCCGACGAACGCATAGCTGTCCGCGAAGATCCGCTCCGCGTCATGGTCCAACGTCGCGACGTGGTAGCTCTGTTCCAGCAGGGTCTCGGTGACGTCGGTGGACGAGATCCGCGACAGGATCCGGGCCGAGTCGACCGGCGGTACGACGTGGTCCTGCGGGCTGTGCAGCAGCAGCACGGGCTGCGTGACCTGCGGCAGCTCGGTGTCCACCAGCTTGAAGAGCTTGCGCAGCGAGTGCGCGGCCCGCGTCGGGACCCGGTCGTAGCCGACCTCCTCCGAGCCCGGCTTCGCGATGTCGCTCGCGATGCCCGGAGTGGAGCGGATGAAGTGCTGGGCCACCGGAAGGGCGAAGGCCATCGGGTCGTGGACCTTGTTCGCCGGGTTGACCAGGACGATGCCGCTGATGGCGTCCCCGTGCTTGGCCGCCAGCCGCAGGGTCAGCGCACCGCCCATCGACAGACCGAAGACGAAGACCTGCTCGCACCGGTCCAGCAGCTCCCGCAGCGCGCGGTCCACCTCGGCGTACCAGTCCTGCCAGCCCGTGAGCTGCATGTCCTGCCAGCGCGTGCCGTGCCCGGGGAGCAGGGGCAGCGACACCGTGAGCCCTCGCGCGGCCAGGTACTCGGCCCAGGGGCGCAGCGACTGCGGGGAACCGGTGAAGCCGTGGCAGAGGAGGACGCCGACCTCTCCGCCCTCGTGGCGGAACGGCTCGGCTCCAGGGAGGACGGGCACCAGGGTCTCCTTGATCATGATGTACATCAGGTGGGTGCGTTGCTCTGTGTGACTTCACCGTACGCGACCGGGGTGGCACCGACCAGGGTCGTCGGACGGCTGCCGGGAGAGCCACGGGATATGGTCTGTTCGACAGACACAGGAAGGCTTTCGAGTTGATCTACGGCGCAATGAAGTTCTCCATCGGCGGTTCCCTGAAGCTCGCCTTCAGGCCGTGGGTGGAGGGCCTCGAGAACATTCCCGCGGAGGGGCCGGCGATCCTCGCGAGCAACCACTTGTCCTTCTCCGACTCCTTCTTCCTCCCGGCCGTGCTGGACCGGAAGGTCACCTTCATCGCGAAGGCGGAGTACTTCACCTCCCCGGGCGTCAAGGGCAAGCTGACGGCCGCCTTCTTCAAGGGCGTCGGCCAGCTCCCGGTGGACCGCTCCGGTGCGCGCGGGGCCGGCGAGGCCGCCATCAAGAGCGGCATCGAGGTCATCGAACGCGGGGAGCTGTTCGGTATCTACCCCGAGGGGACGCGTTCACCCGACGGACGGCTCTACCGCGGCAAGCCCGGCGGGCTGGCCCGCGTGGCCCTGGCCACCGGCGCCCCCGTGATCCCGGTGGCGATGATCGACACCGAGAAGATCCAGCCGCCCGGCAAGGTGGTCCCCAAGCTGATGCGGCCGGGCATCCGGATCGGCAAGCCGCTCGACTTCAGCCGCTACCACGGCATGGACGGCGACCGTTTCATCCTCCGCTCGGTGACCGACGAGGTGATGTACGAGATCATGAAGCTTTCCGGCCAGGAGTACGTGGACATCTACGCGACGGCGGCCAAGCGCCAGATCGCCGACGCCGAGAAGGCCGCCGCCAGGGCGGACAAGGCCGAGAAGGCCGAGCAGACGGAAAAGACGGACAAGGCCGGCGGCAAGGCGGAGTAGCGACGGGCGCACCGCCCGCGGGGGGTGGGGGAGATGGCGAAACGCGAACGCGTCGTACGCATGTCGGTCGAGCAGCCGCTCTGGCGCGCCCTGACCGTCTACCGGCTGCTGACCATGGTCTATGCCGTGGGGCTGTTCGGCGCCGCGTACCAGCGCTTCGACCGCCCCGGGATCGCCGTCGGCTACCTCGCCGTCCTCGTGGTCTGGACCCTGGCCACGCACGGCAAGGTGGCCAACGCCGCCAGCTGCACCAAGCGGTTCCTCGGCGCCGACCTGACGGTCGCCCTCGTCGGGATCCTGCTCACCCCGCTCGCCGACACCCAGGAGCGGATCGCGGCCGGCGGTCCCACCCTGCCCACGATCTGGACGGCCGGCTCGGTCCTCGCCTTCGCCATCAAGGGCGGCTGGCGCTGGGCGTGCGTGGCCTCCACCTTCGTGGCCGCGGCCAACATCGCCGTCCACGGCGGCGAGCCGACCCGGGACGCCCTGCACAACGTCCTGCTGGTGTGGGTCGCCTCCGTGGCCATCGGCTACGTCGTCGAGGTGGCCCGGGCCAGTGAGGCCACCCTCGCCCGCGCGCTGGAGATCGAGGCGGCCACCCGCGAGCGCGAGCGCCTCGCCCGCGACATCCACGACGGGGTCCTCCAGGTCCTCGCCATGGTCCAGCGGCGCGGCACCGAGCTGGGCGGCGAGGCCGCCGAGCTGGGCCGGATGGCCGGGGAGCAGGAGGTGGCGCTGCGCACGCTGGTCAGCAGCGGGCTGGTGCACCCCTCCCGGATCTCCCGCGACGGGTCGCGGGGCGCGCTGGTGGACGCGTACGAGGTCGAGGAGCCGGGCGCCGACGAGGGCGAGCTGGACGTGCGGACGCTGCTGGCCCCGCACGCCGGGTGCCGGGTGAGCTTCGCCGAGCCGGGTACCGCGGTGCCGCTGCCGGTGCCCGCGGCGAAGGAGCTGGCCGCGGCCGTGGGCGCCGCCCTCGACAACGTGCGCAAGCACGCGGGGGACGGGGCCAGCGCCTGGATCCTGCTCGAGGACTGGGGCGACGAGGTGATCGTGACCGTCCGGGACGACGGCCCGGGCATCGCGGCGGGCCGGCTCGACCAGGCGGAGGGCGAGGGCCGGATGGGAGTGGCCCTGTCCATCCGGGGCCGGCTGCGCGACCTCGGCGGCAGCGCCGAGCTGGTGTCCGTCCCCGGGCAGGGCACCGAGGTGGAACTGAAAGTACCGAGGGGGAGGACCCAGTGAGCGAGCTGCACGAGATCAAGGTGATGGTCGTCGACGACCATCCGATGTGGCGGGACGCGGTCGCCCGCGACCTGGCCGCCGCGGGCTTCGACCTGGTGGCCACCGCCGGCGACGGCCCGGAGGCGGTGCGCCGGGCCCGCGCCGTCACTCCGCACGTCCTGGTCCTCGACCTCAACCTCCCCGGCATGCCCGGCGTCCAGGTCTGCAAGGAGCTGGTGGGGGCCAACCCCGCGCTGCGGGTGCTGGTCCTGTCGGCGAGCGGGGAGCACGCGGACGTGCTGGAGGCGGTGAAGTCCGGGGCCACCGGCTACCTGCTGAAGTCGGCCGGTGCCCAGGAGCTGATCGACGCGGTCCGCCGGACCGCGGCCGGCGACCCCGTGTTCACCCCGGGCCTGGCCGGGCTGGTGCTCGGCGAGTACCGGCGGCTGGCCACCGACCCGGCGCCGGCCGCCTCCGACGAGGCGAAGGCGCCGCAGCTGACCGACCGGGAGACCGAGGTGCTGCGGCTGGTGGCCAAGGGGCTCTCGTACAAGCAGATCGCGGAGCGGCTGGTGATCTCCCACCGCACGGTCCAGAACCACGTCCAGAACACCCTGGGCAAGCTCCAGCTGCACAACCGCGTGGAGCTCGTCCGGTACGCGATCGAGCGGGGCCTCGACGACGTGTAGCCGGTGGCGTCGGTGGCATCGGTCGTACTTATGTCCTCGTACGAGTGAACTGGTGTACGCAACGCCCCGTGATTCCGCCCGAATTGACTCTTCCGGACCTCTCGCTGTGACCTGGGTCACCACTAGCGTGGCCGTCATGGCGAAGGGAGATTCCATGAAGGTCGGAGTGCTGACCGGCGGCGGTGACTGCCCCGGGCTGAACGCGGTGATCAGGGCCGTCGTCCGCAAGGGCGAGCAGGAGTACGGATACGGGTTCGTCGGGTTCAAGGACGGCTGGCGGGGCGCGGTCGAAGGGGCCACGGTCCCGCTCGACATCCCCGCCGTCCGCGGGATCCTGCCCCGGGGCGGCACCATCCTCGGTTCCTCGCGCACCAACCCGTTCAAGACGGAGAACGGCGTCCGCGGCATCAAGGACAACCTCGCAAAGTACGAGGTGGACGCCCTGATCGCGATCGGCGGCGAGGACACCCTGGGGGTCGCGGCCAAGCTGTACGAGGAGTACGGCATCCCCTGCGTCGGCGTGCCGAAGACGATCGACAACGACTTGTCGGCCACGGACTACACCTTCGGCTTCGACACCGCCGTCGGCATCGCGACCGAGGCCATCGACCGGCTGCACACCACCGCCGAGTCGCACATGCGCGTGCTGGTCGTCGAGGTGATGGGCCGGCACGCCGGGTGGATCGCCCTGCACTCGGGCCTCGCGGGCGGCGCCAACGTCATCCTCATCCCGGAGCAGCGCTTCGACGTCGACCAGGTGTGCGCCTGGGTGACGTCCCGGTTCAAGGCGAGCTACGCGCCCATCGTGGTGGTCGCGGAGGGCGCCATGCCCAAGGACGGGGACATGGTCCTCAAGGACGCCACCAAGGACTCCTTCGGCCACGTCCGCCTGTCGGGCGTCGGCGAGTGGCTGGCCAAGGAGATCGAGGCGAGGACCGGGAAGGAGGCCCGTACGACGGTGCTCGGGCACATCCAGCGCGGCGGTACGCCGAGCGCCTTCGACCGCTGGCTGGCCACGCGCTTCGGGCTGCACGCGATCGACGCGGTGCGCGACGGGGACTTCGGCAAGATGGTCGCGCTGAAGGGCACGGACATCGTGCGGGTCCCCATCGCCGAGGCCACGGCGCGGCTGAAGACGGTGGACCCGGCGCTGTACCGGGAGGTCGGGGTCTTCTTCGGCTGAGCGGCGCGGGCGCCGAAGCGGCGGGCGGCGGGCGGCGGCACGGACCCATGGGTCGTATGGTGACAAACGACCCATGGGTACGAGGTACGGGAGCCGGCGTGGAGATCCTGGCATTCGGTGTGACGGCCGACGAGAAGCCGCTCCTGGAGCGTGCCTTCGCGGGGCAGCACGAGGTGCGCTGCCTGGAGGTGTTCATGACCGAGGACACCGCCCCCATCGCGGCCGGGTACGAGATCGTCTCCTCCAGCGTGAACGCGGACCTGAACGGCCGGGTGCTGCGGACCCTGGCCGCGGGCGGGACGAAGATGATCGCCCAGCGCTCCACGGGCTTCAACAACATCGACCTGGACGTGGCCCGGCAGCTGGGCATGACGGTGAGCCGGGTCTCCTACTACTCGCCGTACTCGGTGGCCGAGTTCGCATGGGCCCTGGCGATGGCCGTGAACCGGCGGATCGTCCGGGCCTCGAACCGGACCAGGGACTTCGACTTCCGCCTGAACGGGCTGATGGGCCGGGACATGCGCGGCCGTACGGTGGGCGTGCTCGGCACCGGAAAGATCGGCGAGGCGTTCACCCGGATCGCGCACGGCTTCGGCATGAACCTGCTGGGCTGGGACGTCGCACAGAACCCGGCCTGCGTGGAGCTCGGCATGAAGTACGTGGACAAGAGCGAGCTGCTCGCGTCCTCGGACCTGATCAGCCTGCACGTCCCGCTGCTGGAGTCCACCCACCACATCATCGACTCGGCGGCGCTGCGGCTGATGCGGGACGACGCGATCCTGGTGAACTCCAGCCGCGGCGGGCTGGTGGACACGGACGCGCTGGTCGCGGAGCTGAGGGCGGGCCGCTTCGCGGGGGTCGGCCTCGACGTGTACGAGGCCGAGGCCGGGGTGTTCTTCCTGGACAAGTCCCTGGAGGCCGTCGAGGACGACACCCTGGCCCGGCTCGTCACCTTCCCGAACGTGGTGGTGACCTCGCACCAGGCGTACTACACGACCGACGCGGTGGGCCAGATCATCGACACCACGGTCGCCAACGTCGCCGACTACGTGGCCGGCCGCCGCTCCGAGAACACGCTCGTCCCGCCCGCTCCGTAGCCGCATCGCGCGGGCGGATCCGGGCCGGCGCGCGCCCGGACCCGCCCGGCGGATCAGGCCGGGGCCGTGACCCCCGTCAGGAGCTCGCGCAGCAGGTCCGCTCCGCGCAGGGTGAGCACGGACTCCGGGTGGAACTGGACCCCCGCGAACCGGCCGGAGGCGGAGCGGAGGGCGTGCACATCGCCCGTCCCCGGGTCGCGGGCGACCTCCACCCCCGCGGGCTCGCCGCCGGCCTCGCACCGCGCGGTGTACGTGTTGTAGAAGCCGACCACCTCCCGCACCCCGAACAGGTCGATCGCCGTCTGCGCCCCCTGCGCCGGCTCCGCCTTGCGGACCAGCGGGAGCCCCAGCTCGGCCGCCAGCAGCTCATGGCCCAGGCAGACCCCGAGCAGCCCGCCCCGGTGCGAGGCCAGCAGCTCGGACGCCAGCCCGCGCAGCATCCGCATCTTGGGGTCGGCCGCGTCCGCCGGGTTCCCCGGGCCCGGGCCGAGCACGATCGGGCCCTCCCAGGCCAGGGCCGCCGCCCGCAGCCCCGGATCGTCGTAGCGGCGTACGGTCACCGTCAGCCCGGCCACCCGCAGGACGTGCGCCAGCATCGCGGTGAAGGTGTCCTCGCCGTCCACCATCAGCGCGTGGCCGGCCGGCGCGGCCGGCTGCTCCTGCATGCGCAGCCAGAAGGGGGCCAGGTCCGCCCGCCGGGCCTCCAGGGCCGCCCGCACCCGGGGATCGTCCGCCAGCCGGGCCCCCTCGAAGGCCGGCCGGGGCGCCGCCGGCCGTACCCCGAGCGCCGCCAGCACCCCCGCGGCCTTCGCGTGGGTCTCCGCGACCTCGCTCGCCGGATCGGAGTGCCGCACGAGGGTGGCGCCGACCGGCACCCGCAGCACGCCGTCCCCGTCGATGTCGGCGGTGCGGATCAGGATGGGGGAGTCGAGGGTCTGGGCGCCCGCCGGGTCCAGGCCGAGCAGGGCCAGCGCCCCCGCGTAGTAGCCGCGGCCCCCGGCCTCGTACCGCTCGATGACCCGGCAGGCGTTCTGCACCGGCGAGCCGGTCACCGTCGCGGCGAACATGGTCTCCCGCAGCACCTCCCGCACGTCCAGCGAGGACCGGCCGCGCAGCTCGTACTCGGTGTGCGCGAGGTGGGACATCTCCTTGAGCCGCGGCCCGATGACGACCCCGCCCCTGTCGCCCACGGTGCACATCATCTTGAGTTCCTCGTCGACCACCATCGACAGCTCCTCGGTCTCCTTGCGGTCGCCGAGGAAGTCGAGGAGCGACTGCGCCGTGGGGCCTTCGGCGGGATACCGGTAGGTGCCGCTGATCGGGTTCATCACGACGGTCCCCCCGGACATCCGTACGTGGACCTCGGGGCTGGCCCCGACCAGGGTGCGGTCCCCGGTGTGCACGACGTACGTCCAGTACGCGCCGCGCTCGCCCTCCAGCAGCCGCCGGAACAGGGCCAGGGCGTCGGCGCGGCCGAAGCCGTCGATCCGGCCCTCGAAGGTGCGCCGGATGACGAAGTTCGCGCCCTCCCCGCGGCCGATCTCGTCCTCGATGACCCGCTCGACCGTGGCCGCGTACTCCTCGTCGGACACGTCGAAGGCGCCCCCGTCGACCCGTACCCGGTGCGCGGGCAGCGCGGCCAGCGCCTCGGCGAGGGGGATCTCGTACGCCTCCTCGGCGGCCAGCACGCTCAGCGGCGTGCCGTCGTCGCGTACGTCGAAGCCGCGCTCCCGGATCTGCCGGAAGGGCACCAGGGCGAGGGTGGGCAGCTCGCGGACGGGTAGGTCGGCGAGGCGCGCGGCCTCGTGGACCGGTCCGATCAGCACCTCGACGGTGTCGTGGCCGCGGCCGGGGGTCCGCCGGCGCAGCAGTGCGAACGGCGGGCAGGAATCGTCGAGCAGTCGGCTGAGGTTCATGGGGAGTGGCGTCCTTCCGTGGGAGGAGCGGCCCATGGTCTGCGCCGAAACGCCGAAGGCCGCCTCTCGGGGCGGCCTTCGCGTCGGTCGGGTCGTTTTCTACGTACGCGCGAGGAGTGGGCCGCCGGAAGCGGGCCACCACCAGTTCAGGTTCGTGTGCGCATACATGCAGTACATCTTAGCCCAGATCGGTCGTGGCGCGCGGATTGTCCCACGGGGCGGGATGACCATGGACGGACGAATCTTCGGGAGCCGTCAACCTTCGGGCCGCTTCCGTCTCATCAGGTGGGCGTGAGGCTGGACGGGACGAATGACACCGTAATGTGTACGAGGTGACCGTGAACGCTGAAATCCAAGCCCCCGCCCCCATGGCGACCTGGCGAGACCTTCCCGCGGCGCAGCAGCCTTCGTACCCCGATGCCGAGGCTCTGCGCGCTGTCGTCGCGGACCTCGAGTCGTATCCTCCGCTCGTCTTCGCGGGCGAGTGCGACCAGCTGCGCGCCCGTCTGGGAGCCGTCGCCAAGGGCGAGGCGTTCCTGCTGCAGGGCGGCGACTGCGCCGAGGCCTTCGACGCCGTGTCCGCCGACCACATCCGCGCCAAGCTCAAGACGCTGCTCCAGATGAGCGCCGTCCTGACGTACGCGGCCTCCGTGCCCGTCGTCAAGGTCGGCCGCATCGCGGGCCAGTACTCCAAGCCGCGTTCCAAGGACACCGAGACCCGCGACGGCGTCACCCTGCCGACCTACCGCGGCGACTCCGTCAACGGCTTCGCCTTCACCGAAGAGGCCCGGATCCCGGACCCCGAGCGGCTCAAGCGCATGTACCACGCGTCGGCCTCGACGCTGAACCTGGTGCGTGCCTTCACCACCGGTGGTTACGCCGACCTGCGCCAGGTGCACGCCTGGAACCAGGACTTCGTGAAGACCTCCCCGTCCGGGCAGCGCTACGAGCAGCTCGCGCGGGAGATCGACAACGCGCTGAACTTCATGAAGGCCTGTGGCACCGACCCGGCCGAGTTCAAGGCCGTCGAGTTCTACGCCTCCCACGAGGCGCTGCTGCTCGACTACGAGGGCGCGCTGACCCGCACCGACTCGCGGACCGGCAAGCTGTACGACACCTCGGGCCACATGGTCTGGATCGGTGAGCGCACCCGCCAGCTGGACCACGCGCACATCGAGTTCTGCTCGCAGATCGCCAACCCGATCGGCATCAAGCTCGGCCCCACCACCACGGTGGACGAGGCGCTGACGTACATCGACCGGCTGGACCCCGAGCGCGAGCCGGGCCGGCTGACCTTCGTCGTCCGCATGGGCGCCGACAAGGTCCGCGACAAGCTCCCCGAGCTGGTCGAGAAGGTCACCGCCTCCGGCGCGACCGTCGCCTGGGTCACCGACCCGATGCACGGCAACACCTTCGAGGCGGCCTCGGGCCACAAGACGCGGCGTTTCGACGACGTGCTCGACGAGGTCAAGGGCTTCTTCGAGGTCCACAAGGGCCTCGGCACCCACCCGGGCGGCATCCACGTCGAGCTCACCGGTGACGACGTCACCGAGTGCGTGGGCGGCGGCGACGAGATCTTCGTCGACGACCTGCACCAGCGCTACGAGACGGCCTGCGACCCGCGGCTCAACCGCAGCCAGTCCCTGGACCTGGCGTTCCTGGTCGCGGAGATGTACCGCGATCAGTAAGTGGCAACCTACGACGATGGGGCGCGGATCGATGTGATCCGCGCCCCATCGTCGTATCGGGGGCTTTTAGGCGACCCTAACTTTGGGTACGGTTAGGTAAGCCTCACCGAATAGGGGTGGCTCGCAGAACCAGTCCGCCCAGGGAGGTGAACCGCGTGTACGTCTGCTCTTGCTTCGGGATCACCGATGAGCAGGTCAAGGACCATGCGGCCGCCGGGGCCTGCACTCCGCGCCAGATCGCCTCGGCCACCAAGGCCGGCACCGACTGCGGATCCTGTGTGCGCACCATCCAGGGCATACTCGGCCGCGGTGCGTGCCCGCGCCGGGAGCTGCTGGAGAAGGGCAACGGGGCGTCCGTGCTCGCCGCCGAGGTGTCGCCCGGCCCGGTTCCGGCACCCTCGCTCGCGGAAGCCGCCTAGACCGGCTGCCACCCGGCCCGCGCCACCGGCCCGGACGCCGTCCGGAGCCGGCCCTGCTAGCTCGGCTGCTCGATCAGCTGCGCGATGTACAGCGGCTCGCCCAGTGACTCGATGAGCTCCAGCTGGGTGTCGAGGTAGTCGATGTGGTGCTCCTCGTCCTCCAGGATGTCCTCGAAGAGGCGGGCGGAGGTGACGTCGCCCTTGCCGCGCATGACCTCGATGCCCCGCTTCAGCCGGTCGATGGCCTCGACCTCGACCTGGCGGTCCGCCTGGAACATCTCGGTGATCGTCTGACCGACCCGCACGTGGAAGAGGCGCTGGTAGTTCGGCAGACCGTCGAGCATCAGAATGCGCTCGGTGATCTTGTCCGCGTGCTTCATCTCGTCGATGGACTCTTCACGCGTGTACTTGGCGAGCTTGGTCCAGCCCTTGTTGTCCTGGATGCGGTAGTGCAGCCAGTACTGGTTGATGGCGGTCAGCTCGCCGGTCAGCTGCTCGTTCAGAAACTCAAGGACCTCGGGGTCGCCCTGCATCGCAGAGGCTCCTTCCAGACAATGTCGTCAATGACGGGGCTGGGGGTACCTCCCAGCCGTGGCCGGGGGATTGCGCGCATCCTTGCACCGCCGCTGAAGGCCGTCCAGTAAGTGCCTCCTTAGTGGGAGTTGCCCGAATCGGTCCAGACCTGGTCATGACCACCCCACCGCGTCTGTCACCATGGAGTCATGGGTCAGCCGGAAAGCCGGGAATCTCCGGGAGCAGAGCAGTCGGAGCTTCCACCGGGGCAGCGGTTGCAGCGGGGCTGGCCGGTCACCCACTACGGTCCTGTACCCAAGTTCAAGCCCGACCGCTGGGAGTTCCGCGTCTTCGGCGCGACGGCCGACGGTGACAAGCACTGCTGGAACCACGAGGAGTTCGCGGCGCTGCCGTTCGAGTCCGTCGTGGCGGACCTGCACTGCGTGACGAAGTTCAGCATGCCGGGCGCCGAATGGGGCGGCGTGCTCGCCCGTGAGGTCCTCGCCCTGGCGCCGCCCGCGCCGCAGGTCACGCACGTGATGGTGTGGGCCGAGTACGGCTTCAGCTCCAACATGCGGCTGGCCGACTTCGCCTCCGAGCGGACCGTCTTCGCCACCCACCAGGGCGGTGAACTGCTCACCGCGGAGCACGGGTTCCCGCTGCGCCTGGTCGTCCCGCACCTGTACGCGTGGAAGGGCCCCAAGTGGGTCCGCGGCGTCGAGTACATGACCGCCGACCGCCGGGGCTTCTGGGAGGAGCGCGGCTACCACAACATCGGCGACCCCTGGCGGGAGCAGCGCTACTCGTACCAGGAGGAGCCGGGGGACGGCCCCGAGTTGTAGGGCGCGTCCGCGTCCGGCGGGTCAGTGGTACCGGTGGACGACCGCATGCCCCTTGCCGCGGCCGATCAGCCACTTGTTGACCGGGACCGTGATCACGAAGGCCGCCGCGAGCGCGATCCCCAGGACGGCCCAGAACTTCGGGTCCGACAGGTGCGCGTCCATCGCGCCCGGCCACAGGGCGATCACGCCGTTGTCGATCAGTTCCATGACGGTGATCGAAAGAGTGTCCGCGGCCAGCGCCACCCGGACGGCCGTACGCAGGCCGACCCCTGCCGCGAGGATCCCGCGCAGGGTGAACGCGTAGCCGAAGAGGAACGCGAGGGCGATCGCCAGGACCATCGTCGGGACGTTCCCCCAGCCCAGCGCGGTCCCGATGACCATGCCGAGCACCTCGCCGACGGCGCACCCGGTGAGGCAGTGCAAGGTGGCCCGGGCGGCCGTGGCCCAGCCGGCGCGTCCATGGCCGTGCGGCTCGTGTGCGTGGTGCGCGTGCTGCTCCATGTCGACCCCCTGGTGGGAAAAGCCGGGTAGCGGTTCCGCCGATAGAGCAGAACCGTATACCCCCCAGGGGTATTCCTCAACGCATCGGGCGGTCACCCGCCCCCGCGCAGCTCCTTCAGCAGGGCCACGTCCGCCGCGTGCCCCTCCTTGCCGCCGCGAGTCTCGATGATCAGCGGTACGCCCGCCATCTCCGGGTGCGTGAACAGCTCGGCGAAGGCTCCGCGGCCGATGTGGCCCTGGCCGACGTTGGCGTGCCGGTCCTTGTGGGCGCCGACCCCCTCCTTGGAGTCGTTCGCGTGGACCAGCTTCAGCCGGCCCTCGCCCACCGTGTCCACCAGCAGGTCCAGCGTCAGCTTCGTCCCGCCCGGCTCCGCCAGGTCGTGGCCCGCCGCGAAGATGTGGCAGGTGTCCAGGCAGATCCCCAGCTTCGGATGGTGGTCCAGCGCGTCGAAGTACGGCCCGAACTCCTCGGCCCGCGAGCACAGCGAAGAGCCCTGCCCGGCCGTGGACTCCAGCAGCAGGAACGGGTCGTCGTCGTGCGTCAGCTCATCCAGCAGCGGCAGCATGTACTCCCTGACCTGCGCGTACGCCGCCTCACGCGGCCGGCCCCCGGTGGCCGAGCCGGTGTGCACGACCACGCCGAGCGCACCGATCTGCCGGGCCCTGCGCAGCGAGTGCCGCAGGGACTCCACCGACTTCTCGACGGTCGCCTCGGTGTGCGAGCCGAAGTTGATCAGGTAGGGGGCGTGCACGTAGGCCGGGAGCGACTCCTGCGCGCACCGCGTCCGGAACAGCTCGTCCTGCGCCGGATTGCCGACCGGCGTGGCCCAGCCGCGCGGATTCGCGACGAAGACCTGCACCGCCTCCGCGCCCATCTCCCGGGCGTACGTCAGGCCGACCGAGGCGAGCCCGCCCGCGACGGGCACGTGCCCGCCCACCGGATTGCGTATCACCGCTGCTCACAGCCCCTTGGTCTTGATGACGATCGTGGTGCCCTCGGGGGCGTTCTGGCCGCCGGCCACGGACTGGGTGTCCACGGTCTTGCTGAACGAGATGAGCGGCCGCTCCACCTTCACCTTGAAGCCCGCGCCCTCCAGGGCCTTGCGCGCCGCGTCCACGTCCTGGCCGGTCACGTCCGGGACGGGGAGCTGGCGCGGGCCCTTGGAGACGGTCAGCGTGACCGTGTCCCCGGCCGCGGCCTGGGTTCCGGCGCCGACCGACTGGTTGGCGACCGTACCGGCCGCGGACGGGGCGTTGACCTGTTCGGGGGCCGTGGCCACCTTCAGGCCGAGGCCCTCCAGGGCCGACTTGGCCTGCTCGAAGGGGAGGCCGGCCACGCTCGGCACCGGGACCGGGCGGCCCTTGCTGACGATCATGGCGACGGCCGTGTCGGGGGCCCGCTTCTCGCCGCCCGCCGGGTCGGTGCTGATCACCGAGCCCTGTGCGATGTCCTGGCTGAAGGCCTGCGTGACGATGCCGGGGGCCAGCCCGGCCTTCGTCAGCTCGGCCTTGGCCTCCTCGAGCGGGCGGCCCTTCAGGTTGGGCACGGCCACGACCTCGGGGCCCCGGGAGACGGTGAGGGTGACCGCGCCGTTGCCGCGGATCCGCTTGCCGCCCGCCGGGTCGGTGTTCATCACCGTGCCGCGGTCGAAGGTGCTGCTGAACTTCCGCTCGATCCGCTTCACGCCGAGGCCGGCCGCCGACAGCTCGGTCTTGGCCTGCTCCTCGGTCTTGCCGAGCAGGTTGGGCACCTTGGTGAACTGGCCGGAGTTGATGTACCAGACCCCCGTGCCGAGGCCGAGCGCCAGCAGCACGCCCGCGACGACCAGCAGCACGCCGCGCCGGGGCCCGCGCGCGGCCGCCGGGGCGGGCGGGAGCGGCGGCGGAACCTGGAACCGGGAGGTCTGGTGCACGGGCCGGTGCGCGGCGACCGGGCGCGGGATCACACTGGTGCGGTCCTCGGCGGCCGTCCGCTCCTCGGCGCGCGCCTGCGGCGGTACGGCGTCCAGCGCGGCGTCGCTGAGCTGTGCGCGGACCTCGCGGCTGAGGCCGAGCAGGGCGGCGGCGTCGTAGGGGCGCAGCTCCGGGTTCCGCGCGGTGGCCTGGGCGACGAGCTCGTCGAGGCCGACGGGCAGGCCGGGGACGGCCGCGGACGGCGGCGGCACGTCCTCGTGGAGGTGCTGGTAGATCACCTGGGCGGGGGAGCCGCCGGTGTGCGGCTTGCCGCCGGTGAGCATCTCGTACAGGACGACACCGCAGGCGTAGACGTCCACGCGGGTGTCGGTGACGCCGTTCTCGATCTGCTCGGGAGCCAGGTAGGAGACGGTGCCGAGGACGGAGCCGGTGGTGCTGGTCACCGAGTCCACGGACCGGACCAGCCCGAAGTCGGCCACCTTGACCCGGCCGTCGTCACCGATCAGGACGTTCTCGGGCTTCATGTCGCGGTGCACGAAACCGGCCCGGTGGGCGGCGCCGAGGGCGGCGAGCACGGGCTCGAGGATGTCCAGCGCGACCCGCGGCTGGAGCGCGCCGCGCTCGCGGAGCACGTCGCGCAGGGTGCAGCCGGAGACGTACTCCATGGCGAGGTAGACGTACGGCCCGTCCGTGCCCTGGTCGAAGACGGCGACGACGTTGGGGTGGGCGAGCCGGGCCACGGACTTCGCCTCCCGGATGAACCGGTCGACGAAGGCGGCGTCCGCGGCCAGCGCCGGGTGCATGACCTTCAGCGCCAGCACGCGGTCCAGGCGGGTGTCCACGGTCCGGTAGACCGTGGCCATGCCGCCGGCGGCGATGCGGGCGTCGACGCGGTAGCGGCCGTCGAGCACGCGCCCGACGAGGGGGTCATCCAGGGTCGTATCCACCCGGAGATTCTACGAGCCGCCGCGAAGCCCCCGGCCTGGGCGGGGCACGTTGCAGCGCAGCTGTGACGTGGGCGCGCCCGGGGCGGGACCCCGTCCCCTCAGAACGCCGGGCGTTCCGGGTCCAGGGCCGGGAGGCCCGAGGCCGGGGACGAGGCGTGGGCGAAACGGCGTTGGGGGATGCGGCCCGCGCGGAACGCGAGCCGCCCCGCCGATACGGCGTCCCGCATGGCCGCGGCCATCAGCGCCGGGGCCTGCGCCCGGGTCACCGCCGAGGCGAGCATCACGGCCGCACAGCCCAGCTCCATCGCCAGGGCCACGTCCGAGGCCGTCCCGGCCCCCGCGTCCAGGATGACCGGGACCCCGGCCCGTTCCGTGATCAGCTCGAAGTTGTGCGGGTTGCGGATCCCCATGCCCGACCCGATCGGCGACCCCAGCGGCATGATCGCCGCGCAGCCCGCGTCCTCCAGCTTGCGCGCCAGCACCGGGTCGTCGTTCGTGTAGGGCAGGACGGTGAAGCCCTCGTCCACCAGGGTCTCGGCCGCGTCGAGGAGTTCCACGCCGTCCGGCAGCAGGGTCCGCTCGTCCGCGACCACCTCCAGCTTGATCCAGTCCGTGCCCAGCGCCTCCCGCGCGAGCCGCGCGGTCAGCACGGCCTCGCCCGCCGTGAAGCAGCCCGCCGTGTTGGGGAGGACCGCGATGCCGAGTTTCGAGAGCACGGACAGGACGGAGCCCTGGACCGTCGGGTCCAGCCGCCGCATCGCCACCGTCGTGAGTTCCGTGCCGGAGGCCACCAGGGCCCGCTCCAGCACGTCAAGGCTCGGTGCCCCGCCCGTGCCCATGATCAGGCGGGAGGAGAAGGTCCGGCCGCCGAGCGTGAAGAGGTCGTCCGCCATGCCGCTCAGCCTCCCTGGACCGCGGTGAGGATCTCGACCCGGTCGCCCTCGCCCACCGCCGTGGCCGGCCACTGCCCGCGCGGGACCACGGTCTCGTTGAGCGCGGCGGCGACCCCGGAGGGAGCCGCGGTCAGGGTGGCGACCACCGCGTCGAGCGTGGTGCCGGCCGCGACCTCGCGCGGCTCGCCGTTGACGGAGATGGTCATGCGTACGACTCCTGACGTGCGGTGGAGAACCGGCGGGGGCTGAAGGGGCGGGCGATCGGCGGCAGTTCGCCGGTGGTCAGCAGGTCCGCCATGACCTCGCCGGTGAGCGGGGTCAGCAGCACCCCGTTGCGGTAGTGCCCGGTCGCCAGGTGCAGGCCCGGCAGGTCGGTCGGGCCGAGCATCGGCGCGTTGTCGGGCGAGCCGGGGCGCAGCCCCGCCCTGGTCTCCACCAGCGGGAGTTCGGTGATGCCGGGTACCAGCTCGTGGGCGTCGCGCAGGAGTTCGTAGACCCCGCCCGCGGTGACCGTGGTGTCCCAGCCCAGTTCCTCGCTGGTGGCGCCGATGACGAGTTCGCCGCTCTCCCGCGGCACCAGGTAGACGTGGCTGCCGCGTACGACGGCCCGTACGGTCCGTGACAGGAACGGCGCGTAGGCGGGGGGCACCGACAGGCGCAGCACCTGCCCCTTCACCGGGCGTACGGGTGCCACCACCTCCGCCGGTACGCCGGCCAGCCGGCCGCTGAGCGAGCCCGCCGCCAGCACCACCTGGTCCGCGCGCAGCTCCGTACCGTCGTCGAGGAGGGCGCCGGCCGCCCGGTCGGACGTGACGAGCAGCTGTTCGGCGGCCGCCCGGTGGACCTCCACCCCGGCCCGTTCGCAGGCGGCCAGCAGGGCGGCCGCGAGCAGCCGCGGATCGACCTGGTGGTCGCCGTCCACGCGCAGCCCGCCGCGTACGCCCGGGGCCAGCATCGGCTCCAGGCGGCGGCACTCGCGGCCGGTGAGCCACTCCGAGTCCAGGCCGCAGCGGCGCTGGAGGGCGTGCAGCTCGCGCAGGTGGAGGCGGTCGTCGGCGTCCAGGGCGACGGCGAGGGTGCCGCAGGCGCGGTAGCCGATGTCCAGACCGCCGCTCGCCTCGGCGAGCTCGGCGGCGAATTCCGGATAGCGCGCGGCGGAGGCGAGGCCCAGGCCCAGCAGGGCCTCCTCGCCGTAGTGCAGCTCCGTGACCGGGGCGAGCATGCCCGCCGCGACCTGGGCGGCCCCGCCGCCGGGGGCCGGATCGGCCAGTACGGTGCCGAGGCCCCGGCGGGCCGCCCGCCAGGCCGTGACGAGCCCGATGATCCCGCCCCCGATGACGAGGACGTCGGATCCCTTCCGAGATGAGTGCATGGGCGTCCAGCCCCTCCCTTCGCCGGCATGACCCGGATCAGGTTCGTACGGTCGGAGGCCGTCCAGCCTCCCTCTCAGCCCGGTGCGCCCGGACTCCCGCGATAGGTACGGTGGCCAGACTAACCCCGCCGCCGGCGGCGGGTAAGGGGCACCTATTCCTGACGGACCGTCAGATGATTAGGGTGGCCGGGTGAACGAGCAGACGGAACAGACTGAGAGCGGCGTCGTGATCGTCGGCGCCGGAATGGCCGGCGTGCAGACCGCCGTCGCCCTGCGCGAGGGCGGCTTCACCGGCCCCGTGACCCTGCTGGGCGCCGAACCCCACCAGCCCTACGACCGGCCCCCGCTGTCCAAGGCGGTCCTGCTCGGCAAGGCCGAGGACTCCGCCTTCGACGTGGACTTCGAGGCGCTGGACATCGGCCTGCGGCTCGGCACGGAGGTCACCGGGCTGCGGGCCGCCGCCCGCGAACTGGACACCGAGGCCGGGCCGGTCCCGTACGGGGTCCTCGTCCTGGCCACCGGCGCGCAGCCGCTGACCCTGCCCGGGACCGACGGCGTCCCCGGCGTGCACCTGCTGCGCACCCTGGACGACGCCGAGCGGCTGCGCCCCGTACTGGCGGCCGCGCCCTCGGTCGTGGTCGTCGGGGCGGGCTGGATCGGCGCCGAGTTCGCCACCGCCGCCCGGGAGGCGGGCTGCGAGGTGACCGTGGTCGAGGCCGCGGACCGGGTCCTGGCCGGCGCGCTGCCCGCCGAGGTGGCCGAGCCGATGGCCCGCTGGTACGAGGAGGCCGGCGCCGGCCTGGTCACCGGGGCCAAGGTCGCCGGCGTCGAGGAGGGCCGGGTGCTCCTCGCCGACGGGCGGGCGCTGCCGGCCGGCGCGGTGGTGGTGGGCATCGGCGCCCGCCCCGCCACCGGCTGGCTGGCCGGGACCGGCGTATCGCTCGGACCCGACGGCTCGGTCACCGCCGACGCCCACCTGCGGACCTCGCTGCCCGGCGTGTACGCGGTCGGCGACTGCGCCTCCTTCCCCTCGGCCCGCTACGGGACCCGGCTGCTCGTGCACCACTGGGACAACGCGCTCCAGGGACCGCGCACGGTCGCCGCGAACATCCTGGCCGGGGAGCCGGCCGAGGTCTACGACCCCGTGCCGTACTTCTGGTCCGAGCAGTTCGGGCGCTTCGTCCAGTACGCCGGCCACCACGGCGGGGCCGACACCCTGCTCTGGCGCGGCGACCCGGGGGAGCGGACCTGGTCGGTGTGCTGGCTGAAGGACGGGGCCCTGGTCGCGCTGCTGGCCGTCGGCAGACCCCGCGACCTGGCGCAGGGCCGCAAGCTGATCGAGACGGGGGTCCTCGTGGACCCGGCCAAGGCGGCGGACCCCGCGACCCCGCTGAAGTCGGCGACGGCCTGACGGCGAACGCCCGCCCGGTCCCCGGACGGGTCGCCCCGGTACCGGCGGCCCGGCCGAGGTGGCAGGCTTGTCCCCGTGACCGAGATTGACGCAAAGATCGATGCCCTTGTCCCCTCGTGGCTGTACCTCCCCGACATCGCGGAGATGCTCGACATCGAGGTGACCCGGGTCCGCCAGATGGTCAAGGAGGGGCAGCTCATCGCCGTACGCCGGGGCGAGAACCGCTCCCTGCAGGTACCGGCCCCCTTCATCGACGGAGACAAGGTCGTGAAGGGCCTCGTCGGACTGCTGACGGTGCTGCGCGACGACGGCTTCTCCGACGCGGAGATCCTGGAGTGGCTCTTCACGGCGGACCCGACCCTGCCCGGCACCCCCGCGCAGGCGCTGAGCGAGAATCGCGGCACGGAGGTCAAGCGCCGCGCCCAGGCGCTCGCCCTCTGACCCGATCGCATCCGCTCCACCGCGGTGTACGGGCCCCCGGGTCCGTACACCGCCTCCATCACGGGGGGTACACCCATGCAGCTGTCCGACGCCCGGCTCTACCTGTGCACGGACGCCCGCAAGCGCCAGGGTGACCTCCCCGAGTTCCTGGACGCCGTACTGGCCGGCGGCGTGGACATCGTCCAGCTGCGGGACAAGGGCATGGAGGCGGGCGAGGAGCTCGAGCACCTCCAGGTCTTCGCCGAGGCCGCACGGCGCCACGGCAAGCTGCTCGCCGTGAACGACCGGGCGGACGTCGCCCACGCCATCGGCTCCGACGTGCTCCACCTCGGCCAGGGCGACATCCCGGTGCCCGCCGCCCGCGCCATCCTCGGCGGCCCCGGCTCCGTGCTCATCGGCCGCTCCTGCCACGCCGAGGACGAGGTCGACGCGGCCGTGGCCGAGCCCGGCGTGGACTACTTCTGCACCGGCCCCTGCTGGCCCACCCCCACCAAGCCCGGCCGCCACGCCCCCGGCCTCGGACTCGTCCGGTACGCGGCCTCCCTCGGGCAGGACCGGCCCTGGTTCGCGATCGGCGGCATCGACGGCGGAAACCTGGACGAGGTGCTGGACGCCGGAGCCACCCGCGTGGTCGTCGTCCGGGCCCTCACCGAGGCCGACGACCCCGGCGCCGCCGCCGCGGAACTCGCCAAGCGGGTCCGCGCCCGCCTCGGCTAGGACGGGCCCGGCACCGGAGGGTGTCCAAAAACGTGTCCAAAAGGCGGACACCGCTTCGGTGTCCGCCAGCCCGCGTCTAACCTGCCCGTATGGCCTCTGGTACCGCTTCCACCTGGTCGGATCGTGCACACACGGTCCGCGACCTCCTCGCGTCCGGGCGCTCGTACTCCTTCGAGTTCTGGGCCCCCAAGACGGAGAAGGGCGAACGCAACCTCTGGAACGCGCTGCGGCGGATCGAGGCGGTGTCCCCGAGCTTCGTGTCCGTGACCTACGGAGCCGGCGGATCCACCCGCGGCGGCACCGTCAAGGCCACCGAGCAGATCGCCTCGGACACCACCTTGACCCCGGTCGCCCACCTCACCGCCGTCGACCACTCCATCGCCGAGCTGCGCCACGTCATCGGCCAGTTCGCCGACGCCGGCATCCGCAACATGCTCGCCCTGCGCGGCGACCCGCCGGGCGACCCGATGGCCGAATGGGTGGCGCACCCGGAGGGGGTCCACTTCGCCGCCGACCTGGTCCGGCTGCTCAAGGAGTCCGGCGACTTCTGCGTGGGCGTCGCCGCCTTCCCCGAGATGCACCCCCGTTCGAAGGACTGGGATACGGACATCCGGCATTTCGTGGACAAGTGCCGCGCGGGAGCCGACTATGCGATCACCCAGATGTTCTTCGATCCGGAGAATTATCTGCGGCTGCGCGACAGCGTCGAAAAGGCGGGCTGCGAGACCCCGATCATCCCCGAGGTCATGCCTGTTGTGGGCATCAAGCAGCTCGACCGGCTGCCCCAACTCAGCAACGCGGTCTTCCCCGCGGACGTGAAAGAGCGCATGCTCGCCGTCAAGGACGACCCGGCCGCTGTACGCTCCATTGGCATCGAGTTCGCCACGGAGTTCTGCGCGCGGCTGCTGTCCGAGGGTGTCCCAGGGCTGCACTTCATCACGCTGAATAATTCCACGGCGTCTCTCGAGATCTACGAGAACCTGGGCCTGCACCAGCGGGCCTGACCGGCGGGCCCCCGTAGCCTGGGCGGCCGGCCGTACCGAGAGGGGCCATGCATGGGTATGACGGTCCTCTACATCGCGTTCGGCTTCGTCGCGCTGTGGTTGCTTGCCGAGGTCCTGATGCAGTACAAGGCCCGGCTCCGCTGGCGCCTGCTCGCCTTCTCCGGCTTCCTCGGCGTGGTCGCCGGGGTGGTCCTGCCGTCGGTGCCGGTCATCGGCGCCGGCGCGGCCGCGTTCGCCGTGGGCCAGACCCTGGTCACGCTCTCCTTCCGCAAGGGCTTCGTGGCCGGCTGGGCGCTGCGGCGCGGCGGGGAACCCGTACGGCAGTCCGGCCGCCGGCGCTCCGGCGGCGCGCGTCCGGAACCGGCCCTCCAGGTCACCGCGCTGGAGTACGAAGGTGCGGACGGGGCCGCGGACACGGGCGAAGACCGCGCCTCGGAACGGCGGTTCCCGCCCGCGGTCGAGGACGTCTACAGCCCGCAGCCGATGCCCGAGGACACCGGCTCCTACGGCATACAGAGCTTCGCGCCCACCGCCGACGCGGGCCAGACGGCCGCCTTCGCCTCGCCGTTCACCACGGCCGAGCAGGACGCCCACCAGTACGCCGCGTACCACGACCCCACCGGCCAGGGCGGGGGCGGCGCGTACGACTACTCCGCCGGCTACCCGCAGGGCGACCAGCAGCAGGTCTACGCCGCCTACTCGGACCCGTACATCGGCACCGGCGGGGTCCTGGGACAGCCGACGTCCTACGACTACCCGAACGACGCGAACTACGCGAACTACGCCCAGTACTCCGCCTACACCCCGTACCCCGACCACGGGCAGCAGCAGTACTCCATGGACACCCCGCCCGGCGGGGTCTGGGTCCCGCAGCAGCGCACCACCGACGGGGGAGCCCAGCCCTACCCGGGGGACGAGCAGGGCGGCGAGCCACCGCAGCAGTACCCCTACCCCCAGCAGGGCGAGTACGAGCAGTACCGCTACTGAGCACCGGCCGGCCGCGGGCGGGTCACTGGGAGCCGCGGAACTCCGCGCCCTCCACGATCAGCCCGGCCACCAGGGCCCCGGTCATCCCGGCGTGCGCCAGCCCGCCGCCGGGGTGCGCCCAGCCGCCCGCCAGGTACAGCCCCGGCACCGCCGTGGCGTTGGCCGGGTAGAGCAGCCGCCCGCCGGCCCCCGCGAGGGCCGGCGCGGGCACCGAGCCGCCCGCGGCGCCGGTCGCCGCCTCGATGTCGGCGGGGGTGTGCGCCTCGTGCCACAGCAGCCGCTCCCGCAGCCCCGGCACGGCCTGCCCGGCCAGCTCCAGCAGCCGGTCGGGGGACGGCTCGGGCGCATCCGCCGCTCCCGCCGCACCCGCCGGGCCGCACACGGCGGTCACCGTGACCGCCTCGTGGGCCGCGCCGGGCCGGGTGGCGGGGTCGTCGGGACGCAGCACGGTGACGTCCAGGCCGGGGGAGTGCACGAGGGTGCGGTGGACGGTTCCCGGGGGCCGGGCGCCGCTCAGCGCCAGGAACAGGGTGAGCCGGCTCGGCAGGTCCGGCCCGCGGGCCGGGACCGCCTCGCGCGGCCAGGGCAGCGAGGCGGCGGGCAGCAGCCGCGGGTCGATCCCGCAGACGACGGAGTCGGCCGCGACCTCACTGCCGTCCGCCAGCCGCAGACCGGCCGCACGGCCCGCGTCGGTGCGGACCTCCCGGACCTCCGCGCCGAAGACGAACTCCACCTTCCGCTCCCGGCAGCGCTCGTGGACGGCGTCGGCCAGGGCCCGCATCCCGCCGCGCACGTACCAGCTGCCGAAGGTCTGCTCCATGTACGGCAGAACGGCGGCCGAGGCGGGGGCCCGCCCGGGGTCGATCCCGTACGCGCGCACCCGGCCGGCCAGCACCTCCCCGAGACCGCCGCCCAGCTCCCGGCCGGCCACGTCGGCCAGCGTCGGGGGGCGGCGGCGCAGCAGGCCGCCGCGGCGCAGGGCGGGATACGGATCGGCGGCCAGGGCCCGGCGGTCGGCGGGCAGCGGCTCCTCCAGCAGGGGCCGGCGGGTGGCGTCCCAGGCGTCCCGGGCGCGGCCCAGCACGGCGTTCCAGCGCTCGCCCGCGCCCTGCCCGAAGGCCCCGTCGAGGGCGGCGGCCACGCCGCCGCGGGAGGCGCCGGGGAGGGCGACGTCGACCCCGTGGTGGGGGAGGACGTGCCGGACGGCCGGGTCCGCCTGCGCCATGTCCACGCAGGTCTCCAGGGACCGCTTGCCGGTCTTGACGAACAGGTCGCGGTAGACGGCGGGCAGGTGCAGCAGGCCGGGCCCGGTGTCGAAGGCGAAGCCCTCGCGCTCGTACCGGCCGACCGCGCCCCCGTACGTCTCCCCGCGCTCGTACACCGTCACCCGGTGTCCCGCCACGGCCAGCCGGGCCGCCGTCGCCATCGCGCCCATCCCGGCGCCGATCACCGCAATTCGTGCCATGCGGCTGAGCCTATCGAGGGAGGCGTCCCCTCAGGTCAGGGAGGTGGGGCGGCCGTCTGCGCGCGGGCTTCGGCGGCCAGCCGCTTCTCCTCGCGGCGCTGGGCGCGGCGGCGCAGGAAGCGGCGGATCCGGGTCCAGAGGAAGATCAGCAGGGCCAGTCCGGCGGCCAGCAGGACCGCCGCGATGACGGCGGCGGCCTCGGGGTTGAACATCGCGAAGGTGACCAGGCCCGCCACGCCGAGGTCCTCGGCGATACTCATGGCGACGTTGCTGAACGGCTCGGGCGAGGTGTTGATCGCCATCCGGGTGCCGGCCTTGACGAAATGGCTGACCAGGGCGGTGGAACCGCCCACCGCGCCGGCGGCGATGTCGGAGAGCGAACCGCTCTGCCCGGCCAGCAGCGCGCCGACCGTGGCACCGGCGACCGGGCGGATCACGGTGTGGACCGAATCCCAGACCGAGTCCACGTACGGGATCTTGTCGGCGACGACCTCGCAGAGGAACAGCACGCCCGCGACGATCAGCACGTCGGTGCGTTGCAGGGAGGCCGGGACCTCGTCGGTCAGGCCGGTCGCGCCGAAGATGCCGAGCAGGAGGATCACGGCGTACGCGTTGATCCCACTGGCCCAGCCGCTGGTGAAGACCAGGGGGAGCACACTCACCCCCACATCATGCCGCAGCCCGGTGCCGCAGAGCAGTGAGGGGACGGAAGCCGGCAGGCTCCCGTCCCCTCACTCACGATGTCCGGGGGCGCTACTGCCCCTGTTCGTCACGGCGGCGCTGCCACCGTTCCTCGATGCGGGTCATCATCGACCGACGCTGCCGGCTGCGGCCACGGGCCGAACCGTCTGAACTTCCGGAGACGGGCTGCTCGCCAGGCTTGGGTGCCTTGCGCCAACCGGTGACGACGAGGACCGTGCAGCCCAGCATGACGAGAAATCCCACCACACTGACCCAGAGCACGTCCTGCCAGATCACACCGGCCATGAGGAGCGCGATACCCACCACAATGCCTGCGACTGCCTGGTAGACCCGTCGCCGGGTGTACGTGCGCAGTCCGCTTCCCTCAAGCGCTGTCGCGAACTTGGGATCTTCGGCGTACAGCGCTCGCTCCATCTGCTCGAGCATGCGCTGCTCGTGCTCCGAGAGCGGCACGGGAGTCCTCCTCATCCGTCGGTCGCGGGGGGTAGCGACCAGGGGTCCCCTTCAGGATAGGCGGGGAATCGCCCCCGTGATACCCGCCCTCTACGCCACGTTCTCGAATAGATCATTCATGGATCCGTATCGACAACGATCCGTGCCGCCGCGGGAGCGGCCACTGAGGCGCTTATTCCCCAATGGCACGTCCACCATGCCGGTCACTGCCCCGATCATACGGGGCCGATCGCCGGTTCGGAGGGTGTGTGGCCGACTCCGTCCGACGAAGATCGCAGATCAGGCCTGCTTCTCGCCCAGCACGTGCAACTGCGTGGCGACCGCGTGGAAGGCGGGCAGCTCCGCGGCGGCCTCCTCCAGGCGCAGCAGTGCCTCCACGGCGCCGGGCTCGGTGTCCACCAGGACCCCCGGGACGAGGTCGGCGAAGATCCGTACGCCGTGCACCGCGCCGACCTCCAGGCCGGCCCCGCCGACCAGCTCGGCGAGGGTCTCGGCGGTGAAGCGGCGGGGTACCGGGTCGCCCGAGCCCCAGCGGCCGGCCGGGTCGGTGAGGGCGGTACGGGCCTCCGTGAAGTGTCCGGCCAGGGCGCGCGCGAGCACGGCTCCGCCGAGTCCGGCGGCCAGCAGGCTGAGCGTCCCGCCGGGGCGCAGGGCGGCGACCGCGTTGGCCACGCCCTCGGCCGGGTCGTCCACGTACTCCAGTACGCCGTGGCAGAGCACCACGTCGTAGGCGTCCCGCTCGACGACGTCCAGCAGGCCCTGGGCATCGCCCTGGACCCCGCGGACGAGGTCGGCGACCCCGGCCTCGGCCACCCGGCGCTCCAGCCCGAACAGCGCGTTCGGGCTGGGGTCGACGACGGTGACGCGGTGGCCCAGGCGGGCCACCGGCACGGCGAACTTCCCGGTGCCGCCACCGGTGTCGAGCACGTCCAGGACATCCCGGCCGGTCGCCTTCACGCGGCGGTCGAGCGCCTCCTTGAGGACCTCCCACACCACGGCGGTGCGGAGGGAGGCACGGGGGCGGGAAGTGTCCGACACGGCTGATGGCTCCTCGGCGCGGTAGGCAACGGGTGAGGGGTCAGTGCCCCACCGGGCCCCACCCTATGGCCTTCCGCGTCGAGGGCCGGTCTTTCGGGGCCGGGTGCCGGGCCCCGGCGGCTCATCCCGCCTCGGGCCGCTCCGGACGGGGCTGGGGCAGGGGCTGTTGCGGAGGCCGGATCGCGAGCATCCGCTCCACCAGGCGCAGGAACATCGAGACCGCGCGCACCAGATCGTCCGCCTCCCGGCTGCTGGCCGCGCCCGGTATCCCCGCCTCGGCCCGGGCCCGGCGGGCGGCGCCGGAGGCGAAGAGCGCGCTCCACTCCGCCAGCTCCGGCGCTATCTCCGGCAGCACCTCCCACGCGCTGCGGATCCTCGGCCTCCGCCGCGGGTTCACCGGTTCGGGCCGCCCCCGCGCCGCGAGCACGGCCGCGGCGGTGCGCAGCGCGGCCAGGTGGGCGGTGGCGTAGCGCTCGTTGGGACGGGGCAGGCGGGCGGCCTCGGTCAGGCCCTCGTGGGCCTTGGCGAGCAGGTCGAGGGCGGCCGGCGGAGCCGCCGACCTCCGCAGGACGGGGTGGACAGGGGACGCGGACGGTGTGGCCATTGCGAACCTCCTGTCGATGCGTTGCCTCCATCGTGACCGGCCCCACTGACAATCGCCCTGACCTGCGGTTTTTGGAGTCTTGTGGGGGTAACTGCCCCCCGCTGCGCGCATGGTGCGGAAAGAGCTGATAGTTTTTGAACTGACCGGTCAGTTCAAAATGAAGGGGGACGGTGTGGACAGCCCGCACGGCGCGGCCGTCAAAGCCGAGGACTTCGGACTCAAGGGCCCGCGCGGCTGGGCCTTCCGCGGCATCGGCATCGACGCGGAGCCCGGCTCGCTCATCGCGGTCGAGGGCCCCTCCGGCAGCGGCCGCACCTGCCTGCTCCTTGCCCTCACCGGACGGATGAAACCCACCGAGGGACACGCCGAGGTCGGCCGCCACCGGCTGCCGAAGAGGATGGCCGCGGTCCGCCGGATCGCCGCCCTGGGACCGGTCTCCGGCGTCAACGAGCTCGACCAGGCCCTCACCGTCGCCGAGCAGCTGCGCGAGGGCGCCCTGCTCCAGCGCCGCTACGAGGGACCGGTCCGCGCCCTGCTGCGCCCCCGCGGCGAACGCCGCGCGAGCAGCACGGCCCGGATCAACGCGGCCCTGGACGCCGCGGGACTGGACCTCACCACGCTGCCCAAGGGGCAGCGCACCTCCGTACGGGACCTGGAACGCCTGGAAGCCGTACGGCTGTCCGTGGCCATCGCACTGCTCGGCTCGCCGCGGCTGCTGGCCCTGGACGACCTCGACATGAAGCTCTCGGACGCCGAACGCACCGAGGCCTGGGCCCTGCTCCGCTCGGTCGCCGCCGCCGGGACCACCGTCCTCGCGGTGTGCAGCGAGGCTCCCGACGACGCGCTCGTCCTGCGGACCGGCGGCAGCGCAGAAGCCGAAGCCGGCACCGAGAACGACACCGAGAACGACGACGACACGAAGGGGGCGGACGATGCGCTCGCCGAAGCTGGCCGCGCTTGAGCTGAAGCGGTTCGGGCGGGGGAAGTTGCCCCGGGCCGCTCTCGTCGCACTGCTCCTGCTGCCGCTGCTCTACGGAGCCCTGTACCTCTGGTCCTTCTGGGACCCGTACAGCCGCCTCGACAAGGTGCCCGTCGCCCTCGTCAACTCCGACCACGGCGCCACCGTCGACGGGAAGCGCATCGACGCCGGCGACGAGATCACCAAGAAGCTCCACGACAGCAAGACCTTCGACTGGCGCGAGGTCAGCGCGGAGGAGGCCGCCAAGGGTCTGGAGAACGGGACGTACTACCTGTCCCTCACCATGCCCGCCGACTTCAGCGAGAAGATCGCCTCCAGCTCCGGCGGGGACCCCGCCACCGGAGCCCTCCAGGTCCGCACCAACGACGCCAACAACTACATCGTCGGCTCGATCTCGCGCACCGTCTTCTCCGAGGTCCGCTCGGCGGCGTCCACCAACGCCTCCCGCGGCTTCCTCGACAAGATCTTCGTCAGCTTCTCCGACCTCCACGACAAGACCGCCGAGGCCGCCGACGGCGCCGACCGCCTCAAGGACGGCGCGGGCAAGGCCCAGGAGGGCGCGAAGGAGCTCGCCGAGGGCCTCGACACGGCCAAGGAGAAGAGCGGCGAGCTCGCCGGCGGCCTGCGCAAGCTCAACTCGGGCGCGGGCAAGCTGAAAACCGGCTCCAAGGACGTCGCGGCCGGCACCCAGAAGCTCGCGAACGAGGTCAACGGGGCCGCCGAGAAGGCCCGCCCGTTCGTCCGGGACCCCAAGAACCTGGCGGACACCGCCGAGCTGGTCGCCGACACCGCCAAGGTCGTCAAGAACCACCTCGACACCTTCGCCGAGAAGGCCCCGGCCGCCGCCTCCGCCGCCAAGAAGGCCTCCCAGGGCGCGGACGCCTACTACACCGAGCACTGCGTCACCCCCGGCAAGGAACCGCACCTGGCCTCCTGCCCCGACCTGAAGAAGGTCAAGGACGACGCGGCCGAGGCCGCCGAACTCTCCGGCGACGTCAGCACCCTGGTCAAGAACGCGAACGGCGACGTCGGCAAGCTCCGCACCCAGCTCACCGACCTGGAGAAGAAGGCCCGCCTCCTCGTCGACAAGGCCCCCGGCCTCGCCGCCGACCTCGACGCGGCCGTCGCCCAGGTCAACGCCCTCAACGACGGCGCCCACCAGGTCGCCACCGGCATGGCCGAGCTGCACACCGGCATCGGCAGCGCCACCACCGGCTCCGGCGCCCTCAGCGAGGGCGTGGGCAAGCTCGGCGACGGCGCGCACAGCCTGAGCGGCGGCATGTTCAAGCTCGTCGACGGCAGCGGGGAGCTCGCCGGCGGCCTGCACGAGGGCGTCGGCAAGATCCCCGACTACGACCAGCAGCAGCGCGACACCCGCACCGAGGTCATGGCCGACCCGGTCCGCCTCGCCAACCAGTCCCTGCACAAGGCGCCCAACTACGGCACCGGCTTCGCCCCGTACTTCATCCCGCTCTCCCTGTGGGTCGGCGCGATGGTCGCCTACATGCTGATCGCCCCGCTCAACCGGCGGGCCCTGGCCGCCGGCGCCTCGCCCTGGCGGATCGCGCTGGCCGGCTGGCTGCCCGTGGCGGCCCTCGGCGCCGCGCAGGTGAGCCTGCTCATGGCCGTGCTCCACTGGGGCCTCGGCCTGGAGCCCGCCCGCCCGGCCCTCACCGTCGGCTTCCTGATGCTGGTCACCGGCTGCTTCGCGGCGATCGTCCAGTGGCTCAACGCCAAGTTCGGCGCCGCCGGGCGGATCCTGGTGCTCGCCGTCCTGATGCTCCAGCTGACCTCGGCGGGCGGCACCTACCCCGTCCAGACCAGCCCGGGCTTCTTCAACGCCATCCACCCGTACCTGCCGATGTCGTACGTCGTCGAGAGCCTGCGCCGCCTCATCACGGGCGGCGACCTCGCCCCCGTGTGGCAGGGCGGCGCGGTCCTGGTGGCCTTCACGGTGGGCGCCCTGGCCCTCACCGCGCTCGCCGCCCGCGGCAAGCAGGTATGGACCATGGACCGGCTGCACCCCGAACTGAGCCTCTGAGAGCCGGTGACCTGTGAGAATCAGCGCCATGGAAAGCAGCAGCACCTCCGCCGCCGTGGGCAGCCGGCGGCAGGCCACCCGCCAGAAGCTCTACGAAGCGGCCGTGACCCTGATCGCCGAACAGGGCTTCTCCGCGACCACGGTCGAGGAGATCGCCGAGCGCGCGGGCGTCGCGAAGGGCACCGTCTACTACAACTTCGCGAGCAAGAACGACCTCTTCGAGGAGCTCCTGCGGCACGGGGTCGGGCTGCTGACCGTCTCGCTGCGGACGGCCGCGGAGGAGACCGAGGCGCGCGGCGGCAGCCGCGTCGAGGCCCTCGACGCGATGATCAGGGCCGGCCTCGTCTTCATCGACCGCTATCCGGCCTTCACCCAGCTGTACGTCGCCGAACTGTGGCGGACCAACCGGGCGTGGCAGTCCACGCTGATGGTCGTCCGGCAGGAGGCGGTGGCCGTCGTGGAGACGGTGCTGCGGGAGGGCGTCGAACGCGGTGAGCTGAGCGCCGAGATCGACGTGCCGCTGACCGCGGCCGCGCTGGTCGGCATGGTGCTGGTGGCCGCGCTGGACTGGCAGTCCTTCCAGAGCGAGCGGTCGCTCGACGACGTGCACTCGGCGCTGTCGCTGCTGCTGCGCGGCCGGGTCAGCGGGCACTGACCCCCGGGGCCGGCCGGCACTGACCCCCAGTCGGCGGTGCCGCCGGGGCGGCGGAGCCCGTACAACTGGTGGGGCCTGCCGCGGCGGCTGAGTATCCGTACCTAGGCACGGAAATGAGTACCTGCGCGGATGGGCCCCCACCTGCGCGGACGCCAGACTGGGGGCAACGGACAGGAGGCCCGGTCCGCACCGCCGACACGGGGCTGCGGAGCGGACCGGGTACCTCCTCCGTGACGTGGTACGCGAACGCGGCGGGGCTCGGGGGGATCGAGCCTCGCCGCGTTCGCGCGTCCGGGGGCGGCGCAAGCCCCCCTCCGGGTCCCCTCAGCCGCGGCCCCGGAGGGGGATGCGCAGGCGGACGCGGCTCGACAGCGCGCCCGCCCGGTCGGCCAGCGCCGACCAGCGGCGGGACGCCGCCCACGCGAGACGGGTCGCCGAACGCGGCAGCAGCAGGGCCCGCAGCCGGCCGAGACGGCCGACGCCGGCCAGCAGCCCCGCCCGCGCCAGCAGGACGTCGCCCGCCAGCTCCGGGTACGACACGGCCGCACCCGGCGGCGCGTACAGGGCCCGCTCCAGCGCCCCCGCGACCCGGTGCACCGCGGCCCCGGCCGCAACGTCCAGCCGCCCCAGCTCCACCACCCGTACGGCAGCCCGCCGCGGCGACAGCGCCTCGTCCGGCCGGACGCCCACGTCCCACGCGGCGTCGCCCAGCTCCCGCCACGCCGCAGCCACCTCCCCGGAACGCAGCCGGCGGGCCCGCACCCGGCCCCGCCACAGCAGCGGCAGCAGCGGCAGGCCGATCACCGCCACCGCCAGAGCGGCCCAGCCGAGCACCGCCGACACCGGGCTACCGCCGCCACCGGACGCGCTGTGCTGCGGCGCGGCCGCACCGCACTCGCCGAGCTTCTTCAGCTCCGGCGGGCACTCGTCCGACCTGGAGGGCGCGGGCGTCGGCTGCGCCGCGCCCTGCGAGGGCAGCGCCGCGGGCGCCGACGGCTGGGCCGTCGGGGCCTGCGCCCGGGAGTAGTCCGGCACGTTGATGCCCGCCCGGGGCGTCGGCTCGAACCGCGTCCACCCCACGCCCTCGAAGTACAGCTCCGGCCAGGCGTGCGCGTCCCGCATCGACACGTTCACGTTGCCGTCCGGCTGCTTCTCGCCCGGGGTGAAGCCCACCGCGACCCGCGCCGGGATGCCCAGCGAACGGGACATCGCCGCCATCGAGAAGGCGAAGTGGACGCAGAAGCCCTCCTTGTCGGCGAGGAAGCGGGCCACCGCCTGCGGACCGGTGCCCGAGGCCGTCTTCGTGTTGTAGCGGAACCCGCCGTTCACGGCGAAGTAGTCCTGGAGCTTCACGGCCCGCGTGTAGTCGTCCTTGGCCCCCTGCGTCACCTGGCGCGCCGTCTCGGTGACCACGGGCGGCAGGTTGTCCGGCAGCTTCGTGTACTCGGCACGGATCGCCGGGTCCGGCTCGGGCGCCGACCGCAGCTGCTGCGCCGTCGGCTTCAGCAGCAGGCTCCGTACGGAGTACTGCGCGCCCTGCACGTTCTGGAACCTGTCCTTGCCCAGCTGGTCCCCGACCAGGGTCCGGCCGGCCGGCTCGAACCGCCACTTCCCCGGGATCTCCACCGAGGTCGCCGGGTACGGCATGGGCAGGTAGCGCTGGGTGTAGGACTCCGCCGCCGACACGTTGGTCTGCACCTCGGCCGCACCCTGGCGGACGTCCCCGCTGAGCCCGGGCGGATTGGGCAGCCGCTCCGGGACGTCGGACAGGGCCCGCCCGGAGGCCTCCCACTTGCTCCCGTTGAACTCGTCCAGCGCCAGGATCCGCAGGTACTGCTCGCCCTGCTGGGGATTGTCCGTCCGGTACTTGAGCACGACCCGGTTGTCCTGCGCGTTCAGGTTGCTCTGCAGGGAGACCAGCGGGTTCACCGCCGAGATCGTCCCGCCCACACCGCCGTCGGTCGCGTCGCCGTCGCCCGGGCCGCCCAGCATTCCGCCGCCGAGCGAGGGCAGCGCCGCCGGCACCGCCAGCGCCAGGCCCAGGGCCATCGCGCCGATCCGCCGGCCGGTCCGCACCGGGGCCGTTAGCCGGCCCTCCCCGCCGCTGCCGAGGCCGGACGCGGACGAGACCCGCTCGCGCGGGGCCGAGCCGAAGACCCGCCCCCACTGCGCCAGCCGGTCCCGGCTCTCGGCCAGCAGCATCATCAGGTAGCCGCAGCCCGCGAGCAGGAAGGAGAACCAGGAGGCCTCACCGCCGCCCGACAGGCCGGCGGCCACCGAGTACAGCGCGAGCAGCGGCAGCCCCGCCGCCGCGGCCGTCCGCAGGGTCACCGCGAGGGCGTCCACCAGCAGCCCGATCAGCAGCACCCCGGACACCAGCAGCAGCCGGATGCCGTCCGTCAGCGGGGCCGGGATCGCGAACTCGCTCACGTCCTGCACACCGCGCTGGAACAGCGCCCCGAAGTCGGTCACCAGGTAGGCCAGCGGCCCGCTCCCGGTCGACTCGCCCTTGCCCGCGAAGAGGACCGCGAGGACCAGCAGCGACACCAGCAGCTGCGCGGCCACGGTCAGCGACCTGGCCAGCGGCACCCGCCGGGCCCCGGCCCCCACCGCGCTCTGCACGGCCAGCAGCAGCGCCGCCTGGAGCAGCCAGCCCGCCGATTCGACCAGCGGGACCAGCGACCACGCGGTGAGCAGCGTCGCCAGCGCCGCGAACAGCGTCACTCGCGCGCGCCCGCTCATACCCGGCCTCCAGAGGTTCCCGTACCGGACGCCGTGCTCCCGGCACGCCGCCACAGCTCGCCGAAGGCGACCCCGGGCGGGACGGCGAGCGCCGTCCAGCCCGCGTCGCGCAGCCTGTGCAGCCGCTGTTCCACCGGGAGCGGGCCCAGGTCCCGCGCCGGCTGCCCGGACCAGGCCGCGGAGTCCAGTACGAAGGCCACCGCGCCCCCGGTGCGCTGGCGCATCTTGGCCGCAAGATCCGTCTGTACGTCGTCCAGGTCGCCGAAGAAGGCGATGAGGAGCCCGTCCCCGCCGGCTTCGCCGAAGCCGCCACCGCCGCCTCCGCGCACGGCGTCGTAGGCCCGGGTCAGGCCCGCGCCGTCCGAGTGCCCGACGACCGCGAGGGTGTCCATCATCAGCCCGGCGGCCTCGGCGGACTCGTGCCCGCCGGAGGAGAAGCCGCCACCGCCCAGCCCGGGCACGCAGTCCCCGGTGTCGGTGAGCAGCCGTACCGCGTAGCCCTGCTCCAGCAGGTGGACCAGGCTGGAGGCGGCCGCGGAGACGGCCCACTCGAAGGCCGAGTCGGGTCCGGCGCCCTCGAAGGCGTCCTGCCGGGTGTCCAGCAGGACGGTGGCCCTGCTGCGCTGCGGCTGCTCCTCGCGGCGGACCATCAGCTCGCCGTAGCGGGCGGTGGAGCGCCAGTGCACCCGGCGCAGGTCGTCGCCGCGCCGGTAGCCGCGCGGGATCACGTCGTCGTCGCCGGCCAGGGCCAGCGAGCGGCGCGACCCGTCGCCGTAGCCGGAGGATTCGCCGGAGAGGCGCACCGGCGGCAGCGGCTCGGTGCGCGGGATGACGGTGAGGGTGTCGAAGGCGCTGAACGAGCGGGTCAGCTCGACCAGCCCGAAGGGGTCGGTCAGCCGCAGCTGGAGCGGGCCCAGCGGGTAGCGGCCGCGCAGGTCGGAGCGGACCCGGTAGGACACCTCGCGGCGGCCGCCGGGCTCGACCCGGTCCAGGACGAACCGCGGCCGCGGGCCGAGGACGTACGGCACCCGGTCCTGGAGCATCAGCAGGCCGGTGGGGAGCCGGGAGGTGTTGTCCATGCGCAGCTGAACCCGGGCCTCCGCGCCCGCGGGGACCCGGCCCGGGGTGAGCCGGCGGCTGCCGGAGACCCGGTGGCGGGTGCGGTGCAGGGCGTAGACGCACAGCAGCGGCAGCAGGGCGAGCAGCAGTCCGACCCGGAGCAGCGCGCCCTGGCCCAGTACGTACGCGCAGACGGCCGCGGCGATCCCGGCGGCCAGGAAGGAGCGGCCGCGGGTGGTCAGGCCGGAGAGCGACGCGCGCAGCCCGCCCCCCTGGCCGCGATCAGCCTGGCCGCCGGCGCCGCGCGGGGCACCGGCGCTCATCAGAAGCCCCGGATGCCCGCGCCGGGCGGCATCTCGCCGCGGGCGTGCGCGGCCGGGACCGGGGTGCGCTGGAGGATCTCGCCGACGACCTGCTCGGCGGTGCGCCGGTTCAGCTGGGCCTGGGCGGTGGGCAGCAGCCGGTGCGCGAGGACGGGACCGGCCAGTGCCTGGACGTCGTCGGGCAGGACGTAGTCGCGGCCGGCGAGCGCGGCCGAGGCCTTCACGGCGCGCAGCAGGTGCAGGGTGGCCCGGGGCGAGGCGCCGAGCCGCAGATCGGGGTGGCTGCGGGTGGCGGAGACCAGGTCGACGACGTAGCGCCGGACCGGCTCGGCCACGTAGACCTCGCGGACGGCCTCGATGAGCTTGACGATCTCGTGGGCGTGCGCGACGGCCGTCAGGTCGTCGAGCGGGGAGAGCCCGCCGTGCACGTCGAGCATCTGCAGCTCGGCCTCGGGGCTGGGGTAGCCGACGGAGACCCGCGCCATGAAGCGGTCGCGCTGGGCCTCCGGCAGCGGGTAGGTGCCCTCCATCTCCACCGGGTTCTGGGTGGCGACGACCATGAAGGGGCTCGGCAGCGTGTACGTCGTGCCGTCGATGGTGACCTGGCGCTCCTCCATCGACTCCAGCAGCGCGGACTGGGTCTTCGGCGAGGCGCGGTTGATCTCGTCGCCGATGACGATCTGCGCGAAGATCGCTCCCGGCTTGAACTCGAACTCGCGGCGCTGCTGGTCGTAGATGCTGACGCCGGTGATGTCGGAGGGCAGCAGGTCCGGTGTGAACTGGATGCGCTGCACCGAGCAGTCGATGGACTTGGCGAGCGTCTTGGCGAGCATCGTCTTGCCGACGCCGGGGACGTCCTCGATCAGCAGGTGTCCCTCGGCGAGCAGCACGGTCAGCGCGAGGCGCACGACCTCGGGCTTGCCCTCGATCACGCTCTCGACCGAGTGCCGCACCCGCTCGGCCGTGCTGGTCAGATCCGCGAGGCTCGCTCGGTCGTCATACGTCGTCACCTGGTTCTCCTCGGCCCATTTCCAGGGCCGACGCCCTTGGCGCATGACCGGCCCACCCCACACACGGACGCCGCACCCGGGGGGTTCCCGGGGGGGCGTCTCCCCGCATTGTTGACGGCGCCGGGGCCCCGTGTCACTCAGGAGTTGGGATCGATCTCCCGCAGGAGGCCGGTGTGCACATCGAAGACGAAGCCTCGCACATCGTCCCGGTGGGGCAGGAACGGGTTGGTACGGACCCTCTGCATGGACTGGCGTACGTCCTGGTCGACGTCCCGGAAGGCCTCCACGGCCCAGGCGGGGCGCTGGCCGACCTCGTCCTCCAGCTCGTGCCGGAAGTCCTCGGTCAGGCTCTCGAGGCCGCAGCCGGTGTGGTGGATGAGTATCACCGCGCGGGTGCCCAGGGCCCGCTGGCTGATGGTGAGCGAGCGGATGGTGTCGTCGGTGACCACGCCGCCGGCGTTGCGGATGGTGTGGCAGTCGCCGAGCTCCAGGCCGAGGGCGGCGTGCAGGTCGAGCCGGGCGTCCATGCACGCGACGACGGCGACCTGGAGGACCGGGTGCGCGTCCATGCCGGGATCGGTGAATTTCGCGGCGTACCGCCGGTTCGCGTCGACCAGCCGGTCGGTGACGGAATCGGCTCCGGCCGCCACGGGCGCGGAGTCGGCGGGCAGGGGTACGGAAGTCGTCATGCATACGACGGTAGTGGTCACAGCCGGTACGGGCATCGAGTGAGGGTGGACAAAGAAGGTCAACAAGCCTTGTTGTGAGCTAACCCACAGGAGTGGGGAGGACGCGGCCGTCCGGGTGATTCGCGGCTTTTGCGGGTTCACCCGGAGCCGCCCGCACGCCGCGCGGGGTGGTTCGTTGACCGCGGCGACCGTTGCACTAAAGTGACGCGAACCGGCCGGAGCCCGGCCCTGACCGGCCGCCCGGCCCCTTTGGTAACACTCCGCGTGCGCGGCGCGGCGTATGCCTGCCGCGCCGTTATCTGAGAGGGCGCTTTGACTAGCGAGTCCCGACATGTCCCGGTGATGCTCCAGCGGTGCCTGGACCTGTTGGCCCCGGCGCTGGAGAGGCCCGGGGCCGTCGTCGTCGACTGCACCCTCGGCCTCGGCGGCCACAGCGAGGCCCTGCTGACCCGGTTCCCCGAGGCGCACCTGATCGGCCTCGACCGCGACAAGGAAGCCCTGCGGCTCTCCGGCGAGCGGCTCGCGCCCTTCGGCGACCGGGCCACCCTCGTGCACGCGATCTACGCCGACCTCGCCGAGGTCCTCGACGGCCTGGGCATCCCGGCCGTCCAGGGCATCCTCTTCGACCTGGGCGTCTCCTCCATGCAGCTGGACGAGGCCGACCGCGGGTTCGCGTACGCGCAGGACGCGCCGCTGGACATGCGGATGGACCAGACGACCGGCATCAGCGCCGCCGAGGTGCTCAACACCTACGCGCCGGGCGAGCTCGTGCGGATCCTGCGCCAGTACGGCGAGGAGAAGCAGGCCAAGCGGATCGTCTCCGCGGTCGTCCGGGAGCGGGAGAAGGAGCCCTTCGCCAACAGCGCCCGGCTGGTCGAGCTGATCCGGGACTCCCTGCCGCAGGCCGCCAAGCGGACCGGCGGCAACCCCGCCAAGCGGACCTTCCAGGCGCTGCGCATCGAGGTCAACGGGGAGCTGTCGGGCCTGGAGCGGGCCGTCCCGGCGGCCGTGGACCGGATCGCGGTCGGCGGCCGGATCGCCGTGCTCTCGTACCACTCGCTGGAGGACCGCCTGGTCAAGCAGGTCTTCGCGGCGGGGGCGGCCTCGACCGCCCCGCCCGGGCTGCCGGTCGTCCCGGAGAAGTACCAGCCGAAGCTGAAGCTGCTGACGCGCGGCGCGGAGCTGCCGACGGAGGAGGAGATCGCCGAGAACCGGCGGGCCGCCCCGGCGAGGTTCCGCGGCGTCGAACGCATCCGGGAGGCGCGACTGTGACCAAGGCCGGGAAGGCCGCCACACGGCTCGGCCGGGCGATCGGCGGGCGCCCCGTCCGGCCCCGGCCCCGTCCGCGTCCGGGCGGGCAGGCGGCCAAGATGCCGTTCGTCCTGCTGGTGGTGGCGCTGCTCGGGGGCGGGCTGATCAGCCTGCTGCTGCTGAACTCGGCGCTGAACGAGGGCTCCTTCCAGCTGAGCCGGCTGAAGAAGGAGACGACCGCGCTCACGGACGAGGAGCAGGCGCTCCAGCGTGACGTGGACGGGCACTCGGCGCCGGACGCGTTGCAGCGGCGGGCGCAGGAGCTGGGGCTCGTCCCCGGCGGCAGCCCGGTCTTCATCGGCCCGGACGGCAAGATCGCCGGCACCCCGGCCGAGGCCGAGCCTCCGCCGCCCCCTCCGTCGCCGTCGGCCTCGCCCCCGGCCTCGCCCCCCGGGTCTCCCGCGGCGCCTCCCGCGGCCGTGCCGGGCTCCGGGGGAACCACCCCGCCGCAGTCCCCGTCCCAGCCTCCGCAGCAGCCCACCCCCAACCCAGGCAGGTGACGTCGTGACGCCGATGGCCAACCCTGCGGGGCCTCCCCCCACCCCGCCCTTCCCCTGTTCCCCCGGCCCGGCCCGGACCGCGGCGGTGGCCCCGTGAGCCCCGCCGGGGAGCCGCGGCGGCGGGTGCCCGGCCCCGGCCGCCCCCGCGGCGCGGCCACGGCACGCCCCGCGGCCTCGCGGCCCGCGACCCGGCGGCCCACCCCGCAGCGCAGGCCGCACACGATCCGGCTCGGCAGCCCCCGCCCCCGCCTGCGCCTCGTCAGCGTCGGCCTCACCCTGGTGATGCTCGCCTTCGTCGTCCGCCTGCTCCAGGTGCAGGCCGTCGACGCGCGGACCATCTCCGCCGAGGCCTCCAAGAACCGCTACACCAGCGTCAAGCTGGCCGCCGAACGCGGGGAGATCACCGACCGCAAGGGCGTGGCCCTCGCCGCCAGCGTCGACGCGTACGACATCACCGCCGACCCGAAGATGTTCACCCCGCAGGACAGCAAGGCCCCCGACGCCCCCGAGCAGGCCGCGGCCCTCCTCGCGCCCATCCTCGGCAAGGACGTCAAGGAGCTCACCAGGAAGCTGAGGACCGAGAACAGCCGGTACACCGTCCTCGCCCACCGCCAGACCCCCCAGGTCTGGAACCAGATCAAGGACCTCAAGCGGGTCTTCGCCGAGAAGGCGGCCGCCGACAAGAAGAACAACGGCCCCGGCGCCAACGTCCTGGCCGGGGTGTTCAACGAGAACAGCAGCAAGCGCGTGTACCCGGGCGGCGACCTCGCCGCCGGGATACTGGGTTACGTCAACGCCGAGGGCAAGGGCGCCGGCGGCCTGGAGTCGTCCCTGGACAAGAAGCTGTCCGGCAAGGACGGCGAGGCCACGTACGCCCAGTCCGGCGGCCGCCAGGTGCCCACCGCGGGCTCCAGCCAGAAGCCCGCTGTGCCCGGCGAGGACATCGAACTGACCATCGACCGCGACATCCAGTGGGCGGCGCAGAGCGCCATCGCCGAGCAGGTCCAGAAGTCCGGGGCCGACCGCGGCTACGTCATCGTCCAGGACACCCGCACCGGCGAGATCCTCGCCATGGCCAACGCCCCCGGCTTCGACCCCAACGACCTGACCCGTGCCCGCTCCGCCGCCATGGGCAACGCGGCGCTCCAGGACGTGTACGAGCCCGGCTCCACCGCCAAGGTGATGTCGATGGCCGCCGTACTGGAGGAGAAGAAGGCCACCCCGGAGACCCGCGTCGAGGTTCCCAACCGGCTGCACCGCGGCGACCGGCTGTTCAAGGACGACATCGACCACCCGACCTGGTACCTGACCCTCAACGGGGTCCTCGCCAAGTCCTCCAACATCGGCACCATCCTCGCCACCGGCCAGCTCGGCCCCACCCAGCCCGAGGCCAACAAGGTCCTGCACTCGTACCTGACCGAGTTCGGCATCGGACGGCCCACCGGCCTGGACTACCCCGGCGAGTCCCGCGGCATCCTCGCCGCCCCCGAGGACTGGTCCACCTCCCAGCAGTACACGATCCCTTTCGGCCAGGGCCTGTCCCTCAACGCCATGCAGGCGGCCTCCGTGTACTCGACCATCGCCAACGGCGGGGTCCGCATCGAACCGACCCTGGTCCGCGGCAGCAAGGGTCCCGACGGCCGCTTCACCCCGGCCCCGGCGCCCGAACGCAGCCGCGTGGTCAGCCCGGAGACCGCCAAGACCCTCGCCGAGATGCTCGAATCCGTGGTCGACGACCAGCAGGGCACCGGCACCAAGGCCCGTATCCCCGGCTACCGGGTCGGCGGCAAGACCGGCACCTCCAACCGGGTGGATCCGGCCACCGGCGGCTACAACGGCTACACCGCCTCGTTCGCCGGGGTCGCCCCCGCGGACAACCCGCGCATCACCGTCTACTGCGCGGTCCAGAACCCCACCAAGGGCAGCCACTTCGGCGGCCAGGTCTGCGGCCCCATCTACAAGAAGGTCATGGAGTTCGCCCTGAAGACCCTCCAGGTCGCCCCCACCGGCACCGCCCCCGCAGGGCTCCCGGTCACCTACGACCCGGGACCGCAGCCCGCCCCGCAGCCGAGTACGCAGCCCAGTCCGCAGCCCGGCCGGTGACCCCCAGCACCCGTCCGGCCCGCCAGAAACGCGTGAGGCACCATCAGTGACAACGATCACCCCGGAACCCGGGAACCAGTCGGCCGCCGGCGGCGAGGCCGGGCCCTCACTTCGCGGGCGGCCCGCCGCGCCCGGTACGCTCACCGCCGTGCCCCACGCTGATCAGCCCAGAACCACCCAGAAAGACGCCCCGGCAGCGCCGCCGGGAGCGCCCCGGCCCGTGTCCGCCCGCCCGACGCCCCTGGGCGAGCTGGCCGCCCTGCTGGGTGTCCGAGCGCCAGGCGAAGCGCAGATCACCGGCATCACGCACGACTCGCGTGCGGTGCGCCCCGGAGACCTGTACGCGGCCCTGCCGGGAGCCAGGACGCACGGCGCCGACTTCGCCGCCCAGGCGGCCGGCCTCGGCGCCGCCGCCGTGCTGACCGACCCCGCGGGCGCCGAACGCGCCGCGGCGACCGGCCTGCCGGTCCTCACCGTCGCCGACCCGCGCGGCCGGATGGGCGAACTCGCCGCGACGGTCTACGGCAGCCCCGGCGAGGACCTGCTCCAGATCGGCATCACCGGCACCTCGGGCAAGACCACCACGGCGTACCTCGTCGAGGGCGGGCTGCGCGCGGCCGGCCTCGGCACCGGGCTCGTCGGCACCGTCGAGATGCGCATCGGCGACGAGCGCATCAAGTCCGAGCGGACCACCCCCGAGGCCACCGACCTGCAAGC
The DNA here is from genome assembly GCF_052244475.1 of Streptomyces sp. IBSNAI002. Taxonomy (NCBI): domain Bacteria; kingdom Bacillati; phylum Actinomycetota; class Actinomycetes; order Kitasatosporales; family Streptomycetaceae; genus Streptomyces; species Streptomyces sp. IBSNAI002. The sequence continues at coordinate 2,490,583 of NZ_JBQPXG010000002.1, read as the reverse complement.
CCTCTTCGCGGTCATGCGCGAACGCGGGGTCGAGGCCGTCGCCATGGAGGTCTCCAGCCACGCCCTGGTGCTCGGCCGCGTCGACGGCTGCGTCTTCGACGTCGCCGTCTTCAACAACCTGAGCCCGGAACACATGGAGTTCCACTCCGGCATGGAGGACTACTTCCAGGCGAAGGCGGGGCTCTTCACGCCCCGCCGCGCCCGCCTGGGCGTGGTCAACCTCGACGACGAGTACGGCCGCCGCCTGGCCAAGGAGGCGACGGTCCCGGTCGTCACCTTCTCCGCCGACGGCGACCCGGCCGCCGACTGGCGCGCCGAGGACGTCGTCTTCGGACCGGCGAGCTCCACCCTGACCCTGCTCGGCCCCGAAGGACAGCGCGTCCGGGCCGCCGCACCGCTGCCCGGCCCGTTCAACGTGGCCAACACGGTCGCCGCGATCGTCACCCTCGCCGCCGCCGGCCTCGACCCGCAGACCGCCGCCGACGGCGTCGCCGCGGTGCCCGGGGTCCCCGGCCGGCTGGAGCGGGTGGACGCGGGGCAGCCGTACCTCGCCGTCGTGGACTACGCGCACAAGACGGACGCCGTCGAATCGGTCCTGCGCGCGCTGCGCGAGGTCACCGAGGGCCGGCTGCACATCGTGCTCGGCTGCGGCGGAGACCGCGACACCACCAAGCGCGGCCCGATGGGCGCCGCGGCCGCCCGGTACGCCGACGTGGCCGTCCTGACCTCCGACAACCCGCGGTCCGAGGACCCCCTCGCGATCCTCGCGGCGATGTTCGAAGGCGCCGCGTCGGTGCCGCCCGCCGAGCGGGGCACCGTCCTCGTCGACGCCGACCGGGCCGCGGCCATCGCCGCCGCCGTCGCGCGCGCCCGGCCCGGCGACACCGTGCTCGTGGCCGGCAAGGGCCACGAGCAGGGCCAGGACACCGCGGGCGTCGTACGCCCCTTCGACGACCGCGAGGTGCTCCGCGCGGCCATCGAGACCCAGCAGAGCAAGGCCCGACAGGCCGAGGAGAACCAGTGATCGCCCTCTCCCTCGCCGAGATCGCCGACATCACCGGCGGGCGGCCCCACGACATACCGGATCCGTCCGTGCGGGTCACCGGTCCCGTCGTCATCGACTCCCGCCAGGTGGAGGCCGGCAGCCTGTTCGCCGCCTTCGACGGCGAGCACGTCGACGGCCACGACTACGCGGAACGCGCCGTCGCCGCCGGAGCCGCGGCCGTCCTCGCGGCCCGGCCGGTCGGCGTACCCGCCATCGTGGTCCCCGACGTCGAGAAGGCGCTCGGCGCCCTCGCCCGTGCGGTCGTGGAGCGCCTCGGCACCGATGTGGTGGCCCTGACCGGCTCGGCCGGCAAGACCTCCACCAAGGACCTCATCGCGCAGGTGCTCCAGGCCCACGCACCCACCGTGTGGACCCCCGGCTCGCTCAACAACGAGATCGGCCTGCCGCTCACCGCGCTGAAGGCCACCGGGGAAACCCGGCACCTGGTCCTGGAGATGGGGGCCCGCGGGATCGGCCACATCGCGTACCTGACCGGCCTGACCCCGCCGCGCATCGGCCTCGTCCTCAACGTCGGCACCGCCCACATCGGCGAGTTCGGCGGCCGGGAGCAGATCGCCCAGGCCAAGGGCGAGCTGGTCGAGGCCCTGCCGTCCGAGGCGGAGGGCGGGATCGCCGTCCTCAACGCCGACGATCCGCTGGTGCGCGCGATGAGCAGCCGTACGAAGGCCCGTACGGTCCTCTTCGGAGAGGCCGACGACGCCGACGTGCGCGCCACCGAGGTACGCATGGCACCGGGGGGACAGCCCTCCTTCACACTCCACACACCCACCGGGTGCAGTGATGTGACCTTGCGGCTGTACGGTGAGCACCACGTGTCGAACGCGCTCGCCGCGGCCGCCGTGGCCCATGTACTGGGCATGTCCGTCGAGGAGATCGCCACCGCGCTCTCCGGGGCGGGCACCTTGTCCCGGTGGCGGATGGAGGTCACCGAGCGGGCCGACGGCGTGACGATCGTCAACGACGCCTACAACGCGAACCCCGAGTCCATGCGGGCCGCTCTGCGCGCGCTAGCCGCGATGGGCGGCGCCGCCAGGGCGAACGGGGGACGTACGTGGGCGGTGCTCGGCCCCATGGCCGAACTCGGTGACGCATCGCTCGCAGAGCACGACGCGGTGGGACGGCTTGCCGTCCGGCTCAACGTGAGCAAGCTCGTCGCAGTCGGGGGCAGGGAAGCGTCCTGGCTGCAACTGGGCGCATATAACGAGGGTTCGTGGGGTGAGGAGTCGGTGGTCGTGTCCGACGCGCGAGCGGCGGTCGACCTGTTGCGCAGTGAACTGCGCCCGGGTGACGTCGTGCTGGTGAAGGCTTCGAGGTCGATCGGTCTGGAGCGGGTCGCGCTTGCGTTGCTGGAGCGCGAGGGCGAGGTCGCCGACCGATGAGGCAGATCCTGTTCGCCGGAGTCATCGGACTCTTCCTCACGCTCATCGGCACCCCGCTGCTGATCAAGCTGCTGGCCCGCAAGGGCTACGGCCAGTTCATCCGCGACGACGGCCCCCGCGGCCACGCCGGGAAGAAGGGCACGCCCACGATGGGCGGCATCTCCTTCATCCTGGCGACGCTCATCGCGTACGCCCTGACGAAGGTCATCACCGGTGAGCCGGTGAGCCTCTCCGGCCTGCTCGTGCTGTTCCTGATGGCGGGCATGGGCCTGGTCGGCTACCTCGACGACTACATCAAGATCGTCAAGCGGCGTTCGCTCGGCCTGCGGGCCAAGGCGAAGATGTCCGGCCAGCTGATCGTCGGCATCGCCTTCGCGGTGCTCGCGCTCCAGTTCAAGGACTCGCGCGGGCTGGCCCCGGCCTCCATGAAGCTGTCGTTCGTCACGGACTTCGGCTGGTCGATCGGCCCGGTGCTGTTCGTGGTCTGGGCGCTGTTCATGATCCTGGCGATGTCCAACGGCGTGAACCTGACCGACGGCCTGGACGGCCTGGCCACCGGCGCCGCGGTGATGGTCTTCGGCGCCTACACCTTCATCGGCGTGTGGCAGTACCAGGAGTCCTGCGTGAACGCGCAGGACCTCACCAACCCGGGCGCCTGCTTCGAGGTCCGCGATCCGCTGGACCTCGCGGTCGTCGCCTCCGCCCTGATGGGCGCCTGCTTCGGCTTCCTGTGGTGGAACACCTCGCCGGCCAAGATCTTCATGGGCGACACCGGTTCGCTGGCGCTCGGCGGCGCGCTCGCCGGCCTGGCGATCTGCTCCCGCACGGAGTTCCTGATCGCCCTGCTCGGCGGCCTCTTCGTCCTCATCACCATGTCGGTCGTCATCCAGGTCGGCTCCTTCAAGCTGACCGGGAAGCGCGTCTTCCGGATGGCGCCGCTGCAACACCACTTCGAACTCAAGGGGTGGTCCGAAGTCCTTGTCGTGGTCCGCTTCTGGATCATCCAGGGCATGTGCGTCATCGTGGGCCTCGGTCTCTTCTACGCGGGATGGGCAGCCGACAAGTGACCTCCTGGCAGGGCAAGAACATCACCGTCGCCGGTCTCGGCGTGAGCGGCATCAGCGCCGCCCGCGCCCTGGCCGGCCTCGGCGCGGTCGTGACCGTCGTCGACGGGGGCGACAGCGAGGGCCACCGGGCCCGCGCCGCCGAGCTGGCCGAACTGGGCGTCTCCGTACGCCTCGGCGACGCGCAGACCCTCCCCGAGGGCACCGACCTGATCGTCACCTCGCCCGGCTGGAAGCCCGAGAGCCCGCTCTTCGAGGCCGCCGCGAAGGCGGGCGTCGAGGTCGTCGGGGACGTGGAGATCGCCTGGCAGCTGCGCGGCGAGGACGCCGCGCCGTGGCTGGCCATCACCGGCACCAACGGCAAGACCACCACCACCCAGATGCTGGCGTCGATCCTCAAGGCCGCCGGCCTGCGGACCGCTGCCGTCGGCAACATCGGCACGCCCATCATCGACGTGGTGCTCGGCGAGCAGCAGTACGACGTGCTCGCCGTCGAACTCTCCAGCTACCAGCTGCACTGGGCGCCCTCGCTGCGCGCCCACTCGGCGGCCGTGCTCAACCTCGCCCCGGACCACCTCGACTGGCACGGCTCCATGGAGGCGTACGCCGCCGACAAGGGCCGCATCTACGAGGGCAACACGGTGGCCTGCGTCTACAACGTCGCCGACCCCGCCACCGAGAAGCTCGTCGAGAACGCCGACGTGGAAGAGGGCTGCCGGGCGATCGGCTTCACCCTCGGCGCCCCCGGCCCCTCGATGCTCGGCGTCGTCGACGGCATCCTCGTCGACCGCGCCTTCGTGGAGAACCGGCAGAAGAACGCCCAGGAGCTCGCGCACGTCGAGGACGTCAACCCGCCCGCCCCGCACAACATCGCCAACGCGCTCGCCGCGGCGGCCCTGGCCCGCGCCTTCGGCGTGGAGCCGCGTGCGGTCCGCGACGGGCTGCGCGACTTCCGCCCCGACGCCCACCGGGTGGCGCACGTGGCCGACGTCGCCGAGGTCACCTACGTCGACGACTCCAAGGCCACCAACACGCACGCCGCCGAGGCCTCCCTGGCGGCCTTCGACACGGTCGTGTGGATCGCGGGCGGCCTGGCCAAGGGCGCGACCTTCGACGAACTGGTCCAGAAGTCCGCCAAGCGGCTGCGCGGCGTGGTGCTGATCGGCGCCGACCGGGCGCTGATCGCCGAGGCGCTGGCGCGACACGCGCCCGAGGTCCCGGTCGTCGACCTCGAGCGGACCGACACTGGGGCGATGCTCGCGGCGGTCCGGGAAGCGGCCCGGCTGGCCGAGCCCGGCGACACGGTGCTGCTGGCGCCGGCCTGTGCCTCGATGGACATGTTCGCGAACTACAACAAGCGCGGGGACGCATTCGCCGACGCGGTGCGCGAACTGGCCGCCGGGAGCGGTGCGGACACGGCCCGGGCCTAGGTTCCTGGAAGGGTTCCCTCCGGCCGGTGGCTCGCCTCGTACGAGTGGAGGGGAAGATCACAGATGCCGGCCAAGCAGATGCTGCCGGGACGGCGGCCGTCCGCCGTCAGGGCGCAGGGCCGCAAGCGCCCCGCCGCGGGCGTGCGGGGGCCCGCCGGGCGGGGGCCGCTGGCGGGGCTGAGGCGTACGCAGGAGCGGCTGCGCAAGGCCTGGGACCGCCCCCTCACCGCGTACTACCTGATTTTCGGCAGCTCGATGCTGATCACGGTGCTCGGCCTCGTGATGGTGTACTCGGCCTCCCTGATCAAGGCGAACTACCTCGGCCTCGGTGGCGCCTACTTCTTCAAGAAGCAGTTCCTGGCCGCGCTGATCGGCACCGTACTGCTGCTGGTGGCCTCCCGGATGCCCGTCAAACTGCACCGGGCGCTGTCCTATCCGGTGCTCGCGGGCACCCTGTTCCTGATGGTCCTGGTCCAGGTCCCGGGGATAGGGGTCGCCATCAACGGCAACCAGAATTGGATCTCCCTTGGCGGTCCGTTCATGTTGCAGCCCAGTGAGTTCGGCAAACTGGCACTGATCCTGTGGGGCGCCGACCTGTTGGCGCGCAAGGGCGACAAGGACCTGCTCAGCCAGTGGAAGCACCTGCTGGTGCCGCTGGTCCCGGTGGCCTTCCTGCTGCTCGGGCTCATCATGCTGGGCGGGGACATGGGCACCGCGATGATCCTCGGTGCCGTCCTGTTCGGCCTGCTGTGGCTGGCGGGCGCCCCGACCCGGCTGTTCGCCGGGGTGCTGGTCTTCGCGGGCGTGATCGTCGCACTGCTGATCAAGACGAGCCCGCACCGCATGGACCGGCTGGAGTGCCTCGGCGCGACGGACCCGGGCAAGGACGACCTCTGCTGGCAGGCCGTGCACGGGATCTATGCCCTGGCCTCGGGCGGATGGTTCGGTTCCGGCCTGGGTGCCAGTGTGGAAAAATGGGGGCAACTACCCGAAGCCCACACCGACTTCATCTTCGCCATCACCGGGGAGGAACTGGGACTGGCGGGGACGCTGTCGGTGCTCGCCCTGTTCGCGGCTCTAGGCTATGCGGGTATCCGCGTGGCCGGACGCACGGAGGACTCCTTCGTACGGTTTGCCGCGGGAGGCGTGACCACCTGGATCACGGCCCAGGCCGTGATCAACATCGGTGCGGTGCTCGGTCTGCTGCCGATCGCCGGAGTCCCGCTCCCGCTGTTCTCCTACGGGGGGTCGGCCCTGCTGCCGACGATGTTCGCGGTCGGACTGCTGATCGCGTTCGCGCGGGAGGAGCCGGCGGCGCGCGCGGCGCTCGCGATGCGCCAGCCGAAGACCGGCTGGAGGCGGACCGGGTTGAGATGGAAGTCGATGAGACGGCGCGTCAAGAAGCGTCCGTCCGGAGAGCGGTGAATTTCGGTGCATGTCGTACTCGCCGGTGGGGGGACCGCCGGCCACATCGAGCCGGCGCTCGCCCTCGCGGACGCCCTGCGCAGGCAGGACCCTTCAGTGGGCATCACCGCCCTCGGCACCGAGCGCGGGCTGGAGACCCGCCTCGTGCCGGAACGCGGCTACGAGCTGGGCCTGATCCCCGCCGTGCCGCTGCCCCGCAAGCCCACACCGGAGCTGATCACCGTCCCCGGGCGGCTGCGCGGCACGATCAAGGCCGCCGAGCAGATCCTGGAGCGCACCAAGGCCGACTGCGTCGTCGGCTTCGGCGGCTACGTGGCCCTGCCCGGCTACCTCGCGGCCAAGCGGCTCGGAGTGCCGATCATCGTCCACGAGGCCAACGCCCGGCCCGGACTGGCCAATAAGATCGGCTCCCGCTACGCGCACGCCGTCGCCGTCTCCACCCCCGACAGCAAGCTGCGCGGCGCCCGCTACGTGGGCATCCCGCTGCGCCGCTCCATCTCCACCCTCGACCGGGCCGCCGTCCGCCCCGAGGCGCGCGCCGCCTTCGGTCTGGACCCCAACCTGCCCACGCTGCTGGTCTCCGGCGGCTCGCAGGGCGCCCGCCGCCTCAACGAGACGATCCAGCAGGTCGCTCCGGTCCTCCAGCGCTCCGGGATCCAGATCCTGCACGCCGTCGGCCCGAAGAACGAACTGCCGCGTGTCGACAACATGCCCGGGATGCCGCCCTATGTGCCGGTACCGTACGTGGACCGGATGGATCTCGCGTACGCCGCCGCCGACATGATGCTGTGCCGCGCGGGTGCGATGACCGTCGCCGAACTGTCCGCCGTCGGGCTCCCCGCCGCCTACGTCCCGCTGCCGATCGGCAACGGCGAACAGCGGCTCAACGCCCAGCCGGTGGTGAAGGCCGGCGGCGGCCTGCTCGTGGACGACGCGGAGCTGACGCCCGAGTGGGTGCTCGGCCAGGTCCTCCCGGTGCTGTCGGACCCGCACCGCCTGTACGAGATGTCCCGCGCCGCCGGTGAGTTCGGCCGTCGCGACGCCGACGAGCTGCTGGTCGGCATGGTGTACGAGGCGATCGCGGCCCACCGGAACCGCTGAGGCGGGACGCACAGACGCAGGAGGCGCAGGAGTGGCCGGAGCGACGACCGCACAGCGTGGGACCCCGGGCTCCGGCCCGTCCGCCCGGAAGGGCGGCGGCCCTCCCAAGCCGCCCAAAGCCCCGAAGCCGTCGCGGGGATCCGGCCCTCCGGGCCCCGGTGCGCTCCTGCGCCGCCGGGGCCCCCTGCTGGCCGCTCTGGCCGCCGCGGCGCTCCTCGCGGGGGGCGGCACCTGGGTCCTCTACGGCTCCTCCTGGCTCCGCGTGGAGAAGGTCACCGCGACCGGCACCGACGTGCTCACCCCCGAGCAGGTGCTGTCCGCGGCGGCCGTTCCGGTCGGCGCCCCGCTGGTGAGCGTCGACACCGACGAGATCGAGAGCCGCGTCCGCGGCCGGCTGTCGCGCATCGATTCGGTCGATGTGGTGCGGGCCTGGCCGCACGGGATCGGGCTGAAAGTGACAGAACGCAAACCCGTCCTGCTCATCAAAAAGGACGCCAACTTCGTGGAAGTGGACGCTTCGGGTGTGCGATTCGACACGGTTCCGAAAGCACCCGCGGGCGTTCCGGTCCTCGAATTGAACGCGAAGCAGTCCCCGAGCGCCCGCCGCTTCGACGAGGAGCGGCTCCTGCACGAGGCCGTCCTCGTCGCCGGCTCGCTTCCGGAGCCGATCGCCAAGGAGACCGCGCAGGTCAAGGTGGGTTCGTACGATTCGGTGGTACTGCTGCTCTCGGGGGGCCGGACCGTGGTGTGGGGGAGCGGCGAACAGAGCGGGGCCAAGGGGCGCGCCCTGACCGCTTTGCTGAAGGCCGCGCCCAAGGCCGCCCACTTCGACGTGAGCGTTCCCACCGCCCCTGCGGTGTCCGGGAGTTGACGTCGGGTCGAACAGCGACGCACCCTGGTTGGCCAGCGATACGGGTGATCACATAGGGTGAAAAGAAAAACGGGAGGTTCGGCGTGTTCGTTGAACACGCGCTACTTGTCGACTTAGTGTCCTGTTCGGAAGAGTCCAGAGAACAGACACACCCCTCACCCTAAACTTCAGGGTGAGGGTTCGGGTCGGCGCGTTCGGACCGCCCCATTTCGGCATCAGTCGTCGCAACGCAGGCCCGCGAGGCGGCGACACGTAACTCGAGGCGAGAGGCCTTCGACGTGGCAGCACCGCAGAACTACCTCGCAGTCATCAAGGTCATCGGTGTCGGCGGCGGTGGTGTCAATGCCATCAACCGAATGATCGAGGTCGGTCTCAAGGGCGTCGAGTTCATCGCCATCAACACGGACGCCCAGGCGCTGTTGATGAGCGACGCCGACGTCAAGCTCGACGTCGGCCGTGAACTCACCCGGGGCCTCGGCGCCGGAGCCAACCCGGCCGTCGGCCGCAAGGCGGCAGAGGACCACCGCGAGGAGATCGAGGAGGTCCTCAAGGGGGCCGACATGGTCTTCGTCACCGCCGGTGAGGGCGGCGGCACCGGCACGGGCGGCGCGCCCGTGGTCGCCAACATCGCGCGCTCGCTGGGCGCCCTGACGATCGGTGTGGTCACCCGGCCGTTCACCTTCGAGGGCCGGCGCCGCGCGAACCAGGCGGAGGACGGCATCGCCGAGCTCCGCGAAGAGGTCGACACCCTCATCGTCATCCCCAACGACCGGCTGCTGTCCATCTCGGACCGCCAGGTCAGCGTGCTCGACGCCTTCAAGTCGGCCGACCAGGTCCTGCTCTCGGGCGTCCAGGGCATCACCGATCTCATCACCACCCCGGGTCTGATCAACCTCGACTTCGCCGACGTCAAGTCCGTGATGTCCGAGGCCGGCTCGGCCCTGATGGGCATCGGCTCGGCCCGCGGCGACGACCGCGCCGTGGCCGCGGCCGAGATGGCGATCTCCTCGCCGCTGCTGGAGGCGTCGATCGACGGCGCCCGCGGCGTGCTGCTCTCCATCTCCGGCGGCTCGGACCTCGGTCTCTTCGAGATCAACGAGGCCGCGCAGCTGGTGAGCGAGGCCGCGCACCCCGAGGCGAACATCATCTTCGGCGCCGTCATCGACGACGCGCTCGGCGACGAGGTGCGGGTCACCGTCATCGCGGCCGGGTTCGACGGCGGACAGCCCCCGGCCCGCCGGGACAACGTCATCGGCGCCGCGTCCACCAAGCGCGAGGAGCCGGCCCCGGCTCCGGCCCGCGCCGCCGAGCCGGCCCGCCCGGCCTTCGGCGGACTCGGCACGGTCACCCCGCGCGAGGACCCCCCGGCTCCGGTCGAGGCGGTTCCGGCCGAGGCCCAGGCCCCCGCGCCGCAGGTCCCGACGGCCCGGCCGTACCAGGACAGCCCGGCCGAGGAACTGGATGTCCCGGACTTCTTGAAGTGACACCGGAGCAGCATCACGTGGGCGGCGCCCACTTCGCCTTCACCGACCGGTGGGGCGGAGTGAGCGCCGTTCCGTACGAAGAGCTCAACCTCGGCGGCGCGGTCGGAGACGACCCGGCCGCCGTTCGCGCGAACCGGGCGCGCGCCGCGCGGTCCCTGGGCCTCGACCCGGACCTGGTGGTCTGGATGAACCAGGTGCACGGCCGTGACGTGGCGGTGGTGGACGGGCCGTGGGGTCCGGACGAGACGGTCCCCGCGGTCGACGCGGTGGTGACCGCCCGCCGGGGGCTCGCCCTCGCCGTGCTCACCGCCGACTGCACGCCCGTCCTGCTGGCGGACCCGGTCGCCGGAATCGCCGCGGCCGCCCACGCCGGGCGGCCCGGACTGGTCGCCGGAGTCGTGCCCGCCGCGGTGGAGGCGATGGTCGCCCTCGGCGCCGAGCCCGGGCGGATCGTCGCCCGGACCGGACCCGCGGTCTGCGGCCGCTGTTACGAGGTGCCCGCCGGGATGCGGGACGAGGTGTCCGGCGTGGTGCCGGCCGCCCGGGCCGAGACCGGCTGGGGCACCCCGGCCGTGGACGTGGTCGCCGGGGTGCACGCACAGCTCGCGGAGGCGGGGGTGGCGGATCGCCTCCGATCGGCGGTCTGCACACTGGAGTCGCGGGACCACTTCTCGTACCGCCGCGACCGGGTGACCGGACGGCTCGCCGGATATGTCTGGTTGGAATAGGAAATGACGGACCGTAAGTCGGAGCTCGCGGAGAACCTGGCGCGGGTGCAGGAACGTATCTCGTCCGCGTGCGCGGCCGCGGGACGCAAGCGGGAAGAGGTGACGCTCATCGTGGTCACCAAGACCTATCCCGCGAGCGACGTACGACTCCTGGCGGAGCTGGGCATCCGTCATGTTGCGGAAAACCGTGACCAGGACGCCGCCCCCAAGGCTGCGGCCTGCACGGATCTGCCGCTCAGCTGGCACTTCGTCGGTCAGTTGCAGACGAACAAAGTCCGTTCCGTGGCGGGATACGCGCACGTGGTGCAGTCGGTCGACCGTCTCAGGCTCGTGACCGCCCTCTCCGCGGCCGCCGTGAACGCGGGCCGCGAACTCGGCTGCCTCGTGCAGGTCGCCCTCGACGCCGAGTCGGGCGAACGGGGATCCCGCGGCGGCTCCGCACCCGAGCAGCTCGCCGAGTTGGCGGACCTGGTCGCCGGGGCGCCCGGACTGCGGATCGACGGCGTGATGACCGTCGCCCCGCTGTCCGGTCCGTACGCCGGACGCGAACAGGCGGCTTTCGAGCGGCTGGTGGAATTGTCATCCCGCCTGCGCGCGGACCATCCGGGTGCCACGATGGTGTCGGCCGGGATGAGCACGGATCTGGAACAGGCCGTTGTGGCCGGTGCGACACATGTACGCGTCGGCACTGCGGTACTCGGCGCGAGACCCCGGCTCGGGTAACGTCGCCAAGAAAGTCGGACCACAGCAGAAAATATGGTCATTACCGCTGATGGGCGGGCAGACCACGTGGATCGCGGGCAGTTGGTGACATTCGTGACACAGCAGCACCTGCGACAGGGCGATCCACCACAGAGCGGAGGACTCGGAGAATGGCCGGCGCGATGCGCAAGATGGCGGTCTACCTCGGCCTCGTGGAGGACGACCGGTACGACAACCCGGGGTACGACCCCGACGACGAGTTCGAGCCCGAGCCGGAACCGGAGCGTCCTCGGGACCGGGCCCGGGAACGAGACCGTCAGCCCATGCACCAATCGCCTGTAACGGACGAACCGGTGCGATCGGTGCAGCCTCCGGCGCAGCGGGAGCCCATCCCAATTCCGGTGGAAAACGGACGTCCTGCGCGAATTGCCCCCGTGGCATCCATCACACCTGACCGCACCAACCTGGAGAAGAACGCCCCCGTGATCATGCCCAAGGTCGTCTCCGAGCGGGAGCCGTACCGCATCACGACGCTGCACCCCCGGACCTACAACGAGGCCCGTACCATCGGGGAACACTTCCGTGAGGGCACTCCGGTGATCATGAATCTCACGGAGATGGACGACACCGACGCCAAGCGCCTGGTGGACTTCGCCGCCGGCCTGGTGTTCGGCCTGCACGGCAGTATTGAACGCGTGACACAGAAGGTGTTCCTGCTGTCGCCTGCTAACGTCGATGTAACGGCGGAGGACAAGGCCCGCATCGCGGAGGGCGGGTTCTTCAACCAAAGCTAGACCGATCCGTCAGATACGGGACCGGGAACAGAGCGGGAAACGGGGAGAGGGAAGCGCGGGATGGGCGTCGCACTACAGGTGGTCTACATCGCGCTGATGTGCTTCCTCATCGTGCTGATCTTCCGACTGGTCATGGACTACGTGTTTCAGTTCGCACGTTCATGGGCACCCGGCAAGGCGATGGTGGTGGTCCTGGAGGCCACCTACACTGTTACCGACCCACCGCTCAAGCTTCTCCGGCGGTTCATTCCGCCGTTGCGTCTCGGGGGCGTGGCACTCGACCTGTCCTTCTTCGTTCTGATGATCATCGTTTACATCCTCATCAGCTTCGTGAGCACCGCTGCGAGAAGCGTGTGAACGATGAACTTCTCCGCGCGCGCGGGGACAGTCCCGATACGGTCTTGCCGACTGCCGACGACTACGTAGAGGTGAAGAAGACATGCCGCTGACTCCCGAGGACGTGCGGAACAAGCAGTTCACGACCGTCCGCCTCCGAGAAGGCTATGACGAGGACGAGGTCGATGCCTTCCTCGACGAGGTCGAATCCGAGCTGACGCGCCTGCTGCGCGAGAACGAGGACCTGCGCGCCAAGCTGGCCGCCGCCACGCGTGCCGCCGCGCAGAACCAGCAGCAGCAGGGCATGCGCAAGCCGGAACCCCAGGACCAGCGTGGCCCCGGCGCCCCCGTGCCCGCGACCATATCCGGCCCGCCGCAGCAGCAGCAGCCGCAGATGGGCCCGCCGCAGCTGCCGGGCGGCCAGCCGCAGCTGCCCCCCGGCCCCGGCGGACACGGACCGCAGGGTCCGGGCATGGGCGGCCCCATGCAGCAGCACCCCATGGGCGGACCGCAGGGCATGGGTCAGCAGTCCATGGGCGGCCAGAACCCGCTCGGCCAGCAGATGCAGCCCATGGGCCAGCAGATGCAGCCGATGGGGCAGCAGATGCAGCCCATGGGTCAGCCCATGCACCAGCAGCCGCAGCAGCTCCCGCAGCAGGGCCCCGGTGGCGACAGCGCCGCCCGCGTCCTGTCGCTGGCGCAGCAGACCGCCGACCAGGCGATCGCCGAGGCCCGCTCCGAGGCCAACAAGATCGTCGGCGAGGCCCGGTCGCGCGCCGAGGGCCTGGAGCGGGACGCCCGCGCCAAGGCCGACGCGCTGGAGCGGGACGCGCAGGAGAAGCACCGCGTCGCGATGGGCTCCCTGGAGTCCGCCCGCGCCACGCTGGAGCGCAAGGTCGAGGACCTGCGGGGCTTCGAGCGTGAGTACCGTACGCGACTGAAGTCCTACCTGGAGTCGCAGCTGCGCCAGCTCGAGACCCAGGCCGACGACTCCCTGGCCCCGCCGCGGAACCCGGCCGGTCCGGCGCTCCCGCCGTCGCCGTCCCCCTCGATGGCTCCGGCCGGTGCGATGGGGCACTCCATGGGCGGACCCTCGATGGGCGGCCCGTCCCCCATGGGCGGTCCCTCCCCGATGGGCGGCCCGTCGTACGGCGGCCAGCAGCAGATGTCCCCGGCGATGACCCAGCCGATGGCTCCGGTGCGGCCGGCTGCGCCGCAGCCGATGCAGCAGGCGCCGTCTCCCATGCGGGGCTTCCTGATCGACGAGGACGACAACTAGGCGCCGCCGCGCCAGTCGGCAGTCACGGCCGGGCCCGGTACCCCTTCGGGGGCACCGGGCCCGGCCCGTTTCGCGTGCCCCGGCCGTTGCTCCTCCGTCTGCGGGCCGGCGGCCGCGCCTCAAACGCCGGCGGGGCTGGGTTGGCCCCGCCGGGGCCGGGTTCGGTCGGGTGGGGCGGGGCCCCTCCGGGGGCTCTCCTCGGCTCGGCGCGTGCGGCCCCGTCTCGGCCAGACGGCCCGGGTCGCGCGCTCGTCCTGCGGGGAGCCCCCGGAGTGTCCCCGCCCCACGGCCCCGGCGCGCGGCCGGTGGGGGTGGGGGGTGTCCCCGCAGGACGAGCGCGCGCCACCGGGTACAGCCGAGACCCCGAGTACCGCGCGAGCCGAGGAGACACCCCCCGGCGGCCCCCCGCCCCCACCCCCCGACCGGGGACGACAACCCAGCCCCGCCGGCGTTTGAGGCGCGGCCACCGGCCCGCAGGCGGGGAACGACAACGGCCCGCCCCCCCCGGGAGGGGAAGGGCGGGCCGGTTCGGGGCGGGTTACGCCTTGCGGAGGCGGAAGGTCAGCGACAGGGGCTCGTCCGTGAAGGGCTCGCCGTACGTGGCGTCGGCCTCGCCGGAGGCGAAGTCCGTGGCCAGGACCTCGTCCGAGATCAGGGCCGCGTGGTCGGTCAGGGCCGTCACGACCTCCGGGTCCGCGGCGGACCACCGCAGGGCGATCCGGTCCGCCACGTCGAGGCCGGAGTTCTTCCGGGCCTCCTGGATCAGGCGGATCGCGTCACGCGCCAGGCCCGCGAGCCGCAGCTCGGGGGTGATCTCCAGGTCGAGGGCGACCGTCGCACCGGAGTCGGAGGCCACCGACCAGCCCTCGCGCGGGGTCTCCGTGATGATGACCTCCTCCGGGGTGAGGGTGACCAGCTCGCCGTTCACCTCCACCGAGGCCTCGCCCGAGCGCAGCGCCAGCGACAGCGCCGCCGCGTCGGCCGCGGCCACCGCCTTCGCCACGTCCTGGACGCCCTTGCCGAAGCGCTTGCCCAGCGCGCGGAAATTGGCCTTGGCCGTGGTGTCCACGAGGGAGCCGCCGACCTCGGAGAGCGAGGCCAGGGAGGAGACGTTCAGCTCCTCCGTGATCTGCGAGTGGAGCTCGGGGGAGAGCGACTCGAAGCCCGAGACGGCGACCAGGGCCCGGGAGAGCGGCTGGCGGGTCTTCACGCCCGACTCGGCGCGCGTGGCCCGGCCCAGCTCCACCAGGCGGCGGACCAGCAGCATCTGCTGCGACAGGGCCGCGTCCACCTGGGAGGTGTCCGAGACCGGCCACGAGGACAGGTGCACCGACTCCGGGGCCTCCGGGGTCACCGGGACGATCATGTCCTGCCAGACCCGCTCCGTGATGAAGGGGGTGAGGGGGGCCATGAGGCGGGTCACCGTCTCGACCACGTCGTGCAGGGTCCGCAGGGCCGCGGCGTCGCCCTGCCAGAAGCGGCGGCGCGAGCGGCGGACGTACCAGTTCGACAGGTCGTCGACGAAGGAGGAGAGCAGCTTGCCCGCGCGCTGGGTGTCGTAGGACTCCATCGCATCCGTGACCTCGGCGACGAGGGTGTGGAGTTCGGAGAGGAGCCAGCGGTCGAGGACCGTGCGGTCCGCCGGGGCCGGGTCGGAGGCCGAGGGCGCCCAGTTCGAGGTACGGGCGTACAGCGCCTGGAAGGCGACCGTGTTCCAGTACGTGAGGAGGGTCTTGCGGACGACCTCCTGGATCGTGCCGTGGCCCACGCGGCGGGCCGCCCACGGGGAGCCGCCGGCCGCCATGAACCAGCGCACCGCGTCCGCGCCGTGCTGGTCCATGAGCGGGATCGGCTGGAGGATGTTGCCCAGGTGCTTGGACATCTTGCGGCCGTCCTCGGCGAGGATGTGGCCCAGGCAGACCACGTTCTCGTAGGAGGACTTGTCGAAGACGAGGGTGCCGACCGCCATCAGCGTGTAGAACCAGCCGCGCGTCTGGTCGATGGCCTCCGAGATGAACTGCGCCGGGTAGCGCTTCTCGAAGATCTCCTTGTTCTTGTACGGGTAGCCCCACTGCGCGAACGGCATCGAACCCGAGTCGTACCAGGCGTCGATGACCTCCGGTACGCGGACGGCCTCCAGGGAGCAGCCCTCGTGGGTGCAGGTGAAGGTCACATCGTCGATGTACGGGCGGTGCGGGTCCAGGCCGGAGAGGTCCGTGCCCGTCAGCTCGCCCAGCTCGGCGCGCGAGCCGATGCAGGTGAGGTGGTTCTCCTCGCAGCGCCAGATCGGCAGCGGGGTGCCCCAGTAGCGGTTGCGGGACAGCGCCCAGTCGATGTTGTTGTTCAGCCAGTCGCCGAAGCGGCCCTGCTTGACGGAGTCCGGGAACCAGTTGGTCTTCTCGTTCTCCCGCAGCATCGCGTCCTTGACGGCGGTGGTGCGGACGTACCAGGACGGCTGCGCGTAGTAGAGCAGGGCCGTGTGGCAGCGCCAGCAGTGCGGGTAGCTGTGCTCGTAGGCGATGTGCCTGAAGAGCAGGCCGCGCGCGTCGAGGTCGGCGGTCAGCTTCTCGTCGGCCTTCTTGAAGAAGACGCCGCCGACCAGCGGGACCTCCTCCTCGAAGGTGCCGTCGGGGCGGACCGGGTTCACGACCGGCAGGCCGTACGCGCGGCAGACGGCGAGGTCGTCGGCGCCGAAGGCGGGGGACTGGTGGACCAGACCCGTGCCGTCCTCGGTCGTGACGTACTCGGCGTTGACGACGTAGTGGGCCTCGGCCGGGAATTCGACGAGCTCGAAGGGGCGCTGGTAGGTCCAGCGCTCCATCTCCTTGCCCGTGAAGGTCTCGCCGGTGGCCTCCCAGCCCTCGCCGAGGGACTTCTCCAGCAGCGGCGCTGCGACGACCAGCCTCTCGGAGTCCTCGGCGCCGGTACGGCGCGCCACGACGTAGGTGACGTCCGGGTGCGCGGCGACCGCCGTGTTGGACACCAGGGTCCACGGGGTCGTCGTCCAGACCAGCAGCGCCGCCTCGCCCGCGAGGGGGCCGGAGGTCAGCGGGAAGCGGACGAAGACCGAGGGGTCGACGACCGTCTCGTAGCCCTGGGCCAGCTCGTGGTCGGAGAGGCCGGTGCCGCAGCGGGGGCACCAGGGGGCGACGCGGTGGTCCTGGGTGAGCAGGCCCTTGTTGAAGATCTCCTTCAGCGACCACCACACGGACTCGACGTACTCGGGGTCCATCGTGCGGTAGGCGTCGTCCAGGTCGACCCAGTAGCCCATCCGGGTCGTGAGGTCGGCGAACGCGTCGGTGTGGCGGGTCACGGACTCGCGGCACTTGGCGTTGAACTCGGCGATGCCGTACGCCTCGATGTCCTGCTTGCCGTTGAAGCCGAGCTCCTTCTCGACGGCGAGCTCGACGGGCAGGCCGTGGCAGTCCCAGCCGGCCTTGCGGGCCACGTGGTAGCCGCGCATGGTGCGGAACCGGGGGAAGACGTCCTTGAAGACGCGGGCCTCGATGTGGTGCGCGCCGGGCATGCCGTTCGCGGTCGGCGGGCCCTCGTAGAAGACCCACTCGGGGCGGCCCTCGGACTGCTCCAGGGTCTTGGCGAAGGTCTTGCTCTCGCGCCAGAAGTCGAGGACTGCGTGCTCGAGGGCGGGCAGGTCGACCTGGGCGGGGACCGGGCGGTACTGCGGCGGTGTGGTCATGAGGCTGAACTCTTCCTCCGGCGGGATGTCACGTCCGTCCGGAGGGACGAGAGCGCTGCGGCTCCCGCGGTACCACCCTCCTTGGCCGCCGGACGGATCCGGTGGCCCCCTCATTGGGGTGCGAAGCCGGTTCTACGGGCCCTACGGGGATCCGTACGGGCTTTCTTCCGGCGGCTCCGGGGTGATCCTTCACATCGCGCTCGCCCCCGGGCTCTCACCGTCCCCGGGTCGCTCCTGGCTGCGTCCGACGCTACTCGTCCCCATCCATGCCTTTCGCTGGGCCCAGTGTACGGGGCCCGGGGGCGCTCGGCAGACCGGTTTACGGGCGCCCGCGCGGGGGGCGGCGGGCACGGCGTGGCGGGGGCGCGGGAGGGCCGCCCGGGTGACCCGAACGGGCCTACGCGCCGGTACGGACTCCCGTGGGGCCTGTGGGGCGGATTACCGGGCCTGCGGATGGGCACAACGGATGCAGGTTGACCTCGATGGATGCGTGCCCCGTTGCCGCGGGGCTGGAGCCGATTTATCGTTCCGGCACGATTCGCGAGCAATGATCACAGTATGTGAAGGGGCCGCGGCCATGGTGGCGAAGAAGACCGCCGGTACTGCCGGAGAGGCGCTGGCCGAAGCACCCGTGAAGAAGGCGCCGGCCAAGAAGGCGGCTGCCAAGGCGGCGGCCGAGAAGACGTCCTCGAGGAAGGCGCCGGCGAAGAAGGAGCCGGCGCCCGCGAAGGCGTCCGCGAAGAAGGCGGCCGCCGCCGTGGCGGCGGCCGCGCACGAGACGCCGTCCAAGGAGGCGAGCACCGTCAAGAAGGCGACTGCCGTCGCGAAGCGGCAGGCCGCGGCCAAATCGGCCGGGGCCGAGGGGGCGGCGCAGGCCGCGAAGAAGACGGGAGTCGGAAAAGTGGTTGCCAAGAAGAGCACCGGTACGGCGAGGAAGACGGCCGCGGCCGCGACCAGCGGGCTGCCCAAGGCGAGGGTCACGGCGGCCACCACGCCCGGCGAGCTCGCCGTACGGCCCGGGGAGGACCCCTGGACCCAGGGAGAGGTCGACGAGGCCCGCAGCGAGCTGATGAGCGAGGTGCTCAGACTGCGCGCCGAGCTCGACGCCTCGGAGGTGGCCATCTCGGGCCTGATGCGGGACTCGGGTGACGGCGCGGGCGACGACCAGGCCGACACCGGCACCAAGAACATCACGCGGGAGTCGGAGCTGGCCCTCGCGGCGAACGCCACCTCGATGCTCGAGCAGACCGAGCGGGCCCTGGAGCGCCTGGAGGCGGGCACGTACGGGATCTGCGAGAACTGCGGGAAGCCCATCGGCAAGGCCAGGATGCAGGCCTTCCCGCGGGCCACGCTGTGCGTGGACTGCAAGCAGAAGCAGGAGCGCCGGCACTAGGCCGTCGCGCAGCGCCCGGGGGGTAGGCGGCAGGCGGGTGCCCTGACGTACTCTCGTGTCTCGTCAGGGTCCAGCAGGAGCCTGGTCCGAACCAGTTCGAGGGACTCACGTGGCAGAGGCGGAGCGCATCATCGGTACGCCGGACGTCGGGGACGACAGCCAGCCGGAGTCCGCCGGGCAGCCCCATGGGCGCCGGCGGATCGCGGCCCTGCTGGTCGTGGCCCTCCTCGCGTACCTGCTGGATCTCGGCAGCAAGATGCTGGTCGTGGCGAAGCTGGAGCACCAGCCTCCGATCGAGATCATCGGCGACCTGCTGCGGTTCGAGGCGGTCCGCAACGCCGGTGCGGCCTTCGGCTTCGGCGAGGCGTTCACGATCATCTTCACCTTCATCGCGGCCACCGTGATCGTGGTGATCGTGCGGCTGGCGCGCAAGCTCTACAGCCTGCCGTGGGCGATCGCGCTGGGCCTGCTGCTCGGCGGAGCGCTGGGCAATCTCACCGACCGGATCTTCCGCTCGCCGGGCGTGTTCCGCGGTGCGGTCGTCGACTTCATCGCGCCGTCCCACTTCGCCGTCTTCAACCTCGCCGACTCGGCGATCGTGTGCGGCGGCATCCTGATCGTTCTGCTGTCGTTCCGCGGGCTGGACCCGGACGGCACCGTCCATAAGGACTGATCGCGGGAAAGCCGCACTGCCGAGTCCTGCATACTCGACAGGTGAGTACGATTCCCGAGATCCGCACCCTGCCCGTTCCCGATGGCCTCGAGGGCGAGCGCGTCGACGCCGCCATCGCCCGTATGTTCGGATTTTCCCGGACGAAGGCGGCCGAACTCGCGGCCGAGGGGAAGGTGTCGGTCGACGGCAGTGTCGTCGGGAAGTCCGAGCGCGTGCACGGTGGCGCCTGGCTCGAAGTCGAGATGCCCGCGCCGCTGCGGCCGGTCGAGGTCGTCGCCGAGCCCGTCCCCGGCATGGAGATCGTCCATGACGACGACGACATCGTCGTCATCATGAAGCCGGTCGGCGTCGCCGCCCACCCGAGCCCCGGCTGGACCGGCACCACCGTCATCGGCGGCCTCGCCGCCGCCGGCTACCGGATCTCGACCTCCGGCGCGTCCGAGCGCCAGGGCATCGTGCACCGCCTCGACGTCGGCACGTCCGGCCTGATGGCCGTCGCCAAGTCGGAGCGGGCGTACACCTCGCTGAAGAACCAGTTCCGCGAGCGGGTCGTGGACAAGCGCTACCACGCGCTGGTGCAGGGCCACCCGGACCCGATGAGCGGCACGATCGACGCGCCGATCGGCCGGCATCCCAGCGCGGACTACAAGTGGGCCGTGGTCCAGGACGGCAAGGCGTCGGTCACCCACTACGACCTGATCGAGGCCTTCCGGGCCGCCTCGCTGCTGGACATCAAGCTGGAGACCGGGCGCACGCACCAGATCCGCGTGCACATGTCCGCGCACCGGCACCCCTGCGTCGGCGACCTGACGTACGGCGCCGACCCGACGGTCGCGAAGCGGCTGGGCCTGACCCGGCAGTGGCTGCACGCGGTGCGGCTGGGCTTCGAGCACCCGTCGGACGGCCAGTGGGTGGAGTTCGAGAGCACCTACCCGGCGGACCTCCAGCACGCGCTGGACGTGATCCGGGCCGAGAGCGAGTGACCGACGCGGCCTTCTCGGTCCGGGTGGCCTCGGACGAGGCCGATACGGCGGCCCGCCTCGAGGTCCGGACCGAGGTGTTCGTCGTCGAGCAGTCCGTGCCGGAGTCGGTCGAGTACGACGCGTACGACGCGGACGCGGTGCACGTACTGGCCGTTGCGGCGGACGGGGCGGCCCTGGGCACCGGCCGGCTGCTGCACGGGACCGCGGCCCGGGCCAAAACGGGCGACCCGGCGGTCGGCTCGCTGGGACGGCTGGCCGTGCGCAAGACCGCGCGCGGGCTGGGCGTCGGCGTCGCGCTCGTCCGCGCGATCGAGGCGGAGGCGGTCCGGCTGGGGCTGACGGCCGTGGACCTGGGCGCGCAGACGCATGCGGTCGGCTTCTACGAGCGGCTCGGATACGTGGCGTACGGCCCGGAATTCCGGGAGGCGGGCATTCCCCACCGCGCGATGCGGCGACCCCTGCCCTAGGGGGTGTCTGACGGATGCCCGCGGCGTCGCGACGCCGCGGGCATCCGTCAGACACCCCCTGGCCCGGGCCGGCGCCCGCGCCTTCCCACGCCGGCGCCGGCGGGCTGCGAAGGTGGGGGAGTGGATCAGCTTGCTCTGCTGTTCGTGCTTCTGCTCGGGGCCGTGATCACGGTGCCGCTCGGGGACCGGCTCGGGCTGCCCGCGCCCGTGCTCATGACCCTCGGCGGAGCCACCCTCGCCTGGGTGCCGGCCGTGCCCAACGTGGACATCCCGCCCGAGTTCATCCTGCCGCTGGTGCTGCCGCCGCTGCTGTACGCCTCCGTGCAGCGGACCTCCTGGCGGCAGTTCGCGGCCAACATCCGGCCGATCCTGCTGCTCGCCGTGGCCCTGGTGTTCGTCACGACCGCGGCCGTCGCCGCCACCGCGCACGCCGTCGTGCCCGGGCTGCCCATCGCCGCCGCCGTCGCGCTCGGCGCGCTCGTCGCCCCGCCCGACCCCGTCGCCGCCACCGCCGTGGCCGGATCGCTCGGGCTGCCCCGGCGCATGGTGTCGATCCTGGAGGGCGAGGGGCTCTTCAACGACGTGACGGCGATCGTGCTGTACCACGTGGCCATCGCCGCCGCCGTCAGCGGGACCTTCTCCTGGCCGGCCGCGCTCGGCGAGTTCGTGCTGTCCGCGGTCGTCGCCGTGGCCGTCGGGCTCGCCCTCGGCTGGGCCGCCCACCGGCTGATGGGGCTGCTGGGAGACGCCACGCTGCAGATCGGGCTGACGCTGCTCGTGCCGTTCGTGGCCTACGTCCTGGCCGAGGAGCTGCAGGGCTCGGGGGTGCTGGCCGTGCTGACGACCGCGCTCTTCCTGGCCGAGTACGCGAACGACGCCGACGACGTGCTGGGGCGGCTCGCCGGGCACACCTTCTGGGAGGTCGTCGACACGCTGGTCACGGGGGTGGCGTTCGGGCTGATCGGCCTGGAGCTGCACAACGTGTTCGGCACGGCGCGCGGACGCGAGTGGGAGATGGCCGGGTGGGCGGCGGCCGTGATCGGGGTGGTGGTCGGCGTACGGCTGTTCTGGCTGCTGCCGGCCGGCTGGCTCGCCAGGAAGCTGCACACGCGGCGCGACTACGCGGAGGAGATCCCGCTGAGCTGGCGGGAGAGCGTCGTCATGTGGTGGGCCGGGATGCGGGGCGTGGCCTCCGTGGCGCTGGCCATCGCGATCCCCCTGCGCACGGAGGCGGGCGAGCCGTTCCCGGCGCGGGACGAGATCGTCTTCATCGCCTTCGCCGTGATCATGGCGACGCTGGTCCTGCAGGGCCTGACCCTGCCGTGGCTGGTGCGCAGGCTCGGGGTGGAGGCCGACTCGGACGCGGACAAGGAGATCGAGCGGCAGCTGGCGATCCGCGCCGCGAAGGCCGCGAAGCGGCGGCTGAAGGAGATCGAGGAGGTGGAGGACCTCCCCGAGGACCTGGTGGAGACGCTGTACCGGCGCGCGTACGACGTGGGGGCCCGGATCAGCCCCGACATGGTGGACGAGGAGCGGCGGGAGGCCTACGTACAGCGGGTGGCGCGGATCCGGGACATCCAGCGGATCCAGCGCGAGATGATGTCGGCCGCCCGCCACGAGGTGCTCTCCGCCCGCAGCGAACCCGGCGCCGATCCGGAGATCGTCGACCGGGTGCTGCGGTACCTGGACGTGCGGAGCCTGCGGTAACAGACCTTGTGGGGGGCTGGGGGGTCTGGCGGATGTCCGCGACGCCGCGGACATCCGCCAGACAGCCCCTAGACCTGGTAGCGGTCCGGGGCGAAGAGCGCGAGGTTCGCCGCGATCCAGTCCGAGGTGCGGCGCAGGCCCTCGGCGAGGGAGACCTCCGGCTTCCAGCCCGCCCAGTCGCGGGCACGGGAGTTGTCGGACAGGAGCCGGTGGACCTCGCTGCCCGAGGGGCGCAGCCGGGAGGGGTCCACGACGACCTCCGCGTCCCGGCCCGAGGCGGCGATCAGCGCCTGCGCGAGGTCGCCGACGGAGATCTCCTCGCCGGTGCCGAGGTTGACCACCTCGCCCAGTGCCCGGTCGCACTCCGCCACCGCCAGGAAGCCGGCGGCGGTGTCCGTCACGTACGTGAAGTCCCGGGTCGGGGTGAGCGAGCCCAGGCGGATCTCCCGGGAGCCGGCGTGCAGCTGGGCCAGGATCGTGGGGATCACCGCGCGCGCCGACTGGCGGGGCCCGTACGTGTTGAACGGGCGCACCACCGTCACCGGCAGCTCGAAGGCGTGGTGGAAGGAGAGCGCCATCATGTCCGCGCCGATCTTCGACGCCGAGTACGGGGACTGGGGCTGGAGCGGGTGGCTCTCGGAGATGGGCGCGGTGAGCGCCGTGCCGTAGACCTCGCTGGTGGAGGTGTGCACGAGGCGGCGGACGCGGTGGCGGCGGCAGGCCTCCGCCACGTTCTCCGTGCCCGTCACGTTCGTCTGCACGTATGCGCCCGGGGAGGCGTAGCTGTACGGGATGCCGATCAGCGCCGCCAGGTGGAAGACGGTGTCGCAGCCCGCCACCGCGTCGCTGACCCGGCCCGCGTCGCGGATGTCGCCCGCCCACATCTCCACCGGGCCGTCCGGGTCGGCGAGGTAGCGCGCCAGGTGGCCCTTCTCCGCGTACGGCTTGTAGTGCACGAAGGCACGGACCCGTGCGCCCCGGGACACCAGCAGGTCCACCAGCGTCGAGCCGATGAAGCCCTCGGCTCCGGTGACGAGGACGGTGCGGTCGGTCCAGTTGTTCATATGCGCTCCAGCGTGGGGAGGGGGAGGGGGAGGGGGAGGCCGGCCACGCGCAGGACCTCGGCGGCCAGCAGTTCGGCGGCCCGCGCGTGCGGGCCGGGGTCGGCGGCGCCGGCCATCGACGCCAGCCGGGCCGGATCGGCCAGCAGCGGGCCGATGAGCGAGGCGAGCCGTTCGGCAGTGGTCTCGGCATCGGGCAGCAGCAGTCCGGCGCCCGCGTCGGACAGCACCCGGGCGTTGTGGGTCTGGTGGTCGCCCGGGGCGTACGGGTAGGGGACGAGCACGGCCGGGACCCCGGTCGCCGCCAGCTCCGCGACGGTCGCCGAACCGGCCCGGCACACGACCAGGTCGGCGGCCGCGTACACGAGGTCCATCCGGTCCAGGTACGGCAGGGCCCGCGCGATGCGCTGCCCGCCGGACGCGGTGAGCTCGGCGACGGTGTCCGCCAGCGCCGCCGGACCCGTCTTGACCAGCAGCTGTACGTCGTCCCGGTGCTGCCACAGCCCGGCCAGCGCGGCGGCGGCCCGGGTCAGGCGGACCGCGCCCAGGCTGCCGCCGTTGAAGACGACCAGGCGGCGCCCCCCGGGCACGCCCAGGGCCCGCCGCGCCTCGGCGCGCAGCGCCGCCCGGTCCGGTCCGGAGAGTTCCGCGAGCGCGGACAGGGCGGCGGAGATCGGCATTCCGGTGGTCAGCGCCCGCTCCCCGCCCGAAAGGTGGCCCCGGCTGCGGTCGAAGGCCACCGCGACGTGCGGGGTGAGACGGGCGGCGAACTGGTTGGCACGGCCCGGCACCGCGTTGGACTCGTGGATCACGGCGGGCAGCCCGGCCAGCCGCGCCCCGAGGACGGCGGGCGCACTGGGGTAGCCGCCCATGCCGACGGCCACGTGCGCGCCCTGCGCCCGGATCACCGACCGGGCCTGGTGCGCCGATCGCAGCAGCGCCGCGGGCAGCAGGTAGCGCTTCGCGCCCAGCGCCGGGTCGAAGGGGATCATGTCGACGGTGTGCAGGCGGTAGCCGGCACCCGGGATCAGCTCGGTCTCCAGGCCCCGCTCGGTCCCGATGAACGAGACCACGGCGCCGGGGACGGCCGCGCGCAGCGCCTCGGCGAGGGCGAGCCCCGGATAGATGTGCCCGCCGGTGCCGCCCGCACCGATCACGACGGAGGGGGCCGCGGGTGTGTGTCGAGTGCTTCGAGTGGTCATGGCCGCACACTCCCGGTGCGCCCTAAGAAGGTTCTAAGAGCCGTTCCTGCGCCCGCAGCAGATAGCCACAGGTCAAGGCCTCACTACCGCCCCGCGTCCGCCCGAGGGAGCCAATCCGGGAGCCACGAGCCGTAAGCGGACCGTCTTACGGCGCTTCAGCGTCGCCGTCGTGAGCACGGCCGAAGATCTCGTCCATCGCCTCGGCACCTTCGGTGATAACAGGCCGGATCTGCTTGCGGTACACGCGTTCCGTTGTGTTGCTTCCGTTGTGTCCGACCAGCCGGGAGATCGCTTCGATGGGAACCCCGTGGTCGGAGAGCAGGGACACGAAACTCGTCCTCAGTTCCCGGGTCGTCCAATCTCCCGGATTGCTGAACCCGGCATCCTTCAGTAGCGAGCGCAGGTTGATGCGCACGCTGCTGGCGGCCATCACACGGCCTTGGCCCTCCCTCGACGGAAAGACCAGGCCCTGCTCGGTCCAGGTCTTGCCAGCGGCCTTGAACTTGGCCTGCTGCCGATCCCGGTGCCCCTCCAGCACTTCCACCGCCTGCTTCGGCATGGCCAGGGACCGCCGGCTCTTCCGTGTCTTCGTGTCCCCGGTCCTTCGCACGGACCGCCACACGTCAATGTGCGGCTTGCTGCCGTCGTCCGGCGCGGTGTGGACGTGGGCCCAGGTCAAAGGACGCGTCTCCTCCGGCCGCGTCCCCACCAGGAGCGACAAGACCACGTACACGTGGATCCACTTCCCTTCCTTGGCGCTGAGCAACGCAGTTGCCTGCTCCAGGGTCAGGGACTTGCTGGGCCGGCCGGGCCGTCCTTCCGGCACCGCGACCAACTCGGCAACGTTGCGTGCTGCCCGGCCGCGCCTCTGCGCATGTGTAATGGACCGCCGCAGGACTGAAAGCAGCAGCCGCAGCGAACTGGTGGCCAGTACCTCGGCCTTCTCGTCAAGCCAGTCGTCCAGTGTGTCCGCCTCCAACACGCGCACCTTGGCCGCGCCGAGGGACGGGTAGATGTGCGTTGCGGCCAGGTACTGGTAGGTCTCCAAGCTCTTGGGTGCCCTGCCTTTGAGGCCCTGCGCGAGCCAGGTCTCCACGGCCTGCTTCACGGTGTAGTGGGCGGGCGCCTTGGCTCCCTGTTCGAGCTCCTTGCGGAGCTCCCGCAGCTTCCGCCGCACCTCGGTCTTCGTCTTGCCGGATACCTTGGGGCGGTGGCGCTTCCCCGCCGGGGTGTAGCCCAGCGAAACGGCGCCGATGAAGCGCTCCTTGGACTTGTCCCAGTAGATCGAGTCCTCGCCGTTGGCAGCCTTACGGCCCGGCACGCTCTCCTTGTCCATCTGGCACCTTTCAAGCATGAAAGCGGGGCCGCACCGGCATCGGTGCGGCCCCGTGTTGGGTTTGGTTGTTGCTACGCGGCGGCCTGGGCTTCGCGCTTGAGGAGTTCGACGTACTCGTCGACGTACTCGGTGGGGACGAGTCGGCGTCGGCCGACGCGGACCGTCCGCAGGCGTCCGAGCCTGATCTCCTCGAATGCTGTGGAGCGGCCGAAGTTGAGGAGCTCCGCTGCTTCCTCGACGCTGTGCAGCCGTCTCTCGGGTACGACCATCAGTGCCACGTGGTGACGTTCCTTCCGGTCCATGAGAGGTCAGTCGGGCGATGCCAGCCCTGCCGGAGGGCTGGAATCGCTGACAGAACTGACAGAACCTCGCCGCATGGCTCCTGACCTGTGGTTTTGTCGTGTTCGGACTGCGTGACAAAACCTCAAAAAACTCTGACAGAACCTCGAAAACCTAGGTTCTGTCAGACCGGACGGCTCGCCCCGCGGCGAGGTTTTTGGAGTTCTGTCAGAGTTTCCGGAGGTTTTGTCAGAGCTCCGAAAGTGCTCGTTTCCGCAGATCAGGGGCCTAGTCGGGAGGTTCTGTCAGTTCTGTCAGCGGGTTGGGGGGTTTTCAGGCGGCGGGGGTGATGCGGGGGTGGGTCTCGTAGCGGGGGGAGGGCGGTCGGCCGCCGCGTGTGGTGCGGGGTGGCGGGGGCTGCTGGCGGATCCAGCCGTGTTCCTCGAGGAGGTCGAGGGCGGGGTCGAGGTCGCTCATGGCGGGGAACTCGCTGCGGGGCATCGCGCGGAAGAGGTCGCGTTTGGTGAAGGTGGCGGTGCGGGTCTCGGTCAGGTGGGTCAGGACGGTGTGGGCGGCTTCCTGGGCGGGGTCGGCCTTCATGGCGTTGAAGACGTCGAGGGCGTGGGCGGTGTAGTAGTCCCCGAGTCGGGTGGCGGCGGCCATGGTGGCGGCGGTGATGGGCCGGGTCCAGGCGTCCTCGGGGTGGGTGGCGAGGTGGAGGAGGCCTGCGATGCGGGCGACGGCGCCGTCGCGCTTGCTGGCCCAGTTC
Source organism: Streptomyces sp. IBSNAI002 (assembly GCF_052244475.1). NCBI lineage: Bacteria > Bacillati > Actinomycetota > Actinomycetes > Kitasatosporales > Streptomycetaceae > Streptomyces > Streptomyces sp. IBSNAI002. The sequence goes on along the minus strand of NZ_JBQPXG010000002.1, from coordinate 2,463,357 downwards.
ACGATCGGCGCCAGGGGTCCGTCCTTGCGGAGGCGGGCTTCGGTGACGCGCTGGTAGGCCAGGAGGACGGCGTCGGCCTCCGGGGTGAGGGTGAGCGTTGTGGTCTCGGTCCAGGCCGCGAGGGTCAGGGCCAGCCCCCCGAGCGTTTGGGCGTAGGTGGTTGCGGTGTCGGGGTGGAGGAGTTCGGGGGTGAGGTTGCGGTAGCCGACGAGGGATTCGGGCTTGGAGTAGAGGAAGCGGGCGAGGAGGCCGCGGCCGTCGGCGCCTTTGATCTGTCCGATGGAGTCCAGGACGTCCGGCTGTACGGCGAGGCCCATGGTGATGGCGGGGTTCTCGATGTGCTGGGCGTCTCGGGCCTGGCGGTTGACGCGGGCCATGTCGCCGGCGTGGCCCTTGAGGAAGATCCCCATGTTCGGGACGCCGGAGTACCGTCCGGCGATGATCTCGAAGATCTCACCCTCGGGGGACAGGATCGCGATCCGTCCGTCCTGCTGTGCGAGGAGGCTGGTCAGGCTTTCGGCGGTGATGTCGTCCGCGACGAGCTGCGGCTCGACCGGGATGACGGCGCGCTCGGCTGCCTCCGCTAGGGAGATGGCCTGGGCGGTCAGCCCTGCCAGCTTCTCGGGATCGGCGTTGGCGGCGAGTTTCTCGGCCTTCTCGGCCGCGGCTTTCGCGATCCGGGCGGAGGCCGCGGCTTCGGCCCGCTGGGGTGCGGTGAGGTCGATGAGGGCCTTCTCGGCGGCGAGGAGGGGTTTGGTCATGAGGCCGAACACGGCGCTCTTGCGGTTGCCGGGCGGGAGAGCGACGGCGGTGTAGAGGTTGACGGGTTCGCTCCACTGCCCGCGCACGGTCACGGTGAGGCGTCCGCCGGCGGCGGTGCCGATGACGGCCAGTGCGAGACATCCGGCGAGGTCGACGGGCGTCTGCGTCTCCTCCGCGACTCCGGCCGTCATGGCGGCGAGCCAGTGGGGCAGGGCGTCCACGGGGAAGGCCGGGAGCGGTCCGCGCGGGTTGAGAGGGACGGGCTCGTCCCACCCGGGCCCGCCGAAGTCCTCCGGGGTCATCTGGTCGAACCCCTCCCACAGCTCGGGGTCGTGCGTGGTCATGCGGCTTCCCTTCGCCGGGTGAGACGGGGGCAGGTGGTGCGGTGCTGTTCGTGGTCGGCGATGAGCGCGAGGGCCCGGGCGCGGCCGGCGGCGAAGATGTCCCGGCCGCATGAGCACCAGGAGCGCACGCTGGGGCTGGCGCCGTAGGAGGGCGGGGCGACGGTGTGGAGCCAGGCCACCGGCCGCCGCCCGTCGTCCGCGAGTGGGTCAGGGAGAACGGATGAAGGGACGCCTTCGGCGACGGCTTTCGGCGCGCCACTGCCGTTCGGGGCGGGGGCCGGTTCGGCGGGGCTGGGGCGGTCGGTCACGATGTCCTCACCAGGACGGCGCCGAATCCGTTGTTGACGGCCCGCTCGGCGTACGCCTCGGGGACGTCTACGGAGACGGCTGCGTCGATGATGTGCCGGGCGAGGATTTCCAGGCCGCAGGGGCCGGGGCAGGTGGTGTGCTGGTTGGCGAGGAAGCGGGCGACGCCGTAGGCCTGGGATCCGGCGCCCTCGTCGCGGCAGGCGGTGATCCTGGCGAGCCCGCGTTCCAGTCCGGTGCGGATGAAGGTGTCGGTGTGGCGACAGCCGGTGGCAACCGATCGGTCCCAGGTGGCACGAGTAGGAGACGAAGAGTCCACCTCCCCTCGCCCGGGGTGGGTGGACTCTTCCCTGACGACCAGCGCGCGGACGGTGTCCGGCAGGACGGTGATGGTGCCGGTTCCGGTGCTGATCCAGCGGGCGTAGGACATCAGGGACTTGATGTCCACGCCGGGCCGGACCCCGTTGGCGGACTGCATGGCGCCCCGGTAGACCCAGTGTTCACCGCGGGTGGTCGCTACGGTCTTGGTCGCGGGGAGGGCCTGGCGGGCCCAGGCGACCGCTTCAGTGTTGTCGAGGTCCACGACAGTCAGCCCGGCCCCGCCAGCGTGGTAGGCGACGCCTCCGGCCTGGCGCCAGGCACGGGCCCACGCGGGAGAGGTGAGGACGGCCGGGTCAGTGGTGGCCGCGGCCCAGGCGTGGCAAGGGGCGGGGCACTGGCAAGGGCCGGCGAACTTCATGTTCGGGCGGTCCCCGCACCGGCAGGGCCCAGCGGCCTTGCTGCTGGTGCAGGCGTGGCAGTTCCCCACGGGGAGCTTGCTCGCGCGCAGGGGCAGGACTGGCAGTCCGACCTCGGCGAGCCAGAGCGCGGTACGCAGGTGGGCAGGTAAGGCCGGACGGCTGGGGTCTCGCGGGAAGTCGGTGGGGTGGGTCATGCTGGGTACCTCCACAGATCTGTTGATGGGTTGTGGACGAGGGCGGCCCCGGACTTTGGCGAGACGGGGGCCGCCCTCGGCGTAGCTAGCCCCGGTGCCCGTGTCGGGGTTCGAGGAGCGTGAAGGTGAGCGCGGATTCGGCGATCTGGCCGTACAGGAACGCCGCGTCGGGGAAGCCTTCGAGGTCTTCGAGGGTGTCCGCGATGTTGAAGCCGTCGGGGAAGTCGTGTTCGTCGAGGCCGATGCAGTCCCAGAGGTTGCCGAGGCGTTCCAGCTCCCTGCGGGCGTGCTCGAAGCGCTGGTGTCCGCTCCAGCGGTCCAGGCCCTTGAACGCGGGCGGGACGGGGAGCAGCTCGTCGGGGATGGCGGTTCGGCCGTCGGGCTTGCGTCCCAGTTCCACGAGCGGGGGCTGCTGGCCGTCGAGGACGCGGTGGATGGCCCAGGCGGCGCCGTAGGCGTATGCGGCGGCCGTGTTGTCGCAGAGCTCGGTCATGCGGCGCTCGTGCGCCCGGTGGGATGCGCCGATCTCGAACAGCGCCCGGTCGTGCGGCCTGTCCGGTACGCCGGACTGCCGGCCGGGGATGGTGATGGCGCCGTCGACGGGTCGGAGCCGGTCGGGGTTGTATTGCTCGCTGGCGGCCTGCGCGGCCCGGTGGGCGATGCGGGCCTCGCGGGCGGCAGCGCCGAGAGCGGACACGCTGTCGGTCAAGGTCTCGAACCACGGCATCGCGGTGCGGGGCATTGGGTACTCCTCAGTGGTTGTTGAGGGCCGGTGGCGGCCGGGACGTGGGTGAGGGCAGCCCGGACTTCGCCGAGATGGGGCCCTCGCTGTGCTCAGTGGCAGGTGTGGTCGCTGTGGGTTTCGCTGTCTGCGCGCGGGTCAGGCGGCTGTGAGGCCGGGCATGGGCGGGCAGATACACCTGTTGGTGCAGTCGCGCCAGTGGGCGCCCCATTGGCTGAGGGTGATCCACTGCTCGCCGATCCACTGGGTGTAGGCCGGCGGGATCGCTTCGGTCAGTTCCTCGTGGATGTCGGTCCAGTCGATGCCGAGCGCTGCCTGCATTTCAGGGACGTCGCCTTTGCCCCCGCCTTTGCCATAGGCGGCGATGTAGGGGCCGTCGCGGTAGACGCCGTGGCGCCAGCCGCGGACCGGGCCACGGTGCCTGCGGTGGACCGGCTTGGGGGTTGCGCAGTACCAGCCGATCTCGAACTGTCGGTGGCGGATGACTCCGAGCCCGAACATTTCGCCGCACAGGACGATGTCCCTGCGGACCTCGCTGCCCGGCACGTTCTCGATCACGTAGGGCACGCCGTACCACTCGCACAGTGCGCGGACCTCGGGGATGAGGTTGACGTACGTACGCCCCTGGTTCGTGCCCTTGGTGAGGGTGCACTGCGACTGACACGGCGGAGAGGCATGCACCAGATCGAAGTCCTGGACGATCTCCCGGAAGCAGTCAAGAGCATCGCCTTCGATGAACTTGAACGGGTAGTTCGGGCGGGGCTGGAGGTCGCAGCCGACGACGTCGAAGCCTGCACGGTGGTAGCCCATGCCTGCCCCTCCAGCGCCACAGAACAGGTCGAGGACTTGCGGCCTGCGGGGACCAAGTGGACGCATGCCAGGCCTTTCGAGCGCTGGGATGGCGGATCGTCGCGTGGGGGGTGCGGCCCGGTGACCGGTGCACCGGGCCGTCCCGTTGTCAGGCGTCGGCTTCGGCGTCGTGGCCGTCGACGGGGTGCCGCTCGTGGGCCCACCAGCCGCCGGTGGGGCAGGCGACCCAGCGGATGAGGCCCGCGCAGTGAACGCAGCGGCCGGTTTCGATGGCGGGCCGGTAGTCGTCCCCGGCCGGGAATGTGATGTACATGAGTCTCCTCAGATCTGATACACGGACTGGGAGATGAGGGCGGCCCGGCCCGGACTTCGCCGAGACGGGGCCGCCCCTTGTCGTGCTTGCGGTGCGCTCAGCTGCGGATCTGCGTGCGGACCTCGGCGGTGAGGCGGAGGATTTCGTGGGCCAGGTCGGCGATCGCCTGCAACTGCTCGTCCAGGTCCGCCGGGTTGGGCTCGGTGAAGGAGAAAGCTGGTTTGTTGTTCGGTCTGGGGTCGGTGAACGAGAACGACACGAGGTGGCTCCAGCCGGATCAGATGTTCTGGTGGTGTGCGCGCTGGATGGCTGCCTCCCACACGGCGCGTACCTGCGGGCCGGTGTGGGAGTCGTTCCAGGAGGGGATCGCCTCCCAGTGGTCGCCGTGCTGGCGGCGGGCTTCGTCCAGGAGGAGGTTCCCGGCGTCGCGGTAGGCGGTGTTGCGGGTGCCGGCGGCTGCGCGGAGGGCGCCGATGGAGCAGCGGGAGCCCTCGGGGTGGATGAGCCGGTGTTTGGCCCAGCCGTGGGTGTCGAGGAAGGCGAGGGCGTCGGTGAGGGTCTTCTCGACCGGCCCCGGCCGGTGCACGGGCGGGGCCGCGGAAACCGGCACGGGCGCGGCCAGCGATGCGGGGGCGTCGGGTTCCGGGGTGGGGTCGAGGAGCTGGAACGCGGTTGCGTACAGGTCGGGGTCGATGGGGTTGAAGCGGGTTGTGGTGCGGTTCATGTGGCCCTCCACAGTCCGTTTTCGTTGGTGACCTCGTCTCGCTTCTTCAGCTCGGTCAGGCGGGGCTTGATCTTGTTCGCGGTGGTGCCGAGCTTTCGGGCGATGATCTCGGCGGTCATGGGGATGGATGCCTCTCGCAGGAGTTCGAGGATGCGCGGCTTGATCAGTTCCTGTCCGTCCGAAGCGGGTGCGGGGTTGGCAGGGTCGTTCTGGGCTGGCTGCTGGGGCAGTGCGGATGCTCCGTGCTGGGCTTTGGTGAGGAGGTCGGCGAGGCTGCCGATCAGGTTTCTGCCGCGCTGGTCGACCATCGGGGTCTGCGTGATCGCGTCCGCGTGCTGCCAGGCTTCGCAGTCCTCCATGGCGACGGCGGGCTGGTTTCCGGCGAGGGTGGCGGGCGGGACGTCGAGGTAGAGGGAGCGGAACTGGACGGCCTGGGATCCGGGGGTGAGGAGGTAGCCCAGGCCGAAGGTGGCGTCCTCGGGCTTGGCGACGGCGGTGGTGTCCAGGCCGGACATGTCGCGGTCGGCGACTTTCCGGGCCTGGCCGGGCCAGGAGTCGGGGATCAGCGACAGGTCGATCCCCTCCGCCCCCTGGACCGCGTTCGCGCCGACCAGGGAGCCCTGGCCCTTGGCGCAGCGCAGGAAGACGGCGCCGCCGCCGATCAGGAGCTGTGAGCGGATGATGGAGGAGTTGCCGAGGTCTTCGGCGAGTGGGGTCTGGGTGGCCAGGACCATGCCGATGCCGCGTTTGAGGGAGCGGCGGGTCATCTGCTCGACGATCGCCTTGGCCTCTGCGTGGTAGGGGGAGGAGGTGGCCAGCAGCATGTGGGCTTCGTCGATGACGGTCAGGACCAGGGGGTCGGTGAAGGGGAAGGACGGGGAGCGGTAGCGGCTCTCGCGGTCGAGCATCAGCGCGTAGGCCAGGCGCAGGGCGCCCATCGCTTCGTCCAGGCCGTCGCCGCAGTGAGCGGCCAGGGGTGCTCCGGCGATGGTGCCGGCCTGCGGGGAGGAGAGGATGACCGCGATCCGGGACTGGTGGGCGGAGAGGAGGATCTGTTCCAGTACTCCGGATTTTCCGGAGCGGGATCCGCCGACGAGGTAGAGGTGGCGGGCGCCGGAGCCGGGCTGGGCGAGGGGGACGAGGGCGGCACTGGCGTCGATGTAGGTGCCCAGGCGGACGTATCCGCGGGAGTCGATCGCCAGCTCGTCGACGACGGCGGAGAGCATCGTGCCGTGCATGAGCGTGTGCTCCTTCATCACACGCACGCCCATCTGCGTGGGCTTGTCGGTGGCGGCCAGGGCAACCTGGATGCTCGAAAGGTCGAGGTTCCCGGCCAGGTCCTGGATGTTGACGGTTCCGATGGCCTTGCGGTCGCGGGTGGCGATGCCTTCCCAGTCCAGGGGGCCGTCGTAGCGGGTGAGGGTCAGGCGGGTGCCGGGCATCGCTCCGTCGGGGATGGCGACGTGCGCGGCCCACAACTCCTCGGGCGTCGTCGGCACGCCGGCCGCGATCTCCGGCACCGCCGACGGCTTCTTGAGGTGGACGGTGACCGGAAGCGCGTTCGGGGCGTAGTGCTTCGGGTCGCCCAGCTCCACCTGCGAGACAGGGATCCGGTAGACGGAGGCGATGTCGGCGGCCTTCACCCTCACCTGCTGGCCCTGAGGCACCGTGATGACCCCGGCGAACGACACGTGCTCGTCCCCGACGTCCAGGGCGAGGTGCGCGAGCATGGCCCCGGGCTGGATGAGCTTGCGGCCCTCGGTCTGGGTCGGGCCGGAGATGAACTCCGCCCACCAGGCTGTGATCACCTGCACCTGCGAGGACTGCCCCGCCCCCGCCGCAGCCAGCGTGGCGGTCAGCACTGCGGGTTCGCCGCCGGTGTTGCGGTAGTGGGCCAGGGCCGCGGCCCCGGCCGGTACGGCGAGGCCGAGGGCGAACAGAGGGTCCATGCCGGAGGTGAGGATCTGGTGGGCGGCGATGCCGCAGCCGCTGGCCGTGATCCCACAGGCGATCAGGGACCGCAGGGCGGGGGCGGAAGCACTGATGGCCCACGCCCCCGCCCCGGCCGCCGCAGCGGCGAGAGCGGACCACGGGCCGACCGCGAGCGCCCCCACGGCGAGAGCGGCGGGCGCGTACTGGATGAACTGTGCTCGAGTCGGCCCCATGGCCCTGCTCCTTCCTACTGCTGGGTGTAGAAGGCGGCTTCGGCCATCTCGACCGGCGAGGTCTCCACCGCGTCGGCGATGCCCCCGTGCTCGGACTCGACGGTCGTCTTGGCGTCGTCGGCGGCCGCGGCCGCGCTGTCCGCCGCCGCCGTATAGGCACCGGCCGCTTCCTTCGCGCCGGTCATGGTCAGCGCCGCGTCGGCGAACTCGGCGGTGGTGGCCGCGTCCACGGCCAGCGCCTTCATCGTCTCGGCAGCGTCCTGCATCTGCTCCGCCGTCTCGTCGACATCGGCGGCGACCTTGGTGACGGTCTCGCCGTGCGCGTGAACCTGATGGGTGAGCCAGGCCAGCTTCGTCCGCAGCGCCGCGTACGTCGCGGCGTCCTTCAGAGTCTCGGTGACAGACATCCGTACTGCTCCTCGTCTATCGGGCGTTGTAGAAGTCGCGTTCGGCGGGCTTGGTCAGCGGCGAGTCCGCCACGGCACGGAAGATGCCGCCGTGGCGGACTTCGGCGTTCGCCGACGCGGTCCGGCACGCCTCCTCACCGCCCTGGATCTGGTCATGAAGCTTCTGAGCGGCGGCAGCCTGGAGGTCGAGCTGCTCCTTCAGGTGCTCGCATTTGCCGATCAGGTTCGCGCCGACGCCCTTCTCAGTGATCTCGGCGATCAGCTCGTCGCAGTCCGCGGCCAGCTGCGTCGACTCGTCCACCAGCTCCAACGCGGTCTCGGAGCTGGACTGGCACAGGGTCGCGGCGCCCTCGGCGAGATCGATGACCTGCGTGAGGGTCATGACCTCACCGCCGCTGTAGGTACGGGACTTCCCCGCAGCGGTCGTGACGTGGACGCCCTCGGCATCGACAGTCGCGGTGTGCGGGATGGGCGGGTTGGGCTGCATCGCGGGGTCCTTCCTGATCTGCTCGGGGATCGTGACAACGGGCGGGCGAGGGATAGTGCCGGACGGCGGGATCGTTGGCTCCGCAGCAGGCGGGGGAGGCGCGTCGGCCGACGCGGGGTGCGCTTCGGTCGGCGGCGACGGAGGCGGTGCCGGGGGCTTCGGCGGCGTCGTCGGGGGCGTGGAGGGTGCCGGCGGGGTGGTCGGCTTCGGCGGCACCGTTGCCCCGGCGGCAGGCGAAGAGGGCCCCGGCGGCGTTGCGGCGGAAGCCGAACCGGAAGGCGCAACGCCCGGCTTCTTGAGATAGGCGGAGCGCCATCCGTCACGCAGTCCCCCGGCCCAATGAGCGCCCGCCAGCAGCCCGTAATGGGCTTTCGCGGCAGCGTTGTAGGGGGCGTTTCGGAAGGTGTCCGGTGCCCGGGTCGGCTGCCATGTGGATTTCGGTTTGGGCGGGGGCTTCTTGATGCCCGCCTGTTCGTACTTGCCGTGGGTGTTGTCCACGCCGACGAGATAGGTGATGGCGAGCAGGATGAGGAGTTCCACGACCCTCCTTCCGTGACACTGTGTAGTTGTCAGCGGTTACCGGTTACCGGTTACAGGCCCTGCGGACGCCGGTTCGGGCCGCCCAGAAGGGTTCTGGGGCGGAGTCTGGGGGCTGTAACCGGTAACCGGTAACCGGCGCAGGGTCGACTCAGCGTGATGTGCCGATGTCGTTGACGGTGTCGTTCGCGGTGTTGAAGACGGATTCGAGGGTGCTGCGGATCTCGTCGCTGAACGGCGTGTACGGGAGGAAGATCCCGGAGACGATCAGCATGATGCAGATCACCATCTGCTTTCCCTTGGTCTTCTTGAAGGTGAAGAACAGTGCCCAGCAGAACAGGGCCAGGGCGAAGAACTGGAGCGTCATTCTCAGGCACCCTTCTCGAAGGTGAATCCCTTGTTGTTCGCGGGGGCGACCGCACCGGAACCGGAGGGCGTCGAGAGCTTCTTGTAGGCGACCAGTCCGCCGCCGCCGACGAGCGCCACCCACAGCCACGGGCTCGACGTGATGCCGTCACCGGCGCCGCCGGCTTCCCCGGGCTTGGCCTTGGGGGTCTTGCCGCCGAGGGTCGGGGCGGCGCACGAAGGGATCCGCGAGACCTCATACGAGGCCGCCTTGGCCACGGCCGCCGCCCGGACCTTCATGCACTCCAGGTAGACCGCCATCTCCCGCTCGTACAGGGCCTTGGCCGCGGACTCCTCGGTCTGCGCCCGCTGCCTGTCGGCCTCCACCTCCACCAGGGTGTTCGCGGCCTGCTCCTTGGCGCGGGCGCGGTCCTGGGCGGCTTGGTCGCCCTGCATGCTGGTGACGGCCACGACCGTCCCGCACACGGCGAGGACGGCGATGGTGCCGCACACGGCGAGAGCGGCGGTGTTGCGGCGTACCCCGCCGAACTTGGCGGAGAACTTCGACGGCGTGCCGGCCTTCTCCGGGGTGGCGGGGTTCATGCGGGTGAACTCCTTGTCCCAGTCGATACCGGGCATGAGGGTTCCTCCTTCCAGTGCGTGGACGGTGCGGGTCTGACGGGCTGATCGGGCTGCGGGTAGGCGCACGGGGTGCACATGCCGAGCGAGGCCGGGATCACGTACCCGGCATCCCGGCGGCAGGACGGGCACCAGCGGCGGGCCGCGTTGGCCTTCGCGAGGGCAGCGGCCCGCCGTTCGGTCATCGGCCGGACCGGGCGGGCCCGGTCGACCCGGTAGAGGTAGGCGACCAGCGGCCCACGCCGTCGGCGGGGCCGCTCGACCTGGGCGACGACATCCTGGCCGCCGGGCCGCAGGCCCAGGGCGCGGAGCTGCCGACGGGTGGCGAGCCCGTCGGGAGCGAGCCTCCATGAGTAGACGGGGAGGTTGGCGGTGGCCATCAGGACACCGCCAGGGTGAGGACGTCGCGGGCTTGCCGGGACTCGTTGAGGCGCTGGTAGATCTTGTGGACGTAGGAGGTGGAACGGGTGGAAAGCCGGGCCGCCTCCGGCAGCGAAGTGCCCTGCACCCAGCAGGCACGGATCACGTTCGCAGCCTCCTCCGCCGACAGCCGAGCCGGTACCAACTCGTTGGAGTGGACCGGGGTGGACGGCAGGGGGAACTGGGGGTGGAACACCTGCCGGTCACCACAGATGACCAGCGGAATCGGCCGCACCGGCGCGGCCACCGGCTCCAGCGGCGCACTCAGCGGCCCGGGGCCGGTGGACGGGGTGGACGGCGTGGCGGCGGGGGTGGCTTCCACCCCTTCCACCGCAGCGTCCACCTGAGCCTGGAGCTCGGTGATTTTCGAGAGGATCTGGTGGCGGTAGTGGCTGATGGCCTCGGCCAGAACGATCAGGAGGACCGGGGGGACGGAGTGGAGCACGAGACCGGCCGGGTCCACCTCCCGGGGAATCCCGAAGGAGGATCCCGCCGGCCACAGCGACGTCCAGCAGTTCATCACCCAGGTCCCGAGACCGGCGAACCACCGCAGCACCGTCGCCCACCCCGACGGGTACAGGCCGTACTCCGACAGCCGCCCGTCGAAGATCAGGACCGTGCCGAGCGCCACCGCGACCATCGGGTCCAGCAGCCACGCGATCCACACGGACACGTGATGGTCGATGGCGAACATCGTCACGTTCGACGCGGTGAACACCAACGCCACGGACGCCACAGCCACCAGGACCCGAGTCAGCCGCGACAACAGCCCCGTCAGAGCGGCGATCTGCTCCAGCGGCGGACGCCCGCTCACCGGCCGTCCCCGTCCTCGTCCGGCTCGAACGGGGTGTAGGTGACGGGCTCTTCGGCGGTCCGGGTACGGATCGCGTCCGCAGCCATCCGCGGGTCCCTGCTGACGGTCCGGTTAACCTGCACGATGATCCGCACGGCGAGCGCCCGGCGCTCCAGCAGCCGGTGGTAGAGCCGCTCGTCCGCCTCCTCGATGGACGGCAGCGGCAGGCTCAGCGCTTCCACGATCGCTTCCAGCAGGTCGACGTGGGCTTCGGTGTGGTTGTTCATGCCGCGTCCCCCGAGACCTGCGTGCCGGTGGCGCGGTTGGCCGCGTCCCGGCGGGCGGTCAGCACCCGGTTGTGGGCCCTGCGGATCCGGCGGCCGTCGAACTCCGACGCAGGCCTGTCCAGTAGGACAATCAGCGCGTCCAGCAACTCGACCTCGGCCAGGACCACGGGCATCTCAGCCTCAATCGCATTCAGCTCCGCGTCCGACGGCTCCAGGCTGTCGGACCACGGCGTAACAACGTTCTGAAGTGCAGCGATGGACTTCATGGGTCTTGCTCCTTCTGTAGAGGAACGGGACTCAGCAGCCCTCGGCGCGGACACGCCGGGGGCTGCACTACGTTGGGGATGGAGCGGGTGTACTCGGCTCCCTGTCACCCCGCCCGTACGACGCCGAAGCGGCGGACGGGCAGAGGAGGCAGCCGACCGCGGATCTCCCGCGGCAGCGGCGTTCTGTTGTGGGACTGGGCTCACCCGGCGCCGCTCGCTCCAGAGGCGGTCCCTGTCTCTGGAGGTCATCGCGGCCCCATGTCGGCCGGGTGGTTCTTTAGAGCCGATGGCGTGTCCCCCTGTGGGGGTGTTGGGCCCGGTGTGACGCAGGCTCGTTCTCGATCGGCTGGTCTCCACTCGCTCCGGTCGGCGTGGTAGGCCGTGATACAGCGGTGGATCACTCTGTGGAGTTCTCAAACAACGACGGCTCTCCGACGGGCGCGGTAGGCCGCAAGGCCTCCCGCCGAAGCGGGACACGCCGGACGCACAAGGTGATGCGGGTGCTCCGAGCAGCCCAAAGAAGGCCCCTCGAAGTGACTTCGGCTCGCATTTCGGCGAGTCGTTGCCACGCACTAAGACTGGACCGGTGGACCGGTCCAGTCAACTCCCTTCGCCACGAGTCATGGTGATTGACCGTCAAAAATGCCTGGTCGGGACGCAGTTTTAAGGCAAGAAAAAAGCTGAACCGGTGGACCGGTCCAGCTGGCGGGAGGGGTTGGGCTACATCGGATAGCTCTCGGTGCGCTCGTATGTCCCCTCGGGAGTTACGCCCTCTTCGCACACCAGAGCGCCACCCTCGTGGTCCGTAGCCACGTGGAGTACCACCGCGACGGCAGTGGGCTGGTCCAACCGCAGGCGCTCCGCCTCGACCGGCGACGCCAGGCGAACGGTCGTTGTGTCCGATCCCTCGACAGGGAACCGACCGGTCTGCCGGCGGATGTACCGCGTCGTGCCCTCAGAGATGGGAGCCGTCTGAGCAAGCCGGGGCGCATTCCTCGCGATCGACGGCGGAAACCAGGCGGTGACGTAGCTGTGTGGCGTGCCATCCGGGTAGTGCATGAGCCGGGCTCGGAGGAGAGCCTCCTCACCCTCATCCATCCCGAGCGCCCCGGCGATGTGCGCCGGGGGGACGGTCCACTCCGGGTTGCCGATCCGCTGGAATGGCATCCCGCCCGAGACCCGTGCTGCGCCGGCGTGCCGCGCGCCAGCCGGGCGGCCCACTGGTGTCTCGACCACGATGAAGCCGGTCCCTTGGCGGGCCTCGACGATGCCGTCTGCGCGCAGGACGTCCACGGCCTTGATGGCGGTGGCGCGCGAGACCGACCACTGTTCAGCCAAGTCACGGCCGGATGGAATCGCCGTGCCGGGCGGAAACTCCCCGTTGGCGATCTGTGCCCGCAGAGACTCGGCGATCTCCTCGTATTTGAGTACAGCCATGATTCCCCTTAGGCCCTGGTGGACTGGTCCACCGGTACAGAATACTTCGGGCATGTCAACGTACGAGCTAGCACCAGAGGTCCGCACTTTCTACGAGAGCGCGATTGATGAGGGCGCGCGTCTGAGGACGTCGGCGGACGGACGCCTTGAGCTACTGCGAACCCGGGAGATCCTCCGCAGGTACTTGCCGGATGCCCCGGCTCGAGTCCTAGACGTGGGGGGCGGGACGGGGGTGCATGCAGAGTGGCTGGTTGAGGACGGGTACGACGTAGATCTGGTCGACCCGGTCCTCCGACATGTAGAGCAAGCTGCGAGGGTCTGCCGCGCGGACGTTGGGGACGCCAGGGCCCTCGCCGCGGCGTCGGATTCCTACGACGTCGTTCAGCTTCTTGGCCCGCTGTACCACCTTCCAGACGCTGCAGACCGGCGGGCGGCGCTCGCAGAGGCAGTGCGGGTTGCTCGGCCGGGCGGAGTGGTTGCTGCTGCGGCCATCAATCGGTATGCCTCGCTGTTCGAGCACGTGACATACGCCCATCTGCACACGGAGCGGCTACACACGTCCGTTTCATCCATCCTCCGGACGGCCGTGTACGACGGGAAACGGGGGTTCACTCTCGCCTTTTTCCACCGAGCTGAAGAACTGGCTGGCGAGCTGACTGCGGCGGGGCTGGAGGACGTCGTCGTCCTCGGAGTGGAGGGTCCCGCTTGGTCGGCTCTGAAGGCGGTGGAGCAGCAGTCGGGGGAAGCTCCTTCCGAAGCTCTCTTCGAGTCAGTCCTGGCGGCTGCTCGGATGGCAGAGCCCTACCCGGAGCTCCTCGCAGCCAGCTCACACCTGCTGGCGGTGGGAAGGGTTCCAGAGGTGCGCTAAGGCCATCGGAGATCAGCAGAAGTGTCCTAGGCCCGAATCTTCCGGGGCGCCGGGATCCCTGTGGGGAGGCTGCCGGGGCGGCTGGGCAACAGGGCAATTCGAGGCCCTGCGGGCCATACGTGGGCCAGAACCGCCGGATTGCGAGCCTGAGCACGGGAACGTGCAGGTCAGACAGAGATTGCCTCCGGCGTGCGGAGCGCTCTTGAAATCTGTCGTGGCGCAAGTTACCGCGGGTTCAAATCCCACGACCACCGCAGGTCGGTGGCCCCTGACCAGATAAATCGGTCAGGGGCCGCCATGCTGTGCGCTGTCCGTAAATGACGGCCGGGTCCCCGTGTTTTCCCGCTCGATCGGGCACGCCGGGGTACGGGAGATCGCCTGCTCCACCATCGGCCACGGTCCCCCGTACCCGACCACCTCTGGGTGTGGATCCCCGGACGCGCCGTCGGCCGGACCGTGCGCTCCACGTGCTGGACTGGCGCTGACGCGGCACGCTAGGGGCGTGTCGGACCAGACGGAAATCATCGTGCATCCAGTGTCCCCGAAGGGTGGTCGGAAGGTCACCGTTCATGCGCTCGGTGTGGACGTGGACCTCGGTCGCGCGCAGACGCCGAGGGACGTTGCCGAGTTTCTGCGTCGCGCCGGCCTGGAGGACGTGGACCTGAGCGAGGACGGGCCGATCACCTGGCAGGGTGGGGGTCCCGAAGTGTGGAAGCGCACCGAGGCCTGAGGGTCAGCGGTGGCACTCGGGGAGCCAATCGGGGAGCCACCCGAGGCAGCACAACTCGGATCTGCCTGGACTGTCATGGACGGTAGAGAGCCAGAAGCCTTGGGATGCGCGGGGCGTTGCGGCGCCGGTTCCTGAGGCGGCTCCTGTCCCCGACTTAAGAAGGTTCTAAGAGGTTCACACCGACGGCTTTGGCAGGCTTTGCCCATGAGCACCTTGCACAGGCATCGGATTCTGGTGGTCGACGACGAGCCCGAGGTACGGGCCGCCGTCGAGGACGGGCTGGCCGTCGAGGGGTACGAGGTGCGGGGCGCCGCGGACGGGCTGGCGGCACTGTCGGAGGTGGCGGCCTGGGAGCCCGACGCGGTCGTGCTCGACGTGATGATGCCGGTGCTCGACGGGCTCGGCGTGTGCCGGCAGCTGCGCGCCCTGGGCGACCGTACGCCCGTGCTCGTGCTCACCGCGCTGTCGTCCGTCAGCGAGCGCGTGGACGGCCTGGAGGCGGGGGCCGACGACTACCTCGTCAAACCGTTCGCCCTGGACGAGCTGGTCGCGCGGGTACGGGCGCTGCTGCGGCGGGCCGCCCCCGAGCCCCCGGACGCCGCTCCGCTCGCCTTCGCCGACCTCGCCCTGGACCCGGCGACCCGGACCGGGCGGCGGGGCGGGCGGCCGCTGGAGTTCAGCCGCACCGAGGCCGCGCTGCTGGAACTGCTCCTGCGCCACCCCGGCCAGGTGCTCCCGCGGGAGCTGATCCTGGAGCTGGTGTGGGGCCGGGACTTCGGGCCGGACTCCAACTCCCTGGCGGTGTACGTCGGCTACCTGCGCCGCAAGCTCGAGGCGGCGGGCGAGCCCCGGCTGGTCCACACGGTGCACGGGGTCGGCTACCGGCTGGACGAGGCGTGAGCGGCGCGGGCCGGCGCAGGCTCGGGGCCGCCTGGCGCAGGCGGCGGCCGCTGCGGACCCGGCTGGCGCTGGCCGTCACGGCCGCCGTGGCCCTGGTGGCGGTGGGGGTGTGCGCGGCGGCCTTCCTCGTCGTACGGTCCGCGCTGTACCGGCAGCTCGACCTCACCCTCGTGCAGTCCGCCGGGCTCGCCGCGCAGAGCGAACCGGGAGCCGCGCCGGGGGTGCTGGCCGGGCAGTGCCGCTACCTGGCGGCGCCCGCGTGTGCGCAGGTGGTGCCGGCCGACCCGGCCCAGGATCCCCGGACGCCGGGGCTGCTGCCGGTGACCCCGGCCACGCGGGAGGTGGCGGCGGGCAGCAGGAACGGGTTCTTCACCAACATCACGCTGGCCGGGTATCCGGCCCGGATGCTGACGACCGACTACGCCAAGGGCCGGGCGATCCAGGTCGCCCTGCGGGCCGACACCGTCGAGGCCGGGATCGAGAAGGCCGCGCGCCGGCTCGTCCTGACGGCGGCGGCCGGGGTGCTGCTCGCGGCGGTCCTCGGCTACTGGGTCTCCCGGACGGGCCTGGCCCCGGTCACCCGGCTGACGGCGACGGCCGAGCGGATCGCCGCCACCCGGGATCCCCGGCACCGCATCGAACTCCCACCGGGGCCTCCCGGGCGGGAGGACGAGATCACCCGGCTCGCCGGGAGCTTCAACACCATGCTGGGGGAGCTGGAGCAGTCGGTCACCGCCCAGCGGAGACTGGTCGCGGACGCCTCGCACGAGCTGCGGACCCCGCTGACGGCGCTGCGGACCAACGCGGAACTGCTGGGGCGGGCGGAGCGGCTCACACCGGAGCAGCGGGAGCGGGCGTCGGCCGCGCTGGGGCGGCAGCTGCGCGAGGTGACGGGGCTGGTGAACGACCTGATCGAGCTGGCGCGGGACGAGGAGCCGCAGCCGCTGGTGGAGGAGGTCCGGCTGGACTCGATCGTGGAGCACGGGGCCGAGGCGGCGCGGGCGCACTGGCCGGGGGTGCCGGTCCGGGTGCGGGTGCCCGAGCGGGGGGTCGTGGTGCCCGGGGTGCCGGCGCGGCTGAGCCGGCTGCTGGGGAACCTGCTGGACAACGCGGCGAAGTTCAGCCCCGCCGGGATGCCGGTGGAGGTGGAGCTGGCGGTCCTGCCGTCGGGTCCGGAGCTGACGGTGCGGGACCACGGACCGGGGATCTCGGCGCAGGACCTGCCGCACGTCTTCGACCGGTTCTACCGGGCCGATGCCGCCCGGGCCCTGCCGGGTTCGGGGCTGGGGCTGGCCATGGCCCGGCAGATCGCGCGGGCGCACGGGGCCGAGCTGGTGGCGGAGGCCGCACCGGGCGGGGGCGCGCTGTTCCGGCTGACGTTCTGAGGCACGGCCGGGCCGTCCGCGGCGGCCTCAGGCTCCGGGGCGGGGGGCGGCCTCGGAGGTGGCGATGCGGGGGAGGGCGTAGGGGTGGTGGGTGAGGAGCCAGGTGATCAGGCGCTCGCGGACCGCGCAGCGCACCGTCCAGACGTCGTCCGCGTCCTTCGCCGTGACCACCGCCCGGATCTGGACGGTGTGCGGGGTGGTGTCCGTCACCGCCAGGCTCGCGCCGCGGCCGTCCCACTCGGGGATGTCCTTCAGGATGTGCCGGAGCTGGTCCCGCATCAGTTCCACGGGGGCGCTGTGGTCCAGGTGCCAGAAGACCGTGCCGGTCATCTGCGCGCCGCCGCGCGACCAGTTCTCGTACGGCTTGCTCGTGAAGTACGAGACCGGCATCGTGATGCGGCGCTCGTCCCAGGTGCGGACGGTCAGGAAGGTGAGGGTGATCTCCTCGACCCTGCCCCATTCCTTGTCGACCACGACCGTGTCGCCGATGCGCACGGTGTCGCCGAAGGCGATCTGGAGGCCGGCGAACAGGTTGCTCAGCGAGGACTGGGCGGCGATGCCCGCCACGATGCCGAGCACCCCCGCGGAGGCCAGCATCGAGGCGCCGACCGTCCGCATCGGCGGGAACGTCAGGAGCATGGCCGCCGCGGCGACCACGACCACCACCGCGGTCACCACCCGCTGGATCAGCGTGACCTGGGTGCGGACCCGGCGGACCCGGGCGTCGTCCTCGGTGGCCGCGGCGTAGCGGGCGTAGGCGGAGTCGACGGCGGCCGTCGCGATCCTCACGGCCAGCCAGGCGGTGGAGGCGATCAGCACCAGGGTGAGGAAGCGGCCGACGCCCACGGGGTGGTCGGGGAGGATGCCCGCCTGGCGGTAGGAGCCGCGCAGCAGCGATGTGCCGAGCACCAGCTGGAAGGGCACGCGGCAGCGGCGCAGCAGGCCCCACAGGGGGGTTTCGGGATGCCGGGCGTCGGCGCGGCGGAGCAGCAGGTCCAGCACCCGGCCGGCGATCAGGGTGACGACCAGCGTGCCGCCGATGACCAGGGCGGGGCGCAGGACGGTGTCCATCTCCATGGGTATGAACGTAACCGGAAGCGGTCTGCGGAAACTGGCACGATGGTGGGTATGAACATCATGCTGTTCCATTCGACGTACGGGCTGCGGCCCGCGGTGCAGGAGGCGGCCGACCGGCTCCGCGCGGCCGGGCACCAGGTGCACGTGCCGGATCTCTTCGAGGGCCGCACCTTCGACACCGTCGAGGAGGGCATGGCCCACCGGGACGAGATCGGCCGTGACGAGCTACTCAAGCGCGCGGTGCTGGCCGCCGCCCCTTACTCCGACCAGGGTCTGGTCTACGCCGGGTTCTCCTTGGGCGGTTCCCTCGCGCAGCACCTGGCGCTGGCCGACGACAAGGCGCGCGGGCTGCTGCTCCTGCACGGCACGGCGGACCTGGAGGACGACGCCTCGGTGGACGGGCTGCCGGTGCAGCTGCACGTGGCGGACCCGGACCCCTTCGAGTCGCACGACTGGCTGACGGCCTGGTACCTGCGGATGCAGCGGGCCGGGGCCGACGTGGAGGTCCACGGCTATCCGGGCGCCGGGCACCTGTTCACCGACCCGGGTCTGGACGACTACGACGCCGAGGCCGCCGAGCAGGCCTGGAAGGTCGCGGCCGGGTTCCTCGACACGCTGTAGGGGGCGGCCCCGGAGGCCGGCGGGCGTCAGCCGCGGGGCGCCGGTTTCCGGGGCAGCGGCGGCGGCGGGCCGAAACGGCCGCGGGACGTGCCCGGCTGGGCGGGCGGGGACGGCTGGGCGGGCGGTGCCGGTGGTGGCGGCTGTGGCGGGACCCGGTCCGCGAGGGCGGGCGGGGGAGGGGCGGCCGCGCCGGCGGCTGCCGCGAGCCGGGCGTCGAGCTCCTCGGCGGCGGGCCGGGCCGCCGGATCGCGGACCAGCAGGTCCGCCAGTACGGGGCCCAGGGCGCCGGCCCGTCGGGCGGGCGGGACGGGATCGTCCAGGACGGCGGCCAGCGTGGCCAGGCCGGTGGCCCGCCGCATCGGGCTGACCCCCTCGACGCACACGTAGAGCATCACGCCGAGCGACCACAGGTCGGAGGCGGGCAGGTCCTGGCCGCGGATCCGCTCGGGCGCCAGGTACTCGGGGGTTCCGATGACGTCCCCGGTGGGTGTCAGCGAGGGGGCGTCCTGGATCGCGGCGATGCCGAAGTCGGTCAGGACGGCGGAACCGTCGGCCCGCAGCAGGACGTTGGCCGGTTTCACGTCCCGGTGACGGATCCCGGCGGCGTGGGCCGCGCGCAGTCCGGCGAGGACCTCGCGGCCGATCCGGGCCGTCTCGGCGGGTGCCAGCGGTCCCCGGTCCAGGCGCTGCTGGAGGGATCCGCCGGGCAGCAGTTCCATCACCAGCCAGGGGTGCGGGCCCTCGTCCACGACGTGGTGGACGGTGGCCACGTGGGGGTGGTTGATCCGGGCCTGGGCGCGGGCCTCGCGCAGTACGCGTGCGCGCAACCGCCGCGAGGCCTCGCCCTCCTCGTGACCGGCGGGCGGCCGGACCTCCTTGACGGCCACCTCGCGGTGCAGGACACGGTCGAGTGCTTTCCAGACCGTGCCCATGCCCCCGCTGCCGAGCTTCTCGACCAGCTCGAACCGTCCGTCGATCACGTCCCCCGGCGCGCTCATGGCGCCAGGGTAGTGCGGCGGGCCCGCCGGACGCCGTGCTTTACCCGGCCCGGTACGCCGTCCAGCTGCTCGTCATACGGGCGACCTGGCCGGCGGTGAACTGGTACATGCAGGAGTCGTACGTGTAGTCCATGAAGTTGCGGATGGGGTCCGCGCCCGGCTTGTTGGCGCAGCTGTCGCGGCCGGTCGGGCACTCGTACGCGGCGCTCTTCTCGGCGGGGGTGTCGGAGACGTAGTCGCCGTTGCCGTTACAGCCGCCCTGGAAGGTGTGGTACAGCCCCAGCCAGTGGCCGACCTCGTGGGTCGCGGTGTCGCCCTCGTTGTAGTTGGCCGCGGAGCCGCCCGGCAGCGAGCTGTCCAGGACGACCACGCCGTCCATCTTGGGGGCGGAGGCGTAGGAGGTCGGGAAGGTCGCCCAGCCCAGCAGGCCGCCGGAGAGCTTGGCGGTGTAGAAGTTGAGCGCGCCCGGGCCGCCCTTGCGCAGGGTGTTCTTCATGTTCTTCTCGGCCTGGGAGCCGGAGGCCAGGTTGTACCAGGAGGCGTTGTCCGTGTAGTCGGTGGCGGCGAGGGTGAACTGGAAGTTGGAGTTCACGTTGCCGGTGCCCTGGCCGCCGTACGCGGCGTTGAGGACGGCCAGCTGCTTGCCGACGTCCGTGGCCGTGAGCTTGCCTGCGCTGCCCGAGTGGACGACGTGGAAGTACACGGGGATGTTCGTGACGGCCTCGGCCGCGCGCAGGCTGCGCTGCGGCTGGTTCTTGAGGGCCTTGTCCAGCTTCGCCTTGAGGTCGGTGTCCATGGCCCTCGCCTGGGCCTCGGTGACCTCGTTCGGCTCGTCCGCCTGCTCCTCGTGGGCGCGCGCGACCCGGGCCGCGGCGCCTGCGGTCGTGCCGTCCTCGGCGCAGACCTCGGCGGGGGCCTTGGCTGCGGCCAGAGTGGTGGGAGCGGCGAGGGGGGTGAAGGCCAAGGTTCCGGCCAGGACCGCGGTGCCCATCAGGCGGCGGCGAAGAAGGGGGGATATGCGGGCGATTGCGCGCACGTGTGCTCCTCGCGAGTGGGGGGTGGTGGCGTGAAGGATCTTCTTCAGCTGGCGCGAAGCTTATGTGTGCATGACATATTCAGGTCAAGGTCTCGACGTAAAAGATTTGTTGCCACAAGCGCACAGAGGGCCCCTGGTGTGAACCAGGAGCCCTCCAACGCCGCAGATTTGACGGTCTGTCAGCGACTCGGCTGGTAGGACCGCTCCACCTTCTGCGTGCCGTTCAGGGTCCGGTACGAGCGGGACCACGCGGCCGTGGCGTCCTGCCGCCGCTTGTCCGACACCACGTAGTAGTCCATCTGCGAACGCTCCGCCGTCACGTCGAGCACGCCGTAGCCGTGCGCGTCCATGTCCACCCACTTCACGTGCCAGTTCGCGGCCCTGACGGCCGACTCGGCGACCAGCGAGGCGGTGTCCGCCGGCACGTGCAGGATGTCGTCCAGGTTGTCCGAGGTCACCGAGGTGACCACGAACTCGGTCGCCGCCGTGCCCGAACCGGGGTACGTGGCCATGTTGACCGGGACCTCGTTCGCCCATGCCATGTGGATGTCGCCGGTCAGGAACACCGTGTTCTTCACGCCCCGGTCCTTGAGGTGGCGCAGGAGTTCCTTCCGGTCGTCCGTGTAGCCGTCCCACTGGTCCACGTTGACCGCTATGCCGCCCTCGGGCAGGCCGAGCAGCTTGGCGAGCGGCCCCAGCAGGTGCGCGGGCAGCGATCCGAACGCCACCGGCGAGATCATCACCGAGGTGCCCACCAGCTTCCAGGTCGCGGTGGAGCCCGCGAGGCCCGCCTTCAGCCAGTCCAGCTGGGCGCGCCCGGTGATGGTGCGCTCCGGGTCGTCCACCGAACCGCTGCCGACCTTGGCCTGCTGGGAGCGGAAGGAGCGCAGGTCGAGCAGGTGCAGGTCGGCGAGGGTGCCGAAGCGCAGCCTCCGGTAGACGGTGCCCGCGACGGAGGTGCGGACGGGCATCCACTCGAAGTACGCCTGCTTGGCGGCGGCCGCGCGGGCCGCCCAGTCGCCCTCGGAGCCGGGCGTGTGGTTCTCGGCGCCGCCGGACCAGGCGTCGTTGGCGATCTCGTGGTCGTCCCAGATGGCGATGACGGGGTGCGCCCGGTGCAGGGCCTGGAGGTCGGCGTCCGTCTTGTATCTGCCGTGCCGGGTGCGGTAATCGGCCAGCGAGACGATCTCGTGCTTCGGCTCGTGCGCGCGGACGCCGTACTTGGCCTCCGGGTACCCGCCGGACTGGTACTCGTAGATGTAGTCGCCGAGGTGCAGGACCGCGTCGAGGTCGGCGCGGGCGGCCAGGTGCCGGTAGGCGGAGAAGTAGCCGGACTCCCAGTTGGCGCACGACACCACGCCGAAGCGGACCCCGGAGGTGGTCACGTCGTGGCCGGGGGTGGTCCGGGTGCGCCCGACGGGCGAGAGCGCCCCGCCGGCCGTGAACCGGTACCAGTACGCGGTCTGCGGCCGCAGACCGCGCACGTCCACCTTGACCGTGTGGTCGCCGGCGGCGCTCGCCGTGGCGGTGCCGCTCGCGACGACGCCGGCGAAGTCCTTGTCCGTGGCCACCTCCCAGCCGATCTGGACGGCCGGGCCGAGGCCGGAGCCGGGCACGGCCTCGGCGGTGGGGGTGACGCGGGTCCACAGCAGGATCCCGTCGGGCAGCGGGTCGCCGGAGGCGACGCCGTGCAGGAAGGCCGGTGCGTTCCCGGCGGCATGGGCGGCGGAGGCACCCAGGGAGCTGAGGGGGGCCAGGGCGGCGGTGGCCGCGGCAGCGAGAACGACCGTGCGACGGCGGGGGTTTGCCGCGGTCGCGGGGGAAGAGAGATGACTGGTCACGGATGATCAGATTACTGGCCGGTATGGTCACGAGGCCAGCACCGGGAATGCAACGGGCGGGCGAACTCTGGGAGTCCGCCCGCCCGTTGAGGGGTGACTTGTCCGGAAATCGGCCTCTGGAGCGGCCGGGGCTCAGCCCTGCAGCGCCTTGTCGATCGCGGCCGTGAAGGCCTCCGCCGTCTGCGGGGTGTCGATCTTCTTGCCGTCCATCTTCAGGGTGGGCGTGCCCTTCACCCCGGAGTTGTCGAAGGCCTTGGACATCTCCAGCGCCCACCGGTCGAAGGTGCCGTCCTCGACGGCCTTCTTGAACTCGGCGTTGCCCTTGAGCGCCGGGACCGTGTCGGCGACCTTCAGCAGGTAGTCGTCCTTGGCGAAGCTGTCGACGGTCTCCTCGGGGTGCAGGTCCTTCGAGTAGAGCGCGTTCTTGAACTCGAGGAAGGCCTCCGGGCTGACGTTCAGCGCCGCGCCGAGCGCGCTCAGCGCGTTCTTCGAGCCCTCGCCCTTGGCCATGTTGTCGATGAAGGTGGCACCGAAGTACTGGATCTTGTACTTGCCGGCGTCGACGTCCTTCTTGACCTGCTCGCCCGCCGCCTGCTCGAACTGGGCGCAGGCCGGGCAGCGCGAGTCCTCGTAGAGCTCCAGGGTCTTCTTCGCCTCGGCCTTGCCGATGACGACCGTGGTGCCGTCCTCGCCCTCGGTGTTCTTCGGCTTGACCAGCTCGGCCTTGGCGGCCTTGTCCCAGTGGCCCGGCTGGTTGGCCTGCATGATCCCGTAGCCGACGGCGCCGGCCAGGGCCAGCGTGGCCACGACCGCGCCGGCCACGATCACCTGGCGGCGCGCCTTGTCCTTCTTCGCCTGCGCCGCGCGCTCGGCGCGCAGCCGCTCGCGGGCGGCAGCCTTGTTGGCCTGGCTGTTGCGTGAACTCATCGTGATCTCCGTGGGATGTGACGTGATGGGGTGCCGTACGTGCGTCAGGCGCTCGCGAGCGCGCCGGGCACGGGAGGTCCCCGTCGTCCCACGGAGTGTGCGGGGAAGCGTGTACGGGCCCCCGTGCCCGGAGACACCGGCCGCGGCATCCGCTCCGCGGGACCCGCGACGGCCGCCGCCGGAGCCCCCGCCAGCAGCAGCGGCCGGAACGCGAAGGCGGCCACCGCCCGCAGCAGCCGGCCCAGCGCCCGCTCGCCGTGGCGGAGCCATCCGGCGGCGAGCAGCCCGACCGAGACGTGTGCGCCGAGCAGCAGCCAGGGCGCCCAGGGCCCGGGCGAGGACAGCAGCGCCGCCGGATCGCCGGCGTGCCCGGCCACCTCGGCGAGCGGCCCGCCCACCGCGGGGCCGCCGCACAGCTCCTCCAGGCCCAGGGCGCGCAGCGGGCCCGAGACCGGGCCGCCCGCCGGGCCGTAGCAGACGTGCTGGCCGGCGGTGAAGACGGTGTCGGCGGCCAGCTCGAGCGGGACGAGCAGCCCGGCGATCGAGCCGAAGCCCCGCTCGCGCCCGGCCAGCGCGTAGGAGAGCGTGAACACGGCGGCGAAGGCCCCGCCCACCAGCGCGGGCGGCAGCGGCACCTGGGACATGAGGACGTGCGAGCCCGCGGAGAGCAGCACGACGAGCGCGCTGAACAGCGCGGCCCGCAGCCCCCTGAGTCTCACCCCTGATATGTCCATCGCCGCGAGTGTGCCACGTGTCGCTGTGCGGCCGTCCCGCAGGTCCCGTTCCCGCCGTCCTACCGGGGGCCGGTCCCGGCGGTGGCCGGGGGAGGGGCGAGCCGGCCGTTGCGGAACAGGTCCACGAAGATCTGGTGGTCGGCGCGCGCCCGGGCCCCGTAGGCGTGGGCGAAGTCCACCAGCAGCGCCGCGAAGCCCTCCTCGTCGGCCGCGATGGCCGCGTCGATGGCCCGCTCGGTCGAGAACGGGACCAGGGTCTGGCCGCTCTCGGCCGCGTCCGCCGCCCCGTGCATGGTCGCCGTGGCCCGTCCCAGGTCCGCGACGACGGCCGCGATCTCCTCCGGGTCGTCCAGGTCCGACCAGTCCAGGTCCACCGCGTACGGCGAGACCTCCGCCACCAGCTGCCCGGAGCCGTCCAGCTCCGTCCAGCCCAGCCACGGGTCGGCGTGGGCCTGCAGCGCGCGCTGGGAGATCACCGTGCGGTGCCCCTCGTGCCGGAAGTAGTCCCGCACGGACCGGTCGGTGATGTGCCGCGAGACCGCCGGAGTCTGCGCCTGCTTGAGGTAGATCACGACGTCGTTCTCCAGGGCGTCGCTGTGCCCCTCCAGCAGGATGTTGTACGAGGGCAGGCCGGCCGAGCCGATCCCGACGCCCCGGCGGCCCACCACGTCCTTGACGCGGTAGGAGTCGGGCCGCACCAGGGACTCGTCGGGCAGCGTCTCCAGGTACCCGTCGAACGCGGCCAGCACCTTGTAGCGGGTGGCGGCGTCCAGCTCGATGGTGCCGGGGCCCGGCGCGAAGCGGCGCTCGAAGTCGCGGATCTCCGTCATCGAGTCCAGCAGGGAGAAGCGGGTGCGGGAACGGGCCGCGCGCAGCGCGCCGAGCAGCGGGCCCTCGGCGGTGTCCAGGGTGAAGGAGGGCACCTCGTCATTCTTCGCCCCGGTGGCCAGGGCGTGGATCCGCTCCCGGTAGGCGGCCGCGTAGACCCGCACCAGCTCGCTGATCTGGCCGTCGCTGAGCGCCTTCGTGTAGCCGATCAGGGCCACGGAGGCGGCGAACCGCTTCAGGTCCCAGGTGAAGGGGCCGACGTAGGCCTCGTCGAAGTCGTTGACGTTGAAGATCAGCCGGCCGTTGGAGTCCATGTACGTGCCGAAGTTCTCCGCGTGCAGATCGCCGTGGATCCACACCCGGCCCGTCCGCTCGTCCAGGTACGGGCCGCCGTGCCGGTCCCGCTCCAGGTCCGCGTAGAAGAGGCAGGCCGTCCCCCGGTAGAAGGCGAAGGCCGACGCGGCCATCTTCCGGAACTTGACCTGGAAGGCAGCGGGGTCGGCGGCGAGCAGCTCACCGAAGGCGGTGTCGAACACGTCGAGTATCTGCTCGGCGCGCTGCTCGTCGGTCGTCTCGGGTACCGCCATGGCGGATGCCTCCTGGTGGTGCGGGGTGGATCTGGGGGATCGCGTTTTTGGACAGGTGTCCTTGGCTCTGCAACGCACGAAGGTACCCGGCAGTGCCCCGGATGTGTCAGTCCGGAGACGTAGGATTCGTAGCTGCCGCCACTCTCTCCCGCCGGAGGACCCCCACCGTGACCAAGCCGCCGTTCACGCACCTGCACGTCCACACCCAGTACTCGCTGCTGGACGGTGCCGCGCGGCTGAAGGACATGTTCAACGCGTGCAACGAGATGGGCATGACGCACATCGCGATGTCCGACCACGGCAACCTGCACGGCGCCTATGACTTCTTCCACACCGCCCAGAAGGCCGGGATCACCCCGATCATCGGCATCGAGGCGTACGTCGCCCCGGAGTCCCGGCGCAACAAGCGGCGCATCCAGTGGGGGCAGCCGCACCAGAAGCGCGACGACGTCTCCGGTTCCGGCGGATACACCCACAAGACGATCTGGGCGGCGAACGCCACCGGCCTGCACAACCTCTTCCGGCTGTCCTCCGACGCGTACGCCGAGGGCTGGCTCACGAAGTGGCCGCGCATGGACAAGGAGACCATCTCCAAGTGGTCGGAGGGCCTGATCGCCTCCACCGGCTGCCCCTCCGGCGAGCTGCAGACCCGGCTGCGCCTCGGCCAGTTCGACGAGGCGCTCAAGGCGGCCTCCGAGTACCAGGACATCTTCGGCAAGGACCGGTACTTCCTGGAGCTGATGGACCACGGCATCGAGATCGAGCGCCGGGTCCGCGACGGGCTGCTGGAGATCGGCAAGAAGCTCGGCATCCCGCCGCTGGTGACGAACGACTCGCACTACACCTACGCCAGCGAGGCCGGCGCCCACGACGCCCTGCTGTGCATCCAGACCGGCAAGAACCTCTCGGACCCGGACCGCTTCCGCTTCGACGGCACCGGCTACTACCTGAAGTCCACGGACGAGATGTACGCCATCGACTCCTCGGACGCCTGGCAGGAGGGCTGCGCCAACACCCGGCTGGTCGCGGACCAGATCGACACCGAGGGCATGTTCAAGTTCCGGAACCTGATGCCGAAGTTCGACATCCCGGAGGGCCACACCGAGGTCAGCTGGTTCCGCGAGGAGACCATGCGCGGCATGCACCGCCGTTACCCCGGCGGCATCCCGGACGACCGGATGAAGCAGGCCGAGTACGAGATGGACACGATCATCTCGATGGGCTTCCCCGGCTACTTCCTCGTCGTCGCCGACTTCATCATGTGGGCCAAGAACCAGGGCATCGCCGTCGGCCCCGGCCGAGGCTCCGCGGCCGGCTCGATCGTCGCGTACGCCATGGGCATCACCGACCTCGACCCGCTCACCCACGGCCTGATCTTCGAGCGCTTCCTCAACCCCGAGCGCGTCTCCATGCCCGATGTCGACATCGACTTCGACGAGCGCAGGCGCGTCGAGGTGATCCGGTACGTGACGGAGAAGTACGGCCAGGACAAGGTCGCCATGATCGGCACCTACGGCACCATCAAGGCCAAGAACGCGATCAAGGACTCCGCGCGCGTCCTGGGCTACCCGTACGCCATGGGCGACCGCCTCACCAAGGCCATGCCCGCCGACGTCCTCGGCAAGGGCATCCCGCTCTCCGGCATCCTCGACCCCGCGCACCCGCGCTACGGCGAGGCCGGCGAGATCCGCGGGATGTACGAGAACGAGCCGGACGTGAAGAAGGTCATCGACACCGCCCGCGGCGTCGAGGGCCTGGTCCGCCAGATGGGCGTGCACGCCGCCGGCGTGATCATGTCCAGCGAGACGATCACGGATCACGTGCCCGTCTGGGTCCGGCACACGGACCAGGTCACCATCACCCAGTGGGACTACCCGAGCTGCGAGTCGCTCGGCCTGCTGAAGATGGACTTCCTGGGCCTGCGCAACCTCACGATCATGGACGACGCCGTCAAGATGGTGAAGGCCAACAAGGGGATCGACATCGATCTCCTGGCCCTCCCGCTCGACGACCCCAAGACCTTCGAACTGCTCGGCCGCGGTGACACCCTCGGCGTCTTCCAGTTCGACGGCGGGCCCATGCGCTCCCTGCTGCGCCTGATGAAGCCCGACAACTTCGAGGACATCTCCGCCGTCTCGGCCCTGTACCGGCCGGGCCCGATGGGCATGAACTCGCACACGAACTACGCCCTGCGCAAGAACAAGCAGCAGGAGATCACCCCGATCCACCCGGATCTGGAGAAGCCCCTCGAAGAGGTGCTCGCGGTCACCTACGGGCTGATCGTCTACCAGGAGCAGGTGCAGAAGGCCGCCCAGATCATCGCCGGGTACTCCCTCGGCGAGGCCGACATCCTGCGCCGCGTGATGGGCAAGAAGAAGCCCGAGGAACTGGCGAAGAACTTCACCATCTTCCAGGAGGGCGCCCGCAAGAACGGGTACACCGACCAGGCCATCCAGGCCCTGTGGGACGTCCTGGTCCCCTTCGCCGGCTACGCCTTCAACAAGGCGCACTCGGCCGCGTACGGCCTGGTCTCGTACTGGACGGCGTACCTCAAGGCGAACTTCCCCGCCGAGTACATGGCGGGGCTGCTCACCTCGGTCAAGGACGACAAGGACAAGTCCGCGATCTACCTGAACGAGTGCCGGCGCATGGGCATCAAGGTGCTCCCGCCGAACGTGAACGAGTCCGAGCCGAACTTCGCCGCCCAGGGCGACGACGTGATCCTCTTCGGCCTCACCGCGGTGCGCAACGTCGGCCAGAACGTCGTCGAGTCGATCATCAAGACCAGGAAGGCCAAGGGGAAGTACTCCACCTTCCCCGACTTCCTGGACAAGGTCGAGGCGGTCGTCTGCAACAAGCGGACCGTCGAGTCGCTGATCAAGGCGGGCGCCTTCGACGAGATGGGCCACACCCGCAAGGGCCTGGTCGCCCACCACGAGCCGATGATCGACAACGTGGTCGCGGTCAAGCGCAAGGAGGCCGAGGGACAGTTCGACCTCTTCGGTGGAATGGGCGACGAGGGCGCGAGCGACGAGCCCGGCTTCGGTCTCGACGTCGAGTTCTCCGACGTCGAGTGGGAGAAGTCCTACCTGCTCGCCCAAGAGCGCGAGATGCTCGGCCTCTACGTCTCCGACCACCCGCTCTTCGGTCTGGAGCACGTGCTCTCCGACAAGACCGACGCCGGCATCTCCCAGCTGACCGGCGGCGAGCACTCCGACGGGGCCGTGGTCACCATCGGCGGCATCATCTCGGGCCTCCAGCGCAAGATGACCAAGCAGGGCAACGCCTGGGCCATCGCCACCGTCGAGGACCTGGCCGGCTCCATCGAGTGCATGTTCTTCCCCGCGACCTACCAGCTCGTCTCCACCCAGCTGGTCGAGGACACCGTCGTCTTCGTCAAGGGCCGCCTCGACAAGCGCGAGGACGTGCCCCGCCTGGTCGCCATGGAGATGATGGTCCCCGACCTCACCTCGGCCGGCACCAACGCACCGGTGGTCCTCACCATCCCCACCGTCAAGGTCACCCCGCCGATGGTGACCCGGCTGGGCGAGATCCTGCGCCACCACAAGGGCAACACCGAGGTGCGGATCAAGCTCCAGGGGCCGCGCACCACCACCGTGCTGCGCCTGGACAAGCACCGGGTCCAGCCCGACCCCGCCCTCTTCGGCGACCTCAAGGTGCTGCTCGGCCCGTCCTGCCTGGCCGGATAACGCCGCCCGGCCCCACGTGAAGGGCCTGCCCGGCATCGCCGGGCAGGCCCTTCACGTCATCCGAAGCGGCCGCGTCAGTTGTGGCCGAACTTCTTCGACTTGCTCTTGTGCGCCAGATCCATCGGACTCGGCGCCTGCGAGGTGGACTCGGGCGAGGATTCCGTCGAGCTCCTCGACGGGTCCTGCGAGGACGAGCGCACCTGCTGCTTGGGCTGCTTCTGCTGCTTGTTCTTGGCCATGGTGGAGCCTCCGTGATGGGGTCTAGGGGCCAGGACCGCCTTCACACTCACACAGCGTCCGAAACCGCGCATTTTGGATCATTACCGCGCGTAGTCGTGACCCCGCCCCCACCCCCTTGTGAGATCCGCCACGCCGATGATCGAGTTCCGGCCGTCAACACCCTTGCGGTCGGGCAGACTCGGGGCACCCGACGAAAAGCACAGAGGACCCCCAGGGAAGAGGGTGGAACGCGTGGACCGCTGCGTCGTCCTGGTGGACGCCGGCTATCTGCTGGGCGCCGCCGCGAGCCTTCTCGCAGGGGAGCCCTCCCGCTCCCGCATCACCGTCGACCACGCCGCCCTCATCCAGGGCCTGCGCGAGCGCGCCGAGGCCGACACCGAACAGCCCCTGCTGCGCATCTACTGGTTCGACGGCGCACCCGACCGGGTGCCCCAGCCCGAGCATCGGCGGCTGCGCGTCATGCCCCGCGTCACCGTCCGCCTGGGCGCCCTGACCCGCAGCGACGGCCGCTGGGCGCAGAAGGGCGTCGACGCCGCCATGCACGCCGAGCTCACCGAGCTGGCCCGCAACCGGGCCTGCTCCGACGTCGTGCTGGTGACCGGCGACGGAGATCTGCTGCCCGGCCTGATGTCCGCCAAGGAGCACGGGGTCGCCGTCCACCTGTGGGCCGTCCAGGCCGCCGACGGGGACTACAACCAGTCCGAGGACCTCGTCGCCGAAGCCGATGAACGCCGCGTCCTGGACCGGGCCTGGATCACCCGGGCCGTCCGCGCCAAGGACCTCACCGGCCTGTGCTCCCCGCCGCCCGCGCCCCGCCCCGACATCGCCGCCATCCTCTCCGCCCCGCTGCCCGAGGCCGCGCTCGCCGAGGCAGCCCGCAACGGCTCCGCCGCCACCGGCGACGAGGACGGCGACGGCCTCCCGGTCCCCGCGCCCGCCTCCGGCGGCGGCAGGGCCGTCCCCACGCCCAAGGACCTCGCCGGCTCGCTGCGCGCCCCCGGGCAGCAGGCCCCGCCGCCGAACGGGCAGCACGGCGGGCACGCCCCGGCCGGCAGCGCCCTGCGCTGGTCCTCCGACAAGGGCTGGATCGACCGCGCCGGACCGCTCGGCGAACCCGCCGAGACCGCCTCCCTGCCCACCCTCGCCCAGCTCACCAGCGCCGAGCAGCGCTGGGCCGACCGGGAGGAGGACATCACCACCGTCGGCGGCGACCCCTTCGAGGTGGGACAGGTGTTCGCCCGGCGCTGGATGGAGCGCCTCCCGGAGACCGTGCACCTGCAGAAGCTGGCCACCATGTACCCGCGCATCCCGCACCGGATCGACGGGGAGCTGCTGCGCTACGCCGCCCGGTTCGGCCTGCTCGCGCACAAGGACGACCAGATCGACGAGCACGACCGCTACGCCATCCGGGCCGGGTTCTGGCGGGAGATCGACGTCCGGGCCGCCGCCGAACACGTGGCCGCCGTACCCGCCGCGGCCCCGGGAACCACGCCCCTGAACGCGACCGCCCCGGCGACCCCGGGGGCCGAGTAGGGGCGGGGGCCGCGTAGGCTGCTCCCTCGTGAGCACGGGCACAGCACAAGAGCAGAACGGCACAGCGGCGGCCGCGGAAGCCGGCCCCGACGTCGTCTGCGCGGTGCGTGACCTGGTCAAGACCTATCCCGCCGTACGCGGCCGGCGCGGGGCCCCGGCCCTGCCCGAGACCCGTGCCAGCGACGGCGTCCGCCTCGAGGTCCGGCGCGGCGAGATCTTCGGCCTGCTCGGCCCCAACGGCGCCGGCAAGTCCACCCTCGTCCGCCAGCTCACCGGCCTGATGCGCCCCGACTCCGGCAGCGTGACCCTGCTCGGCCACGACCTCGTACGCCACCCCGAACGGGCCTCGCGGCTGCTCGCCTACCTGGGCCAGGAGTCGACCGCGCTGGACGAGCTCACCGTGTCGCTGGCCGCCGAGACCACCGGGCGGCTGCGCGGGCTCGACGTACGGGCGGCCAGGGCCGCACGGGACGACGTACTGGAGGAGCTCGGGCTGACCGGGATCGCCGGGCGTCCCCTGAAGAAGCTCTCCGGCGGCCAGCGGCGCCTCGCCTGCTTCGCCGCCGCGCTGGTGGGCGAGCGGCCGGTGCTCGTCCTCGACGAACCCACCACCGGCATGGACCCCGTCGCCCGGCGCGCCGTGTGGTCGGCCGTGGACCGGCGGCGCGAACGGCACGGAGCCACCGTCGTACTCGTCACCCACAACGTCATCGAGGCCGAGACCGTCCTCGACCGGGTCGCCGTCATCGACCAGGGCAAGGTCATCGCCTGCGACACCCCGGCCGGCCTGAAGGCCATGGTCTCGGGCGAGGTCCGCCTGGAACTGGTGTGGCGCGAGACCGCCCCGCTGGACGTGCCGGAGGTCGCGGCGCTGCGCGCGCTCGCCGCCGAGTCCGGGCGGCGCTGGGTGCTGCGGCTGCCGGCCGACGAGGCACGGGCCGCGGTGGCCGCCGTCACCGGGGGGCCGGCCTTCGCCGCCCTCGACGACTTCACACTGGCCACGCCGAGCCTGGAGGACGTCTACCTGGCACTCGGCGGGAAGACGAAGGGGCTGGTGAAGTCGTGAGCGACCGTACGGCGAGCACTGTCGCGCCGATCGCCGCGCCGCCGGCCGGGCTCCGGCAGCCCGCCGCCGCGCCGCTGGCCCCGAGGGCGGGGCTCTTCCCGGCGCTGGCCGCCGTGTACCGGGCGCAGCTGTCCCGGGCGCGGGTGGCGCGGATCCCGCTGCTGTTCGTGGCCACCTTCCAGTCCGTCGGGATCATGATCCTGATGCGGGGGGTGGTGGACGGGGGCTCCGAGGCCCGGGCCGTCGTGGCCGGCTCCTCCGTCCTCGTCGTCGCCTTCGTCGCGCTGAACCTGCTCGCGCAGTACTTCGGGCAGCTGAGGGCGAGCGGCGGGCTCGACCACTACGCCACGCTGCCGGTGCCGCCCGCCTCGGTGGTGCTGGGCGCGGCCGCCGCGTACGCCTCCTTCACCCTGCCGGGCACGCTGGTCACCGCCGTGTTCGGGTGCGTGCTGTTCGGGCTGCCGATGAGCGGGCTGTGGATCCTGGCCGCGGTCGTGCCGCTGGCCGGGGCGGCGCTGGCCGGGCTCGGCGCGGCGCTGGGGCTGCTGGCTCCCCGGCAGGAGCTGGCCACGCTGGCCGGACAGCTCGGCATGTCGGCCGCGCTGCTGCTGGGGGTGCTGCCGCCCGAGCGGATGCCGGACGTGATCGTGTGGGCGCGGGACCTGCTGCCGTCCACGTACGGCGTGGAGGCCTTCGCGCAGACCTTCGCCCCGGATCCGGACTGGGCCGTCGTCGCCGTCGACCTCGGCGTGTGCGGGGCGGTGGGCGTGCTGTCGCTGGCCGTCGCCACGTGGGCGTACCGGCGGGCGTCGGTGCGCTGACGCCGGAGCCGGAGCCGGAGCCGGAGCGGGTGCGGGTGCCGGTGCCGGGCGGTGCGTTCCGTTCGGGACCTGGCACGATGTGGGGGTGACCGAAGCCGTGACCCCGCCGTCTCCTTACGACCCGCCGTCGCTCCCGCCCGAGAAGCCGGCCGCCGCCGCGGCCGTCACCCCCGGGGACATCCGGGACGGGGCCGCCGTCGCCCTCGCCGTCGGGGTGGCGGGACTGCTCCTAGGACTGCTCTGGGTGTGGCTGGCGCCGCGCGTGCAGTACGTCTCCAACGGGGAGGCGGTGTTCCTGCGCAACACCGAGAGCGAGGCGCGGATCGGCTCCGACGGCACGTTCTTCCTGCTGTCGGCCGGGCTGGGCGTGCTGAGCGCGGTCGGCACCTTCCTGTGGCGCCGGGCCGGCGGTGTGCCGCTGGTGGTCGGGCTCGCCGTCGGATCGCTCTTCGCCGCGCTGGTGGGGTGGCGGTTCGGGCTGTGGCTGGGGCCGTCGACGGATCTGGCCGCCGCTGCCGCCGAGGCGGGCAAGGGGGTGCCGTTCGACGCGCCGCTCCAGTTGCTGGCGCACGGGGCGCTGCTGGTGTGGCCGATGGCCGCGGTCCTGGTCCACCTGGCCCTCACGGCCCTGTGGTCCCCCCGGGACCCCGACCCGGGCCCCCCGCCGGGCTGGACGGGCTACTACCACCCCCAGCCGCCCGCCTGACCCGGAGGCCACGGCGGGCCACGGGAGGCTACGGGCGGGCGATCGGGGCAACCGTCGCGCCCGTCAGGGCGGCCAGGTCCGCGGGGGAGAGTTCGATCTCCAGGCCCCGGCGGCCGGCCGAGCAGCAGATGGTCGCGTGCGCCGAAGCGGAGGCGTCGAGCACCGTCGGCAGGGGCCGCCGCTGCCCCAGCGGCGAGATGCCGCCCCGTACGTAGCCCGTGGTGCGCTCCGCCGCCGCGGGATCGGCCATCGCCGCCCGCTTGCCGCCCACCGCGGCCGCCAGCGCCTTCAGGTCCAGCGATCCCGACACCGGGACCACCGCCACCGTCAGGACCCCGTCCACGTCCGCGACCAGGGTCTTGAAGACCTGCGCAGGCGACACTCCGAGCGCCTGCGCGGCCTCCTCCCCGTACGAGGGATGCGCCGGGTCGTGCTCGTAGGCGTGCGTCGTGAAGGCGACGCCCGCCGCCGTGAGGGCCGCGATCGCCGGGGTTCCGGCCGCCTGCTTGGATTTCTTCGCCATCGGTCCCGTCAGTTCGGTTCGGGTCAGTTCGGGCTCGTCGGAGCCCGGGTCAGGTCCACCGCGGGCAGCGAGGGCAGGTGGCGGATCACGGCCGTCTCGGCCCGCAGCAGCTTCAGCTCCTCCGCCAGCCGGGTCGCCGTGTCCGGGGCCTGGAGCAGCCGCTGCTTGGCCGGGATGTCCAGCACCGCCGCCGCTGCCACCAGGTACGAGACCACCGACGGGTCGTCGGGGAGCTCCGCACCCGTCAGGGACCGCTCACGGGCCCCGGCCAGCCGCTTCTGGTAGTTGCGGAACGCCCGCAGCACGCCCTCGGCCAGGGCGCCCGCGCCGTCGCCCGCGTCCTCCGGGAGCTCTTCCAGCTCCGCCGTGAGGAACGGGCCCGAGGAGTCGACCGAGAGCAGCCGCACCCGCGACGTGCCGGTCGCGAGGACCTCGAAGCTGCCGTCCTCCCGCTCGCGGATGGTCGCCGCGTCCGCGACGCAGCCCACCCGGTGGAAGGCCTGCACCGGGTCCGCGCCGAAGCCGGCGGCCGGGCCCCGCTCGGGCAGGGACGTCTGGTCGGGCAGGCCGGGCGCGGTCGTCGCGACCTCGCGGCCGTCGCGGATGGCGACGACCGCGAAACGGCGCGGCTCGTCCTCGCTCGTCTTCAGCAGCTCGCGCATCATGGCGCGATAGCGCTCCTCGAAGATGTTCAGCGGGAGGACGAGTCCCGGGAACAGCACCGAGTTCAGCGGGAAGAGGGGCAGGCGAACGGTGGTCACGAGGCACAGGGTAGTGGCCGCCGGGCCGGCGCCGTCACCCTCGCCTCAGCACGCGGGACGCCCCCGCCGCCACCGTCGTGGCCAGGATCCATCCCAGGAGGATCAGCGCCGCCGCTCCCCACTGCCATCCGCCGGCCACCTTCCACTGCGCCTGCTGGCCGAGGTCGATCACCGGGAGGATCAGGTCCAGGGCGTACAGGGCGGCATCCCACTCGGGATGCTCGTTCTCCTTGATCGGGGGCGGCCGGTGCTGCGAGAACAGCAGCGCGCCCGCCGCCCACAGGACCGCCATCCACAGCGCGGCCCGGCCCGGCCGGTAGCCGTAGACCACCGTCCAGTCCTGGAGGTGGCCCCAGGCCTTGGCCGCGAGGGGAAGCGTCCCCCGGCGGCGGCGCTGCTTGGCCAGCAGCACCTCGCGGGCGTCCGCGTCCTCCCCGCTGGCGCGCAGTACGGCCGCCAGGCGCTCGTACGGCTCCGGGGAGTACTCCGGGGTCGCCGCCTCCACCCACTCGAGCCGGCGGGACAGCGGGAAGTGGCCCCGCGGGGCGAGGTTCTCGTAGACGAACCCCTCGATCGACACGCCGCCCGGGCCCGGCCAGCTGGTGGACGTGTCGACGAGCTTGACCACCTTCGCCCCCGACACCACGACCCGCCCGCGCTCGGGCCGCTCGCCCACGAAGCGGAACTCGGGCGTCTGGATCCTGCGCAGGGATATCTCCTGCTCCTCCGTGAGCACGAAGCGGGCCCCGTAGAAGTCGATGGCGTCGCCGAAGCGGCCGTCGTCCAGCCGCATCCCGCCCCGGCACTCGAAGCGCTGCGCCCGCTGCCCCCGCGTCGGCGTCAGCCCCAGCCCGTACGGGGGAGTGGACGAGTTCGACCCGGGCACGTAGTCCAGCGCGATCGAGGTCAGGTACAGGGTCCGCTCGACGGTCAGCTGCGGGGCATTCAGCGCGTACTTCCCGTACGGATTGCGCAGCCGGGCCCCGCGCATGTTCATCGACACGCCGACCGTCGCCCCGCGCAGGCTCACCTCCCCGTACGTCTCCAGCAGCTCGCCCTGGAAGTCCTGCGCCACCGACATCCCGTCCGCCGTGATCGCCCGGCCCCTGGTGTCCCGCTGCACCACCGTCTGGCTGATCAGCAGGTCGGTGCCGATCTGCGCGTCGGTCAGCCGGATGCCGCGGGCCACCCGGCAGCGGGGCATGTGCAGATCGCCCTCGGTGTGCAGGCGGGCCGCCTCCAGCCGGGGGATCGCGCAGTTGATCAGGCGCAGGGTGCCGAAACGGGTCTCGGACAGCTGGATCTCGCTGTCGAAGCGGCAGGACTGCAGCTCCACGTACGGGCCGACCGTGCCCCCGGACAGGTCGAGCCGCCCCGTGATCCGTACCCCGCGCAGCTTGAGCGAGGCCACCCGGCCCGGGACCGGGGACGGCCCGTGCAACAGCAGCAGGGCCACCACCTGGGCGCGGACACTGCGCTCGGGGCCCCACACGTGCTCGGCGTGCGGATCGTCCCGGTCGGCGGAGCGGGCGTTCAGATCGCAGACGCTGCCCGTGCGGTACGCCTCCCACATGCGGTGCTCGGCTGCGGTGAGATCCGCCGGTTCCTCACCGGCGCGTGCCTCGGTCATGGCGGCCCCCCTCCGCTGTCACCCGTACGCGTCAAAGCGTCTGTGATCAAGGCTATCGGGGGCCTGTGACAACCGGGTCGTGTATCAGCCAGTGATACGGGCGAACGGTGCCGCTGGGCGGTCTGAGAGAATTGGGGAGTGATCTCTCGTATCGACCTGCGCGGTGACGCCCTCCCCGAGGGTGGCGCCCTGCGCGATCTGCTGCCCCGTGCCGAGTTCGACGTGGAAGCCGCCCTGGAGAAGGTGCGGCCCATCTGCGAGGACGTCCATCATCGTGGCACGGCGGCGCTGATCGAGTACGCGCAGAAGTTCGACGGGGTCGAGCTCTCGCAGGTCCGGGTGCCCGCGGAGGCCATCGAGGCCGCCCTGGAGCAGCTGGACCCGGCCGTCCGCGCCGCCCTCGAGGAGTCGATCCGGCGCGCCCGGATCGTGCACCGGAACCAGCGCCGCACCGAGCACACCACCCAGGTGGTGCCCGGCGGCACCGTGACCGAGAAGTGGGTTCCGGTGGAGCGCGTGGGGCTGTACGCCCCGGGCGGCCGTTCGGTGTACCCGTCCTCCGTCGTCATGAACGTCGTACCGGCCCAGGAGGCGGGCGTCGAGTCGATCGCGCTCGCGTCCCCGCCGCAGAAGGAGTTCGGGGGCCTGCCGCACCCCACCATCCTCGCCGCCTGCGCCCTGCTGGGCGTCGACGAGGTCTACGCGGCCGGCGGGGCCCAGGCCGTCGCGATGTTCGCGTACGGAACCGAGGAGTGCGCCCCCGCGAACATGGTGACCGGCCCCGGCAACATCTGGGTCGCCGCCGCCAAACGCTACTTCACCGGGAAGATCGGCATCGACACCGAGGCCGGACCGACCGAGATCGCGGTCCTCGCGGACTCCACGGCCGACCCGGTGCACGTGGCCGCCGACCTGATCAGCCAGGCCGAGCACGACCCGCTGGCCGCCGCCGTCCTCGTCACGGACTCCGCGGAGCTCGCGGAGGCCGTCGAGCGCGAGCTGGAGCCGCAGGTCGCCGCCTCGAAGCACGTCCACGACCGGATCAAGCCGGCGCTCGCGGGCAAGCAGTCCGCGATCGTGCTGGTCGACAGCCTGGAGGACGGCCTCAAGGTCGTCGACGCGTACGGCGCCGAGCACCTGGAGATCCAGACCGCCGACGCGGCCGCCCGGGCCGCCCGCGTGCGCAACGCCGGCGCGATCTTCGTCGGCCCGTGGGCCCCCGTCTCGCTCGGCGACTACTGCGCCGGGTCGAACCACGTGCTGCCCACCGGCGGCTGCGCCTGCCACTCCTCGGGCCTGTCCGTGCAGTCCTTCCTGCGCGGCATCCACATCGTCGACTACACGCGGGACGCCCTGGCCGAGGTCACCCACCACGTGGTGACGCTGGCCGAGGCCGAGGACCTGCCCGCGCACGGCGCCGCCCTCAAGGCGCGCTTCGGATGGAAGGTGCCCACCGTATGACCGCCGCCGGCATCGGCATCGACGACCTGCCCATCCGGGACGAGCTGCGCGGCAAGACCCCGTACGGCGCCCCCCAGCTCGACGTGCCCGTCCAGCTGAACACCAACGAGAACCCCTACGAGCTCCCCGCGGAGCTCGTCGCGCGGATCGCCGAGCGGGTGGCCGAGGCCGCCCGCACCCTCAACCGCTACCCCGACCGGGACGCGGTCGAGCTGCGCACCGAGCTGGCCGCCTACCTCACCCGTACGGCCGGGCACCCGGTCACGCGGGAGAACGTCTGGGCCGCCAACGGCTCCAACGAGGTCATCCAGCAGCTGCTGCAGACCTTCGGCGGTCCGGGGCGCACGGCGATCGGCTTCGAGCCCTCGTACTCGATGCACGCGCTGATCTCGCGCGGCACCGGCACCGGCTGGATCTCCGGCCCGCGCCGCGAGGACTTCCGCATCGACGTGGCGGCGGCCGAGCAGGCCATCGCCGAGAACGCCCCCGACGTCGTCTTCATCGCCTCGCCCAACAACCCCACGGGCACCGCGGTCGAGGCCGCGACGGTCCTGGCCCTCTACGAGGCCGCCCAGGCCGCCAAGCCCTCGCTGGTGATCGTGGACGAGGCGTACGTGGAGTTCAGCCACCGCGACTCGCTGCTGCCCCTCATCGAGGGACGGCCGAATCTGGTGGTCTCGCGGACGATGTCCAAGGCCTTCGGCGCCGCCGGCCTGCGCCTGGGCTACCTGGCCGCCCACCCCGCCGTGGTCGACGCCGTCCAGCTGGTGCGCCTGCCGTACCACCTGTCGGCCGTCACCCAGGCGACCGCGCTGGCCGCCCTGGAGCACACCGACACCCTGCTCGGCTACGTCGAGCAGCTCAAGGCCGAGCGCGACCGCCTGGTCGTCGAGCTGCGGGCCATCGGCTACGAGGTGACCGAGTCCGACGCGAACTTCGTCCAGTTCGGCAGGTTCGAGGACTCGCACGCCGCCTGGCAGAAGATCCTCGACCAGGGTGTCCTGGTCAGGGACAACGGGGTACCGGGCCGGCTGCGGGTCACCGCCGGCACCCCGGAAGAGAACGACGCGTTCCTGGAAGCGGTTCGCGCACTGAAGAAGGAGCAGCACGCATGAGCCGCATCGGACGGGTCGAACGGACCACGAAGGAGACCTCCGTCGTCGTCGAGATAAACCTCGACGGCACCGGCAAGGTCGACGTCTCGACGGGCGTGGGCTTCTTCGACCACATGCTCGACCAGCTCGGCCGCCACGGCCTCTTCGACCTCACCGTCAAGACCGACGGCGACCTGCACATCGACACCCACCACACCATCGAGGACACCGCCCTCGCGCTCGGCGCCGCCTTCAAGCAGGCCCTCGGCGACAAGGTGGGCATCTACCGCTTCGGCAACTGCACCGTGCCGCTCGACGAGTCCCTCGCCCAGGTGACCGTCGACCTGTCCGGCCGCCCCTACCTCGTGCACACCGAGCCCGAGAACATGGCGCCGATGATCGGCGCCTACGACACGACGATGACCCGGCACATCTTCGAGTCCTTCGTCGCGCAGGCCCAGATCGCCCTGCACATCCACGTCCCGTACGGCCGCAACGCCCACCACATCGTGGAGTGCCAGTTCAAGGCCCTCGCGCGCGCCCTGCGCTACGCCGCCGAGTTCGACCCGCGCGCGGCCGGCATCCTTCCCTCCACGAAGGGCGCCCTCTAGCGTGAACGGGCTCAACACGATCCTGATCGTCCTCGGCCTGTTCCTGGCCGGCGGCGTCTACTCCTTCCAGAAGCAGCAGATGCCCAAGTCGGTCGTCATCCTGCTCGCCATCGGCTCCGCGATGTGCCTCGCCGCCGGAGTCCTGCGAATCCAAGGAATCTGGGAATGAGCGCAGCACGCCCCACCAAGAAGGTCGTGGTCTTCGACTACGGCTTCGGCAACGTCCGCTCCGCCGAGCGGGCCCTGGCCCGCGTCGGCGCGGACGTCGAGATCACCCGCGACTACGACAAGGCCATGGACGCCGACGGGCTGCTCGTCCCCGGTGTCGGCGCCTTCTCCGCGTGCATGCAGGGCCTCAAGGACGCCCGCGGCGACTGGATCATCGGCCGCCGGCTGTCCGGCGGCCGCCCGGTCATGGGCATCTGCGTCGGCATGCAGATCCTCTTCGAGCGCGGCATCGAGCACGGCGTGGAGACCGAGGGCCTTGACGAGTGGCCCGGCACCGTCGGCCCGCTGAAGGCCCCGATCGTCCCCCACATGGGCTGGAACACCGTCGAGGCCCCGGCCGACAGCCAGGCCTTCGCCGGCCTGGACGCCGACGCCCGGTTCTACTTCGTGCACTCCTACGCGGTGCGCGAGTGGAGCCTGGAGGTCACCAACCCGGCCATCCGCGCCCCCCGCGTCACCTGGGCCACGCACGGCGAGCCGTTCGTCGCGGCGGTGGAGAACAGGGCCCTGTGGGCGACCCAGTTCCACCCCGAGAAGTCCGGCGACGCCGGAGCCCAGCTCCTCACCAACTGGATCGAGACCCTGTGATGACCGAGCCCGCAGCGAAGCTGGAACTCCTCCCCGCGGTCGACGTCCGCGACGGCCAGGCCGTCCGCCTCGTGCACGGGGTGTCCGGCAGCGAGACCTCCTACGGCTCCCCGCTCGAGGCGGCCCTGGCCTGGCAGCGCTCCGGCGCCGAATGGCTGCACCTCGTCGACCTCGACGCCGCCTTCGGCACCGGTGACAACCGCGCCCTGGTCGCCGAGATCACCCGCGCCATGGACATCAAGGTCGAGCTGTCCGGCGGCATCCGCGACGACGCCTCGCTCGCCGCGGCCCTCGCCACCGGCTGCACCCGCGTCAACCTCGGCACGGCGGCCCTGGAGACCCCCGAGTGGGCCGCGAAGGCCATCGCCGACCACGGCGACAGGATCGCGATCGGCCTCGACGTCCGCGGCACCACCCTCAAGGGGCGCGGCTGGACCAGCGAGGGCGGCGACCTGTACGAGACCCTGGCCCGCCTCGACTCCGAGGGCTGCGCCCGGTACGTCGTCACCGACATCGGCAAGGACGGCACGCTGACCGGCCCCAACCTGGAGCTGCTGAAGAACGTCTGCGCCGCCACCGACCGGCCCGTCGTGGCCTCCGGCGGCATCTCCTCCCTGGACGACCTGCGGGCCCTGTCCGAGCTGGTCCCGCTGGGCGTCGAGGGCGCGATCGTCGGCAAGGCCCTGTACGCCAAGGCCTTCACCCTGGAAGAAGCCCTGAAGGTGGTCAACGCATGAGCAGCCCTTCCGAAGTGCGCCGCATCTCCTCCGGCGGCCCCTACGAGGACGTCATCGGCTACTCGCGCGCCATCCAGCTCCCCAACGGCCTCGTCCTCGTCTCCGGCTGCACCGCGGCCGACGGCGGAGGCCCGTACGACCAGGCGAAGACCGCCTTCGGCGTGGCCTTCAAGGCGCTCGCCGAGGCCGGTCTCGGCCCCGAGCACGTGGTGCGCACCCGGATGTACCTCACGCACGCCCGGGACGTGGACGAGGTGGGCCGCGCCCACAAGGAGCTGTTCGACGCGGTCCGCCCGGCGGCATCCATGATCATCGTCTCCGGCTTCGTCGACCCCGGCATGGTCGTCGAGGTGGAGGTCGAGGCGTACAAGGGAGGCGCGGCATGACCCTCTCCGTACGGGTGATCCCCTGCCTGGACGTGGACAACGGCCGGGTCGTCAAGGGCGTCAACTTCCAGAACCTGCGCGACGCCGGCGACCCGGTGGAGATGGCCAAGCTGTACGACGCCGAGGGCGCCGACGAGCTGACCTTCCTCGACATCACCGCGTCCTCCGGCAACCGCGAGACCACGTACGACGTGGTGCGGCGGACCGCCGAGCAGGTCTTCATCCCGCTCACCGTCGGCGGCGGGGTCCGCACGGCGGACGACGTCGACAAGCTGCTGCGCGCCGGAGCGGACAAGGTGGGCGTGAACACCGCCGCCATCGCCCGCCCCGAGCTCATCCAGGAGATCGCGGAACGCTTCGGCCGGCAGGTGCTGGTCCTGTCGGTGGACGCCCGCCGCACCCCCTCGGGCTCCTTCGAGGTCACCACCCACGGCGGCCGTCAGGGCACCGGGATGGACGCCGTCGAATGGGCCCACCGGGCGGCCGAACTGGGCGCCGGGGAGATCCTGTTGAACTCCATGGACGCCGACGGCACCAAGGATGGCTACGACACCGAGATGATCACGGCCGTACGCCGGCACGTGACGGTCCCGGTGATCGCCTCGGGCGGCGCGGGCAAGCTGGAGCACTTCCCGCCGGCCATCGCGGCGGGCGCCGACGCGGTCCTCGCCGCCTCGGTCTTCCACTTCGGCGACCTGCGGATCTCCGAGGTCAAGGCCACCCTCCGCGAGGCGGGCCACCCGGTGCGCTGAGACCGGCCGGTTCCGCCGCGGGGCTTTCTCAAGATGACGGGAGTCTTTTCTCGAGAAAGCCCTGCGGCGAACTGGAGTTGACCCCTACCCTGGCTCACATCGGCAATGGTGCCGAGGAGACGGGTGGGGACCATGGCAAAGACGAACACCGATGAGATCGACCTCTCGGCAGGGATGTTCATCCGCTGCCTGCCGGTCGACGACTGGACCACGCACATCCAGGTCCCCTTCAAACACCTGAAGGTGATCACCCACGACCCGGTCGTGCTCCAGTCGGGAAACGCCAAACAGCGGCCCACCGACGTCACGGACGAGGACATCGAGCTGCACTCGCTGGTGCAGCGGGGTCTGGAGCTGGGGAAGAAGACCAACATCCCCAAGTACGCCGCCTACATCCAGCGTTACGTGACCCGCGAGCGCGCCGCCGTGCTGCCCCCCATCCACCTGTGGACCGAACACCCCCTGTCCATCGTGCAGTCCACGCACCAGGGCGCCCTGCAGAACTTCCTCTGCGTCCCCCACGGCCTGAAGCTGATCGCCATCGACGGGGAGACCCAGCTGGCCAGCCACTACCACCTGGAGCGCTCCCTCGTCGGCAGGGAAGAGGAGCGCAAGCAGCACGCCGACGCCTACCTGAGCGCGGTGGTGCACGACAACAGGACCCCGCTGGAGGCCCGCCAGTTCTTCTACGACCTCAACGTGCTGGGGGTCAGGGTGAACTCGGCCATCGCCCTCAGCATGGACACGGCCGACCCGCTGATGGAGGTCGTGGGGCGCCTCTCGGAAGAGATCCCGTTCTTCCGGGGGAAGGTCGAGCGGATCTCCCGCCAGATCAAGAAGAACAGCCCCAAGGTGGTCAAACTCCAGGACCTGCGGCAGTTCGTGGTCAACATGGTCCACGGCATCGCCGGCGTCCAGTACGGCACCAAGCCCGCCCCCGTCGACCACGTCGACCTGGCCGACCTCGAATCCGCCGCCCGCGACTGGCTGTCGGCCTACTCCGAGGCCTTCGCGGAGGAGATCGCCGACCGCGAGCAGTGCGTCGCCGCGATGGGCAGCGTGCTGGCGGCCGTCGGAGCGATGGGCCGCGGGATCCTGGAGGGCCCCGCCGAGGACCGGGCCGACCGCCTCGAAGAGCTGCTCGACAGCCTCAAGAAGGTGGACTGGCGCAAGGGCGACCACTGGCTGGGCACGGCCCTGACCAAGACCCCGCAGGGCAAGTACACGATCAACGGGCCCAAGCAGTCCGCCTACGCCGTCTTCGGCGCCCTGAGCGATCCCGCGAGCCCCGCCTACGCGGTCGTCCGCGGCGAGCCGGCCTCACCGGGGCTGTGAGCCGCCCCCCCCGGGCACCGCGACGCGCAAGAAAAAACGGCCCCGTCGCCGGGGCCGTTCCTGTCGGCGTGACCGCCGAACTCGTATGAAGCCACCGTAACAGGCGGGCCGTCCCCGCCGGGAGAACCTGTGAGCAGCGTCATCGCCTACGTCGACGGACCCAACCTCGACTACTCCATCCGAGCGACCTACGGCCACCGGTACCTCTGGCTGGACCTCGCGGCGCTGGTGGAGCGGCTGCGCCCCGACGACACCCTCCGGCGCGTCCAGTACTGCACCACCCTGGTCGTCAAGGACCCCGCGGCCCTCGCGGACCAGAAGACGCACCTGGACGCCCTCGCCGCGCACCGCCCCCGCGACGTGCGGACCGAGCTCGGGCACTACACCGTCCAGAAGCCGCGCTGCTCCTCGTGCCGTCAGGGCTACCGGTGCGGCTGCACGCCGCCCCGCCGGTTCCGCCGGTTCGAGGAGAAGCGGACCGACGTGGCCATCGGAGCCCGCCTCGTCGAGGACAGCGCCCGCGGGGCCTCGGACGTCGCGCTGATCGTGTCCGCGGACTCCGACCTCGTGCCCGCGGTCGAGGCCGCCCGGCGCCTGGACCCGCTGCGCAGGATCTACCTGGCCCTGCCGCCGGGCTACGCGAGGCCGAGCCCGCACTTCCACTCGGTCGGCGCCTTCACGATCAACGAGGCCGCCCTGCGCGGCAGCCAGCTGCCCGAGACCGTCACCGAGGCCGCCACGGGAGCCGTGTACAGCCGTCCCGCCGGGTGGAAGTGAGGACGCCCGCCGGGCCGGCCCGCCCGGCCCAGGCGGCGCGGGTCAGGCAAGATCCGGAAGAGACGGCCTAGATGCCCAGCCTGGCCGCCGTCAGCTTGGCGACGGCCTCCTTCTCGCCGTCCAGGGCGACCGCGGCGGCGTCCTGGCGGCCGAAGCAGAACAGGGTCAGCTCGCCCGGCTCGCCCGTCACCGTGACCACCGGGGTGCCCTTGTGCGCCACCGCCGTCCGGCCGTCCGGGCGGCGCAGGACCAGGCCCACCGGCGAGCGGCGGCCC
Organism: Streptomyces sp. IBSNAI002; assembly: GCF_052244475.1. Lineage (NCBI taxonomy): Bacteria > Bacillati > Actinomycetota > Actinomycetes > Kitasatosporales > Streptomycetaceae > Streptomyces > Streptomyces sp. IBSNAI002. The sequence goes on along the minus strand of NZ_JBQPXG010000002.1, from coordinate 2,418,873 downwards.
GTCAGGCGGGCCAGCTTCTCCAGGCGGGACCACAGCGAGTCCGAGAACACCGGGTCCAGCTCCCGCGGGGACCAGTCCGGCTGCGCCCGCCGCACGTCCTCCGCGTGCACGAAGAACTCCACCGCGTTCGCCGCCTCGTCGATCTGCTTCAGCGCGTACAGCGACAGCTTCGGCGGGCCGGTGCGGATCAGCTGGACGAGCTCCTCGTACGGCTTGGCGGTGTACTCCGCCATCGCCGCGTCCAGGCGGTTCTTCAGCACGTTCAGCAGCAGGCCGCCCGCCGCGTCCGGGCGGCGCTCGCGCACCACCACGTGCGCGGCCAGTTCCCGGCAGGTCCAGCCGTCGCACAGCGTCGGCGCCTCCGGCCCGGCCGCCTCCAACAGGTCGGCCAGCAGCAGTCGTTCGCGCTTCGCATGGGTAGACATGCGGGCCAGCCTACGGCCGGAACGCGGCGCGCGCCCGCCCATCAGGCGGACGGGAATCCGTGCCGGGCGCCGCGGCCCGGCACAATGGCCCCATGAGTACGTCCCCCCGCCCCGGCAGCCTCGATCCCGCCATCGCCGCACGCCTCAAGCGATCCGCCGACGGCCTGGTACCGGCCATCGCCCAGCAGTACGACACCGGTGAGGTGCTCATGCTCGGGTGGATGGACGACGAGGCCCTGCACCGCACCCTGACGACCGGCCGCTGCACCTACTGGTCGCGCAGCCGGCAGGAGTACTGGGTGAAGGGGGACACCTCCGGCCACTTCCAGCACGTGAAGTCCGTCGCCCTCGACTGCGACGCCGACACCGTGCTCGTCAAGGTCGACCAGGTCGGCGCCGCCTGCCACACCGGTGCCCGCACCTGCTTCGACGACGATGTCCTCCTCCGCGACGCCGACTAGGTAGGCCCCACGCACATGGATCTCGATACGTTCCGCAAGCTCGCGGCCGACCGCCGCGTCATCCCCGTGAGCCGCAAGCTGCTGGCCGACGGGGACACCCCCGTCGGGCTCTACCGCAAGCTGGCCGCCGAACGCCCCGGCACCTTCCTGCTGGAGTCCGCCGAGAACGGCCGCTCCTGGTCCCGGTACTCCTTCGTCGGCGTACGCAGCGACGCGACCCTGACCGCCCGGGACGGCCAGGCGCACTGGATCGGCACCCCGCCCGTCGGCGTACCCACGGCCGGCGACCCCCTGGAAGCGCTCCGCGCCACCGTCGAGGCCCTGCACACTCCTCGCGACCTCGCGGGCGGGATGCCGCCCTTCACCGGCGGCATGGTCGGCTACCTCGGCTACGACATCGTGCGGCGCCTGGAGCGCATCGGCGAGCAGACGGCCGACGACCTGGAGCTGCCCGAACTGACCATGCTGCTCACCTCCGACCTGGCGGTCATGGACCACTGGGACGGCACCGTCCTGCTCATCGCCAACGCCATCAACCACAACGACCTCGACACCGGCGTGGACGAGGCGTACGCCGACGCCGTGGCGCGCCTCGACGCCATGGAGGCGGACCTCGCCCGCCCCGCCCCGTACACCCCGACCCCGCTGCCCGCCTCCGAGCTGCCGCGGTTCTCCGCGCTGTGGGGCGGCGAGGCGTACCGGGCGGCCGTCGAGGAGGTCAAGGAGCGCATCCGGGCCGGCGAGGCCTTCCAGGTGGTGCCCTCGCAGCGGTTCGAGACCCCCTGCCAGGCCTCCGCGCTGGACGTCTACCGGGTGCTGCGGGCCACCAACCCCTCCCCGTACATGTACCTCTTCCGCTTCGAGAACGGCTTCGACGTGGTCGGGTCCAGCCCCGAGGCGCTGGTCAAGGTCGAGGACGGGCGGGCCATGGTCCACCCCATCGCCGGCACCCGCCACCGGGGCGCGACCCCGCAGGAGGACAACGACCTCGCCGAGGAGCTGCTGGCCGACCCCAAGGAGCGCGCCGAGCACCTGATGCTCGTCGACCTCGGCCGCAACGACCTGGGCCGGGTCTGCGAGCCGGGCTCCGTCGAGGTCGTCGACTTCATGAGCATCGAGCGGTACTCGCACGTCATGCACATCGTGTCCACCGTCACCGGGCGGGTCGCCGAGGGCCGGACCGCCTTCGACGTGCTCACCGCCTGCTTCCCGGCCGGCACCCTCTCCGGTGCGCCCAAGCCGCGCGCCATGCAGATCATCGAGGAGCTGGAGCCCACCCGCCGCGGCCTGTACGGCGGCTGCGTGGGCTACCTGGACTTCGCCGGGGACTCCGACACGGCCATCGCCATCCGCACCGCGCTGCTGCGCGACGGCACCGCGTACGTGCAGGCGGGAGCCGGGGTCGTGGCCGACTCGGTGCCCGAGCTGGAGGACAACGAGTGCCGCAACAAGGCGGCCGCCGTGCTGCGCGCGGTGGGAGCGGCGAACCGCCTCCACGGCTCCTGAGGGCGTAGGGGATAGTGGGGTACGTGAGTGCCGTACCCCCGCCCCCGCCCCCCGCCGGTCCCGCAGCCGAGGCCCCCGACAGCAGGAGCAGCCGCCGCAGCGTGGCCGTCGCCCTGCTGCTCGGCACCCTCGGCTCCACCGTCGTCCTGCTCGCCTCCGGCCGGGTCTGGGCCCGCGGCACCGCCGCCATCGGCGGCGATTCGCTCGCGCTGACCGCGGACGGCCGGGCCGTCACCGGACTCCCCGCCGCCCTGGCCATCGTCGGCCTCGCCGCCCTGGTCGCCGTCTTCGCCGTACGCGGCAAGAGCCGGCTGCTGGTGTCGGGGCTGCTGGCGCTCAGCGGCCTGGGCGCCGCCCTGTCCGCGCTGCTCGCCGCCGACGGCCGCCGCGCCCTGGACGCGGAGGCGGCCCGGACGACCGCGGACACCGCCGCGCACGTGGCGGGGCTGACCCAGACGGCGTGGCCGTCCGTCACGGCCGCCGGGGCGGCCCTGATCCTCGCCGCCGGGCTGCTGGCCCTGTGGTTCGGGCGGAGCTGGCCCGCGATGGGCGGCCGCTACGAGCGGGACGGCAGCCCCCGCACGCGCAAGCGGGCCGTGGTGGATCCGGACCGGCCGGAGGATCTGTGGAAGGCTCTGGACCGCGGTGAGGACCCGACCAACTGACGGACCCCCGTGGACGGCGGCCGCGCCCGGTGCGGGACAATGGGCACCGAGCGTTCGACTACACACCGCGACACACCGCGCGCTCGACAGAGCACCGCGACAGAGCAACGAGGAGCAACTCATGGCGGGCACAGACCACGGACACACCCCGGCCGCCTGGACCGGTGTCATCATCGCCTTCATCGGCTTCTGCATCTCCGGCGCCTTCATGGTGCTCGCGAACCCGCTCGGCTTCTGGGCCGGCCTGGTCGTGGTCGTGATCGGCGGTGTCGTCGGCATGGCGATGAAGGCGGCGGGCATGGGTGCGCCGAAGGCCGCCCACAAGGACCTCGCCGAGGTCATCGCCGCCTCCAAGGTCCCCGCCAAGGTCTGAGCGCGGCACGGAGGATCCGAAAGGCGCGGCCCCGTCGGGCTGCGCCTTTTGTCATGACCGGTGAGAATCAGCGGGTGGACGCCTTTCGCACCCCCGATGCCCTGCCGCCGCGGGCCGCGCCCGCCGTACCGGTGAGCCGGGTCCGGCGGCTGCGCGCACCGGCGCTCACCCTGGCCGGGGCCGTCGCGGCGTTTGCGTACGTAGGCACCGTGAACCCGAACGAACCGGGCCACTACCCGGTCTGTCCGCTGCTGCGGCTGACCGGGATCCTGTGCCCCGGCTGCGGCGGGCTGCGCAGCGCGTACGCGTTCGCCCATGGCGATCTGATCACCGCTTTCGGGGCAAATGCCCTCGCCGTCGCGGGCTACTTCGTCTTCGCGGGGTTCATGCTCCTGTGGCTGGTCCGCGCCGTCCGCGGCGGGCCGGTGCCCCGGTTGGCCTTGCGGCCGCTGTACTGGTGGGGGATCGGCGGGGCGGCCCTGGTCTTCGCCGTTGTCCGAAATCTTTCTTTCGGCTCCGCACTGGCCCCCTGAGGCCCTTACGGGGCCTGGTTGAAGCCCCGATTCCGGATGTCCAGTTACTGGGACGGCGTCAACCACGTGCGGAGGCCAAGGCCTCCTGCGGATACCATTTGATTGCTGACCTTGCAGTTGTACGTGTCTGCAAGGCGGCCGACCGTCATCGACCCGGAAGGGGGCCGCTCGCGTGAGTGTGCTCGACGAGATCATCGAAGGGGTCCGCGAAGACCTTGCCGAACGGCAGGCCCGCGTGAGCCTCGACGAGCTCAAGGAGCGTGCCGCCAAGGCGCCCCAGGCCAAGGACGGCGTCGCGGCACTGCGCGGTGACAGCGTGAAGGTGATCTGCGAGGTCAAGCGCTCCAGCCCGTCCAAGGGCGCGCTGGCCGCGATCGCCGATCCGGCCGGCCTCGCCGCCGACTACGAGGCGGGCGGTGCGGCGGTCATCTCCGTCCTCACCGAACAGCGCCGTTTCGGCGGCTCGCTGGCCGACCTGGAGGCCGTCCGCGCCCGCGTGGACATCCCGATCCTGCGCAAGGACTTCATCGTCACGGCGTACCAGCTCTGGGAGGCCCGCGCCTACGGCGCCGACCTCGTGCTGCTGATCGTCGCGGCCCTGGAGCAGGAGGCCCTCGTCTCCCTCATCGAGCGGGCCGAGTCCATCGGCCTCACCCCGCTCGTCGAGGTCCACGACGAGGACGAGGTCGAGCGCGCGGTCGCGGCCGGCGCCAAGATCATCGGTGTCAACGCCCGCAACCTCAAGGACCTCAAGGTCGACCGCTCCACCTTCGAGCGCGTCGCCCCCGAGATCCCGGCCCACATCGTCAAGATCGCCGAGTCCGGCGTCCGCGGTCCGCACGACCTGATCGCCTACGCCAACGAAGGCGCCGACGCCGTCCTCGTCGGGGAGTCCCTGGTGACCGGCCGCGACCCGAAGGCGGCCGTGGCCGACCTCGTCGCCGCCGGCGCCCACCCCGCCCTGCGCCACGGGCGGAGCTGACCGCTCCATGGCCCGCCACCGCCCCTCCGTCAGCACGCAGCACCGGCCGCCGGCATCCCGCCGCGGCCCGGTCGGCGCGCCGACGGCGCACGCGCCCCTGGCGCGCGGCTGCCGCCCCCGCGGCTGCCGCGCCCCGGCCCGGCGCGTACACGGGCGGCGGGTCCGCTACGTGATCGGCTCCGAGCCCGGTCAGGTCAACGGCATGCGATGGCGCCGCGGAGACGCGCCGTAACGAGGCCCCGGAGCGGGCGGTACGAGACGTACCGTGCCGCGCCCCGGCGGTCCCGTACGGCCCGCCGACCGGGCCCGACGGCTCCGGGCGGCGGGTTCTCCCTCCCGCAGACAGCGCGGACCGACCCCCGTGGGGGTGCGGCCGTGCGCGTGTCGCGGGCGGGCGGCGCCATACGGTGACAACCACCCGTCGCATCCCGTTCCCGTAGGAGCACCGGCATGTCCAGCCAATTCTTCATCCCGGACCCGGAGGGTCACGTCCCGAACGCCGAGGGTTACTTCGGTGACTTCGGCGGCAAGTTCATCCCGGAGGCGCTCGTCGCCGCCGTGGACGAGGTCGCGGTCGAGTACGAGAAGGCCAAGGGCGACCCGGCCTTCGCGGCCGAGCTCAACGACCTGATGGTCAACTACACCGGCCGGCCCAGCGCCCTCACCGAGGTGCCCCGGTTCGCCGAGCACGCCGGCGGCGCGCGGATCTTCCTCAAGCGCGAGGACCTCAACCACACCGGCTCGCACAAGATCAACAACGTGCTGGGCCAGGCGCTGCTCACCAAGCGCATGGGCAAGACCCGCGTCATCGCCGAGACCGGCGCCGGCCAGCACGGCGTGGCCACCGCCACCGCGTGCGCCCTCTTCGGCCTCGAGTGCACCGTCTACATGGGCGAGATCGACACCCAGCGCCAGGCCCTGAACGTGGCCCGGATGCGGATGCTGGGCGCCGAGGTCATCGCCGTGAAGTCCGGCTCCCGGACCCTGAAGGACGCCATCAACGAGGCGTTCCGCGACTGGGTCGCCAACGTCGACCGGACCCACTACCTCTTCGGCACGGTCGCCGGCCCGCACCCCTTCCCGGCCATGGTCCGCGACTTCCACCGGGTGATCGGCGTGGAGGCCCGCCGCCAGATCGTCGAGCGCGCCGGCCGGCTGCCCGACGCCGTCGCGGCCTGCGTCGGCGGCGGCTCCAACGCCATCGGCCTCTTCCACGCCTTCATCCCCGACGCCGGGGTCCGCCTGGTCGGCTTCGAGCCCGCCGGGCACGGCGTCGAGACCGGCGAGCACGCGGCCACGCTGACCGCGGGCGAGCCCGGGATCCTGCACGGCTCCCGCTCGTACGTCCTCCAGGACGAGGAGGGCCAGATCACCGAGCCCTACTCCATCTCGGCCGGTCTGGACTACCCGGGCATCGGCCCGGAGCACTCGTACCTCAAGGACACCGGCCGCGGTGAGTACCGCGCGGTCACCGACGACGCCGCGATGCAGGCCCTGCGCCTGCTCTCCCGCACCGAGGGCATCATCCCGGCCATCGAATCGGCGCACGCCCTGGCGGGCGCCCTCGACCTGGGCAAGGAGCTGGGCAAGGACGGCCTGATCGTGGTCAACCTGTCCGGCCGCGGCGACAAGGACATGGACACGGCCGCCCGCTACTTCAACCTGTACGACGCCTCCGAGGGGGAGACCAAGTGAGCGGCAACATCGAACTCCTCTCGGCCGCCCTCGCCAAGGCGAAGTCCGAGGACCGCGCGGCCCTCGTCGCCTACCTGCCGGCGGGCTTCCCGACCGTCGACGGCGCCATCGAGGCGGTCAAGGCCGTCATCGCGGGCGGCGCGGACGTGGTCGAGGTCGGCCTCCCGCACAGCGACCCGGTCCTGGACGGCGCGATCATCCAGACCGCCGACGACATCGCCCTGCGCGGCGGGGTCAAGATCGCCGACGTGATCCGGACGGTCCGCGAGGCGCACGAGGCCACCGGGGCCCCGGTCCTGGTGATGACGTACTGGAACCCCATCGACCGCTACGGCGTCGAGCGGTTCACCGCCGAGCTGGCGGCGGCGGGCGGCGCCGGCTGCATCCTGCCCGACCTGCCGGTCCAGGAGTCCGCTCTGTGGCGCGAGCACGCCGACAAGCACGGTCTGGCGACCGTCTTCGTCGTGGCCCCCAGCAGCAAGGACGAGCGCCTCGCCACCATCACGGCGGCCGGTTCCGGCTTCGTCTACGCGGCTTCCCTGATGGGCGTCACCGGCACCCGCGCCTCGGTCGGCGCCGAGGCCGAGGAACTGGTCGGGCGGACCCGCCGGACCACCGACCTGCCGGTCTGCGTGGGCCTGGGCGTCTCCAACCCCGAGCAGGCCAGGGAAGTGGCCGCATTCGCGGACGGCGTGATCGTCGGTTCGGCCTTCGTCAAGCTGCTGCTGGACGCTCCGGACCTGCCGGCCGGGCTGGCCGCCGTACGGTCGCTGGCGGGCGAGCTTGCGGAAGGCGTACGCAGGAGCTGACGGGAAACGCACACCCGAACGGGTTCTGTAGCCCGATCGGGTGGAAGTGGGGGCGGGGAGGCACGCGAGTGCCTCCCCGCTTCGTTTGGCCGAACGTGAGCGAGAAGAACGACGGTGCGAACCGCGATGCGACGAAACGATCGGCCCGCGAGCGACTCCAGGCGGAGCGCGACCGGCAGAAGGCCCGGGACAGGCGTCGGCGCACGCTCGTCGTGTCGGCGGCGGTGGTCGGCGTACTCGGCCTGGCCGCCGTCATCGGCGTGATCGCGGCCAACACCGGCAAGGAGGGCGGCGGCAAGGCCGGCCCGGTGGTCGCGCCCTCCGGAGCCAGCGGCAAGGACGCGCTGGCCATCCAGACGGGCAAGGGCGAGGCCAAGTCCACCCTGACCGTGTGGGAGGACTTCCGCTGTCCCGCCTGCAAGGCCTTCGAGGACAACTACCGGGACACGGTCCACGAGCTCGAGGCCAAGGGCCTGCTCAAGGTCGACTACCACGTGGTCACGCTCATCGACGGGAACATGGGCGGCAGCGGCTCGCTGAAGGCGGCGAACGCTGCGGCCTGCGCGCAGGACGCCGGCAAGTTCGCGGCCTACCACGACCTCCTCTTCCAGAACCAGCCGCCGGAGACCGACGACGCCTACGGCCAGAACGCGAAGCTGCTGGAACTGGCCGCCCAGGTGGACGGCCTGGACACCCCCGCCTTCCGCAAGTGCGTCGAGGACGGCACGCACAACACCTGGGTGGGCACGGTGCACGACGCCTTCCGTGCCGGCAACTTCAAGGGCACGCCGACCGTGCTGCTGGACGGCAAGAACATCTTCTCGGACCAGGCCGATCAGCTGACCCCGCAGAAGCTGAAGGAGCGGGTCGAGGCGGCGGCCGGGACCTCCGGCGGCGGCGCGGGGGCCTCGAAGGAAGCCGGGAAGGCGGCCGGGAAGGGCTCGCCCTCGGCCGGCACGGCGTCCGGGGCCACCCCGGGCGCGACCCCCGGGGCGAAGGCCACACGGGGGCCGGGGACGGCGTCGAAGACGCCCGCGAACAGCGGATCGGACGGTTCCGCGGGGAACTGAGCGACGCCCGTGCCGTGTGTTGATTCGGTATCGGCTTGCCGGGCGGGTTGCGGTGTGCACCGCCCGGCAGGGTAGCGTCGGGTCTGCCATGGACATTGCTTACATCCCCAGTCCGTCGACCGGCGTGATCCATCTCGGACCGATCCCGCTCCGCGGCTACGCGTTCTGCATCATCATCGGCGTCTTCGTCGCCGTCTGGCTCGGCAACAAGCGGTGGGTCGCGCGCGGCGGAAAGCCGGGCACGGTCGCGGACATCGCCGTGTGGGCGGTGCCGTTCGGCCTGGTCGGCGGTCGCCTCTACCACGTGATCACCGACTACCAGCTCTACTTCGGCGAGGGCCGCAACTGGGTCGACGCCTTCAAGATCTGGGAAGGCGGCCTCGGCATCTGGGGGGCGATCGCGCTCGGCGCGGTGGGCGCCTGGATCGGCTGCCGGCTGCGCGGCATCCCGCTGCCGGCCTGGGCGGACGCCCTGGCCCCGGGCATCGCGCTGGCCCAGGCCTGCGGGCGCTGGGGCAACTGGTTCAACCAGGAGCTGTACGGCAGGGCCACCGACCTGCCGTGGGCGGTGGAGATCAGCGCGGGCCCGAACCGGGACGCCGGCACCTACCACCCGACCTTCCTCTACGAGTCGCTGTGGTGCATCGGCGTCGCGGTCCTGGTCATCTGGGCCGACCGCCGCTTCAAGCTCGGGCACGGCCGGGCCTTCGCCCTGTACGTGGCCGCCTACTGCGTGGGCCGCGGCTGGATCGAGTACATGCGGGTCGACGAGGCGCACCACATCCTGGGCCTGCGGCTGAACGTGTGGACCTCGATCGTGGTCTTCGTCCTGGCCGTCGTCTACTTCGTCCTGTCGGCGAAGCTGCGCCCGGGCCGCGAGGAGATCGTCGAGCCGGACCGCTCCGGCGCCGAGGGCGGGAAGGACCCGGCTCCGGCCGACGCGGACGCCGAAACCAAGGCCGCTGATCCCAAGGCCGCCGAGACGAAGGACGCCGAGACGAAGGACGCCCTGACCAAGGACGCCGAGCCCGACGCTCCCAAGCCCGACCTGGCCAAGGCAGAACCGGCCGAGGCCCCGGAGGCCAAGAAGCTCTGACCGCACCGGTCACGGAAGGGGCGCCGCGCACCGCGCGGCGCCCCTTCCGCACGTCAGCTGCCCAGCGGTCAGCGCCCGGCCATCCGCGCGGCGAGCGCAAGGGTGCGGTGGGCGGCCGCCACCACCGCCGGGTCGACGAAGCGCCCGTCCGGCAGCGCCAGCGCCCCCGGCGTGGCCCGGGCCGCCGACAGGACCTCCTCCGCCGCGGCCACCTCCGAGGGAGCCGGCAGGTACGCCCGCTCGATCACCGGCAGCTGACGCGGATGGATCGCCGCCCTGCCGAAGAAACCCAGGGCCCGGCCCCGCACGCAGGACTCGGCCAGCGCCTCCAGGTCCCGGATGTCGGGGAACACCGACTGGGCCGGGGGAGCCAGCCCGGCCGCGCGGGCCGCCACCACCACCCGGGAGCGGCACCAGTCCAGGCCCGGCTCCGCGCTGACGGCCAGGTCGGCCCGCAGATCCGCCTCACCGAGGGACAGCCCGCGCAGCGCGGGGTGCGCGCGGGCGATCTCGAAGGCGCGTTCCACGCCCAGCGCCGATTCCAGCAGCGCGTGCAGCCCGACCCCGCCGGTGCGGTCGGCGGCGGCCACGACCTGCTCGGGCGCGCTGATCTTGGGCAGCCGCAGACCGGCGAGTCCGTGCAGCCCGCCGAGGGCGGTCAGGTCGGCGCCGCCCCAGGGGGAGTCCAGGGCGTTGACGCGGACGTGGACGGGGAGCGGGGGCCGTTCACCGAGGAGCTCGGCGGTCGCGGCGCGGGCGTACTCCTTGCGCGAGACCGGTACCGCGTCCTCCAGGTCCACGATGACCGCGTCGGCCCCGCAGCCGATGGCCTTGGCCACCACCGCCGGGCGGTCGCCCGGCGCGTACAGCCAGGTCAGGATCACAACGCCCCCTCCGTGCGCAGTGCGCTGATCTCGGCTCCGGTCAGGCCCAGCTCGGTCAGCACCTCATCGGTGTCCGCGCCGTGCGGGCGGCCCGCCCAGCGGATCCCGCCCGGGGTCTCGGAGAGCCGGAAGAGGATGTTCTGCATGCGCAGCGGGCCGAGCTCCGGGTCCTCGATCTCGGTGACCGTGTCCAGGGCCGCGAACTGCGGGTCGGCCATCACGTCCCGGACGTCGTAGACCTGGGCGACGGCCGCCTGGGCCTCCTCGAAGGCGGCGACGACCTCCTCGGCCTTGTGGCGGGCGATCCAGCCGCCGACCGCCTCGTCCAGGACGTGCGCGTGGGCGGCCCGCCCCGAACCGGTGGCGAACCAGGGCTCGGCGATCAGCTCCGGCCGCCCGACCAGCCGCATCACCCGCTCGGCGATGGACTGGGCGGAGGTGGAAACCGCCAGCCAGCGGCCGTCCGCACTGCGGTAGGTGTTGCGGGGTGCGTTGTTGGTGGAGCGGTTGCCGGTGCGCGGCTGGACGTAGCCGAGCTGGTCGTACCAGAGCGGGTGCGGGCCGAGCACGGTGAGGATCGGCTCGATGATGGCAAGGTCCACGACCTGGCCGCGGCCGGTGCGGTCGCGCCCCGCGAGGGCGGTCATCACCGCGTACGCCGTGGTCAGCGCGGCGATCGAGTCCGCGAGCCCGAAGGGCGGCAGGGTGGGCGGCCCGTCCGGCTCCCCGGTGATCGCGGCGAAGCCGCTCATCGCCTCGGCGAGGGTGCCGAAGCCGGGGCGGTGGGCGTACGGGCCCTGCTGGCCGAAGGCCGTGACGCGGGCCAGGACCAGGCGGGGGTTGGCGGCGGACAGCTCCGCCCAGCCCAGCCCCCATCGCTCCAGGGTGCCCGGGCGGAAGTTCTCGATGACCACGTCGGCGGTGGCGGCGAGCCGCAGCAGGGTGTCCCGGCCGCCGGGAGCGGACAGGTCGAGGGTGATCGTCCGCTTGTTCCGGCCGAGCAGCTTCCACCACAGGCCGATGCCGTCCTTGGCGGGGCCGTGGCCGCGGGAGGGGTCGGGGCGGTCGGGGTGCTCCACCTTGACGACCTCGGCGCCGAAGTCGCCGAGCAGGGTGGCGGCCAGCGGCCCGGCGAAGAGGGTGGCCAGATCGAGCACCCGCAGCCCGTCCAGCGGCCCGCCGCCGGTCACGAGGCCGCCCCGGAGCGGTCGGCGGCGAAGGCGTCCGTCTCGGCGCGGGTCGGCATCGAGTCCTGGGCGCCGGGCCGCTGTACGGACAGCGCCGCCGCCGCCGAGGCCCAGCGCAGCGCCTCGGGCATCGGCCGGCCCTCGCCGAGGGCCACGGCCAGGGCGCCGACGAAGGTGTCCCCGGCGGCGGTGGTGTCCACGGCCCGGACCCGGGGTGCGGGCACGGCCAGCGGCTCCCGGCCGCGCGCCGCGTACAGCACCCCGGCCGCGCCGAGGGTGATCACCACCTCGGGTACGGCCTCCAGCAGGGCCGCCGCGCACCGGCCCGGGTCGGTGAGCCCGGTGAGGGCGGCGGCCTCGTGCTCGTTGGGGACCAACAGATCGGTGGCGGCGAGGAGTTCCCCGGGCAGCGCCTGGGCGGGGGCCGGGGTGAGCACCGTACGGACGCCGTGCGCGCGGGCGGCGACGGCGCCGGCGAGCACGGCCTCCAGGGGGAGTTCGAGCTGGAGCAGCAGGGCGTCGGCGGCGGCGATCCGGGCCGCGTCGCCCGTCTCCAGACCGGTGACGCGGGCGTTGGCGCCGGGGATGACGATGATGCTGTTGCCGCCCTCGTCGTCCACCGTGATGTGGGCGGTGCCGCTGGCGCCCTCGGCGGTGCGCAGGGCCGCGGTGTCGATCCCGTCGGCGGCGAGGGCGGAGCGCAGCCGCACGCCGAACTCGTCGGCCCCGACCGCGCCGATCATCACCACCCGCGCGCCGCAGCGGGCGGCGGCGACGGCCTGGTTGGCGCCCTTGCCGCCGGGGACGGTGCGGAAGGCGCGGCCGGTGACGGTCTCCCCGAGGCGGGGGGCCTTGGGGACGTAGGCGACGAGGTCCATGTTCGTACTGCCGAGCACGGCGATGGCCGTCATGAGCGTGCTGCCTCCTGTGTGGCGAGCCGGTGGGTGAGCTGGGCGAGGGTGTCGAAGCCGATGCCGTCGAAGCCGGGTACGGAGGTGGCGAGGCGGTTCCGCAGGGGCGCGGCCCAGCGGTGCGGCACCTCTCCGGTGATCAACGCGCAGAGGGCGCCTGCGGTGGCGCCGTTCGAGTCGGTGTCCCAACCGCCGGACACCGTACGGCAGATGGAACGGGTGAAGTCGCCGTCTGCGTGGGTGAGGGCGGCGGCGACGAGCGCGGTGTTGGGGACGGCGTGCACCCAGTGGTAGTGGCCGTAGCGCTCGTGCAGCCGGTCCACGACGCGGTCGAAGTCGGCCTCCTCGTGGGCGGCCCGGATTCCGGAGCGGACGGCCTCGGCGAGGCGGGAGCCGGGCGGTACGACGGCCAGCCCGGCCCGCAGCGCGGTGTGCACGTCGGCCCGGCCGGTGGCGGCGGTGGCGGTGGCGGCGGCCACGAACAGGGCGGCGTAGACGCCGTTGCCGGTGTGGGTCAGGGCGGCGTCGCGGTAGGCCTGGGCCGCGGCGGCGGCCGGGTCTCCGGGGTTGGTCCAGCCGTGGACGTCGGCGCGGATCAGGGCGCCGATCCATTCGCGGAAGGGGTTGTGGTGGGTGGCGGTGGCGGGCGGCTCCAGCCCGAGGAGGAGGTTGCGGTAGGCGACGCGCTCGGCGGTGAAGGTGCGCCCGGCGGGCAGCTCGTCGAGCCAGAGGCGGGCGACGTCGGCGGTGGTGAAGTCCCTGCCGTGCCGCTGGAGCAGGAGCAGGCCGAGGAGGGGGTAGTTGAGGTCGTCGTCCTCGGGCATTCCGTCGATGTTCTCGGCGAGGGAGGTGGGGGCGGAGCGGCGGTTCCAGGGGTAGGCGGCCAGCAGCTCCGCCGGGACGCCGCGTGCGCTGAACCAGTCGTCCAGCGGCCAGTTGCCGCCGGCCCGGGCCAGCGCCCGGATCCCGGCGAGCGGCAGCTTCTCGACGGGCTTCCCGAGCAGACACCCGACGGCCCGCCCGACCCACGCGGCCTCCAGCCTGCGGTGCGGGTACGGGGCGGGATCGTGCCCGCAGGCACGGAACCCGGCGCCCTCCGGCTCCCGCGCGCGGAGGGTGACGGGACGGACCTGCGCGGCCGGTACGGGTGCGGGTTCCGGGCCGGGCTCCGCGGGGCGGCCCGCAGTGGAGCCGGCGGGTTCCGGGCCGGGTCCCGTGTGCCCGGGCCCGGCGGGGCGGTGGTCCGGGGGCGGGGGCGGGTCGGGCGGGCGGCGGCCCGCGGAGGCGGGGGCCGGACCGCGTCCGGGGGCCGGGGCCGAAGCCGGGGGGTGCTGGGCGGCGGTGGGGCCGGGCGGGGGCCAGGTGGCGCGGATGGCGGGCCAGGACCGCGGCTCGGTGGCGGCCGCCGGGGAGGGGAGGGCCGCCAGTTCGTCCAGCAGGCGCACGGCCAGGGCCCGGAGCCGCGGCGGAGCCGGCACCGGGGAGGCACCGGCCCGGGCCGGTGCCTCGTGGCCGCCGGCGGCCAGCCAGGCCCGCAGCGCGGGTCCCGGGTCGCGGCCGTCCTCGGCCGCCTGGCGCAGCTCGTGCCCGACGAGGTCCTCGGGCTGCGCCCAGGTGAGCCGTACCGGATCGGCCGCCGTCCGGCTTCCTCCCGGCTCGGGCGGGGGCGGGATGGGACGGGTGTTCTCCGGGGGCTTCGCCGCAGGCGTGGCGTGGGGCGGGGTCATCGCGGTGTGGTGAGCGCGGTGAAGGCCGACTCGTGGGCGCGGCGGCGGGACCGGTCCAGGGCGAAGACCTCGCGGGCCACGGCGGCCAGCGCCCCGGCGGGCGCGTGCAGGTCGAGGCGGCTGGCCTCGGCCACCTGCTTGGACCAGGCGGCCGGGACCACCGGCTCGCCGCCCAGGGCCCCGGCGATCGCCCCCGCCATGGTGGCGATGGAGTCGCAGTCCCGGCCGTAGTTGACCGCGCCGAGCACGGAGGCCTCGTACGCCCCGTCCGCGATCAGCAGCATCCCGAGCGCGACCGGGAGTTCCTCGATGGAGTGCAGGCGGGAGGGGCGCCGGGCGCCGAGGGAGGGGGCGCGGTAGTCGGTGCCCACGGTGTCGTACGGGGCGACCGCCGCCCGCAGCGGTGCCAGCGCCGACTCGAAGTTGCGGTGACGGGAGGCGACTTCCACGACGGCGGCGATGGCCGCGCGCGTGCCGTCCTTGGCCAGGGCGAGCGCGGTGTCCACCACGGACCCGGCCGTCGCCCCCGGTGAGCACGCGGCCGCGACCGCCGCCGCGAACACGCCCGCCGCCTCCCGCCCGTACGAGGACTGGTGCGCCCCGGCGACGTCCAGGGCCTCCGCGTACGCGCCCGCCGGATTGCCCGCGTTGACGATGCCGACCGGCGCCATGTACATCGCGGCGCCGCAGTTGACGATGTTGCCGCTGCCCGCCTCGCGCGGGTCGACGTGCCCGTAGTGCAGCCGGGCCACGATCCACTTCTCGGCGAGGAAGATCCGCTGGAGCGGGAGGGCCTCGGCCTCCAGCTCCGGGATCCACCGGGGGGTGGTCATCAGGTCCGGGACCAGGTGTTCGGCGACCGCGTAGGCGTCGAGGTGGTCCCGTACCGTCTCGTAGACCCGTACCAGGGCGTGCGTCATGAGGGTGTCGTCGGTGACGTGCCCGTCTCCCTTGTGGTACGGGGCGATCGGACGTGCCGTGCGCCAGTCCTCGTGCCAGGGGCCGACGATGCCGTGCACCCGGCCGCCGTGCCGTTCCACGATCTGGTCGGGGCTCCAGCCCTCCACCGGACCGCCGAGCGCGTCGCCGACGGCGGCCCCGACGAGTGCGCCTGCGGCCCGGTCCTCCAACGTGAGCGTCATGTCTGAATCATCCCTTGTGCGAGGTGAGTTCGGTGCGAGCGAGGAGCGCGGCGAGTTCCACCAGATCCGTGTTGGCGAGGCGGGGGAGGGCGCAGCCGGAGAGGGTGCGGCAGGCCTCGCGCCAGGCGGCGGGGATCGAGTCGCCGCCGCCGAGCGCGCCGGTGAGGGCGCCGGCCAGCGCGGGGGCGGAGTCAGCGACGCGGGACAGGCAGGCGGCGGCCGGGACGGCCTCGGCGGCCTTGCCGCGGGCGGCGGTCGCGAGGGCGAGTGCGACGGGGACGGTCTCGGCGGCGGCGATCCCGTAGCTGTAGACGTGGTCCACGATCTCGTGTTCGAGGATGGGGACGATGGCGAAGGCGCCGCCGCCCGTGTGGGTACGGGCGAGCTTGACGGCGTGCCGGGCGTTGCGGCCGATCTCGGTGGCGGCGGGGAGCTGCGCGAGCGCGGCCTCGACGGCGGTGTCGACCCCGGCGCCGGCCAGGGCGGTCGCGAGGGCGGCGGCCATGGCGCGGGCGCCGTGGACGCCGTCGCCGTCCTGGGTGTAGCGGGCGTCGAACTCGGCGAGGTCCGCCGCCGCGTCCGGGTCGCCGGGGTGGACGACGGCGAGCACGCAGGCGCGGACGCAGGCGGCGTCGTCGAAGAAGTGCGGGTTGTCGTGGCCGGTGGCGGGCGGCCGCAGGCCGGCGGCGAGGTTGCCGAGGCCGGCGCGGACGGAGATCCGGGCGCGCAGGGGCAGTACGGCGGACTCGACCTCGGGGGCGCGTTCCGCCGCGGCGGCGACCTCGGAGGCGAGCGCGTTCCAGGCCAGGTCGATGGCGGCGCGCATGCGGCGGGACCGGGAGAGGTCGCTGAGCAGCACCCCGGAGGCGGTGAGCACGGACTCGGCGACGAAGGCGGCCCACTCGGCGTCGTCGGACGGGCCCAGGCGCAGGGGTTCGGGCGGCTGGTTGAGGGCGATCGGGACCGGGAGGGTGGTGGTGGCGTTCTGCTCGGCGAAGGTGTCGAGCTCGCGGGTGAGGCGTCGGGTCCACTCGGGCATCCGGCTGGCCCGGTGCCGCGCGGCGGGCCACCCGGCCGCGTCGCCCGCGGCGAGCCCGATGAGCAGCCCCTCGATCCGCCGGACCCCTGCGGGGGGCCGGGCGGGGGCGGGGCCTTCCTGCGGCCCGGGCCGGGCGGGGGCCGCGGGCTGCCCGGCGGGCGGCGTGGCCGGGTGCTTCGGGGGCTGGGCCCGGCCCGGTGGCGCCGTGGCCGTGGCCGTGGCCGTACGGGCCTTCGCGGGCTCGGGGCCGGCCGCGTCGGGCGGGGCCTCGGAGGGGGCGGAGATCTCCCCCGCCCCGCCCCTTCCCGAAACCAGGGCCCACCCCCCGGCGCCCGCCGTGGGGTGGGCCGCCGGGCCCGGATCCGTGGGGGTGGCCGGCCCGGTGGCGGGAGTGGGGGCGGCATCCGGGGCGAAGGGGGACGGGGTCATCGGGGGGCCTCGTATTCGGGGGTGAGGAGGTCCGCGATGTCCAGGACGTGGTAGCCCCGCATCGAGGGCAGGCAGCTGCCGCGGACCGGGCCGATCGCCGAGGACCACTCGGCGGGGACCGCGGCGGCTCCGGACAGGGCGCCGGACAGCGCGCCGGCCACCGCCGCCGTGGTGTCCGCGTCGCGGCCCATGTTCACGGCCATGAGGACGGAGGAGGGGAAGTCGCCCCCGCAGGCGGCGAAGGCACCGAAGGCCAGGCCCACCGCCTCCGGGGCGAGGTCCGTCCACGGATAGCCGCCGATGACCACCGCCGAGCGGACCGCCCGTTCGCCGCGCGGGGCGGCGGTCACGGCGCGGCGCAGGGACCGGGCCGTCCAGGAGTCGGCGGGGATCACCGACAGGGCGGCGGCGACCACCGAGGTGGGGCCGGCCCCCGCCATGGCCGCGGCCACGCCCGCCGCGACGGCCTGGCCGCCGTAGATGCCCTCGCCGTCGTGGCTGACGCAGCCGTCGATCGCGACGAGCCGCGCGGCCTCCGCCGGGCGGCCCGCCGCGAAGACCCCGAACGGCGCCGCCCGCATGGCCAGGCCGTCGGACCACGCGTGCCGGTGCTGGGCCGAGATGGGGGCCGCGAGCCCCCGGCGCAGGTTCTCCAGGGTGCCGCGCTCGGAGAAGCCGGCGCCCCGGAAAGGGCCCTCGTCCAGGTCCGCGATCCAGTGGTGCCACGCCCGCTCCACGTGGGAGACGGTCAGCGCGGAGCCGTGCCGGGCCAGCAGCAGCCCGGAGAAGATCGCGTACTCGGTGTCGTCCGTGCCCGCCGGGTCCTCCGAGACGAAGCCCTCGATCCGGCCCCACTTCGCCCGGATCTCCGACGGCTTCATGTTCTCCGCGGGGGCGCCCAGCGCGTCACCGACCGCGAGTCCCAGAAGAGCGCCCCTGGCCCGTTCGAGGAGGACCTGCGGATTGCATGCAATCAGCTCCATGGCGCGCCTCTCCACTTGATGGGACTCATCTTGAGCCCTTGGGGGATTTGTGCCATGTCATGAGGTTTGTCGCTCGTCGCGAAACACCCCGCGCGCACCCTCGTCACCCGGTCGCCGACCCGCAAAACCGCAGGTAAGTACGGCCTTCCTTGCTGGCGGGGAGCTGAATTCGTGCGTAGTTTCGAGGCGTTCCGGGGGAGCGGGACGCCGTATGACGCACGTTCGCACAAAAGGGGAGATACACCGCATGTCCATCATCGACATCGAAGCACCGCTGCACACCGCGCACCGCGACAACCACACCCACCGCGACGTCAACGGTGGATGGCTGCGGCCGGCCGTGTTCGGTGCGATGGACGGGCTCGTCTCCAACCTCGCCCTCATGACCGGTGTGGCCGGAGGCGCCGTCGCCCCGCACAGCATCGCGATCACCGGACTGGCGGGCCTCGCGGCCGGAGCCTTCTCCATGGCGGCCGGCGAGTACACCTCCGTGGCCTCGCAGCGCGAGCTGGTCCTCGCCGAACTGGACATAGAGCGGCAGCAGTTGCGAAAGCACCCCGTCGACGAGATGGAGGAGCTGGCCGAGCTCTACGTCTCGCGCGGCGTCGAGCCCCCGCTCGCCCGCGAGGTGGCCATGCAGCTGTCCCGGGATCCCGAGCAGGCGCTGGAGATCCACGCCCGCGAGGAGCTCGGCATCGACCCCGACGACCTGCCCTCGCCGCTCGTCGCCGCCGTCTCGTCCTTCGGCTCCTTCGCCCTGGGTGCGCTGCTGCCCGTGCTGCCGTACCTGCTCGGAGCCACCTCGCTGTGGCCCGCGCTGCTGCTGGCGCTGGCGGGGCTCTTCGCCTGCGGCGCGGTCGTCTCCCGGGTCACGGCCCGGTCCTGGTGGTACAGCGGGCTGCGGCAGCTCGCGCTGGGTGGCGCCGCCGCCGGTGTGACGTACATCCTGGGAACCTGGATCGGCGGGGCCGTAGGCTGACCGGGCAGGGAGTGAGACACTATGCACCGCACAACATAAGTAGTCCGTTACTCGGCGGTTTCGCTCACGTGTCCGCCGGGTACCAGAACAGGGCTGCGGGCAACGATGCCCGCCCCCGCGCCGGGACCTTCGACCCGTCATCGCGTCCCGAGACCCTCGGGAACCCTTGAAAACCCTGTGAAGGTCCCCTTTTCCGCCCCGTGCAGTGTCCGCATGTTGGAATGGCATATCCGCTTCGCGGGATTGTCGTCATCATGTAATCTGCACGAAATTTCGCAGAGGGCCAACGTCGTCCCTCGGCTATGCACATATGCCACGACGACGACGGGAGAGCCGATGCGTTCCGCATCCACGCACTCCGCGACCGGCCCCAGCACCACCGCCTGGTCGCCCATGGACGGTCGCCCCGCCCAGCAGGGCATGTACGACCCGCGCAACGAGAAGGACGCCTGCGGCGTCGGATTCGTGGCGAACCTCACCGGCGAGGCCACCCACACGCTCGTTGAGCAGGCCCTGACCGTATTGCGGAACCTCGAGCACCGCGGCGCCACCGGCTCCGAGCCGGACTCGGGCGACGGAGCCGGCATCCTGTGCCAGGTCCCGGACGCCTTCCTTCGCGAAGCCGCCGGATTCGACCTCCCCGAGGCCGGCGCCTACGCCGTCGGCATCGCCTTCCTCCCCGCCGACGGCACCGCACAGGCCGTCGCCGTGGAGCAGATCGAGGCCATCGCCGCCGAGGAGAACCTCACGGTCCTCGGCTGGCGCGAGGTCCCGGTCACCCCGGAACTGCTCGGCAACGGCGCCCGCGCCACCATGCCCGCCTTCCGACAGCTCTTCGTCAGTGGGGGCACCTCCCTGGGGGCACCTCCCGGACGGAGTCTGGGGGAGGAGTCTGGGGGAGGCAGCACCGGCATCGAGCTGGACCGCAAGGCGTTCGTGCTGCGCAAGCGCGCCGAGCGCGAGGCCGGCGTGTACTTCCCGTCGCTCTCCGCCCGCACCATCGTCTACAAGGGCATGCTGACCACCGGCCAGCTCGAGCCCTTCTTCCCGGACCTCTCCGACCGCCGCTTCGCCTCGACGCTCGCGCTGGTCCACTCCCGGTTCTCGACGAACACCTTCCCGTCCTGGCCGCTCGCCCACCCGTACCGCTTCGTCGCGCACAACGGCGAGATCAACACGGTCAAGGGCAACCGCAACTGGATGAAGGCCCGCGAGTCCCAGCTGGCGTCCGACGCCTTCGGCGACGGCGTGCTGGACCGGATCTTCCCGATCTGCACCCCCGACGCCTCCGACTCGGCCTCCTTCGACGAGGTCCTGGAGCTGCTCCACCTCGGCGGCCGGTCGCTGCCGCACAGCGTGCTGATGATGATCCCGGAGGCGTGGGAGAACCACACCTCCATGGACCCGGCCCGCCGCGCGTTCTACAAGTACCACTCCACGATGATGGAGCCCTGGGACGGCCCGGCCTGCGTCACCTTCACCGACGGCACCCAGGTCGGCGCGGTCCTCGACCGCAACGGTCTGCGCCCCGGCCGCTACTGGGTCACCGACGACGGCCTCGTCGTGCTCGGCTCCGAGGTCGGCGTCCTCGACATCGACCCGGCCAAGGTCGTCCGCAAGGGCCGCCTGCAGCCCGGCAAGATGTTCCTCGTCGACACCGCCGAGAAGCGGATCATCGAGGACGACGAGATCAAGGACGGGCTGGCCGCCGCCGCCCCGTACGCCGACTGGCTGGAGACCGGCGAGATCGAGCTGTCGGACCTGCCCGAGCGTGAGCACATCGTGCACACCCACGCCTCGGTCACCCGCCGCCAGCAGACCTTCGGCTACACCGAGGAAGAGCTGCGCGTCATCCTCGCGCCGATGGCCCGTACCGGCGGCGAGCCGCTCGGCTCCATGGGCACGGACTCCCCGATCGCGGCCCTGTCCGAGCGCCCCCGGCTGCTCTTCGACTACTTCACCCAGCTCTTCGCGCAGGTCACCAACCCGCCGCTGGACGCCATCCGCGAGGAGCTCGTCACCTCGCTGCTGTCCTCGATCGGCCCGGAGTCCAACATCCTGGAGCCGACCTCCGCGTCCTGCCGCAGCGTCACGCTGCCGTTCCCGGTGATCGACAACGACGAGCTGGCGAAGCTCATCCACATCAACGCCGACGGCGACATGCCGGGCATGAAGGCCGCCACCCTCTCGGGCCTGTACCGGGTCTCGGGCGGCGCCGAGGCGCTGGCCGCGCGGATCGCGGAGATCCGCACCGAGGCCGACGCCGCCATCGCGGCCGGCGCCCGCCTGATCGTCCTCTCGGACCGGCACTCGGACGCCGAGCACGCACCGATCCCCTCGCTGCTGCTCACCTCCGCCGTGCACCACCACCTCATCGCGACCAAGCAGCGCACCCAGGTGGGCCTGCTCGTCGAGGCCGGCGACGTCCGCGAGGTCCACCACGTCGCCCTGCTCATCGGCTACGGCGCCGCCGCGGTCAACCCGTACCTCGCCATGGAGTCCGTCGAGGACCTGCTGCGCGCCGGTACCTTCCTCTCCGGCCTGGAGCCGGAGCAGGCCATCACGAACCTGATCTACGCGCTCGGCAAGGGCGTCCTGAAGGTCATGTCCAAGATGGGCATCTCCACCGTCGCCTCCTACCGCGGCGCCCAGGTCTTCGAGGCCGTCGGCCTCAACGACGAGTTCGTCGAGACCTACTTCAACGGCACCGCCACCAAGATCGGCGGCGCGGGCCTGGACGTCATCGCCAAGGAGGTGGCCGCGCGCCACACCAAGGCGTACCCGGCCTCCGGCATCGCGGCCACGCACCGCGCGCTGGAGATCGGCGGCGAGTACCAGTGGCGCCGCGAGGGCGAGCCGCACCTGTTCGACCCGGAGACGGTCTTCCGCCTCCAGCACGCGACGCGCGGCCGCCGGTACGACATCTTCCGGCAGTACACGGACCGGGTGAACGAGCAGTCCGAGCGCCTGATGACGCTCCGCGGCCTGTTCGGCTTCAAGGGCGACCGCCCGTCGGTCTCCATCGACGAGGTCGAGCCCGTCTCCGAGATCGTCAAGCGCTTCTCCACCGGCGCCATGTCGTACGGCTCCATCTCCAAGGAGGCGCACGAGACCCTCGCCATCGCCATGAACCAGCTGGGCGCCAAGTCCAACACCGGTGAGGGCGGCGAGGACCCGGACCGCCTCTACGACCCGGCGCGCCGCTCCTCCATCAAGCAGGTCGCCTCCGGCCGCTTCGGTGTCACGAGCGAGTACCTGGTCAACGCGGACGACATCCAGATCAAGATGGCGCAGGGCGCCAAGCCGGGCGAGGGCGGCCAGCTGCCCGGCCACAAGGTCTACCCGTGGGTCGCCAAGACGCGTCACTCGACGCCCGGCGTCGGCCTGATCTCGCCGCCGCCGCACCACGACATCTACTCCATCGAGGACCTCGCCCAGCTCATCCACGACCTCAAGAACGCCAACCCGGTCGCCCGCATCCACGTGAAGCTGGTCTCCGAGGTCGGCGTCGGCACGGTCGCGGCGGGCGTCTCCAAGGCCCACGCGGACGTCGTCCTCATCTCCGGCCACGACGGCGGAACGGGCGCCTCCCCGCTCACCTCGCTCAAGCACGCGGGCGGCCCCTGGGAGCTCGGCCTCGCCGAGACCCAGCAGACCCTGCTGCTCAACGGGCTGCGCGACCGCATCGTCGTACAGACCGACGGCCAGCTCAAGACCGGCCGCGACGTGGTCATCGCCGCGCTGCTCGGCGCCGAGGAGTTCGGCTTCGCGACCGCGCCGCTCGTCGTCTCCGGCTGCGTCATGATGCGCGTCTGCCACCTGGACACCTGCCCGGTCGGCATCGCCACGCAGAACCCGGTCCTGCGCGAGCGCTTCTCCGGCAAGCCCGAGTTCGTCGTCAACTTCTTCGAGTTCATTGCGGAGGAGGTGCGGGAGATCCTCGCCGAGCTGGGCTTCCGTACGATCGAGGAGGCCGTCGGCCACGCCGAGCTGCTCGACACCACCAAGGCCGTCTCGCACTGGAAGGCGCAGGGCCTCGACCTGGAGCCGCTCTTCTACGTGCCCGAGCTGCCCGAGGGCGCGGTCCGCCACGCCCTGATCGAGCAGGACCACGGTCTGGAGAAGGCCCTCGACAACGAGCTGATCGAGCTCGCGTCGGACGCGCTGAACGCCGAGTCCGCCGAGGCGGCCCTGCCGGTCCGCGCCCAGGTCTCGATCCGGAACATCAACCGGACCGTCGGCACGATGCTCGGCCACCACGTCACGAAGAAGTTCGGTGGCGCGGGCCTGCCCGACAACACCATCGACCTGACCTTCACCGGCAGCGCCGGCCAGTCCTTCGGCGCCTTCGTGCCGAAGGGCATCACCCTCCGCCTGGAGGGCGACGCCAACGACTACGTCGGCAAGGGCCTCTCCGGCGGCCGGATCGTGGTCCGCCCGGACCGCGGCGCCGACCACCTCGCCGAGTACTCCACCATCGCCGGCAACACCATCGGCTACGGGGCCACCGGCGGCGAGATGTTCCTGCGCGGCCGCACCGGCGAGCGCTTCTGCGTCCGCAACTCCGGCGCCCTGGTCGTCTCGGAGGGCGTGGGCGACCACGGCTGCGAGTACATGACCGGCGGCCAGGCCGTCGTCCTGGGCGAGACGGGCCGCAACTTCGCGGCCGGCATGTCGGGCGGCGTCGCGTACGTCATCGACCTCGACCCGCACAACGTCAACGTCGGCAACGCGGGCGCCGTCGAGGCCGTCCTCTCCGACACCGACAAGCAGTGGCTGCACGATGTGGTGCGCCGCCACGAGGAGGAGACCGGCTCGACCGTCGCCGCGAAGCTCCTGGCTGACTGGGACGCCGCGGCGACCCGCTTCAGCAAGATCATCCCGACCACGTACAAGGCAGTGCTCGCCGCCAAGGACGCCGCTGAGCTGGCCGGACTCTCCGAGTCCGAGACCACTGAGAAGATGATGGAGGCGGCGACCCATGGCTGACCCGAAGGGCTTCCTCACCACCCCGCGCGAGACCGCCTGCTCCCGTCCCGTGGCCGAACGGCTGAAGGACTGGAACGAGGTCTACGTCCCGGGCTCGCTGCTCCCGATCATCAGCAAGCAGGCCGGCCGCTGCATGGACTGCGGCATCCCGTTCTGCCACAACGGCTGCCCGCTGGGGAACCTGATTCCCGAGTGGAACGACTTCGCGTACCGCGAGGACTGGTCGGCGGCGAGCGAGCGCCTGCACGCCACGAACAACTTCCCGGAGTTCACCGGGCGGCTGTGCCCGGCCCCGTGCGAGTCGGCGTGCGTGCTCGGCATCAACCAGCCGGCCGTCACGATCAAGAACGTCGAAGTGTCGATCATCGACAAGGCCTGGGACAACGGCAACGTCACCCCGCAGCCGCCGGAGCGGCTGTCCGGCAAGACCGCCGCCGTCATCGGCTCGGGCCCGGCGGGTCTGGCCGCGGCCCAGCAGCTGACGCGGGCCGGGCACACCGTGGTGGTGTACGAGCGCGCCGACCGCGTCGGCGGCCTGCTCCGCTACGGCATCCCCGAGTTCAAGATGGAGAAGGTGCACATCAACCGCCGCATCGAGCAGATGCGCGCGGAGGGCACCAAGTTCCGTACCGGTATCGAGGTCGGCCGCGACATCACCGCCACGGACCTGCGCAAGCGGTTCGACGCGGTGGTCATCGCGGCGGGCGCGACGGTCTCCCGCGACCTGCCGGTCCCGGGCCGTGAGCTCGGCGGCATCCACTTCGCGATGGAGTACCTGCCGCTCGCCAACAAGGTGCAGGAGGGCGACTTCATGGCGCCCCCCATCACCGCCGAGGGCAAGCACGTGGTCGTCATCGGCGGCGGCGACACCGGCGCGGACTGCGTGGGCACCGCCCACCGCCAGGGCGCGGCCTCGGTCACGCAGCTGGAGATCATGCCGAAGCCGTCCGAGGACCGCCCCACCGGGCAGCCGTGGCCGACGTTCCCGATGCTGTACAAGGTCACCTCGGCGCACGAGGAGGGCGGCGAGCGGGTCTACTCCGTCTCCACGACCCACTTCGAGGGCGACGAGGACGGCAACGTCAAGGCCCTGCACCTGGTCGAGGTCGAGTTCGTCGACGGCAAGCTCGTCCAGAAGCCCGGCACCGAGCGCGTCCTCCCGGCGCAGCTGGTCACCCTGGCGATGGGCTTCACGGGCACCGACCAGGCCAACGGCCTGGTGGAGCAGTTCGGCCTGGCGATGGACGCCCGCGGCAACATCGAGCGCGACGCCTCCTACGCGACCAACGTCGACGGCGTCTACGTCGCCGGCGACGCGGGCCGCGGCCAGTCGCTCATCGTCTGGGCCATCGCGGAAGGCCGCTCGGCCGCCCGCGGCGTGGACCGCTTCCTGACGGGCACGAGCGCCCTCCCGTACCCGGTCAAGCCGACGGACCGCTCCCTGACGGCATAGCCGCCAGCCCCCTCCCTCCGGGGAGGGACCCCTCATACGGTCCGTACAACGACGTGCGGAATCCCGACGCAGCGCCCGCCATGTCCCCGACCAGGGATGGCGGGCGCTGTGGCGTTCGGGGGCGGCTATTCGGGGGTGAACTCGTACTGGAGCTCGTAGAGGTGTCCGCCCTTCACCATGACGGTGACTTCGAGGGCGCGCCCGTCATCGCCGTACACCGTCCGGAGGGTACGCAGCACTGGCAGGTCCCGGGCAGGCGCAGAGCCGCGTACTGCTCCTGCGTTGCCACCCGGGCGGAGATCCGGTCCACGCTGCGGCGGGGAGGGAAGCCGAGGTCCGCGAGCAGGGTGGGGGTGCCGCCCCTGATGCGGAGCGGTTCGGCGAGAGCGGTACCGCGGGCGATGCCCGGCGGGTAGTACGTGCTGACCAGCTCCGCGGGTTCCTCGTCGACGCGGATCAGCTGCCGACGGCGCACGGCCAAGGCTCCCTCCGGCAGCCCGAGGGCGGTGGCGGCGTCCCCGTCGACCGGCACTTCCTCCACGGCGAGCAGGACGCTGCGGGCCTGCGCCTGGTGGCCCGCGACTTCGGCGAGCCACGGGAACACGGCCCCAGGGGCTCCCCGCTTGAGGGAGCCGGCGGGCCGCACGGTCCGCTGGCGATTGGCCCGTACCGTCACGGCCGCGCCTGCCCGGCCTACGACCAGGCCTTCATCTTTGAGGAGCTGGACGGCCTTCTGGATCGTGGCGTTGGACGCGTCGAACCGGCTCTTGAGGCGTGCCGTGGACGGCAACGCGGAGCCCGGCGCAAGGTCGCCGCTCATGATCTCGTCGCGCAGGTCGGCGGCGATGCGTGCGTGCAGCGGCCGGGGGCCGGGGGCGGCGTCGTCCGTGGTGGGCAAGGTCATCCGATCCTGATCTCGTACCGGAGCTGCTGTCGTGCCGACGGCATCACCATCATGTCCGCCTGGATGGCCCGGTCCGTCGCGTCGTACGTGACGCGGGACAGCCGCAGAACCGGTTCGGCCTCGCCCAGGCGCAGCTGCTCGCGTTCCTCGGCGCTCGGCATGCGGGCCGTCACGTCCTCGGTGACGCGCACGCCGATGTGCCCCAGCGCTGCCAGCAGAGTGACCGCCCCGCCGGGGATCTTCGCGGTACCCGCGAGCGGTGTGCCCGCCGCGATGTCGGCGGGGTAGTAGGTGTCGGTCAACTCGCATGGAGTGCCGTCCAGTTCGATGACACGGCGTCGTACGACGACCGGCTGCCCCTGCGTCAGGCCGAGCAGCGAGGCGACTTCGGGGGTGGCCGGCGCCTGCCGCGCCTCGATGATGCGCTGCCCGCCTCGGCGGCCCTTCGCCTCCGCCTCTTCGGTCCAGGCGTCCGACGCCCCGGCTGGGCGGGGTGCCAGGTACGGCATCGACGTGCTGGTCCATCCGTTGCCGGTCACATAGTCCTCCCGGGTCCCCGTCACGTGTCTTGGTGGTGTTTGTCGAGCCAGTGGTGGATCAGGGGGAGGAGTTGTTCGCCGTCCTGGGGTTCTGCCGTGTAGTCGGACGCGCCCGATCTCAGGGCCTTTTCGCGGTCCGTGGGGGTGGGTTTGTGGGTCAGGGCGATGAGGGGGCGGTCGGCCGGGCCCCGGAGCCGGGCGATCACCGAGGCGGTCGTGGAGGCGGCGGTCATCCCGTGCGCGGGCAGGCGCATGAGGACGAGGGCCACCTCCGGTTCGGCGGTGACCACGGCGACGGCCTGGGGGGCGCCTTCGGCCCACAGGACCTCCAGGCCGTGGCGTTCGAAGTCCGTGGTCAGGGCGAAGGCGGTACGGACGTCGTCGTCCACGATGAGGATCTTCTGGCCGCTGAAGCCGTACGCCGGGGCGGCGAGGGCCGGGGTGGGGGCCGGGTCCGTGACGACGGGGGCGTCCCGTAGGTCGGGGTGGGGCATCGGGCCGCCCGAGACGAGGGGCAGGTAGAGGGTGAACACGGAGCCCAGGCCGCGTTCGCTCGACACGTGGATCCCGCCGTCCATCAGCCGCGCGATCTCCCGGCTGATGGACAGCCCGAGCCCCGTCCCGACGTGCCGGGTGTCGGCCGGGTCGCCGGCGTGCGTGAACGCCTCGAAGATGGCCTGGAGCCTGCCGTCGGGGATCCCGATGCCCGTGTCGGCCACCGAGAAGGCGATCAGCTCCGCCGCCTTCACGTCGGCGAGCCGGGCACCGAAACCTCCGGAGACGGGCTGGATGTCAAGCCGTACCTCGCCCCGGTCGGTGAACTTCACGGCGTTGGCCAGCAGGCTCCGCAGGATCTGGAGCAGACGGCGTTCGTCCGCGTGCAGCGTCTCCGGCAGTTCGGGCGCCACCCGTACGTGCAGGCCCAGCCCCTTCTCCTCCGCCAGCGGCGAGAAGGCCGCGTCGAGGTGGTCGGCGACCTGGAGCAGCGGCACCCGGACCGGGACGATCTCCATCCGGCCGGTCTCCGCGTCGGACAGGTCGAGGATGTCGTCCAGCAGGGAGAGCAGGTCGCGCCCGGCTCCTTGGATGGCCCGGGCGTACTCGACCTGCTTGGGGGTGAGCGTCCCGTCCGCGTTGTCCGCGAGCTCCTGCGCCAGCAGTTGCAGGGAGCTCAGCGGAGTGCGCAGCTCGTGCGACATGTTCGCCAGGAACTCGCTCTTGTCCCGGATCGACACGGCCAGCAGCTCGTTGTGCTCCTGAAGGGCCTGCCGGGCCTCGTCGATCTCGGTGAGCTGGACCTCGATCTCGCTCTTGCGCAGCGCCAGCCGCGCCGCCTTCTCCTCCAGCATCGTGGACCGCTCGCGCCACTGCTCGGTCAGCTCCTGCGACTTGGTCAGCAGGACCTCGTTGTGCCGCTGGACGAGGACCGCGGCCGTGCTGCGCTCGACGAACTCGCTCACCACGCTCGGCACGTCGGTGCTGCGCTCGCGCAGCCAGTGCTCCGCCTCCGACACCCGCGTCGCGGACAGCAGGTCCCCGTCCGCGGCGCGCTCCTCCATCACGGCCAGCCACTGCTGGAAGTCGGCGTCCGCGTCGACCCAGTCGGCGAGCCTGATCCATTCCCTGATCAGCGCCTCGTGGGCGATCTCGGCCGTCCCCGGCCCGGTCGTCCCGAGCACCACCAGCCGCCGGTCGGGCTCGGCCAGCAGCTGGGCGACGTGCCAGTCCCGGCCCAGATGGGCCTTCAGCGCGGTCACCCGGACCGCGCTGCTCGCCCCGCCGCGGGCCCGCACCATCGACAGCAGCACCCGCCGGATCGGGGCCTCGTCCAGCTGCCGGGCCAGGAACTGGAAGGCCTTCTCGGCGTGCCGGTTGAGGGCCCCCGAGACGCCGCCCAGTGCGTGGTACCCATCGAAGGTGATCTTCCGTTCCTGCTGCATCGGCCAGAGCTCGGTGAGGGCGAACTCGAGCAGCGGCAGGCTGCCCGGGGCCTTCGCGGCCTCGGCGGCGATGGCCTCGGCGACACCCTGGCTGTAGACGACTCCGGCCGCGGCGGCCGGTTCCACGATCACCCGGGTCAGTGCGGCCTCGTCCAGCGGGGAGACGTTGAGCTGGCGGTCCTGGATCCGCGGGCCGACGGTGGGCAGGTCCAGGAGGTCCGGCAGGAAGTCGGAGCGCAGGGTGCAGACGAGCCGGACCGGCGCGTCGCCCATGGTGTCCGGCTCGGGGAACATCCGCTCGAGGAACTCCTGCCGCAGCCCGCGCGCACCGTTGCTGAGGACCTCCTCGAACTGGTCGCCGACGAGGGCGAGCCGGCGGCCGGTGAGCAGCGCGATCCGGGTCGCGACCGGCCAGAACCCCTCCTCGCGCAGGGCCCGCGCCCGGCTCTCCAGCCGCTCCAGCGTGGGGTGGGCGTCGGGGTCCTCCAGGTCCAGCAGCGCACGCGCCACCGAGTCGTACGGGGCGGAGCCGGGCCGGAAGCTCGCGACGGTCCACCCGTCGGCGGCCAGCGCCGGTTCCAGACCGGCCGCGACCAGTGAGGACTTGCCGACGCCCGAGGGCCCGGCCACCACGACGCAGGGCTGGTTCCCGAGCATCGCCCGGAGCCGTTCGATCTCCCTCTCCCGCCCCACGAACACCCCCGCCCGGGCGTCGTCCGCGGTGAAGGGCTGCAAGCCGCGGTAGGGGCACGGCGGCAGCACGCTGCGCTCCAGCACCTCCGGCCAGGCCGAGGCCATCTCCGACAGGGGGACGGCGTACGCGTCCTCGTGCTCGCCGCCCCGGCTCGCGACGGCCAGCATGCCGATCACCGCGTCGCCCCAGCGGTCCGACATGATGGCGGGCGAGCCGCTGTAGCCGGGCTGGGCGCGCAGCGCGGACTCGGCGGAGGCGTCGAGCTGCACCAGCCCGCCGCCGACGGCGCCGCGCAGCACACAGCTGCTCCACGCGCCGTTGGCCTTGCGCGGGGGACTGCCCGGGTAGCCGAAGACGGACACCTCGGTGCTCTCCGCGAGACCGTTCCGCGGATCGACGAGCCGGGCCGGGCCCGCCCCCACCGGCAGGGTGTCCCCGCCCACCAGGACGAGGCCCGCGATGTCGCGGCCCGGCCGGCCCGCCCCCGGGGGCGGATCCCAGGCCGCGATCCGGCAGTTGCGCAGCGGGCCTCCCTCGGCGTCGCCGAGCAGCACGAACTCGACCTGGATACGGGCCTCGTCACCGGGCCGGTCGGCGGTCCCCTTCGGCCGGCCCAGGGCCACGCTGACGACGTGCGCGCAGGTCACGATGTGCTTGTCGCCGACGACGAAGCCGACCCCGACGGGAACGTCGGAGCTGCCCTGCCGAATTTTGACGACGAACCCGTCGCGCCGGGCCCCCATCCGGCTCAGGCGCGGTGCCAGACGAGTCGGACGGCGAAGTTCACCTCTGCCGTGCCCTTGGCGACGATGACGCCGGTCTCGCCGCCCATCTTCAGCCCGAACTCGATCTCGGCCTCGTCCGGGCCCAGTTCACGCACGGTCCGGGCGACCTTCGCCAGCGTGGGCTTCACCTGGTCCAGCGCGTCCTGCACCGAGACGCGGGCCCGTCCCACCAGGCCGTCCCCGGCCGCCAGTTCAAGGTCGGAGCCCGCCAGGTCCCCGTCGACCTCGAACACGACGGCGGTCTCTTCACCGCCGTCCTCCAGTGCCATCGCGATCAGCTGTCCTGCCACGTCCGCCACGCCCCCCATGGCTCCGGGACCGCCCGCGGTCCCCCCTCGCACCCGACAGGCACATCCTGGGGCACCCCGCACCGGTCGCGCAGGGATATGGACCAGATACCGGGGGACGGCGGTCCCGTCGCCGGGGCGCGGCCCGGCTATTCGGGCTGAACGACCGTGGCGCCCCAGCGTACGGACGGGGAGGAGGCCGTCACCGTGGCGACGTAGCCGCCGCGCAGGCCCGTGCCGAGCGGGACGGTGACCAGGGTCGGGGTGCTGTCGGGGCAGTCGACCGTGAAGGGGGCCGGGTCGCGGTCCGGGTGGCCGGAGAGGCGGAAGGTCACCTCTATGCTGCCGCCGTCGGCGCAGCCGAAGTTGAGGAACGTGTCCAGGTCCGGCGCGAGGCCGCCCGAGACGAAGCCGCCGGAGCCGGTCTTCTCGGCGATCCAGATCAGCCCGTCGGGTCCCGGGTAGCCGATGATCTCGTCGCCCGGTGCGGCCTGGGCCGGCGCCGCCGCGAGTGCCAGGGTGACCGCCGCGGTCAGCGCGGCGAGGGTGGTGGCCTGCTTCTTCATGTGATCCCCCCATGTGATGTCGTGCCGTTCGACTCGACATCCGCGACGTTAGCCAGTGGCACTGACAGTCGCCTGAGTACGGGTACCTAGGTACTTACCAGCGAGTATTGACTAATAGTCAATACGGGGCCACGCTCACGGCGAGCCGTCGTCGTCTTCTCTCGTCCGGGAGGTCACCCGTGAGTGTGGATCAGGAACTGGCCCGACTGGCTGCCGAGTTGGGCGGAGTACGGCCGCCCGGATCGTTCGGGGGACTGGCCGCCGGGGACGTGGCGCGGCTGGCCGACGCCGTGCGGGGGCAGCGGGAGCGGCAGGCCGACGGGCTGAACGAGGCCGCCGAGGAGGCGCTCAGGCTGGTGCCCGCCCTCGCCCGCGGAGCCGTGCGCAAGGTGCTGTTCGGGTGAGCGCCGCGCGCCGCGCCGAGGTGGAGAAGACCGCCCGGCTGATGGGCCTGGACGCCGGCGGCCTCGGATTCCTGGCAGGGCTGCCGGGCGAGGACGTACGCGCCTTCCGGGAGCAGGCGAGCGCCGCACTGAACGACGGCGCCCCCGAGATGCTCGACCGCATCGCCGCCGCCACCAAGCTGGTGCCCGCCGCGGTCGCCGCCGCCATCTCGCAGAAGGCACTGGGCCCGCGGCTCGCCGCCGCGGTCGCCGGACGGCTGGAGGCCGGCCGCGCCGCCGACATCATCGCCCGGCTGCCCGTGGACTTCACCGCCGAGTCCTGCGCCCACCTCGCCCCCAGGAAGATCGCCGGGATCGTGGACCGGCTGGAGGAGGGGCTCGTCGTACGGATCGCCGTCGCCCTCGCCGAACGGCGCGACCACCTCACCATGGGCCGCTTCGTCGGGCACCTGAGGGACGGGGTGCTCGGCCGGATCCTGGAGCAGATCGGCGACACCGACGTACTGCGCGCCGGGTTCTACGCCGACCAGCCGGAGCGGCTCCCGCGCATCCTGGAGCTGATGGACGACGACCGCCTCGGCGCGGTGGTGCGGGCCGCCGCGGCCGCCGGGCTCTGGGAGGAGGCCCTCGCCGTCGCCGACGCGGTCGGCGGGGAGCAGCGGCTGCGCATCGCCCGGCTCACCGCCCGCCTTGACGGGCCCGAGCTGGCCTCACTCGTGCGGGTGACGCACGAAGCCGGGCTCTGGGAGACGCTGCTGCCCCTGGTCGCCCTGCTCGGCGAGGAGGACCGGCTCGCCGTGGCCCGGCTGGAACCCCTGCACGATCCCGGGGTACTGGCCGGGGCGGTACGGGCCGTCGTGGCGACCGGTCTGTGGGGCGCCTTCCTGCCGCTGGCCGGCGCACTGCCCGCCGACGCGCGCAAGACCGTGGCGGACGCCGCCGCCGGGCTCGGCGACGAGGAGCTGGACGCGCTGGTCCGGGAGGTCGCCCGGCAGGACCTGTGGGCGCTGGTGCTGCCCCTGGTCGAGCTCATGGACGACACCGGCCGCCGGCGCGTCTTCGACCTGCCCGCCTTCCGGGACCAGCCGGCGCCGTAGGGGCGCCCGGTCCGCGCGCGATGGGCCGTACGGACCATCTGCGGGGCCCCTCCTCCACGTTGAGGGGCCCC
Source organism: Streptomyces sp. IBSNAI002 (assembly GCF_052244475.1). Taxonomy (NCBI): domain Bacteria; kingdom Bacillati; phylum Actinomycetota; class Actinomycetes; order Kitasatosporales; family Streptomycetaceae; genus Streptomyces; species Streptomyces sp. IBSNAI002. The sequence goes on along the minus strand of NZ_JBQPXG010000002.1, from coordinate 2,386,248 downwards.
GCAGTCTGGTAACTATCCGGATCATGGCCCCCATCCGAACGCTGCTGAGCGGCCTCCTCGGCGCCGCCCTCCTGGTCCCCGTACTTCCGTCGGCGACGACAGCCGCCGCCGACGCGCGCACCGTCGACTACGGCGGTCTGCGCCTCGCCGTCCCCGCCGACTGGCGGGTCGTCGACCTCGACCGCGAGCCCGGTGCCTGCCTGCGCCTCGACCTGCCCACCCTGTACCTCGGCCATGCCGGCACCCAGAGCGAGTGCACCGGCCGGGCCGCCGTCAGCCGCGCCGACACCCTGCACCTCGAACCCCTCGACGGGGCACCGCGGCGCGCCGACATCCCCACCTTCACCGTGGAATCGGGCACCACACTGCCCGGGGCCCCGCCGCGGACCGACAGCAACGAACTGCGGTACGCGCTGCTCCGGCCCGGGGTCATGGCCACCGTCTCGTACGGGACCGCGCCCGATGCCGTACGCCGGGTCCTGGCCCGCGCCCGCGCGGTGCCCGCCGGCGCCCCCGCCGTGCTCCCCGCCCCCGCCGCGCCCCCGGCCAGGCCCGCCGCCGACGGCCCGGAGCCCCGCAACGCCCAGCAGGCCTTCACCGGCGAGGGCTTCGACGCCTGCACCGCCCCCACCCAGAAGTCCATGGACGCCTGGCGCGCCGCCTCCCCCTTCCGGGCGGTCGGCATCTACATCGGCGGCCGCGCCCGGGCCTGTGCCCAGCCGCAGCTCACCGCCGACTGGGTACGGCGACAGGCCGAGGCCGGGTGGCACCTGATGCCGATCTGGGTGGGCCCGCAGCCGTGGAACAGCGCCAGCACCGGCCTGTCCACCGACCCCTCCGAGGCCGACGGGCAGGGCCGGTCCGCCGCCGACGGAGCGGTGGCCGCCGCCGCGTCGCTGGGCCTGCCCACGGGCACCGTGCTCTACAACGACCTGGAGAACTACTCCGACCGCGCGACCTGGGACGCCCCGGTCGTCGCCTACCTGACCGCGTGGACGGTCCGGCTGCACGAGCTCGGCTACCGCTCCGCCGCCTACGTCTCGGCGGGCTCCGGGGTCAAGGCGCTGAGCGCCCACCACCGGCAGGCCCCCGAGGCCATGCCGGACGTGCTGTGGGTGGCCCGCTGGAACGGCGCGGCCTCCGTCGCCGACGCCGACATGGGCCTGCCCGCCGCCACCCCGCAGTGGGCCGGCCGGCGCCGCGCCCACCAGTTCCGCGGCGACCACGACGCCACCTACGGCGGGGTCACCATCAACATCGACCGCAACTGGGTCGACGTCGACCCCTCCGTCCTGGGGACCGGCGGCGTCTTCCGGCTCAGCTAGGACCGGCCGGCGGGTCCTCGCGGGGAGCCTCGTGGGGCTCCTCGCGGGGGTCCTCGCGCGGGGGTTCGTCGTCATCGCCCCGGCGGATGGTGCGCAGGCCTCCCGCCGGGGTCCACGACCGCAGCACCAGGTCGTCGCCCTCCACACCGGTGTGGACGACCTCCGCCAGCTGGACGTGGAACAGGTGGAAGGGGTGCGGGCTCTCCGTCTCCTCCGCGTACCGGTGCAGCTCGGGCGGGTCCACCACCTCCACCGCGCGCCCGGAGATCCGTACGTCCCCGTCCGGCATCGTCTCGCCCTCGCCCGGGTTGGTGTGCAGGGCGAAACGGGGATCGCGCTGCAGGTCCCGGGCCTTCATCGAGCCCGGCATCATGCCGAGCCACAGCTCCCCGCCGCGGATGTCGACGTTCAGCCCGGCGACGCGCGGAGAGCCGTCCTTGCGCAGGGTGGCCAGGACGTGGTGGGGGTACTGCGCGAAGCGGGCCTGGACGGCCGCCGCGAACTCCGGCTCCGCCTTCTCGAACGCTGCCCAGTTGTTCGTCGTCATGCGTCCATCAAAGCGCGTGCCCCCGCCCCCCGCCGCCTCAGACGCGCACGATGCCCGCGCCGCGTGCCGCCGCCAGCCAGACCGGGAACTCTCCGAGCAGGCGGTCGTACAGCTCCGGGTCCGGGACCGCCCGCGGATCCGCGCCCGCGTGGAAGTAGCCCGCGTTGTCCACGACGCGCCGGGACGGGACCGGCAGTTCGTCCAGTCGGCGCAGGAAGTCGAACTGGGTGCTGCGGGTGTTTCCGAAGCCGATGAACTGCCAGAAGAGCGGCAGGCGGGCCGCCTTGCACAGGTACTTCTCCGCCGCGTGCCTGCTGACCGGTCCGCCGTCGGTCTGGAAGACGACGAGGGCGGGGTGTGCGGATCCCGAGTCCAGGTAGTGGTCGATCACCGCGTCCATCGCCGCGTGGTAGGACGTCTTGCCCATATGGCCGAGGCGCGAGGCGATCGCGGTGACCTTCCCCTCGTACCCGGTGAGGGAGATCTCCTCCAGCGCGTCGATGTCCGTGGAAAAGAAGACCACCGGCACCACGGCGTCGTCGTCCAGGTGTGCGGACAGGCCCAGCACCCGGTCGGCGAGGGCCTGCACGCTGCCGTCCTCGTAGTACGGCCGCATCGATCCGGAGTAGTCCAGGACCAGGTAGACCGCGGCGCGCCCGCCCTCCAGGCCGTACTTGCGCAGGGAGACCCCGGCGCTCTTGTACAGGCTCACGAGAGCCGGAGCCGTCTCCTCGACCTTGCGGAGGCTGATCGCGCTGCCCGTCATGCCGCCGAGAATACGGGCGCCGGCCGGTCCCCGGGGCCGGTCTGGCGAGGTCGGTCCGCGACCGGGCCGCGCAGCGCCCTTCCTGCCGCGCTCCATGACTGTTAGACATATGGCTGATCGAAAGGTCAGCGGACGGGAGAGGGGTGGAACCGTGGGCGTCTCCCTCGAGGGGAAGGTCGTCGTCATCACCGGCGCGGGGCGCGGGCAGGGCGCGGCGGGGGCCCGGCTGTGTGCGGAGGCGGGGGCGCGCGTCGTCGTCACCGACGTACGGGAGGAAGAGGGCCGGGCGGTGGCCGCGGAACTCGGCGGCCAGGGGCTGTACGTACGGCACGACGTGGCCGACGCGGACGGCTGGGCCGAGGTCGTTCGGGCGGCGGTCGCGGCCTTCGGCACGATCTCGGCGCTGGTCAACAACGCGGCCCTGTGGCGCACGGCCCATGTGGAACGGCAGCGGCTCGACGAATTCGAGGCGCTGCTGCGGGTCAACCTGCTGGGGCCCTTCCTCGGCATCCAGGCCGTGGCGCCGGTGCTCCGGGCGGGCGGAGGCGGCTCGATCGTCAACATCTCCTCGACGGCCGGACTGGCCGGGATACGGGGCCACGCGGCCTACGGCTCCACCAAGTTCGCCCTGCGCGGGCTGACCCGGTCGGCGGCGCTGGACCTGGCGGCGGACCGGATCCGGGTCAACTCGGTGCACCCGGGCGCCATCGACACGCCGATGGTGGCCGAAGCGGTCGCGGGCCGGGACTGGTCGCACGTGCCGCTGGGGCGGATGGGGCGGCCGCAGGAGGTCGGGGAGCTGGTCGTCTTCCTGTGCTCGGAGGCGTCCTCGTACGTGACGGGTACGGAGTTCGCGGTGGACGGCGGGACGACGGCGGGATGACGGCGCGGTGGCGGCCGTGCCCGCACCGCATGGGCCGGGCATGATGTGTCCATGCCTGCACTGACGCGGCGGCTCGGCGGCGCACTGCTCCGCAACTGCCTCCTGCTGACAGCCGAGTTCGGAGCGATCCTGCTGCTGCGGGGCCCCGAGGGGAGCTGGGTCCCGGTACTGCTGGCGGTCTTCGTCGTCGGCGCGGCCGTACCGCACGGCACCGGCGCGGAGTTCGTGGCCCGCACCGCCCTCGCCTTCGCCGCGGTCGGGGTCGCGGTGCTCGGCGGGATCACCTGGGAGCGGCAGACCCTCCACGACCGCGGCCGCGAGGAGACGGCGGTGGTCGCGGAACGCGCCATGGTGGAGGACGGCTCCGGATACTCCCCGTCCCTGCGGCTGCGCACGGAAGCCGGCCGCGGCCTCCCCGGCCCGGTCTCCCTGGACCTCCCGGTCGGCGCCCGGCTGGCGGTGACCGTGGACCCCGGCGGCCCGGTCTGGTCCCTCGGCACGCGCCCGTCCGAACCGCTCCGGCAGGCGGCGGGCACCGGCGCGCTCCTCCTCTTCCAGACGGCCGCCCTCGCCCGGCTCTCCCTGCGCCGCCCCCGCGACTGACCCGGCCCGGCGGGCTACTTGATCGTGTACGAGCAGCCCTTGGCGTCGGTGACGCCGTCGCTCTCCGCGACCTTCTTGCCGTCGACCTTGATGACGCGAGGCGCCTGCTGGAGCTTCCCGTCGGCGCCGGTGACCGTGCCCGGACCACGTTCACCAGGTAGCCCACCTTCTGCTCGGCCGCGGTGAGTTCGACCGTGCCGGATTTAGTCCACGGCAGGGTCTGCTGCTCGAAGCCGCTGCCGACGCCGCTGTACATGACCGCCGTCTCGCAAACAATGGCCGCATGACGAAACGCGCCCGGTCCTTCGACGCCGCCGCCGCGCTGTACGCCGCGAACCGGCCCGGCTATCCCCCCGCCCTGTTCGACGCCGTCGAGGAGCTCGCCGGGCGCCCGCTCGCCGGGGCGCGGGTGGCCGACGTCGGGGCGGGGACCGGGATCGCCAGCGGGCTGATGCGGGACCGCGGGGCCGAGGTCGTCGCCGTGGAGCCGGGGGACGGGATGGCCGCCGAGTTCCGGCGGGCCCACCCGGGGATCCCGGTCGTGCGCGGGGACGGCGACCGGCTGCCGCTGGCGGACGCCGCCTTCGACTTCCTCACCTACGCCCAGGCCTGGCACTGGACCGACCCCGCGCGCTCCGTCCCCGAGGCCCGCCGGGTGCTGCGCCCCGGCGGCGCGCTCGCCCTGTGGTGGAACGACCTGGACCTCTCCGTGCCGTGGATCGCCGCGCAGCGCGCCCGGATCGGCGAGCGCACCGAGGCGATCGGGCTGCCCCCGCGCGAATCCCCGGACGGGCTCGGCCTCACCACCCGGGAGGTCCGCTGGTCGCGGCGGATCCCGCTCGACCGCCACCTCGCCAACCAGGCCAGCCACTCCGCCTTCCTCCTCCTCGGCGAGGCCGGCACCCGCGCGTTCACGGCGGCCGAGCGGGAGCGGCTGCTGGCCCTCTTCCCCGGCGGAACGGTCGAGGAGTCCTACGTCGTCACCCTGCGCGTGGCCCGGCTCGGCGGGTGACGGCGCGCCGCGAACGACGGCCCCGGCCCGCCCCCGCTATCGCCCCCGCGCCTCGAGGACCGCCGCCCGGCAGGCCGAGGGCGTGCCCCACGCGTCCCGCAGCGGGCGGGCCTTGCGCAGCCACAGCGACAGGTCCAGCTCCTCCGTGTAGCCGACCGCCCCGTGCAGCTGGAGGGCCGTCCCCGCCGCCGCGTACGCCGCCTCGCCCGCCGTGAGCTTCGCCGCGGCCACGTCCCCCGGGTCCGTCGACAGCGCTGCCGCCCACAGCAGGGGCCGGGCGAACTCCAGCCCCAGCAGGGTGTCCGCCAGCCGGTGCTTGACCGCCTGGAAGGACCCGATCGGCGCGCCGAACTGCGTGCGCTGCTTCGCGTACTGCACCGTGGCGGCCAGCAGGGCCTCGCCGACCCCCAGGCACTGGGCCGCCGTCAGCAGCCGCGCCCAGCGGGCGGCCGTGTCCGCCGCCGCCGTCACGGACGGCCCCGAGGCGAGGAGCTCCCCGCCCGCCGGGACCGAGAGCCGGCGGGCCGGGTCCAGCGAGGCCAGCACCGCGCCGTCCGCCGCGCCCCGCGACAGGCGGAGCTCGCCCGCCGCCGACACCGTGAAGCAGTACGTCGCCGCGTCCGCGTCCAGGGCGTACGCACCGCCGCCCGGCAGCGTCAGCGTCGCCGAGGTCTCGCCCGCGACCAGCCCCGGCAGGAACCGTTTCGCCGGCCCCTGGTCCCCCAGCTCGGAGAGGAGCACCGACGCGGCCGCCGTCTCCACCAGCGGCCCCGGCACCCCGGCCCGCCCCAGCTCCACGAACCCGAGGGACAGCTCGACCGGCAGCAGGCCCGCCCCGTCCCAGTCCTCCGGCGCGGCCAGGGCGAACAGGCCGGTCCCGGCCAGCCGCGACCACAGCGCGCGCCCGGGCCCGTACGCGCCGCCCGCCCAGGCCCGTACGGCGGCCGGCACGTCCGCCGCGCCCAGCAGCGAGCGCAGCGTGCGCGCGAAGTCCGACTGCTCGTCGGTCGGCAGGAAGCGCATCAGCGGCGGCCCTTCGGAAGGCCGAGCAGCCGCTCGGCGATGATGTCGCGCTGGATCTCGTTGGTCCCCGCGTAGATGGGGCCGGCCAGCGAGAAGACCCACGGTTCGGCCCACGCGCCCTCCGCGAGCTCCGCGTCCGCGCCCAGCAGGTCCAGCGCCGTCTCGTGCAGGGCGATGTCGTACTGCGACCAGAACACCTTGTTCAGACTGGACTCGGCGCCGATCGAGGCGCCCGCCGCGAAGCGCGCGGCGCCGGCCCACGTGAACAGCTCGTAGGCGCGCGCCCCGACCACCGCGTCCGCCACCCGGTCGCGCAGCGCGGTGTCGGACCGGTCCCCGGCCGACTCCCACAACGCGACCAGACGGTCCGCCGCCGCCAGGAACCGGCCGGGGGAGCGCAGCGTCAGCCCCCGCTCGTTGCCCGTCGTCGACATCGCGATCCGCCAGCCCTGCCCCGGCTCGCCGATCACGTCCGCGTCCGGTACGAACACCTCGTCCAGGAAGAGCTCCGCGAAGGCGGGCTTGCCGTCCAGCCGGCCGATGGGCCGCACCGTCACCCCCGGCGCCCGCAGGTCGAACATCAGATACGTCAGCCCCTGGTGCGGCCTGGGCGCGTCCGGGTCCGTGCGGAAGAGGCCGAAGGCGCGGTCCGCGAAGGCCGCCCGCGAGGACCAGGTCTTCTGCCCGGACAGCAGCCAGCCGCCCCCGGTGCGCACCGCCCGGGAGGTGAGCGAGGCCAGGTCGGAGCCGGACTCGGGCTCCGACCAGGCCTGCGCCCAGATCACCTCGCCGCTCGCCATCGACGGCAGCACCCGCGCCCGCTGCTCCTCGTTCGCGTGGTCGAAGAGGGTGGGGGCGAGGAGGCTGATGCCGTTCTGCGAGACGCGGCCGGGCGCGCCCGCCGCCCAGTACTCCTCCTCGAACACCAGCCACGTGACCAGGTCCACGCCCCGGCCCCCGTACCGCTCGGGCCAGGAGACCGCCGACCAGCGGTCCGCGTGCAGCAGCCCCTCCCACTCCCGGTGCGCCGCGAAGCCCTCCGCCGTCTCCAGCGAGGGCAGCGGGGACGCGGGGACGTGGTCGGCCAGCCAGGCCCGGGCCTCGGCCCGGAAGGCCGCCACCTCCGCCGTCTGGGTGAGGTCCATCGGGTGCCCGCCTCCTTGGAACGCCTTCACGGAACGCCTTCGCGCGCTTCCCTAACAAGTGTTTGGTAGGTTAACGTACGGCCATGAGCAGCGTCGAGGAGTTCGCATGAACGAGCCCCGGTACACCGCCGGCCACCACCTGCTGAAGGACCGCACCGCCGTCATCACCGCCGCCGCCGGGGCCGGGATCGGCGGCGCCACCGCCCGCCGCTTCCTGGAGGAGGGCGCCCGGATCGTCATCGGCGACGCCCACGTCCGCCGCCTCAAGGAGACCGAGGACGCGCTCGCGGCCGAATTCGGGGCCGGCCGCGTCACCTCCCTGCCCTGCGACGTCACCGACGAGGAACAGGTACGGGCCCTCTTCGCACACGCCGAGCAGACCCACGGCGGCCTCGACATCGTCGTCAACAACGCGGGCCTCGGCGGCACCGCCGACCTCGTCGACATGACCGACGAGCAGTGGTCCCGCGTCCTCGACGTCACCCTGAACGGCACCTTCCGCTGCACCCGCGCCGCGCTGCGCTCCCTGAAGGCGGCCGGCCGGGGCGGGGTCGTCGTCAACAACGCGTCCGTCGTCGGCTGGCGCGCCCAGACCGGCCAGGCCCACTACGCCGCCGCCAAGGCCGGCGTCATGGCCCTGACCCGCTGCGCGGCACTGGAGGCCGCCGCGTTCGGCGTACGGGTCAACGCCGTCGCACCGAGTCTGGCGATGCACCCGCACCTGGTGAAGGTGACCAGCGAGGAACTGCTCACCGAACTCACCGCCCGCGAGGCCTTCGGCCGGTACGCCGAGCCCTGGGAGGTCGCCAACGTCATCGTCTTCCTGGCCAGCGGCTACTCGTCGTACATGACGGGCGAAACCGTCTCGGTCAGCAGCCAGCGAAGCTAGCCGCACAATGGGCGCGTGCCTACGAACAAGTCGACGAACCAGCCGACGGCCGACCCGGCCCCGAAGAAGAAGCCGCAGGTGACGCCCTCGCCCGAGCGACGCCGGGAGCTCCTCGGCACGGCGGCCGAGGTCTTCGCCGCCCAGGGTTACAACGCCACCACCGTCCGCAAGATCGCCGACGCCGCCGGGATGCTCGCCGGCAGCCTCTACTACCACTTCGATTCCAAGGAATCGATGCTCGACGAGATCCTCTCCGCCTTCCTCACCGAGCTCTGGCAGGGGTACGACACCGTCCTGGCCGCCGGGCTCGGCCCCAGGGAGACCATCGAGGCCCTGGTCACCGAGTCCTTCCGGGAGATCGACCGGCACCGCGCCGCCGTCGCGATCTACCAGAAGGAGTCCCGCACCCTCTCCGCGCAGCCCCGCTTCCACTACCTCTCCGACTCGCAGCAGAAGTTCGAGAAGGCCTGGCTGGGGACGCTGGAGCGGGGGGTCGCCGCGCGGGTCTTCCGCGCCGACCTCGACATCCGCCTCACCTACCGCTTCGTACGCGACACGGTGTGGGTGGCGGCCTCCTGGTACCGGCCGGGCGGCCAGCACAGCCCCGAGGAGATCGCCCGGCAGTACCTGTCGATGGTGCTGGACGGGATCGCCGTACGCCCCTGAACCGTCAAGGAGTCGCCATGCCCGAGGCCTACATAGTCGAAGCGGTCCGCACCCCGGTGGGGAGGCGGGGCGGCGGCCTGTCCCACGTCCACCCCGCCGACCTGGGCGCGCACGTCCTCACCGCGCTCGTCGAGCGGTCCGGGGTGGACCCGGCCGCCGTGGAGGACGTGGTGTTCGGCTGCCTCGACACGGTGGGTCCGCAGGCCGGGGACATCGCCCGCACGGCGTGGCTGGCGGCCGGGCTGCCCGAAGAGGTGCCGGGAGTCACCATCGACCGCCAGTGCGGCTCCTCGCAGCAGGCGGTGCACTTCGCGGCGCAGGGCGTGCTCTCCGGCACCCAGGACCTGGTGGTCGCGGGCGGCACCCAGAACATGTCGATGATCCCCATCGCCTTCGCCTCCCGCCAGGCCGCCGAGCCGCTCGGCCTCACCGAGGGCCCGTACGCGGGATCGGACGGCTGGCGGGCCCGGTACGGCGACGCCCCGGTGAACCAGTTCCACGGCGCGCAGCTGATCGCGGAGAAGTGGGGGATCTCGCGCCGCGACATGGAGGAGTTCGCGCTCCGGTCCCACCAGCGGGCGGTCCGCGCGGTCGACGAGGGACGTTTCGCCCGCGAGACGGCCGCGTACGGGGACATGACGGCCGACGAGGGCCCCCGCCGGGACACCACCCTGGAGAAGATGGCGGGCCTGAAGCCCGTGGTCGAGGGCGGCACCATCACCGCGGCCGTCTCCTCCCAGGTCTCGGACGGCGCGGCGGCGATGCTGATCGCCTCCGAGCGGGCCGTACGCGAACACGGCCTGCGCCCGCGCGCCCGGATCCACCACCTCTCGGTCCGCGGCGAGGACCCCATCCGCATGCTGTCGGCGCCGATCCCGGCCACCGCCTACGCCCTGAAGAAGACCGGCATGACCCTGGCCGACATCGACCTCGTGGAGATCAACGAGGCCTTCGCCCCGGTGGTCCTAGCCTGGCTGAAGGAGACCGGGGCCGACCCGGACAAGGTCAACGTCAACGGCGGCGCGATCGCCCTCGGTCACCCGCTCGGCGCGACCGGCGTGCGGCTGATGACGACGCTGCTGCACGAACTGGAGCGCACCGGGGGCCGGTTCGGGCTCCAGACCATGTGCGAGGGCGGCGGCCAGGCCAACGTGACGATCATCGAGCGGCTGTAGATCCGCTGGAGTCGGGCCCGGACCGGACGGGGGAGGAACCGGGCCCGGCGGACATCCGGGACACAGGTCACATCCGCTGATCGACACGGACGCACCGAGGTGTGCTAGCTTAGAGCTCGTTGCAGTTGTGGTACCCATGAACTTTATGTGCGCCTGACGGGAATGTTCCTCAGGCGCTTTTATTGTTTTTGCCGGAGTCTCCGGATGGGGCCCTTGCCGCCTATTCAGGAGATTCAAAATGGCACTTGGCACCGTGAAGTGGTTCAACTCGGAAAAGGGCTTCGGCTTCATCGAGCAGGACGGTGGCGGTCCGGACGTGTTCGCCCACTACTCGAACATCGCCACCCAGGGCTTCCGTGAGCTCACCGAGGGCCAGCGCGTGTCCTTCGACGTCACCCAGGGCCAGAAGGGCCCCCAGGCGGAGAACATCATCCCCGCCTAAGTTTTCCAGCATGCCGGGGTCCGCACCGCGAGGTGCGGGCCCCGGCTTGTCTGCTGTCTCGACCTTTGTTGTACCTGCCGGTTTCAGGAGGGCTTTCTCGCATGACCAGCTCCAGCTCCGCACGACCCAGCCGCCGCCCCACCCGGGGTCGAGGTGCGGCTCAGGGACGTCCGAAGGCTGGCGCGGGACGGCAGAAGTCCGCCCCCGCACCCCGGCCCCAGGAATTCACCATGCCCGAGCCGACCGAGCCGGCGCTGGCGCCGGTCGCCGCGTTCGAGGACATGGACATGCCCGAGGCGCTGCTGAAGACCCTCGCCGCCCAGGGCGTCACCGAGCCGTTCCCGATCCAGGCCGCCACGCTGCCGAACTCCCTCGCCGGCCGTGACCTCCTCGGCCGCGGCCGCACCGGCTCCGGCAAGACGCTGGCCTTCGGCCTCGCGCTGCTGGCCCGCACCGCCGGCCACCGCGCGCAGCCCAAGCAGCCGCTCGCCCTGGTCCTCGTACCGACCCGTGAGCTCGCGCAGCAGGTCACCGACGCCCTGGCCCCGTACGCCACGTCCGTCAACCTGCGCATCGCGACCGTCGTCGGCGGCATGTCGATCAACCGGCAGTCCGGCGCCCTGCGCCGCGGCGCCGAGGTGCTCGTCGCCACCCCCGGCCGTCTGAAGGACCTCATCGACCGCGGCGACGCCGACCTCTCCCAGGTCGCGATCACCGTCCTGGACGAGGCCGACCAGATGACCGACATGGGCTTCATGCCGCAGGTCACCGCACTGCTCAAGCAGGTACGGCCCGAGGGCCAGACCATGCTGTTCTCCGCGACGCTCGACAAGAACATCGACAAACTCGTCAAGATGTTCCTGCACGACCCGGTCGGCCACTCCGTCGACCCGTCGGCCGGCGCCGTCACCACCATGGAGCACCACGTCCTGTACGTCATGGACGAGACCGACAAGAAGGCCGTGGCCACGCGCATAGCCGCTCGCGACGGCCGAGTGATCATGTTCGTCGACACCAAGCGCGGGGTCGACCGCATGGTCAAGAAGCTCCTGGCGGACGGCGTGCGCGCCTCCGGCCTGCACGGCGGACGCTCGCAGCCGCAGCGCAACCGGACCCTCGACTGGTTCAAGACCGGCGAGGTCACCGCGCTCGTCGCCACCAACGTCGCGGCGCGCGGCATCCACATCGACGACCTCGACCTCGTCGTCAACGTGGACCCGCCGACCGACCACAAGGACTACCTGCACCGTGGCGGCCGTACCGCCCGCGCGGGCGAGTCCGGCAGCGTGGTCACCCTCGTGCTGCCCGACCAGAAGCGCGACATGACCCGTCTCATGTCGGACGCCGGGATCTCCCCGCGCACCGCGCAGATCAAGTCCTCCGACGAGGAGCTGGCCCGCCTGACCGGCGCCAAGGAGCCCTCGGGCATCCCGGTGGTCCTCGAGGTGCCGCAGCCCGCCGCGCCCAAGCAGCGCTCCGGCTCCGGTGCGGGCTCGGGCTCCGGCCCGCGCCGCCGCTCGGGCGGTCCCCGTACCGGCTCCGCCACGGGCGGCGCCCCCGCGGCCGGCGGCCGCGGCCGCCGCTCCGGTGGCGGCTCCGGGCAGGCCCCCGCGGCCTCCGGTTCGGGCCAGGCCCGTCGCGGCCAGGGCGGCGGCGGGGCCGGCGGCTCCGCCGGACAGGGCCGGCGCACCGGTGGCGGCGCCTCCGGTGGCGCGGCCGCCGCGTCCGCCCGCAGCCGGGTCGGCTCCGGCGGCCAGGGCCGCCGCCGCGCGGTCTGACCGTACGCGTACACCCCTGCGCCGGGCCGTGCTTCCCGCACGGCCCGGCGCAGTCGTGTTCCCGCCGGTGAATCGTGTGCCCGCTAGCGCACCATCTTCTTCTGGAGCCGCGCCAGCGTCCGCAGGTCCAGGCCGAGCCCGTCCGTCAGGTAGCCGTAGAAGCCGCCGTAGTCGGCCTCCAGCTGGGCCGTCGCGGACTCCAGGTAGTCCTGGCGGACCTCCTGCAGCGGGATCAGCAGGTCCGGGTTCTGCATCCGCCCGGACTGCTTGAGCCCCGCCCGCAGCTGGGCGTCGTACGCGGCGCGGAAGGTGTTCGACGCCAGGTAGTCGCGCTCCGCCGAGGACTCGGGCACGGCCAGCGCACGCAGCAGGACGTAGCTCAGCCAGCCGGTCCGGTCCTTGCCCGAGGTGCAGTGGTACAGCAGCGGGCCCTGCCCGCCGTCCGCGATCTCCCGCAACGTCGCCGCGAACTGCGCCCGGTTCTCGGGGCTGGTCACGAAGGTGCGGTAGATGTCGCGCATGTAGGCCTCGGCGCGGCCGCCGCCGAGCATCTGCTCCTGCTTGACGGGATCGCCGCTGGAGATCGCGCCGACCAGCGTCCCGTACAGGCCGAGGTCGCTGACCGGGCGCGCGGTGGCGAAGAGCCCGGGCGGCAGCTTGTCGGCGCCGTCGTACTGGAGCTCCATCGGGATGCGGAAGTCGACGACCTTCGTGAGGCCCAGACCGGAGACGGTGGTGACGTCCGCGGCGGTCAGCTTGCTCAGTGCGTCGGAACGGTAGACCAGCCCGTGGCGGACCTGCCCGCCGGTGTAGGTGCGGTAGCCGCCGATGTCCCGGACGTTGACGGCTCCCTGGAGGGGGACCTGACGGATCGTTTCAGCCCCCCACGGGTGACCGAAGCCCGCGCTGGACGCGGGCGCCGGAGTGGCGGCGGAGGCGGAGGCTGCGGGCAGGGTCCCGATGGCGAGGGCGGCGGCTGCCGCCGCGGTCGCCAGGCGGATTCGGGCACGGCTCATGGAGTCAACTCCCGTGACGGAGAAGGGGGATCACCCTGGTGGTGGCAGGGTGCGGAGCGAGTGCAGTGCTTCGAGTGCCTGTTGTGCCTCGGCCATGACGCGGGAGACGAGCTCCGCACAGGACGGGAGATCCTCGATCACGCCCGCGACCTGGCCCGATGCCATGACGCCGAGGTCCGTACGGCCCTCGACCATGGACGCCTTGAGGAGCATGGGGGTGTTCGCGGCGAGCAGCACCTGGCTCCAGGACAGGTCCTTGCCGTGCTTCATCGCCAGACCGTCGCGCACCATCTGCGGCCAGCCCAGACCGGACAGCTTCCGGAAGCCCGCCGCGTGCCGGACCGCCCGCGCCAGCGCCCGCGCCCGGCCGGCCCGCTCCAGGGAGTCGACCAGCTCCGTGCGCAGCATCCGGTGCGGCAGCCCGTCGACCGCCGTGGTGACGGTGACGTCCTTGACCGTGGCCTTCAGGTACTCGGCCTTGACCGCGTCCGGGACGGTGGAGTCCGAGGTCAGCAGGAAGCGGGTGCCCATCGCGATGCCGGCCGCCCCGTACGCCAGCGCCGCGACCAGACCGCGGCCGTCGGCGAAACCGCCCGCAGCGACCACCGGGATGTCCACGGCGTCCACGACCTGGGGCAGCAGCACCGTCGTGGCCACGTCCCCGGTGTGCCCGCCGCCCTCCCCGCCCTGCACGATCACCGCGTCGGCGCCCCACGCGGCCACCTTCTCGGCGTGCCGCCGGGCCCCGATCGAGGGGATGACGACCACCCCCGCGTCCCTGAGCCGCGCGATCAGCTCCCTGGACGGCGCGAGGGCGAACGACGCCACCCGCACCCCCTCGTCGATGATCAGCCGGGCCCGTTCGGCCGCGTCGCCGGCGTCCGCCCGCAGATTGACCCCGAAGGGGGTCCCCTCCGGCACCCGCGACCTGACCTCCCGGACCGCCGACCGCAGCTGGTCCACGGTCATCGTCGCCGAGGCCAGGATCCCCAGGGCCCCCGCGTTGGCCGCGGCCGACACCAGCCGGGGGCCCGCGACCCAGCCCATGCCCGTCTGCACGATCGGGTGCGCGACCCCGACCAGCTTCGTGAACGCCGTCTCCATCCGAGGCCCCTCCCCGTGCGGTGTCTGCGTCCGAGCCGTCCCCACCGGATCAGGCCCGCACTTCGCGGTCGCGCAGACCCTCGGGGTCGATGACCTCGCGGATCAGCCGCAGCTCCTCGGCGGTCGGCTCCCGCGTGGACGGGACCTCGCCTTCGACGGCCAGGTCGAAGCCGGTGGCCGCCCGGACCTCGTCGACCCCCACCCCGGGATGGACCGACACCAGGCGCATCGAGTGGCCGGGGCCTGTGAAGTCGAAGACCCCCAGATCGCTCACCACCCGCGGGAGCCGGTGGTAGCGGGTCACCCCGGCCGCCTCGGCCCGGTCGTAGCCGACACCGCTGACCATGTCGACCCGCTCGACGAACACCCGTGTGGAGTGCCTGGGCACCCAGTAGCTCACCGGATTGTTCAGGGTGTTGGCCGGCGCCCCCCGCACTCCCAGCAGCTGGCGGGCGGGCCGCGCCCAGTCGCCGATGCAGGAGATGTTCTGGTTGCCGAAACGGTCGATCTGGCTGGCGCCCATCATCACGTGGCGCCTGCCCCCGGTGACCATGGTCAGATGCCGCCGGTACGGGAGCCACCCCTCGGCCGTGCCGTCGAGTCCGACGAGCATGGCCTCCCCGTCGGTCAGCAGCAGGTCCGGCGAGAAGGTCCGCTTCGCCAGCCGGGCGCCGAAGGAGGGGATCAGGCCCATCGGGCTGGCCAGGATCTCGCCGTTGCCGCGCCAGGCCTCGGCGCACGCGATCACGCAGTACTCGGCCCGGGTGGCCGGGAGAACAAGGGAACGACTGGTCACTGCTGCTGCTCCTCGTGCCA
The DNA here is from genome assembly GCF_052244475.1 of Streptomyces sp. IBSNAI002. Taxonomy (NCBI): domain Bacteria; kingdom Bacillati; phylum Actinomycetota; class Actinomycetes; order Kitasatosporales; family Streptomycetaceae; genus Streptomyces; species Streptomyces sp. IBSNAI002. The sequence goes on along the minus strand of NZ_JBQPXG010000002.1, from coordinate 2,371,058 downwards.
GGTCCGGACGGCGGACTGGTAGTCGTGCTCGCTCGCCCCCGAGAGGAAGCGCTCGGCGAACTCGGGCCAGGGGGTGGTCGCGTACAGCTTCTGGAAGGCCTCGTCCCGGCCGTAGTCGGGGACGCAGGAGGTGAAGTGCGCACCGCCCGGGGTCTCGACGACTCCCGTGACGGAATGGCGGCTGACCAGCAGCGACTGCGGGGGGCCGGCCTTGCCGAGCTCGGCGGTCTCCACGAGCTGCTCGCACGCGACGTACGCGGCGTCGGCCGCCTCGCAGAACAGGTCGTCGAAGTACGGGTCCGGGCCCAGGTACTGGGCGTTGCCGAGGCGGTCGGCGCGGCTCAGGTGGACCAGGGCGGCGTCCATCCGCAGCGCGGGCACGGCGACGAGCTCCTCGCCGTCCCCGTAGGGGGAGGTGACGGTCCGCAGCTCCGGGTTGACCCGCATCACGTCGGAGCCGAGGCCGGCCCGGACGGGAAGGAAGGGAAGCCGGTTGGCGGCGGCGTGCAGGCCCCACATGAACATCGCCTCGTCGAGCTCGGTGAGGGTGAAGGCGGCGCGTTCGCGGGCGGCCCGGAAATGCGGCTCCAGCGGGATCGAGTCGAGCGTGGTGAAGGGGGCGACGAGCCTGCGGATGCGGCCCGCGGCGGCCAGCAGGCCCACGTCGGGGCCGCCGTACGAGATCACCGTGAGATCGGTGATCTCGGACCGGAGCAGCGCTCTCACCAGGGCCATCGGCTTGCGCCGCGAGCCCCAGCCGCCGATGCCGATGGTCATCCCGCTGCGCAGCTGCCCGACCACCTCTTCGGGGGTCATGGTCTTGTCGGTCATGAACTCGCTTCCTTCCCGAAGGTGTCGCGGACCCGGTCGGCGACCCCGCTGAGGTTGGCCTCGAAGGTGAAGCCCTGCTCGAAGCGGTAGCTGCGGCGCACGTCCACCGGGTCGATGCCGTTGATGGCCGCCTTGGCCAGCCGGATCAGGGAGCCGTCCTTGCGGGCGATCTCGGCGGCCAGCTCCAGGGCGGCGTCCCGCAGTTCCGCACGGGGCACCACCCGCCAGACCGAGCCGTGCGCGTGCAGTTCGGCGGCGGTCGCGGTGCGCGAGGTGTAGTACAGCGCGCGCATCAGGTGCTGGGGCACCAGGCGCGCGAGGTGGGTGGCGGCCCCGAGCGCCCCCCGGTCCAGCTCGGGCAGGCCGAAGGTGGCGTCGTCGCTGGCCACGATCGCGTCGGCGTTGCCGGCCAGGCCGATGCCGCCGCCCAGACAGAAGCCGTGCACGGCCGCGACCACCGGCACCTCGCACTCGTACACGGCGGCGAAGGCCTCGTAGCAGCCCCGGTTGGCGCCGATGAGGGCGGTGTGGCCGGTGTCGCGCTGCATCTCCTTGATGTCGACACCCGCGTTGAAGCCCCGGCCCTCGGCGGCGAGGACCACGCAGCGGACCTCGGGGTCGCGGCCGGCGGTCCGCAGGGCGTCGGCGAGGTCGTACCAGCCCTGCACGGGGAGCGCGTTGACGGGTGGGAAGTCGACTGTGACGAGTGTGATGCCCTTGCCCGGGCCGGAGGTGGAGACACCCATGAGAGGATCAGCTACCTTTCCACCAAACATTTGTTAGGTGAGGAAGGTAGCAGCCCATGGAGCTCGACGGGAGGGTCGTCGTCGTCACCGGTGGAACCCGGGGCGTCGGTGCCGGGATCACCCGGTCGTTCCTGGCGGCCGGCGCCGAAGTCGTCGTCTGCGCGCGACGTCCGCCGGAGGAACCCGTGTCGGCGGACGGCCGCACCGCGTCCTTCACCGCCGTCGACCTGCGCGATCCGGCGGCCGTACAGGAGTTCTTCGGGGCGGTCGCCGGCCGGTACGGGCGCCTGGACTGCCTGGTCAACAACGCCGGCGGCACCCCGTACCGGCTGCTGGGGGAGGGTGAGGCGCAGCGGCACGCCAGGGTCGTCGAGCTGAACCTGCTGGCGCCGATGACGGCCTCCCTCGCCGCGTACCCGTGGCTGCGGGACGCGCGCGGCTCGGTGGTCATGATCGGCAGCGTCAGCGGCACCCGGCCCTCGCCCGGCACGGCGGCCTACGGGGCGGCCAAGGCGGGCCTGGAGAACCTGGCCCGCTCCATGGCCGTGGAGTGGGCCCCCGAGGTACGGGTCAACTCGCTGGTCCTGGGCATGGTGCGGACCGAGCTGGCGCACCTGCACTACGGCGACGAGACCGGGATCGCGGCGGTCGGCGCGACCGTACCGCTGGGACGGCTGGCGGAACCCTCGGACGTGGGGGAGGCGGCGGTGTTCCTGGCCTCGGGCCGGGCGGGGTACGTGAGCGGGGCGAGCCTGCTCGTGCACGGGGGCGGCGAGCGCCCCGCGTTTCTGGATGCGGCAACCGTCAACAAGGAGGGCTGAGATGACCCGTATCGCCGAGGGGCGTGTCGTGATCGTGACGGGCGCGGGGCGGGGGCTGGGCCGGGCCCACGCGCTGGCGTTCGCCGAGCAGGGGGCCAAGGTCGTCGTCAACGACCTGGGGGTCGGCCTGGACGGGGTGCCGGGTCCGGAGTCCCCGGCCGGGCGGGTCGTGTCGGAGATCCTGGCGCTGGGCGGGGAGGCGGTGGCGCACGGCGGGGACATCGCGTCGGGCGAGGGGGCGTCCTCGCTGGTGGAGTGCGCGCTCTCGGAGTTCGGACGGCTGGACACGCTGGTCGCCAACGCCGGGTTCCTGCGCGACCGGATGCTGGTGAACCTGGAGGAGGAGGACTGGGACGCCGTCATGCGGGTCCACCTGAAGGGGCACTTCCTGCCGCTGCGGGCGGCCGCCGCGTGGTGGCGCGCCGAGGCGAAGGCCGGCCGGCCGGTGGCCGCGCGGGTGGTCACCACCTCGTCCGGGGCGGGCCTGCTGGGCTCGGTGGGGCAGGGCAACTACAGCGCGGCCAAGGCCGGGATCCTGGGGCTCACGCTGGTCGCGGCCGCGGAGATGGGCCGGTACGGGGTCCAGGTCAACGCGATCGCCCCGGCGGCGCGGACCCGGATGACGGAGCAGACCTTCGCGCAGACCATGGCCGCGCCGGCCGAGGGGGCGTTCGACGCGATGGCCCCGGAGAACGTCTCCCCGCTGGTGGTCTGGCTCGGCTCAGGGGCCTCGGCCGGGGTCACGGGCCGGGTCTTCGAAACGGAGGGCGGCCGGATCACGGTGATGGAGGGCTGGCGGCCGGGCCCCACCGCCGACCGGGGCGCCCGCTGGACCCCGGCCGAGGCGGGCGAGGCCGCGCTGAAGCTCCTCGCGTCCTCGGAGCCGCCGCTGCCGGTGTACGGGGCGGGCGGGTAGGCCGTCCGGCGGTGCCGGGCCGGCCGCGCGGGCTGCGCGTCCGGCCCGTACGTACGGGTGCGGTGGGTCAGGACAGCTTGCCGCCGTAGTCCGGCAGCTTGACGGTGAGCTCCGCGTGGCCGCCCACCAGGTCGCTCTGGTTGTTCCCGATGTTCGCGATGATCGTGTACCCGCGGCCCTCGATCTCGGCGCGCTTGCCGGTCTTGTACGTGCTCACCTCGTGGAAGAGGTCGGGCAGGTCGCGCACGTACAGGCCCGAGACCGGGTAGCCGACCGACTTCAGGTTCCGCTCCGTGAGGGAGTAGATGATCCCGGGCCGGGCGGTGACGAAGAAGATCGCCACCCCGCGCTCGTTCGCGTACCGGGTCAGCTCGCGGACCTTGGAGATCGCGGGGGTCGGGAAGGTCCAGAACCAGTGGAAGTCGGTCTCCAGCGAGCTGTTGTCGATGTCGAGCACGATCGCGGGCCTCTCGCCGGCGGGCGAGGCGGCGATGCGCTGTTCGATCGTCGGGCGGACCGCGTCGATGACGGTGGCGACGTCCCGCTGCCAGGTGGCGTAGTCGATGCCGAGGATGGCCGCGTTGCCGCCGGGCGCCGAGGCCGAAACCGATGCGGTGGCGACGGCGGGGGCCGGCGCCGCCTCGGCGGCGGTGGCGGGCAGCAGGGTCATGACCGCGGCGGCGACGGCCACGCCGGCGGCGGCGGCGGTGCGGGTCGTGCGGGTACGGCGGGTACGGCGGGTACGGCGGGTACTGAGCATGTGGGGGCGCTCCTGTGGTCGCATTTGACATGGACGCGACCAGAATTGGCCAGATCCGCCCCCCATGTCTACTGGCCGGTAGAAAACTTTTTGTGGCCGGGCGGTGAATCGTGATGGATCACGGTGAATCGCCCCGGAGACGAGTGAACTCCCGCCGCACCGGCCCTAGGTGACGCACTCCAGCACCGTGCGGCACAGCCCGCACCGGGCCCTGAGCGGACCCCGTACCGGCAGTCGCAGCCGCTGTCCGCACACCGGGCACGGGAAGCTCACCAGCGGCCCGGACCCGCCGGGCTCGAAGCGGTACGCCGACCCGTCGGCCGGGGGAGCCCCGGTGCGCAGGGCCTTCGCGTACCGGCGCCGGGCCTGGGCGGAGGCGGCGGCGAGCGGGGGCCGGCGCCGTTCCCGCCCGGCCAGGTCGCGGCCGCGCACGTAGGCCTCGTACGCCTGTGGGCTGCTGAACCAGGTGGCGGGGTCCTCGCCGAACAGGTCCGCGCGCCGGGCCAGGACGTAGCCGAACTCCTCCGGGGTGAGGTAGCCGAGCTTCTGGTGGCCGAGCGCGTCCTCGCGGTAGGCGTCGAGCAGCAGCCAGCCGGCGCCGAGGAACGCGGCGGCGGTGTCGGTGAGGATCTCGTTCTCCGCGGTGGTGGGCAGGCGCAGGTCCAGGCGGTGCAGCAGGACGTGGGTCACCTCGTGGGCCAGCGCGGCCGCCAGGTCGCGGCGGTGTGTCCGGAAGCGGTCGTTGACCTCGACGAAGTACTCGGGGCCCGCGGCCAGTTCCACTGTCGCCGCGTCCTTCATCGGCCGGAAGGCGACCACCATGCGCGCGTCGGGCAGCCGCAGCGCGCGCACCATCGCGGAGGCCACCCGGTGGGCGCCCAGGTGCAGGTCCTCGTCCCGGCCGAAGGCCGCGTCCGCCGGGGCGAAGCTCGTGTCGTAGGTCCGGATCCCCTCGGGGGCCAGCCGGCGGAACAGCGCCGTGATCGAGGCGCGGACCGTGTCCAGGTGCGGAAATCCGTGCTCCACCGGGCTGTTGTGCCTGCTGTTCTCCGTCATGCCGCCCCCTGGGCGAAAAGTTGTCCGAAAACACGTTCTTGATGTCCGCCATACATCGGATGTGTCATGGACTCGTCATTCACCCAATGACGCGCACAGCCCAACCCCCCACGAAAGGCAGTGTGTTGACTGTGTCTACCCTCGTGCGATTCATGAAGCGCACCCTCGCCGTCGGCGCCGTCGCCCTCGCGGCCGTCAGCCTCCAGCCCGGCACCGCCAGCGCCGGCCCGGCCCCCGTCGTCGGCGGCACCCGCGCCGCCCAGGGCGAATTCCCCTTCATGGTCCGACTCTCCATGGGCTGCGGCGGCGCCCTCTACACCCAGCAGATCGTCCTCACCGCCGCACACTGTGTGGGCGGCTCCGGCAACAACACCTCCATCACCGCCACCGCCGGAGTCGTCGACCTCAACAGCTCCAGCGCCATCAAGGTCAAGTCCACCAAGGTCCTGCGCGCCCCCGGCTACAACGGCACCGGCAAGGACTGGGCCCTCATCAAGCTCGCCAAGCCCATCAACCTGCCCACCCTCAAGATCGCCGAGACCAAGCAGTACGACAACGGCACCTTCACCGTCGCCGGCTGGGGCGCCACCCGCGAAGGCGGCGGCCAGCAGCGCTACCTGATGAAGGCCACCGTCCCCTTCGTCTCCGACGCCAGCTGCCAGGCCTCGTACGGCAGCTCCCTCGTCCCCAGCGAGGAGATCTGCGCCGGCTTCGACCAGGGCGGCGTCGACACCTGCCAGGGTGACTCCGGCGGACCCATGTTCCGCCGCGACAACGCGAACGCCTGGATCCAGGTCGGCATAGTCAGCTGGGGCCAGGGCTGCGCACGGCCCGACTACCCCGGCGTCTACACCGAGGTCTCCACCTTCGCCGCCGCGATCAAGAGCGCCGCGGCAAGCATGTAGCACCGGCACCGGCACCGCCCCTACCCGCACCGCCCGCACCGCCCCCTCGTCCTTCCGGCCCGGTGAAAACCGGCCGGAAGGGCGAGGCCCCGCACCCCGCACGTACGTATCGTCGGCGGCAGTAGTTCCGCCCGATGGTCCCGTGTGCGGTTGCGGGCCGACGCGCGCACCCGTCCCATGGGAGGGAAGCGGAGGCGGCAGCGGGCGACAGTGGGGCAGGCAGCGCATGGCGATCAGAGTGGTCATCGCGGACGACCAGGAGATGGTCAGGACCGGATTCAGGATGATCCTCGAGAGCCAGCCGGACATCGAGGTCGTCGCCGACGTCGTCGACGGCGAGGCGGCCCTCGCGGCCGTCGCCGAGCACCGGCCCGACGTCCTGCTCCTCGACATCCGCATACGGCTTCGAGGTCACCCGCCGGCTCTCCGGCCAGGACATCCCGCGCATCGTCATCGTCACCACCTTCGACCTCGACGAATACGTCCACGCGGCGCTCCACGGGGGAGCATCCGGCTTCCTCCTGAAAGACGCCAGCCCGGCCATGCTGGTTGAAGCGGTCCGCGCCGCGGCCGTCGGGGACTCGCTCGTCTCACCCGCCATCACGGTGCGGCTGCTGCGCGAAATGGCCCCCCGGACCCCGGCCGCCCAGGCCCGCCGCCCCGCGGAACCGCTCACGGAGCGGGAACGGGAAGTCGTACGCTGCCTCGCGCGCGGCCTCACCAACGCCGAGATCGCCGCCGAGCTCTACGTCTCCCTGTCCACGGTCAAAACCCACCTGGCCAACGTCCAGGCCAAACTCGACGCCCGCAACCGCGTCGAGATCGCCGCCTGGGCCTGGGAAAGCGGCCTGGCCGCCAACCCGGCGTGACGCCGCCCCCACCGAAGACCAAGCAGCCCCACCCCCCATACGCACCCGGGGGCGGGCCGACCCGGCCTCGCTGTCCGCTCCGGGGCGGCCGAATCCAGCCTGGCCTCTCGCGCGGGGGCGGGCACACCCTGCACACCGGGCTTCGCGGTCTGGCCGGGGGCGGCCGAATCCAGCGCTCCTGGGCGCACCCCGACGGGCCGACCCACCCGTGCCGCACGCGGCTGCCCCGGGGCACCCGGCCCCGCCACGACCGCGAGCGCGGACGGTCCCAGCCTGGCCCGGGGCTCCCCCCGGCCGGAGTCCGGACGGTTTCGAGGCACGGGGTCCGGGCCGGAGCCCCACGGAGCCGGGTCCCGGCCACCCCGCCACCGACCCACCCCGCCGCTACCCACACCGGCTCCGACGCCGTCACCCCCGGCTTGTTCCCGGCCGCCCCGGCTGGCTTCGGCGCAGCGGGCCTGATGCTGGTTGCCGCCAACAGCGGCTTCGGCGCGGCAGCCCGCGGCCCGCTCGGGGCTGCCCCGGGGCTGCTGGACGCTGCTCCCGCCCTGGTCCCGGCTGCCCCGGGGCTGCTGGACGCCGCCCCTGCCCTGGTCCCGGCTGCCCCGGGGCTGCTGGACGCTGCTCCCGCCCTGGTCCCGGCTGCCCCGGGGCTGCTGGACGCCGCCCCTGCCCTGGTCCCGGCTGCCCCGGGGCTGCTGGACGCCGCCCCTGCCCTGGTCCCGGCTGCCCCGGGGCTGCCGGACGCTGCTCCCGCCCTGGTCCCGGCTGCCCCGGGGCTGCCGGACGCCGCCCCCGCCCCCGTCGCGGCCCCCACCGCTGGCTTCGGCGCAGCCGGAACCGTCGGGCCCGGGCGCTCGGCCGTGGTGTGCCGCCCGGGGACCGGTCGGTGAGCCCGCTGTCGGGGTGGGCCCGCCGTCACCCCCACACCGCCACCACCATCCGCCTCGGCCTCTCCCTCGTCCTGCTCTCCCTCGTCACCTTCGAGGGCGTCGTCCTCGCCCGCCAGCCCAGCCTGCCCCACGGCGTCGTCTGGGCATCCGGCCTCCTCGTCTGCCTCAGCGCAGCGCCCTGGCCCGGCATCCCGCTCCTCGCCCGCGCCTGGTTCGCCGCCGCCGTCACCTGGACCGCCACCCTCCTCCTCATCCTCGGCGACCACCCCCTCATCGTCTGGGGCGGCGGCGAGGCCGTCGCCCTGCTCGTCCTGCTCTCCCAGGTCCTGCTCCGCGCCCGCGCCCGCACCGCCGCCGTCCTCGGCGCCGTCCTCGGCCTCGGCTGCATGGCCACCCCCGTACGCGACACCGACCCCGGCCGCTTCACCCTGCTCTTCTCCGTCCTGACCGTCGTCGTCACCGCGTACTCCCTCCTCCTGCGCCTCCAGTCCGTCCAGCGCGTACGCGACCTCCGCGCCGTCCGCACCGCCGAACGTCTGGAACTCGCCCGCGAGCTCCACGACCTCGTCGCCCACCACGTCACCGGCATCGTCGTCGAGGCCCGCGCCGCCCGCTTCACCCACGTCTCCGCCGAACGCGCCGCCGAGATCTTCGGCCGCATCGAAACCGCCGGAGACGAAGCCCTCGGCTCCATGCGCCGCCTCGTCAAGATCCTCCGCGAGAACGACGACGGCACAGCCGCGCCCGGCGCCGCCACCAGCCCCGTCGCCGGCCTCGACGACCTCCGCGAACTCGCCGCACGCTTCTCCCGCACCGGCCCGCCCGTCGTCCTCTACGTGGAGGAAGGCCTCGACACCCGGCTCCCCGGCCACGTCGCCGCCACCGCCCACCGCATCGTCCTGGAGGCCCTCACCAACATCGGCAAACACGCCGCCACCGCCACCGCCGTCCGCATCGGCTTGCGCACCGTCCCCACCGGCCTCGAAGTCCGCATCGCCGACGACGGCGGCCACCCCGCCAAACTCTCCGAAAAGGCCCGCGGCGGCGGCTACGGCCTCGCCGGAATGGCCGAGCGCGCCGAAGCCCTCGGCGGGTCCCTCTCCGCCGGCCCCACCCCGGAGGGCGGCTGGCTCGTCACCGCGATTTTGCCCCTGTGACCGGAACCGGACGCCACCCGCCCGTTCCCGTCTCACTGACCGGCTGCCCGGGGAACCACCCGCGTCCGCCACGTATTCTCGGGAACCATGAACAACAGCGACGACATCGACACCGACAACGGGATCGGCAACGGGATCGACGACAACGTCGCCGCCGAACTCGCCCGCCTGCGGGACAGCATCGACAACATCGACGCCGCCGTGGTCCACATGCTCGCCGAGCGGTTCAAGTGCACCCAGCAGGTCGGCCACCTCAAGGCACGGCACCAGCTCCCCCCGGCCGACCCCGGCCGCGAGGCCAGCCAGATCGCCCGGCTGCGCCAGCTCGCCGAAAACGCCAAACTCGACCCGGCCTTCGCCGAGAAGCTCCTCAACTTCATCATCGCCGAGGTCATCCGCCACCACGAGACCATCGCCGCCGGCGAAGACCAGCCCTAGACGGAAGACCCACCGCGCCGCGACCCGGCAGACCCGCCCCGCGCCGCGACCCGGCAGACCCACCGGGCCGCGGCGCCCGCCCCTCCCGCCCGCCCCTCCCGGCCACGCCACGGCACCGGCGAAACGCGCTGGGGCCCGGCCGGACCGTGCGGCAGCATGGGCCCCATGTCCGCACTCAGGCGCAACGAAGCGCAGCTCCGAGCCCAGCTCCTCGACGTCCACCACTACACCGTCGCCCTCGACCTCACCACAGGCGACGACACCTTCGACTCCACCACCGTCATCCGGTTCACCGCCCGCACCACCGGAGACACCTTCCTGGAGCTGAAACCGGACGAACTGCGCTCCGCCACGCTCGACGGCCACCCCCTCGACCCGGCCGCCCTCGACGACAACCGGCTCCCCCTCCCCGGTCTCGCCGAAGGCCCCCACGAGCTGCGCCTGGACACCCGCATGCGCTACTCCCGCACCGGCGAGGGCCTGCACCGCTTCACCGACCCCGCGGACGGCGAGACGTACGTCTACAGCCAGATGTTCATGGACGACGTCCAGCGCGTCTTCCCGGCCTTCGACCAGCCCGACCTCAAGGCCGTCTTCGAGTTCACCGTCACCGCCCCCGCGCACTGGACCGTCCTCGCCAACGGCATCACCACCCGCACCGCGGCCCGCGAAGCGGACGGCGCCGGCATCTGGCGGTCCGCCCCCACCCCCCTCATCTCCACCTACCTCGCCGCCGTCGCCGCAGGCCCCTGGCACAGCGTGACCACCGAACACGCCGGACTGCCCTTCGGCATCCACTGCCGCCGGTCCCTCGCCCCCCACCTCGACACCGACGCCGACGAGATCCTCTCCCTCACCAAGGACTGCTTCGACCGGTACCAGGAGAAGTTCACCGAGCCCTACCCGTTCGACTCCTACGACCAGGCCTTCGTACCCGAGTTCAACGCCGGAGCCATGGAGAACCCGGGCCTGGTCACCTTCCGCGACGAGTTCATCTACCGCTCCGCCGTCACCGACACCGAACGCCAGACCCGCGCCATGGTCATCGCCCACGAGATGGCCCACATGTGGTTCGGGGACCTCGTCACCCTCGCCTGGTTCGACGACATCTGGCTCAACGAGTCCTTCGCCGAATACATGGGCTACCAGACCCTCACCGAAGCCACCCGCTTCACCGACACCTGGACCGAATTCGGCGTCTCCCGCAAAGCCTGGGGCTACGACGCCGACCAGCGCCCCTCCACCCACCCCGTCGCCCCCGACCCCGACGACGTCCCCGACACCGCCTCCGCCCTCCTCAACTTCGACGGCATCTCCTACGCCAAGGGCGCCTCCGCGCTGCGCCAGCTCGTCGCCTGGCTCGGCGAGAAGGACTTCCTCGCCGGCATCAACACCCACTTCGCCCGCCACAAGTTCGCCAACGCCTCCCTCGCCGACTTCGTCGACTCCCTCGCCGCCCACACCGAACGCGACGTCCACGCCTGGGCCGACATCTGGCTGCGCACCACCGGAATCGACACCCTCACCCCCCGCGTCGAGGAGTCCGAGGGCCGCCCCGACAGCCCCGCCGGCTGGACCCTCACCGTCGACCGCCGAGGCAGCCGCCCCCACCACATCGCCGTCGGCGTCTACGACCGCGACCCCGTCGACGGCCGCATCCTGGAACTGCGCGAACTCCTCGACCTCGACGTCCCCTCCGACGAGATCGTCTCCGTGACCGGGCCCCGCCCCGCGCTCCTCGTCCCCAACGACGTCGACCTCACCTACGCCAAGGTCCGGCTCGACGAGCACTCCCTCGAAACGGCAATGCGCGGCCTCTCCGGCATCCCCGACGCCCTCACCCGCGCCGTCGTCTGGAACTCCCTGCGCGACATGGTCCGCGACGGCGAACTCGACCCGCACGACTACCTGGCGACCGCCGCGGCCCACCTGCCCGAGGAGAACGACCTCGCCATCGTCCAGGGCGTCTTCACCTTCGCCCGCACCCAGATCGCCGCACGCTACGTCGCCCCCGAAGAGCGGACCGCCGCCCTGGCCACCCTCACCACCACCGCCCGCGACCTGCTCCGGCGCACCGAGGACGGCTCGGAACCCGGCATGCGGCTGACCGCCGTACGCACCCTCGTCGACAGCGCCACCCAGCCCGACACCATCGCCGCCTGGCTCGCCGACGACACCGTCCCCGGCGGCCCGTCACTCGACCCCGAACTGCGCTGGCGCATCCTGTCCCGCCTCGCCGTCCTCGGCGCCGTCACCGAACGCGACATCGACGCCGCCGTCGCCGCCGACCCCAGCGCCACCGGCCAGGAAGGCGCCGCCCGCTGCCGGGCCGCCCTCCCCACCCCGCAGGCCAAGGCCGCCGCCTGGGACCGCCTCTTCCACGACGACACCCTCTCCAACTACCTCTTCAGCGCCACGGCCCAGGGCTTCTGGCAGCCCGAACAAGCCGACCTCGTCAGCGCATACGTACCCCGCTTCTACCCGGACGCCGTAGCCCTGGCCGCCCGCCGCGGCCCGGCCATCGGCGAAGCCGCCGGCCGCTGGGCGTTCCCCGCGTACGCCATCGACGAAGCCAACCTCCAGGCAGGCCACACCTGCCTCACCGACCCCGGCATCCTCCCCCTCCTCCGCCGCAAACTGACCGACCAACTCGACGACCTGGCCCGCGCCGTACGGATCCGCGTCAACAACCAGGGTTAAGACGCTGCCCTTTCACTCCCCCCCCGGCGTGATGGTGCGCAGGGGGCGGGAGTTGGGTGTCGCGAGTACAGAAGCCTGACGGTGTGACAGGTGGTGCTGATATGATGGACGGGTTACGAGCCACACGGTGAGACGTGAGGCGGTGTCCGGCATCGGCCGGATGCTCCACTGGGAGCCTTGAGCTAGCGCTACCACCCAGACCATGGGGTGGCAGCGGGTGAGCAACAGTCCGTCGAGCGACTTTCCGGGTTGACGCAGCGCGTATCGCACGGATCCCACACCCCCGGGTCGAGCGGTGCAGCAGCCGCATGACGCCCGAATTCTGGTCGGATCCAGCGAAAGGCCCCGCCGCCATCAACGCGCACCCTTCCATCGACTGGCGCATACACATCGACGACTCCGGCATCTCCGGCAGGAGCCTGGCCGTCTACTCCGCTCTCGGCAATCCGGTCGCCCGTGAGGCCGCCTTTGAGGGCGACTGGTATGCACTCCGCTTAGAGTGGGAAAACCGGCACGGAGTGCCCGTCGACTACGAGCTCCACTCCAGTCACTTCCTCACGGGCCACGGCAGGCCGGGAGGGCGGAACCCGAGCAAAGCCGACAGGTACCGCATGGCGCAGAGTGCGCTGGACCTGATCGGCAGTCACCCTGAACTGGTCGTGATCACCACCTACGCCTTCGGTGGTGACTTCCGTCAGGCGAGACGGAACGCCTACGCAGGACTGCTGCGAGAGACCGACCGTCGGCTCGCTCTCGACGGACTGCACGCCGAACTCGTCATCGACGGCGACGGCACGGACCGCCTCTACGAGGACGTGCACTCGAGGGTGCGGCCCGGCAGGATCGCCGGACCGGCCCTGCAGGTGCCGGCCCACGAGTCGATCCGGCTCCAGGCCGCCGACCTCGTCGCCTACACGGCCTGCCAGGCGATCGCCCGGCAGGAACGTCGCGAGCCCATGTGGCACTGGTACAAGCAGCACCTGCCGAAGGCCGCGCCTCCGCGTGAGTGCTGAACAGAAGAAGCGACGGAGCCCCGGCCAAAGACCGGGGCTCCGTAGAAGCAGACCTGGCGCACATATTTCTGGGTGCAGCCCGGACCACACTCCTCAGTCTAGCGGGCCGTATCGCGGGAGGCCAGCTCCCATCAATGGATCACTGCCCGCCTGCCTTGTATTCAAAGGAGAACGATGAGCATCCCTAGCGGATTCCAAGAGCCGGCCGCCTATATTGGTACGGAAGCAGACGACGCCGGCCGGGGGCCGCAGACCATCACCTTCTCTTACGCCGACGAGCAGTTCACTGTCTCGGGCTTCGAGCGCGACCTCCCCGAACTCTCCTCGGTCACCGACAGGGCAGCACTCGTCAAAGCCGGGCAGACGTCATCGGGAACCGCCCTCGACGTGGACTCCTGGCATGCGGTGGCGCGCGCAACCGTCTCCCCGGAATCCGCCGCTGCCCAACTGCGCGCCCAGAAGGGCCGGATGTCCGCCCTCATCGAGGAGCACGTGGAAGGAGCCACCCTCCGCTCGCTGCACACGCGCACATGGCTCCCGGAGCTGTTCCCCGGCCTGCAGCCCCGCACCGGCCAGGAAGCCCTCCCCATCGAAGACCCCCAGGTCACCGGTGACGTCGGCGACGACGGGGAACCGCTCGCCTGCGTGATCTACACGTACCGCGACACCGGGCACCTCCGCGCCCACATCCAGCAGACCATCGAAGCCACGCGCCGCGCCAACCCCGACCCGTACGACCAGTCGATCCTCGCTCGCCGCATCACCCGAGCCGTCATCGCCCACCCGGCGCGGCTCGAATTCTCCGACGACACCGAGCCGATCGACGTACTCGTCGTCCGCGACGGAATCACCCGTCTTACGAGCGCCTGGGCGCTGCTCACCGGCGAGGACGCCCCCGCACCGCACCAGATCGCCAAGATCGTCACCGACTTCCTCCTCGCTGAGAAGCCCCAACGCCGCGGAGCCGAGAAACCGCGGAGCCAGCGCATGGCCCTCGGCCGCCAAGAGGCCCTCGCAGAGCTCCGGGCCGAGTTCTACCAGGGCCTCGGCTCCGGCCAGCCTGCCGACCGCTCCGTCCGACTCGGCCAGACCCTCGTCGTACCGGCCCAGATCACCGTCGGCCTGAGGCGCCACGGCATAGGCAGCCTGCCCGCCGCAGAGGTCTTCGACGATGCCGTCCGATCGATCCTCGCCTCCGTCCACGTCGAATTCAAAGCCTGGGAATCCGCGGCCCAGAACGTCGAAGTCGGCTCCCGGGCGCTGCGCCGCGTACACCTCACGGGCCAGACCGAGACGAAGATCCTCGACGGTGTCGTCGGCCTCGCGCTGGGGCGCCGCACGCCGGACGAGTTGCCGCAGATCTTCAAGGACCGCCACATCCCCGGCAGCGCACTCTGGCGAGCCGTCTACTTGATCAACCACTTGACGCGACCCGAGGTGTTCGCGCAGGTCAAGCGGCACGCGAAGGACATCAAGGGCACCCGCCGCATGACCACTGCCGGCTACGCGGAACTCCTCGGGCCGATCATCGACCTGCCCTGGCGGGGAACGAAGTCGGCCTCGCTCAAGCAAGCGCGCAACGCCTGGGCCAACGGGGGAGTCCTGACCAAGGGCGTACTCGACGCCTGGACGCCGGTCCCCTGCGACGACTTCACCGCCCTGGTCGGCCCCGCCGCAGAAGGTGACACCGACGCCCGGCAGACACTGGCCGTAGCCGGTGGGGTCGCGCTGATCACGGACAAGCTGATCACGCGCAACGTGGGATCCGCGGTGGGCAACACCGTCCCGTGGCGTTCGAACGTCGACCAAGTGATCGCAGGGCTCGCTGAGAACGAGGAAGGCCTCTGGATACTCGCCACCGCTGCCAATGCCTTCGACGACACGCGTGAATGCATCAATTCCTTCACCGCCGCACAGCTCCTCATGCGCGACAAAACGGAAATGTATGCCATCGCCGACGTAGACCTGAACAGCTCGGATCACCTGCGCAGAGACCGCGGGGGCGTCGCCGCTCAGCCGCTCACCCAAATGCGCCTGGTCCTCGCCTCGGACCCTGTCAGGGCCGCCCAGCTAGCCGAAGACGAAGAGAACAACAACGAAGCGGAACTGACGGTCAGCCAGCACTACGCGATCAGGCAACGGGCACTCCTCCAAGCCGTGGAGCACGCGCAGAACAAGCTCAAGGACCTACTGGCGTACGCGAACACACCCGAAGCCAACAACACCACCCTCGACCCCTTCGGCTCCTACCCCGAATGGCTCGCCCTCGACAACCGGGTCCGCGCCCTCGCCACGGAGATCTACAACCACCAGCCCGACCAGCCCGACGAGGAGGGCGAAGAGGAGTACGACGAATACGAGGTTGACGAGTAGGCCGGTGGCCGAAACACCACCACCGGACAAACCCCGGCGGTTACCCCAAACGGGTCTGATCGTTGTGCTGGGTGGATGCCGACCTCCCTCGACTGGGGGAGCAGCGGCGCCCCCACGCCGGGCAACCCCACCGGCCCGTAGTGCCGGACCCTGTGTACACCCGTCACACAGGATCCGGCACCGGGCGGCTGGGCGCTCGCAGGCCCAGCCCCCGGAGGACCCCATGACAGCGCCGCCGCCCGGCACACCGCCCCCGCTCGCCGGCGGACCCCACGGCCCCGCAGCCCTGCGGCCCCTCCTCGACACCGTCCTCGACGCCCTGCGCACCGGAGCCCACGAGCGCGGCGGGCCGATCCCGGCCGGCGGCCCCGACGCCCAGGCCGCCCGCGTCCGCGCCGCACTGGGCGACGTGCTCCCCGCCCACGGAACCGGCGACCACGAAGCGCTCCGCACCCTCGTGCACACCCTCGCCGCCGGCGCAGCCGACCCCGCCGACCCCCTCTGCGCAGCCCACCTGCACTGCCCCCCACTGGCCGTCGCCGCCGCCGCAGACCTCGCCGCCAGCGCCCTCAACCCCTCCCTCGACTCCTGGGACCAGGCCCCCGCCGCCTCCGCCATCGAAGCCCTCGTCACCCGCACCCTCGCCGCCGAGTTCTACGACACCCCCCACCCCGACGCCCTCGTCACCACCGGCGGCACCGAAGCCAACCAGCTCGCCCTGCTCCTCGCCCGCGAACGCCACGGCCCCCACCTCACCGTCCTGCACGGAGCCAACGCCCACCACTCCATCCCCCGCGCCGCCTGGCTCCTCGGCCTCCCCCCGGCCACCGAACTCCCCACCCCCACCGGCGTCCTCGACCCCCACCGACTCGCCGAAGCCCTCGCCACCACCCCCGGCCCCGTCCTCGTCACCGCCACCGCCGGCACCACCGACGCCGGACTCATCGACCCCCTCCACCGCATCGCCGACCTCTGCGACCACCACCGCGCCGACCTCCACATCGACGCCGCCTACGGCGGACTCCTCGCCCTCACCCCCCGCCACCGCCACAAAGTCGCCGGCCTCACCCGAGCCACATCCCTCACCGTCGACCTGCACAAGCTCGGCTGGCAGCCCGTCGCCGCCGGACTCCTCGCCGTCCCCGACACCGCCCTGCTGGCCCCCCTCGCCCACCAGGCCGACTACCTCAACGCCACCGACGACACCGAAGCCGGCCTCCCCGACCTCCTCGGCCGCTCCCTGCGCACCACCCGCCGCCCCGACACCCTCAAAATCGCCACCACCCTGCGCTCACTCGGCCGCGACGGCCTCACCCGCCTCATCGACCACACCTGCACACTCGCCCAACACCTCGCCGACCGCCTCGACACCCACCCCCGCTTCACCCTCCACGCACACCCCACCCTCACCACCGTGCTCTTCCGGCCCACCCACGCCGATGACACCCAGGTCGCCACCCTGCGCCGCACCCTCCTGCACCAAGGCCGCGCCGTCCTCGGCCGCACCCACGCCGACGGCCGCCTCTGGCTCAAAGCCACCCTGCTCAACCCGCACACCACCGCGGCAGACCTGGACACCCTCATCGCCCACCTGGAAGGCAGCACCCACCCATGACCGCCGCCCCGCCCGATGCCCCCCACGACCTCGTCGGAATCGGCATCGGCCCCTTCAACCTGTCCCTCGCGGCCCTCGCCCACGGCCTGCCGCACCAAGGAACAGGCGAACTCGCCACCGCCTTCTACGACCAGCGCCGCGACTTCCGCTGGCACCCCGGACTCCTCCTCGACGGAGCCACCCTCCAAGTCCCCTTCCTCGCCGACCTGGTCACCCTCGCCGACCCGGCCAGCCCCTGGAGCTTCCTCAACTACCTCAAGCACAAGGAACGGCTCTACCCCTTCTACTTCGCCGAGCAGTTCCACATCCAGCGCGCCGAATACGACGCCTACTGCCGCTGGGTCGCCGGCCGCATCCCCGGACTCCACTTCGGCCACCAGGTCGACGCCGTCCGCTGGAACCCCGAACGCGACCTCTTCGAAGTCGACTTCACCCAACTCGACCCCGACGGCGAAGCCGAAGCCCTCGGCCGCACCCACACCCGCCACCTCGCCCTCGGCATCGGCACCGCCCCCTACATCCCCGAACCCCTGCGCCCCCTCGCCGAAGCCCCCACCGTCCCCGTCATCCACTCCGCTGACTACCTCGACAACCGGCAGCGCATCCTCGGCGCCGAACACGTCACCGTCATCGGATCAGGCCAGTCCGGCGCCGAAGTCTTCCTCGACCTCCTGCGCGCCCGCCCCGCCGGCCGCGAACGCCTCACCTGGCTCGCCCGCACCCCCTCCTTCGCCCCCATGGAGTACTCCAAACTCGGCCTCGAACACTTCACCCCCGACTACACCCGCTACTTCCACGCCCTCCCCGAACCCGTCCGCGACAAGCTCGTCCCCGCCCAATGGCAACTCCACAAGGGCATCGACACCGACACCATCGCCGCCATCCACGACGAGCTCTACCGGCGCACCCTCGACGGAGGCTGGCCCGACACCGTCCTCACCCCCGGAGTCAACGTCCGCACCGCCGGCCGCGTCGCCACCACCAAAGTCGAACTCCACCTCGAACACACCGACCAGGGCACCCGCTCCCGCCTCACCACCGACGCCGTCGTCCTCGCCACCGGCTACCGCGAACGCCCCCTCACCAGCCTCCTCGCAGGCCTCGACCCCTACCTCCGCAAAGACTCCTCCGGCCGCCCCCGCATCGACGACCGCTACCGGATGATCACCGACCCCGCCGTCACCGGCAGCATCTTCGTCCAGAACGGCGAACGCCACACCCACGGCGTCGGAACCCCCGACCTCGGCC
Organism: Streptomyces sp. IBSNAI002; assembly: GCF_052244475.1. Classification (NCBI taxonomy): domain Bacteria; kingdom Bacillati; phylum Actinomycetota; class Actinomycetes; order Kitasatosporales; family Streptomycetaceae; genus Streptomyces; species Streptomyces sp. IBSNAI002. The sequence continues at coordinate 2,352,717 of NZ_JBQPXG010000002.1, read as the reverse complement.
TCGCCGCCTGGCGCAGCGCCGCCATCCTGAACACCCTCACGGGCAAAGAGCCCTACCCCCAGCCCGCCCGCACCGCCTTCACCACCTTCGGCCTCGAACAGCGGGAGCACACCCGCCCACAACCCGCCGGCGAACTGCTCCCGCTGGTCGAACACCCCTAGGGAGCGGCCTGGAACACCGGCACACCCTCCCGCGTCAACCGCCACGACACCGAAGCGAACCCCGCCGGATCCACCGTCCCCTTCGCCTTCACCCACTGGATGATCGTGTTACGGATCTCATCCGAATCCGCCCACAACTGCCTGGCCTGCGGCACATGCGGGAAATTCCCGCCACCCGAGGCCCGGTAGTTGTTCACCGCCAGCACGAACCGCCCCGCCGGATCCACCGGCGCCCCCTCGAACGACAACCCCGTGATCCGCGAACCCACCGGCTGCGCCACATCGATGTCATACGCGAACCCGTACAAGGCGTCGTAGTTGTAATCCGGAACACCCTCCGCGTTCGTCAACTTCGCCGGATCCACCACCTCACCCGGCGACGTCCGCACGAAATACCGCGCCGAATACTCCAGATAATCCTTCAGCTGCGCACCCGTCAGCAGCCGCGCCTCCAGCGTGTTCTCGAACGGATACAGGCCCGCCGCATCCCGGATCGTCACCTGCCCCGCCGGAATCGCCGCCGTACGCGAGAAACACGAAGCCTGCGAAACCACCGGCAGCCCCGCCCACTCCGAACCCGACAGAGCCGCCCGCACCGTCTCCGCCTGCACGTGGTTGATCAGATCGATGATCGCCACGTCCTTCACCGGCCCCTCGGCCGCCGACATCGCCTGCGTCGACGTACCGATCACCTGGTTCACGTACTCCACGACCTTGCGGTGCTCGTCCGACAACAGCCGCGTGATCTTCGGATCCTCCGCCACCGTGTTCGAGTTCAACACCCGCGCCGCCACCCCCGCCACCGACCAGCGGCCCTTCACCCACTCCAGCTCAAAATCGAACAGGGTCAGCCGCTGCCCCCACTTCAACGGCTCCGACAACACCACGTCCCGGCCCGTCGCCGTGTTCTTCACCCGGTACTCCGGGATCTCCGTATGCGCGTGCCCCACCAGGATCGCGTCGATCCCCGGCACCTGCTCCGCCACCAACGCCGCCGCGTTCTCCACGTACGGCAGCTGATCCCCGTACGAAGACGTCCCGCTCGAACCCGAATGCGCCGACACGATCACCACGTCGGCACCCATCGAACGCAACCGCGGCACGTACTTCGCCGCCTGCTCCTCCAACCCCGGGAACGTCATCTTCCCCTGCACGTTCGCCTTGTCCCACAGCGCGATACCAGGATTCGTCAGCCCCAGCACCGCCACCTTCACATCCCGCCCACAGGGCGTGCGCAGCCGGTGCATGCTGTACGGCGCGAACGCCGGCCGCAACGTCCGCGCATCCAGCGCGTTCGCCCCCAGCAGCGGAAAATCACACTGCTCCTCGAACTTCCGCAGCACCGGAATGCCGTAGTTGAACTCGTGGTTCCCCAGCGCCGCCGCGTCGTAGCCGATCGCGTTCATCGCCTGCGCCATCGGATGAACCGGACCTCGCCGCGCCGTGATCGGATCCACCTTCGCGTAGTAGTACGAAAGCTGCGTCCCCTGGATCGTGTCACCCGCGTCGATCAGCAGCGTATTGCGCCGCCCCTTCTCCGCCCGCACCTGGTCCACCAGCGTCGATATCTTCGCCAGACCCACATCGTTGTGCGCCTTGTCGTCGAACTCCCGGTCCGTGAAGTAGTCCCAGTTGAAGACGTTCCCGTGCAGATCGGTCGTCCCCATCACCGTGAACGCGTACGTACGCGGCCCCGGACCAGGCCGGCCCGCGCCCGCGGCCGGGGCAGCCGCGGCCGGGGCGGCAGCGGCCCCCGCCAACGCCACGGCCGCACCCGTCGCAGCCGTCGTCCCAAGAAAAGCCCTACGGTCGAACCCCATGCCATCTCCCCTTCGGAGGTGTGAACAACGCGCGTAGATTCTCACCCAAGTGCGACAGTGAAGCCATGACCCAGGACGCACCGCACGACGCAACCCACCAGCCCTACGGAACCCCCGAAGTACCCCGCGTCGCCGTCCGCGGCGAAGCCCGCCTCGAAGTCGACCCCGAAATCGCCCGCATCGGCATCACCGTCAGCGCCCGCGGCACCGACCGCCGCACCGCACTCGACGACCTCACCCGCCGCAACACCACCGTCCTCGACCTCATCAAGAGCTACGGCGACCCCGTCGAAAAACTCGAAACCGGCGCCTTCTCCATCACCCCCGAACTCACCCGCCACGGCCGCGCCGAACGCGTCCGCGCCTACCACGGCCGCGTCCACATCACCGCCGAACTCAGCGACTTCACCGCACTGGGCGAACTCACCACCCGCCTCGCCGACCTCGACCTCACCCAGGTCGACGGCCCCTGGTGGGCCCTGCGCCCCACCTCACCCGCCCACGGCGAAGCCCGCCGCCAAGCCGTACTCGAAGCCGTCCAGCGCGCCCGCGAATACGCCGAAGCCCTCGGCGCCCGCCTCGCCGCCCTCGTCGAACTCGCCGACCTCGGCGCCGAGAACGCCGCCCCCTTCCCCGCCGCACAAGGCGGCGCCATGCGCACCATGGCCTTCAGCGCCACCGAGGACGCCGGAGCCCCGCCCCTCGACCTCGAACCCCAGCGCCAGACCGTCTACGCCCAAGTGAACGCCCGCTTCACCATGACCCCGCCCCAGCTCTGAGAACACCCCCTGAACGCGCTACGGGGGTGCTCATCAGAGCACCCCCATGCACATTCAACAGTTGTCAACAACCTTTTGCTCAAAGGTTGTTGAGAGGACACCCGGAAGCGATTACCTACCCACAGGTAGGGGAATACGCTCGCCCCATGCGCCGAGCTAAAATCGTATGTACCCTGGGCCCCGCCACCGACTCATACGACCAGATCAAAGCCCTGGTCGAAGCCGGAATGGACATCGCCCGCCTCAACCTCAGCCACGGCACCTACGCCGAACACGAGGAGCGCTACCAGCGCGTACGCAAGGCCTCCGACGAGACCGGCCGCAGCGTCGGCATCCTCGCCGACCTTCAAGGCCCGAAGATCCGCCTCGGCCGCTTCCGCGAAGGCCCCGTACTCCTTGAACGCGGCGACGAATTCACCATCACCGTCGAAGACCACCAAGGCGACCGCCACACCTGCGGCACCACCTACAAAGGCCTCGCCACCGACGTCACCACCGGCGAACGCATCCTCGTCGACGACGGCCGCGTCACCCTCGAAGTCACCGCCATCGACGGCCCCCGCGTCCACACCACCGTCATCGAAGGCGGCATGGTCTCCGACCACAAGGGACTCAACCTCCCCGGCGTCGCCGTCTCCGTCCCCGCCCTCTCCGACAAAGACATCGACGACCTCCGCTGGGCCCTGCGCACCGGCGCCGACATCATCGCCCTCTCCTTCGTCCGCAGCGGCCACGACATCGAAGACGTCCACCGCATCATGGACGAAGAAGGCCGACGCCTCCCCGTCATCGCCAAGATCGAAAAGCCTCAGGCCGTCGACAACATCGACCAGATCGTCGCCGCCTTCGACGGCATCATGGTCGCCCGCGGAGACCTCGGCGTCGAAATGCCCCTCGAACAAGTCCCCATCGTCCAAAAGCGCGCCGTCAAACTCGCCAAGCGCAACGCCAAACCCGTCATCGTCGCCACCCAGATGCTCGACTCGATGATCGACAACTCCCGCCCCACCCGAGCCGAAGCCTCCGACGTCGCCAACGCCGTCATCGACGGCACCGACGCCGTCATGCTCTCCGGCGAAACCAGCGTCGGCAAATACCCCGTCGAAACCGTCCGCACCATGTCCCGCATCGTCGAAGCCGCCGAAGAAGACATCCTCGCCAAGGGCCTCCCCCCACTCACCGAACGCAACAAACCCCGCACCCAAGGCGGCGCCGTCGCCCGCGCAGCCGCCGAAATGGGCGACTTCCTCGACGCCAAATTCCTCGTCGCCTTCACCCAGAGCGGAGACACCGTCCGCCGGCTCTCCCGCTACCGCTCACCCATCCCCCTCCTCGCCTTCACCCCCGACCCCGCCACCCGCTCCCAGCTCAACCTCACCTGGGGCGTCGAAACCTTCCTCGGCCCCCACGTCGAATCCACCGACGCCATGGTCGCCCAAGTCGAAGAAGAACTCCTCCGCATCGGCCGCTGCGTCCCCGGCGACACCGTCGTCATCACCGCAGGCTCACCCCCCGGCGTCACCGGATCCACCAACCTCGTCCGGATCCACCACATCGGCGACGCCGTCCGCTGACCGCCCGCCGCGGCAGCCGCGGCTCCAGCACCACACGCACCACACGCACCGCGTCGGGCACCCCACCACCCACCCGCCCGACGCGGTCACCGCGCCCGGCCCCACCGGCTACCAGCCGAAACGCCGATCCACCACCGCCGCGAACTCCTCGAACGACAACTCCTCGTCCCCGTTCGCATCCGCCGCATCGAACAAAGCCGACGACGCATCCGCATCCCCCAGCCCCCAGAACGGCAAATCCCCCCGAGCCGCCAGCATCGGCCCCTTCGACCGCAACGCATCGATCACCTCGAACCGCGTCAGCCGGCCGTCCTCGTTCAGATCGAGCGCGTCGAACAACTTGCGAGCCTTCTCGCTCATCACAGGGTCCCCATCTCGTGTGCTTGACCTCAAGCCGACTTTAGGTCCTACGGTCAACAGCATGACGATCACCGAGTACCCCCAGGAGCGCATCGCAGCCCAGCCCATCGGCTACTGGACCCGCGAAGCCGCCACCCTCGCCATCGGCGGCCTCCGCACCGCCCTCGCCGAGGAAGACCTCACCCAACCCCACTGGTGGACCCTCAACCACATCGCCGGCAACCCCGGCGGCTGGACCCGCGCCGCCCTCACCGCGAAGCTGTCCCCCTTCGACGACCAGAACACCGACTTCGACGCCCTCTACGAAGACCTCACCACCCGCGGCTGGCTCACCGAACAGGACGGCGACGGCACCCTCACCCTCACCCCCGAAGGCGAAGCCGGCCGCCTGCGCGCCCACACCCGCAACGCCGCGGTACACGCCCGCATGCGCGAGGGCATCGACGACGAGGCCTACGCCGCCACGATCAACGTCCTGCGCCGCCTGGTCGCCAACCTGGGCGGAGAGGGCGACCTGCCCTAGCTAGTACTTGGGCCCGATGTGGGCGTCCATCAGCGCGACGGACGCCTTGCGGGCGACGGACACGTTGTACGGATCGCTGCCGCGCGCGGTGATCGTCCACTGGACCCCGACCCTGGTGAGCGTGTCCGTGCAGAGCCTTCGGATGTCGTCGGACTTGTTGGTGAAGAAGTACCGCGGGTACTCGTAGCGCTTGCGCACCCCGCCGACCATCCGGGTGGTCCAGTTCGTGATCCGGCACCCGTCGGAGTGGATCAGCCCCCGGACGAACTCCCACGGATACGCGTCGACGATCGCCTGCTGCCAGTCCTCAAGGGTGATCCGCCGCTCGTGCTTCTTGCCGGGGCCGTGCTGCGGGAACAGACAGGTCAGGTGCTTCGAAGTGACCTTCACGTTGTGGCAACCTGTCCTGCGGACGCGGCAGACCTGATTTGAGGGTAATACCCGGCGCATGGCCTCTTCGGCAGCGTCCATGAGTCCAGGCCAGTGGTCGTCGCAGGTGATCATGAGGCTGGGTACTCGGTGCCTTGAGTAGTGGCTTATGTGGCCGTCTCCCAGATAGAGGCCAAGCAGGTAGGCGTAGGCCTGTGCATCAAGGGGGCTGCCGTCGCATCGCGGGCAATCCGGCCTGTGCGGGCCCGGGCATTCGCCACGCCGGGCCCGGTCTTTGTGCTTCCAGTAGCCGACGGTGCCGCGTGGCACGTTCAGATGCCGAGCGACATCGGCATTCCGGGTGCCGCCGCGCAACAGGGCGAGGGCCGTCTGGCGTACTTCGAGGCTGTGGAACTCCATGACGCAACTGTGCGTGTCGCAGAATGACTCTGCGCAGCAAAAAGCGAACGTTCATGCGAAGGTGAACGTCCGCTTTTCGGACAGTGCCGGGTGCGGGACTCGAACCCGCAAGCCCTCACGGGCAGATGTGTTTGAGACATCCGTGTATGCCATTCCACCAACCCGGCAGGGTTGCTCGTCGCAGTCTACCGGGTGACCATCGCGCATCGCAGCTAGGTAGGCTCATCCAAGCAGCAGCACAGCCGCGCATAGAGGAGCCCTCAAGTGACCGCCTCGCACGAGTCGACGCCCACGCCCGACGCCGACCAGTCGCACGTTCCGCCGCTGACGACCCGTGTCGTCATCGCCGAGGACGAGGCGCTCATCCGTCTCGATCTCAAGGAGATGCTCGAGGAGGAGGGGTACTCCGTCGTCGGTGAGGCCGGGGACGGGCAGGCGGCCGTGGAGCTGGCCCGGGAGCACCGGCCCGACCTGGTCATCCTCGATGTGAAGATGCCCGTCCTGGACGGGATCTCCGCGGCCGAGAAGATCGCGGAGGAGTCCATCGCGCCCGTGCTGATGCTGACCGCGTTCTCGCAGCGCGACCTCGTCGAGCGGGCCCGGGACGCCGGTGCCATGGCGTATCTGGTGAAGCCGTTCAGCAAGAGCGACGTGGTGCCCGCCATCGAGATGGCGGTGTCGCGCTTCGCGGAGCTGAAGGCGCTGGAGAAGGAGGTCGCGGACCTTTCCCTCCGGCTGGAGACCCGCAAGCTCGTGGACCGGGCGAAGAGCATCCTGCAGACCCAGTACGGGCTGACCGAGCCGGCCGCGTTCCGGTGGATCCAGAAGACGTCGATGGACCGCCGGATGTCGATGCAGCAGGTCGCCGAGGCGGTCATCGAGGACGCCGAGGAGAAGAAGCAGAACGCGGCGAACGGCTGACCGTTCCCGTACGCGCGGCGGGTCGAGGCCCGCACCGGCGGGCCTCGAGTGCCGGTGGGCAGCGTGTGACCATGACCTCTCATGTGACGGAATGGATCACCACGCCCATCGAGCCGCTGCTGCGCGGCGCCCTCGAGGTGGAGCGTACGGAGCTGGGCCTGCTGCCGCACCGGATGCCCGCGTGGGCGCGGAAGCAGCATCCGGCGGCGCAGTTGGCGACGGTGGAGGCGCAGCCGTCGGGTGTGCGGCTGGTGTTCCGTACGCGGGCGACGGTGATCGAGCTGGAGACGATGCCGACGAAGATCGTGTTCCAGGGTGGTCAGGACAACGCCGAGGGTGTGTACGACCTGTTCGTGGATGGTCGGCCGGCGGGTCGGGCCACGGTGGACGGTGGCCATGAGTTCCGTTTCAACATGCAGACGCTGACGTCGGAGTCGGTGTCGGGTGAGTCGGGTACGGCGCGGTTCGCGGGGTTGTCGGCGGAGCTGAAGGACGTCGAGATCTGGCTGCCGCACAACGAGCGGACGGAGCTGATCGCGCTGCGGACGGATGCTCCGGTGGAGGCGGCGGTGGAGAGCGGCCGTCGGGTGTGGCTGCACCACGGGAGCTCGCTGAGCCAGGGGACGAACGCGGAGAGCCCGTCGTCGACGTGGCCGGCGGTGGCGGCTGCGGCGGGTGGTGTGGACCTGGTCAACATGGGGCTGGGTGGCAATGCGCTGCTGGATCCGTTCACGGCGCGTGCGATGCGGGATGTTCCGGCTGATGTGATCAGCGTCAAGATCGGTATTGCTCTGGTGAATACGGATCTGATGCGGTTGCGTGCGTTCGCTCCGGCGGTGCACGGGTTCCTGGACACGATCCGGGAGGGGCATCCGGATACGCCGTTGCTGGTGGTTTCTCCTGTGCTGTGTCCGATGCATGAGGACACGCCGGGTCCGACGGCGCCGGATCCGGACGGCAAGGTGATGCGTTACCGGGCGACGGGGGATCCGGCGGATGTGGCTGCGGGCCGGTTGACGTTGAAGGTGATCCGGGCGGAGCTGGAGCGGATCACGTCGGAGCGGGCGGCGGAGGACAAGAACCTGTATTACCTGGATGGTCTTTCGTTGTACGGCGAGGCGGATTTCGCGGCGTTGCCGTTGGAGGACCGGCTGCACCCGGATACGGCGGGGCACCGTCTGATCGGTGAGCGTTTCGCCGGGCTGGTGTTCGGTGAGGGTGGTCCGTTCGGGGCCGGTGCCTGATCCTGGTCGTGTCTGATCCTGGAAGTGCGTGAGGCCCGCCTCCCCCCGGGCGAATTCCAGGGGTCGTAGCAACACAGTGATCAACTGGCTGTCGCCAGGAGCTTAGCGAGACGCTCGGCTGGGGTTTCCCAGTCGAGCGTTTTGCGTGGGCGGCTGTTGAGCTCGGCTGCGACGGCGTCCAGGTGCTCGCGGGTGTGGACGGAGAGGTCTGTGCCCTTGGGGAAGTACTGCCGTAGCAGCCCGTTGGTGTTCTCGTTCGAGCCGCGCTGCCAGGGGCTGCCGGGATCGCAGAAGTAGACGGCCATGTCCGTGGCGGTGCTGAACTCCTGGTGGAGGTGCATCTCGGAGCCCTGATCCCAGGTGAGTGAGCGCCGGAGGTGGGCCGGGAGAGCGGAGACGGTCTGGATGAGCGCGTCGCGGACCTTGGCGGGGTGTCGGCCGTCAGGCAGGTGGACGAGGGCGACGAAGCGGCTGGATCGCTCCACCAGTGTTCCGATCGCGGACCTGTTGGTCTTGCCGATGATGAGGTCGCCCTCCCAGTGCCCGGGGATCGCGCGGTCGGCTGCCTCGGCCGGCCGTTCGCTGATCATCACCATGTCCTTCGACATGCGCGGCTGACGCTTAGCGGACTGACGGTGCGGGCGTCGCGTCGCCCGTCCCGTCCGAAGGGATCGGGTCAGCTCGCGGCGGAGTTCTCCGCGGCCTTGGACGTAGAGGGCCTGGTAGATCGTCTCGTGGGTCACGTGCATCTCCGGCCGGTCGGGGAAGCGCGTCCGTAGAGTCCGGCAGATCTGTTCAGGACTCCAGCGGCGTGTGAGGTGGTGCTGGATGAAGTCCCGCAGCTCGGGGTTCTGGCCGATCTTCCCGGTCTTGGGCCGGGGCCGACGGGCATCCGCACGCTCTTGCGCGACATACGGCCGATAGGTCCAGTGGGTCGCGTTGCGGGGTGGACGCGTGCCGTTGCGGCGTATCTCCCGGCTGATGGTGGAGGGACTACGACCCAGCTCGGCAGCGATCGCCCGGATCGAGGCCTTCTCCCGGAACCGGTCGGCGATGTGGATCCGCTCGTCGGCCCGGAGGTAGCGGGACGGACCAGTAGGCGGCACCACCGGACGGACCGGTGGTGCCGCCTTCTGCTTGCTGTCTGCCGCACGGCCATTGCGCCAACGGCGGCCGGTCTTGTCGTTGATGCCCACGATCCGGCACGCCTGGTTGTTGCTGAAGCCCTGCTGCATGAGCAGGAAGTATGTTTCCCGCTCACGCAGCAGCCTCTTGCGGCCCTGAGCCACCGTCCGGCTCTCCCGGATCTTGAAGTCCATCGCATCCCCTGAGCTGGGGTGTTGCGACGACCACTAGAACGGAAGCCCGAGGGGAGGCGGGCCTCACACGTGTGTGGTCAGTCCTCGCCGAGGTAGGCCTTGCGGACGTCCTCGTTGTGGAGGAGGTCCTGGCCGGTGCCGGAGAGCACGATCTTGCCGATTTCCATCACGTGCGCCTGGTCGGCGAGCGAGAGGGCGGCCTGGGCGTTCTGCTCGACGAGCAGGATGGTGGTGCCGGTGGCCTTGAGTTCGGCGATGGTCGCCATGATCTTCTGCATCATGAGGGGGGAGAGGCCCATGGAGGGCTCGTCCAGCATGAGCAGTTTGGGCTGGCACATGAGGGCGCGGCCCATGGCGAGCATCTGCTGTTCGCCGCCGGAGAGGGTGCCGGCGGCCTGCTTGCGGCGCTCTCCCAGGATGGGGAAGAGGTCGTAGGCGCGCTGGATGTCCTTCTCGATGCCTTCTTTGTCGGTGCGCAGGAAGGCGCCGAGCTGGAGGTTTTCGGCGATCGTCAGCCGGGGGAAGATGTGGCGTCCCTCGGGGGAGTGGGCCAGCTTCATGGAGACGATGCGGTGGGCGGGGACGCCGACGAGGGGGTGGCCGTCGAAGGTGATGCTGCCCGAGGTGGGCTTGAGGAGCCCGGAGAGGGTGCGCAGGGTGGTGGTCTTGCCGGCGCCGTTGGTGCCGACGAGGCAGACGATTTCGCCTTCGTTGACTTCGAAGGAGATTCCCTTGACGGCTTCGATCTTGCCGTAGGCGACTTTGAGGTCTTCGACCTTGAGCAGTGCGGTCATTTGGCCTCTCCTTCCGTGCTGGTGGTGCTGTCCGCGGGGCCGGCGTCGGCTGGGGCGGCGTCGGCTGCGGCTTCTGCGGCTTCGGCTTCCGCGTGGGCTTCGGCGGCTTCGACTTCGGCTACTTCTTCGTCGCCGGGGGCGCCTTCGAAGGGGGTGCCGAGGTAGGCGGCGATGACGCGTTCGTCGCCCTGGACTTCCGCGGCGGTGCCTTCGATGAGCTTTTCGCCTTGGACGAGGCAGGCGACGCGGTCGCAGAGGTTGAAGATGAAGCGCATGTCGTGCTCGATGACGAGGACGGCGATGCCCTTGTCGCGGATGGCGAAGATGAGTTCTTCGGCCGCTCGGGTTTCCTGCGGGTTCATGCCGGCGGTGGGCTCGTCCAGGAGGATGAGGCCGGGGTCGCTGGCGAGGGCGCGGGCGATTTCGAGCTTGCGCTGTTCGCCGTAGGGGAGGTTCTTGGCGAGGTGCTGGGCCTTGTGCTGGAGGCCGATGAACTCGAGGAGTTCCATGGCGCGTGCTTCGCTGGCGGCTTCGGCCTTTTTGAAGCCGGGGCCGCGCAGGAGGGCGGACCAGAGGCCTTCCTTGGTGCGGGTGTGGCGTCCGACGAGGACGTTTTCCAGCACGGTCATGTTGTGGAAGAGCCGGATGTTCTGGAAGGTGCGGGCGACGCCTGCTGCGGTGACCTTGTGGGGTGTGGGCGGCAGGACGGTGCCCTTGTAGGTGACGGTGCCTTCGGTGGGGACGTAGAGCCCGGTGAGGCAGTTGAAGAAGGTGGTCTTGCCGGCGCCGTTGGGGCCGATGAGGCCGACGATTTCGCCTGCGTTGACCTTGAGGTCGACGCCCTTGACGGCGGTGAGGCCGCCGAAGCGCATGGTGACGCCGCTGGCTTCGAGCACGGTGGTCGTGGTGGTGGTGTCTGTGGTGGTCATGTCGTTCACGCCCCCGCCTTGGCGGTGGCCAGGTCCGTGGGGGCCTGGTCAGCGGTGTCGTCGTGGTACTCGAGCTGCGCCCGCTTGTTGGCGATGAGGCCTTCGGGGCGGAAGCGCATGAGCAGGATGAGGGCGATGCCGAAGGCGAGGAGCTGGTAGTCCTGGAGGAAGGCCAGCTTCGCCGGGATGAGGAAGAGGAGTGCGGCGCCGAGGATGGGGCCGCGGATGGTGCCCATGCCGCCGAGGATGACGGCGGCGAGGAGGAACGCGGAGTTCGGCGGGACGGGTCCGGCGAAGACGTAGTTCTCGGGGACGACCGTGGTGTTGACGTGTGCCTGGACGGTGCCGGCGAGGCCGGCGAGGGTGGCTCCGAGGGCGAAGGCGATGAGCTTGACCTTGAAGCCGTTGATGCCCATGGCTTCGGCGGCGGTCTCGTCTTCGCGGATGGCGACCCAGGCGCGGCCGATGCGGCTGTTGCCGGCTCGGGCGAACACGAGGACGACCAGGGCCATGACGAGCAGCATCAGGAAGTAGTAGTTGGCGTAGGCGCCGAGGGTGATGCCGAGGACGTTGTGGGATTCCCCGAAGTTCCACCCGAAGAGTTCGAGGTGGGGGATGTTGGGGATGCCGTTGGGTCCGTTGGTGATGTCGGGGCCGGAGGTGCCGTCGAGGTTGCCCATGGCGATGCGGAAGATTTCTCCGAAGCCGAGGGTGACGATGGCGAGGTAGTCGCCGCGCAGGCGCAGGGTGGGTGCGCCGATGACCACGCCGAAGATGAGGGAGGCGAGGGCGCCGACGAGGACCGCTGCCCAGAAGGGCAGGTGGATGTCGAAGGCGGAGGCGGTGCTTCCGGAGACCAGTGCGGCTGCGTAGGCGCCGACGCCGAGGAAGGCGACGTAGCCGAGGTCGAGGAGGCCGGCGAGGCCGACGACGACGTTGAGGCCGAGGGCGACGGTCGCGAAGATCAGGATGTTGACCGCGATGAGCGTGTAGGTGTCGCCGCTCTGCTGGATGAAGGGGAAGGCGATCGCGGCCGCGGCGGTGCCGAGGAGGGTGACCTGGCGGTGCTTCGCGGTGAGGGTGCCGAGGCGGTCGAAGAGGCCGGCCTTGAGCAGGGCGAAGGCGGCGAAGCCGACGATGATCAGGTAGGTGACGAAGAGCTGCGGTTCTTTGTCATCGGTGTCGATGCCGAAGGTGATGACGTAGAGGCCGAGGGCGAAGACTCCGGTGATGAGGAGGATTTCGGCCCAGGAGGGCAGCTGCTTGGCGGGAGCCGCCTTGTGGCTGTCGTCGGGGAGCTTGTACGCGGCGAGGGCCGGGATGAGCGAGCCGGCGAGGGCGACGTAGGCGCCGGGTTCCAGGTGGACGAAGCCGCCGAGGACCACGGCGATGGAGATGACCGTGAACCAGGTGCCGGCGAAGGTGCCGAGCGCGAGGATCCAGACGGGCTTGCGGGCGCCGGTGGGGGTGAGCCAGTGCAGGCCCTTGACGCCGAGCGCGGAGAGCGCGAAGGCGGCGGTGAGGAGTCCGGCGACGAGGCTGAGGAACTGGATGGGCGCCGGGCTGCCGTAGTACGTGAGGTCGCCGGGGAATTCGGCGGTCCAGGTCCAGGCGAGGAAGGCGCTGACGACGGTCAGGAGGCTGCCGCCGATGACCGCGTAGAGGAGTGCGGCGGGGGCGGGGCCCTGCTTGGCGACGGCGGTCTGCGGGGTGGTGTTGGTGGTCATGGTTCTCACGCCCGATCCGCGACGCGCTCGCCGAGCAGGCCTTGGGGCCGCACGAGGAGGACGACGATGAGGAGTACGAACGCCCAGACGTTGGACCAGGCTCCACCGCCGAGCTGCTGCATGCCGGGGATCTCTTCGATGTAGGCGATCGAGAGGGCTTCGGCGAGTCCGAGGACGACGCCGCCGACCATGGCGCCGTAGATGTTGCCGATGCCTCCGAGGACTGCGGCGGTGAAGGCCTTCAGTCCGAGGATGAAGCCCATTTCGAAGTTGATCTGGCCCTTGTCGAGGCCGTAGGCGACGGCGGCGACGGCTGCGAACGCGGCACCGATGGCGAAGGCCATGACGATGATGCGGTCGGTGTTGATGCCCATGAGCTTGGCGGTGTCGGGGTCCTGCGCGGTGGCCTGCATGGCGCGGCCGCTGCGGCTCTTGGAGACGAAGACGCCGAGGGCGAGCATGCAGAGCGGGGCGAGGATGAGGACGAAGAGGTCCGCGCGCTGGATGGCCAGGCTGTCGGTGATCTTGAAGGCTGCTCCCTTGAACTCGGGGAAGCTGACGGCCTTCTTGGCGTCCGGGTAGAACTGCCAGACAAGCTGCTGGAGCGCGATCGAGAGGCCGATTGCGGTGATGAGCGGGGCGAGCCTTGGTGCGCTGCGCAGGGGGCGGTAGGCGAAGCGTTCGGCTGCGGTGGCGACGAGGACCGAGGCGAGTGCGCCTCCGACGATCATGATGGGTATCGCGATCAGCAGGGAGGTGCCGGTCGGGAGGATGGCGTAGGCGGTGAGCGCGCCGAAGCCGCCGATCATGAAGATCTCGCCGTGGGCGAAGTTGATGAGCTGGACGATGCCGTAGACCATGGTGTACCCGATGGCTATGAGGCCATAAAGGGCACCGAGGGCAAGGCCGTTGGCCAGCTGTTGCGGCAGTTCGTGCACCGCAGGGCCTCCGATGAGCGTGTCGGATAAGACTCCGCGCGAGGGCGCTGTTTGCGCCCTCGCGCGGTGGGTTTCTTTGAGGGGGTCGGGCCGTCGGTGTGGACCGGTCCGGGGTCCCGGCTAGCGGGACGGGGGGTTTACTGGTTGAAGGTGTCGCTCTTGACGTCGATCCACTTGCCGCCCTCGACCTTGTAGACCGTGAGCTGCTTGTTGGTGGTGTCGCCGTACTGGTCGAAGGCGACCTTGCCGGTCACGCCCTCGAAGGAGACCTTGCCGAGAGCCTCGACGACCTTGGCGCGGGCGTCGGTGGGCAGCTTGCCGCCGTTGGCGGCGACGGCGGCCTTGACGGCCTGGATGACGGCCCAGCCGGCGTCGTAGGAGTAGCCACCGTAGGCGGCGTACGGGTCCTTGTAGCCGGCGGCCTTGTAGTCCTCGATGAACTGCTTGGCCGTGGGGAGCTTCTCGACGGGGTAGCCGATGGAGGTGGAGAGGTCACCCTCGTTGGCCTCGCCGGAGGCGCTGATGAAGGCGGGGTCCTGGATGCCGTCGCCGCCCATGAGGGGGATGTTGGCGCCGGTCTTCTTGATCTGGTCGGCGAGCAGGCCGCCCTCGGGGTACTGGCCGCCGAAGTAGACGGAGTCGGCGCCGGAGGACTTGACCTTGTCGGCGGTGGAGGAGAAGTCGGTCTCCTTCACGGTGACGTGGTCGGTGCCGACGACCTCGCCGCCGAGCTTCTTGAACTCGTCGGAGAAGATGGCGGCCAGGCCGGCGCCGTAGGTCTGCTTGTCGTCGACGACGAAGACCTTCTTCTTGCCGGCGTCCTTGAAGAGGTACTGGGCGGCGAACTTGCCCTGGACCACGTCGGTGGCGGCGGTGCGGAAGTACGTCGGGAAGGGGCGCTTGAATTCGCCCTTGCCCCAGTTGTCGCCCTGGCTGAGCGAGGGGTTGGTGTTGGCCGGGGAGACCTGGGCCAGGTTCGCCGAGGCGAAGACGCCCTGCATCTGCTGGGCGACACCGGAGTTCAGGGGGCCGACGACACCGAGGACTTCCTTGTTGCCGACGAGCTTGGTGGCGTTGGCCTGACCGGAGGCGGGGACCGCCTGGTCGTCGAGGGCCTCGACCTTGAACTCGATTCCGGGGACCTCGTTGTTCTTGTTGGCCGTCTTGGCGGCGAGGTCGACGGAGTTCTTGATGCCCTGGCCGAGGGCGGAGAGCGAGCCGGTGAGGGGAGCGTCCACGCCGATGACGACGACGGTCTTCTTGCCGTCGGACGTGTCCCCGGGCTTCGCCTCGTCGCGCGATCCGCAGGCGGTGAGGGTCAGTGCTCCCGTGGTGATCACGGTGGTGAGGACGAGCAAAGAACGGTGTCGCACGATTCTTCCTTTCCCTGGCGCGGCTCCCTCTGTGAGGTGCCGTTCGGTCGCCGGGCCGCACTGGGATGTACAGCGGCCGTGCTGGTCGCGCCCAGCGGCGCGGTGACTGGCCGTGACTCTAGGCCCGAGGTGGCGAACACGGGGAGCGGAGAAAGGAGGATGTGACGCTCTTGTTATGCCAAGGCCAAGAATGCGTGGTGGGAGTGTGGACAGAACGGGCATTTACCGGCGTCGTGGAATGTCCGCATCCTGAGAAACACCTGCTCCCCTAAGGGGCTTGAGGCCTTCATGCACCTGTCTTAGATCAAATTCGGCCGAATGTGGCAGCGCGTGTCCGAAGGAATCCAGTGGGTGGCCATTCCCAGGGGAAAAGGGGGATTCGATACGGCATGGTCATTACGGAGCGTGATCGATTGCGGTGATCCACTAGGGTTGGATCGATCTTGGTCCGGAGTCGAAACGGGCCTTCACCTGCGGTTCGGCGAAACCGCTCCCGGTGCCCGGAAGCCGGACAGCGCGCCCGGGAATGCGGTGACCCGGGTCACGTCGGAGGGCGCCAGTTCTCGGAGCTCCGCGTCGCACCGTCCTGCTCGGCGCAGCGCTGCGCCACGAACCGGTCGATCAGCTCAAGTGCCTTGTCCCGACCGGCAGTTCGCTCCTCGGCGCGGCCTGCGGCCACGGCGTCCTCGTGGATCGCGTACTGGTCGTTGGACAGCCCCTTCTGCTCCCAGTCCAGACCGGACCACTTGGTGCCCAGGAGGGTCTCCTTCGCCCAGTACGACACCAGGCTGGTGCAGATCTGCGCGGGCGAGGAGGCGTCGGGTGCGGGGCTCGGCGGGGCTGCCGTGGGGGGCGGGGTGGAAGGTGTGCATCCGGTCAGGGTGCCGGTCAGGGTGAGCGCCGCGAGGAGGGTGGTGGCGGCGTACCGGACCGTGGAGCGTGGCGGGGTCCCCATGAGGGGAAGGTAGGCGGTCACCATTGGTGACACAACAGATGAGGGTGGAGCAGGTGTGGACTGGCGGATTCCGGGCGGGTGCCGGGCCGTCGGGGGCCGTCGGGGGCGCGGGGCAACGGGCGCAGGCCCGGACCTGCCGCCCGTGGGGGCGGGGGTCCGGGCCTGCGGAGGGTCCGTGGGCGCGGCCGGGCGTGGCCGGGCGCGGCCGGGTGGCGGCGGCCGGTGGCCGGGGTCAGGCTCCGGAGGGGGCCTGGCCGCCGGCCGGGTCGGCGTCGCGCAGCAGGCAGGTGAGGCGGGCGGTGCACACGCGCCGGTCCTGCTCGTCGCTGATCACGATCTCGTAGGTGGTGGTGGAGCGGCCCCGGTGCACGGGGGTGGCGACGCCGGTGACCAGGCCGGAGCGCACTCCGCGGTGGTGGGTGCAGTTCAGGTCCACGCCGACGGCGATCTTGGTGATGCCGCCGTGCATCATGGCGCCGACGGAGCCGAGGGTCTCGGCGAGCACGGCGGAGGCCCCGCCGTGCAGCAGCCCGTACGGCTGGGTGTTGCCCTCGACGGGCATCGTGGCCACGACGCGCTCGGCCGAGGCCTCCAGGATCCTGATGTCCATGCGCTCGCCGAGGTGGCCCGCCGAGAAGAGCGAGGGCAGGTCGATGCCCAGGGCCGCGTACTCGTCGAGGACTTCCTGCGGGAACTTCACTGCGTGCTGCTCGCCCATGGGCCGGCTCCGTTCGTCAACGATCGTTAACCATCTTGTCCTGAGGTCGTTCTATCAGGCCGGTTCGAAGCGGATGACGACGGACTTGCTCGCCGGGGTGTTGCTGGTGTCCGCGGTGGAGTCGAGCGGGACCAGCACGTTCGTCTCGGGGTAGTACGCGGCCGCGCAACCGCGGGCCGTCGGGTAGTGCACGACGCGGAAGCCCGGGGCGCGCCGCTCGACGCCGTCCTTCCACTCGCCGACCAGGTCCGTGTAGGCGCCGTCGGCCAGGCCCAGCTCGGCGGCGTCCTCGGGGTTGACCAGCACGACGCGGCGGCCGCCGGTGATCCCGCGGTAGCGGTCGTCGAGCCCGTAGATCGTGGTGTTGTACTGGTCGTGGCTGCGCAGGGTCTGCAGGAGCAGCCGGCCCGCGGGGACCTCGGGGTACTCCACCGGCGCGGCGGTGAAGTTGGCCTTGCCGGTCTTCGTGGGGAAGCGGCGCTCGTCGCGCGGGGCGTGCGGGAGCCGGAAGCCGTCCGGGCGGGCCGCGCGGGCGTTGAAGTCCTCGAAGCCGGGGACCACCCGGGAGATCCGGTCGCGGATGGCGGCGTAGTCCCGCTCGAACTCCTCCCACGGGGTCGCGGAGGCCTCCCCGAGCACGGCGCGGGCCATGCGGGCCACGATGGCCGGCTCGGAGAGCAGGTGCGGGCCCGCGGGGGTGAGGTTGCCGCGGGAGGCGTGGACCATGCCCATGGAGTCCTCGACGGTCACGAACTGCTTTCCGCCGGCCTGGACGTCCTTGTCGGTCCGGCCGAGGGTGGGCAGGATCAGCGCGCGCCTGCCGGTGACCGCGTGGGAGCGGTTGAGCTTGGTGGAGACGTGCACGGTCAGGGCGGCGCGGCGGATCGCGGCCTCGGTGACCCCGGTGTCGGGGGTGGCGCCGACGAAGTTGCCGCCCATGGCGAAGAGGACCTTGGCCTCGCCGTCGCGCAGGGCCTGGATGGAGCGGACGACGTCGAAGCCGTGGTGGCGGGGCGAGGTGATCGCGAACTCGCGGTCGAGGGCGTCGAGGAAGGCGGGTGCGGGCCGCTCGAAGATCCCCATGGTGCGGTCGCCCTGGACGTTGGAGTGGCCGCGGACGGGGCAGACGCCCGCGCCGGGGCGGCCGATGTCGCCGCGCAGCAGGAGCAGGTTGACGACCTCGCGGATGGTGGCGACGGCGTGCTTGTGCTGGGTCAGGCCCATGGCCCAGCAGACGATGGTGCGCCGGGAGGCCAGGATCATGGCGAGGGCGCGCTCGATCTCGGGCCGCGTCAGGCCGGTGGCGGTGAGGGTCTCGGCCCAGTCCGCCTCCTTGGCGGCGGCGGCGAACTCCTCGTAGCCGTGGGTGTGTTCGCGGATGAAGGCCTCGTCGGTGGCGCCGTCCGCCTCGATGACGAGTTTGTTCAGGAGGCGGAAGAGGGCCTGGTCGCCGCCTATGCGGATCTGCAGGAAGAGGTCGTTGAGGGCCGTGCCCCGGAGCATGCCGAGGGGGGTCTGGGGGTTCTTGAACCGCTCCATTCCGGCTTCGGGCAGCGGGTTCACCGAGATGATCTTCGCGCCGGAGGCCTTGGCCTGCTCCAGTGCGGAGAGCATGCGCGGGTGGTTGGTGCCCGGGTTCTGCCCGGCCACGATGATCAGCTCGGCCTGGTGGAGGTCTTCGAGGGAGACGCTGCCCTTGCCGATGCCTATGGTCTCGTTGAGCGCGGAGCCCGAGGACTCGTGGCACATGTTGGAGCAGTCGGGCAGGTTGTTGGTGCCGAACTCGCGGGCGAAGAGCTGGAAGAGGAACGCGGCCTCGTTGCTGGTGCGGCCCGAGGTGTAGAAGAGGGCCTCGTCGGGGGAGGCGAGGGCGCGCAGCTCCTCCGCGATGATCGCGAAGGCCCGCTCCCAGCCGACCGGCTCGTACCGGTCGGCGCCTTCGGCGAGGTACATCGGCTGCGTGATGCGGCCCTGCTGCCCCAGCCAGTAGCCGGAGCGGGTCTCCAGGTCGGCGAGCGGGTGCGTGGCGAAGAACTCCGGGGTGACCCGGCGCAGCGTGGCCTCCTCCGCGACGGCCTTGGCGCCGTTCTCGCAGAATTCGGCGGTGTGCCGCTTGCCCCCCTCGGGCCAGGCGCAGCCGGGGCAGTCGAAGCCGTCCTTCTGGTTGACCTTGAGCAGGGTGCGGGCGGTACGGGCCAGCCCCATCTGCTGCTGCGCGATCTTCAGGGTGTGGCCGATGGCGGGGAGACCCGCGGCCGCGTGCAGGGGCGGCGCGACCTGCGGTGCGTCCTGGACCGGATCACCTGCGGGCGGCTTGGTGGCCATGGCGCTCCCCTTCGAGCGTACGTACGGATGCAGCACGGGTGGCCGCGTCCTTCGATCCTTGCACGGACCACGGAACGAGGGGAGGGTGGTCTGGTGCACACGGTGCCGTGGGCGTGTGCGCCGGAGCGTCCGGTGGGGCGGATGCGCCGGGGGAGGCGGCGGGCCGGAATTGTCGGTGGGGGCGCCTAGGATCGGGGGCGTGGCAGAGACAGCATCGAAGAAGACGGACCAGACGACCGCAGCGGACCGCCCCCGCCTGATGCTCATGGACGGGCACTCCCTGGCGTACCGGGCGTTCTTCGCGCTGCCCGCGGAGAACTTCACGACCGCGACCGGCCAGCCGACCAACGCCATCTACGGCTTCGCGTCGATGCTGGCGAACACGCTGCGCGACGAGGCGCCCACGCACTTCGCGGTGGCGTTCGACGTATCGCGCAAGACGTGGCGCTCGACGGAGTTCCCCGAGTACAAGGCGAACCGCTCCAAGACCCCCGACGAGTTCAAGGGGCAGGTCGAGCTGATCGGCGAGCTGCTCGACGCGATGCACGTGCCGCGGTTCGCCGTCGACGGCTTCGAGGCCGACGACGTGATCGCGACGCTGGCGACGCAGGCGGAGGCGCTGGGCTTCGACGTGCTGATCGTCACCGGTGACCGGGACTCCTTCCAGCTGGTCTCCGAGCACACCACCGTGCTGTACCCGACCAAGGGCGTCTCCGAGCTGACCCGGTTCACGCCGGAGAAGGTCGAGGAGAAGTACGGCCTCACGCCCCAGCAGTATCCGGACTTCGCGGCGCTGCGCGGAGACCCGTCCGACAACCTGCCGGGCATCCCGGGCGTCGGTGAGAAGACCGCTGCCAAGTGGATCACCCAGTTCGGGTCGTTCGCGGAGCTCGTCGAGCGTGCCGAGGAGGTCAAGGGCAAGGCCGGGCAGAACTTCCGGGACCACCTGGAGGCCGTCAAGCTCAACCGGGTCCTGACCGAGATGGTCAAGGACGTGGAGCTGCCCAAGACCCCGGCCGACCTGGCCCGCGTGCCGTACGACCGGTCCGCGCTGACCGGCGTGCTGGACGTGCTGGAGATCCGCAACGCCTCGCTGCGGGAGCGGCTGCTGGCCGTGGACCCGGGCGCGGCCGAGGAGCAGGCCCCCGCTCCGGCCGCGGCCGGGGTGGAGCTGGACGGGAGCGTGCTGGGCGCGGGCGAGCTCGCGCCGTGGCTGGAGGCCCGTGCGGGCGTACCGCTGGGCATCTCCACCGTGGACAGCTGGGCGCTGGGGCAGGGCAACGTCAGCGAGATCGCGCTGGCCGCGGCCGACGGGGCGGCGGCCTGGTTCGAGCCGTCCGGGCTGGACGAGGCCGACGACCGGGCCTTCGCGGCCTGGGCGGCGGACGCGGCGAAGCCGAAGGTGGTGCACAACGCCAAGGGTCTGATGCGGGTCTTCCCCGAGCACGGCTGGAGCCTGGCCGGCGTCACCATGGACACCGCGCTCGCCGCCTACCTGGTCAAGCCTGGCCGCCGCTCCTTCGCCCTGGACGTGCTGTCCAACGAGTACCTGCACCGGGAGCTGGCGCCGGCCGCGGCCGACGGGCAGCTGGCCTTCGGTGCCGACGAGACCGCCGAGGCGGAGGCGCTGATGGCGCAGGCCCGCGCCGTCCTGGACCTGGGCGAGGCCTTCACCGGCAAGCTCGCCGAGGTGGGAGCGGTCGGGCTGTTCCACGACATGGAGCTGCCGACGTCCGAGCTGCTGGCCCGGATGGAGCGGTTCGGCATCGCCGCCGACCGCGACCACCTGGAGGCCATGGAGCAGCAGTTCGCCGGAGCGGTGCAGCAGGCGGTGAAGGAGGCGCACGCGGCGGTCGGCCACGAGTTCAACCTCGGCTCGCCCAAGCAGCTCCAGGAGGTCTTCTTCGGCGAGCTGGACCTGCCCAAGACGAAGAAGACCAAGACCGGCTACACCACGGACGCGGACGCGCTGGCCTGGCTGGCCACGCAGACCGACCACGAACTGCCGGTGATCATGCTGCGTCACCGGGAGCAGGCCAAGCTGCGCGTCACCGTCGAGGGCCTGGTCAAGACCATCGCCGCCGACGGCCGGGTGCACACCAGCTTCAGCCAGACCGTCGCCGCGACCGGCCGGCTGTCCTCGACCGACCCCAACCTGCAGAACGTGCCGGTGCGCACCGACGAGGGCCGTGCGATCCGCCGCGGTTTTGTCGTCGGCGAGGGCTTCGAGTCGCTGATGACCGCCGACTACAGCCAGATCGAGCTGCGGGTGATGGCCCACCTCTCCGAGGACGAGGGCCTGATCGAGGCGTTCCTGTCGGGTGAGGACCTGCACACCACCGTCGCCTCCCAGGTGTTCGGCGTGGAGCGGTCGCAGGTCGACGCCGAGATGCGCCGCAAGATCAAGGCCATGTCGTACGGGCTCGCGTACGGGCTGTCCGCCTTCGGGCTCGCCCAGCAGCTGAACATCGAGCCCGCCGAGGCGCGCGGGCTGATGGATACCTTCTTCGAGCGGTTCGGCGGGGTCCGCGACTACCTCGGGCGCGTCGTGGACGAGGCCCGCGCCACCGGCTACACGGCGACGGTCTTCGGCCGCCGCCGCTACCTGCCCGACCTGGGCAGCGACAACCGCCAGCGCCGCGAGGCCGCCGAGCGGATGGCGCTCAACGCCCCGATCCAGGGCACCGCCGCCGACATCGTCAAGGTCGCGATGCTGCGCGTGGACAAGGCGGTCGCGCAGGCCGGGCTGAAGTCGCGGATGCTGCTCCAGGTCCACGACGAAATCGTGCTGGAGATCGCCCCGGGCGAGCGGGAGCGGGTGGAGGAGCTGGTGCGCCGCGAGATGGGCGCCGCCGTCGAGCTCCGCGCCCCGCTGGACGTGTCCGTGGGCGTCGGCTCCGACTGGGAGTCCGCCGCGCACTGACCCGCCCGGCCCGGCCGGTCTTCGGGCGCCCGTCCCCGCTACGCGGTGGGGACGGGCGTTCGCGCGTCCTGGCGGGCCGGGGGACCGGTGCGGTCGCCGCGGTGCCGGACCCGTACGAGGACCCCGTACAGCAGCAGGGCCACGGTGAGGCCGCCGCCCGCCCCGAAGCAGACCGTGGGGATGATGTCGAGCGGCGTACGGATCCGGTCGAAGAAGGTGTAGAAGCGGATCACGCGCACCGTGACCCCCGCCGCCACGCACACCACCAGCAGGGACAGCGCGCAGTGGACCTCGGCGCGGGTCAGCACCGGTACGGACGCGGGGACCGGGCAGGGCGGCAGCCGGCGCAGCGCGGTCGCCGCGAACCAGCCGATCGCGCAGGCGGCGACCGCCGAACTCCCGTACTGGAGGTACGAGTAGAGCGGCAGGCCGAAGGCGAGGGGCTCACCGAGCGCGGGCAGGGCGTTCGTCCCCCAGCGGTCCAGGTGCGTGAAGCTGTCTCACACCACGTGCGTGAGGGACCCGGCGACCGCCGAGAGGTAGAACCAGAGGGCGAGCGGGAGCATTCGGCGCCCCCGCCACCGCTCACCGCGCGCGAACGCGTGCACCCGGCCCCGCCAGGCACGCGGCAGGAGCGCGATGAGCGGCTCGCGCAGCAGCAGCCAGAACGCGACGAGGGCGGCCGTCAGCGCGGCGTCCGCGGTGAGCACGCCCGGCAGGGAGTGCGTGAACGCCCCGTACGGCATGACCCCTTCGACGACCGCGTCGGCGAAGTAGAACGTGTCCGGCGCGAACGATCCCAGGACCAGCGCCGAGGCGACCAGCGGCCCCCGCGCCCGCCCGGTACGGCGGACGGCCGGAAGGACGGCGGCCGCATGGCTGAGCGTGAACGGCATGGCACCTCTCCTGGGTCTTCTCGGTCCGGCCAGTATGCGCGACCTGCCC
This sequence comes from Streptomyces sp. IBSNAI002, assembly GCF_052244475.1. Lineage (NCBI taxonomy): Bacteria > Bacillati > Actinomycetota > Actinomycetes > Kitasatosporales > Streptomycetaceae > Streptomyces > Streptomyces sp. IBSNAI002. The sequence goes on along the minus strand of NZ_JBQPXG010000002.1, from coordinate 2,329,600 downwards.
GGGACGTGGGGATGTGGTGAATTCCACCCCGCTGTGCGTGCCCTGTGCAGGGAGTTGACGTAGGGTCACGCGGACGTCGAGGGGGAGGGGTCCGGCTCATGTCGGCTCGAATATTCGGACGCAGGCTGCGCAGGGGCGCCGCGGCAGCCCTGGTCTCCGCGCTGGTGGTCGCCGCGGTGACCGCTTCCCAGGGGCCGGCCGGCGGCCGGGAGGAGCGGACCTCCGCGGCCGGGGAGGGCGCCGTACAGCCCCTCCCGGACAGCACGACCGGAGGCGACGGCTCCTATTTCACCGAACTCCCGCCGCTCGTGAGCCCCGGACCGCCCGCCGTGGTGCTGCCGGACGGACAGCCGCCGGCCGCCCCCGCCGAGGAGGCGGCGGCCGGGACGGTCCCCGCCGCCGGGGGCGCGGCCGTGGCCGTGGGCGCGGGCGAGGGCGCGCAGGGGATACCCGCGAGCGTGCTCGCCGCGTACCTGCGGGCGGAGAAGGCGGTGGGGGAGAGCGACGCCCGCTGCGGGCTGCGCTGGCAGCTGCTCGCGGCGATCGGCAAGGTCGAGTCGGGGCAGGCGCGCGGCGGTCAGGTGGACGCGTCCGGCACCACGCTGCGGCCGATCCTCGGCCCCGTGCTCGACGGCAACGGCTTCGCGAACATCCGGGACACGGATGGCGGGGCGTACGACGGGGACGCCCGCTACGACCGGGCGGTCGGCCCGATGCAGTTCATCCCCTCCACGTGGGCGGCGTGGGGGCAGGACGCGGACGGGGACGGCCGGCGCGACCCGAACAATGTGTACGACGCGGCCCTCGCGGCCGGGCGGTACCTGTGCGCGGGCACCCGGGACCTGCGGGTGGAGGCGGACCTGGACCGGGCCGTGCTCTCGTACAACCACTCCACGGCGTACCTGCGGACGGTGCGGTCCTGGTTCACGTACTACCTCAAGGGCACGCACGAGGTCCCGGACGCGACCGGCACACCCGCACCGGCGACGACCCCGCCGAAGCCGACGCCGACGCCGAAGCCGACGCCGCCCCCGACCCCGAAGCCCACCCCTTCGCCGACCCCGACCCCGACTCCGGATCCGAAGCCGACGCCCACGCCCAGCCCGACGCCGACCCCGGACCCGAAGCCGACCCCCACACCCAGCCCGACGCCCACCCCGACCCCGACCCCGACCCCCACTCCGACTCCGGACCCGGAGCCGACGCCCTCCCCTTCGCCGACGCCCACCCCGACCCCCACCCCGACGCGTGCGCCGAGTCCGAGTCCGACCGCGACGGCCACCGCGACCGCGAAGCCCGCACCCGAGCCGTCCGCCTCCGCCTCCGCCTCCGCCTCCGCCTCCGCCTCCGCCTCGGCCTCGGCGCCGGGCGCACCGGCCCCGTCCCCCACGCCGGAGGCGACTCCGTAGCGCGCGGCGACGGCCCGCCGGAGGACCGGCGGGCCGTCGCGGAGCCCGTGGGGGTGACGACCGGCGCGGGCTACGGCGCCGGAACGAGGAGCTCCGCCTGGAGCTGCGGAGCCACGCCCACGGCGTTGGCCCCGAACAGCGCGTCGGAGTTGGCCGGGTTGCCGGTGCGCTGGAACGCGTGCAGGGAGATCACGTCACCGGCGTTCAGCTGCCGGATCATGGACACCGTCTGCGAGGCGGCCCCGGTGGCGGGGAGGGCCGCGGTGTCCTGCACGTCGAGCGCGGTCAGGTTGTTGTTGACCTGGATCTGCAGGCTCCGGTCCGCCGTCGGGTGCGGGGTGTACGCCAGCAGGATCCGGCCCGAGACGAGGTAGCGCCCGGGGGTGTGGACCACCAGCGTCGAGTTCATCGAGTCGAACATCGAGTCCGTGTCGTACACGACCGTGTCGAAGAGGATCTTGGTGAGGGTGTTGGTGGGGATGGCCTGGTCGTTGTTGGCCTGGACGCTCGCGGCGATGTTGACCGTGGGCCCGGGAGGGCCCGAGGGCCCGGCAGAGCCGGAAGGCCCGGGCGGACCCGAAGGCCCGGCGGGACCCGAAGGCCCGGCGGCACCGGACGGTCCGGGCGGGCCGCTGGGGCCGATCTCGCCGGGCGGACCGCTGGGGCCGGGAGGACCGGGCGGGCCACTGGGCCCGGGGCGGCCCTGCGGACCGCGCGGTCCCCTCTTGCAGTCGCCCTTGACCATGTCGGTGCGAGGGCCCTTCTCGCACTTGTCGCCCTTGTCGCCGCCGCCCGCGGGGCCGGACAGGCTGACGCGGCCGCCGGCCTCCTGGGCCGCCGACGCGTTCGCGACGGTCATCAACCCGGATGCCAGGATCAGGGCGAGCGAGGCGACCGCGCCGCCGGCCATCCATCTGCCTCGACGGGACCGCGGCCCCAGCCGCGCCCCCGTTCTCTTCTCGGGACTCATCTGCGTGCTCCTCGAGGTCATGGGGACCGCGCCGCGATCCCGGGAGGAGCATGACCGGCCGGGGACGGAAGTGACCTCACGCTCCGTCATGACGCGCTGACTATAGGTAGTTCAGACCAGTCCCCCGTGCGGCCGACGTCCGCCCCGCCCGCGCGAACCTTCCAGGCCGGGGCGCCAGACGGTTCTCATCTGGCCCCCGCGTTGCTACGGTGCCTCCGCCCTGACGCCCTATCAGATTCCGGAGGCCCGGCATGCGCGCATTCATCGCCGCCGCCAGCGGGCTCGTCCTCGCGGTGCTCCTCGTCCTCGCCGTCACGGCGCTCGGGGCGCCCGAAGGCAAGACCTCCCCCAAGCCCCTGCTCACCACCGCGCCCCCCGCGCCCGGAAAGTAGAGGAGGGCCCGGCCATGCGACGCAGAGCGAGCCTTGTCCTGCTGGCCCTCGCCGTGTTCTGCGCGGCGCTCTCACCCCTGCTGCGCTGGTACGCGTACCCGCGGCTCGCCAAGATCCCGCCGAACCAGTACCAGGAGATGGTCCTGGAGGCGAAGGACGCGACCCTCCTCGACTACTTCAACGGCATGCAGCCCAAGAAGGTCGACAAGGTCACCATCGTCCAGACCCTCAAGGGCAACGTCGAGGCCTCGAAGGAGATCGAGGCCAGCGCCGGCAAGGACGTCGTCGTCTGGGACACGCTGACGCACATCATGGACCCCGAGGGGAAGATGGTCTCCCAGATCCCCGAGCGCTACATCTTCGACGCCCACACCCAGGACCCGGTGCACGCCACCGGCGAGATGGTCGACGGGGACGCGGTCAAACGCGAGGGCATCGAGTTCAAGTGGCCGTTCTTCACCGAGCCGCGCGACTACCTGTACTTCGACGCGCAGACCCGCACCTCCTCGCCGATCCACTACGTCGGCCCGCGCAGGTACCGGGGCATGGAGGTCTACTACTTCGAGCAGACCGTCCCGTGGACCAAGGTCTCCATGCCGAAGAAGATGCCGATCGAGGGCATCGACCCGGCGACGATCGAGGAGACCACCGGCACCACCCTCTGGTACACGACGAAGGCGATGTTCTGGGTGGACCCGGTCACCGGGGCCCCCGTCAACGCCGAGCAGGAGATCAGGCAGGAGATGCGCGGCGGGATCGCGGCGGGCGGCCCCGACGGCAAGCTCACCGCCTTCGCCGGGCACGTGAAGATGCGCGAGGACTACGCCCGGTACACGCTCGACCTGGTCGCCTCCAACCGTACGAAGGTCCTCGCCCTGCACACCTACGCCCCGATCGGCCTGGCCGCCGGCGCGCTGCTCTTCCTCGGGCTCGCGCTGTGGCTGGAGGCGAGGAGCCGGCGGGGCCCGCGGGAGGAGCTCAGCGCCTGAGCCGCGCGGTGGTGTGCCGGGTGGGCTCGGCGGTGGCCGGGTCCTCGGGCCACGGGTGCTTGGGGTAGCGGCCGCGCAGCTCGGCGCGGACGGCCCGGTAGCCGCCCTGCCAGAACGAGGCGAGGTCGGCGGTGACCGCGGCGGGCCGGCCGGCGGGCGACAGCAGGTGGACGAGTACGGGCACCCCCGCCACCCTGGGGGTCTCGGCCAGCCCGAACAGCTCCTGGAGTTTGACGGCCAGCACCGGCTGCCCGTGCTCCGCCGAGTAGTCGACCCGGATCCGCGATCCGCTGGGCACCTCGAGCCGTTCCGGAGCCAGCTCGTCCAGCCGGGCGGCCTCACCGGTGGCCCAGGGCAGAAGCCGCCGCAGGGCCTGACCCGCGTCGATCCGCCCCAGGTCCGCCCGGCGCCGGGCCCGCGACAGCTCGGGCTCCAGCCAGTCGTCGGCACGGTCCAGCAGGGCTCCGTCGTCCGCCACATCGGGCCAGGCGCCGCCGAGCGTCCGGTGCAGGAACCCCAGCCGGGCCCGCAGCCCTTCCGCGTCCGCGGACCAGCGCAGCAGGCCGAGCCCCTCCGCGCGGAGCCCGTCGAGCAGGGCGGCCCGTACGAGGGCCGGGCCGGGGTCGCGCAGAGGGCGGGCGGCGAGCTCGATGGCCCCGAGCCGGTGCGCCGAGCGGGCGACGAGGTCCCCGCCCTCCCAGCGCACCTCGTCCCCCTCGGTCCGCAGATGGGCGGCGGCGGCCAGCGCGGTGTCCTCGTCGATGACGGCGGCGAGCCGGATCCTCGCGGAGGCGGCGTGCGGGGGCCTGTCGGCGACGGCCACGGCCAGCCACGGCGCGTCGCGCAGGCCCGAGCCCTCACCGAGCTCCGCCCCGGTCCCGGAGGCCATGAGGAACGCCCCCGCCCCCTTGGCGCGGGCGACCCGCTCGGGGAAGGCCAGGGCTGCGATCAGGCCGGCGGCGGCGTCGTCGGGACTCCGCCCCGCGCCCGGCGCCTCCATCGCCGGCGGGGCGGTCGCAGCCCCGGTCCCGGTTCCGGAGGTGCGCCCCGCAGGGGCGAGGGCGCGCTCCAGACGGGTGGCCTCCGCGCGCCAGCGGGACGCGTAGGCGTCGCCGCCCCGGCGGGCGGTCCGCCAGGCCGCGGCCAGATCGTCCCCGTACTCCCGCGGCGGCTCCTCGCTCAGCAGCGCCACCACCTCCGCCGCGCGCCGTGCCCCGACGGCCGCGGCGCCGTCCAGCAGGGCCCGCGCCAGCCGCGGGTGCAGGCCCAGCCGGGCCATCCGCAGCCCGCGCGCGGTGGGCCGCCCCGACGCGTCGACCGCGCCGACCGCCACCAGCACCTCCCGCGCCGCGGCCATCGCCCCGGCCGGCGGCGGGTCCAGCAGCGCCAGGCCGACCGCGTCCGGATCGCCCCAGCACGCCGCCTGCAGCGCGAACTGCGCCAGGTCCGCGATACGGATCTCAGGCGCCGGGAAGGCGGGGAGGCGGATGTCCTCCGCCTCCGTCCAGCAGCGGTACACCGCACCCGGCGCCTCGCGCCCGGCCCGGCCCGCCCGCTGGCGCCCGGCCGCGCGCGAGGCCCGTACGGTCGCCAGCGCGCCCAGCCCGCGCGCATGGTCCACCCGCGGTTCGCGGGCCAGTCCGGAGTCCACCACCACGCGCACCCCGGGCACGGTCAGGCTCGACTCCGCGACGGCCGTCGCCAGGATCACCCGGCGGTGGTCCGACGCCGTCAGCGCCGCTTCCTGCACCGCGGCCGCCGCCCGCCCGTGCACCTGGAGGACCTCCGCGTCCACGCCGCCCAGCTGCCCGGCGACCCGGGCGATCTCCCCGACGCCGGGCAGGAAGCACAGGACGTCGCCGGAACGTTCCGCCAGCGCCCGCCGCACCACCGAGGCCACGTGCGCCAGCTGCGCCGGATCCACCCGCATGCCGTGCGGGGGCTTCACCGGCCGGGCCGGCGGCGCCCACACCGTCTCCACGGGGTACGAGACCCCCGCGGCCTCCACCACCGGCGCGTCCCCCAGCAGCCGGGACCAGCCCGCCGCGTCGGTCGTCGCCGAAGCCGCCACCAGCCGCAGCTCCGGGCGCAGGGTTTCCCGTACGTCCAGGAGGAAGGCGGCGACGGTGTCGGCGTCCAGGTGCCGCTCGTGGCACTCGTCCAGGACCACCAGGTCCACGCCGGACAGCTCCTGGTCCCGCTGGAGCCGCTGCAGCAGCACGCCGGTGGTGACCACCTCCACCACCGTCGAGTGGCCCGCCACCCGCTCCCCGCGCACCGTGAAGCCCACGGAGCCGCCCACCGGCTCGCCCAGCAGCCACGCCATCCGCCGTGCCGCCGCCCGGGCGGCGATCCGGCGCGGTTCGGCCACCACGACCCGCCGCCGGGGCCCGCCACCCACCAGCCCCGCCAGCACCAGCGGTACCAGCGTGGTCTTGCCTGTGCCGGGCGGGGCGCAGAGCACGGCCGTGCCGTGGCCGTCCAGCGCCGAGACGAGCGCGGGCACGGCATCGCGTACGGGAAGGGCGTCGAGGGCGGACCGGCGGATCAAGGGATCAGTCCCTCTCGCATACGAAGACCGCGGTGCCCGGGATCAGGTTGCCGCGCAGCGGGGACCAGCCGCCCCACTCCTGGCTGTTCCACTCCGGCCACTCCGGCTCGACCAGGTCGACCAGGCGGAAGCCGCCCGCCACCACGTCGCGGACCCGGTCGCCGATCGTGCGGTGGTGCTCCACGTACACGGCGCGGCCCTGCTCGTCCTGCTCCACGTACGGGGTGCGGTCGAAGTAGGAGGCGGAGACCGACAGCCCCTCGGGGCCGGGCTCGTCGGGGAAGGCCCAGCGGATGGGGTGGGTGACGGAGAAGACCCAGCGGCCGCCGGGGCGCAGGACGCGGCGCACCTCGCGCATGACGTTCACCGGGTCGGCGACGAAGGGGACGGCGCCGTAGGCGGAGCAGACCAGATCGAAGGAGGCGTCGCGGAAGGGCAGCCGTCCGGCGTCGGCCTCGACCAGGGGGATGCCGTCGCCGATGCGCAGGGCGTGCTGGAGCTGGCGGTGGGAGAGGTCGAGGGCGACCGGGCGGGCGCCCTGGGCGGCGAGCCAGCGCGAGCACTGGGCGGCGCCGGCGCCGATCTCCAGGACGTCCTTGTCCTTGAGGGAGGCGGCGGGGCCGAGGAGGGCCGCGTCCGCCTCGTCGAGTCCCTCGGGGCCCCATACGAAGCGGTCGTCGCCGAGGAAGGAGCCGTGTTCGCTCTGGTACTCGTCGGCGTTGCGGTCCCACCAGCCGCGGCTGGCCCGGCTGCTCTCCGCTTCGTCCGCGTCACGCCGGGTGGCCTCGGAGTCGTCGGAGACGTCACCGGACAGCGGATCGGCGTCGTACGCGTCTTCGGGGGCGTAGTCCTCTTGGTTCATGGGGCCCGTCGTCGTAGTCTGCGAATGTCTGTGGATGTCTGTGGATGTCCGCGGGCCTCGGGGTGTCCGCGGGTCCCGCGGCCGTCCGTGGCTCGCCGCGGAAAGTGACGGGGAAGCCTCATCAGCGCCTCCCCGCCCACGAATTGTGCCGGTTGTGCGGCGATCCGCCGGGGGTGTCCGCCTTCGCGCATTGACCGTGTCCGGCTGCCCCCGTATGCTACAAGTTGCGCTGCGAGCCTGTGCTCCTCAGACCTAGCAGGCTGCGCTTGCATCTGTTGATGTCCCCTCGGTTTTCGAGGCCCCGCCGCTCTTCGCGGATTGGGGGTCTCCTTGGCTGTCCGGCTGTCGGCAGATGCCGATAAGGGCTCCCGGCGTAGCAGTACCTACGACTTTCTGTCCGTAACCGGAGCCCTTTCCCACATGACGAGCAGCACCGAGACCACCTCTACCACCCCGCAGGTAGCGGTCAACGACATCGGTAACGAGGAAGCCTTCCTCGCCGCGATCGACGAGACGATCAAGTACTTCAACGACGGCGACATCGTCGACGGCGTCATCGTGAAGGTCGACCGGGACGAGGTCCTGCTCGACATCGGTTACAAGACCGAAGGCGTGATCCCGAGCCGTGAGCTCTCGATCAAGCACGACGTCGACCCGAACGAGGTCGTCAAGGTCGGCGACGAGATCGAGGCCCTGGTTCTCCAGAAGGAGGACAAGGAAGGCCGTCTGATCCTGTCCAAGAAGCGCGCTCAGTACGAGCGTGCCTGGGGCACGATCGAGAAGATCAAGGAAGAAGACGGCATCGTCACCGGTACCGTCATCGAGGTCGTCAAGGGTGGTCTCATCCTCGACATCGGCCTCCGCGGCTTCCTGCCGGCCTCCCTCGTCGAGATGCGCCGCGTCCGCGACCTCCAGCCCTACGTGGGCAAGGAGCTCGAGGCGAAGATCATCGAGCTGGACAAGAACCGCAACAACGTGGTCCTGTCCCGCCGTGCCTGGCTGGAGCAGACCCAGTCCGAGGTCCGCCAGACGTTCCTCACCACCCTGCAGAAGGGTCAGGTCCGCTCCGGCGTCGTTTCCTCGATCGTCAACTTCGGTGCCTTCGTGGACCTGGGCGGCGTCGACGGTCTCGTCCACGTCTCCGAGCTGTCCTGGAAGCACATCGACCACCCGTCCGAGGTTGTCGAGGTCGGCCAGGAAGTCACCGTCGAGGTCCTCGACGTCGACATGGACCGCGAGCGCGTCTCCCTGTCGCTGAAGGCGACGCAGGAAGACCCGTGGCAGCAGTTCGCCCGGACCCACCAGATCGGTCAGGTCGTCCCGGGTAAGGTCACCAAGCTGGTTCCGTTCGGTGCGTTCGTCCGCGTGGACGAGGGCATCGAGGGTCTGGTCCACATCTCCGAGCTGGCCGAGCGCCACGTGGAGATCCCGGAGCAGGTCGTCCAGGTCAACGACGAGATCTTCGTCAAGGTCATCGACATCGACCTCGAGCGTCGCCGGATCTCGCTGTCGCTGAAGCAGGCCAACGAGTCCTTCGGTGCCGACCCGGCGTCGGTCGAGTTCGACCCGACCCTGTACGGCATGGCCGCGTCGTACGACGACCAGGGCAACTACATCTACCCCGAGGGCTTCGACCCCGAGACCAACGACTGGCTCGAGGGCTTCGACAAGCAGCGCGAGGCCTGGGAGACCCAGTACGCCGAGGCGCAGCAGCGCTTCGAGCAGCACCAGGCCCAGGTCATCAAGAGCCGCGAGGCCGACGAGGCCGCCGCTGCCGAGGGCGCTGCCGCCCCGGCCGCCGGTGGCAACGCCGGTGCGGGCATCTCGGGTGGTTCGTACTCTTCGGAGTCGGACGAGACCTCCGGCGCCCTGGCCTCGGACGAGGCCCTGGCCGCGCTCCGCGAGAAGCTGGCCGGCGGCCAGAGCTGATCGCAGCGCGCACCACGCCTCCGGGCGTGAGCCGAGCTGGTTGAGCTGAACGACAAGGCCCGTCCCCTTCGGGGGGCGGGCCTTGTCGCGTTCTGCGCGCCGCTGCCTTGATCCGTTGCGTTCGCGTGAACCCGGCCAACTGGGGAATGGTGCGGCCCCCTTGGACGTTCTTGCAGAGAACGCAGCGAGGGAGGAGTGGTGACGGTGCTTGATCCACAGGGCTTGTACGAATGGGACGCCAAGGGCCTGGCGGTGGCCGACGTGGCGCTCGCCCAGGACTCGGCCGGGCTGGTCATGCTGTACCACTTCGAGGGGTACATCGACGCGGGCGAGGCCGGGGAGCAGATCGTCGAGCGGCTCCTGGACACCCTGCCCCACCAGGTGGTGGCGCGCTTCGACGCGGACCGGCTGGTGGACTACCGGGCCCGCCGCCCGCTGCTGACGTTCCAGCGCGACCACTGGACGGAGTTCGAGGAGCCCCGGCTGGAGGTCCGGCTGGTCCAGGACGCCACCGGAGCTCCGTTCCTGCTGCTGTCCGGCCCCGAGCCGGACGTGGAGTGGGAGCGCTTCACCGCGGCCGTCCGCCAGATCGTCGAGCGCCTGGGCGTGCGGCTCTCGGTCAACTTCCACGGCATCCCCATGGGCGTCCCGCACACCCGGCCCGTCGGCATCACCCCCCACGGCAACCGGACCGACCTCATGCCGGGCCACCGCAGCCCCTTCGACGAGGCGCAGGTGCCGGGCAGTGCGGAGTCACTCGTCGAGTTCCGCCTCGCCCAGGCAGGGCACGACGTGCTGGGCGTCGCCGCCCACGTACCGCACTACGTCGCCCGCTCCCCGTATCCGGACGCGGCGCTGACGGTGCTGGAGGCGATCACGGCGGCCACCGGGCTGGTCCTGCCCGCCGTCGCGCACGCCCTGCGTACGGAGGCGCACCGCACGCAGACGGAGATCGACCGGCAGATCCGGGAGGGCGACGAGGAGCTGGTGAGCCTCGTCCAGGGGCTGGAGCACCAGTACGACGCCGCCGCCGGAGCCGAGACCCGGGGGAACATGATCGCCGAGCCCGCGGAGATTCCGTCGGCGGACGAGATCGGGCGCGAGTTCGAGCGGTTCCTCGCGGAGCGCGAGGGCGAGAACTGACACCGGGGGGCTGTGGGGGCGGCGGGGGCGCGGTCTAGGCTGAGCACCATGCTGAAAGTGGGGTTGACGGGCGGGATCGGTGCCGGCAAGAGCGAGGTCTCGCGGCTGCTGGCGGGGTACGGGGCGATCATCGTGGATGCCGACCGGATCGCGCGGGAGGTCGTCGAGCCCGGTACGCCGGGGCTCGCGGCCGTCGTGGCTGCCTTCGGGGAGACGGTGCTGACCCCGGAGGGTGCCCTGGACCGGCCGAAGCTGGGCTCCGTCGTCTTCTCCGACCCGGTGAAGCTCCGGACCCTGAACGCGATCGTGCACCCGCTGGTCGGGGCCCGCTCCGCCGAGCTGGAGGCCGCCGCGGGGGCCGACGCGATCGTGGTGCACGACGTACCGCTGCTCACGGAGAACGGCCTGGCGCCGCTGTACGACCTGGTGGTCGTGGTCGATGCGACGCCGCAGACGCAGCTGGCGCGGCTGACCGCACTGCGCGGGATGGCCGAGGAGGAGGCGCGGGCCAGGATGGCCGCGCAGGCCACGCGCGAGCAGCGGCTCGCGGTGGCGAACCTGGTGATCGACAACGACGGGCCGCTGGAGTCGCTGGAGCCGCAGGTGCGCAAGGTGTGGGCGGAGCTCACGGCGCGTGCGGCGCGGCCGGGCGGGCCGGCGGCATAGCGGCCCGGCCGGCGGAACAGCGGGCGGGGCCGGCGGAATAGCGGGCGTGGCGCGGGGCGTTGAACGCGCCCGTAGAGGGAAGGAAACGATCGTGTCCGACACCACACCGCAGTCCTCGTCCTCCTCCTCGCCCTCGTCGGCGAGCCCGGAGACGCACGTCATCGACTACCGGGCCGCAGAGCAGCTGCTCGCCGCACGCGACCCGCGGGGCGCGGTGAAACTGCTCGACTCGGTCATAGCAGCGCACCCCGAGAACACGGCGGCCCGGCTGCTGCGCGCCCGGGCCTTCTTCGCCGCGGCCCAACTGCGTCCGGCGCAGCTGGAGTTCGAGCTGGTGCTGGAGCGGGAGCCGGACAACGCCTTCGCCCACTTCGCGCTGGCCCGCACCCACCAGCGCTCCGGCCGGCCCGAGCAGGCGCGCAAGCACTTCCGGCTGGCCGCCGCCCTCGACCCGCAGCCGGAGTACCTGGAAGCGGCCCGCTTCGAGCAGTAGCGGCGGCCGTCACCGTCCGTGCCGCGGGGGCTCGTACGGGGGGATGCCGGGGCCGGGCTGGTAGTGCGGGCCCTGGTGGATGTGGTGGACGACCACCGCCAGGTCCACGGCCGCCAGCAGCGCGACGACCCCGCAGGCCGCCGCCCATCCGGGTCGGCCCGCCAGCGAGAACGCGGCAGTCCCGGCGGCGGCCCAGATCAGCCCCCACAGACTCAGCCAGAACCGCAGCCGCAGCGCACTGCGGGCGGTCACCGGCTCGTTCCCGGAACGCATGGTCATCGCCTCATGTCCATGGTCCCACTCCGGACGGCGCGCGGCCCGGTCACGGGCGGCGCGGTGCCGGTCACGGGTTGAGCTTGTTGACGGCCCTCGTGGTCGTCTTCTTGAAGTCGGCGACGGGCGCGTGGGACAGGTTGCCCATCTGGCCCCACTGCACGACGGTCACGGTGGAACCGTCGCGTCCGATGCCGTAGAGGTGCACGCCCGGCTCCGATTCGGGGATCGAGGTGTGCACCCCGTACACGTGCGCCCCCTCCTCGACGGGGAGCTTGCCGTAGTCCTCCCAGGAGGCGGTGCCGCCCGGGGTCTCCCGCAGCCAGTCGGCGGCGCAGGCGGCGACCTTGCGCTCCAGGGCGGTGGCCAGCTTCGCGGCAGCCGCGGCGGAGGAGGCCCGTACGGAGACCTGCACGGCGCCGGTGTCGAACTCCGTGCCGAACGTGCGGTGCCAGCTGCCCTGCGCCGGAAGCACGCCGTCCAGGCAGAAGGGCGCGAACTCGGGGAGGCCCTGGGTCACCTGGCCGGCGTACCAGGGCGAGGTGGGGTGCGGCGGCAGGTCGGTGCCGTTGACGAACCCGGGCGCGGTGGCGGCCGTGGCCGTGGCCGTGGCCGATGCGGTCAGGGCGAGTGCGGCGGCTGCCGCGAGGGCTGCGAAGGCGGTGCTGGTGGCGGTGCGTCGGAACATGGTCGGTTCTCCCCGTTTCCTTCGGTGTGGCGGTGCGGTGGTGCGGTGGTGTGGCGGTGCGGTGGTGCGGTGCCGTGCGTGAACAGCCTTTCCCCGGGCCGGGGTGTCGGGCGACGGATCGCGGCACATTCGGGACACTGGAATGGCCGTACGTGCTGTCACCTGGGGGAACACCCCCTGCATGGAACGGAGTCACGGGATGGGGGAACGCCGTGGGCGGGGCGGAACGGTCGGGCGAGGCGGAGACGTTCGCACGGCTGATGCGGGAGCTGAAGGAACGCTCGGGGCTCAGTTACGGGGCGCTGGCGCGCAAGCTGCACACGAGTACGTCGACCCTGCACCGCTACTGCAACGGGGACGCCGTACCGACGGAGTTCGCGGCGGTGGACCGCTTCGCGCGGGCCTGCGGGGCCTCGCCGGGGGAGGCGGTGGACCTGCACCGCGCCTGGCTCCTGGCGGACGCCCGCAGGCGCGAGGCGGCCCGGACACCGGGACGGGAGGCGGGGCCGGGGGCGGCGTCGGAGCCGGTTTCGGTTTCGGTTTCGGGTTCGGGTTCCGGACCGGAGGCACCGTCGGGGCCCGGGGCGGTGCCGGATCCGCCGCCGGGCGATGGGCGGCGGCCCTGGTACCGGCGGCGGGCGGTCGCCGTGCTGGCCGGCGGGGTGACGGCGGGGGCGGTGGCCGTGGCGGTGCTGGCGGCGTCGCTGCCGGACCGCGGGGCTCCGGGCGCGGGCGCCGGCCCGGCTCCGGGGCCGGGCCCGGCGGGCAGTGCCCCGTCCCGGTCCGCCGGGCCCCCGACGGCCGCCCCGCCGACGCCGACGCCGACCCCCACACCGCTGCCGCCGCCGATCGCGGTCACCGCGGCGGTGCGGTCGCACGTGTGGGCCCACGGCTGTGACCACGCCTACCTGGCCGAGCCGGCTCCCGGCTCCGTGCCGCCGCCGCCCGTGGAGGCGGACGCGCCCGCGTGGGCCTCGGCGCAGCGCGCCGTGCACGCCGGGACGCAGATCGTGGAGGTCACCCTGCACGGCACGGGCACCGGCAGCGTGGTCCTGGAGGACCTGGAGGTACGGGTGGCCGCCCGGCGCACCCCGCCGGCCTGGAACGTCTACCAGATGTCCCAGGGCTGCGGCGGGGCGCTCACCCCGGCGGCGTTCACGGTGAACCTGGACGCGCCGCGGCCCGTGCTCCGGCCCGTGGCGGGCAACGACAGCGGCGGCGACACCGGCAGCGCCATTCCGGCCCCCGCCTTCCCGATGCGCGTCTCGGCGGCGGAGCCGGTCGTCCTGCGCGTGGAGGCCGCCACCACGGGGTGCGACTGCGACTGGTCGCTGGACCTGCGCTGGACCGCGCCCTCCGGCACCGGCACCCTGCGCATCGACGACAACGGCCGGCCGCTGCGCACCAGCGCGGCCACGGGCCGTCCCGTGTACGGCTACGCCACGGAGCAGGGCCGCTGGGCACGCTGACCGACGGACGGGCGGTATGCGCAGGTCAGAGGGTGTTGTCAGTGGCCGCACCTAGACTCGGTGCACAGGACATCCGCAGCTACCGCAGCGACGATCGCGACCGGGGGAGGGAGCCAGGCCATGACACCGCACGCACTGCTGCGCCACGCGGCGGTCTTCCTGCCCGCCGCGGTCCCCCGCGAGGGGCGCGTCGTGTTCTGGGCGCCCGACGGGGACCCCCTGCCCGAGGCGGGTGCACCGACGACGCTCACCGTGGTCCGCCCGCACGGTGACGGGGTCCGCAGCCGGACCGTGCCCGCCGTGGCCCTCTCCGTCACCGCCGCCCTGCCCCTGCTCGCCCGGGCGCCCCGCAGCCCCGCCGCGCACCCGGCGACCCGTGCCTGGGGCACCGCCGCCACCCAGGCCCTCACCCTGGTCGCCCGCGGCCGCCTGCTCCCCGGGCTCACCCCCGAGGGCGTCGACGCCTGGCGCGCCGGGCCGCTCGACGCCGCCGATGTCGGCCACCTGCGCGCGGTCGCGGCCGCGCTGCCCCACGAGGGGTACGCGACGCCCCTCGCCGGGCGCCGCCCGCTGCACCTGCCCGAACCGGAGGCGCTGGTCCGCGCGTTCCTCGACGCCGTCGCCGACAGCCTGCCCCGCACCCCGGCCGCCGCCGTGGCCGCGGGCCGGCCGTTCGCCGCCCGGGAGCCGCAGCACGTGCCCCGGATACGGGACTGGGCCGCGCAGGTCGCCGCCGGAGCGGACACCGGCGTCGGGATCTCGCTGCGCCTCGACCTGTCCTCCTTCCGCCTCTTCGACGAGGCCGAGGCCGAGGACGTGCGGCGCGCCGGGGCCGCCGTGGTCCAGGTGCACAGCCTCGCCGATCCGACCCTGGTCACCGATGCCGGACACCTGTGGGCGGGTACGGCGGCCGCCGGGTTCGGCCCCCGGGCGCGGATCGACGCCGTGCTCGCGCTGCGCCGGGCCGCGCGGGTGTGGCCGCCCCTGCTGCGCCTCCTCGACCAGCCCGTGCCCGACGCCCTGGCGCTGTCGGACCCGGAGCTCGAAGACCTGCTGGGCCGCGCCGCGAACCGGCTGGCGGCCGCGGGAGTCCCGGTCCACTGGCCGCGCGAGCTGGCCCGTACGCTGTCCGCGACCGCCGTCGTACGGTCCACCGCACCCGGTTCCGCGACGGACGGCACCGCCTTCTTCGACGCCGCGCACCTCTTCGCCTTCTCCTGGGAGCTGGCTCTGGGCGGGGACCGGCTCACCCCGGGCGAGATGGACGCCCTCGCGCAGGCCCACCGGCCGGTGGTGCGGCTGCGCGACCAGTGGGTGCGGGTGGATCCCGAGCTGGTGCGCAAGGCGCGCAAGCGGGAGCTCGGCCTGCTGGACCCGGTGGACGCGCTGGCGACCGTCCTGTCGGGCACGGCCGAGGTCGACGGGGAGCCCGTGGAGGCCGTGCCGGTGGGGGCGCTGGCCGCCCTGCGGGAGCGGCTGACGGGGGAGTCGGCCCCGCTGCCGCAGCCGGCCGCGCTCAAGGCCACCCTGCGCGACTACCAGGCCCGCGGCCTGGCCTGGCTGGATCTGATGACCTCGCTGGGCCTCGGCGGCTGCCTCGCCGACGACATGGGGCTGGGCAAGACCGTCACGCTGATCGCGCTGCACCTGCACCGCGACCGGCCCGAGCCGACACTCGTCGTCTGTCCCGCGTCCCTGCTGGGCAACTGGCAGCGGGAGATCGAGAAGTTCGCCCCGGGCACGAGCGTGCGCCGCTTCCACGGCGGCAGCCGCCACCTCGCGGACCTCGCCGGGGGCTTCGTCCTCACCACGTACGGGACGATGCGCGCCAGCGCCCCCCTGCTCGCCGGACAGAGCTGGGGCATGGTCGTCGCCGACGAGGCGCAGCACGTCAAGAACCCGCATTCGGCGACCGCCAAGGCGCTGCGCACGATCCCGGCGCCGGCCCGGGTGGCGCTGACGGGCACCCCGGTGGAGAACAACCTCTCCGAGCTGTGGGCGCTGCTCGACTGGACGACGCCGGGGCTGCTGGGCCCGCTCACCGCGTTCCGGGCCCGCCATGCCCGCCCGGTGGAGCACCAGCAGGAGGAGGACGGCGGCAACGAGGCGGCCGTGGCCCGGCTCGCGGCGCTCGTCCGCCCCTTCCTGCTGCGCCGCAAGAAGTCCGACCCGGGCATCGCGCCCGAGCTGCCGCCGAAGACGCAGACGGACCATCCCGTCTCCCTGACCCGTGAGCAGGCCTCGCTGTACCAGGCGGCGGTGGACGAGGCGATGGCCGTGATCGAGTCGAGCGAGGGCATCGAGCGGCGCGGCATGATCATGAAGCTGCTGGCCTCGCTCAAGCAGATCTGCAACCACCCGGCCCAGTACCTGAAGGAGGCGGAGCCCCGGATCCCGCACCGCTCGGGCAAACTGGCGCTGCTGGACGAGCTGTTGGACACGATCCTGGCCGAGGGCGGCTCGGTGCTGGTCTTCACCCAGTACGTGACGATGGCCCGGCTCATCGAGCGGCACCTCGCGGCCCGGGGGATCTCCCACCAGCTGCTGCACGGCGGGACGCCGGTGCCGCGCCGCGAGGAGCTCGTCGACCGCTTCCAGGCGGGCGAAGTCCCGGTGTTCCTGCTCTCCTTGAAGGCCGCGGGCACCGGGCTCAACCTCACCCGCGCCGGCCACGTCATCCACTTCGACCGCTGGTGGAACCCGGCCGTCGAGGAACAGGCCACCGACCGCGCCTACCGGATCGGCCAGACCCAGCCCGTCCAGGTCCACCGGATCATCGCGGAGGGCACCGTCGAGGACCGCATCGCCGAGATGCTGGAGGCCAAGCGGGCGCTGGCCGACGCGGTCCTGGGCTCCGGCGAGGCGGCGCTGACCGAGCTGACCGACCGGGAGCTGGCCGACCTCGTCTCGCTGCGGAGGCCCGCATGATCACCGCGCGGGACGACCGCCGCCGCACCTTCGAGACCGTGCCCGCCGGGGCGCAGGCGGTCAGCTGGTGGGGCCGGGCCTGGGTGTCGGCGCTCGAGGAGGTCTCCCGCGACCCGGCCCGGCTGGCCCGGGGCCGTGCGTACGCCGCCGAGGGCCACGTCGACGCCGTCACCATCACACCGGGCCGGATCGTGGCGTACGTACGGGGCAGCCGGGCGCGCCCGTACCGCACCGAGCTGGCGCTGCCCGCCTTCGCGGACGCGGAATGGGACGAACTGCTGGAAGGGGTCGCGGCCGATCCCGCGGCGCTCGCCGCCCTGCTGGAGCGTGAGGTCCCGCAGTCGCTCGCCGGCACCGTGCTGCCCGGCGCGGGCGAGCTGGTGCCCCGCTGCTCCTGCCCGGACGTCGCGCGTCCGCCGTGCAAGCACGCGGCGGCCCTCTGCTACCGGGCGGCCCGGCTGCTCGACGAGGACCCCTTCGTCCTGCTGCTCCTGCGCGGCCGCGGCGAACGGGAACTCCTCGACGAGCTGACCCGGCGCAATGCCGCCCACGCCGCGCGCGAACAGCCCGACGCCGCGCCCGGTTTCCCCGGTGTCCCGGCCAGGGCCGCGCTCGCCCGCACCGGCCTGCCGCTGCTGCCCGCGCCGCTCGCCGCGCCCGCCGCCGCGGGCCTCCCGCCCGCCTACCCGGCCGACCCGGCGGCCCCGGACCCGCTCGCCCTGGACCAGCTCGCCTCCGACGCCGCGGCCCGCGCCCTCGCCCTCCTGACCACCGCCGAGGATCCGATCTCCGGGCTCAGCCTGTGGCAGGACGCCGTCCGGCTGGCCTCGGCGCACCCCACGGCCGGGCTCACCGGAGCCGCCCGCACCCTCTACCGAGACCTGGCCCGCGAGACCGGCCGCACCACCACCGACCTCGCCCGGGCCGCCGCGGCCTGGCGGCAGGGCGGCCGCCCCGCCCTCGCCGCCCTCGAAGAGCCCTGGGACCCGCCGGCCGGCCCCTTCGACCGGGCCCGCCCGGCGCTCCTCGCGGCGGGCCAGGGCTCCTTCCGCCCCGACCGCAACCGCCTCACGTCCGGGAACCGGCAGCTCCGCCTCGGCCGCGACGCCCTCTGGTACGCCTACGAGTCCCGCCCGGACGACACCGACTGGTGGCCCACGCGCGGCCCCTGCCCGGACCCGGTCACGGCGCTCACGCGGAGCGGCCCTCCACTTCGCGAGCCCAACGGCTGAGGGCGCTGAAGTCGCGGTCCCGCAGGCCGTGACGGGGGTGGATGCGCAGCAGCAGGGCCGGGGACGGGTGGTGGGCGGCGACCCAGGCCCGGTCGCGGGGGTTGATCATGTCGTCGACCCAGGCGAAGGGACGGCCCGCCGCCCACGCGACGAGCGGGCGGGTCTTCCACGAGAGCCCGTCCGGGTCCTCGGCGAACAGTTCCGGCCACTCGACGACGGGGAGATCGCCGGGAAGCCCGATGTGCGGGGCGATCATCGTGTTGGCCTGGTGCGTCCAGGCGGTGGCCCAGGTCAGCTCGAAGGGCAGGGCGAGCAGCCGGCCGCCGTGGGAGGGATGGAGGCGGACCCGTGCGCCGCGGCGGGCGCTGCGGGATTCCGGATCGCGGTAGGAGAGCCAGACGTCGGGTCGCATCCGGTGGCTGCGGTACCCGCGCAGGCCCGCGAAAGCGGACCGGAAGGGGTTGAGGGGGCCGTCCACGTCGAGGAGGAGCAGCGGGCGCTCAGTCATGAAGTAGGCACTACCCAGTACACGATGGGGTGAAATGCCTACCGGCTCTATAACCCGAATGGGTTCAGAGCGTTGTTCCGGTGCGGGACGAACACCCGCAGACTCCTCCGGAAGGCAGGGAAACTGATGCGTCACAGTCGTCGGAATGGCTTGATCGCGGCGGTCGTTGCGGGAGGTGGGCTGGCGGTCGCGGGTGCGGGCGGATTCGCCTACGCCGACGCGGACGCGGGCGGCCGCACCGAGCGCTCGCCGGGGCTGCTCTCCGGGAACCTGGTGCAGCTGCCGGTGCACGTTCCGGTGAACGCCTGCGGGAACACCGTGAGCGTGATCGGTGTGCTCAACTCGGCAGCCGGGAACCGCTGTGTCAACGAGGACCATCCGCAGCCGAGGCCCTCGCACCCGTCGAAACAGGGCGCCGGCAATGGTGGCGGAGCCGTCGCCGATGGGCGAGGAAAGGATTCGCCAGGGGTCCTGTCCGGCAACGGCCTCCAGCTCCCCGTCGACCTGCCGGTGAACCTCAGCGGCAACGCGGTGAGCGTCGTCGGCGTCGGCAACGGCTCCACCGGCAACACCTCGGTCAACGGCGAGGTGCCCGGCGTCCAGCCGCCCGTCCAGCCGCCCGTCGTCGAGCGTCCGGTGACCCCGCCCGCGCCGCCGCGGGACACCGACGCCCTGGCCCACACCGGCACCGACGCCGTCGGCTACCTGCTTCCGGGCGGCGGAGCGCTCCTCCTCGGCGGCGTCCTGCTGTACCGCCGCTTCGGCCTCACGCGCTAGACCGCCTCCTCCGTCTCCGGAAGAGGCGGCCTGGGCCGGCGGGCGGGCGGCACGGGGCGCCAGCCGTCCAGGACGGCGTCGATCCGTGCCGCCAGCCGGGCCCGGGCCGCGAACCGCGGGACGCCCGCCATCAGCAGGGCGTCGTACTCGGTGTCGGTGTGCCGCACGGCCGCGCGCACCGCGTACGAGACGGCGCGCTCGTCCAGCGCCCGGCCGGCGGCGCTGCGGCCCACCCGGCCGCTGCCGCGCACCGAGGCGTGCGTGGCGATGGCCACGGCCCGGTCCGCCGGACAGCCGGGGAAAAGGCGGACTATCTCGGCGGCGAACGCCGCCGTGAACCGGGTGTCCTCGGCGGCACGACGCAGCCGGTCGCGCTCCCGGCGCCTCGCCCGCGCCTCGGCGTCCGCGAGACACGCACGCTCCGCGCGGGCCAGGGCGGCCTCCTCGACGAGGATTCCCCGGCGTTCGTAGCGTCGGCGGCGCCGGTTGAAGCGGACGACGACGGCGGACAGCGAACTCGCCTCGCGAGAGCGGCGGGTGAGCGTCGCGTCCCCGCGCGGGAGGTAGACCAGGTGCCCGAGATCGGCGCAGTCCAGGCAGCGCGGCACCGCGGCCTCGCGCACGAGATGCCGCAACGGCCCCTGCCGGCACTCCGCACAGTGGATCTGCTTACCGGACTCGAACACCACCAGGCTCATACAGGGGTGATACCGCCGCAGGGGTCTCATATCACCTGTCGCAGCAGGCCTGTTGGTGTTTCACCAACTCTTCCTCGATGACGCGCAGCCCTTCTACCGTGGGCCCGTGGACGGTGGCCTGTCCACCGAGGAGGGCACATGGGCGGGCAGCAGGCGACGGTTCGGCAGGCAAGGGCACGCGTTCCCGCGGCCCCGGCAGGCCGGAAGATCGTCATACCGCCGGGCGGCTGCACCGGCTGGCACTACCACCGGGTGCGGCTCGACGTCGTCGTCCTCGCCGGGACCCTGACGCGGGTCCTGCACGACCGCACGACCGTGGTGCACCGGGCCGGGACCACCTTCGTGGAGCCCGAGGGCATCCGGCACATCCACCTGGGCCACAACCTCGGCAGCGAGCCGGTCGTGCTCCACCTGACCCCGGCGCTCCCCGCGGGAACCCCCTTCTCCATACCCACCCCGCCCCCGCACGGGGTCACACCGGCCGTCTGCCGGGAGCATGCGAGCGGACTCCTGCCGCCCGGGTGAGCCTCACACCAGCCGGCGTATCTCGCCGCGCACCCGGTAGAAGCCTCCCGAGGCCGCGTGCAGCCCGTCCACCACGTACCGCGCGCCGGGCTCCCGTATCCCGCGCGGGAACTGCACGTTCCAGGAGGGCTCGAAGCCTCCCGAGACCACCTGCACCCGCACCCGGCCGCCTGCTGGACGCACTCCACCACCACACCGCCCGCCGGAGCCGCCGCCACCGAAACGGTCGCGACCGCCGACGCCGAAGCCGCCGGGGTGAACACGGGCAGCGCGGCCGCCGACTTCACGTCCACCGGCGCCGGCACCGAGCCCTGCTGGGCCGCCGCTATCGCCTGCTCGCTCGCGTCCACACAGACCAGCGAGCCGTCCGTGGTCACCAGGTACAGCCGCCCGTCGAGGTACTGCATCGACAGCGCGGACCCGCTGCCCGTGCCCAGCTTCCACAGCCGCCGCCCGTCGGCGTCGAAGCAGTACACCGAGGAGGCGAGGTCGCCGGCGAAGACGTGCCTGCCGTCCGGGGAGGTCGCGCACGAGTACACCGCCGCGTCGCACCGGTAGGAGGCCTCCACCGCGCCGGTCGCCTTCGACAGCCGCTGCACGGTGTTGCGCCCGGTCCCCGCGTACACCGCGTGGTCCTCCTGCCAGCCGAACAGCACCGCGCCGTTCGTGGCCGTGTGCCACAACTGCCGTCCCCCGTCCGGGGCGTACGCGGTGACACCCTGGCTGTGCCCGTGGTAGACCGCGTCCGCGTCCGCCCGGACCATCCAGGCGTTCGAGCCGTCGGAGCGGCGCGACCACTGGAACTCGTCCTCGTGGTCGATGACCGTCAGCCCGCCGCTCGCGTCGGACACGTTCAGCACGCCCTCGCGGATGTCTAGCCAGAAGATGTCCACATCGGCCGCTATGTCGTAGGCCCCGAACGGCACCTTCGACGACAGGTCGTACACCGTGCCGTCGTCACAGCCCGCGTATATCCAGAACTCGTCCGCCACCAGGCATTTGACCCCGTCCGGAAGGGAGTAGCGGGCCAGCACCTCCCCGCCGTGGCTCAGCGTGTAGACGTCGCCCGCCTGGTTGCCGACCCAGCAGCGGTCCTCGTCCACGTGGATCCCGAACGCCGCGGATCCCGTGCGGAACCGCCACAGCACCGGGGCCACGGCCCGCGCCGTCGACGGCGCCGACGTGACCTGCCGGCGGGTCACCGACCGCGCGGCGCGCTGCCCGCGCACGGCCGGGGCGTACCCCTTGCGGATCTTCTCCCCGATCTTCTTCGCGGCCGCCGCCCGGGCCTTGTCCGCCGTCGGGAACGAGGAGCTCTGCACCTGGCCGTCCGCGCCGATCCGGCCGTACCGCACGGAGACGGCGGTGCCGTCGACCGTCACCTCGTAGAACTTGTGCGCAGCGCCGTCATCCTGCGACAGCTCCAGATACGTCGTCTCCCGAGCCATGACAGACCCCTCCCCAAAGGCCGGGCCACCGGCTCCTGTTCCGCCGGTGATCCCTCGTGAAAAACGCTAAGGCCCACCACTGACAATGGGCTCGTGCAGCTGGAAGCGATCACATGGCAGCGGATGGCCGAGCGGCTCGCCGGTCACCTCGACGACCCCGCCGGCGCGGCCGGCACCACCGGCGAAACCGCCCATGAACAGGGCAGTTGGCGGCGGGTGGGCATCGACGGAGCCCCGGCCGCCGGGACCGGAGACCTCGCGGGGCACCTGGCCGGGGCGCTGCGCCTGCGAGGCCGCCCGGTCCTGGTGGTGGCGGCCGAGGGGTTCCTGCGCCCGGCCTCCCTCCGCTTCGAGTTCGGCCGCGAGGACGTGGACTCGTACCTCGGCGGCTGGTACGACACGGCCGCGCTCTGGCGGGAGGTGTTCGGCCCGACCGACCCGGGCGGCACGGGCCGGGTGCTGCCCGACCTCTGGGACCCGGTGAGCGACCGGGCCACGCGCAGCCCGTACGCCGAACTCCCGCCCGGCGGCGTGCTGGTCGTGCACGGCCCGCTGCTGCTCGGCCACTGGTTCCCCTTCGACCTGAGCGTCCACATCAGGCTCTCCCCGGGCGCGCTCGCCCGCCGCACCGAGGAGTCCGCGCGCTGGACGCTGCCCGCCTTCGCGCGCTACGAGGCCGACACGGACCCGGCCTCGGCCGCCGACGCGGTGGTGCGGGCCGACGACCCCCGCCATCCCGCCTGGACGGGCGTCCGCGCGCGGTAGCGGCCGCGATCCCCGGCCGCCTCGGCCCGGGGTCCCCTCAAGGCCTCCCGCCCAGCCGGGTCACCGCCAGGGCGGCGGTCCGGCAGCCCGCCCGGGCGGCCTCCGCAGGGTCCGCGCCCGCCAGCCGGGCCGCGAGGAAGCCGCCGGTGAAGGCGTCGCCCGCGCCCGTGGAGTCCACCGCCTCGGCCGGCTCCGCCGTGACCTCGGCGGTGATCCGCCCCCGCTCGGCCACCAGCGCCCCGGCCGCGCCCCGGGTGACCACCACCAGCGGTATGTGCCGGCTCAGCCGCGCCGCCGCCCTGGCCACCCCCGAGGGCTCCGGCAGGCCGGCCAGCAGACGGGCCTCGTCCTCGTTGGGCAGCAGGACGCACGCCCCCGCCACGGCGTCGAGGAACCGCTGCGGGCCCAGCACGGCCAGGAACCCGGCCGAGGCGGGGTCCACGCTCACCGGCACCCCCCGGGCCCGGGCCTCCCGCAGCGCGAGCAGGGCCAGCTCCCGGCTGCTGTCGGCGAAGAACAGGTACCCGGACAGGTGCAGATGGGCGACCCCGTCCAGCAGGGACGGCGTCCAGTCGGCGGGGCACAGCCGCAGCGCCGCCCCGCTGTCGGTCAGGAAGGTGCGCTCCGCGTCCTTGCCGACCAGCGCGACCACCGTCCCCGTCGGCTCCTCGCGGTCGACCACCAGCCGCGGCCGTACCCCCGCGTCCAGCAGCGCCCGCTCGTGCCACCGCGCCGACTCGGTACCCACCCGTGCGAGGAGCCGTACCTCCGGTGCCCCCGTACGGGCCGCCCAGCAGGCCGCGTTGGCCCCGGCGCCGCCCGGCAGGGTCCGGATCCGGGCGGCGGTGTCGGTGGCCGGGGCGAGCGGTTCCGGATGGACCGCGACCACGTCGGTGACCACGTCCCCGACGACCAGCAGGGCCCCCGGACCGGCCGGTTCCGCCCGGGTCATGCCCGCGCCGCCCAGGCCCCGGCGATCCTGGCCCCGAGCCGTACGTTGCCCCGTACCGCCGCCAGGTTCGCCTCCAGCGAGGCCCCGCCCGTCGCCCGCACCAGGAACCCCAGCAGGAACGGCGTCACCGCCTGCCCCGTGATCCCCTGCTCACGGCACTCGGCGAGGGCCTCGGCCAGCACCCGGTCGTGCAGCCGCGGATCCAGCTGCTCCGCTTCCGCCACCGGATTGGCCACGAGCAGCGCCGCCTCCGGGCCGCCCAGCGCGTCCTGCGCGGCCATCACCGCCGCGACCTCCTCCGGCCGCTGCACCGTCCAGTCCACCGGCTCCCCTGAATCGGCCAGGTAGAAGCCGGGGAACCGCTGCGTCCGGTAGCCGAGCACGCCCACCCCCAGCGTCTCCAGCCGCTGGAGCGTGGCCGGCACGTCCAGGATCGACTTCACCCCCGCGTACACCACCGTGATCCGCGTCCGCGCCAGCAGCGACAGATCCGCCGACTCGTCCTGCGTCTGCGCCCATGCGCGGTGTACGCCGCCCAGCCCGCCCGTGGCGAACACCCGCAGGCCCGCCCGGGCGGCCAGGAAGGCCGTGCCGGACACCGTCGTGGCCCCCGTCGCCCCCGCCGCCAGGGCGGGCGCCAGATCCCGGTGGCCGAGCTTGCGCACGCCGTCACCGCCCGCGATCCGCTCCAGCTGAGCCTTGTCCAGGCCTGCGTGCGCGACCCCGTCGACGACGGCGACCGTCGCCGGAACGGCCCCTTCCGATCGGACCAGCTCTTCCAGTTCAAGCCCCACCGCCAGATTGCGGGGCCGCGGCAGCCCGTGCGCGATGATCGTCGACTCCAGTGCCACGACGGGCCGGTTCCGGGCGAACGCCTCGCGCACCTCTTCTGACAGGACGGGTCCGCCGGACGGGGATGCAGTTGCTGTGTGCTGTGACATGTCCCCATCCATGGCACCGGATTCACGCCCCCAAACGCGCTCCCGTCCCGCCCGTCACAACCTGTCCGAGTAACGCTCCTGCCCGGACCGCGTCACGCTCCCGCCGGGACCGCGCCGATCCGCACGGCGGATCGCTGGACAGGGTGATGTGCCGGCCCCGGCCGCGCTGGACGCTCTGGCCACCGCGCGGGGCCGCCCGGCCGGATTAGGCTCGCGGGTCATGAGCACCAGTGACCCCAGCGCACCCGCCTCCTTCGCCGTCTCCGTCCCGGACGTCCCGGACGCCGAACTGGAGGCCGAGGACCTCGACCCCGCGCAGATCCTCTCCGGCGAGCCGGTGGTGACCGGCAAGGTGCTCTGGGAGTCGCCCGACGGCAGGCAGGTGCGCGGGATCTGGCAGATCACCCCGGGCGTGGTCACCGACACCGAGGCCGACGAGCTGTTCGTGGTGGTCGGCGGCCGGGCCACCATCGAGGTCGAGGGCGGTGCGACGCTGGAGGTCGGCCCCGGTTCCGCCTGCGTCCTCCGGGAGGGTGACAAGACCACCTGGACCGTGCACGAGACGCTGCGCAAGGCCTACCACATCAGCTACTGACGGCTGCCGGCGTCGCCCTTCGCCGGGGCGGGGTGGCGGCGCGCGGTGAACAGGGCCAGCGCCGCCATCGGCAGCAGCAGACCGGCGCCGACGGCGTTCAGCCAGCCGTAGCTCGCCTGGGCCATGACCAGGCCGGCGGCCGCGCCGCCCACGCCCGCGGCCGTGTTCATCGTCAGGTCGCTCAGCCCCTGTACGGCGGCCCGCGCGGGCTGCGGCACCGAGTCGGTCAGCAGCGCGGAGCCGGCCACCATCCCGGCCGACCAGCCGAGGCCCAGCAGGAAGAGGCCCGCCGCGCTCTGCCCGTGGTGCGGCCCGGCCGTGCCGGCGAGCAGGGCGGCCACCGACAGCAGCCCGGCCGCCAGGCCGATCACCGACAGCCGGCCGAGCCGGTCAGCGAGCCACCCCATCACGGGCGAGAAGGCGAACATGCCGGCGATGTGCCCGCTGATCACCAGTCCGATGAGCTCCAGCCCCGCGCCGTGGTGGCCCAGGTCCATCGGGGTCATCACCATGATCGAGACCATGGTCGTGTGCGACACGGCCACGGTGACCAGCGCGAGCCGGGCCCGCGGGGAGGCTTTGACGGCGGCGAACCCGGCGCGCAGGGAGCGGCCCTCGCGGGTCTGCTCCTCGGGCGGGGCCAGGGCGCGGGCCGTCAGCAGCGGGTCAGGGCGCAGCAGGACCGCGATCAGCGTGCCGGTGAGGAGGAAGACGGCGGCGGCCCATACGAAGGGCCCCACCGTCTCGGGTATGGAGGTCCCGGCGAAGCTGCGGCTGGCGGGGGCGGACAGGTTGGGTCCGAGCACCGCGCCGATCGTGGAGGCCCAGACGACCACGGAGATGGAGCGGGCCCGGCGGTCAGGGGCGGCGAGGTCGGCGGCGGCGAACCGGGACTGGAGGTTGGCCGAGGAGGCGGCGCCGAAGGCGGCCATGCCGGCCATCAGCAGCGGGAAGTTCCCGATCGTCGCGGCGAGGACGACGAGGCCCGCGCCGGTGGCACCGATCAGGTAGGCGAGGACCAGTCCGGGGCGGCGGCCGCGCGCGGTCATCAGGGCGGCGAGCGGCAGGGACATCAGGGCGGTGCCGATCACGGCGGCGGTGGAGGCCAGGCCGGACATGGCCTCGGTGCCGCTGACCTCGGCCGCGAGCACGGGCGCCAGGGCGATGCTGATGGGTACGCCGAGCCCGCCGAGCATCTGGCTCGCGATGAGCACCCCTGTGGTACGCCGCCGCAGCCCGGCCAGGTCCGGGGGGCCGGCCGGCGTGGCGGGCCGGTCCGTACCGGGGGAGGCGGTCATGCCGGACACCCGCTGCGCGGGCGGCGTGGGTGCGGGGCGCGGAAGGACGGGCTGCGGCCGGGTGCGGCGGCTGGAGTAGTCACCGCGGCAGTGTGCCACCCCTTACGTACGGGCGGAACCGGGTATCCGGGACGCTCAGAACAGCGGCTCCGGCAGGACGCCCTCCAGCGCCAGCAGCCGGCGCTTGGTCTCGACGCCGCCGCCGAAGCCGCCGATGCCCCCGTCGTTCTCCACGACCCGGTGGCAGGCCACCACCAGGGGCAGCGGGTTCGACCCCATGGCGTTGCCGACGGCCTGCGCGGCCCCGGGCTGTCCGACCCGTGCGGCCAGCTCCCCGTACCCGACGACCGCTCCGTACGGCACGGAACGGTCCAGCTCCTGGAGCACCTGCCGGTTGAAGCCGGAGCTGAGGCGCCAGTCGAGCGGCAGCTCGAAGCGGCGCAGCGCCCCCGAGAAGTAGCCGGCCAGCTGACGTATGGGCTCGGCCAGCAGCACCTCCGCGCCCGGCGCGGGCCGCCAGGCGTCGGCGCCGAGCCGGGAGACGAGCGGGCCGATCATCGCGTCGACCCGGTCCGGCCCGGCATGGAACTCGACCCGGACCAGACCCTCCGGGGTCGCGGCCAGGAGCAGGGGACCGATGTCGCTCGCGACGACGGTCCATTCGAGGTGCGGCCCGCGGGGCCGCTCGGTGCTGTCCACGCGTCCACGGTACGGCCCCCCACTGACAGGGCTGACAGGGCTGACAGCGCCACAGCGCCGGCGAAGACACCGGCAGCGCCGGGGCGCCGGCTCCGTCAGTAGCCGCCGACCGCCTCCTGGACGACGTCCGGGGCGTTGGTGATGATTCCGTCCACGCCCATGGCCTGCACCTTCCGGGCGGTCGTGGCGTCGTCCACGATCCAGGTGTCCACCTCCATGGCCTTGCCGTGCGCTCCGAGCAGCGCGTGCACCGCCGCGACCCACTCGGCCGAGATCGTGGTGTGCCACGGGTTGATCCGGTCGGTGAACTGCGCGTACCGCGGCAGGTCCGCCACCGTCGGGGTGCCCAGGAAGGCCGTCACGAGGTCCGGGCGCAGCCCGTGCACGACGCGCACGCAGTCGGCGCTGAAGCTCTGCACCACCAGGCGCTCCGCCACGTGCCGCGCGTCGAGCCAGCCCGCCTCGTCCAGCACCTCGAGGGTCTCCTGCTCGATCCCCGGGTAGAGCTCGGGCTTCTTGATCTCCAGGAGCAGCCGCTGCTGGTTGCGCTGCACCCGGTCGAGGTACTGCCGCAGGGTCGGCACCCGGGCGCCGGTGTACTCCTGCCCGAACCAGCTGCCCGCGTCGAGCAGGGCGATCTCGGCCGCCGTGAAGTCCTTGACCCTCCAGGGGCTGCGGTCCGGGAAGAGCTGCTCCACGTCGGTGGTCCGGGACAGGGTGTCGTCGTGGACGACGACCAGCTCGCCGTCCCTGGTGCGCTGCACGTCGTTCTCGACCCAGTCGAAGCCCAGCCGCATCGCCAGGTCGACCGCTTCGAGGGTGTTCTCCGGGGCGTACGCCGAGGCCCCCCGGTGGGCGTACACGACGGGGTTGCCCAGGAGCCCGGCCGGTCCGGGGACGGAGCCGGGTCCGGGGGCGGCGCACGAGGCCGTCCCGCCCAGCACGGTGAGGGTGAAGCCCAGCAACGCGGCGGCGGCCGCGGCGGCGGGTCGGACGTACATGTGCGTTCTCCTCGGGTCGTGAGCCCTGTTCCTGCGTCAGACGGGTGCGGAGCGGCAGACGTTGTGGCGATGCACTTCACGGCACTTCACGGCGGGACCTTCACCGCGATCATGGGCTTGAAGATCACCGAGCCGCCACCGAACTACGACAAACGGACCAGAACGTGTGAGGCCGGTCCGGCCGGGCGCGCCGCGCGTCCGCGCGCGGATGCGTGAGTGTCAGTGGGGGGTCGTACGGTTGACCCATGCGGCCCGTATCGAAGATCGAACGCACGGTGGCGCCTTTCGAGGTCGTCAGCTCCTACCAGCCCAGCGGCGACCAGCCGGCGGCCATCGCCGAGCTGGAGAAGCGCATCCGTGCAGGTGAGAAGGATGTCGTCCTGCTGGGTGCGACCGGCACCGGCAAGTCGGCGACCACCGCCTGGATGATCGAGAAGCTTCAGCGCCCCACCCTGGTCATGGCGCCGAACAAGACCCTCGCCGCCCAGCTGGCGACCGAGTTCCGCGAGCTCCTGCCGAACAACGCCGTCGAGTACTTCGTCTCGTACTACGACTACTACCAGCCCGAGGCCTACGTTCCGCAGTCGGACACCTACATCGAGAAGGACTCCTCGATCAACGAGGAGGTCGAGCGGCTGCGCCACTCGGCGACCAACTCGCTGCTGACCCGGCGCGACGTGATCGTCGTCGCCTCCGTGTCCTGCATCTACGGCCTCGGCACCCCGCAGGAGTACGTCGACCGCATGGTCTCCCTCAAGGTGGGGGAGGAGATCGACCGGGACCAGCTGCTGCGCCGCTTCGTCGACATCCAGTACACGCGCAACGACGTGGCCTTCACCCGCGGCACCTTCCGGGTGCGCGGCGACACCATCGAGATCTTCCCGGTCTACGAGGAACTGGCCGTCCGCATCGAGATGTTCGGCGACGAGATCGAGGCCCTGTCCACGCTGCACCCGCTGACCGGCGAGGTCATCAGCGAGGACCGCGAGCTGTACGTCTTCCCCGCCAGCCACTACGTCGCCGGCCCCGAGCGCATGGAGAAGGCGGTCCGCGGCATCGAGGCCGAGCTGGCCGCGCGCCTCGCCGAGCTGGAGAAGCAGGGCAAGATGCTGGAGGCGCAGCGGCTGCGCATGCGCACCACCTACGACCTGGAGATGATGCGCCAGATCGGGTCCTGCTCCGGCATCGAGAACTACTCGCTCCACATGGACGACCGCGATCCGGGCTCCGCGCCCAACACGCTCATCGACTACTTCCCGGAGGACTTCCTCCTGGTCATCGACGAGTCGCACGTCACCGTGCCGCAGATCGGCGCCATGTACGAGGGCGACGCCTCGCGCAAGCGGACCCTGGTCGACCACGGGTTCCGGCTGCCGTCCGCCCTCGACAACCGGCCCCTGAAGTGGGAGGAGTTCCAGGAGCGGATCGGCCAGACCGTCTATCTGTCGGCCACCCCCGGCAAGTACGAGCTCTCGCGCGGCGACGGCTTCGTCGAGCAGATCATCCGCCCCACCGGCCTCATCGACCCCGAGGTCGTGGTCAAGCCCACCGAGGGCCAGATCGACGACCTGGTGCACGAGATCCGCCAGAGGGTGGAGAAGGACGAGCGGGTCCTGGTCACCACCCTCACCAAGAAGATGGCCGAGGACCTCACCGACTACTTCCTGGAGCTCGGCATCCAGGTCCGCTACCTGCACAGCGACGTGGACACCCTGCGCCGCATCGAGCTGCTGACCGAACTGCGCTCCGGCGAGTTCGACGTCCTGGTCGGCATCAACCTGCTGCGCGAGGGGCTCGACCTGCCCGAGGTGTCGCTGGTGGCGATCCTCGACGCCGACAAGCAGGGCTTCCTGCGCTCCGGCACCTCGCTGATCCAGACCATCGGCCGCGCGGCGCGCAACGTCTCCGGCCAGGTCCACATGTACGCGGACAGCATCACTCCGGCCATGGCGCAGGCGATCGACGAGACGAACCGCCGCCGCGAGAAGCAGGTCGCCTACAACACGGCGAACGGCATCGACCCGCAGCCGCTGCGCAAGAAGATCAACGACATCGTCGCCACCATCGCCCGTGAGGAACTGGACACCGAGGAGCTCCTCGGCACCGGATACCGCCAGGCCAAGGACGGCAAGGCCGCCAAGGCGCCGGTTCCCGAGCTGGGCGGCAAGGCGGCCGGGGCCAAGGCGGGCAAGGGTGCGAAGGGAGCCAAGGCCGCCGCGGTGCCCACCGACCGGCCCGCCGCCGAACTGGCCCGGATCATCGAGGAGATGACCGAACGCATGCGCGCGGCGGCCGCGGAGCTCAAGTTCGAGGTCGCCGCCCGGATCAGGGACGAGGTGGGCGAGCTGAAGAAGGAGCTGAGGCAGATGAAGGAAGCGGGCCTCGCCTGACTCGGAGGCTGTCAGTAGGGTTGGGTCTCAGCCGCAGGTACACGCTGCGCTCCCGTTGTAGGGGCGGGCTATGGAGAGGGGACAGCGCGTGACGGTCAACATGACCAAGGGTCAGGCCATCAGTCTGCAGAAGGCGGACGGGGGCACGCTGACCGCGGTCCGCATGGGCCTCGGCTGGCAGGCGGCCAAGCGCCGCGGGCTGTTCGGCTCGCGGACCCGGGAGATCGACCTGGACGCGTCGGCGGTGCTCTTCGCCGACAAGCAGCCGGTGGACGTCGTCTTCTTCCGGCACCTGCAGAGCGACGACGGCTCGGTCCGGCACACCGGTGACAACCTCGTCGGCGGCGTCGGCCAGGGCGGGGACGACGAGGCCATCCTCGTCGACCTCCAGCGGGTGCCGGTGCACATCGACCAGATCGTCTTCACGGTGAACTCGTTCACCGGCCAGACGTTCCAGGAGGTGCAGAACGCGTTCTGCCGCATCGTCGACGAGACCAACGGCCAGGAGCTGGCCCGCTACACCCTCGACGGCGGCGGCCAGTACACCGCGCAGATCATGGCGAAGGTGTCCCGTGCGGGCTCGGGCTGGCAGATGACGGCCCTCGGCAACCCGGCCAACGGCCGGACGTTCCAGGACCTGATGCCGGCGATCCTGCCGCACCTGTAAGCGAAGAAGATCGGGGGAGACGGGACGATGGCGGCCGAACTGGTCCGGGGGCAGAACCATGCCCTGTCCGAACGCCGGGTGCGGATCACGGTCTCGGCGGGCACCGCGGTGCTCGCCCTGGCCTCGCTCGGAGACGAGCGGGGCGCCGTGACGGGCCCGGAAGGGATCGCGCACCCGGGTGCGAGCGACCTTCCGGGTGTCGAGGTGCCCGGCGGGTCCGCGGACCGGCACCGGTTCGCCGTCGACCTCGACGCGGTCGCCGATGAGGTGCACCGCGTCGGCGTCCTGCTCTCCCTGCCCCCGGGCGGCCCGGGCCGCTTCGGGGCCGTCGCGGCCTCCCACGTCGCCGTCACGGACATGGACGGCACCGGGCTGGCCGAGTACACCCTGACCGGGCTGGAGGGCGAGTCCGCCGTCGTGGCCCTCGAGCTCTACCGCCGCCAGGGAGCCTGGAAGGTGCGCGCCGTCGGCCAGGGGTACGCCGGCGGGCTCGCCGCCCTCTTCGCCGACCAGGGGCTCACCGCCACCGCCGCCGCCGGGCTGGCCGCGCGCGTGCACGCCAGCGTCGCCGCCCCGGTCGCACCCGACCCGGTCCCCGTCGCACCCGACCCGGCGACCCCGGTGACCCCGGTGTCCGGAACCCCGTACGCGGGCACGCCCGGACCGGCGCCCACGCCCGTGGCCTCGGCCGACAGCACGATCAGCTACTCCCACCCGCGGCGCCGCCCCACCGCCACCGAGCCCCCCGAGCCCGCGCCGCGCTCCGCCCCGGCTCCGGAGCCCGGGCAGCCGCCGAGGCCCGTCGCCGGCGACGCCAGCGGCTGGTCCATGGAGGAGCGGCTCTACAACCAGGTCTGGGGCATGTTCGAGGACCTGGCCCGCACGGTCGCCGCGTACCGCAGCGCCGTCGAGTTCGCCGACAACCGCATGGACCGCGAGCTCGACGAGGCCCTGTCCGACCCCCGCCACCGCCTCGGAGGCTCCGGGAACGCCGCCCGCGACACCGCCCGGGCGCGCCGTGAGGAGCTCGTCGCGCAGGCCCGCGCCGTCCTCGACCGGGACCTCGCCCAGCTGGTCGCCGAGTCGGAGGTGGTCGAGCCCGCGCTGCCGGCCGCGTACGCCCGCTGGGACAACCCGGTCTGGCACGGCGGCCGGTCCGCCGCGCTGCCCGAGGAGAGCCCGCTGGCCCTGCGCCTGGGCGACCTGTACCTTCCCGAGCGCCCCGACCTGCGCGTCCCCATGCTGATGAAGCTCCCGCTGGAGCGCGGCCTGTGGATCGACAACGGCCGTACCGGTTCCGAGGCCGCGATGGCCATGGACACCGACCGGCTGCGCCGGGCCGCCATGGACATGGCCGTCGCGCACGCGGTGCGGCTGCTCGCGGTCCACCCCGCCGACCGGTTCACCGTCCACGTCATCGACGCGGCCGGGGCCGGAGCGGCCTCCCTGGCGCCCCTCGTACGGGCCGGGGTGCTGGCCGGGCCGCCCGCCGCGGGGGCCGCCGGGGTCACCGACACGCTGGCGCGGCTGACCAAGCGGGTGGACCTCGTACAGATGGCGCTGCGGGCCGGCGCTCCCGAGGACCTGCCGCCGGACGTGGACACGGCCGACCAGCTGCTCCTCGTGCACGACTTCCCGCACGGCTTCGACGACCGGGCCGTCACCCAGCTGCGCTACCTCGCCGACGAGGGTCCGCCGGTCGGCGTGCACCTGCTGATGGTCGCGGACCGCGACGAGGCCTCGGCCTACGGGCCGCTGCTGGACCCGCTGTGGCGCTCGCTCATGCGGCTTTCGCCCGTCCCGGACAACCACCTCGCCGACCCCTGGGTCCACCACGCCTGGACCTTCGCCCCGGACCTGCCCCCGCAGGGCAGCAGGGTCCTCGACCAGGCACTGGACCGGGTGGCGGAGGCCCGGCGGCGCGCCCGGCCGTGAAGCCCGGCGGCAGGCAGATGACCTGCCGCTGACCTCTTCTTGGGATTCCCTTTACCTTATGCGCCCGAGACGGGTACCCTGGTGCGTGCGGAGGGGAGTATTCCTGCTTTCCAGCTACGGCGTACCCGTCAATACGGACCACTGCGGTCATAGGTGAGCAGTCGGTCCCGGGGCGTCGGCCCACGGCCTCCAGGCCGCCCGGGTGGAAGAGACCTCCGGCAGCGATGACGCTGACGAAGTGCTGAGCCATCCGCCGGAGGCGTGTTCAAGTGGAAGTTTCCTGGGCCCTGTGGGCGCTGACCATTCTCGGTCTGTCCCTCCTCATCGGTGCCGATTTCTTCATCGGCCGCAAACCCCACGACGTATCGATCAAGGAAGCCGGCACCTGGACGGTCGTCTGGATCGTCCTCGCCGCACTCTTCGGCCTCGGCCTGTGGTTCTTCGGGAACGGGCAGGCCTCGCAGGAGTTCTTCGCGGGCTTCATCACCGAGAAGTCCCTGAGCGTCGACAACCTCTTCGTCTTCGTCCTGATCATGGCGAAGTTCTCGGTGCCCTCGCACCTCCAGCAGCGCGTCCTGCTCGTGGGCGTGCTGATCGCCCTGGTGCTCCGCGCGATCTTCATCGCGGCCGGCGCGGCGATCATCGCCAGCTTCTCCTGGGTCTTCTACATCTTCGGCGCCTTCCTGATCTACACCGCGTGGAAGCTGATCCAGGAGGCCCGCAAGGGTGAGGAGGAGGACGAGTTCGAGGAGAACCGCCTGCTCAAGTCCGTCGAGAAGAAGTTCGGCGTCGCCGACCGGTACCACGGCACCAAGCTCTTCATCCAGAGCAACGGCAAGCGCGTCCTGACCCCGCTGATGGTCGTCATGCTCGCCATCGGCACCACCGACGTGCTGTTCGCGCTGGACTCCATCCCCGCGATCTTCGGCCTCACCCAGGACCCGTACATCGTCTTCACCGCCAACGCCTTCGCCCTCATGGGTCTGCGCCAGCTGTACTTCCTGATCGGCGGCCTGCTCAAGAAGCTGGTCCACCTCAGCTACGGCCTGTCGATCATCCTGGGCTTCATCGGCGTCAAGCTCGTGCTGCACGCCCTCCACGAGTCCGGACTGCACGTCCCGGTCATCTCGATCCCGGTCTCCCTGGGCGTCATCTGCGGTGTCCTGGTCATCACCACGATCACCAGCCTGATCGCCTCCAAGAAGCAGGCGGCGGCCGAGGCCGCCGCCCGCCCGGAGAGCATCGACGCCTGACGGTCCCGAGGGATCTACACGGGGGCGGCCGCTTCGGCCGCCCCCGTTTCCGTGCCCGCGGCCGCCCCGGCCTGCGCCCGCGCCCGCACGACGGCCGGGCCGGTCTCCGGCAGCAGCGCGAAGCAGACCAGGCTGACCAGGGCGATCGCACTCAGGTACACGGCGACACCCCACTGCGGACCGGTACCGTCCGCGAGCGCCGTCGCCGCGATCGGGGTCAGCGCCCCGCCCAGTACACCGCCCAGGTTGTAGCCCACGGCAGCGCCCGTGCAGCGGATCCGCGGGGCGTACAGCTCCGGCAGGTACGCGCCCACCACCGCGAACATCGTCACCATGCCCAGCAGCGCCCCGACGAAGCCCAGCGTCATCAGCAGCGGATCGGCCGTACCCAGCAGGGCCACCAGCGGGAACATCCACACCACACAGGCAGCCGACCCGGCCAGGCACAGCGGCCGCCGCCCGTACCGGTCGCCCAGCGCCGCCAGCGGCGGGGTGGCCACGCCCATCAGGGTGACGGCGCCCATGACGCACGCCAGCACCGTCGTACGGCCCATGCCGAGGTGTTCGGTCGCGTACGCCAGGGACCAGGTGGTGACCGCGTAGAAGACCGCGTACCCCACGGCCAGCGCCCCGCCGGTCAGCAGGAGCAGCCGCCAGTGGCCGCGGACCACCTCCGCCAGCGGGGCGTCCGCGCGCCGGCCGCTCTCGGCCAGCGCCCGGAACTGCGGAGTCTCCTCCACCGAGCGGCGCAGCCACAGCCCCGCCAGGGCCAGCACACCGGCCGCCCAGAACGGGACCCGCCAGCCCCACGAGGTGAACTGGGCGTCGGTCAGGGTCGCCGACAGCGCGAGGACGATGCCGTTGGCCAGCAGGAAGCCCACCGGCGGACCGATCTGCGGGAAGCTCGACCACAGGCCGCGCCGCCGCTCGGGGGCGTGCTCGGCGGTCAGCAGGACGGCGCCGCCCCATTCGCCGCCGAGCCCGAGGCCCTGCAGGAAGCGCAGCAGGACCAGCAGCGCCGGTGCGGCCACGCCGATCGAGTCGTACGTCGGCACGCAGCCGACGGCGACGGTGGCGAGGCCGGTCAGGAGCAGGGAGGCGAGGAGTACCGGACGCCGCCCGTAGCGGTCGCCGATGTGGCCGAAAATCGCCGAGCCGAGCGGGCGGGCGAGGAAGCCGA
Organism: Streptomyces sp. IBSNAI002; assembly: GCF_052244475.1. NCBI lineage: Bacteria > Bacillati > Actinomycetota > Actinomycetes > Kitasatosporales > Streptomycetaceae > Streptomyces > Streptomyces sp. IBSNAI002. Next base: position 2,293,974 of record NZ_JBQPXG010000002.1, on the reverse strand, counting down.
CGCCGAAGGTGCCGAACGCGGCGAGGGTCCCGGCGAGCGGGGAGAAGGACGGGAAGAAGAGCGGGCCGAGCACGAGGGCGGCGGCCGTTCCGTAGACGAAGAAGTCGTAGAACTCGATGGCGGTTCCGGCGAGCGCGGCCGAGGCCAGCCGCAGCATCGAAGGGGCGGGACGGGACGCGGTGGGAGACGGGGAGGGCTCTTGTTGCATGGTGCAGCAAATACCCCCTCCCCGGCCCTCAGGACGTGCGTTCGGCCATCATCGACCGGAAGGGGTGCCCCGCGTAGCGAAGTTGACGGATTGCGGACCTACCAGCCGCGTTCGCGCCACTCGGCCAGGTGCGGGCGCTCGGCGCCCAGCGTGGTGTCGTTGCCGTGGACGCCGCCCGGGCCGCGGAGCGCACCAAGCGCGCCGCCAAGAAGCTCGTCGGGCGCCTCCCCGCCGGCCTGTACGGCGGCCGCTGGCTGGTCGAGCGGGTCGTCTCGACCCGTCAGACGCCCGACCTCGACGCGATCCGCGCCACGTACAAGCGGCACGGCCTCGGCGAGGTCCCCATGAAGGAGGTCGCGCCGTCCCTCCGCGTGACCAGCATCGCCCCGGTCGCCATCCCGGCCCCAGTCGCGCCGGTCGCCGTCGAGCACGGCGTGCAGGTAGCGGCGTGAGTGCCGACCGGCCCGCCCTCGGCGGGAACGACGGCCAGGAGCAGCGCCCGGTGCTCACCATCCGGGTCAGCCGGGACGGCGGCCGCACGTACGGGCCGCCGGTCACGGTCGACCCCGACCGGGACGTGGTCCCCGAGATCAGCTCTCAGTACCCGCCGTGCCGGTGCCCGCTGCACTGCCCGGCCCCCTGACCCTCCAGAGCCCCACCGTGCAAGAGGAAGGCCCGTCCGGAGGCGCTACCAACGCCTTGAGCCCGGACGGGCCTTCCCATGCACGCGCACAGCCCCCTCGACGACATCACCCGCACGAGAGGACCAGCACGTGAGCGACCGTACCAACATCCTCGCCTTGACCCGCACCAGCCCCGCCCCGGCCCCGGCGGCCGCCCGTCCCGACGACGTGTGCCCGCTGTGCGAGTACTGGGCGTGCCGCTGCAACCGGCCGGCCTTCACCAACGCCGCCCCGCCCCGGCCCCGGCCCGCCACGATGGCCTACCCTGCCGACCCGTCGGCGGACGAGATGCTGCGCCGCATCCGGGCCGGCCGGTGACGGCCGCCACGGTGTACGGCACCGGCACCTCTACCGGCCTCCTGGCCGCGCTCCTCCCCGCTCCGGCCCTGCTCGCCGTCGCCGGGGCGGGCGGGCTGACGGCGGAGTGGTTCCGCGACCTCGGCACCCCCGGCTCCCCGGCGGTCGTGTCCGTCTGGTCCGCCGGCCTTGACGCCGAGTTGGACGGCCCCGGCGTAGACGCGCTCCTGGACCGCGTGGACGCCTTCGCGGTCGACCTCCGGCGCCTCCGCGCCCTGCTCCGCCTCTGAACCGCCCCGCCCCGGCCCCGCCCACGCGGCGGCGGCCGGGGCGTTGCTCTCCCCAGTCACCAGCCCCGCCCCGGCGGGGCGTCCCGAGGACGGGAACCCCACGCATGGACAGCAGCAGCGCCCGTAGCGCGCTCCACTCCGCCACCGCCCGCGTCGAGAACGGGCTCACCGCCGTACTGACCTCCCCGGTGTCCCCGGCCGTCGCGGCCGTCGTCGCCGTCGGCTGCCTGGTCACCGGCAGGCACCTCGACGGCGCGGCCGCGCTGATGACGGCGGCCGGCCTGACCGGCACGTGGGCCTCCGAGCAGCTCGGCCGCCGTCAGGACGCCCGGGACCGCCTCGCGGGCGACGCCCCGGCCTCCGGGCCGGTCCCGCCGCCCCCGGCCCTCACCGGCCCCCTGACGGGCCCGGACGGGCGGCCGATGTCCATCCCGCAGCAGCGGACCGTGCCCGGCGCCGTGACCGCCACCCCGGGCGGCCCGGGCGGGCGCCTCTTCCTCCGCCCCGGCCTGAACGGCCCGACCACCCCGACCCGCACCCCGGAGGAACTGCCCGTGTCCCGCTGGACCCTGACCGCCTGCCACATCGACGTCGACGTGTGGGGGTGGGAGCTGGAGGGCGACGCCTACGGCTGTCACCCGACGTTCGACGAGGCCGACGCCGACGCGGACATCACGGCCGCCCTCGACTGGGCCGAGGGCGTCATCGACCGCGGCCGCCTGGTGTGGCTCCATTCGAAGGTCGAGGGGTTCGACCGGTGGCAGGCCGCCGCCATCGACCCCCGGTGACCGCGACGCCTCACCCGGCCTCGACCGCCCCGGCGCACGCGAACCCCGTGTTCCGGGCGGTCACCCGGCGGGACGGCCGCCTGTGCCGCACTCCGGAGTGCTGGGAGCTCGCCACGGTCCTCGTCCCGGCGGACCCGGCCGTGCGCCTGGTCGACGCCGCCCGCCTCCCCGCCGACGCCCTGACGGCCGTCTGCGCCCCGCACGCCGCCGACGCCGCCCGGGCCCGGCCGCCGTATCCGCGAGGAGGCCGCCGCGGCCGCCCTCGCCTCCGCCCAACTCGACCTGTTCACCTGACCCGAGGAGACCCGCCGTGATCCGCATCGTCACCGCCAGCACGCACGCCGCCCTGCTCGCCGACCGCGAGGAGCTGGGACGGACCCGCAGCACCCTCGACCTGGCTACCGACGCCCGGGACCGGGCCCTTACTGACCTCGCGGACGCCCGGACCACCGCGCGCACCCTCACCGGCACGATCGGCTCCCTGCGGGCCGAGCTGGACCAGGCCCGCGAGGACACCGCCAGGGCCGCCCGCCGGGCCACCGACGCCGAGACCGGCACGCAGGCCCTCGTTCGGCAGCTCACCAAAGAGCGGGACGCCGCCCGTGAGGAGGCCGGCGCGCTCAGCGCGGAGAGCGGCGTCCTCGCTGACGTCCGGCAGGACCTGATCCGCCTCCGCGACCACGCCGCCGACCCCGACAACGGCAACGCCGTGCGCGGCGCCATCGCGTACGGGGTCCTGCGGGACCTGATCACCCGGGCCCGGCAGGAGCGAGCCGAGGCCGGCGAGGACACCCGCCTGCCGCGCCCCTTCGACCTCGTCGCCCTGGTCCTCGGCCTCGACGGCGACCAGGACGACGCGGACGCCTCCGCCCCGGTCCGGGAGGACACGGCCGCGGACTGCATGGGCGGCACCTGCTCGTGCGCCGACCGCGGCGAGGAGGCGGCCCCGGCCAACACCCGGGAGTGCGCCGCGTGCGGCGCCCGCCGCCCCGTCCAGGACTTCAACCACGGCCCGATCTGCCGGAACTGCCCGGCCATGGCCACCGCCGGGGGTGACGCCCGATGAGGCTCGCGAAGCTGACACCCGGACAGCTCAAGTCGGTGGAGCGCACCCTCGACGGCGGCACCTGGACGATCACGTTCGGCGCGGTCCTGTTTTCCGTCCTGACCGTGACGCCTCTCGTCCAGCGCGTCACGTCCGACGCGTGGGACTGGACGGCCCCGATCCTCCCGATCGTGGTCGACGCCGCCGTGGTGATCGTGATCCGCCTCGACGCCACGGTGTCCCGGCTCGGCGAGCACGGCGGCGCGTGGCCAGCCACCCTGCGGTGGCTCACCGGGTTCATGACCCTGGGCCTGAACGTGGGGGACTCCGCGCTGAAAGGTGACGGGGTCGGGGTGGCCGTTCACGCGGTCGCCCCGCTGCTCCTGATCACGACCGCGGAGGCCGCCCTCGCGTACCGCCGGGCGATCACTCGGGCGCTCGCCCGGATCGACCGTGAACAGGAGCAGGAGGCCGAGCGGAAGCGTGTTCATGAACAGCGCGAGCGGGAGGCCCGTGAACGCGACCAGCGCGAGCGTGAACAGCGAGACCGGGAAGAGCGTGAACGCCAGCAGGACCGGCAGGAGCGCCGCGAGCGGGAAGCCCGTGAACACGCCGCGAAGGTCGAGCAGGACCAGCGGGACCACGCCGCCCAGATGCTCCGTGAGCAGCGGGAAGGCGAGGAGCGCAAGCGCCGCGAGGAGGCCGACCGCCTCGAAAGGGCGGAGGAGCGCGAACGCCAGGAGCGGGCAGAGCGGGAGGCCCGTGAACGCGCGGAGCGAGAGGCCCGTGAACAGCAGGAGCGTGACCGTGAACAGGCCGCGCAGGCCGCCCGTGAACAGGAAGAACGGGAGGCCCGTGAACGGGCGGAGCAGGCGGCCCGTGAACGCGCGGAGCGGCGCGCGGTGAACACCGACGGCGCGGCCGTGAACACCCGCAAGACACCGCCCGTGAACACCCGCAAGGCGCCCCCGGTGAACACCCGCAAGCAGGCCCCGGTGAACACCCCCGTGAACGATGACCGGCTCGACGAGGACGTCGCCCGGGCGCTCGTCGTGAACACCCCCGGCGCGAGCGTCCGCGAACTCGCGGACAAGACGGGGTGGTCGATCGGCTGGGTGTCCAAGGTCCGCAACGAGGCCGCCACCCCGACCGACGACGAGGCCGAGGAAGTCACCGCGGCCTGACCCCGCACACAGCACCGCCCGCCCCCTCGACCGAAACGAGGGGGCGGGCCTGGCACTGACCGTACCGCGCTCTGGCGCTCGCCCTGCCGGCCCCGGCCCCTCCGCCGGGTCCCGTTGTGTGACCACCAGCCCGCCCCCACCACTCCCCCCGAGCACGAGGAGCCCGCCGTGGACCGTACGCCCGCCACCAACAACAACACCGACACCGTCAACCGCGTCGAGGCGTACGCCCGCCTCCTGACCGTCCCGGCGGTCACCTCCTGGACCGCCGACCGCGAGGCCGTGCACGGCGGCGACGCCTTCGAGTACCGGGCGTTCCTCGCCGCCATGGAGGGCGAGCTGCGGTCGCAGCACGTGCCCGGTGACGGCCGCTGGGCCGCCGGCCGCCGCACCCGCCGCGCCACCCGGGGACTCAAGAAGATGGTCAAGGGGTCCGACCTCGCCGCCGAGGGGGCCCGGGAGCTCCGGCAGGAGTTCGCCGACCACGTCCGGCACGTCAACGCCCTGCCCGGCCAGCGCCAGGCCAAGGCCGCCCGCAGCGCGGACCGGCGCGCCTCGGTCGGCGCGTTCACCGCCAAGGCCCTGAACAAGTCGGTGACGGCGGCCGCCCCGGCCCCGGAGGCGCCGGCCGCCGGGCAGCCCCAGCAGGACGGCACGCAGCCCCGGGGGATCACCGACCTGTGGGACCGCCGCCGCGGCGCCTGACCCCGCCCGCCTCCTCTCCTTGCCGCGCCCGGCCTGCTCCGGGCGCGGCCCCCTCCCGAAAGGATCCGCATGGACAGCACCACCCCCGCCGACCCGATGACCGGAGCCGAGCGGAAGGCCCACAACCGGGCGCAGCACCGGGAGCAGCGCATGGCGGCCGCCGCCGCCCGAGGAGCGGCCGGTATCGCCACGGCGTGGGCCGACGAGGCCCGGGCCATCGCCCGCGAGTGGCAGAGGGCGAGGGCCGGAACGGACGACGCTGACGCCGCCTGGAACGACCTCGCGACCACCCTCGCCAACTTCGTTCAGCGCTACGGACGGTGACCGGCAGGCCGGTTCGGGGCGGTCGTGATCCTCATCATCATCACCGCCCCGAACCGGCCCTCGCCTCGCGCGTAATGCGGACGCGCGACGCGGGGACCCGCGGACACGCGGACGCCCGCGCGCGTAAGGCACCTCCTCACACTCTGTCAACACCGACAGGAGCAACGATCATGAGCAATCCGTCCGGCCCGCCCCCGCCGCCGCCCGGCGGAACGGTGGTCCAGTTCCCGGTACGGCCGACATCGCCGGGCCTGCCGCCGCCGAGGCACCGCCCCCCAGCGACGCCCCCGCCGCCGCCCCCGGCCGCACCTCCGGCGACGCCGCCCGCGCCTCCGGTCAGCACCCCGCCGGCACCCGCGCCCCCGTCCTCCTCGACGGGGGCGCCTCCGGTTCCGGTGATGCCCGCCCGCCGGTCGGCGGCCGAGTCCCTCGCCGCGGTCAGCCCGGGCCTGCCGCCCGCCCCGCCGTCGCCGGTCCCGGCCACGTTCCGGTCGGAGGGGAACGGCGACCAGGGCGACGGGCTCGGGGCGCTGTCGTTCTCCGCCGTCCTCGCCATCGCGCTCGCCGCGCTGCGAGGCACGGTCACCGTGGTCGCCGATTGGAAGCAGCGCCGGATGGAGCGGGCCGCCGAGGAGGCGGTGTGGCGTGATGCGAAGGTGAAGCGGCGGGCTGCCGAGGAGGACGCCCGGGCCCGCCTCACGAAGGTGCCGACGTCGGCAGAGTTCGGGAAGGCCGCCGCCGGTGGAGGCTCCGGCGGCGGCCGGTCCCCGTCAGGCGGTGGCTCCGGTGGCGGAGGCGGGTCCCGCAGGATCGGCGGCACGGGCGGCGGGACGTCGTCCGGCGGCGGCCGCGGCGGTACCGGCACCGGGCCGGGGAGCAACGCCGGGAAGGCCAGCCCCCAGCGCACCGGCAACGGCAGCACCGGCACGGGGAGCAGCGGCGCGAAGCCGTCCCCGGGCGCGGGCACCGCCGGGTCCGGGAAGGCCGGCCCCGGCGGCGGGGGGAAGTCCTCGCCGTCCGGCGGCGGGAAGGGCGGCACCGGCTCCGACTCGGGCGGCGGGAAGCCGTCGACGGGCGTCCAGTCGCCGAGCCGGGGCAAGACCCCCGGCGCCGGGGGCGGGTCCGGTGGCGGCACCCTCCAGAAGATCCGCGACCGCAAGAACCGCGGCGGCGGGTCGGGAGGAGGCGCCGGTACCGGGTCGTCCGGCGGCGGCGCGGGCGGAGGGAAGGGCAGGGGGAAGGGGGGCGGCACGCAGCCCCACGGCGGCGGTGGGCCGACCGGCAACGCCAACGGCGGCGGGTCCACCGGGAAGGCCGGCGGGCAGCAGACCCCGCAGCGCCCGGGCCGTCAGCGCAAGCCGAAGCCGGGGCAGCAGCAGCCCGGCCAGCAGGCGCCCGGCACCGGGCCCCAGCAGCAGCCGACCGGAAACAACCCGGCGCCGCCGAAGAACCGGCGGCGCCGGATGATCCGGAGGAAGCGTCAGCAGCAGCCGGGGCAGGGGCCGCAGGGCCCGCAGCAGCCCGGCCAGCAGCAGACCCCGCAGACGCCGGGGCAGGGCCCGCAGCAGCCGACCGGCCCCGGCAACCCGCCGTCGGCGGGGCCGACCACGCCCCCGTCGAAGCCGCGTCGGCGGTGGCGGTGGAGGAAGGGCCGGAGCAAGACGGTTCCTCAGCCGCAGCAGCCGACAGCATCGCCGAGGCCGAACTACCCGCCGAGGCCGACGCAGCCGCCGATGAACGGTCAGCCGCAGACTCCGCCCCAGCCGCCCGGGCCCCCGCCGGGCCCGCAGCAGCAGACGCCCCAGAACGGCCCGACGGGCCCGCAGGGCGGACCGCAGCAGCCCCCGCCGAACGGTGGTCCACAGACACCGCCCGGTGGTCCACAGGGCCATCCACAGCCGCCCGGGCAGGGGCCGGGTCAGACCGGGCCCGGCGGCCGCCGCGGGACGTGGAGGAGGCACCGCTCCACCCAGGGCGGGCAGCAGCAGCCGCCCCCGAGGACGGGCGGCCCGTGGAGCACGCACAGCCACGGGCACGGCACCTCCGCCCCGCCGAGGGCCGGCCGCACCCGCCGCTCCGCGGCCGACTCCGCGCAGCACGTCATGGACGAGCAAGAGCGGGTGACGGTCACGTACGAGTGGCTCGCCCGACCGGCGAAGCCGCCCCGCATGCCCGCCGGTTCGCTCCCCGCGGCCGGCACCGCCAGTACCACCGTGAAGGAGCCGCCCGTGAAGTCCTCCGCGCCCGCCCGGTCCTCGACCGGATCCGCGCTCCCCAGCTATGCCCGGCCGCCGCAGCCCTCCGCCCGGCACATGACGGAGGTCACCCTCGACGACGTCCTGACCAACCTCGGGAAGTCCCGGCGCCGGTGCTTCGCCACCTACGACGAGTGCAGCGTCCTCGCCGGGAACGCCCGCAAACTGCGGGACGCCCTCGCGGACCTGGCCGACGACCTCGCCGAGTACAACAACGTGATCGGCCGCCGGACGTCGTCCGCGATGGCGCGGCTGTCCGAGTACATGGACACCCTCGCCCGCCGGGCGGACGCCATGCAGACCGAGTCACTGACCGCGGCCGAGCTCGTAGAGACCGCCCACGACGAGATGCACGACGCGTACAAGCCGCTCCAGCAGGCCACGGCAGACGCCGGCCTTTCCACGCCCTCCGCCCGCGCCCACAACGAGGACTGACCGTGACCGAACTCGTGCCCCGTACCGCCGCCCTGCCCGCCACCCGTGAGGGCGGCGTCCCTGGCTTCCTCGCCCTCGCCGGACGCGTCGCCGCGCTCGCCGCGTCCGCCGCGCACCTCGCCGAGGGCCTGTGGCGGCTGCGCCGTCAGATGGACCAGGACGCCAATCACGCCGACCTCCTCGCCGAGCTGTGCGCGAAGGCCGAGGTGGAACCCCGGTACACCACGATGATCCGCAACGCGGCTACCGCGCTGCGCAACGTCGCCAAGGCGGCCGCCGACGTCGCCCGGACCGCGTCCGAGATGAGCACCGCCGCCGACAACCTCAACAGCGAGCACCGCGCCGAGTACGGCGGGATCTACGAGACCTCGCGCAACGGCCCGCAGCAGGCCATCCCGGGGTTCTACCACACCCGCTGACACCACATCACCCTGTACGGCCCTGTGAGGGGCCCGGCTGCCGCGCCGGGCCCCTCACCCCTTCCCGCCCCCGAACGCCCCGCACAGCCCGCCATGGAGGCTCCCGTGACCACCGCCGCGCTCCCGCCCGCCGCGCCCGCCGAACCGACCGCGCTGACCGCTACGCACACCGGCCTCGCCCCCGCGACCGCGCACCGTCTCGCCATCGCCGAGCGCGTGCTGTACGGGGCGGGCGGGGTCCTCACCGCCGTGGGCCCGCAGACCGACGTCACCGGGCTGCACGTCGCCGTCCTCGCCGCCGGGGCCGGAGCGATCGGCGTGCTGTGGCGGCGCACCCGCACCGGCGGGGCCGGCCTCCTCCTCGCCTGCACCCGCGCCCTTCCCCTCCTCGGGCTGTCCGGCACGTACGCGGCCGCGCTGATCGCCCCGGGCTACTCCTGGTGGGAGACCGTCGCCCCCGTCGCCGTGGCGGCCGCCGCCGGCCTCGCCGCCCCGATCACCCGGGCCGCCGGGATCAGCCGGGCGATCGAGAACCTGCCCGCCGTCGCCGAGACCCCCGCGCAGGACGCCGGGGACGACCTGTCCGGGGTACGCGCCCTCTGGGCGGCCGCCGCCGTGACGCAGGGGGCCGACCTGACCGCCCTACACCAGCCCGACCCGAACCGCCCGGCATTCACCGCCGTGATCCTCGCCGCGCCCGGTGAGGCGGTCTCCTCCCGCCTCGACACCCGCGCGGTCGCCGCCGTCTTCGACGTCCCGGAGGCGGCCGTGATCCTGAACCCCATCGCGGGCAGCGGGCCCGGGCGCCTGGCGCTCCTCGTCGACCCCGCCCGGGCCGCGGAACAGGCCGCCCTGGAGCAGGACCCCGTGCGGCTCTGGTGGGAACAGAAGGTGTCCGGGCCGCGCGGGGCCGCCCCGGGGATGCACCTCGCCGACTACCGGATCGAGGCCGAGGAAGGCCGGGCGATGTTCCGCGTCGAGGCCGCCGAGGATCAGGAACTCTCCCTGCCCCGCCGGAAGCTGGCCCGGGCGCTCGGCATCGAGGACCCGGACCTGCTGATGATCGGGGCCGTCGGGCTGGGCGCCGCGGTCGTCACGATCTACCGGGACCACCCGCTGATCAACGTGCGCGAGGCGACCGCCGAGGACCTCACGATGCGCGCTGACGGCACGATCGCCCTCGGCCTCCGCCACGATGGCCGGCCCGCCCGCATGCCGCTGTACGACACCGACCTCGGCGGCCTGACCGACCTTTTCGTGGGCGCCCCCGGCTCCGGGAAGTCCGTCGCCCTGCTGCACGTCATCACCGCTGAACGGCTGTCCGGCATCGTCAGCATCGTCGCGGACGCGCAGGGCGGCATGAGCCTGCCGGAGGCGAAGGGCCGGGTGTACGCCTTCGGGGCCGGCCTGGCCGAGTTCGGGGCGACCCTCGCCGGGGCCTGCGCGCTCGCCGACTACCGGGAGCAGATCAGCACGGCCAACGGGTGGGGGTCCTTCGCCCTCGGCGACCCGTGGGCCCTGGTGAACATCAGCCTGGACGAGATCAACCGCGTGATCGCCAACCACGCGGAGGCACCCGACGACTTCAAGGCGTGGGTCGTCGCGATGATCACCCGGGCGCAGCTGACGTTCCGGAAGCTGGGCATGGGCATCAGGTACGCCGGTCAGTCCGTGCACCTGGAGGACCTCGGCGACGCCGAGAAGATCCGCGCGAACGCCAAGCAGGGCAGTGTCTGGCTCGGCCGGGTCAACAGCACCATGACCAAGCGCCTCGCCTCCGACATGACGTCGGGGGAGGTCGAGATCACCCCTATTCCCAGGCACTTCGGCGGCGGCGGTGACGCCGAGGTCGAGGCCGCGTGGAACGGGGAGGAGGCCCCGACCGGCCCGGTGACCGCGGGCGTCGCCTGGCACATCTGCGGCGGCATCCCCGCCCTGATGCGCGTCTGGCGGGCCGTGAAGGAGAACCGGACGTACCCGAACCTGATCCGGCTCATGGAGTCCGCGGTCATGCCGGTGCTGACCCCCGCCGAGGACGCCGCGTTCCGCGCCGGGTACTCGGAGGCCCTTCCCCTCGCCATAGACCTCCTCGCCGGAGGGGACGGCAGCGGCGGCGCCGACGGCCACCAGGAGCACGACGGCGAGGCCGGGACCATCGCGGTGCGGATCCCTCGCCCCGCGGTCAAGGCCAAGCCCGCCAACCTGGAGGCCCAGATCCTGACCGTCCTCGCCGCCGGGGTCATGCGGAATCGGGACATCAGGGCCGCGCTCGGCGCCGACACCCCCGGCGGGCCGAAAGCCGGTTCCGTCGACAACGCCCTGTCGGCCCTGTTCGACGCCGGAAAGGTGATCAAGCCGGGCCACGGCAAGTGGGCGCCCCTGGGCTGGACCCCGGAGGACTGACCGGCCCGACCCGTACAGCACCCGTTCTCGAGGTCGGCCCCGCACGGGGCCGGCCCTCCCCATGTATGACGACCACGCCAGGAGCACGCCATGACGACGTCGAACCTCGACCCCGCCCGCCTCTACCGGCACGCCCCCGACATCCTCGTGGAGGCCCACGAACTGCTGACGCTCTCCTCCCAGTTCCTGGCGCAGACCCTCGCCGGTGAGCAGAACGACCCCGAGCAGCTGCGCGCGTACCTGCTGCGCCGCGCCGTCCAGTCGGACCGGGTGGAGGTCGGCGGGATGTTCGGCGAGGCGGCGTCACGGGCGCAGGCGGCGGAGTCGTTCCGGCTCCTCGCCGACCTCGACCGCGCGCACTCCTGGCTCGTCCCGGCCGGGCTGACCGCCCCCGCCGCCGAGGCGCCGCGCGAGGAGCTGCGCGCGTACGTCCGCGAGTGCTACGACGCCGCCCCCTGGACCTGACCCCGCCCCGAGCCCGGACAACGCGGCGGGGGCCGGCACGCCCGCCGCCCCCCGCCACTGACCCGCCCCCGAAGGAGCAGCACCAGCATGGACCACTACCCCGCCCGGCACGCCGAACCCGCCCCGGCCTACACCGTCCAGGTCCCCGCCGCCGCGCCCCTCGTCCACCAGACCCGCCTGTACGCCGCCGAGCCCACGGTGCTGTTCCCCGCGCCGGCCGCCGAACGGCGCGCCCTGGTCCAGCTCGACGACGGGTCGTGGGTCGCCGCCTACGTACCGGCAGCGCCTCCGGTCATCGTGCCCGCGGCCCCCGAGGGCGCCCCCGCCCGCCGGGGCCTGACCCCGTTCGAGCGAACCGCGATCACCCTCGTCGGGAGCATCTGCGCCCTGACCCTCTGCACCGGGGGAGCCCTCGCCATGGCTGGACCCGCCGCCCTCGCCGCCGCCGCCGAACTCGCGATCGGCGCGGCCGCGCTCCTGGGGACCGCGGCCCTCGGGTGGGTCGTCCTCCGGTTCACCGGCGCTCTGTCCCGTGCCTCCGGGGAGCAGGCCGCGGCCGCGCCGGCCCCCGCGCCCGTCACGGTCAACGTCACCGGGACCGGCGGGCAGGGCGGCCGGTGGGGATCCCGCGGCGGCGCGGGCGTCCACATCGACCGGATCAACATCAGCCAGCGCTGACCGCCTCGACCACAACCAGGAGCAGCAGATGACCGCCCAGACCCCCGCCTCCGCGCTCACGATCACCTCGTTCGGGTACGGCCACCAGCCGGGCGAGATCGCCCCGGCCGCGCACCTGACCCTCGACCTCCGGCAGCACTTCCGGGATCCGCACGTGGACCCCGCGATGCGGGAGCTGACCGGCCGGGACCAGGAGGTGATTACGGCGGTGCTCAGTACCCCGGGGATCCCGGCCCTGATCGCCGCTGCCGTCGCGGCCGCCCGGGCGTTCTGCAGCGGCCCGTCCGCCGGCCCGCTGCACATCGCGGCGGGGTGCGTCGGAGGCCGGCACCGCTCGTACGTCGTGGCTTCCGCCCTCGGGACCCTGCTCGCCGACCTCGACCCCGCCGTGGTCCACCTCCACGTCGACCGGCCCGTGATCCGCCGACCCGCGCCCCAGGGCTGACCCACCAGCACGACCAGGCCCCGGCCGCCCCTCACTTCGGTGAGCAGGGCGGCCGGGGCCTTTTTGCGTTCCGGGCCCGCGCCGAAGGTGGTTCAACCGAACCACCTGGACGGACGTTCGGGCGCGCCGGTCAGCCTGCGGCGGCGGTGATCTCCTCCACCAGGGGGGCGACGTCCTCACCCGCGGTCAGTGCGGTGAGCAGCCGCCCGACGAGCGTGTCCGCCTCGTACAGCACCGCGAACGCCATCCCGGACGGCAGCCCCGGGCCGGGGAACACGCGGGTGTCGAGGTCGCTCAGGACCTCCTCGTGCCTGCGGACCGTGTGGCCGCCGTGCGGGTCCCGCTCGCGCGTCGCCATCTCCCGGAGCAGGGTCGGTATCAGCGCGTGGCGGGCCACGTCGGCGGACAGGGCGAGGAACCCGCCTTCGGTCACCACCCGCGCCACCAGCTTGTGCGCGGCGTCGTCGTTCTCCAGACGCCTGGTCTGGAGGATGCGCCCGCATCGCTGCTGGAGCACAGCGCAGGCGGCCGCGATGAACGGGGCGCCCGGCTCCCCGGCGAGGGCCCGCCGGCCGGTGGCGATGAGGTCGGCGAGGAGTTCCGGGGTCGTCAGGTCCTGGCATGCCTGCTCGATCGCGCTGTGGGTGCTCGTCGTCTTCGGGGTCTTGGTCTTGGTCTTGGCGGTCGGCATCGGGGGGTCCTCTCGGGTCGGCTCAGTCGGGGATGGGTCAGGGGAAGTCGGGGAGTCGGAGGTGAGGCAGCAGCCGCAGGTGCGCAGCAGCACCAGGGCCCCGCCGGCCTCGGTCTGAGTCAGCCCGGCGCGGGCCGGGTGCTCGCACATCAGGCACCAGTACGTCAGCAGGAGGTCCCGGGCCGCCTCGTCACCGCAGTCGGGGCACCACACCCCGGCGCTCGGGTAGAGCCCGGAGACGAACGAGGCGTCGAGGTGCCCGCAGGTGCCGACCGTGAACGCCTCCACGGCGGCGGCCTCGGCCCGGGCCCGGATCCGCGCGCCGAGCCGTACCGCCGTGATCCGCTCACCGCCCACGGGCCCGCGTCCGAGACCGGCGCGCAGCCTGGTGCGCAGCAGCCCGGGCGATCACCTGGGCGGCCGTCATCTCCGGTGTCAGCCACACCTCCGCGCCCCGCGCGAACACCTCCGCCTGCGCCTCGTCACGGCACCGGACGACGTCCGCCCACGCCTTCGGCCCGCCGGCCGCGCGCACCCGGGCGATCTCGTCCGCGACGTGCGCCAGCTCGTGCCTGACGGTCCGAACCGGGACCGGACCGGTCGCCGCGGTGTCGACGGTGACGACCGCCCACAGGTCCCCGTCGGGGGACCGGCGGAGCACCATCTCCCCGAGGTCGCCGCCGCACGATCCCGGGCGGACGTGCAGGGACCGCAAGCCGCCCGCGGCCGCCAGGCCGAGGGCGAGGGACGCCCACGTGTCGCCGCCGAACCCGGGTTCCACCAGCGCCCAGCACCAGCGCCCCGCCGGGTCCACGGCCCACGTCGCCCCGGGCGGAGCCTCCGGGGGCCGCTCCGCCGCTGCCGCGGTGTCCCGGACCCGGCGGACCGCAGCGAGGTTCAGCGGGGCCGGCGGCCGCCAACTGGGGTCGAGGGAGGCGAGCAGCCGGGCGTGCACGGCATTGCCAGGGTTCCGGCGGGCGTAGGCGCGGGCGGCAGCGAGGTCCATCGGGGGTCGTCCTCTCGGGCGGGGGCCGGCACCGCGCCGGGCCCGTGGTCCTGGTCGTGCTCGTCGTCCTGGTGGTGCTCGTCCTCGACGTCATCCGGCGGCCGGACCCCGAACGGGCCGACCGCGCCCGGGTACACCACGCCGAGGAGCACGGCACCGCCCTTGAACCGGTACGGGGCAGGGATCATCACGCCGCCTCGGGCGTGCTCAGCAGGTACTCGTCCAGCGTCACGCCGAGGACGGCCAGGCCCGCCCCGACGTACGTCGTCCCGGTCTGCTCCATCAGCCGCACCAGACGGGCCATCAGCACGAACCGGTCCTGTACGGCCTGCGCGTCCACCAGGACCCCGGCCAGGGCCGCCCGCGCCTCTTCCAACGTCAGGTGCTCCAGGAACACGCCCTGGTAGTAGGGCGGTCCGCCGGCCGCACGACGCTGCACCGACAGCACCCGCGCCCGTTTCACCACCCGGTCCCCGAACGCCGTGGGGACCACCTGCCGTACCCGGTCCCACCGCCGGAACCGGCGCAGGTGCCCGTCCAGCGCATCGGCCGTCAACGCGTCCGCCGCCCACAACCGGCCGTCGGCGGCCGCGTCGGTCAGGAGGGCGGTGCACCCGCTCTTTGATCTCCGGGGCGGGGCGCTGCTGGTGCCTCTCGTCGTACCCGGCCTCGGTCATCAGCGCGTCCACCTCGGCCCGGGCCCCGTCCGGCATCTGCCGGTATTCCCGCGTCACCGCGCACCACCGCCCACGACGCGCAGGCCACGCGGTCTCAGCCGCTGCAACTCCGCCACCCACGCCGTCAGGCTCTCGACGGCGTGCGTCAGCCCCTCGATAAGGCCCTGCTCGCCCTCGCAGACTTCCGCGACGAGGGCCGCGTCCAGGAGAGGCAGGCCGGTCATCGTGGGCTTTGGAGGAGATACGGCCGAAGGGCGCCCCCGCGGGGGCGCCCTTCGGCCGTATCTCCTCCAAAGCCCTTTCGGAGCACCACGAGTCGCGCCCATCCTGCTCTGGAGGGCAGGTCGCGCGACCCCAGGGCCCTCCCCCCGACACACAACATTGGAAGGAATCCATGCGCTCCCGATCACTTTTACGTTTCCGGTCTGCCCGGTCCGTCTGCTGGGCGCTGTCCGCGACGGTGATAGCCACTGCGGCAGCGCTCGGCACCGGGGTTGCGACCCCGGCCCCGAGTGTCGCCGCCACCACCGATGATGTGGTCAGCAGCCACTGGATCGGACTGGGCTACAACCAGAACCCCCAGCCGCCGAGCGGCACGAGCTGGAGCGCCGCCGACTGGAATCGGATGGTGTCCCGCACCGATTACATGAAACCGGGCGTGGTCCGGGTCATGTTCAACCTGCCCTGGTTCTGGAGCGGCACTGACGCGGGCGGCACCTACGACTTCACCAGCGCCGCCTATCTGAACGCCGAGAAGGTGATCAAGCACTATGTGGACAAGGGCGTACCGGTTGTCAGCGGGCTGTTCGGCATCGGCGACCTGACCTACACCTCCCCGAACACGGCCGCCGTCCAGACGACGCTGGTCAAGCGTCTGCAGGCCGCCGGGGCCGCGCCGGCCTATTGGGTCGGTGTCAACGAGCCCAACGTCGCCAACGATTCGAAGACCCATACGTACGCCGACTGGCAGACAGCGACGATCACCCTCGCGTCCGCCTTCGCAGCCGCCGGGGTGGACACCACCAGAACGGTCATCTCCGGCGCCGACAGCGCCGAGGCCGGTATCAGCTCCTACGGCGGTGACCTCGGCCGCCAGACCGCACCCGAGTGCATTTCCGGGTGCAACGCAGCCCTGGTCTGGAAGCTCGCGGCGCTCAACACGTTCACCGCGCAGATCTACGCGGACAGCCCCACCGACACGGCGATCACCTTCCAGACCTCGTCGGACGGCACAGCCTGGAAGGACCTGGCATTCGCGCCGCCAACGCCGGTCGCCCTGGTCACCGGCAAGAACGGAGGCGGAATGTGGAGCTACACGTACACCGCTTCCGGCATCACCGGCAGCAAGTACCTCCGCCTGTCCGTAGCCTCCTCGACCCTCGAGCACTCGATCGGGTCGATGCACATCGCCAACAACAACACGACCCTCGAGGACCCGCTCGACGATCTGACGCAGACACAGGCCGCCATGAACACCGGCACGTGGAAGGGCAACAACTCCTGGTGGCTGCGCTCTGCACAGAGCGGCCTGCTGGGAGCGAGCGAGGCCCACTTCTACGGCCAGGAGCTGTACGGCGCAGACCCGGCGTACGTCGAGCCCGTGATGAAGGAGGCGGTGTCCCAGATCCGGCTGGCGGCGCTGGGCGGTCCGGTGTTGCTGGGGGAGACAGGGATGAAGGCCCTTCAGTACCCGGACGGAAACAAGGACTACCGCTTCGCCCTTGACACGACCCAGCCGTTGCGCATGGCGGATCTGGCGGTGCAGGAAGCCCGCAGCGGCGTGGACGGAGCGGCGGCCTGGTGCCTCGACGGCTATGCCTCGACCACGTTCTGCGGGATGTGGGGGCGGGGTAACGACGACCCTGACAAGGTGTCGGCCCACTCCACGGCGCTACGGCCGTGGTTCTACACCTGGAGTCTGCTGACCCGGTACCTGCCGGCCGGGTCCACCATCCATGCGCCGGCCGAGCCGACGGGCGTGCGCGTGCTGGCTGCACAACTTCCGGGCGGAGGCTGGACGTTCGTCCTCGTCAACCGCACGTCCGTCGCACAGGCGGTGAGGCTGACCGAGCCCACCGGGTCGATCACCCTCAACAAGTACCTCTACACCGTCGGTGCCACCCCGAGCACCGACGCCAACGGCTTCCCCACAAAGGTCGGCACGCTGACGAAGGACTTCACCAACGGACACACGCTGACGGTGGGTGCCAGCTCCGTCCTGATGTTCACCACCGCGTCGTGAGCGAGCCCCCGACGACCGGGGGCTGAACGCCTGAGGGTGTCGGCTGCTGTAGCGGCCGCCGACACCCGGGCGGATCCGCCGCCCATCCGATGGGCCCACGAATCGGGCATGATCAACGCCAGGCTCGGCGATCTCGCCTCGGCCGAGGAGCACCTGCAGGCGTGATGTGGGCCCCCCGGGTGGGCGCCCGTTGTGGTGCCGGCCACTGCGGTGGGCGCCAGTCGTCCAATGGTCGAGGGGAAGCGGGGGGTGACGGTGAGTGTTGCGGATCCGCGGCCGGGTCGCGGGCTGATCTGTTCACCAGGGGACGTCGACGCGCAGCCGGTGGGGCGTCGTGCGGCTGCGGGCACCGACCGCCCGGTCTGGGCGGCATACGAGGGCAGCCGGTACGCGCCGTGCGATAAGAGCCGGTCAACAACCACCCCCACCACCTCCCCCAATCACATGACCGGCAGCACCACTACCCGGCTCATGAGCCCACGATCGTCGCGGATCGTCACCCCCGTAGTACTCACAGCCTGCACCTGAAATCAACGTAGCGTAATCAAGTGGCCTGTCTCGCGCGTATCTCCTCCGGCCCCCATCGTCTGGTGCGTCAGCCTCGCCACGGACTTCCGGAGCTGGTTCCGGTGGAGCTCCGGATCCCCGTCGAGGTACGCGGCCAGGGCCTCCCGCAACCGCTGGTGCTGCCGGTCCACCGGGATGCCGGGCCGCTGAACCTGCGTCAGCGCCTCCTGCGCCACCGTCCGTACGACGTCCGGCACCGGCACCTCTTGGCCCCGGCGCCGGATCACGCCTCGCTCGGCACAGGTCCGGATCTGGTCGACCTTGTCCAGCGTCGACCCCGAGAACCCGGTACCCACCGCGGCGACCTTCGCCGTACGGGCGTCAGGCCGGCCCGCCGGGGGCGGGTCCGTAGACCGGACACCCTCGCCCAAGTTGGGCGAGGGTCCCAACGGCTTGCCTCGTCGCATCCGGCCCTCTGCGGCGGGTACCAGCAGCGCCGCCCGCCGTTCCCGGGCCTGCGCCGCCTCGTACGGCGTGAGCGGCTTCCGGCACGTGTTCTCGTCCTCCTCGTCGCGCAGTACCTCGGCGGCCGTCGCGAGGGTGACCACGGTCACGGGCACGGTCTCCCACCCCAGGCCGGTCACGGCGGCGAGGCGCCGGCCGCCCGCGACGAGGTCGCCGTCCTGCGTGACGACGACGGGATGCAGCAGCCCGACAGCCGTGATGGACGCCTGGAGTCCGGCGAGGTCCCCGAGGTCCTCGCGGTCCCGCTTCCCGACCCGGATGTCTGACAGGGGAAGCCTCACCGCTGCGCCTCCTGGGCCTCGTCGGCGGTCGCCGCGATGAGCCTCTCGACCTGATCGAGCGCGGTCAGCAGAACGGCTTTCAGCTGTGTAGCGGTCAGCGCCCGGCGGGCGGCGGGGAGGGCCGGGTGATCGGGGTCATTGGAGACTAGGCCGGCGACGCGGCCGCGGGCGGCGGCACGCTCGGGCAGGGCGTAGCCGCGGGTCAGGGATGTGGGCACACGGGGCTCCGGGAGTCGTCACGGGGCCCGGCCTAACACCAGCGGCACTGAGGATCCTAGTCCCGCCTCGGAGCGGCGAGGCCGGGCCGCGCACGGGCACGTCCGCGACGTCGAGGACGACGCCCCCGAGGCATTCCCCCACCAGCGACGGCCGGCCTATTCCCCAGGGCCGGGCCGATACCCGGCGGTACCGTGATGATCAGGGCCGCCGCGCGGCCCTGTGGCGCCCGCTGGTTCTGGGCCGGGGCCCGGCACTCCCACGGAGGCCGCCGTGCCCGCATACCGCCCCTACTGCCGCGAGTGCGGCGCCCGCCGAACGTCCCGCGTCCACGCCCTCGGGCTGTGCGTCGACTGCGCGACCGCCCCGACCGGCCCGCCGGCCTCCGACCCCGGCCGCCGCGCCACCGAACTCCGCGACCTCCTCGCCTCCGCCCGACGCCCCAACGACAGCACCCCACCGGACCGCGCCACGTCCTGACCGCACGTCATGCCACACTGGCGCCGCCGTCCGCCGCCCGCTGGTGTTAGGCCGGGGCCTCCTGCAACACCTCCAGGACCCCCGATGCCCGAGACGCCCGCACCGCTGCTGTCCGCCCTCGACCTGGGCGACATCCTCGACCCCCCCGAGCCCACCCCGCCCGACGTCCTACACCAGGCACAGGCACGCCTCGTCGCTCTCCTTGTCGCCCGGGGCCGCAGCTATCGGTCCCTCGCCCGCTTCATGGGCGTCCCCGTCGGAACCGCCTACCAGTGGGCACAGCAGGGAGCCGCCCTCTGGCGGGCAATCGGAGACGCCCCCGACGACGCGGCCGACGCCCTCGCCGACCTCCCGCCGATGCCGCCCGCACACCAGCCCACCCAGCCCACGCCGGCCGTAGCGCCCGGCCGGAGACGGCGCGGGGCTGCGGAAACGCTACGGAACTAGGACAACAAACGCAGACTCGGGCCGCTGTAGCGCTACGCCTCCGCCCCGGTCGCCGCCCCCTCCGCGCACTACACCGGCCGCCTACCGGCGAACACCCCGGAATGCGGCCCGGTCCGCCCCTGAAAGGACTCCCCGATGCCCACGCACGTGCTCAGCACCCGACTCACGCCCGGCGACTACGACCGGTTGCGGGTCCTGGCCGAACGGCGCGGCTGCTCCCTCGCCGCGGCCGCCGGCCACCTCCTGGCCGCCGCCCTGGACGACACCGGCACATACCAGCCGCCGCAGGACGGCGTCCTCGTCGCCGCGGTGCGCACCGTCCTGGAGGACGTCACCGCCCCCGAGGCGGTCATGCACCGGGAGCTGGCCGTGCACCTGGCCCGGGCGATCGAGCGGCGGGAGCCCGGGCACCTCTCCGCGATCAGCGTGCTCCGCAAGGCCGTGGAGAGCGCCCAGGGATCACAGCGCATCCACGACAACCCGGGCGGCGACCCGTTCAGCGCGCTCTTCGCCGGGCTCCTGTAGAGGAACCGGCGTTCGCCGCGCGCCGGTCCTCGTGCGGGGATGTGGCGAGGGCAGCGCCTGAACTCGTCCGGAGGATGGGGTGCCGGTAAGAACGCTTTCACCAGCCGCAAACGAGGGGCGTCACGTCCGGCGACGCGTGGCGAGATCGCGTTCGGCGACGTGCCGGGTGACCGCGTCGACTCTGGGTCGGACGAGCACACTACTGCGGGGTGGGCGTCGATCCGGCCAGCCAGACCCCGGTTCCTGGCGTGCGCATCTGCGTCAGCCAAGTGATCAGGGTGTCCCGGTTGGCCTCCTCAACTGGATAGCCTCGGCTCTCAACCGTGTGGCGCGCGCCGGGAGACCAGGACGAAGTAGTGGCGACCATTCCCTGACGTGCGCCCTCGAAGTCAACGTCCGCAGCGAGCGCCTTCACCACCACACGGTCCACCTTGTTCCGTGTCCGCTTGCACTGCACCAGCATGACCGCTGGCGCGTCGCTTCCGGCATCCGGGTTCCACGCCCGAACATCGACACCTTCGTCCGCACGGCCCGGACCGATCTCCACCCGAAGCCCTTCGCGACGCAGCCGTTCGGCTACGAGGCCTTCGAACTGGCGCCAGTGCATCTCCTCTAGGGCGGTGCTGTTCGCGTCCAGATAGTCGATGAAACGCTGGTCGAAGAAGAGCCCCATGGGCAATGGGAGATGCTCGGAGGTGAACAGATCGCGTAGTGCGGCGCGTGATGGGTACTCCTTGCGCCGGACTTTTGACCACGGGTTTGCGACCATGTGCTGGTCCATGATCAGCATCAGCCGTGAGGCGATCACCACTCCACGCGGTCCCCATTGCTCCTCAACCTCATCAAGCAGGGGCCCTGGATCAATGAGGTTTGACCCGACCGGAGGCTTCAACTGCGGCAGCCTCTTGAGCGTGTAGTCGAGCGGCCCGAAGTCTTCCGCGAGCTCGGGAAACTCCCGCATAAGTCGGCGCACCACCAAGGGTTCCTCAAGCACTGAGGCAGCATCAGCGTCGCCGAACGCAGCCAGCATCCGATGAGCCAGCTCTTCGAGCAGCTCCGACCGGTACCGGTAGGAGGCATCCATCTCTAGCGGCCACAGCTCCGCAAGCCCGTGAGACGCGACTGCGGTCGCCAGATCCTCCTCGGACACGACCAGCCCCAACTTGTACCCGATCAGCTCCGCTATCGAGTCGACGACGCCGCGACCGCTGAACCAGATGCTTCCCACGCGCCCACCCCTGCCCACGTGTATGAGATGTCAAAGAATGCTACTGCCGCGCGGTCTGGTCGGCCGGGCAGCCTGTGGGGTCAGCCCGACCGCATCTGGCGACGTGTCCTGCTCGGCGACTGAAAGACAGCGGCGGGATCCCGACGCCGGACTCCGCCGCACGTTGCCGGACGTGACACCCCCTCGTTTGCGGCTGGTGGCAGCTTTCTTACCGGCACCCCAGGATGTGCGCGGGAACCGCCCTTCCAACCCTATGGCCCGAGATAAGCTCTCCTTATCCCGGGTGATAGACGGGGCCTAACGGACACTCATCTCACAGGGGGTCAACCATGCCCGAACCCTCCCTCGTACCGGCCGCCGCCGGCCCTCCGCCCGAACTCGTCGCCCAGTGGGCCGCCCGGCACGGCGTCGAGGTCGCGGAGCGCATGCTCCAGGCCGAAGGGTTCGCCGACGCCGTCCGCCAGCAGACGACACCGGAGAACACCACCAAGACCTACGCCAAGGCCCTCACCGTCTGGCTTCGGTTCTGCGAGGAGCAGCGCCTGCCCGACTGCGAGCCGACCCGCGGCACCCTCGTGACGTACGCGGCGTGGCTGCTGCACTCCGGCCGCAAGACGCCCGCCCGCGACGGAACTCGCGGCTACGCCCCGGCCTCCGCGGAGACCCACCTCGCTGCGACGATCGCCATGCTCCGCCGGGAGCACGCGTGCGCCATCCCCAAGGACGACGCGGCGGAGGCGTTCGCCGCGTTGAAGGGGCTTATGACCGACCTGGTGAAGGCGAGGGAGCGGCGCGGCCGTGGTCAGGCGCCGGCCGCCGAGGCCGCCGAACTGCGTACCGCCGCCCTCGCCACGGAGGACAGCCTCACCGGAGTCCGGGACCGCGCGCTACTCCTGGTCGGGTTCGCCGTCGCCTCCCGCGCGAGCGAACTCGCCTCGCTCGTCCAGGCCGACGTCACCGTGCAGTCCCGCGGGCTCAAGGTGAACATCCTGACCGGCAAGACGGTGCACTCCGTACGCGGGGCCGCCATCCCGTACGCGAAGGACCCTGAGGTCTGCCCGGTCCTCGCGTGGATGGCCTGGCGCGAGCGGCTGACCGCCGAGACCGGCGACCGCTTCACATCTCCCACCGACCCGGCGTTCCACGCCATCGACCGCTGGGGGAACGTCGGCGGCGCCATGGCCCCGGCCGCGGTCACCGACGCCATCGGCCGTATCGGCAAGCGCGCCGGCGTCCCGCTCCGCTGGACCGGCCACTCCCTCCGCGCCGGTCTCGCCACCGAGGCCCGACGCAACGGCGCCGACGCCATCACCATCGCCGCACAAGGAGGCTGGGCTCCCCACAGCCGCGCCATGCACGGTTACATGCGCCGCGCCGACGAATGGACCGACAACGCCACGGCGGGCCTCCTGTGACTGCCCCGGAGCGCTCTCGCATGGCGCACTTTCAGGCCGCCGCCGAGGCGATGACCGCGGAGGTCAACGCGTGGCTCGACACTTGCGCGGACGCCCGGCCGGGCCCTACCCAGGTGCAGCAGGCGAATGACCTCGGAGTTCCGGCCTGCCACGTGTGGGAGACGCCGTGCGGTGCGCTCCCAACCCACGAGAACATCAGGCCCCTGGAGCTGATCGAGCGGTGGCAGCGTGACGCCTGCGCGGTGTGCTCGATGCCTGCTGCCGTCCTCGACCACTGCCACAGCACCGGACTCGTGCGAGGGCTTCTGTGCCGGGGCTGCAACGTCAGCGAAGGCCGTTCCTACGGCTCCCCGCTCTTTGTGGCCTACCGGCTGAGGCCGCCCGCTGTCCTCCTCGGGACAACCGAGCTCTATTCGTCGTCGTGGACCGGAACGGCGTCCCCGAAGGCCGGCGTGTCTGTCCCGGACTCCCCGGCGGCTGCCGCCCGGGCTCTGCACCGTGAGGCAGTGATCGCGCTGACCACGACTGAAGACCCTGAAGGCAGTGAGATCAGGGCCCGACTTGCCGCCATGTCCATGGACGTCATCGGGCCCGCGATCGCCCGCTGGACGAAGAAGGAAACCGCCAACGCGCCGACTACCCCCGGGAGCAGCACGTGATCGGCTCCCGCACCGCCGCCGAGCACGCGGGCCGGTGGAAGGCCGAGCGGGGCCAGGCTCCGCACTACTCGACCGGACACGCCCAGTGGTGGACGTGCCTCGCCTGCCCGCTGGACGGCTGCGAGTGGCACCACGATGACCGACACGACGCCCCGGCGGACCCGACAGCGCTGGAGACCCTCGTGCACGAGCACGTCGCCGGGTACGACCTGGCCGAGGTCCTCGCATCCCTCACCGCCGCCCGGGACGCCACGGCCGCCGTGAACGCGTCGAACGACCGGGCGTGGGACGTCGTCCGCCTCCGCCGCCAGGAGGCCGCCGCGCGGGGCGAGGACCCGTACGGGGACCCGCTGTCCCGGATGGTGTCCGCCGCCCTCGTCGGCAGTGAGGAGCACCAGGCGGTGCGCGCCGCCCTGAACGCCTCCCACGGCTGACCCGCCCACGCGTCTTCAGTTTCTAAACAGCCCGCCACGCCCCCGTTCCCAGCCACTGGAACGGGGGCGCAGTCATGGGCGGAGCTCAGGACGCCACACGACGGCGATTCGCGTGTACCGGCCGCGGGCCGCTGCCCCGACGGGTTGGCGCAGGTGCGGAGGGTCGGGAGCGGTCCGAGGCTGGAGGCATGGACTCCACCGCGAAGCTGATCGTGTACCCGCCCGATGAGAACGGATGGCGCCGGGTCCGCTACGACGGCGTGGCCATCGGGGTAGCGCACCGGCCCTCTGACATCAGGGTCTTTCTCGCCGCGGCCGGCCTGGAGGACGCCGAGGAGGTCGACCTCACTGACCCGGCATTCGTGGAGTGGCGGGGCGCCGGCCCCGAGGGCTGGGAGCCCTCCCCGTAGCGGCCGCCGAGGAGCACGGCCCCGCTACCTCACCCCGCGGGTTGTCCTGGCTGATACCGGCCCCCACCCGCCCCGGGACCGGGCAGTCTGGCGGCCGGGAGCGACAGGGGAGGATCACGTGCACTTCGCGTTCGTGTGCTGGTGCTGCGGTGCCGACTGCACCGTGTGGGGCAAGCCGCGCGGCTTCTGGACGGAGCTGTTCGAGGTGCCTGACGAATGGGACTGCTGGAACTGCGGGGCGACCAACGAGACCCCCGAGCCGCCATGGACCCCGGCGTGATCACCCCGTCAGGCACGCAGCGCCCTGAGGGGCCGGTACAGAGACGGCCGCCCTCCGCTTCGACGTCGAGCGGGGGCGGCCGTGGTGGCTAGGGTTACCAGCCTCGTGCGCGCCACTCCGCGAGGTGGGGGCGCTCGGCGCCAAGGGTGGTGTCGTTGCCGTGGCCCGGGTAGACCCAGGTCTCATCCGGGAGGACGTCGAAGAGCTTGGCCTCCAGGCCGTCCATGAGGCTGTTGAACTCGTCGGGCTGTGTTGTCCGGCCGGGACCGCCCGGGAAGAGGCAGTCGCCGGTGAAGACGTGCGGGTGCCCGTGCGGGTCGTCGTAGATCAGGGCGATCGAGCCGGGCGTGTGACCGACCAGGTGGCGAGCGGTCAGCTCGACCCGCCCGACGCGCACGGTGTCCCCGTCCGCCACCGGCACGTCGGTGGCCACGGGGATGCCCTCGGCGTCGTAGGCGCCGGCGTACGTGGTCGCACCCGTCGCCTCGACCACTGCCTGGAGCGCGCCCCAGTGATCGCCGTGCTGGTGGGTGGTGACGACGGACTTGATGCCGTCGCCGCCGATCAGGCTCAGCAGGGCGTCCGCGTCGGCGGCCGCGTCGATCAGCAGCTGCTCGTCCGTGGCCCGGCAGCGCAGCAGGTACGCGTTGTTGTTCATCGGGCCCACCGCGACCTTGGAAATCATCAGGTCCGCGAGTTCGTGCACGTCGGCCGGACCGCCGACCTTGACCTCTCCGGTGTACGTCATGTCCTGATCCTAGAGCGGCGGGAGCACGGGCAGGCCGTCACCGGCCACGACGGAGAGGCGGGCGCCCCGCGGGCCGCGTCCGGCCAGCCAGCCGAGCAGCTCGTCCTCGGGCCCCTCGAGGACCACGGGGGTGCCCTCCGTGCCGCCCGTGTGCCAGACGGATCCGGCCGCGGTCCGCAGCGTGACCGGCGGGACCTCCGGACGTCCGGACCAGCGGTCGGCGAGGAAGGCGATCTCGCGGGCGGTGAACTCCTCCGGGAGGTCGGAGAGCCCGTAGCCGATGTTCAGGTCGACGTGGTGCAGCGCGACCTCGACGAGGCGGCGGAAGGGCACGTTGGCGGCGAGGTCGGTGACGCCGTTGCGCAGCTCGACGGTGCGGGCCCAGTCCTGGTCGTGCTCGGTGGTGGCGAGGAAGCGGGCCCCGGAATCACGGAGGTCCGCCAGGTGTTCTTCCAAGGGCCGGCCGGCGTCGCGTTCGATGTCCGCGTCGCGCGCTTCGGCGCTCGCGTACATCGGGCGCCCCTCGAAGACGTTGACGAGGGCGTCCGCGTTCCGCGCGAGGTGGGCCAGGATGTGGCCGCGGCTCCAGCCGGGGAGATGTGACTCCTCGGCGAGCGAGGCGTTGTCCAGCTTCGTGACCGCGGTCAGCAGTCGGTCCGTCGCTTCACGTACAGATCGCAGGTCGTGCACATGATCAGTCATGAGGCCGAGCCTAGTGCTCCCGGGCTCCCGGCCACACGATCGGGTGAAGCGGTCTGCGGAGTGCCGTAAATCGAATGTGCGTGCTATACGCTCGGAAGTCAGACTCCAACTCCACCGCAGTGGCGCCCCCCATACCCTGGGACGGGGGCCCGTGCCCCCCGCTCTCTCAAGAAAGGTGCGGACCGGCGTGACCGACCGTCTCATCGTTCGTGGCGCTCGCGAGCACAACCTCAAGAACGTCTCGCTCGACCTGCCCCGCGATTCACTCATCGTCTTCACCGGACTCTCCGGGTCGGGCAAGTCCTCCCTGGCCTTCGACACGATCTTCGCCGAGGGCCAGCGCCGCTACGTCGAGTCGCTCTCGTCGTACGCCCGCCAGTTCCTCGGGCAGATGGACAAGCCCGACGTCGACTTCATCGAGGGGCTCTCGCCGGCCGTCTCGATCGACCAGAAGTCGACCTCGCGCAACCCGCGCTCGACCGTGGGCACCATCACCGAGGTCTACGACTACCTCCGCCTGCTCTTCGCCCGCATCGGCAAGCCGCACTGCCCCGAGTGCCGGCGCCCCATCTCGCGCCAGTCGCCGCAGGCGATCGTCGACAAGGTCCTCGCGCTCCCCGAGGGCAGCCGCTTCCAGGTGCTCTCGCCGCTGGTGCGCGAGCGCAAGGGCGAGTTCGTCGACCTCTTCGCCGACCTGCAGACCAAGGGCTACAGCCGGGCGCGGGTGGACGGGGAGACGATCCAGCTCTCCGAACCGCCCACGCTGAAGAAGCAGGAGAAGCACACCATCGAGGTGGTCATCGACCGCCTCACCGTCAAGGACAGCGCCAAGCGCCGTCTCACCGACTCGGTGGAGACCGCCCTCGGCCTCTCCGGCGGCATGGTGATCCTCGACTTCGTCGACCTCGCCGAGGACGACCCCGAGCGTGAGCGGATGTACTCCGAGCACCTCTACTGCCCGTACGACGACCTCTCCTTCGAGGAGCTCGAACCGCGCTCCTTCTCCTTCAACTCGCCCTTCGGCGCCTGCCCCGAGTGCACGGGCATCGGCACGCGCATGGAGGTGGACCCGGAGCTGATCGTTCCGGACGAGGAGAAGTCGCTGGACGAGGGCGCGGTCTCCCCGTGGTCGCTCGGTCACACCAAGGACTACTTCCAGCGGCTGATCGGCGCCCTGGCCGGGGAGCTGGGCTTCCGTACGGACATCCCGTGGGCCGGGCTGCCGCAGCGCGCGAAGAAGGCCCTGCTGTACGGGCACAAGACGCAGATCGAGGTCCGCTACCGCAACCGTTACGGGCGGGAGCGGGCGTACACCACGGCCTTCGAGGGCGCGGTGCCGTTCGTCAAGCGCCGGCACGCGGAGTCCGAGAGCGACGCCAGCCGCGAGCGCTTCGAGGGCTACATGCGCGAGGTGCCGTGCCCGACCTGTGAGGGCACCCGGCTCAAGCCGATCGTGCTCGCCGTGACGGTGATGGAGAAGTCCATCGCCGAGGTCGCGGCCATGTCGATCAGCGAGTGCGCGGACTTCCTCGGCCGGATGCGGCTCGACGCCCGCGACAAGAAGATCGCCGAGCGGGTCCTCAAGGAGGTCAACGAACGCCTCCGCTTCCTCGTGGACGTCGGCCTGGACTACCTCTCGCTGAACCGCGCCGCCGGCACCCTCTCGGGCGGCGAGGCCCAGCGCATCCGGCTCGCCACGCAGATCGGCTCCGGCCTGGTCGGCGTGCTCTACGTGCTGGACGAGCCCTCCATCGGCCTGCACCAGCGGGACAACCACCGGCTGATCGAGACGCTGGTGCGGCTGCGGGACATGGGCAACACGCTCATCGTCGTCGAGCACGACGAGGACACCATCAAGGTGGCCGACTGGGTCGTGGACATCGGCCCCGGCGCGGGTGAGCACGGCGGCAAGGTGGTCCACAGCGGTTCGCTGAAGGAACTGCTGAACAACCCCGAGTCGATGACCGGCCAGTACCTCTCGGGCAAGCGCTCCATCGCCATCCCGGACGTACGCCGGCCCGTGAACGGCGAGCGCAAGCTGACCGTCCACGGTGCCAAGGAGAACAACCTCCAGGACATCGACGTCGCCTTCCCGCTGGGCGTGCTCACGGCCGTGACCGGTGTGTCGGGCTCCGGAAAGTCGACGCTGGTCAACGACATCCTCTACACGCACCTGGCCCGCGAGCTGAACGGCGCCCGCTCGGTGCCGGGACGGCACACCCGGGTGGACGGCGACGACCTCGTCGACAAGGTCGTGCACGTCGACCAGTCGCCGATCGGCCGGACGCCGAGGTCGAACCCGGCCACGTACACCGGTGTCTTCGACCACGTGCGCAAGCTCTTCGCGGAGACCATGGAGGCGAAGGTGCGCGGCTACCTGCCGGGCCGCTTCTCCTTCAACGTGAAGGGCGGCCGGTGCGAGAACTGCTCCGGCGACGGCACGATCAAGATCGAGATGAACTTCCTGCCGGACGTGTACGTCCCGTGCGAGGTCTGCCACGGCGACCGGTACAACCGGGAGACCCTGGAGGTCCACTACAAGGGCAAGTCCATCGCCGAAGTGCTCAACATGCCGATCGAGGAGGCGCTGGACTTCTTCGAGGCGGTGCCGACGATCTCGAGGCACCTGCGGACGCTGAACGAGGTGGGGCTGGGGTACGTCCGGCTCGGCCAGTCGGCGCCGACGCTCTCGGGCGGTGAGGCGCAGCGCGTGAAGCTGGCGTCGGAGCTGCAGAAGCGGTCGACCGGCCGGACGGTGTACGTACTGGACGAGCCGACGACGGGTCTGCACTTCGAGGACATCTCGAAGCTGATCAAGGTGCTGTCGGGGCTGGTGGACAAGGGGAACTCGGTGATCGTCATCGAGCACAACCTGGACGTCATCAAGACCGCCGACTGGGTCATCGACATGGGCCCGGAGGGTGGCTACGGCGGCGGCCTGGTGGTGGCCGAGGGCACGCCGGAGCAGGTCGCGTCCGTGGGGGCGAGCCACACGGGCAAGTTCCTGCGGGACATCCTGGGCGCGGACCGGGTCTCCGACGGGGCGGTGCCGGAGCGGGCCGCGGCCGGGAAGAAGCCTGCGGCGAAGAAGGCCGCTGCGAAGAAGACCGTCGCGAAGAAGACCGTTGCGAAGAAGGCCGCCGCCCCGGCCAAGAAGGCGCCGGCGCGGGCGCGGAAGGCGTAGCGCGGGCAGCGCGGGCTGGGAGGGGCGTGGGGGGCTCGGCCGGTGCCGGGCCCCTTCGCCGTGTCGGCGGCCGGCGCGCGGGGTGTGCGGCGCCGCTGCGGGGGCTCTGCCCCGGACCCACCGGCGTCAGAGGCGCGCTATGGGCCGAGTTCGGATGCGTACGGTGGCTCCGCGCCGGGGCGGGTGCAGGTCAGGGCCGCCGCGTGGGCCGCGTAGGACAGGACGTCCGGCCAGTCCACGGTCGGCCAGTCCACGTCCGGCCGGTCCCCCGCGCCGTCGGCCGCGGCCGAAAGACGGTGCAGCAGGGCGGCGTTGACGGTGTCGCCCGCCCCGATCGTGTCCGCCACGGCGACCGCGCGGGCCGCCACCGTGTGCTCCTCGCCGTCCCGGGTCCACACGGTCAGCCCCGCCGCGCCCCGGGTCAGCACCACCGCCGACGGCCCCGCCGCGAGCCAGTCGGAGACCCGGCCGCCCAGCCACGCCGCGTCCTCCTCCGACAGCTTCAGGACGGAGGCACAGGGCAGCAGCCGCGTCAGGAACCGGGCGCGGTAGGCCACCGGGTCCGCGATCAGCGCCGGCCGGATGTTGGGGTCCAGCAGGGTCAGCAGCCCGCGCCGCGACTCCCGGCGCAGCAGGGCCTCGTACGCGCTCGCCCCCGGCTCCAGGACCAGCGAGCAGGTCCCGAGCGCGAGGGCCCGTACGGAATCGGGGAGGGCGGGCGGCAGGGTGAACAGGCGGTCCGCGGTGCCCTCGACGTAGAAGCCGTACGAGGCCGAGCCGTCCGGGGCCAGCGAGGGCACGGCGAGGGTCGTCGGCTCGGGCCCGCGCTGCACCAGCGACAGGTCGACCCCGGCCGCCCGGAGCCCGGCCAGCAGGCTCTCGCCGAAGCCGTCCGCCGAGACCCGCGAGCAGAAGGCCACCTCGGCGCCGAGGCGCCCGAGCGCGAGCGCGGTGTTGTACGGTCCGCCGCCCGGCCGCGGCAGCAGGGCGCCCGGCGGCCGCGCTGCGGGGACCAGGTCGATGAGGGCTTCTCCGCCGACGACGATCACGCGGGGGAAGCTACCCCATCGGACGGCGGTATCGTCGGGTGCACCGTGCCCGGCCCGTCCCACCAGGAGAGTTCCATGCCCGCGTCGCCGTCTCCCGCCCGCCGTACCGTCCTGCGGGGCGCCGCCGCGCTCGCGGGAGCAGCCGGCGCCGGAGCGGCCCTCACGGCCTGCTCGACCGAGACGAACAGCGGCGGGAACACCCCCGCGACGCCCACCGCCCCGGTGGAGCTGGGGGCGGCGGCCGAGGTTCCGGTGGGCGGGGCGAAGCTGTACCGGGAGCGGAAGCTGATCGTCAGCTGCCCGGCGGAGGGCGAGTACAAGGCGTTCAGCGCGCAGTGCACGCACGCCGGCTGCGTACTGGACAAGATCGTCGAGGGTGAGGGCAACTGCCCCTGCCACGGCAGCCGCTTCGACGTGGCCACCGGCAAGGTGCTCAAGGGCCCGGCCACCGACCCGCTGCCCGCCGTCCCCGTCAAGGCGGAGAACGGCAGGCTCGTCGCGGGCTGACCCGCGACGGGGCCCGCCTCAGTCCCAGTCCCAGGCGATCCCGAGGATCCCGCGCCGCACCGACTGCTCGACCAGGTGCACCGCCCGGTGCCGGCCGCTCGGCGTGAGGTCGGCGAGGCCGGTGCGCGGGGCCTGCGGCCCGGTACGGGCGAAGCGGCGGCAGCGCACCGGCAGGGCCGCCTCGTCGAAGCGGACCTGGAGCATGTACTGGCCGCCCGCGTAGCTGAACCCGCGCACGTACTCCCCGCTGCGCGCCCCCGTACCGTCCTCGATGCCGTAGCCGAAGACGTACGTGTCCCCGCGCCGCAGCCGGGCGTCGAAGAGCAGCTCCGCGACCACCACCCCGGCCTCCCGGTGGCTGCGGACCCGCCCGGTGCGGCAGTTCTCGTACGCGGTGACCTCCATCCGGGACGTGTCGCAGCCCGGATCGCCGTGGTGGATGGCGAGGTAGCGGTCGACGCCGTCGCGGTGGGCGCGCACGATCTGCTGCGATTCGCGCGTGCGCATCTCGCCCTCCGCCCCGATCCGGACCCGCTCGTGGTGGCCCACCGAGTGCAGCCCGCCGTCGGGCGGCAGCTCCATCGAGGCCAGCAGCTGTTCCACCGCCGCGCCCACGCTCACCAGGGCCCGGTAGGGGCGGGCGGCCGGGCGGGCGGGCCCGCGACCCGGTTCGGGGGCGGCCAGCAGCCGGACGAGGGCGCCGTCCGGCAGCTCCAGGATCTGCTCCAGGGCGGTGACCGCCCGCAGGGACTCGGCGTGCCGGGGCCGCCGCGCGCCCTGCTGCCAGTAGCTGAGGCTGGTGACGCCGACCTTGATGCCGCGCGCCGCGAGCCGGTGCTGCACCCGGTGCAGGGGCAGTCCACGGGCGGCGAGGGCGGCGCGCAGGGCGAGGTGGAAGGGGCCGCCGCGCAGCAGCCGCCCGAGCTCCGCCGTGCCCGCCGCGTCGCCGGTCGGCAGCATGGCGACTCCTCTGTGAACGTTCACTCGAGCCGGCCCGGGGGATCGCGCCAGTGGCTCCGGGGGACCAGGTGACACCGCAGCAACCGTTCACACCGCAGCCCCACCGTTCACACCGCGATGTCACCGCGTATTGAAGCGTGTTGACCTGATCGCGACAACACCCTGATGCTCCTGCACAGCGTCCGGACGCGCTCCTCCACCCCCACATCCCCGCTTCGGGAGGAACGCGATGCGCCACCGAAACCGGCGGCTTTCCCCAGCCGCCTTCGTCTCCGCCCTGCTGTTCGCCCTGGTCCTCGGCGCCGGTACCGCCACCGCCGCCCCCGCCGACACCGATTCCGCCCTCGCGTACAAGCGCCTGAACATCACCATGCAGGCACAGCAGAAGACCAACTGGTGCTGGGCCGCCGGCGGCAACACCATCGCCACCTGGTTCGGCCGCAACTACTCGCAGAACCAGTTCTGCAACGCCGCCTTCAACCGCCAGCAGGGCTACGACTGCCCGAACAACCAGGCCACCCTCGGCAACGTCCAGACGGGCCTGCGCTGGGCGGGCATCAACGCCGGTTCGTACGTGAACGGCTGGCTCCAGTACTCCACCGTCCAGACCGAGATCAACGCCAACCGCCCCATCGAGACCCGAATCCAGTGGTCCAACGGAGGCGGCCACATGCACGTGATCTACGGCTACGACACCGCCAACAGCTGGGTCTACTGGGGTGACCCGTGGCCTTCCAGCGACCGGTACAACTGGGCCTCGCACGCCTGGTACGTGGACAACGGCACCTTCTCCTGGACCCACTCCCTCTACCGGATCGGGGCGTGACCGCCATGACCCTGCGCGCCTCAGCCGCCGCCGCGGTCCTCGCCGCCGCTTCCGCCGCCCTCCTCGCCCTCGCACCGCAGGCCGCCGCGGCCCCCGTGCCACAGCCGCAGGCCGCCACGGCCGAGACCCGGGCCGAGGCGGGGCGGGCGGCCGCCGCGCCGGAGAGCCTGGCCACGGTCTCCCGGTTCTTCGCCCGCGAGGGGAAGGTCTCGCTCGAGGCCGCGCAGCCCCGCATAGCGGGGGAGGCCGTCCCGGTGCACTACCTCTCCCCGGACTTCGTCGCGGGCAGGGCGGGTGCCCCCGTCGCCCGCCTGGAGTTCCTCGCCAGCGAGGCCGTCTCCTCGGACGGCCGGCGGGCCGCGCTGTGGACGGCGCGGACGGAAGCGGGCTGGCAGGTCGTGAACATCGCCACCGGCGACGACGAGTTCCGCTACGCACGGCTGGGCGCCGAGAAGCTGCCGGGCGGCACCGTGTTCCGGGAACCGCAGATCGACGCGTGGTACGTGGCCGAGGCGGGCCGGGTGCTGCCGCTGGACGAGGACGCGGTGCGGGCCGTGGGGGCGGGCGGTACGAGCCTCGGTGCGTACCGTGCGCGGGTCACGAAGGCGTACGGGGACAAGCTGCCGGGCTCCGCCTATGCCAAGGGCGGGGTGGCCGGGGGGTTCGCGGAGGCCTCCGCGGAGTCTTCCGCGCCGGTGGCGGGGGTGGTGGGCGGCGCCGCCGCGCTCGCCGCGCTCGGAGCCGTGGCCGTACGCCGCCGGCGCTTCCCGGCAGCCTGACCCCAGCAGGGCCCGGCCCACCGGCCGGGCCCTGCGCCCCGGCGGTTTCGTCCGCAGGGCGCTGCCCGGTGGAGCGTCGCGGCGCGGGGGGTTGTCGGAGGTCGACAGTAGGGTGTTGGCATGGCCGACCCTTCCAGTTACCGACCCAAGCCGGGACAGGTCCCCGACTCCCCGGGGGTGTACCGGTTCCGCGACGAGCACCGCCGGGTGATCTACGTCGGGAAGGCCAAGAGCCTGCGCCAGCGCCTGGCGAGCTACTTCCAGGACATCGCCGGCCTGCACCCCCGTACCGCCACCATGGTGACCACGGCCGCCTCCGTCGAGTGGACCGTGGTGTCCACCGAGGTCGAGGCGCTCCAGCTGGAGTACTCCTGGATCAAGGAGTTCGACCCGCGGTTCAACGTCAAGTACCGCGACGACAAGAGCTACCCCTCCCTCGCCGTGACGATGGACGAGGAGTTCCCGCGGGTCCAGGTCATGCGCGGGCCCAAGAAGAGGGGCGTGCGCTACTTCGGTCCGTACGGCCACGCCTGGGCCATCCGCGAGACCGTCGACCTGATGCTCCGGGTGTTCCCGGTGCGGACCTGCTCCGCCGGCGTGTTCAAGCGCTCCGCGCAGATCGGCCGTCCCTGCCTGCTCGGCTACATCGGCAAGTGCTCCGCGCCCTGCGTCGGCCGGGTCACCCCCGAGGAACACCGCGAACTGGCCGAGGACTTCTGCGACTTCATGGCGGGCCGCACCGGCACCTACCTCTCCCGCCTGGAGAAGCAGATGCACGAGGCGGCCGAGGAGATGGAGTACGAGAAGGCCGCCCGGCTCCGCGACGACATCGGGGCGCTGCGCCGCGCCATGGAGAAGAACGCCGTGGTGTTCACCGACGCCACCGACGCCGACCTCGTCGCGGTCGCCGAGGACGAGCTCGAGGCCGCCGTGCAGATCTTCCACGTACGCGGCGGCCGGGTCCGCGGCCAGCGCGGATGGGTCACCGACAAGGTCGAGGCCGTGGACACCGCCGGGCTGGTCGAGCACGCCCTC
Source organism: Streptomyces sp. IBSNAI002 (assembly GCF_052244475.1). Taxonomy (NCBI): domain Bacteria; kingdom Bacillati; phylum Actinomycetota; class Actinomycetes; order Kitasatosporales; family Streptomycetaceae; genus Streptomyces; species Streptomyces sp. IBSNAI002. Next base: position 2,259,537 of record NZ_JBQPXG010000002.1, on the reverse strand, counting down.
CAGCAGCTCTACGGCGAGGAGACCGGCGAGTCCGTCCCCAAGGAGGTGCTGGTCCCCGCCCTGCCCGAGGACGCGCCCGCCCTGAGCCAGTGGCTCGCCGAGCGCCGCGGGTCGGCGGTCAGCCTGCGCATCCCGCAGCGCGGCGACAAGAAGGCGCTCATGGAGACCGTCCACCGCAACGCGCAGCAGTCCCTCGCCCTGCACAAGACCAAGCGCGCCAGCGACCTCACCACCCGCTCCCGGGCCCTGGAGGAGATCGCCGAGGCCCTGGAGCTGGACAGCGCCCCGCTGCGCATCGAGTGCTTCGACATCTCCCACCTCCAGGGCGACGACGTGGTGGCGTCGATGGTGGTCTTCGAGGACGGGCTCGCCCGCAAGAGCGAGTACCGGCGCTTCCAGATCAAGTCCTTCGAGGGGCAGGACGACGTCCGCTCCATGCACGAGGTGGTGTCCCGCCGCTTCCGCCGCTACCTCCAGGAGAAGCTGAAGACCGGCGAGTGGGAGGCGCAGGAGGGCGAGGAGCCCGAGGACGACGGGCGGCCCAAGCGCTTCGCCTACCCGCCGCAGCTCGTCGTGGTCGACGGCGGGCAGCCGCAGGTCGCCGCGGCCAAGCGGGCCCTGGAAGAGCTCGGCGTGGACGACGTGGCCGTGTGCGGCCTGGCCAAGCGGCTGGAGGAGGTCTGGCTGCCGGGGGAGGACGATCCGGTCGTGCTGCCCCGCACCAGCGAGGGCCTCTACCTGCTCCAGCGGGTACGTGACGAAGCCCACCGTTTCGCCATCCAGTACCAGCGCAACAAACGCGGAAAGCGGCTGAAGGCGGGCCCGCTGGACGAGGTGCCCGGCCTCGGCGAGAGCCGCAGGCTCGCCCTGGTCAAGCACTTCGGTTCGGTGAAGAAGCTCCGACAGGCGACAATCGACCAGATCTGCGAGGTCCCGGGCATAGGCCGCAAGACGGCCGAGGCCGTGGCCGCGGCCCTCGCCGGAGCGGTCCCCGCCGGCCCCGCCGTCAACACGGCGACAGGAGAGATCATTGAGGATGAGAACCCCGCCCCCGCGGGTGGGGCCGGCTCCCAGCGGTAGCCGGGTGGGGCACCTCCCCGCGTCAGCTGGGGGAACATCGTCCGAACGGGGGACCGAGCAATGACCGAGCATGAGACCACGCACGACCGAGACGGAGCACAGGTGAGTACGGGCACGACAGTGGAGCCCGGCGAGACCGCCGAGGCGGCCATCCCCGAGCTGGTGATCATCTCCGGCATGTCCGGGGCCGGCCGCAGTACGGCGGCCAAGTGTCTGGAGGACCTCGGCTGGTTCGTCGTCGACAACCTGCCGCCCGCGCTGATCCCCACCATGGTGGAGCTCGGCGCCCGCTCCCAGGGCAACGTGGCGCGCATCGCCGTCGTCGTGGACGTCCGCGGCCGCCAGTTCTTCGACGCCCTGCGCGAGTCCCTCGCCGACCTCGACAGCCGCGGGGTCACCCGCCGCATCGTCTTCCTGGAGTCCTCAGACGACGCGCTGGTCCGCCGCTTCGAGTCGGTCCGCCGCCCGCACCCCCTCCAGGGCGACGGACGCATCACCGACGGCATCGCCGCCGAGCGCGACCTGCTGCGCGAGCTGCGCGGGGACGCCGACCTGGTGATCGACACCTCCAGCCTGAACGTGCACGAGCTGCGCGCCAAGATGGACGCCCAGTTCGCCGGGGACGAGGAGCCCGAGCTGCGGGCCACCGTCATGTCCTTCGGCTACAAGTACGGCCTGCCCGTCGACGCCGACCTCGTCGTCGACTGCCGGTTCATCCCCAACCCGCACTGGGTGCCCGAGCTGCGCCCGTTCACCGGGCTCAACGAGGAGGTGTCGGGGTACGTCTTCAGCCAGCCCGGCGTGAAGGAGTTCCTCGACCGCTACACCGAGCTGCTCCAGCTCATCGCCACCGGCTACCGCCGCGAGGGCAAGCGGTACGTGACCATCGCGGTCGGCTGCACGGGCGGCAAGCACCGCAGCGTGGCCGTGTCCGAGAAGCTCGCCGCCCGCCTTGCCTCCGAGGGAGTCGAGACCGTCGTCGTCCACCGGGACATGGGGCGCGAGTGACCGCACGGACCCCGCGGCTGAGCCGCCTGCGCCGCCTCACCCCGGGACGGGGCGAGGACGGTGCGGGACGCTCCGGCCGCCGGCGCGGCGCCACGCCCAAGGTGGTGGCCCTGGGCGGCGGCCAGGGCCTGTCGGCCTCCCTCGCCGCCCTGCGCCGCATCACCGGTGACCTCACCGCCGTGGTCACCGTCGCCGACGACGGCGGCTCCAGCGGCCGGCTCCGCGAGGAGCTCGGCGTGCTGCCGCCCGGCGACCTGCGCAAGGCGCTGGCCGCGCTGTGCGGAGACGACGACTGGGGCCAGACCTGGTCCCGGGTCATCCAGCACCGCTTCCAGTCCCAGGGCGACCTGCACGGGCACGCCGTCGGCAACCTCCTGATCGTCGCGCTGTGGGAACAGCTCGGCGACCCCGTCCAGGCCCTCGACCTGGTGGGCAGGCTGCTCGGCGCGCAGGGCCGGGTCCTGCCCATGTCGGCGGTGCCGCTGGAGCTCCAGGCCCTGGTCAAGGGGCACGATCCGGCCCGCCCCGAGGACGTGGACACCGTCCGCGGGCAGGCCACCGTCGCCCTGACCCCGGGCGAGGTGCACTCCGTACAGGTCGTGCCGGGCGACCCGCCGGCCGTACCGGAGGCCGTCGCGGCGGTCCTCGACGCGGACTGGGTGGTCCTGGGCCCGGGCTCCTGGTTCTCCTCCGTCATCCCCCACCTGCTGGTGCCGGAGCTGCTGGACGCGCTGGTCGAGACGAAGGCCCGCCGGGTCCTCTCGCTGAACCTCGCGCCGCAGCCCGGTGAAACAGAGGGCTTCTCTCCGCAGCGTCATTTGGAGGTTTTGGCCCGACACGCCCCTAAACTCGCCCTGGACGTGGTGCTGGCCGACGAGGCCGCCGTGCCCGACCGCGAGTCCCTCGCCGATGCCGCAAAACGGTTCGGTGCCGCGGTCGAGCTGGCGCCCGTGGCCAGGGAGGACGGGTCTCCGAAGCATGATCCGGAGCTGCTCGCCGCCGCGTACGACCGTATTTTTCGGATGCATGGAAGGATCGGCCCATGGCGATGACGCCCGCGGTGAAGGATGAGATCTCCCGCCTCCCCGTCACCCGGACCTGCTGCAGGAAGGCGGAGGTCTCGGCGATCCTTCGGTTCGCGGGCGGCCTGCACCTGGTGAGCGGCCGCATCGTCATCGAGGCGGAGCTCGACACCGGGATCGCCGCCAGACGGCTGCGCAAGGACATCCTCGAGATCTTCGGCCACTCCTCGGACCTGGTGGTGATGGCCCCCGGCGGACTGCGCCGCGGCAGCCGCTACGTGGTCCGGGTCGTGGCCGGGGGAGACCAGCTGGCACGCCAGACCGGGCTCGTGGACGGCCGCGGCCGCCCCATCCGGGGTCTTCCCCCGCAGGTGGTCTCCGGGGCCACCTGCGACGCCGAGGCGGCCTGGCGCGGCGCCTTCCTGGCCCACGGCTCGCTCACCGAGCCGGGCCGGTCCTCCTCCCTGGAGGTCACCTGCCCCGGTCCGGAGGCCGCCCTGGCCCTGGTGGGCGCCGCCCGCAGGCTCTCCATCGCGGCCAAGGCGCGCGAGGTGCGCGGGGTCGACCGCGTCGTGGTCCGCGACGGCGACGCGATCGGCGCCCTGCTGACCCGGCTCGGCGCCCACGAGTCGGTGCTGGCCTGGGAGGAGCGGCGGATGCGGCGCGAGGTCCGCGCCACCGCCAACCGCCTGGCCAACTTCGACGACGCCAACCTGCGCCGCTCGGCGCGGGCCGCCGTGGCCGCCGGAGCCCGGGTGCAGCGCGCATTGGAGATCCTCGGCGAGGAGGTCCCCGAGCACCTCGCGGCGGCGGGCCGGCTGCGCATGGAGCACAAGCAGGCCTCCCTCGAGGAGCTGGGCGCGCTCGCCGACCCGCCGCTCACCAAGGACGCGGTCGCGGGCCGGATCCGGCGTCTGCTGGCGATGGCCGACAAGCGGGCCCAGGACCTCGGAATCCCGGGCACGGAGTCGAACCTGGATCTCAGCGAGGAGATGGCCGACAACATGGCGGGCTGACCGTCGGCTGACCTGGCCGTACCCGCGCTGGAGGGGGTCTGCACGATCACTCGTGCGGGCCCCCTCCCCGTACCAGGCCCCATTGACATGAGCATGGACTGGTCGTGAGCCTTTCGTCCGGACACTTTCGTGGCAGACGACGCCCTGGGGGGCATATGAGGCACCGAGCGAGATCGATCCTCGCCGCAAGCGCACTCGTCTTCGGCACGGCACTCGCGGCGCTGCCCGCGTCGGCGCAGGCCCAGCCCGGCCCCGGCCCCGGCGCCGGATCCGGCTCCGCATCCGATGCCGAAGTGCGCGTCTACGACGCCGACATCACCAAGGAGCAGGTCCCGCTGGTCCTCGCCGCCGGCCAGGACGCGCACGAGCTGGCCGAACGCGCGCCGGAGAGCGGGACCGCCAAGGTCGAGCTCTTCCTCACCGGCGAGCAGGCCGCGCAGCTCTCCGCCCAGGGCGTCAGGCTCGCCGAGCGCAAGGTCCCCGGCGAGGGACTCGCCCGAGCCCAGAAGGCCGACGGGGACGGGGTGTTCCGCCCGTACAGCGGCAAGGGCGGGCTCCAGGAGGAGGTCCTGCGGACCGCCCGGGAGAACCCGGCGCTCACCAAGGTCGTCTGCATCGGCAAGACCGTCCAGGGCAAGGACATCCTCGCCCTCAAGGTCACCAAGAACGCCAGGAAGACCAGGGACGGCGACAAGCCGGCCGTGCTCTACATGTCCAACCAGCACGCCCGCGAGTGGATCACCCCGGAGATGACCCGGCGGCTGATGCACCACACCCTCGACAACTACGGCAAGGACCAGCGGGTCACCAAGCTGGTCGACTCCACCGAGCTGTGGTTCCTGCTCTCGGCCAACCCCGACGGGTACGACTACACGCACGCGCCCGACGGGCAGCGGCTGTGGCGCAAGAACATGCGCGACAACAACGCCGACGGCAAGCACACCGCCGAAGACGGGGTCGACCTCAACCGCAACTTCGCCTACAAGTGGGGCTACGACAACGAAGGCTCCTCGCCGAACCCGGCGAGCGAGACCTACCGCGGTCCCAAGGCCGGCTCCGAGCCCGAGACCGCCGCCCTCGACGCCTTCCAGAAGCGCATCGGCTTCGAGTACGCCATCAACTACCACTCCGCCGCCGAGCTGCTGCTCTACGGCGTGGGCTGGCAGGTGGCCACTCCCACCCCGGACGACGTCGCCTACAAGGCGCTCGCGGGCACCCCGGAGAACCCGGCCGTCCCGGGCTACTACCCGCAGGTGTCCTCCGAGCTCTACACGACCAACGGCGAGGCCGACGGGCACGCCTCGAACGTCAACGGCATCATGATGTTCACGCCGGAGATGACCACCTGCCAGACGGCCTCCGACATCGACCCGGACGACCGGTGGAAGCCCGAGGACTGCGCCTCCGGCTTCAACTTCCCGGACGACGAGAAGCTCATCCAGGCGGAGTTCGCCAAGAACGTCCCCTTCGCCCTGTCGGTCGGCGAGAGCGCCGCCCGCCCGGACCGTCCGGCGTCCGTCGTCGGCCTGAGCGCCGCCGACTTCACCCTGGACCCCTTCACCACCTCCTACCCGCCGCGCGGAGAGGACCAGACGGTCTCCGTCACGGCCCGCAAGGCGCTGAAGGACAAGGAGCTCAACTTCCGGATCAACGGCGGCCGTACGCACGACGAGGACCTCAAGGCCTGGAAGGGCGGCGACGTCTACGGCGGCGAGGACAACAACTGGTTCGACGAGTACCGGGCCGAGGTGGACGGCGCGAAGCCCGGTGACAAGGTCGAGGTCTGGTTCACCGGGCGCGACGGCTCGGGCCGCAAGGTCTCCAGCGAGCACTTCACGTACACGGTGGCCGAGCGGCCGCGCGCGGACGTGCTGGTGATCGCGGAGGAGGGCGCCAAGGCCCAGCACGCCGCCGGCTACGTCGACGCCCTGCGCGCCAACGGCAGGTCGGCGGCGGTCTGGGACGTGGCCACCCAGGGCGCGCCGCACCACCTCGGGGTGCTGTCCCACTTCCGTACGGCCGTCCACTACACCGGGGCCAAGACCCCGGGCGGGGACACCCAGCTGGCGGTCCGCGACTTCCTGAACGAGGGCGGCAAGCTGATCGAGGCCGGTGAGCTGGCGGGCGGAAACGCCCAGGTCGGCCGCGCCGTGACCAACGACTTCAGCCAGTACTGGCTCGGCGCCTACGGACGTACGAGCGTCAGCGGCGCCACCGGGTTCACCGGAGCCGGATTCCTGAACGGCGCCAAGGGCGGCCTCGGCGACGCCGCGGGCAACCCGCTCAACGCCCCCGGCTCCTACACGGTGACCTCCGACACCCTGGCACCCGCGCAGTTCCCGCAGTTCAAGAGCGCGCAGGCCGGCCAGTTCGGCGGGGTCGTCAACCCGTACGCCCCCTACGCCGGCAGCCAGATGGCCTCCGCCCTCCACACGGACGACGACTGGAAGCGGCTGACCCGCACGATCGACCTCACCAAGGTCACCGCCGCGGACCAGCCGCAGCTGAAGCTCGCGATGAGCTGGAACGTCGAGGAGGGCTACGACCACGCCGCGCTGGAGGCCCGCACCGCCGGCGGGGACGACTGGACCACCCTGCCCGACACGGGCGGTCTGAGCAGCAGCACCGTTCCCGAGGAGTGCGGCGCCGGGTTCTTCGTGAACGGCCACCCGTTCCTGCGCCGCTACCTCACCCTCGAGGGCGGCGGCTGCGCCGCCCACGGCACCAGCGGGGCGTGGAACAGCTTCACGGCGTCCTCGGGGGGCTGGAAGCAGGTCTCCTTCGACCTGAGCGCCTACGCGGGCAGGACCGTCGAGGTCTCGCTCTCCTACATCACCGACGGGGCCTCGGGCGGCCGCGGCGTCTTCGCGGACCAGGCGCGCCTGAACGTCGGCGGCGCGGACCAGGCGGTCGAGGGCTTCGAGACCTCCTTCGGCGACTGGACCGCCCAGGGGGCACCTGCCGGAAGCCCTGAAGTTCCGGGCGATTGGTCCCGGTCGGGCGAGCTGTTCAAGTCCTACGCGGCGGTGACTACGCGTGACACCGTCCTGCTGGGCTTCGGCCTGGAGCACGTGCCGGCGGCGGCTGACCGTGCCGTACTCGTCGGTAAGGCCCTCCGGGCACTGAACCGCTGATCAGCGGCCCTCCGGGGACTCACGCTGAGTAACGGGGGAGAAAGTCCCCGAGGTCCCGTGCCGGGCAACCGGTACGGGGCCTCGGGGCGTGTCAGGCTCCGGCCGATGTCACTCAAAAGCTCACGGAGAGGTAGGGTCGTAAGCGGTCGGGGACATCCCATACAGCTCGCCGGCGCACTTACCGGCGCACCAACGAGGAGATCGGTTCGTGACGATCCGCGTAGGCATCAACGGTTTTGGCCGAATTGGCCGCAACTACTTCCGGGCGCTCCTGGAGCAGGGAGCGGACATCGAGATCGTCGGTGTCAACGACCTGACTGACAACGCCACCCTGGTGCACCTTCTCAAGTACGACACCATCCTGGGCCGCCTCAAGGCCGAGGTTTCCCACACCGCCGACACCATCACCGTGGGCGGCAACACCTTCAAGACCTTCGCCGAGCGCGACCCCGCGAACCTGCCCTGGGGCGAGCTGGGCGCCGATATCGTCATCGAGTCGACCGGCATCTTCACGAAGAAGGCCGACGCCGCCAAGCACATCGCGGCCGGCGCGAAGAAGGTCCTCATCTCGGCTCCGGCCAAGGACGAGGACATCACCATCGTGATGGGCGTTAACCAGGACAAGTACGACGCGGCCAACCACCACGTCATCTCCAACGCCTCCTGCACCACCAACTGCGTGGCGCCGATGGCCAAGGTTCTCCTCGAGAACTTCGGCATCGTCAAGGGCATGATGACCACGGTCCACGCGTACACGAACGACCAGCGCATCCTGGACTTCCCGCACTCGGACCTGCGCCGCGCCCGCGCCGCCGCCGAGAACATCATCCCGACCACCACCGGTGCCGCCAAGGCCACCGCGCTGGTGATCCCGGAGCTGGCGGGCAAGCTCGACGGCATCGCGATGCGCGTCCCGGTCCCCACCGGCTCCGTGACCGACCTGGTCATCGAGCTGGAGCGCGAGGTGACCAAGGACGAGGTCAACACCGCGTTCCAGAAGGCCGCCGAGGGCCAGCTGAAGGGCATCCTCGACTACACCGAGGACGCGATCGTCTCTTCCGACATCGTGAACTGGCCGGCGTCCTGCACCTTCGACTCCTCCCTGACCATGGTCCAGGGCAAGAACGTCAAGGTCATCGGCTGGTACGACAATGAGTGGGGCTACTCCAACCGTCTCGTGGACCTCACGGTCTTCGTCGGTGGCCAGCTCTGAGGTCACCCGGTTCTAAGGTAGGCACCACGATGTGAGCAACAGGGTCCGGGCTGCGCGACGAAGCGCCGCACGGGCCCTGTCGCTTGTCTCGTTCTCCCTTCCTCGCCCTTCGCGAGAAGGGCCCAAAGGAGTAGAAACACATGAAGACGATCGACGAACTGCTCGCCGAGGGCGTCAAGGGCAAGCGGGTCTTCGTCCGCGCCGACCTCAACGTCCCGCTGGACCAGGGCCGCATCACCGACGACGGCCGCATCCGCGCCGTCCAGCCCACGATCGCGAAGCTCGCCGCCTCCGGCGCCCGCGTCATCGTGGCCTCGCACCTGGGCCGCCCCAAGGGCGCCCCGGACCCGGCCTTCTCGCTCGCCCCGGCCGCCGCGCGCCTCGGCGAACTGCTCGGTGCGGACGTCGCGTTCGCCACCGACACCGTCGGCGCCTCCGCCAAGGAGACCGTCGCGGCCCTCACCGACGGCCAGGTGGCCGTCATCGAGAACCTGCGCTTCAACCCCGGTGAGACGGCGAAGGACGACGCCGAGCGCGGCGCCTTCGCCGACCAGCTCGCGGAGCTCGCCGACGTCTATGTCGGCGACGGCTTCGGCGCCGTCCACCGCAAGCACGCCTCGGTCTTCGACCTCCCCGCGCGCCTCCCGCACGCGGCCGGCTACCTCATCGCCACCGAGGTCGGCGTCCTGAAGAAGCTGACCGACGAGGTCAAGCGCCCCTACGTCGTGGTCCTCGGCGGCGCCAAGGTCTCCGACAAGCTCGCCGTCATCGACGAGCTGCTCGGCAAGGCCGACCGCATCCTCATCGGCGGCGGCATGGCCTACACCTTCCTCAAGGCCCTCGGCCACGAGGTCGGCATCTCCCTCCTCCAGGAGGACCAGATCCCGAAGGTGACCGAGTACATGCAGCGCGCGAAGGACACCGGCGTCGAGCTGGTCCTCCCGGTCGACGTGCTGGTCTCCAAGGAATTCCCCGACCTCAAGGGCAAGACCCCGGCCGACTTCGAGACCGTCGCCGCGGACAAGATCCCCGCGGACAAGGAGGGCCTGGACATCGGCCCCAAGACGCGTGAGCTGTACGCGTCGAAGATCACCGATGCCGAGACCGTGTTCTGGAACGGCCCGGTCGGCGTCTTCGAGCACCCCGACTACGCGGGCGGCACCACCGCCATCGCGCAGGCCCTCGTCGACAGCAACGCCTTCACCGTGGTCGGCGGTGGCGACAGCGCCGCCGCGGTCCGCATCCTGGGCTTCGACGAGAATGCCTTCGGCCACATTTCCACCGGTGGCGGCGCCTCCCTCGAATACCTCGAGGGCAAGACGCTCCCCGGTCTCGCCGCCCTGGAGGGCTGACCCGTAATGACCGCAGTCGAAAACGGCCGTACCCCGCTGATGGCGGGCAACTGGAAGATGAACCTCAACCACCTCGAGGCCATCGCCCACGTCCAGAAGCTCGCCTTCGCACTCGCCGACAAGGACTACGACGCCGTCGAGGTCGCGGTCCTGCCGCCCTTCGTCGACCTCCGCTCGGTCCAGACCCTGGTCGACGGCGACAAGCTGAAGATCAAGTACGGCGCCCAGGACATCTCCGCGCAGGACTCCGGTGCCTACACCGGCGAGATCTCCGGCTCGATGCTCTCGAAGCTGAAGTGCGCGTACGTGGCCGTCGGCCACAGCGAGCGTCGCCAGTACCACGCCGAGAGCGACGAGGTCTGCAACGCCAAGGTCAAGGCCGCCTACCGGCACGGGATCACCCCGATCCTCTGCGTCGGCGAGGGCCTGGAGATCCGCAAGGCCGGCCAGCAGGTCCAGTACACCCTGGCCCAGGTCGACGGCGGCCTCAAGGACGTCCCGGCCGAGCAGGTCGAGTCCATCGTGATCGCGTACGAGCCCGTCTGGGCCATCGGCACCGGCGAGGTCGCCACCCCCGAGGACGCCCAGGAGGTCTGCGGGGCGATCCGCGGCCGCCTCGCGGAGCTGTACTCGCAGGAGCTGGCCGACAAGGTCCGCATCCAGTACGGCGGCTCGGTGAAGTCCGGGAACATCGCGGCGATCATGGCCCAGCCCGACGTCGACGGCGCCCTCATCGGCGGCGCGGCGCTGGACGCGGACGAGTTCGTCAAGATCGTCCGGTTCCGCGACCAGTAGACCGGCAGCGAGTATGCGGTAGGACGGATCCGTCGTACCCTTGCGGGGGCCAGCAGGCTGTACACAGCCACTGGCCCCCGCGCGCACATCCCGCACAGCCGGAAAGCCAGAAAAGCCAGAAAGTAGGAATCAGCCGTGATTATGGGGTTCTCGATCGCCCTGATCGTCTTCAGCGGCCTGCTGATGCTGCTCGTGCTGATGCACAAGGGCAAGGGCGGCGGCCTTTCCGACATGTTCGGCGGCGGTATGCAGTCGTCGGTCGGCGGCTCCTCCGTCGCGGAGCGCAACCTGGACCGCATCACGGTCGTGGTCGGTCTGCTGTGGTTCGCCTGCATCCTCACGCTCGGCCTCCTGATGAAGTCGAGCGGCTGACCGTTCTGGCCATCCGGCAGTCCGGTCGGCGGAGCCCGGCCTATCATGAGGCTCTGCACCCTGGTTACGGAACGAGTTATTCTGCTCCCCGCACCTGACGGGGATGGTCCCTCCGCACGCTGGACGTGAGTTGGGCTTTTACGTACCGGGGTGCCTTGAGCAGACAGACCTCATGCTTGGCGGCACCATCACGCAGGGGAGTTACGACCGTGGCAAGTGGCAACGCGATCCGTGGTAGCCGGGTCGGAGCGGGGCCGATGGGTGAGGCCGAGCGCGGCGAGTCCGCGCCCCGCCTGCGCATCTCCTTCTGGTGCTCGAACGGGCACGAGACGCAGCCGAGCTTCGCCAGCGACGCACAGGTGCCGGACACCTGGGACTGCCCGCGCTGCGGGTTCCCGGCCGGCCAGGACCGGGACAACCCGCCCGCGCCGCCGCGCACCGAGCCGTACAAGACGCACCTGGCGTACGTACGGGAGCGGCGCACGGACGCCGACGGCGAGGCGATCCTCGCCGAGGCCCTCGCCAAGCTCCGCGGCGAGATCTGAACGACGCGCACGACATGTGACACGAGGCCCGGCCCCGTTGGAGACATCTCCGGCGGGGCCGGGCCTCTTTGTGTGCGTTGGTCCGCTTCGGATCCCTTAAGTTGGAGCTCGGCGGGGCACGACAGGACGGAAGAAGTGGGTTGATGTCCGAGATGAACGCAGACAGTCGCACGAAGCTCAACCGGATGCCGGAGTGGCTGGCACTCGGCAAGCACCGGGAGGAGTTCGGCCAGACGCATCTGCGGGAGCTGTTCGAGGAGAATCCGGGCCGGGGCGCCGGCTACACCCTGCGGGTCGGGGACCTGCACATCGACTACTCGAAGCACCTCGTGACGGACGAGACGCTGACGCTGCTGCGCGAACTGGCCGCGGCGACGGGCGTGGCCGAGCTGCGTGAGGCGATGTTCCGCGGCGAGAAGATCAACACGACCGAGGACCGGGCGGTCCTGCACACCGCGCTGCGCGCGCCGGCGGACGCCGTCGTCGAGGTCGACGGCGAGAACGTCGTCCCCGCGGTGCACGCGGTCCTGGACAAGATGGCGGACTTCTCCGGCCGGGTCAGGTCGGGGGAGTGGACCGGTTCCACCGGACAGCGCATCAGGAACGTCGTCAACATCGGCATCGGCGGCTCCGACCTGGGTCCCGCGATGGCCTACGAGGCCCTGCGGGCCTTCACCGACCGCGGTCTGACGGTGCGCTTCGTGTCCAACGTGGACGGCGCGGACCTGCACGAGGCCGTGCACGGCCTGGACCCGGCCGAGACGCTGTTCATCATCGCCTCCAAGACCTTCACCACCATCGAGACCATCACCAACGCGACCTCGGCGCGCGAGTGGCTGCTGGCGGGACTCGGCGGCGACGCGGCGGCCGTGGCACGGCACTTCGTGGCGCTGTCGACCAACGCCGAGAAGGTCACGGAGTTCGGCATCGATCCCGCCAACATGTTCGAGTTCTGGGACTGGGTCGGCGGCCGGTACTCCTTCGACTCGGCCATCGGGCTCTCGCTGATGATCGCGATCGGCCCGGACGCCTTCCGCGAGATGCTCGGCGGCTTCCACGCCATGGACACGCACTTCCGGACCGCGCCGCCCGAGGAGAACGCCCCGCTGCTGCTGGGGCTGTTGGGCATCTGGTACGGAGCGTTCTTCGACGCGCAGTCGCACGCGGTGCTCCCGTACAGCCACTACCTCTCCCGGTTCACCGCCTACTTGCAGCAGCTGGACATGGAGTCCAACGGCAAGTCGGTGGACCGCGACGGGAATCCGGTGGAGTGGCAGACCGGTCCGGTGGTGTGGGGCACGCCCGGCACCAACGGGCAGCACGCCTACTACCAGCTGATCCACCAGGGCACGAAGCTGATCCCCGCGGACTTCATCGGCTTCGCGCGGCCGGTGGCGGAGCTGGAGCCCTCCTTCGCGGCCCAGCACGACCTGCTGATGGCGAACTTCTTCGCGCAGACCCAGGCGCTGGCCTTCGGCAAGACGGCGCAGGAGGTGCGGGCGGAGGGCGCGCCCGAATCGCTGGTCCCGCACAAGACGTTCCACGGCAACCACCCGACGACCACGATCCTGGCGCCCGAGCTGACCCCGGCGGTGCTGGGACAGCTGATCGCCCTGTACGAGCACAAGGTGTTCGTACAGGGCGCGGTGTGGAACATCGACTCGTTCGACCAGTGGGGCGTGGAGCTCGGCAAGGTCCTCGCCAAGCGGGTCGAGCCCGCCCTGACGCAGGGCGCGGACGTGCCCGGTCTGGACGCCTCCACCAAGGCCCTGGTGGCCGCCTACCGCGAGCTGCGCGGGCGCGGCTGAGCCGCGCCGGCCGGGGTGTGCCCGCCGGCCCGCTCAGGAGGCGGGCGGGTACATCCCGGACGGCAGGTGCGCGGCAGCCGCGCGGTCGAGGAGCCACAGGGTGCGGGAACGGCCGTAGGCCGCCGCCGCCGGGGCCTGGACCTCGCCGGCGCCGCCCAGGGCGATGGACACGGCACTGGCCTTGTCCTCGCCCGCCGCGAGCAGCCAGACCTCGCGGGCCGCGCGGATCGCCGGGAGGGTGAGCGAGATCCGGGTGGGCGGGGGCTTCGGGGCGCCGTGCACCCCGACCACCGTGCGCTCGGTCTCGCGGGTCGCCGGGTGCTCCGGGAAGAGCGAGGCCACGTGGGTGTCGGGGCCCACGCCCAGCATCAGCACGTCGAAGGTGGGGACCGGGCCGTGGTCCTCCGGGCCGGCGGCCTTGGCCAGCTCGGAGGCGTACGACGCGGCCGCCGCGTCCACGTCGGCCCCGTACGGGCCGTCCGAGGCGGGCATGACGTGCACGCGGGCGGGGTCCACCGGGACGGAGTCCAGCAGCGCCTCGCGGGCCTGGGTGTGGTTGCGCTCGGGGTCGTCGGCGGGGACGTAGCGCTCGTCGCCCCACCACAGGTCCAGCCGGGACCAGTCGACGGCGTCCTTGGCCGGGGCGGCGGCCAGCGCCGCGAGCAGGCCGTTGCCGTTGCGGCCGCCGGTGAGGACCACGGAGGCCGTGCCGCGGGCCGCCTGTGCGTCCACGATCCTGGTGATGAGCCGGGCCGCCGTGGCCTGGGCCATCAGGTCCTTGTCCCGGTGGACGACGACCTGGGGAGTCGTCATACCCATGTGCTGCCGCCTTGTCGGTTGTGCGGGTGGGTCTGCGTCTGCCGGGGCCCGGTCCCGGACCTCCAGCCCCGAACGCCGGCCGGGCTGAGGATTCAGCCCGGCCGGCGTTCGAGGACCGGGGGTGTTACTTGGCCGCGGGCTTCTTCGACGGCTTGCCCGCCGGTTTGGCCGCCCGCTTCGGTTCCGCCTTGGCCGGCGCCTCGGCCTCGGCGGGGGCGGCCGCCTTGGCCGGGGCCCCGGACTTGGCAGGCGCCTCGGCCGGGGGAGCCGACGAGTCCAGCTTCGCCACGCCGAACTTCAGCGAGGCCTCGTACGTGTTGTCCGGGTCCAGCCGGCGCAGCTCCTCCGCCAGGAGCTCGGCCGTGTCGCGGCGCTTGAGCGCCACCGCACGGTCGGGCTGCCCCGGCATGCACAGCGTGGCCAGCGCCCCGTCCGCCCGGTCCAGGACGATCGCGCCGTCCTTGGTCTCCAGACGTACGGCCGTCAGGCCCGGCCCCGCCGACGGCGTGCGCCGGACGGGGACCCCCAGCCGGTCCGCCAGCCACATGGCCAGCAGTTCGCAGCTCGGGTTGTCCGACTCGCCCTCGACGGTCGCCGAGCCGACCGACAGGACCTGCTGGTCCAGGGCGGCCGCCAGCATCGAGCGCCACGGGGTGACCCGGGTCCACGAGAGGTCCGTGTCCCCGGGCGCGTAGGCCGCGGCCCGGGTGCCGAGCGCCCCGATCGGGTCCTCGCTGGAGTACGTGTCCGTGATCCGGCGCTGCCCCAGCGCCCCCAGCGGGTCGCCCGCCAGGTCCGCGGGTGCGCCCTCCGGCCACCAGACGACCACGGGGGCGTCGGGCAGCAGGAGCGGCAGCACCACGGACTGGGCGTGGTCGACCAGTTCGCCGTGCAGGCGGAGGACGACCGTCTCGCCGGTGCCGGAGTCCGCCCCGACGCGGACTTCCGCGTCGAGACGGGCGCCCTGGCGGCTGCGCGGCGAGCGGCTGACCCGCTTGATGACGACGACGATCCGCGAGGGGTGTTCGTGGGACGCGTCGTTCGCCGACTTGAGCGCGTCGTACGCGTTCTCCTCGTCGGTCACGATCACCAGCGTGAGGACCATGCCGATGGCGGGCGTGCCGATGTCCCGGCGTGCCTTGACCAGTGCGGCATTGATCTTGCTGGAGTTGGTCTCCGTGAGGTCGATCTTCATGGCCGGCGCCAGCTCCGTCCGTCTCGTGCGAGCATCTCGTCCGCCTCGACCGGCCCCCAGGTGCCCGCCGGGTACTGCGCGGGCTTGCCGTGCTTGTCCCAGTACTCCTCGATCGGGTCGAGGATGTTCCAGGACAGTTCGACCTCCTGGTGGCGCGGGAAGAGGTTCGCGTCGCCCAGCAGGACGTCGAGGATGAGCCGCTCGTACGCCTCGGGGCTCGACTCCGTGAAGGACTCGCCGTACGCGAAGTCCATCGTCACGTCCCGGACCTCCATGGAGGTGCCCGGAACCTTGGAGCCGAAGCGGACCGTGACGCCCTCGTCCGGCTGGACCCGGATGACCAGGGCGTTCTGCCCCAGCTCCTCGGTCGCGCCCGACTCGAACGGCAGGTAGGGGGCCCGCTTGAAGACCACCGCGATCTCGGTCACCCGGCGGCCCAGGCGCTTGCCGGTCCGCAGGTAGAACGGGACGCCCGCCCACCGGCGGTTGTTGATCTCCAGACGGACGGCCGCGTAGGTGTCGGTCTTCGACTTGGGGTCGATACCGTCCTCTTCGAGGTACCCGACGACCTTCTCGCCACCCTGCCACGCGGCCGAGTACTGGCCGCGCACGGTGTGCTTGCCCAGGTCCTCGGGGAGCTCGACGGCCGTGAGGACCTTGAGCTTCTCCGCCACCAGCGCCTTGGGGTGGAAGGAGCCGGGCTCCTCCATCGCGGTCAGCGCGAGCAGCTGGAGCAGGTGGTTCTGGATGACGTCGCGGGCCGCGCCGATGCCGTCGTAGTACCCGGCCCGGCCGCCGATGCCGATGTCCTCGGCCATGGTGATCTGCACGTGGTCGACGTACGACCGGTTCCAGATCGGCTCGAACATCGTGTTGGCGAAGCGGAGCGCCAGGATGTTCTGGACGGTCTCCTTGCCGAGGTAGTGGTCGATCCGGAAGACCTCGTCCCGCGGGAAGACCTCGTGGACGACCTTGTTGAGCTCCTCGGCACTCTTCAGGTCGTGACCGAAGGGCTTCTCGATGACGGCGCGCCGCCAGGAGCCTTCCTTCTGCGCCAGATTGTGGTCCTTGAGCTGCTGGACCACCTTGGGGAAGAACTTCGGCGGGACGGACAGGTAGAAGGCGAAGTTGCCGCCCGTGCCCTGCGCCTTGTCGAGCTCGTCGATCGTCGCCTTCAGGGTCTCGAAGGCCGCGTCGTCGTCGAAGTCGCCCTGGACGAAGCGGCAGCCCTGCACCAGCTGCTGCCAGACCTCCTCCCGGAACGGGGTGCGCGAGTGCTCCTTGACGGCCTCGTACACCTCCTGGGCGAAGTCCTCGTGCTCCCATTCCCTGCGGGCGAAGCCGATGAGGGAGAAGCCCGGCGGGAGCAGGCCGCGGTTGGCCAGGTCGTAGACGGCAGGCATCAGCTTCTTGCGCGACAGGTCACCCGTAACGCCGAAAATGACCAGACCCGACGGCCCCGCGATGCGCGGGAGCCGCCGGTCCTGTGCGTCACGAAGCGGGTTCGCTCCGTTCACAGACAAAGTGTTCAGGCCTCCGTGGGGGCGAGGCGCGCGAGCTCCGCCTCGGTCGACTTCAGCAGGTCGTTCCAGGACACCGCGAACTTCTCGACGCCCTGGTCCTCAAGCAGCTGGACCACATCGTCGTACGAAATGCCCAGCTTCGCGACCGCGTCGAGCTCGGCACGGGCCTGCTCGTAGGTGCCGCGCACCGTGTCACCGGTGATCTGCCCGTGGTCGGCCGTGGCCTCCAGGGTGGCCTCCGGCATGGTGTTCACCGTGTTCGGGGCGACCAGCTCGTCCACGTACAGGGTGTCCTTGTACGCCGGGTCCTTGACGCCCGTCGAGGCCCACAGCGCACGCTGCTTGTTGGCTCCGACGCGCTCCAGGGCGGTCCAGCGGTCCGAGGAGAAGACCTCCTCGTAGGCCTGGTAGGCCAGACGGGCGTTGGCGAGCGCCGCCTTGCCCTTGAGGGCCTTGGCCTCGTCGGTGCCGACGGCGTCCAGGCGCTTGTCGATCTCGCTGTCCACGCGGGACACGAAGAAGGAGGCGACCGAGTGGATCAGGGAGATGTCCAGGCCGGCGGCCTTGGCCTTCTCCAGACCCGCCAGGTACGCGTCCATGACCTCGCGGTAGCGCTCCAGCGAGAAGATCAGCGTGACGTTGACGCTGATGCCCTTGCCGATGACCTCGGTGATCGCCGGCAGGCCGGCCTTGGTCGCCGGGATCTTGATGAGCGTGTTCGGCCGGTCCACCAGCCAGGCCAGCTGCTTGGCCTCGGCGATCGTCGCCGGGGTGTTGTGGGCCAGACGGGGGTCGACCTCGATCGACACGCGGCCGTCCTGGCCATCGGTGCGGTCGTAGACCGGGCGCAGGATGTCGGCGGCGTCGCGGACGTCCGCCGTCGTGATCATGCGCAGGGCCTCCTCCACGGTCACCTTGCGGGTGGCGAGGTCGGTGAGCTGCTGCTCGTAGCCCTCGCCGCCGCTGATGGCCTTCTGGAAGATCGCCGGGTTGGTGGTGACACCGACCACGTGCGACTGGTCGATCAGCTCGGCCAGGTTGCCGGACGTGATGCGCTTGCGGGACAGGTCGTCCAGCCAGATCGCCACGCCCTCGTCGGAGAGGCGCTTGAGTGCGTCTGTCATGGGAATTGCATCTCCTACTGTCTTGTACCGGCGTCAGCGCGCGGCGTCGGCGAGGGACTCGTGGGCGGCGGCCGCGACACGCTCGGGGGTGAATCCGAACTCGCGGAACAGCACCTTCGCGTCGGCCGAGGCACCGAAGTGCTCCAGCGACACGATCCGGCCCGCGTCGCCGACGTAGCGGTGCCAGGTCAGGCCGATGCCCGCCTCGACCGCGACGCGCGCCTTGACGGAGGGCGGCAGGACGCTGTCCTTGTACGCCTGGTCCTGCTCCTCGAACCACTCGACGGACGGCATCGAGACGACGCGGGTGGGGATGCCCTCGGCCTGGAGCCGCTCGCGCGCCTCCACGGCCAGGTGCACCTCGGAGCCGGTGCCGATGAGGACGACCTGCGGTTCGCCGCCGGTGGCCTCGAACATCACGTAACCGCCCTTGGCGGCGTCCTCGTTGCGCTCGTAGGTCGGCACGCCCTGGCGGGTGAGCGCCAGACCGTGCGGGGCGCCCTTGCCGAACACCTTGGTGTGCCGGCGCAGGATCTCGCGCCAGGCGATGGCGGTCTCGTTGGCGTCGGCCGGGCGGACCACGTTCAGGCCCGGGATGGCGCGCAGCGAGGCCAGGTGCTCGACCGGCTGGTGGGTCGGGCCGTCCTCGCCGAGGCCGATGGAGTCGTGCGTCCACACGTAGGTGACCGGCACGTGCATCAGCGCGGAGAGGCGGACGGCGTTGCGCATGTAGTCGGAGAACACCAGGAAGGTGCCGCCGTAGATGCGGGTGTGGCCGTGCAGGGCGATGCCGTTCATGGCCGCGGCCATGGCGTGCTCGCGGATGCCGAAGTGGATGGTGCGGCCGTACGGGTCGGCCTCCGGCAGCGGGTTGCCCACCGGCAGGAACGAGGAGTCCTTGTCGATGGTGGTGTTGTTGGAGCCGGCGAGGTCGGCCGAGCCGCCCCACAGCTCCGGGATGACCGCGCCGAGGGCCTGGAGCACCTTGCCGGAGGCGGCGCGGGTGGCGACGCCCTTGCCGGTCTCGAAGGAGGGGAGCCGGTCCTCCCAGCCCGCGGGCAGCTCGTTGGCCTGGATGCGGTCGAACTCGGCGGCGCGCTCCGGGTTGGCCGTGCGCCAGGCGGAGAAGTCCTTCTCCCACTCGGCCTTGGCCTCGCGGCCGCGGTCCAGTGCCTTGCGGGTGTGGGCGATGACCTCGTCGGAGACCTCGAAGGTCTGCTCCGGGTCGAAGCCGAGCACGCGCTTGGTGGCCGCGACCTCGTCGTCGCCGAGCGCCGAGCCGTGCGCGGCCTCGGT
Organism: Streptomyces sp. IBSNAI002; assembly: GCF_052244475.1. Taxonomy (NCBI): domain Bacteria; kingdom Bacillati; phylum Actinomycetota; class Actinomycetes; order Kitasatosporales; family Streptomycetaceae; genus Streptomyces; species Streptomyces sp. IBSNAI002. The sequence goes on along the minus strand of NZ_JBQPXG010000002.1, from coordinate 2,240,235 downwards.
GTTCTGGGCGTGCGGGGCGGGCCAGGCGATGATCGAGCGGGCCGCGATGAAGGACGGCTTGCCGGTCTCGGCCTTGGCGGCCTGGAGGGCCGCGTACAGCGCCTTCGGGTCGAGGTCGCCGTTCTCCTGCTGCTCGACGCGCTGGACGTGCCAGCCGTACGCCGCGTAGCGCTCGAGGGTGTTCTCGGAGACGGCCGTCTCGGTGTCGCCCTCGATGGAGATGTGGTTGTCGTCCCACAGCAGCACCAGGTTGCCGAGCTTCTGGTGGCCCGCCAGCGCGGACGCCTCGTGGGAGATGCCCTCCTGGAGGCAGCCGTCGCCCGCGATCGCGTAGACCATGTGGTCGAACGGGGAGGCGCCCTGGGCGGCCTCCGGGTCGAACAGGCCGCGCTCGTAGCGGGAGGCCATGGCCATGCCCACCGCGTTGGCGATGCCCTGGCCGAGGGGGCCGGTCGTGGTCTCGACGCCGGCCGTGTGGCCGTACTCCGGGTGGCCCGGGGTCTTGGAGCCCCAGGTGCGGAACGCCTTCAGGTCGTCCAGCTCGAGGCCGAAGCCGCCCAGGTACAGCTGCGTGTACAGGGTGAGGGACGAGTGCCCCGCGGAGAGCACGAAGCGGTCGCGGCCCACCCACTCGGGGTCCGCCGGATCGTGCCGCATCACCTTCTGGAAGAGGGTGTACGCGGCGGGGGCCAGGCTCATCGCCGTACCGGGGTGGCCGTTTCCGACCTTCTGGACCGCGTCAGCGGCCAGAACGCGGGCGGTGTCGACGGCCCGCTGGTCCAGTTCGGTCCACTCGAGCTCTGTGGTGGTCGGCTTGGTGCTCACCGTGGGTCAGGGCTCCTCTCCACATGTCTGTTCCCGGTGACGGACGGTCGCACCGGCGCGATTCCGAGCCTACCCCCGCAACGGCGTGCAGCTATTCGAGTGTCCGCACACCGTCACCGTGCCGTCACCGGGATGTCAGCTCCGTTCGGACCAACACGACGCGACCCCCGCGCAGGGCGACGTATGACCAACGTCTACAGTGGCGTGGTACGTGCAAGCCCTTGTGGTGCTTGCTGGTTTCTTTCTCAGGGGTGTGCGTGACGGCCGTCGAATCCCGTCCAGCGGGGGTGCTCGGGGCGAGCGCCGGTCACCGGCCGTTCGGGGCCCGGGCCATGGCTTTCGTGGCATTGACCAAGCCGCGGATCATCGAACTTCTGCTGATCACCACAGTGCCGGTCATGTTCCTCGCGGAGCAGGGCGTGCCCTCGCTCTGGCTGGTCCTCGCCACCTGCTTCGGCGGCTACCTGTCCGCGGGCGGCGCCAACGCGCTGAACATGTACATCGACCGCGACATCGACGCGCTGATGGACCGGACCTCCCAGCGCCCGCTGGTGACCGGCATGGTCAGCCCGCGCGAGTGCCTGGTCTTCGGCATCACCCTCGGCGTGGTCTCGACCCTGTTCTTCGGCCTGCTGATCAACTGGCTGTCGGCCGCCCTCGCGCTCGGCGCGCTCCTCTTCTACGTCGTGGTCTACACGATGCTGCTGAAGCGGCGCACCACCCAGAACATCGTCTGGGGCGGCATCGCGGGCTGCATGCCGGTGCTCATCGGCTGGTCCGCCGTCAAGAACGAGGTCTCCTGGGCCGCGGTCATCCTCTTCCTCGTCATCTTCTTCTGGACGCCGCCGCACTACTGGCCGCTGTCGATGAAGGTGAAGGACGACTACGCGCGCGTCGGCGTGCCGATGCTCCCCGTCGTGGCGGGCAACAGGGTCGTGGCCCGTCAGATCGTCCTCTACAGCTGGGTGATGGTGGCGGTCTCGCTGCTGCTCACCCCGCTGGGGTACACCGGGTGGTTCTACACGGCGGTCGCGCTGGTGTCGGGCGGCTGGTGGCTGTGGGAGGCGCACGCGCTGCACGCGCGGGCCAAGGCCGGGGTGACGGGCGCGAAGCTCAAGGAGATGCGCCTGTTCCACTGGTCGATCACCTACGTGTCGCTGCTGTTCGTGGCGGTGGCCGTGGATCCCTTCCTCCGCTGATGCTTCCTCCGTTCATTACCCGCCGGTAGCATGCCGTCCATGGCAGACACCGCAGACACCACCGCAGCGATCGCGGACAAGAAGCAGGACCGTACGGCGGCGAAGCTCGCCAAGCAGATCGGCGCGTTCGCCAGGCAGCACGGCGGCGCCGAGGGCCACCTCGCCCACATCGGCCAGGCCGGCACCCGCATCGTTCTCGTGGGCACGGACGGCGAGTGGGGCGACCTGGTGGCCCCGGCCCACGCGGTGGCGGAGCTGGCCGTCGAGAAGGCCGGGCTGACCCTTCACGAGGAGTTCGACGGGGAGTTCGCGGCGCGCGTGCGCACCGGCCCGTACGAGTGGTCCCGGATGGCGGGCATCCAGCTGGGCGGTCCCGCCAACCCGGCGGCCTGATCCTCCACCGGACTCCGTCCGGGGGACACCGGGCGGAGTGCGGTGTGGCCGCTCGGTCAACAGCGCGAGCAACACCTCACACCCCGCTCACCCGTTAGGACGTGTGGAAGCCGCTTCCTCACGTCCGCAACGGGATGCCCGGATGATCGAAACGCCGCCCCTGGTGGACCAGTACTGCCACGGAGTACTCCGTACGGAGCTGGGCCTGGGCACCTTCGAGGCCGAGCTGATCCGCTCGGCCGGCCCGCCCGCCGCGGGCACCACCTTCTTCGACACGCAGACCGGCTTCGCGGTGCGCCGCTGGTGCCCGCCCCTGCTCGGGCTGGAGCCGTACGCCGCCCCCGCCCGCTATCTGGCCCGCCGGCGGGAGCTGGGCGCGGCCGAGTCCGCGCGGCTGCTGCTGCGGGGCTCCGGGGTCGCGGCCTACGTGGTCGCCGCCGGTGAGGCCGGGGACCTGACCGGCCCCAAGGAGCTGGCCCTCGCGGGGGACGCCGAGGCCTTCGAGGCGGTGCGGCTGGAGCCGCTGGCCGAACAGGTCGCCGACACCTCCGGGACCGTGGCCGCCTTCCTCGCCAATCTCGCCGGGGCCGTGCACCACTCCGCCACCGGGGCCGTGGCCTTCAGCTGCGGTGCGGCCGCCGGTCATCCGGCCGTGCTGGCCGGCGCGCCGGAGCCGCCCGGTCCCGGCGAGGTGCGCGGAGCGGCCGGGCGGTGGCTGGAGCGGCGCGGCAGGGGCGGGACCGTGCGCGACCCCGTGCTGCTGCGGCACCTGGTGTGGAGCGCGGTCGCCTCCGGGCTGCCCCTGCAACTGCACACCGGAGCCGCGGACCCGGCGCCGCTGACCGGGTTCGTACGGGCCACCGCGGGCCTGGGCACCCGGCTGGTCCTGCTCGGCGGATACCCGTACCACCGGCAGGCGGCGCAGCTGGCCGCGGCCTTCCCGCACGTCTACGCGGACGCCGGCGCGGCCCTCGGGCAGACCGGGGCGCGGGCCGCGGCGGTCCTGGCCGAGCTGCTCGAGGTCGCGCCGTTCGGGAAGGTGCTCTTCTCCAGCGGCGCGCGGCGCCTGCCCGAGCTGCACGCGGTGGGCGCCCTGGTGTTCCGGGAGGCGCTGGGCCGGGTGCTGGGCGGCTGGGTCGCCGACGGGTCCTGGTCCTGGACGGACGCGGGCCGGGTGGCGGCCATGGTCGCGGCGGGCAACGCCCGCCGCGTCTACCGGCTGGACGAGCGGGGCTGAGCCCCCGGTCTCAGACGGAGGAGAGCTGCGGGTCGCCCTGGGCCGGGATCTCCGCCTGCGCCAGAGGCCGCTCGCGCAGGCTCAGCGCGACCCGGAGCACCGCGATCCACACCAGACATGAGCCGAGCATGTGGGCGGCGACGAGCAGCTCGGGCAGCTCGGTGAAGAACTGCACGTAGCCGATGCCGCCCTGCGCGAGGAGCACGATCAGCAGGTCACGGGCGCGCGCCCGGGTGTCGGTGGGGGCGTCGACCACGCGCAGCACCAGCCACATCGCGACGGCCAGCGCGCACACCAGCCAGGCGGCGATCGCGTGCACGTGGGCGGTGGCGGCCCAGTCGAAGGGCATCCGCCGGATCTCGCTGCTGTCGCCGGCGTGCGGGCCGGAACCGGTGACGACGGTGCCCGCCGCGATCAGCACGAGGGTCGTCGCGATCAGCGCCCACGACAGCTTGCGCACCGGGCCGGGCACGCGGGGCCGGGGGGCGGTGTCGCCCTCGGCGGTGCGCTGCCAGCTGACGGTGGTCACCGCGATCAGCGAGGTGGCGAGCAGGAAGTGCCCGGCGACGCTGTACGGGTTGAGGCCGGTCATGACGGTGATGCCGCCGAGTACGGCGTTGGCCATCACGATGAAGAACTGGACCCAGCCGAGCCGGGTCAGCGAGCGCCGCCAGGGCTTCGCCGAGCGGGCCGCGAGGATGTACCAGCCGACGGCCCCGGAGAGCACGTACGTCAGCATCCGGTTGCCGAACTCGATGGCTCCGTGGAAGCCCTGCGCCTGCGTCGCGATCAGGCTGTCGTCCGTGCACTTGGGCCAGGTGTCGCAGCCGAGTCCGGAACCGGTGAGCCGCACCGCGCCGCCGGTGACGACGATGGCCACGCTCATGACGAGCGCGGCGAGCGCGGCGCGCCGGACGATCCGGGGTGACGGAGTCCAGCGACGGGCGATGAAGGCGAATGGGTTCAACACGGCCCCTATCGTAGGCGGAGCCTTGTGCAAAGTTTCACGAGGGGGTGCCCGGTGGTGCGTCGAGCCCGGCGGCCAGCCGGAACCTGGCGCCCGCCGGGTCGCCCTCCTCGTGCCACCACACGTGGATGCGCCACGGGACGCCGGCGCCGGGATGGTCCGCCGAGGCCTCGAACCCCCGTACCAGTTCAGCCCCTATGTCCTCTGCTGTCCTGTTCCTCACCTCTGTGGCGCTGTGCCAGGGATGGTCGAGTACGTTCCACAGTCCGTCAGGACCGCGCACCTCGACCCGCCACACGGCGAGCCAGTGGGTGACCTCCAGCATCGTGCGCACCTGTTCGGCGTCCAGGCCCAGCCGGGCCGCGATCCCGGACTCCGGCACTCCCTGGACGCGGGCGGCCACCACGGCCTGGGGCAGCAGCCGTTCGGGCAGCAGCCCCTTGGCGCGCAGACCCGCCAGCGAAGCGAACGACAGGTAGCGCAGGCGCAGTTCCAGCTGGTGGCCGATGTGGTCCAGGGCCGCCTCGGCCTCCGCGGACTCCTCCGAGCCGTGGTCCGCGAGCAGCAGCTGCCGGAAGTCCGACTCGGCGTCCACGGCCCAGGCCACCGCGTCCTCGGCCGAACCGAGCTCCGCCAGGCGGTCCCCGAGGAACACCTTCGCCTGGGCCAGCCCGCGGCGGTTGACCGGGTCCCGCTGGTCCAGGCCCGCCCACACCGCGACCGCGGCCCGGGTCAGATCACGGGCCCGCTCCCCGGCGGCCCGCTCCATGGCGGACGGCCCCCGCTCGGCGCCCGGTCCCAGCGGATGCCTCGGCAGCCGGTCGCCGTCGCTCAGCGGCCAGGCCAGCCACACCCCGTGGTTGATCAGCCCGCGGGCGTACCAGCGGGCGTACTCGGGTGCGTACGGCGCCGCGCGCTCGGAGCTGCGCAGCCCCTCCTCGATCAGCGCGAGAGCGGAGGCGCGGTCCCCTTCGGCGAAGCGCAGCGTGGCGCGGTCGGAGAGGCGAAGGCCCAGCAGCGCGACGCACTCGGGGTCGTCCGGGTGGGTCCGCAGGGCCCCGATCAGCTCGTCGAGCAGCCGCTCGCGCTCCCGGGGTTCCGCGTGCGCCGCCCCCGACCGCACCCGCGCCCACTGCTCGTCCAGCCGTAGAACGGCCTCCCGCTGCACCATGTCCGCCCCCCGGCTTCATGTGTGGAGGCGTCCATCCTCCCGGGAATGCCGCCGGGAGGGGAAGGGATTCACTCCCAGCGGAACCACCGTGCGGCCGCCCCGAGGCCCAGCACGGCCCAGGCCGCCAGCACGGCCGCGTCGCCCCACGGCAGCGCGGCTCCGTGCTGGAGCACCGCGCGCAGACCGTCGGACAGGGCCGCGATGGGCAGCAGGCCCAGGACCGACTGGACGGCGTCCGGGAACTTGTCCAGCGGCACGATCACTCCGCCGCCGACCAGCAGCAGCAGGAACACCAGGTTGGCGGCGGCCAGGGTCATCTCGGCCTTGAGGGTGCCCGCCATCAGCAGGCCGAGCCCGGAGAACGCGGCGGTGCCCAGCAGGATCAGCGCGGCCACCGACAGCGGGTTCCCGTGCGGGGACCAGCCCAGCGCGAAGGCGATCGCCGTCAGCAGGGCGATCTGGAGCACCTCGGTGACCAGCACGGACAGGGTCTTGGCGGCCATCAGGGCCCAGCGCGGCAGCGGCGAGGCGCCGAGCCGCTTGAGGACCCCGTACCTGCGGTCGAAGCCGGTGGCGATGGCCTGGCCTGTGAAGGCGGTGGACATCACGGCGAGCGCCAGGATGCCGGGGGCGAGGAAGTCCACGGACTTCCCGGAGCCCCCCTCTTGAACAGGCACGGTGACGATGTCCACGGCGGAGAACAGGGTCAGCAGCAACGCCGGGATGATCACGGTCAGCAGCAGCTGCTCCCCGTTGCGCAGCAGCATCCGGGTCTCCAGTGCCGTCTGCGCGAGGATCATCCGGGAGACGGGCGCCGCGCCCGGGTTGGGGGTGAACGTGCCGGCGCTCATGAACGCAGCTCCTTGCCCGTGAGCTCGAGGAAGACGTCCTCCAGGGTGTGCCGCTCCACCGAGAGGCTGTCCGGCATGACGCCGTGCTGCGCGCACCAGGAGGCGACGGTGGCGAGCAGCTGGGGGTGGACCTCGCCGGTGACCCGGTAGACGCCGGGGGTGAGCTCGGCGGCCTGGGTGCCGTCGGGCAGCGCCTTCAGCAGGGAGGCGAGGTCGAGGGAGGGGCGGCCGGTGAAGCGCAGGGTGTTCTCGGCGCCGCCCCGGCACAGCAGCTCGGGGCTGCCGTGGGCGATGACCCGGCCCGCGTCCACGATGGCGACCTCGTCGGCGAGCTGCTCCGCCTCGTCCATGTGGTGGGTGGTGAGGACGACGGTGACCCCGTCGGCGCGCAGCTCCCGTACGAGGTCCCAGGTCGCCCGCCGGGCCTGCGGGTCGAGGCCGGCGGTGGGTTCGTCGAGGAAGACCAGCTCGGGGCGGCCGACGACGGCCATGGCGAGGGCGAGGCGCTGCTGCTGGCCGCCGGAGAGCCGGCGGTAGGGGGTGCGGCCGCAGCCGCCGAGGCCGAGGCGCTCCACCAGGGGGCCGATCTCGAGCGGGTCGGCGTAGAGCTTGGCCATGTGGCTGAGCATCTCGACGGCGCGGGCTCCGGAGTAGACGCCTCCGGACTGGAGCATCACGCCGGTCCGCGGGCGCAGCGCCTCGGCCTGGGCGACCGGGTCGAGGCCGAGGACGCGGACGGTTCCGGCGTCGGGGCGGCGGTAGCCCTCGCAGGTTTCCACAGTGGTCGTCTTGCCCGCGCCGTTGGGACCGAGGACCGCGGTGACGGAGGCCCCGGGGACGGTGAGGTCCAGGCCGTCCACCGCGCGCTTGGCGCCGTACCTTTTCACCAGTCCGCGGATCTCCACGGCGGGGTCGTTGCTCATGGGGGGTGAGTCTACGGAGCCCGGGGAGGGGTCCTAGGTCCCGGGGTCGGGGGGTGACGGGCCCGCGCATTCATGACTTTTTCGCGGCGTCCGGGGCCCGTCGGCGGCCTAGCGTCGAATGGTGAACAGCATCGCTGAGAACGTCGAAGCCACCTCGGGGCAGGCCGAGCACAAGGCCCACGACCTGGGGCATCCGCCGCGCTACTTCGTCTCGGCGATGCTCGCGGGGGCGTACATCGGGGTCGGCGAGGTGCTGCTGCTCGTGGCGATCTCGCCGTTCGTGGCCCGGGGCTCGGCGGCGGTGAAGCTGCTGGAGGGTGCGGTCTTCCCGATCGCGCTGACCATCGTGATGTTCGCCGGTGCCCAGCTGTTCACCAGCAACGTCATGGTGATGCTGGTCGGCGCGCTGTCCGGCCGGACCGGCGTGCGGGACCTGGTCTCGTCCTGGTGCCTCTCGCTGGGCGGGAACCTGGCCGGGGCCTTCGCCTTCGGCGGCATGGTGCACGCGTCGGGCGTGACCTCCTCGCCGTCCGCGCGGGCGATGCTCACCGAGATGGTGCACGGGAAGACGGCGCTGGGTGGCGGGCAGCTGTTCTGGCGGGCGGTGCTGTGCAACATGCTCGTCTGCCTGGCGATCTGGATGTTCACGCGGGCGCGCGGCGACGCGGCGAAAATATTCGTCCTGTGGCTGCCGGTGGCGGTTTTCGTCGCCGTCGGATTCGAACACTGTGTTGCGAACATGGCTGTTTTCAGCTTGGCGATCCTGGATGGCTCAGCGTCGTTCAGTGATCTTTTCCGAAATCTGATGTTCACGGTTCCCGGCAACGTCGTGGGCGGGGGATTGCTGGTGGGAGCCGTGTACTGGTTCGCCGGAGGGGCCCGGAGGGACCGCGGAGCGTCCCCCTCCGAATAACTCTGCGTCGACAAATTAGGTAACCCTTAGTGATGGAGGCCACCAGGAGTGGCCTCCATCACGGCTTGTCCGCGCTCGGTTAATTACGCAACAATGGCGTTGTGAAAAACGGCGAACGGCAGAACGAGGCCCCCCAGGGGGAGCTCGCGACCGGGGAGCGGTCCACCCGCAACCGGGTGGCGCGGTCCATCCTGGACCACGGCCCGTCCACCGTCGCCGACCTCGCCCAGCGCCTGGGCCTCACCCAGGCCGCCGTCCGCCGCCACCTCGACACGCTCGTCGCCGACGACGTGGTCGAAGCCCGTGAGCAGCGCGTGTACGGCGCACGGACCCGGGGCCGGCCCGCCAAGGTCTTCGCGCTCACCGACTGCGGGCGCGACGCCTTCGACCAGTCCTACGACGCCCTCGCCGCGGACGCCCTGCGCTGGATCGCGCAGTCCGTCGGCGGCGGGGAACAAGGCGAGGCGGCCATCGCCGCCTTCGCCCGGGCACGGATGGAAGCGCAGGCACAGACTTACCGGGAAGCCGTCGAGGCGGTGGCCCCGGAGGGCCGGGCGGAGGCCCTTGCGAGGGCATTGACCGCAGACGGGTACGCTGCTACGGCGAAGAGCGCTCCCGGTCCGCACAGCGGTGAACAGCTCTGCCAGCACCACTGCCCGGTCGCCCATGTAGCCGAGCAGTTCCCGCAGCTCTGCGAGGCGGAGACCGAGGTCTTCTCCCGCCTGCTCGGGACGCATGTGCAGCGCCTCGCCACGATCGCCCACGGCGACGGAGTGTGCACGACGTTCATTCCGCGCAGCGCGAGCGCCACACAGACCGACACATCAGTATCTGCAAGTACGGCCGGGAGGAACCCCGCATGACCACGGAGACTGCTCACCCTGAGCTCGATGGCCTGGGCACCTACGAATACGGCTGGGCCGACTCCGACGCGGCCGGCGCCGCCGCCAAGCGGGGTCTGTCCGAGGAAGTCGTCCGCGACATCTCGGCGAAGAAGTCCGAGCCGGAGTGGATGCTGAACCTCCGCCTCAAGGGCCTCAAGCTGTTCGACCGCAAGCCCATGCCGAACTGGGGTTCCGACCTCTCGGGCATCGACTTCAACAACATCAAGTACTTCGTGCGTTCCACCGAGAAGCAGGCCGCTTCCTGGGAGGACCTGCCCGAGGACATCAAGAACACGTACGACAAGCTCGGCATCCCGGAGGCGGAGAAGCAGCGCCTCGTCGCCGGTGTCGCGGCCCAGTACGAGTCCGAGGTCGTCTACCACCAGATCCGTGAGGACCTGGAGGAGCAGGGCGTGATCTTCCTCGACACGGACACCGCGCTCAAGGAGCACCCGGAGCTCTTCCAGGAGTACTTCGGCACGGTCATCCCGGTCGGCGACAACAAGTTCGCGTCGCTGAACACCGCGGTGTGGTCCGGCGGCTCCTTCATCTACGTCCCCAAGGGCGTGAAGGTCGACATCCCGCTCCAGGCCTACTTCCGTATCAACACGGAGAACATGGGCCAGTTCGAGCGGACGCTGATCATCGTCGACGAGGACGCCTACGTCCACTACGTCGAGGGCTGCACCGCCCCGATCTACTCCTCGGACTCGCTGCACAGCGCCGTGGTCGAGATCATCGTGAAGAAGGGCGGCCGCTGCCGCTACACGACCATCCAGAACTGGTCGAACAACGTCTACAACCTGGTCACCAAGCGCGCCGTGGCGTACGAGGGCGCGACCATGGAGTGGATCGACGGCAACATCGGTTCCAAGGTCACCATGAAGTACCCGGCCGTCTACCTGATGGGCGAGCACGCCAAGGGCGAGACCCTGTCCATCGCCTTCGCGGGCGAGGGCCAGCACCAGGACGCCGGATCCAAGATGGTCCACATGGCGCCGCACACCTCCTCCAACATCGTCTCCAAGTCGGTGGCACGAGGCGGCGGCCGCACCTCCTACCGCGGCCTGGTCGAGATCGGCGAGGGTGCCCACGGCTCGAAGTCCAACGTGCTGTGCGACGCGCTCCTGGTCGACACGATCTCCCGCTCCGACACGTACCCCTACGTGGACGTCCGCGAGGACGACGTGTCCATGGGCCACGAGGCGACCGTCTCCAAGGTCTCCGACGACCAGCTCTTCTACCTGATGAGCCGCGGTCTGACCGAGTTCGAGGCCATGGCCATGATCGTGCGCGGCTTCGTCGAGCCGATCGCGCGCGAGCTGCCGATGGAGTACGCGCTGGAGCTGAACCGGCTGATCGAGCTGCAGATGGAGGGCTCGGTCGGTTAGTCCCGGCCGCCCGAGTCCCGCAGACATTCTTCGACGTAGACGTGTGTTTCAAAGAGAGTGAGCACGAAGACAGCCATGGCTGAGGCTCAGAACATTCCGGCGGGTTCGACCACCGCCGGCGCGATCGCGGTGGCCGCCGAGTCGACCGTCGCCACCCGGATGAGTGCCCCCCCGTCCTTCGACGTGGCGGACTTCCCCGTGCCCCACGGCCGCGAGGAGGAGTGGCGCTTCACGCCGCTCGCCCGCCTCAAGGGCCTGCACGACGGCACCGCGGTCGCCAACGGCACCATGAAGGCCCAGATCGACGCGCCCGAGGGCGTCACCGTCGAGTCGGTGGAGCGCGGCGACGCGCGCATCGGCAAGGCCGGCACCCCGGTGGACCGGATCGCCGCCCAGGCGTTCTCGTCCTTCGCCAAGGCCACGGTCGTGACCGTGCCCAAGGAGGCCGTCCTGACCGAGCCGGTGCGCGTCTCGCTGCACGGCGAGGGCGGCACCACCTTCGGCCACACCGTCTTCGACGTGCAGGCCTTCGCCGAGGCCGTCATCGTCATCGACCACACCGGCGACGGCGTGCGCGCGGCCAACGTCGACTTCGTCGTCGGCGACGGCGCCAAGCTCACCGTCGTGTCGGTGCAGGACTGGGACGACACCGCCGTCCACGTCTCCCAGCACAACGCGCTGGTCGGCCGCGACGCGAGCTTCAAGTCGATCGTCGTCACCTTCGGCGGCGACCTCGTACGCCTGCACCCCCGCGTGACCTACGCGGGCCCCGGCGGCGAGGCCGAGCTGCTCGGCCTGTACTTCACGGACGCCGGCCAGCACCAGGAGCACCGCCTCCTGGTCGACCACAAGGCCCCGCACTGCAAGTCGAACGTGGTCTACAAGGGCGCGCTGCAGGGCCAGGACGCCCACGCCGTCTGGATCGGTGACGTCCTCATCGAGAAGACCGCCGAGGGTACCGACACCTACGAGATGAACCGCAACCTCGTCCTCACGGACGGCGCGCGGGTCGACTCGGTGCCGAACCTGGAGATCGAGACCGGCGAGATCGTCGGCGCCGGCCACGCCTCCGCGACCGGCCGTTTCGACGACGAGCAGCTCTTCTACCTGCAGGCCCGCGGCATCCCCGCCGACGAGGCCCGCCGGCTGGTCGTGCGCGGCTTCTTCGCCGAGCTCGTCCAGCAGATCGGTGTCCCGGACATCGAGGAGCGCCTGCTCGCCAAGATCGAGACCGAGCTCCAGGGTTCCGTCTGATGAATTACGTCAAGGCCTGCACGCTGAGCGAGCTGGAAGAGAACACCCCCAAGCGGGTGGAACTCGACGGCACGCCGGTGTCCATCGTCTCCACCGAGGGCGAGGTGTTCGCGATCAACGACATCTGCTCGCACGCGAACGTCTCGCTCTCGGAGGGCGAGGTCGAGGACTGCATGATCGAGTGCTGGCTGCACGGGTCGGCCTTCGACCTGCGGACCGGCAAGCCCTCGGGTCTGCCCGCGACGCGTCCTGTACCCGTATACCCCGTAAAGATCGAAGGGGACGACGTGCTCGTCTCCCTCACCCAGGAGTCCTGAGGTATCCATGGCAACGCTTGAAATCCACGACCTGCACGTCTCCGTCGAGACCGGCGACTCGGCGAGTGGCTCCCGCGAGATCCTCAAGGGCGTCGACCTCACCGTCAAGCAGGGTGAGACGCACGCCATCATGGGTCCGAACGGCTCCGGCAAGTCCACCCTGGCGTACTCGCTCGCCGGTCACCCGAAGTACACCATCACCGGTGGCACCGTGACCCTCGACGGCGAAGACGTCCTGGAGATGTCCGTCGACGAGCGCGCCCGCGCCGGCGTCTTCCTCGCCATGCAGTACCCGGTCGAGGTCCCCGGCGTCTCGGTCTCCAACTTCCTGCGCACCTCCGCCACCGCCATCCGCGGCGAGGCCCCGAAGCTGCGCACCTGGGTGAAGGAGGTCAAGTCCGCGATGGAGCAGCTCCAGATGGACCCGGCCTTCGCCGAGCGCAACGTCAACGAGGGCTTCTCCGGCGGTGAGAAGAAGCGCCACGAGATCCTCCAGCTGGAGCTCCTCAAGCCGAAGATCGCGATCCTCGACGAGACCGACTCCGGCCTCGACGTCGACGCCCTGCGCATCGTCTCCGAGGGCGTCAACCGCGTCCGCGAGACGGGTGAGGTCGGCACCCTGCTGATCACGCACTACACCCGCATCCTGCGCTACATCAAGCCCGACTTCGTGCACGTGTTCGCCAACGGCCGCATCGCCGAGTCCGGCGGCGCCGAGCTGGCCGACCAGCTGGAGGCCGAGGGTTACGACAAGTACGTGAAGGGTGGCGCGACCGCGTGACACAGCTGCCTGGCCTCCTCGACATCGAGGCGATCCGCAAGGACTTCCCCCTGCTGGATCGTGTGGTCCACGACGGGAAGAAGATCGTTTACCTGGACAACGCGGCGACTTCGCAGAAGCCGCGCCAGGTGCTCGACGCGCTGAGCGAGTACTACGAGCAGCACAACGCCAACGTCCACCGCGGCGTGCACGTGCTCGCCGAGGAGGCCACGGCGCTGTACGAGGGTGCCCGCGACAAGGTCGCCACCTTCATCAACGCACCGAGCCGCGACGAGGTGATCTTCACCAAGAACGCCTCGGAGTCGCTCAACCTGGTCGCGAACATGCTCGGCTGGGCGGACGAGCCCTACCGGGTCGACCGCGAGACCGAGATCGCCATCACGGAGATGGAGCACCACTCCAACATCGTGCCGTGGCAGCTGCTCTCGCAGCGAACCGGTGCGAAGCTGAAGTGGTTCGGCCTCACCGACGACGGCCGGCTCGACCTGTCCAACATCGAAGAGATCATCACGGAGAAGACGAAGATCGTCTCCTTCACGCTGGTCTCCAACATCATGGGCACGGTCAACCCGGTCGAGGCGATCGTCCGGCGCGCCCAGGACGTCGGCGCGCTCGTGCTGATCGACGCCTCCCAGGCCGCTCCGCACATGCCGCTGGACGTCCAGGCGCTCGGCGCCGACTTCGTGGCCTTCACCGGCCACAAGATGTGCGGCCCGACCGGCATCGGCGTCCTCTGGGGCCGCCAGGAGCTGCTGGAGGACCTGCCCCCGTTCCTCGGCGGCGGCGAGATGATCGAGACCGTGTCGATGCACGCCTCGACTTACGCCCCGGCGCCGCACAAGTTCGAGGCGGGTACGCCCCCGATCGCCCAGGCCGTCGGCCTCGGCGCGGCCGTGGACTACCTGACCGCGATCGGCATGGACAAGATCGCCGCGCACGAGCACGCGATCACCGAGTACGCGATCAAGCGCCTCGCCGAGGTGCCCGACCTGCGGATCATCGGCCCCACCACGGCCGAGGACCGCGGCGCCGCGATCTCCTTCGTGCTCGGCGACATCCACCCGCACGACGTCGGCCAGGTGCTGGACGAGCAGGGCATCGCGGTCCGCGTGGGACACCACTGCGCGCGCCCGGTGTGCCTGCGGTACGGAATTCCTGCCACCACCAGGGCGTCTTTCTACCTGTACTCCTCTCCGGCCGACGTCGACGCACTAGTCGACGGGCTGGAGCACGTACGGAACTTCTTCGGCTGAGCCAGGGCGACGAGGACGAGGACGCTGTGAAGCTGGATTCGATGTACCAGGAACTGATCCTGGACCACTACAAGCACCCGCACGGGCGTGGCCTGCGCGACGGCGACGCCGAGGTGCACCACGTCAACCCGACGTGCGGGGACGAGATCACGCTGCGCGTGAAGTACGACGGCGAGACGCTCACCGACGTCTCGTACGAGGGCCAGGGCTGCTCCATCAGCCAGGCCAGCGCGTCCGTACTGAACGAGCTGCTCGTCGGCAAGCAGCTGGCCGAGGCGCAGAAGATCCAGGGCGTGTTCCTGGAGCTGATGCAGTCCAAGGGCAAGCTGGAGCCGACCGAGGAGATGGAGGAGGTGCTGGAGGACGCGGTCGCGTTCGTCGGCGTCTCCAAGTACCCGGCGCGTGTGAAATGTGCTCTGCTGAGCTGGATGGCGTGGAAGGACGCGACGGCCCAGGCACTGGGCGACGCGGAGAGGAAGACGGCATGACCGAGAACGCGACGCCCGAGGCGTCGACCAAGCCGGCCACCGAGGCGTCGACCAAGCCGGCCACCGAGGTGTCGACCAAGCCGGCCACCGAGGTGTCGACCAAGCCGGCCACCGAGGAAGAGGTCCGCGAGGCCCTCTACGACGTGGTCGACCCCGAGCTGGGCATCGACGTCGTCAACCTGGGCCTGATCTACGGCATCCACATCGACGACGCGAACATCGCCACCCTCGACATGACGCTCACCTCGGCGGCCTGCCCGCTGACGGACGTTATCGAGGACCAGGCGAAGTCGGCGACGGACGGCATCGTCAACGAACTGCGCATCAACTGGGTCTGGATGCCCCCGTGGGGCCCCGACAAGATCACGGACGATGGCCGCGAGCAGCTGCGCGCGCTCGGCTTCAACGTCTGATCGCCCGCGTGTGAGGGCCCCCGGCACGGTCGTGCCGGGGGCCCTCCCTGTTTTCCGGGGTTCTCCGGGCGGACGGGTGACGTGCACGTGGAGTTGGCCGCCGTGCCCGAGCCTTCTCGACGGCCGTCACGCCGTGACGCAGCAGCACCCGAGGAGACACTCCGTGACCGTTCGTTTCGCCGCCGGGACCGCCGGCGCCGCCGCCCTGCTCCTCGCCGGGCTGACCGCTCCCGCCCAGGCGGTGACGTACGGGACGCCCACCATCGCGCTCTCCGCCTCCTATCTGTCCGGCGCCGTCGGCGCGGTCGGGGACCCGGTCGTGAACGTGACCGTCGGGCAGAGCGGGGCCGACGTGTCCGCGCTGACGGTCGCGGCCTCGGCGTCGAGCAAGGCCTCCGTCGCCGGGACCGGGGACGTGACCGTCACCGGCGCCGGGGCGGTACGACAGCTCGCGGTCACCGCGCGGGGCCGCGGCTACACCAACCTCACCGTCAAGGTGACCGGGCTCGGCGGCAAGACCGCCACCAAGACCCTGTACTACGCGGCTTCGGCCGCCGTGCAGAACCCGGCCGACGCGCGCTACCTCACCGGCTCCGCGGACGCCTCGGCGGCCGTGGACGTGGGCGGCGGCTACGCGGTCGTCGCCGACGACGAGTCGAACGTGCTGCGCCTGTACGACCGTTCCCGCTCGGGCGCCCCGGTGAAGACATGGGACTTCAGCTCCCAGCTCGGTGTCAGCAAGGAGGTGGACATCGAGGGGGCGACCCGGATCGGCAACACCATCTACTGGACCGGTTCGCTGGGCAACAACAAGGACGGCGAGTACAAGGCTCCCCGGAACACGGTCTTCACCACCACCGTGAGCGGCTCCGGCTCGGGCGCGCAGCTGGCGTACGGGCGCTCGTACAAGAAGCTCCGTGACGACCTGGTGGCCTGGGACAAGGCGAACGGGAACAAGTACGGCTTCGCGGCGGGCACCGCGGAGGGGGAGGCGCCGAAGCAGATCGACGGGTTCAACGTGGAGGGGCTGGAGTTCGCGCCCGGCTCCACGACCACCACCGCCTACCTGGGCTTCCGGGCCCCGCTGGCGCCCGTGGTGCCCGGCGGCAAGGCGCTGGTCGTGCCGGTCACCAACTTCGACCGGGTGCTGGCGAGCGGGGCCAAGGCGGTCTTCGGCGCGGGCATCGAGCTGGACCTGGGCGGGCTGTCCGTCCGCGACCTCCGAAGGAACGCGGCCGGGCAGTACCTGATCCTGGCCGGGTCCTGGGCCGCCGACGACAACTCCGACCCGTACGCGCTCTACCAGTGGGACGGCGTCGCGGGCCACGCGCCGGTCAAGCGGGCCGACCTGCCGACCACCGACCCGGGCGGCTGGGAGGCCATCGTGGAGGTGCCGGACCTGTCGGCGCCGGGCGCGCGCGTACAGCTGGTGACGGACAGCGGGTCGGCGGACCTGTACGGGGACGGGGCCGAGGCCAAGGACCTGACGCACCCGGAGTGGAAGAAGGCCCGGGCGGCCTGGTTCACCCTCGGCTGACCCCGGGGCGGGTCGCGAAGACCCCGGCACGGTGCTCGCGGCGCAGCCGCCGGTCCGCGTAGAGCAGGCCGGTGGCCAGCCGGGGCACGGGCAGCAGCAGGGCCGGGGCGAGCAGCGCACCCGGCAGGCCGAAGCCCGGGTAGAGGGCGTACGCGGCCACCGGCAGCAGGACTCCGGCCGGCGCGGTGACCGCGAACGTCTGCCACCAGGCGCCGCGCACCAGCGCGGCCGACCGGCGCAGCGCCGCCGGCGGGGCGAGCCCCTCGTAGCCGGCGGCGGTGGGAGCCAGCGCGAACAGCACGCCCAGCCAGAGCGCGACCGGGGCGAGGGGGAGCAGGGCGAGCGGCGGCAGGCCCGAGGCGAGCGCGGCCGCACCCGGACCGGCGGCGGCCGTCAGGGCCAGCAGCCGGGCGCCCAGCACCGCCGGGATCCGGGGCACGGCGGCTCGCAGCAGCCCGGGCACGGTCACGGCCCGGCCGAGCAGGGCGGGCCGCAGCAGCGCCGTGGCCAGGGCGGTCGCCAGGGCGCCCGCGAACAGCAGGAACAGCACGGCGGCGGGGACGAGGGTGTGGACGAACACCCGGCTCCCGGCGGTGCGGGTGACCGAGGCCAGGGTGGCCGCCCCGGCCACGGCGGCGACCGGCAGCAGCCCGGCCGAGAGACCGAGGAACAGGGCGCCGAGCAGCCGGCCGCCGTACCGGCCCAGGGTCGTGAGGACCCCGCCGAGGAGCTCGCGCCGCCCCAGCGGGCGCAGGGGCACCACGCCGGGCCGCGGCGAGCGAGGGGGCAGCCAGCCGCCGCCCCGGTGGGTCCAGTGCTGCGCCATGCGAGAGCCCCCAGTCGCCGAAGGCGGACAGGGTAGCGCCGCGGGCCGCAGGAGTCCCGGGTGCTGCACGCCGCGGCTGTGTGCGGGGCCTGGATGTGTACGCCCGTACGCATCGCTGTGTACCCTTGTACACATGCCATACGTACTGCTCGCCGCGGCCATCGCCGCCGAGGTCGCCGGGACCACCGCCATGAAGTACAGCGAAGGCTTCACCCGGCTGTGGCCCTCGCTGGGCACGCTGCTGGGCTACGTCATCGCCTTCACCCTGCTCGCGCAGACGCTGAAGTCGATGTCGGTGGGCACGGCGTACGCGATATGGGCCGGGGTGGGGACCGCCGCGATCGCCGCCATAGGCATGGTCTTCCTGGGGGAGGCGGCCACCGCCGCGAAGATCGCCGGCATCGTGCTGGTGATCGCGGGTGTGGTGCTGCTGAATCTGGGCGGTGCGCACTGATGGCCCCCGGCGTGCGCAGGTACGACCCCGAACGGCGCCAGCGGATCATCGACGCGGCGATCCGGGTGGTGGGGGCCAAGGGCATCGCGGGGCTGAGCCACCGCAGCGCCGCCGCCGAGGCCGACGTACCGCTCGGGTCGACCACGTACCACTTCAAGACCCTGGACGACCTGCTGGTCGCGGCCCTGCGGCAGGCCAACGAGGGCTTCGCGCGGGCAGTGTCCCGCTCGCCGGCGCTGGCCGATCCGGAGGCGGACCTCGCGGGGGCGCTGGCCCGGCTGCTGGGGGAGTTCCTGGCGGTGGACCGGGCGCGGGTGGAGCTGGAGTACGAGCTCTACCTCGCCGCTCTGCGGCGCCCGCCGCTGCGGGCGGTGGCGGCCGAGTGGGGCGAGGCGATGGCGGCGGCCCTGATCCCGCGCACGGACCCGGTGACGGCCCGCGCGCTGGTCGCGGTCATGGACGGCGTGAGCCTCCAGGTCCTGCTGACGGACGCGGAGTACGACGAACCGTACGCGCGCGAGATCCTCGGCCGGGTGCTGCGGCCGGCCCGTCCGGCCTAGGCCGGACGTTCGGAGCCGTCGGAGCCGTCGGAGCCGTCGGAGCCGTCGGAGCCGTCGGGCCCGGCCGAGCGGACGGCGGTCAGGGCCGCCCGGACGCTCGCCTCGATGTCCTGGACCGGGTAGAACACCTCGCGCACCGTGCGGTCCCGGTCGAGGACCAGGGTCAGCCGCTTGAGCCGGGTCACGCCCGCCGCGCGGAACGTCGGCAGCCGCAGCGCCGCCGTCAGGGCCAGCTCCGCGTCCGACAGGAGCGGGAAGCGCAGCCGCTCCTGCTCCGCGAACTCCCGCTGCTCGTCCGGGCGCTGGGTCGACACCCCGTGCACGGTGGCGCCCGCCGCGGTGAACTCCGCGAGCTGGTCCCGGTAGGTGCACGACTCGAAGGTGCAGCCCTTGGCGCCCGGGATCCCGGCCCAGCCCGGCGGATAGGACTCGGCGCGCGCGTAGGCGCCCGGGAAGCAGTACAGGACCGTGGCCGCGGTGTCCGCCACCGGGTCGCGCAGCTCACCGAAACGGTCCGGCAGCAGCAGCTCCGGCAGCCGGGTGCCGCGCAGTGCGTGGACCCGTTCCGCCTCCCGCGAGGCCTCGGTGGTCGTCGCCGTCATCTCTCCCTCACCCAGGATCCAGCTGTCCCCCCAGTCCTGGAGGGCCACCAGCACCGGCAGCAGCCCCCGGCCGCGCGGGGTCAGCCGGTACTCGTGCCGCACCGGGCGTTCCCGGTACGGCTCGCGCGTCAGCACCCCGGCCTCGACCAGCAGCTTCAGCCGCTCCGCCAGCACCTTGCGGGACATCCCCAGCTCGCGCTGGAGCTCGTCGAAGCGGTGCAGACCGCGCGCGGTGTCGCGCACGATCAGCAGCGTCCACCAGTCGCCCACCACGTCGAGGGCCTGGGCGATCGAGCAGTCCGCGTCGCCGAGCTGTGTGCGCTGGGCCATGGCACTCCTTTGTCCGTTGACCCAAGGCTGTCATGCTGACATAGTCCGTTCCCAAAAGGAACTCACTAGTTCGGGGTGCGGGGGACACGGGTGTGCCGCAGGGATTCAGGGACCTACCGAGAACCGTGTGGCTGCTGGCCGCGGGGGTCTTCGTCAACGCAGTCGTCAGCTGCACGTTCGTCTTCGTCTTCGTCTGGCTGACCGGCCCGCGCGGCCTCGGGGCCGCGCAGGCGGGCCTGATCGTCGGCATCGGCGGAATCGGCCTGGTCGCCGGGAACTTCACCGGCGGCTGGTACGGCGACCGCTTCGGCCACCGCCGGGTGCTGCTCACCGCGTCCGCCCTCGGCGGACTCGTCCTCGTGACGCTTCCGGTGCTCTCCACCGCGCTGCTCTGCGCGGCCCTGCCGGCCGCCCAGTACGCCTCGGGGGTGGTCCGGGCCGCCAACTCCGCGCTGGTCGCCGTCACCGTGCCCGACGGATCCCGGCGCCAGGCCTTCGCCGTCATCCGCTGCCTCTCCAACGGCGGCTTCACGCTGGGCACTCCGCTCGGGGCCCTGGTCGCCACCGGGCTCTCGTACGACTGGCTCTTCGTCGCGGAGGGCCTCGGCACGCTGTTCTTCGCCCTCTGGACCGCCCGGGTCGTTCCTGCCCGGGCCGGCGCGGCCCCCTCCGCGGCCCTCTCCGGGGAACCCTCCGCGGCCCCGGACGGGGGCCGGGGCCGCGGAGGGCTGTGGCGGGAGCTGCGCGCGCGGCCCGCCCTGCTCGTCCTGCTCGGCGCGATCGCCGTCGCCGACGTCGTCTACCGGCAGCACTACACGACCTTCCCCGCCGCCCTCGCCGACCACGGCCTGGACACCCGCGCGTACGGACTGCTCATCGCGATCAACGGCGGCGTCATCCTCCTCCTGGAGATCCCCGCCGCCCTCGCCCTGCGCCGGCGCTCGCCGCTGCACCTCGTCGGCACCGGGCTGGTGCTGGTGGGCGGCGGGTACGCGGTGCTCATGCTCGGCGTGGGCCTCGCCGCCGCCGTCGCCATGATGGTGCTGCTCACCCTCGGGGAGATCCTCTACAAGACCACGGCCACCGCGTACGTGGCGGACGAGGCGCCGGCGCACGCCGTCGGCCGGTTCCAGAGCCTGTACGCGGGCGTCTCCGTCAGCGGTGTGGTGCTCGCCGGTCCGCTCGGCGGAGCCCTGTACGCGGCCGCGCCGGGCCTGCTGTGGCCGCTGTGCGCGGTGCTCGCGGCGGGGGCGGGCGGGGCGGTGCTGTGGACGGGCCGACACGCGGTGAGACCGGCACATGAGACCGGTTCGCACCCTCGGGCCGTCGCCGGTTAGGTTTCTGGCATGACTGCTACGCGTACCACCGGCGCCGTCGCCGCCGGACTTGCCACCATCACCGCTGACGGCACCGTCCTCGACACCTGGTTCCCCGCCCCCGAGCTGGTCGCCGAACCCGGCCCGGCCGGCACCGAGCGCCTCACCGCCGACCAGGCCGTGGAGCTCCTCGGCGCGGCCGCGGCGAAGGCCATCCGCTCGGACGCGGTCCGTGGCGTCGAGGTCGTAGCCGTCCGCACCGCCATCGCCTCCCTGGAGGACAAGCCGCTGGACGCGCACGACGCGTACCTGCGCCTGCACCTGCTCAGCCACCGCCTGGTCAAGCCGCACGGCCAGAACCTGGACGGCGTCTTCGGCCTGCTGACGAACGTCGCCTGGACCTCCCTGGGCCCGGTCGCCGTCGACCAGGTCGAGACCGTCCGCCTGAACGCCCGCGCCGAGGGCCTGCACCTCCAGGTCACCTCGATCGACAAGTTCCCCCGGATGACGGACTACGTCGCCCCCAAGGGCGTGCGCATCGCCGACGCGGACCGCGTCCGCCTCGGCGCGCACCTCGCCGAGGGCACCACCGTCATGCACGAGGGCTTCGTCAACTTCAACGCCGGCACCCTGGGCACCTCCATGGTCGAGGGCCGCATCTCCGCGGGCGTCGTGGTCGGCGACGGCTCCGACATCGGCGGCGGCGCCTCCACGATGGGCACCCTCTCGGGCGGCGGCAAGCAGATCATCTCGATCGGCGCGCGCACCCTGATCGGCGCCGAGGCGGGCGTGGGCATCGCGCTCGGCGACGAGTGCGTCGTCGAGGCCGGCCTCTACGTCACCGCGGGCACCCGCGTCACCCTCCCGGACGGCCAGATCGTCAAGGCCCTGGAGCTCTCCGGCGCCAACAACATCCTCTTCCGCCGCAACTCGGTCACCGGCGCCGTCGAGGCCCGCCCGTACAAGGCGACCTGGGGCGGCCTGAACGAGGTCCTCCACAGCCACAACTGACCCGCACCGGGCCGGTACGCCAAGACGCCCTCCACCCCCCCGGCCGGGGGGGAGGGCGTCTTCGTGCGGTCGGGGCCGGTGCGGGGCCGCGGTCGGGGCCGGGGCCGTCGGCCGGGTCAGTGCAGGGGGATCGTGCGGACCAGGCCCGCGAAGGCCTGCTGCTCCGCCTCGGTCAGCTCCACCGACTCCAGCGGGTGCGAGGCCGCGCTGCGCTGGGCCGGGATCACCGGGAGGCCTTCGAAGGCCGCCGGCTCCGGGTGGTGGAAGCGGCTGTCCCACAGCATGTGGCCGAGGCCGGTCACCCAGACGAGCGCGGCCACGAACAGGACGGCGAGGCCGATTTCCTGGGCGAGGGTGATGGAGGGGAACACGCGGTCCTCCAGGAGTGCGGGGTACAAGGCGGTACAAGATCGGGCGTGTGGACACTCAACACCACGGGCGCTCGATTCGGTAGAGATGTGTCGAGCGTCACGCCAGGGCCGAAAGTCCCCCACTTGTCCGGCCGTGGTCCTCCCGGGACCGGGTCCGGAGCGTGGCAGAGGGCCCGGACGGGACGGCGTCCGGGCCCTCTGCGGTCGTGGGGGCTACGGCTTGAAGCGCAGCACCTGCGGGTCGTGGTCGCTGTTCTGGGCCGCGAACTCCGCGTTGATGTGCACGCTGTCGTACGTGAACTTCTTGATCGCCGGGCTGGTCAGGATCTGGTCCAGCACCTGGGCGTTGCCCTGGAAGACGTACGAGTAGCGCTCCGCCTTCGGCAGCGACTTGATCGCCGGGTACAGCGCCCCGCCGTCGGCCAGCGCGTCCGTCGTCGCCGAGAACTCGAAGTCGTTGATGTCGCCGAGGACCAGGACGTTGGCGTTCTTGTCCGCCGCGAGGATCTCCTTGACGAAGCCGTTCACGGCCTGCGCCTGGAGCAGCCGCTTGGCCTCCGAGGAGCGCACCGGCGGCTGGTGGTGCGAGGTCAGGCCCTCGTCGCCGCCCTTGGAGCCGAAGTGGTTGGCGATCACGAAGACGGTCTTGCCGCGGAAGGCGAACTCGCCCGCCAGGGGCTTGCGGCTGTCGGCCCACGCCGGGTTCGCCGGGTCGACGCGGCCCGGGGAGTGCGTCAGGGCGGCCTTGCCGTTCTCCTTGACCACGCCGGTCGCCGTCACCGCGTCACCCGGGGCGCGCTCGGTGAAGGAGACCCGCGCCGGGTTGAAGAGGAACACCTGGCGGATGTTGCCGCCGGGCTCGCCGCCGTCCTTCTTGTCCTCCGGGTTGACGGTCCGCCACTGGTAGGCCGGGCCGCCCGCCGCCGCGATCGCGGCCGCGAACTTCGTCAGGGTCTGCTCGGCCGAGACGGTGCCGTCGTTCTTGGCGCCGTTGTCGTCCTGGATCTCCTCCAGGGCGAGGACGTCGGGGGAGGCCAGGTTCTCGACGACCGCCTTGGCGAGGGCGTCGAACTTCTCCTGCGGGTCGGTCGGGTCGAGGTTCTCGACGTTGTACGTGGCCACCGCGAGCTCGTGGTCGGCCTGCGCCTTGGTCTTCTCGGGGGCGAGGGTGCCCGCCTTGACGGTGCCGAGGGTGCGCGCCACCAGGGTGTAGCCGCCGAACTGGTTGAAGTCCAGCGGGCCCTCGGTGGTGCCCGTCAGCTTGTCGCCGACGTTGGCCACCGGGAAGGGCTGCTGCGCGATGGGCGCGAGCTGCTGGATCTGGAGGCGGCCGGTGTTCTGGGACTCGTAGGAGCCGTACAGCGTGCCGCCGCGCTTGGTGGGGTTCTCCCAGCCCTTCACGCTGACCCACAGCTCGGAGTACGGGTCGGTGGCGCCGACCACGCGCGAGGTGCCGATCTTGACGTTCATGCCCTCGAGGGACTCGTAGTAGTCCAGGGCGTAGCGCGAGGGCTCCAGGGCCAGGCCGTTGATGCTGCCGGCGGCGGCCGGGTCGCCGGCCGGGGCGTACTCGGCGGGCACCGAGTACTCGTTGATCGCGGTGGCCTCGGGCAGCGCGTTGCCCGAGGAGACGACCGTGACGACCGGCTTGGATATCTGGGTCACCGACTGGTTGCCCGAGCCGGTGCCGCCGGGGATGTACTCGCCGACCAGGCCGGAGACCTTGACCGCGTCGCCGACGGCGACGGTCGGGACCGAGTTCGTGAAGACGAACACGCCTTCGCTGGTGGCCTCGTTGTCGTCGGCGTCCGGGTCCTGGATCCAGAAGCCGCGCGAACCGTACGTCCGCACGCCCGTCACGATGCCCTCGACGTCGGTGACCTGCTGGCCGGCGAGGGGGGATATCCGGGTGGTGCCCTGGATGTCGTGAACGCGTACCGGGCCTTCGGCCGCGGAGCCTTCGGCCGCGCCGGCGGAGCCCGCCAGCAGGCCGGTGGCCAGGGCGGTGGCGACGAGGGCCGCGACGGCGGCTGAGCGGGGATGCGAGGAGCGCATGAGCGGGAACTCCGGGTGTGGGATGAGGGAGACGGCAGGGATGGACGGACGGATTGCGGCAGGAGGTCTGCGGGAGGTTTGCGCTCCCGAAACATCTACGCGCGTCAATTTCCTGTGTGGCCAGCAAAGTTGTCAAGGGCTCCAGGGAATACGGCAGCTGACTGTGGGATGAACCAAAGGGGATGACCCGCCGGAGCCGCCCGAATTGCGTCTACGCTGGGGCGCCGGGCAGGCCGTTCGGCACCCGTCCCACCGCGTCCGCGATCCGCGAGGAGAAACGCCCCATGTCCGCAGAGCCGCACTCCACGTTGCCGCCGGCACGGCTGCACTCCGATGCGGAACTGGCCCGCGACGCCCTCGTCGCCCCGCTGTTCGCCCGCGCCGTACGGCTCGCCCGCTGGGCCGGGCCCGCCACCCGTGTCGACACCGGCGGCGAACTCGTCGCCGAGCAGCTCCCCGAGGCGGCCGAGGCGCTGGGCCTCGACACGGCCGACGAGGATTCCGTCGTGTACGTGAGCCAGGCCTGGCGGGTCGCCGTGGACACCGGCCTGGTGGACGTCACCGAGCCGGAGGAGGACGGAGCCGCGGGAGGCGGGGCCGAAACCGCGGCGGGCGGCGGCGCGGAGGGCGGGGCGGACCGGGTGGACGGGGCGGACGGGGCGCAGTTCGGCACCGCCGCGCCCGGTGAGGACCTCGCGCTGGTGACGGGCGGTGCGCCCGGTGACGTACTCGACCTGTGGCTGGCGGCCCTGGACACCGTACTGGCCGACGCGGCCGTGCCCGACCTGGGCGACCTCGTCGACGCGCTGGACGCGGGCGGGGACATCGACTTCGACCAGCTGGACTGGAACCCGCGGCGCGAGGCGGACTTCCTGGACGGGGTCCTCGCCAACCTCTACCTGCTCACCGTCACCGAGGGCGGGGCGGCGGACCGGCCGGTTCCGCTGCCCGTGCTCGCCGCCTCCATGGTGGTGCCCGAGGACATGGGAGAGCCGACCGACGCCGTGCTGGAGCAGGTCTCGGACGCGATGATGCGCCTCGACGACCAGTTCCGGCAGCTGGAGCCCATCGGGCTGGTCGAGTTCCGGCCCGTCGACGAGGAGCTGATGGCGGAGGCGGACGACGAGCAGATCGCCTCCGGCGGCGCCGACGACGACGAGGACGTCTCCCGCTACGGCATGGTCCGCCTGACCCCGCTCGGCCTGTACGGGATCCGCGCCCGGCTGCTGGAGGCGGGGGTCGAGGCGCCCGCCGTGGGCGAACTGGCCGGCAAGGGCGCGGACGCGCTGCTCGACGCCGTCTCCCACTACCCCGAGAGCGCCGCCCAGGCCGAGATCGAGGCCTGGCTGGCCGGCCGGGAAGTGCCCGTGGCCGTCGCCGAACTGCTCGCGGCCGCCCGCGGTGACGACGAGGGCGCCCCGCTGCGCCGGCTGCGCTGCCAGCAGGCCCTCGCACCGGCCGGTCCGGAGGCCGAGCCCGCGGTCCGCGCGGTGCTCGACGACGGGGAGCTGGGCGGGCTCGCCCGGGTCTGGCTGGCCGAGCGCGGTGCGGCCGACGTACCGGCGCCGGATGCGACGATGGTGTTCTGGCTGACGGTCGACACGATCGCGGCGCAGCTCGCCGCCGACGGCGAGACCGAGGAGCTGCCGCTGCTGATGGAGACCCTGACCGCCCATCACGCCGGGTTCTTCGAGCAGGTGTGGCGGGTGGAGCACCCGGCGACCGCGTACGTCCTGGAGGCGATGGGGCGGCTGCACCCGGACAAGAAGGCGGCGAAGGAGGCCCGCAAGGCCGCGTTCAAGGCGCGCTCGCGGCAGTCCTGAGCAACCGCGCGCCGCGGGCGGCGGGGGACACGGGGCGGGGGTACGGGGCGGGGGTACGGGCAGCGCGGCGGGCGCGGGATGCCCGGTCCGGGCATCGACAATGCGTCATTTCATGGCCGGAGTTGGCCATTCCTGCCACGAGCAAGGGGTCGGTTCCTCTTACCGGGTAGTTCAGCCGCCGTTCACGTGCGGGCGGGAGCGTGTGCGCCGACGACTGCACGACAGGCGCACCACTCCCCACCCCTGGAGACCCGATGCCGCTCAGCCGCAGAGACTTCACCGCCCGTACCGTCATCGCCGGGGCGGGCGTCGCGCTCACCGGGACGGTCGGCGCCCTCGCCACCGCCCCGGGCGCCCTGGCAGCCGACGACAGCACGGCCCGCGACGAGCACGGACGGCCCTGCGAGCCCGGCTACGGCCCGCTCGTCCCCGACCCGGCCGGCATCCTCGCCCTTCCCGCCGGGTTCAGGTACCGCGTCATCACGCACAGCGGCGTCACCACCCTGGAGTCGGGCGAGAGCACCCCGTCCAACCACGACGGCACGGCCGCCTTCGAGGGGCGCCGCGGGGTCACCCTCCTCGTCAACAACCACGAGCTCAAGGGCATCCGGGACAACTGGGAGCACCCCGTTCCGCTCGCCGAGGGCCTCGTCTACGACCCGGCCGCGGCCGGCGGGTGCACGGTCGTCGAGGTCCGGCGGGGCGGTGAGGTCGCCGAATGGGTGGGCATCGCCGGTACGTCGACCAACTGCGCGGGCGGCTCCACCCCCTGGGACACCTGGCTCACCTGCGAGGAGAACTCCGACCTCGCGGGCAAGAACGGCATGACCAAGGACCACGGCTACGTCTTCGAGGTCGATCCCCACGACCGCCGCGCCAACCGCGACCCGAAGCCGGTGAAGGCCTTCGGGCGGTATGACCACGAGGCCGTGGTCATCGACCCGCGGCAGGGCCACGCCTACCTGACCGAGGACGCCTCCGGCCCCAACGGGCTGCTCTACCGCTGGACCCCGCCCCGCGGCTTCCACCACGGGCGCGGCAGGCTGCGCACGCTCGCGGCCGACGCGGGCGTGCTCCAGGCCGCCAAGTGCATCGACAGCTCGGGCCGGTTCGTCGACGACCTCTCGCGCGCCACGAAGATCGGCACCGTGTACGGGGTCGACTGGGTGGACGTACCGGACCGCGACGCGCGGACCGTGCCCGTGCGCAAGCAGTTCGCCGACGGCGTCGTGACGCGGGGGCGCAAGCTCGAGGGCATGTGGTGGGCCGACGGCGGCGCGTACTTCGTGTCCTCGTACGCCCGCGACGAGAGCCCGGGCGCGGCGCACGACGGGCAGGTGTGGTTCTACAACCCCAAGCGGCGCACGATCCGGCTGACCGTGCTGATCGGGGTCAACGCGGACCCGTCGACGGACGGCGGCTACGACGGCCCGGACAACATCACCGTGTCGCCGTACGGAGGCCTGGTCATCGCCGAGGACGGCTCGGGTCTCCAGCACCTGTTCGGCGCGACCGAGTCGGGCCGCACCTATCCGCTGGCACGCAACGAGCTGAACCTCGGGTCGGCCGAGGAGCCGGAGTACTCCGAGTTCACCGGCGCCTGCTTCTCCCCGGACGGGCGCACGCTGTACGCCAACATCCAGGACCCGGGCATCATGCTGGCCATCACCGGGCCGTGGCGGCGCGCGCACTGACGGCGGCCGCGGGGCGCGCGCGAGCGGCCGCCGGCGGGCCCGGGCCTACGGGGCCGCGGAAACCTCCGCCTGGGAGGCCGCGGCCCACTCGGTGAGCAGGAACTCATACGCCTCCGAGGGCCACTCGCCGTCCACCCGGGTCTCGACAAGGTGCCGTATCGCCTCGTTCGCCTCTGCGGCGGACGGGCGGGCGGGCCCCGCGGGAATGACTGACTTGTGCATGAGTCCAAGGCTACGGGCGGGCACTGACAGCCACCTCCGGATTACGCGTGGCATCCATCACCCGGAAGGGTGCCCCGGGTGGCGCCGGACGGCTTCCTGTGCCCGCCCACCTGCTCAGAGTGCCTGCGAGGCCGGCTTGACCATGCCGCGCACTGTGCGGGACTTCACAAAGTCGCCCATGGCCGTCATCTCCCACTCGCCGCTGAACTGCTTGATGAGCTTCGCCATCATGACCCCGGTCTGCGGTTCGGCGGAGGTGAGGTCGAAGCGCACCAGCTCCTCACCGCTCGCCGCGTCGATCAGACGGCAGTAGGCCTTGGCGACCTCGGTGAACTTCTGGCCGGAGAAGGAATTGACCGTGAAGACCAGGCCGGTGGCGTCGGCGGGGATCCGGCCGAGGTCCACGACGATCACCTCGTCGTCGCCCGCGCCCTCGCCCGTCAGGTTGTCGCCCGAGTGCTTGATGGCCCCGTTGAGGATCGACAGCTTGCCGAAGTAGCAGCTGTCGATGTGGTTGCGCTGGGGGCCGTACACGATGACGGAGGCGTCGAGGTCGATGTCCCGGCCGCGGAACGCGGGCTCCCAGCCGAGGCCCATCTTGACCTGGGAGAGCAGCGGGCGGCCGCCCTTGACCAGGGAGACGGTCTGGTTCTTCTGGAGGCTGACCCGGCCCTTGTCGAGGTTGATCTTTCCGCTGCCGGCGGCCTGCGGGGCCGGGGGCGCGGGGGGTGCGGGCGGAACGGGGGCGACGGGCGTCGTGGGCGCCGTACCGCCGAGCCAGGGGGAGGGCGGGTACGAGACGGGGGCGGCCGGGGGAGCCGGGGGCGCGGGCGGGGCGACGGGGGCGGGGGCGGCCTGAGCGGCGGCGGGCTCCTCGTCAACGGAGACGCCGAAGTCGGTGGCGATGCCGGCGAGGCCGTTCGCGTACCCCTGGCCGACCGCGCGGATCTTCCACACGCCGCCGCGCTGGTACACCTCGACGACGACCAGCGCCGTCTCGGCGCCCAGCTGCGGCGGGGTGAAGCTGGCGATCACCGCTCCGCCGTCCGCGTTGCGCACGGTGGCGGTGGGCTCGACGCCCTGGAAGCTCTGTCCGGCGGCATCCGGGCTGGCCGTGACCACGATCCGCTCGATCCCGGGCGGCAGCGCGGAGGTGTCCACGGTGATCGAGTCAGGCGCCGCTCCACCCCCCGACCGGTAGCTGACACCGGGCCCGGAGGGCTGGTTGTAGAAGATGAAGTCGGCGTCGGAGCGCACCTTGCCGTCCGCCGTCAGGAGCAGTCCGGATACGTCGAGCCGTACCGGCGCGGCCACGTCCACCGTCACACGGACGGCATTGAGCGGCAGGTTGGATCCAGGGGTCATAGCGGTCATGCCCGGAGAACGACCGGAGGTGCTTTGCCGTTCCCTTACCCTCGCGGCAGATTTCAGCGCCGGTTGCGGGGGTGGTTCTTCGCCATGCGCTCGTTGCCGAACTTGTACGCGCCGGTCCAGCGGGCCATCACCAGCTGGGCGTCGCCGGACTCCACCTCGGTCAGGAACTTCTCCGCCCGGTTCCCGCGCAGGGTCGCGGCGGTACGGCCCTGGTGGGTGATGACGACGGAATGGTCACGGTGGCGTTCGTACGAGAATCCCTGCGGTTTCGGCATGCGCCGCAGCCTGCCCCGGCGGGTGCGGGGCAGGCAACGGAATATCGGCGTTCCGGTAGGCCGGGGCGGGGGCCGGATGGGGTCGGGGCAGGCCGGTGCCGGTCCCGGCAGGCCCGTCAGTTTCCGGCGGGTCCCGTCACGCGGCGCGGCAGTCCGAGCGGGTTGGCCTCGCGCAATTCGGGCGGAAGCAGCGCGTCCGGCACCGACTGGTAGGCCACCGGGCGCAGCCAGCGCTCGATGGCCGTGCCGCCGACCGAGGTGGAGTGCGAGGTAGCCGCCGGGTACGGGCCGCCGTGGTGCTGGGCCGGGGCCACGGCCACCCCGGTCGGCCATCCGTTGACCACGATCCGGCCCGCCAGCCCCGTGACCTGCCCGATCAGCTCGGTGGCCGGGCCCGGCGCGCCCTCGCTCTCGGCGGCCGACAACTGGAGGGTCGCGCTCAGGTTGCCGCCCAGCCGGCCGAGCACCGCGCTCGCCTCGCCCTGGTCGGCGTACCGCACGACGACGGTGACGGGACCGAAGCACTCCTCCAGCAGCACGTCGTACTCCCCGCCCGGGGCGCTGCCGAGGAGGCGGGCGGCCGGCACGCTCAGGTAACCGGCGCCGACGGTGTGCTCGCCGCCCGAGCCCGGGGTGACGGGTGCGTCGACACCCGGCAGCGCGGCCCGCTCGCGCACCCCGGCGACGAAGTTCTCCCGCATCCGGTGGTCGAGCAGCACGCCCGGCTCGGTCTCCCCGAGGGCCTTGGTGAGCGCGCCGGTGACGCGGTCGCCCGCCGCGCCCACCGGGACCAGGACGAGGCCCGGCTTCACGCAGAACTGGCCCAAGCCGAGGGTGACCGAGCCGGCGAGCCCGCTGCCGATCTCCTCGGCGCGCTCGCCGGCCGCGGCCGGCGTGACCACGACGGGGTTGAGCGAGCCCAGCTCGCCGTGGAAGGGGATGGGCACGGGCCGGGCGGCGGCCGCGTCGAACAGGGCGCGCCCGCCCCGGATGGAACCGGTGAATCCGGCGGCGGACACCAGCGGGTGGCGGATCAGCGTCAGGCCGGCGTCGAACCCGTGCACCACGGAGACCACTTCGGCCGGGAGCCCCGAGGCCACGGCCGCCCGGCGCAGCAGCGAGGCGCACAGCTCCGAGGTGGCGGGGTGGTCGGGGTGCGCCTTGACGACCACCGGACAGCCGGCCGCGAGCGCGCTCGCGGTGTCCCCGCCGGGGACGGAGAAGGCGAGCGGGAAATTGGAGGCGGCGTAGACCGCGACCACGCCCAGCGGCACCTTGTAGCGGCGCAGTTCGGGGCGCGGAGGGCTGAGGGAGGGGTCGGCGCGGTCGATCCGGACGTCGAGGTGCGAGCCGTCCTCCACGGCGTCGGCGAAGGCGCGCAGCTGGCCGGTGGTGCGGGCGAGCTCGCCCGTGAGCCGGCCCGGGCCCAGCGCGGTCTCGGCGTCGGCCGCCTCGACGACGTGCGCGGCGGCTTCGTCGAGGAGGTCGGCGGCTGCGCGCAGGAAGGCGGCGCGGGCGGCGGTGTCGGCGAGCGCGCCCCGGGCGGCGTGGGCGTTCCGTACGGCTTCGTCCACCTCCCGGGGTGTGGCCTCGACCGCAACCTGTTCGCGCTGCTTCCCGGTGCGGGGGTCCACACTCCAGACTGGTGTCGTTGTCATGGCCCACTGCCTCCTGGATCGTTCAGTATTCTGAACGCCGTTCCGGTGGATGAATGATCACATCTGCCGTGGACTCTATTTCCGCGTCCTCGGCGTGACAAGAGGCGGCCAGAGGGGAAGCAGGCGCATGACGACGACCGAATCGGGAAGCACGGTCCCGGCGTCACCGGTCAAATCGGCGGTACGGACGGTCCTGTTGCTGGAGCACTTCGCGGCGCGGCCGGGGCTGCACAGCCTCGCCGACATCCAGAACGACCTCTCGCTGCCCAAGTCCAGCCTGTACATGCTGCTGCGCACGCTGGTGAACCTGGGGTGGGTGGAGACGGACGCGACGGGCACCCGCTACGGCATCGGCGTCCGGGCACTGCTCGTCGGCAGCTCGTACATCGACGGCGACGAGGTGGTCGCGGCGGCCCGGCCCACGCTGGACCGGCTCTCCGACGACACGACGGAGACCATCCACCTGGCCCGGATGGACGGGACGAGCGTGGTGTACCTCGCGACCCGCCCGTCCCGGCACTACCTGAGGCCCTTCACCCGGGTGGGGCGGCGGCTGCCGGTGCACTCCACGGCGCTGGGCAAGGCGCTGCTCGCCACGCACACGGACGAGGAGGTGCGGGGCCTGCTGCCGCGGCGGCTGGAGGCCGTCACCGAGCACACCGTCACCGACCGGGAACGGCTCATCGAGGAACTGGCGCTGGTGCGGGAGCAGGGCTACGCGGTGGACCGGGAGGAGAACACGCTTGGGCTGCGCTGCTTCGGGGTGGCGGTGCCGTACCGGACGCCCGCGCGGGACGCGGTGAGCTGCTCGGTGCCGGTGGCGCGGCTGACGGCGGAGCACGAGCAGGTCATCAAGGCGGCGCTGTTCGAGGCGCGGGACCGGCTGTCGGTGGTGACGCGGCGGATGTGACGCTGCGGAGGGGCTGGCTCCTCCCCCGGCCGGGGGAGGAGGTTCCCCTGTGAGGGGGAGGTGGCGGGGCGGAGCGGGCGGGACCGTTGGGTCATGAGCACACGAGCCGTTCACGAGACGCACACGCACGAGACGCACAAGACGCACGGGATGTATGCGACGTACGAGATGTATGCGGCGCACGGGACGTACACGACGCACGAGGCGTACGCCACGCCGCCGTCGGCCCCCGGCCTGGGGACCGGACGGCGGATCGTGCGCGTGGTGGCGCTGGCCGCCACCGTGCCCTATCTGGCGCTCAACGGCGCCTGGCTGGCCGGGAGCCGGATCGGCATACCGGCCGGCAGCGTGCTGAACGAGCCCGGGCTGTTCTTCACCGTGACCAACTCCGTCACCCTGGCCGTGGACGCCTGCGTGATCCTGCTCGTGCTGGTGCTCACCCGGCCCTGGGGCATACGGGTGCCGTCCTGGCTGCTGACCGTCCCGGTCTTCTTCGCGACGGGCCTGCTGACCCCGATCCTCCTCGGGTTCACGGGCCAACTGCTCATACGGCTGCTCGGATTCGGGGCCGCGCCGGATGCGGCGGGCGGGCCGGAGCCCTTCCTGGAACCCTGGGTCTTCAACGTCGTATACACCGGCTTCACGGTCCAAGGAATCGCCCTGGCCGGTCTGTTCGTGCCCTACGCGCGCGAGCGCTGGGGCCGAGGTCGGCCGGGCGGGCCGGGCGGGCCGGTCTCCCCGGACGGAGCCCGGGGGAGCGCGCCGTCGTCCACGGGGGTGGCGGCGGCCTCGGTGGCAGCCGGCCTGGCGGTCGCGGCGGCGCACGCGTACTGGGCCTTCGGCGGCACGGCCTGGCTGAGTGCCGAGCAGGCGGCCTCGTACACGGCGGAGGCGGGCGTGGCACCGGCCGTCCATGCGATCTGCGCGCTGGCCGCGGGGGCGGGAGCCGTCCTGCTGGCCCGTGGCGGGCGGGCCCCGGCGAGGTGGCCGCGGTGGGCTCTCGGCGCCGCCTGGACCGGCTCGGGTGCGACGCTGAGCTGGGGGACCTGGATGCTGGTCGCCTCGCTGGGGCCGCAGTTGGACGGGGGGCGAAGGCCCCGGCGGAGCGGCCCTGTTGGCCTACGCTGGGCAGATGATCACCGGACTGCTCTCGGCCGCCGTCCTCATACGGTTCCTCACGGCCCGCCGGGTCACGTGAACCGGCTGTTCGGGGCCCGGGCCAGGCTGCGCTGGGTCCACCAGATACTCGGCGGGGCGCTGCTGATGCCGTACTTCCTCCTCGCTCAGGTGGGGGTCGGCGTGGCGGCCGGCGGGGTCAACGCCCTCAGCTCCTTCCCGCTCGCCCTCGCCGCCTACGGGGCAGCCCTGCCGCTGGCCGCGGTGACCGCCGTGTACGGGCTGGTCCGGCCGCTGTCCGTGGCCGCGGTCCGGTCCATGTGCGCGGTCCCGGGGGAGCGGCTCGCGGAGGGGCCGGCGCGGTCCTGGGCCGCGCGGGGCCGGACCTCGGCCTGGTGGACCCTGCACCTGGGGGCCGGCGCGCTGGTCAGCGGGATGATCCTCGCCGTCCCGCCCATGGCGGTGGTGCTGATCGCGCTGCCGTTCTCGAGCGGGCTGTGGGAGTCCGGGCTCGGGCTGGGCTGGTTCAGCACCGGGGCCGGCCCGTACGTGGCCCCGCTGCTCGGGACCGGCCTGCTCATCGGGCTCGCGCTGTGCGCCGCCGGAGCCGGGGCGCTGGCCCGGCTCCGGCGCCCGTACTGCTCGGCCCGGCTGCGGCGGACCGGCTGGCCGCCGCCGAGGAGGGGGCCGCCGACCTGGCGGTGCGGGGCCGGCTGGCCCGGGAGCTGCACGACGCGGTCGGGCACGCCCTGAGCGCCGTCACCCCCTCAAACGGGCCGACCCCGACGAGCTGATCGGCGCCGTGCGCCTCGTCGCGCGCGGGGACTCGCTGCTCTCCCCGGCCGCCGTCCGCTCCCTCGCCGCCGCGCACAGGGCCGACGCCGCGCCCGACGCGCCCTGGGCGGCCCGGCTCACCGACCGGGAGGCCGGCGTACTGCGGCTGATGGCCTCCGGGCTGTCGAACCACGAGATGAGCGAGCGTCTGGGCGTTGGACCGCAGACGGTCAAGACCCACGTCGCCTCGGTCCTCGCCAAGACCGGAGCCCGCGACCGGACCCAGGCGGTCATCGCCGCGTACGAGGGCGGCTTCATGAAGAAAAGCTGAGAACTCCGCCACAATCGGGGCAGAGCGGAACGGCTGGGGCCGTTGGTGCGTCCTTCTGGGGGATGAACAAGACGATCAGGCGTGCGTCGGTCTTCTGTCTGCTCCTGGTGCTGGCCCTGCTGGTCCGCGTCACCTGGGTGCAGGCGTACCAAGGCCAGGCCCTCGCAGACGACAAGCACAACCGGCGCAACCTCATCGGGCAGTACGAGAACCCGCTGGGCAACATCATCGTGGGCGGGGAGGCGATCACGGGCTCGACGAAGACGGGCGGCAGGGACTTCGGGTACAAGCGGACGTACACCAACGGTCCGCTCTACGCGCCGATCACCGGCTTCAGCTCCCAGGCCTACGGCGTGAGCATGCTGGAGGGTATCTACAAGGGCATCCTCAACGGCTCCGACAGCCGGCTGAAGACCATGATGGACATGCTCACCGACAAGCGGGCCGACCCGGGCAACGTCCTGACCACCATCGACCCGGACGTGCAGAAGGCCGGGTACGACGCGCTCGAGGGCAAGCAGGGCGCCGCCGTCGCCATCGACCCGGCGACGGGCCGGATCCTCGGCGTCGTCAACAACCCCTCCTACGACCCGGGCCGGTTCGCGGGCGCCGACAAGGACGCCGAAGCGGCGTGGAACGAACTCAACGCCGACAAGGGCAAGGCGATGGAGAACACGGCCCTGCGCAAGCCGCAGGCCCCCGGTTCCACCTTCAAGCTGGTCACCCTCGCCGCGGCGATCGAGAACGGTCTGGTCACCGACATCGACCAGCCGACCGGCATCCCCGACCCGTACACGATCCCCGGCACCCGCACCCCGCTGCCCAGCGAGGCGCGCACGCCCGCCTGCGACAACGTTTCTCCCCGCACCGCCCTGCGGCTCTCCTGCAACAACGTCTTCGCGGAGCTGGCGTACAAGCTGGGCCAGGACAAGATGCTCGCGATGGCCGAGAAGCTCGGCTTCAACACGAAGATCGACACCCCGGTCCGCACCAACCCGCCCAGCAAGTACCCCTCGAAGAAGATGTCGATCGACCAGGTCGCGCAGACGGGCATCGGCCAGTTCGACGTACAGGCCACCCTGCTGCAGATGGCGATGGTGACGGCCGCGATCGAGAACGACGGCAAGCTCGTCGCCCCGCACATGGTCTCCGAAGTCACCGACTCCAACGGCAACGTGCTGGAGAGCTTCAAGGACCCCAAGTCCCAGCAGGTGATGAAGG
Organism: Streptomyces sp. IBSNAI002; assembly: GCF_052244475.1. Lineage (NCBI taxonomy): Bacteria > Bacillati > Actinomycetota > Actinomycetes > Kitasatosporales > Streptomycetaceae > Streptomyces > Streptomyces sp. IBSNAI002. The sequence continues at coordinate 2,204,515 of NZ_JBQPXG010000002.1, read as the reverse complement.
AGAAGACCGCCTCGATGCTCCGCGACGCCATGCGGACGGTCGCCACCGAGGGCGGGGGAAGGGATGCTCGGGTGGACGGGGCCGAGGTGGGCGGCAAGTCCGGTACCGCGCAGCGCGGTGTGAACAACAGCCTGTCCCCGCTGGCCTGGTTCACCTCGTACGGAAAGCTGGGCGGCAAGCAGATCGCCGTGGCGATCGTGGTCGAGAACTCCGACACCGACCGCTCCGAGATCGGAGGCGGCAAGCTGGCCGCCCCCGTCGCGAAGGCGATGATGGCGGCCTGGCTCAAGAAGTAGCCCGGCCGGGCGCGCGGCGCGCGGCCCACGGCGCGCGGCGCGCGGCGCACGGCTGCGCGGCGGACGCGCCGGGAACCGACACGGTTCCCGGCGCGTTTCCCTTCCCATGATCAGGACCGCGCGACCCGCAGACCTCGACGCCATAACCGCCCTCCACACCCGGGCCCGGGCCACCTACTACCGGGGGCGGGTCCCCGAGGAGACGTACGCCGGCGAGCTCCACCTCGCCCACGCCCGCGAGGCCTGGTCCCGTGCCGTCGCGCGCCCCGCCGCCGAGGGCGGGGTGCTGTGCGCGGAACAGGACGGCCGGGTCACCGGTGTCGCCGCCTTCCTCACCGCGGACGGCGAGACCACCCTCACCCAGCTCCACGTCGACCCGGTCCACTGGCGCCGGGGCACCGGCGCCGCCCTCCACGCGGCCTGCCTCGACGCCTGGCGCCGCGCCGGAATCGAGCGCGTACGCCTGGAGGTCTACGTACACAACCTCCGCGCCCAGGCCTTCTACGCCACCCACGGCTGGCTCCCGGACCCCCGCCCCGCCCACTCCGGCTCCCACCTCACCCTCTGGCTCACGGTGTTCGGGGAATGAGACGGGCCCCCGGGTCGTTGAAGGGGAAACTGTCTGTTCACCGACCCGGAGAGAAGAAGGAACATGCGCGTCGAGATCTGGAGCGACATCGCCTGCCCGTGGTGCTACATCGGCAAGGCCCGTTTCGCCGAGGGGCTGGCCGGGTTCGCGCACCGGGACGAGGTGGAGGTCGTCTTCCGGTCCTTCGAGCTCGACCCGAACGGCGCCAAGGGCGTCACCGCGCCGGTCCTGGAGATGCTGGCCAAGAAGTACGGCCGCACCCTCGACGAGGCGCGCGCCATGGAGGAGCACGTCGCGGCCACTGCCCGCGCCGAGGGTCTGGTGTACCGGACCGACGGGCGCGACCACGGGAACACCTTCGACATCCACCGCCTGCTGCACCTGGCCGCCGACCGCGGCCGTCAGGAGGAGCTGCTCGACCTGGCCTACCGGGCCAACTTCGGCGAGGAGCGGTCCGTCTTCGACCCCGAGGTGCTGGTCGACCTCGCCGTGGAGGCCGGGCTGGACGAGGCCGAGGCGCGCGCCGTCCTCGCCGACGACTCCGCCTACGCCGCCGAGGTCCGCGCCGACGAGCGCGAGGCCGCCGAGCTCGGTGCGAACGCCGTGCCCTTCTTCGTGCTGGACCGCCGCTACGGGATCTCGGGCGGCCAGCCGGCCGAGGTGTTCACCCGCGCCCTGGAGCAGGCGTGGGCAGGCCGCGAGATCGAGGAGCCGGCGGCGGGCGCCGAGGCGTGCGAGCCCGACGGGGCGTGCGCCGTCCCGCAGGTATAAGCATTCCTTGAGGGTGGCGTGCAAACCTAGGCAATGGACTTTGGGTCGCTCGCGGCGCAGAGTGGACCCATGGATCTTCCCATCGCCGAAGCGGTCCGGGCGGAGTTCGCCCATTCCACCGTCTACCTCAACACCGCCACCTGCGGGATCCTCCCGCGTTCCGCCGTCGCGGCCGTACGTGAGCTGGCCGACGCGGCGGGCGCCGGAATCCCCTCCGGATTCGGCGACTTCGACCGCGTGAACCGGGTCCGGGCGGCCTTCGCCCGGCTGGTCGGGGTCGACGTCGAGCGGGTGGCCGTCGGCTCGGCCGTGGCCACCCACGTCGGGCTGGTCGCCGCGTCCCTCCCGGCCGGGGCCGAAGTGCTCTGTCCGGAGGGTGAGTTCGCGTCCGTCATCAACCCCTTCGTGGTGCGCGGCGACCTCAAGGTGCGTTTCGCACCGCTGGAGTCCCTCGCCGAGGCCGTCGGTCCGGACACCGCGCTGGCCGCGCTGAGCGTCGTGCAGTCCGCCGACGGGCGGACGGCCGACCTGGCCGCGGTCCGCGCCGCCACCGCCGCGCACGGTGCCCGCATGCTGGTGGACGCGACGCAGGCGGTGGGGTGGCTCCCCTTCGACGCCTCACCGTACGAGTACACGGTCACGGCCAGCTACAAATGGCTGCTCGGCGCCCGCGGGGCCTCGTACCTGACCGTGTCGCACGAGGCCCAGCACACCCTGACCCCGCTGCACGCAGGATGGGTGGCGGCCGAGGCCATGTGGGACGCCACGTACGGCCCGATGCCGGAACTGGCCCACGGAGCCCGGCGGTTCGACGAGTCCCCGGCCTTCCTCGCCTACCACGCGGCCGAGGCCTCGCTGGACCTGCTGGAGCGGATCGGCGTCGGTTCCGTCCACGCCCACAACACGGCCCTGGCCGACCGCTACCGGGCCGGTCTCGCCGCCCTCGGCCACGAGCCCGTGCCCGGCGGGGCCGCCATCGTGTCGGTGCCCGGCCTCGCCGGCCGGCAGGAGGCCCTGCAGGCGGCCGGCGTCGCCACCGCCGCCCGCGCGGGCGCCCTGCGCGCCTCGTTCCACCTCTACAACACCGAGGCGGACGTCGACCGACTGCTGGACGTCCTGTCCTGAGCCCGCGGCGGCGGTCGCCGCGGCGGCGACCGCCCGGGGCCGTCGCCGCCGGGTCAGCCGAGGCTCGCCGCCCAGGCCGCCCCCGCCGCGGCGACCGCCGCCGCAGGCCCGGCGCCCAGGGCCGTCGCGAGGGCCGTGAGCGCGGCCCGGACGACGGGCAGCGAGGCCGCGGTCCCGTAGTGGTTGACCCGGAGCATCTCCCGGGCCAGCGCCCCGCCGCCCGCGGCGAGCGGGGCCGCAGGGTCCGCGGCCAGCGCCTTGGCCACCACCGGCGAGGCGTCCGCGACCCGCAAGGTCGTGGCCACCGGCGCGGCCTCCGCCACCCGGCCCACGTACGGGGCCAGCCCGAGCTCGGCCGCGCCCGCGCGGGTCGCGGCCGCCGCGGCCGTGTGGCGGGCCGTCACCGAGGACAGCCCCTCCTGCGCGATGCGGTCGAGGCAGGCCTCCAGCGCCAGCATCTCCAGCTGAGCCGGAGCGTGCGGCAGGGCCTTGCGCCCGGCGTCGATCCAGCGCTCCTTCCAGTCCAGCAGCGACAGGTAGGAGCGGCGCGGGGCCGCCGGGTTCTCCGCGAACCGGGCCCACGCCCGCTCCGAGACGGACACCGCGGACACGCCCGCCGGGCCGCCCATCGCCTTCTGCGCCCCGATCACGCACAGGTCCACGCCCCACGCGTCCGGCAGCAGCGGCTCCGCGCCCACCGAAGCCACCGCGTCCAGCATGAACAGCGCCCCGTGCGCCCGTACGGCCTCGCCGATCTCCGCGACGGGGTTCGTGTTGCCGGTCGCCGCCTCCGCGTGGACCAGCGAGACGAAGTCGATCTCCGGGCGCCCGGCCAGCGCCCGCGCCACCTGATCGGCCGTCACCGCCGTGTCGAAGGGAACCTCCAGGTCCACCACCGTCGCACCGGAGTCGCGCAGCCAGTTGCCGAAGGTGGTCCCGTACGGTCCGGTGACCACGTTGAGCGCCGTCGACCCGGGCCGCGCGCCCGACCGGATGCACCCCTCCAGCGGCAGCAGCGCCTCGCCCTGCGTGATCACCACGTCCTGCCGGGTGGCGAGGAGGTCCGCGACCCCCCTCTCGATCGACGCGAAACGCGCGGCGGTGAGCGGCGGAAGGTCCAGCAGGGGGTGGGGCGCGGGGTGGGACAGGGGGTGGGTCACGGTGGTGCTCTCTTCGTCCGGGGTTACCGGCAGAGCGTATCCAGCACGCACGTACAGTGCCGACATGAGCGACGTGAGCGATGTGAGCGACGTGACCGCCACGGGCGGCGTGCTGCACGTGAAGGGGCGGGTGCTGGTCGGGCCCCACGAGGTCCGCGACGAACTCTGGGTGGTCGGGGGCCGGATCTCCTACGAGCGCCCGCGCGGCGCCCGGGAGGTCACCACGGTGGCCGGCTGGGCCCTGCCGGGGCTGGTCGACGCGCACTGCCACGTAGGTCTGGACGCCCACGGCCCGGTCGACGCCGAGACCGCCGAACGCCAGGCCCTGACCGACCGCGACGCCGGGACCCTCCTCATCCGCGATGCCGGGTCCCCTTCCGACACCCGCTGGATCGACGACCGCGAGGACCTGCCGAAGATCATCCGGGCGGGCCGGCACATCGCGCGCACCCGCCGCTACATCCGCAACTACGCCCACGAGATCGAGCCCGCCGACCTCGTCGCCTACGTCGGCCGCGAGGCGCTGCGCGGTGACGGCTGGGTCAAGCTCGTCGGCGACTGGATCGACCGCGAGGCCGGGGACCTCGCGGCCTGCTGGCCGCGCGCCGAGGTGGAGGCGGCCATCGCCGAGGCGCACCGGCTGGGCGCCCGGGTCACCGCGCACTGCTTCGCCGAGGACTCGCTGCGCGATCTGGTCGAGGCGGGCATCGACTGCGTCGAGCACGCCACCGGCCTCACCGAGGACACCATCCCGCTGTTCGCGGAGCGCGGGGTCGCGATCGTGCCGACGCTCGTGAACATCGCCACCTTCCCGAAGATGGCGGCGGGCGGCGAGGCGAAGTTCCCGCGCTGGTCGGCGCATATGCGAAGGCTCCACGAGCGGAGGTACGACACCGTCCGCGCCGCCTGGGACGCGGGCATCCAGGTGTACGTCGGCACCGACGCGGGAGGCTCCCTGCCGCACGGCCTCGTCGCGGCGGAGGTCGGGGAGCTGGTGAAGGCCGGGATCCCGGCGCTGGACGCGCTGTCGGCGACCGCCTGGGCGGCACGCGAGTGGCTCGGCCGGCCCGGGCTCACCGAGGGGGCGCCCGCGGACCTCGTGGTCTACGCCGCCGACCCGCGGGCCGACGTACGGGCGCTCGCGCAGCCCCTGCGGGTCGTGGTGAACGGCACGGTCCGGGCCTGAGGGGGAAGTCGGCGGGGTGTTGACGCCGCGTGACGTCTCCGGCCGGGCCGTCGTTGTATGTGCTCGCGCCCGCCGCCCGGCTGCGACAGGAGGGAACTCGCGTTCTTTCTGAGGCGTGGAAATTCGAATGTATGCGTGGAAACCACCCTTTGGGGTGAACTCACGTCAGGTGGCTGCCCGTTCACTCACAGTGCGTAAAGATTCCGGGGACGAGGCCGTCGGCGCGCGCGATGTCCCCCATGGCGGCGCGACGGCACCCATCTCCCCGGGGGTTCCACCACCTTGAACAGCAACACCTTCCGCATGCCCGCGGCCGTCCTGCTCGCCACGGGAGCGGCGGCCCTGCTCACGGCTCCGCCCGCCGCCGCCACGGGAGGCGGCGGAGCCGGGGGCGAGGGCAAGGCCGGCGCGGTCGTCCTGCGCACCGGACTGGACGTGAGCCTGCTCAACAAGACCGCGCACATCCCGATGAAGGCGACCCTCAACGAGGTCAGCGCCCCGGCGACGGCCGAGAAGACGGCGCTGACGGTCACCCTGGACGGCGTCGAGGGCGGCCGGCCGGTCAGTGTGCTCCGCGCCGACGTGGCCACCTCGAAGGCGACGGCCGACAAGACCCGGGCCGAGGCGGAGGCCAACCTAGCCAAGGCCCGGGTGCACGTGCCGGGCCTGCCGGCGCTCTCGCTGATCGAGGTCGAGAAGGTCACCTCCAAGGCCGTCTGCGAGGCGGGCAAGCAGCCGGTGGCCACTTCGAACGTCCTCGGGACGGTCACCGCGCTCGGCAAGAAGGTCACCCTGTCGGCGGGCGGCCCCACCAAGGTCGAGGTGCCGGGCGTGGGCCTGGTCAGCCTGGAGCTGTCCGCCACCAAGACCACCTCTACGACGGCCGCCGCGGCAGCGCTCCGCCTGAAGGTGTCGGTGAACCCGCTGAACCTGAACGTGGCCGAGGTGGAGGGCGAGATCGTGCTCGCCGAGGCCCACTGCGAGTCCCCGGCCCCGGCCGCCGAGCCCGACGCCAAGCCCGACGTCAAGCCGCAGACCGCGACGGGCGCCGGGTCCGGGACCGGGGCGGCCGTCACCACCGACGCCAACCTGGCCGAGACCGGCGGCGGTTCGCTGACCCCGTACGTCACGGGCGGCGCGCTGGTCCTGCTCGCGATCGGCGGGGGCGCGCTCGTCGTGACCCGCCGGGGCCGGGCCTCGTAGCGCGCTGCCGCCGCAGGGCGCGCCGCCCGCGGAGCATCCGGAGGGGAGTGCTCGGCGGGCGGTGCGCTCGGTGGGAGGGATGCCCTGCGGGAGGGATGCCCTGCGGGCGGGCTGCTCAGCGGGTGGCGTGCTCCAGGCCCTGGCCGGCCGCGCCGCGGGACAGCACGGCCTCGGTGACCTGCTCGTCGATCCGGGCGTACTCGCTCCGCTTGGCCGCGGGCAGCGTGGCGTCGGAGGCCGCGCAGGAGGCGCAGACGACGCGGAACGGCGGGCCCATGTCCGAGTACTGGGTGAGGAACTCGGCCTTCACCACCTCCCAGCGGCCCGCGTGGGCCGCCGCCGGGGCGAAGGTGAACCGGGGGACCGACGACTGGTTGCCGCGCAGTTTGCCGGCCGGCACGAAGCTGGCCACCTGGTCGCCCATGCCGAAGACCACCCAGGTGCCGTTGATCTTCTCGTAGGGCTGCGGCACGTGGTTGTGGGTACCGAGGACCAGGTCGATGTCGGGGAGTCCGTCGGGCCCGCGGGAGGCGGTCAGCTCCTGGGCCAGCTCGCGCTGCTGCTCGTCGGGCGCGGCCTGCCACTCGGTGCCCCAGTGGACGCTGAGCACCACCACGTTCGCGCCGCCGGCCCGGGCGGCGCGGGCATCGGCCAGGATCCGGTCCTTGTCGATCAGGTTGACGGCCCAGGGCTTGCCCTCGGGGAGGGGGATGCCGTTCGTGCCGTACGTGTAGTCCAGCTGGGCGACCCTCGCGCCGCCGGCCGACATCAGGGCCGGGGCCTTCGCCTCCTCCGGACCGCGGGCGGAGCCGACGTGCGCTATGCCGACCCGGTCGAGGTGCTCGAGGGTGCGCGCGAGGCCTTCGTAGCCGTCGTCCAGCGTGTGGTTCGAGGCGGTGGAGCAGCTGTCGTACCCGGCGTCCTTCAGGGCGTCGGCCAGTTGGTGCGGGGCCTTGAACAGCGGGTAGCCGGTGTAGGGGCCGCCGGGGCGCCCGTACGGTATCTCGTGGTGGCACACCGCCAGGTCGGCGGCGGAGACCAGCGGTTTGACCCCGGCGAGTATCTTGCGGAAGTCGTACTCGCCGGCCTTGGCGGCATCGTCCGCCGACCGCTGGACTATCGACGGGTACGGGATGATGTCGCCGGTCGCCACCAGCGTGAACGGTCCGTGCCCCGGCCCTGGCCGGGTGGGAGCGGGGGACGTGGCGCCCCTCGCCGGGTCGGGCCGCTCCTGGAGCCGCTGCTCCGGCGCAGCCCTGCCGCCGCCGTCGAGGAGCCGGGGCCCGACGAGGACCCCACCGCCCACGACGGCCAACCCGGCCACGGCAGCGGCCGCGCGCGCGGATGTCCTCATCGCTACCCCCTGTAGGCGAGCGCACCGGGGCGCTCGTGCGGCCGCCCCCGAGGCGCCATCGTAGGTGCGCGGGGCCGTGCGCGCCTTTCGAGCACCCCGCTCGGGACACCCGGCCCGGCCGGATGCCCGCTCAGCGCGCGGCCAGCGCCAGGGCGTGGTCCAGCGCCTGGAGCAGCCGGCCCGTCGTCGCCCGGTCCCTGACCGCCAGCCGCAGCCAGGACCCGTCCAGCCCCGGGAAGGTGTCCCCGCGGCGCACGGCGAAGCCCAGCGCGCGCAGCCGGGTGCGGACCTCCGCGCCGCCCGCCACCCGGATCAGGACGAACGGCCCCTGCGCCGCCCCCACCACCGTGACCTCGTCGAACTCCGCGAGACCGGCCAGCAGATGGGCCCGGTCCACCGCGATCCGCCGCGCGGCCTCCTCCGCCTCGGCCAGCGCCGCCGGAGCCACACAGGCCTCGGCCGCCACCAGCGCGGGCGTCGACACCGGCCACAGCGGCTGCGCCGCGGCCAGCTTCGCGATCACCTCCGGCTCGGCCAGTACGTAGCCGATCCGCAGCCCCGCCAGCCCCCACGTCTTCGTCAGGCTCCGCAGCACCACCAGCCCCGGCAGGTCCGTCCGTCCGGCCAGAGCCTCCCGTTCGCCCGGGACCGCGTCCATGAACGCCTCGTCCACCACCAGGATCCGGCCCGGCCGGGCCAGCGCGGCCAGCGAGGCCGCCGGGTGCAGGACCGACGTCGGGTTGGTCGGGTTGCCGACCACCACCAGGTCCGCCTCCTCGGGCACCGCCGACGGGTCCAGCCGGAACCCGTCCGCCGCGGCCAGCACCACCCGCTCCACCCGGTGGCCCGCGTCCCGCAGCGCCGCCTCCGGCTCGGTGAACTGCGGATGCACCACGACCGGGCGCACGGCGTCCAGCGCCCGCGCGATCAGTACGAACGCCTCTGCGGCCCCGGCCGTCAGCAGCACCCGCTCGACCGGCAGCCCGTGCCGGTCCGCCACCGCCGCGCGCGCGGCCCGGCCGTCGGGGTAGGCGGACAGCTCCCCCAGGGAGGCGGCGAGCCGCTGCTTGAGCCACTCCGGGGGCGTGTCCGCCCGGACGTTGACCGCGAGGTCCACCAGGCCGGAGCCCGCGTCGACGACCTCGGCGTCGCCGTGGTGGCGCAGGTCGTGCGACCGCACCGTGGCCACCGCGCAGGTCGCGGCCACCGACCGGCGCTTGGGCACGAGCAGTTCACCGCCGCCCGCGAGGGCCGCGGCCTCCGCCACCGAGGGAGCGCCGGTCGCGCTGCGCACCGCCTCCGACGGATGCGGCACGGTGATCGCGGCCAGCTGCGCGGCCGGATAGCCGATGAGCGGTACGCCGAAACGTTCCGCCGCGCCCGTCAGCCCCGCCTCCGCCGCCTTCGACTCCACCGTGGCCAGCGCCGTCACCGCCGCCGAGGCCAGCCCGGCCCCCCGCAGCGTCTCCTCGACCAGGGCGCAGACCTCCGCCACGGAAACCCCCGCACGTCCGCCGACCCCGACCACCAGCTGTGTCACGTACTCGCCCACCGGGGCCCTCCCTGCGTAGTCATCGTCAACAGTCCGCCGCCCGCCACCCGGACGCGGAAGTGCGCGCGGGCCCGGGACTCGGTATTCAGGGGCACATGGCCGTGATCGTGGCACTGGGCGCTTTCCTGATGACCCTGGCGGGCGGATGGACGGCGCAGCGCGTCACCGACCGCCGCCACCTCGTGCTGGGACTGGCGGGCGGGCTGATGCTCGGCGTCGTCGGCCTCGACCTGCTCCCCGAGGCCCTGCACGCGGCGGGCCGGGAGGTGTTCGGCGTCCCGCTCGCCCTGCTGCTCTTCGTGGCCGGGTTCCTCGTCGCGCACGTCGTGGAACGCCTCCTCGCCGTACGCCAGGCCGCACACGGGGCGGAGGACGGCGCCCGGGTCCCGCAGGTCGGCCTCACCGCGGCCGCCGCGATGGTCGGCCACAGCCTCGCCGACGGAGTGGCCCTGGGGGCCGCCTTCCAGGTCGGGGGCGGCATGGGCGTGGCCGTGGCGCTGGCCGTCATCACCCACGACTTCGCCGACGGGTTCAACACGTACACACTGACCAGGCTGTACGGGAACGCCCGCCGCAAGGCGCTGATGATGCTCTTCGCGGACGCCGCGGCCCCCGTCGTGGGCGCCGCGTCCACTCTGCTGTTCACCCTTCCGGAGGAACCGCTCGGCGCGTACCTCGGCTTCTTCGGCGGGGTCCTGCTGTACCTGGCGGCGGCCGAGATCCTGCCCGAGGCGCACCACGAACACCCCGCCCTGTCCACGCTGATGTGCACGGTGGGCGGGGTGGCCGGGATCTGGCTCGTGGTGGGCATCGCGGAGTGATCTCACGGCCGGGCAGCCGCCGCCCCGGCGAAGCGCAGGGCTACGGACGGCTCCGCCGCCCAGTGCGTGTGCAGGTAGCTGGCGTGCACGCCCTGCCGTACGAATCCCTCGACGCGGCGCTCCGGGTGCATGAACCCCCACGCGGGCGTCGTACCGGAGCCGGGCTCGACCACCGTCCGGTGGAACTCGTGCCCGCGCAGCCGGGTTCCGGCCGCCGCCAGGGCGCTGTCCGAGACCGCCACCGCCTCGCGGTACCCCAGGGTGAGGCGCTCCGACATCCGGGCTTCGGCGTCGAGCACCCCGCACATGGGCTTCCCGTCCAGCGACCGCGCGAGGTACAGCAGCCCGGCGCACTCCGCTGCCACGGGTCCGCCCCCCGCGGCGAACGCGGCCACGGCCCCGCGCAGCGGCTCGTTCGCCGACAGCTCGGGCGCGTACACCTCGGGGAACCCGCCGCCGATCACCAGGCCGGAGGTTCCCTCGGGCAGGGCCTCGTCCCGCAGCGGGTCGAAGGCGACCACGTCCGCCCCGGCGGCGGTCAGCAGCTCCGCGTGCTCGGCGTAGGAGAACGTGAACGCCGCCCCGCCCGCGACGGCGACGACGGGCCGCCGGCCGGTGGCTGAGCCGAGGCTCCCCGGAGCGAGTGCACCGGCCGTTTCCAGCCCGTCCGGCGTGTGACGGGCGGGGTCCGGGGCGGGGCCCCCGCCGCGCGCCAGCGCGGTCACCGCGGACCACGGCTCGCAGTCCAGGGCCGGGGCCGTGCGGGCCAGGGCCATCAGGGCGTCCAGGTCGCAGCCGGCCCGGACCTGCTCGGCCAGCGCCGCGACCGCGGCCAGCGCGTCGGCCCGCCGCTCGGCGACCGGCACCAGACCCAGGTGCCGCGAGGGAGCGGCCACCTGCGGAGCCCGCCGCAGCACGCCGAGCACCGGCATGCCGGCCTCCTCCAGGGCCTCCCGCAGCATCACCTCGTGCCGGTCGGAGCCGACCTTGTTCAGGATCACGCCGCCCAGCCGCACCTGCGGATCGAAGGAGGCGAAGCCGTGCACCAGAGCCGCCACCGACCGCGACTGCGACGAGGCGTCGACGACCAGCACCACCGGCGCCCGCAGCAGCTTCGCCACCTGCGCGGTCGACGCCAGTTCACCCCGGCCAGCGGCCCCGTCGTAGAGGCCCATCACGCCCTCCACCACCGCCAGGTCGCACCCCGCCGCCCCGTGCGCGAACAGCGGAGCGACCAGCTCCGGCCCGCACATGAAGGCGTCGAGGTTGCGGCCCGGACGGCTGGTGGCCAGCGCGTGGTAGCCGGGGTCGATGTAGTCGGGGCCGGCCTTGTGCGGGGACACGGCGAGGCCGCGCTCCGAGAAGGCCGCCATCAGACCCGTGGCCACGGTGGTCTTGCCGCTGCCGGACGACGGCGCGGCCACGACCAGCCGGGGCACGTTCACGGACGTCACCACTCGATGCCTCTCTGGCCCTTCTGACCGGCGTCCATCGGATGCTTGACCTTCGTCATCTCGGTGACGAGATCCGCGAACTCCAGCAGCTTCTCCGGCGCGTTGCGGCCGGTGATCACCACGTGCTGGGTGCCGGGGCGGCCGCGCAGCACCTCGATGACCTCGTCGACGTCGATCCAGCCCCAGTGCATCGGGTACGCGAACTCGTCGAGCACGTACAGCTTGTGGGTCTCGGCCGCCAGATCCCGCTTGACCTGCTCCCAGCCCTCCTTGGCCGCCTGCTCGTTGTCGAGCTGCGCGTCCCGCTGCACCCAGGACCAGCCCTCGCCCATCTTGTGCCAGACCACGGAGCCGCCCTCGCCGGAGGCGCCGAGCACCTTCAGCGCGTTCTCCTCGCCGACCTTCCACTTCGCCGACTTGACGAACTGGAACACCCCGATCGGCCAGCCCTGGTTCCAGGCGCGCAGCGCCAGCCCGAAGGCCGCCGTGGACTTGCCCTTGCCGGGGCCGGTGTGGACGAAGACGAGCGGACGGTTGCGGCGCTGGCGCGTCGTGAGCCCGTCGTCCGGAACGACGGTCGGCTGTCCCTGCGGCATTACGCGGCCCTCCTGTTGCTGTCGGAAGCGGAAGATGACACTGCGGTACGTACGTTCTTCACGAGCCCGGCCAGCGAGTCGGCCCGCAGCCCGTCGAGGGTCACGGCGGGCCCGCCCAGATCGCCGGCCAGCACCCCCGCCAGCCCCAGCCGGACCGGCCCGGACTCGCAGTCCACGACCACGGACGCCACTCCCGCGGCCCGCAGCAGCCGCGCACTGCGCCCGGACAGCTCGCGCGGATCGCCGCCGACCGCGCCGGCCGAGGTGGCCCGACCGTCGGTGACGACCACGAGCAGCGGCCGTCGCGAGGGATCCCGCAGACGCTCGATCCGCAGCACCTCGTGGGCCTTCAGCAGCCCGGCGGCCAGCGGGGTGCGGCCGCCGGTCGGCAGCTGCTCCAGCCGCGCCGCGGCCGCGTCCACCGAGGAGGTGGGGGGCAGCGCCAGCTCCGCCGTCGCCCCGCGGAAGGTGATCAGGCCGACCTTGTCCCGGCGCTGGTAGGCGTCCAGGAGCAGCGACAGCACGGCGCCCTTGACGGCGCTCATCCGCTGCCGCGCGGCCATCGAGCCCGAGGCGTCGACGACGAAGAGGACGAGGTTGCCCTCGCGGCCCTCCCGCCTGGCCTGGCGCAGGTCGTCCTTGCGGATCACCAGGCCGCGCCCGTCGCGCCCGCGCGCCTTCTGGTGCGGGGCGGCCGCGTGCACCGTGGCCGCCAGGTGCAGCTTGGTGAGCTGACCGGCGGGGCGCTGGGCGCCGGTGGTCCGGCCGTGGGCGGTACGGGCGCGCGAACGCCGCCCGGCGGCGCCCTCGCCGAGGCCGGGCACGCTCAGCATCTTGGTCCGGAACGGCTCCGCGGCCCGTACGGCGGCCTGTTCGGGCCCGCCGGCGTCCTGGGCGGAGGGCTGCGGGGCCTCGGGGGCGTCCGCGGGCGCGCTCTCGGTGGACTCGGGCGGGGCGTCGCCGGAGGTCTGGGGGCCGTTGCCCTGCGGGGGCACCCCGCCGCCGTCGGGGCCGCCGCCGTTGTCGTCCGGGCCGTGGTCGTCCGGGCCGCTGCCGTCCGGACCCTCCGGCTCCGGGTCGGGCTCGTTGTCCGGCTCCTCGTCCTCGAACCGGTCCAGGATCTCGTCCAGCTTGTCCTCGTCCAGGCCCGGCGCGTCGAAGGGGTTGCGCCGCCGCCGGTGCGGGAGCGCCAGCAGCGCGGCCTGCCGCACGTCCTCCTTCAGCACCTCGGTCCGGCCGGCCCAGGCGGCCAGCGCGGTCGCGGTCCGGGCCATCACGATGTCCGCCCGCATGCCGTCGACCTCGAAGCCCGCGCAGGTCGCCGCGATCCGCAGCAGCGCGGTGTCCCCGAGCCGGACCTGCGGGAGCAGGGCCCGCGCCGCCACCACCCGGGCGCGGACCTCGTGTTCGTCATCGGCCCAGCGCGTCGCGAAACCGGCCGGGTCGTCCTCGTACGCCAGCCTGCGGCGCACGACCTCGACGCGCTGGGCCGGCTCGCGGGAGGCGGCGACCTCGACGGTGAGCCCGAAGCGGTCCAGGAGCTGCGGGCGCAGCTCGCCCTCCTCGGGGTTCATGGTGCCGACGAGCAGGAACCGTGCGGCGTGCCGGACGGAGACGCCCTCGCGTTCGACGTACGAGGCCCCCATCGCGGCGGCGTCCAAGAGGACGTCGACCAGATGATCGTGAAGCAGGTTGACCTCGTCGACGTACAGGATGCCGCGGTGCGCGTCGGCGAGCAGGCCGGGCTCGAAGGCCTTCACGCCCTCCGCCAGGGCCCGCTCGATGTCGAGGGCCCCGACGAGGCGGTCCTCGGAGGCCCCGACGGGCAGCTCCACCATGCGGGCGGGCCGCGCCCGGCCGGGGCCGGGGTCGTGCGGGCCGTCCGGGCAGGCCGGGTCGGGCGCGGCCGGCGCGCACGAGAACCGGCAGCCGGGGACCACGTCCACCTGCGGCAGCAGCGCCGACAGCGCGCGCACGGCGGTCGACTTGGCGGTCCCCTTCTCGCCGCGCACCAGTACACCGCCCACAGCCGGGCTCACTGCGTTCAGCAGCAGTGCCAGTCGCAGGTCGTCCTGGCCCACCACGGCCGTGAACGGGAAGTGGGTGGTGCTCATCCGCTGATCACTCCTTCGAGTGGACCGCGCCCGGTGCACGTGGCGCCCGGGCCGTCCTCGGTCATGCTGGTCGTCTGCTCCCCGCCGTGGAGGGGATGGCCCGCTGCTGCACGAGCACGTGATCGAACTGTTCCTCTGCTCCCTGCCCCTGCGGGGATCGACGGGCTCACGGGGCGCCCGGCGGGAGGAAGGGCAGGCCCGCCGGGGCTCCGGTCTCGATCAGCCGCAGCAGGGCGTCCGTGTCCGCGTGTTCCTCGATCAGGTCGCCCAGCAGGTCCAGCTGTGCCTCCCGCAGGGAGGCGAACGAGGTGTCCGGGGCGGGGACGAAGCGCCGCCCGGCCGCGGCGGCCACCTCCCGCAGGAACGCCCGGCGGAAGCCGTCCGACTCCAGCGAGCCGTGCCAGTGGGTGCCCCACACCGATCCGACCCGGCAGCCGTCCAGGAAGGGCGTACCGCCCAGGACTTCCGCCACGCCGTGGTGGATCTCGTACCCCTCCACGGGCTCGCCCAGCGCCGATCCCACCGGCCGCGCCAGGGTCTTCTCCCGCTCGAAGCGGACCCGTACGGGCAGCAGCCCGAGGCCGTCGACCGAGCCCGCCCGCGATTCCACCTCGTCCTCGATGTGCTCGCCCAGCACCTGGAACCCGCCGCAGATCCCGAGCACCGGCCGCCCCTCGGCGGCCCGCCGGACCAGGGCGTCCGCCAGCCCGCGCTCGCGCAGCCAGGCGAGGGCCTTCACCGTGCCCCGGGTGCCCGGCACGACGACCAGGTCCGCGTCGGCCAGTTCCTCGGCCCGGTCCACGAACCGGACCACGACCCCCGGCTCGGCCGCGAGCGCGTCCACGTCCGTGAAGTTCGACATCAGCGGCACCGCGCACACCGCGACGCGCAGCACGTCCGCGCCCACCGGCGGCGCCACCACGGACTCCCGTACCGCTCCCCGCAGGGAGACCCGGAGCCCGTCCTCCTCGTCGATGCCCAGCCCGTGCCGGAAGGGCAGGACCCCGTACGTGGCCCGCCCGGTCAGGCCGCGCAGCATCTCCATGCCCGGCTCCAGCAGCGAGACGTCGCCGCGGAACTTGTTGACCAGGTATCCGGCGATCAGCGACTGGTCCTCCGCCGACAGCAGGGCCGTCGTGCCGAAGAAGGAGGCGAAGACCCCGCCCCGGTCGATGTCCCCGACCACGACCACCGGGAACCGCGCGGCCCGCGCGATGCCCATGTTCACGATGTCGGTCCGGCGCAGGTTGATCTCGGCCGGACTGCCCGCCCCCTCGCAGATCACGGCGTCATACGTGCCCCGCAGCTGCTCCAGGCAGTCCGTGACGATGCCGAGCAGCTGCTCCTGCCTGCCGCCGTGGTAGCCGCGGGCGCTCATCTCGCCCACCGGCTTGCCCAGCAGCACCACCTGGCTGCTGCGGTCGCTGCCGGGCTTGAGCAGGACCGGGTTCATCAGCGCGGTCGGCTCCACGCCGGCCGCCTGCGCCTGCATCGCCTGCGCGCGGCCGATCTCGGCGCCCTCCCGGGTGACGAAGGAGTTCAGCGACATGTTCTGCGCTTTGAAGGGCGCCACCTTCACGCCCTGCCGGGACAGCCAGCGGCAGATGCCCGCCGTGACCACGCTCTTGCCCGCGTCCGATGTGGTTCCGGCGACCAGCAGTCCGCCGCCGCGCTTCGCGCCGTTCATGCGCGCCCCCTCCGTGATGTACGCGAGACCAGCATGCGGGCCGCGACGCAGGTCCCCAGCGCCAGCCAGGTCACCCGCCGCGACAGCCGTACCGCCCGCTCGATGTCCGCGACCTCCACGGGCCGCCCCGCCCCGCCGTTGAGGACCGCCCGGTGCTCGACCCGGCCGCCGTACGCCAGGGTGCCCCCCAGCCGTACGCCGAGCGCCCCCGCGAAGGAGGCCTCCACCGGCCCGGCGTTCGGGCTCGGGTGTCCGGCGGCGTCCGCGCGCCAGGCCCGTACGGCTCCCCGCCGGTCGGGTCCGGCCACCACGGCGGCCAGCGCGGTCAGCCGGGCCCCCGGCCAGCCCGCCAGGTCGTCGAGCCGGGCGGAGGCCCAGCCGTAGCGCAGGTAGCGGGGGGACTTGTGGCCGACCATCGCGTCCAGGGTGTTCACGGCGCGGAAGGCCAGCAGCCCGGGGACGCCGGCGACGGCGCCCCACACCAGGGCCCCGACCACCGCGTCGGAGGTGTTCTCCGCGACCGACTCCACGACGGCTCGGGCCATCTGCTGCTCGTCCAGGGCCTCCGGATCGCGCCCGCACAGGTGCGGCAGCCGCTCGCGGGCCACCTCGGCGTCGCCGGCGGCGAGCGCGCCGCCGATGGCGCGGGCCTCCCGGCCCAGCGAGGTGCCGCCCACGACGGCCCAGGTGGCGGCGGCGGTCAGGGCTATACGGGCCGCCGCGGGCCGGGAGCGCACGGCGCGGGCGCCCAGCGCGCCGACGGCGGCCGCGCCCCCGGCGCAGACCAGGGTGTGCAGGAGGCCCCGGGCGCGGTCGTCGCGCCACAGGGCGCGCTCGACGGCGGCGGCGGCTCGTCCGAAGGCGGCCACGGGGTGCCCTCGGCGCGGATCCCCGAGAATCCGGTCGCCGATCAGGCCCGCCGTGACGCCGTACGCGAAGACGCGATCGGCACGCATGGTGGCAGGTATGTCCTCACTCAGGGTCCGCGCCCTGGTTCGACGTGTCCGGCGGCGAGAGTTCCTGGCTTCCGGGTCGCACTCGGCCGAGTGCCCCGGTGACAGTGGCGGGACCGCGCCGGATTCGCACCGGACTTCCTCTCCATGCCGCCGTATTGGCTCGGGCAGTCCACCACGCACCGCGAAGGCCCGTCAACTCGCCGTTGACCTGCGGCGGGGCAGCGGCGGGGCAGCGGTGGGAAGGGGGGCGGGGGAGGGGGCGGGGGTACACGAAGGCTCCCCCCGGGGAACCCGGGGGGAGCCTTCACACGTGACGTGTCAGACGACGATCAGGTAGATCCCGTAGGACACGGCCGCCGCGCAGAGCGCGAAGCAGGCGTAGGCGCCGCTGCGGGCCAGGGTGGCCGCGCCGCCCCGCTCGGTGGCGGCCTCGTGCTTGGACAGGCCCACCAGGCCGAGGGTGAACAGGGCCACGAGGGCGACGGTGGCGGAGAGGCTGACCCCGAACACGGAGCCGAGTGCTTCCCAGTCGATCTTCATACCGCTGATTCCTCTGTCGTTCTCGGGGTCAGACCGCCGCGGCCGGAGCCGCAGGCGTCGCGGTCGAGGCCGGGATGGTGGCCTTGAGGTCCTCGTCCGTCACCGCGGCGGTGGTACCGGCGGCGGCGGTGGTCGGCGGGACGGTGACGGCCGCGATCGCCGTGGTGACGACACCCGCCTCCGCGGTGGCGTCCGCCGGCGCGTCGTCTACCTCGTTGACGTTGGTGTGGTCGACGACCTGACGGCGCGAGACGAGCCAGATGGCGAGGCAGGAGCCGATCAGGAACACCGTGACGGCGGCGATGCCGATGTCACCGGTGCGCATGACCAGCTCGGCGCCCGCGGAGACGAGGGCCGCGGCCGGCAGGGTCAGGCCCCAGGCGATGAACATGCGGGTCGCGGTGGACCAGCGGACCACACCGCCCTTGCGGCCCAGGCCCGCACCCATGACCGCGCCGGAGCACGAGTGGGTGGTGGAGAGCGAGAAGCCGAGGTTCGAGGAGGCCAGGATGACGGTGGCGGCCGAGGTCTGGGCGGCGAAGCCCTGCTGCGGCTGCAGGTCGGTCAGGCCCTTGCCCATGGTGCGGATGATGCGCCAGCCGCCCAGGTAGGTGCCGAGCGCGATCGCGACACCGGCGGAGAGGATGACCCACACCGGCGGGTTCGCGTCGGGCGCGATCGCGCCGCCGGCGATGAGCGCCAGGGTGATGATGCCCATCGTCTTCTGCGCGTCGTTGGTGCCGTGCGCGAGGGAGACGAGTCCGGCCGAGGCGATCTGGCCGGCGCGGTAGCCCTTGGCCGAGGTCTTCTCGCCGACCTTGTTGCCGAACTTGTAGGTGACCTTCGTGGCCAGCATCGCCGCGAGACCGGCGACGAGCGGGGCCGCGATCGCCGGGATGAGCACCTTGGTGACGAGCGTGTCGCCGTTGACCGCGCCGAGGCCGGCCGAGGCGACCGCGGCACCGATCAGGCCGCCCATCAGGGCGTGCGAGGAGCTGGAGGGCAGGCCGACCAGCCAGGTCAGGAGGTTCCAGAGGATCGCGCCGACCAGGGCGGCGAAGATCACCTCTGGCTGGATGCCTTCCTCGTTGACCAGTCCCTTGGAGATCGTCTTGGCGACCTCCACGGACATGAAAGCGCCGACGAGGTTGAGCACGGCGGACATGGCCACCGCCGTCTTGGGCTTGAGGGCGCCAGTGGAGATGGTGGTGGCCATCGCATTGGCTGTGTCGTGGAAACCGTTCGTGAAGTCGAACACGAGAGCGGTGATGATCACGATCCCGAGGAGAAGCGTTATGTGCTCCATTTACCCAGGCTTCTGTTTGACGTCAGTGGCTCGGCGACCGTAGGCAACCTGGATGAACGGAAGGTGAACTGACGCGGACCTAATGGTGTCCCCGCGCCGGGCATGATCGGGTCATTCATCCCGATTCTGACGTAAGAGTCTCGATAAATGCACGTCAAAGCGGGGTGAACGAACCCCTCCGCGAGGGAGCTCAGGCAGGTCGGCCGACCCGCCCGGGGTGCCGAAAGAGAGCTAGATCACCTCCCTGCCGGTCCCTGCCGGCCGTGGTCGGAACGATCGCCTCCGGTGGCCCGCCGAAGCCCGCGCCTCGACACTGGAGCCGTGCGTA
Organism: Streptomyces sp. IBSNAI002; assembly: GCF_052244475.1. Lineage (NCBI taxonomy): Bacteria > Bacillati > Actinomycetota > Actinomycetes > Kitasatosporales > Streptomycetaceae > Streptomyces > Streptomyces sp. IBSNAI002. Next base: position 2,185,477 of record NZ_JBQPXG010000002.1, on the reverse strand, counting down.
CCGCGACAGCGACGGCAGCGGCCGTCACCACGAGCCTCCTGGGCGCCGGCGTGGCCGCGGTCGCGGCCGGCCGGTACGCCGCCGGCGCGGCCCTGCGGCCCGAGCCCGGGCACCCGCTGCCGGGCAGCCCGCGCCTGAGCGTCCACTCCGCCGACGCCGGCCGGGTCGTGCTGACCCTCCCCCGGCCCCCGGCCGGGGGCGCCCCCGGGCTCGGCGCCCTGCGCCCCGGTACGTACGGACTCGACGCCCCCGGCGTGCACGCCGTCGTCGGGTCCGTGCTCCCCGACGCCGAGCACGACCCGGACACCGTCGTACGCCGCCTCCTCGCCGTCACCCACGGCAGCCTCCACCCCGGCACCCGCGTCACCCTGACCCCCCAGGTCCACCTCGGGAACCCGCGCACCGCCCTCGGGCTCGAGCACGCCGACGTGGACGTCCCCGGGGAGCTCGGCGCGCTGCCCGCCTGGTTCGTGCCCGGGGCCCGCGACACCTGGGTCATCACCGTGCACGGGCTCGGCTCCGGCCGGGAGCACCCGATGGTGGTCATGCCCTTCCTGCACCGGCACCGGCTGCCCGTCCTGGACCTCGCCTACCGCGGTGACCTCGGCGCCCCCGCCTCCCCGGACGGCCTCGGCCACCTCGGCGAGTCGGAGTGGCGGGACCTGGACGCCGCCATCCGCTACGCCCTGCGCTACGGCGCCCGCCGCGTGATCCTGCACGGCTGGTCCACCGGGGCCACCATGGCCCTGCGCGCCGCCGAACGCTCGGCGCTGGCCGGCCGGATCTCCGGGCTGGTGCTGGACTCGCCCGTGCTCGACTGGCACGCGACCCTGCGCGCGCTCGCCGCGGCACGCCACACCCCGGGCCCGGTGCTCCCGCTCGCGGTACGGGCCGCCGAGAGCCGCGCGGGACTGCGCGCCGACCACCGGCCGCCCCTGGCCGACCCGGGCGCGCTGCGCGTCCCCGTCCTGGTCTTCCACGGCCCGGACGACACCCTCGCCCCCTGGGAACCCTCGCTGCGGCTCGCCGCCGCCCGTCCCGACCTCGTCACCCTGCACACCGTGCGCGAGGCGGGCCACGGCGCCATGTGGAACGCCGACCAGGCCGGTTACGAGGAGGCCCTGCGCCGCTTCCTCACCCCCCTCATGTGACGCCTCGGGTCACCTCTCATACGACCGCTCGTGTGACCGCTCCTCCGGCCCTTCTTCCGGCCTTTCGCACGGCCGTTCATGTGAAGGGGATGTGGCGACCGGAGACCTGCGGGTGAGTTGCCCCGGTCTGCACCTCGGGGCTGCCTTGGAAACGGCTGGTTCCGTTTGGGCTTTCGGCCAGTGACGGGCGAGACTGCTTCCGTGACGTCCCGAAAGCCTGATGAGCAGTTGGCTCGCGACTCCAGACTCCGCCTCGTCTACCCGAGGTCCGTCAGTACGGCACGCAAGGCGGTGACGGACCGGCGCACCCGGCCCGCCCCGAGGCCCCCGGCGGGCACCCCCGCCACGGCCGACCTCGCGAACCGGGCACGGGCCTCGCTCGCCGACGCCGTACGCCTGACCCGCTGGGCCGAGCTCAACCTCGGCGCCGGCGACGGGGGCAGCCCCGCCCCCACCGGCGCCCTCCGCCCGCAGGACGTGGAACGCGCCGCCGGGGAACTGAACCTGACGCACGGCCAGATCAGGGTCGGCTGGGACCGCGCCCGCCTCGCCGGTCTCGTCGAGGTGCACGGCGGCCACGCCCGGCCCGGCTGGCGCCTGCGCGCCTGGGACCGCGACGACACCGCCGTACTGCGCGGCTGGGTCGCCCTCTTCGACGCCTGGTCCCTCGTGCACCCCGCCCCCGCCGACATCGCCCCCGCGGCCGTCGCCGAGGTCGTCGAGGCGATGCCCCAACTGCTGTCCCTGCTCCAGCTCTCCGCCGGACCGGTGACCGTCCCCGACCTCCTCGACCTCCTCGGGCAGCGCGTCACCGAACTGCGCGACGAGCGGTGCGAGGTCCCCTACGACACGGAGCCCGCGGCCGCCCGGACGGACGAGCCGGGCACCTCCGCCGCCGCTCCCGCCCCGGCCCCGCTGGCCCGGCTGCTGCGCTGGGCGCTCGGCGGACTCGCCGCCGTGGACGCCGTCACCCTCGGACCCGCACGGGCCGCGCTCACCCCGCTCGGCAGCTGGGCGGTCTGGGTCAAGCTGGAGCAGATCTGCGTGGCCGCGCAGAGCCCCGCCGGGAACATCGAGCAGTCCGCCGCCGCGATGCTGCACGGCTGCGCCCGGCTCACCCCGGGCCCGGCCCGCGCCGAGTACCAGGCCTGGCTCGCGGCCCGGCCCGTCCGGCACGCCGTCAGCGAGCTCCTGCACGCCGCCCGCGGCGAGGACGCCCTGCTGCGCGGCCTCGCCTTCGAGGCGCTGCGCGTGGTCGGCGCCCCCGCCGAACCCGAGGTGCGCGCCGCCGTACGGGAGCCCGCCCTGCGCCCCTACGCCCTGCTCTGGCTCGCCGAGCACGACGGGGTCGATCCCGACGAGGCGCAGGACGTCCTCACCGCCGAGGAGTCGACCTGGCTCTGGGTGGACACCGCGGCCGCCATCGCCGACCACGGCGAAGCCGACCTGCTGGCCCGCCACCTCGACTCGGCCGTCCGCACCACCGTGCCCAGGCTGCTGGACGAGGTCCGCGCGGTCGGCCACCCGCGCACCGTGCAGGTCCTGGTCGCACTGGCGGCCGCCCATCCCGACCCCGCCCTCGCCAAGGCGGTCCGCCGGGCCGCCTTCCAGGTCCACACCGGCGGCGCGTAGCCCCGTACGGCCGGGGGGACGTACCCGCCGCGGGTCTCAGACCTGCGGCGCGTACGTCCCGAAGCTCCAGATGTTGCCCCCGCCGTCCCGGGCCATGTAGTCGCGGGAGCCGTAGTCCTGGTCGGTGGGCTCCATCAGGATCTCCGCACCGTGCTCGACGGCCCGGCGGTGGTGGGCGTCCACGTCCTCGACGACGACGTAGACCCCCGAGGGCCCGGCCTCGCCCATGGCCTTGTCGAAGACCCCGCCGGTGCCCTTGCTGCCGAGCATCACGACGCCGTTGCCGTAGGCCAGCTCGGCGTGCACCACGGCGCCGTTCTCACCCTCGTACACCGCGACCTGGCTGAAGCCGAAGGCCTCGGTCAGCAGCTTGATGGCCGCCTTCGCGTCGCGGTAGACCAGCGTGGGGCAGATGGACGGAACGCCTGCCATGACGATCACTCCCTCTCGTGACGGTGACCCACGTCACAGCATGGCAGGCCTCGCCGACAGTCAGCGGAAGGTGTTGCACTGGGCCATGTCGCCGGTGCGGTAGCCCTGGTAGAACCACTGCTGGCGCTGCTCGGCCGACCCGTGCGTCCAGGACTCGGGGGTCACCCGGCCCTGGACCTTCTCCTGGATCCGGTCGTCGCCGACCGCCGCCGCCGCGTCGAGGCCGTCCCGGATGTCCTCGTCGGTGAGCTGGGTGATCAGCGGCCGGCCGGTGGACTCGTCCGGGGTGCGGGTCGCGTTGTGCGCCCACACCCCGGCGTAGCAGTCGGCCTGGAGCTCGACCTTGACGGCGTTGCTGGCCGCGCCCTGCCGCCCGTCCTGGGCCCGCTGGAGCGTCCCGGTCAGGTTCTGGATGTGGTGCCCGTACTCGTGGGCGATCACGTACGCCTGCGCGAAGGGGCCGCCGCTCGCGCCGAACTTCGTCCGCAGGTCGTTGTAGAACGCCAGGTCCAGGTAGACCCGGCGGTCGGCGGGGCAGTAGAAGGGGCCGACGGCCGAGGTCGCCGCCCCGCAGGCGGTGTTCACGCGGTCCTTGAAGAAGAACGTGGTCGCGGGGGTGTAGGTGCCGCCGCGCCGGGTGAACTCCTGCCGCCAGAAGTCCTGGGTGCTGTTGACGACGGCGACCAGCCGGCAGTCCTCCCGGGCGTTCGCGTCCCGCCCCTTCTTGCAGGTCTGCTCCACCTGGCTGACGGAGGACGCGGCGGGCGCCGGCTCCGTATCGCCGGAGGACAGCCCCAGCTGCTCGGGCCCCACCCCGAAAAGGAGGCCCATGACGAGCGCGATCAGCCCGACGATGCCGCCGCCGATCGTGGCCCTCCCGCCCGGGACGCGGCTGCCGCGCACGTCCTTGACCTCGGAAGTGTCCAGATTGGCGTCGTCGTCGAACTGCATGCCGCACCGCCCTCCACTCGTGGGACCAGCCAGCGGGGCCGCGTGGCCTCCCCTGCGGCGAGTATCAACCCATTCATCCCGTTGTGCGTCCCGGCCCGCCGGTGCGCCCCATGGGCCGTACGGGGGACACCGGGGAGGGGGCCCGCGGCGCCCATCGGCCCGGAAACCAGTTGCACAGCCCCGGTAGAATGACTCCCATGGCAAATCTCCTCGCGGATTAGCGGCGTCGAAGTCTCGCGTCCTGCCCCCCTTCCGCCGTCCCGACCGCCCTGGAGCATTTCCGTGATCACCGCCACCGGTATCGAGCTGCGCGCCGGCGCCCGCATCCTCATCGAGTCCGCTTCCTTCCGCATCGCCAAGGGCGACCGCATCGGCCTGGTCGGCCGCAACGGAGCGGGCAAGACCACCCTCACCAAGTGCCTCGCGGGCGAGGGCCAGCCCGCGGCCGGCACCATCACCCGCTCGGGCGAGGTCGGCTACCTCCCGCAGGACCCGCGCACCGGCGACCTCGACGTCCTGGCCCGCGACCGGATCCTGTCCGCCCGCGGTCTCGACGTCCTGATCAAGAAGATGCGCATGAACGAGGAGCGCATCGCCACCGGCGCCGGCGCCACCCGGGAGAAGGCGCTCAAGCAGTACGAGCGCCAGGAGACCGAGTTCCTCACCAAGGGCGGGTACGCCGCCGAGTCCGAGGCCGCGACCATCTCGGCCGCCCTCAGCCTCCCGGACCGGGTCCTCGGCCAGCCGCTGCACACCCTCTCCGGCGGTCAGCGCCGCCGCGTCGAGCTCGCCCGGATCCTCTTCTCGGACGCCGACACCCTGCTCCTCGACGAGCCCACCAACCACCTCGACGCCGACTCGATCGTCTGGCTGCGCGACTACCTGAAGAACTACCGCGGCGGCTTCGTCGTGATCTCCCACGACGTCGACCTGGTCGAGACCGTCGTGAACAAGGTCTTCTACCTGGACGCCAACCGGTCCCAGATCGACGTCTACAACATGGGCTGGAAGCTCTACCAGCAGCAGCGCGAGGCCGACGAGAAGCGCCGCAAGCGCGAGCGCCAGAACGCGGAGAAGAAGGCCGCGGCCCTGAACTCGCAGGCCGACAAGATGCGCGCCAAGGCCACCAAGACCGTCGCCGCGCAGAACATGGCCAAGCGCGCCGACCGGCTGCTCGCGGGCCTGGAGGCCGTCCGCGTCTCCGACAAGGTCGCCAAGCTGCGCTTCCCGGACCCCGCGCCCTGCGGCAAGACCCCGCTGACCGCCGAGGGCCTGTCGAAGTCCTACGGCTCGCTGGAGATCTTCACCGACGTCGACCTGGCCATCGACAAGGGCTCCCGCGTGGTCATCCTCGGCCTCAACGGCGCCGGCAAGACCACCCTGCTGCGCCTGCTGTCGGGCACCGAGAAGCCCGACACCGGCACGGTCGTCCCCGGTCACGGCCTCAAGCTCGGGTACTACGCCCAGGAACACGAGACCCTCGACCCCGAGCGCACGGTCCTGGAGAACATGCGCTCCTCCGCGCCCGACCTCGACCTGGTCGCCGTACGCAAGACCCTCGGCTCCTTCCTCTTCTCCGGGGACGACGTGGACAAGCCCGCCGGGGTGCTCTCCGGCGGTGAGAAGACCCGTCTGGCCCTGGCGACGCTGGTCGTCTCCTCGGCGAACGTGCTGCTGCTCGACGAGCCCACGAACAACCTCGACCCGGCCAGCCGCGAGGAGATCCTGGGCGCGCTGCGCACCTACAAGGGCGCGGTCATCCTGGTCACGCACGACGAGGGCGCCGTCGAGGCGCTGGAGCCGGAGCGGATCATCCTGCTGCCGGACGGCGTCGAGGACCTGTGGGGTCCGGATTACCGGGACCTGGTCGCCCTCGCCTGATCCACCTCGCCTGATCCAATTCCTTATGGATCATTCGGCTCAGGGGTGATCCATCATCTGAGTGAGACGGTCTCGTACCGCTGCGCGTCGTACGACGGCCCCGGCCGCGCTCGCATGAGTGCGCGACCGGGGCCGTTCGTCTGCTCGGCTCCCGCCCCTGACCTGGCGATTCCCCATGAGGGCGGCGGAGTGTGACGGAGGTCATGCGGCGGAAGAGAAGATTCCGTTCTGCTCGGGTGTCCACCCCTCGAGAAATGCGGTCGTACCGACCTTGCGGAATGGGTGGCCAGGAAGCGTGGGAGGGGTGATCATGAGAAGTCCAGAGCGCACTTCCCACGAGGAGGCACGGGTGGCCGAGACTCTGAAGAAGGGCAGCCGGGTAACCGGCGCCGCGCGCGACAAGCTCGCGGCAGACCTGAAGAAGAAGTACGACTCCGGTGCGAGTATCCGGGCGCTGGCCGAAGAGACCGGCCGGTCCTACGGATTCGTCCACCGGATGCTCAGTGAGTCCGGGGTTTCGCTGCGCGGTCGCGGTGGCGCGACGCGGGGCAAGAAGGCGGCTACGGCCTGACCCCGGACCCAACGGTTCCGACGCTCGAACGTTCCACAGGCTCCACATGGTCCGACGTTTCCTCCGGTGACCCCCGGTCGACCGCCCGGTCGACTGGGTGGTTACTGTGCAGTCACTTAGGCCGGCTTTGCGGCCGACTGCACACCGGAGGCATACAGATGACTCTGCTCGACAAGGACGGCGTACGACTCACCGTCGACGACTCGCTCGCCACGGTGACACTGACCAATCCGGCCAAGCGAAACGCCCAGTCCCCCGCGCTCTGGCGGGCTTTGGCGGAGGCCGGAAGGTCGTTGCCGGGCACCGTCCGGGTCGTCGTGCTGCGCGGCGAGGGCAAGTCCTTCTCCGCCGGGCTCGACCGGCAGGCGTTCACCCCCGAGGGTTTCGAGGGCGAGCCGTCCTTCCTCGACCTGGCACGCGGTTCGGACGAACTGCTCGACTCCACGATCGCCGAATACCAGGAGGCGTTCACCTGGTGGCGGCGTAACGACATCATCTCCGTCGCTGCGGTGCAGGGGCACGCGATCGGCGCCGGCTTCCAGCTCGCGCTCGCGTGCGACCTGCGCGTGGTCGCCGACGACGTGCAGTTCGCCATGCGCGAGACCAGCCTGGGTCTGGTGCCCGACCTGGCCGGCACCCAACCGCTGACCTCGCTGGTCGGCTATGCCCGTGCGCTGGAGATCTGCGCCACGGGCCGCTTCGTGCACGCCGAGGAGGCCGAGCGGGTGGGCCTGGCCAACCTCGTGGTCCCCGCCGACGAGCTCGACGCCGCCGTCCAGGACCTCGCCACCGCACTGCTGGCACCGCCGCGGGACGCCGTCATCGAGACCAAGGCGCTGCTCCGCGCCGCCCAGTCCCGGCCGTACGACGACCAGCGCGCCGCCGAGCGCGCCGCCCAGGCCCGCCGGCTGCGCGACCTGGCCGGGCTCTCGGACTGACCGCGCCGCCGTCGCCGGGGGCGCTGCCCCCGGCGCGGGGCGGAGCCCCGGATCCTTGCGCCTCGTCGGCGTCGTCCTGCGGCGGGGGCGGCCCCGCGCGCTTACCGTGGTGCGGAGTGAGTGTCCGTACGCGCGAAGGGACATGCGATGACCGAATCCGCATCGGGCGGCCCCGGCAAGGCTCCCGCCGACCGGGGCCGAACCTCCATCGCCGACGGAGTGGTCGAGAAGATCGCCGGACTGGCCGCGCGCGAGGTGGTCGGCGTACACGCCATGGGCAGCGGCAGCGGGCTCTCCCGTACCTTCGGCGCCGTCCGGGACCGCGTCCCCGGCGGCGCGAAGGCCTCCGTCAGCCGTGGGGTCAAGGCTGAGGTCGGCGAGGTCCAGACCGCCCTCGACCTGGAGATCGTCGTCGACTACGGCGTGTCGATCAGGGACGTCGCCCGGGCGGTCCGGGAGAACGTCATCTCGGCGGTCGAGCGGATGACCGGCCTGGAGGTCGTCGAGGTCAACATCGCGGTCAGCGACGTCAAGCTGCCCGACGAGCCCGACGACGAGCCGGAGTCCCGGCTCCAGTAGCCGAGAGGAGCCACGCAATGAGCATGGCGGTCGCAGGCCTGTTCGCCGGCATGGCCCTGGCCTTCGCCGGGTACTTCGGCGGCTTCGGAGCCTTCCTGCTGGTGGCGGCGCTCGGCACCATCGGCTTCGTCGCCGGCCGGTTCCTCGACGGGGACCTGGAACCCGGGGACCTGTTCCGGCGCCGCGACGACCGGCGCGGGTGAGGCGCCGATGAGCGGCATCCCGCCCAAGGCCGGCCCGCCCGCGCCCGGCCGCCGCGACGCCACCCCGTCCACGGCCGCTCCGCCCACGGCCGCCCCGCCCCGGGCCACCGCGCCCCGGGTGGACCCCGCCGACCGGGGGGCCACGCGCATCGCCGACCGGGTCGTCGCCAAGATCGCGGCCCAGGCCGCCCGGGAGGCACTCGCCGAGCCGCCGCCGGGCCGGGCCGCGGCCCCGCACGCCACCGTCACCGTGCACCACGACATCGCCCGGGTACGGGTGAGCCTGGAGCTGGACTACCCCTCGGACCTCGGCGCCCAGTGCGCGGCCGTACGCCAGCAGGTCGCCCAGCGGATCGAGCAGTGTGCGGCGATGTCCGTACCCGAGGTGGACATCGACATCGAGCACCTGCACTCCACGCACGTCCGGCCCGTCGCCGGACGGGACCGGCGGCTGCGGTGACGGATACCACCTCCCGGGCGCCCGACGCCCCCCGGACCCCGTACGCACCCCGCGCCCGCCGGTTCCGCTCCGCCCGCCGCGTGCCGGCCGCGCTCACCGCGCTCGCCGTCCTGGGGGTGGCGGGGCTCTTCCTGTACGACCTGGCCGCCGTGCGCGCCGGCCGGCCCGGCATGGGCTGGCGGCGCGAGCTCGCCCGGCAGCTGGACCGGCAGACTCCGGCGGACCTGGGCGTGCTGTTGGGCGGCGGGGTCCTGGCCGTCGCCGGGGCGCTGCTCCTGCTGCTGGCGCTCGCTCCCGGACTGCGCGGGATCCTGCCGATGCGGACCCCGGACACGGACAAGGACGCGGACGCGGGCGCCGGCGACGCGGGCGCGGACACCGGGCTGCGCGCCGGCATCGGGCGCAAGGACGCGGCGCAGGTGCTGCGGGACCGGGCCATGGAGGTGTCCGGGGTGCGGTCGGTCCGGGTGAAGGTGGGCCGCTCCCACGTCGGGGTCCGGGCCACCTCGCACTTCCGCGAACTGGACGACGTACGGGCCGACCTGGACGCCGTGCTCGCCGTCGGCATCGGGGAACTCGGCCTCGCGCACCCGCCGCACCGGCGCGTCCGGGTCAGGAGGTGACGGGATGCTCGGGGTGGTGAACCGGATCCTGCTGGCCGTCTCGGGCCTGGTCCTGCTCGCGGCCGGTGCCTCGGTGCTCGCGGCCGCCTGGCCGCTGGCCGGCCGTCACGCGCCGCTGCTCACCGAGGAGGCCCGGCGCAGGTACTGGCACGCCGAGGGCTGGTGGTGGTGGGCGGTGATCGCCGGCCTCGGCCTGGGCGTGCTGCTGTCGCTGTGGTGGCTGCTGTCCCAGCTCAGGCGCGCGAGGCTGCGGGCCGTGGAGGTCGGCACCGGGGACGGGGCGTTCGCCCTGCTGCGGGGGCGGGCCCTGGAGGAGGCGGTGGCCGCGGAGGCCGGCGCCCTGGACGGGGTCGCCCGCTGCCGGGTCGTGCTCCGCGGCCGCCGGGGGTCGCCCGCCCTGCGCATCGCCCTGGAGCTGGAGCCCCACGCCGTCCCGGCCGATGTGCTGGCCGCCCTCGCGGGCCCGGTCCTGACCCACGCCCGGGCCTCGGCGGGCCTCGCCGGACTGCCGGCGGAGGCCCGCCTGAAGGTGACGACCCACAAGGCCCAGCGCGTCACCTAGCCCGGGTAGGCCGAGGAGACCGGGTAGCCCGTGGAGGCCGGGCAGGCCGCGCGTCGCCAGGCCCCCCGGGTCAGAAGCCGTGCCGGGAGCCGCCGTCGACCGGGAGCATGACGCCCGTCAGGTACGAGGCCGCCGGGGAGAGCAGGAAGGCCGCCGTACGGCCGAACTCCTCCGGGGCGCCGTAGCGCCGCAGCGGGATCCGGGACTCGTTCCCGGCGCGGGCCGCCGCCGCGTCCCCGGACAGCGCGTCGAGCTCCCGCACCCGGTCGGTGTCGATCCGCGCCGGGAGCAGACCCACGACCCGGATCCCGCGCGGGCCGAGCTCCACCGAGAGGGACTTCGCGAAGCCGGCCAGGCCCGGGCGCAGGCCGTTGGAGATGGTGAGGCCCGGGATCGGCTCGTGGACCGAGCCCGACAGGACGAAGCCGATGACCCCGCCCTCGCCCAGCTCGGCGGCGGCCGCCCGGGCGAGGCGGACCGCGCCCAGGAAGACCGACTCGAAGGCCGCCGTCCACTGTTCGTCGGTGTTGTCCAGCGCGGAGCCCGGGGCGGGGCCGCCGACGCTGATGAGGATGCCGTCGAGGCGTCCGAAGCGCTCGCGCGCGGTCGCGATGAGCCGTCCGGCCGCCGCCGGGTCGGCGTTGTCGGCGGCCACCGCGACCACGTCCGGGCCGAGTTCGGCCGCGGCGGCGGCCGTCCGCTGCTCGTCGCGGCCCGTCAGGACGACGCGCGCGCCGTCGGCGGTCAGTTCCCGGGCGGCCGCGAAGCCGAGTCCGCGCGTGGCCCCGGTGACGATGTAGACACGGTCCTTCAGTCCAAGATCCATGCCGACACGCTACGCCGTCGCGGGCTCCCGTTCGCCGTCGGATCCGGATACGGATCCGGATCCGGCCGCCTGTTCCTCGCGCTCGCGCTTCTCGCGCCGTACGAGGACCACCCAGCCGACCGGGACCGCGGACGCGAACAGCCACCACTGGACGGCGTACGCCATGTGCGCGCCGATCGAGTCGTGGTCGGGCTCCGCCACCGGCTGGGGGCTGCCGTCGGCCGGGGCCGGTGAGGTGAGTTCCAGGTAGCCGCCGAGTACGGGCCTGCCCAGGTACTGCGCCTGCTGGGTGCTGTTGATCAGCATGACCTGGCGGTCCGGCAGGCCCTTGCGGTCCTTGATGCCGCTGCTGCCGCTGGTCTCGTCGGCCTTCAGGCGGCCGGTGACCGTGACCTCGCCCCCGGGGGCGGCCGGCACCGGCGGGTACGCGCGGGGGTCGTCGCCGCCGGGGACCCAGCCCCGGTTGACGAGCACGGCCCGGCCGTCGCCCAGGACGAGCGGGGTCAGGACGTGGAAGCCGACCTTGTCGTCGTTGTCGGTCCTCATCCGGACGACCACCTCGTGCGCGGTGTCGTACGTGCCGGTCGCGGTGACCGCCCGCCAGAAGTCCGCGCGGGGGACCCGGTGGCCGGGGGAGGTGACCTCCGTCATGGGGACCGGCTTCGCCCGCAGGTTCCGCTCGATCAGCCCGTTCTGCGCGACCCGGTGCTCATGGCGGTGGAACTGCCAGAACCCCAGCTTGATCATCACGGGGATGAGGACGAGGGCGATGAGGGTGAGGCACACCCACTGCCGGGTCAGCACAAAGCGGTACACGCCCACGACGGTACCCCCAGCGGATCGGCCCCGGGCGGCCGGGTGGCCGTCCGGGGCCGGGTGGGCGGCGGGTCCGGGGGCGGAGGGTGCGGGACGCGGTGTCAGACGTGGTCCTTGACGCCCACCTTCCCTTCCGCACGGGCGCAGTGCGCCCCGCAGAACCACTGCCCCTCGACCTCGACGCCCTGTCCGATGATCTGGACCCGGCAGTGCTCGCAGATGGGCGCCATGCGGTGAATGGCGCAGGAGAAGCAGTCGAAGACGTGCACGGCGCCCTGCGCGTGCACCTCGAACGACATGCCGTAATCGTTTCCGCAGACCTCACAACGTGCCATGCGCCGCATGCTGCGCACGGCGGCGGACAGGAACAAGATCCACCGGGGTGAGTCGCCGCGCCGGCACCCGCCCGGAGCAACCGGACTCAGTCCGCGGTGCGGTCCGCCGTGCGGTCCGTGGTGCCGGACGGGGCGCCGTCCTCCGCCGCTGCCGCCACGTCCCGCAGCAGCTGGGTGAAGGCGGCCTCGTCGACGACCGGCGTGCCGAAGGACTTCGCCTTGACCGTCTTGGAGGTCGCCGAGTCCGGGTCGTTCGTCACCAGCAGGCTGGTGAGCCGCGACACGCTCGTCGCGATGTGCAGGCCCGCCTCGACCGCGCGGTCCTCCAGCAGCTCCCGGTCCACGGAGGTGTCGCCCGAGAAGGCGATCCGCATGCCCTGCTTCAGCGGACTGCCGTCCTCGTAGCGCCCCGGGTTCGGGTGCGGGCACGGCGGCCGCTTGCGCGAGGGCCGCCAGCCGCCGCCCCGGTAGGAGGCCTGGTAGCCGACCCGCGGGGTGGCGGGGGAGTCGGACCACTCCGTCAGCGGCCGGCATTCCAGCAGGGGCAGCCGTACGCCGTCCCGCGCGGCCGCGTGCAGCGACGGACGGAACGCCTCCGCCAGCACCCGGGCGTCGTCGAGCGCGTGGTGCGCGCGCTGCTGGACCACGCCGAAGTGCGCGGCGAGCGACTCCAGCTTGTGGTTGGGCAGCGGGAGGTTCAGTTCCTTCGACAGGGCGATGGTGCACAGCCGCTGACGGACCGGCGCGGTCTCGGCGGCCCGCGCGTACTCCCGGGCGATCATCTGCCAGTCGAAGATGGCGTTGTGCGCGACCAGCACCCGGTCGGCGAGCCGGCCCGCGAACTCCTCGGCGATGTCCTTGAACAGCGGTGCGTCGCCGAGCATGTCGCTGGTGATCCCGTGGATCCACACCGGCCCGGGATCGCGCTGCGGGTTGACCAGCGTGTACCAGTGGTCCTCCACATTGCCCTGTGCGTCGAGCCGGTAGACGGCGGCGGAGACTATCCGGTCGTCGCGAGCGAGTCCGGTGGTCTCCACGTCGACGACCGCGTACCCCTGCGGGTAGGCGGTCGGCCACGTCGTCTCTGCGGTCGTACGGTCGTCGAGCATGGTCACAGAGGATATCGGCCCCGACCGACAGCCGTGGCCGCGATGCCCCCGCCCCGACCGGGTCCCTAGCGCGGCGCCCGGCGCGGCACCTCGCGCACCGGCGGTGCGAGCAGGGCGCGGACCAGGGCCTGTACGGAGAAGAGGAACAGCCGTTCCGGGTCGGCCGGGCGGGCCAGCGCGCGGGCGAGCGCCGGATCGTGGGGGGCGTCCACCGGGTCCCAGAGCTCGCTCTCGGCGGGGGACTGGGCCGGTGCGCGCTCGCGATTGCGCTCGACGAGGAGGAAGCCGACGATCTGGAACTGGATCGCGCGCACCGCGTCGGCCGCCCGGGTGCCGCGCAGTCCCGCCGCGTGCACCTCGTGCACCAGGGCCTGCTGCGCCGGCAGGAACATCCGCTCGGTGAGCCCGCGTTCGTGGACCATCGCGATCAGGTGCGGGCGCTCGCGCAGTTCGTGGCGCAGGGTCCGCGCCACCGACAGGATCCGGTCGGCCGGGGTGCGGCCGGCGGGCCGTATCGCGCCCATCTCCTCGACGGTCCGCCGTACGAGGGCGTCGAGCAGCGATTCGCGGTTGCCGACGTGCCAGTAGATGGAGGTCACCGCGGTGCCCAGCTCGGCTGCCAGTTTGCGCATGGTGAGGGCGGCCGGGCCGTGCTGCTTGACCAGGGACGCGGCGGCGTCCAGCACCTCGTCGCGGGTCAGCGTGCTTCTGCCCATGGATCCGGCCACCCATCTGTCGATCCGTCAGTTCTGGTGCGTGCAGGGGTCTTTACCCTTCATCGTCGGCGGTGTAACTGTGTTACAGAACCGAACGAGAGGTGGTGCGGGACATGGCACGCGTACGGTACGGAGCGCGCACCGAGGCCGAGATCGCGGCGTCGCGCGAGAAGAGTTCCAAGCTCCCCGACATCTGGTCCACCGGTGTGGTGGCCGTCTGGGAGAGCGACCCGGACGTGGTGGCGGCGGTCCTGCCCCCGCCGCTCAAGCCGGCCGACCGCCCGCTCGTCCGGGCCAACATCAGCAAGGTCGACCTCCCCGGCTACCCCCTCGGCGCCGGCTCGGTGGCCGTCGCCGCCCGGCACGACGGGGTCCAGGGCTGGTACCCGCTGGTCATGCCGATGACCCACGAGCGCGCCCTGGTCGGCGGCCGCGAGGTCTTCGGGGAACCGAAGAAGCTGGGCGAGGTCACCGTCGAGCGCGAGGGTCTGGTGGTGCGGGCCGCACTCGCCCGGCACGGCATCGCCTTCGTCGAGGTGCGCGGGGCCGTCGACCGGGAACTGCCGCTGCCCGAGCCCACCCGGAAGACCGACTTCTACTTCAAGTTCCTGCCCGCCGTGGACGGTTCGGGGTTCGACGCCGACCCGGTGCTCGTGCACTGCACCCGGAACGAGAAGGTCCGCAAGCTGGAGCACATCACCGGTGACGTGGTGCTCCGCGAGTCCATGTTCGATCCCGTCGCCGACCTCGCCGTCCGCCGGCTCGTGGAGATCACCATCGGCGAGAAGACCACCGATCAGCACGGCCGGGTCGTCGAGCGGGTCAGCGCCCAGGCCCTGCTCCCGTACATCCACCAGCGCTACGACGACCCGATGCAGATCCTGGACGGGCCGCCCGAGGGGAGTGTGTGACATGCGACTCGAACCGGGACAGGTGGCCGTCGTCACCGGAGCCGCCGGCGGGATCGGCCTCGCCATGGCCCGCCGCTTCGCCGCCGAGGGACTGAAGGTCGTCCTCGCCGACGTGGAGGAGGGCGCCCTGCGCAAGGCCGCCGACGACCTCGTCGCGGACGGGGCCGAGGTGCTCGCCAGGCTCGTCGACGTCAGCGACCGCGACTCCGTGGTCTCCCTCGCCGACGCGGCGTACGAGGCCTTCGGCGCGGTCCACGTGCTCTGCAACAACGCGGGCGTCGGCTCGGGCGCCGAGGGCCGGATGTGGGAGCACGAGCCCAACGACTGGAAGTGGGCCTTCTCCGTCAACGTGTGGGGCGTCTTCCACGGCATCCAGGCCTTCGTCCCCCGCATGATCGCCGCCGGCGGGCCGGGACACGTCGTCAACACCTCCTCCGGGGACGGCGGCATCGCCCCGCTCCCCACCGCCTCCGTCTACGCCGTCACCAAGGCGGCCGTGGTCACCATGACCGAGTCCCTGTACGCCCACCTCAGGGCGGAGGGCGCGGCCGTCGGAGCCTCCGTCCTGTTCCCCGGACCGCACATGCTGCGCACCGGACTCTGGGAGTCCCACCGCAACCGGCCCGAGCGGTACGCGAAGCAGCGCCCGCGCAAGACCCCGTACCGCAGCCTCGACCAGTACGAGGCCGCGATGAAGCAGGCCGGCCACGAGGTGAAGTTCACCCCGGTCGAGGAGGTCGCCGAGCACGTCGTCGACGGCATCCGGGCCGACCGCTTCTGGATGCTCCCGGCCGGCGAGCACAGCGACCGGCAGATCCGCGCCCGGTCGCAGTCGATGCTCGACCGCGCCAACCCCGCCTACCTGGAGAGCTTCATCCTCGACTGAGGAGCGTCTGACGTGAGTGACACCCCGTACGAAGACCCGTACCTGATCATCTCCTCCGACTGCCACGCGGGCTTGCCCACCGAGCGGTACCGCCCGTACCTCGACTCCCGCTTCCACCCCCAGTTCGACGAGTTCCTCGGCCAGCGCGACGCGCGCCGCGAGGAGGCCACCCGGCTCGGCGTCCGCAACGAGGCCTTCGCCGAGAAGTGGTTCCACGACCACGAGGAAGGGCTCAAGGGCGGCTGGGACTCCACCCAGCGGCTCAAGGAGCTGGACGGCGACGGCGTGGCCGCCGAGGTCGTCTTCCCCGACGCGGACGCCGTCGACAGCCAGACCGCGGCCCCCTTCGGGGTGGGCCTGGGCCTCTCCGGCGACCAGGACCCCGAACTGGGCATGGCGGGCGCGCAGGCGCACAACCGCTGGCTCGCTGAGTTCGTCGGGCAGAACCCCGAGAGGCACTGCGGGGTCGCGCTCCTCCCCATCACCGGGGAGCCGGACAAGGTCGTCGCCGAGATCCACCGGGCCAAGGAGTCCGGGCTGGGCGCGCTGATGATCCCCTCCATGTGGGTGGACAAGGCTCCCTACCACGACCGCCGCTACGACCCGGTCTGGGCGGCCGCCGCCGAGACGGCGATGCCCATCGTGACCCACTCGGGGGCCGCGCCCCGCCACGAGTACGGCGACCACCTCGGCATCTACGTCTCCGAGGTCACCTGGTGGCCCGCCCGGCCGCTGTGGTTCCTGCTCTGGTCCGGGGTCTTCGAGCGGCACCCGGGCCTGAAGTTCGGCGTGGCCGAGTCGGGCTGCTGGTGGCTGCCGAACCAGCTGTGGTTCATGGACCGCCTCTACCTCGGCGCCCACGGCGGCAAGAAGCTCTCGCCCTTCGCGGAGCTGAAGCGCCCGCCGAGCGAGTACCTGGACCGGCAGGTCTTCGTCTGCGCGACGAACACCAAGCGCCGGGAACTGGCCCAGCGCTACGAGATCGGCGTGGACAACATCCTGTGGGGCTCGGACTTCCCGCACCCCGAGGGCACCTGGCCCGACACCCGGAACTGGCTGCGCAAGACCTTCCACGACATTCCGGTGGCCGAGACCCGCCGGATGCTCGGGCTGGCCGCCGCCGAGGTCTTCGGCTTCGACACGGACAAGCTCGCACCCGTCGCCCGCCGGATCGGCCCCACCCCGGCCGAGCTGGGCCAGTCCCCGGACCAGGCGGCGGTGGAGGCCTCCTGGGCCCGCTCCCGCGAGGTGGGCCGCCACTGGCTGACCGACAACGAGTTCCCGGTGCTGGGGGTGTCGCGGTGACGGAGGACCGCTACACGGTCATCTCGGCGGACTGCCACGCGGGTGCCGACCTGCTCGACTACAAGCCGTACCTCGAGAAGCGCTACCACGACGAGTTCGACGCCTGGGCCGCCACGTACGTGAACCCGTACGAGGACCTCCTCGCGGACACCGCCGACCGGAACTGGAACTCGGCGCGGCGGCTGGCGGAACTGGAGGCCGACGGCATCGTCGCCGAGGTCGTCTTCCCCAACACCATCCCGCCGTTCTTCCCCAAGGCCTCCTTGATGGCCCAGCCTCCGACGGCCGCGGAGTACGAGATGCGCTGGGCGGGCCTCCAGGCCCACAACCGCTGGCTGGCGGACTTCTGCGCGGACGCGCCGGGCCGGCGGGCGGGCGTGGTGCAGATCCTGCTCAACGACGTGGACGCGGCGGTGCGGGAGATCCGCCGCACGAAGGAGGCCGGCCTCACCGGCGGCATCCTGCTGCCCGGCGTCCCGCCCGGCTCCACCGTCCCGGAGCTGTACTCGGCGGTGTACGACCCGATCTGGGCGGTGTGCGCGGAACTGGACGTGCCGGTCAACCACCACGGCGGGTCGGCCTCGCCGCCCCTGGGGGACGAACCGGCCGCCCGCGCGGTGTTCATGGTGGAGACCACCTGGTTCTCGCACCGCGCCCTGTGGCACCTCATCTTCGGCGGCGCCTTCCGCCGCAACCCGGGCCTCAGGCTGGTCCTGACGGAGCAGGGCTCGGGCTGGATCCCCGGGGTGCTGGAGATGCTGGACTACTACCACGGCCGGCTGGTCGCGGCCTCCGCGACGGCCGAGTCCAAGTTCGGGGCGGGCCTGGCCGATTCGATGGGCAAGGGCCCGGGCCAGGTCTGGCGCGACAACTGCTTCGTGGGGGCGAGCTTCATGCGCCCCCACGAGGTCCCGCTGCGGGAGCGGATCGGCCTCGACAAGATCATGTGGGGCGCCGACTACCCCCACGACGAGGGCACCACCCCCTTCTCCCGCGAAGGCCTCCGCATCGCCTACGCGGGCCTCCCGCGGGCCGAGGTCGCCGCGATGGTGGGCGGCAACGCGGCCCGCGTCTACGGCTTCGACCTCCCGCTGCTGGACGCACTGGCGGCGAAGCACGGTCCCCTGGTCACGGAGATCGCCGAGCCCCTGGCCCGGATCCCACCCGAAGCCACCAGCCCGGCCTTCGCCAAGGGGGGATCGGTCCGGGTCTGGTGACGTGTCCCGGCGGGGAGGCTTCGGGTCCGGCCGGACCCGAAGCCTCCCCGCGCCGGCGAACCATCGGTAACCCCGACGGATACCGATCGGTAACAACCCCTAGCGGCATCCCTGAGACCGCCTCTATGGTGCGCACATGCCGAACCTGCCCGATGTCGTGCTGTGGTCCATACCCGCCTTCGTGCTGCTCACCGTCATCGAGGTGGTCAGCTACCGGCTCCATCCCGACGAGGACGCCGCCGGGTACGACACCAAGGACGCCGCCACGAGCATCACCATGGGGCTCGGCAGCATCGGGTTCGACCTGCTCTGGAAGATCCCGGTCGTCGCGGTGTTCACCGCCGTCTACGAACTCACCCCGCTGCGGGTGCCGTTCCTGTGGTGGACCGCCCTGCTGATGCTGCTCGTGCAGGACTTCCTCTACTACTGGCAGCACCGCCTCCACCACGTCATCCGCATCCTGTGGGCCTGCCACGTGGTCCACCACAGCAGCCGGCGGTTCAACCTGACCACCGCCCTGCGCCAGCCCTGGACCAGCGCCACCACCTGGTGGTTCTACCTGCCGATGGTGGCCCTCGGGGTGCATCCCGCGGCGATCCCCTTCTGCTACGGGATCAACCTGCTGTACCAGTTCTGGGTGCACACCGAGCGCATCGGGAAGCTGCCCCGCGCCTACGAGTACGTGTTCAACACCCCCTCCCACCACCGCGTCCACCACGCCTCCCAGGGCGGGTACCTGGACCGCAACTTCGGCGGGATCCTGATCGTCTGGGACCGGATGTTCGGGTCCTGGGTGGGGGAGACGGAACGGCCCGTCTACGGGCTCACCAAGAACATCGGCACGCACAACCCGCTGCGCGTGGCCACCCACGAGTACGCGGCCATCGCGCGCGACGTCCGCGCCGCGAGCAGCTGGCGCGAGCGCGCCGGGCGGGTGTTCCGCGGACCCGGCTGGCAGCCCGCCCCGCAGGCCGCCGCCCCGCAGGCCGCCGCCCCGCAGGCCGCCGCCCCGCAGGCCGCCGCCCCGCAGGCCGCCGCCGCGCCGGCTCCCGCCGCGTCCGCCCCCGCCGCCCCGGAGTCGGAGCACGCCGCGTGAGCGCCGCCGAGTCCCGTACGCCGTCCTGGGCGCGCCCCGTACCCGCGGGGGGCGCCGCCGCCTCCCGGGTGCTGCTGGGCGCCCTCGCCGCGGCGGCCGCCGTCGACCTCGGTTCGCTCCTCGCCGACTGGCACCTCGGGCACGTCCTCGCCAAGCCGCTGCTGATGCCGCTGCTGGTGGCGTACGTGATCACCCGCGGGGCGCCCGGCCTGCTGGTCGCGGCCCTGCTGTTCGGCTGGGGCGGGGACCTCGCCCTGCTCTTCGACGCCGAGGCGGCCTTCCTGGTCGGCATGGGCTCCTTCGCCGTCGGGCACGTCTGCTACCTCGTGCTCTTCGGCCGGCGCGCCGCCAATCCGCTGCTCGGCGGCGCGTACCTGCTCGCGCTCCTCGGCACCGTCGGCCTGATCTGGCCGGACCTCCCCGCCGACCTGCGCATCCCCGTCGCCGGCTACAGCCTGCTCCTCACCGCGATGGCCTTCCGCTCCAGCGCCCTCGGGCTGCGGGCCGGGATCGGCGGAGCGCTGTTCCTGATCTCCGACACGCTCATCGCGACCGGGGTCGCCGACTGGCCGCAGCTGCCCCGGCCCGACTTCTGGATCATGGCGACGTACCTGGCCGCCCAGTACCTGCTGGCCACGGGCGCGCTCGCCGCGGCGCAGGCGTACCGTAGGCAGGTCATACAAGACTGAACGATCTAGCCGGAGGACAGCACCACCATGCGCGTCACCGTCATCCACGCCCCGCACGACATCCGCGTGGAGGAGGTGCCCGACGCTGCGATCCAGCGCCCCGAGGACGCCGTCGTCCGCGTCCTGCGCGCCTGCATCTGCGGCAGCGACCTGTGGGCCTACCGCGGCGAAGCCGCCCGCCAGCCCGGCCAGCGGATCGGCCACGAGTTCCTCGGCGTCGTCGAGGAGACCGGCTCCGCCGTCTCGGGGCTGCGCGCCGGGGACCTGGTCGTCGCGCCCTTCATGTGGTCCGACGGCACCTGCGACTACTGCTCCGAAGGCCTGTACACCTCCTGCGTGCACGGCGGCTTCTGGGGCTCGGTCGGCCACGACGGCGGCCAGGGCGAGGCCGTCCGCGTCCCGCACGCCGACGGCACCCTGGTGAAGCTGCCCGCCGAGGCCGTCTCCGACGACCACCTGCTGACCGGGCTGCTCGCGCTCTCCGACGTGATGGGCACCGGCCACCACGCCGCGCTGGGCGCGGGCGTGCGCAAGGGCTCCACGGTCGCCGTCGTCGGTGACGGCGCCGTCGGGCTGTGCGGAGTCCTCGCCGCCAAGCGCCTCGGGGCCGAGCGGATCATCGCCCTGGGCCGGCACACCGCCCGTACGGACATAGCCAGGCTCTTCGGGGCCACCGACGTCGTCGCCGAGCGCGGGGAGGCCGCCGAGGCGGCCGTCCGCGAGCTCACCGGCGGCCAGGGCGCGCACGCCGTGATCGAGGCGGTCGGCACGGAGCAGTCCATGCGCACCGCCGTGAACATCACCCGCGACGGCGGGGCCGTCGGCTACGTCGGCGTGCCGCACGGCAGCGGCACCGGTCTCGACCTCGGCGTCATGTTCGACCGCAACATCACCCTGCGCGGCGGCGTGGCCCCGGTGCGCGCCTACATCCCGGAGCTGCTCGAGGACGTGCTCAGCGGCGCCATCGACCCGTCGCCGGTCTTCGACCGGGCCGTGTCCCTGGGCGAGGTCCCGGAGGGCTACCGCGCCATGGACGACCGCAGCGCGCTCAAGGTGCTGATCAAGCCCTGACGGCCGGTACGGAGAAGGGCCGGACGGGATGGTCTCCGCCCGGCCCTTCCACGCATCAGCAGCCGGCCTGCCGGCCGGTGTGCCGACCGGTTACTTGACGGCCTTCAGCGCGTCGACCACGCCGTAGCCGTAGTAGCCCGTCTGGCCCCACTTGCTCTCGCAGGTGGTGGCGTCGATCAGGGTGCCCGCGGCGTCGTAGATCTGCGCCGGGCAGGACGCCTTCGTGGCCTGGCTCTTGAGCATCGCCTGGATCTGCGAGGGCGTTGCCGACGGGTGGGCGCTCTTGATCAGCGCCGCGACGCCCGCGACGTGCGGGGCGGCCATCGAGGTGCCCTGCTTGTAGCCGTACCCGCCGCCCGGGACGGTGGACAGCACGCGGCCGTTGGCGTCCGGCGTGGCCGGCACCTGCCACTTGTCGCCGCCCGGTCCGGCGACGTCCACGACGCCGAGGCCGTAGCTGGAGTAGTACGAGCGCAGACCCTGGTCACCGGTGGCCGAGACCGTGACCACGCCCGGCAGCTGGGTGGGCAGGTCCAGGCAGACCTTGGGGTCGATGGTGCGCGGCACCGGGGTGGTGTCGTTCGGGCTGGTGTCGTCCAGGATCGAGTCCCCGGCGAGGTCGTGGTCGGAGTTGCCGGCCGAGGCGATGTGGAGCGTGCCCTTGCGCTCGGCGTACTTGGTGGCCCGCCCGATGGCCTCCACCAGCGCCTTCTGGTCGTCGTCCGCCTTGCAGTTGTAGAGCCAGGGGTCGACGTAGTAGCTGTTGTTGGTCACCTCGATCCCCTTCTCGGCGGCGAACATGAAGCCGCAGACGACCGCCTCGGTGTAGAAGAGGCTGGTCCCGGGCTCGCTCACCTTGATCGCGGCGACCTTGACGCCGGGCGCGACGCCGCTGACGCCGATGCCGTTGCGCGGGGCCGCGATGGTGCCGGCCACGTGCGTGCCGTGGTCGCTGCCGTCCACGTAGGGACGCCAGGCGCCCTCGGAGGTGTCGGCGACGCCGCCGACGCAGTTGGCCGACTGCTCCTTGGAGAAGTTCGGCGCGAGATCGGGGTGAGTGTCGTCGACACCAGTGTCGATGACGCCCACGGTGACGTTCCGGCTGCCATCGTTGATCTTGTGAGCCTGATCGGCCTTGATCGTCCGCAGATCCCACTGGTTGGGTTCCAGCGGTTCCTGACCCTCCTGGGCCACCGCTGCCGCCTTGGCGGCGTCCGCCGCGCTCAGCTGCTGGGTCGCGCCCTCCTCGGTGGTCTGCACCGCCGAGAGGGGGGCCGTACGGGTGGCGCCGACCGAGACGAACAGGCCTCGGTTGGCGCGCAGCTGCTTGGCGAAGTCGGGGTTCTGGGAGTGCGCGACGATGACCCCGATCTGCTCATAGGCCGTCACCACCGTTCCGCCGGCCCGCTCGATGGCCTTCTTCGCCGCCTTCACCGTGGCATAGGCGTTGAGGTTCGCCACGTACGACAGCTTGGGGCCGTTGGTCTCGACCCTCGAAGCCGCGGCCGCGTCCGCCGTGTTGCCGAGCGGAGCGGCTGACGCCGAGACCGCGGGCAGGAAGGCGAGCGACGCGGTGAGCGCCAGGCCGACCGGTACGGCGAGAGCGCGCCGGCGGCCGGATCCCAGATGAGCCATGGGTTCTCCACATCATCCTTGAAAAGAAGCCCGTCCGGACGTGGTCACGGCGGACGGGTTCATGACATGGGGAACCTAGTGCCGGTGTTCCCCATTCCGCCATCAGTTCGAGAAATCAGTTCCCAAAGAAGCGCCAGGTGTTGAACCGTCCCGACGCGCCGGCCGTGCCGTTGACAGGGGGCGTCAGCACCACCGTCCCCCCACACGGAGGCTGTTTTGTCCGTCGTCCCGACCGCACCCGCGTCACAAGGAGAACCCCCCGTGACCACCGAAGCAGCGCCGCCGCCCGGCAGCACGGGAACGCCCCAGGCGACTCCCGGCCCCACGGCCGAAGCGTTCGCAACCGTCCAGCAGAGTGCCGAGTTCGCCGAACTGCGCCGCTCCTACCGGTCCTTCGCCTTCCCCCTCACCGTGGCCTTCGTCGCCTGGTACCTGCTCTACGTACTGCTGTCCAGCTACGCGGGCGGCTTCATGGGGACCAAGCTCTTCGGCAACGTCAACGTCGCCCTCGTGCTCGGGCTCGCCCAGTTCGCGACGACCTTCCTGATCGCCTGGCTGTACTCGCGGCACGCCGCCGCCAAGCTCGACCCCAAGGCCTCGGCCATCAAGGCCCGGATGGAGGCCGGGGAATGAGCGGCACGCTCCACCTGACCACGGTCGCCGCCGGAGCCTCCGAGCACCGCCCGCTGATCATCACCCTGTTCGGCCTGTTCGTCGTCGCCACCCTGATCATCACGATCTGGGCCGGCCGCCAGACCAAGGACGCCGCCGACTTCTACGCCGGCGGCCGCCAGTTCACCGGCTTCCAGAACGGCCTCGCCATCTCCGGCGACTACATGTCCGCCGCGTCCTTCCTCGGCATCGCCGGAGCCATCGCCCTCTTCGGCTACGACGGCTTCCTCTACTCCATCGGCTTCCTCGTCGCCTGGCTGGTCGCGCTGCTGCTCGTCGCCGAACCGCTGCGCAACTCCGGCCGCTACACGATGGGTGACGTCCTCGCCTACCGGATGCGCCAGCGGCCCGTCCGCACCGCCGCGGGCACCTCCACCATCGTGGTCTCGATCTTCTACCTGCTCGCCCAGATGGCCGGCGCCGGCGTGCTCGTCTCGCTGCTCCTCGGCATCACCAGCGACGGCGGCAAGGTCGCGGTCGTCGCGCTGGTCGGCGTCCTGATGATCGTCTACGTGACGATCGGCGGCATGAAGGGCACCACCTGGGTCCAGATGATCAAGGCCGTCCTGCTCATCGCGGGCGCCCTGCTGATCACCCTCCTGGTGCTGGTGAAGTTCAACTTCAACATCTCCGCGCTGCTCGGACAGGCCGCCGAGAACAGCGGCCAGGGCACCAAGTTCCTGGAACCGGGGCTCAAGTACGGCAAGGACTCGCTCAGCAAGCTGGACTTCATCTCGCTGGGCCTGGCCCTGGTGCTCGGCACCGCCGGCCTGCCCCACATCCTGATCCGCTTCTACACCGTGCCCACGGCCAAGGCCGCCCGCAAGTCCGTGAACTGGGCCATCGGCATCATCGGCGCCTTCTACCTGATGACCATCGCCCTCGGCTTCGGCGCCGCCGCGCTGCTCAGCCGGGACGACATCCTGGCCTCGAACAAGGCGGGCAACACCGCGGCCCCGCTGCTCGCCCAGGAGATCGGCGGCGGCGCGGGCTCCACCGGCGGGGCGATCCTGCTCGCCGTGATCTCCGCGGTCGCCTTCGCCACCATCCTCGCCGTGGTCGCGGGCCTGACCCTGGCCTCGTCCTCGTCCTTCGCGCACGACCTGTACGTCAACGTCATCCGCAAGGGCAAGGCCACCGAGAAGGAGGAGGTGCGCGCGGCCCGCTGGTCCACCGTGGTCATCGGCGCCGTCGCCATCGGCCTGGGCGCCCTCGCCCGCGACCTGAACGTCGCCGGCCTCGTCGCCCTCGCGTTCGCGGTCGCCGCGTCCGCCAACCTCCCGACGATCCTCTACAGCCTCTTCTGGAAGCGCTTCAGCACCCAGGGCGCGCTCTGGTCCATCTACGGCGGCCTGATCTCGGCGGTCGGCCTGGTGCTCTTCTCCCCGGTCGTCTCCGGCAAGCCCACCTCGATGTTCAAGGACGCCGACTTCTACTGGTTCCCGCTGGAGAACCCCGGCATCATCTCCATCCCGCTCGGCTTCCTGCTGGGCTGGCTGGGGACGGTCCTGTCGAAGGAGAAGGCGGACCCGCAGAAGTTCGCCGAGCTGGAGGTCCGCTCCCTCACCGGAACAGGCGCTCACTGAGATCGTCCGAACACCCAGCGTGGCCGCGTCGTACTTCCATACGACGCGGCCACGCTGCCTCTCGTCCATTCGGGCACCACTGGATGTAACAGGCGTCGCGTAGGCTCGAAGACATCGAACCTCTACAGATCCGGACAGGGGAGGGGGCCCACAGTGCTTCTCGACACCTACGGCCGCGTGGCCACTGACCTGCGCGTCTCGCTCACCGACCGGTGCAATCTCCGCTGTACCTACTGCATGCCCGAAGAGGGGCTGCAGTGGCTCGGCAAGTCCGATCTGCTCAGCGACGACGAAATCGTCCGGCTGATCCGCATCGCCGTCACCCGGCTCGGCATCACCGAGGTCCGCTTCACCGGCGGCGAACCGCTGCTCCGCCCCGGCCTCGTCGGGATCGTCGAGCAGTGCGCGGCCCTGGAGCCCCGCCCCCAGATGTCCCTGACCACCAACGGCATCGGCCTCAAGCGCACCGCGCAGGCCCTGAAGGCCGCCGGTCTCGACCGAGTGAACGTTTCGCTGGACACCCTGCGGCCCGAGGTCTTCAAGACCCTCACCCGCCGCGACCGGCACAAGGACGTCATCGAGGGCATGGCCGCGGCCCGCGACGCCGGCCTCACCCCCGTCAAGGTCAACGCCGTGCTGATGCCCGGGCTGAACGACGACGAGGCCCCCGACCTGCTGGCCTGGGCCGTGGAGAACGAGTACGAGCTCCGCTTCATCGAGCAGATGCCCCTCGACGCCCAGCACGGCTGGAAGCGCGAGGGCATGATCACCGCCGGCGACATCCTCCAGTCGCTGCGGACCCGCTTCACGCTCACCGAGGAGGGCTCCGACGAACGCGGCTCCGCCCCGGCCGAGCGCTGGGTGGTCGACGGCGGCCCGGCCACCGTCGGCGTCATCGCCTCGGTCACCCGCCCCTTCTGCGGAGCCTGCGACCGTACGCGGCTCACGGCCGACGGCCAGGTCCGCACGTGCCTGTTCGCCACCGAGGAGTCGGACCTGAGGGCCGCGCTGCGCTCGGGCGCCCCGGACGAGGAGATCGCCCGGCTGTGGAAGGTGGCGATGTGGGGCAAGAAGGCCGGATCCGGCCTTGACGACCCGTCCTTCCTCCAGCCCGACCGCCCCATGTCGGCGATCGGCGGCTAGGACCGCGGCCGGGGGCCGGCGCGCGCCCGGCCGCTCAGCGGGCGCGCTCGGAGCCCTCCGGCTGCACCCACTCGCCGAGCTTCACCACGTCCTTGAGGAAGCCGCGGACACCCAGGAACTGGGAGAGGTGTTCGCGGTGCTCCTCGCACGCCAGCCAGGTCTTGCGGCGCTCGGGCGTGTGCAGCGTCGGGTTGTTCCACGCCAGCACCCAGACGGCCGCGTCGCGGCAGCCCTTGGCGGAACAGGTCGGGGTGTCGGTTTCAGGGGAGGTCACGGCTCAACCCTACAAACCGCCGGGGCGGAAAGGCGACGCCGAGCAGCCACGGGGGGAGCTGCCCGGCGTCGGTCCGTCGCTCCGACGGGGGATGCGGAGCGCGTAGGCAGTATGTCACGCAGGACCCGGTACGGTGCACCGGAACTTCACGATTGATCTGAGCTTTTCGTGAGGTTTCCCGCTTCCAGCGCGGGGAGTACGGGCGCCGGGATGAAGTGCGACGGCAGGGAGGGTGCGGACTCGCGCCCCGCGTTCGCGATGACCACGGCGACGTAGGGCAGCAGGGCCCCCGCGACCAGCGTCACGATCGCCACCGGCCGCTGCACGTTCCACAACACCACCGTCGCGATGACCGACAGCGTCCTGATCACCATCGAGATCACGTAGCGGCGCTGACGGCCCCGGACGTCCTCGTCGAGACCCATCCGGGCGCCGGTGATCCGGAAGACCTCGGCACCGTTCCGCTTCTGTCGCTTCGTCCGCTCCACCGCTCCACCACCCGATCACCCGCCGGACGCTCCCCGGTCCGGACCCTCCCACGGTACGCCGCCTCCCGGGCCGCGAGGAGAGGGGGTTCCCCCGAACGGTGCCGCCCGAAATGCGCGGTACGCCGAACGGACCGAGACTGGGCCCACGTGCGCACAACGCGCCAGGAGGAGGCTCGACATGCACTGGTTGTGGGCGATCATCGTCGGTTTCGTGCTGGGCCTGATAGCCAGGGCGATCCTGCCGGGCAAGCAGCACCAGCCCCTCTGGCTGACCACGCTCATGGGCATCGTCGGCGGTGTCCTCGGCAACGCCGTCGCCACCTGGATCGGGGTCGCGGACACCCGGGGCATCGACTGGACCCGCCACCTGCTCCAACTGGTCGGCGCGGTCGTTCTCGTCGCGCTCGGCGAGATGGTCTACAAGGCGATGCGGGGCGGCAAGCGCGAGATGACCTAGCGGCGCGTCCCGGAACGCGGCGGAGGGACCGGCCGGACCACACGTCCGTACCGGCCCCTCCGCCGCGTTCCGTCCCGGGCGTCCGCCCCGGAGCCGTCAGGCTCCGGTGACCTCGACCGCCGCCAGGTTCTTCTTGCCGCGCCGCAGCACCAGCCAGCGACCGTGCAGCAGGTCCTCCTTGGCGGGAACCGCGTCCTCGGCCGTCACCTTCGCGTTGTTCACGTAGGCGCCGCCCTCCTTCACGGTCCGCCGGCCGGCCGACTTGCTCGCGACCAGACCGGTCTCCGCCAGCAGGTCCACCACCTGGCCGAGCTCCGCCACCCGGACGTGCGGCAGCTCCGACAGGGCCGCGGCCAGCGTGGCCTCGTTCAGCTCCGCCAGGTCGCCCTGCCCGAACAGCGCCTTCGACGCGGCGATCACGGCCGCGCACTGGTCGGCGCCGTGCACCAGCGTGGTCAGCTCCTCCGCCAGCGCCCGCTGCGCGGCGCGCGCCTGCGGCCGCTCGGCGGTCTGCGCCTCCAGTGCCTCCAGCTCCTCACGGCTCTGGAAGGACAGGATCCGCATGTAGGTGGAGATGTCCCGGTCGTCCACGTTCAGCCAGAACTGGTAGAACGCGTACGGCGTGGTCATCTCCGGGTCCAGCCAGACGGCCCCGCCCTCGGTCTTGCCGAACTTGGTGCCGTCCGCCTTGACCATCAGCGGGGTCGCCATCGCGTGCACGACCGCACCCGGCTCGACCCGGTGGATCAGGTCGAGGCCGGCCGTCAGGTTGCCCCACTGGTCGGAGCCGCCCTGCTGGAGCACGCAGCCGTGGCGCCGGTACAGCTCCAGGAAGTCCATGCCCTGGAGCAGCTGGTAGCTGAACTCCGTGTAGCTGATGCCCTGGTCCGACTCGAGCCGTTTGGCCACCGAGTCCTTCGTCAGCATCTTGTTGACGCGGAAGTGCTTGCCGATGTCCCGCAGGAACTCGATGGCGGACATGCCCGCCGTCCAGTCCAGGTTGTTGACCAGGACCGCCGCGTTCTCGCCCTCGAAGGACAGGAACGGCTCGATCTGCGACCGCAGCCGGTTCACCCACTCCGCGATCACCGAAGGATCGTTCAGGGTGCGCTCGGCGGTCGGGCGCGGGTCGCCGATCTGGCCGGTGGCCCCGCCGACCAGCGCCAGCGGCCGGTTCCCGGCCAGCTGGAGCCGGCGCATGGTGAGCACCTGGACGAGGTGACCCACGTGCAGCGAGGCCGCGGTCGGGTCGTAGCCGCAATAGAACGTGACGGGACCGTCCGCGAAGGCCTTGCGCAGCGCTTCTTCATCGGTGGACTGGGCGAACAGCCCGCGCCACTTCAGTTCGTCGACGATGTCCGTCACGGTCTCTCGACTCCTTACGTTTTGTGGAAATGCCGTGCCCAGTCTAGGTGGGTCAGACGCCCTTGCTCACCGAACTCATGTTGAAGTCCGGGATGCGGACAGCGGGCATCGCGGCGCGCGTGAACCAGTCGCCCCACTCGCGCGGCAGCGTCTTCTCGGTCCGGCCCGCCTCGGTGGCCCGCGACAGCAGGTCCACGGGCGACTCGTTGAACCGGAAGTTGTTCACCTCGCCCACCACCTGCCCGTCCTCCACCAGGTAGACGCCGTCCCGGGTCAGGCCCGTGAGCAGCAGGGTGGCCGGATCGACCTCGCGGATGTACCAGAGACAGGTCAGCAGCAGGCCCCGCCCGGTACCGGCGACCATCTCCTCCAGCGACTTGTCGCCGCCGCCGTCCAGGATCAGGTTGCCGAAGGCCGGGGACAGCGGCAGCTCCGTCAGCGCGGCGCTGTGCCGGGTCGTGGTCAGCCGGGCCAGCTCGCCGTCGCGGATCCACTCGGTCGCCGGGACCGGCAGGCCGTTGTCGAACACCGAGGCGTCGTCCCCGGAGCTGTGCGCGATGACGAACGGCGCGGACTCCAGGCCCGGCGCGTTCGGGTCGCTGCGCAGCGTCAGCGGCAGCCCGGAGAGCCGCTCGCCGATCCGGGTGCCGCCGCCGGGCTTGGAGAAGACCGTCCGGCCCTCCACCGCGTCCCGGGCCGCCGCCGACCACATCTGGTAGATCAGCAGGTCCGCCACGGCCGTCGGCGGCAGCAGCGTCTCGTACCGCCCGGCCGGCAGCTCGATCTTCCGCTCGGCCCAGCCGAGCCGCACGGCGAGCTCCGCGTCCAGGACGGTCGGGTCCACGTCCTTGAAGTCGCGGGTGGCGCGTCCGGCCCAGGCGGAGCGCTGCCGGTCCGGGGACTTGGCGTTGAGCTCCAGCGTGCCCTTGGGCTGGTCGTGGCGCAGCCGCAGGCCCGTGGAGGTGCCGACGTACGTGGAGACCAGCTCGTGGTTGGCGAAGCCGTACAGCTCGCGGCCGCCCGCGCGGGCCCGGGCGAAGGACTCGCCGAGCGCCGGGGCGAAGTCCGCGAACACCGCCGAGGAGGTCTCGGCGGGGGCGTCGGTGAAGTCCGGCGAGGCCGGGGTCCCGGTCACCAGCGGCTGGGCGTCCTCGGCGGGACCGGCCCCGCGCGCGGCCGCCTCGGCGGCGCGCACCAGCGGCTCCAGGTCCGCGGCGGTGACGGCGGTGCGCGAGACGACCCCCGAGGCCGTCCCCTCCTTGCCGTCGACCGTGGCGATGACCGTCAGGGTCCGGCCGCGGGTGACGCCGTTGGTGGTGAGCGCGTTGCCCGCCCAGCGCAGGTTGGCGGTGGACTGCTCGTCCGCGATGACGACGCACCCGTCGGCGGTGGACAGCTCCAGGGCCCGCTCGACGATCTCGTGGGGCTTGGTCGATCGAATCGATGAGGTCATCGTCCGGCCTCCTGCGTGGTGTTCAGGATGTTCACGTCGCGGAAGAGGGCGGACGGGCAGCCGTGGGAGACCGCCGCGACCTGGCCCGGCTGGGCCTTCCCGCAGTTGAAGGCGCCGCCCAGGACATAGGTCTGCGGGCCGCCGACCTTCTCCATCGAGCCCCAGAAGTCGGTGGTCGTGGCCTGGTAGGCGACGTCGCGCAGCTGCCCGGCCAGCCTGCCGTTCTCGATGCGGAAGAACCGCTGCCCGGTGAACTGGAAGTTGTAGCGCTGCATGTCGATCGACCAGGAGCGGTCGCCGACCACGTAGATCCCGCGCTCCACCCCGCCGATCAGGTCCTCGGTGGACAGGCCGCCGGGATCCGGCTGGAGCGACACGTTCGCCATGCGCTGGACGGGCACGTGCCCGGGGGAGTCGGCGTAGGCGCAGCCGTTGGAGCGGCCGAGGCCGGTCAGCTTCGCGATCCGCCGGTCCAGCTGGTAGCCGACCAGGGTGCCGTCCTTGACCAGGTCCCAGCTCTGCGCCTCGACGCCCTCGTCGTCGAAGCCGATGGTGGCCAGGCCGTGCTCGGCGGTGCGGTCACCCGTCACGTTCATGATCGGGGAGCCGTACCTGAGCTTGCCCAGCTGGTCGAAGGTGGCGAAGGAGGTGCCCGCGTACGCCGCCTCGTAGCCCAGCGCCCGGTCGAGCTCGGTGGCGTGGCCGATGGACTCGTGGATGGTGAGCCACAGGTTGGACGGGTCCACCACCAGGTCGTAGCGACCGGCCCGCACGCTCGGCGCCTTCATCTTCTCGGCGAGCAGGCCGGGGATCTGCTCCAGCTCCGATTCCCAGTCCCAGCCGGTGCCGGTGAGGTACTCCCAGCCGCGGCCGGCGGGCGGGGCGATGGTGCGCATCGAGTCGAACTCGCCGGTGGTGGCGTTGACGGCGACCGCCGTGAACTGCGGGTGGATGCGGACCCGCTGCTGCGTGGTCGTGGTGCCCGCGGTGTCGGCGTAGAACTTGTTCTCGTGCACGGCGAGCAGCGAGGCGTCCACGTGCGCGACCCCGTCGGCCGCCAGCAGCCGTGCGCTCCAGTCGGCGAGCAGCGCCGCCTTCTCCGCGTCCGCGACCTCGAACGGGTTCACGTCGTAGGCGGAGATCCAGGTCCGGTCCGCGTGCACCGGCTCCTCGGCCAGCTCCACCCGCTCGTCGGAACCGGCGGCCTTGATCACCTGGGCGGACAGCTTCGCCATGGCCACGGCCTGCGAGGCCACCTTGGCGGCGGCGTCCATGGTCAGGTCCACACCGGAGGCGAACCCCCAGCTGCCCCCGTGCACCACCCGGACCGCGTAGCCGAGGTCGGTGGTGTCGGAACCTCCGGACGGCTTGGCGTCGCGCAGGCGCCAGGAGGCGCTGCGGATCCGCTCCAGCCGGAAGTCGGCATGGTCGGCGCCCAGCGCGCGGGCCCGGGCGAGGGCCGCGTCGGCGAGCGCCCGCGAGGGAAGCGCGGTGAAGGCCGCGTCGATGGAATGGGGCACGGAATTCCTCCCGAAGTCGGGGCCGGTCTCCCCGATCATGTCGCGACCGGGGCTGTCGTGCCTACACCTTTCTGTAGGGATTCGACAGAGCCCGTCGCAAGGCCCTGTCGGAGCTCGATTCTCCGTACGAGGGGTGCGACCGATAGGTTTTCGGTATTCAGACCGCTAGCGAAAGGGTGATCCGTTGAGCCGCTCGGTTCTCGTCACCGGAGGTAACCGAGGCATCGGCCTCGCCATCGCCCGCGCCTTCGCGGAGGCCGGAGACAAGGTCGCGATCACGTACCGGTCGGGAGAGCCGCCGGAGGCGCTCACCTCCGCCGGCGTTCTGGCGGTCCGCTGCGACATCACCGACTCCGAGCAGGTGGAGCAGGCCTACAAGCAGATCGAGGAAGCGCACGGTCCGGTCGAGGTGCTGGTGGCCAACGCCGGCATCACCAAGGACACGCTGCTGATGCGGATGACGGAGGAGGACTTCTCCTCGGTCGTCGACACCAACCTCACCGGCACCTTCCGCGTGGTCAAGCGCGCGAACCGGGGCATGCTCCGGGCCAAGAAGGGCCGGGTCGTCCTGATCTCCTCGGTCGTCGGACTGCTGGGTTCGGCGGGTCAGGCCAACTACGCCGCCTCCAAGGCCGCGCTGGTCGGCTTCGCCCGGTCGCTCGCCCGCGAGCTCGGCTCCCGCAACATCACCTTCAACGTGGTCGCCCCCGGCTTCGTCGACACGGACATGACCAAGGTCCTCACCGACGAGCAGCGTGCGGGCATCGTGGGCCAGGTGCCGCTCGGCCGCTACGCGCAGCCCGAGGAGATCGCGGCGGCCGTTCGCTTCCTGGCGTCCGACGACGCCGCGTACATCACCGGAGCCGTCATTCCCGTTGACGGCGGATTGGGCATGGGTCACTGATCACCATGAGCGGAATTCTCGAGGGCAAGCGCATCCTCATCACCGGCGTGCTGATGGAGTCCTCCATCGCGTTCCACGCCGCCAAGCTCGCCCAGGAGCAGGGCGCCGAGGTCATCCTCACGGCGTTCCCGCGGCCGACGCTGACCGAGCGCATCGCCCGCAAGCTGCCCAAGCCCGCCAAGGTGATCGAGCTCGACGTCACCAACCAGGAGCACCTGGACCGGCTGGAGACGCTCGTCCGCGACGAGCTCGGCGGCCTCGACGGCGTCGTCCACTCCATCGGCTTCGCGCCGCAGGACGCCCTGGGCGGCAACTTCCTGAACACGCCGTTCGAGTCGGTCGCCACCGCCATGCACGTCTCGGCGTTCTCGCTGAAGTCGCTGACCATGGCCTGCAAGCCGCTCTTCCCGCACGAGGGGGCGGCCGTCGTCGGCCTCACCTTCGACGCGCAGTTCGCCTGGCCGCAGTACGACTGGATGGGCCCGGCCAAGGCCGCACTGGAGGCCACCAGCCGCTACCTCGCCCGTGACCTGGGCAAGGAGAACATCCGCTGCAACCTGGTCTCGGCCGGACCGATCGGCTCCATGGCCGCGAAGTCCATCCCGGGCTTCGGTGAGCTGGCGGACGTCTGGAACTCCCGCTCGATGCTGGAGTGGGACATGAGCGACCCGGAGCCGGCGGGCCGCGGCGTCGTCGCGCTGCTGTCGGACTGGTTCCCGAAGACCACCGGCGAGATCGTCCACGTGGACGGCGGCCTGCACGCGATGGGTGCCTGACGGCACCCGCGTCCGTACGGCGGCGGCCGCGCCTCCCCTCCGGGAGGCGCGGCCGCCGCCGTTTTCGCGCGTTCGACCGGATGTTCACCGGCTGATCGGATCTTCCCGAGTCGAAAACCGGGACAGATGCCTGCAAACTGACCCAGTCGGGATCTTCTCGGCTGCTGTGGGGAGGAGGTAGGGGATTGCGCGCGAGATCGAGCGGAGCGCTATCGCTGCTGGTCACCTCGGTGGTCCTGACCGCACTCCTGGGTCCGGGCGCCCTCGCGCAGACCGCGCCCGACGAGCCCGCCCCCGAGGCCGTCGCCCCCGCCGTCGTGGACCTCGCCGAGATCCCCGCCGAGCCGCCCGCGCAGCCCGCGCGGACCGCGGCCCGGGACCTCTTCGGCGCCGACTGCGACACCGAGATCAGCGGCTCGACCGTGACGGCGTACTGCCACAACCGCTACCCGCAGACCGACCTGGTGCGGCTGCACGTCGAGTGCGACCGCTGGTGGGACGTGGACGGCGACGGCGCCGCCGTGGCCGTCGGCCCGGCCGGGCGGGTCGAGCTCGCCGGCCGCTGCTGGAAAGAGGTGCGGTCGGCCTGGGTCAGCCACCAGCGGCCGTGAACGGATCTCAGCCGGTGCCCTTGCCGAGGCAGGCGAAGGGATAGCCGGCCGCCTCCGAGGCGGCCGCGTCCCCGTCCCCGCGCCGGATCGCCTCGATCAGCCGGGCGTGGTCCATGTGCGCGGAGGGGTGCAGCTCGGTGCCGACGTCCGTCCGCAGCCAGTCCGCGATCAGATCGCCGAGGTCCGCGTACAGCTCGATCAGCACGTCGTTGTGCGAAGCCGTCACCACCGCCATGTGCAGGCTCACGTCCGCCGCCACGAACACCTCCGCGTCCCCGCCCGCCCAGGCCTCCTCGCGCCGCGCGAGGAGCGCGTCCAGCTGTACGAGGTCCCGCCCGGTGCGCCGCTCCGCCGCCAGCCGGGCCGCCGAGGACTCCAGCGTCGAGCGCAGCTCCGCGATGTGCCGCGGCTCCGCCCCCGCGAAGCGACGGTGCATCACACCGGCCAGCTCGCTCGTGGCGATCACATAGGTGCCCGAGCCCTGCCGGATGTCGAGCAGGCCGTTGTGCGCCAGCGCCCGTACGGCCTCGCGCACCGTGTTGCGGGCGACGCCGAGCAGCTCCACCAGCTCCGGCTCGGTCGGGATGCGGGAGCCGACCGGCCACTCGCCGGAGGTGATCTGGTTGCGCAGTTCGGCGATCACCTGGTCGACGAGCGCGGAGCGCCGGGGCGAGGTCAGCGGCATGGGTCTCCCTCGGGAACGACTGGACAACCAATCATCCCATGATTCTATGATGGTCGAATGTCCGACGATGAAATCAAGATCCTCGACCGCCCCGCCGCGGGCCGCAAGCCCGCACGGCCGGCCGCCGGCGGGGCCGCCGCCCTCCCGGCCCCGGGCCCGGGCGCGCAGCCGGCCTGGCTCGGTCCGGTCCTCATCGTCGGCATCGTGCTCGCCGCCCTCAACCTGCGGCCCGCCATCACCAGCCTCGGCGCCCTTTTCGAGGAGACCCGCACCGGCCTCGGCATGAGCGGCACCGTCGCAGGGCTGATCACCTCCGTCCCCGCCCTCTGCTTCGCCGTCTTCGGCGTCACCGCGCCCCGGCTCTCCCGCCGCTTCGGCCCCGCCGCCGTCGTCTGCGCCGGCATGGCCGCCGTCGCCGCGGGCCTGCTGATCCGCCCCTTCGCGGACGGCGCCGCCGCCTTCCTCGCCGCCAGCGCCCTGTCCCTGGCCGGCATAGCCCTGACCAACGTCCTGCTCCCGGTGATCGTCAAGCGCTACTTCCCGGACCGGGTCGGCAGCATGACCGGCCTGTACTCCATGGCGCTGGCCGCCGGCACCTCCCTGGCCGCCGCCGCGACCGTCCCGCTGACCGACGCCCTCGGCGGCAGCTGGCGCACCGGCCTGCTGATCTGGGCCCTGCTCGCCCTGGCCGCCGTACTGCCCTGGCTGCCCATCGCCCGCGCCTCCCGGCGCGCCGCCCGCGCCGCGGCCGCCGCCTCCGGCGAAGGCGCCGGGGCCGGCGCACGGGCCGATACCGGCCCCCGGATCGTCCGCAGCCGTACCGCCTGGGCCCTGGCCTGCTACTTCGGCCTCCAGGCCACCGGTGCGTACATCACCATGGGCTGGCTCCCGCAGATCTTCCGCGACGCCGGGGTCTCCGCCTCCACCGCCGGAGTGCTGCTCGCCGTCACCATGGTCATGGGCGTCCCGCTCGCCTTCGTCATCCCCGGCCTCGCCGGCCGGATGAAGAACCAGGGCCTCATGGCCGCCGTCCTCGGCCTCTTCGGCCTCACCGGCTACCTCGGCCTCTACCTCGCACCCGCCGCCGGCGCCTGGGCCTGGGCGCTCCTGCTCGGCGTCTCCAACTGCGCCTTCCCCCTGGTCATCACCCTGATCGGGCTGCGCGCCAAGTCCCCGGCCGGAGTCGTCAAGCTCTCCGCCTTCGCCCAGAGCACCGGCTACCTCATCTCCATCCCCGGCCCTCTTGTCATCGGCACGCTCTACCAGCACAGCGGCGGCTGGGACCTGCCGCTGGCCCTGATGGCCGGACTGCTCGTCCCGCAGATCGCCCTCGGGATCCTGGCGGGCCGGGACCGCACGATCGAGGACGAATGCGGCATGCGAGACTGACCGGCATGTCGCCCGTACTTGAACCGAACCCGCAGAACGGCCGCAAGAAGCTCGGCCTCGTCTTCGGCGCGATGATCGCCGTGACCGTGATCATCGCCGTCATCGCGACGATCGCCTCCCCCTGACGGACCCCCGGGGCTCCCCGGGGGTGGGGATAACCCCACCACCCCTAGGGGGTCAGGGTCAGGGTGAACTGGGGTGTGACCCCGATGGGAACCGACCCTTCGAATCCATAGATTCAAAGGAGCGAGCCAGTCCCGTCAGCATCCCGGAGGCGGCCATGTCGGCCCCCACGCACACCCGCTCCCTCCCGCCCGGCGCCCGAGCCGCCGGCGGCCCCCGTACCGTCGCCCGGACCCGTGCCGTCACCCGGGCCGCGGCCGGCGCCCGGCACGG
Source organism: Streptomyces sp. IBSNAI002 (assembly GCF_052244475.1). Lineage (NCBI taxonomy): Bacteria > Bacillati > Actinomycetota > Actinomycetes > Kitasatosporales > Streptomycetaceae > Streptomyces > Streptomyces sp. IBSNAI002. Next base: position 2,149,163 of record NZ_JBQPXG010000002.1, on the reverse strand, counting down.
CGCCGACGCCCGCCTGCACTGGTGGGCGCTGGCCCTGCCCGCGCTCGCCTTCGGCCTGCTCCTGCTCCTCCTCGCCGGATCCGCCGAGGCCCACGCCGCCGCCGGCGAGGCCACCGGACTGCTCCACGTCACCCAGCAGCTGCTGCGCGCCGTCGGCTGACCGGGCGTGCGCCGGGGTGCGCCGGGCCGTGCCTCACCACCGGACGCGGGCCCTCAACACCCTGCGCCCCGTGGCCCGTTTCATGCGAAGCTGGGAGCCATGAGCGCCGACACACCCCGCAGGATCGCCCTCCTCCGGCACGCCAAGGCCGACTGGCCACAGGTGTCCGACCACGACCGCCCGCTGGCGGAACGCGGCCGCGCGGAGGCGGCGGCCGTCGGTCTGAAGCTGGCCGAAACCGGCATCACCTTCGACCTGGCCCTCTGCTCCACCGCCGCCCGCACCCGCGAGACCTGGAAGGTCGCCGTCCAGGAACTGCCGCACCGGCCGAAGACCCACTACGAAGAGCGGCTCTACGAGGCCTCGCCGGGCGAGCTCATCGCCCTGCTGAACGAGACCCCCGACGAGGTCGACGACCTCCTGCTGATCGGTCACAACCCCGGCATGCACGCCCTCGCCGACATCCTGTCCAGCCGCGCCCAGGACGGCACCCTGGCCCGGATGACCCGGAGCGGCTTCCCGACCGCCGCCCTCGCGGTCGTCTCCTTCGCCGGCCCGTGGAAGTCCCTGGAACCCGGAGCCGGAACCCTGCTCGACTTCTGGACCCCCCAGGAACACTGAGCCTGCCCCCGGAACACCGAGCGGGGAGCGCGTACGGGAGGGCCCCGGCAGCCGATCCGGCCGCCGGGGCCCTCCCACGTCGTACGGACAGGGGCGCTCAGGCCAGGTCGGCGGCCTCGATCTCCTCACGGGTGATCCCGAGCAGGTACAGCACCGCGTCCAGGAACGGCACGTTCACCGCCGTGTGCGCGGCCTCGCGGACCACCGGCTTGGCGTTGAAGGCCACGCCCAGCCCGGCCGCGTTCAGCATGTCCAGGTCGTTCGCACCGTCGCCGATCGCCACCGTCTGGGACAGCGGCACCTCGGCCTCCGCGGCGAAGCGGCGCAGCAGCCGCGCCTTGCCCGCCCGGTCCACGATCTCGCCGGTCACCTTGCCGGTCAGCTTTCCGTCGACGATCTCCAGGGTGTTGGCGGAGGCGAAGTCCAGCCCCAGCCGCTCCCGCAGATCGTCCGTCACCTGGGTGAACCCGCCGGAGACCACGCCCACCTGGTAGCCGAGCCGCTTGAGCGTGCGGATCAGCGTCCGGGCACCCGGGGTCAGCCGCACCTCGGAGCGGACCTTGTCCACGACGGACGCGTCCAGACCCGCCAGCAGCGCCACCCGGGCGTGCAGCGACTGCTCGAAGTCCAGCTCGCCGCGCATGGCCCGCTCGGTGACCTCCGCGACCTCGTCCTCGCACCCGGCGTGCGCCGCGAACAGCTCGATGACCTCGTCCTGGATGAGCGTCGAGTCCACGTCCATGACGACGAGCCGCTGGGCCCGGCGGTGCAGCCCCGCCGAAACGACGGCCACGTCCACGCCGATGTGCGCGGCGGCCGTGGCCAGCGCGGTGCGCAGCGGCTCGGTCTCGCAGCCGGAGACGGCGAACTCCACTGCCGTCACCGGGTACTTGGCGAGCCGGAAGATACGGTCGATGTTGCCGCCGGTCGCGGTGATCCGGGCGGCGATGGCCGCCGTGGACTCGGAGGTGAGCGGGTGCCCGAGCACGGTGACGTGCGACCGGCCGCTGCCGCGCGGACGGTTGTCACCGGTGCCGGACAGGATCTCGGCCTGGAGCTTGAGCGATCCGGCCCAGCTGTGGACGGTGGCCCGCAGCTCGCCCTCGGTGCCGACGGACGGCTTGGTGACGAGGGCGCACAGGACGATGCGGCCACGGGTGACGACCTGCTCGATGTCGACGACGTCGACGGAGTAGGCGGCGAGGGTGTCGAACAGCCCGGCGGTGATCCCGGGACGGTCCTTGCCGAAGATCTTGACGAGGAGGGTGGGGACGTCGGAGGTCTGCGATGCGCTCATGGTGCCCTCACCGTATCTTCCCGTCCCGGAAGGCAGGACCCCCGTCCCACCCTTCAGACGGCGCCGGCGGTCAGCGCGGCTTCGGCGGCGGCGGGCTGCCCGGCGGGGGAGGCGGGGTGAACGGCGGCCGCCGCGGCGGCTTCGGCGGCCGGGGCGGCCGCGGCGGGATGCCGGTCACCGTCACGTCCCAGGACCCGTCCGGCCCCTGGTGCGGATCGGGCCGGCGGCCCGGCGGCGGGACCTGGCCGTACGAGGCCGTCGGCGCGTCGGGGTCGGGCCGGCCCGGGCCGCCGCCCGCCGCCCCGGATCCGCGCCCGGCCCCCGGCCCCTCGCCCCGGCGGGCATCGGGCCACCGGTCACCGGCACCGGCTGCGGGCCACGCGGGCCGGCCGGCCGGGCCGGGTCCGGGGCCGGGTCCGGCCCCCGGGCGGGCCCCGCGCGGGTCGGGCCACCCGGGGCCCGCGGCCGCACCGGGACCCGTCCGCGGCAGCGGGGCGCGGCGGTGGCGGGCCAGGAGGGCGCCGAGGGCGCCGGCCACCGCGCCCCACACCGCCCCCAGCGTCAGGGCCAGCGGAACGGACCCCCGCAGCTCCACCCCGGCGTCGACCACGTCCACCCCCAGCACCGCGAGGGACGCGTCCGCCGACAGGGCCGTCAGCCACACCAGCGCGGCCAGCGCCACCCCGGTCGCCGCCGACAGCCGCGCCGCGCACCCGGTGATCCCACGCCCCGGAGTCCGTACGGCGGCCAGCACGCCCGCGTAGAGCAGCAGCAGCCCGGCCCCCGCCGCCAGCAGCCACACCCGCCCGTCGTACTCCGCGAGGCGCGCCACCGTCACCGGCTCCCGCGCGGCGCCCGTCAGCAGCTCGTCCAGCGGATCCGGCAGCAGCCGGGCCGGCTCACCGCCGACCCGGCCGTCCAGCGGGACGAACAGTCCCAGCAGCACCCCCGCCCAGCTGCCGTTCGGCGCACCCAGCAGGGCCGCGCCCAGTACCCGCCCGGGCCGCTCCTCGCCCAGCGCCGCCCACACCGCCGCGGCCAGTCCCGCCGCGACCGCCGCCAGCAGCATCGCCACCACCGCCGAGGCGGCCGGCCGCAGCCGCGCGAAGGCCGCGGGCCCGCGCCGCGAGACGAGCAGGGCCAGCGCGAGCACCACCGCGGCCCACACCCCCGCGGCCCGCAGGGTCGGCCCCGGTTCCACCGAGAACCCCACCCGGGTCCGCGTCTCGATCAGGTCCCCGATGCGGTCCGGGAGCAGCCCGCCGACGTCCCCGATCCCCGGCACCTCGATCCGGGCCGGGGTCCTCGGCAGCGCCGCCCCGTCGAGGGTGACCACGTCGTGCCCGGCCCACGCCAGCACCCCCGCCGCCGCGACGAACAGCGCCACGACCACCACCGCCCGCGCCAGGAGCTCCGCGACGGGGGCGCCCGCCCGCAGGGAACGCAGGAACAGGTGCGCCAGCACCAGGGCCCCGGCCAGCCCCACCCCCAACGGCATCACGTCCAGCGAGGCTTCGGCACCCGCACCGCCCGCACCGCCCGCGAGCCCCGCCCCGAAGACCGACACGTCACCCGAGGGGGTCACGGTTCCGCCCACGGCCAGGACGACCGCCGCCGCGGTCATCGCCCCCAGCGAGCCCCCCGCCGCGTCGGCCCCCAGCAGGTGCAGCCCGAGCGCGGCGACCCCGGCCATCGCCGCCAGCGACCAGCCCGCGGCGGCGACGGCGGACACCAGGACGTCTCCCCAACGGATGCGGCGCATGAGCGGTCCCCCGATGCGAGCGGAGCGGGAATGCCGGGCGAGAAGTCCCGTATCTCACTCTCCGGGTGACTTTCGCCCCCGTCAACGGGCAGACGTAGACGCCCCGGCACCGCCCCGATTCCACATGTGGCCCCAGGCCTGAAATAGTTCCCCCGGATGTTCGCCATCCCTAGACTCCCTGACGTCATGGGGGATTCTCGGGGGACTTAAGTGGGGCTGGAGTGCCGGAACTCGTACTGGAATTGAATGGAAGGACCTGGACGCTCGATCCGTCCAGGTCGTACTCGCTGGGGCGCGACCCCCAGGGAGACGTGGTGATCGACGATGCCCGGGTGTCGTGGCGACACGCCACCATCAGCTGGAACGGCCGTGGTTGGGGCATCGAGGACCACGGCAGCACCAACGGCACCTACGTGCACGGCGCCCGGGTGCAGCAGGCCGAGCTCGTGCCGGGCACGCCGGTCCACCTGGGCAACGCCACCGACGGGCCGCGGCTGAATCCCGTCGCTGCCGCGGCGCCCCAACCGGCCGTGGCCCAGCAGGCCCCGGCCCAGGCCTACGCCCAGCCGCAGGCCCCGGCCTACCAGGCCCCGCAGCAGCAGCCCCAGCCCGGGGCCTGGGAGCAGCAGCCGCACGTCCCGCAGCCGCACGTCCCGCAGCAGCAGGGCGCCGGCCAGGCCGCGGCCCGCCCGGCGCAGGGGGCCGCTCCCCATCACGGGGGCGACCGCAGCCCGACGACGTTCCACCAGCTCTCGCTGGGGCACGTCATGCGCATCGGCCGTGCGCTGGAGAACGAGCTGGTGGTCTCCGACCTCCAGGTCTCCCGCCATCACGCCGAGTTCCGCTCCATGCCCGGCGGCCGCTTCGAGATCCACGACCTCGGCAGCCACAACGGCACCTACGTCAACGGTCAGCCGCTGGCCAAGTCCGGCACCGCGCTGCTCGGCCCGAACGACATCGTCGGCGTCGGCCACTCGACGTTCCGGATCGTCGGCGACCGCCTCGAGGAGTTCGTCGACACCGGCGAGGTCTCCTTCTCGGCCCGCCACCTGACGGTCACCGTCGACGGCGGCAAGCAGATCCTCAAGGACGTCACCTTCGGCGTCCCGGAGAAGTCGCTGATCGGCGTCATCGGCCCGTCCGGCTCCGGAAAGTCGACCCTCCTCAAGGCGCTGACCGGCTACCGGCCCGCCGACCAGGGCGACGTCCTCTACGACAACCGCAACCTGTACAAGCAGTTCGCGGAGCTCCGCCAGCGCATCGGCCTGGTACCGCAGGACGACATCCTGCACAAGGAGCTGAAGGTCAGCACCGCCCTGAAGTACGCGGCCAAGCTGCGCTTCCCCGGCGACACCGCCGAGTCCGAGCGCGAGGCACGCATCAACGAGGTGCTGCGCGAGCTCAAGCTCGACATCCACAAGGACAAGAAGATCACCTCGCTCTCGGGTGGTCAGCGCAAGCGCGTGTCCGTGGCCCTGGAGCTCCTCACCAAGCCGTCGCTGATCTTCCTGGACGAGCCGACCTCCGGCCTCGACCCGGGCATGGACCGCGACGTCATGCAGCTGCTGCGCGGCCTCGCCGACGACGGCCGTACGGTCCTCGTCGTCACCCACTCCGTCGCCGAGCTGGCCATCTGCGACAAGCTGCTGGTCATGGCCCCGGGCGGGTCGGTCGCGTACTTCGGCCCGCCGGACGAGGCGCTGAACTTCTTCGGCTACACCACGTGGGCCGACGTCTTCTCTTCCTTCGAGAACTACCGCGACTACGACTGGGCCGGCCGCTGGAAGGGCTCGCAGCACTACCAGCTGTACGCCGCCGACATCGACGCGGTCGCCCCGCAGTCCGTCGCGATGCCCCCGGTCCAGCAGATGCGCCCGCCGAAGCCGCAGGGCTGGGGCTCGCAGCTGTGGACGCTGATCCGCCGCTACGTGTCGGTGATCGCCTCCGACCGCGGCTTCCTCGGCCTGATGCTGATCCTGCCCGCGGTCCTCGGCGTCGTCTCGACGGTCATCCCCGCGACCTTCGGCCTCGCGCCGCCGACGCCGCCGTCCCAGTTCAACGGCGACGCGGGCACGATCATGCTGATCCTCGCGGTCGGCATGTGCTTCTCCGGCGCCGCGAACTCGGTCCGCGAGCTGATCAAGGAACGCGTGATCTACGAGCGTGAGCGCGCGACGGGCCTGTCCCGGTCGGCGTACCTCATGTCGAAGGTGATCGTCCTCGGCGTCATCACGGCCGTCCAGGGCGTGATCATCTGCGGGATCGGCTTCGCCCCCCGCGACCTGCCCGTCGAGGGCCTGCTGATGCCGCCGGCCGTCGAGCTCTGCGTATCGGTCATCGCGCTCGGCTTCACCTCGATGATGTTCGGCCTGGTGATCTCCTCGCTGGTGAAGACCTCCGAGAAGACCATGCCGCTGCTCGTCATGTTCGCGATCGTCCAGGTCGTCTTCACCGGCATCCTCTTCCAGGTCTACGACTCCCCGGGCCTGGAGCAGTTCGCCTGGCTGATGCCGTCCCGCTGGGCCGTCGCCGCCGCCGGCACCACGCTGAACCTCGGCCAGCTCATGCCGCCGTGGGACCGCGACAACCCGACCAACACCGACCCGCTCTGGGACGCCACGGTCGGCCAGTGGAGCCTCGACATCACCATCCTGCTGCTCCTCGGCATCGCCTGCGGCTTCGCGGTGCAGCGTCTGCTGCGCCGCCACGAGCCCGAGGTCATGCGCGCCGGCAAGTAGTCCCGGCCCGCGCGCCACGCCAAAACGCCTGAGGGCGGCACCCGGAGATCCGGGTGCCGCCCTCAGGCGCATGGGGGGTCTTGATGCCGTGGGCGTGCGTCGGCGTCCTAGTAGGCGCTGTTGACGTTGTCCATCGAGCCGTAGCGGTCGGCCGCGTAGTTGCAGGCGGCGACGATGTTGGCGACCGGGTCGTACTGGTCGAACTTGGTGCCCTTGACGTGGTACGTCTTGAAGGTCGGGTAGATGACCTGGAGCAGACCCTTGCTGGGGATGCCGTTCTGGGCGTTGATGTCCCAGTTGTTGATCGCCATCGGGTTACCGCTGGACTCGCGCATGATGTTCTTGTGGATTCCGGCGTACGAGCCCGGAATGCCCTCCCGCTTCATGATGAAGAGGGCTTCCTTGATCCAGCCGTCCAGGTTGTTCGCGAAGACGGGGGTGCGGGCGGCGGACCGGCTCGCGGCCTCCTGCTGCTCGCGCTCCTTCTTGGCCTTGGCGGCGGCCTCGGCGTCGGCCTTGGCCTTGGCCGCGTCCTTCGCCGCCTTGTTCGCGACGACCAGCTGGGCGGAGAGGTGCTGCTGCACGGCCTGCGTCTGGGCGCCGTCGACGACCTTGGTCCAGGCGACGGGGGCGGCGGAGACCGTGTCGCCCTCCGCGGCACCGGCCGGGACGAGGGAGAAGGCGAGCGCGGCGGCACCGAGGGTGGCGACACCGGCAAAGGACAGCTTGTGTGCCTTCGTCAGACGACTGTGACCGGGAGTGCTGGAAGCAGACATGGCGGGGCAACCTCTTCGAATCGCGGGAGCCGCAGGAAGGCGTCGCGGGGATCCGGGGATCCGCGGCGCTGTGCGACGGGAGCAATTCTTAGCGGCGGCAAAATCCTGTGGCAAAGGTGTGACGTACGATCCCGCTTAGTGGATCAGGGGCGCGCACCGAGGCCCGGTTTCCGGCCCCGGTGCTACGCACGCCCGTGCTGACAGGGTCTTTACCTGTCCACTAGGGAGCTTCGTAAGTGATGTGGGTCCTATGTGCGGGCTCACATCAGGCACGTAACAGTTTCACCATGCGTTGCTGAAGCAACGCACTCCGTGACCGGTCTCATCCTTGAGTAGCAGATGACCGCCCCCGAACTCCCCCCGGAGGCAGAGCCGGACCGCCGCCTCCGCCTGCCCCGGCCGTACGGGGTCCCGCTCCCGCCCCCGCTGCCGTGCCGGCGCCCGGGCCGCACGACATGGAGGAATGTCCCTTATATACAGTCCCTCCTCCTATATGCAGTCCCGCCGCGAGGCGACCGGCCGCGAGCCCTACCCCCACCCGTCCGCTGGACCTACGACCGCGGCCCGATCCCGCAGGTCACACCCCCGAGTACGGTGAGCGCATGCAGACCGGACCCCGCAGCGGCCTGGCAGCCGTCAGTACGGCGCTGCTCGCCATGAGCCGCCGCCTGGAGGTCCGCGACGTCCTGCGCACGATCGTCGTCTCGGCCCGCGAGCTCCTGGACGCCGAATACGCGGCCCTGGGCGTCCCGGACGACCACGGCGGCTTCGCCCAGTTCGTCGTGGACGGCATCAGCGCCGAACAGTGGCGCAGCATCGGCCCGCTGCCCCGCCAGCACGGCATCCTCGCCGCGATGCTCCACCAGGACGGCCCCGAGCGGCTGGCCGACGTACGCGAGGACCCGCGCTTCGAGGGCTGGCCGGCCGCGCACCCCGAGATGTCCGACTTCCTCGGCCTGCCCGTCCGGGACGGCGAGGAGACCCTCGGCTGCCTCTTCCTCGCCAACAAGCGCGGCGCCCCGGGCCAGGGGCACGGCTTCACCGACGAGGACGAGGAACTCCTCTCCCTCCTCGCCCAGCACGCGGCGATCGCGCTCACCAACGCCCGGCTGTACGAGCGCAGCCGCGAGCTCACCATCGCCGAGGAGCGCTCCCGGCTCGCCCACGAGCTGCACGACGCCGTCAGCCAGAAGCTCTTCTCGCTCCGCCTCACCGCCCAGGCCGCCGCCGCCCTCGTGGACCGCGACCCGGCCCGCGCCAAGGAGGAGCTCCAGCAGGTCGCCGCCCTGGCCGCCGAGGCCGCCGACGAACTGCGCGCCGCCGTCACCGAGCTCCGGCCGGCCGCACTGGACGAGGACGGCCTGGTCGCCACCCTGCGCACACAGGTCCAGGTGCTCGACCGCGCCCACACCGCGCACGTCACCTTCACCTGTGACGGAGTACGGGCACTGCCCGCGACCCAGGAGGAAGCACTCCTGCGGGTGGCCCAGGAAGCCCTCCACAACGCCCTGCGCCACTCGGGCGCCGACCGCGTCGAGGTGACCCTGGCCGCGACCGCGCCGGGGGAGCGGTCCTGAAGGTCGCCGACTCCGGCAAGGGATTCGACCCCGGTACCGTCCGCCGCGCGGGCCGCCACCTGGGACTGGTCTCCATGCGGGACCGGGCGAGCGGCGTCGGAGGCCGGCTCGCCGTGCACTCGGAGCCCGGCAAGGGCACCACGATCGAGATGGAGGTCCCCGGTGGCTGACAGCACCGGCCGGAGCGGCAGCCGCATCCGGGTACTGCTGGTGGACGACCACCAGGTGGTCAGGCGGGGCCTGCGCACCTTCCTGGAGGTCCAGGAGGACATCGAGGTGGTCGGCGAGGCGTCCGAGGGCGAGGAGGGCATCGCCCGCGCCGAGGAGCTGCGGCCCGACGTCATCCTCATGGACATCAAGATGCCGGGCACCGACGGCATCGAGGCGCTGCGCAGGCTGCGCGGGCTGGCGAACCCGGCGCGGGTGCTGATCGTCACCAGCTTCACCGAGCAGCGCACCGTGGTCCCCGCCCTGCGCGCGGGCGCGGCCGGATACGTCTACAAGGACATCGACCCCGACGCCCTGGCCGGAGCCATCCGCTCGGTCCACGCCGGACACGTCCTCCTCCAGCCCGAGGTGGCGGAGGTGCTGCTCGCGCAGGAGGACCAGAGCGCGTCCTCGGGCCGGCCGGGCTCGCTGACCGACCGCGAGCGCGAGGTCCTCGGCCTGGTCGCGGACGGCCGGTCCAACCGGGAGATCGCCCGTGCGCTCGTCCTCTCCGAGAAGACGGTCAAGACGCACGTCTCGAACATCCTGATGAAGCTGGACCTCTCGGACCGGACGCAGGCCGCGTTGTGGGCGGTCAGGCACGGAATCGCCGAGTGACCGGCGAATATCGGATCGTCTCGTTCCGGACTGAGATTCATACGGTCGGGTGTAAGTAGCCCACATGGCGTATCCCGATCGCCGGGTGACCGTTCTCCATGGCGTGCCGCGACGGCTGGTCGCGGTCGACGTACTGGAGGACGAGAACGTGAAGAACATCAAGAAGGCCGCAGCCGTCACCATGATCGCGGGCGGCCTCGTCGCCGCCGGCGCGGGTGTCTCCTCGGCGCACGGCGGTGCGTCGGCGGAGGGCGAGGCCCTGAACTCGCCCGGCGTGGCCTCCGGGAACCTGCTCCAGGTCCCGGTCCACGTCCCCGTGAACGTGGTCGGCAACACCGCCACCGTGATCGGCCTGCTCAACGGCGTCTGGGGCAACACGGGCGTCAACGCCTGACCCCGCTCCCGGGAGCCGACGGCCCCGCTTCCCCCCTCTCCCCGGGAAGCGGGGCCGAGCCGTCCCCAGCCCCGCCGGCGATTGAGGCGCGGGGTCTGGGGCGCGGGGTCTGGGGCGGAGCCCCAGGAGCTCGGGCACAGCCGGCCCGCGCACACCGCCGAGCCCAGGCGCAGCCGCCTAGGCGTTGCGCTCGCGGTCCTCCACCGCCGCGTTGTACGCCGCGACCAGCGCCCGCCGGGCCACCCGCTCCACCGGCCGCAAGGCCTCGGCCCGCGCCGCCATCTCCGAGGCCGCGACCGCGCCCCCGTGCCCCTTCTCGTACGCCAGGGACACCAGCAGGTCCACCCGCTGCGCCAGCGCCAGCACCCGTACCGCCCGCTGCGGGTACCCCGGCGACAGCAGCTCCCGCCCGGCCCCCTCAGCCCGCGCCCGGTACGCCGACACCGCGGCCTCCGCCACCGGCCCCGACCCCGCCACGTCCAGCCGGGTCAGCACCACGGTCGCCTCGCGCAGCGCCTCCGCCAGCTCCCGCTCCGCCTCGCCGAGAGAAGGCACGTCCGCCGGCGGGGCCTCCCGCACCGGCAGGCAGTGCCAGGTCACCGAGACGTGCACGTCACCGGCGGGCCCGGCCTCGGCCACCTCCGGCACCAGGCCCAGCGCAGCGCCCACGCACACCACCGCCTCCTCCGCGTCCAGCGCCCGCGCGTTGAACTCCGCCGGGCCGCTCAGCCCCAGTGGATGCCCCGGCGCCGGCAGCGCCAGCCGCAGCCCGGTCACCCCCAGCGCCCGCAGCCGTCCCAGCGCCAGCGTCAGGCCGACCGGGCCCGGTTCCCCCGGCAGGCCCGACACCCGGTGCACGGCGTCCTCGGCCACGATCGACACAACGGCCTCGTCGGGCGAAACCAGACCGGCCAGCAGAGCGTTCCCCCAGGCGGCCAGCCGCCCTGAACGTGGTTCGAAAAGCATCCCCCAACTCTACGGACCCGCGCCCAGGCCCGGCCCCGGCCCCGCACTCCTTCCCGAGTGGCGTAGGTTTTCCCCTGGGGCTGCGCCTAAAGGCGCACAGACGAACCGACACTGCAAGGGGAGACAACGCGCTCATGAGCGATGTTCTGGAACTGGTGGACGTATCCGTGGTCCGCGAGGGCCGGGCTCTGGTGGACCAGGTCTCCTGGTCGGTGAAGGAGGGGGAGCGCTGGGTGATCCTCGGCCCCAACGGCGCCGGCAAGACCACGCTGCTGAACCTCGCCTCCAGCTACCTCTTCCCCACCAAGGGCGCCGCCTCCATCCTCGGCAGCACCCTCGGCAAGGTGGACGTCTTCGAGCTGCGCCCCCGCATCGGCGTCGCCGGCATCGCCATGGCCGACAAGCTGCCCAAGCGCCAGACCGTCCTGCAGACCGTCCTCACCGCCGCGTACGGCATGACGGCGACCTGGCAGGAGGAGTACGAGGACGTCGACGAGCAGCGCGCCCGCGCCTTCCTCGACCGCCTCGGCATGACGGACTACCTCGACCGGAAGTTCGGCACCCTCTCCGAGGGCGAGCGCAAGCGCACGCTGATCGCCCGCGCCCTGATGACCGACCCCGAGCTGCTGCTCCTCGACGAGCCCGCCGCCGGCCTGGACCTCGGCGGCCGCGAGGACCTCGTACGCCGCCTCGGCCGGCTCGCCCGCGACCCGCTCGCGCCCTCCATGGTCATGGTCACGCACCACGTCGAGGAGATCGCCCCCGGCTTCACCCACGTCCTGATGATCCGTCAGGGCAAGGTCGTCACCGCGGGCCCGATCGACCTCGAACTCACCTCGCGCAACCTCTCGCTCTGCTTCGGCCTGCCGCTGGTGGTCGAGCGCAACGGGAACGACCGCTGGACCGCCCAGGGCCTCCCGCTCGGCTAGGACGGCCCACGCACCACGCACCCTGTCCCGACCGCGCCCACCCGACTTACCATGACCATGTGGACATCGACGCATGGGTGTGGTGGCTCATCGGCGCGGTCGGACTGGGCATCCCCCTCGTCCTCACCGCGATGCCGGAGTTCGGCATGTTCGCCGCCGGGGCGGTGGCGGCAGCCGTCACGGCGGCCCTCGGCGGGGGAGTGGTGGCCCAAGTCCTCGTCTTCGCGGCCGTCTCGGTCGCGCTCATCGCCGTCGTACGGCCGATCGCCAACCGGCACCGCGACCAACGGCCCCAACACCGCAGCGGCATCGACGCGTTGAAGGGCCGCAGCGCCGTCGTCCTCGAACGCGTCGACGGCAGCGGCGGCCGCATCAAGCTCGCCGGCGAGATCTGGTCCGCGCGCACCCTCGACGCGGACACCAGCTTCGAACCAGGCCAGTCGGTCGACGTCGTCGAGATCGACGGGGCGACCGCCGTCGTGATGTGACAAGCAGCCTGCTCGCGGGCCCCGGGTCTGCGAGACTCCGCTCAACGGGGCAGCACAGACAGCCGGAAGGGCACGGGGAACCGCATGCAACCGATCATCATCGTCCTGATCATTCTGGTGGTTCTGGTCTTCATCGCACTGGTCAAGACGATCCAGGTGATCCCGCAGGCCAGCGCCGCCATCGTCGAGCGGTTCGGCCGCTACACCCGCACCCTCAACGCGGGCCTCAACATCGTCGTCCCGTTCATCGACTCGATCCGCAACCGGATCGACCTCCGCGAACAGGTCGTCCCCTTCCCGCCGCAGCCGGTGATCACCCAGGACAACCTGGTCGTCAACATCGACACCGTCATCTACTACCAGGTGACCGACGCCCGCGCCGCGACGTACGAAGTGGCGAGCTACATCCAGGCCATCGAGCAGCTCACCGTGACCACCCTGCGCAACATCATCGGCGGCATGGACCTGGAACGGACCCTCACCTCCCGCGAGGAGATCAACGCCGCCCTGCGCGGGGTCCTCGACGAGGCCACCGGCAAGTGGGGCATCCGCGTCAACCGCGTCGAGCTCAAGGCCATCGAGCCGCCGACCTCCATCCAGGACTCGATGGAGAAGCAGATGCGCGCCGACCGCGACAAGCGCGCCGCCATCCTCCAGGCCGAGGGCGTCCGGCAGTCCGAGATCCTGCGCGCCGAAGGCGAGAAGCAGTCCTCCATCCTCCGCGCCGAGGGCGAGGCAAAGGCCGCAGCCCTGCGCGCCGAGGGCGAGGCCCAGGCCATCCGCACCGTCTTCGAGTCCATCCACGCCGGCGACGCCGACCAGAAGCTCCTCGCCTACCAGTACCTCCAGATGCTCCCCAAGATCGCCGAAGGCGACGCCAACAAGCTCTGGATCGTGCCCAGCGAGATCGGAGACGCACTCAAGGGCCTCTCGGGAGCCATGGGCAACTTCGGCCCGATGGGCGGCGGCTCCGGCTTCAACCCGCAGAACTCCGGCAAGGGCGGCTCCGGTACGGCCGACAAGGCCGGCGCCGACCGCCGCGAACAGCCCCCGATCGACTAGGACGCGCCCGGGGCAGGGCCCGACCGGCCCCGCCCCCTCCACCCCGGCCCGCCTCGTGCTGCATGATCGGTGAGGCCCCTCGACCTTCATGGCGGGGAGGCGACCACCTGATGCAAAGGGAATGGCCCCGTCCATGTCCATGTTCTCGATGTCCGTCTGGGAATCACTCGCGGTCTTCGCCGCCGGCATCGGCGCCGGCACCATCAACACCATCGTCGGTTCCGGCACCCTGATCACCTTCCCGGTGCTGCTCGCCACCGGCCTGCCGCCGGTCACCGCCAACGTGTCCAACACCCTCGGCCTGGTGCCCGGTTCCATCAGCGGAGCCATCGGCTACCGCAAGGAGCTCCAAGGCCAGCGCGCCCGCATCATCCGGCTCGGCGCCGTGTCCCTCGTCGGCGGACTCGCGGGCGCCGTCCTGCTCCTCACCCTGCCGTCCGACTCCTTCGACACGATCGTGCCCGTCCTCATCGGACTGGCCCTCCTGCTCGTCGTCCTCCAGCCCCGGCTCGCCGCGGCCCTCCGCCGCCGCCAGGAGGCCGCGGGAGCAGACCCCGGCCACCCCGACGGCGGCCCCGTACTGCTCTCCGGCATGCTGCTCTCCAGCGCCTACGGGGGCTACTTCGGGGCCGCCCATGGCGTGCTCTACGTCGGCCTGATGGGCCTGCTGCTCCGCGAGGACCTGCAACGGATCAACGCCGCGAAGAACGTCATCGCGGCCATGGTGAACGGCATCGCGGCCGTCGTCTTCCTCTTCGTCGCGACCTTCGACTGGACGGCCGTGCTCCTCATCGCCGTCGGCTCCACCATCGGCGGCCAGATCGGCGCCAAGGTCGGCCGCCGCCTCTCGCCCACCGTGCTGCGCGGAGTCATCGTCACGGTAGGCGTCATCGCCATCGTCCAGCTGCTGCTCCGCTGAGCGACGTAGCAGAGTTACGTCGCCCAGCGGGCCCGACTACGCGGCGGACGGGGCATACGAGGAACCGGAACGCTCCAGCCACTCCGGCAGGGCCTCCCGCCCCGTCACCCCCAGAGCCAGCAGCATCGCGTCCGCCGGAGACGGCACGAACGGCTTCCGCAGCAGCGGCATCCCCGCCTCCTCCGGAGTCCGCGCCGCTTTGCGGTGGTTGTCCTCGGCGCACGAGGCCACCGTGTTCAGCCAGGTGTCCCCGCCCCCCTGCGCCCTGGGCAGCACGTGGTCCACGGTCGTCGCGCGCTTCCCGCAGTACGCGCACCGGTGTTGGTCCCGGACCAACACCCCCCTCCGTGACCAGGGAGCATGTCTTCGGAACGGCACCCGGACGTACCGGCAGAGTCTGATCACACGGGGCATCGGAAGATCCATGGTGGCGGCGCGCACGCGCAGCTCGGGATGCGACTGTTCGACCACGGCCTTGTCCTGGAGCACCAGGACCACGGCCCGGTTCAAGGTCACCGTCGACAGCGGCTCGAAGCTCGCATTCAGCACCAGCGTGTCCCGCATCTCGCCCACCTCCCGTGTGCAGGCCCGCGACCACCTGTGTGGCAGGGCCCGCAACCACTCTGGCCGCGGGCGCCACGCGGGACAACGCAATAAAAATGCCCGGTCCTGGTCGTCTTTAGACCAGGACCGGGCAAACGCTCGGGGAACTGTCAGCCGGCGGGTGCCTCGTACTCACCGATCAGCTGGGCGCGCCCCAGCGTGTGGAAACGCAGATTGAACCCGACCACCGCCGGAGACACGTCGCCGCCGGGCCCGAGCTTCTCCTGATCCACCGCGTACACGGTGAACACGTACCGGTGCCGCTCCCCGGCCGGGGGAGCGGCGCCGCCGAAGTCCTTCGTCCCGTAGTCGTTCCGTACGTGCACGGCCCCCGCGGGCAGCCCCTCGAACTTCCCGCTGCCCGCCCCGGCCGGCAGCTCGGTGACCGAGACCGGCAGGTCGAAGAGCACCCAGTGCCAGAACCCGCTGCCCGTGGGCGCGTCCGGGTCGAAGCACGTCACGGCGAAGCTCTTCGTCCCCTCCGGGAACCCCTCCCACCGCAGCTGCGGCGACACGTTCCCGCCCTCGAGCACCTGGGCGTCACCCAGATCGGCGCCCGGCGAGAGATCCGCACTCGTCACCGTGAAGGCGTGCACCTCGGGGTGGAACTCGTGCGGAAGGGGCGCCCTGCTCTGCTCGGTCACTGCTGTACCTCCTGCTCGGATACGTGTACGGGCCCGAGCCTAGAACCAGTTGCGCTGCGAACCGACCGACGCGATCCACTGGTTCAGGTACGCCGCCCAGTCCGTCTCCTGGTACGACTGCAGCCCCACCTGGAAGCAGCGGTAGGTGTCACTGCCCTCGCTGAACAGCCCCGGCTTCTTGTCCATCTCCAGGACGACGTCCATCTCCCGGCCGTCCGTGACGAAGGTCAGCTCGACCTGGTTCAGCCCCCGGTACTGCGACGGCGGCAGGAACTCGATCTCCTGGTAGAAGGGCAGCGTCTGCCGCGTCCCCCGGATGTGCCCGCGCTCCATGTCCGCACTGCGGAAGGTGAAGCCCAGCTGACGGAAGGCGTCGAGGATCGCCTGCTGCGCCTGAACCGGGTGCACGTTGATCGGGTCGAGGTCGCCCGCGTCGACCGCACGCGCGATCTCCAGCTCGGTGCTCACCCCGATGTTCATCCCGTGCAGGTGCTGGCCCCCGAAGTGGGTGATGGGCGTCTCCCAGGGGATCTCCAGCGCGAAGGGCACCACGTGCACCGCGCCGGCCTGCACCTGGAAGGCACCGCCGAGACGCTGCTTGGTGAAGACGACGTCCTGCTTGTACTCCTGGTCACCGCCCTCGACCTCGACACGCGCCTGCAGCCCGACGGACAGCCCCTCGATCTGCTGCTCCACGGATCCGCCCTGGATCCGGACCTCGCCCTGGACGACCCCGCCCGGTGCCACGTTCGGCTCGGTGATGATCGTGTCCACCGAAGCACCACCGGCACCCAGGCTCGCGAACAGCTTCTTGAACCCCATGCTCTGACTCCCCTTGAAGGCTTGTGCGACTACCCCTTACCAACGCGGAACCTTAGGCCCCGGTTGCAGCGGTACGCGTTCCACTACGCTCGACCGGATGAGCGCGCGCCCCGACCGTACGCCCCTTCCCCGGTCCTTCTTCGACCGCCCGGTCCTCACCGTGGCCCCGGACCTCCTCGGCCGCACCCTGGTCCGCCGCGGCCCGGACGGCCCGATCGAACTGCGCATCACGGAGGTGGAGGCGTACGAGGGCGAGTCCGACCCGGGCTCCCACGCCTACCGCGGCCGCACGGCCCGCAACGCATCGATGTTCGGTCCTCCCGGACACGCGTACGTCTACTTCATCTACGGCATGTGGTTCAGCCTCAACCTGGTGTGCGGCCCGCCGGGCCACGCGAGCGGCGTACTCCTGCGCGCGGGTGAGATCACGGTGGGCGCCGACCTGGCATCCAAACGCCGACTTTCCGCCAGATACCCGAGAGAACTAGCCAAAGGCCCGGCCCGGCTCGCCACCGCACTGGACGTGGACCGCTCCCTCGACGGCACGGACCTCTGCGGCGGCCCCGATTCCGCCCTGTCCCTCCTCGAAGGCACCGCCACCTCACCCGACCTGGTGAGCAGCGGGCCGCGCACCGGAGTCGGCGGCGCCGGCGCGACCCATCCGTACCGCTTCTGGATCACCCACGACCCGACGGTGAGCCCGTACCGCGCCCACGCGCCACGCCGCCGTTCAACTTGACTCGGCTCTGCCGGACGCCTAACGTAGCCCGAGCCGCTTGAACGGGGCACTGCCATCGGCAGACCCCCGGAGCGGCCAACCCACTACCTACGACTTACCCCTGGCGGGGTCCTATTCGGCATGCCCGAATTCCTTCGCCGGTCACTCGATTATGAATGACAAGGGATAAGCGCTAATGTAGCGGAGCGCCGCAAGGCACAGACCCCCAACGGTCACCGAATTCAAATCCAAGCCGGAAACGGCGAAGGAAATGATCTGGTAGAGTTGGAAACGCAAGAACGACAGAACGAAAGCCCGGAGGAAAGCCCCAGTAAGTGTTACTGAGGGTGAGTACAAAGGAAGCGTCCGTTCCTTGAGAACTCAACAGCGTGCCAAAAATCAACGCCAGAAGTTGATACCCCGTTCCACTTCGGTGGATCGAGGTTCCTTTGAAAAAGACCTGTGAGGCTTCCTTGTGGAGTGCTTGCAGGCAATTACACAGCGAGGACGCAGTGGACGGTCGGTCTTATTCCGACATGATCGTCCCGCTCTACGTGATGTGTGCACCCGATTACGGGCTAAACATTCATGGAGAGTTTGATCCTGGCTCAGGACGAACGCTGGCGGCGTGCTTAACACATGCAAGTCGAACGATGAAGCCCTTCGGGGTGGATTAGTGGCGAACGGGTGAGTAACACGTGGGCAATCTGCCCTTCACTCTGGGACAAGCCCTGGAAACGGGGTCTAATACCGGATACCACTCCTGCCTGCATGGGCGGGGGTTGAAAGCTCCGGCGGTGAAGGATGAGCCCGCGGCCTATCAGCTTGTTGGTGGGGTAATGGCCCACCAAGGCGACGACGGGTAGCCGGCCTGAGAGGGCGACCGGCCACACTGGGACTGAGACACGGCCCAGACTCCTACGGGAGGCAGCAGTGGGGAATATTGCACAATGGGCGAAAGCCTGATGCAGCGACGCCGCGTGAGGGATGACGGCCTTCGGGTTGTAAACCTCTTTCAGCAGGGAAGAAGCGAAAGTGACGGTACCTGCAGAAGAAGCGCCGGCTAACTACGTGCCAGCAGCCGCGGTAATACGTAGGGCGCAAGCGTTGTCCGGAATTATTGGGCGTAAAGAGCTCGTAGGCGGCTTGTCACGTCGGATGTGAAAGCCCGAGGCTTAACCTCGGGTCTGCATTCGATACGGGCTAGCTAGAGTGTGGTAGGGGAGATCGGAATTCCTGGTGTAGCGGTGAAATGCGCAGATATCAGGAGGAACACCGGTGGCGAAGGCGGATCTCTGGGCCATTACTGACGCTGAGGAGCGAAAGCGTGGGGAGCGAACAGGATTAGATACCCTGGTAGTCCACGCCGTAAACGTTGGGAACTAGGTGTTGGCGACATTCCACGTCGTCGGTGCCGCAGCTAACGCATTAAGTTCCCCGCCTGGGGAGTACGGCCGCAAGGCTAAAACTCAAAGGAATTGACGGGGGCCCGCACAAGCAGCGGAGCATGTGGCTTAATTCGACGCAACGCGAAGAACCTTACCAAGGCTTGACATATACCGGAAAGCATTAGAGATAGTGCCCCCCTTGTGGTCGGTATACAGGTGGTGCATGGCTGTCGTCAGCTCGTGTCGTGAGATGTTGGGTTAAGTCCCGCAACGAGCGCAACCCTTGTCCTGTGTTGCCAGCATGCCCTTCGGGGTGATGGGGACTCACAGGAGACCGCCGGGGTCAACTCGGAGGAAGGTGGGGACGACGTCAAGTCATCATGCCCCTTATGTCTTGGGCTGCACACGTGCTACAATGGCCGGTACAATGAGCTGCGATACCGCAAGGTGGAGCGAATCTCAAAAAGCCGGTCTCAGTTCGGATTGGGGTCTGCAACTCGACCCCATGAAGTCGGAGTTGCTAGTAATCGCAGATCAGCATTGCTGCGGTGAATACGTTCCCGGGCCTTGTACACACCGCCCGTCACGTCACGAAAGTCGGTAACACCCGAAGCCGGTGGCCCAACCCGTAAGGGAGGGAGCTGTCGAAGGTGGGACTGGCGATTGGGACGAAGTCGTAACAAGGTAGCCGTACCGGAAGGTGCGGCTGGATCACCTCCTTTCTAAGGAGCACAGTACCGATTGCAGGCAAATGTTCTGCACGGTCAGCTCATGGGTGGAACGTTGATTAGTTGGCATCTTCGGCCTGATGGTTCTCGAGTACTGCTTCGGCGTGGAAAGAGGAGATGGACGAACGAAGATGCTTGGCACGTTGTTGGGTCCTGAAGGTACGGCCGTATGGTCATGTCTTCAGTGCCGGCCCCAGTGAACTTGTTCTCTTCGGAGTGCAGGGTGATGGGTGGCTGGTCGTTGTTTGAGAACTACACAGTGGACGCGAGCATCTGTGGCCAAGTTTTTAAGGGCGCACGGTGGATGCCTTGGCACCAGGAACCGATGAAGGACGTGAGAGGCCGCGATAGGCCCCGGGGAGCTGCCAACTGAGCTTTGATCCGGGGGTGTCCGAATGGGGAAACCCGGCAGTCGTCATGGGCTGTCACCCACTGCTGAACACATAGGCAGTGTGGAGGGAACGAGGGGAAGTGAAACATCTCAGTACCCTCAGGAAGAGAAAACAACCGTGATTCCGGGAGTAGTGGCGAGCGAAACCGGATGAGGCCAAACCGTATGCGTGTGATACCCGGCAGGGGTTGCGCATGCGGGGTTGTGGGAATTCTTTTGATCGGTCTGCCGGCCGGTCGGCGAGTCAGAAACCGTTGATGTAGTCGAAGGACATGCGAAAGGTCCGGCGTAGAGGGTAAGACCCCCGTAGACGAAACATCAGCGGCTTGCTTAAGAATCTCCCAAGTAGCACGGGGCCCGAGAAATCCCGTGTGAATCTGGCGGGACCACCCGCTAAGCCTAAATATTCCCTGGTGACCGATAGCGGATAGTACCGTGAGGGAATGGTGAAAAGTACCGCGGGAGCGGAGTGAAATAGTACCTGAAACCGTGTGCCTACAAGCCGTGGGAGCGTCGCGTTGCATGCTTGCATGCAACGTCGTGACTGCGTGCCTTTTGAAGAATGAGCCTGCGAGTTAGCGGTGTGTAGCGAGGTTAACCCGTGTGGGGAAGCCGTAGCGAAAGCGAGTCCGAATAGGGCGATTGAGTTGCACGCTCTAGACCCGAAGCGGAGTGATCTAGCCATGGGCAGGTTGAAGCGGAGGTAAGACTTCGTGGAGGACCGAACCCACCAGGGTTGAAAACCTGGGGGATGACCTGTGGTTAGGGGTGAAAGGCCAATCAAACTCCGTGATAGCTGGTTCTCCCCGAAATGCATTTAGGTGCAGCGTCGTGTGTTTCTTGCCGGAGGTAGAGCACTGGATAGGCGATGGGCCCTACCGGGTTACTGACCTTAGCCAAACTCCGAATGCCGGTAAGTGAGAGCACGGCAGTGAGACTGTGGGGGATAAGCTCCATGGTCGAGAGGGAAACAGCCCAGAGCATCGACTAAGGCCCCTAAGCGTACGCTAAGTGGGAAAGGATGTGGAGTCGCAGAGACAACCAGGAGGTTGGCTTAGAAGCAGCCACCCTTGAAAGAGTGCGTAATAGCTCACTGGTCAAGTGATTCCGCGCCGACAATGTAGCGGGGCTCAAGCGTACCGCCGAAGTCGTGTCATTGCAGCAATAGGGCCAACGCCTGCTGTGATGGGTAGGGGAGCGTCGTGTGCCGGGTGAAGCAGCAGCGGAAGCTAGTTGTGGACGGTTCACGAGTGAGAATGCAGGCATGAGTAGCGATACACACGTGAGAAACGTGTGCGCCGATTGACTAAGGGTTCCTGGGTCAAGCTGATCTGCCCAGGGTAAGTCGGGACCTAAGGCGAGGCCGACAGGCGTAGTCGATGGACAACCGGTTGATATTCCGGTACCCGCTTTGAAACGCCCAATATCGAATCAGGCGATGCTAAGTCCGTGAAGCCGTTCCGGACCCTTCGGGGAAAGGAAAGTGGTGGAGCCGACGAACCAGACTTGTAGTAGGTAAGCGATGGGGTGACGCAGGAAGGTAGTCCAGCCCGGGCGGTGGTTGTCCCGGGGTAAGGGTGTAGGCCGAGGGGTAGGCAAATCCGTCCCTCATATAAGGCTGAGACCTGATGCCGAGCCGATTGTGGTGAAGTGGATGATCCTATGCTGTCGAGAAAAGCCTCTAGCGAGTTTCATGGCGGCCCGTACCCTAAACCGACTCAGGTGGTCAGGTAGAGAATACCGAGGCGTTCGGGTGAACTATGGTTAAGGAACTCGGCAAAATGCCCCCGTAACTTCGGGAGAAGG
This sequence comes from Streptomyces sp. IBSNAI002, assembly GCF_052244475.1. Lineage (NCBI taxonomy): Bacteria > Bacillati > Actinomycetota > Actinomycetes > Kitasatosporales > Streptomycetaceae > Streptomyces > Streptomyces sp. IBSNAI002. Next base: position 2,127,549 of record NZ_JBQPXG010000002.1, on the reverse strand, counting down.
GGGGCCATCACTGGTGATCGGACTTGCTCCGTGAGCTGGGGGTGGCCGCAGAGACCAGCGAGAAGCGACTGTTTACTAAAAACACAGGTCCGTGCGAAGCCGTAAGGCGATGTATACGGACTGACGCCTGCCCGGTGCTGGAACGTTAAGGGGACCGGTTAGTGCGCTTTCGGGCGTGCGAAGCTGAGAACTTAAGCGCCAGTAAACGGCGGTGGTAACTATAACCATCCTAAGGTAGCGAAATTCCTTGTCGGGTAAGTTCCGACCTGCACGAATGGCGTAACGACTTCTCGACTGTCTCAACCATAGGCCCGGTGAAATTGCACTACGAGTAAAGATGCTCGTTTCGCGCAGCAGGACGGAAAGACCCCGGGACCTTTACTACAGTTTGATATTGGTGTTCGGTTCGGCTTGTGTAGGATAGGTGGGAGACTTTGAAGCAGCCACGCCAGTGGTTGTGGAGTCGCCGTTGAAATACCACTCTGGTCGTGCTGGATGTCTAACCTCGGTCCGTGATCCGGATCAGGGACAGTGTCTGATGGGTAGTTTAACTGGGGCGGTTGCCTCCCAAAGGGTAACGGAGGCGCCCAAAGGTTCCCTCAGCCTGGTTGGCAATCAGGTGTTGAGTGTAAGTGCACAAGGGAGCTTGACTGTGAGACCGACGGGTCGAGCAGGGACGAAAGTCGGGACTAGTGATCCGGCGGTGGCTTGTGGAAGCGCCGTCGCTCAACGGATAAAAGGTACCCCGGGGATAACAGGCTGATCTTCCCCAAGAGTCCATATCGACGGGATGGTTTGGCACCTCGATGTCGGCTCGTCGCATCCTGGGGCTGGAGTCGGTCCCAAGGGTTGGGCTGTTCGCCCATTAAAGCGGTACGCGAGCTGGGTTTAGAACGTCGTGAGACAGTTCGGTCCCTATCCGCTGTGCGCGTAGGAATATTGAGAAGGGCTGTCCCTAGTACGAGAGGACCGGGACGGACGAACCTCTGGTGTGCCAGTTGTCCTGCCAAGGGCATGGCTGGTTGGCTACGTTCGGGAGGGATAACCGCTGAAAGCATCTAAGCGGGAAGCCTGCTTCAAGATGAGTATTCCCACCTCCTTGAGAGGGTAAGGCTCCCAGTAGACGACTGGGTTGATAGGCCAGATGTGGAAGCCCGGTAACGGGTGAAGCTGACTGGTACTAATAGGCCGAGGGCTTGTCCTCAGTTGCTCGCGTCCACTGTGTTAGTTCTGAAGCAACGAACAGTTGCTGGTTTCTAGAGCTAGAACATAACTACAAAGTGTGCTTGTTCGCTCGAAACCGATAGGGTTTCGGTGGTCATAGCGTTAGGGAAACGCCCGGTTACATTCCGAACCCGGAAGCTAAGCCTTTCAGCGCCGATGGTACTGCAGGGGGGACCCTGTGGGAGAGTAGGACGCCGCCGAACAATCTTTCAAAGGACCCTTGGTCCAGCGTTCAACGCTGGACCAAGGGTCCTTTTTGTTTTTCACCTCTTTACGCCGAAGCGCGGCCATGGGTTGGTTGCGCAAGAATGACTAGCGGTACCCCGAAGACAGGAGTCACACCCATGTCCAACTCTCCCGACGATCGTCCGGAGCGCGAGCCTCGGCGCAACGACGGCGGTGACAGGGGCGGCTACCGCGGGGGCCGTGACGACCGTGGTGGCGACCGTCCCCCGTTCCGTCGTGACGACCGTGGTGGCCGGCCGGCCGGCGGTGGCGTCGGCGGCGGTGGCGGTTTCCGGCGTGACGACCGTGGCGGTCGTCCCGCTTCCGGTGGTGGCGGCGGTTTCCGTCGTGACGACCGTGGTGGGGACCGTCCGAGCTACCCCCGTCGTGATGACGACCGCGGTGGGTTCCGCGGCGGCCGCGACGACCGTGGTGGGGACCGCCCGTCCTACCCGCGCCGCGACGACCGCGGTGGCGACCGTCCCACCGGTGGCGGCTTCCGCCGTGACGACCGCGGCGACCGTCCCACCGGCGGTGGCGGCGGCGGTTTCCGTCGGGACAACGACCGTCCCAGCTTCCCGCGCCGCGACGACCGGGGTGGAGACCGTCCCCCGTTCCGCCGCGATGACCGCGGTGACCGTCCCTCGGGCGGTAGCGGCGGTTTCCGTCGTGACGACCGTGGTGGGGACCGTCCGAGCTACCCCCGTCGTGATGACGACCGCGGTGGGTTCCGCGGCGGCCGCGACGACCGTGGTGGCGACCGTCCGTCCTACCCGCGCCGTGATGACGACCGTGGCGGGCGTCCCTCGTACCCGCGCCGGGACGATGACCGTGGTGGGTTCCGTGGCGGCCGTGATGACCGTGGTGGGGACCGTCCGTCCTACCCGCGTCGTGACGACCGGGGCGGCGACCGTCCGGCCGGTGGCGGCTTCCGCCGCGACGACCGCGGTGGCGACCGTCCGTCCTACCCCCGTCGTGATGACGACCGTGGCGGGCGTCCCTCGTACCCGCGCCGGGACGATGACCGTGGTGGGTTCCGTGGCGGCCGTGATGACCGTGGTGGGGACCGTCCGTCCTACCCGCGTCGTGACGACCGGGGCGGCGACCGTCCGGCCGGTGGCGGCTTCCGTCGTGATGACCGCGGTGACCGTCCGTCCTATCCGCGCCGTGATGACGACCGTGGTGGGTTCCGTGGCGGCCGTGATGACCGTGGTGGGGACCGTCCGTCCTACCCCCGTCGTGACGACCGGGGCGGCGACCGTCCGGCCGGTGGCGGCTTCCGTCGTGATGACCGCGGTGACCGTCCGTCCTATCCGCGCCGTGATGACGACCGTGGTGGGTTCCGTGGCGGCCGCGACGACCGTGGTGGCGACCGTCCGTCCTACCCCCGTCGCGACGACCGCGGGGGCGACCGTCCGGCCGGTGGCGGCTTCCGCCGCGACGACCGCGGTGGCGACCGTCCGTCCTACCCCCGTCGTGACGACCGGGGCGGCGACCGTGGCGGGTTCCGCGGTGGCCGTGACGATCGCGGTGGTGACCGCGGTGGCTACCGTGGCCGCGATGACCGCGGCGGCGACCGCGACTACCGCGGGGACCGCGACCGGGACCCGGTCAAGCGCCTTCCGATCGACGAGGACGTCACCGGTCTCGAGATCGACGCCGACGTGCGTCAGGAGCTGCTGAGCCTGCCCAAGGGCCTGGCCGAGGAAGTCTCCAAGAACCTCGTCATGGTCGCCCGGCTGATCGACGAGGACCCCGAGCAGGCGTACGCGTACTCGCGCATCGCCCTGCGACTGGCCTCCCGTGTCGCCGCCGTCCGCGAGGCCGCCGGCTTCGCCGCGTACGCCACGCAGAAGTACAGCGAGGCGCTCGCGGAGTTCCGGGCCGCCAAGCGCATGACCGGTTCCGTCGAGCTGTGGCCCGTGATGGCCGACTGCGAGCGCGGCCTCGGCCGCCCCGAGCGGGCGCTGGCCATGGCCGGCGAGCCCGAGGTGCAGAAGCTGGACAAGGCCGGCCAGGTCGAGATGCGGCTGGTGGCCGCCGGTGCCCGGCGCGACCAGGGGCAGCTCGAAGCCGCCATCGTGACCCTCCAGAGCCCGGAGCTGGCGTCCAACGCCGTCCAGCCCTGGACCGCGCGCCTGCGGTACGCCTACGCCGACGCCCTGCTGGCGGCCGGTCGTGAGGACGAGGCGCGCGAGTGGTTCGCCAAGACCCTCGAGGCGGACAAGGACGGGGCCACCGACGCCTCCGACCGTCTCGCCGAGCTCGACGGCGTCGAGTTCGTCGACGCCTCGGCGGACCTCGCCGACGACCTGGTCGAGGACGAGGCGGACGACATGGACGACGAGGACGACGAACAGGACCCGGCCGAGGTCGCCGCCGCCGAGCGGGCCTCCGACGTCGCCGAGTACTACGACGAGGACGACGAGGAGTACGAGCCGCTCGAGCAGCCCGAGGCCGACTTCGACCCCACCGACGAGATCGTGGACGTCGAGGACGACGAGCGGGACGCGGGCCGCGACAAGGCGTGAGCGCCTCGAAGTGAAGTGAAGAAGGGCGGTACCCCGTTCGGGGTACCGCCCTTCCGCATGTCCGGGGTGGGTCAGTCCAGGCCGCGCAGGACCAGACCGGTGGCCGGCTTCGGGCCGAAGGAGGTGGATTTGCGGGGCATGGTGACGCCCTGGCGGGCCAGGTCGCGTACGACTTCCTCGCGTACCGGGTGCATCAGGACCGCGGTGCCCCCGTGGCGCTCGGCCATGTCCACGGTGGCCGCCGCGTCGTGGATGTAGGTGATCTGGTCGGGGGCGTCCGGGATGCCCCACAGGGCGTCGAGCAGGGTCGCGTGCAGGACCGTGGCGTCCAGCCGGCGCCAGGCCTCGGGGCGGTCGCGGCGGACCGTGCGGTCGAGGAGGGCCAGATCGGGGTCGGTGACCAGGTGGAAGCCGCCGTCGCCGGTGAGGAGGAAGGCGTTGCCGCGTTCCGCGGCGTCCGCGAGGACCTCCAGGGCCAGCGGGAGCGGTCCGTCCACGGGGCGGACATGGAAGTGGCCGTGCAGGGCGGCGAGGGCGTCGCGGACCGGGAGGCGGCGCAGCATCCGGTGGATGGCGCGGACCTGGAGCGGGTAGCGGACGGTGTCCACGAGGAGGACCAGGCCGAAGTCCCAGGGGGTCGGGGAGCCGTGTTCCTCCTGGAGGCGCAGGTACGTCGCCCAGCGGTGGTGGCCGTCGGCGATGAGGGCCTGGCGGTGGCTGAGGTCGGTGGTGACGGTGGCCAGCTCGGCCGGGTCCGTGATGGCCCAGAGGCGGTGCTGGAAGCCGTCCTCGGTGGTCGTCGACAGCAGCGGCACGCGCCGCGCCGTCCGCTCGACGACGGCCGCCGCGCCCGCGCCGGGGTCGTCGCCCTGGTAGGTGAGGAGGAGCGGCTCGAGATTGGCCGAGGTGGCCCGCATCAGACCGGCCCGGTCGGTGACCACGTCGGGCATGACGTCCTCGTGGGGCAGGACGATGCCGGCGTCGGCGGTGGACAGGGCGAGCGCGCCGATGATGCCACGCTGGAGCAGCCCGGCCCGGCGCTGTTCGTAGACGTAGAGCGCGGGTTCCGGGTCGGCGCTGAGGATGCCCTCGGCCAGCCAGTCGTGCAGGGTGCGTGCGGCCTGTTCGTTGCGCGCGGCGGGGGTGCCGGCCTGCGGGAGGATCAGCCGGACGATGTTGTGCGGGTCGGCGGATTCGAGGTGGTCGACTCCGTCGGGGCGCACGACCACGTCGTACGGCGGTGACGTGACGGCGGCGAGGCTGCCGACACGCTCCGGGACATAGCGCAGGCCGTGGAACGGGATCAGGCGCAGCCCTCGGTCCGCGGTACCAGATGTGGTCATTGGTGCATGGTAAGACCCGTCTCGGGATGCGGGATGATCGGGGGAGTTCGGATCCGGACAAGATCGGTCGTGCGAAACGTATGAGGAGCGGACAGATGACCCGGCAGAGCAGGACCAGCCCCGCGTCGAGCGAGCGGAGCCTCCACCAGGCTTACGACACGGCTCTGCTGGACCTCGACGGAGTGGTCTACGCGGGCGGGGAGGCCATCGCGTACGCGGTCGAGTCCCTCGCCGCGGCCCGGGCCGACGGGATGCACCTCGCGTACGTCACGAACAACGCGCTGCGGACTCCGGACGCCGTCGCCGAGCACCTGGGCGAGCTGGGCATCCCGACCGAGGCGGGCGAGGTCATCACTTCGGCGCAGGCGGTGGCGCGGCTGATCGCGGAGCAGGTGGCTCCGGGGTCCAAGGTGCTGGTGATCGGCGGGGAGGGGCTGCGGGTCGCGCTGCGCGAGCGCGGGCTGGTGCCGGTGGACTCGGCCGAGGAGGAGGGGCTCGCGGCGGTCGTCCAGGGGTACGGGGGCCCGGACCTGGCCTGGGGGCGGTTCGCGGAGGCCTCGTACGCGATCAACCGGGGGGTGCCGTGGTACGCCTCCAACACCGACCTGACGATTCCGGGGGCGCGGGGGATCGCGCCGGGCAACGGAGCCGCCGTGGAGGTGGTGCGGATCGCGACGGGAGCCGAGCCGCAGGTCGCGGGCAAGCCGCTGCCCCCGATGCACCGGGAGACGGTGCTGCGGACCGGGGCGGAGCGGCCGCTGGTGGTCGGGGACCGGCTGGACACCGACATCGAGGGCGCCTTCAACGGGGAGGTGGACTCGTTGCTGGTGCTGACCGGGGTGACGGACGCGGAGCAGCTGCTGCGGGCCGAGCCCAGGCACCGGCCGACGTACGTGGACCGGGATCTGCGGGGGCTGCTGACCGGGCAGCCCGAAGTGGCGGCGGACGGGGTGGGGTTCCGCTGCGGGGGGTGGACCGCGGTCGCGCGGGACGGCGTGCTGGAACTGCGCGGCGAGGACGGGGATCCGGTCGACGGGCTGCGGGCGCTGTGCGCGGCGGCGTGGACGGCGGCCGGGGACGGGGTCTGCGGGCTGGACGCGGAGAAGGCGCTGGTCCGGCTGGGGCTGTAGGCCGGTCGGGTGATCCGGGCAGGGGGCAAGGTAGGTTAGCCTAACCTGCGTGTTGGTCGAGAGTCCCGAAAGTCCCCCCGAACAGAGCGCGGCGCCGGTCGCCGCCGCACGTTCACGTCATGGCGCGCGTGCCGCAGGTCTGCTGGGCGCCCTCGTGCTGCTCGCGCTGATCGCGGTGGTGAGCATCGCCGTCGGCGCGAAGCAGATGCCCCTCGACGAGGTCTGGCACGGCCTGTTCGACTACTCGGGGACCCCCTCCGACGTGGTGGTGCGCGACCTGCGGGTGCCGCGCACCCTGCTCGGGCTGCTGGTCGGGCTCGGCCTCGGCCTGTCCGGTGCGGTCATGCAGGCCCTGACGCGCAATCCGCTGGCGGAGCCCGGCATCCTCGGCGTCAACGCCGGTGCCGCGGCCGCCGTGGTCTCCGCGATCAGCTTCCTGGGCGCGAGCTCCCTGAGCGAGTTCGTGTGGTGGGCCTTCCTCGGCGCCGCCGTCGTCTCCGTCGTCGTCTACGTACTCGGCGGCAGCCGCAGCGCGACCCCGGTGCGCCTGGCGCTCGCGGGTACGGCGGCCAGCGCGGCCCTGGTCGGCTACATCAACGCCGTGCAGCTGATGGACAGCAAGGCGCTGGACAAGCTGCGCTTCTGGACGGTCGGCTCGCTGGCCTCCGCCAACATGGACACCGTCCGCCAGGTCGCTCCGTTCCTGCTGATCGGCGCGGTGCTCGCGCTGTCGCTGGGCCGGCCGCTCAATGCGATGGCCATGGGCGACGACACCGCCCGGTCGCTCGGCGCGAACCTGACGCGGACCCGGGTCTGCGCGATGCTCGCCATCACCCTGCTGTGCGGTGCGGCCACCGCCGCCTGCGGGCCCATCGTCTTCATCGGGCTGATGATCCCGCACCTGGTGCGGGCCTTCACCGGACCCGACATGCGCTGGGTGCTCGCGTACTCGGCCGTCCTGTCGCCGGTGCTGCTGCTCGGCGCGGACGTGGTCGGCCGGGTCGTGACGCGGCCCGCCGAGCTCCAGGTCGGCATCGTCACCGCCCTCGTCGGCGGCCCCGTCTTCATCTACCTGGTTCGGCGCAAGAGGATGGCCCAGCTGTGAGCGCGACCGCCACATCACGTCCCGTGCGGCTTCCGGGAGGGATCTCGCTGCGGATCGAGCGGCGCGCCCTGGCCGTCGGCGGGCTGCTCGTCCTCGCCGCGTTCGTCATGGCCGTCCTGCTGGTCGGCACCGGCGATTTCGACATCGCGCCGTGGGACGTCGTACAGACCCTGCTGGGCAACGGCACCCCCGCCAACGCCTTCATCGTCAACGAACTGCGTCTGCCGCGGGTGCTGGTCGCCCTGCTGGTCGGCGCCGCGCTGGGGATGGCCGGAGCCGTCTTCCAGTCGGTGACCCGCAATCCGCTCGGCTCGCCGGACCTGCTCGGCTTCTCGTACGGGTCAGCGGTGGGCGCCCTCACCGTCATCATCCTGCTGAAGGGCTCCGCGACGGAGGTGGCCGTCGGTTCGCTGCTCGGTGGGCTGCTGGCCGGCGCGGGGGTCTACCTGCTGGCGTACAAGCGGGGCATCCACGGCTACCGGCTCGTCCTGGTGGGCATCGGCGCCTCCGCGATGCTGCTGGCCGCCATCCAGTACCTGATCACCAAGGCCCAGCTGGTGGAGGCCTCCCGGGCGATGGTCTGGCTGACGGGCTCGCTGGCGGGGCGGGACTGGGCGCAGGTGTGGCCGCTGCTGGTGACCTGCGCGGTGCTGTTCCCGCTGGTGCTGGGGCAGAGCCGGGCCCTGCGGATGATCGAGATGGGTGACGACGCCGCGTACGCGGTGGGGGTGCGGGTGGAGCGCACGCGGATGCTGCTGATGCTGGCCGCGATCCTGCTCACCACCGCGGCGAGCGCCGCGGCGGGGCCGATCAGCTTCGTCGCGCTGGCCGCGCCGCAGCTGGCGCGGCGGCTGACCCGCTCGCCCGGCGCCAATCTGCTGACGGCGGCCCTCATGGGCTCGTTCGTGCTGCTGCTTTCGGACTGGGCCTCGCAGCGGGCCTTCGGCGCGGACCAGCTGCCGGTGGGCGTGGTGACCGGGCTGGTCGGCGGTGTCTATCTGCTCTGGCTGCTCGTCACCGAGCGCAAGGCGGGACGTATATGAACCTCAGGAGTACCCAAGTGCAGCGGCTGACCGCGGAGAACGTGACCCTCGGCTACGACCAGCGGGTCATCGCCGAGAACCTGTCGGTGGAGATACCCGACAACTCCTTCACGGTGATCGTCGGCCCCAACGCCTGCGGCAAGTCCACCCTGCTGCGGGCCCTGTCGCGGATGCTGAAACCGTCCGCCGGGCGGGTGCTGCTCGACGGGCAGGCCATCGGGTCGATGCCGGCGAAGAAGGTGGCCAAGACGCTCGGCCTGCTCCCGCAGTCCTCGATCGCGCCCGACGGCATCACGGTGGCCGACCTGGTCTCGCGCGGGCGGTACCCGCACCAGGGGCTGCTGCGCCAGTGGTCGTCGGAGGACGAGCGGATCGTCGCGGAGTCGATGGCCGCGACCGGGGTCGCCGAGCTCGCCGACCGGGCCGTGGACGAGCTGTCGGGCGGTCAGCGGCAGCGGGTGTGGATCGCGATGTCGCTGGCGCAGCAGACCCCGCTGCTGCTGCTCGACGAGCCGACGACGTATCTGGACATCCAGCACCAGATCGACGTGCTCGACCTGTGTGCGGAGCTGCACGAGACGCAGGGGCGGACGCTGGTGGCGGTTCTGCACGACCTGAACCACGCGGCCCGTTACGCGACGCACCTGATCGCGATGCGGGACGGGGAGGTCGTGGCGGAGGGGCCGCCGGGGGTGGTGGTCACCGCGGAGTTGGTGGAGCGGGTGTTCGGGCTGCGGTGTCAGGTGATTCCCGATCCGGAGACGGGGACGCCGTTGGTGATCCCGGCCGCGCGGAAGTCCCGTGCGGGGGCCGGCGCGGTGTAGCGGGGCGGGGCCCACGCGCCTCAGGCGCCGGCCGGGCTGGAGCGTGGCTAGAGCAGGCTTTTCAGGCGGAGGAGGTCGCGGAAGCCGGCTTCCAGCCTGACGCGGCCCGAGGCCCAGGCCTTGGCGAATTTGAGCTCGCCCGCCACCAGTGCGAGCAGGTCGTCGCCGGTCATCGCGAGCCTGATCTCGGCCTTCGTCGCGGGCGGGCCCGCCGTGAGGGTGTCCACCCGGATCCGGCCGTCGTCGAGGCGGCCGGTGAAGGTCTGGTCCAGGTCCGTGATGTGGCAGCTGAGCGAGCGGTCGAGCGCGGCCGCGCCGCGCACGCCGCCGTCCGCCCCGGCCAGGTTGTCGGAGAGTCGGTCGAGTGCGTCTCGGCACTCCTGAATCGTAGCCATCGTGATCACGACCGTACCGCAGAGCCGTTGCGTGGTCGCGGGGCGCTTCGGGGTAGCGTCGGGGCATGACCGACGAAGCTGCCGAGCCCACGGCCGAGTCCGCCGCCGGGCCCGCGGCGCTGGGCATCGTACGCACGCCCACCGGGCACGACGCCGTGGACGCGCACCTGGCGCGGCTGGCGGACGCCGACCACCTCGGGGCGGACGGACACGTCGCGGTGTACGAGGATGTCCACCGGGGGCTGCGCGAGGCGCTGACCGCGCTGGACGCACCGCCCGTCCCCGGACCGCACGAAAACAGGAGCTGAACCGAACGTGGCAGGAGTGGCACGCCGCCGCCTGGACGCCGAACTGGTGCGCCGCAGCATGGCCCGCTCGCGCGAGCACGCCGCGCAGCTGATCGCCGCGGGCCGGGTGACCGTGGGCGGTACCACCGCGACCAAGGCCGCCACCCAGGTGGAGACGAGTGCGGCGCTGGTCGTCCTCAAGGACGAGAGCGATCCCGACTACGTCTCGCGGGGCGGCCACAAGCTCGCGGGCGCGCTCGCGGCCTTCCAGCCGCAGGGGCTGCGGGTCGAGGGCCGGCGGGCGCTGGACGCCGGGGCCTCCACGGGCGGGTTCACCGATGTGCTGCTGCGCGCGGGCGTCGCCCACGTGGTGGCCGTCGACGTGGGCTACGGGCAGCTCGCCTGGTCCCTGCAGAGCGACGACCGGGTCACGGTCAAGGACCGTACGAACGTCCGTGAACTCACGGTGGAGCTGATCGACGGGATTCCGGCCGACCTGGTCGTGGGTGACCTTTCCTTCATTTCGATCGGGCTGGTGCTGCCCGCGCTCGTCCGCTGCTGCGCGCCGGACGCGGACCTGGTGCTGATGGTCAAGCCGCAGTTCGAGGTGGGCAAGGACCGGCTGGGCAGCGGCGGCGTGGTGCGCAGTCCCGAGCTGCGGGCCGAGGCGGTGCGCGAGGTGGCGGCGCAGGCGGCGAAGCTGGGGCTGGGGGTCCTCGGGGTGACGGCCAGTCCGCTGCCGGGGCCTTCGGGGAACGTCGAGTACTTTCTGTGGCTGCGGGCGGGGGCACCGGCACTCGACCCGGCGGATGTTGACCGTGCAGTGGCGGAGGGGCCGCAGTGACAGATTCAGCGGGTTCTGGTTCAGGGGCGGGTTCGGGTTCGGCGACGGGGCGAACCGTCTTCCTGCTCGCGCACACCGGACGGCCGGCGGCCATCCGGAGCGCCGAGCTGGTGGTGAAGGGGCTGCTGCGCTGCGGGCTGGGCGTACGGGTCTTCGCGCACGAGGCGGCGGACCTGCCGCTGCCGCCCGAGGTGGAGCTGGTCACCGAGTCCACCCCGGGCGTGCTCGACGGCTGTGAGCTGCTCGTGGTGCTGGGCGGTGACGGGACCCTGCTGCGGGGCGCGGAGCTGGCGCGTGCCTCGGGGGTGCCGATGCTGGGCGTCAACCTGGGGCGGGTGGGGTTCCTCGCCGAGGCGGAGCGCGACGACCTGGACAAGGTCGTCGACCGGGTGGTGACGCGCGAGTACGAGGTCGAGGAGCGGATGACGCTCGATGTGACCGTGCGCACGAACGGCGACGTGGTCCACGAGGACTGGGCGCTGAACGAGGCCGCGGTGCAGAAGGTCTCGCCGGAGCGGATGCTCGAGGTGGTCCTGGAGATCGACGGGCGTCCGGTGACCGGTTTCGGCTGCGACGGGATCGTCTGCGCGACCCCGACCGGTTCGACGGCGTACGCCTTCTCGGCGGGCGGGCCGGTGGTCTGGCCGGAGGTGGAGGCGCTGCTGATGGTGCCGATCAGCGCGCACGCGCTGTTCGCGAAGCCGCTGGTGACCTCGCCGGACTCGGTGCTGGCGGTCGAGGTGCAGAACGGTACCCCGCACGGGGTGCTCTGGTGCGACGGCCGGCGGATGCTGGACCTGCCGTCCGGGGCCCGGGTGGAGGTCCGGCGGGGTGCGGTGCCGGTGCGGCTCGCCCGGCTGCACCACGCCTCGTTCACGGACCGGCTCGTCGCGAAGTTCGCGCTGCCGGTGTCGGGGTGGCGCGGGGCGCCGCACTGAGCCGGTCCCGTACGGACCGACCGTCCGCCTTAATAGCACGTTCGTTCGGAGAACTTCGAGCGGGTGAGGTCACATGGCACAGGTGAAACCTCGGTATCGTCGTCCCGTGCTTGAGGAGATGCGGATACGGTCGCTCGGGGTCATCGACGACGCGGTGGTCGAGCTGTCGCCCGGTTTCACCGCGGTGACCGGCGAGACCGGCGCGGGCAAGACGATGGTCGTCACCAGCCTCGGGCTGCTGCTCGGCGGGCGCGCCGACCCGGCCCTGGTACGGATCGGGGCCAAGGCCGCGGTCGTCGAGGGCCGCATCGTCATGCGCCCGGACGCGCCCGCCGCCGTGCGCGCCGAGGAAGCGGGGGCCGAGCTCGACGACGGCGCCCTGCTGATCAGCCGGACGGTGTCCGCCGAGGGCCGCTCGCGCGCCCACGTCGGCGGCCGCTCCGTGCCCGTCGGCCTGCTCGGCGAGCTCGCCGACGACCTGGTCGCCGTACACGGGCAGACCGACCAGCAGGGCCTGCTGCGCCCCGCCCGGCAACGGCAGGCGCTCGACCGGTACGCCGGGGACGCCGTCGCCGTCCCACTGGAGAAGTACGGCTCGGCCTACCGGCGGCTGCGCGCGGTCGCCGTCGAGCTCGAGGAGATCACCACCCGGGCCCGGGAACGCGCCCAGGAGGCCGATCTGCTGCGCTTCGGGCTGGAGGAGATCGCCGCCGTGGAGCCGGCCGCGGGCGAGGACGCCGAACTGGCGGCGGAGGCCGAGCGGCTCGGGCACGCCGAATCGCTCTCCTCGGCCGCCCAGCTGGCGCACGCCGCGCTGGCCGGCAACCCGGAGGACCCGGAGGGCATCGACGCCAACACCCTCGTCGCGGGCGCCCACCGCGCCCTGGAGTCCGTACGCTCGCACGACCCGGTCCTCGGTGCGCTCGCCGAGCGGATCGGCGAACTGGGCATCCTGCTGGCCGACGTGGCCGGGGAGCTGGCCGGCTACGCCGACGACCTGGACGCCGATCCGCTGCGGCTGGCCGCGGTGGAGGAGCGCCGGGCGGCCCTGACCCAGCTGACCCGCAAGTACGGCTCCGAAGGCACCGTGGACGCGGTGCTGGAGTGGGCCGAGCGGGGCTCCGCACGGCTGCTGGAGCTCGACGGCGACGACGAGCGGATCACCGAGCTGACCGCGGAGCGGGACGGGCTGCGCTCCGAACTGTCGGCCCTGGCACAGGGGCTGACGGACGCGCGCGTGGAGGCGGCGACCCGGTTCGCCTCGGCCGTGACGCAGGAGCTGGCCTCGCTGGCGATGCCGCACGCCCGGGTGACCATCGACGTCCGGCAGACCGAGGACCCCGAAGGGGTGGAGGTGGACGGCCGCCCGGTCGTCTACGGACCCTCGGGCGCGGACGAGGTGGAACTGCTGCTGGCCCCGCACCCCGGGGCCCAGCCGCGGCCGATCGCCAAGGGCGCGTCCGGCGGTGAGCTCTCCCGGGTGATGCTGGCCGTGGAGGTCGTCTTCGCCGGCTCCGACCCGGTGCCCACCTACCTCTTCGACGAGGTCGACGCGGGCGTCGGCGGCAAGGCGGCGGTCGAGGTGGGCCGGCGGCTGGCGAAGCTCGCCAAGTCGGCCCAGGTGGTGGTCGTCACGCACCTGCCGCAGGTGGCCGCGTTCGCCGACCGGCAGCTGCTCGTGGAGAAGACCAACGACGGATCGGTCACGCGCAGCGGTGTCACCGTCCTGGAGGGCGAGGACCGGATCCGCGAGCTGTCGCGCATGCTGGCGGGCCACGAGGACTCCGTCTCGGCGCGTGCGCACGCCGAGGAACTCCTCGCGGCGGCGCGCGCGGACGGCGGCCGGGGTTGACGCGGCACTAGCCCGTGTGGGTGAGGCTGGGGGGTGTCCGGCGGTATCTCTCACGGGATCCGCACCCGTATGGTCCCGGAACGCGCGTGCGGACTGGCATCCTGGGCGACGTCTCTGACTCCCTCACCCTGGAGCTTCGGCCCGTGAGCAGCTCCCCGGTCTCCCCGTCCGCCCCGGCACAGCCCTACGGGCGTCCGCCGCTGCGTACCGTCCAAGTGCTCGGCGGCGGTGCGGGGGCGGGCAGCAGCGCGCACGTACGCTCGCTCGCCACCGGGCTCGCCGCGCGCGGGGTACGGGTCACGGTGTGCGCGCCCGTCGAGGCGGAGGGCGAGTACGACTTCACCGGCGCCGGCGCGCAGTTCTCACCCGACGCGGTGAACGCGCTGCGGGCCGCCTGCGCCGGGGCCGACGTCGTGCACGCGCACGGGGTGCGGGCCGGGATGCGGGCCATGCTGGCCCTGCGGGGGCGGCGGGTGCCGCTGGTCGTGAGCTGGCACGGAGACGGCCCGGCCGCCGCCGGTGCGGCGGGCGCCGCGCTCGGGCGGCTGAGCCGGGTCCTGGAACGGCACGTGGCGCGGGCCGCGGCGGTCGTGCTCGGCGCCTCCTCGGACCTCGTGGACCGGGCCCGGCTGCGGGGTGCGCGGGACGCGCGGCTGGCCCCGGTGGCCGTGCCGGCGGCCGAGCCGGGCACGGAGCCCGGGAAGGTGCGGGCGGAACTGGGGGCGGTGGGAAGGCCGTTGCTGATCGCGGTCGGGAGCCTGGTGGAGCACCGCGGGTACGCCGACCTGCTCGACGCGGCCCGGGAGTGGCGGACGCTGGACCCCCTGCCCCTGCTGGTGATCGCGGGGGAGGGGCCGCTGCGGACGGAACTGGCCCGGCGGATCGTGGAAGAGGGGCTTCCGGTACGGCTGCTGGGGCGGCGCCGGGATGCCGCGCAGCTGCTCGCGGCGGCGGACCTGGCGGTGCTGCCGAGCCGCTGGGAGGAACGGGCCCTGCTGGCGCAGGAGGCACTGCGGGCGGGGGTGCCGCTGGTGGCCACGGCGGTGGGGGGAGTGCCGGAGCTGGTGGGCGCGGGCGCGGTGCTGGTCCCGCCGGGGGACGCGGCGGCCTTCGCCTCGGCCGTGACCGGGCTGCTGGCGGATGCCGGACACCGGGCCGAGCTGGTCGCCGCGGGGCGGGCGCAGGCCGCGACCTGGCCCTCCGAGGACGACACGGTCGCGCAGGTCCTGTCCGTCTACGACGAACTGATGGAACGCCGCCGGGGCTAGGGCCTGTCGTCAAACTCCCGTCTGCCCTCCGGGCGACGACGGGAGTTTGACGACAGGCCCTAGGTATGAAACTGCCGGACGTTGGTTACACATGGGTCTCCGAGTAGACGGAGGTCTGCCGTGCCCCCTTCACCTCAACAGCAGCAGGACCGTCAGGCCCAGCACCGCCTTGCGGTCCTGCGACACGCCGAAGAAGTCACGGGGAACGTCGCGCTGACCTGCCGGTACTACGGCATCAGCCGCACTTGCTTCTATAAGTGGCAGCGCCGTTACCAGGACGAAGGCCTCGACGGCCTGCGGGACCGGTCCAGCAAGCCGCACCACTGTCCTCACGCCACCGAGGCCGACGTCGTGAACAAGATCGTCTACCTGCGGCGGCACTACTACTTCGGTCCGATGAAGATCAAGATGTACCTCAAGCGGTACCACGACATCGACATCGCCTGTTCAGCCGTCTACCGCATCCTCAAGAAGCTCGGGCTGAACCGGCTGCCGGCCTCCCAGCGCTACAAACGCCACGACAAGCGCTACACCCGCTACGAGAAGCAGTTGCCCGGCAACCGCGTCCAGATCGACGTCAAATTCATCGAGCCGATCGGCCTCCCTGCGCAGGCTCCTGCGGCAGCGCCGGTGACCGGGCCCCTTCCGAAACGGCGGCGCCGGGCGAAGTACTACCAGTTCACCGCCATCGACGACTGCACCAGGCTGCGGGTGCTGCGGATCTACCCGCGGTGCGACCAGAAGACCGCCGTCCAGTTCCTCGACTACGTCCTCGAGCGCCTGCCGTTCCGCATCGAGGTCATCCAGACCGACAACGGCGCGGAGTTCCAGTCAGCCTTCCACTGGAACGTTCTCGACAAGGGCATCGCCCACACCTACATCAAACCCGCATCACCGCACCTCAACGGCAAAGTCGAACGCTCCCATCGCATCGACGCCGAGGAGTTCTACCGCATGCTCGACGGCCTCGTCATCGACGACACAGGCGTCTTCAACGACAAGCTGCGAGAGTGGGAGGACTACTACAACTACCACCGCCCCCACGGCGCCCTCGGCGGCCAGACACCCTACGAACGCCTCAAGCAGAAGACCGAGGCCCCGGTGTAATCAAGCACCAGCAGTCGCACACCTAGGCCGTCTCTTCGGACGGGCTAGGAGAGGTCCACCGGGCCGGCCGGGTCACGAGGCGGTGTGGCGGCGGGCTCGGAGGGCCAGGCTGAGGGAGAGGACCGTCTCGGGGTCGTCCAGGTCCGTGCCCAGGAGCTCCGAGATGCGGGCCAGCCGGTTGTACAGGGTCTGGCGGTTCAGGTGCAGCTCGCGGGCCGTCTCCGCCTTGCGGCCCGCGTGGGCCAGGTACGTCTCCAGCGTGGGCAGCAGCGGCGGCCGCGAGGCCGCGTCATGGGTGCGCAGCGGCCCGATCGCACGGTCCACGAACGCCGCCAGGTCGGGATGTTCGCGCAGCCTCCACAGCAGCAGGTCGATGTCGAGGCGCCGGGCGTCGTACCAGGGGCGGGCCGGCAGCCCGTGGGCCGCCGTCGCGGTCTCCGCCGCGTGCCGCAGGCCCGCCGAGGCCGCCGCCCAGCCGCCCGCGACCCCGACCACCACGGCCGGCGGGGCCGAGGCCCGGTCCAGGCCCGCGCGTTCCACGCCCGCGCGCAGCGCCGCGGCCACCCGGTCGGCCACCGCCGTACGCTCGGACTCCGCGCGCAGCGAGACCAGCAGGGGCACCCGCCCCTCCACCGGGCGGACGCCCAGCAGCACCGGGACCCCGACCGACGACAGCTCCTCCAGGACCGCGCGGGCCAGGACGGCCCAGTTGCCGGACGGGCCCAGGTCCGTCGACAGGCGCATCACGATCGGCAGCAGAGGTCCCGCGCCCGGCCGGAAGCCCAGGACGCGGGCCTGCGCGGGGGCGTCCTCGGCGCAGATGCGGCCCTCGGCGAGGTCCGTCAGGAAGTCCCCGCGGCCGCGCGCCGCCAGCTCGTCCTCCTGCCGCGCCTGCATGAGGACGACGGCCAGGACCCCCGCCGTACGCTCCGCCGCCATCCGGTGCACCGGCAGCAGCGGCGCCGAGACGCCGACCAGCACCACCCGGGCCCGGACCGAGCCCGTGCCGTGGCCGCCGCCGGGTACGTCGATCACCACCGTGTTCGCCGACGGTTCGGCCTCGCGCTGGCCCCGCAGGCCCTCCCACACCTGGAGCGGGTCGGCGCCCGCGTCACCGCCCGAGCTGTCGGCCGCGTACAGCAGCTGCCCGTCGGGCGTCTCCAGGAAGACCGGGTTGCCCGTGAAGTCGGCCACGATCCGCAGTACCTGGGGGATGCCACCGCCGCCCAGGAGGGCCTCCGTACATCGCCGGTGGACCTCCTCGGCCCGTTGGAGCAGCGCGTAGTGGTGGTTGACGATCTCGGTGTGGACTTCTTCGGTGACGGTGACGAAGGGGACCTCGCGGTGGAGCTGGACGAGCGGGAGGCCCGCCGCGCGGGCCGTCTCCACGAGGGTCGCGGGGAGCCGGGTGAACCGCGGGCCCAGCTCGACCACCAGCGCGGCGATCCCCCGGTCCGCGAGGCGGCGTACGAAGGCACGCTGCTCGGCGGGCCGGGTGCCGAGGCCCAGCCCCGTGGTCAGCAGCAGCTCGCCGCCCTTGAGCAGCGAGGCGATGTTCGGGACCTCGCCCGCGTGCACCCAGCGGACGGTCCGGCCCAGCCGGTCGGCGCAGGCCACCACCTCCGGGAGCCCGCTGCGCAGCCCCGGAAGTTCCAGTGCCCGCTGAACCGTGATTCCGCCTTGATCGTCCATATCGCGGGACGGTACCGGCCGTCCTGTTCCGATCGCATCACCCGTGGGTCACGAATGCGTCAGGCGGGCCGGATGTTGTGGTTGAAGCGGAAGACGTTGTCGGGGTCGTACTCCCGTTTGACCTGCCCCAGCCGCCGCATGTTGTCCGCTCCGAGCCCCGAGACGACCCGGTCCGAGCCCTCGTCGCCGAGGAAGTTCAGGTACACGGCGCCCGTGCTCCACGGCTGGACGTCCGCGCGGACGTCCTTGACCCACTGGCGGCACCGCTCGTCGTCGGCCGTGTCCTCCCAGATCCCGAACGGGTGCACCGCCCAGGGCGAGTCCCGGTACGGCACCGGGTAGTCGGCCGGGCCCGAGGCGATCGCGCCGCCCTGCGGGAACAGGATGTGCTGCGTGCCGGTCGGCACCGGCATCGAGCCGGCCCGCGCGCAGAACACGTCGACGAAAGCGTCCGGAGCCCCGGTCAGGTACTCCGCCGACCAGTAGTTCCGCAGCCCCGGCGGGTCGTCGATCATGCACTGCAGATCGGCGTACGGGATCGCGGTGACCATCGCCGCCTCGTGCGGCAGCGCCAGCAGCGGGCCGGCCAGCTCGCGCAACCGGTCCTCCGGGCCCGCGTACGTGACCAGCGCCGCGCAGATCAGCCTTCCGGCCAGATGGGGCGGTACGAACTCGTCGTCGGGCGGGCCGGTGAGGTAGATCACGCCCCCGCCCGCCTCCACCGGGCCGCCCTCGATGAGGTCCCGGTAGGTCCGCACCACCTCGGGTCCGTTCTCCGGCAGGTAGAGCAGGAACGCGATCGACATGGCGGGCAGTTCGTGCAGCCGCAGGGTGAGCGCGGTGGCCACGCCGAAGTTCCCCCCGCCGCCGTGCAGGGCCCAGAACAGCTCCGGGTGCTCCTCGGCGGTGGTCTCCACGACCGTGCCGTCGGCCGTCACCAGTTCCACGCCCAGCAGGTTGTCCACGGCCAGCCCGCAGGTGCGGTCCAGCCAGCCGCTGCCGCCGCCCAGGACGAAGCCGCCCACGCCGGTGGTGGAGGCCCGGCCGCCGGTGGTGGCCAGCCCGTAGGGGGCACAGGCCCGGTCCAGGTGGCTCATGGTCGCCCCGCCCTCGACCCGAACGGCGCGGGCTCCCGGGTGGACGGTGACCCCGTGCATCCGCCGCAGGTCCACCACCAGGGCGCCGTCGCCGAGGGCGGAGCCGGAGACGCTGTGGCCGCCGCCGCGGACCGCGATCTTCAGGTCCAGATCGCGGGCGAACCGTACCGCGGTCACCACGTCGGCCGGGCTCGCGCACTGGGCGATGACGGCGGGCCTGCGGTCGATCATCGAGTTGAAGACGGTCCGGGCCTCGTCGTAGCCCGGGTCGTCCGGGGCGAAGACGTCGCCGGCCAGATCCTCGCGGAGCGCGGCGAGCGCCGTGCCCGCCTTCGACAGGGGCGCCATGGCCTCCCCCTTCCGAGAAGGGCATAGGACCCTTCCAGGGTAGGCGGAGGCGATCACCGGGGCGCGGGGGGAGGACGCACGTCCTCGGCGCAGCCTCCTCCCGTACGCCCCCGCCCGCGGCTATCCCCCGTAGGCCCCGCTCGCGGTCAGCCGCAGCGCCGTGTCGATCAGCGGAACGTGGCTGAAGGCCTGCGGGAAGTTCCCGACCTGGCGCTGGAGCCGCGGATCCCACTCCTCCGCCAGCAGCCCGAGGTCGTTGCGCAGGGACAGCAGCCTCTCGAACAGCCGGCGGGCCTCGTCCACCCGCCCGATCATCGCCAGGTCGTCGGCCATCCAGAACGAGCACGCGAGGAAGGCCCCCTCGTCGCCCTCCAGGCCGTCCACACCGGCCTCCTCGCCCGCCGTCGGGTAGCGCAGGATGAAGCCGTCGGGCGTGGACAGCTCGCGCTGGATCGCCTCGATGGTGCCGATGACCCGCTTGTCGTCCGGCGGCAGGAAGCCCATCTGCGGGATCAGCAGCAGGGAGGCGTCCAGCTCCTTCGACCCGTACGACTGGGTGAAGGTGTTGCGCTCCTTGTCGTAGCCCTTCTCGCACACGTCCTGGTGGATCTCGTCGCGCAGCTCGCGCCAGCGCTCCAGCGGCCCGTCCGCGTCCCCGCTCTCGATCAGCTTGATCGTGCGGTCCACGGCCACCCAGGCCATCACCTTCGAGTGCACGAAGTGCCGGCGCGGGCCGCGCACCTCCCAGATGCCCTCGTCGGGCTGGTCCCAGTGGGTCTCCAGGTAGCGGATCAGCTTGAGCTGGAGCAGCGAGGCGTAGTCGCTGCGGGCGAGGCCGGTCATGTGGCCCAGGTGCAGGGCCTCGGTGACCTCGCCGTAGACGTCGAGCTGGAGCTGGCCCGCCGCGCCGTTGCCCACGCGGACCGGGCGGGAGTTCTCGTAGCCCGGCAGCCAGTCCAGCTCGGTCTCGCCGAGCTCCCGCTCGCCGGCGATCCCGTACATGATCTGGAGGTTCTCCGGGTCGCCGGCCACCGCGCGCAGCAGCCACTCGCGCCAGGCGCGGGCCTCCTCGCGGTAGCCGGTGCGCAGCAGCGAGGACAGGGTGATGGCGGCGTCGCGCAGCCAGGTGTAGCGGTAGTCCCAGTTGCGGACCCCGCCGATCTCCTCCGGCAGGGAGGTGGTCGGCGCGGCGACGATCCCGCCGGTGGGGCCGTACGTGAGGGCCTTGAGGGTGATCAGGGAGCGGACCACCGCCTCCCGGTAGGGCCCGTGGTAGGTGCACTGCTCCACCCACTCGCGCCAGAACTCGGTGGTGGAGTCGAGGGCCGCCTCGGCGTCGGGGGCCTCCGGCGCGCCGCGGTGCGAGGGCTGCCAGCTGATGCTGAACGCCATCCGGTCGCCGGGGCCGACGGTGAAGTCGGAGTACGTCGTCAGGTCCTTGCCGTACGTCTGCGCCTCGGTGTCCAGCCAGACGGAGTCGGGTCCGGCGACGGCGACCGTGCGCCCGTCGACCTTGTGCACCCAGGGCACGACCCGCCCGTAGCTGAAGCGCATGCGCAGCGCGGAGCGCATCTTGACGCGTCCGCTGACGCCCTCGACGATCCGGATCAGCTGGGGCGCGTGGCCCTCGCGGGGCGGCATGAAGTCGATCACGCGGACGGTTCCGCGCGGGGTGTCCCACTCCGACTCCAGGACCAGCGAGTCACCGCGGTAGCGGCGCCGGGTGGCCCTCGGCGGTTCGTTGTCGGGAGGGAAGGCGGGCCCGATCCGCCAGAATCCGTGATCCTCGGTGCCGAGAATGCTCGCGAACACGGCATGGGAGTCGAAACGTGGCAGACACAACCAGTCCACTGCCCCGTCCCGGCAGACCAACGCGGCGGTCTGCATGTCCCCGATCAGTGCGTAATCCTCGATGCGCCCGGACACGTTGCATCTCCAGTCGAACGGCCACGTCCGCCCCGAAGGGCGCTTGCATTGCGCGGTTGCGCGGTCTCCTGTGGGTGGGGATCTCCGCGTCGAGCCCATGATTCCGTATATCGGCTCGGTGAGGCCGTGCGACGGACTGCTCGGCGGTGATGTGTGCGGTATCCGAGCAGGATATGACGGCACCCTAGTGATCTCCTTAAGCCGCGGAAGAATGCGACTGGGCCAAACGGGTGACCTGCCGGGACGTCGCCGCCCCGCCCCTCCCGCGCTTGCGTACGGGACCCCCGCGCCGCGTGCCCGGAGGCGGACGGGTCCGGGCGCTGATAGGCTGGTACCCCGTGGACCGGTGGTCTGCCTGTGCGAATCAGGAGCCCCGAAACCGCAGCTTCGGCGCCCCCTGAGAGCCTCCGGTTCGATGGTGGCCGGCGCCGGAAGCACCGCACCTCACTTCGCGACCACGGGAGCCCCCTCTTGGCGAGCACAGCCATGACGACCAAGCACATCTTCGTCACCGGGGGTGTCGCCTCCTCCCTCGGCAAGGGCCTGACGGCCTCCAGCCTGGGTGCGCTGCTGAAGGCGCGCGGTCTCCGGGTCACGATGCAGAAGCTCGACCCGTACCTCAACGTCGACCCCGGCACGATGAACCCGTTCCAGCACGGTGAGGTGTTCGTCACCAACGACGGCGCCGAGACCGACCTCGACATCGGCCACTACGAGCGCTTCCTCGACGTCGACCTCGACGGCTCGGCCAACGTCACCACCGGCCAGGTCTACTCGCAGGTCATCGCCAAGGAGCGGCGCGGCGAGTACCTCGGTGACACCGTGCAGGTCATCCCGCACATCACCAACGAGATCAAGCACCGCATCCGCCGCATGGCGACCGAGGACGTCGACGTCGTCATCACCGAGGTCGGCGGCACGGTCGGCGACATCGAGTCGCTGCCCTTCCTGGAGACCGTCCGCCAGGTCCGCCACGAGGTCGGCCGCGACAACGTCTTCGTCGTGCACATCTCGCTGCTGCCCTACATCGGCCCCTCCGGCGAGCTCAAGACCAAGCCCACCCAGCACTCGGTCGCGGCCCTGCGCAACATCGGCATCCAGCCCGACGCGATCGTGCTGCGCGCCGACCGCGACGTGCCGACGTCCATCAAGCGCAAGATCTCGCTGATGTGCGACGTCGACGAGGCCGCGGTGGTCGCCGCGATCGACGCCAAGTCGATCTACGACATCCCGAAGGTGCTGCACACCGAGGGCCTGGACGCGTACGTCGTGCGCAAGCTCGACCTGCCGTTCCGCGACGTGGACTGGACCGTCTGGGAGGACCTGCTGGACCGGGTCCACAACCCCGACCACGAGGTCAAGGTCGCGCTCGTCGGCAAGTACATCGACCTGCCCGACGCCTACCTGTCGGTGACCGAGGCGCTGCGCGCCGGCGGTTTCGCCAACAAGGCCCGCGTCCAGATCAAGTGGGTCACCTCCGACGACTGCAAGACCCCGGCCGGCGCCGCCGCGGTGCTCGGCGACGTGGACGCGATCTGCGTGCCCGGCGGCTTCGGCGACCGCGGCGTCAACGGCAAGGTCGGCGCGATCACCTACGCCCGCGAGAACAGGATCCCGCTGCTCGGCCTGTGCCTGGGCCTGCAGTGCGTGGTCATCGAGGCCGCGCGCAACCTCGCGGGCATCGAGGACGCCAACTCCACCGAGTTCGACGCCTCCACCCCGCACCCGGTCATCTCGACCATGGAGGAGCAGCTGGCCTTCGTCGAGGGCGCGGGCGACCTGGGCGGCACCATGCGCCTGGGCATGTACCCGGCGAAGCTCGCCGAGGGCTCCATCGTCCGCGAGGTCTACGGCGACCAGGCGTACGTGGACGAGCGCCACCGCCACCGCTACGAGGTCAACAACGCCTACCGCGGCGAGCTGGAGAAGAAGGCGGGCATCGTCTTCTCCGGCACCTCCCCGGACAACAAGCTCGTCGAGTACGTCGAGTACCCGCGCGAGGTGCACCCCTACCTGGTGGCCACCCAGGCCCACCCGGAGCTGCGCTCGCGCCCGACGCGCCCGCACCCGCTGTTCGCCGGTCTGGTCAAGGCGGCCGTGGAGCGGCAGCAGTCCGCGAAGTGATCGCCTGACGGCATAACGTAGACAGCCGGGGTACGGATCTGCCGTACCCCGGCTGTCGCGCGTTGTGGAGGGTCGGGGCATGAACGTCAAGGACACGTGGGAATCCTGGGAGACACGGTCGAGCCGGCGGCCGTTCCAGGGCGCCAAGACGGCGGTGAACTCCGACGAGGTCCGGATGCCGGACGGATCGACGGCCCGCCGCGACTACCAGGTGCACCCGGGCTCGGTGTGCGTGCTGGCCCTGGACGAGGCCGGCCGGGTGCTGGTCCTCAGCCAGTACCGGCACCCGGTGCGGCGCCGGCTGTGGGAGCTGCCGGCCGGGCTGCTCGACGTACCGGGGGAGAACCCGCTGCTCGGCGCCCAGCGCGAGCTGTACGAGGAGGCGCACGTCAAGGCCGAGGACTGGCGGGTGCTGGCCGACTTCTACGCCTCGCCGGGCGGGTCGGACGAGGCGGTCCGCGTCTTCCTCGCGCAGGGAGTCTCCGACGCCGACGGCGAGCGGTACGCCGAGACCGGGTCGGAGGAGGCGGACATGGAGCTGGCGTGGGTGCCGCTGGCCGACCTGGTACGGGGCGTCCTGGCGGGCGAACTGGGCAACGCGGCCCTGGTGACCGGGGTACTCGCCCTGTCCGCCGCGCTGGCCGGCGAGGGCCTCGACGCGCTGCGCCCGGCCACGGCCCCCTGGCTGGCCCGCCCGTACGACGCGTAGCCGCCGCGCCCGCGTCCCGGCGCGCCCGCGTCCCGGCGCGCCCGCGTCCTGGCGGGGCCGGCCGGCCCCGCCAGGACGCAGCGCGGGGCCCCGCGGACCGAAAAGCGGACCATCCGCTGATCCGATCAGGGGATATGCCCGCCGCGCTCCACCCAGGTCGTCGCTCTGCGTGAACTACGCTCGCAATCCGAAGGCAGGGAGAGGAGCGGATCCGTGACGGATTTCGTCGGGCGGCGGCGTGAGCTCAAGGAGCTGCGCGAGGACATCGCACGGACCGGGCTCGACACCCTCTCGGGCCGCAAGGCCAAGGCCCCCCGCGCCCGCGTGCTGCTGGTCGCCGGGCGGCCGGGGTCCGGACGGACCGCACTCGCCGAGGCGTTCGTCCGCGAGATCGCGGACCAGTACCCCGACGGGCTGCTCCGGACCCGCCTGACCGCGCCCGGCGGGGAGACCCTGGCCACCGAGCGCGCCGTCCGCGGCCTGCTGGAGGGGCTCGGACAGGCCACCCCGCCCGGAGCCGGCGAGGACGAGCTCAGCTCGGCCCTGCGCACCGCGCTCGACGGGCGCCGCGTGGTCATCCTGGTCGACGACGCCGCCGACCCGCACCAGGTCGACGCCCTGCTGCCGGACACCCCCGAGTGCCTCGTCGTGGTCACGGCCGAGGGACCGCTCACCGGCATCCCCGACGTGCGGCCCTGCACCCTCGGCGGACTCGACACCCCCGCCGCCGTGGAGATGCTGGCGCAGCGCATCGGCGACACCCGGGTCACCGCCGACCCGCGCGCCGCCGAGACCCTCGCCGAGGAGTGCGGAGGCCAGCCCGCCGCGCTCGCCCTCGTCGGCGGCTGGCTCGCCGCCCACCCCAAGGCCTCCGTCGCCGACGTCGCCAAGCAGCTGCACGACATGCCCGCCGGTGTCGGCGGTCCCCTGCACCGCGGCTTCCGCCTCGTCTACGAGTCGCTGCCGCAGCCCGCCCAGCGCACCCTGCGGCTGCTGCCGCTGGCCCCCGCCGGGATCGTCGACTCGCACACCGCCTCCGCCCTCGCAGGCTGCTCGGTGGCCGCGGCCCAGTCCACGCTGGACGACTTCGCCGGGCTGGGTCTGCTGCACCCCGCCCACAACGGCCTGTTCCTGCTGCCCGGCTGCCTCGCGCCGCTGCTCCAGGCCCTGCTCGAAGCCAAGGAGCGCCCGGCCGAGGTCCAGCTCGCCCGGGCCCGGATGCTGGAGCGCACCGTACGGCTGCTGCATTCCTGCCGGGCCATGGCCGAAACGGACGAGGGCGGCGGGGTCGGCGGGGACGGCCTGCGGGAGAAGCTCGACGGGGTGCCGCGCGCCCTGCGCTTCCCCGACCGGCGGGCCGCCGCCACCTGGCTGGACACCCGGCTGCCCGCCCTCTCGTCGGCCGCGGCCCTGGCCGTGGCCGACGGGGAGCTGGACACCCTGGCCCGGCGGCTGATCGCCGCGCTCGTCCGGGCCCTCGCCGAGCACCGCGGCACAGCCGAGGCGGCGCCCGAGCTGTACGGGCTGCACCGGCTGGTCCTGGACGTGGCCGAGCGGCGCGCGCTGCACCGGGAGCAGGCGGCCGCCCTGCTGAACCTGGCCGACCTGGACGCCGAGACCGGCCGGACCCAGGAGGCCCTCGACCGCTACCGGGCCGCGCTGGACGCGGGACGGGCGGCGAACGATCCGTACGCGACCGGCCGCGCGATGGAATCCGTAGGGGGCGCCTACCAGGAACTGGCGGACTGGCACCGGGCCTCCGACTGGTTCGGCCGGGCGCTCGCGCAGGCCCTGGCGCGCGGGGAGCGCGCGGACGAGGCGCGGCTGTACGGGCGGCTCGGCAACGTCCACACGTACGCGGGCCGGTACGGGGACGCGCTGCGCAGCTGGCGGGCCGCCGCCGGGGGCTACCGGAGGCTGGCCGATGTGCCGGGCCAGGCCAAGGCGTTGAGCGAGATGGCCCGGGTCCAGGAGTACGCCGGCCGCCCCGAGGAATCGCTGCACACCTGCCGGGAGGCGGTGGAGCTGGCGCGCCGTGCCGGGGACCAGCGGCTGCAGGCCGCGCTCCAGGTCCGGCTGGCCGACACGCTCGACCGGCTGGGGGACCCGGCAGCGGCGAGGCTGCACCGGTCAGCGGCCGACAGATTGCTGGGAGACGACCCTGCGGCCTGCGAAATCCGTAGTGGATCCGACTAAGATTATTTGTTTGCAAGGCTAGACACGCGTTAATCCTTCATTAAACTGGCTTCACCACGTCATCCCGTGGTGCATCCCGTTGCGCGTTCTTGTGGGCGGGTATGTATGGAAGTGCCCCGTATTTTCCCCTGAGCCAAGGACCGTGATCGACGATGAAGGTCGGCATCCCCCGCGAGGTCAAGAACAACGAGTTCCGGGTCGCCATCACGCCCGCCGGTGTGCATGAGCTGGTCCGCAACGGCCACCAGGTCTTCATCGAGCAGAACGCCGGTGTCGGCTCCTCGATCACGGACGCGGAGTACGTCGCGGCCGGCGCCGAGATCCTCGGCACCGCGGACGAGGTCTGGGCGACCGCGGACCTGCTGCTGAAGGTCAAGGAGCCCATCGCGGAGGAGTACCACCGCCTCCGCAAGGACCAGACGCTCTTCACCTACCTGCACCTGGCGGCCTCCCGCGAGTGCACGGACGCCCTGCTGGAGTCCGGCACCACCGCCATCGCGTACGAGACGGTCGAGCTCGCCAACCGCGCGCTCCCGCTGCTCGCCCCGATGTCCGAGGTCGCGGGCCGTCTGGCCCCGCAGGTCGGCGCGTACCACCTGATGCGCTCGGCCGGCGGCCGCGGCGTGCTCCCGGGCGGCGTCCCCGGCACCCACGCCGGCGAGTGCGTGGTCATCGGCGGCGGCGTCTCCGGCTGGAACGCGGCGCAGATCGCCATCGGCATGGGCTTCCACGTGACCCTGCTCGACCGCGACATCAACAAGCTCCGCGAGGCCGACAAGATCTTCGGCACGAAGATCAAGACGATCGTCTCCAACGCCTTCGAGCTGGAGAAGGCCGTCGTCGAGGCCGACCTCGTCATCGGCGCCGTGCTGATCCCGGGTGCGAAGGCCCCGAAGCTGGTCACCAACGAGCTCGTCGCCAAGATGAAGCCCGGAAGTGTCCTTGTCGACATTGCGATCGACCAGGGCGGCTGCTTCGAGGACTCCCGTCCGACCACCCACGCCGAGCCGACCTTCCAGGTCCACAACTCGGTCTTCTACTGCGTCGCCAACATGCCGGGCGCGGTGCCGAACACCTCCACCTACGCGCTGACCAACGCCACGCTGCCCTACATCGTGCAGCTCGCGAACCTCGGCTGGGTCGAGGCGCTGCGTCGTGACCCGGCGCTCGGACTGGGCCTCAACACCCATGACGGCCAGGTCGTTTACGGTCCGGTGGCCGAGGCCCACGGCCTCGAGACCCTCGAGCTGAGCACGCTGCTCGGCTGATACGTCAACGACTGACGTCAATCTCACGTATCCGGCCGGACCTTGCCCGCAAGGTCCGGCCGGACGCGTTTGCGGGGTGCGCCGGAGAGCCGCTCAACTCGCCTCGAACGTAACCCTTTAACCCTTTCGCACACCCGCGAAACTTCGCGGTGACAGCTCGTGCGCCCTTGACAGAGTGGTGTTCGGTTGCCGACACATCGTGCCGGGTCCGGCGGATTGTGTTGCCGCTGAGCGGTGACACGCCATAGAGTCGCCAACCGTCGGCATGGTGCCACGCTGACCTATCGATAAGTGTCCTGGTCACGTCCGAGGAGGTAAGACGACTTGTGAATGAGTCGACATTTGCTCCTGGGGGTGGTCGAGCAGGCGTGCCGGAGCGGGGCCAGAACCCCGCCGGGCTCGAGGCTGTCGGCTCCGTCGCAGTCCGCACCTTCGCAAACCACCAGCACATGACGACGCCCCAAAAGAGCATGGACGGCCTAGACGTGAACTCCAGGGCCGGCGACCTGAGCGGCGAAAAGCCCGTGGGTTTCGCCGACTACGAAAACGTGCCCGAAGGGCACTTCTACGACCCCGACGCGGAGTACGAACCGGACCCCGAGTACGCGGCCACCCTCGCCCCCGACGCTGCCCGCCAGCGCCGTGAGCGGATCGGCCCCACCGGACGCCCGCTCCCGTACTTCCCGATCCCGGGTCCGCTGACCGACCACGGTCCGGCGAAGATCATCGCGATGTGCAACCAGAAGGGCGGCGTGGGCAAGACCACGTCGACCATCAACCTGGGTGCCGCCCTCGCCGAGTACGGGCGCCGCGTGCTGCTCGTCGACTTCGACCCGCAGGGCGCGCTGTCCGTGGGCCTCGGCGTGAACCCGATGGAACTCGACCTGACGGTCTACAACCTGCTCATGGAGCGGGGCATGTCGGCCGACGAGGTGCTGCTCAAGACGGCGGTCCCCAACATGGACCTGCTGCCGAGCAACATCGACCTGTCCGCTGCCGAAGTGCAGTTGGTCAGCGAGGTCGCGCGCGAGTCCACCCTGCAGCGGGCCCTGAAGCCCCTGATGGCGGACTACGACTACATCGTGATCGACTGTCAGCCCTCGCTCGGTCTGCTGACCGTGAACGCCCTGACGGCGGCTCACAAGGTCATCGTCCCGCTGGAGTGCGAGTTCTTCGCGCTGCGCGGCGTGGCGCTGCTGACCGAGACCATCGAGAAGGTGCAGGAGCGGCTCAACCCGGAGCTGGAGCTCGACGGCATCCTCGCCACGATGTACGACTCCCGTACGGTGCACAGCCGCGAGGTGCTGGCGCGCGTCGTCGAGGCCTTCGACGACCACGTCTACCACACGGTCATCGGCCGCACGGTGCGCTTCCCGGAGACCACGGTCGCCGGCGAGCCCATCACGACGTACGCCTCCAACTCCGTCGGCGCCGCCGCGTATCGCCAGCTCGCCAGGGAGGTGCTCGCCCGGTGTCACGCCGAGTGAGTCTGCCCGGAGCCGACGAACTGTTCCGTACGACCGGCGGGATGGCCCTCCAGTCCTCCTCGCCGAGGCGGGGCGCCGACGAGGCGCCCGCCGCCGAGCACGCGGCCTCCTCGGCCGAGGGCGCGGCGGGGGAGGGCCGGAGCCGGGAGGCCGAGGCGGGCACGGAATCCGTGGTGGGAGCACCCCGACGGTCGCAGGAAGGTTCTGTCAACGGAGCCCCCGCGGCCCCGGGGGCGGGCGGACGCGGCAAGGGCCAGGGCCGGGGCGCGAACCGGCGGCCCAGCGGGCGCGAGCGGCACGACGAGAAGATCACGGTCTACGTCTCCGCCGAGGAGCTCATGGACCTGGAACACGCGCGGCTGGTGCTGCGCGGGGAGCACGGTCTGGCGGTCGACCGGGGCCGCATCGTCCGCGAGGCGGTGGCGGTCGTCCTGGCCGACCTGGAATCCCGCGGCGACGCCAGCATCCTCGTCCGCCGCCTGCGCGGCCGCTGACCCTCCGGATCCCCCGGCCCCGCGGCGCGGCCCCGCCGCCCGGCGCATCGGCCGCGGGACGCTCCGGGCCGGTCCGGCGGGACGGGAGGGACGCACCCTAGGGTGGGGGCACGCCGTGGCCGGTGGCCGCCGCGTCGTCCCCTCCGTACGACCATGGACCGCGATGCCCCTCCCCGCCGAACCCGGCCGACCCGCCCGCCGCCTCCTGGGACGCGGCCCCGGTGTGCCGGAAGGGGCCCCCGAGGCGCCCGCTGAGGGCCCCGGAGCGTCCGGACCCGGGGACGACCCCGAACACGCCCCCGCACCGCCTGAGGCCCCCGCGGAGGGCCGCGAAGGCCCCTCCGGCCCGGCCCCGGCCCCTCTCGCCGCCCCGGACACGGCCGCGGCCGCCCCCGAAGCCGCGTCCGCCGGCCCCGCCGGAGGCGACGGGCGGTTCACGCTGCGGCTCGCGAACTTCGAGGGGCCGTTCGATCTGCTGCTTCAGTTGATCTCGCGGCACAAGCTCGACGTGACCGAGGTCGCGCTGTCCAAGGTCACCGATGAGTTCATGGCCCACATCCGGGCCATGGGTCCCGACTGGGACCTCGATCAGACGACCGAGTTCCTCGTCGTCGCCGCCACCCTGCTCGACCTCAAGGCCGCCCGGCTGCTGCCCGCCGCCGAGGTGGAGGACGAGGCCGACCTCGCGCTGCTGGAGGCCAGGGACCTGCTGTTCGCCCGGCTCCTCCAATACCGGGCGTACAAGCAGATCGCCACGATCTTCGAGGACCGCGCGGAGGCCGAGGGGCGCCGCTACCCCCGCACCGTCGGCCTGGAGCCGCACCACGCCGACCTGCTGCCCGAGGTCGTCATCACCATCGGCCCGGAGGGCTTCGCCCGCCTCGCCGTCAAGGCCATGCAGCCCAAGGCCAAGCCCCAGGTGTACGTGGAGCACATCCACGCACCGCTGGTCAGCGTGCGCGAGCAGGCGGCGCTCGTCGTGCGGATGCTGAAGGCCCGCGGCGAGGCCACCTTCCAGGAGCTCACCGAGGACGCGGGGGACACCCTGACCGTCGTCGCCCGCTTCCTGGCCCTCCTGGAGCTCTACCGCGAGAAGGCGGTGGTCCTGGACCAGGAGGAGGCCCTGAAGACCCTCACCGTGCGCTGGAGCGGCGGGGACGGCGACGGCATGCCGACCGTGACCGACGAGTTCGACCAGATCGTGGAGGCCAAGGAATGAGGGCCGAGGAATGAGTACCGACGTGGCCGGGCTGGAGCTGAAGCCGGCGCTGGAGGCCGTACTCATGGTCGTGGACGAGCCCGCGACCGAGGCGCACCTCGCCAAGGTGCTGGAGCGCACCCCGCGGGAGGTCGCGGACGCGCTGCGCGAGCTCGCCGACGAGTACACGCTCCAGGGCCGCGGGTTCGAGCTGCGCCTGGTCGCCGGGGGGTGGCGGTTCTACACCCGGGCCGAGTTCGCCCCGGCCGTCGAGGGCTTCGTGCTGGACGGCCAGCAGGCCCGTCTCACCCAGGCGGCGCTGGAGACCCTGGCGGTCGTCGCGTACCGCCAGCCGGTGAGCCGTTCCCGGGTGTCGGCGGTCCGCGGAGTCAACTGCGACGGGGTCATGCGGACCCTCCTCCAGCGGGGTCTGGTGGAGGAGGCGGGGACGGAACCCGAAACAGGTGCGATCCTGTACAGGACGACGAACCACTTTTTGGAGCGGATGGGCCTGCGCGGCCTGGACGAGCTCCCGGAGCTCGCGCCCTTCCTCCCCGAGGCGGACGCGATCGAAGCCGAGACGCAAGAAGGTGTGCCGTCGTTCGATCCGGACGCACCGGACACTGATGAAGACGACGACAAGACGACGGACATTTGATGCGAAGCAACGGCAACGGCGGCGGCAACAGGAACAGCGGCGGCGGCGGTGGTGGCGGACGCGGTAACTCCCGCGGCGGCAGCTCCTCCGGCAGCGGCTCCTCCCGGGGCGGCGGCTCCTCCTCGGGCGGTGGCTACCGCGGTGGCGGCGGCTCCTCCTCCGGCGGTGGCTACCGCGGCGGCAGCGGCTCCTCCTCCGGTGGTGGTGGCTCCTCCTCCGGCGGTGGCTACCGCGGCGGCTCCTCCGGCGGAGGGGGCGGCTACCGCGGCGGCTCCTCCGGCGGCGGCTACCAGGGCGGCGGCTCCGGCCCGCGCGACCGTGACCGCGACCGCGACCAGGCCCCCCAGCGCCCCCGCAACCCCCGCCCCGAGGAGCGTCGCTACGACGTGGGCCCCGAGGGCGAGCGCTCCGGCCGCAGCGGCCCCAAGGCCGGCGGCGGCGGTGCCCGCGGCGCGGCGGCGCGCGGTGGCGCCAAGGGCGGTCCCCGGACCTCCAGGACCCCCGGCATCGGCGGCGCGGGCGGCCCGCGCAGCGGCCCCGGCAGCCGCAGCGGCCAGTCACGTCCGCGAGAGCTGGACGCGCGGATCGAGGAGCGCGTGCGCGACCGGTACGCGGACAAGCCGGTCATCAAGACCCCCAAGACCTTCCCGGGCGCCGAGGAGGAGGGTGAGCGCCTGCAGAAGGTGCTCGCCCGCGCCGGCATGGGTTCGCGCCGCGCCTGCGAGGAGCTCATCGAGCAGGCCCGCGTCGAGGTCAACGGCGAGATCGTGCTGGAACAGGGCAAGCGCGTCCAGCCGAAGGACGAGATCAAGGTCGACGGCCTGACGGTCGCCACCCAGTCGTACCTGTTCTTCGCGCTGAACAAGCCGGCCGGAGTCGTCTCCACCATGGAGGACCCGGACGGCCGCCAGTGCCTCGGCGACTACGTCACCAACCGGGAGACGCGTCTCTTCCACGTCGGCCGGCTCGACACCGAGACCGAGGGCATCATCCTGCTCACCAACCACGGTGAGCTGGCCCACCGCCTCACGCACCCGAAGTACGGCGTGAAGAAGACGTACGTCGCGGCGATCACCGGCCCGCTGCCGCGCGAGATCGGCAAGCGCCTCAAGGACGGCATCGAGCTGGAGGACGGCTACGCCCGCGCCGACCACTTCCGCGTCGTCGACCAGGTCGGCAAGAACTACCTGGTCGAGGTCACCCTCCACGAGGGCCGCAAGCACATCGTCCGCCGCATGATGGCCGAGGCCGGCTTCCCGGTCGAGAAGCTCGTGCGCACCTCCTTCGGGCCGATCGAGCTCGGCGACCAGAAGTCCGGCTGGCTGCGCCGCCTGACCAACACCGAGGTCGGCATGCTGATGCGCGAGGTCGGTCTGTAGCACCCCGCGGTACCCCCGGGTACCCGCAACACCCCGATACCGGGTCGAAGAGCCCGCAGTGCCCCGGCGCTGCGGGCTCTTCGCTTGCCCGGCCACCCCTGCTGCGTTTATAGTCAACCTGACTATTAAGGGAGTGGGGGCTCGTCATGAGCTGGACCGAGGTACTCGGATTCGCCACTGGTGCCCTGTGCGTGTGGCTCGTGGCCCGCCAGCACATCGCCAACTGGCCGATCGGCATCGCCAACAACGTCTTCTTCATCGTTCTCTTCGCCCAGGCCGGCCTCTACGCCGACGCCGGGCTGCAGATCGTCTTCATCGCCCTCGCCGCGTACGGCTGGTGGTCCTGGACCCACGGGGGTGGCCCTGGAACCGCCGACGCCCTGCCGGTGCGCCGCACCACGCGCACCGAATGGGTCCGGCTGGCCGCGGCGGGGGCGGTGGGGGTGCTCGCCCTCACCCTGCTGCTGAGCCGCGCCACCGACTCCACCGTCCCGTTCTGGGACGCCCTGACGACCGGGCTCTCGCTCGCCGCCACGTACGGCCAGTGCCGCAAGCTCCTCGAGTCCTGGTGGCTGTGGATCGCCGCCGACCTCGTGTACATCCCGCTGTACGCCCACAAGGGCCTCTACCTGACCGCCGCCCTCTACGTCGGCTTCCTCGCGCTCTGCGTGGCCGGGCTGGCCGGCTGGCGCCGCACGCTCCCCGCGCCGGGCGCCCGTACGGCCCTGGGGGCGACGGCGTGAAGCGCTACGGGCACGGGCTGGTGCTGGGCAAGTTCTACCCGCCGCACGCCGGGCACCACCACCTGGTGCGCACCGCGCAGGACCGCTGCGACCGGCTGACCGTACTGGTCTGCGCGGCCTCCGTGGAGTCGGTTCCGCTCGCCGACCGGGTCGCCTGGATGCGCGAGGAGCACCCCCGCGCGGACGTCGTCGGCGCGGTCGACGACATCCCGGTCGACCTGACGGACCCCGCGGTCTGGGAGGCCCACATGACGGTCTTCCGGGAAGCGGTCGGCAGGCCCGTCGACGCCGTCTTCACCTCGGAGGCGTACGGGGCCGAACTCGCGCGCAGGTTCGGCGCCGAG
The DNA here is from genome assembly GCF_052244475.1 of Streptomyces sp. IBSNAI002. Classification (NCBI taxonomy): domain Bacteria; kingdom Bacillati; phylum Actinomycetota; class Actinomycetes; order Kitasatosporales; family Streptomycetaceae; genus Streptomyces; species Streptomyces sp. IBSNAI002. The sequence goes on along the minus strand of NZ_JBQPXG010000002.1, from coordinate 2,093,770 downwards.
GAGGTCTGCGTGGATCCGGCCAGAACGCTGTTCCCGGTCTCCGGGACGGCGGTACGGGCCGACCCCGTGGGCTGCTGGGACTTCCTGGGGCCCGCCGTACGGGCCTCCCTGGTCCGGCGGGTCGTCGTACTCGGCGCCGAGTCCACCGGCACGACCACGCTGTCGCGGGCGCTGGCCGAGCACTACCGGCGGCGCGGCGGCGTCTGGGCCGGGACGGGCTGGGTCGCCGAGTACGGGCGCCGCTACAGCGAGGAGAAGCTGGCGGCCGCGCGCACCGCCGACCCCGCGGCCACCTGGGCGGACATCACCTTCACCTCGGAGGAGTTCCCGGTCATCGCGCGGCGCCAGGACGCGCAGGAGGAGCGGGCCGCCCGGCTGGGCTCGCCGGTGCTGTTCTGCGACACCGACTCCTTCGCCACCGGCATCTGGCACGAGCGGTACACGGGCGGGCGCAGCGAGGAGGTCGAGAAGACCGCCTCCCTCACCACGCGCGACCTGTACCTGCTGACGGACCACGCGGACGTCCCGTTCGAGGACGACGGACTGCGCGACGGCCCGCACCTGCGGCCCTGGATGACCGGGCGGTTCAAGGAGGAACTGGAACGCACCGGCAGACGTTTCCTCCTCGTACGGGGCGACCGCGAGCAGCGGCTGGCGGCCGCGGTGGCGGCCGTCGACGAACTGCTCGCCGAAGGACGGCACTTCGCCGACCCCCTGCCGGAGACCCGATGAGCGGGGTGCCGCCCGAGGGCTACGAACCCTCCGCCTTCGTGCCGTTCGCGGTGACCGTCGACCTCGCCGTCCTCACCGTGCGCGCCGGGCTGCTGCACGTACTGCTGATCCGGCGCGGGCAGCAGCCGTACCAGGGCGACTGGGCGCTCCCCGGCGGCTTCGTCCTGCCGCGGGAGTCCGCGGAGAGCGCCGCCCGGCGCGAGCTGGCCGAGGAGACCGGGCTGGCGCCGGACCTGGTGGCCGCCCTGCACCTGGAGCAGCTGCGCACCTACAGCGAGCCGGACCGGGACCCCCGGATGCGGGTGGTCTCGGTGGCCTTCGCCGCGCTCGTCGCCGACCTGCCGGAACCGGCGGCGGAGGGCGGCGGGGACGCGGCCCACGCCCGCTGGGTGCCCGTGACCGGGGTCGGACCGCTCGCCTTCGACCACGCCGTGATCCTGGCGGACGCGCGCGAACGGGTCGGCTCGAAGCTGGAGTACACCTGCCTGGCCACCGCCTTCTGCCCGCCCGAGTTCACCCTCGGGGAGCTCCAGGCCGTCTACGAGACGGTCTGGGACACCGCCTTGGACCGCCCCAACTTCCGCCGCAAGGTCCTGGCCACCCCCGGCTTCGTCGAGGCCGTACCGGGAGCCGCCCGGCTGACCGGAGGCCGCGGCAAACCCGCCGCGCTGTACCGGCCCGGTCCGGCGACCGCCCTGCACCCGCCCCTGCTCCGCCCCTCGGAAGGACGCACACGATGACGACGCACACGGTGGCGACGAACCCCAAGCGCGCGGCGACCGGCGCGCTGATCGGCCTCGCCCTGGGGGACGCCCTGGGCTTTCCCACCGAGTTCAACGACGTGCCGTCGATCCTCGCCAAGACCGGCCCCTGGCGCGAGATGAAGCTGCCCCGGCCGGCGATCGTCACGGACGACACCCAGATGACGCTCGCCCTGGCGCGGGGCATGCGGACCGCGGCCGACCGGGGCCGGGTGGGCCCGCTGCGCCTCGCCCGGCCGGTCCGGGAGGAGTTCGTCGACTGGTACCACTCGCCCGAGAACAACCGGGCGCCGGGCCGCACCTGCATGACCGCCTGCTCGCTGCTCAACGATCCCGAGCGGGACTGGCGGGACGCCAGCCGGACCGGCTCCAAGGGCTGCGGCGCGAACATGCGGGTGGCGCCCGTGGGGCTGGTCCCCGGCTGGACCGAGGAGGAGCGGGCGGGCGCGGCGCAGCTCCAGTCGGCCCTCACCCACGGCCACCCGACGGCCCTGGCCGCCTCCGACCTCACCGCCCGGGCCGTGTACCTGCTCGCGCAGGGCACCGAGGTGACGGGCCTGGTCGGACGGCTGCGCTCGTACGCCCTGGAGAACCGCACCCGCTACCACGAGCGCTGGCTCGGCGACCTCTGGACGCGCACGGCGGCCGACGCCTCCCCGGAGTCCTACATGGCGCGCGGCTGGGACGACTGCCTGGCGGTCCTGGAGCGGCTCGCGGCGGCCCTGCGCACCCCGTCCCCGGAAACGGACCCCTGCCTGACCACGGGCGAGGGCTGGATCGCCGAAGAGGCCCTCGCCACGGCCCTGCAGTGCTTCCTGCTCTTCCCGCAGGAGCCGCTCCTGGCCCTGCGCCGCGCCGCCTGCACCGCGGGCGACTCGGACTCCCTGGCCTGCCTGGCCGGCGCCTTCGCGGGCGCCCACCTCGGCGCGGACGCCTGGCCCCGCGACTGGGAGGGCCGCATCGAGTACCGCGACGAACTCCTGGCCTTCGGCGCGCTCTGGGACTAGGAGACCGACGAGGCGCGGCGGGTGCGGACGAGGAAGTCCTCGACGCGGGCGCGGTCCGGGTCCTCGGGGAGGCGGGTCGTGGTCAGGGCCGCGTCGGTTTCGGCGGTCAGGCGGGACATCCAGCCGTCGACCTCGGCCCAGCTGAGCTCGCCGCGGCGGACGGCCAGGAGGCGGTCGCGGTGGGGGCCCGCGTCGAGCGTCAGACGGCCCGTGCGCAGCAGGTCGCGGCAGGACAGCAGCAGGCGCAGCAGGTGCATGGCGTGCTTCCAGCGCGGGGCGCCGTGGACGCGGACGTCCGCGAGGAGCTTGCCGTGCTGGGAGGCCGCGTACCGGCTGAAGCTGGTGTGCGCCCGGCGGGAGAGGAAGGCCTCGCGGAGGGAGAGGAGTTCCTCGCCGACCGGGGTGACCTGCTCGACCAGCGGGGAGTGCAGGCACTCCAGGATGTTCGGATTGGCGCGCAGGGCCAGCTCGCAGAAGCGCTCCAGCTCCCACGAGAACTCCTCGTCCCGCGGGCCCTCCACGTGCGTGGGGGGCTTCTCGAACCGCCAGAAGAGCGGCGTCGGGGCGAGGTAGACACCGCGCCGGTCGGTGTCGCTCGCCTCCGTCGCCAGTCCGAAGGCCCGGGATCCCATCACGCACCGGTAGACCGTGTGTTCCCGCACCAGCGTCAGTTCGTCCATCCGGGGAGCCTAGGCACCCGGGCCGCCGCTAGGCGAGCGAGATACCGCCGTCCGCCGCGACCTTGATCTCCTTCTCCGCGAGCCCGCTGGTCGCCGGGCCCTTGGTCGGCGCTCCCCCCGTGGCCTCGAACGTGCTCATGTGGCAGGGGCAGAGAATGCTGTTGTTCTCCACCTTGTTCACGAGGCAGCCCTGGTGGGTGCAGACCGCCGAGAAGCAGCGGAAGGACCCGGCGGTGGGCTGGGTGATCACCAGCTTCTCGTCCTTCAGGATCTTGCCGCCGCCCACCGGCACCTCGGCCGCCATGGCGATGACCTTCTCGGCCGCCGCGGGCTCCTGGGACGTGGCCGGCCGGGACGCGGACGCGGCGGGCTCGGACGCCGATCCGTTCGCCGGCGTCTTGTCGCCGTCACCGCCGCCGCACGCGGTGAGCGCGCCGCCTGCCAGGGCGGCCGCGCCGGCCGTCAGTACCGTACGCCGGGCGGTGTGCGTGGGGTCGCTCATGGTTTCTCCTCGCTTCGGGGCCGGATCGGGCGAGAGCATCCTGGCCTGCGGCGGGCCTCAGGAGAAGCCCGCCGCGCCGTTTCGGTGGCCCGGCTCCCACGGTGCCAGTGAGGCAGGGGTGCCGGGTGTGCGTACGACCTCCCACACGCGAACCACGGCCTCGCGGTTCAACGGGCCGTGGACATGCGGGTAGCGGCCGCCGGATTCACTCTCGCGGCGGACCTCGGCGGTCAGGGCGGCTTCGTCGAGTTCCACCGCGAGCAGGATCCCCGGTACCGCGCGGTAGTGCGCGTCGGCGATCGCGAGGGCCGTGGGCCCGTCGGCCGAACAGTGCACGAAACCCTCCGAGTCGAGCGAGGGCGGGGCGTACGGCCGCTCGGGTGCGGCGGTCCAGTCGGCGAGCGGGACGAGATGGAGGATCATGCCGATCGTTCTACCGCAGCCTCCGGTGGCGTGTGCGCCAAGTGGCGGCCATGCCCGGCTTGGGTGACATTGTCCGTGTCTTGAAGCCGGGTACGCCGCTTTCGTGCGGCCCGGTCCCTCTGCGAAAGGCAGGACCATGGCGGGTAACGACCTCGGCTCCCTTCTCGGCGGCCTCCTCGGCGGCGGCCAAGGCGGCGGTGCCGGCGGCGGAGGAAACATTCTCGGCTCGCTGCTCGGCGCACTCATGGGCGGCGCGGGCGGTGCGCAGGCGGCCGGAGGCGCCGCGAACAACCCGCTCGCCGGCCTGCTGGAGATGCTCACCAAGTCCGGCCTCGTCGACCAGGCGCAGTCCTGGGTGGGCACCGGCACGAACCAGCCGGTCAGCGCCGACCAGATCAAGGAGGCGCTGCCGGACGACACGCTCCAGAAGGTCGCCGAGCAGGCGGGCGTCACCCCCGACGCCGCCGCGGCCGAGATCGCGCACGCGCTGCCGACGGCCGTCGACAAGCTGACGCCCAACGGCTCGGTCCCGTCCGGTTCGCTGGAGGACATCATCAAGGCGCAGCAGCTCTGACACGGCTGCCCGCCGGGGCCCGGCCGCCGTCCCACTGGGCGGGCGCCGGGCCCTCGCGGCGTCCGGGCTGGCTACCCTGGCCCGACAGCCCGTCACCTCGCCGAACGCAACCCTGGAGTGCCCCGTGAGAACCGCCGTCGTCATCGGAACCGGACTGATCGGCACCTCCGCGGCGCTCGCGCTGACCAGCCGCGGCATCACCGTCCACCTCGTCGACCACGACCCGGCCCAGGCCCACACCGCGGCCGCGCTCGGGGCCGGCACGGACGAGGCCCCCGAGGGCAGGGTCGACCTCGCGATCGTCGCCGTGCCCCCGGCCCACGTGGCGGCGACGCTCGCCGACGCGATCGGCCGCGGGGCCGCGCGCGCGTACGTGGACGTGGCCAGCGTCAAGGGCGGGCCGCGCCGGGAGCTGGAGGCGCTCGGCGTCGACGTGACGGAGTACATCGGCACGCACCCGATGGCGGGCAAGGAGAGGTCGGGGCCGCTGGCCGCCACCGCGGACCTCTTCGAGGGCCGCCCCTGGGTGCTGACCCCGACCCGGGACACGGACCACGAGGTGCTGAACCTCGCCCTGGAGCTGGTGTCGCTGTGCCGGGCCGTACCCGTCGTCATGGACGCGGACGCCCACGACCGGGCGGTGGCGCTGGTCTCCCACACCCCGCAGCTGGTGTCGAGCATGGTCGCCGCGCGGCTGGAGGAGGCCGACGAGACGGCCGTCCGGCTGTGCGGGCAGGGCATCCGGGACGTCACCCGCATCGCGGCCTCCGACCCGCGGATGTGGGTGGAGATCCTCTCGGCGAACCCGGGGCCCGTCGCCGACGTCCTGGCCGGGATCGCGGCCGACCTGGAGGAGACCGTCGAGGCGCTGCGCGGGCTCCAGTCGGCCGACGTGGAGAAGCGGCGGGGCGGCGCGGCCGGGATCGAGGACGTGCTGCGGCGCGGGAACGCGGGGCGGGTGCGGGTGCCGGGCAAGCACGGCGCGGCGCCGACGCCGTACGAGACGGTGGCCGTGCTGATCTCGGACCAGCCGGGCGAGCTGGCGCGGATCTTCGCGGACGCGGGGCGGGCCGGGGTCAACATCGAGGACGTGCGGATCGAGCACGCGACGGGGCAGCAGGCCGGTCTGGTGCAGCTGATGGTCGAGCCGCGCGCCGTCGCCGGCCTGACGGCCGAGCTGCGCGAGCGGGGCTGGGCGCTGCGGCAGCAGTAGCCCCTGCGGGCGGGGCCGGATCGACTGGGGCCGGGGGGTCCCGGGGCCCGGTAACCTGGAGGAGGGGCGTTTTCGTGCGCCCGGACACGTACGCGCAACCAGGAAGGTGCCCGCACCGTGGAAACCGCAGCTCCGGCAGCCGTGATCGTCGCCATCGACGGTCCCTCCGGCACGGGCAAGTCCAGCACCTCCAAGGCCGTGGCCGCCAAGCTCGGGCTGCGCTACCTCGACACCGGCGCCCAGTACCGGGCCATCACCTGGTGGATGATCTCCAACGGCGTCGACACCGACGACCCGCACGCCATCGCCGTGGCCGCGGGCAAGCCCTCGATCGTGTCCGGTACCGATCCGGCCGCCCCCACGATCACCGTGGACGGCCTCGACGCCGCCGGTCCCATCCGCACCCAGGAGGTCACCTCCAAGGTCAGCGCCGTCAGCGCCGTCCCCGAGGTGCGCACCCTGATCACCGAGCTGCAGCGGTCCATCGCCGCCACGGCCGCCGCGGAGGCCGACGGCATCGTCGTCGAGGGCCGCGACATCGGCACCACCGTGCTGCCCGACGCGGACCTCAAGGTCTTCCTGACCGCCTCCGCCGAGGCCCGCGCCGCCCGGCGCAGCGGCGAGCTCCGCGGCAAGGACGCCGCCGACCTCGCGGCCACCAAGGCGGCGCTGATCAAGCGCGACGCCGCGGACTCCGGCCGCACGACCTCCCCGCTGGCCAAGGCCGGCGACGCCGTCGAGGTGGACACCACCGAGCTCACGCTCGAGCAGGTCATCGAGTGCGTCGTGACCCTGGTCGAAGAGAAGCGGGCGGTCCGCAAGTGAGCGAAGCGCCCTCCCTCAAGGGTGCGGCGGTCGGCAGGCGCATCGGCATCGGGCTCATGTACGGGCTCTGGAAGCCCCGCGTGCTCGGCGCCTGGAAGGTGCCCGCCTCCGGCCCCGTCATCCTCGCCGTGAACCACTCGCACAACATAGACGGCCCGATGGTCATGGGCACCGCGCCCCGGCCCCTGCACTTCCTGATCAAGAAGGAAGCGTACGTGGGCCCGCTCGGCCCCTTCCTCGAAGGGATCGGGCAGGTCAAGGTCGACCGCTCCGGCACCGACCGGACGGCGATCACCCGTGCCCTCGGCGTGCTCGACAATGGAGGGGCCCTCGGCATCTTCCCCGAGGGCACCCGGGGCGAGGGCGACTTCGCCTCGCTGCGCGCCGGACTCGCGTACTTCGCGGTCCGCAGCGGCGCGCCCATCGTGCCGGTGGCCGTGCTCGGCAGCGGCGACACCAGGGGCCGGCTCGCCAAGGGCCTGCCCGCCCTGGGGAGCCGGGTCGACGTCGTCTTCGGCTCGGCCTTCGACGCCGGGGACGGCAGTGGCCGCCGTACCCGCACCGCGCTGGACGAGGCCACCGTACGCATCCAGGACCGGCTGACCGCCCACCTGGCCGACGCCAAGCGCCTCACCGGGCGCTGAGCGAGACTTGACCTAGTAGTGGAACCGCGCTGCGCGGGCACCACCGATCACCACGAACGACGAGGAACGGACTTCATGAACGACCAGCACGACCACGGAGCACTTGGCGACGCCGAGTACGCGGAGTTCATGGAGCTCGCCGCGGAAGAGGGCTTCGACATCGAGGACGTCGAGGGTGCCCTCGAGGAGGCATCCGCCGGCCCCCTCCCCGTCCTCGCCGTCGTCGGCCGGCCGAATGTCGGCAAGTCGACCCTGGTGAACCGCATCATCGGCCGCCGCGAGGCGGTCGTCGAGGACAAGCCGGGCGTCACCCGCGACCGCGTCACGTACGAGGCCGAGTGGGCCGGCCGCCGCTTCAAGGTCGTCGACACCGGCGGCTGGGAGCAGGACGTCCTCGGCATCGACGCCTCCGTCGCCGCCCAGGCCGAATACGCCATCGAGGCCGCCGACGCGGTCGTCTTCGTCGTCGACGCCAAGGTCGGCGCCACCGACACCGACGAGGCCGTCGTCCGCCTGCTGCGCAAGGCCGGCAAGCCCGTCGTGCTGTGCGCCAACAAGGTCGACGGCCAGAGCGGCGAGTCCGACGCGGCCTCCCTGTGGTCCTTGGGCCTCGGCATGCCGCACCCGGTCTCCTCCCTGCACGGGCGCGGCACCGGCGACATGCTGGACGCGGTGCTCGATGCCCTCCCGGAGGCCCCCGAGCAGACCTTCGGCGGCTCCGCCCCCGGCGGTCCGCGCCGCATCGCGCTGATCGGCCGCCCGAACGTGGGCAAGTCCTCGCTGCTCAACAAGGTGGCGAAGGAGGACCGTGTCGTCGTCAACGAGCTGGCCGGCACCACCCGCGACCCGGTCGACGAGCTGATCGAGCTCGGCGGCATCACCTGGAAGTTCGTCGACACCGCCGGCATCCGCAAGAAGGTCCACCTCCAGCAGGGCGCCGACTACTACGCCTCCCTGCGCACGGCCGCCGCCGTCGAGAAGGCGGAGGTCGCCGTCATCCTGATCGACACCACCGAGACGATCAGCGTCCAGGACCAGCGCATCATCACCATGGCCGTCGAGGCCGGCCGTGCCATCGTCATCGCCTACAACAAGTGGGACGAGCTCGACGAGGAGCGCCGCTACTACCTCGAGCGCGAGATCGAGACCGAGATGCAGCAGGTCTCCTGGGCGCCCCGGGTGAACGTCTCGGCGCTCACCGGCCGCCACATGGAGAAGCTGGTCCCGGCGATCGAGACCGCCCTCGCGGGCTGGGAGACGCGCGTCCCCACCGGCCGCCTGAACGCCTTCCTCGGCGAGGTCGTCGCGGCCCACCCGCACCCGATCCGCGGCGGCAAGCAGCCCCGCATCCTGTTCGGCACCCAGGCGGGCAGCAAGCCGCCGCGGTTCGTCCTCTTCGCCTCCGGCTTCCTGGAGCACGGCTACCGGCGCTTCATCGAGCGCCGGCTGCGCGAGGAGTTCGGATTCGAGGGCACCCCGATCCACATCTCGGTGCGGGTGCGCGAGAAGCGCGGCGCCCAGTACAAGAAGAAGAAGTAGTACGGGCGGTACGGATTCCCGGGGTCAGTAGCCCCGGCGCGGAGCGGGCGGCAGGGCCGCCGGGATGGGCGTCATCCCGGTCTGGCGCGGCCGCCCGTCGGCGTATCCGGAGCCGCCGGCGTACGAGTACGCGGGCTGGGGCAGCGGCTGCGCCACGTACGTGGGCTGCCAGCCGTCGGTGCGCTGCCACGGGGAACCGTTCCAGCCGCTGTCGTACGTGCCGCCCGCGCCCGTGTACCCGCCCCCGTACGAGAAGGCCGTGAACCCGAGGTCCTCCTCGCCCGTACGGTCGCCCGGCAGCGCCCGGAAGGCCCGCAGGTACTCCGAGTACAGGGCGTCGTAGATCGGGGTGTGCGAGACGGGGCTCGTACGGGACGGGGCGCGGGAGGAGTCGTATGGATGCACGTATCAGCCAACGAAACCGGGGCCCTGCGGATGCGGGGTGGCGGGCGGAAAACGCAGATCGCCGCCGGGGCCACCCCGGCGGCGATCGGAGCCGCGTCCGTCAGGCGCCCGGCGTGCCGGCCAGGGGCATCGAGGCCGCCACGAGCTTGCCCGAGGCGGCGGCCTTGTCCAGGGCGTCGCGCAGCAGGTCCTCACGGGGCTGCTGGCCGATGGACCCGACCGGGGCGGCGTAGATGAGCACGCGCTGGGTCTTGTTGACGGCGCTGCGCCAGCCGTCGGTGACCGACAGCGCCTGGTGCGCCTGCCACCAGGCGACCGGGCGGCCGCCGTCGGGGCCCGGCTGGAGGACGGCGTGGAGCTGGCCGGCGGCGAGCAGGACCGACCAGCCGCTCAGCGCGGTGGGGAGCTGGGCGGTGTCCATGACCGGGATGAAGCCCTGCTCGATGAGGAGCGGGAGGAAGTCGTCGCCGGGGCCGTCGCTGCCGGGGCGGGCGATCGGCGCGGTCGGCTCGACCACCAGGGCGGGGTGCAGCTCCCCGCCGATCAGGACCAGGCCGCTGGTGATGCCGAGGACGGCCTGGCCGCCGGGCACGTTCTGCGGGCCCCCGCCGGCGGACGCGGCCGGGCTGTCACCGGTGATGCTGGCGACGGCGCCCTGGAGCTGCTCCTCGGACACCTTCACCACCTGGGAGGGGATGCAGGTGGCGTGGGCGAAGGCGAGGACGGCGGTCTCCTCGCCGACGAACAGCACCGTGCTGGTGCGGTCGTTCTCGGGGTCGCCCGGGGTGCGGCAGGAGGTGCAGTCGTAACTGCGCGGCGCGTCCTCGCCGACGAGCAGCCTGTCGGCTTCTTCGTCACCGATCTCGGCACGTACCTCATCACTGACGTCGAGCATGCGCGGCACGGGGTGGCTCCTCGGCATAGGTGCGGGCCGGGTGGTTCCCGGCTCGCCGGGCTCAACGGGGGAGCGGCGGCCGGGGTCACGCCATTGGAGGGAACGGATTCGAACCGGGCCCCCGTACGAGTGAACCGCCCGGCGGAGGCTTCGTTTCGTGCCAACTGTTTTCTGATTGTGCGCAGTTGATGGCCGTGATTGGCCGTTTGGGGGAGGGGGCGGGGTCGGCCGACCGGGTGGGGCGCGGAACGCGCGGGGCGCGCCGGGCCCGGAGGGCCGTGGGCGCTGCGTAGCGTGACGCGATGCCCAACCTCCGGATCCGTCGCCGGCGGGCCAGGTCCCTTCCGGGCGCCGCTGCCGTCGCCGTCGTGCTGGCTCTCGTACTCCCTGCCGGTGCGGCGGCGGCCCAGGCCCCGCCGCCGCCCGCGCCCGGCCCTGCCGGTGCGGCGCACCCCGGCTCGCCGGGGGTGATCGGCACGGGGCCGGGGGACTGCGGGCCGGGCCAGGAGTGGCCCTGGGACTGCGTCGCCGACTGTGAGAGCGGCGGGCGCTGGGCCGTCAACACCGGGAACGGCTTCTACGGCGGGCTGCAGTTCTGGCAGCCGACCTGGGAGGACCACGGGGGGCTGGTGTTCGCGGCGCGCGCCGACCTGGCGACCCGGGTCCAGCAGATCCGGGTGGCGGAGGACGTGCTGGGCGCGCAGGGCTGGGACGCCTGGCCGACGTGCTCGAAGCGGTACGGGCTGGCCGGGCGGATGCACGTGGTGAGGAGCGGGGACACGCTGGTGTCGATCGCGCGGAAGCACCGGGTCCGGGGCGGGTGGCAGGCGCTGTACGAGGCCAACCGGACGGTGGTGGGGGACCGGCCGGGGGCGCTGGTCGTGGGCACGCTGCTGGTCCTCCCGGAGCGGGAGCCGGCCCGCCCGCCGCGCCCGGTGGACCCGCCGGCCCCGGTATCGCCGCCGGCTCCGGCTCCGGCTCCGGCTCCGGCTCCGGCTCCGGCTCCGGCTCCGGCTCCGGCCCCGGCCCCTGCCCCGGCTCCGACGCCGACGCCGGGTCCGGCGGTCCCGGCGGTTCCGGCCGGTCCGGCGCCTGTTCCGGCCGCGGCTCCGTAGGCTGCTGCGAGGCCCGTGCGCTGAACGTGCCCGCCGCCGCGCGCAGTCCGTGGAGCAGGCCTCCCACGCACAGCAGTGCTCGGGCCGCAACCGCAGGGCCGGGCCGGTGCGTCCGTTTCCGACCCCGATTGCACTCCGCGCCGAAGGCGTCGACCCTGGAAGCATCGAGCCGAACGGCTCTTTCGGACACCGGCGGTGAGCCAGATGGACCTGGGCAGACACCCTCGCATCGGAGTGTGGGCGGCGGCAGCCGTGCTGGCCGCGGTGCCCGCCCTCGGGGCCGGCTCCGCCGCCGCGGGCGAGAACGGGAGCGGTACGACGGCCTCCGCGGGTGCGCCGGCCGTCCCCGGCGCACCCGCCGTCGACGGCCCGGCGGATCCGGCCAAGGCCAAGGCCGAGGTCGAGAAGAACTGGACGGCCTTCTTCGACTCCAAGGTCTCCGTCGAGGAGAAGGCCAAGGTCCTGGAGAACGGCGAGTTCCTCGAGCCGCTGCTCGGCGGCTTCGCGGGCAACACCGACGCCTCCGTCTCCTCGGCCAAGGTCACGGACGTGGCCTTCACCTCGCCCACCGAGGCGGACGTCACCTACGACCTGCAGGTCGGCGGCTTCCCGGTACTGCCGGGCAGCAAGGGCACCGCGATCCTCGAGGACGGGGTCTGGAAGGTGTCGACCAAGACCCTCTGCGCGCTGATCGAGCTCAGCGGCAACCCGGCGCCGATCTGCTGAGCCCCCGCTCCCCCCGCTCCCCGTGATCCCGCCGTCGCCCCCGCCCGCCGCCCGCCGGCACGCTGGCAGACTTCGGCCATGCTCGAGACCTCCGCACGACTGCTGCGCCTGCTGTCCCTGTTGCAGGCCCACCGCGAATGGACCGGGGCGGACCTCGCCGACCGGCTCGGGGTGACGCCGCGCACCGTACGCCGGGACGTGGACCGGCTGCGGGAGCTGGGGTACCCGGTGAACGCCAGTCCCGGGACGGGCGGCGGCTACCAATTGGGGGCCGGGGCCGAGCTGCCGCCGCTGCTGCTGGACGACGACGAGGCAGTGGCCGTCGCGGTCGGCCTGCGGACGGCCGCCGGGAACGGGGTCGAGGGGATCGGGGAGGCCTCCGTACGGGCCCTCGCCAAGCTGGAGCAGGTGCTGCCGTCGAGGCTGCGGCGCAGGGTGTCCGCGCTCAACGAGTTCACCGTGCCGATGCTGCGCGGGGCCGAGCGCTCCACCGTGGACCCGTCGGTGCTCACCGAACTGGCCTCCGTGTGCCGCGACACCGAGCGGCTGCGCTTCGGGTACCGGGACCACGAGGGCAACGTCAGCCGCCGTACCGTCGAGCCGCACCGGCTGGTGTGCACCGAGCGGCGCTGGTACCTGGTGGCGTGGGACCTGGACCGGGAGGACTGGCGGACCTTCCGGGCCGACCGGATCGAGCCCAGGGCGCCGCACGGACCGCGGTTCACGCCGCGCGAGCCGCCCGCCGGGGACCTCGCCGCGTACGTCTCCCAGGGCGTGGCCCAGCGGGTCTACGCGGCCCGGGCGGTGGTGCGGCTGAAGGTGTCCGCGGAGGAGGCGGCCCGGACCGTCGGGCCGAGCGACGGGGTGCTGGAGCCGGTCGACGGGGAGAGCTGTCTGCTGCGCACCGGAGCGGTCAGTCTGGACGTCCTGGTGATTCACATCATGCTGATCGGCTGTGAGTTCGAAGTGGTCGAGCCGCCCGAGCTGACGGATCGGATCAGGGCCGCGAGGGATCTGCTGGGGCGGGCCGTGGAGCCGCCGAGGTGAAGGAAATGTGGCGGACCTGAGGGGGATTCAACTGGTCTGGTCCAGCGGCCTCGTGGCAATCCCTACCGGAATTCCAGAGCTTCCGCAGGGGGCTTCGGAAAAAATTCCAATGCGTCGGAACGGCGGGCGTGTCGCGGGCCGGAAAACAATTGGGGATTGTCGATATTCTGTGACACAAGCGTGACCCGGGATGGACGAACGTCCTGGCGTGGCGCTGACGGCGGGCGGCGCGGCGCCCCGGCGGCGGGCGCGAACGACGAAGGCGGGCCGGGTCAGTGACCCGGCCCGCCTTCGTCGCGCGGGGAGAGGTGGTGCGTACCGTCCCGCGCGGTGTGGTTCAGCCGCCGGCGACCGGGCGGGCCGCGGCGCTCCGGGCGGCCGCCCGGTCGCCGTGGGCCGGCCTGCGGCTCCCGGCCGGGGTCACCGGGGTCCGCTCGGAGCGGATCAGGTGCGGCCGGCCGGTGATGAGGGGCGCGGGCCGCGGCGCCGGGGTGTGCACGGGCGCGGGGGCCGCGGGAGCGGGCTCCGCGGCGGCCTCCCGGGCGGCGGGCTCGAGCCGCCACTTGCCGCCCGCGGAGAGCAGCGGGGTGAGCGCCGATACGACGGGCGCGGGCATCCGGCCGGTCTCCGCACGGCGGCGCAGCAGCTCGCGCAGGTCGAAGACGTAGGCCTCGGTCCGGGCGATGAGCGGCTCGAACCAGGGCAGTGCCAGCAGGATCAGCAGTCCCGCGGACCAGCCGAGCAGTACGTCGCTGACCCAGTGCGTGCCGAGGTACACGGTGGTGGCGCCGACGCTCAGGGAGACGACCGCCGACACCACGGACAGCACCCGCCGGGTGACCACGGTCGACGCCAGGTAGGCGAGGATTCCCCAGGTCACGACGGCGTTGGCGGTGTGGCCGGAAGGAAATATATCGCCGCCCGCGAAGAGCTCGGCCGAACCGATCTCGGTGGCGTAGTGCGGGCCGAGCCGGCCGAGTCCGAGCTTGACGGACCCGACGGTCACGTTGAGCAGGAGCAGCGCCACGCCCAGCGTGATCAGCGGGCGGAGGGTGTGCTGGCGCCAGGAGCGCCAGCCGAGCCAGGCGGCGACCATGACCGCGGTGGGGCCGCGCTGGCCCAGTACGACGAGGTAGTCGAGGAAGGCGTGCAGCTGCGGCCACTGCTCGTAGGGCCGGAAGAACATGATCTGCCAGTCCAGGCGCACGAGCCAGGACGTGGTCAGCACGGCCACGACGATCGCGAGGTAGAAGGCGAGGGTCGATCCGAGGAGCACGACGCGGTGCCGGCTCATCTGCGGGGTTTGCAGATGAGCCGGTCGCTCTGGTTCCCGGTCCAGGCGGGCGAAGACCCGCTCCAGACGGGTCAGGATTTGATCGGTACGCACTCAATCGACGTTACCGCGCGCTGATGGTCGGCCCGTGCGAATCGCGGGCTTTGTGATGACCATGTGATGTGGAGTTGGTCTCACGCGAGACTTAATTCCCAGCATTTCGGCAATGGTTGGAGCGTTCTTGATCGACTGCCCCGGAAATTGTTTCACATACTTACCCGGGCTTTATTGCCGCAACTCGTTATCCTTTGCCGAACGATGGATCGGAATGATCCATTCCGTTACGGTGGGCCCGAGCCGTTCAGCCAGAACGCCCCGTAGACCGCCGAGAGCAGGGCCGCCGCGCCCAGCACCGCGGCCGCCGTGCGGGTCCGCCACCCGGCCAGCGCCACCGCCACCGGCAGCACCAGCGGAAAGGCCGGCAGCAGCAGCCGGGGCTTGGAGCCGAAGTACCCGGAGGCGCACAGCGCCAGCGCCACCACGATCCCGCCGTACACGAGCAGCGGTACCGGCTGCCGCTGCCGCACGCACCGCCCGTACAGCCACAGCACCAGCACGACCCCCGCGATCAGCCCGAGCCCGGCCGCGAAGGCGGACGAGGCGAGCCGCGCCCCGATGAACCGCGCGAAGGCCCAGCCGCCGTCGAAGCCGTTGCCCCAGCCGGCCTGCACGTCCAGGTACCCGAGCGGCCCGCCGCCCGTCCGTGCGCCGACCCACAGCACGTACGCCCCGGCCCCCAGCGGAGCCAGCAGCGCACCGGCCGCCATCCGCCAGGACCGCTCGCCGCCGCGCCAGGCCAGTACGACGGCCACCCACACCGCCGCGACCACCGCGGCCCCGACCGGGCGGGTCAGCCCGGCCCCGGCCGCGAGCAGGCCGGCCGTCAGCCACCGGCCGCGCAGGGCCCCGTACAGCGCCCAGGCGGCCAGCGCCGTGAACAGCGACTCGCTGTACGCCATGGACTGCACGATCCCGACCGGCAGCGCCGCCCAGACGGCGACGGCCAGCACCCCGGCCCGGCGGCCGTGCAGCAGGTCCGCCACCGCGAAGACCCCCCAGGCCGCGGCGAGCCCCGCCAGCGCGGACACCACCAGGCCCGCCGAGCCGTACGGGAGTCCGGCCGCCGCCGACACCAGCCGCTCCAGCCAGGGCAGCAGCGGGAAGAACGCCAGGTTCGAGTGGACGTCCCCGTTCGGGAGGGCCACCTCGTACCCGTAGCCCTCCGCGGCGATCCGGGCGTACCAGAGCGAGTCCCAGCGCGCCGACAGCAGCGTGTGCGGGCTGCTGCCGGCCACCGCACCCCACACCCCGAGCACGGCCAGCCCGAGCAGCCGGACCGCCGCGAACACGGCGAGCGCCGGTCCGGCCGCGGCGAGCGCGGGCGCGGCCCGGTGCAATCCAAGATCTTTCACGGGCATGATTATCGGTGGCGCACACCCGGGCCCCGGCCGAGAACCACGGGCCGTGAGCGCGCGTGTACGCGGGGGAAGGGGCGGGGTGGGAAAAGTGGCGCACACCACAGGGCGGCCATCATCGGGATGAGAGCTTGACCACGTGTCGGACAGGCGAACTCGCGTACGCTGACCGTTCACTCGCGTGTCGATGCCGGACCCCGTTGGACGCCGCACAGCGCACCACCCCCGTGGCTCCGCAAGACGCTGGTCCGCCGAGCGCGAGGGATCACCTGGGAGGTACATGCATGTCGGGGACGAACGCGGCCGGAGTCCGGACCACTGCCCCCTGGCAGCGGCTCCGCGCGGCCTCCGGCGGGGGCAATCGCTGGGTCGTCCTGGCGGTGCTCTGCGTCAGCCTGGTCCTCGTCGCGCTCGACGCGACGATCCTGCACGTCGCCGTCCCCTCCCTCACCGAAGACCTGCGCCCCGGATCCATCGAGCTCCTCTGGATCGTCGACGCCTACCCCCTGGTCTGCGCCGCGCTGCTGATCCTCTTCGGCACCCTCGGCGACCGGGTCGGCCGCCGCCGCATCCTCCTCCTCGGCTACGGGCTCTTCGGCGCGGCCTCCGCGGTGGCGGCCCTCGCCGACAACGCGCAGATCCTCATCGCCGCCCGTGCGCTGCTCGGCATCGGCGGGGCGATGATCATGCCCGCCACGCTGTCGATCCTGCGCCAGGTCTTTCCCGACCGGCGCGAACGGGCCCTGGCCATCGGCATCTGGACCGCCGTCGCCGCGATCGGGGCCGCCAGCGGTCCCGTGCTCGGCGGTTTCCTCGTCCAGCACTTCTGGTGGGGCTCCGTCTTCCTCATCAACATCCCGCTGATGGCGCTGATCCTGCCGCTGGGGCGCTGGCTGCTCCCCGAGTCGAAGGGCTCCTCCGACGGGCCGTGGGACGTGACCGGCGCGCTGATGGCCGCCGCCGGCGTGCTCGGCTCGGTGCTCGGGATCAAGCGGCTGGGCGCCGAGCGGGCCCTCCTCGACCCCGAGGCGCTGGTGCCGCTGGCGCTCGGCGTGGCGCTGCTGGTGCTGTTCGTACGGCGGCAGAAGCGCCGGCCGCACCCCCTGATCGACATGCGGATGTTCTCCCGCGCCGCCTTCTCGGCCTCCGTCGGCTGCATCGTGCTCGCGATGCTGGCCCTCGTCGGCCTGGAACTGATCGCGGTCCAGTACCTCCAGCTGGTGCTGCACCTCAGCCCGCTGGAGACCGGCCTGCGGCTGCTGCCGCTGACCTTCGCCGCGATGGCGGCCGGCGCCACCGGGTCCTACACCCTGGCCCGGATCGGTCCGCGCACCATGGTCTCGCTGGGCTTCCTGCTCACCGCGTTCGCCGTGCTCGTGCTCACGTTCATGGGCCACGACGACCGGCCCGTGCTGCTCACGGTCGGCTTCATCCTGCTCGGCTTCGGGCTCCAGACCACGCTGTTCGCCGCGTACGAGTCGATGCTGAACGAGGCTCCCGCGGCCACCGCGGGCGGCGCGGCCTCCATCGGCGAGACCTCGTACCAGCTGGGTGCCGGTATGGGCATCGCGCTGCTCGGCAGCGTGATGAACGCCGCGTACGCGCCGGGGCTGGCGGAGGTGCCGGGGGTGTCGGCCGCGGAGGCGGCGGGCGCCGCGCACTCGCTGGGCGAGGCCTACCAGATCGCCGCGCACCTCGGCGGCCCGGCGGGGGAGGCGCTGCACGTCGCGGCGCGGAACTCGTTCGTGTACGGGCTGCACGTGACCTTGCTGGTCAGTGCGGGGCTGTTGGTCGCGGGGGCGGTGATGGCGCTGAAGCTGCCGCGGGCGATGGACTGTGAAGCCGAGGCCGAGGCCGAGGCTGACGGGGCCGGCGGGGGCGGGGACGGCGGGGTTCGGCTGCCGGCGCAGGCCTGTGCGGAGCCGGCTGCGCCGGGGCGGGCCGGGAAGGTGCCGGGCCCTTCGGCGGAGCCGGATCCGGCCGTCGGGCGGATGTCCGGGCGGGCGGGCTGATCCTGCCGGTGCGCGGGTGCGGCGCCGTTGCGGGGGCTCCGCCCCCGGACCCCCGCGCCTCGAATCGCCCGGACTCCGTCCGGGGGGGGACCCCCAGGCGGGGCTGGATTCGGGGCGGGAGGGCGGGAGGCGGGAAGGTGGGGGTGGACGGGTCGGGGATTGGGCGTTTAGCTTCGGCGGGGCGTAAAACTTGCGCCGCCAGGTTCTGAACTCAGGCCGCCGGGAGGCCCAGTGTCCGCGTTCCAGCCCCTTGATCCGCTCGGGATCGACGAGCTCCTCGGGCCCGAGGACCTCGCCGTCCGTGCCACCGTCCGTGACTGGGCCGCCGACCGGGTGCTGCCCCACGTCGCCGGCTGGTACGAGAGCGGCGAGCTCCCCGGGATCCGAGAGCTGGCCCGCGAGCTCGGTTCGATCGGCGCGCTCGGCATGTCCCTGGAGGGGTACGGGTGCGCGGGCGCCAGCGCCGTGCAGTACGGGCTGGCCTGCCTGGAGCTGGAGGCGGCCGACTCCGGCATCCGCTCGCTGGTCTCCGTACAGGGCTCGCTGGCCATGTACGCGATCTGGAAGTACGGCTCCGAGGAGCAGAAGCAGCGCTGGCTGCCCGGCATGGCGGCCGGTGAGCTGATCGGCTGCTTCGGTCTGACCGAGCCCGACGTGGGGTCGGACCCCGCCGCGATGCGGACCTACGCCAAGCGGGACGGCACCGACTGGGTGCTGAGCGGGCGCAAGATGTGGATCACCAACGGATCCGTGGCCGCCGTCGCCGTGGTGTGGGCGCAGACCGACGAGGGGATCAGGGGATTCGCCGTCCCCACCGGAACCGCCGGCTTCTCCGCGCCGGAGATCAAGCACAAGTGGTCGCTGCGGGCCAGCGTGACCAGCGAGCTCGTGATGGACGAGGTACGGCTGCCGGCCGACGCGGTGCTGCCGGGCGTCACCGGTCTCAAGGGGCCGCTCGGCTGTCTCAGCCACGCGCGGTACGGGATCATCTGGGGGTCCATGGGCGCGGCACGCGCCAGCTTCGAGGCGGCGCTCGACTACGCGAAGACCCGGGAGCAGTTCGGAAAGCCGATCGGCGGCTTCCAGCTCACCCAGGCCAAGCTGTCCGACATGGCGCTGGAGCTCCACAAGGGCATCCTGCTCGCCCACCACCTGGGCCGGCGCATGGACGCGGGCACCCTGCGGCCGGAGCAGATCAGCTTCGGCAAGCTCAACAACGTCCGCGAGGCCATCGAGATCTGTCGCACCGCGCGGACCATCCTCGGTGCCAACGGGATCTCGCTCGAATACCCCGTCATGCGGCACGCCACCAACCTCGAATCGGTCCTCACCTACGAGGGCACCGTCGAGATGCACCAGCTGGTGCTGGGCAAGGCGCTCACCGGGCTCGACGCCTTCCGGTGAAAGTCCCCCGGCTGCCGCCGGGAGGTGCCCCCCATGCCTAGCTCTGGTTGAAGAAGTCGCGCGAGCGGCCGCCGGGCTCGCCGCTCACGATCTGGGTGTCGGCCGGGGTCAGCAGGAAGACCCTGGTCGCCACCCGCTCGATCGAGCCGCGCAGCCCGAAGGTCAGGCCGGCCGCGAAGTCGACCACGCGCTTCGCGTCGCCCGGGTCCATCGACGACAGGTTCACGATCACCGGGACACCCTCGCGGAACAGCTCGCCGATGCCCCGCGCGTCACGGAACCCGTCGGGGGTCACCGTCGCGATGCGGCGGCCCTGCTCGACGGCGGACTCGGAGGCCACTCTGACGCGGGGGTCGGTGACCCACTGCTCGCCGGGACCGGCCACCGAACCCTGGGCCGCCTCCGCGTAGTCGTCGTCGTAGTAACGCTCGTCGTCGCTGTCCTCCACGAGACCCAGCCAGGCACTCGCCTTGCGCACCGAACCCATGGACGCCTCCTTTCACCGTGGTCAGTCTGTCTTCTCTCCGCTGCCCCTATGGTCGTCCATGATGCTGACAACGCGCCAAGTGGATAGCCGCCGCGCAGGGGTTTCGTGACGGTACTGGTGCAGAACATCCGTTGCACGGTCAAGGTTCCTGGCAGCTACCACTGCTGACTGAGTGAAAATACGACCGGTGCCGCCGTACGGGTGGCAGGCGGGGACGTACGGGTGAAGGACGCGGGTCGATACGATGCCCGGCAGGCACGCGTACGACACACGGGGGAAGCAGTTGTTCGGCATCGTCAGACCTTGCACGCACAGGCTGGGCGAGCGGTTCAAAACGGAGTGGATGGCTCATCTGTGCGGGCTGTGCCTGGCACTTCGGGGGGACCACGGCCAGTTCGCCAGGATCGTCACCAACTACGACGGGCTGCTGGTCTCCGTCCTGACGGAGGCTCAGTCCGGACCGGCCACCGGTGCCCGGCGCACGGCCGGACCCTGTCCGTTGCGCGGGATGCGGACCGCCCCGGTGGCCAACGGCGAGGGCGCGCGGCTCGCCGCCGCCGTCTCGCTCGTCCTGGCCTCCGCGAAGGTCCGGGACCACGTGGCCGACCGGGACGGCCTGTTGGCCCGGGCGCCCATCGCGGCGGCCGCCCGCAAGGTGGCCCGCGGCTGGGACCGGGCCGGCGCCCGCACCGGCGCCTCGCTCGGCTTCGACACGGCGGTGCTCGTCGACGCCGTGGACCGGCAGGCCGGCATCGAGACGCTGGCCGGACCCGGCACGCCGGTGCTCGTGGTGACCGAGCCGACGGAGACCGCCACGGCGGCCGCCTTCGCGCATACCGCGCAGCTCGCCGGACGGCCAGGCAACGCCCCCGCGCTCGCCGAGGCCGGCCGGTACTTCGGGCGGCTCGCGCACCTGCTGGACGCGGTGGAGGACCAGGCGGCCGACGCCGCGGCGGGCGCCTGGAACCCGCTGACCGCCACCGGGACCTCGCGGGCCGAGGCCCGCCGGCTGTGCGACGACGCCCTGCAGGGCATCAGGCTCGCGCTGCGCGAGGCCGAGTTCGCGGACGCCGGGCTCGCCCACCGGCTGCTGGTGCACGAGCTGCGCACCTCGGTGGACCGCGCCTTCGGGACCAGCGGCTGCGGGCACACGGCGACCGCCTCCACCGGCCCGTACGCGAGCAGCCCCCAGGCGAGCAGTCCGTACCCGAACGGCAATCCCTACGGCGGCAATCCCTACGGCGGCAACCCCTACGCCCCGGGCGTCCCCGCCCCGGGCGGGCCGGGGACGCCCCCGCCCCCCATGGGGCCCGGCGGCGGCGGTGGCGGCGGCCGGCCCCCGCAGAAGCCGCGGCGCGGGCTGCTCGCCGGGTGCGCGGTGGCCCTCGGGCTGTTCTGCACCTGCCAGCTGTGCTGCACCGAGCACGAGGGGCCGTGGTCCCGGGAGAAGAAGGAGCCCTGGTGCAACAACTGCGACTGCGGCAACTGTGACTGCGGCTGCGGCGACTGCTGCTGCTGTCCCTGCGACGGCTGCTGAGCCCCCCTCGGGCTGACGCTCTTTCACCGCGCGCACGTCCGGACGGGGTACCCGATGGTTCCCGGCCGGACCTGCGTGGAAGGGTTGAGCGGCATGAGCGATGACGCAGACGATCCGCCCGCCGACTGGCGGAAATGGCACGAGCGACGGGTGGCCTCCGTGTCCGCCCCGTACGGGCCCCTCGCGCTGACGGGTACCCACTGGCTCGCCGATTGCCCGGAAGGTCGAATTCCGGCCGTTCCGGGGCGCTGGTGCGCGACCGAGGCCTCGGTGGTGCTGGACGCGGCCGCGGAGGACTCCGTTCGGCTCGACGGAGAGCCCTTCACCGGTGAGGTGGCGCTCGCCGCCGACGAGGCGCCGCCCGCGCGCTCCCGGCTCTCCGCCGGGGAGCGGCGGCTCGTCCTGATCCGGCGGGAAGGACAGTGGGCGGTCCGCGTCTTCGACCCGGACTCCGAGGCCCGCCGGGCCTTCGCCGGCCTGGAGGCCTCCCCGTACGATCCGGCCTTCAGCCTGCCCGGGCGGTTCCGCCCGTACGGCGGGGACCGGACCGTCCAGGTGGAGAACGCGGACGGGCGGGCGCGGGGGCTCGGCCTCGGCGGGGAGCTCCGCTTCCCCTTCGAGGGCGTGGAGCACACCCTCCAGGTCGCGGTCGACGAGGACGACGGCAGCCTCTGGGCCGTCTTCGGCGATGCCACCGGCGGACGCTCCAGCTACCGATTCCGTTTCCTGAAACCCGGCACCCCCGCCGAAGACGGCTCGATCACGGTGGATTTCAACCGGGCCCTGCTGCCTCCCTGTGCCTTCGCCGACCACTTCATCTGCCCCTTCCCGCCGCCCGGCAACACGCTGCCCTTCGAAGTGGCGGCAGGGGAGCGGCGGCTGAAAGGCGCCCTTGCCGACCGGTAACCGACGCCACCACACTCCCGACAGTGCTTGTCAGGGGCACGGCACAAAGCACGCGCTTACCGTGACCTGACTGCGCCTCACGGGCTCCGGCACCCCCACGACCGCCGGGCCCCCGACCCTCTCGGAGGACGAGAAGTGAGGATCAAGAGCATCACCCGTACCAGGCTGCTCGCGGCGGCCACCGGCCTGGCCGCCGTCGCAGCGTTCGCCGCCCCCACCGTGGCCAACGCGGAACCGCAGGACGGCGGATTCAGCTCCGCGCAGCTGGCCTCGGCCGGCGCATCCGTCCTGCGCGCCGACGTCGCGGGCACCGCCTGGCACACCGACCCCGCCACCGGGACCCTCGTGGTCACCGCGGACTCCACCGTCTCCGCCGCGGACCTCGCCAGAATCAAGCGCGAGGCCGGATCCGACGCCGGGGCCCTGCGCATCGAGCGCACCCCCGGCAAGCTGACCAAGCTGGCCTCCGGCGGCGACGCGATCTACGCGTCGAGCTGGCGCTGTTCCCTGGGCTTCAACGTGCGCAGCGGCAGCAACTACTACGCGCTGACCGCCGGGCACTGCACCGACGGTGCCGGCACCTGGTGGACCAACTCCGCCCGCACCACCGTGCTCGGCTCCACCACCGGATCCAGCTTCCCGAACAATGACTACGGCCTGATCAAGTACGCCAGCAACTCGCCGGTGCCCCCGGGCACCGTCGGCGGCCAGGACATCACCAGCGCGGTCAACGCCACGGTGAACATGCCCGTGACCCGGCGCGGTTCCACCACCGGCACCCACAGCGGCCGGGTGACCGGCCTCAACGCCACCGTCAACTACGGCGGCGGCGACGTCGTCTACGGCATGATCCGCACCAACGTCTGCGCCGAGCCCGGCGACAGCGGCGGCCCGCTCTACTCGGGCACCCGCGCGGTCGGTCTCACCTCCGGAGGCAGCGGCAACTGCTCGTCCGGCGGAACCACCTTCTTCCAGCCCGTGGTCGAGGCCCTCAACGCCTACGGGGTCAGCGTGTACTGACCTTGCCGGCGGGTAGGAGACCCGCCCGGCCAACGGCACAGCGTGAACCCCCGCCCGGACCGCCGGGCGGGGGTTCGTCTTCGGGGGGAGAGACGGGCATGAGCAGTGCACCTTCAGAGCGGGGACGGACCTTCCCCGACACCCAGCGGCGCATCCGGCGCAACCGCTGGCTGTTCACGGCACCCCTGGTGCTGCTGTGCGTACTGGCCGCCGTCCTCGTCTGGGAGGTCGTGCGCGGCAACGTGTCCGAGACGGGGCGCACCGACTGGCCGTGGCGGCTCCAGCTGATCAGCGCCGAGCCCCTGGCGAGCCTGCTGGCCGTCGCGGCGGGAGCGGTCCTGGCGAGGGCCCAGTACGCCCGTACGGTCCGGCCCGCGCTGGGATGGCGGTCCGAGTTCGTGCCCGGCCTGCTGCCCGGCACCGCGAAGTCCTGGAACGTGGGCATACTCAACGGCGGCCAGCACAACGTGGTGCTGGAGCACGTCGACTACCACCTGGTGATGGCCCGGGACGCGGAGCAGGAGCCGGAGTCCGGCGACGGTGACGGGGAGGGCGGCGACGGCGGTGGCGGCGACGTGCGGTGGACCGGCCTCGCGGACGTCGGCGAGCGGCTGGCCGGGGAGGGCCTGCGGGCCGCCGTCGACTTCCGGATCTCCTCCTTCGGCGCCGGGTACCCGCTGGTGGCGACCGGTACCTACGAGACAGTCGGGGTCGGCGTGTTCTCGAAGCGGTTCATCGACGAGGTACAGGCCTTCTACATGCGCATACGCGTGGTGGACAGCGTCGGGGACACGCACGAGCGGATCATCGAGTGCCTCGCGGGCGCCCGGCAGGCGGTGGGCGCCCCCGTCGAGGAGCAGCCGCCGGTCACAACAGCCAGTCCAGGGCCTCCGGCTGCGCGTACTGAGCCGCGAAGTGACCCGCACCGGGCTTGATCACCGCGGTGCTGTGCTCGATGTGCCCGGCCAGCCACCGGAAGTGGCCCAGCGGTGAGAAGGCGTCCTCCGAACCGCGCCACAGCAGGACCCGGCCGGGGATCGAGCCCGGGTCGAAGCCCCAGGGCCGGCAGAACGCCAGGCTGTCGTCCAGCCAGCCGTACACGGAAGTGCGCAGCGCCTCGCGGTAGTTGTCCAGTATCACCTGGTGCACCTGACGGTCCGAGAGGACCGGCAGGTCGGCTTCGTCGAGGTCCGCCCGCAGCTCCTCGAGCAGCCGGCCCGGATCGCGGCAGATCGCCTCCGCGCGGGGCGTGAGCCGCCGCTCCAGCGCCGCGGGATCGCGGACCGCCAGCGCGTAGTGCTCCGCGTTGTGGGGGGTCATACCGGCGAACCAGTCGAGCCCGGCTCCGTCCCACGGCGCCAGGCTGACCAGGGCGGCCGTCCCCGTCACCCGCTCCGGGAGCAGCGCCGCGCAGGCCAGGGCGTGCGGACCGCCGCCGGAGCGGCCGACGACGGCGAAGGTGTCCACGCCCAGGGCGTCCGCGACGGCCGCGGAGTCGTGGGCGGCGTCGGCCACCGTACGCCCCGGACACCGCTCGGAGTCCCCGTAGCCGGGCCGGTCGTACGCGAAGAAGCGGATGTCCGGGTAGTGCTCCGTGATGTCGCGCAGCGCGGTCCCCAGCCTGCTCCCCGGGGTCCCGTGGTGCAGCAGCACCGGAAGCCCGTGCGGCGCTCCCCAGACCTCGGCCACGAGCAAGCGGCCGTCTCCCGCCTTCACCTCGACCCGCACGGCGCCTCCGCGGTCTTTCGGCTGCCTACAGATATCTCTAGTCTCATGACGACAGCTCACCTGATGGAAACACAGCCACGACCCTGAGGGGGGAACCGTGACGACCACCCAGAAGCAGCAGCCCGCCGCCGCACCGGCGCGGCCGGAGCACGGCAGCCGTGCCAGCCTGTCCTCGCTCACCGCCCGCGGGACGGACGCCGACCTGCGCATCGCCCGGGTGCTGCCCGGCGCGGCCGCTCCCGGCGACGTGCGGACGGTCACCTTCAACTCCTCGCTCTGAACACGGGCCCGCCCGCCGCGATGGAGGCCGCCGGAGCCGCTGCCGTACCGCTCGTCCCCTTCCGCGAGTTCGTGGTCAAGGTGCACAGCAGATGCGATCTCGCATGCGACCACTGCTACATCTACGAGCACGCGGACCAGAGCTGGCGGCGCCGGCCCGCGGTCGTCTCCGACGCGGTGGCGGAGCGGTTCGCGCGGCGGCTGGCCGAGCACGCGGCCACCCACCGCCTGCCCTCGGTGACCGTCATCCTGCTCGGCGGCGAGCCGCTGCTGGCCGGACCCGAGCGGCTGCGGACGCTGTGCGCGGCGCTCACCCGGGCCCTCGACGGGGTGAGCGCACTCGACCTGCGCATCCACACCAACGGGCTGCGGCTGAACACCGCCTTCCTCGACCTGTTCGACGCGTACGGGGTCAAGGTCGGGGTGTCCCTCGACGGGGACCGCGCGGCCAACGACCGGCACCGCCGCTTCGCGAACGGCCGGACCAGCCACCCGCGGGTCCTGGCGGCGCTCGCACTGCTCGGGCAGGACCGCTACCGGCACCTCTACCAGGGCCTGCTCTGCACGGTGGACGTGGAGAACGACCCCCTCGCGGTGTTCGACGCGCTCATCGCGCTCGAACCGCCGCGCATCGACTTCCTGCTGCCGCACGCCACCTGGGAGACGCCCCCGGCCAGGCCCGGCGGCCGCCCCGAGGCGTACGCCCGCTGGCTCCTGCGGGTCTTCGACCGGTGGGAGGCCCGGGGCAGGCCGGTGCCCGTCCGGATGTTCGACTCCCTGCTGAGCACCCTGCGGGGCGGGCCGAGCCTGACCGAATCGCTCGGCCTGGCGCCCACGGACCTGGTCGTCGTCGAGACCGACGGCACCCTGGAACAGGCCGACTCGCTGAAGACCGCTCACGAAGGCGCGGCCGCCACCGGCTTCGACCTCTTCACCCACACCTTCGACGAGGTCGCGGCCCATCCCGGCATCCGGGCCCGCCAGGCGGGCCTCGCGGGCGTCAGTGCCGCCTGCCGCCGCTGCCCCGTGGTGCGCTCCTGCGGAGGCGGCCTCTACGCACACCGCTACCGGGCCGGGAGCGGCTTCGACAATCCCTCCGTCTACTGCACCGACCTGCGGGAACTGGTCGACGGGGTCGAGGCGCGCACCGCCCGGACGGCCGTCGCGCCCGAGAGCGCCGACCCCGCCGTGCGGGCGGCCTCCCAGCAGGAGCTGACGCGGGTGCTGCTGGCCCGGCTGCACGCCGACCTCGGCCTGACCGGGGCGGCGGGCGAGGACTGGCACCGCTCGTGGGAGCTGCTCACCGCCGTCGAGGCCGCCGCGCCCGAGGCCCTGGACGCCGTACTCGCGCATCCGTACACCCGCACCTGGCTGCTGTCGGACCTGGACTCCCTGGGCCGGGGGCGGCCCCCGGGCACGGCGCCCGCCCGGCGGCTGTCGGCGCTGGCGGCGGCGGCCCTGGTGCGGGGAGGGGGGAGGCCGGAGGCCGTCGCGACCGTGGTGCACCGGGGCGGCGAGCTGTACCTGCCGACGCTAGGACTGCTGCGCACGGACGGGCTTCGGGACGCGGATGCGGATGCGGATGCGGATACGGAGGGCGGCGCGGGCCGGGCCGAGATCAGGGCCACCGGGACCGGGTTCCGCGTACGGGAAGGCCGCACCGAGCGGGGCTTCGGGCTGTCCGAGGAGGGTCCGCGCTGGCAGCCCGTACGGCGGTGGCCCGGGGGCGGGCAGGGGGCGCCGCCGATGGCCGTCGAGGACCTCGACCCGTTGCGCGACTGCTTCTCCCGGCCGCCCCGGCCGAGGCTGACGGAAGCGGAGGCGGCGCACTGGCAGCGCAGGGTCGGGGCCGCGTGGGAACTGCTCCACCGCACGGTGCCGGGCCTGGCCCGGGAGACCGCGGCCGGCCTGGGCACGCTCACACCGCTCGGGGACGCCGGCGCCGCGGCGGGCGCGGCGGGCGCGGGGGGTGCGGCGGGTGCGGGGAGGTGCGGGCCCGGGGTGCTGGGCGTGCCGTACGCGGCGGACGTACGCGGGACCGCGCTCGCGCTGCTGACCGGGCGGCGGCGCGCTGAGCTGCGCGAGCTGACCGAGGTGGCGGACCTGTACGCGCTGGACGGGGAGTGGCTGCACGCGTCCCCGTGGCGGGAGCGGCCGGTGCCGGTGTCGGAGCTGCTGGCCGAGGTGTACGTGCGGGTGGCGGCCGAGCGGTACCGGCGGTCGGAGGGGCGGGGCGGCGGTGGTGGCGACGGCGCGGGCGACGGCGCGGCGATCGAGCGGGCGCTGGACCGGGTTTCCGGAGCGGCGGAGCTGACGGTGAGCGGGAGGGCGGTCGTGGCCCGAATGCGCCGGGAGTTCGAGTCGGGTTGGTGAATCGGGCCGGCCTGGAGCCGGAATCCGGAATCCGGAATGCGGGAAGGTAAGCGGCGAAATTCTTGTGAAAGTTTTCACAAGCGCGCATAGGTCTTTTGGCCTTCGTTGTTTTCGCAGGTCAGATGGCATTCATCGGAGCAGTGAACGGGTGTGAACGGTCCTTCGGCCTGCCAGGAGAGGGCTTTATCGGCCCGCCGGCTTCCGCCTCCGGGTGTCGAATTGAGGCATCAGGTTCGCGCCAGGTCGAAATGAAGGAGTTCCTGCCATGCAGGCCAACGAGATGGTGGACGGACTGGTCCAGGGGGCGCTCAAGGCGCTCGGCCGGTTCGAATCGTTCAACCAGGAGCAGGTCGACCACATCGTCAAGAAGGCCTCGCTGGCGGCCCTGAGCCGGCACGGTGAACTCGCGAAGCTCGCCGTAGAGGAGACCGGCCGCGGCCTCTTCGAGGACAAGGCCGTCAAGAACCTGTTCGCCTGCGAGCACGTCGTCAACTCGATGCGCGGGCTGAAGACCGCGGGCGTCATCCGCCGCGACGAGCTGAACGGCATCACCGAGATCGCCGAGCCCGTCGGCGTCGTGTGTGCGATGACCCCGGTCACCAACCCGACCTCGACCACGGTCTTCAAGGCGCTGATCGCCCTCAAGACCCGCAACCCGATCATCTTCGCCTTCCACCCCTCCGCGCAGAACTGCTCCGCCGAGGCCGCCCGCATCGTCCGCGACGCCGCCGTCGCCGCCGGAGCCCCCGAGGACTGCGTGCAGTGGGTGACCGTCCCCTCCATGGAGGCCACCGGCGCGCTCATGAACCACCCGGGCGTCTCCACCATCCTGGCCACCGGCGGAAACGCCATGGTCAAGGCCGCCTACTCCTGTGGGAAGCCGGCCCTGGGCGTCGGCGCCGGCAACGTCCCGGCGTACGTCCACAAGAGCGCCAAGCTGGCCCGCGCGATCCACGACATCGTGCTCTCCAAGGCCTTCGACAACGGCATGATCTGCGCCTCCGAGCAGGCCGTCATCCTGGACCAGGAGATCTACGAGCAGGGTCTCGCCGAGTTCAGGCGGCTCGGCGCCCACGTGGTCACCGCCGCCGAGAAGACCAAGCTGGAGCAGTTCGTCTTCGGTACGACGGCTTACGCGGCCGACTGCTCGGGAGCCAAGCTGAACCCGGCGGTCGTCGGCAAGTCCCCGCAGTGGATCGCCGAACAGGCCGGCTTCACCGTCCCCGAGGGCACCTCCATCCTCCTCGCCGAATGCGACGAGGTCGGCGACGGCGAGCCGCTGACCCGCGAGAAGCTCTCCCCGGTGCTGGCCGCCCTGAAGGCCTCCGACACCGAGCACGGCCTCGAACTGGCCGCCGCGATGGTCGAGTTCCACGGACTGGGGCACAGCGCCGCCATCCACGCCGAGGACGAGGCCCTCGTCGAGGAGTTCGGCAGGAAGGTCAAGGCGGTCCGGGTCATCGCCAACTCGCCCTCCACCTTCGGCGGCATCGGCGACGTCTACAACGCGTTCCTCCCCTCACTCACCCTCGGCTGCGGCTCGTACGGCCACAACTCGGTGTCGAACAACGTCACCGCGGTCAACCTGATCAACGTCAAGCGGATCGGACGGCGCAACAACAACATGCAGTGGTTCAAGGTCCCGCCGAAGATCTACTTCGAGCGCAACTCCATCCGGTACCTCGGTGAGATGGAGGGCATCAGCCGCGTCTCGATCGTCACCGACAAGACGATGGTCGCCCTCGGCTTCGTCCAGAAGGTCACCGACATCCTCCAGGCCCGCGAGGGCTCGGTGGCCGTCCAGGTCATCGACAACGTCGAGCCCAACCCGGAGCTGTCGACCGTGCAGGCCGGAGCCGCGATGATGCGCGAGTTCGAGCCCGACACGATCATCGGCCTCGGCGGCGGCTCGCCGATGGACGCCGCGAAGATCATGTGGCTGATGTACGAGCGCCCGGAGGTGGAGTTCGGGGACACGAAGGAGAAGTTCTTCGACGTCCGCAAGCGCGCCTACACGTTCCCCTCGCTCGGCGAGAAGGCGAAGATGGTGGCCATCCCGACCACGTCCGGCACCGGCTCCGAGGTCACCCCGTTCGCCGTCATCTCCGACCCGGCCGCGGCCCAGAAGTACCCGCTCGCCGACTACGCGCTGACCCCGAACGTGGCCATCGTCGACCCGGTCCTGCCGATGGGGCTGCCGGCCACGGTGACCGCGGACTCCGGCTTCGACGCCCTGACGCACGCCACCGAGGCCTACGTCTCCGCGTACGCGAACGACTACACCGACGGCCTCTGCCTCCAGGCGATCAAGCTGATCTTCGAGAACCTCCAGCGCTGTGTCGTCGACGGGCCGAACGACCCCGAGGCCCGCGAGAAGATGCACAACGCCTCCACGGTGGCGGGCATGGCGTTCGCGAACGCCTTCCTCGGCCTGGTGCACGCGATGGCGCACACCCTGGGCAACACCTTCAAGGTGGCCCACGGCCGCACCAACGCGATCCTGCTGCCGCACGTGATCCGGCACAACGGCACGGTCTCGCACAAGGCCACGCCGTGGCCGAAGGCCGAGGTCTACCGGGCCCCGGAGCGCTTCCAGGAGATCGCCAAGATGCTGGGCCTGCCGGCCGCCACCCCGGCCGAGGGCGTCGAGTCCTACGCGGCGGCCGTCGAGGAACTGCGCACCAAGTGCGGCATCCCGGCCTCGTTCGCCGAGGAGGGGGTGGACGAGGCGGCCTTCGTCGAGGCCCTCCCGGTCCAGGCCATGAACGCTTACGCCGACCAGTGCGCCCCCGCCAACCCGCGGATGCCGATGATCGACGACATGCAGCAGCTCATGCGGCAGGCGTACTACGGCAACGCGGAAGGGGCTCCGGCCGGCGGGAACTGACACCCGCGACCGTCCCCGAGGGGGGACGCGCGCACGGCCCGCCCGGGCCACGGGACCCGGGCGGGCCGTTCCGCGTTACGCGGGCGGGACCAGGGCCGCGGCCGCCGAGCGGGCCCGTTCCAGGGCCAGCGGGCGGTCCGAGCCCGGTTGGCCCAGCACCACGCGGGTGCTCAGTCCGTCCAGCAGGGCCAGCAGCTCCGAGGCCCGGCCGGGGACGTCCAGACCGGCGGCGAAGCGGCCCTGGGCGACGCCCTTGGCCAGCAGGCTCTCCAGATCGCGCTGCCAGCCGTCGTCGATCTCCTGCTGGGCGGCGCGCAACGGTTCGTTGGACGCCGTACGGGCCCACAGTTCGATCCACAGGGTCCAGCGCGGGTCGCGCGGGCCGCGCGGCAGGTACAGCTCGACGAAGAGCGCCAGCTTGCGCCCGGCGGTGACCCGGCGGCTCATCAACTCGGACCGTTCCACGGTCAGTTGCGCCTCGCTCCAGCGCAGCGCCTCCAGCAGGAGCCGGTCCTTGCTGCCGAAGTAGTACAGGATGTGGCCGCCGCTGGTGCCGAGCCGCTCGGCGAGCGCGGACATCGTGAGCGCCGCCAGCCCGTCCTCGGCGATCGCCGCCATGGCCTCTTCCAGCATCCGCTCCTGGGCGACCTGCCCGTCGCGCCGCCGCGCCGCTCCCGCCACCGGTCCGCCCTCCTGATCTTCGTGGCCCGACCTTATCCCGGACAGGGTCTTGACGCCGTCCCGGTCCAGCGCGCATCTTGAATGCCATTCAAGAACTTAGAACGGCATTCAAGATTCATTCACGCTTCACCGGTCGAGGATCAGGGGTACGGCGCATGGCACAGCAGGAGACGACGGCCGACGTCGACGAGGTGTTCCGGGTAGAGACCCACGGCATCGACCCCATCCCCGACGCGGAACGCCACGGCAGCGCCAAGGACCTCTTCTGGCTCTGGTTCGGCTCCAACCTCACCTTCACCTACGTGATCAACGGCGCCCTGGCCGTGGCCTTCGGCCTCTCCTTCTGGCAGGCCACCGCCGTGGTCGTGATCAGCGGACTGTCGTTCTTCGCCATCAGCGCCGCCGGACTCGGCGGCATCCGCACCGGCACCGCCACCCTGGTCATCTCCCGCGCCGCCTTCGGGGTCCGCGGCAACTTCCCGGCCGGGGTCCTCAACTGGGTGGTGAGCATCGGCTACACCATCGTCAACACCGTGGTCGGGACGCTCGCGCTGGAGGTCTTCTTCGCCGAGGTAGGCCTGGGCGCCGGGCACCTGGTGCGGGGCCTCGCGCTCGGCATCACCCTCGCGCTCACCTTCGCCGTCGCCATGTGGGGACACGCCACCGTGCAGTTCGCCGAGCGCTGGATGGCCTACGTACTCGCCGCCGGCTTCGGCGTGCTGCTCGTCTTCGTCCTGCCCGGAGCCGACACCTCCGCCCCCGCCGACGCCCCCGGGCTGTCCGGCTGGAGCCTGGCCTTCGTGGTCATGCTCGCCGGACCCTTCTCCTACCTGCCGATGCCCGCCGACTACACCCGCTACCTGCCCCGCACCACCTCCCTGAAGTCGATCACGTGGATGGGCGCCCTCGGCGGCTTCGCCTCCTCAGTGGCCCTCGGCGTCGCGGGCGTCGCCGCCGCCACCCAGACCGACATGACCGACGCGGTCGCGGGGGCCGAGGGCCTGCTGCCCGGCTGGTTCCAGCCGCTGTTCCTGGCCCTCGTACTCGGCGGCTCGGTCACCAACTCGATCATCACGCTCTACTCCTCGAGCCTGAACCTGCAGGTCCTCGGCATCCCGTGGAGCCGCGCCCGGGCCATCGTGATCAGCGCCGCCGTCACCGCGCTCGGCTCGCTCGCCGCGCTCTTCCTCACCGACTTCACCACCTCGCTGCTCTCCTTCCTGTCCCTCCTGATCATCGTGTTCGCGCCCTGGGGCGGGGTCTTCCTCGCCGACATGCTGCTGCGCAGCTGCCGCTACGACTCCGACGCGCTGCACGCCGGGAGCGCGGGCTCCTACTGGTACCGCGCCGGCTACCACCCCGCCGGGATGGCCGCCCTGCTCGCCGGCATGGCCTTCGCCACCCTGACCTGCGACTCCGAGCTGTGGACCGGGCCGCTGGTGGCCCCGCTCGGCGGCGCCGACCTCACCCTCCTCGGCTCGGTCGTCTCCGGGCTCACCTACTGGGCACTGGCCCGGCGGGCGCCGACGCCCGTCCCGGCCGCCGCCACGGCCGCCCCGGTGGCCTGACCGGTTCTCCGTTCCTCGCCTCCCGCCCTCCCGCCCCCCGGCCTCCCGTCCCGCGTCGTAATGGAGCACCTTCACATGGCACGCCGACCCTTCCCCGCCGACCTGCTGCTCACCGGAGCCCGCATCCACACCGTGGACCCGGCGCTGCCCGAGGCCGAAGCCCTGGCCGTGCACGACGGCCGCATCGTCTGGCTCGGCCCGGACGCCGAGGCCGCCGCCTGGGCCGGGCCGGACACCGAGCGGATCGACGCGGGCGGCAAGCTGGTCCTGCCCGGCTTCATCGACGCGCACAACCACGTCCGGCTCGGCTCCGACGACGCCTGTGTGCAGCTCGCCGGGGTGCGGACGCTGGAGGGCATCCACGAGCGGATCCTGGCCTGGCGGCAGGCCAACCCGGACGCCGAGTGGATCGAGGCGGAGGCCTTCGACTACTCGGCCGTCCCGGGCGGCCGGATGCCGGACGCGGCCGACCTCGACCCGGTCACCGGGGACATCCCGGCGCTGGTGCTCTCGTACGACGTGCACACGGCCTGGCTGAACACGGCGGCCATGCGGCGGCTCGGCGTCACCCGGGACCGTACGGACCTGCCCTTCGGGACGGCGGCGGTGGACCCCGAGACCGGCGAGCCCACCGGCTTCGTCAAGGACTTCGCGGTCAAGGGGCTCTCCCGGGACGGCCACCGGGCGCTGCGCGACCTGGGTGTGCCGTGGGCCTCGCCGGACCGGCAGTACGGGCGGCTCGCGAAGAGCCTCGACGACGCGATCGGCTTCGGCATCACCACGGTGGTCGAGCCGCAGAACTCGCTCGACGACCTGGAGCTCTACGAGCGCGCCCGGGCCGAGGGCCGGCTCCGCTCGCGGATCGTCGCGGCGCTGTTCCACCCGCGCGGGACGGGTGAGGCCGACCTGGCCTCGTTCGAGGAGGCGGCCCGCCGGTTCGCCGGGGACCGGCTGCGGGTGGGCCCGCTCAAGCTGTACATCGACGACGTGGTGGAGCCTCGTACGGCCGCGCTGCTGGAGCCGTACGCGGGCTGCGGGCACCACCGGGGCGAGACCTTCTACCCGGCGGAGGAGTTCGCGGAGCTCCTGGCCGGGCTGGACGCGCGGGGCTTCCAGTGCTTCGTGCACGCCACCGGTGACCGGGGCATCCGGACCGTCCTGGACGCGGTGGAGCACGCGCGCTCGGTGAACGGCCCGCGCGACGCACGCCACCAGGTGGTGCACGTGGAGTGCCTGGACCCGGCGGACGTGGCGCGCTTCGCGGAGCTGGGCGTGGTCGCCTGCATGCAGCCGAGGCACTGCGCGCCGGAGATCGCGGGCCCCGGGCAGGACTGGGCCGAGAACGTGGGCCCGGACCGCTGGCACAAGGCCTGGCCGATGCGGAGCCTGCACGAGGCGGGGGCGGTCCTGGCGTTCTCCAGCGACTGGAACGTGGCGGAGATGGACCCGATGGTCGGCATCTACACGGCGGTGACGCGTCGCCCGCTGGGCGGCGGCGAGCCGTGGCAGCCGGGCGAGACGGTGGACGTGGCGACGGCGGTGCACGGCTACACGATGGGCTCGGCGTACGCCAACTTCCTGGAGGACGAGCGGGGCTCCCTGACGGTGGGCAAGGCGGCGGACTTCGTGATCCTGTCCCGGAACATCTTCGAGATCCCGGCCGAGTCCATCCCGGGCACGATCGCCGAAGCGGTGGTGGTGGCGGGCGAAACGGTCCACCGGGCGCGCTGACGCGCGGGCCGGGGCGGAGGGGGCGGCGGGCTCAGCGCTGGGGCCAGTGCCACAGGGGTTCGTCCAGGGGGCCCTCGCGGCCCGCCACCTCCGTGCGGCCGAACTCCTTGAGCAGGGTGATCGTGCGCAGGTCCACCCGGTGGTGGCGGGTGCCCGCCTCCAGGGCGTCCGTCAGGGGGGCCGCGTGGGTGACCACCACCGTCTGGGTGTCGCGGCTCACAGTGAGGATCAGGTCCGCCAGCGGGGCCAGGAGGTCCGGGTGGAGGCTGGTCTCCGGCTCGTTGAGCACCATCAGCGCCGGCGGGCGGGGCGTCAGCAGGGCCGCCGTCCACAGCAGGTAGCGCAGCGTCCCGTCGGAGAGCTCGGCCGCGCCCAGCGGCCGCAGCAGGCCCTGCTGGTGGAGTTCCAGCTCGAACCGGCCGTCCCGGTCGGTGACCGAGACCCGGGTCCCGGGGAAGGCCGCGTCGACGGCGGCGTCCAGCGCGGCGTGGTCGCCGATCTCCCGGATCGTCTGGAGCGCGGCCGGCAGGTCGGAGCCGTCGGCGCCGAGCACCGGCGTGCGGGTGCCTATCCGCGGGATCCGGGCGGGGGCGCCGGCGTCGGTGCGGACGTGGTCGTAGAACCGCCAGGACCGCATCCGCTCCCGCAGGGCCAGCAGGTCGGGGGCCAGCTGGGGGTCCGCGAGCTCGCTGAGCATCGAGTCGTACGGGCGCAGGGCGTTCTGCGTGCGGTGCCAGCCGCCGTCCGCGGTCCGCGTCCGTACGGCGGGCCCCGCACGGTCGGACAGCAGCGCCGCCGGGCGCAGCACCGGGCCGGCCCAGGTGCACTCGCGCTTGATCTCCGGGTCCAGGGCGAAGAGGGAGTCCGGGACCGGCGCCGGATGGCCGAAGTCCACCGCGTAGCCGAACTCGTCCCCGGCGAAGCCCAGCCGGAGGCTGACCGGTTCGGTACGGACCGTGCCCTGGAGCGGATGGTGCCCCTCGCGCACCGCCCGCCCGAGCTTCTCCGGCCCCGCCCACAGCGTCGACGGCAGCCCGCCCTCCCGGGCCAGCGCCGCGATCGCGCCGCCCCGCGCGGAGTCGGCGAGCAGGCGCAGGGAGCGGTAGAGGCTGGACTTGCCCGTGCCGTTCGCGCCGGTGACGACGGTGAGCCGGCCCAGCGGGACGATCAGCTTGCGCAGGGAGCGGTAGTTCTCCACCGCCAGAGTGGTGATCATCCCTCGATGATGCCGCCGTTCACGTCTCCGGGTGGTCCTCGGGGGCCAGGAACCGGCCCATCGGGAGGACCTGGCGGCCCCAGGTGCTGGCCATGATCTGGCCGGCGAGGAGGTACGTCGCGCCGAGCGCGGCCAGCAGCCCGCTCCAGCCGGTGATCCGGTTCCAGACCACCGATCCGGTGAACCCGCTGATGGTCATCGCCACGAAGACGACGAGGACGCAGGTGAAGGTGGACAGCAGCACCAGATGGATCCGGAAGCTGCCGATCCACAGGACGAACACCACGAACACCCAGGGGAGCGTGAACAGCCCGCTGACGTCCCCGCGCAGCGCTGGATCGGTGGCCGGCAGCACCCACTGGAGCAGGCAGGCCTTGGCCATCCAGAAGAGGCCGAAGCCGCCGAAGACGGTGGCGTGCCAGGTGTCGCCGCGCTGGGCCTGGAAGAGCCCGGCGAGCAGCTGGGCCAGCCCGCCGATGAAGAAGCCGACCACCGGCAGCACCGAGTGGCCGAGTTTCTCGGGGAAGATGCCCGCGTCGATGCCGGTGGCGATGACGGTGACCACGATGAAGCCGGTGAGGCCCAGCGCGCCCAGCTGGGCCTGCGCGCTGGGCTCCATCCGCTTGACGGAGACGGCCTGTTCGGCCGGCCCCTGCCGGTTGCGGAAGCCGGGAAGGCCCGGGGTGTTCACCGGGCCTCGGTTCCCTCGCCCGCGAACCGGGGCACCGACGGCGAGTCGTCGGGGAGGCCGCTGCCCACGGCGGCTCCCGGCCGGCCCCCGCGGAAGAGCGCGCAGGCGATCGTGATCGCCGAGCCGGCCACCGCCCAGGCGGCCAGCACCAGCATCGGCCCGGTCGCGCCGTTGCCCTTGAAGTACGCGATGGAGCGCGCGGCGTACGTACCGGCGCCCGGCGGCAGGGCCGGGCCGATCGCCTTCCAGAACGGCGGCAGCAGCGGGTACGGATAGGCGCCGCCCGCACTCGGGTTGCCGAACACCACGACCAGCAGGATCGCGAGACCGATGCCGACCACCCCCGCCAGACCCTGGAAGGCGAGGGTGATCGCGCCCACCGCGAAGACGACCAGGGTGCCCAGCCCCCACAGGCCCATGAGCGAACCGGGCAGCGCGTCCAGGACCGGGCCGGCGATGACCGCGCCGAGCAGTCCGGCGGCGATCGCGTACGCGAGCAGCGCACCGAGCCGGATGACGGCGCGGGCGGAGTTCGCGGGCCGGGCGCCGGCGCTGATGGCGAGGATCGCGGCGCACAGGTAGCCGCCCACGCACCAGCCGATGACCAGGTAGAAGGAGCTCAGGCCGCGGCTGTCGCCCCGGTAGGCCGGAGCCACGTCGGTGACCTGGACGGTCCGGCCCTGGGACCGCTCCACCGCGCCGACGATCTCCTCGAGGGCCTGCGAGAGGGAGGCCCCGGCGCCGGAGGCGACCAGCAGCCTGTCGGTCCGCCCGGCCGGGTCGACGATCAGTGCGCCGTCCACGTCCCGGTTCTCGATCAGGCGGATCGCGGCGGCCTCGTCCTCGGCCGTACGGGGGTCGAGCGGCTTGCCGGGCAGGGCCGCGAGCCGCTGTACGGACTGCTCGGCGACCGGTGCGGCCGGGGCGGCCACGGCGATCGGGATCTCGCTGGGCTTCGGGTGGTGGAAGGCACCGATGTACGAGGTGATGAAAGCGAGCTGGAGGGCCAGCACCCCCAGGACCAGCAGCGCTGCCCGGGTGGTCACGGCGTCCTTGATCTCGGCGAGGAAGCCGCCGGACGGACCTGCGTCGGTGCTCTCGGTGGGCTGGGTCATGCCCCCCACGCTCGGCGCACGGGGGACGGGGCGCAGCAGGGGTGGGCCCAATGGGTGATCGAACAAGTGTTTCGCACGGGCATTCGAATTGCTCTAGAGTGGAGAGGGGGAGACAGAAGGAACGGGGGCAACGAGCGAAGCAGGAGGCCGCGGGTGCCAGGTTTTACGCATCTGCACACCGTGTCGGGGTTCTCCATGCGCTACGGAGGCTCCCACCCGGAACGGCTGGCGGAACGTGCCGCCGACCGGGGCATGGACGCCCTCGCCCTGACCGACCGCGACACCCTGGCGGGCGCGGTGCGGTTCGCGAAGGCCTCCGCGAAGGCCGGGATCCGGCCCCTGTTCGGGGTGGACCTCGCCGTGTCTCCGCCGCCGGGGCCGGCCGGGCCGGGGGGACCGGCCGGCTCCGGCGAGGTCTCGTACCGGCGGCGCAACCCCGTCAAGGGCGGCGCCTTCGTCGACGAGTCCGCCGCGCGGGCCGTCTTCCTGGCCCGCGACGGGGCCGCCGGATGGGCCGAGCTGTGCCGGATGACCACCGCCGCGCACGCGGGCGACACCGCCGGGCGGCAGCCGCTGCTGCCCTGGGACGCCCTGCGCGGAGAGGGCGTCCTCGTCCTGCTCGGGCCCGGCTCCGAGGTGGGCCGGGCGCTCGCCGCGGGCCGCCCCGACCGGGCCGCCCGGCTGCTCGCGCCCTGGCGGGAGGTCTTCGGCGGCTCCCTGCGCCTGGAGGCCGTCCATCACGGCCGGACCGGCACTGGCCCCGGTTCGCTCCGGCTGGCCGCCCGCACCGTCGGCTTCGCCGCCGAGCAGGGCGTCCCGGCGGTGCTGACCAATGCCGTCCGCTACGCCGACCCCGGCCAGGGCCCGGTCGCCGACATCCTCGACGCGGCCCGCCGCCTGGTCCCCATCGACCCCCGCGGCCCCCTCGACAGCGGCGAACGCTGGCTCAAGGACCCGGCCGCCATGGCCGAGGCCGCCGACCGGATCGCCCAGGCCGCCGGCCTGCGCCCCGCCGACGCCCGGCGCCTCCTCGCCGAGACCCGGCACACCGCCGAGGCCTGCGCGGTGGACCCCGAGGACGACCTCGGCATGGGATCCGTGCACTTCCCCGAGGCACGCCTCGTCGGCGCCGCCCACCGCAGCGCCCAGCGGGTCCTCGCCTCGCGCGCCTCGGCGGGCATGGTGCTGCGCGGCTACGCGGACGACCCCGCGTACTGGCGGCGGATGCACCAAGAGCTCGACGTCATCGCCTACCACGGCTACGCCTCGTACTTCCTGACGGTCGCCCGAGTGGTCGACGACGTACGGGAGATGGGCATCCGGGTGGCCGCCCGCGGATCCGGTGCCGGCTCCCTCGTCAACCACCTGCTCGGCATCGCGCACGCCGACCCCGTCGCGCAGGGCCTGCTGATGGAGCGCTTCCTGTCCAAGCGCCGGCGCGTCCTGCCCGACATCGACATCGACGTGGAGTCCGCCCGCCGGCTGGAGGTCTACCGGCGGATCATCGGCCGGTTCGGCACCGAGCGCGTCGCCACCGTCTCCATGCCCGAGACCTACCGGGTCCGGTACGCCATCCGCGATGTCGGCGCCGCCCTGTCCATGGACCCGGCCGTCACCGACCGGCTCGCCAAGGCCTTTCCGCACATCCGGGCCCGCGACGCCCGGGCCGCGCTGCGGGAGCTGCCGGAGCTGCGCGACGTACGCGGGGAGTCGTACGGGCGGCTGTGGGAGCTCGTCGAATCGCTCGACGCGCTGCCGCGCGGGACCGCCATGCACCCGTGCGGGGTGCTGCTCTCCGACGCCTCCCTGCTCGCCCGTACGCCGGTGGTGCCCACCAGTGGCGAGGGGTTCCCGATGTCCCAGTTCGACAAGGACGACGTGGAGGAGCTCGGGCTGCTCAAGCTCGACGTGCTCGGCGTGCGGATGCAGTCCGCGATGGCGCACGCGGTCGCCGAGATCCGGCGCGGCACGGGGCGCGAGCTCGACCTGGACGACCCGGCGCAGGTGCCGCCGGGGGACCGGGCCACCTACGAGCTGATCCGCTCGGCCGAGACGCTCGGCTGCTTCCAGATCGAATCCCCGGGCCAGCGCGACCTGGTGGGGCGGCTCCAGCCGTCGACCTTCCATGACCTGGTGGTCGACATCTCGCTGTTCCGGCCGGGGCCGGTGGCCGCGGACATGGTGCGGCCGTTCATCGAGGCCCGGCACGGGCGGACGCCGGTGCGCTTCCCGCACCCCGACCTGGCGGACGCGCTGCGCGACACGTACGGGGTGGTGGTCTTCCACGAGCAGATCATCGAGATCGTGCACGTCATGACGGGCTGCGGGCGGGACGAGGCGGACCGGGTGCGGCGCGGGCTGTCCGATCCGGAGTCGCAGGGGCGGATCAAGGTCTGGTTCGCGGTGAAGGCGGGCGAGCGCGGCTACCCGGCGGAGGTGATCGCCCGTACCTGGGAGATCGTGGAGGCCTTCGGCTCGTACGGCTTCTGCAAGGCGCACGCCGTGGCCTTCGCGGTGCCCACGTACCAGTCGGCGTGGCTGAAGGCGCACCATCCGGCGGCCTTCTACGCGGGGCTGCTGACCCACGATCCGGGGATGTACCCGAAGCGGCTGCTGCTGGCGGACGCGCGCAGGCGGGGCGTGGCGGTGCTGCCGCTGGACGTGAACCGGTCGGCGGCCGCCCATCGGATCGAACTGGTGTCCGAAGTGGGTGATGTGTGGGGACTGCGGCTCGGGCTGTCCGACGTCCACGGCATCAGCGAGGCCGAGGCGGGCCGCATCGAGACCGGGCAGCCGTACGCCTCCCTGCGCGACTTCTGGGACCGGGCGCATCCGGGCCGCCCGGTCGCCGAACGGCTCGCCCAGGTAGGCGCGTTGGACGCCTTCGGCGCCAACCGGCGCGACCTGCTGCTGCACTTGACGGAGCTGCACGGCGCGCAGCGGGCGGCGGGCGCACGCGGCCCCCAACTCCCCCTGGAGGGCGGCCGGTCCACGGCGTCCGTCGGGCTGCCCGACCTGACCGACGCGGAACGGCTCAGCGCCGAGCTGGGCGTCCTCGGCATGGACGCCTCGCGGCACCTGATGGGCGACCACCACGCCTTCCTGGCCGAACTGGGAGTGATCCCGGCGAGCCGGCTGCGCGGCACCGAGCACGGGCAGACCGTGCTCGTCGCGGGAGCCAAGGCGGCCACCCAGACCCCGCCGATCCGGTCCGGGAAGCGGGTCATCTTCACGACGCTGGACGACGGGACGGGCCTGGTCGACCTGGCCTTCTTCGACGACAGCCACGAGCGGTGCGCGCACACCGTCTTCCACTCCTTCCTGCTGCTGGTGCGCGGCGTCGTGCAGCGGCGGGGCCCGCAGAGCCTGAGCGTGGTCGGGGCGGCGGCGTGGAACCTGGCGGAACTGGTGGAACTGCGGGCGACGGGCGGCCTGGAGGCGGTCGCGACCCGGCTGGCCTCCGGCGACGCGTCCGGCGGGGAGCCGGCCGCGAAGGGGCCCGGGCGCACGATCCGCATGTCCACGGGGTACGAGATGAACCCGTGGGCCGACCTCCAGCCCCCGGGCGCCGGCCCCGCCACCGGACGCAAGCTGTGGCACTCCAGCCCGGGGAGCGCGGGATGAGCGCGGGTACGGGGGCGGGTACGGGTACGGGTGCGGGCTCGGACTCCGGTGCGGTCGTGGTGTGTCTGCGGATGGGTTCCGCCGACGGCGGGCCGCTCGGGGGTGCGGAGTACGCCGGGGTGCTGGCACTGCTCGGCGGCATCACACCGGCCGTGCAGGCCCTGCCGCCCGACGGGGCCCTCGCCGATGTCGGTGCCGCGCTGCGCTACTTCGGCTGCGACGCCGGCCGGCTGGCCGCCGTGATCCGGGTGCGGGCCCTCGCCCTGTACGGCGTGGACTGCACCGCCGGCGTGGCCGGCAACCCCATGCTGGCCCGGGCCGCGGCCCGCGAGGCCCGGCCCGGGGGGACCCTGGTGATCCCCGGCGATCCCGCCGCCGTCCGTGCGTTCCTGGCCGGCAAACCCGTCACCGCCCTGGACGGGGTCGGCCCCAAGGCCGCCCGCACCCTGTGCTCCTACGGCCTCGACTCCGTCGGCCGGGTTGCCGCCGCCCCGCCCGCCGCCCTGCGGCGCATCCTCGGCGCCCGGCTCGGCCGCGAGGTGCGCGAGCGCGCCCTCGGCATCGACCGGACCCCCGTCCGGCCCGGCGCGGCCGCCCACGCCATCGCCGCCGAGCGGGCCTTCGACCGGGACGAGCTGGATCCCGTACGGCACCGGCGGGCGCTGCTCTCGCTGGCCGACGAACTCGGCACGAAGCTCCGTACGGTTCGTACACAAGAGGAGGAGGGCCGGGGCCGGGTCTGCCGCACCCTCTCGCTCACCGTCCGCTGCGCCGACCGCACGACGCTCACCCGGACCCGCACCCTGCCCGAACCCACCGCGCACTGCGCCACCCTGACCGCCACGGCCTACGCCCTCTACGAGGGCCTCGGCCTGCAACGGGCCCGCGTCCGCGCGCTGTCCCTGCGCGCCGAGGGACTGACCCCGGCCGCACGCGCCGCGCGGCAGCTCAGCCTGGACCCCGAGGACGAGAAGGCCCGCCGCCTGGAGGCCGTCACGGACCGCGTCCGCGCCCGGTTCGGGCCGCAGGCCATCGCCCGGGGCACGCTCGCCGCCTGAGCGCGGGTCGAACATCGCAAGACACGCGAGTTTTTACCGACGCGTAACTTCCCTGTCTTGCTACTCACCCGTAATTTAGCGGCAGCAGCGCCCCCATGTGATCCGGATCACGGGACGAATCCCCACGCTCCATCCCCTTGAGTCGACCGCAAGGAGATCACACGATGCTGCCCTGGCGACGCCTGCTCCGTCCGCTGGCCGTCCTCGCCCTCACCGCCGCCGCACTCGTCGCCCCCACCGGCGCCGCACAGGCCGCGTCCGCCCCCAGCAGCGGCTGGAACAACTGGTCCTGCAAGCCGTCCGCCGCCCATCCGCGCCCCGTCGTCCTCGTCCACGGAACCTTCGGCA
This sequence comes from Streptomyces sp. IBSNAI002, assembly GCF_052244475.1. Taxonomy (NCBI): domain Bacteria; kingdom Bacillati; phylum Actinomycetota; class Actinomycetes; order Kitasatosporales; family Streptomycetaceae; genus Streptomyces; species Streptomyces sp. IBSNAI002. The sequence continues at coordinate 2,051,269 of NZ_JBQPXG010000002.1, read as the reverse complement.
ACTCCGTGGACAACTGGCTGGGCCTCGCGCCGTACCTCGTGCACCGCGGCTACTGCGTCTACTCGCTCGACTACGGGCAACTGCCCGGCGTGCCCTTCTTCCACGGGCTCGGACCCATCGACAAGTCCGCCGAACAGCTCGACGTCTTCGTCGACAAGGTGCTCGCCGCCACCGGCTCCGCCAAGACCGACATCATCGGGCACTCGCAGGGCGGCATGATGCCGCGCTACTACCTGAAGTTCCTCGGCGGCGCCCAGAAGGTCAACGCGCTGGTCGGGCTCGCCCCCGACAACCACGGCACCACCCTGCTCGGCTTCACCAAGCTCCTCCCGTACTTCCCCGGAGCCGAGGACCTGATCAGCACCGCGACCCCGGGCCTCGCCGACCAGATCGCCGGATCCGCCTTCCTGCAGAAGCTGAACGCGGGCGGGGACACCGTGCCCGGGGTGAAGTACACGGTGATCGCCACCAAGTACGACGAGGTGGTCACGCCGTACCGGAGCGGCTTCCTGGACGGGGCGAACGTCAGGAACGTCGTCCTGCAGGACCTGTGCGTCCTGGACCTCTCCGAGCACGTCGCCATCGGGCTCACCGACCGGATCGCCTGGCACGAGGCCCTGAACGCCCTCGACCCGGCCAACGCCGAACGGACCACGTGCGCATCGGTCTTCGACTGACGCACACGCGGCCCGCGACCGCTCCTCCGACCGTAGGGGGGCCGTATGAGGACCGGATGAGCTAGCGGCCGTGCCGGCCGGTCGTCGCACGACGGCGGGCCAGCCCGAACAGCACGGCCGCACCGACGGCCAGCACACCGGCGCCACCGATCGCGATCGCGGGGGTGGCGCTGCTGCCGCCCGTCTCCGCGAGGTTGCCGCCCTGCCCGGCCGCGGCCGGGGCCGAGGACACCGGGGCCGCGGCCGCGTTCCCGTTCGTCTTCGGGTCGTTGTCGCCGTGGCCGTTGTGCTCCACGCTGGACTTGCCGGATCCGTCGGAGATCTGCTGCTCCGTCGGGGCCGAGGGGGCGTCGGACGGCGCCTCGGAGGGCTTGGCGTCGCCGGGCTTGGCACTCGGCTTGGTGCTGGGCTTGCCGCTCGGCTTGGGGGCCGAACCGCCGCTGTCCTTACCGAAGACCACGTCCGAGCAGGTGTAGAAGGCCTCCGGGCTGTCCGAGCGCTGCCAGATGCCGTAGATCAGGTGGCGGCCGGACTTGCCGGGTACGGTCCCGGAGAACACGTAGTCGCCGTTCTGCATCCCCGGGTCCGTGACCTTCGCGAACGGGGCGGGCTCCAGGTCCGACCACGCCAGCGGCTTCGCCGGGTCGTAGCCGTCCTTCGTCACGTACAGCTCGAAGGAACCCTTGTGCGGGGCGGTTCCCTTGTACCGGAAGGTGTGCGCGCCCGCCGTCATCGGGCTCGCGGGCCAGTCGGCGCGCGCCAGGTCCAGGCCCTGGTACTTGTCGTTGCCGGCCGAGCAGAGCTGGCCGTTCGGGATGAGCGCGCGGTGGTTGCCGGCCGCGTTGGCGATGTTCACCGCGTTCCAGTCGTAGAACGCCTGCGCCCCGCTCGCCGCGACCGCCGCCTTGCACGCCGCGGACCGCGGGGACTCCGGACCCTCCGCGTAGCACGTCGCCACCCGGCTGACCGGGTCCGTCATCGAGCCGTGGGCGGCCGCGGGAGCGGCGGCGTACGCGGCCACCGCGAGCGGCGCGAGGGCCGCGGAGGCGATACGGGTCAGCGTCACGGTACGGCGGCGTGCGGACATGGTGGATCTCCTTCGGGCACAAGGCAGGGGTGCGCCAGCGGAACCGGAATCGAGCTCTGCGGCGCCGCCCCCCGGCGGCGCCACACAGGGCCCTTCCTGTCCTGACCACGCCAAGCTAGCCCCCCGGACCACGGGTTTCGCCCGGATCCGGCCCCACGAGGTGATCCTTAGGATCCGCTTAAGGAAGCGCTAAGCGGGGCCTACAGAAACCCCCGTCCGGAGTCCTCGGGACCGGAGTTCTCAGGAGAGGGGTGCTCAGGAGAGGGGTCCTCAGGAGAGGGGTCCTCAGGAGAGGAGGGCCGGGAGGCCCGCCGGGGTCCTGGCCTGGTCGTCCAGGGCGTCGAGGGCGCGTATCGCCTGCGCGGCGGCCTCCGGGTCGCTCGTGGTGAGGCCGCTCTCGGCGAACTCGTCCTCGTCCAGCCGCAGTACGGAGGACCCGTCCGCCGACACCCACAGGTCGAGGTCCAGGTCCTCGACGAGGATCTCCCCGCTGCGCACCAGGGCCGGGCGGGTGACGTCGCAGTACCAGCCCTTCAGGACGCCGTCGCCGCTCCACACCTCCTTGACCGCGTACCAGCGGGTCCGCCAGAAGTGCTCGACGAACACGTCGCCCGGCTCGAAGCGCACGAAGCCGAAGTCGCGCACGCCCTCGGCCGCCCAGGGGGCCCGCACCGAGATGCGGTCTCCGTCGTCGGCGACCCGCGCCGCCGGATAGCGGATCTTGGTCCGGCCGGCCTTGGTCAGGACGACGGTCAGCTGCTCGGTCACGCTGTCTCCAGTTTCCTCGTGTAGCGCGTCTCGCTCGCGCAGATCTCGTACCCGAACCACTCGTTGACGGCGAGCATCGGAGCGTTGCCCGCGTCGTTGCCGGTGAACGCCTCGGTGTACCCGGCCGCGCGGGCCCGGTGCAGGGAAGCCGTCTTGGCGAGCTTGGCCAGGCCGCGGCCGCGGAAGGCCCGGCGGGTGCCGGTCATCGCCGTGGCGTAGCGGGTGCCGCCGTCGGTACGGGCGGCCGTGAAGGCCGCGACCGCGCCGTCGACGAGGACGACGGCGGTCAGCTCCTTGTCGAGGTCCGGGCTGTTCCAGGTGTGGGCGAGCCACTCCTCGTAGTCGTCGAACTCGGCCGCCACGTCCCCCGGTTCGTCGGCGGTCGTCTCCGCGTCGGCCTCGAAGAGCGGACGCGGATCGGCGGCGAAGGCCGTGGCGGGGCGCAGCTCGACCCCCGCCGGGAGGGTCTCCGGGAGCGGGGGCAGGGTGCCCGCCGCCAGGTCCAGGCGCAGGAAGTGCGCGGACCGGCTGGGGCGGTAGCCGCGCCGTTCGGCGAAGGCCCGGTGGGCGGGACCGTCGAGGACCCAGGCGTACGCGTCCACCGCGCCGTGGGCGGCGAGGTGCTCCTCGGCCGTGCGGAGCAGCAGGCTGCCGGCGCCGAGGCCGCGGTGCGCGGGGTCGACGTACGCGTTGACGTACGACTGGCCCGGCTCGGGGCTGTCGTGGACGATGCCGGCCTGGGCGGTGCCGATGACGAGGCCCTCGGCCGTGTGGGCGACCAGGAGGCGGAAGCGGGCGTCGGGGTGGGACGAGCCGGCCTCGAAGGCGACGCCCTCGGGGGTGGCGATCAGGAACGGCAGGGCCGCGCGGCGCACCCGTACGACGGACTCCGCGTCCGAGCGGTCGTTCGGGCGGAGGTCGCGGATGAGAACGGTCATGTGGCCGACGCTACGGGCGGACGCGCGCCCGGCGCCTCCCAATTATCCGGTGACGCGCGGCGATGGGGGACAATCGGGCCCGTGACCTCGACGAACCTGAAGATCACCATCAACGCGGCGGCGGGCTCTGCCGCGCCGTACGAACAGCTCCGCGCGCAGATCGCCGACCGGGCCCGGTCCGGCAGGCTGCCGGCCGGCTTCAAGCTGCCGACGGTGCGGGGGCTGGCCGAGGAGCTGGGGCTCGCGGCCAACACCGTGGCGAAGGCGTACCGGGCGCTGGAGGCGGACGGGGTGATCGAGACGCGCGGCCGGAACGGGACGTTCGTCGCCGCGGGGGAGGGGGAGTCGCGCGAGGCGGTGGCCGCGGCGCAGGCGTTCGCGGACCGGGTGCGGAGGCTGGGGCTGACCGAGGCGGAGGCGGTGGCGGCCGCCACCGAAGCCCTACGGGCCCGCTACGCCGCCACCGACTAGGGGTGTCTAACGGATGCCCGTGGGGTAGGAGTGGCGTCCGGTGCGGCGAGAGTGCGTGCCGGGCGTCGCGACGCCGCGGGCATCCGTCAGACACCCCCTAGGCCGGGCCGCCGTCTACAGGTAGAGGCCCGCCTCCGAGGTGTGCGGCTGCGGCGGCAGGACCGCCGCCGGCCCCGTGCCCCGCCGGAGGGCGAAGAGTTCGGCCAGGCTCGCCCCCTCGCGGGACACGCCCTCGTCGGTGCCCAGCCAGTCCACCGCCTCGCGATGGGTCAGCCGGCCCACCTCGATGCGGGCCAGGCAGCGCCCCGGCCGGACCACCGCCGGGTGGAGCCGCTCGAGGTCCTCGTTCGTCGTCACGCCGACCAGGACGTTGCGGCCCTGCCCCAGCAGACCGTCCGTCAGGTTCAGCAGCCGGGAGAGGGCCTGGCCCGCCGTGTGCCGGGCCTCGCCGCGGATCAGCTCGTCGCAGTCCTCCAGGAGCAGCAGTCGCCAGCGGCCCTTCGCCGTGCCCTCCTCCTCGCCGATCGCGATGTCCATCAGATAGCCCACGTCGTTGAACAGCCGCTCCGGGTCCAGCACGCAGTCCACCTGGCACCAGTCCCGCCAGGACCGGGCCAGCGTGCGCAGCGCCGAGGTCTTGCCCGTGCCCGGCGGGCCGTGCAGCAGGAGCAGCCGGCCCGCGATGTCGTCCGGGGTCACCTTCATCAGCCGGTCCATCGCCGAGGCCACCGGCGCCGTGTAGTTGGGCCGGACCTCCGCCCAGGTCCCGGCCGCGATCTGGCGGGTCGTCCGGTACGGGCCGCGCCGCGGGGAGACGTACCAGAACCCCATCGTGACGTTCTCCGGCTGCGGTTCGGGGTCGTCCTGGGCCCCTTCCGTGGCCCGGCCGAGCACCCCGGCGGCGAGTTCGTCGCTGATGGCCGTCACCGTGACGTCCGCTCCCCGGCTCCAGCGCGAGACGAGCATGGTCCAGCCCTCGCCCTCGGCGAGCGTGGCGCTGCGGTCGCTGTCGCGCGCCGAGCGCAACACGGTGGCCTCGGGCGGCAGCAGGCCGGCGTCCGGCCTGACCCGGTCGATCGACACGCTGTGCGAGAACGGCTGCTCGCCGGACGCGAACCGGCCGAGGAACAGCGCATCGACGACGTCCGAGGGCGAATCGCTGTCGTCGACATTGAGCCGGATCGGCAGCGCGTCATGCGGGTTGGCTGGCATGGCGCCCATGATCCGGCACACAGTGCCCTCGTGCACCCGTGTTTCGCCGGATCGAGTGGCCGGGTTCCCTCTTCAAACACCCCGGTGGTGAAGATTCGGAAGGCAACTCTGCGCCGAAAATTCTTGGCATGAACACTTCCAGCCAACCCCGGCTCCTTGTACCACGGACTCAGGAGTAACCCCCACAAGGAGCCGCACACATGAGCATGAAGATGCCACGTTTCGCCGCGCTCGCCTCCACCCTGTTACTGGCCGCCGGCGCCGCCCTGTTCGGTGCGGGCCAAGCGGCGGCCGCCGCCCAGGCCGACTTCGGCTACGTCGCCCTCGGCGACTCGTACTCCTCCGGCGTCGGCGCCGGCAACTACGACAGCGGGAGCGGGGCCTGCAAGCGCACCCCCCGCGCCTATCCGGCCCTGTGGGCCGCGTCCCACGCCCCGCAGACCTTCTCCTTCGTCGCATGCTCGGGCGCCCGCACCAACGACGTCCTCGCCAACCAGCTCACCCCGCTGAACTCCGGCACCGACCTGGTCAGCATCACCATCGGGGGCAACGACGCCGGATTCTCCGACGTCATGACGACCTGTGTGCTCCAGTCCGAGTCCACCTGCGTCAGCCGCGTCAACGAGGCCAAGGCGTACGTGAACTCCACCCTCCCCGGCCGCCTCGACCAGGTCTACAACGCGATCGACAGCCGCTCCCCGAACGCCCGGGTCGTCGTCCTCGGCTATCCCCGCTTCTACAAGCTGAACGGCACCTGCACCACCGGCCTGACCGAGGGCGAGCGCGCCGCCATCAACGGCGCGGCCGACCACCTCAACGCCGCCATCGCCAAGCGCGCCGCCGACCATGGGTTCGCCTTCGCCTCGGTCGCCGGAGCCTTCACGGGCCACGAGATCTGCTCCGGCAGCGCGTGGCTGCACAGCGTCAACTGGCTCAACATCGGAGAGTCGTACCACCCCACCGCCGCCGGCCAGTCCAGCGGCTACCTGCCCGTCTTCACCAACGCCGCCTGACGGGCCGCGGTTCCGCCGGCCGGCGCGCCGGTGGACGGTTCCGCCGTCGGCTCGGCCTGCGGGCTCGGTGACGCACTCGCGCCAGGGGAGGGGGCCCCGCTCGTCGGGGTCTCCTCCTCGCACGTCACGGACGTGGCGACCCACTGCGTGGCCACCTCGGCCGGCCCCCGCACCTCCAGCCGGACCGCGTCCTCGTACCCCGCGCCCGGCGCGTGCGTCAGCTCGGCGTGGTCCAGCCGTCTGCTCCTCGGCCCGCCCTCCTCGTACGTGAGGGGCCGCCAGTCCGGGCCGGAGGTCTTCCCGCTGCGCGTGGCCCAGCGGTACTCCAGAGTGACCGGAAGCCGCTCCACCTCCACCGTCGCGGTGAACGCGGGCGCGCGCTCCGCGGGCGGCGGGCAGCTGCCGCGGTACGAGGCGCGCACGGTGTCCACGTACACCGAGACGTGCTGCGCCGGGCCGGCGGAAGCCGAAGCCGGGGCGGAGGAAGTGGCCGAGGGAGCCGCCGAGGCGGACGGGGACGCGGAGACCGGGGTGGTGGCGGCGTGGGCGGTGGTCGCCGAGCCCGTCGGGCCGGCTCCGCCGCTGCCGCCCTCCTCGTCCCCGAGGTCCTTCAGCAGCAGCCACCCCAGCAGGGCCAGCGCCACCAGCATCACCAGGATCCCGACGGTGAGCACCGTCCCGGCCCGGCCCTCGCGCGGCGGCTGCCCGGGCCCGGGCGTGGCCGGAGGCGGGATGTGCGCCCCGTACGGCTGCCCGTTCGACGGTCCGGGCGATGCCCCGTACGGGGCGGTCCGCGGCTCCTGCCGGTGGTGCTGCGCGACGGCCGTCGGCGAGTCCGGGCCCGACACCGGCCCGCCGGAGGCCCGTACGGCCCCGCCCGCGCCCACCACCCGCAGCATCCGGGCCGCCTCCGCCGCGGGCAGCCGCTCGGCCGGGTCCTTCCGCAGCAGCCCCTCCAGTACGGGCGTCAGCGCCCCGGCCCGGCGCGGCGGCGGCAACTCCGCGTCCACCACGGCCCGCAGCGTGTCCACCGGGGTCCCCTGCCGGAACGGGGTGGTCCCCTCGACGGCCGCGTACAGCATGATCCCGAGCGACCACAGATCGGACTCGGCTCCCGGGTCCCGTCCCAACGCCCGCTCGGGAGCGAGGAATTCGGGGGAGCCGACCACCTCGCCCGTCATCGTGATCGCCGACGAGCCCTCCAGGCTGGCGATCCCGAAATCGCTCAGTACCACCCGGCCGTCGTTGGCGATCAGCACGTTCCCGGGTTTCACGTCCCGGTGCAGCACCCCCGCCTCGTGCGCCGAGCGCAGCGCCGCCAGCACCTGCTCCCCGAGGTGCGCGGCGTGCTGCGGGGACATCGGCCCCTCGGCCTCCAGTACGTCGGCCAGCGAGAGCCCGCGCACCAGCTCCATCACGATCCAGGGCCGGCCGTCCTCGGAGGCCACGTCGTAGACCGTGACGACCCCGCGGTGCGAGACCCGGGCCGCGGCCCAGGCCTCCCGCTCCAGCCGCCGGTACAGCCGCTGGAGTTCGGCGGGCTCCAGCCCGGCGGGCGCCCGTACCTCCTTGACCGCGACCTCGCGGGCCAGCACCTCGTCCCGGGCCCGCCACACGATGCCCATCCCGCCGCGGCCGAGGGGATCCAGCAGGCGGTACCGGCCCGCGATGACACGATCGGGGTTCGATTCCCCGTCCACATCGGCCACATTACGACTCACACGAGCCCCCATGGGTCACCAGTCGATCACTCCAAGTTAGCGCAGAGTGCCCGAAGTGACCCCTGTCGTGACGTGACGCGCATCGGCGTCCTCCGAAATCGGCGCGCCTGTGCGGAGAGTGACCGTCGGCTCCGCTGAGTAATCGTCAACTCCCCGTACCGATAGGGGTAATTCACACCACCGGGATACCCGGGGGCGACGCGGGGACGATAGGGTTAACCTGCCCGGGCCGGGTGCCCTCGTACGGGTGGGGAGAGAACATGGAACAGATAGCAATGCGCAGCAGGCCGCCTCGCGTGCCTGCCATCACCTGCGGCAGCAGCGCGACCAGCTCGCGCCTCGACCGCCATCTCGCCGTGCTGGGCGGACCTGCCGTCCCGCACCGGGAGACCGCCGAGGCGACGCTGCTGATGCGCGAGCTCACCTCCCGCGACCACACGCACCGCCTGCGGAGCCGGAGCGCGCGCGTCTCGCTCTTCGCGCCGCTGCGCCGTCTGCGTCGCACGCTCTTCGGCAGCCGCCGCTCGTAACGGTCCCCGTACCGCGGCCTTCCCTTCGGCTCGGCTCCGGCTCACCCGGCCCTACGCCACGACACCCTCCCGGCGCAGTTCCGAGATCTGCGCGCCCGTCATCCCCAGGGCGCGCAGCAGGGTCTCGGTGTGTTCACCCAGCGCGGGCACCGCACCCATGTGCGGTGCCGCGCCGCCCGGCAGTCCGATCGGCGGGAGCAGGGCCCGCAGCGGACCGGCCGGTGACCCCACCTCCCGCCAGCGGTCGCGGGCGGCCAGCTGCGGATGGCCCGCCAGCTGGGCCACCGAGTTCAGCCGCGCGCACGCGATGCCCGCCGCCTCCAGCCGCCCGATCGCCTCGTCCGCGCCCAGCCGGCCCAGGGCCTGCGCCACCACGGCGTCGGTCTTCTCCCGGTTGTCCGTGCGCGCCGCGTTCGTCGCGAACCCCGGATCGTCCGCCAGCTCCGGCCGTTCCAGCACCTGTTGCGCGAGGCGCCGCCACTCCCGGTCGTTCTGCACCGACAGCAGCACCCGGTCCCCGTCGGCCGTCGCGTAGGCGTCGTACGGAGCGATCACCGCGTGCGCGAGACCGGTCCGTACGGGCTGCTCGCCGCCGTGCATGGTGTGGTGCAGCGGGTGCCCCATCCACTCGGCCAGCGCGTCCAGCATGGACACTTCCACCCGGCCCCCGCGCCCGGTGACACCGCGGCGCAGCAGGGCCGCGAGCACCCCCGAGAAGGCGTACATGGCCGCGGCGATGTCGGCTGCCGGGATGCCCGCCTTGACGGGCCGCTCCGGGGTGCCGGTCACCGAGACCAGGCCCGCCTCGCACTGCACGAGCATGTCGTAGGCGCGCTTGTGGGCGTACGGTCCCCCGGCGCCGTAGCCGGAGACGTCCACGGCGACCAGGCGCGGGTACCGCGCGCACAGGGCGGCCGAGTCGAGCCCGAGGCGGGCCGCCGCGCCCTGTGCGAGGTTCTGTACGAAGACGTCGGCGCCGGCCAGCAGCCCGTGCAGGACCTCCCGGCCGCGCGGGTCCTTCAGGTCGAGCGCGAGCGACTCCTTGCCGCGGTTGGCCCACACGAAGTGCGAGGCGAGCCCGTGCGCGGTGGTGTCGTAGGCGCGCGCGAAGTCGCCGCCGTCGGGGCGCTCGACCTTGATCACCCGGGCGCCGAGGTCGGCGAGCTGGCGGGTGGCGAAGGGGGCCGAGACGGCCTGTTCGACGGCGACGACGGTGATGCCGGCGAGGGGGAGGGGCTCGGGCTCGGGTGTGGGCGCGGCGCTTTCGGTGTCCATGGCACCGATCCCTATCCCGTCCGGCCCCGTCCTGTCACCCCCCTGCGCCGCGGCGGTCAGCCGGCGAGCCCGCGCGCGAACCGGCGCGTGGCCAGCGGGACGAAGAGCGCGAGCAGGGCGAGCGACCAGACGACGGCCCCGGCGACCGGGTGGGCGGCGGGCCAGGCGGCGCCCGCCGCGGCCTCGGCCCCGGAGTTCCCGCACAGCTCGCGGACGGCGGTGGCCACCGCGCTGATCGGGTTCCACTCGGCGACCGTACGCAGCCACCCGGGGAGCCCGGCGGTCGGCAGGTACGCGCTGGACAGCATCGGCAGGACGAAGGTGGCGCCGCCGAGCTGGCCGGCCGCCTCCTCGTTCCTGCTCAGCAGGCCGAGGTACGTCCCGACCCACGCGGTGGCGAAGCGGAACAGCAGCAGCAGACCGAAGGCCCCCAGCGCGCCCGGCACCCCGTTCTCGACGCGCCAGCCCATCGCCAGCCCCACCAGCATCAGCGGCACCATCGAGACCGCGGTGGTGAGCAGATCCGCGGCGGTCTGCCCGAGCGGGACGGCGCTCCGGCTCATCGGCAGCGTCCGGAACCGGTCCATCACCCCGCGGTGGGCGTCCTGCGCGGCGGTGAACAGCCCGGTCATCAGCCCGTTCGCGGCGGTCGCGGCGAGCAGTCCGGGAACCAGGAACTCCCGGTACTCGGCGCCCGGCATCGCGAGCGCGCTGCCGAAGACGTAGCCGAAGAACAGCAGCATGGTGACCGGCATGGTCTGGGTCAGGATCAGCAGCGCGGGGGCGTGCCGGGCCTTCTGGAGCTGGCGGGTGAGGACGGCTCCGCCGTCGGACAGCAGGGTGCTCATGCCGCGTTCTCCTCGAGGCTCGGGTTCTGCTTCAGGGCCGCCGGGCTCCGGGTGAGGCGCAGGAACACCTCGTCGAGGGTGGGCGGGCGCAGGGTCGCGTCGGTCACCGGGACGCCGCGGGTGTCGAGCTCGCGGATGATCCGGGGCAGGGTCAGACCCGGGTCGAGCACGGTGGCGCCGACCGTCAGCAGCTCCTCGTCGAGCGCCGGCCGGCCGCCGGTGAGCTGGTCCAGTACGACGGCCGCGCCCGCGAGCGCCTCGCGCGCGGGGACGGTGACCTCGGCGTACGCGCCGATCCGGGCCTTGAGGCCGGCGGGGGTGCCGTGCGCGACGGCCCTGCCCCGGTCGACGACCACGATGTCGTCGGCGAGCCGGTCGGCCTCCTCCAGGTACTGGGTGGTCAGCAGCACGGTGGTGCCCTCGTCGGCGAGCGTCCGTACCGCGGTCCAGATGTGCTCCCGGGCGGCCGGATCGAGGCCGGTCGTCGGCTCGTCGAGGAAGAGCACGCGGGGGCCGGTGATCAGCCCCGCGGCGAGGTCCAGCCGCCGCTTCATGCCGCCCGACCAGGTACCCGCGACCCGGTCCGCCGCCTCGTCGAGGCCGAAGCGCTCCAGCAGTCCGTCGGCGCGGTCCCGGGCGGCGGAGCCGCGCAGTCCGGCGAGGCGGGCGAAGAGCCGCAGGTTCTCCCGGCCCGTCAGGTCCCCGTCGACGGAGGCGTACTGGCCGGTGACCCCGATGGCGCGGCGGACGGCCGCGGGCTCGCGGGCGACGTCGTGTCCGGCCACGAGGGCGCGGCCGCCGGTGGGCGCGGTGAGGGTGGTGAGGATCCGGACGGCCGTGGTCTTGCCCGCGCCGTTGGGGCCGAGGAGACCGCAGACCGTGCCCGCGGGTACGGCGAGGTCCAGCCCGCGCAGGGCGGGGACCTGCCCGTAGTTCTTCTCCAGACCTTCACTAAGTACAGCGTACGTAGTCGTCATATGCGACACCGTACCTCACTGCGTACGCCGTACGTAACTAAGATGGTGGCGAGACGACGAGGTGATCTGAGCGATGACAGCCGGCGGGCGACCCGCTGAACCCGAAGTGATCTGGTCCCGCCCCCAGCGGGCGGGCCGCGGACCCAGGCCCGCGCACAGCCGCGATTCGATCGCCGCCGAGGCGGTGCGGATCGCCGACGCGGAGGGGATCGAGGCCGTCTCCATGCGGCGCGTGGCGGCCGGGATCGGCGCGGGGACCATGTCCCTCTACAACTACGTGCCGCGCAAGGAGGACCTGTACGAGCTGATGGTCGACGCGGTCAGCGGCGAGTACGCCCTCTCCGCGCCGGCCGGCGACTGGCGCGCCGACATGCTCGCGCTGGCCCGCCAGACGCGCGACCTGATGCACCGCCACCCGTGGCTGCCGCGCCTGCTGAGCCCCGTCCACGGCTTCAGTCCGAACGCCCTGCGCTACCTGGAGCACAGCCTCGACTGCCTGGCGCCGCTGGACGTGCCGGACGCCGAGAAGCTGGAGCTGATCGCGGCGGTCAACGGAGCCGTCGCGACGTACGTGGCGGGCGAACTGGCGCTGGCCGAGCGGGCCCGGTCGCTGCCCTGGAGCGAGGCCCAGGAGCAGGGCGTACGGACGGCCTGGCTCGGCTCACGGCTGGCCACCGGGCAGTACCCGCGCCTGGCCGCGGCCGTCACGGGCGGCGGCCCGGTCACCGGCCCGGTCCCCGGCGCGGGACTGGACATGGCCGCCGTCTTCGACCGCTCGGTGTCGCGGCTGCTGGGGGCGTGGGGGGCGTAGGGAGGCGCTGCCGGGCGGGTGCGGTGGCCTCGCCGCGGTGCCCAGCCGCTGCCCAGCCGCTGCCCCGTCGTTGCCCAGCCGCTGCCCCCGTCGCTGCCCCGCCGTTGTCCCGCCGTTGTCCCGCCCTTGCCCCGTCGTTGCCTCAGAGCAGTGCGAACTGCCCGCCCGGACCCTCCTCCTGATGGTCCAGCACCGACGCCGGGCGCCTGGCCCAGCGCGGCGGCGGCAGCACTCCGGCCGCGCGCAGCTCGCCCACGGGCAGGGCGGGGCCGGGCTCGAACGCGGCCCGTTCCGGGGCCAGATCGGCCAGCAGCGCCAAGGTCGTGACCAGGGCCAGCAGCTCCGAGGTCCAGGCCTGCGGCCACTCGGCCGGACCCATGGCCTCCAGCCCGTCGGCGGCCGGGTCGCGGTGCGTGCCGCGGGCGGCGAACCAGGCCTCCAGTACCCGCACGCCCTGCGCCTCGTACTCCCACGCGCCGGGCGGTACGGGCGACACGGTCCCGCCGCCGAGGCTCAGCGTCTCGCTCGCCGCGTCGTACGCGACCTCGTGCGGCCACGCCGTCACCGCCGAGCGCACGTACGGACGGCGCCCGCCGGGCAGTCGCGGCGGCTCGCCCCCGCGCGCCCCGCGCAGCTGGACCGTGAGCAGCCGGTGCCCCAGCTCCAGCCCCGCCCGCCAGCGGCCGGGATCGGCGGCGAGCGGGACCTCGTACCCGCGTGGTCCGGGGCGGCCCGCCGCGAGGACCCAGCACAGCACGTCCTCCGGGGTGACCCAGCCGCCGTACCGCTCGCCCAGCAGTGGCAGCAGGCCGGGCGCGAGGTTCGGCTCGGCGCCGCCGGGGCGCCGGTGCAGCGGGCGGATCCGGCCGAGCCGGCCGGCCGGGAGGTGCGCGGTGACCAGCGGGTCCGGGGTCTCCACGAGGAACAGCTGGTGCTCGTCCAGGACCCGCCACAATTCCGGCCGGGCCGTGTCGATGAGCCGCTGGTCGGGCAGCAGCCACTGCTCGTCGAAGGGCTCGCGGAGCACCCGTACGGGGTCCGGGAACGGGCCGGGCTCATCGGTGAAACGGGCCGTCGCCGCCGAGCGCTGGCCGGGCAGTGCGGCGGCCCCGGCGGCGGGGGTACGGCTACGGCTCGGGCGGAACAGCCGGTCCCGCTCGGCTCCTTCGGCGCTGGTCAGGGCCGCCCACCGGGAGCGCAGGGCCGCCGGATCGGGCGCGGCCACCCAGTCCCGGCCCAGGCGCAGGCCGCCCACGGCCCAGGGCATCAGATCGTCCAGCAGCAGGTCCGGCAGCGGGGTGTCAGCGCTCACGCCGCCGATGGTAGCGACGGGATCCGGCGGCCGGGCTGTGTCCAGGCCGAAGCGCTACGCTCCTTATGTACGCATACGCTCACATCTGCGCACCGGACCGAGGAGACGGTCATGAGCCAGTACGACGAATACTCGACTCCTTCGCAGGCCGAGGGCGAGCGGCTCGACGAGGACATGGACGAGACCCAGCGCAAGCAGCAGCACCCCCAGACGATGCGGACCACGCCGTCGCAGGCGGAGGGGGAGCGCGGCAGGGAAGACGACGAGAACTGAGCCGGCCGCCCGGTGGTCAGTGCGCGTCGACCGTCACCGTGAACGAGAACCGGTCGCCCCGGTAGCGGATGCGCGCCACGTCCACCACCCGGCCGTCCTCGTCGTAGGTGACGCCCGTGTAGTGCAGGATCGGGCTCAGTAGCGGCACCTGGAGCAGCTCGGCCGTCTCCGGGTCGGCGAGCCGCGCCTCGACCGTGTCGGTGATCCGGCTGATGCGCACCCCGACGACGTCCCGCAGGACCTTCGTCATCGGCCACCGTTCGAGATCGGCGAGCTCGACCGCCTCGGCGAACTCCGGGAGCACCGCGTTCTCGGCCCAGTTGGTCGGCTCGCCGCTCGCGGGATCGTGGCGCAGCCGGCGGTAGGCGACCACCTCCGGCGTGTCCGGGAAGTGCTCCAGCAGCTCCCCGGACACCGCCGTGCGCCCGTGGCCGAGAATCGTCGTGCGATCACCCGACTGCTGGGCCACGATCGCGTCGACCGACCCCAGCAGCCGCACCGGCGCCCCGCGTCGCGCGCCCGGTTCGATGAAGGTGCCGCGCCGCCGGTGGCGGCTGATCAGGCCCTCGCCCTCCAGTTCCTTGAGCGCCTGCCTCATGGTCAGCACGCTCACGCCGTAGTGCTCGGCGAGCTGCTCCTCGGTGGGCAGGCGCAGCGAGGCGTCCGGGGTGCGCCCCAGTATCGAGGCGCGCAACGACTGTGACACCTGGTACCAGAGGGGCAGCTTCCGGTTCAGGACCAGGGAGTCGGGGGCGAAGGCGGTCACGGGTGGTTCTCCGTACGGCTGGACGTCGACACTGCGCGGCGCAGGCGCGGTACGCAGGGTATGCAGTGCAGGTCAGGCGCGGAAGTGGCGCTGCAGGCCCTGCCACACGTCGTCGTACGCGCGCTGGAGGTGGTCCGCGCCGGCCGCCTGGGCGGTCGCGTTGATCGGCCAGCGGGTCTCGAACATGAAGGCCAGGCCGTCGTCGATCTTCTGCGGCTTCAGCTCGGCGGCGCTGGCCCGGTCGAAGGTCTCCCGGTCCGGGCCGTGCGCGGACATCATGTTGTGCAGCGAGCCGCCGCCCGGCACGAACCCCTCGGCCTTGGCGTCGTAGGCGCCCTCGATCAGGCCCATGTACTCGCTCATCACGTTGCGGTGGAAGTACGGCGGGCGGAAGGTGTCCTCGCCGACCAGCCAGCGCGGGGCGAAGACCACGAAGTCCACGCCCGCCAGCCCCGGGGTGTCGGAGGGCGAGGTCAGGACCGTGAAGATCGACGGGTCGGGGTGGTCGTAGCTGATCGAGCCGAGCACGTTGAAGCGGCGCAGGTCGTAGACGTACGGGACGTGGGTGCCGTGCCAGGCGACGACGTCGAGCGGCGAGTGGTCGTAGGTGGCGGACCACAGGTTGCCGCAGAACTTGTTGATCACCTGCGTCGGACGGTCGAGGAGCTCGGGGGTCTCGTACGCGGCCACCGGCGCCCGGAAGTCCCGGGACGCGGCGAGGCCGTTGGCGCCGATCGGGCCCAGGTTCGGCAGTTCGAAGGGCTGGCCGTAGTTCTCGCAGACGTAGCCGCGGGCGGCGGCGCGGCCGGTGCCGGAGCCGGTCGGGGAGTCGCTCGCGCCCTCGCTGCCGCTGCCGCTGTCGGTGTCCAGGAGCTCGACGCGGAAGCGGACGCCGCGCGGGATCAGGGCGACCTCGCCCGGCCGGACGGCGAGCAGGCCGAGCTCGGTGCGCAGCAGCAGCCCGCCGCGCTCGGGGACGATCAGCAGCTCGCCGTCGGAGTCGCTGAACACGCGGTCGTGCATGGAGGCGTTGGCCGTGTAGAGGTGGACGGCCATGCCGGTGCGCTGGGCGGCGTCGCCGTTGCCGCCGAGGGTCCACAGGCCGGCCAGGAAGTCGGTGCCGGGGGCCGGGTCGGGCAGCGGGTTCCAGCGGAGCCGGTTCGGGTCCGCCGGCATCTCGGTGAAGGGGCCGGTGCGCAGGGCCCCGTTGTCGATCCGGGTGAAGGAGGGGTGCGCGGCCGAGGGGCGGATCCGGTAGAGCCACGAGCGGCGGTTGTGGGTGCGCGGCTCGGTGAAGGCCGAACCGCTGAGCTGCTCGGCGTACAGGCCCAGGGGTGCGCGCTGGGGCGAGTTCCGGCCGATCGGCAGGGCGCCGGGGACGGCCTCCGAGCTGTGCTCGTTGCCGAAGCCGGTGAGGTATTCCAGCCCCGCCGCCGTCTTCCTGGCCTGCTCGCTCATGTGCCGCTCCGCTCCGTCGAAGTAATCCTATGTTCGACAGTAGGATTCCGCGGCCCGCACGTCAACGGCGCCCCGGACCCGGCGGCTGTCTTCCGGTCCGCCGCTGACGGATTCGCGCAGAGGGGGATCACAAAAGATGAACATTGCTCTACTCTCTCGCGCATGTCGTGGACCCGCAGGTTCCCTGCCGTGCCGGCGGCGCTCCTGGCCGCCCTCCTCGCCCTCCTGGCCCTCTTCGCCGCCGCGCCCGCCGCCCGCGCGCACGAGGAGCGCCCCGTCACCCTCCCGGACGGCTCCGGATCGGTACCCGAGTACCGCAAGGCCGAGCCCGACCTCCTCGTCTGCAAGACCGGCCGCCCCGACTTCGAACGCCGGATATCCGCCTTCCCGGAGGACCTCAGACAACGCAACCTCGCGCTGTACGACCGCTGCGAGAAGAGCGGCTACCGCCACCTCCAGGAGGCCGTCGACGCCGTCGACCGGCCCGGCATGAACATCGCGATCCTCCCCGGCCTCTACGAGGAGGAGCCATCCCTGGGCAAGCCCGTGGGGGAGTGCGCGAACCTGAAGGCCCCGGACTCCTCGCTCGGCTACCAGATCCTCAGCTACGAGCAGCAGGTGGCCTGCCGCCACAACCAGAACCTCGTCGCCATCCTCGGCAAGACGAACCTCCAGATCGAGGGCACCGGCGCCTCACGCCTCGACGTGGTGATCGACGCCAAGTACCAGAAGCTGAACGCCCTGCGCGCCGACAAGTCCAACGGCATCTACTTCCGCAACTTCACCGCCCAGCGCACCACCTTCAACTCGCTGTACGTGCTGGCGGGCGACGGGTTCGTCATCGACGACGTGCTGACCCGGTGGAACGACGAGTACGGCTTCCTCACCTTCGCCAGCGACCACGGGCTCTACAAGAACTGCGAGTCGTACGGCAACGGCGACTCCGGCATCTACCCCGGCAGCGCCTCCGACATCAACGACGGCCGGGGCTACGACGTGCCCCGCTACTCCATCGAGATCACCGGCTGCCGCAGCCACCACAACATGGTCGGCTACTCCGGCACGGCGGGCGACTCGGTGTGGGTGCACGACAACGAGTTCGACCAGAACATGGGCGGCGCCTCGATGGACAGCGCCTTCCCCGGACATCCCGGACTCCCGCAGAACCACGCCAAGTTCGAACGCAACCTGATCCACGACAACAACCAGGACTACTACCGGTACGTCGCCGACGGCACCTGCGCCAAGCCGCCCGCCGAGCGCGGCTACGAGCGCGGCGTCGTCTGCCCGCAGATCTCCATGCCCCCGGGCACCGGCATCATCACCGCGGGCGGCAACTGGAACCTGTACGAGGACAACTGGGTGTACGGGCACCGGCGCGCGGGCTTCTACCTCAGCGCGGTCCCCGCCTTCATCCGCGGCGAGGAGGCGTGGTCGAAGCAGGCCGACACCTCCCACCACAACCGGTACGCCGGGAACACCCTCGGCAAGGACAAGTCCGGCGCCTCCCGCCCCAACGGCATGGACGTGTGGTGGGACGGCCAGGGCCGTGCCAACTGCTGGCAGGACGGCCCCGACGGTTCCACCCCGGGCACCGTGCCCCAGTGCGGCGAGGCCCGAGGCGATGTCACCGGCGCCTCGGCCCGCCTGATCGGCGAACCGGTGAAGCTGGTCCAGCTGCTCGTCTGCGCTGACTACAACGTCCAGGCGCGCAGGCTCCCGGCGGGCTGCGACTGGTACGGCGCCGCCGGTCTGGAACGGGTCGAGACCCAGATCGCCCTGGCCGTGGCGGGCGTCCTGCTCCTGGTGGGCGGCGTGCTGTGGTGGCGCCGCCTGCGCGGCTCGCGCCTGGGCACGGTCGCCTCGCTGCTGGGCCTGGCGGGCCTGGCCCTGGACGTGGCCGGCTCCACGACCGGGCTGGTCTCCACCTTCGTGCCGGCCCTGGCCCTCCTCCTCCTCGGACTGTGGTGGACGGGAGCCGGGCTGGCCCTGCGCCCGACCCGCCCCTGGCTGGCCCGCCTGACCCTGCTCCTCGCCGGGCTGACCCTGCTGGACGCCTTCGACAAGGCCGTCCTGATGATCCCCTGGACCCCGCTGAGCCCCGCCTGGGCCCGGGCACTGCTCGCACTGGTCTGGGTCCTGTGGGCGGTGATCGCCTCGGCCCGCCCCCACCCCACCACCCCCGCGGCCGACACCGACACCGCCACCGCCACCGCCACCGCCACCGCCACTGGCACCGCTCCCGAGGCCACCGAACCCCCACCCACCCCAGCCCCGAACTCCCCGACCCCACCCACGGGCCCCCGCCGATGACCGCCCACCCGGCCCCGGGAAGGCCGACCGGGCGTCTTCGCCCCGCCCGCGGCGCCGTGTTGCTCGGGCTGGTCCTGTTGCTCGTCTGCACGGCGGCGACGGGCTGTGGCGGGCGGGCCACGACCCACCACAAGCCCGGTACCACCCACGAGCAGGCCTCCGGGAACACGGGCACCCTGCTCACCGCCGACGATGGCGCCGGCCACCGGCTCCGCGAGGTCCCGGCGGAGGGCGCGCCGGAGGTCCGGCTCACCGCCCGCCCGGACTCGGAGGACGGCTGGAACCTCCAACTGGCGGTGAAGAACTTCCGCTTCACCCCCGACAGCGCCGGCGGCGCCGCCCTCCCGGGCGCGGGCCACGCCCACCTGGAGCTCGACGGCCGCAAACTGGCCCGGCTGTACGGCCCCTGGTTCCACCTGTCCGCCGCACAGGTCCCCGAGGGCACGCACACCCTGACCGTCCGCCTGTACGCCGACGACCACACCGCCTGGGCGGTGTCCGGCAAGCCGGTCGAGGGCACGACCCCGCTCACCGCCACGGCCGCCGCCCCGGGCCTGCCCGGCGGCCACGACCACGGCAGCACCCCGCCGGAGCAGGCCGACCGGACAGTGACCATCACCGTCCGGGACGGCAAGGTCAGCCCCGCCCCCGCCCGCACGGAGCTGCGACGCGGGGAACGGGTCGCCCTGCGCGTCACCAGCGACCGCGCAGACACCCTGCACGTCCACGGCTACGACAAGGAACTCGCCCTGCCCGCAGGCCAGGAGGCCACCCTGCTCCTGACGGTCGACCGCACGGGCCTCTTCGAGGTCGAGACCCACGAGTCCGCCCTCGTCCTGACCCAGCTCCTCGTCCGATGACCGCGCCGACGCCGACACCCCTGCCGACGGAGCCGGCCGTCCCCTCCCCGGCACCCCGCGAAGCCGAGGCCTGCCCGACCCCCGGCCGATCGCGCCGCCCCGAGCCCGCCGCCCCCGGCCCCGCCCAGACGGGGTTCCGCCCGGCCGCCCAGACCGCCCGTCGGCCAAGGAGCCGGCCAGGGCTCCCGTCGAGGCCCCAGCCAGGGCTCCGCCCCGAGGTCAAGGCGCGGCGGTGGTGACCCCCGGCGGTGTGGGGCCTGGGCCTGGGGTGGGTTCCGTTCCGGGCGTCGGTGGTGGCGGGGTCGGTCCGGTCGTGGTCCCGTACCGGGCCGACGACCCGCTCACCACACTCGCGCATGGGATCGGGTCCCAGCACGACCTGCCGATCTCTCCCTTCTACGCCTTCGGCGGAGCCTTCGCCGCACTCTTCGTCTCCTTCCTCGCGCTGGGCCTGCTCTGGTCCACCTCCCGGTTCCGCGGCGACAGCTCGGGCTGCCCCCTGCCCGCCGCCCTCCAACGGGTCGCGGACGCCCCCGCAACCCGCACCGCTCTGCGCGGACTCGGCCTCACCGCCGCCCTCGGCGTCCTCCTTCACCTCCTCCTCGGTCCCGACGACCCCGCACGCAACCCCGCTCCCGGCGCCGTCTACGTCCTCATCTGGGTCGGACTCGTCCCCGCCTCCCTCCTCCTCGGCCCGGTCTGGCGTCTGCTCAACCCGCTCCGCACCCTGCACCGCCTGCTCACCCGGGCCCGCCACCACCTCCGCCGCCGAGCCGCCCGCAACCAAGACCCAGACCGCCCCCTTCCCGACCACCCCCTCCCCGTTCTCCCCGGCCGCCTGGGCCAATGGCCCGCCGCCGCCGGACTGTTCGCCTTCACGTGGCTCGAACTCGTCTCTCCCGATCCCGCGTCGACCACCGCCCTCCTCATCGCCCTCACCGCCTACGCCACCGCCCACCTGCTGCTCGCCGCCCGCTTCGGCGAGCGCTGGTTCGACCAGGCGGACGCCTTCGAGGTGTACTCCGCCCTCCTCGCCCGGCTCTCCCCCCTCGGCCGTCGCAGCGACGGCCGGCTGGTTCTCCGTAACCCCTTCCACGGACTCGACGCGACGCCCGAGCGGCCCGGACTCGTCGCCACCGTCTGCGTCCTGCTCGGCTCCACCGCCTACGACGGCTTCTCCGACAACCCCTCCTGGATCAACCTCCTCCAGACCTCCGCCCTCGGCCGCACCCCCACGGCCACGCTCGGACTGCTCGCTTCCGTCGCCCTCGTCGCCACCCTCTACTGCCTGTGCGCGGCGGCCACCCGCCTGGTCAGCGGTCCGCACCCGGGCCCGCTCACCGCCTTCGCGCACTCACTCGTGCCGATCGCACTCGGCTATCTCGTCGCCCATTACTTCTCCCTTCTCGTAACCGAAGGACCACGCACAGTGAGCATGGCACTCGGCACTGACAACGCACCCGAACCGTCCTCACCCCTGGGCCCCGGGGGGCTCGCCGCCCTCCAGGTCCTCGCCGTGGTCACCGGCCACGTGCTCGGCGTCGTCGCAGCTCACGACCGGTCCGTACGCCTCTTCCCGCCTGCGAAGGCGGTGGCCGGCCAGCTTCCGCTGCTCGCGCTGATGATCACGTACACCATCGGCGGGCTGAGCCTCCTGCTGAACTGAGACCCCGCTCCTGCTGAACTCAGCCCCGCTCGACACAGAAGCGAGGACCGGCATGATGGACCCCGTGCCTCCCGCCCACTCCCTGCGCCGCACCCCGATCCAGCAGCGCAGCGCCGACCGGCTCGCCCGGATCCTCGACGCCTGCGCCGAACTGCTCGACGAGACCGGGTACGAGAACCTCAGCACCCGGGCCGTCGCGCTGCGTGCCGGCGTGCCGATCGGCTCGGTCTACCGCTTCTTCGGCAACAAGCGGGCCATGGCCATCGCCCTCGCCCACCGCAACCTGGACCGCTACGCCGACGGCATCGCGGACCGGCTCGCAGGCCTCCCCACCACCGACTGGGAGCCCGTGGTCGACGCCATCCTGGACGAGTACCTGGTCATGAAGCGGAACGTTCCCGGCTTCGCCCTCGTCGACTTCGGCGTGCCCGCGCCGCCGCCCGAGGGTCCGGAGGCCGACCCCAACGACCTGGTCGCCGCCCGCCTCACCGAACTGCTCTGCGGACACCTCGGTCTGACCCCCGACGCCACGCTGCGGCGGGCCGTCCTCGTCGCCGTCGAAGCCACGGACGCGCTGATCCAGCTGGCCTTCCGGGCCGACCCGGCGGGCGATCCCGGCATCGTCGCCGAGACCCGCGCGATGATGCACGCCTACCTGGCCCGCGTACTGGACTGACTGACTCCGCAGCCTCGCACTCGGGCCCGGCCCGGGGCCGCCCGTTCCGCCGTCGCCACCCCGCACCGCCCCCCGCCGCTCCGCACCGGACCCCGCAGACCCCTCCCGCCCGTCCCAACCGGTCGGTATGCTCGGTGCGCCCGCATGCCCGTGCCGCAGCCTGCCGCCCCTGGGAGGGCCCATGCCCCGCACCGCCCTGCGCATCTGCCCCCTGTGCGAAGCCACCTGCGGCCTCACCCTCACCATCGACGGCACCGCGGTCACCGGCGCCCGCGGCGACCGCGAGGACGTCTTCAGCCGCGGCTTCATCTGCCCCAAGGGCGCCGCTTTCGGAGGGCTCGATTCCGACCCCGACCGGCTGCGCGCCCCGCTCGTCCGGCGCGACGGCCGGCTCCAGGAGGCCACCTGGGAGGAGGCCTTCGACGCCATCGCCGCCGCCGCTCCCGCCCTGGTCCGTGAGCACGGGCCCCAGGCGGTCGGCGTCGTCCTCGGCAACCCGAACGTCCACACCATGGCAGGCGCCCTCTACCCGCCGCTGCTCCTCAAGGCCCTCGGGACCCGCAACCTCTTCACCGCCAGCACGCTCGACCAGATGCCCAAGCACGTCTCCAGCGGGCTGCTCTTCGGCGACCCCTTCGCCATCCCGGTCCCCGACCTCGACCGCACCGACTTCCTGTTGCTCCTCGGCGCCAACCCGGTCGAGTCCAACGGCTCGCTGTGCACCGCCCCCGACTTCCCGGGCCGGCTCAAGGCCCTGCGCGCCCGCGGCGGCACCCTCGTCGTCGTCGACCCGCGCCGCACCCGCACGGCCGCGCTCGCCGACCGCCACCTCGCGCCGCGTCCCGGCAGCGACGCGCTGCTGCTCGCCGCCCTCGCGCACACCCTGCTCGAGGAGAAGCTCGCGGCTCCCGGCGCGCTCGAGGAACTCACCGAGGGAATCGGGGAACTCGCCGCCGCGCTCGGGAGTTTCACTCCTGAGGCCGTAGCCCCCGCCTGCGACCTCACGGCCGCCGAGATCCGCACCCTCGCCCGCGAGCTCGCGGCCGCACCCAGCGCTGCCGTCTACGCACGGATCGGCAGCTGCACCGTCGAACACGGCACGCTCGCCAGCTGGCTGGTCGACGTGTTGAACATCCTCACCGGCAACCTCGACCGCCCGGGCGGAGCCCTCTTCCCGCTCTCCGCGACGGCCCCCGCGCCGAGGCCCGCCGGCCCCGGCAGGGGGTTCGCCCTCGGGCGCTGGGCGAGCAGGGTCAGCGGCCACCCCGAGGCCAAGGGCGAGCTCCCCACCGCCGCGCTCGCGGAGGAGATCGAGGCCCCGGGGGACGGGCAGATCCGGATGCTGCTCGCCATCGCCGCCAACCCCGTCCTGTCCGCACCCGACGGCGACCGGCTCGACCGGGCGCTGGCCGGGCTCGACTTCATGGTCTCCGTCGACCCGTACCTGAACGAGACCTCGCGCCACGCTCACGTCGTGCTGCCCCCGCCGCCGCCCTCCCAGAGCGGGCACTTCGACTTCGCCTTCAACGGGTTCGCCATATGCAACCAGGCGCGCTACTCGCCCGCCGCGGTGCCGCTGGAGGAGGGGCGGATGGACGAGTGCGAGATCCACGCGCGCCTGATCCTCGCCGTCTCAGGCCTGCACGGCACCGCCGACCCGGCAGGCGTCGACGAACTGGCCATCCAGTCGGCCCTCGCCAGGGAGACCGCCGCTCCGCACTCCCCGCTGCACGGGCAGGATCCGGCCCGGCTCGCAGGCCTGCTCACGGGCGGGAGCGGCCCCGAGCGGCGGCTCGACCTGATGCTCCGACTCGGGCCGTACGGAGACCGGTTCGGCGCCGCGGCTGCCCGTTCCGAGGCCCATTCCGAGGCCCGTTCCGACGCCCAGCCCGCCGCCCGGCCCGAAGCCGCCCCTGCCGGTGGCGGCACAGCCGGCTCCGCTGCCGCCTTCCCGGCCGCCGGCCCCGCGGCGCAAGGGCTCAGCCTGGAGCGACTGCTCGCGTACCCGCACGGAATCGACCTGGGTCCGCTGGGGCCCCGGCTCCCGGGCGTGCTGAAGACCCGCAGCGGCAGGATCGAACTGTTCCCGGACCCGATCGCGGCCGAGCTCCCCAGGCTGCGGACGGCGTTCGCCGAACGCCCCGCCGCCCTGGTGCTCGTGGGCCGCCGCCATCTGCGGTCCAGCAACAGCTGGTTGCACAACGTCCCGGCCCTCACCGGAGGTTCCAACCGGTGCACCCTCCAGGTCCACCCGCAGGACGCGGACCGGCTGGGGCTCACCGACGGGGGCCGGGCCCGGATCACCGCCGACGGCGGCAGTCTGGAGGTTCCCGTGGAGATCACGGACACCCTGCGCACCGGAGTGGTGAGCCTTCCGCACGGCTGGGGCCACGACCGTGCCGGGGCCCGGCTCTCGGTGGCCGCGGCCACGCCCGGGGCCAACGTCAACCAGCTGCTCGACGGCACCCGGCTCGACCCGCTCTCGGGGACGGCCGTGCTCAACGGTTTCCCCGTCGTCCTGGCGCCCCTGCCCTGAGCTGGGCTTTTGCTCGTATTGCTCACGCGTTGACGTCTTGTTGACGTGACGACGCGGCACCTACGTTCCCAGCATGCTGACCATCCTCGGCTTCACCATGATCGCGACCTTCCTGGTCCTGATCATGCTGAAGAAAATGTCGCCCATCGCGGCGCTCGTCCTCATCCCCGCGCTCTTCTGCGTGTTCGCAGGAAAGGGCGCCCACCTCGGCGACTACGTCATCGACGGCGTCGGCAAACTCGCCCCGACCGCCGCCATGCTGATGTTCGCCATCGTCTACTTCGGCGTGATGATCGACGTCGGCCTGTTCGATCCGATCGTGCGAGGGATCCTGCGCTTCTGCAAGGCGGACCCGATGCGCGTGGTCGTCGGCACCGCCGTCCTGGCGGCGATCGTCTCGCTCGACGGCGACGGATCGACCACCTTCATGATCACCGTCTCGGCGATGTACCCGCTGTACAAGCGGCTCGGCCTGAGCCTGGTGGTCATGACCGGCGTCGCGGCCACCGCCAACGGCGTCATGAACACCCTGCCCTGGGGCGGCCCCACGGCCCGCGCCGCGACCGCTCTCAAGCTCGACGCCGCCGACATCTTCGTCCCGATGATCCCGGCCCTCGCGGCCGGCCTGGTCTTCGTGTTCCTCCTGGCCTACGTCCTCGGCCTGAAGGAGCGCCGCCGGGTCGGCGTCCTGGCCCTGCCCGAGGGCGAGGCCGTCACCTCCGCGGCCACCGTCGTCGAGCAGGCCCCGGAGACCGCCCCCGCCCTGGTCGGCGCCGGTGCGGGCGGCTCCGCCGAGGCCCCCGCGGACCAGGCCGGTCCGGCAGGCCGCGGCGGTACGAAACCCACCGCGACCGGCGGCTCCGAGCCCGCGGCCCCGACCCCGGCGACCCCTGCCCCTGCCGCGGCCCCCGCCGCTCCCGACGCCCCCGAGGACGGGTTCCAGGGCCTCGACCCGCACCGCGCCACCCTGCGCCCGCGCCTGTACTGGTTCAACGCCGGCCTCACCATCGCCCTGCTCACCGCGATGATCATGGAGCTGCTGCCCATCCCGGTGCTGTTCCTGCTCGGCGCCGCCCTCGCCCTCACCGTCAACTACCCCCACATGCCCGACCAGAAGGCGCGGATCGCCGCCCACGCCGAGAACGTCCTCAACGTCGCCGGCATGGTCTTCGCCGCCGCCGTGTTCACGGGCGTCCTCTCCGGAACCGGCATGGTCAAGCACATGGCCGACTGGCTGGTCGGCGCCATCCCCGAGGGCATGGGCCCGCACATGGCGCTGGTCACCGGCCTGCTCAGCCTGCCGCTGACCTACTTCATGTCCAACGACGGCTTCTACTTCGGCGTGCTGCCCGTCCTCGCCGAGGCCGGCGCCGCCCACGGGGTCTCCCCCCTCGAGATCGCCCGCGCCTCCCTGGTCGGGCAGGCGCTGCACATGTCGAGCCCGCTGGTTCCGGCCGTCTACGTCCTCGTCGGCATGGCCAAGGTCGAGTTCGGCGACCACACCCGGTTCACCGTCAAATGGGCGGCCCTGACCTCCCTGGTGGTCCTCGCGGCAGGGATGCTTTTCGGCATCATCTGATCCCGGCCGCCCCTGGCGCGCCGAAAACTACCGACGCTAGTTTGTAGGGTGTTCGCGAGGTCAGGTCTACGCGCTCGTGCGTGCTCGGGAGGAATGCCATGAAGGCCCACGACGGGATGTACATCGGCGGCGCGTGGCGGCCCGCCGCCGGACGCGACCGCATCGAGGTCGTCAACCCGGCCGACGAGACGGTCATCGGCGCGGTTCCGGCCGGCACCGCGGAGGACGTGGACGCCGCCGTACGGGCGGCCCGCGCGGCCTTCCCGGGCTGGGCGGCGACGGCTCCGGCCGAGCGGGCGGCGCTGATCGGCGCCCTGCGCGACGTGCTGGCCGCCCGTAAGGGCGAGATCGCCGAGACCATCACCGCGGAACTCGGCTCCCCGCTCGGTTTCGCGGAGATGGTCCACGTCGGGGCGCCGCTCGCGGTGGCCTCCTCGTACGCCGAGCTGGCGGCCTCGTACTCCTTCGAGGAACGGCTCGGGAACTCCACCGTGCTGCTCGAGCCGATCGGTGTGGTCGGGGCCATCACGCCCTGGAACTATCCCCTGCACCAAGTCGTTGCAAAGGTGGCGCCCGCTCTCGCCGCCGGCTGCACCCTCGTCCTCAAGCCGGCCGAGGACACCCCGCTGACCGCACAGCTCTTCGCCGAAGCAGTGCACGAGGCGGGCATCCCGGCCGGAGTCTTCAACCTGGTGACCGGGACCGGCCCGGTCGCCGGGCAGGCCCTCGCCGCGCACGAGGGAGTCGACCTCGTCTCCTTCACCGGCTCGACCGCTGTCGGCAGGCAGATCGGCGCCACCGCCGGCGCCGCCATCAAGCGGGTCGCCCTCGAGCTGGGCGGAAAATCGGCCAATGTCATCCTGCCCGGAGCCGACCTGGCCAAGGCCGTCTCCGCCGGCGTGGGCCACGTCATGAACAACACCGGCCAGAGCTGCAACGCGCTCACCCGCATGCTCGTCCACCGGGACCAGTACGAGGAGGCCGTCTCGCTCGCGGCCGCCGCCGTCGCCACCTACCCCACCGGCGACCCGACCGACCCGGCCACCCGCCTGGGCCCGGTCATCAACGCCAAGCAGCACGAACGCGTGCGCGGGTACATCGCCAAGGGTGTCGAGGAGGGGGCTCGCCTCGTCGCCGGCGGCGCCGAGGCACCGTACGAGCGGGGGTACTTCGTCGCGCCCACCGTGTTCGCCGACGTCACCCCCGACATGACCATCGCCCAGGAGGAGATCTTCGGCCCCGTGCTGTCGATCCTCGCCTACGAGGACGAGGAGGACGCCCTGCGCATCGCCAACGGCACGGTCTACGGGCTGGGCGGCGCGGTCTGGGCCGCGGACGACGAGACGGCCGTGGCCTTCGCCCGCCGCATGGACACCGGGCAGGTGGACATCAACGGCGGCCGCTTCAACGTGCTCGCGCCCTTCGGCGGCTACAAGCAGTCGGGCGTCGGCCGCGAGCTGGGCCCGCACGGTCTGACGGAGTACCTCCAGACCAAGTCCCTCCAGTTCTAGCCCGGCCCAGGCCAGCCCGGCCCAGGCCAGCCCGGCCCAGGCCAGCCCCGTCCCGCACTGCCCGCCTGCCCGCCAAATTCCGAGCCGCCCCCTATCCGGAGAAGACGACCATGGTCCGCGCCGCCATCCTGCCCGCCGTCGGAGCCCCGCTCGAGATACGGGAGATCGTGCTGCCCGATCCCGGGCCGGGTCAGGTCAGGGTCCGGCTGGCCGCAGCCGGGGTCTGCCACTCCGACCTGTCCCTCACCAACGGCACCATGCGCGTGCCCGTGCCCGCCGTCCTCGGTCACGAGGGCGCGGGTACGGTCCTCGCCGTCGGGGAGGGCGTGACCCACGTCGCCCCCGGCGACGGGGTGGTGCTCAACTGGGCCCCGTCCTGCGGGCAGTGCCACCACTGCTCGATCGGCGAGGTCTGGCTGTGCGCGCAGGCGCTGACGGGCGTCGGGGCCGTCTACGCGCACGACGCGCAGGGCGCCGAGCTGCACCCAGGGCTGAACGTGGCCGCGTTCGCCGAGGAGACCGTCGTCGCGGCCAACTGCGTGCTGCCCGCGCCCGCCGGGATCCCGCTCGCCGAGGCCGCCCTGCTCGGCTGCGCGGTCCTCACCGGCTACGGCGCCGTGCACCACAGCGCCCAGGTCCGCCCCGGCGAGTCGGTGGCCGTGTTCGGGGTCGGCGGGGTCGGCCTGGCCGCCCTGCAGGCCGCCCGGATCGCCGAGGCGGGCCCCATCGTGGCCGTCGACGTCTCCCCAGCCAAGGAGGAGCTGGCGCGGGCGGCGGGAGCCACCGAGTTCGTGCTCGCCTCCGACACCACCGCCAAGCAGATCCGCGCCCTGACCGGCGGCCAGGGCGCGGACGTCGCCGTCGAGTGCGTCGGCCGGGCGCAGAGCATCCGCGCGGCCTGGGATTCCACCCGCCGGGGCGGCCGGACCACGGTGGTCGGGATCGGCGGGAAGGACCAGGAGGTCACCTTCCACGCGCTGGAGATCTTCCACTTCGCCCGCACCCTCACCGGCTGCGTCTACGGCAACAGCGACCCCGCCCGTGACCTCCCGGTCATCGCCGAACACGTCCGCGCGGGCCGCCTCGACCTCGGCGCCCTCGTCACCGACCGCATCACCCTCGACGGCATCCCGGCAGCGTTCGACGCCATGCTGGCGGGCAAGGGCGGCCGCTCCCTCGTCGTCTTCTAGGACCTGCCGCAACCCCGGTGCCCCGGTGCCCCGCAACCCCGGTGCCCCGGTGCCCCGGTGCCCCGGTGCCCCGGTGCGCCGGACCAGGCTCGGACGGGCAGGGGGGGCGATGGCCGGGCCTGGACGGGCCCTGCGCGGTCACGCTGACGCGCGCATCGCCTCGTACTGGAGGGCCAGTCCGTCCAGCAGGGCCGCCAGCCCGGTTGCGAAGGCGCCCTCGTCCACCTCGTGCTGGTGCTCGGCCAGCAGGTGGGCCTGGCCCAGGTGGGGGTAGTCAGACGGGTCGTATGCCGTCTCGTCGTCCACGAAACCCCGGGCGAAGGAGGCCATGGCCGAGCCCAGGATGAAGTACCGCATCAGCGCGCCGATCCGGGTCGCCTGCGCCGGGGGCCAGCCGGCCTCCGTCATCGCGCCGAAGACCGCGTCCGCCAGCCGCAGGCCCGCCGGCCGGCGCCCCGGGCCCCGCGCCAGCACCGGGACGATGTTCGGATGGTCGGACAGAGCGTCCCGGTACGAGTGGGCCCAGGTGTGCAGGGCCTCCCGCCAGTCCAGGCGGCGGGCGGGATCGAACATCGACAAGTCGACCCGTGCGCTCACCGAGTCCGCGACCGCGTCCAGGATCTCGTCCTTCGTCCGGAAGTGGTTGTACAGGGACGGCCCGCTGACCCCGAGCGCGGCCGCCAGCCGCCGCGTCGACACCGCCTCCAGCCCCTCCGCGTCCACCAGTGCACCCGCCGCCTCGACGATGCGGGCTCTGCTGAGAAGGGGCTTGCGCGGTCTGGCCATGCGCCACATAGTAGGGCCTGCCCGCCATAAACTACCGGTGCTAGTTAAAGCCCCGGACCAGACGCCCGGAGGTGCCCGGTGAACCTGGAGCTGAGCGAGGAGCAGAGCGCCGTACGCCGGCTCGCCCGCGAGTTCACCGAGCGCGAGGTGGTCCCGTACGCCGCCGCCTGGGACCGCGCCGAGAGCGTCGACCGGGGCATCGTGAAGAAGCTCGGCGCTCTCGGTTTCCTCGGCCTGACCGTCCCCGAGGAGTACGGCGGCTCCGGCGGCGACCACCTCGCGTACGTCCTGGTCACCGAGGAGCTCGGCCGGGGCGACTCCGCCGTGCGCGGCATCGTCTCCGTCTCCCTCGGCTTGGTCGCCAAGACCATCGCGGCGTGGGGGACCGAGGAGCAGAAGCGCGCCTGGCTGCCCCGCCTCTGCTCCGGGGACGCGCTCGGCTGCTTCGGCCTGACCGAGCCCGGCACCGGCTCCGACGCCGGGAGCCTCACCACCCGCGCCGTGCGCGAGGGGGACTCGTACCGCCTGAGCGGCAGCAAGATGTTCATCACCAACGGCACCTGGGCCGACGTCGTGCTGCTCTTCGCCCGCACCGGTGACGAGCCCGGCCACCGCGGGGTCTCCGCCTTCCTGGTCCCCGCCGACGCCCCCGGCCTCACCCGCCGCGAGATCCACGGCAAGCTCGGCGTGCGCGGCCAGGCCACCGCCGAGCTCACCCTCGACGGGGTCCGCGTCCCCGCCTCGGCCATGCTCGGCCCCGAGGGCAAGGGCTTCTCGGTCGCCATGTCCGCGCTGGCCAAGGGGCGGATGTCGGTCGCCGCCGGCTGCGTCGGCATCGCCCAGGCGGCCTTGGACGCGGCCGTCTCGTACGCCGCCCAGCGCGAGCAGTTCGGCAAGCCGATCGCCCAGCACCAGCTGGTCCAGGAGCTGATCGCCGACATCTCGGTCGACGTGGACGCCGCCCGCCTGCTGACCTGGCGGGTCGCGGACCTGATCGACCGCGGGCAGCCCTTCGCCACCGAGTCCTCCACCGCGAAGCTCTTCGCCTCCGAGGCCGCCGTCCGCGCCGCGAGCAACGCCCTCCAGGTGCACGGCGGTTACGGGTACATCGACGAGTACCCGGCCGGGAAGCTGCTGCGCGACGCCCGGGTGATGACCCTCTACGAGGGCACCAGCCAGATCCAGAAGCTGCTCATCGGCCGCGCTCGCACGGGGGTTTCCGCCTTCTGACCGGATGGGCGGCGCGCGGGCTGGCTAAGCGCTTGCTCACCCTCCGGTAAGGTGTCACTCCCATACGGCGAAGAGGGTGAGTGAGCGATGGACAGCGCGGCGGAGACGGCCGGCGGCTACCAGCCGTGGTCCGAGGTCAGTCCCGACGCGGCGCGGCGGCTGCTCATCGCAGCCGTCGAGGCCTTCGCCGAGCGCGGGTACCACGCGACCACCACACGTGACATCGCGGGCCGCGCCGGGATGAGCCCGGCCGCCCTCTACATCCACTACAAGACCAAGGAAGAGCTGCTCCACCGGATCAGCCGGATCGGCCACGACAAGGCCCTGGAGATCCTCACCACCGCGGCCGACGGCCCGGGCGGCGCCTCCGAGCGGCTCGACGCCGCCGTGCGCTCCTTCGTGCGGTGGCACGCCGCGCACCACACCACCGCGCGCGTGGTCCAGTACGAGCTCGATGCTCTCGCTCCGGAGCACCGCTCCGAAATCGTGGCACTGCGCCGCCAGAGCGACGCCGCGGTGCGCCGCATCCTGGCCGACGGCGTAGAGGCGGGGGAGTTCGCCGTCCCGGACGTACCCGGCACCACCCTCGCCGTGCTGTCGCTCTGCATCGACGTGGCCCGCTGGTTCAGCGTCACCGGAACCCGCACGCCCGACGAGGTCGGCGCGCTCTACGCCGACCTCGTGCTCCGCATGGTGGGCGCGCGGCCCCGCGACTAGCAGCCGGTCGGCGGCCGTGTCCGGCCGCCGGTCAGAAGTAGTAGCGCGACACCGACTCCGCCACGCACACCGGCTTGTCGCCGCCCTCGCGCTCCACCGTGACGGTGGCCGCGACCTGGACGCCGCCCCCGGCCTCCGTGACCTCCGTGATCACGGCGGTCGCGCGCAGCCGCGAGCCGACCGGCACCGGCGCCGGGAAACGCACCTTGTTCACCCCGTAGTTGATGCCCATCTTCATGCCCTCGACCCGCATGATCTGCGGTACCAGGCTCGGCAGCAGGGACAGGGTCAGGTAGCCGTGCGCGATCGTGGCGCCGAAGGGTCCGGCCGCGGCCCGCTCCGGGTCCACGTGGATCCACTGGTGGTCGCCCGTGGCATCCGCGAAGAGGTCGATCCGCTTCTGGTCCACCTCCAGCCACCCGCTGGGCCCGAGCGGCTCGCCCGTCCCGGCGTGCAGCTCCTCGGCGGACGTGAAGATCCTCGGCTCGGCCATGCCCTGCTCCTGCCTCTCACTCGCGGATGCGCCGGGGCGAACAAGCGCTTGCTCAGCATGCTGGGACCGTATGTGTATGTCAACGGACCGCCCTGTGTACGCCAGCGGACCGCCGACTACCCTCGACCGCGTGCCGCCCGAGAAGGTCCACGAACTCACCGTCGGCCAGCTGTCCGCCCGCAGCGGGGCCGCCGTCTCAGCGCTCCACTTCTACGAGGCCAAGGGCCTGATCAGCAGCCGCCGCACCTCCGGCAACCAGCGCCGCTACACCCGCGACGCCCTGCGCCGGGTCGCCTTCGTACGCGCCGCCCAGCGCGTGGGCATCCCGCTCGCCAGCATCCGCGACGCTCTGGCCCGGCTTCCCGAGGAGCGCACCCCCACCCGCGAGGACCGGGCCCGCCTCTCCGAGGCCTGGCGCACCGAGCTCGACCAGCGGATCAGCCAACTCGGGCGGCTGCGCGACCACCTGACCGACTGCATCGGCTGCGGCTGCCTCTCCCTGGAGACCTGCGCGCTGTCCAACCCGGACGACGTCTTCGGCGAACGGATCACCGGCTCGCGGCTGTAACGGCCGAGTGCCGCGCCAGCAGCTCCCGGGCCGCCGCCACCAGTTCGGCGTTCGACCGCGCAGGCCGGCCGTCCGGCAGGCGCAGCACCTCGCCCACGCCGGTCCGCGTGCCCGTCCCGCAGCGCGCGGCCAGCCGCAGCACCGGCCAGGCGGCCGCCTCCCGCCCGAACAGCACCACCGCCACCGGCGGCAGCCCGCGCAACCCGGCCACCAGGGCCGGATCGGCCGAGGCGAGCTCCGCCACCAGCCGCACCAGGCCGGGCGTCCGCACCGGCCAGGCCAGGAACCGGGCCATCGGCTCAGGCCCGGCCGGTCCGCCCAGCGGAACCAGCGCGTCCACCGCGACCCCCCGGTCCAGCAGCGCCTGCGCCAACGCCGCGGCCCCCGGCTCCGCGAAGCGCACCTCCGCCCGGTCCGGCAGCACGGCCCAGGACCGGACCCGCTCCAGGCGCCCCGCCGGATCGGGCTCGGCGGCCACGCTCACCGGCACCGCCAGCGGTACGGAGACCCCTGTGCCCCGCAGCGCCTCCAGCACCGGCCCGACCACCCGCGGCGACAGGCTCTGCCGCCCGCACGGCGTCCGCGGGCTCACCAGCACCTCCCCGGCCCCCGCCGCGACCGCCGCCGCCGCGGCCTCCGCCAGATCCCGGGGCGACATCGGAACGGCCGCCCCCTCGGCGGCCCCCCGGGCCCCGTTCAGCGACACCGCCGGAGCCGCCGGAGCCGCCGATGCGTGCCGCGGTGCCTCGGATCTCATGCCGCCCCCGCCGCCGGCGTGTCCGTCAGCGCCGGTCTCGGCACCACGATCCCGCAGCCCGCGCACACCGGACCGTCCCAGGCCCACGCCTGCTCCCAGGAGCCGACGGCGGGCACGGCCGGCCAGCGCAGCTCCTCGTCCCCGCAGACCGGGCACGCCGTCCCCGGCGCCGACTCCAGCGCCCTCACCAGCCGACGCAGCACCTCGCCCAGCGCCCCCTCCGGCCGCACCCCCGGATCCGCGCACCGCACCACCGCGTCTCCGCTCCCGCCCCACGTCCACTCCGGCCGGCGCAGCCCGTCGTGTTTCTCCCGCCGGCGCCGCTCCGCGAACTGGCGCTCGTACTCCAGCCAGACCGCCCGCGCGTCCTCCAGCTCCTCCAGCGCGGCGACCAGCCGCAGGGGGTCGGCCCCCCGGTCCTCCGGGGCGATGCCGTGCCGGTCGCACAGGTGCCACCACGTGGCCCGGTGCCCGTACGGAGCGAACCGCTCCAGACAGCGGCGCAGGGAATGGCGCCGCAAGGCCCGGTCGTTGCGTGCGTCACGCACCTGGTATGCCAGACTCCGGAATCCCGCCATCGCACCTTCACCTCCGCCGATGTGCCCAACATGCCCTGCGGGTGCCGGGCGCATGCGGGGGCGGTCGAGGCGTGCGGGTGGCACATGGCCGGAACTCAGCGCCCCATGCGCCCCGCCGCAACCACCAGCCGGGCCAGTTCCGCATGGCAGATGTCGCTGTGCGCCCCCGAGGGGGCGCCGCCGCGCCGCACCACCGAGCCCGCGTCCACACTGACGCAGCCCGTCGCCGGCACCCCCTCGCGCAGGGCCGTGTCCAGCGTCAGCCGGGGCGCACCCGCCACCGCCCGCACCCCGTCGTGCCCGATCGCGCCCCAGCGTTCGTCGAGGCCCAGCAGTCCGGCCGAATCGCCCGCCATCCGGGAGGCCAGCGGGTAGAACACCCGCAGGGAGGTGTCGTGCGGGGAATGGCAGGCCACCACCGGTCCGTCGACCTTGCGCTGGAGGCCGCCCAGGGCGCCGGCGCGGTTCCTGTCGTGCGGCAGCCGGTCCGCGAACACGTAGTGGGAGAAGGCCCCCTGGAGCAGGGTCAGGGAGCCGATGTGCCGGGCGCCGTCCGGCACGGCGCGCAGGGAGAACGACACCAGCCGCGCCCCGAAACTGTGCCCGATCAGATGGATCCGCAGGCCGGGCCGCCGGTGCGCCAGCTCGGTCAGCACCGGGCCGAGGCCGCGCTCGCCGACCACCCCCGCCCGCTTCTTCATCTTGTAGTACGTGGCCTGCCGCAGCAGCTCCTTCGCGCCGTTCCACAGCGGGCGCAGCCCGCCGCCGAACGCGAGAGCCCCCTCGCCGGCGCCCCCGCCCGGTCCGCCCGCCTCGCCCAGCGCTTCGGCCAGCGCCCGGCAGACCTCCAGGACGTCCTCCGCGAAAACGGCCGGTACGGGCGCCGCCGAAGGCGTGGCGACCGCGGCGGGGACGGCGGAGACCGCATCCGCCGTGTCCGTCACGTCCGCCGTGTCCGTCACGTCCATCACATCGACCACGTCGACCACGTCCACACCGGCGAGTTCCCGTACGAGCGCGCCGAACTCGATGAAGGCCGCCTCCGCCTCCGGCCGCTCCTCCAGCAGTTCGGCCACCCGGTCCAGCTCCGCCTCCCGCCCGGGCCAGATCTCCCCGAGCGCCCGCCGGGTCCCGGGGTCCAGCGCGGTCCCGAAGCCGGGCGCCGCGAGTGCGCCCCGCTCCTCGAAGTCCGGTATCGGCTCGTCGGAGAAGCGCATCGAGGGCCATACGACGCCCACGTACCCCAGCCGTACCCCCGGCCCCACCAGACCCGGGAACGGGGCGAAGAACCGTTCGTACAGCCGGGTCGCCGTGGAGCGGTCGCTGTTCCAGCCGTGGGCGAAGACCAGCAGGTCCGTGGCTTCGATCCGGGCCACCGCCGCCAGCGAGCCCCGGTCCACGTCACCCTCGGAGTCGAAGGTCAGCTCCGCGTACGGCCCGACCCCGATCCCGACCCCGATCCCGACCCCGAACCCGCCTCCGCCATCCGCCATGACCCGTCCCCCTCCACCCCGCGCGCCCGGTGGATCCAGCATCCTGCGGGTACGCCCGCCCGGCCAGACCCCCGACGCCACCGGCTCACCCGTAGAGCAGGTACTCCGCGCGCACCGCCTCGAACCGGGCCAGCCCCGCCGCCCAGTCGCCGGCGATCTCCTCCACCCCGGCCCCCGCGTCCACCAGCTTCCGTACCCGGTCCGAACCCGTCAGCCTGTCGATCCAGTGGTCCGTGCGCCAGGCGAAGCCGCTCCACGACCGCCGGGCCGTGACCAGCAGACCGATCCCGGCCCGCACCGGATCGAAGGCCTCCCGGTCGTGCACGATCAGCCGGACCCCGCCGCACACCTTCCCCACGTGCTTGGAGAAGGACGGCGTGAAGTACGCCTCCCGGAACCACACACCGGGCAGGTCCAGGGCGTTCGCGGCCTCCGCCCACCGCCGGTCCACGCCCTCCGCTCCCAGCACCTCGAAGGGGGTGGTCGTCCCGCGGCCCTCGGACAGGTTCGTCCCCTCGAACAGGCAGGTGCCGGCGTACGCGAGAGCCGTGTCCGGGGTCGGCATGTTCGGGCTGGGCGGCACCCAGGGCAGCCCCGTCTCCCCGAAGAACGACCCCCGCCGCCAGCCGGTCATCTGCACCGTCCGCAGCCTGACCGCCTTCTCGGGCAGCCGGGACAGGAACTCGCCGTTGAACAGCAGGGCCAGCTCGGCCGCCGTCATCCCGTGCGCGAGCGCGATCGGTTCCCGGCCCACGAAGCTCGCGTACGGGGTCTCCAGCACCGGCCCCGCGGCCCGCCGGCCGCCCACCGGGTTGGGCCGGTCCAGCACCACCACCGCCTTGCCGGCGAGGGCGGCCGCGCGCATGCAGTCGTAGAGCGTCCAGATGTAGGTGTAGAACCGTGCCCCGACGTCCTGGATGTCGAAGACGACGGTGTCGACACCGGCCGCCGTGAACACGTCCGCGAGCCGCTGCCCGCTCTTGTCGTACGTGTCGTACACGGGCAGCCCGGTCGCCGGATCCCGGGACGCCCCCTCGGAGCCGCCCGCCTGCGCCGTCCCGCGGAAGCCGTGTTCCGGGCCGAACACCGCGACCAGGTCCACCCGTTCGTCCGCGTGCAGGACGTCGACCAGATGGCGGGCGTCGGCGGTGATCCCGGTGGGGTTGGTGACCACCCCGACCTTCTGCCCGGCGAGTACGGCGTACCCGTCCGCGGCCAGGCACGTGAAGCCGGTCCGCACCTGCCCCGCCCGTGCGGCGGCCGCCCCGCCCACCGCCGGAGGCGAACCCACCGCATCGGCAGCCCCCACGGCCCCCGCCGCCCCCATGGCCCCCGCCAGTCCCAGCACCCCGCGTCGCGAGAGAGTCATCCCGCCACGCTAGGGCGCAACCCCCTTCCGCCCCGACATACCGACTGGTTAGTCTGCCCACGATCCGCGGTCTCCCGTCCGCCGTCGGCCACACCCGTGAGCCCTGCCGGAAATCCCCCGCCGTTCCTCCCGAAAGGTGATCCCCCGTGAGCACGAGCGCGTACCAGGACCAGCGAGTCGTCGTCACCGGCGCGGGCGGCGGGATCGGCGCCGCCCTCGCCCACCGCTTCGCCGCCGAGGGCGCCACGGTGGTCGTCAACGACCTCGACGCGGCCAAGTCGGCGGCCGTGGCGGGCGCGATCGGCGCCCGCGCGATCTCCGTCCCCGGTGACGCGTCGGCGATCGTCGCCGAGGCCCGGGAGGCCCTCGGCGGCGGGATCGACGTCTACTGCGCCAACGCCGGACTGGCCTCCGGCGGCGACGCCTTCGCCGACGAGGCCGTCTGGGAGGCGGCCTGGGACACCAACGTCATGGCCCACGTCCGCGCGGCCCGGCTGCTCCTGCCGGACTGGCTGGAGCGGGGGAGCGGCCGCTTCGTGTCCACCGTCTCCGCCGCCGGACTGCTGACCATGATCGGAGCGGCGCCGTACAGTGTCACCAAGCACGGTGCGCTCGCCTTCGCCGAATGGCTCTCGCTGACCTACCGCCACCGCGGCGTCCAGGTCCACGCCATCTGCCCGCAGGGGGTGCGCACCGACATGCTGACGGCCGCGGGATCGGCGGGTGAGCTCGTCCTCGCACCGACCGCGATCGAGCCGGCAGCGGTCGCTGACGCACTGTTCGACGGCATGGAGAAGGGCCGGTTCTTGATCCTCCCGCACCCCGAGGTCGCGGACTTCTACGCCGCCCGCGCCACCGACCCGGACCGCTGGCTGAGCGGCATGAACCACCTCCAGCGCACGTGGGAGACGCCGTGACCCCCGTGTCCTCCCCGTACGCCGCCAAGCCGTGGCTCGGCCTGCTCAGCCCGGCCCAGCGGGCGCCCGTCGCCCCGCCGCCGACCGTGCTGCACGCCTTCCGCGAGGCCGTGGCCAAGGCCCCCGGGCGGACCGCGCTCGCCTACTTCGACGGCCGCACCGGCTACGCCGAGGCCGATGCGCTCTCCGACTCGGTGGCCGGGCACCTCGCGGCGCGCGGCATCGGCCGCGGGGACCGGGTCGCGGTCATGCTGCAGAACACGCCGCACTTCGTGCTGGCCGTCCTCGCCGCCTGGAAGGCCGGGGCGGTCGTGGTCCCCCTCAACCCCATGTACAAGTCCGGCGAGGTCGGGCACATCCTGCGCGATTCCGGGGCCGCCGCGCTGGTCTGCGAGGGCCGCGCCTGGTCGGCGTACCTGCGCGAGGCCGCCGGGGGCACGGCCGTACGGACCGTCCTGACCGCCTCCGACCGGGAGTTCCAGACCCGCGACGACCCGCGCGTCCTCGGCCCCGCGCCTGCCGCGCCTCCCCTGCCCCGGCAGCAGGCCGCCCCCGGCCCGGGGGACCGCGCGGCCGCACCGCACGAGCGGGCCGTCCCGCCGGCGGCGGCCCTCCACGTCGGCGACCTGTACACCGTGGCCCACGGAAGGCGCCCCGCGCCGCAGGACCCGCTGCTCACCGCCGCCGACACCGCCCTCATCAGCTACACCTCCGGCACCAGCGGCACCCCCAAGGGCGCGATGAACCCGCACGGCGCCCTGACGTACAACGCCGTCCGCCAGGTCACCGGCCACCCGCTCCCCGAGGGCGCCACCTACTTCGCCCTCGCGCCGCTCTTCCACATCACCGGCATGGTCTGCGAGCTCGCCGCCTGCTTCGCCAACGCCGGCACCCTCGTCCTCGCCCACCGGTTCGACGCCGCGGTCGTGCTCGACGCCTTCCTGGAGCACCGGCCCGCCTACACCGTCGGCCCGGCCACCGCCTTCATGGCCCTGGCCGCCCGTCCGGAGGCGACCCGGGAGCACTTCGCCTCGTTCCGGGTGATCTCCTCGGGCGGAGCCCCGCTGCCTCCCGCGCTCGTTGAGCGGCTGCGCGGAGCCTTCGGCTTCTACCTGCGCAACGGCTACGGCCTCACCGAGTGCACCGCCCCCTGCGCCAGCGTCCCCGCGCACCTCGAAGCCCCCGTCGACCCGGCCTCCGGCACCCTCTCCGTGGGAGTCCCCGGCGCCGACACCGTCGTACGGATCCTCGACGAGCGGGGCGCCGAGGTGCCCTTCGGCGAGACCGGCGAGATAGCCGTCCGCGGTCCGCAGGTCGTGCCCGGCTACTGGGGCCTGCCCGAGGACACCGCCAAGGCCTTTCCGGACGGCGAACTGCGCACCGGAGACGTCGGTTTCATGGATCCGGACGGCTGGCTCTACGTCGTCGACCGCAAGAAGGACATGATCAACGCCTCCGGCTTCAAGGTGTGGCCGCGCGAGGTCGAGGACGTGCTCTACACGCACCCGGCGGTGCGCGAGGCGGCCGTGGTCGGCGTCCCGGACCCCTACCGTGGGGAGAGCGTGAAGGCCTACGTCAGCCTCCGGCCCGGCGCCCGCGCGGAACCGGCCGAACTGTCCGCCTACTGCGCCGAACGCATCGCCGCGTACAAGTACCCACGTCAGGTGGAGATCCTGGCTGTTCTGCCGAAGACCACCAGTGGCAAGATCCTTCGACGGGAACTGCGCGATCGCGGCTGAAAACAGTCGGATGGTCGTACAGCTGGAATGGGAAGGGAAGGTCGGAGCCATGGCTGCCAGGACCACGGAACCCGAAGGCGCGCACGAGGCCCCGGTACCGCAGCGGCTGCTGGCCGTCGCCACCCGGCTGTTCGCCGAACGCGGCTACGACCGCACCTCCGTACAGGAGATCGTCGAGGCGGCCGGGGTCACCAAGGGCGCGCTCTACCACTACTTCGGGTCCAAGGACGACCTGCTGCACGAGGTGTACGCGCGCATGCTGCGCCGCCAGCAGCAGCGGCTCGACGCGGTGGCCGGATCCGACGCGCCGGTCGAGGACCGGCTGCGGACGGCCGCCGCCGACGTGGTGGTCACGACCATCGAGAACCTCGACGACGCGATGATCTTCTTCCGGTCGATGCACCAGCTCAGCCCGGAGAAGTTCAAGCAGGTGCGGGCGGAGCGCCGGCGCTACCACGAGCGCTTCCGCGCGCTCGTCGAGGAGGGCCAGCGCAGCGGCGTGTTCTCCACGGCCACCCCCGCCGACCTGGTGGTGGACTACCACTTCGGGTCCGTGCACCACCTGTCGACCTGGTACCGCGCGGACGGGCCGCTCACCCCGCAGCAGGTCGCCGACCACCTCGCCGACCTGCTGCTGCGCGCGCTGCGACCCTGAGCTCAGCCCAGCGGGAGGACCTTGCGGCCCCAGGTCTCCTCGGTCACCACGGCGAACGAGATGTACCAGGCGATGCCCGCGCAGAGCAGGCCGAGGCAGCCGCCGACGTGGCCGAGGGCCGCCACCTGGGACAGGTCGCCCAGCGCCAGGAACAGGAAGGTCAGTGCCAGTACGCCGAACAGC
This sequence comes from Streptomyces sp. IBSNAI002, assembly GCF_052244475.1. NCBI lineage: Bacteria > Bacillati > Actinomycetota > Actinomycetes > Kitasatosporales > Streptomycetaceae > Streptomyces > Streptomyces sp. IBSNAI002. The sequence goes on along the minus strand of NZ_JBQPXG010000002.1, from coordinate 2,011,316 downwards.
AGCCGGTGCGCCAGGTCGAGCTTCATGGCGGCGACGGACATGTAGGCCGTGAAGACGAACCAGGCGACGAGGAACCAGCCGGTGGCGATGTGCGCCTGGCCGGCCGGCAGCGTCGGCACGACGAACTTCACGTAGCCCGCGAAGGCCATCCAGAAGGCGCCGTACGAGACGAAGGCCGTGGTCGCGAAGGTGTTGCCGCGCCGGAACTCCATCACGCCGGCCGCGAACTGCGCGATGCCGCCGTAGAAGAGCGCGAGCGGCAGCACGACGGCGCTGAGGGCCGCGTTCGCGATCAGGCCCGAGTTGAAGAGGCTGAGCACGAAGGTGGTCAGGGCGAACGCGGCCAGGCCGAGCGGCCCGGGGTTCGCGACCGTGGCCCGCGGCGCGGGGGAAGCCTCGGGGAGGTGAGCGGCCGGGGCCTGCGGCGCGGGGGCCAGGGTGGAGCTGGGCATGGCGAAGGGCACTTTCGGTGGGGGGAGAACTCGAATATATCGGACTCCCCGACTGGTCTGGACCACCGAAGGTCCACCCGCCGGGGGCGGAGGTCCCGAACCCCGCCCCCTCCGGCCCGCCCGCCGCTACATGTACCGCTTCAGCTCGCGCCGGGCCAGCGAGCGCTGGTGCACCTCGTCCGGGCCGTCCGCCAGCCTCAGCGTCCGCGCCGCCGCCCACAGCTCCGCGAGCGGGAAGTCCTGGCTCACCCCGCCCGCGCCGTACAGCTGCACCGCGTCGTCCAGGATCCCCACCACCGCCCGCGGGGTCGCGATCTTGATGGCCTGGATCTCGGTGTGCGCGCCCCGGTTGCCGGCCGTGTCCATCAGCCAGGCCGTCTTCAGCACCAGCAGCCGCAGCTGCTCCACCGTGACCCGGGCGTCCGCGATCCAGTTCTGTACGACGCCCTGCGCGGCCAGCGGCTTGCCGAAGGCGGTGCGGTCCACGGCGCGCCGGCACATCAGCTCGATCGCCCGCTCCGCCATGCCGATCAGCCGCATGCAGTGGTGGATGCGGCCCGGCCCGAGCCGTGCCTGGGCGATGGCGAAGCCGGTGCCCTCCTCGTCGATCAGGTTCGCCGCCGGGACCCGCGCCCCGTCGAAGACCACCTCGGCGTGCCCGCCGTGGTCGTGGTCCTCGTACCCGTACACCGTCATGGCCCGCCGCACCTCGACCCCCGGGGTGTCGCGCGGCACGAGGATCATCGACTGCTGACGGCGCGGATCGGCGCCCTCCGGGTCGGTCTTGCCCATCACGATGAAGATCTTGCAGTCCGGGTTCATCGCCCCGGAGATGAACCACTTGCGGCCCGTGACCACGTACTCGTCACCCGCCCGTTCGATCCGGGTCTCGATGTTGGTCGCGTCCGACGACGCCACCTCGGGCTCGGTCATCGCGAACGCGGAGCGGATCTCCCCGGCCAGCAGGGGCTCCAGCCACTGCTTCTTGTGCTCCTCGGAGCCGAACTGCGCGAGCAGCTCCATGTTCCCGGTGTCCGGGGCCGCGCAGTTGGTCGCCATCGGGGCCAGGTGCGGGCTGCGGCCGGTGATCTCGGCGAGCGGGGCGTACTGGAGGTTGGTCAGCCCGGCGCCGTACGCGGCGTCCGGCAGGAATAGGTTCCACAGCCCCTGGCGGCGCGCCTCGGCCTTCAGTTCACCGAAGACGGCCGGGGTGTCCCAGGGCGAGGCCAGCCGTGCGCGCTGCCCGGCGGCGACGGCCTCCGCCGGGTAGACGTACTCCTCCATGAACGCGAGCAGCCGCTCGCGGAGTTCCTCGGTCCGGGCGTCGAATGCGAAGTCCATCGGTTGTGTGCCTCAGCCTTCGTGGCGGTGTCAGCGTGTGTGGGGGCCCTGGGGGCCCTGGAGGGTCGTCAGACCGTGCTCGATGAAGACCGGGACGAGCTCGCCGATCCGGTCGAAGCCCGCGCCGACGGTCTGCCCGAGCGTGTAGCGGTAGTGGATCCCCTCGAGGATCACCGCGAGCTTGAACCAGGCGAACGCCGTGTACCAGGCGATCGCGCCGGTGTCCCGGCCGGAGCGTGCCGCGTACCGTTCGACCAGCTCGGCGGGGGCCGGATGGCCCGGAGCCCCGCTGGTCGTGCTGACCGGGGACTCGGTCAGGCCCAGGTCCGAGCTGTACATCACCAGCAGACCGAGATCGGTGAGCGGATCGCCCAGCGTGGACATCTCCCAGTCCAGCACCGCCCGGATCCGGTCGTCCGGACCGCCGATCAGTACGTTGTCCAGCCGGAAGTCCCCGTGCACCACGGTCGGCGCCGGGGAGACGGGCAGCGCCCGGCCGAGCGCGCCGTGCAGTTCGTCGATCCCGGCGAGCTCCCGGCCCCGGGAGGCCGCGAGCTGCTTGCCCCAGCGCCGCAGCTGCCGGTCCAGGAAGCCCGCGGGGCGGCCGAAGTCGCCCAGGCCGACGGCCTCGGGGTCCACCGCGTGCAGGTCGACCAGGGTGTCCACCAGGCCGAGCACCGCCCGCCGGGTCCGCTCGGGGCCGATCGCGGCGAGCTCGCCCGCCGTCCGGTAGGGCACCCCCTCCACGTATTCCATGACGTAGAACGGCGCGCCCAGCACGGACTCGTCCTCGCACAGCAGCACCGGCTCCGGGACCGGTACGGCCGTCCCGTGCAGGGCGGCGATGACCCGGTGCTCGCGCCGCATGTCGTGCGCGGTGTCCAGGACGTGGCCGAGCGGGGGGCGGCGCACCACCCAGCGGCCGGAGCCGTCGGTGACCTCGTACGTGAGGTTCGACCGGCCCCCTTCGATCAGCCGGGCGCTCAGCGCCCCGGCCGCGAGCCCGGGCCGCGCGGCGTCGAGGTGGCAGCGCAGCCGTTCCAGATCGAGGCCTCGCGGACCGTCCGGTGCTGGGGTCATGGGTGGGCACCTCCGTACGCAGTTCGACGGTGACTGTTCACTCGGAGGCCATCATGCCGACCAGTCGGTATGTAGTCCAGAGCGCGGGCCGAAGAACTCGCCAGGGGTGCTCAGGCGTGGCAGAGGATCGGCGTCCCGCCGTTCATCACCGTCATGTCCTTCAGCACGGTCAGGATGTCCAGCGGGACGCCCTCCGGCTCCCCGGCCAGCTCCGCGTACGCCCGGTGCAGGTTCGCCACCAGCCGCTCGCTCTCCCGCCAGGCCGCGAACTCGCCGAGATCGGCCCGGAGGGCCGTCTCCAGCGGGGTCAGGCCCTCCGCCCGCCCCTCCCGGGCCAGTTCGGCCACGTACCGCAGGTAGCGCTCGGTGGCGTCGTAGGCCGACGCGTCGGTCAGCGGCCCGTGCCCCGGTACGACGGTCTCCGCGTCCAGCGAGCGCAGCAGCTCCAGCGCCCGCAGCGAGCCGGCCAGGGAGCCCATGGCGAGGAAGGGCGTGCCCTCGGCGAAGACCAGGTCGCCGGTGAACACGACCCGCTGCCGGGGCAGCCACACGATCGAGTCCCCGGTGGTGTGCGCGACGCCCGGGTGGATGACCCGCACCTCCGTCCCGCCGACGTGCAGGGTCATCCGGTCGCTGTAAGTGAGGTCGGGTGCGGTGATCTCTATCGAGCCGAAGTCGGTCGCGGGCCAGATCATCTCGAGCTGGTGCCCGGCGGCGAGCTGCTCGGACCGCGCGTTGTCGTGCCCGAGGACCAGCGCCTCGGGTGTGAACACGCCGTTGCCGTAGGTGTGGTCGCCGTGGTGGTGGGTGTTCACGACCGTGCGGGGGAGCGGTACGCCGGTGGCCGTGACGGCCTCGCGCAGGGCCAGGGCGCGCCGCTCGGTGGCGGCGGTGTCGACGAGCAGGGTCCGGCCGCCGTCGCTGACGAACCCGGCGTTGTTGAGGCACCAGCCGCCGTCCGGCTGGACGTAGGCGTACACCCCCGGCGCGGGCTGGACGAGGTACGGCTTGTCGACGGTCGCGGCCATCTGCGCTCTCCCCGGGTCGCTTTGACTGGTGGTCGGCATCCTGCCAGTCGTCGCGGCGCCGGGGGAGGGCGGGTGGTGCGGCCGGTGGCCGCGTGCCTCGGTGGCCGCGTGCCTCAGTGCTCGCGTGCCTCAGTGGTCGTCGTAGTGCCCGTCGTGCTCGGCGTGCCGGTGGCCGTCGTGCACGTAGTCCACGTGGTCCCCGTGCCGGACCGACGCGTGGCCGCAGTCGGCGCCGTGCACGTGGGTGTGGCCGTCGTGGGCGGTGTGGCCCTCGCTCTCGCACTCGTCCCAGTGTCCGGAGTGCTCCCGGTGCAGGTGGCCGTCGTGTGCGTAGTCGAGGTGGTCGCCGTGCGAGACGGCCTGGTGCCCGCAGTCGGGGCCGTGGGCGTGGGTGTGCGTGGGGTGTTCCATGTGCTGGGTGGTCATGGGGCCGAGGCTAGTGCGGATCGCCCTGGATCGCCCGTTCTGTCCGATGAGTCTCCGGATGCTACGGGAAAGGCGGATCAACGGATCGTCGCCTCAGATGATCAGGGCCACCGCGAACACCGCCAGCGCCAGCGTGCAGGCCACCACCCCCAGTGCCGCGCGCGGGGCCAGCCCTGGCGGCCGGCCGGCCGCCAGCGCCCGGATCCGCCGGTGCGCGACCCCCAGGAACGCCAGCCAGACCAGCGCGGTCACCGCCGCCCCGGCCACCTCCAGCGGCCGCCCGGACCCGCGCACCGCCTGCCGCAGCGCCAGGACCGCGACCACGGACGAGGCCAGCGTCGTACGCCGCCAGGCGAGCCGGGTCCGTTCGGGCTGGAGTCCCGCGTCGCGCACGTCGCCGTCCGGGGAAGGGTTCACCGCCCCGACGTCCAGCCCAGCGCCACGACCACCACCATCGCCACCGCGACCAGTCCGACCCCCAGGCTCAGCACCACCGGGAACCGCGACACCGGCAGGTCCTCGCCGCGCCGCATGGCCCGCTCGCACCGCACCCAGTGGTTCACCGCGCGCAGCGCGCACGCCGCCCCCACCGCCAGCAGCGCGAAGGACATCCCGACCCGGACCCCCCACCGGAGGTCGGGCAGGAACTGGTCGACGGCGAAACCGCCTCCCACCAGCGCCAGCGCGGTCCGGATCCATGCGAGGAAGGTCCGCTCGTTGGCCAGCGAGAAGCGGTAGTCGGGGGTCTCGCCCTCGTCCTGGAGGCCCTGCGGCGCGAACCAGAGGCGGACGTCTTTGACGAAGTCGATCACACAGGCAATCTACGGCGGAACTCCCGCAGCCGCCGGTGGGCCTCCAGCCCGTCCGGCACCCAGGCCCACTCCCCGCCGGCGACGCGCCGGTCCAGCTCCTCCGGCGAGAGGTGGGTGTGCCACTCCACCTCGGACTCCTGCGGAGCCACCGGCAACTCGCACCGCACCTCGTGCACGTACGACCACCAGGCCCCGCCCGGCCCCTCGTACAGGAACTTGAACAGCGGCACCGGCTGGGGCAGCCCGCTCACCCCGAGCTCCTCCTCGGCCTCCCGCAGCGCGGCCGAGGCGTAGCTCTCCCCGGCGCCCAGCACCCCGCCCACGAACATGTCGTAGTACGAGGGGAACACCAGCTTCGAGGCCGTGCGCCGGTGCACGAAGATCCTCCCCCGCGCGTCCACGGCCTGTACGAACACGCAGCGGTGGATCAGCCCCCGCGCGTACACCTCGCCCCGCGGGGCCTGCCCGACGACCCGGTCGTCCCGGTCCACCACGTCCAGTACTTCATCAGCGGCACTCACGGGTTCATCCAACCACCGCTGTTGACTGGTTACCGCTCCGTAGCCAAGGATCTGCCCCACCACCGACGGAGGACGGGTATACGCATGACGGCGTACGACGCAGACGTGATCGTGATCGGCGCCGGGCTGGCCGGGCTCGCGGCCACCGCCGAACTCGTCGACGCGGGCCGCAAGGTCATCCTGCTCGACCAGGAGCCCGAGCAGTCCATCGGCGGCCAGGCCCACTGGTCCTTCGGCGGGCTGTTCCTCGTGGACTCGCCCGAGCAGCGCCGGATGCGGATCAAGGACAGCCGCGACCTCGCCCTGCAGGACTGGCTGGGCACCGCCGGCTTCGACCGCGAGGAGGACGGCTGGCCGCGCCGCTGGGCCGAGGCCTACGTGGACTTCGCCGCCGGCGAGAAGCGGCCCTGGCTGCACGCGCAGGGCGTCCGCTTCTTCCCGGTGGTCGGCTGGGCCGAGCGCGGCGGCTACGACGCCGAGGGCCACGGCAACTCCGTCCCCCGCTTCCACATCACCTGGGGCACCGGCCCCGGCCTGGTCGAACCCTTCGAGCGCCGGGTCCGGGCCGGAGTGGCCCGCGGCCTGGTCCAGCTGCGGTTCCGCCACCGGGTGACCGGACTCTCCCGCACCGCGGGCGCGGTCGACACCGTGACCGGCGAGATCCTGGAGCCCTCCGCCGCCGTACGGGGGACCGCGAGCGGCCGCGAGGCCACCGGGGCCTTCTCGCTCCGGGCCCAGGCCGTGATCGTGACCAGCGGCGGCATCGGCGGCAACCACGACCTCGTACGCGCCCAGTGGCCCGCGCGGCTCGGCACCCCGCCCGAGAGGATGCTGTCCGGGGTCCCCGCGCACGTGGACGGCCTGATGCTGGGGATCGCCGAGGAGGCGGGCGCCAGCCACATCAACAAGGACCGGATGTGGCACTACACCGAGGGCATCGCGAACTGGGACCCGATCTGGGCCCGGCACGGCATCCGCATCCTGCCCGGCCCCTCCTCGCTCTGGCTGGACGCGACGGGCCGGCGGCTGCCCGTACCGCTCTTCCCGGGCTTCGACACCCTCGGCACCCTCGACCACATCATGAAGACCGGCCACGACCACACCTGGTTCGTCCTCAACCAGCGCATCATCGGCAAGGAGTTCGCCCTCTCCGGCTCCGAGCAGAATCCGGACCTCACCGGCAAGTCGGTCCGCGACGTCATCAACCGGGCCCGGCAGGCGGTCCCGGGGCCGGTGAAGGCGTTCATGGACAACGGGGCCGACTTCGTCGTCGAGCGGGACCTCGCGGCCCTGGTGCGCGGGATGAACGCCGTCACCAAGGAGGACCTGATCGACGAGGCCGAACTGCGCCGGGTGATCACCGCCCGGGACCGGGAGATCGCCAACCCGTTCAGCAAGGACCTCCAGGTCACGGCCATTCACGGGGCCCGCAAGTACCTCGGCGACAAGCTGATCCGTACGGCCGCGCCGCACCGGATCCTGGACCCCGGGGCCGGGCCGCTGATCGCCGTGCGGCTGTCGATCCTGACCCGCAAGTCCCTGGGCGGCCTGGAGACCGACCTCTCCTCGCGCGTCCTGGCGGCGGACGGCGAGCCGCTGCCCGGCGTCTACGCGGCGGGCGAGGCGGCCGGCTTCGGCGGCGGCGGGGTGCACGGCTACCGGGCCCTGGAGGGCACCTTCCTGGGCGGCTGCATCTTCTCGGGGCGGGCGGCGGGCCGGGCGGCGGCCGAGGCGGTCGGCTGACCCCTTCGGGCTCAGCCCGGCCGCTCGACGATCCGGAACCGCTCCGTCACCACCGGAGTGTCATCGTCCGCGGTGAACTCCGGATCGCCGAGCAGCTCGCGCAGCTCCGGCGCGTGCCAGAGCCGCTCGTGGGAGGAGCGCCATTCGGCCACGGTCGTGTATCCCTCGCCCTCGGCCACCGCGTGCTCCAGGTCCACCTCCCCGACCCGCACCACGCGTACGTCCGTCACCTCGAGGACGGCCACCGGACACCCGGCGGAGTCCAGCAGCGCCGTCCGCTGCCCCGCCACGGGCGGCGCCTCGCCCTCCGCCTCGTACCCCGCGAGCAACCCCGTCGGCGCGGTCTTCTCCCCGCTCAGCACGGCCGCGACCAGCCGGTCGCGCAGCGGTCCGGGGAAGCCCAGCAGGTACGGGGGAGATCGTCGCAGGTCGTCATGAACCGAGCCTGGACGAGAGGGCGAACGCGTTCCCGAACCGGCACATCCACCCCAACTCACACCATCGTCACACCAGTTGAAACCCGCCACGCAGTGGACTGGACCTTGACTCGGAGCTGTGCGTACCGCTTTGCTGTCAGTGATCACCGGTTCGCTCACCGGCACGATCCGCACACCACACGGCCGCACCACCCACATGCATCATGCATGTTTCCGGCCACCGCTCGTCAGTACCCCTCGTCCGCCCGCGTCCTGGAGGGAAACCCGCGGATGTCCCCGCCTCCGCCGCCCCTCGGCCGCGCCCGCAAGCGCGACGCCCAGCTCTTCGATCCGGCCCTCTGTGACGCCGAACTCGTCGACGTCCGCACCCAGTTCACCCAGGGCCGCTGGTCCAAGGCCCGCTCCCTGCTCGTCGGCACCGGCGACGACTGGGACCGCCGCGGCCACCGCGTCGTCGTGCTCGCCGAGACCCCGGCGGCCACCGCCTGGGCCCGCGAATGGCTGCTCGCCGAACCCGAGAGCGCCGACGCCGCCACCCTCCTCGCCTGCGCCGCCGTCTTCACCGCCCTGCGCCGCAAGGGCACCCCGGCCGCGGCCGAGGAGGCCTGCCGCCGGGCCGCCGCCCTGCTGCCCGCCGACCCCACCCCCTGGCTCGGCCTGCTCCTGCTGTCCCGGGCCTTCGGCACCGAGGAGGAGTTCAGCCGCCACTTCGACCAGGTCCGGGCCCGGCACCGGGAGCACCACCACGCCCACCACCTGATGGTCGCCAGGCTGGCCGAGCGGACTCCCGCCTCCGGGCACGACCCGCTCCACGAGGTGTACGACTTCGCGGCCTGGGCCGCCGAGGAGTCCCCGGCCGACTCCCCGCTCGCCGTGCTCCCCGTCATCGCCCACGCCGAGCGCTACCGCGTGCTCGCCGCCACGCACGGGCACACCTTCGGCAACGCCGCCCAGCACTGGTCCGGCCGCCGGGCCCGCCAGGTGCTGCGCTCCGCCTTCGACTGGTGGCTGGAGTGGGAGCGCGAGGACCACCCCCGCAACCGCGTCGACCTCAACTTCCTCGCCCACGCCAAGCTCTGCGAGGGCCGCCCCGCCGAGGCCGCCGCCCTGTTCCAGCGGATCGGCAGCCACGCCACCCCCGCCCCGTGGTCCTATCCGGACCTCGACCCGCACAAGGCCTTCCTCGCCGCGCGCCGCGCCGCGCTCGGCACCGCATGACCGCGGCCTGACCGCCGCCCGACCAGCCCCGGGCCCCGGGACCACCCCCGAACCAGCCCCAGCCCAGACGAAAGGACGGACCCGCCATGCCGACGGGCAGATCCACCACGCTCCAGGACCCGGCCGAGATCCGCACGTACAAGGGTCAGGACCGGGCCCTGCGCGCCGACCGCCTCGGCACGGCCGGCCTGCTGCTCTCCGTACTCGCCGCCAGCGCGCCCCTCATGGTCGTCGCCGGTGTGATGCCCACCACCTTCGGCGTCATGGGCATCGTGGGCCAGCCGCTGCTCTTCGTCATCCTCGGCATCGTCCTCGCGCTCTTCAGCATCGGCTACGCCGAGATGAGCCGGCACGTCCACAACGCCGGCGCCTTCTACGCCTACATCGCCAGGGGCCTCGGCCCCACCGCCGGCGCCGGGGCCTCCCTGGTCGCCCTCGTCGCGTACAGCGCCATGCAGGTCGGCGTCTACGGCATCCTCGGCTTCGAGATATCCGGCCTCTTCGCCACCTACCTCGGGATCGAACTCGCCTGGTGGATCCCGGCCCTGCTCGCCGTCGCCGCCACCGGCGCGCTCGGCTGGCTGAAGATCGACCTCAACGCCAAGGTCCTCGGCGTCCTGCTCCTCATCGAGTGCGCCCTCGTCGTCGTCTTCGACCTGGCCGCCCTCGGCAAGCCCGGAGCCGAGGGCCTCTCGCTGAGCGCCTTCAACCCGGAGACCCTCAGCGGTCCCGGCCTCGGCACGGCCCTGTGCTTCTGCATCGCCGCCTTCGTCGGCTTCGAGCAGTCCCCGGTGTACGCCGAGGAGACCAGCAAGCCGCACATCGTCGTCTCCCGGGTGATGTTCCTCGCCGTCGGCTTCGTCGCCCTCTTCTTCGCCCTGAGCGCCTGGGCCCTCACCGTCGCCACCGGCCCCTCCGAGGTCGTCAAGACCTCCGCCGAAGCCGGCCCCGGCCTGCTCTTCCAGCTCACCGAGGCCCGCCTCGGCACCGCCTTCACCGACGTCCTGCACGTCCTCTTCGTGACCGGCATGTTCGCGGCCATGCTCAGCTTCCACAACGTCGTCGCCCGCTACGCCTTCGCGATGGGCCGCGAGGGCCTGCTCCCGGCCGCCTTCGGCCGGACCAACAGCGGCACCGGAGCCCCCGCCACCGGCTCCCTGCTGCAGACCGGCATAGCCACCCTCGTCGTGATCGCCTTCGCCGTCACCGACGACATGCCCACCGGCGACCCGACCGCCCCCGTGCTCCACCTGTTCACGTGGATGGGCAGCGTCGGCGCCCTGGGCGTGACCCTCCTCATGGCCGCCGCCTCCTTCGCCGTCATCGCCTTCTTCGTCCGCCGCGGCACCGCAGGCGCCCAGGTCTGGCGGCTCGTCGCGGCCGGCGCCGCCGGGCTCGCGCTGCTCGCCATCGCCCTCTACACCGTCAAGGACTTCGGCGTCCTGGTCGGCGCCGCGGAGGGCTCCGCCCTCAGCTGGGTCCTGCCCGGCATCATCGGCGCGGCCGTCGTGACCGGCCTGCTCTACGGGGCCTTCCTGCGCCGCAACCGCCCCGAGGTGCACGCCCGCATCGGCCTGGGCAACGAGGCCTTCCGCCTCGACCAGGCGGCGGAGGCCACCTCCAGAGACTGACCCAGAACCTGGCTTTCCAGCTTCCACGAAGCCCCCGACGCCCCTTTCCAAGGTCGTCGGGGGCTTCGACGCGCTGGGCCGATTTTGGCGGGTGGCGGACCCCCATGGTCTCCTGGGGCGATCAAAACGACCGGACCGCAGCACAGGGGACACCACCCAGCTCCCCTGCGCGGCGGTCCGGGCCTGCCTGTCCGACCCCCACGAAGGCGAAGTCATTTATGAGTGACCGCACCTTGACCGAGGCCCCCGCCCCGGCGTCTTCCCGCCACGTCGACGCCGGTGACGAGGGCTACAGCAAGGACCTCAAGTCCCGCCACATCAACATGATCGCGATCGGCGGGGCGATAGGCACCGGCCTGTTCCTCGGCGCCGGCGGCCGCCTCGCCGGGGCCGGCCCCTCGCTGGCGATCGCCTACGCGGTGTGCGGTGTCTTCGCCTTCTTCGTCGTCCGGGCCCTCGGCGAGCTCGTGCTCTACCGCCCCTCCTCCGGCGCCTTCGTCTCGTACGCGCGCGAGTTCATGGGAGAGAAGGGTGCCTACACGGCAGGCTGGCTCTACTTCCTCAACTGGTCCACGACCACTGTGGCCGACATCACCGCCGCCGCGACCTACGCCCACTTCTGGTCGCTGTTCACCGACGTGCCCCAGTGGGTCCTCGCCTTCATCGCCCTCGCCGTGGTCCTCACCGCGAACCTGATCTCGGTCAAGTACTTCGGTGAGATGGAGTTCTGGTTCTCCCTGGTCAAGGTCGCCGCCCTGGTCATCTTCCTGATCGTCGGCATCTGGCTCGTCGCCACCAGCCACGAGATCGGCGGCCACACCCCGGGCCTGGCCACCATCACCGACAACGGCGGCCTCTTCCCGTCCGGGGTCCTGCCGATGCTCCTGGTGATCCAGGGCGTGGTCTTCGCGTACGCCTCCGTCGAGCTCTGCGGCGTCGCCGCCGGCGAGACCGAGAACCCCGAGAAGATCATGCCGAAGGCGATCAACTCGATCATGTGGCGCGTGGGCCTCTTCTACGTCGGCTCCGTGGTCCTGCTCGCCCTGCTGCTCCCGTACACGGCGTACTCCTCCGACCAGAGCCCCTTCGTCACCGTCTTCGACAAGCTGGGCGTCCCCGGCGCCGCGGGCATCATGAACCTGGTCGTGCTGACGGCGGCGCTCTCCAGCCTGAACTCCGGCCTCTACTCCACCGGCCGCATCCTGCGCTCGATGTCGCTGTCCGGCTCCGCCCCCAAGTTCACCGGCGTCATGAACAAGGGCAAGGTCCCCTACGGCGGCGTCCTCTTCACCGCCGCCTTCGGCGTCGCGGGCGTCGGCCTGAACTACTTCATGGAGGAGGAGGCCTTCGAGATCGTCCTGAACTTCGCCTCGCTGGGCATCCTCGGCACCTGGGCGATGGTCATGATCTGCTCGCTGCACTTCTGGCGCCGCGCCCGGCAGGGCCGCGTCGAACGCCCCGCCTACCGCCTGCCCTGGGCCCCGTACACCCAGCTCGTGACGCTGGTCTTCCTCCTCACGGTGCTGGTCCTGATGTGGTGCGACGGAGGCGTGGGCCGCACCACGGTCATGTTCGTCCCGGCCATCGGCGCCGCCCTGGTCGGCGGCTGGTTCCTGGTCCGCCGCCGGGTCGCGGAGATCGCCGCCGCCCGCGACTGACCTCCCGGCCCGCCGTCGCTCACGGGGCCCCTCGCCGGGGCCCCGTGAGCGGTTTCCGGCGTCCGCACGCCCGGGAACGACGAAAAGGACCCCGCCGAAGCGGGGTCCTTCTTTTGTGTCCGAGGGGGGACTTGAACCCCCACGCCCGATAAAGGGCACTAGCACCTCAAGCTAGCGCGTCTGCCATTCCGCCACCCGGACAAGGTGTCTGTCTCGCGTCCCTCGCGGGCCGTTCCGACGTGGAAAACATTACCAAACATTCCGGGGTCCTCGATCACACCCCCCTGTGGCCAGGGAGTGCCCTTGGGGAGAACGGTTCCGAGCGGGAGGATGGGTGCAGTTCGGTACCGATCAGTGGGAGGAAGCAGCGTGAGCGAGTCGAGCGCGGGCAGGACCGTTTCCGGCGAGGACGAGGTCGTCGACCTCTGCCGGGATCTCATCCGGATCGACACCAGCAACTACGGGGACCACTCGGGTCCCGGCGAGCGCAAGGCCGCCGAGTGGGTGGCCGAGAAGCTCGCCGAGGTCGGGCTGGAGCCGCAGATCTTCGAGTCGCACAAGGGGCGGGCCTCGACCGTCGCGCGCATCGAGGGGGAGGACCCCTCGCGGCCGGCCCTGCTGATCCACGGGCACACCGACGTGGTCCCGGCCAACGCGGCCGACTGGACGTACGACCCCTTCGCGGGCGAGATCGCCGACGGCTGCGTGTGGGGCCGCGGCGCCGTCGACATGAAGGACATGGACGCGATGACGCTGGCCGTCGTACGCGACCGCATGCGCAGCGGCCGCAAGCCCCCGCGCGACATCGTGCTCGCCTTCCTCGCCGACGAGGAGGCCGGCGGGGTGTACGGGGCACGGCACCTGGTCGACAAGCACCCGGAGCTCTTCGAGGGCGTCACCGAGGCGATCGGCGAGGTCGGCGGCTTCTCCTTCACCGTGAACGAGAACCTGCGGCTCTACCTCGTGGAGACCGCCCAGAAGGGCATGCACTGGATGCGGCTCACGGTGGAGGGCACCGCGGGCCACGGCTCCATGACCAACAACGACAACGCCATCACGGAGCTCTGTGAGGCCGTGGGGCGGCTCGGGCGCCACCAGTGGCCGGTGCGGGTGACCAAGACCGTTCGGAGCTTCCTCGACGAGCTCTCGGACGCGCTCGGAACCCCGCTCGACCCGGACAACATGGACGCCACGCTCGCCAAGCTCGGCGGCATCGCCAAGATGGTCGGCGCGACCCTGCGCAATTCCGCCGCCCCGACGATGCTCGGCGCCGGCTACAAGGTCAACGTGATCCCCGGCCAGGCCACGGCCCACGTCGACGGCCGCTTCCTGCCGGGCTACGAGGACGAGTTCTTCGCCGACCTGGACCGCATCCTCGGTCCCCGGGTCAAGCGGGAGGACGTGCACGGGGACAAGGCACTGGAGACCGACTTCGACGGCCGCCTGGTCGACGCGATGCAGGGCGCCCTGAAGGCCGAGGACCCCATCGCGCGGGCCGTCCCGTACATGCTCTCGGGCGGCACGGACGCCAAGTCCTTCGACGACCTCGGCATCCGCTGCTTCGGCTTCGCGCCGCTGCAGCTGCCGCCTGAGCTGGACTTCGCCGGCATGTTCCACGGCGTGGACGAGCGGGTGCCGGTCGACGGGCTGAAGTTCGGCGTGCGCGTCCTGGACCGATTCATCGACAACGCCTGAGAATCGCAGAGGTGTGCGCATTCCACTGAGAAGAGTGAATGCACTCATACGCTCGTAGCCCTGGTGATCCCTCCTCGTTACAGGTGGTGCGGTCCGCGGCTGGGACCGCAATTGCCTACTAGGAGGAACAATGATCAAGAAGGTTGTCGCCGCTGCGGCTGCCACCGGTGGCCTGGTTCTCGCGGGTGCGGGTCTGGCTGTCGCCGACGCGGGTGCCCAGGGTGCGGCCATCGGCTCCCCGGGTGTCCTGTCCGGCAACGTCGTCCAGGTCCCGGTTCACATCCCCGTGAACGTCTGCGGCAACACGGTCAACGTGATCGGCCTGCTGAACCCGGCCTTCGGCAACACCTGCGTCAACGCCTGACGCGTCTGAAGTCTTTGGCCCCGGAGCGCATTCCAGCGCTCCGGGGCCACCGGGCTTTTCCGGCCCGGTTTCTCATTTTCGGCGGTCCGGGCGGGGGAGCCCGGACGCACACACCAGGGGACGAGTACAGATGCGACGACCGGCACATGCCACCAGGAAGACCCTGATCACCATGGCTGCCGCGGGGGGTGTCCTCGCGTTGGGCGGGGGGTACGCGCAAGCGGACTCCGGGGCCTCGGGGCATGCCGCGAACTCTCCGGGACTGCTGTCCGGGAACAGCGTGCAGGTGCCCGTGGACGCGCCCGTGAACGCCTGCGGGAACACGGTGAACGTGGTCGGGGGCCTCAACCCGGCCTTCGGCAACCACTGCTTCAACGGCTCGGGCCACCACGGCAGGCCGGGCCACCCGAACCTTCCCGACACACCTGACCTCCCGGGCCACCCGGGCAGCCCCGGCCACCCGGGACACGACGACGAAGAGTGCGACGACCACCCGGGCACACCGGGCAACGGGAACCCCGGGAACGGGAACCCGGGCAACGGGAACCCCGGTTCCGGCAACCCGGGCAACGGTAACCCCGGTTCCGGGAACCCCGGGAACGGGAACCCGGGCAATGGGAACCCCGGTTCCGGAAACCCGGGCAACGGTAACCCCGGTTCCGGTAACCCCGGTTCCGGTAACCCCGGGAACGGGAACCCCGGGAACGGGAACCCGGGCAACGGTAACCCCGGTTCCGGTAACCCCGGGAACGGGAACCCGGGCAACGGGAACCCCGGCTCCGGTAACCCCGGCAACGGCACCCCGGGCGGCCAGACCCCGGGCACGCCCGGTACGCCCGGTACGGGCACCGGTCCGGCCTCGGGCCCGGTCACGCCGGTCACCCCGGCCACGGAGACCGGTCTCGCCGCCACCGGCTCCGGTGACGTCCTGACCGCCGGCCTCCCGCTCGCCGGCGGCCTCCTGCTGGGCGGCGCCCTGCTCTACCGGCGGGCCCGCACGGCCGCCTGACGGCCGTTCACGACGCGGGCCCCGGATCCGGGGCCCGCGTCACCAGGTCGCGCGGACCTGGCGGATGATCCGGCGGCGCAGCCGCACACGGCGGCTGCCGTCCCGGTGCAGGGACAGGCGGTCGAGCTCCCAGTTCCCGTACTCGGCATGATCGGTCAGCAGGCGGGTCGCCTCCTTGCGGGGAACCCCGCGAGGCACGTACACGTCGACAAATTCGTATTCCGGCATCGCATCTATTGTGCGGGCAGAGCCCTGCTACGGATAGCGTCTGCTCTATGTCTGATGCCGCTCTGCCCACTGCTGCCGAGGTACGCGCCGCCGCCGAGGCGGTCAAGGAAGCGCTCGACCGGCACCTCGCCGCGGTCGAGCGCAGGACCGGGGACGAGGACCCCGACGTCTACGCCGCCTTCAACGAACTCGCCGCCGCGGCCGAGGAGTACGACGAACTCCTCTACGACCGCTACGACGAGGTCACCCCCTTCGAGATCCCCACCCCCGAGGACGGCGTCCCGTACACCGGTCCCGCCGAGCCCGCCGCGTTCAGCGTGTTCATCCGCCGCGACTACGCCGTGGCCGAACCGCCGCGGCTGATCGCCCAGGCCGAGCGGGTCGCCGCGCACGACCGGGACGCGGAACTGGTCCACGACGGGGGCACGGCGGGCGCGCTGGGTGTCCTCTTCGGGGAGTACGAGCCCGACGAGATCGCCTCCCGCTACAAGGAGTTCGGGCTCGAGGAGGGCGACTCCACGCTGTGGATCGCGGCCTCGGAGGAGATGGCCGAGCCGGGTGAGTGGCTCAACTCGCCCTTCGGGCACACCGATCCGGAGGACGTCATGCACCGGTTCGACGTCAGCTCCGTCTTCGACGAGGAGACCGACGAGTTCGGTGAGGACACGGACGTGGACGCCGACGAGCACACGGACGAGGAAGAGCCCGCACGGCCGGGGCTGACCCCGGCCTGAGCGGCACGGACCGGAGCCTGAACGGAAGAGAAGCGGCCCCCGCACCGACGGCGGGGGCCGCTTCGTCTCACTCCGGCTGTTCGCCCGCCGCCGCGAGGGCCGTCAGCAGGCCCGTCAGCCGGGTCGTACGCGGCTTCGGCAGCACCTCGGCCACCGCACGCGGCAGCGCCTGGTCCACGCCGTGCACCACGGACAGGTGCCGCTCGGCCCGTCCGAAGGCCGTGTACACCCAGTCCCGGGACAGGGCCTGCGCCGCGTCCCCCGGCAGTACGACGACCACCGCAGGCCAGCGGGCGCCCGCCGCCTGGTGCGCGGTCACCGCCCAGCCGTGCCGCACCCGGGACTCCACCAGCTCCTTCGGTACGACGACCGGCTCGCCCGCGCGTTCCAGGTGCAGCCCCTGCGCGTCGGCCGACACCACATGCGCCGGCAGGGCCCGCCCGGGGGAGGGCACGTGGACCACCCGGTCGCCGGGATCGAAGCCGCCGAACCGGCCGGGACCGGGGTTCAGCCGCTCCTTGAGGGCGGCGTTCAGCGCCCGGGTGCCCGCCGGACCGCCGTGGCCCGGGGTGATCACCTGCACGCTGTCCGCCGGGATCCCGAAGGCCCGCGGCACCGACTCGGCCACCAGCTGCACGGTCCGGTGCACGGCCTCCCCGGCGTCGCGCACCGGGACGATGACGACCTCCTTGCCGGGGGCGTCGACCTGGTTCAGCTCCCCGATGCCCACCCCCGAGACGAGCTCCCCCAGGGGACCGGGGTCCGGGACGCGGGAGACCACCTGGGGGCAGGTACGGGCGGCCAGCAGATCGGCGAAGACCCGCCCGGCTCCGGCGGACCCGAGCACCGCGGGGTCCCCGGACAGCACCAGACGGGCCCCGTCGGGGACGGACTCCACCAGCGCGGCCGCGGTGTCCACGTCCAGCTGGGGCGCGTCCAGGACCACCAGCAGGTCCAGCGCGAACTGCCCGTCGGCGTCCCGGCCCGGCCCCTCGGCCCCCGTGAGGAGCCCGGCCACGGTGACCCCGTCGGCCGGGGCCGCGTGCGCGGCCAGGCAGGCCCGCAGGCCGGACTCCCGGGCGGCGGCCAGCAGGGCGAGCGGTTCGGCGCGGGCGGCCTCGCCGCCGGTGTGGGTGACCAGGCCGTGGCCCGCGACGGTACGGATCAGCTCGGCGCCCGGTCCGGTGGCGGCCTTCTCCCAGTCCGCCGGGGCGTCGAAGGTGCCGGCGATCCGGGCCAGGCCGTCGGCCAGGCTCTCCTCGGACATCGCCGCGCCCTCCAGGCCCACCAGCACCCGGACCGGCTGCTCCTCGTCCTCCGCGACCGGCGGGCCCAGCGGCTCGTGGAAAACCAGCACCGAGCCCTCGCCGATGGCGGCTTCGAGGGCCTCGTCGGGGTCCGGAACGCCGTACTGGGCGAGTGCCGACCGCAGGACCGGGGCCTCCAGCGCGGTGTGTCCCTTGAGCCCGGCCTGCGCCAGCAGCCAGCCGACCAGGGCGGAGGTGCGGCGCTCGTCGCCCGGCCCGGCCTCGGCGCCCAGCAGGGCGCGGGCGAAGCCGTCGGCCTGGGCCGGACGGACGGCGGGGGCCGACAGCAGCAGCCAGGGGTTCTCGGCGAGCCGCTCGGCGGCGCCGTCGCCGAGGGCCGCGGCGGCCGCGGCGGCCAGTGCCTCGGGGGCGCCGCCGCGGGCCAGGACGGCCCGTACGGCGTCGGTGTCCGCGGGGGCGGCTGCGGCGGCCGGCGCCTGCGGCGCCCTGCGGGGCGGCGGCGGGGGAGCGGGGGCCGCCTTGCGCGGCGCGGCCGGGGCCTCGTCGAAGTACACGGACGGGGGCTTCGCCCCGCCCTCCACGGCCCGGACGGCGGCCAGCAGGTCGGCGGCCTTCCCGCTGAGCTTGGCCCCGGCCTCGACGGGCGCATCCCGCTCGGCCTTGCGCCGGGCGATCCGCTCCCGCTCGACCTTCTGCGCCGCCAGCTCGGCCTGCGCCTCGGAGAGCGCGGGCGCCGTGTCGCCTGCGGCGGCCTCGGCAGGTTTCACCCCGTCGGCGTCGGCGTCGGCGTCGGGTGCGGCCTCGGGCTCGGTGCCCGCGGCGGGTTCGGCGGCGGGCGTGGCCTCGGCCGACACGGGCTCGTGCGGGTCTTCCTCGGCTGCGGACGGCTCGGCCTGCGGGGCGGCCGGGTCCTCCGCGGCAGCGGTTTCGGCCTGAGGGTCCGTACTCACAGCGTGCTCCAGTCCTGATCGGGATAGCGGTGCACGGGCGCCGACACATCGTCCAGCGCCCGGCAGATCTCCTCGGGAAGACTAAGGGCCTCCACTGACAGAGCCGCCTCCAGCTGCCCCGCCGTCCGCGCGCCGACGATGGGCGCGACCACCCCCGGCCGGTCCCGGATCCACGCCAGGGCCACCTGGAGCGGGGTCACCGCCAGCCCCTGGGCCGCCGTCACCACCGCGTCCACGATCCGGCCCGCGGCCTCGTCCAGGTACGGGTCCACCAGGGCGGCCAGCGACTCCGAGGCGCCCCGCGAGTCCGCCGGGGTGCCGCCCCGGTACTTGGCCGTCAGCACCCCGCGCCCCAGCGGGGACGAGGGGAGGAGGCCGACGCCCAGGTCCAGGGCGGCCGGCAGCACCTCGCGCTCGACCCCGCGCTGGAGCAGCGAGTACTCCATCTGCGTCGAGGCCAGCCGGGTCCGCACACCGGGGGCCGCGAGCTGCCAGGTCGCCGCCTTCGCCAACTGCCAGCCGCAGAAGCCCGCCACCCCGGCGTACCGGGCGCGGCCGCTGCTCACGGCCAGGTCCAGCGCCTGGAGGGTCTCCTCCAGCGGGGTCACCGGGTCGAACGCGTGCAGCTGCCAGAGGTCGACGTAATCGGTGCCGAGCCGGTCGAGCGAGTCGTCGAGCGCGGCCAGCAGGTGCCCCCGCGAGCCGTCGAACCGCCGGTCCGGATCGGGCACGCTGCCCGCCTTCGTCGCGATCACCAGGTCCCGGCGCGGGACGAGCCCCGCCAGCAGCCGGCCGAGGAGGTACTCGGCCTCCCCGCCGCCGTAGACGTCGGCCGTGTCGACGAGGGTGCCGCCCGCCTCCCAGAACGTCTTCACCTGCTCGGCGGCGGCTTCCTCGCCGGTGTCGCGGCCCCAGGTGAGGGTGCCGAGGCCGATCCGGGATACGCGCAGTCCGGTGCGGCCGAGATGCCTCTGCTCCATGAGCGCTGAGACTACTGGGGCACTGACGGAAGGGCCCCGGGCGCGCTAGAGTCCCCGCACACGCACGTTACTGATCGGTAAATTCGGTAAGGGGACGACACATGCGGCTCGGCATCAATCTCGGCTACTGGGGTGCGGGCATGGACGCCGACAACCTCGCCGTCGCACAGGAGGCCGACCGCCTCGGCTACGACGTCTGCTGGGCCGCCGAGGCCTACGGCTCCGATGCCCCGACCGTCCTCGCCTGGGTCGCCGCCCAGACCGAGCGGATCGACGTCGGCTCGGCGATCCTCCAGATCCCGGCCCGCCAGCCCGCCATGACGGCGATGACCGCCGCCACCCTGGACTCCCTCACCAAGGGCCGCTTCCGGCTCGGCCTGGGCGTCTCCGGCCCGCAGGTCTCCGAGGGCTGGTACGGCGTCAAGTTCGACAAGCCGCTCGCGCGGACCCGGGAGTACGTGGAGATCGTCCGCAAGGCCATGAGCCGCGAGCGCCTCTCGTACGAGGGCGAGCACTGGACCCTGCCGCTGCCCGACGGCCCCGGCAAGCCGATCAAGCTGACCGTGCACCCCGAGCGCGAGCACATCCCGCTCTACATCGCCGCGATCGGCCCCAAGAACCTGGAGCAGACCGGCGAGATCGCCGACGGCGCGCTGCTGATCTTCCCGGCCGCCGAGCACCTGGAGGCCACCGCGCTCACCCACATCCGGGCGGGCCGCGAGAAGGCCGGGCTGACCATGGACGGCTTCGACGTCTGCCCGACCGTGCCGCTGGCCCTCGGCGGGGACGTGACCGCGCTCGCCGACATGTTCCGCCCGTACACCGCCCTGTACGTGGGCGGCATGGGCAGCCGGAAGCAGAACTTCTACAACCAGCTGGCCCAGCGCATGGGGTACGAGAAGGAAGCCGCCGAGATCCAGGACAAGTACCTGGCCGGCGACAAGACCGGCGCGGCCGCGGCCGTCCCGCACTCCCTGATCGACTCGACCACGCTGCTCGGCCCGGTCGAGCGGATCGCGGACGGCATGAAGGCCTACGCGGAGGCCGGGGTCACCACACTCACCCTGGCCCCGGCCGGCTTCACGCTCGACGAGCGGATCGCCGCCCTGCGGGCCGGCACCGAGGCCATGGAACGCGCCGGCCTGGCCTGATCCCCGGGAGGGAGCCTGCGGCCGTGGTGGGGGCTCGGGGGGTCTTCCCCGCCACGGCCGACACAGCCAACAACGCGCGGGGCGCCCGCCGGGTTACGCACTCCCGCCCAACCCGCGGTTTCGTTCATTCGGGCGAGTGGCCCCGCGCTTCGGTTGCCGCCCCCGGCGACCGGCGTTTGACTCGGTGCATGCTCTCTGCCCGCAGCCTGTTCCAGGAGATCGTCGACAACGACGACTCCTTCCAGCTGTTCTGCTCCATCGCCGCCAGCGGGGAGACCCAGGGCGGCTGGGAGAACGCCCGCATCGCGGCCCTGGTGCCGGACGGCATGCGCGGCCTGGCACCGAAGATCACCCGGCACGGCGCCGACGAGGACAAGCACGGGCGGATCTTCAACGCCCTGCTCCGCAAGCGCGGTCTGCCGCCCGTCCCGGTACCCCCCGAGACCGACTACACGATGCTGCTGGAGCGGCGCGGCATCGGCCTCGCGCACGAGAAGCTGCGCCGCGAGGAGCCGCTGACCGAGCGCGACATCGTCGTCTACCTGGCGCACAGCCGCGTCACCGAACAGCGGGCCGCCGACCAGATGGACATGCTGGTCGGCCACTTCGGCGACCACCCCGAGCTCGGCAGGGCCATCCGCATGATCAGCCACGACGAGGACAACCACCTCGCCTACTGCCACGAGGAGTTGCTGCGCCTCGCCCGCGAAGGGCACGGCCGCACCATCCACCGGGTACTGCGCGAGAGCGCGCTCGCCGAGATCGGCATCTACCGCGACGTGAGCCTCGCCGTCATGGACCACATGGGACGGCTGCTGCACTGGCCCGCGCCGAAGGCGGCCGCGCTCGCCGCCGGGATCCGCGGGATGTACGCGTACGAGCGGTTCAGCGGCTGGCACCGGATGGTGAGCCTGCGCATGCCCCAGCGGCGCGACGCCCTCGGCGGCGTCCCGGTCACCGCCCCCGAGTTCGCATGAGTCCCCCGGCCGGGGGGCGGGGGCGGGCTACAGCCAGCCCCGGCGCTTGAACAGCCGGTGCAGGCCCAGGCACGCGCCCACCATGACCAGCACCACCGCCGGATATCCCAGGCCCCACGTCAGCTCGGGCATGTGCTCGAAGTTCATCCCGTAGATCCCCGCCACCATCGTGGGCACGGCCGCCATCGCCGCCCAGGCCGAGATCTTGCGCATGTCGTCGTTCTGCCGCACCCCCATCTGCGCCAGGTGCGCGGCGAGGGCGTCCGACAGCAGCCGGTCCAGGCCCTCGACGTACTCGTTCGCCTTGGTCAGGTGGTCGGCCACGTCGCGGAAGAACGGCCGGGCGTGATCGTGGACGAAGGGCACCCGCCCGAAAGCGAGCCGCTCCATCGGCTGGAGGAGCGGGCTCGTCGCCCGGCGGAACTCCAGCACCTGCCGCTTGAAGGCGTAGATCCGGGAGGCGGTGTTCTTGGTGTCCGAGGCGTTCGGGGCGAAGACCTCGGCCTCCAGCTCCTCCAGGTCCGACTGGAGTTCGGCCGCCACGTCGATGTAGTGGTCCACCACCGCGTCGGAGACCGCGTACAGCACGGCGGTGGGGCCGTGCTTCAGGACGTTCGGCTCGTGCTCCAGCCGGCGCCGTACGGCGGCCAGCGCGGCCCCCTCGCCGTGCCGGACGGTGACCACGAACGAGTCCCCGATGAACACCATCAGCTCGCCGGTGGTCACGATGTCGGTGTGGTCGTCGTAGAGCACCGGCTTCAGGACCACGAACAGCGAGTCGTCGTACACCTCCAGCTTCGGGCGCTGGTGCGCGGTCAGGGCGTCCTCCACCGCCAGCGGGTGCAGGCCGAACTCGGTCCGCACGTGCTCGAATTCCTTCTCCGTCGGTTCGTGCATGCCGACCCAGAGAAAGGCGTCCCCGGTGGCCCGTGCGGCGTCCAGGGCGTCCGAGAAATCCGCCGGACCCTCGGTGCGGCGGCCGTTCCGGTAGAGCGCGCAGTCCACAATCACGCGCGTATTCTCCTCCGCCCTCGCCCGGCCCGCACCTCGCGGCACCGCTTAGGCTGGCGGCATGGCCACGCTGATCCTCGTACGACACGGGCGGTCCACCGCCAACACCGCTGGGCTGCTCGCCGGATGGACCCCGGGAGTCGCCCTCGACGAGCGCGGCCTAGAGCAGGCCGCCGCGCTCCCCGGGCGGCTGGCGGGCGTACCGCTCGCCGCCGTCGTCACCAGCCCGCTCCAGCGCTGCCGGGAGACCCTGGCCCCGCTGCTGGCGGCCCGGCCGGAACTGGAGCCGCACACCGACGAGCGGATCGGCGAGTGCCACTACGGCGACTGGTCGGGCCGCAAACTCGCCGAACTGGCCGACGAACCCCTGATGAGGATCGTCCAGCAGCACCCCTCGGCGGCCGCCTTCCCCGGCGGCGAGTCCCTGCGCGCCATGCAGGCGCGCGCCGTGGACGCCGTACGGGACTGGAACGCGCGGGTCGAGGAGGAACACGGCCCCGACGCCGTCTTCCTGATGTGCTCCCACGGCGACGTCATCAAGTCCCTCGTGGCGGACGCCCTGGGGATGCACCTGGACCTCTTCCAGCGCATCCACGTCGACCCCTGCTCGGTGACCGCCGTCCGCTACACGCCGACCCGCCCGTTCGTGTTCCGGCTCGGCGACACCGGGGACCTCGGCTCGCTCGTACCGCGCGCGGCCGCACCGGACAAAGCCGTGGAAGACGGCGGGAACGCCGTCGTCGGGGGCGGTGCGGGCGCGGTGTGATCGAACGGCGCAGTAGGGTGGACTGGCCCGTTAATGAGCGCTGCCACCGAGACTTGGAGACTGGACGTGCCCCGTCAGGTGTTCCTCTACGACCCGCCGGACCGCTTCGTCGCCGGCACGGTCGGTCTGCCGGGACGCCGTACGTTCTTCCTGCAGGCCTCGTCCGGCCCCCGCGTCACCAGCGTCTCCCTGGAGAAGACCCAGGTCGCGGCGCTGGCCGAGCGGATGGACGAGCTGCTGGACGAGGTCGTACGGCGCACCGGGGGAAACGCCCCGGTCCCGGCCGTGGCCCCGGCCGAGGCCGCCGACACCGCGCCGCTGGACGTCCCGGTCGACGAGGAGTTCCGCGTCGGCACCATGGCCCTCGCCTGGGACGGCGAGGAACAGCGCATGATCGTCGAGGCTCAGGCCCTGGTCGAACTCGACGCCGACTCGGACGAGGATCTCGCCGAGGCCGAGGAACGGCTGCTCCAGGACGAGGAGAACGGCCCGCCCATGCTGCGGGTCCGCCTCACCGGAGCCCAGGCCCGGGCCTTCGCCAAGCGGGCCCTGGACGTGGTCAACGCGGGCCGGCCGCCGTGCCCGCTGTGCAGCCTCCCACTGGACCCGGAGGGGCACGTCTGCCCCCGCCAGAACGGCTACCGGCGCCAGGTGTGACCGTCATGGGGGAGCGGGAGAAGTACGAGCAACTCCTCACCAAGGGGGAGCTGACCGTCGTCGGCCGGATCCGCGAGGCGTCCAACGCCGTGCTGCTCTGCAAGGTCCGCTACGGAGACGCGAGCACCGACTGCGTGTACAAGCCGGTGAAGGGCGAGCGCCCGCTGTGGGACTTCCCCGACGGGAACCTCGCCCAGCGCGAGGTCGCCTCCTACCTGGTCTCCGAGGCCACCGGCTGGGGCCTGGTGCCCACCACCGTGCTGCGCGACGGACCGTACGGGGAGGGCATGGTCCAGCGGTGGATCGAGGCACCCGGGGGCGAGACCCCCGGAGCCGAGCTCCTCGCGCTGGTGGACGGCGAGGACGCGGGGGACGGCTGGAAGCCGGTCGCCTTCGCCGACGTGGGCGAGGGCCGCACCGCCCTGCTCGTCCACGCGGACGACCCCCGGCTGCGCCGGCTCGCCGTGCTCGACGCCGTGATCAACAACGGCGACCGCAAGGGCGGCCACCTGCTGCCCGCGCCCGACGGACGGCTCTACGGGATCGACCACGGCGTGACCTTCCACGCGGAGGACAAACTGCGCACACTCCTGTGGGGGTGGGCCGGGGAGCCCCTGACGGACGAGGCGCGCACCGTGCTCGCCGCGCTGACCGCCGCACTGGCGGACGGGGCCCCGCTGGCCACCCGGCTGGCCGAACTGGTCACGGTGGCCGAGCTGGCCGCCGTACGGGGCCGGGTGGCGCAGCTGCTGCACACCGGGACGCACCCGGAGCCGTCCGGTCAGTGGCCGTCGATCCCGTGGCCACCGGTCTGAACCGGCCACTCGGTACACGCACAGTTTCGGCCAGACCGCAAGAGTGCCGATCAAGACAACAGTGCAGGTCCGGTTCGTTTCAGGAACATCCGTCCGGTTAGGCTCGAGACATGCATGCCTGGCCCGCTTCCGAGGTCCCCGCCCTTCCTGGCAAGGGCCGCGACCTCGAGATCCACGACACCGCGACCCAGGGGACGATCACCCTCGCCCCCGGTCCCGTCGCCCGTATCTACGTCTGCGGAATCACCCCGTACGACGCGACCCACATCGGTCACGCGGCGACCTACAACGCGTTCGACCTCGTGCAGCGCGTGTGGCTCGACACCAAGCGGCAGGTTCACTACGTCCAGAACGTCACGGACGTGGATGATCCGCTCCTGGAGCGGGCCCTGCGCGACGGCCAGGACTGGACGGAGCTCGCCGAGCGCGAGACCGCCCTCTTCCGCGAGGACATGACCGCCCTGCGCATGCTGCCGCCGCAGCACTACATCGGCGCCGTCGAGGCCATACCCGGCATCGTGCC
Organism: Streptomyces sp. IBSNAI002; assembly: GCF_052244475.1. Classification (NCBI taxonomy): domain Bacteria; kingdom Bacillati; phylum Actinomycetota; class Actinomycetes; order Kitasatosporales; family Streptomycetaceae; genus Streptomyces; species Streptomyces sp. IBSNAI002. The sequence goes on along the minus strand of NZ_JBQPXG010000002.1, from coordinate 1,985,841 downwards.
GCTGGTCGAGCGGCTGCGGGACGCGGGCGCGGCGTACGAGCTGGACGGGGACGTCTACTTCTCCGTCGAGTCCGACCCGCACTTCGGCGGCGTCTCGAACCTCGACGCGGAGGCGATGCGGCTGCTGTCGGCGGAGCGGGGCGGTGACCCGGACCGGCCGGGCAAGAAGAACCCGCTCGACCCGATGCTGTGGATGGCCGCGCGTCCGGGCGAGCCGAGCTGGGACGGCGGCTCACTGGGCCGCGGCCGTCCGGGCTGGCACATCGAGTGCGTGGCCATCGCCCTGGACCACCTGGGCATGGGCTTCGACATCCAGGGCGGCGGGTCCGACCTGGCCTTCCCGCACCACGAGATGGGCGCCTCGCACGCGCAGGCACTGACGGGCGAGTTCCCGATGGCCCAGGCGTACGTCCACGCCGGCATGGTCGCCCTGAACGGCGAGAAGATGTCGAAGTCGAAGGGCAACCTCGTCTTCGTGTCCGCGCTGCGGCGGGCCGGCGTCGACCCGGCGGCGATCCGCCTGGCGCTGCTGTCGCACCACTACCGGGCCGACTGGGAGTGGACGGACGAGGTCCTCGCCGACGCCGTGGCCCGGCTGGAGCGGTGGCGGGCGGCCGTGTCCCGGCCGGACGGGCTGCCGGCGGACGCCCTGGTCGAGGAGGTCCGCGAGGCCCTGGCGAACGACCTGGACGCCCCTGCCGCGCTGGCGGCCGTGGACCGCTGGGTCGAGCGGCAGATCGCCACCGACGGCGACGACGAGTCCGCCCCCGGCCTGGTCTCCCGTACGGTCGACGCCCTCCTCGGCGTGGCCCTGTAACCCGCCGGGGCGGGCAGCCGCTGCGCGGAGCCGTCCCCTACCCGCCCTTCCACCGTTCCCCGGGCTCTGCCCGGACCCGGTCCTCAAACGCCGGACGGGCTGGAAAATCCAGCCTCGCCGGCGTTTGAGGCGCCGCGCGGGTCACGTCTCGGGGGTGTCGTCCCCCGGCTCCTCCGGAGGAGCCGCGGGCGGCTCCTCCCCGGAAGGGTCCGGTTTGCGCTTCGGCGGACGCGTCAGACCGCTTGACGTGTCGCGGAGGTACGATCCGTCGCTCGGTTCCGCGGCAGGGCCCGCAGCGGGGTCACGCCGGCGCAGGTACCGCTCGAACTCCCGGGCGATGGCGTCGCCCGACGCCTCCGGCAGGTCGGCCGTGTCCCGCGCCTCCTCCAGCGTCTGGACGTACTCCGCCACCTCGCTGTCCTCCGCGGCCAGTTGGTCCACGCCCAGCTGCCACGCCCGCGCGTCCTCCGGGAGTTCGCCCAGCGGGATCCGGATGTCGATCAGATCCTCGAGCCGGTTCAGCAGGGCCAGCGTGGCCTTGGGGTTCGGCGGCTGGGAGACGTAGTGGGGGACCGCCGCCCACAGCGAGACCGCCGGGACGCCCGCGTGCGTACAGGCCTCCTGGAGGATGCCCACGATGCCGGTCGGGCCCTCGTACTTCGTCTCCTCCAGGTCCATCGTCCGCGCCAGGTCCGCGTCCGAGGTGACCCCGCTCACCGGAACCGGCCGCGTGTGCGGGGTGTCCCCCAGCAGTGCCCCCAGGATGACCACCATCTCCACGCCCAGTTCGTGCGCGAAGCCGAGGATCTCGTTGCAGAACGACCGCCACCGCATGGACGGTTCGATCCCGCGCACCAGGACCAGGTCCCGCGGCTTCGCGCCGCCGATCCGGACCACCGACAGCCGCGTCGTCGGCCAGGTGATCTTCCGTACCCCGTTGTCCAGCCACACCGTCGGCCGGTTGACCTGGAAGTCGTAGTAGTCCTCGGCGTCGAGCGCCGCGAACACCTCGCCCTTCCACTCCCGGTCCAGGTGTGCGACCGCACCGGATGCCGCGTCACCCGCGTCGTTCCAGCCCTCGAACGCGGCCACCATGACCGGGTCGATCAGCTCGGGCACGCCCTCAAGCTCGATCACCCAGGTCTCCTTCCGAAGTTCCCTTGTGTACGTGGGTCAGCCTAAGCCTTGATGAGGCACGGGCCACAGCCCACGACAGAGGGGCGGTTCCCCTCGGAACCGCCCCTCTTCCCCACCTGCGGGACAGCTATGCCTCGGCTATGCCTTGTGGCTCAGCATCTCCTCGACCCGGGCGCGCACGGAGGCGTCGTCCAAGCCGCGGATCGTGACCGTCGTACGCCGGCGCAGCACGTCGTCGGCGGTCTGCGCCCACTCGTTGTCACGGGCGTAGGCGACCTGCGCCCAGATCTCCGGACCGTCCGGGTGGATGCGCTCGGCCAGCGCCGGGTCCTCGTTCGCCAGGCGCGCGATGTCGAAGGCCAGCGAACCGTAGTGCGAGGCCAGGTGGCGCGCGGTGAGCGGGTCCATCCGCGTGCCGGGCTCACGGTCCACCAGCAGCCGGTGCGCGACCGCGTTCGGGTTGGCGACACCGGGCAGCGGCACCCGGCGCACGAGGGACTTCACCGGCTCCATGTCCTCGGTCAGCGGGCTGCCGGGAAGCTTGGCCAGCTTGTCCATGACCACGCGGCCGATGTGGCGGTACGTGGTCCACTTGCCGCCGGCCACCGACAGCATGCCGCCCGCGCCCTCGGAGACGACCGTCTCGCGCTTGGCCTTCTCGACCCCGCCCGGGCCGCCGGGCAGCACCCGCAGGCCCGCGAAGGCGTACGTCATCAGCGAGCGGTCCAGGTCCGCGTCCTTCACGGAGAAGGCCGCCTCGTCCAGGATCTGCTGGATGTCGGACTCGGTGGCGCGCACGTCACCCGGGTCGCCCTCGTACACCTCGTCGGTCGTACCGAGGAGCAGCTGGTCCTCCCACGGGAGGGCGAAGGTGATGCGGTACTTGTCGATCGGGGTGGCCATGGCGGCCTTCCACGGCGACTTGCGCTTCATCACGATGTGGGCGCCCTTGGACAGGCGGATGGACGGCAGGGAGTGCTTGTCTTCCATGCGCCGCAGGTGGTCCACCCACGGGCCGGTGGCGTTGAGCACGACGCGCGCGTCCACCCCGAACTCGGTCCCGTCCAGACGGTCCTTGAGCTCGGCACCGGTGACCCGGCCGCGCGTCATGCGCAGCCCGGTGACCTCGGCGTGGTTGAGGACGACCGCGCCCGACTCGACGGCCGCGCGGACCGTCATGACGGCGACGCGGGAGTCGTTCATCTGGTGGTCGTAGTAGACCGCGACGGCCTTGAGGTTGTCCGTCTTCAGGCCCGGGTTGTCGGCGGCGGCACGGGCCGGCGAGATGACCTTGCCGATGCCGTCACCGAAGGCCGAGAGCGCCGAGTACGCGAACACGCCCGCGCCCAGCTTCGCCGCGCCGACCGGCCCGCCCTTGTACACGGGCAGGTAGAAGGTGAGCGGGTTCACCAGGTGCGGGGCCACGTCCTTGGCCAGTACCCGGCGCTCGTGGTGGTTCTCGGCCACCAGCTTGACCGCGCCGGTCTGCAGGTAGCGCAAGCCGCCGTGGACGAGCTTGGAGGAGGCGGAGGAGGTGGCGCCGGCGAAGTCGCCGGCGTCCACCATGGCGACCCGCAGACCCGACTGCGCGGCGTGCCAGGCCACCGAGGTGCCCAGGATTCCACCGCCGATGACCAGCAGGTCGTACGTGGCCTTGGCCAGCTGCTCACGGGTCTCGGCGCGGCTCGGGTTCGAGCCGGCGGTCGGGTGCGTACCCAGGGTGGGAACGCTCTGCAGGGTGCTCATATCTCTTTCAGCTCCTCGTCGATTGACTCAGCTGGTGCGGTCAGCTGGCGTCTTCGTCGTCGACCCAGCCCATGGACCGCTCCACGGCCTTGAGCCAGCTCTTGTACTCGCGGTCCCGCTGCTCGGCGGGCATCCGCGGGGTCCACTCCGCCGCGCGGCGCCAGTTGGCGCGCAGGGCGTCGGTGTCGGGCCAGAAGCCGACGGCCAGGCCGGCGGCGTAGGCGGCGCCGAGGCAGGTGGTCTCGGCGACCATCGGACGGACCACGGGGGCGTCCAGGAAGTCCGAGAGCGTCTGCATCAGCAGGTTGTTGGAGGTCATGCCGCCGTCGACCTTGAGGGCCGCGAGCTCGACGCCCGAGTCCTTGGTCATGGCGTCGGTGATCTCGCGGGTCTGCCAGGCGGTGGCCTCCAGGACGGCACGGGCGATGTGCGCCTTGGTGACGTACCGGGTGAGGCCGGCGATCACACCGCGGGCGTCGGAGCGCCAGTACGGGGCGAACAGGCCGGAGAAGGCCGGTACGAAGTAGGCGCCGCCGTTGTCCTCGACGGAGGAGGCCAGGGTCTCGATCTCGGCCGCGGACTTGATCAGGCCCATCTGGTCGCGCATCCACTGGACGAGCGAGCCGGTGACGGCGATGGAGCCCTCCAGCGCGTAGACCGGCTTCTGGTCGCCGATCTGGTAGCCGACCGTGGTCAGCAGGCCGCTGTAGGAGTTGATGATCTTGTCGCCGGTGTTCATCAGCATGAACGTGCCGGTGCCGTACGTGGACTTCGCCTCGCCCTCGGCGAAACAGGTCTGGCCGAACAGGGCGGCCTGCTGGTCACCGAGCGCCGAGGCGACCGGGACACCGGCGAGGACGCCGTCCTTGACGTGGCCGTAGACCTCGGCGGAGGACTTGATCTCCGGGAGGACGTTGAGCGGGACGCCCATGGACTCGGCGATCTTCTCGTCCCAGGCCAGGGTGTGCAGGTTCATCAGCATGGTGCGCGAGGCGTTGGTGACGTCGGTGACGTGCACGCCGCCCTGGGCGCCGCCCGTGAGGTTCCAGATGACCCACGAGTCCATGGTGCCGAAGAGGATGTCGCCGGCCTCGGCGCGCTCGCGCAGGCCCTCGACGTTGTCGAGCAGCCAGCGGACCTTGGGGCCGGCGAAGTAGCTGGCCAGGGGCAGGCCCGTCTCGCGGCGGAAGCGGTCCTGGCCGACGTTGCGGCCGAGCTCCTTGCACAGGGCGTCGGTGCGGGTGTCCTGCCAGACCAGGGCGTTGTGCACCGGCTCGCCGGTGTTCTTGTCCCACAGGAGCGTGGTCTCGCGCTGGTTGGTGATGCCGACGGCCTTGACGTCGGCGGCGGTGATCTCGGCCTTGGCGATGGCCCCGGCGACGACCTCCTGGACGTTGGTCCAGATCTCGGTGGCGTCGTGCTCGACCCAGCCCGGCTTCGGGAAGATCTGCTCGTGCTCCTTCTGGTCGACGGCGACGATGCGGCCGTCGCGGTCGAAGACGATGCAGCGGGAGGAGGTGGTGCCCTGGTCGATCGCGGCGATGAAGGGGCCGGTGCTGGTGGTCATGGTGGCTGCTCCTGGGAAGTCCGGTGGGCGAACGACTTAGACGAACGCGAGGTTGTAGATACCCGCGGCGAGGGCGCCGCCGATCAGCGGGCCGACGACGGGGATCCAGGCGTACCCCCAGTCGGAGCCGCCCTTGTTCGGCAGCGGCAGCAGTGCGTGGACGATGCGCGGGCCCAGGTCGCGGGCCGGGTTGATCGCGTAGCCGGTCGGACCGCCGAGCGAGAGGCCGATGCTGACGACGGTCAGGGCGACGATGAGGCCGCCGAGGGTGCCGAGGCCCTTGCCTTCGTCGTTGAGGCCGAAGGCGAGGATGGCGAGCACGAGGACGAGGGTGCCGATGATCTCGGTCGCGAGGTTCTGCCAGACGTTGCGGACCTCGGGACCGGTGGCGAAGACGCCGAGCACCGGGCCGGCGTCCGGCTCCGTCTTCTGGTCGACCAGCCCGGCGTGCTCGGACTTGGTGGCGACGATCTCGGGGTCGGTGAGGTGGGCCCGGAACTGGCCGTAGTACGCCACCCAGGCGAGCGTGGCACCGATCATGGCGCCGAGCAGCTGGCCGGCGAAGTAGACCGGGACGTTGCCCCAGTCGCCGTCCTTGATCGCGATGCCGACCGTGACGGCGGGGTTGAGGTGGGCGCCGGACAGGGTGCCCGTCATGTAGACGGCGGTCATGACCGCGAAACCCCACCCGAAGGTGATCGCCAGCCAGCCCGCGTTCTGCGCCTTCGAGCGCTTGAGCACGACGGCGGCGACCACGCCGGCGCCGAGCAGGATGAGGACGGCGGTTCCGATGGTCTCGCCGATGAAGATGTCGGAGCTGGACACCCGCGACTCCTTACGTACGTCCAGGGGTGGGCGGACACCGGGTCCCTCCGGTGGTTCCGCGCACTCGGTGAGTGCTGCACCGGTCCTTGGCCTTGCCACACCCTAACGCGTATTGCCGGTAGGTGTTCGACATTGCCGACCGATGAACGGCAGTTTTCCGCCTGTGTGAAGAACCCGTCAAGGCCTGGCCAGGTCAAAGAACCGGATCGTTACCACTCGGTTCGATCGACCAAATCAGGCCAATTCATGATCAGTAAATGACAAAACCCACCCAAATGCAGCTCGAAGCCGCCTCGGGTGGGTGGGATGGGTCAGGTCAAGCTCAGAACCGGCCTGCTCCGAGGTCGCGTGAAACCGACCGGGCGCAGTCCCGTACGGAGGCCACCAGGGCCGCCCGGGGCTCGCCGGACTCCCCGCAGACCCGTTCCACGGCCCCCGCCACGGCGACCGCGCCGACCGGCATCCTGCGCCGGTCGTGGATGGGCGCGGCGACCGAGGCGATGCCCTCCCAGGTCTCCTCGACGTCGGCGGCCCAGCCGCGCGCCCGGGTGAGTCCGAGGACCTCCTCGAACCCGGCCGCGTCGGTGACCGTGCGCGGGGTGAAAGCCTCGCGCTCCACTTCCACCACCTGGGTGTGCGCCACCGGGTCGTACGCGGACAGCACCTTGCCCAGAGCGGTGGAGTGCAGCGGCTGCATGGCCCCCACCTCCAGCACCTGGCGGCTGTCGTCGGGCCGGAACACGTGGTGCATGATCAGCACCCCGCTCTTGTGCAGCACGCCCACGTACACGCTCTCGCCGCTCGCCCGGGCCAGGTCGTCCGTCCACACCAGGGCGCGGGCGCGCAGCTCGTGCACGTCCAGGTAGCTGTTGCCCAGGCGCAGCAGCTCCGCGCCCAGCTGGTAGCGGCCCGAAGCCGGGTCCTGCTCGACGAAGCCCTCCGCCTGGAGGGTGCGCAGGATGCCGTGCGCCGTCCCCTTCGCCAGGCCCAGGGAGGACGCCACGTCCGACAGCCCCAGCCGGCGCTCGCCACCCGCCAGGAGTCGCAGCATCGCAGCGGCTCGTTCGAGCGACTGGATGTTCCGTGCCATGGCGAAGCCTCCTGCTGACGTAGTTCGACAATGCTGAACACTATCGGTCGATGCCGACTTTTTGCATGGTGAGGGGTTCCGCACGCACGTTTGTATCGCCACACTCGCACCGACACACCCGAGCGGACGTACCGCGCACAGAATGCAGTCCGCCACGTGGGACACCCTCACCGGGTCCGGTTCCACGCGGTTACCCTGGCCGCGTGCACCCTTGACACAGAGGGGGTGCAAAGCCGACAGCCGTCGCATCCCAGGGAGCTCAACCATGGCCTCGTTGCCGAACCCGCCCGCAGACATCCAGACCCGGGCCGATGCCCTCCGGGAGGCGCTCGCGACCCGTGTGGTCGTCGCCGACGGGGCCATGGGGACGATGCTTCAGGCGCAGGATCCCTCGATGGAGGATTTCCAGCAGCTGGAGGGTTGTAACGAGGTTCTCAACGTCACCCGCCCCGACATTGTGCGCACCGTTCACGAGGCGTACTTCGCGGTGGGTGTGGACTGTGTGGAGACGAACACCTTCGGGACGAACTTCGCCGCGCTCGCCGAGTACGACATCGCGGAGCGGAATTTCGAGCTGTCGGAGGCGGGTGCGCGCATCGCGCGTGAGGTCGCCGACGAGTTCACCGCCTCGACCGGGCAGCAGCGCTGGGTGCTGGGCTCGATGGGCCCGGGCACCAAGCTGCCGACGCTCGGCCACATCACGTACGGCAAGATCCGCGACGCGTACCAGATCAACGCGGAGGGCCTGTTGTCCGGCGGGGCGGACGCGTTGCTGGTGGAGACCACGCAGGACCTGCTCCAGACGAAGTCCTCGATCATCGGTGCCCGGCGGGCGATGGAGGCGCTGGGTGTTTGCGTGCCGCTGATCTGCTCGGTGACGGTGGAGACGACCGGCACGATGCTGCTGGGTTCGGAGATCGGTGCGGCGCTGACGGCGCTGGAGCCGCTGGGCATCGACATGATCGGCCTGAACTGCGCGACCGGTCCCGCCGAGATGAGCGAGCACCTGCGCTACCTCGCCCGCAACGCCCGCATCCCGCTCTCCTGCATGCCCAACGCCGGTCTGCCCGTCCTGACCAAGGAGGGCGCGCACTACCCGCTCAGCGCGGCGGAGCTCGCTGACGCGCAGGAGACGTTCGTCCGCGAGTACGGTCTCTCGCTGGTCGGCGGCTGCTGTGGTACGACCCCCGAGCACCTGCGGCAGGTGGTGGAGCGGGTCCGGGGCACGGCGGTTGCCGGGCGCACCCCGCAGCCGGAGCCCGGGGCCGCCTCGCTCTATCAGACGGTGCCGTTCCGCCAGGACACCTCGTATATGGCGATCGGCGAGCGGACCAACGCCAACGGGTCGAAGAAGTTCCGCGAGGCCATGCTGGAGGCCCGCTGGGACGACTGTGTGGAGATGGCCCGCGACCAGATCCGCGAGGGCGCGCACATGCTCGACCTCTGCGTCGACTATGTGGGCCGTGACGGTGTCGCGGACATGGAGGAGCTGGCGGGGCGGTTCGCGACGGCTTCGACGCTGCCGATCGTGCTGGACTCGACCGAGGTGCCGGTGATCCAGGCGGGTCTGGAGAAGCTCGGCGGCCGTGCGGTCATCAACTCGGTGAACTTCGAGGACGGTGACGGGCCGGAGTCGCGGTTCGCGAAGGTCACCGCGCTGGCGCGGGAGCACGGTGCCGCGCTGATCGCGCTGACCATCGACGAGGAGGGCCAGGCCCGCACCGTCGAGCACAAGGTCGCCATCGCCGAACGCCTGATCGGTGATCTGACGGCCAACTGGGGGATCCGCGAGTCGGACATCCTCATCGACACCCTGACCTTCACGATCTGCACGGGTCAGGAGGAGTCCCGGGGCGACGGCATCGCCACGATCGAGGCGATCCGTGAGCTGAAGCGGCGTCACCCGGACGTCCAGACCACCCTCGGCCTGTCGAACATCTCCTTCGGGCTGAACCCGGCGGCCCGTGTGCTGCTGAACTCGGTCTTCCTGGACGAGTGTGTGAAGGCCGGCCTGGATTCGGCGATCGTGCACGCGTCGAAGATCCTGCCGATCGCCCGGTTCGACGAGGAGCAGGTCACCACCGCCCTGGACCTGATCTACGACCGGCGTGCGGAGGGCTATGACCCGCTGCAGAAGCTGATGGCGTTGTTCGAGGGCGTCAACACCAAGTCGCTCAAGGCCGGCCGGGCCGAGGAGCTCCTCGCGCTGCCGCTCGACGAACGGCTCCAGCGGCGGATCATCGACGGCGAGAAGAACGGCCTGGAGGCCGATCTCGACGAGGCGCTCACGGCGCGTCCGGCGCTGGAGATCGTCAACGACACCCTCCTGGAGGGTATGAAGGTCGTTGGCGAGCTGTTCGGTTCCGGGCAGATGCAGCTGCCGTTCGTGCTCCAGTCGGCCGAGGTGATGAAGACGGCCGTGGCCTACCTCGAACCGCACATGGAGAAGACCGACGACGAGGGCAAGGGCACGATCGTGCTGGCCACCGTCCGTGGTGACGTCCACGACATCGGCAAGAACCTCGTCGACATCATCCTCACCAACAACGGCTACAACGTCGTGAACATCGGGATCAAGCAGCCGGTCTCGGCGATCCTGGAGGCCGCGCAGGAGCACAAGGCCGACGTCATCGGCATGTCGGGCCTGCTCGTGAAGTCGACCGTGATCATGAAGGAGAACCTGGAGGAGCTCAACCAGCGCAAGCTGGCCGCCGACTACCCGGTCATCCTCGGCGGAGCCGCCCTCACCCGCGCCTACGTCGAACAGGACCTCCACGAGATCTACGAGGGCGAAGTCCGCTACGCCCGCGACGCCTTCGAAGGCCTGCGCCTCATGGACGCCCTGATCGCCGTCAAGCGCGGCGTGCCGGGCGCCAGCCTCCCCGCGCTCAAGCAGCGCCGCGTCGCCAAGCGGGACGCGCCCGTCCTCCAGGCGGACGAGCCGGAGGAGCCCGGCGGCCGCTCGGACGTCTCCGTCGACAACCCGGTGCCCGCCCCGCCGTTCTGGGGCACCCGCGTGGTCAAGGGCATCCCGCTCAAGGACTACGCCTCCTGGCTCGACGAGGGCGCCCTGTTCAAGGGCCAGTGGGGCCTCAAGCAGGCCCGTGCCGGCGGTGCCACGTACGAGGAGCTCGTCGAGAGCGAGGGCCGTCCGCGACTGCGCGGCCTGCTGGAGAAGCTGCACACGGACAACCTCCTGGAGGCGGCCGTCGTCTACGGCTACTTCCCGTGCGTGTCCAAGGGAGAGGACCTGATCATCCTCGACGAGCAGGGCAACGAGCGGACCCGCTTCACCTTCCCGCGCCAGCGCCGCGGCCGCCGCCTGTGCCTCGCCGACTACTTCCGCCCCGAGGAGTCCGGCGAGACCGACGTGGTCGGCCTCCAGGTCGTCACCGTGGGCTCGAAGATCGGCGAGGCCACGGCCAAGCTGTTCGAGTCCGACTCCTACCGCGAGTACCTGGAGCTGCACGGACTCTCCGTCCAGCTGGCCGAGGCCATGGCCGAGTACTGGCACGCCCGTGTCCGCGCCGAGCTCGGATTCGGCGGCGAGGACCCGGACCAGGTCGAGGACATGTTCGACCTCAAGTACCGCGGTGCCCGCTTCTCCCTCGGCTACGGCGCCTGCCCCGACCTCGAGGACCGGGCGAAGATCGCCGACCTCCTCCAGCCGGAGCGGATCGGCGTCCACCTGTCCGAGGAGTTCCAGCTGCACCCGGAGCAGTCCACCGACGCGATCGTGATCCACCACCCCGAAGCGAAGTATTTCAACGCACGCTGAGGCGGACCGGCGTACACTGGTCGGTCCCATACAGGCCGGTCACCTGTTCCCGAGGGCACGTCCCCGCGGACGAGGTGACCGGCCTTCTCGTCCCCTGAGAGAGGCGTGCGCATGACCAGCACCGTTCCCGTCCCCGTGGTCCGTACGGCCGACGGGCACGCCCTTCAGGCGGTACTGCTGGACATGGACGGGACCCTCGTCGACACCGAGGGGTTCTGGTGGGAGATCGAAGAGGAGATCTTCAGGGAGCTCGGACACCGGCTCGAGGAGTCCTGGAGGGACGTCGTCGTCGGCGGGCCGATGAGCCGCAGCGCCGCCTTCCTGATCGAGGCCACCGGCGCCGCCATCGGCATCGCCGAGCTGAGCGTGCTCCTCAACGAGCGGTTCGAAGCCCGCATCGCCGACACGGTCCCGCTGATGCCCGGTGCCGAGCGGCTCCTGACCGAGCTGGCCCGGCACAACGTGCCGACCGCCCTGGTCTCCGCCTCGCACCGACGCGTCATCGACCAGGTCCTGCGCACCCTCGGCCGGGACCGCTTCACGATGACGGTCGCCGGGGACGAGGTGCCCCGTACCAAGCCGCACCCCGACCCGTACCTGTTCGCCGCCGGCGCCCTGGGCGCGCACCCCTCCCGGTGCGCGGTCATCGAGGACACCGCCACGGGCGTGGCCGCCGCCGAGGCCGCGGGCTGCCGGGTCGTGGCCATCCCCTCGGTCGGCCGCATCGAGGCGGCCCCCGGCCGGACGATCGTGCGCTCGCTCGAAGAGGTCGACCTGCCGTTCCTGCGGTCCCTCATCAGCCCGCTGAACTGAGCGCGCCCACCTGGCCGGGCTGACGCACCGGTACCCCTCGCATACGCTCTGTGCCGAACAGAACTCCGCAGGACCAAGGTCCCACGAGAGGATCTTCCGCGGACCACCCCGGAGGCTGAAATTCCATCCCTTCCGGGGCGGTTGTCCCAGGTGACCTTTGTCACCCGTCTGGCCCCCGAGACACCTGTCCGGGGGCCTCTTCCGCTTCCCTTGTGTCCGGATTGATCAGCTCCTGACCGAATCTGCGCGGACCTCCACATGGACAACCAGTCCGCTCCCATCACCGTGCGATTACGCCCCAAGTCCGGCCAGTTCCAGCCATCCCGTCCCGGGCCACTAGTGTCAAGCCGGGCACCGCGCCGCACCTCGGCTTCCCGGACACACACCCCTGTTCCAGGACGCAGTGGACCGATCGTCATACCACCGGCCCGATCGTTCCGCCCTGAACGGGCGACCGCCGCTACGTGCCCTTTACACCGCTTTGACGAAGTGCCGGGTACAGGGAGTTCTTCCAGCATGAACCGCAAGACCATGGTGCTGACGGCCGCGGCCGGACTGCTCACGCCCACGCTCGCCGCCTGCGGCAGCGCCAGCGGCACGGGAGCGGGATCCGGGGCGATCGTCGTCGGGACCACCGACCGGTTCGAGGCCGCCGAGACCGCCCCCGCCCCGTTCGACCCGGCGTACGCGTACGACGCCGGCGCCTGGAACGTCCTGCGCCAGACCGTCCAGACCCTGATGCACACCCCGCGCGGCGGCGGCCAGCCCGTCCCCGAAGCGGCCTCCGACTGCCGCTTCACCGATGCCGGCAACGAGAGCTACCGCTGCACCCTGCGCCCCGGTCTGAAGTTCGCGAGCGGCGACCCGCTCACCGCCAAGGACGTCAAGTTCTCCATCGACCGCGTCCTCGCCATCAAGGACGAGAACGGCCCCTCCTCGCTGCTCTCCACCCTCGACAGCGTCGAGGCCAAGAGCGCCGACACCGTCGTCTTCCACCTGAAGACCCCGGACGCCACCTTCCCGTACAAGCTCTCCACCCCGGCCACCGGCATCGTCAGCGAGAAGAACTACGACGCCAAGAAGCTCCGCGAGGGCTTCGAGGTCGACGGCTCCGGCCCGTACACGATGAAGGCCGAGGTCAAGGACCACCACCTGGTCCGCGCCGTCTTCAGCAAGAACCCGCACTACAAGGGCGACCTCAAGCTCCAGAACGACAAGGTCGAACTGCGGGCCTTCGAAGACTCCGGCGCCATGGGCAAGGCACTCACCGACGGCAAGATCCACATGGTTTCCCGGACCCTGTCGCCCGCCCAGATCACCGAGTTCGCGGCCAAGCCCCCCAAGGGCGTCAAGCTCGTCCCCATGCCCGGCCTGGAGATCCGCTACCTCGGCTTCAACACCGAGGCCCCGGTCGTCAAGGACAAGGCCGTGCGCCAGGCGCTCGCCGCCGCCGTCGACCGCGACGCCGTCATCTCCAAGGTCTACGGCAAGTCCGCGCAGCCGCTCTACTCGCTGGTCCCCACCACCGTGACCGGCCACGTCAACTCCTTCTTCAGCAAGTACGGCGAGGCCAACACCGCCAAGGCCGCCACCCTGCTGAAGGACGCCGGGACCAAGACCCCGGTCAAGCTGACGCTGCACTACACCAACGACCACTACGGCGACGGAACGGCAGCCGAGTTCGAGGCCCTCAAGGCCCAGCTGAACTCCACCCAGCTGTTCGACATCACCGTCCAGGGCAGCGACTGGGCCGACTTCCGGCCCGCGCAGAAGAACGGCGAACACGCCGCCTACGGGCTCGGCTGGTTCCCCGACTACCCGGACGCCGACAACTTCCTCGCCCCGTTCCTGGAGCAGGACAACTTCCTGGGCACGCCGTACGCCAACAGCACGGTGCGCACCAGGCTCATCCCCGAATCCCGGCGCGCCGTCGACCGCAACGTCGCCGTCCCCGCGATCACCGAGATGCAGGACATCGTCGCCGAGGACGTACCCGTCCTGCCCCTGTGGCAGGGCAAGCAGTACGTCGCCGCACGCGACGGGATCACCGGAGTGGAGTGGTCGGTCAACGCCATCTCCGACCTCCAGCTGTGGGAGCTCGGCCGCGGCGTAAGCGGCTGAACAACGGCAACGACCGGCAGCGGGTGTCGCGGGCCGGAGCAACGAAACAGTTCGACTGTGAAGGACGAATCCGTGAATCGACGTAACCAGTGGCTGGCGGCCCCGCTCGGCGCAGCCACCGCCGCCGCGCTGCTCAGCGGTTGCGGTTCGACCGATGGCTCCAACGCCGGCAGCGGCAAGGGCGTGGTCATGGGCATATCCGACAAGGTGAAGTCGGTCGACCCCGCATCGGGCTACGACCCGGGCTCCTGGCTGCTGTTCAACAACGTCTTCCAGTCGCTGCTGAGCTTCCCCAAGGGCGGCACCACCCCCGAGCCGGACGCCGCCGAGAGCTGCGGTTTCGAGGGCGGCGACAGCAAGCTGTACAAGTGCGTCCTGCGCACCGGCCTGAAGTTCAGCAACGGCCACTCCCTCACCTCGAAGGACGTCAAGTTCTCCTTCGAGCGCACCCTGAAGATCAACGACGAGAACGGCCCGGCCGTGATGCTCTCGTCCATCGCCGGAATCGACGCGCCCGACGACAGGACCGTCGTCTTCCGCCTCAAGACCTCCGACGCGACCTTCCCCAGCAAGATCGCCTCCGGCGCCGGCTCCATCGTCGACCACAGCGAGTACCCGGCCGACAAGCTGCGCACCGACAACAAGGCGATCGGCTCCGGCGTCTACAAGCTCGACTCCTTCAGCGACAAGAGCGCGAGCTTCTCGGTCAACGAGAAGTACACCGGCAAGGCCAAGGCCAAGAACACCGGCGTCACCCTGAAGTTCTTCAACGGCGACCAGGCCGGCCTCAAGTCGGTCCTGGAAAGCGGTGACGTGGACTTCGCCTTCCGCGGCCTCGCCGCCAAGGACGTCGCCGCCCTCGCCTCGGTCAAGACCGGCGACAACAAGATCGACGTCGTCCAGGGCGCCGGCGCCGAGGTCGAGCACATGGTCTTCAACGTCAACGACCCCGTCGTCGGCAAGCTGCCCGTCCGCAAGGCCATCGCCTACCTCGTGGACCGCGAGGCGCTCGTCCGCGACGTGTACGCGGGCACCGCCACCCCGCTGTACTCCATCGTCCCGGCCGGCATCGCCGGACACACCACGCCGTTCTTCGACCGCTACGGCGGCAGCCCGCAGCCCGAGAAGGCCAAGGCCGTCCTCAAGGCCGCCGGCATCAACGGCAAGGTCAAGGTCACCCTGTACTCCACCCCGTCCCGCTACGGTCCCTCCACCGACCAGCAGTTCGAGGTCATCGCCAAGCAGCTCAACGACAGCGGCCTGTTCGAGGCCGAGATGAAGTCCGTCGAGTACGAGCAGTACGAGAAGGACATCCACGACGGCAAGTACGGCATCTACGTGAAGGGCTGGGTCCCGGACTACCCGGACGCCGACAACTTCACCCAGCCGTTCTTCGGCCCGGGCAACGTCCTCGGCAACAACTACGACAACAAGGAGATCAGCGGGACCATCATCCCGTCGACCTCCGCGAAGTCCGACCGCACCGCTGCCAACACGGACTACGACCGCCTCCAGGACATCGTCGCCGACGAGGTCCCGATCCTCCCGCTCTGGCAGGGCAAGCAGTACGCCGTCACCCGCCAGAACGTGACCGGCCTCCAGTGGTCCCTCGACGCCTCGACCGTCTTCCGCTTCTGGGAGATCAGCAAGGGCTGACCGGCCCCCGAGGCCACGCACCACGGGCCGGCGACCGCACCACGCGGTTGCCGGCCCGTTCGCGCGAGGCCTTCCCCTGCGGCCCCGTCCCGCTACTGCGCGCCGGGACGGACCAGACCGCTCTCGTACGCGTACACCGCCGCCTGCACCCGGTCGCGCAGACCCAGCTTCGTCAGCACGTGCCCCACGTGCGTCTTGACCGTGGTCTCACTGACGAACAGGTCCGCCGCGATCTCCGCGTTCGACAGCCCGCGGGCCACCAGCTTCAGCACCTCCACCTCGCGCTCGGTCAGCGTCCCCAACGCGTTCGGCAGGCTCTCATCGCCCGACGGCAGATGCCCCGCGTACTTGTCCAGCAGCCGGCGCGTGATGCTCGGCGCGAGCATCGCCTCGCCCGCCGCCACCACCCGGATCGCCTGCACCAGCTCATTGGCCGGCGCGTCCTTCAGCAAGAAACCGCTGGCCCCCGCCCGCAGCGCCTCCACCACGTACTCGTCCAGGTCGAACGTGGTCAGTACGAGCACCTTCGCTGGGCCGTCCCGGCCCGGACCGGTGATCTGCCGGGTCGCCTCCACCCCGTCCATCCGCGGCATCCGGATGTCCATCAGCACCACGTCCGGCTGCAGCGCGCGCACCTGGTCCAGCGCCTGCAGACCGTCCCCGGCCTCGCCGACCACCGCCAGGTCACCCTCCGCCTCCAGGATCATCCGGAAACCGGTGCGCAGCAGGGGCTGGTCGTCGACCAGCAGGACGCGGATCGCCACGGGGTCTACCTCTATTCGTCGGACGGCTTCGGCGGACCCCGCCCATTGTGCCCTGAGGGAACGATCAGGAATCCGCCGGGCGGACCTCCGCCCCGGCCCGCGGCACGATCGTCAGCGGATAGACCGGGGGAGTACCCCCGAACTCCGGACACACCGCCTGGTGATCGCACCAGCCGCACAGCTTCGTCGGCCGCGGCCGCCAGTCGCCGCTCTCCGTCGCCTCCCGGATCGCGTCCCACAGCGCCAGCAGCTTGCGCTCCACCCGCTCCAGATCGGCCACCACCGGGTCGTACGTCAGCACGTCCCCACTGCCCAGGTACACCAGCTGGAGCCGCTGCGGCACCACCTGCCTCAGCCGCCACACCACCAGCGCGTAGAACTTCATCTGGAACAGGGCGCCCTCCGCGTACTGCGGCCGCGGCGCCTTGCCCGTCTTGTAGTCGACGATCCGCACCTCACCCGTCGGCGCGACATCCACCCGGTCGATGATCCCGCGCAGCCGCAGCCCCGACTCCAGCTCCGTCTCCACGAAGAACTCCCGCTCCACCGGCTCCAGCCGCGTCGGGTCCTCCAGCGTGAACCACCGGTCCACCAGCGCCTCGGCCTCCGACAGCCACCGCGCCAGCCCCTCCCCCTCGTCCCCCTCCGGGAACAGCTCCGTCAGCTCCGGCTTCGACTCCAGCAGCCGGTCCCACTGCCCCGGAATCAGCGCCTTCGCCCGCGGCGCCGTCCGCTCCTGCGCCGGATGGTCGAAGAGCCGCTCCAGCACGGCGTGCACCAGCGTCCCGCGGGTGGCGGCCGCACTCGGCTTCTCCGGCAGCTTGTCGATCACCCGGAACCGGTACAGCAGCGGGCACTGCATGAAATCGCTCGCCCGCGAAGGGGAGAGCGAAGTGGGCCGTGCGGCGCCGGGCGCCACCTCGACCGGACCGTCACCGGAGCTCGTCGTCATGCACAAAACCCTACGACCCACCACGGACAGCACGCGCATACCATCGACGCAAAGGCCCCTCGCACTGCATGATCGAGGCATCACACCGCGCCACAGCACGACGCGAGCCGCCCGCAAAGACACCCCCGGACACCCTCCGAGGCCCCGAGAACGAAGGACAGACGTGGCAGACACCGACGAAACCGGCGAGCGCGCAGGACGGCGCTCCGGACCGGGCGGCGGACTCCTCATGGGCCGCCCCTTCGGCGTACCCGTCTACGTCTCGCCCAGCTGGTTCCTCGTCGCCGCCCTCATCACCTGGGTCTTCGGCGACCAGCTCGACCGGATCCTCCCCGACCTCGGCCCCGTCCGCTACCTCGTCTCCCTCTTCTTCGCGGTCGCCTTCTACGCCTCCGTCCTCGTCCACGAGCTCGCCCACACCGTCGCCGCCCTCCGCTTCAAGCTCCCCGTGCGCCGCATCCAGCTCCAGTTCTTCGGCGGAGTCTCCGAGATCGAGAAGGAATCCGAGACCCCCGGCCGCGAATTCGTCCTCGCCTTCGTCGGCCCCCTGCTCTCCCTCCTGCTCGCCGGAGCCTTCTACCTCGGCATGAAGGCCGTCGACCCCGCCACCGTCCCCGGCGTCCTCCTCGCGGGCCTGATGATCTCCAACCTGCTCGTCGCCGCCTTCAACCTGCTCCCCGGCCTCCCCCTCGACGGCGGCCGCATGCTCCGCGCCGTCATCTGGGGCATCACCGGCAAGCCCATGACCGGCACCATCGCCGCCGCCTGGATCGGCCGCGCCCTCGCCGTCGCCGTCCTCCTCGGCCTGCCCCTCCTCACCCACACCGGGATCGTCGGCAACCGCACCACCGAAATCGGCGGCATCGACACCGTCATGGACGCCCTGCTCGCCGCGATCCTCGCCGCCATCATCTGGACCGGCGCCGGCAACAGCCTGCGCATGGCCCGCCTGCGCGAACACCTCCCCGGACTGCGCGCCCGCACCCTCACCCGCCGCGCCATCCCCGTCGAGAGCGCCACCCCCCTCTCCGAAGCCCTGCGCCGCGCCACCGAAGCCGGCGCCCGCGCCCTCGTCGTCGTCGACGGCCACGGAGACCCCACCGCCATCGTCCGCGAGACCGCCATCGCCTCCGTCCCCGAACACCGCCGCCCCTGGGTCGCCGTCAGCGGCCTCGCCCAGGACCTCACCAACGGCATGAAGGTTTCCGCGGACCTCACCGGCGAACAGCTCCTCGACCACCTCCGCGCCACCCCCGCCACCGAGTACCTCGTCCTCGAACCCACCGGCGAGATCTACGGCGTCCTGTCCACCGCCGACGTCGAAAGGGCCTTCGTGAAGGCCATGGCACGGCCCCAGTCCTGAAGCCAATACACTGGTCACATGTCCGAACCGACCGGTGCCGCCCGCCGACGCGGGCCCTTCGAGGTCGGGGACCAGGTACAGCTCACCGACCCCAAGGGCCGCCACTACACGTTCACGCTCGAAGCAGGGAAGAATTTCCACACCCACAAGGGTTCCTTCCCGCACGACGAGCTGATCGGTGCTCCCGAAGGCAGTGTTGTCCGCACCACGGGGAACGTCGCCTACCTCGCGCTGCGCCCCCTGCTCCCCGACTATGTCCTGTCCATGCCCCGCGGCGCCGCCGTGGTCTACCCCAAGGACGCGGGCCAGATCCTGGCCTTCGCCGACATCTTCCCCGGCGCACGCGTCGTGGAAGCAGGAGTGGGCTCCGGCTCCCTGAGCAGCTTCCTGCTGCGCGCCATCGGCGACCAGGGCATGCTCCACAGCTACGAGCGCCGCGCGGACTTCGCCGAGATCGCCACCGCCAACGTCGAGCGCTACTTCGGCGGCCCGCACCCCGCGTGGCAGCTGACCGTCGGCGACCTCCAGGACAACCTGTCCGACACCGACGTCGACCGCGTCATCCTCGACATGCTCGCCCCCTGGGAGTGCCTCGAGGCCGTCTCCAAGGCCCTGGTCCCCGGCGGCATCCTCTGCTGCTACGTGGCCACCACCACCCAGCTGTCCAAGACCGTCGAGTCCATCCGCGAGATCGGCTGCTTCGCCGAGCCGCAGCCGTGGGAATCGATGATCCGCAACTGGCACGTCGAAGGCCTCGCCGTCCGACCCGACCACCGCATGATCGGCCACACCGGCTTCCTCGTCACCGCCCGCCGCCTCGCGGACGGCGTCGAGCCCCCCATGCGCCGCCGCCGCCCCGCCAAGGGCGCCTACGGCGAGGACTACGACGGCCCCGGCAGCGACCGCTCCGCATAGCTGCCGATCCGAGCCCGCCCGCCCAACACGAAGGCGCTGTGACGCAGTTCCCCCGACCATCCGGGAACTGCGCCACAGCGCCTTTTCGTTGTTGCGGGTACCGGCACCGGACCCGCCCGTTCCACCTCAGTGTGAGGTGTGGCACGATGCTGGCTCCCCGTCACCCTTCGCACAGGAGACACCCCGCGTGCTGCACAGCCCCGCAGAGCTGGAGCCGACGACCCCGGAAACCCTGGCGCACAGCCACGCCCGGCCCGTCCACTGGCTCGCCACGGCCACCGCCATGGCCGCCGTCATAGCCACCGCGGGACTCGTCCAGCCGGCCACCGGCACCCCGGCGGCCCCCGCGGAGCCCCAGGCGAACGGCCCGCAGGCCACCGCACCCGACGCCGCCGCGGTCACCTACCCGCTCGACTGCAAGGGCGCCCCCCAGACCGTCACCGCCACCGCCCAGGGCGACCTCGACGGCGACGGCCGCCCCGAGACCGTGGCCGCCGTCCGCTGCGAGGCGGGCTCCGGGACCCCGCCCCACGCCATCTACGTGCTCACCCAGGCGGCACCCGGCAAGGCCGCCCCCGACGCGGCCGGACCCCGCGTCGTGGCCACCCTCCTCGATGCCGGACAGCGGCAGAACGCCACCGACCTCACCGTGCGCGACGGCGTCGTCACCGCCACCCTCCTCGGCTACTCCTCGCCCGAGGTCCCGCGCTACAGCCCCGACGTGAAGAAGCTCGCCAAGTGGCGCTGGACCGGCGGAAAATTCCGCCAGGAGCTGACGGACTCGACCGCCAGGAGTGTTTGAAGCGTCACTCGGCGTCGGGGCCGAAGACTTCCACCCTGTCCGAAACGCGCCTTACGTGAATACAGTCACCCGGACATTCCTTCGCCGAGTCCACCACGTCCTGGAGCAGCGTCAGCGGAACCGGAGTGGTCGCCCCCGCCTCCTGCAGCAGCTCGTCCTCCGGGCTCTTCACGTACGCCAGACCATCGATGTCCAGCTCGAACACCTCCGGCGCGTACTGCGCGCAGATCCCGTCCCCGGTGCAGAGGTCCTGGTCGATCCAGACCTCCAGCGGCTCCCCGGCCTCGCCGGTACCGCCCGTCGGAGCCTCCTGCTGCACGGTCATATCTCCTGCCGTTCCCTGCGCTCAGTGATCCATCCCGCTCACTCCTCGCGGCAAGTCGCGCGAGCTCTGACGGGTGTTGAACACTTCGACCTTACAACCGGCCGCTTTCAGATGTTCATGGGTGGGTATTTCCTTGGCGAGAGGGAGTACGCAAGGGTGAAGATCGGACACACCCCTACCGTCTTTGTGATCTAGGGGTTTCAATCACCACCAGCCCAGGTAGGGTCAGGAAGCGTCCAGCTCCCCTTGGAGGAGGTGAGGACCGTGGCAGCCCACGACGACGACATCAACCGCGGCATCCGGCCCGGGCGAGGGTCTGAGGACCCCGCCGGCCAGGTTGCCTATCTCGAGCAGGAAATCGCCGTCCTGCGACGCAAGCTCGCCGACTCTCCGCGACACACGAGGATTCTCGAAGAGCGGATCATCGAGCTCCAGACGAATCTGGCCGGCGTCTCCGCGCAAAACGAACGACTGGCGAACACCCTCCGTGAGGCCCGCGACCAAATCGTGGCCCTCAAGGAAGAAGTCGACCGGCTCGCACAGCCGCCGGCCGGCTTCGGTGTCTTCCTGCAGGCCAACGAGGACGGCACCGTCGACATCTTCACCGGAGGCCGAAAGCTCCGCGTGAACGTCAGTCCCAGCGTCGAACCGGAAGACCTCCGGCGCGGCCAGGAGGTCATGCTCAACGAAGCGCTCAACGTGGTCGAGGCCATGGAATTCGAGCGGGCCGGGGACATCGTCACCCTCAAGGAGATCCTTGAGGACGGCGAGCGCGCCCTGGTGGTCGGGCACACCGACGAGGAAAGGGTGGTGAGGCTCGCCGAGCCGCTCCTGGACATCACCATCCGCCCCGGCGACGCCCTGCTGCTCGAACCCCGCTCCGGCTACGTCTACGAGGTCGTCCCCAAGAGCGAGGTCGAAGACCTCGTCCTCGAAGAGGTCCCCGACATCGACTACGAGAAGATCGGCGGCCTGGGCGACCAGATCGAGCTGATCCGCGACGCGGTCGAGCTCCCGTACCTCTACCCCGACCTCTTCAAGGAACACGAACTGCGGCCCCCGAAGGGCATCCTGCTCTACGGCCCGCCCGGCTGCGGCAAGACGCTCATCGCCAAGGCCGTCGCCAACTCCCTTGCCAAGAAGGTCGCCGAAGTGACCGGACAGGCAGCCGGGAAGTCGTACTTCCTGAACATCAAGGGACCCGAACTCCTCAACAAGTACGTCGGCGAGACCGAGCGGCACATCCGCCTCGTCTTCCAGCGTGCCCGTGAGAAGGCCAGCGAGGGCACCCCCGTCATCGTCTTCTTCGACGAGATGGAGTCCCTCTTCCGCACCCGCGGATCCGGCGTCAGCTCGGACGTGGAGAACACCATCGTCCCGCAGCTCCTCGCCGAGATCGACGGTGTGGAAGGCCTGGAGAACGTCATCGTCATCGGCGCCTCCAACCGCGAGGACATGATCGACCCGGCCATCCTGCGCCCCGGACGCCTCGACGTGAAGATCAAGATCGAGCGCCCGGACGCCGAGGCCGCGAAGGACATCTTCGCGAAGTACCTCAAGGCCTCGCTGCCCCTGCACACGGACGACCTGTCCGAACACCAGGGCTCCACGGCGAGCACCGTCCACAGCATGATCCAGACCGTCGTCGAGCAGATGTACGCCGAAACCGAGGAGAACCGCTTCCTCGAGGTCACGTACGCCAACGGCGACAAGGAAGTCCTCTACTTCAAGGACTTCAACTCGGGCGCCATGATCCAGAACATCGTGGACCGTGCGAAGAAGATGGCCATCAAGGCCTTCCTCGAGCACAACCAGAAGGGCCTGCGCGTCTCCCACCTCCTCCAGGCATGCGTGGACGAGTTCAAGGAGAACGAGGACCTGCCCAACACCACCAACCCCGACGACTGGGCCCGGATCTCCGGAAAGAAGGGCGAGCGGATCGTATTCATCCGCACGCTCGTCACCGGAAAGCAGGGCGCGGACACCGGACGCTCCATCGACACGGTGGCGAACACCGGTCAGTACCTCTGATCGAGCGGAGCGGCTGCGGATGCCCTCCCCGGGCATCCGCAGCCGACTGCTTTGCCGACTGATTTTCAGCCGGTGACGAGGCGAATCCAATGACGGAAATGATCTCCCCACGAGCGCGGAGTGGTTCTAGGCTCTTCCGTACCGCCCGACGCGCAGTGCGGGGACGGGCACCGCACCAGAAGACGCAACGGAGCACCAGCGGTACTTGAGCGCCGCTCCCGAAGGGGAACGCCGCCGGGCAAGGAGGGCCGCATGACCGTACGGCGAGTAATGGGGATCGAGACGGAGTACGGGATCTCCGTCCCGGGGCACCCGAACGCCAATGCCATGCTCACCTCGTCCCAGATCGTCAACGCCTACGCGGCGGCGATGCACCGGGCGCGCCGCGCCCGCTGGGACTTCGAGGAGGAGAACCCGCTGCGGGACGCCCGCGGCTTCGACCTCGCCCGCGAGGCCGCCGACACCAGCCAGCTGACCGACGAGGACATCGGCCTCGCCAACGTCATCCTCACGAACGGCGCACGCCTCTACGTCGACCACGCACACCCCGAATACAGCTCGCCGGAGATCACCAATCCGCTCGACGCCGTGCTCTGGGACAAGGCCGGCGAACGGATCATGGCCGAGGCCGCCGTCAGGGCCGCCCAGCTCCCCGGCGCCCAGCCGATCCACCTCTACAAGAACAACACCGACAACAAGGGCGCCTCCTACGGCACCCACGAGAACTACCTGATGAAGCGGGAGACCCCCTTCTCGGAGATCGTGCGCCACCTGACCCCCTTCTTCGTCTCCCGCCAGGTCGTGACCGGCGCGGGACGCGTCGGGATCGGCCAGGACGGCCGCGAACACGGCTTCCAGATCAGCCAGCGCGCCGACTACTTCGAAGTCGAGGTCGGCCTGGAGACCACCCTGAAGCGGCCCATCATCAACACCCGCGACGAACCGCACTCGGACGCCGAGAAGTACCGCCGCCTGCACGTGATCATCGGCGACGCGAACCTGTCCGAGATCTCCACGTACCTCAAGCTCGGCACCACCGCCCTGGTCCTGTCCATGATCGAGGACGGGTTCATCACCGCCGACCTCGCCATCGACCAGCCGGTGCGCACCCTCCACCAGGTCTCGCACGACCCGGACCTGAAGCACCTCATCACGCTGCGCAGCGGCCGGACGCTGACCGCCGTACAACTCCAGATGGAGTACTTCGAGCTGGCCAGGAAGTACGTGGAGGAACGGTTCGGGTCGGACGTGGACGACCAGACCGCGGACGTGCTGACCCGCTGGGAGGACGTGCTGGGCCGGCTGGAGACCGACCCGATGAGCCTGTCGGGTGAGCTCGACTGGATCGCCAAACGAGAGATCCTGGAGGGCTACCGGCGCCGGGACGGGCTGGGCTGGGACGCGGCGCGGCTGCACCTGGTGGACCTCCAGTACTCGGACGTACGCCCGGAGAAGGGCCTGTACAACCGCCTGGTGGCCCGCGGCAAGATGCAGCGGCTGGTGACCGAGCCGGACGTGGAGCGGGCCCGGAGCAAGCCGCCGGAGGACACCAGGGCGTACTTCCGCGGGCGCTGCCTGGAGCAGTACGCGGACGACGTGGCCGCGGCCTCCTGGGACTCGGTGATCTTCGACCTCCCGGGCCACGACTCGCTCCAGCGGGTCCCGACGCTGGAGCCCCTGCGGGGGACCCGGGCGCACGTGAAGGAGCTCCTGGACCGGTGCCGCACGGCGGAGGATCTGGTGCGGGTGCTTTCGGGGCGCTGAGCGGGGCCTGAAAGGCCTCCGGTCCGGGAATCATGAAGACAGCCGGACGTTGTGAAAGTACGAGGACGAATGTCAGACCCTCCTTGTAGGGTCGGACGTAGGGTCTGATCTTGAGGGATCCCGAATTCCCGGGGTCCCTCGACGTGAGCGTGCGAACCGAGCGGGGTGAGGTAGACATGGCGACCAAGGACACCGGCGGCGGACAGCAGAAGGCGACGCGCTCGACCGAGGAGGTCGAGGAGGCGGCGGTCGAGGAATCGACCGACCTCAAGGAGCGCCAGGAAAAGCTCTCCGACGACGTCGACTCCGTACTTGACGAGATTGACGATGTACTCGAGGAAAATGCCGAGGACTTCGTTCGGAGTTTCGTACAAAAAGGCGGCGAGTAGCCTTCGAATCTAAGGTGAACTCGCCAGCATTGGCTCCATGTCCAATGGAACGAAGTGGTGTCGCGGCTGTAGCCGGGACGTGCCGCTGAGCGGATTCGCCCTTGACCGGAATCGCGGCGACGGCCTTCAGCCGAGGTGCCGGGAGTGCGTGGCGGAGTACAGCGCCGCGCACTACCGGCGCCGTCAGGCGGCCAGAGGCAAGGTCGTCAAAGAGAAAGTGGATGTCCCGGCCGGCCACAAGCTCTGCCGGCAGTGTGGTGAGGTCAAGCCTCACAGCGAGTGGCACAAGAACGCGTCGGCGTCTGACGGCTTATCCACTCGGTGCAAGGCGTGCAGGGCAATCCAGGGCCGGGCAGGCCACTTGAAGCGTTCGTACGGCATCACCGAGGCTCAGCGCGACGAGATGATCGTCGCTCAGGGCGGAGTCTGCGTGATCTGTCAGATGGCTCCGGCCGAGCACGTTGATCACGATCATCAGACGGGTAAGGTCCGAGGCGTACTGTGCTTCAGCTGTAACGCAGCCTTGGGGCAGTTCAAGGATCGGCCGGACGTCATACGGCGTGCAGCCGCTTACGTGGAAGGAAACCTGTGGAACCCAACACTCGTAGCACAGGGCGTCTACCGGCAGCCTTCCTGACGCCGGGGTCGTCGTCCTTCATGGACTTCCTGGGCGCGCACTCGCCCGAGATGCTGCCCGGCAACCGCAAGCTGCCGGAGGGCGTGGTCGAGGCGCCGCACGGGACGACCATCGTGGCCGCCACCTTCCCCGGCGGGGTCGTCCTCGCCGGTGACCGGCGGGCGACCATGGGGAACATGATCGCGCAGCGGGACATCGAGAAGGTGTTCCCGGCCGACGAGTACTCCGCCGTCGGCATCGCCGGTACGGCCGGCCTGGCCGTGGAGATGGTGAAGCTGTTCCAGCTCGAGCTGGAGCACTTCGAGAAGGTGGAGGGGACGACCCTCTCGCTGGAGGGCAAGGCGAACCGCCTGTCCACCATGATCCGGAGCAATCTGGGCATGGCCATGCAGGGACTGGCCGTCGTACCGCTCTTCGCGGGGTACGACGAGGCCAAGGAGAAGGGCCGGATCTTCTCCTACGACGTGACGGGCGGTCGCTCCGAGGAGCACGGCTACGCCGCCACCGGGTCGGGGTCGATCTTCGCCCGCGGTTCGATGAAGAAGCTCTTCCGCCCGGATCTGACGGAGGAGCAGGCCACCACGCTGGTCGTGCAGGCGCTGTACGACGCCGCCGACGACGACTCGGCGACCGGTGGGCCGGACCTGTACCGCCACATCTATCCGATCGTCACCGTCATCACGGACGAGGGATTCCGCAGGCTGACGGACGAGGAGTCGCAGGAACTCGCCCGTACGGTCACCAACCGCCGTCTCGAGCAGCCCGACGGCCCGCGCGCCGCCCTGCTCTGACCATCCGTCTCCCTGTAGGAGCCCAGAAGAAAGGGACGGACAGCCGGTGTCGACTCCGTTCTATGTGTCACCCCAGCAGGCCATGGCCGACCGGGCGGAATACGCCCGGAAGGGCATCGCGCGCGGCCGCAGCCTCGTCGTGCTGCAGTACGCCGACGGCATCGTGTTCGTCGGCGAGAACCCGTCCCGTGCGCTGCACAAGTTCAGCGAGATCTACGACCGGATCGGCTTCGCGGCCGCCGGCAAGTACAACGAGTACGAGAACCTGCGGATCGGCGGTGTGCGCTACGCGGATCTGCGCGGCTACACCTACGACCGTGACGACGTGACGGCCCGTGGGCTGGCGAACGTGTACGCGCAGACGCTCGGCACGATCTTCTCCAGTGCCGGGGAGAAGCCGTACGAGGTGGAGCTGGTGGTGGCCGAGGTCGGTGCGACCGCGGCCGGGGACCAGATCTACCGGCTTCCGCACGACGGGTCGATCGTGGACGAGCACGGTTCGGTCGCGGTCGGCGGCAACGCGGAGCAGATCAGCACCTTCCTGGACCAGCGGCACCAGGACGGGATGACCCTGTCGGAGGCGCTGAAGCTGGCGGTGCAGGCGTTGTCCAGCCAGGCCAACGGCGCGGACAAGGCGATTCCGGCGGAGCGGCTGGAGGTCGCGGTGCTGGACCGGACGCGGTCGCAGCAGCGGAAGTTCAAGCGGATCCGGGGCCGGCAGCTGTCGAGGCTGCTGGAGGCGGACGTTCCGGCGGCGGCGCAGGCCGATGCCGTGTCGAACGACGAGGCTCCGGAGGACGAGGCGGAGTAGTAGCCGCCGGTTCGTGTGAGGCCCCGGTTCGCCCCTTGCGGGCGGGCCGGGGCTTCGTCGTGTTCAGGGGGAGGGAGCGGCGGCGGGGGCGGGGCCGGAGGAGTCGCGGACGACGAGGTGGACGGGGATGTCGGGGGCGGTCCAGGGGGTGCCGTCGAGGACGGCGAGGAGGGCGCTCATGCCCTGTTCTCCGACGCGTTCGGCGGGGAGGTGGACGGTGGTGAGCTCGGGTTCGACGGCGGTGGCCAGGGCGAGGTCGTCGAAGCCGGTGACGGAGAGGTCGGCGGGGACGTGCAGGCCGAGGCGGCGGGCGGCCTTGCAGGCGCCGGCGGCGAGGATGTCGTCGTCGCAGACGACGGCGGTGGGCCGGTCTCCGGGGGCCGCGAGGGCCGCTTCCATGGCCGTACGGGCGCCGTCCACGCTGAGCGGGGCCCGTACGGTGCGCAGCTCGGCGTGGGGGCGCAGCCGGGCGCTGAGGGCTTCGGCCCGGATGTCGAAGGTCCAGGAGTCGACGGCGGAGGCGAGGTGGAGGAAGCGGCGGTGGCCGAGGGCGAGGAGGTGTTCGGTGACCTGGCGTACGCCGTCGGCCATGGCGAGGTTGACGTGGGCCGCGGCAGTGGTGGCGGTGGGGTCGCTGTCGAGCATGACGAGGGGGAGGCCGTCGCCGCCGAGGGCGTCGAGGGCGTGGGGGGCCATGGAGGAGGCGATGACGCCGTCGAGGGCGGCGCGGGCGGAGGCGAAGGGGTCGCGGGCGGGGCCGGTGCCGTCGGGGGAGGGGTAGAGGACGACGCCGAAGCCGTGTTCGGCGGCGATGCGGGCGGCGCCGGTGTAGACGCGGGCGAAGAACTCGTTGGTGAGGGCGGGGACGACGAGGAGGGCGGTGCGGGTGGTGCCGAGGCGGAGGTTGCGGGCGGCGAGGTTGGGGCGGTAGCCGAGCCGGGCGGCCGTTTCGCGGACGTGGTCGGCGGTGCGGGGGGAGACGCGGCCGTGCCATTTGTCGCCGAGGACGAGGGAGACGGTGGCCTGGGAGACCCCGGCGGCGGTGGCGACGTCGCGGCTGGTGGGTCTCGTCACACGGGCTCCTGGAGTGCGTGGGTCGGTGGGGGTGGCGGGGTGGCCGCGGGTGGGGCGGGGTGGACCCGTGAGCTGTGGACATGGTACGTATGACGGGTAACGTTATACGTATTACTTGGTGTACTCCCGGCTGGTTCCGGGCGGAAGAGGGGGCGTTCATGGCCGCGGGATACGCGGAGCTGCTCAGGACCCGGCATGCGGCGCGGCTGCTGGTGGGCACGCTCATAGGGCGGCTGCCCAACGCCACGGCGCCCATCGCGATCGTGCTGTTCACGCGGGCCGAGGGCGGCAGCTACAGCCTGGCGGGGGCGCTGGCCGCCGTGTACGGGGTGGCGAACGCGGTGGGCCAGCCGCTGCTGGGGCGGGCCGTGGACCTGTACGGGCAGCCGCGCGTCCAGCTGCCGGCCGCGGTGCTCTCCGCGCTGGGCATGGTGTGGCTGGCGGCGGCAGGTACCTCGCCGGTGGCGGCAGCGTACGCGGCGGTGGTCGTCGCGGGGCTGTTCACGCCTCCGCTGGAGGGCGGGCTGCGGGCGCTGTGGCCGGGGGTGCTGGGCGGCAGGCAGGAGCGCGTGCACGCCGCCTACGCGATGGACGCGGTGGCCCAGGAGGTCATGTTCACGGTCGGTCCGCTGCTGGTGACGCTGTTCGTGGCGGTGTGGTCGCCGGCCGGGGCGCTGCTCGCGCTGAACGCGATCGGGGTGCTGGGCGCGCTGTCGGTGGTGGTGAGCGAGCCTTCCCGTACGTGGCGTTCGGAGCCGCGTGAGGCGCACTGGCTGGGGGCGCTGCGCTCGCGGGGCCTGCTGGCCCTGCTGGGTGCGTTCTTCTTCGTGGGGACGGCCCTGGGGTCGATCACGGTGGCGGGCGTGGCGTACGCGGACGACCACGGGAACCAGGCGGTCTACGGGTGGCTGATGGCGGCGCTGGGGCTGGGTGCGCTGATCGGCGGTGTGTTCTACGGGGCCCGCGAGTGGGCGGGTGCTCCGGAGCGGCGGCTGCGGATGCTGGTGGCGCTGCTGGCGGTGTGCTATCTGCCGCTGATGCTGACGCCCGGGCCGGTGGCGATGACGGGGCTGGCGGCGCTGGCGGGTGTGTTCCTGGCGCCGGCGCTGGCGTGTGCGTTCATCGTGGTGGACCGGCACGCGCCGGCGGGGACGGTGACGGAGGCGTTCTCCTGGCTGGTGACGTTCTTCGGCGTGGGTGCGGCGATCGGCACCGCGGCGGCCGGGCCGGCGGTGGAGCTGGGCGGTACGGCGGCGGGCTTCGCGGTGGCGAGCGTGGCCGGGTTCGCGGCGCTGGTGGTGCTGATGGCGACTCAGCGGGCGCTGGCAACTGCGGGCCGGAGCCGTGCGGTGGCGGGGTCGTCTGAGGCCGCGTCCGGGGACGCGGCCCAGGAGCCGTCGGGGGTGCGGGCGGAGGGCTGATCGGGGGCCGGTCCGGCGGCCGGATGGCCGGGTGTGTCGGGGCGGTCAGCGGAAACTGATCGAAACGGCGCTCTCGAACCCGGTTTCAGAAGAGGGCAGAAGGCGTAATGTTCAGTCATGGACCGCCGCATTTTCGGGCTGGAGAACGAGTACGGCGTCACGTGCACGTTCAGGGGACAGCGCCGACTGTCTCCTGACGAAGTGGCGCGCTACCTCTTCCGCCGTGTTGTGTCATGGGGCCGCAGCAGCAATGTCTTCCTGCGGAACGGCGCCCGTCTGTACCTTGACGTGGGTTCGCATCCGGAATATGCAACTCCCGAATGCGACAACGTGACCGAGTTGGTCACGCACGACAAGGCGGGCGAGCGCATTCTCGAAGGACTGCTCGTCGATGCCGAACGCCGCCTGCACGAGGAGGGAATCGCGGGCGACGTCTACCTCTTCAAGAACAACACCGACTCGGCGGGCAACTCGTACGGCTGCCACGAGAACTACCTGGTGGCCCGGCACGGGGAATTCTCCCGCCTGGCGGACATTCTCATTCCCTTCCTCGTCACGCGGCAGCTGATCTGCGGTGCGGGCAAGGTGCTCCAGACCCCTCGGGGCGCGGTGTACTGCGTGAGCCAGCGGGCCGAGCACATCTGGGAGGGCGTCAGCTCCGCGACGACCCGTTCGCGGCCGATCATCAACACCCGGGACGAGCCGCACGCGGATGCCGAGCGCTACCGCCGGCTGCACGTGATCGTGGGCGACTCGAACATGTCCGAGACGACCATGCTGCTCAAGGTCGGGGCCACCGACCTGGTGCTGCGCATGATCGAGGCGGGCACGGTGATGCGGGACCTGACCCTGGAGAACCCGATCCGGGCGATCCGCGAGGTCAGCCATGACATCACCGGTCAGCGCAAGGTGCGCCTGGCGAGCGGCCGGGAGGCCTCGGCGCTGGAGATCCAGCGGGAGTACTACGACAAGGCCGTGGACTTCGCCGAGCGCCGGGGCATCCGCACCGGTGTGGTGGACCAGGTGCTGGAGCTGTGGGGCCGCACGCTGGACGCGATCGACGCGGAGGACCTGGACCGGATCGGGACCGAGATCGACTGGGTCATGAAGTACCAGCTGATCGAGCGGTACCGGGCCAAGCACAACATGACCATGTCGAATCCGCGGGTGGCCCAGATAGACCTCGCGTATCACGACATCCACCGCCGGCGCGGGCTGTACTACCTGCTGGAGCGCAAGGGGCAGGCGGCGCGGATCTGCAACGACCTCAAGATCTTCGAGGGCAAGTCGGTGCCTCCGCAGACGACGCGGGCGCGGCTGCGCGGCGACTTCATCCGGCGGGCGCAGGAGCAGCGGCGGGACTTCACGGTGGACTGGGTCCACCTGAAGCTGAACGATCAGGCGCAGCGGACGGTGCTGTGCAAGGACCCGTTCCGGTCGGTGGACGACCGGGTGGAGAAGCTGATCGCCGGTATGTGAGTGCGTGGTGTGACATAACACCGATCTTGGGCAGGGCCTCGTGCGGTCTCGTACGGGGCCCTGCTCACGGCTTAGAGTGGCGGGCGACCGCCTTGCCGTCTGAGATCTGAGGAACACGTGCGCCGAATTGCCGGCCTGCTGGTCGTACCCCTGCTGCTGCTGTCGACAGCGGCGTGTGGCGACGACAGCGGCTCCGACTCCGCCCAGATGAAGAACGGGGTGCCCGCGATCACCAAGGGCGCCAAGTTCGGGGAGACGCCCACCCTGGCCAAGGGGCAGGGCGAACCGCCGAAGGAACTGAAGGTGGAGACCCTCAGCGAGGGCGACGGCCCGGCGCTGAAGAAGGGCGACATCGCCCAGGTGAACTACCTCGGGCAGGTGTGGGACGGCAAGGAGCCGTTCGACGCCAGCTTCGGCAAGGGCAAGCCCTTCGACGTGACCATCGGCGCGGGCATGGTCATCAAGGGCTGGGACCAGGGCCTGGAGGGCCAGAAGGTCGGCAGCCGCGTCGAGCTGGTCATCCCGCCGGCGCTCGGCTACGGCGAGCAGGGCTCGGGCGACAAGATCAAGCCGAACGCCACGCTGGTCTTCGTCGTGGACATCGTCAAGGGCACCTCCGTCCCGGCCTCGGCCACGGGCAAGGATGTCGCCCAGGACAACAAGGACCTGCCCAAGGTCGGCACGAACACGGACGGCAAGGAAGTCTCCGTGACCGTCCCGAAGGACAGCGCCGAGCCGACCAAGCTGGTCTCGAACTACGTCCTCGAGGGCGACGGTGCCGTGGTGAAGGACACCGACAACGTCGTGGTCAAGTTCAACGGCAAGACGTGGAAGGACGACAAGACCTTCGAGAGCACGTACGCCACCGACACGACGGTCACCTGGCCGATGGAGCAGCTGTCCGTCAAGGGTCTGAAGGAAGGCCTGCTCGGCAAGAAGGTCGGCAGCCGCATCCTGCTGGTCATCCCGCCGGACCTGGCCTTCGGCGACAAGGAGCAGGGGACCATCCCGGCGAAGTCGACGCTGGTCTTCAGCCTCGACATCCTCGCGGTGATGTAAGACTGTTCCGGTTGGGCCCCCGTTCGTACGTATGAGGAGCAGTTCCGTGAGCGACAAGCTCGAGAAGCCCGAGATCGACTTCTACGAGGGCGGCGTTCCGGCCGACCTGGTGATCAAGGAGATCTGGGAGGGCGACGGCGCCGAGGCCAAGGCCGGCGACTTCGTCAAGGTCCACTATGTGGGTGTGGCCCTCTCCACCGGCGAGGAGTTCGACGCCTCCTGGAACCGCGGCCAGCCGCTGGACTTCAAGCTCGGCGCCGGCCAGGTCATCTCGGGCTGGGACCAGGGCATCCAGGGCATGAAGGTCGGCGGCCGCCGGCAGCTGGTCATCCCCGCGCACCTCGCCTACGGTGACCGCGGCGCCGGCGGCGGTGTGATCGCCCCGGGCGAGACGCTGATCTTCGTCTGCGACCTGATCGCCGTCTGATCCCGAGGACGCGCACGCTGTGGGCCCCTGCCGTGAGGCGGGGGCCCTCGCTTTTGCCCCGGACCGCCGGGACGGTACGGTCAGCGCTCACGAGTGTGTGTCGAGAACGGGGGACCGGCGTCGATGGCGATTGCCAAGGCCGAGCGGCTGATGAATCTGGCGCTGTGCCTTCTGGGGACCCGACGGCCGCTGAGCAAGCGGGAGTTGCGCGGTTCCATCGAGGCCTACCTGGAAGCCGGCAACGACGAGTCCTTCAACCGCATGTTCGAGCGGGACAAGGACGACCTGCGGGAACTCGGCCTCGTCATCGAGACGGTGGAGAACCTGGAGGGCGAGATCGGCTACCTCGCCCGCCGGGACAGCAACCGGCTGCCCCCCGTCTCCCTGGACGCCGAGGAGGCCGCGGCCCTGGGCCTGGCCGCGAAGGTCTGGCAGCAGGCCCGGCTCGCCGGGGCCGCCAGCGGAGCCCTGCAGAAGCTGCGCGCCGGCGGCATGCCGGAGGCGGGGGACCCGTACGAGGGGCAGCACAGTGCCATCGAACCGCGCATCCCGGTCCACGAGGCGGCCTTCGAACCGCTGATGCTGGCCTGCCGGGACCGGCGGCCGGTGGTTTTCGACTACCGCAAGTCCACCGCCGCCGCGCCGGGGACCCGGCAGGTGGAGCCCTGGGCGCTGGAGTGCTGGCGCGGGCACTGGTACCTGGCCGGGTTCGACCGCGACCGCGGGGCGGAGCGGGTGTTCCGGCTCTCGCGGATCACCGGCAAGGTGCGGTCCCGCGCGGGCAGGTACACCGCCGAGGTGCCGGACGTGGTGACCGTGCGGGAGACCGTGGCGAGCTGGGCCGGGGAGAGCGCGGAGCGTTCCGCGCTGATCCGGCTGCGCGCCGGGGCGGGCTACCCGCTGCGGGCCAAGGCCACTGCGGTGCGCGAGGGCGGGGACGGCTGGGACGAGCTGGAGATCCCGTACGGGCACGGGCTCGACGCCTGGCTCGTGGAGTTCGGCCCGGACGTGGTGGTCGTGGAACCGGCCGATCTGCGGGCGGACGTGGTGGACCGGCTGCGCGCCGTCGCCCAGGGCTGACCCGGAACACCTGTGAGCTACGCCCTGAGGGGGAGACGTACCAGCATGGCTGCCAACGCCATCGACCAGACCCGCCGGATGCTGTCCCTGGTGACGTATCTGCGCGAGCGCCCGGGCGCGCACGTCGCCGACGTCGCGCGCGCCTTCGGGATCACCGAGGACGAGCTGATCTCGGACCTCGACGTGCTGCCCATGTGCGGTACCAGCTTCCGCGGCGGGGACCTGCTCGACATCGACACCGACGGCGAGCGGATCTGGTGGCGCAATCCCGACGCCTCGGGCGAGTCCACCGCCGAGCCGCTGCGGCTGGCCGCCGACGAGGCGACCGCGCTGCTGGTCGCCGCCCGTGCGGTGGCCACCCTGCCGGGGCTGCGCGAGGGCGACCGGGACGCGCTGCTGCGGGCCACCGCCAAGCTGGAGGCCGCCGCGGGCGAGGCCGCCGGGGCCAGCTCCCGGCTGTCGGTGACCTTCGAGTCGGAGGGCGGGGTCTTCGCGGACGTCGACCGGGCGATCGCGGAGCGCCGGCGGCTGTGGCTGCGCTACTACTCTCCGGCGCGCGACGAGCTCACCGAGCGCAAGGTCGACCCGATCCGGCTCTTCGCCGTCGGGCACACGTACATGGAGGGCTGGTGCCACCTCTCCGAGGCCCGGCGCACCTTCCGTCTCGACCGGGTCGCGGAGATCCGGCTGCTGGACGAGCGGGCCGAGCCGCCCGCCATCGAGCCGCGCGACCTGTCCGAGGGGCTGGTCCAGCCGGCCGCCGAGGACCCGGAGGTGGTGGTCGAGGTCGGGCCCGGCGGGCGCTGGGTGGCCGAGTACTACCCGCACGACAGCGCGGAGGAGCTGCCCGGGGGCGGTCTGCGGATCACGCTGCGCAGCCCGGACCCGGCCTCGCTGCGCAGGCTCGCGCTGCGGCTGGGCCGCGAGGGGCGGATCGTGGCCCCGGTGGAGCTGGCGGACAGTGCGCGCAGCGCGGCCCGGGAGGCGCTCGCGGGGTACGGGGAACAGGTCTGAGGGGAGCGGCGGTCGATGTCGGCTACGTCAGTGTCATCAGGGTCTGTCTCTTTCAAGGCGGCGTGTCCCGACTGCCGCGCCCGCTTCGAGCTGGACGCGGGAGCCCTGCGGCTGGTCATCGGCGGCAGCCGGCGGACCACCTTCTACTCCTTCACCTGCCCGCGGTGCGCCGCGTCCGTCCGCAAGCCGGCGGGCGAGCGCATCGTGGAACTGCTGACCGGCGG
This sequence comes from Streptomyces sp. IBSNAI002, assembly GCF_052244475.1. Taxonomy (NCBI): domain Bacteria; kingdom Bacillati; phylum Actinomycetota; class Actinomycetes; order Kitasatosporales; family Streptomycetaceae; genus Streptomyces; species Streptomyces sp. IBSNAI002. Next base: position 1,950,969 of record NZ_JBQPXG010000002.1, on the reverse strand, counting down.
AGGCGTGAGCACCCTGCGCAGCGTCTGAGCCGCCCGGTGGCCTAGGCTCGTCCCATGCTGTGGCCGATGTTCGCAATTGCCCTGGGCTTCCTCGGGATCGCCGTCCTCGCCGTGCCCGCCGTACGGGTCTTCACGGAGGTCCGCCGGCTCTCCGGGCAGGTCGCGACGGCCAGCCGGCGGATCGCGGAAGCGTCGGAGGACCTCGAGCGGGCTTCGGCCGATCTTGCCCGGGCGGGTCGTGGCGTGCGGCCGTAAAGCGGGATGAACCGGTGCGAACGGGGTGTGAACAATGGTCCCGCGCGCAAGCGGGGATACCCCGGGGGATTGCCGTGCGTTTACCCCCGGGGGTTACGATCCTTGCCTGAGCGGTTACCGGATCTGTGTCCGAACCGTCCACAGCCACCACAACCAGCCGTTTCGGTGAGAAGGAAGACACACATGATCGGCAATCTGAAGCCCCTTGAGATCCTTCTGATCATCGCTGTCATCGTGCTGCTGTTCGGCGCCAAGAAGCTCCCCGAGATGGCCCGTTCCCTCGGCAAGTCGGCCCGCATCCTCAAGAGCGAGGCCAAGGCCATGAAGAAGGACGGCGAAGCGGAGGACGCGGCCACCGCCGCCCCGGCCGCCGACCAGGCCGCGCAGCAGCCCGTCGCCCCGCGCACCATCCAGGCCGCGCCCGGTGACGTCACCAGCTCCCGGCCCGTCAACGAGCCGAACCGCACCACCCAGGGCTGACGCGAACCGGACACGCCAGTCATCTGCAACGAGACAAGGGACGTGGGTTGCTCAAGTCTGCCCGCAAGCAGGAGAAGCAAGGACGACAGGCCAAGGACGCCGAAGGGCGCATGCCTCTCGTCGAGCACCTGCGTGAGCTGAGAAACCGCCTGCTGAAGTCGGTCCTGGCGATCCTCGTGATCACCGTGGTGGCGGCCTTCTTCTACAAGGACCTCATCGACTTCATGCTGAGGCCGATGCTCGATTCCGTCGGCTGCACCGACGGGGTGGTCTCGCAGCGCAACGGCAAGCCCTGCGCCGACATGACCGTGAACGGCCTCATCGCACCGTTCTCGATCGCCTTGAAGGTCTCCCTCACCGCCGGTGTGGTGCTCTCCGCGCCGGTGTGGCTGTACCAGCTGTGGGCGTTCACGGCCCCCGGCCTGCACAGCCATGAGAAGAAGTACGCGATGAGCTTCGTCGCGGTCGGTGCCCCGCTGTTCGGCGCCGGCGCCGTGCTCGCGTACAAGATCCTCCCGCAGACCGCGACGATCCTGCTCGAGTTCACCCCCGAGCACGCGCGCAACCTGCTCCCGGTCGACGACTACCTCGACCTGATCACGCGCATGGTCGTCGTCTTCGGCCTCGCCTTCGAGCTGCCGCTGCTGCTGATCCTGCTGAACTTCACCGGGGTGCTCACCGCGAAGCGGCTGGCGGGCTGGTGGCGCGCCATGGTCCTGGGCATCACCGTGTTCTCCGCGTTCGCGACGCCCACCGGTGATCCGCTCACCATGCTGTCGCTGGCCGCCCCGATCGTGGCCCTCTACTTCATCGCGCTCGGCATCTGCCTGGTCAACGACCGCAGGCGCCGGCGCAACGACCCCGACGCGGGCCTCGACGACGACGAAGCCGCCGAGCTGGACCTCACCCCGGCGCCGATCGGCGAGATGGACGCGGTCCCCGCGCCCGCGGCGCTGCCCGGACAGGCGGACGGCGGCCGTCAGCGGATCAACGGCTACGACGACGCGACCTGAGGGGTACGCCCCCGGCTCCCGCTGGGAGGTGCCCCCGCCCGCGGTGGCTTCCGAGATCACCCCCTTCGTCCATCCCACCGCGGGACGCGGCCGGGGCGCGCACGCCGCGCAACCGGCCGCTTCCGCGTTGCGCGCCGGGCCTTCGGCTGCTCACTTAAATGATCGCGACTGTTGTCAGACCCGGCGGGTAGGCTCGATCTCAAGATGACCGAAGAACTCTCACCGGCCGAGCGGTACGCCGCTGCCCGGATCCGCGCCGCCGAAGAGGCCAGCGCACTGGCGCCCTTCCGCGAGATGTACGCATTCGACCTGGATCCGTACCAGGTCGAGGCCTGCAAGGCCCTGGAGGCGGGCAAGGGCGTCCTGGTGGCCGCCCCGACCGGCTCGGGCAAGACCATCGTCGGCGAGTTCGCCGTGCACCTGGCCCTCCAGCAGGGCCGCAAGTGCTTCTACACGACGCCCATCAAGGCCCTGTCGAACCAGAAGTACGCCGACCTCGTCAAGCGCTACGGCGCCGACAAGGTGGGCCTGCTGACCGGCGACAACAGCGTCAACTCCGAGGCACCGGTGGTCGTGATGACCACCGAGGTGCTCCGCAACATGCTGTACGCGGGCTCCCAGTCGCTGCGCGGCCTCGGATACGTCGTGATGGACGAGGTGCACTACCTCTCCGACCGGTTCCGCGGAGCCGTCTGGGAGGAAGTGATCATCCACCTCCCCGAGTCGGTGACCCTGGTGTCGCTGTCGGCGACCGTCTCCAACGCCGAGGAGTTCGGCGACTGGCTGGACACCGTGCGCGGCGACACCGAGGTGATCGTCTCGGAGGAGCGGCCCGTACCGCTGTGGCAGCACGTGATGGCCGGCCGCCGGATCTTCGACCTCTTCGAGGAGGAGTCCGACCACGGAGGCCGCGGCTCCGCCCGCCGCGAGGTCAATCCCGACCTGCTGCGGATGGCGCGCGAGGAGAACAGCCGCACCTACAGTCCCAAGGACCGGCGGCGCGGAAAGATGGTCCGCGAGGCGGACCGCGAGCGCGAGCGGCGCTCCCGCGGCCGGATCTGGACCCCCTCCCGGCCCGAGGTCATCGCCCGCCTCGACGGCGACGGCCTGCTGCCCGCCATCAACTTCATCTTCAGCCGGGCCGGCTGTGAGGCCGCGGTCCAGCAGTGCCTGTACGCGGGTCTGCGGCTCAACGACGACTCCGCCCGCCTGCGGGTCCGCGAGATCGTCGAGGCGCGGACCGCCTCCATCCCCAACGAGGACCTGCACGTCCTGGGCTACTACGAGTGGCTCGAAGGCCTGGAGCGGGGCATCGCCGCGCACCACGCGGGCATGCTGCCCACCTTCAAGGAGGTCGTGGAGGAGCTCTTCGTACGGGGCCTGGTCAAGGCCGTCTTCGCCACCGAGACCCTGGCCCTGGGCATCAACATGCCCGCGCGCACGGTCATCCTGGAGAAGCTGGTCAAGTGGAACGGCGAGCAGCACGCCGACATCACCCCCGGCGAGTACACGCAGCTGACCGGCCGGGCCGGGCGGCGCGGGATCGACGTCGAGGGCCACGCGGTGGTGCTCTGGCAGCGGGGCATGGACCCGGTGGCGCTCGCCGGGCTCGCGGGTACCCGTACGTATCCGCTGCGCTCCAGCTTCAAGCCGTCCTACAACATGGCCGTGAACCTGGTCAGCCAGTTCGGGCGGCACCGCTCGCGCGAGCTGCTGGAGACCTCCTTCGCGCAGTTCCAGGCCGACCGCTCGGTCGTCGGGATCTCCCGGCAGGTGCAGCGCAACGAGGAGGGCCTGGACGGCTACCGGGAGGGCATGACCTGCCACCTCGGGGACTTCGAGGAGTACGCGCAGCTGCGCCGGGACCTCAAGGACCGCGAGACCGAGCTGGCCAAGCAGGGCGCGGCGCAGCGGCGGGTGCAGGCGGCCAGTTCGCTGGAGAAGCTGAAGCCGGGTGACATCATCCACGTGCCGACGGGCAAGTTCGCCGGGCTCGCGCTCGTCCTGGACCCGGGCGTGCCGGCCGGGCGGGTCAACGGGCACCGCGGGTACGAGTACGCGGAGGGCCCGCGCCCGCTCGTGCTCACCGCCGAGCGGCAGGTCAAGCGGCTCGCCGCGATCGACTTCCCGGTTCCGGTGGAGGCGCTCGACCGGATGCGGATCCCCAAGACCTTCAACGCCCGCTCCCCGCAGTCCCGTCGGGACCTGGCCTCCCAACTGCGCTCCAAGGCCGGGCACATCGCGCCGGAACGGCGTGGGCGCGGCCGGGCCGCGGCGGCCGACGACCGCGAGATCGCCCGGCTCCGGGCGGAGTTGCGGGCGCACCCCTGCCACGGCTGTGACGAGCGCGAGGACCACGCCCGCTGGGCGGAGCGCTACCACCGGCTCAAGCGGGACACCCAGCAGCTGGAGCGGCGGATCGAGGGGCGGACGAACACCATCGCCCGCACCTTCGACCGGATCCACGCGCTCCTGACCGAGCTGGACTACCTGCGCGAGGACGAGGTCACCGTGCACGGCAAGCGGCTCGCCCGGCTCTACGGCGAGCTGGACCTGCTGGCCTCCGAATGCCTGCGCGCGGGCGTCTGGGAGGGCCTGAGCCCGGCCGAACTGGCCGCGTGCGTCTCGGCGCTGGTCTTCGAGGCGCGGCAGGCCGATGACGCGGTCGCGCCGAAGGTGCCGGGCGGCGCGGCGAAGGCTGCGCTCGGCGAGATGGTCCGCATCTGGGGCCGGCTCGACGCCCTGGAGGAGGAGCACCGCATCAACCAGACGGAGGGCGTGGGCCAGCGCGAGCCGGACCTCGGCTTCGCGTGGGCGGCCTACCAGTGGGCCTCCGACAAGAGCCTGGACGAGGTGCTGCGCGAGGCGGAGATGCCGGCCGGCGACTTCGTGCGCTGGTGCAAGCAGGTCATCGACGTGCTGGGGCAGGTCGCCGCCGCGGCTCCGTCGGCGTCGGGCGACAGCGGGAGCACGGTGGCCCGCAATGCCCGCAAGGCCGTCGACGCGCTGCTGCGGGGTGTGGTGGCCTACAGCTCCGTCGGCTAGCCGCTGTTGGGGCTTCCTCTGAGAGCGGGGATGGCGCGATCTGATCTCTTGCCATGATCGAATCGGCGTGCCGTGTGCGACGATCGGCGCATGAGTGGGGGAACGGGGGACGGGCCGAGACGGGTCGGTCGGCCACGTGCCGACCGGCTGAGGCCGCGCAGCGGCCGGCCGCCGCGCGAGGAGCTCCTCTGCGCGGCGGCCGAGCTGTTCACCGCCCGGGGGTACGCGGCGACCACCACACGGGCGGTCGCCGAACGGGCCGGAATGCGGCAGGCCACGATGTACCACTACTTCGGCGGCAAGGAGGACCTCCTCGCCGAGCTGCTGGAGTCCACTGTCGCGCCCTCGCTGGTGCTGGCCCGGCAGCTGCTCGCCGACGGCGGACGGCCCGCCGCGCGGCGGCTGTGGGAGCTGTGCCGCTCCGACGTGCTGCTGCTGTGCGGGGGCCCGTACAACCTGGGGGCGCTCTACCTGCTGCCCGAGGTGGCGGGCGCCCGCTTCGAGCGGTTCCGCCGGATGCGCGGTGAACTCAAGGACGCCTACCGGGTGTTGCTCGCCGGGACCGGCGCGGGCGCGGAACTGGCCGGGGACGGACCCGCCCTGGCGCTGCGCAACGACCTCGTCTTCGGGCTGATCGAGGGCGTCATGCTGATCCACCGCGCGGATCCGGAGCGGCCGGTCGCCGTCTTCGCCGAGGCCACCGCCGACGCGGCGCTGCGCATCGCGGGGACCGGGGGCGCGGGGCCGGGGCCGGAGCCGGGGCCGGGGCCGGACCCGCTCCGCGACGACACCCCCTAGTCGCCGTCCCGGTCCGGGCCGGTTTCCCAGGCGGTGCGGTCGTGCCAGGCCTGGAGGGTGCGGCCGCTCTCGAAGCGGTGGCCGATGCCGGTGACCGGGTCGGTGAACTCCAGTACGCGGGCCAGGAGTTGCAGCGGCCGGCGGTAGTCGTCCGGAGCGGGGTCGGTGACCCGCGGATACACCGGGTCGCCCAGGATGGGCAGACCGAGGCTGTTCATGTGCACGCGCAGCTGGTGGGTGCGCCCCGTGTGCGGGGTCAGCCGGTAGCGGCCCAGCCCTTCGCGGGCTTCTGCCAGCTCCACCAGGCTCTCCGCGTTGGGCTCCGCGCCGGGCACCTCCGTCGCCGCGATGACCCCGCGGGTCTTCTCGATGCGGCTGCGGACCGTGCGGGGGAGGACGAGCGCCGGGTCGTGGGCCGCCAGCGCCTCGTACTCCTTGTGCACGCGGCGCTGCTGGAACAGGAGCTGGTACGCCCCGCGGTCCTCGGGCCGGACGCTGAACAGCACCAGCCCGGCCGTCAGCCGGTCCAGCCGGTGCGCCGGGCTGAGGGCGGGCAGGTCCAGCTCCGCGCGGAGCCGGGCGAGGGCGGTCTGGGTGACGTGGCTGCCGCGCGGGGTGGTCGCGAGGAAGTGCGGCTTGTCCACGACCAGCAGGTGCGCGTCGCGGTACACGACGCGGACCGCGAAGGGGACGGGCGCCTCCACCGGCAGGTCGCGGTGGAACCACAGGTGGCCGCCCGGCTCGTACGGGTCGTTCGCGTGCAGGACGCGGCCGCCGGGGCCCAGCACCCGGCCGGCGGCCAGCAGCCGGGCGACGGCCCCGGCGCCGGGACCGCCCGCGTAGTGCGCGGCGAGGTAGCTGCCGAGGTCCGGCCAGGCGCCGTCCGCGTCGGGGGGCAGCCGCAGCCGGACCGGGTCGATGCCGGCGCGCTGGGGGAGGGGGGAGGGGGGCGGCTGGGCTCTGCGTCTCATCGGGGACAGGCTATGCGGACACCGCTACTGCTCGGTGAAGGTGCCCAGGTGCTCCGCGTCGAGGTACTCGACGCGGAGCCTGCCGTCGGAGAAGGTCACCCCGGTGCGGCCGGTCGCGTACTCGCCCGTGGTCTCGAAGCTGAAGGTGTCGCCGTCGTAGTGGGCGAGCGGGAAGCGCAGCGGCTTCGGTCCGAGGGACAGGGTGAGCGCGCCCTCGGCGTCCGCGGTGACGGTGGCCTTGCCGTAGTAGGGGCTGACGTAGGTGCCGGTGTACGCGGCGCTGTCCTGGGCGGTCCGGGCGGAGGCGGGCGGGTCCGAGTAGTCGGTGGGGGAGCGGGTCGAGTCCCGCATCTGCTGGTAGACGGAGCCGGTCAGGCCCAGCCAGTCGGCGGTGGCCTTGCCGTGCTCGGCGAAGTCGAAGAAGTCGAGCGCGACGGCGTCGGCCAGGCCGACCGGTGCGCCGTTGGTCAGGACGACGATGCCGAGCCGCTCCAGCGGGAGCATGGTGACGTTGGTGTTGGCGCCGAGCTCGAAGCCCCCGGAGTGGCTCAGGCGCAGTCGGCCGGCGGCGTCGTAGGAGACGTTCCAGCCGAGGCCGTAGAAGCCGGTGCGGGCGGTGGGGTTCGCGGGCGGCTGCGAGACGATCTCGGGGACGTACGTGCGGGCCAGGGTGTCGGCGGGGATGATCCGCTTTCCGTCGAGCGTGCCGCCGGCGAGCTGGAGGCGCAGCCAGCGGGACATGTCGCGGGCCGTGGAACTGACGCCGCCGGCCGGGGCCTGGGCGTCCGCGTTGCGGACGAAGCGGGGGCTCCAGGTGCCGTCCGGGTTCTTGACGTGGGTGGAGGCGCGGTCGGGGGCGTTCGCGTAGGCGGAGAACTCGGTGCTCGTACTGGTCATGCCGGCGGGCCTGAAGAGGGTGTCGGCGCAGAGCTTCTCCCAGGTGGTGCCCTTGGCGCGGGCGATGGCCTCGGCGGCGGCGGTGAGGCCGAAGTTGGTGTAGGCGTAGCTCGCGCGGAACGGGGTCAGCGGTTCCAGGCGCAGGTGGTCGAAGATGTACGACTGGTCGTAGCCGAGGTCCTCGAGGAGGTCGCCGGCGTGGTCGGGGAGGCCGCTGCGGTGGGAGAACAGGTCGGCGGCCGTGACGTGCCCGGTGACCCAGGGGTCCTTCAGGGAGAACCCGGGGACCGTGACGTGCCGGTCCCACTCGGCGGGGTCGGTGAACGCGCCGGCCACGACGCTGGAGGACACCGGCTTGGAGACCGAGGCGAGCTGGAAGACGGTGTCGGGGCCGACGGCCGCGCGTCCGCCGGTGCGGCGGACGCCGAAGCCCTTGAGGTGGACGACCTCGTCGTCGTGGACGACGGCCACGGAGACGCCGGGGACGCCGGTGCGGCGCATCAGGTCCTCGACGGTGCGGTCCAGGCGGTCCACGGCCTTGGCCACGGCCTCGTCGGTGAGGGCGGGCTTGGGGGCGGGTGGGGGGCTGGGCGCCGTCGTCCCTGCGGTGGCCAGCAGGCTGCCGGCCACTGCGGTCGCGAGCGCGGCCCCGGCCATTGCGCGGCGCGTACGCATGAGGTGATTATCCCGCCGGGCGGGTGAATCCGCGCGGGCTGGCTCCGCCCGTACCCGTCCGCGTGCCCGCCTGGGTGCGGCGCCGTTGCCGGGGCGCCGCCCCCGGACCCCCGCGCCTCAAACGCCGGCGGGGCTGGGTTTGGTGGGGCTGCCCCTGGCCCTCGCGCCGCAAGCCCTGGCGGGGGTGGGTTTGGTGGGGGCTTGCGGCGCCGCAGGCGGTAGCGCGGCGCCGCAGGGGGTTACGCGGCTGTGGCGTGGTCCTGTTCGGCTTCCACTGCCGCGTTCCAGTCGCGCTTGATCGCGCGCCAGCCCTCGTCCGTTTCGCCCAGGCGCCAGTAGCCGGAGATCGACAGGCGTTCGCGGGCGACGCCGCGTTCCAGGCGGAGGTGGCGGCGCAGTTCCTTCACGAAGCCCGCCTCGCCGTGGACGAAGGCGTGGACGTCCGTGGAGGGGAACTCCAGGGCCATGACGGCCTCCACCAGGGCTTCGCCGATCGGGCGGTCGCCGCGGTGCAGCCAGACCGGGACGACCCCGTCCGGTGTGGCGACCTTCTGCTCGGCCGAGGGGCCGTCGATCTCCACGAAGGCGTGGACCCGCGCACCCGCCGGCATCCGCTCCATCGCCGCCGCGATCGCCGGCAGCGCGCTCTCGTCGCCGACCAGCAGGTGCCAGCCGGCCGTCGGGTCCGGGGCGTACGCGCCGCCCGGGCCGAGGAACCGTACGGCCTCACCCGGCTGGACCCGCGCCGCCCACGGGCCGGCCAGGCCCTCGTCGCCGTGCACGACGAAGTCGAGCGTCAGCTCGTGGTGCACGGCGTCCCAGTTCCGTACGGTGTAGGCGCGCTGCCTCGGCCACTGCGCCCGCGGGAAGTGGGCGCGGATCAGCTCCAGGTCCCACGGCTCGGGGTACGTGACCCCCAGCGGGGGGAACAGGATCTTGATGTAGTGGTCGGTGAACTCGCCCGCGCCGAATCCGGCCAGCCCGTCACCGCCCAGCACGATGCGCACCATGTGCGGTGTGAGCCGCTTGGTGCGTACGACGACGGCGGTGCCGACGGAACGGGCGCGTCCTTCTGCCACGGTGTCTCCCCTGACTCCCCTGAATCAACTTAGGATTACCTAAGTTAGCACCTCATGGCCGGAGCGCGCTGCTGAGCCGCGACACGGCTCCACCCAGACCCCACCGATGGGCGAGGGCGTCGACGAGTTCGGGCTGTGCCGGAGTGGCCGGAAGGGCCGCGTCGAACGGCGGGAGCGGGACGTCGGCGGCCACCTGGACCACCTTGGGAGCCACCGCCAGATAGGGGCGGGACTCGTCCAGCCGCTTGCGCTGTGTGGGTGTCAGCTTCGACTTCGGGTCGTCGACCGCCGCGATGATCCCGGCGAGCGAGCCGTAGGCGTCGAGGAGCTTCGCCGCCGTCTTCTCCCCGATGCCGGGGACGCCCGGCAGGCCGTCGCTCGGGTCTCCGCGCAGCAGGGCGAGGTCCGCGTACCCGGGGCCGTCCACCCCGTACTTCTCGCGCAGCCACGCCTCGTCGGTCACCTGGAGGGTGCCCACGCCCTTGAGCGGGTAGAGCACGCGCCGCTGCTTGGCGTCGTCCACCAGCTGGTACAGGTCACGGTCGCCCGTGACGATGTCCACCGGGCCGCTCGCGCGGGCGGTGAGGGTGCCGATCACGTCGTCCGCCTCGTAGCCGGCCACGCCCACGCGGGCGATGCCGAACGCGTCCAGCGCCGCCTCGATGATCGGGACCTGCGGGGCCAGCGTGTCGGGGGTCTCCTCCACGTCCGGCCCGGTCTCGGTCTCCACCGCGACCCGGTGGGCCTTGTACGAGGGGATCAGCTCCACCCGCCAGTGCGGCCGCCAGTCCGCGTCCATGCAGGCCACGAGGTCGTCGGGACGGTGGTCCTGGACCAGCCGGCCGATGAAGTCGAGCAGCCCGCGCACGGCGTTGACCGGAGTGCCGTCGGGGGCCTTCACGGAGTCCGGCACGCCGAAGTAGGCCCGGTAGTAGAGGGAGGCGGTGTCCAGGAGCATCAGGCGTCGTGTCGTCACGCAGATGATGATGCCGCAACGCCGCCGGCGGCCCCGCCGGGCGGCCACGGACCGTGAGCGATCCGGTACGGGAACGCCCGTGCACGCGAAACGGGGGGCGGTTGCTGCGTAAGGTGCTTACAGCACACCGATGTGCGACGGACAAGGGGAGGGCAGCCCCGAAATGAACGGCAGGGACGGCACGGACGGCCTGGACGACAAGAGCCCCGAGGACACGGCCATGGACAGGGACAAGGAAAAGGACAAGGACGGCAAGGAGCCGCTCCGGGTGGGCGTGGCCGTGCGCAAGCGGCGCCGCGCGCTCCATCTGACCCTTGCCGCCGTGTCGGCGCGCAGCGGGCTGTCGGTCCCGTTCCTGAGCCAGATAGAGAACGAGCGGGCCCGGCCCAGCATGCGGTCCCTTGAACGGGTCGCCGACGCGCTGGAGACCACCGCCGTCGAGCTGCTCGCCGCGTCCGACACCGCGCGCACGGTGGACCTCGTACGGGCCGGTGACGAATCCGGGCTCACACCGCTGCCGGGCGTACGGCCCCTGGTGCGCGGGCACCACCAGCTGCACGCCCTGGAGTTCACCGGGGACCAGGACGCCGGGCGCGAGTACCAGCACCGCAACGACGAGCTGATGTACGTGGTCGCGGGCGCCTGCCAGGTGGAGGCGGAGGGGCGGGCGTACCGGCTGGAGAGCGGCGACGCGCTGTTCCTGTCGGGAGGCGTACGGCACCGCTGGCGGGCCGTCACCGAGGACACCCGGATCCTGGTGGTGGCGGTGGGCGACCACATCCACGCGACCTCCGAGCCGCCGTCCCCGGGGCACTGAGCGGCGTGCGGCGGGTCGTCTCGCTGGTGCCGTCCCTGACCGAGGCGGTGGCCGGGAGCGCGCCGGGTCTGCTGGTCGGGGTCACGGACTGGTGCACCCACCCCGGGGACCTCGGGGGCGCCGTACGGATCGGGGGGACGAAGAACCCCGACGTACGCGCGATCACGGAGCTGCGCCCGGACCTGGTGATCGCCAACGAGGAGGAGAACCGGGCCCCGGACCTGGCGGCGCTCCGGGCGGCCGGGGTGGAGGTGCTGGTCACCGAGGTGCGCGACCTGCCGCAGGCCCTGCGCGAGCTCGACCGGCTGCTGGTGGGGGTGCTGGGGCTGGCGAGGCCGGGGTGGCTCGCGGACGCCGAGGCCGCGTGGGCCCGGGTGGAGCCGGCCGCCGGGCTCAGGGCCTTCGTACCGGTGTGGCGGCGGCCGTGGATGGTGCTGGGCCGGGACACCTTCGCGGGCGATCTGCTCGCCCGGCTGGGCGTGCGCAACGTCTACGCCGGGCACCGCGAGCGGTATCCGAGGATTCCGGTGGAGGAGCTCGCGGCCGCGGGCTGCGATCTGGTGGTGCTCCCGGACGAGCCGTACCGCTTCACGGCGCAGGACGGCCCGGAGGCCTTCCCCGGCCTGCCGGCGGCCCTGGTCAGCGGACGGCACCTGACCTGGTACGGACCCTCTCTGGCCGAGGCGGCGCAGGTGCTGGCGGACGCCGTGCGGGCGGCGCGCTGAGCGGCCGAGCGCCGCTGTGCGATCCCGGCCGGACGGCCCGTGGTCTTCCCGCTGCTCAACCTAGCGGGCGGCGAGCAGGCGGCCTGAGAAGAGGCCGCGCAGGGTGTGGGTGGCGGCCAGGAGCCAGGCGGTCAGCAGGCCGAGGAACAGGGCCGCGGCGAGCCAGGAGAAGGCGGTCAGGCCGGTGTGGCGGGCCAGTCCGGCGGCGCCGGTGACACAGGTGCCGACGGGGAAGGTCAGGGCCCACCAGGTCATCGCGAAGCCCATGCCGCCCCGGGCGGCCCGCACCAGCATGGCCGCGGCGAGGGCCAGCCACAGCAGGGCGAAGCCCATCACGGGGACCCCGTAGACGACCGCGAAGGCACCGAGGGCGCCGGCGTAGGGGGCGCCGATCGACCGGGGGGCCATGTCGGCGAGCTGGTTCACGGCGGTGGTGGACTGGCCGAGGGGGCCGAGCACCAGGAACAGGGTGGGGGTCAGGGCCAGGGGGAGGGGGCCGCCCACGATCAGCCGGCCGAAGACCAGGGGGAGCATCAGCAGGGTGGCGAGCAGGCTGATGCCGAACATGGCGTAGCAGGCGAGCAGCATGGCCTCGCGGGGCTGGCCGGCGGGCAGGTGGGGTATCAGCAGGGGGCCGAGGGCCGCGGAGACCATGGGGGCGACCAGGGGGAGCAGCCAGACGGGGGTCGCCTGCCTGGCCTCGACCTTGTGGCGGACCACCATCAGGTAGGGCACCACCACGGCCATGACCAGGCCGATCGCGGTGCCGCCGGTGAACAGCACGGCGTCGACGGCCACGGCCGCGCCGGTCCCGATCAGGTCCTTGCCGACGATGAGGGTGCCGCCGCCGACGGCCAGCAGGGCCATCGAGAGGCACCCGTAGAAGGGGGCCACGGCGGGGTCGAGGAGATGGGCGCGGGCCTGGTCGCGGTGGTGGAGCCAGTGTCCGGCGCGGGCGGTGAGCAGCACGGCGAGTGCGGCGGCGGACAGCGCCCAGACGAGCTGGCAGGCCACGCGCTGGCCGGGGAGCTGGTACGGGAGGGTGGCGCCGGCGTTGGCGATGATGGCCGTGCCCATGACCGAGGCGTACCAGTTGGGGCCGAGGTGGCGCAGCGCGGGGGCCTTGTGGGTCCGGGGCGCGAGGTTGATGACGGTGCGGGGTCGCACGGTGGTGGTGGCCATGGGTCCAGCGTCCCGTCGTCCAGGGCCGGACGGCAGAGGCCGCACGTCTATAAGGCCATAAACTGATGTTATGGGTAACGAGGAGACGGTTCCGCTCGCACACCGCGTGCCGGACCTGGGGGCGCTGGAGCTGCTGCTCGCGGTGGCGCGCGTGGGGAGCCTGAGCGGTGCGGCCCGGCGGCTGGGGATCACGCAGCCCGCGGCCAGCAGCCGGATCCGGGCGATGGAGACCCGGCTCGGCGTGGCCCTGGTGGACCGCTCCCCGCGCGGCTCCACGCTCACGGCGGAGGGGGCGCTCGTCACGGACTGGGCGCGGCGGGTGGTGGAGGCCGCCGAGGCCTTCGACGCGGGGGCGCAGGCGCTGCGCGGGAAGCGGGATTCGCGGCTCCGGGTGGCGGCCAGCATGACCATCGCCGAGTACCTGCTGCCCGGCTGGCTGATCGCCCTGCGCGGGGAGCGCCCCGACACGGCGGTGTCCCTGCACGCCGGGAATTCGGCGGACGTGGCCCAGCGGGTCCTGGCGCACGAGGCCGACCTCGGGTTCGTGGAGGGGATGGGCGTTCCCGACGGGCTGGACTCCGCCGTCATCGCGCAGGACCGGCTGGTGGTGGCGGTGGCCCCCTCGCACCCCTGGGCCCGGCGCTCGAAGGGGGTGGAGGCGGCGGAACTCGCCGGGAGCCCGCTGATCCTGCGCGAACGCGGCTCGGGCACGCGGCAGGTCCTGGACGCCGCGCTGGCCGCGTCCGGGGGACTGGCGCAGCCGCTGCTGGAGCTGGCCTCGACCACCGCCGTCAAGGCGGCGGCGCTGAGCGGGGCCGGGCCGTGCGTCCTGTCGGAGCTGGCCCTGGTGGACGAGCTGGCGGCCCGCCGGCTGGTGGAGGTGCCCGTCCCGGGCGCCGCCCTGGCCCGCGCCCTGCGCGCCGTCTGGCCGACGGGCTCCCGCCCGGCGGGCCCGGCGCGGGACCTGCTGTCGCTGACCCGGCGGCGGGCGTAGGCGGCCTGGGCCGATCGGGCGAGGGCTGATCCCTCCAGGAGTACGGGGCGCCGGGGCGCGAGGCAGGCCCGCCGGCGGCGGCAGCGGCAGAGAGGCCCGCCCGGGCTCCCGGCCCCCGGCGGCGCGGGCGCGGACCACGCCCGGGCACCGGACGGTGCGCCGCAGGGCGGAGACGGCTGGTCTGGGGGACGCTGCTTCCCCCTCTGTACGGGCGGCATCGGCACGGCACGGACCGGCCGCGGGACCCGGAGCCCGGAAGGGCTCGGGGCGCCGCGGCCGGTGGTGCGTCAGGGAGCGGACACGGGGACCGGGACGTGCTCCAGACGGAGCGCTCCGGCCGCCGCGATGAACGAGGCCATCACCCGGGTGTCCTTGTCCCGCTCCGGGTGCCACTGGACGCCTACCACCCAGCGGGAGCGGTCGGGGTCCTCGATCGCCTCCACCGTGCCGTCGTCCGCGTACGCCGAGACCACCAGGTCCCGGCCCAGCCGGTCCACCGCCTGGTGGTGGTACGTCGGGACCTCCGCCTTCTCGGGGACCAGCTCCGCGTACCGGGTGCCCGGCACGGGGCTGACCGGGTGCCAGGAGGTGACGCCCGGGGTGTGGACGTGGCCGTCGATGTGCTGGATCAGCGTGCCGCCGAGGACCACGTTCAGCGCCTGCATGCCCCGGCAGATCCCCAGCACCGGGGTGCCCGCCTCCAGGGCCGCGTCGATCAGCGCGAGCTCCCACTCGTCGCGCACGGTCGCGGCGGGGCCCGTGCGGGGGTCGCGCGGGGCGCCGTAGCGGATCGGGTCCACGTCCGGGCCGCCCGCGACGACCAGGCCGTCCACCCGGCTCAGCACCTCCGCCGCCCGCTCCGGTTCGTCCGGCGGCAGCAGTACGGCCGCGCCGCCCGCCGCCTGGACCAACTCGTAGTACCCGGAGGGGACGAGGGACGTGGGCAGGTCCCACACGTTGTAGCGGGTGGATTCCTCCACATAGGTGGTGATGCCGATGAGCGGCCGTGGCACGGGCTTTACCTCCGTGGGGCGGGAAGCGGGAAGAGGGATGTACGGCAGGAGTCAGTCGCGGGTCAGTTCCGCCTCGGCCTTCGCCAGCGCCGCGAACTCCTCCTCGGGAGCCGAGGCTACGAGGTGGTGCCGACTGTAGAGCGCGAAATAGGCCAGGGCGACGCCGTACACGGCCAGTGCGATGAATGCCGCGTCCTTGTCCACCAGGAAGGTGGCGACCAGGGCCGACAGGGCGAGCGCGAAGGCCACCGACGAGGTCAGGACGCCGCCGGGGGTGCGGTACGGCCGCTCCAGGTGCGGCTCCCGGCGGCGGAGCACGATGTGCGAGAGGGCCATCAGGGCGTAGGAGATGGTCGCGCCGAACACCGCGATGTTGAGCATGCGGGCGCCGTTGCCGGTGGCCGCGGCGAGCGCGAAGCCGATCGCGCCGGGGATGACCAGGCCCAGGTACGGGGCCTTGCGGCTGGAGGTCAGCGACAGGAAGCGGGGCAGGTAGCCGGCCCGGGAGAGGGCGAAGAGCTGGCGCGAGCCCGCGTAGATGAGGGAGAAGAAGGAGGCCACCAGGCCGGCGAGGCCCGCGTAGTTCACGAAGCGGCTCAGGGCGGTCGGGCCGCCGTCGCCTTCCAGCGCGACGACGAGCGGGTTGCCGGCGGACTTGACCGCGTCCGCGCCCTGCGCGCCGGTCGCCGCGAAGAAGGTGATCAGGGCCAGCAGGGCGAGGACGCCCATGGAGATGGCCAGGGCCTTGGGCATGGAGCGGACCGGGTCCTTGGCCTCCTCGGCCGCCAGCGGTACGCCCTCCACGCCCAGGAAGAACCACATGCCGAACGGGAACGCGGCCCAGATGCCCAGGACGCCCAGCGGCAGCCAGGAGTTCGAGCCGAAGGCGCTCGCGTCGACCGGGATGTCGTTCAGGCGGTCGGCGCTGAACTCGGTGAAGGCGCCCACGGCGAAGATCAGCAGCGCGGCGACGGCGATCGCGGTGACGACGAGGCTGAAGCGCAGGGCTTCGCCGACGCCCCAGAGGTGGACGCCGATGAAGATCACGAAGCAGCCGAGGTAGACCGGCCAGCCGGAGGTGAGGCCGAAGAGGCCGAGGGACTCGACGTAGTCGCCGATGAAGATGACGATCGCGGCCGGGGCCAGGATGTACTCGATCAGGATGGCGGTGCCGGTGAGGAAGCCGCCCCAGGGGCCGAGGGCGCGGCGGGCGAAGCCGTAGCCGCCGCCCGCCGTGGGCAGGATGGTGGAGAGCTCCGCCAGGGAGAAGACCAGGCAGGCGTACATGGCGCCCATCAGGACGGTGGCGATGGCGAGACCGCCGAAGCCGCCCTTGTCGAGGCCGACGTTCCAGCCGGAGAAGTCGCCGGAGACCACGTAGGCGACGCCGAGGCCGGTCAGCAGCAGCCAGCCGGCGCTGCCGCGGCGCAGCGTGCGGCGTTCCAGGTAGTCGTCCGCGCCTGCGTCGCCGCCCTCGGTGGACTTGGTGGGTGCGGGTACGGCGCTCAGCCGTGCCTCGATGTCGTCGGCCATCGTGCGCTCCTGCCTCAGGGCAATGGTTGTGGGGCGTACCTTTGCCGCAGAGCGGTGGAGAGCGCAAGACCTCTGCGTTAAACAGAAGTTACGAAACCCTCGCGACGGGGCCGCCGGGCCGGCCGGGTCACGCGAGGAACCCCCGCAGCAGCGCCGCCGTGCCGCAGCAGTGCTCGCGCATCGTCTCGCGGGCCCCGGCCGCGTCCCGCTCCAGTACGGACTCCACCAGTGCGGTGTGCTGCTGCTGCGAGTGCTCCAGGTTGCGCACCAGCAGCGGGATGCAGTCCAGCAGGTCGTTGACCGTGGCCCGGACGGCGGCGTACTGGGCCGTCAGGGTGGCGGATCCGGCCAGTTCGCACAAGGTCAGGTGGAAGAGGGTGTCCTGGCGGCGGTAGTCGGCCAGCGGGGCGTCGTGGGTGGCTGCCAGCGCGCCGAGCAGCCGTTCGGCGCCCTCCTCGGCCAGCCCCTGCGAGGCGCACAGGCCGGCCGCCCCCACCTCCAGGACCTCGCGGAAGCGCAGCACGTCCTCGATGTCCACCCCCGCGACACGCCGGCGCAGCTCCTCCTCGGCGCCGCCCGCCGGGGTGTCCGGCCGGGGCAGCACGAACGTTCCGCCGTACCGGCCGCGCCGCGCCTCCACCAGCCCCTGGTCCTGCAGGACCTTCAGCACCTCGCGCAGGGTGACCCGGCTGATCCCCATCCGTTCGGCCAACTCACGCTCGGGCGGCAGCCGTTCGCCGCCCGGCACCAGGCCCAGCCGGACCACCTGGAGGATCTGCTCGAGCGCCTCCTCGAAACCGTTGCCCGCGCGCACCTGCCGCAGCACGGGATTCAGCCGCGCGATCGCGCCACCCTCGCTCGCCGTGTCGGTCATCTTGGCTCCTCCCCTTCCCAAGCAATGGTTCTATTCAATACCTTAGGCCTCCTCGGCTCACCGAAGGAGAGATTCCCGTGGTAGACCGCAAGCCGCCGCTGACGATCGAGGAGCTCCGCTCCCTGGTCGCCGGCGGTGAGATCGACACAGTCGTCCTGGCCTTCCCCGACATGCAGGGGCGCCTCCAGGGCAAGCGGTTCGCCGCACAGTTCTTCCTCGACGAGGTCCTCGCGCACGGCACCGAGGGCTGCAACTACCTCCTCGCCGTCGACACGGACATGAACACCGTCGACGGATTCGAGATGTCCTCCTGGGACCGGGGCTACGGCGACTTCGCCATGCACCCCGACCCCGCCACCCTGCGCCGCATCCCCTGGAACCCCGGCAGTGTCTTCCTCCTCGCCGACCTCGCCTGGCACGACGGCACGCCCGTCGTCGCGGGCCCCCGCCAGATCCTGCGCCGCCAGCTCGAGCGCCTGGCCGAGCACGGGTACACCGCGATGGTCGGCACCGAGCTGGAGTTCATGGTCTTCCAGGACACCTACGAACAGGCCTGGAACGCCAACTACCGCGGCCTGACCCCCGCCAACCAGTACAACATCGACTACTCCGTCCTCGGCACCGGCCGCATCGAACCCCTGCTGCGCCGCATCCGCAACGAGATGCAGGCCGCGGGCCTGATCGTCGAGTCGGCGAAGGGGGAGTGCAACCTCGGCCAGCACGAGATCGCCTTCCGCTACGACGAGGCGCTGACCACCTGCGACCAGCACGCCGTCTACAAGACCGGAGCGAAGGAGATCGCCGCCCAGGAGGGCGTCTCGCTCACCTTCATGGCCAAGTACGACGAGCGCGAGGGCAACTCCTGCCACATCCACCTCTCCCTGGCCGACGCCGACGGACGCAACGCGATGGCCGCCCGGGACGGGGACGGCGATGACCAGGGACTCGGCATGTCACCGGTCATGCGGCACTTCCTGGCCGGACAGCTCGCCGCGCTGCGCGACTTCTCCCTTCTCTACGCCCCGAACATCAACTCGTACAAGCGTTTCCGGCCGGGATCCTTCGCGCCGACCGCCGTCGCCTGGGGCGTGGACAACCGGACCTGCGCCCTGCGCGTCGTCGGCCACGGCCGCTCCATGCGCTTCGAGAACCGCCTGCCCGGCGGCGACGTCAACCCCTACCTCGCCGTCGCGGGCCTGGTCGCGGCCGGCATCCACGGCATCGAGAACCGCCTGGAACTGCCCGAGGTGTGCACGGGCAACGCCTACACCGCCGACTACGCGCACGTCCCGGCGACCCTGCGCGAGGCCGCCGAACTGTGGGAGAACAGCGAGATCGCCAAGGCCGCCTTCGGCCCCGAGGTCGTCGCCCACTACCGGAACATGGCCCGCGTGGAACTCGACGCGTACGACTCCGCGGTCACCGACTGGGAGCTGCGCCGCTCCTTCGAACGCCTGTAACCCACCGAACCGACCGAACGTCTGTGAGGCACCACGTGTCCGATGTGCTGGCCCCCCTCCCCCTAGAGGTGCTGAATCCGGCCACCGAGGAAATCGTCGCCATCGTCCCGGCCGCCACACGGGACGACGTCGACGCCGCCGTCGCCAGAGCCGCCGCGGCCCAGCGCGGCTGGGCGGCGGCGGCCCCCGCCGAACGGGCCCGGGTGCTGCGCCGCTTCGCCGCCGTCGTCGACGGCCACATCGAGGAACTGGCCGCGCTGGAGGTCCGCGAAGCCGGGCACACCATCGGCAACGCCCGCTGGGAGGCCGGCAACGTACGCGACCTGCTCGACTTCGCCGCCGGGGGAGTGGAACGGCTCTCCGGCCGCCAGATCCCCGTCGCCGGCGGCATCGACGTCACGTTCCTCGAACCCCTCGGCGTCATCGGCGTGATCGCCCCCTGGAACTTCCCGATGCCCATCGCGGCCTGGGGCCTGGCCCCGGCCCTCGCCGCGGGCAACGCCGTCATCCTCAAGCCCGCGGAGACCACCCCGCTCACCGCGCTGCGCCTCGCCGAACTCGCCCTCGAAGCCGGGATCCCCGAGCACCTCTTCCAGGTGCTCCCCGGCCACGGGGCGGTCGCGGGCGACGCACTCGTCGAGCACCCCGGCGTAGCCAAGATCGTCTTCACCGGATCCACCCGCGTAGGCAAGCAGATCATGGCCAAGTGCGCCGACCGGGTGAAGCGCGTCACCCTCGAACTCGGCGGCAAGAGCCCCAACATCGTCTTCGCCGACGCAGACCTGGAAGCCGCCGCGGCCGCCGCGCCCATGGCCTTCCTCGACAACACCGGCCAGGACTGCTGCGCCCGCACCCGGATCCTCGTCCAGCGCTCCGTCTACGACCGCTTCCTGGAACTCGTCGCCCCCGGCATCGAATCCGTGGCCGTCGGAGACCCCCTCGACGAGAAGACCCAGATGGGCCCGCTCATCTCGCGCACCCAGCTGGAGCGCGTCCGGTCCTACGTCACCGCCGACCTGACCGCGATCCGCGGCAAGGCCCCCGAGGGCCCCGGCTTCTGGTACCCGCCGACCCTGGTCACCGACGTCGCCCCCACCGCGCCCGTCGCCGCCGAGGAGGTCTTCGGACCGGTCGCCGTCGTCCTGCCCTTCGAGGACGAGGAGGACGCCGTACGCCTCGCCAACGCGACCGAGTACGGCCTCTCCGGCTCCCTCTGGACCCGCGACATCGGCCGCGCGCTGCGCGTCTCGCGGGCCGTCGCCGCCGGCAACCTGTCCGTCAACTCCCACAGCAGCGTCCGCTACTGGACCCCCTTCGGCGGCTACAAGCAGTCCGGCCTCGGCCGGGAGCTCGGACCCGACGCCCTCACCGCTTTCACCGAGACCAAGAACGTCTTCATCAGCACGGAGGCCTGAACCATGACCAGCCAGAGCACTGAAGAGATCGTCTGCCGCCGCCTGGTCGGCCGTACCGCCGTCATCACCGGAGCCGGCAGCGGCATCGGCCTCGCCACCGCCCGCCGGCTGGCCTCCGAGGGCGCCAACGTCGTCTGCGGCGACATCGACGAGACGGCCGGCAAGGCCGCGGCGGAGGAGGTCGGCGGCACCTTCGTGAAGGTCGACGTGACCAGCCCCGAGGAGGTCGAGGCCCTCTTCAAGGCGGCGTTCGACACCTACGGCTCCGTCGACATCGCCTTCAACAACGCGGGCATCTCGCCGCCGGACGACGACTCGATCCTCACCACCGGCCTGGAGGCCTGGAAGCGCGTCCAGGACGTCAACCTCACCTCCGTCTACCTGTGCTGCAAGGCCGCCCTCCCCTACATGCAGCGCCAGGGCCGCGGCTCCATCATCAACACCGCCTCCTTCGTCGCCATCATGGGCGCCGCCACCTCGCAGATCTCCTACACCGCCTCCAAGGGCGGCGTGCTGGCCATGTCCCGCGAGCTCGGCGTGCAGTTCGCCCGCGAGGGAATCCGCGTCAACGCGCTCTGCCCGGGGCCGGTCAACACCCCGCTCCTCCAGGAACTGTTCGCCAAGGACCCGGAGCGCGCCGCCCGCCGGCTCGTGCACATCCCGCTGGGCCGGTTCGCCGAGCCCACCGAGATCGCCGCCGCCGTCGCCTTCCTCGCCAGCGACGACTCCTCCTTCATCAACGCGACCGACTTCCTGGTCGACGGCGGCATCTCCGGCGCGTACGTCACCCCGCTGTAGCCCGCCCGGCCACCCGCCCACCCGGCCGCAGCCCGCCCAGCACAGCCGGGCACCGCGAGGTGCCCGGCTGTCCCGTTTCCCGATGCCCGTGTCCCGAAGTACGCGAAGCACCCGAAGCACCCGAAGACACCGAGGAGCAGCATGCACAGAAGATGGGCGGCCCCCCTCGCCCTCGTGGCCGCCACCGGCTCCGGACTCCTCCTGGCACCACCCGCCCACGCCGGACAGGCCGCCTGCCCCCGGGTGACGATCGGCGCCGGCTGGTACGGGGACAACCAGGCCCGCCTCCAGCGGCTCGTCGACCGGTACGGCCGCTGCTCCCCCCACCGCACCGGCGGCCACACCAAGCCCGTCGCCGTCTTCGACTGGGACAACACCGTCGTCAAGAACGACGTCGGTGACGCGACCATGTTCTGGCTGCTGCGCAACGGCAGGATCCGCCAGCCCGCCCGCGGGGACTGGACCACCACCAGCCGCTTCCTCACCCCCGCCGCCGCCACGGCGCTGGCCGCCGCCTGCGGACCGCTCGCCCGCCCCGGCACACCGCTGCCCACGGGCACCCCCGGCGGCGCGCCCTGCGCCGACGAGATCAACAGCGTGTACGGCGCCGCCGCCACCCGGACCGGGGCCGCCGCGTTCGCCGGCTGGGACCGCCGCACGACCGAGCCCTCGTACGCCTGGCTGCCGCAGCTGATGCAGGGCTGGACCGCCCGCGAGGTCCGCGGCTTCGCCGCCGCCGCCCGCACCGACAACCTCGCCGCGCCCGTCGGCGCCGTGCAGAAGGTCGGCAGCGGCACCGCCACCGGCTGGGTCCGCTACTACGACCAGCAGAAGGACCTGGTGCGCGGCCTCCAGAAGGCCGGTTTCGACGTCTGGATCAGCTCGGCCTCGCCCCAGCCGGTCGTGGAGGTGTGGGCCGAGGGCGTCGGCATCGACGCGGACCACGTGATCGGCGTACGCAACACCATCGGGCGGGACGGGAAGTTCACCGCCCGCCTCCAGGGCTGCGGATCGGTCCGGGACGGCGCCGACACGATGATCACGTACATCGACGGCAAGCGCTGCTGGATCAACAAGGAGATCTTCGGCGTGCGCGGCGCCGCCGCCGAGCGGGTCCAGCCCGCCGCCCGCCGGCAGGTGTTCGCCGCGGGCGACTCCGACACGGACATCTCGTTCCTGCGCGACGCCACCGCCCTGCGGCTCGTCGTCAACCGCAACAAGAACGAGCTGATGTGCCGGGCGTACGACAACGCCGACGGCCGCTGGATCGTCAACCCCATGTTCATCGAGCCGAAGAAGCAGAAGGCCACCCCGTACCCGTGCGCCACGACCGGCTACGTCGACCGCGACGGCGCCGCCGGCCCGGTCCTGCGGGACGACGCGAGCGTCGTCCCGGACCAGGCGGACTCGGTCTTCTAGAGGAAGGTGCGGCCCTCGCCCCGGTAGGTCGGGGCGGCCGCCGTCACCCGGTCGCCCTCCACCAGGTGCAGGGTGTCGAAGCGCTCGCACAGCTCGCCCGCCTTCGCGTGGCGGAACCAGACCCGGTCGCCGATCAGCAGATCGTCGGCCGGGCTGCCGAGCAGCGGTGTCTGCACCTCGCCGGCGCCCTCCTGCGCGTCGTAGCGCAGCCCCTGCGGCAGGTACGGGACCGGCAGCCGGTCCGCGCCGGGCGCGCCCGAGGCGGGGTAACCGCCGCCGAGCACGGTCACCACGCCCACCCCGGGCCTGCGCACCACAGGCTGCGCGAACAGCGCCGCGGGCCGCCCGCTGAACGAGGTGTAGTTGTCGAACAGCCGCGGCAGGAACAGCCCCGACCCGGCGGCGATCTCGGTCACCGCCTCCTCGGCGGCCGTCTGCGCGACACTGCCCGTCCCGCCGCCGTTGACGAACTCCAGGTCCGGCACCACCTCCCGCACGGCCCGCACCACCTCGGCCCGCCGCGCCGCCAGCTCCTTGCGGGCCGCGCCCTGCATCAGCCGGATCGCCCGCGACCGCACCGGCCGCCCGGCCAGCGCGTCCCCGACCCCGGCGACGTGACCCTCGTAGGCCATCAGCCCGACGACCCGGAACCCGGGCCGGGCGGCGACCGCACGGGCCAGCTCCGCCAGCTGTGCGGGCTCCCGCAACGGCGACCGGCGCGCCCCGACCCGCACCCGCCCGCCCAGCAGCCGCAGCGAGGTGTCCAGCTCCAGACAGACCCGGATCTCCTGCGCACCGCCGTCCCGCGACCGGTCGATGAGGTCCAGCTGCGCCACGTCGTCCACCATGACGGTGACCGCGGCGGCCGGCTTCGGATCGCCCGCCAGCTCGGCGAACCCGCCGCGGTCGGCGGACGGATAGGCGAGCAGTACGTCCTCGAACCCGGACCGGGCCAGCCACAGCGACTCGGCGAGGGTGTACGACATGATCCCGGCGAACCCGGGACGCGCCAGGACCCGTTCGAGCAGCGCGCGGCAGCGGACGGACTTGCTGGCCACGCGGACGGGCTTGCCGCCGGCCCGGCGCACGAGGTCGTCGGCGTTGGCGTCGAACGCCTCGAGGTCCACGATGGCCAGCGGAGCGTCCAGGTGCGCGGTCGCCCGGTCGTAGCGGGCGCGATCGGCGGCGGGGGAGTTCATGGCGGGAGCTTGCCAGACGCGTCTACCGATGGGTAGGGGTCCGGGACCGCCCGGCCGCCGCCCCCTCGGGGCTCCGCCGGGCCGCGAGGACCGTAGAGTACGGGCAGGCAGCCGTACGGAACGGGGGGCGGAGCCGCACGATGACCACCACGACACCGCGGACCGCGGTCCTGGGCGAGCCCGACCCGCCCCCGGAACCCGGCCAGAGACCGCCCCTCCTCCCCGCACCGCCGCGCCGCCGCCCCGGACGGGTCCTCGCCGCCGCGCTGTGCGCCCTCCTCGGCCTCGGGCTCGCCGGCGGTGCCGCAGCCGACGCCTGGCTCGAACACCGTGCGGCGCACCGTCCGTTGTCCGCCGCCGCCGTCTACCGCGAGGCCGGGTCGCTGTGGCGGTCCGCCCCCGTGGACACCCTCTTCCCGCCGGTCCTCGCCGGCCCCGCGGCCGGCCCCGGCGGATCGAACCGCATCTGGACCCGGATCGCGGTCGCCCCGGACGCCGACTGCGCGGCCGCCCTCGCCCCGGACTGGCAGGGCCTGCTCGCCCCCACCGGCTGCACGCGCGTGCTGCGCGCCACCTACACCGACGCCACCCGCAGCTCCCTGATCACCGCCGGCATGGTCTTCACCCCCGCCGACGCCCCCGCGATGGCCGCCCTCACCGGCCGGTTCACCGCCCCGCCCGCGTACGGGTTCACCGACGGCCAGCGCGCCGCCTGGACCGCGTCCGTCATCGACAAGGCCCCCGTGGTCGTCTACGCCGTCTCCTCCTTCGCCGACGGCCGCCTCCAGGACGCGCCCCGCCCCGCGGAGGACGTCATGAAGAAGGACGCCACCGGAGCCGTGGCCCAGGCCGGGCTCGGGCATGAGGCCAAGGCCGTCGCCGACCGCATCGGCAACGGCGTGGCCCTGCTCGCCGACCCGCCCGCCCCGCCCTCCCCGGAGGCCTCCCGATGACCTCCCGCCGGGCGCTCGTCCGGGGCGCCGCCGCCCTGGCCGCCGCCGCCGTCCTGACGGCCGCCACCGCCTCCCCGGCCGCCGCCGACGCCATCCGCGACCGCCAGTGGGGGCTCCTGGCCCTGCGCGCCGAAGAGGCCTGGGGCACCACCCGCGGCGACGGGGTCACCGTCGCCGTACTGGACACCGGAGTGGACGGCTCCCACCCCGACCTGTCCGGACAGGTCCTCGAGGGCACCGACCTCATCGGCATGGGCGCTGGCCGCGGCGACCGCTCCTGGGCCCGCCACGGCACCGCCATGGCCAGCATCATCGCCGGGCACGGCCACGGCTCCGGCCGCGACCAGGGCGTCCTCGGCATCGCCCCGCAGGCCAAGATCCTGCCGGTCCGGGTGATCCTGGAAGAGGGCGACCCGGGCCGCGCCCAGGCCCGCGACAGCAAGGGCGGCGCGCTGGCCGAAGGCATCCGCTGGGCCGCCGACCACGGTGCCGACGTCATCAACCTGTCCCTCGGCGACGACAGCGACTCCGCCCACCACGAGGCGGGGGAGGACGAGGCCGTCCAGTACGCCCTCTCCAAGGGCGTGGTCGTCGTCGCCTCCGCGGGCAACGGCGGCGAGAGCGGCGACCGCGTCTCCTACCCGGCCGCCTACCCCGGGGTCATCGCCGTCGCCGCCGTCGACCGGCGCGGCCGGAAGGCCAAGTTCTCCACCCGCAACTGGTACGCCACCGTCAGCGCCCCCGGTGTCGACGTGGTCATCGCCGACCCCGACCGCTCGTACTACGAGGGCTGGGGCACCAGCGCCGCGGCGGCCTTCGTCTCCGGCGCCGTCGCCCTCGTCAAGGCCGCCCACCCGGACCTCTCCCCGGCCCAGATCAAGAAGCTGCTGGAGGACACCGCCTCCGACAGCCCGGCCGGCGGCCGCGACGACGCCCGCGGCCACGGCATGGCCGACCCCGTCGCCGCCCTCCAGGTCGCCGAGGCCATGCTGCCGGAGCCGCCGGTCCCCGCGCCCGCCGCACCCGAGAAGCCGTACTTCGGCCCCGGGCCCGAACCGGTCCGCCCGCCCGAGCGCGAAGCCCGCCTCGGCGCCCCGGAGGCCGCGGCCGCCGGTGCCGTGCTCCTCGTACTGGCCGCCGTACTGGCCCGCCGGCCGCGGCGCGGGACCCGGTCCAGGCGCGGCCGGCACCCCTGACCCCGCCGTCGCGCCCGGCACAGTAGGGTCGGGTAACTGTGGCGAACATGGCGAACAAGAACATTCCCGACCCGGGCTTCTCCGACGACGACGGCTCGGCCGACCCCCGGCTGAGCGCGGCCCTGGCCGCGTGGTCCGAGGACCGGTCGCACGAGCCGGAGGTGCTGGCGGCCCTGAAGGACGCCCGCCTGCTGGTCCCCGTCGTCGCCGTCCTCGGCGAGGTGGAGACCGACCCGGAGACCGGGCTGAGGCGCGAGAAGACCAGCGACATGGCCGTCCCGACGCTGCGCGCGGGCGACCGGCGGGCGCTGCCCGCCTTCACCTCCATCGCCTCGCTCGCCCTGTGGGACCCGGCGGCCCGGCCCGTGGCGGTACCGCTGCACCAGGCGCTGGCCGCCGCCGCGCACGAGAAGGCCGACACGGTGGTCCTGGACCTGGCCGGCCCGGTCACCTACCAGCTCACCGGCTCCGCCCTCCTCGCGCTGGCCGAGGGCCGTACGCAGGCGGGACCGCTGGCCGATCCGGCCGTACGGGAGGCGGTACGGGCCGCCGTGGCGGCGGAGGGAGCCGTCCTGCGCGCCTACCTCGGCCCCGGCGGGGCGGACTCCGACGGCACGCTCGCGATCGTCCCGGCCGAGGCCGGCCAGGCCCAGCCGGTGGCCCGCCGGGTCGCCGAGGCCCTGGCGGCGGACGTGACCCTGCGGGCCCGGCTGGTGCGCGGACTGGACCTGGCCCTGCTGCCGCCGGACGCCCCGGCCCCGCCCGGCGAGGCGCTGTTCACCCGCTGAGCCGCCGCGGCACGACGTACGCCGTGCGTCGTACGACGAAAGCGGCGGGGGTCCCGGGAACGCGTCCCGGAACCCCCGCCCCTCGGCGTACGGCGGGTGGGCTCAGCCGAAGACGGGGCCCGTGAACTTCTCGCCCGGCCCCTGGCCCGGCTCGTCCGGGACGAGCGAGGCCTCGCGGAAGGCGAGCTGGAGCGACTTCAGGCCGTCCCGCAGCGGGGCGGCGTGGAAGGAGCTGATCTCGGTGGCGCTCGCGGTGACCAGGCCGGCCAGGGCCGTGATCAGCTTGCGGGCCTCGTCGAGGTCCTTGTGCTCGGAGTCGGGCTTGTCCAGGCCCAGGTTGACGGCCGCGGCGCTCAGCAGGTGCACGGCCACCGTGGTGATGACCTCGACGGCGGGGACGTCCGCGATGTCGCGGGTCATGGCGTCGTAGTCGGGCGATCCGGGTGCGGTGTCGGCGGAGGTGTCGGCGGGGAGGCTCGCGTCAGTCATGCTCCACACGATAAGCCGGGCGCCGCGGACCCCCGACCGGAGCACCAGGTGAGCGGCTCTGGCGCGGAATGCTATATTGGGCTACGACCGGCCGGAGACCTACGTCCCCGGCCCACAAGTGGAGGCTCCGATCTCCCACCCGACCACCCTCCGGGGCGGCGGGTCACCGGTCAGGCGGCATCCATCGTTCCGTACGGACGATGGAAAGCTGCCCGAGTCTGCGCCCCGCGGTTCGCACGCGGCGGTGCTCCGGTCGTTTTTGGAGCCCCTGCCTGTGCCCGGCGGGGCTTTTTTCATTCTCCCGCCGCGGTCGGTCTGACGGAAATACACGTCAGCGGCTGTCTGCCAGGCAGCCGTGTGGTGCTACCGAGGAGGATCCATCAGCACCGAGCCCCGCATCAACGACCGGATTCGCGTTCCCGAGGTACGACTCGTCGGTCCCAGCGGCGAGCAGGTCGGCATCGTGCCGCTTGCCAAGGCGCTTGAGCTCGCGCAGGAGTACGACCTCGACCTGGTCGAGGTCGCGGCGTCCGCACGCCCGCCGGTCTGCAAGCTCATGGACTACGGCAAGTTCAAGTACGAGTCGGCCATGAAGGCCCGTGAGGCGCGCAAGAACCAGGCGCACACGGTCATCAAGGAAATGAAGCTCCGGCCGAAGATCGACCCGCACGACTATGACACCAAGAAGGGTCACGTCGTTCGGTTCCTCAAGCAGGGCGACAAGGTCAAGATCACGATCATGTTCCGTGGTCGCGAGCAGTCCCGGCCGGAGCTCGGCTACCGACTGCTGCAGCGCCTGGCTTCGGACGTCGAGGACCTCGGGTTCATCGAGTCGAACCCGAAGCAGGACGGCCGAAACATGATCATGGTCCTCGGTCCGCACAAGAAGAAGACCGAGGCGATGGCCGAAGCCCGCGAGGCGCAGGCCGCCCGCAAGGCGGAGCGCCAGGGTGTAGCCGCCACCGACGAGGAGGCTCCTTCCGAGGGGACCGCCGAGGCCGAGGCGACCACCGAGGATGCCGACGTCACCGAGGCCGCCGCCGACGAGGCGAACGCCGAGGCCTGATTCCGGGGCAGCCTGTCCCAGATCACCGACACAACATGACGCTCCCGCCGCCGGTCCCGAACCGGGCCGGTGGGAGCGCCACCGACGAGGAGATAACGGCGCTATGCCGAAGAACAAGACGCACAGCGGGACCAAGAAGCGCTTCAAGATCACCGGCTCCGGCAAGGTGCTCCGCGAGCGCGCCGGCAAGCGCCACCTGCTCGAGCACAAGTCGTCCCGCGTCACCCGTCGCCTCACCGGCAACGCGGAGATGGCCCCCGGCGACGCCGCGAAGATCAAGAAGCTTCTCGGCAAGTGATGTTCTCCGCTCCCGCGCCGGGAGCGGATGAGCGTCAAGACCGGGACCCCATCGAATTCGGGCCGTGTGAAGACAACCACGGCCCCGCTACAAGGAGTTAAAAAGTGGCACGCGTCAAGCGGGCAGTAAACGCCCACAAGAAGCGCCGGGCAATCCTCGAGGCGGCCTCCGGCTACCGCGGTCAGCGTTCGCGCCTGTACCGCAAGGCCAAGGAGCAGGTCACCCACTCGCTGGTCTACAACTTCAACGACCGCAAGAAGCGCAAGGGCGACTTCCGTCAGCTGTGGATCCAGCGCATCAACGCCGCTGCCCGCCAGAACGGCATGACGTACAACCGCCTCATCCAGGGTCTGAAGGCCGCCAACATCGAGGTGGACCGCAAGATCCTCGCCGAGCTGGCCGTCAACGACGCCAACGCGTTCGCCGCGCTGGTCGAGGTCGCCCAGAAGGCCCTCCCGGCCGACGTCAACGCCCCCAAGGCTGCTGCGTAAGGCCAGGCCGGCCGCGTAACAGCAGTCGGCACCCTCGGACCCGCAGGCGATTCGCCTGCGGGTCCGAGTGCTTTCCCCGCACCGTCCGCGCCCCGCGCGCCCCGCACCCCGAGAGAGAACCGCAGAGACCATGGCTGACCTGGGTCATCCCGAGCTGATCTCCCCCCGATCCCCGCGGGTGGCCGCCGCCAGGCGACTGGCGCGGCGCAACTTCCGCACCAAGGAGCGCCGGTTCATCGCCGAAGGCCCCCAGGCGGTCCGCGAGGCCGTCGAGCACCGCGGGGCCGAGGGGACGTCGACCCTGATCGAGCTGTTCGCCACCGTCGAGGCCGCCGAGCGCTACACCGAGATCATCGACGCCGCGCTGGCCGCCGGCGCCCGGGTGCACTACGCCTCCGACGAGGTGCTCGCCGAGGTCTCGCAGACCGTCACCCCGCAGGGCCTCGTCGGGGTCTGCCACTTCCTCGACTCCCCCTTCGAGGGCATCCTGGCGGCCCGCCCCAAGCTCGTCGCCGTCCTCGCGCACGTCCGCGACCCCGGCAACGCCGGTACCGTGCTGCGCTGCGCGGACGCCGCCGGAGCCGACGCCGTCGTGCTGACCGACGCCTCCGTGGACTTGTACAACCCCAAGTCCGTACGCGCCTCCGTGGGCTCCCTCTTCCACCTCCCGGTCGCGGTCGGCGTCCCGGTCGAGCAGGCCGTCGAGGGGCTGCGCGCGGCGGGCGTACGGATCCTCGCGGCCGACGGGGCCGGCCAGGACGACCTCGACGCCGAGCTGGACGCGGGCACCATGGGCGGCCCGTCCGCCTGGGTCTTCGGCAACGAGGCCTGGGGCCTGCCCGAGGAGACCCGGGCCCTCGCGGACGCCGTCGTACGGGTCCCGATCCACGGCAAGGCCGAGAGCCTGAACCTGGCCACGGCCGCCGCGGTGTGCCTGTACGCCTCCGCGCGAGCACAGCGGGCGCCCGGAGGGTGCCGCTCTGTGACCCCCAGCTAGTAATGTGGCGGCCCGGGGGCCCACTGCGCTACTCGGAGATGTGGGGTACGGGGACATGACCGTCGGTACGAACAGCTCACCGGGGGCCGCGGGGGCCGCGCACGCGGCCGAGGCGCGGTACCGGGGCGCCCCCGAGCCCCCGGCCACCGTCGCAGGGCTGCCCGGCGTACCGCCACAGGCGGCTCCGCCCGCCGCGGGCGCCGACCGCGCACCGACGCAGCCCGCCCTGGCCGCAGACCGCGCCCCGGCACCGCCCGCTCCCTCGCCGCCGCCCGCCTCTCCGGCGCCCTCCGCCCGACCGGCACCGGCTTCTCCTCCGCCCGGCCCCGGCTCCGCCCACGGTGCCCCCGGCGAAGGCTTCGGCTTCGGCGTGGACCCCGACGAGCTGCCCGACGGGCTCGTCGTCGCCGACGACACCGGGACGGTGATCTGTTTCAACGCCGCCGCCGCCCGGATCACCGCACTCGCCGCCGGCCAGGCGCTCGGCACCCGCATCGACAGCGCGCTGCCCCTCGAGGACCTCGAAGGCCGCCGCTGGTGGACGCTGACCGACCCCTACGGGGGCCTCGCCACCCGCCGCGGGCAGCCCGAGCGGAACCTGCTGCTCCCCGGCGGCCGCGAGGTGCTCGTCTCCGCCAGCTACATCCGCACGCACCCCACCGGCCCCCTGCGCCGCCTCGTCGTCACCCTGCGCGGCACCGAGGCCCGGCGCCGCACCGAGCGCAGCCACGCCGAGCTGATCGCCACCGTGGCGCACGAGCTGCGCTCCCCGCTGACCTCCGTCAAGGGGTTCACCGCGACCCTGCTCGCCAAGTGGGAGCGGTTCACCGACGACCAGAAGCGGCTGATGCTGGAGACCGTCGACGCCGACGCCAACCGCGTCACCCGGCTCATCGCCGAGCTCCTCGACATCTCCCGCATCGACTCCGGACGGCTCGAGGTGCGCCGCCAGCCGGTGGACATCGCCACCGCCGTCGCCCGGCACGTCCAGGCGCTCACCGCGAACGGCCAGGCCCCCGAGCGGTTCCTCGTACGGGTGAGCCGGCCCCTCCCCGATCTGTGGGCCGATCCCGACAAGATCGACCAGATCCTCGGCAACCTCCTCGAAAATGCGGTGCGCCACGGAGACGGAACGGTCACCATCGACGTATCGCCGCATGAGAAGGGAACCGCCGTCACCGTGACCGACGAAGGCCCCGGAATCCCCGAGGAGTCGATGGGCCGTGTCTTCACCCGCTTCTGGCGGGGGAGCAAGCGCGGCGGCACCGGCCTGGGCCTGTACATCGTCAAGGGCATCGTCGAGGCCCACGGCGGCACCATCGCGGTCGGCCGCGGCCCCGGCGGCGGCGCCGAATTCCGATTTATCCTGCCCGTGAGCGCCCCGGCCTACCTCACGCAGTAGCACTGCGGAGCGTCTTGCCAGGCGGCCCACGGGCTCCTTCACCCCCGGCGACCTTTAGACTCGTCCTTTGGCACCTTTGTGTCTCTGTGTCGATCGGCCCGATCGTGCCGTACGGGGACCACCAGCCAGCCATCGGAAGTACGGGAAGAGATGTCGGCACCGAACAAGTCGTACGACCCTGTCGAGGTCGAGGCACTGAAACCGGAAGAGATCGAGCGCATGCGGGACGAGGCGCTCGCCGCCTTCGCGTCCGCCGGCGACCTCGACGCGCTGCGCGAGGCGAAGACCGCGCACATGGGCGACCGCTCGCCCCTGGCGCTCGCCAACCGCGAGATCGGCGCCCTGCCCCCGCAGGCCAAGGCCGAGGCGGGCAAGCGCGTGGGCCAGGCCCGCGGCGCCGTGAACAAGGCCTTCGGAGCCCGCACGGTCGCCCTGGAGGCCGAGCGGGACGAGCGGGTGCTGGTCGAGGAGGCGGTGGACGTCACGCTGCCCTACGACCGCGTCCCCGCCGGCGCCCGGCACCCCCTGACCACGCTGATGGACCGCATCGCGGACATCTTCACGGCCATGGGGTACGAGGTCGCCGAGGGTCCCGAGGTCGAGGCGGAGTGGTTCAACTTCGACGCCCTCAACTTCACGCCCGACCACCCGGCGCGCCAGATGCAGGACACCTTCTTCGTCCAGGGGCCGGAAGGCACCGAGGGCGACGAGTCCGGCGTCGTGCTGCGCACCCACACCTCCCCGGTGCAGGCGCGCTCGCTCCTGGAGCGCAAGCCCCCCGTCTACATCGTCTGCCCCGGCCGCGTGTACCGCACCGACGAGCTCGACGCGACGCACACCCCGGTCTTCCACCAGGTCGAGCTGCTCGCCGTGGACGAGGGCCTGACCATGGCCGACCTCAAGGGCACCATGGACCACATGGTCCAGGAGCTGTTCGGCGAGGGCACCACCACGCGCCTGCGCCCGCACTTCTTCCCGTTCACCGAGCCGTCCGCCGAGATGGACATGCAGTGCTACGTGTGCCGCGGCGAGTCGGTGGGCAACCCCGACCGCCCGTGCCGTACCTGCTCCAGCGAGGGCTGGATCGAGCTCGGCGGCTGCGGCATGGTCAACCCCAAGGTGCTCGTCGCCTGCGGCGTCGACCCCGAGAAGTACAGCGGGTTCGCCTTCGGCTTCGGCATCGAGCGGATGCTGATGTTCCGCCACAACGTAGAAGACATGCGAGACATGGTCGAGGGTGACATCCGTTTCACCCGGCCGTTCGGGATGGAGATCTGATGCGGGTCCCGCTTTCTTGGCTGCGGGAGTACGTCGACCTCCCCGCGGGTGCGACCGGCCGTGACGTGGCCGCCAAGCTCGTCGACGCCGGCCTCGAGGTCGAGACGGTCGAGCAGCTCGGCGGCGGGCTCAAGGGCCCGCTCGTCGTCGGCCAGGTGCTGACCATCGAGGAGCTCGAGGGCTTCCGCAAGCCGATCCGGTTCTGCACGGTCGACGTCGGCCAGGCCAACGGCACCGGCGAGCCGCAGGAGATCGTCTGCGGCGCCCGGAACTTCTCCGTGGGCGACAAGGTCGTCGTGGTCCTGCCCGGCGCGGTGCTGCCCGGCGACTTCGCGATCGCCGCGCGCAAGACGTACGGCCGCACCTCGCACGGCATGATCTGCTCCGGCGACGAGCTGGGCATGGGCGACGACGGCACGCACGGCATCATCGTGCTGCCGCCCGAGCACGAGGTCGGCACCGACGCGATCGAGCTCCTCGAGCTCGTCGACGAGGTCCTCGACATCGACATCACCCCGGACCGCGGCTACTGCATGTCCCTGCGCGGTGTCGCCCGCGAGGCGGCCACCGCGTACGGCCTGCCGCTGCGCGACCCGGCGCTGCTCGACGTCCCGGTGCCGAACTCCTACGGCTACCCGGTCAAGGTCGACGACCCGGCCGGCTGCGACCGCTTCACCGCCCGCACGGTGACCGGCCTCGACCCCGACGCGCGCTCCCCGATCTGGCTCACCCGCCGCCTGCAGAAGGCGGGCATGCGCCCGATCTCGCTCGCCGTCGACATCACCAACTACGTGATGCTCGAGCTCGGCCAGCCGCTGCACGCCTACGACCGCTCCCGGATCGACGGCGCCATCGGTGTCCGCCGCGCCGAGCAGGGCGAGAAGTTCACCACCCTCGACGGGGTCAAGCGCACGCTCGACTCCGAGGACCTGGTGATCACCGACAACAGCGGGCCGATCGGCCTGGCCGGTGTCATGGGCGGCGCCAACACCGAGATCGCCGACTCCGTCACCGACCCGGAGACGGGCGTCGTCACCGGCACCACGGACGTGGTCGTCGAGGCCGCGCACTTCGACTCCGTGTCGATCTCGCGCACCGCCCGCCGCCTGAAGCTCTCCTCCGAGGCCTCCAAGCGCTTCGAGCGGGGCGTCGACCCGCTGGCCGCCGCCGCGGCCACCCAGCGGACCGTCGACCTGCTCGTGCTCCTCGCGGGCGGCACCGCCGAGGCAGGCGTCACCGAGGTCCTCGCCCCCGGCGCCCCGCGCACCATCGCGATGCGCGCGGACCACCCGGACCGGGTCGCGGGCATGGAGTACGGCCGCGAGACCGTCGTACGCCGCCTCCAGGAGGTCGGCTGCGACGTCTACGGCCAGGACGAGCTCGTCGTCACCGTCCCCTCGTGGCGGCCCGACCTCGCCGCGCCCAACGACCTTGCCGAAGAGGTCATCCGGCTCGAGGGTTACGGGAACCTCCCGTCGACCCTGCCGCAGGTGCCCTCCGGCCGCGGTCTCACCCCCCGGCAGCAGCTCCACCGCCGGGCCGGCCGGGCGCTGGCCGGCGCGGGCTACGTGGAGGCGCTGAGCTACCCGTTCATCGGCGAGCAGGTCTTCGACCAGCTCCAGCTCCCCGCGCACGACGCCGCGCGCCAGGTCGTCAAGCTCGTCAACCCGATCTCCGACGAGGAGCCGGCGCTGCGCACCACGCTGCTGCCGGGCCTGCTCGGCGCACTGCGCCGCAACGACAGCCGCGGCAGCCACGACCTCGCGCTCTTCGAGACCGGTTCGGTCTTCCTGGCCGGCGCCCGGCCGGGCGTGGCCGTACGGCTGCCCGTCGACCGCCGTCCCACGGACGAGGAGATCGCCACCCTGGACGCGGCCCTGCCCGCGCAGCCGCGCTACGCCGCGGTCGTGCTGGCCGGTGCCCGCGAGCAGGCCGGCTGGTGGGGCAAGGGCCGGCCGGCCGACTGGGCGGACGCGGTCCAGGCCGCGCGTGCGCTGGCCGTCGAGGCCGGTGCGGAGCTCGTCGTCCGCCAGGGCCAGTACGGCCCCTGGCACCCGGGCCGCTGCGCCGAGCTGGTCGTCACCCTCGACGGCGTCGAGCAGGTCATCGGCCACGCCGGTGAGCTGCACCCCCGGGTGGTCAAGGCGCTGGGCCTGCCGGCCCGCACCAGCGCGATGGAGCTCGACCTCGACCGCCTCGCGGCAGCCGGCGGCGAGGCCCTCCAGGCGCCCCGGATCTCCTCCTTCCCGGTGGCGACCCAGGACGTCGCGCTGATCGTGGACGCGTCGGTCCCGGCCTCGGACGTGGAGGCCGCGCTGCGCAAGGGCGCCGGCGAACTCCTCGAGTCGCTCCGGCTGTTCGACGTGTTCACCGGCGAGCAGGTCGGCGAGGGCAAGAAGTCCCTGGCGTACGCGCTGCGCTTCCGCGCGGCCGACCGGACGCTGACCGCCGAGGAGTCCACGGCCGCGCGCGACGCGGCGGTGGCGCTCGCGGGCGAGCGGACCGGGGCGGTGCTGCGCGGCGCGTAGCCGCATGCGGGGGGCCCCTCGGGAGCCTGCTTCACGCCCTGGTGAGGGGCACCTCCGGAACGCCGGAGGTGCCCCTCACTCATTCGGGTGAGAAGGCCGGTGGCCCGTGTCCGGGGCGCCGGGTGGTCGGCACAATCGTTGCGGCCGAGGGGAGGCCGTGATGATCGGGGAGATGCCCCAGGTACGCCGGGTGTGCGTCTTCGCGTGGGGCGGCGCCGCGGTGTCCTGGGAGCTGTCCACCCCCGGGCGGCTCGTGCCCAGCCTGGCCACCTGTGCGGCGTTCCTGCTGCTGGCGACGGGCTGCGCGCTGCACATCCGGCGCGGGCTGGTCGTGGAGCTGCGGCGTTCGCAGGAGATCGCGGGGGCCGCGCAGCGGGCACTGCTGCGGCCGATGCCGAGACGGATGGACGGGCTGACGCTGGCCGCCGCCCAGCTGTCGGCGAGCCGGGGCGCGGCGGTGGGCGGGGACCTGTACGAGGCCGTGCCGACGGTGCACGGGGTGCGGGTGGTCATCGGGGACGTACGGGGGCACGGACTGCCGGCGCTGGGGGCGGCCGCGGCGGTCCTCGGAGCCTTCCGCGAAGCGGCGTACGACGAGCTGTCGCTGGGCGGAGTCCTGGTGCGGATGGAGCGGGCGCTGGGCCGGCACGTGCGCGACCGGGCACGGTCCGAGCATCCCGCGGCCTGTCCGGCCGAGCCGCAGTCGCCGTCGGCCGAGGAGTTCGTGACGGTCCTGCTCCTCCAGATCGCCCCGGACGGCACCCTGCTGGCCCTGAACTGCGGCCACCCGTGGCCCTACCTGCTGCGCGGCTGCGGCTCCGCCCCGGCCCCGGCGCGGCGCCCGACCCGGGTGGACCTGCTCGACGGCGGCGAGACCATGCCCCCGCTCGGCGTGGTCCCCGTACCGGTGGACGCCGAGCCGCACGCGTGCGGTGAACTCCGCCCCGGGGAGACCCTGTTCCTGCACACCGACGGCGCCGAAGAGGCCCGCGACGCCGCCGGCGCGTTCTTCCCCCTGCGCAGCGTCCTGGCAGCGGCCACGGCACCGCTGACGCCCGCGCGGCTGGTCGCGGGCGTGCACGCGGCCCTGCTCCGGCACACCGGCGGGCGCCTCGCCGACGACGTCGCCCTGCTGGTGCTCCGCGACGACCGGGCCTGACCGGCCGGCCCTGAACCGGCCGGCCCTGAACCGGCCCCCGCCAGGCCGGCCCCGCCGGGCCCGGCGACCAACCGGGCTCCGGCGGAACCGGCACGCCGCCCGCCTGCCGTGGAGTGTCGGGCAGACAGCAGAACGGGCGGCGCGGTGACGGGTCGTCGCACTGTACGAGGGGGAGCCGACGACCCGGGCTGCCTCTTGGCGAGGCCCTTAAGTGAAGCGCCCTCCGGCCCTCTGGCGGCAGAGTGCGTATCGCATTTATGCGCGTACGTGGTTCACACCCCGTGTGAACCACGTACCCACTAGCCTGAGACCGACGAGCCCTGGGAGCGGCCCATGCAGCCCAACGTCCTGCTCGACGCCCTCCTCGCCGAGGCGGGCATGTCACACGCCGGACTCGCCGCGTACGTGAACCAGGCGGGCCGCACCCGCGGACTCGCCCTGCGCTACGAACACACCGCCGTGACCCGGTGGCTGAAGGGCCAGCGGCCCCGCGGCCAGGTCCCCGACCTGATCTGCGAGGTGCTCGGCGGCCGGCTGCGGCGGCCCCTCGGGCTGGACGACATCGGCCTCGGCGTACCGGGTCTGCCCGCCTCCCCGCACGCCTCCCCGCTCAGCGGCTTCGTGGACCGGGCCGCCGCTCTGTGGCGGGCCGACGGCCAGTCCCGGCCCCAGCTGCTCACGGCGCAGGCCGTCACCGGGACCCCCGCCGTCATCCCGGTCTGGGAGTGGGAGAACCCGCCCGAGGACGCCGATGTCTCCCGCGAGGGGCCGGACAGGATCGGGCCCGAGCACATCGAGATCCTGCGGGCCGCGCGCGCCCACTACGAGCTGATGTACCGCCGGGCGGGCGGGGTGGCCACCCGGGACCGGATCGTCCGCTTCCTTGGCAGTGAGACGGCGCCCATGCTGCGCGGCAGCTACCCCGACGCCCTCGGCCGGCGGCTGCACCGGGCCACCGGGTCCCTGGTGGCCGTGGCGGGGATCTGCGCGTACGACTCGGACGCCCACGGGCTCGCCCAGCGCTACTTCCACCAGGCCCTGCGCCTGGCCAAGGCGAGCGGGGACCGCGGGCTCGGGGCGTACGTCATCGCGCTGCTCGTCAACCAGTCCCTGCACCTGCGCGAGTACCGCCAGGCGGTGGCCTTCGCCGAGGCCGCGCTGCGCGCCGCGGGCCCGCACACCACCCCGGCGCTGGCGGCCGACCTGTACGCGATGCAGGCCAAGGCCTACGCCCGACTCGGCGACACCCGGGCCGCGCTGGCCTGCATCCGCAACGCGGAGGCGGCGGCCGAGCGGATCAGCCCGGGCGCCGAACCGGACGAGACCGGCTACGTGCAGCCGGGGCTGGTCAACGTCCAGGTCGCCGAGGCGCTGATCGGGCTCGGGGACCTCGCCGCCGCGCACGAGCAGGCGACCGCGGCCGTCGGCACGCCCGCGCACGACCGCGGCCGGGTGCACCGGCTGGCGATGCTGTGCGAGATCCAGCTGCGGCAGGGAGAGGCGGACCGGGCGGTGGCGGCCGCGGCCGAAATGGCCGAGCGGGCCAAGGGGATGGAGTCGCTGAGGCTGCGCGACCGGTTGCGCGCGGTCCGCGAACGGCTGCTGACCAGCGGTTGTTCGGACGCGGAGGAGACGGCCCAGCTCATCGACGGGGCGCTGCGCGTTCCCCTGTGACGGCTGTAACTGCTGCCATGTTGCCACCGATCCGAACGGAAGGCGGCAGAACCGTGCAGTGGATGAACCTGAGTGAGCAGACCGTGTACAAGAACCGCTGGTTCGATGTGAACCTCGCCGATGTGGAACTCCCCGACGGCCGGCACCTGGACCACTTCGTGATCCGGCTGCGCCCGGTCGCCGTCGCCACGGCCGTCAACGAGGCCAACGAGGTGCTCCTGCTGTGGCGGCACCGCTTCATCACCGACAGCTGGGGCTGGGAGCTGCCCGCCGGGGTGGTGGAGGACGGGGAGTCCGTCGAGTGCGCGGCGGCGCGGGAGATGGAGGAGGAGTCGGGCTGGCGGCCCGGCCCGCTCCGGCACCTGATGACCGTGGAGCCGTCCAACGGCCTGACCGACGCCCGCCACCACCTCTACTGGGCGGACGGGGCCACCTACATCGGCCACCCGGAGGACGGGTTCGAGTCCTCGCGCCGGGAGTGGGTCCCGCTCAAGCTGGTGCCCGACATGATCGCGCGCGGGGAGATCCCGGCCGCCAACATGGCGGCCGGGCTGCTCCTGCTGCACCACCTCAGGCTCGGGCAGTAGGGGTCATCCGTACGGGTAGAAGCCCGAGCCCGTCTTGCGGCCCAGGCGGCCCGCGTCGACCATCCGCTGGAGCAGCGGGGGAGCGGCGTACAGCGGCTCCTTGTACTCGGCGTACATGCTGTCGGCCACCGAGGCCACGGTGTCCAGGCCGATCAGGTCCGCCAGCTTCAGCGGGCCCATCGGGTGGGCGCAGCCCAGCTCCATGCCGTTGTCGATGTCCTCGCGGCTCGCGATGCCCGACTCGAACATCCGGATCGCGGACAGCAGGTACGGGATGAGGAGCGCGTTGACCACGAAGCCGGACCGGTCCTGGGCGCGGATCGCGTGCTTGTCCAGCACGTCCCGCACCAGGGCCTCGGCGCGCTTGACGGTCTCCTCGCCCGTGGTCAGCGCCGGGATCAGCTCGACGAGCTGCTGCACCGGGGCCGGGTTGAAGAAGTGGATGCCGATGACCTGGTCGGGGCGCGAGGTGGCGACGGCCAGCTTGACCAGCGGAATGGAGGAGGTGTTGGAGGCCAGGATCGCGTCCGGGCGGGTGATCACCTGGTCGAGGACCTGGAAGATCTCCGTCTTGACCTGCTCGTTCTCGACGACGGCCTCGATCACCAGATCGCGGTCGGCGAATTCGCCGAGGTCGGTGGTGAAGCTGAGGCGGGCCAGGGTGGCGTCCCGCTCCTCCTCGCTGATCTTGCCGCGTTCGGCGGCCTTGGTCAGGGAGTTGTGCAGCCGGGTGCGTCCGATCTCCAGGGCCTCGCCCGTGGTCTCGGCGACCCTCACCTCAAGACCGCTGCGGGCACACACCTCGGCGATGCCCGCGCCCATCTGGCCGCAGCCCACTACGCCGACGCGGGTGATGTCGGCCGGGAGGGTAGAGAGGTCCGTCACTTCGTGCCTTTCGCTGCTCATCCATCGCGGGTCCCCCGGGCCGGCAGTGGTAACTGCGTTCCGGCGCCCGCCACGCCCCCCGACGTTACCCCCGACGTTGGCTCCGGTGGCGGGCCGGGGCGGGCATGCTGGGCGCACACAACGGATTGTCACGGAACGGAACGGAGTCGTCACATGGCGTACATCGGGCGTCGGGGACTGCTGGCGGGAGCCGCGTGGGTGGTGGCCGCGGCCATGGGCGGGGCGGCTCCCGCCCGGGCGGCGGCCGCGCCGCCCTCCGGGCGTGCCGCGACCACCGAGTTCCGGGGCATGTGGATCGCCACCGTGTCGAACGTGGACTGGCCCTCCCGGAGTGGGCTGTCGGCCGCGGAGCAGCGCAGGCAGCTGATCGGCCTCCTCGACACCGCCGTGCGCCGGCGGCTGAACGCGGTCGTGCTCCAGGTCCGGCCGGCGGCGGACGCGCTGTGGCCCTCGCCGCTGGAGCCGTGGTCGCAGTGGCTGACGGGGGAGCAGGGGGTGGATCCGGGCTGGGACCCGCTGGGGACGGCCGTCGCCGAAGCGCACGCCCGCGGGCTGGAACTGCACGCCTGG
This sequence comes from Streptomyces sp. IBSNAI002, assembly GCF_052244475.1. NCBI lineage: Bacteria > Bacillati > Actinomycetota > Actinomycetes > Kitasatosporales > Streptomycetaceae > Streptomyces > Streptomyces sp. IBSNAI002. The sequence goes on along the minus strand of NZ_JBQPXG010000002.1, from coordinate 1,910,969 downwards.
TTCAACCCGTACCGCGTGGCCAACCACGCCGACCTCGACCGGCTGGTGCCCGAGCACCCGGCGCGGCAGGACGGCTGGACGGTCGAGTACGGGGGGAAGCTGTACTACAACCCCGGGGTGCCGGAGGTGCGGCGGTTCGTCCAGGAGGCGATGCTCGACGCGGTCACCCGGTACCCGCTGGACGCGGTCCACTGGGACGACTACTTCTACCCCTACCCGGTGCAGGGGGAGCACTTCGACGACGACGCGGCCTACGAGGAGCACGGCGCGGGGTTCTCCTCACGGGCGGCGTGGCGCCGGCACAACACCGACACGCTGGTGCGCGAGATGTCCGAGCGGCTGCGGGCGTCGAGGCCGGCGGTCCGGTTCGGTGTGAGCCCGTTCGGGATCTGGCGCAACTCCGACCGGGACCCGGCCGGCTCCGAGACCCGCGGGCTCGCGACGTACGACGACCTGTACGCGGACACCCGCAAGTGGATCAAGGAGGGCTGGATCGACTACGTCGTGCCGCAGGCCTACTGGCACATCGGGCACCCGACGGCCGACTACGCGGCCCTCGTGCCCTGGTGGGCCCGGACCGTCGAGGGCACCGACGTGGACCTGTACGTCGGAGAGGCGCTGTACCGCTGCGAGGCGGACAGCCCCACCGAGGCCTGGCGCGATCCTGCCGAGCTGTCGGAGCACGTGCGCTTCGCCCGCGCATACCCGCGGGTCCGCGGCCACGTGTGGTTCTCCGCGAAACACGTGGCCGCGGACCCCAACGGAGCGATGGCCCGCGTGGTCGCCGACCACTACGGAACGGCGGCGGTACCGCGCTGAGTCAGTGATCGGACTCCGCGGGGTGGCGGACCACGCAGTCGGGCCCGGGCGCCATCAGGGCCTCGTGCCCGTCCTGGAAGCGGACCCGGTACGGGGGGGTTCCGTTCTCACCCAGCACCTGGGTGATCTCGCCCACCTTGTCGTTCTGTCCGACGATCCTGCCGTGCTGCACCAGCTGGTCGCCCTCGGTCGCGCGCATACTGACCTCCTCGGTGGCGGTCCGATCCGGTGCTAGCAGTTTAGGTCGTTCCGGGGCTATTTGACCCGTTGGGTGACGGCAATGCAGACGAGCACCGCGCAGGCCGCCACCGGGGCGGCGGGCGACAGCCGCTCGCCGAGCAGGGCCACCGACCACACCAGGGTCAGCAGGGGCTGGGCGAGCTGGAGCTGGCTCGCCCGCGGAGCGCCGATCTCGGCCATGCCGCGGTACCAGACGTACAGGCCGAGGAAGGTGGAGCCGGCCGCGGCCCAGGCCAGACCGGCCAGGCCGTGCCCGGTGAGGTGCACCGGCTCGTACGCGAGACCCAGTGCGGAGCCGGCCAGGCTGAGCGGCAGGCACAGCACCAGAGCCCAGCCGACCACCTGCCAGCCGGGCAGCGCCCGGGCGAGCCGGCCGCCCTCGGTGTATCCGGCGGCGCACACCAGCAGGGCGCCGAACAGGTAGGCGTCCCCGGCCGAGAGCGAACCGCCGCTCTGGGCCGCGGTGAAGGCGAGGACCACCGCGGCCCCGGCCAGCGCCGCGGCCCAGAACCGGCGCGAGGGGCGGACCCCGGTGCGCAGCGCGGAGAGCGCGGCCGTGGTCAGCGGCAGCAGCCCGACGACCACGGCCGCGTGCGAGGTGGTGGAGGTGGTCAGCGCGAGGGTGGTCAGCAGCGGGAACCCGACGACCACCCCGGCGGCGACCACGGCCAGCCCCGCCCAGTGCTCACGGGCCGGCAGCGGGACCCGGCGGGCCAGCAGGAAGGCGCCGGCGATGGCGGCCGCCAGCACGCTGCGCAGGGCGACCAGCGACCACGGGCCGAAGCTCTCCAGTCCCCAGGCGGTCGCGGGGAAGGTGAGCGAGAAGGCGATCACGCCGAGGGAGGCGAGGACGGTACCGGTCGCGGCGCCGCGGGCGGATCCCGTCACCGCTATCGTGGTCGGCAGAGTAGCGCTATTCTGTGCTGTCATGTACGAGCGTAGCAGTGTGGTGGAACTGGCAGAATCCCTTAGAGGTGAACTCAACCGCTACTCGGTAGGTGGAAAGCTCCCGTCGAGCCGGGCCCTGGTCGAGCACTACCGGGTCAGCCCCGTCACCGTCTCGCGGGCCCTCGCGCAGCTCGCCGCCGAAGGCCTCGTCGTCACCCGGCCCGGCGCCGGGGTCTTCCGCGCCCGGCCGCGCACCTCCGCCCCCGCGCCCGGGGACACCTCCTGGCAGGAGGTCGCCCTCAGTGCCGAGGGGGCCGGGGACATCGTCCCGCGCTCGGTGGACGCCACCGGGGTCCTGGGCTCGCTGACCACCCCGCCACCCGGGGTCGTCGAGCTCAACGGCGGCTACCTGCACCCCTCCCTCCAGCCCGAGCGGGCCATGGCGGCAGCGCTGGCCCGGGCCGGGCGGCGGCCCGGGGCGTGGGGGCGGCCGCCCGTCGAGGGGCTGCCCGAACTGCGGGACTGGTTCGCGCGGGAGATCGGCGGCCCGGTCGTGGCCGCCGACGTCCTGGTCACCGCGGGCGGACAGAGCGCCCTGGCCACCGCCCTGCGGGCGCTCGCCCCGCCCGGAGCGCCGATCCTCGTGGAGTCGCCCACCTACCCCGGACTGCTGGCCATCGCCCGCGCCTCCGGCTGCCGTCCCGTGCCGGTCCCGGTGGACGCGGAGGGGGTCCGGCCCGAGCTGCTCGCCGCCGCCTTCGAAGCCACCGGGGCGCGGGTCTTCGTATGCCAGCCGCTGTTCCAGAACCCGACCGGGGCGGTACTGGCGCCCGGGCGGCGGGCCGAGGTGCTGCGGATCGCCCGTGCCGCCGGCGCCTTCGTCGTCGAGGACGACTACGCCCGCGCCCTGGCCCACGAGGACTCCGGTCCGCTGCCCGCCACCCTGGCCGCCGAGGACGCCGACGGGGTGGTGGTCCACGTCCGGTCCCTGACCAAGGCCACCTCGCCCAGCCTGCGGGTGGGCGCCCTCGCCGCCCGGGGCCCGGTCGTGGACCGGCTGCGCGCCATCCAGGTCGTCGACAGCTTCTTCGTGCCCCGGCCGCTCCAGGAAGCCGCGCTGGAGCTGGTCGGCGCACCCGCCTGGCCCCGCCACCTGCGGACAGTGTCCGCCGAGCTCCGCCACCGCCGGGACGTCCTCGCCGGGGCGCTGCGGCGGGAGCTGCCGGAGCTGGAACTGCCCCATCTGCCGTCCGGCGGCTACCAGTTGTGGGTGCGGCCGGGCGGCGGCGGTGACGACGCCGGCTTCGCGGCGGCCGCCCTGCGCGCCGGGGTCGCGGTCGCGCCCGGCCGCCCGTACTTCTGCGCGGAGCCGCCCGGTCCGCACGTCCGGCTGAGCTTCGCCGGGGTGTCCGGGCCGGGAGAGCTGGTGGAGGCGGTCCAGCGGCTGCGGGCGGGGCTGGCACCGTGACCGGAGGGGTCGCCGGGGCCGGGGCCGGCCCGGCCGGTCACGACATCGGCACGGACGCTTGACCCCGTGCGGCGCGCGGCCCACCATCGCCGCATGCATGTTCGGGTTTCGCTCGTTGCCGCAGCCCGTAGTTCCCCGCTGCTCACCGAGCGCTTCGACGACGACCGCCCGCTCGACGGGGCGGGCTGGCACGCCGTGGAGTCCGCCGCGCCCGGGCTGGTCCCGCTGGGCGCCGCCGAACTGCGCTACTGCTCGCCCACCCCGCGCAGCAGGGCCACCGGCGAGGCCCTCGGGTACGCGCCCCTGGCCCAGCCCGCGCTCCGCGCGTGCGACATGGGCCGCTGGCGGGGGCTGACCCTCGCCGAGGTGACCGCCCGGGAGCCGGGCGCGGTGGACCTCTGGCTCACCGACCCGTGCGCCGCCCCGCACGGCGGCGAGTCGCTGCTCGCCTTCATCTCGCGGATCGGCGGCTGGCTCGACACCAGGCCCGCCGACGACGGGGGCGCGATCGTGGCCGTGGCGGAGCCTTCGGTGGTCCGGGCGGCCCTGGTCTACGCCTTGAAGGCGCCGCCGCTGACGTACTGGAACGTGGACGTGCGGCCGCTGTCCACGATGACCCTCACGGGCTGGGCGGGCCGCTGGCACCTCTCCCTGCAGGCCCCGGTGTAAAGCGGTTGAGCTCCTTCCGCCCCCGGTCCTAGCCTGCCGGGATGAACGGCATACGGATCACCACACTGGCGGAGCGGCCCGAACTCGCGGACCGGCTCTGGGACATGAAGGACTCGTGGCCCGAGTTCGCCCAGCACGACGCGCTGGCCTGGCTGCTGTACCCGCGGATGGTGACCGAGCTCCCGCAGTACGTACTGGTCGCCACGGACGGCGACGCGGTGGTCGCCCGGGGGTTCAGCGTGCCCTTCGCCCAGCACGCGCCGGGCCGCGCCGGGGCGCTGCCCGCGCAGGGCTGGGACAGGATCCTGATGTGGGCCTTCTCCGACCTCCGGCGCGGGACCGCGCCGGACACGGTGAGCGCGATCGAAATCACCGTCGCCACGGACCGGCAGGGCCGGGGCCTGTCGGGCCGGATGCTGGCCGCGATGCGGGAGAACGCCCGCGCCCGCGGCTTCGCCGAGGTCGTGGCCCCGGTCCGCCCGAGCGGGAAGCCGGCCGAGCCGGACACGCCGATCCACGCGTACGCGTACCGGACCCGCGAGGACGGCCTCCCGTACGACCCGTGGCTGCGCGTCCACGTCCGCGCCGGCGGCGTGATCGACTCCGTGGCCCCCCTCTCCATGACGATCACCGGCTCGCTGCCCCAGTGGCGCGAGTGGACCGGCCTCCCGTTCGACACCCCGGGCCCGGTCCGCGTCCCGGGCGCCCTCGCCCCGGTGCACTGCGCCCCGGAGGAGGGCTACGCGGTCTACGTCGAGCCGAACGTCTGGGTCCGGCACGCCCTGACCGGCTGAACCGGCCGGGGCGGCGCACGGCCCGGGCCCCCGCCTACCCGCCGGTTCGGCCCCCGTGACCGCGGCCGGCGTGGGACCCTTCGTACGGAGTGCCGGGCCCCCTGGAGCGCATTGCATAAACCTGCGTAGCTACGTATAGTCATGCCATCGACGAGGAGGGTCCGATGGCGGTACGTGTAGCGGTGGCCGGTGCGAGCGGGTACGCGGGCGGTGAAGTCCTGCGCCTGCTGCTCTCGCACCCCGAAGTCGAGATCGGCGCCCTGACCGGCCACTCCAACGCCGGAGAGCTCCTCGGCAACCTGCAGCCGCACCTCGTGCCGCTCGCGGGCCGGACCCTGGAGGCCACCACCCCCGAGGTCCTGGCCGGGCACGACGTCGTGTTCCTCGCGCTCCCGCACGGCCAGTCCGCCGCCGTCGCCGCCCGGCTCGGCGAGGAGGTGCTCGTCGTCGACATGGGCGCCGACCACCGGCTCAAGGACTCGGCCGACTGGGACAAGTTCTACGGGGCCCCGCACGCCGGCACCTGGCCGTACGGGCTGCCCGAACTGCCCGGCGGGCGCGCCGCGCTCGAAGGGACCAAGCGCATCGCCGTCCCGGGCTGCTTCCCCACGGCCGTCTCCCTCGCGCTGTTCCCGGCCTACCAGGCGCAGCTGGCCGAGCCGGAGGCCGTGATCGTCGCCGCCACCGGGACCTCCGGCGCGGGCAAGGCGCTCAAGACGCACCTGCTCGGCGCCGAGGTGATGGGCAGCGTCACGCCGTACGGAGTGGGCGGGGCCCACCGGCACACGCCGGAGATGGTGCAGAACCTGTCCCCGCTCGCGGGCACCAGGGTCTCCGTCTCCTTCACCCCGAACCTAGTGCCCATGCCCCGCGGCATCCTCGCCACCTGCTCGGCCAAGGCCCTGCCCGGCACCACGGCCGACTCGCTCCGCGCCGCCTACGAGAAGGCGTTCGCGGACGAGCCGTTCGTCCAGCTGCTGCCCGAGGGCCGGTGGCCGTCCACCAAGTCGGTGCACGGCTCCAACGCCGTCCACGTCCAGGTCGCCTACGACGAGTCCGCCGGGCGGATCATCGCCGTCAGCGCCATCGACAACCTGACCAAGGGCACCGCCGGCGGCGCGGTGCAGAGCATGAACATCGCCCTCGGCCTGCCCGAGAGCCTGGGACTTTCCACGATCGGAGTCGCACCGTGAGCGTCACGGCAGCACAGGGGTTCACGGCTGCGGGCATCGCCGCCGGGATCAAGGCCAACGGCAACCCCGACCTGGCCCTGGTGGTCAACAACGGGCCGCGTCTGGCCGCCGCGGGCGTCTTCACCTCCAACCGCGTCAAGGCCGCACCCGTGCACTGGTCCGAGCAGGTCCTGCGCGGTGCCACCGTCAGCGCGGTCGTCCTGAACTCCGGCGGCGCCAACGCCTGCACCGGCCCCAAGGGCTTCCAGGACACGCACGCCACCGCGGAGAAGGTCGCGGAGGTGCTCGGCGGCGACGTGAACGCCGGCGAGGTCGCGGTCGCCTCCACCGGCCTGATCGGCGTCCTGCTCCCCATGGACAAGCTGCTGCCGGGCATCGAGACCGCCGCCGCGGCCCTGTCCGAGGACGGCGGCGAGGACGCGGCCGTCGCCATCAAGACCACCGACACCGTGCACAAGACGGCCACGGTCTCGCAGGACGGCTGGACCGTCGGCGGCATGGCCAAGGGCGCGGGCATGCTCGCCCCCGGCCTGGCCACCATGCTCGTCGTCCTCACCACCGACGCCGACCTGGACAGCGCCACCCTCGACCGGGCACTGCGCGCCGCCACCCGCACCACCTTCGACCGGGTCGACTCCGACGGCTGCATGTCCACCAACGACACGGTGCTGCTGCTGGCCTCCGGCGCCTCCGGCACGGCGCCCGCGTACGAGGTGTTCGCCGAGGCCGTACGGACCGTCTGCGACGACCTGGCCCGCCAGCTGATCGGCGACGCCGAGGGCGCCAGCAAGGACATCCGCATCGAGGTCATCGGCGCGGCCAGCGAGGACGACGCGGTCGAGGTCGGCCGGTCCATCGCCCGCAACAACCTGCTCAAGTGCGCCATCCACGGCGAGGACCCGAACTGGGGCCGGGTGCTCTCCGCGATCGGCACCACTCAGGCCGGCTTCGACCCGGACCGGCTGAACGTGGCCATCAACGGCGTGTGGGTCTGCAAGAACGGTTCGGTCGGCGAGGACCGCGACCTGGTCTCGATGAAGGACCGCGAGGTACGCATCACCGCCGACCTCTCCAACGGCAGCGAATCGGCCGTCATCTGGGCCAACGACCTGACCGCCGACTACGTCCACGAGAACAGCGCGTACTCCTCATGAGCGACGAGAAGGCCGGGCAGCCCGGCACCGGAACGGCGCGCAAGCACACCGCGCTGCCCAAGGCGCAGATCCTCATCGAGGCGCTGCCCTGGCTGACCCGCCACAACGGCAAGATCGTCGTCATCAAGTTCGGCGGCAACGCCATGATCGACGAGGACCTCAAGGCCGCCTTCGCCCAGGACGTGGTCTTCCTGCGGCAGGCCGGACTCAAGCCCGTCGTGGTGCACGGCGGCGGCCCGCAGATCAACGCCCAGCTCGACAAGCAGGGCCTGGTCAGCGAGTTCAAGGCGGGCCTGCGGGTCACCACCCCGGAGGCGATGGACGTCGTACGGATGGTCCTGGCGGGCCAGGTCCAGCGCGAGCTGGTCGGGCTGCTCAACGAGCACGGGCCGCTCGCCGTCGGCATGACCGGCGAGGACGCCCACACCATCACCGCCACCAAGCACACGCCCGAGATCGAGGGCGAGCTCGTGGACATCGGACGGGTCGGCGAGATCACCGCGATCGACACCGGCGCGATCGAGGCGCTGCTGGCGGACGGCCGGATCCCGGTGATCTCCTCCATCGCCCGCAGCGCCGACGACCATCACGTGTACAACGTGAACGCGGACACGGCGGCGGCGGCCCTGGCCGCCGCGCTCGGCGCCGAGACCCTGATGGTCCTCACCGACGTCGAGGGCCTCTACGCGGACTGGCCGAACAGCGACGAGGTGATCAGCCGGCTCACCGTCGGCCAGCTGGAGAAGCTGCTGCCCGAGCTGTCCAGCGGCATGGTTCCCAAGATGGAGGGCTGCCTGCACGCCGTCCGCAACGGCGTCACCACCGCCCGCGTGATCGACGGGCGGGTCCAGCACTCGATCCTGCTGGAGATCTTCACGGACGAGGGAATCGGCACGATGGTCGTGCCCGACGCACAGGGAGGAGAGCCCCGGTGAGCACCGGCAACGAGGAGTACCGCGCCCGCTGGAAGGGCGCGCTGACCGACAACTACGGCACCCCCGAGCTGGCCCTCGTCCGCGGTCAGGGCGCACAGGTCTGGGACGCCGACGGCAAGCAGTACACCGACTTCGTCGGCGGCATCGCGGTCAACGCCCTCGGCCACGCCCACCCGGCGGTCGTCGAGGCCGTCACCGGCCAGATCCGGACCCTGGGGCACGTCTCCAACCTCTACGCCTCCGAGCCGGTCATCGCGCTCGGCGAGCGGCTGCTCCACCTCTTCGGCCGGCCCGGCAAGGTGTTCTTCTGCAACTCCGGCGCCGAGGCCCTGGAAGCCGCCTTCAAGATCGGCCGGCTGACCGGGCGGACCCACATGGTCGCCACCACGGGCGGCTTCCACGGCCGCACCATGGGCGCCCTCGCGCTCACCGGGCAGCCGAAGAAGCAGGACCCGTTCCTGCCCCTGCCCGGTGACGTCACGCACGTCCCGTACGGGGACGCCGAGGCGCTGCGGGCCGCCGTGACCGAGCGGACGGCGCTCGTGGTCATCGAACCGGTCCAGGGCGAGAACGGCGTCGTCGTCCCGCCCGCCGGGTACCTGACGGCCGCCCGTGAGATCACCCGCGCCACCGGCACCCTGCTGGTCCTCGACGAGGTGCAGACCGGCATCGGCCGGTGCGGCCAGTGGTTCGAGCACCAGGCGCACGAGGGCGTCGAGCCGGACCTGGTCGCGCTCGCCAAGGGGCTGGGCGGCGGTCTGCCCATCGGCGCCGTGGCCGCCTTCGGCGCCGCGGCCGACCTGCTCCGGCCGGGCCAGCACGGCACCACCTTCGGCGGGAACCCGGTCGCCTGCGCCGCCGGACTCGCCGTCATCGACACCATCGCCGCCGAGGGCCTGCTCGAGCAGGTCAAGGCGCGGGGCGAGCGGCTGCGCTCCGGAATCGAGGCCTCCGGTCATCCGCTGGTCTCCCACGTCCGTGGGGCCGGTCTGCTGCTGGGTATCGTGCTGACCGAGCCCCTCGCACCTCAGGTGCAACAGGCGGCTCAGGATGCCGGTTACCTGGTCAACGCGCCCGCCCCCGACGTCGTACGACTGATGCCGCCGTACGTCCTGTCCCAGGGCGAGGCGGACGCGTTCCTCCGGGACCTGCCCGGCATCCTCGACGCGGCCAACGGGGACGGATCCGGAGAATGAGACGACGATGAGTCAGGCGCAGGACAACGAGCACGGGGGGCAGGCCGTCCCGCAGACCCGCACCGCCCGCCACCGCCGGATCGTGGACATCCTCAACCGGCAGCCGGTCCGCTCGCAGAGCCAGCTGGCCAAACTGCTCGCCGACGACGGCCTGAGCGTCACCCAGGCGACGCTCTCCCGGGACCTCGACGAGCTCGGCGCGGTGAAGATCCGCAACACCGGCGGAGAGCTGATCTACGCGGTGCCCAGCGAGGGCGGCTTCCGCACCCCGCAGGCCCCGCTCGGCGAGTCGGCGAAGGAGGAGCGCATGCGGCGCCTCTCCGGAGAGCTGCTGATCTCGGCGGAGGCCTCCGCGAACCTCGTGGTCCTGCGCACCCCGCCGGGCGCCGCGCAGTTCCTCGCCTCGGCGATCGACCAGGCCGAACTGCGGGAGATCCTCGGCACGATCGCGGGCGACGACACGCTGATGCTGATCAGCCGCGACCCGGCGGGCGGCCAGGCCCTGGCCGATCACCTGCTGCGCCTCGCCCAGAAGGAGGGCTAGGGGTGTCTGACGGGCGTCGCGACGCCACGGACATCCGTCAGACACCCCCTAGGCCGGCTCGGCCGCAGGTGCCTAGTACCGGGTGACCGCCAGGGTCCCGGACTCGGTGCCGATCGCGATGTGGGGGCGGCGGGCCGGGTCCGCCCAGCGGAGGATCTCGCGCATCGCCTCGCGGGGTACGGACACGCAACCGGCCGTCGCGCCCTTGCCGTTGACGTGCAGGAAGATCCCGGCGCCCCGGCCACGCACCGGCTCGGCGTAGTTGAAGCCGATGACCAGCGCGTGGGCGTACTGGGCCTCGTAGGTCACCAGGTGCTCCGCCTCGCCCGGCGCGCAGTGCGCCGGCAGCGGCTCCACCCAGCGGTTGTAGGCGGCCGACGCGTTGTCCTGGCACCACCACGAGTCGCCGGTCACCCGCCGGTAGCCGTACTCGGTGCCGGCCGGCGCCCGCCGGATCCCGAAGGCGTACGGGAGGCCGTACAGCCCGGCCGGGGTGGTGTTCGTGCCCTGGGTGCGGGTCGAGCCCTCGGTCAGGCCCTTCGCCCCGAAGCGGGCGTCCGCGCTCCCGGCCTCGTACCACCGCCCCGCCCGCCGGTCCCACCACGTCAGCCGCCCGGTCGTGGAACCGGGCGCGGGCGCGACGGCGGTGATCAGCTGGCTTCCGCCGCCGGTGTCGGCGAGCCGGGCGGGCAGCGGGGCATGGCTCTGGGAGCCCTGCGGGAGCAGGGTGGTGACGATCAGTGAGCCCGTGACGAGAGCGGTACGCAGCACACGTCAGACGGTACGGGGCGGAAGGGGCAGCGGCAGCGCAGGCAGGCCGTCGAGGCTCGTTCCGATGTGGTCCTTCTTCTCGCAGTAGGCGGCGAACTCCTCGTCCGTCTTGCGGGCGAAGTACTCCGCGTGGAGGGTGCGCTCGCCCTCGTACTCCATGAAGGGGACGGCGTACCCGCACGTGTCGGAGATCCGCTGGGCGTGGACCAGGATGATGGCCCGCGCGGACGGCCCGTCGGCGTCCCCGAACCCGCCGATCAGCCCGGCCCAGCGGGGGTCGTCGCGGAAGACCGCCTCGCCCTCGCCGTGCACGCGCACGATGTTGGGCGGACCGGTGAAGGCGCACCACATCAGGGTGATCCGGCCGTTCTCGCGGACGTGCGCGATGGTCTCGGCGCCGCTGCCGCCGAAGTCGAGGTAGGCGAGCGTCTGCTCGTCGATGACGACGAGGGTCCCGGCGCGGCCCTTGGGGGACAGGTTGACGTGGCCGTCCCCGGCGAGCGGTGCGGTGGCCGTGAAGAAGACCGGCTGCTCCTCGATGAACGTGCGAAGCCGGCCGTCTATGCGTGTGTAGAGCTTTCCCATGTAGATGATTATCCGATCGATCCCTGGGGTGCGCGCGGAATTCCGAGCTGCGAACGCATCCGCCCCATGACGTAGTCGCTGAACAGCCCGGTGCAGCGGTCCAGCAAGGCGCCGACCTCGGAATCCCCGAGCGGCAGCGTGGGCGGCCGGTAGGGGGACCACAGGCTCTGCACGCGTTGCGCGGCGATCCGCCGCAGCCCCGGACTGGGGTCCGTCAGCAGCTCCACGGAGGCCCGCAGCGCGTCGACGCCCCCGCGCGCGTACAGCACCCGGTACGCGGCCCGGCGGGTGTGCGGCGGGAGCCCGGGCGCGATCCGGGCCGCCAGCCACTCGACGTCCAGCTGCCCGGCCAGCGGGACCAGGCTGAGCGAGGCCTCGCGGGCGACGGCGGGCGAGGGGTCGTCGAGCAGGGGCAGCAGCAGCCCCGCGTCGTCGGCGTCCAGCGTGCGCAGCCCCGTGACGGCGGCGGCCCGCAGGGCGCCGGAGCCCTGACCGGGTGGCTCCAGCAGCGCGCGCAGCAGTGGTGCGTCCGCGTGCCGGGCGCACTCGGCGAAGCCGGCGACGGCGTACGGGGTCACCCGCTCCGGGTCCTCGACCAGCGTGCGGCACAGGGCGTACGGGTCCCGGCCGTCCTGCCGGACCAGCCACCGGGCGCAGGCCCTGACCAGTCCCGAGCGGTCGGCCAGGTGCTGCGCGGCCTCGGCGGCGCGTCCGGCCCGGCGCAGGGCGGTGACCCCGCCGGCGCGGACCATCGGGATGTGCCCGTGCAGCAGGCTGTCGACGGCCTCGTCGTCCGGACCGTCGGCGGCGAGCGCGGCCAGCGCGGCGTCCGCCCAGACCAGCGCCGTCGCCGGGTCCCGTTCCTCGCCGGCCCGCCGGGCGAGCTCCCGTACGCCGAACAGGCCGGAGTCCAGGGTGATGCGGGTGGCGAACCGGCGGGTCGGCAGGTCGCCGCTGCGGCGCAGCCAGCCCAGGACGGTGTCGGGCTCCTCGCCGGTCATCGTGCGCGCGGCGCGGGCGGGCCGCCACCACTGTCCGGCGCGCGCGGGACGCCACCAGGGGGCCGGCACCGGGTCCCCGCGGAGCGCTGCCTCGAACAGGTCGCGCGCCCAGCCGCCCTGCTCGCGCCGGGCCAGCCGCAGGACGAGCGGGGTGAGGCCGATCAGGGCGTGCGCCGGGTCGGCGGCAAGGGCCCCGGCGAGCACCTGCCGGGCGCGCTCGCGCACCGCGGGGGCCCAGTCGGTGCACCGGATCACGACCAGCGGGAGCGGCGCGCGCGGTGCGGCGAGCGCCGCCTCGCGGACCCGGCCGTCGGGGTGGCACAGGCGGATCTCGATCGGGTCGGCGGCGCGGGGCCCCGGGTGCCAGGGGGAGTGGCCGTGCCGGACCTCCGCGTCGAAGGCGATCCAGGACTGGGGCAGGGTCGGGTGGCGGACGCCGCCGAGCCCGGTGCGCCCGCCCCGCATCAGGGCCGCGGCCGCGGCCCGGCCCTCTGCCGCCTGCCGCTGTTTCTCGGCTCCCACATGTCCTCCCCGATCGGCGTGGACTGCCGATCGTAGGCGTCGGCCGGCCCGGGCGCCCCTGATATCCGCCCTGGTCAGGCAGGTGGGCTTGGAGGTCGATTGACGAATCATACGGAAGAGTGCATAGTTATGCCTGTCGTTGCATGCACCGAGAGGTGACCCGCACGCCCGTAAGGAGAAGCCCGTGACCGAGCGCGTCGTACTCGCCTACTCAGGCGGACTGGACACCTCCGTCGCCATCGGCTGGATCGCCGAGGAGACGGGCGCGGAGGTCATCGCCGTCGCGGTGGACGTCTGCCAGGGCGGCGAGGACCTGGACGTCATCCGCAAGCGCGCGCTCGCCTGCGGTGCGGTGGAAGCCGAGGTGGCGGACGCCAAGGACGAGTTCGCCGACGAGTACTGCCTCCCGGCGATCAAGGCGAACGCCCTCTACATGGACCGCTATCCGCTGGTCTCCGCCCTCTCCCGGCCGGCCGGCGCTGGGGCGAGCTGGTCTACGACGGCCTGTGGTTCTCCCCGCTCAAGCGGGCCCTGGACGGCTTCGTCGAGGAGGCCAACCGGCACGTCACCGGTGACATCCGGATGACCCTGCACGGCGGCCGCGCCGTCGTCACCGGCCGGAAGTCGGACGAGTCCCTGTACGACTTCAACCTGGCGACCTACGACTCGGGCGACACCTTCGACCAGTCCAAGGCCCAGGGCTTCATCGAGATCTTCGGCCTTTCCTCGAAGATCGCCGCGCGCCGCGACCTCGCCTGAGGCGCACGCACAGCCGAACGGACCGCCTCCCGTTACCTCCGCGACCGGGCGGCGGTTGCACATTCCCCACCATGCAGTCTTGAGGAGCAGTAGCTGTGAGCAGCAACAACGGTGACGTCCGGCTCTGGGGCGGCCGCTTCGCCGACGGGCCCGCCGAGGCCCTCGCGAAGCTGTCCGCGTCGGTCCACTTCGACTGGCGCCTCGCGCCGTACGACATCGCGGGCTCCCGGGCCCACGCCCGGGTGCTGCACAAGGCCGGGCTGCTCACGGCCGACGAGCTCGAGCGCATGATCGACGGGCTCGACCGGCTCGAAGCCGACGTGGCCGCGGGCACCTTCACCGGCACCATCGCCGACGAGGACGTGCACACCGCGCTGGAGCGCGGCCTGCTGGAGCGGCTCGGCGCCGACCTGGGCGGCAAGCTGCGGGCCGGCCGGTCCCGCAACGACCAGGTGGCCACCCTCTTCAGGATGTACCTGCGCGACCACGCCCGGATCATCGGCGGGCTCGTCGCCGACCTCCAGGACGCGCTGGTCGGCCTCGCCGAGACGCACGCGGACGTGGCCATGCCCGGCCGCACCCACCTCCAGCACGCCCAGCCGGTGCTCTTCGCCCACCACGTACTGGCCCACGTGCAGTCCCTGTCCCGGGACGCCGAGCGGCTGCGCCAGTGGGACACCCGGACCGCGGTCTCCCCGTACGGCTCGGGCGCGCTGGCCGGCTCCTCGCTCGGCCTGGACCCGGAGGCGGTCGCCGCCGACCTCGGCTTCGAACGCGGCTCGGTCGGCAACTCCATCGACGGCACGGCCTCGCGGGACTTCGTGGCCGAGTTCGCCTTCGTCACCGCGATGATCGGGATCAACCTGTCCCGGATCGCGGAGGAGATCATCATCTGGAACACGAAGGAGTTCTCCTTCGTGACCCTGCACGACGCCTTCTCCACCGGCTCGTCGATCATGCCGCAGAAGAAGAACCCGGACATCGCGGAGCTGGCGCGCGGCAAGTCGGGCCGCCTCATCGGCAATCTGACGGGCCTCCTCGCGACCCTCAAGGCGCTGCCCCTGGCCTACAACCGGGACCTCCAGGAGGACAAGGAGCCGGTCTTCGACTCCTGCGACACCCTCGAGGTCCTGCTGCCGGCCTTCACCGGCATGATGGCCACCCTCACGGTCAACCGGGAGCGGATGGAGGAGCTGGCTCCGGCCGGCTTCTCGCTCGCCACCGACATCGCGGAGTGGCTGGTCAAGCAGGGCGTGCCGTTCCGCGTCGCCCACGAGGTGGCCGGCGAGTGCGTCAAGGAGTGCGAGGCGCTCGGCATCGAGCTGGACGGGCTCACGGACGAGCAGTTCGCGAAGATCTCGGAGCACCTGACCCCCGAGGTCCGCTCCGTCCTCAACGTGCCCGGCGCGCTGGCCTCCCGCAACGGCCGCGGCGGCACCGCCCCTTCGGCGGTCGCCGTCCAGCTGACCGAGCTCAAGGCGGACCTGGTCATCCAGCACGCCTGGGCCGTGCACAAGCAGTAGCGGCTCCGGGGCCTCCCGTTGGCGGGGAACCGTCCGGCCCGCACCGAGCGTGTCGGACGGTGTCCTGATCATGGGAGACGAGGAGACGATCGTGGAAACCTCAGGAGCCGGCCCGTCCCGGCGCGCGGTCCTGGCGCTCGGTGCCGGGACCGCGCTGTTCACCGGCCTGGCCGCGGCCGCCGGCGGCCCCGCGTACGCCTCGGAACCGGCGGGCGCGGTGGTCCGGCGGCTGCGGGAGCTGGAGCGGCGGCACTCCGCCCGGCTGGGGGTGTTCGCCCGCCACACGGCCACGGGCCGGACGGTGGCGTACCGGGCGGACGAGCTGTTCCCGATGTGCTCGGTCTTCAAGGGGCTCGCCGCCGCGGCCGTGCTGCGCGACCTCGACGAGGACGGCGAGTTCCTCGCCCGGCGGATCCGGTACACGCGGGAGTACGTCGAAAAGTCCGGGTACGGCCCGGAGACCGGCAAGCCCGGGAACGTGGCCGACGGCATGACGGTCGAGGCCCTGTGCGCCGCGTCCGTCAGCCTGAGCGACAACGCCGCGGCCAACCTGCTCCTCGAAGAGCTCGGCGGCCCCACCGCGGTCACCCGCTTCAGCCGGTCGCTGGGGGACCGGACCACCCGGCTGGACCGCTGGGAACCCGAACTGAACTCCGCCGAGCCCGGGCGGGTCACCGACACCACCAGCCCCCGGGCCATCGGGACCACGTACGGGCGGCTGCTGCTCGGCGACGCGCTGCCGCCCCGGGACCGCGCGCTGCTGACCGGCTGGCTGGTCGCCAACACGACGAACACCGGCCGGTTCAAGGCGGGCCTGCCCGCGGACTGGGTCCTGGCGGACAAGACCGGCGGCGGGAGCGAGTACGGGGTGGCCAACGACGTGGGCGTGGTGTGGCCGCCGGACGGCGCTCCGCTCGTCATGGCGGTCCTGACGACCAAGCCGGGCTCACCGGCCGGCCCCAGGGACGACGAGCTCGTCGCGGAGACCGCCCGGCTGCTGGCTTCGGTCCTCACCTGATCCCCGCGCCGCCCAGTCGCGCAGCGCGTCGAAGTCCGCCCGGGTCAGGCCGATCCGCTCGTCGACGCGCATCAGCAGCGCGTGAACGGGATGCTGCCGGCCGACGTACTCGCGGTCCATGGCGGTGATGTCGTCGTCGATCCACGCGAAGGGCCGGGCGCCCGCGTATTCGAGGATGTACTGGGTCTTCCAGAACGTCCCGCGCGGGGCCCGGCCGTGCATCACCGGCCAGTCGATGAAGGGCAGTCTCGGCAGGCCCAGGTGCGGGCCTATCCACTCGTTGGCCTCGTCCTTCCACGTGGTGGCCCAGACGAGCTCGTACGCCTCCGCCAGCGCGAGCAGCTCCGCGCCGTGGCCGTGGTTCAGCCAAACCCGCAGGGGCTTCGCGCTCTCGGCCCCCGTCCAGCCCGTCGGCCGCATCCGGTGGGTGGTGTAGCCCTCGGGGCGGCGCTGCGGCTTGGCCGCGTAGGGGTTCAGCGGCCCGTCGACGTCGATCAGCAGCAGTGGCTTCATCTGCGCAGGATTCCTCTCAGGCTGCCGGACGGCAGCTCATTTTCGGCTGAATGAGACGTGCACGTCTCATTCGGGGTACACTTGTCTCATGGCCATGGATCGTGACCAGGTGCTCCGTGATGCGGCGGCCCTGCTCTCCCGCAAATCGACCGCCACGATGGACGAGGTCGCCCGCGCCGCAGGGATCGGGCGCGCGACCCTCCACCGGCACTTCGCCGGGCGCGACGCGCTCGTACGGGCCCTCGAAGAACTCGGCATCCGGGAGTTCGAGGTGGCGTTCGACAATGCCCGCCTCGACGAGGGCACGGCCGTGGACGCCCTGAAGCGGCTCGTCGCCGAGGCAGAGCCCAACGCCCAGCTGCTGGCCTTCCTCGTTACCGAGAACCAGCTCTTCGAGGGCGACCAGGTCAACGAGGGATGGGCCCGCCTCGACGCCCGCGTCGCCGCGCTCTTCCGGCGCGGCCAGGCCGAGGGCGACATCCGGATCGACCTGAGCACCGCCTGGCTCACCGAGGCCCTCTACGGCCTCATCGGCACCTGCGCCTGGGCCGTCATGGACGGCCGGGTCGCCGCCAAGGACTTTCAGTACATGATCATCGAGTTGCTGCTCGGTGGCGCAAGACGGAGTGTGGAGAAATGACCGGAACCGAGCAGCTGAGCCTGACGAAGGGGATGGAGGCCAAGAGCCCCGGGCGCTGGCTCGCGCTGTCCGTGCTCGTCCTGGCCGTGCTGCTGGTCGCGGTGGACGCGACCGTACTCGGCCTGGCCACGCCCTCCCTCAGCGAAGACCTGAAGCCGTCCGGCACCCAGCTGCTGTGGATCGGCGACATCTACTCCTTCGTCATCGCCGGACTGCTCGTCTCGATGGGCTCCCTCGGCGACCGGATAGGCCGCAAGAAGCTGCTGCTGGTCGGCGCGACCGCCTTCGGTGCCGTCTCCGTCCTCAACGCCTACGCGACCAGCCCCGAGATGATGATCGTCGCCCGGGCCCTGCTCGGCGTGGCCGGCGCGACCCTGATGCCGTCCACCCTCGCGCTGATCCGCAACATCTTCCACGACCCCAAGGAGCGCAGCCTCGCCATCGGCATCTGGGGCGCCACCGCCTCGGCCGGCGCGGCCGTCGGCCCGGTCGTCGGCGGAGCCCTGCTCCAGCACTTCTGGTGGGGCTCGGTCTTCCTCATCAACCTCCCCGTGATGATCGCCCTGGTCGCCGTCGGGATCAAGCTGCTGCCCGAGTCCAAGAACCCGGTCGCGGGTCCCTGGGACCTGTTCAGCGTCGGCCTCTCCCTCGTCGGTGTCATCGGCGTCGTCTACGCCGTCAAGGAAGTCGCGACCCACGGCATGACCTGGGGCGTCTGGGCCGCCGCCGTCATCGGCGCCGCCAGCCTGTACGCCTTCGTCCGCCGCCAGTTCAGCCTGCCGTCCCCGCTGCTCGACATGCGGCTCTTCCAGCACCGCGGCTTCTCCGGCGCGGTCCTCGCCGACCTGCTCACCGTCTTCGGGCTGTCCGGACTGGTCTTCTTCCTCTCCCAGTTCCTCCAGCTCGTCCAGGGCCGCGACCCCCTGGAAGCGGGCCTGGCCGAACTGCCCGCCGCCATCGGCGCGGTGGTCACCGGCCTGGTCGCGGGCCGCTACGCCCGCCGCTACTCGGTGCGCTCCGTCGTCGCCGGCGGACTGGCCGCGATCGGCCTGGCCCTCGCCGTGCTCACCGTGGTCCACAAGGAGACCGGCTACCCGCTGCTGGGCGCGGCCCTCCTCCTGGTCGGCCTCGGCGCCGGATTCTCCTTCACCGTCACCGCCGACGTCATCCTTTCCAGCGTGCCCAAGGAGCAGGCCGGTTCGGCCTCGGCCGTCTCCGAGACGGCCTACGAACTCGGCGCGGCCCTCGGCATAGCCCTGCTCGGCTCCATCGTGACCGGCGTGTACCAGGGCTTCACGGCCCCCGCCTCGGTCTCCGGGCCCGTCGCCGACGCCGCGCACGAATCCCTCGGCGGGGCCGTCGAGGCCGCCAAGACGCTGGACCCGCAGACCGCCGGACAGCTGGTGACATCGGCCCAGGAGGCCTTCACGGACGGGCTGCGGCTGGCCTCCGGCGTGGGCGCGGCCGTCCTGCTGGCCACCGCCGCGGCCGCCTGGTTCCTGCTCAAGGGCCAGAAGCTCCAGGACGGCATCGAGCACTGACGTCACGCCAAAGGGTGGTGTCCCCGGCCGAGTTGACAGTCCGTCGGCCCGCGGGACACCATCCCGGCGATGGAGATCAACGACCTGACCCCGGCCGAGCGCCGCATCTGGGACGCCTTCCCGCGCGGCGAGCGGGTCGACTTCCGGTCACACCCCGGCGAGGACGCGGCCGCCGCCGACGGCCACGCCTGGGGACCCGAGCGGACCGTACGGGCCGAGGTGCTCACCCACCTCCTGCTGAACGGATCGAGCTCCCGCGGGCTGGTCGCCGGCCTCAACGTCCGGGGCGTCCGGATCACCGGCAAGCTCAACCTCAAGTACGCCGTGGTCGAGCACGCGATCCGGCTGCGCGGCTGCTGGTTCGAGCGCAAGCCCCTCATCTACGGGGCCCAGCTGCGGGCCCTCGTGCTGACCGACTCGACCCTGCCCGGCCTCACCGCCACCTCCGTCAGCATCGACGTGGCACTGCGCATGCCCTGCTGCCGGATCAGCGGCCCGGTGCGGCTCTCCGGAGCCCGGATAGCCGGCGGCCTCTTCCTGCAGCAGGCGGTCATCGGGACACCCGGGGCAGCCGCCGAGGCGTCCGCGGCGGGCGAGGAGGCGCCGCTCCAGGTCAACCACGCCGACATCGGCACCGACGTGATCGCCTTCGGGCTCACCGTCCACGGCCAGACCCGCCTCAACGGCGCCACCGTCGGCGGTCAGGTCAACCTCGACGACGCCCGCCTGCTGGCCCCCGGCTCCACCGCCCTGCACGCCGAGAACCTGTCCGTCGGCACCGACCTGCGGGCCCTGCGGATGGAGGCCCACGGGCGGGTCAACCTCACCGGCTCCCGCATCCCGGGCCAGCTCCAGTTCGGCTACGCCCGCTTCGTCAACCCCGGCGGCGTCGCCCTGCGCGCCTCCAGCTGCGTGATCGGCGAGGTGTGGCTGCGGTCCTGCGAGACCGTCCAGGGCGCGGTGAACCTGCGGCGCTCCCAGTTCGACATCCTGCACATGCCCAGTGAGACCTGGCCCGACCGGATCCGCATCGACGGGCTGACCTACCGCACCCTCGCCCCGCACCTGCCCGCCGAGCAGCGGCTGCCCGCCCTGGAGCGCGCCGAGTCCGGCTACCTCCCGTACGCCTACGAACAGCTCGCCGCGGCCTACCGTACGGCGGGCGACGAGGCCGCAGCCCGGACCGTCCAGCTCGCCAAGCTGCGCCGTCACCGCGGCACCCTGCCCCGGCACGCTCGGCTGTGGGGGAAGCTCCAGGACGTCACCGTCGGCTACGGCTTCCGGCCGCTGCGGGCGGTCGGCTGGCTGCTGGCCCTGCTGCTGACCGGCTCCGTCACGTACGCGGTCCGGCCGCCGCGGCCCCTCAAGGCGGGCGAGGCACCGGACTTCAACCCGGTGTTCTACACGATCGACCTGCTGGTCCCGATCATCAGCTTCGGGCAGGAGTCCGCCTACGCCCCGAGCGGCTGGTACCAGTGGCTGTCGTACCTGCTGATCGTGACCGGCTGGATCCTCGCCACCACCACGGCGGCGGGCGTCAGCCGGTCCCTCCAGCGGCAGTAGGTCAGGCGGCCTTCGCCTTGGTCGCGTACATGTCCACGTACTCCTGGCCCGACAGGCGCATGACCTCGGCCATCACCGAGTCGGTGACCGCGCGCAGCACGTACCGGTCGCGGTCCATGCCCTCGTAGCGGGAGAACTCCATCGGCTCGCCGAAGCGCACGGTGACCCGGCCCGGGCGCGGCATGCCGGCGCCGCCGGGCTGCAGCTTGTCGGTGCCGATCATCGCGAACGGGACCACCGGGGCGCCCGTCATCAGGGTCAGGCGGGCGATGCCGGTGCGGCCGCGGTAGAGCCGGCCGTCGGGGGAGCGGGTGCCCTCCGGGTAGATGCCGAAGATCTTGCCCTCTTCGAGGATCCGGCGGCCGGTCATCAGCGCCGCGACCCCGCCGTTCGCCCCGTCGCGGTCGACGGGGATCATGCCGGAGCCGGTGAAGAACCAGGCCATCGCGCGGCCCTTGATCCCCTTGCCCGTCACGTACTCGTCCTTGCCGATGAAGTGGACCGTGCGGTCGCACACCAGCGGAAGGATCATGGAGTCGATGAACGTGAGGTGGTTGCCCGCCAGAATCACCGGCCCGGTCCCCGGGATGTTCTCGATGCCCTCCACACGGGTGCGGAACATCAGGCGCATGACCGGTCCGACAGTGGCTTTGATGAGGCGCGTACGGAACAACGTGGGCCCTCCGGCATCGAAAAGCGGTTCTCGCACCCACCACGTGGCGGTAGTGCAGGTGAGGACGATACTCGCGGGTCAGCTCTGATCGCACATCGGGTTCACACATCGGATACGCAGTGTTGACGCACGTTTCCGCCGTGTTCCGACGGGACACCCTCGCCCGAAACCCCTCCCCGCCTACGATCGGCACGCCGATTCGGGCGTTTTCGCGATGGGGAGTGGCGTTCATGACACAGGGTGGGGCAGCACGGCGCACGGTCCTCGGCGCGGCCGTACTGGCGGCGGGCACCGGCATGGCCGGACTCGCGGCGGGACCGGCCGCCGCCTCCGCCGCGGGCGGCGGGCACGGCGAGGGCGGCTTCCGGGACCTCCCGTACCCGACGGTGATCGGCCACCGCGGAGCCAGCGGCTACCGGCCCGAGCACACGCTCGGCTCCTACCAGCTCGCACTCGACATGGGCGCCGACGTCATCGAGCAGGACCTCGTCCCCACCAAGGACGGGCACCTGGTGTGCCGCCACGAGAACGAGATAGGCGGCACCACGGACGTCGCCGACCACCAGGAGTTCGCGGGTCGCCGGACCACCAAGTCCGTCGACGGGGTCTCCGTCACCGGCTGGTTCACCGAGGACTTCACCCTCGCCGAGCTGAAGACCCTGCGCGCGAAGGAGCGCATCCCCGCCGTCCGGCAGCGCAACACCCTCTACGACGGCCAGTGGGCGGTGCCCACCTTCGAGGAGGTCCTGCGCTGGGCCAACCGGGAGAGCCGCCGCCGCGACAAGCAGGTCTGGCTGCACGTGGAGACCAAGCACCCCAGCTACTTCCGGTCGCTCGGCCTGGGCCTGGAGGAGCCGCTCGCCAAGCTGCTGCGCCGGTACGGGCGCGACCGCCGGGATTCGGCCGTCTTCCTCCAGTCCTTCGAGCCCTCCAGCATCCAGCGGCTCTCCCGGCTGGTCTCCGCACCGCGCGTCGTCCTGCTCTCCGCGGCGGGCACCCGCCCCTGGGACTTCGAACTGGCCAAGGACCCGCGCACCGTCGCGGACCTGGTCAAGCCCGAGGGCCTGCGGTGGATCGCCGGCTTCGCCCAGGGCATCGGCCCGACCATGGACCTGATCCTCCCGCGCGACGCGGCCGGCAAGCTCGGCACCCCGACCACCCTGGTCAAGGACGCCCACGCCCAGGGGCTGCTGCTGCACCCCTACACCGCGCGCAACGAGAACAGCTTCCTGCCGGCCGACTTCCGCAAGGGCACGGACCCGGCCGCGTACGGAGACGCCTTCGCCGCCTTCCGGACCTACTTCGAACAGGGCATCGACGGCATCTTCACCGACAACCCGGACACCGGACTCCTCGCCGCCGAAGCCTTCCGCCCGGGCCGGCGCCCCGTCAACCGCTGACCGGAGCTTCACGTACGAGTGGGACGCGCCCGGCGCGGAAACCGCCGGGCGCGCGGCGCTCGTCCCGCCCGGCATGGACCTGCTGAAGGCTGACCTCTTTGAGAAGCTCGGCCCGCTGCTCTCGGCCGAGGCGGCGGCGGAGGCTCCGGGCGCCGGAGTCGAGGCGGCCGACCTGGAACAAGCCGTCTGGGTCAGGCTGCTGGAGAGCGGCCCGCGCGACCCCGACCCCACCGGCCGCGCACGCTGGCTGCGCCGGGCCGTGCGCGCCGAGGCCCGGCTCGCCCGGCGGCGGGCGCGCCGCGAGATCCCGTACGACTACCGCCACCGCTCGGCCGGCGCGGCCCCCGCGGACGCCGGCGGCGCACCGGAGGACGACCTGCTGAACGGCGAGGAGACCCGGGCGCTCCGATCGGCGGTCGCCCGACTGCCCGGACGCTGTCCGGAGCTGATGAAGGCACTTCTTTCGCCCAGAGACCTCACTTACCGTGAAATCGCAGGAGAGTTGGGTATCTCACAAGGAAGTTTGGGGCCCGTCCGTTCCCGTTGCCTGGGATGTCTGCGCAGAATGCTGGCTGCAGAGGTTGCGGCTCCTGGCCTGCGGGGAAAGGAGCGGTAGACCAACGGGCTACCAGGTGAGCGGGAGGCATGCGCACATGGGCATGAGCGTGACCATTTCGGCGGCGGCTGCCGAGGACGCTGAGCAGATCTTCAAACTGCAGTACCTGGCCTTCCAGCGCGAGGCCGAGTTGTACGGCAACTACCTCATCCAGCCGCTCACCCAGTCCCTGGACTCCCTCAAGGCGGAGCTCGCGGCGGACACCGTACTGGTGGCCCGGCTCGGCGACGAGGTCGTCGGCACCGTGCGCGGCAGCGTGGACGAGGAGGGCACCGGGAAGATCGCCAAGCTCTGCGTCCACCCGCGGCTGCAGGGTCACGGTCTGGGGGCCCGTCTGCTGCGCGCCGTCGAGGAGGCCCTCGCCGGACACGGCGCCACCACCCGCTTCCGGCTGCACACCGGGCACAAGAGCGAGTCCAACCTGCGGCTCTACCGCAAGGCGGGCTACACGAAGGTCGGCGGCCGCACCGCCTCGGACGGCGTGCAGCTGGTGATCCTGGAGAAGGAAGCCAAGGACGCCACCGACTTCGCGGTCAGCGCCTGACCGGCACTGCCCGCCCTGATCAGCGCTTCTTGCGGAGCCAGAGCATCCCGGTGACCGGCAGGATCACCGGGATGAACAGGTAGCCCATCCCGAACTGCGACCACACGGTCGCGTCGGGGAAGGAGTCGGGCCGCACCAGGGTCCACGTGCCGACGGCCAGGACGCCCGCCAGCTCGGCGGCGCAGCAGACCAGCGCCGCCTTGCGGGCCGTCTCCCCGCCGCGCACCAGCGAGTACGTGATGAACGCGTAGGCCAGCGCCGCCGCGGCGGACAGCGAGTACGCCAGCGGCGCCCGGCCGAACTCGGTGGAGATCTGGTAGGCCGACCGCGATACGGCGCCGACCACCATCACCCCGTACAGCCACACCAGGAGCAGGCCCGGCCCGGAGACGAGCCGAGTGCGCCCGGCGGCTGTGGCGGTCGTCGTATCAGGCACCGGTGGTTCCCCAGATGTCGTAGAGCCGTACTTCGAGGACGGCGAGGACGACCGCGCCCGCGGCCACCGTCACCGAACCCCACTTGGTCCGCTCGGTCAGCGAGAGCATCCCGGCGGCCGGTACCGCCGCGAAGGCGCCCAGCAGGTACGCCACGAAGATCACCGTGCCCTCGTCGGGCTTCTCGCCCTGGGCCAGCTTGACCAGGCCGATCACCAGCTGGGCCAGGACCAGCACCGTCACCACGGCCATGCCGATGAAGTGCCAGTCCTTGGTCGGCTGGTCCCGCCATGCGGCGTGGCCGCACCAGGCGGCGAGGGCGAGTGCGGCCACACCGATGGCGACCGTCAGGGCGTCGAGCATGCAGCGAGGGTATTACGGGCCGAAAGACCCGATGCGCTCACCCCTGGGCGGGCGCTTTGCTGGAAGCATGAACCTGCACGCCGAAGCCCTGCTGTTCGACAACGACGGCACGCTCGTGTCCTCCATGGAATCGGTGCACCGCTGCTGGACCCGGTGGGCCCGCGAGTACGAGATATCCGAGGAGGAGTTCGCCCGCGTGGAGCTGCACGGGCGGCCCGCCGCGGAGATCATCGCCGAGCTGCTGCCCGCCGGAGTGCGGGCCGAGGCCCTCGCCCGGATCGAGACCCTGGAGGTCGAGGACGTGGCGGGCGGAGTGGTGCTGCTCCCCGGCACCAAGGACCTGCTCTCCGCGCTGCCCGCCGGCCGCTGGGCCGTGGTCACCTCCGCCACCCGGCCGCTGGCCGAGGCCCGGCTGCGCGAGGCCGGCATCGACTTCCCCGAGATGGTCGCCGCCGAGGACATCACCCGAGGCAAGCCCGACCCCGAGCCCTTCCTGCTCGCCGCCCGCCGCCTCGGCGTCGACCCGGCCCGCTGTGTGGTCTTCGAGGACGCTCCGGCCGGGCTGGCGGCGGGTCGTGCGGCCGGCATGCGGACCGTGGCCTTGACCACAACGCACGCCGCCGCCGACCTCGACGCGGACGTGGTCGTACGGGACCTTTCGGCCGTGTCGGTGCAGGTCGAAGACGGGGGTCTGACCATCGGGACGGACGGCTGACGGCGACCGGTCTTGTCCGGTATGCGGCCGCTTTCCGTCCGCTATGCGGACATCGTTGATCGGTGAAGGGCCATGTCTGGTTTACTGGGGCCCATGACCACGACGAGCAGCCGCACCCTTGCGACCGAGGCGACGATGACGCCCGGTGCTCGTTGTATGTGTCGAATGCGCGCCTTCTGAGGGCCCCTTCCGCACGCCTCGCGCCCCGAAGCGAGACCGGCCGAGCCCGTCCGTGCATCCCTGGACCGCTCCTGCCCCGCGCACGCGTCGACACCATCCTTTTTCCCACGGTTCGACCCGTATCGCGTCCCCAGATGTTTGCCCCGTGCCCGGCACCCGCAGCGCCGTGCACTCGACAGCGACGGAAATCCTGTGATCACCACATCGGGCCTCACGAAGGTCTACCAGTCCCGTGGCCGCGAGGTCACCGCCCTGGACGGCGTGGACCTCCACGTCCGCGAGGGCGAGGTCTACGGCGTCATCGGCCAGAGCGGCGCCGGCAAGTCCTCCCTGATCCGCTGCGTGAACCTGCTCGAGCGCCCCACCACCGGCACCGTGAGCGTCGACGGCGTCGACCTCACCGCGCTCGCCGGCCGCGGTCGGCGAGCCGGCAAGGAACTGCGCGAGGCCCGCAGCCGCATCGGAATGGTCTTCCAGCACTTCAACCTGCTGTCCTCGCGCACCGTCCAGGGCAACATCGAGCTGCCCCTGGAGATCCTCGGCGTCTCCGGCCGCGAGCGCTCCCGCAAGGCCCTGGAACTCCTCGACCTGGTCGGCCTCGGCGACAAGGCCAAGGCCTACCCCACCCAGCTCTCCGGCGGCCAGAAGCAGCGCGTCGGCATCGCCCGCGCCCTGGCCGGCGACCCCAAGGTGCTCCTCTCCGACGAGGCCACCAGCGCCCTGGACCCCGAGACCACCCGCTCCATCCTCCAGCTGCTGCGCGACCTCAACCAGCAGCTCGGCCTCACCGTGCTGCTCATCACGCACGAGATGGACGTGGTCAAGTCGGTCTGCGACTCGGCCGCCCTGATGAAGCGCGGCAAGATCGTCGAGTCCGGCACCGTCGCCGAGCTGCTCTCCACCCCCGGCTCCGAGCTCGCGGGCGAACTGTTCCCCGTCACCGGCGCCGCCACCGGCCCCGACCGCACGGTCGTCGACGTCACCTTCCACGGCGAGGCCGCCGCCCAGCCGGTCATCTCGCAGCTCTCGCGCACCTACAACATCGACATCTCGATCCTCGGCGCCGCGATGGACACCGTCGCCGGCCGCCAGATCGGCCGGATGCGCATCGAGCTGCCCGGCCGCTTCGAGGACAACGTCGTACCCGTCGGCTTCCTGCGCGAGCAGGGCCTCCAGGTCGACGTCGTCGACGGGGAAGACACCGGCGGCACGGCCGACACGATCGACAACGAACTGGCCGCGCTGGTCGAGGATGGTGCGAAGTGACCTGGTCCGAGATGCAGCCCCTGCTCACCCAGGGGACCTACGACACCCTCTACATGGTGCTGTGGTCGACCCTGGTGACCGTCCTGGGCGGACTGCCCATCGGCATCCTGCTCGTCCTCACCGACAAGGGCGGCCTGCTGCAGAACCAGCCGCTCAACAAGGTGCTCGGCGTGATCGTGAACATAGGCCGCTCGCTGCCGTTCATCATCCTGCTGATCTTCCTGATCCCGGTCACCACCGCGGTCGTGGGCACCTTCATCGGCCCCACCGCCATGATCGTCCCGCTCGCCATCGGCGCCATCCCCTTCTTCGCCCGGCTCGTCGAGACCGCCGTCCGCGAGGTGGACCACGGCCTGATCGAGGCCGTCGAGTCCATGGGCGGCGGCATCCCGACCCTCGTCGGCAAGGTGCTCCTGCCGCAGGCCCTGCCCTCCCTGGTCGCCGGTGTCACCACCACCGTCATCACCCTGGTCGGCTACTCCGCCATGGCCGGTGCCGTCGGCGGCGAAGGCCTCGGGTCCAAGGCCATCACGTACGGCTTCCAGCGCTTCGAGACCGGATTCATGGTCGCCACCGTCGTCGTCCTGATCGCCATCGTCACGGTGATCCAGCTCATCGGCGACGGCGTGGTCCGCCTGCTGGCCCGCCGCGGCCGGACAGCCTGAACGACCCGGGCTGACAAGACCTCCCACCCCTGAAAGCCCGCACTTGTCGTGCTTGGGCCACCACCCCGAAATGCAAGAAAGGCACTCTTCGTGCGTAAGAACATCAAGCTCACCGCCCTCGCCGCCACCGCCACCGCGCTCGCCCTCGGCCTCACCGCCTGCGGCAGCTCCTCGGACCCGTCCTCCACCAAGGCCGACGGCGGCAAGACCGACGAGAGCAAGCCGCTCGTCATCGCGGCCTCCCCGAGCCCCCACGCCGACATCCTGAACTTCGTGAAGGACAAGCTCGCGCCGAAGGAGGGCCTCAAGCTGGAGGTCAAGGAGTTCACGGACTACGTCCTGCCGAACACCGCCACCCAGCAGGGCCAGGTCGACGGCAACTACTTCCAGCACAAGCCGTACCTCGACGACTTCAACAAGAAGAACAACACGACCATCGTGCCCGTCGTGAACGTGCACCTGGAGCCCCTCGGCCTCTACTCCAAGAAGGTCAAGACCCTCGCGGACATCAAGGCCGGCCAGACGATCGCCGTCCCCAACGACACCACCAACGAGGGCCGCGCGCTCCAGCTGCTCGCCGCGAACAACCTGATCACCCTCAAGGAGGGGGTCGGCACCGGCGCCAAGCTGTCCGACATCACCGACAAGAAGGGCCTGGAGTTCAAGGAGCTGGAGGCCGCCACGGTCCCGCGCGCCCTGAACGACGTGGACGCCGCCGTCATCAACGGCAACTACGCCATCGAGGCCGACCTCTCGCCCGCCAAGGACGCGCTGGTCCTGGAGAAGGCCGAGGGCAACCCCTACGCCAACTTCCTCGCGGTCAAGGACGGCAACCAGAACGACCCGCGGATCCAGAAGCTCGTCAAGCTCCTGAACTCCGACGAGGTCAAGAAGTTCATCGAGGAGAAGTACCAGGGCTCGGTCATACCGGCCTTCGGCACCCCCGCCTCCTGACCCCGGCGGTCAGCCATTTCGGCCCCGCACGCCGCTGTCGGCGCGCGGGGCCGAGCTCTGCCCGCTTCCGGGCAACCCCGGCCCTGCACTTCCCCGGGCCCATGCTGCATGCTGTGGCCTACGACCCGCACAAACGGTCCCGCACCACGGTCTCAGGCATGGAGCTGCGCATGACTACCACCTTCCCGGACGTCACCATCAGCACGGACCGGCTGGTGCTGCGCCCCTTCGAGGAAGAGGACGTCACCGCGCTCACCGAGATGATGAACGACGAGGGCGTCACCGCCTGGACCTCGGTACCGCACCCCTACACCCGGGCCGACGCCCGGGCCTGGGCCACCCGCCTCTCGCACGCCGAGCGCACCGAGGGCCGCGGGATCGTCTTCGCCGTCACCGAGTTCCTCACCCAGCGCCTCGTCGGCATCGTCCACCTCCAGAACACCGACTGGCGCACCCGCGCCACCGAGGTCGGATACGTCACCGCCCCCTGGGCCCGCGGCGAGGGCTACGCCAGCGAATCCGTACTCGCCGTGACCCGCTGGCTCTTCCGCCACCAGGGCTTCGAACGCCTCGAACTGCGCACCCCCGCCGACAACACCGCCTCCCAGCAGGTGGCCCAGAAGATCGGCTGCATCAGCGAGGGGGTCCTGCGCAACGCCTGGATAGTGCGCACCCAGTCGGCCGACGGCAGCTGGACCGACACCCGCACCGACCTCATCGTCTGGAGCCTCGTCCCCGAAGACCTCGACGACGCGGACGACTACGACGACTACGACGGTTATGACGGCTATGACGGGTACGACGCCTACTCCGTCGACCGGGCCGACGGCGCCGACCGGGAACTGACCCGATGACCAGGTAGTCTCACCGTGCCCGACCCCCTCGACGAAGCTTCGCCCTCCCCCCGGTCACCCACCCGGGGCCCCTCCCACACAGGAGACTGACGACGATGGCCGACCGGGTCACGGTGATCGGCTGGGACGGCTCCTCCCTGACCGCGGCCGCCCGGTCCGCGCTCTCCGCCGCGACCCTGGTGGCCGGCGCCGCCCACCACCTCGCACTCCCCGAGGTCCCGCCCGCCGCGGAGCGCATCCGCCTCGGCAGCCTCGGCCTCGCCGCCCGCCGCATCGCCGGACACCGCGGCACCGCCGTGGTCTTCGCCGACGGCGACCCCGGCTTCTTCGGCGTCGTACGCACCCTGCGCGCCCCGGAGCACGGCCTGGAGGTCGAGGTCGTCCCGGCCGTCTCCTCCGTCGCCGCCGCCTTCGCGCGCGCCGGCATGCCCTGGGACGACGCCCAGGTCGTCGTCGCCCACCCCCGCACCCTGCGCCGCGCCGTCAACGTCATCCGCGCCCACGGCAAGGTCGCCGTCCTCACCTCGCCCGGCGCCGGCCCCGCCGAACTCGCCCTGCTCCTCGACGGGGTCCACCGCACGTTCGTCATCTGCGAGGAACTGGGCACCGACCGGGAGCAGGTGAGCGTCCTCACCTCCGACAAGGCCGCCGACCACACCTGGCGCGACCCGAACGTCGTCATCGTCATCGGCGGCGGTGGCACCGGAGGGGCCCTGGCCGCCGCACCCGGCTGGCTGCTCGGCCAGAGCCCGGACCGGCTCCGCTCCGGCGACCGCGGCTGGGCCCGCCCCCAGGCGGACACCGGGGAAGGGGAGTCCGCACAGCTCCGGGCGGCGCAGCTCGCCCGCCTCGGCCCGCGCACCGGCGACCTCGTCTGGGACATCGGAGCGGGCTCCGGCGCCGTCGCCGTGGACGCCGCGGTACTCGGCGCGGCCGTCATCGCCGTCGACGCCGACCCGCAGGCCTGCGCACGGGTAACTGCCGCGGCCCGCACGCGCGGAGTACAGCTCCAGGTCGTCACCGGGCGCGCGCCCCACGTACTGGAGAACCTGCCCGAGCCCGACGTCGTACGCGTGGGCGGCGGGGGAGCCGCGGTCGTCGCGGCCGTCGCCGACCGCCGCCCCGAACGGATCGTCAGCCACGCCTCCACCCGCGACGAGGCCGAGGCCATCGGCCGGGCCCTCACCGAACACGGGTACGCCGTCGAGTGCGCACTGCTCCAGTCCGTGGGCCTGGACACCCGCACCTGGACCGAACAGGAGCGCTCCGTCGTGTTCCTACTGGCCGCCGAGCGCCCCAGGACCCGATGAGGGCAGGGCCGGGGTAGGCTGGCCGATCGTCGTACTGCCCCGGACGTTTCGGGCATCGCGGCACCGGACGACGCGCGACGTGGCGCAGTCCACAGTGGACCGCGGCGGTTATGGCCGCCGCGGTGGCGAACGGGCGCGACAATGCTTAGTGGTTGTCGCGCAGGCGCACGTGCGGCAAGGGCGCCGCAGGGCAACCCCGCACGGGACATCCGTTGGGGCGG
Organism: Streptomyces sp. IBSNAI002; assembly: GCF_052244475.1. Lineage (NCBI taxonomy): Bacteria > Bacillati > Actinomycetota > Actinomycetes > Kitasatosporales > Streptomycetaceae > Streptomyces > Streptomyces sp. IBSNAI002. The sequence goes on along the minus strand of NZ_JBQPXG010000002.1, from coordinate 1,880,438 downwards.
CCTCGTGGGCGACCGGGCGATCGAAGAGGCAAAACCGATGGGCGAGGGGTACGCATGACTGACACCGGCCAGGTCCCGGGCGAGGGTCACCCGGACAACGCGGGCATGGTGGATCAGCAGGGCATCCCCGCTCCGGTCCAGCTCCCGCCGCCGCTTCCCGCCGGCTACGCCTTCCAGGACCTCGTGGACGACCCGGCCGGGCCGGAGGACGAGGAACTGCTGCTGATGCCCAGCGGCCAGGGCGCCTGGAGCGACCCGCAGGTGGTCCCGCCGGCCCCCGCCTTCCCCGTCGAGCCCCCTCTCTACGCGGACGCGCCGTACGGCGCCGAGCCCTCGTACCAGGAGGCCCCGGTCTACAACGAGCCGGCCGCCTACCCCGAGTTCCCGTCCTACGGTGCGGGCGCCCACGAGACCGGCGGCCGCGACTCCGGTGCGCTCGACCTCGGCGGGCTCGTCGCCCCCTCCCCGTCCCCGTCCCCGTCCCCGGACGCGGTCCGCGAGTACCCCCACCCCCAGCCCGCCACCCCGCTGCAGGCCGCCGCCCCGGCCGCTCCGGTCCGGCGTCCGCTGCACATGGGCCCGCCCGTGCCCGAGGCCACCGGCGGAGTCGTACGGTCCCTCGCGGACCGGGGTCCCGCCGCGGCGCCCGCCCCGCTGCGCCGCTCGGGCCCGCCGACCACGGGCCCGGAGTACCTCGACGTCCCGGCGGCCCCCGCGCCGCAGCCGGGCGACATCCCGCCGCAGGCCGGCGCCCCCTGGACCCCGGCCCCGGTGGCCGTCGAGGTCCCCGCGGCGGCCGCCGGGCCCGAGGCCCTGCCCGAACCCGAGCCCCAGCCGCAGCCCGAGCCGGCCGCCGCGATCGCGCCGGAGCCGGTCGTGGCGGCGGCGCCCGAGCCCGCCGTCGTGCCCGAGCCCGTCGTGGCCGTCGTGCCCGAGCCCGCAGTGGCGGCTGCGCCCGAGCCCGTCGTGGCGCACGCGCCGGAGCCCGAGCCGGTCGCCGGGCCGGAGCCCGAGCCGGCCCTGGCGGCCGTGCCCGCGCCGGAGGCAGCGCCCGCGCCGGAGGCCGTGCCCGCGCCCGTCGCCGAACCGGAGCCCGTCCCGGCCCCCGTCCTGGCCGAGGCCGTCGCTCCGGAGCCCCAGCCCGAGCCGGAGTTCGTACCGGTGGCCGCCCCCGCAGAAACGGCGGCCCTGGCTCCGGAGCACGCCCAGCCCCTCGCCGAGCAGGAGCCCGCCCCGGCCGTCCAGCCCGAGCCGGCCGCCGCCGAGCCCGTCGTGCTCGTGACGCCCGCGCCCGTACCGGCCCAGTCCGAGCCGCTGCCCGCGGAGCCGCTGCCCGCGGCCGCCGAGCCCGCCCCGGCGGAGCCCGTCGTAGCCGCCCCGGCCGAGCCCGCGCCCGTCCCGGAGCCCGTTCACGCGCAGGCCCTGCCGGTGGAGGCCGGGCCGGCGCAGGCCGAGCCGTCGGCGCCCGAGGCCGAAGCCGAGCCCGAGGCGCAGCCCGAGCCGCTGCCCGCCGAGCCCGCCACGGGCGACCCCGCTCCCGCCTACGACGACGCCGAGCGCGAGGCCGTCCTGCGCGTCATGCGCGAGCGCCGTGACATCCGCAAGGGGTTCCGGACCGACCCGATCCCGCACGAGGTGCTGCTCCGCGTCCTGGAGGCGGCCCACACCGCGCCCAGCGTCGGCCACTCCCAGCCCTGGGACTTCGTCGTCATCCGCTCCGCGGAAACCCGCCGGACGATGCACGAGCTCGCCCAGCGCCAGCGCGAGGCCTACGCGAACTCGCTGCCCAAGGCCCGGGCGAAGCAGTTCAAGGAACTCAAGATCGAGGCCATCCTCGACACCCCGGTGAACATCGTCGTCACCGCCGACCCCACCCGCGGCGGCCGCCACACCCTCGGCCGGCACACCCAGCCGCAGATGGCCCCGTACTCCTCGGCCCTCGCCGTCGAGAACCTCTGGCTCGCCGCGCGCGCCGAAGGCCTCGGGGTCGGCTGGGTCAGCTTCTTCGACGAGCGCGAGATGGTCCGCGCGCTCGGCCTGCCGGAGCACCTGGAGGTCGTCGCCTACCTGTGCGTCGGCTACGTCGACGAGTTCCCCGAGGAGCCCGAGCTCGCACAGGCCGGCTGGTCCCAGCGCCGCCCGCTGTCCTGGGTCGTCCACGAGGAGACGTACGGGCGCCGCGCGCTGCCCGGCGAAGAGCCGCACGACCTGCTCTCCGAGACCGTCGCGAGCATCCGCCCGCTCGACGCGAAGGCGCTCGGCGAGGCGTGGGAGCGGCAGAAGCGCATGACCAAGCCCGCCGGGGCCCTGGGCATGCTCGAAATCATCTCGGCCCAGCTCAGCGGCCTCTCCCGGGTCTGCCCGCCGCCGATCCCGGAGCCGGCCGCGGTCGCGATCTTCGCCGGTGACCACGGCGTGCACGCCCAGGGCGTCACCCCGTGGCCCCAGGAGGTCACCACGCAGATGGTCGCCAACTTCCTGGGCGGCGGGGCGGTCTGCAACGCCTTCGCCAACCAGGTCGGCGCCGAGGTCTGCGTGATCGACGTGGGCGTCGCGGGCGACCTGCCCGCCACCCCCGGCCTGCTCCCGCGCAAGGTCCGCCCGGGCACGGCCGACCTCTCCGTCGGCCCGGCGATGACCCGCGAGGAAGCCGTCGCGGCCATCGAGGTCGGCATCGAGACCGCCCGCGACCTGGTCGCGGCGGGCAACAAGGCCCTGCTCACCGGCGAGATGGGCATCGCGAACACCACGGTCTCCGCCGCGCTGATCTCGGTCTTCACCGGGGTCGACCCGGCCGAGGTGACCGGCCGCGGCACGGGCATCAACGACGAGACGCACGCCCGCAAGGTCGACGTCGTACGCCGCGCCCTCGACCTCCACCAGCCCGACCCGGCGGACCCGATCGGCGTCCTGGCGGCCATCGGCGGCCTGGAGCACGCGGCGATCGTCGGCCTCCTGCTCGGCGGAGCCTCCCTGCGCACGCCGGTCATCCTGGACGGCGTGAGCGCGGGCGCGGCCGCCCTGGTGGCCCGGGCCATCGCCCCCGAGGCCCTCTCCGCCTGCATCGCGGGCCACCGCAGCGCCGAGCCCGGCCACGTGGCGGCCCTGAACAAGCTCGGCCTGCGCCCCCTGGTCGACCTCGACCTCCGCCTCGGTGAGGGCACGGGCGCCCTGCTGGCCCTCCCCCTGGTCCAGAGCGCGGCCCGCGCGATGCACGAGGTCGCCACGTTCGACTCCGCGGGAGTCACGGAAAAGTAGCCCCGGCGGGGCTGTGGGGGTGCGGCGCCGTTGCCGGGGGCGCCGCCCCTCGGACCCCCGGCTCCTCGACCGCCGGAGAGGCTGGATCTGCCGCTGCGCGGCACCCCGGTAGCCCGGGCGCAGCCCGCCCCGCGCCCCCGCCCCCGCCGGGTCGTATGGTGGACCCGCACCAAGAAAGCCGCACGTCAGCACCCCGCACACGCACACCGCCGCTCCAAAGCCGCAGCGGCAGGACAGACCCACCGCCGCACCAGGAGCCGCACCGCCATGGCTGAACACCCCGCGTACCCCGTCGGCCTGAGACTCGCCAGCCGCCGCGTCGTCGTCATCGGCGGGGGCCAGGTCGCCCAGCGCCGCCTCCCCGCGCTCATCGCGGCCGGCGCCGAGATCGTCCTGATCTCGCCGTCCGCCACGCCCTCCGTGGACGCCATGGCAGAGACCGGCGAGATCCGCTGGGAGCGCCGGCGCTACGAGGACGGCGACCTCGCCGCGGCCTGGTACGCACTCATCGCCACCCGGGACCGCGAGGCCAACGACCGCGCCTCCGCCGAAGCCGAGCGCGAGCGGATCTGGTGCGTCCGCGCGGACGACGCCGAGGCCGCCACCGCCTGGACCCCGGCCACCGGCCGCGTGGAGGGCGTCACCGTCGCCGTGCTCAGCGGCAACGACCCGCGCCGCTCCGCGGCCGTCCGCGACGCGGTCGTCGAAGGGCTGCGCGACGGCTCCCTCACCGCGGCCCGCCCGCACACCCCGGGTGTCTCCCTCGTCGGCGGCGGACCGGGCGACCCCGACCTGATCACCGTGCGCGGCCGCCGCCTCCTCGCCGAGGCGGACGTCGTCATCGCCGACCGGCTCGGCCCCCGCGACCTGCTCGACGAGCTCCCCCCGCACGTCGAGGTCATCGACGCCGCGAAGATCCCGTACGGCCGGTACATGGCCCAGGAGGCCATCAACAACGCCCTGATCGAGCACGCCAAGGCCGGCAAGGCCGTGGTCCGGCTCAAGGGCGGGGACCCGTACGTCTTCGGCCGCGGCATGGAGGAGCTCCAGGCGCTCGCCGAGGCCGGTATCACCTGCACCGTCGTCCCCGGCATCTCCAGCTCCATCTCCGTGCCGGGCGCCGTCGGCATCCCGGTCACCCACCGGGGAGTGGCCCACGAGTTCACCGTGGTCAGCGGCCACGTCGGCCCCGACGACCCGCGTTCCCTGGTGGACTGGGCCTCCCTCGCCAAGCTCACCGGCACCCTCGTCGTCCTGATGGGCGTCGACAAGATCGGCTCGATCGCCGAGGCCCTCGTCCGGCACGGAAAGCCCGCCGGGACCCCGGTGGCCGTGGTCCAGGAGGGCACCACCGCCGCGCAGCGCCGGGTGGACGCCACCCTCGCCACCGTCGGGGAGACGGTCCGCGCCGAAGAGGTCCGCCCGCCCGCCGTCATCGTCATCGGAGAGGTCGTCACCGTCCTCGACCCCGGCGCCCGCCCCGGCACCGGCGCCTGACAGGCCGTTGGCACCGCACCCAGGACAAGGCAGTATCACCCTGTGGCTGATCTCATCACCGTCGAGGACCCCGACGACCCGCGCCTGCGCGACTACACGGGCCTGACCGACGTCGAACTCCGGCGCAGGCGCGAGCCCGCGGAAGGCCTTTTCATCGCCGAGGGCGAGAAGGTCATCAGACGTGCCAAGGACGCCGGGTACGAGATGCGCTCGATGCTGCTCTCCGCCAAGTGGGTCGACGTCATGCGCGACGTCATCGACGAACTCCCGGCACCGGTCTACGCCGTCAGCCCGGAGCTCGCCGAACGCGTCACCGGCTACCACGTGCACCGCGGCGCCCTCGCCTCCATGCAGCGCAAGCCGCTGCCGACGGCCGAGGAACTCCTCACCACCACCCGCCGCGTCGTCATCATGGAAGCGGTCAACGACCACACCAACATCGGGGCCATCTTCCGCAGCGCCGCCGCCCTCGGCATGGACGCGGTCCTGCTGTCGCCCGACTGCGCGGACCCGCTCTACCGCCGCTCGGTGAAGGTCTCCATGGGCGCGGTGTTCTCCGTCCCGTACGCCCGCCTGGACGTCTGGCCCAAGGGCCTGGACTCGGTCCGCGGGGCCGGCTTCAAGCTGCTGGCCCTCACCCCGCACCAGAAGGCCTCGCCCATCGACGTGGCCGCGCCCCAGTCCCTGGACCGGGTCGCGCTGATGCTCGGCGCCGAAGGGGACGGCCTGTCCACGCAGGCGCTGGTCGCCGCCGACGAATGGGTGCGCATCCCCATGGCGCACGGCGTGGACTCGCTGAACGTGGGTGCCGCCGCCGCGGTGGCCTTCTACGCCGTGGCCCAGGGCCGCGACGGCGCGTAGCCGCACCCCGGGCCCTGCGGGCCCGGGGCCTTCGTCAGAACTTCTGGGCCGCCGCGATGCCCAGGGCCACGATCAGCGTGACCACGACGAACACGATCAGCCGCTGGCGCATCAGCTTCGGGTCCGGCCGCGAAGGACGCCGGCCCGTCCCCGTCGTGCGGGGAGCCGGCCGGCCGCCCGTACGCCCCGCGGTCGGCCGGGAGGACGGGCCGCCCGGGGTGCGCGGGTTGCGGGGGGACGAGGGACGCGACTGCGGTCCGCCCTGCGGCCGGGGCGCGGTCGAGCCGCCGGTACGGCGCTCCGTGCGCTGGTCGGCGTACTCCTCGGCGAGCCGGCCGGTCGGCCGCTCCACGCGGGCGCGCTGCGCCGGTGGACGCCCGTCGGACAGGCCCTGCGCCTCACGGGCCGCGATCTCCTTGAGCCGCATCGACAGCTGGAGCGTGCTGGGCCGCTCCTCGGGGTCCTTCGCCAGGCAGGCCCGAACCAGCGGGGCGAGCGCGTCCGGGACCCCGACGAGGTGCGGCTCCTCGTGCACCACCCGGTACAGCATGACCTCGGAACTGCCGTGCCCGAAGGGCGAGTCCGCCGTCGCCGCGTAGGCGAGGGTGGCGCCGAGGGAGAAGACGTCCGTGGCGGGGGTGACGGCGGCGCCGCGCACCTGTTCGGGCGCGAGGAAGCCGGGGGAGCCGACGGCCGTGCCCACGTGGGTCAGGGTGCTCGCCCCGGTGGCCCAGGCGATCCCGAAGTCGATGATCCGCGGGCCCTTGGGGGAGAGGAGGATGTTCGAGGGCTTGAGGTCGCGGTGGACCACGCCCGCCTCGTGCACGGCGACCAGGCCCTCGGAGAGCGCGGCACCGATGGCGGCGATCTGCGCGGCCGTCAGGGGGCCCTCCTCGGCCACCTTGTCGTGCAGGGAGGGGCCGGGGACGTACTGGGTGGCGAACCACGGCCGCTCGGCCTCCAGGTCCGCCGCCACCAGGCGGGCGGTGCAGCCGCCCCGGATGCGGCGGGCGGCGGACACCTCGCGCGCGAACCGGGAGCGGAACTCCTGGTCCTCGGCGAGATCCGGCCGGATGACCTTGAGCGCGACGCGCTGCCCGCGCCGGTCCGACCCCAGATAGACCACGCCCATGCCGCCGGCGCCGAGCCGTCGGTGCAGTCTGAACGAGCCGACGACACGCGGGTCCTCGCGCCGGAGCCGCATCATCGCCATGTCCACCCCGCTGACCGGTCGTCCTGTTGACGTGGCACAGCTTACGGACCATCCGGCATGTGCGCTCAGAGGCCGCGCCCTCGCCGGGGGATTCGATTGTCAGTGCGCAGCAGCACACTTGAGGGGCCCTCAAGGATTCGCGCCGGTCGGAGCCCCGGGGCGGCCGGGCGGATCAATCCGGGCCGTGGGCAAGGGGGTTGGGCGATCATGGAGCTCCGGGCCCGGTCCGTCCGCGTCCGTACGGCGCGCACCCGCGAGCCGGTCGTGCCGGTGCCTCACCGGCGGACGCGCATCAACAGGGAGTGACGGAAGTGAGCGAAGTCACCACCCTGCGCTGACCCCCTCCGGGAAGACCCCGACGCCGGGGGAGCGGTCTCCACCCAGGGGAGTACACCGACCTGTCCCCGTCATCCTCCCGGAGGCCCGGGAATGGGTACGAGGGCATGAGGCCGGGAACCCTCCGCGCGCCTAGTGTTGAAGACAAGCGGCGGGTGGCGCACTCGTCCCCCGAGGTCAAAAGCCCGCCGCTGTCAACGACAGGGAGAGGACCATGGCGGACATCGCACGGCAGGGACGCAAGGCATTCGCGTTCAACGGCCATGAGTCCGGTACGCGGCACCCGTTGGTGGCCGCCGCGATGGTGCTCCCCCTGGCCGCCCTCCTGCTCTTCCTCTTCGGAGGCTTCGACCAGGTGGCGGCACAGGCGTCGTCCGTGGGCGCGATGCTGGGGCGCTGAGCGGCGCCACAGCCCGGGAGAGCGGCCCGGGAATCGGCCTGTCACACCCCGTGGGGACGGGGGCGTGGCGACGGACGGCAGGTGAAGGGTGCTGCCCGTACGACTGGGGAGTCGGACGGGCAGCACCCTTTTTCGCGCGTCCCGGCCCCTCCACCCCTCCGTCCCCCACCCCTCCGTCCCCGACCGCCGTACGCTCCCTCTCGGAAGCGGCGGCACACCGACGGCGAGGAGGCCTGGTCCCCCTGGAGCGACGAACCGGCCGGCACACGGGCGGCCCCGCACTGCCCGCCGCCCTCGCGGCCTGGGCCTCGGACGGCCGCCGCCGCGCGTACGAACTGCTCGCCGACCGGCACGACGGGACCGTGGTGCGCTGCGGGGCCGCGGTGGCCAAGGCGCACGCCGAGGACGCCGACCGGGAGGCCCTCGCCGTACGGCTGGGGATCGCCGGGCATCCGGCCCTCACCGGGGTGCTGCTGCCGCCCCTGCGCCCCGGTACCGGATCCGTGCACGGCAGGCCCGCCTCCCTCTGGCCCTACGGTGCTCCGGTCGATCCGGAGCGGCCCGCGGACGCGCCCTGGGAGGAGGCCGGCCGGCTGCTGGCCGCCCTGCACCGGACCCCGCCCGACGGGCTCCCGGGGCCGGTCCCGCCGATGCGCGGACCGGCCAAGCTCGCCCGCGCGCTGGACCGCCTGGCGCGGGCGGAGCCCCTGGGGACCGAGGCCGCGGCCACGCGCGCCGTACGGGCCGCCGCCCGGTCCCTGCCCGCCTGGGTCCGCGGAGAGGCGCCGCCGCCGCCCGGCGGGGCCCTGTGCCACGGGGACCTGCACCTGGGGCAGTTGGTGCGGCATCCCGCCCCGGCGGGCGCCTGGCTGCTCATCGACGTGGACGACCTCGGTCTCGGCACGCCCGCCTGGGACCTGGCCCGCCCGGCCGCCTGGTACGCCGCCGGGCTGCTCGACACCGCGACCTGGCTGCGCTTCCTCGACGCCTACCGGTCCGCCGGCGGCCCGGCCGCCGGCCCGCCAGGCAGCGACCCCTGGCCGGAACTCGACCTCGCCGCCCGGGCGCTCACCGTGCAGACGGCGGCCCTGGCCCTGGCCAAAGCGGCGGAAACCGGCCGCCGACTCGACGACGAGGAGCGGCTGATGACGGACGCCTGCGCCCGAATCGCCGTCCTCCCGGCCGACTTGGACTCCGAGCCTCCGCCGTAGGGTGAACATCCCGCCATCGGGCATGCATCCGATGGCGACGTCCACGGCGAGGAGTTGATCGGTCCATGCAGTGCCCGAAGTGTCACGCCATGATGCACACCTACAACCGCAACGGTGTCCAGATAGAGCAGTGCAGCGGATGCCGCGGCATCTTCCTCGACTACGGCGAGCTGGAGGCGCTGACCCGCCTGGAGTCCCAGTACACCGCCCAGCAGTACGGCCAGGTCCCGCCGCCCGCCGCACCCCCGGCCCCCTACCCGGCCCCGCACGCGGCACCGGCCCCGGCCTGGGGCGCCCCGCAGCACGGCGGACACGGCCACGGCCATCACGGCCACCGCAAGGGCGGCTTCGGCCGGATGCTCTTCTCCTCCTGAAGCCGGGCAACGCGGAAGCCCCGGCCGTCGAGACGGCCGGGGCTTCCGGATGGTGCGCGATACTGGGATTGAACCAGTGACCTCTTCCGTGTCAGGGAAGCGCTCTCCCGCTGAGCTAATCGCGCGGGAACGGCATGGAGCCGCAGGTGGAACACGTACTGCGTGCGCGATACTGGGATTGAACCAGTGACCTCTTCCGTGTCAGGGAAGCGCTCTCCCGCTGAGCTAATCGCGCGGGGATCCTTGCGGATCAGTGGACGATACTGGGATTGAACCAGTGACCTCTTCCGTGTCAGGGAAGCGCTCTCCCGCTGAGCTAATCGTCCTTGGAGGTGGAGACGGGATTTGAACCCGTGTAGACGGCTTTGCAGGCCGTTGCCTCGCCTCTCGGCCACTCCACCATGGAGCTGCGGGGGTCCTCGGGAAGAAAGCCCCCACTTCGAGCGGACGACGAGACTCGAACTCGCGACATCCACCTTGGCAAGGTGGTGCTCTACCAACTGAGCTACGTCCGCAGGTCACCGTGTTCGCTCCGGGGTTTGGGCCCCTTCGCTCCCTGGCGACGTGTTGAACTCTAGCGGATTCCCGGGCCAGCTCAAAAACGCGTTTCCGCAGCGTGCTGCCGCTCGATCACCGGCGGTCACCCCGCCGTCACCTCACCGGCGCCGTCGCGTCACCGGTCATAGACTCGCAGCCGTGCACGACCTGCCTCCCATGGCCCGCTTCGGCGGCCTCCTCGCGACCGACCTCCGGGACGTGACCAGCGATCCCGCCGCCCTGGACTCCGCCGGCTTCTGGGCGGTGACCGCCGACTTCGAAGGCCGGCTCGTCTGCGCGCGCTTCGGAGACATACGCCCCGACCCCGTCCCCACGCCGCGACCCGGCGCCTGGCGGGGCCCCGAAGCCGGCCAGTGGTCCAGCTCGCTCGACCGCGCCGCGTACGTCGCCGGCGTCCGCCGCATCCGCGAGTACATCGCGGCCGGCGAGGTCTACCAGGCCAACCTCTGCCGCGTGATGTCCGCGCCGCTGCCCGACCCGGCCGGTGCGGACGTCGACGCCCTCACCGCGCTGCTCGCCCGCGGCAACCCCGCCCCCTACGCAGGAACGATTCGGCTGCCCGCCCACGGCGTGGAGATCGCGACCGCCTCCCCGGAGCTCTTCGTGCGCCGCACCGGCCGCCGCATCGAATCGGGCCCCATCAAGGGCACCGGCCGCACCGTCGACGACCTGCTCCCCAAGGACCACGCCGAGAACGTGATGATCGTCGACCTGGTCCGCAACGACCTGGGCCGCGTCTGCGCCACCGGATCCGTCACCGTCCCCGAGCTGTGCGCCGTGGAGGAGCACCCGGGCCTGGTCCACCTCGTCTCCACGGTGAGCGGTGAGCTCGCCGACGGCGCCGGCTGGCCCCAGCTCCTCTCCGCCGCCTTCCCGCCCGGCTCCGTCACCGGGGCGCCCAAGTCCTCCGCCCTGCGGATCATCGAGGAACTGGAGACCGTCCCGCGCGGCCCGTACTGCGGGGGCATCGGCTGGGTCGACGCCGACCGGGGCACCGCCGAGCTCGCCGTCGGCATCCGGACCTTCTGGATCGACCGGGCGGCCCCCGGCGGCCCCCGCCTGCTGTTCGGCACCGGCGCAGGCATCACCTGGGGCTCCGACCCCGACCGGGAGTGGGCGGAGACCGAACTCAAGGCCGCCCGCCTGCTGCGGGTAGCGTCAGGTGCGTACCAGGCAGGACGAACGGGATGAACAGGATCGACGGGACTTCGAGAGGGGTCGTGCGGTGAGAATCTGGCTCGACGGAGCGCTGCGGGACGTGGACGACGCGAAGGTGTCGGTCTTCGACCACGGGCTGACCGTGGGTGACGGCGTGTTCGAGACCCTCAAGGCCGAGGGCGGCCGGGCCTTCGCGCTCACCCGCCACCTCGAGCGGCTGACCCGCTCGGCGCGCGGTCTCGGCCTCCCGGATCCCGACCTCGACGAGGTGCGCCGTGCCTGCGCGGCCGTACTGGAAGCCAACCCGATGCCCCTCGCGCGCCTGCGGGTGACCTACACCGGCGGCCTCTCCCCGCTCGGCTCGGACCGCGGGAACGCCGCGCCCACCCTGGTCGCCGCCGTCGCGGAATCCGTCCGGCGGCCGGACACCACCGCCGTCCTGCGGGTGGACTGGGTCCGCAACGAGCGATCCGCCGTGGCCGGCCTGAAGACCACCTCGTACGCCGAGAACGTCGTCGCCCTGGCCGCCGCCCACCGGGCCGGCGCGTCCGAGGCGCTCCTCGCCAACACCGTGGGGCGGCTGTGCGAGGGCACCGGCTCCAACGTCTTCGTCGTACTCGACGGGGAACTGCACACCCCGCCGCTGTCCTCAGGCTGCCTGGCGGGCATCACGCGCGCCCTGGTCGTCGAGTGGGCCGGGGCCAAGGAGACCGACCTGCCCTTCGAGGTCCTCGAACAGGCCGAGGAGGTCTTCCTGACCTCCTCGCTGCGCGACGTCCAGTCGGTGCTGCGGGTGGACGGCCGGGAGCTCGGATCCGCCCCCGGCCCGGTCACCGCCGAGGCCGTGCGGATCTTCGACGCGAAGGCCGGGGCGGACCTCGATCCGTGAACCCGGTGTACGCGCGGCCGCCGGGCAGGTACAACACGAGGTGATGACCACCACCCTGCGGCCCGCGCAGCCGCTCCAGCAGCACAGTGACGGAACCCGCTCGCGGACGTACGCGGTGCGGGTCAACAGCCGGCACGTCGGCAGCCTCGAGCTCGCCACCCGCTCCGGCGCACAGCCGGAGGTCGGGGTGATCCGGGGCCTGTGGATCGACGAGCCGGACCGCGGGCGCGGTCGGGGCACGGTGGCCGCGCTCGCCGCCGAGGAGGTGCTGCGCTCCTGGCGCTGTACGAGCATCGCCGTCTCGGTGCCGGCCGACGCGGCGCGCGCCCTGCGGCTGGCGACGGCCCTCGGCTACCAGGTGACCGGCCGGATCATGGCCAAGGACCTGCCGGAAGGGCCGCCCGCCCTCCCGGCGGGCAGTACCGGCCGCCCGATGACGGAGGCCGAGTTCGCGGCCTGGCTCGAGCCCGGCATCGTGGAGTACGGCCGTCGCCTCGTCGCTCCGGGCATGACCGAGGAGCAGGGCCTGGCCGCCTCCCGCGCCGAGCACGCCCGGATGCTGCCGTCCGGGCGGGAGACGCCCGGTACGACGTTCCTCGTCCTGGAGGCCGCCGGCGCCGCCGTGGGCACCCTGTGGGTGGGCGAGCGCGACCTGCCCGGCCTCGGCGGGGTCGTCCCGTACGTCTACGACGTGGAGGTCGACGCGGGGCACCGCGGGCGGGGGCACGGCCGCACCCTCATGCGGCTGGCCGAGCACACGGCGCTGGCCGCCGGCTCCGGCACCCTGGCCCTGCACGTCGTCGAGGACAACACCCCGGCCCGGCGGCTCTACGCATCGCTCGGCTACCGGGACATCGCCGTCAACGCGATCAAGCCCCTCGTCTGACGCGGGTCGGGAAGCCGGAGCCCGGGGAGCCCGGGCAGGCCGAGGTGGTCAGGAGGCTGCGAGCAGCCGGTCCGCGATCTCCTCGATGCGGGCGCGCAGGCCCTCCTGGCTCTTGCCGCCGTCCAGGCGCTCGCCGCCGATCACGTACGTCGGGGTGCCGGTGACACCGATCGCCTTGCCCTCGGCCTGGTCGGCGTCGACGATCAGGATGTGCCGCCCGTCGATCAGGGCGGTGTCGAACTCCTCGGTGTCCAGACCGAGTTCACGCGCCACGTCCAGCAGGACCGGCTCGCCGCGCTCGCCCAGCTCCGCGCTGCGCGCCAGTACGGCCTCCGCGTACGGCCAGCCCTTGCCCTGCTCCACGGCCTCCTCGGCGGCCTGCGCCGCGGCGAAGGCGTGCTTGTGCTTCTCCAGGGGGAAGTGGCGCAGCCGGATGTCCAGCCGGTCGCCGTAGCGGGCCCGCAGGGCGCGCACGTCGTCCAGTGCGCTGTGGCAGTCCGAACACTGGAGTTCGCACCAGACGTCGAGGATCACGGAATCGGTCATGTGCACAGTCTCCCAGCCCCCGCGCACCCCGCTCGACCCGGCGGTGCACCCCCTGGGGAGGAGGGCCGACCCGGAGATGACCCCGAGATCCGTCCGGAGGAGGCCGCGGACCTGGCCCGTACCACCGCGGGCGGGGCAGGATGGATAGGGACAGACCGCCCACACCTGGAGGACCGCATGCTCGCCGAGACCATTTGTTCCGCGGTGTCCGCGGCGGGCCTGGGCATCGCCGCGATCACCGCCTACCGCAGGCGCTTCCTGGCCGCCGCGCGGATCGCGGCGTACGCGCTGGTGCCGGTCGGGCTCGTGCTGACCGGTGTCGTGGAGTGGGTGTCCGGAATGGTGTTCAAGCCGACCGTCTGGGCCGGCTTCGGGCTGCTGGGGCTGGCCTGGCTGCTCTTCATGACCACCCGCGCGGTCGAGCGCCGCAGGCTCGGCGGCGCGGAGAAGCCGGCCAAGGCCGCCAAGGCCGCCAAGGGCGGCCGGGCCCCGGAGGCCGTCGCCCCCGCGGCCTCCGCGCCCTCGCTCGGCTCCGGTGCCCGCCCGCAGCCCACCGCGCGCAAGAACCCGCAGGCCGCCGCCCCGGCGGACGACTTCTCCGACATCGAGGCGATCCTCAAGAAGCACGGGATCTGACCGGCCGGACCGGGCCGGAACCGCCGAGGTCCACGAGATCGGGCGAACTCCCGCGCGGAAAATGGCGTGTTGAAGGACGGAAGGCGGCGTGCTGCGCCATCATCGCCCCGACATGCTCGAAACATCACAGAGTGAGCCCTCGGTGCCCTCACCGGCACCCGCCCCTGTCGCCGACGAGCCGCGAGGATGCCTCTTCGCGCTCTCCCAGCCGCCCTTGATGATCTTTCTAGGCGTGATCGGCGTCTTGCTGCTGCTGGCCGCCGTGCACGATCTCTTCCTGCTCTGAGTGCCCCGCGCCGGCCTCCTTGCGCCGCGCCCGGTACGCCGCCACGTGCAGCCGGTTCCCGCAGGTCCGGCTGTCGCAGTAGCGCCGCGAGCGGTTGCGGGACAGGTCCACGAAGGCGCGCCGGCAGTCCGGGGCCTCGCAGCGGCGCAGCCGTTCCTGCTCCCCGGAGACCACGATGAAGGCCAGCGCCATGCCGCCGTCGGCCGCGAGGTGGTCGCCCACCGAGGCGCCCGGCGCGAAGTAGTGCACGTGCCAGTCGTAGCCGTCGTGGTCCGTGAGCTGCGGGGTGGTGCCGGCCGTCGCCACCAGCTCGTTGATCAGCACGGACGCCGCACGGGCGTTCGGTGAGGCGAAGACCTGGGCGAACTTTCCGCGGACCGTGCGGACCCCGGCCAGATCGCGGGCGCCGAGCTCGCCGACGTCGCTGATCGAGTACTCGTGGACGAAGCCGCGCAGCGCGCCGATGTCCGAGAGCCCGTCGGGCTGGTCCGGCTCGGCCGCGGTGTTCACCAGCGCGACGACGACGTCGAGCGCGCGACGGGTGTCGTGGGGGATCTGCACGGGGTCTCCCTCAAGGGCCGGGCCTGCGGCGACGGGCTGCTGCCGCCGCTGGTGGCCGACTCTAGCGGGTACGCGCTCGGGGGCGTCTTGAACGCACACCGGCGCCGGCCCCGCGGATGGGTCCCGCGTGGACGGCGCCGGCCTTGCGTATGTGGTTGTCCGGCACGCACCGTCGCCCCGAGTCGGACGGTGTCGCGCGGCGGTGGGCCTGGCTCAGCTTTCGGCCAGGATGTGGGAGAGCTCCTTGTCGAGGTCGAAGTGCCGGTGCTCGGTCCCCGGCGGGACCGCGGCGTCCGTCCGCTTGAGGAACGACTCGAGTGCTCGTGCTGGTGCTTCGAGCAGCGCTTCTCCCTCCGGTGAGCTCAGGGCGATGCAGACGACGCCCTGACCGTGGCTGCGGGACGGCCAGACGCGGACGTCGCCGGTACCGGTGGGCCGGTGCAGGCCCTCTGCGAGGAGGTCGCGGGCGAATACCCATTCGACCGTCTCCTCGGCGCCGGTGTGGAAGGTGGCGTGCACGGCGTAGGGGTCGGCCGTGTCATACCGCAGGCCCGCGGGAACAGGCAGTGAGGACTCGCTCGACACAACGAGGCGCAGGTGCAGCTCGCAGCTGACCGTGGTGTTCATAAGCGCCAGGGCCTTTCGCTCAGTGTGCGCTCGGGGATTCGCACGTCGGCGAAATCGACATGCCACCTACGGTGCCGTTGTAAACCCCTCTGACCGTTTTGCGGACCTCTGGGTCCCTCGTACGGCGGATCCAAACGACCGTTCACGTGTGCTTCCGGCTCCGGTAGATTCGACCCATGAATACGGGGAGTGACCGCGACACCAATGAGTCCGCGAGCAGTGAGCCGGCCGCCGAACACGTGCACGTCTCGAAGGCGCCCGCCTTCATCAAGGCCCGCAAGAGCCTGCACCTGAGCTGGCAGGTCGGCGTCTTCATCGTCGGCCTGGCCGTCATCGGGGCGGGCGTCGCCATGCTCGTCCTGCCCGGGCCGGGCTGGGTCGCGATCTTCGCGGGCCTGGCGATCTGGGCCACCGAGTTCGCGTGGGCGCACCTGGTGCTGCGCTGGACCAAGCGCAAGGTCACCGAGGCTGCCCAGAAGGCGCTCGACCCCAAGGTCCGCCGCCGCAACATCATCCTGACCACCGTGGGCCTCGTGATCGCGGCCGCGCTGATCGGCTTCTACCTGTGGAAGTACGGGCTCGTGCTGCCCTGGGACCTCAAGGACCAGTGACCGCGCGACGGTGGTCATGGAGCACCGCTGACATGCGGTAATGTTTGCGGTGCGTCCGGGCGATTAGCTCAGTGGGAGAGCACTTCGTTCACACCGAAGGGGTCACTGGTTCGAACCCAGTATCGCCCACCCGGACCAGAGGCCCGGAGACTTTCACCGTCTCCGGGCCTCTGGCGTTTCCGCCCCCAGTCGCCCCCCGACGCCCTCCCGGCCGGTTACCCGAGCCGCCCGATCGCGTCCCTCAGGCGGCGGGCGTCGCGCAGCCGCTTCTCGTACGTCGCGCCCACCGCCAGCAGCAGCAGGCCCGCCAGGGCCGGCGCCACCCAGCGCGGGAGGGCACCCGCGAGCTGCACCACGTACGGGGCCAGCTCGTGCAGCGCCACCGCCGCCAGCGCCGCGCCGCCCAGCAGGAGCGGAGCCTGGAGCCGCCGCTGGGCGCCCGCCAGGGTCACCGCCAGCGCGGCGAGCCCCAGCAGCAGCGGGCGCAGCCAGCTCGCGGTCCCCGCCTGGGGGCCGGCCAGGACGGTCAGCAGGCTCGGCAGCAGGGTCGCCGCCAGCCCCGGCCCGTACGCCGTCCACGAGGACGCCGCCAGGTCCCCGCGGCGCCGCAGGAAGCCGAGCACGAGGGCGGGCGCCGTCACCGGCAGCGTGTACGCCTCGGGGGCCGTGACCCCGGCCTCAGCCAGCCGGACCCAGGTCGCGGCCGCGAACAGGGCGCCGGCGGCCCAGCCCAGCGCCCGCCGGTCCGCCCGCACCGCGGCGCCGGAGCAGATCACCCCGGCCAGGGCCAGGGTCAGCGCCAGGGTCCCCGCGCGGCCCGCCGACAGGGCGACCGCCAGGGCGCCGGCCGCTCCCGCCGCGATCTCGGCCGGCACCCGCACGGCGCCGAGCCGCGGCCCGAGCGCCGCCACCGCCGCCGGGACGGCGAGCACCGGGAGCGCCCACCAGACCACCGCCAGATCCGTCAGCGCGGCCGCCGCCGCCACCAGCCCCGTGGCATACCCGACGGCGCACACCGCCGCCCCCGCCCGCAGCGGCCGCGCCGCGGGCGCGTACGCCGCCCCAGCCGCGCAGCCTGCGCCCAGCAGTCCCCAGACCGCGAAGGTGGCCGCGCGGCCGTCCAGCGCCCCCAGGGACACGCTCACGGCCCCGAGCAGCGCGCACCCGGCGGCCGCGAGCGCGACCGCGCGCCCCGGGGTGCGCAGGGCGAGCACGCCCGCCGCGCCCGTCACCACGGCCTGGACGGCGAACACCGCCGCCACCGGCAGGCCGAGCAGCTCCGGAGCCGCGAACAGCCCCGCCCAGGCCAGGACCGCCGCCGCCGGCGCGGCCACCGTCGCCGCCTCCGGCCGCGCCGACACCCGCGACAGCCACCCGGCGGCCCTCGCCGCCACCAGCAGCGTCACCGGCACTGCCGCACCCGGCCAGAAGGGATCCCGGGCCGGGTCCGCCGCCGCCCACACCTCGCCCAGCACCAGGGCCCGGGCCGACAGGAGCGGAGCCACCGCCGCCGCGGCCGCCGCGGCGGCCAGGCCGGCCGCCACCACACCGGCCCCGGCCAGCCCGCGCCGTACCGGCGCCGGCAGGGCGCGGACCCGTACGGCCGCCAGCAGCGGCAGCGCCGCCAGCAGGTGCGCGGGCACCGCCCAGGCGGGATCCAGCGCCGGCCGCGCAGTCCCGCCCAGCGCGACCACGACCGCCAGGCCGCCCGCCAGTGCCGCGGGCCACGCGCGCGGCTCCCGCCACGCCGCCGCCGTGCCCAGCGCCGCAGCCGCGAGCAGCAGCCCCGCCGGGGCCAGCGCGTCGCCGGGCGAAGCCGCCGTCCAGCAGCCGGTCGCGCCGATCAGCAGCGCGCCCGCCCCCAGCACCGCCGCCGGGACGGCCGCCGCCCGGGCCCGCAGCGCGAGGGCCGCGTCCAGCGCGGCCGTCGCCAGCAGCGCCCAGCCGAGCCCGGACGGACCCGCCTGCGCGGCCAGCGCGGCCAGCGGCAGCGGGAACTGCGCCGCAAGCACCGCGGCGGGCAGCGGGATCCGCAGCCCGCGCAGGGCCAGGCCGTACCCGGCCCACACCGCGGCCAGCGCCGCCGCCGCCCCGGCCGCGTACGCCGTGCCGTCCGTGCCCGGCAGCCCGACCGCGTACAGCGCGTACGCGTCCAGCACGGTCAGCAGCAGACCCACCGCCGCCACCGACTCCGCCGTCGAGGCCAGACCGCGGCGCAGCAGCACCGCGGGCGCGGCCAGCGCCGCCGCCGTCACCCCGGCCAGCACCGCCGAGCGCCCGGCGATCCCGAGCGACCCCCAGCTGAGCAGCGTGAAGGCCAGCGCGGCCACGGCCAGGAGCACCGCGCCCAGGGTGAGCAGCACGTTCTGGGCGCCCGGGGCCGAGGCCTCCTGGGGCCGCGCGGGCGCGGCGGGGGTCCGGACGAGAGGGGTCGGCAGCCGCAGCAGCCAGTCCCGGCGGGCCAGCAAGTACAGGCGCCGGGCATCGAGTTGAGCCAGCTCACGGTCGATGAGCACCAGCTCTTCGGCCGGCGGCAGGGGGGTGTTCATGGTTCGCAGTGTGGCGCCCGTCACGCGGCCGGGACATGGGTGTGCGTACTCAGATCCGCGCTGAGTACGCACGGTCCGCCCGGGTCCGCCGGAAGCGGTTTGAACCAGCCCCAAGGCTTCTGTATTGTTCAGTCCGTTCCCGGGCGATTAGCTCAGCGGGAGAGCACTTCGTTCACACCGAAGGGGTCACTGGTTCGATCCCAGTATCGCCCACCGGGAGAGGCCGGTCCGTCATCTTACGGACCGGCCTTCCGCATGTCCGGCACGTACGCGGCATGTTGTCCGGGCGGCCGCGGCCGCGCTTCCGCTTCCGGCTACGCCGCCGTCGACAGGCCCGGCCGCAGCGGCCAGTGCGGATCCACCGGCTCCGGCGTCCCCTGCCGTGCGAACCACGCCTGGAGCCCCCGGGCCTGCGCCGCGTGCCACACCGCCTGCAGCGTGTGCAGCTCGGCGGGCGACAGCCGCTCCAGCCTGGCCGCGAACCGGCGCCCCACCGCACGGACCAGCTCCAGCGAGGCCAGCGCGTCCGCCGCCGCGTCGTGCGCGCCCTCCAGCTCTATCCCGTAGTGCGCGCACAGGTCCGTCAGGGTCCGGCGGCCCTTGCGGTAGCGGTCCAGGTGCTTGTCCAGCACCCGCGGATCCAGCACCGTCAGCGGCCGGTTGTCCAGATACCGCGTCAGCGAGGACGCCCGGTGCCGGCGCAACTCCCGGTCCAGCAGCGTCAGGTCGAACGGCGCGTTCATCACCACCACCGGCCGGCCCGCCACCTGCTGCTCCCCGAGCGCGCGCGCTATCTCCTCCACGACCGGCGCCGGCCACCGCCCGTGGCGCTGGAGGTGCTCGTCGGTCAGCCCGTGCACTTCCGTGGCGCCCGGGGGCACCGGGACGCCGGGATTGACCAGCCAGCGCGTCGTGCGCACCCGTCCGCCCGCGCACTCCTGCACGACGAGCGCGGCGGACACGATCCGGTCCTCCTCGACGTCCACCCCGGTCGTCTCCGTGTCGAATGCGGCCAGCGGGCCCTCGTACCAGCGTGTCATGGCGAACTCCTCGTCCCCGGTCGGCAGATGGGGCGCACCCGGGCGCCGCCGCCCGGAACGTGCCACCCTTGCCCGCATCGGTGATACCCGGGCTGTTTGCCCCGTACGCCGTTTGCGGGGACCCGGGTGCGGAGACAACATCCATGGGGGGCCGTGCGCATGACCGGTCGTCACCCCACCCACCACCCACGGCAGAGCCCGGAAGGCATGGGGAGCCGGCCATGGCGCTCGCACAGCCCGAACAGGGCGGGGTGCTGGCGGGGCGGATCGATCCGCGCACCGGCACGCCGGGCGAGGCGCGGAGCGGACCGCTGCGCGGCACACTCGCCACCACCGCCTGCATGGAGACCCTTCAGGTGGGATACCTGCACGCCGTCGCCGCCGCGGCCGGCTGCTCGCTGTCCCAGCCCTTTCCGGACAACGGCATCGACTGGCACGTCAGCCACGGCGCCCCCGAGCACGTCGTCGACGACGAGGTCACCGTCAAGGTGCAGCTGAAGGCGACCTACCAGATACCGCCGCGGCCGGCCGGGCCCACCTTCGGCTTCACCCTGGACAACGAGCACCTGGTGAAACTGGCCCGCACCCCGGTCGCCGTCCACAAGATCCTCGTCGTGATGATCGTCCCGCGGGAGCGCGACCAGTGGCTCGCCGCCGGACACGACCGGCTCGACCTGCGGCACTGCTGCTACTGGACCAACCTCGCCGGACACCCCGTGACCGGCCGGCGCCGGACCACCGTACGGATCCCGACCTCGCGGATCTTCGACGACCGTGCGCTGTGCGAGATCATGACCCGGGTCGGGTCGGGAGGGACACCTTGATGAACTGGCACGCACCCCGCCTCGAACCGCTCTCGCCCCCGGAGTTCGCCTCCGGTGCGCCCGACCCCGCGCACGTGGACCCGGCCGTGCTGGGCGCGCTGCTGCACCGGCACGGCTGGCTGCGGCGCGGCGGGGCCGCCGGACGCTACGGGCGCTGGACCCCGCCCGCCGCCCAGGCCTCGGCCACCGGGGGCACCAGCCTGCTCGTCCCCGAGAGCCGTGCCTTCCCCGACTGCGCGGACCTGCTGGAGGAGGCGCTGACCGCGCTCTCGCGCAGCTCGCTGCCGTCGGCGCGGGAGGTGCTGTACGGCCTGGGCGTGCCGAGCGACGAGGTCCGCTGGGAGCGGGAGATCCCCGAGGGGGCGTACGGGCTGCGGGGCGAGGCCGACTGGACGGTGCAGGAGCAGCTGCGCTCGGCCGCCCGTCGGCTCCTGCTGGCAGGGGCCCTGGCCGAGCGGGAACGGGCCGGGTACTACGGGGCCCGGCACCGGGCGCAGGCCGAACGGGCGCTGGACGGGGTCCTGGTGGGGCCGTCCCCCGGCGGGCGGCGGCTCACGGCTTTCGTGCCGGTGGACGGCGGGCGGGGGACCGTGACCCGGCTGCACCACGCGCTGCACGCGGCCCGCGAGGCGGTGGACTACCAGCGGGCGACGGGCGGTATGGAGGCCTTCGACGCGGCCGTGCGGGCCGGGGTCAGCCGCGAGCTCGCCGATGCGCTGATCGCGCTGGTCCGCGGCTCCGAGGGGGCCCGGGTCGCGCTGGCCTGGGCGCCGGCGGCGGGGGTCCCCGCGGGATGCGCGGCCCGCCCGGAGCCGGTGGAGTTCTCGCCCGGCGACCTGCCCGTGCTCCGCGAGGCGGCCGCCCGCTACACGCGGACCGAGCCGGCCGTACAGGTCCGGATCGCGGGCGCGGTGGTACGGATGCGGCGCTCGGCGGCGGGCGGCGGGGGCACGGTCCGGCTGCGGGTCCTGGCGGGGGCGGAGATCCCGTACGTCCGGGCCGCCCTGGACGAGGAGTCGTACCGGGTGGCGGGCCACGCGCACCTGGTCGGTCTGCCGGTCCGGGTCAGCGGGCGGCTCCAGCGGCGGGGCGGGTTCCGCCGGCTGTCGGACGTCACGGATGTGACCCCGGTCCCGCTGGACGAGGTGGAGCGGGACCGGCTGATGAAGTCGCTGGACGACGCGTTCGACCCCGCGGACGTGCTGCCGGGGGACGAGGACTAGGGCCAGTCGTCAAACTCCCGTCTGCCCTGCGGGCGACGACGGGAGTTTGACGACAGGCCCTAGGACGCCCCGGCCCGGCTGAGACGGAACGACGCCATGGTCAGGCCCGGGGCGGGGGAGAAGTCCCGGCCGCGGGTGAAGCCCATGCGGGTGTACAGGGTCACGGCGGGGTGGTTGGACGCACCCGTGGTGACGGTGACGTCGAGGCCGGGGGAGAGGTCCGTCACGGCGTGACGGAGCAGGCGGGACGCGATGCCCCGGCGGAACCGGGCGGGGTCCACGCACAGCCGGTCGATGCCGATGCCCCCGCCCTGCTCCTCCCAGGCCAGGAAACCGGCGAGCTCGCCGTCCCCGGAGACCGCTCCGACCCAGTTCAGGCCGTGCGCCCGCATCTGCGCCAGGCTCTCGCCCAGCGCCGGGATGCCGTCGAAGCCGATCAGCTGCGCCTCCACCGCGTACGCCGCCCGCCCGATCCGGTGCACGGCCGCCGCGGTGGCGTCGTCGGTCAGGTCCAGCGGAAGGATCGGCATACGGCCCAGGCTACCCACGGCGACGCCGCGGCCCCGCCCTCCGGGTGGGGGCGCGGACGCACCCGGCGGGCCGGGCGGGTAACCGTTTAGCGGCGCGGCCACTCCGCTCGGTACGATTCACGCGCGCAGTGTTCGCTCGCGCACCCCCAGAGTTCAGGAGAGACCGGTGTCAGACGTCCGTGTGATCATCCAACGCGATTCCGAGCGGGACGAGCGCGTGGTGGCCACGGGCACTACGGCGGCGGAGCTCTTCGCCGGCGAGCGCACCATCGTCGCCGCGCGGGTCGCGGGCGAGCTCAAGGACCTTGCGTACGAGGTGAAGGACGGCGAGACCGTCGAGCCGGTGGAGATCTCCTCCGAGGACGGTCTGAACATCCTGCGCCACTCGACCGCGCACGTCATGGCGCAGGCCGTGCAGGAGCTGTTCCCCGAGGCCAAGCTCGGGATCGGCCCGCCGGTCCAGAACGGCTTCTACTACGACTTCGACGTGGCCCGGCCCTTCACCCCGGAGGACCTGAAGGCCATCGAGAAGAAGATGCAGGAGATCCAGAAGCGCGGCCAGCGCTTCTCCCGCCGCGTGGTCACCGACGAGGCGGCCCGCGAGGAGCTCGCCGACGAGCCGTACAAGCTGGAACTCATCGGCATCAAGGGCTCCGCCTCCACCGACGACGGCGCGAACGTCGAGGTGGGCGGCGGCGAGCTGACCATCTACGACAACCTGGACGCGAAGACCGGCGACCTGTGCTGGAAGGACCTCTGCCGCGGTCCCCACCTGCCCACCACCCGCAACATCCCGGCCTTCAAGCTCATGCGCAACGCGGCCGCCTACTGGCGCGGCAGCGAGAAGAACCCGATGCTCCAGCGCATCTACGGCACCGCCTGGCCGTCGAAGGAAGAGCTGAAGGCCCACCTCGACTTCCTCGCCGAGGCCGAGAAGCGCGACCACCGCAAGCTCGGCAACGAGCTCGACCTCTTCTCCATCCCGGACGAGATCGGCTCCGGCCTCGCGGTCTTCCACCCGCGCGGCGGCATCATCCGCCGGACCCTGGAGGACTACTCGCGCCGCCGGCACGAGGAGGAGGGCTACGAGTTCGTCTACTCCCCGCACGCCACCAAGGGCGCCCTCTTCGAGAAGAGCGGCCACCTGGACTGGTACGCGGAGGGCATGTACCCCCCCATGCAGCTCGACGGTGGTACCGACTACTACCTCAAGCCCATGAACTGCCCGATGCACAACCTGATCTTCGACGCGCGCGGCCGCTCCTACCGCGAACTGCCGCTGCGCCTCTTCGAGTTCGGCACCGTGTACCGGTACGAGAAGTCGGGCGTGGTGCACGGCCTGACCCGCGCCCGGGGCTTCACCCAGGACGACGCGCACATCTACTGCACCCGTGAGCAGATGGCGGAGGAGCTCGACCGCGCCCTCACCTTCGTGCTGGACCTGCTGCGCGACTACGGCCTGACCGACTTCTACCTGGAGCTGTCCACCAAGGACCCGGTGAAGTTCGTCGGCTCGGACGAGGCCTGGGAGGAGGCGACCGCGGTCCTCGCGCAGGTCGCCGAGAAGCAGGGCCTCCCGCTGGTCCCGGACCCGGGCGGCGCCGCCTTCTACGGTCCGAAGATCTCGGTGCAGTGCAAGGACGCCATCGGCCGTACCTGGCAGATGTCGACCGTGCAGCTCGACTTCAACCTGCCGGAGCGGTTCAACCTGGAGTACACCGCCCCGGACGGCTCGCGCCAGCGCCCGGTCATGATCCACCGTGCGCTGTTCGGCTCGATCGAGCGGTTCTTCGCCGTGCTGCTGGAGCACTACGCGGGCGCCATGCCGCCGTGGCTGGCCCCGGTCCAGGCGGTCGGCATCCCGATCGGCGACGGGCACGTCGAGTACCTCCAGGAGTTCGCCGCCGCGGCGAAGAAGCAGGGCCTGCGGGTCGAGGTGGACGCCTCCTCGGACCGGATGCAGAAGAAGATCCGCAACCACCAGAAGCTCAAGGTCCCGTTCATGATCATCGTCGGTGACGAGGACATGGCCGCGGGCACCGTCTCCTTCCGCTACCGCGACGGTTCGCAGGAGAACGGCATCGCCAAGGACGAGGCGCTGGCCAAGCTGGCCAAGGTCGTCGCCGACCGCGTCCAGGTCTGACCGGCGGTCGGCGGGCCCCCGGAAAGTGATCACTTTCCGGGGGCCTTCCTCGTACGCGCAGGCGAGGTCATATGCTTGCCGCCATGACGACTGAGCCGGAGCAGCAGATCGGTGTGGGCACGCAGGACGCGTTCCAGCGTCTGTGGACGCCCCACCGGATGGCCTACATCCAGGGGGAGAACAAGCCGACCGGCCCGGAGGCCGGGGACGGCTGTCCCTTCTGCGGGATTCCGGAGATGTCGGACGTGGACGGCCTGGTCGTCGCCCGCGGCAAGCGCGTCTACGCGGTGCTGAACCTGTACCCGTACAACGGCGGCCACCTGATGGTCGTCCCCTACCGGCACGTCGCCGACTACACCGAGCTCGACGGGCCCGAGACGGCCGAGCTCGCCGACCTCACCAAGCGGGCCATGGTGGCGCTGCGCAAGGCGTCCGGGGCGCACGGGTTCAACATCGGCATGAACCAGGGCGCGGCCGCCGGGGCCGGCATCGCCGCGCACCTGCACCAGCACATCGTGCCCCGCTGGGGCGGGGACACGAACTTCATGCCGGTCGTCGGGCACACCAAGGTGCTGCCCCAACTCCTCGCGGACACCCGCCAGATGCTCGCCGAGGCCTGGCCCACCGACTGACGGCCGCTACGTGGCGCGGGCCTCGCGCCACGTGCGCAGCACGTCCTCGACGTCGAACTCGGCGAGGCCCAGCGGCGGTCCCTGCGGCGGCATGCGCAGGGCCGCGCGGATCTTCTCGTTGACCGCGGTGAGGATCTCCCGCGCCTGGCGCTCGGAACGGGCCGCCAGGGCCGCCTCCCGCGCGTCCTCGGCCTCCTTGCGCAGCGCGAGCGACGGAGGCAGGGCGGAGAACCCCTCGCGGTGCAGCTTCCCCCTGATCCACCACAGCTCGTCATAGGGGGCGTCGAGCGAGGCCAGCGGCTTGCCCCAGCCCGGCAGGTTCTCGAAGTCGCCGCGGTCGGCGGCTTCCCTGATCTGCCGGTCCACCCAGGACTCGATGTCGACACCAGGCGGTTTGCGCTCGGTCATGGTCGCTCGCTCCTCCGGTTCCGCGGCTGGCTCGGCCCCGCCTTCAGCCTACCTACGCGTCGTACACGTCCGCCTTGCGCGGGGCCGGCTCCTGGATCAGACCGCTCATGATCGAGGAGCGGTTGGTGAAGCGTTCGGTGTCGACGCCGTTCTCCTCCAGGACCTTGAAGGTCGCGGCGTGCACGGACCTCAGCACCGGGGCCACGGTGCGGATCGCGTCGTCGGCCATGAACCGGTGGCGCCACATCGACCCCGCCCACACGTGCCGCAGGCCGAAGGGCTCGGGCAGGACCAGCTTGCCGCCGAAGAAGTCGAGGATCGGCGGGTACCAGGTCAGCGGGGCCCGCACGGCGAGGCGTACCACCTCCTGCGCGTCCACCAGCGGCAGCGGCCGCTCCACGGTCTCCCAGAAGCGGATGCTCTTGGGCACCTCCACCACCGGCGCCTTGGACTTCGTCGTGAACAGGCCGTGTACGGGGCCCAGCGCGTGCGCGGTGACGTCCACGCGCAGCGTCTTGTAGAGCACGGTGACGGTCACCAGCATCGTGATGACCAGCTGGCCGTCCCACAGCGGGTACTGGATGCCCAGGTAGTGCCGGTTGCCGGCGCTGAACTGCTGCTCGTTGCAGATCCGGGTGATCTCGTGCGGCTTGATGAGGAAGGTGTCGACGTTCTCGCCCGTCGGGCGGGCCACCTCGCCGGCGCCCTCGCCGATCGGAGTGACGATCCAGTGCTGTATCGCGGCCTGCGGGAAGCCGCCCGTGTGCAGCGGGCCGCGCTCCAGCTTGCGGAGCTGGGTGTCGATCGCGCGTATGACGTCCCAGCTGCGGAAGGGGTGGATCTCGGCGCCCTCGGTCTTGGGGGTGAGCTCCTCGGCCATCTGCCAGCTGCCCCAGCGGGTGCCCATGCCCAGGATCCCCTTGGGGCCCGCGTAGAAGACGTGGTTGCTGCGGTCCTCCGCGGTCAGCTTGGCCAGCTGGTGGCGCAGGTCCTCGCGCGCCTTCTCGTCGGGGTTGCCCGGCACGGCCTCCGGGATCTTCGCGCCGATCCCGTCGCCGGCCAGCAGCCCGTCCCAGCGGGAGCGCAGGTCGGCGGCGGTGGACTCGCACAGCCGGCGGGCGAGCAGCCAGCCCAGGACCGGGGCGATGATCATGCCGCGCAGGTAGATGCCCAGGAAGCCGGTGAACGGCAGCCTGAACATCAGCACGGCCGCCACGATCGCCACGCCGACCAGCAGCGCCGTGCCGATCCAGGAGGCGCGCTTGCCCTCGCCGGAGGCCAGGGACTTGCGGAGCTGGAACAGGCCCAGCCACAGCAGCAGGCCCGGGAGGAACACCACGCCGCAGACGAGCATGATCAGGCGGAGCTTCTGGTCGCGCTCCTTGCGGATGCGGGAGGCGGCCAGGCAGTGCTCGACGACGGTCTGGGGATCGGCGCCGAAGGACTGGATCAGCGGTTTGCGGCCGGGGGCGAGGGTGCGGGCCTCGACGGCCCGGCAGAAGGCCTCGCCGAGGCTGGGCTCGAAGAGGGAGATCTTCGGGGGCTTGACCGTGGCGGGGTGGTTCTCGCTGTTGGCCCCGAGCACGAGGTCCAGCCCGCTGTCCTTGGCGCCGTCCCGGTACGCGGCGGAGGCCAGCGCGTTGGTCGCCGCCGTCTGCCCGCCGCCGCCCTGCAGCGGAATCTGCGCCCCGGGCCTGAAGTCGAATCCGTCGTCCGCCACCGCTGCCCCCATCGCTGTGCGTTCGTGCTCTTTGGTGCGCCGATGAGCCTATCGGGCGATCTCACCCCATGGTCATGGGACAGGGAAATGCCGTCCACCGCAACAGGGTTGGGCGGACGGTGTCTCCCGACGTCACGTCAGTTACGTTCCCCTCTCCGTCTGTTCGCGCACCTTGTCCGCGACCTGGGGCGGCATGGGTTCGTGGCGGGCGTAACTCCGGGCGAAGCGGCCCGTGCCGTGCGAGACCGAGCGCAGCTCGACGGCGTAGCGGCCGATCTCGATCTCGGGGATCTCGGCGCGCACCCGGGTGCGCCCCGCCCCGGCCTGTTCGCTGCCGACGACCCGCCCGCGGCGGCCCGCGAGGTCGCTCATGACGGGGCCGACGTACTCGTCGGGGATCACGACGGCGAGCTCGGCGACGGGTTCCAGGAGATGGATGCCCGCCTCGGCGGCGGCCTCGCGCAGGGCCAGGGCGCCCGCGGTCTGGAAGGCGGCGTCGGAGGAGTCCACCGAGTGCGCCTTGCCGTCGAGGAGGGTGATGCGCACGTCGACCAGCGGATACCCGGCGACGACCCCGCGGGCGGCCTGGGCGCGTACGCCCTTCTCCACGGACGGGATGAACTGGCGCGGCACGGCCCCGCCGACGACCTTGTCGACGAACTCGATCCCGCTGCCGGGCGGCAGGGGCTCCACCTCGATCTCGCAGATGGCGAACTGGCCGTGGCCGCCGGACTGTTTGACGTGCCTGCCGCGCCCCGCCGCCTTCGCCCCGAAGGTCTCGCGCAGGCTCACCTTGTGGGGCACCGGGTCGACCTGGACGCCGTAGCGGCTGCGCAGCCGCTCCAGCGCGAGGTCCTGGTGCGCCTCGCCGAGGCACCACAGGACGACCTGGTGGGTGTGCGGGTTCTGCTCCAGCCGCATGGTCGGGTCCTCGGCGACGAGCCGGGACAGGCCCTGCGAGAGCTTGTCCTCGTCGGCCTTGCTGTGGGCCTCGATGGCGAGGGGGAGCAGCGGATCGGGCATGGCCCAGGGTTCCATCAGGAGCGGGGAGTCCTTGGCGGAGAGGGTGTCGCCGGTCTCCGCGCGGGTCAGCTTGGCCACGCAGGCCAGATCGCCCGCGATGCACCGGGTGAGGGTGCGCTGCTGTTTGCCGAAGGGGGAGCTGAGGGCGCCGATCCGCTCGTCCGTCTCCCTGAGGGCGCGGTCGGCGCGGTCCTCGTATCCGCCCTCGCCGCGCTCGGCGAGGCCGTGGCCCGAGACGTGGACGGTCTCCTCGGGGTGCAGGGTGCCGGAGAACACCCGTACGAGGGAGACGCGGCCGACGTACGGGTCGGAGGAGGTCTTGACGACCTCGGCGAGGAGGGGGCCGGCCGGGTCGCAGGTGAGGGCGGGTCGCGGGGAGCCGTCCGGGGCGGTGACGGTGAGGGCGGCGCGCTCCAGGGGGGTGGGGAAGCCGCCGGTGACCAGTTCGAGGAGTTCCACGGTGCCCAGGCCCTGCCGGGCGCCCTCGGCGGCGGGCGCCGCCATCAGGACGGGGTGGAAGGTGCCGCGGGCCACGGCCCGCTCCAGGTCGTCCACGAGGGTCCGCAGGTCGATGTCCTCGCCGCCGAGGTAGCGGTCCATGAGGCCCTCGTCCTCGCTCTCGGCGATGATCCCCTCGATGAGGCGGGAGCGGGCGCCGGAGATGAGGGCGAGCTCGGCGGGGTCCGGATCGCGCTCGACGCGCTCCCCGGAGGAGTACTCGTACACGCGCTGGGAGAGCAGGCCGAGGAGGCCGGTCACCGGGGCGTGGCCGTCGGGGGCGGCGGGGCCGTGGAGGGGCAGGTAGAGCGGGATGACCGCGTCCGGGTCGTCGGCGCCGAAGATCTCGCCGCAGACGTTCGCCATCTGCGCGTAGTCGGCGCGGGCGGCCTCCAGGTGGGTGACGACGATGGCGCGGGGCATGCCGACGGCCTCGCACTCGTCCCAGACCATGCGGGTGGCGCCGTCGATGCCGTCGGAGGCCGAGACGACGAAAAGGGCCGCGTCCGCGGCGCGCAGACCGGCCCTGAGCTCTCCGACGAAGTCGGCGTATCCGGGGGTGTCCAGGATGTTGATCTTGATTCCGCCCCATTCGACGGGGACGAGGGACAGCTGGACGGAGCGTTGTCGGCGGTGCTCGGTCTCGTCGTAGTCGGAGACCGTGGCACCGTCCTCGACCCGGCCCGCCCGGTTGACCGCTCCGGCGGTCAGGGCGAGGGCTTCGACCAGCGTGGTCTTGCCGGATCCGCTGTGGCCGACCAGCACGACGTTCCGTACGGAGGAGGGGCGGTCGGCCGTCAGTGCCCTGCCGGCGGCTCCGGTGTGGTGTGAGGTGGCTCCCATGATTCTCGTGCCTCCCGGTGGTGACGGTGAGGAGGGTGGATTCCCGCGAGTGCCTTCGCATGCCTTCGAGGAGGGAAAGGGGGCCCTTCGAGCTTTGCACCGGTGTCACACCGCGTCCATACGTCGTACCGGCCACGTACCGGGGGCGTACGCGCGCCGTACGGCCGCCGTGCCGGAGGGGCCCGGGAGCCGGTCCGCGACGTGACGTATGTCTTACGCGGCGCGAACCGGTGGGTGCGCGGCGTGTGGGGGGCGGGGTGCTGGCTACGATGGGCCAGCCGGTGGCCGTGGTGGCCGTGCGGCCCAGCGACCCTCCGGGAAGGCCATGCTGAACAAGTACGCGCGTGCATTCTTCACGCGTGTTCTCACGCCGTTCGCCGCGTTTCTGCTCCGGCGGGGGGTGAGTCCGGACGCGGTCACCCTGATCGGCACGGCCGGAGTGGTGGCGGGAGCGCTGGTCTTCTTCCCCCGGGGCGAGTTCTTCTGGGGCACGATCACCATCACCCTCTTCGTCTTCTCCGACCTGGTGGACGGGAACATGGCCCGCCAGGCCGGCGTCTCCAGCCGGTGGGGCGCCTTCCTCGACTCCACCCTCGACCGGGTGGCGGACGCGGCGATCTTCGGCGGACTCGCCCTCTGGTACGCGGGCTCCGGCAACGACAACGCGCTCTGCGCGGTGGCGATCTTCTGCCTGGCCAGCGGCCAGGTGGTCTCCTACACCAAGGCCCGCGGCGAGTCGATCGGCCTGCCGGTCGCCGTCAACGGACTGATCGAGCGCGCCGAGCGGCTGGTGATCTCGCTGGTCGCGGCCGGCCTGTCCGGGCTGCAGACCTTCGGCGTGCCGTCCTGGATCGGGGTGCTGCTGCCGATCGCGCTGTGGATCGTGGCGGCCGGCTCGCTCGTCACGCTGATCCAGCGCGTGGTCACCGTACGCCGCGAGTCCGCCGAGGCGGACGCCGCCGCGGCCGCCGCCGAGGGCGGCGCTGCCTGATGGGCGCGGCGCGGGACAAGCTGGTCGACGGACTGTACGGGCTCGGCTGGGCCGGAGTGAAGAAGCTCCCGGAACCGGCCGCGGTGGCCCTGGGCCGCAAGATCGCGGACGTGGCGTGGAAGCGGCGCGGCAAGAGCGTGCTGCGGCTGGAGTCCAACCTGGCCCGGGTGGTGCCGGACGCGACGCCGGAGCGGCTGCGCGAGCTGTCGCACGCGGGCATGCGCTCGTACATGCGGTACTGGATGGAATCCTTCCGGCTGCCGGCCATGGACCCCACGCGGTTCGGCTCGGACGTCGAGATGAAGGACGACCACATCCTCCGGGAGGCCCTCGCCTCCGGACGCGGGGTCGTCGTGGCCCTGCCGCACCTGGCCAACTGGGACCTCGCGGGCGCCTGGGCCATCGGCCACATCGGCGTGCCGTTCACCACGGTCGCCGAGCGCCTCAAGCCCGAGAGCCTCTACGACCGCTTCGTGGCCTACCGCGAGAGCCTCGGCATGGAGGTCCTGCCGCACAGCGGGGGCGCCGCCTTCGGCACCCTCGCGCGCAGGCTGCGCGCCGGCGGCCTGGTCTGCCTGGTCGCCGACCGTGACCTGTCGGCCTCCGGGGTCGAGGTGGACTTCTTCGGCGCCAAGGCCCGCATGCCGGCCGGGCCGGCGCTGCTGGCACAGCAGACGGGGGCGGTACTGCTCCCGGCGACCCTCTACTACGGGGACTCGCCGAAGATGTACGGCCGGATCCACCCCGAGGTGGAGGTGCCCGGGACCGGAACGCGGATCGAGAAGACCGCCGCCATGACCCAGGCCGTGGCGGACGCCTTCGCGTGGGGCATCGCCGAGCACCCGGAGGACTGGCACATGCTGCAGCGGCTGTGGCTGGACGATCTGACCGACCAGGGGGAGCGCCCGTAGTGAAGATCGGCATCGTGTGCCCGTATTCGTGGGACGTCCCGGGCGGGGTCCAGTTCCACATCCGGGACCTCGCCGAGCACCTGATCCGCCTCGGCCACGACGTGTCGGTCCTGGCCCCGGCGGACGACGAGACCCCGCTGCCGCCGTACGTGATCTCGGCGGGCCGCGCCGTGCCGGTGCCCTACAACGGCTCCGTCGCCCGCCTCAACTTCGGCTTCCTCTCCGCCGCCCGGGTGCGGCGCTGGCTGCACGACGGCACCTTCGACGTGATCCACATCCACGAGCCGGCCTCGCCCTCGCTGGGGCTGCTGTCCTGCTGGGCCGCGCAGGGCCCGATCGTGGCGACCTTCCACACCTCGAACCCGCGCTCGCGGGCGATGATCGCGGCGTACCCGATCCTCCAGCCGGCCCTGGAGAAGATCAGCGCCCGGATCGCGGTGAGCGAGTACGCCCGGCGCACGCTCGTGGAGCACCTGGGCGGCGACGCGGTGGTCATCCCCAACGGCGTCGACGTGGACTTCTTCGCGGCCGCGGAGCCCCGTCCGGACTGGTCCGGGCAGACCCTCGGCTTCATCGGCCGCATCGACGAGCCGCGCAAGGGCCTGCCCGTGCTGATGGCGGCCTTCCCGAAGATCGTGGCGGCCTGCCCGGACGTACGGCTCCTCGTCGCGGGCCGCGGCGACGAGGAGGAGGCGGTGGCCTCCCTGCCGGCCGAGCTCCGCTCCCGGGTCGAGTTCCTGGGCATGGTCTCGGACGAGGACAAGGCGCGGCTGCTGCGCAGCGTCGACGTGTACGTGGCGCCGAACACCGGCGGCGAGAGCTTCGGCATCATCCTGGTCGAGGCCCTGTCGGCGGGCGCGACGGTGCTGGCGTCCGACCTGGACGCCTTCGCCCAGGTCCTGGACCAGGGCGGGGCGGGAGACCTCTTCACGAACGAGAACGCCGACGCCCTCGCGGCCGGCGCGATCGCCCTGCTGCGCGACCCGGCCCGCCGCGCGGAGCTGAGCGCCCGCGGCTCGGCGCACGTCCGCCGCTTCGACTGGTCCACGGTCGGCGCGGACATCCTCGCCGTCTACGAGACGGTCACGGACGGTGCGGCGGCGGTGGCCACGGACGAACGGGTCCCCCTCCGCACCCGGCTGGGCTTCTCGAAGGACACCACCGCCTCCTGACGGCCCCACGCCCGGCTCGCACGTACGGGCCGGGCCCGATGGGGGCCGGGGGCACGCTGAGCGGTAGGGTCGCGCAGCGTGATCGAAACCCTTGTCTGGATTGCCCTCGCGCTCGGTGCCGTCGGGGTCTACCTCAGCTGGACCGCCGGGCGGCTCGACCGGCTGCACTCGCGGATGGACGCCGCGCGGGCCGCGCTCGACGCGCAGCTCGTGCGGCGGGCCTCCGTGGTGGTGGAGGTGGCCACCTCGGGAGTGCTCGACCCCGCGTCCTCGCTCGTGCTGTACGAGTCCGCGCATGCCGCGCGGCAGGCCGAGGAGGAGCACCGGGAGGTCGCCGAGAGCGAGCTCAGCCAGGCGCTGCGCGCCGTGTTCACCGACGCCGACCAGGTCGAGGTGCTGAAGGCCGCGCCGGGCGGGGCGGAGGCCGCCGAGGAGCTGGCGGCGGCCGTGCGGCGGGTGCCCATGGCGCGCAGGTTCCACAACGACGCCGTACGGGCCGCACGGGCCCTGCGCAGGCACCGCAAGGTCCGCTGGTTCCGGCTGGCCGGGCACGCGCCCTTCCCGCTGGCCTTCGAAATGGACGACGAGCCTCCGGCGGACCTCGCGGAGCGGCCGGTCTGAGCGACACGACACCCCGCCAGGGCCGCGAGGGACAATTGCGGGGGCCACTGGCTCCATATTGGCCCTTGTAGTGGACTGGTCCGTGGGGTTTGCTCGGCGGAGTAGTACCAGTAGCACCCGTCTTCCTTTCGAGTTCCTTTCGAGTGAGGTCAATCCGTGAGCACGCTTCCCACCACTCCCCAGTCCGCTGAGTCGGCCATCGGCACCTCGCGCGTCAAGCGCGGCATGGCCGAGCAGCTCAAGGGCGGCGTGATCATGGACGTGGTCAACGCCGAGCAGGCGAAGATCGCCGAAGACGCCGGCGCCGTGGCCGTCATGGCCCTCGAGCGGGTCCCCGCCGACATCCGCAAGGACGGCGGCGTGGCGCGCATGTCGGACCCGAACATGATCGAAGAGATCATCGAGGCCGTGTCCATCCCGGTCATGGCGAAGTCCCGCATCGGCCACTTCGTCGAGGCCCAGGTCCTTCAGTCCCTCGGCGTCGACTACATCGACGAGTCCGAGGTCCTGACCCCGGCCGACGAGGTCAACCACTCCGACAAGTGGGCCTTCACCACCCCCTTCGTCTGTGGCGCCACCAACCTGGGCGAGGCCCTGCGCCGCATCGCCGAGGGCGCGGCCATGATCCGCTCGAAGGGCGAGGCCGGCACCGGCAACGTCGTCGAGGCCGTCCGCCACCTGCGCCAGATCAAGAACGAGATCGCCCGCCTGCGCGGCTACGACAACAACGAGCTGTTCGCCGCCGCCAAGGAGCTGCGCGCCCCGTACGAGCTCGTCAAGGAGGTCGCCGAGCTCGGCAAGCTCCCGGTCGTCCTGTTCTCCGCCGGTGGCGTCGCCACCCCCGCCGACGCCGCGCTGATGCGCCAGCTCGGCGCCGAGGGCGTCTTCGTCGGCTCCGGCATCTTCAAGTCGGGCGACCCGGCCAAGCGCGCCGCCGCCATCGTGAAGGCCACCACCTTCTACGACGACCCGAAGATCATCGCGGACGCGTCCCGCAACCTGGGCGAGGCCATGGTCGGCATCAACTGCGACACCCTCCCCGAGGCCGAGCGCTACGCCAACCGCGGCTGGTAGTACCGACATGACGAATCCCCCCGTGATCGGTGTCCTGGCTCTCCAGGGCGACGTCCGGGAGCACCTGATCGCCCTGGCCGCGGCGGACGCCGTGGCCAGGCCGGTCCGGCGTCCCGAGGAGCTCGCCGAGGTCGACGCCCTGGTGATCCCGGGCGGCGAGTCCACGACCATGTCGAAGCTCGCCGTGCTGTTCGGCATGCTGGAGCCGCTGCGCGAGCGCGTGGCCGCCGGCATGCCGGTGTACGGCACCTGCGCCGGCATGATCATGCTCGCGGGCAAGCTCCTGGACGGCCGTGAGGACCAGGAGACCCTGGGCGGCATCGACATGATCGTGCGCCGCAACGCCTTCGGCCGCCAGAACGAGTCCTTCGAGGCGAAGATCGACTTCGCGGGCATCGAGGGCGGCCCGGTGCAGGGCGTCTTCATCCGCGCCCCGTGGGTCGAGTCCGTCGGCGCCGCCGCGGAGGTGCTCGCCACGTACGACGGCCACACCGTCGCCGTCCGGCAGGGCAACGTCCTCGCGACCTCGTTCCACCCCGAGCTGACCGGCGACGACCGAGTCCACGCGTACTTCGTCGACATGGTGCGCGCGGGGCTGTAATCAGGTCCCGGTAGGATCGGACACGAACACTGTTGGTGACGCGAAGGAGACAGGCGGATGTCCGGCCACTCTAAATGGGCTACGACGAAGCACAAGAAGGCCGTGATCGATGCCAAGCGCGGCAAGCTCTTCGCGAAGCTGATCAAGAACATCGAGGTCGCGGCCCGTATGGGCGGCGCCGACATCGACGGCAACCCGACGCTGTTCGACGCCATCCAGAAGGCCAAGAAGAGCTCGGTCCCGAACAAGAACATCGACTCCGCGGTCAAGCGCGGCGGTGGTCTCGAGGCCGGCGGCGCCGACTACGAAACGATCATGTATGAGGGCTACGGCCCGAACGGCGTCGCGGTGCTCATCGAGTGCCTCACCGACAACCGCAACCGTGCCGCCTCCGACGTGCGGGTCGCCATGACCCGCAACGGCGGTTCGATGGCCGACCCCGGCTCGGTCTCGTACCTGTTCAACCGCAAGGGCGTCGTCGTACTGCCCAAGGGTGAACTGTCCGAGGACGACGTCCTGGAGTCGGTGCTCGAGGCCGGCGCCGAAGAGGTCAACGACATCGGTGAGTCCTTCGAGGTCATCAGCGAGGCCACCGACCTGGTCGCGGTCCGTACCGCGCTCCAGGACGCCGGCATCGACTACGACTCGGCCGAGGCCAGCTTCGTCCCCTCGATGCAGGTCGAGCTGGACGAAGAGGGCGCGCGCAAGATCTTCAAGCTGATCGACGCGCTGGAGGACAGCGACGACGTGCAGAACGTCTTCGCCAACTTCGACGTCTCGGACGAGGTCATGGAGAAGGTCGACGCCTGAGCAGGGCAGCGATTGCGACGACGGGCCGACAGGACACATCCTGTCGGCCCGTCGCTTTGGCCTCTTTGTCAGTGGGTCCCGATACCCTGCACGAACACGGACATGTGATCGAGGATGGGGGCGGGATGCGCGTACTCGGCGTGGACCCGGGACTGACGCGATGCGGCATCGGCGTCGTCGAAGGGGTCGCCGGCCGTCCCATGGCCATGCTCGGGGTCGGCGTCGTACGCACGCCCGTGGATGCGGAGTTGGGCGACCGGCTCGTCGCCATCGAGCAGGGCATCGAGGAATGGCTCGATACGCACCGGCCCGAAGTCGTCGCCGTGGAGCGGGTGTTCAGCCAGCACAACGTGAGCACCGTGATGGGCACCGCCCAGGCGAGTGCCGTCGCCATGCTGTGCGCGGCCCGGCGCGGAATACCGGTCGCCCTGCACACGCCGAGCGAGGTCAAGGCCGCCGTCACCGGCAGCGGCCGGGCCGACAAGGCCCAGGTCGGGGCCATGGTGACCCGCCTGCTCAGGCTGGACGCACCGCCGAAGCCGGCCGACGCCGCCGACGCCCTCGCCCTGGCCATCTGCCACATCTGGCGGGCCCCCGCCCAGAACCGCCTCCAGCAGGCGGTCGCCCTGCACGCCTCAGGCTCGAAAGGCCGTACCCGATGATCGCCTTCGTCAGCGGCCCCGTCGCCGCGCTCGCCCCCACCCTGGCCGTGATCGAGGTCGGGGGAGTGGGCATGGCCGTGCACTGCACGCCGAACACGATCGCCGGCCTGCGGACGGGCGAACAGGCCCGGCTGGCCACCTCACTGGTCGTACGGGAGGACTCGCTCACGCTGTACGGCTTCGCCGACGACGACGAGCGGCAGGTCTTCGAACTGCTCCAGACCGCGAGCGGCGTCGGCCCGCGACTCGCGCAGGCGATGCTCGGGGTGCACAGCCCGGACGCGCTGCGGGTCGCCGTCTCGACGGGTGACGAGAAGGCGCTGACGGCGGTGCCGGGGATCGGCAAGAAGGGCGCGCAGAAGCTGCTGCTGGAGCTGAAGGACAAACTGGGCGCGCCGCTCGGCTCCAGCGGTCTGGTGGGGGCGCAGAGGGCCGCCGCCTCGGGTCCGGCGCCGTGGACGGAGCAGCTGGCCGCGGCGCTCATCGGGCTGGGCTATGCCTCCCGAGAGGCCGAGGAGGCCGTCTCCGCGGTGGCGCCGCAGGCCGAGGCCGCCATCGCCGCCGGCGGTTCCGCGCCCGTTCCCCAGCTGCTGCGCGCGGCCCTCCAGTCCCTGAACCGAGCCCGCTGACCGGCGCGGCGCCGCCGCCGGGGCGGAGCCCCGGCAGCGGGCCGCACCCGACGACGCACCGTACGAACCGAGAAGGCAGACTGACACCGTGAACTGGGACGACGAGAGCGACCGCATTGTCGCGCCGGCAGCAGACGGGGAAGACACCGCCGTCGAGGCGGCGCTGCGTCCCAAGGACCTCGAGGAGTTCGTCGGCCAGGAGAAGGTCCGCCAGCAGCTGGACCTCGTCCTCAAGGCGGCCAGGCAGCGCGGCGCCACCGCCGACCACGTCCTGCTCTCCGGCGCCCCCGGCCTCGGCAAGACCACCCTGTCGATGATCATCGCGGCGGAGATGGGCGCGCCCATCCGCATCACCTCCGGCCCCGCCATCCAGCACGCCGGCGACCTCGCCGCGATCCTCTCCTCCCTCCAGGAGGGCGAGGTGCTCTTCCTCGACGAGATCCACCGCATGTCCCGGCCCGCCGAGGAGATGCTCTACATGGCCATGGAGGACTTCCGGGTCGACGTGATCGTCGGCAAGGGTCCAGGGGCCACCGCGATCCCGCTGGAGCTGCCGCCGTTCACCCTGGTCGGGGCTACCACCCGGGCCGGCCTGCTGCCGCCCCCGCTGCGCGACCGGTTCGGCTTCACCGGGCACATGGAGTTCTACGCCCCCGAGGAGCTGGAACGCGTCATCCACCGCTCCGCCCGCCTCCTCGACGTCGAGATCGACACCGCCGGCGCCGCCGAGATCGCCGGCCGCTCCCGCGGCACGCCCCG
The DNA here is from genome assembly GCF_052244475.1 of Streptomyces sp. IBSNAI002. Classification (NCBI taxonomy): domain Bacteria; kingdom Bacillati; phylum Actinomycetota; class Actinomycetes; order Kitasatosporales; family Streptomycetaceae; genus Streptomyces; species Streptomyces sp. IBSNAI002. The sequence continues at coordinate 1,842,867 of NZ_JBQPXG010000002.1, read as the reverse complement.
CATCGCGAACCGCCTGCTGCGCCGCGTCCGGGACTACGCCCAGGTCCGGGCCGACGGCGTGATCAACCGCGAGGTGGCCGGTACCGCCCTCCAGGTGTACGAGGTGGACGCGCGCGGGCTCGACCGGCTCGACCGGGCCGTGCTGGAGGCGCTGCTCAAGCTCTTCGGCGGCGGGCCCGTGGGCCTGTCCACGCTCGCCGTCGCCGTCGGCGAGGAGCGGGAGACCGTCGAGGAGGTCGCCGAGCCCTTCCTCGTCCGCGAGGGCCTGCTCGCCCGCACCCCCAGGGGCCGCGTCGCGACGCCCGCCGCCTGGTCCCACCTGGGGCTCGTGCCGCCGCAGCAGCACGGCAGCGGATCAAGCGGACAACAGGGCTTGTTCGGGGCCTGACGGCGCGGAGGTTCGCACCCTCAGGAACTGCGGTGCCATGCTGGGCGTTGTTCCATCGGTGCGGACTCGCCTAGACTCCGCCGATGCCGCCCTTTCGGGTCGGCATGCCCACCCCCGTAGAAAAGGCCGCCGTCCCGCGTGCGGTCGTGCGAAGGATCTCCGTCCCGTGAATCTCGTGACACTCCTCCCGTTCATCGTGCTCATCGGGGCGATGTTCCTGATGACCCGCTCCGCGAAGAAGAAGCAGCAGGCTGCCGCGCAGATGCGCGACCAGATGACGCCCGGCACCGGGGTCCGCACCATTGGCGGCATGTACGCCACGGTGAAGGAGATCGGTGACGACACCGTCACCCTCGAGGTGGCTCCCGGCGTCCACGCGATCTTCGCGAAGAACGCCATCGGCGCCGTCCTCGAAGACGCGGAATACAACCGCATCGTCCACGGCACCACCGATGATCTGACCATCGACACGCCGGTCGTCCCCGACGACGCCTCCTCCCTCACCGGGAAGGACGAGGACGCGGCCCCCAAGCTCGACCTCGGCAAGAAGGACGAGCCGAAGGACGAGGAGCCCAAGGGCGACGAGCCCAAGGACGGAAAGCCGGACGGCGAGCCCGGCGCGAAGTAGCGCACGGGCCGGGGACCGCGAAGCCGCCTGACCGGTGGCCGTCGCGGTCCCGGGCAGTGACCCACTTCTGCGGGGGGCAGGGGTCCCCACCACACATTTCGTGGCCGTCCGCGCGCTGACCCGGCGCGGGGCGGTTGGACAGGGAGAAACGACAAGGTGGCAGCACCGAAGAAGGGCCGGCGGCCCACGGGGGCTCAGGGGAGGCCGGGGCGCGCCCTGGCGATCATCCTGATCGCGATGGTGGCGCTCACCGCGGGGATGTTCCTCTCTCATCAGACGACTCCCCGGCTGGGCATCGACCTCGCCGGCGGCACGAGCATCACGCTCAAGGCCAAGAGCGAGCCCGGCAAGCCGGACGCGATCAACGAGACCAACATGAACACGGCGGTCGGCATCATCGAGCGCCGCGTCAACGGTCTCGGCGTATCGGAGGCCGAGGTCCAGACCCAGGGCCGCGACCACATCATCGTGAACATCCCCAAGGGGACGAACGAGCAGCAGGCGCGCGAGCAGGTCGGTACCACCGCCCAGCTGTACTTCCGTCCGGTCCTCGCCTTCGCCGACGGCGCCCCCGCCGCGCCCGAGGGCAACCAGAGCCCGAGCCCCTCCGCGAGCGGCTCCGGCGCCCCCAAGGCCGATGACGGCAAGTCCCCGTCGGCCACCCCGTCGTCCAGCGCCACTTCCCAGGGCCGTGCGCTCAGCGAGGCCCTCAAGGCCCCGAACGCCCCCACTCCCACCCCCTCGGGTAGCGAGTCGAAGAAGGCAGACGACAACAAGGCCACGCCGACCCCGTCGGGCTCGGCGTCGGGCGCTCCGTCGCCCTCCACGCCCCCGGCGGCGGAGGACACCGCGGCCGCCGGCCTGCAGGAGGCCTTCGCCAAGCTGGACTGCACCAACGAGGAGCAGCGCGCGGCCGCCGGCAAGGGCGTCAAGCCCGAGGACCCGATGGTCGCCTGTGGCCAGCGCGGCGCCGCCTGGGGCAAGTGGATCCTCGGCCCGGCCCAGGTCGACGGCCAGGACGTCAAGGACGCCAAGGGTCAGATCGACCCGCAGCGCGGCATGTGGATCGTCACGATGCAGTTCACCGACAAGGGCGCCGACAAGTTCGCCAAGATCACCGGTGAGCTCGCCACCAAGCAGGCCCCGCAGAACCAGTTCGCCATCGTCCTCGACGGCCAGGTCATCTCCGACCCGTCCGTCAGTCAGGCGCTGACCGGCGGCAACGCGGAGATCTCGGGCGGCTTCACCCAGCAGTCCGCGCAGGACCTGGGCAACATGCTCTCGTACGGCGCCCTGCCGCTCTCCTTCAGCGAGGACAGCGTCACCACCGTCACCGCCGCGCTCGGCGGCGAGCAGCTGAAGGCCGGCCTGATCGCCGGCGCCATCGGCCTGCTGCTCGTGGTGATCTACCTGCTGGTGTACTACCGGGGCCTGGCGTTCGTCGCCATCATCAGCCTCCTGGTCTCCGCCATCCTCACCTACACGATCATGGCGCTGCTCGGAAAGGGCATCGGCTTCGCGCTGAACCTGCCCGCCGTCTGCGGTGCGATCGTCGCGATTGGCATCACGGCGGACTCGTTCATCGTGTACTTCGAACGCATCCGCGACGAGATCCGCGAGGGCCGCACCTTGCGTCCGGCCGTCGAGCGCGCCTGGCCGCGGGCCCGGCGCACCATCCTGGTCTCCGACTTCGTGTCGTTCCTGGCGGCCGCGGTGCTGTTCATCGTCACGGTCGGCAAGGTGCAGGGCTTCGCCTTCACGCTGGGTCTCACCACCCTGCTCGACGTGGTCGTGGTGTTCCTCTTCACCAAGCCGATCATGACGCTGCTGGCGCGTACGAAGTTCTTCGCCAGCGGTCACCCGTGGTCCGGGCTGGACCCGGAGCGGCTCGGTGCCAAGCCGCCGCTGCGCCGGTCCCGCCGTACCGCCGCACCCGCCCCCGTCGACGCAAAGGAGGCGTGAGAGATGTCGAAGCTGGGAGATCTCGGCGCCAGGCTGTACCGCGGTGAGGTCGGCTACGACTTCGTCGGCAAGCGCTTCATCTGGTACGGCGTTTCCATCCTGATCACCATCACGGCGATCGCGGCCCTGGCCATTCAGGGCCTCAACATGGGCATCGAGTTCAAGGGCGGTGCCGTCTTCACCACCCCGAAGACGGCCGTCTCCGTCGCCAAGGCGACCGAGGACGCGGAGAAGGCCTCGGGCCACGACGCGATCGTCCAGGAACTCGGCACCGGCGGCCTGCGGATCCAGATCTCCGGTCTGGACACCGACGCCGCCACCGCGGTGAAGAAGCAGCTCGCCACCGACCTGAAGGTCACCGAGGCCGACATCAACGCGGACCTGGTCGGTCCCAGCTGGGGCGAGCAGATCGCGAACAAGGCCTGGACCGGCCTCGGGATCTTCATGGTCCTCGTGGTGATCTACCTGGCCATCGCCTTCGAGTGGCGGATGGCGGTCGCGGCGCTGATCGCCCTGATCCACGACCTCACGATCACGGTGGGCATCTACGCGCTGGTCGGCTTCGAGGTCACGCCGGGTACGGTCATCGGTCTGCTGACGATCCTCGGTTACTCGCTCTACGACACCGTCGTCGTCTTCGACGGTCTCAAGGAGGGGTCGAAGGACATCACCAAGCAGACCCGCTTCACGTACAGCGAGATCGCCAACCGCAGCATCAACGGCACGCTGGTCCGCTCGATCAACACCACGGTCGTGGCGCTGCTCCCGGTCGCGGCCCTGCTGTTCATCGGTGGCGGTCTGCTGGACGCCGGCATGCTGAACGACATCTCGCTGTCGCTGTTCGTCGGCCTCGCGGCCGGTGCGTACTCCTCGATCTTCATCGCGACCCCGCTGGTCGTGGACCTCAAGGAGCGCGAGCCGGCGATGAAGGCCCTGAAGAAGCGGGTGCTCGCGAAGCGCGCGTCCGCGGCGGCCAAGGGCGAGTCCGCGGACGGTGAGGTCTCCGCCGCGGACGAGCCGGAGGTCGTGGCGCGGGCGCAGGCACAGGGCCGTCAGCCGGGGCGGCGCCGGTGACGGCGTCGCCGCTGTCCGAGGACGTGCGCGAGCTGCTGCTCGGCCGGATCAGGGACGTGGCGGACTACCCGAAGCCGGGCGTGATGTTCAAGGACATCACCCCGCTGCTGGCGGACGCGAAGGCGTTCGCGGCGCTGACGGACGCGCTGGTCGCGCTGGCCGGGCAGTACGGGGCGACGAAGATCGTCGGGCTGGAGGCACGCGGGTTCATCCTGGCGGCTCCGGTGGCCGTGCAGGCCGGGATCGGCTTCATTCCGGTGCGCAAGGCCGGGAAGCTGCCGGGAGCGACGCTGGCGCAGTCGTACGAGCTGGAGTACGGGACCGCGGAGATCGAGGTCCACGCGGAGGATCTGTCGGCCGGTGACCGGGTCATGGTCATCGACGACGTCCTGGCCACCGGCGGCACCGCCGAGGCCTCGCTCTCGCTGATCCGGCGGGCCGGGGCGGAGGTCGCCGGCGTGGCGGTCCTGATGGAGCTGTCGTTCCTGCCGGGGCGCCTGCGGCTGGCCGACGCACTGGGCGGGGCTCCGCTCGATGCGCTGATCGTGGTCTGACCTTCTCGCTCGCCGAGCGGCGGGTATCCGGGACATCCCGGGTGCCCGCCGTTCGCGTGTCCGGCGCCGCTGCCGGGGGCCGGCCCCCGGCAGCGGACCCGCGGGGGACGGAGGCCCGGGGAACGAGGGGGGCCAACCCTCGCTACGATGGGTTATCCGGACCGGACACGGGCACCGGATCCTCCCCCACCCTTCGTACGGGGGGACCCCCAGAGGAGCGCTCTTGCCAGACGAGGTCCAGCCACTCCCCGCCGCGCAGCCCGACCCGCAGGCCGAGCAGGCCGCGGCGCCCGCCGCCACGCCCCCGCCGGCCCCGCCGGTCAAGCCCGCGCCGGCGAAGTCGGCCGGGTCCTCCAACCGGGTGCGCGCCCGGCTCGCCCGGCTGGGCGTCCAGCGCTCCAACCCGTACAACCCGGTACTGGAGCCGCTGCTCCGCATAGTCCGCAGCAACGACCCGAAGATCGAGACGGCGACGCTGCGCCAGCTGGAACAGGCCTACCAGGTCGCCGAGCGCTGGCACCGCGGCCAGAAGCGCAAGAGCGGCGACCCGTACATCACCCACCCGCTCGCGGTCACGACCATCCTCGCCGAGCTCGGCATGGACCCCGCCACCCTGATGGCGGGTCTGCTGCACGACACCGTCGAGGACACCGAGTACGGCCTCGAAGACCTGCGCCGCGACTTCGGCGACGCGGTGGCCCTCCTCGTCGACGGCGTCACCAAGCTCGACCGGGTCAAGTTCGGCGAGGCCGCGCAGGCCGAGACCGTCCGCAAGATGGTCGTGGCGATGGCCAAGGACCCGCGGGTCCTGGTGATCAAGCTCGCCGACCGCCTGCACAACATGCGCACCATGCGCTACCTCAAGCGGGAGAAGCAGGAGAAGAAGGCCCGCGAGACCCTCGAGATCTACGCCCCGCTGGCGCACCGGCTGGGCATGAACACGATCAAGTGGGAGCTCGAAGACCTCTCCTTCGCGATCCTCTACCCGAAGATGTACGACGAGATCGTGCGCCTGGTCGCCGAGCGCGCGCCCAAGCGCGACGAATACCTCGCCGTCGTCACCGACGAGGTGCAGACCGACCTCAGGGCGGCCCGCATCAAGGCCACCGTCACCGGCCGGCCCAAGCACTACTACAGCGTCTACCAGAAGATGATCGTCCGAGGCCGTGACTTCGCGGAGATCTACGACCTGGTGGGCATCCGCGTCCTCGTCGACACCGTCCGGGACTGCTACGCGGCCCTCGGCACCGTGCACGCGCGCTGGAATCCGGTTCCCGGCCGGTTCAAGGACTACATCGCGATGCCCAAGTTCAACATGTACCAGTCGCTCCACACGACGGTCATCGGGCCCAGCGGCAAGCCGGTCGAGCTCCAGATCCGCACCTTCGACATGCACCGCCGCGCCGAGTACGGCATCGCCGCCCACTGGAAGTACAAGCAGCAGACCGTCGCCGGCACCTCCAAGGTCCGCACCGACGTCCCGCAGGCCGCCAAGGGCAGCGCCGGGCAGGACACCGTCAACGACATGGCCTGGCTGCGCCAGCTGCTCGACTGGCAGAAGGAGACCGAGGACCCGGGCGAGTTCCTCGACTCGCTGCGCTTCGACCTCTCCCGCAACGAGGTCTTCGTCTTCACGCCCAAGGGCGACGTCATCGCGCTGCCGGCCGGAGCCACGCCCGTGGACTTCGCGTACGCCGTCCACACCGAGGTCGGCCACCGGACCATAGGGGCCCGGGTCAACGGCCGCCTCGTCCCGCTGGAGTCCACGCTCGACAACGGCGACCTCGTCGAGGTCTTCACCTCCAAGGCCGAGGGGGCGGGCCCGTCCCGCGACTGGCTCGGCTTCGTCAAGTCCCCGCGGGCCCGTAACAAGATCCGCGCCTGGTTCTCCAAGGAGCGCCGCGACGAGGCCATCGAGCACGGCAAGGACGCCATCGCGCGGGCCATGCGCAAGCAGAACCTGCCGATCCAGCGCATCCTGACCGGCGACTCCCTGGTCACCCTCGCGCACGAGATGCGCTACCCCGACATCTCCTCCCTGTACGCGGCGATCGGCGAGGGCCACGTGGCCGCGCAGGGCGTCGTGCAGAAGCTCGTACAGGCCCTCGGCGGCGAGGAAGCCGCCAACGAGGACATCGAGGAGTCCATCCCGCCGGCGCGCGCCCGCAACAAGCGGCGCAGCAACGCCGACCCGGGCGTCGTGGTCAAGGGCGTCGACGACGTGTGGGTCAAGCTGGCCCGCTGCTGCACCCCGGTGCCGGGCGACCCGATCATCGGGTTCGTCACGCGCGGCAGCGGCGTATCGGTTCACCGCGCGGACTGCGTCAACGTCGACTCGCTCTCCCAGCAGCCCGAGCGGATGCTGGAGGTCGAGTGGGCGCCCACCCAGTCCTCGGTCTTCCTGGTCGCCATCCAGGTCGAGGCCCTGGACCGGTCCCGCCTGCTCTCGGACGTCACCCGCGTCCTGTCGGACCAGCACGTGAACATCCTCTCGGCCGCCGTCCAGACCTCCCGCGACCGCGTGGCCACCTCCCGCTTCACCTTCGAGATGGGCGACCCCAAGCACCTGGGCCACGTCCTGAAGGCCGTACGGGGCGTGGAGGGCGTGTACGACGTCTACCGCGTGACCTCGGCCCGCCGGCCGTAGCCACACGCACGAGGGCCCCGGTACGGATCATCCGTACCGGGGCCCTCGTGCGTGCTCGGGGAGCCGGCTCAGCCGCCGAACTCCTCCAGGCCCTTCAGCGCCTGGTCCAGCAGGGCCTGGCGGCCCTCCAGCTCGCGCGAGAGCTTGTCGGCCTTCGCGTTGTTGCCCGCCGCGCGCGCCGCGTCGATCTGCTCACGCAGCTTGTCGACGGCCGCCTGGAGCTGACCCGTCAGACCGGCCGCACGCGCCCGCGCCTCCGGGTTCGTACGGCGCCACTCGCCCTCCTCGGCCTCCTGGATGGCCCGCTCCACGGTGTGCATCCGGCCCTCGACCTTCGGCCGGGCGTCCCGCGGCACGTGGCCGATGGCCTCCCAGCGCTCGTTGAGGGAGCGGAACGCGGCACGGGCCGCCTTCAGGTCGGTGATCGGGACGAGCTTCTCGGCCTCGTCGGCCAGCTCCTCCTTGAGCTTCAGGTTCTCCACCTGCTCGGCGTCGCGCTCGGCGAAGACCTCGCTGCGCGCCGCGAAGAACACGTCCTGCGCGCCGCGGAAGCGGTTCCACAGGTCGTCCTCGGCCTCGCGCTGCGCCCGGCCCGCCGCCTTCCAGTCCGCCATCAGCTCGCGGTAGCGGGCGGCCGTCGGACCCCAGTCGGCCGACTTCGACAGCGACTCGGCCTCGGCGACCAGCTTCTCCTTGACCTTGCGGGCATCCTCGCGCTGCGCGTCCAGCGAGGCGAAGTGCGCCTTGCGGCGCTTGGAGAACGCGGAGCGGGCGTGCGAGAAGCGGTGCCACAGCTCGTCGTCCGACTTGCGGTCCAGCCGCGGCAGACCCTTCCAGATGTCCACCAGGGCGCGCAGCCGCTCGCCGGCACTGCGCCACTGGTCGCTCTGCGCCAGCTGCTCGGCCTCGACGACCAGCGCGTCCTTGGCGGCGCGGGCCTCGTCGGTCTGCTTGGCCTTCTGGGCCTTGCGCTCCTCGCGCCGCGACTCGACGGTCTCGACCAGCTTGTCCAGCCGCACGCGCAGCGCGCCGAGGTCACCCACGGCGTGGTGCTCGTCCACCTGCGTGCGCAGGTGGTCGATCGCCGTCTGCGCGTCCTTGGCGGACAGATCGGTGGTCCGCACCCGCTTTTCGAGGAGGCCGATCTCCACCACAAGGCCCTCGTACTTGCGCTCGAAATAGGCCAGGGCCTCCTCAGGGGTGCCCGCCTGCCACGAACCGACGACCTGCTCGCCCTCGGCAGTACGCACGTACACGGTGCCCGTCTCGTCGACTCGGCCCCACGGGTCGCTGCTCACAGCGCCTCCTCCACCTGATGCCCTGCGAGGGGTTCACCCCCTGGGCATCGTCCACAGTTTCCTGGGGCGGGCCGCGCCCGCCCTGCACAACGCCAACATAGGCGACCGCCGGGCCGGCTGTCCGCATCCCGCACGACGGAATATCGACGTACGCGCGGTAAGGGGCCGCCGGGCCCGCGGCAGCTGCTTCCGGTCAGTTCTGGGTGACGGTGCCCTTCTCGATCTTGACCTCGTTCTTCGGCGCCCCGTCCGAGCCGCCGTCGGCGGCGCCCGCCTTCGCGATCTCCTCCAGGACCTTCAGGCCCGCCGCGTCGATCTTGCCGAACGGCGTGTACGAGGGCGCCAGCGGGCTGTCCTTGTAGACCAGGAAGAACTGGCTGCCGCCCGAGCCGGGCTGGCCGGTGTTGGCCATCGCGACCGTGCCGGCCGGGTAGACGACCTGGCCCTTGTCGTTCGCCTTGCCGAGCGAGTCCAGGTTCTCGTCCGGGATGTTGTAGCCGGGGCCGCCCATGCCGGTGCCCTCGGGGTCTCCGCACTGGAGCACGAAGATCCCGCTCGACGTCAGCCGGTGGCACTTGGTGTTGTCGAAGTAGCCCTTGTCGGCCAGCGACTTGAACGAGTTCACGGTCTGCGGGGTCTTCGACGCGTCCATGGTGAAGCCGATGTCGCCCGCGCTCGTCTTCAGGGCGAAGGTGTACTTCGCCTTCTGGTCGATGGCCATCTCGGGCGAGGGGGACTGCTTCGGGGACGGCGAGGCCGACGGGCTCGCGGCCGGGTCGGCCGCCTGGTCCTTCGTGTCCTTGTCGAAGACGCCGCCCACGATGAGGCCGACCAGCGCCGCGACCACCACGGCCACCGCCGCGCCGATCACCGCCCCCCGTCGGCGTGACTTCTGGCGGGCCTCGGCCCGGCGCTTCTGCTGGCGCTCGTACTTCTCCCTGGCGAGCTGTCGCCGCCGCTGATCGCTCGTGACCACCGGGTCGTCTCCTTGTGCGTCTCTGGTACCACTGTCCGGGCTGGGTTAGGCCGTACCGTATATGGGTTCGCTGTGTGATGAGGGGCGCCGGTAGGCTCTGAGCAGCAGCATTCCGATCTGCAGCCTCCCGCCGGACGACGATTGAGGACGAACGTGCTGATTGCCGGGTTCCCCGCCGGGGCCTGGGGGACCAACTGTTACCTGGTCGCCCCCGCCGCCGGTGAGGAGTGCGTGATCATCGACCCGGGCCACCAGGCCGTCCAGGGTGTCGAGGAGACGCTGAAGAAGCATCGGCTCAAGCCCGTCGCGGTCGTGCTGACCCACGGCCACATCGATCATGTGGCCTCGGTGGTCCCGGTGTGCGGAGCACACGACGTTCCGGCCTGGATCCACCCCGAGGACCGCTACATGATGAGCGACCCGGAGAAGGCCCTCGGCCGCTCCATCGGGATGCCGCTCATGGGCGAGCTGACCGTGGGCGAGCCGGACGACGTCCGCGAGCTGACCGACGGCGCCGCCCTGAAGCTGGCCGGAATGGACTTCTCCGTGGCGCACGCGCCGGGGCATACCAAGGGGTCGGTGACCTTCCGGATGCCGGAGTCCCCGGACGTCCCGTCCGTGTTCTTCTCCGGCGACCTGCTCTTCGCCGGCTCCATCGGACGCACCGACCTGCCCGGCGGCTCCCACGCCGAGATGCTCCGGTCGCTTGGCCGCGTGTGCCTGCCGCTCGACGACTCGACCGTGGTGCTGTCCGGCCACGGTCCCCAGACGACCATCGGCCGCGAGCGCGCGACCAACCCGTACCTGCGGGAGGTCGCGGCCGGCCTGGCAGCGGACCCGACAGCCGCTCCACGACGAGGAATGTGACGAGAGTTTCGTGAGCACCTTCAAGGCCCCCAAGGGCACGTACGACCTGATCCCGCCGGTCTCCGTGAAGTACCTGGCCGTGCGCGAGGCCATCTCGGCCCCCCTGCGCAACTCCGGCTACGGCTACATCGAGACCCCCGGCTTCGAGGACGTCGGCCTCTTCGCCCGCGGTGTGGGCGAGTCCACCGACATCGTCTCCAAGGAGATGTACGCGTTCGAGACCAAGGGCGGCGACCAGCTCGCCCTGCGCCCCGAGGGCACGGCCTCGGTGCTGCGCGCGGCGCTGGAGGCGAGCCTGCACAAGCAGGGCAACCTGCCGGTCAAGCTCTGGTACTCGGGCTCGTACTACCGCTACGAGCGCCCGCAGAAGGGCCGCTACCGCCACTTCTCGCAGGTCGGTGCCGAGGCGATCGGTGCCGAGGACCCGGCCCTGGACGCCGAGCTGATCATCCTGGCCGACCAGGCGTACCGCTCGCTGGGTCTGCGCGACTTCCGGATCCTGCTGAACTCGCTGGGCGACAAGGAGTGCCGCCCGGTGTACCGGGAGGCCCTGCAGTCCTTCCTGCGCGGCCTCGACCTGGACGCGGAGACCATCCGCCGGGCCGAGATCAACCCGCTGCGCGTGCTCGACGACAAGCGGGCCGACGTACAGAAGCAGCTGGTCGGCGCTCCGATGCTGCGGGACTACCTGTGTGACGCGTGCAAGGCGTACCACGAGGAGGTGCGGGCCCTGATCACGGCGGCCGGCGTCGCCTTCGAGGACGACGAGAAGCTGGTGCGCGGGCTCGACTACTACACGCGGACCACCTTCGAGTTCGTCCACGACGGTCTGGGCTCGCAGTCCGCGGTGGGCGGCGGCGGCCGCTACGACGGCCTGTCCGAGATGATCGGCGGCCCCGCGCTGCCGTCCGTGGGCTGGGCCCTGGGCGTGGACCGTACGGTGCTGGCGCTCGAGGCCGAGGGCATCGAGCTGGACCTCCCGGCGGCGACGTCGGTGTTCGCCGTGGCCCTGGGCGAGGCCAAGCCGGTCCTGTTCGGGCTGGTGACCCGGCTGCGCAAGGCGGGCATCGCCGCCGACATGTCCTACGGGGGCAAGGGCCTCAAGGGCGCCATGAAGGACGCGAACCGCAGCGGCGCGCGCTTCGCGGTCGTCGCGGGCGACCGCGACCTCGCCGAGGGCGTCGTCCAGCTCAAGGACATGGAGTCCGGCGAGCAGGCCGCCGTGCCGGTGGCCGAGCTGCTCACCGTGATCCAGGCCCGCCTGGGCTGACGCGGCCGCCCGCCGAGGGGCGGGGCCGGGGAGCGCCCCGGCCCCGCCCCTTCCGCGTTTCCCGGGTCCTTATCCCCGTCGAACGGTGGACGCACGGTCCCGTACGGCACAATGGCCCTGCTTGATGACCTTGGGAATGCGGAGCGGGCGGGATCGGTATCGGTATGACGACACGAAGCGCGGACGCGGACACCACTCCCGGGACGACCGGGGGCAGCCGGGCGCTGGCCCTGCTGCTGGTGATCACGGGGGCCGCGGGTCTGCTCGCCGCCTGGATCATCACGCTCGACAAGTTCAAGCTGCTGGAGGACCCGAACTTCAAGCCGGCCTGCAGCCTGAACCCGATCGTCTCCTGCGGCAACATCATGAAGAGCGACCAGGCGTCGGCGTTCGGCTTCCCGAACCCCATGCTCGGGCTCGTCGCCTACGGCATCGTGATCTGCGTCGGCATGAGCCTGCTGGCCGGGGCGCGCTTCCGCCCCTGGTACTGGCTGACGCTCAACGCGGGCACCCTCTTCGGCGTCGTCTTCTGCGCCTGGCTGACCTACCAGTCGCTGTACAACATCAACTCGCTCTGCCTGTGGTGCTGCCTGGCCTGGGTCGCCACGATCCTGATGTTCTGGTACGTCACCTCGCACAACGTCCGTCAGGGCCTGCTGCCCGCGCCGGGCTGGCTGAAGGGCTTCCTCGACGAGTTCACCTGGGTGCTCCCGGTCCTGCACATCGGGATCATCGGCATGCTGATCCTGACGCGCTGGTGGGACTTCTGGACCTCCTGACCGGAGGCGGCGGGACTGTCGGTGGCCTCGCATAGGCTTCCCGTGTGGAACCAGACCTGTTCACCGCCGCTGCCGAAGACCGCCGGGAGAAGGACCCCTCGACCTCTCCACTCGCCGTCCGGATGCGCCCGCGCACCCTGGACGAGGTCGTCGGCCAGCAGCACCTGCTGAAGCCCGGATCACCGCTGCGGCGGCTGGTCGGAGACGGGGCCGGGGGCCCCGCCGGTGCCTCCTCGGTGATCCTCTGGGGGCCGCCGGGCATCGGGAAGACGACCCTGGCCTACGTGGTCAGCCAGGCCACGCAGAAGCGGTTCGTGGAGCTGTCCGCGATCACCGCGGGGGTCAAGGAGGTACGCGCGGTCATCGAGGGCGCGAAGCGCGCGGCCGGCGGGTACGGCAAGGACACCGTCCTCTTCCTCGACGAGATCCACCGCTTCAGCAAGGCGCAGCAGGACTCGCTGCTCCCGGCCGTCGAGAACCGCTGGGTGACACTGATCGCGGCCACCACCGAGAACCCGTACTTCTCGATCATCTCCCCGCTGCTGTCGCGCTCCCTGCTGCTGACGCTGGAGCCGCTGACGGACGAGGACCTGAGCGCGCTGATGCGGCGGGCGCTGACGGAGGAGCGCGGCCTGGGCGGGGCGGTCGCCCTGCCCGCGGACGCCGAGGCGCACCTGCTGCGGATCGCCGGAGGCGACGCCCGGCGGGCGCTCACCGCGCTGGAGGCGGGGGCCGGGGCGGCCATCGCCAAGGGCGAGGCGGAGATCACCCTCCAGACGGTGGAGGAGGCGGTCGACCGCGCCGCCGTCCGCTACGACCGGGACGGCGACCAGCACTACGACGTGGCGAGCGCGCTGATCAAGTCGATCCGCGGGTCGGACGTGGACGCGGCGCTGCACTACCTGGCCCGGATGATCGACGCGGGGGAGGACCCGCGGTTCATCGCGCGGCGCCTGATGATCTCGGCGAGCGAGGACATCGGCCTGGCCGACCCGACGGCCCTGCCGCTCGCGGTGGCCGCGGCCCAGGCGGTGGCGATGATCGGCTTCCCGGAGGCCGCGCTGACCCTCTCGCACGCCACGATCGCGCTGGCGCTGGCCCCGAAGTCCAACACGGCCACCACCGCGATCGGGGCGGCGCTGGCGGACGTACGGGCCGGACTGGCCGGGTCCGTGCCGGCGCACCTGCGGGACGGGCACTACAAGGGCGCGGCGAAGCTGGGGCACGCGGTGGGGTACGTGTACCCGCACGACGTGCCGGGCGCCATCGCGGCGCAGCAGTACGCGCCGGACGAGATCCACGGCAAGCGGTACTACGAGCCGACGCGGTACGGGGCGGAGGCGCGGTACGCGGACGTGGTGGAGAAGGTGCGGGAGCGGCTGCGCGGCGGGTCCTGACCTGCGGCGCCGTCGCGGCGCCGTGCCCCCGGGCGGGGCCCTGGGTATGGGATGCTCCGTCGCATGGGACCCCGTGTGCCGGCCGTCGTGCCGGTCGTCGCCGTGACGGCGGCGCTGCTGCTCGGCGCATGCCACCACGAGGAACCCGCGCAGGGCGAGGTCCGGGCGCTGGTGGCCCAGGTGCCGCTCGCCGGCGCCGGGTTTCCGCCGGCCGCGGCCACCGCCCGGACGCAGCTGGCGGGGCTGAAGGTCGAGTGGGGCAGGAACTGGGAGACGTACAAGCGGGAGAACTTCGGCCGGTACTGGTCGGACGAGACCGACGGCATCGGCGGGCGCAACGGGTGTGACACCCGGGACGACGTGCTGCGCCGGGACCTCAAGGAGCTCCGCGAGGGCGACCGGAACCCCTGCGTCGTGATCTCCGGGGTGCTGCACGACCCGTACACCGGCAAGGAGCTCCCCTACTCCTACCGGCGCGCCTCGCAGATCCAGACCGACCACGTCGTCGCGCTGGGCGCCGCCTGGCGGGGCGGCGCGTACGCCTGGACCCCGCAGCGCAGGCTCGAGTACGCCAACGACCTCGACGTGCTGCTCGCCGTCGACAAGCAGACGAACTACGAGAAGAGCAGCAAGACCGCCGACAAGTGGAAGCCGCCCCTCACGACGTACTGGTGCGAGTACGCGCGCCGCTACACCGGGATCAAGGCCAAGTACCGGCTGTCGGTGACGCCGCCCGAGAAGCTCGCGCTCCAGGAGATGCTCGCCACCTGCCCTCAGTGACCGGCCGCGGCGAACAGCGTCCGCATCGCACGGCGCAGCCCGCAGATGTCCGCCACGGGCTCGGGGAAGTCGAACCGGGCGTCGAAGGAGCCGGCCGCGCCCCCGGTGAAGCGCACGCGCAGGCCGAGGCGGTCCAGGGCGAGCGGGGTCGCGGCCATGCCGTCCGCCTCCCGCGCGCCGAGCAGCCCGCACAGCTCCCCGATCCGGTCGGAGTGTGCGGAGGCCAGGTGCTGGAGGAGCTCCGCCTCGTGGGCGACCATCGGGTCGGGCGCCGCCGCGGCCATGTCGTCCGGGTCCACGTGCTCGGCGCCCCACAGGTCGTCCACCGAGATCTCGCCGACCTCCAGACGGAGCATGACCCACGCGGGGCGGCCCGACATCCCCAGCAGCTCGCCCACCGGCTGCCGCTCCGCGAGCAGTGCCGCGCAGGCCGCGCGCTCCGCCCCGCGCACCGCCGTCAGCCAGCCCGCCAGCCACGCGCGGCCTCGGATACGATGAGCCACGGACACCGGCGCCACATCCGTGATCTCGATCACGGCGGTGAGGTCGTCGTCCTGGGCGTGAGCGGCTGCCCTGGCAGCCGCGGACTCCGCGGAAACAAGGAGAATCACGTCCCCGTCCGGGGTGACGGTCCGAGCGGCCGGCATCCCTGCCCCGAACTCGTCGGGCCCGTGACTGTCACGAGCACCCGGCAGGGTGAGGGATACTGAGGCGTTGGACTCTACGAGGGTTCGTACGCGTTCGGCTCCGGTGAGCTGCCGAACGCCTTCCCTGGGACGCGGCTGACCTTGCCTATCGTTGTCGAAAGCGGATTCCGTTGTGTTGGAATCCGAACTCCGATGCGCACTGGGCAGGGGGATCCCATGTGGTCGAGACATTACGTCCTCCTCGCTAAGGTAAGCCTCACCTAACTTACATGGAGGTAGGTTCCACGTGAACCAGAAGCGACCCAAGGTCAAGAAGTCGCGTGCCCTCGGCATTGCGCTGACCCCGAAGGCCGTCAAGTACTTCGAGGCCCGCCCCTACCCGCCGGGCGAGCACGGCCGTGGCCGCAAGCAGAACTCGGACTACAAGGTCCGTCTGCTGGAGAAGCAGCGTCTGCGCGCTCAGTACGACATCTCTGAGCGTCAGATGGCCCGCGCGTACGACCGCGCCAAGAAGGCCGAGGGCAAGACGGGCGAGGCGCTGGTCGTCGAGCTCGAGCGTCGCCTCGACGCCCTGGTCCTGCGTTCGGGCATCGCCCGCACCATCTACCAGGCCCGCCAGATGGTCGTTCACGGCCACATCGAGGTCAACGGTGGCAAGGTCGACAAGCCGTCGTTCCGTGTCCGCCCGGACGACGTCGTCACCGTGCGCGAGCGCAGCCGCGAGAAGGTTCCGTTCCAGGTTGCCCGTGAGGGTGGCTACGCAGGCGAGGGCGAGACCCCGCGCTACCTGCAGGTCAACCTGAAGGCCCTGGCCTTCCGCCTGGACCGCGACCCGAACCGCAAGGAAATCCCGGTCATCTGCGACGAGCAGCTCGTCGTCGAGTACTACGCCCGCTGACGCAGGCGCAGGCCTCACAGGCTGGTGGAAACCCGCCGTCCCCTTCGGGGGCGGCGGGTTTTCCCGTCCTCCGGGCCCGCGGGGCCGTACCGCGCCCGCACCACCACGGCCTCCCGGCTCAGCCCCCGCCCCTCGGCCGCGTACGCCGCGTAGCGCTCGGCGCCCAGCAGCTCACCCGCCCGCTCCTGGCACATCAGCCGCGGCGCGTTGAAGTACCCCGAGCCGAACAGCTGGAGGCCCACCCCGGCCCACATCGGCTCCGCCGCCCCCTGGAGCACCGCCGCCTCCGCCGGATCGCCCTCCGCGACCGCGACCAGCGCGAGCAGCTCCAGCGCCAGCACCAGCCCCACCAGGTCGTGGAAGGCGTGGTTGATGGCCACGCACTCGGTCAGCAGCTGCCGCGCCTCGTCCGCCGCCCCCGCGTCCAGCGCCGCGTAGGCGAGGACGTAGAGGGCGTACGCCTTCGTCCACCGCTCCCCGCGCTCCTCGCAGATCTCCCGGACCTCCTGGCACAGCGACAGCGCCCCGGCCGGCTCCCCCTGGAAGGCCAGCGCCATCGCCAGCTCCACCTGGCACATCAGCACGTTGCTGTTCAGCTCCCCGGCGTCCCGGTACCGCTCCAGCGCCTGGCCCAGCAGCTCCGCCGCCCGCGCCATGTCGTCCGAGACCAGCGCCAGGCAGCCCAGCCGGTGCACCGCGTACGCAGCCGCCACCGGGTTTCCGCCGCGCGCCGCCGCGTCCCGGCACTCGTACAGCGCGCTCATGGCGGCCACCGCGTCGCCCTGGAGGACCGCGACGTACCCCAGCACCCACAGCGCCTTCAGCCGGGAGTTCTCGTATTCCGCCGGCTGGTCCGCGTCCTCCAGGGCCCGGTCCAGCCAGTGCCGGCCCTCCGTCAGCCGGCCGCAGCCCGCCCAGTAGAACCACAGCGTCCCCGCCAGGTACTGGGCCAGGTGCGCCTCGTCCGGCTCGTCCAGCGAGCACTCCATCGCGAGGCGCAGATTCGGCAGCTCCGTCTCCACCAGCGCCGCCACCTCGACCTGCCGCGGGCTGAACCAGTCCAGCTCGCACCAGGTCGCCAGGCCCACGTACCAGTCCCGGTGCCGCCGCCGCAGCCGGCCCGCGTCACCCAGCGACTCCAGCCAGCCCGCCCCGTACGCACGTACGGTCTCCAGCATCCGGTAGCGCACCCCGGCCGCCGTCTCCTCCCGGAACAGGACGGACTGGGCCAGGAGCTCCCCGACCAGGTCCAGCACGTTCTCCACCGGCAGGTCCGGCCCCGCGCACACGTACTCCGCTGCATCGAGGTCGAAGGGACCGGCGAACACCGACAGCCGCGCCCACAGCAGCCGCTCCGCGGCCGTGCACAGCTCGTGGCTCCAGCCGATCGCCGTACGCAGGGCCCGGTGCCGGGGGAGCGCCCCGCGCGAGCCGCCCGTCAGCAGGGCGAACCGGTCGTCCAGGCGGGCCAGCACCTGCGCGGGGGACAGCGCCCGCAGCCGCCCCGCCGCCAGCTCCAGGGCCAGCGGGATCCCGTCGAGGCGGGCGCACAGCTCGGTCAGCTCGGCCCGGTTCGCCGCGGTCACCGCGAAGGCCGGGTCGGCGGCGCGGGCCCGGGCCGCCAGCAGGGCCAGCGCCTCCTCCGGGGAGGGCGGCGCCAGCGGGAGGACCAGCTCTCCGTCCAGGTCCAGTGGCCGCCGGCCCGCCGCCAGCACCCGCAGGCCGGGGCAGCCGCGCAGCAGCTCCCGCACCAGCCCGGCCACCTCCTCGACCAGCTGCTCGAAGCCGTCCAGGACCAGCAGCATCCGCCGCCCGGCCAGGTGCTCGGCCAGGACGGTCCGCGGGGCCCGGAGGGTGTGGTCGGTCAGCCCGAGGGCCTCCGTGACGGCCAGTTCCAGCAGATCGGGATCCCGTACGGGCGACAGCTCGACCAGCCATGCACCGTCGCAGTAGCGTTCCTGCTCGCCGTCCGCCCGCTCGCCCGCCGCGGCGAGCACCAGCCGGGACTTGCCCACCCCGCCCGCACCGGTCACCGTCACCAGCCGTGAGGACTCCAGGAGCCGCCCCACCTCGGCGAGTTCGGCACCCCGCCCGACGAAGCCGCTCAGCTCCGAGGGAAGATTGCCGTTGGTCCTCTGTCGCATGGGACACGGAGGGTACTGGTCCGGACGCGCTGCGTACAAGGCGGGCGTCTCGACCTCGTAATTCGGGTACGGCAGCGGATCCCCGGCGCGATAGGGTCGGGGGAGACTTTTCTTTGTGGATTTCTAGGCTCAGGGAGCGGTGCAACGTGTCCGGTGGAGAGGTGGCCGGGATCCTCGTGGCCGTCTTCTGGGCCATCCTGGTCTCCTTCCTCGCCGTGGCGCTGGCGAGGCTGGCGCAGGTGCTCAAGGCGACCACCAAGCTGGTGGCCGACGTGACCGAGCAGGCCGTCCCGCTGCTGGCGGACGCCTCCACGACCGTCCGCTCCGCGCGCACCCAGCTGGACCGGGTCGACGCCATCGCGAGCGACGTCCAGGAGGTCACCTCCAACGCCTCCGCGCTCTCCTCCACCGTGGCCTCCGCCTTCGGGGGGCCGCTGGTCAAGGTCGCGGCCTTCGGCTACGGCGTCCGCCGGGCGCTGGGCCGCACGGACGAGTCGCCCGCGAAGACCACCCGGCGAACCGTGATCGTCGGCCGTACCGTGCCGGCGGCCCGCCGTCGGAAGCAGAAGGGCTGAGACCGCAGATGTTCCGCCGAGCCTTCTGGTTCACCGCAGGCGCCGCCGCCGGTGTGTGGGCCACCACCAAGGTCAACCGTCAGCTCAAGAAGCTGACACCGGAGAGCCTCGCCGCCCAGGCCGCAGACAAGGCCGTGGAGGCGGGCCACCGGCTCAAGGACTTCGCCCTCGACGTCAAGGCGGGAATGACGCAGCGCGAGGACGAGCTGAACGATGCACTGGGGCTGAACAGCGACCCCGACCGGCCCGACAACGTCACGGCCCTCCCCGGGCCCCGGCGGCTGCGGGCCATCGAGCACGACAAGACCACCCACCGAACGAACCGCCCAGCGGTTACGTACAACCGGAATGAGGACCACTGATGGAGTCGGCTGAAATCCGCCGCCGCTGGCTGAGCTTCTTCGAGGAGCGCGGTCACGCCGTTGTCCCTTCGGCGTCGCTCATCGCGGACGACCCGACTCTGCTGCTGGTCAACGCGGGCATGGTCCCGTTCAAGCCGTACTTCCTCGGTGAGACCAAGCCCCCGGCCCCCCGCGCCACCAGCGTGCAGAAGTGCGTCCGTACGCCGGACATCGAAGAGGTCGGCAAGACCACCCGCCACGGCACGTTCTTCCAGATGTGCGGCAACTTCTCCTTCGGCGACTACTTCAAGGAAGGCGCCATCAAGTACGCCTGGGAGCTGCTCACCGGCTCCGTGGCGGACGGCGGCTACGGCCTGGAGCCGGAGAAGCTCTGGATCACGGTCTACCTCGACGACGACGAGGCCGAGCAGATCTGGCGCGAGAAGATCGGTGTGCCCGCAGAGCGCATCCAGCGCCTGGGCAAGAAGGACAACTTCTGGTCCATGGGCGTCCCCGGCCCCTGCGGCCCGTGCTCGGAGATCAACTACGACCGCGGCCCCGAGTTCGGCGTCGAGGGCGGCCCGGCCGTCAACGACGAGCGCTACGTGGAGATCTGGAACCTGGTCTTCATGCAGTACGAGCGCGGCGCCGGCGACGGGAAGGAAGACTTCCCGATCCTCGGCGACCTGCCGTCGAAGAACATCGACACGGGTCTGGGCCTCGAGCGTCTCGCCATGATCCTGCAGGGCGTGCAGAACATGTACGAGACCGACACCCTGCGCGTGGTCATGGACAAGGCCACCGAGCTGACCGGCGTCCAGTACGGCGCCGCTCAGGGTACCGACGTGTCGATGCGCGTGGTCGCCGACCACATCCGCACCTCCGTCATGCTCATCGGCGACGGCGTCACCCCCGGCAACGAGGGCCGCGGTTACGTGCTGCGCCGCATCATGCGCCGCGCCATCCGCAACATGCGCCTCATGGGCGCCACCGGTCCCGTCGTCCAGGACCTCGTCGACGTCGTGATCAACACGATGGGGCAGCAGTACCCGGAGCTCGTCACCGACCGCAAGCGCATCGAGACCGTCGCGCTCGCCGAAGAGGCCGCCTTCCTCAAGGCCGTCAAGGGCGGCACGAACATCCTCGACACCGCCGTCACCGAGACCAAGGCCGCCGGCGGCACGGTCCTCTCCGGCGACAAGGCGTTCCTGCTCCACGACACCTGGGGCTTCCCGATCGACCTCACCCTGGAGATGGCCGCCGAGCAGGGCCTCTCCGTGGACGAGCCCGGCTTCCGCCGCCTGATGCAGGAGCAGCGCGACCGCGCCAAGGCCGACGCCAAGGCCAAGAAGACCGGCCACGCGGACATGTCCGCCTACCGGGAGATCGCCGACGGCTCCGGCGCCACCGAGTTCACCGGCTACGCCACCACCCAGGGCGAGTCCACCATCGTCGGCCTGCTGGTCAACGGCGTCTCCGCGCCCGCCGCCTCCGAGGGCGACGAGGTCGAGGTCGTCCTCGACCGCACCCCCTTCTACGCCGAGGGCGGCGGCCAGCTCGCCGACCAGGGCCGCATCAGGCTCGACTCGGGCGCCGTCATCGTCGTCCGCGACGTGCAGCAGCCGGTCCCGGGCGTCTCCGTGCACAAGGGATCCGTCCAGGTCGGCGAAGTGACGGTGGGCGCCTCCGCGTACGCCGCCATCGACGTGACCCGCCGCCGGGCCATCGCCCGCGCCCACTCGGCCACGCACCTGACCCACCAGGCCCTGCGCGACGCGCTGGGCCCGACAGCCGCCCAGGCCGGCTCCGAGAACAGCCCCGGCCGCTTCCGCTTCGACTTCGGCTCGCCGAACGCCGTCCCCGGCTCGGTCCTCACCGACGTCGAGCAGAAGATCAACGACGTGCTCTCCCGCGAGCTCGACGTCACCGCCGAGGTCATGAGCATCGACGAGGCGAAGAAGCAGGGCGCCATCGCCGAGTTCGGCGAGAAGTACGGCGAGCGCGTGCGCGTCGTCACCATCGGCGACTTCTCCAAGGAGCTGTGCGGCGGCACGCACGTCGGCAACACCGCCCAGCTGGGCCTGGTGAAGCTGCTCGGCGAGTCCTCCATCGGCTCCGGTGTACGCCGCGTCGAGGCCCTCGTCGGCGTGGACGCGTACAACTTCCTGGCCAAGGAGCACACGGTCGTCGCCCAGCTCCAGGAGCTGGTCAAGGGCCGTCCGGAGGAGCTGCCGGAGAAGATCGCCTCCATGCTCGGCAAGCTGAAGGACGCCGAGAAGGAGATCGAGAAGTTCCGCGCGGAGAAGGTCCTCCAGGCCGCCGCCGGGCTCGCACAGAACGCCCAGGACATCCACGGCGTCGCCCTCGTCGTAGGCCAGGTGCCGGACGGCACGGGCGCCGACGACCTGCGCAAGCTGGTCCTCGACGTCCGGGGCCGCATCCAGGGCGACCGCCCGGCCGTCGTGGCCCTGTTCACCGTGGCGAACGACCGCCCGCTGACCGTCATCGCCACCAACGAGGCCGCCCGCGAGCGCGGTCTCAAGGCCGGCGACCTGGTCCGTACGGCCGCCAAGACCCTCGGTGGCGGCGGTGGCGGCAAGCCGGACGTCGCCCAGGGCGGCGGCCAGAACGCGGGCGCCGTCCCGGAGGCCATCAGCGCCGTCGAGCGCCTCGTCGCAGAGACGGCCTGACGATGACCCTGCGCCGCGGCCGCCGGCTGGCGATCGATGTAGGGGACGCCCGGATCGGGGTCGCCTCCTGCGACCCCGACGGGGTCCTGGCCACTCCGGTGGAAACCGTCCCGGGCCGGGACATCCCGTTCGCCCACCGGCGGCTGCGGCAGCTCGTCGAGGAGTACGAGCCCCTCGAAGTCGTGGTCGGCCTGCCCCGTTCGCTCAGCGGGCGGGAGGGGCCGGCCGCGGCCAAGGTGCGCGTCTTCGCGAACGAACTGGCGAAGGGCATCAAGCCGGTGACGGTCCGTCTGGTGGACGAGCGGATGACCACGGTCACCGCCGCCCAGGGGCTGCGCGCCTCCGGGAAGAACGCGAAGAAGGGCAGATCGGTCATCGACCAGGCGGCCGCTGTGGTGATCCTTCAGAACGCTCTTGAGACCGAACGGGTATCAGGTAATCCGCCCGGCGAGTGCGTCGAAGTGGTTGTCTGATCGCGATACGGTAACGTTCCGCGCGATGAGACGGCATTCGAACAAGCCGTCGCCTTCGTCTCGCGGCTCTAGGGGACCGATGACTGAGTATGGCCGGGGCCGTGGCCCCGAACCGTGGCACCCGGAGGACCCGCTGTACGCGGACCAGGGGTGGACCGGGCACCAGACCCAGCAGGGCCAGGCGCCGTACGCCGATCCGCAGCAGGGGTATCCGCAGGAGCAGCAGTACCAGCAGCAGTACCCCGAGCAGCAGCAGTACGCGCAGCAGCAGTACCCGGAGCAGCAGCAGTACGAGCAGTACCCGCAGCAGGGACAGCACCCGCAGTACCCCGAGCAGGGGCACCCGGAGCAGCAGTACCGGCAGCAGGGGCAGTTCCCGCAGTACGCCCAGCAGCAGGCCTATGCCCCGCAGGTCCCGCAGGCGCCCCAGCAGCCGGTGTACGACTCCCAGGGCTGGGACACCGGCCAGGCCCCGTATGCGGAGCCCGCACCGGCGGACCCGTACGCGGGCGCGGACCCGTACGCCCAGCAGGCCGTCGCCGGCTACCCCGGCGAGGCGCCCGACCTGTACTCCACGGACGAGGCCTACCCGCCGCCGCAGCCTCCCGGCCGGCGCCACCTGGAGCCGGAGCGGGCGGAGCAGGAGGACGAGGACTCCGAGAGCGCGTCCGACGCCGGCGACGGCCGTGACGGTGACGAGCCGGCCGGCGGCGGTCGCCGGGGCGGCCGCTCGAAGGGCGGCAAGGGCGGCAAGTCCAAGGAGCGCAGCGGCGCCGCGTGCCTGGTGGCCTCCCTCGTCATCGTGGCGGTGCTCGGCGGTGGCGGCTACTACGGCTACACGTACCTCAAGGACCGGTTCGCCACGGCCGAGGACTACGCGGGCGAGGGCACCGGCGAGTCGGTCGACGTGGAGATCCCCAAGGGCTCCTCCCTGGCCGCGATGGGCAACATCCTCAAGAAGCACGGCATCGTCGCGAGCGTGGAGGCCTTCACCACCGCGGCGAACGTCAACCCCAAGGGCAAGTCGATCCAGCCGGGCGTCTACCCCCTCAAGAAGAAGATGTCGGCGGCGGCCGCCGTCGCGTTCATGACCGACCCGACGAAGCTGAACGTGATCACGGTTCCCGAGGGCAAGCGGAACGTCGAGGTCTACAAGGCCATCGACAACCGTCTCGGCAAGCCGGCCGGCACCACCGAGGAGATCGCCAAGCGCGAGGCCAAGAACCTGGGCCTGCCGGCCTGGGCGGGCAACAACCCGAAGCTCATCGACCCCCTCGAAGGCTTCCTCTACCCGGCGCGCTACGACATCAGCAAGGACAGCACGCCCGAGTCGCTGCTCAAGCAGATGGTCAAGCACGCGTCGGACAAGTACGCCGATCTGGGCATCGAGGGCAAGGCCAAGGAGCTGGGCCTCGAGAACCCGCTCCAGGTGGTCACGGTCGCCAGCCTCGTCAACGCCGAGGGCAAGAACCACGAGGACTTCCGCAAGATGTCCGAGGTCGTCTACAACCGTCTGAAGAAGACCAACGACGTCACCAACCAGAAGCTCGAATTCGATTCGACCTTCAACTACATCAAGGGCACGAGCGAGATCAACTTCTCCATGAAGGAGGCGAGGGCGCTCGACAACCCCTACAACACGCACTTCGTGAAGGGTCTGCCGCCCGGCCCCATCGGGAATCCCGGAGCGGACGCCCTGAGCGCTACGCTCAACCCCGACCACGGCGGCTGGATGTTCTTCGTGTCGGTCGACGGCGTCACGACGACCTTCACCCAGACCTACGAAGAGCACCAGACGCTGGTCGCGGAATTCCTCGAGCGGCAGAAGAAGAACGGCGGTTAGGCAAGGCATGTCACGCATAAGGGCCGCGGTGCTGGGTTCGCCCATCGAGCACTCCCTCTCACCGGTGCTGCACCGCGCCGCCTACCAGGAGCTCGGCCTCGCCGACTGGTCGTACGACCGCTTCGACGTCGACGAGGCCGCGCTCCCGGGGTTCATCGCCGGCCTCGGCCCCGAATGGGCCGGGCTGTCCCTGACGATGCCGCTGAAGCGCGCGGTCATCCCGCTGCTCGACGCCGTCAGCGACACCGCCGCCTCGGTCGAGGCGGTCAACACGGTCGTCTTCACCGAGGACGGCCGCCGGCTCGGCGACAACACCGACATCCCGGGCATCGTCGCCGCCCTGCACGAACGCGGCATCGAGAAGGTGCCGTCCGCCGCCATCCTCGGCGCCGGGGCCACCGCCTCCTCGGCCCTGGCCGCGCTCTCCAGGATCTGCACCGGCGAGGTCACGGCGTACGTCCGCTCGCGGGCCCGCGCCCACGAGATGCGGCAGTGGGGCGAGCGGCTCGGCGTCCCCGTCCGTACGGCCGACTGGTCCGAGGCGGCCGGGGCGCTGGCCGCGCCGCTCGTCGTCGCGACCACCCCGGCCGGGGCCACCGACGCACTGGCCGCAGCCGTACCCGAGGCCCCGGGCACGCTCTTCGACGTCCTGTACGACCCCTGGCCGACCCCCCTCGCGGCGTCCTGGTCGCAGCGGGGCGGCACGGTCATCGGCGGGCTGGACCTGCTGGTCCACCAGGCCGTGCTCCAGGTCGAGCAGATGACGGGCCGCGACCGGGGGCCGCTGGCGGCCATACGCGCCGCCGCGGAACGGGCGCTCGCCGCCCGTTAGGCTTTCCTGCTCGGCACCCTCGCCGTCCGGACGGCCGTCACCCGGGTCCGGCAGCGCCGCAGCCGGGTCGGCTGACGGACAAGCCGTCCGATAGCTGGACTCGAGGCCGGTATCCCCGTCCGGACATGGGAGGATCGGGTGAGGCGGGTCCGGGGCCGCGCACCCGGGGCGCGCCGTGCTGAACCAGGCGCGAGCATGAGGAGCATCGTTGAGCAGGTTGCGTTGGCTGACCGCCGGGGAGTCCCACGGACCGGCACTGGTGGCGACGCTGGAGGGACTTCCCGCCGGCGTCCCGGTCACCACCGAGCTGGTGGCCGACCACCTGGCCCGGCGCCGGCTCGGCTACGGCCGCGGTGCCCGGATGAAGTTCGAGCAGGACGAGATCACTTTCATCGGCGGGGTCCGGCACGGGCTGTCGCTGGGTTCCCCCGTGGCCGTGATGGTCGGCAACAGCGAGTGGCCCAAGTGGGAGACCGTCATGTCGGCCGACCCGGTCGACCCCTCGCTGCTCAAGGACACCGGCCGCAACGCGCCGCTGACCCGTCCGCGGCCCGGCCACGCCGACCTCGCGGGCATGCAGAAGTACGGCTTCGACGAGGCCCGGCCGATCCTGGAGCGCGCCAGCGCCCGCGAGACCGCCGCCCGAGTCGCCCTCGGAGCCATCGCCCGGTCCTTCATCAAGGAGGTCGCGGGCATCGAGATCGTCTCGCACGTGGTGGAACTGGCCGCGGCCAAGGCCCCGTACGGCATCTACCCGACCCCCGCCGACGTCGAGAAGCTCGACGCCGACCCGGTGCGCTGCCTCGACGCCGACGCCAGCAAGGCGATGGTCGCGGAGATCGACCAGGCCCACAAGGACGGCGACACCCTCGGCGGCGTCGTCGAGGTGCTCGCCTACGGAGTCCCCGTCGGCCTCGGCTCGCACGTCCACTGGGACCGCCGCCTCGACGCCCGCCTCGCGGCGGCGCTCATGGGCATCCAGGCCATCAAGGGCGTCGAGGTCGGCGACGGCTTCGAGCTGGCCCGCGTGCCCGGCTCCCAGGCGCACGACGAGATCGTCTCCACCCCCGAGGGCCTCAAGCGCACCTCCGGCCGCTCCGGCGGCACCGAGGGCGGTCTGACCACCGGTGAGCTGCTGCGCGTACGGGCCGCCATGAAGCCCATCGCGACCGTGCCGCGCGCGCTCGCGACCGTGGACGTGGCCACCGGAGAGGCGACGGTGGCCCACCACCAGCGCTCCGACGTGTGCGCCGTCCCCGCCGCCGGCATCGTGGCCGAGGCCATGGTCGCCCTCGTGCTGGCCGACGCCGTGGTCGAGAAGTTCGGCGGCGACTCCGTGCCCGAGACGCGCCGCAACGTCCAGGCGTACCTCGACAACCTGCAGATCCGGTGACGGGCGGACCCAGCACCCCGAGCGCGCCGGCCGTCGTCCTCGTCGGGCCCCCGGGCTCCGGCAAGTCCACGGTGGGGGAGCTGATCGCCCAGCGGCTCGGCGTCGCCTACCGGGACACGGACGCGGACATCGTCGCGGCCCAGGGCCGGGAGATCTCCGACATCTTCGTCGACGAGGGCGAGCCGTACTTCCGTGAGCTGGAGCGGCAGGCGGTCGCCGCCGCAGTCGCCGAGCACACCGGGGTCCTCTCCCTGGGCGGCGGCGCGATCCTCGACCCGGGCACCCGCGGACTGCTCGCCGGGCTGCCCGTCGCCTACCTGTCGATGGAGGTCGAGTCGGCCGTGCGGCGCGCGGGCCTCGGCGCCGCCCGCCCGCTGCTGGCCGTCAACCCGCGCCGCCAGTGGCGCGAGCTGATGGACGCCCGCCGCCCCCTGTACACCGAAGTCGCGCGCGTCGTGGTGGCCACCGACGACCGCACCCCCGAAGAGGTCGCCCAGGCGGTCCTCGACGCTCTGGAGTTGAAGGACGTATGACGGACCAGGTGACGCGGATCCAGGTCGGTGCCGACGCCGGCCACGACGCGTACGAGGTGCTCGTCGGGCACCAGCTGCTCGGCGAGCTGGGCAGCATGATCGGCGGCAAGGCCCAGCGGGTCGCCGTGATCCACCCCGAGGCCCTGGCCTCCACGGGTGAGGCGCTGCGTTACGACCTCGCCGAACAGGGCTACGAGGCGGTCGCCATCCAGGTGCCGAACGCCGAGGAGGCCAAGACGGCCGAGGTGGCCGCGTACTGCTGGAAGGCACTCGGCCAGTCCGGTTTCACCCGCACCGACGTCGTCGTCGGCGTCGGCGGGGGCTCCACCACCGACCTCGCGGGCTTCGTCGCGGCCACCTGGCTGCGCGGAGTGCGCTGGATCGCCGTACCGACCACCGTCCTCGCGATGGTCGACGCGGCGGTCGGCGGCAAGACCGGCATCAACACCGCCGAGGGCAAGAACCTCGTCGGCGCCTTCCACCCGCCGGCCGGTGTGCTGTGCGACCTGGCGGCGCTGGACTCGCTGCCGGTCAACGACTACGTCAGCGGCCTCGCCGAGGTCATCAAGGCCGGTTTCATCTCCGACCCGGTGATCCTCGACCTGATCGAGGCGGACCCGCAGGGGGCCCGGACGCCCACCGGCCCGCACACCACCGAGCTCATCGTGCGGTCGATCCAGGTCAAGGCCGACGTGGTCTCCAGCGACCTCAAGGAGACCGGCCTCCGCGAGTTCCTCAACTACGGCCACACCCTCGGGCACGCCATCGAGAAGAACGAGCGCTACAAGTGGCGGCACGGCGCGGCCGTCTCCGTCGGCATGGTCTTCGCGGCGGAACTCGGCCGCCTCGCGGGCCGCCTCGACGACGCCACGGCCGACCGGCACCGCTCGGTGCTCGCCTCGGTGGGCCTGCCGCTCACCTACCGCGGCGACCAGTGGCCCAAGCTGCTCCAGACCATGCAGCTCGACAAGAAGTCGCGGGGCAACCTGCTGCGCTTCGTCGTCCTCGACGGCCTGGGCAAGCCCACCGTGCTGGAAGGCCCCGACCCGGCGCACCTGATCGCCGCCTACGGCGAGGTGTCCGCGTGAGCCGTCACGTGCTCGTGCTGAACGGCCCGAACCTGGGCCGGCTCGGCTCGCGCGAGCCCGATGTGTACGGGGCCACCTCGTACGCGGGCCTGGTGGAGAGCTGCCGCACGCTGGGCGCGGAACTCGGTTTCGACGTCGAGGTCCGCGAGACCAACGACGAGGGGCAGATCGTGCGCTGGCTGCACGAGGCGGCCGACGGGAAGATCCCCGTGGTC
Organism: Streptomyces sp. IBSNAI002; assembly: GCF_052244475.1. Taxonomy (NCBI): domain Bacteria; kingdom Bacillati; phylum Actinomycetota; class Actinomycetes; order Kitasatosporales; family Streptomycetaceae; genus Streptomyces; species Streptomyces sp. IBSNAI002. The sequence goes on along the minus strand of NZ_JBQPXG010000002.1, from coordinate 1,814,575 downwards.
ATCAACCCGGGCGCCTTCACGCACTACTCGTACGCCATGCGGGACGCGGCGGCGCAGCGCACCGCGCCGCTCATCGAGGTGCACATCTCGAACCCGTACGCGCGCGAGGAGTTCCGGCACACCTCGGTCATCGCCCCCGTGGCGACCGGGACCGTCGCGGGCTTCGGCATCGGGTCGTACCGGCTGGCGCTGAGGGCGCTGGCGGACGAGGTCGCCGAGGTCATATAACGTTCTCGCATCAGTCGCCGGAACGAGACGGAGTTGCACCGGATGCAGCAAGGAGTGGGGAGCGGGGGCGCGGGCTGGGGGCAGTCGGGACAGCACCCGGCAGCGCCGCCGCAGCCGCCGATACCCCCTGCGCAGGGCTGGCCGGGGTCCCCTCCGCCGGCATCGCACCAGGCGCGCCCCGCGCACCCCGCGGGGATGCCGCCGGTGCCGGAGGCCACCGGGCACATACCGCTGCCGCCCGCGGTGGCGGGCACCGGAGCGCACACCCTCGCGGTGCTGCTGATCGGCCCGGCCGGGGCGGGCAAGACCACCGTGGCCCGGCACTGGGCGAGCACCCGGCCGGTGGCCACCGCCCACATCAGCCTGGACGACGTCCGGGAGTGGGTCTGCTCGGGCTTCGCGGACCCGCAGGCGGGCTGGAACGAGCACTCCGAGGCCCAGTACCGCCTCGCCCGCCGCACCTGCGGGTTCGCCGCCCGCAACTACCTGGCCAACGGGATCTCCTGCATCCTCGACGACGCCGTCTTCCCGGACCGGCCGGTCGTCGGCCTGGGCGGCTGGAAGCGGCACGTGGGCCCCGCGCTGCTGCCGGTGGTGCTGCTGCCGGGCCTGGAGATCGTCCTGGAGCGCAACGCGGCCCGCGCCGGCAACCGCAGGCTCTCCGACGAGGAGGTCGCGCGCATCCACGGCAGGATGGCGGGCTGGTACGGCTCCGGCCTGCCGATCATCGACAACTCCCACCTCGACGTCGAAGGCACGGCAAGGGCCCTCGACGAGGCCCTGGCCCGCGCGCTGGCCTAGGGCCTGTCGTCAAACTCCCGTCGTCGCCCGGAGGGCGGCCCTGCGGCGAGAGCGCGTGCCAGGCGTCGCGGGGCAGACGGGAGTTTGACGACAGGCCCTGGGGGGTGTCTGACGGATGCCCCGGCAGCGGCGGCGCACGTCCGGACGCGCTCGCCAGGCCGGAGGAGCGCGGCGCTCGTACGCTCGAAGACATGTCAGACGTGTACGCCGCCCGCCGGGGCACGCTTCGCGACCGCTGCGCCGCCGCGGGGAACGCCGCCGCGCTGATCACGCGTCCGGCGAACGTCCGCTATCTCTCCGGGGCGTCCCCGCTGGGCGCCGTCCTCCTGGTGGGGCCGTCCGAGGACGTGATGTTCTGCGTCAACGCGCCCACCGGCGAGGCCGACGAGGGCCGCCTCGACGAGCACCTCAAGGTGTCCGTGCTGGCGAGCCCCGGCGGGGATCCGGCCGTCGCGGCCGGAGACCTCGCGGCCGCCGTCCGCGCGGACTCGCTGGCGGTGGAGGAGCACCACCTCACCGTGGCCCGGCACCGGGCCCTGCGCTCCGTCGCACCGTCGCTGCGCCTGTCCGACCTCGGCAACGCCGTGGAGCAGCAGCGCCTGGTCAAGGACGAGGAGGAGATCGCCTGCCTGCGGATCGCCGCCGAGATCGCCGACCAGGCCCTGGGCGAACTGCTGGAGTCCATCCTCGTCGGACGCACCGAACGCCACCTCGCGCTGGAGCTGGAGCGGCGGCTCGTCGACCACGGGGCCGACGGACCGGCGTTCCCGACCTCCGTCGGGACGGGCCCGCACTCCGGCCGCTCCCGGCACCGGCCCTCCGACCGCCGGGTGGAGGAGGGCGACTTCCTGACCGTCTGCCTCGGCGCCGGCTACCGCGGCTACCGCTGCGAGATCGGCCGCACCTTCGTGATCGGCACCACCCCCGCGGACTGGCAGATCCAGCTGTACGACCTGGTCTTCGCCGCGCAGCGGGCCGGGCGGGAGGCCCTCGTCCCGGGCGCCGCGTACCGGGACGTGGACCACGCCGCCCGCTCCGTACTGGACGCCGCGGGCCACGGGGAAGCCCTCGCGCCGTGGACCGGACACGGTGTCGGTCTCGAAATCGACGAGGACCCGCAGCTAGCACCTACGGCAATGGGTAAACTGGACGCTTGCGTGCCGGTCACCGTCGAACCGGGGGTTCACCTCCCGGGCCGGGGAGGTGTCCGGATCGATGACACGCTCGTCGTGCGCCCCGAGGCGGACGGCGGTCCCGAGCTACTCACCATTACGACCAAGGAGCTGCTCGCGCTCTAGCCCGTCGCCGGGCTGTGCGCGCACCCGTGGTCTTCCAGTGCAGGAGATTCCGCAACCGTGGCTTCCACGAACGACCTCAAGAACGGCATGGTGCTCAAGCTCGACGGTGGCCAGCTCTGGTCCGTCGTCGAGTTCCAGCACGTCAAGCCCGGCAAGGGCCCGGCCTTCGTGCGCACCAAGCTCAAGCACGTGCTCTCCGGCAAGGTCGTCGACAAGACCTTCAACGCCGGCACGAAGGTCGAGACCGCCACGATCGACCGGCGTGACATGCAGTTCTCGTACATGGACGGCGAGTACTTCGTCTTCATGGACATGCAGACCTACGACCAGCTGATGGTCGACCGGAAGGCCGTCGGCGACGCCGCCAACTTCCTGATTGAGGGCTTCACCGCCTCGGTCGCCCAGCACGAGGGCGAGGTGCTCTACGTCGAGCTCCCGGCCGCCGTCGAGCTGGTCATCGAGCACACCGACCCGGGCGTCCAGGGCGACCGCTCCACCGGCGGCACCAAGCCGGCGCGCCTGGAGACCGGTCACGAGATCCAGGTCCCGCTCTTCGTCACCACCGGAGAGAAGATCAAGGTCGACACCCGCACCAGCGACTACCTCGGCCGGGTGAACAGCTAACCGTGGCTGCCCGGAGCAACGCGCGCAAGCGCGCTTTCCAGATCCTGTTCGAGGCCGACCAGCGCGGGGTGCCCGTGCGCGAGGTCCTCGCGGACTGGATCCGCCACGCCCGGTCGGACGACCGGCAGCCGCCGGTCAGCGCCTTCACGATGGACCTCGTCGAGGGCTACGCCGACAAGGTGAACCGGATCGACGACCTGATCGTCACCTACGCCGTGGACTGGGAGCTCGACCGCATGCCGGTCGTGGACCGCAACATCCTGCGGCTCGGTGCCTACGAGCTGATCTGGGTGGACGACACCCCGGACGCCGTGGCGATCGACGAGGCCGTCCAGCTGGCCAAGGAGTTCTCGACGGACGACTCCCCGTCGTTCGTGAACGGGCTGCTGGCCCGCTTCAAGGACCTGAAGCCGAATCTCCGCCGCCAGTAGTCTCCGGCGGATTCGGTTGAGCGGAGGGGCCGCAGCGGGCGCTGCGGCCCCTCCGCTGTGCGCGGGGCGGCCCCGAGGCGGGGCCGCCGTCCGCGGGCGCAACGCGAAACGGCGGGTGCCGGGAGCCTCCTGGGCTCCCGGCACCCGCCGGTAAACGTTTCTGCTGATACGGAAGAGGACTAGATGTCCTCGTGCGCCACGGCGCGACGGGCATCCGCGTCCAGCACGCCCCAGCTGATCAGCTGCTCGGTCAGGACCGAGGGGGACTGGTCGTAGATGACGGCGAGGGTGCGCAGGTCGTCCTGGCGGATCGACAGCACCTTGCCGTTGTAGTCACCGCGCTGGCTCTGGATCGTCGCCGCGTAACGCTGGAGCGGGCCGGCCTTCTCGGCGGGCACGCCCGCCAGGCGCTCCAGGTCGAGACGCAGCTTCGGCGGCGGCTCGGCCGCTCCGCCCGGAGTCGTGCCCGGCAGGAGCTCCTGCACCGGCACCCCGTAGAAGTCCGCCAGCTCGGCAAGGCGCTGGACGGTCACCGCGCGGTCTCCGCGCTCGTAAGAACCGACCACCACGGCCTTCCACCGGCCCTGGGACTTCTCCTCGACACCATGGAGGGAAAGGCCCTGCTGGGTGCGGATGGCACGGAGCTTGGCCCCGAGCTGTTTGGCGTATTCGCTGGACATAACGCTCCCGGACGCTGTGACGCTGTGACGGCTTGGACACTGCGACTACGTAACTACGTGCGGCTCCGCCGCGCGGCTGGTAACTCACTGTGAGGTTACGCAGCGTTACTTGGATGCGTCAAGCCGAATGGTCTCCATCGCCCCCTCAAGAGCGTTCCCCACGGCCTTTCCCGGACCTCCCGCGCACCCACCCGGTACGGTCGACCGGCGAGCCCCTGGTACCGTGGGACACGTACATCAGACGTCCTTTAAGGTCCGTCCCGTGAGGCGGAGAAGGAGGTCCTTTTCATGGACGCTCAGAACGCTCAGGCCCAGCCCGGTCAGAACGCCGACGCGGCGCGCCCCGTACTCGAGGCGCAGGACATCGCCCGGGTCCTGACCCGCATCGCCCACGAGATCGTCGAACGCGCCAAGGGCGCCGACGACGTGGTGCTCCTCGGCATCCCCACCCGCGGTGTGTACCTCGCCCGCCGTCTGGCCGCCAAGCTCGAAGAGATCACCGGCACGAAGATCCCGGTCGGTTCCCTCGACATCACCATGTACCGCGACGACCTGCGCATGAAGCCCGCCCGCGCGATCGGCCGCACCGAGATCCCCGGCGACGACCTCGACGGCCGTCTCGTCGTCCTCGTCGACGACGTGCTCTTCTCCGGCCGCACCATCCGCGCCGCCCTCGACGCCCTCGGCGACCTCGGCCGGCCGCGCGCCGTGCAGCTGGCCGTCCTCGTCGACCGCGGACACCGCGAGCTTCCCATCCGCGCCGACTACGTCGGCAAGAACCTCCCCACGTCGCTGCGGGAGACCGTCAAGGTCCAGCTCCAGGAGGAGGACGGCCGTGACGCCGTACTGCTCGGCCAGCGGACCGCCCAGGCAGCCGGGCTGTAGCCCTTTCGAGTGAGACGGGCCTCCACGGGGGTCCGCGCCGAAGCCTGCCCTGCCCCGACCTCCGCCTGCCCTCCTGACCTACGGAGCACCCAGATGAAGCGCCACCTCATCTCGGCCGCCGATCTCACGCGCGACGACGCCGTCCTGATCCTCGACACCGCCGAGGAGATGGCCCGCGTCGCGGACCGGCCGATCAAGAAGCTGCCCACCCTGCGCGGCCTCACGGTCGTCAACCTCTTCTTCGAGGACTCGACCCGCACCCGGATCTCCTTCGAGGCGGCCGCCAAGCGGCTCTCCGCCGACGTCATCAACTTCTCCGCGAAGGGTTCCTCGGTTTCCAAGGGCGAATCCCTGAAGGACACCGCGCTGACCCTCGAGGCCATGGGCGCGGACGCCGTCGTCATCCGCCACCACGCCTCCGGCGCCCCCTACCGGCTCGCGACCTCCGGCTGGATCGACTCCGCCGTGGTCAACGCCGGCGACGGCACCCACGAGCACCCCACCCAGGCCCTGCTGGACGCCTTCACCATGCGCCGCCGCCTGGTCGGCCGTGACGCGGGCCTCGGCAAGGACCTGAACGGCCGGCGCATCACCATCGTCGGCGACGTCCTGCACAGCCGGGTCGCCCGCTCCAACGTCCAGCTGCTCCACACCCTCGGCGCCGAGGTCACCGTCGTGGCCCCGCCGACGCTGGTCCCGATCGGCGTCGAGAGCTGGCCGTGCGAGGTCTCGTACAACCTGGACGAGGTGCTGCCGAAGTCCGATGCGGTGATGATGCTGCGTGTGCAGCGCGAACGCATGAACGCCGCCTTCTTCCCGACCGAGCGCGAGTACTCCCGCCGGTACGGGCTCGACGGCGACCGCATGGCGAAGATGCCCGAGCACGCCATCGTGATGCACCCCGGCCCGATGAACCGCGGCATGGAGATCACCGCCGCGGTCGCCGACTCCGACCGCTGCACGGCCGTCGAGCAGGTCGCCAACGGCGTGTCCACCCGGATGGCCGTCCTGTACCTGCTGCTCGGAGGCTCCGAGCCCGCCGTCACCACCACCCCCGCCGCCGCCCGTACCGAGGAGACCAAGTAACCATGAGCAAGATCCTTATCCGTGGCGCGAAGGTACTCGGCGGCGAGGCGCAGGACGTCCTGATCGACGGCGAGACCATCGCCGAGGTCGGGCAGAACCTGTCCGCCGAGGGCGCGACCGTCATCGAGGCCGCGGGCCAGGTCCTCCTCCCCGGCCTCGTCGACCTGCACACCCACCTGCGCGAGCCCGGCCGCGAGGACTCCGAGACCGTCCTGACCGGCACCCGCGCCGCCGCCTCCGGCGGATACACCGCCGTCTTCGCCATGGCGAACACCTTCCCGGTCGCCGACACCGCCGGCGTCGTCGAGCAGGTCTGGCGCCTGGGCAAGGAGTCCGGCTACTGCGACGTGCAGCCCATCGGCGCCGTCACCGTCGGCCTGGAGGGCAAGCAGCTCTCCGAGCTGGGCGCCATGCACGAGTCCGCCGCCCGCGTCACCGTCTTCTCCGACGACGGCAAGTGCGTGGACGACGCGGTGATCATGCGCCGCGCCCTGGAGTACGTGAAGGCCTTCGGCGGCGTCGTCGCCCAGCACGCCCAGGAGCCCCGGCTGACCGAGGGCGCCCAGATGAACGAGGGCGTCGTCTCCGCCGAGCTGGGCCTCGGCGGCTGGCCGGCCGTCGCCGAGGAGTCGATCATCGCCCGCGACGTCCTGCTCGCCGAGCACGTCGGCTCCCGCGTCCACATCTGCCACCTCTCCACGGCCGGCTCCGTCGAGATCGTCCGCTGGGCCAAGTCCCGCGGCATCGACGTCACCGCCGAGGTCACCCCGCACCACCTCCTGCTCACCGACGAGCTGGTCCGCTCCTACAACGCGGTCTACAAGGTCAACCCGCCGCTGCGCACCGAGCGCGACGTCACGGCCCTGCGCGAGGCGCTCGCCGACGGCACGATCGACATCGTCGCCACCGACCACGCCCCGCACCCGCACGAGGACAAGGACTGCGAGTGGGCCGCCGCCGCCATGGGCATGGTCGGCCTGGAGACCGCGCTCTCCGTCGTCCAGCAGACGATGGTGGAGACCGGACTGCTCGACTGGGCGGGCGTCGCCGAGCGGATGTCCTTCGCCCCGGCGCGCATCGGCAGCCTGGAGAACCACGGCCGCCCCGTCTCGGCAGGTGAACCCGCGAACCTGACCTTGGTCGATACCTCGTACCGTGGTGTCGTGGACCCCGCACACTTCGCCTCCCGCAGCCGCAACACGCCTTACGAGGGCCGTGAGCTGCCGGGTCGCGTCACTCACACCTTCCTGCGGGGCCGGGCAACGGTCGTGGACGGGAAACTGGCGTGACACCTGCAGTAATCCAACTGGCCGCCGAGGCTGCCGAACGACAGTCGGCGGAGGTGACCAGCGTCGGCGCCCGCGTCGCGTGGGTGATCGGCCTGGCCGTCTTCATCGCGTTCGTGTACTGGCTGATGCGGCAGGGCTGGAAATGGCGCGGCGCTCTGCAGAACGATCTGCCGGAGCTGCCCGCCGCGCCCGACGGTCTCCCCGCGCACCGGCTGGCCCTGACCGGCCGGTACCACGGGTCCACCACCGCCGGGCAGTGGCTCGACCGGATCGTCGCCCACGGGCTGGGCCTGCGCAGCCGGGTCGAGCTCACGCTCACCGACGCGGGCCTCGACGTGGTCCGTCCGGGGGCCGGCGACTTCTTCGTACCGGCCGCGCAGCTGCGCGGCGCCCGCCTCGACAAGGGAATCGCGGGCAAGGTACTCACCGAGGGCGGTCTGCTCGTCGTCACCTGGGCGCACGGTGACAAGCTGATCGACTCCGGATTCCGCTCCGACCGCGCGGCCGAGCACGCCGCCTGGGTCGAGGCGATCAACCTCATGAACTCATCCGACTCATCCATCACGACGGAAGGCGCCGAACGATGACGACCTCCACCAGGGGAGCAGCCAAAACTCCCGCCGTACTTGTCCTGGAGGACGGTCGGATCTTCCGCGGCCGCGCCTACGGCGCCCACGGGGAGACCTTCGGCGAGGCCGTGTTCTCCACCGGCATGACCGGCTACCAGGAGACCCTCACCGACCCGTCGTACCACCGCCAGGTCGTGGTGATGACCGCCCCGCACGTGGGCAACACCGGCGTCAACGACGAGGACCCCGAGTCCTCCCGCATCTGGGTGTCCGGCTACGTGGTGCGCGACCCCGCCCGCGTCCCCTCCAACTGGCGCTCCCAGCGGTCGCTGGACGAGGAGCTGGTCGCGCAGGGCGTCGTCGGCATCTCCGGCGTCGACACCCGCGCCCTGACCCGCCACCTGCGCGAGCGCGGCGCCATGCGCGTCGGCATCTTCTCGGGCAACGCGGTCGCCGAGGACGGGCTGCTGCTCGCCAAGGTCCGCCAGGCCCCCGAGATGAGCGGCGCCGACCTCTCCGCCGAGGTCGCCACCAAGGAGACGTACGTCGTCCCCGCCATCGGCGAGAAGAAGTTCACCGTGGCCGCCGTGGACCTCGGCATCAAGGGCATGACCCCGCACCGGATGGCCCAGCGCGGCATCGAGGTGCACGTGCTGCCCGCCACCGCCACCCTCGAGGACGTGTACGCGGTCGACCCGGACGGCGTGTTCTTCTCCAACGGCCCCGGCGACCCGGCCACCGCCGACCACGCGGTCTCCGTCATGCAGGGCGTCCTCGCCCGCAAGACGCCGCTCTTCGGCATCTGCTTCGGCAACCAGATCCTGGGCCGCGCGCTCGGCTTCGGCACCTACAAGCTGAAGTACGGCCACCGCGGCATCAACCAGCCGGTGCAGGACCGCACGACCGGCAAGGTCGAGGTCACCGCGCACAACCACGGCTTCGCCGTCGACGCGCCCCTCGACAAGGTCTCCGAGACCCCCTACGGCCGCGCCGAGGTCTCCCACGTCTGCCTGAACGACAACGTCGTGGAAGGCCTCCAGCTGCTCGACCAGCCGGCCTTCAGCGTCCAGTACCACCCCGAGGCCGCCGCGGGCCCGCACGACGCCGCGTACCTCTTCGACCGTTTCACGTCTTTGATGGACACCGCCCTGATGGAGGCCGAGCGTGCCTAAGCGCACCGATATCCAGTCCGTCCTGGTCATCGGCTCCGGCCCGATCGTCATCGGCCAGGCCGCCGAGTTCGACTACTCCGGCACCCAGGCCTGCCGCATCCTCAAGGCCGAGGGCCTGCGGGTCATCCTGGTGAACTCCAACCCGGCGACGATCATGACCGACCCGGAGATCGCCGACGCCACGTACGTCGAGCCGATCACTCCCGAGTTCGTCGAGAAGATCATCGCGAAGGAGCGCCCCGACGCGCTGCTTCCCACGCTCGGCGGCCAGACCGCGCTCAACACCGCCATCTCCATGCACGAGCAGGGTGTGCTGGAGAAGTACGGCGTCGAGCTCATCGGCGCCAACGTCGAGGCCATCAACAAGGGCGAGGACCGCGACCTCTTCAAGGGCGTCGTGGAGGCCGTGAAGGCCAAGATCGGCTACGGCGAGTCCGCGCGCTCGGTGATCTGCCACTCGATGGACGACGTCATCGCGGGTGTCGACACCCTCGGCGGCTACCCCGTCGTCGTGCGCCCCTCCTTCACCATGGGCGGCGCCGGTTCCGGCTTCGCCCACGACGAGGACGAGCTGCGCCGCATCGCCGGCCAGGGCCTGACGCTCTCCCCGACCACCGAGGTGCTCCTGGAGGAGTCCATCCTCGGCTGGAAGGAGTACGAGCTGGAGCTGATGCGCGACACCAAGGACAACGTGGTCGTCGTCTGCTCCATCGAGAACTTCGACCCGATGGGCGTCCACACCGGCGACTCGATCACCGTCGCCCCGGCGATGACGCTGACCGACCGCGAGTACCAGCGGCTGCGCGACATCGGCATCGCGATCATCCGCGAGGTCGGCGTCGACACCGGCGGCTGCAACATCCAGTTCGCGATCGACCCGGCCGACGGCCGCGTCATCGTCATCGAGATGAACCCGCGCGTCTCGCGCTCCTCGGCGCTGGCCTCGAAGGCGACCGGCTTCCCGATCGCCAAGATCGCCGCCAAGCTGGCCATCGGGTACACCCTCGACGAGGTCCCCAACGACATCACCGAGAAGACCCCGGCCTCCTTCGAGCCGTCCCTCGACTACGTCGTCGTCAAGGCCCCGCGCTTCGCGTTCGAGAAGTTCCCGCTCGCCGACGCGACCCTCACCACCACCATGAAGTCGGTGGGCGAGGCCATGGCCATCGGCCGCAACTTCACCGAGGCGCTCCAAAAGGCCCTGCGCTCCCTGGAGAAGAAGGGCTCGCAGTTCACCTTCGTCGGCGAGCCCGGCGACAAGGCCGAGCTCCTCGCCACCGCCGTGCGCCCCACCGACGGCCGCATCAACACCGTCATGCAGGCCATCCGCGCGGGCGCCACCCAGGAGGAGGTCTTCGAGTCCACGAGGATCGACCCCTGGTTCGTCGACCAGCTCTTCCTCATCAAGGAGATCGCCGACGAGCTCGCCGCCGCCGAGAAGCTCGAGCCCGAGCTGCTCGCGGAGGCCAAGCGCCACGGCTTCTCCGACGCCCAGATCGCCGAGATCCGCGGCCTGCGCGAGGACGTCGTCCGCGAGGTCCGCCACGCGCTCGGCGTCCGCCCGGTCTACAAGACGGTCGACACCTGCGCCGCCGAGTTCGCCGCGAAGACCCCGTACTTCTACTCCTCCTACGACGAGGAGTGCGAGGTCGCCCCGCGCGAGAAGCCCGCGGTCATCATCCTGGGCTCCGGCCCGAACCGCATCGGCCAGGGCATCGAGTTCGACTACTCCTGCGTCCACGCCTCCTTCGCGCTCAGCGACGCGGGCTACGAGACCGTGATGGTCAACTGCAACCCGGAGACCGTCTCCACCGACTACGACACCTCCGACCGCCTGTACTTCGAGCCGCTGACGCTCGAGGACGTGCTGGAGATCGTCCACGCCGAGACGCTGGCCGGCCCCATCGCCGGTGTCATCGTCCAGCTCGGCGGCCAGACCCCGCTCGGTCTCGCCCAGGCGCTCAAGGACAACGGCGTGCCCGTCGTCGGCACCTCCCCGGAGGCCATCCACGCCGCCGAGGACCGCGGCGCCTTCGGCCAGGTCCTCGCCGACGCCGGACTGCCCGCACCCAAGCACGGCACCGCCACCACCTTCACGGGTGCGAAGGCCATCGCCGACGAGATCGGCTACCCGGTCCTGGTCCGCCCCTCGTACGTGCTCGGCGGCCGCGGCATGGAGATCGTCTACGACGAGACCCGGCTCGAGGCGTACATCGCCGAGTCCACCGAGATCTCCCCGACCCGCCCCGTACTGGTCGACCGCTTCCTCGACGACGCGATCGAGATCGACGTCGACGCCCTCTACGACGGCACCGAGCTCTACCTCGGCGGCGTCATGGAGCACATCGAGGAAGCCGGCATCCACTCCGGCGACTCGGCCTGCGCCCTGCCCCCGATCACCCTCGGCGGCTTCGACATCAAGCGCCTGCGCGCCTCCACCGAGGCCATCGCCAAGGGCGTCGGCGTACGCGGTCTGATCAACATCCAGTTCGCGATGGCGGGTGACATCCTCTACGTCCTGGAGGCCAACCCCCGCGCCTCCCGGACCGTCCCCTTCACCTCGAAGGCGACCGCCGTCCCGCTCGCCAAGGCCGCCGCCCGCATCTCGCTCGGCACCACCATCGCCGAGCTGCGCGCCGAGGGCCTGCTGCCCAGGACCGGCGACGGCGGCACCCTGCCGATCGACGCGCCGATCTCCGTCAAGGAGGCCGTGATGCCGTGGTCGCGCTTCCGCGACATCCACGGCCGCGGCGTGGACACCGTCCTGGGACCCGAGATGCGCTCCACGGGCGAGGTCATGGGCATCGACGCCGTCTTCGGCACCGCCTACGCCAAGTCCCAGGCCGGCGCCTACGGCCCGCTGCCCACCAAGGGCCGCGCCTTCATCTCCGTCGCCAACCGCGACAAGCGCTCGATGATCTTCCCGGCCCGCGAGCTCGTCGCCCACGGCTTCGAGCTGATGGCCACCTCCGGCACGGCCGAGGTCCTGCGCCGCAACGGCATCAACGCCACCGTCGTGCGCAAGCTCAGCGAGGGCGAGGGCCCCGACGGGGAGAAGACCATCGTCCAGCTGATCCACGACGGGCAGGTCGACCTGATCGTCAACACCCCGTACGGCACCGGCGGCCGCCTCGACGGCTACGAGATCCGCACGGCGGCCGTGGCACGCGGCGTCCCGTGCCTGACCACGGTCCAGGCCCTCGCCGCTGCCGTCCAGGGCATCGAGGCACTGGGCCACGGCGGCGTGGGCGTCCGCTCCCTCCAGGAGCACGCGGAGCACCTCACCGCCGCCCGCGACTGACAGCCCGGACAGCCCGGATGACACGGGGAGGGGGACACCGGTTTCACGACGGTGTCCCCCTTTCCATGAGCGCAGAGGGATCCTCTCGACGATGTACAAACTCTTCTTCAACCTGGTCTTCAAGCGCATGGACCCGGAGCGGGCCCACTACATGGCCTTCCGCTGGATCCGCCTCACCGCCCGCACGCCGGTGCTGCGCACCTTCGCGGCTGCCTGGCTCGCCCCCCGCCACAAGGAGCTGCGCACCGAGGCCCTGGGCCTGCGGATGCACGGTCCCTTCGGCCTCGCGGCCGGCTTCGACAAGAACGCCGTCGCCATCGACGGGATGTCGATGCTCGGCTTCGACCACATCGAGATCGGCACCGTCACCGCCGAGGCGCAGCCGGGCAACCCGAAGAAGCGGCTGTTCCGGCTGGTCCCGGACCGCGCGCTGATCAACCGGATGGGCTTCAACAACGAGGGCTCGGCGGCCGTCGCCGCCCGCCTGGCCGCCCGTACGCCCGTCTTCAAGACGGTCGTCGGCGTCAACATCGGCAAGACCAAGGTCGTGCCCGAGGAGGAGGCGGTGGCGGACTACGTGGCCTCGACCGAGCGCCTCGCCCGGCACGCCGACTACCTCGTCGTGAACGTCTCCTCGCCGAACACCCCCGGACTGCGCAACCTCCAGGCCACGGAGTCGCTGCGCCCGCTGCTGTCGGCCGTGCGCGAGGCCGCGGACCGGGCGGTCGCGGACCGCCGGGTCCCGCTGCTGGTCAAGATCGCCCCGGACCTCGCGGACGAGGACGTCGACGCGGTCGCCGACCTGGCCCTGGAGCTCGGCCTGGACGGCATCATCGCGACGAACACCACGATCGCCCGCGAGGGCCTCGGGCTGACCTCCTCGCCCGAGCTGGTCAAGGAGACCGGCGGGCTGTCCGGCGCCCCGGTCAAGGAGCGCTCCCTGGAGGTCCTGCGCCGCCTGTACGCCCGCGTGGGGGACCGGCTGGTCCTCGTCGGCGTCGGGGGCATCGAGAACGCCGAGGACGCCTGGCAGCGGATCCTGGCGGGCGCGACGCTGATCCAGGGCTACAGCGCCTTCATCTACGAGGGCCCGTTCTACGCCCGGTCCCTCCACAAGGGCCTGGCGGCGCGCCTGGCCAACAGCCCGTACGCGACGCTCGCCGAAGCGGTGGGCGCCGAGACCCGAAAGGCCGCCAAGTGAGCACTGTGACCCCGTTCGGCACCCGCCTCCGCGAGGCGATGGACTCCCGCGGCCCGCTGTGCGTGGGCATCGACCCGCACGCGGCGCTGCTGGCCCAGTGGGGCCTGGACGACGACGTGGCGGGCCTGGAGCGCTTCTCGCGGACGGTCGTCGAGGCGCTGGCGGACTCGGTGGCGGTCTTCAAGCCGCAGGCGGCCTTCTTCGAGCGGTTCGGCTCGCGGGGTGTCGCGGTGCTGGAGCAGACGGTCGCGGACGCCCGCGCCGCGGGCGCGCTGGTCGTGATGGACGCGAAGCGCGGGGACATCGGCTCGACCATGGCCGCGTACGCCTCCGCCTTCCTGGACCCCGCCTCCCCGCTCTTCTCCGACGCGCTGACGGTCTCCCCGTACCTGGGTTACGGCTCGCTGGAGCCCGCAGTGGCGCTGGCGCGCCGCTCGGGGGCGGGGCTCTTCGTGCTGGCCCTGACCTCGAACCCGGAGGGCGCCGAGGTCCAGCGAGCGGTCCGCGCGGACGGCCGGTCGGTGGGGGCGACGATGCTGGCGCACCTGGCGGCCGAGAACGAGGGCGCCGGGCCGATGGGTTCCTTCGGGGCCGTGGTCGGCGCCACGCTGGGCGACCTGTCCTCCTTCGACCTGGACATCAACGGGCCGCTGCTGGCGCCGGGGATCGGCGCGCAGGGCGCGACGGCGGCGGACCTGCCGGCGGTGTTCGGCAAGGCCGTGCGCAACGTCGTGCCGAACGTGTCGCGGGGCGTGCTGAAGCACGGTCCGGACGTCGCGGCCCTGCGGGCGAGTGCGGGCGCTTTCGCGGAGGAGATCCGCGCCGCGGTGTCCGCCTGAGAGCGTGACGTGCATCACTGACATCACCGCGCGCACGGGGAACTCCGGAAGCTTTGACGAAATTCGAACGGCTTTCACCGGACAAAACAGGGGTGTTTTGTCCGTGATGTACGGTTCAGTGGAGGCTGACCAGGACTTTTCGTCCGTTCTCGCTGACTGGAGCGGTCATGGCCGCTAGTCTCCGAGCAGAGTGAACGAGCAGCGAACGAGCAATACCGCTGTTCGGGACCTCGCCAGGTGTGGTGCCCTTGGGCTTCCACACCGGTCCGTATCCGACAGTTCGACATCCGAGGTGACGTAGGCGTGGCTCTTCCGCCCCTTACCCCTGAACAGCGCGCAGCCGCGCTCGAAAAGGCCGCCGCGGCTCGCCGGGAGCGGGCCGAGGTGAAGAATCGACTCAAGCACTCCGGCGCCTCCCTCCAGGAGGTCATCAAGACGGGCCAGGAGAACGACGTCATCGGAAAGATGAAGGTCTCCGCCCTGCTGGAGTCCCTGCCTGGCGTGGGCAAGGTGCGCGCCAAGCAGATCATGGAGCGCCTCGGCATCTCCGAGTCCCGGCGTGTCCGAGGTCTCGGCTCCAACCAGATCGCCTCTCTGGAGCGTGAGTTCGGCACTCCTGCCGGCTGACGCGTCGCCCGGAGTTCTTCCGGCGTTCTCAGGCAGTCTCTGGAACCTGGATAATCGCTCTATGGCAGCAGAGGTTCGTCCGCGGCTGACCGTGCTCTCCGGCCCTTCGGGTGTCGGTAAGAGCACGGTCGTCGCGCATATGCGCAAGGTTCACCCCGAGGTCTGGCTCTCGGTGTCGGCCACCACCCGCAAGCCGCGGCCCGGTGAGCGACACGGAGTCCACTACTTCTTCGTCAACGACGACGAGTTCGACAAGCTGATCGCCAACGGCGAGCTGCTGGAGTGGGCCGAGTTCGCGGGCAACCGCTACGGCACACCGCGCGGCGCGGTGCTGGAACGCCTCGACAAGGGCGAGCCGGTCCTGCTGGAGATCGACCTCCAGGGCGCACGGCTCGTCCGCGAGTCGATGCCCGACGCCCAGCTGGTCTTCCTGGCTCCGCCGAGCTGGGACGAGCTGGTCCGCCGGCTCACGGGCCGGGGCACGGAATCGGCCGAGGTCATCGAGCGCAGGCTCGGGGCGGCCAAGACCGAGCTCGCTGCCGAATCCGAGTTCGACACCACCCTTGTCAACACCTCCGTCGAGGACGTAGCACGTGAGCTGCTAGCCTTGATGAACGTTGTCTGATCGTCGATCGCTGTTTCTGAGCCGATCGGTCACCATCTGATCGGCAGCGATCTTTTTCCCATCTTCGGAAGGTAGAGCGTGTCCTCTTCCATTACTGCGCCCGAGGGCATCATCAACCCGCCGATCGACGAGCTGCTCGAGGCCACGGACTCGAAGTACAGCCTCGTGATCTACGCGGCCAAGCGCGCGCGTCAGATCAACGCGTACTACTCGCAGCTCGGTGAGGGCCTGCTCGAGTACGTCGGCCCGCTGGTGGACACCCACGTCCACGAGAAGCCGCTTTCGATCGCGCTGCGCGAGATCAACGCGGGTCTGCTGACCTCCGAGGCCATCGAGGCCCCGGCTCAGTAAGGCACCGGCATTCCTTTCGCCACAGGCCCGGCAGACCATCTGCCGGGCCTGTGGTGTGTCATGGGTACTGTCGGGCCTGTCCGGGCCGGGTCGAGCTCGGTCGAGGCGGTCGAAGGGATGTGTACGGATGGGTAAGCCCAAGGTCGTGCTGGGGGTGAGCGGCGGGATCGCCGCCTACAAGGCGTGCGAGCTGCTGCGCCGGCTGACCGAGTCCGGGCACGAGGTGCGGGTGGTGCCCACGGCGGCTTCCCTGAACTTCGTCGGCGAGGCCACCTGGGCCGCGCTCTCGGGGAACCCCGCCTCCACGGAGGTGTGGGAGACCGTCCACGAGGTGTCGCACGTGCGCATCGGGCAGTCCGCCGACCTCGTCGTGGTCGCCCCGGCCACCGCCGACATGCTGGCCAAGGCCGCCCACGGGCTGGCCGACGACCTGCTCACCAACACCCTGCTCACCGCCCGCTGCCCGGTGGTCTTCGCCCCCGCCATGCACACCGAGATGTGGGAGCACCCGGCCACCCAGGAGAACGTCGCCACGCTGCGGCGCCGCGGGGCCGTGGTCATCGAGCCCGCCGTCGGCCGGCTGACCGGCAAGGACACCGGCAAGGGCCGGCTGCCCGACCCCGAGGAGATCTTCGAGGTGTGCCGGAGCGTCCTGGCCCGCGGAGCGGCCGGGCCGGACCTCGCCGGACGGCACGTGGTGATCAGCGCGGGCGGCACCCGCGAACCCCTGGACCCCGTCCGCTTCCTCGGCAACCGCTCCTCCGGCAAGCAGGGGTACGCCCTGGCCCGCACCGCCGTGGCGCGCGGCGCCCGGGTCACCCTGGTCGCGGCCAACACCGCGCTGGCCGACCCGGCCGGGGTGGACGTCGTACGCGTGGGGACGGCCGTGCAGCTGCGCGAAGCGGTCCTCGAGGCGGCGGCGGACGCCGACGCCGTGGTGATGGCGGCGGCCGTGGCCGACTTCCGGCCCGCCGTGTACGCGGGCGGGAAGATCAAGAAGAAGGACGGGGAGGAGCCGGCGCCGGTCGCCCTCGTGCGCAATCCGGACGTCCTCGCCGAGATCTCGGCCGACCGGACCCGGGAGGGGCAGGTCGTGGTGGGATTCGCCGCCGAGACCGACGACGTCCTGGCGAACGGCCGCGCCAAGCTCCTGCGCAAGGGCTGCGATCTCCTCGTCGTCAACGAGGTGGGCGAGACCAAGACCTTCGGTTCGGAGGAGAACGAAGCTGTGATCCTGGCCTCGGACGGCTCGGAACTTCCCGTGCCCTACGGTCCGAAGGAAGCCCTCGCGGAACTGGTGTGGGACCAGGTGGGAGCGCGACTGCCGGCGCGACGCGCCTGACGCACTTCCCTTCTCCTTGCCGGGTCCGTGCGCCAGAATGGAGTGCCGCAGGTCACACGCCTCCCATAAGGCGAGACGGGTGGACCGGCGAACGGTGGCAACCGATAAACTGCATTCGGAACGTGATCAGGCGCAGCCTCTGGTGTGGTTCCAACAAATGATCAGCCAGCAGCCGCTGCAACCCCAGGGAGCGTTGTGTCCCGTCGTCTGTTCACCTCGGAGTCCGTCACCGAGGGCCACCCTGACAAGATCGCTGACCAGATCAGCGACACGATCCTCGACGCCCTCCTCACCGAGGACCCCACCTCGCGTGTCGCCGTGGAGACCCTCATCACCACGGGTCTCGTGCACATCGCGGGAGAGGTGACGACGAAGGCCTACGCGCCGATCGCGCAGCTCGTCCGCGACAAGATCCTCGAGATCGGCTACGACTCCTCGAAGAAGGGCTTCGACGGCGCGTCCTGCGGCGTCTCGGTGTCCATCGGCGCGCAGTCCCCGGACATCGCGCAGGGCGTCGACACCGCGTACGAGAAGCGGGTCGAGGGCGACGAGGACGAGCTCGACAAGCAGGGCGCCGGCGACCAGGGCCTGATGTTCGGCTACGCCTGCGACGAGACCCCCGAGCTGATGCCGCTGCCGATCCACCTGGCGCACCGGCTCTCCAAGCGGCTCTCCGAGGTCCGCAAGAACGGGACCATCCCGTACCTGCGCCCCGACGGCAAGACCCAGGTCACCATCGAGTACGACGGCGACAAGGCCGTCCGCCTCGACACCGTGGTCGTCTCCTCGCAGCACGCCTCGGACATCGACCTGGACTCGCTGCTCGCTCCCGACATCCGCGAGTTCGTCGTCGAGCACGTGCTGGCCCAGCTCATCGAGGACGGCATCAAGCTGGACACCGAGGGCTACCGCCTGCTGGTGAACCCGACCGGCCGCTTCGAGATCGGCGGCCCGATGGGCGACGCCGGCCTGACCGGCCGCAAGATCATCATCGACACGTACGGCGGCATGGCCCGCCACGGCGGCGGCGCCTTCTCGGGCAAGGACCCGTCGAAGGTCGACCGCAGCGCCGCGTACGCGATGCGCTGGGTCGCCAAGAACGTGGTCGCCGCCGGTCTCGCCTCGCGCTGCGAGGTCCAGGTCGCGTACGCCATCGGCAAGGCCGAGCCCGTCGGCCTGTTCGTCGAGACCTTCGGCACCGCCAAGGTCGACACCCAGAAGATCGAGGACGCCATCGGCGAGGTCTTCGACCTCCGCCCGGCCGCGATCATCCGCGACCTCGACCTGCTGCGCCCGATCTACGCCCAGACCGCCGCCTACGGCCACTTCGGCCGCGAGCTGCCGGACTTCACCTGGGAGCGCACCGACCGCGTCGACGCGCTGCGCGCGGCCGCCGGTCTCTAGGCACCACCGCTCGTCACGGACGGCCCCGGACCCAGCGGTCCGGGGCCGTCCGCATGCCTGCCTGTCAGTGGTCTTTGGTAAGAATGCTGATGTGAGCAGCGCGAACGATCCCCCGCCGGAGCAGCTGGCGCTGATCCGGGAGATGGTCGCCGAGGCGAAGGCCAAGGCGCCCAAGGCGAAGCCCCGCACCTGGCGCGGCGCCGCCCTCGCCGAAGAGCTCCCCGTCGCGCGGATCCTCGTGAACAAGGGCGTGCTCCACCTCGACCAGCTCTGGGACTACGCCGTCCCCGCCGAGCTCTCGGAGGCCGCGCAGCCCGGCGTCCGCGTCCGGGTCCGTTTCGGGGCCGGCTCCCACCAGGTGCACGGCGGCCGCCGCGAGGGCGGCGGCCTCATCGACGGCTTCATCGTCGAACGGCGCGCCGAGTCCGACTACAACGGGGCGCTGGCCGCCCTCGCCCACGTCGTCTCGCCCGAGGTGGTCCTCGGCCCGCGCATGCTGGCCCTGGCCCGGGCCGTCGCCGACCGGTACGCGGGCAGCCTGGCCGACGTACTCCAGCTCGCCCTGCCCGCGCGGAGCGCCCGCGCCGAGTCCAAGCCCTCACCCGAGCCGCTGCCCCCGCCCGCCGCGCCCGAGCCCGGCGGCTGGCAGCGCTACGGCTCGGGGCCCGCCTTCCTGCGCGCCCTCGCCACCGGCGGCACCCCGCGCGCCGTCTGGACCGCCCTGCCCGGCCCCGGCTGGGCCGACGAGCTGGCCCGCGCCATGGCCGCCACCCTCGCCTCCGGCCGCGGTGCCCTCGCCGTGGTGCCCGACGGGCGCACGGCCGCCCGTGTGGACGCGGCGCTCACCGCCCTGCTCGGCGAGGGACGGCACGCGCTGCTGACCGCCGAGTCCGGGCCGGAGAAGCGCTACCGCCAGTGGCTCGCCGTGAGCCGGGGCTCGGTGCGGGCCGTCGTCGGCACCCGCGCGGCGATGTTCGCCCCCGTGCGCGACCTCGGGCTGGTCGCGGTCTGGGACGACGGGGACTCCAGCCACAGCGACGACCGCGCCCCCTTCCCGCACGTCCGCGAGGTCCTGGAACTGCGCGCGGTCACCGACGGCTGCGGGTTCCTGGCGGGGAGCACGAGCTGCACCGTCGAGGCCGCCCAGCTGGTCGAGTCCGGCTGGGCGCGGCCGCTGGCCGCGGACCGGGAGACGGTGCGCCGGTGTGCCCCGCGGATCCGGACGGTGGGCGACGAACTGCTGGCCCGCGACGAGGCGGCGCGGGCCGCGCGCCTGCCGAGCCTGGCGTGGGAGACCGTACGGGAGGGGCTCAAGACCGGGCCCGTACTGGTCCAGGTGCCGCGGCGCGGCTATGTGCCCCGGCTGGCGTGCGAGCGCTGCCGTACGCCGGCCCGCTGCACGGCCTGCGCCGGGCCGCTCGAGGCCCCCGACGCGCGGGACCTGCACTGCGGCTGGTGCGGGCGGCCCGAGCCGTCCTGGCACTGCGAGGAGTGCGGGTCCTTCCGGCTGCGGGCCCAGGTGGTCGGCGCGCGGCGGACCGCCGAGGAGCTGGGCCGGGCCTTCCCGGCCGTGGCCGTACGGACGTCCGGGCGGGACCACGTCCTGGACGAGGTGCCCGACCGGCCGGCGCTGGTGGTGAGCACCCCCGGGGCGGAACCGGTCGCGGCGGGCGCCGGGTACGCGGCGGCGCTGCTGCTCGACGGCTGGGCCATGCTGAGCCGGCCCGACCTGCGGGCCGGCGAGGACGCGCTGCGCCGCTGGATCGCGGCCGCCTCGCTGGTACGGGGGGAGGGGCAGGTCGTCGTGGTCGCGGAGCCGACGCTGCGGCCGGTGCAGGCGCTGGTGCGGTGGGACCCGGTGGGGCATGCCGTGCGGGAGCTCGCGGAGCGGTCCCAGCTCGGGTTCCCGCCGGTGTCCCGGATGGCGGCCGTGGCCGGCCGGGGCGAGGCCGTGGAGGCCTTCCTGGCCGGGGCCGGACTGCCGCCGGACGCCGAGATCCTGGGGCCGGTGCCGCTTCCGGGGCGGCGGGGCGAGGCGTCGCCGGGGGAGCGGGCGCTGGTACGGGTGCCGCCGGGGAGCGGGGCGGCGCTGGCCGCGGCGCTGAAGGCCGCGCAGGCGGCGCGGATGGCCCGGGGGGTTCCGGCGGCGGAGGCGGTGCGGGTCAGGATCGACCCGGCGGACATCGGCTGACGGGCGGGGCCGGTGGTGCTGCTGGTTCCGCTGCGCGGGGAGGGGGGAGGCCCCGCGCAGCGGAACGGGCCTGTCGTCGGGGGTCGGCGGACCGGCGGCAGGCGGGGTCAGCCGTTGCGGGGGCCCGGGAAGGCCGGGGAGCGGGGGGCCGTCACGGCCTGGGACTCCTCGCGCAGCGGCTGCGGCGGGACCGAACGGGCGGCCGGGATCGTCGGCAGCGGGCCCATGGTCCGGGTGGTCGTCCCCTCGGCCGGCGGCTCCACGGCCTCGGCGGCCTGCGCGCGCCGCGCACCGTAGCGCCGGTGCACGGCCTGCTTGGTGACGCCCAGCGCCGAACCGACCGCGTCCCAGGAGAAGCCGAGTGAGCGGTCGAAGTCCACGGCGGCGGTGACCAGCGTCTCGACGCTGTCCCGCAGTTCCTGGGCGAGGCGGACGGTGGGCGCGGGCGCCCGGCCGTAGACGACGAAACCCGTGGAGGGACCGGAGCGGCGCGGGCGGTACACGTTGCCGAGCTGGGCGGTGAGCGTACGCAGGGCATCCACTTGCCGGCGAACCCGCTCGATGTCCCGCACCAGCAGGTGCAGGCTGGCCCGGGCTTGGGCGTCGTGGGTGGCGTGGTCGGCCATGAAGAAGCCTCTCGAACCGGTGCTGAAGGGCGGATCGGGCCGCAGAAACCGTTCGCGAACGCGGCCCGTTTTGGTCAATCTCTTTTGACCAACGCGCCACCTGGCGCGCAGGTCACGCTCTGGGGGCGTGTCGGCATATGCGAGAGGCGCGTGGGTGTGCGTACGCCCCCTGTCGGCCGCGGGTGGGGCGTCCGGGCCGTGCCCCATAGACTGGTGCGCTGCTGACAGCCGAGATAGCGAGGTAGGACCCAGTGAAGCTCGTCTTCGCAGGCACCCCCGAGGTCGCCGTGCCCGCCCTGGACGCCCTCATCGCCTCCGGGCGGCACGAGGTCGCGGCCGTCGTCACCCGGCCCGACGCTCCCGCCGGCCGCGGGCGCCGGCTCGTCGCCAGCCCGGTCGCCGAGCGCGCCGAGGAGGCGGGCATCGAGGTGCTCAAGCCCGTCCGGCCGCGCGACCCCGATTTCCAGGACCGGCTGCGCGCGATCGACCCGGACTGCTGCCCGGTCGTCGCGTACGGGGCGCTGATCCCCAAGAGCGCCATCGAGATCCCCCGGCACGGATGGGTCAACCTGCACTTCTCGCTGCTGCCCGCGTGGCGCGGTGCGGCGCCCGTGCAGCACTCGATCATGGCGGGGGACCAGCTCACGGGCGCCTCCACCTTCCAGATCGAGGAGGGCCTGGACTCCGGCCCGGTCTACGGGATCCTGACCGAGGAGGTCCGCGCGACCGACACCAGCGGAGACCTGCTGACCCGGCTGGCCTTCGCCGGCGCCGGACTGCTGGCCGCCACCATGGACGGCATCGAGGACGGCACCCTGCGCGCCGTCGGGCAGCCCGCCGACGGGATCTCCCTCGCGCCCAAGATCACGGTGGAGGACGCCCGGATCGACTGGACCGCCCCGGCCATGCGCGCCGACCGCGTCGTACGCGGCTGCACGCCGGCGCCGGGCGCGTGGACCGTCTTCCGCGGGGAGCGCCTCAAGCTGATCTCGGTGGGCCTGGTGCCGGACCGCACGGACCTGGCGCCGGGCGTGCTGGCCCCGGCGAAGAACAACGTCTACGTCGGCACCGGCTCGCACGCGGTGGAGCTGCTGTGGGTCCAGCCCCAGGGCAAGAAGCCGATGCGCGGCGCCGACTGGGCCCGCGGGGTGCGGATCGCTCCCGGCGAGCGCGTCGGCGGCACGGACGTAGGCTGAATCCGCCCCGAGCGGTTCCCGTACCTCCAGCACTCCCGTCCCTCTAGTTCCTCCAGTTCCTCTAGCACCTCGTAAATCCGGAGCACCTTTCACGTGAGCGAACAGCCCCGTCGTCGTCCCGCCGCAGGCGCGGGCAACAAGCCCAATAAGCCCAACAAGTCAGCCAAGCCCTACCGGCGGCCGCAGAAGGACCCCGTCCGGATGCTGGCCTTCGAGGTGCTGCGTGCGGTGGACGAGCGCGACGCGTACGCCAACCTCGTGCTGCCGCCGCTGCTGCGCAAGGCCCGCCAGGACGAGAGCTTCCAGGCGCGGGACGCGGCGCTGGCCACCGAGCTGGTCTACGGCACGCTGCGTCGGCAGGGCACGTACGACGCGGTGATCAAGGCCTGCATCGACCGCCCGCTGCGCGAGGTCGACCCGCCGGTGCTGGACGTGCTCTCGCTCGGCGCGCACCAGCTGCTCGGCACCCGCATCCCCACCCACGCCGCCGTCTCGGCCAGCGTGGAGCTGGCCCGGGTGGTGCTCGGGGACGGGCGCGCGAAGTTCGTGAACGCCGTGCTGCGCAAGATCGCCGCGCACGACCTGGACGGCTGGCTGGAGCGGGTCGCGCCGCCGTACGAGGAGGACGCCGAGGAGCACCTCGCCGTCTTCCACTCGCACCCGCGATGGATCGTCAGCGCCCTGTGGGACGCGCTGGGCGGCGGGCGCGCCGGGATCGAGGACCTGCTGGAGGCCGACAACGAGCGGCCCGAGGTCACCCTGGTGGCGCGACCGGGACGGTCCACGCCCGAGGAGCTGCTGGAGGCGGTGGGCGAGGAGTCGGCGCTGCCGGGCCGCTGGTCCCCGTACGCGGTGCGGATGGCCGAGGGCGGCGAGCCGGGCGCGCTGGAGGCCGTGCGCGACGGGAGCGCCGGCGTGCAGGACGAGGGCAGCCAGCTGGTGGCCATGGCGCTGGCGGCGGTACCGGTCGAGGGCCGCGACGAGCGCTGGCTGGACGGCTGCGCGGGCCCCGGCGGCAAGGCGGCGCTGCTCGCCGCGCTGGCGGCGGGGCGCGGCGCCTTCCTGCTGGCCTCCGAGAAGCAGCCGCACCGGGCGCGCCTGGTGGAGCGGGCGCTGGCGGGCAACCCCGGCCCGTACCAGGTCATCGCGGCGGACGGCACCCGGCCGCCGTGGCTGCCCGGCTCCTTCGACCGCGTCCTGATGGACGTCCCGTGCTCCGGCCTGGGCGCCCTGCGCCGCCGCCCGGAGGCCAGGTGGCGCCGCCGCCCGGAGGATCTGGAGGGCTTCGCGCCGCTCCAGCGCGGCCTGCTGCGGGAGGCGCTGTCGGCGGTGCGGGTGGGGGGCGTCGTGGGCTACGCGACCTGCTCGCCGCACCTGGCGGAGACGAGGGTGGTCGTGGACGACGTCCTGAAGGGCCGCGGCGCGGGCGCGGACCCGGTGTCGGCCGAACTCATCGACGCCAGGCCCTTCATGGCGGGCGTTCCGGGTCTGGGCGACGGCCCGGACGTCCAGCTGTGGCCGCACCTGCACGGGACGGACGCGATGTACCTGGCGCTGCTGAGGCGCACGGCCTGAGGCCCGCGGCGCCGGACAGAAGCGTGCGAAGGCGACCTCGCAGGACAAGTGAAGTGTTCTGCATGATCACTTAAGCCGCGCTACAGGCCCGGCGAGTTCCGGGGTCGTGGCCGGAACCGTGCGGAGGCATGGCACGCTTGGGGCATGGCCGCTCAGATTTCTCCCAGCATCCTGTCCGCAGACTTCGCCCGACTCGCCGAGGAGGCGAAGGCGGTCGAGGGGGCCGACTGGCTGCACGTCGACGTCATGGACAACCACTTCGTCCCCAACCTCACCCTCGGGGTGCCGGTCGTGGAGTCGCTGAGCAGGGCCACGGACACCCCGCTGGACCTCCACCTCATGATCGAGAACCCGGACCGCTGGGCCCCGCAGTACGTGGAGGCGGGCGCCGGGTCGGTCACCTTCCACGCCGAGGCCGCGGCCGCTCCGGTGCGCCTCGCGCGGGAGATCCGGGCGAAGGGCGCACGGGCGTCCATGGCGCTCAAGCCCGCGACGCCGATCGAGCAGTACGAGGACCTGCTCCCCGAGCTCGACATGCTGCTGATCATGACCGTGGAGCCGGGCTTCGGGGGCCAGCCCTTTCTGGACATCATGCTGCCCAAGATCCGCCGCACCCGGGAGCTGATCTCCAAGCACGGCCTGGAACTGTGGCTCCAGGTGGACGGCGGGGTCTCGGCCTCGACCATCGAACGGTGCGCCGAGGCCGGCGCGGACGTCTTCGTCGCGGGCAGCGCGGTCTACGGCGCGGTCGATCCGGCCGCGGCCGTACGCACGCTGCGTGAGCAGGCGGACGCGGCGATCGCCGTGGCGCCGTGGGCTTGCGACCACTGAACCAATCGTTGGTGAACAGCTCGATGAACGGGAGCTGTCCAGGCTGATCAACGGCCGTCGGATCTGACAGGATGAACGGCGAGTCGAGAGTGTGAACAGCAGTGAGGAGAACGCGGTGTCTGCAATGTCGGCGGGACGGTCAGCCCTGCGGATGGGACCCGCGGAGCTGGTGCAGGCGGCGGCCATGGCCCGCCGTTTCTACCTGGAGGGCAAGTCCAAGATCCAGATCGCCGAGGAGTTCGGCGTGAGCCGCTTCAAGGTGGCCCGGGTCCTGGAGACCGCCCTCGAACGCGACCTCGTACGGATCGAGATCCGGGTACCGGCCGAACTGGACGCGGAGCGCTCGGACGCCCTCCGCGCCCGGTACGGGCTCCGGCACGCCGTCGTCGTGGAGTCGCCGGCCGACGCCACCGAGGACGCGCCGGACCCGGAGAACCTGGGCGCCGTCGCCGCCGATCTGCTGGGCGAGCTGGTCAACGAGGGCGACGTACTGGGCCTGGCGTGGGGCCGTTCGACCATTCACATGGCCGCCTCCCTGCACCGGCTGCCGCCGTGCACCGTCGTCCAGCTGACCGGTGTGTACGACGCGGGGACCGCCGAGCGCGGGTCCGTCGAGGCCGTACGCCGTGCCGCGCAGGTCTCGGGCGGGGACGCCCACCCGATCTACGCCCCGATGCTGCTGCCCGACCCGGCCACCGCGGCCGCGCTGCGCAACCAGACCGGGATCGCGCGCGCCTTCGAGTACTTCGACAAGGTGACGGTCGCGGCCGTCTCCATCGGGTCGTGGGAGCCGGGCATCTCGACCGTCCACGACATGCTGACGGACGAGGAGCGGGCCCACTACGCCTCGCTGGGCGTCGCGGCCGAGATGTCCGCGCACCTCTTCGACGCCGAGGGCCGGCGGGTCGGCCGGGACCTCGGCGAACGGTGCATCACCGTCGAGGCCGACCGGCTGCGGCGGATCCCCGAGGTCGTGGCGATCGCGGGCGGGCTGCGCAAGGCCTCCGCGATCGGGGCGGTGCTGCGGTCGGGTCTGGTGACCAGCCTGGTCACGGACACGGCGGTGGCCGACTACCTGCTGACCGAGTCGGCGCCCGGGCTGCGGCCGGCGCTCGAGCGGGCGGATCCGGACGACCTGTAGGCGCCGCTGGTGCGGATGGTGCCGGAATTGAGATCCGAACGGCGGACCGCGAGGCGGCCTGCTGGGCGCATACTGGTCCCAATGACAAAGTCAGCAGTACCTCGCCGCCATTTGCCGTCCAGCCCGTTCAAGGCCCCCGTGGAACAGCCCATCCGGCAGTTCAGCGTCGGCGACCGGGTCTCTCACGATGAGCACGGCCTCGGCCGTGTCGTCGGAATCGAGGAGGGGATCGCCGTTCTCGTCGACTTCGGGTCGGTTCAGAAACGGGTCCTGAGCCCGTACACCAAGATGTCCGCGCTCTGAGCCCTTGAGGCGCCGATTCGCGCGCGATTCGCGAGCGAATCGGATATTTGGCACGATCGGTGCATGATCCCTTGGAACGTGCCCCGATTGCTGTTGCGTTTGCTGGGGGCCGTTTTCCTGTGCGCCGCGCTGGTCGGCGTGGCGGGGTGCGGCGGGACGGAAGCCGCGTCGCCTGCCGCGGCCAGTTCCGGTGCCGTGCCCGGTGCCGCGCCGAGCGCCTCGCCCAGTGTGCCCAGTGCCGCTCCCGGGTGGGCGAAGGGGATGGCGACGGTACGGGCCGACGCCCTGCCGCAGCAGGCCCGGGACGTGCTCGCGCTCATCGACAAGGGCGGGCCGTATCCGTACCGCCAGGACGGGACGGTCTTCGGGAACTTCGAGAAGATCCTGCCCAAACAGAAGCGCGGGTACTACCACGAGTTCACGGTGCGGACGCCGGGGGAGCGCGACCGCGGGGCCCGGCGGATCGTGACGGGTGAGGGTGGGGAGTTCTACTACACGGACGACCACTACGACACCTTCAAGGCGGTTCTCCGATGAGCCTGGACCCGCAGCCGCTCGCCCCTGCGCTCGCCGCCGCCGAGGAGGCGGGCTGGACGACCCTGCGGCTCGACCTGGACGGCGTACGGAGCAAGGCCGGGCTGATGCGGCGGTGCGGGGACGCGTTGCGGGTGCCGGAGTGGTTCGGGGGGAACTGGGACGCGCTGGCCGATGCGCTGCGGGATCTTTCGTGGCTGCCGGATGCGGGTGGGCGGCTGGTTGCCGTTACCTCGTGGCAGGGGTTCGCGGGGGCGCGGCCGCGGGACTGGGAGGTCCTGGTGGAGGTGCTCGAGGAGGCCGTGGATTTCTGGCGCGAGCCGGGGGCGGGGCCGGTGTTGACGGTGCTGCTCGCCGAGGCCGGGCCAGGGCCGGGGCCGGCGCCCGTCGACGGGGCTCCGCCCCGGACCCCGCGCCTCAAGCGCAGGCGGGGCTGAAAGATCCCGGGGCTCCGCCCCGGACCCCGGGCCTCAAGCGCAGGCGGGGCTGGATGGAGGGGGCAAGGGTGGCCCTGCCCCCTGTTCCGGTCAGGGGGTCGGGGTTTTGGGGATCCAGGGCGGGGTCTGGCCCCAGGACCAGACCGGGATCTTGGCCGCGTCGACCGGGGGCGGGTTGGGGCCCGAGTAGATCAGGGCCATACGGGTGCCCCACTCGATGTAGTAGGCGAACACGCCTCGGAACTCGGGGTCCGTCGGGAGGCCGACCTCGTCGGCGGTGTCCATGAGCAGGTCCACCCAGCGGCGGCGCTGCTGCTCGGTGATGGCCCGGCCCAGGTGCTTGGTGGCCATGTGCTGGTGGCCGCCGTGGTGGGCGGTGTAGTCGGACGGGCCGCCGAAGACCTCCGAGAGCCACACCGCGACGTGCTGCGGGTGCTCGGAGTCCATGCCGGCGAAGACCGGGGCCAGGATCTCGTCCTGCAGGGCGTGCGCGTAGAACGCGTCGGTGAGGCGGTTCATGGCCTCCGCGCCGCCCATCCACTCGTAGATCGTGGGTGTCGTGCTCATGGTTACTCCGCGGCCTTTCCCGTTCCGACGACGGACGTCACGAGGTAGTGCTGCATCTCCTCGATGGCCGTCACGTACGGCCGGATCGCGCTGAAGAAGGCGGGGAAGTGCTCGCCCTTGCGGAAGCCGCCCAGGTGCGCTTCGACCGAGGTCCAGCGGATGCGCAGGATGTAGCGCTCGCGCTCCTCCTCGCAGCGGGCCAGTTCGTAGTCGATGCACTCGGGCGCGGCGGCCAGGGACTCGGCCGCCCGGGTGTACGCGTCCTCGAAGGCCTGCTGGTCGTCCAATGCGATCCGGTAGCGGATGTATTCGACGGTCGTGGTCATGGTGCGTGCCTCTCCCTGGATGGTGGTCGTGGCCAGCCTTACGGGATCATGCGTGCCCGTGGGGGAATCGCGCTATTCGGACCCGGACTTCCTGGAGTCCGCGTCCTCCGCCACGTCCGGACCCTGCGCGCGGACCTGCCGGACCTTGTCCAGCGAGTCGCGCAGTTCCGTCAGCCAGGTGTCGGTGTTGCGCCCCACCAGGCGGACGCACCAGGCGAGGGCGTCGGCCCGGCTGCGGGCGACGCCCCCGGCGACCAGGGTGTCGAGGACCTGGCGTTCGGACTGGCGCAGGCGGGTCATGACCGGGACCGCGAGGTGGGTGAAGAGGGTCGTCTCCTCACCCGCCCGCACGCCCCAGGCGACCTTGCGGCGGTAGAGCTCCTCGGCCTCGCGGGCCACCTCGATGCGCTGTTCGCGGGTGCGTTCGCGGAACGCCTTGACCGACTCGGTCGCCGGCAGGGTGCCGACGACCGTGATCTCCTCGCGGTCGGCCGTGACCGACACGAGGGACTCGTACACGTCCACCGGCAGGCGCTCGGCGAACCACACGCGGAGCTGTTCGCTCTGTTCGGCTGTAATCATGTAATCAACGTTGCATCCGATACCTTCTTGATCGCAAGGACCGGGTGTTCGCTCTCAGCCCATCGAGCGGTAGCGGTGGATCAGCGAGACCGCCATCGCGCCCTCGCCGACGCCCGACGCGACCCGTTTCACCGAGTGGGCGCGGACGTCGCCCGCCGCGAACACGCCGGGGACGCTGGTCTCCAGCGGGTAGGGCGCCCGCTCCAGGCTCCACTCGGCCGGCAGCTCGCCGCCGTTCGCGATGAGGTCCGAGCCGGTGAGGACGAAGCCGTACTCGTCGCGCTCGACGACGCCCGAGAGCCAGTCGGTGTGCGGGCGGGCGCCGATGAAGGTGAACATGAAGCGGGCCGGGACCTCGGTGTCCTCGCCGGTGTCCGCGTCGTGCAGGGTCAGCCGCTCCAGGTGCTCCTCGCCGTCGAGGCGGACCACCGTCGTGCGGACCCGCACCTCGATGTTCGGGGTGCGGTCGATCTCGTCGATCAGGTAGCGGGACATGCTCGCGTCCAGGGAGGCCGCACGGACCAGGATCGTCACGCGGGCCGCGTACTTGGCGAAGTGGACGGCCGCCTGCCCGGCCGAGTTGGCCCCGCCCACGATGAACACGTGCTGCGAGATGCAGGCCGAGCTCTCGGTGGTGGCCGCGCCGTAGTAGAGCCCCGCGCCCTCGAAGCGGTCCGCGCCGGGTGCCTCCAGGCGGTTGTACGAGACCCCGGTGGCCAGCAGTACCGTCTCCGCGCTGATCTCCGTGCCGTCGGCCAGCATCAGGATCTTCGCCGGGTCGTCCCGGGTCAGCGAGACCACCTCGACCGGGTGCAGGATCTCGGCGCCGAACCGGGAGGCCTGGATCGTGGCCCGGCGGGTCAGGTCGCCGCCCGAGAGGCCCGACGGGAAGCCGAGGTAGTTCTCGATCAGGCTGGAGGTGCCGGCCTGGCCGCCCGGGGCGCGGGCGTCGAGCATCAGAGTGGACAGGCCCTCGGAGGCCGAGTAGACCCCGGCCGCCAGGCCCGCCGGGCCCGCGCCGACGATGACGCACTCGTAGTGCGGGCGGGAGGCGGTGGTGGCGAGCCCCAGGTGCTGGGCGAGCTGGGTGTCCGTCGGGGCGGAGAGCACCGCTCCGTCCGGGAAGCGGACGAGCGGCAGTGCGGCGTCGGGCTGGCCGGCGATCAGGGTCAGCGCCTCGGGGTCCCGTTCCACGTTGAGGAAGCGGAACGGCTGGCCGTTGCGGGTGAAGAAGTCCCGTACGGCGTGGGTGCCGGGGGAGACCAGGTGCCCGGCCACGATGATCCCGTCGTACGCCGGCCGGTAGGTGGCCAGCCAGTCCGACAGCAGGTCGTCCAGGACCGGGAAGAGCCGCTCGTGCGGCGGGTCCCACGGCTTGAGCAGGTAGTAGTCCAGCCGGACCCGGTTGATCGCGGTGATCGCCGCGTCGGTCTCCGCGTACGCGGTCAGCAGCACGCGGCGGGCGTCCGGGAAGCGGCTGACCGCCTCCAGCAGGAACTCCACGCCGGTCACGTCGGGCATCCGCTGGTCCACGAGGAACAGCGCCGGGTCGTGGCCGCGTTCGTCGAGGGAGTCCAGGATCTTCAGGGCGTCGGCGGCCGAGGAGGCGCCGAGCACCCGGTAGCGGTCTCCGTAGGCGCTGCGCAGGTCGCGGCGCACCGCGCGCAGCACCTGCGGGTCGTCGTCCACGGCCAGGATGACGGGCTTGCGGTGCTCGGCGCGCTCGGTCGCGGCGGCGGTCGCGGCGGCCGTCACGGCGGCGGCGCTCTCGGGGGCCGCGCTCACGCCGGGTCCAGCATCAGCTTGTCGGCGTAGCACCAGGCCCAGTCCTCGCCGGGCTCGTGGGAGGCGGCGATGGGGTGTTCGGACCTGCGGTAGTGCCGGGTGGCGTGACGGTTCTTCGAGGAGTCACAGCATCCGACGTGTCCGCAGCTGAGGCACATCCGCAGATGCACCCAGCCGTCACCGGCGATGAGGCATTCCTCGCAGCCCTCGGTCCCGGGCTTCACCGGACGTATCTGGTCGATGTGTGTGCACAACAGGTCCATCGTCATCGTCCCCGTCCCTCTCCTGGTGCTCGCGCTCCGCGGCCGTCCCGGCCGCGCGCCCGTGATTCACGGCGCGTCCAGACGATAGATCGGAGCCTTCGCGATGGTTCACTGATTCGGCCGAAGTCAGGTAGTCCTGAAGCTACTTCATGACGTCGGCGGACGACTTCCTGAGGTGCCCCCATGACCTGGGCCGCTACCTCACGAAGTCGCACACAGGCGCTTTGACGCAGCCTCCGGGCGCGGCCAGTGTGGGGGACGCCAACGACAACAGGCGGCGCCTGGAGGAATACGTGAGCAGAAAGATTCTGGTCATTGTCTCCGAACACGGTTACTGGGCCGAAGAACTGATAGGCCCCGTATCGAAGTTCGATGAGCGGGGCTACGAGGTCATATTCGCCACGCCGACCGGAAAGCGTGCACACGCTCTCCCGCCGAGCCTCGACGCGAACTACATCGACCCTCCACTGGGACGCTCGGTCACCACCGAGGAGAACGCCCGGCTGGGCCGGGAGTTCGAGCAGTCGAGCCGGCTCGACTCGCCGCTCGACATCGAGGCGTGGGTCCCGGAGCGCCCGTACACGAGCGACGAGGGCTACCTGCGCAAGCTCGAGCAGTACCACCGCGACCTGGACAAGCTCGACGCCGACATCGACGGCTACGACGCGATCCTCATCGTCGGCGGCAGCGGCCCGATCGCCGACCTCGCCAACAACGAGCGCGTGCACGCCCTGATCCTCGCCTTCAAGAAGGCCGGCAAGGTCGTGGCCGCGGAGTGCTACGGGGTCGCCTGCCTGGCCTTCGCCCGGGACTGGAGCGACCGCAAGAGCATCATCTGGGGCAAGCACGTGACCGGCCACTGCAAGGAGTACGACTACAAGGACGGCACCGGATTCCTCGGTACCGACTTCAACATGGGACCGCCGCCGTACCCGCTGGAGTACATCCTGCGCGATGCGACGGGCCCGCGCGGCGCGTACCACGGGAATTTCGGAAAGCCCGTCTCCGTCATCGTCGACTTCCCGTTCGTGACCGGACGGTCCACCCCGGACTCGTACCTCACCGGACAGAAGATCGTGGAAGTTCTCGAGGACGGTCTCACCCGATACGGCTGGTAATTCCGGAAACTCGTGGGAATGAGGGGGAGTTCGATGAATACCGGAGCCACTCCCGGACGGGAAAGGCTGATCGAGCAGTTCAAGGCCGACGGCCTGAAGGTGATGTTCGGAAATCCGGGGACGGTGGAACAGGGATTCCTCGACGCGGTGGACGCGGCGGAGGACTTCCAGTACATCCTCGCCCTCCAGGAGACCGTGGCCGCCGGTATCGCCGACGGGTACGCCCGGGCCACCGGCGGCGCGGCGCTCCTCCAGCTGCACTCCGGGGTGGGGCTGGGCAACGGCATCGGGATGCTCTACCAGTCGCTGCGCGGCCACACCCCGCTCGTCGTGGTCGCCGGTGACGCCGGGGTGCGCTACGACGCCATGGACGCGCAGATGGCGTCCGACCTGGTGGCGATGGCCAAGCCGGTGACGAAGTACGCGACCCGGGTCACCGACCGGCACTCCGTGCTCCGCACCATCCGGCGGGCCGTCAAGATCGCGCTCACCCCGCCCCGCGGACCCGTGTTCGTGGCGCTGCCGATGGACGTGCTGGACGAGCTCAACTCCGAGCCCGTGCTGCCCGCCACGGTGCCGCTCACGGACGTGGCACCGTCCCCGGCCTCGGTGGGGCGGGCGGCCGAGCTGCTCGCCTCCGCCGAGCGGCCCGTCCTCCTCATCGGGGACGGGGTCTCGCTCTCCGGGGCGCAGAACGAACTGGCCGCCGTCGCCGAGCTGCTGGGCGCCGACGTGTACGAGGTCGACTCCTCCGAGGTCAACATCGCGGCCTCGCACCCGCTGCGCCGGGGCCAGACGGGCCACATGTTCGGCCCGCACAGCAAGGAGCTGGTCGGGAGCGCCGACGGGGTGCTGATCGTCGGCACCTACGTCTTCCCGGAGGTGTTCCCCGAACTGGAGAGCCCCTTCCGGGCCGGCGCGAAGGTCGTCCACATCGACCTCAACGCCTATGAGATCGCCAAGAACCACCCGGTGGACCTGGGCCTCGCCGCCGATCCCAAGCAGGCGCTGCGCGCACTGGCGGGCGTACTGGAGCACCGGCTGACCCCGCAGCAGCGGGCCGCCGCGGCCGCCCGGATCGACGTACGGGCCCGCGAGCGGGCGCGGGAGGCGCGGTCGGCCACCGACGGCGGCACGCCGATGGAGGTCTTCCTGCGGACCCTCGCCGAGCGCACCGCCGGGGACCTGATCGTCTTCGACGAGGCGCTGACCACCTCCCCGCTCGTCACGAAGTACCTGCCCGCGGAGCGCCCGGGCGACTACCACCTCACCCGGGGCGGTTCGCTGGGCGTGGGCTTCCCGGGCGCGGTCGGGGCCAAGCTGGCCCGTCCGGACCGGCTCGTCGTCGGCTTCGCGGGCGACGGCGGGTCGATGTACACGTACCAGGCGCTGTGGACGGCGGCCCGGCACGGCATCGACGCCAAGTTCGTCGTCTGCAACAACCGCAAGTACCGGCTGCTGGACGACAACATCGCCCAGTACTGGCGGGAGCGGGACATCCCGGAGCACGGGTTCCCGGGCTCCTTCGACCTCTCCCATCCCGAGATCGACTTCGCCGGGCTGGCCCGGTCGCTCGGCGCCGGCGGCGTACGGGTGGAGAAGCCGGACGAGGCGGCCGCCGCCGTGAGCCGGATGCTGGCCCACCCCGGTCCGTTCCTCGTCGACATCCAGATCTGACCAGAGCAGTCACGCAGCACGGAACAGGAGGAGACCGCATGCCCGCCGAGCGGCAGTTGACCGAGGACGCGATCCGCAGTTTCGCCGAGGACTGGTACGTGGCGCTGGACCAGCACGTACCGCTGGACCAGGTGCTCGCCCTGATCACCGAGGACCTGGAGTTCAAGGTCCCCGAGGACGTCTTCCTCGGGCACCAGGGCTTCGGCCGCTGGTACGAGGCCGTCACCAACCGGTTCTTCGACGAGGTGCACACCGTCACGAAGGTGGAGCCCGTCATCGAGGGCGACCGGGCGATCGTCCGGGTGCTCGTCAACTGGCAGGCCAAGATCTGGAACCCGCCGGCCGCCCGCAGCGAGTGGCTCGGCTTCGACGCCGACCAGACCTGGACCGTGGTGTCCGGCCCCGACGGGCCGCTGATCAAGCAGTACACCGTCAACGACCTGGCTCCGATGCCCGGTTCCGGCTCCCTCTGACCGCGCCGGCGAAGGAGAAGCGACGATGACCGAAGTGACAGCGGAGCGGGTCCGGGCGGCCTACGCCGCCCTCGGCTCCGGCGACCGGGCACGCATCCTCGGGTACTACTCCGAGGACCTGCGCTGGCTGGTGCCGGGCAACCACCCGCTCGCCGGCTGGTACGAGAGCCTGGACGCCTTCCTGGAGCTGATGGGGCAGACCCACAAGCTCACGGGCGGCAGCTTCCGGATGGACCTGGAAGCGGTGCTGGTCGGCGAGGACTGTTCCGCCGACGTCTGCCGCAACGTCGCCGTGCGCGACGGCGCGGACCAGGCCAGCCGGTCCCCGTACGAGCGGATGGACTACCCGGTCTTCCACTACATGCGGTGGCGGGACGGCCGGATCGTCGAAGGCCGCGACGGTCTCTTCGGCGACACGGCCTCGGCCTTCTGCCAGTTCTGGGCGCCGTTCGCGCCGGACGGAACCCGCAGGGACCGATAGGGGGATGAGCGCGATGGACGCGAAGCAGATCCTTGAGAAGTACTACCAGCACGCCAACGCCGGCGACTGGGACAGCTGGTGCGACCTGTTCGCCGACGACCAGGTCATGGACGAACAGCTCGCCGGTCACATCGAGGGCCTCGAGGTCCTGCGGTCGATGATGAAGGGCATGGGCACCATGTACCGGGTCTTCCGGAACGAGCCCGTGCACTTCATCGTCGACGCGGACGGCGAGAAGGCCGCCGCCGTCTCGCACCTGACCGCGGTGAGCGCCTCGGGCGAGGCCATCGAGGCCCGCGTCATGAACTTCTTCCGGATCGTGGACGGAAAGATCGCCTACATGGCGAACTACCACGACACCGTCCCCTTCCAGGTGCTGAGCCAGGGCTGAGGGGGGACCGATGAGCGTGGAAGAGTACGACTACGTCGTGGTGGGGTCCGGTACCGCGGGCAGCGTCCTCGCCAACCGGCTCTCGGAGGACCCGGACGTCTCCGTCCTCGTCCTGGAGGCGGGAGGCTCCCGGATCCCGCCCGAGGTGGACGACCCGTCCTCCTGGTACAAGCTGCTCGGCGGGCCCGTGGACTGGGGCTACACCAGCACCCCGCAGCCCGGTCTGGACGGCCGCCGCACCTACGAACCGCGCGGCAAGGCCCCCGGCGGCAGCAGCAACCTCTACATCATGATGCACATCCGGGGCCACGCCTCGGACTTCGACAACTGGGCCTACCAGGGCGCCGCAGGCTGGGCGTACGAGGACGTGCTCCCGTACTTCGCGCTGCTGGAGGGCCAGGAGGACGTCACCGCCGCCACCACCGGCACCCGCGGTCCGCAGCGGATCACCAACGCCGGACGGCACGGCCCCAACCCGGTCTCGCGCGCCTTCATCGACGCCGCGGTCGAGCTGGGTCACGAGGAGATCGCCGACTTCAACACCGACGGTCCCCGCCGCGGCCTCTTCGGCACCGGCTGGCACCACATCGACGTGGCCGACGGCCGCCGCCAGGGGGTGCTCGCCGCCTACCTGGAGCCCGCCCTGGAGCGCCCCAACCTGACCCTGCGCACCAACGCGCAGTCCACCCGGCTGCTCTTCGACGGAGACACCTGCACGGGCGTCGAGTACGCCCAGCTCCAGGCCCCGGCCACGCTTCCGGACAGCGACGCTCCGGGCCGGACGGTGCGTGACGGGCACAGCTCCGCCGCGGCCCCCGGGACGCACACCGTACGGGCCCGCCGGGAGGTGATCGTGGCGGCCGGGGCCATCGAGTCCCCGAAGCTGCTGCTGCTCTCCGGCATCGGCCACCCCGAGCAGCTGCGCGAGCACGGCATCGAGGTCACGGCGGCCCTGCCCGGGGTCGGCGAGAACTTCCACAACCACGTGCTCACCGGGCTGATGGCCGAGGTGACCCAGGAGCTCCCGCCGCCGGCGCAGAACCTGTCGGAGAGCGCTCTGTTCCTGTCCTCGCAGCCCGGACTGCCCGCGCCGGACCTCCAGATCGCCTTCGTCCACGTGCCCTTCGACGTGATCGTCGGCCAGGACCACCCCAACACGGTGTCCATCCTGCCCGGAGTGGTGCGCCCGGTCTCGCGCGGCTGGATCAGGCTCGCGAGCGCCGACCCGCTGGCCCACCCGCTGATCAACCCGAACTACCTGGGCGACCGGTGGGACCTGGAACGCATGGTCCAGGGCATCAAGATCGCCCGGGACATCTTCGCGACCTCGGCCTTCTCGCCCTGGTACAAGCAGGAGCTCCAGCCCGGACCCGGCTACGTGTCCGACGAGGACCTGCGGACCTTCGCGAAGCAGAAGTCGGAGAGCTACCACCACCAGGCCGGCTCCTGCCGCATGGGCATCGACGACCTCTCCGTCGTCGACCCCGAGCTGCGGGTGCACGGCGTACGGAACCTGCGCGTCGTCGACGCCAGCGTGATGCCCGCGGTCCCGTCGGGCAACTGCCACACCGCCATCGCGATGATCGCCGAGCGTGCGGCGGACTTCCTGAAGGGGGCCTCCCGTGCCTGACGTCGTGCTGCGCGAGGGCGCGCTGAGCGGGACCCGGATCGCGGTGCTCGTCGAGAGCGACTTCTACGAGCCCGAGATCTTCTACTACCAGCACCGGTTCGCGGAGGAGGGCGCCGAGGTCGACTTCCTGACCCGGCTGTGGGGCAACGACTCCATCACCTTCTCCGGCCACGAGTACCGGGCGCCCTTCACCGCCACCCAGTCCCTGGAGGGGCTGAGCGACGAGGACCTGCGCCAGTACGCGGCGATCATCGTGCCCTCCGGCATGGTGGCCGACCGGCTTCGCTACACCGAGGACGTGGACGTCCTCGCCCCGGCGACCGAGCTGCTGCGCCGGGCCTTCGAGGAGCCGACGGTCCTCAAGGGGATCATCTGCCACGGCATGTGGCTGGCCTCCTCGATCCCCGGCAAGGTGAGCGGCCGCAAGGTCGTCTGCCACAACAACCTCATCGGCGACGTCCGCAACATGGGCGGGCAGTACGTCGACGAGGACGTGGTCGTCGACGGGGACCTCGTCACCGGCCGCACCGGCGCCCACCACCACCTCTTCGCCCGCCGCATCATCGAGCTGGTCGCGGCCGGCCGGGGCCGGGGGGCCGCCGCCCGGCCACCGCTGGGGGGTGCCCCCTGATGCCGGGCTCCGGGGACCGTCCGATGGTCTGGTCGCACGTGGGCCTGAACTGCGCGGACCAGAAGACCACCGAGGACTTCTACACCCGGTACTTCGGCTTCACCCGGGCCCGGGTGGTCGACCTGGGGGAGGCACAGATCGTGTTCCTGCGCAAAGGGGACGCGTACCTGGAGCTCTTCGCGGCCGGCGACGCCGAACCGGCCCGTCCTGCGCACCAGGACGGGCCGCAGGCCCCGGGGCGGATGCGCCACCTGGCCTTTCAGACCGACAGCGTGGACGCGTTCCTGGCATCGCTGGGCGACGCGGCCGAAGTGACCCTGGGGCCGCTGGACTTCGACGACTTCATCTGCGGATGGCGGACCGTGTGGGTCCGTGATCCCGACGGGGTCATCGTCGAGGTCAGCCAGGGATTCGAGGACGACCGCACTCACGAGGGCTCTCACGACAAGGACGGTGCATGACATGGCGGACGCCGTGAGCTTCTCCTTCTCCGACACGATCGCCGGCTACGTCGAACGCTTCGACTCCGCGTCGCGCCTGCTGCGCCTGAAGACGTCCGACGGCCGGGGGTTCGACGTCTCGCTCGCCGGCGGCCCCAGCGCCGAGCTGGTCCGCAACCTGGACGAGCCGTACATCGACGCCTCCGGGCACATCGACGAGATGCTGTCGCCGGGCCGGTTCCTCTTCGTCTACGGGGTCCACTACCCGGAGCAGGGCGGGCGCTACGACGCCAAGCGCCTGGTGTTCCTGGGCCGCGGCGCCGAGGACTACCGCTTCGAGGAGCCCAGCTGGTGGATCAAGCAGATCGAGTCGCTGGCCGACTTCTACAAGCGGGCGCAGTTCGGCGACGGGCCGGTGGACTTCACCGAGTACCGCACCGAGGTCCGGCTCGGCGGTGACAAGACCGCGAGCCACGTCCAGGAGACCGACACGATCTCCCGTCTGGTCTACGGCATGGCCTCGGCCTACCTGCTGACGGGCAAGGACGAGTACCTGGAGGTCGCCGAGCGCGGCACCGAGTACCTGCGCAAGCACATGCGGGTCGTGGACAGCGAGGAGGACGTGGTCTTCTGGTACCACGGCATCAGCGTCGACGGGGACAGCGAGCGCAAGCTGTTCACCTCGGAGTTCTCCGACGACTACGACGCGATCCCGATGTACGAGCAGATCTACGCGCTGGCCGGCCCGATCCAGACGTACCGGGTCACCGGTGACGTCCGGATCAAGAACGACGCGGACGCCACCATCCGGCTGTTCGACAAGTTCTTCTTCGACCCGGAGCAGGGCGGCTACTACTCGCACATCGACCCGATCCTCTTCAGCGCCGACCACGAGTCCCTCGGGGAGAACGCCGAGCGCAAGAACTGGAACTCGGTCGGCGACCACGCGCCCGCCTACCTGATCAACCTGTACCTGGCGACCGGCGACCAGAAGTACGCCGACTTCCTCGAGTACACCTTCGACACCATCGCGGACAAGTTCCCGGACTACAAGAACAGCCCCTTCGTCCAGGAGCGCTTCTTCCGCGACTGGTCGCACGACAAGGCGCACAGCTGGCAGCAGGACCGCGCCGTGGTCGGCCACAACCTCAAGATCGCCTGGAACCTGATGCGGATGAACTCGCTGAAGGCCAAGCCGGCGTACGAGGAGCTCGCCAAGAAGATCGGCGAGATCATGCCCCCGGTCGGCAGCGACGTGCAGCGCGGCGGCTGGTACGACGTCGTCGAGCGGACCAAGTCCGGCGACGAGGAGACGTATCGTTTCGCCTGGCACGACCGCAAGGCCTGGTGGCAGCAGGAGCAGGCGATCCTCGCCTACCTCATCCTGGGCGGCACCGTCGGCGGCGAGGCCAACGTGCGCGAGGCCCGGCAGGCGGAGGCCTTCTACAACACCTTCTTCCTCGACCACGACGAGGGAGCCGTCTACTTCAACGTGCTCGCCAGCGGCACCCCGTACCTCCTCGGCACCGAGCGGCTCAAGGGCAGCCACTCGATGTCCATGTACCACTCGGCGGAGCTGTGCTACCTCGCCGCCGTCTACAACAACCTGCTCATCAACGGCCGGGAGATGGACTTCCACTTCCAGCCCGACCCGACCAACCTGCCCGACCGCGTCCTGCGCGTCTCGCCCGACCTGCTTCCGGCGGGCTCGGTGCGGATCGCGTCCGTCGAGATCGACGAGAAGCCGTACACGGACTTCGACGCGGACGCCCTGACCGTGCGGCTGCCCGATGTCCAGGGGCGGGTGAAGGTCAAGGTCCGGCTGCGTCCAGTGGCCAAGAAGTAGCGCTCAACGGGGGGCGCCCCAACCAGAGGGGAAAGCAATGACTCTCAACGTCAAGGAACGCCGGAACAAGACGGGCACCGTACTCGTCGCCACCGGTGAGATCAACAGCGAGACATCCGGAGCGCTGCTCCAGGCCCTGCTGCCGCTGGTCCGTGAGGGCAAGCCGCTGAAGATCGACCTCACGGCGGTCACCTACGTCTCCAGCGCGGGCCTGCGCACCCTGCTCGTCGTCTACCGCGAAGCGCAGCACGCCGGCGTCGGCGTCACCCTGTACGGGGTGAGCGAGGAAGTCCGGTTCGTCATGTCGGCGACCGGCTTCCTCGACTTCTTCGAGACCGGCGAGGCGGCGGCCGCGGCCGCCAAGGCCAAGGCAGCGCGATGAGCGAGGCCCAGGCCGAGCAGGTCCTGCGGGTGGACGCGTACCCGACCCACGAGGTGGGCGGGTACCGCGTCCGCGCCGGCAAACCGTTCCCGTTCGGGGCCAACGTGGTCCCCGGCGGGGTCAGCTTCTCCGTCTTCTCCGACCAGGCCACCTCCATGACCCTGGTCATCTTCAAGCGCGGAGAGCCCGAGCCGATGGCCGAGCTGGAGTTCCCCGAGGAATTCCGCACCGGCAGCGTCTTCGCCATGACGGTCTTCGGCCTCGACCACGAGAACATCGAGTACGGCTACCGTGCCGACGGCCCCTACGACCCGGTCAGCGGCCACCGCTTCGACGCCCGGCAGGTCCTGTCCGACCCGTACGCCCGGCTGATCGCCGGCCGCGACGTGTGGGGCGTGGAACCGGACTACAGCCGCGGCTACCAGTACCGCTCCCGGGTCTGCCTCCAGGACTTCGACTGGGGCGACGACACCCCGCTCGGCATCCCCGCCGAGGACCTCGTCGTCTACGAGACCCACGTGCGCGGCTTCACCCGGCACCCCTCCTCGCAGGTCACCGCCCCCGGCACCTTCGCGGGGCTGCGGGAGAAGATCCCGTACCTGAAGGAACTCGGGGTGAACTGCATCGAGCTGCTCCCCGTGTTCGAGTTCGACGAGAGCGACAACCCGCGCTCGAACCCCGAGACCGGCGAGAAGCTCTACGACTACTGGGGCTACAACACCGTCTCGTTCTTCGCCCCGAAGGCCGGCTACGCGGCCACCGGGCGCTACGGGATGCAGGGCGACGAGTTCCGCACGCTGATCAAGGACCTGCACGCGGCGGGCATCGAGGTCATCCTCGACGTCGTCTTCAACCACACCGCGGAAGGCAACGAGCAGGGGCCGACGATCTCCTTCAAGGGGCTCGACAACTCCACGTACTACATGCTCACGCCCGAGGGGTACTACTTCAACTTCAGCGGCACGGGCAACACCGTCAACTGCAACCACCCCGTCGTGCGCAACTACGTGCTCGACTGCCTGCGCCACTGGGTCGCCGACTACCACATCGACGGCTTCCGCTTCGACCTCGCGGCCATCCTCGGCCGGGCCCTGGACGGCACCCCGCTGCCCAACCCGCCCCTGCTGGAACTGCTCGCCTACGACCCCGTCCTGCGGCACACCAAGCTCATCGCCGAGGCCTGGGACGCGGGCGGCCTCTACGAGGTCGGCAACTTCCCGGCGTACGGCCGCTGGGCGGAGTGGAACGGCAAGTACCGCGACACCGTACGCCGCTGGCTCAAGGGCGACTCCGGCGTCACCGGCGAGCTCGCCACGCGCATCGCCGGCTCACCCGACCTCTACTCCAGCCGCGGCACCGCCGCCTCGGTCAACTTCCTGACCGCGCACGACGGCTTCAGCCTCGCCGACCTGGTCTCGTACAACGACAAGCACAACGAGGCCAACGGCGAGAACAACAACGACGGTGCCAACGACAACAACAGCTGGAACTGCGGCGCCGAGGGTCCGACCGACGACGTCGAGGTCAACCGGCTGCGGACCCGGCAGATGAAGAACGCCCTCGCCATCCTCTTCACCAGCCAGGGCATCCCGATGCTGCTGGCCGGGGACGAGGTCGCGCGGACGCAGGCGGGCAACAACAACACGTACTGCCAGGACAACGAGCTCTCCTGGTTCGACTGGGACCAGGTCGACGAGAACGCCGAACTGCTCCGGTTCACGCGGGAGATGATCGAGTTCCGCAAGCACCACCGCGAGCTGCGCTCCACCGCCCACCCCACCGGACAGGTCCGCGAGAACCTCGGCCTGCCGGACATCAGCTGGCACGGGGAGCGGGCCTGGCAGCCCGACTGGTCCGACGAGAGCCGGCTGCTGGCGGCGGCCCGCTGCGGCACCGGGGACGACGACGTGGTGTACGTGGCCATGAACTCGCACTGGGAGTCGCACGACCTGGAACTGCCCGCCCTGCCCGGCGGCCGCAGCTGGCACCTGTTCGCCGACACGAGCGCCGAGGCACCGCACGACATCCGCACTCCGGGCACCGAGCAGGAGCTGGACAACGCCGGGAAGTACCTGATCGGCCCGCGCTCGGTGGTGATCCTGGTGGGTCGTACCAACGACCCCGAGCGCTTCGACACGCCCTGACCGAAGGAGACCTGACATGCCGCTTTCCGTGTCCCTGAGCATCGAGGGCGACACCACCGTGATCGAGCTGACGGGCGAACTGGACGCCAATACCGCGCCGGACTTCCACCAGACCATCGAGAAGGCCGCCGGCCACGGCACCAACACCGTCGAGATCAGGATGGCAGGCGTCGGCTACATGGCCAGCGCCGGACTGCGCTCCCTGGTCTTCGCCCAGCAGAAGGTCGCGAACAACGTCACCATCAAGGTGGTCGGTGCCATCGAGCCCGTCTCCCGGACCATCCGGACGGCCGGACTCGACCGCAGCATCGTCCTCTCCGATGAGTGACCACCGTGACTGACATGGTCGAACTGGCGAGGACGTCCTCCGTACTGGAGGTGCCCGCGACGGTCGGGGCACTGGGCGACATCGCCTCGTTCGTCCTGCGGCTGGCCGGACGGGCGGGCCTGGACAAGGGCTCCGCCTACCGGCTCCGGCTGGCCGTGGACGAACTGGCCACGAACGTCGTGATGCACGGGTACCGGGACGGCGACGGACGGATCACCGTCCGCGGCCGTTCCGGCCCGGGCGGGGTCCGGATCACGATCGAGGACACCGCACCCGCCTTCGACCCCGTCGAAGGCCGCCTCCCGCCCGCCCCCGGGGTTCCCCCCGAGGACCGGCGGATCGGCGGCCTCGGCATCCACCTGGCGCTGACCAGCGTGGACGAGTTCAGCTACGTGTACAGGGACGGCCGCAACATCAGCGCACTGACTGTGAAGGCTGAGGGGACGGACCCATGCCCTCCACGACCGTGATCATCCTCGACGAGTACCCGCCCCCGCCGCCCGAGCTGCTGACGGCGCTGCGGAGCATGGACGCGGCACTCGTCACCAGAACGCTGGCGGAGCTCCGGGACGGCCCGCAGGACCTGCTGCCCGTCGCGGACGTACTGCTCGCCCCCGCCGAAACCGACGGGGAGGCCGTACGGATGGCCGTACGCAGGCTGCGCCGCTGGGCCGGCGCGCCCATCGTCGTCGTCTGGACGGTGAGCGAGTTCGCCGCCCTGGAGGAACACGTCCGGATCGGGCACGACTACCTCGTACCGCCCTTCCTGCCCGCCCTCGTCGGGGCCCGGCTGCACAGCTGCTCGGAGCGCGCCGGACTCGGCCGCACCCTGCGCGAAGCCGACGCCCGCGCCGAGCTCATGGGATACGAGAAGGAACTGGAGATCGGCCGCGAGATCCAGGCGGGCTTCCTGCCCGAATCGCTGCCGGTCCCCGAAGGCTGGGAGATCGACGTCCGGTTCCGGCCGGCCCGGCAGGTCGCCGGGGACTTCTACGACGTCTTCGAGATCTCCCGGGGCCGCCGGCTCGCCCTCGTCGTCGCCGACGTCTGCGACAAGGGCGTGGGCGCGGCGCTCTTCATGGCACTCATCCGCTCGCTGCTGCGGCACACCGCGGAGAACAGCGGCCTCCAGCACCTGGTCGCCGCCGGACGCACCGGCGGCAGCAGACGCATCCCGGTGGTCGGCGCCACCCCGCTGCTCAACGCGGTCACCGCCACCAACGGCTACCTCACCCGCAACCACCTGAGACAGGGCTACTTCGCCACCCTCTTCTTCGGGGTGCTGGACCCGGTCACCGGCAGCCTCGTCTACATCAACGGCGGTCACAACCCGCCCCTCCTACTGCCCGCGGACGGCAGCCCGCCCGTCGCCCTCGAGGTCACGGGGCCCGCCGTCGGGGTGCTGCCCGACTGCGTCTACACCCTCGGCTACGCCCAGCTGAACCCCGGGGACACGCTGTTCGTGTTCACTGACGGGGTCCCCGAGGCCCGCTGCCCGAACGGCAGCTTCCTCGGTGACGAACGGATGCTGGAACTGCTCGCCGGCACGCAGGTGAGCGGCAAGTCCGTGGT
Source organism: Streptomyces sp. IBSNAI002 (assembly GCF_052244475.1). Taxonomy (NCBI): domain Bacteria; kingdom Bacillati; phylum Actinomycetota; class Actinomycetes; order Kitasatosporales; family Streptomycetaceae; genus Streptomyces; species Streptomyces sp. IBSNAI002. The sequence goes on along the minus strand of NZ_JBQPXG010000002.1, from coordinate 1,770,352 downwards.
CGACCGGATCGACCTGGCGGTGCGCCAGCACACCGGCACCGCCGAACAGCACGACGACGTCACCATGCTGGCCCTGCACCGGCCACGCGCGGCGCGGGGGCCGCACGCGGACGGTGCCGGTCACCAGGTGGTGGCCTAGGTGACCCGCACCATCGTGGTGCACTCGCACCGCGGCGGCACCGGGAAGTCCTCGGTACTGGCGAACCTCGCGCTGCTCCTCGCGGCCGAGGGACGCCGGGTGGGACTGGTGGACACCGACATCCAGTCACCCACCCTGGACCTGCTGTTCCGGCTCCGGCCGGGCGCCTCGCTGGCCGACTACCTGCTCGGCCGCTGCGAGATCGAGACCGCGGCCCAGCAGGTGGGGGATCCCACCCTGGCCGGGGGGCTGTACGTCGTACCGGCCCGGACCGGGACCGCCGCCCTGCGGGAGATCATGGCCGGCGGGTACGACGTGGGGCTGCTCCCGGAGGGCTTCGACCGGCTGTCGGGGCACTACGCCCTCGACGTCCTGCTGCTCGACACCCACGCCGGGCTCAACAACGAGTCGGTGACCGCCATGGCGAGCGCCGACGTACTGATGATCATGGCCCGGGCCGACCGGATCGACCTGTCCGGGGTCGAGGAGACCATCGCCCTCGCCGGGCGGCTGGCCTGCCGGCGGACCCTCGTACTGAGCATGGCCCCGGAAGGGATCGACCGGGAGAAGGCCCGGCGGCGCGCCGAGGAGGTCTACGGCGCACCCCTGGCCGGAATCCTGCCGTACTCGCCCGAAATGGCCGCGCTGTACGGAGAGCACATATTCGCAGAAGCCCTTCCCGACCACCCCCTGGTCGGTGAATTCCGCACCATCATCTCGGCGTTGGACGCACGTGACGAAGTATCGCGTGCCTGACGCCGCCCCCTTACGCCCCCAGTAGGGGCCGTGTTGAATCGGCAGCGAATCCAGAACAAGGAGAGAATCATGAAGATTCTCGTCGTCATGACGGCCAAGGCCACGCTCCATCTGCTGGACGGCGAACAGCACCCCTCGGGATTCTGGGCCGAGGAATTCGTCGTTCCCTATCAGCTCTTCAACGCAGCCGGCCACACCGTGGACGTGGCGACGATCGGGGGGCGGGCGCCGACCGTCGACCAGACGAGCATCGACCCCCAGTTCCTCCAGTGGGTCCGCCCGCAGGGCTCCCCGAACGAGGACGAGGCCAACGCGGCCGAGTACGTCCGGGTCATCGAGAACACCCCGCGGCTCGCGTCCCCCCTCGCGCTGGAGTCCCTGACCGAGAAGGACATCGCCGACTACGACGGCGTGTACGTCAGCGGCGGCCACGGCGCGATCGGCGACCTGCCCAAGTCCGACGAGCTCGCGCAGATCCTGCGCTGGGTCATCGCCCAGGACAAGCCGCTCGCCACCGTATGCCACGGCCACACCTCGTTCCTCGCGCTGCGCGACGGCGAAGGCCGCTGGCCCTTCGAGGGCTACCGGATGACGGCCTTCTCGCACGCCGAGGAGCTCGTCACGAACATGGCCGGCCGGCTCCCGCTGATCCTCGAGGTCGAGCTCACCCGGCTCGGCGCCCGCTACGAGAAGGCCGAAGCGATCTGGGACTCGCACGTGGTCGTGGACCGCAAGCTGACCACCGGCCAGAACCCGTACTCCTCCAAGGCCCTCGCGGAGACGTTCTTAACCCAGCTCGCGAAGGGCTAGCACAGCCCCCGCATCCGACACCGGAAGGCAGCCATGACCAAGCGCGCGCTCAGCGACCAGCCCTTGGCCAACCCCGGGAAACTGTTCATCGGCGGCACATGGGTCCCCGCCCAGGACGGCCGTACCGAACCGGACATCAGCCCCGTGGACGGCCAGGAGATCGTGCCGGTGGCCCAGGCCACCGCCGCCGACGCGGACGCGGCCGTCGCCGCGGCCCGCAAGGCGTACGAAGAAGGTCCGTGGAGCAGACTCTCCGCTCAGGAACGTGCGCTGCGGCTGAACCGGGTCGGTGAGCTCATCGAGCGCGACCTGGAGGAGATCGCCCTGCTGGAGACCGTGGACATGGGCAAGCCGTTCGCCTTCTCCAGCACGGTCGACGCCCCCATGGCCGCCCAGCTCATGCACTACTACGCCGGCGCGGTGACCCGTGTCGACGGCTCCTCGCGGGCCCCGGCCGGCGGCCAGCTGGCCTACACCCTGCGCGAACCGCTCGGCGTGGTCTGCGCCATCACCCCGTTCAACTTCCCGCTGCTGCTGTCGATGACGAAGATCGCACCGGCGCTCGCGGCGGGCAACACGGTCGTCCACAAGCCCTCCCCGGCCACCCCGCTCACCGCCCTGAAGATCGCCGAGCTCTTCCAGGAGGCGGAGATCCCCGACGGCGTGCTGAACGTCGTCACCGGTCCCGGCGTGGAACTGGGGGAGACCCTCACCGGCCACCCGGACATCGACAAGATCGCCTTCACCGGCTCCACCGCGGTCGGCCAGTCCATCATCCGCAAGGCGGCCGGCACCCTGAAGAAGGTGACGATGGAACTCGGCGGCAAGTCGGCCAACATCGTCTTCGCCGACGCCGATCTCGACGCCGCCGAGGAGCTCGCCTTCTTCGGCATCTACTACAACAAGGGCGAGATCTGCACCGCCGGCTCCCGCCTCCTCCTGCACCGGCCCATCCACGACGAGATGGTCGAACGCCTCGTCCGCCGGGCCGCCGCCCTGCGGCCCGGCGACCCGCGCGACCCGGCCACGCTCTTCGGGCCGCTCGCCCACCGCGGCCAGTTCGACAAGGTCAGCTCCTACATCGAGGTGGGCGAGAAGGAAGGCGCCGTCCTGCGCACCGGCGGCACCGGCTGGACACCCGAGGGCGCATCCAGCGAGGGCCTGTACTTCCTCCCGACCATCTTCACCGGCGTCGACAACGGGATGCGCATCGCCCAGGAGGAGATCTTCGGACCCGTCCTGTCGATCATCCCCTTCGACACGGAGGAGGACGCCGTGCGCATCGCCAACGACAGCGCGTACGGCCTCGCCGCCGGAGTCCACACCAAGGACCTGCGCCGCGCCCACCGGGTCGCCTCGCAGATCAAGGCCGGCACGGTCTGGGTCAACTGCTACAACCAGTACGACCCCTCGGTGCCCTACGGCGGCTACAAGGCCTCCGGATTCGGGCGCGAGTGCGGGCCCGAATCCCTCGAGAGCTACACCCAGACCAAGTCGGTCTGGATCGGCATGGACTGACCCCGCTCGACCGAGACCGGCAACTGAGGAGCGTCAATGCGGACAGGCATCATCGGCACCGGACGGATCGGCACGGTCCTCGCACGGATCCTGGTGGCGGCGGGCCACGAGGTCGTGCTCGCCAACGCCCGGGGCCCGCAGACCCTCGGCCCGCTCGTGGCCGGACTGGGACCGGCGGCCTCGGCGGCGCACCCCGCCAAGGCCGCCGGGCAGGCCGAACTCCTGGTGCTGATGGTGCCGTTCGACAGCGTGCGCGGGCTCCTCCCCCCGCACGTGGTGCAGGACAAGGTGCTGGTGGACGCCACCAACGCGTTCACCGGCCCCGGTGATCCCGCCGACCTCGGCGGGCGCGGCTCCAGCGACCTGGTCGCCGAGTGGTATCCCGGCGCCCAGGTCGTGAAATCCCTGAACACCATGCACTTCGAAACCCTCGCCGTCGCCGGTACAGCATCCGGTGAGCGCCTGGCGCATTACACGGCGGGCGACGACGGGAAAGCGAAGGAAATCGTCGCGGGAATCATCACGGATCTGGGATTCGCGCCCGTGGACACCGGCCCGCTGCACTCCGGAGGAATTCTCCAGCAGCCCGGCGGGCCCCTCTTCAACCGGCCGCTCACGGAAGCGCAGGCGCTGGCATGGATATCACACTGAACGTGAACGGAAGACCCGAGCAGTTCTCGGCGCAGCCGAACGAACTGCTCGTGGAACGGCTCCGCGACGGCCTCGGACTGACCGGCACCAAGGTCGGCTGCGACACCGGCCAGTGCGGCTCCTGCGTCGTCCGGCTCGACGGCCGGTCCGTCAAGAGCTGCCTGGTCCTCACGGCGTCCGCCGCCGGATCCGAAGTGGCCACCATCGAGGGCGTCACCACCCCCGGCGGGGAACTGACCGGCCTCCAGGAGGCGCTGCGCCAGGAGCACGGCACCCAGTGCGGGTTCTGCACCCCGGGCATGGTCATGGCGCTGGGCGAGCTCGTCGACAACACCGCCGGCGCCGAGGCCCCCACCGAACCCGAGATCCGCGAATGGCTCACCGGCAACCTCTGCCGCTGCACCGGCTACCACAGCGTCGTACGCGGCGTGCAGCGCGCCTGCGCCGCCGCCCGCGCCGAGGCCCCCGCCGGCTCCTCCGCATCCACCGCTGCCGGACAGGAGGCGTGAGGGACATGACCACAGTGACGGGGGAGACCTCCCTCCCCGGCAACGGCGTCCTCGGCCGGCCGCTCGACAGCCGCGAGGACCCGCAGCTGCTGCGCGGCGAGGCCACGTACGTCGCGGACATCGACCTGCCCGGCACCGCCCACATGGCGATCCTCGGCAGCCCGGTGGCCCACGCGAAGATCCTCTCCATCGAGACCAAGGCCGCCGAGCAGCTGCCCGGCGTGCTGAAGGTGGCCACCGCGGCCGACTTCACCGACGTGATGCCGCTGCCCTGCATCTGGATACCCGGCGGGGTCGAGAGCCACTTCCCGCCCCACCCGTACGGACTTCCCGGTGCCCGCCCGGTCCTCACCGGCGACGCCGTCCGCCACGTCGGCGACCCCATCGCGGTGGTCGTCGCCGAGACCCCGCGCCAGGCCGCGGCCGCGCTGGCCGCCATCGCGGTCGAGTACGAGCCGCTGCCCGTGGTCACCCGGGCCGACGAAGCGCTCGCCGACGGCGCGCCCCAGCTGCACGAGGCCGTCCCGGGCAACCTGAACGCGTACTGGACCTGCGGCGACAAGGACCGCACCGACGCGGCCATCGCCGAGGCCGAGGTCACCGTCGAGCTCGACCTCGTCAACCAGCGCACCATCAACAGCCCCATCGAGCCCCGCGGAGCGGTCGGCGACTACAACGCCGCCACCGGCGAGTACACGCTCTACGCCTCCACCCAGGGCCCGCACAACCACCGCTTCCTGCTCTCCGCGCTGGTCCTCGGCATCCCCTTCAACAAGCTCCGGGTGATCGCCCCGACCGTCGGCGGCAGCTTCGGCACCAAGGGGTACCTGTACCCCGACATGCCGCTGGTCCTGCTGCTGTCCAAGGCGCTCGGCCGCCCCGTGAAGTGGGTGGACACCCGCACCGGACTGATGAACTCCACCGTCCAGGGCCGCGACCACCGCCAGCACGTCACCCTCGCCGGCACCCGCGACGGCCGCATCACCGCCGTGCGCTGCACCAGTTACGCCAACCTCGGCGCCTACCCGTCGACGATCGGCCCCGGTGTGGCCACCGCCCTCATGGGCCGCTCCATCAGCGGCATGTACGACATCGACGCCGCGTTCTGCGAGGTCTACGCCGCCTTCACCAACACCGTCTCGCTCGGCGCCCAGCGCGGCAGCGGGCGTGCCGAGGCCGCGTTCCTGATGGAGCGCCTCGTCGACCGGTACGCCTCCGAGATCGGCATGGACCCGGCGGCCGTACGGCGCAGGAACCTGGTGCCCAAGGAGAAGTTCCCGTACGACAACGGCCTCGGCTGGACCTACGACTCCGGGAACTACCAGCTGAACTTCGACCGGGCGATCGAACTGTCGGGCTACGCCGACATGCCCGCCCGCAAGGCCGAGGCCCGCACCCGCGGCAAGCGGCTCGGCGTGGGACTCGCCACCTACGTGGCGATCTGCGGAGTCGGCCCCTCCACCCGGATGTCCAAGGAGGGCATGCTGGGCGGCACCTGGGAGAGCGCGAACATCCGCGTCCACCCGACCGGCGAGGTCACCGTCACCGTCGGCTCCGCCTCCACCGGCCAGAGCCACGGCACGGTCTTCGCCCAGGTCGCCGCCGAGGAGCTCGGCATCGACCCGGCCCAGGTCCAGGTCTACGAGGGGGACACGCTCAAGGCCCCGTACGGGCAGGGCACCTACGGCTCCCGCTCCTACAGCATGGCCGCGCCCGCCGTGGCGCTCACCGCCCGGAAGATCAAGAGCAAGCTGGTCAAGGCCGGCGCCGTCTTCCTGGACATCCCCGAGGACAAGGTCGTCTACGCCGGCGGCAAGGTCTACGAGGAGGGCAACGAGGCCAACACCAAGACCTTCGCCGAACTGGCGATGGCCATGTGGTACGGCTGGGGCCTGCCCCCGGAGATCGAGCCCGCCCTCGACGAGACCACCCACTTCGACCCGCCGGACTTCAACTACCCCTTCGGGACGCACGTCGCGGTCGTCGAGATCGACGAACTGACCGGCGAGACCGAGGTGGTGGCCTACACCGCCGTCGACGACGCCGGGAACATCGGCAACCCGAAGGTGGTCCTCGGCCAGATCGAGGGCAGCATCGTGCACGGCCTCGGCCAGGCCCTCATGGAGGCCGCCGAATACGACGAGAACGGGCTGCTCATCAGCTCCGACCTGGGCCACTACGCCCTGCCGCGCGCGGCCGACGTGCCGTTCTTCTCCCTCGACAAGACGGTCACCCCCAGCCCGCACAACCCGCTCGGCGCCAAGGGCGCCGGCGAGATCGCCACCGTCCCGCCCGCCGCGGCCGTGGTCAACGCCGTCGTCGACGCGCTCTCCGACCTGGGCGTCCGGCACATCGACATGCCGCTCACCCCCGAGAAGGTCTGGCGCCGCCTGAGAGGGGAAGCCCAGTGATCCTCACCGAGTTCGACTACGTCCGGCCCGTGGGCCTCGAAGAGGCGCTGACCCTGCTGGCCGGAACGCCCGGCGCCCGGGTGCTGGCCGGCGGGCAGAGCCTGCTGCCCGACCTGCGCACCGGGGCCGGCCGGGCCCGGCTGCTCGTCGACATCCGCCGGATCGAGGAGCTGCGGGGCATCGCCCGCGGCCCCGGGGGCCTGCGGATCGGGGCCCTCACCACCCTGGCCGAGCTCTCCGCGGACCCGCTGGTCCGCGCCGGGGCACCGGAACTGGCCGCCGCGGCCCGGGCCAACGGCGACCCCCAGGTCCGCAACCTCGGCACCGTCGGCGGCAACCTCGCCGCCGACGGCCGGGCCACCGACCTGCCGGTGGCCGCCATCGCGGCCGACGCCCTGGTCGAACTGGCCGGTCCCGGCGGGCTGTCGACCGTACCGGCCGAGGAGTTCGCGGCCGGCGCCCCGGCCGCGGGCACGGTCGTCACCGCCCTGCTGGTGCCCGACACGGGCCGGGCCGGCGCCTTCGAGAAGACCGCCGACCGGGCCACCCGCTACCCGGTGTGCGCCACCGCCGTACGGGTCACGCACGGCGGGCCGCGCATCGCCGTCACCGGAGCCACCGCACGCCCCCTGCGCCTGCGCGGGGTCGAAGACCGGCTGGGCGCAGGCCCGTACACCACGGACGCCGTCCTCGCCGCCTTCCGCGCCGAGCCCCGGGAGCTGTTCGTCCCCGGGCGCGGCACCTCGGCCGAGTACCTCGGCCATCTCGCGGGGGTCCTCACGGCCCGCGCACTGGCCAGGGCGCAGGCCCTCGCCTGACCGCACGTCACGGGCCCTCCCGGGGGCCCATCACGGGGGAGTTGAACGAGCAGTGGCCGACACATCGAAGACGACCGCGGGGGTCAGCGTGCGCCCAGCCGCACCGGCAGTGGCCGGCACACCCAGAGGCTCCGGCTTCTGGCTGGTGGGCGCGGTCCTCGTCCTGCTCATGCTCTCCTCCTCGGTCCCCTCCGCCCTCTACGTGCTCTACCAGGAGAAGTGGGCGCTGTCCTCCGGCACCATCACGGTGGTCTTCGCCCTGTACGCGGTCACCGTGCTCGCCGGGCTCCTGCTCTTCGGGTCGCTGTCCGACACCCTCGGCCGGCGCCCCGTCCTGGCCGCCGGGCTGGTCCTGGCGATCGTCTCGATGGGACTGTTCGCCGGGGCCCAGGGGCTGGGGCTGCTGCTCGCGGCCCGCGCGGTACAGGGCCTCGCCGTGGGCCTGGCCACCGGGGCGATGGGCGCGGCCCTGCTGGAGCTCAGCCCCGCCTCCCGGCCCGCGCTCGGCGCCCAGGTCAACAGTGCCGGGCCGACCGTGGGGATCGGGCTCGGCGGGATCGGGGCGGGGCTCCTCGTCCAGTTCGCGCCCGCACCGACCGTCCTGAGCTACCTGCTGCTGATCGGGGCCTTCGCCCTGACCCTGGTGGGCGTGGTCCGGATGCGCGAGAGCGCTCCCGGCGCGGGGGGCCGCTTCCGGGTGGTCCCGCACCGGATCCACGTGCCCGCCGGCTCCCGCCGCACCTTCGCCGTCCTGATCCTGACCATCATCGCGGTCTGGTCGGTGGGCGGGTTCTACCTCTCGCTCGGCCCGCACCTGGCGCTCTCGCTCCTGGAGTCCACCAACTACCTGGTCGGCGGCGGCACGGTCGCGCTCCTCGCGGGCGCGGCCACCGTGGCCCAGCTGATGCTGGGCCGCACCGAGGCCCTGCGCACGGCCGTGCTCGGGCTGTGCGGACTGCTCGCCGGACTCGGCCTGGTGCTGCTCTCGCTCGGCCTCGGCTCGGCCGCCGTGTTCCTGGTGGCCACCGCCGTGCTGGGCAGCGGCTGGGGCGCCGCCTTCCTCGGCTCCTTCCGGGCGCTGAGCGGGCTCGCCGACCCGGCGCACCGAGGCGAACTGACCGCTGCCGTCTACGTGTTCGCGTACCTGGCGATGAGCGTGCCGGCGGTCCTCGCGGGGATGCTCACCAACATCCACGGGCTGCACCGCACCTCGGTCGGCTTCATGGCCGCCGTCGCCGCGGTGTGCGCACTGGCCCTGGTGGTCACCCTGCGGCTGGCCGCCCGTACCCGGACCGGAGGGAGGGCCGCGTGAGCGCAGTCGGCACGGACCCGGCGGAGCTGCGGTCCGCCCTGCACGGGCTGGAGATCTTCGCCGGAATCACCGAGGAGCAGCTGGACTGGCTGGTGTCGGTGTCCGAGCCGCGGATCCTCGCCGACGGGGAGGTCCTCTTCCGGGACGGTGAGGAGGCGACCGGCTTCCACGTCCTGCTCTCGGGCGGGCTGGTCGTCACGAAGGTCGTCGACGGACGGGAGGAGGTGCTCACGCGCCACTCCACCGAGGAGGAGAGCGCCGCCGCCGAGGACCACGACGGCAAACCGTCGGCCGCCCACCGGTTCACGGGCGAACTGCCCCTGCTCACCGAGGGCGCCTATGTGGCCACCGCGGCCGCGAGCGGGCCCGCGACCACCGTCGTGGCCTACTCGAAGCCGGTCTTCTTCGAGATGCTGACCCGCTGCCACGGGGTGGCCGCCGTACTGATCCCCGTGCTGGCCTGGCGGATCAAGTCCTCCGAGGTGCAGGCCCGCAAACGGGCCACCGTGGAGGCGCTCGGCACCCTGGCCGCCGGCCTGGCCCACGAGCTGAACAACCCGGCGGCGGCGGTGGCCCGGGCCGCGCAGGAGCTGGCCCCCGCCCTGGACCGGCTCACCCGCACCGCCCAGGCCTGGGGCGCGGCCGCCACCGGCGCGGAGCGCTCCGTGTTCGACCGGCTGGCGGACGAACTGGACAAGCTGCCGCCACCGGTGACCACCGACCCGCTGGCCCAGGCCGACGCCGAGGAGGAGATCGCCGACTGGGCGGAGGAGGCCGGCACCGAGCGGCCCGGCCTGCTCGGCTCGGGGGTCTCGGACCTCGGGCTGGAGCTCGGCTGGCTGCTGGAGCGGCTGGAGGGCGTCGGCGAGCCGTCCCTGCCGGCCGCCCTCGACCACCTGGCGGCCCTGCTGGAGATCCGCTCGCTGGCCGCGGAGCTCCGGGCGGCCGGTCCGCGGATCTCCCAACTCGTCTCCGCGACCCGGGATTACGCCAATCTCGACCGCGCACCCGAGCAGCGCTTCCGCGTCACCGACGGACTGGAGAACACGCTGGTCGTGCTGCGTGCCAAGCTCTCCGGGATCAGTATCGTGCGGGAGTACGAACCGGGCCTGCCCGAACTGACGGGCTATCCGAGCGAGTTGAACCAGGTGTGGACCAACCTGGTCGACAACGCCGCCGAGGCCATGGAGGGCTCCGGCGTCCTCACCCTGCGCGCCCGGTCCGAGGGCGTCTGCATGGTCGTGGAGATCACCGACACGGGCCGCGGCATCCCCGCGCAATCCCTGCCGCGGATCTTCGAACCCTTCTACACCACCAAGGACGTGGGCAAGGGCACGGGCCTGGGGCTGCACCTCAGCTACCGCATCGTGACCCAGCGCCACCACGGGTCCATCACGGCCCGTTCGCGTCCGGGCGAGACCCGGATGGCGGTCCGGCTGCCCTTCGCCGGCAGCGCCCAGTCCTGCGCCCCACCTGCCGCAACACCCGAAGTGCCCACCTCCACCAGTTGAACGAACGGAGTCGACATGGCCAAGTACGACATCTCCAAACTGCACCCGGTGTTCGTGCGCCAGATGGACGCGCTGGCCGCCCTGGACATCGAGGCGGTCATGAAGAACTACACCGACGACGCGGTGCTGTTGCGCTTCGAGGGCGTCTCGGTCGGCATCGACGCCGTCCGCGAGACCTTCACCGGCTACCTCACGGTGAAGCCCACCCTGGTGGAACTCCAGGAGTACATCGAGACGGACGACACCATCTTCTACCGGGCGATCATGAGCTTGAACGGCGAACCGGAGCACGCGTTCGGGACACTTGTGGTCCGCGATGGCCGAATCTGGCGGCAGACGGCCGGTTTCGGAGGCTGACCGCGGAAATCTGGGTAGCGTGTGCGGGGAGGGCGTTACACGTACGCCCTCCCCGCATGTGTGGCACGCCGTAGATATATGCAAGTAGATATATGCACGCAGTGGCGAAGGGGAGGCCATGGAGCGCGAAACCGGACGGATCGAGGCATTCAGTGATGGCGTATTTGCCATCATCATTACGATCCTCGTCTTGGAATTGAAAGTTCCGGAAGGAACGGGATCCGAGTTCTGGCACGGAGTCCGGGAACAGTGGCCGCATTACGCCGCGTATGTGGTGAGCTTCCTCATCATCGGCGTGATGTGGGTGAATCACCACACCATCTTCAGTCACCTCAGGCGGGTCGACCGGCCGCTGTTGTTCCTGAATCTCCTGGTGCTCATGGTGGTATCGGTGATTCCCTACACCACCAACGTCCTCGCCGAGCACCTCATGGCGGACGGCTCCGCGAGCCCCGCCGCCGTGCTCTACAGCCTCGTCACCGTGGCCTACGCCTTGGCGTTCCTGGCGTTCTGGTGGTACGTCACCCGGGTCGGGCACCTCTTCCACGAGCAGGTCGACAAGGACGGCGCCCGGGCGACCCGCGTGCGATTCGGCCTCGGTGCCATCGCCTACCCGTTGACGGTCCTCCTGGCGTTCTACTCCGCACCGCTCACGCTCGTCGCGCACTTTCTGATCGCGATCTACTATGCGGCGAACCAGATCCCCATCCCTCTCGTGGTAGAGGAAGAGCGGCTCGATTCTGCCAGCGACCTCAGGAAGTAGCCGCCGGGGCCTACGGCCGTTCTCCGCGGTCAAGTAGGGTAATGGATCTAGTCTGGTCGCGGGGGAGGCCCAGATGGCTCGCGTAGTGCTGCCGGAGGAATCCACGAAGGAAATCTTCGAATTGATCGATGTCCTGATCTCTCTTCTCTTCGAGTCCTTACCCCGGCGGGACCAGCGAAACTGGGCCCGCGTTTATCTGAACGGCCTCGTGCGGACCAAAGGGAAGAAAACAATCCGCAACATCGCCGGAACCGGAGCCAGTTCCGTAGAGCAGAGCCTCCAGCAGTTCATCAGCAAGTCCCCCTGGGACTGGACCCCGGTCCGCCGCTCCCTCGCGCAGCACCTCGAGCGCACCGCACAGCGCCCGCTGGCCTGGGTGCTCCAGCCCATGGTCATAGAGAAGGCGGGCGACCGCTCGGTCGGCGTCGGCCGGCAGTTCGTCCCGCAGCTCGGCCGGACCGCCAACTGCCAGCAGGCCAGCGGGATCTGGCTCGCGTCCAGCGAGGCCAGCTTCCCGGTCGAGTGGACCCTCACCCTCCCCGGTCCCTGGACCAGCGAACTCCTGCGCCGCCGAAGGGCCGGAATCCCCGACACGGCCCGCTCGCTCACCCCCGCCCAGGACGCCGTACACGCCGTCCAGCGGATGGCCGCCACCTGGCAACTCCAGCGCCGGCCCGTCGTGATGGAGGTCGCCAACAGCGACCTCCCGCAGAGCATCGAGTCCTTCGCCCACCAGGACATCCCCTTCGTGTTCAAAGTCGACGGCTCCCTGCCCGTCTCCTTCGGCGGCGCCGGCCGGCACAAACCGGGCCCGCACACCGCGCCCGCCCGCGAGCTCATCGACTCGCTGCGCTCCCAGCGCCGCGTCGTCGAATGGACCCGGCACGGCCGGGCCGAGGGTGCGGTGACCCTGCTGACCTCGGCCTCCATCTTCGCCACCCCCAGCGAGGACCGGCCCGCACCCGCGCCCACCACCCCGCTGCTGCTGCTCGGCGCCTGGACCGAAGCCGCCCTGCTGCCCTCGGAGTTCTGGATCACCAACATCGGCGACCGGCCGCTCGCCCAGCTGTTCCTGCTCGCCAAGCTCACCGACCGGGTCTCCCTCGACTTCACCGAGACCTGCGAACCCGTCGGCATCCGCGACTTCGAGGGCCGCTCCTTCCGGGGCTGGCACCACCACGCCACCCTCGCGAGCGTGGCCCACGCGGCCAGGCTCCTCGGTGCCTCGCGCGACCGCCTGTCCGACACGGGCCCCGCCGGCCGGAGCCTCGGGGACTTCGCCGGCCCCGCCCGCACCGGCGCCACCCGGCCCCCCTTGGCGGCCCGGCCACCCGCCGTCCTGCCGCCGCGACCGCTGATCCCCGGGCAGACCCCCAGACGCGAGTACATCCGCTGATGCTCGACATAGCCGACGAGCTACGCGCGTGGTGTGCCGCGCGCCGGGAATTCGCCCTGGCCACCGTGGTGGCCGTCAGCGGGAGCGCCCCGCGCGGACCGGGTGCCTCGCTCGCCGTCGACGACCGGGGCACCGCCCTCGGCTCGATCTCCGGCGGCTGCGTGGAATCCGCCGTCCACGAACTGTGCCTCGGCGCCATCGAGTCCGGCGAAGGCGGTGTGCACCGCTTCGGATACAGCGACGACGACGCCTTCGCCGTGGGCCTCACCTGCGGGGGAGTCCTCGACGTCCTGGTCACCCCGGTCCGCGGCGGCGATCCCGTCCGGCCGGTCCTCGGCTCGGTGCTCGACGCCGCCGCCGGCGGGACCCGGGCCGCACTGGCCCGGGTGGTCTCCGGCCCGCCGCCGCAGCTCGGCCGGGCCCTCGCCGTCCACGCCGACGGATCGTACGAGGGCGGGCTGGGCGGCGGCGCGGCCCTGGACCGGGCGGCGGCCGACCGGGTACGCGCCCTGCTGCTCGCCGGGCGCACCGGCACCGCCGAACTGGGCACGGCGGGCGGACTGTGCGGGGAGCCGCTCACCCTGCTGGTCGAATCGGCCGCCGAACCGCCCCGGCTGATCGTCTACGGGGCCATCGACTTCGCCGCCGCCCTCGCCCGGATGGGCTCCTTCCTCGGACACCGCGTCACGGTGTGCGACGCCCGGCCCGTCTTCGCGACCCCCGCCCGCTTCCCCGGGGCCGACGAGGTGATCGTCGACTGGCCGCACCGGCACCTGGCCGCCGAATGGGACGCGGGCCGGCTGGACTCCCGTACCGCCGTCTGCGTCCTGACCCACGACGCCAAGTTCGACGTACCGCTGCTGTCCCTCGCCCTGCGGCTGCCGCTCACCTACGTCGGAGCCATGGGATCGCGGCGCACCCACGCCGAACGGGTGGAGCGGCTGCGCGCCGAAGGGGTGCCGCCGCAGGCGCTGGCCCGGCTGCGCTCCCCGATCGGCCTCGACCTGGGCGGGGCGACCCCCGAGGAGACCGCCCTGGCCATCGCCGCCGAGTTCACGGCCGTCCGGCACGGCGGATCGGCCCTCCCGCTGGTCGCGGGCCGTCGGCCGATCCACCACCGCAGGACCAAGGTCCCGTAGGAAACGACCAGAGGGCCCGGAATGTCCTGGACGATCGGCCCGGGCGGTGTAAACCCCAGGTCATGGGAGAATGAAGTACGTGCGTTTCCTCGGCTGCCCTGTCGAGGCCATAGAAGGATCCTTCGATCGACTGGGATGTTCAGCACGTGCGTTTCCTCAATGACCAGAAGCCGCCGTACGACCTGACGTACGACGATGTGTTCATGGTGCCGAGCCGCTCCGCGGTCGGTTCCCGTCAGGGCGTCGACCTCTCCGCCCCCGACGGCACCGGCACCACCATTCCGCTCGTCGTGGCGAACATGACCGCCATCGCCGGCCGCCGGATGGCCGAGACGGTCGCCCGCCGCGGCGGCATCGTCGTCATCCCGCAGGACATCCCGATCGAGATCGTCACCGACGTCATCTCCTGGGTCAAGACCCGCCACCTCGTGCTCGACACCCCGATCACGCTGGCGCCCACCCAGACCGTCGCCGACGCGCTGTCCCTGCTGCCCAAGCGCGCCCACGGCGCGGGCGTCGTCGTCGACGGCGAGGGCCGCCCGGTCGGCGTCGTCACCGACCACGACCTCACCGGCGTGGACCGCTTCACCCAGCTCTCCGAGGTCATGTCGAAGGAGCTGCTGCTCATCGACGCCGACATCGACCCCCGCGAGGCCTTCAACAAGCTCGACGCGGGCCACCGCAAGCTGGCCCCGGCCGTCGACAAGGACGGCAGGCTCGTCGGCATCCTCACCCGCAAGGGCGCGCTGCGCGCGACCCTGTACACCCCGGCCACCGACGCCGACGGCAAGCTGCGCATCGCGGCCGCCGTCGGCATCAACGGCGACTTCGCGGCCAAGGCCAAGCAGCTGCTCGACGCGGGCGTGGACACGCTCGTCATCGACACGGCGCACGGCCACCAGGAGTCGATGATCAACGCGATCAAGGCCGTCCGCGCGCTGGACCCGCAGGTCCCGATCGTGGCCGGCAACATCGTCGCCGCCGAGGGCGTCAAGGACCTCATCGAGGCCGGCGCGGACATCATCAAGGTCGGTGTGGGCCCCGGCGCCATGTGCACCACCCGCATGATGACCGGCGTGGGCCGCCCGCAGTTCTCCGCGGTGCTGGAGTGCGCGGCGGAGGCCAAGAAGTACGGCAAGCACGTGTGGGCCGACGGCGGTGTCCGCCACCCGCGTGACGTGGCGATGGCGCTGGCCGCCGGTGCGTCGAACGTCATGATCGGTTCCTGGTTCGCCGGTACGTACGAGTCCCCGGGCGACCTGCAGCAGTCCGCCGACGGGCGCTTCTACAAGGAGTCCTTCGGCATGGCGTCCGCCCGTGCGGTGCAGAACCGCACGAGCGAGGAGTCGGCGTACGACCGTGCGCGCAAGGGCCTCTTCGAGGAGGGCATCTCCACCTCGCGGATGTTCCTGGACCCGGCGCGTCCGGGCGTCGAGGACCTGATCGACTCGATCATCGCGGGCGTGCGCTCCTCGTGCACCTACGCCGGTGCCGGGTCCCTCGCGGAGTTCGAGGAGAAGGCCGTGATCGGGGTCCAGTCCGCCGCGGGCTACGCGGAGGGCAAGCCGCTCCACGCCAGCTGGAGCTAGTACCGCTGGTCTTCCCGCAGCCCCCGGTCACACGGTGACCGGGGGCTGCGGCGTACCCCGCGGCGGGCCGGGGGCCGCGGCGGGGGCGGCCCCGGGGGACCGTTCGGCGTGCCGTTCGACCGGTCGGCGACCGGGCCGTCGGGATACGCCAAGCGGCGGATAACTCCACGGCACGGCTCCGTCACGCTCAGGTCACCGACCCGGAAGGGGCAGCCCGTGACCAGCAACGGCACCAGCACCGGCACCAGCACCCTCGCCCACCGCACCGACGCCCACGCCCTCGCCCACCGCACCGACGCCCACGCCCTCGCCCGCCTGCACGGCGAACACGGCAAGGCCCTCTACGGCTTCCTCCTGGGCATGACCTTCGGCGACCGGCACCGGGCCGAGGACCTCGTCCAGGAGACCCTCTTCCGGGCCTGGAAGCACCCCGAGGCGCTCGAAAGCGCTCACGCCTCCATGCGGCCCTGGCTGTACACCGTCGCCCGGCGCCTCGCCATCGACGCCCGGCGGGCCCGCCGGGCCAGACCCGCCGAGGTCGGGCCCGACGCCCTGGAGCAGTCCCCGGCCGCCGAGGACCGCACCGAGCGGGCCGTCGCCGTCCTCGACCTCCGCGAAGCCCTGCGATTACTGAGCCCCGAGCACCGCGCCGTGCTCGTCCAGATCTACTTCCGCGGGTCCTCCGTCTGCGAGGCCGCCGAGGCGCTCGGCATACCACCGGGAACCGTGAAGTCCCGTACCCACTACGCCCTTCGGGCCCTGCGCGCCGCCATGCCCGGCTACGGACCCGGCGCCCCCGGAGCGCGGCCCGCCGCCTGAGCCGCCACCGCCGCCCGCGAACGGACCTGCAGCTTCGCGAGGATGTGCGACACGTGCGTCTGCACCGTCCGCCGGGACAGGAACAGCGCACCCGCGATCTCCGGGTTGGAGCGGCCCTGCGCCACCAGCAGCGCCACCTTCAGCTCGGCCGGGGTCAGCGCCTCCCAGCCGTTCGCCGGCCTGCGCCGCGCCGACCGGCTGCCCCGGCGCACCCCCAGGCTCCGCAGCCGGGCATCGGCCCGGGCCACGTCCCACCGCGCGCCCGGCTCCTCGTACGCCGCCGCCGCGCGGGCCAGCGCCGACCGCGCCGCGGCCAGATCGCCGTGCCAGGCCCGCGCCACCGCCAGGTCCTCCAGGACATGGCCCAGCATCAGCGGCCACCCGCCGCGCTCCGCGCGCACCACCGCCTCCGCCAGCAGCTCCGGATCCTGCGCGAACAGCCCCCGGCAGCGCAGCAGCGCCAGCGCCGGACCCGGATAGTCCGGCAGCGCCGCCGCGATGCGCCCGCACGCCGCCACGGCTTCCCGGGCCGTACCCGTCTCCCCGCACTCCAGGGCCAGCCGCACGATCTCCGACAGCACCCAGGGCCGCTCGTACGCCACCACCTCCTCCACCTCCGCCGTCCCCTCCGCGGGCCCGGGCCGCAGCGCGCGCAGCGCGTCCTGCGGGCGGCCGTCCCGCTCCGCCAGCAGGGCCCGCGCCAGCTGGACGTGGGAGGCGTACCGGCGGGCCGCCGACGTCGCGAAGACGTCCTCCGCCAGCCCCGCGAGCTCGGCCCGCGCCGCCTCCCGGTCGCCCCGGTGGCCCAGCACCAGCGCCCGCAGCCCGTGCACCACCGCCGGCAGCCAGCCGTCGGACACCGGCAGCGCGCACGCGCGCGCCACCGCGGACAGCGCCTCGTCCCAGTCGCCGAGCCGGTAGTGGAACTCGCCCAGCCGCGCCTCGGTCACCACCAGCCGGCCCGTCGAACCGGTCGCGGCGGCCAGCTCCCGTGCCTCCCGCAGCGCGGCGGCCACGATCTCCGGCTCGTCGAAGCGCATGTGTCCCTCGGCCTGGTTCGCCAGCAGCAGCAGCCGCATGTCGTTGGCGGCGGGGCTGCGCCGCGCGCAGACGATCCCCTCCGCGGCCCGGCGCAGCGAGTCCCGTCCCCGGCCCAGGTGGAACAGCGCGAACGACAGGGCGTGGTGGGCCTCCGCCCCGCACAGCGGATCACCCAGCCGCCGCGCCCGCTCCACCAGCGGCCCGGCCAGCGCGAAGGCCTCGGCCGCCCGGTGCAGATCGGCCAGCGCCAGCACCCGGCAGGCTTCCAGCCTGAGCCGCCAGGAGGCCGAGGGGAACTCCGCGGCCAGGGCCCGCTGGGTGACGTCCAGGGAGCGGGCCATGTCCCCCTGGATCATCAGCGCCGACACCAGCTTGAAGTCCACCGCCGCCCGCCGGTCCGGATCCGTGGTCCGGGCCCGCAACGCCTCGAGGAGGCCCGCCGACTCGGGGCGGCGCAGCATCAGCGCCGCGTCCGCCAGCTGCTCCTCCAGTGCCTCCCGCGCCCCGGGCTCCCGCGGATCGCCCTGCGCGATGGCCCGCTCCAGCAGTTCGGCCGCCGCGGCCGGAGCCCCGGCGATCAGCGCGGGCGCCGCATCGGCCAGCCAGCGCACCGCCCACGGGCCCAGCCGCCCGGCGCGCACCAGCTGCTCGGCGGTCCGGGCCGGATCCAGCCCCGCCTCGGCGAAGGCCCGCGCGGCGTCCTGGTGCAGGGCCGCGTGCAGCGCCCCGGGGGTCTGCGCCGCCAGCACCTCCCGCAGCGCCGCATGCCGGAAGCGCAGGCGCTCCCCGGTGTCCTCCAGCAGCCCCGCCAGCAGCGGCTCCTCCAGCTCCGCGAGCACCTCCCTGACGGGCCTGGCCTGTACGAGGGCCAGCTCGTGCACGGTGAAGGCCGGGCCCAGCAGCGCCGCGTGCCGCAGGGTGGTGTGCGCCGGCCGGGACAGGCAGTCCAGCGCCCGCCCCAGGGACTCGGGCGGCGGCGGCAACTCGGCCACGGGGACGGACAGTTCCACGCAGCCCTCCTCGACCCGGACGAGTCCCGACCACTGGGCGAGGAGCTCCCGCAGCATCCGCGGATTGCCGCCCGCCCGCTCTGCGGCCTCCCGCAACCGCGGCCCGGGCGGCGCCCCCAGCAGACCGCGGGCCAGCTCGGCCGACTCCGCTGCCGTCAGCGGCTCCAGCCGCACCGTGCGCCCGCCCGGCGCCGCGCACAGCCGCTCCGTCCCGGGCCGGCGGGGCAGCGGCCGCCGCGCGGCGGCCAGCAGCAGCGGGAGCCGGCCGGCCGCCGTCCCGGCCAGCCGCCGCCACAGGACCAGGCTGGCCGCGTCCGCCCAGTGCGCGTCGTCCAGTACGAGCAGCAGCGGCCGCTCGGCACACCAGTCCTCGATGCCCGCCGTCAGCAGGTCCATCGCCGCCAGCAGCGCGCCGCCCGGCTCGGTGGCCGCCCCGGCCTCCCGCAGCAGGCCGACCACGGCGGCCCGGGCGGGACCCGAGGGGTGCACGCAGTCCAGCACCGCCCGCAGCGGCAGGTCCGCCGCGAGGGAGTCGGCCGCCGCGTAGCGCACCCGGCAGCCGAGTGCCGCGGCCTGGACCAGGGCCTCCCGCACGAAGGCGGTCCGGCCCGCGCCGGGCTCGCCCTCCACGGTCAGGCAGCCTCCGGCTCCCTCCGCGCCCCCGCGCACCCAGTCCCGTAGCTCCTCGTACTGCTGCTCTCGCCCGACCCGCACCTCGGGGGTCCTTCCGGTCACGTCGCGCCGTTCACAGGATGCCACGCGGCGGGTCCGTCAGAAACGGGGCGGATGCGGTCCCGGAGGTGAACTGTGCACCCCGGCCCGGTACTTCGGGATCCGTACGGTGACCTTGAGACCGGCCCCGACACCCGTCTCGATCACCGGCCCGTACGCGTCCCCGTACACCTGCCGGATCCGCTCGTCGATATTGGGCAGCCCGATGCCGGAGGAGGAGCCGGCGTGCTCCCCGGCCAGGATCCGGCGCAGCAGCGCCGGGTCCATCCCGATCCCGTTGTCCTCGACGGTGATCACCGCCTCGGCGCCCGCGTCCCGTGCGGTGATGGTGATCCGGCACTCCTCGGGGGAGTCCTCCAGCCCGTGCTTCACGGCGTTCTCCACCAGCGGCTGGAGGCACAGGAACGGCAGCGCCACCGGCAGTACCTCCGGCGCCACCTGCAGGGTCACCTTCAGCCGGTCCCCGAACCGGGCCCCGGCCAGCGCCAGGTACTGCTCGATGGAGCGCAGCTCCTCAGCGAGCGTGGTGAACTCCCCGTGCCGCCGGAAGGAGTACCGGGTGAAGTCGGCGAACTCCAGCAGCAGGTCCCGGGCCCGCTCCGGGTCCGTCCGGACGAACGAGGCGATCGCGGCCAGCGAGTTGAAGATGAAGTGCGGGGAGATCTGCGCCCGCAGCGCCTTGATCTCCGCCTCCATCAGCCGGGTCCGCGACCGGTCCAGCTCCGACAGCTCCAGCTGTACGGACACCCACCGCGCGACCTCCGTCGCCGCCCGCACCAGCACCGCGGACTCCCGCGACCCGTACGCCACCAGCGCCCCCAGCATCCCGTCCTCGCCCGTCAGCGGGGCCACCACCGCCCACTTCAGCGGACAGCCCGGCCGCTGGCACTCGGTCTGCACGCTCTGGCTGCGCCCCGACTCCAGCATCACCGCGACCCGGGCCATCGCGCGCCGCTGGTGGTGATCGGCGCCCGGGCCGTCCCACGCCAGCACCGACTCCCGGTCGGTCAGGCACAGCGCCTCCGTGCCCAGCAGCGACCGCAGCCGCCGGGCGGCCTTGCGGGCCGCGTCCTCGGTCAGCCCGGCCCGCAGCGGGGGAGCGGCCAGCGAAGCCGTGTGCAGGGTGTGGAACGTGGCCCGCTCCACCGGCGTCCCCAGGTCCAGGCCGGCCGCCCGCTCCCCGCGCCGGGCCTGCCACCGGCCCGCCAGCCAGCCCGCGGTCAGCAGCAGGGCGGCGCCGGCGACCGCCAGCACCACCAGGGCCGCCCCGCTCACCGGGCGCCTCCCGCGGCCCGGGCACCGGCCGCCACGTCCTCCGGCAGGTGCAGCCGCGCCAGGGTGGCGGCCGTCCCGGCCGGGATCCGCGACCGGGTGGCCAGCGACACCAGCACCATCGTCAGGAACCCGAGCGGCACCGACCAGGCCGCCGGCCACGCCAGCAGGGTGTGCGCCCAGCCCGCCGGGGCCAGCCCGCCGCGGGTCGCCAGCACCGCGCTGAGCGCCGCCCCGCCGCCCGTGACCAGCCCGGCCACCGCCCCGGGCGGAGTCAGCCGCGGCCACCAGATGCCCAGCACCAGCAGCGGACAGAACGACGAGGCCGACACGGCGAAGGCCAGCCCCACCGCGTCCGCCACCGGCACGTCACGGGCCGCCACGCTCCCGGCCAGCGGCACCAGCATCGCCACCAGCACCGCGCAGCGGAAACTGCGCACCCCGCGCGTCGGCAGCAGGTCCTGGTGCAGCACCCCCGCCACCGCCATGGTCAGCCCCGAGGCCGTCGACAGGAACGCCGCGAAGGCACCCCCGGCCAGCAGCGCCCCCAGCAGCTCCCCGAGCAGCCCGCCCAGCATCCGCTCGGGCAGCACCAGCACCGCCGCGTCCGCGTCGCCGGTCAGGGCCAGCTCGGGCGCGTAGATCCGGCCCAGCGCCCCGTACACCGGCGGCAGCAGGTAGAACACCCCGACCAGGCCCAGCACGACCAGCGTGGTGCGCCGGGCCGCCCGCCCGTTGGGGCTGGTGTAGAAGCGCACCGCGACGTGCGGCAGGCCCATCGTGCCGAGGAAGGTGGCCAGGATCAGCCCGTACGTCGCGTACAGCCGGTACTGCCAGTGCTCCCCCGACAGCGGCTGCGACCAGCTGGACACGCCGAGGCCGGCCTCCGCCCGGGTGTCGGGGACGGGCGTGTCCGGGGCGAACTCCAGCCGCGCGTCGGCCCGTACGGAATGCTGCCCGGCCGCGAGGGTCAGCGGGACCGCGTCGTAGGTCCTCCCGTCCACCTGCCCGGTCACCGTCAGCGTCAGCGGCGCCTCCACCGACAGCCGGACGTCCTCGGCCACCGTCACGGACGTGTGCTCGCGGAAGACGGCCGGCGCGTCGAAGGTGGCCCGGGGCGCGCCGTCCCCGGCCCAGGCGGCGACCAGGAAGAAGGCGGGGACCAGCAGAGCGGTGAGCTTGAGCCAGTACTGGAAGGCCTGTACGAAGGTGATGCTGCGCATCCCGCCGGCGGCCACGGCCGCGATCACCACGAAGGCCACCACCACCCCGCCCACCCAGTGCGGGGCCCCGGTCAGGATCGCCAGGGTCAGGCCCGCGCCCTGCAACTGCGGCAGCAGGTACAGCCAGCCGACCCCGATCACGAACAGCACCGCGATCCGGCGCACCGCCAGCGACTCCAGCCGGGCCTCGGCGAAGTCCGGCAGCGTGTAAGCGCCGGAGCGGCGCAGCGGGGCCGCCACCAGTACGAGCAGCACCAGGTACCCGGCGGTGTACCCCACCGGGTACCAGAGCAGCTCGGGCCCCTGGAGCAGCACCAGCCCGGCCACCCCGAGGAAGGAGGCGGCGGAGAGGTACTCCCCGCTGATCGCGGCCGCGTTGAGGCGGGGGCCGACGGTGCGGGAGGCGACGTAGAAGTCGGAGGTGGTCCGGGATATGCGCAGGCCGAGCGCGCCGACGAGGACGGTGGCCAGGACGACGACGGCGACGGCGGTCAGCGCGTACGTCTGGTTCACCGGGGGTCCTTCGGCCGGGGGAGGGTGACGGGAGTCTATGCACGGCCCGGGCCGCGCAACAGGCACGATCCGGCCCGCCCGGCACGCGGCCCCCGCCGCGGTCGCGGCGGGTCAGACGGCCGGGTCGCGGTGTTCCGCGCAGTCGCGGAGCGCGATCTCCAGCTCCACGTACGACTCCTCCGCCCGCCGGAAGGCCAGCGTCAACGCGGCCTCGGCCCGCGGCGGCACCTGGCCCCGCACCCCTTCGCCCGCCTCGTAGAGGACATCGGCCCAGCGCGCGGCGGCACTGCGCAGCCGGGCCAGCAGCGCTTCCGCCTCGGCGGGTCCGGCCGGAGCCGTGCGCGGCAGCGCGTTCAGCGTGTCGAGCAGAGCCTGGATTTCGGACATCACGCTCCTCCCCCGCCGGAAGATCCACGATACGGGGGCAGGAAGCCGTCGGCGGCCGACGGCCCCGCCGGATCGCCGTACGCCACTCGCCGTGCGACGAACGGCGCCCCACCGCCGCCGGACGGTCACCCGACCGCCGGGCGACGGCCCGGCTTCCGCCCGCGCCCCGGCTCCGCCCCGGGCTCAGCCGGTCGCGTGCCGCATCAGCAGGTCCCTCAGCTCCCTCGCGTGGCGACGGCTCACCTGGAGCTCCGCCGACCCCACCCGGACGCTCGTCGTGCCCGCGTCCAGCCGGAGTTCGTCGATCCGGGCCAGGGCCACCAGGTGGCGGCGGTGGATCCGTACGAACCCGCGCGCCGCCCACCGCTCCTCCAGCGTGGACAGCGGGATGCGGACCAGGTGGCTGCCCTCGTCGGTGTGCAGACGGGCGTAGTCGCCCTGCGCCTCGACGTACGCGATGTCCGCGATCGCCACGAACCGGGTGACACCGCCCAGCTCGACGGCTATCTGCTCCGGCGCGCGGTCGGCGACGGTGACCTCGGCCGGCTGGCGGGGCGCTGGCGGCACCGGCGGAACCCGAACCGGCACCGCGGGCGCGCCCCGGGGGGCCGCCGGCACCTCCCCGGACTGCCCCAGCTGCGCGCAGGCCCGCCGCACGGCCTCGGCCAGCCGCTCCGGCCGTACGGGCTTGAGCACGTAGTCCACGGCCTTGAGGTCGAAAGCCTGTACGGCGAACCCCTCGTGGGCGGTGACGAACACGATCAGCGGCGGCCGGGCGAACCCGGCCAGCAGCCGGGCGATGTCCAGCCCGGTCAGCCCGGCCATGTGGATGTCGAGGAAGACCACGTCGATGCCGTCCGCGCCGTCCGGCCCGGCCTCCAGCGCCACCGTGATCCGGCGCAGCGCCCCGGTGGCGTCGGAGGCGCCCTCGGCGCTGCGGATCCGCGGATCGGAGCGCAGCAGGTAGAGGAGCTCCTCCAGGAGCGGCTTCTCGTCGTCGACGGCCAGTACGCGCAGCATGCGGGGAGTTTAGGAGGTGTCCGGTCCGGGCGGAACGGTGCGCGGCCCTGCCCCGGGGGATGAGGGCAGGGCCGCGCGGCCGGGAGGCGGGGGGTGGGGAGGCGGCGGTTACTGGACGGTGATGAGCTTGCCGTCGGGGGAGACCGCGTACCAGGTGCCGCCGACGCCCTGGCCGTTGACGTCGCCCGGCTTCTTGTCGCCGGCGAAGGTGTACACGGGCCAGCAGTCGACGGTCTGCTGCTTCTTGCCGTCGGGGCGGTCCAGCACCAGGTAGTTGCGCTCGGTGATGCCCTTGACGTCGGCCTTGTCCACCGGCGGCACGACCGGCCACTTGGCCAGGCAGTCGCCGACGCACTTGGAGACCATCGGCCACGCGGTGTCCGGCTTGAAGCGGTAGACGGTCATGCCCTTGCCGTCGACGATGTGGTCGCCCAGCTTGGGGTCCTTCGCGACGGACAGGCCCGTGCCCGCCTCGGCCGCGCCGGCCGGAGCCGGGGCCGCCTTCTCGGCCTTCTTGCCGTCGGGGGCGAACGCGAACCACACGCCGCCGACGCCCTGGCCGTTGATGTCGCCCGCCTTGGTGTCCTTGGCGAAGCGGTACGCGGGCCAGCCCGCCACCGTCAGCTGCTTCGTACCGTCGCTGCGCACGACCTCGCCGAGCAGCGCCGGATCCATGCCCGCGGCGGCGGTGGCGTCGCCGGCCGCGACCACCGGCCAGGTCTTGGCGCAGTCCCCGTCGCAGGTGGACTTCGGGGGCTTGGCGGTGTCCTTGTCGAAGCGGTACAGGGTGAGGCCGGCGCTGTCGGTGAGGACGGAGCCGAGCTGCTCGCCGGTGGCGATCGCCAGCTGGCCGCCGGGCTTGGCCGCGCCGTCCGCGGCGGGCTGGGAGGAGGCCTGGGCGGCGGCTCCGGCCGGGGTCGCCGGGTCGGCGGCCGAGTCCTGCGAGGGGCCGCAGGCGGTCGCCGCCAGGATGACGGCGACGGCGGCCGCGGCGATGGTGGTTCCGCGCTTCATGCCCATGTTGATCTCTCCCACGTGTGTGTCCGTTCCGCGCCGTCGCCCCAGCGGCGGCAACTGTGCACAGGACACGCCGTGGTGGGTTCGCTCTGTTCAAGCGGACCGGTGTGGGCTGTTTCACTCAGCCGGCGCCGAACCCGGCCCGCCGCAGGGCCGTGGCCACAGCGAGGCCGAGTACCCGGTGTCCGGCGTCGTTGGGGTGCAGCCCGTCCTCCAGGTGCTCGGGACCGAGCAGGTCACGGCCCGGGAGCACGGCGAGGTGCTCGTCCCCGGCGGCGATCCGGTCCCGGGTGGCGCGCTCCATCGCGTCGCGCAGGGCGCCCAGGGTGGCGCCGAGCCGGTTCGGGGTGCGCTCGGCGTCGGGCCGCAGGACGGGGGAGACCAGCAGGAGCGGGGTCCGCGGGTGGCCCTGGCGGACCAGTTCGAGGAAGGCGCGGGTGGTCTCGTAGAGCAGGGGCGCGGAGTAGGGCACCCGGGACCAGCAGTTGGTGCCGAAGGCGAGGGTGAGGACGTCGGCGGGCAGCGCGGCGAGCTGTTCGGCGGTGGCGAGCTCGCCGCGGGCGGCGCCCGCGTAGCCGAGGTTGACCGTGTCCCAGCCCAGGGCCCGGCCGGTCACGGCGGGCCAGCCGTGGGCGGGCCGGGTGGACCACCACCCCTCGGTGATGGAGTCCCCGTGCACCACCCAGCGCGGGGCGGGCGGCGGCGGGGCGAGGGGGCCGCCGATCCCGCGCAGGCCGAGGACCAGCGGGGCCTGGGTTTCGGGCGGGTGGATGGTGAACGGGCCGGGCCCGCCGCCCAGTTCGATGCGTACGACGGCCTCCGCGGCCGGTTCGGTGAACACCTCGCGGACCACCCCGTGCCGGTCCCACAGCGCGAAGCCGTGCGCGAGGTCGTGCAGGGAGTCGGTGGGGCCGGGCACGGTGGCCCGGTAGCGGATCTCCACCGCCCGCGCGGTCGGGGCGGTGAACTCGAGCCGTACCCCGATGGGCAGGGTGGCCCGCTCGCCGGTGTCCCAGGGCAGCCGCATGGTGTCGGCCGGGTCGGCCCGCACGGGCCGTCCCTTGTCCAGCCAGGCGACCCCGCGCAGGAAGGGCCCGGGGTCCTGCCACAGATCGAGGTCCATGGCGGCACGCTGCGGGAGATCTGATGAGCTGTCAAGAACGCCGGTCGAGGTCCGCCGTGCAGCGATCGATCATCCGCGCGCAACAAAGGACCATCTGGGACAGATCCGCGCAACGATCGTGCGGCAATGTGCAAGGATGGTGCATTACGGGCGGTATCACTCAGCTCGTAGGCTCACTCGCTGTACGTGGAGTGGCGCGGACCGCCTGCTCGGCGGTCCTCCCATGCCCAGGCAGGCTTCACACTCGCCTGCCCTGCTCCGGACCGCTGCGGTCGACGCCTGAATCCCCACCCGCAGCAAGAAGGAGTCACCCCGTGCTCGACCACGGCCAGGCGCCATCCGCCACGACCGGGGCCCGCAGGCCCGTCCACCCGCTGCTCCGCCGCAAGCCGGTCGAGCAGCTGGTCTCCGAGGGCGGCCAGGGCGAGGGCGGCTCGCTGCGCCGCTCGCTCACCATGTGGCAGCTGACGATGATCAGCATCGGCGCGACGCTGGGCACCGGCATCTTCGTCGTCCTCGGCGAAGCCGCCCCCAAGGCCGGCCCGGCCGTGACGATCTCGTTCATCATCGCGGGCCTGACCGCGCTGTTCTCGGCCCTGTCCTACGCCGAGCTCGCCGGATCCGTCCCCGTCTCCGGCTCCTCGTACTCCTACACGTACGCCACCATGGGCGAGCTGATCGCCTGGATCTGCGGCTGGTGCCTGGTCCTGGAGTACGCCGTGTCGGTCGCGGCCGTCGCCGTCGGCTGGGGCCAGTACCTCAACGAGCTCCTCGACGGGACCCTGGGCTTCACCATCCCCGAAGGCCTCTCGGCGCCGCTGGGCGAAGGCGGCTGGATCAACCTGCCCTCGCTGGTCGTCGTCCTGCTCGCGATGGTGTTCCTGATGCGCGGCGCCAAGGAGAGCGCCCGGATCAACACGATCATGGTCGTGGTGAAGGTCATCACGCTGCTGCTCTTCATCGGCATCGGCTTCATGGGCATCAAGGCCGGCAACTACGCCCCGCTCGCCCCGCTCGGCATCACCGGCATCAGCGCCGCCGCCGCCACGCTCTTCTTCTCGTACATCGGCTTCGACGCCGCCTCCACCGCCGGTGAGGAAGCCAAGAACCCGAAGAAGGACCTGCCCCGCGCGATCATGCTCTCGCTGGGCATCGTCACCGTCCTGTACTGCCTCGTCGCGCTCGTCGCCGTCGGCGCCATGCCGTGGCAGGACTTCGAGGGCACCGAGGCCGCGCTCGCCCAGATCATGACCGACGTCACCGGCCACAGCTTCTGGGGCGTCGTCCTCGCGGCCGGCGCGGTCGTCGCCATCGCCTCCGTCGTCTTCGCCGTGCTGTACGGACAGACCCGCATCCTCTTCGCGATGTCCCGCGACGGCCTCGTCCCCAAGGCCTTCGCCAAGGTCGACGCGAAGACCGGCGTCCCGCGCGTCAACGTGCTGATCGTCTCGCTCTTCTGCGGCGCGCTCGCCGCGTTCATCCCGCTGGGTGAGCTGGCCAACGCGACCAGCATCGGCACGCTCTTCGCCTTCGCCCTGGTCAACGTCGCGGTCGTGATCCTGCGCCGCACCAAGCCCGACCTGCCGCGCACCTTCAAGGTGGCTCTCTTCCCGGTCACCCCGATCCTCGGCTTCATCGCCTGCGGCTACATGATGTACAGCCTGCCGGCCGCCACGTGGGTCGCTTTCGGTGGCTGGATGGCCATCGGCCTCGTGGTCTACTTCGTGTACGGCATGCGCCGCTCCTCACTGGCCACAGCAGAAAAGTGATCCACCCGCAGTGCGACTGAACGATCTCGACGAACGCATCGTGCACGCCCTCGCCGAGGACGCCCGCCGCTCCTACGCGGACATCGGCTCCGAGGTCGGGCTCTCCGCCCCCGCCGTCAAGCGGCGCGTGGACCGGCTGCGCGCCGAGGGGGCCATCACCGGCTTCACCGTCCGCGTGGACCCCGCCGCGATGGGCTGGGAGACCGAGGGCTTCATCGAGATCTACTGCCGCCACAACACCTCGCCGGACGACATCCGGCGAGGTCTGGAGCGGTACCCCGAGGTGGTGTCCGCGTCGACCGTCACCGGCGACGCGGACGCCCTCGTCCAGGTCTTCGCCTCCGACATGCGCCACTTCGAGCGGGTCCTGGAGCGCATCGCGGGCGAGCCCTTCGTGGAGCGCACCAAGTCCGTCCTGGTGCTCTCCCCGCTGCTGCGCCGCTTCACCTCCGGCGCGCCCGCGTAGAGCCGGCGCCGGCGAGCTCCCGGCCGCGCAGCGAACGGCGCTCCTCCTCCGTCAGGCCGCCCCAGACCCCGAACGGCTCACGGGTCCGCAGCGCGTGGTCCAGGCAGGCGGCGCGCACCGGGCACACCGCGCAGACCCGCTTCGCGGCCGCGTCCCGCTCCTCGCGGTCCTCGCCGCGCTCACCGGCGGGATGGAAGAACCGGGCCGATCCCAGGTCCCGGCAGGCGGCCCCGGTCTGCCACTCCCAGAAGTGGTGGGTGGCCCCGGGCAGGCGGTCGACGTCCGTCATGGCAGTTCCTTTCCGTGGGTTGTCCCCGCGTCTGACCGCTGCACGTCCACCGAAACCCCGCGCCGCCCCGCCGGCCCCCGGCGCCACCCCGCGGCCCCGACGATCTCCGTATCCCTGCCGGTCACCGCCGATTCACACCCCCGCGCAACGAATCTCCGCAGGCGCGTCGGAACGCGCAACGAATCGATGCGCGGAGCGCAACGGTCACGGCTTGTCCCGGTCGAACGCACGAACGTACCGTTTTACGACCCCACCCCTCCTGCCACAGAGGTAGTCCATGCCCCCGCTGCGCACCGCCCTCCTCCAGAGCTCCGGACGTCTCGGCGACACCGCCGGGAACCTCAAGGCGCTCGACGAGGCCGCGGCGCGCGCCGCACAGGGCGGGGCCGGGCTCCTCGTGACCTCGGAGATGTTCCTCACGGGCTACGCCCTGGAGATCGAGGACATCGCCGCGCTCGCCGAACCGGCCGACGGCCCGTCCGCCGCCGCCATCGGCGAGATCGCCCGCCGCCACGGGGTCGCCGTCCTGTACGGCTACCCCGAGCGCGGCGGCGAGGCCGTGTTCAACGCCGCGCAGCTCATCGGCCCCGACGGGACCCCGCTCGCGAACTACCGCAAGACGCACCTCTTCGGCTGCTTCGAGCAGGACGCCTTCACCCCCGGCGACACCCCCGTCGTCCAGGCGGACCTCGGCGGCCTCCGCGTCGGCATCATGATCTGCTACGACGTGGAGTTCCCCGAGAACGTCCGCGCCCACGCGCTCGCCGGTACCGACCTCCTCCTGGTGCCGACCGCGCAGATGCACCCCTTCCAGTTCGTCGCCGAACAGCTCGTCCCCGTACGGGCCTTCGAGAACCAGATGTACATCGCGTACGTCAACCGCACCGGCCCGGAGGGCGAGTTCGAGTTCGTCGGACTCAGCTGCCTGGCGAGCCCCGACGGGGTCACCCGGACCCGGGCCGGACGCGGCGAGGAGCTGGTGTTCGGCGAGGCCGACCCCGAGCTGCTGAGCGCGTCCCGCACGAACAACCCGTACCTGCGAGACCGCCGCCCCGGGCTCTACGCCTCCCTCGTCTAAGCCCTCCGCTCCTCCGCTTCCCCAGCCCTGCCGCAAGGAGACGTACCCCCATGACGTCCACGGTGCCCACCACCGCCGTCCCGCACAGCGACGGACAGCCGCCGATCACCATGTTCGGCCCGGACTTCCCGTACGCGTACGACGACTTCCTCGCCCACCCGGCGGGGCTGGGCCAGATACCCGCGACCGAGCACGGCACCGAGGTCGCCGTCATCGGCGGCGGGCTGTCCGGCATCATCTCGGCCTACGAGCTGATGAAGATGGGCCTCAAGCCCGTCGTCTACGAGGCCGACCAGATCGGCGGACGGCTGCGGACCGTGGGCTTCGAGGGCGCGGGCACCGAGGAGCTGACCGCGGAGATGGGCGCGATGCGCTTCCCGCCGTCCTCCACGGCGCTCCAGCACTACATCGACCTCGTCGGCCTGGTCACCGAGCCCTTCCCGAACCCGCTCGCCGAGGCGACCCCCTCGACGGTCGTCGACCTCAAGGGCGAGAGCCACTACGCCGAGACCATCGCCGACCTCCCGCAGGTCTACCGCGACGTCGCCGACGCGTGGAACGCCTGTCTGGACGAGGGCGCCGACTTCTCGGACATGAACACCGCGATGCGCGAGCGCGACGTCCCGCGGATCCGGGAGATCTGGGCGAAGCTCGTCGAGAAGCTCGACGACGAGACCTTCTACGGCTTCCTCTGCAAGTCCGAGGCCTTCCAGTCCTTCCGCAAGCGCGAGATCTTCGGCCAGGTCGGCTTCGGCACGGGCGGCTGGGACACCGACTTCCCGAACTCCATCCTGGAGATCCTGCGCGTCGTCTACACCGAGGCCGACGACCACCACCGCGGCATCGTGGGCGGCTCCCAGCAGCTCCCGGTGCGCCTGTGGGAGCGCGAGCCCCAGAAGATCATCCACTGGGCGCAGGGCACCTCGCTGTCCTCCCTGCACGAGGGCACCCCGCGCCCGGCGGTGACCCGTCTGCACCGCACGGCGGGCAACCGCATCACGGTGACCGACGCGTCCGGGGACATCCGCACGTACCGTGCCGCGATCTTCACCGCCCAGTCCTGGATGCTCCTGTCCAAGATCGAGTGCGACGACACGCTGTTCCCGATCGACCACTGGACGGCGATCGAGCGCACCCACTACATGGAGTCGTCGAAGCTGTTCGTTCCCGTCGACCGGCCGTTCTGGCTCGACAAGGCCGTCGACGACGCAGGGAACCCGACGGGCCGCGACGTCATGTCGATGACCCTGACCGACCGGATGACCCGCGGCACCTACCTGCTGGACAACGGCCCGGACAAGCCCGCCGTCATCTGCCTCTCGTACACCTGGTGCGACGACAGCCTCAAGTGGCTGCCGCTGTCCGCGAACGAGCGGATGGAGGTCATGCTGAAGTCCCTCGGCGAGATCTACCCCAACGTCGACATCCGCCGCCACGTCATCGGCAACCCGGTCACCGTCTCCTGGGAGAACGAGCCCTACTTCATGGGCGCGTTCAAGGCCAACCTGCCGGGCCACTACCGCTACCAGCGCCGCCTGTTCACGCACTTCATGCAGGACCGCCTCCCCGAGGACAAGCGCGGCATCTTCCTCGCGGGCGACGACATCTCCTGGACGGCCGGCTGGGCCGAGGGCGCCGTCCAGACCGCCCTGAACGCGGTCTGGGGCGTCATGCACCACCTCGGCGGCTCCACGGACGCCACCAACCCGGGCCCGGGCGACGTCTACGAGGACATCGCCCCGGTCGAACTCCCGGAGGACTGACCTCCCCTCCCGGACTCCGTGGGCGTCACCCCCGCCCCGGACCCCGTGACCACGGGCCGCCCCCGCGCACACATCGCGGCGGCGGCCCGTACTCATGCCCGGCCCGGCTGGGTCCGGTCCCGGGCCGTACGCGCACCCGGCGGAAAAGCGAGTGGCGGGGGCGGGCCCCGGCCGGGCAGGGTGGGGTTATGGATGCCCAGTACAACCAAACCGGCCCCGCCCCGTGGATCACCACCCCCGTCGAGGCTCACCTGCTGCGCGGCGCCCTCGACGTGGAGCGCACCGTGCACGGCGTGCTCCCGCACCGGCTGCCCGCCCGCGCGCGCGAGCAGTTCCGCGACGCGAACCTCGCCGCGATCGAGGCCCAGCCCTCCGGCGTGCGCCTCGCCTTCCGGACCGGGGCCACCGCCGTCGAGCTGGACGCGCTCCCCACCAAGGCGGGCTACGAGGGATTCCCGGCCCGCCCGGACGGCGTGTACGAGCTGCTCGTCGACGGCCGGCCGGCCGGCCGCGGCAGCGTGGCGGGCGGCAACCTCCGCATCGTCGACATGGCCGCGGGCACCGAGGTCCTGCGCCCCGGCCGGCCCGGCACCGTCCGGTTCACCGGGCTCCCCGCCGGGATGAAGGACGTCGAGATCTGGCTGCCCCATTCCGAGGTCACCGAGCTCATCGCGCTGCGCACCGACGCCCCGGTCGAGGCCCTCCCGGACCGCGGCCGCAGGGTCTGGCTGCACCACGGCAGCTCCATCAGCCACGGCTCCTTCGCCGCCGCCCCGACCGGTACCTGGCCGGCGCTCGCGGCCGCCCTGGGCGAGGTCGAGCTGGTCAATCTGGGCTTCGGCGGCAACGCCGTGCTGGACCCGTTCACCGCGCGGGCCATCCGCGACACCCCGGCCGACCTGATCAGCCTCAAGATCGGCATCAACCTGGTCAACCACGACGTGATGCGCCTGCGCGCCTTCGTCCCGGCCGTGCACGGATTCCTCGACACCGTCCGCGAGGGCCACCCCACCACCCCGCTGCTGGTCGTCTCTCCCGTCCTGTGCCCCATCCACGAGGACACCCCGGGCCCCACCGGGCCGGACTTCGAAGGAGGGGAGCTGCTCTGGAAGGCCATGGGCGATCCCGCGGACCGCGCCGCCGGGCGGCTGACGCTCGGCGTCATCCGCGAGGAGCTCGCCCGCATCACCGCGCAGCGTGCGGCCGAGGACCCGAACCTGTACCACCTCGACGGCCGCGCCCTCTACGGCGAGGCGGACTTCGCCGAACTGCCCCTGCCCGACCGGCTCCACCCGGACCCGGCCGGCCACCGCCGCATCGGCGAGCGCTTCGCGGAGCTGGTCTTCGGCGGGAGCGGCCCGTTCGCTGTCACACGCGGCTGAGCCGGCCCGGGGTCAGCAGGCAGCGGCCGACCAGACCGACGCCCGCGTCGAGGGATTCGCGGAACTCCTCGGCCAGTTCGGGGGAGCGGCGCAGGGTCCACAGCAGCCGCGCCGACGCCCAGGCGCCGGCGCGGGCGCGCTCCAGGCTCCACGAGCCGACCAGGTGGGTCAGCGGGTCGGCGATCTCCAGGAGGTCCGGGCCCGGCATCAGGTCCTCGCGGATGTGCTCTTCGAGGGCGACCAGCGTGTCGCCGACCCGGTCGAAGTCGGCCTCCAGGGCGCCCGGTTCGCAGTCCAGGGCCCGGCACGTGGAGACCACCGCCACCGCCAGGTCGTGGCCGATGTGCGCGTTGATCCCGGCCAGCGCGTGCTGGAGCGGGCGGATCCCGGGATGGCGGCGGTACTGGAACAGCGGGCGCCAGCAGGCCGGGGCCCGGTCGGCGTCCACCGCCGCCAGATACCGCTCCGCGAACCGCACGCTGAGGGTCTGCGCCCGCCGAGGCGCCGGGAACCCGCCGTGTTCGATCCGCCGGTGCAGGGTCTCCGTCACCGTCAGGTAGACCCGGTTGAAGACGGCGACACCGTCCTGCGTCGGGAGCCGCTCGTCCAGGGCGCGCATCCGCGCCAGCACCGCTTCCATGTCAGGCAGGGTCGCAGGCACCGCCGCGGTTGCGGGGAACTTGGCCGTACGCTTCGCCGGTTCGGGCGAAACCCCGTCAACGTGGCGTGTCCCTGCCGTCCTGATCATCGTAGGCGGAGGTGCCCGCGTCGAGCAGGGGCTGCTGCTGCTTCAGGTGCGCCGGGGCGAAGTACCGCAGCGCGTGGTAGCCCGTGATCACCACGATCGTGCCGAGCGCGGTGCCGCCGAGCTCGAAGCTGTCTGTGATCTGCAGGGTGACCCCGCCGACGCCGATGATGATGCCCGCCGCGGCCGGCACGAGGTTCAGCGGATTGCGCAGGTCCACCCGGCCGTTGATCCAGATCTGGGCGCCGAGCAGGCCGATCATGCCGTACAGGATGACGGTGATGCCGCCCAGCACCCCGCCCGGGATCGCGGCGACGACCGCGCCGAACTTCGGGCACAGGCCGAAGAGCAGCGCGAATCCCGCCGCGGCCCAGTACGCGGCGGTGGAGTAGACCCGGGTGGCCGCCATGACCCCGATGTTCTCGGAGTAGGTGGTGTTCGGCGGGCCGCCGACCGCCGTGGACAGCATGGACGCGGCGCCGTCGGCGGCGATGGCGGTGCCGAGCTTGTCGTCCAGCGGGTCGCCGGTCATCTCGCCGACGGCCTTGATGTGCCCGGCGTTCTCGGCGATCAGCGCGATCACCACGGGCAGGGCGATGAGGATGGCCGACCACTCGAAGGCCGGCGCGTGGAAGGTCGGCAGCCCGATCCAGTCGGCCTCGCCGACGCCGGACAGGTCCAGGCGCCAGTGGTCCACGGCCCCGGGCCCGCCCACCGTGGAGTGGATCTTGCCGAAGACCCGGTCCAGGACCCAGGAGAGCCCGTACCCGAAGACCAGCCCCAGGAAGATCGCGATCCGCGACCAGAAGCCGCGCAGGCAGACCACGGCCATCCCCGTGAACACCATCGTCAGCAGGGCGGTCCACTGGTCCTGCGGCCAGTACACCGAGGCCGTCACCGGGGCCAGGTTGAAGCCGATGAGCATCACGACCGCGCCCGTCACCACCGGCGGCATCGCCGCGTGGATGATGCGCGCCCCGAAGCGCTGCACGGCGAGACCGGACAGGAACAGCGCCACGCCGACGACGAACACGGCGCCCGTCACGACCGCGCTGTCCCCACCTGAGGCCCGGATCGCCGCGGCCACGCCGACGAACGAGAGGGAACAGCCCAGGTACGAGGGGACCCGGCCCGCGCGTCGCCAGGAGGAAGATCGCCGTCGCGACGCCGGACATCATGATGGCGAGGTTCGGGTCCAGGCCCATCAGGACCGGAGCGACGAAACTCGCGCCGAACATCGCCACGACGTGCTGGGCGCCGAGCCCCGCGGTCCGCGGCCACGACAGCCGCTCGTCCGGCCGCACCACCGCGCCGGGGGCGGGAGTCCGCCCGTCGCCGTGCAGGGTCCAGCGCACGCCGAGGCCCATGTTCCACCACTTCCGTTCCGCCACTGTTCGAGCACCAAGGCCGCTGGGGCCTGCTCTTCTCGATCAGGCCGGGCCCCCGATATGTTACGGGCGGATACCGGCGGTTTCGTCCCGATTGGCCTCGGAGGCCCCGGGAGCGGCCGGCTTCTGCCGCAGTACGGCGGCCCCCACCACCAGCGCGAACGCCAGCAGGGTGACCAGCCCGAAGGAGACCACGAGCGAGGTCGCGTCCGCTACCGCACCGATCGCCGACGGGGCGATCAGCCCCGACGTGTAGGTGATCGTCGCGACGCCCGCGATCGCCTGGGCCGGGGCGGGCCCGCTGCGCGCCGCGGCCGCGAAGGCCAGCGGGACCACCACGGCGATGCCCAGCCCGATCAGCCCGAACCCGGCCAGCGCCGCCACGGGCTCGCGCACCGAGACCACGACCAGCCCGCCGGCGGTGGCCAGTACGCCGCCCGCCCGGACGGTCCGCACCGCCCCGAACCGGTCCACCACCCGGTCCCCGGCCAGCCGGGCGACGGCCATCGTGAGCGCGAAGGCGGTGGTCGAGGCCGCCGCCAGACCGGCGTTCGTGTGCAGGACGTCCCGCAGGTAGACCGCGGACCAGTCCAGGCTCGCCCCCTCGGCGAACACCGCGCAGAAACCGATGCCGCCGATGAGCAGCGCGGACCTCGGAGGCAGCGCGAAGTGCGGCGGAGCCGCCTCCTCCTGGCCGCTCCTGAGGTCCAGCACCCCCTGTGCGGCGATCAGCCCGGCCGCGGTGAGGACCAGCGCGGCGACCAGGTGGTGCAACCGGGCGTCGGCCCCGGTGTGCGCGGCGACCGTACCGGCGGCCGAGCCGAGCAGCGCGCCCACGCTCCACATGCCGTGCAGCGAGGACATGACCGAGCGGCCCAGCCGGTTCTCCGTCTCCACGCCGAGCGCGTTCATCGCCACGTCCGACATGCCGGCGGTGGCCCCGTAGACGAGGAGCGCGAAGCAGAGCGCGGGCAGGTTCGGGGCCAGGCTCGGCAGGATCAGGGAGAGGGTCCACAGCGCCAGCAGCCCCCGCAGCGCGGTACGCGCGCCGAAGCGGTGGTTGATCCGCCCCGCCAGCGGCATCGCGAGCGCGGCGCCCAGGGCGGGGAAGGCGAGGGCCAGGCCCAGGGTGCCGGCGCTGAGCTGGACGTGCTCCTGGATCCAGGGGATGCGGGTGGCGAAGGAGCCGGTCACGGCGCCGTGGGCGCAGAAGACGGCGGCGATCGCGAAACGGGCATGGCGCAGCCGCGCCGGGCTGAGGTCGGTTTCCCCGGTCATGGGAGTTAAACTATCAGGGACCCTGCCTGATAGTTAACGGCCGTGACTGCCTAGGATGGGCGCCGTGACCCCTGCCCCCACCTCGACGCCGGTTCCGTCCCCCGCCTCACCGAGCACGGCGCGCGCCATCAACGACCGCCTCGCCCTGCAACTCCTCCAGGAGGCAGGGCCGCTGACGGCCGGCCAGCTCAAGGCCAGGACCGGCCTGTCCCGCCCCTCGGTCGCCGACCTCGTCGACCGGCTCACCGAAGCCGGGCTGATCGAGGTCGTCGGGGAATCCGGCGAACAGCGCCGCGGCCCCAACGCCAAGCTCTACGGGATCGTCGCCCGGCGCGCCCACCTGGCCGCACTCGACGTACGCACCGACAGCGTCACCGCCGTCGTCACCGACCTCCTCGGCCACCCGCTGGCCGAGGCCGCCCTGCCCGTCGGCGCCCCGCAGGACGCGGTCGCGGCCCTGCTGCGCACCGCCCGCGAGGCCGGGGCCGACGAGCTGCACACCGTCGTCGTCGGAGCCCCCGGCCTGGTCGGCCCCGCCACCGGCGAACTCCGCGACACCCAGGGCCTGCCGGCCTGGCACCGGGACCTGGTGGCGGCCCTCCAGCGGACCCTGCCCGCCGCGGTGGCCGTCGAGAACGAGACCAAC
Organism: Streptomyces sp. IBSNAI002; assembly: GCF_052244475.1. Taxonomy (NCBI): domain Bacteria; kingdom Bacillati; phylum Actinomycetota; class Actinomycetes; order Kitasatosporales; family Streptomycetaceae; genus Streptomyces; species Streptomyces sp. IBSNAI002. Next base: position 1,733,712 of record NZ_JBQPXG010000002.1, on the reverse strand, counting down.
CTGGCGGCCCTCGCCGAGCAACGCCTGGGCGTCGCCCGCGACGTGGACTCCTTCGTCCTCCTGTGGCTCGGCGCGGGGGTCGGCGCGGCCGTGGTCCTGGACGGGCGGCTGCGCCGGGGCGCCTCCGGCGGGGCCGGCGAGATCGGCTTCCTGCCCGTGCCCGGCACCGGCGCCCTGCCCTCGGCCACCGACTGCGGCGGCGGCTTCCACGCCCTGGCGGGCCTCGAGGCCGTGACGGCGCTGGCCCGGGCACACGGCTTCGCCGGGCCCGCGGAGGAGGCCGTGGCAGGGGCCGCCGGGGACGCCTTCCTCGAAGCCCTGGCCGGGCGGCTGGCCCTGGGCGCGGCGGCGGTCACCGCCGTCCTCGACCCCGGCTGCGTGGTCCTGGCGGGCGAACTGGGCCGGGCGGGCGGCCCGGCCCTGGCCGCCCGGGTCGCCCGCCGGCTGGCGGCGCTGACCCCCGTGCCCACCGAGGTCCGCGCCACCACCCTGGGCGGCCCGGCGGTCCTCGCGGGGGCCAGGCTCGCGGCGCGCGAGGCGGCCCAGGAGGTCCTGTTCGGCGGCTAGGGGCCGCGAACGCGCATGTCACGCGTCACGTGCGAGGACCCGGTGGCCGCCGGGCCACCGGGTCCTCACGTCTTCGGTTCACCCCTCGGGGGCCGGGGTGGTCAGCAGGCGCCCTGGTCCTTCCAGACGCCCCATTCGCCGGTGCTGCCCGGCTCTTCGTTCTGCGTCCACCACTGGGCCTTCCAGGTGCGGCCCTTGTGCGAGACGAGGCTGCCACCGGTGTAGACCTGGCCCGCCACGTACGCCGGACCGGTGCAGGCACCACCCGTGGGCGGCGGCGTGGTGGGCGGGGTCGTGGGCGGGGTCGTGGTCGGCGGCGGGGAGGTGGGCGGGGTGGTCGGCGGCGTGGTGGAGCCGGGCTGGACCACCGTGACGCCGCGCGCCAGGTCGCCGGCGAGCGCGTACGTCGTGCCCGAGACGTTCACCGTCCAGTTGGAGGGCGTGGAGACCGGCAGGTAGTAGTTGAACGACAGGTCCACCGAGGCGCCCGGGGCCAGCGTCTGCCAGGCCGGGAGCTTCAGGGAGACCCGGTGGAAGTCGCCCTTCAGGCCGCCCACGTTGCTGCCCGTGTGGTCGCTGCGGATCACCTTGGTGCCGAAGCCGGACTGGTCGGAGGCGTTGCTCGGGGCCGCGGTCGCGTAGTCGAACTGGAACTCGGTGCCGCCCGGCAGGGTGGCGTTGGTGTTGTTGGTGATCTTGAGCTTCGGGGTGATCGGGTAGTTGGAGTCGCCGAGCTTGAACTCGTTGAACTCCGTCTTGATGTCCACGGCCTGCGCCGGCAGCGCGGTGTTCGACTTCTTCGCGCCGTACGGGGCCGCCGCCTTGAACTTGTCGTACATCAGCGAGGTGAGCGTGTCGCCCATCTCGTACTGGCCCTTGGCGGCGTTCCAGGCGTAGTCGCCGGCCATCTCCCAGACCATGGTGCCGCCGATGCCGCGGTCGACCACGTAGTCCGCCTTGGCCGCCACCGACTGCTCGTCCTCGGTGGACAGGAACACCTTCTTCTGCGCGTTCCACAGCCACGGCGCGACCAGAGTCGCGTCGTACTTGCGGGCGTAGGTGCCGGTCAGCGTCGTGTTCGCGGGGAAGCCGTACTTGGTGACGTAGTCGCCGACGATCCCCTTCTCCAGGTTCTTCGCGTGCCACATCGGGTTGGAACCGGCGGGCGACTCGGCGCCGTTGGTGTCCTTGTCGTGCCACAGGTTGTCGATGCCGACGGCGCCGTCACCGCACTTGGTCAGGCCCGCACCGGCCGGGCAGGTGGTCGCGGGGGCCTTGCCCCACAGGCCGTCCGTACCGCCCTGCACGTTCTTGTGGCCGCGGGTGTAGTAGGGCAGGCCGATGTTGATGCGGCCGGCCGGCATGGAGCCGCGGAAGTAGTGGTACGCCCAGTCGGTGTTGAGGTAGCCGATGTTCCCGTACTGGGAGCTGCCGTAGACGTTCGCGGCGGCCAGTTCGGCGTCCTTGCCGTCGTCGAAGAGCGAGGCGTTCGGCCCGACGAACTCGTTCCAGGCCCCGTGCAGGTCGTAGGACATGATGTTGACGTAGTCCAGATACTTCTGCATCTGGAAGGTCTCCATGCCGCGCAGCAGGTAGCCGGAGGAGGGCGCGGCGACGGTGAGCAGGTAGTGCTTCCCGTCGGCGGCGCCGGCCCGGTCGAGCTTCTCGCGCAGGCTCTTCATCAGGGCGTCGTAGCCCTGGACGAGTCCGGCGCGGCGGGCGTTGGACAGCTGCCAGTCCAGCGGGTTGCCCGCGTCCTTCATGGTCGTCGGGTACTCGTAGTCGATGTCGACGCCGTTGAACCCGTACTTGCGGATGAACTCGACCGAGGAGTTCGCGAAGGTGTCGATGCCCGCCTGGTTGACCGATCCGTCGGCGTTGGTGGCCATCGAGTAGAAGCCGCCCGAGGCGACCCGGTTGCCGTCGTCCCCGAAGTAGCCGCCGGTCTCGGCCCAGCCGCCGACGGAGATCAGGGTCTTGACGTCCGGGTACTGCTTCTTGAATTTGGTGAGCTGGTTGAAGTGGCCCTTGTAGGGGAGGGCCGGGTCCATCTCGGCGCCCGCGACCCCCGGCCAGGTCATCCCGGTGGCGGCGTTGTTCGCGTTGTCCGCGCCGACGGAGATCTTGTTGTCGGCGCCCACGTGGGCGAAGGCGTAGTTCAGGTGGGTGACCTTGGACCACGGAATGTTGTTGGCCAGGTACGCCGGCTCGCCGTTCTTGCCGGTGCGCCAGCCGGTGAAGTAGCCGATGACCCGGCGCTGGTGGTCGGCGCCCATCTTCTCGCGGCCATCGGAGTCGTACACCGAGCAGTAGGGGACGTCGACGCCGGCCGTCTTGTACAGGCCGTCGGGCCGACAGCTCTCGTTGTCGGCGGCGTGCGAGACGCCCGTCGAGAGTCCGGCGACCAGCAGGCCGGCGATCGCGGCGCCGGATGCCAGCAGCATCGCTCTCGTACGTGTGGGGGACAGCATCGTGCCTCCTGGGGAGGGGAGGAAGGCGGGACTGGGCAGGGCACAACATGCGAAAACGTGAAGCGTGTTGGCCCGCGACGTGCGCACATCTGACGGGCTGCTCCCGGGGAAGATGAAGGGAACGTTAAGAGGACTAGACCACCCCGTCAATAGGTCTGGACCAACCCTGCGTTCACTTGTCCAGGTCCGCCCCGCGGCCGCCCGTACGCCCCTCCCGTGTGAGCCAGGCCACATCCACATGTGAGCCAGGCCACACGTCCTCACTCGCATGGCCGCCGATCACCCGTGGCAAACTGGCTGGAGTACCAGTAAGCAGCGCACTCCGGGGTCGGTGTAATTCCGAACCGGCGGTTATAGTCCGCGACCCGTCCGCAGCCAGCGGCCGGTTGACCAGGTGAGATTCCTGGACCGACGGTGAAAGTCCGGATGGGAGGCAGTGCGCGGCGGGCCAGTGACCGGTACGCCGCCGTCGGCGGTTCCTCGCCACATCCCTGTGGATGTGGCGCAGCGGACCGTTTTCCGGCCTCGGCGTCCCCGTGTGCGCTGTACCGCTTCATCTGTCGTATCCCGACAGGCCCCGGAGTCCGTGCCCCATGAGGCAGGAGGACCCGGTGGCGACACACGCCGAGCACGCAGCACCCGACGCGGACACCCGCGCCATGCGCCGAGCCGTCGAACTCGCCGCCCGCGGCCTCGGCTCCACCAGCCCCAACCCCGTCGTCGGCTGCGTCATCACCGACGCGTCGGGCACCGTCGTCGGCGAAGGCTGGCACGAGCGGGCCGGCGGCCCGCACGCCGAGGTCCACGCCCTGCGCGCGGCCGGCGACGCGGCCCGCGGCGGCACCGCCTACGTCACCCTGGAGCCCTGCAACCACACCGGCCGCACCGGTCCCTGCGCCCGCGCCCTCGTCGAGGCCGGGATCACCCGCGTGCTCCACGCCGTCTCCGACCCGGACCCGCAGGCCCGCGGCGGCGCCGACACCCTGCGCGCGGCCGGGATCACCGTGCGGGCCGGACTGCTCGCGGACGAGGCCGAGGCGGGCAACGCCGCCTGGCTGACCTCCGTGCGGCTGGGACGCCCGTACGTCCTGTGGAAGTACGCCGCCACCCTCGACGGCCGCATCGCCGCGGCCGACGGCACCAGCCGCTGGATCAGCTCCCCGGAGTCCCGCGCCGACGTCCACCGGCTGCGCGCCGAGTCCGACGCCGTCGTCGTCGGCTCCGGCACCCTGCGCGCCGACGACCCGCACCTCGCCGTCCGCGGCATCGAAGGGGCCGTCCAGCCCCTGCGCGTCGTCCTCGACACCCGCGCCACCGTCCGGCCCGGCGCCCGCGTCCTGGACGGGGCCGCACCCACCCTGATCGCCGTCGCCGAGGACGCCGATACCCGCCACCTCACGGACGTGGAGCTGACCCGGCTCCCCGCCGGCAAGGACGGCATCCGCGTGGACGCCCTCCTCGGCGAGCTGCACCGGCGCGGGGTCCGCTCCGTCCTCCTCGAAGGCGGCCCGACCCTGGCCGGCGCCTTCGTCGCCGCGGGCGCCGTCGACAAGGTCGTCGGCTACCTCGCCCCGGTCCTCCTCGGCGCCGGCCCCGCCGCCCTCGCCGACGCCGGCATCGGCACCCTCACCGACGCGCTCCGGCTCCGGATCACCGAGACCGTCCGCATCGGCACCGACATCCGCATCACCGCCGTCCCCACGGCGTCCGCCGTCCCCACAGCCCTCAAGGAGCGCTGAAGTGTTCACCGGAATCGTCGAAGAACTGGGCGAGGTCGCCGCGGTCGAGCCGCTCGAGGAAGCCTCCCGCTTCCGCCTGCGCGGCCCCCTCGTCACCGAAGACGCCAAGCACGGTGACTCCATCGCCGTCAACGGCGTCTGCCTGACCGTCGTGGAGACCGCCGACGGCGAGTTCACCGCCGACGTCATGCAGGAGACCCTCAACCGCTCCAGCCTCGGCGCCCTGGCCGCGGGCTCCCGCGTCAACCTGGAACGCCCGATGGCACTCGGCGGGCGCCTCGGCGGCCACCTCGTCCAGGGCCACGTGGACGGCACCGGCGAGATCCTCTCCCGCACCCCCTCGGAGCACTGGGAGATCGTCAAGGTCGCCCTCCCGCACCACCTCTCCCGCTACGTCGTCGAGAAGGGCTCCATCACCGTCGACGGCGTCAGCCTCACCGTGGTCGAGGCCGCCGCCGACTGGTTCACCATCAGCCTCATCCCGACCACCCTCGCGCTGACCACCCTGGGCATCAAGCAGCCCGGCGACCCGGTCAACCTCGAGGTCGACGTCCTCGCCAAGTACGTCGAGCGCCTGCTCGCCGCCGGAGTGAACCCGCTGCACACCACGGGAGACGCACAGTGAGCGCCCTGACCTGGCTCAACGCCGAGGCCTTCACCGTCTTCGGCCAGAAGGTCATCTGGTCCGACATGATCGGCAACCTGATGGGCCTCGCCGCCCTCGCCCTCGGCTGGCGGCGCTCCATATGGACCTGGCCCGCCCAGCTCCTCTCCGGCCTGATCCTCATCGCCGCCTACGCCTCCGCCCACCTCGCCGGCGGCGTCGGCAAGCAGCTGCTCGTCATCGGCGTGGCCGTATGGGGCTGGCGCGCCTGGCAGCGCGGCCGCCAGCAGGCCCAGGACGGCTCCATCGCCGTACGCACCGCCACCTGGAAGGAGCGCGGACTGCTCCTCGCCGGCGCGGCGCTGGGCACCCTCGCCGTCGGCAGCCTCTTCTCGGCCTTCCCGCAGCTGTCCTGGAGCCCGTGGGCCGACGCCTACATCTTCGTGGGCACCATCGTCGCGATGGTCGCCCAGGCCCGCGGCCTCGTCGAGTTCTGGTTCGCCTGGCTCCTCGTCGACCTGGTCGGCGTCCCCCTCGCCTTCAACAACGGCCTGGCCTTCTCCGGCCTCGTCTACGTCGTGTACTTCGCCCTCGTGCTGTGGGGCGCCTACGACTGGTACCAGCGCTCCCGCACCACCCCCGCACCGGCCCTGGAAGGAGCAACGGCATGACCAGCCTCAAGCCCGTGCCCGCCGTCCCCGAGAGCTTCGACGAGCCCTTCCGCCTCGACCCCGTCGAGCAGGCCATCCGCGACATCGCCGCGGGCCGCCCGATCGTCGTCGTCGACGACGAGGACCGGGAGAACGAGGGCGACCTCGTCATCGCCGCCGAGAAGGCCACCCCCGAGATCATCGCCTTCATGATGAGCGAGTGCCGCGGCCTGATCTGCGCCCCCATGGAGGGCCCCGAGCTGGACCGGCTCCAGCTCCCCCAGATGGTCCAGAACAACACCGAGTCGATGCAGACCGCCTTCACCGTCTCCGTCGACGCGAGCGCCGCCCACGGCGTCAGCACCGGCATCTCCGCCGCCGACCGCGCCACCACCCTGCGGCTCCTCGCCGACGGCGCCTCCGAACCCGGCGACTTCGTCCGCCCCGGCCACATCTTCCCGCTGCGCGCCAAGCCCGGCGGTGTCCTGGTCCGCAACGGCCACACCGAGGCCGCCGTCGACCTCGCCCGCCTCGCGGGCCTGCGCCCGGCCGGCGCCATCGTGGAGATCGCCGGTGAGGACGGCGTCATGCTGCGCCTGCCCGAACTGATCCCCTTCGCCCGCAAGCACGGCCTGACGATCATCTCGATCGAGGACCTGATCGCCTACCGCCGCTCCGCCGAGCCCACCGTGCGCCGCGAGGCCGAGGTCAGCCTGCCGACCGCCTTCGGCGCGTTCACCGCGTACGGCTTCCGCTCCATCGTCGACGGGGTCGAGCACGTCGCCCTCGTCCACGGCGAGATCGGCGACGGCGCCGACGTCCTGGTCCGGATGCACTCCGAATGCCTGACCGGCGACATCTTCGCCTCCCAGCGCTGCGACTGCGGCCCCCAGCTGCACGCCTCCATGGAGCGCATCCAGGCCGAGGGCCGCGGGATCGTCGTCTACCTGCGCGGCCACGAGGGCCGCGGCATCGGACTGCTGTCCAAGCTGCGCGCGTACGAACTCCAGGAGCGCGGCCGCGACACCCTCGACGCCAACCTGGAACTGGGCCTGCCCGCCGACGCCCGCGACTACGGGGCCGGCGCCCAGATCCTCGCCGACCTCGGCGTGCGCAGCGTCCGGCTGCTGACCAACAACCCGGACAAGGCCGCCGCCCTCGTGCGCCACGGCATCGACGTCTCGGGCCGGGAGGCCATGCCGGTGGAGGCGGGCGAGCACAATCTGCGGTACCTGCGCACCAAGCGGGACCGGATGGGCCACGACCTCCCCTGGCTGGACGGGGCCGTGTCCGCGTCCTCCACCTGCGCCAACCAGTAACACCGGCAACCCAGACACCACCCGCACCACCCACACACCACCACCCGAACACGAACCACCGAGGAGCAGAGCTGTGAGCGGCAAGGGCGCACCCGAACTGAGCGTGAAGAACTGCGGAGACCTCCGAGTCGCCGTCATCGCGGCCCAGTGGCACGAGAAGGTCATGGACGGACTGGTCGACGGCGCCCTGCGGGCCCTGCACGAACTGGGCATCGACGAGCCGACCCTGCTCCGCGTCCCCGGCAGCTTCGAGCTCCCGGTCGTGGCGAAGGTACTCGCCGGTCGCGGCTACGATGCCATCGTCGCCCTCGGAGTGGTCATCCGCGGCGGCACCCCGCACTTCGACTACGTCTGCCAGGGCGTCACCCAGGGCCTGGTGCAGGTGTCGATCGACACCGGAGTCCCCGTCGGCTTCGGCGTCCTGACCTGTGACAACGACGAGCAGGCGCTGGACCGCGCCGGGCTCGAGGGGTCGAACGAGGACAAGGGGCACGAAGCGGCCACCGCCGCCGTCTCCACCGCCATGACCCTGCGGACCGTCAGCGAACCCTGGCGCTGAGTGGCGTGGGGGAACCCCGTATTCTGAGGACCATCATGGCGAACGAATCCTCCAAGACCTTCGAAGAGCTCTTCAGCGAGCTCCAGGCCAAGGCAACCGGCGACCCCAGCACCTCGCGCACCGCCGAACTCGTCGGCAAGGGCGTCCATGCCATCGGCAAGAAGGTCGTCGAGGAGGCCGCCGAAGTCTGGATGGCCGCCGAGTACGAGGGCAAGGAAGCCGCCGCCGAGGAGATCTCCCAGCTGCTCTACCACGTCCAGGTGATGATGGTGGCGCGCGGGATCTCCCTCGACGACGTCTACGCCCACCTCTGACCCCCGGCACGAACACACCGTCCGCCCGCATCACCGTCCGTGTATCCGCGTACCCCACGCACAGAAGGAAGCCCCATGCTGCGCATCGCCGTCCCCAACAAGGGTTCACTCTCCGGACCGGCGTCGGCGATGCTCCATGAGGCCGGATACCGGATGCGCAAGGAGTCCAAGGAGCTCGTGGTCGTCGACCCCGAGAACGAGGTGGAGTTCTTCTACCTCCGCCCCAAGGACATCGCGATCTACGTCTCCTCGGGCCGCCTCGACATCGGCATCACCGGCCGCGACCTCCTCCTCGACTCCGGCGCCAGCGCCGAGGAGATCCTGGCGCTGAACTTCGGCCGCTCCACCTTCCGCTACGCCACCACCCCCGGCACCGCGAAGGGCCCCGAGGACTTCCAGGGGATGACCATCGCGACCTCGTACGAGGGAATCGTGGCCAAGCACCTCGCCGAGAAGGGCATCGACGCCTCCGTCGTCCACCTCGACGGCGCGGTCGAGACCGCCATCCAGCTCGGCGTCGCCCAGATCATCGCGGACGTCGTCGAGACCGGCACCAGCCTGCGCAACGCCGGCCTCGAAGTCATCGGCGAGCCGATCCTCACCTCCGAGGCCATCGTCATCCGCGGCAGCCAGACCGACGCCGACGACCCGCGCGCCCAGCAGTTCCTGCGCCGCCTCCAGGGCGTCCTGGTGGCCCGCAGCTACGTGATGATGGACTACGACTGCCGCGCCGAGCACCTGGAGCGCGCCGTCGCCCTCACCCCGGGCCTGGAGTCGCCGACCGTCTCCCCGCTGCACAACGAGGGCTGGGTCGCGGTCCGTGCCATGGTCCCGGCCAAGGAGGCCCAGCGGATCATGGACGACCTGTACGAGCTCGGCGCGCGCGCGATCCTCACCACCTCGATCCACGCCTGCCGTCTCTGAACCACCCCCTGCGGAACCTCCCGCGGAACCCCTCGCAGAACCTCTCGCAGAACCGAGCGCACCCACCATGACCGAGCCCGCCGCCCAGCCCGTACCGCCCGCACTGCCGGTCACCTTCCGGCCGACCCGCACCCGGGCCGTCCTGCTGAGCGTCGGGCTCGCCATGTTCGCCACCATCACGGCGATCGCCCTCCTGCTGGAGACCCTCACCGCGGGGGAGCGGATCAGCTTCGTCTTCATCGCGGTCCTGCTGACCTCCGTCCTCCTCCTGCTCAGCCGCCCCAAGGTGGTCGCCGACGAGGCCGGGGTCACCGTCGTGAACCTCACCAACACCCGCCGCCTGGAGTGGGCGCAGATCCTGCGCGTCAACCTCCGCCCGGGCGACCCCTGGGTCTTCCTCGACCTCAGCGACGGCACCAGCCTGCCCGCCCTCGGCATCCAGCCCGGCGTCGCCCGCGCCCAGGCCATCGGCGACGCCCGCGCCCTGCGCGCCCTCGCCGAGAGCCGGGGCACCGGAGCAAAGGACCACTGAGCCCGCCGACCCTCGTGGCCGCGTACCGTTGCGGCCGCGATCTCAATGACTACCCTGGTGGCGGGGCGCAGCAGTGCGCCCTCCCGCCTGCCCCGGGACCCCCGGGGCCCGTGGGGACCCTGCGACTTGAGGAGTGACTCCCTCCAGCAATGGACGGATCGTCCGGTAATACCCGCGCCGCCCTCCCCACGGAGGCGGCGGCATGACCATCCCGCTACTCCTGCTCGGCGCGGCTTTCGTCCTGATCCTCGCCAACGGTTTCTTCGTGGCAGCCGAATTCGGGCTCGTCACCGTGGAGAAGCCCGAGGCCGAGCGCGCCGCAGCCGAGGGTGACCGCCGTGCCCGCACGGTGGTCAAGGCCCTGAGGGAGCTGTCCTTCCAGCTCTCCGGCACCCAGCTCGGCATCACCATCACCTCCCTCGTGGTCGGCATGCTCGCCGAACCCGCCCTGGCCGCCCTGCTGGCCGGGCCGCTCACCGCGACCGGCCTCTCCGGGGGCGCCGCCTCCGGCGTCGCCGTGGTCATCGGCATGCTGCTCGCCTCCGCCGTCCAGATGGTCGTCGGCGAGCTCGTCCCGAAGAACTGGGCGGTCTCGCGGCCGCTCCAGGTCGCCCGCTTCGTGGCCGGCCCCCAGCACGCCTTCTCCCGCGTCTTCCGGCCGGTCATCGCCGGCCTCAACGCCGTCGCCAACCGGCTCGTACGGGCGCTCGGCGTGGAGCCGACCGAGGAGATGGCCTCTGCCCGCACCCCCGGCGAACTGGTTTCCCTGGTCCGCCATTCGGCCCAGGCCGGCGCCCTCGAACAGGACACCGCAGACCTCTTCGTACGGACCCTGTCGCTGGGCGAGCTCACGGCCCAGCACGTCATGACCCCCCGGGTGAAGGTCAGCGCCCTCATGCACTCGGCCACCGCGGCCGACGTGCTCAACCTGACCCGCGCCACCGGCCTGTCCCGCTTCCCCGTCTACAGCGAACGCATCGACGAGATCACCGGCGTGGTCCACCTCAAGGACGCCCTCGCCGTGCCCGAGCCGGAGCGCGGACGCACCACCGTGGGCCGGATCAGCGTCGCCCCGCTGCTGGTGCCCGGCTCCCTGCCGGTGCAGCCGCTGCTGGAGCGGCTGCGCAGCGAACAGCCGATGGCCGTGGTCGTCGACGAGTACGGCGGCACGGCCGGGGTGGTCACCCTGGAGGACATCGTGGAGGAACTCGTCGGCGAGGTCCGCGACGAGCACGACCTCGCCGAGGACTCGGGACCCGAGCTGGCCGCCGTACCCGCGGAGGACGGCCGTCCCTCCTGGGAGGCCGACGGCAGCTGCCGCGTGCAGACCCTGCGCCGGATAGGCCTGGAGGTCCCCGAGGGCCCGTACGAGACCGTCGCCGGCCTCGTCGCGGACCTCCTCGGCCGGATCCCCGCCCCCGGGGACCGCGCGGAGCTTCCCGGCTGGCGGCTCTCCGTCCGCCAGGTCGGCCGCAACCGGGCCGAGCGGGTCCGGCTGGTCCGGCTCGCGGCGGTGCCCGCGGCGGCCTCGTACGGGACGGCTCCCACGGCCGTGCGCGGTGCGCCCGGCCACGGCGGCCACGCCGCCCCCGGCGACCCGGCCCCGCTGCCGGCCGAGCTGGAGGGCGCTGCCCGATGAACGCCCTCCAACTCCTGTTCGCCCTCCTCCTCGTCCTCGCCAACGGCTTCTTCGTCGGCGCCGAGTTCGCCCTCGTCTCCGTACGGCGCAGCCAGATCGAGCCGCTCGCGGCGACCTCCAAACGGGCCCGCCAGGTGCTCCACGGCCTGGAGAACCTGCCCCGCATGATGGCCGCCGCGCAGTTCGGCATCACCGTCTGCTCGCTCACCCTCGGCGCGGTCGCCGAACCCACCGTGGCCCGGCTGCTGGAGCCCGTCTTCCACGCCGTCCACGTACCGCAGGGCCTGATCCACCCCCTCGGCTACGCCGTCGCGCTCGCCGCCGTGATCTTCCTGCACCTGGTCATCGGCGAGATGCTCCCCAAGAACCTCGCCATGGCCGCCCCGGAGAAGACCGCCCTGTGGTTCAGCCCCGGCCTGGTCGCCTTCGCCCGGGTGTGCGGGCCGGTCACCACCGCGCTCGGCGCCTGCGCCGCGCTCGTCCTGAAGGCCTTCAAGGTCGAACCCAAGGACGAGGTCGAGGCCGTCTACACCTCCGCCCAGCTCGGCCGCCTCCTCAAGGACTCCCGGCAGGCCGGACTCCTGGAGCCGGTCGAGCAGGAGCGGCTGGAGGACGCCCTGGAACTGGGCAGCCGCGCCGTCACCGACGTCCTCCTCGACCGGGACCGCCTGGTCACGGTCGGCCCCGACGTGACCCCGCGCCAGATCGAGCAGCTGACCGTGCGCACCGGCTACTCCCGGTTCCCCGTCCGTGCGGCCAGCGGCGCCTTCATGGGCTACCTGCACGTCAAGGACGTACTCGACCTGGAGGACCGGGAACGGGCCGTGCCCCAGCGGGTCTGGCGCCGGATGACCACCCTGTCGGCCACGCTTCCGCTGGACGACGCCCTCAGCGTCATGCGGCGCGACGCCACCCACCTGGCGCAGGTCGCCGACCCGGCCAGCCGGGTGCTGGGCCTGGTCGCCCTCGAGGACGTCCTGGAAATGCTGGTCGGCGAGGTCCGCGACCCCTCACACCGGTCGTACGTGCGGGGCGCGTAGCCCTGCCCGTGCTTCGCCCGGACCCGGGTCCGGGCGAAGCACCGGCGGCGCTCACAGCGGCGGCGGCTCCGGCCGCTCCTGCGGGCCGCGGCCCGACAGGACCTCCCCGTACGCCTGCATCAGATCGGGCAGCCGCAGCGTGGCGAGGTCGTCCCGCGACGGGTCGCCCGCGAAACCCGCCAGCCGCAGGTCCCGGTACGCGCAGCTCTTCTCGTACAGCGTCCGCAGGAACCGCCCGTTCCCGAGCTCGTCGATCCAGCCCTGCTCCACCACGTGCCCGCTGATGCTGCGCAGCTCCTCCAGCGCCTCCTCGTCCCACCGGTCCCCGTTCGCGTCCGCCAGCACCCCGCCGATCGCGGTCAGCTCCAGCGGCCGGTAGCTGGGGAAGTCCACCCGGGACGTGAACCGCGAGGACAGCCCCGGATTGGCCGACAGCAGCCGGTCCATCCCGGCCGGATAGCCCGCCAGGATCACCACCAGGTGGTCCCTGTTGTCCTCGGCCCGCTTCAGCAGCACCTGGAGGGCCTCGTCGCCGTACGCGTCGCCCTTGCTGTAACCCGAGTTGGACAGCGAATACGCCTCGTCCACGAACAGCACCCCGCCGATCGCGGAATCGATCAGCTCGTTCGCCTTCACGGCGGTCTGCCCGAGGAACTCGCCCACCAGGTCCGCCCGTTGCGCCTCCACCAGATGGTCACCGCCCAACAGCCCCAGCGCGTAGAACACCCGCCCCAGGATCCGGGCCACCGTCGTCTTGCCCGTACCCGACGGCCCCGAGAAGACGAAGTGCCGCTTCGGCGGCTGCACCGGCAGCCCCTGCCCGGCCCGCAGCCGCGCCATGTGCAGCTGCGCCGACAGCGCCTTCACCTGCCGCTTGACCGGCTCCAGCCCCACCATCCGCTCCAGCTCGGCCAGCGCCTCCGCCAGCCCCTCCGGATCCGCGGGCCCCGCCGGCAGCCCCGCGAAGGCGCCCTGCGGCGGCACGGACACCTTGCGCCGCACGCCCTCCGCCCGGCCCGCGGGCGGCGGCGCCGCCCCCAGCGGATCGGCCTCCGCCTGGCCGTCCGCGGCGATGTCCTGGACGGGCCCGCCCCCGCCCAGCGCCACCGCCGCGAAGCCCCCGCCGGCCGGCTGCGGACCGTGCCCGCCGTAGCTCCCGAACCCGGAGTACCCCGCCATCCCGGCCATGCCGTCGGTGTCGTCGCCGTCCTCGATCGCCGTCAGCCGGGCCGCCGTGTCCATGAACGCCGGATCCACCCGGTGCACCGCCCGGTACAGCGGCAGCGCCGCCGCGCTGCGCCCGGTGCCCTCGTGGGCCCGCGCCAGCCAGTACCGCAGCTCCTTGCGCTGCGGCTGCTCGCTGCGGCACCGCATCAGCGCCGCCGACAGGATCGGCTCCGCCTGCCCGTACATCTCCAGCCGTACCCGCGCCATCCCGCCGAACAGCCCCGCCTCGATGCCCAGCAGCGGATCGTCCACCAGCGGCTCGGTGTGCCGCACCAGCTGCTCCCAGTCCTTGACCAGGTAGGCCCGGCAGGCGTGCAGGAACCGCACCTGCGGATCGGCGTCGACCGGTGGCAGGGCGGCGAGCGCCTGGTCCAGCTCGGGCACGTGGCGGCCGTCCAGCCAGTGCGAGGCGTGGGCCAACAGCAGGTCCCGTCGGCTCTCCAGCACCGGCTGCACCCACCAGCCCAGCCAGTACCAGGAGTTCAGAGTCCGCCGGTGCCGGGTCCGCTGTTCCCCGAAGCGGTCGCGGTGCGCGTACATGCGCAATAACGCGTCGGTGGTGTCGACCCGCAGCGCGTGCAGACCCAGCCAGGCGTCGGCCATCGTGGGATCGAGCCGCACGGCCGCCCGGAACTCCTCCTCGGCCTGCGGATAGGCGCCCATCGTGCAGGCGTCGACCCCGCGCAGCCAGGCGAGTTCGGCCGGGGCGTGCGTGCTGCCCGGCGTGCCGAAATCCATCACGTCCCCCACAAGCCTGCCCCCGTGGTGCGCGGCAACCCCCGCTTCGAGTGCGCGAGTTGCCCTTGCGCCGATGAAATCAGGGCTGCATCGTACCTGCGGTTTCGCACCTTACGTAGGGTGCGAGGAGCCGGGTTGGGGGGCGTGTCCCGGGACCACCCGGTGACTCAGGGTGAAGGTCCGGGGTGGCCGGAGGCAGGACGAAGCCCCCGATCACGGGGGAACGATCGGGGGCTTCGTGTGTGCGGAGGCCGGTAAGAGCCCCGCATTGAGAACGTAAGGCCGGTGCGTGCCCCGGGTCAAGCAGGTCGGTGGAGCCCCGGCGAAGCGGAACTCCGCGAGGCCTCAGGCCCGGGGGAGTCCGTCACCCTCGGTGACGGAAGCGGGGGTTCGGGCGGTCGCATCCGCCCCGGAAGACCACTCGTATCCCGTACCACTCTGGCGCACCAGAGTGTCCGCGAAGGGGCGCGAAGGGTCGTCCGAGAAGTGCGCGAGCTCCGCGCGCTCCCATCCGTCCCAGAAATCGGAAAGTTCACGCCCGTCCCGGTTTCGCCCCCGCCCCCAGGACCGCGCGCGCGGCATCTCCATCCACAGCAGCCGCGCCAGATGCGGGCGCAGCGCCCGCCGCCCGGCCCCCACCCCCTCGACGAGCAGCACCGGCGCCGGCTCCAGCACCCGCTCCGGCCCGAAGCGGCGCTCCACCCAGTCGTACGGGTGCCAGTGCGCGGGCCGGCCGGCGCCCAGCGGCTCCAGCACCTGCGCCCGCAGCCGCTCCTGCCAGCCGAAGAGCTCCTCGTGGGTGGCCACCTCGTCCAGGTGCAGCACCGGAGCCCCGCCCAGGGCCTGCGCCAGCCGCCCGGCGAAGGTGCTCTTCCCGGAGCCGGCGTGCCCGTCGATCCCGACCAGACGTACCGGGCCGAGTGACGGGGACAGCGCGCAGAGCTCGCGCGCGAGGGATTCGAGTGACGTACGTGGCTCCACCCGACCAGCGTAGACAGGGCCGACACGGCGCGCGGCTTCGGCCCGCGACCGCCGGGAACTGGAAGGGTGAAGCCACCCAAGCACCGACCCACCCTGGGGGAACCCCGCGATGACCGCACCCACACCGCGCAGGGCCGTACTCGTGGCGGCGCTCGCGGTCGCCACCGCCGCCACGGCCGCCACCGTCTCCGGCGGCGGCGCCTCCGCGTCCGCCGCCTCCGCCCCCCGTCCGGGCCGCACCGTCGACAACCGGTTCTGGTTCTCGTACGCCCACTGGCTGGCCGGGACGCACCGGGGCACCGCCGCCGTCGCCGGCACCCGCCCGGGCCTGGAGATCGGCACCCCGGCCGGCCGGACCGAGTACGCCGACCCGCACACCGGCAGGAAGGGCGTCTGGGAGTACGCCGTCTGGACCTCCCCCGTCCACCGCCCGGCCGTCCCCGCCACGGAGGCCGTCGCCTCCTGGAACGCCCGCACCCCCGCGGGCACCTGGATCCAGACCGAACTGCGGGCGACCTACGACGACGGAACCGCCACCCCCTGGTACGTCATGGGCCGTTGGGCCTCAGGGGAGGGCGACATCCGCCGCACCTCCGTGGACGGCCAGACCGACGGCCGGTCCACCGTCTGGACCGACACCCTGGCCGTCGACGCCCCGGCCGGCGGCCCGCGCCTCACCGACTGGCAGCTGCGCCTCACGCTGTACCGCAGGCCCGGAGCCGACCGGGGGCCCACCGTATGGCTGGCCGGCGCGATGGTCTCCGACGTCCCCGACCGGTTCACCGTCCCCGCCTCCGTGCCCTCCGGACGGGCCCACGAGCTGAAGGTCCCGCGCTACTCCCAGGAGGTCCACAAGGGGCGCTACCCCCAGTACGACAACGGGGGAGAGGCCTGGTGCAGCCCCACCTCCTCCCAGATGGTCATCGAGTTCTGGGGCCACCGGACCGCCGCCGCCTCCACGTCCTGGGTCGATCCGCGCTACTCCGACCCGCAGGTCTGCCACGCGGCCCGCTCCACCTACGACGCCGCCTACAAGGGCTGCGGCAACTGGCCCTTCAACGCCGCGTACGCCGCCACCTACCCCGGGCTCGCCGGGGTCGTCACCCGCCTCGGCTCCCTCGCCGACCTGGAGACCCTGGTGCGGGCCGGGATCCCGGCCATCACCTCCCAGTCCTTCCGCGCCGAGGAGCTCACCGGCGCCGGCTACGGCACCGCGGGCCACCTGATGACCGTCACCGGCTTCACCGAAGCCGGGGACGTCGTCGTCAACGACCCGCACGCGCCCGACAACCCGTCCGTGCGCCGCGTCTACCGGCGCCGCGAGTTCGAGAACGTGTGGCTGCGCACCAAGCGCCGCAACGCGGCGGGCAAGACCGTCTCGGGCGCCGGAGGGGTCTGCTACCTCTACGCTCCGGCCCTGCCGGACCCGGCCCGGACCGCGGCCCTGAGGGCGGTCGGGGTCCTGTGAATCCCGCCTTTGACCTGACGGGTGGATAGGCGGAACATTATGGGGTAAATGGCACATAAAGGCTTCTCAAGGAGAGGCGGCCAGCCATGACCACCCAGTCAAGCATCGAGCACCACCCTGACCTCGCCGAGATGCGCACGCGCTTCGAGCGGGTGACCAGCACTCCCGCAGCCCAAGCCGTGGAGGCATTGTCGCTGGTCACCGGCCTGTACCTGGCGGCATCCCCGTGGATCGCCGGGTTCAGCACCCTCACCCCGCTGGCCATCAACAACCTGATCGCCGGCCTGGCGTTCTGCCTGTGCATGGGCGGTCTGGGCACTGCCTACGAGCGCACCCACGCCATGGCGTGGACCGCGGTCGCGCTCGGTGCATGGACGATCATCGCCCCGTGGGTCATCGCAGGCGAGATGGACACGACCCGCTCGGTCGTCAGCAACGTCATCACCGGAGCCGTCGCCCTGTGCCTCGGCCTCGCGATGGCGGCGATGGCCGGCCGCAACCGGGAGACCCGCATCTGACCGGCTCTCCGGAGGGGCAGCGCGCGCCGGGCCCCGGCCGCACCGGCACATCCGGGCGGCCGCGGCCCGGCGGCGTGACGCGCGCCATAGGTGACCATCGTCTCTACCGCGAAGGCCGCGAACGCTGGCACATTGGACACCATGACAGCCAACAGCGCCGCAGCCGAAGCCCCCGCCCGCACCCTCGTCCGCACCGGCGGGCCCAAGGAGGACTCCTCCTGGCTGGAGCACGTCCTCGGCTGGACGCTCGTCGTGGTGGTGGCCATGTTCGTCACCCAGGTCGGCTGGCTGTAACCCTCCTCGCGGCAGCAGCCGCACCAGCCGCAGTCCCCGCAGCACCCGCCCGGCCGCAGTCCCCGCAGTACCCCGCGCGCCCGTCACGTTCCTCGTGACGGGCGTTTTCGCGTCTCCGGGCGGCGGGCCTGTTTGACGGCAGTGGATCATGCCTGCACTATTCCACTAATCAGATAGTGGAATGAGGTGAAGGGCATGGAATTCCGGGTCGACCGGCGCAGCGGCGTCGCCACCTACCTACAGCTCGTCACCCAGGTCAAACAGGCGCTGCGACTCGGCGTACTCGAGCCCGGCGACCGGCTGCCCACGGCCCGGGAGGTGGTCGAGGCCACCGCGATCAACCCGAACACCGTGCTCAAGGCGTACCGGGAACTGGAACGCGAGGGCCTCGTCGAACCGCGCCCCGGCGCGGGCACCTTCGTACGGCGCTCCCTCTCCCGACCCGAGGCGGCAGCCGACTCCCCGCTGCGCCTCGAACTGGCGGCCTGGATGACCCGGGCGCGCGATGCGGGCCTGGACCGCGAGGACATCACGGCGCTGATCACGGCCACCGTGGACGCAACCTTCAGAGAGGACACCACGTGAGCGACCCGACCGTCGCCACCGCACTGCGGGCCACACGGCTCGGCAGGGCGTTCCGCGGCCGCAGCGCCCTGCGCGGCTGCGACATCGAGCTGCCCGCCGGACGCGTCACCGCACTCGTCGGCCCCAACGGAGCCGGCAAGAGCACCCTGCTCCAGCTCGCCGCCGGCCTCCTCGGCCCCACCACCGGGCGGATCCGGGTCTTCGGACACGCCCCCGGCTCCCGCGAAGCCCGGGCGCGCACGGCCTTCCTGGCCCAGGAGAAGCCGTTCCACCCGAGGTTCACCGTCGCGGACACCCTGCGGCTGGGCCGCGAGCTCAACCGCGGCTGGGACCAGGCCCTCGCCGAACGCCTCGTACGGGCCGGAGGCATCCCCCTCACCGCCCGCGTCGGCTCGCTCTCCGGCGGAAACCGGACCCGCGTGGCCCTCGCGCTCGCGGTGGGCAAACGCGCCGAACTCCTGCTCCTCGACGAGCCCCTGGCCGATCTCGACCCGGTCGCCCGGCACGAGGTCACGGCCCTGCTCATGACCGAGGCGGCCGAGCGCGACGTCACCATCGTCATGTCCTCGCACGTCCTGTCCGAGCTCGAGGACGTCTGCGACCACGTCCTGCTCCTCAAAGACGGCGCCGTACGCCTCGCCGGCGACGCCCAGGAACTCCGCACGGCGCACACCCGGCTCACCGGCCGCGCCGACCCCATCGAAACCGACGGCCTGCCCCACGGCTTCGACCGGACCACCGTCGTCCACGCCGCCACCGCCGGACGCCAGGTCACGGCCCTCGTCCGTGGCCCGGCCGCCGCGGCCGCCACGGACGAGGACCGCTGGATCTGCGAAACCCCCTCCCTGGAGGACCTGTTGCTCGCCCACCTGCGCGCCCCGCGCGCCGACCGTACGGAGGCAGCCGCATGAGGGGCGTCCTGTGGCTGGCCTGGCGCCAGCAGCGAGCCATGATCATCACCGGCGCCGTGCTGCTCGCGGCCGTCACGGCCTGGGCCGCGTACCTGCGCTCCGAGCTCATGGAGCTGATCGACGAGTACGGCTTCGTCCCCTGCAAGGGCTGGAACGGCGGCTGCGAGAGCCTCGGCAGCTTCCTGGTCCTCGACGCCAGCACCGAGCCGATCAGAGCCCTCGGCACCCTCGGACTCGCCCTCCCCGCCCTCATCGGAGTGTTCTGGGGCGCCCCGCTGCTGGGCCGCGAACTGGAGAGCGGCACCTACAAACTGGCACTCACCCAGGGTGTCAGCGGACACCGCTGGTTCGCCGCCCGCTTCGGCCTCGCCGCGGTCTTCGCCGTGCTCGCCTCGGGCCTCGTCGCCGCGCTCGTCGCCTGGTGGTGGGCGCCCGTGTCCAACACCCTGGACGGGCTCTACTGGTACGACGCGTACATATACAACGCGACCGGCCCCGCCTCCGTCGCCTGCGCCCTGTTCGGCCTCGCGGCCGGCACCGCGGTCGGCCTGCTCGTCCGCCGCACGCTGCCCGCCATGGCCGTGACCTTCGCCGCGATCGGCACGGCCGGCCTGCTCGCCCGGCTCCTGCGGACCGGCTGGACCGCTCCCGAGACCCGGATCACCCCGGGCATGACCCCGAAGAAGAGGGTCGGCAGCGCCTGGTCCACGGGCGAGTTCGGCTACCTCACGCCCGACGGGCGCCAGCACGACATCAACACCCCCGTCTGCCAGACCTCCGGCGAGGAGCTCAGGCAGTGCATGGCCGAGCACGGCTTCGTCGCCCGCTACCACAAGGTCTATCCCAGCAGCGAGTTCTGGACCTTCCAGTGGATCGACACCGCGCTCTACCTCGGCCTCGCCGCCGTCCTGGTGGCCCTGGTCCTGTACGTCCTGCGCCGCCCCGCCGCCATGGCCCGCGCCGCCGCCACCACGGCGGGCGGCGCGACCACCACGACTACCGCCGCGACCACGAGCGCAACCGCGACCGCGACCGCGACCGCGACCGCGACCACGACGACCGGAACGACCGCCGGCGTCTGAACCCCCGTCACACCACCCACCCACAGGGGAACCCCCATGGCCACGAAGAAGAACCTTCAAGCCGACCGCGCCAGCGTCACCCACAAGGTCCGCTACGCGCTGAGCAACCCGACCCGCATCGCCCCCTACGTCCGCCGCGCAGCCCGGGACGCCTGGCTGCGCCACAAGCACCCCGACCACGTGGCGTACTACCGGGCCGTCATGGCCTCCGACACCGGCCGCAACCCCGAGGCCGCCGTCGGCAGCCAGACCCACGACCGCTGGCTGGCCCTGGGCAAGATGCAGTTCGACTACCTGAAGGAACACGGCCTCGCGCCCGCCCACCGCATGCTCGACATCGGCTGCGGCAACCTGCGGGCCGGCTGGCGCTTCATCGAGCACCTCGACGCCGGCCACTACTACGGCATCGACATCTCGCCCGACATCCTCATCTCCGCGAAGGAGACGCTGACCAGACAGCGTCTGCAGGAGAAGCTGCCGCACCTGACCATCACCCGGGACCTCACGCTGGACTTCCTGCCCGACCGCCACTTCGACGTGGTGCACGCCCACAGCGTCTTCTCCCACTCCCCGATCAACATCATCGACGAGTGCCTGGCGCACGTGGAGCGCGTACTGGCCCCGGGCGGCTGGTTCGACTTCACCTTCGACCGCACCGAGGGCGCCGAGCACCAGGTCCTGCGCGAGGACTTCTACTACCGCACCGAGACCTTGGTGGACCTCGCCGCCGGACACGGCCTCAAGGCCCGCTTCATGGACGACTGGGAGCGGCTCGGGCACGGCCAGTCCAAGATCCGCGTCACGGTGGGCTGACCCGCACCGAGGGGCGGCGCGCCCTCCGGGACCACGGGGGCCCGCCGGGTGGGATCAGGAGGCCTCCAGGCGCAGCCCCTCCGTGACGATCACATCGGAGGTGACGAGCGCCTGCTCGGCCGTGACCCGGGTCATGAACACGAACGGAGGGATCACCGGGGGAGCGGGCAGGCCGTCCGGGCTGAAGGTCACGCACAGCAGCCCCTCGATGCAGCCGCTGAACCTCGTCAGGTACAAGGTGACATCGCCCCGCAGGTCCAGGGAGGCGGCGGCGAGCCCGTACTCCTCCCGCCCGTCGCGCGTGCGCAGCCGGTAGTCGCGCAGTGAGGCCGCGTGCATCCTGAGCACCAGCACCTTGAGCGGCCCGTCCGCCGTCGGCACGTGCGTGACCCCCGCGAACGCGAAGCCCTGGGGTGCGAACAGCGAGGTGGTGACGGTCGGGGGAGTCCGCGCGGCCATCGGCGGCCCCGCCCCGGGCCCGGCCTGGGCCCGGCCCGTCAGGGGCCCGCCGGCCACCAGTGCCGCCATCAGCACCACGGGCAGTACGGCGGCCCGCACCCGCGGACCGGCCCCGTCCGGCCTCGTGACGTACGGCCCCTCGCCGTCCGCCCCGTCGTCCCCCTCGCCCGCCTGCCCGTCCCCGCCGGACAGCGGGGTCCAGGCGAAGGCCAGCGCGCTCCCGGCGATGCCGAGCAGCATCCCGACCAGGAACCCGCCGAGGTTGGTCGCCACGAAGGAGAGCACCGACAGCAGCAGGGCGTGCAGGGAGACGTACGCCCGGGCCTGCGGCAGGAACCACAGGAACAGCCCCGCCAGCACCAGCGCGACGCCGATCCCGATGGCGGCGATCCCGCCGAGGCCCAGGCTCACCAGCACGGTCAGCGGGGAGAGCGGGACCAGCAGCAGCTCGGTCCCGCCCAGCACCAGCAGCAGCCCGCCCCAGAACGGCCGCGTCCGGCGCCAGGCACGCAGCCGGCGCCGGTGCTCCGGCAGCGGGAGCCGCCGCTCGAGCCATCCGCCGCGGAGGCCGGGCAGCCCTAGAAGCACTTCGCGCCGTCCAGGCTGACGCTCAGCCTCAGGCCCTTGAGCCGGAAGTCGCCGCCGGTCGCGGACCAGGCGCGGGACCGCACTCCCACCACCTCGATGTTCCCGGCCTGGAGCCCGAACTTGCCCGGCTCGCCCTTGACCCCTTCCACCTGGTCCAGGGTCGAGGCGTCCCGGCCGATCTGCGCCGTGCCGAAGGTGGCGTCGCCCTGGAGGTCCTCGCCGTCGATCACCAGGCTGCTCGCCGTGACCTCCCCGGCCGGGCCCCCGGCCGTCAGCTTGAACACCACCGTGCCGAGCGGGGCTGTACCTCGGCGGCCTGGCAGATGTCGGCGAGCGTGGCCTCGCCGATGCCCAGGAGCGCGACGGGGTGCCCCTTGCCGTCGACGGAACGGTCCGTCTGCACGAAGGAGGCCAGGCCCTTGCTGCTCAGCCGGGAGGAGGAGACCTGGAAACTCGTGCCCGAGACCGCGAACGAGGCGGCGAGCGCGCCCTGCGCCATGACCACGGCCAGCGCGCCGACGACGCCGAGCGCGGGGACGGCGACGAGGGCCGCCTTCCTCCAGCGAACCCGGCCCTCAGGGGGCCTTCCCGTCCGCGTACCGGTGCCCTTGTCCTTGTCGCTTCCCTTGTCGCTTCCCTTGTCGCTGTGATCACGATCGCGGTTGCGATGGCCCATGAGGGTGCCTCCCGTACGTCGTCCGGTGCGCAGGGGAAGTGCTGCCAGGGGCTGCCATACTTCAGCCATCCGGTGGCAGTTCGAGGCTAGGGCCGAATTTGAATAATAGTCAACAGCGGGGCACGACCGGGCGTTCGCAGGTCCGCAGGGCCGAACTCATAGCGACCGGGCGGAAGTTGTTCGCCGACACCTCGTACGACGCCCTGTCCATGGACGACATCGCCAAACAGGCCGGCGTGGCCAAGGGGCTGATCTACTACTACTTCAAGAGCAAGCGCGGCTATTACCTCGCCATCGTCGAGGACTCCGTCGCCGAGCTCGTCGCCCGCGCCGGCGGCGACACCGGCCTCCCGGCCGCCGAACGGGTCCGGCGCACCATCGACGGCTACCTGCACTACGCCGAGCACCACCGGGCCGCCTACCGCACCATCGTCACCGGCGGCGTCGGCTCCGACGCCGAGGTGCTGGCCATCCGCGACGCCGTCCGCGAGGAACTCGTCGCCACCATCGCCGAAGGCGCGTACGGGCACCGCACCGTCCCGCCCGTCGCCCGGCTCGCACTCGTGGGCTGGCTCTCCTGCGTCGAGGGGATCACCCTGGAATGGACCGGCGCCCTCGGCGCGGGCGCGGCCGGCCAGCCCGACCGGGCCCTGCTCGGGGCGCTCCTGGTGCGACAGCTGCGCACCACTCTGGACGTGATCGAGGAATTCGTCCCGGAGTGCCCTGCTCCGCCCCTCCCGGGGGAAGCCCCCGGCCAGCGGGATGATCTTGCACCGGTGACGGGAAGCCCCTGATCGGGCATACTCAACCCGCCGCAGCCGCTGAACAGCACCTTCCGTGATCCGGGAGGGCAACATCGGCTGTGAGAGCACAAGATCCGGCGGCGCGTCCCACAGCCTCACGCGTCGCCGCCGTGCCCCGACCAGGGAGGAGAGCGCCGCCATGACAGACCGCGCCCCGCAGACGGTGGACCGTCAGCTGCCCACCGAGGAGTCCCGGGACCTCCTCGCCCTCGTACGCGAGATCGCCCAGCGCGAGATCCGCCCCCGGGCCGCCGAGGAGGAGGACGCCGGGAGCTTCCCGCGCGAGGTGTTCACCCTGCTCTCCGAGGCGGGCCTGCTGGGCCTCCCCTACGCCGGAGAGTTCGGCGGCGGCGAGCAGCCGTACGAGGTCTACCTCCAGGTCCTGGAGGAGCTGGCCGCGGCCCGCCTGACCGTCGGCCTCGGCGTCAGCGTGCACTCCCTCGCCTGCCACGGCCTGGCCGGCTACGGCACCAAGGAGCAGCAGACCGCCCACCTGCCCGCGATGCTCGGCGGCGGGCTGCTCGGCGCGTACTGCCTCTCCGAGCCGGCCTCGGGCTCCGACGCCGCCTCGCTGACCACCAAGGCGGTGCGCGAGGACGGCGGAGACTGGATCATCACCGGCACCAAGGCGTGGATCACCCACGGCGGAGTCGCCGACTTCTACACCGTCCTGGCCCGCACCGGCGTCGAGGGACCCAAGGGCATCACCGCCTTCCTGGTTCCCGGTGACGCGGAGGGCCTGACCGCGGCCGTGCCCGAGAAGAAGATGGGCATGAAGGGCTCGCCCACCGCCCAGCTGCACTTCGACGGCGTACGGGTGCCCGACGCCCGCCGCATCGGCGAGGAGGGCCAGGGCTTCACCATCGCCCTGGCGGCACTGGACGCCGGACGCCTGGGCATCGCCGCGTGCGCCATCGGCGTCGCCCAGGCCGCGCTGGACGAGGCCGTGACGTACGCGCTGGACCGCAAGCAGTTCGGGCACCCGATCGCGGACTTCCAGGGGCTGCGCTTCATGCTGGCCGACATGGCCACGAAGATCGAGGCGGGCCGCGCGCTCTACCTCGCGGCGGCGCGGCTGCGGGACGCCGGCAAGCCGTTCTCGCGGCAGGCGGCCATGGCGAAGCTGTTCTGCACGGACGCGGCGATGGCGGTCACCACGGACGCGGTCCAGGTCCTCGGCGGCTACGGCTACACCGCGGACTTCCCGGTCGAACGGCTCATGCGTGAGGCGAAGGTGCTCCAGATCGTCGAGGGCACGAACCAGATCCAGCGCATGGTGATCGCCCGCCACCTCGCGGGGCCGGAGACGCGCTAGGGGCCAGGGCCAGGGGCGGGGCGGAGGGTCAGCTCCCGAAGAGCGGGCCGTTCGGCCAGATGGGAGAGGCGGTGATCCGGGACCACTCCGGGTCGCGCCGCCCCGGCACGGTCCGTCCGTCCTCGCTCCAGCGGGCGACCAGCGCACTGTAGATGGGAGGGTCGGGAAACCGCTGCCGGGCCCCAGATCCCTGCTGAACCGATTCTTCGTAACCGGGCGCCACCTGCCGCCGTCGGCGACCCGTCCGTGGCGTGGAAGTCTCAACCGTGGTCATGCCGGGGCAACGCGACAATCCACCGACGGGTAACCGCTTCCCCGGCCCGGGGATCCGTTCGAGGGGTACCCGGGGGGTTGGGCTTCGGGTACTGCGGGGGCTGATTCCGACTGATGCCGATCAGGGAGGGTTTGGGGGGTTCCCGCCCGTCCCACTGTCTCTCCGGGTCGGGCCGTCCTGTCAAGGGCGCTCCCTTCGGTCGCGTCGCTGCGCGATGGCCTGCGGCCACCCTTGACAGGCCGTCCCGCCCCGGAAAGACAAGGACCGGCGGGAACCCCCCAAAAGAACGGTCCACCAGTTCCCTATGCCTGCCTGTGGACATCAGGGACCGACACCTGACCACCGCGGACCGGCAGGATCCGCGCCCGGGCCGGCCAGGGAAGCGATCCGGGCCGGGGGCCGCCCAACCCACACCAAACAGCGCCCACAAGCCCATCCGGAGCCCCCAGCCGCACCAGATCGCTACGCGCTCCTCATCTCTCAGCGTCCGACGGCCGTCCGGGGCTGGTAATAGGCCGCCCGCGATCGCTACACAGCTGAGGTGACCTGGCGGCGATCAGTCCGGCATCGGCTGCTCAGGAGCCGCCACAGGTGGCGAGTTGGGGACCGAGGTGCGCTGCGGAAACGGATCAGCGGCCGACGAAGGGCATCTGCGGGCCGCCATCGGCACCTGCGGGCGAGACGAAGGCACGACAAGCGGCCTGCCGGACGCTGACAGCCGACCATCGGGCATCCCACTCCGCCAACTGATCCATTCCACCCCTCGGCTCCACATGGGGGCCCCACCCGCTGTCGCGTGACGGGAACGTCCGGAGCGATCGCGGGCGGCTTGTGTCCAGCCCCGGACGGCCGTCGGACGCTGAGAGATGAGGAGCGCGTAGCGATCTGGTGCGGCTGGGGGCTCCGGATGGGCTTGTGGGCGCTGTTTGGTGCGGGTTGGGCGGCCCCCGGCCCCGGATCGCTTCCGTGCCCGGCCCGGGCGCGGATCCTGCCGGTCCCCGGGCACTGAGGCGTCGGTCCCTGATGTCCACAGGCAGGCATAGGGAACTGGTGGACCGTTCCTTTGGGGGGTTCCCGCCGGTCCTTGTCTTTCCGGGGCGGGACGGCCTGTCAAGGGTGGCCGCAGGCCATCGCGCAGCGACGCGACCGAAGGGAGCGCCCTTGACAGGACGGCCCGACCCGGAGAGACAGTCGGACGGGCGGGAAACCCCCAAACCCTCCCTGATCGGTATCAGTCGGAATCAGGCCCCACAGCACCCGGAGCCCCCGCCCCGCCCTCCCGTCCAACCTCGCGGCCAACGGCCAACCGTGCCGCCCTGTCAGGTTGTGCCACAAGTCTGGCCGTGAATCGGGATTCTGACGTACCGTCATATTTGCTCAAGCCGCACCCCCGCCGTACCCCGCCCTGCCCTCCCCACCCCACCCACCCCACCCTCCCCGCCCACCCGCCCCCGGAGGTCCTCCATGCCCGCTGATCGGCCCGTCGCCCTCGACGAGTACCCCATCCACCAGGCACCGCTGTCGATGAAGCACCTCGTCAGCGGTGACCGCAACGCTTACGACCGGTGCATCTTCCACGTCTTCGACCACGCCGGCCGTGCCGTCCTGATCCTCGGGCTCGGGGTCTATCCCAACGCCGGGGTCATCGACGCCTACGCCACCCTCCGGGTGGGCGACGAACTCCTCGCCGTCCGTGCTTCCGACGCCCTCACCGACGACCGGATGAACCTCTCCGTCGGGCCGTTGTCCGTCACCGTCGACGTGCCGCTCCGGCAGCTGACCCTGCGCTGCGCCGCCGACCCGGACGACCCGGACGGGCTCTCGTACGACATCACCTGGACCGCCGAGTTCCCCGCCGTCTGGGAGCCCCACCACGTTCAGCGGCGCGGCGACCGTCTCATGCTGGAAGGCCGCCGGTTCGTCCAGGCCGGCAACGTCTCCGGCACCATCCGCGCCAAGGGCGAGGAGTTCGCCCTCACGCCGGGGGAGTGGACCGGGACCCGTGACCGCAGTTGGGGCGTGCGCCCCATCCCCGGGGAGGACGGCGGCCGGGCCGCCGAGGAGCACCGCCCCGAGGGCTTCCACTGGCTCTGGATCCCCGTCCGCTTCGAGGACCGGTTCCTCATGGTCATCGCCCAGGAGGACGCCGACGGACACCGCACCCTGAGCGAGGCCCTCCAGGTCTTCCCGGAGGGCAGCGGCCGCCACGACGTACAACTCGGCTGGCCGCACACCGAGATCCGCTACCGGCCCGGCACCCGCCACCCCGAGGGCGCGGTGGTCCACCTCACCGACCCCGCCGGCCGCAAGCCCATCGAACTCGGCGTCGAGATACTCAGCTCCTCCCCGCTCGCCGTCGGCGCCGGCTACCCGCCCGCCGCCGACTGGCAGCACGGCACCTGGCAGGGCCGGGGCTGGACCGACCGCCGCGTCTACGACCTCTCCGACCCCACCGCCCACCCCATGGCCGCGTTCGGGGTCACCGACCACTCGGCCCGCTTCACCCTCGACGGACAGGTCGGCCACGGCATCTTCGAGCACGGCAGCTTCGGCCGCCACGACCCGAGCGGCTTCGCCGACTACTCCTCCGTCGCGCCGTAAGCCGGGCAGCCGGGCGGCCGGGCAGCCGGCCGGACCGAACCGGCCGAGCCGTCCCCTCCCGCCCGGACCAGCCACCCCCGTCGGATCAGCGCCCCCGTCGGACCAGCCATCCCCGTCGACCCGCAGGAAAGGGGCTCACCCATGGCCACCGCACCACGTCCGCGCACCTCCACCCGGGAACCCGAGGAGCTCGGCCGGCGGCTCGCCGCCTGGCTGGACACCAGGCTTCCCGGTGCGAAGGTCACCAATGTCTCCGTCCCCGGGTCCAACGGCATGTCCAGCGAGACCCTGCTCTTCGACATAGACCACCCCGACACCCCGCTGCGCGCCTGCGCGTTGAGACTCGCCGCCGATCCCGCCGCCTACACCGTCTTCCCGACCTACGACATGCCGCGCCAGCACCGCGTGATGAGCCTGGTCGCCGAGCACACGGACCTGCCCGTCCCGCGCGTCCAGTGGCTGGAGGAGGACCCGGGGCCGCTCGGGGCGCCGTTCTTCGTGATGGCCCGTGCCGAAGGGCGGGTCCCGCCCGACGTCATGCCCTACACCTACGAGGGCAACTGGCTGCACGCCGCCACCGACGCCGAGCGCGCGGAGCTCCAGGAGGCGAGCGTCTCCCTGCTGGCCCGACTGCACGACCAGTTCCCGGGCAAGGAGGCCGAGTTCCTGCTCCCCGAGGGTACGGGCAGTCCGCTGCGCCGGCACGTGGACGCCCAACGCGCCTACTACTCCTGGGTGGTGGGCGGACTCGCCCCGTCACCCCTCATCGAGCGGGCGTTCGCCCGCCTGGAGGAGCTGTGGCCGCGGGACGAGGGCCCGGCGGTCCTCAACTGGGGCGACGCCCGCATCGGCAACGTCATCTACGACGGTTTCGCGCCCGTGGCCGTCCTGGACTGGGAGATGGCGGCGTACGCCCCCCGCGAGGTGGACCTCGGCTGGACCGTCTACCTCCACCGGTTCTTCCAGGACCTCACCGTCGGCTTCGGCCAGCCCGGCCTGCCGGACTTCCTGCGCCGGGACGACCTGGAGCGCCGCTACGCCGAACTCACCGGGCACACCCCGCGCGACATGGAGTTCCACACGCTCTACGCGGCGCTGCGGCACGGGATCGTGATGCTGCGCATCGCCTACCGGCAGGCGCACTTCGGGGAGGTCGAGATCCCCGCGGATCCGGACAGCCTGATCCTGCACCACGCCAGTCTGGCCGCCATGGTGCAGGGGACGTACTGGTAGGGGCCGACGGGCGGACCCGGCGCGACGCCGGGTCAGGCCGCCTGGGCGTGCTGACCGCGGGTCTGCGGGAGCAGCGGGCTCAGCATGCGCACCGGACGCGAGCCCGGACCGCCGACGTGCGAGAAGGGCTGCGTCCGCCAGTCGAGCCCCTGCGGCAGGCTCAGCATGACCACGGGCTCCAGCTCCGGCTCCGGCGCCGCGGCCGGCTGGATCACGCCGACGGTGGGCAGTGCGTCGCTCACGGGCCGCCCGGTGCCCGCGCACACCGTGAGCCCGAAGGGGTTCCACGGGGTCAGGCAGAGGGCGTGCTCCGGCAGGAGCTCCTCGTCGGCGACGAGGGCGATCGACTGGCCGCAGTCGGGGCACACCGCGTGGTGGATGTCGAAGCCCTCGTAGTCGTCGAGGTATTCGCCGTCGTCCGCGTACTCGGATTCCTCTCCCGGGTCGAGAGGTGCCAGGGGCTCCGGTTCGGTGCGACCGGCGCGCTTGGTGTTCAGCATGGATGTACTCCCCCTTGGGTGGGCCGGGCGGGCTGGTTCTTCGGCCTCGGCCACAGCAAGCACTTCCCGTCGCGCGGCACGAGTAACCACAACAGCCCGCCGTACGCCCGCATACTCTTGTGGCCTTGGTCACATGCCCGGCGCAGATGCCTCCAGTGGGCGGACAGCACTGTGCCTGGAGAGGCCTTGGGCCTTAGGTTGAGCGGCTATGAGCGCAATGGAGGAGCTGGACCGCCAGATCGTGGATCTGCTCGTGCGGGACGGGCGGATGAGCTACACGGATCTGGGCAAGGCCACGGGACTGTCCACGTCGGCCGTCCATCAGCGAGTACGCCGGCTGGAGCAGCGCGGTGTGATCCGCGGTTACGCGGCCGTGGTGGACCCCGAGGCCGTCGGGCTGCCGCTGACGGCCTTCATCTCGGTCAAGCCGTTCGACCCGAGCGCCCCGGACGACATCGCCGACCGGCTGGCCGGGGTCCCCGAGATCGAGGCCTGCCACAGCGTCGCGGGTGACGAGAACTACATCCTCAAGGTCCGCGTCGCGACCCCCCTGGAGCTGGAAGACCTCCTGGGCCGCCTGCGCGCCCTGGCGCACGTCTCGACGCGCACGACGGTGGTCCTGTCCACCCCCTACGAGGCCCGGCCGCCCCGCGTGTAGGGGACCCGGCGGTCGGGCGGGGCCGGGCGACGCGCGAGACTGGTCGGCATGACTGACCGCACCGCCCACTCCGCCGACGCCGCCGGAGCACCGACCAGGACCGTTCTCCTCCGCGGCGGCGAGGTACACAGCCCCGCGGACCCCTTCGCCACGGCGATGGTGGTCGAGCGCGGTCACATCGCCTGGGTCGGCTCCGAGGGCGCGGCCGACGCCTTCGCACAGGGCGTCGACGAGGTCGTCGACCTCGGCGGGGCGCTCGTGACGCCCGCCTTCACCGACGCCCACGTGCACACCACCTCCGCCGGCCTCGCGCTCACCGGGCTGGACCTCTCGGCCGCTCCTTCCCTCTCCGCCGCGCTGGACCTCGTACGCGCGTACGCCTCGAGCCGTCCCGCGGACCGGGTGCTGCTCGGGCACGGCTGGGACGCCGCCCGCTGGCCCGAGCGGCGCGCGCCGCGCCGCACCGAGCTCGACGCGGCCGCCGGGGGCCGCCCGCTCTACCTCAGCCGCATCGACGTGCACTCCGCGGTGGTCACCACCGCGCTGCTGGACCTCGTCCCCGGCGTGACGCCCGACGGCGACGAGCCGCTGACCCGCGACGCCCACCACGCGGTGCGCGCTGCCGCGCTGGCGGCCGTGACCCCCGCCCAGCGGGCCGAGGCGCAGCGGGCGGCCCTGGACCGGGCTGCCTCGCTCGGCATCGGTTCGGTGCACGAGTGCGGCGGGCCGGGCATCTCCTCCGCCGAGGACTTCACGGCCTTGCTGGCGCTGGCGGCGGAGCGTCCGGGGCCGCGCGTGTTCGGCTACTGGGCGGACACCGACCTCGACCGGGCCCGGGAGCTCGGTGCGGTCGGGGCGGCCGGTGACCTGTTCGTCGACGGCGCCCTCGGCTCGCACACCGCGTGCCTGCACGCCCCGTACGCCGACGCACCGCACACCGGCACCGGGTACCTGGACGCGCGGGCGGTCGCGGAGCACGTCGCCGCGTGTACCGAGGCGGGCCTCCAGGCCGGGTTCCACGCGATCGGGGACGCGGCGGTCAGCGCCGTCGTGGAGGGTGTCCGGGCCGCCGCGCAGAAGGTCGGCCCGGCCCGTGTCCGGGCCGCCCGGCACCGGGTCGAGCACGCCGAGATGATGACCCCCGAGACCATCGCCGCCTTCGCGGAGCTGGGCCTGACCGCGTCCGTGCAGCCCGCCTTCGACGCGGCCTGGGGCGGTGAGGACGGCATGTACGCGGACCGGCTCGGGGCCGGGCGCGCCCGCACCCTGAATCCGTTCGCGGCCCTGCTCAAGGCCGGTGTCCCGCTGGCCTTCGGCTCGGACGCGCCGGTCACCCCGCTCGACCCGTGGGGTACGGTCCGGGCGGCCGCGTTCCACCGGACGCCCGAGCACCGGATCTCCGTGCGGGCGGCCTTCACCGCCCACACACGGGGCGGCTGGCGGGCGCTGGGCCGCGACGACGCGGGGGTCCTGGTCCCCGGCGCCCCGGCCGACTATGCCGTCTGGCAGACCGAGGAGCTGGTCGTGCAGGCCCCCGACGACCGGGTCGCCCGCTGGTCCACGGACCCCCGTTCCGGCACGCCCGGACTGCCCGATCTGACCCCCGGTGCCGGGCTGCCGGTGTGCCTGTCGACGGTGGTCGGCGGGCGGGAGGTATTCGTACGCCCACAGGGGTGATCCGGCGGGCCTCGGTTCGGTGCGGGCGCCCGGACCCGGATAGGTTCGGCCGGGTCCACCCACAGGACGTCCGTGCCGGACGGATCCGTCTGCTCAGCGCGCCCGCGCCTCGGGGGCGAGGGAAGGTTTCGCCGGTGGGGGCACTCCCAGCGGCAGTTGGGGGAGGGTGGCCCCAGTTCGGGGCCCGGCGGTCCAGTAGACAACGGTCACGGCGGCCCGCAGCCAGCGGGAGTCCGACCGGCCCGAAGGACCGCGGGCCCCGATCACTGTTCTAAAGTCATTGACTGCGACCAGACCTACAGGACGTGCACGAGCACAAAAGGGGACTCAGTGAGCGACGGCGGACAGCGGACCTACGGACCGCTCGGTACGGCCTTGGTGATCATTCCGACCTACAACGAGGCGGAGAACATCGGGCTGATCGTCGGCCGCGTCCGCGCGGCGGTGCCCGAGGCCCACATCCTGGTCGCCGACGACAACAGCCCGGACGGCACCGGCAAGATCGCCGACGAGCTGGCGGCCGGTGACGACCACGTGCACGTCCTGCACCGCAAGGGCAAGGAGGGGCTCGGCGCCGCCTACCTGGCCGGTTTCGTCTGGGCCCTGGACGCCGGCTACGGGGTGGTCGTCGAGATGGACGCCGACGGCTCCCACCAGCCGGAGGAGCTGCCGCGCCTGCTCACCGCGCTGGCCGGTGCGGACCTGGTGCTGGGATCCCGCTGGGTGCCGGGCGGCCGCGTCGTCAACTGGCCCAAGAGCCGCGAGATCCTCTCGCGCGGCGGTTCGACGTATTCCCGGCTGATGCTGGACGTCCCGATCCGCGACGTGACCGGCGGCTACCGCGCCTTCCGCCGCGAGACCCTGGAGGGCCTGGGGCTGGACGAGGTGGCCTCGGCGGGCTACTGCTTCCAGGTCGACCTGGCCCGCAGGGCCGTGCAGAAGGGTTTCCGCGTCGTGGAGGTGCCCATCACCTTCGTCGAGCGCGAGTTCGGCGACAGCAAGATGAGCAAGGACATCGTGGTGGAGGCCCTGTGGCGGGTCACCCAGTGGGGACTCAAGACCCAGGCGGCCAAGCTGTTCCCGGGCAGGGCCGCACAGGCCGGACCCAGGGACGCGGGCAAGGCCTGAGCGGCCGGGCGGGACCCCGCCCCCTAAGGGACGTCCGGTACCTCCGGCTGAGGCCGCTTTTACGCGGGCCCGGGCACACTGGTTGGTATGACGACCGGCGTTCCCACTTCTACGGCCCCCCGGCCGCGGCGCTCACCCGCCCGTACGTTCCTTCCCCTGGCGGTCGCCGCCTGGCTGATCCTGGAGATCTGGCTGCTCGGCCTGGTCGCGGGCGCGGCCGGCGGGCTGACCGTGGCCGCGCTGCTCGCGGGCGGGATGGTCCTGGGTGTGGTGGTCATCAAGCGCGCGGGGCGCCGCGCCTTCAAGAACCTGACCGACACCTTCCAGCAGGCCCAGCAGGGGGTGGCTCCCACCCCGCAGCAGCCCGGCCAGGGCAATGGCCTGACCATGCTGGCGGGCCTGCTCCTGATCATGCCCGGCCTGCTGTCCGACGTGGCGGGCCTGTTCCTGCTGCTGCCTCCCGTCCGCGCGCTGATCGGCCGCCGCGCGGCCCGTTCGCTGGAGCGGAAGATGGCCTCGGCGCCCGCCGGCACCTTCGGTGACGCCTTTCAGCAGGCCCGCATCCACCACCCCGACGGCAAGGTCGTCCAGGGTGAGGTCATCCGCGAGGACCGGCCGGAGCAGCACCCGGGGCCGGACACGGGCTACCGCCCGCCGCTCGCCCCGTAGGCGGGGGAGCCGCGGGACAGCCGACCGCGAGAGCCGAGACGCGCGAGACCCGAGACGGGCAAGAGCCGAGGGGCCCCGCCACACACTGTGTGGCGGGGCCCCTCGGCTCTTGCTTTCGTCCGGCTGTCAGGCGGACTTGCGGCTGTCCCGCGGATGCACGGCAATGTTCATGGCGCCGGAACGGAGGACCGCCAGCCTTTCGGCCAGCACTTCCTCCAGCTCCTCGCGGGTGCGCCGCTCCATGAGCATGTCCCAGTGCGTTCGCGCAGGCTTGCCCTTCTTCTCTTCGGGCCCGTCCCCGTCCACCAGGAGTGCCATGGCGCCGCACGCCTTGCACTCCCACTCCGGCGGAATTTCTGCCTCAACCGAGAACGGCATCTCAAATCGATGTCCGTTCTGGCATGCGTACTCCACCGCCTGGCGCGGGGCCAGATCGATGCCGCGGTCCGTCTCGTAGCTGGTAACCACGAGGCGCGTACCGCGGAGAGCTCGCTCACTCATGAATCGTGCCTCCCGGGCTTGTCGCCCACAGGACAGGTGTCGCTGTCGTCGTCATCCGGTCAACGTCCGGTCGGCGGTATAGATTCCCGCTCCGGGTCATGCGTCGCCCGTCGTGCCGCCCCTTGTTGTACCCACCAATGCCCGTTTTGTCACATCTGGCAGCAGATGTCACCCAACGTCTACACTTCTTAAGCGCGCAGTAACGGTCCGCCTGGCAGGCCAAAGGCGTACACTACCGGCCCTTGGCTTCAACGTCTAAATCCGTTCGGAATTCGTTCGTGAATACGGACCGTGCGCACGTGCGGATCCGCTCTCAGAGCCGCTCCGGTACAGGATTGCCTGCCGCCTCCACCGCGCGCCGCACCGGCACTCTGGCCAGCAGCACGAATCCCAGTGCGAAGAAGACCACCAGCGAGATGATCGCGTCCCGGTAGCTGCCCGTGACCTGGTATGTGAGGCCGAACACAAGGGGCCCCACCCAGCTCAGGCCCCGGTCGCTCATCTCGTACGCCGAGAAGTACTCGGCCTCCTTGCCCGCGGGCACCAGGTGCGAGAACAGCGAGCGCGACAGCGCCTGGCTGCCGCCCAGCACCAGCCCGATCATCGCGGCGAGCGCGAAGAACCACACCGGGGTCCGGGCCGGCAGGAAGTATCCGACCGCCAGCGTCACCGCCCACGCGGCCAGCGAGCCGAGGATCGTCCGCTTGGCGCCGTACACCCGGGCCAGCCGGCCCATCCCCAGCGCCCCCGCCACCGCCAGGACCTGCACCAGCAGCACCGCCCCGATCAGCGTGGACTGCTCCAGCTTCAGCTCCTCCGAGCCGTAGATCGAGGCCTGCGAGATCACCGTCTGCACGCCGTCGTTGTAGATCAGGTACGCCAGCAGGAACGACAGGGTCAGCGGATAGCGCCGCATGTCCTTCAGCGTGGCCACGAGCTGCTTCCAGCCGCTGAGGGCCGGGCCCGCCCCCGCCTCGCGCACCACGGCCCGGTCCCGCAGCCTGCGCAGCGGGATCAGTGCGAAGGCCCCCCACCACAGGCCCGCCGAGGCCAGGCAGATCCGTACCGCCTCGCTCTCGGACAGGCCGAAGGAGTCGTGGCCCATGTAGAGGACCAGGTTCACCACGAGCATCAGGGAACCCGCCGTGTAGCCGAAGGCCCAGCCCCGCGAGGACACCGAGTCCCGCTCGTCCGGCGTGGAGATCTGCGGCAGGTAGGCGTTGTACAGCACCATCGACACCGACAGCGAGGCGTTCGCCACGACCAGCAACAGCCCGCCCAGCAGGTAGCGCTCGCCGCCCAGGAAGTACATGCCCGCCGTGGCCGCGGCGCCCGTGTACGCGGCCACCGCCAGCAGCGGCTTCTTCCGGCCGGACCGGTCCGCGACGGCGCCCGCCAGGGGCATCAGCAGTACGGCCAGGATCACCGAGGCCGAGACCGAGTAGGCGAAGAAGGAACCGGCCCGCACCGGGATGCCCAGCGGGTGCACGAAGCCCTCGGCGTCCGCGGCGGCCTTGGCCACCGAGGTCAGGTACGGCCCGAGGAACACCGTGAGCACGCTCGCCGAGTACACGGAGACGGCGAAGTCGTAGAAGTACCAGCCCCGCTGCTCGCGCTTGCGCGCGGCCGTCGCCACCGCGTCCCGTCTGCCGTCCTCGGCCCCCGGTTCCACTTCGTCCGAAGTCTGCGCACTCATCGGTGCCCCCTCGCTGGTCCCCGTACCGCGCGGCCCCCCGGATCCCGCGCGGGCGGCCGCGCCCCCGTCAGGCCCAGGCCCCGCGCCGGTCCAGCACCGCGCGCAAGATGTCGATCCGGTCGGTCATGATGCCATCGACTCCCAGGTCGAGGAGAGTCTCCATGCGTTCCGGTTCGTTCACGGTCCACACGTGTACCTGCAGGCCCCGCGCGTGCGCGGTCCGCACGAAGCGCCGGTCGACCACGCGGATGCCCGCCTGGGTCTCCGGAACCTGGGCCGCCACCGCCCCCACGCGCAGCGCCGCGGGGATCGCGTACGAGCGCAGCCGCAGGCCGACCACGCCGCGCACGCCGTACGAGGTCGCCAGCCGGGGTCCGGCGATCTTCTGCGCCCGGGCCACCCGGCTCTCGGAGAAGGAGCCCACGCAGACCCGGTCCCAGATGCCCGCCCGGGCGATCAGGTTCACCAGCGGGTGCAGCGCGGACTCGGCCTTGACGTCGATGTTCCAGCGGGCGTCCGGGAACTCCTCGAGCAGGTCCTCGAAGAGCGCCAGTGGCTCGGTGCCGCCCACCCGCGCCTCGCGGATCCGCTTCCACGGCAGCTCGGAGATCCGGCCCTGACCGTCGGTGACCCGGTCCAGGGTGGAGTCGTGGAACGCGACGAGCTTCCCGTCGAGCGTGGCGTGCACATCGGTCTCGAAGTACCGGTAGCCCGCGTCGGCGGCCCGCCGGAAGGCGGCGGCGGTGTTCTCCAGCCCGTCCGCGGCCCCTCCCCGGTGCGCGAAGGGGATCGGGGCCGGGTGGTCCAGATACGGATGGCGAAGGCGTACGTGCGTCACGGCCGCAGTATCCCCCGAGCCGAGGGGTGCTGGTGATCCGCGAGGTGAACACGGGGCGAGAACGACCGGGCCGAGCAGACCCACTGGTGCAGGTGGACCGGGGCGTGACAGTCTGTTCCCGCAGACTGCAATCCAATCCAGGCCTCCGGCGCGCCCTGTCGAGGCCAATTCGATGAAGGTGGACCGGACGCAATGGCCGAATGGACCTCGGCGGTCGGTGCCGCGCAGCTCGCCCGTCTGATCAGCTCCCAGC
This sequence comes from Streptomyces sp. IBSNAI002, assembly GCF_052244475.1. NCBI lineage: Bacteria > Bacillati > Actinomycetota > Actinomycetes > Kitasatosporales > Streptomycetaceae > Streptomyces > Streptomyces sp. IBSNAI002. The sequence continues at coordinate 1,696,868 of NZ_JBQPXG010000002.1, read as the reverse complement.
AGGAACGCCCCGCCGCGCCGGGCGCCCGCAAGCTACCCGCCTACCGCACCCTCGCCGACGGGATCCGCCTCCTCGTCCTCGAGGGACGCGTCCCGGTGGCAGCCCGGCTCCCCGCCGAGCGCGAGCTGGCCGCCGCCCTCTCCCTCAGCCGCACCACCGTCGCCGCCGCGTACGAGGCCCTGCGCGGCGAGGGGTTCCTGGAGTCCCGCCGCGGCGCCGGCAGCTGGACCTCCGTACCGGCCGGGAACCCGCTGCCCGCCCGCGGCCTGGAACCGCTGCCGCCGGAGTCCCTCGGCTCCATGATCGACCTCGGCTGCGCCGCCCTGCCGGCCCCCGAGCCCTGGCTCACCAAGGCGGTCCAGGGCGCGCTGGAGGAGCTGCCCCCGTACGCCCACACCCACGGGGACTACCCGGCGGGCCTGCCCGCGCTGCGCCGGATGCTCGCCGACCGCTACACCGAGGCGGGCATCCCCACCATGCCCGAGCAGATCATGGTGACCACCGGCGCGATGGGCGCGATCGACGCCATCTGCAGCCTGTTCGCGGGCCGCGGCGAGCGGATCGCCGTCGAGTCCCCCTCGTACGCCAACATCCTTCAGCTGATGCGCGCCGCGGGCGTCCGGCTGGTCCCCGTCGCGATGGCCGACGGGCTGTCCGGCTGGGACATGGACGTCTGGCGGCAGGTTCTGCGCGACTCCGCCCCCCGCCTCGCCTACGTCGTGGCCGACTTCCACAACCCGACCGGAGCCCTGGCCTCCGAGGAGCAGCGCCGGGCCATGGTCGAGGCCGCCCGGTCCGCGGGCACCGTCCTGGTCGTCGACGAGACCATGCTGGAGCTCCGTCTCGACCCGGAGCTGGAGATGCCCCGCCCGGTCTGCTCCTTCGACCCGGCCGGCAGCACGGTGATCACCGTGGGCTCCGCCAGCAAGGCCTTCTGGGCGGGCATGCGGATCGGCTGGGTCCGCGCGGCCCCCGACGTGATCCGCAGCCTGGTCGCCGCCCGCGCCTACGCCGACCTGGGCACGCCGGTCCTGGAGCAGCTCGCGGTGAACTGGCTCATGCGGACGGGCGGCTGGCAGGAGGCCGTCGGCATCCGCCGGGAGCAGGCCCGGGAGAACCGGGACGCGTTGGTCGCGGCCGTGCGGCGGCAGCTGCCGGACTGGGACTTCCAGGTCCCGCAGGGCGGTCTCACCCTGTGGGCCCGCGCGGGCGGCCTCTCCGGATCCCGCCTGGCGGAGGTCGGCGAACGGGTCGGCGTACGGGTCCCCTCGGGCCCCCGCTTCGGGGTGGACGGAGCCTTCGAAGGCTATGTGCGACTGCCGTTCACGGTGGGCGGCCCCGTGGCGGAGGAAGCCGCCGCCCGCCTGGCCGCGGCCGCGGCCCTGGTGGGCACGGGCGCCGGAGGCAGCGGCGCGGAACCCCCGCGCACGTTCGTGGCCTGACCGGGCGGGTGCGAAGCCCCCGCCCGCTCCCGGCCCCGCCCGCCCGTGGACACCCCGCCTACGGAGTCTCGGCCGCGACCTCCGCCGAATCGATTCCTGCCCCCTGCACGGGAGGCTGGGTCTGACTCCGCCCCCCGGCCCCGCTCCCGGCAGGCGCGAGCCGGTCCGGCAGCAGCGCCATCACCGACTGCCGGGCCCCCGGATGCGCCCCGTCGTCGTACGGGTCCGGCGTGGCCGGCACCTGGAGCCGGTGGACGGGACCCGAACCGAGCCGGGCGTACCCCCGCCCGGGCGGCACCTGGCCCGGCGGGGTCGTGTGCGGCGGCAGCCCCAGCACGTCCGCGACCTGCTGGATCGCGGCGGGCCCGAGGACGACCCGGGCGCGGGTGTGCTGCCAGACGGCGTCGTGCAGCAGCTCCAGGTGGTCGAACTGCTCGGTCACCGCCACGGTGACGTGCGCGGCCCGTCCGTGCCGCAGCGGCACCTGGAGCTGGGCGAGCGGATCGGGCCCGCCCTCGGCGGCGGCCAGGTGGGCCAGCACGCTGGGCCGGTCCAGCAGGATCCACAGGGGGCGCCGGGTGTCCTCGGGCGCGGGCCGGCCGGCCTCGCGGGCCCGGTGGGCGGCGATGAGGCGCCGCTCGGTCTCCTTCGCGGCCCACTCCAGGGTGGCCAGCGCCCCGACCGGCCCGCATTCCACGGCGATCACGCCGCTGCGGCCGGCCAGGCAGGAGTACTCGCCGCTGCCGCCGCCCTCGACGATCAGTACGTCGCCGCCGTGCCGCAGCGCCTGCAGGGCGATGGAGCGCAGCAGGGTGGAGGTGCCGCTGCCGGGCTGGCCGACGGCCAGCAGGTGGGGCTCGGTGGCGCGGGGGCCGGTGCGCCAGATGACCGGGGGCACGTCCCGGGGCTCGTCGCCCTCCAGGACGGGCAGGGTCCGCTGGACGCTGCCGGCGTCGGTGAAACCGAGGACGGTCTCGCCGGGGGAGGTCACGAACGGCTGGGCGGCGATGCCCGTCGGCAGCGCCGCCAGCACGCTCAGGTCGAGCTGGTTGCCCTCCTCGTCCCATTCGAAGAGATACTCCCGTCCGCGCCCGGACTTGGCGTGCAGCAGTGCCTCGATCCGGGCCCGCGAGGTGGCCTCGCCATCGGTGAAGTAGGCCGGGTAGCGGATGTGGAGCCGGGTGACGCGGCCCGCCTCGTCGAATTCGTAGCCGCTGAAGGCCTTGTCCCACTCCCCGCCGTGGGCGAAGAGCGGACTGGGGTCCTCCGGGGTGGAGAAGTACGGCACGAGTGCTTCGTAGAGGGAACCGAGGCGTTCGGTCTCGGTATCGCTGGGCCCGGTCTTCACCGGGGTGCGGTCGCGTCCCTGCCAGGCCGCCGCCGCCATGAGGGTGATCAGGGCGAGGAGCGGGCCGTAGGGGACGAGTGCGACCACCAGGACGCAGGCGGCTCCCAGGAACAGCGCGGGACCACGCTTGTCCTTGGGGGTTCCGGACCATTTGCGCCGCCCGGCCGAGGCCAGGATGCGCAGGCCGCGTCCGATGGTGAGGAGCGGATGGAGGACGTCCGTGGCGCTGTCGGCGGCCGTGCGAGCGAGGTCGCGGCCCCGGGTCAGCGACGCGGTGCCGCTGGTGAGGATGCGGGGAAGTGGGCGCCGGGCCACGGGCGTCTCCTGGAGTTGTGGGTGTTCGGGTGCTTCGGGTGCGGCTGGGTGTCGCCGTGCCTGGGGCGGGCTAGAGCTTGATCCCGCCGAGCAGGCTCGCGAGGCTCGCCGTGCTCGCGGTGATGCTCGGAGCGATGGCGGAGCCGGCGAGGAAGAAGCCGAACAGCGAGCAGACGAACGCGTGGGTCAGCTTCATCCCGTCCTTCTTGAAGAAGAGGAAGCAGATGATGCCGAGCAGGACGACGCCTGAGATGGACAGGACCATGAGAGGTTCTCCTGGTGGGTGGGGACAGTCACCATCAGTTCTTCCAGGCTCACAGCAAGTATCAATGCGACAAAAGGTGCATATGGGTGAATCCGGGAGTTTTTCACTGGACCGGGTCACTCCGACTGGCGCGTCCGGTGCGAAGGGGGGCGAGGGTGATCATTGCCTCGGCGCGCGCCCCGACATGTGCAGGTCCGGGCGCTACTCTGACGATTCACCCGTACGGACGCAGTGCCGTGCACCCCCCAGCCCGCCCGGTCCGGGGGCGGTCCGCGGGGGCGGACCATGCCAGCAGCGAGTGAAAGGCGGTACGAAGGATGAGCGAGCACACCGACGGCGGCTCCGGTTCCCAGGACGTCCCCGACGAGGACGTCATCGAACTGGCCACCAAGATCTTCGACCTGGCCCGCCAGGGCGAGACCGCGACGCTCGCCGCGTACCTCGACGCCGGTGTCCCGGCGAACCTCACCAACGACCGCGGCGACACCCTCGTCATGCTGGCCGCCTACCACGGCCACGCGGACACGGTCACGGCCCTGCTGTCCCGCGGCGCCGAGGCCGACCGCGCCAACGACCGCGGCCAGACCCCGCTCGCCGGAGCCGTCTTCAAGGGCGAGGAGGCCGTCATCCGGGCCCTGCTCGCCGGAGGGGCCGATCCGGCCGCCGGAACCCCCTCCGCCGTGGACACGGCGCGCATGTTCGCCAAGGCCGACCTGCTGGAACTCTTCGGAGCCAACTAGTCCGCTTTTTTGCCCGGCGCAGGCCGCGCCAGGGCGGTGTCCGACCTCACAGGTTGGTCACGGCGGCCGTAAATGTGGTCGCGGCGCACAAACCGGCTGGGTCATCATGGCGTCGGATTCGATTCGCGAACATGACGGACGGGCAGGAGCGGGCTGGACACGACGGGTGTCCACACCCGGCGCCTGCCGCACCGGCCGCCGTGGCCGCGAAGCACCGACGAGAGTGAGAAGGCAATGGTCTACATCGAGCGGAACCTGACGGCGAACGTCCTCACATGCTGTTACGCGGCCCTGTGAATCCCGATTCCCGGTTGCGTCCCCAGCTTGATTTGAGGCCATTCCCATGTTCGAACCAGTCATAGCGCCGAGCGGCACGCTGCTCGGGCTGCTCCAGCGGGGCCGTGGCGACGGCACGCTGCACGCCCTCGCGGCGCCCAGGGCGGAGGCCCTGGAGGCCCTCGACCACTGTGTGGTCCGCGACCCGCGCCAGGACTGGCAGGTCGAGAACCGCTCCCTGTACTACGCCCGGCTGTACCTCGACCTCGACGGCCCCCTCGGCGCGATCGAGGCCCACCTCTTCGGCGCCGAGGACCTCCTCGACGAAGCCGACGAGCGGACGGGCCTCGCCCTGTCCGTCCTGGGCCACCTCGCCTCGTACGGCCGCGACGACGCGCTCATGCTGCTGCGCCGCTACGCCTCCTCCGGGGCGAACTGGGCCTGGGCCCTCGACGAGCTCGCCCTGCGCGACGACGACGAGGGGCTGCGCTCCCTGGCCGGGCCGGTCCTCGCCCGCTTCCCCGCCACGGCGGAGGGCGAGGCGCGGCTGGCCGCCGCCATCCGCGACGCGTACGAGCCCAGGCCCTGGTGCCTGTGGGAGGAGTCACCCCGGTACGGGGAGCGCCTCAGTGCCGCCCGCCGGCAGGGCTCCTTCGACCGCTGGCAGCGCCAGCTCACCCCCAGCGGCCCCCGGCCCGGCTGGGGAGTGCAGGCCGTCTTCGACTGGGCCGCCGACGGCCTGCGCCGCGGCACCCCGCTGCACGTGCCCGCCGCGCGCTGCCTCGCGGCCGTGGCCCAGCCCGAGGACCGGCCCGCCATCCTCGCCGCGGCGGCCGGCGCCTCGGGCGAGGCGGCCCGCGCCACCGCCCTGCACCACCTGGTCCTCGCCGAACCGGAGAACCCGGCCGTGCTGGACCTCATCGAAGCCGCCGCCGACGAGCCCGCCGTGGCCGCGTACGAGCGCATGTGCGGCCCCGGCGCCGTGGACCGGGCCCGCCGCTGGATCCACCGGCCCGACGCCCTCGGCGCGGCGGCCGGGGCCGTCCTGGCCGCCCGGGGCGGAGCCGAGGACGCCGGCCTGGTCCTGGGCGCCCTGCGCTCCACCGTCCGCGGGGCGGGCCCCGACACCCGGGCGCTCTACCCCCTGGTGGACGGCGCGGGCCGCCTCGCGATCGGCTGCGCGGCCCCCGTACTGCGGCACATCTACCGCGAGACGGCCTCGTCCCATCTGCGCGGCCGGGCCGCCCGGGCCCTGGCCAGCACCGACCCCTCCTTCGCGGCCGGCTTCGCCGTCGAATGCCTGTGGGACTGCGAGGAGACCACCCGCGAGGTGGCGGCCCGGCACGCCGAGACCGCCGACGCCCGCGTCGCCCCCCGCCTGCGGCGCCTGGCCGCGGACCCGGCGGAGGAAGAGGACGTCCAGTCCGCCGTCCGCAGCCGCATCGCCCCGGAGTCGGCCGTGTAGCCCCGCCGGCCCCGCACCGACGCACCTCGGCCCGGTCCCCCGACAGCAGGGGGCCGGGCCGGGTGCTGTCACGACGTGCGGCCGCGGAGCGCGATCAGGGCGACCTGGTGGGCGGTGCGCCGGGGGGCGGGCTCGGTATGTGGGTGGGGGGCCCCAGCCGCTGGGCCTCCAGGGCGGCCTCCGTGTTGTCGGCCGCGCAGAACGGGGCGTACGCGTTCGACAGGACTTCGAAGACGACTCCCTGCCTCCCGTCCCAGAACGGCGGATAGTACTTCCACGTGAGCGCGAGGGTGTGTCCCGGGGGGACCGCCTTGGGGTTGACCTTGAGGACGCGTCCGTCATCGGCGCGCGACACACCGGCCGCGGGATCCTCCTGCGGGACTTTGCCCCAGGCCCACGTCGCCCGCACGCACTCGCGTTCCGGCACCGGCTGGAACGCGACGGCCTCGACCCCCAGCTGCTTGAGCCGGGCGGCCAGGGCCGGGACCTGCTCCTTCCGGGGCAGATCGAACCGCAGCGACCCGTCCCGCTCCTTCGTGATCCTGGGCGCGTCCGTACCGGAAGGGCTCGGCGTGCCGGCGGGCAGCGAACCGGTGTGGGTGCTGCCCGGCAGGGTCATGACCGCGACCACGGCGGCCGTGGCGACGCCCACCGCGAGCGGGATGCCGTACTTGCGGGCGAACGGCCGTGCGGTGGCCGCGGGCGCCGCCTCCGGGAGGCGGGCCAGGAGCGCGGCCTTCAGCCGCTCCTCGAAACCGCTGGGCCGGGTGCTCATCGGGCTGCCTCCAACTGGCTCTTCGTCGCGGAGCCCGGAGCGCCCAGGGCGCGGCGGGCCCGGTGCAGGCGTACGCGGACGGTCGCCTGGGTGACGCCGAGGGCCTGGGCGGCCTCGGCCGGGGTGAGCTGGTCGAGGACGACCAGGTCGAGCGCGGCGCGCAGTGGCTCGGACAGGGCGGCGTGGCGCTCGGCCAGCTTGCGGAAGGCGCGCTGGGCGTCGATCCGTTCCTCCAGAGCCGCCACGTCCTCGTCGTCGAGCAGGCGCCGCCCACTGAGCCGCGCCAGGGCGCCGCTCTCGCGGGCCAGCCCGCGGGCGTGGCCCGACAGGACGTTGCGGGCTATCCCGAACAGCCAGGCGATCGGCGCTCCCCTGTTGGGCCGATAGCCGGAGGCCGAACCCATTGCGGCGAGGAAGATGTCCGCCGTCAGGTCCGCCGCCAGGTGCGGGTCGGCGGCCCGGCGGGTGACGAAGCCGAGCACGGCGTCGATGTGTTCCTCGTAGAACGCCCCGAACCCCTCGGGCGTGGTGAGATCCGGTGGCCCGGTCTCGTGTCGTGGGCTGAGCACCCGGTTCCCTCCCCTGAGCCGGGGACCCGGCCGGCCCCCTCACTCGTACTTGGCCGCAGCCCCGCCGAACGTTTCACCGGGCCGCCGCGAACCTCACCGCGACGCCCGGCCGGGCCTGCGCCGCCGCGTTCAGGGCGGGCCCCCGGGGAACCACGCCCACGACCGGATAGCCGCCCGTCACCGGGTGGTCGGCCAGGAACACCACCGGCAGGCCGTCCGGCGGGACCTGGACCGCGCCCAGGACCATGCCCTCGCTCGGCAGCTCGCCCTCCCGGGCCCGGACCAGCGGCGTCCCCGACTCCGTGCGCAGCCCGATCCGGTTGGACACCGGCGACACCCGGAACACCGAGCGCCACAGCCCGGCGAGGGAGGCCGGGGTGAACCAGTCGGCCCGCGGCCCGGGCCGGAGCGGGAGCAGCAGTTCCCGAGGCGCCCCGGGCAGGGGGCACACATCGCCCGGCGGGGCCGGCTCCGGCCCCGCCGGGCCCACCGGCAGCAGGGTCCCGGCCGACAGGACCGCAGGCCCCAGGCCCGACAACAGGTCCGTCGAGCGGCTGCCCAGCACCGGCGGGATGTCCAGGCCGCCGCGCACCGCGACGTAGCCGCGCAGGCCGGACTCGGCCCGGCCCACGTCCAGCTCCGCGCCGGCCGGCAGCCTGACCGCGGCTCCCCAGGCCACCGGACGGCCGTCCACCCGTACCGGGCAGGGCGCGCCCGTGACCGCCACGGTGACCGGGGCCAGGGCCCGCAGCCCCACCCCGTCGAGGGTCGTCTCCAGCGCCGCCGCGTCCGGCGGGTTGCCGAGCAGCCGGTTGGCCACCGCGTACGCGGCCGTGTCCAGCGCCCCCGAGTGCGGGACCCCCAGGTGGGCGTGGCCCGGCCGCCCCCGGTCCTGGACGGTGGTCAGCGCCCCCGGCCGCACCACCAGCAGCCCGGTCACCGGCCCGCCTCCGCGAACCGCACGCGGACGCCGGGCGCGAGCAGCGCGGCCGGCTCCCGTCCTGGGTCCCAGAGCGTCGCGTCGGTGGACCCGATCAGCTGCCAGCCGCCGGGGGAGGAGCGCGGGTACACCCCCGCGTACTCCCCGGCCAGGGCCAGCGAGCCGGCCGGGACGGAGGTGCGGGGCGTGGCCCGCCGGGGCAGGTGGAAGCGCTGGGGGAGCCCGGTCAGGTAGCCGAAGCCGGGTGCGAACCCGCAGAAGGCCACCCGGAAGACGGTCTCGCCGACGATGCCCGCGACGCCCTCCGGAGCCACCCCCCACAGCCCGGCGACCTCCGCCAGGTCCGGACCGTCGTACCGCACCGGGACGGTGACCAGCGGGCCCTGTGACCGGCTGAGCGGCGGCACCTCCCAGCGGGCGATCCGGGCGCCGAGCCCGGCCGGGTCCCGTACGCCGTCCAGCAGCACGGTCCGCGCGGCCGGCACGAGGTCCCGTACGGGGCCCAGCTCGCCCGCGTCCCGGCGGCGCAGCAGTTCGGCGTGGAGCGCGGCCACCTCGGCGGCCGAGCCCACCTCGACCAGGAGGGCCTCCGCGCCGACCACCAGGGTCCTCACGCGAAGGCCCCGACCCGGACCCCGGCCGCGCCCAGCGCCGCGCGGACCCGGCGTGCGAGGTCCGCCGCGCCCGGGGTGTCCCCGTGCAGGCACAGGGAACGGGCGGCGACCTGGACCGGGGAGCCGTCGGCCGCCGTCACCGACCCCTCGGCCGCCATCCGCACGGCCCGCGCCACGACGGCGTCCGGGTCGTGCACCACCGCCCCCGGTTCGGTGCGCGGCACCAGCGTCCCGGCGGGCGTGTAGGCGCGGTCGGCGAACGCCTCCGGTACGGCGGCCAGGCCGGCCGCCGCGGCCGCGTCGAGCAGCAGGGAGCCGGGGAGGCCGAGCACGGGCAGGGCGCCCCCGGCCGTCAGGACCCCCGCGACCACGGCGGCGGCCTGGTCGGCATCGTGCACCGTGCGGTTGTACAGCGCGCCGTGCGGTTTCACGTACGACACCCGGGAGCCGGCGGCCCGTGCGAAGACGTCCAGCGCCCCGATCTGGTAGGCCACCTCGTCCGCCAGCTCACCGGCCGGCACGTCCATGGCGCGGCGGCCGAAGCCCGCCAGATCGCGGTAGGAGACCTGCGCTCCGATCCGTACGCCCCGCGCGGCCGCCAGCTCGCAGACCCGGCGCATGATGGACGGGTCCCCGGCGTGGAAACCGCAGGCGACGTTGGCGCTCGTGACGACCGTGAGCAGGGCCTCGTCGTCCGTGAGCGTCCAGCGCCCGAAGCCCTCGCCGAGGTCGGCGTTGAGGTCGATCGCCGCCTCGGAGGGTGTGATCATGGAAGCCATGCGGTGAGCGTAGAGGACCGGGCTCGGGCGATCCGCGGACGATCCGGCCGAACCATGCCGTTTGGGATGTTGTCAGGGTCAGCGCCTAGTCTTTGTCCGTGACTCTCCCCGCCCCGGCGAAGACCCTTCCGTCCCCGGCGCCGGGCCCGGCCGCCGACGAGGGCCTGGCCCGGCGGCTGCGCGCGCTCGCCTGCACCGCCCCGCTGCACGACCTCGACGTACGCAAGGCCAATCTGGCGGGCGAGTACGGCGTCTACGCGATGGCGGAGGTCGCGCTGGCCGCGATCGACCTGGTCACCCTGAACATGGACTTCGACACGGGCGCCGACCACGAGCAGGTGGTGGCCAGGCTGCTCCCGCGGGTCGCCGCCCAGGCCCCGGCCCGGCCGGCCGCCGAGCACGAGCGGGTCGCCCGCTGGGTGCTGGAGAACCTGGTCAACGTCGGCAGCGTCGACCGCGGTTTCCGCGCGATCTACGGGACGTTCGGGCCGGACGGCGCCTACGTCCGGCGCGACTACGACTTCAAGCTGATCGAAGAGGTCCCGGGGTACGGCGGCGGGGTCTACCTGCGCACGACCGACGAGGCCGTCAACGTACTGGTCGGCGCCCTCGACACGGACGTGACCAGCGCGCAGATCGCGGCCGAGGTCAAGCTGGAGGTGCTGATCAGCCGGGGCCGGCTGGCGGACGCCCAGCTCGCCGCCGAGCAGGCCCGGTACCGGACCGTGCAGTACGCGGAGACGCTGCGGCGCACGCTGGACGCGACCCGCCGCAACGTGCGCGCGGTGGACTGGCTCCAGTCCGTCCCCGACATGATCGAGGAGGCCCTCGACCACGTCGCCGACCGCTACCGCCACGAGAACGCGATCCTGACCAACATCCGCAAGGCGCGCGACGAGGCCGAGGAGCCCGAGAGCAAGCGGCGGGCCGCCGAGCTCGTCGACATCGTCAAGGACTGCATCCGCCGCCACACCCAGCTCCAGTCCCGGCTGCTGGACGCCGGGCCGCTCTTCCGCGCCGAACAGGACCGCCAGGCCTTCGCCGCCCCCGCGCCGAGCTCCGGCATCGACCTGTACGGGCAGCTGGTGGCCCCGCTGCTGCCGCTCCCGCTGGAACGGGCCCACCGGGTCACGGACGCGTTCTTCGCCTCCGGCGCGGGACTGCGCACCCCGGTCTCGGTACGGGTGGGGGACCTGGTCGAGATCCTGCTCACCCCGCCCGTGGAGCGGGAGCACCTCGGTGCGGAGATGCCCGAACCGGACCTCATCGCGACTCCGGACGACAGCCGTTTCAGCGAGGAGCAGCTCGCCACGGCCATGGTCCTCCTGGACCTGCCGCACGACGCCCCGCGCCGGCTGTCGGGCCTGCTGGCCGAGGCCCGCCGCACCGACCCGGCCCTGCCGTACCTGGTCGCCCTGCTGGCCGTGCACGCGGCGAGCCCGGCCGTCGGCACGGCCTACCGCCAGGGCGAGCAGCGGCTGCTCTTCGCGGTGGACGACGGCACCCAGCTCGAGGACCCCGAGTTCGGCGGAGCCGACCTCATCGTCGGCACCGCACTGCTCGACGCCGCGGGCATGGCCGCCGACCGCGCGGAGGCCTCATGACCACGCTCTCCCGGCCGGTCCGCGGCCCGGTTCAGCCGCCCCCGGCAGCGGGGCGCCCGGCAGCGCGGCGCCGCCGGCCCGCCACCGAGTCCGGTCGGCCCGGTCTGCCCGGTCGGCCCGGGCCCGCCGCGGCACGGTCCGGCCGCATGTCAGGCCCGGCCGGTCGCCGGGCCGAGGCCACCGCACCCCACGCGGACCCCACCCGCACTGCCTGCACCACCCGTACCGCCCGTACTGCCGAGGAGACGCACCCGTGAGCGACCGCCACGCCGAGCCCACCGCGTGGAGCGAGCCCGCGCAGACGGTCCCGGCCGCGCCGGCGCCGGCCGCCGCCCCCGTGACCCCGGCGGACGCCGCCGACGCGGCCCGGCTCGTCGCGTTCGGACTACAGCCGAAACTGCTCCCCGCCCGTGACGCCGAATACGCCGAACTGCTGCGCCGCTACCGCGAGGACCCGGCCTTCGGCCGCCTCGCCGACGCCGTCGCCACCGGACTGGGCCTCGTCGTCCTCGAAGTGTCCCCGCGCGCCGGCATGGCCGTGGCCGCCGGCGAGGACTCCGTCTTCGCCGTCCGCATGGGCGACTACGCCCGCCGCACCGCCGCCGACTCCGCCGACCGCTTCCTGCACGGCCTCGCCCACCTCGCCGTCGCGGCCCTCGCCTTCCCCCGGCCCGAGGACCTCGCCGACGACGGGTACATCGGCCGCGTCACCGTCAACGGCGTCGAGGCGTTCGTCCGCCAGGCCTGCCGCCGCCTCGAAGAGCGTGCCGAGGAGCTCGGCGAGAACACCGACCCCGCCTCCGGCGCCCCCGGGCTGGAGGCCGCCTGGCGCGTCTACTCCCGGCGCAGCGCGACCGGCGCCACCAAGGACGCCCGCCGCCTCGCCGGCTCCACCACCGGCATCATCGGCAAGGCAGCCGCCTTCCTCACCGAGTCCGGCTTCCTCCAGCGCACCGGGGACGATGCCGGAGGCACGTACCGCACCACCCCCCGCTACCAGCTCCAGGTCCGCGACATGGCGGGCAGCGCGGCCATGGCCGAACTGCTGGAACTGGGCGTGGTCCCCGTCAGCGACGGCTCCGCCACCCTGCTGCCTCCCCCCGAGGGCGACGACCTGGAGCTCGCGGCCGACGCCGGCCTGCCGTTCCACGCCTGAGCCACCCGCCCCACGTACCGAGAACGCACCGGGAACACCGGTACACCCAGTACGCCTGGTACACCGAGAAACAACGAGAGTCCGCCGCCATGTACGAGCTGTCCCGGATCCGCCTCTACTCCATCGGGCCCGCCGGTGCGCGCTACGCCGACACCGTGCTCGACCTGCGCGGAGTCGGCGAGCCGGTGCCCCACCCGGCGCCCGCCCAGGCGGAGTTCTTCGAGGACGAGCCCACCGGCCCGCCGCGCCGCCCGGCGCCCGCGGGCGTGCTCTTCCTGGAGAACGGCGGAGGCAAGTCCGTCCTCCTCAAGCTGATCTTCTCGGTCATGCTCCCCGGCCACCGCAACACCCTCGGCGGCGCCAGCTCCGGCGTACTGCGCAAGTTCCTCCTCGCCGACGACTGCGGCCACGTCGCCCTGGAGTGGCAGCACACCCAGACCGGGGAGTGCGTGGTCGTCGGCAAGGTCAGCGAATGGCGCGGCCGCCAGGTGTCCAACGACCCGCGCAAGTTCGCCGAAGCCTGGTACTCCTTCCGCCCCGGCCCCGGCCTGAGCCTCGACAGCCTGCCCGTCGCCGAGGCCACCGCCGTGCGCCCGCCCGTCGAAGGCGCCTCCGGCGCCCAGGGCCGCCGCCGCACGATGAAGGGCTTCCGCGACGCCCTCACCGAGGCGGGCAAGGCCTACCCGCACCTCGAGGTCTCCTTCGAGGAGATCCACGACCGGTGGAACGAACACCTCACCGACCTCGGCCTCGACCCCGAACTCTTCCGCTACCAGCGCGAGATGAACGCCGACGAGGGCGAGGCCGCCGGCCTCTTCGCGGTGAAGAAGGACTCCGACTTCACCGACCTGCTGCTGCGCGCCGTCACCGACACCCGCGACACCGACGGCCTCGCCGACCTCGTCCACGGCTTCGGCAACAAGCTCGGCCGCCGCGGCGAGCTGATGGCCGAACGGGACTTCACCGCGGGCTCGGTGGACCTCCTGGGACGCATCGTCGAAGCCGCCGGCACCCGCTCCCGGCTGCGCGACGTCCACGCGGGCGCCGAACGCCGCACCCGCACCCTCGCCCGCCGCCTGTCCGCCCGTGCCACCGAGGAGCGCGGCCGCGCCGCCGACCTCGCCCAGCGCGTCACCGGCGCCGCCCACGAGGTCACCGCCGCCGAAACGGCCCGCGCCCGCAGCGCGGCCGTCTCCGCCGAACTCGCCTACCGGCACGCCTCGCTGGCCCTGACCGTCGCCGACAAGGCCGCCACCGCCCAGCGCCGCGAACTCCTCGAAGCCCGCACCCTGCACTCCGCGTGGCAGGCCGCCGAGACCGTCCTGCGCCACCGCGCCGCCGCCGACCGCTCCGCCCGGGTCGCCGCCGCGATCCTGGAGGCCGAGCGTGACGCCGCCCCGGCGCTCGCCGCCCGCGCCACCGCCGCCGCCGATCTCGTACGGGCCCTGCACACCGCCGCCGAGCACGGCGAGCGGGTGGCCAACGAGGAGGAGGAGCGCTCCGCGGTCCTCCAGGCCACCGGCGAGTCCGCGCACCGCGACGCCACCGCCGCCGCGACGGCCGCCCAGCGCGCCCGCAGCGAGGCCGAACACCTCCGTTCGCGCCTAGGCGAGGTCCAGCAGGAGACCGCGGAAGCCGTCCGAGCCGGCTGGCTCGACGACTCCGCACCCGACGCCGACCCGGCCCGGGCCGCCCTGGCCGCCACCGACGCAGAGAAGACCGCCGTCGCCGCCTGGGACGAGTCCCGCGAGGCCGCGCGCACCGCCGCCGAAGCCGCCCGCGAGGGCGCCGCCGCGGAATCCCGCGCCGAACTCACCGCCGCCCGCGCCGCGGACGCCGCCGACGGCGCCGAGGCCGCCTACGAGGCCGAACACCGCGCCGCCGCCTCCCTCGCCGGATCCCCGCGCCTGGCCGCCCTCCTGGGCCTCCCCTCGACCGGCTCCGACACCCCTGCGCACGACCAGGGCGGTACGGACGACGCCGGGCCCGGCACCGCCGGACGGCTCACGGCGGAGGACCTCGACCGCAACGCCGAGGACCTCCACGAACTGCTCACCGACGGAGTCGCCGCGGCCGAACGGCAGTTGTTCGAACTGCGCACCGCCGCCGCCGACGACGCCCGCATCCTCGGCGCCCTCGGCGACGGCGGACTGCTGCCACCCGGCCCCGACGTCCTGGCCACCGTCGAGTACCTCGGCGAACACGGCATCCCGGCCCTCCCCGGCTGGCGCTACCTCGCCCAGTCCGTGGACCCCGCCGACCACGCGGCCGTGCTCGCGGCCCGCCCCGAACTGGTCGACGGCGTCGTCATCACCGACCCCGACACCCACGGCCGAGCCCGCGAGGTCCTCTCCGGCGCGGCCCTGCTGCCCCGCTCCACCGTCGCCGTCGGCACCGCGGCCGCCCTGCTGGCCCCGGTGGCCCCCGTGGACGCCGGCTCGGCGGCGGCCGGCATCTTCATCGTGTCGCCGAACCCGGCCATGCACGACGAGCTCGCCGCCGACGAGGAGCGCCAGGCGCTGCGCACCCGCACCACCGCCCGCGACACCGAGATCCGCGAGCTGGCCGGCCGCCTCGCCGGGGACCGCGAACTCGCCGCCCGCCTCGCATCCTGGCGCACCGGCTGCCCGCGCGGCCGCCTCGCCGAGCTCGCGCAGCAGGCCGCGGCCGCCCGTGCCTTCGCCGAGGAGGCCGACGCGGAGCTCGCGGAGACACGTACCGTACGCGCGGAGGCCGACGAGGCCGCCGCCGACGCGGCCCGGGTGCGCGACGAGCGCCAGGACACCGCCCAGCGGGCCCGACGCGTCGCGGACGCCCTGGCCGGCCTCGCCTTCCGGCTGCGCGAACGCGCCGGCTGGCAGGCCAGGCTCCGCGAACTCGCCGACGAGGCCGCCGAGTCCGAGGCCCGCGCCGAGGTCTGCCTGGACCGGGCCCGCGCGGCCGACGAGGACCGGCGCGCCGCCCAGCGCGCCGCCGACGACGCCCGCCGCACCGCTCGCGCCCTGCGCGCCGAGCGCGCCGACATCGCCGGGGCCCCCGAGCCGCTCCCCGAGGACGACGGCGCGCCCAAGGCGCCGCTGCCCGACCTCCGCGAGGCCTACCGCGCCGCGTCCCAGCTGTACGAGAAGGTAGGCGTCGGCGCCGACCTGCGCGCCGAACAGGCCCGCGCCGAGAGCGACGAGAGCGCCGCCCTCGCCGAGCTGGACCGCCTCACCAACAAGGTCCGCACCCGCGCAGCCCAGCTCCTGGAGAGCCCCGACGGCGCCGACGGCCCCTCGCGGCAGGCGGCCGCCGCCCGCGCCGAATCCCTCGTCCAGATGCTGGAGACGCGCGCCTCGACCGCGAGCGAGCAGCTCGGCCGGCTGCGCGGAGAGGCCGAACGCCACGCCCCCGCCGAGGGCGGCGAAGCGCACACCGAACTCCCCGAGGAACTGGTCCCCGGGGACGTGGAGCACGCACAGGCCCTGCTGCGGACGGCCACCGCCCAACTCGCCGCCCACAGCGCCGCCGTCGAGAGCGCCCGCGCCGCCCACGCGGACCTGCTGCGCGCCCACCGGACCGCCGAGGACGGCGCCGGCGGCTTCGACGAGACCGCCGCCCTGCTGCGCGACCTCCTGCGCGACCACACCCACGCCGAGGACGATCAGCCGCCCGCGCCCCACGCGGGGACCCTGGAGGAGGCCCGCCAGTCGGCCACCGAGGCCCGTCGCGCGCTGCGCGGTTGCGCGGCCGACCTGTCGGCCGCCGAAGCCGCGGTGCGGGAGGCGAGCGACGTCCTGGTGCGGCACGCCAACGCCACCCGCTACGAGCAGGTACGCACCCCCGCGCGCCAGCAGATCCGGGAACTGCCCGCCTCCGCCCTGCCCGAGCACGCGGCGGCCTGGGCGGCCGCCTTCGCCCCGCGCCTGCGGGTCCTGACCGACGAGCTGGCGCAGCTGGAGCGCAACCGCGACAGCATCGTCGACCGGCTGCGCGGCCTCGTGGAGTCGGCGCTGGCCACGCTCCGCTCGGCCCAGCGCCTCTCCCAGCTGCCGGAGGGCCTGGGGGAGTGGTCGGGCCAGGAGTTCCTGCGGATCCGCTTCGACGAGCCGGACCAGACCACGCTCACCGAGCGGCTCGGCGAGGTCATCGACGAGGCCACCCGGGCGGCGGTGAAGAAGAACAGCACCGCCTCCTTCGGCGAGGGACGCCGCGACGGCATGTCCCTGCTGCTGCGGGGCGTGCAGGCGGCGCTGGAACCCAAGGGCATCTCCGTGGAGATCCTGAAGCCGGACGCGGTGCTGCGCGCCGAGCGGGTGCCGGTCGGACAGATGGGCGACGTGTTCTCCGGCGGGCAGCTGCTGACCGCCGCGATCGCCCTGTACTGCACGATGGCGGCGCTGCGCAGCAACGACCGCGGCCGTGACAAGCACCGCCACGCGGGCACGCTCTTCCTCGACAACCCGATCGGCCGCGCGAACGCCACCTACCTGCTGGAGCTCCAGCGGGCCGTGTCCGACGCGCTCGGCGTCCAGCTGCTCTACACGACGGGCCTGTTCGACACCACGGCCCTCGCCGAGTTCCCGCTGGTCATCCGGCTGCGCAACGACGCGGACCTGCGCGCGGGTCTGAAGTACATCAGCGTCGAGGAACACCTGCGGCCGGGCCTGCCGCAGCAGTCCCCGGAGCAGGAGACGATCCACGGGGAGATCACGGCGACCCGGATGTTCCGCCGGAGCTGAGCCGGCAGCCTCCCGGCGGCCTCCCCTTGCCAGCGGCCTCCCCCGGCGGTCTCCCCTCCCGGCGCGGTGAACCCCCTCAGCGGCGGCCGAAGGCGGCGAGGGGCCCGTCCTCGCGGGTTATTCGGGCGGGGCCCGCCTTCCGCTCCGCACGGGCGGCCTCGGCGGCCCGGCGCTCCTCGCGGCGTCGGTCGCGCGCCGTGCTGCTCGGCTCCGACACCACCCCGTACCGCTGGTTCCACATCTGCCGGGTGATCCACACGTCCAGCACGCCCCATGTGGCCACGACGGTCGCCGCGATCGCGCCCAGGACCATCGGGAAGGCCAGCCAGGACCCGGTGATCGTGAGGAAGAAGCCGACGGTCGCCTGTATGAGGGTCAAGGACACGATCAGCACCGCCCGCACCGCGGACGCCCGCACCGGATCGGGCATCCGGCGCCGCCGGGCCGGTTCCTCCACCCACAGCCCGCGCCGGCTCCCGCCCTCGCCGCGCCCGCCCGCGCCGTCCTCGTACCTGCTCATGGTCCGCTCACTCCCCACCGCGCGGTCCGCACTGCCTACTCCACACGTCTACCCCGACGTGCCCCCGTGAAGAGAAGACGTACGGCGCCGTCCGGAGATTCCCGCATCGCGGAACGGTCCGCCCGCCCGGTGATCGCGGAACGAATACTTCCAGCCATCCATCCAGGTAAGGGAACTGACGCCCCATCAAGTGTCATGTGCCACATATCGGGCCGCTCCTGACCGGAATTATCGGACAACTCGTGATCTTCGTCCAGAGGCCCGGCCGAAAACGTCCGGACACGCCTTCGAACCCGCTGCGCGGCAGTAGTAGGCTCACGCCGGTTTAAACGACGAACCGCCAACCAACACCGAACAACACCGACGGAACACCGACCCCCCGACATCGGGGATGAGCTGGGGGAGGCTGGGGAGGCCATGCGCTTTCGCGGAAAGTCCATCCGCCGGAAGATCGTCGCGTTGCTCCTTGTGCCGCTCGTATCCCTGACCGCGCTGTGGTCCTTCGCGACGGTCATCACGGGGCGGGAGGCGGTCCAACTCCTCGACGTGGCCTACGTCATCGACAAGGTCGGCTACCCCATCGAGGACGTCGTCCGCGTCATCCAGAAGGAACGGCGCCAGACCCTCGTCGTCGTCGGCGACCCCCGCGCCTCCGCGGCCACCGCCGAACTCGCCAAGCGCCGCGCCGCCACCGACGAAGCCGTCGAGCAGATCACCGCGAACGCCCGCGACCCCGAGGTCATCGACCAGCTGAGCCCCGAGAACGCCCAGCGCCTGCGCTCCATCCTCGGCGCCTTCCACGGAATCAGCGCCCTGCGCCGCTCGGTCGACCAGAACGCCCTCGACCCCAGCCAGGCACTGGACCTGTACAGCCGGCTCGTCGACCCCTGCTACGAGTTCCTGATGAACCTCCACGCGCTGGAGAACGTCGAGATGGACAAGCAGGGCCGCGCCCTCGTCGGCATCACCCGCGCCCGGGAGACCCTCTCCCGCGAGGACGCCGTCATCGCCTCCGCCCTCGCCGCCCGCAACGTCAGTGCCGCCGACATCCGGCACGTCTCCGACTTCGTGGCCAACCGAGGCCTGCTCTACGAGTTCAACCTGGCGATCCTCCCGGACGCCGACCGCCAGCGGTTCGAGCAGTACTGGGGCGGCCCCGACAGCAAGATGCTGCGCGACGCGGAGGAACGGTTCCTCAGCGGCGGCCCGGGCAAGAACCCCCGTGTCACCGCCGCCCAGTGGGACGAGGCCGCGGGCAAGGTCCTCGACGAACTCGCCGTCATGGGCACCGACGCCGGCGACCGCTACCAGAAGCGGGTCGAGCCCGTCGCCATGGAGGTGCTGGTCCAGGCAGCCGTCGCCGGCGTCCTCGGCTTCATCGCCCTCGTCGTCTCCCTGATCCTCTCCGTGCGCATCGGCCGCGACCTGATCCGCGACCTCTCCCGGCTCCGCAAGGAGGCCCACGAGGTCTCCGGCGTCCGCCTCCCCAGCGTGATGCGCCGCCTCGCCGCGGGCGAGCACGTGGACGTGGAGACCGAGGCGCCCCGCCTGGAGTACGAGAAGGACGAGGTCGGCCAGGTCGGCCTGGCCCTCAACACCCTCCAGCGCGCCGCCGTCGAAGCCGCCGTGAAGCAGGCCGAACTCCGCCGCGGCGTCTCCGAGGTCTTCGTCAACCTGGCCCGCCGCAACCAGGTCCTCCTGCACCGCCAGTTGACCCTCCTCGACACCATGGAGCGCCGCACCGAGGACACCGAGGAGCTCGCCGACCTCTTCCGCCTCGACCACATGACCACCCGCATGCGCCGGCACGCCGAAGGCCTGGTGATCCTCTCCGGCGCCGCCCCCTCCCGACAGTGGCGCAAGCCCGTCCAGCTGATGGACGTCGTACGGGCCGCCGTCGCCGAGGTCGAGGACTACGAGCGCATCGAGGTGCGCCGGCTGCCGCGGCTGGGCATCGCCGGCCCCGCCGTCGCCGACATCACCCACCTCGTCGCCGAACTCCTCGAGAACGCCACCGTGTTCTCGCCGCCGCACACCGCGGTCCAGGTGCACGGCGAACGCGTCGCCAACGGCTTCACCCTGGAGATCCACGACCGGGGCCTCGGCATGAACCCGGAGGCGCTCCTCGACGCGAACCTCCGCCTCGCCGAGACCCCCGAGTTCGAACTCTCCGACACCGACCGCCTCGGCCTGTTCGTCGTCAGCCGCCTCGCGCAGCGCCACAGCGTCAAGGTCGTCCTCCAGCCCAGCCCGTACGGAGGCACCACCGCGGTCGTCTTCATCCCGGTGGCCCTGCTGACCGAGGCCCCCGAAACCAGCGGCACGGGCATCCGGCTGGACGACGGCCCGGCGTCCAGGACCGGCGGGCGGACCGCCGCGATCCCCTCCGCCCGGTCCGCGACCGCCGTCGAGCGGGCGGCCCCCGCCGGCACCGGCCGCTCGCTGCCCGTCGCCGAACTGCGCGGCCCGGTCGAGCTGGAGCCCCCGGTCGACGTCCTCGGCCTGGACGCGGTGGACGGACTCGACGCGGACCCGGCCGTCCTGGACGGCGTCGGCGCCCGGCCCGTCATGGCCACGCTCGACGACGAGACCCCGCCGGGCGGCACCCCCCGCAGCGCCCTGCTGGGCCTGCGCCCGGCGGACAAGCCGCACACCGAGCGCCACCGGGACCGCGACCGGCCCACAGGCCCGGTCCGGCTCGACACCCAGCGGGTGGAGGCCCCCCGTCCCGACGGCCCCCGCTCCCCGGGAGCCGTACCGCTGCCGCGCCGGCGCCCCGCCCCGACCCTGGTCGCCGACCACGGCCGCCGCGTCGAGCCCCGCCCGGTGTCCGTCGTCCCGCAGCCCGGCCCCACCCGCGCACCCTCGACCGCCGCCGCACCCGCCGCCGCACCCGCACCCGGTTCGGGAGAGGCGCCGACCGGGGCCGTGCTGCCCCGCCGGGTCCGCCAGGCCAGCCTCGCACCGCAGCTCAAGAGCAACGCTGCCGCGGCCCCCGACAACGCCGCCACCGCCCCCCTTCGGGACCGCGACGCGGAGGACGTACGCACGCGGATGTCCGCACTCCAGCGCGGCTGGACGGCGGGCCGCAACCAGCACGCCCAGCAGCAGTCCGAGACCGCGGCAGGCACCCCCGCCGCCACCGGTCCCGCGAACGAGAACGAAGGGGACGGTCGATGACCGCACCGCAGACCGGCAACGACACCAGGGGCCGCGGCTCCGGCCCGCTCAACTGGCTCCTCGACGAGCTCGTCGACAAGGTCGGCTCCATCCGCAAGGCCGTGGTCCTCTCGGGCGACGGCCTGCCCACCGGCAGCTCCAAAGACCTGACGCGCGAGGACAGCGAGCACCTGGCGGCGGTCGCCTCCGGATTCCACAGCCTCGCCAAGGGAGTCGGCCGCCACTTCGATTCCGGCCGGGTCCGCCAGACCGTCGTCGAGCTCGACGAGGCCTTCCTGTTCGTGATGGCCGCCGGCGACGGCAGCTGCCTGGCCGTGCTCGCCGACGCCGAATCCGACGTCGGCCAGGTCGCGTACGAGATGACCCTGATGGTCAAGCGGGTGGGCGACCACCTGGCCACCGCCCCGCGCACCGGGCTGCCAGCCGGAGGGTGAGACGTACGGCATGAGCGATCCAGGCCAGGACCATCCCGCCCGCACCCCGGCCGGGGAGCCCGACCCGACCACCGACCACGCGCACTGGTTCGACGACGACGCGGGTCCGGTCGTGCGTCCGTACGCGATGACCCGCGGCCGGACCAGCCACGCGGGCCAGCACCGGCTGGACCTGATCGCGCTCGTGGTCGCCGAACCGGCCGCCGAAGACCCGGTCTGGGACATGACCCTGTCACCCGAGCACGCCCACATTCTGGGCATGTGCCGGGACCGGCCGCAGTCGGTCGCCGAACTCGCGGCGGACCTGGACCTCGCGGTCGGCGTCGTCCGCGTCCTGATCGGGGACCTGGCCGACGACCAACTGGTCCACGTGACCCGGCCGGTGCCACCGGCCGAACTGCCCGACGAATCCATTCTGCGTGAGGTGATCGATGGCCTTCGGGCGCTCTAGCCGCACCGGTGCCATGCACGCCGTGTCACCGGTCGAGCCGCTGACCCTGAAGATCCTGGTCGCGGGCGGCTTCGGGGTGGGCAAGACCACCCTGGTCAGTGCGGTAAGCGAGATCAAACCCCTGCGGACCGAGGAACTGCTCTCGGAGCCGGGGGCCCGGATCGACGACACCGGGGGAGTGGAGGGGAAGAGCACCACGACCGTGGCCATGGACTTCGGGCGCATCACCCTGCGCGAGGACCTGGTCCTGTACCTGTTCGGCACCCCCGGCCAGGACCGGTTCTGGTTCCTGTGGGACGAGCTGGCCCAGGGATCGCTCGGCGCGGTGGTCCTCGCGGACACCCGCCGCCTCGCCGACTGCTTCGCCGCCGTCGACTACTTCGAACGCCGCGAGCTCCCCTTCGTCGTCGCCGTCAACTGCTTCGACGGCGCGGACCGGCACCCCGTGGTGACCGTACGGGAGGCCCTCGACCTCGATCCCGGGGTGCCGGTGCTGCTGTGCGACGCGCGGGACCGGGAGTCCGTGAAGGACGTCCTCGTCGGGGTCGTGGAGCATGCCATGTCCGTGGCCCGGGCCCGGCGCCGGAGCCTGACAGCCGGGTCCTGACAGGGAGGCGGCCCGTACCCCCGCCGACTGGGGTACGGGCCGCAGCTCTCATGGGGGGATCCGGAAACCCGGGTGCCGCACGGGACTGTGGAGCGAGTGTGAACCCGCCACAGGGGGCCGTCAAGCGTTCCGACAACACCCGGCTTCCGCGGGCCGTTCAGCGCACCGCGACCACGGCCGATCCGTGGCCGAACAGCCCCTGGTTCGCGGTGATCCCGGCCCTTGCCCCCGGCACCTGCCGCTCCCCGGCCGTCCCGCGCAACTGCCAGGTCAGCTCGCACACCTGGGCGATGGCCTGGGCCGGCACCGCCTCCCCGAACGAGGCCAGCCCGCCGCTGGCGTTGACGGGAATCCGCCCGCCGAGCGACGTGGCCCCCTCCCGCACGAGCTTGGCGCCCTCACCCGCCGCACAGAGCCCGATGTCCTCGTACCACTCCAGCTCCAGGGCCGTTGACAGGTCGTACACCTCGGCCAGCGAGAGGTCGTCCGGGCCGAGCCCCGCCTCCTCGTACGCGGCCCGCGCGATCGAGGCGCGGAAGGAGCCGTCCGCGGGCCGCACGGCCACCGCCGAATCGGTGGCGATGTCCGGCAGGTCCAGCACCGTCCGCGGATAGGTCGGGGTCACCGTCGAGACCGCCCGGATCCGCACCGGGTCGGTGATCCCGCGCGAGCGAGCGAAGTCCATGCTGGTGAGCACCAGGGCCGCGCCTCCGTCGGAAGTGGCGCAGATGTCGAGCAGCCGGAGCGGATCGGCGACGACCGCCGAGGCGGCCACCTCCTCGGCGGAGACGGCCTTGCGGTAGCGGGCGTTCGGGTTGAGCGTCCCGGCCGCCGCGTTCTTCACCTTGACCTGGGCGAAGTCCTCCGGGGTGTCCCCGTACACGGCCATCCGGCGGCGGGCGTACAGGGCGAAGTACGCCGGGTTCGTGGCGCCCAGCACGCGGAAGCGCAGCCAGTCCGGATCGTCGGGCCGGTCACCCCCCGCCGGGGCGAAGAACCCCTTGGGCGCGGCGTCCGCGCCCACCACGAGCACCACGTCGGCCAGCCCGGCCAGGATCTGCGCCCGGGCCGTGCCGATCGCCTGCGCGCCGGACGCACAGGCCGCGTACACGCTGGTCACCCGGGCTCCCTGCCAGCCGAGGGCCCGGGCGAAGGTCGCACCGGCCACGTAGCCGGGATATCCGGAGCGCACGGTGTCGGCGCCGACGATCGACCCCACGTCCGGCCAGTCCAGCCCGGCGTCCGCCAGCGCGGCCCGGGCGGCGGCCCGTCCGTACTCGACGAAGCTGCGGCCCCATTTGCCCCAGGGGTGCATTCCGGCCCCGAGCACGGCGATGTCGGCGCTGTCGGCGCTCACGCGTTCCCTCCCACCGGCTTGAACTGCCAGGTGGTCCAGGCGGTTTCGGTCTCGGCGTCCTCGTTGAGCACGCCGCCCACCACCTCGACCTCCATCCCGACCGCGAGGTCGCCCACCCCCACGCCCGGCACCGCCTGCCCGAGCACCACCATGCCCTCGGCCTCCAGCTCCACCGCGACCAGGGTGTACGGCTCCCAGGGCTCGGCCGGGTCGGACACGTACGGCGCGGGCGGCCGGTAGCGCCCGTCGGTGTAGGACCAGACCCGCCCGCGCGGGGACAGCGGCACCTCGGTGAGCTCCCCGCCGCCCGGGCACCGCGGATTGCGGCAGTACGCGTCCTCGCGCGGGAAGAACACCGCGGTGCAGGCCGAGCAGCGGGTGCCGAGCAGCCGGAAGCCGCCGTCCGCCGCGGATTCGGTGAACCACCCGCTCACGACGGGTGTACGTGTGAGTGCCAAGACCCCTCCCATGCAGAAACCTGACGCATCGTCAGGAGTGTGTCACGGGTGGCGGGCCGGGTCACCGGTTCTCGGCGAGCCACTTCCCGGCGATCTCGGCCAGCTCGGCGTCCCGCCCGGCCAGCATCATCCGGATCATCTGCGCGTCCCCGCGCAGGGACCAGGCGGGATGACCGAAGGTGGCCGGGTTGTTCCCCTCGACCAGGAAGTGCGCCGGCCACGCGGCCCCGTACCCGATCAGCGGCAGCGCGGCGAGGTACCGCTTCCGGCCGCGCGCCACCCCGTAGGCGGTCACGGCCAGACCGGTGAGCGTCCCGGCGAGATGGATCCAGCGGGTGGCGGCGCGGGAGTGCATGGCGACGTAGTACGGCCAGAACTCCTCGTACGAACGGAAGGTCATGCCGGGCACGGTACCCACGCCCGCCCGGAGACGACAGCCACCGGCACCCCCAACGCCCTTTGCCCGAGATGCTCTTGGCGCCTGCTTGGCGACTGTCTGGCATACCATCGCGCCATGTCGGCACAGCTGAGGGACTCGCACTGCTCCACCTGCGGAGCCCCGTACACCACCCGGACCTGGCCCCGCACCTGCGCCGCCTGCGGGGCGGTCGCCTACCGCAACCCGCTCCCGGTGGCCGTCGCCCTCCTCCCGGTCGAGGACGCGGACGGCACCGGCCTCGTGGTCATCACCCGCACCATCGAACCGGCCCTCGGCGGCACCGCCCTGCCCGGCGGCTTCATCGACTTCGGCGAGGACTGGCGCGAGGCGGTCGTCCGCGAACTCCGCGAGGAGACCGGCATCACCGCCGCCGCGTCGGAGGTCACCCTGGCCGACGCCCTGAGCTCCCCGGGGGGCCACCTCCTGCTCTTCGGCCTCCTCCCCCTCCGCCCGGCCGCCTCCCTCCCCGCCTCGGTCCCGACGGACGAAACCACGGGCTGGCACATCCTCCGCGCCTCCACCGAGCTGGCCTTCCCCCTCCACACCCAGGCGGCCGACTCCTGGTTCACGGGCCGCTACACCCGACCCGACGCCCCCGCCGGCCCCTGAACCCGCGCCCACGGACGGGTCCCGCCCACGGACGGGTCCCGGCCACGGACGGGTCCCGGCCACGGACGGGTCCCGGCCACGGACGGGTCCCGGCCACGGAGAGGTCCCGGCCGCCTACCGGCCGCCCACCCACCGGCCGCGCCCACCCACTGGCCGCGCCCACCCACTGGCCGCGCCCACCCACTGGCCGCGCCCACCCACTGGTCCCGCCCACCGAACCGCCTAGATCCCCCGTACGACCACGCCCTCCACCGCATCCCCACCCTCATCCACCACCACGACCTCATCCCCGGCCCACCGCGAGGTGTACCGCTCGACCGTGCCCGCCTCGAACCCCGGCCCCGGGTCCCGGATCACCACCCCGCCGCCCGTACGCCCCCGCGCCGGCGCCCAGACCTCCAGCCGCACGCCCCCGCCGGAGGCGAAGCCGGCGTCCCGGACCGGAATCACCGCCCCCGCCCGCGCCAGCACCGGGATCCGCCCCCGCGGGGCGTCCAGCAGGATCTGCCCCGGCCCCTCATAGGCCACGCCCGAGGCGGTGTCGTACCACCGCCCCCGCGGCAACCGCACCGCCCGCCGGTCCGCCCCGCACTCCAGCACCGGCGCGACCAGCAGCGCGTCGCCCAGCAGGAACGTGTCCTCGCAGTCCCGCAGCCGCCGCTCCTCCGGCGTCCCCCACCACACCGGCCGTACGTACGGCGCCCCGGTCCGCCGCGCCAGGTGCGCCAGCGTCACGAAGTACGGCCGCAGCCGCTCCCGCTCCGCCATGACCTCCCGCGCGTGCGCCTCCACCTCGGCCCCGAACTCCCACGGCTCCCGCCGCCCCGCCCAGATCGCCGAGTGCGTCCGGAACAGCGGCAGGTACGCCCCCAGTTGCAGCCACCGCAGGTACAACTCCGGCGACGGGGACCCGCCGAAGCCCCCGACGTCCGGCCCCGAGTACGGAACCCCGCACAGCCCCAGCCCCAGCACCAGCGCCAGCGAGGCCCGCAGCCCCTCCCAGCTGGTCTCCACGTCCCCCGACCACGTGCCCCCGTACCTCTGCATCCCCGCCCACCCCGACCGGGAGAACAGGAACGGCCGCTCCTCGGGCCGCAGCCGGACCAGTCCCTCCCAGCCGGCCCGCGCCATCCCCAGCGCGTACACGTTGTGCCCGGCCCGGTGGTCCCCGCCCGCGCCGTCCATGCAGTGCCGCGCCGAGCGCGGCAGCGTCATATCGCCGAACGGGGCGAAGGCCACCGGCTCGTTCATGTCGTGCCAGAAACCGGCGAAGCCCTGCGCCAGCCGCTCCTCGTACAGCCCGCCCCACCACTCCCGCACCGCCGGATCCGTGAAGTCCGGGTACGCGCACTCACCCGGCCACACCTCGCCCCGCACCTCCGCACCCTCCGCATCCCGCACGAACGCACCCCGCGCCCCCACCGCGAGCCCGGCCGTGTGCACGGGATCGCCCGCCTTCACCGCCGGATCGACGATCGAGACCAGCCGCACCCCCTGCTGGCCCAACTCCCGCGCCATTCCCGGCAGATCCGGGAACCGCCCGCGGTCCACGGTGAACACCCGGTGCCCGTCGTAGTGGTCGATGTCCAGATGTACGGCCGACAGCGCGAACCCGCGCTCCGCATAGCCCCCGACCACCCGGCGCACCTCCTCCGCGCTCCCGAACCCCCACCGCGCGTGCTGGTACCCCAGCGCCCACTCCGGCGGCACCGCCGCCGCGCCCGTCAGCCCCGACCAGCCCTGGAGCACCCGCGCCGGCGTCCCCACCAGCACCCAGCACCGCAGCGGCCCGCCCTCCATGCGCAGTTCGCTCACCCCCGGCCGGTCCACCCCCGAGCCCGCACCCTCCTCGCCCTCCCGCAACACCACCCGGCCGTCCCACGAGTTGTCGTGGAACACCAGGTGCGTCCCGGCGTCCGCCACCACCAGCTGCACCGGCATCGTCAGGTACAGCGGATCGTCACCGGGACCGAAGCCGCCCTTCGGGTCGGTGTTCCACAATCGGTACGACCCGTCCCGCAGCCGCGGCCCCGCCGCACGTCCGCCCAGCCCGAAGAACCGTGCGTCCGCCGCCACTTCGCTCCGCTGGAACCACCGGGCCCCGCCCCCCGGCACGCCCCCGTCCGGGTCCCCGTCCCGCTCCCCGGCGGACACCGGCTCCCACCAGCGCGGCGGCAGCTCCCGCCGCAGCACCGTCCCGCCCGGCGTGCGCACCTCCACCGCCCCGTGCCGGGACACCGCCACCGTCACCCGCTCCGACACCACCCGCCAGCCGCCCCCGGTGTCCGGCTCCAGCGCTGCCCGCGGATCCGGCTCCGGCCCCGTGCCGACCACCGCGTACGACGGCCCCGGCCCGGCCCCGTCCCATCCCCAGAACACCGCCCCGCCCACGGTGACCCGCACCAGCAGCTCCGAACGGGCGAACCGCAGCACGCCCCCGCCCGGCCGCGGCTCCGTACCCGTCAGCAGCCCCGGCACCCGGGCCCGCTCCGTACCCCGCCGCGGCAGCCCCACCGCGTCCGCCCGCCGGTGACGCCACGCCGAGAGCCAGGCGCGCCGTCCGCGCTCCGTACCGATGTCCTTGACCGCACGCACCAGATCACGACCGTTCATGGAGATCACCTTGCCACCGGCCCCCGAGCGAAAGTGCTGCGTTCAACTTCCGTTCACCCATGGGTGACCACCGGCGCACGGCCACCGCGCGACCGCGGCCGGCCGGCGGCCGCCCACATGCCGCCGCCCCCGTGAGCGGTGATGACGACTCTGGTGCGGATGTCGATCACATGGCATCGTCCCTGTGAGCCGTCGCGCACCCACCCCCCGCGCGGTGGCACCGTACGCACACGAAGCGCGAGCCGCAGACTTGACCGGGAGCCGACCCATGACCTCAGCCACGCAGCCGGAACCCCTCTGGGCCCCCGGCCCCGACCGGATCGCCGCGGCCCGGATCACCGCCTTCCAGGCCTGGGCGGCCGAGCGCTTCGGAGCCCCGGCCGACGGCGGCTACCCCGCCCTGCACAGCTGGTCCGTCGACGAGCTCGACACCTTCTGGCAGGCCGTCGCCGCATGGTTCGACGTCCGCTTCACCACCCCGTACACGTCCGTGCTCGCCGACCGCTCCATGCCCGGCGCGAGCTGGTTCACCGGAGCCACCCTCAACTACGCCGAGCACGCCCTTCGCGCCGCGGAGGACCCGGCCCGCGCCGACGACCCCGCCCTGCTGTACGTCGACGAGACCCACGAACCCACCCCCGTCACCTGGTCGGCCCTCCGCCGCCAGGTCGGCTCCCTCGCCGCCGAGCTGCGCGCCCTCGGCGTACGCCCCGGCGACCGGGTCAGCGGATACCTCCCCAACATCCCCGAGGCCGTCGTCGCCCTCCTCGCCACCGCCGCCGTCGGCGGCGTCTGGACCTCCTGCGCCCCCGACTTCGGCGCCCGCAGCGTCCTCGACCGCTTCCAGCAGGTCGAACCGGTCGTCCTGTTCACCGTCGACGGCTACCGCTACGGCGGCAAGGAGCACGACCGCCGCGACACCGTCGCCGAGCTCCGCGCCGAGCTGCCCTCCCTGCGGGCCGTCGTCCACATCCCGCTCCTCGGCACCCCGGCCCCTGACGGCACCCTCACCTGGTCGGATCTGACGTCCGCCGACACCGAGCCGGCCTTCGAGGCGGTCCCCTTCGACCACCCCCTGTGGGTCCTGTACTCCTCCGGTACGACCGGCCTGCCCAAGGCCATCGTCCAGTCCCAGGGCGGCATCCTCCTCGAGCACCTGAAGCAGCTCGGCCTGCACTGCGACCTCGGCCCCGAGGACCGGTTCTTCTGGTACACCTCGACCGGCTGGATGATGTGGAACTTCCTCGTCTCCGGCCTGCTCACCGGCACCACCGTCGTCCTCTACGACGGCAGCCCCGGCCACCCCGACACGGGCGCGCAGTGGCGGATCGCCGAGCGGACGAAGGCCACCCTCTACGGCACCTCCGCCGCGTACGTCATGGCCTGCCGCAAGGCCGAGGTACACCCCTCGCGCGACTTCGACCTCTCCACCGTGAAGTGCGTGGCGACCACCGGCTCCCCGCTCCCGCCCGACGGCTTCCGCTGGCTGCACGACGAGGTGGCCGAGGACCTCTGGATCGCCTCCGTCAGCGGCGGCACCGACGTGTGCAGCTGCTTCGCCGGCGCCGTCCCCACCCTCCCCGTCCACATCGGCGAGCTCCAGGCCGCCTGCCTCGGCACGGACCTCCAGGCATGGGACCCGTCCGGCAAGGCCGTCACCGGCGAGGTCGGCGAGCTCGTCGTCACCAACCCGATGCCGTCCATGCCGGTCCGCTTCTGGAACGACCCCGACGGCAGCCGCTACCACGAGAGCTACTTCGAGATGTTCCCGGGCGTCTGGCGCCACGGTGACTGGATCACGATCACCGACCACGGCTCGGTCGTCATCCACGGCCGCTCCGACTCCACCCTGAACCGCCAGGGCGTCCGGATGGGCTCCGCGGACATCTACGAGGCCGTCGAGCGCCTCCCCGAGATCAAGGAATCCCTGGTCATCGGCCTGGAGGAGCCGAACGGCGGCTACTGGATGCCGCTCTTCGTCCACCTCGTCCCCGGCGCCGTCCTCGACGACGACCTCCGCGCCCGCATCAAGGCGACGATCCGCGAGGAACTCTCCCCGCGCCACGTCCCCGACGAGGTCATCGAGGTCCCGGGCATCCCGCACACCCTCACCGGCAAGCGCATCGAGGTCCCCGTCAAGCGGCTCCTCCAGGGCGCGCCCCTGGCCAAGGCCGTGAACCCGGGCTCCGTCGACAACCTCGACCTCCTCCACTTCTACGAGGAGCTGGCCCGCACCCGCGGCTGAGCCCACTGTCAGTGGCCGTGATTACTCTGAGTGAGCAAATGATCGCGCCACGCAGGGGGAGTCATGCCACCGAGGAACAGCACCGCCAGTAGCACCGCCAACAGCGCAGGCAACAGCGCAGGTACCGGCAGGACGAAGGCCGGACCGAGCGCTGCCACGACCGCGCGGACCGCCGGCACCGGCCGGCGCCGCAGGCTGCGCCGCGAGGTCCCCAGCACCGTCGGGCTCCTGACCGACGCCGGGGACTTCGCGGCCATGCGCGACTACCGCAGCTTCGTCTTCGACCACCACGACGAATACCCCGACTACCTCCACCACGTGGACGCCCTGCTCCGCTCCCTCGCGGCCCAGGGCATCCACACCACGGTCGCCCTCTTCGACCCCGAGGCGTACGCCGAGTTCTGCGCGGAGAACGACCTCGACCCCGACACCGCCGAGACCCGCACCCGCTTCACCGCGGAGCTCGCGGGCAACGGCGCCGGCCTGCCCTACGCGGGCCAGCCCATCGAGGAACTCGTCCCGCTGCTCGTGGGCGAAGCCGTCCGCCAGGCCACCTGGGAGTACGCGACCGTCGTCCTCGCCGAAGCCGGCACCTGCGCCGACTGCGGAGAGGACATCGGCCACGCCTCCTTCGAACGCGCCGCCGCCGCGCTCCGACGGCTGATGGCGGGAGCCGGCCCCGGCCGGCACCACCTCGTCTGCAGCGTCCCGACCGAGGCGGAGCAACTCGTCGCCGTCCTGCACGCCGAGACCGGCACCGACCCCGAGGCTCCGCCGCGGATCGAGGGCCGCGACGGCCTCGACTTCGTGACCGTCCTCGCGGCCGGACTCGCCCTCGGCGGATCCGGCGGACTGGTCCTGAGGACCACCACCGAGGACCACCGGGACCGGGTCCACGGCTGGCGGCTCGACCGCGGGCGCCTCAGCGTGCTGTCGGCCGCGGCCGTGTTCAACGCCTACTGCACGGACGCCGACACCGGAGAGCCCGTCGCCCCCGAACCGGGCGTCGAGTACTGCCCCGGCTACGAGGTGGACGGACCCGGCCCGCACCGCTGAGGAACCGGAGCGGCGTAGAAGGGGGGAGCGGACCAACGGCCGAGGGGCCCTCGCCAACCGGCGAAGGCCCCTCGATCCCACGATCTCCCGATCGCACACACCGGCTACTCGCCGGACAGCACCGCCTGGGCGGCCACACGGGCCTCCTCGGCGCTGTCGCACGCACGCGCCGCGGCAGCGGCCCGCTCGCACTGGGCGAGGGTGTACTTGGCGAGCGTCGCCCGCACATAGGGAATGGAGGCGGCGCCCATCGACAGAGAGGTGACGCCCAGACCCGTGAGCACACAGGCGAGCAGCGGGTCGGAGGCGGCCTCGCCACAGACACCACAGCTCTTGCCCTCGGCCTTCGCGGCCTCCGCCGACATGGCGATCAGGTCGAGCAGCGCCGGCTGCCACGGGTCCTGGAGCCGCGACACCGCACCGACCTGACGGTCGGCGGCGAAGGCGTACTGCGCCAGGTCATTGGTCCCCAGCGACAGGAACTCGACCTCCTGGAGGATCGAGCGGGCGCGCAGCGCGGCGGACGGGATCTCCACCATCGCGCCGAACTTCGCCTGGAGACCCGCCTCGCGGCACGCGTCCGCGAACGCCTTGGCGTCGGTGCGGTCGGCCACCATCGGGGCCATGACCTCGAGGTAGACCGGCAGCCCCTGGGCCGCCTTGGCCAGCGCGGTCAGCTGCGTGCGCAGCACGTCCGGGTGGTCCAGCAGCGAACGCAGACCGCGGACACCCAGCGCCGGGTTCGGCTCGTCGGCCGGGGTCAGGAAGTCCAGCGGCTTGTCGGCACCGGCATCGAGCACGCGTACGACGACGCGGCCTTCGGGGAAGGCCTCGAGCACCTTGCGGTACGACTCGATCTGCTTCTCCTCGGACGGAGCGTGCTTGCTGTCGTCCAGGAACAGGAACTCGGTGCGGAAGAGGCCCACACCCTCGGCCCCGGCCTCGACGGCGGCCGGCACGTCCGCCGGCCCGCCGACGTTCGCCAGCAGCGGCACCTTGTGACCGTCGGAGGTCGCACCCGGACCGGAGGAAGCGGCCAGTGCCGCCTTCCGCTCGGCGGCCGCGGCCTCCAGCTCGGACCGCTTCTCGTCGCTCGGCTCGACGAACAGGTCGCCGGTGCTGCCGTCGACGGCGATGACCGTGCCCTCGGCGATCTCACCGGCGCCGGGCAGTGCCACGATCGCCGGTACGCCCAGGGCCCGCGCGAGGATCGCGCTGTGGCTGGTCGGGCCGCCTTCCTCGGTGACGAAGCCGAGGACGAGCGCCGGGTCGAGGAGAGCGGTGTCGGCGGGAGCGAGGTCCCGCGCGATCAGTACGTACGGCTCGTCGCTGTCCGGCACACCGGGCATCGGCACACCGAGCAGGCGCGCCACGATGCGGTTGCGTACGTCGTCCAGGTCGGCCACCCGGCCGGCCATGTACTCGCCGGCCCCCGCGAGCAGGTCGCGGTAGGCGGCGAACGCGTCGTAGATGCCGCGCTCGGCGGTGCTGCCGACGGCGATCCGCCGGTCGACGTCCGCCATCAGCTCGGGGTCCGTGGCGATCATCGCCTGGGCCTCGAGCACGTGCTGAGCCTCGCCACCGGCCAGCTGGCCGCGCGCGATCAGGTCGGCCGACACGGCTTCCACGGCCTTGCGGGCGCGCCCCTGTTCGCGCTCCGCCTCAGCCGCGGTGATCTGCTTGGCCGGCGGCTCGAGAACCGCCGTGCCCATGTGCCGGACCTCGCCGATCGCCACACCGTGGCTCACGCCGACGCCTCGCAGCGTTGTCTCCATTTCACCCGTCTCCGATTGAGCGGCGGGCCCAGCCGCCGCGGTGGATGTCCGACTCGCCTGTGAAGGCGGACAAGGTCACTTCCAGCTGAAGAGGACCTCTTCGGCCTTCACGTCCCCGGACTCGACGACATCGGAGAGGGACTCCGCGGACGCCTCCAGTGCCACGATGGGGCAGACCGGCGACTTGCCGGCTTCCTCGACGGCCTGCGGGTTCCAGCGGATGACGGCCTGGCCGCGGCTCACGGTGTCGCCCTTGTTGACGAGGAGCTCGAAGCCCTCGCCGTTGAGCTGAACGGTGTCGATCCCCAGGTGCGTGAGCACACCGTGGCCTTCGCCGTCGACTACGACGTACGCGTGCGGGTGCAGGGAGACGACCACACCGTCTACGGGGGACACCGCCTCCGAGGGCTCGCGCACGGGATCAATAGCGGTGCCCGGTCCCACCATCGCGCCGGAGAACACCGGATCGGGCACTGCCGCGAGTCCGATGGCGCGCCCGGCAAGTGGGGACGTCACGCTGGTCATGGGGGCCTCCCAGGGGTGGAGCTTCTCAGTGTCGCCGTCACTACCTGTCGCGAACGGCGTACTCTTCAGAAGGATAAGTCACGAGATGTTCGGGTTCGCCCGAAGTTAGTCCCGATCCGGACTGGTCCTTCGGCACGGAGACTAGTGGACTAGACCGGTGGACTAGACCATACGCCTGAATCGATTTGCTTGGGCACCACACGGCCTGTACTGTCGTGACTCCCGCCACGGCGCTTCGTGTGAACTTTTCGCGAACGTCAGATGGACGGGATTCCTCCACTTCCAGCGTCGATCTTGAACTCGATTACTTCCCGCATGCCCTTATGGCAAAACGGCGAGTGGTCAGAGGGACGGGAAAACGCTGATAGTGTCGGAATCGCCGGAAAGGGAAAGCGCGAAAGCGCAGGACCTGGAAAGCGCCGAGGAAGTCGGGCCCGAAAGAGTCTGATAGAGTCGGAAACGCAAGAACGACAGAACGAAAGCCCGGAGGAAAGCCCCAGTAAGTGTTACTGAGGGTGAGTACAAAGGAAGCGTCCGTTCCTTGAGAACTCAACAGCGTGCCAAAAATCAACGCCAGAAGTTGATACCCCGTTCCACTTCGGTGGATCGAGGTTCCTTTGAAAAAGACCTGTGAGGCTTCCTTGTGGAGTGCTTGCAGGCAATTACACAGCGAGGACGCAGTGGACGGTCGGTCTTATTCCGACATGATCGTCCCGCTCTACGTGATGTGTGCACCCGATTACGGGTAAACATTCATGGAGAGTTTGATCCTGGCTCAGGACGAACGCTGGCGGCGTGCTTAACACATGCAAGTCGAACGATGAAGCCCTTCGGGGTGGATTAGTGGCGAACGGGTGAGTAACACGTGGGCAATCTGCCCTTCACTCTGGGACAAGCCCTGGAAACGGGGTCTAATACCGGATACCACTCCTGCCTGCATGGGCGGGGGTTGAAAGCTCCGGCGGTGAAGGATGAGCCCGCGGCCTATCAGCTTGTTGGTGGGGTAATGGCCCACCAAGGCGACGACGGGTAGCCGGCCTGAGAGGGCGACCGGCCACACTGGGACTGAGACACGGCCCAGACTCCTACGGGAGGCAGCAGTGGGGAATATTGCACAATGGGCGAAAGCCTGATGCAGCGACGCCGCGTGAGGGATGACGGCCTTCGGGTTGTAAACCTCTTTCAGCAGGGAAGAAGCGAAAGTGACGGTACCTGCAGAAGAAGCGCCGGCTAACTACGTGCCAGCAGCCGCGGTAATACGTAGGGCGCAAGCGTTGTCCGGAATTATTGGGCGTAAAGAGCTCGTAGGCGGCTTGTCACGTCGGATGTGAAAGCCCGAGGCTTAACCTCGGGTCTGCATTCGATACGGGCTAGCTAGAGTGTGGTAGGGGAGATCGGAATTCCTGGTGTAGCGGTGAAATGCGCAGATATCAGGAGGAACACCGGTGGCGAAGGCGGATCTCTGGGCCATTACTGACGCTGAGGAGCGAAAGCGTGGGGAGCGAACAGGATTAGATACCCTGGTAGTCCACGCCGTAAACGTTGGGAACTAGGTGTTGGCGACATTCCACGTCGTCGGTGCCGCAGCTAACGCATTAAGTTCCCCGCCTGGGGAGTACGGCCGCAAGGCTAAAACTCAAAGGAATTGACGGGGGCCCGCACAAGCAGCGGAGCATGTGGCTTAATTCGACGCAACGCGAAGAACCTTACCAAGGCTTGACATATACCGGAAAGCATTAGAGATAGTGCCCCCCTTGTGGTCGGTATACAGGTGGTGCATGGCTGTCGTCAGCTCGTGTCGTGAGATGTTGGGTTAAGTCCCGCAACGAGCGCAACCCTTGTCCTGTGTTGCCAGCATGCCCTTCGGGGTGATGGGGACTCACAGGAGACCGCCGGGGTCAACTCGGAGGAAGGTGGGGACGACGTCAAGTCATCATGCCCCTTATGTCTTGGGCTGCACACGTGCTACAATGGCCGGTACAATGAGCTGCGATACCGCAAGGTGGAGCGAATCTCAAAAAGCCGGTCTCAGTTCGGATTGGGGTCTGCAACTCGACCCCATGAAGTCGGAGTTGCTAGTAATCGCAGATCAGCATTGCTGCGGTGAATACGTTCCCGGGCCTTGTACACACCGCCCGTCACGTCACGAAAGTCGGTAACACCCGAAGCCGGTGGCCCAACCCGTAAGGGAGGGAGCTGTCGAAGGTGGGACTGGCGATTGGGACGAAGTCGTAACAAGGTAGCCGTACCGGAAGGTGCGGCTGGATCACCTCCTTTCTAAGGAGCACAGTACCGATTGCAGGCAAATGTTCTGCACGGTCAGCTCATGGGTGGAACGTTGATTAGTTGGCACGGTTTCCCAGATGGATCACGAGTACTGCTTCGGCGTGGAAAGTGACTCACTGACGGGGGATCGTGCTTGGCACGTTGTTGGGTCCTGAAGGTACGGCCGTATGGTCATGTCTTCAGTGCCGGCCCCAGTGAACTTGTTCTCTTCGGAGTGCAGGGTGATGGGTGGCTGGTCGTTGTTTGAGAACTACACAGTGGACGCGAGCATCTGTGGCCAAGTTTTTAAGGGCGCACGGTGGATGCCTTGGCACCAGGAACCGATGAAGGACGTGAGAGGCCGCGATAGGCCCCGGGGAGCTGCCAACTGAGCTTTGATCCGGGGGTGTCCGAATGGGGAAACCCGGCAGTCGTCATGGGCTGTCACCCACTGCTGAACACATAGGCAGTGTGGAGGGAACGAGGGGAAGTGAAACATCTCAGTACCCTCAGGAAGAGAAAACAACCGTGATTCCGGGAGTAGTGGCGAGCGAAACCGGATGAGGCCAAACCGTATGCGTGTGATACCCGGCAGGGGTTGCGCATGCGGGGTTGTGGGAATTCTTTTGATCGGTCTGCCGGCCGGTCGGCGAGTCAGAAACCGTTGATGTAGTCGAAGGACATGCGAAAGGTCCGGCGTAGAGGGTAAGACCCCCGTAGACGAAACATCAGCGGCTTGCTTAAGAATCTCCCAAGTAGCACGGGGCCCGAGAAATCCCGTGTGAATCTGGCGGGACCACCCGCTAAGCCTAAATATTCCCTGGTGACCGATAGCGGATAGTACCGTGAGGGAATGGTGAAAAGTACCGCGGGAGCGGAGTGAAATAGTACCTGAAACCGTGTGCCTACAAGCCGTGGGAGCGTCGCGTTGCATGCTTGCATGCAACGTCGTGACTGCGTGCCTTTTGAAGAATGAGCCTGCGAGTTAGCGGTGTGTAGCGAGGTTAACCCGTGTGGGGAAGCCGTAGCGAAAGCGAGTCCGAATAGGGCGATTGAGTTGCACGCTCTAGACCCGAAGCGGAGTGATCTAGCCATGGGCAGGTTGAAGCGGAGGTAAGACTTCGTGGAGGACCGAACCCACCAGGGTTGAAAACCTGGGGGATGACCTGTGGTTAGGGGTGAAAGGCCAATCAAACTCCGTGATAGCTGGTTCTCCCCGAAATGCATTTAGGTGCAGCGTCGTGTGTTTCTTGCCGGAGGTAGAGCACTGGATAGGCGATGGGCCCTACCGGGTTACTGACCTTAGCCAAACTCCGAATGCCGGTAAGTGAGAGCACGGCAGTGAGACTGTGGGGGATAAGCTCCATGGTCGAGAGGGAAACAGCCCAGAGCATCGACTAAGGCCCCTAAGCGTACGCTAAGTGGGAAAGGATGTGGAGTCGCAGAGACAACCAGGAGGTTGGCTTAGAAGCAGCCACCCTTGAAAGAGTGCGTAATAGCTCACTGGTCAAGTGATTCCGCGCCGACAATGTAGCGGGGCTCAAGCGTACCGCCGAAGTCGTGTCATTGCAGCAATAGGGCCAACGCCTGCTGTGATGGGTAGGGGAGCGTCGTGTGCCGGGTGAAGCAGCAGCGGAAGCTAGTTGTGGACGGTTCACGAGTGAGAATGCAGGCATGAGTAGCGATACACACGTGAGAAACGTGTGCGCCGATTGACTAAGGGTTCCTGGGTCAAGCTGATCTGCCCAGGGTAAGTCGGGACCTAAGGCGAGGCCGACAGGCGTAGTCGATGGACAACCGGTTGATATTCCGGTACCCGCTTTGAAACGCCCAATATCGAATCAGGCGATGCTAAGTCCGTGAAGCCGTTCCGGACCCTTCGGGGAAAGGAAAGTGGTGGAGCCGACGAACCAGACTTGTAGTAGGTAAGCGATGGGGTGACGCAGGAAGGTAGTCCAGCCCGGGCGGTGGTTGTCCCGGGGTAAGGGTGTAGGCCGAGGGGTAGGCAAATCCGTCCCTCATATAAGGCTGAGACCTGATGCCGAGCCGATTGTGGTGAAGTGGATGATCCTATGCTGTCGAGAAAAGCCTCTAGCGAGTTTCATGGCGGCCCGTACCCTAAACCGACTCAGGTGGTCA
This sequence comes from Streptomyces sp. IBSNAI002, assembly GCF_052244475.1. NCBI lineage: Bacteria > Bacillati > Actinomycetota > Actinomycetes > Kitasatosporales > Streptomycetaceae > Streptomyces > Streptomyces sp. IBSNAI002. The sequence continues at coordinate 1,659,186 of NZ_JBQPXG010000002.1, read as the reverse complement.
GGTAGAGAATACCGAGGCGTTCGGGTGAACTATGGTTAAGGAACTCGGCAAAATGCCCCCGTAACTTCGGGAGAAGGGGGGCCATCACTGGTGATCGGACTTGCTCCGTGAGCTGGGGGTGGCCGCAGAGACCAGCGAGAAGCGACTGTTTACTAAAAACACAGGTCCGTGCGAAGCCGTAAGGCGATGTATACGGACTGACGCCTGCCCGGTGCTGGAACGTTAAGGGGACCGGTTAGTGCGCTTTCGGGCGTGCGAAGCTGAGAACTTAAGCGCCAGTAAACGGCGGTGGTAACTATAACCATCCTAAGGTAGCGAAATTCCTTGTCGGGTAAGTTCCGACCTGCACGAATGGCGTAACGACTTCTCGACTGTCTCAACCATAGGCCCGGTGAAATTGCACTACGAGTAAAGATGCTCGTTTCGCGCAGCAGGACGGAAAGACCCCGGGACCTTTACTACAGTTTGATATTGGTGTTCGGTTCGGCTTGTGTAGGATAGGTGGGAGACTTTGAAGCAGCCACGCCAGTGGTTGTGGAGTCGCCGTTGAAATACCACTCTGGTCGTGCTGGATGTCTAACCTCGGTCCGTGATCCGGATCAGGGACAGTGTCTGATGGGTAGTTTAACTGGGGCGGTTGCCTCCCAAAGGGTAACGGAGGCGCCCAAAGGTTCCCTCAGCCTGGTTGGCAATCAGGTGTTGAGTGTAAGTGCACAAGGGAGCTTGACTGTGAGACCGACGGGTCGAGCAGGGACGAAAGTCGGGACTAGTGATCCGGCGGTGGCTTGTGGAAGCGCCGTCGCTCAACGGATAAAAGGTACCCCGGGGATAACAGGCTGATCTTCCCCAAGAGTCCATATCGACGGGATGGTTTGGCACCTCGATGTCGGCTCGTCGCATCCTGGGGCTGGAGTCGGTCCCAAGGGTTGGGCTGTTCGCCCATTAAAGCGGTACGCGAGCTGGGTTTAGAACGTCGTGAGACAGTTCGGTCCCTATCCGCTGTGCGCGTAGGAATATTGAGAAGGGCTGTCCCTAGTACGAGAGGACCGGGACGGACGAACCTCTGGTGTGCCAGTTGTCCTGCCAAGGGCATGGCTGGTTGGCTACGTTCGGGAGGGATAACCGCTGAAAGCATCTAAGCGGGAAGCCTGCTTCAAGATGAGTATTCCCACCTCCTTGAGAGGGTAAGGCTCCCAGTAGACGACTGGGTTGATAGGCCAGATGTGGAAGCCCGGTAACGGGTGAAGCTGACTGGTACTAATAGGCCGAGGGCTTGTCCTCAGTTGCTCGCGTCCACTGTGTTAGTTCTGAAATAACGAACAGCTGTGTTCATGCCAGCGTTCAAATTTCATAGTGTTTCGGTGGTCATAGCGTTAGGGAAACGCCCGGTTACATTCCGAACCCGGAAGCTAAGCCTTTCAGCGCCGATGGTACTGCAGGGGGGACCCTGTGGGAGAGTAGGACGCCGCCGAACAATCATTGCGGAAGCCCCGCACCAGGTATCTGGTGCGGGGCTTTTCTGCGTTCAGGACACGTGTGCGGTCTCCTGTAGGGTCAGGGGGCATCGAACGACCAGATTTCTATCGTCACAGTGGAGGCCCCCGGGTGGAGGTCCAGGAGACTCGGGTTCAGACCGACCGAATTTTCACCATTCCGAACGTCCTGAGCATGGCTCGCCTCGCCGGCGTGCCCCTGTTCCTGTGGCTGATCCTCGCCGAGCACGACGGGTGGGCCCTGGCCGTCCTCATGCTCAGCGGGATCAGTGACTACCTCGACGGGAAGCTCGCCCGGCGCTGGAATCAGATCAGCAAGCTCGGCCGGCTGCTGGATCCCGCCGCGGACCGGCTCTACATCCTGTCGACGCTCTTCGGTCTGACCTATCGCGAGATTCTGCCGCTGTGGCTCACGGGCGCCCTGCTCGCACGCGAGCTGATGTTGCTGGTCATGGTGTGGATCCTGCGCCGTCACGGCTATCCGCCGCCGCAGGTCAACTTCCTCGGCAAGGCCGCGACCTTCAACCTGATGTACGCGTTCCCCTTGCTGCTGCTCAGTGACGGGACGGGTTGGTTGGCCTGGACGGGGTCAGTTTTCGGATGGGCGTTCGCCGGATGGGGTACAACCCTCTATTGGTGGGCAGGAATCCTTTACGTGGTTCAAGTCCGCCGTCTCGTCAAGGCGGACGCCACGGCCGATTGAGCTCGTCAGGCGCCGGATGACGCGGAGGAGTTGCGGAGTCACCGTCCGAGACGGGTGAGGTCGGCACGACCGTCATCTCTCTAGGAGGACTCTTCCGACATGAAGGCCGTCGTGATGGCCGGTGGCGAGGGAACCCGCCTTCGCCCTATGACCTCGAGCATGCCCAAGCCGCTCCTGCCGGTGGCGAACCGGCCGATCATGGAGCACGTGCTGAGGCTGCTCAAGCGGCATGGGCTCAGCGAGACCGTGGTCACCGTGCAGTTCCTGGCGTCGCTCGTCAAGAACTACTTCGGGGATGGCGAGGAGCTCGGAATGGAGCTCACCTATGCCAACGAGGAGAAGCCACTCGGCACCGCCGGCAGTGTGAAGAACGCCGAGGAAGCCCTGAAGGATGACGCCTTCGTCGTCATTTCCGGCGATGCGCTCACCGACTTCGACCTCACCGACCTGATCCGCTTCCACAAGGAGAAGGGCGCACTCGTCACGGTGTGCCTCACCCGGGTGCCGAACCCGCTGGAATTCGGCATCACCATCGTGGACGAGGAGGGCAAGGTCGAGCGGTTCCTGGAGAAGCCGACGTGGGGCCAGGTCTTCTCCGACACGGTCAACACCGGCATCTACGTCATGGAGCCCGAGGTCTTCGACTACGTGGACCCCGACGTCTCGGTGGACTGGTCCGGCGACGTGTTCCCGCAGCTCATGAAGGAAGGCCGGCCGATCTACGGCTACGTGGCCGAGGGCTACTGGGAGGACGTCGGCACGCACGAGAGCTACGTCAAGGCACAGGCCGACGTGCTCGAGGGCAAGGTCCAGATCGACATGGACGGCTTCGAGATCTCGCCCGGGGTGTGGATCGCCGAAGGCGCCGAGGTGAGCCCCGACGCCGTGCTGCGCGGGCCCCTGTACATCGGGGACTACGCCAAGGTCGAGGCCGGGGTCGAGATCCGCGAGCACACCGTCATCGGGTCGAACGTCGTCGTGAAGAGCGGCGCCTTCCTGCACAGAGCCGTCGTGCACGACAACGTGTACATCGGGCCCCACAGCAATCTCCGCGGCTGTGTCATCGGCAAGAACACCGACATCATGCGTGCCGCGCGGATCGAGGACGGCGCCGTCATCGGGGACGAGTGCCTCGTCGGCGAGGAATCGATCGTCCAGGGCAATGTGCGGGTCTACCCGTTCAAGACCATCGAGGCCGGCGCCTTCGTCAACACGTCCGTCATCTGGGAGTCGCGCGGACAGGCACATCTGTTCGGTGCGCGCGGGGTTTCCGGCATTCTGAACGTGGAGATCACCCCCGAACTGGTGGTGCGGCTCGCCGGCGCCTACGCGACGACCCTGAAGAAGGGCGCGACGGTCACCACTGCCCGTGACCACTCCCGAGGCGCGCGAGCCCTCAAGCGGGCGGTGATCTCGGCGCTCCAGGCCAGCGCGATCAACGTGCGCGACCTGGAGAACGTACCGCTGCCCGTGGCGCGGCAGCAGACCGCGCGCGGCAGCGCGGGCGGGATCGTCCTGCGGACCTCGCCGGGCGTGCCGGATTCCGTCGACATCATGTTCCTGGACGAGCGCGGGGCGGACCTCTCGCTCCAGCAGCAGCGCAAGCTCGACCGGGTGTACGCGCGCCAGGAGTACCGGCGGGCGTTCCCCGGGGAGATCGGTGACCTCCAGTTCCCGGGCAGCGTCTTCGACGCCTACACGGGTTCGCTGCTGCGCAGGGTCGACACCAGCGGGATCGGCGACGCCGGGCTCAAGGTGGTCGTGGACGCCTCCAACGGCAGCGCGGGGCTCGTTCTGCCCAGCCTGCTGGGCCGGCTCGGCGTGGACGCGCTGACGATCAATCCCGGGCTCGACGAGTCCCGGCCGACGGAGACCGCCGAGTCCCGGCGGGCCGGGCTGGTACGGCTCGGGGAGATCGTGGCCTCGGCGCGGGCGGCCTTCGGCGTGCGCTTCGACCCGGTCGGCGAGCGGATCTCACTGGTGGACGAGCGCGGGCGGATCATCGAGGACGACCGGGCGCTGTTGGTGATGCTCGACCTGGTGGCCGCGGCCAAGCGCAGCGGCAAGGTCGCGCTGCCGGTGACCACCACGCGCGTCGCCGAGCAGGTGGCGGCGTACCACGGCACGCAGGTGGAGTGGACGACGACCTCGCCCGACGATCTGACCCGGGTGGGCCGTGCGGAGAACACGATCTTCGGCGGGGACGGCCGTGGCGGGTTCATCGTTCCGGAGTTCGGCAGTGTCTTCGACGGGGCCGCGGCCTTCGTGCAGCTCCTCGGGCTGGTGGCGCGCACCCAGCTCACCCTGAGCCAGATCGACGCGCGGATCCCGCGGGCGCACGTGCTCAAGCGGGACGTGCCGACGCCGTGGGCGGTGAAGGGGCTCGTGATGCGCCGGGTCGTGGAGGCGGCCGGCGACCGGCAGGTGGACACCACCGACGGGGTGCGGGTCGTGGAGACGGACGGGCGCTGGGCGCTGGTCCTGCCGGATCCGGCCGAGGCGGTCACCCATCTGTGGGCCGAAGGTCCCGACGACGCTTCGGCGCAGGCCCTGCTCGACGAGTGGGCGGGCGTGGTGGACGGCGCCGGGCACTGAGTGCCGTGTGAGGACTGAAGTCCCGCGGGCCGGGCGGGGAGGTGTTCCCCGTCCGGCCCTCGGGACGGGCGCATTGGGTGTGTGCGCCGCCGACATGCGACGATGTGCGGCATGTCGCAGCCGTCCCACAACCGGAGTTCGACGTCTCCTGCGCCCGCGCGCCCGGACGCCTCCATGTCGCTGCTGACGCACGTGATGGACCACAGTCTCGACGAGGGCTATGCGGAGGCCGCGGCCCGGCGCGAGGCGGAGGGTACGGCGGGCCTCCCGCGGACCCTGAAGGCCAAGCTGGCGCTCGGCGCCGGACTCGTGCTCGCAGCCATGGTCGTCACGCTGGGTGCCGCCGAGGCGCGGATAGCGGCGCCGGTACTGGCCAAGGAACGGCACGAACTCATCGACCGCGTGGAGCTGGCCGATGCGCGTGCCGACGGCCTGGAAAGGGACATCGAGCGGCTTCGGACGGATGTCGCCGACCGCCAGCGGGCCGCGCTGAAGCAGCCCGGCGGTGGTCAGGGCGAGCTGGTCGCGCTGCTGTCCGGTGCGACGGAGGTGCGCGGCCCGGGGATCAAGCTGGTCGTGGACGACGCGAAGGGCGCTTCGTCGGGCGGCGGGGACGGTCCGCGGGAGAACAGCGGCTTCTCGGACGACAGCCGGGTCCGGGACCGGGACATGCAGAAGATCGTCAACGGGCTGTGGCAGTCGGGGGCGGAGGCCGTCTCCATCAACGGGCAGCGGCTGACCGCGCTGTCGGCGATCAGGGCCGCCGGTGACGCGATACTGGTCGACAACAGGCCGCTGGTGCCGCCGTACGAAGTGCTCGCGGTGGGGGACAAGAAGCGGCTCGGCACCGCGTTCCAGGATTCGGCGGACGGCCAGTACCTGCACGTGCTGCAGGAGAGCTACGGGATCCGCTACAGCCTGTCCGCCGTCGACGAGGTGCGGTTGCCGGCCGCGTCGAGCCTGACCGTACGTACAGCTACAGCAGCAGAGCAGCAGAAGGGTGCATCGTGATCGCGGTACTGGGCCTCGTGGCCGGAGTGGTGGTCGGACTGCTGGTCCGGCCCGAAGTGCCGGCCGTGGTGGAGCCTTATCTGCCGATCGCCGTGGTGGCGGCGCTGGACGCGGTGTTCGGGGGCTTGCGCGCGATGCTGGACGGCATCTTCGTGGACAAGGTCTTCGTGGTGTCGTTCCTGTCGAACGTGGTCGTGGCCGCGCTGATCGTCTTCCTCGGCGACAAACTGGGCGTCGGCTCGCAGCTGTCCACGGGTGTGGTCGTGGTCCTCGGCATCCGCATCTTCTCCAATGCCGCGGCCATCCGCCGGCACGTGTTCCGGGCGTGAGGCCGATGAGTACGAATGACACTCCGCCCGAGGAACCGAACGTCCCCGAGCAGCCTCTCAACAAGGGGACGGCGCCGGTGACGGAGGTGCCCGAGCAGACGGGCCGGCAGCGGCTCGCGGCGGGCCTGTGGCCGCCGCGGGTGAGCCGGGCCCAATTGATCGTCGCTCTGCTGCTGTTCGTCCTGGGGCTCGGGCTGGCCATCCAGGTGCGCTCGACCAGTGACTCCAGTGCGCTGCGCGGGGCCCGTCAGGAGGACCTCGTACGGATCCTCGACGAGCTGGACGGGCGGACCAAGCGCCTGGAGGAGGAGAAGCAGCGGCTGGAGGATCAGCGCAAGGAGCTGGAGAGCAGTTCCAACCAGGCGGAGGAGGCCCGGAGGCAGACCGTGGAGAAGGAGCGCCAACTCGGCATCCTGGCCGGTACGGTGGCAGCCCAGGGGCCCGGTATCACGCTGAAGATCACCGATCCCAAGGGCCTGGTGCGGTCCGACCAGTTGCTGGACACGCTTCAGGAGCTGCGGGCGGCCGGGGCCGAGGCGATCCAGATCAACGGGGTGCGCGTGGTGGCGGGCTCGTACTTCTCGGACGAGAACGGCGGGGTCGGGATCGACGGTAGGAAGATCACACAGCCCTACGAGTTCAGGGTGATCGGGAAGCCGCAGGATCTGGAGCCGGCGCTCAACATCCCCGGCGGTGTCGTCCAGACGCTGGAGAAGGAACAGGCCAACGTCGTCGTCACACGGCCGGCGAAGATCGTTGTGGATGCCTTGCGGGCTGCGGAGCAGCCTGACTACGCTCGGTCGTCATCGTGAGGATGCGGAGCGGAGAGTGGACCGGCTCACGCGGGCGGATGCCTGCGGGGGGTCGGCGCACCGAAGTCGCGGTGCGTGGTGGAAACTGTCTGGTGGTTACGGACGTTGTGAGAATGTCCGGGTCGGCAGGTGTGTGCATTCGGAGTTCGTCCTGCCCCACGGGCGGGTCTGTTTCGGTCAAGGGGAATCGCCCGTGAAGTTGTTTGAGAAGTTGTTCGGCAAGAAGAACCGCGAGGAAGGCGGAGCGGCACGTCACCGTGCCGGGCACGGCGACGCGGAGGGGCAGGGCGACCGGCCGCTCTTCCGTGACGAGGTCGCGGGCGGGGGTGACAATTCGGGCGGCCACGGCGCGTCGTCTGTTGACCCCGCTGGTACCGGACGCATAGGTTTCGGTGAACCATCAACCTCAAGTGCGGGTGGAGGGTTTGCCCCCGACCCGTATGCCACCAATGCCTCCGCGGGTCAGCCGCGGCGCGAGGAGCCGTCCATGTCGGCCGAGCAGGTTTGCAGCAGGTGCGGACACCGCAGCGATGCGGCCAGCCGGTTCTGCTCCAACTGCGGTGCGCCGCTGCGGGCGGGCCTGACGCCGGAGCGTGCCTCGGAGACCACGTCCACCATCTCGATCTCGGGCCTCGAGGCCTACGAGGCCGAGGTGTCGGGACAACAGCACGTGTCGTCCTCGCTGTCCCCCGAGGCCCAGGCCGCGGTGGAGGCGCTGCCGCCCGGTTCCGCCCTGCTGATCGTGCGGCGCGGCCCCAACTCCGGTAGCCGCTTCCTGCTGGACGGAGAGCTGACCACCGCGGGCCGGCACCCGCAGAGCGACATCTTCCTGGACGACGTCACCGTCTCCCGGCGGCATGTCGAGTTCCGCAGGAGTCAGGACGGCGGATTCACCGTCTCCGACGTCGGCAGCCTCAACGGCACGTACGTGAACCGTGAGCCGATCGACTCCGTCGCGCTGCACAACGGCGACGAGGTGCAGATCGGCAAGTACCGGCTGGTCTTCTACGCGAGCCTGCGGGGCGTCTGACCCTCCCCCCGGACTCCGTCCGGAGGGACCCCCAGAGGGAAGGTCCCATGCTGCGCACCCCGACAGGCGGTGCCGGAAACGGCGCCGCCGGCTCGGCCGGGCGGCTGGTGAGCATCGGCACGGTGCTCACCACGCTGCGTGACGAGTTCCCCGAAGTCACCATCTCGAAGATCCGTTTCCTGGAGGCGGAGGGGCTCGTCGAGCCCAGTCGCACGCCGTCGGGATACCGCAAGTTCAGCACCGAGGACGTCGAGCGGCTCGCCCGCATCCTGCGGTTGCAGCGCGATCACTACCTGCCGTTGAAGGTCATCCGCGAGCAGCTCGACGCGCTGGCCCGCGGTGAGCAGATCCGGATTCCGGCGCCCACGGCGCACGGGGAGACCGTCGATCCCACGGGCCCCGCGGCCGTCTACGGGGAAGTGGGCCGGGAACGGCCCACGGTCGCCCGGGTGGGCCGGGAGGAGCTGATCGCTGCCGCCGGCGTGGACGAGGTCCAGCTGGTCGAGTGGGAGTCGTACGGGCTGCTCACGGAGGCGCCGGGCGGCGGATTCGACGCCGAGGCGGTCACCGTGGCCCGGCTGGTGGCAGACCTGGGGCGATTCGGCCTGGAACCGCGGCACCTGCGGGCGATGAAGGCGGCCGCGGACCGGGAGGCGGGCCTGGTGGAGCAGGTGGTGGCACCCCTGCGACGGCACCGCAACCCCCAGACCAGGGCGCATGCGGAGGCCACGATGAAGGAGCTCGCGGGGCTCTCCGTACGGCTCCACGAAGCCCTGGTGCAGACCGCCCTCGGGGTCCGGCTGCCGTGAGGCAGGGGCCCCGACTACCCAAACCTGCCGGGCAGGTCCTAGGGTTACTGTGTGAACGAGCTCGACGTTGTGGGTGTCCGGGTGGAAATGCCCTCCAACCAACCGATCGTGCTCCTGCGTGAAGTGGGAGGCGACCGGTACCTCCCCATCTGGATCGGTCCTGGGGAGGCGACCGCCATTGCCTTCGCGCAGCAGGGGATGGCCCCTGCCCGGCCGCTGACGCACGACCTGTTCAAGGACGTGCTGGAGGCGGTCGGCGAGGAGCTCACCGAGGTCCGGATCACGGATCTGCGGGAGGGCGTCTTCTACGCGGAGCTCGTCTTCGCCAGCGGGGTCGAGGTGAGCGCGCGCCCTTCCGACGCCATAGCGCTGGCCCTGCGCACCGGGACGCCGATCTACGGCAGTGACGGTGTGCTCGACGACGCGGGGATCGCGATTCCGGACGAGCAGGAGGACGAGGTGGAGAAGTTCCGCGAGTTCCTCGACCAGATCTCGCCCGAGGACTTCGGTACCGGTCCGCAGTGAGACGGTGGCCGGGTCGGCCGCGTCGTCCACCGGGAACTGTCAGCCCATTCGGTTAGCCTTTCCCCGCAAAGGGATACGGGAAACCACTCTCAGGGTGATTATCACTCGGCGTGCCGAGTGTGGCGATCGTTGACGCACCCCTGGTGACTGCCTACCTTCAAGGTGGGCAGGTCAAGGACGGAGGGTCGGCGTGAGGATCACGGGCGACGGTACGACCGGGGGCATCCCCGCACGGAGTGACGGTGGGCCGTACCCGCTGCACGGCAGTGCGGTCGGGTCCGCGCGCCGTCAGCCGGAGTCGACGCCGGTCGGACCGGTGGGCGGCGACCCGGCGCCCGAGCAGATCGGCTACCGCGGGCCGACCGCGTGCGCCGCGGCCGGGATCACCTACCGGCAGCTCGACTACTGGGCCAGGACGGGGCTGGTGGAGCCGAGCGTACGCCCCGCCTACGGCTCGGGGACGCAGCGGCTGTACAGCTTCCGCGACGTCGTGGTCCTCAAGATCGTCAAACGTTTCCTGGACACCGGGGTGGCGCTCCAGAACATCCGCACGGCCGTGCAGCACCTGCGCGACCGGGGCTTCTCGGACCTCGAGCGGATGACGCTGATGAGCGACGGCGCGACCGTGTACGAGTGCACCTCGCCGGACCAGGTCGTGAGCCTGCTCCAGGGCGGTCAGGGCGTCTTCGGCATCGCCGTGGGCGTCGTGTGGGGCGACGTCGAGAGCGCTCTGTCCCAGCTGCACGGCGAGCGGGTGGACACGGGCGAGACCCTGGTCGGGCACAACCCGACGGACGAGCTGGCGGCCCGCCGCAACCGGGCCGGCTGAACGGCGCCCGGGGAATGTCAGTCCCGTAGGGCAGCATCGGTCATGTGAGAGCCGCGCCGACCATCCTGCACCTGGACATGGATGCCTTCTACGCGTCCGTGGAGCAGGCGTCGAAGCCGAGCCTGCGGGGCAAGGCCGTCATCGTGGGCGGCCTCGGGCCGCGCGGGGTCGTCGCGACCGCCTCGTACGAGGCGCGGCGGTTCGGCGTGCATTCGGCGATGCCGATGGCCCAGGCGCGGCGGCTCTGCCCGAACGGCGCCTACCTGATCCCGCGCTTCACCCTGTACCGGCAGGTCAGCGATGTGGTGATGGCCCTGCTGAGGGAACTGTCGCCGCTGGTGGAGCCGCTCTCCCTGGACGAGGCCTTCGTGGACCTCGAGGCGGGCGGGACCGCCTTCGACTCGGCGGGCGCCCGGGCCACCGGGGAGCGGCTGCGGGCGGACATCAGGGCGGCGACGGGGCTCAGCGGATCGGTGGGGCTGGCCGGTTCGAAGATGCTGGCCAAGGTGGCGTCCGAGGAGGCCAAGCCGGCGGGCCTGCTGCTGATCGAGCCCGGTACGGAGCGGGAGCTCCTCGCGCCGATGTCGGTACGGACCCTGCCCGGCGTCGGGCCGGCCACCGGCGAGCACCTGCGGCGCGCCGGGATCACCACGGTGGGGGACTTGGCGGAGGCCGGGGAGGACGAGCTGGTGCGCATGCTCGGGCGCTCGCACGGGGTGGGGCTGTACCGGATGGCGCTGGGGATCGACGACCGCCCGGTGGTCGCGGAGCGGGACGCGAAATCGGTGTCGGTGGAGGACACCTTCGACGTGGACCTGCACGACCGGGTGCGGATCAGGACCGAGGTGCAGCGTCTCGCGGACCGGTGCGTGCAGCGGCTGCGCGGATCCGGGCACTCGGGGCGGACGATCGTCCTGAAGGTGCGCAGGTACGACTTCTCGACGCTGACGCGGTCCGAGACGCTGCGGGGGCCCACGGACGATCCCGCGGTCGTGCGCGAGGCCGCGGCGCGGCTGCTGGAGGGGGTGGACACCACGGGCGGGGTGCGGCTGCTGGGCGTGGGCGTGACCGGACTGGCGGACTACACGCAGGAGGACCTGTTCGCGCAGTCGCTGGCCGCCGAGCCGCAGGAGGGGACGGGGGAGGCTCCGGCGACCGACGGGGCCGCCGAGCCCGGTGGGGCCGCTGCGGGGGACGTGGAAGGCGTGCAGGGCGTGCAGGGCGCTGAGCCGTCAGCGGACCCGTCGGGGCCGTCGGGGCCGTCCGGGGAGCCGGAGGCGGCCGCGGAGCGGCGGTGGACGGCCGGGAGCGACGTACGGCACGCGGTGTACGGGCCCGGCTGGGTGCAGGGCAGCGGGGTCGGGCGGGTGACCGTACGGTTCGAGCGGCCGGGATCGGAGCCCGGCCGGGTGCGGACCTTCCGGGTGGACGACCCCGAGCTGGAGCCGTCCGATCCGCTGCCGCTGGTGGGGGACGACCCGCCGGCCCCGGCCTCCCGGGCCTCCCAGGCCCCCTCGCCCTCCTAGTCCTCCGGGCTCCTTGCCCTCGTCGGCCCTGGGCGGTCCCCGTCAGCCCTCGTCGCCCGCCAGGCGGCCGAAGTCGCGCTGGAAGTCGCTCGGCAGGGTCAGGTCCAGGCCGTAGTGGTGGTAGAGCTGCAGCTCCTGTTCGGGGGAGAGGTGGCGGCCGACCCCGAAATCGGGTGCGTCCTTGATCAGGGAACGGTCGAAGGGCACCCGCAGGGTGTCGCCGACCATCTCGCTCGGCTCCAGCGGGACGAACGCGTCCCGGCTGAACAGGCCGGTCCGCACGGCTGCCCATTCCGGGACTCCCGTGGCATCGTCGAGGTAGACCTCGTCGATGGTGCCGATCTTGGTGCCGTTGCGGTCGAACGCCTTGCGGCCGATCAGGCTGCGCGGATCGATGTCGGTCTGCACGGTCCCTCCAAATGGTCGCAACTCCTCCGTAATGACTACAGAAGTGCATATCGGGAAAGGAGGCCACTCGGGGAGTGCCCAGATCCTCGCTGGTAGGCTGGGTGATGGCTGTCGACCCTGTGCGGGAGAGTCCTCCGAGTGAACGTGACGGAGGCGCCGAAGGAGCAAATCCTCCCCGGAATCTCTCAGGCATACGTACCGCACGGACGAGGCCACTCTGGAAAGCAGGAGCGGGTACCGGGCGCGCAGTGCCGGTCCCTCTCCTCACCGACGGTGAAAGCCGGACCTCGCGGGCGACCCCTGCGGATCCGGTGAAGCTCTCAGGTTGAGATGACAGAGGGGGAGGCCGTCCGGGTGCCCGCGCCGTGGTGCCCCTCGCAGGTCGTACGACCAGGAGGCCTCCGTACATGACCGCCAACCGCATTCCGCTCTCCCAGCTGGAGCGAGGCATCCCCTTCGAGCAGCGCCACATCGGCCCGGATGCCGAGGCGCAGGCGAAGATGCTCGCCCAGGTGGGCTACGGCTCCCTGGACGAACTGACCGCCGCCGCGGTGCCGGATGTCATCAAGACCGCCGAAGCGCTCAACCTGCCCGAGGCGCGGACCGAGGCGGAGGTGCTCGCCGAGCTGCGCTCGCTCGCCGACCGCAACCAGGTCCTCTCCCCGATGATCGGCCTCGGCTACTACGGCACCTTCACGCCGCCGGTGATCCTGCGCAACGTCATGGAGAACCCGGCCTGGTACACGGCGTACACGCCCTACCAGCCGGAGATCTCGCAGGGCCGCCTCGAGGCGCTGCTGAACTTCCAGACGGTCGTCGCCGACCTCACCGGGCTGCCGACCTCCGGCGCCTCGCTGCTCGACGAGGGCACCGCGGCCGCCGAGGCCATGTCGCTCGCCCGCCGGGTGGGCAAGGTCAAGGGCGGCGTCTTCCTGATCGACGCGGACGCGCTGCCGCAGACCATCGCCGTGATCGAGACCCGCGCCGAGCCCACGGGCGTCGAGGTCGTCGTCGCGGACCTCTCGGACGGCATCCCGGCCGAGATCGCCGAGCGCGGCGTCTTCGGCGTGCTGCTCCAGTACCCGGGCGCCTCCGGTGCCGTACGGGAGATCAAGCCGCTGATCGACCAGGCGCACGAGCTCGGTGCCGTCGTCACCGTCTCGGCCGACCTGCTCGCGCTGACCCTGCTGACCTCCCCGGGCGAGCTGGGCGCCGACATCGCCGTCGGCACCACGCAGCGCTTCGGCGTCCCGATGGGCTTCGGCGGACCGCACGCCGGCTACATGGCCGTCCAGGCCAAGCACGCTCGCTCGCTGCCCGGCCGCCTCGTCGGCGTCTCCGTGGACGCGGACGGCAACAAGGCGTACCGCCTGGCGCTGCAGACCCGTGAGCAGCACATCCGTCGTGAGAAGGCCACCAGCAACATCTGCACCGCGCAGGTCCTGCTGGCCGTCATGGCCGCCATGTACGCCGTCTACCACGGTCCGGACGGCCTGCGGACGATCGCCCGCCGCACCCACCGCTACGCGGCCCTGCTCGCCGCGGGCCTGAAGTCCGGCGGGGTCGAGATCCTGCACGGCGCGTACTTCGACACGATCACGGCCCGGGTCCCGGGCCGCGCGGCGGAGGTCGTCGCCGCCGCCCGCGAGGGCGGGGCCAACCTGTACCGCGCCGACGCCGACCACGTCTCCGTCGCCTGCGACGAGACCACCCTGCGCGCCGACATCGAGGCCGTCTGGTCCGCCTTCGGGGTGTCCGCGGACATCGAGGCGCTCGACGCGACCACCGAGGACACGCTGCCCGAGGGCCTGCTGCGCTCGGACGACTACCTGACCCACCCGGTCTTCCACCAGCACCGTTCCGAGACCGCGATGCTGCGCTACCTGCGCAAGCTCTCGGACAAGGACTACGCGCTGGACCGCGGCATGATCCCGCTGGGCTCCTGCACCATGAAGCTCAACGCGACCACCGAGATGGAGCCGGTGACCTGGCCGGAGTTCGGCCAGCTGCACCCGTTCGCCCCGGTGGAGCAGGCCGAGGGCTACCTCACGCTCATCAACGAGCTGGAGGAACGTCTCTGCGAGGTCACGGGCTACGACAAGGTCTCCATCCAGCCGAACGCCGGCTCCCAGGGCGAGCTGGCCGGGCTGCTCGCCGTCCGCGCCTACCACCGCGCGAACGGCGACGAGCAGCGCACCATCTGCCTGATCCCGTCCTCCGCGCACGGCACCAACGCCGCCAGCGCCGTGATGGCGGGCATGAAGGTCGTCGTCGTCAAGACCGCCGACGACGGCGAGGTGGACGCGGCCGACCTGCGCGCGAAGATCGAGCAGTACCGCGACGAGCTCGCCGTGCTGATGATCACCTACCCCTCCACGCACGGTGTGTTCGAGGAGCACGTCGCCGACATCTGCGCCCAGGTGCACGAGGCGGGCGGCCAGGTCTACGTGGACGGCGCCAACCTCAACGCCCTGGTGGGCCTGGCCAAGCCGGGTCACTTCGGCGGCGACGTCTCGCACCTGAACCTGCACAAGACCTTCTGCATCCCGCACGGCGGCGGCGGTCCGGGCGTCGGCCCGGTCGGTGTCCGGGCGCACCTGGCCCCGTACCTGCCGAACCACCCGCTCCAGCCGAGCGCCGGCCCGGAGACGGGCGTCGGCCCGATCTCGGCGGCCCCGTGGGGTTCGGCGGGCATCCTGCCGATCTCCTGGTCGTACGTGCGCCTCATGGGCGGCGAGGGCCTCAAGCGGGCCACGCAGGTGGCGGTGCTCGGCGCCAACTACATCGCCAAGCGCCTGGAGCCGCACTACCCGGTGCTGTACACCGGCCCGGGAAACCTGGTCGCGCACGAGTGCATCATCGACCTGCGTCCGCTGTCGAAGGCGACGGGCGTGAGCGTGGACGACATCGCCAAGCGCCTGATCGACTACGGCTTCCACGCGCCGACCATGTCCTTCCCGGTGGCCGGCACGCTGATGATCGAGCCGACGGAGTCCGAGGACCTCGCCGAGATCGACCGCTTCTGCGACGCGATGATCGCCATCCGCGGCGAGATCGAGCGGGTCGCGGCCGGCGAGTGGCCGGTGGACGACAACCCGCTGGCCAACTCCCCGCACACCGCGGCGGCGCTGGGCGGTGAGTGGAACCACCCGTACACCCGTGACGAGGCCGTCTTCCCGGGCGGGGTCACGGCCGCGGAGAAGTACTGGCCGCCGGTGCGCCGCATCGACGGTGCGTTCGGCGACCGGAACCTGGTGTGCTCCTGCCCGCCGCTGGACGAGTACGACAACTGAGCATGAGCAAGGGGCCGGTCCGGGAGTTCTCCCGGACCGGCCCCTTCGTCGTTGTCGCGGCCGGCCTGCCGTTCTCGGCCGGTCAGGCGGCCTTCATCACCTGGGCCGCCGCGAGCGGGCGGTGCGGGGCGATGATCTGGCCGTCCGGCAGCAGCTCACCGGTGTCCTCGAAGAGCAGGACGCCGTTGCACAGCAGGCTCCAGCCCTGTTCCGGGTGGTTGGCCACGGGGAGCGCGGCCTCCCGGTCGGCGGATTCGGCTGACGGGCAGGCTGGCTGGTGCTGGCACATGGATGCGTTCTTTCGCTGCGGTGTGGTCTGCGTGCTACGGCTCGATGCGTCGTTCATGGCCGTCCCCCTGGGTCATCCCCGCACCCGCGGGGAGCTTGTCATCAGTCTTCCCCCACGACAGCCGCTTCGCAGGTATTTCCCGCCAGCTGTCCTCATAGATTGATGACGCATCACTCGTGCGGGCGGTTCAGGCCAACTCCCCTGTCATTTCGGATGGTTCGCCGGTGGCCCGAGCGGGCTAGGCCGAATGGGTCACTCGGGCCACCGGTCCGCTCATGCCGCGGGCGCGGCCACCGAGGGCGGGGCGGGCGCCGTCGCGGGGGTCAGCCGGTGGGTCATGACGGGCAGCAGCTCGGAGACCGGATGCGGCCGGTACGCGGCGATGCCGGGCGGGGCGGGCGCGAGCGGGACCAGCAGGTCCTCGCCCGCGGGCAGGCCGGCGGACGCGTCGGCGCCCACCGCCCCGTGCAGCCACAGGGTCAGCATGTACAGCTCCGGTACGGACAGCAGTCTCGGCTGGTACGCCGTCGAGAGCGACTCGGCCTGGCGCAGGGCGCGTTCGGTGGCCGCTACGTACGGACCCTCGAAGAAGTGGGAGAAGGCCCACCCGTCCGGCGTGAGCCGGGTGTCGGCGGCCGCGACGTAGCGCTCCCCGCCGCGGATGAGGAACCGCCAGCCGGTGAGGCGGGTGCGGGGAGGCCTGCCGCCGGACGTCAGGTCCGAGATGTTCAACCGGTCGAGGACGTGGACCGGAAGGGCGAGTTCGGCGGTCACCGGCCCCTGGAGGGCGCGCAGGGCGGGAGTGTGTGCCTCGTGGACGGCGGTGGGGGAACCGAGAGCCGCGAGGACGCTGCGCAGGGCGGCTGCGGGGGCCGGGGGGACGTGCAGCGGCATAGTGGGTCGCCTCTCACTTGGGAGACCTGGAACGGGGGCAGGTGCGGACGGCGCTGTCGCATTCTGGGGCCAGAGGGGGGCTGAGGGGCAATGGCCGCGCGCCAACTCTCTGCCTCGTTTGCGGAGTTTATACGACATGTGTTCACGCAGTGTTTCGGCTAGCTGTCCCGCCCATTGCCGACAAGGCGCTTACCGGTCCCGCTGACATGGCATTCATGCCGGATAGGCGCGAACATGCCGCGCTGACCTCGGAGGTTACCGGAAAGGGGCTCGGCTGGAAAGCGCCGGTTATCGGGAACAGGCAAAGTCGACGCGGAATTTGCATGAATCGACTTGCCAAGTGAATGTGCCAAACCGCCCGTCGGCCAAACCGGCGCGCGCTCCTCGCCACGCACGCCCCCGCCGCGTTATGGATCACGCTGCCGGGGCATCATCGACCGTACACGCGCGCCTGGGCGCCACCGGGCCAGGCCCACTCGAGGAGGGACGCTTCGATGGGGGAGAAGGTCGTGGCAGGCGGATTCGACCTGTCCGATCGGCAGCGGTATCGAAGGAAGCTTCACGAGTGTCTGGAGGGGCTGGAGCGACTTCTGGCGGAGAAGAGGTTCGATCGTCCGAAGAACATGATGGGACTGGAGATCGAGCTGAATCTCGCGGGCGCCGACGGTTTGCCGAGAATGGTGAATGCCCAGGTGCTGGAGCGGATTGCGAGCCCCGATTTCCAGACCGAACTGGGAATGTTCAACCTGGAGGTGAACGTCCTTCCGCACCGCCTCGGCGGCCGGGTATTCGATCAGCTCGCGGAGGAACTCAGCGCGGGTCTCGGCTATGCCCACCGGCAGGCCGCCGAGATCGACGCGGGAGTGGTGATGATCGGCATTCTGCCGACGATCACCCGAGAGGACCTGGTCACCGCCAACCTCTCGGCGGTCGACCGCTACTCGCTGCTCAACGAGCAGATCCTGATGATGCGCGGCGAGGACTTCACGCTCGACATCGACGGCGTCGAGCGGCTGGTGTGGAACACCGGGTCGATCGTGCCGGAGGCCGCCTGCACCTCCGTACAGCTGCACCTCCAGGTGACCCCGGCACGGTTCGCGGACGTGTGGAACGCGGCCCAGGCGGTCGTCGCCGCGCAGATAGCCGTCGGTGCGAACTCGCCGTTCCTGTTCGGGCGAGAGCTGTGGCGCGAATCCCGGCCTCCGCTGTTCACCCAGGCCACCGACACCCGGCCGCCCGAGCTCCAGGCGCAGGGGGTGCGCCCGCGCACCTGGTTCGGGGAGCGCTGGGTGGACTCGGCGTACGAGCTCTTCGCGGAGAACGTCCGCTACTTCCCGGCCCTGCTGCCGATCTGCGACGAGGAGGAGCCGCTGCGGGTGCTCGCCGAGGGCGGGGTGCCCGGGCTCCAGGAGCTGGTCCTGCACAACGGCACCGTCTACCGTTGGAACCGGCCCGTGTACGGGGTCGCCGACGGGGTGCCGCACCTGCGCGTCGAGAACCGGGTGCTGCCGGCCGGGCCCACGGTCGCCGACGTCGTCGCCAACGCCGCCTTCTACTACGGGCTCGTACGCACCCTCGCCGACGAGCCGCGCCCCGTGTGGACCCGGCTGCCCTTCGCCGAGGCGGAGGCCAACTTCGACGCGGCCTGCCGCTACGGGATCGACGCACGGCTGCGCTGGCCGCGCCGGGGGCGGTCCGGGGGCCTGGCCAGCGTGCCCGCGGTCCGGCTGGTCCTGGACGAGCTGCTGCCGATGGCGGCGGCCGGCCTCGACGCGTGGGGGATCGAGCCCGCGGACCGGGACCGCTACCTCGGCATCATCGAGGAGCGCTGCCGGCGGCGGGCGAACGGGGCGACCTGGCAGGTGGACACCTACCACCGGGCGCTCGCGTCCGGACTGGACCGCGACGCGGCGCTGGCGGCGACCACGCGGCGGTACACCGAGCTGATGCACAAGGGCGACCCCGTGCACACCTGGCCCGTGGGGCCGGGGGAGGAGGTGGCCGCCGGAGGCTGACCTCCCGATTCCCGTCGGCACGCACCCGCACGTACCCGCACGCGCCCGCATCCACCCGTACGCGCCCGTACGCGCCGTACCGCCCGACCGCTGTGCCGCCGGCGGTGGCCCCCGGGCCGCCCGCCGCTCCGCGAGGAGGCAGTATGGGGTGGTCGTATCGGGATGGCGGGACGGGAGTCGGGCGTGCGGGCGGAGCCGGAGCCGGTGGTCGTGGAACTGGATGCGGACGGGGCGCGGCGCGTCCTGCGCACCGAGACCCTGCTCGTCCTGGCGCTGTCGCTGGGCGCGAGCGGGGTCTCGGCGCTCATCAGCTTCATCGGCTCGCTCACCAAGCCGGGCGGGCTGGGGGACCAGGCCGCCACGCTCAACGGCTCGTACGCGCCCGGCCGCCCCTGGCTGGACCTGGCCTGGCAGCTGTTCGGCATCGCGAGCGCGCTGGTTCCCGTACTGCTGGTGGCGCACCTGCTCACCCGTGAGGGCGCGCCGGGCCTGCGGGCGCTGGGCTTCGACCGCACCCGCCCGCTGTGGGACCTCGGGCGGGGCGCTCTGGTCGCGGCCGGGATCGGGAGCGCCGGGCTGCTGTTCTACCTGGCGGCGCAGGCCACCGGTTTCAACCTCACGGTGGTGCCGGAGGCGCTGCCCGACGTGTGGTGGAAGTTCCCCGTACTGGTCCTCTCCGCGGTGCAGAACTCGGTGGTGGAGGAAGTCATCGTGCTGGCCTACCTGCTGCGGCGGCTGGACCAGCTCGGCTGGTCGCCGATGGCCACGCTGCTCGCCAGCTCCCTGCTGCGCGGCTCCTACCACCTCTACCAGGGCGTCGGCGGCTTCATCGGCAATGTGGTGATGGGCGTCGTGTTCGTCCTGGCCTACCGCCGCTGGGGCCGGGTCGGGCCCCTCGTCGTCGCGCACGCGCTGCTCGACATCGTGGCCTTCGGCGGGTACGCGCTGCTCGCGGGCAAGGTGGGTTGGCTGCCGACGCCGTAGCCGGCCCGGTCAGGGGGCGGTGAGGAGTTCCCCGTCCAGGACGGTCACCGCGTGGCCGGTCAGCAGGGTGCGCTCGCCCCGCAGACTCACCCGTACCAGCCCCTGGCGCGCGCCTCCCTGGAGGCCGGTCAGCTCGGTGCGGCCCAGGCGCTGTGCCCAGAACGGGGCGAGCGCGGTGTGGGCGCTGCCGGTGACCGGGTCCTCGTCGATCCCGAACGCGGGGAAGAAGCCGCGGGAGACGAAGTCGTACCCGCGCGCGGGATCCTCGGCCTGCGCGGTGACGATCACCCCGCGCCTGGCGAAGGCCCGCAGGGCGGCGTGGTCCGGCGCCAGCTCGCGGACCGTCCGCTCGTCGGCGAGCTCGATCAGCAGGTCCCCGATGTGGGCGGCGGTGTCGTGCACGGACAGGATCGGCGCGCCGCCGAGTGCGTGCTCGACGGCGGCCGGAGCCGGGGCCGGGGTGAGCGAGGACGTGGGGAAGTCCAGGGTGACGGTCCCGTCCGCGGCGGTCTCGGCCGTCAGGATGCCGCAGCGGGCCGTGAAGCGGACCAGCCCGTCGGCGAGTCCGCTCGTGGCGAGGACGTGCGCCGTCGCGAGGGTCGCGTGGCCGCACATGTCGACCTCGCCCGCCGGGGTGAACCAGCGCAGCGCCCAGTCGGCGCCCGAGCCGGGCGGCAGGGGGTGGGCGAAGGCGGTCTCGGACAGGTTCACCTCTGCGGCGACCTGCTGGAGCCAGGCGTCCGGGGGGAACGCGCCGTCGAGGAGCAGGACTCCGGCGGGGTTGCCGTGGAAGGGGCGGTCGGTGAAGGCGTCGACGATTCGGATGCGCATGGAATCGAAGGTAGGACGGCTTTCCGATCGCCGCCAAAGGCCAATCCCGGGTGACTGGACTGGTCCGGGGCTGTTCACTGAGAAAGTTTCCGATATATCGTTGACGCATCGCGATGGATCATCGATAGTAGAGACACCGGACAACCGATACGACGCGAAACCGACGTACGAGACGAAAGGAGCGCAGTCATGCGTTCACGCGGACAGCACGGACATGACCACGGACACGAGCACGGCCGGGGCCACGGCCACTGCGGGCCCGATCGTCGAGGGGAGTTCCAGGGGCGGCGCGCCGCCTTCGGGCCGTTCGGTCCCCCCTTCGGCGGCGGACCGTTCGGCGGGCGCGGCGGGCGCGGGGGACCTCGGGGCCGGGCCCGCCGCGGTGACGTGCGCGCCTCGATCCTGGCGCTGCTCGCCGACCGGCCCATGCACGGCTACGAGATGATCCAGGAGATCGGCGAGCGCAGCGGCGGGGCCTGGAAGCCCAGCCCCGGCTCGGTCTACCCGACCCTGCAGCTGCTCGAGGACGAGGGGCTCATCACCAGTGAGAGCGAGGGCGGCAAGAAGCTGTTCACGCTCACCGAAGCCGGCAGCACCGAGGCCGAGTCGGGCCCGGACGCCCCCTGGGCGGATGCCGGGCGCGGCTTCGACTTCGAGGCGATGCAGGAGGTCCGGACGGCCGGCATCGGCCTGATGGAGGCCTTCGGCCAGGTCTTCAAGACCGGCACCCCCGAGCAGCGGGAGAAGGCCGTCGCGGTCATCAACGACGCCCGCAAGAAGCTCTACCTGATCCTGGCCGACGAGCACTGACCGGACGGCCCGGGCGATCACGAAGGCGCGCCCCGCGAGTCACTCGCGGGGCGCGCCGTCGTACGTGCTGGGGGGTGGGGCTGAAGGGGTCAGGCGACCAGGCCGGCCAGCTTGCGCAGCGACTCGTTCAGCGCGGCGGTGGCCGAGTCCTTGAGCTTGCCCGCCATCAGGGAGACGGCCGCGCCGGTGAACTCGCCGTCGATGCGGACCGTGGTGGCCCCGCCGTCCGGGACCAGGGTGTACCGGGTGAGGACGGCCACGCCCATCGGGCCCTTGCCGGTGATGGCGAAGAGGCGCTCGTCCTCCAGCTCCGAGACGGTCCAGACGACCTCGGCCGGGAAGCCCATCATCTTCATGTTCTCGGCGAAGGTGGCGCCGACCGCGAGGGTCTCCGGGCCGCCCTTCGGGAAACTGGTGTGGGTCATGCTCCACTGGCCGTACGCGTCCCAGTCCGTCAGCTGGGACCAGACCTTCGCGGCGGGCGCCTCGATGCGTGATTCCGCGGTGACTTCGGCCATGCGACCACCCCTTCTCGTCGGGTACGTGCGGCGGAACGTAGCCCCGGTCGGCGGAACATTCAATACTGACGACCTGTCAGATATTGGAGGGGTGTACGAGCCCCGGTCTCGTCTCCGTCTCAACAGGTGTCACGCCCGTGAGGCTCCTGACGAGCGCCTGCCATGATGGCCCGATGCAAGCGTCAGGGAAAAACGCCGGACTGGGCCTCGCCCTCGTGTCGGCGGTCGCGTTCGGTGGTTCCGGGGTGGCGGCGAAGCCGCTGATCGAGGCGGGTCTGGACCCCCTCCACATGGTCTGGCTCAGGGTGGCCGGGGCCGCGCTCGTGCTGTCCCCGCTGGCCTGGCGCCACCGTGACCTCGTCCTGCGCAGGCCCGCGCTGCTCGCGGGCTTCGGGCTGGTGGCCGTCGCCGGGGTGCAGGCCTTCTACTTCGCCTCCCTGTCCCGGATCCCGGTCGGCGTGGCCCTGCTGCTGGAGTACCTCGGCCCGGCGCTGCTGCTCGGCTACATCCGCTTCGTCCAGCGCAAGCCCGTCACGCGGGGCGCCGCCGCCGGAGCGGCCGTGGCCGTCGTGGGGCTGGCCTGCGTGGTCGAGATCTGGGCCGGACTGCGGCTCGACGCGCTCGGTGTGCTCTTCGGCCTCTGCGCCGCGCTGTGCCAGGCCTTCTACTTCGTCTTCGCCGACCAGGGCGCGGACAAGGACGACGCCCCCGATCCGCTCGGGGTGATCGCCTACGGCATGATCATCGGCACCCTGGTGATGACGGTGATCGCCAGGCCGTGGGAGATGGACTGGCAGGTGCTCGGCGGGGAGGCCGCCCTGGGCGACCTGATGGTCCCCGCGCCGCTGCTGTACGGCTGGGTGGTGCTGATCGCGACCGTCTTCGCGTACCTGACCGGCGTGGTCTCCGTGCGCAGGCTCTCGCCGCAGATCGCGGGCGTGGTGGCCTTCCTCGAGGCGGTGGTCGCCACCGTGCTGGCCTGGATCCTGCTCGGCGAGCACCTCTCCACCTGGCAGATCGTCGGTGGCGGGCTCGTGCTCGGCGGCGCCTTCATCGCGCAGTCCTCGCGCCCCGCGCCGGCCACGGCCCCTGCCGCCGCCGCTGCGGCGGGCGCCGGTCCGGCCGCGGTGGACCGCGAGACCACCAGCGCCTAGGGTGGCGGTCATGCCTTCGACCGTGCTTCCCCCTCCCGCCTCCGCCTAGCGCGGGCGGCACTTCCTCGAACGAGTACCCCGGCCCGGGGAGTTCCCGGGCGGGTGAGCGCTGCCCGCGAAGCGATGACCTGCTCTTCTCATCCTTCACGCATGCGCGGAGAACCACGTGTCGAACCATTCGCCCGCTGCCGGGCGCAGTCTGCTGTACCTCGTCGTCGCCGGAGCCGCCTGGGGCACCGCCGGGGCGGCCGCCTCCCTCCTCTTCCTCGCCAGTGACCTCGGTCCGCTCTCCCTGTCGTTCTGGCGGTGCGCGGGCGGGCTCGTGGTGCTGCTCGGGGTGCTCGCCGTACGCCGGCGGACCCGCCCGGGATCCGGGTCCGGGCGGGTGCGGCCCTCGGCCGGCTCGCTGATCGTGACCGGACTGCTGTTCACCCTGTTCCAGGCCGCCTACTTCGCGGCCGTGCGCGAGACCGGCCTCGCCGTCGGCACCGTCGTCACGCTGGGCGCCGGGCCCGTGCTGATCGCGCTCGGGGCGCGGTACTGGATGGGTGAGCGCCTCGGCGGGGGCGGCGCCGCCGCCGTCACCGGGGCGCTGGCCGGGCTCGCCGTCCTGGTGCTGGGCGGCGGGGGCGGCGAGGTGCGCCCCGCCGGCGTCGGCTGGGCGCTGGTGTCGGCCGCCGGGTACGCGGGGATGACCCTGCGGGCCCGCTGGCTCGGGCGGCGCGGGGCGGGCGGGGATCCGCTGGTGACCACCGCCTGGTCGGTCGCGGTGGGCACGGTGTGCCTGCTGCCGCTCGCCGCCGCGGAGGGGCTGCTGCCGCACACCGCCGAACCGGGCCGGGTGCTCTGGCTGCTGGTGTACGTCGCCACCGTGCCGACGGCCCTGGCGTACGCGCTCTACTTCACCGGAGCGGCCGCCGTCCGGGCCGCCACCGTGTCCGTGATCATGCTGATCGAGCCGGTGAGCGCGGCTGTGATCGCCGTACTGCTGCTCGGCGAGCGGCTGACCGGCGCGGTGGTGCTGGGCACCGTACTGCTGCTGGCGGCGGTGGGTGCGCTGATCGTGGCCGAGGCGCGGCGGCCGGCGGACGGGCCGGCCGTGCGGCCCGTCCGTGTCCCCGAGGTGTCGGGTCAGAGCGCCGCGAGGTAGTCCGGGGTGGCGGTCCCGGGGGTCAGGTCGGCTGCCGGGACCGGTGTCCCGTACGCGGGAGCGACCGGGACCACGCCCGCCCAGTAGGGCAGCCCCATGTCCTGGGGGTCGTCGTTCGGCCCGCCGGTACGGATCTTCGCGGAGACCTCGGTCAGGTCCAGGCGGATCACCGCGGTGGCGGCGAGCTCCTTGGCGTTGGCCGGCCGGGAGTCGGCGGAGCGGCCCGGGACCACGTGGTCGACGAGGGCGTCCAGGGCCATCCGGCACTCCTCCTCGTCCGTGACCTGGTAGGCCGTGCCGTGTACGACCACCGAGCGGTAGTTGAGCGAGTGGTGGAAGGCCGAGCGGGCCAGCACCAGGCCGTCGACGTGCGTCACGGTCACGCAGACCGGCAGTCCCGGGTCGGCCTTGCCGGCCGCGAGCAGCGGGCGCGAACCCGTGGAGCCGTGGATGTAGAGCGCCTCGCCGACCCTGCCGAAGAGGGTCGGCAGCACCACCGGGGCGCCGTCGCGGACGAAGCCGAGGTGGCAGATGTAGGCCTGGTCGAGTATCGAGTGGACCGTCTCGCGGTCGTAGCGCGCCCGGTCGCGGGAGCGGGTGGGCAGCGTGCGGTCGGTGGGCTCGTACGCGTCGGACGCAGTGGTCGGCTCGGACGGCGCGGGTGCTTCCGTGGCGGGCGTGGCGGTCATGATGCGAACTCCGTTGTACTAGTGCATAATGGGGTTTGTGCTAGGAGACTATCGGATCGTTGGGCGCCGCGCATCGGATATCGCGGCCAGTGTCGAAGCGGGCGTGGGATCGGGCGCGCTCCCGCCGGGGGCGCTGCTGCCGCCGATGCGGGAGCTGGCGGCCGAGCTGGGGGTGAACCCCAACACCGTGGCGGCCGCGTACCGGACGCTGCGCGAGCGCGGGGTCATCGAGACCGACGGGCGGCGGGGCAGCCGGGTGCGCGCCCGTCCGTCCAGCGCGCCCCGCGACGCCCTGCGGATGGCGGTGCCGGCGGGCGTACGGGACATCACGGCCGGCAATCCGGACGTGGACCTGCTGCCCTCGCTGGACGGGCCGCTGGCGGCCGCCGCGCGGCGGTACGCACAGGCCCCGACGCTGTACGGCCAGGACCCGGTCGACCCGGAACTGGCGCGGCTGGCCCGGGCGGACCTCGACGCGGACGGGGTGCCGGCCGGGCCCGTCGCGCTGACCTCGGGCGCCCTGGACGGGATCGAACGGGTGCTGGCCGCGCACCTGCGCCCCGGGGACGCGGTCGCGGTGGAGGACCCGGGCTGGGGGAGCGTGCTGGACCTGGTCCCGGCGCTCGGGCTGCGGGTGCTGCCGGTGGCCGTGGACGACGAGGGGCCGCAGGTCCACGCGGTCGCGCGGGCGCTGGAGGCCGGGGCGCGGGCGCTGGTCGTGACCTCCCGCGCGCAGAACCCCACCGGGGCCGCGGTCAGCGCGGAGCGGGCCGGGGAGCTGCGGGCCCTGCTGGCGGCCCACCCCGGGGTGCTGGTGATCGACGACGACCACGGGCACGCGATCGTGGACCTGCCCCTGCATCCGCTGGGCGGGGTCACCCGGCACTGGGTGCTGGTGCGGTCGACGGCGAAGGCGTACGGGCCGGATCTGCGGCTGGCGGTGCTGACGGGTGACGCGGTGACGCTGGACCGGGTGCGCGGGAGGCAGCGGCTGGGTCCCGGCTGGGTGAGCCGGCTGCTGCAGTACGCGGTGGTGGAGCTGTGGACCTCGGGCGCGGTGGACCGGACCGCGGTCGCCCGCTCGTACGGGGAGCGGCGCGACGCGCTGGTCGCCGCGCTCGGCGAGCGGGGCGTACGGGCGCACGGGCGGACCGGGATGAACGTGTGGGTGCCGGTGGCCGACGAGACGGGTGTGGTGACGCGGCTGCTGGCCGCGGGCTGGGCGGTGACGGCCGGAGCCCGGTTCCGCGTCGAGTCGGAACCGGGCGTGCGGCTGACGGTGTCACAGGTGGCCGTCGCGGACGTGCCGGGGCTGGCGGACGCCGTGGCGGCCGCGGTCCGCCCGGGGGTGGTGGGGGTCCGCTACGTCTGACCGCGGGCCGCCGGCCCCGGGCCCGGAGGGCCCGGCGGGGCTCAGGCGGGCTTGCGGGGACCGGGGCGGGTCTGGGTGAGGGCGGCGCCCGCCAGGACGATCGCGGCGCCCACCGGCGTGTTCCAGTGGAGCTGTTCGCCGAGGACCACGACTCCCGCGGCGGTGGCGATGACCGGGATGAAGTAGGTGACCATCTGGGCCGTGGTCGGGCCGATCTCCGCGACCAGGCCGTACTGCATCTGGAGCGCCATGCCCGTGCCGAGCGCGCCCAGGGCGACCACCGACAGGGTCGGCCACAGCGGGAACGAGGTCGGGGCGGCCGTGAACAGGGTGCTGACCAGGGCGAGCTGGAGCGTGGAGACGATCAGCTGGCCGCCGGTCAGGGCCACCGGGGAGCCGGGGGTCCCGGCCAGCGTGCGACGGACGTAGATCCAGCCGACGGGGTAGCTGAGCGAGGCCAGCAGGGCGAACGCGGTGCCCTTCGCGTCGACCCCGGAGAAGCCCTGCCAGGCGCCGAGGACGGTCAGGACGCCGAGGAAGCCCAGGCCCAGCCCCGCCACGCGGCGGCGCGTCGGGCGGTCCTCGGACAGCGCGACCAGGGACAGGGCCATGCCCCACAGCGGCGACGTGGCGTTGCAGATCCCGGCCAGACCGGACGGGATGCTCAGTTCGGCGTAGGCGAACAACGAGAACGGAACCGTGTTGAGCAGCATCGCCGCCACGCCGAGGTGACCCCAGGTCCGCAGCCCCCGCGGCAGCGGCTCGCGGCGGACGAGCAGCACGGTGACGAGGGCGAGCGCACCGAACAGGACCCGGCCCAGGGCCACCTGGAAGGGTGCGTACGCCTCCGTGCCCACCTTGATCAGCAGGAAGCTGAAGCCCCAGACGACCGACAGGATCGCGAAGCGGACGCGCCAGTCCAGGAGGACGCCCCGCCGGGTGCCGGGGATGCCGGGGGTGCCCGCGGCGGCGGGCGGTGAGGTCGTGGAGAGGGTGGGGCGGGAGACGGTCGGTGCGCTCATGCCGCCTACTGTGCGCGTATCAACTTCGTAGAACAAGCGAGAGTTTCTCGGTCTGACGGCGTAGCATTGCTTACATGTTGAACCTGGAGCGCCTGCGCACCCTCGACGCCCTCGCCCGCCACGGCTCGGTCAGCGGCGCGGCCGACGGACTCCACGTCACCACCTCCGCCGTCTCCCAGCAGATGGCCAAACTCGAGCGCGAGGTCGGCCAGCCCCTGCTGGCCAGGAACGGGCGCGGGGTCCGGCTCACCGACGCCGGGCGGCTGCTCGCCGACCACGCGGCCCGGATCATCTCCCAGGTGGAGCGCGCCCAGGCCGACGTGGAGGCCCAGCGGGGCTGCGCGGTCGGCGAGCTGCGCATCGGCGCCTTCCCGACCGCCATGCGAGGCCTGCTGCCCCGGGCCCTGTGTGACCTGCGCGACGGCCAGCCCGACCTGCGGGCCCTGGTCCGCGAGCAGGAGCCCGAGGAGAGCATGGCGGCCGTCGTGCGCGGCGATCTCGACATGGCGCTCGCCATCGACTGGCACAACAAGCGGATGCCGGTGCCCGCCGAGCTGACCCGGGCGCACCTGCTCGACGACTCCGTCGACATCGCCGTGCCGTCCGGTCACCGGCTGGCCGGCCGGACGGAGGTCTCCCTCGCCGAGTTCGCCGCCGACGACTGGATCTCCTGGAACGAGGGGCAGTTCTGCCACGAGTGGCTGGTCTTCACCCTCCGCGGTACGGGAATCGAGCCGCGCATCGCCCACATCGCGGAGGAGCACCACACCCAGCTGGCCTTCGTGGAGGCCGGGCTCGGGGTGTGCGTGGCGCCGAAGCTGGGCCGCGGCCCGATACCGGCCGGGGTGCGGCTGCTGCCGGTCTGCGACTCCGTGCGCCGGCACGTGTACGCCGTCTGGCGCGCGGACGCCGACCGCCGCCCGTCCATCCGGGCGGCCGTCGACGCGCTGAAGCGGGCCGCCGCGGACACCCCCTAGAGCTTGCGGAAGTCCCAGGAGACGACCGACTCCGGGGTCAGGCGGATCCAGGCGTGGCGCCCGTCGTGCGGCATCTCCTCGATGCCGAAGTTCTTGACCGGGAAGATCCGCTCGGCCTCCGCCAGCTCCGGGCAGGGCTCACCGGTGCGCGGGGCCTCGCCCACGAAGACGGCGCTGCCGGACAGTTCCACGCCGCGCAGTTCGTCGTACGCCTCCCCGGAGTCCACGACCACCGAGATCCGCGGGTCCTTGCGCAGGTCGGACCAGCGCCGGCTGCGGGTGATCGAGTACAGCCACAGGGAGGTGCCGTCCCAGGCGAACCACAGGGCGCCCACGTGCGGGCGGCCGTCCGAGGAGACCGTGGCCACGCGGCAGGTGCGCTGCTCGCGGAGGAAGGCGTCCACCTCCTCGTCGGTCATCATGATCCGGCGGCCCCGCCGCTGTGTCCTTCCCGGGCCTGTCTCGTCCATCCGTCCCGCACCCCTTCACATCTGACTGTGTGTCAGGAATCATGCGGGCTCGTCGGCCGATACGCCAGGGGGAGCCATGCCGGATCTCGATCCCGCCACCACCGCGCTGCTCACCGTCGAGTGCCAGAACGGCGTCGTCGGCGAGGAGAGCGCACTGCCCGAGCTCGCGAAGGAGGCCCGGGAATCGGGGATGCTGGAGCGGGTGGCCGCGCTGGCCGACGCCGCGCGCGGGGCCGGCGTACAGGTGCTGCACGCCGTCGCCGAGCGGCGGCCGGACGGGCGCGGGGCCAACACCAACGCGCGGCTGTTCCGTGCCGCCGGGAAGCTGCCCGTGCGCCAGATCGCCGGCACCGAGGCCGTGCGGCTCGCCGCGCCGCTCGCCGTGGCAGAACAGGACCTGGTGGTCCGCCGGCTGCACGGGCTCTCGCCGATGTCCGGAACCGACCTGGACGCCCTGCTGCGCAACCTCGGCGTCCGGACCCTGGTCGTCACCGGGGTCTCCTCCAACATCGCCATCCCGAACACCGTCTTCGACGCGGTGAACCTCGGCTACCAGGTCGTGGTCCCCGCCGACGCCATCGCGGGGGTGCCCTCCTCCTGCACCGCCGAGGTGATCCGCAACTCCCTCGCACTGGTCGCGACCATCACCACGGCCGAAGCGCTCCTCACGCAGTGGGCTCCCGCGGGCTGACCCCCGTAACCTGGGCGGATGCTGTCCGAAGTGATCGCGACCCGTTACGTCACGCCCTTGCGTGAGGGCGGCTCGCTCCCGGGAATCGTCGAGGCCGACGACCTCGGTACCTACGTCATGAAGTCCCCGAGTCTAGGGCTCTGAGCTGGGCTTTCGCCTTCTCGTGTGCCGCTGACCTGCGGTGCGGCTTCTTTCTGGGTCTTTCAGGGTCTTTCCGCCTTACGTGGCTGGAACTCCCCAGGAACTCCCCGGCTGGCCTCGGAACTCCCCAGCCACTCCCCAGCAGGTCGGCTCGGGCTTGGCCCAGGCGATCGACAGAGGCTGGACGATACAAGGGCCGGAAGCGTACTGAGCGTGAGGTGGAGTCGGAGGGCTGCGGGCGAGCGGTACACGTCAGCCAGCAGCTGCACCCAACGGGGGATCGCGAGGTCCTTCTGATAGGGCGCCAACCTGACAGAGCCGGCTTCCGCACCAGGGTGAGACCCTGGTGCGGAAGCCGGCTCTTTTGTGCCTGCTGCACTCGGTGAAGTCCGACTCGGCCCCGGGCACAGCCTTCGGGTTGGCCGCTTACGGTGATGATCGGGAGTGGGCTCCGGGACATCCCGCCTGCCGGAAATAGATCTGGCTGACTGCGCGTTGCCGGTAGGTCAATGCGGAGGGGGAGGTGTCGGGCCTGAAGTTGTTCAACACGAAGAGCGGCGTGACTGAGGTCGCGCCGCGTCTGGCTGAGGTCGAGGCCGATGTGCAGGACCTCATCGAGGCGCACATGCAGACCATGCTCGGAGTCCGGTTCCTGGCGAGCGAGTACAGCACCGGACCGGTCCACGGCGGCCGGGTCGACTCGCTGGGCATCGACGAGAACGGTGGCCCGGTGATCGTCGAGTACAAGCGGGGCACTGACGCGGGCGTGATCAACCAGGGCCTCTTCTACATGGCTTGGCTGCTCGACCACCGGGATACGTTCCGGCACCTGGTCCGTGACCGGCTCGGGGCTCACGTCGCGGCCCAGGTGCTGTGGAGCGCACCGAGGCTGATCTGCGTGGCTGGCGATTTCACCCGCTACGACATCCACGCCGTCCGCGAGCACCGGCACGCCATCGACCTGGTCCGCTACCGGTACTTCGGCAGCGAGCACGTCGGCCTTGAGACGGTGGCCTCCTTCGCCGGCCGTGCTGCGGCGCCGAAGGCCGGGAGCCGGAGTCGGGGTACGGCGAAGGCGCAGCGGACCGGGACGGAGGCCGGGGCCATGGCGGAGCTGGCCGCAGCGGTCGACGAGGTGCTGCTCGGACTCGGCGAGGACCTCACGAAGGTCTCGAACCAGACCTACACCGCCTACCGGCGCATGCAGAACTATGCGTGCCTGGTCTCGCCGAAGAAGGCCAAGCTGGTGGTCTACCTGAAGGCTGACCCGGCGACGGTCGACCTCGTGCCCGGCTTCGCCCGCGATGTGACGGGGCTCGGCCACCACGGCACCGGCGACCTGGAACTCACGCTTCAGTCCGAACGCGATCTGGAGCGCGCGGTCGAGTACTTCCGCCAGAGCTACGCGGTGGCATAGCCAGGCTGGGGAATCAGCGGGGGCGGCGTCCCGTCGTCTCTTCCCACCGGTCGCGGGCGGCTTCCAGGTCAGCTTGGGCTGTCTCCACGCGGGTGTCTTCGCGGTGTTTGGTGGCTATGGTGTCCACCTCCTGGCGGGCAGAATCCACCGCGGCCGTGTCTGCGCGTACTCTCTCCAGAGCTTCTTCTGCCTTCTCGATCGCGCGGGAGCGTTGCTTGCGAAGTTTGCTGCCAGCGACGATGGCATTTTGAAGGCGGACGCTGAACTGTCGGACAGCCTCCTCGGGGTCGTCGGTATCCACCGGGTGGAGCTCGGATTGGCCGTCAGGGTGAGTGACATATAGGTATGCCTTCTTGCCCGAACGGGCAGGCTCACAATGCGCGGCGATTCCCGCGAGGGGCAGTTGCTCCGTTCCGATATGCAGTTCGTGCTCGTATAGGGAGAGCGATCCCAGCGCGGCGAGTTGCTCGCCGCGGTGGGGGGCAGCAGAAGCCTGTCCCCTGCACCCCTGAAGGTGCCTGACGGGGTTAGCCGGTCCCCTCGGCCCCTGCCGGGCGACAGGCTGGGCAAGAGCCCCACGCCCCACCCGATGCGCTCCATCGCCCGATCCCTGGCCTGGAGGGGCGGATGGCTCCGCGAACGCGGAGGGGCGCGCCCTTACGCAAGGCCGTCGGCTCCACGGCAGGGTCGCGGCCGTGCCACAGGCAGGCGAGGGACGCTTCCCCGAACTGGGCCCGGCAGCCGGTGACGGCACGGGCCCGGCGCGACGGCGTGCCGCCCCGAGCGCGGGCTCGGTACTCCCCGCCGGGGCATGGTGTGGGTTCGGCGGTTACGCCTTGCCGAGGATCCGGTTGCCGGGGGCGTTGTGGTCGGTCGAGGTGAAGAATTCGATCGCGGCGGCAAGCCATTCCTCGAGCGTCAGTTCGCCGTCGGCGTTGCGGTCGAGTTCCCGGAAGATTTCTTCGGCTTCGGTGGAGGGGACACCAAGTGCCTGGTAGAGGGACTTGAACTCCTCGACGTCCACCATGCCGTCGTTGTCGCGGTCGGCGATGGCGAGGTCGGCCTCGATGGCCGGGCGGACCATGGCGGTGACTTGCTGGGGGCTGGCTGATTCGGCCAGGCCCGCCACGAAAGCCTGCTTGGAGATCCGCCCCGCGCCGTCGACACGCGCCAGTTCGGTGACAGACCGCCAGTAGTGCGCCTTGGACTCGCGTACGGCATGGCTTTTGGGCGAGGTTACGGGCTCCCCCAGGCCGCGGATGACGCGGCTGCCGAGCTCGGTGAAGTCCTCTTCTTCGATGTATCCGTCGCGGTCACTGTCCAGCAGGTCGAACCGGTGCTCGTACTTGCGGCGCAGCAGATCTTGGCTCATCACGAATTCCTTGATGCGGGGGATGCCGGGTGCTTCAGACATAGCTGGTAGGCATCGGGCACGCCCGCAGAACCGCTCGGGGCGGACCGGATGTCACCCTGCCGGGTCCGGATGCCCCTCTGCGGCGAGCCGCAGTCGCGGATATGGCACCGCGCCCATCAGGCTGGCCCGGCCCGGTGCTCGCGGACGTCGCCCGTCCCGAAAGGCCGCCAGGGGCTCTGAACGGCCTGGATGCGGCACGGTGACGGCATGCCCTGGACGGCAGCGCCGCTGCCCTGGACCATGCCGCTCCGGCCGCGGGCCGGGGACATTGCTATCCGGGCTTACCGTTGGCCCCACCGGTTCCTTCGGTGAGGGCCGCTCGGCTGTTCAACGCAGGTCCGCGGCTGGTCGGGCTGCGGGGCTGTGGTGGTGATCAGGTGGTCGACGACGTCGGTGAGGCGGGCGCGGTGGCGGTGGGCCGCGCGTTGGGCGTCCGCGCGGCTGCCCTGGGCACGTAGCCGGGACCAGAGCGTGTGGACGAGGTGGGTGTCGCCGTGGTGGTGGAGTGCGGGTTGCAGGTGGGCCAGGAGTCGGTCGATGTGCGTGGTGGCCGGCGTCAGGTGGCCGGTGAGGGGGTCAAGGCTGTGGCCGGTGATGCCGTCGCGGGCTGCTCGCCAGCCGGCGGCCCGCAAGAGTTCCGGGGCGGGTTGCGGGGCCGGTTCGCCCGCGTCGATGGCAGTCATGGCGGTCGCGGTCAGCGCTCTGACGATACCGGCGAGCAACGCGGTGTCCTCGGGAGTGGCGGCGGCGTCAGCTGCACGGAACTCGAGGGTGGGCTGGTGGTGGGAGGGGCGGATGTCCCAGTACAGGCCGCCGGAGTCCATGATCGTGCCGCTGGCGAGGAGGTTCGCGATGAGGTCCTCGAAGTGTGAGGGGGATTCGAAGTACGGCGGGGGGCCGGCGACGGGCCAGCGTCCCCAGGTGGTGGTGCGCCAGCTGGCATAGCCGGTGTCGCGGCCCTGCCAGTACGGCGAGTTGGCCGACAGGGCGATCAGAACGTGGATCCAGGGCCGCAGGTGATTGCTGATCTTCAGGGCCGTGGCGAGGTCGGGTACCCCGATGTGGATGTGGCAGGCGCAGGCGATCTGCTCGTCGTCCAGGGCCCGGAACATGGCGGCGCTGGCGGCGTAGCGGGGGCCGTCGGTCAGGGGTGGGGGGCCGGACGGGGAGAGGACGGGGGTACCGGTGGAGATGATGCGCAGGTTCTGGCGGGCGGCGGCGTGGGCGAGTGAGCGGCGGGTGGTGCGGATCTGGTCGGCGAAGTCGGCGAGGCGGGTGTGGGGGTCGGCGCGTGTCTCGACCTGGTAGCGGGTGAGCTCGGGGCCGACGCGGTCACCGAGGTCGCGGGCGGCTTCGGCCACGACTTTCTCGGCGTCGGGGCGCAGCTCGCGGGTGAGGGGGTCGACGAGGAGGAATTCTTCTTCGGCGCCGACAGTGAGCGGGGCGAAGGGGGTGAGCCGTGCGGCAGGGGGTGGGGTTCGGCCATGGCCGAGGGCTGGTGATTGTGTGACGGCCGGCGTGTGCCCTGTACTCGTCATGGTGGTCATGCTGGCACGGGCAGCGGGCGCGGGGCAGAAGGCGAAATCGGCAGTTACCTCAAGTGGACGGGGCATGTGCGTGCGTGAGGACAGGCAGGTGGTGGTCGCCGGCGGCGGACCGGCGGGGGCGACGGCCGCGGGGCTGCTGGCGCGGCAAGGGTTCGACGTGGTGCTGCTGGAACGCGAACGCTTCCCGCGGTATCACATCGGGGAGTCGTTGCTGCCCTCGCTGCTGCCGGTGCTGGACATCCTGGGCGTCCGCGAGACGGTCGAGCGTCACGGATTCGTCCGCAAGAGGGGGGCCTTCTACGGGTGGGGCGGCCAGGAGTGGGCGCTCGGCTTCGACGGCCCCGACAGGGAGGCTCCGTACAGCTTCCAGGTCATCCGCTCCGAATTCGACCAGCTGCTCCTCGACCACGCCCGCCACCTCGGGGCGGACGTACGGGAGGCAACCCGCGTACGCCGCATCGACCTGGAAGGGGGGCGGGCGGTGTCCGCGGCGTGGCTGGACGAGGACGGGAGCGGCGGGAGCATCGGCTTCACGCACCTGGTCGACGCCACGGGCCGGGCCGGAGTACTGGGCGCCCGACAGCTGGGGACGCGGCGGGTCCACGACGTCTTTAGGAACGTCGCCGTGTGGGGCTACTGGCGAGACGCCACCGCGCTGCCGCAGGCCCCGGAAGGCTCGATCGGCGTGTTCTCGCTGCCCGACCACGGCTGGCTGTGGGCCATCCCGCTCCACGACGGGACCCTCAGCGTCGGCCTGGTCACCGACAAACGCTCCTTCCAGCAGGACCGCGACACCCTCGGTTCCATCGACGCCGTCTACGAGGAAGCACTCGGCCGGTGCCCCCTGCTGGGGCGGATCCTCCACGGGGCCCGCCAGGCTTCCGCGCTGAAGACCGAGAGCGACTACTCCTACACCGCTGAAGCATTCTGCGGGCCGGGCTGGTACCTCGCCGGCGACGCCGCCTGCTTCCTGGACCCCCTGCTGTCCACCGGCGTGCACCTGGCCATGTACAGCGGGCTGCTCTCCGCTGCCGCGATCACCGCCGTCCTGCACAGCGAAGTCGAAGCGGACGCCGCACAGGCCTTCTACCAGACCGCCTACCGCAACGCCTACGAACGCCTGCTGATCCTCGTCGGCGCGTTCTACCGCATCCACGACGGCCGCGACGCCTACTTCCGGCAAGCCCAGCAACTCAGCCACCGCGACCAACGCCCCCTGCGGCTGCACGAATCGTTCCTCAACATCATCACCGGCGCCGAAGACCTCCACGACGCCCGTTCCCTCTCCCTCGCACATCTCTACGCCAAGCTCCGCAACCCCGTAGCCGGCCTGACCGGCCCGGGACTCAGCGGCCACGGAACCAGCCACATGCTCCCCCTGCCAACCACCCCCGACCACGCAGCCGCAGGCCACTACCTCACCCTCACCCCCTACCCCACCCTCCGCCCTGCCTGACACACAGCCAGCCCCCTGTATTGAGCGGGTGATTCGGGAGCCAGTCCGGCAACGGATTCGAGAGCCACCTCGGGCGAGGGGCACTGGTGCACCGGAGACTGCGCTGGCCCATGGCGTGGCCGTGGGCCAGCTAGTCCACTTGGATCTCTTCCGGCCGACGGCTCAGTCGTCGACAGCGAGCAGGTCGACGACGAAGTGGAGCGTCTCACCGGGTTTGATGGCGGGCGATGGCGAGCGATCGCCGTACGCAAGGTGCGGGGGAATCACCAGCTTCCGACGGCCGCCGACCTTCATGCCCGCTACGCCCATGTCCCAGCCCTTGATGACCCTTCCCGCCCCGAGGGGGAAGTCGAACGGTACGCCGCGGTTCCAGCTGGCGTCGAACTCCTCGCCTGTGGAGTGGGCCACGCCGACGTAGTGCACGGACACCGTCGAGCCCTTGGCCGCCTCGGCCCCGTTCCCCACCGTAATGTCCGTGATATCCAGATACGAAGGCGGCTCTCCCTCAGGAAAATCCATCTCCAGCCTCTCGAGCGCCACTCTCGTACTCCTCGTCCGGCATGGCCGACCCGTCGTCGGCGTCCACCACATAGTCCCCACCCCAGCCCCGCGAAACCCGGCTGGCGCGCCGTCACTCAAACGTGGACCAGCGACATGGGCCGCCGCGCGTCGATCTCATCGAGGAGAGAGCATTCACGAGTTCACAAACGGCTCCCGATCTCGCCGCCCAAGTGGCTCGCGTTCATCCCGCCGAAAACAAGCCCCGAACCCGGCCCGTGCGCGGACGCCTTTGCGGAACACCGCAGATGCCTCTGCCCGTAGCACGACGCTGCCAGCCCCGCCGCGAAGCGCGGGGCTGGTGACTGCACAACGGGTGGGCACCGGGGTTGACCGTGCACGCCAGATCGGCGCGGGCTGAAGCGACTCTGCCCGGGCCTTGCCCTGGTGTCCCACCCGCCTACGCGGCCTGCGCCGTTCCTACAGCACGGCGACGGTGAACGGTGCGTCCACGGCGGAGCCGGCGCTGTCGGTGAGCACGACCGTGATGGTGGTCGCGTCGTTCCCGCACCAGCTGTGCGGGTTGCCGATCGCGGTGATCATCGCGCGGTTGTTGTTGACCGTGGCCACGAGTGCCGCGTCTTTGAGGTCGATGTCCGGATCCGACACCTTGACGCAGAAAACTCCTGTGTTGTTGGCCTGAGCGGTGCTCCGCCTCGACGAGGAGACGTTCTTTTCAGCCAGCAGGGTGCCGACCGCGGACACCTTCGCGGCGGCCCGGGCGTATGGCGCGTACAAGTCCACCGCTGAGGCGGTACCGGCCAGAAACGGGACTGATGTCACGGCGGCGAGGACGAGCGCGAGGACACGGCCGGTCTGGGGCATGGGGGTTCGCATGGTTGTTTCCTTCTCGGCCGTCTGCCGCCGCGATTCTCGCCGGCCGGCCGGCTAGATCATCAGGCAGGACGGCGTTCCCACCGGAGCTGACCTGTATCGGCGGTCTCGTCTCCGGCAGGGCTGGTGCGGGGGTGGTCAGGGAACCAGGAGCGGGTAGTCGGCCGGGCCGCTGTTGCTGCCGGTGAACACGGTGAGGGTGTTCGCCGCTCCGCCGCACGCGATGCTGGGCTGGGTGTTGACGTAGACGGTCCACCCCCAGGGGCTGGTGCCCTCATGCCCGTACAGGGTGGCGACCGGCGTGCTCCGCGCGACCTTGATGTTCGCGGCATCGTCGAACGTCACGCAGTACTCGCCCGTGCTGGGCTTGGTGAGCGACTTGATTCCCTTGGAGATCGGGCGGCTGCCGTCCGCCTCCACCAGCGCGGACGCCGACGCGTACGGAGCGAACGCCTTGACCGGCGCGTCATCCGCGAGCGCGACGCCCCCCCGTCACCCCCGCCGCCACGACAGCAAGAACAGCACATCCCAGTACCGGCTTGGACAGCCTGATAGAACGCAATCTCTTCACAACCTCATCC
The DNA here is from genome assembly GCF_052244475.1 of Streptomyces sp. IBSNAI002. Classification (NCBI taxonomy): domain Bacteria; kingdom Bacillati; phylum Actinomycetota; class Actinomycetes; order Kitasatosporales; family Streptomycetaceae; genus Streptomyces; species Streptomyces sp. IBSNAI002. The sequence continues at coordinate 1,622,009 of NZ_JBQPXG010000002.1, read as the reverse complement.
CTCGGCGCTCCCTCCATCAGGAGCGGTTCAGGGGCATCGTTGCGGGCCACGCCACAGAGTGATCGTTTTCGCAGAGGCGCACACATCACCGGTGTCGCCGAAGTCCACCCGTCCAGCCCCCAGCAGCCTCTCCGGCGCGAGCCAAAAGACCGCGCAGTCCGCCCCGCCGGGCGCCGACCACTACACCGCCAGTCTGGGAAACTCTCGGCATGTGTCAGGGGGTAGCGCTACGGTTCGTGCATGTTCAGAAGTGGCCGCAAGAAGCAACAGCCGCTGGTGGCAGAGCCGCGCCGATCGGTGGATGACGCCCTCGATGAGGGCGTCCCCGCACACCTAGAGATCCCCTTGCGGCAGTGGGTTATGGCGATTCTGCAAGAGGACGAGGAGAACGCTCAGAGAGTTGCCCTGCACCTGCGGCTGCGTGTGGATACAGGTAGGTATGAGTACTCGCCTGCCAAGTTCCTGGCAGGCAGCACCACCGGCGAGCAGCTGCTCGACGTCATCAACACGATGCTGCGCTTTAGCGCACCGCCCAAGCCGGAAGCCGGTAGCCCGCGGGCTTACAGGTTCGACACAAGCCGCTACGTGCCCGGTACTGCCGATCGGAACAGAGCCATCGACGTTCTGCAGGACATGTTGACGCTTGGAGGCTCCGCTTACCGTGTGAACGATGCGCGGACCGGCTGGAGCTTCGAGTCGGCCCCACGACGCAGCAATCCCTGTCCCACTCGCTTGCCGCGTCCCGGACACCGAGCTGCGGGTCCGCTGCTGATCATCTGGCAACGGCCTGGCAATGTACGTACGGGCGCAACCCGGACCCCTCCAAGGCATACAGCGAAGCGATCAAAGCAGTGGAGTCTGCGGCCCAGGCCCTGATCGAGCCGAACAACACGAAGGCGACGCTCGGCAGCATGCTTGGGGAGATCCGCAACGGGCCTCAGCGGTTCACCACGGCAATTGCGGCTGCGGGCGCTGGCGACGATATCTTGCTGATAGCGGACATGATGCGTCGCCTGTGGCAAGGCCAAACCTCCCGGCACGGCTCGCAGAACGGCACCCGGCTCGAAACGCAGCAGGAAGCGGAGATGGCGGTCCACCTGGCCTCCACCTTGGTCCAGTGGTTCGCGGTCGGTTTGATCCACCGCGCCCCGTAGTTCCCAAAGCTAGTTCTCGGTGCCGCATCCGGGGTCGAAGCCCTTGAGGACCGGGCCGACTTCGGCTGCGGCCCCGCAGAGAGAGCACAGCCGGGTGCCCGGATGTAGTGCCGCGTCCAGGGCCTGTTCCAGGCTGAGCACCGGTGTCCCCGCCGGGGCCTCTGCGCAGTCAACGGCGTGGACGGCGCCCCGGCCGGGCCTGCGGCCGCTGGCCCTTCGCCAGCACCCAGCAGGACGCGGCGCGGCCCCAGTTCCCTCTTCCTTCACGACCGACGGCGGCTCCAGGTACTCGCCGGGGGACTGTGGGGGTGGGATACAGTGCCAGGTTCGGGCAGGTGGGCCTTGGGGCGGGTGGTGCCGGTGTGAGGCTGCCGGTGTCCTTTGCCGTGGGCGAGTTCGAAGGTGATGTCCTGGAGTAGGGCTGCGGGTGTGTGCGTCGAGAGCCGTATGGACCAAGTTGGCTGGTCGGGCGTGTTTCCACCCCAGACGGTCCATGCGTCGAGTGGGGTGCTTGGCCGTGAGGCGGCGAAGGTGTCGAAGCGGACGCCAGCGGGTTCCTCGCTGGGTGCGGTCCACTCCACCAGTCGGGCACTGACGGTCAGAGGCCAGCCTGTCTCGGCGAGGTAGCGGGTGGCCTCGGCGAGCGTCTTGTCGGTGACAGCCGTGGCTGGTCCCGGACCCCAGCCGTTGCCAGCGGCGAGGCTGTCGAGCAAGGCGCGCACGATATCGACGGGGGTGCTACGGGTGGCCGTGGCCTGCCAGAGGCGTTCGCCGACCGGGGACTCGTACGAAGCGATCGTCCAGGCGTCAGGCGCACCGGGATAGGCCTCGTGGAAGAACTGCACTCGCAGGGCCAGCGATTCGTGGTTGGCGATGGTGGTGCCGTCGGACCACGTGCGCACCTTCTCCCATTCGTCCTGCGAGGCGAAGAATCGATCAAGGAGGTCTTCGTGGTCGCCAGGGTCAGCGGCGTATACGGGCACTGCTTCCGGCGACGGCTCGCTGGGCGCGAGGCTCGGGGCCGGGGCCGCGTCCGGGTCCGGGGCCGAAGCCGGGGTCGGGGTCGGCCCATCGGAGGGCGGCGTGGTGATGGCAGCGACGGCAGCGCGCTCGATGTCGGTAACGGGGGCCGGCCCGGGGCGGACGGCGACAGAGTGCTGGCGCTGGAAGTCCGCCACTGCCTCGGCCTCGGATTCGTAGTCCGTGACCTCCTGGCGGAGATAGTCCTCGCCGTGCAAGTAGACGCTCCTGCCGCCTTGGTAGGTGCCGACAGCGACGGTCGTCCATCCGTCGTGGGCATGGAGGTGGATGGTGAGACGGCCGGAGGCGATGTCGTCGTGGATCCGCTGGGCTTCGGCACTGACCTCCCGGATCCCGTTCCGATCCAGATAGGGCATGGGGTAGTTGCCGTACGTCCACTCCGTGTCGATCTCCGTCTGGAGGGCGGAGTCGATCTCTACCCTGGCGCCCTTCTCCAGGAGCGCGAGGGCAGCCTGGTTGGCGTAGTAGGGCTCGTCATGGTCGATGCGTGCCAGCACCGCTGTTCGGTCATCGACCCAGTGGAAGTGGTACAGGGCGAGCAACTCGTGCGACAGGTCGCGGCCTACGCCGTGGTCGTTGAGGATTGCGACGACAGCGCTGCTGTGGTCGGGATGAAGAGCGAGGCGGACATGAGGAGCTGCGGGACTGGTCTGGGGCATGGGGCTCGGTTCTCGGGTCCGGTCAGCCGTGTGGCTGGCCGGACCCGCTCGGAGGGCGGAGAAGGAGTTACCGCGAGGCCCGCGATGAGCCGGCGACGCTGGTAGGGCGTGGGGCGGGCGGACCGGCGCGTGCTGCTGGGGCGGGCTTGGTGCGTGGGGGGCTGACGGACGGCGGGCGGGTGGCGTGCTGCCATCGGGCTCGGACGGCGCCGAGGTCGGCGAGTGCGCGGCGGCTGCCGGTGATCAGCTGGTGCAGGGTGTTTGCGGGGTCGTCGGTGTAGGCGTGGATGTGCAGGCCGGTGGTGTGGGCGTGGTGGAGGAGGGAGCGCTGCAGGATCTGCTCGCCCCAATGCTCCGGCGATCCGGCCGGGGCGGCGAGCATGTCCAGCACCTCCGTGGCGGTCGTCCCGGAGGCGAGGAGGCCATGGTGCTGGGCTTCCCAGAGCACCGTTACCGCGTCGATCGGATCGCCCCGGTGGGCGAGGGAGGTCATGCACCGGTACAGGACCCCGTGAAGGGGGACGGCGAAGTCCTCGGGCCGCAGCCACCTCATCTCGGGCAGGTAGACGGGGCGCGCGGCCGCCGTCGACAGCAGTAGCTGTTCCTCCCCGGCGGTATCGGTTCCGGGTGCGGTGTCCCGGGTCGGTGGGGGCGGCAGCACGGTGCGGGGGAGAGAGCCGGGGTGTGAGGGGAAGAGCCCCGTGAGGCCGTCGAGGACGGCGGCGACCGCGTCGGCACGGTCCAGGACGTGCGCGGCCGGGTTCGGCAGCGTCGGGTCCGTGGCTGCCTGGACGAGACGCTCCGCGGCGGCCCGGATGGTGAGGCGGGCCCTGTTGGCCACGATCATCTGCGCGTAGGCGGGTGCGTGACTGGGGTTGGGGCAGGCGTCGGTCAGGGTGTGGAGGTAGGAGGCTGTCAGTCCGCGGGCATGGGGCCGGGCGCGGTCGAGGAGGGCGGTGATCCATACCGGTTCCCGGGCGTGGACCTCCGAGGCTGGCGGGGTCAGCGCGCTCATTGCCGCGAAGAGGGCGCCGTGCATCGGGACGCTGAAGTGCTCGGGGCCGAGCGGGCCGAGCGTCTTGATCCGGAGGGGCTCGAGGATGATCGCGCCGAGGAGGGCCTGTTCGGCAAACCGGACGGGCGGGTCCGCAGGTATGTCGTCCAGGGCCAAATCTTCTTGCTGCGAGGCGGGGTTGGGCATCAGGCGGCCAGGGTGAAGTCGGAGCGGGTGAGGGTCTTGCCGAGGTGCGGGGCCAGCAGATGGGCCGCCAGTAGGGGCGGGACGGCGTTGCCGATCTGGGAGAAGGCCTGCCCCTTGTTGCCGGCCCAGGGATAGTCGGCGGGGAAGGTCTGCAGGACGCCCGCTTCGGTGGCGGTGATCCGGATCGACTCCGGCGCCGGACTCTCCTCGTCGGCTTCGAGGGAGTGGGGTTCGGCGACCCACACGCATTCGTTCGCGCGGTGTCCGAAGAACAGCGTCCCGGCGGGCTCGTTCGCTCTGCGGACGGTGGCGTTGGCCTGGTTGCTGCTGCGCAGGGACCAGGACCAGCGGTGCTTCCCGCAGGTGCAGATGGGGGCATCGGTGTCCGGCGGGCGCAGGCGGCCGGGACGTGTCCTGCGGCTGGTGCGCTGCCCGGGGGCGGGCGTCTTCCAGGTTCCGCGGTCGCGGGCGTCGGTGAGGGTCTTGCGGGCCCCGGAGGGGAACGGTTCGGGTCCGCCGCCCGGTCCGCCGCCGGCGCAGACGGTCGGGGTGGGCCGGTCGGTGGCGCCCCAGCCGAGGGCCTCGGCCATGGACACCCACCGCTCGCGGCCCGGCCCGAACAGGCTCTCCGGTTCGGCGGCCTGGGCGTGGGTCGGTGGCGGCGGTTCGGCGGTGCGGGTGCGGGAAGCGAGCAGGATCGCCCGCCGCCGTGTCTGCGGTACGCCGTAGTCGGCGGCGTTGAGGATCCCGGTCCAGACGGAGAAGCCCCAGCCTCGCAGGATCACGGCGTACTGCCGCCATAGCGGCAGGACGTCCGGGACCTCCTCCATGGCGATCCACTCCGGCTCGCCGACCGAGTGCAGGGCGTGGAGGTAGCGCATCGGCTCTGCGGCCAGCAGGCTCCGGGGGTCCTTACAGGCGGTCAGCAGCTGTGCCCGGGTGTCCCGTCCGGCGGCGAGGTCGGCGACGGCCTGGTGAACGAGAGGCTGGTCGACCAGCCCGAGCCGCTTGCCGGCCATGGACCACGCCTGGCAGGGCGGGCTCGCTATGAACCCGCGGGTGCGGCCGACCAGCGGCCACACCGGGTACATCGCCACATCAGTACGGATCGTCAACTGGCCAGCGCGGGCACGGGTTTTGCACGCCCACTCGTCCCACTCCAGACCGATGTCCCGTACGCCGAGGACATGCAGGGCATGGCTCCAGCCCCCAGGACCGGCGAAGAGGTCCACCACAAGCCTGTCCATCACGAGGCAAGCCCGAAGTCGTCCTGCTCCGGCTCCTCGCCCCGGCAGGCCCAGGGCGAGCACCCGTTAGCCACACCGTTTTCCAGCAGGTCGAGTTCGGCGGCGTCACGTTCCGAGCGGGTGACATGGTCGATCGGGGCCAGGTCGAGCGGGATACGGGAGCGATGGAGAAAGGCCTCACCCAGCAGCGGATTGCCCGACGCATTGGCCCTCGCGTTTCCCTTCCGGATTGCTGCGTCGAAGGCGACAACGTCATCCCATTCCGTTGGGGAGCTGTCCCTCAGACTTCGCCACTGAGCGTTTCCGTGGAACGGACACCCGAGGCAACTCGATTTAGGTGTATCTGCCAGGCCGGTGCTGGAAAGGTAGCGTATACAGTCGGCGCGGGACCAGTTGAGATCGCCGATCAGTGGGTGCCGATTGCGCATGTACTTGACGTCGGAATCCTTGGCGCGATGAAACTCATCAGTAGATATTCCAACCCACTGCTCGACGAAAAGACCCTTGGGGACCCGCTGCGGATAAGGGAATCCCAGCAGCTCGCGCACCTGTCGTTTAATCGGCTTAATTTTATATTCGCCCGTACATTGGCGCCTGGTCATTCCTGGGCGGCCGTCTCGGTTGAGAATATAGAGCGGCATAGAGGCGAATCTGCGCTCCGGGTTCAGGGCGTCATCTCTGATGTTCCCTGAGGAAACTCGAAGGATGGGTATACCGGCCGGTTTGGCCACCTCATGTTCCAGCCGGTCGAGGTGATCATAAACGGCCTGGGGTTCCCAGCCTGTGTCGGCAAAAATCGCGAAGTCGATTCGCGGGAGTATTCCTTCGGCGGAAAGTGCGAGACATCTTTCCCTGCGGGTTGCCTGCCTCGCGAGGGATCCCGACGGCTGCGCTGTGGCCTGCGACCTGCTGGTTTGTCCTGCTGTCACCCGATTGGGCGAAGAGTGAGGGAACTGCGACCAGGGTGAGGCAACTTCATGGATTCTGAAGTTCGAGTCCTCGGGGTGAACCGGCGGAGGTATGGCGTGTCGCTTACGGTTGTTCGGGAGATCCGCAGCCCTCACGCCCTGGCGGTCGAGGACCTTGACGATCTTGAGACCGATGTCCTTGCCGGGTACGTGCTGGCGCGCGCGGCGTCGGGCCTGGCGGATGGGTCGGTCCAAAAAGACGTTTCGTGTCTGGGGCAAATCCGTTCCTGGTTCGGTCGGCCGTTGTGGGAGATGGAGCCGCCTGACGCGGACAGGTTCTTCGGGCAGGTGATGCGGGGGACCGCGGTCGCGACACGCCAGCTCCGGGCGTTCTCCTTGTCGACGTACTTCCGGTTCATCGAGCTGCGGATGAAGTCGGAGCTCTACCGGCTGACGGGCCGGATCGCGGAGTGTCCGCTCGACGAGATGAACACCCCCTCGGGCCGGACCCGGATGGGTCTGCGGATCCCGCCTGAGGAGCATGAGGTCGAGCACCTGTTCGCAGGCTGGCGTGGGGACTTGGCGACATGCCGGAAGTTCGGGCCGGCGGCGCGTAACTTCGCGGCGGCCCGGCTGATGGCGAAGGTCGGCTTGCGGATCAACGAGGCGCGCATGCTTGACCTGAGCGACGTCAGGTGGGAGCTGGGGCGGTACGGCAAGCTGCACGTCCGGCACGGCAAGGGTGCCAGGGGCAGCGGTCCGCGCGAGCGCATGGTGCCGTTGATCAATGGCGGCGACGTGCTGCTTCGCTGGTACATCGAGGACGTGTGGGGGCAGTTCGATGCCGACCACTCCCGGCCGGGTGCGCCGCTGTTCCTCTCCGAACGCAGGGGGCGCGACGGCAGCAGCCTGCGCATGGGTGAGCACGCACTGCGTCTGGGGCTGGCCGAGGCGGCTGAGCGTCATCTTCCGGAGTGGGCGGGCAAGGTGACGCCGCATGTGCTGCGGCATTTCTGTGCCTCCCAGCTCTACTTGCACGGCATGGATCTCATGGCGGTGCAGGAGCTGCTCGGGCATGAGTGGCTGGTGACGACGTTGCGCTATGTGCATGTGCACCGGGGTTTCGTTGAGGAGTCGTGGGCCGCCGGACAGCGGCGGGCAGCTGAGCGTCTGGCGGGACTGGTCACGTGAGGGGATGTCGATCGTGAAGTGGAATCTGAGGCTGGCCGCGGCCAACCGCGGGGTCTGGAAGGCGAGTGAGTTGCAGCGGATGCTGGCCGACCGTGGGCTGGTGATCAGTGCGGGCAAGATGTCCGGGCTGTGGTCGGGGGATCCGGCGAGCGTGAAGCTGGCGGACCTGGACGTCCTGTGCGCCGTTCTCGGCTGTGGCATCGGGGACTTGCTCATCCCCGAGCCTGAGAAGGTGCCTGCCACCGGCGGTCAGAAGGAGGCCGTGGTCAGGGCGGCAGGCGAGAGGTTCCCGGGGCAGCGGCCGGTGCCCCGTCAGCGGGATGGACGGACGTTGCCTCCGCTATGAGCCCGTTCACGTTCCAGCCGTGCCCGAGGTGCGGCGGCAGCAGCCCGCGTCACCGCAACAGAACGGTGTGCTGGTGGTGCGTCCATCCCGCCGTGGGCCACGCGGTCTGCACGGTCTGCGGCGTCAGCGTGCAGCGCGGGGCCTTCTATAGCGCGTCGAAGTGCGCCGACTGCCACCCCAAGACCCGGAGCACCCGGCCTCGCAGTTGTCCTCACTGCCACGCCTGGGTCGTCAGCAAGAACCGTTACTGCGTCGCCTGCAGTGGCTGGACCTACCGGTTTCCCCAGGGGGCCTGTCTGACCTGCGGGGCTGAGTTCTTCCTGAGGGACGGATGCTGCCGCGCCTGCTGGGTGCAGGCCAGGCTGCTGGAGGGAACGGAGCTGGCCAACCCGGACGTCCGCATCGACCCGCGGGCCTACTTCCCGCTGATCGCCCGCACGGGTCATCAGCTGGAGCTGGGAGGGCTGAAGCGGACGTCGCAGCTGGCCTACCCGAAGTGGCGATACCGGCAGGACAGGCTGACGGCGGCTAGGGAGGCGCCGGCCTCCGGGCCGGGCCCGGAGGAACAGCTCCGTCTGTTCGAGGCGCGTCGGGACTACTGCCGCTTCGAGAAGAGTCGGCACGCCGACTACGCCAACCTCACGCTGATCGCGGGCCGCGTGGTCGCCGAGCGGCTGGCTGAGCTGCGTGGATGGACAATCGACGTGTGTCGGCTGACCGATCGCGGTCTGGTCGTCGTTCTCTCCGGCCACCAGGCGGGCGAGCGCGTCCGCTACCTCGACATCCTGCCCCTGGCAGCCGACCGCAAGGTGAACGTCGAACGTGTCGCGGAGGTCCTCGACGAGCTGGGCATCCTTGTTGACGACCGCCCCGACTCGTTCGAGTCCTGGCTCGCCGCCCGCAGCCAGGACCTGGCACCGGAGATCGCCGAGGACGTCCGTAGCTGGCTGCGGTCCCTCCACAAGGGAGGACCGCGGCACCGGGCACACAGCCGTTCCAGCACCTGGGGCAAGATGGCCGCCGTCCACCCGCTTCTGCTCCAGTGGTCCGGCCGCTACCAGCACCTCCGGGAGGTCACCCGGGACGACATCCAGACCGCGGTAGACGCCGTCTACGGACTCGAACGCAAAACACTTCTCAACGGCCTTCGCTCCCTGTTCCGCTACATGCGCCGCCGACGGCAGATCTTCCGCGACCCGACCATGGGCATCAAGGGCGGAACGTTCGAGCGGCCACCGATCATCCCCCTGCCCCGGCAGAGTTACACCGAAGCCGTTGCCGCCGCGATCACCCCAGCCCAGCGGCTCATGCTCGCCCTTACCGTCGTCCACGCAGCCCGCCGGCCAGCACTCAAGATGCTCACGCTCGACGACCTCGACCTCTCCAACCGGAAGATCACCCTCGCTGGCCACACAAGGCCCCTGGACGAACTGACGCACGGCCTGCTGATCAACTACCTCTTCTTTCGCCACCGCTCCTGGCCGAGGACAGCCAACCGGCATCTGTTCGTCACGCGTGTCACCTCTCACGAGATCGGCCCGGTCAGTGACTACTGGTGCCATACACAGTTCGCTGGCCTGAGTGCTTCCCTCGAAAAGATGCGAATCGACCGGCACTTGGAGGAGGCACTCGCCGGAGGAGGCGACCCGGCGCGGCTCGCGGCCGTCTTCGGAGTCTCCGAATTCACCGCCATCCGCTATGCCAAGGCAGCCCGAATGCTCCTGGAGGGTCCGCTGGAGACTGCCAGTCGGCCCGAACCCAGACCCTGACACCAGAGCAGAGGCACTGTGAAGGTTCGGGTTCCCGCTGAGCACCCATCGGAAAGCCTGAACTCGCAGCGTTCGCAGGCAGGACGACTGCACTCCGGCGCCCAAAGAAAGAATGCGGTAGCGAGGGTTTTCCAAGAGAGGGGATCCAGGGGTCGTGCGGGCACCGAAGGCGATCACGGCGCTAGGGGGCGGGGAGAAGGCCGGGCGGATCGGCGGGAGGCGGACCACGAAGCGGCGGCAAGGGAGTGCGCCGTGTCCAGCGGACCCGTGCCGGTGCCGCCGTGGTGCGGGCCGGGGATGCCCGCGTCCGGGGGCGGTGTCGGGTGAGTGTGGGAAAGGGGCTTCGTCAGCGGGCTCGGATCGGTCCGGACACGGCGGGGGCGTGGGGGACAGGCATGGCCGTGGATGCGGGCCCGGAGGTTGAGGTGCTCTGGCCTTCGGGCCCGGCCGTGAAACTCCTCGGTGCCGGGTCGGCGTGAGTGCCGACGAGCGCCTGGGCGATGAGCTGCTGGTCCTCATGGCGAGCCGGGGTGGATGCCAGGCGGAACGAGAGGCGCTGCGCCTGCCGCCTGTACGTCTTCGCCGCGTGCACCAGTTCCTCGGCGGCGCTCTTCAGGTTGTCGCGGCTCGTCTTCGGGGTCTCGTCGCCATCCTCGTAGAGCAGGACTTCCGTGCGTCGGTGGATGGCGAAGGTGCACATGGTGGCCGCGAAGGCGACCTGGGCGCAGGCTTCCGCGAGCTCGGCGAGGTTCTGGTGCCCGTCCTTCATGGCGGCGTACTGGCTGGTGGACAGGAAGGCGAGCTGCTCCGTGTACTGCATCGCCAGCCCGTGCAGGCGGAGGGAGATCGGCGCCAGTTCCCTGACGGGTTTCTCTATTTCTCCCGCCCGTACGGTCTCCACCTCCGTGATCAGCGACTTCAGGGCGGGCGCCGCCTGACCGAGGCGGCGGGTCTGTTCGACGAGATCGATGATCTGCAGTGTGAACTCCATTCTCGGGACGCCGAGTTGTACGAGACGGTTGAGGTCGCGTGCGAGGTCCTGCCCGGTTGGGTCAGCGTGTTGTGGGTGCCGGAGCCGCGCCGGTCGGGAGGGGGAGCGCGGTGGCGACGGGGCTGGGCTGTCGTTGGTTGCGCCTTGCTGGTGGTGGCGGGGGTATGGGGTGTTGTGGATGTGCTTGATCTGTTCGAGCCGTACCGCCGAGAGGTGGGTGAGGGCTGCCGTGTCCGCGAGCCACTGGGCGCTGTGGGCTGGGGCGTCGTGGCGCCGGCTGGCCCAGGTGGCCGTGAGATCGAGGATCTCGGCGAGCTGGGGGAGCTGGGTGGCCAGTTCGTGCAGTACGTGGGCCCGTTCCCAGTGGCTGTTGGCGGTGTGGGCCGCGTCGAGGAGGGCCGAGAGCGTCGGCGGTTCTTCGACGGGTTCCTTGGGCAGGCCGTACAGCTCGGCGTGGATCGACCGGGCGATGGCGGTCAGCGGGCCACCCGTGGAGCGGTCCTTGTAGCGGGAGGTGGTCTGGGGGCGGACACGGAAGCCGACGACCACGTCCCGTACGGGGACATCTGCTGCGATGTGGTTGGCCAGGGCTCGGGCGATGTCCTTGACGGTGGGAGTGCTGGGTTCGATCAAAGGCTCCAGAACAGGTGAGGGGTGTGGGTCTGACCGCGCGGCGAAGGGATCTTGCGACGGGGCCGGGGCTGGCTCATGCCGCCTTCCCGAAGTCGGTCTTCTTCGGAGTGGCCTTGGCGACGGCGCGTTCGGTGATGCCCCGTGACGCGGCGGCAGAGGCAACGGACAGGCCGTCGGCGCCGGGTTCCAGGTACCAGGGGCGCAGGTCGAGCATGGCGGCGCGCATGCCGGTGGCGAAGCAGAGGGCGGTGCCCTTGGGGAGGGCGCGGATCGCGTCGGCGGGCAGGATCCGTTCCTGACGCATGCTGATGCTGGTGGACTTCCCCGAGTCGGAGATGGAGGTGGACTTCGTCTCGACGTCGTGGTCGCCGATCAGTCGCGACAGCTTGTCGGCGAAGTCGGGGTCGTCGATGCCGGAGCCGATCACCTTCACGGTGCTCGCGGACCACATGGCGTCCATGCCTGCGTCGCCCCAGACTTTCTGGCCCTGGCGGTAGGACTGCAGGATGGTGATCGGGATGATCCCGCGGGAGCCGAGGTGGGAGTACAGGTCGGGAAGGTCGCTGATCTTGCACACGTTGGCGGCCTCGTCGAGGATCGCAAGCATGGGCGGGTCCAGGCGTCCGCCGGCCCGTTCCGCCTGGGTGGTCGCGGCCCGCATCACGGAGTCCGCGCACGCGGCGATCAGCGCGCTGGCGCCGCCGCCTCCGTCCTTCGACAGGAGGTACAGGGTGTCCTTGCTGGTCACGAAGTCGGCGGGCTTGAACTCGGGAATGCCCTTTTGAGGGGTGACCCATGCGGCGATCTCCGAGTTCAGGAGGGCCGACGCGTACTGCCTCGCGGTTTCGTAGATACCGTCGCGGGTTTCCGGCGGGCCCTCGACGGTGCCCTTGAGCTGGGCGGCGACGGCCGAGTACCCGTGGTCGCGCAGGATGTCCAGGGGGCGGCGGTCGGCGGGGAAGGCCAGCCACTGCATGACGTCGGTGATGGGCCGCTCGTCGAGAGCGGCGGCCAAGAACAGCTGGGAGAGGATGTTGGATCCGGCCTTGGACCAGAAGTCGCCCTGCTGGGAGGCGTCCACGCTCGCGGCGAGGAAGTGGCCGGCCAGCCGGCCTGCTCCGTCGAGTGATTTGGCGGTGGCGAGGGGGTTCCACCACATCTCGCGGGTTGCGTGGGCGATCTGCTGCGGATCCATGCTCCAGGTCCGCCCGTCCTTGCCGCGGGCGACGAGCGTCGCGGTGTAGGCGTCGCCGGCGGCCTTGTTCGAGGTGAGGAGCACGGGGCCGGGGGCGGCGAGGATCGCGGGGATGGCGAGGCAGGTCGTTTTGCCGGATCGGGGGGCCATGATCGCGACGGCGACGTCCTCGAAGCCCATCCGGACCTCAGTGCGGCTGCCCTGCAGGTTTCCGAGGAGGATGCCGGTGTCGGAGGCGTTGATGGCCTTGGCGTCCTTCAGGCTCGGCCTCAGGGATCGGGCCTTGGCTGTGATGGCCTTGGCGAGTAGAGGCTCGATGTCCTTCTGCTTGGCCATCCCGGCGATGCGCTTCTTCTTGCCGATCGTGCCCTTGTGCCGGGACCACCACAGGTACCCGCACATGGTGAGTGCGAGGAGGACTGCGGCGGGAAGGATGCGGGTGGCGATCAGCAGGGACGTTTCCCCTGCTGCTGGCCAGAGGCGCTCGGGGTGGAGAAGAGCTTCGGCCGGCTGGTAGGGGACCCAGGGGCTGCGGCTGGTGACCCAGGCGGTCGCGTTGCCGCCCAGCCAGGCCAGCGTGGACAGGGGCAGGGCGATGGCGAAGGCGCCGAGGAGAGCCTTGAAGGCTATGTCGTAGCCGTCGGAGCTGGAGTTCGGGGAAGGGCTGGACAAGGGGGCGGCTCCAGGGGATGGGGGTGGTGGACACGGCGGTGGAGGACGTCTACCGGCAGGGCTTTGCCAAGTTTGCGTTCCGGCCCGGGAGCAAGGGGACGGGCGCGGTGGCCGGCCGGGACTGACAGCGCCGGAATGCGGTGTGGATGTCGAGGACGACGTGGCCGTGGAGGGACCACTCGTCCAGGTAGTGCCAGGCCTCGGCGTTCCGCTCGGCGAGCGGCCCGTCGTACTCCTCGCTCCCGGGCCGGGCGGACACCGGCAGGGTGGTGCGCAGGTCGAGCCACTCGCTCTGCAGGGTGCTGAGCCGGTCCAGGGCGATGTGGAGACAGGAGATCTGCCAGGCCCAGCGAGGGTGGACGCTCCGTTCTGGGAGCTTCTGCAGCTGGGCCTCGGCTGTGGCGACCAGGTCCTTGGCCCCGGTGCGGATCCGGTTGAAGGACCGCCAGGTGTCGGCGTCACGCCGGGACTGGCGATACCCGTAGGCCCTCTCGTCGTGGGGCCAGCCGTCGGGGTCGGTGTGCTCGTCGGAGTAGGCGTCCCAGGCAGCGAGGATCTCTTCAGCCTCACGGAGGAAGAGGGCGAGCTGCCGCAGGAGGAGGTCGTGCGTGGCACGGGGGGCGGGGTTCGTCACGCGGCTCTCAGGAGGGGGTGTTATTGGCGGCGGGCTACCGGGAGGGCCTGGCCGGCGCAGCGGTGCCCGGGACCGCGGATGCAGCCGCGGCGGTGGTGGTGAGGCGTGTCTTGGGCCGGTGGCGGCGGGCCTCTGCCAGGCGCTGCTTGTGCGCGCCGACGACCTCGGCGCCGATCGCGAACTCCGCGCCCTGGGCGAGGTGAGCACTGTCGTTGATCTTGAATCGGGCGCGCAGGACCGGCGTGGGGTCGCAGATCGCCTCGGCGACGGCGGCCAGCAGGTGGGCGGGGGTCGCCTCGTCGAAGTAGGCCCGCCACATGCGTTCCTGCGGGCCGTGCTGACCGTGGTGGTGGGCGGCCTCGATCTCCCAGCCCATGACGCCGAGGGACGGAGAGACGTAGAGCTCCACCTGGACGATGCCGTCGGGGGAGGTCAGCTTCTGTGAGCCGGTCTCGGACGTGGTGTGCTGCCACCCTCGGCTGGTGAGGACCTCGGTTACTGAGGGGGCGGGTTCCTCGGGTTCGGGCCGGATGAGTGCGTCGGTGAGGCCGGCCACGATTTCGGCGGGGGTGTCGCCGTTGAACGTGGCGTACCAGAAGCCGGGGCCGTAGTTGTTGTCGATGCGCCACCAGCGGTGAAAGCTGCTGGGTGTCGGCGTGAGGTCGAGACGGAAGGCGTGGTCGGGGCTGGTCATACGGATTGCCGGGTGCAGGGGGTCGGAGTCCAGACTCCATCCGCGGGCCCGCAGTGCGTGGGTGACGTGCCGGGGGTCTCCGGCGTCGGCGAGGTAGCGCGGGGTGATGGCCGAGCCGAGGTTGTTCTCGTGGTCGTGGGCGAAGGCGGCGAGTTGCCGGTCGGTGATGGACAGGGGGGCGGCTCCTTGAGGGACCGGTCGGGTGCCCGTGTCAGCGCCGGGGCCCGGCGACGGCTGGCGCCGCCGGGGTCGGGCTGGTGACGGGCTGGGTGGTGAGGGCGGTGCGCTGGCTGCGTACGGCGGTGGCCCGGGCGCGGGCCAGACGCGTGGCGTGTTCCTTCGCGAGGTCGGTGGCCTGGCGGCCACCGGGTTTCTGGGTGACGAGGCCGCTGTGCGGGACGTCGAACTCGGCCCGTGCGACCGGTGCGGGATCGACCAGCGCGGTGGCGAACGCGGCGGCAAGGTGCGGGGCGTTGCCGAGGTGGGCCTCCCACACCGATTCCTGCCCGCCGAGGCCGTCTGGGAGCAGTGCGGCGGCGGTCCAGCCGGGGTTCCAGTTGCTTGGGGTGTTCCACCGGCGTAGTTGCATGATGCCGTCGGGATGTTCGGCGAGCTCGTGTCCGCGCTCGTCCCGTACGTAGGTCCAGCCCGCCGCGGTGAGGATGGGCCACACGTCGGCGGCGGTCTCGGGCACGGGAGTGAGGAGCGCGTCGGTGAATCCGGCGAGGATCTCCACGGGGGTGTTGCCGCCGAACTGGGCGTACCAGCTCTCGTTGTCGCTGGTGCAGCTGATCCGCCACCACTTGGAGTACGACTCGTTCTCCGGCTCCAGGGCCAGGGCGTAGCGCTGGTCGGGGCTGGACAGGATCACGTGGGGGTAGTCCGGGTCGGAGTGGTTGGACCATCCGGCTGCCCGCAGGGCTTGTGTGATGTGGCGGGGGTCGCCGCGGCCGGCGAGGTGGCGGGGGCTGGTTTCGAACCAGACCCCGTTGTGCGGTTCGTCGGCGCGGGTGTAGATGAAGGGCCGCTGGCTCAGGACGTCGGCCCCGCCGGGTTGGCGGTGGCGCGGGCCAGGCTGCGGACCTCCCAGTGCAGGGTGTGCCACTGCATGATCTCGGTGGCTGCTTCCCGGAGGGTGGTGATCACCGAGTTGACGTCGCTGCTGTACGGCTCGGTGTGGGTGGCGACGGCTCGGGCGGCGGCGCGCAGCACGTCGGACAGCAGCATGGGGATGCCGTCGTCCTCGTCGAGGAGCAGTGTCAGCAGCGGCAGGATGTCGAGGGTGGGCGGCTCGGTCCGCAGGTAGTCCACGAGCTGGGCCAGGGTGTCGGTGGCCTGCTCGATCTGCTCCGCGGTGGGGGCGGCTACGGGTGCGGTCATGGGGCTCCTAGGTGGTCGTGGTGTGGGCTGGATGGGTCAGCGGCGGGTCTTGGTTGTGCCGGCTGCCGTGTGGGGGCCGGTGGTGGGGGTGTGCTGGCGGGGGCGTGCTGCGGTCCAGGAGTTGCGTGCCCAGGTGGCGGCGCGGGCGGCGGTGATCCGGGCCTGCTGCCAGCCCCCGAGTTCGGAGGGGCGTACGGATACCGAGGTGGTGCGGATCCACTTGCTGGCGGGGACGTTGCCGCGTGGGCGCATGACCGGGGTCGGGTCGGCGAGCGCGGCCGAGAATCCTTGGATGAGGTGCATCGGTGTCGTGGGGGTGAAGACGGCGTCCCAGGTGCGGCCGTGCTCGGTGCGGGCGCCGGCCCACCAGTGCGCCTGGCCGGGTTCGTTCTGGTGGTACTGCAGCCAGGCGTTGCGGTCCGGGGAGACGGCGGTGAAGTGCTGCCCGCGTTCGGTCTCCCAGCCGTTCTCCTCCAGAGGAGCCCACACGTTCGGGGCGTGGGCGGAGCGCGGTTTGGCCAGGGTGTCGGTAAATCCGGCGACGATCTCGATCGGCACGGCGGTGGTGAACGTGGCGTGCCAGGCCGGCTGCTGCCCGACAGCCTGTCCGGAGACGGTCCAGCCGCCGGGCATCGCCGTCGGGTCGAAGCCGACCCGTACCGTGCGGTCGGGGCTGTCGAAGACGATCGGGCCGCCCGTGCGGGAGATGTCCTTCCAGCCGGAGGCGCGCAGGTACTCGGCGACGAAGCGGAGGTCGCCTCCGCCGCCGAGGTGGCGGGGCTCGACCAGGTAGTGCTGCTGGGGCTGGTCGGCGCCGGGGCCCCAGCCCGTCCAGGTCTTCTTCACCGGTGCCTCCTGGCGACGAGCGCCGACGGGGCCGGCGGGAGCACGGTGTCCGGGGGCGCTGGGTGAGCCGGTGGATGTCAGCTGCGTGGTCGTCGAGGTCGAGGGCGATGTCGTGCAGTTCGTTCGCGGCGCGGGCGAGGGCGAGCCACACTTCAGGCGGTAGAGCTCCGGTGAGCGCCGGGCCCTGCGCGAAGCGTGATCCGGTGGCCACCAAGGTGGTCAGGGACCCGAGGACGCCTTCCTCGGGGTCGAGGACCTGGCCCAGGATGCGGGCGGCTTGCTGGGGCGGGGCCACGATCAGGTGCTCGCTGAGCTGTGCGATCTGCTGTGCGATCTGGCGGGCCAGGGCTTCGGGGTCGTGGACGGTCATGCTCCTCCAGGTGGTTGGGGCCGGCGTCTCTGGACTGGCGACGTGACCAGGACGCCGGAAGGGCCGGGGGCGAGTTGGGTGTGCCGGTCGGTGGATCCGGCGGTCACGGCGCGCAGGTAGCGGCGCAGGAGGAAGACGGCCAGACGCGGGCTACGGGCGGCCGAGATTGCCGGTGGGCGGTTTGGACTGTGCGGGATTGTGGTGCTCCAGTGGGTCCAGGTGCCGTTCCCGGCCCGGCCCGGACGGGCCGGGAACGGCGAGGCGTCAGCGGGAGCGCGGGGGAGCGCTGGGGTGCGCTGGTGGAGCTACGGCCGGGGCCGGGGCGCTCTTGGCCTTGGCCTGCTCGGCACGGTGCTCGGCCATCGCTTGCGCCCACGCGGTCACGTCGTACACGCCTTCACCGAAGTTGACGTCGTAGTTGGCGATGAGGAGCGGGAGCATCGCGCGGGTGGCCAGCTGCTTCTGGGCCTTCTCGCTCAGGCCCTCAGGGGTCTCGTGCCACACGTAGACGGGGCCAGAGGTCTCGATGGTCTTTCGTTCCAGGCCGGCGTTGTCGAGGATGGCCAGGAGCTCTTCGGGGGCGTCGCTGCGGCTGATGACGTGGATGGTGTCGGGGTTGCGGGCGCGGCGGTACATCTCGACGTCGGTGCCGGATTCATCGGCCAGATTTCCCACGGGGTGTCTCCTCGCGGTGGTGGGGGGATCAGCGGGTGGGGGACGCGGTGGCCGGGGCCGGCGGGCGCGCGGGCAGTGCCGTGGCAGCTGGTGATGGCCGGGCGGGGCGCATGGTGACGCCGACGCCGATGCGGGCCAGTTGCTGGGAGACGGCCTGGACGCGGGTGATCTGCTCGCGGTCGCCGTAGGACGCCGGTAGCAGGAACTGCCGGTGGTAGGGGTGGTATTGGAATCCGGCGCCGTACAGGACCGCGGTCGCTTCGCGTACTCCGGTGATGGCGCCGACGGCCCCGTCCGTGTGCCAGGTCATGCTCACCGCGCCGGCAACCAGCGAAGGTTCGGGCCGGCGGGGCACGGGGTGGGTGGTGTTGTGCTGGACCTGGCGCAGCGCGGCGTCATATCGGGGCAGCAGCCTGCGGGTGACCTGGGCGGAGGCGCGGACTGGGTCGGCGGGGATCGTGATGCCGTTGGGCTCGGCCACCTGGTGGAAGGCATCGTGGTGGGCGTCCGGTTCCAGGGCGCCGATCATGAACTGGTGGCGGTACCGGGGGCGGTCGAAGAGCAGCAGGCGGGCGCCGTCGGCTCGGGCGATGACAGCCTGGTGGTCGAGGACGAAGTTGGAGGCGGCGTAGCCGACGGCTCCCATGTCCCACACCTTCGACGTGGTGGCGATCTGGTCGTGGTAGGCGGCGTGGCGTGTGTAGGTGCTGGTCCAGGTGCCGGGCAGGCGGGCGGCGAGGCCTTCTGCGAAGGCGGCGAGGTCATCTCGGGGGTGTCGTGGAGGCATGGTCGTTTCAGAGGATGAGGAAGCGGGGTTCGCTGGCGTCCTTCACCGGGATCGCACGGTGTTCGGTGCGGTCGGGCGCGGTGCGGGCAGGGGCGTCGTTGTCGGTGTGCCCCGGTGTGGTGCGTGGCGCAGGGTGACGCCGATGTTCAGGGCGCCGAGCGCGGCGCCGGCTGTCCGTACGCACTGTGCCTGGTGGGCGGTGTCGTCGCCTGAGGCGATGTACGTCTGCTGGCCGGGGTCGTAGACGAACCCGTGGGCGGTCAGTATGTCGGCCACATCCGCGCGGTCGGTGCTGGCGGTGAGGTCGCCGGACTCGGTCCAGGTCATCACCAGCGCTGCCGGCGGGGCCGAGAGGCGGGTGATGCGCAGGGCGTTGTCCTGGACCTGGGCTCGAGCGGCCTCGTAGCGGGGCAGGAGGTTGGCGGTGATGGCGTCGGCAGCCTGCTCGGGGTCGGCGGGGATCGTGATCCCGTCCGGCTCCGGCACCCCGCGAAAAGCCTCCGCGTGGGTGTCGGCGGGGGCCATGGCGGCGACGACGAACTCGTCTTCGTAGCGGGGGTGGTCCATGAGGAACAGGCGCCGGCCGTCGTCGCTGGTGAGGATGACGTCCTGCTTCAGGGGGTGCTGGGCGAGGGCGTCGGCGACACGGTTCATGTCCCAGACGTCGGCGGTGAGGAAGAACTGGTCGTCGTGGGCGGTGTGCTGGCGCAGTTCCCGGGTCCAGGTTCCGGGCAGGAGCTGGGTGAGGATGGCGGCGAAGGAGTCGAGTTCTTCGGGATCGTGGTCGGGCATGGGTTCCTCGGGCGGGTTCGGGGCGGGTCAGCGGCGGCGGCCGGCCGGGGCGGGCGGAGCGGCAGCCGGTGCGCTGGGCGTGGTGGGGATACGGGCGGTCGCGGGACAGGGGCAGGAAGCCGACTTCTCGCGCTCGTCACCGGCGACTTCCTGCGGGCAGGGCGCGCGGTGGGGGTGTACGGCCTGCCGGTCGGCGAGATCATTTCGGACGTGCCGCAGATCGGAGGTGAGGACGTGGAGCCGCTCGTCGGCCAGGTGGCACAGCCGGGCGGCCGTGTGCGGGTCGGTGGGATGCCCGAGGTCCTGGAGGAAGTCGGCCGCGGCGGCCAGGATTTCGGCGAGGGCCGGGAGGATGCCGTCGTGGGTGGCGGTCAGCTCCGTCAGGGCGTCGGCCACCTCTTCGGTGCTCTCGGCCTCCCGGATCCGGACCGCGAGGTGTGAGACCTGGTCGCCGAGGGTGAGGTAATGCGGTTCACGTCGCTCGGTGGCGAAGACGGGGTCGGTGTCGAGGTCGTAGCCGACGGCCTGCAGGCGGGCCACGGCCCGGGTGGCGAGGCGGATTTCCTCGTCCTGGTCGAGGCCAGTAGGCAGGCGGTGGTAGGTCTCGTGGCGGCGGACCACGGGGACGAACCCGGTGCGCTGGAGAACGCTGTGGGCTTCCGGATCGCCTCCACGGGCGAGGACTTCTCCGGAGTGCGGATCGCGCCGGATGGTCAGGACACGGTGGGCAAGGGCCAAGAAGAGAATGCTTTCTGCAAGGGAGAGGCCGGTCAGCGGCCCCGGGGGGAACCGGGCACCGGGATACCGGCAGGGAGAGGCGGGGAAGGGCTTGCGACCGGGGCGCCGAGATGCTGACCTGCCCTCTCCATGAGGCGGCGAGCGGCGGCCAGGTGCCGGTACGCCTCATCGGACAGGTGCGCCACGATGCTGGGGTCGAGCCGCTCGGTGGTGGGCTGCGTGGTGGCCAGCATGTTGGCTTTGAAGGGGCTGACGTGGTGGTCTCGTGGGGAGAGAAGGACGAGGTCTGCTTCGATACGCCGGCATTCCGCGGCCAGTACGTGATGGACTTGCCTGGGCACGGCCGCGCGGACGCCGTCCTGGCGGATCAAGTTGGCCAGCAGGTCGAGACGGTGGGACTGGTCTCGAACGGCGATCCATCGGCAGGAGTTCCGGTCGCCGGGCGGTGCGATCCCTGCGACGCGTGCGAGCCGGTTGCCGACCTCGGACCATTCGGCGGGAGTCAGCTCCCGGTCCTTGGGATGCAGGCGGACGCTGACATGGAGGATGACGCGGCGGTCGCCCCGGTGGGTGGCTGCGAACGGATGGGCTCTGTAGGGGTCGTCGAGGTGCTGGGCCCACTCGGCCGAGGTCCAGATCCGGTCCTCGTTGGTGAAGTAGTCGAGGTCGGACCAGTGGGCGACGATCGTGCCCTCGGTGGTCAGACCCTCCTGGTCGCTGACGGGCCGACCCAGTGCCTCGGCGAGCCCGTCCACGCAGGACGTGCTCAGCCCGTGCACCGTGGGGATCATCGGCTGCCGGCCCGGCCGTCTGCGACGTGGACGAGCTGGTTCAGCTCGGTGATCGAGTACCAGCCCACATCGACGCACTCGCTCCCGGGGAACTTCGGCACCAGGTAGTCCTGCAGGGCCCGCTGGTAGATCACGCAGTCGGGGCAGTGCTTGGAGAGGTGGACGAGGTAGCGGGGGTGCCCGGTGATGAAGCTGCGGGCGCCTCCCTCCGGGTTCCGCAGGCGCCACCCGTCCTCGTTCGTCGGGGTGTGCCAGGACGGGGTGACCACCGTCATCGCGTCTCCCCACAAGACGCCGTCGTCCACACCCTTGATGACCACGATCCGGTCTCCGGGGGCGAAGTGCTCGTGGGTGATGTCCCGCTCGGGGGTGATCGCATCGGCGGGTATGAACGCGGCGCGGCTGGCGTCGGGCACGGCAGAAGTCCTTCCACGAAAGTGCCGCAGGAGCGGCTGGTGAAGTACTTCAATGGTCTGGAGAATCCCCGGTTTGGCTGACCGGGGATCGTCGGCTATATATGGCCCCCGCCCCGGCTACCGGAACGGGTTCTCCGTCCCCCGGTCATCGGCCGTGGCCGCGTCCAGCAGCTCGGGAAGGTCCGTGCCCTCGGCATCGCGCTGGTCGATCCACCAGCCGGCCCGGGTCACCGTACGGATCCTCTCCTCCAGAGCGGACCAGCCCGCCTCGTCCCACGACCCTTCGGCGACGAGGGCGGTGTACGCGGTGGTCACCAGCTGGTATCGCGAACGCTCGCCCCAGGCCAGAGCCCGCTCCGGGCCCTCCAGCGGCGGCATGTCGAACTGCTCCGCCCAGGCGAGCGCGGCCTGCTGCTCCTCGGCGCGCTTGGCGGCGAGCCATTCCTCCTTGGCGACGGTGTCGGAGTCGCGGGCGGCCTTCCAGCAGTCGGTGCAGTCCCGCCCGCCGAGCCAGCGGGCGAACCCGGCCCGCTTGTCGGCGGGACGGTCCGACAGGTCGCGGGTGATCTCGTGTCCACAGCTGTGGACGATCTTCCATTCGGTTCGTACTCCCGGGGAATTGCGTTTAATGGGCGTTACGTTCGAGGTCGAGTGGTTGGTCTGCGGCTTCAATTCGATGTCTTCCTTGAGTGGTTGGGGTGGTGGCCTGCGTTGTTGTGGAGGGTCATGCATCAGATGCATGATTCACGCGGCAGACGGAGGTGGTCTGGGGTGCTTGGTGGCGGGCTTGGGGACGCTTCCGCGCGGCTGGTGCTGCTGCAAGGGGTGTCCCTGTTGCGTCCGGAGGACGTGGTCTTCGAAGCGATGATGGAGGGGTGGGCTCGCCAGCAGCGGGGCGGGCGGCGGCTTCAGGCGAAGACGATCGGCGACCGGCGCCGCGTGGTGGAGCGGTTCGCGGAGTTCGCGAACACCTTCCCCTGGCAGTGGACGGCGGGCGATCTCGACGAGTGGATGACGCACCTGATCGGCGTGCTGCACGGGGCCGAGTCGACAATCCGCGGCTACCAGGGCGCGATCCGAATGTTCTGCGACTACATCACCTCGCCGCACTACCAATGGCCGGCCGAGTGCGAAGAGCGTTTCGGTATGCATCCGGTGCAGATCTGCCACGAGTGGAACACCGTGGCGCACCTGGTCGAGTGCGAAGGGCGGCCAGGGCGGCGGCCGATGACACGGGCAGAGCTGCAGGCGTTCTTCGACTACGCCGACGATCAGGTCGAGCGAGCGGTCCGCCTGGTCGTAAGGGGGCCCTGGCGGCCTACCGGGATGCGACGGTTTTCAAGGTCATGTACGGGTGGGGGTGCCGGTGCACGGAGACCTCGCGGTTGGAGACCGTGGATTTCTATCGCAACGCGCAGGCGCCGGAGCTCGGAGAGTTCGGTGCCCTGCACGTGCGGTACGGGAAGCGGACGAAGGGCTCGCCCTGGCGGCGGCGGACTACGTTGTCGGTGATGCCCTGGGCGGTAGAGGCGGTCGCGGACTACGTGCGTCACGTCCGCCCCCGGTACGCGGGAGCGGAGTCGAGTCCGGCGTTGTGGCTAACGGAGCGGGGCGGGCGGCTGCAGCCGCGGGAGATCGAGGAACGCTTCGCCTCCTATCGGGACGCGTTGGGTCTGGACAAGAACTCGTGCCGCACTGCTTGCGGCACAGCCACGTCACGCATCAGATCGAGGACGGTGCGGACCCGGCGTTCGTACAGCGGCAGGTCGGGCACCGTTATGCCTCGACAACCGCGCTCTACACGGGCGTGAGCGGGGACTTCATGAACACGATGATGCGGCGGATGCTGGACCGGGCCCTTGGTTCCGACCAGGGCTCGGGGACGTGAGGCTCGGGAAGGGGGCGTGTTGCGGAAGCTGGACTACCGGTGGCACCTACGGGAGGTGATGGCGATGCGGGGGATGTTCTCCACTACCGACCTGCGGCCCCTGCTGGCCGAGCGGGGGATCGATCTGTCGCCGTCGCAGACCTACCGCCTGGTGACCGAGCGCCCCGAGCGATTGAACATGGCGACGCTGATGGCCTTGTTGGACATCCTGGACTGCCGGATGGAGGACCTCATCGAGCCGGTCCCGGTCCAGGCGACGGTCGGCCGGCGGCGGGCGGTCGGCCAGAGGCAGGAGGATCGGCGGGGCGGGCCAGGCGTGGGCGAGTTCCGTCCCCGCCGTGCCCGGATTCTGCCGCCGCCCGGTGACGGGGCAGGCTCGTCGGACGGAGCAGGGTAGGCGAGGGGATGGACTCGGTGCGATGGAAGACGGAGCCGGAGGAGGTTCTGGAGGAGGTGGTGTGCGCCGCAGATCCGGCCTGCGCGGCCTTGGGTGTGGCCGCCTTGGTGGAGGAGGTGTTCCGGCAGCGTCCGCAGCGTCGCGAGCTCGCCCGCCTATTGGTGGCCGATCCGGGCCTGCTGACCTCGGGCAGTGCGCAGGGGCCGCGGGCAGTGGAACGGCTGATCCGGGCACTGATCGACGCTGGTGCCGACGGCGTCGTCCTCCCGGTCTGCGCGGGGTGTGGGAGGCAGCGTCCGCTGACGGCGACATCGCCGCAGGGCCGGACTTGCACCTCCTGCTACAACCGGAGCAAGATCGAGGAGCGCCGCTGCGTCGTGTGTGGCCGAGGTGACTCCGGAGGCCGGGACCGGGAGGGCCGGCCTCGTTGCCGCCGCCACCGACCCGACCCAGACGTCGATCCGGCTGCGCCTGTGGTGGGCGCTTTCGGACCGGCCCGAACTCCTGACCGGCGCTGGCGCCGAAGGCCCCAAAGCGATCTCCACCCTGGCTGCGGCACTGGTCGCGCACGGCGCCGTCGGGGTGGTGGTCCCCGTGTGCCCATGGTGCCGCACGACAACGGACCTGCGCAGCCTGCGTGACGGGAAGCGTTGTTGCCCGCGGTGCTGGAACGCGACCCGGCTGCGCCGGTGTGTCCGATGCGAGCGGGAACGGCCGCTCGGCGGGTACGACGCCGAAGGCCAGCCGCTGTGCGCCCCCTGCAGACAGCGGGACCCCTTACACCATCAACGCTGCGATGGATGCGGTGAACTGCGACTCCGAAAAGTACGCACCGCCGACGGCGGACTGTGCTCGTCCTGCCGCACCAACCCGTACGCGCTGTGCGCGACCTGCGGGGCCTGGCGGCCGTGCTGGTTCGCCTCTACCCCGGCGCCGCGCTGCCAACCCTGCACGGCCAAGGTCCGGCGGCAGGCCGTGTGTGTGCGTTGCGGGCAGCATCGCAGGGTCAACAACCGCACAGCGGCCGGTGAGCCGATCTGCTCGGGGTGCGGGCACAAGCCGCGCCCGTGTGCCGGATGCGGCAAGACCTACCGTTCCGCCGGGCTCGCGGAGAACGGCCGGAGCCTGTGCCAGACCTGCTGGGCTAAGGACCCCCGGGCGAAGAAACTCTGCACCCGGTGCGGAACGGTGGCCCGGCTCTACCACCGCGGGCTGTGCGCCGGGTGCGCCCGCGATCGGAGCCTGCGCGAGGTGCTCACGGGCCCCGACGGACACATCAGGCCCGAACTCCAGCCCGTCCTCGCAGCGCTGCGGGCCGTCGACGCCCACACGGTGCTGCGCTGGATCCGCAAGACCCCGGCCAGGCGAGACGCCTTCCGCGCACTCGCGGCCGGCACCGGTCCGGTCACCCACGAGACCCTCGACGCCGTGGCCAGCAGCACGGTCGCCGACCACCTGCGGGCCCTCCTCGTCGCCGGCGGCGTCCTGCCCTCCCGCGACGAGCACCTCGCCCGCATCGAAGCATGGCTTCCCAAGGTCCTCGCCCGCATCCCCGATACGGGCGAACGGCGGGTCGTCGAACGCTGGGCGCGCTGGCAACCCCTGCGCCGTCTCCACCGGCAACCCGCCCACCGGCCCACCACCCGCGGCCAGGCCGACGGGATCCGCCACGAGATCCGCGCGATCGTCCGCCTGATGGAATGGCTACCCAGTCAGGGAACCGACCTCGCCTCTTGCGCCCAGGACCACATCGACGCCTACCTCATCACCGGGGCCCCCGGACGCTTGCTGGTCCGCTCCTTCCTTCACTGGACCAGCCGCCACGGGCACACCCGACCGCTGACCGCACCCCTCTACAAGAGCCCGTTCGCCGCCGACGTCCTGGCCGCCGACACCCGCTGGAAGCTGGTCCGCCGACTCGTCCACGACCCCGGCATCGCCGTGCGTGACCGCACGGCCGGACTGCTCCTCCTGCTGTTCGCCCAACCCCCCTCACGGATCGCCAGCCTCAACCACGACGACGTCCTCGACGACGGCACCACCCTCCGGCTGCGCCTGGGTGCCAACCCAGTGGAGATCCCGCCCCCGCTTGACGGGATGATCCGCGAACTGGTCAACCACCCCACCGGCAAGGCCACCATCCTCGACGCCACCCCCAGCCGGTGGCTGTTCCCCGGCGCCCGCGCCGACCGGCCCCTGGAGCCTGCCAGCCTCTCGAACAGGCTCAAAGCCCTTGGTATCCGCCCCCGCCCCACCCGCAACGCCTCCCTGATGGACCTCGCCGCCGAGCTCCCCGCCTACGTCTTCAGCCGACTCCTAGGCTTCAGCCCACAGACTGCCGCCAACTGGAGTGCCGAGGCAGGCGCCGCGGATGCCGGCTACGCCGCCCATCGAGCTCGTCGCGGTGACCAGGTGTCGGCGTTCCCGTGAAGGTACAGCCACCTGCACCGCTGCGCGCACAGTGGCTGCACGCTCACTGCAGGGCCAGGCCCCTCTTCGCGGCTGCCGCCAGGCCGCGGCGGTTGACGCGGTTGATCGTTTCTCCGGTGAACTTGCCCACCCGCTTGGGTGAGCGGCCCGGTTGTCGTCCGGGCCGGAGGGTCCCGGGCCGCTACAACTCGCGTCGTGATCAAGACAACCCTTCTGCGTGCCGCGACAGCCGCCGCGCTCACCGTCCTGCCCTTGACCATGACCGCACCGGCCCACGCCGCCGAAACCTTGTCCCTCTCCGAGGCGGTGGCCAGCCTGCCCCTGGCTGCCGAGAGCCGCGATGGTTACCAGCGCACCAGCTTCAAGCACTGGAATGCCGGAAAGCTCGACGACGGGTGCAATACGAGGATGGAGGTACTCCTCGCGGAGGCGGTCTCCGCGCCGGAGGTCCTGCCCGGCTGCAAGCTGTCCGGCGGCCGCTGGTGGTCCTATTACGACGCGAAGTGGGTGACCTCCGCCGGCGCCCTGGACGTGGACCACATGGTGCCTCTGGCCGAAGCGTGGGACTCGGGGGCATCGCAGTGGACCGCGGAGAGGCGTGAGGCCTACGCCAACGACCTCGACGCCGACACCTCCCTCGTCGCAGTCACGGCCGGCTCGAACCGCAGCAAGGCCGACAAGGATCCTGCCGAGTGGCTCCCGAACGCCGAGGTGACGTGCCGCTACGTATCCGAGTGGACCGGAGACAAGTTGCGCTGGCGTCTGACCGTCGACGCCGACGAACTGGCGGCCCTGACCCAGCTCGCCGAGGCATGCCCCAAGACCACCGTCGAATACGAACCGGCCACGTAAGCACGCCGAACGCAACCGACTTGGAGATCCATGTCCAATCTCAGAACGAACGGCCGAGCAGATGTCCTGGGCAAGCCGGGCGTCTGGATCGACTCATCGGAATCGACGACACACAGCGAGACCGTCACGGTTAGCGGCATGCTGACCGTCGCCCTCCGGCCTGAGTCTCACCACGCCGCCACGGTGACCGTCGTCATCACCGACGCCGGGGGCCAGGAGAACAGGCGCACCATCACCTCACAGAGCAACGAGACCATCCCCGTCCCCTCTGGCTCCAAGGTCCGGGTGACGTACACCGCCGACGAGCAAAGCCACGCAATGGTCAGCTGGACCCCGTTGGGGGCCAGCTAGTGCTGTGACCGGGAGTAAGGGTCTACGCCATGGCCAGCGGCCACCGCACGATCTTCGTTTGGCCACACCCCAACCGGTGATCGCGCGGCGGCCGTACCCGTTCCTAGTCAGGTCCGCCACCAGATCGCAAGACCAGACTGGACCACTGACTGAACGGTGTTGGTTCTAGACCGGGGCGAAGGACCACCACATCGCGTCCGCGTCACTGTTCGTGTCGAGGACGACGACCTGGTTGACGTGGTTCGGGTAGAACGGGGTCATGGCCGTGCCCGTGGAGCGGGAGACGATCTTGTGCTCCATGCCCGACGGGCCGCGCTGCCCCTGGATCGCCCACTGGAACTCCCAGGCATTGCCGCAGTTGCCCTGGGTCACGTACGTCTTGTAGCCGTACTGCCCGCCGGGCTTGAGGCACTTGTTGGTCATGGTGTTGCGGATGATGTAGTAGCCGTACTCGACGTCTTCCACCCGCCAGGTGTCACCGCCACCCCCGCTGTTCCAGGCCCACATGTAGATGCCGTCGTGGAGGTTGTGACCGTACCCGCCGGGCAGTAGGTTGCCGCGGTTGGCGGAGTTGACGATCTTGTAGGGGCCGTACTGGGCCATGGCGCGCTGGGGCGCCGTGGGAGCTGTTTCGGCCGTGGCGGTCGTGGCGGTCGTGGCGGTCAGCGCGGCGAGCAGGCCGAGGGCGGCCAGGCTGCGTGCCAGCAAGGTTCGGTGCATGAATCCTCGATTCGGGTGGTGCTGCGTGTCCGCTGGGGGGCGTGTGCCGGTGGGGGTGGGGGAGTTACTGCGTCCACTTCCACTTCTGGCTCGGCCCGCCCGTGCAGTTCGCGTTCACGAGCTGCAGGCCGGAGGCGATCGTCCCCTGGTCGACGCACTTGTCGGCGTAGGGGGAGTAGATGTCGAAGGTGCCGTCGCCCTTGTCGCGGAACTGCCAGCCCTGCTCGGGGTACTTGTTGATGTCGCAGTCCCAGATGTTGAGCGGGGCGTTGTTGTCCTTGCTCTTGTTGCCGATGTCGAGGCACTTCTTGGTCAGCGGGTTCTGCAGGTAAAACTGGTCTTGCCCGGCGGGGGCCACGGCCCACTGCTGCTTCGTGGCGCCGGCGTGCACGCCCAGCTGGACCGGGGTGCGGTTGACGTCGCCGCCGTCCTTGACCTCCACAGTCAGCTGTTCGTTGAAGGCGGGCCGGAAGTAGCCGGTCTGCCCGGAGGCCGGGCGCGGTAGCGCGACGGCGACCGGTTCGCCCGGTGGGCTCTTCCAGATCTGTGCGTGGACGATGGCGTTGTCGATCCAGAACTCGCTGGTGTCAATCCCCTGGAAACGTAGAGTCCTCTTCTATGCGGCTTCGGCCCTCTGGTGGGCTTGGCTGCGTTGCTGGCTGATCTTCTGTTCGAACTCCACGGGTGGGAGTCCGCCGGCACGGGTGTGGCGGCGTCTGGTGTTGTAGAAGTCGGCGATCCAGGTGGCGATCTTGATCCGGGCTTCGGCGCGGGTGGTGAACCGGTGCCGGTGGATGTACTCGGTCTTGACGGTGGAGTTGAACGCCTCGGCGGCGGCGTTGTCGAAACAGGACCCCACGCGGCCCATGGACTGGACCACGCCGAGTCGGTCGCACAGGCTGTTGTAGGCGGCGGAGGCGTATTCGCTGCCCCTGTCGGAGTGGAAGATCACTCCGTCCACGTCGCCGCCGCGGGTCGCGGCGGCCATCTGCAGGGACGCGCTGACCAGGGCGGCGTCGTGGCGGGCGTCCATGGCGTATCCGAGGCAGCGGCGGGAGAACAGGTCGATGACGGTGGCCAGGTAGAGCTTGCCCTCGCCGGTGTCGATCTCGGTCATGTCACCCACCCAGAGCACGTCGGGAGCGATCGCGTCGAAGTGCCGTCCGACCAGGTCGCGGGCTGCTTTCCGCTTGCCCTGGCGAGTCAGGCCCTTGCTCTTTTTCGGTTCGCGGCCGTACCAGCCCTCCTCGGACATGATCTCGGCGACCGTGTTCACGGACACTTGCCAGCCCTCGGCCCACAGGTCAAGCGTGATCCTGGGCGAGCCGTAGGTCCGACCCGACGCGTCGAAGAAGTGCTTGATCCTCTCGGTCAGCGCGGCCCGTCTGACCTCACGCTTCGTCAAATTTGCAGGCCTGCCACGCCATTTGTAGTACCAGGCCGGTGACACACCGAGCGCGCGGCAGGCCACGGTGTGCGGGATCTTCTCCTCGGTCCTGCAGTCGCTGATCACCCCGACGAGTACCGCCGGGTCCCAATCAGCTACTTCACCCACAGGACCATGCATCGCTTGAGGACATCACGCTCCATCCCGAGCTCGACGGTCTCCTTGCGCAACCGCTGATTCTCCGCCCGGAGCCGGGCCAGTTCCTCCCGCTCGGATTCCTCCAGAGGGCCGGTACCCGTCTCCGCGGCCCCGCGGGCCCGGCTCACCCAGGTCTGCAGCGTGCCCTCGTGCACACCCAGATCCCGCGCGACCTCCGCAGCCGGCTTGCCCGTCTCCAGCACGATCCGCACGGCCCCCTCACGGAACTCCGCGTCGTAGCTACGTCGCTTCCCCACCCTCAACTCCTTATCGGGTCACGACTCCACGCTACGAGGGGAAGCACACTGGCGGCGGAGTTGTTGGACGCCTGGGCGGTGATCTTCACGTCGCAGTCGGTCGTCGGGTGGTCGGAGGGACACGACAGCAGCCCGGTCCGGATCATGGAACCGTCGCGCCAGCGGCGGTCTTCGGGGGCGGCGGTGTCCCAGGTGAAGACGTCGCCGTTCTCCGAGTCGATGGGAGCGAGCTCGGCGCCGTTGGCGAGGACGCGGCCGCGGCAGTAGTTGCTCGCCGCGCTCGTGCCCTTGCAGCGGATCTCGGCGTTCACCCACACCGTGGCGACGACGTTTTGGCCCCGGGGGACCTGGAGGGTCACCGTTCCGCAGTCGAGGTCGGTCCAGGCCGTTCCCTTGACGGTCTGCAGCCCCTTGGAGCTACTGGATTCGGACTGCTTGTCGGGGTAGCGGCTCCAGAAGTTGCGGCAGTCTCCGGGGGCGAGCTGGGCGGGAGCGGCGGCGGCCGCCTGCGTGCCGGTCGTCGGCGCCTGGGCGGCCTGACCCCAGGCGGGGGTGGTGAGCAGTGGCAGGGCGAGGATCGGTGAGAGCAGGGCGAGTCTGGGAACTCGCAGGCGTGAGCGCATGGGGTACTCCTGTCCGGGAGGGGGAGACGCGGGTACCTGACGTGGAGCGGACCCGCGTCAGCGACGACCGTGCCACCGCCTGGCACACGCGTATCGATTCCTCAGCCGCGACAGGCCCGGGAGACCACTCGAACGGGCTCTCGGCGCTCCCGAACACCCACACGCCGTAGGGCTGGATGGGTGCGCGTGGCCCCGATCGCTGCCTCTCAACTCGCGTGCGGGCGTGGGGAATAGGCGAATCGATTCACCGATCCCGGTGTCAGCGTCTGCGGCTCAGCCTGTTCCATATCCCCGGCGCCGCAGGTAGAGGACCGATTCCAGGGAGACCCGCCACCGGACGCGTTCGGGGAGCGGTCGCAGTGCCCGCTCCTCGAACGGAAGTTCTGGTGCCTCTGGGCTTGATGTGACAGATGCGGCGTTGACCGCCGTCAACCGCTGTCCCGTCTCACGCGGTCTTGCCGCTGTCTCATCTGATCTTGGTAGATCTGCAGCTGGTCTCGGCGGATGTTGCCGGTACGGGGACAATGGCCAGCAGGTTGGGGTTCAAGCAGCTGATCACCGTGCCGTGAACTGCATGTGTTCTTCACGCCTTCCGAGGAGGAGCGGGCCTTCGCGGAGGAGTCCGAAGATTCCAACGAGCACCGTCTCGCGCTGCTGGCGGCGCTGAAGTCGTACCAGCGGATGGGCTGCTTCCCCAAGGCGCACGACGTGCTGGACCAGGTGATGGAGTTCGTGCGCCGGGCGGAGGAGCTCCCGGAGGACACCTGCCGGTGTACGGCTCGGAGCGGATGGCCGAGAGCCAGCGGAGCATGGTCCGCCAGCGGTGCGGGATGCGCTACGACGGGCAGGCAGCCCGCGCGCTGGTCGAGGAGACGATGCGCATCGAGGCAGCGTCGAAGAACAGCCCGGCGGACCTGATTAACATCGCGCTGGAGAAGCTTGTGGAGGCCGGGATGGAGATCCCCCGGCACTCCACGCTGGACACGATGGCCCCACCCTGCGGGCCCGGGTGAACGAGGCGATCCTCGCCGGGCATCCGGGATCGGATGACCGAGGACGAGTGGGTGCGGCTGCTGGGCTTGGTCGACGCGGACATCATCAAGGCCGCGCGCGACATGCTGCCCAACGCCGACCTGTCGATCACCGCGATCGCCAAGCTCCTCAAGATCAGCCCGGGGACGCTGTACAACCACATCCCCGACCTGCGTGGGCTCCGCACCAGCCGCATCCCGGCCCCGCTCGACGGCGGCAACCGGTGATCCCCGGCCTGCACCGCCTCAGGGGCTGTTCCCTCCAGCTCGGTGCCGAGGAGCCCGGCCTGTCCGGGCCCCGGTCGGCGCTCCGGACGACCTGATCGCCCAAAGTCCACCCTGACGAGCGGAAGTCAGTAACACCACCCCATTCAGGCGTCGTCGGCGATGCAGACGGCGTAGACGGTGAACTCGGGGTAGTTGTTCGGGTTGCCGCCACGCTCCAGAGCGGCCATCGACACCATCCACCCCTTGCCTTCGGAAGAAGGGCGGCTGCGGTAGGCGAAGTCGCGGTCCTTCATGTCGGGGCATTCCCACCCGCCGCCGGTGACGATGTAGCCGGCGGGAGCCTTGGCCTCCAGCGTTGTGTAGGACCAGTACGTGTTACTGCCGGTCGAGAGGTTGTCCGGCACGCCACAGCGCCCCTTGATCTCGACGGTCTGGTACTTCAAGCCGGAGCCGTTGTGGCCGCCAAGCGCCTTGTGGGCACCGTCGCGGACCGCCGCCGCGGCCTTCCCGACATCAGACAGACTCATCGTGGTGTTCCTTTCTTGTGCAAGGATCGAACATCCGTAGGGATACCAACCACCAGCCTCGAACTGTGGGACCGTGACCCAAACGAAGTGTGGCGCGACCAGCCCCGACCCGGCTCTGCGCCATCTGGCCAACTCAGGTGGAACGTCTTGGCGACTACAGCGAGCTACTTGCTAGTTGGCCTCAGCTAGCAGCGATGCGTTTGAGGGGCCCCGCGTTTTCCGGACAGCTGCTAATTAGCAAATTCAGGCTGCGAGCTGCTGGTTCAGGTACTCGTCGTGGACCTCTCGTGGGGTCCGGTACCCGAGTCCCGAGTGACGGCGCTTCGTATTGTAGCGGACCTCTATGTAGCGGGCGATGTCGCGGTAGGCGTGTTCTCGGGTGGGGTATACGGTCCGGTGGACACGTTCATTTTTCAGGGTCGCGAAGAATGATTCCGCCATGGCATTGTCGTAGCAGATCCCGGTCCGGCCAACGGATTGCCGGATTCTTAGCCCGGTCAGTGTATTGGCGAACTGGGTCGAGGTGTAATTGCTGCCGCGGTCCGAGTGAAAGATGGCGTCTTCGGCGAGTGGGTGGTTGCGTGCTGCCATTTTGATGGCTGCTTCGATAAGTGGGGTCTTGTAGTTGTCGTCCATGGCCCACCCGATGACGGCTTTGGTGTGGCAGTCGATGACGGTGGCGAGGAATACCCAGCCTTCCCAGGTTGGAATGTATGTGATGTCGCCGACCATTTTGCGGCCGGGTGCGTCGGCGGTGAAGTCGCGGTTCACGAGGTCAGGGATCGGGCCGGCGGAGCCGTCGTTCTCGGTGAGGCTGTGGCGCCACGGTCGTGGCTGACACGCCTGGAGGTCCAGTTCCCGCATGAGGTCACGCACGAGCTCGGGTCCGCAGGGGACGCCCCACGCGGACAGGTCGGCGTGGACCCGACGGTAGCCGTAGGTTTCGTCAGAATCCTCGAACGACTTGGTGATCAGCAATTTCAGATCCTCCCGTCGCCGGGCAGTCGCTGAAATCGGCCTGCTCCGCCATTCGTAGAAGCCGGAGCGGGATACTTCCAGCCAGTCGCACATCTTGGCAACCGGCACCGTGTCTTCAGTGTTCGTGGTAAATATTGCGTACTCTGCATCGATGAACTCGAACTTGTCGCTCACCGAGGGTCCTTGGCGAAGTACGCTGCAACTTTTTCCAGGAAAGCGACTTTCTGTCGCAGCTCGCGCAATTCTCGTTCCTGCTCCCGCAGGCGGGCGCGCTCGTCGAGCGTGAGTTCCGGCTCCTCGCCATCATGCTCACGACGGTATGCGTTGACCCAGTTTCCCAGAGTTCCTTCAACGAGTCCGAGTTCCCGGGCGACCTGGGCGACCGGACGCGACGTCTCGATCACCATCTTCACGGCCTCTTCCCGATACTCCGGGCTAAATTTCCTGCGTTTCTGCGACAACCGACTTCCCTTTCCGAGTGGTCCCACCGTAGTGGGACCACTGTCCGGAAGGTTCGGGGCGCCTCAGTTCCAACCCGCACTGGGCGGAGCATTCCGCAGATTGGAACAGCTCGACGTACCAGCAACGGCCATGCGTGAATCTCCTTCGAGGACAGGTGAGTGGGGGTTCTGTGTCTGGCGGGGGCGCCGGTGGCGGCCGGGGCGACGGCCGGGGCCGAGCTTTCGGCGGGCGAGGGTGAGGATGGCCAGCGAGGTGGCGGCTCCGGCGGCGGGGAGCCCGGCGAGTACGTACGGGAGCTCGGCGAGGGCTCCGGCGAGCGCGGTCCCGGCGGCCTGGCCGGTGCCGACCGACAGGATCAGCCAGGCGTACGCCTCGGTGGTGCGGGAGGCGGGAGCAAGGGAGTCAACGGTGTGGAAGCCGTTGGTGATGATCAGAGTGAGGAACAGTCCCGGGACGACCGCGAGGGCGATGGCGGCCCGGGGCTCGGGCTGGGCCAGGAGCGGAACCCATCCGGCGAGGAACAGTGCGCTGGTGGTGATGAGTTGGGTGGTGGTCGTGCCGGGCCATGTCCGGCGGGCGTAGATCAGGCCGCCGAGGAAGCTGCCGGTGGAGAACGCGGCGGGGAGCGCCCCGGAGAGCATGGCCAGCCCGTGGGTGCTGGCCATGCCCGCAGCCCACACCGTCATCGCGCCGAGCGCGAAGCCCGTTCCCGCCAGCGCGGTGCACAGCAGGACCAGACCGGCCCCCATCAAGCGCCCTCTTCCCACCGTCCCGTCTGCGGTGGCTGGACGCCAGGTCCGCGAGGGGGCGGCGGTCAGGACGACCGCCGTGCCCACGAGCCCGAGTGCGGCGGTCGCGGTCAGGGCGGTGTCGGGCCCGTGCGCGGTGGCCAGCCAGGAGGCGAGCAGGGGGCCCGCGATGTAGAGGAGTCCCTGCGACCCGGTGTCGAGAGCCTGGACGACTCGGCGCCGCCCGGGATCGGGTACGACGGTCGGCCACAGCGCCCGCAGGCCGGCCTCCAGCGGCGCCGTGACCAGGCCCGCGAACCCCACCACCGCGGTCACCGCCGCCGGGTGCCCGCCCGCTCCGATCCAGGGGAGCGCGGCCAGGCAGCCGGAGTTCAGCAGCACCGCCGGCGCCGACACGCGGGTCTGTCCGTAGCGGTCCATCAGCCTGCCCTTGACCGGCTGGGACAGCCCGGACGCCAGCCCGTACAGCGCGGCGAGCAGGCCGGCGAAGGCCAGCGACCCTCCGCCTCCGGTGATCCACAGGACGAGTCCGACGGGGACCATGCCGTTGGGCAGGCGTCCGGTCAGGGTGCCGCCGAGCAGGCGCAGGACATGCTGGCTGCTCAGGACTGCGCCGTACGTGGCGGGCGGTGGGGTGGTGGTCGGGTGATCGGCCAGGGTCAACAGGGCAGGGCTTTCCGTCAGAAGGCGTGCGAGAAGTGGGCGCCGGACCGGTCGCTATCGGCGGTGCGCGGAGGTGGTGCTGACCGGAGGCGCTGCTGCCACGGGGGTGGTGGCGAGGGCTGGTGGGCGGGGCGTGGGCAGATGCCGGGGAGCGGGGGTGCGGTGCGGTGGCAGGACGGCCACGGCCTCTTCCAACTGCTCTCCGACGTGCGTGAGGTCCTGGAGCAGGTGACCGGTCTGGGCCGAGAGCATCCGCAGGCGGACAGCGATCTCGTGCCCGGCCCGGGTGTCCAGCGCGCCGGCCCAGGTGGCGCAGGTGTCGAGGAACTCCGTGAGCTGGGCGATGTGGCCGGCGGGAGCGTGGGGCGGCCGGTCGGTGACGTAGGAGATCGCCTCGGCGACGTCGCTGCTGTGCTGCGCGTCGATGACGTCGCGCGTCAGCTGGGCGAGGGGGAGTCCGGGGAGCGCAGTCGGTGCCGACGCGTGCCCGTCGGGGAAGAGGACCCCGGGCGGGACCGCCGGCGGGAGGTCCCGGATGGCTTCGTCGTCGGTGTCGTAGCAGCCCAGTACCTGCATGTGCGGGCTGTCGATGTCCCCGGCGAGGACCAGGACGACCTCTTCGTCCTCGTCCGGGTACGGGAGCAGGGCGACGGTGAGCTGGCGGCCTGTGGCGTCGTACCGCGACTCCTGGGGCTGGAGCAGATGACGGCTGCGGGCCGCACGGGCCCGGGCGGCCCACCACTCCTGTTCCTCTCCCGTGAGCCGCGGCCCCGGGCGCGGAGGATGGGTCGGCTGAAGGGCCAGGTCCCGCAGGAGTACGGCGTGCTCGCCCCAGGTCCGCAGGTAGGGCCACAGCCGTGCGTCGCGGGCAGCGGAGTCCTGGCCCGGGTGGTGCTCCTCCAGGATGCGTACGGCCGCGTCCGCGGCGTGGGCGAGGTCGGAGACCAGAAGGTGCCAGCCGGCGTGGTGGCGAGCGGGAGGCATGGCCTCGATACCGGCACTCGCGTGGGCGAGCAACGTGGGCACGTAGGGCCGGAGATCGCCGAAGAGGGCGGCGAGTTCCCGGTTGCGCAACGCCTCGACGGCTTGGGCAGCCTGCTCGTTGAGTATGTCGCCATGGTGGTTGTGGAGGCGCTCCAGGGCAAGCTCGCAGCTGAGTGTGGTGACCGAGAATCGGGTGCCCCAGCCGGTCAGAGCGTCGATTGCTTCTTGCAGTGGTGGGATTGGGGAGTGAGGGATGAAGGCTCCAGGGGGGCGGCTACCTGCGGGTGAGTGAGGCGGTGATCTGCAGGGGCGGGGAGGGGAGAGCGGGCGTCGTGCGGACCGGGGCGAGAGCTGTCCGGCGCCAAGAGGCCGGGCTGACGGAGCGGGCGAGGTCGACCAGGTCCTGGCCTTCGAGCAGCCACACCGCCAGCGGATCGGGATCCGCGGCCTTCTGCGGCGTCGTGGAGGCTTCCTGCGGCAGGGCCGGCTGGCCGAATACGGCATCCATGTCTTCCAGGAACGCCTGCTCATGTGTGTTGAGGCGGGTGTTGTTGGTGCGCAGGGTGCTGATGAGGTGCGGCGCGGCGGTGGCGAAGCGGGCGAAGGCGGCGGCCAGATCAGGCTGGGGCGGACCAATGACCGTGCCGGGCTCGTACGCCTCGTGGGCCCAATCCAGATCGTCCCTGAGGGTGATCAACTGCAGCCGCCAGGAGGCACGGTGGTATTTGGCGAGGAGGGAGGAGCTGACCTGGTGGGCGGCGTACACAGGCTCGTCCCCCACGGTGATGCTGGAGGGCCCGGCAACCTCCGGGGTCAGGTTCATGTCTTCCGGGATGAGCGCGCCGACGCGGTACAGATTGCGGCCGGGGACCGGTACGACGGCCAGCTCGGCCCCGCTCTCGCTGCCGAGGATTGCCGCGGCCAGCACACGGTCCGTCTTGACCGTGTGAGCGAGAGGGTCGGCGCGGGGTGTCCACAGGTAGTACAAGAGGTCCTCTTGCACGATCGGGACTGGGTAGTTCTCGACCCGCACGCTCCACTGGCCGGGCAGGTTCTCGACGAGTTCGTGGGCGAAGTCGCCGATGTATTGGAGGCCGTTGGTGGCGACCAGGACCTTGTGCGTCAGAGCGGTGTCGCCGAGGGCGGCCAGCGACTGCCGGGCGCGGGCTATGTCGGTAAGGGGCGTGACGTAGTTGCCGGCGCTGTCCTTCTCGAATCCTGCGAGCTGGAGAGCGGTCCGGGCCCAGCGCCAGTTGTCGCCGGACACGAGGCCGACGATGCCGTCGTGGCGGCTGGTGAACAGGGTGATCTCGGACGAGGTCAGCGGGGAGCTCCCTCGGCGTCGGCGACGAGCGCCGGAGTGGGCCCGGGCCGGTCGGGCAGGGTGTCGTGCGCGGCGGCGAGCAGGTCGATGCCGAGCTGGAAGAGCGTGCGGTCGGCGATGTCGAGGAGGTCGCTCGTGCGGTCGTAACGGGCGGCAAGCTGGGCGTGGCCCTGTTCCCGGCAGCGGTCGCCGGCGGCGCGCAGCAGGTTCCGCAGTGCGATCAGTCCGGCTTCCTCGCCACCGGCGGCCAGTTCGGTCAGGGCGTGGACCTCGGCGGGTGTTGTGGCCTGGGCCATGGCCTCGGTGCAGGCGCGCAGCGGGGCGGCGGGATCGCGCGGGACGGGCAGACCGCGCAGGAAGGCGGCGGCCTCCTGGCCGGCCCGGCGGCGCAGTTCGCTGCTGCCGGGCCCGTTGTAGGTGGTGGTGAGCATGGGCGGGGTGGATCCTTCTCGCGTTAGCGGGTGCGGCTCGGCTGTGTGGATGCTGCGGGTGTGGGGGTGACCGGCGTGGTCTGCGGCGGCCTGGAGCCCCGGGCCCGTGCGGTGGCGTACTGGGGCGAGGTGCTGGCGGCGGCCTGCGGTACTCCGACGCGGTACCACTCGCGCGGGTCCCGGACCGGCCCGCTCCGTGCCGCCTTGGTGTTCGCGGGATCGAGGGAGTAGTCGGCGTGGACCTGGTATCCGCTGCCGCGCAGGCTTTCGATGGCCTGGCGGGTGCGGCGGGGCCCGTCGTGGGTGGGGGCCGTCAGCAGGTAAACGCCGTGCAGGCCGTGAACGGGCTGGAAGCCGAGGCGGGTCAGGTACCACTGGCTGATGTGGTGGGGGATTCCTTGGGCGGAGGCGACGTACCCGTACTGGGGGTGCGTGCCGACGACGAACTGTTCGGGCAGAAGAGCTCCTTGTGGATCAGCGCCGTGCGGCGCGCGACGGGGAGGCTGGGACGGAGACGCTCATAGCGACCAGGGCGGTGGACAGCCGGGGCGGTCGGTCTGGGGCAGGCCTGGCCGGCGGCCACATCGCCGGGTGGTCGCTGAAGTGGGAGAGGGGGTCGGTCGCCCACCCGACGACAGGACCGCGGTGATGTTCGTCCAGGCTGATGACCTCGATGCCGTGCGGGTGCAGCACGTATCCCCACTCCAGCTCGTCTGTGGCTTCGGGGGCGACGGTCATCCGCCGTGGGGGCGAGCCGTCCAGGGTGGAGAGGTTCTTGGGCTGGCTGCTTGGCCAGGTCTCGCCGCCGGTGAGGGCGAGGACCAGCTCCTCGGGAGCGTGGTCGAGGAGGTCGGTGCCCAGCTCGTCCCATCTGATGGCCACATCGTCGATCAGGTGCCTGGAAATGGCGTCGAGGTCGCCCTTGAACCTGTACTGGTACGCGGTGAGCAGGAGCGGAAGGTGGTTGCTGGGGAGGCCGTCTTGATGGACGTGGATGCCGTCGTATCCGCCGGCCTCGGTGGGCCGGGCGATGAAGGAGCGAGTGGTCAGGGGAAGTCTTCTCCGGTGGGTGCGGTGGGTGCAGGACCGGGTAGCGCAGGCCGGGCGGTGGCGCTCGCCGCCTGCAGACGCTTCGGGTCAGCGGGCCCTGCCCGGGCTACCGGGCAGGGCGGGCGGCAGCACGGTCATCGGTGCGGGACCCGCATGGTTCCCGGGGCAGAAGTAGATCTCCAGCGGATGCAGGTCGCTGAGTGTGACGTCGAAGCCGAGACCACGGAGCCGGTCGGCGGTCTCCTGGACGAGGACCTCGGGTTCGAAGGGGGAGTTAGCGGCCGGCATACACAGTCCGGTACCGGGATCCAGATGCCAGCGGTCGTCATCATGGAGCAGGGCTCGCACGGCGCGGGGCATGACCGCGTCGGCGATCGGCCGACCGTCGTCCGACCGGCCGATGATGACGCGTTCTGCCTGCTTGAACCTGGTGCCGCTGGCCACGCTCATCGCCGCCATCCGGTAGTACGGAAGCAGGCGGCGCCGTACCTCGGAGGCGGCGCGGGCGGGGTCGCTGGGAACAGCGACGGCTCGCGGGTGCTCGGTCGCGTCGTGCTCGAACACCCCTGCCGGAAGCAGCGCACCGACGAGGAACTCGCCGGACTGGTGAGGTCGCTGGACGATGTAGAGCTGCAGGCCGTGCGCATGGGTGAGGACGGCCCGCGCACGCAGATGGTCGTCGTCCTCGCGCAGCGCACGCCAGAGCACTCCCTCTTCCATGTCCCAGAAGCGTTCGTCGGCGTGGCTCCACCGGTACGGCGTCGGCAGGACTCTGTGGCTCCACGCGGCGCCCAGGCGGGGCGCAAGCTCGGCGGTGAACGCCTCCAGGGAGGCGGCCGTGGCCGTCGAGCGCCGGAGTGCCTCCTACTCGAAGGGGGTTATGGAGCTTCCCTCGGTCATGCTCTGCTCGCAGGGTGATGGAGGTGAACTACGGGAAGTCCGAGCGGCTGCAGTGCGTGTACGGCCTGGTGCACGATGTGCTCCTGCTGCTCGACGGGCAGGGCGGCTGGCGCGGTGTAGGCGTCCAGCCGGGAGCAATAGGTGAACCCCCTTGACCACAGGACACGTTGCACCGGGTCGGTGAGGGGCAGGGATATCGGTCCGGCGGCATGCAGTCCTATGTGGATGCTGACGGGGTGGTACACGGGGAACCTTCCTGGAAGACGGGGCGGGACGGCGATCAGCGCCCGCGCATGCTGGGTTTGGCCGGCGGCGGGGTGGGGATCTCGGCCGCGATCACACCGACGGTTGCTGGTGGTGACGGCGTGCGGGTAAGCCGTACGAGGAGCGCGTCGACTGCGGAGATCAGCGGGCCCACGTTGTCGAAGTCCGGGCTGGAGGACACCGTGGTGTCGTACAGGACCGTCGTCGCAGTCCAGCCCTCGGCGGGGGCTTGGTGCGTGGCCAGCCATCCGTCCTGCCTTCCGATGAGAACGACGGAGTCGTGCCCGGGCGGCCAGGCGTAGACGATCCAGTCGTCCAACCCGTACTGGACATCGCAGATCAGGCCGCGTTCGCGCAGCGGAGTAGTCACGTGGGCGAAGCGGGCCCATGCCCGCTGCCAGCTGGGGTCGAGGACGTTTCGGTGATCCGGAAGGGGTGCCAGCGGACGCTCTGCTGGGCGACCCGTCGCCGGGTCCTGGCGCGAGGTCATCCGAGGTGGTCCACGTCCCAGTCGGAGTCGTCGAGAGTGTCCTGCTGGTAGTGAAAGACGGCCTCTTCCAGCGGGTGGAGGCTGGAGAATCCGGAGTGGGTGCGGAAGGCATCGGTGCGTTCGTGGACGTACTGTTGGGTGTCTGCGGCTGCGGTAATGGTGTGGACGATGTTCCGCGACGAGATCAGGCCCCACTGCGTCAGGTCTGTCGGGGTGGTGCGCTTCATCCACACCCAGATCCCGTTGCCGAGCTTGATGATGCTGTCCGGGTGGTAGAGCCCGCCGGTCTTCCGGTTACGGCGGGGGCTGCGGCGCTCACCGAGATCCCGCATCAGGCCCTGGGCGGCCTTCCTGATGATGGCCCTGTCCAGATCGCGGCGTTCGCGGATCCGGTCGCACAGGTCGTCGAGCACGTCCTCCTTGTGCATGCGGCCGGCGTCGGTGGTGACGTGCTGGGCGGCTTCGAGAGCGAGTTGGCGCAGCTGGGGGTCAGCGGAGTACTTCAAGCGAGGTTGCGTTCCTTCCATACGGTGGCCAGTTCGGCCAGGGCGGTAGCGGCGTGTTCGATCACTTCACGGGTGACGGCACGTCCAGGTGGAGCGAGTTCGGGGTCGTACTGGGCGAAGGTGCGGCTGCCGCGTATCTGGGCGAGCGAGGGGAGGATGTCGCAGAGCAGGTTGGTGGCGACACGGCGCTGCCGCAGGTCCTCTTCCAACCGGGCCTTCCGCTCTGCCCAAGCACCCTGGATGGTGAGAGCGCCCTCTACGACGCGGTCGGCGAGCCGGGGGTCCTCGACACGGAGCCGGGCGAGCTGCGCCTCAGCGCCGTTGGCGCGTTCCTTGTTCTCCCGGGCTACGCCGTAGGCCTCGTCGAGCCCCATGGTGCCGTTGATCACCGCATCGACAAGGTTGGGTGCGTGCTGCAGGACGGTACTTGCCCGCCCCAGGAAGGCGACGGCGATTCCGACCTGGTCTCCGAGGGCCCGTGCGGTCTGTTCCGATTCGGAACGGCCGCCTCGTTCCGAATCGGAACGGCCCTCCTGTTCCGATTCGGAACGGGCCTTGATGGTGATCATCGCGACCTGCCCCTTGGAGAGATGGCGGCGGTGCAGATTCACGGAGAGTACGTAGACGGCGGGAATGGCGCCTTCGTAGGTGTCGAAGACCGGTTCGATGCCGACGCGTTCGCAGGCGGCAAGTCGGGCGCGGCCGTCAAGGATTCGACCGTGGGGGTCGAGGACGATGGGATGGAGGAGGCCGTTCTCCTGGATGTCGAAGGCCAGGGCTGCCAGCTCTTCCTCGCTCAGAGGGGGGAGGAGCGAGGTGGTCGGGTGGATGTCGATGGTGCTGTCCTGTCGGTGGTCTGGGTTGGTGAAGGCCCGGAAGTCAGCTCATCCGGGAATCCGTATCGAACAGTTGCTGTTCGGCGGGGTGGAGCAGGTGCTGGACGATGAAGGAGCGGCCGGCGACCTTCCACAGGCCGCGTCCGCGGCTGAGGTGGGAGATCGCTTCGGTCTCGACGGAGGTCAGGCCGAGTAGGGCTGCGGCTGCGTGGACCTGGTCGGTTTCCTGCCGGTAGATGATGCGGGTGGAGCAGTCCGCGAGGAGTCCTTCGGCCAGGGCGCGGCCCTGGGATCCGGCGTCACCGGCGGTCAGGAGGTCGGAGAGCCGGTGGATGACCATGAGGTTGGCGATGCCGAGGCCGCGGGAGAGCTTCCACTGGGACTGCATGCGCTGCAGCAGCGCGGGGTGGCGCATCAGGCGCCATGCCTCGTCGTAGACGATCCACCGCCGGCCGCCGCGCGGGTCGGTGAGGGCGGACTCCATCCACGCGGAGGCGCAGGTCATCGCGAGGACGAGCGCGGTGTCGTCGCCGGATCCGCCGAGGCGGGACAGGTCGATGGACAGCATCGGGGTGGCCGGGTCGAAGGCGACGGTGGAGGGGGCGTCGAACATGCCAGCCAGGTCGCCGTGGACCAGGCGGCGCATGGCGTGGGCGAGGTCGCGGGCTGCCTCTCCGAGGTGGCCTGAGACGGTGCCGGCGGCCTGGTCGAGGAGGGCGGGCTGGGCGAGGGTGTGGGCGATGTCGCCGAGCAGCGGGGTACGGCCTGCCGCGGCTGCGGCCTTGACGACGCCGTCGAGGGTGATGTCGAGGGCGGTGTGCTCCATCGGCATGAGGTCTCGGCCCAGGACGGTGCGGGCGAGGGAGCCGAGCAGGAGCAGGCGGCGCTTTCGGACCTCGCCCGCCCAGTCCGCCTCCGGGACCGACGGCGGCCTCGGGGCGGCATCCATCGGGTTCAAGCGGCCCGGCAGTCCGGGCCCGAGCGCGATCGAGGTCCCGCCCAGTGCCTGCGCGACCGGCGTCCACTCGCCCTTGGGGTCGCAGGGCACGTAGATCCGGTATCCGAAGGCCACGGACCGGAGCGCGAAGCTCTTCGCGAGCGCGCTCTTGCCCTGGCCGATCACACCGGCGAGCAGGATGTTCGGGTTGGTGAACCCTTCGACCTTGCCGTACAGGGTGAACGGGTCGAAGACGAAGGCGGCTTCGGCGTGGACGTCGCGGCCGATGTAGATGCCGTCGGCTCCCAGGCCGCCTTCGGCGAGGAACGGGTAGGCGCCGGCGGCGACGGCGGTGGTCATGCGGTGGGCGGGCAGCCGGAGCTTGTTGCCGCGGGCGGAGGCGCTGCCGGGTCGTCCGGCGGCGGGGTAGAGGGGGAGGGGCATCGCCTCCTGGTTCGGCTCGTGTTCGCCGGAGTGGGAGGTGGCTTCGGCGCGGGCTTTGGCCTGGGCTTCGGCGAGCTGGCGGCGGGCGGCCTTGCGGGTATTGCGGTCGGTGCCGTGGGGGGTGAACAGGGGGCTGGCGGATGCGCGGCGGGCGCGGCGGCCGGGGCGGTGCTGGGACATGGGGGCGGATCGTTTCTGCGGGGGCTGCCTTCAGGCGGTGCGTGCCGGGCGGGGGCCGTGGTCGGCGGGGGTGGTCTTGCGGCGGATGGCGTGTCCGGAGGCGAGCTGGCGCTGGCAGATGGTGAGGACCTGCGGGCCCTCGGGCAGCCGATCGGGGCGACAGTCCGAGTCCAAGCCGGTGGACTCTGCTGCGGGGAGGGTGTGGAAGGCGTCGTGGACGCTGGTCGCGGCCTGCCACAGCCGCAGGTGGGCGGCGGCGAGGTGGCGTCCCGCTGCCGGATGCCGGGGCCGGGTGGTGTCCGCGAGCCGGTCCATCAGGAGGTGGAGACCGGTCAGGTGGCTGTGTAGGACGTCAAGGTGGGCGCGATCGGCGGGGGTGCTGGTGCGGGCTGCCTGGCGGGCGTGGTGGCGGACTCCGGCGGTCGCTGCCCGGAGGTACGGGTGGGCGTCGCCGGGCGGGGTGTGGGCGTTGGTCAAGTGGTGGGTCCTTGCTGCCGCGGCGGTGCGGCGGGTGGTCGGCTACAGGGCGGTGCGGGCCAGGGGGAGCGCTGCGAGGGTGAGTGCTTCGGGCTGCTGGTAGATCAGGCGGCGTAGATCGACCTGGGCGCTGACGGCGGCCGTTTCGATCTGCGCGCACGCGGCATCCAGCGCGGAGTCGGTCTCGGCGGAGACGGTCAGGAGGCCGGTGAGGGCGACGTCGGCGTGCCCGGCGATCAGCTGGCGCTCGCGTTCCTTGACGTCCCCGTACTCGACGGAGTCGGCCTCGGAGTCGACCTGTCCGCGACGCTGGCGCTCGGCGGCGTCGGCGATGATCGTGGCCTTGGTGCGCTGCACGTCGCGCAGCGCGGACTCGAGCCCCTGGGGTACGTATATAAGGGAGAAGGAGCGGCGCACGCCGGCGGTGAACATCAGCCCGTGCAGGAATCCGGCGCCGGTTTCGGTGCGTGGCCAGTTCTCGACCCAGTAGGTGGCATGGCGGGCCGTGTCGGTGATGACGCGGTCGTACTCCTCGACCTGGACGACCGGGCCCGCGGCGGCCGGGTCGGCTTCGGCCCTGCCGTGCTCGGACCACTGCTGCAGCCCGGCCAGGGCCTTGGGGTCGTAGGCGGTGCGGACGACCGCTGCGATCTCGCGGGCGGTCAGCCAGCCGGTGACCATCAGACCGACGCCGCGTGCTGCTTGGGCGACGGAGGCGGTGGTCTGCCCGAGCACGGTGAAGGCGCCGGGCAGTCCGCCGCTGGCCTGGGAGATGAGCCGCTTGGCGGCCTTCATGTCCAGGGAGATCGCCAGGTAGCTCTCGTGCGGGGCGGCGGCGGGGCCGGCGGAGGAGACGAGTTCGGAGTACACCTGCCCGGCGACCGGGGTCTGGGGGTGGCCGTGGGTGGTCCAGTGACGGGTCAGGGTGTCGCCGGAGTCGGGGACGGTGCGCTCCAGGACCTGCACGG
Source organism: Streptomyces sp. IBSNAI002 (assembly GCF_052244475.1). Taxonomy (NCBI): domain Bacteria; kingdom Bacillati; phylum Actinomycetota; class Actinomycetes; order Kitasatosporales; family Streptomycetaceae; genus Streptomyces; species Streptomyces sp. IBSNAI002. The sequence goes on along the minus strand of NZ_JBQPXG010000002.1, from coordinate 1,577,347 downwards.
TGGCGATGTGCCCTGAGCGGGCGATGCCGGCCAGGGCCCGGCCCCACGAGGTGACGTTGCTGTTCTGGGTGGCGGGGTCGAGGAGCGCGAAGGCCCGGCTGGAGACGCGGGCGATGGCGGTCAGGGTCTGGGCGTGGGGGTCGTGGACGGCGGCGGCCTGCGATCCGGAGGGGGTGACCACGCGCAGTGAGGCGGCGGTGCCGGGCAGGTGGAGCATGCCGTCGGTGCGGGGCCGGGATACCGCGCGGGCCAGCCAGAGGGTCTGGCCGGTGCGCCGGCGGTGTGCGTAGCGCAGGACGATCGGCGTCCAGTCGATCAGGGATCGGCCACCCCGGCGGATGGCGACGAGGGCTGCGACCGCGGCCCACAGGGGGGTCAGGGCGAGGGCGCCGACCAGACCGGTGGACACCACGGTGGCCAGGAGCAGGGCGAGGGCCGTGGAGGTGAGGACGAGCTGGGGCAGTGACAGGCCGAGCAGGATGCCGCGCCGAGACCTGTGGGGGAATTTGATCGTGAGGGGGAGGGCAAGGTCAGACAAGGCAGAAGCCGCCTTCGGGGGCTCGGGGTTGGGACCCGGGCGGGACACGGCATCGAGTGCGGCGTGTCCCGCCCGGGTGGCGGGGACGGGTCAGGAGCCGGTGGGTGAGGGCCCGCTTGCGAAGGGGCTGTTCGCGGTGGCCGGGCCCTGCGCGGGTGCGCCCTGCTGGGTGCTGCGGGGAACGGGACCCGTACCGCCCGATCCGGAGGGACCGGACGGGGAGGAGCCGGTGCTTCCGCCGAGCTGGCCGCTGGTGTCCTGGCTCGCGCTGGTCGGCAGAGGCTGGACCGCCTTGGACAGTGCGTCGGTCAGCGCACCCCCGCCGGAGGACGGCATTGGAGCACTGTTCTGCTCGCCCCCGGAGCCGCCGGTGGGGTTGGCTGCGATGTCACCGGGGAAGCCAGCCGGGCCCTGCGGCGCTGCGCCGGCTCCGGCCGCGGCGCCGGCTCCGCCTGTGGCGGCCATCGCGGCGGCCTTACGGGCTGCCTGCTCGGTGTGCTGCTTGGCCATCTGTGCACCGGTGCCACCGGCCCGGTGGATCGACTCGCCGTCGGTGCCCTCCGCCGCCCAGTGGACGAACTTGAACGTGGCGTACGGGCAGAGCAGGACCATCATCATGATCACGACTCCGGCGAGGCAGTCGGCGAGCGCGCCCAGTCCGTCCTTGGCCTGGGTCTGGCCGAGGGCGGAGATGCCCAGGAGGAACACGATCGTCATCAGCAGCTTCGAGACGACCAGGGTGGCGGTGGCTTCGATCCAGCCCCGGCGCCAGCGCCGTGCGGCTTCCCAGCCGCCGCCGGCTCCGGCGAAGACGGCCAAGGTCACCAGGACGAGGATGCCGACCTTGCGGACCATCATCACGCACCAGTAGAGGATGGCCCCGATGCCGGCCCCGAGGCCGACGATGCCGGGGATCATCCAGCCCAGCGGCACCATCGAGGCGACGGAGCTGGCCTTGACCATGCGGCGCACTGCCTCCTCGATCGAGGTGCCCGCTGCCGCGAACAAGCCGTCGGACAAGGCGTCGACGACTTCGATGGCGACGGTGGTGCCGGCGATGGCGGCGAAGCAGAAGATCACGCCGCCGGCGGTGCCGGTGAAGGCCTGGGTCAGGGCCTGGCCGTCGCGCCGGATCGCGGCCCGGATGAGCTGGGCGCAGAAGGTGGCGACCAGGATGGTCAGGCCGATCGGCAGCAGCAGCTCGTAGTTGTCGACGAACCAGCCGGCCCGCAGGTCGACCTTGGTGGTGGCGTTGACGGCCTCGGCTGCGAGGTCGGCGGATGCTGCGGCGAACTCGCCGCAGCTCTTGGCGATCCAGTTGCCGATGCCCTCGGTGATGGCCTTGCCCGGGTCGGATACGAAGTCGATGGCGTCGGCGGCCGAGCACAGCTTGCTGGCGATGGGTATGGAACAGAAGTCCACTGGAGGGGTACCTCCTTGTCTTCAGTGGCGTGTTACGGGGCGACGCTCGGGGCGAGGGAGACCAGGGCGCAGTCGGAGCTGGGGCGGCACTGGACGGCGAGGGTGACGGCACGGTCTTCGGCGCCGCCCCCGCCGCCCTTCCAGGCGATGGTCTGCTTGCCGGTGACGGTGACCGCGTAGATGTACGCCTCGGTGATCGCGGAGGGGTTCTCGGCGAGGGCCTGCTTGAACGCCGAGGGGAAGTGGGCTTCCCCCACGGCGGCGGTGGCGTACTGGGCGTTGTCGGCCATCCGCGACCACAGCACCGGGTCTGGGACTTGCCCGGAGATCGCCGTCCAGTCGGTGTACTTCGTCTTGCTGGTCATCCACGCGTTCATGCCGGCGAGGTGCTGGTCACGGCTGGTGGTGCGGGTGTCGTACGACCAGAGCATCACCGCCGCCGCCCTGGCGTAGGCGAGAGGGTCGGTGAGCTTCGGCGGCGCCGGGACCGACCCCGTGCCGACGGCAGGCTTCGGGGTCGTTCCGGTGGGCGAGCTCGGCGCGGGGGCTGCGTAGGCTACGCCGCCGGTCTTGCTCTGACCGCCGCGGGAGGTGAACCAGGCAGTTAGTCCAGCGGCTCCGAGGAGCGCTGTGATGACCACGGCGGCGACGAGGATCCGTCGCCCGGTCGTCCAGTGCGTGGTGGCCCGGTGCAAGGGGGAGAGGGAACGTTTCGGCACTACTTGACCTGCGTCCCGAGCGCCGAGAAGAACGCGACGATGCCGTTGGCGGCGCCCAGGCCCAAGGCGGCCCCCGCGGCTACGACGGCGCCCTTCTTGCCGTTGGCCTCGGCCTGGTGGCCGCCGCTGTGGTGGCCCCAGGCCCACACGCCGAGGGAGACGGCGAGCGCGCCGACGACGGCGATGATGCCGAACATGTTGATCGAGTTGACGACCTTCTTCAGGACGTCGAGCCCGGGAAGGCCGCCATCCGTTGGAGTGATTCCGGGGTCGTAGGCGAGATAGAGGACGCGGTCTGCGAGTGAAATGGGTATGGCGAAGCTCCTTGCGGGCGCAGGCCGGAGAGGCCCTGCGGCTGTGCGGGGAAGGGAGAGGGGCGCTCGGGGCGCGAAGAGGGGCCCGGCGCGTGCCCGCGTCTGCGGGCGGCGGCCTAGCTGTTGAGCGCGGGGATGCGGCGGACAGCGAGGATCTGCCAGTCGCCGACCTTCTCGATCCGCACCGGCTTCGTTGTGCGCGGTGCGTTGATCACCAGGCCGGCGCCGATGTACATGCCGACGTGCTCGGGGACGGCGGCGGTGCCGCGGGAAAAGAGCAGGTCGCCGGGGATCAGGGCGTTCGCCGGTACGGCGTCGCCCTCCTTGACCTGGGTGTACGTGGTGCGGGTGAGCTGGATGCCGGCCTTGGCGTAGGCCTGCTGCATGAGGCTGGAGCAGTCGCAGCGGCCCATGGGGTCGGGGCCGTGGGGTGCGGTGCAGGTGCCGCCCCACTGGTAGAGGGTGCCGAGCTGGTGCATCGCCCAGTCGATCGCGGTACGGGCCTTCGGTGAGGCGTCGGCGGGGATCTTGTATCCGGCGGGGACGGTTCCTTCGGGGATGGAGCCCCAGTCGGCTCCGTCCTCGCCCGGCTTGCAGCCGCCGGCGCCGCCCGGTGTGGTACCGGATTCCTGGCCGGGCTGGCCCGCACCGCCGTTCGGCAGGGTCTTGACGATGGCCTGCTGCAGGGCCCGGGCCAGCGGCTCCCACTGCGCGTACGCGTCCGGGAAGCCGGAGCGCTGCACGGCTTGGGCGGCCTGGGTGATGGTCATCTGCTGCCACCCCTTGACCTCCAGCAGTCCCTTGTAGAACTTCGTGGAGGCGTAGACGGGGTCGCGGATCTGCTCGGGGGTGCCCCAGCCCTGGCTGGGCCGCTGCTGGAACAGGCCCAGCGAGTCCCGGTCGCCGGAGTTGAGGTTGCGCAGCCGCGATTCCTGGATGGCGGTGGCGAGTGCGACGACCTGTCCGCGCTCGGGGACCTTCAGGGCGATGCCGGTGGCGACGATGGTCTTGGCGTGGGGGATCTGTTCGGCGGGCAGTTCCAGGCCCTCGACGCGGATCGAGCTGTCGCCGCCCTGGCCACCGAGGATCGCCGCAACCTGCTTGGCGACCGCGGAAGCGTCGACGCTGCTGCCGCCGGGAGCGCAGGCGGAGCTTCTGGAGGCTGCGCCGCTTCCGGCCGCCGCCATGGCGGCGGTGGTGGCGAGGACGAGGGGGGAGAGGCAGAGGACGCCGATGGCGGCGGCTACGGCCTTCAACCCGGGGTGCCTCCGCCCTCGCCGGTCAGGGCCGGCGGACGGGTTTCAGGCAGGGGAGGGCGCAGAAATGGCATAGCGGTGTCCTTGAAGTGTGTGAAGCCCCGGCCGCGCGGTGCCGTGGAGATGTGAGAAGGGCGCGGCAGGCCGGGTGATGGGTGAGCTGTGCCTCGGTACGTCGCTGCGAGTTGCCGCTCGCTGCGACGTACGGGCGGATCAGGGGTACCGGGACAAGGGGGTGCCTCTGTGTGGGCATGACGGGGGAGTACGGCCATCGGCACTGTGTGCGCCGGGCAGTTCCAAAACAGTAAGTGCGGATCCCCGGTTGACCAAGAAAAAGATGATCAAGGCTCTATTTCAAGGGTTCTCGCGGCGACCGTGGTCAACCGGGGATCGTGCCCTACAGTTTTGGAACTCCCCTCGCACGACCGCCTTATGGCCCTGTGGCACATCTATGTCCACATCCAGGCAGGCGTTGTTATTGCGGCATGCCGGAGCCCGCCCTCACCTTTCCCGAACCGATAATTGGGGTACCTCTTTGCCTTTCTCCCTGCACCAGGGCGACGCCCTCAGCGTCCTGTCCACCCTCCCGGACAACTGCGTCGACTCCGTTATCACCGACCCGCCGTACAACTCGGGCGGGCGGACGGCGAAGGAGCGCACGAGCCGGACGGCCCGGCAGAAGTACACCTCCGCGGACGCTGGCCATGCCCTGCCGGACTTCACCGGCGAGAACATGGACCAGCGCAGCTACGGCTTCTGGCTGACGCAGATCATGACCGAAGCCCAGCGGGCAACCCGCCCCGGCGGCACGGCGCTGCTGTTCACGGACTGGCGTCAGCTGCCCATCACCACCGACGCGATCCAGGCCGCCGGCTGGGTATGGCGCGGGGTGCTGGCCTGGCACAAGCCGGCCGCCCGCCCGCAGAAGGGCCGGTTTACCCAGAACTGCGAGTTCATCGTCTGGGGGTCCAACGGGGACATGGACGGCTCCCGTAACGAGGTCTACCTCCCGGGCCTGTACTCCGGCTCGCAGCCGACGGGCCGAAAGCGGCAGCACATCACGCAGAAGCCGGTCGAGGTGATGCGCGAGCTCGTCAAGATCAGCCCGCCGGGCGGTACCGTCCTGGACTTCTGCGCCGGATCCGGCTCCACCGGTGTCGCAGCCCTGCTGGAGGGCCGGGACTTCATCGGCGTCGAGAAGACCAAGCACTACGCCGAGATCGCCTCCGACCGGCTGACCGAAGCCCTCCAGCAGACCTATTCCCAGGACGACTTCGTCTTGTCCGCCTGACCCTCAACCGCTCGCCGCGGGGCCAGGAGACGGGTATCTCGCTCTTCTGTCCCCGCTGTGCGCGGGGCTTTGTAACACGCGATCCCCGGTCAGCCAAACCGGGGAATGTGTGGATGGTTGAACTCCAGCCCCTCTTTCGAATTCCGACGTGCCGCATGCGGCTGCGAGGAGAGACCTTCCGTGCTCGAACCCATAGACGGCCCCGACGGCCAGGCGATGGATCCGATCCGTGTTCCCGAAGCCGACCTGGAGAGCATCGAGGCCAGCGTCCGCAAGCTCCTGGATCAGTCGGCCCACCAGGCGAGGCAGCTCGACAGCCTGGCCGCCGCACCCGATCCGATGCCCTTCGCTGGCTTCTCCATGCCGGGCCTTCCCGGCATGCCCGCCCCCGTGCTGCCACCCGAGCCGAAACCGATCCTCGAGCTGGACGGCGAGGAGCGGGAGAACGAACTCGACTCGCTGACCGACTGGGTGGAGGACTTCCTCATGCCGGTCTACGGCGCGGAGATCACCACATCCGCGCCCTGGTGTGAACAGTGGCAGGAACACCTCGATGTCGTCGCCTGGCTGCACGCCCTGTGGATGGCCTACCAGCAGCACAAAGATCCCGAGGCCGGCCCGTCGGGGATGTTCGTGTGGCACCGGGACTTTCTTACCCACGCGATGGCCGCCGTCCGCGCGGCCGGCGGACCGCTGTCGGCCTGCCAGACCGACCCCGACCGTCCCGCCCACCGCCTGCTGCCAGGCCCCGGCCGATCCACCCGCCCGGCGACCACCGCGGCCGAGGAAACGGAAGACGCCTTCGAGGCGGCCTCGTGAGCGACCAACCCGCGTTCGGTCTGACCTTTGACCCGCGCGCCCTGACCGACCTCCTCCAAGCGCCCAGCGACATCCGCGACCTCGCGCTCGCCAAGCTCCAGGACGTCGTCAATGCCAACCTGTTCGGCGGGAAACTCACCCACGAACTGGACGGGCTCCGCAAGGTCTACGTCGACTCCCGCTCGGCCTGGCGCATCGTCTACGCCACGCGCCGGGCCCCCGAAGGATCCGCGTTCCGCACCGAGATCCACGTGGTCGCGGTCCGGCCCCGGGAACGGAGCGACGTCTATAGGACGGCCGCCGCCCGCCTGGGCATCAAGTCCCGGCCTGTCGACGCCCTCACCCACGCTGCCCGAGGCCGGTCCCCTCAGCTCGGCACCACCCGCACCGTCCCCAAGCCAGGGCCGCCGCCCTACGCGATGCCCGGACTTCCCCAGCCCGCCCTTCCCCTCACTTCGAAAGGCCCCACCCGTTGACGACCTTCCCCAACTTCCTCGACACCGTCACCACCACTGTCCTGGGCACCAAGCCTCTTAAGGAGAACCCCCGTCACCGGGCGCTGCTGGACGCCTTCACCAAGGTCCAGAACCTCGAAGAGCGTCTACTGACCGCGATCACTACCCCGCCGGAGCCCGGCACGGGAGTCTCCGGGCTGATGGAGGCGTGCACCGACCTCCTGATCGAACGCCTCGACGCCGGATACGACCTGTCCATGCTCCTGTCCGCCGATTGCTGCTGCGCGGCCGACGTCGCCGCGGTTGAGCGCTGCAGGCCGTGCGGTCTGGAGCAGGACGAGGAGTGCTGCCAGGAACCGGCGGAACCGACGGCCAACCTGCTCGATGCCTGCAGCAGCGTCTTCGCCGAGCTCGGCCACCCGCACGCCGTGGCCTCCGCCGACCTCGTGGACGCTCTTCGACACCTGCCGGGCACCGCCGGAAACCACTGGCGCTACAGCGACCTCACTCAGGCCCGCCTCGCCGAGCTCCTGGCCCCGCACGGCATGCGGACCCGCGACATCACTCTGCCGGACGGCCGGCGCCGCAAGTCCTACCTGCGCGAAGCCCTCCTCACGGCCATGGGCGTGTGCACCAGCTGCTGAACTCGACCGGAGCCGCCCGTATCCGGACCGCGACCCTCGCGGACTGGCCGCTCATCGAGACATTCCACCGCAACTGCTCAGAGCAGGCCTTGCACCGCCGCTGGGGCAGAACGCGGATCGTCCACCGCGACATCGAGCGACTGCTGCACCACTCCAGCTGCTGGATCGCTCTGCACGGCACCGACGAGGTCGTCGCCCTGGGCTCGGCCGGACCAGTCAGCCGACAACCGGGCGTCTTCGACCTCGGCCTGCAGGTCGCCGACGTCCATCAGCGCCGAGGCATCGGCCTGGCCCTCGCACGGCACGCCGCGGCCCATGCCCGCTCCCGTGGCCCGCACACCCTCTCCGTATACGCCGAGGCGTCGAACCTGCCGATGCTCGGCCTGGTTCGGCGGCTCGGCCACCCCACCGAAATCCGAGAGGGCGCACACCTCGACGTCCGCGTGCCGCTGTGCGGGGCCAGCGCCGATAGTCCGACGACACCAGCCCCCAGCCCCCTTCTAGGAGGTGATCTCTCTGCCGTCCATCACGCCGCCGGCGAAGGCCCTGACCAGCCTTGACCACCGCGTCGAGGCCGCCACCGGCCACAGCATCGACCGCCTGTGGACGTACCAAGACCGAGGGCTGCTCGATGAGCCGCTCAGCCGTCTCGCCGAAGCCCACCGATCCCTCGCCGACGCAGAGCGGGGCGTTACCTTCTACCGGGTCCTGCTCCAGCGCCTTGCCTCAGGCGAACTAGCCGTCGATCAAGACCTGTTCACGCGCATCGACAGGACCGTCGCCCAGCTCAAGGACGCCACCGCCACACGGGACAGCCGCCAGGACCTTGCGGTCGCCGTACTGGAACCGCTGGAAGCCGCCAACCCGGTAGCCGCCGAGGCAGGTGCGGAACTGATCGCCCACGAGTTCGCCGCGCTCCTCGCCATCACCCAGGGCGCCAAGCTCCATCAGCATCTGCAGACCGGCCGCATGTCCGTCGTGACGGCCTCCGGAGTACGGGTCGCCCACCCGGTCTTCCAACGACTGGAGGAGGCCGGACTGGTGGTACGAGACACCTCCCGCCCGCTCCACGCCGGACAGCCCGTCTCACTCACGGACAGCGGGCGTACGACGGTGACCGGCGCCGCCCGTCCTGCGGCCACGGCCGCACCCGCGCCCCGGATGGGCTCCTGGCCCGCGGCACCCACACGGTCCCGCTGACCTACCGGCCCCCTTACAGACACGAAATGAACTGAATGCCGCGAACCGACTACCGGCCTGACTTTCGCCTCGATGGCTTCGAGCCCGTCAACGACGCTGTGGACGAGGCGTTCTGGGATCACATCGACTCGGACCGCGACTCGATGACCACGCTCGCCGCCCACCACAGCCCCGATGGCCGCCACAGCTTTTACGTGATCCACAACGGCGCCGTCACGTGGGGAATCCCCGGCGAACCGCAGCTCATCGCGCTGCTCCTCGAACGCGACATCCCAACCAAGTCGTACAGCTTCGAGCACGCCACGCTGCCACTTCCGGCGATGGCCCAGTCCTGGCTCATCAAGCGCGGCTGTCCCGCCGAGGCCATCGCCTTGCCGCCGGGAATGGGCACCCAGCCCGCCGACACGGCCACCGTGGCCCTACAGCAGCGGCTCATGAGCGACGGAGACCACTACGCCCTGCTCCACAGCTACACCGACGACACCTCGTCCAAGCCGGAAACCACGGTGCTCCTGCGCGCGCTGGACGAGCGGGTGGAGAAGCCGTTCCGAATCCTGCTGGAGCAGGCCGACCTCGACACGTTCACGCACACGCTGCGCGAGGGCAGTTCTGTTGGGGTCCGAGGTGCGTCGCGCACTGTCGTGCTGGACAGGCCACCCGGTCGAGTGAGACAGGATCGGTAGGGGTGTCGCGCACGTCAGGAATGTCGTTCCCGTCGCGTGAGCGTACAAGCACATCCTTCTACGATCTTCCGGTCCTTCCGTGTACTGCTTCCCTCCGGAGTTGCCTACTGGACCGTCCTGGACTTCGAACTGCGCGTCGCCGAAGGGGCGGACGAGTTCCTGCGCCATAAGCGGTTCGGCAAGGACAGCGCGGAGTCCACGACGGAGGCGTACGCCGGTGCCATCGCTCTGTATCTGCGCTGGTGCGGGGAGAGCGGGCGGGGCTGGACCACCGGCGCCCGCCATCTGGGCATGTTCATGGTCTGGCTCAGACACGCGCCGAGGCGCCCGTCGCCGACACCGGTGTTCACCGGAACAGGAGCCAAGCAGGTTCGCGGTCCTCGCCGGGTAAACGCCGTGCTCGCCGCGGTCCGCGAGTTCCTGAAGTACACCGTGGGCACCGGTGCGGCCCCGGCCTGGGTCATCGACCAGCTCTACGAGATCGGCGACAGCCGTGATCTGCCTGCGGAGGTTCGGGGCGAGTACGGCATGCCTCGTGGCTACCTGAAGGTCCGCCACCGCCTGCACGAGCCGGACGACCCGATCGACAGGGCGAGTGACGAGGAGATCGTCGCGCTCGTGCGGGCGTGCCGCTCGGCCCGGGACCGGCTGATCGTGCTGCTGATGGCCCGCGCCGGTATCCGTCGCGGTGAACTCGTCGGTCTGCGCAGGGCTGACCTGCATTTCGTGCTCGATGCCCGGCCGCTTGGATGCCCCGTGCTGGGCAGTCACCTGCACGTCATTCGCCGAGACAACATCAACAGGGCCTGGGCCAAATCCCGTAACTCCCGAGCGGTTCCGGTCGATGCCCTGCTCTTGCAGGCCCACGACCAGTACGTCATCGAACGAGCTGCTGTTCCGGCTGCAGTCGACAGCGACTTTCTGCTGGTGAACCTCTTCCGCGGCCGCATCGGCGCCCCGATGCGGCCCGGCGCGATCAACGAACTCCTGGCCTCGCTCAGCCGCCGGGCCGACCTGCAACGCCGCATCCGCCCGCACCAGGGGCGCCACGGATTCGCGGACAACGTCATGGCCGCCGGCGGCCAACTCGATGAGCTGGCAGAGCTGTTGGGCCACACATCACCCATGTCATCACAGCCCTACCTGCACCCCTCGCACCAGCGGCTGCGGGACGCCGTCGAGCGAGTCCCCAGCCCCCGCCTGCCCCGACACGGAGACTGATCATGGCCCACGCCGCCCAGGCGAGCGCGCTCGCCGCCCCTCCGGACGACGACACGGTCGCCGACCGCCTGCGGGACCAGATGGATACCGGCTTCCTGACGAAGATCGGCTGGATCGAAGAGACGCTGACCTGGCACCCTCCACGCGAGGACCCGCTCGTCGGCTACGAGATCTGCCGCATCACCGGCTGCAAGACCGTGATCGGCCACCGCAGGCGGTGGTGCGTCGCCTGCACCAGGGCATGGAAGGCCAGCGGGCTTGCGGAGGAGGAGTTTCAAGCGGTACGCCGTCGTGACGTCAAGGAGTGGAACGAGACCATCTGCACGGTCGTCCGGTGCGAGCGACCCGCCAAGACCGGGCGGTCAATGATCTGCACCGCTCATATGTGGCACTTCCAGCAAAGCTGCCAGAGCCTGGAAGAGTTCGCCGCCCGCACGGATCTGACCCCCTACCCGCATCCGGGATTCTGCCGGGTGAACCTCTGCGACTGGCGCCGCTACACGACCCAGGGCCAATATCAGGGGCTCTGCCGCCCCCATACCAAGAGGGCGCAGGCCCTTCGGCGCGCAGACTCCGACGCTGACCTGGAACAGTGGATGCGGACCGCGCCCGCCCGGCGCGACGGCCGCCGGGTCGACATGCGCGGCCTGCCGCCGCAGGTCGTCGCGGAGATTCTCTTCGGACTCCAGGAACGCTACAGGGCCGGGAACATCACCGAGCTCGCCCGCATCCAGCTGCTCTGCAACCAGGCCCGCGACCAGCAAGTCACCACTCTTTCGGACTTGGCCCTCCTGCCCGGCAATATCGAGTCGCTGCGGTCCACCATCGCCAGGGCCGCCCGCCGGGCCCTGGCCGATCCCGAAACCGAACGCCACAAGGACATCTGGAACCTCGAAGCCTTCGGACAAGGCAACCGCACCGTCGACTTCACCGGCATCACACAGCCCTGGCTGCGAGAGGTGGTCAAGTACTGGGTCAGCGAGGAGATGCCCCGACGCCGCGGCGACGCGATCGGCTCCGTCATGCAGCACTACGTGCTCAGCCTGACCCGGCTCTCGGAGAGCCTGCGCCTGCACCGCGCCGACGACCACGGCGACATCCCCGCCCGGCTCACCCGCGGTGACGCGGTCTGCTTCCTCAACCGTCTCGCCTACCTGGTCAGCATCGGCAAGATCAGCCAGCGCAGCCGCATCGTGGACTGCCGCAACGTCAAGCGTGTCATCAACGGCCTGCGCAACCGCGGCAGGCGGATGCCCGGCGACATCACCCGCACCCTGCCACCGGAATTCACCTTCCTCGCCGAGGACATCCCCCGCCAGGACAACGGCGACGAACCCGGCCGGGCACTGCCCGAACGCGTGCTTGCCCAGATCTGCCAGGCCCTGCCCGAGCTGGAGCAACGCTCCGGGTCCTCGACCCGTGTCGCCGCCGAGCTCCTGATCGACACCGGCCGGCGCCCCGACGAGATCTGCCGCCTTCCCTGGGACTGCCTCGCCACCGGCGCCGACGGCAAGACCGTGCTCATCTACCACGACTACAAGGCCAACCGACCCGGCCGGCGTCTGCCGATCGCGGACGCCACCGCGAACGTCGTACGCAACCAGCAACGTGCCGTCCAGGCCCGCTTCCCCGACACCCCGCTCAGCGACCTCGCCCTGCTGCCCGCCCTGAAACGCAACCCCGCCGGCAGTCGTCGGCTCTCCGACGTCTCCCTCAGTTCCTCCCACCGGGACTGGGTCGATGCCCTGCCCGCGCTGCTGGCCGACGGCGACATCGAGTTCAATAAGGCGGCGATCGTCCCCTACGCCTACCGCCACAGCTATGCCCAACGGCATGCGGACGCCGGCGTCCCGCCCGACGTCCTGCGCGATCTCATGGGCCACCGAACCATGCGCACAACTCAGACCTACTACCGCATTACCGGCAAGCGGATGCGTCAGGCGGTCGAGCGGGTGGCGGCCCACCAGTTCGACCGCAACGGCCAGCGGACCTGGCAGCAGATCCAGGGCGCCCTGGACGACGAGCACACCCGCCTGCGGATTGGACAGGTCTCCGTCCCCTTCGGCATCTGCATGGAACCCAGCAACATCAAGGCCGGCGGACAAGCCTGCCCTTACCGCTTCCGCTGCCTCGGCTGCGGCCACTTCCGCACCGACGCCTCCTACCTCTCCGAGCTCAAGGACTACCTCCAGACCCTCCTGCGCGACCGCGAACGCGTCCTGGCCACCGGCGAACTCGACGGCTGGGCCCGAACCGAAGCGGCCCCGTCCGAGACCGAGATCAGCAAGCTCCGCCAGCTCATCCACCGAGTCGAGGACTCCCTGGACGAGCTCACCGACGACGAACGTGAACAGATCCAGGACGCCACCACCGCCCTGCGCCGCACCCGCCAGGTCATCGACCTCGGCATGCCCACCATCGGCTCCTTCATCGACCAGACCAGGAACACGCACCGCCCGTGAACAGCGCAAAGCACCTCACCGACGCCCGCCACCAGGACAGCCAACGCCGCCGAACCAAGGTCCTCGCCGCACTCGACCAACTCGCCGCCAGCGGCGCCGACATCAGCGTCTCCGCCGTCTCGCGGGCCGCCGGAGTCCACCGTAGCCTCATCTACCGCCACCCCGACCTGCACGCCGCCGTCACCACCCGCGCAGCCGAACCCCAGATCAACACCACAACCGGCCCCACCGCGAGCAAACAGTCCCTCCTGGCCGACATCGCGAACCTCACCGACCGCGTCCGCCGCCAGGACACCCACATCCGCCACCTCGAACAACGCCTCGCCGAGACCCTCGGTGAACAGGTCTGGCAACGCGCCGGACTCGGCGGACCGCCCGACCACGACGCCCTGCAAAAGCGCATCAGCCACCTGGAACAGCACACCACCGAACTGCAACAACAACTCGCCGACCGCGACGACGACCTCGACGCCGCACGCGCCGCAAACCGTCAGCTCATCGCCAGCCTGAACAACTTGAAGGACAAACCTTGAGTACCTATATCTGATCCGTTCATGACGTGTGGTGCATTTCAGGGTGCCCGGGATGGCTTGTGGAGCGGCCAGCCGGAGGGGAGGGGCGCGTGGCGTCCCGGGAGAGAATCGATTCGCCTCATTCGGGCCTGTTTAGCGTGGTCGCTGCGCATGGTGCGCAGCAATTTGTGTTCCTCAGACCTGAAGGAGAAGCCATGTCCAACCCGATCACCGGTGCCGCCGTAGGCGCCGTCAAGGGCGCTACCGGGCAGCTCAACAACAAGCCCGTCGACATCAAGATCGTTACTGCTGAGGGTGATCACATCGGCCGTGCGACCGAGGTCCGCGCACCCGCAGGCTACGTGGTGACCGGGGGCGGCCACAGCTCGGTGAAGCAGGTCCACCAGTCCCAGCCCAGCGCCGACGGGAAGGGTTGGATCGTGTCGGCCGAGATGAATCACGGACTGGATGGGGGGCCCTCCCCTTACACCGTCTACGCGGTCTGCCTGAAGGTGTCCTGACTCCCTCAGTCACGAGGCCCTGACGTCTATCAGTCCGCCATGCTGACCGCTCGACACCGCGGCGGTTCTCCACCGAGAAGGCCGCCGCGGTCCGTAGCTGCTGCACGCCCCGCTCGGGTGGTGTCCTGCGGGGCGTGCGTCCGATTGCGGGCGGGCTGCTATCCCTTCGTGGCTGTGTAGTTCACATAGGGGGAGCCGCTCGTTGGGTACCGGCCGGCGGCCGTGTTCTGGCCATTGGTGAACCAACCCAGGTCCTTGGGGCTGAGCTTCCAGTCGACGAGGGCGTCTGCGAACACGACACGGATCTTTGTGATTTTGAAGGGATCCCCGGAGCCGTCACCCGCGAAATCACGGCTCTTCGAGGCAGGCTTTTCGGGAGTGGACTCAAGGTATTCCCCGTCCATGGTGAACTTGAACTGCTTGACGGACCCTCCGCCGAGGAAGAGCTCGCTCACCTGGAGTGTGACCAGGTCCTCTCCCCAGACGACGGCGTCGTAGGAGGTGGTCTCGCTCATCTTGGCGGGGATACCGTCGAGGGTCTGGAGGGTGTAGCCGATCATCCCGTAACTCTTGAACTTCTGCGTCTTGGAGAAGTAGTCCTTGAGCGTGCCGTCGGTCAGGAGCCCCTTGACCATGTCGGGAGTGACCGATAGCCCGACGATGCGACCTCGGACTGGTTGATGACCTCCTTGTAGCGGGCCTTGGCCGAGGCGGAGACGTTCGCGAATCCGCTGTAGCTCGCCTTGAGCGTGGCGTTGATCTCGGCCTCGGACGTCTTGGCCGTGAAGGTGAACGTCAGGATGCGGCCGTAACTGACGCTATTGACCAGCAGCGGCGGATTGTCATGCCCCATCGCTCCGTTGGTAATCAGCTGGGTGAGCTTCTCCTCGGTGAAGCTGTCCTTGAACAGCGCGGCGGGCGTAGAGGTGTCACAGAAGGCGGTGAAGGCGCGTTCCCGCAAATACACCAGAACCGTGTTCTGCGTTTCCTTCCGCTTCGCCTCCACGTCCAGCGAGGCAGAGAACCCGCCGTACGTGGCTGAGATGCCCAGCTCCAGAGCGGCCTCCGCACTCGAGTACGCCTCGACGCGGCGATAGACGATGTCGGAGGAGCCGGGGGTGTCCTCGCCCACTACCTTCCCGATGGCGGCCGTCACATTACTCGCCGACGGCGGCGAGGCCGTCTCCTTCTTCCCGGTCAGCCGGTCTACCGTCACCCCCAGGTCAGCACGGTCACTGTCCTCGATCTGCGCCGAAATGAGGTAGCCGTTGCGCATGGCCGGCCGGGCCTGGACGATCGCCCCGGGAAAGCAGAGGTTTACGTTCGGGTTGAACGTGACCACCTCATTGGGGTTCTTCGTCAGGGTGTAGGACTGCTTGGTCCGCTTAACGCCCTTGACGCGGCTGACGTCCGGATCGCCGACCTTCGACTTGGCGTTCTTCTTGTGCGGCGCAAGCTGCGACCACTGCTGCCACTCCCTGAGCCGCTTACTGATATCCGCCTTGCCGCTTCGCTCACCAACACCCACTGCGGAGACCCGCAGGGGCACGATCGCGCCGTCCGAGTAAGCGGCGACGGCGTAGTGCCCGGCGCCCAGCTCTGCCGCTGCGGTGAACGCCAGCTCCTCGGCACTTGCACCCTTCGCCACCGCGGCCATCTCCCCGTCCTCCTCAGACCCGTCCGGCACCTGGTAGAGCTCGTACCGGGTGGCGCCTGGCACCTCCCACTCCACCCCCCAGCGCCCCGCGCCCCGATCCACCGCCCACGCCGGCGCGAAGCGTGCCTGACCCTGCTCCTCGTCCGTGCCACGCGTTGTCGTCATCTGATTCTCCTTTTTGACGCCGGAATCACCTGAGCACAGCTCGTCAGGCCGCTACGGCACGACTCTGACAACGACGCAGGACCTGGCCCCGGCCGCAGCGACACACGCCACCGATGCCGTTCAAGGCGGCGAACCAACGAGTGCACGCCAACCCTTTCCAAGATCGGCCCGAAGGTGGAGGCTGCACCGCTCCCATCACCCCATTCGGGGAAAGGTGCAACGGTTCTCCCGCTCACTTGCCGGAGCGCGCACCGGAGACCCACAGGGGCGCACACCGCTCTCACGCGCCTCCTCCCACGTGCCCCCTGGGCTAAGGAGAGGCGCCACTTGCGGACCCAAGGGGCCGAATCCAGCCGCAGAGATACACAGGCGCCCGGGCGCAGGCGGATGACTCGTGTACGACACCTGTCGCATCAACGGCGCAGTGAGGCCCGGCTGTGACCTGGGCCGACGCCCACCCACTCCGCCTGGCCGCCGGTTCAACCCAACAGAACGGCACCTTCGAGACCTTCGAGGCCGCCGTCGGGTGGATGGACGACCGCTCCACCCCCCTGCCGCCGGCGGTGCCGTCCACCCGGACCACCAGCCCCGCCGCCCCGCCGGTCGCTCCGCCACAGGCTCGCGGCCGGACCCGCTGAGACCGGGGCGCCGGAACATAGCAGCACATCCCCGGTCAGCCAAACCGGGGATTCTCCGGACCCTAGTAACTGGCCCCACCGCACAACTTGGGCCCCCTCCGTCCATTTCGCCTTGTCGCCCCATGCCCTCATGGAGAGGAGTTCGCCATGCCCGAAGAACTCGACGATCTGCTGGCCGCCTACACCCAGCAGATCGAAGCCCGCTTCCAGATGCCTCTTCGCCGGCTGCGCGATGCCGTAACGGCCGCCCCCGAGGCGAATCCCGATGTGACAACGGTGGTCCGCTGGTACGGGCACCTCGAAGAAGCCCAAGGGCTGCTGTCGCGGGCCGAGGACGACCTCGTCCTTGCCCTCGACCGCGCACCCGTGGGCGAGCTCGAAGACCCGGTGATGGCGCTCGCCGACCGCGTGAACACCCTGGTCGCCGTACGGGACGGCCGGGCAATGGTCGTGGCCCATCTCCTGGACGACAACGCCCCGAGGAGAGGTACGCCGGGAGCTTGGCGCGGGGGCGTCCGCACGGGGCCTGCGATCGAGACCACGCCCGTCGCCCGGCCAGCGGCAGTGCCCGCCGGCCCGGTCAGGGGAGGCATGCGATGAGTACCTCGACGAAGCCGACCAGCAAGGACGCGCACCTCGAAGAGGTCTTCGGTGCCCCCTTGGCCCGGCTCTACGCCGCTGCGACAGCCGGGACCGCCACGGCGGCCGAGCAGCGCGCGCTGGAGCTGCGGTCGTTCCTGGCTCTGGCCGAGGAACAGGTCGCCCGCGTCCGTGACCGCGTCCACCGATACACCGCCCCTGACACGGACATGGGCGCGCTGTCCGCCTCCGAGCTGCGCTTCGACTCCCAGTGGATGGATGCCGCCCTGTCTGCCCGCACCCAGTACGTCACCGCCCTGGACCAACTCCTTCGGAGCATGCCCCCGCCGGGTTCGCCCCGGCCGGAGAGCCGGGTGCGGTTCAACCAAAACAAGATCACCACCCGTGCCGCATTCAGAGTGCCGCCCCTCGCGGCGGACCCCGCGGCCCAGGGCGCGAGAGGCCACTGATTGCCCCACGACACCTCCCGGCTGATCGCCGAGCACATCGAATCCCTCTACGGCCGACCGCGTGCCGAACTTGAAGCCCACGCCGACTCCACCAGCCACCCGAACATGCTGTCCGCGCTCTTGGCAGCCCACGCCGCTGTCGAATTCGCGGAGCGCGACCTCGACTTCCAGCTCCAGCGCTTGCGGCAGCTGACTCACCCTGAGCGCGAGGTCAGCCGCTACACCGCCGGCCACCTCCACGATTGCGCCCGCCGTATCGGTGAAGCCGTCGCCGTCCGCGACACCCAGGCCCAGCACGTCACCGCAGTGCTGCAGAGCCTGCACCGCGCCCCCGCAGTGGAGACCACGCCCGCCGCCACGGTCGCGCCGCCAGTCCCTGCCGCTCCCGCGACAGCAGCCACGCCCGCCCGCACCCGCTGACCCCCGACACCACGTTCCAGGAGCACCCCCTTTTGGCTACCACCGGCTTGCCCGAATCCATATCGTCCGACCTGTCCCGCGTCACCGAAAGCCTGCAGATGCTGGCCCCGCGGTGGAACGTCTGGGTGCTGATGACCCTGTCCGAGAAGCCACTGCGCTACCGGGAGATCAAGAGCGCACTGCCCTGGCTCCCCGACGGCCAGCTCCACCCCAGGGTCGGCAAGCTCGTCGATTCCGGCCTCGTCGAACGGACCGAGTTCGAGTCCCACGACGTGCTGTACGGCCTGTCTGTCCGAGGTCGCGAGCTGCTGCCGGTCCTGGGCGTGATCGCTGCTTGGGGCGGCAAGCACCTGGAGAAGGAGATGGTGCTGGATCCGGCGACCGGCAACCGGGTACCCAAGGAGGTGCCCCGCGCACAGGACATCGAGGACACGATTGCGCTGATCGCACCTCGGCAGGCCACCCCGATCCTCTGGGCGCTGCGCATCCGAGGGGCATCCAGCGCCAAGGCCCTGGCCGCCACCGCCATGCCCGAGCGGCACCTGACCAATGTCTACCAGCCGCTGAACCGCCTGGCCGAGGACTTCCTCGTCACCAAGGACCGTCAAGGACGCGCCGAACTGACTGCCGCCGGGCGGGACCTGGCTCCCGTCTACCAGGCACTGTCCGCCTGGGCCGCCGGCAGCACCCTGACCGAGGCCGTGAACCACCCGGTGTGGGCGCCGAAACCCGCGCAGCCGCTGGACCGCCCCGCTATGTGGGCCACCACCCAGCCGCGTATCCCGGCGGTGCCGACGACCCCGGCCCATGCGACATGGAACCCGGGCGACCTCTTCTCCCACACCGCTCCCGTCCGCTCCGCCAGCGCGGGGGCGACCGGAGGCCGCACCCGATGAACACCCGCACCCACGCGGGCGCCCTGGCACCGGCCACGGCAGCCCTGTCGCACCCCGGCCTCATCCGGATCATCAGCGAGATCGACGACAACGGGCCACTCCAACGGCACCTCCTGAGTCGGACCCTCACGGGTCTCACCCGGTGGCAGCTGCGCCAAGCCTCCGCGGTCGGGCGCGCACTGGGCCTGCTGGAAGCCTCCACCGATGACGGGAACCCGAGCCTGGTACTTACGCCGGCAGGCGAGGAGCTGGCCGAGGTCTACGACACGGCGGCCCGCTGGGCCCGAACCCACCATCACCCCAGCGACGTGAGTGACTTCGTCACGCGGGTCCAGGCCACCCTTACCCTCGTCGGCTCCGGCACGCCCGGCACCACCAGCCACGCACCCGGGACGGACTACGGATCCCTGCACGGGCCCCGTACCGCGCTCGCGTCGTGGGTCCGCGACCACGGGTCGACCCTGGCCGCCCAGCTGACCGGCGCATCCCAGGACGAGATGGAGCTCGCCGCGTGAGCCCCCCACCGTACGAGGGTGCTGTGGCCGCGCTGGGGACCAGCGAGGTGGCACGCGCGGTCGGCATGGACCCCAACGTCTGGGCCTTCACCGCCATGCAGGGCGCACCCGGCCACATGCAAGAGACCGTGGCGGCCGTGATGAACACGGCACTGAACGTTGATGACGTGCAGCGCCAGCTCCTAGGCGAAGCGGCTCGTGCCATCCAGGAACTGTCCAAGACACTGACCGGCAAGGACACCGTCGGCCACCGCTGGACCGAGGGCCTCCTCGGTAACCGCGGCACCCGCATCGAACACCTGGCGATCAAGCGCGGCTACCTCCTCCGCCAGCTCGACACGCACCTGGCCATCTACCGCCAAGCCGCAGCAGAGCCGGGCTCCCCGGCCACCCCGTCGAAGGCCCCGGGCCCGACGCATCCGGCGGACATCTCGCCGAAGGCGCGCACCCCGCGCCGCTGACCCTCTTCTGATCTGCTCGCCCGCGGCGGGCGCCTTCTTGCGTGAAAGCGACGATGACCGATCTTGTGATCGCCGGCCCACGGCACGCCCTCCTCCCGCAGCTGTCCCTGCTGCGCCGCATCTACCTCCCCCGTACCGCCGACGCCGGCGCCTTCGCGATGACCACGTACGGCATCCCGCTCATCGTGCTCGCCACCACCCGCTCCGCCACCCTTACCGGGCTGGCGTTCGCGCTGGAGTGGATCCCCCGCCTCGCGGCGTTCAGCCTGGCAGGGACGATGGTCGACCGGCACGGAACCAAGAGGGTCTTCCGCATCGCCTCCGTGCTGCGCGCCCTGGTGGTCCTGGCCGCGGCCGTCATCCTGCCCACCCAGGCAGGTGGCCTTGGGGCGACGATCACGGTGATGGCGCTCGCCGCCATCACCGGTGTGGCCACCGAGTTCTCCTACATCGCGGCCGAGACGGCAGGGGCCACGGCCAGCAAGGACGCGGGGGAGCGGGCCCACCGGGTGCAGTCGGCTCTCCTGGGCATCGACCAGACCGCCACCCTTGCCGGCCCCGCAGCCGCCGGATTCCTCCTGCACTGGGCCGGAGTCACCGGCACCCTGATCACCATTGCCGCCTGCTCCCTCCTGGGCGCCGCCCTCGCCCCCTGGCACCGCGAGCCCCGGATGGTCCCGCCCGCCGCGTCCGCGCTCACCGGACTGCGCACCGGATGGAAGACCCTCGCCTCCCTTCCCGCCCTCGCGTGGCTGATCGCCGGACTCACCGTCTCCAACATCGCCACCGGCATGCTCCAGGCCGCCGCCCCGATCATCGTCGTGCAACACCTGGGCTACACCAGCGCCGCCGTCGGCATGATCTGGTCGGCCGCCGCCGCAGCCTCCCTCGTCACGGTCGCCTGCTGCCGCTACGCCATCGACCGCATCGGCCTGTGGCCCGCCGGAGCCGCCAGCGCGGCGGTCGCCGCACTGGCCGGCCTCGCCGTCTCCCAGGCCGGCACCTACACCCACTTCCTCGTCCTGACCGCCGTACTGATGGCCGGCGAAGGCGGCATGACCGTCGTCCTGCGCACCCTGCGCTCCCACCTCATCCCCGAGAACGTCTTCGGCGCCACCCTCAGCATCACCATCCTGATCATGCTCCTGCCGTTCCCGCTCGCCGGAGTCCTCGTCGCCCTCACCCCCGCGCCGGCACTCGGACACGTCCTGACCGGCTGCGCCGCCCTCCAGGCCATCGGCCTCCTCGCCGCCTTCTGGCGCCTGCGCCGCGAACCCGCTATGCGCCACCGCCGCTCTCCCGCACGCGAGCGGCCCTGACCTCCCCAGCCCCGCTCACCCGACCTGGGAGACCCATGCCCCCGAGCTCTTCGGCTATCTCCTCGCTCCACGCGGATCAAGCAGCCGCAGCGGGCAGCCTCGTACGCCTGCTCACCGACCGCTTCGACACCCTGCCCGCCGCCGCGACCACCGCCCTGGCCCAGACCCTGCTGGCCCAGGACGGCCTCGTCGCCGACGTCCACCACCTGCTCCGCGCCGTTTCCCACTGGGCGGGCACCACCGGCCCCACCCTCTACGAGGGGCCGCTCCCCTTCGAAGTCCAGGACGCACTGGGCCAGGCAGCAGACCAGCTGGAACCGCTCGCGCTCCTGGCCAAGGAGACGGCCTTCCCCCAGACCCTGCCCCGCAGGCAACCACCCGCCGCGGTAACACCCGCGGCCCGCACTGCAGCCTCCGCCCAGAGCCCCGGCATGCGCCGCTGAACTTCCCCGCCCCGATAGCTCCTCGCTCCCCGTCTGTTTCGAAAGGCCCCCTGACCCTTGACCCCGTCCGAGAACCTCCGTACTGCCCCGGCCCGCCCCGTTGTCCTGGTCGTCGCGCCCAACGATTCGCTGTACCGCGGCTACTGCCTCGAGTCCGTCGCCGCCGCCTACGACACCGTGGTCATCACCCCGGCCGCCCTCACCTGGGAGAAGTCCCTCGTCGTCGACCACGAGGTCGCCGACCCGTACGACATCGATGCGCTGCTGGCAGCGGGGGAGGCGCTGGCCGCACGACAGCCCATCTCCGGCGTGCTCACCTGGAACGAGATGCTCCTGGTCAACACCGCGGCCCTCGCCCAGCACCTGCAGGTGGCCACCGACGGCCCGGACGTCCTCCACGGATGCCGCGACAAGTCCCTCAGCCGCGAGCTCTTCGATCTCCACCGGGTTCCGTCCGCCCGGTCGATGAAGTCCGCCAACCTTCTGGAGGCAGCCCTCGCTGCCGAGTTCATCGGCTACCCCGTCGTCGTCAAACCGTCCGGGCAGGCCGGCAGCGTCGGCGTCATCCGCGTCGACCGCGCCGAAGAACTCCCCGCCGGCTTCGAGTTCGCGACCGAAGGAGCGGGCCTGTGGGGCAGCGAGTCCACCGACGTCCTGGTCGAGGAGTACCTCGACGGCGAAGAGATATCCGTTGAATGCGTCACCCACCACGGAGTCACCACCCCGGTCGCTGTCACCCGCAAGCAGCTCGCCTTCGCTCCGTACTTCGAAGAAGTCGGCCACACGGTGGACGGGGCCGACCCCCTGCTCCGCCGCGTCGGACCCGTCGCCCAGGCAGCCATCGCCGCCCTCGGGATTACCACAGGCATCCAGCACGTGGAGATGCGCCTCACGGCCACGGGCCCGCGGATCATCGAAGTGAACGGCCGGATCGGCGGCGACCTGATCGGCAAGCTCGTCCTGCTCGCCACCGGCATAGACCTGCCGCGCGCCGCCGCCGACCTCGCCCTCGGCCTGCAGCCCGACCTCACTCCCACCCGGCAGCAGGCCGCGGCCATCGCCCTCCTCTACCCCGAGGTCTCCGGCACCATCGTCGAGCTCGGCATCGACCCGGAGTTCGCGAAGGCCACCGACTGGCTGGAGCAGACCAGCTGGATCCTCTCCCCGGGCGAACAGGTCACCCTGCCGCCGGAGGGCGACGTCGATGTCGCCCGCGTCGGCCTCCTCGTCGTCACCGCCCCCGACGCCGACCAGGCCGAAGCGCGGATCCAGGCCGCCCGCGACCACATCACGATCACCGTCACGCCGACCGCCTAGCCGCCACCCACCCCTGCCCCCTGGACTGCTCTTTGACCGACACCGCACCTGACCCGATCGAGGGCGACGTCTACGTCACCCCCCGCTACCTGGCTGGCAGCGCCTGGATCGGAGACCCAGCCCTCCAGCCCCTGTTCGAACTCGGCTGGGACCGCCACCACGACGACGTCGGCAACCTGTACGTCGCCTCCCCGGACCGCAAGGTCCGACTCGGCTTCCTCCCCGAAGGAGACGATGACGGCCTGTGGCGCATCACGGCCTACCGCGACCCCTTCGCGGCTCCCGCCTGGGGCGTGTGCTTCAACGACATGACTCCCACGGAGCTGGTCACGGCCTTCACCACCGCCCTCGCCGCCGCGTACACCCAGGGCGCGGACGCCTACCTCGACAAGGAGCCGCGCGACCGGTTCGACGCCGTTGCCCCGCTCCTGAAGGGAGGTTGGGAACTTCAGCACCCCCGCTGGGGCGTCCTGGAACTCCAGAGCGCCGACGGCCTGGCTGGCCTGGAATACGTCACCGGCCGGCTCGACGAGACCAAGGAGCTGACCACCCTGGAGGCACGCTGGTACATGTGGGGCGGCCCGAAGGGACCCCGCTGGTACGCCACCGCCTCCACCGGCACCCCGGTCCACCTGGTCACCGCGATCACCACGGCTCTGGCCGACCCGGCACCCGTTCCTCGCTGGCAGGAAGGGATCCTCTCCTCCCTGCTCCCGCACATCCAGATCACTCCGATCGTCCCGCCCCCGCCACCGGCACCCACTCCGCTCGATGTGCACCGCCGTACGGCAGCCCGACCGCGGCCGGTGCTCACCACGACCAGCGTGCCGCGCTGGAGCACCAGCACCACTCCAGCTCCCGCCCGCCGCTGACTGGCCCTGGAGGTTCACCTGTCCCTACACGCAGTGGAGTTCTTCGCCGAACTCCAGCCACCCTTCCCCGTCGGCGCCGTCGTCGGGAACACCTACTACGGCAGCCCCGTAGCCGATTCCCCGGTACGGATCCGTATCGACTTCCAGAGCACGATCCGCCACCGGGAATACGACGGCCTGCGCTTGGCGGTGGTCCATCCCGACCGGGGAACCCTGGACACGACCTACCTCTGCTTCGCCGACCACCAGACCTTCGCCAGGCGTGACGCGGCAACGGGCATCGGCCCCGGACGGGACGGCTACGCCCGCATCCGCGACTGGCACGAGAACGGGCCCCCGCCCTGGAAGGGCGCCGACCTGACCGGACTCCGCCGCGCCATCACGCAGTACACCCAGATCTGGGCTCCCGCCCCGGCACCCGATCACTCCCGCCCGAGTCTGCCCACCCTGCCTACCGCGCGCCCCGCCTCCGGCCGCTCCCGCTGACCTCCGGCTTCCGACGCCGCCTCGGCACACCGCCCTCCACGATCAAGGACCTCACTCCCCCCATGCACTCCAGCGCTGCCAACCGCTTCCCGACCGTAGTCACCGCAACCGTCGCGGCCCTCGTGGCGAGCACCCTGCTCAGCACACCGACCGCCTGGGCGGAAGCCCACGAACCGCAGCCCGGCACCGTCGAGGTCACCAAGAAGGACCCCGACGGAGCCCTCCTCGCGGGCGCCGAGTTCAACCTGCTCGACACCCTCAACGGGACCAAGGCCCTGACCGGCAAGACCAACGCGGACGGCGTCTTTCGCTTCGAAGGCGTCACCCCCGGCGTCTGGCGACTCAAGGAGACCGCGACCGGCAGCCCGATCCACGACCTTGCACCGGACCAGGACGTCATCGTCACCCCCGGACAGACCGTGAAGCTCGCCGTCGTAGATCCATTCAAGCCCGCCGACCTCACGGTCACCAAGACCGACAAGGCCAGCGGCAAGCCGCTCGCCGGCGCCGTCATCAACATCGCCCCCGCCTCTGGCGACGGCAAGCCCGTCACCCTGACCACCGGCAAGGACGGCACCGCCACCTCCAAGCTCCCGGTCACCGCCCGCGCCGGCACCAGCTACACCGCCACCGAGACCAAGGCCCCCGACGGCTACCAGCTGAACTCCACCCCGGTGAAGATCACCGCCAAGCCGGGCGCCCCGGTCACCGCCACCTTCACCAACACCAAGAAGGAACAGCCGACCCAGCCGCCCACCACCCCGGCACCTACCCCGACCGCCCCCACCATCCCGCCGGCCACACCGTCCACCAAGCCGACCCCGAGCACGCCGGCCACCTCCCAGCCCCCCACCAGCTCCGCGACCCCGACCCCCGAGGAGTCCATCTCCAGCCCATCCTCGCCCGCCCCCACGGGCTCCCTCGCCCAGACCGGCGCCGACGCCACCGGATGGCTGCTCGCCGGAGCCGGAGTGCTGGTCGCCGCAGGCGGCGGCGCACTGATCGCCGTACGTCGGCGCCGCGATGCGGACCAGGATGACCAGACCACCGGCTGACCAGACCACCACCCAGAACTAAGCACCAACGCCACGAGGCCCCAGGAACCGAGCACAACCGGTTCCTGGGGCCTTCGTGCGTCTACGCGGCCGGTGGCGATGCGTCGCCGGGACTCGCGCAGGCCATACGTCCTGAGATGCCTTCGATCGTGCGGCAAGTGCCCCAGGAGGCGGACGCCGCGCCCACGGATGATCTTCAGGCGGCTGCGGTCGGGCCCGTTAGAGTTCTGCGATGACGACTGCTCCAAACGGGCGAACCAAGACGAGGAAGCCCGCCGATGCCGCCTTTTGGCTGGCGTATGAGATGCAGGTGGCCGCGCTTGTCCAGGCCCTGGACGCCAATGCTTCCATCACGCACAACGAGTTGAGGATCGGCGAACTGAGCGGCGTTGCTCGCCAGGTCGACGCGCTGGCAGTGGGCTCGATCGCCGGCCAGACACTCCAAGTGGTCTTCGAAGCTAAGTGCTACGGACGTCGCGTCTCGATCGGAACGGTCGATGAATTCATCGGCAAGTTGCTTGATCTGGGCGCAGAGCGAGGCATCCTCTACGCGGCTGGCGGCTTCACCGAAGGAGCAGTGAGGCGGGCGGAACGTGCTCTGAACCCGCGGGTCGGGCTGGAGCACCTTGCCGTGCCAGTTCCTGACTGCGCGGAGCCCGAGGCGCCCCTCGGCGGGGTCGACCCCCGTTTCGACCGTCGCCCTCCGACCGTCCACGAGTACGCGCGGCTTGAGTCCCGCCGGTACGAGGACTCGCTGGACCAACCGTGCAGGGTTGAATCCCCAGCAATC
Organism: Streptomyces sp. IBSNAI002; assembly: GCF_052244475.1. Taxonomy (NCBI): domain Bacteria; kingdom Bacillati; phylum Actinomycetota; class Actinomycetes; order Kitasatosporales; family Streptomycetaceae; genus Streptomyces; species Streptomyces sp. IBSNAI002. The sequence goes on along the minus strand of NZ_JBQPXG010000002.1, from coordinate 1,551,207 downwards.
AGGCGGGAAGAGCCGTACGAGCCGTCGGCACCCACCACCAGGAGTTACCGGACGTTTCTGCTCGGTCAGGCCTTCCTCTACAAGCCGTAATCACCTCGTACACGCGACCGCCCCCTCCTTCCGTTCGGGCGGAGAAGGGGGCGGCGTGTTGTCCGACTTCGGTAGGGTGCTACCCCTTACGGAGGTAGGACATGACCGACGAACCCCTTGAACGCTGGGCCGCCCGCCGGCAAGGGCGTCTGCGCAAGCCCGGCGAACTCAAGGCCATCACCCTCGGCACCGGCCCGCAGCGCGCCGCCCACGTCGACCCCGATGCCCCGCGCCTGATCTTGGAGTGGGACGGTTTCGCATGGCAGCCGCTCATGCCCGTGGAAAACTACGCAGCGGCCCGGCGCGTTCTGAACCCGCAGCCTGAAAGCACGCCCGCCGAACAGGTCGAGGCAACCGGTACCGTCACGGGACGCAACCCCCTGGCCCCGGGCACCGGACGCCACCGCAAGCCCAGTCCGTGAGGCAGGCCAGCTGACCCGAGCCCGTCCCGGTGGCGGGCTGCATCCCTGCGGACGCCGGGGCTGCGTGGAGGCCGGCTGTTCTCCAGGAGCAAGTCTGCCCTCCTGTGCCATCCCGCCTCTACCTTTTCCAGGAGTAGGGGGCCAGGGGCTCAGGTGACCGGGTACGGCCTCGGGTAGCCCATCCGCTCGTACTTCACGGCCTTCGCGTCGACCTCCTCCAGCGCGCGGACACGGCCAAAGGCCTGCAGTGCCATGACCACAGTGCAGACCGAGATCGCGTGGACCTGGTCGGGTAGCGCCAGATCCCCCACTGCGGCAGCAAGCCCCGTCTCCCGCGCTGCGACTCGGCGTACGGCCGCCGTCGTCGCGAACTCGTTCTCCATGGGGGAGAGGGATGCCACCGCGTCGATCTCGCGCACCGCCATCGACGGCTCGCCCAGCCTGTCGAAGAGCTCGTCGTGTTCGAGGACCAGCCAGGTCAGCACATGCTCCAGCCGGGTGGTGTCCAGGCCCGCGAGGCACGCCTCGACCTGGGCCCGGTTCGGGGAGAGGTAGGCGCGTGTCAGGTCGGTCGCCCGCCACATCGCGTCGACCAGCCACGGATCATCGAATTCCGCCATGGCCTCCTTCTATCGGAATTGGGGAGGCCGCGGGGGCAATCTTCCCTCTTTACCGCTATCGGTGTCACAGTGGTATGTAAGACCGTTGGGCCTGGCCGCCCTTCCCCTCCGGGGAAAGCGCTTCGGCGGCAGTGCGATAAATGTGCGACACGGTCTGGCCGCCCTCTTGTCGGGCAGCTCCGAAGTGCAGTTCGCCCGGGGCAGACAAGAAAGAATCCCAAAAGACTGGTGCAATGCCGCAACGGATGTCAACGTAGACACCTTCCCAAGAAACCCCAGGTCAGAGAGGTGTCTGCCGTTGACCGTGGACACAACGAAACCCGGATTCTCCACGACGATCGAGGCCCTTCGGCTACGCACTTGGCGACTCGGCGCCGGACAGCCCGCCATGGTGATCGACCAGTTCACCGACGAGGACTTCAAACTCGTCGTGGACGACCGGGCCGATATGCACATCAACTCCCGTGACGGCCGCTTCTATCTCGGATGGTTCCCCACTGGGCGTCCCGGCACGGATGGCGACGGCTGGGTGATCGCCGTCACGGGCACGGCCACCGTTCCCGGGTATCGCGTCACCTTCGACACCGAGACCCCCGCCCAGGTCGTAGCAGCAGTGGTGGCCGAGGTCATCGCCACCTCCGCACCCCTACGCTCGCACTGAACCTCACCCCGCGTGCGCCATGGCACGAACGCCGCACACGCGTCCTGTTGACGATGAAGGAGAACACCTTGGACCCGGAGTACACCATCGGCGAGATCATCGACCGACTCTCCGTCTTCGACCGCGATGCCATCTTCCGGCTGGCCATCAACCCGCTCTTCGCGATGGAGCACACGGCAGGCTCCATCGTCAGCACCGTGGACCCGCAGGGGCGGACCGTCGTCTACCTCGCCGAAGGCGGCGAGCAACTCGGCCCTCTGCCCAAGTCTGTAGCCGTTGACCTGACCTGGCACGAGCCGGTCGAAGCCCCGCCCCGCCGGCGCCGAAGCGCCACCGGCAACCTGTAACCCGTTCCCCCGTTCCGTACCGCCTTGGAGGCGCCCCTGAACCCCCGCTCTTCCGGCTACCCGTCCACCCCCGACCCCAGCCCGTCCTACTGGGTCACTCCCCGACACCTCGCCGGCGACGACGGTGTCCTCGCCGACCGGATCTGCGACACCCTCGCCGAGTCCGGCTGGACGAGCTGGACGACGGCCCGCAGCACCCTGCTCTTCCTGAGCCCGAACGGGCTGTGCGGCGCCGAGTGGATCCGCACCGACCACGCCTTCCTACTGGGCGGACTGCCCGTGGCCTGGCAGATCTCCGCCCGCACGCACCGAGGCAGTGCCCTGGCCGAGTGGAACGCGTACTTCACTCCCGACACCCCGCCCGAGGCCGTCGCGGACTTCCTCCTCGCCGTCGAGGCCCGGATCGATCCCGCCGTCAACTACTGCGGACCGGAGGCCGTCATGTCGGCATTGACGGCCCTGGGCTGGCCCCGGGACTTCGACCACCCGGAGACCACCGCCTGGGACGTGGGAATGTCTGCCGGCTTCACCTGGGGGGAGCTGCCGGCGGGGATCCAGGACGGGGACCCGCGCCCGGACCTCGTGGGCTGGCAGGCGTGGGCCGAGCCCGTCCTCGGGGCCCCCTACCTCTGGTGCGCGACCTTCAGCGCCAGCACCCCTCACGACCTGGTCGCGGCCTTCGCCGCTTCGATCGCCTCGCCCTCCCCGGTGCGGCGCCGCATCCTGCCGGAACTCGCCGCGGGACGTCTTACCTTCAGCATCCCCGGCTGACACTGCCGGCCTGCACCGCAACGCGCTGCCATCCGCCGTTCCCTCCAAGCCGACGGCAGGCCCCTTCGGCATGTCCACTTCTCTGGCCGCCAGGAGGCCCTTTGCCCTACCCCCTGATCCGACTCTCCATCGGCCGCACCAACGGCGTCGCCCACTACGGCGTGATATTCGGAGGTGGCGAGCCCCTGACGGCGTGCGCCACGCACTCGCCCGACCTCGCCCCGATCGGCGACCGTACAGCGCACCAGACCTGCCAGAGCTGCACGCGGGCTCTCCTGACGCTGACAACTCCGCCACACCCTGGCGAGCTCGACGCTCGGCCCGCAGCCGGTGCGGGAAGGAGCGCAGCCGCCCACCGCCCGATCCCCGGCCACCTCCTCGGCTACTGCGGCAAATCCCTCGACTACCGCCGCGCCACCGGCAAGCGGGCCTGCGCCAACTGTGCCCACCTCACCAAGACCCTGGAGGCACTGCGCGGGAGAGCGGGCGAACTCATCCTGCCCGCGGCCCAGCCGTGTCACAGCGACGACAGCCTGCTGTGGACTTCACCCGGCGCCGGCCCCCTCACCTTCGGCCACCGCCGCAACAGCGCCACCGGCCAGACGTACTGCGGCGAACGGCAGCCCACTGTTCCGCACCCTGGGGCGCACGAGTGCCCCGCCTGCCTGCGCCTGTGGGCCGAGGAGGAGACCTTCCGCCAGATGTACACCCTGCCCGAAATGCGCGCGCACGCCACCGAATGGGAGGCGGATGTGCACGGCGCCTTCGAGGAACGGGCGTGGCTGTTGGAGCCGGGCGACCGGTACACGATCTCTGGCTGCGCCGAAGCCCACCACGTGGTCGCCGCCTCCCGGCACCGCTACGACAGCCACGTCGACCTCGTCGTCTATCTGCCCGGCGAGGACCGCGTCACCGATGCCCGAGTCCACCGCGACCGGCTCCTCGGCATCCAGCGCCCCTTCACCGACGGCAGCGCGACCGCACTGCCCGCCCCGCAACGCGAGGGGTAACGAGCCGCGCGCCGCCTGGGGAGATCCCCGAGCGGCTCTGGCCCCACCCTGAGCACGGGGTGGCCAACCCCAACACGCGTCGCCAGCCGGTCAGGCCCGGTTCCCACTCCACCAGGAGACGGAAACCGGGCCTGACGCGTACCACCCACGCATTGCCCATGCCTGCCCCGGCGACCCACGGCGTACAGGTCGGCCCCGCCGGTCCTGGAGGAGCGGCGGGGCCGTGCAGGGCCGTGCGATCAGCTTCCGGTGCCGGCCTTGGCGAGGGCCTTCTCCACATGGGAGTCGACCAAGGCTGGTGATCCGGAGACGACCAGCAGGACAGCCCCGATGCGGACGGCGGTCTGCTTGACGATGCTGTCCTGCCCGCCTGCGGTGAAGGTGAGCAGTTGGCTCCAGGCCTCGTCGCCCAGAGCGGGGGCGGCCAGCTTCTGCGTGGCGATCTTCACGGGCTTGCTGCCGATCACCAGCTGGTAGACGGGACAGCCGGTCATCGCCTCGAAGATGCGCTTCGTGCCGGCGGTCAGTTTCGGGGCGGTATCGCTGTAGAGCTCCTCGGAGATCTCGGAGCCGGTGCTGCCGCTGTAGAGGAACGTGGCCGTCGCCTTGTTCGGGAAGTCCAGGCTTCCGCCGGCGGCGGCGTCACCGCCGAGCTGTTCCAGTGCGGGGCAGCCGATCACCGTCGTGTCGTCGTGACGGGCGGTCTTCTCGGGCTTGCGCGTGTAGTCCTGGCCGAGATCAGCCTCGGCGAGGAGCCGCCCGGCGAGCGCGGAAGCGGACAGGGGGGTGCTGGACGCTGGGGCACTGGCCTTGGTCTGCCCCGACGGCTTCCCGAGCGAGGAGGCGGAGCCTGCGGGCGTACTGCCGGAGCACCCGGATATGGCGAGGGAGGCGGCGACGGTAATACCGGTGGCGATGGTGCGCATGCGCATGTGAACCCCTGGGGTGGTCGTATGGGTCTGACGGCCGGGCCCCCGTGGGGCTCTCCTCCGGCGTTACGGGTGGCAGGGGTTGGGGTCAGTGGCCGAGGAAGCGCAGGCATTCCTCGTAGGTGGCGTGGTGTCCGGTGGTGGGCCCGCTGGTGCGGTTGTACCAGGCCGCGTCGAGCCGGGGCTCGACCTGTTCGTGGCCGGCCGGGCACCGCAGCCACACCCCGTCGGGGGTGCTGGCGACGATCCACTTCCGGTACGCGCCGCACTCGGAGCAGGCGCGGACCTCGCCGTCGAGGACGAGCGGAAGGTCGTGGGCCATCAGCATTCCGGCCAGCTCCTCGTGCGTCGGCAGGCGCAGGTCGGGCGGCAGGAAGTCGTCCACGACCGGCACGGCCGCCGGCTCCTCATGGACCGGGCCCAGCGGCGGCTCGACGTGCCCCGCACTCCACGCTTCCCACCGCTTCTGGGCTTCGAGCCGTTCTCGTCGTTCGCGATTGCGTCCGAACATAAGGTTTCCCCTCGTCCTTGTCCTGCCGGGCACCATAGATCGTGCACCACGCCCCTGTCGTCGTTCCACTCTGAAATCTCTCAATGTCCACGGGCCCGGTTACGGCTGTCCTGGCGGATGTCTGTGGGGTTGTTCGTGTGCGAAAGCGACGGCAGGTCGGTGGTGGAACTGCTGTGGAGCGGCATCGCGGACGCGTCGGCGGGGAGCCCGGCAAGACGGCGCAGTCGCCACACCAGGACGTCACTGACCGAGGACGCGGTGTCCAACTCCCTTCGCTCAGTGGCCTGCACGAGGAGTTCGGCGGGTTCGTGGCCGGCCGCTTCGGCGTCGGCGAGGGTGGAGGCGAGCGCAGGCCAGCCCGCCTCGGCCAGGACCTGCTCCGCGAGTTCCGGTACCGCTTCGCGCAGGACGGCGGCCTGCCGCCGTTGGAGCGCGGGGGGCAGGAGGCGGCCCCGCTGGTGCAGTACGGCCATGGGGTGGCCGGCTGCTGCCTGGTAGGCGGCGCGCAGGTGTTCGGCGGCCTGGAGTGCAGCGGCGGCCTGTTGGGCGTGTTCCTTCCTGCCGTGCCAGGCTGCGGCAGCGGTGACGAGGAAGAACGCCATGTCGATCAGCATCGCGGTGCTCGCACCGTCCTCCCCACGGCCGAGTGCCGGTCCGCCGTGGACGAGGTCACGGGCGGCCTGGCGCAGGGCGCGGTCGTGGCCGCGTGCGGCCCGGACGTGGGAGCGTGACGCCCGCTCGAACGCGGAGGCGGCCTCGCCCAGTTGCTTGCGGGTGTGCGCGGCGGAGGTCTTGGCGAGTGCGTCCAGGACCTCGCCCGCCGCCGCGATGTGCGCGGAGATCACGCCGTCGTCACCGTCGTCGAAGACCAGCACCGCTTGCCAGGCGGCGGTCGTCGCGGACCGCCGGGCGGAAGCAGGCCCGGGCACCGAGCGCAGAGGAGCATCCGCAGTGACGCCCTCGCCGTCCAGGCTGAGGGGCACCGTGGTCGTCCAGCGCTCGCGGATCCGGGGCAGGGACAGGTCCGGGGCGAGCCGCGCGCCGGGATAGAACACCGGCTCGCCCTTCTTGTTGCGGTCGTCGGGGAGCGCGACCTTGTACCCGAGGAGATCACCGGACGGCGCGACCCTCTTGCGGACGAGCAGGCCGGCGGCGGCCAGGCGGTCGAAGAACTCCCCCTCGCTCTGGGCGCCGGCCACCGAGCGGCGCACGGTCTCGCGCAGTTCTTCCCGGGCGGTGCGCTCGCGGCCCTGGCGCTCGGCCTTGTGGCGCTCGGCGCTGGTGGGGCGCTGGGCGGCGGTGCCGTCCCCGGGAGCGACCTGGTGCAGGCCGAGTTCCTTCTCGATGAGTCGGCACTCGGCCTGGGCCCGCTTGCCGGAGCGGAAGTCGTCGGGGCGGCTGCCGTCCTCGCATACCAGGGTGGCGATGATGTGGATGTGGTCGTCCGCGTGCCGTACGGCGGCCCAGCGGCAGCCGGGCTGGCCGTCACCGGGGTCGATGCCGGTGGCGGCCACGATCCGGCGGGCGATCTCGCCCCACTCCTCGTCGGACAGGATCCGGTCGTCCGCGGTCGCGCGGACGGAGGTGTGCCACACATGCTTGGCGGGCCGCGCGTGCTCCGGGAGGGCCTGGACGGGCTGATCGAGAAGTTGCTGGAGGTCCTCGAAGGTGACGTCCGGGTCGCGGCCGGGGTCGGGGGACATGCCGTCGAAGGACGCGACGAGGTGCGGATCGGTGTGCTCCTCGTGCGTGCCAGGCCCGTACAGGTAGGCGAGAAGGCCGATGGTGCGTGATCCCGCCGCGTTGACGCTGGGGATCACGAGGTGCGCTGCGCGATCAACTGCGAGGCGGCCTCGTGAACGGTGTCGGCGGCCCGCCGGACGGCGTCGAGTGCTGCTTCGAGCTGCGGGGCGTCAGCACCGGAGTTCAGGACCTTGGAGACCTGGTTGAGGTTGCTGCCGGCCCAGCCGAGCCTGCGACGACTCTCGAACAGGGCGGTGATCACTTCGCGCTCGTCGGCGATCTCGGCGCTGGTGCGGTCGAGGTCGTGGGCGGCGGAGAGAGCCGCGCGGGCGAGGAATCCGGCGACGGACAGGTTGCAGCGGGCGGCGGCGGACTTGATCAGGGCGAACTCTTCTTCGTTGAAACGAGTGTTGGGCTGGTGCAGGCGCTTCTTCTCGCGCGGCTGTCGCGGTCGCTGTCGGGCGCGGTCGGCGCGGTTACGGCGGCTGCGGCGCTCGGACGGCTTCTCCTCCTGCTCTGGCTTCAATCCGCCCCCGGTCGAAGCCAGAAGGACCTGCGCCCCCTGGTGCAGGTCCGCTCCCGCCCACTCAGGGGCGGGTATGACGGAAGCTACGCTTCCGTCCCAACTTGCTCGCCGCGAGAGCGAGTTGTAGTCCGGCTGAACTGGGTCGGTGGTCGCGCTATTCGGCGGGTTCGCCATCGGGTTCGGGTCCTCGTGATGCTGGTTCGGGTCGGGGGACGGCGGCGGTGTTCGGGAACCTGCTGCCCCGGAACGGCAGGGGGCCCGGCAAAGAGCCCGGGCCGCCCTGTGGAGCGCGCCTCAGAGGCGCTCCGCCTGCCGCTATGGGTGGTTCAGCCGCATTCGAGGCAATGCTCGTAGTGCCGTGTGAGGGCTTTGGCCATTCGCTGCTTGGTGCCGAGCGCGGTCCGGGCGCTGGCCTTCGCCGGGGCGGTGCCCTGGTGGCGGGTGGCGTGGTTGCCGAGGTAGCGGATGTCCCGCTCGAAGTCGGCGCGGATGCGGGTGAAGCGTGGGCAGGTCTTCATCGGGGGCTCCTCGTCGTGGTGTTGTCGTCGCGCAGTCGGGCGAGGACTGGGGTGAGGCGGTCGTTGCGGATGGGGATCTGCTCGGCGCGCATGATCGCTCGCAGTTGCACCCGCGTGACTGCTTCGTTGCCGTCCCGTTCAAGTGCGGTCCGCACGTGGGGACGCAGCCGGTCGACGATCTCGTCCTCGGTGAGGCGGGGACGGGACCGCGGTCCCGGTCCGGTGCGGGACCGGTCCGGTGCGCGGTTCCCCATCCCCCGCTTCGGTTTGGGGACCGGTCCCCGACGCGGCTTCGCCGCCGGGTCCTCGGGGTCGGCGCTGCCCCGGTCCCCTTCACGGTCCCCGGCCTTGTCCTGGTCCCCGTCTGGCGCGGGGTGGGGACGGGGACCGTCCGTCTGGGTCCCGGGGACCGTCCCCTGACGGTCCCCGGTCCCCGGGACCGAGGAGGTGCGGTCGTGTCGGGGACGGTCCCCGCTGATGCCGTTGTGCCGCACCTTTGCGGGCGCGTGTGCTCGGTCCCCGGTGGTGGCCTTGCCGTTGGGGATCGGGTTGGGGACCGTGCGGGGCTCGTTGCTGGTCCCCGCAGGGGTGACGGTCCCGGGACGGTCCCCGTGCCGGGGAACGTCGGTCCCCTTGGGACGGTCCCCGACCTGGGGACCGGGGACCGTGTGGGGACCGGGGTTCGGTGGGGGGACCGTGCCTGTCCGGTCCCCGCTGTGGCGGTCCCCGGTCCCCGTTGCCTTCGGGGTATCGCCGCCAACGGGGACCGGTTGGGGACTGTGCCCCTGTTCGGGGACCGTGCTCGTCCGGTCCCCAGCCGGACGTGCCCCCGTGCGATGGTCCCCGCCGGCGGGGACCGCGGTCCCGTTGCCGTCCCCCGGCTGTGCGGACGGCTGGTCCCCACTGGTTGTCCGGACGGGCATCTCGCCGCCAGAGTGACCCCCCGCGGGGAGCGGAGCTTGGTCTGCGGGTGCGGCGACGTGCTGGTGGATCTGTCGCATCAGCACGCCGAAGGCGAGCAGGGCAGCGGTGGGTGGGACGGCGGCCACTACGTAGTCCAGCAGGGGGACCGGACCGGTCCCGGTCCCGCTGACGCCGGCGACGTTGAGCGCGATGGAACCGATCGATCCGATGGCGGTGAGGGCCACGGCCCACCAGTCGGTGACCTTACGCAGTCCCGCCCGCAGCATGAGCAGTTCGCCGATGACGATGAAGGCGTCCAAGGTGCCCGGCCAGGCCCACTGCCGCTCGGGTGACTTGGCCAGGCCGTGCTGGCCGGCGACCTCAGCCAGGTGTGCGTAGGACAGCCAGAACGCGGCGGCGGTGAGGGCCGCGATGACAGCTCCGGCGGCGGCGAGTGTGAACCGCTCGGCGGACTCGGTGCTCTTCGTGGCCCTGGGGCCCGTGCCGGTGCTCATACTGCCTTTCGGAGGTTGTCGATCAGAGCCTGGGTATGCACGTGACGAGCCACCGGCTTCGGCTTCTGCACCACGACCTTGCCTCGCTTGTCCTTGCGGGGAAGGCTGCGGTCGCGCTCGGGACCGTCTCCGTCGTGAGCTTGGCCCGAGCGCGGGGGCTGCTGCCCGTCCAGGACGGCCTGCCGGGCGGTCTCGGCCGGATTGGGATCCGAGGCGAGGTTGTCGCGGTCGCGGTTCTCGATGGCGCGGGCCTCCACCCGGAGGAGGTCGCGGGCCCACTCGACGCCGATCTGGAGGGTGTGGGCGAGTCGATTCGGGCTCCAGCCCTGGGCGCTCGCGTAGCGGGTGAGGGTTCTGCGCTCCAGCCGGCTCAGCTGAACGTCCCGGCCTTCGAGAGCCGCCTTCACCCGGCTGTAGTCCAGCCGGGTCTCGACCTGGTCGTGCCAGGTCAGGCGTTCGCTCTCCGTCAGGCCGCCCCAGACGCCCTCCTTGACCTCGTTATCCAAGGCGTAGTTGAAGCATTCGCGGCGGACCGGGCACCAGCTGCAGATCTCCTTCGCCTCGGCGATGGCGTAGTCGTCGTTGGGCGTGTGGAAGAACAGCTCGTCCGCGGTGGCGGGGTCGACTCCGTTGCAGGCGGCTCGGGCGTGCCAGCTGATATCCGCGACCCCATGGAGGTCTGTGGGAGGCGTGTTGGTGGTGATGTAGCGCATGGGGATGTTCTCCGGGTACGCCTCATGGGCCGGCGGGCGGGCAGCGCGGCACACCAGCGGTGAAGCGGTGTGGGTGCGGCTCGGCGGCGAGGCAGGGCAGGGGGAGCGGCTACGGGGCCGCACCGAAAGGGAGAGGAAGGAGAAGGGGCCGGTCAGGCGCGCTGGAAGCGGCGGTCCGGGCCGTCGAACTCGACGGGGGTGCACATCCCGGACAGCCGGGAGAGGATCCGGTCACCGACCTTGTCGCGCAGCACAAGCTGGCGCCGGTCCATGCCTTCGGTGCGTACGGGCGGCAGGTTGCTGGTGATGATGGTCGGGAGCTGGTTCTCCGCGCGCCAGTTCAGCAGGCGGAAGTTGATCTCCTCGTTCCATTCGCTGGACTTGGCGGCACCGAGGTCGTCCAGGAGGAGCAGGGGTACGCGCACGATCCGTCGGAGCATGAACTCCAGGTCCACACCGGGTCGCGGTCGGGTCTGGGCGTAGAGGTCCGCGGCTGTGATCGCCTGCCAGTCGACCCCGCAGCCGGCGGCGGTCAGGGCTCGGATGGCCCCGTACGCCTCGTGGGTCTTGCCAGTCCCGGTGTTGCCCCAGAGCAGCAGCGACGGGCCGTGCGCGATCCACCGGCGTCCGGTCCAGCCCCAGTGGGCGTGGCGATCCTCGGCGCTCGGGGCGACCGCGGCGTCCGCGATGGTCCGCACCCAGGCAGCGACCGCCTGGTGCTGGGGGACCGCATTCCGGTAGGCGTACGGGATCCGCCGCTGAGCGGCCTCCAGGGCCGGGATCGGCTCCGGGGTGTCAGGCACGGTGCTAGCCGGGTCGACGCCCCGGGCGACGAGGTGAGCTTGCAGGCGGCTGCGCAGACGGTCGGAGACGGCGGGCTGCGGGTCGGCGAGGCGGGCGCGGGTCACAGGTTGCCTCCGAACGTGGTCGGCTCGGATGCGGCCGGGTTGAAGTAAGGCGTGTAGGCGGATCCGGTGCTGGCCCATGGCCCCGCGCCGGAGGCGGAGGGCGACGGGGAGCCGACGTGCTGCGGTGAGGCGTTGACGACCTGGTTCACCAGGCTGGGCAGGACGCTCGGATGCAGGCCCTTGTCCCGCAGCAGGCCCATGGCGACGCGGATGTCGCTGGGCGCGAAGTCCTCGTCGAGGAGCATCTTGATCTTCCGGCCCAGCAGCCCACGCGTGTCACTCGGAGGCTTCTGCCTGCAGCCCTTCACGTACTCGGCCACCAGGTCCTTGGCGGACACCTTCTCTGAGACGCTGCCAGACGCTGGCGCCTGGCGCCCCGTAGGTACAGATCCAGGATCCAAGATCCTAGATCCAGACGACGAGTCCTCGTGTATTTGTGTCGAGCCCTCGCCGAATGCCTCCTGACCTGCGGTTTCTCCGGGCAGATCGGAAAGCGGCTCCTGAAGGGCCTTCGGAGCGGATCGCGGGGCCGTGCCGAAGCCGACGGGTGCGGGGTCTGGCTTCGCCGCAGGAGCAGAATCGGGCGAAACCGGCTGATCGAGTACTCGACGAGTATTCGTCGAATCCTGCGAGGCGGTACCGGCAAGCCCGGCTGCCGTGGTCGGCGCCGACGCCTTGGCGGGGGCGGGTGCGGGGGAGGCGGGGCAGGCCGCGCTACCGCACTCGCTGCACATGCGCTGAGCCTGGTGCACGGGGCACCGAGGCATGCGCGACGCGGAGGGCCGGTCGATCTTCTGGTGCTTCTCCCACTTCACGACGTGCAAGTAGTCCTTGTCGTCGCACCCGGTGTAGCGGCAGATGATGCCTACGGCGGCCAGCTGGTCGAGGTCCCTGGCCACATGGGCCGGGGTGTGCTCGATGCGCAGCGGCCACACGAATCCGGCAATGATCGCCGGGTGGGCAAGGAACCGCCCGCTGTCATCGGCCTGGGTGAGCAGTCCCTGGAAGGTCACCATCGCGGTGACGTCGCACGCTGCGAGGTCCTCCGACCAGAACATCTCGGGCTTGATTGTGCGGATGCGCGCCATCAGGCGGCACCCCCTTGCTTGCTGGCCGCAGGGGCGGCCGTATGCTCCGGTCTTTTGCGCAGGGCGGTCGCCATGCGACACTCTCCTCTGGTGTGACCCGCCGTCCCGGTGTGCCCGTGAGAAGGTCCGGTTCGGCGATGTTGGGTGGCTGTCCGCTCATTCGTGGGCGGTTGTGCTGCCAGAAGCGTCCGGCGTCCGAGAGTTCCCGCTCTCGGGCGCCGTCGCTGTTTCCGGGCTCAGCCAGCCCGTAAGGTCCATCCGCTGCGCATCCAGTCCCCCTTCGAGTCCTCCGCCGATCCTGGTGGCCGGCGGGCGACGACGAACATACGTAAAACCTGCCGGAATACCTAGACTTCGCTCTAGAACTCCTCACAGGTCACGACATGCATCCTGACCTGTGCGGATCCCTCGGGTGACAAGACAGTCACGAGGGCTAGGCGGCCTGACCGGCGGCCGGTACCGTTCGCCGAGTCGAAGTTATCTGCGTTCAGCAAACCACACAAGTGGCTAAAACTAGGTTTCCTGAATACAGTGAACCAGGACAGGGATGGAAGGGAGGAGGGGCATGCCGGCACGTATCTTCGATGGACAGCGTGTACGCGCGCTCCGTCGCTCCGCCGAGCTGACGCAGGAGGCCGTGGCTACCGCCGTGGGAGTCCACGCGACCAGCGTCACCGCCTGGGAGAAGGGCACGAGCCACCCGGATCCGGAGCGGTTTCCCGCTCTCGCCCGTGCGCTGGGGCAGCCCCTCGATGACCTGTTCCCGCGTGATGGCCTGCCCACTCTGGCGGACCTGCGGGCCGATGCCGGGTTCTTCCAGAACGAGGTCCCTGGACTGCTGGGCACCAAGTCCGCCGGCCCGGTGGCGAACGCGGAGCGGGCCAAGAGGCGACTCTCGGGCGTATACGTCGAGCCGCTTGCCAAGGCATACGGCGTGAGCGTCGAGCAGCTGATGGCAGCACAGGAACGGTCCTTCGGAGTGGAGGTCCCCGAACCTCACCCGGAGGTGCCCACGAGCCTCGCCGACAAGATGCGGTATCTCCTGGAGAACCCGGATGACGACAGAGTTCCACCCTCGGACGCGGAGATCGCCCGTGCGGTGAACGCCTATGTCGGCGCCCAGGTGATCTCCGCGGCCGGTGTGGCGGACCTGCGGACCGGCGAGGTGACGGAGGCGTCCCCACCGGTGCTGGAGGGGCTGTCGGCTGCCCTCGGTGTCAGCGCTCTCTTCTTCCGAAGCCGCGACGTGGTCAAGAGGCAAGTCGCCGAGGGACTGACTCTGCTCGCGAACGTGCAGGCCGGCAAGATCCGTGGGCTGAAGGGCCGGCAGATGGGACCCGAGGGGCTGCCCACCGAGGTCATGGCCCTGATCAACAACATCGTCGCGGAAATCGAAGAGCGGGGCCTGCCCAGCGCCTGACGACGCCAGGCGAAGCCCCGCTTGGCCGTTCCGGTTCCTACGCGGCCTGGTGCTGGCGGCCGTTGGTGAAGACGGCGCGCACCGCATTCAGGGCGGACAGGTCTTCGAGCGGGTTGCCATCGACCAGGAGCAGGTCGGCGCTGTAGCCGGGGGCGATGCGGCCGGTCTGGTCGTCTACTCCGAGGGCTGCCGCCGCTTCGGTGGTGGCCATGGCCAGGATCCGGTCTCGGGAGACCCCCAGGTGCTCGTAGAAGCCGAGGGCGCCGACGATCCCGTCGAACCCGGCACGCTGTACCCCTGCGTCGGTGCCGGCGATCAGGCGGGCTCCGGACTCGGCCATCCGCTGTACGAGCCCGAACATGGTGGCCGCCTTCTCCTCGCCGAAGAAGCGGGGGAGCATCCGCCAGTGTGGACTGACGGCCGGGCAGACGTAGATCCCCTTCTCGATGATCTGCGCCAGGACGTCCTCGCGAAGGTCGAAGCCGTCCTCGGTCATCCAGGTGCAGTGCTCGATGGTGTCGACACCGGCGGCCACCGCGTCGGTGATGGCGTCGGTGCCGTGCGCGTGTGCGGCCACCTTCAGGCCGGCCTGGTGAGCCTCCTCGACGACGACGGCGAGCTCCTCCGCGCCGAACTGGCTCTTCCAGCTGGGTGCTCCGCCCTTCGTCAGCCCGCCGCCGCCGGCCATGACCTTGACGACCTTGGCGCCGGCGGCCACGTTGTGGCGAACGAGGGCACGGGCCTCGTCGGCTGTGGAAACCTCTCCCCCGAGGAACCAGCAGTGTCCCCCAGGCGGCGTGACGGGAGCTCCGGCTCCGATGATGCGCGGCCCCGTCGCGGTACCGGCGGCGATTTCCTGAGCGAGGCGCAGTGCGAGGCCGCCTCGGTCGCCGAGATCGCGGGCCGTGGTGACGCCGGTGGCAAGCAGCTGGTCTGCCCGCTTGCGCATTCCCTCCAGCAGGTCCTCGTCACTGGCTTCCTGCATGGTGGCCACGGGGTCGGCGCCGGCGTCGAAGACGAGGTGGACGTGGGCGTCGATCAGGCCGGGCAGCAGGGTGGAGTCCGGAAAGTCCTGGCGCGGTTCGCCGCCGTCTGCCTTGGCTTCGACCTCGGCGCGCGGGCCGACGGCCGTGATGATGCCGTCCTGTACGAGTACGGCGCCGTCGGTTACGTCGGTGTCTCCGGAGAGGATGCGGCCAGCTGTGATCAGCATCGGGGTTCTCTTTCCGTGAAGGGTTGTCAGGCGGCGCGGAGGGCGTCGGAGAGCGCAAACAGGTGGGCGGCGTCAGCGCCCGCGCTGTCGATCTTGGGTACGGCCAGGGGAATGACCGGCTGGGCCTCCTCCGGCGCGGGCACGTCTGCGGCGGCTGCTGAGCGAAGCCGGTCGGCCAGGACGGCCGTGTCCATGGACAGGAGTTCCTCCGTGGTCAGGTCGCCCATGAGCGGGCTGATGCGGACCAGCCCGTCCCGACACTCGACCACGCGACGGTGGTAGAGACGGTGCACGCCACGCACACCCCAGGTTTCGAGCACCGTCCGCCGAGAGGCCAGAACCGTCTCGGGGAACCGGTCGGACAGCAGAATCCAGAGGGGCTCGAGGCGGCGGTATCCGCGGCGGTGCTGTCGCCACACCCGCAGAGCCGACAGGCGGCTGCGGGCGCCGGAATAGGAGACACCGACGACGAAAAGGAAGATGGAAAGGACCAGCAGCATCGCGACGGCGGACATCAGGCCCTTCGGCACGGTGCCGCCCTGCCACCGGGTTGCCACGAAGACTGCCCGGATCGCACAGGCAGCGGCCATGGCCAGCAGCCCGACGGCCGTGATCCATAGTCCAGTGGAGTGTGGGCGCGGCGAAAGCCGGGCATAGCGGACCGTCCAGATGCCGGCCGCACCCAGCGTGTAGGTCAGGTACAGGCCGGCGACGCCGTAGAACGCGGCGAGCTGCGTGATCGTCATGTCCGCCGACGAGAAGGATCCGGCGAACACCTCGTGCGGCACAGTCATGGCTGAGACGAGGAGAACTGCTGCGACCACGAGAACGAGGATGGCCTCGCGACGCGCCCGCCGCCTACTCGTTGCCCGGTCGGCAGATGAATAGAGGTAGAAGCACATCAGGAAGTACACCGTGCCGAGTAGCAGGATGTTCTGTATGAGCTTGGCCGCGCCGTGGCCGGCAACCGTGTCCACGCCGCTGGCGCCGCCCGGCATGGCTACCGGATAGGACAGGGCCGCACACACGAGGCACAGGGTGACGGAGCGCAGGGCGCCGTCCTTGGGTGCTTTCGTGAGTTGGTAGACCTTCCACGCTACGGCGGCAGCCAGGATGAGGAGGAACAGGATCGTCATCACAGCCACCCCTGCCGGTCGCCCAGGGCCAAATTCACGCTACGTACGGCCGGATCGGTGGCCGGCGGAGGGCCGACCTGCTCCAGGACGGACGCCCACTCCATGATGATCGTGGCGGCCTTCTCCACCTGACACTCCTCCTTGTCGAGGTACGAGCATCGCTGCCCGCCCTCCGTTCCAACTCCCGACGCGAGGTCTTCCCAGCGGTGGCCCTGCGGTCCGTCGGCCTTCAAGTGGCATAGCTCGTGCAGGATGATGTGGTCCTGGTGGAGCTGGGTCGTGCGCTCCTGGACGACGATGACGTCGGCGTCCGGAAGGTCGAGCCAGAGCCCCACCGGGCCCGGCATAGGTAGCGGCGCGCGTCGAATCAGAATGGGCCGCCCGCGCTGGGCCGCCAACGCGAGCCGAAGCTCGTCGATGCGCAGCGGCGGCTGGACGCCCAGCTCTTGGAGCTCCAGGCGGATACGCCTACGAAGCTGCCGGTCCGCCCGCCCTGCAGGGGTGAAGGCTCCCGGTCGGCGGAGAGGCCAGGGACGTACCCGGCGCTCGGTGTTGCTGTGGGGACGCATGTCCCCGGTTCGCCACCACATAGGTCCCTCGTCAGCCAGCGTTCATCCGCCAATCCCGTGGGAGGCGACGAATGGCACAGGCGTCATCGTTCGTATGCTCGATATCCGAGGCGGATGCCACAGCAGTGGGGACGCGGCTCGGCTTTGGTCCTGTTGCTTGACGGGTGGGGTTCGCGGTCGGTCAAACCGCACCCCTGCACCGTGCGAGCGCTCTTCGCCCGGCGAGTCCGCAGGGCCAACGCTCAGGGCCATGCAGGGGACGCGTCCCCCGCATGGCCTGGCGGGCGGAAGGGTCGCGAAGGCCAGCCTTGCTGAACCAATGATTCCGCCTGCTTGATCGAACCGTACGTCATTCCTGGGGCGGTTTGATCAGCGGTCGGACGCGGCAATAGGGCCCGAAAAGCCATTCAAGATCGAAATCATCTATTCGATCAACATTGCTCGCGGCGTGTGTTGTCGTGAACGCCATCTGACCTGCCGTTATGCGGTGGTGTGGTTGACAGGTTCGCGGAAAGTACTCGCGGGTAGATCTGTTATCAATCTGAAATGAGGTGCGCCGAGGGCGAGTTGTTAGAGTGGTGCGTATCGGGCATATAGGATCCCTTCTTGGCGATCTTGATTTGCGTGACATAGGTCGCATGCGAGGGAATGGAGAAGTGAATTAACCTGGCGCCATGGCTACCGCGATCACCGAAACCGAAGCCTTCGTGGGCTTCTGGTCCGAATACCACTTGGCCACGCTGACCACGCTGCGTCCCGATGGAACTCCGCATGTGGTGCCTGTTGGCGTGACCTACGACCATGAGGTGGGTGTCGCGCGAGTCATCACGCGAAAGGGCAGCGTGAAAATTGCCAACATCCTTGCCGCCCTTCCGGGCGAGGCGCGCGTCGCGGTATCGCAGGTGGCCGGCCCAAGGTGGCTGACCATCGAGGGTATTGCGGAAGTTCGAACCGCGGGTGATGAAGTTTCGAATGCTGTCGACCGATACGCGGATCGCTATGGTCGCCGCCCCGCCCCAGACCCTGAGCGGGTGCTGGTTGAGATAACCCCTGTGCGTGCCATGGGTATGTTGGAGATTCCATCCCGCCCGTGAAGTTGCCTGGGCTGTCGCCCTGAGGCGAAGGTGACATGCTCCTATTCCCTAGCGGGACAGAATTTCCCGTCGTGCGCTGGGACTTCAGGCTCTGTGGTGGGGTGCGACCGTGGGGGCTGGTCTGTAGAACTTCCATTTTTCTGGGGCTACTTGGCAACGCAGTCGGTTCTATCGCTGATGTGGTCCACGAAACCGAGAGCGGTCGGTTGCAGCGGATTCGGAGCGTGATTCCTGTCCGCCCCCAAGTGCATCCGTGACGACGGATGTTCTGGCTGCCCCGCACGTGGAGGAGAGGCGGGGGCCACCAGCGGGGCAGATCACTGGCCGTCCGCGGGGAGCACGACGACTCTTCGACACTTTCCGTGAAGCGGGCTGGATGCTCTTATGGATGTCAAGCGGCGGTTGTGAGCTGTTCTGCGGTGATGGTCGTCGGCGTGGGGGCGGTCAGGATCTGGTAGATCTCGCGGGCGATGTACCGCTTGAGGCAGCGGATGATCTCCTTCTTCGACAGGCCCTCCTTCGTCCGGCGTTCCATGTACTTCTTGGTGCGTTCGTCCCAGCGCAGGCGGCAGAGGACGATGCGGTAGAGGGCCGAGTTGGCCGCTCGGTCGCCGCCCCGGTTGAGGCGGTGGCGCTGCGTGCGCCCGGAGGATGCCGGCAGCGGGGCGGCGCCGCAGAGCATGGCAAAGGCGGCTTCCGAGCGAAGGCGTTCGGGGTTCTGACCGACGGTGACCAGCAGCTGCCCGGCGACGTCGGAGCCCACGCCGTTCAGAGCCAGCAGCGCCGGGGCGATATCCGCGGTCAGCGGGTGGATGAGCTCGTCGAGCTCGCCGACTTCCTCGGTGAGTCGCTGGTGGCGGCGGGCCAGGGTGCGCAAGGCGAGCCTGGCCGCGACGGCTGGCTCTCCGGCACGGGCCGCGTCGGGCCGGGAGGCCGCGCACGTGGTGATCAGTTGCTTGTCACCCAGCTCACGCAGGGCGGCGCGTAGTTCCTCCGGCGCGCTGATGACCAGGGTCTTCATCTGCCGTTGAACATCGGCTCGTTGGCGGACCGCGCTGCGGCGGGCGACGCGCAGGCTCCGCAGGGCCTCCACCTGGCCGTCGCGCTGCTTGGGTATGCCGGTGCGGCGTCGGGCCAGGGCCGCGCGGGCCGCCGCCTCGGCATCTACCGGGTCGGACTTGCCCTGCCAGCGGCGGGCCTTGCGGTCCGGGCGGTCGATCTCGATCACGCTCATGCCCTGC
The DNA here is from genome assembly GCF_052244475.1 of Streptomyces sp. IBSNAI002. NCBI lineage: Bacteria > Bacillati > Actinomycetota > Actinomycetes > Kitasatosporales > Streptomycetaceae > Streptomyces > Streptomyces sp. IBSNAI002. Next base: position 1,532,259 of record NZ_JBQPXG010000002.1, on the reverse strand, counting down.
TCGTGCAGGTAGCGGGCGAGGCCGGCCCCGTAGGCGCCGGTGCCCTCCACGCCGACCAGCACCAGGGTGCCGAACGAGCGGAGCCAGGCCAGGAGCTTGCGGTAGCCGGCCGCGGTGGCTTCGAACTGCTCGGCCCCCAGCGGGCGCCCCGCCGAGTCGATGGCCGCCGCGGTGTGGGTGTCCTTGTGGGTGTCGACGCCGCCGGTGATCTCGCGGTCCTGCTGTGCGATGGTGGACATCGCCGTCCTCTCCACTCGAGCGGTCAGGGCGGCAGCCACCGGCCGAGCGGGCGGACGAGACAGTGATGGGGCCTCTGGCCAGGCTCTTATGAAGTCACGCAGGCCGGTCCGGTGGCTGCACACGAGCGTCTCCCGGGCGGAGTCGACAGATCCCGTTGAGGACCCGAGGTCAGTCAGTGGGTGGGTCAGACCCTGCCGGGAGACGCTCACGAACATCCTCACTGTCAGTGGGCCAGGAGGATGCGTCGGCGGAGGAGATCGAACCCGGCCCGGCCGTAGTGCTGGCGCTTGAGGAGTTTGATTCTCGTGACGTTGCCTTCGACGGCGCCGGAGCTCAGTGGGAGTGTGAGTCCTGCGGTGACGGCGGAGAGGTCCTTGCGGAGCTCGTTGGCGAAGGTGCGAATCTCTTTGACCTGGGACGCGTCGGCCTGGGCGAGCCAGTCTCCCAGCCGGTGGCCTTCGCGGCGGCGCAGGATGGTGGCGAATCCGCGGGCCAGGCGGCTGGCCTCGGCGATCTCCGGGCAGCGTCCGCAGACGTCCTTGAGGTCCGTGACTCTGTTGTCCCTGGGCCTACCGGCAGCGGTCCTTGGGGTTGCCCAGGCACCCCGGCTGATGGTCTCCGGCGCGGAGCGGGGCGGCGGTCAGGGGCAGCCGCGTGTCGGCGCCGGCCCGTACAGGGCGGGCGCCGACCGGCCGAATCACGAGGGGATGAGTTCAGGAGCGGACGATGTTCTCCGCCTGCGGACCCTTCTGGCCCTGTGTCACGTCGAAGGTCACCGCATCTCCTTCCGCGAGCTCGCGGTATCCGTTGCCGGAAATGTTGGAGTAGTGGGCGAAGACGTCCGGTCCGCCGCCGTCCTGGGCGATGAAGCCGAAGCCCTTTTCGGAGTTGAACCACTTCACGGTGCCGCTGGCCATGCTCATCCTTATGTTCAATCAGCGAGCAGCCCGACAGGGCCGCCCCCGCGCCCTCGATTCGGGCGCCATGACACTCCTCCCCACGCTGCCCCGTCCCTACACCCGCCGGGTGGCTGCCCTGCCCTGGCCGGTCCGGCCAGGGCAGACGCCTGCGGGCCGCCCTTGAACGTGCAGCGTCCAAGCCGGTGGATCTGGGGCACGTGGTGATGTGCTGGGTGGTACTCCGCCCTGGTCGTTTCGTGGTCGCGCGACTGGTCCGGCCGTAGCGGCCAAGTCCTTGCACGCGCACGTCCACGGGACAGCCTGGCGTGCGTGAGCGGTCAATATAGGGGGACGATGGAGCCGGGCGGACCACCAGTGCCGGTATATGGCCTCGGCCCGGTAGATGGCAGCAGCCTGAGCCGGCCGGAAGGAGGGCCCGGACGATGAATGCAACCGAGCCTCCGCGGAGCGGTCCCGGCGCGGCGCGGGCCGCTCCGTCCGGGCCGGGCGGTCTGCTCGATGTGCTGAACGTGGCGGCTGTTCTCCTCGATGCCGAGGGCAGGATCGATCTGTGGAGCCCGCAGGCCGAGGACCTGTTCGGCTACAGCGCCGAGGAGGCCCTCGGCGCGTTCGCGGGCCAGCTGCTGGTCCACGAGGACTACCTGAGCATCGTGCTGGACATGTTCGCCGAGGTCATGGAAGGCGGCGGCAGCTGGGCGGGCGCCTTCCCCGTCCGGCACAAAGACGGCAGCACACGGATGGTGGAGTTCCGCAACATGCGGTTGCAGGACGGCGCGCGGGACTACTGGGCCCTGGGTCTGGCCACCGACCAGTCGACCGTACGGCGGGTTGAGCGCGAGCTGGCCCTGGCCGCACGGCTGGTGGCGCAGTCGCCGACCGGACTGGGTGTGCTGGACACCGATCTTCGCTACGTGTCGGTCAACCCGGCGGAGGAGCAGATGAACGGCGTGCCGGCCGCCGAGCACATTGGGCGGCACGTCCATGAGGTGCTGCCGTTCCTGGACGAGTCCTTCGAGGCGGCGATGCGGGAGGTCCTGGCCACCGGCATTCCCATCGTGGACCAGTACACCGTCGGCCGGACTCCGGCGGACCCGGACCATGATCACGCCTGGTCGATCTCGTTCTATCGGCTCGAAGCCCCTAACGGGAGAGTGCTGGGGGTGGCCACCTCCAGCGTGGATGTCACCGAGCGCCACCGTGCAGTCGAGGAACAACGCCTTACCGCCCTGACCCTCCAGCGCAGCCTGCTGCCGCACCCGCCACCGCGGCGGCCGGGCCTGGAGATCGCTACCCGCTACCGCCCTGCCCAGGCCGCCATGGAGATCGGCGGCGACTGGTTCGACGTCATCCCCCTGAGCGGCGACAAGACCGCCCTGGTCGTCGGTGACGTCATGGGCAGCGGGGTCGTCGCCGCGGCCACCATGGGCCAGCTGCGCACCGCCACCCGGACGCTGGCCGACCTTGATCTCGACCCCGCCCAGGTTCTGCACCACCTCGACCACGTCACCGATGGTCTCGAGACCATCGCGACCTGCGTCTATGCCGTCTACGACCCCCAGATGGCGCAGTGCCACCTCTCCCTCGCCGGGCACCTGCCGCCCGTCCTCCTCCACCCGGACGGTACGCGCAAGCTGCTCGACCTGCCCACCGGCGCACCCCTGGGCGGCTGCGGCGTCGCCTTCAGTACGACCCGCCTCGACATCGAGCCAGGCGACCAGTTCATCCTGTACACCGACGGCCTGGTCGAGACTCGCGACCAGGCGATCGATGAACGCCTAGAAGCTCTGCTTGAGGTCCTCGATGACCCCCACAGATCGCTGGATATCACCTGCGACCTGCTTCTGGACAAGCTGCGCCACCCGGGAGACCACGACGACGTAGCCCTGCTCATTGCCCGGGCCACACCGGTGGGCGGGCAGATTACCGAGTTCGAATCACCTCGAGCGGTTCGCGGGCCAGGCTGAGGCTGCACGCGGTTCCGGCCGGGCGCGGGGGATGCTGTCAGTTCACGCCGGCGAAGGCGACGGAGCCGCTGCCGTGATGTGGCTCAGCACGCACAGCCAGCGGCCGTCCCGCCTCACGAAGACATCGGTCGTCCACTCGTCGGCGTCGAACCGCCGGCCTGCGTAGTGGGCCGTGTTCGTCGCCCGCGCCGTGAACACGGCGGTATCACCGTGCACCCGGATCCTGGGCGGGCTGATGAGATCCATCGCCGAGTGAGTCAACTCGCCGGACTCGACGAACGCAAGGAACTGCTCTTTGGTGGAGATGCCCGAATCGGAGACGATCGCCCAGTCGTCTGCCATGAAGCCCGCGATCCGCGCGGCGTCATTGGAGACGATCGCAGCCGCCCAGTCCTTAACGACTGCGGTGAGCTGCGCGTGAACCGCGTCGTCCTCGGGGAGCTTCGGGGATAGATCGGCACTGTCGCCCATGATCCGAGCGTAGCCGGGACCCGACCCCACAGCCTGCTGACGGCGCCCCGCTCGTAGCCCGCCCCGCCGCCAGTGGCGCAGACGACATCAGCGTTCCCTGCACGTGAGCCGGTGACCGCTGGGCTCGCGCGATCCCAGCCAGACCGAGCTCCTGGCCTCGCCAGGGGGGCGGGCTGGTGTGGCCGGGTTGCTGGGGGCAGGCTGAGACGTGTACCGGCTACGGGCATCCCGCCACGCGAAGGAAGCTGTAAGACCTCTGGCGGAGCGGTGGCCAGGTCTGCTGCGGGCGGCCGCAGAGCGGGTCGTAGCCCACGGGCAGCTGAAGCGGATCCGGTTCAGCAGGGCATCGCCCGCGATGTCGGCCACGACGCTGAGCACGGTAGCCGTGCCCGCCTCGTTCAACATGTACGCCGCCACCAGCCGGTTCACGATCACGGTCCACAACCTCACGACCGGGCAGACCGTGGCCACCAAGACCGCGCCCCGGACCCTGACCCCCGCGGCGACGGCCCGGCGGGACTCCTACCCCGTCCCCATGACCTCGCTCCCCGGCGCCCCCGCCGTGAACGACGGAGACGTCCTCCAGGCCCGCTACTCTTACCAGATCACGGGCGGCATCTTCAGGTCCTCCGACCCCGCGGAGTCTGAGACCGCGGTCGCGGTCTCCTGACACGGCCAAACGCCGCTGCTCCCGCCCGGGCCGAGTCCGGGTGGCAGGAAGAGCGCGACCACCCCGACTCCACCCGCTCCACCCCGCCGGTTACCGGCGGGGTGGACGCCGGGCGGAGCCGTGCCCCGCTGTGCGGGGTTCTCCCCACCCGTCAATCGGCGTCCGCGGGCCTCGCCCCGCGGACCAGGCTGCCGTCACCCGGCACATCGACCCGAAGGCCGGCCAGGACCCCGGCCAGGCGTTCTTCGCTCTCCGCGCCGGTCAGGAGGGGGAAGTCCTCCGAGTATTCGACTTCCCCACCTTGCCGGCCGGGGCCCGGCGCGAACTCGATGGGGGGCGCGTCGACGGCGTGGGTGGTCACCGATACGACGTTCCCGTGTTTGTCATGAATGACGAAAGCGCGCATTTTCTCTCCGTTCGTCAGGGCGAGATGAGGCCGATCTCCAGGGACCAGATGAGTGCACGGCCGCGGCCCACGTTCCGGACCGTGACCTCCAGGAACTGATCCGGTGTGGTGCGACGCCGCACCTCTGCCACGGCAAGCGCACGATCCTGCCCGGGGGCATCGAATAGATGGGCGTTGACGACCACTGCGCTCTGATTCCAAGGCCACGGCCCGATGACTTAGTTCCGTGTGGCTCCAGGATCGAACCCGCCCGGATCAAAGTGGTCGTAGTGGAAATGTGCGAGGTTCGCCATGGCGTCCTCCTTCGGGTCTCGTTTTCCGTTGCTCACGACGGTAGGCCGGGCGGGGCCCGGCCCGGCAGGTGGGGAAAATGCGTATGGACGGGCGGCGGGGACAATGGGTATGTGGCCTCTCTCGGCCCGGGCGACTACCGCCTCCTGTGGGCGGTCACCGAACGCGGCATCACGTGTGATCAGTCGGAGTTCCCCGCGATACTGGCGGACTCCGACCTCGCCGACCTGTTCCAGGCCGACGCCGTGGACACCTGCGAGATGGACCTGCGCGCAGGACAGTGCCGGCAGCTGGCCGCCTACCCGGCGAAACAGCTCGGGCTCTGCACCCACGATCCCTCCGCGTTCCGCACCTTCCTCACCGGGCACCCCGCCGCCCGGTACTTCCAGAACGGCGGCCCCGAACCCGCGGTGAACGCCGGCCGGCTCACCACCCGCGCCGAGTGGCGGGCCTCACCCTCGTACGCGTTCCTGCGCGAGCACTCCGGCATGACCGAACAGCTCGTCATCCGGCTTGTCGGCAGCCCCACCCTGGTCCGGGGCATGGCCGTCATGAGGGCCCGTACGCCCTTCACCGCCCTCGACCTGGCCATGGCGCGGCAACTGGGCACCCTGCTCGGCGGCGTGCACCACCTGCGCTTCGGAGACCCCACCCGCGGCTCCGACGGCATCCGGCTCACCCCCCGTGAGGCCGAGGTCCTGAACCTGTGGCAATACGGGCTCACCGGGCACGCGATCGCGCACAGACTCGGTATCACCCCGCGCACCGTCGACAAACACGCCGAGAACCTGCGCGCCAAGTTCGGCACCCCCGACCGCACCAGCACCGTCCTGCGGGCCCAGACCCTCGGCCTGCTGACCGCCGATGCACGGAACCGGAGACCACGCTGACCAGCAGGGCGGACACCCCACCCCCTCGAATGCCGGAGTCCGGCCGGATCACCCCGGGTCCGTGATTCTTTAGGCCCCGATCCCGTCGAACTGCCGCCGGGGCCCAGCCGGGTGCGCGAGGATCATCCCCCGGACCGGCACGGCGAAGGAGACGACCGTGGACAAAGGCAAGAGGATCACCGGCGTGGCACGCGAGACGCTCGCCGCCCAGCTCAAGACCGATTACGAGGGCGGTGCCTCCATCCGCAGCCTGGCGAACAGCACCGGACGCAGTTACGGCTTCGTCCACCGCATCCTCACCGAAACCGGCGTCACCTTGCGCGCACGCGGCGGAGCCATCCGCCCCAAGCCCGGCGCGTAAGCCGCCCCACAGCCCGCAGTGCGTGGGATCGTGGCGGCATGTTCGAGACGACCAGCCCACTTCCCGGGCATCTGCGACTGATCTGGGTCGGCGACGCCGAGGACGACAGCGGGCGCCGCCAGGTCATCTCCGACACCATCAGCCGCTGCACCTGGACCAGCCCCGCCACCTGGGACAGCTCCGGGCGCCTCCTCGTACGCAGCACGCTCGGACAGCAAGCCCACGCCTCGGCCCCACTTGAGTCCGGGGTGATCTCCCGCAACGGCGACTGCAGCGAGAGCCTGCGCAGCACCTGCGGCCACCTCCTGCACCTCGACGGCCGCGGCGGCGCCATCATCGACACCCCCGACGGCATCCAGGACGCCCCCGTCACCGGCGTCTTCTTCATCCACCACCCCGAGCGCACCGCCGGCCGTCGAACCAGCGCCCCCGCATAGCCGTCGACGGCAAACCTGCTGGTCATCACCGCTACGGGCACGACCGCTCTTCCCCCGCCAGAGCCGACCGCAGACCGGCCCGCAAGTCGGCTACCACCGCTTGCCGGAGCGGTACTCCTGGCCAAGGGCGGCGAGTTCCTTGCGGCGCTGGCTGATGATGCGGCTGCCGTCCAGGGCGGCGTCCAGGAGGTAGACGCCAGCGTTGAACGGCTGGAAGCCGATGGATTCCCACAGCGCCGCGATCCTGGCCGTGGCCTCAATCTTTTCGGCATCGCTGAGCAGGGACGGGTCGCGGGGAAAGTCGGGACCTCACGGCCGACCCCCGAGCCCGAGCAGCGCCGCCAGGCCCACCTCCGCGTCCGAGGCGGCCATCACCGTGTCGATGTTGCCCTTGCCCAGCTCGTCGGCGAGCTCCAGCACCTACTTGTTCAGCTCCCGTAGCTCAGCCAGCTGCTCGTTCAGCGCCTTCAGCTTCTGGCGCCTCGACGGGCTGAGATCTGGAAGCTGGCCCCACCTCTCCGCCTGCTCCTCGAACAGGTCAGGTCACCGGCCTGCTCCGTGTAGACCGCTTCACCCTTGCCACGTCGGTGTCGGCAAAGACGTGCGGTTGGCGGGGAGCGTCAATTCGAAGTGCGGCGCCAGAACCACGATCGAGTGATAGTGGGTCCGGTATGCCAGAGATGGCCGGTCGGCCGGGAAGTCTCCTCGAGGTCGCACTCACCTTGCTGAAGGAACGGCGGAAAATGACTGGTCAGCTGTTTCGGGTATCCGGGGCTGTGGTGTCGTCACGGGACGGGTTGCCGGTTCGCGGTGCCAAGGTGGCCGTCTATGACCGTGACTTCTGGCGCAAACAACCGCTGGGCACGTCCATCACCGGTAATTCGGGAGACTACGAGGTCAGGTTCAGCCTCGACGACTTCACCGGCCCGGGCATCCGACTGGAGCGTGCACCGGACGTCTTCGTCGAGGTGTGGGACGGCAACGGAACGAGACTGGCGTCCACGGAGGACTCCGTAGTCGTCGACGCGGGGCCCGACACCCGTATCGACGTGCGTATCGATCAGCCGCCCGGCCCGGATTCCGGACGGGTCGGAGTGATCGGGGGACAGGAGGTCGATCTCCCGTCCGCGGCTGCGCTGCGCGTCGAGGAGCTGCTCACCGCCTATCGGTTCGCGCTGGGGCGGAAGGCCGAGTTCGAACGGCCTGAACTCGTGCGCCGGGCCTTGCCCTGGCTGTTCAAGCCGCCGGTCGACGATTGCGGTTTCGGCGCGATCCTGCCGTTGCTGGTGCTCCTGGAGGAGCGCGGCGTCGATACCACGGACATCGACGTCGGAGACGACTTTCCGGCCGGGACGACGGTGCAGTCCTTCTTCACCGACCGGATCGAGGTTCGGTACACCACGGACGTCGGCTCACCACACCGCGTCGATCCCACGGTGCCTGCGGCGGACTCCCCATACCAGCTGCCCGGCGGCGGCCCTGTGGTCGGGACACTACGAGCCGCTCTGGCGAGCACGCACCCGGACAATACCGTCCTCGCGCCGACCTATGTCCAGAAGGTCGGTCTGCTGGCCGAGTACGCCCTCGACCGGTTCCTCGCCGCGGCGTTCCGCGATCCGCGCAATGGCGCGGCCCGGCTGCAGTACCGCATCCTGCAGATGCCGGCAAACATCGCCGGACAGACGAACTCGGCGTGGTCGCACGTGGAAGTCGGCCCCGCCAACACCGATGACCAGAATGCGGGCACGGTCCCGCACGAGATGTTCCATCAGGTGCAATTCCGCTACAGCTCATCGGCGGGCGGCGGAATCGGCTGGGCCGTCCTCGAAGGGGGCGCCCGGTTCATCGAGGACATGATCAGTGACCCGCGCAACCGATGGGTCAGACAGTCGCAGGACATCTTCGACAATCCGGCCAACTCGCTGCTCGACGTCGGCGGCGTGAAGAACCCGATCCGCTACGCCTTCGCCCTCCTGTGGAAGTACTACTCCGAGCAACACAGCACCCAGGTGACACCTGCGGATGAGCCTGCCATTGGCATCGACGCGCACCGCACCATGCTGCAGCAGATGGGTACCGCAGCCGGGGACCCGGGCCTGGGGTATTCCGTGACCGCCCTGCGCACGGCCCGGTCGCAGCAGCCCTGGTACGGGCAGTTCGACCGCTTCTCCTACTACGACACGGCACGTACCGAGCTCGGGAGCAACGAAACGACCTGGGGCAACTACCTGGTCGCCAACTGGCTCCACGGGTCCGCGAGCCCGGTGACCGACCGCCGCTTCGACTACCTCGAAGACGAGGACGCTGTAGGCTTCGGCGGCGAGGGAGCCGCAGGCCGTCTGGCGCTCAAGTCCCCGCTGGTGCAGGCGAGCGATGTTGTCGCGCTTGCCCAGGGCGGCGATGTGAGCCTCAGCGTCACGGGCGTCGCCCCGTGGGCGGCCCGGTACTACAGGGTGATACCGGCGGGCGGCGGCTCTGCGCCGCGCATGCTGAGGATCACGTTCACCGCGTCGGGGGCACTGACCGACCCACTCGTGCAGATCCTGCGACTTGGTCCGTCCGGGCTCGTTGACCTGCATCGCATGGACAGCACCTCGTTCACGAAGACGATCAACATGTCCGGCCTCACGGAGGCCGTCGTTATCGTGGGTACCCGCGACACCGGCGGCGACTACACGGTGCGGTTCACGGAGGTTTCCTCGGCCTCGGATGTCATGGTGACCCGCTGGAACTCCCGAGCCGGCACCGAGTACGAGATCGATCCCATCGGCTGGTCCTGGACCTGGATCTCCCCTGACGTCATGGTCGACAACGACGACGACCTGCTCCGGGACGGCCAGGTGTTCTTCGATCAGAACAACAAGCTCAAGATCCGGCTGCGCAACAGGGGAAACGCTGCCGCAACCGGCATCAGCGTCCAGTTCTGGTACCAGAAGGCCACCACGGGCCTGTCCACCACCGGATGGATCCCGGTGACCGACACCGCGGGTACGGTCCAGACGGTCACCGGCGCCTCGCTGGCCCCGGGCGCCGAGCAATGGTTCACGGTGAACTGGGCACCGGCCAATGACGGAACGAACCATCCGCACTGGTGCGTAAAAGCGCGGATCACCGTGCCAGGTGATCCGAACACGGACGACAAGCTCGTGCTGAGCAACTTCGGCAACGTCGTCGTCAGCACCGGCGACCGCTTCGACCTCCTCCTGCGCCACCCCGAGCTGTGGCGCTCGTCCCAGCTGCTCGTCGTGCCGCACGGCCACGCTCCTACGGTCACGATCGTGCGGGAACCGTCACCAGGCGAGAATCAAGGGGAGCTCTGCTCCTGCGGACCCGACTCCGTTCTGCCCCCGCTCGACCGCGCGAGCATGGCGACCCTCCAGGTCCGACGCGGCCATCCCGTGGAGGGTGGCGGCGCCGAGGGCGGGCCGCCGGTCGACCCCGATACCTTGCCGCCAGGCGCTGATCCGGACAAGTTGGTGACCGTCGCGCACTGGGTGGACGGCCAGGTGGTGGGGGGAGTGACGTACGAGATCTCGGAGTGACGGTGCGCAGGCCTGCCGCCACAGTGGGCGCTGCTGCGCTCGCCGTAACACTGCCGGGTGAACGGGCCCGGGTCGACCAGGACGTCACCCTGCTCGCCGACATCCACCAGGTCCCACATGCCCTGGACGCAGCAGATGGGCCAGCGTGTTGTTTGGGCTTGCAGGTACATGTGAGGCAGGCTCGTGCCCGCTACGCGATCCGTAATGAGGGCGGGGCACCCGGCGGTCTTCGACTGGGTGCCCCGCCCCCGTATACGAATGCTCTTGACGGCCTCAGATGCACGACCCGTACGGCGCTGTGCCGCTGCGGGCGGAGGGCAGGCGGCGGACGTTACCGAGGGCGGCAGCCTGTTCCCGCAGCCGCGTGATCTCGTCGTGCTGGGCCGCGAGTCGCGAGAGGGCGACCGTTTTGAAGGCATTGAGCTCCGCCACGGCGTCGCCCCGGTTGGCGACCCGACCCTTGAGCTCGGCGACCTGGGCCTTGAGCCGTTCAATCTGCGCGGCCCGTGGGTCGACGATCTCGCCGACCTCCCGCAGAGAGGTAAGGCGCCGTTCGAACTCATCGGCGAGGTGCTGGTACGGGCCAGGCCGCGGGGAGTCGTCCCGGTTCCTCTTTGGGTAGAAGCCGGTGCGAGCCACCCCAGACAGGATGGCCAGGGTCTTGATGTCGCACTTCCTGCCTTCGGGCGCGTCGCCCGCCAGGAGCCGTTCCATGACAGCGCGGATCGCTGCTTCGTTGCTCTGGCGGGCCTGATCGGTGATGCGGGCCATGTCATGCTCCCGTTCCGGCGGCGGCATCGATCTCGGACAGCACCCGCTCGTCGCGTGCGAGGTCGGCGGCAAGCCGTGCCTTCTCGGTGTTCTGCGCCCGGCCGATGGTGGCGATGAAGACCTTCTTATTCTGGGCGCTCGAGGCCCACACCGGGCGGTGGTCGGCGTGGTGCGTGGCCTGCGGGCAGCGGGCCGAGTCACACATGCCGATCAGGGGTGCCGTCGCGTCGCTGGCGTTGCGGCCCGAGAGCTTGAGGCAGAGTGCCTTGGACGGGTCGAGGAACCAGCAGTGGTTCGCCTGCCCAAGGTGCAGCATGCCGGCCCGCTTGGCGAGCAGGTTTATCACCTCCTGTTCGCTCCGCTTGACGTTCGGCGCCCCCGGCTGACCGACGGTGCCGTCGACGGACTCGAAGAACTCGGTGAGTTCCTTGGCTCCGGGGCCGGCCGGTCGTATGCCGTCCTTGTAGTCCTGGTAGGCGGCGAGGGTGACACGCATTTTGTGCTCGCGCTCTTCGCGCCCGAACTCGGCCAGCAGGACGGACTGGGCTCCGCCTGGTCGGCTTATTGGTGCAGTCGGGTATTGAAACCCGCCGAATAGCTCATCAAGGGACAGCACCGATCTGTTCCCCTTCTCTAACTCAGCGATTGGCCTCGGAGTGTCCCCAGGTACCGGACGGCCCTGAGCTGGATCGCCCAGCCGACCGGTTCCTGGCGACCGGCCGCTACATCGTGATCGCCACGAACGCTGTCTACAGCGGTCCTGCCCGGAACCGCATCGTCGCCCTGGGTGAACCCACCCTCAAGACCCTCACCACGACCTGACCGGAGGCCGTGAGGGAGCTGCTGGCCGACCGCACCACCTTGCGGCTCGGCGGCCCTCGCCCGCCACTGGTTCGGTCATACGCCCCTGCCGCATGGCCCGGCCTCGCAGCTGCCGTCCCTGCGGGATGCTGCAGGAGGGCGGGTTCAAGGTCAGTGGGGGGCTGATTCCGGTCTGTGGCGCGGCTTGGGTACGTACTCGGGGCAGTCGGGGTTGTGGCAGGGTCCCGGGCCCCATGTCGGTACGAAGACGCCGAGCGTTTTGTGGCGTGTGATCTGGGCGGTGACGGGCCGCTCGCAGGCCGGACACACATACGTATCAGGATCACGCTTCCTTTTGACCATTTTTTTACGATATTCCCGTACTGGCGAGTCGGGAAGCGGTGAAGGCGTTCTCCGCACTCGCTTCCGCGAGTGTCTCTACCTGTCGGTGTCGGTGTCGGGCGGGTCGCGCGCTGGTTCGCCGCTCTCGGGTGCGGGGGCGCGGCTGGCTTCGCTGTCCCGGCTGGGGCCCGTTCCGCGTTCCTGGGGCGCGGCGATGGGCGGCTGGACGGGCCTGGTGAGGCTGAGGGCGATTGAGCCGGCCAGGACGACGACGATGACGGCCAAGCTGACTGGTGAGGGGATCTCGGGGATGCTCGTGCTGATCGTTTTGTGCGAGGCCTGGAGGATCAACTTGACGCCGATGAACGACAGGATGATCGCAAGGCCCCTGTTGAGGTAGTGGAAGCGGTCGAGGAGGCCGGCGAGCATGAAGTACAGGGCGCGCAGGCCGAGGATCGCGAAGGCATTGCTGGTGTAGACGATGAACGCGTCGTCGCTGACGGCGAGGACGGCCGGGACGCTGTCGACGGCGAAGATCAGGTCGGCGGCCTCGATCGCCGCGACCACCGCGAGCAGCGGCGTGGCGACCCGCTTCCCGGCCTCCTTGACGAAGAACCTCGTCCCGGCGTACTCGTCACGGACCGGGATGATCTTGCGGAGCATCCGTACCGCGAAGCTCTGTCCGGGGTCGAAGCTCTCCTCCTCTTCCTTGAGGAGCTTGTAGGTGCTGTAGAACAGGACGGCCGCGAAAGCGAACAGCACCGCGGTGAAGCGGCTGACCACGGCCACGCCGAGGGAGAGGAAGATTCCCCGGAAGACGAGGGCGCCGATGACGCCGAAGAACAGGACGCGGTGCTGGTAGGCGCGAGGGACCTTGAAGTAGGCGAAGATCACGGCGAAGACGAACAGGTTGTCGACCGACAGGCTCTTCTCCAGCAGCCAGGCGGTCGTGTATTCGGTGCCAGCTGTCGTGCCCAGGGCGAGGAAGACGACGGCGCCGAAGAGGAGCGCCAGGCTGACCCACAGGGCGCTCCAGGCGGCGGCTTCCTTGAACCCGATGACGTGGGCGGTTCGGTGCGCCAGCAAGTCCACCGCGAGCGAGACCACCACCGTCGCGGCGAACGCCCCCCACAGCCAGAACGGGACCTCGAGCACACTGGGCCGCTTTCACCGTGGTCGGCGCGAGAATGCACCGGCCCTTATACAGGAGTCTGCGGCATTCGGCTCGGCGCAGCGCGTCGGCGTAGCCGCGGTATCGCCGACGCCGGCGACGGGAGAGCAGGACGGGTACACCGGTCTCAGCGGTCAGGCGCCCGAGCGGGGCGTGCGCGGGGCATGCTTGTTCCAGGCCCCTGGCAACACGGCATGGGCGGTGACCGGTATTGCGGGCAGGCCGCAGGACCTGGCGAGAACACTCCGTGCGCCGCCCGCACGGCAGGGTTCGGGGGGCCTCGCAGCGGAGACGGAGGATGGGATCGTGGCACGTCAGCACATGCGGCGGCGTAGACCGCTGCTGATCAGCGGCCTGGCGGTGGCGGCGGGCGGGTTGGCCTTCGGCCTGTACTGGTTCGAGCCCTGGCAGCTGTGGGCGGACGAGACGGTCAACGAGGCCGTACCGTCGGTATCCGCTGCCCCGACACCCGACGCGCCGGCCACCTCGACCGCTGAGCCGCGCACAGTGGCGCAGGGCACCCTGATCAGCCACGAGCACACCACCACGGGCACGGTGAGAGTCCTCCGACTCGCCGACGGCTCCCACAGCCTGCGCCTGGAGAACCTGGACACCAGCAACGGCCCGGACCTGCGGGTCTGGCTGACCGACGCCCCGGTCATCGAGGGCCGCGCCGGCTGGCACGTCTTCGACGACGGCAGGCACATCAGCCTTGGCGAGCTCAAGGGCAACAAGGGCGACCAGAACTATCCCGTCCCGGCGGACGTGAATTTGGCCGACTACAGATCCATCTCCATCTGGTGCGACCGCTTCGACGTCTCCTTCGGCGCGGCCGTCCTTGACCACACCCCGTGACGCCCCGGAAGCTGGTGCGTGACAGGCGGTTCTCGTGAACAGAGCCAGATGTCCGAGGGCGCCGTCGGGGGGCTGGCGTGTTCCCCGTGCTCATGGTCTTGAGCTGGGGGTCAGCCGAGGAGCTTCCAGACGCCCGGATCGCCGCTGACCTTGCACAGGTAGAGGTCGGCCTGGAGGTCCAGGTAGAGCATTCCCGCTGAGTGGAAGCCGCCGGAAGGAGGCCCCGGCTGGGCACCACTGAGACCCAGCTGGAGGGCGGCGGTCTGGCCGGAGGCGAGGATGCCGACACCACGGCCGCCGCTCGCGTCGATGGCCGGCTTGTCATCGGTGTCGGACACCGCGAACACTGCGCTGTCGTGCTCACTGCTCACGAGGAGCCCCAACTGGTCACGGCTGTTCGCTGTGATGGCGTTGGTGACGAAGCTCGCCACATTCAGTTCACCGCCGACATCGAGTGCGTACGAGCTCATGGTGATCTGCCGAGTGTTCCGGGTGTTCCGGTGCGGGATTCGGTCGGTCGACATTGCTGGACTTCCTTTCTGCCCGGTCGGGATCGATTCGTTGCGTCGACCGTAGGCCGCATCCCAGCACCCTGACAGGTGCGGAAAGTGCGTATGGACAGATGCCTGGGGCTTTGGGCGCATGGCCCGTCTCGGCCCGGGCGACTACCGCCTGCTGTGGGCGGTGGCCGAACGAGGCATCTGCTGTGACCAGTCGGAGTTCCCCGGAGTGCTGGCGAACTCCGAGCTCGCCAGCGTGTGCCAGGCCGACGCCGTGGATGCCTGCGAGATGAACCTCCGAGTGGGTCGGTTCCGGCAGACGGCGGCGTATCCGGCGGAGCAGTTTCGGCTCAGCACAGCCGACTCGGCGGGCTTTCAGGCATTCCTCACCGGGCATCCGGTTGCACGGTACTTCCAGAGTGCCGGCGGCGATTGCGCGGTCGACTCCGGACGGCTTACCACCCGCGCCGAGTGGCGGGCCTCGGGCTCGTACGCGTTCCTGCGCGAGCACTCGGGCATGTCCGAGCAACTGGTCATCCGACTGGCTGGAAGCCCCGGCCTGGTCCGGGGAATGGCCGTCATGCGGGCCCGGACGGCCTTCACCGCCCTGGACCTGGCCAGGGCGCGGGAACTGCGCAAGGTGCTCGGCGGGGTGCACCGCCTCCGCTTCGGCGATGCCTCTTCAAGCGGCCAGGGCCTGCGGCTCACGCCCCGGGAGGCACGGGTCCTGCACCTGTGGCAGTACGGGCTCACCGCCCGGGCGATCGCCCGCAGACTCGGGATCACCCCGCACACCGTGGACAAGCACGCCTAGAACCTGCGCCGCAAGCTCGCCGCGCCGGACCGCACGAGTGCCGTCCTCCGCGCCCAGGCACTCGGTCTGCTGCCCCCGGGTGGACCCGGTACGGCCGGGGGATCGACCTGGCGCGACCTGTCCGGCTAGCCGGAGGGTGCTGCGGGGGGCTGCCCTTCCGGCAGGCGATCGGCGAGCAAGGAAGGGCCGGCTGCCAGACCGCGCGGTTCTGGCCGTGTACGGGGCCGAGTGGTCATTCGTGACCTGCGAGGACGTCAGACAGATCTTCGTGTCTCACGCCCGCCATCGTTACCCGACAGCCGGGTCACCCGCTCCGCTTCCCCCGCCAGTGGGCCAGGTTGTTCCGGGCGGTGAGGGTATCGGCGTGGTCGGGGCCGAGGATTTGAAGCAGGTCGTCCAGCAGTTCCGCGAGGGCCTCGGCGGCCCCGGCCGCGTCCCCCGCCTCCCCGCGCCAGTGGGCCAGGTTGTGCCGGGTGGTGAGGGTGAGGGGGTGGTCGGGGCCGAGGATCTGCAGCAGGTCGTCCAGCAGTTCGGCGAGGGCCTCGGCGGCCTCGGCCGCGTCTCCCGCCTCCCGCCGCCAGTAGGCCAGGCTGTGCCGAGTGGCAAGGGTGGTGGGGTGCTCGGGGCCGAACACCCGAACCCAGTCGTCCAGCAGCCCCGCGAAGGCCTCGGCAGCCTCGACCGCATCCCCCGCATCCCCCCGCGACTGGGCCAGGTCGTGCCGGGTGGTGAGGGTGATGGGATGGTCGGGGCCGAGGATCTGCAGCAGGTCGTCCAGCAGTCCCGCGAGGGCCTCGGCGGCCCCGGCCGCGTCCCCCGCCTCCCCCCGCCACCGAGCGAGGCTGTTCCGGGTGGTGAGGATGTCGGGGTGGTCTGGGACGTGCACCCGCAGCAGGTCGTCCAGCAGTTCGGCGGTCGTGTCCGCGGCCTCGGCCGCGTCCCCCGCCGCCCCCCACCAGTAGGCGAGGTTGTGCCGGGTGGTGAGGGTGATGGGGTGGTCGGGGCCGAGGATCTGCAGCAGGTCGTCCAGCAGTTCGGCGAGGGCCTCGGCGGCCCCGGCCGCGTCCCCCGCCTTCCCCTGCCACCGGGCCAGGTGGTGCCGGGCGGCGAGGGTGATGGGGTGCTCGGGGCCGAGGCGGCGGCGGGTGGTGATGGCGACGGAGCGGAAGTGGTTGATGGCGGCAGCGATCTGGCCGCTCTCACCCAGGCTGGTGCCCATGCGCTGCAGCACCATATGCGCGTCCGGCTCGTACAAGGCGTCCGCGGCGCAGCGGGTGAGGGCTGCTGTGTTGGCGCGCAGAGCCTGGGCGAGGGAGCTGTCACGTTCGATCGCTGGCCAGGCGTCTGTGAGGGCGTCGGCGGCGGTGCGGGCGAGTTGGGCGTGCTGGTCGGGGGTGAGGGTGTCGCGGGTGGTGCGCTGGATGAGTTGGTGGACGCGGATGGCCTGTTGGGGGGTGGTGGGGGTGTGGTCGATGAGGCTGAGGCGGTGCAGCGCGCGGAGGGCCTGCACCGCGTCCCGAGGGGAGGCCGGGTCGGGCTCCCCAAGGAAGGGCTCGGGGCTGGTTCGGGTGCGGTGTCGGGCGAGGTGGGTGAGGGCGGGCGCGCTGGTCAGGACGGTCTGGGGAATGCCGTTGGGGTCGAGCAGGGCGGCCAGGTGGAGCATGGGGCGGGCCAGGCCGGCGGGGCGGAGGGTGTCGGCGCGGTCGATGGACAGCGACCAGGCGGCGGCGAGGGGGAGGGCCTGGTCGTCGGGGAGCCGGTCGGGGGTGGTGTCGGCGAGGGTGGTGGCGCGGTCGGCGAGCAGGGCCCGGTACGCGGCCGCGTCCTCGCCGGAGTCGATGAGGTAGGCGGCGGCCTGGGCGAGGGCCAGGGGCAGGTGTCCGAGGTCGGAGGCGAGGGTGGTGAGCTGCTCTTCGGGCTCCTGTCGGTCGTGGGCGGCCAGGGACCGGGTGAGGTAGGCGGCGGCTTCTTTCTCGGTGAACAGGCCGACGTCGATCCGGCGGCGGTTTTCCCCGGTCAGGGCGGCGTCGCGGCGGCGGGTGGTGACCAGGGTGCGGCCGTGCGCGCCGGCGGGCGGCCACAGGTCGCGCAGGTCGTCGGGGTCGGCGACGTCGTCCAGGACGATCAGCCACCGGCACGGCTCCGCGCCGCCCTTGGGGGTCAGCCAGGCCAGAAAGGCCTGTGCGGCCTGTTCGGGGTCGTCGGGATCGGCCCGGCACAGTTCGACGCCGGCCCTCGCGTAGCTGGCTACCACCGCCGAGCGGGCGCTTGCGGTGACCCAGACCAGGACGTCCAGGTTGTCGCCCGAGCCGCCGGCCCAGGCGGTGCGTGCGTAGTCAGCGGCGAGCTGCGTCTTGCCGACCCCACCCATGCCGGTCAGGACCTGGCCCAGCACTGCCGTGCCGCCGCCGTCGACCGCCGCCCGCAGTCTCTCTGCCTCGGCACGGTGCTGGAAGGACTGCGCCCGTGGGGGGATCACGCCCACCTGGTGCGGCCAGGCGGCGGGCTCGCGGGGCGACGCGGGTTGGTGCACCACGGTCAGTTGCTGGATGTAGCCGGTGTTGGCGACCCCGCCCGCAAAGGCGGTCGCCTGGCCGGTCCCGGACACCCGTACCGAGGCAGCGGATGTGCCGCCGGCGCTTGGTGCCGGGCCGCGGTAGCCGGTCACCGCCGTGGCCCCGGACGCGGCCGCGGCGTTCCCCGTATCGGTCACCGCCACCTGCGAGTCGGTCGGGTCCACAGGGCCTTGGGGGCGTTTGTCTCCTCTGGCCACGCGACGGTTTCCCCTTCTGCCGTGCTCTGCCCGGGTCGGTCAGGTGTAGTCGATGCCGCTGATGGCACCGCTGCCGTCGCTGTCGGCGGTGGCGTTCCCGGTCCGCTCCGCCTTCGCCGAGCCACTGCCCCGGCCCTGCGTGCGTTTGATGCCGGTGACGGCCCTTCCCCCACGGCTCGCGCGGGCATGCCCGGTCCTGACTGCCGTGTCGTCCGTGCGGTTTGCCGCAGGCTGGAACAGCGCCCACACCAGGGCTGCGATGCCGGCGGCGGCCTGGACGCAGGCCCCGGCCAGCTGTCCCGCATCGGGGCTGTCCAGCAGCCAGACCAGCGGCGTGGAGAGGACTCCGGCCGCCGCCAGCACAATGACCGTGATCTTCCACCCCTGCGACATCACGACCCCTCCCTCGCCCTGGCGTGCCCGCCGACAGTCGGCTGACGGCCCGCCCTTCGAAGCGGCGCGGAGCCGTGTGTGCCCCGCGCCGCAGCCGGTGCTGTTGCTGTAGTGGGTTGTCACTACGCGCGGTCGACGACCGCCGCGTCGATGTGGTCGATGTACGGCTTCGCGTACCGGCTGACCGACGCGATCTGGTTGATCGGCTTGTCGATCCGGCTGGGACAGGTGGGGTCCGTGGTGGGGCAGGCCGTCTCCAGCACGATGTCGGTCGTGGCGGCGGTGCGGCCCTCGTCGTCCACGAACGTCACGACCAGCTTCTTGCGGCAGGCCACAAACCACAGGTGATTCTGCACCGTTGCGGTGCCCGTGAGGCGAGAGGTCGACCTGTCCCACTGGACGTTCGCGCTGTACGAGCAGGCGGCCTGGTACTCGCTCTCCGTGGTCGCGTACAGAACCGGGTCGCCCACCGCGGCTGATGCCGGCATGGGCGCCCAGATCGCGGCCGCGGCAGCGATTGCGACCGCCCCCCGCACGGTCCTGCGGGCACCTCGATTGTTCAGCACTCTTTCCTCCTTACGTCGGCGTGTCCGTGGACAGGCTCATCAGAGGAGCCCCACGTCGCCACGGAGCGTGGCCAGCTGGTGACTCCCCCTCGTCGCAGGGTGGAAAACGGGCACACAGAGGGCGCGCGGAAGCGCACGTCAAGCCACATCAAGGCGTGCGCGCCGACTGAGCGCGCTGTCAGGGGCGGCGTCCGCTACGGGCCGGCTCCGGGCTCCTCCGCGGCCACGGTCCGCAGTGGCCGGTGTCCCTTGTCGTCGAGCTGCACGAGCTCGTGCTCGTGGTCGACGGTGAGACGACCTGCCGGTGGCTGGAGGCCGCCGAGCGGGCCGCGGAGGGGGCGCGTCCAGCAGGCAGCATCATGCTTTCCTGCTGATAATCGACTGCGTGGCCAGATCGTCATTCGACACGGCGACGCGGATCGGCGGTCGTGAGCCTGTCGTGGTTCGGCCGTTCAGCGACGGTGACTCCGTTGCTGATCTGACTCGCCTGCTTCACCGAGCCTATTCCGGTCATGCTGCCGAAGGCCGGGTCTTCTTCGCCTCGTATCAGTCGGTGCAGGACACGGCCTACAGGCTGAGCCGGGGTGAGTGCTGGGTGGTTCTGCAGGGGAGCGAGCTAGCGGGCACGGTGACGGTGGCGGCTGCGTACGAGGCCCCGGAGGGGTATCCGGCTGGGGAGGGCCGGGGTCGTTCTGGCAGTTGGCCGTGGACCCCTCGTACCGGGGGGTCGGGTCTTGGGCAGCGGCTGCTGTCCTTGGCGGAGGAACGCATTGCTGCGCTGGGGTCCGATGCCGTGGTCATCGACACGTCGGTCGCTGCGGCCGAGCTGATCGGCCGCCTCGACGGCGGCGCCATGAGCCGGTACAGCCCCCAGCGGAGCGCGTGACTCGTGGGGCGGGTTCGGCAAAGGATCAGGCGGCCTCCGCCTCGACAGGCAGGTCGGCCAGACGCCATTCCAGCATGCCGTCGGTGAGTCGCAGGGCCTTGCGGCCGTGCTGGTGGAGCAGGCGTACGGCGTCGTGGGCGAGGACGCAGTAGGCGCCGCGGCAGTACGCGACGACCTCGACGTCGTCCGGTAGTTCGGCGATGCGCTCGGCGAGTTCCTCGACCGGGATGGAGATCGCACCGGGGATGTGGCCTGCGGCGTATTCCTCGGCCGGGCGGACGTCGAGGACGACGACTTCGCCCGCTCGGGCGCGGGCCCGTAGTTCCTCGCGGTCGACCTCTTCCGCTGCGTCCGTGCCGAGGTATGCGGTGCGAGCCGGTTCGACGGCGGCCTGGTGGGTTTGGGCGACCTGGCGCAGGAGGGCGTAGAGGGCGGCGACGTCGTCGCCGGCGAGGCGATAGTGGATCCGCACTCCCTCTCGGCGGGTGGCGACGAGTCCGGCCTGCTTGAGGGTCTGCAGGTGCGCCGAGGCCGTGGTCAGGTTCAGTCCGGCCGCCTTGGCGAGCGCATCCACCGTGCGTTCGCCCTGCGCCAGCAGGTCGAGCAGTTCCAAGCGCTTCCCGCTGCTCAGTGCCTTGCCCGTGAGGGCGAAAGCGTCGTACAGGGCCGACTTGTGTACGGCATCTCCCATGGCATCCTCCATAGATCCATGGAATATTGTATCTATGGATAGGCGCTGGAACCACCGAGCCCCTACCGTGGCATCTGGAGGACCTGATGGGCTTCGCCGACGATCACTTGATACCGCTGGTGGACGAGGGGCTGGGCAACAGCGCCTACCTCGTCGACCTCGGTGACGGTCGCGCCCTCGCGGTGGACGCGAGCCGGGACCTGCGCGCGCTGCGGGCCGCTGCCGGACGGCGGCGGCTGCGGGTGGCGTACGCGGCCGACACCCACTTGCACGCCGATTTCCTCTCCGGCGCCGTCCAGCTCGCGCACGACGACGACGCGACCGTGCTGGCCTCCGCCGCCGGCCACCGCGGCTTCCCGCACACGCCCCTCCGCGACGGCGAAGAGACCGACCTCGGCGGGCTCACCCTGCGGGCGCTGGCCACACCGGGCCACACCGACGAACACCTCTCCTTCCTCTTCCTGGATGGCGCACGTGAGCTGGGCGTTTTTACCGGCGGATCGCTGATCGTCGGTTCGGCCGCCCGTACCGACCTCCTGGGCGCCGACCGCGCCGAGGAGCTGGCCCGCGCCCAGTACCACTCGCTGCGGCGGCTGGTCGAGCTGCCGGACAGCACGGCGGTCTGGCCCACCCACGGCGCGGGCTCCTTCTGCTCCGCCCCTCCCGGCGCCGAGCGCACCACCACCATCGGTGACCAGCGATGGGCCAACCCGCTGCTCGCCGCGCCGGACGAGGACTCCTTCGTGCGGCAGCTGCTCGGGAGCCTCGGCTCCTACCCGGCGTACTTCGACCGGCTCGGCGAGGAGAACCGGCGCGGGCCCTCTGTCCTCGGCTCCGCACCCACGCTCGCCCCGCTCACGGCGGCCGAGGTCCGAAGCCTGCTCTGCGAGGGTGCTCAGGTCGTCGACGTCCGCTCCATCGCCGATTTCGCCGTCGGCCACATACCCGGCGCGATCTCCAACCCGCTGCGCGGGCAGTTCGCCACCTGGCTGGGCTGGCTGCTGCCCGACGACAGCCCGCTCGTGTTCGTCACCTCCCCCGGCCAGGACCTCGCGGAAATCACCTGGCAGGCCTTGAAGATCGGGTACGAGCAGCTGGCCGGGCACCTCGACGGTGGCATGGATGCCTGGACCGCCGCCGGGGGACAGCTCCAGCGCATCGAACTGCTCACCGCCGACCGCGTGGAGGGCAGGCCGGTCCTGGACGTCCGCCAGCGGGCGGAGCACCTCGCGGGGCACATCGCCGATGCGGTCCACATCGAACTCGGCGATCTCGCGGCCCGCTCCGGTGAGACTCCGGCCGGTGCCGTGGTGGCCTGCGGTCACGGTGAGCGCGCCATGACGGCGGCCAGCCTCTTGCAGCGCGCCGGGCAGCGGGATCTCGCCGTCCTCGACGGCGGCCCGGGCGACTGGGCCAAGGCCACCGGCCACCCCCTCCAGGAGGGGGCGTGAGCACCCACGTCACCGGCGAGACCAGTTCCGGCATACGACTCGGACTGCGGGCCAACCTCCCCCAGTTCGCCCTGCTCGTCGCGGTCAACGCGCTCGTCGGCGGGATGCTCGGCCAGGAACGCACCGTCCTGCCTCTGCTCGCCGACGACGTCTTCCACCTGTCCGCCTACACCGCCGCCCTCACCTACATCGTGGCGTTCGGCGCGACGAAGGCCGTCACCAACTTCTTCGCCGGCACCTGGTCCGACCGCTTCGGCCGCAAACCGGTCCTGATCACCGGATGGCTGATCGCCCTGCCCGTCCCCGCGATGCTCGCCTGGGGACCTTCCTGGGGCTGGATCATCGCCGCGAACATCCTGCTCGGCATCAACCAGGGCATGACCTGGTCCACCACCGTCATCATGAAGATCGACCTGGCCGGCCCCGAACGCCGGGGACTCGCCATGGGATTCAACGAAGCCGCCGGATACGGCGCCGTCGCGGCGACCGCCATGGCCACCGGCGCCATCGCCGAACACGCCGGACTGCGCCCCGCCCCGTTCCTCCTCGGGGCCGCCTACGTCGTCCTGGCTCTGGGCCTGTCCACCTTCGCCGTACGCGAGACCCGCGACCACGCCCGCTTCGAAGCCGCCCGCCACACCAAGCCCACAGGCGGCGGTCACGACGCGGAGCTGACCACCGGCCAGATCGCCCGCCTGACCAGCCTCCACGACAAGGCCCTCTCGGCCGCAAGCCAGGCCGGCCTCGTCAACAACCTCAACGACGCCCTCGCCTGGGGCATCTTCCCCCTGCTCTTCGCCGCCCACGGCCTGTCCATCGCGCAGATCGGCATCCTTGCCGCCCTCTACCCCGCCGTTTGGGGCGCCGGCCAGATGCTCACCGGCTGGTGGTCCGACCACACCGGCCGCAAACACCTCATCACCGCGGGCATGCTGCTCCAGGCCGCCGCCATCGCCCTCGTCGCCTCCGGAACCACCTTCGGCGTCTGGGCCACCGCACAAATCCTGCTGGGCATCGGCACCGCCCTGGTCTACCCGACCCTGCTCGCCGTCATCGGCGACGTCGCCCACCCCGCCTGGCGCGCCCGCGCCGTCGGCGTCTACCGCCTCTGGCGGGACGGCGGCTTCGCCATCGGCGCCCTCCTCGCCGGCGTCCTCGCCGACGCCTACGGCCTGACCACCGCCATCTACGCCATCGCCGCCCTCACCGCAGCCTCAGGCCTCCTCGTCGCGGTACGCATGTACGAAACACACCCCCGCACCTGACCACCACACCGTCGAGGTTCCCCAGCCACACGAGGCGCCGGGGCACCCGTCGGCGTCGCCGCAACCTCCCGATGACGACGCGCTACGCCGGGGCGCGTGCCACTACGCCGGTCGAGGCGGTCAGGCCGCGTTCCCCGGATGGCCACTCATCCGTTCCTCCATGTGTCCGAAGAACACCTCGGGCGGCGTCACTCCAGCCGTCACCCTGGCGAACTCGTCCTGCGCCGACGGGCTCTGGGACACCGCGAGGAGCAGCTGCTCCATCTCGGGAGGTGGCGGCTCCAACGTTGCGAACTCCGCCGTGAATTCGTACATGCTCATGACCTGGGCATCCCTGGCCTCCTGGGTCGCCCGCATGGCTTCTTCGAAGGGCTGCCGTCCGTCGAGCGTGTCGTCCAGTGCCCGGGCGCACCGCTCCGCATCCCGGAAGGCGTCCTGGATGCCCTGGGCGGTGATGGGGTCCTTGAGGTATCCGGCATCGCCGACCAGCACCCAGCCGGGGCCGTAGGGCTTGCGGAAGTAATTGGGGATGGCCATGCCCAGGAACCGCTCGGCCCGGGTGGCGGCCGAGACCCGCTCGGCGAAGGCCGGCGCCAGGGCCAGGGTCGCACGGTAATTGCCTTCGACGTCCGCGCGGTTGGCCTCGAAGTCGCGCATCGGCCAGGCGCAGATGAGCAGTGTCAGATCGTCGTTGGTGGGCCAGGCGGCGAAGGCCCGGTCCCCGCGGTCGTACGCCTCGAACGTCCCGCGCATGGGAAGCCCGGACCAGTAGGTGTAGTAGTAGGCGTTGATCTTCGGTTTCTCCGCGTAGCCGACGGCGCCCACCGCCTTCGCGACCGACGAGTGGAGTCCGTCCGCGCCCACGACGAACCGGGCGTACTCGGTGACGGTCCTCCCGTCCTTCCCGTGGCCCTTGATGCCGGTCACCGTGTCCCCGTCGGTCAGAATCTCCTCGACCGTGAACCCCTGGCGCACCTCTGCACCGGACTCCGCCGCAGCGTCGATGAGGATCTCGTCCAGGACGGTGCGTCGCGGTGCGTACGAGGCGTCGAAGCCCTCTCCGGCCGGCGAACCCGTGATGGTGAAGGGGCCGAGGTCGAACGCGTAGGTGTCTATGGGCGGGCAACCGGTCTCGACCACCCGATCCAGCAACCCCCAACGCTCCAGCGCGGCGAGGCCCGGCGGGTGGATCAGATGGGTGGAGATCGTGTCGCTCGGAAACGTCGCCCGGTCAACCAGGAGGACCTTGTGTCCAAGGCGGGCGAGAAGCATGGCGGTCGGCGCCCCGGCGCAGCGTCCACCGACGACGATCACGTCGTGGTCACGGGTACCGGTGCCGGTCGCGCTGGCTGCACTGGTCATGGCCCCACCTGCCCATCGGTCGGCACCGCCCTCCCGGCTCCTGATCCGGTCGACCAGGAGCCGGGCGCCCACCCGTCGTCGCGATGCGGTTTCGGCCCCCTTCCACGCTAGACCAGGCCCGTCTTCGGGGCCCGCCGGAGCACGGTCGGTACAGAAGCCCAGGGAGGGCATCCTGGTCAACCTGCCCGCCCGACGACGTCCAGCTCCAATGGGATCGCCCTGGGCGCGACCGGTCACACGCCGGACCTCTGAGGGCGGGCGGCCGTCAGTCGGGGCGGATGTTCTTGTTGTGGTGGAAGGCGTTGTCCGGGTCGTACTTCGCCTTCACCTCCGCGAGTCGCCGGTAGGTCCGTTCACCGTAGGCCTCGCGGACGCGGCCGGGGGCGTCGTCGGAGTCGAGGAAGTTGACGTAGACGCCGGGGGCGCGGTGCGGTTGGAGGGCTTGGAGGAACCGCCGCGCCCAGGCGGTCTCGGTCGCGGCGTGCTCTCCGGCCTCGTCGGGGAGCCACACGCCGTCGATGACGATGTTGTGGGCCACGTCCCGGCCGGCGTAGGCGGTGGCGTCGTGCGGGACCCGGGCCACGGCGCCGCCCATGTGGAACATCGCCGTGTACGACCGGGGCGAGCGGGCACCGTAGGCGTGCTCGGCGATGACGTCGATGGTGGCGTCGGAGAGGCCGGCGAGGTTCGTGGACTTCCAGTAGTAGTGCCACCCGTGACGGACGGTGTCGTCGAGGCCGCTCTGGAAGGCGGCGTACGGCGTGGGACCGAGGAGGTCCACGAGCGGCGTCCGGAACCGGCGCAGGGCCCGCACCGCACGCTCGCCGTCCTTGACGGCGCCGGAGTAGCAGCAGGCGACGGCGATGGCCTGCCGCCCGTGCAGGTTCTCCGGGATGACCGGCAGTGGGGGGACGGTGCCGAGCCGGACCACCGTGCCGAGCTCGTCGGGCGCCGCGGCGGCGAAGTCCCGGTAGGAGCGCAGCACATCCACGGTGTCCTCGGCCGCCCAGAAGACGGGTCCGGCCAGCACCGTCGGGCCGAGGGGATGCAGGGCGAACCGGAACGAGGTGACGACACCGAAGTTGCCGCCGCCGCCCCGCAGCGCCCAGAACAGGTCGGGGTGCTCGTCGGCGGCCGCCCGGACGACGTCACCGTCGGCTGTCACCACCTCCGCGGCCAGGAGGTTGTCGACTGCGAGCCCGTACCTGCGCATGAGGAAGCCGATGCCGCCGCCGAGGGTGAGTCCGGCGACACCGGTGTGGCTCACGATGCCGCCGGTGGTGGCCAGCCCGTGGGCCTGCGTCTCGTGGTCGACGTCGCTCCACAGTGCGCCGCCCCGCACCCGTGCCGTGCGGCCGGCGGGGTCGACCGCCACGGCCCGCATCTGCGACAGGTCGATGACGATGCCGTCGTCGCACACCGCGGTGCCGGCCACATTGTGCCCACCGCCCCGTACGGCGATCTCCAGGTCGCGATCGCGCGCGAAGCGCACGGCCGCGGCCACGTCGGCGGTCCCGCCGCATCGGGCGATCAGCCGGGGGTGACGGTCGACAGCGCCGTTCCACACGGCCCGGGCGGTGTCGTAGTCGGCGTGGCCGGCGCTGATCAGCCGGCCCCGGAACCCGTCGATCTTCATCGCGGTCGCCTCCTCGCTCAGGTGGCCGGCCTGCCTGTGGGCCGGTCGCCGGTCCTACCGTCCCGAGGCCTCCATCGCACCACTGCGGGTGGTGGCCGTGAAGTCAAGAATCTGGACTTCACACCCGCGGGCAGCAGCGCGACACTGGTCTGGTGCGGAGTTACGGCCAGTACTGTCCGATCGCCCGTGGCGCCGAGATCTTCGCCGAGCGCTGGACGCCCTTGATCGTCCGCAACCTCTACCTGGGCTGCGGAAGCTTCAGCGAGATCCTGGAAGGCGCGCCCGGGCTCTCCCGCACCCTGCTCTCGCAGCGGCTCAAGCAGCTCGAACGGCTCGGGATCGTCGCGTCGGCACCCAAGCCCGACGGGCACGGGCGCGGGCACCACTACACACTCACGCCCGCGGGCCTCGACCTCTTCAAAGTCTGCGGATCGCTCGGCGAGTGGGGCGCCCGCTGGCTGGAGATCGCCCCCGAGCACCTCGATCCCTTCGTGGCCCTGTGGTCGATGTGCAACGCACTGCGCCGCGACCGCCTACCGGACCGGCGCCTCGTCATCCGCTTCGACTTCACCGGCCCCAGGCGCCACGAGCGCTACTGGCTGCTGATCGAGCACGGGGACACCGAAATCTGCAAGACGTACCCCGGAATCGACGAGGACCTCTACATCACGGCGGAATCCGAAGCCTTCGTCAAATGGCATGCCGGCCAGCTCACTTGGCCCGAGGCCACGGGCGACCAACGCATCCGGCTCCACGGTCCCTCGGGCCTCGTACGGGCCTTCCCGACCTGGAACGCCCGCAGCATGTTCGCCCACATCAAACCGGCCTCCCGACCCGCGGCGAGCCCAGAAGCCGAAGATCCGCACGGGGCCCTCCCAAGAGTCCCGGAGGCACTCACCGAAGGGACCCTGGAGTAGCCCCGAACTGCGATGACGCGAGGTCGGACCAGGCCGCCTAGGCTGCCGCCGAGATACCCGCCTCGACCCCTTCGAGGAAGCTCTCGACGGTCCGGCGGAACTGCTCGGGCTCCTCGGCCGAGGGCAGATGGGCGCTCTGCTCGAACAGCACCCACTCGGCACCGGGGATGCCCTCCGCCAGCGGGCGGACCACCGCGGGGGTCGTCGCGTCGTACCGGCCCGAGGTCACCAGGACGGGCAGGTCGAGTTCGCCCAGCCGGGCGCTCACGTCCCAGTTCTTCAGGTTGCCGGTCAGGTGCCACTCCGCGCCCCACATGGCCTCGTACACGTCCGGGCGCCAGTTCTCCAGGCTCCGCACCAGATGGTCGGGCCACGGGTCCAGCCTGCAGAGGAACCGCCGGTAGAAGACCATGACAGCCTCCTGGTACGCCTCGGCGCCGGTGGTGCCCTCCGCCTCGTGCCGGTCGATGACTTCCTGCACCTCCGGTGCCAGGGATTCCTTGAGCCGACGGGCCTCGGCCTCGTAGACGGGCGCGCTGGCCAGTGGTCCGGACAGGACCAGACCGGCGAGCCCGCTCGGTCGGCCGAGCACGTACTCAAGGGCGATCTGACTGCCCCAGGAGTGGCCGAGCAGGTGCAGCCGGCTGAGCCCCAGACCCTCGCGGACGGCATCGACCTCGTCCACGAAGGTGCCCATGACCCACAGGTCGGTGTCGTCCGGCTGCGAGGAGCGGCCACAGCCGAGCTGGTCGTAGTAGATGACCGGTCGGCCTCCGGCCTCGGCCAGGGCGTCGAGGTCCTCCATGTAGTCGTGCGGGCAGCCCGGCCCCCCGTTGATCACGAGCAGCGGTAGCTTCCCGCCGGGCGCCTGGAACTCACCCGCGATCCGGTACCAGGTACGGAATCCCCGGAAGGGCACGGTCCCCTCGGTGACGGTCATGATGCGCATCCGATCGCGTTGGCACCCTTCCATCATGGGAAGCTCGGGCCCCTCGCCGCTACTCCCGTTCTTGTCGTCGACAAGGCCATGTTTCTCGACGTCGATGGCTCTTGGGTCGGGTCAGCGGTGTTGTCGTGAGTGTCGTCGCCACAGGAAAGCGGCGCCAGCGGTGATGGCGAGGGTCAGGGTGCCGTACCCGTAGAGGAGTGTCAGGTCGGGGCGGTGGGCGAGGGTGACGCGGATTCCGAGGGCGAGGGGCAGGGCGACGAGGAAGTCTTCGCTGTCGCATGACGGGGACGTTTTGAGTACTGCCCGTGCGAGCAGGAAGGTGCCGAAGCCGAGGATTGCCCAGGCGGTGAGGTAGGGCCATGGTGATCCCGGCAGCGCCGCCAGGGGCAGAGCGGTCCCGGTCCAGCTGTAGGACACGTAGCCGATTCCTGTCACGAAGGCCGTCAGGACCGAGGCCGAGGCAAGGGAACGCAGAGGTTCACGCCGGATCCACGGGCGGTGAACGGCGGTCGTGTGAGGGCTGGGCTTTTCCATACATGGACAGATGGGTGGTTATCGGTTCTGGTTGCCTGCGCAAGGATGACGTTCCCGGGTGTGCCGCCTCACGGGAGATGCGCAGGTTCTCGTCGCGGCGGGCGGCTCAGCCTGAAGCGGTGGGCGGATCATGGCGCCGTGCGTACGGGGCCCGGACGGGCAAAGGCCGGGGGTTCGGCCACGGCCCATCGTCGTCACGGATGACGACGGGCCGCGGTTGTGCCGTGGGTGAGGGGAGCCGTGGGCCGTACACGTCGAAGCGGCGTTCCAGGCCGCGTGCCCCGGCCCGGTCGGCCCGGGCTACGCCAAGGTGACGATCTCCTGGAACGACGGAAGCACCTCGGTCATCAACCAGTCGACATTTCGTGGCGCCTTTCAGTCGTTCGCCCTTGAAGGGGGCAGGGTCACGAGCGGTCCCTTCCTCGGCGGCACTGTACGGGCGAACGTCTAGAGTTCGACGGCTCCGCGTGGCCGTGCCCAAGTGCCCTGGAGCACGGCCACCGCCAGGCGCGGTTTGCGGCATTCCGGCTGCCAGCTGGAATTCCCCGGTGGTGGCCAGTTGCGGGGGGAGCTAGCCGGCCAATCCCGGTCACGTTGAGTTGACTGCTGGAAGGCCCCTTACAGCCCTCCTTCTGTGCGGATGGTCCCGGCTTGGAGGGTGACCTCGAAGTCGAGGAGCAGACCGACATTGATACTGGTCACCTGCAAGGTGCGGAGCTCGGGGGTGACCGGGTCGCTGGTTTCGCTTGCGATCGGGATGTCGGACTTGGGGGCGATGCTGCGGACGGTGAACGGGGTGCGCTGTTCGAAGGCTTCGGTGGCTTCGGCGATGAGCGCGGGGTCGTCGGTGAGGGTGCCGTCCGGTGTGATGGTGTCGAGAAGAACGGGCAGTGCTTCGGCAAGTTGACCGGCGACGTCCTCGGGGGTGGCGCCGGCCTTGGCGGCGGCCGCGGCCACCTGGTCGTGGTCGAGCGTTTCGAGGATCTCCTTGCCGGTGATCGGCTGGTTCGGGCCGGTCGATACCCAGGATTCGGCGGCGCTGGACAGCGACGTCACGGAGCTCTCCCTCCAGAAGGGGCGTTTGCGTGATGATTCCATCACTCATTGGAGTTGTCTGCGAAAGCGTCCGGAAGCTGTTTCAGATATCGCCACCATGCTGCCGTCCCCTTGCCCGCCGCCGCACTGCCGCAGGGCGTACTAGCATTGCCCGCAGCGAACGATCGACTCCTGCGCACACAGTCACCGCACAGGGGAGAGCCGTGAACCACCGCACCGCCAGCGTCGTACTTGCGGCTGGCATCGCCGCCGCGTTGACCGCCTGCGGCAGCGACTCGGGCGCCGACACAAGATCCCCATCACCGGCTGCCAGCACGGCCAGACGGACCAGTCGGCCTGAACCGCTCGGAGGCCAGGGGCGGCGAGCCGGTGAGAGGAGGAGGCCCGTCTCACGCGTCCACGCATGCACGGTCCACCCTGCGGGCTCAGAGCCGAGCACCGGGTCGGTGGGCTTGGGCGATGAGGAGGACGGCGTCGTCCTGGACGGCGTGGGGGCCGGTTGTGAAGGCCGGGGTGAGCTCGGCTCGGAGTGCTTCGCGCATATCCAGGTTTCGGCGGTGGCCGGTGTGCCAGAAGTCGGCGAGGATGCCGGCCGCCGCGCGGGCGGATGCGTCGGGGGTGGGTTCGTCGAGGGCGAGGCGTGCGCCGACACGGCGGAAGGAGATGTCGTCCAGGCCGGCCGCGGCCAGGAGTTCGGCGGCGCGGGCCAGGAGGTAGCCCTGGTGGTCGGGGTGTTCTCCGGCGAGTGCGGTGCAGTGTTCGTTGAGGAGGCGGACCATCTCGTTGTCGGGAGTGCCCTGGATGAGTACGACCTTCGCCGCGGGGTGGTTCAGGTCCAGGACGCGGAGCATTTCGGCGACCGCAGCGTCCGGGTCCTCGGTGTAGTGCAGGACCCAGGTGGCGACGACGGCGTCGAAGGAATCGTCGGGCAGCGGCAGGGCCTCGGCCCGGCCGGAGTGGACCTCGATGCCGGGCAGCGAGGCCCGGATCGCCTCCTCGCGCGCGGCGTATGGCTCCACGGTGGTGCAGCTACCGATGCGGGCGGCGATCGCCTTCACCCCGGCGCCGGTGCCGCCGCCGACGTCCAGGACCCGCTCATTGCCGTCCAGCGCGTCGACGACTGCGGGGATGTCCTCACGCTCGAAATGCGGCTCGAACGCCGCCCACGCCTGTCCGCTCAGCCCGTGCGGGCCCCGGTACTTCCCCGGCAGGGGATAGGGGCCGAGCAGGGCGTGCTGGGGCACCGCGGATCCACCGCGGCGGCGGGCGTAGCAGAAGAGGTGGTCCTCCGGCTCTGCCAGCTCGCTGTCGGGTGAGAACACGGAGCGGGCCGAGTGCAGGACGCTCAGCCCCGTCCGCTCGATCTCCTTCAGGTACTGCTCGGCGGGGAAGCTGGTGACCGGCATCGGCAGGCCCATCCACACCATGGGATGGTCCTCCAGGCGCCGTAGCCGACACGAAGAGACCGCCGGGGACCAGCCAGGCGGCGATCCGCTCCAGCACGGCCGCCTGCTCCGCGCGGGACATCCGCAACAGCGGGAAGAACGCGCACACCGCTTCGAACGAGCCGTCCGGTGCCCGGAAGTCTCGTACGTCCTGCTGCTCGAACCGGCCACCGGGCACCCGGTCACGGGCCAGGCCCACCATCGTCGCCGACACATCGATCCCGGTCACGCGGAAACCGGCCCGGACCAGCGCTTCGGCCACCGGCCGCCCCGTCCCGCTGCCGACGTCCAGCACCCGGGCACCCTCCGGCAAACGGGCCGCCAGCCACTCCACGGCCGCGAGCTGCTCCGGCAGATGCCCGAAGGCCCGCTCGTATTCCGCGCCCAGCCTGTCGAAAGGCTCCGCCGCCGCTGCCAGCCGATCCATCGCCTGCCCGTCCCTTCCAACTCGGCACCCACAGTTGCATTCCGTAACGCACCGTAGTGGACCTGCGGGGTGCGGCGGTCTGCGGCTCGCTTGCCGACAACCGCAGAACATCCCGATCGATGGCCCGCGAACGGGTGAAGGAAGTCATCCAGGCACGGGGCGCGCTCGGGGTCAGCCGCCCCGGCGGAATCCTCGTCTGCCCAGGAACCGCGCGTAGAACAGCATCCTTGAGGTGTGTCGACAACTTCTGCGGCGCGGTGTGTGTACGTGCCGGAGGGGGCGGGGCGGCCGCTAGCGGATGCGGGCTTCCACTTCGCTCGTGTCAAGGTCGCTGAGGTCAGTGGCCTGGATCTCGGAGTGGATGTCCCCCAGGGTCTGACGGAAGGTGCTCTTGCTCGACGACAGGACCATCTTGGTCTTGATCGGGCTGGAGTCGGGGAGCCAGCTGAACAAGATGATCTTGCTGGTCTTCCGGCCGTCCGGAAGGGCGTACTCGTAGTCGTGGATGGCGAACCGGGGCTCACTCTCCGGCAGGATCCCGACGAACTCGTCATAGGTCATGGTGCCCTTGGTGTCGGGCACGATGGCGGTGAAGTCATCGCTGACGCGGCACAGCAAAGTGTTGTTCTTCCGCACCTTGAGCTCCCTGAACGCGGCGACGCAAGCGTCCTCCACAGACATTCCACTGCTCATCCGAGCCTCCTCATCCGTGACCAGTACACGAAACCCAACGAGGCCCTCTGCCGGAGGTTCTCCCCACCAGCCCGGCCTCGCGCCGTCGTGCGGCAAACGGCCCGGCCAGCCGCAGCGGCCGTCTGCGCTGGCTGGGTCCGCCCCGTGAGGGCGGACAAGGAACGCCGCCAGGCGGCCGTACGGGTGAATTCGCTGCCACCTGCGAGTCTCTGACCTGCGGAAACGATACCTCCGCAGCGGGGTCGCAATGATCATTCCGAACCGCTCCTCACCGAAAGGGAGCGACCCGCACAGCTGGTGTCGCAGCGACCCGGCCACCATCACCGTCGTCATCACCGACAGCGCCGGCAACGCACTGGACGCACCGTTCACCGTCGCCGTGCTGTAGCGGCCGATCCGATGTCGAGAGGGCACTGAAAGCTGTCAGGGCCCACTCGACATCGCGCAGGAAACAGCCCGACTCCTGTTATTGCGGGTCGTCGGCTGGTCGGCTGCGGTCGCTGTCCTTGTGGTGGCCGTGAGTTGGCTGGGGTACCGGTGGACGGGCCTGGGCTCGGTTCTGGAACCGCTGCCGGGTTCACCGTGGCCCTAATCTCACGGCCTGGGGAGTGCTCTCCCTCGGTACCTGTCCGGTGGTGCGGTTGGCGATAGCCGGCATGGGGTTCGAGAACCGCAGCGAGTTCGTTTTCCCGCCGCTGCTCCTGGCGGTTCGGCTCACTCTGGCGCTCCGTCCAAACCTGGGCCTCCTGTACGGATACGGGGCTGCAGCCCTGGTCTTGGGGGCGGGCGTGGCCCGGTGGCGGCTGAGGCCGCAGCAAGCCTGACCTTGGGCGCGACACCGAGATCCATGTGACTTCCGCCGACGGACAGAGCGTCGAGGAGGTTGCGGAGACCTTCACCGCGATCCCGTCAGCGGTGTCCCGGAAACACAGGAGCTGCGCGGACGACCAGCCCGCATCGAGGGCTGAACACGCCGGCCTGTGCCTCCGTGACCGGTGACAGGCCTGGACGCCGGACGGCGGCGGGCTGGTGGTCGTGTTGCGGATCGGATGCGAGCCCGCAGGATGGGTCTTGGAAGTCGGGTCGGCAGCTCGTCGAGTCCCGGCCCTGGGTCCAGGCCAACCTGGCGCCCGACCAAGCCGGATGTGTTGGCCTGGATCTCGACAAGAGTGGAAGGTAGCCACTACATGCCGGAAGCCACATCAGCTCTGCGGTACGAGACGTTGTGCTTGCGCCGGTCAGGTCTGACCCGCGACCTGCCGGCCGGCACTCCGCCAGAGCTCCAGTGGGTGGTCAACACCGCGACGCTGATCCTCGGTGAGCGTGACGCCGCGCTGGTCGACACGTTCCTCACCGTCGAACAGAACCAGCAGCTGGTCGACTGGGTGAAGGCCCACGACCGCAACCTGGCCTACGTCTACATCACGCACGGCCATGGCGACCACGGCTTCGGCGTGAAGCAGCTCCTCGAGGCATTTCCCGAGGCCAAGGCGGTCTCGACCGCCGCAGCCGTGGCCAAGGCGAGGTTCGAGGGCACACCGCCCTACGTCGACACCTTCTGGACCTCGCGTTTCCCGGGGCAGGTCCCGCTTCCCCAGGTCTTCCCGGAAGTCCTTGAAGGCGACACCTTCACCCTCGAAGGCCACGAGCTACGGGCAGTGGAGACCGGCTTCACCGACTGCGAGGGCAGCACCGCGCTGTGGGCGGCGGACCTGCGGCTGGTCGTCGCCGGCGATGTCGCCTACAACGGCATCCACCAGTACCTGGGCGAGACCACCACCGCGTCACGCGAGGAGTGGATGCGCGCCACCGACACCCTCGCCGCACTCGACCCCGCCTACGTCGTCGCCGGCCACAAGAACCCCGACCTGCCCGACGACCCGAAGATCCTGGCCGAGACCAAGCAGTACCTGGCGGACTTCAACCGGCTCGACGCCGAGACCAAGACCGCGGCCGAACTGTACGAGGCGATGCTCGCCCTGTACCCGACCCGGGCGAACCCGGGCTCACTCTGGGCTGGAGCAAAGCGGGCCAAGGCGTCATCGCAGTAACGTCACGCCCGGCCGACAACAGGCCGCCGACGCTCAGACCCCGCCTGCCGGGCCCACTCGGGAGCCGAAGCCCCTGACCCAGAGACCAGCCCTCGGCATCGCACAGGTCGAGCCGCCCAGCGAAGCAGCGATTGCGCTTGCAAGGTCCTCTCGGGCATGCCGTCGTTGGGCCTCGGCATCGCCGGTATCGCCACCTGGGTCGAACCCTCGCCCGGGCGCGTGCCGGGTACGTGCCCCAACCGTGCCCTTAAGGACGGTCAGCAGCGGCCAGAAGGGGATCGCGGAGGGCCTCTACGAAGGACAGCCCAGGAACTGTTTGTGCAGGTCAGGCGCCATCTCCACACGCTCCGCGCCATAGACTCCGTCTCCCATGGCACGAGCTTCGCTCTTGAGGATCCGCGCCGACTTGCCCATGGAACGGGCCAGTTCAGGCAGCTTCTTCGCCCCGAAGACCAGGATGGCGATGATGAGGAGGATCGCTATCTCGCTGATACCGAACATGGGGTCCTTCCCTCCAGGAAGCTGCGGGGCGCGAGTTTACGGCCGGTGCCGCTGGAGTTCCCAGGCCCGGTCAGAGGTGGGAGGCGATGGCGGGCAGCAGGTCCTTGAAGGTGCGGCCGTCGGCCGGCTCCCCGATCGCGGACATGTTCCACCCGGTGCCGGAGCGGTGGACCTTGGCCATGACCTGTGCGGTGTATTTGCCGCCGCCGGAGAGGGTGTAGCGGGCCAGCTCCTGGCCGTTGCTCTCGTCGATGAGGCGGCAGAAGGCGTTCTCCACCTCGGCGAAGGTCTGCCCGGTGAAGGAGTTGACGGTGAAGATGATCTGGTCCACGTGCACGGGCAGCCGCTGGAGGTCCACCAGGATCGATTCGTCGTCCCCGCCCTGGCCGGCGCCGCCCACGCGATTGTCGCCGGTGTGGCGTACGGAGCCGTCCTTGCTGGTCAGTTGCTGGAAGAAGACCACGTCCACCGGTTCCTTCCCTGCGAAGAGCACGGCCGAGGCGTCCAGATCGATCTCGCGGGCCGTCATCCGGGCGAGGAAGCCCTTTCGTGGTGCCGCACGCCAGCCCAGCCCCATCCGCACCACGCTCAGTGAGCCCCCGCCGGCCTTCTCCAGGCTGATCTGCTGGCCCTTGTCCAGGCTGATTCCCACGGGGTGCCTCCTAGTTCGCGGCCTTCACTTGCGGCTTCGGTAGCCTGCCGACGCTGAATCTACAGCACTGTAGAGGTTGGTAGCGGGTGCGCTCGCACGCCTCGTGGTCGCCGGCGCCTGCTTGCGCCTCGGGTACGGGGGTCTTCCGGGGGGTGGGCGAGTCCCTGCGGACCCGCCCACCCCTCCCGGGCCGTGTGGCGAGGGCTGTCAGACGCCGACGCCGAAGTCGGCGGCGATGCCGGACAGGCCGGAGGCGTAGCCCTGGCCGACGGCTCGGAACTTCCACTCGGCGCCGCTGCGGTAGAGCTCGCCGAAGACCATCGCGGTCTCGGTGGAGGCGTCCTCGGAGAGGTCGTAGCGGGCGATCTCCGCCCCGCCGGCCTGGTTGACGACGCGGATGAACGCGCCCCTGACCTGGCCGAAGCTCTGACTGCGGGCTTCGGCATCGTGAATGGAGACCGGAAAGACGATTTTGTCGACCTCCGCGGGCACGGTGGCGAGGTTCACCTTGACGACTTCGTCGTCCCCCTCGCCCTCACCGGTGAGGTTGTCGCCGGTGTGCTCGACGGAGCCGTCGGGGCTCTTGAGGTTGTTGTAGAAGACGAAGTGCTGGTCGGAGGGGACCTTCCCGGACGCGTTCACCAGCAGGGCGCTGGCGTCGAGGTCGAAGTCGACCCCGGTGGTCGTCCGTACGTCCCAGCCCAGGCCGACCAGTACGGCGGTCAGGCCCGGGGCCTCCTTGCTCAGCGAGACGTTGCCGCCCTTGGAAAGGCTCACACTCATGTCTTGACTCCCTGTTCCGTGCCGCCGCGCCCAGGCGTGGATCGCCTGGGCTGCCGGCCGCCCCGCTTGAAATCTACAGCAATGTAGAAACCTGTTGGGGTGAGTGGCACAGTGGGTCTGGAGCGGAAGGCCCCATCCGGCCAGTCCGGCGCCAGTGGCCCGAGGCAACGAGCACCGTCGGCCACGATGCATCAGGAGCTCGACACTGCGACACCGGCGCGCCGTACTCGGGACCTTCGAGTTCAGCGGGGCCGGACGGCGGCCCCGCTTGGACCGTCTGTCGGCCTCGGCTGCAGAAGCTGCTGCCGCGGCGCCTTGAACGCGCCAGTGGGAAGATCGTCTGGTCTGTACGATGAACCGCCCCTCCGTGCGGCGGACGGGGCCTTGAGGCGGGAGGTTGACGGCATGACGGTGCAGAACACGGGCGGTGCCGACCCTTCTCGCCGCCGCGGTCAGGGCGAGCTGGAGGCCCAGGTGCTTGCCGCGCTGGGCCGGGGGCCGGGCCCGGTCACCGCGGGCTGGGTGCAGGAGCACATCGGAGGCGGCATCGCCTACACCACGGTGATGACGATCCTGACCCGGCTGCAGGCCAAGGGCGCTGTCGCCCGCGAGCGGGTGGGCCGGTCCTTTCAGTGGACCCCGGTCGCCGACGAGGCCGGCCTGGCCGCCTGGCGGATGCGGCGGGTCCTGGACGCGGAGAGTGACCGGCAGGCGGTACTGGCCAGCTTCGTGACCACCCTGTCGCCCCGGGACGAACAGCTGCTGCGGGAGCTGCTGGCCCAGGCGCCCGAGGATGGGGAAGACTGACCGTCATGGGGGTTTTCGTCTTCCTGCCGCTGGTGCTGCCCTTAACGGCATGGCCCGTTGCGCGCCTGGCGGAACATCATCTGCATCCGCGGACCGCGACGTGGCTGCTGACCGGTGTCGCGGCGGTGCTGGCGGTCTGCAGCACGCTGTGCCTGGCGCTTCTGATGGTGGTCGGGACCGCGCAGCTTCCGGGCAATCCGCTCCCCGACGGCTGGTCGGATCCCGAGGTCCGCGAAGCGGTGCCGTACGACGAGGTCGCGGGCAAGGCGGCCATCCCGGCCCTCCTCGCGGTCATCGCCTCGTGCTGGTCGGCCGCGTGGCGTCACCAGTGGGTGCGCCGGTCCAGTGGGCGGGCCCTTCGAGGTCTTCCCCCCGCCCCGGTCGCTGTGCTGCCCGACGAGATTCCGTACGCGTACGCGCTGCCCGGCGGCCGGCGGGACCGGATCGTAGTGAGCACCGGCATGCTCGCCGCCCTGTCCTCCCGTGAGCGCCGGGCCCTGTTCGCCCATGAGCGCGCCCACCTGGCCGGAGGGCACCACCGGTTCCTGCTGGCCGTACAGCTGGCCGCGCGGGCCAATCCGTTCTTGCGCCCGTTGCGCTCGGCGGTGACCTATACCGCTGAGCGGTGGGCGGATGAGGAGGCGGCCCGCGCGGTCGGCAGCCGCCGCACGGTGGCCGTGGCGATCGGCAGGGCCGCTCTGATCAGCCGCGGTTCGCCGCTGGCCACACTGGCCTCACTCGCCGAGGCGGGCCCGGTGCCGCGGCGGGTCGCCGCGCTGCTGGGCCCGGCCCCCCACGCCCACCGCTGGCCGTCGCTGTTCACCGCGGTGGGGATGGCGACCTGGGGTGCCGCGGCCGGCACCACCGTCTCCGCGCTGTCGTCGGCGAACTCGGCCGTCACCCCCTTCTTCATCCTTCACGCGGCCACCCCCCTGTGAGCCGTAGTGGCGCCTGTGCTGCCTGCGGGAGAAGCTGAAGAGGGCAGCGGTCAGGGTGTGAGGGCCGGTGACGGGAGGCGAGGCGATGTCCGGGCCGGTGGTGGTCGGGGTGGACGGCTCCGCTGCCGCTCTGGCCGCCGTGGACGCTGCCGCTACCGAGGCCAGGCTGCGCAATGCGGAGCTGCACGTCGTGCACTGTTTCGTGTGGCCCGCCCTGCACGTGCCGCGGGGAGCCTCGCCTTTGGGGCCGCCGGCCGGGGGTGTGCGCGAGAGCGTCGAGCGGATGCTCGCCGAGGCCCTGGCCCGGGCCCAGGCCGCGGCCCCAGGGGTGGAGGCGAGCCACGGCGTGATCGTGGGCGAGGCGGTGACCGCACTGGAGACGGAGTCGCGGACCGCACAGCTCCTGGTGGTCGGCCATCGCGGCTCGGACGGCTTGATTCATGCGCTGCTGGGGTCGACGGCGGTCCACCTGGCCGCCCACGCCTCGTGCCCGGTGATGGTGGTTCGCGGGCGGCCGGAGCCGGCCGGGCCGGTGCTGGTGGCGGTGGACGGCTCCGCTCAAGGGCAGTCAGCGGTGGCATTTTCGTTCAACGAGGCGGCCCTGCGGGGCGCGGACCTGGCGGCGCTGCACGCCTGGAGCACCTGGACCGACCACGACAAGCCGGCCCCTGGCCGCCCGCTGGAGATAGTGGACCTGATCGGTGATGTCCGCGAGCTGCAAGCTGCGGAGGACCGTCTGCTGGCCGAGGCCCTGTCCGGGTACCGCGCGCGGTACCCGGACGTGACCGTACGCCCACGCCTGGTGCGCGGACGCACCCGGTCGGCCCTGATCGAGGCGACCGGCGGCGCCCAGCTGATCGTGGTCGGTGCGCGCGGGCGCGGAGGGTTCGCCGGACTGGTTCTGGGCTCGGTCAGTCAGGCTGTCCTCCATCACGCCCTGTGCCCGGTGATCGTGGTCCGAGCCGGCTTGGGGTGACCGTCACGAGACGCCGCTGCCCAACAGGAGCCCACCCTCTCTCTTCGAGACGGACAACGGCCGTGCCGCTGCGAAGGCGGAACACGGTGCTGCCGCAGGTCTGGGCCGCATCTCTGAGGGCGCGGCCTCGTGTTGCCTTCGGCGCGCGGTCCGCGAGCGCCGGGTGGTGAGGGCTGGCGGCTCAGAGGTCGAACTCGTGCGGGGGCAGGTCGAGGGTGTAGCAGGCTTCACGGACGATGGCCTGTTCGGTCTTGTCGAAGTCGCCGTCGGCGCCTCCGATGACGATGCCGATCTGGATGACCGCACGGGCCTCGGCCGGCTTCTTCTTGGCCTTGGCGATCTCCTGCAGGACGCTGACCTTGCCGAAGTCGAAGTCGGCGGTGAGCTTGTTGAGGTTCTCGTCGAAGCGCCGCTGAAGGTCGGCGGCGTCGAAATTGCGCAGCACGTCGTTCGTGGCGATCAGTTGGGCGACCCGCTGGCGTTCGGAGGGGTCGACGGTGCCGTCGGCCGCGGCGACGAGGGCGCACATGGCCATCGACGCGTCACGGAACGCACCGGACTTGAGGTCGTTCTTCTTCGCTTCGAGCTGCGCCTGCATCTGCTGGGCGGATTCCTTGAAACGGTCCCACAGGGCCATGCCAACTCCACTGGTTCGAAGGGGGTGTCCGGGCCGGGAACGGACGGACCGGCCCGGACAACTTATTTCTACACCAATGTAGAAGGTGTCGTGGGGGTGGCCGGGGTGCTATGCCTCGTCGTTCCCGCCCTCGTCCTCGTCGTCGCCTTCGAAGAAGTCGCCGATTTCGTCGACGGCTTCGGCGGCGACCATGCCGCCGACCACACCGACCGCGAGGCCGGCGGCGCCGGCTGCGACCACGGTGCCCATGCCGGGCCCGGAACGGTGCCCGCTGTGGTGGCTGTCATGGCCGCCGTGGTGGCCGTGCTCGTCCTTGTGTGCGTGGGAGCCGTGTACGTCGCTGTGCCCGTGCGGGCCGTGGGCGGTGCGGGCGTCGATGAGCTGGCTGATCCAGGATCCGACGACGGCGTTCCAGTCGCGGTGGGTCGCGCCTTCGTGGCTGACGTGATGCCGGCCGAGCACGTCGTGGCCCCCGGAGAACAGGCCACCGCGCTTGTCGGCCTCCAGGACGATCTCCATCCCGCCCGGGTTGGCAAGGAAGGTCACTTCGATCTCGTTGACCTGGTGGGTGTACTGCGGGGCGGGGGTGAGTTCGAGCTCCTGGTAGAAGGGCAGCTGCTGGCCGGTGCCGCCGATGCGGCCGTATTCGAGGTCGGCGGACTTGAAGCCGAATCCGAGCTGTCCGAAGGCTTCCAGGATCGCTTCCTGGACGGGAAGCGGGCCCACTGCCAGGGGGTCGAGGTCACCCTTGTCCTTGGCGCCGGCCACGCCCAGCTCGGTCCGCACACCCAGGACCATGCCCAGCGGCTGACCGTGCAGCTGTGTGATGGGGGTCTCCCAAGGCAGCGTGACCGCGAACGGCACGGTGCGCTGCTCCCCTTCGGCCAGGCGGAAGCCGCCGCCGACGTGGAACCGCTCGAAGACGGCCGTGCCCTTGTGTTCGCCGTCGTCGTGCTCGGCTTCGACGCGGGCGACGAGTTCGAGGGTGATGTGCTCGATGTCGAAGTCGGCCCGGCCGCCGGTGAGGCGGACCTCGCCGGTCAGCGTGCCGCCGGGCACCGCGGTGGCCAGGTCGAGAACGGTGTCCACGGCGGGGCCGCCGACACCCATCGAGCCCAGCAGGCGCTTGAACACCATCGTGGCGTTCTCCTTCACATGTGTGACGTCGTGACTTCGTTGGGCTGCGCGCAGCGGTGCTGCGGGGACGCGGATTCCGGTCCCGCAGCACCGCGCGCGAGCCGGCGTGCTACTTCGCAGCGTCCAGCGCCGCCAGGGCCTGCGCCCAGCCGACGTACTTCAGATCAGCGAGATCGGCGACCGTCTTGACGCCGAACGCCTCCTTGAGCAGCTCCCCCTGCCGGTCCGAGACACCCTTGAGCGCCGACACGGGCGCGGCCAGCACCTCGGGCAGGCTCTTGTCCGCCCACGCCTTGTCCAGCACCTTGTCCAGATCGATCGAAGCCATACTTCTTCCCCTCCGGCTCGACGCACCCCACTGGATGCGCGCACGTCACCGGCGGCACGGAATCACACCGCCCCGCCCTGGCATTATCTACAAGCATGTAGAAGCATAGGAGCAGTACGGCAGCTGCGGAGCACGCAGGCACAGGTTGGCCGGGAAAGTCTGCATGCGGACCACTCTTCTCGCCGTGTGGGACCCGCTGGCCAGGCCCTTTACTGCTCCTTTACAGTTGCCGTGCGGATACTGACCGCCAAGCCCCAGGACCATGCCCCGGTCCCACGAGTGAAGAAGGAGCAGCAGATCCGCAATGGGTGAACCTCCCAGTCCCGGCCGTGCCACGCCCTGCCCGCAGAACATCGAGCCGGGAACGGGGGTGGCACGGTGACCGAAGTCCTGCTGCTGCTTCTCGCCCTGACCCTGACGCTGGCGTGTGCGGTGTTCGTCGCCGCCGAGTTCTCCCTCACCACCGTCGAGCGCAGTGAACTCGAACGCGCCGCCCAGGCCGGTGAGCGGGGCGCCGAAGGCGCCCTGAAGGCCGCCAAACGGCTGACCTTCCAGCTTTCCGGCGCCCAGCTCGGTATCACGGTGACCTCGCTGGTGATCGGCATGCTCGCCGAGCCGTCCGTCTCCGCGCTGCTGCGCGGGCCGCTGACCGCGATCGGCCTGCCGGCCGGGGCGGTGTCGACGACCGCGACCCTGCTCGGTGTGGCCATCTCCACCGTGGTCCTGATGGTGGTCGGTGAGCTGGTGCCGAAGAACTGGGCGATCTCCCGGCCGCTGGCCGTGGCCAAGGTCGTCGCTGGTCCGCAGCGCGCGTTCACCGCTGCGTTCGGCCCGCTGATCCGGCACCTGAACAACACTGCGAACCGCCTCGTGCGCCGCCTCGGGCTGGAGCCGGCCGAGGAGCTGGCCTCCGCACGCACCCCGGAGGAACTGGTCGCGCTCGCCCGCCACTCCGCCCGCGAGGGCGCGATCGAGGCGGACTCGGCCGAGCTGTTCGTCAGGACCCTGCACCTGGCGGAGCTGACCGCGGAGAACGTGATGACCCCGCGGGTGGACGTGCAGGCCCTGGAGGCCCACGCCACCGCGGCGGACGCCGCGAACCTGACCCTGGCCACCGGCATCTCCCGCTTCCCCGTCTACCGCGACGCACTCGACCAGGTCATCGGCACCGTCCACATCCGCGACATCCTCACCCTGGAGGAGGACCAGCGAGTCAAGACGGAGGTCACCGAGCTGATGACCGAGCCGCTGCTGGTGCCGCACTCCCTGCCCGTGGACCGACTGCTGGGCCGGCTGCGCAAGGCCCGCACCATGGCCGTGATCATCGACGAGTACGGCGGCACCGCCGGCGTCGCCACCGTCGAGGACATCGTGGAAGAAGTCGTCGGCGAAGTCCGCGACGAGCACGACCCGATGGAGGTCCCCGACCTCCTCGAAGCCCCCGAACAGGACGGCCGCCGGGTCTGGGAGGCCGATGGAAGCGTCCGCGTCGACGAGCTGGCAGAGATCGGCTTTACCGTGCCCGAGGGCCCGTACGAGACCCTCGCCGGCCTGATCGCGACCCGCCTGGAGCGCATCCCCGTCGAAGGCGACACGGTCGTCGTCGACGGCTGGGAACTCTCGGTGCTCGACATAGAACACCACCGCGCCGACCGGATCACGCTCACCACACCGGCCGATGCCGCCACCGACGAGGAGACGG
The DNA here is from genome assembly GCF_052244475.1 of Streptomyces sp. IBSNAI002. NCBI lineage: Bacteria > Bacillati > Actinomycetota > Actinomycetes > Kitasatosporales > Streptomycetaceae > Streptomyces > Streptomyces sp. IBSNAI002. Next base: position 1,489,257 of record NZ_JBQPXG010000002.1, on the reverse strand, counting down.
GCCGATGACCGCGATCCAGCTGCTGATCGGCGCCTTCACGCTGATCACCAACGCCTTCTTCGTCGGTGCCGAGTTCGCCCTGATCTCCGTACGGCGCAGCCAGATCGAACCGGCGGCCCTCAAGGGCAACCGGCGGGCCAAGACCACCCTGTGGGGCCTGCAACACCTCTCGGCGATGATGGCCACCGCCCAGCTCGGCATCACCGTCTCCTCGCTCGTGTTGGGTGCGGTCGCCGAGCCTGCCATCGCGCACCTGCTGGAGCCCCCCTTCCATGCCATCGGGGTGCCCGAGGCACTGATCCACCCGATCGCGTTCGTCATCGCGCTCACCCTGGCCACCTACCTGCACATGCTCGTCGGCGAGATGGTGCCCAAGAACATCGCGCTCGCCGCCCCCGCGCCCACCGCCCTGCTGCTGGGCCCCCCGCTGGTCGCCCTGACCCGCGGCCTGCGACCGTTCGTCTTCGGCATCAACGCCTTCGCCAACATGCTGCTGCGGCTGATGAAGGTGGAGCCCAAGGACGAAATCGGCGCGGTATTCACCGACGACGAACTGGCCCGCCTCGTCAAGGACTCTTCCGCCGCCGGCCTCCTCGGCCCGGAAGACGGAGAGCGCCTCCAGGACGCCCTGGAGCTCGGCACCCGGCCCGTCGGCGAAGTGATGGTCCCACTGGAGCGGGTCACCACCGTCAGTCACGACATCACACCACAGGGCCTGGAACGGGCGGCAGCCGCATACGGGTTCTCCCGCCTGCCGGTCACCGGCCCCGGCGAGGAGATCCTGGGCTACCTGCATATCAAGGACGCCCTCGCCGCACACAACCGCACGCGGCCCTTCCCCCGCGGCGCACTGCATCCGATCACCAAGGTCGCCCTCGACACCCCCCTCGACGACACCATGACCGCCATGCGCGCGGCCGGCACCCACCTCGCCGCCGTCACCGGCGCCAAGGGCACCGTCATCGGCTTCGTCACCATGGAAGACGTCCTGGACGAACTCGTCGGCGCCGCCCACGACCCCAATGCATGACGCACATGACACGGCACTCGGCATCCCCCGCTCGGGATGCCGACCGCCCGGTCACGCCCTGCTCCTGAGCAGTCGTGACGTGTGACGGAGCCTCACCCTGCTGGCGTGTCAATGGAGGGCGGCACGGTGCGGGCAGGAACCAACATCATCCGCCCCGGAAGCTCAACCGCGCGCTGCGGGCGCTGCGGCCCTCGCGGGTCGACATCACGGTCGACCCAGGGCAGCATCGTCACCGGTGTCCCGTACCTGCCGAGCGGCCTGCTCGTAGTAGCCGCGCACCAGACGTGCCATGGTCTGCATGGCCATGGTGTGGCGGAGCCGATGCGGCGCAACGTGCGGGAATCTCGGTTCGTATCGCTCACGGATCCGGTCCGCGGTACGCGCGAAAACGGTAGACCAGGCGGTGAACGGAGCACCCTTCCCCCAGACCGACAGCAGCATCGAGCCCCCGTCCGGGGCCACCAGGCGCCGCCGCTCAGCGGGACCGAGAGCTGCCCATCGCACCCTGCCCTCACTGATGTCCCGCGCGAGGCTGCCGCGGCCCTCGGCCGATGCGGCGGCCGGCTCGGGGGTGCGGATGCGCCACACGAGAAATGCGGAGACGAGGTAGGACAGGACGTCGGCGAGGACCGAGCGGGCGGCGCCGACGGCGCCTACCAGCGCGGCGCCCACATTGCTGCCCGCGCTGTCGGCCACCGACGAGGCCGCGCCCAGCCGCGAGTTCGCGTGCTGCAGCAGGTCAGCCTCGACGAGGACAAGCAGATAGCTGATGGACGCCGAACTGTGCACGATCTTGGCGATGCCGAGGACGACGGCGACCGCGTAGAGCTGGCCGATGCCGAGCACCCCGGCGAAGGCGGCGGCCGGAATGGTCACGAGGACTGCGGCAGCGGTGAGGTCCGCGGCGATCATCAGCGGGCGCTTGGCGTGCCGGTCCGAGAACGCGCCGGCCGGGAGCGCCACGATGGCGTTCGGGAGCTGGCCGAGGAAGGCGAGCAGCGCGATCTGGGTGGTGGAGGCATCGAGATCGAGCACGGCCGGGGCGGGGAGGGCGACGGTGCTGACCACCGAGCCTGACAGGCTCGCGCACTCGCTGCCGACGAGACGCCGCAGGTCCAGGGAGACGCGCTTCCGGAACTTGGCCGGCTGGGTGGAGGTCGTCACCCGGCCTCACCGCCGCGCATCTCCGGGGCGATCACGTTCGCGTAGAGCTGGCCGGTGACGAAACGGGTCAGGACCTCGTGTGTGAACGGATGGCAGTCGGGCGGCGGCGCAGCAGGATCGACCCACACCAACTCGCTGTGCGTCTGCGGCTCGCGGTTGTACGGGGTGCCCTCCCACTCCCGCACCGTGAAGACGGCGCCGATCACCCGCTCGCCGTCCGCTGCGTGGAAGTGGGGCAGCTGGCAAAACCGCAGCCGGTCCGGGGCGAGGTGGATGCCGACTTCCTCGGCGAGCTCCCGCGCCGCACCCTCGTCAAGGAACTCGCCTTCCTCCAGGCGCCCCCCGACCACGGTCAGCATCCCGGGGGAGTGCCACGACGTCTCCCGGTGCCGCACGGTCAGGACCCAGCCGTCGCCAGGGCGCTGGAGCAGGACCATGACGTTGCCGATGCTGCGGTGTACTGCGCTCACGGGCGGTCCTCCCTCATGAGGCGGTCCAGGGTCCGCCGGCCCCGGGCCGTGACGAGCTCGTCTCCGTTGTCCGGCCCCCAGGCCAGGCAGTTGACCGCGTCCAGCGCGGTCAAGCAGCGCAGGGCCTGACGCTCGGCGTCGGTGAGCGACCGCCCGTACCCCCGCAAGAACGCCTTCTCGCGGTCCGGATGGTCGGCCCACTGGGTGGCCGCGAGGATGACGAAGTCCTGCACACGGGCCGCCGGCCTGGCCTGCTCGAAGTCGATGAGCGCGAGCACACCCTCGGACACCATCCAGTTCCTGGGCTGGTTGTCGCCATGGATGTAGCCGACGGGTACGGGGCCGACGCGGCGAAGCCGGGCAGTGTGGTCCCGGATCAGCTGCTGCTCGTCCTCGGGCAGCCGGTCCCCGGCGCGACCGAGGTACTTCTCCGCTCCGTCCGCAGCGGAGTCCAGGGAGGCTTCGGCCTCGCCCCGATCGGCGCGGTCGAGTTCCCCGGCCTCGTGAAGCCGGGCACACAGCACTCCCGCCTGCTGGTGCACCACCCGCCACTCGGCGGCCTCCAGACCGAGGTTCTTTGCCGGGACTCCGGGGACCGCGGTGAGCAGCAGGACCAGGTCCTGGGCCTGGCTGTCGACGAGCTGCGGTGCCCGGGTGTGACCCAAGGCAGGAACGACATGACGGTACGCCCGGCTCTCACGCATGTAGAACTTCTCGTTGGGCGAGACCTTCAGGTACCAGGAGACCCCGCCGATGCCCTCCAGCTCCCACACCCGGGAGCGGTCCCAGTCGTGCGAGGCGTCACGTACCGCCGCGACGGCCCCGATCCGATCCTCCGCCCAGCGAAGCAGCAACGCGGGCAGGGGCTTCGACGTCTGCTTCACGCTGCGCTTCCCTCCATGAACAAGGCGAGCGCACGCCGGCCGCGCACCTCGGCCGCGTTGTGGAAATCAGGCACGGGCTTCTCCTCGGTGATGTGCGGCCCGCCGCTTCGTGCGCGGGCCGCAGGGGCAGGCGAAGTGGATGCTCTTATGGATGTCAAGCGGCGGTTGTGAGCTGTTCTGCGGTGATGGTCGTCGGCGTGGGGGCGGTCAGGATCTGGTAGATCTCGCGGGCGATGTACCGCTTGAGGCAGCGGATGATCTCCTTCTTCGACAGGCCCTCCTTCGTCCGGCGTTCCATGTACCTCTTGGTGCGTTCGTCCCAGCGCAGGCGGCAGAGGACGATGCGGTAGAGGGCCGAGTTGGCCGCTCGGTCGCCGCCCCGGTTGAGGCGGTGGCGCTGCGTGCGCCCGGAGGATGCCGGCAGCGGGGCGGCGCCGCAGAGCATGGCAAAGGCGGCTTCCGAGCGAAGGCGTTCGGGGTTCTGACCGACGGTGACCAGCAGCTGCCCGGCGACGTCGGAGCCCACGCCGTTCAGAGCCAGCAGCGCCGGGGCGATATCCGCGGTCAGCGGGTGGATGAGCTCGTCGAGCTCGCCGACTTCCTCGGTGAGTCGCTGGTGGCGGCGGGCCAGGGTGCGCAAGGCGAGCCTGGCCGCGACGGCTGGCTCTCCGGCACGGGCCGCGTCGGGCCGGGAGGCCGCGCACGTGGTGATCAGTTGCTTGTCACCCAGCTCACGCAGGGCGGCGCGTAGTTCCTCCGGCGCGCTGATGACCAGGGTCTTCATCTGCCGTTGAACATCGGCTCGTTGGCGGACCGCGCTGCGGCGGGCGACGCGCAGGCTCCGCAGGGCCTCCACCTGGCCGTCGCGCTGCTTGGGTATGCCGGTGCGGCGTCGGGCCAGGGCCGCGCGGGCCGCCGCCTCGGCATCTACCGGGTCGGACTTGCCCTGCCAGCGGCGGGCCTTGCGGTCCGGGCGGTCGATCTCGACCACGCTCATGCCCTGCTCGTGCAGGTAGCGGGCGAGGCCGGCCCCGTAGGCGCCGGTGCCCTCCACGCCGACCAGCACCAGGGTGCCGAACGAGCGGAGCCAGGCCAGGAGCTTGCGGTAGCCGGCCGCGGTGGCTTCGAACTGCTCGGCCCCCAGCGGGCGCCCCGCCGAGTCGATGGCCGCCGCGGTGTGGGTGTCCTTGTGGGTGTCGACGCCGCCGGTGATCTCGCGGTCCTGCTGTGCGATGGTGGACATCGCCGTCCTCTCCACTCGAGCGGTCAGGGCGGCAGCCACCGGCCGAGCGGGCGGACGAGACAGTGATGGGGCCTCTGGCCAGGCTCTTATGAAGTCACGCAGGCCGGTCCGGTGGCTGCACACGAGCGTCTCCCGGGCGGAGTCGACAGATCCCGTTGAGGACCCGAGGTCAGTCAGTGGGTGGGTCAGACCCTGCCGGGAGACGCTCACGAACATCCTCACTGTCAGTGGTCCTGGGAGAGCGCGAGGAGCTCCGCGAAGGTCCCACCGCCATGGACGAGATCGTCGTAGCGGCCCTGCTCGGAGATCCGGCCGTCTTCCATCACGACGATGTGGTCCGCGATCTTCGTGTTCTCCAGGCGGTGGGTGACCATGATGGTGATCCGGTCGACGGCGATCGCTTTGATCTGTTCGAAGATCAGGTGCTCACCGCGCGGGTCCATCTGGGACGTCGGCTCGTCCAGGATCAGCAGCTCGGGCTTGCGGTACAGCGCCCGGGCGCACGCCTCGCGCTGCCACTGCCCGCCGGAGAACTCGACGCCACCCCAGATGTCGCGTGCCTGGAGGCTGTCCAGGCCGTCGGGGAGCTCTTCGACGGCTTCGCGCAGACCGACCGCGTCGATGGCCTCCCACACGGGGCCGTCGTCGTGGGTGCGGGGCTGGCCCAGGGTGATGTTCTCGCGCACCCGAAGCGGCCACTTGGCGAAGTCCTGCGGGACCAGACCGGTGCGCCGCCAGACGGTGCCCGGGTCGGTGTCGGAGAGGTCGCTTCCGTTCCAGGTGACCTTGCCCTTGTCACTCAGGTAGATCCCTGTGAGCAGTCGCAACAGGGTCGACTTCCCCGAGCCGTTCGCTCCGACGATCGCGAGGATCTGCCCGCGCTCCAGGGTGAGGGAGACGCCGTCGACCGCGGGGCGGTCCTTGCCCGGGTACTGGTAGACGACCTCGTCGAGCCGGATCTCCTCGACCGGGCCGGTGATCTCGCGCGGTCCGCGCTGGGGAGTGCGGGCGGCGGCCTCGTCGAGGAAAGCCTGCATGTCGGTGAGGTAGAGGCTGGTGTGGAAGATGGCCGCCCCGTTGATGATCACCTGGGAGAGGGCGGCGAGTGCGGTCTGGACGGCGATGACTGCCGTGGCGGCGATGGCCGGTTCGATCCGGCCGGTCACCGCGAGCCAGGCGAGCGCTCCCCAGGTCGCCAGGAGGAAGACGCCGCCGGCCAACGCTGAAAGCAGGGAGATCCGCAGGGTTCGGGGCGCGGCAGCGAGGTTCCGGCGGTCGCACCGGTCGGACAGGGCCCGGTACCAGTAGACGAGGTAGTCGGTCATCGAGTTGGCGCGTACCTCGTCGCCGTACTGGGATGCGGTGGCCCACCAGCGCATCATCCCGCGCACGTTCCGGTCGGAGACGTTGGAGTAGTGGATCTCGTAGTCGACGCGGGCGGTCAGCACGGCGCCGATGCCGGCTGGCAACACGGCCAGGAGCAGCAGGGGCAGCATCAGGACGTTGAGCACGGACAGGACGCTGCCGGCGGTGACCAGGCGGATCAGGGAGGACATGAAGCGCTGGGCGTCCGTGACCATCACGTGGGTACGGACCACCCCCATCTCGGCCGCCTCCTGCCGGTCGGAGAAGCCGTCCCCGGCATAGGCCGCGGCCTCGACCCGACAGACCGCCTCGACCAGGGCACTGTCCGCCTCCGAGGTCAGCCGGGGAGTGATCCGCCGCTCGGCGTAGGTGGCCACGGCCCCCGCGACACGGTTCATCGTGGCAGCGAGCGCGACCACGACCAGCGCGGGCAAAGCGCCTTGGAGACGGTCGCCGGCACTTCCGGAGCCGAGTACGGGCCCCATGGCGCGGGCGGTGGCGGCCAGCAGCACCGCGGCGGATACGCCCGTGATGATCTGGCACCCGACCAGGAGCCGGACGGCCTGCCGGTCGGTCCGCCACGACAGGCGGCCGATCCGGGCCAGGACGGAAGGGAGCGTGGCGCACATCTGCCGGAAGGAGACCTCGGCGAGCGGATTGACGGAGTACTGCCCGCTGTAGGTGATTTCCGCCGGCGGCGGTGGGGGTGGTGTGTCGGCCGGTTTGCTGTGCAGTCCGGATGTGGCCATCGGATCCCCCTGGATCGCCGTTCGGATGCTGTCGGAAGCTCAACGACAGCCGCTGATTTTTCGAACACATGTGTTTCGGTCGGCCATGAAATCCGGGAATGGAGCGCCTGTCGGATCGTGGGAGCTACACCGACCCGGCTCCCATAACATCCGTGCCACGAACGGGGGTTGGCCGAATCGCCGAGGGTCCCAAGTGCTGCAAGGCAACGGGCCCGTTAGCGCGTGTCGGGGCTGGGTGGACTTGTAGAGTGCGGGACTTCTCGTACCCCTTGGACCCCTGTGGAGCAGACTGTGCACGTGCCTGTTGGCGGCCTTCGAGCGGCCGGTTTCGGCGGAACTCCCCTGCGTAGCGGCATGGGGGTGAGCACCTATGGCGATCACTGACTCCGAGATCGCGGGCGTGCTCACCGCCTACCTGGAGCGCTACCCTCAGGAAGCCGGACAGTTGGCCGAGCCGCTGCGTCTCCTGGCCGAAGGCCAAGGGTTCGCCTCGCGGCGAACCTTCCCGATGCATGTGACCGCCGGCGCCCTGCTGGTCCGGGACGGCACCGAGGTCCTGCTCATCGAACACCGCGCGTACCAGCTCACTTTGCAGCCGGGCGGGCATCTTGAGCCGACCGATTCCACGCTGCTCGGCGCGGCCCTTCGTGAGCTGTCCGAGGAGACTGGCATCGACCCCGGGCTGGTCGTCCCCGTTTCGGCGTACCCCGCGTATGTCGAGTTCGGCCAGGTGCCGGCCAGGCCTGCGAAGGATGAGCCAGACCACTACCACCTGGACTTCGGCTATGCCTTTGCGACGGCCGAGGCTGAGGTCGGAACCATCCAGGAGTCCGAGGTGTCCGGCGCTTCCTGGTACCCGTTGGATCTGGCCGAGCGCTTGGTGGGGCCGCGGATCGCGCGGGCGACCGCGGCGACTGGGAGTAGATAGCCCCTGCGAAGGCCTCGGGGTGGAGAGGCGCGACATCACGTCGTCTCTTGAGGCGGTCGGCGGTGATCCCAAATCGGCTCGTCACCGTGGCGTCGACCGATCTGGTCTGGGCGGATGCCTCCGTGAGGATCGCCCTCTCCTGCTTGTAGGGGAGGGCCCGCTCGGGGGCGAGCGAAGAGGGGGGTGGACAGCCTGTACTCTGACGCCCAATCGCACTCTGACACCAAAGGTGACGCACTGTGACAACCGCAATCGAAGTGGCGGTCAGCGACTTCTACTGCAACCAGGTACTCAGCGGCCGGGTGGAAGTCCAACGGGTGGTCGAGACGGACCGGGTCCTCGCCTTCCACCACACCAACCCCTCGTACCCGGTCCACATCGTGGTGATCCCGAAGGAGCATGTTCCCTCCCTGACGGATCTCGGCGACGCGGACCCCGGCTTGCTGCATGAGGTGGTCGCGGTGGTCCAGGAGGTCGCGGCGATGGTGGAGAAGGAGCACGGCTCCTGTTCGGTCAACACCAACCTGGGGCTCTACCAGGAGTCGAAGCACATGCACTGGCACGTGTTCAACCGTGGCGAGAGCGACAGCGAGATCTTCGCGATGTACGGGCACCACGACCGCTGACGTCATCGCCGCACGAGGGCTGACCTTGCGACGGCCAAGGTCAGCCGAGCAACCTGGCCGGCCGCCTCGCGGGCGTGATGTGCAACGGTGCCTGGGTCTGCCTCGCGTGGGGCTTCGCGGAGTCTCTCGCAGGCCTCCACGAGCGGCTTGCCGTCGGTCAGGGCCTCGTCCGCGACGACGATGCAGCGGCCCGGATTCCGTTCGGCGTAGGCGGCGGCGTTCTCGATCTGGTCGCCGCGACTGACGGACGTGGGCAGCGGTACGAGCACGGCGGGGATGGCGAGAGCTTCGAGTTCGGCGAGGGTGGTTGCCCCGGCTCGGCCGATCACGGTGTCGGCGAGGTGCAGGGCGTCGTTCATGTCCTCGTGCAGGTACTCGACCTGCCAGTACCCGGCTCGTCCTTCGAGGCTGGGATCCAGGTTGCCCTTGCCGCAGACGTGCAGGACTGCGTACTGGTCGCACAGGGCGTCGAGTTGGGCGCGGACGGCCTGGTTGACGCGTTGAGAGCCGCTGCTGCCGCAGAAGGCGAGCAGCACCCGGGCGCTGCCGGTCACCCCGAGGCGTTCCCGGAGTCCGTCGGGGTCAGCCGTGGTGAGGTCGGAGCGCAGTGGAAGCCCGGTGACGGCTGCCTTCGCGGAGAGCCAACGGGGTGTCGTCGGGGCGGGGGGCGTACTGAAGCAGACGGTTTCGGCGAGGCGCGCGAGGATGCGGTTGGCGAGCCCGAGTGAGCGGTCGGACTCGTGGATCACGATAGGGACCTTGCAGAGCCACGCGGCCATCCCGACCGGGACCGACACGTATGAGCCCTTGGAGAACAGGGCGTCGGGGCGTTCGAGACGCATCACGCGCCAGGCGGCCGCCACACCACGTAGGACGGTGAGGGGCATGAGGAGGTTGCCCCAGGAGCGGTGGCGCTTCAGCCCGGCGGCGGGCACGGCCCGGAAGGGCAGGCCGGCGCGCTCGGCGTACTCGCTTTCGATGCTGCCGCCACGGCCGATGAACACGAGCTGGGCTCCGAAGGTGGCGAGTTCGTCGGCCACCGCCAGGGCGGGGACGACGTGACCGGCGCTCGCACCGCCAGTGATAGCGATCTTCACAGGATTCCCATTCGAGTTCCGTGCGGCACGCTGCAGCCGCATCCACCTGCAGAATTGAATTTTTTGTTTGGTCGGGTCGACTGGATTCGAACCAGTTCCTCGGCAACGCTTTTGCCGTGCTCCACCATTGAGCTACGACCCGTACTTATTACGATGACGGAGACCATAGGGTGGCCCGTCGTGGCATGTCAATGCCGGGATGTGGACTGCCTGGGATGAGAATTAGGGACTGTTGGTGAATTATGGCAGCCCGAATTGGCGCCGCCTGATATCCGAATTCAGGCGGCACCGTCTGCGGTTTAGTGGGTTGTTTGTTCTATCGGCGTGTGGAGCAGATTCGGGGAAGCTTGCTGGATTCGGTAGTTATGGTGCGGCTGGTCCAGCGGTTGGTGACCTCCACGTCGCCTTCGCTGTGGCGGGGAGAGATGACCGCGTGGTGGGGCAGGCCCAGGAGCCGGGCGTAGCGGAGTTTGTTGCCGGCGGGCAGAGGGCGGTCGTCGACGAGCAGGCTCAGGCCGAGGGCGCGGAGTTGCCCGACGAGGCGGTCGGTGCGCTCTCGCATGGCGGGCAGGTCGGCGCGCAGGACGGTGATGTGGAGGTCGGCGGGGCCGGTGCCGGGTTTCCAGCGCAGTCCGTGGTGGTCGCGGTGGAGTTCGGCGGCGGTCTGGAGGCAGCGGGTGATGCCGATGCCGGAGCAGGCCATCCAGGGTGTCTGGGGGGCGTCGTGCTCGTCGGTGAAGGTCAGGTTCATGGGTGCGGAGTACTGGCGGCCGAGTTCGAAGACGTGGGCGACTTCGACTGCGTGGGTGTCTCTGTAGTGGCCCTGGTGGCAACGGAGGCAGGTGGAGCCGGGCGTGGCCTGGTGGACGTCGGCGCCCGAGGGGGTGAGCGCCGGCAGGCCGCGACCGCCGTCCCAGGACATGGAGGTGCGCAATCCGTCGGCCACGTCGGAGATGGCGAACTTCTCCAGGGAGGCGACGGAGGTGTCGAAGAGCAGGGCGGTGCCGGCGGCTCGGGCGGCGTCCCACGGGGTGAGGGTGCCAGCTGGGGTGCCGTACAGCTCCGGGAGCTCGCCAGGGTCCAGGAGCGTGACGTGGGCGGCGCCGGTGGCTTCGGCGAGCTTGCGGGTGCTGACTTGGAGGTCGGAGCGGATGGCGACTGCGGTGGGCTGGCATCTGCCGTCGGGTCCGGTCAAGGCGAAGGCGATGACGTTAACGACGGGTTCCCCCGTCTGTGGAGTGGGCTGGGAGCTGAGGACGGCGGCGTCTCCGCGGTTGCCGCAGTGCCCGCAGGCCAGGATGGTGCTCTGTCCGCTGTCGCCGAGGAGGAGGTGTTCGGTGCTGGGGCCGGCAGAGATGCTGCCTCCGTCGGCGGGGGCTTGGAAGGTGCCGGTCAAGCCCATACCGGTGAGGGCGGCCGCGCAGGCGTCGTTGAGGAAGCGGATCGAGGCCTGCATCGCCTCGGGGCTCCTGTCGAAGGTGTAGCAGTCGGCCATCGTGAACTCGCGAGAGCGCATGAGGCCGCCGCGGGGGGAGAGCTCGTCGCGGAACTTGGTGGTGCTGAGGAACAGGCGCGCGGGCAGGTCACGGTGGGACCGCAGGCGGTCGCGGACCGTGGCGGTGGCGATCTCCTCGGAGGTCGGCGCCAGGCACATTTCCTCGCCGCTGCGGCTCCGGGCGGTCAGGAGGGCGCCCTCGCGCTGGTAGGCGTCCCAGCGGCCGGTCTCCCTCCACAGCCTGCTGCTCTGGAGGGTGGGGAAGGCGACCGTGTGAGCGCCGCGTTCCTCGAAGGCCTGGCGGGCGATGCCGACCAGCCGGTCGTGGACCCTCAGCCCGAGCGGCAGGAGGGTGAAGACACCGCTCGCGGCTGTGGCGGAGACCAGGCCGAGGGAGTCGAGGAGCTCCATCGTGGTGGACCCGGGGTCGGCGGCGCGGGGGCGGACCGGGGGCCACAGGGTGCTGGTGTAGAGGGGGGTGTCATGCACGGGCTGCTCCGATCACAGTGTCGGACAGGGCGCCGAGGCGGTCGGCGGTGGCGGTGATGCTGTGCCGTCGGCTGTTGTCGACGGCGGACTGGTGGAGGACTTGGCGCAGGTGCGGATTGGCGGCCAGGCAGTCGATGACCGCGGCGAGCGCCTGGCTGTCACCGGGCGGGTAGGACAGGCCGCCGTGGCCGAGGGTGGAGCCGAGGCCTGGTACGTCGCTGTAGAGGACCGGCAGACCATGTGCCTGGGCTTCGATCGCCACCAGCCCGTACGCCTCCAGGGTGCGGGTGGTGAACACGAAGGCGTCGTAGGCCCGGAACCTGGCCCACAGATCGTCACGGGGTGCGAACGGTTCGAAGGTGACACTGTGGGCGATGCTGTGGTGCTGCACGCGGGCCTGGAGGGCGGGCAGTTCGGGTCCGCTGCCGATGACGGTGAGGTGGTGCGGCTCGCGGGTGGCGGCGAGCGCGTCGATGGCGGTGATGGTCGACTTGTTGCCGTCCAGGCGCCCGGCGTGCAGGAGCCGCAAGCCGCTGCCGGTGGTGGGCGTGGCGGTGGGGGACGAAGGGAGCGGAATGCCCCACGGGATGGTGACCAGCCGGTCCGCGTACCGGTTGCTGGTGAGGGTGTTCACCTGGCCGGCCATGGCCTGGTTGGGGACGGCGACCGCCGTGCTCGCGGCGACGATCTCGTTCAGCACCGCGCGGGCCTGGTCGCTCTCGGTGGCCGCGATGATGTCCGTGCCGTGCGCGATCGAGATCACGGGGACGGCGCCGGCCGCGCGGGCGAAGGCCAGGGCCAGGCCGAAGCCGAGGTGCTGGGCGTGGATGAGGTCGGGCTCTGCGCGGGTGAGGATCTGGGCGACCTCGCGGGTCAGGGCGTCGGCGTACTGCTCGAAGGCAGGTCCGTACGGCGCCTTCGGGGAGGCGAGGTCGATGGTCTCTTCGAAGCTGTGCTTCCAGGTGCCGGAGCCGGCTAGGGCGGCGAACGTGGTGTGGAAGTAGTTGGTCAGCCGCGGGTAGGTGTCGTTGCACCAGATGGTCGAGCCGCAGGAGGGCTCCAGCGGCAGGTCGATGCCGGTCAGGATGCGGTGTCGTTTCACGCGCTTGCTCCTGTGGACGCGGTCGGGAGGTAGGCGTCCAGTCCGGTGCGCAGCATCGCGGCCAGACCGGCCCAGCCGGTCGCGGATACTGCGTCGATGAACGACATGCCGGGGATGAAGCCCTGCCGAGGCCATGTCTGCGCGTACTGGGGGTGTCGGTCCGCGAACTCGTTCCACACCACGGAGATCCCGTGGCCGGCCAGGGAGTCGGTGTCGAGATATCCGCGGGTGCCTGAACCGGCCCACATCACCTGCTCGTTGGCCTGGATGGTGATCTGCGCCAGCCGCAGGGATTTGTCGCTGTCGGTCGTGGTGTCCATGTCGGAGGTGAGCCGCAGGCGGGTGCGCGAGCCGAGCGCGGTGGCGATCTGGGTGATGAGGTCGACGTTCAGGTCAAGGAGCCAGCGGTGGTCTGCGCCGAGGGCGGGGCGAAGTACGTTCAGCGCCTCCTCGACGTAGGGTGCGCGGGCGTAGGTGAGGCGGACGCGGCGCAGCAGGCTGTCGGGGTCGAAGGCGTCAGAGAGGCGGGTGTCGCGGATCAGCTGGCCCGTGTCGCGGACGACGGGCACGGTGAGCCAGGCCGCCCCCTGGGGCGTCTTGACGCGGTTGCGGTTCTGGAAACCGCCCTCGGTGTACTGGACGTCGTCGTACAGGGCGACCGTGGTGCAGCCGAGGAGCGCTTCGCAGAAGCCCAGCCATGGGGCGAACCCGGGCTGCTCGATGTAGATCATGAGGGCTCCAGTCCGAGGGCCGGGTGGCAGAGGGTGAGCAGGGGTGTCTCGAACGCCTCGAAGGCGCGGCCTGCCGCGGCGGCGGCCGGGTGCAGCCGCCACCCGGCGTCAGCGGCGCGGTGGCGGGTGTACTCCTCGCTGAGGTACCAGCGTCCGGCCTGACTCTGGTGGGCGTGCAGGGCCTTGACCTTGTCGTCGAGGACGTCGGTGATGTCGACGAGAACGGTCGGAGTGAACCCAGAGCGCGGTGCGTGGGGTTCGCCGTACAGGACGGTGTGACAGGTGGTGACCCGGGTGGCCGCGTTCGAGGCCGCCGCCGCTACCGCGAGGTGGTCCTGGTGGTCATTGGCCCCGCGCGGGCTGTGGGTGATCAGCGTCGTGCACCCGGACCGGACGAGCTCGGCTTCAAGGAGGGAGATCAGGTGCCGGTCCGCGGTCAGGGCACCGTCTTCCAGGCCGAGGCAGGACAGCTCGATTCCGGTACCGGCCCAGGCCGCGGCGGACTCGAGGACGCGTTCCTCCTGGCTCAGGCGCCGTCCCGCCGCGCTGTCCGCGACCGAGACGCCGTTCGCACCGTGGGTGGCGGTCAGGACGCTGACGCGGGTCCCGCCCTGGTGAAGGCGTAAGAGGGTTCCTCCGCACAGCAGTTCCGCATCATCGGGATGGGCCACGACGGCAACCACGTGCCCGTGCACGTCGGCGTGTGACCTGGTCATGGCGGTCACCGGGTCTCGAAGTCGCGGTAGGACTGGGAGGGCATGGGACCGGTGCTGTTCTGGTACTTGCCGTCGTACAGGACGACCTCTCCGCTGGTCTCCCAGAAGGTCGCCTGGCCGATCAACATGCCGGGATAGATCTGCACCGGCTCGACGCAGTGCAGCTGGAGGGTCAGCTGTCCGTAGGACCCGAGGTCGATCAGGTCTGCGGTCACATGAACGAACAATCCCAGGCGGGCCGTGGAGGACTTGGCGCGAATAATCGGGACCACGGAGTCGCTGCCGATCCGCTCTCGGGTCGGCGCGAGGTAGATGCGCTCCGGGGACAGCACCATTCCGCTCGCGGGGATGGGGTGCTCTTCGAAGGCGTTCTCCCGTGCGCAGTCGAGGACTTCGCCCGTGTACCAGCCGATGGTGTCCCCGAGGCGGAAGTCGAGGGAGTTCGGCTGGATGAGGCCGGGGTCGTAGGGCGAGACCTTGATCTCGCCACGTTCGATGCGGGCGTGGATCTCGGGGCCGGTGAGGATCATGCGACTGCCTCCCGTACGTGCGTGCCGGCGGCGGCGGCGCGGGGCGAACAGGGGGCGGGCTCGCTGAGCGTTCCGTAGTAGCCGCCGTAGGGCATGGTCGGGCCCTTGGGACGCCAGAAACTGACCTGTCCGATCCGCATCCCCGCGTACACGCGCAGCGGCTGCACGACGACGATTTCCAGGGTCCAGCAGTGGATGGCGCCGAGCTGGCCGAGGTCCGCGGAAACCTGGAGGTAGGTGCCAAGCCGCCCCAACGAGGAGCGCCCGATGAGGCTCGTCACGTACTGGGCGCTGCCGATCCGTTCCACGGTCGCGCCCAGGTAGAGGGTGTGGGGCTGCAGGATGTAACCGTCCGGGCCGATCTCGATGCTCTTGGTCTCGGTCTCGCGGTGCGGGTTGACGGGCCGGCCGACCAGGGTCTTGAGAGTGCTGCCGAGGTGGTAGTTGTAGCTGTTGGGGTTCAGGAGCGCGGGGTCGAAGGGGTCGATGGTGATCGCCCCCGCCGCGACCGCGTCCCGGACTGCGGGGCCGGTGAGGATCACAGGACGCCTCCGACGTAGGTCTGCTGCAGGAGCCGCCGCTCGTCCGGAGCGAGCACCGCCTGGTCGGGACCGAGCGGCATCCGGCCGTGGGCGTAGCGGTGCTGGTCGAAGACGAGAAGCTGCCCGGGGAGCAGACGGACCGTGGTGCGGCGGCGCTCGACCAGGGCAGCGAACCGGCCGAAGGCATCAGCGACACGGCGGGTGTCGGTGCCCGCCGTCAGGAGCTCCCCCTTCTCCAGGTGCGGCAGGATCTTCGCGGTGAACCGGACCGGGCCCCTCTCGCCGGGCGGAGGCAAGACCGCGAACGTGTCCAGACTCGAGCCGACGCCGTGCACGCCCTGGTCGGTGAAGTAGGAGAACACAGGCTCCTCCAGCACCGCCCGGTCCGTGTCGGTCAGGTCCTCGATTGCCTCGCGCAGGTTCGCCAGCGCCGAGGCGCCGCCGTCCCGGGGGTCCGCGCGTACGCAGTACAGGGCGATGTAGCGGGGCATCAGGGTCCGGTCGACGAGGTCGACGTGGAGCCGGTTCTCACCGACACCGTGCGTGCGGCCCGGGTCGGCGTCGGTGCGCACGCTCAGCGCGCTCCAGCATCCGTCCTGCGGGTAGACCGCCAGCACAGGGCCCAGGGCGGAGAGCAGGCTCAGCGACAGCTCCATGTTGCGGGCGTGCGCCTCCGGGTCCTCGAAGGCGATCAGGGCCCGATCGTTCCCGGCCCCGCGCACCAAGTCGGCGAAGTCCCGCGGAGCTGCGGCGCTGTGCGTCAGGTCCCGGCTTGGAAGGGGGGCGAAGTCGTTCATGGGGACGTCTCCTCGGTGAGGCGGGTGAGGATGCCGCGCAGGGTGCACGGCGGATCGGACGGTCGGCAGGCCAGGCCCAACCGGTCGGCGAGGTAGCGGGTCGTGGCGACGACGGCCAGCTCTGCTGGCGGCGTGTCGGGCGCGCTCGTCACGCCCTCGCCGAGTTCGACGGCCCTGCCCGCCAGAGCCTGCGGGTCATGCAGGCCGTCGAGGACGACGATGTCGCTGTCGAAAGGCGCGCAGTTCAGCAGGTCGCTACGCAGGACCTGCGTGGGCAGGCCGGTGCGCAGGCTGAAGGTGTTGACGAGGAAGGTACCGGCCCGGGTATCGCGCAGGGCCTGTCGTACGAGGGCGCGGGCGGCGCGTTCGCGGTCGGGCAGCGGCACGGGCAGGGTGCCGACGCGGTCCGACCCCCACTGGCGGAAGGCGGCGACATCATTGGCGAGCCCTTCGGCCGGCTCGGCGTCGCAGTTGAACGTGTCGATGGTGACGCGGTGGGCACCCGCCCGGTCCAGGCCCAGGCGCAGCAGCCCCATGCCGGTCTCCGGCGCCTTGGCGACGTGCCGGCCGTGCGAGAACCAGTGGGAGGACGGGCTGTGGCAGTGGCCGGCGACGACCACCGTGAGGGGCCAGTCGCGGGCCTGGTCGGTGATGTCGTGGGCGAACCCGGAGTGGCTGACGCCGACGACGAGGTCCGCGCCGGCCTCCAGGAGCCGGTCCCGCTCCGCCGCGATCAGCCCGGCAGTCGGCTCGACGTAGGCAAATCCGGCCCGCTCCGAAGCCGGGATCGCTTCGAAAGCCTGCCGGCCGAGGTAGCCGACGATGCCGATGTCCAGCTCGCGGCCATGCAGCACCAGGCCGCTCTCCCACTGTCCGCGGAAGGCGGGCGGCGGGCGCAGGTTCGCGCAGATCACGGGGGGGAACAGGTCAGGGCGGGCGAGGTTCATCAGGTCGGCGAGGTCATGGTTCCCGGGCACGACCGCGTCGTAGTGCTCGCGCAGGATCCGCTCTTCGATCCGCCCCCCGGAGAACTCGTGGAAGGCGCTGCCGCCGAAGAAGTCGCCGGCGTCCACGACCAGCGCCCCGGCCTGCCTCCGCTCACGCAGGACGGCCAGCATCCCGTTGCCCTCGGGGACATTGGAGTGGAAGCAGCCGGTCGCGATCAGTTGCTGCACGCTCCTCAACTCCGCTCGATCGACACGACACGCAGAACGGACGGAGCCGCGGGCCAGAAGTCGGAGCGAGATATGCCATCGACCTCCTCCAGGCGCAGACCGCTGCTCTCCTTGTCGAGCTGCGCCATCGTCTGCCTGGTGATCACGACCAGCCCCCGCTCCACCCGCGGGGAGGCAAAGACATGCAGGGTCAAAGCCGTGGAGAGGGCGGCGTCGAAGGGCATGATCGCCAGGAGATGGGTCCCGGCGGCCAGCCCTCCATCCAGGTCGACGGCCCGGACATCGGCGATGGTCACCCGCGCCTCCTCGCCGAAGCCGGAGAGACGGCCGGTCAGGTGCGCCCCGAGCCGGTCGTCCTTCTCCACCGCCCACAGAGGGTGCCCGGCGCTAGCCGCAGCCAGGGAAAGGGTTCCCAGCCCGGCGCCGACTTCCAGTACCTGCCGCCCCTTGGGGATAGCCGCGGACGCCAGCAGGCGCAGCGCCGAGTCCTCAGATCGCAGGAAGTACTGGCCCAGGTCGGTCCGTGTGGTGAAGCCGGTCGCGGCAACAGCCTCCGCCGCGGAGGGCGCCGACGGCTCCGTCAGGCCCCGGGCCGGTGAGATCTCGATCAACTCGGTTGTCCCTTCAAGAAGAAGGCGCAAGGACGCGCCGCGAGGGGGAATTCCACGGGGGAAGGCAAGGTCGCATGCGGGGCGAGTCCAGTCCGAGCCCCGTGCCGCTTGGCGTCTGCGTCACAGGAAACCTGGCCCGCAGGCTTTGCGGGAGGCGAACTAGGGGGGCGAACACCCCACGAACCGATGCGGCCCCGCACCCGACCCCCTACGCTCAAATCCACCTTCGAAGCACGGCGCGACAATCGAACAGGGAGGGACCTGTGGCAGGCAGCCAACGGCGGGCAGGACAGCCGAACGTGGCGCTGGCGCGACTCATCGAGGCCGCCGGGGCCAGCCACATCTCGCTGGCCGCGCAGATCAACAAGATCGCGGCGGCGGCCGGCGTCGTCACCCGCTACGAGAAGACCAGCGTCGCCAATTGGGTGAATCTGGGGATGGTCCCGCGGGGCCGGGCACCGGAGTTCCTGGCCGCTGCGCTGCATGAACGCCTCGGCAGACCCATCAGTCTCGAAGAAATGGGTATGTACCGCC
Organism: Streptomyces sp. IBSNAI002; assembly: GCF_052244475.1. Lineage (NCBI taxonomy): Bacteria > Bacillati > Actinomycetota > Actinomycetes > Kitasatosporales > Streptomycetaceae > Streptomyces > Streptomyces sp. IBSNAI002. The sequence goes on along the minus strand of NZ_JBQPXG010000002.1, from coordinate 1,470,979 downwards.
GTGAACGAGGCGACGACGGCATGGGGTTGGATTTCGTACGCGACCCCGCCGACGCCGTTCGCGTCGCCGCGACTTACTGGAGCACCGTGGACCGCCGAAAGCTCATCGCCAGCGGATTTGCCGTATCCGCCTACGCCACTCCGGTAATGCGATGGATGACCACACCGGCCGACCCGGCGGTCACCCACCAAGGCGGCCAACGAGTGGGGCGCGGCGACGTCGAGGACCTCTGGCAGGCCGCCGAGGAGGCCCGGCTGTGGGACTCCCGTTACGGAGGCGGAAACGGCAAGGCGAACTCGGTCACCGAGTGCCTCAAGCTCAAGGCGGCCCCGCTGCTGTCGGGGACCTACACCGAGACGGTGGGTAAAGAACTGTTCACCGCCACCGCCGAGCTCTCCCGCGTCGTCGGATGGAGCGCCTTCGACATGGGGCAGCACGAACTCGCGCAGCGCCATTTCGTCCAGGCCCTGCGCCTGGCTCGGGCCGCCGGAGACGTCCAGATCGGCTGCTACGTCCTGACGACCATGTCCCTGCAGACGTTCCTGCGGGGATTCCCTCGCGAAGCAGCAGACATGGCCGAGGGCGCCTTCGAGCGGGCCAAGGGGCATGCGGCACCCCGAGTCCTTGCATTCGCCAAGCTCGCCCAAGCCCGGGCCCACGCCCGAGAAGGCGACGCCCGGGCGGCGGGCACGGCGCTGGCCCTCTCCGAGAACCTCCTCGACTCGATCGGCCCTCACACCCAAGACCCCGAATGGCTCGCCTACTTCACCCACGCCCGCCTGGCCACCGACGCCACCGAGATCTACCGGGACCTGGCCAACCCGAAGGCCGCCCTCACCTGGGCCCGGCAGGCAGACGCCATGCCCCCTGGCCGTTTCACCCGCGCAGTCGGCATCCGCCTTGCGGTCCTGGCCACCAGCCACCTTCAGGCCCGCGACCTCACTCAAGGCCTCCAACTCGGCGCCCAGGCCCTGCAAGTGCTCCGCAAGGTCCACTCCAGCCGAGCCCACGGCTACGTTCGTGACATCACCACAGCCCTCGGCCCCTGGCGCACCGAGCCTCAAGTAGCCGACTTCACCCATCAGGCCCGGACGGCGCTCGCGGCAACCGCATGAGCAGCCCAGAGCTGTAGCCGAGGACCCCGAGCCACCGGTGGGGCGATCCCGTATGTCAAGAGCATCCACGGCTTCGCACATGCGGGGGCAGACCAACAGGTCGGCAGAGGCTGAGGCGGCTTCGCCCTCCCGCCCGGAAACGGCACCGGCCCGCCTCCGCTGATTGACCGAACCTCCCCGGAAGCCCCGCTGACGGGGGCCACCCAGAACCCGGCCCTCCGCAGTGGAAGCGGCCTTTCCCCCGGTCCGCTCCGCGCTGCTACGACGTCCGCCATCAGCCGGGCGGCATCCAGTTGCGCATCGGGGCGTCATGAACGGCTCCGGCTGATAGGGGGCGGTGGTCAAGGACGTGTGAAGTTCATGGCTGGTGTCCGGGAGCGGCGCGTGGACCGCCTCCTGGAGGAGGAGCACGGCGTGCCGGCCACGGTCCGGAGGCCCGATGGTGTCCTCGGTGCGGTCCGCCAGCAGCACGACGGCCATCTCCCGCAGGCTCTCCCACCGTGTTGTGACTTCCTCGGGAGGCAAGAAGCGGCGGTGGCGCCATGCGTTGTGGGCTTCGCGCATCGCGAGGCGGAGCACCTCTGGCGCGGGACACCTCCCGCCCTGGGCAGGAGGGAGCTCCGCGAGGTACTCGGGCCGGGCGAGCAGATGAGCAGAGGGCAGGACCAGGGCGGGCCGACCCCGTCTCCGGGCAATCCACCCGTCGTGCTCCAGGAGCCACAGGGCCTCGGTGACCAGCTTCACGTCGGAGACGGTGTAGTCGCCGAGCTCTGCGGCGCCCGGAAGACTGGATTCGGGCGGGTAGAGCCCGAAGGCCATCTGGTCGAGCAGCCGGTCGGAGAGGTGGCGAGCCCGGCCGGGCCGCTCGTCACGGGACCCGCAGACCATGGTTCGGTGATGGGAGGAGGTCAGCACGCCGGCTGATGAAAGGTCGGCGAAGGCGAGCGGCACCAGTTCGGCGGGCACGCCGAGGTCCGTGGCCGTCGTCTCCCGGCTCAGCAGCATCCCCGGCGCGTACCGGCGGCTCGCGACGTGCGCGGTATCGCTCTGGTCTGCATGGGCGATGAGGCCGGACCATCGGCCGGTGTCACTGGGCGATCCGGCGGCGGCCTCGGCCCTTTCGAGGGCCAGGGGCATCCAGAGGAACACCGTCGAGCGGATCCACGCCGCGTAGCCGGCGGCATGTGTCTCGATCATCAGGGCCCGGTGCGCTATATCCAGGGCCCTGCGGATGTCGAAGCTCAAACCCTCAGGCGTGGAACCAGCAACTGGGGACGCAAGGGGTTGGGAGAAGCCGGAGGCAGCCGGCAGGGGAACCGGGGCACGTGCGCTGTCGACCGCGAGGAGGGTCACCGTGCGCACGCGACTTCCTCCGGGACGGGGGAGCGGAGGGGTGCGGGGCGCTCACGGAGGTAGAGGCCGGGCCCGTGGGGCCCGTGAGGCCGGTACCGCAGGAGACCGGACGAGATCAACGGCCGGGCCGCGCGCCGTACGCGCGCCGCCTCGACCCCGGCGTCCAGGGCGATCAGCCCGTGAGGCAGGACTTGCCCGGGGCGGTAGGCCAGGGCGGTCTCCTGGATCAGGATGGTGATGTCCAGATCGTCGGGGTGCGGCTGCCCCGGGGGGACGACGACCAGCGTGCGACCGGCAAAGGCAAGGTCGCCGCGCTGTTCGAGGACGCCGAGCGCGGCCGCGGCCAGCGATTCCGAAAGACCGAGGGGCGAGCCGAGAACCCGGGCCGTCTTCGCTCTCGACGCCCCGCATGGCACCGCTACCGGGGTGCTGCGCAGGTGGCGGCGTAGTGTGAGGACGGCCACTGCCAGGCGCCTCAGACGGGCCGGGGAGTCCTTGGCGACGTGGGCTCGGCGTCCGTCAGACCCGCCGGCTGGACGAGTGGGGTTGGTGTCGATCACGGTCGGCCCCGTCCCGCTGTGTCAGGACCCGCACCGCGCGCGAGGTAGTCGGCGGTCTGCTCGGCCAGGGGCACAAGCCCGATGTCGGCTCGCAGGCGCTCTGCGGCTTCGACGTCCCTGATCGGGTACGGGCGCAGAGTGCGGGGATTGACCTGGGTCCCGTAGGTCTGGGGCACGGACATCGTGACCGCGCAGACGTCTACGACGTGGGCGAAGAGCTGCTCCGGGAGCTCGCCGCTGTCGACGGCCGGCTTCATCAAGTCGCGACACTGGAGCAGGAAGGCAGTCTCCTGACAGGCCAGCAGGATCCGGACGGCGTAGACGGCGGCCTCGTCGCCCACCATCCCGGCCGTCGGCCACCCGTGGGCGGACACGATTCCCTTGAGGCGGTCGGCATTGGTCCGCTGGACCTGGAGCAGTTCCTTCTGCCGATGCGTCGAGGGAATCCGCCAGGCGATCAGTTGGGTGCGGCGCTCAGCACGCCCCATCTCCGTCAGCTGTTGCGCGACCGCGGCCAGGGGGACCGTCACGGTGGTGGTTGGGCCGGTCATGCGGCACCGGCCAGCGTGGGGAGGGGACGCTGCGGGGCGATGATCTGCCCGTCCGGCAGAAGGGCACCGGTGTCGTCGAAGATCATCAAACCGTTGCACAGGACGCCCCACCCCTGGGAGACGGCGTGGGCAACGAGCTGGGCCTGGTCCCGGTCTGCGGAGTCGGCGTCCGGGCAGCGGGGTTCGTGCTGGCACATCGGAAGTCCTCGGTTGAAGGGGGCCATGACGGGTGCCGGGGCCGATGTTCGAGTGGTGCGGTGCGGCAGGTCGTTGCCTACGGGGTGTCGCCGGCGAGGTCGAAGATCACCCCCGCGGACCCGGCCAGAAGGCGCAGGTAGCCCAGCTCCGTCTGGGCTGCTGCCGGGTTGCGAAGCAGCGCTTGGGCGCGGAGGAGAACGTTCTCCATCGCGGCTTCCTCCGCCTGCTCCGAGACCACCGCCTTCCGGTGGATGGCTAGTAATCGCGGCGCACAGCCCACGAGCGTGTGCAAAATCCCCTGGAGTTCCGTGATCAACGCCGGGATCTCGTGGGCGGCGGGAGCCGAAGGCCCGGTGGCCAGGTCGAGGGCGTCCCAGGTACGGGCGGCCTCCGACAAGGCGGTCAAGTCGCGGGCGCGGGTCAAGCCGTTGATAAGGAGGAGGACGTCCTCCTGCGGACTCGGCCGTGCAGGGGCGGAGACGGACACGACGACTCCTCGGAGAAGCGGACGCGGGCGGTCGGGCCCGCAGGGGCGGGGGGATGAACTGGCTAACCGGGGAGCGTGCTGGCCATGGCCGTTCGAAGGAGCGGCATGAGGCAGATGCCGTCACTCAAGGTGACGGGTTTGGGCTCGGTGAGTGCCCAGGGCCATGTGTCCCATCGCGCTCCACCGGCAGGAGGAAGGGCGACACGGCCACCTGGACCGGACTCCACCCGAACACCCGCCACCCCGATCAGGGAGGCGGCGGTCCCCGGTGCGACGAGCAGTACCTTCTCGCCACTTCCGTACGCGAGGGCCGGAAGCGGCGGGAGGTCTTGGTCACGGCGATCGGCCAGAACAAGGAGATCCGACCCCAGTGCGGCGGGCACGATCACCGCGTCGAACGCGGAGCACGTCGTGTGCAGCTCAAGATGGGGGGACTCCCGCAATAGCGAGAGCGCGCGGCGCGTGGAGACGATGTCGTTCCCCACGATCAGGGGCCAGGCAAGCACGTCCTCGTATGCGGACACAAGGTCAGGGACGTCCCGGCTGACCGGGGGCCATCGAGAGGCCTGGAGAGCTGTCACAGCCCGCCACCTCCGTCCACCACTGGTGCGCCGGCTGCCTGCCGCAGGGCTGCGTGGGAGAAGCCAGTCAGCATCGGGAAGCGGGGGGCGCCCAGGGCGCGCAGGCAAACCCGGTCGCCAGTGAATGCGGTTCGCGCATGGAGCCAACGGGAGTTGTCGATCAGGTAGCCCTGACCCGCTTCGAGGGTGAGGCGCTGTTGCACTGCGCCGATGGCCTGTCGGAGCAGGGGGAGATACCCGCTGACGAGGGGGCTGAACGCGGCCAGAGAGTCCTGGCGCAGCCGGATTGAAGCTCTTCGGCCGGGATAGCGGGTGAAGACTTGGGACGGGTGACCGCCACCGTCGCCGTAGAAGGCGGTGTTCGGTAGGGCGAGGGCCTCCAGGGCAGCGGGGGAGTGCTCGGCGAGGTAGTCGTGGACGGCCCGGCCGTCGGCCAGGACCACGTCGCCGCCTCTGGCCGAGGGGCGCTGGCACACCAAGAGCATCAGCCGTGGAGGATGCGGCTCGCTCGAGCGCTCCGTGTGCGGCAGGAGCTCACCGTTACCCAGTCCTCCCAAGCCCGGCTGCTGGGACCGCCGACCGATGTCCCGGATCGTGGTGAGTTCATCCGAGTCGCTGTCCCGGTGCGGAACCACCCTCATCATGGCCTGGGCGAGGGCGAGTACGGCAGTGCGAGTACGCAGGCCCTCGACGGTCGCCAGTCCCTGGGTCTGCAACTGGGCAGCTATGCCGCGAGGCTGCTCCGGAATGGTCCGAATCGTGCGGTGGGCCTCGAACAGGCTGAGCGTCGGCATCAACGTGCTCCTCATGCGGTGGGCGGTGGGACGAGGGTCCGGACCGGCGGCTGCGTGCGTAAAGCGACAGACTGTCGACTCGGACATATCCGGCAACTTGAGTCGCTGCCGCGAGCGTGGTGCTACGTTCCGAGGGCCACCCCAGCTACCACCTCTCAGGGACGGTCGATGTACAAGCCCTCGCTGTGGCCCGTATCCGTCAAGGGCGTTGCTCTCGACTCGAAGGACCGGGTACTGCTTCTCAAGAACGAACGGGCTGAGTGGGAACTGCCCGGCGGACGGCTGGAGATCGGAGTAGAAGGGGGCGGTTCGGCACCCGCCGACGCCGGCCCCGCCCAGGCCCTGGAACGTGAGATTGCCGAAGAGGCCGGCTGGGCGGTCACGGCCGGCGCCGAATTGGCGGGCGGTACCTGGATCTACGAGCCGATTCCCGGCCGGCGCGTCCTGATCGTCACCTACGGCTGTACCGTCCTGACCCCCGACCGCGATCCGATCCTGAGCCACGAGCACAAGGAGCTCGGCCTCTTCCACCGCGACGAGGTCGGCGCCCTGAACATGCCTGTCGGCTACAAGCACTCGATCGCGGCCTGGTACGAACACCCCCAGAGGTAAGTAGCTGTGGACACCTCGCAGAAGACCGGCAAACCGCCGCGACGATCGCCCCGGCTCGTCTCCTGGCAATGGGCAACTCCCGAAGCCCAGGCCATCCTCGCCACCCGGAACCTGTCCGCGATCCTGAAGTACTACCGGCGTGTCCACGGCGACAGCCAGACCCAGACCGGTGAACTCCTCGGCTACGACAAGACGTACGTCTCCGCCCTCGAACTCGGCAAACGCCACCTCAACGACGTTGGAAGCCTGCGCCACGTCGCCGAACGCCTCTCCCTGCCGGCGCACGTCCTCGGCGTCACCGACCCCGCCGACGCGGACCACCGCGCGATGCTCCAGTTCGGCCAGTCCACCGTCCGCCTCGCTGAGATCGCCCGCCAGTCCGGACACGCCACCGAAGCCGTCGCGGAGCTCTGGCCACTCGTCGCCCGACTTGAAGCCCGAGCCCGCGACGGGAACACCGAACGCGAAGTCCTGCACCTCCTTGCCCATGCCCGGTTGGGCCTGGGCACGGCCCTCGGTAACGTGCTGCCGGAGGAGCGCCTTGCCACCGCCGCGCACTGGACAGCGCAGAGCTTGGACGTTGTCCGCATCTTCGACGACCCGGCGCTCACCACCACGGCTCTCCGCATGCACGGAAACGAGCTGCGAAAGTCGGGCCTGGTCGGCGCCGCCGTCCACCGCCTCACCCATGCCGCGGCCATCGCCCCGAACCAGACCGAGCGCGCAGCCGTCCTGCCCCTGCTCGCACGAGCCGCCGGAACCCTCGGCAACCAGACCCTCTTCGACCGCACGATGGAGGAGGCACACCAACTCCTCGACGAGGTCGACCACACGAGCCTCGTCAACCCCACGGCACTCTACGAGATCCATCTGCGGGGCCTCATCGCCACCGGCAGGGCAGAAGACGCGATACAACGCGCTGAAGCTTCCTCCCCCACCCCGACCATGTCGATCGCGCCCCAGTGGCGAGTCATCGAACTCATCACCTCGGGCCGTGTCCGACTCCTGGCCGGAGACCACCGCGGCGCCACCGAACTGCTCGTGGGAGCCGTACGCGAAGCGCGCGCCCAACGCCTCCCACACCAGCTCCAGCGCGCCCTGCGCGCCGCCGGCGACGTCCTCCCCGATGCCCGTGAATCCGCCGAACAGGCGCTGACCCAGCTGCGCACCGAAATGGCCGCATAGAGAAGTTGACCCGCGGTGGCTTCGCGGTGTGCCGGTCGCACGGTGCGAAGGATCTCTTCCGAACATCGAACGACCCCTCCATTCCGTGGATTGGACGTCTGAGGCCCCATCAGGCTCAGGCAGTAGGTAAGAGTCGCCACGGCCCGCATGGGCCTCAACCGGCGTACCCGCCGGATCCGGCGCATGTGGGGGCAGATTTTGGGAATCCCACGGTTTCTCCGGCGCATCCGCCGGAGAATCGTGGGAACCCGAGGCGCCCCTGGGCGGCGCCCCCTGATCGGAGCCCACGTGATGACACCCGCGCCTCCTCACCGGCCAAGTTGCGCGCGCGCTATCCGTGTCCGCGAAGTGCAGGCCGGCCGGTCCCATCACGACATCGCCGACCTGATCCACCAGCACTGCGGAGTCTCGCGCCTCCGGGCCTACCGCCTGGCCCTGGGCAAGACGCTGGCCGTCGCTGGTCGAGAGGTCCGCACCCTGGCTCTAAACCACGACCCCGAAGGGCCACGAGTCGAAGGCGACCAGCTGAGCTCATGGGAAACCGGCGGCCGCGAACCACGAAGGGCCGTCGTCTCCGTCCTGTGCGCGTACTACGGCGCCACGCCACGCGCACTCGGTCTCTCCGGCGAACCGCCGGCCACCGGCACCACCGAGGAGGAGCTCCTACCAGTACCTGCCGTTGCGAGCTCCTCGTCACTGGCAGACCGCGTTGATGCTGCACGACGGTCGACGAACTCGGCCCTCGCGGCGGGAACGGTCGCCGGCGGGCAGATCGACCTCCTGGACGAGCGACTCCTACTCCTTCGGAGGCAGTACCTGTACACGCCCCCAGAAACCATGCTGACCCAGCTGCTGGAGGAGCTCGACGACGTCGAGGCCCTGGTGCGCGAGCGGCAGACAACCTCCGTACACGTCCGCCTGACCGAGATGACGGCCCTCTTGGCCACGCTGATCGCCGACTCCCTCATGAAACTCGGAGACCTGCGCCGCAGCGGCGTCTGGTACGAGACCGCCCGATTCGCCGCGGAAGAGAGCGGCAACCGGGACCTACGCGCTCGGGTCCGGGCACAAGCCGCGATGCTGCCGTACTACTACGGCCCCCTCGATACCGCCATCGCACTCGCCCGCGAGGCACGACTCCTCACCCGGGGCCGGCCGACCGCAACAGCAGCATTCGCCACGATGGCGGAGGCGAGGGCACTGGCCCAGATCGGCGACGGCGCCCAAGCCGAGCTCCGGCTCCGAGAAGCGGCGACGCTCTACGAACGCCTTGCCACCGGGGCCGATGACGATGCTTTCGCCTTCCCCCGGCGCCGGTACCTGCTCTACCTCAGCGGCACGTACACCGCCCTGGGCCGGAGCTCGGCCGCGATGAAGACCCAGAGCGAGGCCATCGCCCTCTACCCGGTCACGACGGGGATTGACCCAGCCCTCCTGCGACTGGAGACAGCCATCTGCCTTGCCAGAGACCGCAGCGGGACCGAGGCCTGTCAGTTGGCCGCAGCCGTCTTTCTCCAGGTTCCAGAAGAACACCGGACCCCCATCATCAGCGCGCGGGCACGCGGCGTCATCGAGAGCCTTCCAGGGCCGAACGGGAGGACGCGGGCGGCCATGGAGCTGCGTGAACTTCTGGCTATCCCCGGCGGACCGAAGTGACAGCTGGGCCTATCGTCAGACAGATTGACCCCATGACTGCACTGCCGACCGCACCCGGCGGCTACTCCGAAGCGGACATGCGAAGCATCCTGCACCAGGCCTGTACGACGGTCGGCCTGGATGCCGAGGGCGCCCATGTCCTCCGAGGACACACCAACGCCGTCCTGCGCCTCTCCCGCCACCCCGCCGTCGCCAAGATCGCCCGAATCGGCACTCCGCCGGAAGCTGTTGAGCGCACGGTGCGGTTCACTCGCTGGCTGATGGACGCAGGGTTCCCCACAGTGCCTCTTCTCGAATGCGACCAGCCGGTCCTCGTCGACCGACAGCACTCGGTGACGTTTTGGGATTACCTGCCCCAGTCGGGAGCGTCCTTGGCCGCCGAGCAACTTGCCAAACCGCTCCAGATACTTCACACCCTCGACCGTCCACCTTTCGACCTCCCGGAGCACGACAACGTACGCGCGATCCGGCGATCCATCTCGGCCACCACGACGCTGCCGGCCTCCGATCTCCGGTTTCTGTCCTCCCGCGTCGATCAGCTTGAGGAGGCGCTCGGCGGGGTCGTCTTCGAGTGCCAGCCGGGCGTCATCCAAGGGGACCCGCAGCACCGCAACGCCCTCCACGCGGCCGGCGGATCGGTGGTCCTGTGCGACTGGGACACGGCGGCGATCGGCCAACCCGAATGGGACCTCGTCACGGTTGAGGTCCACTCACGCCGATTCGGGTACGGCAAGCCGCACTACGACGATTTCGCCGCAGCATACGGATTCGACGTGACGAAGTGGTCAGGTTACGAAACGCTCCGTGACCTCAGGGAACTCCGCATGATCACGACCAACGCACGAAAGAGTGGTCACACGCCCGGCAGCATCGACGAAGTCGAGCGAAGAATCCGCGCCCTTAGGCGAGGCGAGGAGGACCTCGGGTGGCGGATCCTGTGACGGACCAGGTGCGTCCTGCGCGAGCCACCGAGCACCTAACCCGCGAGGCCGACTCGGGCCCGGTTCGGGGCGACTGCACTGCCAAGCGCGGGAGATGGGCTCGAAAGTGACCCCCACCTGCTGTACGGGTCTCGCCGCGGCGGCAAGGGCAACGTGCGACCAGTGCAAGGTCGGCGGGCTCGGTCGACGATCCTGGCTGCTCCCGGAGCGCTGTTCTCCGTAGGTCAGGCAAGGTGCGGTCTGCTCTGGTGCCAACTTGGCCCGCATCCTGATCAAGGTGCGCGGTTCGGACGTGCAGCGCGGTTACGTGGTGGCGCCGTTGCGCCATTCGACCAGCAGGACCTGGGCCGCGTCGCCGTAGGCACGGGCACGATCCCAAACCCTGTGCCGGTCTGTGTGCAGCTGGCGGGTTTCCTCCTCCTTGCCGGGCCGGATGCGGACGCCGGCGGCCGTTCGGCGACCCTCCGGTCCGACCAGCCTCGTGATCTCGTACAGGGCCGACGAGCCTCGGACGTGCTTGGCCAGACGGCTTGCGCGTAGTTCCTCTGCACGGGTGGTAACGGCAGCGACAGCCGGGTGATCCAACAGAGTCCCCAACTCGAATTCCGGTGCGCACTTGGGGATGCTTCGCCAGACGGCGCCGGGACGCCGGACTATCGCGACCCACCAGGACGGGGCCGAAGGGCCAACGTGCCATGGGCGCGGGAGGTGTGTTGGCGGATGCCGATCCGATGCAGCCCGCCCTAGCAGGCGGGTTGAGGCCCGCAGGTAGGCCACGTCACAGGCCTGGCTGTAGGTCCGAAGCGTCGAGTATGCGGCGATGTGGTCGCTGCGGCCCTGTGACGTGCCCCCGATGGAGGCGAGCACCTCGGGTGCCGCGGCCGCCCGCCCGCGTGCTGCTGCCGAAAGCTGGCCCAGCTTCTGCAGCTGGTGGAGTGACCGCTCCCACTTGCCCTCAGGGGTCCGCATCAATGTGTCCTTCTCGGCGAAGAGGCCCGTTCGGCGTCGGATTCGCCCACGGCAGACGTAGAGATTGCCGAGAAGACTGGAACATTCGGCTAGTGGATGTCAACCTACAACACCCGTCGGAAGATCGGCGTGGATTCCGAGCCGGGCCGGGCGTCTAGCTCCGACTGTTCTCTGCCTCTTGTGCCCACCCGGGGGAGTCTCAGCTGTCTAACGTTGTCCATTTTGCATTTCGCTTGACCGCGCCAGCCCTGTTCGTCATCGGTGCGGGCTGTGCCGTATCTGGGAGTCTCTGCGATGAGTATGCGGTCGTTGCTCTATCGCTTTGTCTCTGCGTGTGCGCGGCCGCACTGTTTGCCGAGGTCCATATTCTGGAGGCGTACCGACGAGACCGAGCGCTCCTGATCTTCGTGGCGGCGTATCCCGGCTCTACCCCGTATCAGTCGGCCCAGGTTCTCGGGGGCGCAGTGCGGCGCGCGACTCAGGACTTCGGCCGGCTCTCCCGGGATGAACTGCTGGTTCCGGTCGTGGTGGGCGCGGACCCCGCTCATCGATCCTATCGGTTGGCGTCGTACGAGCAAGGCCGGGATGCCTGAGCGGCGGCAAACTGGCCACCCCTTCTCTACATAGCAGACGATCCCCGGTCAGCCAAACCGGGGATTCTCCAGATCATTGAAGGAGCTCGCACCGACTACTTGGCGGTGGGTGGTGTGGGCGTGTCGGCAACCTTCTTGATGTTCGTACGCGACTGCGCTTGGCGGTGGGGTTATGGCGAACGGGGTTGCGCGCGACCCGCACGCCCTTGCAGCCCCTGCAGAGAGAACTCCATGTCCATACCCACTCCTACGCATTCGCTACATTCAGCATTGGCTGCATCGGCCTCGGCAGGCGCAGTAGATGCATCATTCCTGAACGTAAGGGCCGCCGCTGCATACCTCGGCCTCTCGCCGCACACACTTTATGTCTGGCGCCACCGAAGGCACGGTCCGCCTAGTTTCCGTATGGGGCCCCGTGGGCGCGTCATGTACCGGCGGCAATCTCTGGACGCTTGGATCAATGAGCAGGAATGCGCGGACTCCCGTTCCAACCCTGCTCTGGACCCGTTGAACTCGCAGCCGCAGCGACGCGCTGGCTCCAGGGCGTGACGACTCGGACTGTTCGACACCCACATCTCAATTGAAAGAGGGCTGGATTGGCCGGCTATATCGAGGACCGTTGGATCAGGAAGACGAAGGATCCCGTTACTGGAAGGCGGGAAAAGACCGCACGCTACGGCAAGGGCAAGCGCTACAAGGTCGCTGGCATACCGGGGGTGCGGGACCGTTCCTTCGATGTGCTTGAGGACGCAAAGGCGTGGCTCCGGCGTACAGCCACAGACGAGGAGCGCGGCGAGTTCGTAGATCCGCGTGACGGGTCCATCACGCTAGCCGACTACATTGCGACGCATTGGGCGCCGGGGCGAGGTGGTGCTCCGAAGACCCAGGACGGCCAAGAGCGTAGAACTCGTCTCCATATCGTCCCGCACCTGGGCGAGATCCCGCTCCGGAACATCGCCGCAACGGATCTACGGGCGTTCATAACCACGCTGGGGTCTACAGTCTCGTCGATCGACTACCAGCGTGGCATCCTTTCGGAGCTTTCCTCCATTCTGGAGGCAGCTGTCGACGACAAGCGTCTCGTGCGCAACCCTATGCGCGCGAAATCTGTCCGGTGGCCCAAGTCGCCACGGGAGCGACGCGACGCGTGGCCGATGGCTACGGCACTTCGAGTCCGCGATGCCATCAACTCGCGGAACAGGATCGCCGTCGTAGTCGGCCTGGGGTGCGGCCTTCGCCAGGGCGAGGTGTTCGGACTGAGCCCGGAGGATATCGACTATGAACGCGGGGTTCTCCACGTTCGGCGGCAGGTGCAGGCCATTCATGGAAGGCTGTACCTCGCCCTGCCGAAGGGGAAGAAGGTCCGCAGCGTCGACATGCCCCGTGCGGTCGCCGAGGAGTTGAAGCGTCACATAGAGGCGTGTCCGCCAGTCGTGGTGGAGCTTCCGTGGGGGAAGCCGGATGGGGCGAGGAGGAAGGTCTCCTTGCTGCTTACTACGCGCTTTGGGAATGCCGTCGCGGTGAACACCTGGAACACCTATACCTGGAAGCCTGCTTTGGCCAAGGCCGGCGTCATCCCGCCACGTGCCGAGGGGGCGAAAGCCTGGCAGTGGGCGGCGGCCCCGAAGGACGGTTTCCACGTGCTTCGGCACACCTACGCTTCGATCATGTTGGAAGCGGGGGAGTCCGTCGTGACCCTGGCTCGGTGGCTCGGACACTCCTCGCCGGCGATCACCCTCGGTTACTATGCTCACTTCATGCCGGAAGCGGGCAGTAAGGGCCGAGGCACGCTCGACGGGCTCCTTGGGGAGCGGGGAGACCGGCCCGCCAGCCGAAACTCCCCAGATTCTCCCCAGCCCCGTTGACTGGTGATTCCTGCCCACGCGCTCCAGAGATGTAGTCCGTTGATTGCAAGGCTGAAAAGATGGGTGGCCTGGGAAAGTGTTGGAAGAGGTCGTAGCAACCCGCTACGTCACGCCCCTGCGTGAGGGCGGCTCGCTCCCGGGAATCGTCGAGGCCGACGATCTCGGGACCTACGTCATGAAATTCACCGGAGCCGGCCAGGGCCGCAAGACCCTGGTCGCCGAGGTCGTCTGCGGCCGCCTGGCCCAGCGGCTGGGCCTGCGGGTCCCGCGGCTGGTGCAGATGCAGCTCGACCCCGTCATCGGGCTCGGCGAGCCCGACCAGGAGGTGCAGGAGCTGCTCAAGGCCAGCGGCGGGCTGAACCTCGGCATGGACTACCTGCCCGGATCGATCGGCTTCGACCCGCTCGCCTACCAGGTGGACCCCGCCGAGGCGGGGCGCGTGGTCTGGTTCGACGCCCTGATCAACAACGTCGACCGGTCCTGGCGCAACCCGAACATGCTGGTCTGGCACGGGGACCTGTGGCTCATCGACCACGGCGCCACCATGATCTGGCACCACAACTGGCCCACCGCCCAGGCCGCCGCGGCCAAGCCCTACAACGCCTCCGACCACGTACTGGCCCCCGTGGGCCCGGACGTCGCGGCGGCGGCCGCCGCCCTCGCGCCGCTGGTCACCGAGGACCTGCTCACCGAGGTCACGGCAGACGTGCCCGACGAGTGGCTGGTGGACGAGCCCGGCTTCGACTCCACCGACGCGCTGCGCCGCGCCTACGTGGAGGCGCTGCTGCCGCGCGCGGCCACGATCCACGAGAGGATCTCGATGGAGGCCGAGGTGAAGCCGCGGTCGGGACCGCCCGGCTGGCTCGCCGAGCGCCTCGCCCCTCAGCCCCACCGGAAGAAGAGCGACAGCGAGTGATCAAGCGGGACGTGTTCGAGTACGCGCTGGTGCGCGTGGTACCCCGGATGGAACGCGGCGAGTGCTTCAACGCCGGCGTGATCGTCTACTGCCGGGCGCATTCCTACGTCGCCGCGCGCACCCACCTCGACGAGGCCAAGCTCCTCGCGCTGGATCCCGGGGCGGACGTGGCCGGGGTACGGGCCGCGCTGCGCGGGGTCGAAGGGCTGTGCAGCGGCGGCGCCGAAGCGGGGCAGGCGGCGGGTGACGACGCCGGCCGCCGCTTCCGCTGGCTGATCGCGCCGCGCAGCACGGTGGTGCAGCCGGGGCCGGTGCACACCGGCCTGACGGCCGATCCCGCAGCAGAGGTCGAGCGGCTGCTGGACCTGCTGGTCCGCTGACCGGGCTGGAACCATCGGCGTTGACACCGGGTGCCAGGGCTCCTAGCGTCTCCTCAGCTGAAGCTACTAAGCGGTTGCTCATTTCTGGGCGGCCGTTTCTCAAGGGCGAGGAGATCCAGCATGTCCACCACCGAGCAGCGCGTCGCGATCGTCACCGGGGCGGCCCGGGGCATCGGCGCGGCCACCGCCGTGCGCCTGGCCGCCGAGGGCCGGGCCGTCGCCGTACTCGACCTCGATGAGGCGGCCTGCAAGGACACCGTCGAGGCGATCACGGCGGCCGGCGGCAAGGCCCTCGCGGTCGGCTGCGACGTCTCGGACGGAGCGCAGGTGGAGGCGGCCGTGGCGCGCGTCGCGAGCGAGCTCGGCGCCCCGACGATCCTGGTCAACAACGCGGGCGTGCTGCGCGACAACCTGCTCTTCAAGATGAGCGAGACCGACTGGGACACGGTCATGAACGTGCACCTGCGCGGCGCCTTCCTGATGTCGAAGGCCTGTCAGAAGTACATGGTGGAGGCCAAGTTCGGCCGCATCGTGAACCTCTCCAGCAGCTCGGCGCTCGGCAACCGCGGCCAGGTCAACTACTCCGCCGCCAAGGCCGGTCTGCAGGGCTTCACCAAGACCCTGGCCATCGAGCTCGGCAAGTTCGGCGTCACCGCCAACGCCGTCGCCCCCGGCTTCATCGTCACCGAGATGACCGCCCAGACGGCCGCCCGCGTCGGCATGGGCTTCGAGGACTTCCAGGCGGCGGCTGCCACCCAGATCCCCGTCCAGCGCGTCGGCCGCCCCGACGACATCGCCAACGCCATCGCCTTCTTCACGGGCGAGGCCGCCGGCTTCGTCTCCGGCCAGGTCATGTACGTGGCCGGCGGCCCGCTCAACTGACGAGCTCACGAGAGGCAGGGCGTACGCCATGACCACGTACAACGGCAGCGACAGTGGCAAGGTCGCGCTGATCACCGGCGCGAGCCGCGGCATCGGATACGGCATCGCCGAGGCGCTGGTCGCCCGCGGCGACCGACTGTGCATCACCGGGCGCAACGAGGAGGCCCTCAAGGAAGCCGTGGAGCGCCTCGGCGCCGACCGGGTGATCGGGGTGGCGGGCAAGGCGCACGACGAGGCCCACCAGGCCGTCGCCGTCGAGCGCGCCATGGAGGCCTTCGGCCGGGTCGATTTCCTGGTGAACAACGCCGGCACCAATCCGGTATTCGGCCCGATCGCGGACCTGGACCTCGGGGTCGCGCGCAAGGTGTTCGAGACGAATGTGATCTCCGCGCTCGGTTTCGCCCAGCGGACCTGGCACGCCTGGCAGAAGGACAACGGCGGGGCGATCGTGAACATCGCCTCGATCGCCGGAGTCTCCGCCTCGCCCTTCATCGGCGCGTACGGGATGAGCAAGGCCGCCATGGTCAACCTCACCCTCCAGCTCGCGCACGAGATGGCGCCCGGGGTCCGGGTCAACGCGATCGCCCCGGCGGTGGTGAAGACGAAGTTCGCACAGGCGCTCTACGAGGGCCGGGAGCAGGAGGCCGCGGCCGCCTATCCGCTCGGCCGGCTCGGGGTCCCGGAGGACATCGGGGGAGCGGCCGCATTTCTCACATCTGCACAAGCGGAATGGATCACAGGGCAAACTCTGGTCGTTGACGGAGGAATGTTCCTCAATGCCGGAGTGCATTGACCGATAGTCGGACGCATTTGCCTCCGAAAGGGTGGCAAATGCATCCCTAATGTGCACGGAACCGGTCAAGTGCCTCACGAAACCTGCCCATTGGATTCGTGGGGCACTGCGGTAGGGTCTGCCGCACCCCTGGCTGATCGAGGAGCGTGCACGTGTTCAACCGGACCAGATGCCTGCAGATCACTGCGGCCCTTGCGTCCATATCCCTGCTCGCCGGTTGCGGCCTGCTTTCGGACGACAGTGCCGCGGATACGAAGCCGATCGTCGTCGGCACCACGAGCGCGCCCAGCACCCTCGACCCCGCAGCGGCATGGGACGGCTCCTGGGAGCTGTACCGGAACGTCTACCAGACCCTGCTGGCCTTCCCCACGGGCTCCACCAAGCCCCAGCCGGACGCCGCCCAGAGCTGCGAGTTCACGGACGCGCAGAACGAGTCGTACCGGTGCACCCTGCGCAAGGGCCTGAAGTTCTCCAACGGGGAGCCGCTCGACGCCAAGGCAGTCAAGCACTCCCTGGACCGGATCCGGACCATCGGCTCGAAGGTCGGTCCCAAGGACCTCTTCGGCTCCCTCGACAAGATCGAGACCCCGGACGCGCTGACCGTCGTCTTCCACCTGAAGACCCCCGACGCCACCTTCCCCTTCGTCCTCGGCTCGCCCGCCGCCTCGCTGGTCGCGCCCGGTGACTACCCGGCCGACAAGGTGCGCGAGGACGGCAAGGTCACCGGATCCGGCCCGTACGTGCTCGACTCCTACAAGGAGGGCAGCGAGGCCGTCCTCGGCCGCAACGGCAGCTACACCGGCTTCGCCAAGCGCCAGAACAACGCCGTGACCATCCGCTACTACACGGACTCGGCGAAGATGGTCTCCGACCTGAAGTCCAAGGGGATCGACGCGATCTACCGAGGCCTCGCGGCCTCCGAGATCACCGCGCTCCAGGGCTCCGACGGCGCCGCGAAGGGCGTTCAGGTCGTCGCGAACGTCGGAGCCGAGATCCGCTACCTGGTGTTCAACCCCAAGGACCCGGCCGTGGCCAAGCCCGCGGTCCGCCAGGCCATCGCCCAGGTCATCGACCGCGGCGCGCTCGTCTCCAAGGTCTACCAGGGCACCGCCGAGCCGCTGTACTCGATGGTTCCCAAGGGCGTAGTCGGCCACAAGACGCCCTTCTACGACAAGTACGGGCACGCGGACGTCGACGAGGCCAGGAAGATCCTCAAGGCGGCCGGGATCAACCAGCCGGTCGAGCTGACCTTCTGGTACACCACCGACCGGTACGGCTCCTCCACCGCCGAGGAGTTCACCGAGATCAAGCGCCAGCTGGACGAGAGCAACCTCTTCAAGATCAATCTGCGCAGCCAGCCCTGGAAGGCCTTCCAGGAGGGCTACAAGAACCAGGAGTACCCGGTCTTTGGCCGAGGCTGGTTCCCCGACTTCCCGGACCCCGACAACTTCATCGCACCGTTCATCGGCAAGGAGAACGCGGTCGGCACCCCGTACGAGCCGAACGAGATCCTGACCGACCTGCTGCCCAAGACCCGGCGCGAGGGCGACCGGTCGGCCGGTGTCCACGAGTTCGAGCGGGCCCAGCAGATCTTCGCCGAGGACGTCCGGCTGCTGCCCCTGTGGCAGGGCAAGCTGTACGTGGCCGCGCGGGACGACATCGCGGGCGCCGAGCGGGCGCTGGACCCGCAGACCGCGATGCAGATGTGGGAGTTCTACCGCAAGACCAGCTGGTAGCGGTGGCGGTGCGGGCGGCCGACGCGGGCGGCCGACGCGTTGTCAGTGGTCCCCGGTAGGTTCTGGAGCAGTTGCACGAACTTGTACCGGAGGTTGTCGCCGTGACCCAGATGCTGCCCGAGTCCTGGCTCCCCGTCCTCGGCGGGGAGCTGGACCAGCCCTACTTCAGGGAACTCACCGAGTTCGTCGAGAAGGAGCGGGCGAACGGGCCGGTCTACCCGCCCCGCGACCAGGTCTTCGCCGCCCTGGAGGCCACCCCCTTCGACCAGGTCAAGGTGCTGGTCCTCGGCCAGGACCCGTACCACGGCGCCGGCCAGGGGCACGGGCTGTGCTTCTCCGTGCAGCCGGGGGTCAAGACCCCGCCTTCGCTGCGCAACATCTACAAGGAGATGAAGGAGGAGCTCGGCCTCCCGGTCCCGGACAACGGGTACCTGATGCCGTGGGCCCGCC
The DNA here is from genome assembly GCF_052244475.1 of Streptomyces sp. IBSNAI002. Classification (NCBI taxonomy): domain Bacteria; kingdom Bacillati; phylum Actinomycetota; class Actinomycetes; order Kitasatosporales; family Streptomycetaceae; genus Streptomyces; species Streptomyces sp. IBSNAI002. The sequence continues at coordinate 1,452,362 of NZ_JBQPXG010000002.1, read as the reverse complement.
AGGGCGTCCTCCTGCTCAACGCGGTGCTCACCGTCCGCGAGGCCGAGCCCAACTCGCACAAGGGCAAGGGCTGGGAGAAGTTCACCGACGCGGTGATCCGTGCGGTGTCCGAGCGCCCCGATCCGGCCGTGTTCGTGCTCTGGGGCGCCTACGCCCAGAAGAAGATCCCGCTCATCGACGAGGAGCGGCACGTGATCGTCAAGGGCGCCCACCCCTCGCCGCTCTCGGCCAAGAAGTTCTTCGGCTCCCGGCCCTTCACCCAGATCGACGAGGCCATCGCCGCGCAGGGCCATGAGCCGATCGACTGGCGGATCCCGGACCTGGGCTGACCGCCCACCGCGCCTCGGCGCCATTGCCGGTGCCTCCGGCTAGCTTCTTGACGACCAGACCTGCGCAGGTCTGGCAGGACGAGCCGGAGGCCGCGGTGACGGAGCAGCAGGAGGCGTCGGAGGACGCCGTCATGACCAGGATCGGCCAGGCGGTCATCCTGCTGCACGCCGGGGACCGCGAGGAGGCCCGCAACCGGCTCGGCGCGATCTGGTCCGAGATCGGCGAGGAGGGCGACTGCCTCCACCGGTGCACGCTCGCCCACTACATGGCCGACGCCCAGGACGACCCCGGCGACGAGCTGGCCTGGGACCTGCGGGCCCTGACCGCCGCCGAGGCGCTGCGGGACGCGCCGCCCGCCTCCCCGGACCAGCATCCGGCGATGCGGGTGTTCTACCCGTCCCTGCACCTCAGCCTGGCCGCCGACTACGTGAAGCTCCAGCGGCCGGAAGCGGCCCGGATCCACCTGGCGCGGGCCCGCGCCGCCACCGGGGCACTGTCCGACGACGGGTACGGCAACGGCGTACGGGCCGCCATCGCCCGGCTGGAGCGGCGGCTCGCCGAGGACCCGGGGACCGGGCCCCGGCCGTTCCCGGAACAGTCCCCCTGAGGCAGGCCCCCGCGGGTCAGTCCCCCTGGACGCCCGCGCAGATGCGGGCCTCCGGGCTGTCGGGCTGCCACCGCCCGTGCCGGCGGCCCAGCGCGCACACGTCGGCGGGCCGTACCGGCAGCTCCTTCACCAGCTCCCGCTCCCGCCCGGCGTCGGGCCGGGGCCGACGGGGCCGGTCGCCGTCCTCACGGCCCGAAGCCGCTTCGGCGGGCCGGCGGGGCTCCGGGATGTCCGGGACCGGCGGCGGCGCATGCACGGGGCCGCCGGAGGCATCCTGGAGGGCGCGCTCGGCGGACCGGCGGGCGGGGGAGGGGGCCGCGGGCCGCGCCGGCTGCTCCGGGACCGTCTTCAGCGCCTCCAGCGCGGGAGCCTGGACCACCACGGGGGCGGGCGCCGGCCCGCCGCGCGGATCGTGGTGCGGCGGCAGCCCCGCGGCAGGGGCCCCGGCCGGCCGCACGGGGGCGGCGCCGGGGCTCACGTTCACGCATCCGGAGACGGCCGAGACGGCACAGGCGACTCCGAGCAGCAGCTTTGTCGTGGTTCGGGTTGGATGCACCCGCGCAACTCTGCTCCGTGAAGACCGCGTTGTGAAAACCCGGAGCCCATATTCACCCCGCACGGGTGACGACTAGTCGCCGGTTGCGCCGTCGATCCGCTCGCGCAGCAGGTCCGCGTGGCCATTGTGCCGCGCGTACTCCTCGATCATGTGGGTGTAGACCCACCGCAGGCTGAACACCTCGCCGCGGTGATGGCTCCCGGCCTCCGACACCAGGTCCAGCGAACGGCCCGCGGCCGCCTGCCGCGCCAGCTCGACCTCGGTCTGCCACACCCGCTCGGCCTCGGCCCAGGTGGCCTCCTCGCCGAAGTGGAAGTCGCCGTCCACGTCCTCGCTCGTGGAGTACAGCTCCGGCAGGTCCTCGCCGAGCAGGATCTCCCGGAACCAGTACCGCTCGACCTCGGCCATGTGCCGTACGAGGCCCAGCAGGCTCAGCTCGGACGGCGCGAGCGGCGTGCGGCGCAGCTGCTCGTCGGCGAGCCCCTCGCACTTCCAGACGAGGGTGGCGCGGTGGTAGTCGAGCCAGCCGTCCAGCATGTCGCGTTCGCCGGCGGTGGTGGAGGGCTCGTCGCGGTGTGATCCGGTGCTCGTGGTCGTCATGACGGCCATCCTCAGCGAACGAGGCCCCCGCCACCAGGGATTAAGCTGCGAGCGTCCCACAAGGAACGAACCAGGAGGCTCCCGGTGAAGGTCGGCTGCATCGGACTCGGCGACATCGCGCAGAAGGCGTACCTGCCCGTCCTCACCACCCGCCCGGAGATCGAGCTGCACCTGCAGACCCGTACCCCGGCCACACTGGAGCGGGTGGGCGCGATCCACCACCTCCCGGCCGGACGGCTGCACGCGGACCTCGACTCGCTGCTCGCCGAAGGGCTCGACGCGGCGTTCGTCCACGCCCCGACCGCCTCGCACCCCGAGATCGTCACGCGGCTGCTGGAGGCCGGCGTCCCGACGTACGTGGACAAGCCGCTCGCCTACGAGCTCGCGGACTCGGCGCGCCTGGTGGAACTGGCCGAGGAGCGCGGGGTTTCCCTGGCCGTCGGCTTCAACCGCCGCCACGCGCCCGGCTACACGCAGTGCGCGGACCACCCGCGCGACCTGATCGTCATGCAGAAGAACCGCGTCGGGCTGCCCGAGGACCCCCGCACGCTCGTGCTGGACGACTTCATCCACGTCGTGGACACCCTGCGCTTCCTGCTGCCGGGCGAAGCCGACCACATCGACGTCCGGGCCGTGGTGCGCGAGGGGCTCATGCACCAGGTGGTGCTCCAGATGTCTGGAGAAGGCTTCACCGCGCTCGGCATCATGAACCGGCAGTCCGGTTCCACCGAGGAGATCCTCGAGGTCTCCGGGCAGGACACCAAGCGGCAGGTCGTCAACCTCGCCGAGGTCATCGACCACAAGGGCCAGCCGACCGTGCGGCGGCGCGGGGACTGGGTGCCGGTCGCCCGCCAGCGCGGCATCGAGCAGGTGGTGGACGCCTTCCTGGAGGCCGTGGAGACGGGCAAGACGCTCAGCGCGCGCGACGCGCTGCTCACCCACGAGCTGTGCGAGCGGGTGGTGGGCTCGGTTCTGGGGCAGGCCTCCTGAGCGACCGGAGCCCTGCCGCGGCGCAGTAGGCCGCCAGCGCGGCGAGGGCCGCGGCCACCGCCCAGTCCCCGTAGCGGACGTAGGCGGTCGTGCCGACGGCGAGCGGGACCTCGTACACCCGCGCCGTGCTCGCGGAGACGGGCAGCGCCGGGCCGATCCGCTCCCCGGAGGGGCCGTGCACCGCGCTGACGCCCGTCAGGGTGGCGTGCACCACCGGGCGGCCGGTCTCGGCCGCCCGCAGCGCGGCCAGCGACGCGTGCTGGGCCGGGGCCCAGCTGTCCTGGAAGCTGGAGGTCGCCGACTGGGCGACGAGAAGCGCGGCCCCCGAGCGGACCAGGTGGCGGCTCATGTCGGGAAAGGCCGACTCGAAGCAGACCAGCGGGCCGAGGCGGACCCCCGGCAGGCCGTCCGGCCGGGCCGGCAGGTCCATCACCACCGGGGTGTCGCCCGGCACCCGGTCCTCGCCGGCCGCCTTGCCGACCGAGGTGGCCCAGCCGAGCAGGGCCCGGGCCGGTACGTACTCTCCGAAGGGGACCAGCCGCATCTTGTCGTAGCGGTCACCGGTCGGTCCCCGCGGGCCCACGAGCACCGCGCTCTTGCGGATCCCGGGGCCGTCGGCCGCGCGCGCGTCCACGTTGACCAGCAGCGGGGCCCCGACCCGCGCGGACAGCGAAGCCAGCCGTCCGGCCAGGTCCGGGCGGGCCGCGAGGTCCGCGCCGACGCTGCTCTCGCCCCACACCACCAGATCGACCTGCTGCCCCGACAGGTCCAGGGTGAGCCGCTCACCGGCGGCGAACCGCCGCTCGGCACTGTCCGGGCCGTCCGGCATCAGGCCCGGCTGTACGACGGCCACCCGCAGCCGCCCCGAGGCCTCGGGACCCGGCACCCACAGCCACACCATCCCCGTCAGCACCGCACACCCCGCCACCCCGGCCACCGCCGGGATCCGGGCCCGGGGCACGGCGATCAGCAGCACCAGCGCGCTGTTCACCGCCACCACCAGGAGGCTCACCAGCCACACCCCGCCCACGGAGGCCAGGCGCAGCGCGGGCGGCACCTGCCACTGGCTGGCCCCGAGCAGCCCCCACGGCCCGCCCAGCCCCTGCCAGGACCGGGCCAGCTCCGACAGCAGCCACCCCGCCGGTACGAGGACGAGCCCGGCCGCGGCCCGGCCCGGCGCCGGGATCCCGCCCAGCAGCTCCCGCACCAGCACGGCCCAGGGGATCCAGAGCAGGCCCAGCAGCGCGGCCACCGGCACCAGGAACACGTGCAGGCTCGGGAGCAGCCAGTGGTGGACGGCCACGATGAAGGCCGCCCCGCCCAGCCAGCCCTCCAGCACGGCCCGCCGCCCGGTGGGGGCCGACCTCAGCAGCAGCATCCAGGGCACGAGGGCCACGTACGCGAACCACCACAGCGCGGGCGCGGGGAAGGCGAGCGCGGGCAGGGCCCCCGCGGCGGCGGCGGCCGGCGCACGCCATCGCGGGGACCACCCTGACCGGATCGGGACCATGGCGCGCCTCCGCTTCCAGTGTGGGCAGTACGGGACGACCGCGCAGTGCCGGACGACCGCGCCCGGCCGGGCTCAGGCGGAGAGGTGCCGCCACTTCTCGTGCACGGTGACGCCGGTGAGCCGCCAGCCGTCGTACGTGCGCGCCAGCGCGAAGGTGTAGCGCCCGGCGGCGACGAAGTTGGGCGCGGTGAGCGTGCCGTCGAACTCCTCCCCCGCGAGCCGCATCGGATTGACGAAGTCCGCCCGCACCTCGGCACGGTCGCCCGGGGAGCCGTCCAGGACCTCCAGCCGCGTCAGCCGGTTGACGATCAGATGCTGACGTACAGGGAAGAGCTTCATGGTCTGCGCGAGCCAGTCGGCGACTTCCCCGGCCGGTCCCTCGATCCCGCCCGCCGAGCTGTAGTCGGCCCGCCCGGACGAGGTGAACAGGGCGCGGTAGGCCGCCCAGTCACCGTCGTCGACGGCCACCGCGTACCCCGAGACCACCTCGTCGATCGCCAGCCGGTCCATGACCGTGGCGAGGTCCACACGCTGCGTCATCGGGCAAGTGTGGGGCTGCGGAGGCACGAGGCCAAGGGGCGTGCGCGGACCGGATCTTCCCGCGGGCCCCTCAGTGTCCGGAATGCACCTCCCGCTGCCGGACCACGACCAGGAACGCGTCGCTGTCCAGATCCATCACCACCTCGGCCGGCACGCCCTCGCGCATCCGCTGGGCCGCGTACTCCTCGGCGGGCCAGCTTCCCCGCGGGCTTCCGGCCGGAAAACGTTCCAGAACCACTCGACGCATGGGACACCCCCTGCTTTTCGCCTTCAGGTCTCTCCTGGCACAACGACGCGGAGGCCGCCCGGGAACGTTCCCGGGCGGCCTCCGGTTCATGTGAAGCGGTGAGCGTGGTCCCTCTACTGGCCGGACTCGCCGGCGTGCGGGCTCAGTACGTCCGTGCCGACCAGCACGAACAGGACGATGCCCAGCAGGATCCGGTAGATCACGAAGGGCATGAAGCTCTTGGTGGAAATGAACTTCATGAACCATGCGATGACCGCGTAGCCGACGAAGAACGCGATGACCGTCGCGAAGATCGTCGGACCCCAGGAGATGTGGCCCGGGTTCTCCGCCACGTCCTTCAACTCGAACGCCCCCGAGGCCAGCACGGCCGGGATCGCCAGGAGGAAGGAGTAACGGGCCGCGGCCTCACGCGTGAAGCCCAGCAGCAGACCGCCGGAGATCGTCGCACCGGAGCGGGAGACGCCCGGGATCAGTGCCATGGCCTGGCACAGGCCGAAGACCAGGCCGTCCTTCACGCCCAGTTCGCTCAGCGTCTTGCGCTCGCGGATGGCGCGGTGCCGGCCGCCCTCCTCGTCCCGGGCCGCCAGCCGGTCGGCGATGCCCAGCACGATGCCCATCACGATCAGCGTGGTGGCGATCAGGCGCAGGTCGCGGAACGGACCCTCGATGTGGTCCTTCAGCGTGATGCCGAGGACGCCGATCGGAATCGAGCCGACGATGACCAGCCAGCCCATCTTGGCGTCCTGCTCGGACCGCAGCGACTTCGTGTACAGCGAGCGGGTCCAGGTGGAGACGATCCGCGCGATGTCCTTGCGGAAGTAGATCAGTACGGCGGCTTCGGTGCCGATCTGCGTGATGGCGGTGAAGGCCGCTCCCGGATCGTGCCAGCCGGCGAAAGCCGCGGTCAGCCGCAGGTGCGCGCTGGAGGAGATCGGGAGGAACTCCGTAAGCCCCTGGACGAGACCGAGGATTAGGGATTCGAACCAGCTCATGTCGGGGTGCGCTCGTCCTTGTGATCGTCGGGCAGTTCGGGTCCGATGCTAGGGCCCGTGCGAGGCGCCGGTGACCACAGGGGGGTGCTGGGGCGCCAGTGCGCACGCCGCCGCGGGGATCTTGGCCGGTGCCAGACGGTGCCGCTTGCGCCACGCGACCGCTCCGGCGCCCACGACGGAGACCACGATGAAGCCGAACGAGACGAGGAAGGCGGGCGACCCGGGGGAGGAGGCACTGGCCCCCGCGACCACGTACGCGGTGGTGTTCGGGACGACCCCCAGCGCCGTGGCGCCCAGGAACGGCAGCCATCCGCAGCGCGACACCGCCGCGCAGTAGTTGGCCACGACGAAGGGCACCCCGGGGAAGAGCCGCACGGCGAGCATCGAACGGAACCCGTGCCGGCTGAGCTGGCCGTCGGCCGCCTGGAGCCAGCGTCCGCGCAGGTACGGGCGCAGCGCCTGCTGGCCCATGACACGGCCCAGGCCGAAGGCGATGCCGGCACCGAGCACGGTGCCGCCGACCGCGGCGACGAGGCCGAACTGGGTGCCGAAGACGGCTCCCGCGGCCAGGTTGAGCAGGGGGCGGGGCACGAAGGCCGCCGCGCACACCCCGTACCCGGCGGCGAACAGCACCACCGCCGTGCCCACCGGCAGGCCCGGGGGCCAGCCCTCCGACAGCACGCGCTGCGGCTCGTACAGCAGCACGCACGCGCCCGCCGCCAGCAGCAGCACGACGAGCAGCGACAGCCGGGTCCACGGCGCGAGGAGGAGGGACATCCCGGGAGACTAGCCCAGGTATGCGGCGGTGCGCCGTAATCTGGGCCTCATGCTGTCGAACGACCGGCGACCTCCCAGCGTGCCGCCGAGCGCCCTCGCGGACACCCTCCTGGAGCGGCTGACCGGGACGTACGCGGCGGCCGCCGACTCCGGCCGGGCACGGGCCATGACCGCCTACATGAAGGACGCCGCGCCCTTCCTCGGCATCCCCACCCCGCTGCGCCGCGAGCTGTCGAAGGCAGTGACCAAGGACACGCCCCGGCCGTCCGAGGCGGACTGCGCGGCGCTCGCGCTGCGCTGCTGGCAGCTCCCGGAGCGTGAGTACCACTACTTCGCGGTGGACTACCTGCGCCGGTACGTCTCCCGCTGCTCCTCCGGACTGCTGCCGGTGGCCCGGCACCTGGTCACCACCGTCCCGTGGTGGGACACGGTCGACCTGCTGGCCGCGCACACGGTGGGCCCGCTGGTGGCCGCCGACCCGGCGCGGGCGGCCGTGATGGACGAGTGGATCGGCGACGAGGACCTCTGGCTCGCCCGCACCGCCCTGCTCCACCAGCTCCGCTACAAGTCCGCCACCGACACCGGCCGGCTCTTCGGCTACTGCCGGGCGCAGGCGGGCCACCCGGACTTCTTCATCCGCAAGGCCATCGGCTGGTGCCTGCGGGAGTACGCGAAGACGGACCCGGACGCGGTGCGGTCGTTCGTCGAGGCCGAACGGGGCTCGCTGTCCCCGCTGTCCGTGCGCGAGGCGCTCAAGAACCTCTGAGCGCGCGGACGTTCGCGCGCCTCCACCCGGGCGGTAATTCATTCGACGGGCCGGGCCCCGTCCGGCAGGATCAGGGGCATGTCCCGGTACGCCTTCCCCGTCGCACCGTCCGCAGTCGCGGACGCGCCGAAGGCTGCCGTGCCCGCAGGGGCGTTCGCAGAGGCATTCCCCTTCGCCGCATTCGACGGCGCACGAAGCTGACCCTTCCCGGATCGTCCGGCGGACCCCACAGGGGGAGGGTCGGCTCGATCCAGGGGTCCCGTTCCGGCTTCGAAGATACGGGAAGACGTCATGGCCAAGACGGCCTTCGTGCGGACCAAGCCGCACCTCAACATCGGCACCATGGGTCACGTCGACCACGGCAAGACCACCCTCACCGCCGCCATCACCAAGGTCCTCGCCGAGCGCGGGGGCGCCTCCTTCGTGCCGTTCGACCGCATCGACCGGGCCCCCGAGGAGGCCCGGCGCGGGATCACCATCAACCTCACGCACGTCGAGTACGAGACGGACACCCGCCACTACGCCCACGTGGACATGCCGGGCCACGCCGACTACATCAAGAACATGGTCACCGGCGCGGCGCAGCTCGACGGGGCGATCCTCGTCGTCTCCGCGCTCGACGGGGTCATGCCCCAGACCGCCGAGCACGTGCTCCTCGCCCGGCAGGTCGGCGTCGACCACATCGTGGTGGCGCTGAACAAGGCCGACGCCGGGGACCCCGAGCTGACCGACCTGGTCGAGCTGGAGGTCCGCGAGCTGCTCAGCTCGCACGGCTACGGCGGCGACGGCGCGCCGGTCGTACGGGTCTCCGGACTCCGGGCGCTCGAGGGCGACCCGCGGTGGACCGGGGCGATCCAGGCGCTGCTGGACGCGGTGGACACGTACGTGCCGACGCCCCAGCGGTACACGGACGCGCCGTTCCTGCTGCCGGTGGAGAACGTGCTCACCATCACCGGCCGCGGCACCGTCGTGACCGGCGCCGTCGAGCGCGGCACCATCCGCCTCGGCGACCGCGTCAGCCTGCTCGGCGGGGACGGCGCCGGTGACCCCGTGGTGGTCACCGGGCTGGAGACCTTCGGCAAGCCGATGGAGTCCGCGGAGGCGGGCGACAACGTCGCCCTGCTGCTGCGCGGGGTGCAACGCGACCAGGTGCGCCGGGGCGACGTGGTGGCGGCGCCGGGCAGCGTGGCGCCCCGGCGGCGCTTCACCGCGCAGGTGTACCTGCTGTCCGCACGCGAGGGCGGGCGCGGCACCCCGGTCGCCACCGGCTACCGGCCGCAGTTCTACGTCCGCACCGCCGACGTGGTCGGGGACGTGGACCTGGGAGAGGCGGGCACGGCCAGGCCGGGGGAGACGGTCACCATGACCGTCGAGCTCGGGCGGGACGTCCCGCTGGAGTCGGGGCTCGGCTTCGCGATCCGCGAGGGCGGGCGGACCGTCGGCGCAGGGACGGTGACGGCCGTGCTCGGCTGATCTCCGCTGATCCGCTGATCTGCGGTCCCGGCCGGTCCCGACCCCGCCGTGGTGGCGGCAGTCCGCTTGCGCGAGACTGCCGTCACCACAGGCGTCGGCGGAGGGGTGGGCGGACATGGGCGGCGACACGGCACTGGTGCTCGGCGGCGGGGGACTGACCGGCATCGGCTGGGAGTGCGGCATGCTCTACGGGCTCGCCCGCGCGGGCGTGGACCTCACCACCGCCGACCTCGTGGTCGGCACCTCGGCGGGATCGGTGGTCGGCGCCCAGATCGGCTCCGGTCTCACCCCGCAGGAGCTGTACGAGCGCCAGCTCGGCGATGCCTCCGGGGAGAGCGCGGCGAAGCTGGGGGCGGGCGTCATCGCCCGCTACGCGCTGGCGATGGCGCGCTCCCGCAGCGACGCGACCGCCTACCGCCGGCGGGTGGGCGCCATGGCCCTGGCCGCGGACACCGGCCCCGAGGCGGAGCGCCGCAAGGTGCTGGCGGCCCGGCTGGTCTCGCACGAGTGGCCCGACCGGCGCCTCGTCGTCACCGCGGTCGACGCGCTGAGCGGTGAGCTCAAGGCCTTCGACCGGGAGAGCGGCGGCGGACTGGTCGACGCGGTCGCGGCGAGCTGCGCCGTGCCCGGGGTGTGGCCCCCGGTGACGGTCGGCGAACGCCGCTTCATCGACGGCGGAATCCGCTCGGCCACCAACGCCGACCTCGCGGCCGGCTACGCGCGCGTGGTCGTCATCGCCCCGATCTCGCTCGGCTCGGGGCTCGTCCCCTCACCCGCCGCGCAGGCCGCGGAGCTGCGCGCGGCCGGCGCCCGGGTGCTGCTGATCACCCCGTCGCCCGCGGCCCGCAAGGCCTTCGGGCGCAACGTCCTGGACCCGGCCCGGCGCGACCCTGCCGCACGGGCCGGGCTGGCGCAGGCCGCCGAGCACGCGGCCGGGGCGGCCGCCGTCTGGTCGGCCTGACAATGGTGCGGTGAGCGACGAACAGATCCCGGTGATCCGGGACGTGGACCAGGGCACCGCCAAGCTGATGCCGGACGTGGACCGGGAGCGGGCCTGGCTGCTGACCGTCGACGGGGCGCCGCAGTCGTACGTGGACCTGGACGACCCGGAGCACCTGGAGTTCGAGTACGTACGCCGCCTCGCACACGTCCTGGACTGCGCGGCCGGGCCGGGGCTCGCGCTGGACCTGCTGCACCTGGGCGGCGGCGCCCTGACCCTGCCCCGCTACGCCGCGGCGACGCGGGCGGGCTCCCGGCAGACGGTGGTGGAGTTCGACACGGGTCTGGTCGAGCTGGTCGCGGGGCACCTGCCGCTGGCGGAGGAGTCGGGTGTCACCGTGCACGCCGCCGACGCCCGGACCTGGCTGGCCGCGGCGCCCGCCGGGAGCACGGACGTGATCGTCGCCGACGTGTTCGGCGGTTCGCGGGTGCCGGCCCAGCTGACGTCGGTGGAGTACGCGCGGGAGGCGGCGCGGGTGCTGAGGCCCGGCGGGGTGTACGCGGCGAACCTGGCCGACGGGGCGCCGTTCGGATTCCTGCGGGCGCAGCTGGCCAATTTCGGCGCCGCGTTCGCGGAGCTCGCGCTGATCGCGGAGCCGGCGGTGCTGCGGGGGCGGCGGTTCGGGAACGCCGTGCTGCTGGCGTCCGACGCCCCCCTCGAAGTGGCCTCGCTGGCCCGGCGGTGTGCGGCGGACGCGTTTCCCGCCCGGGTGGAGCACGGGGATCGGCTGGCGCGGTTCATGCGGGGGGCCCTGCCGGTCGCCGACGCCGACGCGGTACCGTCCCCGGCTCCGCCGGAGGGCGCGTTCAGCCTGGGGTGAGCCGGTGAACCCTTCCGGTCACGGCACTAGGGAGCGACGGCGGGGCTGGGTGCGGCGGAGTCCGGGACCGCGGCGGCCGGGGTCGGGCCCGGGGTGGGCGGGAGGGAGCCGTGGTGCTTGGGTTCCCGGCGGGTCATGTGGCGGACGTCCGGGATCAGCAGGACCAGGGCGGTGGCCAGGACCACCAGGGCCGCGCAGCCCCACAGGGCCTCGGTGCGGCCGAAGGCGGACTCGGCCGGGCCGGCGAGGGCGGTGGCCAGCGGCAGCATCGACACCGAGCCGAACCAGTCGTAGGCGGAGACCCGGGAGAACTTGTCCTCCGGGATCTCCTGGTGCATCGTCGTCATCCAGTTCACGCCGAAGACCTCGATGGCCAGGCCGCTGACCAGCATCACCAGGCACAGGCCCCATACGGGGAGCGGCACGGCGAGGCCCGCCGACGGCAGCGCCAGCGGGAACACGCACAGCGTCCCGACCAGCAGCAGCCGGCGCGGTTTCCAGACCATCATCAGGACGGCGCCCACGATGGTGCCCGCGCCGAAGAAGCCCAGGGCCAGTCCCCAGGGCGCCGGCCCGCCCAGCTGGTCCCGGGCCACGAGCGGACCGTAGACCGCCTCCGCGGCGCCGACGACGGCGACCACGACGGAGAACTGGAGCACGATGCTCCACAGCCAGGGGCGGGTCTTGAACTCCACCCAGCCCTCGCGCAGGTCGGCCAGCAGGCCGCCGCCGGGCGCCCGGTCGGGGACGTGGCCGACGTCGAGGAAGGCCCGCAGGGCTGCCGCGACCGCGAAGGCGGCCGCGTCCACGGCCAGCACCCAGCCCGGACCGATCGCCGCGATCATCGCCCCGCCGAGGGCCGCGCCGCCGATGCCCGCGCCGTTCATCGCCATGCGGAAGAGCGCGAAGGCGCGGTTGGCGTGCTCGCCGGAGACGGTGGACAGGAGCATGCCCTCGGCCGCCGGGTTGAAGAAGGCCGTACCGGTGCCGCACAGCGCGGTCAGCAGCATCATCTGCCACAGCTGGGGGTCACCGGTGAGGACGAGTAGGGCGAACGCGGCCTGGGAGAGGCAGTTCAGGGCGTTGGCCGCGACCATCACGTGGTGGCGCGGCAGCCGGTCGGCGAGCGCGCCGCCGATGAGCAGGAACAGGACGAGCGGCAGCGTGCGGGCGGCGGCGACCAGGCCGACGTCGGAGCCCGATCCGCCGGCCTCCATCACCGCGAAGGCGGCGGCGATGAGCGCTCCGTGGCTGCCGAGGTTCGTCACGACCGCGGCACCCGTCAGCAGGGTGTAGTTGCGGCCGGCCCAGGCGGGCCGACGGCGGGGTGCGGGCGTGCGGGACGGTGCGGCGGGGGGAGAACTCACCCCCGGACTATCCCCGCCCCGGGCCCGGGAATCCAAACGGATTACCGGCCCGGGGGGAGCGGGGAGGGCGTCCCCCGGGGAGGAGAGGGCGATCAGCCGCCGGACAGGCGGACCGTGCTCAGGATCTTCTCCATCGTCTCCTTGCTGACCTCGTCCGGGACTCCGGCGGCGCTGTAGAGGATCCAGCTGGCGAAGTCACCCTTGGCGTTCTTGAAGCTGAACGCGATGGACTTGCCGTCGGACGAGCACTTGTTGGCCTTCGGCTGGCCGGTCACGCTCGCGGTCGCCATGTGGCCCTTGAGGCCCGAAGCGGTCGTGTATTCCTTCGGCTCGGAGACCTTGGTGGTGCCCTGCGGCGCCTTCTGCGCGTATCCGGCGAACGCCCAGTTCCCGGCCTCGTTGCGCACGGCCTCGGCGGTGTCCTTGGCGCCCTGGCCGCCCTTGGTGCCGGTGCCGGCCAGCGAGGTTGTCTCCTCACTGCCGTTCTTGTCGGAGTCGACCTTGCACCAGTCCTCCTTGAGGTAGGCGGGGGCCGACATCATCACGACGGCGGACCCGTCGTTCTTCGCCTCGTCCTCGAAGCCGATGGCCGTGCCGGAGCTCAGCACGTTCCACTCCGGCGGCACGTCGAAGGCGGTGCCGTGCTTGGGGTTGACGACCACCTTCCACCCCGCGACCGTCGGCTTCGCATCGCCCTCGGCCCGCGGGTTCGGGACGCTGGCGGCCGGTGCCGGGGCGGCGTCCGCCGAGGCGGAGGCGGACGGCTTGTCGTCGGCCTCGTTGGTCTTGCCGTCGTCCCGGGTCAGGACGAAGGCGCCGGTCGCGGCGGCCGCCACGATCACCGCGGACGCGGCGACGATGGCGACGGTCTTCGTCTGGAAGGGGCTCCCGCCGCCACCCGGCGGCCGCTGGGGCTGCTGAGGTTGCTGGGGCAGCTGGGGCTGTCCCCACTGCTGGCCGGGAACGGTCGGGGGCTGCTGGTACCCGGGCTGCTGCGGGTATCCGTAACCGGGCTGCTGCTGGTACGGGTTCGGCTGTCCCGACTGCTGCTGGTAGGGGTTCGTCTGCGCGTCCTGGGGGTTCTGATCGCCCCCGGGCGGCTGCTGCTGTCCTGGCCACATGGCCGGTAACGATAGTGGGAGCGGGACCCACGAGCCACGCCCGCCCCCGTCCCGGCCCTGGCCAAGGCATCTACTGGTGGGTAACATCGCGTTCCATGAGCGCAGACCAGATGAACGTGGGCGAACTGCTCGCCGCGACGGTGCCGATGGCCAAGACCCTGAACCTCCAGTTCCTGGAGACCACCCCCGAGCGCGCGGTCGTCCGCCTGCCGGACCAGCCCGACTTTCACAACCACGTGGGCGGCCCGCACGCCGGCGCCATGTTCACCCTCGCCGAGTCCGCGAGCGGCGCGATCGTCCTGGCCGCATTCGGCGACCAGCTCTCCCGCGCCGTGCCCCTCGCGGTCAAGGCCGAGATCGGCTACAAGAAGCTGGCCAAGGGCGTCGTGACCGCCACCGCCACCCTCGGCCGCCCGGTCGCCGATGTCGTCGCCGAACTCGACGCGGGCGGCCGCCCCGAGTTCCCCGTCACCATAGCCATCCAGCGCGAGGACGAGGCCGTCACCGGCGAGATGACCGTCGTCTGGACCCTGCGCCCCAACGCGTGAGTCCGCGCCGGCGCTAGAGTCCCCCGCACGACGATGGAGGGGGTACCCGTGGCCAAGGTCAACATCAGCCTCGACGCCGAGCTCGTGGTGGAGGTGATGGTGCTCGCCGGGGTCGGATCGCCGCAGGACGCGGTCGAGGCCGTCGTACGCGACTACATCGCGCGCGGCCACCGCACCGAGGCCCGCGTCCAGCTGCGGGACGAACCCGAGCGGGAAGCCGACACCGCGCAGCAGCCGCCGCAGGGCTGAAACCGGGCGGCGCGGTGGCGCGTCCCGCCCGGAGCCCCGGGCGGCCCGGCGCACAGTGGGCGGGGGAGCGGTCCGGCGCGGGGCGCTCCCCTCCTCCCCCGGGACTCCGTCCGGGGGTGCCCCAGCCGCCGGGAGCGCCCATGAGCGAGGCCGTGTCCAGACGTTCCGCGATGCGGCTCCTCGCCGTGGTGGGCCTGGGCGCGGGCGGGTGCGTCGCCACCGTGCCGCCCGGAGCGGAACTCCGTACGCGCGCCACCCCCGCGCCGGCCCCCGAGCCCGCGAGCGCCGCCCGCATCGACTCCCTGCTGGAGCGGCTCACCCTCGACGAGAAGACCGCCCTGCTCCACGGCGCCCGGGACCCGGCCCCCCTCGGCCAGGCCGGATACGTCCCCGGGATCCCGCGGCTGGGCATCCCGGCCCTGCGCCTCGCCGACGGGCCCGCCGGGGTACGGGTCGCGCGGCCCGCCACCGCGCTGCCCGCACCCGTCGTGCTCGGCTCCGCCTTCGATCCGGAGCTGGCCCGCGAGTACGGCCGCGTCCTCGGCCGCGAGGGCCGCGCACTCGGCCAGGACGTCCTGCTGGCGCCCATGGCCCACCTCATCCGCACCCCGTACGCGGGCCGGAACTTCGAGACCTTCGCCGAGGATCCGCGGCTCACCGCCGACCTCGTCGCCGGGACGGTCCGCGGGATCCAGGACGAGGGGCTCATCGCCGCCGTCGGGCACTTCGCCCTGGGCGACCAGGAGCACGGCCGCGACACCGTCGACGTCGTGGCCTCCGAGCAGACCCTGCACGAGACCGCGCTACGGGGCTTCGAGGCGGCCGTCGGCGCCGGCGCGGGCGCCGTCACGGGCGCCCGCAACAAGGTCAACGGCCTCTACGCCTGCGAGAGCGAACCCCTGCTCGACCACGTGCTGCGCGGCGGCTGGGGGTTCGAGGGCTGGGTCGTGTCAGACTGGGACGCCACCCGCGGCACCGTCGCCGCCATCGTCGCCGGACTCGACATGGAGATGCCCGGCGGCACCCACTTCGGCGGACCGCTGCGCGAGGCGGTGCGCGCCGGCTCCGTCCCCGAGGGCGCCCTCGACCTCGCCGTACGCCGGATCCTGAGCACCATGGACCGCTTCGGACTGCTGGCGGCCCGGCCCGCGGCACGGCCCGCGCGCGACGCGGCCGCCGGGGCGCGGACCGCCCGCAAGGTGGCCACCGCCGGGGCGGTGCTGCTGCGCAACGAGCGCGCCACCCTGCCGCTGACCGGGGCCGCGGCCCGCTCGATCGCGGTGATCGGACCGACCGGACAGGTCCCCTCCACCGGCGGCGCCGGCAGGGCCCACGTGCTCCCCGACGGGGCGGCCGCCCCGCTCACCGCCATCCGCCAGCGCGCCGGGAACGGCTCGACCGTGCGCTACGCCCTCGGCGAGGACCTGTACGGCAGGGCCCTGCCGGCGGCCCTGCTGACGCCGCCCGCCGCCCTGGACGACCGGGCCGTGGACGCCGGCCGGGACTGGACGTACGAGGGCGGCTTCCGGCTCGCGGCGGACGACGAGTGGACCCTGCTCGTCCACTACACCGGGCAGCGGCCGGCCGTGCGCCTGGACGGGGAGGAGCTGTTCCCCGTCCGGCAGGGCCCGGCCGAGGTCTTCGCGGGCGGACTGCTCGGCTCCGCGCCCGACGGGATGAGCGTCCGGCGCCGCACGCTGCCGCTCAAGGCGGGCGTCCACCGGCTCGCCGTGACCGCCCGGGGCGGGACCGGCGGCCAGCGCTTCCGGTTGCGGCACACCACGAGGGCCACCCGGGCAGCGGACCTCGCCGAGGCGGTGCGGACCGCGAAGGCGGCCCGCAGCGTGGTCCTGTTCGCCTACGAGGACGCCACCGAGGGCAGCGACCGGACCACGCTGGCACTGCCCGGCGGGCAGGCCGCGCTGATCGAGGCGGTCGCCGCCGCCAACCCGCGCACCACGGTCGTCCTCAACACCTCGTCGAGCACCACCATGCCGTGGCTCGCCCGGACCGGCGCGGTGCTCCAGATGTACTACCCCGGCCAGGAGGGCGCGGGAGCCACCGCGGACGTCCTCTTCGGGGACGTGGACCCGGGCGGCCGGCTCACCCAGACCTTCCCGGCCGATGAGCGGGCGACGCCCGTGGCCGGGGACCGGCTCCGCTATCCGGGAGTGGGCGGCCGGCAGGAGTACGGCGAAGGCGTCCACGTCGGCCACCGCTGGTACGACGCACAGCGGGTGGCCCCGCTGTTCCCGTTCGGGCACGGGCTGTCCTACACCACATGGCACTACGAGAAACTGACCGTCCGGCCGGGCGCCGCCCCGGGCGAACCCGACGGCCTGCGCGTGGAGTTCACCGTCCGCAACACCGGCCGCCGCAAGGGCACCGAGGTGGCGCAGGTGTACGTGGGCCCGTCCGCGGCGCTCGAGCTCGACCAGCCGGTGCGCGCGCTGGCCGGCTACCGGCGGCTGACCCTCGCGCCGGGGGAGTCGCAGCGGGTCGTCGTCGACATCGACGCGCGGACGCTGTCGTCGTGGGACCCGGCGCGGCACGCCTGGGTGCTGGGCTCCGGGCGCCGCGAGGTGTTCGCGGGCCGTTCCTCGCGCGAACTGCCGCTGAGGTCAAAGGCGGTGGTGGGGAGCCGATAGGCTGCCCGTCCGGCGTGTCACAGGGGGCGCGCCGGCGACGATTCGGGAGGACGTACCGGTGCACATCCAGGGATGGCTGGAGACGATTCCGGCGGTCAGCATCTATCTCCTCGTGGGTCTGGTCATCGGACTGGAGAGCCTCGGCATCCCGCTGCCCGGCGAGATCATCCTGGTCAGCTCGGCGCTCCTCGCCTCGCAGCACGGGGAGATCGACCCCGTCGTGCTGGCGCTCTGCGCGATCACCGGGGCCATCGTGGGCGACTCGATCGGCTACGCGATCGGGCGCAGGGGCGGCAAGCCGCTGCTGGAGAAGCTCGGCCGGCGCTTCCCCAAGCACTTCGGGCCCGACCAGGTGGCGCTGGCCGAACGCTCCTTCGAGCGGTGGGGCATGTGGGCCGTCTTCTTCGGGCGGTTCGTGGCCCTGCTGCGGATCTTCGCAGGGCCGCTGGCCGGCGTGCTGCACATGCCGTACTGGCGGTTCCTGACCGCCAACATCCTCGGCGGGATCCTCTGGGCGGGCGGCACCACGGCCGTCATCTACTCGGTCGGCATCGTCGCCGAGCCGTGGCTGAAGCGGTTCTCCTGGCTTGCGCTGGGGCTCGCCGTACTGTTCGGCATCACGGTGACGCTGGTGGTGCGCAGCCGGATGAAGAAGGCGGCCGCCGCCGCGTCGGCCGGGGCCGCGGTCCCCGCGCAGCAGGCGGCGCCGGTCACCGTCGGCGACTGACGGTGCAGCGGCCGGAGGGGGGCTGGTCGGCGGAGGGCCGGTCGGAGCAGTACAACCCGCTCGCCAACGGGCTGGGACGGGCGGCCGAGAACGGGGACACGGCCCTGGTGCGAAGCCTGCTGGCCGGGGGAGCCGAGGCCGACGCCCGGGTCCCGGGCGGCAGGCGGGCGCTGGACCTCGCGGTGTGCGCGGGCCACGCGGACGTCGTACGGCTGCTCCTCGCCGCGGGCGCCGACCCCCGGCGCGGCGCCGGCCCCTACGACGAGGCGACGCCGCTGGCCCTGGCGGCGATGCGCGGCCACGTGGACGTGGCCCGGGCCCTCCTCGACGCGGGCGCCGACCCGAACGGCCCCGCGGGGCGGATGCGCTGGGTGCCGCTGGTGCTGGCGGCCACGCCGGACGGGCATCCCGAGCTCGTGGACCTGCTGCTGGAGCGGGGCGCCGACATCGAAGACCGCGGGATGCGGGGCCGCACCGCGCTCGACTGGGCCGCCCGCTTCGGGGCCGCGGCCATGGTGGACCAACTGATCGCGCGCGGCGCCGCCGTCACCGAGGGGACGCTGCGCGAGGCGGCGGAGGGGCACGAGTGGACCGCAGGGACGGACCCCGGCCCGCGCGCCCCGGAGTACGGGGCGGTCCTCTCCGCCCTCCGGGACGCGCCGGCCTCCTAGGCCTCGGGGGTGACGGACGCGCGGTGCTGCTTGGCCAGTTCCACGTACATCTGGGCGTTGATCCGGATGTGCTCGCGCTCCTCCTCGGACAGCTCGCGCCGCACCTTGGCCGGGACGCCCGCGACCAGCGAGCCGGGCGGGACCACCATGCCCTGCGGGACCAGCGCCTGGGCGGCCACCAGCGAGCCGGCGCCGATCACCGCGCCGTTCAGCACGGTGGCGCCCATGCCGATCAGGCAGTCGTCCTCGACGGTGCAGCCGTGCACGACGGCGTTGTGGCCGATGGAGACGCGCTCGCCGATCGACACCGGGAACCCGGGGTCCACGTGGATCGTGCAGTTGTCCTGCACGTTGCTGTCCGCGCCGAGCGTGATCGGGCCGCAGTCGGCGCGCAGCACCGCCGAATACCAGATGCTCGCCCCGGCGGCCAGGGTGACCTCGCCGACGACCACGGAGGTGGGAGCGGCGAAGGCGGTCGGGTCGACGGACGGCTGCCTGCCGCCCACGCCCGCGATGAGTGCCTGGCCCTGCGTCGCGTGCTGCGTCATGATCTCTTCCTCTGTTTCCGGATGCCGCGCTACCGGCACGGTAGGGCACGTGCCCGGCCCGCCCCGCGATGGGGTGAAGATCACAGGATCGCGGTCCGGACGTCCGGCTCCGCGCGGACTACCGTGGCCGGGTGCCGAAGAACCAGAACACGTTCTCATCTCTGACGGCCCTGCGCCGCCGGCTGGCGAACAGGGCGGTCCACGCCGGCTGGCGCTGGATGCAGCGGGCAGGTGCGGTCACCGCGCAGACCCCGGGGCGGCTGCGGTTCGGCGCGATCGGGCCCGCCACCCGGCTGGCCTTCCCGCAGGGCACCATCTTCGGCGAACCGTGGATCCGGCTCGGCGACCACTGCATCATCGGCGAGCAGGTCACCCTCACCGCCGGGATGATGCCGGACCTCGACCTCGGCGCGGAGCCGATGCTCGTCCTCGGAAACGGGGTGGTCATCGGCCGGGACAGCCACGTCATCGCCGACGCCCCGATCCGCATCGGCGACGACACCTTCTGCGGCCCGGGGGTGTACATCACCTCCACGAACCACAGCTACGACGACCCGCACCAGCCCGTCGGCAGGCAGTGGCCGCGCAGCGCGCCGGTGGAGATCGGCCCGGGCTGCTGGCTGGGCACGGGCTCGGTGATCCTGCCGGGCGCGCGGCTGGGCCGCAACGTCGTGGTGGCCGCGGGCGCCGTCGTACGGGGCGAGGTGCCGGACCACGCCGTGGTGGCCGGCGCGCCGGCCCGGGTGGTCCGGCGCTGGGAGCCGGAGACCGGTTGGCAGCCGCCGCTGCGCACGCCCGCGCCGGTGCCGATCCCCGACGGCATCACCCCGGAGCAGCTGCGCGGCCTGGCGGAGCTGACGGAGCAGGAGCTGGCGGAGGCCGGGCTGGCGGAGGCCGGGCTGGCGGAGGCCGAGAAGGCCTAGGGCCTGTCGTCAAACTCCCGTCGTCGCCTGGAGGGCGGCCCTGCGGCGAGAGCGCGTGCCAGGCGTCGCGGGGCAGACGGGAGTTTGACGACAGGCCCTGGGGCCGGCCCGGCCCCCGGCGGGACGTGCGAGCGGTCAGAGCGCCGGGATCTCGATCGCCGGGCAGCGGTCCATGACCATGGTCAGCCCGGCCTCGCGGGTGCGCTCGAAGGCCGCCTCGTCGATCACGCCCAGCTGGAACCAGACGGCATCCGCTCCGACGGCCGCGGCCTGGTCGGCCACCTGGCCGGCCAGCTCGCTGTTCACGAAGACGTCCACCACGTCCACCTTGAAGGGGATCTCCTCCAGCGAGGCGTACCCCTGCTCCCCGTGCACGGTCTCCGCCTTGGGGTGCACGGGGACCACGCGCTTGCCGTACCGCTGGAGGACGCCCGCCACCCCGTAGGCCGCCCGGTCCCGGTTGTTCGAGAGGCCCACCACCGCCCAGGTGTCGCCCAGTTCGGTGAGGATCTTGCGGATGGTCGCCGGATCGCCGTACACGTGTGCCGCCTCCTGCTGGTCAGGCCCTGCTCTTCGGGTGTCGCACGGTGGGGTCCGTGCCCTCCCGGTCAACCGAAAGGACACCTGTCCGATTCCCCGTAGGGTGGAGCGGTGAAGGCAGACCAGTACGTGACGGTGTCCCGCGAGGGCGTGCACGAGTCCGAGATCAACCGCTCGCGCTTCCTGTGCTCGCTCGCGCCCGCCGCGACCGAGCAGGAGGCGCAGGACTTCGTCGCGCGCGTCCGCAAGGAGCACCCCACCGCCTCGCACAACTGCTTCGCCTACGTGATCGGCGCCGACGCGGCCGTCCAGAAGGCCAGCGACGACGGCGAGCCCGGCGGCACCGCCGGGGTGCCCATGCTGCAGATGCTCATGCGCCGGGACATCCGGTACGCGGTCGCCGTCGTCACCCGCTACTACGGCGGCGTGAAACTCGGCGCCGGCGGTCTGATCAGGGCCTACGGCGGGGTCGTGGGCGAGGCCCTCGACGAGCTCGGCACCGTCACCCGCCGCCGCTACCGGCTGGCCACCGTCACCGTCGACCACCAGCGCGCCGGCAAGACCCAGAACGACCTGCGCTCCACCGGCCGGACCGTGGTGGACCTGCGCTACGGGGCCGCGGTCGAGATCGAGGTCGCCCTCCCGGAGGCGGAGCTGCCCGCCTTCGAGGCCTGGCTCGCCGACAGCACGGCGGGCAGCGCCACCCTCACCCCCGGCGGAGAGACGTACGCGCCCTGAGTGACGGGCCGGACGCGTTAGCGTAGAGGGGTTCACGAGCGGGAGACCACCAGGGGGAGACGGTATGTGCGGCGAGGCCGGCGAGTGAAGTTCCTGCACACCTCCGACTGGCACCTCGGCCGGTCCTTCCACCGTGTGAACCTGCTCGGCGCCCAGGCCGCCTTCGTCGACCACCTCGTCGAGACCGTCCGCGAGCGCGGGATCGACGCCGTCCTCGTCGCCGGGGACGTATACGACCGGGCCGTGCCCCCGCTGCCCGCCGTCGAGCTGTTCGACCGGGCCCTGCACCGGCTCGCCGAGCTCGGGGTGCCCACCGTGATGATCTCCGGCAACCACGACTCGGCCCGGCGGCTCGGTGTCGGGGCCGGGCTGATCGACCGGGCCGGGATCCACCTCAGGACCGACCCGGCCGGCTGCGCCGACCCGGTGGTGCTGGCCGACGTACACGGCGAGGTGGCGCTGTACGGGCTGCCGTACCTGGAACCCGCCCTGGTCAAGGACCAGTTCGACGCGGAGAAGGTGAGCCACGAGGCCGTGCTGGGCGCGGCCATGGACCGGATCCGCGCCGACCTCGCCACCCGTGCGCCCGGCACCCGCTCCATCGTCCTCGCCCACGCCTTCGTCACCGGCGGCCAGGCCAGCGACAGCGAGCGCGACATCTCCGTCGGCGGGGTCGAGGCCGTGCCCGCCTCCGTCTTCGACGGGGTGGACTACGCCGCCCTCGGCCACCTCCACGGCTGCCAGACGATCAACGAACGGGTCCGCTACTCCGGTTCCCCGCTCGCCTACTCCTTCTCCGAGACCGACCACCGCAAGAGCATGTGGCTGATCGAGCTGGACGGGGACGGCTCGGTCGCCGCCGCCGAGCGGATCGACACCCCCGTGCCGCGGCCCCTCGCCCGGCTGCGCGGCCCGCTGGAGGACCTGCTGGAGGACCCGGCGCACGCGCGCCACGAGGAGTCCTGGATCGAGGCCACCCTCACCGACCCGGTCCGCCCCGACGACCCCATGGCCCGGCTCGCCACCCGCTACCCGCACACCCTGAGCCTGGCCTTCGACCCCGAGGGCCGCGAGGAGGAGGCCGCCGCCTCCTACGCCCAGCGGCTCAGGGGGCGCAGCGACCAGGAGATCGCCGAGGACTTCGTCGCCCACGTACGCGGCGGCGGCCGGCCGGACGAGGCCGAACGGGCCGTCCTCCAGGGCGCCTTCGACGAGGTGCGGGCCGACGACAGCCGTCAGGAGACGCACCGATGAGGCTGCACCGGCTCGAGGTCACGGCCTTCGGCCCCTTCGCCGAACCCCAGGCCATCGACTTCGACGCGCTCTCCGGAGCCGGGATCTTCCTGCTGCACGGGCCCACCGGCGCCGGGAAGACCTCCGTCCTGGACGCCGTCTGCTACGCCCTGTACGGATCGGTCCCCGGCGCCCGCCAGGCCCCCGGCACCAGCCTGCGCAGCGACCACGCGGCCGCCGGCGCCCCGACCCAGGTCACCCTCGAACTCACCGCGGGCGGCCGCCGCCTGGAGATCACCCGGAGGCCCGAACAGGACCGCCCCAAGAAGCGCGGCACCGGCACCACCAAGGACAAGGCCCAGAGCTGGCTCCGCGAGCACACCGGCGAGGGCTGGCAGCCGCTCAGCCGCTCCCACCAGGAGATCGGCGAGGAGATCGAGCAGCTGCTCGGGATGAGCAGGGAGCAGTTCTGCCAGGTGGTGCTGCTGCCGCAGGGCGAGTTCGCGCGCTTCCTGCGCGCCGACGAGGCGGCACGCGGCCGGCTCCTGGGCCGGCTCTTCGACACCCGCCGCTTCGCCGCCGTCGAGGCCCTGCTCGGCGAACGCCGCCGGGCCGCCGAGGCCAGGGTGCGCGCCGGCGACGAGAAGGTGCTGCACACCGCGCAGCGGCTCGCCCAGGCCGCCGGGGACCCTGCGGACCTCCGGGCCTGGCAGTTGCCCCGGCACCAGCCCGGCGACCCCGGCCTCGCCGAGGCCGTCCGGGCCTGGGCGGCCGTCGCCCGCTGCTCGGCGCGCGAGCGGATGACCGTCGCCGAGTACGCGCTCGCCGCCGTCGAGGGCCGGCACGCCGCCGCCCGGCGGGCCGCCGAGGACGAACGGGAACTGGACCGGCTCCAGCGGCGGCACGCGGAGACCGCCCGCCGGGCCGCCGTCCTCGCCGAGGCGGCCCCCGAGCGCGAACGGGTGCGCGCCCTGCTGGACCGGGCCCGCCGCGGCGCCCTGGTGGCCCCCGGCCTGGAGCTGCGCGGCGCCGCCTCCGCCGGACACCTCGCCGCCGCGCACGCGGAGGCGGCTGCCCGCGCCGCGCTGCCGGCTTCGCTGAAGGAGGCCGGCACCGGGCAGCTGGCCGCCGAGGAGCAGCGGCTGCGCGAGGAGCTCGGCGCACTCGGCGCCGCGCACCGCGCCGAGCAGCGCAGCGCCGAGATCGGCCGCGAACGGGCCGACCTGGAGCGGGAGTCCCGGGCCGCCGAGGAGCAGCACCGGGAGTCCGCCGAGTGGCTGGAGCGCTGGGACGGCACCCGGGCCGCCCTGCACGCCCGTGTGGACGCCGCCCAGCAGGCGGCGACCCTGGCCGAGCAGCTCGCCGGCCGGCTGGAGCCCGCCCGGCTCCAGCTGAACGCCGCCCGGCGGCGCGACGAGCTGGACGCCGCCGCGGAGCGCGCCGAGCGCGAACTGCTCTCCGCGCGCCAGGAGTCGGCCGCGGCCCGGGAGCGCTGGCTGGAGCTCAAGGAGGCCCGGCTGCGCGGGATCGCGGCCGAGCTCGCCGAGGCGCTGGTGGCCGGTGAGGCCTGCGCCGTCTGCGGCTCCTCGCAGCACCCCGCTCCGGCCCGCCCGGCCCCGGGACACGTGGACCGGGCCGCCGAGGACTCCGCCCACGCCCGCTTCGAGCGGACCGAGCAGGCCAAGGCCGCCGTCGAGCGCCGGCTGGCGGCCGACGGGCAGGCCCGCGCCGACGCCGCGGCCGCGGCCGCGGGCGCCACCACCGCCGAACTCCTCGCCCTGACCGCGGACCTGAGCTCCCGGCACGCCGCCGCGCACGCCGCGGCCGCCGGACTCCACGAGGCCCGCGAACGGCTCGCCATCGCCGAGCGGGAGCACACCGCGCGCAGCTCCGACCGGCTCGACGCCGAGCGCCGGGCCGCCGCCAGGGCCACCCTCCGCGAGCAGCTCGACCGGGAACAGGCCGGGCTGGAGGAGGGGCTCGTCCAGGTGCGCGACGGCGCGCCGACCGTGGCGGCCCGGGCCCGGACCCTGGAGGACCGCGTCCGGATGGTCTCGGGGGCGGCGGTCGCGCTGCGCCGGGCCGAGACCACCGCCGCCCGGCTGAAGGAGGCCGACGACCAGCTCGCCGACGCCGCCTTCAAGGCCGGCTTCGACACCATCGAGGAGGCCGCCGACGCGGTGCTCCCCGAGTACGAACGCACCGCGCTCCAGCGCCGGACCGACGCCTGGCAGGCGGAGGAGGCCATGCTGGCGGACCGCCTCGGCGAGACCGACACGGCCGCCGCGGCGGCGCTGCCCCCGGCCGCGCCGGAGCGGGCCGAGGCGTACGCCGCGCAGGCCGCGGCGAAGCTGCGTACCGCCGGGTCGGCCTTCGACGCCGCCCGGGTCCGGTGCGCCGAGCTGGACCGGCTCTCCCGGCAGGCCGAACAGGAACTGCGCGCCCTGGGACCGCTGCGCGAGGCCTACGAACAGGTGGCCCGGCTGGCCGGACTCACCGCCGGCACCTCCGCCGACAACGAGCGCAAGATGCGGCTGGAGGCGTACGTACTGGCCGCCCGCCTGGAGCAGGTCGCCGCCGCCGCGACGGTACGCCTGCTGCGCATGTCCGGCGGCCGCTACACGCTGGTCCACTCCGACGCGCGGGCGGGCGGACGGGGCCGCTCCGGTCTCGGGCTGCACGTGGTCGACGCCTGGACCGGCAGCGAACGCGACACCGCGACCCTCTCGGGCGGCGAGACCTTCTTCGCCTCGCTCGCCCTCGCGCTGGGCCTGGCCGACGTGGTCACCGACGAGGCGGGCGGCATGCGCCTGGACACCCTGTTCATCGACGAGGGCTTCGGCAGCCTCGACGACCAGGCCCTGGACGAGGTGCTCGACGTCCTGGACTCGCTGCGCGAACGGGACCGCAGCGTCGGCATCGTCAGCCACGTGGCCGATCTGCGCACCCGGGTGCAGGCGCAGCTGGAGATCGTCAAACAGCGCGGGGGCTCGGTGGTGCGCCACCGCACCCCGGCGCTCACGGACTGAGCGGCCTGCGGGGGAGCGGCGAGGAGTACACGATGCTGGTGGTCACCGGGCCGAGGCCGGCGATCCGGCCGGTGACCTCCTCCAGGTGCCCCATCGAGCGGGCCGCGACCTTGAGCACGAAGCAGTCGTCGCCCGTGACGTGATGGGCCTCCAGGATCTCGGAGGTGGCGTCGAGGAAGTCGTGGAACGGCTTGTAGTTGCCGTGCGGATAGCGCAGCCGGACCAGGGCCAGGATCGATTTGCCGAGCTTCTCCGGGTCCACCACGGCCGTGTAGCCGGTGATGATGCCCACCTCCTCCATGCGGCGGACGCGCTCGGTGACGGCGCTGGCGGACATGGACACGGAACGGGCCAGCTCGGTGAAGCTGGCGCGGCCGTCCCGTTGGAGGGCTTCGAGAATCCGCCAGTCGGTTGCGTCGGGGGAATAGTCGGTCATGACGGAGGTCTAGCAGGGAAATCCCCGGCGGGACAACAGAAAGGCCGGGGAAAGTCACTTCCGAGGTGGATCAACAGATCGTAGATTTTGAGCCATGACGACGACCCGGAACACCTCGACCGCGACCGCTGCCAACCCCGTCCTGCGGGTGCCCCCGGCTTCCCCGGCCGCGGCCGCCGCCTACTTCGCGGCGAGCCTCGCCTTCCACGCGGACGTGTCGGACGTCGCCGCCGCCTTCAAGGCCCACCGCGAGCAGGGCGCCGAGCTCGGCTTCCAGCTGATCGACTCCCGCTCCACGCCCTCCTGGGACCAGGCGCACGTACCCGGCGCCGTCCACCTGCCCACCGCGCTGATCCCCGAGCAGGCCGAGCGGATCCTCGACAAGAACGTGCCCGTGGTCACCTACTGCTGGGGACCGGGCTGCAACGGAGCCACCCGCTCCGCGCTGGCCCTGGCCGAACTCGGCTTCCAGGTGAAGGAGATGCTCGGCGGTATCGAGTACTGGATCCGCGAGGGCTTCGAGGTCGATACCTGGCAGGGCAGCGAGCAGCGGGCCGAGGCCGACCCGCTGACCGCCCCCACCGACTCGGACGACTGCGGCTGCTGACCGCGTCCGGCATGCCGACGGGCCGCACCCCCTGGGGGAGTACGGCCCGTCCGCGGGGCGGGGATCAGAGCTTCGAGAGCTCGTCCACCAGGTCGTCCAGCCCCAGCGAACCCTGCGACAGCGCCGCCATGTGCCAGGCCTTGAGGTCGAAGGAATCTCCGTGCGCCGCCCGGGCGTTGTCACGGCCCAGCAGCCAGGCGCGCTCGCCCAGCTTGTACCCGATCGCCTGACCGGGCATCGACAGGTACCGGGTCAGCTCGCTCTCGACGAAGTCCGCGGGCCGGCCGCTGTGCAGGCCGAAGAACTCCTGCGCGAGATCAGGGGTCCAGGTCTCGCCCGGGCGGAACGGCGAGTCCGCCGGGATCTCCAGGCCCAGGTGCATGCCGATGTCCACGATGACCCGCGCCGCGCGCATCATCTGGCAGTCCAGGTAGCCCAGACGCTGCTCCGCGTCCTTGAGGTAGCCCAGCTCGTCCATCAGCCGCTCCGCGTACAGCGCCCAGCCCTCGGCGTTGGCACTGACGATGCCGACCGTGGCCTGGTAGCGCGAGAGCCGGTCCGCGACGTGAGTCCACTGCGCGAGCTGCAGGTGGTGACCCGGCACGCCCTCGTGGTACCAGGTGGAGACCAGGTCGTAGACGGGGAAGCGGGTCTGGCCCATGGTGGGCAGCCAGGTGCGGCCCGGACGGGAGAAGTCCTCCGACGGGGAGGTGTAGTACGGGGCGGCGGCGCCGCCCGGCGGGGCGATCCTGGACTCCACCTTGCGTACCCGCTCGGCGAGTTCGAAGTGCGTGCCGTCGAGGTTCTCGATGGCCTCGTCCATGAGGCCCTGGAGCCAGGCCTGGACCTCGTCCACGCCTTCGATGTGGGTGCCGTGCTCGTCGAGGTGGCGCAGCGCGTCCCAGGGGCCGGCGCCGGGCAGGATCTTGGCCGCCTCGGCCTTCATCTCGGCGAGCAGCCGGTGGTACTCGGACCAGCCGTAGGCGTACGCCTCGTCCAGGTCGAGGTCGGTTCCGTTGAAGTACCGGGACCAGCGCGCGTACCGCTCGCGGCCGACGGTGTCCGGCTCGCCCTCGACGGCCGGGGCGTACACCGACTCCATCCAGTCGCGCAGTTCGACGACCGAGGCGGTCGCGGCGGCCGCCGCCCCGTCCAGCTCGGCGCGCAGGGCGGCCGGGCCCGCGGAGGCGAAGTCCTCGAAGAAGGCGGGCTCTTCGCCGTCCTGGCCGGCCCAGGCGGAGAGCTGGCCGATCATGGTGGCGGTGGCGCGCGGGCCGCCGTACAGGCCGCGCTCCAGACCCAGGGCCAGGCTCTCGCGGTAGCCGGCGAGCGAGGCCGGTACGGCGCGCAGCCGCTCGGCGATCGCCGCCCAGTCCTCGTCGGTGTCGGCGGGGGTCAGTGTGAAGACCTCGCGCACGGCGTGCGCGGGGCTGTGGATGTTGCTGACCGCGCAGAGGTCCTCGTCGGCCTCGTGGACGGCGAGTTCGGCCGTGAGGCGCTCGCGCAGCAGGCGGGCGCAGCGCCGCTCGGCGTCGCTGTCGGCGCCGGGGAGCCGCTCGGCCGCGTCGAGGCGGGCGAGGGTGGCGCGCAGGAGCTCGGCGGCGGCCGCGCGGCCGGCCGGGGAGAAGTCCGGGAGTCTGCCCGAGCTCGCGGCGACTCCGAGGTAGGTGCCGGTGATCGGGTCGAGGGCGATCAGGTCGTCGACGTACGCGTCGGCCACCTGGCGGGGCAGCCTGGTGTCGCTGCCGTTGTGGAGGGTCTCTGACATGGGGACATCTTCGTACGCGGGGGCGCGTCACGTCATCACCGTTTGACGCCGTCCTGCTGACGTGAGCGGCGGATCAGGGCGCCGTCGCGGCCCGGTCCGCCGCCCCGGGCGGGGCGACGGACCGGGCGGCGACGGCGCGGGCGCCGGTGTCAGGGCCGGGGGTGCGGGCTCTGCTGCTCGCGCGGGAGCTCGTACGGGAGCCGCGAGACGACCGGGGTGGCACCCAGCCGGGCCGTGATCACCAGCGTGCCCTCCTCGATCTGGTAGTCGAGGGGCAGTCCCAGGCCCCGCATGGCGGCGACCATGCCGGTGTTGGAGGCCCGGGTGACGGCGTACACGCTGTCGCAGCCGGCCTCGACGGCCATGGAGATGAGGCGGCGCAGCAGCTCCGAGCCGATGCCGCGGCGCTGCCATTCGTCCTCGATCAGCAGGGCGACCTCGGTCTCGTCCCCGTCCCACAGCAGGTGGCCGAGGGCGACGAGCCTGCCGGACGCGGTGGTCGCGGCGAGGGTGCGGCCGAAGCGGGGGCTCAGGAGGTGGCCGAGGTAGGCGTCGGCGTCGGAGACCGGGCCGTGGTAGCGCAGGCCGAGGGTGCGTTCGGAGCAGCGGTCGTGCATCGCGCGGGCCGCGGCCTGGTCGGCGGAGTCGGCGCGGCGCACGGTGATCTCGTTGCCCTCGGGCAGGGTCAGCACGTCCTGCCTGCGGGGCACGCGGGGGCCGAGGCGGGCGTCGAGCTCCACCAGGGCGCGGGCGCGGGCGAACTCGGTCGGGGTGAACGGCAGATAGGGGCGCTCCACGGTGATCGCCCCGCCCGAGGGATCGCGCAGCCGCATGACCGTGGCCTCCAGGACCCCCTCGACCGGGGCGTCGGCGGCGGCGTTGGGACGACCCGACAGGGTGGTCGCCGGGATGGAGTGGATCGTGCAGCGGCCCAGGAGCTGGCGCAGCGCGAGCGGGAGCTCGGCGGCGTCCAGGGCCGTCCGGGTGGCCAGGCCCAGGACGCGGGTCGGGGTGTCGACCAGGTCGTGGGCGTCGGCTCGCTCGATCCAGGTGCTGTGGCCGCCGGCCCGGGCGACCGTGCGGGTCAGCTCGGAGGAGGGCAGCTGGTGCGGGGCGCGCAGCAGGAACTCGTCGACGGTGCCGCCCTCGGGGAGCGGGTGCGTCTGGAGGGTGAGGATGTCGACGCCGCGGCGGGCGAGGGCGGTGCACAGCGCGGCCAGCGAGCCGGGCTCGTCGCGCACGGTGGTGCGCATCCGCCACAGGGCGGAGGTCGCCGCGGTGGCCCCGGGGGCGGGGGCCACGGACTCGGCGGGGGCCACGGACCGGGCGGGGCCCTCGGACCGGGCGGTGTCGCCGGGCGCCGTGCCGTCCGGCGGGGGCGCATGGCTGTGCCGCCTTGCCCACCATGTGTGGAACGCGGCTGTGACCAGGAGTGCGACGGCCGAGGCGACCAGCAGGATCGGGCCCCTCGGGCCGTGCACGACGAGATTGGCGATGGCGTCGGCGACCGCGACGGCGCAGAAGAGCGCGGCGAGTTCGACGACGTCGCGACGCCAGTGGTGGCGGTGGAGACGCTGGGCAGAGGGAACACTACGGTCAGTCATGCAGACCACTGTGACGCAGGGGTGTTGCGTGATCACGAACGATCTGTGACCGACTGGTTAAGTATCCATCTGGTCGATTTCACCCAGTTTTCCGCGCCATTTCCGGATTCCCGGGGCGGTGCGGTCGGGCCGGAGCCCCGCCCGTCTCCTGGTCACTGGCCCACGCGGCCGGGCTGGAGCGTCCGGGTGAACAGTACGCCGCCGCCCTGGCGGCGCAGCCGGACGGTCAGCTCTCCGCTGCCGCCGTCGATGTCGACCTCCCCGTAGTAGGGCGGGTTCTCCGAGGGCGACATGTTGGCGAGCGGGGCCGACTGCACGTACGCCGTCTCCGGGCCGAAGGTGGCGTCGAGCCGCCCGGCCGGGAAGCCGCCGGCGCCGATCGGCCCGGAGACGAACTCCCAGAACGGCGCGAAATCGGTGAAGGCCGCCCGCTCGGGCGCGTAGTGGTTCGCGGCCGTGTAGTGGACGTCGGCGGTGAGCCACACGGTGCCGGTGATGCGGTGGTGCTTGATGTGGCGCAGCAGTTCGGCGAGCTGGAGCTCGCGGCCCAGCGGGGCTCCGGGGTCGCCCTGGGCCACGGCCTCGAAGTTCACCGCGCCGTCGGCGACGACGATCCCCAGCGGCATGTCGGCGGCGATCACCTTCCAGGTGGCGCGGGAACGCGACAGCTCGCGCTTGATCCAGGCCAGCTGCTCGGGGCCGAGGATGCCGACGGGGTCCTCGGTCTGGGTACCGGGGGAGTTCGCGTTCCGGTAGGTGCGCATGTCGAGCACGAACACGTCCAGCAGCGGGCCGTACCGCATCACGCGGTACATCCGGCCCTCGGCGCGGCCGCCGCGCAGGTCGGTGACGGGGAAGTACTCGCCGAAGGCCTGACGGGCCCGGGCGGCGAGGACGTCGGCCTCCCTCACGGTGTAGCGGGGGTCCTCGATCAGCTGGCCCGGGTACCAGTTGTTGCGCACCTCGTGGTCGTCCCACTGCGCGAGGACGGGCACCTGGGCGTTGAAGTCGCGCAGGTTGCGGTCCAGCAGGTTGTAACGGAAGTTCCCGCGGAACTCCGCGAGGGTCTCGGCGACCTTCGACTTCTCCTCGGTGGTGACGTTGTGCCAGACGCTGCCGTCGCGCAGCGGGACGGCGGCCTGGATCGGCCCGTCGGCGTAGATCGTGTCCCCGCTGAAGAGGAAGAAGTCGGGGTCCCGCAGCCGCATTTCCTCGAAGACGCGGTAGCCGCCGAGGTCGGGGTTGATGCCCCAGCCCTGGCCCGCCAGGTCCCCCGACCACAGGAAGCGCACGTCGTGGCGGCGGGAGACGGGGGTGGTGCGGAAGCTGCCGCAGACCGGCTCGCCCGCGCGGCGCGGGTCGTCGGCGTCGGCCAGGACCACCCGGTAGTGGATCTGCTGCCCGGGCGGCAGGTCGCGCAGGACGGCGGTACCGGTGAAATCGCCGGACGGGCCGAGCAGCGGGCCGCGGTGGCGGCGTACGGCGTAGCGGAACGCCTCGCTAGGGGAGGTCTCCACGTACATCCGGGCGGGGCGGTCCGAGCGGGTCCAGACCGTGGCCGAGTGCGCGGTGATCTCGCCGGACTGCACGCCCCACAGCGCCTGAGGGCGCCCCGAGCGGGCGAAGGCGGGGGCGGCGAGTGCCGGGGCGGCGAGCAGCGCGGAGGACAGGGCGAGGGAACCGCCGAGGAGGGTCCGCCGGGTGTGCGGGTTCGATGCCATCGGTGCGTCTCCAGGGGCCGGCGAGATCGGGCCGCACCAGCGTGCCGCCGCACCCCGGCCCGGCCGCGTCTCCCACGCGAACCCAGGATGAACAGCCGTCAGCAGCTCAGGCGGCCGTACGGATCGCCGCGCTGCGGGCCGTGTCCAGGACGACCCGGGCGACCAGCGCGGGATCGTCGCTCATCGGTACGTGGCCGCAGCCCGGCAGCCGCACCAGCCGGGCGCCGGGGACGGTCTGCTTGGCGCGCACGCCCTGGCGGCGCAGGAGCAGCCGGTCGCGGGTGCCCCAGGCGATGGTGACCGGCAGGCCGGGCACGTCCTCGGTGAACCGGACGGAACCGCCGGCGGCCAGGGTCTTCTCGAACCCGGTGGCATCGCGCAGGGCGAGGGTCTCGGCGACCACGGCGTCGGGCGAACGGCGGGCCGGGCGGGCGTAGATGGTGCCGGTCAGGGCGGCCCGGCCGGCCGGGGCCTGTGAGAGCCGCTCCAGCAGGGGGCGGGGCAGCGCCTTGGCGCCGGCGCGCATCGCGAGGAGGGTGGCGAAGGCGTAGCGGCGCTCGCCCTCGGTCCAGAAGCCGGCGGGGGAGAGCGCCGTGACCGAGCGGGCCAGGCCGGTCCGGCCCATTTCGAGCGCGAGCAGACCGCCGAGCGAGTTGCCCGCCACGTGCGGCCGCTCGACACCGAGCGCGGCGCACAGCGCCCCGAGGGCGGGGGCGACGGTGTCCAGGTCGTACGGGACCCCCTCGGGCAGCGGCTCCGAGACGCCGAAGCCGGGCAGGTCTACGGCGATCACGTCGTACTCGGCGGCCAGGATGCCGGTCACCGGGTGCCATGCCTGGAGGTGGTGGCCGATGCCGTGCAGCAGGAGGAGCGGTTCGCCCGCGCCCTTGCGCTCATAGGCGACGGTGGCGGTGCGCGGGCCGAGCGGCGAATCGATGGTGAACGAGACCGTGGCGGTCATGCTGCTCCTCGTCGGGTGGACGCGTGCGAGACAGGCTGTCAGTAGTGCCCAACGCCATGATTACCGCCCGGTAGCCCTTGACTACAAGCCTTTGGGGCCTTCCGGGTGCACGAGAACATCCCGTGAACGGCTTGATACCCATGCCCGATCTGCCCGGCAAAGGGCTGAGCATTGGTCTTGACCAAGGGGGTGCACCGTCCTATCGTCGCAGGGGATAGTGCAGGAACCTTTAATAAACAAGGGCGCGGAACTGCCGCTGGAACACACGGCGAGTGCAGCGATGGCAGGAGGATTCAGGGTGGGGACCACGCAGCTCGAAACGGTGCCGGAGCCGAAGTACTGGCACCTCAAGACCGTCCTCAGCGAAGCGCTCGACCAGGACTTCGCCGTCGGCGAGGTGCTGCCCAACGAGCGTGAACTCGCGGCCCGTTTCGGAGTCGCCCGCGCGACCCTGCGCCAGGCGCTGGAGCAGCTCGAGCTCGAAGGCCGCCTTCAGCGGCGCCGCGGCGTCGGCACCACCGTCGCCCCGCCGCGCGTCGGCGTCGCCGTCGGCAGCACGCAGCACGGTTGGCCGGCCGAGGACACCGACGGCTGGGAGCCGGTGGACGCGGGCGAGGGCCTCCCGTCGGCCGCGGTCCTCAAGCTGCTCGGCTCGGGCGGCGCCTTCGCCGCCGAACAGACCGTCCACACCGTCCGCCGGACCCGGGTCAACCAGGGGCAGGTCGTCGCCGCCGAACTGCTCTACGTGCCGGCCGCCTCCGTGCCCGGACTTCCCGCCATCGAGGCCCCGAGCGGGCCCGCCCGCGCCCGCGCCGTCCTGCGCGAACTCCAGCGGCTGGCCCTGGACGGCCAGGACCGCTCGGTGGAGCTCGGTTCCGCCCGGGCCGACGACGCCAAGGAGCTGGACCGGCTGCCGGGCGCCCCGGTCCTGCTGGTCACCACGCGCTACTTCACCGAGGCGGGCACGGCCGCGGCCTCGGTGGCCACCTACCGCGCCGACACCTGCCGCCTGACCTTCGGCGACTCGGGCGACGTCGAGATCACGCACGAGTCGCGCGTCGCCTCCTGAACCGCGGGAGACGGGCCGGAACCGGGCACTCTGCCCGGTTCCGGCGCGGGCGCTGTCATCTCGCCGTCGCCGTCGCCGAGGGCACGCTGAAGCCTGGGCGGCCTTTCGCGGGCCTGAGCGGGTCCGGACCGGGCTGAGCCCGGCCGGGGCGTGCTGAGGCGCGTGCCCGGCCGGAGTGTGCCGAGGCGCGCGCGCCCGGCGGCAGCCTCAGCGGCGGCGGGTCGTGACCGTCTTCTCCACCGCGAAGAGCTCTTCCTCCACATGGTCCAGGGCCAGCCGCAGCGCCCCGGTGGCCACCGCGGCCTCGCCCAGCATGGACAGGGCCACCCTCGGCGGACGCAGGCAGTAGCGCTCCAGCTCCTGGCGGAGGGGGCCCAGCACCCCGTCCAGTCCGGCCGCCCAGCCGCCGACGACGACCAGCTCCGGATCCATCGCCAGGACCAGCGCGGCCACGTCGTGGACCAGGCGCTGGATGAACCGCTGCACGGCCGCCACCGCCCGCTCGTCGCCCCGCCGGGCCATCGCGAAGACCTCGGCGACGGCCGGTTCGTCCAGCGGGTGCAGGGGCTCGCCGGTGGTGGACAGCAGCTTCTCGGGAGTGACCTCACGGCCCAGCAGGTGCAGGGCGCCGATCTCACCGGCCGCCCCGCCGAACCCCCGGTGCAGGCGGCCGCCGATCAGCGAGCCCGCGCCCGGGCTGAGCCCCGCCATCACGAACACCATGTCGTCCGTGTCCCGCGCGGCCCCCTTCCAGTGCTCGGCGACTGCCGCCGCGTTGGCGTCGTTCTCCACCTGCACCGGGCAGCGGAACGAACGCCGCAGCCGGTCACCGAGCGGCAGCCCGGTCCAGCCGGGCAGCGCCGTGCCGAGGCGGACCGTGCCGTCGGCCTCCACGATGCCGGGGCTGCCTACCCCGACCGCCCGCAGCGAGTCGCGCGGAACCCCGGCCCGGCGCAGCAGGTCCGCGACCGCAGCACGCACCCGCTCCAGCCGCTCGTCGGCCGAGGCCGCCTCGGCGACGTCCTTGGTACCGGCGCCGATGACCCGCCCGTCCAGCCCGGACAGCAGTACCGCGACCCGGTGCGAGCCGATCTCGATGCCCAGCAGATGCCCCGCCTCGGCCCGGAAGCGGAACCTCCGCGCAGGACGCCCCTGCCGCCGCGCGCCTTCCTCGGCATCGGCCTCGACGACGAGCCCGGTCCCGATCAGCCCTTCGACGACTCCCTCGACGGTGGGCCGGGACAGCCCGGTGACCCGGGTGAGGTCGGTGAGGGTCGGCGACTGGGCCGCGCGCAGTGCCCGAAGCACCACGGCGGAATTGATCCGCCGGAGCAGGGAGGGATCCCCGCCGGTCAGCTGCCCCAACGTGTGTCCTCCCAGCGGGTGAGCCTGTCAGCCGGATCGTACTGCGCACCCGTCACAGCGGCGAGAAGCGGCCCCCCATCGGCCGGAAAGCGCCCCGCCCTCAGGCAGGGGCGACGAAGCCCGACTCGTACGCCGTGATCACCGCCTGGGTGCGGTCCCGCGCGCCCAGCTTGGCCAAGATCGCACTGACGTGCGACTTCACCGTCTCGGCGCCGATGATCAGCTCGCCCGCGATCTCCACGTTGGTCAGGCCCCGCGCCATGAGCCGCAGCACCGACTCCTCCCGCTCGGTCAGGGCCGCCCGCTCCAGCGCGGCCCGGGCCTGCCGGTTGCCGTACTCCGCCGCCAGCGCCCGCACCGCTGCCGGGAAGAGCAGCGTCTCGCCCTCCGCGACCAGCCGTACCGCGTGCACGATCTCCGAGGGCCGCGCCCGCTTGAGCAGGAACCCGTCCGCCCCGGCGCGCAGCGCCTGGTAGACGTACTCGTCGTTCTCGAAGGTCGTGACCACGAGGATCTTCGGGGGCGAATCCACCGTCCGCAGGACCGCCCGGGTGGCCTCGATCCCGTCGAGCAGCGGCATCCGCACGTCCATCGCCACCACGTCGGGACGCAGTTGCCGTACGAGCGGCACGACCGACGCCCCGTCGGCCGCCTCACCCACCACTTCGATGTCGGGCTGGGCTTCCAGGACGGCGCGCAGACCCGCGCGCACCAGGGGTTCGTCGTCGACGAGCAGTACGGTAACCGGCATCCCGTCAGCGTATTCGCTCCAGCGGAAGCCGGGCGCGCACCCTCCAACTGCCGTCGTACGGACCGGTCTCGGCCTCCCCGCCCAGCAGCGCGGCGCGCTCGCGCATGCCGCGCAGCCCGCCGCCCGTTCCCGTCATCAGTGCCGGGCCCTCCGGCAGCGGATTGATCACCTCCAGGTCCAGCCGCCCGACCGCAGCCTCGATCCGCACCCGGACCGGCACCGGGCCGCAGTGCCGCAGCACGTTGGTCAGCGCCTCCTGAAGGATCCGGTACCCCTCACGGGTGACGGGCCCCGGCAACTGCTCCAGTGGGCCGAACAGTTCGGCGTCCACCGTGGAACCGGAGGCACGTGCGGACTGCAACAGCCGGTCGGCGTCGGCGAGGGTGGGCCGTTGCGAGGGCGGCTGCGCGGACTCCCGCAGCACCAGCAGCACCCGCTCCAGGTCGTCCATCGCGGCCCGGCCGGTCTCCTCGATCGCGCACAGCGCCCGCTCCGTGAACTCCGGGTCCCCGGCGGCCCGGGCCGCACCCGCCTGGACGACCGCCACGGTCAGCGCGTGCCCGATGGAGTCGTGCAACTCCCGGGCGATCCTCGTCCGTTCCAGCAGCTGCTCGGTACGGGCCTCCAGCGCGCTGAGCCGCTCGGCGGCCGAAGGCCCCAGCAGCCTGCCCGCGATGGCCGTGACGGCCTCGCCCAGCAGGACCACGATGATCACCAGCAGAACCACCGGCACCGGCACGAGGAGGACGGCCGCCCAGCGGGGCGGGGCGAACGGCAGGATCACGTCGTCCCCGCCCAGCGGTTGCCCCGCCGCGGTGAGGACGAGCTCCAGCGTCATCACGGGGAGCCATACCGTGGCCAAAATCGCCGCACCCGCCAGCACGAGACGTATCTCCAGCCAGACGACCGTCCGCCAGCGGTCCCCCCACCGGGCCGACGGGGCCGTACTGATGGACCCGTCGTGGCCGCCGCGCTCGTGCGGCGCCAGCAGGAACTGGGCCTGCAGACCCTCGGCCACCCGCACCCACGGGATCAACCCGAAGGGCGCGACGATCAAGGCAGGCATCCACGGCCACGCCGGCTCTATGAACATCCATATGGACACGATGAGGATGGGCACGAGCAGGTGCAGCCAGCGGGTGTACGTGATCCCGCGAAGGGGAGCACGAAGCAGTCGGTACATGTCCTCATCCTGGCAGTTGGCCCTCGGGTGACGTCTCCCCCGTGCGGGGGAGACGATCCCCCCGCACGGGGGAGGGCAGGGGGTGGGCCCGGCGGCGAACGTTGAGGCATGAACACGATCGAGATCCGAGAGCTCACCAAGGAGTACGGCGCCCACCGTGCGGTGGACGGCCTGACCTTCGACGTCCTGCCGGGGCGGGTCACGGGATTCCTGGGCCCCAACGGCGCCGGCAAGTCCACGACGATGCGTCTGCTGCTGGGCCTGGACCGGGCCACATCGGGCACGGCCACCATCGGAGGCCGGAGTTACCCGGACTTCCCCGACCCCCTGCACCGGGTCGGCGCGCTGCTGGACGCGCAGGCGGCGCACGGCGGCCGCACCGCCCGGGACCACCTCCGATTCCTCGCCGCGGCCGGCCGGGTGCCGATGCGCCGGGTGGACGAGGTCCTGGAGCAGACCGGAATGGCCTCCGTGGCCAAGCGGCGGATCAAGTC
This sequence comes from Streptomyces sp. IBSNAI002, assembly GCF_052244475.1. Taxonomy (NCBI): domain Bacteria; kingdom Bacillati; phylum Actinomycetota; class Actinomycetes; order Kitasatosporales; family Streptomycetaceae; genus Streptomyces; species Streptomyces sp. IBSNAI002. The sequence goes on along the minus strand of NZ_JBQPXG010000002.1, from coordinate 1,414,853 downwards.
CTTCTCGCTCGGCATGCGTCAGCGCCTCGGCATAGCCGCCGCGTTGCTGGGCGACCCCGGAGTGCTCCTGCTGGACGAGCCGACCAACGGCCTCGACCCCGAGGGCATCATCTGGATCCGCGAGCTGATGCGCGGCTTCGCCGCCGACGGACGCACCGTACTGGTCTCCAGCCACCTGATGTCGGAGACCTCGGCGCTCGCCGACCATCTGATCGTGCTCGGCAACGGCAAGCTGCTGGCCGACACCTCGGTGAAGCAGTTCATCGACGCCCGAAGCACCCGGCGGGTGAGGCTGCGCACGTCCGACCCGGTCCGGCTGCGGGCCGCCCTGGCCCGGGAGGGCTTCGAGCTGGCGACCGCCGAGGACGGGCGGTGGACCGTCGAGGGCCTGCGGGCCGAACAGCTCGGCAGCCTGGCCGCCCGCGAGGGCATCCCCATGCTGGAACTCTCCGACGAGCGCGCCTCGCTGGAGCAGGCCTACCTCGACCTCACCGCCGATCACGCGCAGTTCACCGCAACCCGCTGACTCACCCCTACCTTCCCTGCCGTCAGGAGGCACCGCCATGCGCGCCGCTCTGCCCACCGTCCCCGCCCTGCACTCGGAATGGATCAAGATACGGTCCCTGCGCGGCTCCGTCGGGGCGCTGATAGCCGTCTTCGTGGCCACCGCGGGCATACAGGTGCTCACGGCCGCGGCGATCGGCACGGCCGAGGCCGGCAGCATGGGACCGGACCCGCTCTACGCGGCGTACTACGGCCTCGTGTTCGGCCAGATCGCCGCCATGACCTTCGGTGCGGGCGCCCTGTCCTGCGAGTTCCAGAACGGCGCGCTGCGCACCTCACTGGCCGCCGTACCGAACCGCACCCGGTTCTACCTGTCGAAGATGGCGATGGTCGGTGGACTTACCCTGCTCGTCGGTCAGATCACCGGGCTGGTCACCTTCCTCGGCGGCCAGGCCTTCATGGGCCCCTACGCCCTTCGGCTCGGCGACCCGGGTACCTACCGTGCCATCGTCGGCTGCGGGCTCTACCTGGCGCTGATGGCTTTGTTCGCCGCTGGGCTGGCCGCTGTGCTGCGGAGCGGAACGGCCGTGCTGAGCCTGCTCATACCCTTCGTCATGCTGGTCTCGTTCATCGTCGGAGAGGCCACGGGCGGCATGGACCGGTTCCTGCCGGACCGTGCCGGGCAGATGGTGATGCACTCGCAGGGGCAGGAGGGCCTCGGCACCTGGGCCGGGCTCGGCGTGATGGCGCTGTGGGCGGGAGCGGCGGTGTTCGGCGGCTGGCTGGCGGTGCGGCGCCGGGACGCGTGACCCCGGGCCAGTTGTCAGTGGCGGTCGGGATACTGACGGTATGACCACGGCAGAGCATCTCGACACGATCGACCGGCTCCGGGTGCGGGAGTTCCCCACCGAGCCGGTCTGGTCCGGCGGGCGGAGCAGCGGCCCGGGTTACCACCTCGTCCCGGTCGGCCGGACCGCGGACTTCTGGGAGGACGGCGGCGCGGGCCGCACCGAGGCGGCCGACCAGATCAGCGCCGAGTACGGGGCGCTCACCCAGGCCCTGTCCGACCGGTGGGGAGAGCCGCAGGTCTTCAGCCTGGGATCGCTGAGGGACCGGGGGTTCGACGGCGAGGAGATACCCGAGCCGTGGGACGAGCTGAGCAACACCACCGATCACGTCCACCTGTGGCGGGCCGGGGAGCAGTGGCTGGTGGCCTACGTGGCCCGGTGGGACGAGGGCGACCCCTACCAGTTGATGGCAGGGGTCACCGTCGTCGACCCGCCCTAGGTTCCGGGGGGCTCGGGGGCGTCGGCGGCCGTGCGGAGGCGGGCGTACTCCTGGGCCATGGACTCGGCCGTCCAGTGGGCGTTGAGGCCGCTGGGGTTGGGCAGGGCCCAGAGCCGGGTGGAGCCGATGGTCCGCTCCTGGGGGCCGATCTGCGCCTTCCGCTCGCCGAAGGCGGTGCGGTAGGCGGTGACGCCGACCACGGCCAGCCACTGGGGGCGCAGCAGTTCCACCTTGGCCGTCAGGATGCGGCCGCCCTCGCGGAACTCCTCAGCGGTGAGCTCGTCGGCGCGGGCCGTGGCGCGGGCGACGACGTTGGTGATGCCGAGGCGGTAGGCCAGCAGTTCTTCCTGCTCCGCAGGGTCAAGGCGGCGGGGGGTGAAGCCGGACAGATGCAGGACGGGCCAGAAGCGGTTGCCGGGGCGGGCGAAGTGGTGGCCCGTGGCGGCGGAGAGGAGACCGGGGTTGATGCCACAGAAGAGCACGCGCAGACCGCCCGTGACCACGTCCGGGATGACGCGGTCACGGGCGGCGTTCAGCTCGTCGGGGGTCAGAGGATCGACCCCGGCGCGTATCCGGCGGCCTCCGGGTGCTGCTTGGCGATGGCCTCGATGCGGGAGACCACCGCCGCGACCTGGTCACCCGCTGCGCCGGTGAAGGACAGCTTGTCGGCCATCAGGGCGTCGAGCTGGGCACGGTCCAGCGGCATCCGGTCGTCGGCGGCCAGCTTGTCCAGCAGCTCGTTGCGCTCGGCGCCCTGCTCGCGCATGGCGAGCGCGGAGGCGACCGCGTGCTCCTTGATGACCTCGTGGGCGGCCTCGCGGCCGACCCCGGCCCGCACCGCGCCCATCAGGACCTTGGTGGTCGCGAGGAACGGCAGGTAGCGGTCCAGCTCGCGGGCGACGACCGCCGGGAAGGCGCCGAACTCGTCCAGGACCGTCAGGAAGGTCTCCAGCAGGCCGTCGAAGGCGAAGAACGCGTCCGGCAGGGCCACGCGGCGGACCACGGAGCAGGAGACGTCGCCTTCGTTCCACTGGTCGCCGGCCAGCTCGCCGGTCATCGAGGCGTAGCCGCGCAGGATGACCATCAGGCCGTTCACACGCTCGCAGGAGCGGGTGTTCATCTTGTGCGGCATCGCGGAGGAGCCGACCTGGCCCGGCTTGAAGCCTTCGGTGACCAGCTCGTGGCCGGCCATCAGGCGGATCGTCTTGGCGATCGACGACGGGGCGGCGGCCAGTTGCACCAGGGCGGTGACCACGTCGTAGTCGAGGGAGCGGGGGTAGACCTGGCCGACCGAGGTGAAGGCCTGGGCGAAGCCGAGGTGGGTGGCGATCCGCTGCTCCAGGTCGGCGAGCTTGGCCGCGTCGCCGCCGAGCAGGTCGAGCATGTCCTGGGCGGTGCCCACCGGGCCCTTGATCCCGCGCAGCGGGTAGCGCTCCAGGAGGTTCTCCAGGCGGTCGTAGGCGACCAGCAGCTCATCGGCGGCCGTTGCGAAGCGCTTGCCCAGGGTGGTCGCCTGCGCGGCGACGTTGTGGGAGCGGCCGGCCATGACCAGCTCGGCGTGCTCGCCGGCCAGCTTGCCCAGGCGGGCCAGGACGGCGACCGCACGGTCGCGGGCCAGCTCCAGCGAGAGCCGGATCTGGAGCTGCTCGACGTTCTCGGTGAGGTCGCGGGAGGTCATGCCCTTGTGGACGTGCTCGTGACCGGCGAGGGCGTTGAACTCCTCGATGCGGGCCTTCACGTCGTGCCGGGTGACCTTCTCGCGCTCGGCGATGGAGGCGAGGTCGACCGTCTCCAGGACGCGCTCGTAGTCGGCGAGGGCCGCGTCGGGGACCTCGATGCCGAGGTCCTTCTGGGCGCGCAGCACGGCGAGCCACAGCCGCCGCTCCAGCGTCACCTTGTACTCGGGGGACCACAGGACGGCGAGCTCCGCGGAGGCGTAGCGGCCGGCCAGGACATTGGGGATGCGGGGCTTGGCAGTCACGTAGAGGGATTCTACTTGGGCCGCCGCTGTGTGTTTACGCAGGTAGGGACCCCGGCTCCGATTGTGCCTTGCTACGAGAGCCGATCCTGCGGTGCGGGCTCGTACGGGAGGAGTTCCGGACGCTTGGCCGGGCGGCCGTCTCCGGAGGAGCGGCCCGTCAGGCGGCGGCCGACCCAGGGGAGCAGGTGCTGACGGGCGAAGCTCAGGTCCTGGGAGCGGCGTACCGTCCAGCCGGGGGGCGGCGTCGCGGGCAGTTCCGTGCGCCAGTCCTGCTCCGCGGGCAGGCCGAGGGTCTGCCAGACGGCCTCGGCCACCCGTCGGTGGCCCTCGGCCGTCAGGTGCAGCCGGTCCACGTCCCACATGCGGGGGTCGCCGAGCGCGGGAGCCCCGTACAGGTCGACCACGAGGGCGCCGTGCCGCGCGGCGAGCTCCTCGATGATCGTGAAGAGCTCCTCCATGCGCGGACGGAACCGCTCCATGACCGGCCCGTTGCGCCCGGGGGAGCGCATCAGGACGAGGTGCTTGCACGACGGGGCGAGGAGCTCCACGGCCGCCTCCAGGTGACCCCGGACCCGGCCCATGTCCACCTTGGGGCGCAGGGTGTCGTTCAGCCCGCCGACCAGCGTGACCACGTCGGCGCCCATGGCCGCCGCGGCCGGAGCCTGCTCCTCGGCGATCTGCCCGATCAGCTTCCCGCGGACCGCGAGGTTCGCGTAGCGGAAGCCCGGCTCGCGCGCCGCGAGGCGGGCGGCCAGCAGGTCGGCCCAGCCCCGGTAGGAGCCGCTGGGCAGCAGGTCGGACAAGCCCTCGGTGAAGGAGTCGCCGACCGCGACAAAACTGGTGTAAGAGGCATTCATCTCCATGGCGGGAGAGATGCTACCGCGCAGTACCCCGGCCCCGCAGGGCCGGGGACCGCAACCGTCAGGCGGAAGCCGGCCTGCCGAACAGCTCGCGCAGCACGTCCTCCATGGTCACCAGGCCCGTCATGGCACCGTCCGGCCCCAGGACGGCGGCCAGGTGCGTCCGGCTGCGCCGCATGGCGGTCAGCACGTCGTCCAGCGGGGTCTCCGCCCGCACCTGGGCGATCGGCCGCAGCGCCGGCACCGGGAAGGGCTCGTCGCGGTACTCCGCCTCCGCGTCCAGGGCGTCCTTGACGTGCAGGTAGCCCAGGATCCGGTGCTGGGCGTCGATGACCGGGAAACGCGAGTAGCCGGTCTGCGCCGACATCCGCTCCAGGCCCGCCGGGGTGATGCCCTCCCGCGCCGACACCACCAGGTCCGCCGGCAGCACCACATCGGTGACCGGGCGGCGGCCCAGTTCCAGGGCGTCGTGCAGGCGCTCGCTCGCCCGGTCGTCAAGGAGCCCCGCATTGCTGGAGTCCTTGACCATCCGGGCCAGCTCGTTGTCCGAGAAGCTCGCCGCGACCTCGTCCTTCACCTCGACCCGCAGCAGTCGCAGCAGGGTGTTGGCGAAGGTGTTGATCGTGAAGATCACCGGCCGCAGCCCCCGCGTGAGGGTCACCAGCGGCGGCCCCAGCAGCAGGGCGGTGCGGACCGGTTCGGCCAGCGCCACGTTCTTCGGCACCATCTCGCCGAACAGCATGTGCAGGTACGTCGCCAGCGCCAGCGCCACCGCGAAGGAGATCGCGTGTGTCAGGGCGGACGGCACCCCGACCGCGTCGAAGAGCGGCGTGAGCAGGTGCGCGATGGCCGGTTCGGCCACCACACCCAGCACCAGGGTGCACAGGGTGATGCCGAGCTGGGCCGCCGCCATCAGGGCCGAGACGTGCTCCAGACCCCACAGCACCGCCCGGGCCCGCCGGTCGCCCTGCTCGGCGTACGGCTCGATCTGGCTGCGCCGGACCGAGATCAGCGCGAACTCCGCGCCGACGAAGAAGGCGTTGACGACCAGGGTCGCCAGGCCGATCAGCAGCTGGATCGCGATCATCGGCCCTTCTCCCCGTCCTTCTCGTCCTTCTCGGTGTTCTTCGCGCTTTTCGTGCTCTTCTTGTTTGTTTCGTCCGCTTCGACGTCCGGCTCGGACGGCACGTGCAGCAGCACCCGGGCGGCCCGTCGGCCGCCGGCGTCCACCACGTCCAGTCGCCAGCCGTCCAGCTCGAGGGTGTCGCCGACGGACGGGATCCGGCCCAGCTCGGTCGCTATCAGCCCGGCCAGGGTCTCGTACGGGCCCTCCGGCACGCGCAGTCCGATCCGCTGGAGCTGGTCGGTGCGGGCCGAGCCGTCGGCGGAGTAGAGCCGGCGCCCGTCCTCGTCGGTACCGGCCGGGGCCAGGTCCGCGGTCTCGTGCGGGTCGTGCTCGTCGCGGACCTCGCCGACGACCTCCTCGACGATGTCCTCGAGGGTCGCGACGCCGGCCGTGCCGCCGTACTCGTCGATGACCACGGCCATCGTCTGCTTGCCGGACAGCCGGTCCAGCAGCCGGTCCACGGTCAGGGACTCCGGTACCAGGAGCGGCTCGCGCAGCAGCTGCGACACCGAGCGCCGGTGGCGCTCCTCGGCGGGCAGCGCCAGCACGTCCTTGATGTGGACCGTGCCCACGACCGTGTCGAGGCTGCCCCGGTAGACCGGGAAGCGGGACAGGCCGGTGGCCAGCGTCGCGTTCGCCACGTCCTCGGCCGTCGCCTGCACGTCGAGGGCGGTGACCTGGACGCGCGGGGTCATCACGTTCTCCGCGGTCAGGTCGGCGAGGTTCAGGGTCCGCACGAACAGTTCGGCGGTGTCCTTCTCCAGTGCGCCCGACTTGGCGGAGTGCCGCGCCAGGGCGATCAGCTCCTGCGGGGTGCGGGCGGAGGCCAGCTCCTCGGCCGGCTCCATCCCGAGGCGGCGCACCATGTGGTTCGCGGTGGTGTTGAGGTGGCTGATCAGGGGCCTGAAGGCCCGGCTGAAGACCCGCTGGAGCGTCGCCACGCGTTTGGCGATCGCCAGCGGGGAGGAGATGGCCCAGTTCTTGGGCACGAGCTCGCCCACGACCATCAGGACGATGGTCGACAGGACCGTGCCGAGGACCAGGGCGGTGGAGGAGGCGGCACCGGCCGACAGCCCCATGTCCTTGAAGGGGCCCTCGAGCAGGGCGGCGATCGAGGGCTTGGAGATCATACCGATGACCAGGCCGGTCACGGTGATGCCGAGCTGGGCACCGGAAAGCTGGAACGTCAGGGTCCGGACGGCGGCCAGAGCGCTGTCGGCTCCGCGCTCACCTCGCTCGACGGCCTCTTCGAGCTCGCTGCGCTCGACCGTGGTCAGCGAGAACTCGGCCGCGACGAAGACTCCGCAGGCAAGGCAGAGCAGCAGTGCCACGACGAGCAGGAGCACTTCGGTCATCGCTCGATCACCTCCGTCCCATGATCGGCCAGGAGGCGGGGTGCCGCGCGATGTCGCGAACGGGAGGAGCGGGAATGTCGTGGACTGGGAGGCTCGCCCATGGGCGGACGCTCACACCTTTCACTCAGGAGGATCTTTGCCCTCCATGGTAAAGGACGGGCAAAGGAGGGGGATCACACTTTTGGTGGAGCGGCCCGGATGATGGGATCCGGACATGAGTGATCTTCACGTCGGCCCCGCCGCGGCGACCGATCTCCCCGACGTACTGGACTTCTGGAAGGCCGCCGCCGAGGGCACGAGTATCAGCGACGATCTCGCGGGGGTCGAGCGGCTCCACGTGCGCGACCCGCAGGCGCTACTGCTCGCCCGCCGTGACGGGGAGCTGGTCGGCACCGTGATCGCCGGCTTCGACGGCTGGCGCTGCCACCTGTACCGGCTCGCCGTGCACCCCGGACACCGCAGGCAGGGCATCGGTACGGCCCTGCTGGCGGCGGCCGAGGAGCGGTTCGAGGCGCTCGGGGGGCGACGCGGGGACGCGATGGTGCTCGACCGGAACGCGTCGGCGCACCGGGCGTGGGACGCGGCCGGCTACCGGCCCGAGGAGCAGTGGACCCGCTGGGTCAAGCCACTCGGCGCGCCGACCCGATGACGCAGTAGGACGTGGGGAGGGCCGGACCGCGCTCGGGCAGCCGGAAGGCGCGCTGCGAGACGATCCGGAACCCGGCGGCCTCCACCGCGGCGAGCGGGTCGCGGGAGGTGTGGCAGCCGCCGAAGAGGAACGGCCAGACGGTGCGGTCCAGGGCGCGCTGGACGGCGGCCATGCCGGGGCCGGGTGCCAGGCCGTGCTCGAAGAAGCGCAGCTCGGCGTCGGGGCGGAGCACGCGGTGCAGTTCGGCGAGGGCGCGGGGCAGGTCCCGTACGGAGCACAGCACCAGCGAGGCGACGGCGGCGTCGAAGGCCTCGCTCTTGACGGGGAGGGCCTCGGCGGCGGCGGGTACGACGTCCACGGGGACCTCGACGCACAGGGTCGCCTGGGTGGCGAGGCGGCGCAGGGTGCGGTCCGGTTCCACGGCGACGACCTCGGAGACGGCGCGGGGGTAGTGCGGGAAGTTCAGGCCGTTCCCGGCGCCGATCTCGATCACGCGGCCGGACACTCCGTGGAGCAGCTCGCGGCGGAGGGCGGCGATGCCGCCGCGGGTCTCGGCGGATCTGCTGGCGCGGGCGTAGAAGCGGGCGAAGACGGGGTGGTGGACCGGGTCGTGGCGCGGGGTGCGGCGCGGCGGCATGGCGGACCTCCCGGGCGGTCGGGGGTGTGCGTGCCCGTGCCTTCAGCGTGCCCTGTTCGGCGGAGCCTCATCCCTGGCGGTGTGGTGGCCGTGGCTCGGCGCCGCCGCCGGGGCTCCGCCCCGGACCCCGCGCCTCAAACGCCGGCGGGGCAGGCTAGCGCCCCGGCGGGCTGGAGGGTGCGCCGGTGGGCCGGAGGGAGCGCCGGTGGGGGCTGGAGGGTGCCCCGGCGGGGGAGGTTGGCCTGCCGGGGCTCGGGTCAGGCCGGTGGGGACCAGGTGTGGAGGAAGGACTGTTCGGACCAGGTGCCCGTGAGGGGTGGGGCCAGCCAGGTGGGGGACTGGGTGCGGAACGCGGCCGGGGGAAGGGTGCCCGCGCCGTGTGGGATCGCGCCCAGGAGGGGGGCGCCCGCGGACTTCGGGAGGTCGGCCAGGTTGCAGCGGGAGGCCAGGTCCGGGGACGAGGGCCAACTGCCGACGACCACGCCCAGCGCCGTCAGGTCACGCGCCCGCAGGACCTCCGCCGTCAGGGCCGTGGAGTTGAGGGTGCCGAGGCCCGCCGGGGCCACCACCAGGACCGGGGCGCCGAGCAGGGCGGCCGCGTCGGCCAGGGTGTGGCCCGCCTCGTCGAAGCGGACCAGCAGCCCGCCCGCGCCCTCCACCAGGACCAGGTCGTGGTGGAGGGACAGCCGGCGGGCCGCCTCGGCGATGTCCGACGGGGAGAGCGTCGGCAGCCCGGCCCGGCGGGCCGCCGTGTCCGGGGCCAGCGGCTCCGGGTAGCGGGCCAGTTCGACCGCCGTGACGGCGGGTCCGGCCAGCCGGACCGCCTCCGCCGCGTCCCCCGGCTCGTCCGGGCCGACACCCGTCTGCGCGGGCTTGAGCACCGCCACCGAGCGGCCCGCGGCCACCGCCGCGGCCGCGATCGCCGAGGTGACCACGGTCTTGCCGATCTCCGTGCCCGTACCGGACACGACCAGAATGGACATCTCAGCCTTCCCGTGCCGCCGCGCACACCGCTCGGCAGATCCGGGCGACATCGGTGTCGCCCGTGACGAACGGCGGCATGGTGTAGATCAGGTCCCGGAACGGGCGCAGCCAGACGCCTTCCCGGACCGCCGCCGCGGTGGCGGCCGCCATGTCGACCTCGTGGTCGAGCTGGACCACGCCGATCGCGCCGAGGACCCGTACGTCGCGTACGCCCGGCAGCCCGGCCGCGGCCGCCAGGCCCTCGCGCAGCCCGGCCTCGATCCGCTTGACCTCGGTCGCCCAGTCCTGGCCGAGCAGCAGCTCGATCGAGGCGAGCGCCACGGCCGTGGCGAGGGGGTTGCCCATGAAGGTCGGCCCGTGCGCGAGCACCGGGACCTCGCCCCGGGAGATCCCGTCGGCCACCCGTTCCGTGCACAGGGTCGCCGCCAGCGTGAGGTAACCGCCCGTCAGCGATTTGCCCAGGCACATCACGTCCGGGGTGATCCCCGCGTGGTCCGCGGCGAACAGCGCACCGGTGCGGCCGAAGCCCGTCGCGATCTCGTCCAGGATGAGCAGCACGCCGTACTCGTCGCACAACTCGCGCAGCACCCGCAGGTGGTCGGGGTGGTGGAAGCGCATGCCGCCCGCGCCCTGCACCACCGGTTCCACGATCACCGCGGCCAGCTCGTCCGCGTGGGCGGCGACCAGGGAGCGCAGGTGGTCCGTGTACGCGGGGTCCGGCGGGGTGTCGAAGCCGCCGCGCGGTGCGTCCGCGAACACCTGCCGCGGCAGGTGGCCCTGCCACAGCTCGTGCATGCCGCCGTCGGGGTCGCAGACGGCCATCGGCTGCCAGGTGTCCCCGTGGTAGCCGCCGCGCCAGGTCAGCAGCCGGGTCTTGCCCGTCCGGCCCAGCGAACGCCAGTACTGCAGGCACATCTTGACCGCGACCTCGACCGACACCGAGCCGGAGTCGGAGAGGAAGACGTGCTCCAGTCCCGGCGGGGTGATCTCGACGAGCTTCGCGGCGAGCCGGACGGCGGGCTCATGGGTGAGCCCGCCGAACATCACGTGCGACATACGGCCCAGCTGGTCGGTCGCGGCCTCGTTCAGCACCGGGTGGTTGTAGCCGTGGATCGCCGACCACCAGGAGGACATGCCGTCGACCAGCTCCTCGTGGCCCTGGCCCTGGGACGGATCGGCGAGCCGCAGCCGCACCCCCGAGGCGGAGGCGATGACCAGCGGCTCCTGCCGCCCGGGCATCGGACCGTACGGGTGCCAGACGTGCTGCCGGTCCAGGGCGAGCAGTTCCGCACCGGACGACGGCGGATCGACCTGGTCAGGCATTGGGTGCGAGGTCCGTTCCCGCGCCGCGGCGGCGGACCGCCACGAGGTCCGGGCGGACCCCGCCCGCTTCCGCCTGAGCCGGTACGGGAGCCGCTTCCGCGTGCCCGGAGCAGCCGCCGCAGGCGGAACCGCAGCCGCCCGGGGCCTGCGGGTCCCCGGCGGTGTCGCCGGCGCCCGCCGGACCGCAGAGGGAGGCGCCGCCGCCGTGCGAGCCGCAGCCGCCGCCGACGGCCGCTTCCGCCACGTCGGCGCGGTGGGCCGGGAGGGTGCTCGTACCGGCGCCCTCCACCTCGAATCCCGCGTCCGCGATCATGTCGAGGTCCGCCTGGCCGGCCTGGCCCTCGCTGGTCAGGTAGTCGCCCAGGAAGATCGAGTTGACCAGGTGCAGGGCCAGCGGCTGCATGGACCGCAGGTGCACCTCGCGGCCGCCCGCGAGCCGGACCTCGACGTCGGGGCAGACGAAGCGGACCATCGCGAGGATCCGCAGGGCGCGCTGCGGGGTGAGGTTCCACTCCTTGGCGAGCGGGGTGCCCTCGAAGGGGATCAGGAAGTTGACCGGGACCGAGTCCGGGTCCAGTTCGCGCAGCGAGTAGACGACGTCGACGAGGTCCTCGTCGCTCTCGCCCATGCCCGCGATCAGACCGGAGCAGGCGGACAGGCCGGCGGCGTGCGCCTTCTGCACCGTGTCGACCCGGTCCGCGTAGGTGTGGGTCTTGGTGATCTGACCGTATGTCGCCTCGGAGGTGTTGAGGTTGTGGTTGTACGCGTCGGCGCCCGCGTCGCGCAGCCGCTCCGCCTGGCCGTCGGAGAGCAGGCCCAGGCAGGCGCAGACCTCGACGCCCTCGTTCTGCTCCTTGATCGCGGCGATCGTCTTGCCGACGCGCTCCACGTCCCGGTCCGTCGGGCCGCGTCCGCTCGCGACCAGGCAGACGCGCTTGGCGCCGCCCGCGACACCGGCCGCCGCGGCCTGCGAGGCCTCCTCCGGCTTCAGCCAGGTGTACTTGAGGATCTCGGCCTTCGAGCCGAGGCGCTGCGAGCAGTAGGAGCAGTCCTCCGGGCACAGGCCCGACTTCAGGTTGACCAGGTAGTTGAGCTTGACCCGGCGGCCGAACCACTGGCGGCGCACCTTGCCGGCCGCGGCCACCACGTCGAGCAGTTCGTCGTCGGAAGTCGCCAGTACGGCGAGCGCCTCTTCGCGGGTCGGCAGCTCGCGCCGCAGCCCCTTGTCCACCAGGGTGTTCAGCAGGTCCATGAGGCCGATCCTGGACCACACCACCGCTCCCGGCCAAGGAGAGATCGCACAACATGGCCGGATGGGAGTGTGTGTATCACCACACCTGACACTCAGGTCACGGCGGCTAGGGTCGGGCAGGTCTGTGGACTGCCGACAAAACACGAGGATCTGCCGATGCCCCAGCACACCCCCGGTCCGGTGGACGTCTTCGCCTGGATCGACGCCGCCGAACGCGCCCGGGAAGCGGCGGGGCTCGTGCGGACACTGCGGCCGCGGCCTGCGGCCTCCCCCCTGCTGGACCTCGCGAGCAACGACTACCTCGGGCTGTCCCGGCATCCGGAGACGGTCCGCGGCGCACGCGAGGCCGCCGAGCTGTGGGGCGGCGGAGCCACCGGTTCGCGTCTCGTGACGGGCACGACCGAGCTTCACGCGGAACTCGAGCGGGAGCTCGCGGCCTTCTGCGGGTTCGAGGCCGCGCTGGTCCTCTCCTCCGGGTACGCGGCCAACCTCGCCGCCGTCACCGCGCTCACCGACCGGGGCACGCTGGTCGTCTCCGACGCGGGCAACCACGCCTCGATCGTCGACGGCTGCCGCCTCTCGCGCGCCGAGACCGCCGTGATCCCGCACGCCGACCCGGACACCGCGCGCAAGACGCTCGCCGCGCACGGGGGCCGGGCGCTGCTGGTCACCGACTCGGTGTTCTCCGTGGACGGGGACGCCGCCCCGCTCGCCGGCTACGCGGCGGCCTGCCGTGACGGGGGTGCGGCCCTGCTGGTGGACGACGCGCACGGACTGGGCGTGCTGGGGGAGGGCGGCCGCGGCGCACTGCACGCCGCCGGACTCGCGGGCGCGCCGGGGGTGGTGGCCACGCTCACCCTGTCGAAGTCGCTGGGCAGCCAGGGCGGCGCCGTGCTGGGTCCGGCCAAGGTCATCCGGCACCTGGTCAACACCGCGCGCACCTTCATCTTCGACACCGGGCTGGCCCCCGCCGCCGCGGGCGCGGCGCTGGCGAGCCTGCGCCTGCTCCGGCGGGAACCGGAGCGCGCCGCCCGCGCCCGCGAGGTGGCCGACCGGCTGTACGGGCGGCTCACCGCGTCCGGCCTGACCGCGGCCCGGCCGGACGCGGCCGTGGTGTCGGTACGGGCCCCGTCGGCTTCGGCGGCGTTGCGCTGGGCCGCCGACTGCCGGGAGGCAGGACTGTCCGTGGGGTGCTTCCGGCCGCCGTCGGTGCCGGACGGTATCTCCCGGCTGCGGCTGACCGCCAGGGCCGATCTCACGGGGGAGGAGATCGATCAGGCCGTCGGAACGATTCTGCTGACCGCGCCGGCCGGAGCCACGGACCGCTAGGACGTCAGACGGGCACGTCCGTTCGTACGCTCGCGAGGAAGCCGGTCCAGGCCTGCCCGGTGAAGAGCACGGCCGGGCCGTCCGTCCGCTTGGAGTCGCGGACGGCCAGCAGGCCGCCGCCGAGGGCGGCCGCTTCCACGCAGTTGTTCATTCCGGTGCTGCGGCTGCTCCGCCGCCACCGCGCGGTGATCAGAAGTCCGCTGGTGGATAAGGGGGTTGCGGACACGGGGGTGCCTCCTTACGCGTCGTCAGCGAGTGAGCTGATGAGATCCGACGAGTCCTGGGGCGGGAGGGCGTGCTCCTGAATGGTGCGGAACGCGGCGCTGTACGCCTCAAGGTCTTCCTTCCGCTCCAGATAGAGGCTACTCGTCAAATGGTCGAGTACCACCACGTCCAGATCGGCGATGTTCGGAAATGAGAAAATCACGAACGGACCGGTGAGGCCGAGATGGCCTCCCACACTGAACGGCAATACCTGAAGTCGAACCTGGGGCAGCCGTCCCACCTCCACCAGGTGCCTCAACTGCCCCGCCATCACCCCCGGCCCCCCGATCTGCCGGCGCAGCACCGCCTCGTCCAGTACGGCGCTCAGCTCCAGCGGCGGATCGGCCCGCAGCACCTTCTGGCGCGCCAGCCGGACCTCGACCAGCGCGTCCACCTTCGGCTCCGGCAGTCCGCCCAGCGCGGCCCGGGTCACCGCACGCGCGTACCCGGCGGTCTGGAGCAGCCCGGGCACCACGGACAGCTCCACCGTGCGCGCCGACCGGGCGCCCGCCTCCAGGCTGATGAAGTCCCGGTACTCCTGGGGCAGCAGACCCCGGTAGTCGTGCCACCACTGGCGGCCCCGCCCGGTGTCGCCCCCCGGCCCCGGGCCGGCCGCGGAGGCCGACAGGGCTTCCAGCAGGGCCCGCTGTTCGGGGCTCACGATCTCCCCGTAGACGTCGAGGAGCAGCCGGATGTCCTCCGGTTTGACCCCGCTGCGCCCCGTCTCGATGCGGCTGATCTTCGACTGGTGCCATCCTGCGATCCGGGCCGCCTCACCACTCGTGAGACCGGACCGGTCGCGCAGGGCACGCAGTTCCTCGCCGAGCTTGCGCCGACGCACCGCGGGACCGTGCTGCATACCCGCCTCCTTCCACCGGCACAGCTCGCACCAGTCTGCCGTCCAAATACGCTCTTCCGTAGCAGAGTTCACCGCATTGAGCGACAGATATATGCATATCTTGGGGGAACGGGAGAAACGACGGGACGATGGGTGGCACTCTGGCGTTTAGCACAGATCCGGGGCGGCTCGGCCCCGGTGGGAAAGGGACCGTCGCCATGGCAGATCACCAGGAAGCATCCGTCACTCTGCCGAGCGATCCCGCTTCGGTCGCCACCGCCCGCCGCTACGTCGGGGAGGTGCTGGGCGAATGGGGTCTGCCCGACGACGCCACCACGGCCGACAGCGTCCGGCTGATCGTCTCGGAGCTCGCCACCAACGCCGTGCAGCACACCTTCGGCCAGTCGCCCACCTTCACCGTCGACATCCGGCTGGAGCGCGAGGAGTGGCTGCGCATCGGGGTGACCGACAGCCACCCGCGCTGGCCCAAGCGGCTTCCGGCCGCCGTGCAGCAGGACAACGGCCGGGGCATGGTCATCATCCGCTGGCTCACCGCGGAAGCGGGCGGCCGCCTGTCGGTCAGCCCCACCGAAGACGGCGGCAAGACGGTCTGGATCGCGCTGCCGTGGACCGTCGGCGCGCCGGCGCGGACCGCCACCGCCACCGGCTGCTGACGAGAACGGCTGGCTCCGGGCATGCTCCGGCGGCCGTCGCCGGGCCGGTTCGGAGCATGCCACCGGCCGTATACGGAACCGGGGTTCGGGGGCCCGTGAGGTGAACCGGGTGCCTTCCCGAAACGTGGGTTAACGCGGTGGAAAAGCGCGGAGCCTAGCGTGGCTCCACGTTCCTCCGCCAAAGATCACCCATGATCCGGTAAAGCGGCGGTGGTCGGGACGGAATGTCCTTCTCTGCGTTGGGCAAGACTTGCTTGGCTCGGATATCTCCAGGTCAACGGCGCGTTGACGGCCGGTAGGGTCGCCGCGGCGCGACGTTGACCCTGTCCCGGAAACTTGGTGATAACCAGTGCAACTGACTCCGCACGAGCAGGAGCGACTGCTCATCCACGTGGCCGCCGATGTGGCCGCGAGGCGCCGGGCCCGCGGGGTGCTCCTCAACCATCCCGAGGCGATCGCGCTGATCACTTCCCACCTCCTCGAAGGGGCCCGCGACGGGCGGACGGTGGCCGAGCTGATGGCCTCCGGCCGTACCGTGCTCGGCCGCGCGGAGGTCATGGAGGGGATCCCCGAGATGATCCACGACGTTCAGGTCGAGGCCACCTTCCCGGACGGAACCAAGCTCGTCACCGTCCACGCCCCGATCGTCTGAGGGAGAACCCGTCATGATCCCCGGCGAAATCGCCTACGGGGACGGTCCGGTGCGCCTCAACGAGGGCCGTCCCGTCACCCGCCTCACCGTGCTCAACGCCGCCGACCGGCCCGTCCAGGTCGGCTCCCACTACCACTTCGCCGAGGCCAACCCGGGCCTCGACTTCGACCGCTCCGCCGCCCGCGGGCTCCGGCTCAACGTCGCCGCCGGCACCGCCGTGCGCTTCGAACCGGGCATCCCGGTCGCGGTGGAACTCGTACCGCTGGGCGGACTGCGCACCGTACCGGGACTGCGCGGGGAGACCGGAGGGCCGCTCGATGGCTGAGATCTCCCGCGAGCGGTACGCCGACCTTTTCGGGCCAACGGCCGGTGACCGGATCCGGCTGGCCGACACCGACCTCTTCGTCGAGATCGAGGAAGACCGCAGCGGCGGCCCCGGCCGGGCCGGCGACGAGGCCGTCTTCGGCGGCGGCAAGGTGATCCGCGAGTCCATGGGACAGGCCCGCACCACCCGGGCCGAGGGCGCTCCCGACACCGTGATCACCGGAGTCGTGATCCTCGACCACTGGGGCATCGTCAAGGCCGACCTCGGCATCCGCGACGGCCGCATCTGCGGCATCGGCAAGGCCGGCAACCCCGACACCATGGACGGGGTCGACCCCGCGCTCGTCATCGGGCCCGAGACCGAGATCGTCTCCGGCAACGGCAGGATCGTCACCGCCGGTGCCATCGACGCCCACGTGCACTTCATCTCCCCGACCGTGATCGAGACGGCCCTCGCCTCCGGCATCACCACCCTCGTCGGCGGCGGCACCGGCCCGGCCGAGGGCACCAAGGCCACCACCGTCACCCCCGGGCCCTGGCACCTGGCCCGGATGTTCGCGGCCCTGGAGGCCTACCCCGTCAACATCGGCCTGCTGGGCAAGGGCAACACCATGTCCACCGAGGCCATGCACTCCCAGCTGCGCGGCGGTGCGCTCGGCTTCAAGATCCACGAGGACTGGGGGGCCACCCCCGCCGTGATCGACGCCTGCCTGAGCGTCTGCGACGAGACCGGGGCCCAGGTCGCCATCCACACGGACACCCTCAACGAGGCCGGGTTCGTCGCCGACACCCTCGCGGCCATCGGCGGGCGGACCATCCACTCGTACCACACCGAAGGCGCGGGCGGCGGGCACGCCCCCGACATCATCACCGTGGTCTCCGAGCCCAACATCCTGCCCAGCTCCACCAATCCGACCCGGCCGCACACCGTCAACACCGTCGAGGAGCACCTCGACATGCTGATGGTCTGCCACCACCTCAACCCGGCCGTCCCCGAGGACCTCGCCTTCGCCGAATCCCGGATCCGGCCCTCGACCATCGCCGCCGAGGACGTCCTGCACGACCTCGGGGCCATCTCCATCATCTCCTCCGACTCCCAGGCCATGGGCCGCGTCGGCGAGGTCGTCCTGCGCACCTGGCAGACCGCCCACGTGATGAAGAAGCGCCGCGGCTTCCTCCCCGGCGACGGACCCGCCGACAACCACCGCGCCCGCCGCTACGTCGCCAAGTACACGATCAACCCCGCCGTCGCCCAGGGACTGGCGCGCGAGATCGGCTCGGTCGAGACCGGCAAACTCGCCGACCTCGTCCTGTGGAACCCCGCCTTCTTCGGGGTCAAGCCCGAACTGGTCATCAAGGGCGGCCAGATCGCCTACGCGCAGATGGGCGACGCCAACGCCTCCATCCCCACCCCGCAGCCCGTGCTGCCCCGGCCGATGTTCGCCGGCCGGGGGCGGGCCCCCGGCCTGAACTCCGTCAACTTCACCGCACAGGCCGCCCTCGACGACGGACTGCCCGACCGGCTCGGCCTCGGCAAGCCGTTCGTGGCCATCGAGAGTACCCGCAAGATCGGCAAGGCGGACATGCACAACAACGACGCCCTGCCCAGGGTAGAGGTCGACGCCGACACCTTCACCGTCACCATCGACGGCGAGGCCGTGGAACCGGCGCCCGCCGCGGAGCTGCCCATGGCGCAGAGATACTTCCTCTTCTGATGGGCACGGCCAGATGAGCCTCGCCGCCCTGCTCGTCCTCGCCGACGGCCGCTTCCCCGCCGGAGGCCACGCGCACTCCGGCGGGGCCGAGGCCGCCTGCAAGGCCGGCCGGATCCACGACGCCGCCACCCTGGAGGACTTCTGCCGGGGCCGGCTGCACACCGCCGGACTCACCGCCGCCGCCCTCGCGGCGGCGGCCGCGCTCGGCCTCGACCCGGCGGAGCTCGACGCAGCCGCCGACGCCCGTACCCCCTCGCCCGCCCTGCGCACCGCCGCGCGGCGCCTCGGCCGCCAGCTGCTGCGGGCCGCCCGGGCCACCTGGCCCGCCGCCGAACTGGACGCACTGGCCGCCGCGTTCCCGCGCGGGGCCCACCAGCCCGTCGTGCTCGGCCTCACCGCCCGGGCGGCGGGCCTCGGGCCGCTCGACGCGGCGCACGTGGCGGCGTACGAGAGCATCGGCGGACCCGCGACCGCGACCGTGCGGCTGCTGGGCCTGGACCCCTTCGAGGCGAGCGCGGTGCTGGCCCGGCTGGCCCCCGAGCTCGACGCCGTCGCGGCCCGGGCGGCCGAGGCCGCGCACCGGGCCCGCACGGAGGGCGCGGGCGCCCTTCCCGCGGCCTCCTCGCCCCTGCTGGAGATCGCGGCGGAGGTCCATGCCGACTGGCCGGTCCGACTCTTCGCTTCCTGACCACCCCTTCAAGGAGACTCCCCCCCATGCACCTCGACCACGCGGTGACCTATCCCCCTCGCCATACGCACAGCGCCGCGCCGCTGCGCGCCGACGGCTCCCGTCGCGCCCTGCGCATCGGGCTGGGCGGACCCGTCGGCTCCGGGAAGACCGCCACCGTCGCCGCCCTGTGCCGCGCCCTGCGCGCCGAACTGTCCATGGCCGTCGTCACCAACGACATCTACACGCGCGAGGACGCCGAGTTCCTGCTCCGCGAAGCCGTCCTGCCGCCCGAGCGGATCGCCGCGGTGGAGACCGGTGCCTGCCCGCACACCGCCATCCGCGACGACATCTCCGCCAACCTGGAGGCCGTCGAGGAACTCGAGGAGACCTTCCGGGAGACCGGCCCGCTCGACCTGATCCTCGTGGAGTCCGGCGGGGACAACCTCACCGCCACCTTCTCCCGCGGGCTCGTCGACGCGCAGATCTTCGTCATCGACGTGGCCGGCGGGGACGACATCCCGCGCAAGGGCGGCCCCGGCGTCACCACCGCCGACCTCCTCGTCGTCAACAAGACCGACCTCGCCCCGTACGTCGGCTCCGACCTCGGGCGGATGGCCCGCGACGCCGCCGAGCAGCGCGGTGAACTGCCCGTCGCCTTCCAGTCGCTGCGCGGCCCGGAAGGCGTGGCTCCGGTGGCCGCGTGGGTGCGCGAGCGGATGGCCGCCTGGATCGTACGGTGACCACGGCGGCCCCCCTCACCCCCGCGGGCCTGCGCGCCACCGCCCGCGTCCACGCCGTCGCCGACGGCCGGGGCGGCACCGCCCTGCCGTTGCTGGCCGGGGAAGGGCCGCTCGCGCTGCGCCGCACCCGGGGGACCCCGGCCGAGGCCGGGGTCATGCTGGTGGGCGCCATGAGCGCCCCGCTGGGTGGCGACCACCTCACCGTCGAGGCGACCGCCGGACCCGGTGCGCGTCTCGCCCTGGCCTCGGCGGCGGCCACCCTGGCCCTGCCCGGCCGGGGCGGCGAGCCCGCGCGGTACGACGTACACCTCACCCTGGAGGACGGTGCGGCCGTGCGCTGGCTGCCCGAGCCGCTGGTGTCCGTGCGGGGCAGCGACCTGCGGGTGCACACGCGGGTCCGACTGGCCCCCACGGCCCGGCTGCTGCTGCGCGAGGAACAGGTGCTGGGCCGTTGCGGGGAGGTCCCGGGCCTGCTGCGCAGCCGGCTCACCGCCATCCGCGGGGACCGGCCGCTGCTGGACCAGGAGTTGACCTGCGGACCCGGCGCGCCCGGCGGCTGGGACGGTCCCGCGGGGCTGGCGGGGCACCGGGCGCTCGGCCAACTCCTCGTCGTGGAGCCGGCCTTCGCGCAGAGTCCGCCCACGGCGGGGGTGCTCGGCGAGTTCGCCGCGGTCACTCCGCTGGCCGGTCCGGCCGTCCTCGTGACCGCCCTGGCCCCGGACGCGCTGCGGCTGCGGGAGCTGCTCGACCAGGCCGCCCGGACCTACGGGCCGCCGTCCGGGGCGTAGTTCGGAGCGGCCCGGCACCGCTCAGCGGTACCCGCTTATCCGGTTATCGGGTTGGCAAAGAACTCGGCCGCGCTCTGTCGCCGGGTCGTGGTGAGGCGCAAGGATCCCCTTGCACGTCGGCCTGCACGTCGACGACCGAACTGACGCAGGGGGAACGACCACGTGATACGCAACGCGGCGCTGGGGAGCGCCGCCACACTGATCACCGGCACGCTGGCGGCGAGCCTGATGCTCGCCCCGTCGGCCACGGCGGCCTCGGCCGGCCGCGACAACGGGGCCGCGGAGGCGGTGGGCGTCCAGATCGCCGCCGCCCGCGCCGCCCGCACCGGGATCGACTGGAAGGACTGTCCGGCCGACTGGGGCTTCGAGAAGCCCATTCAGTGCGGCTGGGTGAAGGTCCCGCTCGACTACACCAAGCCGTTCGGCAAGACCATCGACATCGCCGTCGACCGGATCGGCAACACGGGCACCAAGGAGGAGCGCCAGGGCGCCCTCGTCTACAACCCCGGCGGCCCCGGCGGTTCCGGCATGCGCTTCCCGCGCCGGGTCACCACCAAGAGCCCGCTGTGGGTCAACGCCTCCAAGGCGTACGACTTCGTGGGCTTCGACCCCCGCGGCGTCGGCCACTCCGCGCCGGTCTCCTGCATCGACCCGCAGGAGTTCGTCAAGGCCCCCAAGGCCGACCCGGTCCCGTCCAACGAGGCCGACAAGCGTGCCCAGCGCAAGCTCGCCGCCGCGTACGCGGACGGCTGCAAGGAGCGCAGCGGCGAGATGCTGCCGCACATGACCACGCCGAACACCGCGCGCGACCTCGACGTGATCCGCGCCGCCCTCGGCGAGCAGAAGCTGAACTTCCTCGGCGTCTCGTACGGCACCTACATCGGCGGGGTCTACGCGACCCTCTTCCCGACCCACGTGCGCCGCATGATCGTCGACAGCGTGGTCAACCCGGACACGGACAACATCTGGTACGAGGCCAACCTCGGCCAGGACGTGGCCTTCCAGACGCGCTGGAACGACTGGCAGGACTGGGTCGCCAAGAACGACGCGGTCTTCCACCTCGGCGACACCCGCGCCAAGGTCGAGGCCAGGTACCAGGTGCTGCGCGCCAAGGCCAAGGCCAGCCCGCTGGGCGGGGTCGTCGGCCCGGCCGAGCTCATCGGCTTCTTCCAGGGCGCCCCGTACTACGACTCCTCCTGGGTGCCCGTCGCCCAGACCTGGGCCGCGTACGAGGCGGGTGACGAGCAGGCGCTCGTCGACGCCATCGCCCCGGACATGTCGGACACCCAGGGCAACGCGGCGTCCGAGAACGGCAACGCCGTCTACACCGCCGTCGAGTGCGCCGACGCCAAGTGGCCCACCAGCTGGGCCAAGTGGGACCGGGACAACACCAGGCTGCACGCCAAGTACCCGTTCCTGACCTGGTCGAACGCGTGGATGAACCTGCCCTGCGCGACCTGGAAGTCCAAGCAGAGCACCCCGATCGAGGTCGGTGCCAAGCGCGGTCTGGCACCGGTGCTGATCGTCCAGTCCGAGCGGGACGCGGCCACGCCGTACGAGGGAGCGGTCGAGCTGCACCGCCGCCTCGCCGGCTCCCGTCTGATCACCGAGCAGAACGCCGGCTCGCACGGTGTCACCAGCCTGGTGAACCCCTGCATCAACACGCGGGTCGACACGTACCTGCTGACCGGCAAGGTCGACGCCAAGGACGTGAAGTGCGCACCGCACGCCGCTCCGGTCGCCCCCGCCCCGGTCGCCGCGCTGTCGCTCGACCACGGTGCGGGCGCCGGCTGGCCGGCGCGTGAGGAACTCCCGGCCGTCCGCTAGGCCCGGGCCGTACGTGGACGGGAGGAGGCTCAGCGCGATCGGCGCCGGGCCTTCTTCCGTTCCTCCTCTTCCTCGGCCTTGACCTCCGCCGCGTAGCGGTCGACGTACTCCTGTCCGGACAGTTCGAGGACGGCGTACATGATCTCGTCGGTCACGGCGCGCAGAACGGCCCGCTCGCCCTCCAGCCCGGCGTACCGGGAGAAGTCCATCGGCGCGCCGAAGCGGATCGTCACCCGGCGGATCTTCGGGATCTTCTGCCCGGGCGGCTGGATCTCGAAGGTGCCGACCATCGCGCACGGCACGACGGGCACCCCGGCGCCCAGGGCCATCGCGGCCACGCCCACCTTGCCCTTGTACAGCCGCCCGTCGTGCGAGCGGGTGCCCTCCGGGTAGATGCCCAGCAGTTCGTCCTTGGCCAGCACGCCCAGCCCCTCGCGCAGCGCCGCCTGGCCGGCGTCCTTGCCGGAGCGGTCCACGGGGATCTGCCCGGCGCTGCGGAAGAAGGCGGCCGTCAGCCGCCCCTTGACCCCGGGACCGGTGAAGTACTCGGCCTTGGCGAGGAAGGTGATGCGCCGCTTGAGGATCGCAGGCATGAGGAAGTGGTCGGAGAACGACAGGTGGTTGCCCGCGATGATCGCGGCCCCCTCCGCCGGGATGTTCTCGAGGCCCTCGATCCGAGGTCTGAACAGCAGCCGCAGCAGCGGACCGAGCAGTACGTGCTTGAGCAAGTGGTAGAACACCAGGCCGCTCCGTTTCGCCCGGCCGGCGCCGGACATGGCGAAAAGCACCAGTCTAAGGTGCGCTCGCACGCACCGTCACGACCTGGCACGCACGGTCGGGCCCGGCGGTTCAGCGGCGGGGGCCGCAGGGGCTCACGCGCCGCGTGAGGCGGCCATTCCCGCGGTCAGAAGTCCCAGCACCACCCAGCCGAACCACAGCCAGCCGTTGCTGCCGAGAGCCACGGAGTACGTGGCGACGGCCACCAGGGCGGCGAAGGTCATGACTGCCATCGCCTTAACGGATCCGGTCATGCTCCATGGTGGCCCGCGAAGGCCGTAGTCCGCTACTGGCCACGCGCCTGGAGCGAGGCCAGATACGCGTTGTACGCCTCCAGCTCCTGGTCGCCGTTGCGGTCCGCCGCCCGGTCGGAGCGCTTCGCCGCCCGCTGCTCGGAGTGGTACCACTGGTAGACCAGCGCGATCAGCACCAGGACCGAGGGGATCTCGCTGAAGGCCCAGGCGATGCCGCCGCCCCACTGCTGGTCGAGCAGCGGATCGATGCCGAGGGAGGCCGGCGGGTTCGCGTAGGTCTTGATCATCGGCTCGCTGGCCATCATCAGGGCGATGCCGAAGAAGGCGTGGAACGGCATGCCGGCGAAGAGCTCCAGCATCCGCATCACGTAGCCGGGGCGGTGCGGCCCCGGGTCGATGCCCATGATCGGCCAGAAGAAGACCAGGCCGACCGCGAGGAAGTGCACCATCATCGCGATGTGCCCGGTCCTGGACTCCATCAGGAAATCGAAGAGCGGGGTGAAGTAGAGGCCGTAGAGGCTGGCGATGAACATGGGGATCGTGAAGGCCGGGTGGGTGATGATCCGCATGTAGCGGCTGTGCAGCAGCATCAGCAGCAGCTCGCGCGGGCCCTTGCGGCCGCGAGCGGCGGGCGGCAGCGCACGCAGCATCAGGGTCACCGGAGCGCCCAGCAGCAGCAGGATCGGGGTGATCATGCTGATCACCATGTGCTGGACCATGTGCACGCTGAACATGACCATGCCGTAGTCGTTCAGCTTGGTGCACATCACCAGCACCACGGTCAGCACACCCAGGGTGAAGGCGATGGTCCGGCCCAGCGGCCAGGAGTCCCCGCGCCGGCGCAGCCGCAGCACGCCCCAGCCGTACAGCGCGAGCCCCAGCAGGGAGCCGAAGAGGAAGAAGGCGTCGAAGGAGAACTCCAGCCCGCGTCCGAGAGTGAAGGGCGGCAGGTCCATGTTCATGCCCATGCCGTGCCCGCTGTGGTCCATCTCTTCACTCCCTTGACTGTGGCGCCCCACCACAGTAGTGCCGCCCCCGTACGCACCTGCGCGCGGGGGCGGCCGTATCGGGCATACGGTTACAGAACCGTCTGGGCCTCGTCGTAGCGCTCGGCCGGCACCGTCTTGAGGGTCGACGTCGCCTCGGCGAGCGGGACCATCTCGATCTCCGTGCCGCGCAGCGCGGTCAGCATGCCGAACTCGCCGCGGTGCGCGGCCTCCACGGCGTGCCAGCCGAAGCGGGTCGCCAGCACCCGGTCGTACGCGGTGGGCGTGCCGCCGCGCTGGACGTGGCCCAGGATCACCGGCCGCGCCTCCTTGCCCAGGCGGTGCTCCAGCTCCACCGCGAGCCGGTTGCCGATGCCGGCGAACCGCTCGTGGCCGTAGATGTCGACACCGCCCTCCTCCAGGTCCATCGAGCCGGGCCGCGGCTTGGCGCCCTCGGCGACCACGACGATCGCGAACCGCTTGCCCGCCGAGAACCGCTCGCCGACGATCGCCGTCAGCTCGTCGATGTCGAAGGGGCGTTCCGGTACGACGATCGCGTGCGCGCCGGCCGCCATGCCCGAGTGCAGGGCGATCCAGCCGGTGTGCCGGCCCATGACCTCGACGACCATCACGCGCTGGTGGGACTCGGCGGTGGTCTTCAGCCGGTCCAGCGCCTCGGTGGCGACACCGACGGCGGTGTCGAAGCCGAAGGTGACGTCGGTGGAGGCGATGTCGTTGTCGATGGTCTTGGGAACGCCGACGATCGGCAGGCCCGCCTGCGAGAGCAGGTTCGCGGCCTTCAGGGTGCCCTCGCCGCCGATCGGGATGATCGCGTCGAGGCCGAGGTCCGCGACGTGGCCGCGGGCGCGCTCCACGCCGTCGCGCAGGTGCGCGGGCTGCACCCGGGAGGAGCCGAGGATGGTGCCGCCGCGGGCGAGGATGCCGGCGACGGCGTCGAGGTCGAGCTTGCGGTAGTCCGCCTCCAGCAGGCCCTTCCAGCCGTCGTGGAAGCCGATCACCTCGTCGCCGTGGTCGACGACCGCGCGGTGGACGACGGAGCGGATGACGGCATTCAGGCCGGGGCAGTCGCCACCGGAGGTGAGCACACCAATGCGCATGGCAGGAAGAGACCTTTGCAACGTGGGCCGACGACCGGACCACGTCGTCCGGTTGGAACTACGGCCACCCTACAAGCGGTGGAGCAGTGGACTGAACCATCCTCCACATGCTGGTCGTACACGTCGTACGAAACGACGTCGGCCCGGTTCCCCCTAGGGAAAACCGGGCCGAACACATGATGGCGGGGCCGCCCCGATGAGCGGCCCGCGGGGCGCTACGCGGGCTGCGTCGCCGCCGCGATGCGCTCCGCGCGCAGCGCCTCGTACCACCGGTCGTCTATGGCCGGCAGCGCGTTCACGTCGAGGGCCAGCTTCAGCAGCAGGTCCGCGATCTGCGGGTTGCGGGCCATCACGGGTCCGTGCATGTACGTGCCGAACACCGTGTCGTTGTACGCGCCTTCGGTGCCGTCTCCGGTGCCGTTGCCGCGGCCCATGCTCACGCGGGCGAACGGCCGGGCCGTCGGACCGAGGTGCGTGACGCCCTGGTGGTTCTCGAAGCCCGTCAGCTGCGGCAGGCCGAGGCGCGGGTCGATGTCGGCGAGGACGTCGCCGACGCACCGCTCGCCCTCACCGCGGACGGTGACCACGTCCAGCAGGCCGAGGCCCTCCTGGCGCTGGCCCTGGTCGTTGACGAACTCCTTGCCGAGGATCTGGTACCCGGCGCAGACGGAGAAGACGATCGCCCCGTTCGAGACGGCCCGCTCCAGACCGCCGTCGCGCACCAGGCGCTCGGCGGCCAGGCGCTGCGGCCGGTCCTCGCCGCCGCCGATCAGGTAGATGTCGCCCGAGGTGGGGATCGGCTGGTCGCTGCGCACGTCCACGCGCTGCACGTCCAGGCCGCGCTGGCGCGCCCGGCGCTCCACCACGAGGGCGTTGCCCTGGTCTCCGTACGTGCTGAGCAGGTCGGGGTAGACCCACACCAGACGCAGGCTGTTGTCGCTCATGCTCTTGTCCTCTGCGGTTCTGAGGGGGCTAGTTGCCGACGCGGCGG
The DNA here is from genome assembly GCF_052244475.1 of Streptomyces sp. IBSNAI002. Lineage (NCBI taxonomy): Bacteria > Bacillati > Actinomycetota > Actinomycetes > Kitasatosporales > Streptomycetaceae > Streptomyces > Streptomyces sp. IBSNAI002. Next base: position 1,388,948 of record NZ_JBQPXG010000002.1, on the reverse strand, counting down.
CGCACGTCCTGGAAGGCGGTGTAGTTGGCGATCAGCTCGATCTGTCCGGGCGGCGCCAGCTGCACGGCCTCGTCGAGCGTCTCGCACACCCGGAAGTCCAGGCCCGCGACCTCGAGGCGGACCGCGAGGTCCAGCTTGCGGTCGCCGATCACGAAGATCGGGTGGCCGGCCAGGCGCGGGTAGTCCACGTCCCACAGCCAGGAGGTGTCGGTGCCGTCGGCGCCGCGCGCGTTCACCGAGAGGATCACCGGGGCGGGCGGCGGATCGATCAGCGAAAACGTTTCGAGCCAGCCCGCCGGGTTCTTCGCGAGCAGCAGCCGCAGCTCACGGCCCTGGAAGTTCACCACGTCGTAGCGGCCGGCGACGGCCTGCACCTGGTACATCCGCTCCAGCGCGACCTGCGGCGGGACGCCGAAGACGGCGGCGACGGCGGCCGAGGTGGCGGCGTTGGCCTTGTTGGCGCGGCCCGGCAGCTGGAGGTGGATCGGCCAGGCGCTGCCGTGCGGGTCCAGGACGTGGTCGCCGGAGAGCACCCAGCTCGGCGTGGGGCGGCGGAAGCCGCACTCGCCGCAGAACCAGTCGTCGCCCGGGCGCTGCATGACACCGCCGCAGGAGGGGCACGACCAGGCGTCGTCCTTCCACTCCTGGCCGGCCGCGACCCACACCACGTTCTGGGAGGAGGAGGCGGACCAGACGATCAGCGGGTCGTCGCAGTTCGCGACGATGACCGCCTTGGAGCCGGACAGGCCCTCGCGCCACTTCTCCGCGAGCATGCGGGTCTCGGCGGCGCGGTCCAGCTGGTCGCGGGAGAGGTTCAGCAGGGCGATCACCTTGGGGGTGACGTCCCGGGCCACACCGGCCAGGTACTTCTCGTCGACCTCGATGACGCCGTACTTGGCGTCCGAGCCGCCGGCCAGGGCCGAGGTGATGCCGGCCGGCATGTTCGCGCCGAGGGCGTTGGAGACGACGGGACCGCTGGCCCGCAGGGCCTCCGCGATCAGCCGGGTCGTCGTGGTCTTGCCGTTCGTCGCGGAGACGAGGACGACGTCGAGATGCTGCGCCAGCGCGCCGAGGAGATCGGGGTCGAGCCTGAGTGCGACCTTGCCGCCGATCACCGATCCGCTTCCGCGTCCCGCGGCCCGCGACACCGCCGCCGCGGCCTTGCCCGCCGTCACGGCCAGCTTGGCCCGCGGCGAAAGCGGCTCCGTGTTGCCTGCCATCGTCCCTTGTCCTCCTTGCGTCGGTCGGCCCCAGCCTATCCAGTAGCGGCCGGGGCCTTGACCGCGGCGCCCCCACACCGCGGCAGATCTCCTCATATATTCGCCCGTCGTACGCTTACGGCCATGCGACAGCGCCCCATCCCCGGTACCACCGGCATCGTCCGCACCATGAGCCTGCTGGGCGATCCGGTGCTCCATTCCGCTTGCGCGGAGGTCACCGCGTTCGGACCGGAACTCGACCGGCTCATCGAGGACATGTTCGCGACGATGTACGCGGCGCAGGGCGTCGGCCTCGCCGCGAACCAGATCGGGGTCGGGCAGCGGGTCTTCGTCTACGACTGCCCCGACGACGAGGACGTCCGCCATGTCGGCCACGTCGTCAACCCGCGGCTGGTCACGGCCGACGGGGACGAGTTCCTGGGGCCCGAGGGCTGTCTGTCGCTGCCGGGGCTGGAGGCGGGGACGGCCCGCTTCGACCACGCCGTGGTGGAGGGGGTCACCTCGGACGGCGCGGCCGTGCGGATCTCCGGGACCGGCTTCTTCGCGCGGTGCCTCCAGCACGAGTGCGACCACCTGGACGGGACCGTGTACGCGGACCGCGTGACGGGGCTGCGGGCCCGCCGCCTGCGGCGGGCCATCCGCAAGACCCCCTGGGGCGCGGCCGGATCTGCCCGGCGGGGCTAGAAGCCCGGGCCGTCGGCGCGGTTGCCGGCCGTGGCCAGGCGGCCCCAGAGGAGGTCCGTGAGGCCCGTGACCAGCTCCGCGCGGTCGCAGGGGCGTTCGCCGAGCCACCAGTCGCCCGCCGCGTGCATCATGCCGACGATGCCGTGGCCCCAGACGCGGGCGAGGCGTTCGCCGCCCGGGCCGAGGTCCACCCGCTCGCCGATCACCTGCGCCAGCTCCTCGCCGAGGCGGCGCAGCAGCGGGGCCGAGTGCAGGCCCACGTCGAAGCCGCGCTCGGTGCTCTGGGAGTCCTCCGCCGGGTGCATGAGGAAGCGGTACACCTGCGGACGGGCCTCGATGGCGGCGAGGTAGGTGTCGAGGGTGGACTCCACCCGGCGCCGGCGCTCGGCCGGGGCGTCGAGCGCGGCCCGCAGCGAGTCGAGCAGGGCGTCGGTGTGCCGCACGGCGAGGGCCTGGTAGAGACCCGCCTTGTCGCCGAAGTGCCGGTAGAGGATCGGCTTGGTGATACCGGCCTCGGCCGCGATGGCGTTCATGGAGGCCTTGGGGCCGTCCCTGAGCACCACCCGGTCGGCGGCTTCGAGCAGCTCCCGGCGACGGCGCTCGCCCGCTCCCGGCTCGCCTGGCTGCTGCGTGGTCTCCATGATGTCTTTCTCTCCCCGCCCTTGCGATGTGCGTGACGCCCACGCAACGTAACACCCCGCACACCCTCGCGATCGAATCGGCGGAGGTCGGGGCCACTCGGCACCGTCCGCGCTTGACACTGCTTACCGGCCGGTAACATACTGTGTCCACGTGTGGGTTACCGTGAGTAACACACCAGGGGCGAGCACAGGACAGGTGGAGGGGACATGGCGGAGTTCACCATGGAGCTCAACGACGACCAGAAGCAGGTGCGGGACTGGATCCACGGCTTCGCCGCCGACGTGATCCGCCCCGCGGCCGCGGAATGGGACGAACGCGAGGAGACTCCCTGGCCCGTCATCCAGGAGGCCGCCAAGGTCGGCATCTACTCGCTGGACTTCTACGCCCAGCAGTTCTTCGACCCTACGGGCCTCGGCATCCCGATGGCTATGGAAGAGCTGTTCTGGGGTGACGCGGGCATCGCCCTGTCGATCGTCGGCACCGGGCTCGCGGCCATCGGCGTCGTCGCCAACGGCACCGAGGAGCAGATCGGCACCTGGATCCCGCAGATGTACGGCACGCCGGACGACGTGAAGGTCGCCGCCTTCTGCTCCTCCGAGCCGGACGCGGGCTCCGACGTCGGCGCCATGCGCACGCGGGCCGTCTACGACCAGGCCAAGGACGAGTGGGTGCTGAACGGCACCAAGACCTGGGCGACCAACGGCGGCATCGCCAACGTGCACATCGTGGTCGCGGTCGTCGATCCCGAGCTGGGCAGCAAGGGCCACGCCTCCTTCATCGTCCCGCCGAACACCCCCGGCCTGTCCCAGGGACAGAAGTTCAAGAAGCACGGCATCCGCGCCTCGCACACCGCCGAGGTGGTGCTCGAGGACGTACGGATCCCCGGCTCCTGCCTGCTCGGCGGCAAGGAGAAGCTCGACGAGCGGCTCGCGCGGGCCCACGAGCGGGCCCGCAGCGGCGGGGGCGAGCGCGTGAAGAACGCGGCCATGGCCACCTTCGAGGCCTCCCGGCCGGCGGTCGGCGCGATGGCCGTGGGCACGGCGCGCGCCGCGTACGAGGTGGCCCTGGACTACGCGAAGACACGGACCCAGTTCGGCCGGCCGATCATCGACAACCAGGGCGTGGCGTTCCAGCTCGCCGACATGCGCACGCAGATCGACGCGGCCCGGCTGCTCGTGTGGCGGGCGTCCTGGATGGCGGTCGCGGGCCGGCCCTTCACGTCCGCGGAGGGTTCCATGTCGAAGCTCTTCGCGAGCGAGGTCGCCAAGAAGGTGACCGCGCAGGCGGTCCAGATCCTCGGCGGCAACGGCTTCACCCGCGAGTACCCGGTGGAGCGCATGCACCGGGACAGCGCCATCTACACGATCTTCGAGGGGACCAGCGAGATCCAGCGGCTGGTGATCGCCCGCACCATCTCGGACATGCCCATCCGCTAGGGCCTGTCGTCAAACTCCCGTCTGCCCCGCGACGCCTGGCACGCGCTCTCGCCGCACCGGGCGAAAGCAAAGGTCCAGTACGCGTGCTTCCGCCCGGCGCACCGAGAGCACGCACCAGACGCCGCAGGGCCGCCCTCCGGGCGACGACGGGAGTTTGACGACAGGCCCTAGGCGCCGCAGCCGGGCCCCCTCGCGGGGCGCCCGGCGGCGTGCGTCCTAGCGCACGGGCAGGGGCCGCAGGCAGGAGGACGCCGGGCCGTCCGGGCGGTCCCTGAGGTGGGTGATGTACTCCCCGTCGGCGCAGCGCGCGCCCGTGTGGTCCAGGTGCCCGGTGACCTCGTACTGGGCGAAGCCCGCCTTGCAGTCGGTGACCACCAGGGCCTCGTTCTTCCAGTCGCCCTCGTTGCGCACGCACTGCCCCACGCGCAGGACCGTGTCCTCGTCGTCCCCGTTCAGCGCGGAGACGAGGATCAGGGTCGGGACGGCGAGGACCGAGAGGACCAGCGGTACGAGGACGGCCAGCGCGGGCGGCCGCAGCCACAGCGACCGGCCGGGGTCCAGCGGGGCCATGACCCCGCCCGCCGGCGGGCCGAGCCGGCACAGCTTCCCCCACGGGCCGAGGTTCACCAGCAGGGTGATCGGGGTGATGATCAGCGACAGCGGGCTCCACCAGCCCTGCCACAGGGTCCGCGCCGACATCTCGCGGACGGTGGCGACCCCGCAGTCGCGGCAGAACGGCCCCTTGCGGCTCCGGAACCGCATCAGCACGACCAGGCCCTGGTGGCCGTACACCGTCGTGTCCGCCACGGGCAGCGACCCGCAGACGCGGCAGCCGTACGCGCCCTGCTCCGGCGTGAGGGCGTACGGGGCCTGCGGGGCGCCCGGAGCGTACGGGGCCTGGGGCGCGTACGGGGCCTGCGCGCCGTACGGGGTCTGCGGGGCGTGTCCCGGGTACGGGCCCGCCGGCTGGTGCGGGTACGGCGGTGGCGGGGTGGCCACGGAGATCCCCCTCGGCTCTCGCGTCCGTCACCGGTCGGTGACGGAGGAACCCTAGAGGATCGCTATCGGCGCAACAGCCCGCGCACCACACGGGAGAAGAGCAGCCGGCCGGCCAGCGCGACCGCCGGATCCAGCGCGCGGGGGAGGCCGCGCAGGCGCAGTTCCTCGCGCCAGTGGATCTCGCTGCCCCCGGCCGGCAGCGGTCGGATCCGGATCTCCGCCCAGCCCGTCACGGCCCGTCCGCGCTTCACCAATCGGACGAACCCGTCCGTACCCTCCGCCGGAGGGTGCCAGACGACCACCTCCATGGGGTCGTCGAATGTGATCCTGCCCACGCCCGTGCGCGCCGTGAAGACCGTTCCGGCCCCGGTCGGAGGCGCCGTCTCGATGATCGTCCGGGTGAGGGGGACCCGTTCCCCGTGCCGTTCCCAGTCCGTCAGCCGCGACCACGCCCCGGCCGGGTCGAGGGACGTGCGGTGAACGATCCGGATACCGGGCATGAGCGCATGGTAATCGGGCATACACACCCTGAACTGGACCGCGAATATGGGTTCCGTCCAGGGGTGGCGATCGGTAATACTCACCGCCACCGTGGATCGCGGATTCGACCGGGTGACCACCGGCCCTCCCGCCCCACTCTGCGAGGAGGTGCGCCATGTGCTCCCACCAGCCCCCCTGCCCGCCCGCCGACAGCGCCGACCGCGACGCCGCCCGCACCGTGGCTTCCCACCCGGAACAGGGATGGAACCTGCTTTGCAACGGCGTCATGGTCTTCGACGACACCGGTGAACTGCTCCCCGACGGCCAGACGGTGGAACCCCGCCGCCCGGCCCTGGTCTGAGCGAGGAGGCAGCATGCGCCAGCAGCTGATCCGCAAGCCCGTCCCCAAGCCCGCCCCCCGAGACCTGGACCTGCGCACACCGTCGGGCAGAACCCTCCCGTACTGACGGGAGCACCGACCGCATCGGTCCACCGGCCGCCCACCGGCCCTCGATCAGCCGGTGGGCGCCGCCGCGCCGCCCCGGAACGCCGTCTCGTAGGCGGCGTCCCCGATCGCCGCCCTGGCCTGGCGCTCACCCTGGTCCCGCAGCGCCGTCAGTGAGGGCGAGCCGCCCATCTGCGGCCGGCCGACCGTGCGCCACCAGGCGTGACCGGTGCCCAGCAGCCGCGCCGCCAGCTCCCCGTCGCCCAGCCCCGCCACCGCCGCGGCCAGCACGTCCAGGCCCAGCGCGATCCCGAAGCGGTCGCCGAGCAGCCGTTTGCCCGACAGCATGGCCCGCACGTGCCGGGCGGCCTCCCCGTGGTCGCCCAGGCCCAGCGCGGCCACGGCCAGGATGTAGTCGGCGTACGCCCGCAGCCAGCGCTCGCCCAGCTCCGCACAGGTCTCCCGCAGGGCCAGCGCCTCCCGGGCCGCCTCGTCGAAGCGCCGGAGGTCGCAGAGCGCGTAGCCGGTGGCCAGCTTGCACAGCAGCCAGCCGGCGCCGCTGGTCCGCCCGCCGTGGCCCGCCCGCGCCCGCGGACCGGCCAGCGCGAGGGCCCGTACGGGGTCGCCCGGCATCAGCACCGCCACGGCGTGCAGATACGCCGCGCGCAGCTCCCGTTCGGGGTCGGCGAGACGGGCCGCGCCCTTCGCGCACTCCTCGCCGATCCGCTGGGCGGGCTCCAGGTCCCCCTGGAGCAGGGCGGTCAGCCCGAGGGCCCACTGGGCCTGGTTGTAGGCGGCTCCCGCGGGCAGCGTGCCGCCCAGGGCCCGCTCCAGGAAGGCCCGGCCCTCGTGGACGTGCCCGCACGCGAACCAGTAGAACCACAGGGCCCCGGCCATCTCCAGGGCCGCCACCGGGTCGGAGCCGAGCAGGTGCTCCAGGGCGGTGCGCAGCTGCGCGTGCTCGGCGGTCATCCTGCGGTACCAGTCCACCTGGCCCGGGCCCAGCCAGCCCCGGTCGGCGGCCTGGGAGAGCGCCGCGTACCAGTGGGCGTGCCGGTCGGAGACGATCCGCGCCTCGCCGAGCTCGCCGAGCCAGTCCTGCCCGTACTCGCGGATCGTGTCCAGCATCCGGTAGCGGGCCCCGGCACCCCGCTCCTCGGTGCGGCGCACCACCGACTTGGCGACCAGGCCCGCCAGCACCCGCTCCACCCGGGAGGCGGGCAGCGGTCCGCCCGCGCACACGGCGCGGGCCGCGGCGACGTCGAAGTCCCCGGTGAACACCGACAGCCGGGCCCACAGCAGCCGTTCCAGCGGCTCGCACAGCTCGTGGCTCCAGCCGATCGCGGTCCGCATCGTCCGGTGCCGGGGTGCCAGCACGGACCGGCCGTCGGTGAGCACCTCGAAGCGCTGGCCGATCCGCTCGGCCATCTGCTCCAGCGTCCACAGCCGCATCCGGGCGCCGGCCAGTTCCAGGGCGAGCGGGATCCCGTCGAGGCGGCGGCACAGTTCGGCCGCGACCGCGGTCCGGGCCGGGTCCTCGAAGGCGGCCGCGGCCCGCGGGGTCGCGGCGACGGCGCGGGCGCGGAAGAGGGCGAGGGCGTCGCTGTCGGGCCCCGCGCAGGGCAGCGGCCGGACCTCGACGACCTCCTCGCCGGGGGAGCCGAGGGGCTCCCGCGAGGTGGTCAGGACCGTCAGCCCGGGTGCGGACTGCAGGAGTTCGCCCACCAGGTGCCGGCACTGGGCCACGAGGTGCTCACAGGTGTCGAGGACGAGCAGGAGCTCCTTGTCGGCCATCCACGCGCACAGCTCCTCGTCGAGGGGGCGCGGGGAGTGGTCGGCGAGTCCGACGGCGTGGGCGACGGTCGCGGTGAGCAGCCCGGGGTCGCGCAGCGGCGAAAGCTCCACCCACCACACGCCGTCGCGCCGTGTCCTGCGGGCCGCCGCGGCGGCCCGCAGGGCGAGCCGGGACTTGCCGACGCCCCCCACACCGGTGAGGGTGATCAGTCTTCGTTCGTTCAACAGGCGGTCGAGGAGCTCCAGTTCGGGCTCCCGGCCGACGAAGCTCGCCGATTCCGGCGGCAGGTTTCCCGGCACGGCGCCCGAGTCTGGCTCAGCGCCGCCACCCGTGGAGCCTGCCTGACTGTTGTTGACCGAGTACTCACCGAACACGGATGTATTGTGCGTGATCTTCTTCCACGGCAGTGCCGTTCGGCCGGATCGTTGTCCGGTCTCACACCACGAGGGTGACGGTCCGCTCCGCGGAGAAGGCCCCCCAGTTCCCGTCGGGCAGCCGGGCGCGCAGCTTGACGGCCCATACGGTACCGGCCGGCTCGGTCACCGTGATCCGGTGTTCCGCCCGGCCGCTGGGGACCGCGCCCTTGCCGAACTGGATGACGGTGGTGGGACGTCCGTTGACGTACAGCTCGTACTCGCTCGTCTCCCGGCCGGTGTCCGGCGGGGTCCAGCCGAGGACGACCGTGCCGGGCGAGGCGGTGGCGGTGAACCCGTCGGGCGCGGTGCCCGGTCCGCCGCCGGAGGCGGGCGGGGTGGTCACGTCCACCGCGGGGGAGTCGGGGGAGGAGTTGTCCGCCCCGTCGCGGGCCCGCACGGTGAAGGTGTAGACGGTGTCCGGCTGGAGGCCGCTCAGCGCGGTGCCGCTCTCGCCGGGGCCCGCGCTGTGGATCCGGACCCCGCCCTGGTAGACGTCGTACGCCGTCACGCCGGTGTCGTCCGTCGCGGCGGACCAGGACACCCAGGCGGCGCGGGGGCCGGTGGCCCGGGCGGTGGCGGTCGCCGGGGCGGTGGGCGGCCGGAGGTCCTCGGCCTTGGCCGCCGGGGTGGTCGTCCGGACCTCCGGGCCGGCTCCGGAGAGGTTCCCGGCCGCGTCCTTGGCGCGGACCGTGAAGGCGTAGCCGGTCTGCGGGGCGAGGCCGGTGATGTCCACCATCGTCTTCTCGGCGGGGAGTTCGCGGACCAGGCGGCCGGTCTCGAAGACCTGGTAGACGCTCACCCCGTCGCCCTGCGCCGCCGCCTCCCACATCACGTGCACGGTGGTGGAGCTGGAGGCCTGTGCGGTGAGCCCGGCGGGGGCGGGCGGCGGCTCGGTGTCGGGCGCGGAGCAGGCGGCGGTCACGGACGGGCCGGCGAGGGCCAGGCAGAGCATGAGCAGGGGGGCGGTGCGTCGCACGGGATGCCTTCCTCCGCTTCCGCGTAAAGGTCTAGACATATATGGCACGCGGGACGCGGGCCGGGCAAGACCCGTGCGGCGACGGCGGCCCATGTGGACCGGTTCGTCTTCTTCTGCTCTTGTCTGGCATTATTGCGATCTCTTTGCAATAAAAGGTGATGTTGCAATAAAAGATGATCGTGAACAGGGATGTGCAGAGCATGACGGCCCGGACCGTACGGGGAATGGCCACGGCGACGCTGGCCGCCGCACTCATCACGGGCCTGGCGGCCTGCTCGAAGCCCGGAGGGGGCGCCGCGGGCGGGCCCGGAGGCGCGGACTCCGTCGTCGTCGGCATCGCGACCGAGCCGGAGAGCCTCAGTCCGCTGCTCGGCTACGGCAAGGACGGCAACTCCAAGATCTTCGACGGGCTCCTGACGCACGACGCGGACATGAAGCTGAAGCCGGCGCTCGCCGAGGCCCTGCCGGAGGTCTCCGCGGACGGGCTCACCTACACCTATAAGCTGCGCCAGGGCGTGAAGTTCAGCGACGGGGCGGCCTTCTCCGCCAAGGACGTCGTCTTCACCTACCGCACGATCCTCGACGCGAAGACGAACAACGCGTCCAAGACCGAGCTCGACGCCATCGCGGGCGTCGAAGCGCGCGGCGAGGACACGGTGGTCTTCGCGCTGAAGTACCCCTACGCGCCGTTCGCCGAGCGGACCGTGCTGCCGATCGCCCCCGAGCACATCGCGGGCGGCCAGGACGTCAACAGCGGCGACTTCACCACCCACCCCGTCGGCACCGGTCCGTACCTGCTCACGGCCTGGTCCAAGGGCGAGAAGCTCAGCTTCAAGGCCAACCCCGGCTACTGGGGCGGCGAGCCGGCGGTGAAGAGGTTCACCATGGCCGTCGTCAAGGACGACGACGTCCGCGCCACCCGGCTGCGCTCCGGCGAGCTGGACGGCGCGATCCTCCCGCCGAACCTCGCCAAGGGCTTCGAGGGGGACAAGGCGCGCAAGACCCATGCGGCCAAGACCTTCGACTACCGCAACGTGACCCTGCCGACGCACCACGAGGTCACCGGCGACCCCGCGGTCCGCCGGGCCCTGGACACCGCCGTGGACCGCAAGGCCATGGTCGACAAGCTCCTCGACGGCGCGGGCAAGGCCGCCTACGGGCCGGTCCCGACCGACAGCCCGTGGTTCACCGCCGGCACGGAGCGCGCCCACGACCTCGACCGCGCGAAGAAGATCCTCGACGACGCCGGCTGGAAGCCCGGCGAGGACGGCATCCGCGCCAAGGACGGGGTGCGTGCCTCCTTCCCGCTCTGGTACACCTCCGGCGACAAGATCCGCCAGGACCACGCGCTGGCCTTCGCCTCCGACGCCAAGAAGGCCGGCATCGAGGTCAGGACCGAAGCCGGGACCTGGGAGGTCATCGAGCCGCGGATGAAGACCGAGGCCGTCCTCGCGGGGGGCGGCTCCCCGGCCGACCCCGACTTCGACCAGTACCAGCTGCTCACCTCCTCGCTCGGCGGCGACGGCTTCAACAACATGGCCTGGTACGCCAACCCGGCCGTGGACGCCGCCCTCGTCGAAGGGCGGCGCAGCGGCGACCCGGCCGCGCGCAAGGCCGCGTACGACGCCGTGCAGCGCGAGCTCGTGAAGGACCCGGGCTACGTCTTCCTCACCCACATCGACCACCTGTACGTCGTGAACGACAAGTGGGACGGACCCGCCACCCAGGTCGAACCCCACGACCACGGCCTCGGCTCCGGCCCCTGGTGGAACGTCGAGAGCTGGAAGCCGAAGCAGAAGTGAGCCGAGCCGCGTGACCCCCCGCTCCGTCCGCCTCCCCTGGGGTGCGATGGCGCGCATGGCCGGGCGGCGGGCCCTGTCCGCCGCCCCCGTCCTGCTCGTCGTCACCTTCGGTGTCTTCGCCGTCGCCGCGATGTCCCCCTTCGACCCCGTCAAGGCCTACGCCGGCACCGCGGGCCTCACCGCCTCGCAGGAGCAGCTCGACCAGTTGCGGGCCAACCTCGGCGTGGACCAGCCGCTGGTCGCCCGCTGGTGGGAGTGGCTCACCTCGGCCCTCACCGGCGACCTCGGCACCTCCGCCGTGATGCGCCAGCCCGTCGCCGACGTGATCGCCGAACGGGTCGGCTGGTCGGCGCTGCTCGCCGGCTGCGCCTTCGCGGTCGCCGTGCTGGCCGGCACGGCCCTCGGGGTGCTCGCCGCGCGCCGCCAGGGCGGGTGGCTGGACCGGTGCGTGTCCTCGCTCGCCTACACCCTCGAAGCCGCCCCGGCCTTCTGGCTGGGCCTGCTGGCCATCTGGTTCTTCTCCGTCCGGCTCGGCGTGCTGCCCTCGGGCGGCCTGACCGACGCGGGCAGCGATACGGTGACCTTCGGGCAGGTCGCCTCCCACCTGGTGCTCCCCGCGCTGGTTCTGGGCGTCTCTCAGCTGCCCTGGTTCTTCCTGTACGTCCGCCAGGGCGTCGCCGACGCGCTGGAAGAGGACCCCGTACGGGGCGCCCGGGCGCGGGGGCTGGCCGAGCGGACCGTCCTGCTCGGGCACGGGCTGCGCTCCGGCATGCTGCCGATGCTGACGCTGGTCGGCTCCCGGGTGCCTGAGCTGATCACCGGCGCGCTGCTGGTGGAGACCGTCTTCAGCTGGCCGGGCGTCGCCGCGGCCACCGTCCAGGCGGCCACTTCGGTGGACTTCCCGCTGCTGGCCGCGCTGACGGTCCTGGCCACCGCCGCCGTGCTGGCCGGAAACCTGCTGTCCGACCTGATGTACGGGCTCGCGGACCCGAGGGTGGGCTTCGATGGCTGAGGTGACCTGGCGGTCGCGGGGCCGGGCCCGGCGCTCGACGCGCACCCTGCGCGTCCGCGCCTCGGCGGTGACCGTGGCGCTGATCGTGCTGGCCGTGCTGCTGGTCCCGCCGCTGGTGCAACTGGACCAGCAGGCCGTCGACTTGTCGGCAAAGCTCCAGCCACCGTCGTGGGCCCACCCGTTCGGCACCGACGACGTCGGGCGCGACCTGCTGCTGCGCTGCGTGTACGGACTGCGGGTCTCCCTGCTGGTCGGCCTGGTCGCGGCGCTCGTGGCCACGGTCATCGGCACGGCCGTCGGCGCCGCCGCGGGCGCGCTCGGCGGCTGGGTGGACCGGCTGGTCATGCGGGCCGTGGACACGCTGTCCTCGATCCCGCACCTGCTGCTGGGGATCTTCATCGTGGCCGTGTTCCGCCCCGGCGTCTGGCCCGTGGTCGTCTCCGTGGCCGTGACCCACTGGCTGTCCACCGCCCGCATCGTCCGGGCGGAGGTGCTGTCCCTGCGCGCCCGGCCCTACGTGGACGCCGCCGTGTCCGGCGGCGCCTCGCGCTGGCGGGTGACCGTACGGCACCTGGTGCCGGGCGTCCTCCCGCAGGCGGGCCTCGCCGCGGTGATGATGGTCCCGCACGCGATGTGGCACGAGTCGGCCCTGTCCTTCCTGGGCCTGGGCCTGCCCTCCCACCAGGCCAGCCTGGGCAACCTGGTGCAGACCGCGCGCGGCTCGCTGCTCGCCGGGGACTGGTGGCCCACGCTCTTCCCCGGCCTCCTCCTGATCATCCCGACGCTGGCGATCGCCGGCCTCGCCGGAGCCTGGCGCGACCGGCAGAGCCCCCGGCGCCGCTCGGAGCTGACCCTGTGACCTCCCCGCCCGTGCTCCGCGTCGAGCAGCTCTCCGTCCGCTTCCGGATGCCCCGCGGCCGCTTCGTCGAGGCCGTCACCGACGCCTGCTTCGACCTCGGGCCCGGCCAGTGCCTGGCCCTGGTGGGCGAGAGCGGCTGCGGCAAGTCCGTACTGGCCTCCGCGCTGCTCGGACTGCTCCCCGGCAACGCCGAGACCGCCGGATCCGCCCTGCTCGCCGACGGCCTGGACGTGCTCGCCGCCGACGAGCGGACCCTGGCCAGGACCGTGCGGGGCCGCCGCATCGGCCTGGTCCCGCAGAGCCCGGCCGCGCACCTCACCCCGGTCCGCACCATCCGCGCCCAGCTGGAGGAGACCGTCCGGGCACTCACCGGGGTGCCGAAGCCCGCGCTGCGCGAGGCCGCCGAGGCGGCCGCCGAACGTGCCGCCTTCCCCGCGAGCCATCTCGACCACCACCCGCACCAGCTCTCCGGCGGACTCGCCCAACGGGCCGCCACCGCCCTCGCCCTCGTCGGCGACGCGCCGCTGCTCCTGGCCGACGAACCGACCACGGGCCTGGACCGGGACCTCGTCCACCGCACCGTCGACGAACTGCGCGCCCACACCCGCGACACCGGCCGGGCGCTGCTGATGATCACGCACGACCTCGCGGCGGCCGAGCGGATCGCCGACACCGTCGCCGTCATGTACGCCGGTCGGATCGTGGAACTCGCCCCGGCCAAAGCCTTCTTCGGCGAGCCCGGCCCCCGCCACCCCTACGCGCGCGGCCTGCTCGACGCGCTGCCCGAGCGCGCCTTCGCGCCCGTTCCCGGCGCTCCGCCCGAACTCGGCGCCCTGCCGGACGGCTGCGCCTTCGCCGCCCGCTGCCCGGCCGCCGACCCGCAGTGCCGCGCCCTGCGGCCCCGGCTCACCGAAGGGGTGGCCTGCCACCATGCTTGAGCTCACGGACATCACCGCGGGCTACGACCGCCACGCCCCCGCCGTGCGCGGGGCGAACCTGACCCTGCGCCCCGGCGAATCCCTCGGCCTGCTGGGGCCCAGCGGCTGCGGCAAGTCCACCCTCGCCCGGGTCGCCGCCCTGCTGCACCGCCCCGACGGCGGGACCGTGGCCCTCGACGGCCGGACCGTGACGGGCTTCCGCCACCGGGCCCCGCGCTCGCTGCGCGTCAGCGTGGGCGTCGTCTTCCAGCAGCCCCGGCTCTCCGCCGACCCCCGCCTGCGGCTGCGCGATCTCGTCGCCGAGCCCCTCCGGGCCACGGGACGGCGCGCCGAAGCCGAAGAACGGGTCGCGGAGTTGACGCGGCGTGTCGGCCTCGGCCCCGATCTGCTCGCGCGCCGCCCCCACGAGGTCAGCGACGGCCAGCTGCAACGCGCCTGCCTGGCCCGGGCCCTGGTGCTCCGGCCGCGCTGGCTGGTCTGCGACGAGATGACCGCGATGCTGGACGCCTCCACCACCGCCGCGCTGGTCGGAGTGGTCGAGGACTACCGCGCCGAGTCCGGAGCGGGCCTCCTCGCCGTCGGCCACGACCCGGTGCTGCTGGAGCGCTGGTGCGACCGTACGACGCACTGGAACGAGATCGTCAAGGACTGACCGGCCATCACGGACGGTCAACACCCGTACGGCCGACACGTCTTTCGCCCGACGGCACCCCTCTCTGCGCCACCATGGCGGCGAGTAAGGAGGTTTCGATGGTGATTTCGCTCTCCGTGGTCGTCCTGCTCCTCGTCCTCGCGTGGATCTTCCTGCGCAGCGGCGGCCTCAAGTTCTCCCACGCCCTCGTCTGCGTGCTGCTCGGCTTCTACCTCGCGAGCAGCAGCATGGCGGCGACCATCCACGACGGCCTGACGGCCACCGCGAACGTGGTCTCCAGCCTCAAGCCCTAGTACGGAGATCACCAACTGTTGCGCGTTCGTGAATCATCCGGCTCCTGCATGGACTCTTCGGGCAGCGCGATCTAGCGTCTGGCGGCGGCGCGACATCAGACGCGATGTCAACAACACCGAAGAGACACGGAGGCGGTCCGGATGTTCCGAAGAGCCCTGCACTGCGCCGTGGCACCGGTCGTCGCCGCATTCACGGTGATGTCCGGGGTCACGCCCGCCCATGCGGAGGAGATACCGAAGGCCCCCGGCCACCGGCTGGTCAGCCACTACGACGGCGCCCCCGCGGCCCCCGCGCCCCTGCCCGGCGAGGCCCCGCCGCAGCACCCCTACCTGGCGCCCAACGGCCGCAGCGGCATGCACTCCGACGCGGCCGGCAGCGCCACGTCGCCCTGGTCCGGGCCGCTCGGCAGGAACCCGAAGGTGACCAGCGAGAAGATCGCCGCCCTCGGCGGCGAGTGCGCCACCGCCACCTTCGACGCGGGCGGCCGGCTCGTCACGGTGTGCGGCACCTTCTCCGGGTTCAAGGTCAAGCTCCTCGAGCCCCGTACGCTCGCCACCCTCGCGGAGTACCAGCTCCCGCAGCGTTCCTCGACGGTCGAGGCGATCACCTCCCTCGACTTCTCGAAGATCTTCAAGGACACCTCGGGCGGCGCCTACTTCTACCTGGACGACCAGGACCGGGCCGTGCTGGCCGACTCCCGCCAGCACATCCTGCGGCTCTCCCACTCCCGGAACCCCGACGGCAGCTGGAAGTTCACCGTCGACGACGACTGGGACCTCACCGGCCAGGTGCCGCACGACTGCGTCACCTGGACCAACCTGCGGCCCAGCGGCACCTGTGACCCCGTCACTTCCGTGATGCCCGACTGGAACGGCCGCATCTGGTGGGTCACCCGGCAGGGCCGCGTCGGCACCGTCGAGCCGGCGACCTCGCAGATCCGTTCCGTCCGGCTGGCCGGCGAGGAGATCCAGAACTCCTTCTCCGTCGCCGAGGACGGCGTCTCCATCGTCTCCGACCACGCGCTCTACAGCTTCCGCGCCGCCGCCGACGGAACCCCCGAGGTGCGGTGGCGCCAGACCTACGACCGCGGCACCGGCACCAAACCCGGCTCCGTGAACCAGGGTTCCGGCACCACGCCGGACCTCTTCGGCGACGGCTACGTCGCCATCACCGACAACGCCGACGACCGGATGAACGTCCTGGTCTACCGGCGGGGCGCCGACGTCCCGGCCGACCGGCGGCTCGTCTGCACGGTGCCGGTGTTCGGACCGGGCGCCTCGACCACCGACAACTCCCTGATCACCTGGGGCAACAGCATCGTCGTCGAGAACAACTACGGCTACGAGAACGTCACCACCCTGCTGCTGGGCAAGTCCGTCGTCGGCGGCGCCTCCCGCATCGACGTGCGCGCCGACGGCAGCGGCTGCGACACGGTGTGGCAGAGCCCGGTCCGCGCGCCCTCCGTGGTCCCCAAGCTCTCCACCGCGAACGGGCTGCTCTACTTCTACGAAAAGGAGCCCAACGCCTGGGGCATCGACGCCTGGTACCTCACCGCGGTGGACTTCCGCACCGGCGAGCGCCGCTGGCGGCAGCTCACCGGCACCGGCCCGCTGTACGACAACAACTGGGCACCGATCACCCTCGGACCCGACGGGACCGCGTACGTCGGCGTCTTCAACGGCATCGTCGCCGTCCGCGACGGCGGCTAGAAGACCCGCGCCGGGCCGGGGCGTTCAGCGGCCGCGCGGGCAGGCCGGGCCGGGGGAGACCCGGCAGATCTCCGCAAGCCGGGCCCCGACGTCCACGCTCCACAGCCGTACGGTGCCGTCGGTGCTGCTGCTCGCCACCGTCCGTCCGTCGGGGGAGAAGGAGACCCCCCAGACCGCGCTGGTGTGACCGGCCAGCGCGGCCACCGGACGGCGGCCGGCCACCTCCCACAGCCGCACCGTGCGGTCGTTGCCGCTGCTGGCGAGGGTCCGGCCGTCGGGGGAGAAGGCGAGGCCCCGCGCGGAGCCGGTGTGGCCGGTGAGCGCCGCCTCGAAGCGCCGGCGGCGGGCGTCCCACAGCCGTACGGTCCCGTCGTTGCCGCTGCTGGCGAGGGTCCGGCCGTCCGGGCTGAAGGCGACGCCCCGCACCGCCCCCGTATGGCCGGTGAGCGCGGCCAGCTGCCGGCGCGCGGCCACGTCCCACACCCGTACGGTCAGATCGTCGCCGGCGCTCGCCAGGGTGCGTCCGTCGGGGCTGAACGCCACGTCGTTGGCGAAGTCCGTATGGCCCGGGAGCACGGCGAGGGAGCCGCGCGCGGCCACGTCCCACAGCCGCACCGTGCCGTCCGAACCGGCGGAGGCCAGGGTCCGCCCGTCCGGGGCGAAGGCCAGCGAGAACACGGTGCCGCCCTGGCCGGTCAGGGTGCCGGCCGGGCCGCGCGCCGCGAGGTCCCACAACCGGACCGTGCCGTCCGAGCCCGCCGAGGCCAGCGTCCGCCCGTCGGGGGCGAAGGCCACCGAGAACACCGTCTCGGTGTGCCCGGCGAACGTGGCCACCACCCTGCGCTGCGCCACGTCCCACAGCCGCACCGCGTGATCCGCCTCGGCGGTCGCCAGCAGTCTCCCGTCGGGGCTGTACGCGGCGTGCCAGACCTCGGTGAACGGGCGCGAGGTCAGCACCTGGCCGCGCAGGTCCCACAGCACCACCGACTGGTCGAAACCGGCCGTGGCCAGCAGGGTCCCGGCCGGGTCGACCGCCACCCCGAGCACGTAGTCGGTGTGCCCGGCGAGGGTCGCCGTCAGCCGGCCGGCGCGCACGTCCCACAGCCGGGTCGTCCCGTCGCCGCCCGCGCTGACGACCGTCGTCCCGTCCGGGGTGTACGCCACGCCGTTGACGTCGTCGCTGTGTCCCGTCAGCGTGGCGGTCGTCCGCCGCCCGGCCACGTCCCACAGCCGCACGGTCCGGTCGACGCCCCCGGTGGCGACGCTCCGCCCGTCCGGCGCGAACGCCGCGCCGAGCACCTCGTCCGTGTGCCCGGCGAGGACGGCCAGCGGCCGGGCGGCCACCGGGTCCCACAGCCGCACGGTCCGGTCGGCCCCGGCCGATACGAGCGTGCGGCCGTCCGGCGCGTACGCCAGGGCGTTGACCCGGCCCGTGTGGCCTTCGAGGGAGGCCACCGCCCGGTGCTCGCCCGCCGTCTCCCACAGCCGTACGGTCCCGTCGGGGGCCGCGACGGCCAGCGTCCGCCCGTCGGGCGCGAAGGCGACGGCCCGGGCGCCGGTGGTCTCCGGCGCCAGGACCGCGGCCGTCCGCCGGCCGGTGACGTCCCACAGTCGGGCCGGGCCGTCCGTGGAGGTGGCCGCGAGGATGCGGCCGTCGGGGCTGAAGGCGACGGCCCGGACCCGCCCGGGCAGGGTGAAGGACGCCGTCGTACGGCGGTCGGCCACCCGCCGCAGGGTCACCGAGCCGTCCGAACTGGCCGTCGCCAGCTCGCCGTTCCCCGGGGCGAAGGCCACCGCGTTCACCGGACCGCCGTGCCCGCCGAGCCGGGCGACGAACGGCTGGGACTGGGTGCTCAACAGCGCCCCGCGCGCCTCGGTCGTGGGCGAGGTCCGGTAGGCCTCCGCGGCGAGCCGCATCGACCGCTCGGGCTGGCCCGCCGCCAGCGAGGCGGACTGCAGGGCCAGCGCGCGCGAGCGGGCGACGCGCTCCTGGCCGAGCGCGCCCGCGCGCTGCTCGTACGCCAGCCCGCCCGCGCCCACCGCCAGCACCAGCAGGACCACCAGCGTGGCCAGCATCCGCTGCCGCAGCCGCACGTGCCGCCGTGCCTGCCGCTCCCGGGCGTCCTCCCCGGCCTGGCTGGCCCGCAGGAAGTCCTCCTCGTGCGGGCCGAGCCGGCTCCGGCCGTCGAGCTCGTCGGCCCACGACCGGGCGGTCTCCAGCCGGGTCCCGCGGTAGAGGGCCGACGGATCGCGGTCCTCGTGCTCCCACTCGGCGGCGGCGTGCGCCAGCTGCTGGTGGATCAGCAGGCCGGCCCGGTCGGCGCGGATCCAGCCGCGCAGCCGCGGCCAGGCGTGCAGCAGGGCCTCGTGGGTGATCTCGACGGTGTCGCGGTCCATGGTGACCAGCCGCGCCCGGACGAAGGTGTCGAGCACCGCCGCGGCCCGGTGCGTACCGGTCGGCTGCTCCGGCAGCGCCGTCCGGTCCATCCGGCGGCGGGTCACGGCCGCGCCGTCCGCGACGTGGACCAGCCGGACCAGGACACGGCGGATCGTGCGCTGCTCGGCCGGGTACAGGCGGGCGAAGACGGTCTCGGCCGTCCGTGCGATGGCCCCCTGGATGCCGCCGGTCCGTTCGTACCCGGCGACCGTCAGGGTGGATCCGGTCCTCTGCTGCCAGGTGGCCATCAGGGCGTGGGAGACCAGCGGCAGCACGCCGGAGGGCGTGTGGCCGGGGGCGTCCTCGCGCAGCCCGGCGTCGCGCAGCAGCAGGGGGACCAGCCCCGGTTCCAGGGTGACCCCGGCGAGTTCCGCCGGGCGCGTGATCGACTCCCGGAGCTCCGCCAGGGACATCGGGGGCAGGACGAAGAGCCCCGAGGCGAAGGCCGGGGCCAGGTCGGGCAGGTCCAGGCAGCTGCCGGTGAAGTCCGCCCGGACGCCGAGCACCACGACGGCCGGATCGGGCCCGTCCGCGGCCGTCCGGGACGTGGACAGGGCCGACAGCACCCGGGCGAAGGCGTGCCGCTCGTCCTCGTCGGAGCAGAGGGTGAACAGCTCCTCGAACTGATCGACGATCAGCACGGGCCGGACCGGCGGGGCCTGCCGGTCGCCGTCCCGCTCCCCGTCCCCTCCGCCGGCCGGGCCGGGGGCGGCCTCCGAGAGCCGGCGGACGGCTTCCAGGAGCGCCTGCGGCCGTTCCCGTAACTCGCGGGCATCGAGGCCGAGATCGCCGTCCAGCACCTTCGCGGCGCACACCAGCAGCTCCTCCAGCGGGTGGGCCGTGGGGGTGAACCGCACCACCGGCCAGGTCTCGGCGCCCGGCATCGGGAAGCCGCCGACGCGCCGGAGCGCCGGGACGAGGCCCGCGTTGAGCAGGGAGGACTTGCCCGCGCCGGAGGGGGCGACCACCATCAGCGGGCCGCTGCCGATCCGCTCGAAGACCCGCTCGACCAGCTCGGCCGTGGCCCGCTCGCGGCCGAAGTACCAGCCCGCGTCCTGCGCGGTGAAGGCCGGCAGGCCCCGGTACGGGCACGCGCCGGCCTCCGGCCGCGCCTCTCCGGGCGCGGAGCCGGGGCCGGACGGTGGCGTCTCCTGGACCAGGCGCAGCAGTTCGCCCTCGGCCCGGAGCACCTCGTCGCAGCGCCGGGCCACGTCCGCGGTCACGCGCTTCGAGCCCGTCTCGATCTTGCTGAGGTAGCCCTTGCTGTAGTGCGTGCGGCGGGCCAGGTCGGCCAGCGACATGCCGCGTTGCATCCGCAGACGTCTCAGCCGGGCAGGGAACGGCAGGGTGCCGGCGTCGTCGGATGCGTACACGTGACCGGTGTCCGGCCGGTCGTCCGAATCCCCCAAGACATCCCCCATGGCCATGCGCTCAGGCGGCGAGACGGTGGTTCCCAGGCTACAGCGGGGGTCGGACGGACAGTCAATTTGCGGTCGCACCGGTGTACCGGTTCCGATCGGGCGGTCGCGCGGGCCCCGCCGCGGGCGCCGCTCGCCGGCCTGCCAAGGCGACGCGCGGGCGGCCACCCGTCCGGACCTCGAAATGAGCCCGTTTGCCCGCGGTATGTATCCATCCGCTTACCCGGTGTGGCGGCCGGACCTGATCGCCCATAACTTCAAAATCGTGACGAACCGACAGCTCACGGTCCTCGCATGCATCTCAGTCGTCATGGCCACAGGCCTCGGCGTGGCAGCCCCTTCGGCCGCCGCGGCCCGACGTACGGTGCATCCGGGAGAATCGATCCAGGAAGCGGTGGACGCCGCACGGCCGGGAGACACCATCCTCGTGCTCCCCGGCACCTACCACGAGAGCGTGCACATCACGAAGTCCCTGACCCTGCGGGGTTCCGGGCCGACCACCGTGATCACGCCGCCGGCCGCGACGCTGCCCGCGCGCGCCGAGAGCCCCTGCGCACAGACCGGCAACGGCATCTGCGTGATAGGAGCCGCGGAGAAGACCGTCAACCGGGTGGCGATCCGGTCGCTGACGCTGACGGGCTTCAAGAAGAGCGGCATCTGGGCCTCGCGCACCGACCGGATGACCGTCGAGCGGGTGACCGCCGAGAAGAACGGCACCTGGGGCATCGCCCAGGAGAGGTCCACCCGGGGTGCGTTCCGCAACAACATCGCCCGCGACAACGCTGAGTCCGGCATCTTCGTCGCCAACACCATCGACCGCGAGGGCGGGGCCACCGACACCCTCGGAGCCGTCGTCCGCAACAACACGCTGACCGGGAACCGGATCGGCGTCACGGTCAGGCGGGTGCGGAACCTGTCCGTCAACGACAACGCGCTCACCGGGAACTGCGGCGGGATCTTCGTCGTGGGGGACGAGGGCGAGCCGGGCGCCGGGGACATGACGATCCGCGGCAACCGGATCCACGACAACAACAAGTTCTGCCGGGGCAACACCCGCCTCCCCGACATCCAGGGCGCCGGCATCGTCCTCACCGGCGCCGAAGAGACGCTCATCCGTTCGAATTCGATCCGCGGCAACGTGGGCGCCTCGCCGCTGTCCGGCGGAATCCTGCTCTTCAAGAGCTTCGTGGGCGCCACGAACACCGACAACGTCATCAAGGACAACGAGGTGAGGGGCAACAAGCCGGCGGACCTGGCCAACCAGGGGACCGGAGCCGGCAACAGGTTCCTCGGCAACCGGTGCGAGACCTCGCAGCCCACGGGGATGTGCTGACCGGTGTTCCCCCTCATCAGGAGAATCGAGGCCGTATGACCGCGGTAAGTCCCACCCCCGCCCCCCTCCCCGCCACCGCGCCCACCGCCGGGATCAAGGCCGCCTCCGGCGACACGGCGGCCCCCCAGTCCGCCATGCGGCTGCGCGAGCTCGTCTTCGGTGCGGCGATCGCCGCCGCCGTACGGGCCGCCGCCCGCCTCGGCGTCGCCGACGCCCTCGGCGAGACCCCCGCCACCTCGGACGACCTGGCGGCGGCGGTGAACGCCGCGCCCCAGCCGCTGCACCGGCTGCTCCGCGCCCTGTCCTGCTACGGGATCTTCGCGGAGACACCGGACGGCACCTTCGTCCACACCGAGATGTCCCGCATGCTCCGCGAGGACGACCCGCACAGCCTGCGCTACATCTCCCTGTGGTGCACGGAGCCGTGGACCTGGCAGGCCTGGCCCCGGCTCGACGAGGCGGTGCGGTCCGGTGGCAGCGTGTTCCACGACCTGTACGGCAAGGGGTTCTTCGACTACCTGCACCAGGACGCGCACGAGTCCGCACACGTGTTCAACCAGGCGATGACCACCTCCAGCACGCAGTCGGCCCTGGACGTCGCGGAACTCCTGGACCTGACCGGAGTCTCGGTGGTCGCCGACATCGGCGGCGGCCAGGGGCACGTACTGGCGAGCCTGCTGGAGAAGCACCCTGCCGTACGAGGGGTCCTGCTGGACCTGCCCGGCGTGGTGGCGAAGGCCGACCGCCGGCTGCGCGACGGCGGACCGCTCGCCGGCCGGACCGACATCGTCCCCGGCGACTGCCGCCACTCCATCCCCGTCGCCGCGGACCTGTACATCATCAAGAACATCCTGGAGTGGGACGACGACAGCACCCGCAGGACCCTGCGGAACGTGATCGAGGCGGCCCGCCCCGGCGCCAGGGTCGTCATCATCGAGAACCTCGTGGACGACACCCCGTCGATGAGGTTCACCACCGCCATGGACCTGATGCTGCTGCTGAACGTGGGCGGCGCGAAGCACACCAAGGGCAGCCTGCTCGCCCGCATGGCGGACGCCGGACTGGTCGTCGGCGAGGTCCGCCCGGTCAACGCGTACCTGCACGCCTTCGAGTGCACCGTCCCCCTCCCCGGGTGACGGCGGCGGACGACACGGCGCCCCGGGACCGGCACGCGGCCGGTCCCGGGGCGCCGGGCGCCCGCTACGCGTCAGGCGTCGGTCATGAGCGTGCTGTTGACGAGATCCAGGAACTCCTGCGGCGACTTGCACCGCTCCGCGTCGGGGGGCAGGGTCCGGCCGCCCCGGTTCTCCAGCTCCCCGACGATGCCGAGCAGCCCCAGCGAGTCGAGCCCCCATTGCTCGAAGTCCGCGTCGGGGCGTGCGGCCATGGCCGCGGGGTCGACGGTGATGCCCGCGCCCTTGTGCATGAGGGCGGCGAGATCGTCCATGGTCAGTCGGGTCACTTCAGCGGTCATGACGGACCTCTCCTCAGGCTTGGGCCGGCGCACGCCGGTCGGTGATCAGACGCATTTCGGAGCGCCACAGGAAGCGGATGAGCTCGTCCTCGCTCGTGGGGACGCCGTCCTTGGCGCTGTCGAGCAGCCGGGCCAGTACCGCCGCCTTGTGGCTGCCCTCGACACCCAGCGCCAGGGCGGGCCGGGCGTCGAGCGGTCCGCGCAGGTCCACGAGCCGGACGACGAAGTCGTCGCGCTGGAAGACCGTGCTGGCCGAGATGGGGCTCGTGGGATCGTCCACGGCGGCCTCGTCCTGGCGGGCCAGCAGCCGCGCCAGAGCCGTGCCGCACCCGTTCTTGGCGGGGTAGAAGAGCGCGTGCCGCCCGGTGTCCTCGGCCTCGGGCGGGCCCGAGGCCACGTGGTGGACCGCGGGGAGCGCCGCTCGGGTGAAGAACATCCGGGCCGACCCGGGATCGTCGAGGTCCCGGTCCTGCTCGAGGTGCGGGTTGAGGGCCTCCTCCAGCGCCCTGACTCCGGGCTGCCGGGCCACGTGGCGCAGCGCCGCCAGGAGGTCCCCCTCCACCTCGACGGCCCGCACCACGCGGTTGCCGTGCATGAAGAGGGAGGTGCGGCGCAGCCGGGTCTTGTCGTCGACGCGGGCCTGCGGGGAGGCGTACCCGGCCAGGAGCTTCGCGACGACGGCCTCGCTGCCCGGCTTCACCGTGAAGGTGAGGGCGTGCCGTACGACGCCGTCCCCGCGGCGGGGCGTGGCGGCGATGGGCGCGGGCGCCGGGTCCGCGCCGGGCGCGGAGTCCTTGCCGGTCTCCCGCAGGACGCTGAACCGCAGCGAACGGGTGTCGCGCACACAGCCGTGCAGCGGCTGGACCGTCGCGACGTGCTCCTCGCTGTTCAGCCAGGCCAGGAACGGCGGGGCGCTCTCCCATTCGCTGGTGATGAGCCACTGCGAGGGGTTCTCGATCGACTGGCACAGCTCGTCGCGGATGTGCCCGGGAACGGTCGACACCCGCCGGCGCATGTGCTCGTAGACCTCGAGGAACTGGTTCTGAGCCCCGTCGTACAGGTCCAGCAGCAGTACGACCCGAAGCCTCGCGCCGTCGAAGGCGGACTGGGATATCCGTTCCGACAAGGTCGTCATCGTTCACACTCCTTCGGCATATCGCGGTCGCCACGAGGGCGGCGCCACCCGAACCGATCGTGGTCCGGTAGTGCCATCGGCGCGAGAGGGGAGAACCAAGCGGGTGAACGGGCGAGGGAACGCCCCTCGCACAGGGCATGGAAGAGCCATGAAGGAAAACGTCGACCACCGCGTCCCTGTCCTCATCGTGGGCGGCTCGCTGGTGGGCCTGTGCACCTCGCTGTTTCTGGGCCGGCACGGCATCAGGCACATGCTGGTCGAGAAGCATGCGGGCACCTCGATGCATCCGCGTGGACGCGGCATCAACGTACGGACCATGGAGCTGTTCCGGGTCGCCGGTGTGGAGGACCGGATCCGCGAGGCCGCCTCGGTCCTGGCGGACAATCACGGCATCCTCCAGGGCGGCTCGCTGACCGGCGAGGATCAGGAGTGGCTGTTCCAGGAGATCGACCCCGGGGGCGCGCTGGCCCGTTTCAGCCCGTCCGCGTGGTGCCTGTGCAGCCAGAACGACATCGAGCCGGTGCTGATGTCCGTGGCCCCGACGCTCGGGGCGGACCTGCGCTTCTCCACCGAGCTGCTCTCCTTCGACACCGACGACACCGGTGTGACGGCGGTCGTCAAGAACCGCGACACCGGGGAGCACAGCACCGTGCGCGCGGACTACCTGGTCGCCGCCGACGGCCCGCGCAGCCCGGTACGGGAGCAGCTCGGCATCGGCCAGACCGGACACGGCGACCTGTTCCACAACGTGAGCATCACCTTCCGCTCGCGCGGGCTCGCCGAGGTCGTCGGCGACCGGCGCTTCATCGTCTGCTACCTCACGAAACCGGATGCCGACGGGGCCCTGCTCCCCGTCGACAACCTCGAGCGGTGGGTCTTCCACGCCCCCTGGCACCCCGACCGGGGCGAGACCCTGGAGGACTTCACCGACGAACGCTGCGTGGAGCACATCCGCCGGGCCGTCGGCGCGCCCGGCCTGGACGTCGAGATCACCGGCAAGGCGCCGTGGCACGCCGCCGAGCGCGTCGCAGAACGCTACGGGTCGGGCCGGGTCTTCCTGGCCGGCGACTCGGCCCACGAGATGTCCCCGACCGGCGCCTTCGGTTCCAACACCGGCATCCAGGACGCGCACAACCTGGCCTGGAAGCTCGCCGCCGTGCTGAACGGCGCGGCGGGGCACCGGCTGCTGCAGAGCTACGAGGCCGAGCGGCTGCCCGTCGCCCGGGCGACCAGCGAGCGGGCCTCGGCCCGTTCGGCGGAGCACAGCCATCCGGGATACGAGCCGGAGCCGGAGCCGGAGCCGGAGCCCGCCCCCGGGCCGCGCGGCAGCGGGCGGCCCGGCGGGGTGCTCACCGTCGCCATGGGCTACCGCTACAGCGTGGGCGCCGTGCTGGGCGCCGACCCGGAGCAGCCCGTCGTGCCCGAACGGATGCGGCTGGCCGGCGATCCGGGCACGCGCGCCCCGCACATGTGGCTCCACGGAACCGGGGGACGGCAGTCCACGGTGGACCTCTACGAGCGGTCGTTCGTGCTGCTCAGCTCCGAGGGCACGCCCTGGCGCGCGGCGGCCCGGTCCGTCGCGCACCGGCTGGGCCTGGGCCTGGACGCCTATGCGATCGGCACGAGTCCGGAGGCCGACCTGGCTCCCGAGGAAGGGGCCGACTGGGCCGAGGTCCACGGCACGACGAAGACCGGCGCGGTCCTCGTACGGCCCGACGGGTTCGTGGCCTGGCGCTCGCCGGAGGCCGTGGTCGATCCGGAATCCGTCCTCCACGAGGTCCTGGGCCTGCTGCTGTACCGGTCCTGACCCTCTTCCCGGCCCCCGCTCCGCCGCCGCGGCGGAGCGGGGGCCGGCGCGTGCCGGGCTACGGGCCGGTGTGCGGGCCCGCGGCGGTGTCGCCGACGAGCCCGGAGACGTGCTCGGTGATCGTTTCGAGGACGTCCGCGGAGGCCGCGTCGTGGCCCAGGACGAGCAGGCTCAGGGTCATCCCGTCGGTCATGGCCGCGAGGTAGCGGGCCAGTGCGGGGACGGGCACCCGCAGTTCGAAGCCCAGCTCGGGGCGGAGCTGTTCGATGAGTTCGGTGTACGTGTCGGCGTACAGCTCGTACTGCCGCCGGGCCAGGTGCTCGAAGCCCGGCTGGCGCAGGGCGTACTGCGTGAGCTCGTAGGTGAGCATGTGCTCGCCGGGGTGCGCGGCCACGTGGTCCCAGTACGCCTGGAAGCCGGCGCGGACGGTCTCCCGGAGGGTGGCCTTCGGCTGGATGGCCTCCTTCACGACACCGATGTAGTGGTCGGTGATCGTCGAGATGACCGACTCCAGCAGGGCCTGCTTGGAGTCGAAGCAGTAGTGGAAGACGCTCAGCGACACGCCCGCCTCGGCGGCGATGGACCGGGTCGTCGTCCGCGCGACGCCGTCCCTGGTCATCGCGCGGATCGCGGCCTCCGTCAGCTGCCGGCGCCGTTCGGCCGACGGCATCCGTGCCATGGGGTTCCCTCCGGTCATCGGCCCAGGGCCCTGCGGGAGCGCCCCGTGCCGTGGCCGGCGGACCTGTCGGCCACGGCACGGGGAACCCCCTCGGCGTCAGCTGCTGTACACGCCCACCTCGTGCAGGGAGTAGCCCCACTGGGTGCCGCGCTGGGTGCCGTGGACCCGTACGTAGCGGGCCGGGGTGGCGGCGAACTGCGCGGTGTCCAGACCGCCGTCTCCGGTGGTCGTGGACCACACGGACTGCCAGTTCGTGCCGTCGGACGACAGCTCGATGCGGTACGACTTCCCGTACGCGCGCTCCCAGTCGAGGGTGACGCGCTTGACCAGGCTCGGCGTTCCGAGGTCGATCCGCAGCCACTGGTCGTCGCTCCAGTCGCTGGCCCAGCGGGTGCCCGTACTGCCGTCCACGGCCCGGCCCGGCGCGTAGCTCGTGAACGGGTTCCACTCGGCGGAGGAGGACGAGGCGGCGGTGCCCGCGGCGAGGTTCACGCCCGCCTTGTGCTTCTCGGAGCCGCCCCAGGTGGTCAGGTACGACTCGGCGCCCTTGAACAGGTCGTCCACGACGCCCTGGCCGCCGACGATCCGGATGTCCTCGATCCAGTCCGGCACCAGGCCGTAGTGCGCGGCGCCGTCGGTGTTCAGGTCCCAGGTCCGCGCGCCGGTGGTCTGCTTGTCGATGACGGAGCCGCCGTCGGTGCTGCGGAAGGGGTAGCGCACCGGGTTCGGGGTGTCGGCGCCGCGGGGGCCGGGCCAGCCGCCGACGCCGTTCATGTCCGTTCCGTAGCCGTAGCCCACGTTGTACTTGTCGCGCAGGGCGTCCGTGCGCTTGGCCTCCGCGCTGAACCCCTCGGCTCCGCCCATGTACTGGGCGACGAAGCCGCCCAGGCGGTAGAGGCGCTCGGTCCAGTCCAGGTCCATCCAGCTGTGCGAGGAGATCACGCCCGGGTACGACTCGGACTCCAGGATGTCGAAGGCCTGGCCCGCGGCCTTCACGCTCATGTGGTCGATCTCCAGCATCATCTTGCGTTTCATCATGCCGCGCACCGCGTAGTCGCCGAGCTCGGTGAGACCGCGGGTGTTGCACTGCGCGTCCGCCGCGTACGCCGGCACCGCCACGCCCGCCGGGAGCTGCTTCTCCGCCGAGGGCGCCGCCGCGAGGCCGATGGGGTTGTCGTGCTGCGGCCCCCGGCACTTCTCGGTCTGCCAGAAGGTGCCCGTCGACAGGAACTGCCCCACGTTGATGGCCGTGCCGAGGGCGCCCTGGTCGAAGCGGACCCCGCACAGGGCGTTGTCGAACTTGTGGCACAGGAACATGCTGCGCACGCCCAGCCGGTGGAGCTCGTCGAGGCCGCGGTCGATGTCCTGCTTGCTGCACTGGGCGATGTCCAGGATCTGCTTGCAGCCGAACGGTTCGGAGGTCTCGACTCCGAGGACCACGGCCAGCTTGCCCTGTTTGATGACCTCGCGGGCCTGCGCGGAGTCGGTGACGATCCGGAACCAGCCCTTTCCGGGGCCGCCGTACATGGAGTCGACGTAGGCCTGCATGTCGTACGTCTTGCGCGCTTCGAGGCGGATCGCCGTCATCTCGTCGCAGCCGCGGTCCTTGAAGAAGTAGACCGAGCAGATCACGCCGTTGGTGACGAGGTCGTTGACGAGGACCCGCTGGCCGCCGCGCCAGGCCCGTTCCACCCAGGCGTAGTAGTTCTGCTGGTGGGTCAGCGAGTCGTGGGCGGGCCAGTCCTTGAAGGTGGGCCAGCCGTTCGGGTCGTGCTTGCCGTCGCCGCCCTTGGTGATGAAGTCGAAGATCGCGAGGGAGCCGTCGGGGTAGTGCTCGGGGCAGTCCTTGAGAGCGTCGGCGATGCCCTGCTCGGAGAACGGCTTGCCGCAGATGAGCCGGCCGCCGAAGCCCTCGTTGGACATCAGGTGGTCGTGCGCGTCGACGAAGCCGCGGACCCGGCCCTGCTCGTCGGTCCCCTTGAACGGCTCGCCCGTGACGTTGATCTCCGAGTCGGGCGCGGGCCGCGCGACCGGGTTCCACCAGCCGGGATCGGCCGAGGAGGTGGCCGCGGGGCCGAGCACCATGGCCACCATGGCGAGGAACAGCGCGAGCACCGCCAGGGGCCGATGCCGGCGGTAGGGGTGTCCAGTCATCGTCATCACTCACGTCTTCGGTCGGAGGAGGGGGACGTGCACGGCCTGAATTGTCATGGCCCGAACAGCGTGTGCTCGAAACGATCGCTACTGGCGCGTACAGAGTCAAGAGTCCGGGTCGGATGACCTGATGATTCGTCAGAGTGCGGCGCCCGGAGGGAAGTGGATCGTGTGTCTCAGCATGCAAAATGATTCGTCTCATCATCTGAATGTCTCGTTAGGGTGATCACATGGACAAGCAGCGGATCCCGCGCAGTTGGCTGATGCTCGCCCTGGGCACGGTCGGCCAGACCGCCAGCACCACGGTGCTCTACGGCCTCGCCTACCTGATCCCCGCCTTCCAGCGGGAACTCGGGCTCTCGCTGGCCGGCGCCGGCCTGCTCGTCGCCTGTCCGCTCGCCGGGGTCCTGCTCGGACTGATCGGCTGGGGGGTGGTCGCCGACCGTTACGGAGAGCGGCTCGCACTGTCCGCCGGACTCCTGATCGCCGCCGCGGCCACCGCGGCGGCGGCCGCCGTGCACGGGACCCGGACGCTGGCGGCCCTGCTGGTCCTGACCGGCGCCGCGGGCTCCTCGGTCAACTCGGCCTCCGGACGGCTGGTCATCGGCTGGTTCCCGCCCGACCGCCGGGGCATCGCGATGGGCGTCCGGCAGGCCTCGCAGCCGCTGGGCACCGCGGTGGCCGCGGCCGCCCTGCCGCCGCTCGCCCAGTACATCGGCCTCTCCGCGGCCCTCGGCTTCTGCGCCGCCCTGTGCGGGGCCGCGGGCCTCGCCATCGCCCTGTGCGCCGCCGATCCGCCGCGCCCCCGGCGCGCGGCGGGCGCACCGGCCGCCCAGGCCCCGTACCGGGGCGGCTACCTGTGGCGGCTGCACGCCGCCGCCGCGGCGCTGTGCGTGCCGCAGTTCGTGGTGACAGGCTTCGCCCTGCTGTTCCTGACCGAGGTGCGCGGCTGGTCCGCCGCCACCGCCGGCGGGGTGCTGGCCGCCGCCAACCTGGCCGGCGCGGGCGTACGGCTGCTCGCCGGCTGGTGGTCCGACGCGGTGGCGAGCCGGATCCGGCCGATGCGGCTGCTCGCCGTGGCCACCACGGCCGACCTGGCCCTGCTCGCCGCCGGAGCCGCCTGGGACTCCCCGGCCGGCACCGTGGCCCTGCTGCTGGCCGCGGGCCTGACGGTCAGCACCAACGGACTGCACAACACCGCGGTCGCCGAATACGCCGGACCCGACTGGGCGGGCCGCGCCCTGGGGGTCAACGGGATGGGCCAGCACGCTGCCGTGGTCCTGGTCCCGCCGCTGGCCGGCGCGCTGATCGCCGCGCGGGGCTACCCCGCGCTGTTCGCCCTGGCGGCCGTGTTCCCGCTGGTGGCGGCCGCACTGCTGCCGGCCCGGGACAAGACCGCGTACTGGCCGGCGCCGGACGGCGGGCGGGGCGCCCAGGGTCCGCCTACCGTCAAGATATGAGCGGGATCGTCGTGGTGTACGAGGTAGACCGGCCGGACCCGACCGTCAGGCGCGTGCACGCCGCGCCGGCGGCCCCGGGGGAGAACGCGGTCCCCGGGCCGAGGACCCTGTGCGGCAGGGACACCTTCGCCATGGAAGCGGCCCCGTGGACGCCCTCAGCGGAGCCCGGCGCCCCGTGGTGCCCGCCGCAGCACGCGGACCTGAGGTGCCCCGCCTGCGAGGACGCGGTCTGACGCGTCCGCCCGCCGGTGTGCCGCGTTGCGCGGGCCCGCGGCGCGGGGGAGGGTCGAGGGGAGGCGGCCGCCCCGTAGGAAGGTCCCACCATGCCGATCGCCACCGTGAACCCCACGACCGGTCAGACCCTGCGCACCTTCGACCCGCTCGACGCACCGGGCGTCGAGCGGTGCCTCGCCGACGCCGCCGCGGCGGCGGCCACGTACCGCCGCACCGCCTTCGCGGAACGCGCCGAGCTGCTGATCCGGGCGGCCGCGCTGCTGGAGGCGGAGACGGAGGACATCGCGCGGACCATGACCACGGAGATGGGCAAGCCGCTGGCGGCCGCCCGCGCCGAGGCCGCCAAATGCGCGAAGGCCATGCGCTGGTACGCGGCCCGGGCCGAGGCCCTCCTCGCCGACGAGCACCCCGCCCCCGAGGACGTGCGCGACGCCGGGGCGGCGGCCGTCCGGGTGGCCTACCGGCCGCTCGGGGTGATCCTCGCCGTCATGCCGTGGAACTTCCCCCTGTGGCAGGTCGTACGCTTCGCCGCGCCCGCCCTGATGGCCGGCAACGTGGGCCTGCTCAAGCACGCCTCGAACGTCCCGCAGACCGCGCTCTACCTCGGCGAGCTCTTCCACCGGGCCGGGTTCCCCCGCGGCTGCTTCCAGACCCTGCTGATCGGCTCGGCCGCGGTGGAGGGCGTCCTGCGCGACCCGAGGGTGGCCGCGGCCACCCTGACGGGCAGCGAGCCCGCCGGCCGGGCGGTCGCGGCCGTCGCCGGCGACGAGGTCAAGAAGACGGTCCTGGAGCTCGGCGGCAGCGACCCGTTCATCGTGATGCCCTCGGCCGACATCGACCGGGCCGCCCGCACCGCGGTGACCGCCCGCGTGCAGAACAACGGGCAGTCCTGCATCGCGGCCAAGCGCTTCATCGTCCACGCCGACGTCCACGACGAGTTCGCCGAGCGCTTCACGGCCGGGATGCGGGCGCTCACGGTGGGCGACCCGATGGAGGAGTCCACCGACGTCGGACCACTGGCCACCGAAGCCGGCCGGGGCGACCTGGAGGAGCTGGTGGACGACGCCGTACGGCACGGCGCGACCGTCCTGTGCGGCGGCCGGCGCCCGCCCCGGCACGCGAACGGCTGGTTCTACGAACCGACGGTGCTGTCCGACGTGACCCCGGCCATGCGCATCGACCAGGAGGAGGCCTTCGGGCCCGTCGCCACCCTGTACCGGGTGGGGAGCCTGGACGAGGCCGTCGAACGGGCCAACAAAACTCCCTTCGGCCTGAGTTCGAACCTCTGGACGCGCAGCGAGGCCGACGTCGAGCAGGTCGCGCGGGACCTGGAGGCGGGCGGGGTCTTCGTCAACGGGATGACCGCCTCGCACCCCGCCCTGCCCTTCGGCGGCGTCAAGCGGTCCGGGTACGGGCGCGAGCTGTCGGGGCACGGGATCCGCGAGTTCTGCAACATCACCACGGTCTGGCGGGCGGCGGAGACACCGTCCTGACGCCAAGTCGGACGGGGCGCGGCCGTGCCCGGCCCCGGGCCCTGTGGCGGGGGCCGGGCACGGCAGGGGCTACGCGCCGATGTCCCGGTTGCGGAAGTCCTCCAGCGTCTCGCGCCGTACGAGGACCCGGGCGGCGCCCTCGTGCACGGCGACGACCGCGGGGCGGCCGACGAGGTTGTAGCCCGAGGCCATGGACAGCTGGTAGGCACCGGCCACCGGTACGGCCAGCAGGTCGCCGGGGTGGACGTCGCCCGGCAGTTCCACGTCCGCCGCGAGCACGTCACCGGCCTCGCAGTGCCGGCCCACGACCGTGGCCGTACGGGGCTCGGCGGCCGAGGAGCGGCCGATCAGCCGGGGCGCGTAGCGCACCCCGTACAGGGCGGGGCGCGGGTTGTCGCTCATACCGCCGTCGACCGCGACGAACACCGTGTCGCCGGTGTGCTTGACGGCCAGCACCCGGTACAGGACCACGCCGGCCGGCCCCACGACGGCCCGGCCGGGCTCGATCAGGAGCCGGGGCACGCCGAGGCCCGCCGCGGCGCAGCCCTCGACGAGCTCGGTGCGCATCCGCCGGGCGAACGCGGTCAGATCGAGCGAGGCCTCGCCGGGCCGGTAGGCGACGCCGTGGCCGCCGCCCATGTCCAGCTCGGGCAGGACGACCCCGTGCGTGTCACGGATGCGGGCCATCAGGCCCACCATCCGGCGCAGGGCCACCAGGTAGGGCTTCACGTCGGTGATCTGGGAGCCGATGTGGCAGTGCAGGCCCGTCAGTTCGAGCCGGGACTGGCCCAGGATCCGGGCGATGGTGTGCTGCGCGGCCCCGTCGGTCAGCGACAGGCCGAACTTCTGGTCCTCCGTACCGGTACGGATCTTGTCGTGGCCCCCGGCCGAGACGCCCGGCACCACCCGCACCATGACCTTCTGGCGGCCCTCGGGTCCGACGGCGGCCGCGATCCGCGCTATCTCCGACGGACTGTCGATGACGATCCGCCCCACGCCGAGCCGCAGCGCGGCCGCCAGATCGCGGGGCGACTTGGCGTTGCCGTGCAGCACGATCCGGTCGGCCGGGAAACCGGCGGTGACGGCGAGCTCCAGCTCCCCGGCGGAGCACACGTCCAGGCCCAGCCCCTCCTCCCGGACCCAGCGCACCATCGCACGGGAGAGGAAGGCCTTCGCGGCGTAGAGCACGTCGGCGTCGGGGAACGCTTCGCGGTAGGCCCGGCAGCGCCCGCGCACCTCGCCCTCGTCCAGGACGTAGACGGGGGTCTCGAACCGTTCGGCGGCCTCGGTGAGCGACACTCCGCCCACCGCCAGCCCGCCGTGCGGCAGCCGAGTCGTGGAGGCCGGCCAGATGGACAGGTCGTCGACGCCTGCCCGGACCCCGGAGAGCAGGGCCGTGGTCATGACGCGTCCTCCCGGCGGGCGGCCCCCGCCGCGCTCACGGTGGCCTGGCGGGGCAGGGGGGCGATGGCCGGGGCCGGGGCGACCGCGGGAGCGGTGAGGCCCGGATCGACGGTCAGCAGGGTCGCTCCGAGCGGCTCGGCCATCGCGCGGAGCGCGGTTTCGGAGAGCCGGATCCAGGGCTGGTCCGCGCCGAGCGTGGCGGCCAGCCGCTCCGGGCTGGTGAAGCCGACGGCGGTGCGGGCGCCCAGAGGTGAGCGGAACAGCCGCACGGTGACGTGCGTGCCTCCCGGCCGGGCGGGCACGTACAGGGGCCCGGCCGGGATCCGTTCTTCAGGCTCGGGATCGTCGTCGTACTGGAACAAGCACATGGGCCCTCCCTGGGGAACCACGAGTGGCGGACGGCGCCCCGGTGCGGGGAGGCGATCCGGAGCGCGCACCCGAAGCTATCCCCGCACCGGACCGCCCGCCGCCACCCCGTAACGCGACCTTGACGGTTCCCGGCCACTTCCATACGCGTCTCTGACGCCCCGGCCCGCCCGCCCCTGCCGGGGCCGGCCGGGGCTCCGAGGAGCGGGTGATCAAGGGCCCGGTCGGCGGCGCCGCAGGTCCGCCGCGGCCCGGGCGGCGGCGCGGCCTTCCCGGCGGTGGCCGGTCCTGCCGAGGTGGTGGCCCAGCCAGGCCAGGGAGTCCGCGAGGGCGGCGACGTCGTTGCCGGGGCGGATCCGGGTCAGGCCGGACAGCAGTTCCACGGCTTGGGCGGTGGGGGCGGCCGCCTCGTCGTCGTGCCCGGCCCGGGCCAGCCGGAGGCCGAGGTTGGACAGACCGTGGATCAGTCCGGAGAGGTGGTCGTCCTCCACCGTGCCCGTCCCTCCCGTCAAGCCGGACTCGCTCGCCAGGATCCGCCGGTACAGGTCCACGACCTCCCGCGCGGCGGCGAGCGACTCCTCGTGGAGGCCGGCGTCGGTGAGCCGTACGCCGAGGTTGTTCAGCGCCCGGGCCAGCTCCGGGAGGCGGGCGGTGGGGTCCTCCCGGGCGAGCCGCCGGTGGACGAGGACGGACTCCCGGGCCGGAACGAGCGCGTCGTGGGGGCGGCCGAGCGCGGCGAGCCGGCTGCCGAGGCTGTCGAGCGAGTCCGCCAGCAGGGGGCGCACCAGGGCGGGCGCGGCCCGGGCGGTCCGCCGGTACAGGTGCACGGCCTCGTCCGCGGCGGCCAGGGCCTCGGCCCGGTGGCCGCTCCAGGTCTCGGCCAGCCCCAGGTTGTGCAGCGAGCGCGCCAGGGCGACCGACATGCCCGGCGTGGTCGCCGCGGTCCGGCGGGTCAGGTCGACGGCGTCGCGGAGCATCCCGACGGCCAGGCCGAGGCTGCCGGCCGAGGCCAGGCGCAGGCCCTGCTCGTTCAGGTTCCGTCCAGCTCCGGTCCGTCCCCCGGTCCGCTCTGTTCGGTCATCCGGTCCCGCCCCCTCTGCCGTACGGAACATCCCCGCCGCATCACGTCCGCGTGCCGCGGGACGGTTCCCTCCGGGCGGGCAGGGCATCGTGAAGGGGCGGACTTGGTGAGGGAGATGCCCCGGATGCCCCGGTTGCGAGGAGTGAGCGTGCCTGTTCCGATCATCATCGACTGCGATCCCGGCCACGACGACGCATTGGCGATCATGCTGGCGGCGGGCGATCCCGCGGTCGACCTGCTCGCGATCACCACGGTCGCCGGCAACCAGACGCTCGCCAAGACCACCCTGAACGCACGCCGCGTGTGCACGGTCGCCGGGATCACCGACGTGCCGATCGCCGCGGGCTGCGACCGCCCGCTGGTCCAGCCGCTGTCGGTGGCGGACGACGTGCACGGGGAGTCGGGCATGGACGGGCCGCGGTTCCCCGAACCCACCGTGGACGTGGTCCCCGGGCACGCCGTGGAGCTCATCCACCGGATCCTGACCACGTACCCGGAGCCCGTCACCCTCGTGCCGACGGCGCCCCTGACCAACATCGCCCTGCTGCTCACCCGGTATCCCGACGCCGTCGCGCACATCCGGGAGATCGTCCTGATGGGCGGCTCCACCGAGCGGGGCAACCGCACGCCGGCCGCCGAGTTCAACATCCAGGCCGATCCGGAGGCGGCCGACATCGTCTTCCGCAGCGGTGTGCCGATCACCATGTGCGGGCTCAACGTGACCCACCAGGCGCTGGCCACGCCCGAGGTGGTGGCCCGCTTCGAGGCGCTCGGCACCGAGCTCGGCCGCACCTGCGCCGGACTGCTGTCGTTCTTCGCCGGCACCTACCGCAGCCTGTGGGGCTTCGAGAGCCCGCCGCTCCACGACCCCGTGGCCGTCGCCCGCGTCATCGATCCCGGGCTCGTGCACTGCGTACCGGCGGGCGTGGTCGTGGAGCTGCGCGGCCAGTACACGCGGGGGGCCACGGTCGTCGACCTCCACCGCTCCCTGGACCTCCCGGTCAACGCGCGGGTCGCGATGACCCTGGAGACCGGGAGGTTCTGGGACCGGATGCTCGGAGCCGTGGCCGCGCTGGGCTCCCGTACCTGAGTCAGCCGGTGAAACCGGCCGTGATGGAGCTGAACTGCCAGTCGTTCTGGGCGATGCCGGAGCAGGTCTCCTGCAGGCCGCCGCCGGGGCAGCCGCGGTCGCGGTTGACGGACCAGAAGGCCAGCCGCGCGATGTGGTGGGAGTTCGCCCAGTCGCGGATGTCCGTCCAGTTCTGGAGGGTGGTGGTCTCCTGCGTGTCGCTGATGCCGTTCATCCCGGAGATGCCGATGTGGGAGTAGGCGGTGGCGTCGTCCCAGCCGAAGGTGGCCTTGAGCTTGCTCTTCAGGCCTTCGGCGGCGCTGACGGTGCTCGCGTACATGTCGGTCGAGGCGTTGCCGAAGTCGAACGGCATGATCGTGAAGACGTCGATGTCGGCGCCGAGCGCCCCGGCCTGCTCGATCAGCCGGTTGCCCCAGGAGGTCGGGCCGCTGGTGCCGGTGCCGAAGGTGAGGATGGTCTTCAGGCCGGGATTGTTCTGCTTGACGATCTTGAGTGCGCCCAGGACGCGGTCCTGGACCACGGCGTTCTCGAATTCGTCCGTGTTCTCGATGTCGACGTCGATGGCCTTGAGGCCGTAGGCGTCGATCACCTTCTGGTACGCGCCCGCCAGGGCCTCGGGGGTGGCGCAGTTGGGGCCGAGCTTATTGCCCTGCCAGCCGCCGATGGACGGGACGATGTCGCCGCCCGCGGCGCGGATCGCCGCGATGGTGCTCTGGTCGATTCCGCCGGTGAGGGCGCGCTGGCCGTCCCAGGCCGGGTTGCAGCCGCCGGAGGAGAGGATGAACGCCATGGTGAACCACTTCGTGCCGGTCGCGTTCATCACCGTGGTCGCGCTCGGCGGATTGCCCCAGCCGAGGTAGAGGTACGGCGCGGCCTGCTTGAAGCCGGACGGGGTGGTCGTGGTGTCGGTGGTGTCAATCCCCTGGAAACGTAGAGTCCTCTTCTATGCGGCTTCGGCCCTCTGGTGGGCTTGGCTGCGTTGCTGGCTGATCTTCTGTTCGAACTCCACGGGTGGAAGTCCGCCGGCACGGGTGTGTCGGCGTCTGGTGTTGTAGAAGTCGGCGATCCACGTGGCGATCTTGATCCGGGCTTCGGCGCGGGTGGTGAACCGGTGCCGGTGGATGTACTCGGTCTTGACGGTGGAGTTGAACGCCTCGGCGGCGGCGTTGTCGAAACAGGACCCCACGCGGCCCATGGACTGGACCACGCCGAGTCGGTCGCACAGGCTGTTGTAGGCGGCGGAGGCGTATTCGCTGCCCCTGTCGGAGTGGAAGATCACTCCGTCCACGTCGCCGCCGCGGGTCGCGGCGGCCATCTGCAGGGACGCGCTGACCAGGGCGGCGTCGTGGCGGGCGTCCATGGCGTATCCGAGGCAGCGGCGGGAGAACAGGTCGATGACGGTGGCCAGGTAGAGCTTGCCCTCGCCGGTGTCGATCTCGGTCATGTCACCCACCCAGAGCACGTCGGGAGCGATCGCGTCGAAGTGCCGTCCGACCAGGTCGCGGACTGCTTTCCGCTTGCCCTGGCGAGTCAGGCCCTTGCGCCTTTTCGGTTCGCGGCCGTACCAGCCCTCCTCGGACATGATCTCGGCGACCGTGTTCACGGACACTTGCCAGCCCTCGGCCCACAGGTCAAGCGTGATCCTGGGCGAGCCGTAGGTCCGACCCGACGCGTCGAAGAAGTGCTTGATCCTCTCGGTCAGCGCGGCCCGTCTGACCTCACGCTTCGTCAAATTTGCAGGCCTGCCACGCCATTTGTAGTACCAGGCCGGTGACACACCGAGCGCGCGGCAGGCCACGGTGTGCGGGATCTTCTCCTCGGTCCTGCAGTCGCTGATCACCCCGACGAGTACCGCCGGGTCCCAATCAGCTACTTCACCCACAGGACCATGCATCGCTTGAGGACATCACGCTCCATCCCGAGCTCGACGGTCTCCTTGCGCAACCGCTGATTCTCCGCCCGGAGCCGGGCCAGTTCCTCCCGCTCGGATTCCTCCAGAGGGCCGGTACCCGTCTCCGCGGCCCCGCGGGCCCGGCTCACCCAGGTCTGCAGCGTGCCCTCGTGCACACCCAGATCCCGCGCGACCTCCGCAGCCGGCTTGCCCGTCTCCAGCACGATCCGCACGGCCCCCTCACGGAACTCCGCGTCGTAGCTACGTCGCTTCCCCACCCTCAACTCCTTATCGGGTCACGACTCCACGCTACGAGGGGAAGCACAGTGGTGACGCTGACGCCGTTCGAGGAGGGGGAGGTGTTGCCGGCGAGGTCGCGGGCGCGGACGGTGAAGCCGTACGCGGTGTTCGCGGCGAGTCCGGTGACGGTCGCGGCGGTGGTGGTGGAGGTGGCCACCTTGGCGGCGCCCTGGTACACGTCGTAGCCGGTGACGCCCACATCGTCGGTGGAGGCGGTCCAGGCCAGCGAGACGCTGGAGGAGGTCCTGCCGGTGGCGGTCAGGGCGCCCGGAGCGGTCGGGGCGACGGTGTCGGCGCCGCCGCCGGGGCCGTCGAGGCTGATGTCGTCGGCGTAGTAGGTGCCCTGCCCGTACCAGCCGTTGACGTAGACCTCGGCGCTGGTCTGGGAGGCTCCGGTGGTGAAGGAGACGCTGAGCTTGGTGTAGGCGGTGGCGGAGGGGGTCCAGGTGGAGGACCCGCCCGTGACCCCGAGGTACACGTAGCTGCCGCGGACCCATGCGGAGAGCGTGTAGGTGGTGTTGGGCCGGACGGCGACGGTCTGGGTGCACTTCGCGTGGTCACCGCTGCCGACCGCGCCGGCCAGGGCCTTGCCGCCGCCGTGGACGGGCGAGGACACGACCGAGCCGAGGCCGCCGGAGCAGGACCAGCCGGCCGGGGTGCCGGCGGCCTCGAAACCGCCGTTCGTGAGGAGGTCGCCGCCGAACGCCGGGCCGGGCGCGGTCAGTACCGCGGCCGCCCCGAGCAGGGTGGCGCCCAGACCGCAGGCCAGGCGGGTACGCGTACGGGAACCGGTGCGCGCGCTGCTGCGTGTGGGGGTACGCAAGGAAGTGCCTCCGGGAGGTGAGGGGTTCGGCCACGGGGGGGAGCGTGGCCGGGAACCTATTCCTCCGGATGGACTGCGGTCAATAGGTCTGGACCAATTGGCCGGCGGGGGCCGGACGTCCGCCCGGTGTTCCGGCCGGGGTGCGTACGCCCCGGCCGGAACACCGGACGCCGCGTCAGAGGGTGGAGCAGAGGGACAGCGTGGCGGACGTCTTCACCGCCGCGCTGATGGTCGCGGTGGCGGTGAAGACGTCCGCGCCGTTCTGGCGGGCGCGGACGCGGACGGGCAGGCGGCCCGACGCGGTCATCCCGCCGGGGGCGGGGGTCGTCTCGATCCAGCACGGCGCATCGAGCTCCGCGTAGCGGAAGAACCGTATCTCCAAGTCGGTCAGGACCCCCCGCCGCGGGAAGGCGCAGCCGTGCGCGGCCTGCCGGACGGCCTCCAGGAGCAGCATGCCGGGGGCGTGGTCCACGGGGTGGTCGAAGAGGATCGGGTGGTTGACGTCGGTGCGGAGCTGGGTGCGGTGCGTGGCGCTCGTCGGGGACAGGACCACGTCGTGGAAGCGGTCGCGGCCCACCCGGCGGGGCGTCAGCGGCGGCGGGAGCGGGATCGTGCGGGCGGCCACCTGGGCGAGGTCCGCGTTGTGGCCGCGCAGACGCTGGTAGACGGCCTGTGACTGGTTGGTGAAACGTGCCTCGGCGGTGCCCAGCAGCTCACCCTCGCGGGTGGCGGTGACGTGCATCGTGAGGCCGGCCAGTCTTCGGCCCCGGCGGGTGATGTCCGAGCAGGCGATGTGCAGCGTGATGTCGGCGGGCGCCGAACCGACCACGAGGGCCCCGGCGTTCATCGAATAGGTGAACGTGTCCCAGATCTGCCGGTGTCCGAAGGGGGCGTCGTACGCGACGTGGCTCAGGAGCGGGATCGCCTGCCGGACGGATTCGGCCAGGAGGAGGGGGTCGTGGTGGCCGCTCGCGTCCGGCGAGTAGAAGCTGTGGGCGCGCGGCCACTGGGCGGTGATGACGTACTCGTCGGGCGCGACGGCGCGCCAACCCGTGAGCAGGACCTCGGAGTGTGCGCTCTTGTGCACGTACTCCCGCGGTAACGCACTGCTGAGTACGGAGACGGGTGAGGCGGAGTGGTCAGCTGACACAGTCATGGTTGAGCCCCCCTTGAAACGTCGGACATGAGCTGGTGCTGTACGGCGATGAGTCCTAAAATAAAGGATGTTCGTTTTTTTTGTCGAGGAAGTCAGGTACCTCAATGTCGGACCGCAAGCGACAACGCGCGCCTCAACTAAGGGCAGTTCAGACCAGGGCTGCCATCCTGCGCGCGGCGGCGGAGGTCTTCGACGAGTTCGGCTTCAGCGGGGCCAGCATCAGCAAGATCATGAAGCGGGCCGATGTCACCCAGGGCGGGATGTACTTCCACTTCGGCTCGAAGGAGGAGCTCGCCTACGCCGTCATGGTCGGGCAGGGCGACGGACTGGAGTTCCCCGAGGGCGAGGACGGGCTGCAGCACCTGGTGGACATCACCCTCTACCTGGCCGAGCAGCTCCAGCACAACCCGGTGCTCCGGGCCGGCGTACGACTGGCCGTGGAGCAGGGGGAGTTCGGCCTGCGCGATGACGTCGCCTACCAGGCCTGGGTCCTCGAGTTCCGCCAGCAGCTGCGCTTCGCCCGGGCCAAGGGGGAGCTCCAGCCGGACGTCGACGACCACGAACTGGCGTGGGTCCTGGTCAGCTCCTTCACCGGCGCGCAGCTCTTCTCCCAGGCGTCCACCGGCCGGGCCGACCTGCCGCAGCGCATCGCCTCGCTGTGGCGCTACCTGCTGCCCGCCGTCGCCACCGAGGACACGCGCGCGAGCCTGCGGATGACCCTGGAACCGGCGGAGCCCGCCCGTCCGGCCGAGCCGGCGGAACCCGAGCAGCTGGTGTGAGCGCGCCCCACGTCGTCGTCACCGGAGCGACGGGCTTCGTGGGGTCGGCGGTGCTGCGCCGGCTGGCCGCGCGGACGCCGGAGGCCGTGGTGCGCGCCGTGTCCCGTACGCCTTCCCCCGCCACCGGGCACGGAGTGCGGTGGGCGGACGCCGACCTGGCGGCCCCCGCGTCCCTGCGCGGGCTGTGCGAGGGCGCGGACGTCCTGCTGTCGCTGGCCTCCTTCGTCGGCTCCGACGCCGAACGGTGCGCCGCGGTCAACGAGGCCGGGCCCCGGGCCCTGGTGGCCGAGGCGCGGCGGGCGGGAGTACGGCGGATCCTCCAGCTGTCGACCTGCGCGGTCTACGGGCCGGGCCCGCACCGCGGGCAGGACGTCGGCGAGCTGACGCCCGCGCCGGTGTCGCCGGCCAGCCGCAGCCGCCTGGCGGGTGAGGAGCCGGTGCTCGAGGCCGGGGGACTGGTCCTGCGCGCGGGGCTGGTGCTGGGGACGGGCGACCGGTGGGTCGTACCCGCCCTCGTCGACGCGTACCGGCGGGTACCGGCCGGGTGGGGCGGCGGGGACGGGCTGGCCTCGTTCGTCGACGTCGGCGATCTGGCGCGGCTCATCGCCGAGTTCGGAGTGGGGGACGGCGACGCGGCCGGGGCCTCGGGCGTCCTGCACGCCCACCACCCGCGACCGGTGCGCAACGGGGACCTCATGGACGCCCTCGCACACCACCGGGTGCTGCCGGAGCGTCCCGCCGGGGACCGGCCGTGGCGGGCGTGCCTCGACGCGCTGGCCGAGACCCCGGGATGGGTGAGCGAGCGGCAGTTCACGCTGCTGGCCGGGGACCACTGGTACCGGGCCGACGCGGCATGGCGGCTCGCGGGCATCGCACCGGGACCCGGACCGCTGGACCGGCTCGGCCGGGCGGCCCGCTGGTACAGGGAGCGGGGCGGGGCCGCTCCGGGCTGACCGCGATCTGCCAAAGCCTCAGCGGGATGGGCGCGGGCGGGCCGTGGCGGCGAGGGCGCCGGGTAGCGTCCGGAGCACATCCGGTCACCCGTGGAGGAGTGGACATGCCCGACCTTTCGAACATCGTCAAGGCGTATGACGTGCGTGGTGTCGTGCCGGACGAGTGGGACGAGTCGTTGGCGGAGCTGTTCGGTGCCGCGTTCGTGGAGGTCGTGGGTGCGTCGGCGATCGTGATCGGTCATGACATGCGGCCGTCGTCGCCGGGTCTGTCGGCTGCTTTCGCGCGGGGTGCGGCGGCGCGGGGTGTGGATGTGACGTTGATCGGTCTGTGTTCGACGGATCAGCTGTATTACGCGTCGGGTTCGCTGGGTCTGCCGGGTGCGATGTTCACGGCTTCGCACAATCCCGCGCGGTACAACGGGATCAAGCTGTGCCGGGCGGGTGCCGCTCCGGTGGGTCAGGACACGGGTCTGTCGCAGATCCGCGGGCTGGTGGAGAGGTGGTCGGTCGAGGGTGCTCCGGCGGTTCCGGGGGGCACGGTCCCCGG
The DNA here is from genome assembly GCF_052244475.1 of Streptomyces sp. IBSNAI002. Lineage (NCBI taxonomy): Bacteria > Bacillati > Actinomycetota > Actinomycetes > Kitasatosporales > Streptomycetaceae > Streptomyces > Streptomyces sp. IBSNAI002. Next base: position 1,346,575 of record NZ_JBQPXG010000002.1, on the reverse strand, counting down.
CAGGGTCACGGAGCAGGACACCCTGACCGGTTATGCCGCCCATCTCAAGGGGCTGGTGGACCTGGGGTCGGTCCGTCCGCTGAAGGTGGTGGTGGACGCGGGCAACGGGATGGGTGGTCACACGGTTCCGACGGTGTTCGAGGGTCTGCCGCTGGATGTGGTGGCCATGTACTTCGAGTTGGACGGGACGTTCCCGAACCACGAGGCGAATCCGCTGGATCCGAAGAACATCGTGGATCTGCAGGCGCGTGTCCTGGTGGAGGGCGCGGATCTGGGTATCGCGTTCGACGGGGATGCGGACCGGTGTTTCATCGTGGACGAGCGGGGCCGGGGCGTCTCCCCGTCGGCGGTCACGGCGCTGGTCGCGGCGCGTGAGCTGGCGCGCAACGGTGGTACCGGCACGGTGATCCACAACCTGATCACGTCGTGGTCGGTGCCGGAGGTGGTCCGTGAGAACGGGGGCACCCCGGTCCGTACCCGTGTCGGGCATTCCTTCATCAAGGAGGAGATGGCGAAGACGGGTGCGATCTTCGGTGGTGAGCATTCGGCGCACTATTACTTCAAGGATTTCTGGAACGCGGACACGGGGATGCTGGCCGCGTTGCATGTGCTGGCGGCCCTGGGCGGTCAGGACGGTCCGTTGTCGGGTCTGGTGGCTTCGTACGACCGGTATGCGGGTTCGGGTGAGATCAACTCGACGGTCGGTGACCAGGCGGGCCGTCTGGCGGCGGTGAAGGCGGTCTACGGGGGTGTCGGGGGTGTCACGATCGATGAGCTGGACGGTCTGACGGCGACGGGCGAGGACTGGTGGTTCAACGTGCGTGCCTCGAATACGGAGCCGTTGCTGCGTTTGAACGTGGAGGCTCGTGACGAGGTGACGCTGGCGAAGGTCCGCGACGAGGTGCTGGGCCTGATCCGGGCCTGATCTGGGGGAGGCGGCGGGGGCTGTCCGCAGCCCCCGCCGCGCCTTCCGGCCGAGGCGGCCCGCACCCGGGCCCGCACCCGGGAAAGGCCCCGTCAAGCCACGCGCTCCCGTCCCGCCGGCCCGGCCACCGCCTCGGCCTTGTACGCGAACGCCGCCGACATCAGCGTCATGTGGTGGTGCCACCCGGGGAAGGAACGGCCTTCGAAGTCGAGGAGACCGAACTCGTCGGCCAGTGTGCCCAGCACCGCCGAGGTCTGCGCCGACTGCCGCACCAGGAACAGCAGGTCGTCCATCCGGTGGCGGCTCATGTTGGTGAGCCAGACCGGACCGCCCCGGACCCCCGGCCCCGGACGCCGTTCGCCGAACAGGCGGTAGGTCTGCTGCGCCCCGGGGACCCCGGTCTCGCCGCCGGGAACCCGGACCAGCCCCGAGTGGATGCGCAGCCGCTGCGGACGCGCGTCGGGGCCGCTCAGCCGCGCGGCGTACGGATGGCTGGTGTTCCCCAGGCGCGCGAAGTCACCCGCGGTGGTCGTACGCACCGACATCCCGCCCGGCATGCGCGCCGGTGCCCGCACGGGCGTCGGCACGGGCATCCGCGCCGGCTCCGCGCCGTGGGCCGGGGCATGCACCGGACCGGCCGGGCTGACCGTGAGGGTCGGCGGGACGGAGACCAGGAAGTCGTGGCCCCGGCGGCCGAGCATGCCGATCAGTGCGGCGGCGCCGTTCAGGCGGCTGAAGTCGGCGATCACGGGGGCGCGCACCGACGAGGTGCGGGCGGCGATCGAGTCGATGAGCTCGAGGACGAGGGATTCCGGGCTCTGGTGCGCGACCTCCGGTGAGATGCGCGCCCGGCGGCGCAGGGCGGGGTCCGCCGACCAGTGCTCGGGGAGGACCAGCCGCCAGTCGACGGGCATGTTCGTACCGCCCAAGGACAGGAACAGTCCATATCCGTACTGGCAGTTGACGATGCGTCCGGCGGCCGGGTCGAAGCGGCGGTGCACGCCCACCGAGTGCTCACCGCGCTTGGGGAAGGCCGCCTGCCCGATCGTCCAGGCGTGAACCGTGTGGCGCTCCTCCACCCAGCGGAGCAGTTCGGTGCGGGCCGGATCCCATTCCCACGGGCTCGCGTTGATGAACTGCTGCAAGGACTGGGAGGCGGTGGGGGACTCGGTCACGGAAGCGGCGAGCCGGCGTACCGACTTCTTGCCCGGAGTGGTGAGCAGTCCCTGCAAGTAGACCCGGGCCCAACGGCGTTGGTCGGCTCTCGGTAAGTGGCCGAAGAGGCGCTCGGTGAACTCGTCCAGGGTGGTGTCCCCGGCAGCCAGAGCTCTGGTCCTCGTGTGTGCCGTCATCTGTCTCCCCCTTCGCTGCGGACGCCGGCGTGCGTCGTAGGTACCATCAGAGTACAGAACGTTCGTTTTTTTTCTAGCGTAAGAGTGGCGCCCTTCCCGCGACTTGGGCACGTTGGTAGCCGGGCTCCGTCGCGGGGGACGGCGGTGGAGGGGGGCGGGTGCTTCTTCGTCAAGTCGGCGTTGTGCGCGGCCGGCATGCGGGGCGACGCTGGAGGTCGCCATCCCGAGGCAGGATGTACTGGTGAGTCAGGAACGACCCGGATGGCAGTGATGGTGCAGTGGTAAAGCAAGAGCGCGGCGTGCGCACCCGTAATCACCTGATATCGGTGGCCGCCGCAGAATTCGACCGCAATGGATATGACGGGACGTCATTATCCCGGCTGAGCAGATCCGCAGGGATATCCATCGGAGCGCTCACCTTTCACTTCTCCGCGAAGGGGGAACTGGCCTCGGCCGTCGAGGACTCGGGGCGCGAGGCGACCCGCAGGGTGGTCGAGGACGTCACGGCCCGCGGAGGTCCGGCCCTCGACACGGTCTCCGCGCTCGTTCTCGAACTGGGCTGCCTGATCGAGGACGATGCGGTCGTGCGCGCCGCCGCCAGACTCACCCAGGAGCGCGTCGGTGCAGGTCCCGCCTGGTGCAGCTGCTGGTATCCGGAGGTCACGGAGCTCCTCGAGCAGGCCGCAGAGGAGGGGCAGTTGAGCCCCGAGGTCGGCCCGCGCCCCGCCGCGCTGCTGACGGCGCATCTGGTGGGAGGGGTCGTCGTACGGGCGCGCCGCGGCCGGACGGGCGGCAGCCGCGGGGCCGTCGTCGCCGAGCTCAGAGAGCTGTGGCGGCTCGTCCGGCGGGGTATCGCGGCGACTCCGGCCGAAACGGAATTGCCCAAGTAGGCTCAAAGGAAGTGGAATTGAAGCCAATGACGTGCGGAGCGCTCTAGCGTCAGCGGCATGAATTCCACACCTCATCGGATAACCAAGGCAGTCATCCCCGCTGCGGGACTCGGAACACGCTTCCTCCCGCTGACCAAGGCCACCCCCAAGGAAATGCTGCCGGTGGTCGACAAGCCGGCCATCCAGTACGTGGTGGAAGAGGCGGTCGCGGCGGGGATGTCCGACATCCTCATGGTCACGGGGCGCAACAAGCGCCCTGAGGCGCCCCGAACCTTCCGGACAGTGGTCCCACTACGGTGGGACCACTCGGAAAGGGAAGTCGGTTGTCGCAGAAACGCAGGAAATTTAGCCCGGAGTATCGGGAAGAGGCCGTGAAGATGGTGATCGAGACGTCGCGTCCGGTCGCCCAGGTCGCCCGGGAACTCGGACTCGTTGAAGGAACTCTGGGAAACTGGGTCAACGCATACCGTCGTGAGCATGATGGCGAGGAGCCGGAACTCACGCTCGACGAGCGCGCCCGCCTGCGGGAGCAGGAACGAGAATTGCGCGAGCTGCGACAGAAAGTCGCTTTCCTGGAAAAAGTTGCAGCGTACTTCGCCAAGGACCCTCGGTGAGCGACAAGTTCGAGTTCATCGATGCAGAGTACGCAATATTTACCACGAACACTGAAGACACGGTGCCGGTTGCCAAGATGTGCGACTGGCTGGAAGTATCCCGCTCCGGCTTCTACGAATGGCGGAGCAGGCCGATTTCAGCGACTGCCCGGCGACGGGAGGATCTGAAATTGCTGATCACCAAGTCGTTCGAGGATTCTGACGAAACCTACGGCTACCGTCGGGTCCACGCCGACCTGTCCGCGTGGGGCGTCCCCTGCGGACCCGAGCTCGTGCGTGACCTCATGCGGGAACTGGACCTCCAGGCGTGTCAGCCACGACCGTGGCGCCACAGCCTCACCGAGAACGACGGCTCCGCCGGCCCGATCCCTGACCTCGTGAACCGCGACTTCACCGCCGACGCACCCGGCCGCAAAATGGTCGGCGACATCACATACATTCCAACCTGGGAAGGCTGGGTATTCCTCGCCACCGTCATCGACTGCCACACCAAAGCCGTCATCGGGTGGGCCATGGACGACAACTACAAGACCCCACTTATCGAAGCAGCCATCAAAATGGCAGCACGCAACCACCCACTCGCCGAAGACGCCATCTTTCACTCGGACCGCGGCAGCAATTACACCTCGACCCAGTTCGCCAATACACTGACCGGGCTAAGAATCCGGCAATCCGTTGGCCGGACCGGGATCTGCTACGACAATGCCATGGCGGAATCATTCTTCGCGACCCTGAAAAATGAACGTGTCCACCGGACCGTATACCCCACCCGAGAACACGCCTACCGCGACATCGCCCGCTACATAGAGGTCCGCTACAATACGAAGCGCCGTCACTCGGGACTCGGGTACCGGACCCCACGAGAGGTCCACGACGAGTACCTGAACCAGCAGCTCGCAGCCTGAATTTGCTAATTAGCAGCTGTCCGGAAAACGCGGGGCCCCTCACCCGCTCGAGGACCACTTCGACCGCAACTACGAGCTGGAGGAAGCCCTCCAGCGCCGCGGCGACCAGGACAAGCTCGACAGCGTCTGCGCCTCCACCGAGCTCGCCGACATCCACTACGTGCGCCAGCGGGACCCCAAGGGGCTCGGCCACGCCGTGCTCTGCGCCGCCCCGCACGTCGGCCGGGAGCCGTTCGCCGTGCTCCTGGCCGATGACCTGATCGACCCCCGGGACCCGCTGCTGGCCCGCATGGCCGAGGTCCGCGCGCAGCACGGCGGCAGCGTCGTCGCCCTCATGGAGGTGGATCCGGACGCGATCCACCAGTACGGATGCGCCGCCGTGGAGGGGTCTTCGGGCGCCGGGGGCGTACGCATCACCGATCTGGTCGAGAAGCCCGAACCCGGCACCGCGCCCAGCAACCTCGCCATCATCGGCCGCTACCTCCTCGATCCCGAGATCTTCGAGGTCCTGCGGGGCACGAGCCCCGGACGCGGCGGGGAGATCCAGCTGACGGACGCGCTGCGCACCCTCCTCCAGGCGGGCCGGCCGGTGCACGGAGTCGTCTTCTCCGGCCGGCGCTACGACACCGGGGACCGTGCCGAGTACCTGCGCGCGACGGTCAGGCTCGCCTGTGAGCGCGAGGACCTGGGGCCCGGATTCCTTGCCTGGCTGAGGGAGTTCGTGCGCGCGGAGGAACTGGCCGGGGTGTGAGGGCCGCCCGGTGGGCGACCGGGGATTCTCCGCGGTCGCCCACCCCGCAAGGCGGCTACTTCGCCAAGTTGCCCAAATCTCAACGGAGTTCGGCCGCCAGCTGGGTTACCGAACGGTAGTTACGTAATTTCTTCCCCGAGGCCGGCGACGGACCGGCAGCCGAAACACCGAGTGCACGAAGGGAGGTGAACACCATGGGCAAGCCCGATGCGAGGAGCGCGGCGAGCACCTCCGACAGCGTCGTCGAGGTGCCGGTCGGCGCGCTGCTCTCCGCGGACTCTCCACGGGTCGTCCGCGTGGACGAGAGCCACGCCCAAGGCCTCGCCCACTCCGGCCGGTCGCTGCCCCCGCTGCTCGTGCACCGCGGCACCATGCGGATCATCGACGGAACGCACCGGCTGCGGGCCGCCGAACTGCGCGGGCACGACACGGTGGCGGTCACGTACTTCGACGGGAGCCCCGAGGACGCCTTCGTCCTCGCCGTCGAGGCCAACATCAGCCACGGCCTCCCGCTCACGCACGGCGAGCGGACGGCCGCGGCGTTACGGATCCTGCGGTCCCACCCGGACTGGTCCGATCGCGGCATCGCGCAGCGCACCGGACTGGCGGCCAAGACCGTCGGGGCACTGCGACGCCGCGCCGGTCCCGCGCCCGGCCCCCCGGGCCGCGTCGGCCAGGACGGCCGCACAAGGCCGGCCGACCCCGTACGCGGCAGGGAGGCCGCGGCCCGGCTGCTCGCCGGACGCCCCACGGCCTCCCTGCGGCAGATCGCGCGGGAAGCGGGCATCGCGCCCTCGACCGTACGGGACGTCCGGCGCAGGATCGGCGAGGGCGCGGATCCCGTGCCCGCCGTCCAGCGGCGCGCCGGCAACGGCCCTGCCCCGCCGCCGGCCGCGGTGCCCGCCCGGGGCCGCGGGCAGCCACTGCCCGCACTGGTCACCAGCCTCTGCAAGGACCCCCTGCTCAGGCTGAGCGAAGCGGGCAGGCTCCTGCTGCGCATGCTCGACCTCCAGGTGAGCGGACTGCGCCAGTGGGAGCGGATCGTCGCCGCGATACCCCCGTACCGCGCCGAGACGGCGGCCGCCGCGGCCGCCCAGTGCGCGCGGGACTGGCAGGAACTGTCGGAAGAACTACGGCGCCGTGCCTCGGCGCAGACCCCTGCCTGAGCCGGCTTCCCCGGCAAGTACCGGCCTTCGACGCAGAAGGCCTCCGTTGTGATGGAAAGGACGTATGGCGATGTCGGTTGTCGAGGGAGCGCGTGTTGACGCGGGTTCAGGGGAGGGGGGAGGTGCCGGGGGGCGGGTCCGTCTGGATGGCCGTCTGAAGCTGGTGCTTGTGGTGCTGCTGGTGGCGCAGTTCATGCTGGCGGTTGATTTCTCGATTCTGAATGTGGCGTTGCCGGTGATCGGTGACGGGCTTGGTTTCTCGTTGTCGAATCTGCAGTGGATCGCGACGTCGTTCGCTTTGTGTGCGGCGGGTTTCACGTTGTTGTTCGGGCGGGTCGCGGATCTGTTCGGGCGGCGGCGGTTGTTCCTGGTGGGTTTGGCGGTGCTGGGTCTGTCGTCTTTGGTGGGTGGGCTTGCGACGAGTCCGGAGATGCTGATCGTGGCGCGGGTGTTTCAGGGTCTGGCGACGGCGGCGGTGACGCCGGCGGGTCTGTCCCTGTTGACGACGTCGTTTCCTGAGGGTCCGTTGCGTCAGAAGGCTCTGGGTCTGAATGGTGCGCTGATGTCGGCGGGGTTCACGACGGGGGCGATTTTGGGTGGTGTTCTGACGGATCTGCTGTCGTGGCGGTGGGCGTTCTTCATCAATGTGCCGGTGGCGCTCGCGGTGTTGCTGATTGCTCCTGCGGTGATCAAGGAGTCTCGTCCGGGTGTTCGTCCGAAGCTGGATCTGCCTGGTGCGACTGCTGTCACTTTGGGTCTGCTGGCGTTGATTTACGGTCTGACGCAGGCGGGTGAGCGTGGTTGGGGTTCGGGTTCGGCGCTGGGCTGGCTGGTGGCGGGTGTGGTGCTGCTGGTGGCGTTCTATGTGATCGAGGCGAAGACGGCGAGTCCGTTGGTGCCGGTGAGTGTGCTGAAGAAGAGGACGGTGGCGTGGGGGAACGTGGCGGGTGTGGTCGCGTTCCTGACGGAGACCAGTCTGGTGTTCTTGATGACGTTGTATCTGCAGGAGGTGCTGGACTTCTCGCCGTTGGCGGCGGGGTTGTCGTTCGGTGTGCTGGGTGTGGGCACGGTGATCGGTGGTTCGGTGGCGCCTCGGGTGATCGGGGCGACGAGTACGCGGTCGACGTTGGTGATTGGTGGTGTGCTGCAGGCGGTGGCGACGTTGAGTCTGGTGGCTTTGGGTGAGACGTCGTCGAGTATGTGGCTGCTGTTGGTTGCGACGTTCGCTGGTGGTGTGGGGAACATGCTGGTGATCGTCGGGTTCATGGTGACGGCGACGACGGGGCTGCCGGATCACGAGCAGGGTATGGCGACGGGTCTGGCGACGATGACGCAGCAGATCGGTATCACGATGGGTACGCCGATCATGTCGGCGGTCGTCGCGGCGAACACGGACATCCATGCGGGGATCACGACCGCGGTCATCGTGAACACGGCGATCGTCGTGATCGGGACGCTGACCACCGTCCTCTTCCTCCGCAACAAGCAGGCCCAGCCCGGCAACTAAGGCAACTCCGCCTTGTGACAGCCCTGCCGCGGCGGCGAACGTTGGCCCCAGGCACGGAGGGAAGGAACCCCGATGGCAACACCCACCCACTCGGCCGCCGGAACGAACCGTGCCGCGGTCCGCTGGGAGCACGTCCGCATCCCCTCCCCGTCCGGCCCGGTCCCCGCCAGGGTGTACCGGCCGGGGGCGGCGGCACCGCACGGCTGGCTGGTGTGGGCCCACGGCGGCAGCTGGCGCGCCGGCTCCGCCCAGGACTGGCACGGCGCGACCGCCGAACTCGCCCGGTTCTCCGGCTTCGGCGTCGTGAGCGTCGACTACCGGCTGGCCCCCGAGGTCCGCCACCCGGCCATGGTCGAGGACGTCCTGTCCGCGCTCGACTGGGCCCGGGAACGGGCCGGGGGCGCCGTTCCCGTCGCCGCCGGAGGAGACAGCGCGGGAGGCACCCTGGCCGCCTGCGCCGCACTCGCCAGCCGCGACCGCGGCCTCCCCCTGGCGGCCCAGGTACTCGCGTACCCGCCGCTGGACCCCGGCTGCACCGCGGCCTCGTACCACCGCTTCCCCGACATGTTCCCGACCGCGCCCTACCTGGTCTCGGCCTGGCGGTCCTACCAGGCCCCCGGCCGGCCCCGCGCGGCCGACGGCACCCGCCTCCACAGCACCCCCTTCGAGGCGGCCGACCTGCGCGGACTCGCCCCGGCCGTCCTCGCCACGGGCGATCTCGACCCCGTCGGCGACGACGTCCACCACTACGCACGCCTCCTGCGTGCGGCCGGAGTGGAGGTCGCCCTGCGCGAGTTCCGCCAGACCGGCCACGGAGCCTTCCTGCAACCGGCCCGGAGCCCGGCCGGCCCCGGCCCGCACAGCCCCGTCACCCTGCGGGGCTGGCTCGGACTGGCCCTGCACCTGCTCACCACCGAACGCCCAGACGAGACCGACGCGACCGACGAGACAACGGAGCCGGCATGACCACCACCCCCGTCCACCCCACCTCCCAGGTCCCCAACCTCGACGCCCTGCTGCGGCACTTCGCCGACCTGCGCGACGGCGTCCACGGCGACGCGGCGACCCGCCCCGGCAAGGAGGAGCACTTCCGTACCGCCGCGCGCCTGCTGGACCCGTACGCCCGCCAGGCCCTGAACGAGCTCAACGACGAACTCCTCCTCGGGCAGGGAGTGGTGGACGCCACCGGCGTCGAGCGCGCCGGGGACGGCAGCCTCTTCCACGCCTGGACCCTGTGGTGGGACGAGCAGTCGACCGCCGACATTCCGCCGGTCACGCTGTACGCGCACTACGGCGCCTCCTTCCACCACCCCCACCTGCGCGGGGCCACCGTCTCCGAGTGGCCGCTGAACGTCTTCGACGACGCCCAGGCCGCCGCCGAACTGCCCACGCTGCGCGCCATCGCCGCCGCCGACCTGCACAACCTGGTCTTCCAGCGGGACTTCAGGATCGTGCCCGCGACCATGGCCGGCGCCTCCGGCCTCCCGGCCCACCAGCACTGAAAGGCGACGCACGATGACCAACCCCCGACTGTCCGTACTGGACCAGACGCCGGTCGGCGAGGACCACACGCCGGACCAGGCGGTGCGCGCCTCCGTGGACCTCGCCCGCGCCGCGGAAGACCTCGGCTACACCCGCTACTGGGTCGCCGAACACCACGGTTCCCCGGGCTTCGGGGGCAGCGCGCCGGAGATCCTCGCGGGCGCCGTACTGGCGCACACCTCGCGGATGCGGGTCGGCACGGGCGGGGTGCTGCTGCCCCGCTACCACCCTGTGAAGGTCGCCGAGGTCTTCGGCGTACTGGCCTCCCTCCACCCGGGACGCGTCGACCTCGGGATCGGCCGGGCCGGCGGCCCCGCGCACGACTTCCCCCAGCGGCTGGCGGACCTGCGCTCGCTCCTGGCCGACGGCGGCGTCGTCCCGCACCCGCCGGTCCCGCCGCAGATGTGGCTGCTGGGAGCGGGACGCGAATCGGCCCGCCTCGCCGGACGCCTCGGCACCGAGTTCGCCTTCGGGCACTTCTTCTCCCCGGCCGGCGGCCCGGCGGCGTTCGAGGACTACCGCACCGCCTACACGGCCGCCACCGGGCACCGGGCGGGCGGCGCGCTCGCCGTGCGCGTGGTGACCGCGGACAGCGCCGGCCGCGCCGAGGAACTGGCACAGAGCCTGCTGCTGTGGCGGGCCCGCAAGGACCTCGGCCACGACCGTCCGCTGCCCTCGTACGAGACCACCCGCCGCCACCGCTGGACCGGCGCGGAGCTGGAGCGGGCCAAGGTGCACCGGACGGCCCTGGTCTCCGGGGCGCCCGAGCAGGTGCACGCCGCGCTCACGGCACTGGCCTCGGCGCACGGGGTGGACGAGCTGATCATCAACACCCTGACGCCCGACCCGGCCGACCGGCAGCGCTCGTACGAACTGCTGGCCGAGGCGTTCGACCTCCCCCGCTTGATGGGCCAAACGGGGGACGGGTTAGCATATGAGCGCCGCCTAGCTCGAAAGATAAACCTGTGACTGTCAATGACGACTCGTTCACCAACTGGAAGAACCGCGAGGAGATCGCGGAGTCGATGATCCCGATCATCGGGAAGCTGCACCGGGAGCGGGACGTCACCGTCCTGCTTCACAGCCGCTCCTTGGTGAACAAATCGGTGGTGAGCATCCTCAAGGCGCACCGCTTCGCCCGGCAGATCGCCGGCGAGGAGCTGTCCGTCACCGAGACGATGCCCTTCCTCGAGGCCCTCGCCGCCCTCGACCTCGGTCCCTCGCAGATCGACATCGGCATGCTGGCCGCGACGTACAAGACGGACGACCGCGGACTGTCGGTCGCCGATTTCACCGCCGAGGCGGTCGTCGGAGCCACGGGTGCGAACAAGCTCGAGCGCGGCGAGGGCCGCGACGTCGTCCTCTACGGCTTCGGCCGCATCGGCCGCCTCGTCGCCCGCCTGCTGATCGAGAAGGCCGGCTCCGGCAACGGCCTGCGGCTGCGCGCCATCGTCGTCCGCCAGGGCGGCGACCAGGACATCGTGAAGCGGGCCTCGCTGCTGCGCCGCGACTCCATCCACGGCCAGTTCCAGGGCACGATCACCGTGGACGAGGCGAACAGCACGATCATCGCCAACGGCAACGCGATCAAGGTGATCTACGCCAACGACCCGTCCGAGGTCGACTACACGGTGCACGGCATCCAGGACGCCATCCTCATCGACAACACGGGCAAGTGGCGCGACCGCGAGGGCCTCTCCAAGCACCTGCGCCCCGGCATCGACAAGGTCGTCCTGACCGCCCCGGGCAAGGGCGACGTCCCGAACATCGTGCACGGCGTCAACCACGACACGATCAAGCCGGACGAGCAGATCCTGTCCTGCGCCTCCTGCACCACGAACGCGATCGTCCCGCCGCTGAAGGCCATGGACGACGAGTACGGCGTGCTGCGCGGCCACGTGGAGACCGTCCACTCGTTCACGAACGACCAGAACCTGCTGGACAACTACCACAAGGCCGACCGTCGCGGCCGTTCCGCGCCGCTCAACATGGTCATCACCGAGACCGGTGCCGCGTCCGCCGTCGCGAAGGCGCTGCCCGACCTCAAGGCGCCGATCACGGGCAGCTCGATCCGCGTGCCCGTCCCGGACGTCTCGATCGCCATCCTGAGCCTGCGCCTGGGCCGCGAGACCACCCGCGAAGAGGTCCTGGACTACCTCCGCGACGTCTCGCTGCACTCGCCGCTCAAGCGCCAGATCGACTTCACCACCGCGCCCGACGCCGTCTCCATGGACTTCGTCGGCTCGCGCCACGCCTCGATCGTCGACGCCGGCGCCACCAAGGTCGACGGCGACAACGCCATCCTGTACCTCTGGTACGACAACGAGTTCGGCTACTCCTGCCAGGTCATCCGGGTCGTCCAGCACGTCTCCGGGGTCGAGTACCCGACCTTCCCGGTCCCGGTGGCCTGATCCGCCGCCGCACCACGCACCGCACCCCCGCCCCGGCCGTCCGGGGGCGGGGGTGCGCTGTCTTGACCCCTACTTCGGGTCGCGGTTGAACAGCGACGTGGACCAGAGGTAGCCGAGCACGGCCAGTCCCAGGCACCAGGCCACGGCCAGCCACCCGTTGTGGCCGATCCCGGTGCCGAGCAGCAGCCCGCGCAGGGTCTCGATGGCCGGGGTGAACGGCTGGTACTCGGCGATGGGCCGGAACCAGCCCGGCATCGCGTCGACCGGCACGAAGGCGCTGGAGATCAGCGGCAGGACCATCAGCGGCATGGCGTTGTTGCTGGCCGCCTCGGCGTTCGGGCTGGACAGGCCCATGCCGACGGCGATCCAGGTGAGCGCCAGGGACACGAGCGTCAGCAGGCCCACCGCCAGGATCCACTCCAGGGCGGTGGCGTCCACGGACCGAAACCCGATGGCCACCGCGACGGCACCGACGAGCAGCACGCTCATCACGCACTGCAGCACGCTGCCGATGACGTGTCCGACGAGCACGGAACCGCGGTGGATCGCCATCGTGCGGAAGCGGGCGATGATGCCCTCGGTCATGTCGTTGGAGACGGACACCGCGCTGCCGATCGTGGTGCCGCCGATGGTCAGCATCAGGATGCCGGGGACGAGGTACGCGATGTACTCGGACCGGTCCGCCCCGCCGTCCCCGATGCCGGCGCTCATCACGTCGCCGAAGATGTAGACGAAGAGCAGCAGCAGCATCACCGGCGTGAGCAGCAGGTTCAGTGTGAGGGACGGGTAGCGCCGCGCGTGCAGCAGGTTCCGCCGCAGCATCGTGGACGAGTCGCGCACGGCGAGGGAGAGGGAGCTCATCGGGCATCTTCCTTGCGCTGGTCGGGCCGGCCCGGAACCGCGGAGCCGGTCAGGGCGAAGAACACGTCGTCGAGGTCGGGCGTGTGCACGGTCAGCTCGTCCGCCTCGATGCCGGCCGCGTCCAGCCGGTCGAGGATGGAGCGCAGCTCGCGCTGGCTGCCGTCGCTGGGGATCTGCAACGCCAGCGCCTCGTCGTCCCGGGTGGCGTCGCGCAGCGCGGAGGCCGCGGAGCGGTAGGCGGCCGGGTCGGTGAAGCGGAGCCGGACGTGTCCGCCGGGGACGAGCCGCTTGAGCTCCTCGGCGGTGCCCTCGGCGGCGATCCTGCCGTCGTTCAGCACGGCGATGCGGTCGGCGAGCTCGTCGGCCTCCTCCAGGTACTGCGTGGTGAGGAAGACGGTGACGCCGTCGGAGACGAGCTCGCGGATGATCTGCCACATGTTGTGGCGGCTGCGCGGGTCGAGGCCGGTGGTCGGCTCGTCCAGGAAGATGATGCGCGGTGAGCCGACGAGGGTCATGGCGATGTCGAGGCGGCGCTTCATGCCGCCGGAGTAGCTCTGCGCGGGCTTCCCGGCGGCGTCGACGAGGTCGAACCGCTCGAGCAGTGCGGCGGCGACCCGGCGTCCCTCGCGCTTGGACAGGTGGTGCAGGTCCGCCATGAGGAGCATGTTCTCCTCGCCGGTGATCAGCCCGTCGACGGCGGAGAACTGCCCGGTGACGCCGATCGCCGCCCGCACCCCGTGCGGGGACGTGGCGACGTCGTGGCCCGCGACCTGGGCCTGTCCGCCGTCGGCCGAGACGAGGGTGGAGAGGATCTTCACGGCAGTGGTCTTGCCGGCGCCGTTCGGGCCGAGCAGCGCGAACACGGACCCGGCGGGGATGTGCAGGTCGATGCCGTCGAGGACGGTCTTGTCCCCGTACGACTTGCGCAGACCGACGGCGGAGACGGCGGCGGCCGGAGACGGCAGGCCGTCACCCCGCCTTGAGGTGGGCATGACAGAAGAAGGCATGGGGCCCTCCCGTTCGGGGCTGGAGTGGTTGGGGGGGAGTAAGGGATGGGGGGAGCGGGCGGGTCAGGCCTTGGCGCGGCGGACGTCGATGTTGCCGTACCGGGTGCGGGCGCGGATCTTGACGGTGTCCTCGGCCTGTTCCGGGCTTTCGGACGCCGTGAGCGTGTTGCGGACCTGGCCGGAGTTCGAGCTGACGTCGAGCCAGGCGGCCGTGCCCTCGCGCACGCCGACGTCGATGGCGCCGTAGCTGGTCTCCAGCTGGACCTCTCCGCGGACCACTTCCCCCACGCGCAGCGTGCCGTGGGCGGTGGTGGCGATGACCGAGTCCTCGGCGCGCCGGATCTGGATGTCACCGTTGGCGTTGCGCACCCGCAGCTCGCCGGTCGCGGCGCCGACGGTCGTGGTCCCGTGCGAGTTCTTCAGGACGGCGGGGCCGTCGAGGAGGCCGACGCTCACGCTGCCGGTGCTGGTGGTGATCTCGGCCGCCCCCTCGACCCGGTCCACGGTGATCGAGCCGTGCGACGCCACCAGGTTCAGCGGGCCGGTCGTGTCGAAGCGGGTGTCGCCGGAGGAGGTCTTCACGCGGACCTCGCCGAGCCGGCCCTCGCCGAGCACCTGGGCCCAGGCGCCGGTCATGTCGACGCGCGAACCCGTGGGCAGCTCGACCGTCACGTCGACGGTGCCGGTGCGGCCGACGAGGTAGCGCGTCTTGGGCGTCCTGACGGTCAGTACGCCGCCCGCGCAGGTGATCTCGGTCTGGCCTGCCGCCCGTACGTCCAGGTCCTTCTTCGGGTCGCGGGGCCGCACCTCGACCACGGTGTCGAGGCGGTCGCCCGCGGTGAACTGGATGGAACCGGCCTCCACGTGCGCGGTGACCGAGATCGGTTCGGGAGTGTCGAAAGAAGGCATGGCTGTCCCGTCCTCTTGGGTCTTCAGGGCGTCCCCGCTGGTGGGACGTGGTGTGGGTGAGGTGGTGCGGGTGGAGCGGTGCGGGCGGAGTGGCGCGGGCGGAGGCGCGGCTAGCGGACCCAGCCCGTGAAGCTCTGTCCGATCTGGGTCTTCTCGGGCGTGCGCGGCCGGCTGCCGCCCTCGACGGCGGCCGACACGGCCCGCACCAGCCACGCGTTGACCGACAGGCCCTCGCGGCCCGCGGCCTCCTCGGCGCGTGCCTTGAGGTGGGCCGGCAGCCGCAGGTTGACGCGGGCGGTGCCGCCCTCGTCGCCGTCGCCGGGTGCCGGCGCCGTCAGTGGCTCGACGGGTGCGGTCGGCTCCGTGTGGCTGCCGCCGGTGGGCGGGAGCGTCACCACGAAGTCGGGGTCGAGCCCCCGCAGCCGTACGTCGACCGAGCCGGGGGCAAGTTCGCGGGTGATCTCGTCCATCGCGGCGGAGAGCACGTTCAGCATGGTCAGCCGGGTCGCCGACTCCAGGGGGGCGGTGAGCCGCTCGGCCAGCTCGCGTGCTTCGTCGCCGCCGGCTTCGGCGGCCACCGCGAGTTCGCGGCGGAGGGTGTCGATGTACGGCGTGAGGTCCATGACGTCATCATGGCACCACGATGGCGCCATGCGCAAGCCTGGGGGCTCCCTGTGGGGGCCACCTCTGTGTGCGACCCTTCTGACCTGCGAAAATGCAGTGGCGGCGATCTGGGTAAGGGTGGCGTCATCGGTGTTGCTGTGCCGCTGTGCGCGTGAAATGGCTCTGCTTGGCACCGCGTGGTGCCAAGCAGAGCCATCCGGTGGGCGGGCGGCCGGCCGGTCAGAAGTCGAGGACCACCCAGGCGGGGCCGTGGTCCGAGCCGAGCTCGTACCGCGCGTCCTCGCCCGACTTCTTGAACCGGTGCGTCCAGGACCGTCCAGGACCCCGACGCCGACGGAGGCGGCACGTCGGCCTTGGGCGGGCGGGTCTCCAGCGGGTGTGTGAGGGCCTCCTCGAGCGCGAGCGCGAGCGCGAGCGTGGGCGAGTCGGGCGTGTCGTTTATGTCGCCCAGCAGGACGAACCGTCCGTCGGGGCGGGTGCGGGCGGCGAGGATCCGGGCGATGGCCTCCGCCCGCAGCGTCCGGAGGCGGTCGTGGTTGTCGAAGACCGTCAGCAGGTGCCGGTCCGGGTCCCGCGGATCCAGGATCTCCACCTCCAGCAGGTCCCGGCTGAACAGCCGTTGGCCGGGCAGCTCGGGATGGGGCGCGTGCTGCCAGGAGGTGACCGAGGGCTGGCCGGATGCCGCCGTTGGCATGGACCTGCTGGGGCAAAATACGTGACATCGGTGATGATCGCGGGCGGGGTGGTGTGGTCGGTGGCGTCTTTGTCGACAAGGCGATTACGGGCACTGCGCAGGACGACCGGGGTCGGGTCGGGGCTGCAGCGCGCCCAGTCCTTCATGATCCTGACCACCCTGCTCTACCGGACGAGCCATCTGACGGTCGGCGTCCTGGCGGTGGCGCAGCGCAGGCACGACCTCCCCCTCCAGTACGCCGGCCTCGCCGCCGCCCTGGGGCTCAGCGCGCTCGGCTACGGCGCGGCCCTGCGGCGCGGCTGGTTCGACCCGCGGCACGTCTGGGCCGACGTCCTGGTCACCGGGTGCGTGCTGCCGCTCCTCCTCTGTACGTGGGGCGGGGTAGGGGAACCCGCCCTGCTCGGCTGGGCGATGCTGCTCGGCGGGTCGTCGAGCGCCGCCGCGGCCATCGCCCTCGACCGCCGGCTCCACGTCCTCGCCGCGGTCGTGCTCCTCCTCGTGACCCACCTCATCGGCTACCAACTGGTCGGCGCGAGCCCCGCGGTCATCGGCGGCCACGTCAACTCGCTGCTGTCGTCGGCCGTCATGGCCTGGGTCATGTGGTGGTACCTGCGCCGCCAGGGACGCCTCCTCGACGACGCCAACGCCCGCGCGCTCGCCGCCGAGGCGCACAAGGCGCGCTACGCCGAACGCCTGGAACACCACCGGGCCCTGCACGACACCGTCCTGGCCACCCTCACCACCCTCGCCGCGGGCGGGATCGACGCCAACGCACCCCGGGTGCGCGAACGGTGCGGCCGCGAGGCCGCCTACCTGCGCCGGCTGATCCAGCAGACCGCCGACGAGGTGCACCACCGGGAGATCGGCGAGGCACTGGAGGAGGCGGTGGGTTCCGTGGAGAGCCTGCAACTGCGGGTCACCGCCCAGTACCACGACCTCCCGCAGGTGCCGCCCGAGGTCGCCGCCGCGTTCGGCGACGCGGCCCGCGAGGCCCTGAACAACGTACGGCGGCACGCGGGCACCGGACACGCCTACCTCACCGCGACCCGGGGCACCGACGGGCGCGGCGGAGCCGTCGTCACCGTGGTCGACCGGGGTCCCGGTTTCGACCCCGAGCGGTACCTGCCCGGCCTCGGGCTGCGCGGCTCGGTCTGCGGGCGGATGGCCGAGGTGGGCGGCCTGGCGACCGTGGACACCGCCCCCGGCGAGGGAGTACGGGTGGAGCTGAGATGGCCGCGGTGACCACCGTCGCGGTGGTAGACGACGACCGGATGCTCCTCGACGGCATGAAGGCATGGCTGGGCGCGGTCCCGGAGCTGCGGCTGGTGGCGACCGCGGCCACGGTGGGCGAGCTGATCGGCGCACCCGCCGCGGCGGGGCCCCCGTACGGGCCCGCCCGCTCGGGCTACGTCCCGCCCGACGTCGTCCTCCTGGACCTCGTACTGCGCGACGGCTCAGCCCCCGCCGACAACATCCGCCGCCTGCTGCGCACCGGCAGCCGCGTCCTGATGATCAGCACCGTCCCGGACCGCTCCCGGATCATCGAGGCGCTGCGGGCCGGCGCGGACGGCTACCTGACCAAGGACAACGACCTGCCGACGCTGGTCGCGGCCGTCCAGGACGTCGCGGCGGGCCGCGGCACGCACTCCGCGGAACTCGCCTTCGCCTGCGCCCACGACGACCGTCCCGACCGCCCCCGGCTCTCGCCCCGGGAACGGCAGGTCCTGCTCGACTACGCGTCCGGGATGACCCTCAAGTCCGCCGCCCGGCGCGCCGGCATCACCGTCCACACGGCCAAGGACTACCTCGACCGTGTCAAGGCCAAGTACCAGCAGGCGGGCCGCCCCGCCTACACCAAGCTGGACCTGGCCCGGCGGGTGCGCGAGGACAGTCTGGACGGGGGCTGACCCCCTCGCGCAAGCCCCCCAAAAGGACGGCTACAGACCGCGCTTCCCGCTTCGTATCGTCGGCTCCGGCGACGTCCCCGCCGCCGCCCGCTCCGCCAGGCGCCCCCGCTTCCGCTTCCCCGCGCACCAGGAGAGGCAGATGACTCACCGATGACACAGCCGTACGACCACACCGCCACCGCCACCGCCATCGACGGCAGACGCCACCCCGTCCGAGGCGAACTCGTCGGCAGGGAAGCCGAGATGGCGCAGATCACGGCCGCCCTGGCCGCCGCCCGGCACGGCCGGGGAGGAACGGTCTTCGTCACAGGAGAACCCGGCATCGGCAAGACCCGCCTCGCCGCCGAAGCCCTCGCCGCCGCGGCCCGGCAGGGCATGGTCACGGCGCAGGGCCGGGCCGGCACCCTGGGCGCACCCGTCCCCTACCGGCCGCTGGTCGAGGCGCTGCTCCTGCTGTCGCGGGCCGGGCTGCTGCCCGAGCCGGGCGGGCCCGGCCGCTACGGAGCCGCCCTCGGCGACCTGCTGAACGGGAGCCGGGGCGCGGGGGCCGGCGCCGGGTCCCCGCTCGTGGTCGCCGAGGCGGTACTGCGCCTCGCGGCCGCCCTCGGGCGGGAGCGGGGCTTCCTGCTGGTCCTCGACGACCTGCACGAGGCCGACACCGGGACGCTGGCCGTCGTCGAGTACCTGCTGGACAACATCGGGCAGCAGCCCGCCGTGCTCCTGCTCGCCACCGGGAGCGACCCCTGCACGGCGGACGAACTGGCCGCACGGGCCCGCCAGCGCGGGGCCGCGACGGTGCTCGGCCTGGCCCCCCTCAGCCGTCCCGAGGTGCACCTCCTCGTCGCGGCCGAGCTGGGGACCCACCCGGCCGAGGCCGGCCCCGAGCTCGTGCGGCGCGCGGCCGCCGGCGGTGCCGGGATCCCGTTCGTGGTCAAGGAACTGGCCCAGGACTCCGCCGGCCGCCCGTCCGGCGACGGCCGGACCCCGCCGGTCCCCGCCGCCGTCGTGGACAGCGTCCGGCGCCGGGCCGGGAAGCTCGGCCTGTTCGGCCGGGAACTCCTCAGCACGGCCGCCCTGTTCGGCCCGCGCTTCCCGCTGCCGGTGCTCCAGCACGCGACGGGCCGCGACCCCGCGGAGCTGCACGTGACCCTGAGCGCCGCGGTGGCCGCCCGCCTGATCGTGCCGGACGAGACCGGCCCGCACTGGTACGCCTTCCGCTACCCGCTCGCCGCGCAGGCCCTCCTCGACGGCCTCGGCCCCGGAGAACGCGCCGGGTACGCGCGGCGGGCGGCCCGCGCCCTGGCCGAACTGCACCCCGGGCTGCCGGGAACCTGGTGTGCGCGGGCCGCCGAGCTGTACGGGCACGCAGGCGACACCCGGGAGGCCGTCCGGCTGTACTGCGAGGCGGCGTCGCGGGCGATGAGCGGGGGCACGGCGCAGCGGGCGGCGGAGCTGCTGGTCCGGGCGCACGGGCTCCTCGACCCCGCCGCCGAGCCCGCCCTGTACGCCACCGTGCTGGAGCAGCTGCTCGACGCCGTGGCCTGCTCGGGCCGCTTCGACCGGCTGCCCACGCCGGCCGCCGGCCTCGAAGCACTGGGCGGCGAGCACGCGGTACCCGCCGGACGCCGGGCCGGGCTCCACGCCCGGCTGGCCCGCATCGCCACCCTCCAGGGCCGCTCCGCGGAAGCCCTCGGGCACCTGGACGCCGCCCGCCGACTGCTCGGCGACGGCCCGGGCCCGGCCGCGGCTCCGGCCCACGCCGCCCTCGTCGACCTCGCCGCGGCCCACGCGGAGCGGAGCCGGTTCGCGCCCGACCGGCTGGCCACCGCCGCCGCGTTCGCCCGCCGGGCGGCGGACGCGGCCCTGCGCGCCGGCCTGCCCGAGGTGGAGGGCGAGGCCCTGCTCGTGCTCGGGGAGCTGGCCCGGGAACGGGACGAGCCGGCCGCGCAGGTCCACCTCGCGCGGGCCCGCACCCTCGCCCACGAACACGGTCTGCCCGCACTCGGGGTGTCCGCCGAGGTGCACCTGGCCCGGACCGCGGCGCTGCGCGACGGCCGGACCGCACGGGTCGAGCAGGCCCGTCGGGAGGCCCTGCGGATGGGCCTGCTGCCCCTGGCGCACGAGACCGGCTTCGTGCTCGCCCTGGACCACGTCCAGCGCGGCGAGTTCGGGCCCGCCCGCGACCGGATCCGCGCCGAGGCCGCCGAGGCGTCCCGGCTGGGACTGGGCCGGGCCCTGGCCCTGCTGCGGCTCGCCGACGCGGTGCGCTGGGCGCACCAGGGCCGCCGTGCCGAGATGGAGGAGGCGCTGGAGGCCCTGGCACCGCTCGTCGACCACGCGCCGGGCCTGCGGTCCATGGCGTACGGCCTCGCGCGGGCGTTCTGCTCGCTGCTCGAGGAACGGCACGACGCGGCCGGGCAGGAGTTCGCGCAGGCCCTCGCGTACGACGCGGAGAACCCGGCCACCGCCGACTTCGGCAAGCACGGCGTCATCCTGCTGCTCGGCGTGCTCGCCGGGCGCATGGGCCGCCGCCACCACGCCGAGGCGGCGCGGGCGAGCGCCGGCGGCACCCGCTGGAACCGCCCGTTCGCCGGCCTGTCGCAGGCCGTGCTGCTGGGCCGCGAGGGCCGCACCGCCGAGGCGACGGCCGCCGCGCGGGCCGCCCTGGAGGCGGCCGAGCCCCACCCCGTGGCACGCCACCTGTGCCTGCGGCTGGTCGCGCGCACGGCGTACGCGGACGGCTGGGGCGCCCCGGCCGACTGGCTGCGCGAGGCGGAGGAGTACTTCCACGGCGTCGGCCTCCAGGCGGCCGCCGGCGCCTGCCGGGCCCGGCTCCGCGGCATGGGCGCCCCCGTCCGGCAGCGCCGCACCGGGACCGAGCAGGTGCCGCCGGTCCTGCGCCGGTGCGGCATCACCTTCCGCGAGTTCGAGGTGGCCCGGCTGCTCGCCGAACGGATCGGCAACAAGGACATCGCCGGCCGGCTGCACATCTCGCCGCGCACCGTCGAGAAGCACGTGGCGAGCCTCCTGCAGAAGACCGGGCACCCCAACCGGTCCGCGTTCGCCTCCGCCGCCCGCGACCTGGTCGCCGGCAGCGGCGCCCCGGTCCCCGCCTAGGCCGTCTCTTCCGGATCTCGCCTGACCCGCCAAGATCCGAAAGAGACGGCCTGGACGTACTTTGCTTTCGCCCGGTGCGGCGAGAGCGCGTGCCAGGCGTCGCGGGGCAGACGGGAGTTTGACGACAGGCCCTACTGCCGTGACCGGGAGAGCGTGCCGGCCGCCGCCAGGGTCACCACGCGGTCGAAGCGGCCGTCGAGGTCCTCGTCCCCGTGGTGCACGACCAGGAGGGCGCGGCCCTCGGTGCGTTCGCGCAGGGTCCGCAGCACCAGGTCCCGGCCGTCCGCGTCGAGGTTCGAGAACGGCTCGTCGGCGAGGTACACGTCCGCGTCCTCGCACAGGAGCGCCGCGACCCCGACCCGCTGCCGCTGGCCGGACGACAGCTCCGAGGGCAGCTGGCCGGCCAGCCCGTCCAGGCCCATCGACGTGCGCAGCCGCCCGTCGGCGACCAGTTCGCGTACCGGCAGGGGCGGCAGGTTCACCGGGACGGTCAGGCTCGCCACCCGGGGCGGCAGGGTGACCTCGCCTGTGTCGGGGGCGAGGGTCCCGGAGACGAGGTGCAGGAGGGTGCTCTTGCCGCAGCCGTTGGGGCCGCGGAGCAGTACGTGCTCGCCCGCGGCCAGCTCGAAGTCCCCGATCGACACCTCGGCCCCGTCGCCGTCGCCGTACCGGACCCTCGCCCCGCGGACCCGCACCAGGGACCCCTCCTCGTGGTACGGCGTCTGCCGGGAGTCGCGCAGGGCCTGGATCCGCTTGAGGACCGCCGTGCTCCGGCGGGCCTGCGGGATCATGTTGACGAGGTCGAAGATCCCGGTGACGGCCCGCCACAGCGAGTTCACGAAGGCGAGGAAGCTGCCGAAGGACATCCGGCCCGAGAAGACGAAGAAGGCGCCGATGACCATCGACGCGGTGTCCGACAGGTTCATGACCAGGTCGCTGAGGGTCTTCTGCTTCAGCGACAGGCGGTAGTTGACGAACTTCAGGCCGAGGAACCCGCGCAGCGCGTCCTGGTTCACCGCGCGGGTGCCGGGCAGCAGCGACGGCAGGCCGCGCAGCGCGTGGAAGGCTTCCAGGGTCCGGGTGAGCCCGTTGATGTACCGCGCCTCCGCCTCGCGTTCGGGCTCGGTGTTGTCCTCGATGCGCCGGGCCAGCCGGTTGCTGACGAGCACCAGCGGCGGCACGATCACCAGCAGGATCAGGCTGGCCTGCCAGGACAGGTACAGCAGCACGCCGAGGAAGACCAGGGAGGCGACGGCCTGCCGGGCGATGCGGATGGCGACGTCCACGGCCGGCAGGACGCCCTCGGAGACGTCGTTGTGGATGCGGCTCACGTAGGAGGCGTTGCCCGCCGCCGAGATCTTCCGGCCGTCCAGGGCGACGGTGCGGCCCAGCAGCTCCGTCTCCAGCACCAGCGTGAACGCGTTCTCGCACCGCTTGCGCCACGTCGAGATCCCGTAGCCCGCCAGGTTGAGGGTGAGCCCGAGCACCAGGTAGCCGGCGCCGAGCACGAGGAACCGGCGGAAGTCGGCGGCCAGGATGGCCTGGTCGAACAGGGCCTTGAGCAGGAGCGGGTGCAGCAGCGCCTCGAGCCCGCCCGTGGCCGCCTCGGCTGCCATGATCACGACGAACCGGGTCCGGTGGCCGCTCAGCGTGAGCCACAGCTGCCTCACCGCGATACCTCGTCCAGCAGGAAGTCGGCCGTGCCGCCGCGGTTCACGCGGTGCAGCACGCGCAGCACGCCCGCCGAGCCCGTCAGGTAGTCGCAGGAGCAGCGCAGCAGCCCCTCACCCGGGACGCCCAGCGGGGCCGCCCCGTCCCCGCGGGGCACCCCGAAGCGCTCCGCGGGCTCGAAGAGGAACACTTTCCGGACGAAGTCGAGCTGCCGCAGCGCGGTGTCGCGGTACGAACGGTCGCCGGTGAACTCGGCCGCGTCCAGCAGCGCGTCGGCGACGCCGCTCATCCCGAAGGCGTACCCCGGCAGCACCGAGTGCCCGGCGTCCAGCCCGCGCAGGACGGTCCGCGCCGAGTCCAGGTCCCCGTAGCGCAGCAGCACCTGCGCCACCCCCGCGGAGCCCACCTCCACGTACGGCTCCATGGTCCCCTCGTGCTCGAACATGACCGGGCTGCCGGGGACCTCGGGCTCCAGGGGCTTCGCGTGGGCCATCTCCCAGGCGAGCGCGTCCTGCCCGATCCGCAGGCAGCGTTCCTCTCCGGTGACCTGGTACATCCGCAGCAGGAACAGCGCCACACCGGCCTGACCGAAGCCCAGACCGGTCAACGGCCCCTTGGACGAGAACGCGTTCAGCCAGTAGGCGTACCGGCCCTCGCGCTGCGCGGCGGCGCACAGCACGCGCGCGCACTCCCGCGCGGCGGCGAGGTCGCGCGGGTCGTGGCCGCGCAGGAAGAAGCGCAGGTTCGTCATGCCCAGCCCGGCGAGGCCGTAGTAGAAGGTGTGGTCGCCGGTCTCGGGCGCCCGCCGGTTGGCCAGGTTCAGCAGCTCGCGGGCCTGGGCCCGCAGCCCGAGCGAGTCGGCCGCCCAGGCCATCCCGGCCAGGCCGCTCATCAGGCCGTCCGGGTACTCCGCCACGTCCATGCGGGCCAGTTCGTCGCGCAGCCAGGCACGCCATTCGGGCCGGATCGGGATGCCGGAGGCGTGCAGCGACCACAGGACGCCGCCGGCTCCGAAGCCCAGGCTCAGCGGGTTGGTGACGTGGGCGAAGGGGTCCACGGGGAACAGCGTCGCCCGGTCGGTGTCGGCGACGGCCTCGACGAACGCGGCCACCCCCGCCTCGGCCTCCGCCAGACCGAGCCGCTCCTCGGCCACCGGCCGCCGCGGTGCCGCCTCGACCCGGCCGACCAGATCCTCCTCCTGTTCCAGTGCCTCGAGCACCTCGGGGAGGGTGATCCGCGCCTGGGCCAGGCCGGTGAGCAGCTCGTGGATCCGCTCCGGCCAGCCCAGGGCGTCGGTGAAGACCCGGTAGGTGGCGAGTACGTCCTCGCGCAGGTACGACATCGCCGCGATCGGGAAGATGAAGTAGGCCATGGTGTTCGCCAGGCCGTACAGATCGCCCTCGGTCCCCGAGGCCTTGAAGAGGCTCCGGGAGAGGCTGAACCCCGGTGTGAACAGCTCCACCGGCTTCTCCAGCGCCGCGTCGTCGCTCACGGCGCCGTCGCCCGCCTCCCTGCCCCCGCCCCCGGCCAGCCGGCAGGCCTCCAGGTCGACGATCGTCACCTCGTGGGTGTCGGTGTCGATGAGCAGGTTCGCCGGGGTGAAGTCCCCCAGGATCACCCCGCGTTCGTGGGCGGACCGGATGGCGCGCGCCAGGCCGCGGAAGACGGCGATGAAGATCCGCAGGAACTCCCTGGACCGGTCGATGTCGAACTCCGGCCGCGCCAGCGGGTTGCGTTCGAGCAGTACGGAGCGGACGTCGGAGCCCTCGACGAACTCCTCGGCCACGTAGTGGTGTTCCCAGTGCCGGAAGGTGGCGATCGGCTTCGGGTACGAGCCGGCGTCGGCCAGCCGGTTCAGGAACCGCCACTCCCGGGCGAGGATGTCCACGGCGTCGTGGTCCTGGCGCGGGTTGATGTTGGTGTGCGGGCGGGCCTCCTTGAGGACCACCTTGCGGTCCCCGTCCGCCGTGTCCTCGGCCGTGTACACACCGCCGCTGTTGGAGAACTGGATCGCCCCGGTCACCCGGAAGCGGCCGCCGAGCAGTCCGTCCCCCTCGTCCTCGTCGGCGGGCTTCCAGTCGGTGAACGGCCACGGCACCCACCACGGCTGGGCGTACCCGGGCCGCCGGTCGTCCGGTACGGGCCCGTCCGGTCCGGTGATGTGCGGTACCCGCCGGCCCAGGACGTCGACGGCGTGCGTGTCGAGGAACTGGCCGTAGCGGAAGTAGAGCGCCTTGCTGTCCCGGTAGCGCAGGTCCGACAGCACGTAGGCGCCCTCGACGCCCTCCAGGACGCGGGCCAGGTCGGCCAGGCAGGTCCGGAACTCCTCGTCGTCGCGCGGGTAGACGGTGACGAGTTTCCCGCCGCTGCCCCGGGACATGGCCTTGGAGTTGAGCATCTCGAAGATGTTGAGGTCGAGAGCGATCTTGAAGTCGATCTCGTGCGCCGTCAGATGGGCGATCACCGACGCGGCCGTTTCCCGCACGGTGTGCTGCGCCGCGGAGACGTGGATCTTCCAGCCCTGTGCCGGCAGGTCCGGATCGTGCCGATGGCTCCACCAGATGCCGCTGCGGACGAACCGTGCCCGCACCCGCTCGTCGAGCCCGGCGAGGAAGTGGTCGGCCCTCGGCTCGTAGAAGACGTCGAGGGGATCGAAGAACAGCGTGTCGTCCCACGCGAAGAGGAATCGGTAGACCCATCGTTCGTCGCGCATGTCCGCCTCTGTGATCGTCCGGGGGCCGCCGCCGGCGGCTGGTGGGCACCGGGGAACGGCGGTCCGTACGGGGACACAGCGCGTCCCGTACGGACCGCCGTCGGGGTTACACCGGCTTGGTGGAACAGCAGGTGCTGCTGCTGCTCGTCAGGCTGATGACGGCAGCGCTGTTGTTCGTCGCCACGGGCTGCAGGTTCTGGAGCTTGAGTACGCTCATCGGGGTCACCTCCTCGCGGGTCGAGTGGGCCGGTGGTCGGAATCGCCGTACAGGGCCGATCGGCACGCCCGAGTCAACGCCACCCGCCCCGCCCGCACATGGGAGCTCCCCACCCGTCATTCCCGTGCGCCACCCCCAGGAACGGCCCCCCGGACGGGCCGCGAATGGTGGTGGGCCGCACGGAGGCGGCCCACGGGGAAGTACCGGCGGGGAGGTGCCGGGGAGGAAGCGTCGGGGTGCGGAAACACGTCCGGGCCGGCCCCCCGGAAGGGGAGCCGGCCCGGACGGCGGGATCAGACGAGGTCGAACCGGTCCAGGTTCATGACCTTGTCCCACGCGGAGACGAAGTCCTTGACGAACTTCGTCTTCGCGTCGTCGCTCGCGTAGACCTCCGCGAGCGCGCGCAGCTCGGAGTTCGAGCCGAACACGAGGTCGGCGCGCGTACCGGTCCACTTGACCGCGCCACTGGCGTCACGGCCCTCGAACTCGTCCTGCGCCGAGGACGTCGACTTCCACGTCGTGCCCATGTCGAGCAGGTTGACGAAGAAGTCGTTGGACAGGGTGCCCGGCTTGTCCGTGAGGACGCCGAGCTTCGACCCGCCGTGGTTGGCGCCCAGGACGCGCAGACCGCCGATGAGCACGGTCAGCTCGGGTGCGCTGACCGTCAGCAGGTTCGCGCGGTCGACCAGCAGGAACTCGGCCGGCAGGCGGTTGCCCTTGCCCGTGTAGCTGCGGAAGCCGTCGGCGGCCGGCTCGAGCGCGGCGAAGGACTCGACGTCCGTCTGCTCCTGCGAGGCGTCGACACGGCCCGGCGTGAAGGGCACCTCGACGTCGACGCCGCCGTCCTTCGCGGCCTTCTCGACGGCCGCGGAGCCCGCGAGCACGATCAGGTCGGCCAGCGAGACCTTCTTGGCGCCGGTGTTGAAGGACTCCTGGATGCCCTCCAGCGTGCGCAGCACCTGCGCGAGGTCGTCCGGGTTGTTGACCTCCCAGGTGCGCTGCGGCTCCAGGCGGATGCGGGCGCCGTTGGCGCCGCCGCGCTTGTCGCTGCCGCGGAAGGAGGAGGCCGAGGCCCAGGCTGCGGAGACCAGCTGCGCGATGGTGAGGTCCGAGGCGAGGATCTGCTCCTTGAGGGAGGCGATGTCCGCCGCGTCGACGAGCTCGCCCTCGCGCGCCGGCAGCGGGTCCTGCCACAGCAGCGTCTCGGAGGGGACCTCCGGGCCGAGGTAGCGCACGGCCGGGCCCATGTCGCGGTGCGTCAGCTTGTACCAGGCGCGGGCGAAGGCGTCCGCGAACTGGTCGGGGTTCTCGTAGAAGCGCCGCGAGATCTGCTCGTAGACCGGGTCGAAGCGCAGCGACAGGTCGGTGGTGAGCATGGTCGGGAGGTGCTTCTTCGAGGCGTCGTGCGCGTCCGGGATGATCGCCTCGGCGTTCTTCGCCACCCACTGGTTCGCGCCGGCCGGGCTCTGGGTGAGCTCGTACTCGTACTCGAAGAGGTGCTTGAAGAAGTCGTGGCCCCACTGGGCGGGGGTGGTGGTCCAGGTGACCTCCAGACCACTGGTGATCGCGTCGGCGCCCTTGCCGGTGCCGAACGAGTTCGCCCAGCCGAAGCCCTGCGCCTCGATGGAAGCGGCCTCGGGGTCGGCGCCGACGTTGTCCGCCGGGCCGGCGCCGTGCGTCTTGCCGAAGGTGTGTCCGCCGGCGATCAGCGCGACCGTCTCCTCGTCGTTCATCGCCATGCGGCGGAACGTCTCGCGGATGTCGCGGGCCGCGGCGACCGGGTCCGGGTTGCCGTTGGGGCCCTCCGGGTTGACGTAGATGAGGCCCATCTGGACCGCGCCGAGCGGGCTCTCCAGCTCACGGTCGCCGGTGTAGCGCTGGTCGTCGAGCCAGGTGGTCTCGGGACCCCAGTACACGTCCTCGTCGGCCTCCCAGACGTCGGCGCGGCCGCCGGCGAAGCCGAAGGTCGTGAAGCCCATCGTCTCCAGGGCGACGTTGCCCGTGAGGATCATGAGGTCGGCCCAGGAGATGGACTGGCCGTACTTCTGCTTGACCGGCCACAGCAGACGGCGGGCCTTGTCGAGGTTGCCGTTGTCCGGCCAGGAGTTCAGGGGGGCGAAGCGCTGCTGGCCCGCGCCGGCGCCGCCGCGGCCGTCGCTGATGCGGTACGTGCCCGCGCTGTGCCAGGCCATGCGGATCATGAGCGGGCCGTAGTTGCCGAAGTCGGCCGGCCACCAGTCCTGCGAGGTGGTGAGCACGTCGGCGATGTCGCGCTTGACCGCCGCGAGGTCGAGGGCCTCGAAGGCGGCCGCGTAGTCGAACTCCTCGCCGAGGGGGTTGGCCACGGCGGGGTTCTTGGCAAGGATCTTCAGGTTGAGCCGCTCCGGCCACCACTGGCGGTTTCCGCCGCCCTGGGTCGGGTGGGGGGCGCGCTCGTGGGCGACGGGGCAGCCACCGCCCTCGGTTTTGGCGTCTACGACGATTGCATCGTGGTTCTCAGACATGGGAATCCTTCCGGACCAGGCGGACAGCGGTCTCGACGCCGAGTGGTCACCGTCCCGGACGGTCTCGAATGACTCCTGCCGCTTTGGGGTCATTCATCCTCTTGGCTATCAACGAAACCGATCCTACGATGGACAGAATCCAAGTCAAGACGGACACCAAGCCAATATCCCATCGGATCTCCGACGTCCCCGTGAACCACGGACATCCCGCCGAGCCTGAAAAGGTGAGCCGATATGAGTGACCTGCTGGAACGGCTGCGAGCGCGCGGCTGGCGGTTGACGTCCCAGCGGCGTGTCGTCGCGGAGGTCCTCGACTGCGAGCACGTCCACCTCACGGCGGACGAGGTGCACGCCCGCGCCGCCGGCCGGCTGCCCGAGATCTCCCGGGCGACCGTCTACAACGCCCTGGGCGAGCTCGTCACCCTCGGTGAGGTCGTCGAGGTCTCCACCGACGGCCGCGCCAAGCGGTACGACCCCAACGCGCACCGGCCCCACCAGCACCTCATCTGCTCCGGCTGCGGCCTCATCCGCGATGTCCACCCGACGGGCAGCCCGCTGGCCGGGCTCCCCGCGGAGGAACGGTTCGGCTTCACCGTGTCCGGGGTCGAGGTCACCTACCGGGGGCTGTGCCCGGCCTGCGCGTAGCGGTGCCCTCGGCCGCCACGGCGACCGGCAGCTCCCGGACGGCGTGGAACCTGAAGGTCGTCGTCCAGGGGACCTCGTGCGCGGGGCACGCGAGCCGGAGGTCCGGCATCCGGCGCAGCAGCGTGCCGAGGGCCACGGAGACCTGCATGCGGGCCAGCGGCGCCCCGAGGCAGTAGTGCAGCCCGTGGCCCAGGGAGAGGTGCGCCTTGTCCGCCCGGCCGAGGTCGAACCGGTCGGGGTCGGGGTAGCGCTCCGGGTCGCGGTGAGCGGCGGCGAGGGAGAACAGCACCGTGTCCCCGGCGGGGATCCGCACCCCGCCGATGTCGAGGGGCTCGGTCGGGAACCGGCGGATCGCGGTGTGGTTCGGGTGCGAATGGCGCAGCAGCTCCTCCACGGCCTGCGGCAGCAGCTCCGGGCGGGCCCGCAGCGCCGCCAGCTCCTCCGGATGCGTGAGCAGCGTGAGCAGGCCGTTGCCCAGCAGGTGCTGGACGTTCTCACTGCCGGCCATGAGGAGGAGGAAGGCCAGCGAGACGAGCTCGTTCTCGGTGAGCCGGTCCTCGTCGTCCCTGGCCGCGATCAGGTCCGACAGCATGTCGTCACCGGGGCGGGCGCGGCGCCGGGCCACCAGGTCGAGCAGGAAGCCGTGGATGGCCTCGATCGCGGAGCCGAGCTCCTCCCGGGACGTGGGCGCGAGCATGGTGGCGACCCAGCCGGAGAACGCCCCCCGGTCGGCCTCGGGCACGGCGAGCAGCTCGCCGATGACCGTGAGGGGCAGCGGCCGGGCGAACTCCTCGACCACGTCGGCCCGCCCCTCGGCCGCCGTGCGCTCCGTGAGCCGGTCGGCCAGGGCGTCCACCGCCGCCTGTACGGAGCCGCGCAGGCCCTCGACGTGGCGGGGGGTGAACCCCTGGGACACCAGGCGGCGCAGCCGCAGGTGGTCGTCCGCGTCGATGTTCAGCAGGTTCGCGTCGAGCGCCGGGGGCAGGGAGAAGCCCTTGAAGCCCGTTCCCGAGTGCCTCTTGTTGACGGACAGCCTGGGATCGACGAGGCCCTGGCGGACATCGGCCTCCCGGGTCACCAGCCAGACCGGCGAGCCGTCCGGCAGCGCCACGCGGTGCACGGATCCCTGCTCGCGCAGCCGCGCGTACATGGCATGGGGATCGGCCGGGAAGCCGTGCCCGAAGGGCTGGGGGAGGGTGGTGGGGGCGGTGTTCACGGTCATGCGGGTTCCTTGCGTGGTGTGCCGGGGGCTTTCGGGTGGCCGGCGTAGCGGACGGCGATGGGCGAGGACATGGCACGGGCCAGTCTCCGCTGGAAGGCGAGTTCGGCCGCGAGGTCTCCGGGGGCCGCGGCCATCGGAGTCTGCGGCGGGCACCGGGGCGGGAGGTCGCGGCGCTTCGCGTCGATCGCGTTCCTGAGCTGCGCCGCCTCCACCACGGCCGCCAGTTCCTCCCCGCGCAGGCCGGCCCGCTCGGCGTCCCGCCGGGCCAGCTCGGCCACGTCCGCGTCCATCCAGGTGCGCAGCGCCCACTGGGCGTCGCGGATCTCGATCACCATGCGGTACAGGCGGGTCCGCAGGTCCAGGGCCCCGGTGCACGGCAGCACGGGCTCCGGGACGTGCTCGGTCAGGCCGCGGTGCAGGGGGGCGAGCGCACGGTGGGCGCCGCGGTGTCCCAGCCGGTCGCGCAGGGAGGTGAGGTGCGGGCCCCAGTCCGGCAGGATCCAGCCGATCGTCTGGACGATCACGGCGATCGCCACCCCGAGCTGCGCGACGGGCTCCCAGGCGCGGCCGTCGTGCCCGAGCTGGGCCGCGACGACGTCGGCGGTCCGGGCGGCCGTGTAGACGAGCGCGAAGGGCAGGGTGAGGGCGACCATGCGCAGGCCGCGGCGCAGCCAGGGCGACGGCGCGATCCTCGCGTACCGCAGGCCCATCACGCCGACCTGCACCTGGTTCGCGGTGAACGCGGCCAGGTAGACGACGAGGTAGGCGGGCGTGAACCGGGCCCGGGCGATGGCGAAGTCGTGCGGCGCCTCGCCGTGGGCCGACGCCGCGAAGAACAGCACCGCCATGGTGACCAGGACCAGTCCCAGGGCCACCACGCGGGGGACCGCCTTGCGGCGGGCCGCTTCCGGACCGTGGCTGAAGTGCAGCAGGACCAGCTGCTGGCAGACCGTCATGACGACCACGCAGCTCTGTGTCAGCAGGCCGGAGAAGTTCTCGATGCCGGTCAACTCGCTGACCCGCACCCAGACGGACGGGGTGGACACGGTGAAGATGACGAAGAGCAGCAGGAAGTTGGCGACCAGGGCGACCTGGGGGACCGAGCGGTCCGTCCGGAGCACCCGGGCCTTGTAGCCGAGGGCCACCAGGGCCACGCACGAACAGAGCGGATAGAGAAGCGTGTTCACGCCGGGTCCCGTGCCGCGGGCGACTCCAGCGAGCTGAGCCGCTCGGCGATCTCCCGGGCTTCCGGGGGCACGGTCCAGGTGGGGTGGACGTTCCACGTGCCGATGAGCCCGCCGATCAGCGAACCCACCAGCTCGGCCTCCTGCTCGGCCTCCGAATCGCCGTGTTCGCGGCCCATGACCCGCTGTACGAGCGCCGGGTCGAGCGAGGGCATCAGCAGCCGCGAGGCGTCCACGCTCATGACGGGCGAGGTGTCGTGGTCGCACACCACGTGGCCGATCTCGTGGAGGATCACCTGCTGCTGGTGGACGGGTACCAGACGCTCCTCGGCGAAGATGTAGTCCCGGGATTCGGTCGCGACCCACAGTCCGTGCGGCCCGGCGGAGGGGAGGGCGAGGGTGACGATGTGCACCGGCCGTTCGCGCAGGGTGCCGACGTAGGCGCACAGTTCGTCGACGGTCAGTTTCCCGCCGGGCGGCAGACGCAGCTCGCGCACCCTCTCCCGGCACCGCTCGGCCAGTGGGTTGGCGGCCGGGCCGCCGCGTTTCGATCGCCAGCGCACGACGATCACAGCACGTCGACGCTGAGTGCTGCACCGCTGAACATCCTGGTCCCCCCGAGTGATCGTCAGGGGTTCTACCCCAGCACAGTTGCCCCGGCTGGAACAGGCGGGTTTGCGCCAGTAGGCCGGTCGAGAGGGGTTCCCCGTCAGCTTTCCGCGGGACTCCCGGATTGCGGCGGGTCCTCCGCCAGTCCCTCCAACTCGCGTACTCTCTCTATCAGTTCGTTGATCGAGCGCAGGCTGCGCTCCGACAGTCCCGCGGTCCTCAGCGCGACCCGCTGGACCTGGGCGTCGCGCATGGCCGCCAGCAGGGCCAGCTCGGAGTCGACGGTGGCGGTCACCTCGTCGTCGAAGAAGTAGGCGGGCGGCACACCGAAGAACTTCGCGAGCCCCTCGATGTGCCGCAGCGTCGGATTGTCCCGCTGGCCCTTGCGCAGCAGCCAGATGTAACTGCCCGAGATGGGGACGCCGGACGCCGTGATGGCACGGGCGACCTCCTCGCCCGTGTAGGGCCCGCGGCCGGCCGGCGTCGTGGCACCGAACAGGTGGTTCAGCTTGTCGGCCAGGCTGCCGGCCGGCTTGTCGTCGGGGTTGGTCATGCGCCGTGCCTCCATCTTCGAAGGCGCACTTTACCTTCGTGCCTGACGGGTCAGCCTGCGGCCGGGGAGCGGGTCGCGAGCCCCATCAACCGCGGTGCGTGGTCGGCGAGATAGAAGTGGCCGCCGGGGAACACGTGCCGTGCGTAGGAGCCGGTGGTGACCGAGGCCCACGCGTCGATCCGGCCGAGGTCCACCTGGGGATCGCGGTCTCCGGTCAGGGCGAGTACGTCCGCCCGCACGGGCGCGGCGGCCGGGTCGGCCCGGTAGGAATCGACCAGGTGGTAGTCGTTGCGGACGATGTCGAGCACCATCTCCCGCAGGTCCGGATCGTCGAACACCGCCGAGCGGGTGCCCCCGAGCCTGGTCATGGAGGCCATGAGCGCCTCGTCGTCACGGATCACCGCGGCGTCCGGCTCGGGCCCCGCCCGCAGCTCCCGGCCCGACACGCACAGCCGCGTGACGGACGAGGAGCCCCAGGCCTCCAGCAGCCGCAGGGTCTCGTAGGCGACCGCCGCCCCCATGCTGTGGCCGAAGAACACCGTCTCCCGGGCGTCGTCCGGCCCCTCGGCCAGCGCCTCGGCCACACCCTGGGCCAGCTGCTTCATCGTCGGGACCAGCGGCTCGGCCAGCCGGTTCTCCCGGCCCGGGTACTGGACGGACCGCAACGTGCAGCCGGGGCCCAGGTGCTGTGCCCAATCGCGGAAGTAGCTCGCGCTGCCGCCCGCGTGGGGGAAGGCGACCACGCGGGTCTCCGCGTCCGGGCCGGGCCCGTAGGCCACCAGCCAGGGGGACTTCTTGCTCATGGTGGTTCCGGCCAATCTGGCTAGCCGAGCACGGCTTCGCCGAGGTGGGTGAGGCGGTGGACGACGAGGTTGCTCTTCCGCTCCGTCGCCACCAGCCCGGACCGCCGGAGCACGCTGACGTGCTTGCTCGCGGACGGCTTCGAGATGTGCAGGCGGCGGGAGATGTCGCCGGTGGAGCTGGGTACGCGGACGCTCTCCAGGACGCTGGCCCGGGTGTGCCCGAGCAGCTCGCGCAGGGCGGCCGTGCCGTCCTCCTCAGCCTGCCACAGGGAGGAGGCCGCCTCGATGTCGAGCGGGACGTTGTAGACCAGTGTGGTCAGCCCCTGACGGCCGCTCTCCGGGTCCAGGACGAGCGGGCGGCTGGCGAACAGGGAGGGGGCGAGGGCGATCCCGTCGCCGGTGAGGCGGATCTCCCGGGCGTTCTGCCCGTTGTCCACCCGTAAGTAGGGCGCGTCCCAGTCGATGGTCGGGTGCAGCCGGTTGAGCGCGCTCTCGACGCCGCCCGACAGGGCCGTCCGCCCGAACAGCTCCCGCTCCGTCTCCAGATGGCTGCGGATCCGCCCCCAGAACGGTTCGATCGCCGTGGCGTGGAAGTACCCGCCGGCCGGGGAGGGCCCCGCCGCGGCGCGGGACGCGGGCGGCGGGGCCGAGGCGGCGATCGTGGAGATCCGGCGCAGTCTTCGCTTCACCTGCCGGCGCCATTCGCTGAACTCGTCCTGGAGCGGTTCCGCGTATCTCAGCTCCGCGAGGCGCGATTCGAACTCCGCCCCCAGAGTGCCGATGAAGCGTATTCGGGACAGGTCCTCGACGGTCAGCCGGAGGGTAACCAACGCATTTCTCCTGATGTCAAAGCCATGCACGCGGTTCCCCGCGCGCCCCCATACCTTGCGCATCCACATGAGTTGACGACTGTCGGCCAGCCTACAGTGATCAACCGGCCTCGGGGCAGGGTGCTTTCGAGCCATCGGGTTCGGAGGGTGCGGCCGTGCCGTCAGCCGGCCCGGCCGGCTCCCGCACTGTGCGCTCAGGACGTGCTCAGGACGTGTTCAGCGGGCAGGCTGCGGCACCGGCCCGGTCCCGTCGCCCACCTCCTCCACGGCCGGCGCCTCGGGCGGCCGGCGCATGACCGGACCCAGCACGGGCGACAGGGCGATGAGGCCCAGCAGTGTCGAGCAGGCCAGCAGTGTGGCGGGCCGCCCACACCAGTCGAAGGCGGCGCCCGCGGCGAACGGAGCGATCGCGGCGCCGCCCGCACCGCAGATGTTCGCCACGCTCATCACCCGGCCGCGGTGGGTGTCCGGAGTGCGCTGCAGCTGGTACGTGGTGAAGTAGGCGCAGAAGAAGTTCGTGACCGTCGCGTACAGCAGGCCCAGCCGCGGGAAGGGGCGCCCGGAGATCCAGCGGATGCCGTCCACCAGGTCCCGCGCGGACCACCCCCAGGCCCCCCGTCCGCCCGGCGGGCGGCCTAACGGAAGATGGCCATCGCCTGGACCTCCAGGACCCCTTCGCCGGGGTTCCACTCCTGGACCTTGCCCAGGCAGCGGGCCGAGAAGGTGCCCCGGGGGACCTGGTTGCGCAGGCCCTCCGTGGCGCAGGTGATCTTGACCCGGGGACCCCGGGACGGATCGGCCGGATCCCCGTACGGGGCGAGGAAAACGGTGGAGCCGGCGCGCTCCGGGCCGTCGCCGGTCGCCCGGAACCGGCCCCGGACCAGGACGAAGCCCTCGATGTCGCGCAGCCGTACGGCGCCCTGCCCGCCCGAGGCCGTCCGCAGCAGCGCGGGGCTGCGGGTGACGGACCGGCCGGGGAGGTCGACGTGCACGATGACCCGCTTCTCCTCCAGCACCTTCATGATCAGGCCGATCACCGAGATCGGTTCCGCCACCTCCATGTAGCGGCTGACGATCTCGGTGTTCTCCCTGCGGCCGCCGTCCGCGCCGACGCCGAATACCTTCGCGCGGACGGTGCCGTCCTTGCTGTCGCTGGTGCGCTGCTCGACCTCCTTGCGCAGGGCGGCCGTGTACCCGCGCATCTGGTAGTGGTCCATGACCGTCCGGTCGTGCAGGTAGAAGCAGATGCCGTCGGTGATGTCCTGGGCGGCGGCCCGCCGGACCCGGACCAGCCGCAGCACCGCCACCGCCAGCAGCGCGGCGAGGCCCGCCGCGGTGACCGCCCACAGCAGCATCCAGGGCCACCACACGGCCCACCACGCTTCACTCGTGACACCCACGGATCTCCTTGAAGGCGCTGAGAAGGGACTGCCCGGTGGCATCGGCCATGTGCCCGCCGGTGGCCCGGGCGGCCCGGTCGAGCTCCCGAGGGTCGGCGTCCCCGTACCGGACGGTGTAGGTGCGCACGGCGCGGGCCGCCTCCGGCAGGGCGGCGTACCGGGCGAGGAACGCGTCGAGGCTCATCCCGGCGTTGTTCTCCCCGTCGGTCATGAGCACGATGGAGACGCGCTGCCCGGGGTCCTTCGCCAGCGCGTCGGCCGCCGTCCGGTAGCCGTGGTCGAGGGCCGACCAGACGGCGGTGCTCGTGCCGAAGCCCTCGTCGGCGACCATCGCGCGCAGCCGTTCCAGGTCGGCAGCCCCCGTGTACGTCACGCTCCGCTCGTCCAGCACCTCGCCGCCGAAGCGCACCACCGTGACGGTCTCGCCCTGGTGGAACCGGGTGAACGTGCCGGAACCGGAGCCGTCCGCGCCGCTCAGCCCGGCCATCGTGGCGCGCAGGCCCTCGATGCGCTCGCCGCGCATGGAGCGGGAGAAGTCGAGTAGGAAGACCACCCGCACCGGACGGCCGCCGCGCGCCTCGGCGTAGTCGGCCAGCAGCCGGTCCACGACCGCCTGGCTGTCCGGGAAGTACAGGGCGTTGCCGAGCGGGGCGCGCAGGCCCGGGACGCGGGTGAGGCCGGGGTCGACCGGCCTGCGCAGCGTGCGCTCCATGATCCTGCGCTGCACCGGCTCGCTCCGGAGCCAGTCCGTCAGCCGGTCGTACGCGGCCCGCTTGGCCGGATCCAGCAGCATCAGCGGGTAGTCGGACAGCACGATGCCGTCCTTGGGGTAGACGATCTCGAGCGGAGCGCGCAGGGTGCCGGCCCGGTTGAGGGCGAGCAGCTCGGACTCGTAGGTGATCAGCGCGTCGAGGCCGTCCTCGGCCCGTACGTACGCGTCGGCGAGGCGGCCGGAGGAGTCCTCGGTCACCGCGTGCCCGGCGAAGAACCCGCGCAGCCGGTCGCAGGAGACGTCCTCGGGCCGCAGCGCGCCGCCGGTGCCCGCCGCGGCCGTCGCGACGCCCACCAGCGCGGCGAGCCCGCTGTTGGCCCTGCGCGGATCGGCCATGGCGTACTTCAGCGTCCCGGCGGCCGCCGCGTCCGCGAGATCGGCCCACGACACCTGCCCGTCGGGGGCCGCCCGGCGCAGCCGCTCGGCCGCCTCGGGCTTGAGGCCGACGACGACGGGGGAGCGCATGGTGCTCGTGGAGAGCGGGCCCTCCGTCCGGCGCCCGCCCTCCTTCAGCAGGAGCTGGAAGGGGCGGGAGGAGGAGAGCCAGGCCAGGTCGTGCCGGTAGCGGCCGGTGGCCAGCGAGGCGGTGGCCTCGACGGTCCCCTGGTACTCCATCGTCAGCGTGATGCCCGTCTCGCGGCGCAGGTCCTCGAAGAGGGGCTGCATGTCGGCGAGTTCGGAGCCGGCCAGCACCCGCAGGGTCACCGGCCCGTCCCGGTCCCCGGTGCAGGACGTGAGCGAGGCCACCACGCACAGGCAGGCCAGGGCGAGCGCCGCCAGCGCCCGGCGGCGGCGCCGGCCGGGCGGCGCGGGGGCCGTCACGGCGCCCCGTCCGGGAGCTGGGCGGGCGGGCAGTCGCCGACGATGGAGATCATCTGCTCCAGGTGGCGGATGCGGGGCATGGGCGAGCGGGTGTCGTCACCGCGCAGGGCGGGCACCGGGATGTCCCGCTCGGTCAGGAACCGCGACAGCTGGTCGCCGGCGACCTCCCCGGCCGGGTCCAGGATCCGGAAGCCCAGCTCCATCGCGCGCCGGCGCAGGTCCGGGTCGGTGGCGATCAGTTCGCCGAGCCGCTCGCCCCTCGCGTTGAGGGAGATGAACTGCGGCTGGGTCACGAACTGGCTGGAGGGGTAGAGCAGCACCCGTTCGGAGTCGGTCCGGCCGGACTCGGAGCGGTAGCGGACCTGGTAGGTGAGGTACTGGTGCTCGTACGCCACGACCACCGGGGCGATCCCCTTGCCCTCGGGCGAGATGTAGGTCCGGAACACGTCGGCCGCGGGCAGTCCCTGCTCCATGAGGTGCTTGACGGACTGCGCGCGGGCGGTCGCCTCCTGCGTGGTGGCGGGGACGTCGGGGCCGGTGCCGCGCCAGGTGAAGGAGACCAGCGCCAGATACGTCCCGGCCGAGTTGGAGCCGCACACGTCGGGGCTCTGCGCGACGATCCGGTTGGCGTTGGAGATCCCGTGCCGGCGGATGCCGAGGTCGTTCCAGCGCTGTCCCCGGTCGATGCTGTCGAGGAACTTCCGCATGTCCAGCGAGTAGTACAGCGGCCGGTCCGACCCCTCGGCGGGCAGCGGGGCGGCGATGCCGGCGTCGTGCAGGGTCTCGGCGTACTCCCGGTAGGTCGCGAGCACGATGGGGCTCACGAACGGGCGGTGCACCTTGGCGTACTGGCCGGCCGACGCGCGCACGCCGGTGATCAGGTCCCCGGCCGGCTGGCCGGAGGGGAAGACGAAGTCGAAGGCGGCCAGGTCCCGCAGGGCGACCTCGCGCGAGCCCGAGCTGGTGACGTGCACCTTCACCCGGTGCTTCAGCAGGATCCGGCGGACCTCCTCGTTCTCGAAGAAGTCCCGCTTCGAGGCCATCTTGCCCTCGAGGACCACGACGCTCTCGAAGGGCAGCAGCAGGTTCCCCGACACCGCCAGCGTCGCCAGCCCCGTCAGTACGGTGGCCAGCGCGGGCAGGAAGAACAGCAGCAGGCCCCGCCGCGACCACGAGCCGGAGGACCGGCGCCGGACGGCCAGCCGGGGCTCCTCGACGACCGGTCTCTCCCCGACAACCACCCATGCCCCCCAGCACGTCGGCCCCACCCTCGAAGCGGCAGCATCCACCGCCCGGTTGGCCGTTCACGCACGGTCCGGCGAATCCCGCGTGAACAACTGTGCCGAAAACGTGCAGAGTTGACTCACCGGCCGGCGTTTCCGGGATGCCGGGAGCCGAACAGGACGTCGCTGTGGGGGGAGCGCGCCTTGGCCGGCGCGGGCGCCGCCGGGCCCGGGGTGCCCGCCGGGTCCGGGTACAGCAGGGCGTGGCGCCGGCGGGCCTCCGCGTCGGCGTCGGCGCGGGACACCAGGACGTGCTCGGCCCGGCCGTCGGCGCGCACCGTGGTGATCAGGCACAGGTCGTCGTGGCGCCGCCCGGCGCCGAGGTGGGCCGCCGTACCCCGCACCCCGGCCGGCACCACCAGATAGGTGCCGCTCGCCGAGTCGAACTCGGTGGTCCGCAGCCCGTCCGACAGCAGCCCCCGCGCGGCCGCCCGGCGCTCCGGGCCGGACCGGAAGCGCCAGACCTCGCTGCCCTTGTGTGCGACGACCGCGGCCGCCTCGGGCCCCTCGCCGACGACGGTGCCCTCGCCGGAGCCCGCACCGCCGGCCCACGGGAAGGGCCGGCAGTGCAGCCGTACGCCCCCGCGCTCCGCCCAGTCCACGGCGCTCTCGTGCACGACCTTGGCTCCGTGCCGCGACATCCGCCGCACGCCCTCGTAACTGATCCCGGCCAGGGTCCGCGCCGCCGGCACCACGTAGGGGTCCGCCGTGCACACGCCGGGCACGTCGGAGAAGAGCACGCAGGTACCGGCGCCGAGCGCCGCCGCCATCGCGGCCGCCGACAGGTCGGAGCTGTTGCGGCCCAGCATGACGGTCCGGCCGCCCGCGTCCACCGCCTGCCCGCCCGGCACGACCAGGACGGGGCTGTCCTCCAGGCCCGCCAGCAGCACCGCGGGATCGGCCCGCACCAGCCTCGCCCGGTCGGCGGGCCCCTCGCCCAGCAGCCCGGTGCCGGCCGCCGTCAGCGGCAGCGCGGGCACGCCCTCGGCGTCGAGGGCGGCCGCAAGCAGGGCGACGCTCACCGTCTCGCCGCTGGTCAGCAGCATGGCGGCGACCGGAGCGGGCGGATCCGCGGCCAGTACGTCGAGGGTCTGCTGGAGCCTGCCGGTGGTGCCGGACATCGCACTCACCACGACGACCACGGGGCGCGCGTCCTCCGCCGCCCGGCGCGCCGTGTACCGCGCCACCCGGGCGAAGCCGTCCAGGTCGGCGAAGGCGGACCCGCCGAACTTCACCACCAGGGGGCGCCGTTCCCGCCCGGCGCGGGGCGATCCGCCCGCAGGTCCGCCCGCCGGTGCGCCGGTCAAGCCAACCACCCGTTCTTCGTGGCGAGTTCCACGATCTGCAGGGCGTTGAGCGCCGCCCCCACCCACAGGTTGTCCGCGACCACCCACACCGCCACGGCCCGCGGGTCCTCCGGCTCCACCCGGATGCGGCCGACGTGCACCAGCGCCCGGTCCTCGGGCCGGGCGAAGACGGAGCGGGGCATCGGGTACGAAGGGTTCTGGGCCCGGGTGTAGACCCGCAGGCCCTCGGTGGCCGCCAGCGCCTTCTCGACCGCCGCGGTGGTGACCGGTTCGCGCAGCCTGACGTGGACCGCCTCGGAGTGGCAGTGGAAGACGGGCACGCGCACCGCCGTTGCACTCACCCGCAGTCCGGGCAGGCCGAGGATCCTGCGCGGTTCGCGGACGAGTTTGCGCTCCTCGTGCGTGAGCCCCTGGTCGTCCTGGAGGCCGATCTCGGGTACGAGGCTGAAGGGGAGCGGCTGTCCGAACCGCCCGCCCGGCTCTCCTTGGGCCGCGGGGTCGTCGAGGATCCGCCGGGATCCCCCGGCCAGTTCCTCCAGACCCCGCACCCCGCCCCCGGACGCCGCCTGATAGGTGGCCACCACGACGCTGTCCAGCGTGCCGAGTTCGTGCAGCGGCCGGAGGGCGCGCACCATCTGGATGGTCGAGCAGTTGGGGTTCGCCACCAGGTTGGAGCCCGGCCGGACCGCGAGGGCGCCGGGGTTGACCTGGGGGACCACGAGAGGGACGTCCGGCCGCATGCGGAACGCGGAACTGTTGTCGACGACCAGCACACCGGCCGCGGCCAGCCGCTCCGCCTCCCGGTTGCTGACGTCCACGCCCGCGCAGAAGACGGCCACGTCCAGATCCCGGGGGTCGAGCTCCTCGACGGTCACCAGCGGTGCCATCGGCAGGGACAGTGCGAGTTCTGCGCCCAGGTCCCGGCCGACGCTGCGCGCCGAGCCGACCGGCACCACCCGCTCCACCGGCACGATCCCGCTGTCGAGCAGGGCCAGGCACTCCCGGCCCACGGCGCCGGTGGCGCCGACTATCGCGATGCGCAGCATTCCCGTCCTCCTGTTTCGCGCCCGGGCGGGCGCCCGCGGCCTGTGTCTGTCAGGTGAGAGAACCCCGGAAGGCGCGCCGGTAGGCGTTCGGGGTGGTGTTGAGCGAGCGCACGAACTGGTGGCGCAGGGCTGCCGCGTTGGGGAATCCCGTACGGGCGGCCACCGCCTCCATCGTCTCGTCCGTGTTCTCGAGCAGCCGCTGGGCGCTCAGCACCCGCTGCGCCAGCAGCCAGCGGTACGGGGTGGTGCCGGTCTCCATCCGGAAGCGGCGGGCGAAGGTGCGCGGCGACATGCACGCCAGGGCCGACAGCTGCTCGACGCTGATCTCCTGGTCCAGGTTCTTCTCGGCCCAGGAGAGCACGTCGCGCACGCCGTCCTCGCGGTACTCCGCCACCGGCCTCTCGATGTACTGGGCCTGGCCGCCGTCCCGGTGCGGGGGCACGACCATGCGCCGGGCGATGGCATTGGCGACATCACTGCCCTGGAGCTTGCGCACCAGGTGGAGCGCGGCGTCGATCCCCGCGGAGGTGCCGGCCGAGGTGAAGACCGGATCCTCGTCGACGTACAGCACGCCCGGCTCGACCTCGGCCTTCGGATACCGCTCGGCGAGCGCGGCGGCGTACCGCCAGTGCGTGGTGCAGCGCCGTCCGTCGAGCAGCCCGGCCGCCCCCAGGACGAAGGCCCCCACGCAGACGCTGAGCACCCGGGCGCCGCGCGCCACGGCCTGGCGCAGGGCCTCCAGGAGGTCCGGAGGGAAGTCCCTGGTGTGGAAGTCGTCCCCGACGGGGATGGCGATGAGGTCCGCGTCCGCGAGGCGGTCGAGGCCGTACGGCGTGCTGATGGTGAACCCCGGGACCGCTCGCACGGACGCGGATTCCGCGGCGACGAGTGCGAAGTCGTAGGCGGGCAGCCCCTCCTCCTGGCGGTCGATCCCGAACACCTCGCATACGACGCCCAGCTCGAACGGGTGGACGTTGTCGAGTAGCACAGCGGCTACGTTCTTCAGCATGGGATCCAATGTGGCAGGGATTCGTGGTGTTCTGACAGTCCCACCACTGTCAGGTGGCCAAAAGCTCCCGCACACTGTCGTCATGCATCCCGCAATCACTCGCCGATCGAGACGATACCGCCGCGGATTCCCATGACGACGGCCTGCGTGCGATCAGAGGCACCCACCTTGGAAAAGACGGCGGACAAATGATTGCGGACCGTCTTCTCCGATATGCCGAGCGAGCTGGCCACCCGCCGGTTCGACTTGCCCTGGGAGACGAGTACCAGAATCTCGCGTTCGCGTGCGGTCAGGGAGGAAAGGGGTTCCCGGGACGTGGGATCCGCGGGGATGTCAACGGGGCCGGGGGCGGTCTGCTGCTCGTCACAGGTATCCGTACGCAGGTCCTCGATCATCTGCTCCTGGGCTTCCAGCGCGTCCTGCACCTCACCGAGAGCCTTGTGCATCCTGTCGACCGCTTCGGCCAGGGCCGTAACGGGCTGCGGTGGCGCACCACAGAATTCACAGCACCTCTTGTCCCTCAAATCCACGACTCGCCTCTGCACGACACGTGCCATCAGGTGCACTCCCTTAATGCAGATGTGATAACCGAACCGCTCTTTTCGCTGATGGCTCAAGAAGGAAGCTGCGTGTGGATGGCGACCGTCTTGCACCGTGTGTACTCCCGCAGTGCCTCCAGTCCTTTCTCCACGCCTATCCCCGAGCGCTGGTATCCCCCGAAGGGAAGCTCGACGCCGCCGGCCGCGCTGTAGTTGTTCACGAACACCTGCCCCACCCGCAGCCGCTGGGCGAGCCAGTGGGCGGTGGTCACGTCGGACGTCCACACCCCGGCGGCCAGCCCGTAGGTGGTGTTCTCCGCGAGCCCGACCGCTTCGTCCAGGGTGTCGAAGACCGATACGCACAGGACCGGGCCGAAGATCTCCTCGTGGAACACCCGGTGTTCGGGTGTCACGTGATCCAGCAGGGTGGGTTCCACGTAGAACCCGCCCGTGTGGGCCGCCCCTTCGGGCGCCTTGCCGCCGGTGCGGACCACGGCGTCGCCGGCGCCCTCGGCCAGGTAGCCGAGCACCCGGTCGCGCTGTTTCGCGGAGATGAGCGGTCCCATGTCGGGATCGCCGATCCCCGGGCCGATCCGCAGGGCGCGGAACGCCGACGTGAGGGCCGCCACCAGTTCGCCGTGCACGGACCGGTGGACGAGCAGCCGGCTTCCGGCCGAGCAGTTCTGTCCCGCGTGCTCGGTGATCGAATCGACGATCAGCGGCAGCGCCCGCGCGGTGTCGGCGTCCGGGAGCACGATGTGCGGGGACTTGCCCCCGAGCTCGAGGGTGACCGGCACGATGTTCCGTGCGGCCGCGGTCATCACGGCCTCGCCGATCTCCCGCGATCCGGTGAACGCCAGCCGGTCCACCCCGGGATGCGCGGCCAGCGCGGCTCCCGCCTCCTCTCCGTAGCCCGGCACGACGTTCAGCGCGCCCGCCGGAAGGCCTGCTCTCAAAACGATGTCCGCCAGCCGGAGCGAGGTCAACGGCGCGTCCTCGGCGGGCTTGAGCACACAGCAGTTTCCGGCCGCGAGGGCGGGTGCCACGGTCCTCGCGGCGATCTGCAGCGGGTAGTTCCACGGGATGATGTGCCCGCACACCCCGTACGGCTCCCGCAGGGTGAAGGCGAACCGGTCCGCCTGATGCAGGATCGTTTCACCACCCAGTGCCTCGACGGCGCCGGCATAGAAGTCGAAGTAGCGTGCGGCGACGTCGGCGTCGACCAGGGACTGGCTCAGCGGCTTGCCGGTGTCCAGGGTCTCCAATCTGGCCAGTTCCGAACGTTCGGCGCGGATCGCCGCCGCGATCCGGCGGCACACCCCGGACCGCTCCGCCACCGTGGCGAACCGCCAGGCGGACTCGTACGTGTGCCGCGCCGCGTCCACGGCGTCCGCGATCTCGGCCGCGCCGCAGCGGGCCACTCGTGCGAAAGGGCGGCCGTTCGACGGATCGAGGACGTCGATCCACGCCGTCGCGGGAACCTTCTTTCCCGCGATGACGGCCGTGTGCTCGGTTAAGTCTGCTTCGCTCACGGGGGCCTCAAGCTCCTTGCGTGGGGGACCGCAACACTCGTCGTCAGCCGGTCATCGAGCCGCCGAGAATTCTCTTCAGATCACGAGCGGCGACATCGCGAGGGCAGCACACCAGGAGGCGCTGCTGTTTGAGCGCACCATCGACAAGTGCAGGGAGATCCTTGCCCG
Source organism: Streptomyces sp. IBSNAI002 (assembly GCF_052244475.1). Classification (NCBI taxonomy): domain Bacteria; kingdom Bacillati; phylum Actinomycetota; class Actinomycetes; order Kitasatosporales; family Streptomycetaceae; genus Streptomyces; species Streptomyces sp. IBSNAI002. The sequence continues at coordinate 1,302,564 of NZ_JBQPXG010000002.1, read as the reverse complement.
AATAACCGAAGGACGCAAGGCCGCCCGGCCCGGCGGTGTCCGCGACGAGTTGCTGCAGCGTGGCCGGAAGTACGTCTGCTCCATGTGCCGTTGACACTCCGCTGAGATTCGCGCCGAGTAACTCGGCTGCACGCAGGTGTCGTTCGGGAGATGTCGGATAGGTGAATTCGAATGCGGCGGGTGCCGTGGAGACCACCGCGGCGCCGTGCGGCACCATGGCGTGATCGACCGAATATCCCTCCGGCCGGTAGTCGCGCACCAGTCCGGCTATCGGATAGGCGCACGCGTGCGGAATATGGGTTCCGGCATTTCCGAACCCCATTCCCGCATAGCTCGCCGCCTGGCTCATCCCGATCCGGGCTTCCAGGTCGTCGGGATTGAGCACGGCCCGCCGCAGGTAGCGGCCGACCAGTCGCAGCGCCTGCTCCACCCACACGTCGCTGATCGGATTGGCGCCCACGTACAGCGGCCGGGCCTCGGGCGTGGGGTAGGGCGGACGCCGGTCGTAGGGGCGGGCCGTATACGACTCGCAGGCGTGCGTCAGCACGTCGTACCCCGAGGACGCGGTGACCGCCGGCGGCAGGGTGAGCGTGTTGGCGGGATCGATCAGGGCCAGGGACGGCAGCAGCCGCAGATCGCTGATCCCCGTCTTCACGTTCAGGCCGCTGACGCCGAGGGCGACCATCGCCGTGCACTCGCTGCCGCTGCCGGCCGTGGTGGGCACCGCCACCAGCGGTTTGAGCGGGCCGGGGATCCTGGCCCCCGCGCCGATCGGCGCGTTCAGGTAGTCGCGTACCGACCGGCCGGGGTAGGTGAGCAGCAGGTTCAGCATCTTGGCCGTGTCGATCGCACTGCCGCCGCCGAGGCCCACGTAGCCGTCCACCCGGAGGGACGCCAGTTCCCGGGCGGCCTGCGTGACGCTCTCGTCCGTGGGCTCCACCTGGGCGCGGTCGAAGACCGAGACCGCGATCCCCTCCTGCTCGATGAGCTTGGCGACCCGGGCCGGCAGGCCGAGGCCGGCCAGCCCCCGGTCGGTCACCAGCAGGACCGAGCGGACGCCGGCTCTGCGCAGTTCGTAGCCGATTTCCCGCGTGGCGCCGACACCGAATTTCAGTGGTGGGGCCTGCCAGCCGATGATCCTCTCGTGCTCTGGAGAACTTCCGCCGACCCACGCAACCGGCTCCACCGTCTGCCCTCGCCCTCTTGACCGATCGGCAACATTACGTTGCATATTCATTCCGAATTTGATCAGGTGAGGGCCACACTAGTCCGGCCAATTCACCCTCACCATAGGACTCTCGTCCCATACGGGAGGGGGCGGGGTGTCCGAATTGCCACCCCGCCCCCTCCCGCCCCGCGCCCCCCTCGGGCCCCTGTCAGGCGGGTTCCACCATCAGCTGCGCCTCGATCTCCTTGACACGGACGGTGTCCGCGTCAACGGATTCCTGACTCGCTCCGGCGAGGATGACCCAGCCCAGACTGGTGAACAGGTCCTCCGTACACGGCACCCGCTCACCGTTCGCGTACGGCAGGCCGAGGCGCTGGAAGGTGGACAGCTCGCGCACCGCGTCCAGGGCCTCGGCGTTGCGCAGGATCCCCTCGCGCGGGCTGGACAGCCACACCACGCGCACCGGCTGCACGATCTCGTACCCCGGGGCGAACGTACCGTCGAGGTGGTGGCGGACCGTCCGGTCGATCTGGCAGTCCCCGGTGGCCAGTCGGGCCGAGTACTGCAGACAGCTCCCGGCCAGCCGCGCGGCCGTCTCGATCAGCCGCGGGCCGTCGGCCGTGAGCATGACCTCGGTGTGCGTACAGCCGGTACGGATGCCGACCGCCTGCGCCACCTGCCGGGTGTACTCGCCCAGCAACACCGCGATCGGGTCCTGCGGGGCCAGGTAGTCGACCGCGTCGTAGATCCCGATCCGGTCGTTCTTCGCCGACTTGCTGTAGCGGCTGACCGAGACCAGCCCGAACTTCCCGTCGACCGAGTACGTGTCGACGATGTACTCCGTCCCCTCGGCGAACTCCTGCACCAGGACGGTGTCGTTGCGGATGTCGAAGCGGTTGACCGAGCCGAGCAGCCGGCCGAAGTACGGTCGCCAGTCCTCCCGCGCCCCGACCTTGTGCACGTCGTCCGTGCCTCCGCTGCGGCGCGGCTTGAGCACCAGCGGCCGCCCCTCCAGCCCGTTGTCGCGGATCCACGCGGCGACCTCCTCGGGGTCGTCGGTGGCGATCTGGCGCAGGTGCGGAATGCCGGCGGCCGCGACGGCCTGGCCCATGGGCCATTTGTCACGGCGGGCTTCGGACAGTTCGAACACGTTGCCCGTGCCCGGCATCAGCCGCTCGATCAGGGCGTCGACCAGCATCACCGCGGACTCGTTGCCCGGCACGATGGCCACCGGGTCGTAGCCCTTCACCACACGGAGCAGCTCCTCGAAGTCCCCGTCGTGGTGGTGCGTACGGAAGAAGGCGTCCGGATTCCAGGTACGCCGGTAGGAGTTCAGCGGTCCGGGGGTGCTCAGCACGGCCACCGGTTCGATGTCTCGCTCCCGGAAGGCGTTCGCATACTCGGCCGCGCCGGAGTAGGGGTCGACGAGAATCGCGTAGCGGGGCATTTCTTTTCCTCCTGAATAGTGCACGGGCGCTGTCTGCCTCACTTGCCGACCGCGGCCTCCGCGCCGGTGCCCAGGCCTTCACCGGACCCCGCGCCGCCGTCCGGCTCCGTACGGGCCGGCTCGCGGTCGGCGGCGCCCGTCGGACGCACACCCAGCCAGGCTGCGCCCACCGCGAGCAGCCCGAGGGACCCGCACCCGAGCCACAGGCCGTCTCCGAACCGGTTCCAGAGCGTGACGCCGAGGAACGGGCCCACCGCGGTGCCGAGTCCGTACAGCGAGTTCGACGCGCCCAGGTAGCGGCCGCGCAGCTCGGGCGGTCCGGCCTGCGCGGGATAGGCGAAGAAGAGCGTCGGATAGCCGATGATCTCGCCGAGCGACCAGACCAGGGTCGCGATCACCAGCGCGGCGATCCCCCAGGGCAGGGCGTACAGGCTCATTCCGATGCCGGTCAGCGCCACACCGGCGATCACCGCGATCCTGGCCGGCCAGCGCTGCACCACCTTGGCGACCAGCAGCTCGCAGGTGATGACGAGCGCCCCGTTCAGCGCGACCATCGCCGCGTACACGCCGGTGCTCAGGCCGAGGTGCTTGACCGTCAGCGGAAGGGTCGACACGTACTGGATGTAGATGACCGAGCTCACGAACATCGCCACCAGGAACAGCACGTAGCGGCCGTCCGACAGGACCGCGAGATAGCTCGGCTTGCGGCCCGCGGCCGCCCCCGGCTCCTCGGTGTGCGCCGCCTCCTTGCTCCCGGCCGCTTCGCCCGGGCCGCGGGGCAGGGTCACCCCGGCCACGGCCGCGAAGACCAGGATCGCCAGGGCCTCGCCCCAGAAGAGGAAGTCCCAGGACACGGTCACCAGGGCCGCGCCCAGCAGCGGGGCGGCGGTCGTGCCGAGGTTGATCGCCAGCCGGACCATGGCGAAGATCATGACCTGGCGTTCGGCGGGGATCAGCTGGCTGATCATGCTCGTGGAGGCCGGACGGTACGCCTGGCTCAGGGCCGCGCCGACCCCGATGACCGCCAGGATCGCCGGATAGCCGTCCAGGTACAGGACCGCGGGGAACAGCAGCGCCGAGCCCACCAGCGTCGACATGATGGTCAGCCGCGGGCCGATCCGGTCGGACATCCAGCCGCCGGTGAGCACCCCCAGCACGGTTCCCGCGCCGTAGACGCCGAGGGCGATGCCGGCCTGGGTGTCGGAGAACCCGCGCTGCGTCATGTACAGCACCATGAAGACCTGGATGAAACCGCCGAGTCTGTTCACCGCGGTTCCGACCAGCAGGGACTTGACCGCGGTCGGTGACTCCCGCCAGACCGTCTTGATGCCGACGTGCACGGGCTTCGGCTCCGTCTCGTTCACTGCAGAGGGCGAATCGCTGCTTGCCATGGGATCACTCTGCGATGGCGCAGACCAGGGCGACAGTGGCCAGACTGACGTCCGTCCACGATTTCCTGCCACGCCCGGTCATCCGGCGTCCCCCGGCTTCGCGTCCGCGAGTCCGGCGAGGGCCTGCGCGAAGACCTCGCGCGCCCGCCGGCCGATCCGCTCCCGCCACTGCGCGTCGTCCGCCGGGCAGAACGCCGCACGGATCAGCTGCTTGAGACCGGACCGGACCGCCTCGGCCGGCGGGTGGTGCCGGTGCAGCCAGGCGTCCGCGCACAGCGCGAGCAGCACCTCGGGACCGGGCTGGGTGCCGAACTCCAGGGTGATGGCCGTGAGCCGGCTGCCGGGGCCCAGGCCGTCGGCGACCGCGGTCGCGGTGTTGCCGACGATGGGCGTGGACGAGGAGGTGCCCAGCTCCGATGCGGTGAGCGCGTCCCCGTACCAGCGCCGGGCCCGTTCGTGCGCGTGCTCGTCGCGGCCGCCGCGGAAGATGGGCTCGCCGACACCGCGCTCGCCGAGCCCCGTGTGCAGGTCGATGTAGGCGACGTGCGCGGCGCCGGCGATCTGCTCCGCCACCACCGTGCGGAACACCCGCTGGGACCAGACGGGACGCACTCCGCCGTAGAACAGCCCGTCGGCGTGCCGGTACTGACCCCGGGTCACGGCCTCCTGCAGGGTCTGCGGGCCGAGCCGGTCGCGCAGCGCGTTCAGGCCCGCCACCAGCTCGCGCGGGGCGAAGGCCCGGGAGCCGGGGGAGCCGGGCGGCACCAGGGCCGCGTGCACGGCGTCGTACGCGTCGTTGTGCGGCGGCGCCGCATGGTCGACGAAGTTCCGGTTGAGGTCGACGTTGTCCTCGTTGACCCGCCGCAGGTACGCGAAGCCGTACGGATTGAGGGCGTGCACCAGCAGCACGCCCGTCCCCGGCCCGGCCTCCCGGGCCATCCCCTCGCGCAGCAGGATCCCGGTCTGGCACGCCGAGCCGCAGAAGCCCTCGATGCCGTGCGTCCCGGAGACCGTCACCAGCAGCTTCTCCGGACCGGGCGGTCCCACGTACGCGGTGTCCACGCAGAGCTCACCGCCGTCGGGCCCGCGGTGCCCCGGCAGCGCGAACGTCCTGAGCCGCGCGCCCGCCGCTTCGGCGGCGTGCAGGAAGTCCGCGCGGGCCCGCGCGTAGTCGGAGGGAAAGGCGACGTCTGCCATGGCTGTCTCGCGCTCCTGGAGGTCCGGGTTCCGGGGTTACGGGTCACGGGTCCGGTACGGGCCTCAGCCGCGCCCGGAGGGCAGCGGCACACCCAGGGCCGCGAGGATCGAGTGCGCCCCGTCCTGGGTGGGAACGTGCAGCATGCACAGCACCCGGTCCCCGGGCGCCGCGTGCCGCTCGAAGTACGCGTTCGCCTCGGGCACGTAGCTGGTGGGCCGCTCCCGGTAGAGGTCGCGCGGGCGGCCGATGCCCGGGAAGACGCCCAGGGAGGCGTCGAAGGGGGAGCCGGGCACGAGCGCCTCGGCCACCTCGGCGGCCAGCGCCTCGCGGCTGCCGTCCTTGCCCGCGAGATCCGGGTACATGGAGATGTCCGGATGCCCGCTGAACGCCGACATCGCACAGTGCACCACGGGGTTGTACGTCTTGAGCGCGATCACCTCGGGGAACGGGCGGCCGTCGGCCAGCAGCCGGGCGAAGTGCACGGACCAGCTCTCACCGAAGACCGGACCGTTGCGGTACTTGTCGCCCACGAACTGGATCATGACGTGCAGACAGGAGCGCCCCGACGGGATCGGCGCCCAGTGCGAGGTGAGCAGCGAGACGACGCGGTCGCGCTCCCGGTCGACCCCGACGACGACGTAGTCGGCCTCGGTCAGCATGTCGCGGCGGAGCGTGAACAGCTGGCGCGTCTGGAGACCGGGCATGGTCTCCACCAGGCCGTCCACGATCCACTTCTCGGTCTCGGTCGGCAGCTCCCGGCCGGGCGGCAGGGCCATCACCTCGACTCCCTGCCGCCCGTCCGGCCGGCCGGCCCGGCCGTTGTCCGGCACCGGGGACCCCGCTCAGACGTCGGCCGAGGTGGGCAGCGGGATCTGCGCACCGGTGCGGCCGAGCACGGTGAGCTGGTGCAGCTCGACGAAGTAGAGCTTCCACAGCCAGTAGACGTGGTTGAGGTGCTCGACGACCTTCTGCTCGTCCGCATCCGAGTTGACCAGGGTGGACATCACCCGCCAGACGAAGTCGTCGTGGTCGTCGTCGAGGTCCGTGTTGACGTGGGCGCGCGCACCCTTCACGTTCTCCTGGCCGAGGACGCTCTCCAGGTTGTCCAGCCATTCGGGCTGGGTGCGCGTGGTCACGTACTCCACGAAGTACACGCTGGTGATCAGCGCGAGCGGGCTGTCCTCGAACTCCATGCCGTACTGGAGGTATCCGGTGAGCAGCTTGGTGGAGAGCATCGGCTCGGTGGAGTAGATCTGGTCCTTGGTGACACCGACCTTGGCGAGGTCCGCCGCGAACAGCCGGTCGTGCAGCATCTCGTCGTCGGTGTAGTGCGCCCAGGCCTTGGCCTGCACCGGGTCGACCTTGGTGAAGTACTTGATGGCCAGCGCGTCGATGGTGCGCTTGCGGCGCAGCCGCAGGATGGTCTCGATGTTGTGGCGCTTGTAGTAGTCCAGGTTGAGTTCGGCTGCGCTCCTCTGGTGCTGGGCGAACGGGACCGTCTCGTAGAAGTCCTTGATGAAGGTGTCGAGGATCGCGTCGACCCTCTTGCGCAGGTCCGGGTTGATCGTCATGGGCTTGCTTCCCTCCTGTGGGGTCAGTGGCAGCCGCAGCTCGCGCTGGAGACGCGCTGCATCCGGCCGCGGCGCACCGCCTTGCGGGCGCCGAGGACGGCGGTTCCGTCCGATGTCAGCAGCGAGCTGCGGGGGCAGAGGAAGGCCAGGGCGAAGCGCGTGGCGGGGGTGATGCCCAGCCCGAGGTTGACCACGCCGCCGGTGGCGCCGTACACCTCGTTGGGTCCGCAGTTCGCCGGAATGACCTCTGTGGTGGTGTTGATCCCGAAGCCGAGTTCCCAGATCACGCGGTAGCGCGGATCGTCGGTGAGGAGCTTGTCCAGCTCCGCGGCGGCCGGCGCGGCCCCCGAAGTCTGCGGTGTGACGCCCTCGATGCGGCCGGCGGTGACGTGCAGCGTCACGGCCTGCGAGACGAGGGGGGAGAGGGCCTCGAACAGCCGCTGCTGCTCGGGTCCGTCGGCGGGGTCCGCGTGCCGGTGGACGATCGGCCACCCGCGCAGCGTCAGGTCCCCGTGGAGACCGAGCAGCCGGGCCTCCGGCTCGAAGGTGGTGATCTCCGCGGCGGTGACGCTCAGCTTGCCGGAGGGGAAGATCTGCTGGTCGCCCGGTTCCAGGACGCCCGCCTGCTGGTTCCAGACGCAGTCGCCCACCGTGTGGTCGAACTCGGCTTCCGTGCCGGAGGCGTCGTCGACGATCGTCAGCCGGTCGCTGTCCCCGACGAGATCGAAGAACTCCTCGGCGGTGGCCGCCTGCTGGGCGATGTCGGTCTTCGCCGCGCTGCGCAGGAAGTAGCGGACGTACTCGTCGGTGAGCGGCGTGGAGCCGGCCGGCAGCACGGCCAGCTTGCGCGCGCCCAGCTCCTGCGGAGTCGGCGAGTCGAGGAAGCGGCCCGGACAGACGGCCAGTACGTGCGCGTCCGGCGGAACGCTCTCCGCGATCAGCGTGCCCAGGCGCGTACCGCGCGGCAGCGTCAGCTGGACCACGCGGGAGTACCCGTCACCGGGCAGCAGCGAGAGGGGCTCGCCGCCGTCCTCGCTCGTGATCAGACAGAACGTCTCGACCGGCTCGCCGAACTGACCGAAGTCATGGGTGGTGAGATCCAGCGGTGACACGGGCGAACTCCCTACCATCAGACGACGAGAACCCCGTGGCGGGGCATTCACATGCCCCGCCACGGGTCGGTACTCAGCCCAGGAGCGTGCCCAGGTAGTTACGGTTCTTCTGCACCTTGATCTTCTTCATGACAGTCACCTCCTGTTTGAATCGGATTCTGTTGCATTCACCCCGAACGGTCGGATGGTCGAAAGCCGCTAATCCGCGGCGACGACCCTCTCCACCGTGGGGTGGTCCGGGTGGCCGATCAGCGCCAGTCCATTGCTCGTGAGGACGCGCGTGTCGGGCGAAATGATGTCCAGGTGGTATTGGGTGTACGGAGTGAGACCGAGGCCGTAGTGCAGGCAGCCTTCCGTGCCGCCGTACACCTCGTTCATGGCGTGGTTGCCGGGGAGGATGTCGAGCGACGTGTTCAGCGCGTGGCCGATCTCCCACACGATCCGGTAGCGGGAGTCCACCGCGAACATCTGCTCCAGCATCGCCACGGCCGGCGCGGCTCCCGGGTCCAGCGCCTCCAGGCGCGTGATCCTGCCGTCCTCGACCTTGGCCTTGATGGCGTTGTCGCGCATCGCCCAGAGCTGGGAGTGGATGCGGGCCTGGTCGGTCCGGGAGAACGACGGGGTGCCGTTGTGGAGGATGGGGTAGCCGCGCAGCGTGATCTCGCCCTCCAGCGGCAGTTTCAGGGCCTCGTCGAACTCCCTGATCTCCACCGGCAGCACGCTGATCTCGCCGGACGGCACGATCTGCTGGTCACCCCACTCGAGCGGACCGGCCTGCTGGTTCCACACCAGGCCGTCGCGCAGGTGGTCGAGTACGGCCCGGGTGCCGTGCACGGGGTCGGCGTACACCAGGTGGTCGGCCTCTTCGGCGAGCTCGAAGAACGTGTCGCAGAACGCCGCCTGGTCGGCCGACGAGGTCCGCTCCATGATCCCGAGGAAGTGCCGGATCTCCTCGAGGGTGGTGGGCGTCGAGTTGCACGCCATGCCCATGATCTTCCGCTGGCCCACCAGATCGGGATCGGGGGACTCGAAGAAACGGTGCGGTGAGACCACCAGAATGTGGGCGGGTTCCGGGATCCGCTTTTCGAGTATGTCCTCGAAACGGTCGCCCGTGCCCATCGGGATCGTGAGGTAGCCCTTGTAGGCGGCGGATTCGACGATCTCGAACTGATCGATCAATTCGGGGTTCGTGACCAGGCAGAAAGTGCTTCCGGTGGCCTCGCCGAACTGGCTGAAGCGTCCGGGATCTATGGATATCCGAGTCATGATCACTCCCTCGTGGCCTGTGCCGCTCGCCCTCGCCGTGGTCACTACTGTGGCCGCCGGCGGCCACCGCTCGCTATAGGACCTATGTCCCGGGGGTCTTTCGTACCCGGTCGGAGCGGTGTGGTGCCGTGTGGGCGGGCTTTTATCCGACCTTTAGGGGCATGTCAAGCCCCGACTTTCCGGAACGTGACCCGGGTGTGCCCGCCGGGGCTTACTTGTGGTGCGGGCCTCACCGGAAACGAAATGAGGCAACAGACAACCGCACCGCCCCGAATTACCGGGCAATTCGAATACTCACTTTGGATAGCTGGGAGAAAATCATGAACCGCAAGATGCGTATCGCCACCCTGGTCGCTTCCGCCGCTGTGATCGGTGGAGGGGTCCTCCTCCCCGCCTCCACGGCGATGGCGGCCCCGATGCCCCATCACGTCGTCTCGTTCGTGGAGGACGGTGGGGCCGGAGGCAAGGGCGGCAAGGGCGGTGGCGGCGGCCTCGTCGGAGGCGGCGGCGGCTCCGGCGGCGCCGGTGGCGGCAGCGTCAACGGCACCGGCGGTGCGGGTGGCGACGGCGGCGCCGGCGGTGACGGCCTCCTCGTCGGCGGTGGCGGCGGTGGCGGCGGCGGTGGTGGCGAAGGCCGCATCGGTGGCGCCGGCGGTGACGGCGGTGACGGCGGCTTCGGCATCCTCGAGGGCGGAGAAGGCGGCCAGGGCGGCGGCGGTGGCGACGGCCGGCTGATCGGCGGCGTCGGCGGCAACGGCGGCGACGGCGGCTTCGGCATCTTCGACGGCGGTGCGGGCGGCGACGCGGGTGACGGCGGCTTCGGCGGCCTGATCGGCGGCCTCGGCGGCGACGCCGGAAACGGAGGCGGCGCCCTGTTCTGACAGCCACTCCCGGCACCACGGGTGGAGGCCTCCGGGCCTCCACCCCGCCCCGACCCGCACACCCTCACACCCCGCCCCCCTCCTCCACCCCCCTCTTGACCACAGCTATGGAGCACCCCATGTTCACGAATTCCTGGCAGCGTCCGCTCATCCTGGCCGCGACCACGTTCGCACTGGTCACCGGTACCGCCGTCGCCGCGCAGGCTTCGGTGCACCACACCCCGGCAGACGTCACGACGACTGTCGTGGCCGACCTGCCCACCACCTGCATCGGGGGCGGCGAGGGCGGCAAGGGGGGCAAGGGCGGCGAGGGCGGCAAGGGCGGTCAGCCCGGTGAGCCGGGTGAGCCCGGCAAGCCCGGCACCGTGGGCTGCCTCCTCGGGTTCGACGACCTGCCCGACAAGAAGAAGTCGGATCTGACGGTGGTCGACAAGGTGCGCATCGTGCTGACCCTGCTGGCCGACGACTCGGACGAGACCAAGGAGAAGATCTCCAAGAAGTACGACATCCCGGAGGAGCAGCTCGACACCTGGAAGCGGCAGTACGTGGACGGCGACTGGTTCGCCCTCATGGGAGACAGCCTCTCCTGACCGAGGGGGCCGACGGGCCGGCGGACGGATCGCCGGCCCGTTTCTCGAAACCGATGTCCAGACAAGGGAGAAGCCCATGCGCAAGCGAGGTTCTTGGAAGTTCCGTCTCGGTCTCGTCGTCTCGGCGACCCTGCTCGGCGCCGGTGCCATGACGCCCGCCGCCATGGCGGCTCCGGCGGCGCCCTCGGTCCAGCCGGTCCAGCAGTACGGCGCCTCGTACGGCGGCGGTGACAACGGATCCGGCGGGAGCCGCTTCGGCAGCGGCTCGTTCGGCGACGTCCAGGTGGGCAACGGCAGCGTCCGCGTCGGCGACAAGGTCTGCGCCGGCAAGTGCAGCGGATCGGTCAACGGCACCAACGGCAGCGCGGGCGGTGTCTGCGCCGGGCTGTGCGAAGGCAGCGGCAACGGCGGCGCCGGCACCAACGGCGGGACGGGCGGCAACGGCCAGAACGGCGGCAAGGGCGGAGTCTGCGTCGGCGTGTGCAACGGCAGCGTCAACGGGGGCAAGGGCGGCAACGGCGGGGCCGCGCCCCCCGGCGGCGACGGCGGCCTCGGCGGTCTCGGCGGCGACGGCGGGCTCTGCGTCGGCGTCGGCTGCCAGACCAGCGGCCGCGGCGGCGACGGCGGCGACGGCGGCGAAGGCTGACCCCGCTGACCCGCTGACCCCCCGCGTGGCGGGCGGACCACCCGCCACCCCTCGCCCGTCACCCGCTCCGGCGGGTGGCGGGCACGCGTGTGGGCCACTCGATAGACTTCTCGGTACGGCTGGTCACGGACGAGCGAGGACGGGGTCGGCATGACGGCACCGAACCTGAGCAGCTACACGGGCCGGCCCTCCGCCCTGATCGGGAAGCAGATCGCGGGCTACCGGGTGGAGCGCATGCTCGGCCGCGGCGGCATGGCCGTCGTCTACTGCGCCAAGGACCTGCGTCTGGGCCGTACGGTCGCCCTCAAGCTGATCGCCCCGGAACGGGCCCGCGACGACACCTTCCGGCGCCGCTTCACCCACGAATCACGGGTGGCCGCGTCGATCGACCACCCGCACATCGTGCCCATCTTCGAAGCCGGCGAGACCCACGGCGTCCTGTACATCGCCATGCGCTACGTCTCCGGCCTGGACCTGCGCGTCCTGCTGGACCGGGAGGGCCCCCTCCCCGTCGCGACCGCGCTGCGCATCGCCGCCCAGGTGGCCTCCGCACTCGACGCGGCCCACGAGCACGATCTGGTGCACCGGGACGTCAAGCCCGGCAACATCCTGGTGGCCGCGGGAACCGACAGCGAGCACCCCGAGCACATCTACCTGACGGACTTCGGCCTCACGAAGAAGGCGCTCTCGCTCACCGGGTTCACCACCACGGGCGAGTTCGTCGGCACGCTCGACTACATGGCGCCGGAACAGATCTCCGGCCGGCCGGTGGACGGCAGGTGCGATCTCTACAGCCTGGCGTGCGTCGTCTTCGAGACCCTCGCCGGCGGGCCGCCCTTCGAGCGCGACGACGCCGCGGCCCTGCTCTGGGCGCACCAATACGACCAGCCCCCTCTCCTGACGGAGAGGAGGCCGGATGTCGCAGGTGCCGCCGATGAGGTCATGGCAAGGGCCCTGGCGAAGGTGCCCGAGGACCGCTACGGGTCCTGCCTGGAGTTCGTGGCCGCGCTGCGGGCCGCCACCGGGAACGGGGCCGGACGCCGGGACGGCACCCCGTCCCCCGGGAAGGCCGGGGACGAGGTGCCGTTGCCGGAGCCGCCGGCCTGGGCCGGGCCGGTCTTCCGCGGCCCGGCCTGAGGGTCACATCCCCAGCGATATCGCCAGCCGGGTCAGTTCCGCCGTGGTGTTGGCGCCCAGCTTGGCGCGGATCCGGCGGAGGTAGGCGTCGACCGTGTGCTTGGAGAGCCCCATGTTGCGGGCCGTCTGCAGATAGGTGCAGCCTGCGGCGATGTGGCGCAGTGCCTCCTGCTCGCGCGGGGCCAGCGCGGGTGCGGGGGCTTCGGTCTGCGGCGCGACGAGTGTGAGGCTCATGATTTCCTCCGGCGGAGCGGTTCGGTCATCACTGCTCACGTCCTCGGAAGCAGGGGACTTGTCAGCGAATATCGCTGTATGTCCCTGATAAAGAGATTCCTCGCGCGACTTCATGACGCCGTCCGCCGACTGTCACAGGCGCGTCACAGGCCCTCCGCCACCCGGCGCGCCACCCGCACCTAGTACCCGACGAGGGTCTGCTCGGCCCAGATGGTCTTGCCGATGGGGGCGTGCCGGGTGCCCCAGCGCTGGGCGAGCTGCGCGACCAGCAGCAGCCCCCGCCCGCCCTCGTCGAAGGTCCGGGCCCGCCGCAGGTGCGGGGCGGTGTTGCTGGAGTCGGACACCTCGCAGATCAAGGTGTTGTTCTCGTGGATCAGCCGCAGCTGGATCGGCGGCTGGCCGTAGCGGATGGCGTTCGTGACCAGTTCGCTGACCACGAGCTCGGCGACGAACGCGGCCTCGTCCAGCCCCCAGGCCGTCAGCTGCTCGGTGGTGTACCGGCGGGCGCCGGCCACGACGGAGGGGTCCGAGGGCAGGTCCCAGACGACCACCTTGTCGGCGTGCAGGGCCCGGGTACGGGCCACGAGCAGCGCGACGTCGTCCTCGGGAGGGTGGGTCAGCATGGCCGTCAGCACGCGGTCGCAGATCGTGTCCAGGTTGGCGGAGGGCCGGGCGAGGGCCGCGAACATCCCGTCCAGGGCCTCGTCGATGTCGTGCTCGCGCGCCTGCAGCAGACCGTCGGTGTACAGGGCGATGACGCTGCCCTCGGGAAGCTCGACGTCGACGGGCTCGAACGGCAGCCCGCCCAGGCCCAGCGGCGGACCGGCGGGCACGTCGAGGAGGTACACCGAGCCCTCGGGGGAGACCACCACGGGCGGCGGGTGGCCGGCCCGGGCGACGGTGCAGTGCCGGGTGACCGGGTCGTAGACCACGTACAGGCAGGTGGTTCCGATGCCCCCGGCGGCCTCCCCGGCCGCGTCCCGGTCGGCCTCGTCGGCGGCCAGGTGGATGATCAGGTCGTCGAGGTGGGTGAGGAGCTCGTCGGGCGGCAGGTCGACATCGGCCAGCGTGCGTACCGCCGTGCGCAGCCGGCCCATGGTGGCGGCGGCCCGCATGCCGTGGCCGACGACATCGCCCACGACCAGCGCCACCCGGGCGCCCGACAGCGGGATCACGTCGAACCAGTCGCCGCCCACGCCCGCGTCGGTGCCGGCGGGCAGGTAGCGGGAGGCGGTCTCGAGCGCCGCGTGCTCGGGCAGCGTCTGCGGCAGCAGGCTGCGCTGCAGGGTCATCGTGCTGGTGTGCTCCCGGTTGAACCGGCGCGCCTTGTGCACGCTGACGGCCGCCCGGCCCGCGAGCTCCTGCGCCAGCCACAGGTCCTCCGGCTGGAACGGCTCCTGGCGCCGGTGCCGGCCGAACAGCGCGACGCCGACCGCGGTGCCCCCGGCCCGCAGCGGCACCACCATCATCGAGTGCGTCCCCGACTCGCCGATCCAGGCGGCCCCGGGATCCCCGGCGGCCCACCGGGCGACCGCCGGGTCGGCCGTCGCGTACACCGCGCCACGGCCCGCCGCCAGGCACTCCACCGGGGGTGACAGCGGGGGGTAGACGGTCGTGCGGCCGACCGAGACCGGCGACTCGGGAGCTCCCTCGAGGACCGACCGCACTGCGGTACGGGACACCGTGACCGGCCCCGCCACCGGGCCGTCGGCGGGCTCCTCGCCGCGCGCGGGGGGCTCCAGCAGGTCGACGACCGCGAAGTCCGCGAACCGGGGCACGGCGGCCTCGGTCAGCTCCTGTGCGGTGCGGGTGCTGTCCATCGTCGTGCCGATGCGGGCGCCGCCGTCGTCCGGCAGCAGCATCAGCTGCCGCTCGCCCTCGATCCCGGTCCGGTCGTGCGCGGCCAGGAACACCCCGTGCACCAGCCCGTCCCGGTCCCGCAGGGGCGCCAGCGAGGTCGCCCAGCCGTGCTCGGTACTCGCCCCCGCGGGCCGGACGAAGGCGTGTACCTGCTGCGGCTCACCGGTCTCCAGCACCACGCGCATCCTGCGCTCGGTCTCGTCGCTCACCGGATCCGGCGCGATCTCCGGCAGCCGCAGCCCCCGCATCTCGGCCTCGCTCAGCGACAGCGTGCGCACCATGCCCGCATTGGCCCGCACCAGCCGCAGGTCCGTGTCGAAGACGGCCAGGTAGCAGGGGGACTGGGTGAACGCCGACTCCTCGAGCCGGTCGCCCCAGGACGCGCGGGCCGCGCCCGGCACCGCGGACACCACGAACCACTTCGCCGTCCCGCCGGTGGACGTCCAGCGGTGCGCCAGCAGCCCCGTTTCCAGCCGCCGGCCGTCCCGGTGCCGCAGCGCCACCGTGCCGCTCCACCGCTCCTGTCCGGGCGGCATCCGCCACGCCGCGTCACCAGTGCCGTCGGCGAGCAGCCGGGCGGCGGGCAGGCCCACCACCTCGGAGGCCGCGTAGCCCAGCAGCCGACCGGCCTCCTCGCTCCACTCGGTCACGACGCCCTGCTCGCTGAGGGTGGCCGTGGCGGTGTATGCCGGCTCATGGGAGGCGTCGGTCATCTCACCCTCGCTATTCCTCTGCCGCTGATCCGCGGCAACCTGCACGGCCAGGGGCTCCACTGACAAGCATGATCCGGCCGGGCGAGGAGCACCAGCGCAGTGCCGTCACGGCCGCCCCGCCCCGGGTGCGAGGACGAGGGCGAGGACAGCGCCGCCCGCCTGCCACACCATCGCGCGGCGCCGTCCGCCGAGTACGGGCGGACACAGGCCCAGGATCGCGACGCGGCGCGGAGCGGCGCCGAAGACGCCGCGCCGGTCCGCCTTGACCGCTGCTTCCTTCAGCGCCCACGCGCCCGCCAGGGCCTCGGGCCGGTCCGTGCCGGTCAGGGCCAGCTCCCGGGGGGACAGGACGTGGTCCGCGACCCGGCGCACCGCGTCGGCCGAGGAGGTCTCGCACAGGTCCACTCCGACCGGTTCCGGCGCGAGGGCCGCCGCGACGTGCCCGGGGGTGTGGCTGAGGGAGAGGTGCACACCGGCCACCGGGCTGCCGCCCACCAGGACGTACGGGCTGCCGTCGGCGCGCGGCAGGACCTCCACGCCGTCCTCCGGTACGGCGAGCAGCTCGCCGGCCAGGCGCTTGGCGAGCAGCCGGCCGGCCGCCCACTCGGCCCGTCGCCGGGCCGGCAGCACGTCGGCCACGCGTCGTTCGGCGGCCGACAGAGCCGACAGGGCCGACAGGGCCGACAGGGCCGGCGCCCGGTCGAGGTCGCCGCGCCGGGCCACGGCGAGGAGGGCTCCGCCCCACCGGTGCGGGTGGCCCGGCGTGATCGGCCGGAAGACGCCGGGCCGGGTGTCCGTGCCGGGGGTCATGCCGCGGCGGGGACGGGGTCCAGGCGCCGCAGCTCGCCCTCCAGCGCGGTCACGGCCTGCCGGATCTGGCCGGGCGTGTGGTCACGGGTGACGAAGAAGCGCAGCCGGGCCATCTCCTCGCGCACGGCCGGGTAGAGGATCGGATTGACGCTGATGCCGTGGGCGAAGAGGGCCTCGGCCAGCCGCAGGGTCTTCAGCGAGTCCCCGACGATGCACGGGACGATCGCCGTGTCGTGGCTGTCACCGATGTCGATGCCCGCGTCGCGCGCGAGACGGACGAACAGCGCGGCGTTCTCCGCGAGACGCGCGACGCGCTCCGGCTCGGCCCGCAGCACGCGCAGGGCCGTCAGGGAGGCGGCGGTGTCGGCCGGGGTCATGCCGGCGCTGAAGATGAAACCGGGGACGGTGTAGCGCAGGTACTCGACCACCGCGCGGCTGCCGGCCACGTAGCCGCCGCAGCTCGCCATGGCCTTGGAGAGGGTGCCCGACCACAGTTCCACCGAGGTGCGTTCGATGCCGAAGTACTCGCCGATGCCGCGCCCCGTCGCACCGATCGTCCCGATGCTGTGCGCCTCGTCGATCATCAGCAGTGCGCCGTGCCGGTCCTTGACCTCGACGAGGGCGGGCAGGTCGGCGATGTCGCCGTCCATGCTGTACACGCCCTCGACGACGACGAGCACCCGCCGGTACTGGTGGCGGACCTGCGTGAGCACGGCGTCGAGGGCGGCCGCGTCGTTGTGCGGGAACGGCCGCCGGGTCGCGCCGGAGAGCTTGCACCCCTGCAGGATGCTGTCGTGGGCCAGGGAGTCGTGGACGACCAGGTCCCCGGGCCCGACGAGGTGGCCGATCACGGTCACGTTGGTGGCGTGGCCGTTGGCGAGGGTGACCGCGGCCTCGCAGCCGAGCAGAGCGGCGAGTTCGGCGTCGAGCTCCAGGTGGAGCGGACGGCTGCCGGACAGCAGCCGGCTGGCCGACACCGACGTGCCGTAGCGCTCGATCGCCTCCTTGGCCGCCTCGTTCACGCGGGGGTGCGTGGCCATGCCCAGGTAGTTGTAGCTGGAGAAGGAGAGGAGCTCCCGGCCGTCGACGACGGTCGTGTCCGTCATACCGCCCTCGTGGACGAGGAAGTACGGGTTCGGCAGCCCCAGGCCGGTGAGCGAGGCGATGCGCTCGCCGTGCGCGGTGACCTCCGGGAAGCACTCGATCCGGGTGTGCTCCTCGGGCAGCGGAGCCGCGGCTGGGGGAGCCGGCTCGGGCGCCTCGCCGGCGTGGTGGTCGGCGCGCTGTACGGGGACGGCTGCCGGTTCCGGTTCGGAGGCCGGGGCGCGCTCCGGTGCGGGCTCCGGTGCGGTGCCCGGTGCGACGCCCGCGATCAGCGCGGCGATCCTGGCGGGCGTCGGCCGGTCGGCGGTCGTGTCGTCGAACGTCCACCACGGCCACTGCCGCTTGAGCGAGGTGAACAGGTCGGTCAGCATCAGCGAGTCGAAGCCGAGCTCGTCGATCAGGAGCTGGTCCCCGCGCAGCCGGTCCACCGGGAACGCGCTGATCCGGGCCACGTGCCCGAGCACCGCGGCGGTGACCTCGCCGAGGTCCCCGGCCGGGGACGGCTCGGGCGCCGTCGCCACGGGGGCGGCGGGCGCCGGGGCGGGCGCGGCGACAGGGGGCGGGGTGACGACCGCGGCGGCCGGGGGCGGCGTGACGACCACGGCGGCCGGGGCGGCCGGGACCGGGGCGGCGGCCGGGACCGGGGCGGCAGGGGTGTCCTGCCGCGCGGGCCCCGGGGCGGACACCCAGTAGGACTGGCCGTCGAGCCGTGCCACCGGAAGGTCCAGCAGCAGGCGCTCCTCCCGGGGTACCAGGGCCCGCGGGTCGACCGGGGCGCCCAGGACGGCGAGCCGGGCGAGGGCCAGCACGAAGCCGCGTCCGTGGTCGGGGGCCGCGCCCGAGGCCGGGACGACGTGCGCGTCGCCGTGGCCCGCCAGGTCGCGCCGGACCGAGGTGAGGAGCGAGCTGCCGCCGCTCACCTGGACGAACACGCGGGCCCCCTGCTCGTAGGCGGCGGCGACTGCCTCGCCGAACCGGACCGGCGCGGACGCGTGCCCGGCCCACAGCTCGCGCAGCCGGCCGGGGTCGGCGCAGACCGCCGCGTCCACCGACGACACGAACGGCAGGACGGGACTGCCGATCGGTCGGCCGGCGAGGTCCGCGCGCATCGTCTCGTCGGCGCGGGCCATCAGCGGCGAGTGGAAGGGGTGGGACACGTCGAGCGCCGCGGTGGCGATCCCCGCGTCGGCGCAGGCCCGCCGCATCGCCGCGAGCCCGGCCTGGGTACCGCTGACCACGACCTGGCGCCGCTGGTTGAAGCAGGCGGGCCACACGCCGTCGATGCCGTGCAGGAGCCGGCGGCAGGTCTCCTCGTCGCTCTGCACGGCGAGCATTCCGCCCCCGAGGCCGTGCCCGGCGTCCCGGAGGGCCGCCCCCCGGTGGACCAGGAGCCGGACGGCGCCCGCGTCGGTGAGGGCCCCGGCCGCCGCGGCCGCCGCGAACTCGCCGACGCTGTGGCCGAGGACGAGGTCGGGGCTGACGCCGCAGTCGGCGAGGAGGCGGGTGGCCGCGAGCTGCACGGTGCCGAGCAGCGGCTGGCACACCTCGGTGGCGGCGAGCCGGTGACCGAGCTCCTCGGGGTCGCCCCGGCCGTCGCCGTACAGCAGGTCGGCGAGGTCGAAGCCGCCGTCCCGCCGGGCCACGGCGCCGAGGGCGTCGACGGTCGAGCGGAAGCCGGCGAAGCGCTCGTACAGGTCCCGCATCATGCCCGGCCGCTGACTGCCCTGGCCGGGGAAGAGGAAGGCGATGCGGCGCCGCTCGGCCGGCAGCGGGGCGTCGGCGGCGAAGGCGCCCTCGCCGAGGTCGCCCCCGGTGCCGTCGCCCGGGTCGCGGCCGGCCCCGTCGGCGAGCTGCCGGCGGGCGCGCCGCAGCCGCTCGGTGAACTCCTCCGTACCGCGGGCCACGATCGCGAGCCGGGCCGTCAGCGGCCCGCGCCCGCCCAGGGTGTGCGCCACCGCCGCGAGCGGGACGCGCGGGGAGCGGTCCAGGGTGTCGAGCAGCTCGCCGATGTGCCGGTCCAGCAGCTCACGGCTGCCGGCCGACAGCAGCAGGAGGTGGGGATCGGAGGCTTCGGTGCGGACCGGGAGGCGGCGCAGGGCCGGGGAGGGCTGCTCCTCCAGCACCACGTGCACGTTCGTGCCGCCGAATCCGAACGAGCTGACGGCGGCGCGCCGCGGGGTGCCCGCGCCCGGCCAGGGCCGGGCGCTGTCGGCGATGCGCAGGCCCGCGGCGGAGATGCCCAGGTCCGGGTGGGGGGTGGTCAGCGGCTGCGGGACGATCGTCCCGTGGTGCACGACCAGGGCGGTCTTGATCAGCCCGGCGATGCCCGCCGCGGACAGCGCGTGCCCGATCAGGGCCTTGCCCGAGGCGAGGTAGCACAGGGCGGGGTCGTCGTCGGGGTACTCGGTGCGCAGCCGGCGCAGCGCCTCGACCTCGGCGCGGTCGCCGACCGCGGTGCCGGTGCCGTGGGCCTCGATGAAGCCCACCGAGGAGGGGGCGACCCGCGCGTCGTCGTAGGCCCGGCGCATGGCACGCAGCTGCCCTTCGGAGGTGGGCACCAGCGGCCCGGGGGAGGCCCCGTCGTTGGCCGAGCCGATGCCCTTGATCACCGCGTAGATCCGGTCCCCGGCGGCGAGCGCGTCGGCCAGCGGCCGTATGACGACGGCCCCGGCGCCTTCGCCGAGGACGAACCCGTCGGCCTGCTCGTCGAACGGCCGGCACACCCCCGCGGCGGACAGCGCGCGGAGCCGGGAGAAGCCGACCAGGCTGTCGGGGGTGAGGTTGAGGTACACCCCGCCGACGACGGCGATCCGGCAGGTGCCCTGGCGTACGTGGGCCATCGCCTGGTCCAGGGCGACCAGCGAGCCGGAGCAGGCGGCGTCCACGGCGAAGCTGGGGCCGCCGAGGTCGAACTGCCGGCTGATGGTGCCGGACGCCATGTTGAGCAGGCTGCCCGGAAGCGTGAAGCTCTGGATCGTGCCGAGCCGGCCCGCCTGCTCCCGGATGGCCTCGCGGCCGCCGCGGTCGTCCTCGGCGAGGGACTCCTCGGCCAGGCTGATGGCCCGGATCGGGGCCGACATCAGGTCCTTGTACTCGGACACCGACAGCCCGAGGAACACCCCGGTGTTCTCCCGGTCGAAGTCCCCGCGGCCCATCCCGGCGTCGTCGAGGGCCTCGCGGGCCACGTCGAGCATCAGCCGGTGCTGCGGGTCCATGGCCCGGGCGCGCGCGGGTGGCACCCCGTAGTGCAGGGCGTCGAAGCGGTCCACGTCCTCCAGGAAGGCGACCTGATCGGTGTAGGCGGCGTTGGGCGCCGACCGGTTGCCGGGCTCGTGGAAGGTCTCGTGGTTCCAGCGCTCCTTCGGCACGGAGGCGAACTGCCGCTCCCCGCTCAGCAGGAGCTCCCAGTAGGCGCGGATGTCGGGGGCTCCGGGGAACCGGCAGCCGAGTCCGGTGATGGCGATGTCAGACATGACGGTTCTTCCTTGTCGGACGGACGGACGGACGGGCGGGACGGGCGGGACGGGCGGGGCGGGCAGGGCGGGGAGGGCGGGGATTCCAGGGGTGGGGGCGAGCGGGCTGCCGGCGGTCAGCGGCGCGCGGGGGCGCAGCGGCGCGGCGGGACGTGCGCGCAGAGGGGCGTGTGGACCGGGGTCCGGCCTCGGGCCGGGGGACACCTCCCCTGGACGCCGGGGGGAGGACGGGGCGCGAGGGGCTCCTTGGGCCGCAGCAGCCGCGGCGCCCACCAGTTCAGGTCACCGGCCAGGCGCATGAGCGCGGGTACGAGGACGCCCCGCACGAGCGTGGCGTCGAGGAGCACGCCGAGGCCCGCCCCGATCCCGAAGAACTGCAGCAGGGAGACCTGGGAGGTGCCGAAGCTCAGCAGGGTGAACGCGAGCAGGGCGCCGGCGGTCGTGACGATCCCGCCCGTGTGGGCGATGCCCGAGACGATCGAGGAGGCGTTGTCCTGCCCGGCGTCGTGCGCCTCCTTGATGCGTGCGAGGACGAACACCTCGTAGTCCACCGACAGCCCGAAGACGATGCAGAACAGCAGCACCGGCATGGTCGTGCTGAGCGGTCCGGGCGTGAAGTCGAGCAGGTGGCTCAGATGGCCCGACTGGAAGATCCAGACCATCGCGCCGAGGACGGCCGCGAGGCTCAGCGCGTTCAGCACGATGGCCTTCAGCGGCAGCAGCAGACTGCGCGTGAAGCCGAGGAGCAGCAGGAACGTGGTGACGGTGATCACGGACAGGGCCAGCGGAAGCCGGTCGCCGACCGTCGCCTTCGCGTCGACCAGCACCGCACTGGGCCCGCCGACCAGCACCTCGGTGCCCTCGGGGGCGGGAGTCCCGCGGATATCGCGCACCAGCCGCTGCGCGGCGCTCGACTGGGGGTCGGCCCGCGGCACCACGGAGAGCCGGGCGGGGCCGCCGCCGGCCGGCGCGGTGACCGGCGAGACCTGTGCGACGTGCGGGAGCGCGGACAGCCGGCGGGCGTACTCCTCCCGAGCCGACGGGGAGGCCTCGCCCGTCATCAGGACCGTGAGGGCGCTGGAGCCCGTCATGTCGAACTCGGCGCGCACCAGGTCCCCGGTCTGCCGGCTGGACGCGCTCACCGGCAGCGCCCGGTCGTCGGGCGTGGCGAAACCGGCGTGGGCGAACGGCGCGGCGAGCACCACCAGCAGGCCTACCACCGGCAGCGCCGCGATCAGCGGGCGGCGTACGACGATCCGCGCCAGCCCCTCCCAGAAGCGGGACCCCGAGCCGTCGCGGGCCCGGCGGCGCCACGGCACGGCCCAGGCGTTCACCCGGGGGCCCAGCAGTGTGAGCAGGGCGGGCAGCACGGTCACGGCGCTGACCGCGGCGATGGCCACCACGGCGATGCCCGCATAGGCGAAGGAGCGCAGGAAGTACGGCGGGAACACCAGCAGCGTCGCGAGCGCGGCCGAGACCGTGGCGGCACTGAAGCCGATGGTGTGGCCGGCCGTGCGGACGGTCCGGATCGCCGCGTTGCGCGGCCGGTATCCGGCGGCGAGCTCTTCGCGGAACCGCGAGACGACCAGCAGCCCGTAGTCGATGCCCAGCCCGAGGCCGAGCGCCGTGGTGAGGTTCAGTGCGAACACGGACACGTCCGTGACGGCGCCGAGAACGCTCAGCACCAGCAGTGTCCCGGCGATGGACAGCACACCGATCAGCAGGGGCAGCGCGGCGGCCACCACACTGCCGAAGACCAGGACCAGCAGGATCAGGGTTCCGGGCAGGACGACGGCCTCGGCCCGCTTCAGGTCGGACTCGGCGATGTCCTGGAGCTCGGCGTCGACGAGCGCCGACCCGCCCACCCGCACCGTCAGGGGCGCCTGGGAGCCGGCGTCGGCCGGGGTGGTCAGCTCCTCGCGCAGCTGCCTGATCCGTTCCGAGAGCCGTTCCCCCTCCCCGTCGACGTGCGCGAGCAGCATGGCCGCCCCGCCGTCCCGGCTGCGCAGCTCCGCCGCGCGGCCGGTCCAGTACGAGCTCACGGCGCTCACCCCGGCCCGGGCGGTCAGGCGCCTGGTCAGTGCCTCGCCCTCGCTCCGGGCCGCCGGGTCGTCGACGGATCCGCCGCGGGCCTGAGCGACGAGGACCAGGTTGGGCGCCGCCCCCAGGTGCTCGGCCGCCAGCTGGGCGGCGCGGCTGGACTCGGAGCGCGGATCGTCGTACCCCTGGCTCTTGAGCCGGCCGGTCGCCTCCAGGCCGAACACGACGGACAGCACGAGGAACGCGAGCGCGGCCAGGAGGACGAGCCGGGGGCGACGGGTCACGAAGACCCCTGCGCGACGGTCCATCGGGGCACTCCCTTCCGGGTGGCGGGTCCGTCCCGGCGTGGCGCGGGACGATCGGCTTCCACCGTGCCGGGCGCGGGGACGGGGTCGTAGCCCCGGCTGTTCGTCACTTGACAGGCGCTCGTCCACAGGCCCCGGCCGACGGACCGGGGCTGTCGGCGGGAGCCGTTAGGCTTCGTGGATGGCCCTTCCGGACGCGTCCCCCGAGACCACCGACGCGCTGCAGGTACTGCACCGCGTCTTCGGTTACAGCTCCTTCCGCGGTGAGCAGCAGGAGATCATCGAGCAGGTCGTCGGTGGCGGTGACGCCCTCGTGCTGATGCCGACCGGCGGCGGCAAGTCGCTGTGCTACCAGATCCCGGCGCTCGTCAGAGAAGGCACCGGCGTCGTGATCTCCCCGCTGATCGCGCTGATGCAGGACCAGGTGAACGCGCTCACCGCCCTCGGGGTCCGGGCCGGATTCCTCAACTCCACGCAGGACCCGTACGAACGGCAGGCCGTCGAGCAGGCCTTCCTCGCGGACGAGCTGGACCTGCTCTACCTGGCCCCCGAGCGGCTGCGCGGCGAGGGCACGCAGCGGCTGCTCGACCGGGGCAGGGTGTCGCTCTTCGCGATCGACGAGGCGCACTGCGTCGCCCAGTGGGGCCACGACTTCCGGCCGGACTACCTGGCGCTGTCGATGCTGCACGAGCGGTGGCCGAAGGTACCGCGGATCGCGCTGACCGCCACGGCCACCGAGGCCACCCACGCCGAGATCGTGGCGCGGCTCGGCCTGGAGGACGCCCGGCACTTCGTCGCCAGCTTCGACCGGCCGAACATCCAGTACCGCATCGTCGGGAAGAACAACCCGCTCAAGCAGCTGCTGGAGCTGATCCGCACCGAGCACGAGGGCGACGCGGGAGTCGTCTACTGCCTCTCGCGGGCCTCGGTGGAGAAGACCGCGGCCTCCCTGGTGGAGAACGGCATCGACGCCGTGGCGTACCACGCCGGCATGGACGCCCGCACCCGCGCCGCGAACCAGGCGCGCTTCCTGCGGGAGGACGGGGTCGTGGTGGTGGCCACGATCGCCTTCGGCATGGGCATCGACAAGCCGGACGTGCGTTTCGTCGCGCACATGGACCTGCCCAAGTCGGTCGAGGGCTACTACCAGGAGACCGGCCGCGCCGGGCGCGACGGCGAACCGGCCACGGCATGGCTGGCGTACGGCCTTCAGGACGTGGTGCAGCAGCGCAAGCTCATCGACGGCTCCGAGGGCGACGACGCGCACCGCCGCTCGCTGGGCATGCACCTGGACGCGATGCTCGCGCTGTGCGAGACGGTCGACTGCCGCCGGACCCGGCTGCTGGAGTACTTCGGGCAGTCCGGCGAGCCGTGCGGCAACTGCGACACGTGCCTGACGCCGGCCGAGTCCTGGGACGGGACGGTGGCCGCGCAGAAGCTGCTGTCCACGGTGTGGCGGCTGGCGAAGGAACGACGCCAGAAGTTCGGTGCCGGCCAGATCATCGACATCCTGCAGGGCAAGAAGACCGCGAAGGTCATCCAGTTCGACCACGACGCCCTGTCGGTGTTCGGCGTCGGTGCGGACCTGGGCACCGCGGAGTGGCGGAGCGTCGTGCGCCAGCTGCTCGCGCTGCGGCTGCTGGCGGTGGAGGGCGACTACGGGACGCTGGTGCTGACCGACGACAGCGGCGAGGTGCTGGGAGGACGCCGCAGCGTCTCGATGCGGAAGGAGAAGGCGGTCGCCGCCCCGGCCCGCAAGGACTCCGCGTCGGGCAAGGGCAAGGGCTCGCGCGTCCCGGCCGACCTGCCGGCGGCGGCCGTACCGGTCTTCGAGGCGCTGCGCGCCTGGAGGGCCGCGACCGCGCGCGAGCAGGGCGTGCCCGCCTACGTGGTCTTCCACGACGCGACGCTGCGGGAGGTCGCGACGCGGCTGCCCGGCACCGTGGAGGAGCTGGGCACGATCGGCGGAGTGGGTGAGGCCAAGCTCGCCAAGTACGGCGAGGGCGTCCTCGACACCCTTGCCGAGGCCCACGCCGCGGTCCCGGAGCCGGCGGGCGCGCCCGCGGCGGAGTCCGTCCCGGCGCCGTCACCGGCGCCCGCGGCGGCGGCCCCGGACGACGAGGAGCCGCCCTTCGACCTGGACGAGATGGACCCGCCGTGGGACGACTGGCAGTAGCCGGTCCGCCCCATCGGCGGGGCCGCCTCAGCCCGGCTGCTCCGGGGCGAAGCGGACCGGTGCCTGGAAGCGGGCCTTGCGGGCCGCCCGCCCGAAGACGGTGAGGACGGCCGGTCCGGCCAGCGTGATGCAGATCAGGTTGGTGACCGCCCGGCCCGTGTCCCAGCCCAGCGAGGTGGCCAGGTCGAAGGCGAGGTAGCGCTGGAACTGCTCGCTGAAGGGCAGACCGGGCAGGTAGGCGATGGAACTGTTCGGGTCCAGGGAGAACGGCCAGAAGGACAGGTTGAGCAGGAAGCCGAAGAGGTAGCCGGAGAGCGAGCCGTAGGCGGCCAGCATCGCGACCTCGCGGCGGCCGGTCGCCCTCGGGAGGAACCCGGCGAGCATGCCGACGAAGGCGCAGCCGAACATCTGGTAGGGCATCCACGGCCCGACGCCGCCCGTGATGAGCGCGGAGGCGAACAGCGAGGTGCAGCCGAGGGTGAAGCCGAACCCCGGGCCGTAGACCCGCCCGGCCAGGACCAGGATGAAGAAGACCGTCTCGATCCCGGCGGTGCCCGCGCCGAGCGGGCGGATCGCCGCGTTGACGGCGGACAGCACCCCCAGCATGGCCAGGGCCTTGGAGTTGATCCCGCCCTCGGCGATCTCGGAGATCACCACGCAGAGCACGATGACGAGCAGCACGCCGAAGATCAGCGGCGGGGCGTAGTTCGAGCCGAACTTCCCCGGCGCGACGAGGAACGGCCAGAAGAACGCGACGACTCCGAGGAAGGCCGCCATCGCGATGACGATCCCGGCGCGGGCGCGGATGCGGATGGCCGCGGTGTAGGTGCTCACGCGTGCGGGTCCGTTCCGTCGGCGGGCAGTACGCGGGCCAGCTGGTCCACGGTCAGGAACGGCAGCGGGGCCAGGATCTTCGCGGTCTGGGGGGCGAAGACGGGGGAGGCGACGATGACCTCGGTGGTGGGGCCGTCGGCGACGACGTCCCCCTCGGCCATGACCACCACGCGGTCGGCTGCCCGGGCGACGAACTCCACGTCGTGGGTGGAGATCACGATGGCGCGCCCCTCCGCGGCCAGGTCGTCGACGATGCGGATCAGCTCGCTCTTGGCGCGGTAGTCCAGCCCGCGGGTGGGATCGTCCAGCAGCAGGACCCGGGGCGCCGCGGTCAGCTGGATCGCGAGGACCAGGGCGAGCTTCTGCCCCTCGGACAGGTCGCGGGGGTGCGTGGTCCCGGGGATGCCGGGCGCCAGCCGGTCCAGGATGGCGCGGGCCCGTATCCCGTCCGGGGCGACCCCCGACTCCACGTCCGCCCGGTCGAGTTCCTGCGTGACCGATTCGAGGTAGAGGAGGTCGGTGGGGGTCTGGGGGACCAGGCCGACCAGCTGCCGGGCCTCCGCGGCGGAGAGCTTCTGCGGATCGCAGCGGTGTGGGACGGCTGGGGCCGTTCCCGAGCCCGAATGCCCGTACGGCAACGCACACAGAGAAGCCGTACCACGCGTTCCGGACGGCGGCCTCAGCCATGCCCGCCCGCGTCCGAACAGGCCCGGCGGCGCCAAGGCCCGGCCGGCGTCCGCCGATTCCAGGAGCAGGCCATGTCCCGTCCTCGTACCTCCCGCCGCCTCGCGCTCGCCGTGCCCGCGGCGCTCGGCGCCTTCGCGCTCACCGCGCTGCCCGCGTCCGCGACCTCGACGCCCGCGCAGATCGCCACGTCCAAGACCAACGGCGTCGCCTACCTGAAGTCCCTTCAGGCGGCTGACGGTTCGTACGCCGGTGCCGGGCTGTCCAACGAGTGGGCGTTCAGCGCCTTCGCCGCGGCCGGTACGGCCGTCGTCGACGTGGCCCCGGGCGGTGACACGACGAAGAACGCCCGGTCCGTCTACCGCAACCTGCTCTCGACGTCCGGCCGGCCGTCCGCCACCCCGGTGGTCACCGACTACGAGCGCGGCACGCTGAACGCGTACGCGGCGGGCATCGACCCGGCGCGCGTCTCGGACTCGAGGAACCTCATAGCCAACGTCTACTCGTACTGGCAGACCGCCGAGGCGGGCTACTTCGGCCCGTCCGGCAACCTCAACGGCACCGTCTTCGCGGCTCTTTCGCTCGGCGGCGCCAAGACGCAGGCCGGCGGCACGCGGATCCCGCAGGCGCTGACCGACGCGATGGTCGCCCGGATCCGGGCCAACCAGCACAACGACGGGGGCTGGGCCTTCAGCAAGGCCGAGGGCAACCCCACCGCGCTGGCCGCCCAGGGCGACGTCGACATGACCGGCGCGGCGATGGCCGCCCTCTGCGTCTCGGGCGTCCCCAACACCGATGCCGACGTGGTCCAGGGCAAGAACTTCCTCAAGGGCAGGCTCGCCACCACCGGCGCCTTCAACTCCCTCTACGGCGTCAACACCAGCTCCAACGGCTGGGGCGTCGCCGGGCTCAACGCCTGCGGCATCAACCCGCAGACCGGCGACTTCCTGACCCCCTCCGGCAAGACCCCGGTCGACTTCCTGATCGCCAACCAGTTCAACCCGGCGGGCGGCTTCAAGTACAAGCCGGCCGACACCACCCCGACCGCGTACGCCTCCATCGACGCCCTGCGCGCCGTGGCCGGCGGCGGGTTCACGGCGGCCCCGCCCGTCCCGGTCACCCCGGGCGCCCCGAAGTGGGTCTCCGCGGGATCCTTCACCGCCGGCACCGCCACCAAGCTGGCCCTCACCGTCGACGACGGCGCCGGCGGCCTGAAGGTCTGCTCCGTCGCCTTCACCCCGACCGGTACGACGACCACGCTCGGCGACGTCCTGAACGCGGCGGCCGGCGGGGCCACCCCGGCCGGCTGCGTCACGAGCGTGACCCCCTCCTCGGGAACCGGCACCGTCACCGCCGTCAACGGCAAGGCCAACAGCGGCTCGAACACCTGGAAGGTCAGCGTCGACGGCTCCGCCTTCGCGGGTGCCGCCCGCGACAAGGTGATCAACGTGGGCGACACCATCGCCCTGTGCTGGGGCGCCTGATCCGGTGGGGTGCGGGGCCCTCCCCGCCGGGGAGGGCCCTGCACCCGTTCACACCGGCACCCGGCACCCGGCACCGGCCCCGGACCTCAGCCGCGGGTGAAGTGCGCCGGGCGCTTGTCCACGAAGGCGGTCATGCCCTCCTTCTGGTCAGCGGTCGCGAACACGGCCTGGAACAGCCGCCGTTCGAAGCGGACGCCCTTGGTGAGGGTGGTCTCGAAGGCCCGGTCCACGGCCTCCTTGGCCTTCATCGCGACCGGCTTCGACATCCCGGCGACGGTCTCGGCCGGGAGGGAGTCGTGGCCGGTGGACCGGTTCCGCGCGCCGTGCAGGTCGACGGTCGTCCGATGGTCGCCGTGACGGAGCGCGAGTACGAGGGCCTGATCGCCGCACGCCGCCAACTGGGCGCCCAGGTCGCCAGGCTGCGCACCACCAAGAGCGCACTCGCCGACATCCTGGAGCTCGCCGAGGCGCTGGGCGCGGCCCTGGCCGACCGGATGCCGCCCGGCGCCGACGCGGCCGCGCCCGACGCGTCGGAACTGCTGGGGGAGGCCCGCCGGCGGATCGAGCGCGCACGGCGGATCACCGGAGCGGGCGGCGGTCAGCCGAGGTCGTAGAGGCGGAACAGGCGCAGCCGGTCGGGGCCTTCGTCGTCGTCCGCCGCGGCCAGGGCCTCCCAGCAGCGTGCCGCCTCGGCGCGGGCACGGGCGCCGGGCCAGGGCTGCGGGAGCAGCTCGGGGGGCAGCAGCGGGTCGGGTTCCATGGCGGTGGTGAAGGCCGAGGCCAGCTCGACGGCGTACGTCAGCCGCTCGGTCCCGGTGGGCAGGTCCGGGCCGGCCAGTCTGTCGAGGCGGGCCGCGGCGAGCGCGGCGAGTGCCTCGTGGCGCTCGGCGATCTGCCGGAGAGGCCAGAGCAGGGCGGCCAGCCGGGCCGGTTCGCTCTCCTCGCCGACCCGTAGGTCCCGGCTGGTCAGCCGGGTGAGCGAGGGCAGGACGCCGAGGTGCCGGGCGTGCGCCTCGACGATGTCGCCGATCGCGTTGGCGCTGACGTAGAGCCCGCCCTGCAGGGGCGCCGCGCCGAGGTGGAGCAGGGCGTCGCGCAGGGCGTCGCGGGCCTGCCGGGCGGTCTCGGGGATGGCGAAGGCGAACAGGTGCCAGGTCCCGTCCCAGGGGGCGAGGCCGCGGTCCTGGCGGTAGGCGTGGCGTACGTACTCCGCGTCCGGCGCGATGGAGCCGGTGGGGTCCGCGGTGGCGTGCAGCCGGGCCTTGCGGCCGCGGCCCTCCTGGGTGAACCGGCCCTCGGCGACCAGCCGTTTGACGCACAGCCTGACCTGCTGGTCCGTCATGCCGAGTGCCCCGGCGACGGCGTACAGCCCGCCGCAGTCGACCGAGCCGTCCTCGCGGACCAGGCCGAACACCAGGGTCCGGGTCCCGATCCCGGGCTGGGCAGATGCGGGCTCCGCCCCGGCCGGACCGTCCGTCATGGCTCTGTCCACGATTGCTCCTCGCGCTCTGCGGATGAGCATAGTACGGTCGAATCAGAAACGAGCGTTTTCAGATCGATAGTTTCTGTTCCGTCGACGCCGAAGGGGCGAACCGATGACCACCCGACCCACGCAAGGACCCACCGCAGGACCGACGGCCGGGTTACCGGCGGGGGCGGCCGCACCCCGGCGCCTCTCCCACATCGACGCCCTGCGCGGCTTCGCCCTCTGGGGCATCCTCCTGGTCAACATCACCTTCATGGCCTCGGCCTACCAGGGCACCGGTGTGGACGAACCGGCCTTCCGCTCCGCGACCGACACCGCCGTCCGCCTGCTCACCCTGGTCTTCCTCGAGACCAAGTTCTACCTGCTCTTCTCCTTCCTCTTCGGCTACAGCTTCACGCTCCAGCTGGCCTCCGCGGACCGCGACGGCGCCGCCTTCCTGCCCCGCTTCCTGCGGCGCTGCGCGGGCCTGTTCGTCCTCGGCGCCGGCCACGCGGTCCTGCTCTTCCCCGGCGACATCCTCACCACCTACGCCGTGCTCGGCCTCGTCCTGCTCGCCGTACACCGGATCCGGCCGCGCACCGCCGTGGGCACGGCCGTGGTCCTGCTCGCCGTCATCGCCGCCGGCTACCTGCTGCTGGCCTGGGCGGTCACCGCCACCGGGGGCGGCGGCCTCGACACCGACGCCGTCACCGAACAGGGCCGCCGGG
The DNA here is from genome assembly GCF_052244475.1 of Streptomyces sp. IBSNAI002. NCBI lineage: Bacteria > Bacillati > Actinomycetota > Actinomycetes > Kitasatosporales > Streptomycetaceae > Streptomyces > Streptomyces sp. IBSNAI002. The sequence goes on along the minus strand of NZ_JBQPXG010000002.1, from coordinate 1,272,247 downwards.
CCACCGAAGCGCTGCGCGGCGACGCGGCGTCCGTCATCGGGGCGCACCTGCGCCAGCTGCCCGACATGGTGTTCGTCCTGGCCTTCTTCCAGGCACCGGCCGCGTTCGCCGCCTTCCTGCTGGGCCTGGCGGCCGGCAAGCGCGGGGTGCTCACGGACCCCGCCCGCCACCAGCGGTTCCTGCGCCGCCTGCAGTGGGTCGGCTTCCCCGTCGGCCTGGCCGGCGGCCTGGTCTGGGCGCACTCGACCCACGCGTACTCCGGTACGGCGTACCAACTGGTGGCGGTGGCCGTGGACGTGCTGACCGCCCCGCTGCTCGCCGCCGCGTACGCCGCCACGGTGCTGCGGACACTGGCCGGGCCCCGGGGCCGGCGCCTGGAGGCGGCGCTGGCCCCGGCGGGGCGGATGACGTTGACCAACTACCTGGCCCAGTCCCTGGTGCTGGCCCTCGTGTTCACCGGATACGGCGCCGCCCTGGTCGGCCGGCTCGCCCCCGGGTACGTCACCCTGACCGCCCTGGCCCTCTTCGCCGTACAGCTGGCCTTCAGCCGCTGGTGGCTGGCCCGCCACCCGTACGGGCCCGTGGAGTGGGCGCTGCGCGCCGTGACCCTGGCCCGGAAGCCCCGCTGGAAGGGGCGGGCGGACTGACCGCGGTTCAGCCCGCGGCGGCTCCCAGGGCGCTGTCGGGGATCCAGGACCCGTGGATTCCGGCCGGCACCCGGTGGGGCAGGTGGACGGTGGCGATCCGGTCGAGGCCGGCGGCGTCGAGGACCAGGAGTTGCGAGGCGTCCTGTTTGAGGTCGGAGACCACGGTGAGCAGGTAGCCGTCGTCCTCGCACGTGGCGCGGGCGGCGGGGACGAAGACCGCCTCGCTCGGCAGCCGGGCGTCACCGGCCCGGTGGATGCGGCGGGCGCCGGTGACGCGGTCGTACTTGACGATTCCGTACCCGCCGAAACCCTTCTCGTCGGGGAAGGAGACGGCGTACTGGTAGCGGTTCTCGGCGCCCAGGTACTCCTCGTTGAGGGTGGGGAACTCCACCGGCAGGTCGTCGATGATCTGCTCGTCGACGCTGCCGGCGGCCAGGTCGACCACCCAGCGGCGGGTGTACGACCGGGCTGCGGGCTCGGTGCCGCGGCCGGGTGCGCCGGTCCACCAGTTCCAGGAGAGCCGGAAGCCCTCACGGTCGACGGTGGGCCCTTCCAGGACGATGCGGCCCCGGCCGTCCTCGTAGGCGTTGGCGACGTGCAGCAGGCTGCCGGGTTCGATGGACAGCCAGCGGACCCCCTGGACACCGTCGCCGCCGCGCGGCATGACACCGATACGGGCGGGCTGGGCATCACTCCAGGAGTACGGGATGCCGGAGTGCTCGGCCGGGTCGAAGGTGACGTTGCCTTCGACGAAGACCACGTGGTGGCGGGTGAGCGCGAAGTCGTGCTTGAGCGCGGCGGTGGCTCCCGGGATTTCGGCACTGTGGACGATCGCGCCCTTGGCGTCGGCGACGTGGTGGGTGAGGAAGGGAGGGAAGGGTGAGGAGCCGAAGAAGTGCAGCTCGCCGGTGACCGGGTCGGTCTTGGGGTGGGCGGTCATGGCGGTGCGGAGCTTGCCGTCGAAGTCGTGCGCGCCGACGGTCTCCAGATCGGGGGTGAGTTCGAAGGGGAGGTTCGCCTCGCAGAGGGCCAGCAGACGGCCCGCGTGCTCGATGACGTGGGTGCCGGCGGTGCTGGCGGTCAGGTCGGGGCCGCGGTCGGTCATGTACGGGGCGCCGTCCAGGGCGGGGGTGTGGACCCAGCGGTTGCGGTACCACTCGGCACGGCCCTCCCGCAGCCGGATCCCGTGCACCATCCCACTGCCCTTGAACCAGTGGGCGGGGGTGATGCCCGGCTTGGGATTGTGACTGTTACGGATCAGACGGCCGGTCAGCTCCGGGGGCAGGGAACCCTCCACGGTGAGCGCGGCGGCGGTGACCTCCTCGACGACGGGGGTGTAGTGACCGGTCAGGTACGGCTTCGCGGCAGCCGTGGCACAGGCCTCTCCTGCCGCCCGGTCGGTGCGTGTGCGTGCTGCGTTCATGCTCCACAGCCTCGTCCGCGGCGCCGTCCACTTTCCAGACCCGGACGGACCGGGCACTGTCCACTGCTGTCCACACCTGTCCACTCCACCCCACTCTCCACCCCACCGCGCCCCCTCCCCGCGGGGCGTGCTCCCGCTACCGGGGCCCGTGCAGCTCCCGCTCCCACAGGGCCTCGCAGAGCAGGTCCAGGCCCTGCCTCAGGTGGCGGCGGTAGGTGCCGTACGGGAGGCCGAGGCGGCGCGCGGCGGCCTCCTGGGTCGGCGCACCGGAGAGGTAGCCCGCCGTCACGGCCTCGCGGGCGCGCACTCCCCGCGGGTCACCGGCGAGGTCGTCCACGGCCTGCCGCAGCAACGCGCGCAACTCGTCGGCGGGCTCGTCGAAGTCCGCCGCGAGGCGGGCGCGCATCAGGGCGCAGGCGGCGAAGGCCCCCGCGTCGCGCCAGTGGCCCAGCGCCTCCCGTACCGCCTGGTCGAAGGAGGTACGCGAGACGGGCGACGGCCCCGACCGGGCGGGCACGTCCGCCTCGGTGGCCGCCATGAACCGCCGCAGCCACGTCTCCACGGGCACCTGGCGCCAGTCGACGGCGAACAGCCCGTAGTCGTGCGCCCCGACGCGCGGGCGCTCCCCGGTGTCGACGAGGGTCCCGCGGACGCGCTCCGCCCAGGTCTCGGCGTCCTGGTAGACGGCGAATCCGTACGCGCGGCCGCGGGCCCGGGCCGACTCGGCCTGGGCCCGTGAGCTGCTCAGGTCGATGACGCGCGACGGGACCTGGTACCGCTCGGGATACACCGAGAAACGGCTGATGCCGATGTGCTCGCCGGCGCCCACCGGATCGGTGGCGTCGGCGTACCGCCACGCGGCGGCCACGACCGGGTCGGTGGCCAGGTCCAGGGGGTCGGGAGGGGACGGCAGCGCCAGCCGGGCCGTGAACGCCACGATCCGGCCGGTGCTCACGAGCCGGTAGACGCTGAAGGCCTGCGGCTGGCGCCGCGCCCAGTACCGGACCAGCTCCGCCGAGGCGGCCCCTTCGGTCTCCTCGGCCATGCGCAGCACGACGTCGAGGTCGTCCGGGTGCAGGGGCCGGTCGTGCACCTCGTCCTCGCGGGACCAGGTGCGCAGCCGGGCCAGGGCCTCGCCCTCCCGGAAGAGGAAGAACAGCTCGTCGGTGACCGTCCACACGCGGTCCTCGGGTGCCTCGCGCAGCAGGCGCAGGTATTCGTCCGCCAGGCGCCTGCGCATCGCCTCGAACGCGTTGGGCGCCCGCCAGCGCAGGTCGGCGGCGAGCGTCTCGCGGGCGGCGTCGTGCGGATACAGGCCGCGCAGCGCGGACTCCATGAAGGGCAGGTCCCGCAGCCAGGAGAAGAGCAGGTGGGCGTCCTCCCCGGGCAGGACGGCGGCGAGCAGTTCCTCGGACGTGGAGTGCGCCTGCGCCGCCAGCTCCAGGGCGCGGCGGTGCGCCGCCGTGGGCACCTCGCCGATCAGGCCCGTCAGCAGGGTGCGCAGCACGTCCGCCGAGGGGGCCCAGATCTCCTGCCGGCCGCAGCCCTCGGATCCGGCCGCGGCCGCGAGCGACAGGGCCAGGGGGTTGCCTCCGGCGAAGCGCAGCACCCGGTCCCGCAGTTCGGGCCGGATCTCCGCCGCGGCCAGCAGGCGCCGGGCCTGCTCCTCGGAGAACGGCTCCAGCCCGGTCACGTGCAGAAGCCGGGACCAGGCGGGATCGGCGGCCCACTGCGGCTGCGGCGGGCGGCGCCCGGCCAGCACGACCAGGGTGTCGTCGGCGGCGCGCGGCAGGAACTGGTGCCACAGCCAGCCTTCCAGCCACTGGCAGTGCTCGAAGGAGTCCACGATGAGGACCGAGCCCGCGACGTTCAGGAAGGGGCCGGCGGCGCTCTCGAAATCGGCCGGGTCCCGGCTGACGAACCGGCCGTCGAGTTCGACCAGCTGCCGGCCCGCCGCACGGGCCTGGTCCGCCATGCGGCGCAGCAGCGTCGACTTGCCGATGCCGCCCGGCCCGTACACGTAGAACGCGAACGGCGCCTGCGGAGCGCCGGCCAAAGCCTCCTCGAACCGCCCGAGTTCCTCGTCGCGGCCCACGAAGGCCCGTACCCGCGCTCTGTTCAGTCTTTCCCCGACGGACGCCACAGCGGCTCCCCACCTCCTGGTTTTCGGAAAATGCGTACGCGGCGCGGCGGGGCCCGCACCGGACGGTGCTCCGTGCGGACCCCGCCGGCCTCATCTGACCGTGCCGAGGTTCCCGTCGTCGGGGTGGCCGTCGACGAGGAGGGTGGTCTCCTCGACGCGCCGGAAGCGGCCGTCGGGGGCCATCCGGGCGAAGAGGTAGACCTCGGTGCGGGAGACCCGCCCGTTCTCCAGGCGGACGGTGACGGTGTGGCGGTCCGCGTAGCGTGCTCCGTCGCGCAGCTCCTCGTGGACCTCGATGTGGCCGCCGCGGACCATCGAGCGCAGGCGGGCCATGTGCTGGGCGAAGCCGGCCCGGTCGCTCCACACGCCGTTGGTGCGCTGGCGGTAGTCGGGGGTGAAGTGCCGGTCGAGGGCTTCTTCGAGGTCGGGGACCGGCGTGAAGAGCAGGTCGTTGATGGCGCGGGTGATGTCGGTCGATGTCATGGAAGTGCCTTTGCCTGACGAACGGGTGGGACGTGACCATACCGGCGGGCGGAGCCGGGGAAGCGGGTCAGCCGAGGCCGGTGCCGCCTTTGCGGGCGGGGGTGAAGTCCAGCGGCAGGGCGACGGGGCCCCGGGTGTACAGGCCGGATTCCCGGTACCGGAAGCCGGGGCGGTAGCGGACCCGGTCGAGCAGGGGCAGGAGCATTCCGGCGACGGTATCGAGCTCGGCGCGTGCGAAGGCCGCGCCGACGCACTGGTGCAGTCCGCTGCCGAAGGCCAGGTGCTGGGCGGCCGCGGTGAACGAGCGGGCCGTGCCCAGGTCCGGGCGGTGGATGTCGAAGGTGTCCGGGTCGCTGAAGGCCCCCGGGTCGCGGTTGGCCGCGCCGATCATGCAGAAGACGGTGGCCCCCGCCGGTACGGTGCCCCCGCCGAACACGGTGTCCTCCTCGGCCTCGCGCGGGATGAGCTGCACCGGCGGGGTGTAGCGCAGGGTCTCGGCGATCGCGGCGGGCAGCAGGCCCGGGTCCCGGCGGACCTGCGCCAGCTGCTCCGGGTGGTCGATCAGGTGCTTGAAGAGCAGGGCGAGCGTCTTGTCGGCGGGCTCGGTGGCGGCGGCCAGCACGTTGATCACCAGCGCGGTCACCTCGCGGTCGCTCATGGCGATGCCGTCGAACCCGGCGGTGCACAGCTTGGAGATCAGGTCCTCGCCGGGGGCGCGGCGCCGCTGCTCGATGACGGGCCGCAGATGGGCCTCCAGCTGCTCGGCGCACTCCAGGCAGCGGCGGCGCCGCCCGGGGGTGAGGGCGAGGCTGGTGATGAACTCGGTGACCCCGGCGTTCCATTCGGCCACGCGTCGCCGGTCCCCGCTGTCCAGGCCGAGGACGTCCAGCGTCACGTGCACGGCGAGCGGCTTGCCGAAGTCGTTGACCAGGTCCATCCGGCCGCGCGGCAGGAAGGGCGCCATGAGTTCGGCGGCGTTGGCGCGTACGGCGCGTATGTGCTCTTCGAGGGCCTGGCCGGTGAAGGCCCGTACGACGATCTTCCGCTTGGCGGTGTGCTCGGCCCCGGTCATCTGGGCGAGGACCGGCCCGCGCATCACCGGCTCCGCGCGCACCTGCAGCGTCCGCGTGGTGAACGCCTCGTGGTCGGTCAGCACCCGCTTCACGTCCTCGTGGCGGGAGAGGAAGTAGCTGTCGATCGCCGGCTCGTAGTGCACCGGTGCCCGCTCCCTCAGGTGCGGGAACCAGCGGTAGGGGTCGGCGGCGAAGTCCTCGGACAGGACGCTGACATCGGGACTGACCACAGGCATGGGGGGACCTCTCGGCGTGCGCGGTGCGGACGGAGCCGGTCCCGTCAGAACCCGCCCGGGGGGCAGGACGAGCGAACGGGCGTGCAGGTTGCGTCCGTTGCGCACTCGAAGTCCGGGGTGCGGGCGGGCAGCACCGCCTCCGGCCGGGTCGCGCCCGGGCCGGCGCGGCCCCGGTGGGCACCGCTTCCGGCAGCCTCCGCTGAATGCATTCACGAATGCCGGCTCTCCGCCAAGACCCGCCGAATTAAGCCAGAGAAGCGTCCGGATCCATGAAATCCATGCCACCTGGAGTTCTCCTAGAGCCGCCCTGGGGTCCGCATTCAGAGAGGTGTCGAAGGGGTGAAATCAGACAACCGTCCTGCTAAATTGCCGGATTTATGAACTGTCGTTCGTGATAGACATGAAGAAATCCACGAGGCAAAGGGACTGGGCTCCCACCCTGCCGCACCCACCTCTCCTTCGGGACCCGGCCGGACACCCCGAGCCTTCCCGTCGGCGTGTGAACGCACGCGCACGCCGCGAACCCACCCACCGACATCATCGACAGTGAGGGAAACACCGTGCCCGCACACCAGAAGCTCTACCTCCGCCCGTCCGTGGTGGCCCAACCCCTGCTGCACCGCTGGTACGCGTGGCCCTACCTCCTGGCGCCCCACACCGGCGCGCTCAACCTGCGGGAACGCCTGCTGCCGATCGTGGACAGCTACCTGAAGGCACCCCACCTCCACGACGCGGTCACCTCCGACCCCAACCGCTACGGCGCGCCCTTCCTCGACCCCGACGGCGCCACCCGCGACGAGGTCCAGGCGGCCCGCGAGGCCATGGTCAAGGACGGCCAGGCCAAGCTTCAGCTCGCCGACGACATAGACGCACTGCGGACCCTGCTGCGGGAGCAGGCGCTCGGCGGCCCGATGGAGCCGGTCTACCCCCAGGTCCCGGACTCCCTGCGCGGGCGCGTCGAGCTGGTCTACGACACCGCCCACCGGCCCAACTTCCGCTTCTTCGAAGCGCTGATGTACGACTCGCCGGCGTACGAGCGCGAAGGCCAGTGCGTCTCCCTCACCGCCGCGCCGAGCCCCCAGCCCTTCGTGTACAGCAGCCCCGTCCTCCCGCGCCCCGACCGCCTGGACATCCAGCTGCCCTTCGACTCCCCGCTGTGGAACGAACTCTTCGGGGCGCGCCTCGACCCGGTCGACGTACCGGAGCTCGCACAGCGCCTCGGGATCGCCGACGCCGACCTCCCGGCCTTCACCGCGCTGTTCCACGACGCGCCGCCCGCGGAGCACACCCCGCCCGCGCCGGGAGACGTCCGGGTCCGCTACCTCAACCACGCGTCCGTGCTGATCGAGACCGGCTCCACGTCCGTCCTCCTCGACCCGGTCATCGGCTACACCGGCGACGGCCACGAGCACTACACCCTCGAAGACCTCCCGCGGCACATCGACGCCGTCGTCATCAGCCACTTCCACTCCGACCACTTCTCGCTCGAGACGCTGCTCCAGCTCCGCACGCGCATCGGGACGATCCTCGTGCCCCGGGCCTCCGGCGGATCGCTGTGCGACCCCAGCCTCAAGGCCATGCTCCAGGCCCTCGGCTTCTCCAACGTCCAGGAGCTGGCCGAGCTCGAGACCCACCGCGTGGCCGACCGGGTCGAGGTCACCGCCCTCCCCTTCGTGGGCGAGCACGCCGACCTGGACATCCGCACCAAGATGGTGCCCCTCGTCCAGGCCGGCGGCCGCAGGTTCCTCTTCGCCACCGACATCACCCCGCTCGAGCCCGCGCTGTTCGGCAACATCCCCGGCCTCACCGAGACCCCTCTCGACGCGCTCTTCATCGGCCTCGAATGCGTCGGAGCCCCGCTGAACTGGCTGTACGGGCCGATGCTGGAAGGCAAGCTCTCCCGCGAGCACAACAACGGGCGCCGGCTGAAGGGCAGCAACGCCGCCCAGGCCGACCAGCTCGCCCGGCAGCTGGGCGCCCGCCACGTCTACGCCTACGCCATGGGCCTCGAACCCTGGCTCAAGCACCTCACCGGCTCCGAGTACGACCCCGAGGCCGAACCGGTGCAGCAGGCCGGTGTCCTCACCCGGCTCAGCGCCGAACGCGGCATCACCGCCGAACTCCTGCGCGGCCAGGCCGAGCGCACCTGGCCCGTCGCCGACCCGGCGCGGCCGTAGTCCGGGCGGCGGTCCGCACGCGTCCCTTCACTCGAGTGTGAATAGAGGGCGCTTCCATCCGTGCGGGCTAGGCTCTGTCAATCGAGAAATCAACAATAATTCGGCAGGGGACGCTTGTTGATGAACCATCGCGATCCGAAGACCCTGACTTTCCTTTTCGAGGAATGCGCCAGAAGATTTTCGGGTCATACTGCCCTGGAATTCGAAGGCGAATTTCTGAGTTACGGCGAGTTGAATCGCAGGGCAAACAGACTGGCCCACCATCTGCGGGACACCGGCGGAGTCCGCCCCGACGACCGGGTGGCGATCCTCGTCCGGAATCCCCCGGACGTGATCATCGCCATGCTGGCCACCCTCAAGGCCGGCGGTGCCTACGTCCCGCTGGACCCCGACAACCCGCCGGCGGTGACCCAGCGGATCGTCGAGGACGTGGCACCCAGGGCCATGGTGGTCGAGTCGTCGGCTGCCGCCGGCGCGATGTTCTTCGACGGCGAGCTCTTCATCCTGGACGTCATGGGCGGCGCCCTCGACACGCCGGACTCCGATCCCGATCCGGTTGCCACCTCCTCCGACCTCGCGTACGTGGTGTACACATCGGGATCGACCGGGCGCCCCAAGGGCGTGGCCGTCGAACACCGCGCGATCGTCAACACGCTGACGTGGCGCAACTCCTATTACGGGTTCGGTCCGGACGACGTGACCCTGGCCATTCCGCGGCCGTCCTTCGACAGCGCCGTGGCGGACACCTTCTGCGCCCTCACCTCCGGTGCGCGTCTGCTCCTCCCGCGCCGGGACCGCATCACCGACCGGCGCTACCTGACCGGTCTGATGGAGGACCGGGACGTCACCCACTTCCTGATCACCCCGATGCTGTACAAGCGTCTCCTCGAAGGCATGGAAGCCCGCCGGCTGAAGTCCCTGCGGTGCGTCACGATCGCCGGTGAATGGTTCACCTCGGGTCTGACCCGGGAGCACTTCCTGCGCGTCCCGGAGGTGGACCTGTACAACGAGTACGGCCCCTCCGAGAACGCGGTCTGCTCCACGGTCCACCGTCTCGCGGCCACCGACGAGCGCGTGCTCATCGGCAAGCCGATCGACCACACCGAGGCCTTCGTCCTCGACGAGGACGGCGCGCCCGTGGCGGCCGACGGCATCGGAGAGCTCCACCTGGCCGGGGCGGGCCTGGCCCGGGGCTACCTGGGCGATCCGCGGCTGACCGCGGAGCGGTTCTTCACGCCGGACGCGCCGCCGGCCGCCGGGAAGCGCGTCTACCGCACCGGCGACATCGTCCGGCAGCACGCGAACGGCGACCTCGAGTTCATCGAGCGCCGGGACGGCCAGGTGAAGATCCGGGGCCGCCGGGTCGAGCTGGGCCACGTGGCCCGGGTCCTCTCGAGGGACGCCGAGATCGGCCACGTCCACGTACTGCGCCACGCCACCGACTCCGAGACGCCGCTCCTGCTCGCCTTCGTGCAGGGAGCCACCGGCCGCGACGTCGAACGGCTGACCGCCGTCGCGCAGGAGAACCTGCCGGAGTACATGGTCCCCTCGGCGATCATCCCGATCGACGCCGTGCCGCTCACCCGCCACGGCAAGATCGACGACAAGGCCCTGGTGGCCCTGTACGCGCAGGCCGCCGGCCAGGGCGCGACGGGCCCGGAGCCGACCACGGAAGCCGAGGCCGCGCTCCTGGAGATCTGGCAGGAGCTGTTCGCTCCCCTGCCGATCGGCCTGGACGACGACTTCCTGGACCTCGGCGGCGACTCCCTCAGCGTGATGGACCTGCTCTCCCGGGTGGAGACGCGGATCGGGGTCCAGCTCGACGTCTCGGACCCCTACACGGACCGGACCGTCCGGAGCCTCGCCCTCAACATCGAGAACCGACAGAACGACAAGGTGGGTACAAAGTGAGCAGGCAAAGCGGTACTGACTCCGTGTTCGGCGGTGTCGACTACGACGTGGTCATCGCGGGCGGCGGCCTGGCCGGGCTCTGCCTGGCCAAGCAGCTCAAGGACGCGCAGCCCGAGCTCTCCGTCCTCGTCTGCGAGCGCGAGCGCTCACCGATCCCGCTGTCTGCGCACAAGGTCGGCGAGTCCTCGGTCGAGGTGGGCGCGTACTACTTCCACCACGTCCTCGGCCTGTACGACTACCTGGAGGAGAACCACCTCGAGAAGCTGGGGCTCCGGTACTTCTACGGCGGTGGCTCGGGCCTCCAGGAGGAAGCCGAGTTCGGCGTCAACCGCTTCCTCCCGGCGAAGTCCTACCAGCTCAACCGCGGCTCCTTCGAGGAGCACCTGCGCGAGGTCGCGATCGCTGCCGGGGCCGAGCTGACGCAGGGCGTCAAGGTGCTCGACATCGAGCTCGGCGAGCAGGACGCCCCGCACCGGGTGACGTACCAGGCCGTCGACGAGGACGGCGCGGAGGCGATCGCCGTCACCTGCCGCTGGGTCGTCGACGCCACGGGCCGGCACCGGCTGCTCCAGCGCAAGCTCGACCTCACCAAGCGGTACCCCAAGCCCCACAACTCGGTCTGGTTCCGGCTCGAGGGCAAGCTCGACACCGACCAGGCGGTCGGCGCCGAGCACACCGGCTGGCACGACCGCATCACCGAACCGCGCTGGCAGTCCACCAACCACTTCATGTTCGAGGGCGGCTGGGTCTGGGCCATCCCGCTGGCCCCCAACCACACCAGCGTCGGCATCGTCGTGTCCGACGACCTCCACCCGGTCACCAAGTTCAACCGGATCGAGAAGGCCATCGACTTCGTCGCCGAGCGCGTTCCGGGCTTCGACCCCGCCATCCGCGAACTGCCGGTCCTCGACTTCCGCGTACTGAAGAACTACAGCCACTCCTCGCAGCAAATCTTCTCGCAGGACCGCTGGGCGTGCGTCGGCGACGCCGCGGTCTTCGCCGACCCCTACTACTCCGTCGGCTCGAACCTGATCGGCTACGCCAACAGCTTCGTGACCGAGATGGTCGGCCGGGACGTCAAGGAGTCCTTCGACGAGGGCTTCGTGCGGTACGCCAACCGCTGGTTCCTCTCGCTCGCCGAGGGGCTCACCCTCAACATCCAGGGTTCCTACGCCTTCCACGACAATGCCGTGATCATGTCGTTGAAGACCATCTGGGACTACTACGTCGGATGGTCCTTCTCCGACCCGCAGTTCTACGGCAAGACCTTCCTGGACGAGTCGGCGAGCACGACGCTCAGCGCGCTCGGCGCGCACGCGGTGGCCACCCAGGGCACCATCATGAACCTCTTCCAGGCATGGTCGCGCAATTACAGCGGCGTCTTCGCGTTCGACTACATCGACTACTACGACGACGTGCCCACCCTCGCCAGGCTCTTCGAGCAGAACCTGCCGGGTGACGGAATACCCGCCTTCGGTACGGTGCTCGCGAGCGTGCGCGACGGCCTGGAGCGCATCGAGGAGCTGGCCCACGTCATCTTCTACCTCGCGCTCGAAGACGCCCTTCCCGAGCGGCTCGAAGAGATCCGCTCGCGGGGCTGGCTCAACGTCTCGGCCCTGAGCCTGGACCCGGAACGCTGGGAGCGGGACGGGCTGTTCGCGCCCAAGAGCCGGCCCCGGCTCGACGAGGTCGAGGCCCTGGAGAAGGAGCTGCGGGCCCTGTACCGCAGCACCTCGGCGCCCGCCGGACAGTAGGACCGCGGCGCCCGCCCACCCGGGGCGAACCCCCGGGCGGGCGGGCGGGTACCGTCCCTGCGGCGGACCTCTTTTCCACATCTCGAGTTTCAATCCAGCGGTGCTTGAGTGGTGTTGCGGCCCAACCGGCGCTGTCGTAGCGTCAACTGCACTGAATGCCTCCGGCGTCGGAGCCAGCCGAGGTGGGCGACCCGCATGTCACCACCGTCGCGGCCGCGCCCGAAGAGCAGCCCCACTCCACCGCCCCTTGTTCAGCAGCCGGTGCGGCCCGACTCGCGTGCGCCGGCCGGAAACACCTCCCGAAGGGCTCATCGCGTTGCGTCACTCATCGACATCGGCTGATTCGATCTACCCGCGGCCGCTCGAGGCCTACGGATGGTCCCCCGAGCTCGACGATCAATTCGCCTCCGCCGCCGACGCCTCGTGGGTGCCCGGCCGGGTCATCCGGGTCGACCGGGGCCGCTGCGACGTCGTGATCGCCGACGGCGACACCGAGGTGACCGTCGTCCACGCCGACACCGGCCCGGTCGCGGACCCCGACCCCATGAAGATGCCCTGCACGGGCGACTGGGTGGCGGTCCGGATCAGCGCGGCCGGCACCTACGTCCAGACGCTGCTGCCGCGGCGCACGGCCATGGTCCGCTCCAGCGCCTCGCAGCGCTCCGAAGGCCAGGTGCTGGCCGCCAACATCGACACCATCGGTGTCGTCGTGGCCCTGGACACGGAGCCGGACCTCGGCCGGATCGAGCGCTTCCTCGCCCTCGCGTGGGAGAGCGGGGCGCAGCCGGTGATGGTCCTCACCAAGTCCGACCTCGCGGAGGACGCGGAGGGCGTCCGCGAGACGGTCGAGCAGGCCTCTCCCGGGGTCGACGTCCTGGTCGTCAGCGCCACCACCGACGACGGCATGGACATCCTCGCGGCCGTTCTGACGGGGACGAGCGTCCTGGTCGGACAGTCGGGCGCGGGCAAGTCCACCATCGCCAACGTACTGCTGGGCCGCTCCGTCATGGAGACCCAGCAGACCAGGAGCGACGGCAAGGGCCGCCACACCACGACGACCCGCGAGCTGATGCCCCTGCCGGGCGGCGGCGTGCTGATCGACACGCCCGGTATCCGCGGCGTGGGCCTCTACGACGCCGCCGACGGCCTCCAGCAGACGTTCTCGGAGATCGAGCAGCTCGCCGAGGACTGCCGGTTCCGGGACTGCGAGCACGTCGCGGAACCCGGCTGCGCGGTACAGGAGGCCATCGAGGACGGCATGCTGCAGCAGCGCCGCCTGGACAGCTACCACAAGCTGATCCGAGAGAACCAGTGGATCGCCTCGCGGAGCGATGCCCGCCTGCGGCAGGAGCGCCTCAAGGCGCTGAAGACGCAGGGCAAGGAAGGCATGGCCAACATGATCGCGAAGCGCGGCTGACGCGAGGCAACGGCCTGGCCGGAGCACCGGGCGCCCGAACCGCGGGCCGCCCGGCGCTCCGGCCCGACAAGTGCATGGGCACCCTGTGGTGTCAGCGGTGACCCGCGTACCGGCCCGGCCACGGCCCGCCGGTACGCGGTCCGTTCGCGTCCCACCTCGGTGACGGGTGTGCCCGCACGTGCCCGATGCGGTGTTCGAGATCCATGGCGCTCCCTGTGCGCCGTGCAGAACACCTCTTGGCCGACGGGCAGTTGTCTTCATTCGTCCTCGAGCAAGGAAATGTGCCCATGACGTCCGACTCTGTTGTGCCCGCCACCACGATCCGCCCCCGCCGCACGTCTGCCGAGCGGCCGGCGCCGGCCCACGCCAGACTCGCGCTGACCGCGTCCGCCGCCGACGGCCTGGCCAAGGTCTCCGGCGGGCGCCCCCTGGAGGAACTGGTCGCCCTCACCGCGGCGGCGGCAGTGGTGGTCGGTGCGGCGGAGCACACCGACGAACCGGTGGTGGCCGTGTCCGGCCCGGCCGGGCCGGTGCTGTCCGGGACCGGGCTCGCCGCCCGGTCCACCGTCGGCGACCTCATACGGGCCGCCGACGCCTCCCTCCGCTCGGCGCCCGTGGTGGCCGACGCGCAGGCGGAACTCGCCGGCGCCCTCCTGGTCCGCTCGGCCCGGGTCGGCGGCCCCGCCGCCGGCGCCCCCCGGCCGGACGTCATCGAGCTGGTGCTGACCGAGCCCGGTGCCGACGGCGTGCGCGAACTCGTCGCCGAGGCCGGACCGGACCGCGCCGAGACCTGGTTCCTGGACGTCCTGCTGCGGTCGGTGTCCCGTGTCCTGGCCGGGTTCAGCGATCCGCACGCCCCCGCCGCCGCGCTGCCCACGGCCGCGGCCGACGACGTGGCGGCGGCCACCGCCCTCGGCCGGCGCGGCTTCGAACCGCAGGGCGTCCCCACGACGCTGACGGCGCCGATCGAGGAGACGGTCCGCGCGAACCCGGACCGCACCGCCGTCGTCGCCGGTGCCCGGACCCTGACGTACGGCGAGTTCTGGCAGGCGGCGCAGGCCGTGGCGGCGCGCCTGCACACGGCGGGCATCGGACGGGGACACCGGGTCGGTGTGCTCACCGGCAAGACGGTCCACGCCGTGCCGGCGATCGTCGGCACCCTCCTCGCGGGCGCGGCCTACGTACCGCTCGACCCCAGGTCACCCGCCGCCAGGCTGGCCGAGATCCTCGACGACGCGGAGTGCGCGGCCGTCCTCGCCGCGCCCGACCTGCTCGCCGGGCTGCCCGCCGGCCTCACCGCCCCGGTCATCGACATCCAGGCCGCGGCCACCGGCCCCGCCCCCGCCCCCGGCCACGAGCCGGACCGGTCCGGTCCGCTCCCGGACGACCTCGCGTACGTCGTGTACACCTCGGGGTCGACCGGCAGGCCCAAGGGCGTGGAGATCCGGCACCGCGCCATCGCGAGCTACGTGCAGTGGAAGCTGCGCAACCACGGGTTCGACGCCGGCACCAGGCTCCTGCAACTGCCGTCGCTGGCCTTCGACAGCTCGGTCGCCGACCTGTTCCCGGTCCTGGCCTCCGGCGGGCGCCTCGTCCTCGCCGACACCCACCAGCTGCTGCCGCGTCAGCTGGCCGAGCTGGCGGAAGAGCACCGCGTCACCCACCTCACGACCGTCCCCAGCCTCTACCGGGTCCTGCTCGGCGAACTCCCGCGCGCCGCGGCCTCGCTGCGCGCGATCACGGTGGCCGGCGAGGCCACGACGCCCGATCTGGTGCGCCGCCACCACGAGCTGCTGCCCGCGGTCAGGCTGATCAACGAGTACGGACCGACGGAGAGTTCGGTGGGCGCGACGGCCTTCGACCACGGCACGGCCGCGGGCCCCGGCTTCCCGATCGGGTGGCCCATCGCCAATACCGTCGCCACCGTGACCGGCGCCGACGGACGGGTCCTGCCGACCGGGTTCGTCGGAGAGCTCAGGCTGGCGGGACACGGCCTCGCGGACGGGTACCGCAACCGGCCGGAGCTGACGGAGGCGGTGTTCGTGGCCGACGCCGAGGCGCCCGGCGGGCGGAGCTACCGCACGGGAGACCTCGTCTGGTGGCGCCCGGACGGCATGCTGGAGTTCACCGGGCGGGCCGACGACCAGGTGAAGATACGCGGCCACCGGGTGGAGCCCGGTGAAGTGGAGAGCGTGCTGGGCCTGCTGCCGGGCGTCCACCAGGCGGCGGTCGCCGTGGTGAGCGGCCCCGACGGCGCTCCGGCGCTGGCGGCCTGGCTGGAAGCCGTGGACACCACGGTGGAGGAGATCAGGGCGGGGGCCAACGCCGCACTGCCGCCCGCCATGGTGCCGACCACCCTCGCGCTGATCGACGCGCTGCCCCGGATGGTGAGCGGCAAGATCGACCGGGGCGCCCTGGTGCGCCTCGCCGAGACCGCCGCCACCCCGGCACCGGCGCCCTCCCCGTCGCCCACGGCAGCGGAAGGCGACGGGCTGGAGGCGAAGGTCGGGGCGATCTTCGAGGAGGTGCTCGCCGTCGGACCGGTCGCTCCCGACGCCGACTTCTTCGACGAGGGCGGACACAGCCTGCTCGCGATCTCCGTGATCGACTCCATCGAGAAGCAGCTGGGCGTCAGCGTCGACATGGGCGACTTCTTCGCCACCCCCACCGTCCGCGAGGTCGCCGAACTGATCCGCAAGGCCGAGCCGGCCCAGGTGGCGTAACCGCGCCGGCCGGCCACGCACTGTGCCCCGGGGCTTTCGCCCCGGGGCACAGTGCGTGGTGTCGCGGTGTGCGCTCGCCGGCTAGCCGATCAGACGCGAGCCGACGGACCGGCGCATGGCACGGGACTTGCGCAGGTCGTGGGTGACGTTGACCCGCTTGAGCCAGCGGTCCGTGCCGTCGTAGCGCGCCTCGAACGCGCTACGGCTGTGCACCACCCGGTGGTTGTTCATGAAGACGCAGCTCCCGGCCTCGAGCGGGCAGTCGGTCAGGCCCGCGTCGAGCAGCTCCGCCGCCGCCGCGAAGGCCCGTACGGCCTCGGGGTCGTCCGAGGGCGCCGACATGTGCGTGGCGTCGAAGCACAGCAGCGGGTGGGACCGGGAGCCGGTCAGCATGGGCACCGTGCCGAGCCCGTCGATGAGGCGCGCGATGTTCTCGAAGACCAGCCGGTCCTCGTCGGTGCGCACCGTGTTGTTCTCCGGCAGGTGCGACGTGTCGGGGACGATGTGGAACCGGCTCTGGAACAGGACGTCGAGGACGTCCTGCGGCAGCACCGTGAAGTCCGCCTCCGCGACGGTCACCGGCACGGAGTCCGGATTGCGCAGCGCCGACAGGATGATGTAGTCGGCGCGGTGGGGGTGGAAGGCGTCCTCGGTGTGCAGGGTCAGCGGTGTCTTGCTGCCCGTGCCGAGCAGCTCGTGTTCGTACTGGCGGATCGGGAACACGTCGTTGACCAGGTGCCCGTCCTGCTGGGTGGCCCAGCCGAACGGTTCCCCGAGCAGCGAGCCGTAGAGGAGCACGAGGATCTCCTCGGGCAGCTCGTGGTGGATCCGCGTCTCGTCCTTCCAGTGCGCGGGCGTGGGCCCGATGCGCTCGTCGTCCACGAGATGGCCGTTGACCGCGCAGAAGCCGCGGGCCTGGTCGAGGGAGAAGGCCCGCAGGAAGCGCCGGACCCGGACGGGCAGCTCGTCGGTGAGCAACGGCAGCTCCTGGAGCAGCCGTTCGTCGTCGGCCGCGCGGTACTGCCCGGCCAGGCGCAGGGTCAGGTCGGACACCTGCCGGGCCTCGGCCGCGGTCAGCCGCAGCTCGGTCACGGTCTGGGGCTCGATGGACGTGGTCATGGTTGGTCTCCTCGGGTGCAGGGGCGACAGGTCGGGTCAGGCATCGAACCGGAAGCCGCCGAAGGCCCGGTGCTCCGGCGCCGCTTCGGGTGCGGGCTCCGCGGGGTCCCGCAGCAGGCGGGCCACCTCGTCCTCGAGCCGCCGGGCCATCCGCTCGGCGGTGTCCTCGGCGTAGCGCCCGGTGTCGTACTGGAGCCACAGCCGCATGCCGTCCGCGTGTTCCACGAACTGGAAGGACAGCTCGAACATGCCGACGCGCTGGGGTATCGGCCCGCCGCGCAGGGCGATGCCGTCCGGCGCACACGGTCCGGTGTCGATACGGGGATACAGGGCCACCCACACGTCGAAGAACGGCGGCCGGCCGGGGGACCGCGGTGGCGCGAGCGCCGCCACGAGCGTGTCGAAGGGCACCTCGCTGTGGTCCACCGCGTCCACCGTGCGCCGTGCGACCTGCCCGACGAGCTCGTCCGCAGTCGCCCCGTCCCGGACGTCGAGGCGCAGCGGGACGGTCGCGACGTGGAAGCCGACCGCGTCGTTCGCGCCGAGCCGGGCCCGCCGGTCCACGGGGGTGCCCAGGCAGATGTCCGTGCCGCCCGTGATCCCGGCCAGAGTACGGGCGACGGCGGCGGCCAGCGGCACGAAGGATCCCGCGTGGTGCCGCCGGCCCAGCAGCGTCAGCTGCCGCTGTACGTCCGGGCCGATCTCCCGCACGGCGATGGCGGTGGCGCTGCCGGCCCGCCGCGTCCGCGGGCCGCGCACGGGCAGGGGCAGCGGCGCCGGAGGCGGCAGGAGGACGTCGCGCCAGTGGTCGAGCGCGGCCTCGTGGCCGGCCGGGCGGTGGGCGGGCCGGTCCTCGGACGGTCCGGCGGTGGCCGGGTCCGCGTAGGCGGCCACGAGCTGGGTGGCGAGGATCTCCAGGCTGCGTCCGTCGCACACGAGGTGGTCCGCGAGCAGCAGCAGCGACCACCGGGCGTCGGCGCGCAGGAACAGGGTGGTCCGGGTGAGCGGGCCGGTCGACGGGTCGAACGGCACCGCGAGGCGCTCGTCCACCAGGGAGTCGAACCGGGCGTCGTCCGGCTCCTCCCCGCGCAGGTCGACGACCTCCAGCGGCGGCAGCTCGTCCGTGAGCAGCGCCCGCGGCTCGCCCTGGGCCTCGACGAAGACGGTCCGCAGGGCCGGGTGGCGCCGGGCCAGGGAGGCCCACGCCGCCGTCAGCCGGTCCACGTCCACGGCGCCCTCGCCGTCCAGCAGACAGGGCACGGTGTAGGCCCCGGAGTCGCCGTCGCCGCGCTGCCGCTCCAGCCACAGCCAGCGCGCGGCTTCGGCGGCCTCGGTGCCGGGCAGCGCCGTGCCCGACTGCCGGCGCGTGGCCGAGGGGGCCGAGGGGGCTGACGGGGCGGCGGGTTCGGCGGCTGCGGGGACGAGCTCGGCCAGCTGCGCCGCGAGCAGTGCGGGCGTGGCGGCGTCGAAGACGTCCCGTACGCGGACCCGTAAGCCGAAGGCCACTTCCACGGCCACGGCGAGGTCCAGGGCGGACAGGCTGTGTCCGCCGGCGACGAAGAAGTCGGTGTCCGCGGTGACATCGTCCACTTCGAGTGCCGTGGCGAACAGCTCGCACAGCCGCTGGGTCAGGTCGGGTCCGGTGACGGTCGCGTCGTCCCGGTGCCCGAGGGCGGTGTCAGAAGTCATAGTGGGTGTCGCTCCAAGCAGAGCCGGATGCGGACGGCTCGGGGGTCGGGGGCACGGTCGGTGAGGGAAGGCCGACGGGTACCGGGGGCCGGCCCGTGGCCAGGGCGTCCAGTACCGCGGCGACGTGGTCGGCGTAGGCGCCGGCCTCCGTCTCGTCGAGCAGGTTGTCGTCGTAGGTGAGGTCGAGGTGGAGGGTGTCGCCCTTGACGCGTGCGTACAGCCACAGGTCACTCGTGGCCGGCAGATCGTCGACCAGCAGGTCCTCGACCACATGGCTGTCGGGGCGCAGGCCCGCGTTCTCCCAGCTCACGCCCAGGTCGAGCAGCAGGCTGCGGCCCGGCGCCGCGCGCAGCGCAAGTCGCTGCGCCAGCACGTCGAACGGCAGCCGGGAGTGCTCGTAGGCCTCGGCGATCCCGATCTGGACCCGGGGCAGCAACGCACGTCCGGTCACCGCCTCGTCCAGCGTGATCCGCAGGGCCACCGCGTTGACCAGGTAGCCGATCAGCGCGTCGGCCTCGGGCCGGTCGCGCAGGCCCGCGGCGAAACCGACGACGAGGTCGGTGGCCCGGGTGCGCTGGTGCACGGTGAGGGCGAACGCCGTGACCACCTGTGCGAACGGGGTCCCGGGTGCGCCCCGGAGCACGGCCGCGGGCAGGGACCGGTGGACCAGCCCGGTGCGGCCCCGGCGGCCCCGGCGGCGGGCCGGGTCCACGGGGTCGGGCCCCGCCGTGACACCGCGCAGGCGCTCCCGCCAGAACTCCACGTCGAGCTCCGCCTCGGGCCCGGCCAGCCACTCCTGCTCCTCGCGCACCCACTCCTGGTAGGTGTACTCGAGCCGGGGCAGCCGGGCCGGTTCGCCCGCGACGGCGCGCTCGTACGCGGTGAACAGGTCCTCCAGCAGCACGTCGACGCTCGCGCCGTCGTAGATCAGGTGGTGTGCGGTGACCGTGAGCAGGTCACCGCCGACGGGACCCGAGAGCAGCCGCACTTCGAACAGCGGAGCCTTCTCCAGGTCGAAGCTGACCCGCCGGGCGTCGCGCAGCGCGGCCGCGACCTCGGGCCCCGAGGGGTCCGCGCCGGGCAGGTCCACGACGACCAGCGGCGGGCCGTCCGGGAGCCGGTCCAGCACGGTCAGCTCCGCGTCCGTGCCCCGGGGCAGGACCTGGGCCCGCAGCATGTCCTGGCGTTCCACGACGGCGTCGAGGGCGGTGCGCAGCGCGCCGGCGTCGATCCGGCGGCCCAGCCGGACCAGGTCGGAGATGACGAAGGTGTCCGAGCCCGCCCATCGCGAGGTCAGCCAGACGCGGCGCTGTGCCCGCGACAGCGGGAGGAACCCGCGCTCGGCGGTCTCCTCGATGCTCTCCTCGGCGCTCTCCTCGGTGCTCTCCTTCGAGGGTGCCTCCACGGCCGCCCCGGGCTCCGCCCCTGCTTGCGCCGACTGCCCGTCCAGCGCCGCGGTCAGCGTGGCCACGGTCTGGAAGGTGAAGACGGCGCCCACCTTGACGTGCAGGGCGTGCGCGATGCGGGCCGCGGCCAGGCTGTGCCCGCCCATCTCGAACAGGTTGCCGTCCGGGTCCGTGACGGGACGCCCCAGGACCTGCGTCCACACGTCGGCGACGCGCTGTTCGGCCGGGGTGAACGGCCGGGCGGCGGCGGAGGACTCCGCGGCGGCCAGGGCCTCGTCGGGCGCGGGCAGCGCCCGGCGGTCGAGTTTGCCGCCGGCCGCCACCGGGAGGACGGGCAGGCGTACGAAGGCCGCGGGCATCATGTAGGCGGGCAGCCGCGCCGCGAGGTGGCGGCGGAGCTCCGCCTGGTCCGTCTCGCCGACCACGTAGGCGACCAGGCGCGGTTCGGGCCCGGCCGTCGGGAGTACGGCGGCGTTGCGCAGACCGGGGGCTTCGGCGAGGACCGCGGCCACCTCGTTCGGCTCGACCCGGTTGCCGCGGATCTTGAGCTGGTCGTCGGCACGGCCCAGGTACTCCAGGCGTCCGTCCGGCAGCCGCCGGGCCAGGTCGCCGGTGCGGTACATGCGCTCGCCGGGCCGTACCCGGCTGTCCGTGAAGCGGGCGGAGGTCAGCTCGGCGTCGCCGAGGTAGCCGCGGGCCAGGCCCGCCCCGCCGATGCACAGCTCGCCCGGAGCGCCCAGCGGCACCAGATGGCCCCGCTCGTCGAGCAGGTCCACCCACTTCCCGGGCAGCGGACGGCCGATGGAGGCGTCGCCGGCGGCCGTCCCGGACCGGGTGTCCGGCACGGCGGCGTCCGGTGCGTCCGGTGCGTCCCGCGTGTCCACCGGCTCCACCGTGGTCACCACGCTGTCCTCGGCCGGACCGTACTCGTTGAACAGCCGCACACCGGGGAGGAGTTCCGCATGCCGGGCGACGAGCGCCCGGGTGACCCGCTCACCGCCGAGGACGACCTCGCGCACCTCGCGGAACGCCGGGCCGACCTCGTCGAGCAGCATCTGGTAGAGACTCGGCACGATCAGCACGTGGCGGATCGGGTGCTGCCGCATCACCGCGGCCACGTCCTGCGGCGTGAGCAGCTGCTCCCGGGTGACGATCACCATGGGCGCGCCGGAACCGAGCGCGCTGAACACGTCGGCGATGCCCGCGTCGGCATGGATCGGGTCGACCTGGAGGACCGCGCCGGTCGCGTCGAGTCCGTAGTAGCCGATGCGGAACCGGACGGAGTTGACGATGCCGCGGTGCTCGACCATGACGCCCTTGGGCGTCCCGGTGGAGCCGGAGGTGTACACCACGTACGCGAGGTCGGCGGGGCCCGCGGGACGCGGGGCCGCCGGCTCGTCGCGGACCGCGGCGGACCCGGGCGCCTCGCCGACGGTCACCGTGGGCACGCCCTCGCCGGCCGTGGTCGGCGTGAACTCCGCCGAGGTGACGGCGGCGACCGCCCCGCTGTCGCGGAGCACCCGGGCCAGCCGGGCCGGCGACTGCTGCGGATCGAGGGGGAGGAACGCCGAACCGGTCTTGAGGACCGCGAGCAGCGCGACCGGCATCCACGCGGAGCGCTCGCACAGCACCGCGACCACGCGGTCGGGTCCGGTCGGCGCGACCGCGGCGATCCGGGCGGCCAGGGCGTCGGCGAGGCCGTCCAGTTCGCGGTAGGTCAGGACACGGTCGCCGCAGACGACGGCCCGTCCCCCGGGCGTGCGCCGCACCTGCTCGTCCACGAGGTCCAGCAGGGTGCCCGTGGTGTGCCCGTCGGAGGGGCTCTCCCCGGTACCGGCCGCGATGAGTTCGTCGTGCTGCGCGCCGGGCAGCTGGGGGGCCGTGCCGACTGGGGCCCCGGGGGCCTCGGTCAGAGCGGCCAGGAGGTGGTCCAGCCGGCCGGCGAGCCGCTGCGCGGTCCCCGCGTCGAGCACGTCCTCGCGGTAGGTGACCGCCACCTCGATGGGCCGGCCCGGGCCGGGTTCGCCGAAGCTGAAGCAGAGGTCGAAGCCCTCCGCACCGCTGTCCAGCCGGATGTGCTCGGCCGCCGGGCCCTCCTCGGTGCCCAGCGGGTCCGTACCGGAGACGGCGGCCTCGACCAGCACGTCGAAGAGCGGATTGCGTCCCGTGATCCGTTCGCGCCCCAACGCCTCCACGAGGTTCTCGAAGGGGTACTCCTCGTGGGCGCGGACCTCCCGAGCGTGCGCCGCCACGGCCGCGACCACATCGGTGAAACCGAGCTCCGGCCCGACCGGGGTGCGCAGCGCCACCGTGTTGACGAACAGCCCGACCGAGTCGGCCAGTTCGGGGCGGTCGCGGCCCGAGACGACCGTGCCGAGCACGATGTCGCCGGCCCCGCTCCAGCGCAGCAGAAGGACACGGACGGCGGCGACCATCACCGTGAAGGAGGTGGTCCCGAGCCGTCGGCACAGGTCCTGTACGGACCGGGTCGTGCCTTCGCCGAGGGTCAGCCGGACCGTGCCCGCCGCCGAACGGCGCTCCGCCGGCCGGTGCCGGTCGAGCGGCAGGTCGACGCTCGGCGCGCCGTCCAGGGTGCGCCGCCAGAACGCGGCGCTCCGCGCATCGTCCCCGCGGGCCCGCTCACCGAGCGCGTACGCGCCGTACTGCGTGGGCTCCGCCACCTGCTGCCTGCCGGCCAGGAACCGCTGGAGGTCGCGCAGGATCACCGCGAACGACCAGCCGTCGCAGACGCTGTGGTGGACGGAGAGCAGGAGCGTGCCGCCGGGCCGCCCGTCCTCGACCAGCCAGTGCGCACGCAGCAGGGGCCCCTCGGCCGGGTCGAACACGTGGCGCTGCTCCGCGTCGGCGATGCTCCGCAGCAGACCGGCGGCGCCCTCGGCGTCCGTACGGTGGACCCGCAGTCCGGGCCGGGCCCGCTCGGGAGCCAGCACGACCTGGCTCAGGCCGTCGGGGTCGGTGCGGAACACGGTGCGCAGGGCCTGGTGCCTGCGCACCGTCCGCTCCAGGGCGTCCGCCACGTCCGCCGCCCCGTGGGAGCCGGGCAGCCGGAAGGCCTCCACCATGTTGTACGGGCGCAGTTCCCCGCCCTCGTACTGCTCGAGGAACCACATGCGGCGCTGGGCGTTGCTCGCGGGCACGGGGTCCGGGGTCTCGGGCCACGGTGCCCGGGCGGCGGTTTCCGTGATCCCCTCGGCCGCGGCGCGGCGCAGCAGGGCGCCGAGCCCTTCGGGGGTGCGGGCGGTGAACACGTCGCGGACGGTGATCGCGCCGCCGCCGGCGGCAGCGCCGAGCCGGCCCGCGAGGACGGCGGCGGTGAGGCTGTGGCCGCCCGCCGCGAAGAGGTCCTCGTCCCCGGCGCGCGGCGCGCTGCCGAGTACGTCGGCCCAGATCCGGGCGGCGGTGCGGTCGGCTTCGTCGTCGGGCTGCCAGACCTGCCCGTCCAGGCCCGCCACATGGGCCGTGATGGCCATGCGGTCGATCTTGCCGTGCAGGGTGACGGGCAGTTCGTCGAAGCGCAGGATGCGGCCCGGGACCATGTAGCCGGGCAGGCGCTGCTCCAGCCGGCGGCGTACGTCGGCCGGTTCGAGACCCTGGTCCGAGGTGTAGACGGCCACGACGGTCGGCGGCCCGGACGGGGCGGTGAAGGGCAGGACCGTGGCGGAGACGACGCCCGCGACGGAGCTGAGGGAGGCCTCGACCTCGCCGAGCTCGACCCGGTTGCCGTGGATCTGGATCTGGTTGTCCCGGCGGCCCAGGAAGACCAGCTCGCCCCGGTGGTTCCAGCGGCCGAAGTCGCCGGTGCGGAACACCCGGACGCCGGGGTGCGCGGGGAGCTCGCAGAACCGCCCCGGGCCGGTCGGTTCCTCGTCGGCGTAGCCGCGGGCCACACCGGGGCCGAGCACGTGGATCTCGCCGGGGATGCCGGGCGGTGCGTGGTCCCCGTGGGGGGTGAGCAGCAGCACGCCGAAGCCCTCGGTGGGCCTGCCGACCGGGACGGTGGTCAACTCGGGGAAGGCGGATCCGGGGCAGGTGAAGGTGGTCGCCTCGATGGTGGCCTCGGTGGGCCCGTACAGGTTGCCGAAGGTGCCCACGCGCAGTCGGTCCGCCAGCCGGGGCAGGAGGCCCGCCGGTATCTCGTCGCCGCCCAGCAGGCAGATGCGGACGTCCTCGGCGGCTCCCGCGGGCAGCCCTTCGGCCATCACGGCGAGCAGCGAGGGCACGCAGTTGACGACGTTGACGCGCAGGCGCCGCGTCGCCGCCCAGAACTCCGCGGGCGAGAGGGTCTGGGGCGAGCCCATGACCGCCACGCAGCCACCCGCGGCGAGGGTCGTGAAGATCTGATAGGTCAGGGCGTCGGAGGTCACCGCCGACAGCAGGGCGCACCGGATCTCCTCGTCGAAGCCGAGCAGCCGCCCCGAGGTGAGGGTCTTGTGGGCGAGCTGACGGTGGGTGAGCGCCACCGGGCGGGGGAGGCCGGTCGATCCGGAGGTGAAGAACAGGATGGCCTCGTCGTCGGGACCCGGTCCGGGCGCCGTCCCGGGGCCGTCGGCGGCGGCCGCGGCGGCCAGGGCCTGCGGGGACACCACTGGCAGGGCCACGTCACCGGGCAGTTCGTCCGCAGCGGAGACGACGCAGACGGCTCCGCTCAGGCGCAGCTGACGGGCGACC
The DNA here is from genome assembly GCF_052244475.1 of Streptomyces sp. IBSNAI002. Classification (NCBI taxonomy): domain Bacteria; kingdom Bacillati; phylum Actinomycetota; class Actinomycetes; order Kitasatosporales; family Streptomycetaceae; genus Streptomyces; species Streptomyces sp. IBSNAI002. The sequence goes on along the minus strand of NZ_JBQPXG010000002.1, from coordinate 1,247,357 downwards.
CGCTCCGGCGGGTGCGAGGGGTCGAGGGGGACCATCGAGGCGCCGGCGCGCAGTACCGCCAGGACGGCCAGCACGAGTTCGGGGCTCTTGGGCAGCAGCAGCGCGACCCGGTCGCCCGGCTTCACGCCGTGGTCGAGGGTGAGCGACCGCGCGGCGCGCGACGCGCGCAGCGCCAGCTCCCGGTGGCTCCACACGACCTCGCCGTCGGACACCGCCTCGCGGTCCGGGAAGAGTTCCGCGGCCTCGTCGACGATGCCGGTGAGGGTCGCGTCGGCGAACTCCGCCACGACCGGCAGGCCCGACCACCGCTCCAGTTCGGCGCGCTGCGCGGGACCGAGCACGTCCAGCTCCGCGGCCGGCAGCCGGGGTGAGCGGCCGAGTTCCGCCAGAGCCGCCGCCGTGCAGCGGAGCAGCGCCGCCGCGGCCACCGGGAGCTCGCCGTCGGCCTCGGCGGTCAGGGTCAGCCCGCCGCCGGTCCGGCGCAGGGTCAGGCACAGGCCGACGGGATCCAGCAGCTTGCCGCCCGCGTCCTCGCACACGACGCCGAGCCGGCCGAGAGCCGGGCCCACGGGCACGCCGGCGAGTCCCAGACGGGAGGCGACCGTCTCCCGGTCGGGCCAGGCGAGCGGCAGGGCGGATTCGAACTCGGTGTGCAGGGCCGTAAGGAAGGCCGAGGCCGGAGCCTCGCGGTCGAGGGGAGCGCAGAGCGCGAGCTCGCGCGGCACCGCGTCCGCGACGGCCGCGGCGCCCGCTCCGGGCGACTCGGTGGGCACGGGAACCAGGACCACGTGCCGGGGGTCCCCGTCGAACGCGGCCAGCGCGAGCCGGGTGGCCGCGACGGTCAGCAGCAGGAGGCCGGTCGCGTCGCCCCCCGTCAGGGCGTCCAGCCGCTCGGTGACCGCGGGTTCCAGGACGCATTCCGGCGCGTCCCCGTCCGGGGACACGACATCCAGGAACGGAACTCCGCAGCCGGCCGCCAAGCGGGCGAGCCAGGATTCACTCAGGGCATTGTCACTCAGCATTTTGTACGCTCACCCAATACCTTCGATGGTTCTGAAGAACTTGACGGCACCTTAAGATCCTGCGCAAGGGAAATGAGTCTTGTCAATCGCGAATCCGATGCCTACAGTCGGTCATTGCCCTCACTTCCTTCGGTGGTTATGATTTCCGACCATCGACGTCCGGCACTACGACGCACCCAGCAAACGACGGGATCCCACATGCTCAAGTCGCAAAGGCTTGCCACGCTTCCGATCGATTCCTACGACCTTGCCGATGATCTTTCGGTCATCGACTCAAACGATGCTGGAGGTGAATACGATGCATTCTCGTTCGGTTTCTGGTCCGCACATGTCCTCGCGAACTCCGGAGGGAGTGGAGCGGATACGGCATTCCGGCCCTACGAGGGTCAGCTCACCCTCACTGACCTGGGCAGGAAGCTTCCCGGGATCATGTCGCTCGTCACCGACAACTTCCCTCTCGAGAGGTTGCAGTGGGTCCGTGTATTCGGCCTCAGTGACGGAATTCTCGCGCCGCACGTCGATTTTCTAGAATTCTCCGAGCCGGGTACGAGGCTTCAGATACCGCTGCGCACGGACGAGGGCTCCCTGCATTCCGAGAACGACATCGTGTACCACCTCCGGCGCGGCGAGGTCTGGAAAATCCACACCACGGTCCCGCACTCGGCCCGCAGCGTTTCGCCGGTCGCCAGGCTGTCTCTCTGCCTCGATTTCGCAGACGCCGAGACCCCCATCGAAATCAAGAACACCATCCCGTCGGAACTTCCCGTCCGCATCATTTCGCGTCCGCCGGTCTCGGACGCCGACGTGGCGGAGCTGCTGTCGTCGGCGGCCGATATGGACGCCACCAACATGCGAGCCTCCTTCCGGAAATTCGCCGCGCTCCCCTTCACGCGCCAGGCCGATGCGACGGCGGCGTTCGACTGGTTCGTCGAAGCCGCCGTGCGCACCGGGGACGACGCGCTGGTCCGGAAGGCCGAGGCCTTCCGGACGTACTGCATCGAGAAGCGCGGCTACCGCGAGGACTTCGCCTGGTGAGGCACCAGGGACAGGGGCCGCGCCCCGTCGCCGGGCAGCGCCTTGCGGTCGAGCTTGCCGTTGGGTGAGACGGGCAGCCCGTCCACCAGCCACCAGCGCACCGGCACCATGTAGTCGGGCAGGACCGCGAGCAGCGCCCGGCGCAGTTCCGGGGCCGGCGGCGGATCACCGGTGAGAGCAGCGTGCAGCTCCACCGCCCCGTCGGCCCGCACCACCGGGAACGCCGCGGCGTCCTTGACACCGGCGAAGTCCGCGAGACGCGCCTCCACCTCCCGGGGTTCCACGGCATTGCCCCGGATCTTGATCAGGTCGTCCATCCGGCCCAGCAGCTGGAGGGTCCGGGCGGCGGCCCGCCACACCCCCCGGTCCCGGGTCCGGTACAGCCGCTCGCCCGGACGGAACGGATCGGGCACGAACGCGGTGCGGCTCAGCTCGGGATCGGTGTACCCCAGGGCCACGCCCACACCGCCGATGTACACCTCCCCGACCTCCCCGTCGGGCACCGGCACCCCGTGCTCGTCCAGCAGGTAGACGTAGGTGTTCCACACCAGCGACCCGACCGGCGGCCTCGGTTCGAGGTTTCCGGCCGCCGCGCTCATCGAATGGCTGGCCACCATGTGGTTCTCGGCGGGCCCGTAGTGGTTGTGCAGGGTGATGTCCGGCCGGCGCGTCAGCAGGCCCTCGAGGGCCTCCGTGACCCGGACCGTCTCGCCCGCGCTGATGATGTGGCGCAGGTCGGCGGCGTGCTCGAAGCTCGTCGGCAGCGACATGACCACGTCGATGAGCGACTGCGGGAAGTCCACGACCTCGATGCGCTCGTCGATGACGAAGTCGATCAGGTCCCGGGGGTCGCGCCGCACATGGGACTCCGGCACGTACAGGCACCCGCCCGAGGCGAGCGTGTAGAACATCTCCTGGACCGACACGTCGAAGGTCAGCGGCGCCACCTGGAGCACCCGCCGACCGCGCCCGAGACCGGAGCCGTCCACCTGCCAGGAGATGAAGTTGGCCAGGCAGCGGTGGGTCTGGACGATGCCCTTGGGCTTGCCGGTGGAACCGGAGGAGAAGATCACGTACGCGGGATCCTCCGGGGCCGGGGCCGGGGCCGGGGCCGCAGCCCGGCCGCCCTCCTCCGTCCCCGTCCCCGCGCCGCCCGCCGGATCCGGCGCCACCAGGGCGTCCAGACCGGTCGCCCGCGTCCCCGGGGCGCTGGTGTCCAGCGCCCCGGGATCGGCCAGCACCAGCAGCTGCGCGCTGCTCGCCCGCAGGATCTGCTCGATGCGCTCGGGCGGGTACGTCGTGTCCACCGGCAGATAGGCGGCTCCGGCCCGCAGCGCGCCCAGGACCGCCGCGGTGAAGTCGGCTCCCGCCCGCGCCGCGATGAGCACCGTATCGCCGCGCCCGATGCCGAAGTCGCGCCCGAGCCGGCCCGCGACGGTGTCCGCGAGCCGGTCGAGTTCGGCGTACGTGACCTCCCGGCCCGGCTCGCGCACCGCGGGTGCCCCCGGGTGCGCGGCGACCTCGCGGTCGATCAGCTCCAGGACCGTGGACACCCCGGTGTCCACCACCGGCCCCGCGTGCCCCGGGGGAGGGGGCGCCGCGGTCATCGCCGTGCCCCCGGCTGTCCCTCCCAGGACCGGGTGACCGGCTCCGGCAGGAACGAGTACGGGTCCTGCGGGTCGTCGGCGGTCGCCTCGACGGCGATGCGGTGGCCTACACCGAGGTCGCGCGCGAGCTCCTCGAACACCTCGACCATGACGAGGTCCTGGAGCGCCAGACCCGTCGAGTCGTACACGGTGGTGACCGGGGACAGCTTCCCGTGGGCCTCCGGGTCGAGGAGGATCTCCGCGAGCGAGGGCCCGATCTCCTCGGGAGCGAGCTGCTGGCAGTCGCCCTCGGCGCGCGCCTGCGCCAGGTGGTCGGGGACGACGACGGCCTTGCGCAGCAGCTCCAGCGGCAGCTCGGTCTTCCCCGGCATGTCGGAGCCGATGGTGTTGACGTGCACCCACGGCTTGAGGCTGGTCCCGCGGATGACCGGGCCCGCGTACGGTGCGACCGAGGTCGCGGTGCACAGCACGTCGGCCCGCTCCTCCACCTCCGCCAGCGGAGCGATCCGTACGGCCCCGGCGGGCAGCCGGGACCTGGCCGCGAAGGAGTTCTCCGCCCGCACGTCCTCGTCGCACACCAGGATCTCGGAGAAGGAGAACACCCGCGACAGGGCGTGCAGTTGGGTCACGGCCTGTGCGCCGCAGCCCACCAGGCCGAGGACCTTGGAGTCCGGACGCGCCAGTACGCGGCTGGCCAGCGCGGACGCCGCACCCGTACGGACGGCGGTGGCGAAGGTCCCGTCGATGACCGTCCGCAGGTGGCCGCTGTCCGCGTCGAAGGCGCACAACGTCGACAGGATGGTGGGCAGTTGGTTCTTGGCCGGATTGTGCGGGTTGTAGCCGACCATCTTCATGGACACCGTGGCGCCGTGCCGGAGCGCGGGCATCCACTCCAGCAGACCCAGATGGGGTGTCTCGATGAGGAATCCGTCCCGCTGCTTCATCTCCACCGGCGCGTCGCTGCCGGTGGCGAGAACGGTTTCCAGACGGGCGATCGTCAGATCGTAGAGTTGCCCCAGCCCCACCTTCGAAACGATGGTGGCGATGGCTTCGGCGTCGACTATGAGCGTGCGCTCGGCTTGCAAGGGTCTCTCCTGGCGCTCAGTGTGCGGGCTGGTCCGAAGAAGGCGAAGGAACAGGGGATTTCGACGAGGCCGGGCCGCGCCCGTGCCAGGACTCCCACAGTCCGGCGTACGCGCCGCCCGCCGAGACGAGCTCGTCGTGAGCTCCCTGCTCGGTGATGCGGCCGGCCTCCATCACGACCACACGGTCCGCGTCGTGGGCGGTGTGCAGCCGGTGGGCGATGGCGATGACGGTGCGCCCGCGCAGCACCCCGGCGAGCGAACGCTCGAGGTCGCGCGCGGCCCGCGGGTCCAGCAGCGAGGTGGCCTCGTCGAGTACGAGGGTGTGCGGGTCGGCCAGGACGAGCCGGGCCAGGGCCAGTTGCTGTGCCTGGCCGGGGGAGACGGGGTTCTCGTCGGTGCCCAGCTCGGTGTCGAGGCCGTCCGGGAGGGCCCGGACCCAGTCCTCGGCGGCCACGGCCGCGAGCGCCGCCGTCACCTGCTCGTCCGTGGCGTCCGGTGCGGCCAGCGCGACGTTCTCGCGCACGGTCCCGAGGAACACGTGGTGCTCCTGCGTGACCAGGGCGACGTGCCGCCGCAGTTCTTCCAACGGCAGTTCGTGGACCGGCACTCCGCCCAGCGTGACGGACCCCGTACGCGGCTCGTGGATGCCCGCGAGGATGCGGCCGAGCGTCGACTTGCCGGCCCCCGAGGGGCCGACGATGGCGATGCGCTCACCGGCGCCGACGCTGAGGCTGACGTCCTCGATCACGTCGTGGCCGGTCCGGTAGGCGTACGCGACGCCCTCCGCGGCCAGCCGGTCGCCCTCGGGACGCCGGCCGGAGTCGCTCTCCGGAACGGCCCCGGCCTCGACGCCGATCAGGCGGGCCAGCGAGGCGTCGCCGACCTGCAACTCGTCCAGCCAGCCGAGGAGTTCGTCCAGCGGGTCGATCACGGCCCGGGTGTAGAGGGTCGCGGCGGTCACCTCGGCGAGGCTCACCCAGCCCTCGATGTAGAAGAGGCCGCCGAACAGCAGGGTGGCCGCGACCGGAAGCACGTAGCCGAAGTCCATCAGCGGGAACCAGACGCTGCGCAGGAACAGCGTGCGCCGCTCCGCGCCGTTCGCCCGCACGACGTCATCGTCGGTGCGGCGGATGCGCGGGCCGGACCGGTGCAGCGACTCCACCGTACGGGCGCCGGTCACCGTCTCGGAGAGGCCCTGGGAGAGGTCGGAGTAGCTCGCCGCCTCCGCCAGGTAGGCCTCCCGGGCACGGGTGAGGTACCAGCGGGTCGACCAGACGATGAGCGGGACGGCCACGAGGCACGGCAGGACCATGATCGGGCTGGTGACGATCAGCGCCACCAGCGTCAGGCCCACCGACAGGCTCGCCACCAGGATCGACGGGGCGCCCATGCGCACGGCGTTCGAGAGGGAGTCCACGTCGCGGGTGCTGCGGGTCAGCAGGTCCCCGGCGCCGGCCTTCTCCACCGTGTGCAGGGGCAGGGTCAGGACCCGTCGGACGAACCCCTCGCGGATGTCGGCCAGGACCAGCTCACCGAGCCGGGCCCCCTGCAGGCGCGCGGTGCGGGTGAACACGCCCTGGAGCAGGAGGAGTCCGGCGATCGTCGCCACGGTGATGTCCACCTGGTCGGCGGTGATGCCCTTCTCCACCTCCCCGACCAGACGGCCCAGCAGGGCGGGCACCACCAGACCGCAGACCGTGGCGAGGACGAACCAGAGCACGGTGCGGGTCAGCAGACCGGTATGGCTGCGCACCAGGCCCCGTACGTGACGGCGGACCGTCTTCGCGTCGGCTACCGGAAGACTCACTGGGCACTCCTCTGAGAGCGGCTGTCGGAAGGGCGGGGGAGGGTGACGGTCACGTCTCCTCCCGCATGACGACGGCGGCGTACTGGGACCCACCGGTGGCGAGCTCACGGTGTGTGCCGGTCACGACGACCTTGCCGTCCTCCACGTAGGCGACCTCGTCGGCCCGGTCGAGCAGGAGCGGGCTGTTGCTCACGACCACCGTCGTGAGCTCCGCCCTGGACGTGTGCAGCCGTTCGGCGATCACCGACTCGGTGTGCGCGTCCACGGCGCTGGTCGGATCCACCAGGACCAGGACCTGCGGCCGCGCGGCCAGCGCGCGCGCCAGCCGGAGCCGCTGCTGCTGGCCGCCCGAGAAGGCGGAGCCCCCCTCGGTGACGACGGTGTCCAGACCGTCCGGCAGGGCCTCGACGATGTCCTCGGCGTTGGCGTCGTGCAGGGCCTGGGCCCGCACCTGCTCCGAACGTCCGCCCAGGTCGTCGGCCAGTACACCGGAGAAGAGGGTGTCTTCGTTGCGGGCGACCAGGATGAGGTCGCGCACCCGTTCCAGCGGCAGCGAGTCCAGCGGTACGCCGCCGACGGTCACCTGACCCGGCGCGTAGCGTCCGAGCCGTTCGGCGATCTCGGCGCCCTCCTCCGGAGTGGAGGCGGCGATGGCGGTCATCAGGCCGGGCCGGACCCGCAGGCCCGAGTCCGCGTCGTACAGGTCGGGCGCCTCGGAGACGCCGGCCGGTGCGGCGTCGGCGTCGGAGCCCGCCTCGGAGCCCGCGTCGGGCTCGAGGGAGAGCACCCGTACGACGCGCTGCGCCGCCACGTCCGCGCCGACGAACGACTGCACCGCGGACGTCGCGGTGCGCATCGGCAGCATGAGGAACGCGGCGTACCCGTAGGCCGCGACGAGTTCACCGGCGGTGAGTCCGCCGCCGACGGCGAGGCGGGCGCCGATCCAGACGACCGCCACGACGAAGATGCCGGGGAGCAGCACCTCGGCGGCGGGCAGCACCGATTCGACCTTCGCCACGTGGACGCCGGCCTGCCGCAGCCGCTGCGAGTCCTTGCGGTAGCGCTCGCCGAACGCGGCCTCGCCGCCGATGCCGCGCAGTACGCGCAGACCGGACACGATGTCGCCGGCCCGGTTCGTCAGGTCGCCCTGGAGGTCGCGGTAGCTGCCGATGCGCTTGTGCAGCGGGCTGAGCAGCGGGCCCGTGCCCGCGAGCAGGACCGGGACGCCGATGAGGACGAGCAGGCCCAGGGTGACCGAGGTGTTGAGCAGCACGATGGCGACGAGCACGACGGTGACGGCGCTGCCGATGCCGCGCGCGACGGCCCCGGGCAGGGCGCCGATGCGGGTGATGTCCGCCGTGCCGATGGCCACGACCTCGCCGGCGGAGATCCGCTTGGGCAGGGTCGCGCCCAGGCGTACCGCCTGCGCGGCGACGAGGCGGAACGTCAGGTAGTTGGCCTTGAGCCGGCCGATCGTGTCACAGCGGTGGCGCAGGACGCTGCCGGCGGTGGTCACCAGCGCGAGCCCGACGATGACGCCGGTCCAGACCAGCAGCCGGTCGGTGTCCTTCTCCGAGATGGCGTCGATGGCCCGGCCGATGGCGAAGGGGGTCAGGCCCATGCTGGCCATCCACAGGCAGCCCCACAACACCCCGAGGAACAGTGTGCTCGACTGCCTGCCGATCAGCCATCGAAGATAGCCGCGGGGGGATCGGAGGTCCGGATCTCCCAGCTCGGGCAGCGGATCGTTGCTTGGCAATGCGAATTCCTTCGAGTGGTCCCGTCCCGGACGGCCGGGTCGGGCGGGGGGTGAGGGGTACTGAGCGGTTCTGCCGGCGGGGGGACGCCCGGGAGCGTCCCCGGTCAGCCGTGCGGTGGCAGCAGGCCGAGGACGAACGCCCTCAGTCCGGCGGTCACGTTGCGCGGGTCGGCGTGGTGGTAGAAGTGGTCTCCGGGGAAGGTCCGCACGGTGTCGGCGCCGGCGGACCAGGCGCGCCATCTGCGGATGTGCTCGTCCGTCACACCCGCGTCGTCCCGCCCCCGCCATGCGCCGACCGGACAGGGCAGGAGCGTGTCCTCGGCCGGTGGCGCGTAGGAGTCGCAGATGGCGCTGTCGCCGCGCAGGGGTCTCGCGACCGCCGAGGCCAGACGGCTGTTGGCGGCCAGGGCCGCGGGCACGGCGCCTTCCGCGACCAGTTCGTCGACGAGCTCCTGGTCGGTCAGCAGGGGTGTGCGCGAGGGCTCGCCCTGGTCGTCCGGGGCCCGGCAGGCCGAGGCGACGAATCCCAGGGGCCGCAGGCCGTGCTCGCGGCCCAGTGTGCGCGCGAGCTCGTAGCCCACCAGCGCGCCCATGCTGTGGCCGAACACGGCGTAGGGCAGGTCGATCCGGGCGGCGAGCGCCGGCGCCAGCTCGTCGAGCACCTCCGCCATGCCGGTCAGGGGCTCCTCGCGCCACCGGCTCTCGCGGCCCGGCAGCTGTACGGCCAGCAGGGCGATGTCAGGGCCGAGCAGTTCCTGCCAGGGGCGGAACTGGAAGGCGCCGGAACCCGCGTGGGGCAGGCACACCAGGAGCGCCTTCGCGGTGGCCGGCGGGTCCCACTCCACGAGGGCCGCCGACGTCACGGCCGCTCCCGTGTGGCGTGGGCGGGTGCGCGGAGCACCTCGGGCAGACCGCTAAGACGGACACGCGAAGGCGAGGCTTCTGAATGGAGGCACACTGTTTCCCTTGTCAGTCGAAGGTGGCGTTCAGCGGCCGCGCACGTTCCGTGCCCGGCGGCCGGAAATGACTTCAACGGTGGACGCGGTATGAGGAGTCGGGGGACGATGGTCATACACTGCCCCTCGAGTGAAAAACGATTCGAGATACACAGCCCCCAGCGTTGTCGCCAACATTCCTATCACGGAATGGACTTGGAATGTCAACAAATGAATAGCGGCCCCCCTCGCAGGCATTTTCAGGCCATGCGGGCGGGCGCGTTCGTCCGGTGGTTACACCGGGCCGAGTCTCGCGATCGTGCGACGTCAGGAACCGCAGTCGCACGTCGCAGCCGCTCTGCGGGCGCCGCCACCCCATGAGTTGTATGCAAGCCTGGTCGAGTCTGCCTCGAGCTCCGCTTCCGCTGCACTGGAAGCGAATTGGAAGAACCCCCGCCATGCCTTGAGTTCACGCTGTTGTGCCGTACGTCACACGCCCCGTGCTCTTCCGGCCGTGATTCACTGGCGAGGAATTCACGGAAATAAGAGGTCAGTAGACCTGGAGCCTTGCCGGCGAGGAAGTTTCGACGTAACGAGGCGTACTTCTGGCCGATCGGCGCGCAAAGGAGATCCCAATGCCGCCGAAGCAGGTGTCCAGAACCCCGCCCCTGACGGGGGCGTGGGGTGAACGCGCGAAGGTTTCGTGGCGATACAGCGCGACGGGGCCGAGGGGGTGTGCATGGCGCAGGAAAAGCGCGGCGTGGCCGTGGTCTCGGGTGCATCATCGGGATTCGGCAGGAGAATCGCACAGGTACTGTGCGGGCGCGGCTACTCCGTGGTGGCCCTGGCCCGCAGAGAGGGCCGTCTGAAGGTCTTGGCGGACGAGGACTCCGGGGGAGCGATCCTGCCGGTGGCCGCCGACGTCCGCGACCGGGAAGGACTGGCCCGGGCCCTCGACGGGCTGCCTGCCGGGTTCCGTGACATCTCGGTGCTCGTCAACAACGCCGGCCTCTCCCGCGGGTTCGGCCCCCTCCAGTCGGGCAGCCACGAATCCTGGCAGGAAATGGTCGACACGAACATCTCGGGACTGCTGAACCTCAGCGGCCTGGTGCTTCCGCGGCTCGTCGCCCGCGGATCCGGACACGTGGTGAACATCGGCTCCATCGCCGCGAGTTACCCGTACATGGGCGGCAACGTCTATGCCGCCACCAAGGCGTTCGTCCACCAGTTGTCGCTGAACATGCGCGTCGACCTCCAGGGAACGGGCGTCAGGGTCAGCTGCGTGGCACCGGGAATGGCGAAGACCGAGTTCGCCAAGGTCCGCTACGACGGCGACGAGGCGAGCGCCGAGGCCCTCTACCGGGGAATTGAGCCGCTCACCGACGACGACGTGGCCGAGGCGGTGGCCTGGTGCCTCGCGCAGCCCGCCCGCGTCAACGTCAACATGATCGAGCTGATGCCGGTCGACCAGCCCTTCGGGCTCGGCTTCGCCGGCAGTCCGCCCGCCTCGCCGGGCGGTGCCGGGGGTGCGTGAGTCCTTGCAGACCGCCTCCCGTCGTGCGTCCGGCCTGCTCGTCGCCCGCCGCGCGCGCCCCGAGGACGCGGAGCAGATCGCCCTGCTCTCCGCCCCGTTCGTCGAACAGGGCCAGCTGGTGGCCCGCTCGCTGGCCGAACTCGCCGCCATGTCCCAGGACTTCGTGGTCGCCTGCGAAGGGGACCGGGTGGTCGGCTGCGCCGGGGTGGCGCCGTGCGGAGACAGCCTGGTGATCTACAACCTGTGCATCGCCGTCGACTGGCAGGGCCGGGGCATCGGCCGGGACCTGGTCGGCATCGCCGAGACCATCGCCGGCGAACTGGGCCACGGCTCCCTGCTGGCCCTGACCCGGCACGGCGGGGAGTGGTTCGGGAAGCTCGGCTTCCGCGAGGTCCCGGCGAGCGAGATCCGCGACGAATGGCGCACTCTCTTCCGTCCGGGCCGGAGATCGGGCCTCTACCGGCTGAGACTCACCTCCGACCAGTCCTGAGCCCGAAGCACACCCACGTGCCGACTCAAGCAGACCAAGGAGCAACACAGTTGATTATCTGCGGGTTGAAACTCACGCATGACGGCGCCGTCGCCCTGCTCGACGACGACCGTCTCGTCTTCAGTGTGGAGATGGAGAAGCTGGGGAACGGTCTGCGCTACAGCACCGTCGCCGACTTCAGCCTGATCCCCGGAGTCCTCGCCGACTTCGGCTACAAGCCGGACGACGTCGACCAGTGGGTCGTGGACGGCTGGGACGGAGACGTCTCCGGAACGGTCGCCCTCCTCGACCGGGGGGTGCCCGCGGAGATCGTGGTCGGCCCCTACCGCGAGTCGGCGGCGTGCCCGAGGCTCGACGCGCCCAGCGTCTCCGGCACGTTCCCGATGGACGGCGGGGCCTACCCGTACACCAGCTACCCGCACGCGGCGGGACACGTGGCGAGCGCCTACGCGTCCAGCCCCTTCGCCCAGCGCGGTGAAGGCTCCTTCGTCCTCGTCTGGGACGGCGGCCTCTTCCCCCGCCTCTACTGGGCGGACCCGCGCGACGGCGTGGAGAACCTCGGCGAGCTCTTCCCCCTCATCGGCCACGCGTACGCCATCGCAGGACACCACTTCGGACCCTTCCGCAAGACCGTCCAGTCGCCCACGGTCGACGACCTCTCGGTCGCCGGCAAGCTCATGGCGTACATCGCGCTGGGCCGTGAGGACGAAGACGTCATCACCGTTCTGCGGGAGGAGTTCCACCGCGTCTTCGAGAGCGAAGAGCCGGCCGCGGTGGAGTACCGCGCGACGGTCGGCGGCTACGGCAGTCTCTTCGAGCGGTCCGTGCCCCCCATCCACGAGTTCTTCTCCGCCGTCCGCGCCCGCGTGTCGCAGAACGGCACCAGCGACGAGGACGTCCTGGCGAGCGTGCACGCCTTCTTCGAGCGCTTCCTCGTCGAACGGATCACCGCCAAGGTCCGCGCCGCCAAGGGCGACGGCCCCTGGAACCTGTGCTTCGCCGGCGGCTGCGCGCTCAACATCAAGTGGAACAGCGCGCTGCGCGAGGCCCCCGAGTTCCGCGACGTGTGGGTCCCGCCGTTCCCCAACGACTCGGGTTCCGCCATCGGAGCGGCCGTTCTGGGCCGCGCCCAGCGCGACGGCCTGGCGCCGCTCGCGTGGAACCCCCGGCTGGGCCCGGCGCTGACCCCGTCGCCCGAGCTGCCCGCCGGCTGGTCGGCGTCGGCCTGCACCCCGGAGGAACTCGCCGCGATCCTCCACGAGTCCGGGGAGCCCGTGGTGGTCCTGCACGGACGGGCCGAACTCGGCCCGCGCGCACTCGGCGGCCGCAGCATCCTCGCGGCCCCGGTCAGCGCGTCGATGAAGGACGAGCTGAACCGGGTGAAGGACCGCGAACCCTACCGGCCCGTCGCCCCCATCTGCCTCGAGGCCGAGGCACCGGCGATCTTCGCCCCCGGCACGCCGGACCCGCACATGCTCTTCGACCACGAGGTCCGGGCGGACTGGGTGGACCGGATCCCCGCGGTCATCCACCTCGACGGCACCGCGCGGCTCCAGACGGTCGGCCCGGCGGACGACGACCTGCTCTTCGCCGTGCTGTCCGCCTACCACCGGCTCAGCGGCGTCCCCGTGCTGTGCAACACCAGCGCCAACCTCAACGGGCACGGCTTCTTCCCCGACGTGGCCTCCGCCGCCGAGTGGGGCCGGGTCGCCCGGATCTGGAGCGACGGGACGCTGTACCAGCGGGCCGACGGCTGAGCCGAGGCATGACACCGGAGGAACACCCCGGCCCGGCCGTCCAGGACGCGGCCCGCACCCTCGTCGCCACCCTGCCCCGGATCAGGGAACTGCACGGCCGGACCGTGGTCGTGGTGGCCGGGCACCACGTGCTCGCCGACGAAGGGCTGCGGCACGCGTTCTGCGGTGACATCGGGTTCCTGCGGTACAGCGGGGTGAGGACTGTCCTGGTGCACGACGGCGGACCTCACCTCCCTGCCTGGCTGGACGGCGACCCGGCCGCGCTGCGCACCCACGTCGCGGGACACGTACAGCGGGGGCTGGTGGGAAGCCTCAACGAGCACACCACGCTGGCGGTCGGCCTCACCGGTGAGGACGGCCGCACGCTGGAGGCGGACGGGGGAGGGGAGGTGCGGGTCGACCCGGGGGTGCTCCGCGTGTTCCTCGACAGCGGCCGGATCCCGGTCGTGTCGAGCATCGCGTACGGCCGGGACGGCGGCATCCGCCACCTCGCCGCGGCGCCGGCCGCCGCCGCTCTCGCCTCGGCGCTCGACGCCGCCCTGGTGCTCCCGGCCGAAGACGCGCAGGCGGGTCCGCCGTCCGCGGCCGTCGTGGACATGTCCGTGCCGCACGCGGTGCTGAGGCATCTGCACCGCCTCTGACACCGAGCCGACGCGACGCGACGCGACGCGACGCGGCCGGGCGCGGGCCCGATGGGCCTACGGCCGGGCCGCGTCGCGGCGCAGCAGCAGGGTGACGAAGCCGAGCGTGCCCCGGTAGCCGTGGAGCCATGCCGCGCGGTGTCCGGCGGCGGTTTCGAGGGCCTGGCCGTGGTCCGGGTGCCCGGGGTGGTCCAGAGCCCAGCGGGTGAGAGATCCGGTCCAGGACCACTCGTAGTCGTCCCACTCCCGGAGGGTGCTGACGTGCGCGTGGAGCGGCAGCCAGCCAGCGGCCGTGACGCGGTCGACGGTCGTCGCCAGGCTGTCGTAGTCGTCCGCGGCGAAACCGGCGTCGAGGGTCTTGCGGTCGGGTTCGCGCTCCCAGAAACACTCGCCGACGAGAACGCTCCCGCCCGGGGCGAGGTGGCTGTCGGCGGCCTTCAACGTGGGGAGCAGGCCGCCGAAGGCGTGCGCGGCGCCGATGCTGAGGACCAGGCCGTACCGGTGCGGGGAGCCGAACTCGGCGGCGTCCTGGGCGTGAAAGGCGATCCGGTCGCCGAGCCCCGCCTCGGCGGCGGCGCGGCCGGCGGCGGCGACGGCCCGTGCGTCGCTGTCCACGCCGTCGGCACGGAGGTCCGGGCGCGGGCCCAGCGCGCGCATCAGCCACGTACCCGACCCGCACCCGAGGTCGAGCAGCCGGGCCCCGGCCTCCGGCAGGGCCCGGTCGAGGAGATCGCGTACGGAATCGTCACTCAGCGGAGCGGCGACGGGGTGGTCGGTGTGGGCGATGGAGCTGATCTGTCGGCGGTCCATGGCAACACCCTGCCTCCCCGCCCACCCCACCGCAGGCGAAACGCCCCGATGCGTCCGACCGGGCGATCCGGCGACCGGGCGACCGTCCGACCGGGCGACCCGATCGTGGGGCCCCGCCCCGAAAACCAGGGGCCTCTCCGCCGCGCCGCCCGTTACGATCGGCCCTCACCTTGATCACGGCGGTCCCACGGAGGCACCGATGGCACAGGCCCCCGAGCGGACCCAGGCCCACCCCGAACGGCTCGAGCGGGGACACCCGTTCCGCCAGTGGAAGACCTGGCGCATACCGGGCACCGAGCTCACCCTCACCGGGTACTCGCGCGCCAACGACAAGACGTTCTTCCACATACCCGAGCTGCGCTGCGCGCTCGACGCCGGTCTCGCGGAAGGCCGCCAGCCGGAGACCGTGTTCCTCACCCACACCCACCACGACCACGCCAAGGACCTCGACTACCTCGCGGCCCGGCCCGCCGGAGTGGACATCCACCTGCCCGCCCCCGCCGTCCCGTACGTGGAGCGCCACCTGCGGGCCTCCGCCGAACTCAACCACGGCACGGCCTACGATCCCGCCCTCGCCGCGAACTGCCGGCTGCACGGGGTGCGCGGCGGCGACGAGTTCGCCTTCGGCCGCCGCGGACACCACGTACGGGTGGTGGAGTGCGCGCACAAGGTGCCGTGCGTCGGCTACGCCTTCTCCGAGCGCCGCAGGGAACTGCTCCCCGAGTACGAGGAGCTGCGGTGCTCCCTCGCCGCGGAGGGCCGCGGCGGCGCCGAGTTCGGGCGGATCCTCGCGCAGCGCCGCAAGGAGGGAGCCGCGGTGGAACACGAGGTGCTGAAGCCGCTGTTCGCGTTCCTCGGGGACACCCACGTCAGCGTCTTCGAGGACAATCCGTGGCTCTTCGCGTACCCGGTGGTCATCACCGAGTGCACCTACCTCGACGACGCCGAGCTCGACCGGGCCGACCGGGTCGGGCACACGGTGTGGAGCCGGCTGCGGCCCGTCGTCGAGGCCCACCCGCAGACCCTCTTCGTCCTCACTCACTTCAGCCTGCGCCACTCGGACCAGGACGTCCTCGACTTCTTCGGGGACGCGCGCCCCGACAACGTGCTGCTGTGGGCGCACCCCGACAGCCGGCTGCCCGAGCAGCACCAGCGCCGGCACGGCGGAGACCGGCATGACGGCTGACGGCGGCTGGTCGCCTTACCCCAAGATCCCCTCCCGGGCCCGGCTGGGCGAGGGACCGGCGGCCCGTGAGTGGGTCGCGCTGGAGAAGGTCCACGGCGCGAACTTCGCCGTCGTGTGCGACCGGGCAGGAGTGCGCCCTGCCAAACGCCGCGAACTGCTCGGCGAGAGCGGACTCGACGAGTTCTTCGGCGTCGGACGGATCTGGCCGGCCCTGGCCGTCGCCGCGGACCGCTGCGCCGCCGCCCTGCGCCGCACGCACGGCACCGGACCGGCGGCGCCGGTCACGGTCTACGGTGAACTGGCCGGCGGGCGCTACCCGCACCCGGACGTGCCGCCCTCGCCGGACACGGAGCCGGTGCAGACCGGCGTCTGGTACGCGCCGGGGCTGCTCTGGATGCCGTTCGACGCCACGGTCCTGACGGCCGGCGGCGGCACGCGCTGGGCAGGCGACCGGGCGCTGCGGGAAGCCGCCGACGCGGCGGGCCTGCACTGCGCCCCGCTGATCGCCCGCGGGACGCTCGCCCGGGTCCAGGAGCACACCCCGGTGTTCCCCACCCGGGTGCCCGCCCTTCTGGGCCTGCCCGAACTGCCCGGCAACCTCGCCGAGGGCCTCGTCGTCAAGCCCGCCGGGGAGTGGCCGGCCGAGGGCGGCACCGGCCCGGCCGCCCGCCCGGTGGCCAAGTTCAAACACCCCGCCTTCGCCGAGGACGGGCGCTTCGACGGCTCGCGCCCGTACCGGGCGCCCGCCGAAGGCGCGGCGGGCGTCCCCGGCTGGCTCCTCGCCCAGGTCGCCGCACTGCTCACCCCGGCCCGGGCGGCCGCGGCCGTCAGCAAGCTGGGCCCGCGCACCCCGCCCGGGGAGGTCGCCGCCGAGATCGCCCGGGACGCGGTCGAGGAGGCCGCAGAGGCCCTCGGCGGCCTCGATGACGGCCTCACCCCGGCCCTGGAGCGGGCGTTGCGGCCCGGCGCGCTCGCACTGGCCCGTTTCGACGCGGCCGACCGCCGGGCCCCGTGACTCAGCGTCCCGCCAGCGTGTCGCGCAGCCGGCGGGCCTCCTTCAGCAGGCGGGACGACCCCGGCCGCTCGGCCAGGGCGGTCACCTCGGGCAGCGCGCCGCGCGCACCCGACAGCCGCGCGGAGTCCGCCGCGACGGCCAGCAGCGCCCCGTGCGCCTGCGGCCGGGTGCAGGCCAGGAGGCCCGGGAGCCCGGCGGCCAGGACCGCCCAGACCGGGGCCGCGCCCTGCGGGGCGGCGGCCGCCGCCCGCAGGGACTCGGTCACCAGGGCGGGCTTCAGCGTGCCCAGCCCCACGAGTTCGGCGAGTTCCCGCCCCAGCAGACCGCCGTCGAGCCTGCTCCGCGCGGACAGCAGGAGCAGCGCCCTGACGGCGGCCTCCCGGTCCTCCTGCGGAGCCGAGGCGAGCCCGTAGGCGACGGCGAGGTGCACGGCCGGTCCGGCAGGGCCGTCGGCCGCGGCGAGCGCCTCCAGGAAGCCGGGCGCGCCGCGGCCGCCGTCCTTGTCGGCCGCCGACGCGACCCCCGTCAGCAGCCGGGCCGCGGCGATCTCCGGATGCCAGGGCAGGGTCGCGACCGTGTGCGCGTCCCGGAAGTCCGGCAGGGACCAGTGCGCGCAGGCTATGTCCGGCTCGAACGTGCGGAACAGCGACCAGAACCGCCGCGGGAACTCCCCGCGGCCCTCGATCGCCTCGTGCCCCACCAGGATCCGGCGGCCGACGCGTGCCCCCCGCCGCCTGCTGGGACGCTCGGGCGCCCCGGATTCGCGCTCCCGCCACCCCGTCGGCTGCGGGAGGCCGCCCTGCCGCAGCCAGTCGGCCACCCGGGACCCCTCCGCCGACTCCAACTCCTCGGCTGCGCGCACGGCTTCGGGGACGACCGGGCCGCCGCAGCGCAGCAGTGCCTGCCCCAGGTCCGCCGGGCCCGGCCGGACACCGAGGCGCCCGTACTCCGCGAGCCGCTCGACCAGATGGCGCGGCTCCACCGCACCCGTCGGCCCGCTCGGCACGGACAGCGGGAACGGCACCGGGTCGCCGGCCCGCAGCCGTGCGTGGAGCTCGCCCACGCGCGCGCCCGCGATGTAGTCCAGGGCCACGTGCTGGCACAGTTCGAGCCAGCCCGCCCCGGCCTTCTCCCAAGGCTCCCCGGCCCGTACGGGCTCCACCGCGGCGCCGACGATCCCCGCGAGGCGTGCCACCTGCGGATCCGGCCGCACCGCGAACCGGCGCGGAACGGCCCGCAGCGCCGCGGCCAGCGCCTCCCGGTCCCGGTAGGCGTGCACCATCACTGCGCTGAGCAGCCGTTCGAACGTCACCACGCCCGGGTCGCGGCGGTCGGCCAGCACGGCCGCGACCTCGTCGGCGAGCGCACCGAGCGCCGGTGCGGCGCATTCCCCCTCGATCATGGAACGAGACTAGACGGCCCCACCGACAACGCCGCCGCCGAGCGGCGGGTTCACCGGGCGGCGCTGCTCCACCCGGCCGTTGCCGAATACGAGTCGATCAGGTCCACGACGAAGACCAGGGTCGAGCCCGCCGGGATCAACGGCGAGGGCGACTGGCTGCCGTAGCCGAGGCGCGGGGGAACGACGATCTCGCGCCGGCCGCCGACCCGCATCCCCCGCACCCCCCGGTCCCAGCCCTTGATGACCTTGCCGCTGCCCAGGGCGAACTTGAACGGCTCTCCCCGGTCCCAGGAGGCGTCGAACTCCTTCCCGGACGCGAAGGTCACCCCGACGTAGTGGACCTTGACCACCATCCCCGGCTTCACCTCGGGCCCGTCCCCGACCGCCAGGTCCCGCACGGTCAGCTCCGCCGGAGCCGCACCCTCCGGGACCTCGACCTCGGGCTTCGTCAGTTCGCTCATCGCTGCCTCCTCGGACGGCCACGCTACCTGCGTGGGCTGGTCCGGAACTGGTCCGGATCCTGGGAGGCCGGCGCGGGGAGAGGATGCGACGCTGGAGTGAGGGGCCCGCGAGTGGAGGTCCGCGTGCGTCTCATCCGGTCCGGGCCCTCCGCGTGGAACTGCCCGTCGGGACCAGGACCGCGCGGCCGACCCGGAAGGCAGGTGCGTCCCATGCGCACGTCGACCCGTATCGCCGGTGCCCTCACCGGCCTTGCCCTCACCCTCGGTGGTGCGGTTGTCGCCGCTCCCGCGGCCCGGGCGGACATCTCCGCCTGCGCAGACATGGCAGGACAGGCCGGTGCCACCGATTCGGGATCCGCCCGAGCGGCCTGTGGCCTCGGCGTGTCCGGAGACCTGCAGAGTTGTGTGTCCGGGCTGACCGGGACCGGAGTGGCGGGCGGCGCCGCCACCGGTGCCTGCCGGGCGGCGGCCCATGAGCCGCGTTAGAGGACCGCGAGGGGCAGCCGCCCGCCGGCGCCGGTGGGCGGGGGCCGGGAGTCACCGCCCGGGCGCGGCGCCCAGCCCTGCCTGCCTCGCGGGCCTCTTGCGGAGCGCCCATGCTGATGAAGAGGGCGCCGTCGTTCTGAGACCTGTCCTTCCCGAAGGCCGAACGAAGGCGCCCGAGAGGAGGAGGACGTCATGCGCGTACGAAGAATCCTGGGCCTCGCCCTGGCCTCGGTAACCCTTGCCGTTGTGAGCGCGGTCGGCGCTGTCAGCGCCGGTGCCGCCTCGTCTCCGAACATCTCCAGAGACGACTGCACGGCCGCCGGCGGACAGATCACTGCACGCCCCTACGCGGCGGAGACCTGCACGCTGCCTGACAAGTCCACGCAGCCGATCGATTGACCGCCCTGCGCACGGCGGGGCAACCGGTCCGCGCACGTGGCCCTCGGCCCGCTCCGGGGACCTACGAGACGGGGCCGTAACAACACGGACAACGAGCCGACCGGCACGGTACACCCGCCGGCCGGCTCCGCCGCGTTCCTGCTCGTCACGGTCGCCGGTGCGACTCAGGCGACAGCAGACCGGAACCCCGACGGCAGCGCCCTCCTGACCGTCACGTCCCGCGAGGGCGGTCGCACCTGGAGCAAAGGCCCGGCAGTTCGTCGACACCGGCGTCGCCGTGCCCAACACCCGCACCATCGGCCATCTGATCGTCTTCGACCGGCGCGCCGGCACCCTGTACGACTTCTTCGGCCCGATCACCTTGGCCGACGACCTGAGCACGCTGTACATGGCCTACGAGGGCCCGGATTTGGGTCGGGGCTGATCAGCTCGGGGCTCCCCCAGGTGCGTCCGCCGCCCCTGCGGCCCTCCCGGCCACGCTCATGCGGGAGCGCCCCGCGGCGCGTGGCAGCGGGGCGCCTTGCGGGGTTCAGTCGACCGGCTCTCCGTCGTGCGTTCCGCCCTTGCAGAGGTTTGCCCCCAGATCGGCCGTTCCGCCGCCCTGCTGGCACTCATAAGGGGTGACGACGGATACGGCGCCCTGTGCGGAGGCGGCGGCGGTGGCGGCTCCTGTGAGGCCGAGTCCGGCGAGGGCTGCCGTGGCGATGACGGCGGCGAAGATTCGTCGAATGCGCATGTGGTTCCCCTTTCACGGATTGCCTCGGTTGGGGCACTCATCATCTCGATCTTCACCCAGATGGGCGTGCTGCGCCATTCGGGTGGTCTGCTCGTTGCTCCGGAACGGCCGGCGTGCGCGATCGGCCCCTGTGAGGATCCCTGTTGACCTGCGCAAACGTGGCCTTCGCGGCGGAGGGTGGCCGGACGGCCGCCGACCCGATGCCGTGATGGTGACCGTGCCCGCGGCCGGGGTCGCTCTCACACCCGGATGTACCACCTGCGCGAGGTGAGCAGCCGGGCGAGCGGTGCGTGGAACAGGGACAGCCACAGCAGCGCCCAGATGATCGATGCCAGTGGGCCGGGCAGGCCGACGGCTTCGCCCGCTTGCGCGCCCACGCTCCACAGGGTCGTGTCCTCGCCGTGGTACCGGAGCGGGATGTAGTCCAGCGTGGTGATGACGAGCTCGGACAGGACGTAGAAGAACAGCGGGTTGCGGCCGAAGGCGACCACCGTGCCGCCCGTGGAGGCCAGTCGGCGCCGGGCGGCGGCGGTCAGCCCGTGGTGGGCTGAGGCAGACCCGCGTGGGATGCGGTTCGCCGGGAGGGGCGTGTCGTCGCCCACCCGACCGTGGGGCGGGGGCCACCGGCAGCCGTCGGAGACCAGCAGGACCAGTCCGAATCCGGCGGTCATGATCCCGATGGTGACGAGCGCGAAGGAAGGCGTCCACAACTGCTTCCCGATCGGGATGAGCAGGCCCAGCGCCAGGCCGCCGCCCGCGCAGATCACGCCGAGGGACATCAGTAGGGACGCGCGCCTGCGGACGGCACGCATCGTGCTGTAGCGCTGCTTGTTCCGGACGACGTCCAGGCCGACGAGGAGACCCGCCCAGCAGTTGACCACGGCCACCAGCGTCGACAGCAGTCCTTCCGGGTCGGACTTGCCCCCCTCGAAGTTGTGCCGGGTACCCCACACGCTGGTGTCGAGGTAGGCCTGGAGGGAGCAGTCCGGCGTCAGCACACGGACTTCGGCGCATTCGGGCCACGCGTTGTGGAAGCTGTACGTCGCCACCGTCCAGACGGTGAGGCATACCAGGGGGAACCCGCCCAACAACAGGGTCCGGGCCAGGAATCGAGCCGCACGCGCACGCCCGCCCACACGCGCAGAGGTCGCGTCCTGGGCGGCCGCGGGCCTGTCGGTGGAGACCAGCGACCATGCGCAGGTGATGTACAGCAGAGATACGGCCAGGTACGCGAAGGCCAGCCGCTGCATCACACCGACGAACCGCCAGTGCTCCAGCACTTCGGGCAGGTACGTCCGGCGCCTCCTGCGCGACCGGCCGCGCGGCGGCCGGGCCACAAGCGGCGGTCGGTCCGGCAACGGGAGCGGGGGACAGCGCCGGTCCCCCCGGCCCGTGCGACACGACGGCACCGTCCTTGCGGCCGATGTAAACGTCGATGCGTGCGAGGACGCGGCTCTCACCTCGGACGGGGGCGCACCGTTCAGCGCAGAGCCGCCGGCGCGCCGGCCCGGACGGTGGCGCCGGTGGTGACGAAGTAGAAGTCCTCGTCTTCGACGGCGGGCCTGGTCTGTTCGCCGATGTACAGGTCGAGGTGCTTCGCGTCGTCGCAGCCGATGCTGCACAGGTCGTCGACGCGCCAGTGCGCGGCCCTCACCCGCGTGCAGATTTCGGCGGTCAGCCCCGGACCGCAGTCGGTGACGCGGATCTCGGTACCCGGTGACAGGTGGTTGGCGGCGACGGACGGCCAGGGCACCAGGGCGTTGTCGTGGGAGCCCAGCGGGGGAGTGCTGGTCGCGAAGTAGCACTTCCGGTCGAAGTCCCGGCCGAGGTAGTCGCCGCGGGCGGTCTTGCCGAAGCCTTCCAGGTCGACGCGCTCCAGGTAGTCGGCGGGGAACGTCTCCGGCAGGCTCTGGCCGGCGCAGGCCTGGCCGCGGATGCTGCGCCGCGGGCCGTTGTAGTACGTCTCAGCGGGGGTGAAGTAGACCGTGAGGGTGTAGCCGCCCCGGGGAGCCGTGGCGGCCTGGGGCGGGTCGATGGTGTTCAGCCGGTGCTGCAGCCGCAGGCCCGCGTAGCCGAGAGCGGCGAGCACCAGGACGGCGCAGACCAGTCCTGCCGCGATCCTGGCGCCGGGGGGCGGGGCGGTGTCCGGGGGTGCGGCCATGGAGCGTCCCCCCGGTCAGCCTCGACGTGCGCCCGGGCACGGTGGCGCTCACCTTCGACGACGGGCCCGACCGCGCCTGGACCCCGCAGATCCTTCGGGTACTGCGAGAACGGCAGGTACCGGCGACGTTCTTCGTCGTCGGCCGACACGTGGCCGAGCACCCCGAGCTGGTCCGGGCACAGACGGCCGCCGGGCACGAGGTGGGCCTGCACACCTTCACCCACGCCGACCTGGCCACCGCGCCGGTGTGGCAGACGCGCCTGGAACTCGCCGCCGGCCGCGCCGTCCTGGCCGGAGCAACCGGGAACACCACGACCCTCCTGCGACCGCCGTACTCGTCCATGCCCGACGCGGTCAGCGACCGCGACTGGCACGCGGCCCTGCGCACCGGCGCGCTCGGCTACCTGACGGTCCTGTCCACCCACGACGGACTCGACTGGGAAGCGCACACTCCCCAGGACATCGTGGACGGCGCCACACCCCGCGACCGCCGTGGTGCCGTCGTCCTCCTGCACGACGGCGGCGGCGACCGCTCCCGGACCGTCGCCGCCCTGGGCCGGCTCATCGACACCCTCAAGGCACGCGGATACCGCTTCACCACCCTGAGCGAGGCGGTCGGGCTACGGCCCCAGACCGCTCCGGCCCCCACATTCGAACGCTGGTACGGCGCAGCCCTGATCGGCCTGATCCAGGCGGCCGGTGCCGTACCGCCCGCCGCCGCGGGGCTGCTGTACGCGGTCGCCCTGCTCACCACCGCTCGCCTGCTCCTGCTCGCCGCAGCCGCGGCAGGGCACCGGAGGCGTACCCGCCCACAGGCAGTGCCCAGCCCCCTGCCCCGCGTCTCCGCCGTCGTCCCCGCCCACAACGAGGAGGCGACCATCGCCTCCTGCGTACGGGCCCTGCTGGACGGCGGTTGCCCGGACATCGACGTCGTCGTGGTCGACGACGGCTCCACGGACGGCACCACGGCGGCAGCCCTCACCGTGGCGGACCCCAGGGTGCGGGTCGTGACCCAGCCCAACCGGGGCAAGCCCACCGCCCTGAACACGGGCGTCGCCCACGCGCTCCTGCGGCGGCATCAGCGCGGACACCCTCGCCGAGGACACCGACATCGCCATGACCCTGTGCCGGGGCGGCTGGCGCGTCGTCTACCGCGCCGACGCCCAGGCACACACGCACGTCCCCACCACCGTCCGCGGTCTGTGGCACCAACGCCACCGCTGGGCCTACGGCACCCTGCAGTCCATCTGGAAACACCGCCACGCCGTCAAGGAGACCGGCACCGCCGGCCGCCTCGGCCGCCGCACCATCCCCTACCTGCTGCTCTTCCAGCTCGCCTTGCCACTCGCGGCACCCCTGATGGACGCAGCCGCCCTGTACGGCCTCGCCTCCGGCACCACGCCCGTCCCCGCTCTCACCTGGATCGCCTTCAGCCTCGCCCAACTCGCCCTCGCCGCCTACGCCCTGCGCACCGACCACGAGAGCCTGCGCCACCTGTGGCTCATCCCCCTCCAGCAGACCGTGTACCGCACGGCACTGTGCCTGGTCACCATCCACGCCCTGGCCGCCGCAGCACGCGGAGCCGGCCCCCGGTGGCGCAACCCCGCCGCCCGAGACCGTTCGGAGACACCGGCAGCACATCCGGCCACGGTGTGAAGTCCGGGAGACAACCTGGTCCGTGACCCTTCGAGGAGGCGGTCGTGGACGGTCGAAGAAGACGTCAGCCCACCCGGAGACCGACCGCCAGCGTCAGTTCGAGGACCCGGTGCGGCGACCCGAGATCCGGAAACAGCTCCCGCAGCTGCGACATCCGGTACCGGACGGTCTGGGGGTGGACGAACAACGCCGCCGCCACCTCGTCCCGCCTGCCCTGGTGCAGCAGCCACGCCCGCAACGTCTCCTCGAGCCGCCGCGCGGTCGCGGCGGACAGGGTCCGGAGCGGTGCGAGGGCCCGGGCACGCAGGTCGGCGAACGCGTCCGCGTCGGCGCTCAGTACCAGCTCGGGCAGGTGGTCCTCGGTGTCGCGGATGCCGCAGGCGAGGGAGCGCGCGCGTACGGCTCGTGCGTACGAGGCGGACGCACGCGTCCACGGACGGGCCGGGCCGACCACGGCGGTGCGGTCGGGCAGCCGCCTCAGGAGATGTGCTCGGTCGGCGTCGGGGACGAGCAGCACGCCGGAGGCGTCCGGAAGATCGTCGAGGACAAGGGTGTTCGGGTCGAGCGTGCGGTAGGCGGGCCGGGCCTGGGCGGCGGGCAGCAGGACTGCGGTCAGCGAGACCGGCGGCTGCCACGCGGCCCGCCCGGCAGCGGCAAGGAGCACGTCCGGGCTCGCGCCGGAGAGGAGGTCACGGGCCAGTTGTTCCAGGTGGCGCTCGTGGGCCCGGCCCCGCGCGGCCAGTTCGTCGGCGTGGCCGGCGGCGCTCGCGGCGGAGAGCTCGTCGATGTAGGCGAAGGTCAGCTCGGCGAACTTGGCGACCTGGGCGGCGGGCAGCCCCGCGGGTACGGCACCTGCGGCCAGGCCCCGCCAGGCCACGCGGGCGCCGACCCGGTAGGCGCTGAGCAGGGCGTCCATCGAACGGCCGTCGCGGACCTCGCCGCGGCCCAGCTCGTAGGCCGCGTCGCCGGCGTCGCCGCCCGTGGCGTTCCCGCTCGCGAGGTCGAGGTAGAGGCCCAGGGCGGTGCGGACAGCTCGGCGGATGGTGGCGCCCATGCGGCCCGAAAGGGCGTTGGCGTAGGGCGGGACCTCGTCGATGATCGCCTGTACGACCTCGTCGGCGGTGGTCCTCAGCACGGCCCGCACCGCGGAGACCGTCGTCTCATCCAGGACCAGTTCGCCGGCCTTCCGGACTGCGTGGTTCACTTTTTGTTCCCTGCGAACAGTTCAACCGATCAGATTCACGTTTCTCGGACAGGACTCTATCCCCTGAAGCACATCAAGCTGGGGTCATGACGAGTGCAGCCCTCCGCAGTAGGGCGTGGAAACTGCTGGAGATGGTCACGACGCCGGTGCTGCCGTCGGACTACCTCGACATGGTCAGCCCGCTGCGTGCGGGCGGCGACCTGCGGGGGCGCATCGAGGCCGTGCATCCCGAGACGAGTGACGCCGCGACCATCGTGATCAGGCCGGGACGGGGCTGGCGCGGCCACACGGCCGGTCAGTACGTGCGGATCGGGGTCGACGTCGACGGGGTGCGCCTGTGGCGTGCCTACTCGGTCACCTCGCCGACGAACCGCCGGGACGGCCGGATCACGATCACCGTGAAGGCCATCCCGGACGGCAAGGTCAGCAACCACCTGGTCCGCAGGGCCGGGCCGGGCACGCTGATCCAGCTCGACCAGGCGGCCGGCGACTTCGTGCTGCCGCAGGCCAAGCCCGCCAAGGTGCTCTACCTGACGGCCGGCAGCGGCATCACGCCGGTGATGGGCATGCTGCGCGACACCGAGCTCGACGACGTCGTCATGGTCCACTCCGCACCGCGGCCGCACGACGTGATCTTCAGCAACGACCTGCACGACCTGGTCGCGGAGAAGAAGCTGCGTCTCACCGAGCTGCACACCGACACGGACGGCATGCTCGACATCGCCCGTCTGGGCGAACTGGTCCCCGACTGGGCCGAGCGAGAGACCTGGGCGTGCGGGCCCGGGGGCCTGCTCGACGCCGCCGAGGACCACTGGACCGAGCACGGCGTCCCGGAGCGCCTGCACACCGAACGCTTCCGCCCGGGCGTCGTCGTCACCGGCGACGGTGGCGAGGTCACGTTCTCCGCCACCGACAAGACCGTCGACGCGGACGGCGCCACACCGCTGCTGGACGTGGGCGAGGAGGCCGGCGTGCTCATGCCGTCCGGGTGCCGCATGGGCATCTGCTTCGGCTGCGTCACGCCGCTCACGGCGGGCGCCGTCCGCGACCTGCGCACCGGCGAGATCACCGAGGCCGGACCGGGCGTCCTCATCCAGACCTGCGTGTCCGCCGCGGCGGGCCCCTGCGACATCGAACGGTAGGAGCACCTTGACCGCCATCGACCCCACCGCCCACCTGACCGCGGAGCAGATCGAGGAGCTCGGCCGCGAGCTGGACGCGATCCGCGACGAGGTGATCGCCGGCCGCGGTGAGAAGGACGCCGCCTACATCCGCAAGGTCATCTCGGCGCAGCGCAAGCTCGAACTGGTCAGCAGGGGCATCCTGCTGTTCTCGATCTTCCCGCCCGCGTGGCTGATCGGCACCGCCGGCCTGTCCGTGGCCAAGATCATGGACAACATGGAGATCGGCCACAACATCCTGCACGGTCAGTGGGACTGGATGCGGGACCCGAAGATCCACTCCACCACCTGGGACTGGGACCACGTCTCGCCGGCCGAGCAGTGGAAGCACTCGCACAACGAGCTGCACCACACGTACACCAACGTGATCGGCAAGGACAACGACCTCGGTTACGGCATCATGCGCGTCGACGAGGACCAGAAGTGGCACCCGTTCCACCTCGGTCAGCCGCTGTGGAACTTCATCAACGCCTGCTTCTTCGAGTACGGCATCGCCGCCTACGACCTGGAACTCGGCAGGAACCTGAGCAAGCACCGCCGCAAGAACCCGGAGTTCCGCGCGCGGGCCAGGGCCGTGGGCCGCAAGATCCGCAAGCAGGTGCTCAAGGACTACGTGATCCACCCGCTCCTTTCGGGCCCGTCGTTCCTCACCACGCTCGCCGCCACGTTCACCGCGAACCTGGTCCGCAACATCTGGTCCCACTCGGTGATCATGTGCGGGCACTTCCCCGAGGGCGTCCAGGTCTTCGAGCGCCGGTCGATCAAGGGCGAGACCCGCGGCCAGTGGTACCTGCGCCAGATGATGGGCTCGGCGAACATCAGCGGCAGCAAGGCCATGCACTTCATGACCGGCAACCTGTCGCACCAGATCGAGCACCACCTGTTCCCGGACCTGCCGAGCAACCGGTACGCCGAGGTCGCGGTGAAGGTGCGCGCCTTGTTCGAGAAGTACGAGCTGGAGTACGTCACCGGGCCGCTGCCCAAGCAGGTGTTCTCCGCGTGGCACAAGGTCTTCCGGCTCTCGCTGCCGAACAAGAAGCCCCAGGTCACGACGCCGGACCGCGAGCAGGAGCTCGTCGCCGCCTGACTCCCGGTACTGGTTTCGACCCTGCGGCCGTACCGACGGCACCGCCGGTTCGCGCGACGTCCCTGTGGAGCCCTTCGCGTGCGGGTCGGTCCCCGGGTCTTGCCCTACGCGTCCAATGGACTCATTATGTGGGTCCATTGGACGCACAATGAAGTGAGGCGGGGCGTGGACCAGGCGACGGACACCCAAGGACGTCATGCGACGGACACGGAGACGGGCCCGGCGGCAGGGTCCGTCCCGGGGGCCGCGAGCGGGAGTGGGGACGGGAGTGGGGACGGGCTGCGCGGCAGTGCGTTCGTGCCGCGGCAGGAGAACCTCGAACTGTCCTTGCCGCCGGTCTTCACCGACGCGGCGGCGGAGCGTGAGCACCGCAAGCAGCGGCTCGCCGGCGCCTGCCGCGTCTTCGGCCGGCTCGGCTTCTCCGAAGGGGTGGCGGGACACATCACCGCGCGCGACCCCGAGTATCCGGACATGTTCTGGGTCAACCCGTTCGGCATGTCCTTCCGGCACGTCCGAGTCTCCGACCTGATCCTCGTCGACCACGAGGGACAGGTCCGCCACGGCAGGCGCCCGGTCAACCGGGCCGGATTCGTCATCCATTCGGCCATCCACGCCGCCCGCCCCGACGTGGTCGCCGCCTGCCACGCCCACGCCCTCCACGGGAAGGCGTTCTCCAGTCTGGGACGCCTGCTGGACCCGATCACCCAGGACGCGTGCGCCGTGTACGAGCAGCACACCGTCCACCGCGACGGCGCCGGCGCCGTGGTGGTCGAGGAGGAGGCCGGCCGGCAGCTGGCGGCGGGGCTGGGGCCGCACAAGGCGGTCATCCACCAGAACCACGGCATCTTCACCGTCGGCGAATCGGTCGACGAGGCGGCCTGGTGGTTCATCTCCATGGAGCGCAGCGCCCAGGCGCAGCTGCTGGCGGAGGCCGCGGGCACGCCGCACCTGATCGACCCCGAGGCGGCCCGGCACACCCGGGGCCAGACGGGGTTCCCCCTCGCCGGGTGGTTCTCCTTCCAGCCCCTCTGGGACGAGATCGTCCGCACGGAACCCGACCTCTTCGAGTAGGCGCCGCTCATGACTCCGCACCCCGAAACCGCCGACGGCGACTCCGAGACCGACGCCAAGGCCGAAGCCGAAGCCGAAGCCTCCGAGCCCGGATCCCCCGCCTGGTGGCAGGCCCGGTATGCCGAACGGGACCGGCGCCGGCCCCGCCAAGGCGGGCTGACGCTCGACCGGATCGCCGCGTCCGCGCTCGAACTGGCCGACCGCGAAGGCCTGGAGGCGCTCACGATGCGCCGGCTCGGCGAGCACCTCGAGGTCCGCCACACCTCCCTCTACCGGCACGTCGCGAGCCGTGAGGAGCTGCTGATCGCGACGGTCGACCAGATGCTCGGCGAGATCCGGCTGCCCTCCGCCGACGGGGACTGGCGGGCTGGACTGGAGGGCGGGGCCCGGGAGTTCCGCCGGGTCCTCGCGGCGCACCCGGCGGGCGTGCCCCTGCTGACCACCGGCCAGTTGCTGGGGCCCAACGCCCTGCGGGCCCGAGAGCATGCCCTCGCCCAGCTCCTCGCGCACGGGTGGGCCCCGAGGTCGGCCGTCCACGTCTACCTCATGGTCACGCACTTCGTGATCGGCGCCGCCGTGCTCGACTCCGGAGGCGCGGCCCGCACGGCTGGCCAGCGGGCCGCGATGGCCGATCTGTTCGCCTCGCTCCCGCCCCGCACCCACCCGGTCGTCCACCGGCACGCCGAGCTGCTCAACTCCCTCGACCCCGAGGCCGAGTTCGAGTTCGGGCTGCGGACACTGCTGCTCGGACTGGGCCGGCTGCACTCCGAGGAGGCGCCGCGATGACCGGCGAACGCGTCCTGCCGCCGCTGTGCGACTGGACCGAGGGCGGCAACTCGCTGCGGATCGGAACCCACTCGGTTTTCGTACGGCAGGACGGGCCCGAGGGCGGCGCACCCGTCACCCTCGTGCACGGATTCCCCACCTCCTCCCACGACTGGGCCGCAGTCGTCCCGGCACTGGCGGCGGCCGGGCTGCGGGTCACCACACTGGACCTGCTCGGCTTCGGGGAGAGCGACAAGCCCCGGCGCCACCGCTATTCGGTGCTTTACCAGGCCTCGCTGGTCGAGGAGGTCTGGCGCCGGTGCGGAATCGGCGGCACCGCGCTGGTCGCGCACGACTACGGGGTGAGCGTCGGCCAGGAGCTGCTGGCCCGCGCCCCGGCCCGGATCACGCGCATGGCCTGGCTCAACGGGGGCCTCTACCCCGATCTGCACCGGCCCGTACCGGTGCAGCGCCTGCTGCACGGACCGCTGGGGCCGCTGCTGGCTCCCTTCACCACGGAGCGGCGATTCGCCGCGACCCTGCGCTCCGTCCTGGGGCGGCCGGTCCACGACGAGGACGTCCACGACCTGTGGGCGGCCGCCTCCCGCGACGGCGGTCACCGCCTCGCCCCGCGCCTGCTGCGCTACATCGACGAGCGCCGTGTGCATGCCGTGCGCTGGACCGCGGCCCTGGAGGGCTACAGCGGACCCGCGCTCTTCGTGTGGGGGCCGGCCGACCCGGTCAGCGGGGGCCACGTACTCCCCAGGATCCGGGAACGCATGCCGCAGGCCCGGATCGTGGAGCTCGCCGGGCCCCGGCCCGTGGGGCACTACCCGCAACTGGAGGACCCCGGGGCGGTCGCGGCAGCCCTCACAGGGTTCCTGGCGCCCTGAGGGACGCGTGGGGGCGACCGGAGTCCCCCAAACAGGAAGCGATGAGGAAGGCCCCGACCGCGATCCGGTCGCGCTCCGTCAGCGATCCAGAGCCGAACGCAGCGCGGCGGCGTCGGCGGGCTGGAGACGGCCGGCGAACCGGAGCAGCGCCGTGGTGCGGTCGGCCGAGGTGTCGAGGACGTGTCCGAGGAGTTCGGCGGTGTAGTCGCCGGCGCTCCTCGCGCCGGTGTAGCGGTAGGCGCGTCCCTGGCGGGTCCGGGTGAGCCAGCCCTTGTGCCGGAGGCGTTCGGCGACCGTCATGACGGTGCTGTAGGCCAGGGGTCGTGCGTCGTTGAGTGCGTCGGTGAGGTCCCTGACGGTGATGGGCTCGTCGTGGGCCCAGATCACGACCATGATCGCCGATTCCAGATCGCCGAACGTCCTCACGGTTCTCCCCTTCGCCACGGACCGGTTCACCTCGACCACGATCAACTTCTACGCAGTGTAGTAGACAAATTTCTACGCAACGTAGTAGTTTTTTGCCGTGGACGATGACCTGTGCGCCGTCGCGCCTTCCGCTTCCTGCCCGCCCGCCGCCACTCCTCCGATATGGACCCGGCAACCCGATCCCTTCACAGCCGTGCGCGTGCGGTACATGGATCCCGAGCACCTGCCGTTCGTCGTGCGTCAGCACCGGACGTTCTTTCCCGAGGGCTTCTTCGCCAAGCTCGGCGACCGGTTCCTCACCGCCTACACGCGGACCTACCTGACGAGCCCTCACGCCGTCGCGTTCATCGCGACCGTGGACGCCCGCCCGGTCGGGTTCCTCGTGGGCATCACCGACACCGTCCTGCACAGGAGGTTCATCCTGCGCAGGCGCGGCCTCGGGCTCGCCGCCCGTGGCGCGCTGGCTCTGTGTGCCCGACCTGCCCTGGGCTGGTCGTTCGCGCGAACCCGCCTGCCCCGCTACGTCCGCCGACTCAGGCCCGGCGCCGCACCGGTCCCGGCCCACGCTCCGGCACCCGACGCCGAGCGGAGGAGCGCGCCCGCGGGGCCGGTCGCGGTGCTGCAGCACGTGGCGGTCATGCCCGATGCCAGGTCCTTGGGCATCGGCGCCGAGCTGATCGACCGCTTCGTCGCCAACAGCTCTCTGGCGGGCAGCGCGCGGGTCCAGCTCGTCACCGCCGCCGGAGCCGGGGGCGCCGGCCGCTACTACGAGCAGCGCGGCTGGCTGCGCCGCGGCAGCTCACGCACGGCCGACGGCCACGAGTTCCTCACCTACGAGAAGGATGCGCGGCTCGACTTCGTCGCACCCGCCCTCCGGCACCACTGACAGTGAGGATGTTCGTGAGCGTCTCCCGGCAGGGTCTGACCCACCCACTGACTGACCTCGGGTCCTCAACGGGATCTGTCGACTCCGCCCGGGAGACGCTCGTGTGCAGCCACCGGACCGGCCTGCGTGACTTCATAAGAGCCTGGCCAGAGGCCCCATCACTGTCTCGTCCGCCCGCTCGGCCGGTGGCTGCCGCCCTGACCGCTCGAGTGGAGAGGACGGCGATGTCCACCATCGCACAGCAGGACCGCGAGATCACCGGCGGCGTCGACACCCACAAGGACACCCACACCGCGG
This sequence comes from Streptomyces sp. IBSNAI002, assembly GCF_052244475.1. NCBI lineage: Bacteria > Bacillati > Actinomycetota > Actinomycetes > Kitasatosporales > Streptomycetaceae > Streptomyces > Streptomyces sp. IBSNAI002. The sequence goes on along the minus strand of NZ_JBQPXG010000002.1, from coordinate 1,215,563 downwards.
CGGCCATCGACTCGGCGGGGCGCCCGCTGGGGGCCGAGCAGTTCGAAGCCACCGCGGCCGGCTACCGCAAGCTCCTGGCCTGGCTCCGCTCGTTCGGCACCCTGGTGCTGGTCGGCGTGGAGGGCACCGGCGCCTACGGGGCCGGCCTCGCCCGCTACCTGCACGAGCAGGGCATGAGCGTGGTCGAGATCGACCGCCCGGACCGCAAGGCCCGCCGCTGGCAGGGCAAGTCCGACCCGGTAGATGCCGAGGCGGCGGCCCGCGCGGCCCTGGCCCGACGCCGCACCGGCATACCCAAGCAGCGCGACGGCCAGGTGGAGGCCCTGCGGAGCCTGCGCGTCGCCCGCCGCAGCGCGGTCCGCCAACGAGCCGATGTTCAACGGCAGATGAAGACCCTGGTCATCAGCGCGCCGGAGGAACTACGCGCCGCCCTGCGTGAGCTGGGTGACAAGCAACTGATCACCACGTGCGCGGCCTCCCGGCCCGACGCGGCCCGTGCCGGAGAGCCAGCCGTCGCGGCCAGGCTCGCCTTGCGCACCCTGGCCCGCCGCCACCAGCGACTCACCGAGGAAGTCGGCGAGCTCGACGAGCTCATCCACCCGCTGACCGCGGATATCGCCCCGGCGCTGCTGGCTCTGAACGGCGTGGGCTCCGACGTCGCCGGGCAGCTGCTGGTCACCGTCGGTCAGAACCCCGAACGCCTTCGCTCGGAAGCCGCCTTTGCCATGCTCTGCGGCGCCGCCCCGCTGCCGGCATCCTCCGGGCGCACGCAGCGCCACCGCCTCAACCGGGGCGGCGACCGAGCGGCCAACTCGGCCCTCTACCGCATCGTCCTCTGCCGCCTGCGCTGGGACGAACGCACCAAGAGGTACATGGAACGCCGGACGAAGGAGGGCCTGTCGAAGAAGGAGATCATCCGCTGCCTCAAGCGGTACATCGCCCGCGAGATCTACCAGATCCTGACCGCCCCCACGCCGACGACCATCACCGCAGAACAGCTCACAACCGCCGCTTGACATCCATAAGAGCATCTCCCCGCCCACGGCGCCGTCGCCTTCAGGCGGCCCGGCGCGCGGCCCCTCCGGGCCACGCCCGCTCCCATCACCCACCCGCACCGGCCGCAGGAGCTCCACCGGCCGGACCGGCGGGGGCGGCGCGTGCGGCCGGCGGGCCGATGCCGGGCGTCGCCGAGGGGGGTGGCCGAAGACGCCAGGACCCGGCGCCCCGCAGGAGGCACCGGGTCCCTCGGTCATGTCACGGTCACGTCAGCGCGTGGGCGTTCCTGTCGGCGCGGGCTTCTGGCTCGTGTTCGGCTTCGTCTTGCGGGGCAGGCTCAGGAGGGCGTCCTGGGCCGCGGAACGCTTCGGCGGCACCCCGGTGTAGGGCGCGGAGGGGTACCCGGTGTCGAAGTGCATGTAGTCGGGCACCCGGATGTTCTGCCAGACCCAGCCCTCGTACATGAACGCCTGCCAGGCCGGGCTGCCCTCGGCGATGATCCCCTTGCCCTCGGTCTGGCCGGCGAACTCGGCGCTCGGCGACCAGCACGTGCAACGCAGGTCCTTCCAGGGGTTCTGGACGGGGTTGATGTCGATGGCCCGGCCGTTGGCGTGCGGGGACGCGGCGACAGGGGCGTTGATCTGGGTGTCCTTGCGGCAGTTGTAGGCAGCGGTGTTGTTCGCCTTCATGCTGGCGTTGTTGTCCCCTTGGTACGCCTCGACGCTCTCCATCCGTTCGATCTGGAACTTGGTGTCGAAGAGCCGGGTGAAGATCCGCGAGATGCTGGCCGTGATGTCCTTGTTGACGACCAGGACGCCCCGCTGCAGCTCGCCGTTGAAGTCCCAGTAGTTGACCTCCACCCGGCGCAGGTCTGCCTGCGTCGCGGGGCAGCCCTCGCGCCACGCGCCCGTCTGCACGATCTTCTGCCACTGTTCGGCGGGCAGCGGCTTCGTGACTGGGTTCGCCTGCGGGGGTGGCGGCGTCGGGCTCGGTGTCGCCGACGCGGTCGTGGGTGACGGTCCGGCCGGATCGCCGGAGCCCCCGCAGCCCGTTGCCGCAAGGGCAAGGCCGAGGACGGGGACGAGTACGCGCAGGGCTGCGGCGGGACGAGGGGACGCGTTCACAGAAGTGGCTGATCCTTCGGCGGGGCGGTGAGAGCGAGTGGCGCGCGGAGTCTCAGGCCGGGCGCCTGCCCGGCCGAGTCGCGCCAGGGCAGGGCTCGGCCGCGTGGAGACACGGGCGGTGCCGTTCACGACCATAAGTTACTACAGAATGTAGGAGTCGGGGGATGGGGCAGCCCGGCGCCGCCCCCGGGAGGCCGCCCGGGGGCGGCGCCGGGCGCAACGGCCACTACGGCCGGACCGGCCGCAGTGGCCATCCGCTCGACCATGCCCAGTCCCGCCACCTGCTCGCCGAGGGCCAGGTCCGGGCCTGCGGAATCCGGCACCGGATACATGTGCCCGAACGCGGGCCACCGCCTGTCCGGGCGCGACACGGCGATGTCCGAGGACCTCGCGGGTGAGTTCTTCGTCTCAGTGACCGCGTCCGTCCCCGGCTGCCGGACCGGCTTGCACATGCCCCGGCAGGCACCCGGCGGCCGGCCGATCGGCGCGGCGAACCGTGCACCACGTACGCCGAGGCGCTGGCGCTGGCGCTGGTCGCGACCGGGTGCGGCATCGTCCCCGGTGACGGCCGGCTGCTGCCGTACCAGCGGCCGGACATCCGTATCGGCCGGACGACCGGCCTGCCGCCTGTGCGCCTGGACGGCCCCGCGCTGCTGGACGAGGTCCAGTCCGTGGTCGAGGGGTACTACCGGTGACCGTCCGCAAGGTCCGTGCGACAGGTCCAGCTGTGCAGCGCCTGCTCGGAGGGTCGTCGAGCTCGGCCCTCCGGGCGAACCAGCCCCCAGCCGGCTGGTTCGTGGGGCAGAACGATGAGTGCGACGCGGGGGTTCGGTTCGCCCGCGACCGGATGGTGCAGCGAAGACGCTGTCCCGGACCTGCGCGAGCACAAGTGCCCCCGGCGCAGGGCGATGCCTCCTCGGATGTGCGTCCACAAAGAATGTTTTTCGTCTGCTGCCGGTACAGCAACTGCTGCGTCGCTGACCAGCGGAAATGGCTTTACCTGTGGCTTCTTCGACCAAGTTGGTGGCGTACTCGGTCGTGATCGAGCAAGGCGGTGGATCATGCACCTCGGACGCTTTGTGCAGGGTGAGCAGCGCACAGACACTCCGGGCGTGACGATCGGGACGCCCCGTGTGTACGAGGTGTGCGGCGCTCTCTCCTTCGGCGGTCTCCGGCACCGCTCTTTCGCACGCCTCGCCGCTCTCAGTGGCGCCGAGGCCGGAGACCGCGTCCTGGACGTGGGCTGCGGCACCGGCCACCTGACCCGGCACATGGCCGAGTGGGTCGGACCCGGGGGTGCCGTGACCGGAGTCGATCCGTCGCTGCCCGTTCTCGACTACGCGCGACGCAAGAGCCATCGGCGGCCGCAGTGGTCGACCGCTGCGTACCGGGAGGGGATGGCCGAGGCCCTCGACCTGCCGGATGCCTCTTTCGACACTGTCGTGACCAGCCTGATGCTGCACCATCTGCCGGAGGAGCTGCGGCCGGTTGCGCTCCGGGAGATGGTCCGGGTGCTGCGGCCCGGCGGACCGGTGCTGGTCGCCGACTTCCGACCTCCGAAGAGCGGGCTCGTCCGCCATCTGGTCCACGCGACGGGTGGCCACGCCATGGCCGACTACCGGGCCGACCACGGCCCTGCTCGGCGAGGGCTTCGGCAATCTCTTCATGTCCGCCGCGCTGCCTACCGCATCTCGCTGCCCGCGGTCGCCATCTGGGTCGCGCTCGCCGTCCTGGTCGCCGTTCTCGCCACCGAGGCGGCGGCGACCCGGGCCTCGCGCCTCACGGTGCGCGAGGCGCTGGCGTAGCTGTGAGGTTCCCCGGCGCGGGGAGGAGGTGGGCCGCGGCTGCGGCCCACCTCGGGCGCCCGGGCACGGGCAGACGGATCAGCGCTTGGCGGGCAGGAAGTTCACGTTCTGGAGCGTGAACTGGTTCTTGGCGTCGGTGAGGCTCTTGTTCAGGTACGGCGAATACGTGCGCACGCTGATCGTCTTCGCCGTCGGATCGAACCGGAGGATGCGGAAGTAGCTGTTGGGCTCCAGGACGGACGGGTTCTGGTAGTCGGCCTGGATCTGGTAGACCGTGTTGCCCTTGATGCCCTTCTCCGTGATGAGGCCCTGGTTGACGTAGTGGCCGGAGAAGACCAGGGAGACGTTGGCGTGGCGGCTGACGAGGTTGGTCCAGAGCTTGCGACCGGTCGCGTCCTTGGTCGTACCGCTCTGGTAGGCGTGGGTCACGATGGCGACCTGGCGGTTCGGGTGTTCGGAGATCACTTTGTTGCCCCAGGCGATCTCGGCATCCGTGGGCACGTACTTCAGTGCCAGGACCAGCCAGTCCGTGCCGCCGGCGGAGAACAGGTGGTAGCTGTTGTCGTTCTGCGTGGCCGGGTACGAGCCCCCGAAGGACGGCAGGCTCGAGAACTTGCTGCGCGGGAAGTTGCGGTTGAACGCCTTGGCGTCGCGATGCACGGCCGGGTTCTGGCCGAGCGGCATGGCGTCCATGTCGTGGTTGCCGACGCCGAGGATGTACGGGGTCGAGCCGGTCAGCTGGCCCAGTGCGCTGGTTGCGTTGTTCCACTGGTACTGCTGGTCGGAGTCGTCGACGATGTCGCCCTCGTGGATCGCGTACTTGATGTTGAGGGCGGCCGTATTGTCCTTGATCCACTTCCCCTGGGCGTTGAACACCTGAGGGAAGCTTTCCGCGGAGTACCCTGCGTTCCGCGTAATTCGGGCGGTCTAGAGGGTCTGATGAGGTGAAGTGCCTGGTCAGCAGCCTCGGTGGTGCCGAGCGGGCTAGAAACGCCTAGAGAAACGCTTTGGCCCGACTGCCCATTAACGGCATGACTCAGGCGTGTATGGTCTAGAGCGATGTATGTGAAGACGACGAGTCGGAAGACCAAGAGCGGCACGGTCCGCTACCTGCACCTGGCCCACAACACGTGGGACGCAGCGGCGGGGCGGTCGGTGCCCAAGCTGCTGTACGGCTTCGGCCGTGAGGACCAGCTGGACACCGACGCGGTGCGCCGCCTGGTCGGCTCACTGTCCAGGCTGCTGGATCCGGCTGCCGCACTGGCGGCGACCGCCGAGGCGAACACGGAGCTGGACTTCGTCGAGTCCCGCCCCTTCGGCGGCGCGTATCTCCTGGACCAGCTGTGGCAGCGGCTGGAACTCCCTCGCATCGTGGCCGCGCTGGGCACCCGGGGGCGAGGCCGTCCGCGGAATGTTGAGGCCACCGAGCGCGCCCTGTTCGCGCTGGTCGCGAACAGGGCCCTGGCACCGTCCTCGAAACTGGCCGCTGCCGAGTGGGTCAACCACGACGTGCACATTGACGGCCTGGACCCCGTCGACGACGACGCCTGCTACCGGGCGATGGACTGGCTGCACCAGATACGCGAGAAGCTGGAACAGCAGGTCTTCGATGCGGCTGCCCACTTGCTCAACCTCGAAGTCGACCTGCTGTTCTTCGACACCACCAGCACCTACTTCGAACTCGAGGACGCCGACCTGCCCGTCGCCCGCGACGAAAACGGCCTCCCCCTCCCCGAAACCGGCGACGGCGACGGCGACAGCGACAGCGACGGCGACGGCGACGGCGACGGCGACGGCGACGGCGTGAGCATGGGAGGGTTCCGGACCTGGGGGAAGTCGAAGGACTCCCGCGACGACCTGCCGCAGATCGTGATCGGGATGGCGGTCACACGTGACGGGATCCCGGTGCGGGTGTGGTGCTGGCCGGGCAACACCGGCGATTCCGCGTTGATACGCCAGGTCAAGGACGAGATGCGGGACTGGACCCTGTCCAAGATCGTGTGGGTCGCCGACCGGGGCTTCGCCTCCGCGGCCAACCGCCGCTACCTCCGCTCGGGCGACCACCACTACATCATCGGCGAGAAGCTCCGCTCCAACTCGCCCGAGATCAAGGCCGCCCTCTCCCGGCAGGGCCGATACCAGGACATCTCACACAACATGCGCGTCAAGGAAGTGAAGGTCTCCGAGAACGAACGCTTCGTGATCTGCCACAACCCCGAAGCCGCCACCCGGGACGCAGCGATCCGTACCCAGCTGACCGCCCAGCTCACCGAGCTGATCGAAGACAGCGACGCACTCTCGGACTACAAACGCGGCGAACTGCGCGGGAGAATCGCCGCGAAGCCCGGCCTGAACCGCTATCTGCGGACCACCCCGGCCGGCAAACTCCGCATCGATGCCACCAAGGCCAAGGCCGAGGCCAACCTGGACGGCAAGTACCTCCTGCGCTGCAGCGACCCGAAACTCTCGGCCGAGGACATCGCGCTGGGCTACAAGCAGCTCCTGGAAGTCGAGCGCGGCTGGCGCGACATGAAGCAGATCCTCGACCTCCGCCCGGTCTACCACCGCCTCGAAGAACGCATCCGTGCCCACGTCATCCTGTGCTGGCTCGCCCTGCTGCTGATCCGCATCGCCGAGACCACCACCGAGACGACCTGGCCCACCATCCGCCGCGAACTCGACCGGCTCCACCTGGGCACCTTCACCGGCCCCGCCGGCACCTTCCGCCAGCTCACCGACCCCACCAAGGCGCAACGCGACCTCCTGGCCAAGCTCCGCATCCCCACCCCGAAGAAGATCATCGAGGCCAGCACCACACCCCGCTGACCAGCAGCGATACCCCCGCCTAGAGAAACGCCTCACCGGCATGCTCAGGCACGTTTCCCCAGCTCAGACCCACAATCAAGCCTCTAGCCACGCTGAATTATGCGGAACGCAGGAGTACTGGGTGTCCGGAAAGACGACCAGGGTGAAGTTCTCCGGCGCGGCTATCGGTGCCCGCGTGGGGGCGGCCGTCGCGGGAAGTGAGGCCAGTCCGATGGATAAGGCGGCTGCGGCAACGCCCAGCGCCTGTAGGGTGAAACGCTTCATCGCCATCTCCGTGGGGAGTCGATGGGCGGGACGTTGGAACACCGTGCCAGGGCCGCGCGGCGCCTCACCGGCCGGGTGTGGGGCCGAACGCCGAACGGTGGATGACAAGTTGGAGCCACGCCTCCGTGGACATGCCGGACCGTCCGGGCTGTGGAAACGCAGCCCGGCCGGTCCGGGGGAGCTGTGGCGTGCTTGCTCAGCGGAGATATGAGGCGACCGAGGCTGCCAGGCGCGGTGCCGCCGTGCCGGTGCCGCAGACGCACCGCATCACCGGCCCGAAGGTGGCCGCCGCCGGCAGCCCGGTGAAGTGGAGACCTGGTACGGACGAGGCGAGGCCGTCGTCGAGTCGTGGGCAGCCGCCAGTCCGGGCGAGCCCGATGCGTACGTCCGGGGACAGGAAGCCGAGGGCGTCCAGCCGCATCCGGTATCCAGTGCCCGCGATGACGTGGTCGCTCTCGATCTGCCGCACGGAGCCGTCCGCGGAACGGACCGTGAGCCGGACGCCGCTTCCCCGGACGGTGGCGCCGATGATCCGGCGGTCGCCGAACAGCGGGACCTTGCCGACGACGCGCTGCTTGAGCCACCAGGCTCCGCTCGGGCCCAGCACCCGGCCGGTGAGCTGGAGGCGTACGTCGTCGAGGCGAGCTTGACGCGGAACCCGCCGCCCGGCTCCCGGTCCACGGCACGGACGGGGACGTCCTCGACCTCGGGCACCCACTGGTCACGGAACCACAGGCCGTAGCGCACGAAGAGGCCGCCGGGGACCTGGTGGGTACCGGACAGGGGCCGGAGCCCGACCGTGCGGCAGTAATCGGTCAGGGTGTGGCCCGCTGCGGGGCGGAGAGCGAGGCTGCAACCGGGGTGAGACGTCGCTGCTGTGGCAGGCGCCATTGCTGCGGCCCAAGGCTGCCGGCTGACGGATCGCGTTCCTGGTGCGCACCGAGGGGAGGTCATGGACGTACGGGATGCGGAGCAGGCCACCGATGCGCGCGGGCGGGCCGGTCCACGCCCATGTCAGCTCGTACCGGCTCTCCGGGTCGGGCGGCCCGCAGGGGACCGCGATCACCGTCTGCCGGGTGGATCCGCAGACCGGCGCGCTCACTGCGGTGCAGGAGGTCTACGGGGCGTATCCGTCCTGGATCGCCATCGACCGACGCGGCGGTTCTTCTGCGCGTGCTCGACGCAAGCGGGCGGCGGGCGGCGGGCGGCGGACCGGCGCGGTCACCGCCTACGTGATCGACCCCCGCACCGGCGCGCTGCGCTTCCTGGACCAGGTGTCCCTCGGGGAGGGCGGGCCGGCTCGGCTGGCGGTCTCCCCGGACGGGCGGCATCTGCTGGTCGCCGACTACTACGGTGGCGCGTGTGCGGTGGTGCCGATCGGCCCCGACGGGCGTCCCGGTTCCGTGAGCATCGTACTGAGGGACGCCGGCGGCGGGCCGCATCCGCGCCAGATGGGCGGGCCGCATCCCCACGCCGTGGCCTTCGATCCGCGCGGGCGGTTCATCGGGGCGGCCGACCTCGGCAGCGACAGGGTGCAGATTCTGCGCCTGGACGGCGACCGGCTGCAACAGGTCGGCGAGAAGCCCGTCGCGCCCGGTACGGGCCCGCGCCACGTCTCTTTCTCGCCCGACGGCGCGACGTACTACGTAGTCGGCGAGCTGGAGGGGAACATCAGGGCCTTCGCCTGCGACGCTGAGGCCGGCAGGCTCGGTGAACCCCTGCAGACCGTTACGACCCAGCCGCCCGGCTTCTCCGGCGTCCCCAGCGGCGCAGACGCCGGAGGCACCCGGGGTAGCGTGGACGGATGCGCCTATCGCCGTCCGTTCGGCTGGGTCTGCTCGTCCTGGTCCTGACGGCAGCGGCCGGTTCCCTGTTCTTGTGGAGTCCACAGCGTGTGCTCACGCAGGGGCTCGGCTCCGATGTATCACCCGTGTGGGCCGGGCTCGCCTTCGTGGCCGTCTTCGCCCTCGGCACCCTGGCGTTCTTCCCGAAGCCGGTGCTCAACATCGCTGCGGGGTTGTTGTTCGGTGTTCCCGGTGGGCTGCTGCTGGCCGTGGCGGGGACGACTCTCGGGGCGGTGCTGGCCTTCGGCCTGGGGCGGGGTCTCGGGAAGGAGGCGCTGCGGCCGTTCCTCAAGGGGAAGGTGCTGTCCGCCTTGGACCGTCAGCTCACGGGCCAAGGGTTTCGAAGCGTGTTCCTGCTGAGGATCGTTCCCGGTGTCCCGTTCCCGGCGGTCAATTTCGCCGCTGCCTTCTCAGGGATCGGACTGCGTTCGTTCACCGCTGGGACGGCCCTGGGCGTGGTTCCGGGCACTGCTGCTTACGTGGTCGCTGGGTCCTCTGCTTCGGATCCTTCCTCGCCCGCCTTCCTGGCGTCCGTCGGCGCAATGGTCATCCTGACGCTGATCACGCTCCTCTCGATGTGGCGATCGCGTCGGTCGAGGGCGGTGCCGGACCCGGCCCTCTCCTCCGGCTGAGCGGCGGCCTGCGCGGGAGGCGCGCAGCGCACCGCGACGGGCGGCGGACTCTTGCCCGCCACTGCTCACGACGGTTCCTGCCAATGGACGCGCCGTTCACCCGAAGGGCTCACGGAGGGCCCGCCCAACCGGCGTCGCACGGTGACGTTGGGTAGCTTCGGCGGCACGGTACGAACGGGCGTCGGAGGCCGACATGAGGCAGCGGGCTGGAGGCATGATCACGCTGCTGCTGTTCGTCGTCTTCGCGCACCTGGTCCTGCCGTACCATTCGCCTGGCCTCACCTCGTCGGAGCCGCTGGTCACCGTCGCGGCCGCCGAGGGCCCAGTGGTGTCCGTCGCCGAGCCGGCCCCGCACACCGAGCATCACGAGGGCGGGGCGGGCGACAATGCCGTACGAGGTGCCCGCGCCCATGTGGCGACGGCCGTCGCCCGGGCGGAGATCTGGTCCGGCTCGGTCGTGCGCAGTGGGGCTCTCCTGCCGAGGTGTCCCGCCACGCTCCCCGGACCGCGAGGGCGGTCCGCTGCGCACCACGGCTCCGCGCCGAGTGCTGATCCCGTCACGGAAGCGGATCTGCAGACGTTCCGCTGCTGACAGCCGGGCGCACGGCAGCGGGGCGATCCTTCGCGCGGGCGCGCCCGTCCGCATCCTTACCCTTGCTGCCGCTGTGCCTTGATCGCGTCATGTCAGCACGCACAGACGAGGCAGATCAGCATGCAGTCATTCATCGACCGCGCCCGGGCGTTTCCCACGGAACTGGCCGAGCGGCACGTCGACTTCACACATCTCGCCCGCGGCCAGCGTCCGCAGGCCCTGTTCATCTCCTGCTCCGACTCGCGGCTCGTGCCCCCGCTCATCACGGGCGCCCGTCCGGGCGAGGTCTTCGAGCTGCGTACCGCGGGCAACATCGTCCCGCGCCATCAGCCCGGCGCCAGCTGCGCCGTCGGAGCCACCCTCGAGTACGCACTCACCGCCCTGCAGGTGCCCGACGTCGTCGTGTGCGGGCACAGCCACTGCGGCGCCGTCCAGGCACTGCTCAGCGACCGCGCGGTCGCCGGGATGCCGCTGGTCGACCGATGGCTGCAGCAGGCCGCCTATCGCCGACGCCCTGTGTCGGCGCGCCAGGATCTGGCCGCCCAGGCCCACCTGCGGACGCAGCTCGACCATCTGCGGTCGTACCCCTGTGTGGCGGAACGGCTCAGGGACGGGCGGCTGCGCCTGCACGGCTGGTTCTACGAGATCACCACCGGCCGGGTCCTCACCCACGATGCCGGCAGCGGCGCGTTCGGGCCGCTGTGAGCGGCGCCCGTAGGAGGACCGGGCCCCAATCCGTCCCCGAATCCCCTTCGCCCGGTCCGTCGTCGGCCGCGCCGCGGGCCCGGCACCGGCGCGGGGGAGGCGCCATGAGGGCGGATGTCGCCGCGTCCCTCGTCGTCTTCCTCGTCGCCCTGCCCCTGTGCGCGGGAGTCGCGGTGGCCTCGGGTGTTCCGGCCGAGATGGGGCTGATCACGGGGATCGTCGGAGGGCTGCTGACCGGATTGCTGCCTGGCAGCAGCCTCCAGGTCAGCGGTCCCGCCGCGGGACTGACCGTCCTGGTCTACGAGGTCGTGGAGGCGTACGGGCTTCGGGGCCTGGCCGTTCTCGTCCTCACGGCCGGCTTCCTCCAAATGGTGCTGGGGCTGGCGCGTTGCGGGCGATTCTTCCGCGCGATCTCCCTGTCGGTGGTCGAGGGAATGTTGGCCGGCATCGGACTGCTCGTGATCGCGGGCCAGCTCTACACCATGGCGGGAGTCCCGCAGCCCGCCAGCGGCCTGGCCAAACTGGCTTCCCTGCCGTCCCTGTTGACCGCCCCGCCGTCGGCGTCCCTCGGGCTCGGGGTGGCGACGATCACGGTTCTGGTGCTCTGGCAGCGGGCTCCCGCCCGCCTGCGCGTCGTGCCCGGCGCTCTGGTGGCGGTGACGGCGGTCACCGCCGTGGCCGCCGTCATCCCGATCCGCGCGGCCCGGCTCGACGTGGCGGGCCTCGCCGGAGCCATCACCACGCCGGCTCCCGGCGACCTCGCGGTGCTCGCCGCTCCCGGCGCGATCGGCGCCCTGGTGGCGCTGACCCTCATCGCGTCGGCGGAGAGCCTGTTCAGCGCCGCGGCGGTGGACCGGATGCACGACGGCCCACGCACCGACTACGACAAGGAACTCCTGGCCCAGGGCGCGGGCAACACCGTGTGCGGACTGCTCGGCGCCCTGCCCATGACCGCGGTCATCGTGCGCAGTGCCGCCAACGTCCAGGCCGGGGCCCGTACCAAGACCTCGCGCGTCCTGCACGGCGTATGGCTCCTGCTCTTCGCCGCGCTGCTGCCGTGGGTGCTGTCGGTCATCCCCGTCGCGGCCCTGGCGGGAGTGCTCGTCCACGCCGGCTTCAAGCTGCTGCCGCTGCGCGGTCTTGCCCGCCTCTGGCGAACTCACCGCACCGAAGCCCTCATTCTGGTGACGACCGCCGTCTCGATCGTGACGGTCGGCATGTTCGAAGGCGTGCTCGTCGGTCTGGCCCTGTCCGTGGTCAAGGCGGCCTGGGACACCTCCGTGGTCCAGGTTCGCCTCTTGGCCGACGGCCCCGGGCCGATCCGTGTGACGCTGAGCGGGAACGCCACCTTCCTGCGGCTGCCGAAGATCCTCGACACGCTGGAGGGCCTCCCGCCGCACCATCGCGTCGAACTCGACCTGTCCGGGCTTCGCCACCTGGACCACGCCTGCGGCGCGGCCCTCGCGCAGTGGGCGGAGCGCCACAACCGAACCGGCGACGTCAAGATCGCGTACGGCTCCCTCACCCCGCCCTGAGGCCCGGGCGCGGAGGCGTACACGTCTCGTCCCGGCCGTCAGGCAGTCCGGAGGTGGGGGAGGCGGCCCCTCTGGTCAGGAGTCGGGGCCTGCCCCCCGCTTGACCAGCATCGACTTCATGAGGGAGATATCCTCGCGCTGGCCGGCGACCATGCTTCTCGCCAGCCAGCCGAGGGAGGGATCGACACTGCGGTCCACGTATCCCTGGGCCATGTCCATCCCCGCTTGGTGATGGCGGACCATCAACCGGAGGTAGAGCACCTCGGCTTCCCCGGCGGGTGCCGCTTTCAGCCGGGCGAGTTCGGTGTTGGTGGCCATGCCCGGCATCAGGGCACCGTCACGCTGCTCGAAATGGCCGCCGTGCCCCATCCACGCCATCGGCGCGGCCCCGGAGTGGACCGGCAGGTCCCAGCGCTGCAGTGCGTCGAGCATCATGCCGCGCTGATTCGACTGCGTGGTGATGATGTCGTACGACAGGGTGGAGATGTCGGGATCGTCGGTGCGGGAGCGGACGATGAACGACATTTCCACCGCCTGGGCGTGGTGGATGGACATGTCCCGCGCGAAGCCCGCCTCCGGCGAACTGCCGGACACGGCCGTGTGGTCGGCGCTGGCGCCGCCGGCAGTCGCGCGCCCCGTCACCAGACCGGCCGCGAGCAGCGCCGCTGCGGCCGTCGTCACCGCAAGAGTCCTGAGGTGCCGACGGGTCGGCGCCTCGGACGACCTGCCCGATATCGAGTCTGCTTCCACGTGTTCAGTTGCAGCCATGCAGGCCTCCGAAATCTGGCAACGGGCACGAGTCGACCACCCGGTACGGCCTATGGGCGTCCCCACCCGGGCCGGGTGATCTCACCACCTGCGTGATCTCTTGCGCAAGCCGACCGGGCGTCGCCGGAATCTTCATCGTCCTCACCATCGCCGCCTCCTCCGCGCTCGCCGGCTCCTCCGCGCTCGCCGTCCTCCTCGGTGCCGGTGGTTCCGCGCTGGGCTGGCGGGCGGCCGACCCGGTCATCGGGCTCCTCATCAACGCGGCCATCCTCCTGGTACTGAAGGACGCGGCTCGTGAGGTCTACCGGCGGCTGATGGACTCGGTGGACCCCGCTCTCGTCGAACGGGCCGAGGCCGCCCTGCGCGGCGTCGACGGCGTCGAGCACGTGGGCCGGGTCCGGATGCGGTGGATCGGCCACGCCCTGCTCGCGGAGACCGACATCGTCGTCGGCTCGCAGCTGACCGTCGCCCGGGCGCACGCCATCGCTGTGGACGCCGAGCACGCGCTCATCCGTGCCGTACCCCGCCTGATGGCAGCCACCGTCCACACCGACCCGCACGCCGACGGCCGAGGCGCGCCCGACCCCCACGCGCCTCTGCGCCACCACGCCGCCCACTGAGGCGCAGTCGGGGCGGGGAGTGGGCGGTCAGTCGTGCGGGGCCTCGCCGCTGACCCGGTGGTCGGCGTGGCTGAGCGCCTCCAGGACCAGGCGCCGCAGGTGTCCGTCCCGCAGCCGGTAGTGGATGTGCCGGCCCTCGCGGCGCGTCTCCACCAGCCCCGCCAGCCGGAGTTTCGCCAGGTGCTGGCTGACGGCCGTGCGGGCGGCGTGGCACCGCTCGGCGAGAGAGCCGACGTCGGACTCGTCCTGCGCGAGCAGCCACAGAAGGTGCAGGCGGGTGGGGTCGGAGAGCATCGCGAAGACTGCCGCCCCCTCCGCCAGGCGGGCTTGATCCGGGGCGTGCAGGTGCGCAGACTGCGCAAGTGGGAGGGCTTTGCTGACGGGCATGGTGACAGAGTAATTCCTCGGCCGCGCGGAGTACCGGTGACGCAGCACACCCGCCAATATGTGCGTAACTGCGCACGTGACGTGTAGTTTCTTCTGGTCACTCCCCCCGGCCCGGAAGGAGCCGAATGCTGTCCGTCCTGCGCAACGGCACCTACCGGCACCTGTTCACCGCCCAGGTCATCGCCCTGGTCGGCACCGGCCTGGCCACGGTCGCCCTCGGCCTCCTCGCGTACGACATCGCGGGCTCCGAGGCCGGATCCGTGCTGGGTACGGCATTGGCGATCAAGATGGTTGAATTCGGGGCAGGGCGGTGCGGGGGAATTCAGAATTCGGGCAGGCGCGAATTCCGGCCCGCCGGGGTGGGTGCAATTCTCTCGGCCGGCTCCGTTGTATTACTGCCGCCGCTCCAGCCGGCCGCCGTGTCGTGGATGAATCAGGCGACCGTCCGCGCGGGGCGCAGCGACCGGAGGACGGATGCCGGTCAGTTCCTCCGCGCGGGCTCTGAGGCGCGGTGACAGTCCGGCGCCCCACCCATGGGCCACGGCCCGAAGCAGCACGGCCAGCGCGGCCAGTTCCCCGATCCGCCCGGCAGGGGTGTCGAGCACGGCAGCGAACTCCTCGCGGACGCGGGCGGCGACGGCCGGGACCAGGAGACTGCCGGCGTGCAGCAGCCCGGCATCGTAGCCGACGGGGACCCGACCCCAGTGGTCCCAGCCGAGCAGGGTCAGCGGTGTTCCCGTGAGGTTGCCCCAGTGAAGGTCGCCGTGGCCGGTGACGCGTTCGATGAGGGACGGCGCCGGGATGCCGAGGACCTCGGTGAAGGCGCGCACGCACCAGGCGTCCGGCACCGACTGCCCGCGCGCCTCGGCTCCGGCCAGGAGGCGGAGCGACTGATGAAGGCCGTCCCACCACTGCTGCGGGAGGGCGGGATCCCGCATGAGAGCAGGGCCTTGGAGGGAGAGCGGGGGCTGCGGTACGAGCCCCAGCAGTTCGGCCTCGAAGGCGTACTCGCCCTCGGACCAGTGGTGGACCTCGTGCACGACCGGACGCGGTACCTCGCGCGGGACCCGGGAGACGGCGCCGGTCAGTCCCTCTTCCCTCGCCCGTGCGGTGCCCCGTCGGGGACTGCGGGTGACCTTGATCCAGTACGGACCCGCCTGACGGCCCAGGGTGCGCCCCCGCGAGCCCCATACGAGTGGCCCGTGGCAGGTCAACCCGATGGCGCGTTCGGCGTGTCCGTGCGCGGCCACCAGAGCGGCGCGTGCCGCCTCGTGCGGTGGCAGGGTCATCTTTCCTCTCCTCCGGAGGTTTCGGGTGCTCCCGGCGGGTCAGGGCGCGGGGGTGGGTGTCCTTCTGGGCGGTGCGGGTGGGGTGTCCGACTGGCGTCGAAGAGCTTGGTGAAGATGCGGGAGAGGCGGGGCGGGGGCGCTCATGCGCAGGGGTGTTCCTTGCTGTGCCGGACGGAATGGTCGGGTGCCGGTTGCGGGTCAGGTGGCGGGCCCTCGGCGGGCGCCGGGCGCCGCCCACGGGGGAAGCAGGGTGCGTTCGTAGGTCACGAAGGGCAGGCCGTCCGGTGTCCGGGTCTCGCCGCGGCGCCGCCAGCCGCGCTGCTCGTAATACGGTCCGGCGCCTGTCGGCCCGGCCGCCGTCACCAGGGATATGCGGGCGCAGTCGGCCAGGAGCGCGAACTGGGCGAACCGCTCGATCAGTTCGTTGCCGATGCCGAGCGAGCGGGCATCGGGGGTGACCGCGACGTGTGACAGCACCGCCTCGCGACCCACGCGGTGGGCGGGCCGCGGACCGGCCGCTCCCACCGGAGCACGCCCCGGGACGAGCTTGCGGTAGTAGCGGGCGAGGCGGGTGCGCGAGAACTGCCAGGCAAGTCTCGGGCGTGCCAAGAGGCCGAGCGCAGCGCGGCCGAGAAGGGAGATCCCGTGGGCGCGCAACAGGTGGCGGCGGTGCGGGGCACCATCGACGATCCCCACAAGGAATCCGGCCGGGCGTCCGTCGACCTCGGCGATGAATCCCGTTGCATGCGGGCTCGTGAGGTACGTCCGCGTGTAGGAGGTGAGGAAAGCGGGCCCCAGCCGGGCGAAGAAGCCGTCCGGGAAGTGGCGGCGGTGCTCGCCGACGACGAACGGCAGGTCTTCGTTGGCCATGAAGCGTACGGAGAACGGCTGCAGCGGGCGATGCGGGAGCGGCCGGGGTGCGGTCTCGCGCAGCGTGACGGCAGGCCGCTCGGAGTCGAAGAGGGCAGGGTTCGAGAGCGCAGAAGCGCGGTTGGCGGCGTCCACACCAACAAACTACTACACGGAGTAGAATTTGATGTCGTGCGGCAGACTGGTCGTGCGCGGAGCGCGGTGAAGAGCTGTAGGGAGACGACGTGCGGGCATTCGGCGAGCTTGAGGCGGACATCATGAGAGTGGTGTGGAGCAGCCCCGGACCCATTGCCGTGCAGGCGATCGTCGACGAGCTGGTCAAGCAGCGCCCGCTGGCCTACACGACGGTGATGACGGTCGTGGACCGGCTGCGGGAGAAGGGGTGGCTGACCCGCGAGAAGCAGGGGCGCGCGTACCGCTACAGCGCCACCCGCTCCGCCGAGGAGTACACCGCTGATCTGATGGGGCAGGCGCTGAACGCGTCCGACGACCGCGTCGGCACGCTGGCCCGCTTCGCCGGCCGGCTCACCGCCGCGGAGGCCGACGCCCTGAGGCAGGCGCTGAGTGACGGTGGAGCCAGCGCCTTCGCCGACGGGGCGTGACCCGTGATCGTGATTATGGCCTTGCTGATGTACGCGGCCGTTCTCGGGGTGCTCGGCGACCGGCTGCTGGTCCGTACGCCGTGGGCGGCCCGCCACCCGCGGGCGGCCCTGCGGGCCTGGCACAGCTGCGCCGTGGCCTTCTTCGCCTCGATCGCGGTCGCGCTGGTGGTGATCGCCCACGACCTGTGGGAACACGCCGTGGTGTGGCTCTTCCACGCCGGCAAGCCACAGGTCCATGTCGCCTACGGCGGGGTCTGGCACGTCGAGGGGATCGCGGACGCGGCTCTGCTCCTCCTGCTGCTGGCCTCCGCCACGATGGGGGCGCTGGCCGCCCGCAGGCTCGTCGCCGCCCGGCGGGAGGAGGCGCGGGTGCGACTCCTCGCCGACGCCCTCGGCTCCGACGGCCTCGACGGCCATGACGGCGTGCGGGTGCTCGAACACGACGCGCCCACCGCCTTTTGTATCCCTGGGGGGAGGCACGGCAGCCGGATCGTCGTCAGCCGGGGGGCTCTGGGAACACTCACCGGGAACGAGCTCGCCGCCGCGATCGCACACGAGCGCGGGCACCTGCACTTGGGGCACCACCGGAAGATCCTCCTGGCTGATGTGGTGACGGCCGCATTCGGCTGGTGCGGGATGCTGCGCGGTTACGCGCACCAGGTGCGCCGACTGTCGGAGATGGCGGCCGACGACCACGCCGCCCGGGAGCACGGGCGCCGTGCGGTGGCGACCGCACTGCTGCGGATGTGCACCGTTGCCCCCGGGCCCGTCGGGCCGGGGGCGCTGGCCATGGCCGGGCCCGACCCGGCCGAACGCATCCGCCGCCTGATCGCGGGCAAGGCCGCCCCCGCGGGGCGGCTGCGGCGGGCCGCGGTCGCCTGCGCGACAGCAGCCCTGATCGCCCTGCCCGCCGCCTTCGCGCTGGGACCGGCCCTGCTCGTCGCCGACACCGCGCACTGCACGGGCCACTGCCACGAGTGAGCGGAGCCGGGGGGATGCCGTCCGGCTGCACGGCGCGATGCGCGTGCGGTCAGGTCAGCGTGTGAGCTGGTTCGGCCGGGGCTTGCGCTTGCGCCGGAGGAATCCCCCAAGATCCCGCCGGTTCATCGCTCCGTGCCGGGGCCTTTCGGCGGGCTGCCTCGACCCGAACGAAGGCGCCCATGGCTGCGTAGATGTCTGCGGTCATGCCGACTGCTCCTGGTGCTGGCGCTGATTGCGGACGGCGGCGGCCGGATGTGGGCGCACTTTCGCGGCGCCCGCACGTCCGGGCGGGGGCTGTCAGCAGCGCAGTACGGGAGGCGAGTCGGGTTCGGTTCGGGCGGCACCGGCCCGGTGGGTGCCGTGACCGGGCGGGCGACAGCAGGCCGGTGCCCGGCGGACCCCCGACGGGATCGCCTCCGCGGGTGCGGAGCGCAGCTGGAGCGAGGGGCGGCCGGAGGTGTTCCAGGCGTGGTCGCCGACGTGCCCGGCGCACTCCGACCGCTCGACAGCCGTCGGGCTCGTCGTGGTCGTGGCCGGGGCGGCGGCGGCCGCCAGAGGCGGGCGGGCCGAGGGGAAGTCGGGAGACGTAGCGGCCATGGCACGTGAGACGGTCGCCAGGATCAAGAGGGTTGCCACGCACAGAGCGCGTGAGAGTCGGGGCAGGACGGGGCTGCCGCTGGTCATTCCCGCACCTCCTGCCCAGTCGAGCGACTCCAGGTGATCCATGGATGGCCGAGGGCGGCCCGAATTGGCGCCCCTCGGAGTCCTGTTTCACCCGAATCGGCGAATTCGGCACATGCTCCTCATGCCGTACATCGGCGCCGTCGTGGGTGTGCGGGTCCCGGAAATCCGCGCAGTGGGTGGGTGTTCCGGGCCTGCGGGCGGGCGCCGCACCGAATGGTCACGACATGCGCATGTGTGCACACTCAACGTAGTCTCGTCGGTATGTGCGATCACGGACGAGGAACCTGGCGGGTGATGACGGTCGTCCTGTTCGCGCTGCTGTGGTGCGTCGTCGCCGGGTCTCCCAGCCACGCGCATCCGGTCGTCCCCACGCCCCTCGCGGCTGCCGTGGCTGTCGCGGACGGCGACTCCCACATGCCGGAGCATCAGCCGGGCGAGCACGTCACCCGCCAGGTGACGCCCTCGGCCAAGGAGGAGGCCCGCACGCGCCCTCCGTTGCCACCGGTGCACAAGGGCGCGTGCGAGGTGCCCTGCCCTCCCTTCCGCGACGCGGCACAGGACTCCCGCTTCACCAGTCGCCGCAGAGCAGGCCCCTTGCCCTTCCGGCTGGGGCCGAGCGCCGCCCGGCCTCCACTCGCCACCTGGATCCAGTAGGGGAATGCCGCCCGGACCGGACACCGGTCCCTCACCCGGCCCCTCCACGCCTCGGGCCTCAAGTGAGCAGTCCTCCCACGGCACCCCCTGGAACCAGAAAGCAGCATCTCCATGACCACGTCCCTGACCACCCCCTTCGTCATGCCCGAAAGCGGCCTGGGCCGCACCCTGACCGCAGCCGTCGGCAACACCCCCGTCCTGTGGGTGTCCGACCCGCTCACCCCCTCCGACCGCGGATTCTGGGCGAAACTCGAAGGATTCAACCCCGGCGGGATCAAGGACAGGCCCGCCCTCCACATGGTCAAGCGCGCCCGTGCCCGCGGAAACCTGCGCCCCGGCGCCCGGATCATCGAGTCCACCAGCGGCACCCTCGGCCTCGGACTCGCCCTCGCCGGAAAGGTCCACGGGCACCCAGTCACCGTCGTCACCGACCCCGGCATCGAAGTCGACATGCACCGCCTGCTCAGCGCCCACGGCGCCACCGTCGACATGGTCAGCGCCCCCCACCCCACCGGCGGATGGCAGGAAGCCCGCCGCCTGCGCGTCGCCGAACTCCTCGCCCAGGACCCCGGCGCCTGGTGCCCCGACCAGTACAACAACCCCGACAACGCCGCCGGATACGCCGGCCTCGCCGGCGAACTCTTCCAACAGCTCGGCAACGTCGACGTCCTGGTGTGCAGCGTCGGCACCGGCGGACATTCGGCCGGCATCAGCCGGGTCCTGCGGGCTCTCACCCCCCGCCTGAAGATGATCGGCGTGGACTCCACCGGCTCCACGATCTTCGGACAGCCCGCCCGGACCCGCATGATGCGGGGCCTGGGCAGCAGCATCCTGCCCCGCAACGTCGCCTACGACCAGTTCGCCGAAGTCCACTGGGTCGCCCCCGCCGAAGCCGTGTGGACCTGCCGCGAACTGGCCCGCTCCCACCACCCGTCCGGGGGCTGGAGCGTCGGTGCCGTCGCGCTCGTCGCCGGCTGGGCCGCCCGCACCCACCCCATCGGCACCCGTATCGCCGCGGTCTTCCCCGACAGCCCCCACCGCTACCTGTCCACCGTCTACAACGACGACTACTGCGAGGAGTACGGCCTGCTCGGCGTACGACCGGCCGACCACCCCGAGGAACTCGCCACCCCCACCGAAGCCGAAGCCGTGCGCTGGACCCGCTGCGCCCGTGTCACCGACCCCCTCACGAGGATCACCGCCACGGAACACGGCGGGTGAAGGCGCGCTGAACCCCCTTCGGTTGAGGGTGGGTTCGGCGAACCCCGTCAAGCGTCGCTTGTGGCGGCTCTGCCCGCCGTCATCGGCCTGCACCAGGGGTGGCCGTCGTCCACCTTGGGCGCGGGGGCGGGTCCCCGCTCTGTCGTTGCCCGGAGCTCGTCGGGGCTCCGGGCGACGACACGGCTGCCGACGGCTTCCTGCTTTGGATGTACCTGCTTCTTGTGACCCACCACGTGGAGTGCGTGGCGATTCTTGAACCGGTGCGAGGCGGTGCCTGACGGACGGAAGTCCAGGTCGGGCGCCTCTTCTTGTGTATCTAGAAGAAGCCGAGCTTCTTCGGCGAGTAGCTGACCAGCAGGTTCTTGGTCGACTGGTAGTGGTCCAGCATCATTTTGTGGGTCTCTCGGCCGATGCCCGACTGCTTCACTCCTCCGAACGCGGCGTGGGCCGGGTAGGCGTGGTAGCAGTTCGTCCACACGCGGCCCGCCTGGATCGCGCGGCCCGCGCGGTAGGCGGTGTTGATGTCGCGGGTCCAGACGCCCGCGCCCAGTCCGTAGGACGTGTCGTTCGCGATCCGCACCGCGTCGTCGAAGTCGTGGAACGAGGTCACCGACACCACCGGGCCGAAGATCTCCTCCTGGAAGATCCGCATCCGGTTGTCGCCCTCGAAGATCGTCGGCTGGACGTAGAAGCCGCCCGCCAGGTCGCCGCCGTGGTCCACGCGTTCGCCGCCCGTGAGGATCTTCGCGCCCTCCTGCCGGCCGATCTCCACGTACGACAGGACCTTCTTCAGCTGCTCCTCGGAGGCCTGCGCACCGATCATCGTGTCCGTGTCCAGCGGATGCCCCGGCACGATCAGTTCCGTGCGCGCCACCGCCGCGTCCAGGAAGTCCCCGTACCGGCCCCGCTCGATCAGGGCGCGCGACGGACTGGTGCACACCTCGCCCTGGTTGAGGGCGAACATGGTGAACCCCTCCAGGGCCTTGTCGCGCAGGTCGTCGTCGGTCGTCCAGATGTCGTCGAAGAAGAGATTCGGGCTCTTGCCGCCGAGCTCCAGGGTGACCGGCTTCAGGTGCTCGGCCGCGTACTGCATGATCAGCCTGCCGGTCGAGGTCTCGCCGGTGAAGGCGACCTTCGCGACGCGCGGGCTGGAGGCGAGCGGCTTGCCCGCCTCCTCGCCGAAGCCGTTGACGATGTTCACCACGCCCGGCGGCAGCAGGTCCGCGACCAGGCCCAGCCAGTAGTGCACCGACGCCGGGGTCTGCTCGGCGGGCTTGAGCACCACCGTGTTCCCCGCGGCCAGTGCCGGGGCCAGCTTCCACACGGCCATCAGGATCGGGAAGTTCCACGGGATGATCTGGGCGACCACGCCCAGCGGTTCGTGGAAGTGGTAGGCCACCGTGTCGTCGTCGAGCTGGCTCAGGGCCCCCTCCTGCGCACGCAGCGCCCCCGCGAAGTAGCGGAACTGGTCGATCGCCAGGGGGATGTCGGCGGCGAGCGTCTCGCGGACGGGCTTGCCGTTCTCCCAGCTCTCCGCGACCGCGAGGGCCTCCAGCTTCTGCTCCATCCGGTCCGCGATGCGCAGCAGGATCGTGGACCGCTCCGTGACGGAGGTCCGCCCCCAGGCGGGCGCCGCCGCGTGCGCCGCGTCCAGGGCCCGTTCCACGTCCTCCGCCGTACCGCGCGCCACCTCCGTGAAGGCCTCCCCGGTGACGGGGGACGGATTCGCGAAGTACCCGCCCCGCACGGGCTCGGCGTACTCGCCGCCGATGAAGTGGCCGTAGCGGGGTGCGTACGACATGAGCGCCCCCTCGGTACCGGGCGCAGCGTAACGGGCCATGGAATACCTCCCCTTGCCGGGCGCCGTCCACCGCCGGACGGCGCTCGAGGGGAGGCTAGGAGCGGGCAGGTTGCGGATACGTTGCACGCCCGCGGCCGGTACGCCCGGGCTGCCGTACGGGAGGCCCGTACGCGCCGAGCTCCCCGTCCAGGGTGCGTACGCGGGCCAGCGCGGCCGGCCGGTCCGCGGGCGGCAGAGCCGCGGCCAGCGCCCGCCACGCCTCCGGGTCGTCCGCGCCCCACGGACTGCACACCCAGTCGGTCAGCAGCCCGGCATCGGCGCGGGCGATCACCGCGGCCCGCGCCTGGTCCTCGATCCGCCGCCGGAGCCGGACGATGCCCGGCGCGGTGGAGGCGGGCAGGAGCGGCCCGGGATAGCAGTGGAGCGCGGCCGAGACCGCGCCGGCCGCCAGGTTCCGGGTCAGCGCCGTGAAATCGGCGTCCAGCGGGCCGGCCGTCCGGTAGGGCCGCGAGAGCGGGGCCGACGGCCCCAGCAGCGTGCGCAGCCGGGAGATTTCGGCGCGCAACGTCACCGGTGACACCGATTCGTCCTCGTACAGGGCGATCGCCAGCTCCTCGCCCGACAACCCGGCCGGATGGTGCGCCAGCAGGACCATGATCTCGCTGTGCCGCCGCCCCAGCCGGACCCGGCGGCCGCCGGCCACCAGCAGCGCCTCGTCCTGGCCGAGCGCGGTGAGCGTGTCGCCCGCCGCCGCCGGCGCTCCGGGGCCGAGCAGGGCCAGCTGCGCCTCCGCCGCCCGCGCGACCGCCTGCACGAAGGCGAGCGAATGGGGGTGGGCGAGACCGTCGCCGCCGGTGATGTCCACCGCACCGAGCAGCCCGCCCGTCCGCGGATCGCGCACCGGGGCCGCCGCGCACGTCCACGGATGGACCCGACGGCTGAAGTGCTCGGCCCCGAAGACCTGGACGGGCTCGCCGACCGCCACCGCCGTACCGGGTGCGTTGGTGCCCATCGCCGTCTCCGCCCAGCGTGCGCCGGGGACGAACCCGAGCCCCTCCGCCCGCCGCAGCGTGCCCGGCTCGCCCTCCACCCACAGCAGCCTGCCCTGCGCATCGCACACCGCCAGCAGGTGGGCCCCGTTCGCCGCGAAGGTGCCGACGAGGTCCCGGAACAGCGGCATCACCCGGGCCATCGGGTGCTCCTCGCGGTACGGGCGCAGCTGCGCCTCGCCCAGCTCCACCCGGGGGACGCACTCGGGGCTGACCCGGGCCCGTGCGCACCGCCGCCAGGACCGGGCGATGACCGCGCGGACCGGGGCCTCCACCCGCCCGTCCCGGGTGAACGCGGCGTGCGCCCGCCGCAGTTCCCGGTGCGCTCGGCGGGATCGGTCCCGCCCGGCAGGGCCACCGAAGGATCGTCCATGTCCACCCTCCCGTGGTGCCGCGGTACCCGGAGCGCCATCGTCGTCCGGGGACCGGCCCCCGACAAGCGGTACACCGGCCAGTCCGCGCCGAAACCCGTGAGGACCGGTCCGGGACACAGGGCCCCACGCCTGCCCGGCCGTTGGCCCGCCCTGTCCTGCGCCTCGCCGCCCTACGCCGGATCGGCCGTCAGGGCCGAGGCCGGGTCCGGGGCCGACGGGCCCGCCGGGACCCAGCGGTCCCCCTCGCGGCGGTACGGCCACCAGCTGCCCTCCCGGCCCAGCCGGAGCTGGCGCCCGGTGTCCGCCTCCGTCCAGCGGGCGCGGATCCGCCGCAGCACCGGAGCCTCCTCGTCCGCCCAGGCCGCCGCCAGCGCCGCCCGGGCCCGGATCAGCGTGGACCGGTCCGGCGTCCAGTCGTCCTCCAGCGCGGCCAGGGCCGGGGCCCCGCCGAAGCCCCAGGCCAGTACGGCCCGTTCCGTCTCCGCCCGGTCCCGTCCGGTAGCCGCGGACAGGCGGGCGCGGAGCCGGATGTCATTGGCCTGCGCCGTGAGCCGTACGGCGTCCTCGGCAGTCGTGAGAGGAGGTGGAGGGACCCGGTCGGCATGGCCCGGAGCCAGCGCTTCCGCGAGCAGCCGGTACGCCTCCGACGCGGCCGCCTGCGCCAGGAACTCCACCGCGTCCACGTCCAGCCCGTCCGCTTCGGCCTCGGTGTCCAGCGTCGGCGGCTGGCCCGGCGCCTGCGGCAGCCCCGGCAGCGCGGGCAGCGGCGGCAGGACGGCCCGCGCCGCGAAGGCCTCCGCCGCCGCAACCCCCTCGTCCGCGGCCGGCTGCGGGGCCCGCGCCTCCGCGCTGCTGCGCTCCTCCAGCTCCCGGAGCAGCTCCCGTTCACCGCGCCCGCGCAGGAGCAGCAGCACGAACGGGTCCTGGTCCAGCAGCCGCGCCACCTGGTAGCAGAGCGCCGCCGTGTGCGGGCAGTGGTCCCACTCGCCGCAGTCGCAGCGCGGGTCCAAGTCACCGATCCCGGGCAGCGGGTCCGCCCCGGCCGCCGCCGCGTCCTCGGCCAGCTCCGGGGGCACCTCGCGGTCCAGCAGCGCCGCGATGTACCCCGACTCCCCGGCCGCCACGCCCAGCAGCCGGTCCCATTGCGTCCCGGTGAACTCCTGGACCAGCACGTCCGTCCGGTGCGCCGTCCCGTCCCGGTCGCGCACCACCGCCGTCAGCCCGCCCGGGCGCACGGTCACGGCCCCGACCGATCCCGCCCGCGCGTTCCGGCGCCCCTGTCTGACCTGCTCCCCGTCGAGCGCGCTGTCCTCCAGGGCGCGTAGCCAGGCGTGGCCCCACCAGGTACGGGCGAAGCCGCGGCCGGGGGCGGGCGGGAGCGCCGGGAAGGTCTTCTCGTGCGGGTACGGGGACGCGTACGGGTGCGTGTCGCGGGTGCTCATCCGTCACTCCCGGGGGTCGGGCGCAGCGCCACGAGGTCGGCCAGTTCGGCATCGGTCAGTTCGGTCAGCGCGCTCTCGCCGCCCGCGAGCACGGCGTCCGCGAGGGCCCGCTTGCGCTCCAGGAGCCGGGCGATGCGGTCCTCGACGGTGCCCTCCGCGATGATCCGGTGGACCTGGACGGGCTGGGTCTGGCCGATCCGGTAGGCGCGGTCGGTGGCCTGTTCCTCGACGGCCGGGTTCCACCAGCGGTCGAAGTGGATGACGTGGCCGGCGCGGGTGAGGTTGAGCCCGGTGCCCGCGGCTTTCAAGGAGAGCAGGAACACCGGGACTTCGCCCGCCTGGAAGCGGTCGACGAGCTCCTCGCGGCGCGGCACCGGCGTCCCGCCGTGCAGCAGCTGCGAGGCGATCCCGCGTCCGGCGAGGTGCTTCTCCAGGATCCGGGCCATCGCCACGTACTGGGTGAAGACGAGCGCGGAGCCGCCCTCGGCCAGGATCGTGTCCAACAGCTCGTCCAGCAGGTCCAGTTTGCCGGAACGGGCGCCCGACTGCTCCTTCGCGTACTGCGAGGGGTGGTTGCAGATCTGCTTGAGGGAGGTCAGCAGCTTGACGACGAGGCCGCGCCGCTCCATCCCGTCCGACGCGGTGATCGCGGCCAGCGTCTCGCGTACGACCGCCTCGTACAGCACGGTCTGTTCGCGGCTGAGGACGACGGGGTGGTCGGTCTCGGTCTTCGGCGGCAGTTCGGGCGCGATGCCGGGGTCCGACTTCTTGCGGCGCAGCAGGAACGGGCGTACGAGGGCGTTCAGCCGGGCCGCCGCCTGCGGGTCGCGGCCGCTCTCGACGGGCTCGGCGTAGCGGGTGCGGAAGGTGCCGAGACGGCCGAGGAGCCCGGGCGTGGTCCAGTCGAGGACGGCCCACAGTTCGGAGAGGTTGTTCTCGACGGGGGTGCCGGTGAGCGCGACGCGCGCGGCTGCCGGGATGGTGCGCAGCGCCTTCGCGGTGGAGGAGCGCGGGTTCTTGACGTGCTGGGCCTCGTCGGCGACGACCATGCCCCAGCCGGTGGCGGCGAGGACGGGCGCGTCCGCGCGCATCGTGCCGTAGGTGGTCAGGACGAAGCCGCCGCCGAGGTCCGCGAGGGTGCGGGCGGGTCCGTGGTAGCGGCGCACGGGCGTGCCGGGGGCGAACTTCTCGATCTCGCGCTGCCAGTTGCCGAGCAGGGACGCGGGACAGACCACGAGGGTCGGCGCGGGGCCGGGGTGGCCGGGGCCGGCGTGGCCGGTGTCGGAGTGGCCGGGGTCGCGGTCGGGGTTCCGGTGCAGGTGCAGGGCGATCAGGGTGACGGTCTTGCCGAGGCCCATGTCGTCGGCGAGGCAGGCACCGAGGCCGAGCGAGGTCATCCGGTCCAGCCAGCGCAGTCCGCGCAGCTGGTAGTCGCGCAGGGTGGCCCGCAGCCCGGGAGGCTGGGCGACGGCGGGTTCGCCGGGCTCCTGCGGATCGGCGGTCAGCCGTGCCCGCAGCCGTTCGAGGGCACCCGCGGCAGCCACCTCGGCCCGCTCGCCGTCGATCTCCGCCGAACCGGTGAGTACGGCGGCCAGCGCGTCGGCGGCCGTGAGCTTGCCGTCCCGCCGGGCGCGGGCCCGGCGGGCCTCGGCCGGGTCGATCAGGACCCACTGGTCGCGCAGCCGGACCGGGGGGCGCTTCGCCTCGGCGAGCCGGTCGAGTTCGGCGCGGGTGAGGTCGTCCTGGCCGCCGAGGGCGTAGCGCCAGCTGAAGGAGAGCAGCGCGCCGGGGGAGAGCAGGCCGGAGGGGAGGGCGGAGGGGACGGCGGACGGGACGGCGGACGGGAGGCCGGACGGGAGGGAATCGGGGGACGACTCCGGGCCCGGCGAGCCCACGACGGCGCGGGCGGTGAGGGTACGGGCGAGGCCGCGCGGCCAGTGCACCTGCACCCCGTCGGCGGCCAGCGCGGCGCAGGCCCCGCCGAGCAGTTCGGTGACCTCCTCGTCGGCGAGCACCACGGAGTCCGGTACGGCGGCGGTGAGCAGCGGGCCGAGCGCAGGCCACAGCCGGGCGGCCCGGCGCAGGGCGCGCAGGGCGTCCATCCGGGCCCCGGGCGGGAAGGCGGCCGCGGCCGTTCCCGTTCCGGCCCAGACGTCGGCGGCGTCGGCGACCGGGGCGGCGTCGGCCGGACCGTGCATCTGGAGGACGGCCCGGAAGGAGGGGGCTGCGCCGGGGGAGCCGGCGGCCGTGCCGTCAGGCGTGCGGCCGGGCCCGCCGACGGGGTCGTCGAGCTCGATCCGCAGGGAGATGCGTACGCCGGCGTCGTGGCCGGAGGCCACCTCGGCGGCCCAGTCGCGCAGTTCGGGGTGGGGGCGGGGCGGGCGGGCGGCGTAGGCGGGTCCGGCGGCCGCCGCGGGGGCGGCGGGGGAGCGGGGCAGGGTGTCGGCGACGGCGTCGAGGAAGGCGCGCAGCAGCGGTTCGGGGGCGGGCAGCCGCGGCGGGCCGTCCATGCCGAGGGGCAGGCAGTGGGCCTCGGGGGGCATGGCGGCGGCCAGTTCCCGTACCTCTTCGAGGTCGGCGGCGTCCAGCGGGCCGGTCCGCCAGGCGTCGTGGCAGGCGGGGCTCAGCCCGGGCAGGAGCTGCCCGCGGGCCAGGAAGCGCAGGGCCAGCAGGGCGGCGGCGCCCCAGAACGCGGCACTTGCGGAGGGCGCGGTTGCGCCGTCGGCGGCCGCGGTACGGGCGCGCGTGAGCAGCGGCAGGGCTTCGCCGACGGGCAGCACGAGGGCGGTCACGGCGGTCCGCCGCAGGTCGGCGGTGACGACGTGGAGCTCCTCGTGGGAGCCCGCGCCCGGGGCCCGCCCGTCCGGGGCCCGCCCGCCAGGAGTCCGCCCGTCCGGGTGCCAGAGGGCGATCCGACCGCCGCGGGCGGGGTCGGCGGGAAGGAAGACGGCCGTGCAGTGGATCAGGCCGGAGATCTCGGGGAGCACGCATTCCTCACGCTTGACTACCAGGGGTTACCAGGGGCTCAGGGCGGCCGAGGTTACCCCACCGAGGGCGCCGGAGGCTCCGGCACGGCCGTGCCCCGGGTCGCTTCGCGGACGGCCGGGGCGTCCGGGAACGCGGGGTCGCGATGGTGCGTTGAGGGGGGTAGTGGTCGACGACGGGTGGAGGTGTCCGCAAATGTCCACGAGCGGAAAGGTGGCGGTTGCCGGAGTCGCGGCAGCCATCGTGTTGTTCTGGGCGGTCGGTTTCTGGGCGGGGCTGCTGGTCCTGATCGGTGTGCCCGCGGCCGCCTATCTCCTGCTGGACTCCTCTCAGCGGCGTCGGCTGCGCGGCATGTCCAGGAAGCAGATAGGCCGCTGACGGCCCGGGGCCGCACAGGCGGCCCCGGGGCCGAGGCGTGAGGCCGATGCCCGAGGCGAGGTGTCCTGCGGTCGGAAGGCCGGAAGGCCGGTGTCCGGCGGTCCGCTCAGTAGTAGCCGTGCATCAGGGCCGTCGCCCACTCGGGCTGCCGCAGTTCGCCGCGGGGGCCGAACTCCGCCATGTACGGCTTCAGATCGAGCACGGGCGTGCCGTCCACCGCGTCGAGGCCCTCCACGTGGACGTCGAGACCGTCCACCTTCACCACCCGGCACCGCGAGACGCCGAGCCGGTTCGGCCGGTTCTTGCCGCGCTGGGCGAAGATGCCGACCAGCGGCCAGTCCGGATTGCCCCGGGGGCGGCGCGCGCCCGTCTCGACCTTCTCCGCCGGCACCCGGTCGAAGTGGTAGACGACCTCGACGTGCGTAAAGTCCTCCAGCCCGTACAGCGCCTCCGGGCCGAACCGGCCGGCGTCCAGGCGGATCACCGCGCTCTCGCGTCCCCAGTCGTCGTCGGCCACCTCCGCGCGGCCACCCACGACCACGCCCACCGGCTCGCACTCCACCGTCATCGCTTCCCCGTTCTCCCGTTCCCCTCGCACGGCCCGTACGTGATCACACCGGGCGCACCGCGACGCGGTCCAGCGCCGCCAGCAGCTCCGGCAGGTCGGTCTTCCCGTCGCGCGGCACCGCGATCACCCCGCTCGGCTCCTCGTCGAGCAGGACGAAGGCGGCGTCACCGGTACGGGCCACCAGCGACCAGCCGGGACCGTCCGCCCGCAGGGTGCGGGCCTCCTCGGCCGCGAAGGAGGAGCGCACCCGGCCGGCCGGGTGCGGGGCCAGCGTGTACGCCAGGGCCTCGGCCAGCGCCCGCGCGAGCCCGGGGTGCGTGGCGGCGGCCGCCCCGCCGTCCAGCGCCTCGCGCTCGCGCCAGTCGTCCCACTGCCGGGCGATCTGGTCCGCGGCCATCCGCCGCTGCACCGGCCCCCAGGTCTCCGCCGAGGGCGGGGCCAGCGGCACCCGCCCGGTGCCGTCCGCACCCTGCTCCGGATCGTGCGGTTCGGGGATCCCCGCGGCCGCCACCGACAGCTCCAGCGGCCAGCCGGCCAGCGAGACCACGATCGACCGCTCGTCGGGGGACAGGTCGTAGTCCATCCCGCAGTCCCAGGAGGCGATGGCCGTGGCCACGAGCGAGACGTCGTCCACGACGACCGTCCAGCGCGCGCCCTCCTCGTCCTGGCCGAGCACCAGCCCGTAGCCCTCCCCGTCCGGCGCCACGCCCAGCAGGGCGCAGGCCTCGGGGAAGTCGTCGCCCAGGACGCTGGGGAACTGCGCGGGGGTCAGCAGCACGGCGGTCAGCACGTACAGCGAGCCGCCACCCTCGTCGTCGGACACCTGGCCTCCCCATTGCTCTCTCGTCGGCGCACCTTAACCAGCGGGTAACCCACCCGTCGAGGGTCTGCGGCCGACGATTTCCAAGGCCGCCACCTGCACGTAGAGTTGGCAGCCCGCCACAGAAAGGGACACCCGGTGCAGCGTTACGACCGGCTGAGGGAGATCCTCCGTCTCGATCCCGACAAGGACTTCCTGGCCATCTACCGGCTCACCGCCACCTACGAGTTCCCGTGGGACTTCGCCCGGGCCCTGGAGCTCGCCCTGTTCCGCACCTATGCCGTCCCCTCCATCGGCGGGCTGCTGGCCGAGACCGGCGAGTTCACGGACCGCACCCAGAAGCGCTACGACGACACCGCGCTGCTCCTCGACGCCATCGTGGAGCACGGTTTCGAGCACGGCACCGCGCGCACCGCGATCCGCCGCGTCAACCAGATGCACCGCAGCTACGACATCTCCAACGAGGACATGCGCTACGTCCTGTGCACGTTCGTGGTGATTCCGGCACGCTGGCTGGATGCGTACGGCTGGCGTCCGCTGACCCACCACGAGCGCCGCGCCTCCGCCACCTACTACGCCACCCTGGGCGGCCACCTGGGCATCACGGACGTTCCCGGCTCCTTCGAGGAGTTCGAGTCCACGCTCGACGCCTACGAGGAGGAGCGGTTCGGCTGGGACGAGGGCGCCCGCAAGGTCGCGGACTCCACGCTGGACCTGATGGCCTCCTGGTACCCCGCGCCGCTCGCCCCCGCCGTCCGCGGCGTGGGCCTGGCCCTCCTGGACGAGCCGCTGCTGGACGCCTTCCGGCTCACCCGCCCGCGCCCCCGGGTGCGGCGGCTGGTGCAGGGCGCCCTGCGGCTGCGCGGGCGCGCGGTCCGGCTGCTGCCTCCGCGCAAGGCCCCGCACTACGGCCGGCAGAACCCGGAGATCAAGAGCTACCCCGGCGGCTACGACGTGGGTGAGCTCGGCACCTTCCCCGTGCCCGGCAGGGGCGGCTGCCCCGTTCCGCATCCCCGCCGGCCCGCCGGAGCCGAGGCTCAGCCTCCGGCGTGATCCGGGTACGTCCGCGCATCCCGGGCAAGGGGCCGACGTACGGCGCATGTGTCAGCCGTGGCGCACGGCCAGGGCCAGGAAGCGGGCGTCCTCGTCGGCGTACGAGGTCATCTCCCAGCCCGAACGGGCCAGCAGCGGGCCGAGGTTGTGCTCGGCCCGCAGGTCCTGCGGGGTCAGCTCGCGGCCCTGGCGGGCGGCGAGGGCCGCTCGCCCGATCGGGTGGAACAGCGCGAGCCGGCCGCCGGGGCGGACCACCCGGGCCAGTTCGCGCAGGTTCGCGTCCGGGTCGGGCAGGTGCGCGACCAGTCCGGCGGCGAACACGGCGTCCAGCGCCCCGTCGCGCAGCGGCAGCCGGGCCACGTCCGCGAGCAGCAGCGCGCCCTGCGCGCCCCGGCCCGCCCGCTGCGCGGCGGCCAGCATCTGCGGGGTGAGGTCGGCCCCGAGGACGACGCCGGCGGTTCCGACGGCGGCGCGCAGCGGGGTCAGGGCCCGCCCGGTGCCGCACCCCGCGTCGAGCACGCGGTCCCCCGCCCGCAGCCCGAACTCGGCGACGGCGGTCGCGAAGGCGGGCGCGTCGCCGGGGAACTTTCGGTCCCATGCGGCGGCGCGTGCCCCGAAGAACTCCTGCACGTGCGTGTGGTCTTCGCTCATGTGCCCATGATCCCCCACCGGCGGGCGGACGCGGGCCTGCGGACCGTGTGCAAGGAGGCACGCGGCGTGATCGAACACGAACGTATCTCTGTCATATTCCAGCAGTTACAGCTGCTTTCGAAATGCTCCCCCTGTTCGCGCCCTCACCCGGACTAGCGTCCGGTGGCCATGGGACACCTGGGACACCTGGACCACGCCGCCTACGGCTGGCTGACACCCGTGCTGTCATACGTGATGGCCTGCATCGGCGCCGCCCTCGGGCTGCGCTGCACCGTCCGCGCGCTCGCCGCGACGGGCGCCTCCCGGCGCAACTGGCTGCTCACCGCGGCCTCCGCGATCGGCACCGGCATCTGGACGATGCACTTCGTCGCGATGCTCGGCTTCGATGTCAACGGCACCGAGATCCACTACAACGTGCCGCTCACCGTCCTCAGCCTGGTCGTCGCCATGCTGGTGGTCGGCGCGGGGGTGTTCGCCGTCGGTTACGGCAAGGAACGCGGCCGGGCCCTGGTCCTGGGCGGCCTCACCACCGGCCTCGGCGTCGCCAGCATGCACTACCTGGGTATGGCCGCCCTGCGGCTGCACGGCCGCGTCAGCTACGACCCGCTCACCGTCGGCCTCTCCGTCGTCATCGCCGTGGTCGCGGCCACCGCCGCCCTGTGGGCCGCGCTCAACATCAAGTCCCCGGTGGCCGTGGCCGTCGCCTCGCTCGTCATGGGCGCGGCGGTCAGCAGCATGCACTACACCGGGATGACCGCCGTCGCCGTCAGTGTCACCCCCTCGGACGCCGCCCTGCCCGGGGCCACCGCCATGCAGTTCATCTTTCCGCTCGCCGTCGGGCTGGGCTCGTACCTGTTCATCACCGCCGCCTTCGTCGCACTGTCGCCGACCGCCGACGAGCGGGCCGCCTCCGACTCCGTCCGGAGCCTGGGGGAGCGCGCCGCGGCCGCCCACTGACCCGCACCGACCCCACTGACTCCCAGCGCGCGCACGCCGAACCCTCCGCACGCCGAACCACCCGTACACCGCACCACCCGCACCCGTCGGTACCGCCCCGGAACGAGGAGCCCATGCGCACACCCCGCAGACAACCGGAAGCAGCGGCGCCGCGGCTCCCCGCGCCGGCGGGCGGCCACGGCGCGGGAACGGGCCGCCGTGCCCACGCCGGACCGCCGGCCGACGAACACCCCGAGCAGGCACTCCGGCAACCCGCCCCGGCCGGTCCGCCGCACGACCGGAGCCCCCGGCTGCGGCTGCGCCCCGCGACCGTCCGCGCGAAGATCGTCTCGCTGCTGATGGTCCCCGTCGTCTCCCTCCTCGCCCTCTGGGCCTTCGCCACCGTCAGCACGGCCCAGGACATCGCCCGGCTCACCCGCGTCCAGCAGGTCGACGCCGAGATACGCACCCCCGTCGCCGCCGCCGTCACCGAGATCCAGGCCGAGCGGCGGGCCGCCGTACGCCTCCTCGCCGATCCCGCCGCGGACCCGGCCGCCCTGGACCAGCAGGCCCGGCGCACCGACGCCGCCGTCCGGCGGCTGCGGCTCGGAGAGCGCAACACCGCCGCCGACTCCGGCGACTACGGCTCGGACATCGTGGTCCGCCTCGGGGCCTTCGTCTCCGACGCCGAGGCCCTGGAGTCCGCCCGCAAGGACATCACCGGGCGCCGCGCCACCCCCGAAGCCGCGTACGAGATCTACACCCGCGTAGTGGAATCGGCCCTCACCGTCGGCGGCGCCCTGACCGGCGGGCAGGACGCCGAACTCGGCCCCGACTCCCGGGTCCTGCTGGAATTCGCCCGGGCCGCGGAGCTCCTCTCCCGGGAGGACGCCCTGCTCGCCGTACCCGGCCCGCGCAGCGCCGAAACGCTTCGCCAGCTGACCGGCACGATCGAGACCCGCCGCGCCCTCACCGCCGCCGCGGCCCGCGACCTGCCGCCCGACCAGCAGGACGCCTGGCAGTCCGTCGCCAAGAGCGCCGCCTACGCCGACCTCACCGCCGCCGAGGACCGGGCGCTGGCGGCCGGCGCCGCCAAGGACGCGCGCGGGGTGCCCGCCGGATGGGAGGCCGCCCACAACGGCATCGCCGCCTCGATGCACGAGATCGAGGGGGCCGCGCACGCCGCGGCCGCCGACCGGGCCGATCCGTTCGCCGAAGGGGCACTCAGCCCGGCCGGAGCCGCCGTGCTGCTGGGCCTGGCCGCCGTCGCCGCCTCGCTGGTCATCTCCGTCCGCATCGGCCGCGTCCTGGTCGTGGAGCTGGTCTCGCTGCGCAACACGGCGCTGGAGATCGCCCACCGCAAACTCCCGTACGCCATGGAGCGGCTCCGGGCGGGCCGGGCCGACGAGATCGACATCGCCGCCGAGACCTCGGCCGGACCGCCCGCCGACGACGAGATCACCCAGGTCGGCGAGGCCCTGGCCACCGTCCACCGGGCCGCCCTCAGTGCCGCCGTCGAACGGGCCGAGCTGGCCAGCGGCGTCTCCGGGGTGTTCGTCAACCTCGCCCGCCGCAGCCAGGTCCTCGTACACAAGCAGCTCACCTTGCTCGACTCCATGGAACGGCGCGCGGACGACCCGAACGAGCTCGGCGACCTCTTCCGGCTCGACCACCTGACCACCCGGATGCGCCGGCACGCGGAGAGCCTGATCATCCTGTCGGGTGCGGCCCCCGGCCGGGCCTGGCGGATGCCGGTACCCCTCACCAACGTCGTACGGGCCGCCGTCTCCGAGATCGAGGACTACCCCCGGGTCGAGGTGCGCCAGCTCGCGGAGGCCGCCGTGGTCGGGGGAGCCGTCGCCGACCTCACCCACCTGCTGGCCGAACTCATCGAGAACGCCGCCCAGTTCTCCCCGCCGCACACCAAGGTGCGCGTCAGCGGCGAGCCGGTCGGCGCCGGATACGTCCTGGAGATCGAGGACCGCGGCCTCGGCATGGGCCGCGAGACCCTGAGCGACGCCAACCGGCGCATCGAGCAGTCCGAGGCGCTCGACCTCTTCGACAGCGACCGGCTCGGTCTCTTCGTCGTCAGCCGCCTCTCGTCCCGGCACGGTGTGAAGGTGCACCTGCGGACCTCGCCGTACGGGGGCACCACCGCCGTGGTGCTGCTGCCGAACTCCATGCTCCAGGGCGCGATCACGGCCGGCGCCCCGGAGCCCGGGCACGGGGCCGGGGCCGGGGCCGCCGCCGAGACGCGGACCGCGGCGCCGGCGGCGCCCGTAACGGCCGTCGCACCGGCCGCCCGGCCGGCCCCTGAGCCGCAGCCGGCCGGGCGGGCGGAGCAGCCGCCCGCGATGACCGTCGTACGGGAGGACGCGCGCGGGCTCGCAGACCCGGACCCCGTGCCCGTCCGTCCGGAGCCCCGGCCCGCCCCGGTGGCCGCACTGCGGCCCCGTAACGCGGGCGGCGCGCCCACGGGTGCGCACGTCGCCGCACCCCCCTCCGCCTCGGTGACGGAACTCCCGCGCCGCGTCCGCCAGGCCAGCCTGGTCCCGCAGCTGCGCGAGACGCCCGCCCCCAAGGCCCCGGCGGGCGCGCCCCTCGCCGGCGATCCGCCCGGGCGCAGCCCGGAGCAGGCCCGGGACCGGATGGCCGCGTACCGGGCCGGCTGGGTCCGCGGCGCCCAGGAGAACTCCCCGCACGCGGGCCGCGAGGTCCGCGATGGTCGCGAAGGCCGTGAAGGCAGCGCAGGCAGCAAAGGAGAAGTGTGATGATCGAACACCAGAGAATCGGCCTCGACGGAAGCGTCCGCAGGTCGGGTGAACTGGACTGGCTGCTGGACGACATGGTGGTCCGGGTCCGGGAGGTCCGGCACACGGTGGTGCTGTCCAACGACGGCCTGCCGGTGGGCGCTTCCAGCGGGCTCAGCCGCGAGGACGCCGAGCACCTGGCCGCCGTGGCATCCGGCTTCCACAGCCTGGCCAAGGGCGCGGGCCGGCACTTCCACGCCGGGGGCGTGCGCCAGACGATGGTCGAGATGGACGGGGGCTTCCTCTTCGTCGCGGCCGCCGGGGACGGATCCTGTCTGGCCGTGCTCAGCGGCGCCGGCGCCGACATCGGGCTGATCGCCTATGAGATGGCCCGCCTGGTGAAGCAGGTCGGCGAGCACCTCTACACCCCGCCCCGGTTCGCGGCGCGTCCGCCGGCCGCCGGCTGAGGGCGGCGGTCCGGCACATGAACGGCCAGTGGTACGACGCCGACGCGGGCCCGCTCGTCCGTCCGTACGCGATGACCGGCGGGCGTACGAAGCCGGGGCCCCACGGGGTCCGCTTCGACCTGATCGCACTGGTCGTCGTGGATCCGGAGGGCACGGATGCGGCCGCCGAGTCGCTGCTCGGCCCGGAACACCGGGCCCTGCTCGGACTCTGCCGGTCCGAGACCCAGTCGGTGGCGGAGCTCGCCGCCGACGCCGACCTGCCCGTGGGGGTGGTGCGGGTGCTCCTCGGCGACCTGCTGGAGGGCGGACACGTCAAGGTCAGCAGGCCGGTACCGCCCGCACAGCTGCCGGACGAGCGGATTCTGCGGGAAGTCATCGAGGGATTGCGAGCGCTGTGATGGGACTGCACGACGACGGACCGGCCGACCCCGGCCCCGGGGACGACACCGAACTGGCCGCGCTCGCGCTGAAGATCCTGGTCGCCGGCGGCTTCGGGGTCGGCAAGACCACGCTGGTCGGCGCGGTGAGCGAGATCAGGCCGCTGCGCACGGAGGAGCTGCTGAGCGAGGCGGGCGAACTCGTCGACGACACGGGCGGGGTGGACCAGAAGACGACCACCACCGTGGCCATGGACTTCGGGCGGATCACCATCCGCTCCGGACTGTCCCTCTACCTGTTCGGCACACCGGGCCAGGACCGCTTCTGGTTCCTGTGGGACGAGCTGTCCCAAGGGGCGCTGGGCGCGGTGGTGCTCGCGGACACGCGGCGGCTGGAGGACTGCTTCCCGGCGGTGGACTACTTCGAGCACCGGCGCATCCCGTTCGTGGTGGCCGTCAACTGCTTCACCGACGCGCGGCGTTACGGGGCCCTCGACGTGTCGAGGGCCCTGGACCTGGACCAGGGCACGCCGGTGGTGCTGTGCGACGCGCGGGACAAGGACTCGGGGAAGGAAGTGCTGATCAGGCTGGTCGAGTACGCCGGGCGGGTGCACACCGCCCGGCTGCTGGACTCGGTGGAGCCGCAGGCCGGTTCGGTGTGAGGCCGGGCGGCTGCCGGGTCTGGGGCTCCGGGGTCGGGGAACCGGGGTCCGCTCAGTCGGCGATCCCGGCCATGGCGATCACCTTGTCGATGGAGACGCGGACGAGGAGCTCGCCGGGGACGGCGTTGCGCCTGCCGAAGGCTTCCCCGCGCTCTTCGCCCATGTAGCGGGAGCCGATCCGGGTGGCCCAGTGCAGGTTCGCCTCCGGGTCGTCGGCGTGCTCGCTGATCTCGGCGCGGCCCTGGAGCACCACGTAGGAGAACGGCGGCCGGTCGTCGTCCACGCACAGCGCGACCCGGCCGTCACGGGCCAGGTTCCGTCCCTTCACCGTGTCCTTGCCGGTGTTGAACACGAAGGAGTCCCCGTCGAGCACGAACCAGATTGGAGCGATGTGGGGACTGCCGTCCTCGCGGACGGTGGAGAGCTTTCCGGTGCGGGTGGAGTGGGAGACGAACTCCCGCCATTCCTCTTGCGTCATCTTCTTCGCCATGAGGACATCCTCCTTGCCGGAAAGGCACTGGTGGGGAAGGCTTGCGGGACGACTATGCGGGGGACGGCGCGGCCGTGCGGGCGCGTCGACGGGGAGGGGCTCGGAATGGCACTGGACAAGCAGCTCGACTGGCTGCTGGACGATCTGACGCGCAGGGTCCAACAGGTGCGGCATGCGGTGGTGCTGTCCAACGACGGCCTGGTGACGGGCGCGAGCGCCGGGCTGGCGCGGGAGGACGCGGAGCACCTGGCGGCCGTCGCGGCCGGACTGCAGAGCCTGGCCAAGGGGTCGGGGCGGCACTTCCGGGCCGGGGAGGTCCGGCAGACGATGGTCGAGTACGACGAAGGGGTGCTGTTCGTCATGGCCGCGGGCGCGGGCAGCTCCCTGTGCGTGCTGAGCGCCTCGGAGGCGGACATCGGGCAGGTCGCGTACGAGATGACGCTGCTGGTCAACCGGGTGGGTGAGCACCTGGGGGTCGCGGAGCGGCGCGTCACCGGGGGCTGAGGCCACCGGGGTCGTCCACCGGGGTTGTCCACAGGGCTCGCGGGGTGTCGTCGCGCTGAGTTACGGTCTTCACACAGAGTGACCGATGCTCGTGGGGGAGACCGTGATGATGACAACGACGACGACCATGGCGACGACCATGGCGACGACGATGGCGATGCAGCCGGGGGCCGTGGCCGTGCTCCGGGTAGCCGTGCCCAGGGAGGCCGTGCCGGCCGACGGCCCCGGTGAGGTGCTGGTGGGCGGTGCACAGGCCGCCGGGGAACTGGGGCTGACCCGGGGGGAGTTCGCCCGGGCCGTCCAGCTGGGGATCGTACGGGCCGGACCCTCGGCGCCCGGCCGGGCCGCCCGCTACACGCGCGCCGAGCTGGACCGGGTCAGGGCCGCCGAGGGCCGGCCGGGCGAGGGCGGGGCCCAGGCGCTGCGCGAGCGGGTGGCCACCGTGGCCGGAGCGGAGGCGGCGGCCGGGGTGCTGGGCGTCGGACCGAGCCGGTTCACCCGGCTCGCCCGCTGCGGGCATCTCACCCCGGTCGGCTACCGGATCAACCGGTACCGGGCGGTGGTGTGGCTCTACCTGACCGCGGAGCTGCGGGAGTTCGCGGCGCGGGAGCCGGCGCGGCTGCGCGGGGTCGCACCCCCGGCGGACCGCGATCTGCTGGAGGCCAGAGCCGACCTGCGCCCGGGGAAGTGGCGGGGGCGGCACGTCGGGCTGCTGCTGAGACGGACCGCCGACCCGTGGGAGCGGGCCGCGGTGCTGGCGTCCGTGCTCCCGGAGGAGGAACTGCTGCGGGCGGTGCCCGACCCGGCGGAGCGGATCGTGCTGGCCGCCCTCGCCCCGCCCCCGCCGTACGGGCATCCGCAGGCGCCGGCGGCCGCGGCCGTGGCCCTGCGGCTGCTGAAGGCCGGGCCGCCCGAGGAGGTCCACCGGTACCGCACCAGCCTGGACTTCGCCCTGAGCGGGGCGCGCGGTCAGTCGAAGTCGACGGGGGACAGCGGGCCGACGTAGACCCAGGCCCCCGCCTCGCGGGAGAAGTCGCTGTGCTCGTGCAGCGAGCCGGTGTGCCCGCCCTCGCGGTAGTGCGCCCGGAACTCCACCGAGCCCTCCGTCTCGAACATCCCGCCGCGCTCGGTCGCGAGGATCTCCAGGCGCTCCCAGCGCTGACCCGGGTCCAGGTCGAGACGGGCCGGACGGGTCGAGGAGTGCCAGGAGCGCAGCAGGTAGGCGGTGTCGCCGACGGCGAAGGCGCTGAACCGGGAGCGCATCAGGCGTTCGGCGGTGGGTGCCTGCTGGGCGCCGGAGTGGAAGCGGCCGCAGCACTCCGGGTAGGCGGCGGGCAGCCCGCAGGGGCAGGGGAGGGCCGGGGTGGGCATGGGTGGGCTCGGTTCCTCGTGGAGGGCGGGGACGGCGGGGACGGGCGGGGGCTGCGGCGGCTTCGCGGACTACCGGGCAGGCCGCGGAGGCTGAGCGGGATACGGGCGGAAGAGGCCCTCCTGGACCACGGAGACCAGCAGCCGGCCTTCCAGGTCGTAGATGCGGCCCCGGGCAAGACCCCGGCCGCCGTGCGCGATGGGCGACTCCTGGTCGTACAGGAACCACTCGTCCGCCCGGAACGGCCGGTGAAACCACATGGCGTGGTCGAGGCTCGCCATGTCGAACCCGCGCATCCCCCACAGGGGTTCCACCGGGATGCGCACGGCATCGAGGAGGGTCATGTCACTGGCGTACGTGAGGGCGCAGGTGTGCACGAGCGGGTCGTCGCCCAGCGGGCCGACCGCCCGCATCCACACGGCGCTGCGCGGATCGGCGTCCTTGAGCTCCTCGGGAGTCCAGCGCAGCCGGTCCACGTACCGGATGTCGAAGGGCTGGCGGCGGGCCATCCGCTCCAGCGCCTCGGGCAGGGAGCCCAGGTGCTCGCGGATCTCGTCCGCGACCTTCGGCAGCGAGTCCGGGTGGGGGAAGTCGAGGCGGGGAGGCAGCTGGTGCTCGATGCCGCCCTCCTCCGGATGGTGGAAGGAGGCGGTGAGATTGAAGATCGTCTTGCCCTGCTGGACCGCGGTGACCCGGCGCGTGGTGAAGGACCGCCCGTCGCGCACCCGCTCCACCTGGTACACGATCGGCACCCCGGGGATCCCGGGGCGCAGGAAGTACGCGTGCAGCGAGTGGACCGGGCGGTCGCTCTCCAGGGTGCGGCCCGCGGCGACCAGGGCCTGGCCAGCGACCTGGCCGCCGAAGACGCGCTGGAGGGACTCCTGCGGGCTGGCGCCGCGGAAGATGTTGACCTCGATCTGCTCCAGATCGAGCAGGTCGACGAGTCTCTCGGCGGGGTTCGTCATCAGAGGTTCTCCACTGTCGGGTCCGGGCGGGGCCGGCGGGAAGCGGGAGCCGGCGGTTCCTGTGGGCCGCCGGGGGTGGGCGGTGCGCTCAGAGCGCACCGAGCTCACCGACCGAGGTGACCCGGAGGACGGCCCGGCCCTCCTCGTCGGAGGCCGCGAGGTCGACCTCGGCGCTGATGCCCCAGCCATGGTCCCCGTTGGGGTCGGCGAAGGTCTGGCGGACGCGCCACAGACCGTGCGCCGGGTCCTCCTCGATCTGGAGGAGCTTGGGGCCGCGGGCGTCGGGGCCGGTCCCGAGGTCGTCGTACTCGTCCCAGTAGCCGTCCATGGCCTCGCCCCAGGCGTCCGCGTCCCAGCCGGACTCGGCGTCCAGCTCGCCCAGCACGTTCACGTGGTCGAGGGCGGCCAGCTCCACCCGGCGGAACATGGCGTTGCGGACCAGGACGCGGAAGGCGCGGGCGTTCGCCGTGACCGGCTTGACCTGGTCGGCCTTCTCCTGGGCCTGCTCCGACGTCTCCACCTCCGGGTTCGCCAGCTGCTCCCACTCGTCGAGCAGGCTGGAGTCGACCTGGCGGACCAGCTCGCCGAGCCAGGCGATCAGGTCCTCGAGGTCCTCGGACTTGAGGTCGTCGGGGATGGTGTGGTCCAGCGCCTTGAACGCGCTCGCGAGGTAGCGCAGCACGATGCCCTCGGTGCGGGCCAGCTCGTAGAAGGAGGTGAACTCGGTGAAGGTCATCGCGCGTTCGTACATGTCGCGGATGATCGACTTCGGGGAGACCGGGTGGTCGCGCACCCACGGGTGGCTCTTGGCGTACACGTCGTAGGCGTGGGAGAGGAGTTCCTCGAGGGGCTTGGGATAGGTGACGTCCTGGAGCCGCTCCATCCGCTCCTCGTACTCGATCCCGTCGGCCTTCATCTGGCCGACCTGGATGCCGCGTTCCTTGTTCTGCTGGGCGGCCAGGATCTGCCGCGGGTCGTCCAGCGTGGACTCCACGACGGACACCATGTCCAGCGCGTAGGAGGGGGACTCCGGGTCCAGCAGGTCGAAGGAGGCGAGCGCGAAGGTGGACAGCGGCTGGTTGAGCGCGAAGTCCTGCTGGAGGTCGACGGTCAGCCGGATGGTGCGGCCCTCGGCGTCCGGGGTGTCGAGCTTCTCGACCACGCCGCCGTCGAGCAGCGAGCGGTAGATCGCGATGGCCCGGCGGATGTGCCGCAGCTGTGCCTTGCGCGGCTCGTGGTTGTCCTCGAGGAGGTGGCGCATCGCCTGGAAGGCGTCGCCCGGACGGGCGATGACCGACAGCAGCATGATGTTGGTGACCTTGAAGCGCGAGGTCAGCGCCTCCGGGTCGGCGCCGATGAGCTTCTCGAACGTGGTGTCCGACCAGGCGACGAAACCCTCGGGAGCCTTCTTGCGCACCACCTTGCGGCGCTTCTTCGGGTCGTCGCCCGCCTTGGCGAGCGCCTTCTCGTTCTCGATGACGTGCTCGGGCGCCTGGGCGACGACATAGCCCGCCGTGTCGAAGCCGGCCCGGCCGGCCCGGCCGGCGATCTGGTGGAACTCGCGGGCGCGCAGCGTGCGGACCCGGTTGCCGTCGTACTTGGTGAGCGCGGTGAACAGCACGGTGCGGATCGGGACGTTCACCCCGACGCCCAGGGTGTCGGTTCCGCAGATCACCTTCAGCAGACCGGCCTGCGCCAGCTTCTCGACCAGGCGGCGGTACTTGGGCAGCATGCCCGCGTGGTGCACGCCGATGCCGTGCCGGACGTAGCGGGACAGGTTCTGGCCGAACTTGGTGGTGAAGCGGAAGTTGCCGATGAGATCGGCGATCTTGTCCTTCTCCTCGCGGGTGCACATGTTGATGCTCATGAGCGACTGCGCCCGCTCGACCGCCTGCGCCTGGGTGAAGTGCACGATGTACACCGGGGCCTGCCGGGTCTCCAGCAGCTCGGTGATCGTATCGGTGATCGGCGTGGTCACGTACTCGTACGACAGCGGGACGGGCCGGGTCGCCGAGCGGACCACGGAGGTGGGCCGGCCGGTGCGCCGGGTCAGGTCCTCCTCGAACCGCTTCATGTCGCCGAGCGTCGCCGACATCAGGATGAACTGGGCCTGCGGCAGCTCCAGCAGCGGGATCTGCCAGGCCCAGCCGCGGTCCGGCTCCGCATAGAAGTGGAACTCGTCCATCACGACCTGGCCGATGTCGGCGTGCTTGCCGTCGCGCAGGGCGATGGAGGCCAGCACCTCGGCGGTGCAGCAGATCACCGGGGCGTCGGCGTTCACCGAGGCGTCGCCGGTCAGCATGCCGACGTTCTCGGTGCCGAAGAGCTTGCACAGGTCGAAGAACTTCTCCGACACCAGTGCCTTGATCGGGGCGGTGTAGAAGGTGACCTTGTCCTGCGCCAGGGCGGTGAAGTGCGCGCCCGCAGCGACCAGGCTCTTGCCCGAGCCGGTCGGGGTGGACAGGATCACGTTCGCCCCGGAGACGACCTCGATCAGCGCCTCCTCCTGCGCCGGGTACAGGGCGATGCCCTGGTCCTCCGCCCACGAGGAGAAAGCCTCGAAGAGGGCGTCGGGGTCGGCGTTCGGCGGGAGCTGATCAATGAGGGTCACGCCCCCCATCTTGCCTGGCTTCCCCCCGGATGAGGGAACCGGCGGACGGAAGGAAGATCATCGACGGTACGCTGTGCCGTCGAGACGGCCCGAGCGAAACCGTCGACAGGGCCCGAGAACGGCATCACACACCACACCACCGGGGCGGGGAACGACCATGATGGGTCCGGCGCATTCACTCTCGGGGGCAGCGGCCTGGCTGGGGGTGGGCGCGGCGACGGCCGCGGCCGGGCACCCCATGCCGTGGCCGGTGCTCGTGGTCGGCGCGCTGATCTGCGCCGGGGCGGCCCTCGCCCCCGACCTCGACCACAAGTCGGCGACGATCTCGCGGGCCTTCGGCCCCCTGTCCCGGGGCCTGTGCGAGGTGGTCGACAAGATCTCCTACGCCGTCTACAAGGCCACCCGCTCGCCCAAGGACGCCCGCCGCACCGGGGGCCACCGCACCCTCACCCACACCTGGCTCTGGGCCGTCCTCATCGGCGGGGGCGCCTCCGCGCTGGCCGTGACCGCGGACCGCTGGGGCGTGCTCGCGCTGCTCTTCGTCCACCTGGTGCTGGCGGTCGAAGGCCTGCTCTGGCGGGCCGCCCGGATGTCCAGCGACGTCCTGGTGTGGCTGCTCGGCGCCACCAGCGCGTGGATCCTGGCCGGAGTGCTCGACCAGCCCGGCAACGGCGCGGGCTGGCTGTTCACCGGGCCGGGCCAGGAGTACCTCTGGCTCGGCCTGCCGATCCTGCTCGGGGCCCTCGTCCACGACATCGGCGACGCCCTGACGGTCTCCGGCTGCCCGGTCCTGTGGCCGATCCCGATCGCGGGCAAGCGCTGGTACCCGATCGGCCCGCCGAAGATGATGCGCTTCCGGGCCGGCAGCTGGGTGGAGCTCAAGGTGCTGATGCCGGTGTTCGTCCTGCTGGGCGGCTTCGGCGGAGCCTCGGCCCTCGGCTTCCTCTAGGGCCTGTCGTCAAACACCCGTCGTCGCCCGGAGGGCGGCCCTGCGGTCAGTACTTCGGCGGCCGGACCGGCGGGTCCGGCGGGTCCGGCCGCCGAAGCGCAGCACGGTCACCCGTGCCAGGAGCGCCACAGCGCCGCGTACGCCCCGTCGGCCGCGACCAGCTCGTCGTGCGAGCCGAGTTCGCTGATCCGGCCGCCCTCGACCACCGCGATCACGTCCGCGTCGTGCGCGGTGTGCAGCCGGTGCGCGATCGCGATGACCGTACGCCCGTCCAGCACCCGGGCCAGGGACCGCTCCAGGTGCCGCGCCGCCCGCGGGTCCAGCAGCGAGGTCGCCTCGTCCAGCACCAGCGTGTGCGGGTCCGCCAGCACCAGCCGGGCCAGCGCGATCTGCTGCGCCTGCGCCGGGGTCAGCGCCGTCCCGCCGGAACCGACCTCGGTGTCCAGACCGGCCTCCAGGGCACGCGCCCAGCCGTCCGCGTCCACCGCGCCCAGCGCCGCCCACAACTCCGCGTCCCCGGCGCCCGACCTGGCCAGCCGCAGGTTGTCCCGCAGCGAGCCGACGAACACGTGGTGCTCCTGGTTGACCAGCGCCACGTGCTCGCGCACCCGCTCCGCAGGCATCTGCGACAGCCGCGCCCCGCCCAGGGTGATCTCACCGGTGCGCGGCGCGTAGATGCCCGCGAGCAGCCGGCCCAGCGTGGACTTGCCGGCGCCCGAGGGCCCGACCAGCGCCATCCGGGTGCCCGGCGGCACGGACATGGACACCTGGTGCAGTACGTCCACGCCCTCCCGGTACCCGAAGTGCACCTCGTCCGCCCGCACGTCCCGGCCCTCGGGCCCCAGCTTCGCGTCGCCGGCCTCCGGCTCGATCTCCCGCACGCCGACCAGCCGGGCCAGCGACACCTGGGCGATCTGCAGCTCGTCGTACCAGCGCAGGATCAGGCCGATCGGATCGACCATCATCTGGGCCAGCAGCGCACCCGTGGTCAGCTGTCCCACCGACATCCAGCCCCGCAGCACGCAGTAGCCGCCGATCATCAGCACGGAGCCGAGGATCGTCACGTAGGTGACGTTGACGACCGGGAACAGGACCGTCCGAAGGAACAGCGTGTACCGCTCCCACGCCGTCCACTCCTTGAT
Source organism: Streptomyces sp. IBSNAI002 (assembly GCF_052244475.1). NCBI lineage: Bacteria > Bacillati > Actinomycetota > Actinomycetes > Kitasatosporales > Streptomycetaceae > Streptomyces > Streptomyces sp. IBSNAI002. The sequence continues at coordinate 1,170,821 of NZ_JBQPXG010000002.1, read as the reverse complement.
CCGGCGCTCCGACAGCGCGATCCGGCCCGGCCCGAGGCGGTGCGCCTCGACCGTGCGGCCCGCGTCCACCGTCTCGGTCAGGGCGGCCGCGACCGCCGCGTATCCGGCGGCCTCCGAGCGGTACGCCGACGGCGCCCGCCGGAAGTACCAGCGGCAGCCGATCACCAGCACCGGCAGCGCCACCAGCGCGGCGAGCGCCAGCGGCGGCGCGGTCACGGCCAGCGCCCCGTAGAGCAGCCCCGCCCACACCACGCCGATGGCCAGCTGCGGCACGGCCTCGCGCATCGCGTTGGCCAGCCGGTCGATGTCGGTGGTGATCCGCGACAGCAGATCGCCCGTGCCGGCGCGCTCCAGCACGCCCGGCGGCAGCCCCACCGACCGCACCAGGAAGTCCTCGCGCAGGTCGGCGAGCATCTCCTCACCGAGCATGGCCCCGCGCAGCCGGACCAGCCGGACGAAGAAGGTCTGCACGGCGAGCGCCAGCGCGAACAGCAGCGCCACGCGCCCCAGATGCAGTTCGCGGGCCCCTGCCGCGAGATCGTCCACGGTCGTGCCCAGCAGGTACGGGCCGACCATGGAGGCGATCACCGCGACCGCGTTCACCGTCACGAGCACCACGAAGGCCCGCCGGTGGCGCCGGAACAGGTCGCGCACATAGCCCCGTACGGTCACCGACGTGCCCACGGGCAGGGTCGCGGCCGATTCGGGGGCCGCCGGATCGTAGTCCGGCCGGGCCAGGCCGATCATGCGGATTCCTCGATTTCCGTGAGTGCTTCCAGCTGGGGCAGTTCAACGCGGGCGAGCTCCTGCTCGTCCTCCGTCTCGCGGGTGACCACCGCCCGGTAGAGCGGTTCGCGGTGCAGCAGTTCGCGGTGCGTACCGGCCGCCGCCACCGTTCCCCCGTGGACGAGGACGACCCGGTCGGCGCGGTCCAGCAGCAGCGGCGAGGAGGCCAGCACCACCGTGGTGCGCCCGGCGCGCAGCACCGCGATCCCGTCCGCGATCCGTGCCTCGGTGTGCGAGTCGACCGCCGAGGTCGGCTCGTCCAGCACCAGCACCTCAGGGTCCGTGGCCAGGGACCGCGCCAGCGCGAGCCGCTGGCGCTGCCCGCCGGACAGCGACCGGCCGCGCTCGGTGATCCGCGCGTCCATCGGGTCGTCCACCCCGTCCGGCGCCGACTGGAGCAGAGCGTCCAGCACGTCCGCGCACTGGGCCGCCGCCAGCGCGGCACCGGACTCGACCGCCCCGGAGGACGGTACGGCGAACAGGTCGTGCAGGGTTCCGGACAGCAGCACCGGATCCTTGTCCTGTACGAGGACCAGCGTGCGCGCGGTGTCCAGTTCGAGCTCGTCCAGCGCGACCCCGCCGAGGAGCACCGAGGGCCCGTCGGCGGCCGTGTCCGTGGGATGGCCGCCGAGCCGCTCGGCGAGCCGCCCCGCCACGTCCGGGTCCCCGCACACGACGGCGGTGAACCGCCCCGCCGCGGCCAGCAGCCCGGTCTCCGGGTCGTACAGGTCCCCGCCCGGGGCCGGGGCCTTCGCCGCCACGGCGGCCGCCGGACGCTCGCCGTCCTCCGTACGCGTCAGCGACAGCACCCGGGCGGCCCGCGTGGCGGAGGGCCGCGAGAAGGAGTACGCCATGGCGATCTCCTCGAAGTGCCGCAGCGGGTAGAGCATCGTCGCCACCGCGCTGAACGCCGCGACGAGTTCAGCCACCGCGATGCGCCCGTCGGCCACGAGCGCGGCGCCGTACCAGACCACCGTGATCATCAGCACGCCCGGCAGCAGCACCTGGATCGCGGAGATCAGCGCCCACATCCTGGCGCTGCGCACGGACGCTTCGCGGACCTGCTGCGAGGCCTCCCGGTAGCGGCCGAGGAACAGTTCCTCGCCGCCGATGCCCCGCAGCACCCGCAGGCCCGCGACGGTGTCGGAGGCCAGCTCGGTCGCCTTGCCCGCCTTGTCCCGCTGGACGTCGGCGCGCTGCGTGGCGCGCGGCAGCAGCGGCAGCGCGGCGAGAGCGACCAGCGGCACGCCGACGGCCACGACCACGCCCAGGTCGGGCGCGTAGAACAGCAGGCCGACACAGATCAGGACGACGGAGAAGAGCGCGGCCAGGAAGCGCGAGATGGCCTCGACGAACCAGCCGATCTTCTCCACGTCCGCGGTGGAGACCGCGACCACCTCGCCCGCGGCGACCCGGCGGGTCAGCGCGGAGCCCAGTTCGGCGGTCTTGCGCGCGAGCAGCTGCTGTACGCGCGCCGCGGCGGTGATCCAGTTGGTGACGGCGGTGCGGTGCAGCATGGCGTCGCCGACCGAGATGGCGACGCCGAGCAGCGCGAGCAGCCCGCCGACGAGCAGCAGCCGGGTGGAGTCGCGGTCGACGACCGCGCCGACGCCCATGCCGACCGCGTACGGAAGTCCGGCGACTCCCGAGAAGTGCAGCAGTCCCCAGCACAGGCTCTTGAGCTGTCCGCCCAGCTGGCCCCGGCCCAGCCACCACAGGAAACGCGGACCGGAACGGGCGTCGGGTACCCCGGGATCCCGATACGGAAGATCGCTGATCTGCATGACGCCCCATGACTGGTCGAGTGGTCCAAACCGTGCAAGGTTCGCCTTCCGGGCTCCTGCCCGGCAATCGATTTTCCGGCCGCGCAGGCCCGCCGCAGGCACGCTTGCGGCCGCGCCGGACGTCGTAACACCTGCTCAGGGGGGTCGCGCACACCGGCGCTCAGGGGCGGGTGGCGTGCTCCAGTTCGAGCAGCACCGAGGCGTAGGACCGCCCGGTCGCCCGGTCCATGCCCACTTCGCACATCCGGTTCGCCGACAGGTGCGCGTCGAAGTGCCGGGCCGTCACCTCGGCGGCCTCGCGCGCCGTTGCCGAGGCCGTCAGCTCGGGGTGCAGCATGCCCCGGTCGCCCGCGAAGGCACAGCACCCCAGGTCGTCCGGGACCACCACCTCGTCGGCGCAGGCCTCCGCGACGGCCCGCAGCTGCGCCTCGTCGCCCAAGTGCCGCATCGAGCACGTGGGATGCAGGACGGCGGAGCCCACCGTGCGGCGGACCTCCAGGTGCGGCAGCAGTTCCTCGGCCGCCCAGACGACCGAGTCGACGATCCGCAGCTCCGCGTGCAGGGCCCGGTTCTGCTCCGTGAGGTAGGGGACCACTTCCTGGGCGATGCCCAGCGTGCAGGAGGAGGCGTCGACGACCAGCGGCAGCCGCCCGCCCGCCGTCCAGCCCCAGGCCGACTCGACGATGCGGTTGGCCATCACCCGGTTGCCCGCCTCGTAGCCCTTGGAGTGCCAGATCGTCGCGCAGCAGGTGCCGGTCACGTCGCGGGGGATCCACACGGGCTTGCCGGCCCGCTCCGACACGGCCACCACGGCCTCCGGCAGGGAGGGGCCGGACCGGGCGGCGGGACCGCCGAAGATGCGGTTGACGCAGGCCGGGTAGTACACGGCCGCGGCGCCCGTGCGCCGGGTGACGGGCGGCCTGCGCGCGGCCGCGCCGGGGATCTGCGGCAGCCACCGCGGCACCAGGTCCGGGTTCACGGCCTTGCGGGCGGCCCCCGTGACCGCCGCCAGCAGCCCGTCTCCGATCCGGTCCGGCAGCCGGTCGGCGGCGGCCACGGCCAGCCGGGCGGCGGACTCCACCGCCCCGAACCGCGCCGCGGCCAGCGCGGCGGCCCGCTCCTCGCGGGCGCTGTGCCGGCGGTGGCGGAAGTCCTTCATCAGTGCGCCGGTGTCGATGCCGACTGGGCAGGCGAGCTTGCAGGTGGAATCGCCCGCGCAGGTGTCGACGGCGTCGTAGCCGTAGGAGCCGAGCAGCCCGTCCAGCACCCGGGATCCGGGCTGCTGGCGCATCATCTCGCGGCGCAGCACGATCCGCTGGCGCGGGGTGCTCGTCAGGTCCTCGCTGGGGCAGGTCGGTTCGCAGAACCCGCACTCGATGCAGGGGTCCGCCGCCGCCTCCACCTGCGGAATGGTCTTCAGGCCGCGCAGGTGGGCCCGCGGGTCGCGGTCGAGGAGGATGCGCGGGGCGAGCACCCCGTCCGGGTCGATGACGTGCTTCGTGCGCCACATCAGCCCGGTGGCCTGGGGGCCCCACTCCAGTTCGAGGAAGGGCGCCATGTTGCGCCCGGTGGAGTGCTCGGCCTTGAGGGACCCGTCGAAGCGCTCGACGGTGAGCCGGCAGAAGCCGTCCATGAAGGCCGCGTACCGTGCGACGTCGGCCGGGTCCGCGGCGTCGAAGGCGAGCAGGAAGTGCAGGTTGCCGTGGGCGGCGTGCCCGGCGACGGCCGCGTCGAAGCCGTGCCGGGCCTGGAGCGCGAGGAGCGCCTCGCAGGCTTCGGCCAGCCGCGACGGCGGTACCGCGAAGTCCTCGGTGATCAGGGTGGTGCCGGGGACGCGGGCGCCGCCCACGGCGGTGACGAACGCCTTGCGGGCCTTCCAGTAGCCGTTGATGGTGTGCGCGTCCCGGGTGAAGGCGTTGGTGACCGAGGCCACCGGCGCCACCAGGTCGAGCCCGGTGAGCAGCTCCGCGGCGCGGCCCTCGTAGGCGTCGCGGCGGGCCTCGTCCGGAGCGCGGAACTCCACCAGCAGGGCGGTGGTGTCCTTGGGCAGGTCCGCCCAGTCGGCGGGCACGCCCGCGACGCTGACCGAGGCGCGCAGGGTGTTGCCGTCCATCAGTTCCACGGCGAGGGCGCCCGCCTCGTTGAAGAGGGGCACGGCCGCTGCCGCCGCGGGCAGCGAGGGGAAGAAGAGCAGGGCGGAGCAGAGTTCGCGGTCCAGCGGCAGGGTGTCGAAGACCACCTCGGAGATGAACCCCAGGGTGCCCTCGGAGCCCACCATCAGCCCGCGCAGGATCTCCACGGGGGTGGTCCCGTCCAGGTAGGCGTCCAGCCGGTAGCCGGTGGTGTTCTTGATCTCGTACTTGGCGCGGATCCGGGACACCAGCTCCGGGTCGGCCTCGATCTCCCGCTTGATCTCCATCAGCCCGTGGCACAGGGCGGGCTCGGCGCGCGCCAGCTCCTCGTCGGCCAGCGGGTCCGCGGTGTCGACGACGGTGCCGCCCGGCAGGACGAGGGTCAGTGAGGAGAGCGTGCGGTACGAGTTCCTCGTGGTGCCCGCCGTCATGCCCGAGGCGTTGTTGGCGACGACGCCGCCGAGGGTGCAGGCCAGGGCGCTGGCCGGGTCGGGGCCGAGGACGCGGCCGTGCCGGGCGAGGGCGGCGTTGGCCCGCAGGACGGTGGTCCCGGGCCGGATCCGGGCGCGCCGGCCCTCTTCCAGCACCTCGATGCCGGCCCAGTGGCGGCGTACGTCGACCAGGATGTCCTCGCCCTGGGCCTGGCCGTTGAGCGAGGTGCCGGCGGCGCGGAAGACGACCTCGCGCTGCCGGCCGCGGGCGTACGAGAGGACGGCGGAGACGTCGTCGATGTCCTCGGCGATCACCACGACCTGCGGGACGAAGCGGTAGGGGGAGGCGTCGGAGGCGTAGCGGACCAGGTCGGAGACCTTCCACAGCACCTTGCCGGCGCCGAGCAGCTCGGTCAGCTCGGTGCGCAGCGGCTCGGGGGTCCCGGCGGCCCGGTGGTCCGGGAGCCGGTCGTGGGCAGGGCCGCCGACGCCGCGGGGGCGCAGGGCCCCCGGCTTCGGTTCCAGCAGCGGCATGTGCGACCCCTCGCCTCGTGGCGGCCCGCGCGTGGCCTCGTCAGCAGCGCTCCGCCGGGGCGTCCGACAGGGCGTTCAGCAGGCCGCCGAGCACCTCGCGCTGGTCGGCGGTCAATGGAGCCAGGATCTCCTCTGCCGCGTCGGTTCGCGCGTTGCGCAGGCGGCGCAGCGTGGCGCGGCCGGTGTCGGTGAGCTCGATCCTGATCACCCGGCGGTTGGCGGGGTCGGGCGCGCGGCGCACGCACCCGGCCGCCTCCAGGCCGTCCACCAGGGTGGTCACGGCGCGGGGGACGACCTCCAGGCGGGCGGCGAGGTCCGCCATCCGGGGTGCCCGGTCGTCCTCGTAGTGCGAGACCAGGCGCAGCAGCCGACTCTGGGCGGGAGTGATCCCGAGCGGCTCCATGTGGCGCTTCTGGATCCGGTGGAGCCTGCGCGTCAGGCGCAGCAGCTGTTCGGCGAGGAGGCGATCGGTGTCGGAGGCGGAGCTCATGCCGGGAACAATAACAGGATGCCATTCATTGTGAGTATAGGTAACAATGACCTGAGCTCCGATGTCCCTGACTTCCGACCCTGAGAGGGTGCCCATGCGTGACGACGAACCGAAGTGGACCCCATCGAAAGAATCCCTCGACCCGAGCCGCCCCGCCCCGGCGGACCAGCCGCGCGAGCTCGGCCGGATCGTGGGCCTGTTCCGGCCCTACCGCGGCCGCCTGGCCGTCGTCGGCCTGCTGGTCGGCGCCTCCTCGCTGGTCGGCGTCGCCTCGCCGTTCCTGCTCAAGGAGATTCTCGACGTCGCGATCCCGCAGGGCCGCACCGGGCTGCTCAGCCTGCTCGCGCTCGGCATGATCCTCACCGCCGTCGTCACCAGCGTCTTCGGCGTGCTCCAGACCCTGATCTCCACCACGGTCGGCCAGCGCGTCATGCACGATCTGCGCACCGCCGTCTACGCGCAGCTCCAGCGGATGCCGCTGGCCTTCTTCACCCGGACCCGGACCGGCGAGGTGCAGTCCCGGATAGCCAACGACATCGGCGGCATGCAGGCCACCGTCACCTCCACCGCGACCTCCCTCGTCTCCAACCTGACGGCGGTCATCGCCTCCGTCGTCGCCATGCTGGCGCTCGACTGGCGCCTCACGCTCGTCTCGCTGCTCCTGCTCCCGCTCTTCGTGTGGATCAGCCGGCGGGTCGGCCGCGAGCGCAAGAGGATCACCACCCAGCGGCAGAAGCAGATGGCCGCGATGGCCGCGACCGTCACCGAGTCGCTGTCGGTGAGCGGGATCCTGCTCGGCCGCACCATGGGCCGCTCCGAATCCCTCACCGCGGCGTTCTCCGCGGAGTCGGAGAAGCTCGTCGGCCTCGAAGTGCGCTCCAGCATGGCGGGGCGCTGGCGGATGTCCACCATCGGCATCGTCATGGCCGCCATGCCCGCGCTCATCTACTGGGCCGCCGGCTTCGCCCTCCAGACCGGGGCCCCCGCGCTGTCGGTCGGCACCCTCGTCGCCTTCGTGACCCTCCAGCAGGGCCTGTTCCGGCCCGCCGTCAGCCTGCTGTCGACCGGCGTGCAGATCCAGACCTCGCTGGCCCTGTTCGCCCGCATCTTCGAGTACCTCGACCTGCCGGTGGACATCACCGAGCGCACCGACCCGGTCCGGCTGGACCGGGCCAGGGGCGAGGTCCGGCTGGAGGACGTGCACTTCGAGTACGACACCAAGGGCGGCCCGACCCTCACCGGCATCGACATCACCGTCCCGGCCGGCGGCTCGCTCGCCGTGGTCGGCCCCACCGGCTCCGGCAAGAGCACGCTGAGCTACCTCGTGCCCCGGCTCTACGACGTCACCGGCGGACGGGTCGCGCTCGACGGGGTGGACGTCCGCGACCTCGACTTCGACTCGCTGGCCCGCTCGATCGGCGTCGTCTCCCAGGAGACCTACCTCTTCCACGCCTCGGTCGCGGACAACCTGCGCTTCGCCAAGCCGGACGCGACGGACGAGGAGATCGCCGAAGCCGCCCGGGCCGCCCAGATCCACGACCACATCGCGTCCCTGCCCGACGGGTACGAGACCCTGGTGGGCGAGCGCGGCTACCGGTTCTCCGGCGGCGAGAAGCAGCGCCTCGCCATCGCCCGCACCATCCTGCGGGACCCGCCCGTGCTGATCCTCGACGAGGCCACCAGCGCGCTCGACACCCGGACGGAGCATGCCGTCCAGAGGGCCATCGACAACCTCTCGCAGGGCCGCACCACCATCACCATCGCGCACCGCCTGTCCACCGTCCGCGACGCCGACCAGATCGTGGTCCTGGACGCGGGCCGGATAGCCGAGCGCGGCACCCACGAGGAACTGCTGAAGGCGGACGGCCGGTATGCGGCCCTGGTCCGCCGGGACCGGGACGCCGCGCTGCCGACGGGTCCGACGGGTCCGACGGGTCCGGCGGGTCCGGCGGGGCCGGCGGGGCCGGCGGGGCCGACGCCGGAAGCCGAGCTGGCTCCTGTGAATGTGTGACCGTATGACCGGCGCACGGGCTGGATGTCGGAATTAGGGCGATATGCGGGTTAGCGTTCCCGTATGCGTCATGAGTACCGGCCGCCACAGCGCCGTTCCCGGCTCACCCGCCGGGGCCGGCTGGCGCTCTTCCTCGGCACGCTGCTCGCGATCGGGGCGGTCCTCCTGATCCCGCTGCTGAGGGGTGATGAAGAGCCCGCGAAGCCGCGCCAGTTGATGATCCCCGAAGGCTGGCGGGCCTCCCAGGTGTACGCCGCGATCGACCGCGAGCTGAAGCTCCCGCCCGGTTCGGCCAAGGCCGCCGTGGCCAGCGCGGGCCTGGCACTGCCCGCCGAGGCGAAGGGCAACCCGGAGGGCTACCTCTTCCCGGCCACCTATCCGGTGACCCCGCAGACCACCCCGGGCGCGCTGCTCGCCTACATGGTGCGGACGGCGAACGAGAAGCTCGCCACCCGGGCCGTCGCCGAGGGCGGCAAGGCCCACGGGATGACCCCGTACCAGACCACCACCCTGGCCAGCATCATCGAGGCGGAGGCCGACAGCCGTGCCGACATGGGCAAGGTCGCGCGGGTGGTGCACAACCGGCTGGCGAAGTCGATGCCGCTCCAGATGGACTCCACCCTCAACTACGCGCTGAACCGCAGCACCCTGGACACCAAGCTGAGCGACACACGGATCGACAGCCCCTTCAACAGCTACGAACGCCAGGGACTGCCGCCCACGCCGATCGACAGCCCCGGCCTGGAGGCCATGACGGCAGCGGTCGCACCGACGCCCGGCGACTGGCTCTTCTTCGTCACCGTGAAGCCGGGCGACACCCGCTTCTCGACCACGTACGAGGAACACAAGAAGCACGTGGCGGACTTCAACCGCCTTCGCGAGCAGGCCGGTTCCCGTGCGGCCAGGGGGGCCGCCGCCCCCGGGAAATGAGGGGCGCCCGTCCCGGAAACGGATCTACGATCGGCGGCCTGCCGGACGTGCGGACCGAGGGGGCGGGCGAACCGTGAAGTGGCCATGGAGAGCGAAGACGAACACCGGGGCGCAGACCGGGACCGGACTCGACACCGAGTCGATGGCAGAGGGCATCCGGCGGCGCCGGGAGGAGGCCGAGGAGGCCGCCGCGGCCGCCGCGCGGGCGGCGCCCGGGCTGGTGGCCCGGCGATGGGGCAGCGACACGGCCGCGTGGCGTGACTGGCTGGCCCGTTCCCCCGCCGGCGTGGACCTGATCCACTGGTGGTTCGACGAAGCCGAGCTGCTGGCCCTGGTCGGCGAGGACCGGTACGTGGAGCGGCTGGGAGAGCTGCTCTCGCAGGCCGCGCCGCGCGACATCGCGGCGATGGGCATCGGCTGCGCCCGGCGCGTCGACCGTGCCTGCCGCTTCGCCGAGACCTGTGGTCAGGACCCCGTCGTACCCCCGGGCGGCCGGATCGCGAGCGATCGGCACGGGGCGGTACCGGGGGCGTGCAGCAGCTTCCTCGACTGCTGGTCCCGGCACCAGATCGACGTGACGTTCACCGGGGGCGACAGCCACCGCTCGGTTCTCCTGTTCCGCGACCACCCGGCCGAGGCCCGGCTCTGGGTGGACGGCGTCCGCGTGGGGGAGGGCGAGTGGCTGGACAAGGGCGGCTTCTGGGAGGACGAGCGCTTCTTCACCATCCACGTCGAGGGGCCGGAGGACCACCCGCGGCAGGGGCTCGGCCACATCGGCGCCCAGCTCTCCGGCATCGTCTCGCTGCTGATCCACGACCCGGACCGGGGCACCACGCGCATCCTCGTCCCCGAGGACACCGAGAACTGGACCGATCCCGTTCTGGACGTGCGGGACGGGACGGGCCGCGTGTACCCGACGCGGGAGGAGCGCGCGGCCGGCGGCACCCCGGACCGGACGTTCCCGCTCGACGAACCGGAGGCCGCCTGAGGACCTACCCCACGCGGGCTCCGACCGGCTCCCCGGCGCGGTCGCGGGCCAGTAGCCGGCGGATCTCGCGGGCCGCGGCGCCGCCCGCGCGGTTGGCTCCGACGGTCGAGGCCGACGGGCCGTAGCCGACGAGGTGGACCCGCTCGTCGCGCACGGCCCTGGTCCCCTCGACCCGGATGCCGCCGCCCGGTTCGCGCAGGTGCAGCGGCGCCAGGTGGTCCACGGCCGGGCGGAACCCGGTAGCCCACAGGATGACGTCCGCCTCCACCGTGCTGCCGTCCGCCCAGGCCGCGCCGGAGGGGGTGATCCGGTCGAAGACGGGCCGGCGGTCCAGCACCCCCGAGGCGAGCCCGGCCCGTACCTCCTCGTTCAGGGGCAGACCCGTCACGCTGACCACGCTCTGCGGCGGCAGCCCCCGGCGGACGCGCTCGTCCACCAGGGCGACCGCCGCCCGGCCCTCGGCCTCGCCGAAGCTCCCGTCGCGGAAGACCGGGGGCCGCCGGGTCACCCAGGTGGTCTCCGCGGCCACCTCCGCCACTTCCAGCAGGTGCTGCACGGCCGAGGTGCCGCCGCCCACGACGATCACCCGTGCCCCGGCGAACTCCTGGGGTCCGGGGTAGTTCGCGGTGTGCAGCTGCCGGCCGCGGAAGGTCTCCTGGCCCGGGTAGCGCGGCCAGAACGGCCGGTCCCAGGTCCCCGTGGCGTTGACCAGGGCCCGGGCCGACCAGGTGCCGGCCGAGGATTCGACCAGCAGCCGCCCGCCGGCGCCCTCGCGGACCGCCGAGACGTCCACGGGCCGCCGTACGCGCAGGCCGAAGCGCTCCTCGTAGGCCGCGAAGTACTCCCCGATCACCTCGGAGGAGGGCCGCAGCGGGTCGGCGCCGGTCAGTTCCATGCCGGGCAGGGCGTGCATCCCGTGCACCCTGCCGTAGGTGAGCGAGGGCCAGCGGAACTGCCAGGCCCCGCCGGGGCGGGGCGCGTGGTCCAGGACCACGTGGTCGATCCCGGCCCGGGCCAGGTGGTAGGCACTGGAGAGGCCTGCCTGTCCGGCCCCGACCACCACCACGTCGGCGTCCACGGCCGTGCCGGCATCCCGCATCACATTGTTCACGGTTCTACTAACTGCGGTCTGCCGCCGGATCTTCCCCGCCCGCCGCGCGCAGCGTCGCCCGTACCGGTCCGGCCGGCTGCAAGGTGAGCCCCGGGAAGGCCCCGGCCCGCTCGCTGCCGCTGTCCAGGTGGAACCGCTGCCCCAGCACCGCCAGTACGAGCGCGGCCTCCACCAGCGCGAACCGTGCGCCCAGACACGCCCGCGGCCCGCCGCCGAAGGGGATCCAGGCGTGCTCGGGCACCGGATGCGGGGCGTCGGCGTCCCACCGCTCGGGCCGGAAGGCCTCGGGATCCGGGAACCAGCGCGCGTCCCGGTGCATCGACCACGGGCTGATCCACATGCCGGTCCCCGCGGGTACCCGGCGCCCGCCGATGCTCGCGCCCTCCCCGGCCACCGCCGAGATCAGCCAGATCGGCGGATAGATCCGCAGCGACTCCTTGACCACCTGCTGGGTCCAGGGGAGCCGCGCGTAGTCGTCGTACGTCGGCAGCCGCCCGCCGAGCACCCGGTCCAGCTCTTCCGTCAGCCGGACCCGCGCCTCGGGCGCCCCCGACAGCAGCTGCCAGGCCCAGGTCAGGGTGGTCGAGGTGGTCTCGTGACCGCCGATGTAGAGGGTGATCGACTCGTCCCGCAGCTCCTTGCGGGACAGCGGCGCGCCGTGCTCGTCGCGGGCCGCGAGCAGCCGGCTCAGCAGGTCGTCCCGTTCGGCCCCGGCCGCCGAGGCCGCCTCGTGCTCCCGTATGACGTGGGCGATCTCCCGGTCCAGGACGGCCACCGCCTCCCGCATCCGGCGCCGCCCCGGGGTCCGCACCCATGGCGGCAGGAAGAGCGTCAGCCCCCGGAACTCGGCCCCCAGCTCCCGCTGGGCCGTGGCCATGGCCGCGCTGATGGGCTCTTCCCGGCCGGCCGCGTCGCTCCCGAACAGCGTGCGCACCGCGATCCGCTGGGTGAGTCCGGCCATCTCCCGGTGCACGTCGATCCGCTCGCCCTCGCGCCAGCTCCGGGCCAGCGCGTCCGCGCACTCCACCATCGTGGCGGCGTACGAGCGCACTTGGCGCGGCCGCACCGCGGGCTGCACCAGGGCCCGCTTGCGGCGCCAGTCGTCCCCGGTGGCCACGACGACCCCGTCACCCAGCAACTGGTGGAAGGCCCAGCCCAGTTCCATCGGCTTGAAGCTGCCCTCGACGGCGCCGAGGAGCTCACCGGCGTGTTCGGGACGCGAGACCAGCACGTTGCGCTGCGGTCCGAGCGCCCACGGCACCCAGTCCCCGTAGTCGTCGCGCAGGGATTCGAAGAAGGCCAGCGGATCACGGGCGAAGGCGGGCAGGTTCCCGAGCAGGGGCCACTGGCGCGGCCCGCTCCCGGTGCCCCGGGGCAGCGTGGTGGCGGTCACGCAGGCATGGTGGCAGCCGCCGTGCCAGGGCACCAGAGGGCTGCCTCGCCCGTCGGTGACCGCCCCCGGGCCCCGCTCCCGTCCCGCCCGCGCCCCGTCCTCCGCCGCCCGGGCGGGGTCAGGCCGGGGTCAGGCCGTGGCGCGCGCGGTCAGCCAGTCGAAGGCCGCGTCCGCGGTGAACTCCCGCTGCCCGCCCGGGAAGAGCAGTGCCGCCTGCGCGAAGGCCTCGTCGTGCGCGGTCTGCGCCACGTACGGGACCGCCACGCAGCCCATGCCCGCCGCGCGGGCCGCCAGCGCTCCCGGCGCCGCGTCCTCGATGACCACGCACGTGGCGGGCTCGGCGCCCAGCCGGCGGGCCGCCTCCAGGAAGACGTCCGGGGCCGGCTTGCCGTGGGCGACCTCCTCGGCGGAGACCACCGTCGTCAGCAGGGCGTCCAGACCGGTGCCGGACAGCACCGCGTCGATCGCCTCGCGCGAGGAGCCGGAGGCCACCGCCATCGGCACCCCCTCGGCGCGCAGCCGCTCCACGAACTTCCGCATCTCGGGGAAGACTTCCGTCCCCGTACGGGCCAGTTCCAGGTAGGCGGCGTTCTGTTCGGCGAGCAGCTGCTCGACCGGCGCCTCGATCGCGTACCGTTCCTTGAGGATCTCCAGCGTCTCCAGCGTGCCGATGCCGATGAACCGGGAGTGCTGCTCCCAGGTGAACTCGGGGACCCCGTGCCGCTCCAGGGTGCGGCGCCCGGACTCGTAGTAGTTCGGCTCGCTGTCCACGAGGGTGCCGTCGAGATCGAATATGACGGAAATCATCCGTTGTGCCCGTCCTGCCGGTCGTGTCCTGTCCATCCCATCCTGTCAGGTTTTGCGGGCGGCTCGTCCCACTGACTCGACGAGCGGCAGCAGCCGGTGCGCGACCCGCTCGCGCAAGGCGACCTCGGTGCGGGTGCGGACCACCCCCGGCAGCTGGATCAGCCGCTGGATCACGTCCTCCAGGTGCGCGTTGTCCCGGGCGGCCACGCGGGTGAGCAGGTCACCGCCGCCGGTGATCGAGAAGGCCTCGATGATCTCGGGAACGGCCGCCAGCGCCTCGCCCACGTCGTCCAGGTGCCCCTGGGTGACCTCGATGTGGACGAAGGCCAGTACCGGGTGCCCCAGCGCGGCGGGGGAGAGCGAGGGCCCCGTCCCGGTGATCACCCCGGTCCGCTCCAGCCGGTCCAGCCGGGCCTGCAGCGTGCCGCGGGCGACGCCGAGGATGCGGGCGTACTCGCGGACGCTGGTGCGCGGCTGCTCGATCAGCAGGCGCAGGATCCTCGTGTCCAGCTCGTCCACCGCCATGCCGCGACTGTACCAATGGCCCAGTTCATCCGGTGTGCGCTCGCGGCAGGGTCCGGTGTACGACGGCCACCGCGACCACGACGGCCGCCGCGGGCAGCAGCACCTCGCCCACCGTCCATCCGGCCCGAACCAGCAGCGCCCCGGTCAGCCCGCCGGTGAACATCGCCAGCACCGCCAGGGCCCGGCGCAGCCAGGCCCCCGTCCCGTAGCCGAAGGCGTTGTCGTGGCCCAGCGCCGAGCTGCCGATCAGAGCGGTCATGGACCGGGTGACCAGGGTCGTGGGCACCCCGGGCACGTTCAGCCGCATGCTCGTCACCGTACGGATGCCCATCGCCGTCGCCAGCAGGCCGGTCACCAGCAGGTGCCCGGCGGCCGGATGCCCGACCCGCGGCTCCACGTGCCACCCGACGGCCGCGGCGGCCACGACCAGCGCGGCTTCGGCGGACAGCCCGAACTCGACCCAGCGCAACCCCCGGGCCTCCGTGGCCGACTCCATGCGCGCCCCGCACACCACCCCGACGGCGAAGGCCGCCAGGGACAGCGCGGACGACAGCGCGGGCAGGTTCGCCGCCCCGGCCAGCCCGAAGGCCAGGAAGAGCACGTTCCCCGTCTGCATCGCCGTGAACACCGGCCCGAGGGCGAGCAGGCTCACGGCCTCGACCAGCCCGGTGACCCAGGTCAGGACGATCAGGAGCCCGGTCAGGGACGGACGCACCCCACGCGCACCCACCTTCATGCGCCCGACACTGACACGCCCGGCCCGGCCCTCGGTGCCGACATGCCGGACAGGGCCTATGGTCCGGAGGATGAGCGACCTGCTGCTGGTGAGGCACGGCGAGACGGCGTGGAGCGCCGACGGGCGGCACACCGGGCGCACCGACGTCCCGCTGACCGCGCGCGGGGTCGAGGAGGCCATCTCCCTCGCCCCGTACTTCCGGGACCGCCATCCCGCCCTGGTCCTGACCAGCCCGCTGCGCCGGGCCGTCGCCACGGCCCAGCTCGCGGGGCTCACGGGCGGGATCACCGACTCCGACCTGTACGAGTGGGACTACGGCGGCTACGAGGGCGTCACCACCGCGGAGATCCAGCGGACCGTCCCCGACTGGTCGCTCTGGACCCACGGGGTGCCGCCGGGCGACGCGGAGCATCCCGGCGAGAGCGCCGCCCAGGTGGGAGCCCGCGCGGACCGCGTACTGGCCCGGGTCGCCCCCGTGCTGCGCGCCGACGGGGGCGGCGTGGTCGTCGTCGCCCACGGCCACTTCCTGCGCGTCCTCACTGCCCGATACCTGCGCCTGGACCCCGAGGAGGGCCGGCTGTTCCTGCTGCGGACCGGCACGGTCAGCATGCTCTCCACGGAGCACGGGCTGCCCGTGATCGCCGGCTGGAACACCCGCCCGTAGGACGGCCCGGCCCGCCGCGCCCCTCGCGTCCAGCCCCCGGCCGCTCCCGCCTCGCGCGGCGGCCTGGCGCGGGCGACCATGCGTACATGGCCGAAGACAGTGCGGGCCGGGGCGGTCCACCGGCCGCCGCCCCGCAGCCGGGGCTGAAGGCGAACGCGATCGGGTTCCTCGACGCGCTGGTCATCGGCCTGAACTCCACCTCGCCGGCCTACTCCCTGGCCGCCGTGCTCGGGCCGATCGTGGCCCTCGTCGGCATCTACGCGCCGGGCGTGATGCTGGCCTCCTTCGTCCCGATGCTGCTGATCGCCGCCGCCTTCTACTACCTGAACAAGGTCGACCAGGACTGCGGGACCACCTTCTCCTGGGTCACCCGGTCCATGGGCCCCTGGGCGGGCTGGCTCGGCGGCTGGGCCATCGCCATGACCGGCGTGCTCGTCATCGGCTCACTCGCGGACGTCGCGGTCAACTTCGGTCTGCTCGCCGCCGGACTCGACGACTGGGCCGCCAACGACGTGATCCGGCAGGGTCTCACCGTCGCCGTGATCCTGGCCATGACCGCCGTCTGCGTCATCGGCACCGAGCTGTCCGCCCACCTCCAGGACATCCTCATCCTCGCCCAGGTCTTCTTCCTCCTCGCCTTCGCGGCCGTCGCCATCTACCGCGTCTACGCCGGCACCAGCACCCTCGAAGCGATCGAACCGTCCCTCACCTGGCTCAACCCCTTCGGTGCGGGCGGCGCCGCGCTGACCGGCGGGCTGCTGCTCGGCGTGTTCATCTACTGGGGCTGGGAGTCGGCGGTCAACCTCACCGAGGAGGTGGAGAACTCCGCCACCGCGCCCGGCAAGGCCGGCATCTGGTCGACGGTGATCCTGCTGGTGACCTACCTGTCCGTGGGATTCGCCGTCGTCGGCTACGCGGGCACCGCCTTCCTCGCCGAGAACGCCGCCGAAGAGGAGGCCGTCTTCGCCGTACTGGCCCACGAGGTCATGGGCGGCTGGGACTGGGTGGTCCTGCTCGCGGTCTGCACCTCGGCCCTCGCCTCCACCCAGACCACGATCATCCCCGCCTCCCGAACCGCCCTGTCGATGGCCCGCCGCCACGCGCTGCCGCCGGCCCTCGCGCACATCCACCCGCGGTTCAGGACCCCGGACGTGAGCACGTGGTGGGTGGCGGGCATCGCGATCGGCTGGTACCTCGTCGTCAACCAGATCAGCGAGAACGCGCTCCTGGACTCGCTGACCGCGCTCTCCCTGCTCATCGCCTTCTACTACGCGCTCACCGGCCTGGCCTGCGCCGTCTACTACCGGCGCCACCTGCTGGAGAACGCCCACAACTTCCTGCTGATCGGCCTCGGCCCGGTGCTGGGCGCGGCCCTGCTCGGCTGGCTGCTGGTGGAGTCGATCGGCGACATGTCGAACCCGGAGAACTCGGCCGGCGGCGTCTCCTGGTTCGGGCTCGGCCCGCCCCTGGTCATCGGCATCGCGATCGCCGTCGTCGGCGTGCTCGTCATGAGCTACTGGCGGCTGCGGGACGGCAGGTTCTGGCAGGAGCGCCCCGGGGTGGCCGATCCGGACGTCGTCCGCGGCCGGAAGAGCTGAGGAGTCCCGATGTCCGTCGTCCTCGGATACGACGAGTCGCCCGGCGCGGAGCGGGCGCTGCGCGTGGCGCTGGAGGTGGCCACCGCCTTCGGGGAGCACCTCGTCCTCGTCTACGGGGCGGCCGCCCCGGGGGCCGCGGGCGAGGAGTACCGGGCGCACCGGGAAGCCGTCCGCCAGGCGGGCCGCAGCGCCCTGGCGCACGCCGTGGAGGCCGCCGACGAGGCCGGTGTGCCCTCGACGGTCGAGGTGGTCGACGACCGCCCGGCGCAGGCGCTGCTGGACGCCGCCCGGCGGCACGACGCCCGGGTCATCATCGTCGGCACGTGGGGCGACAGCCCGATCCGCGGCGCCCTGCTGGGCTCCACCCCGCACAAGCTCCTGCACCTGTCTCCGGTCCCGGTGCTGTGCGTTCCGACGGAACACGGCCACGAATTGATCTGAAGAGCCGTCATGGTCGACCAACTTGGCCTGAAATCGCGCCATTTCATGTGTGACTATGCTCAGTGCCTGAGTGATCAAAGCGTTTTGTCGATCACAGATGGGCAGAGTGGGGCGGCCGATCAACACCCCCACGTGACCGCAGGACCGGAGAACCGATGGACAGCAACCTCGTCATCCAGCCCCACGCTGGTGGCCAGGCGTTCGACGAGAGCCAAGTGCCGCTCTACTACAGCCGGAAGACGGCTGACATCCTCCACAAGTACGGTCCAGGACCGCGGGTCCACTTCCACATGGGCCTCTTCGCCCCCGGCGAGACACCGAACACCACGGTCTCCCAGCGCGTGCTCAAGGGCCGCATCATCGAGTCCCAGGAGGCGATCGTCGACCACGCCGCCCGCACCTGGGGCGCGTACGCCACCCCGCCCGCGAGCCTCCTCGACATAGGCTGCGGCGTCGGCGGCGGCTCGCTCTACTGGGCGCAGCAACACGGCGCCGCCGTCACCGGTCTCACGGTCGCGGCGGAACACGTGCCCCTCATCGGGCAGCTGGCCCGGCAGGCCGGAGTGGGCGACCGGGTGACACCGCTGCTCGCGGACGTCCACGGCTACACCGCGCCGCGCAGGTTCGACGCCGCGTACGCCTGCGAGAGCTCCGGTTACACGGACCGCGAGCGGCTCTTCGAGGTGGTCGCCAAGTCCCTGAAGCCGGGCGGCTGGTTCGGAATCCAGGAGCACTTCATCTGCCGTCCCGAGTGGACCGACTTCATCGACGGCTACTACAAGACGCGCCTGGGCACCCTGACCGAGTACATCTCCGCCGCCGCGGCCGCCGGGTTCGAGCTCGAGCAGGACGAGGACGTCACCGACCGGGTGGCCGAGTTCTGGGTCCAGTCCATGGCGTGGAACACTGCCGAACTGGACCGGATCGAGCACACCGGAACCCCGGCAGCCTGGACCCGCGAACGACTTCGGGAGTCGACCATCACGCACGGCAAACTGTTCCGCATCTGGCGCGACCACGCGCTGGAGACCCGACTGCTGCTCTTCCGGCTGGGCGGGGGGAACTGACGATGCCACCCGTGTACGCCGCGGACGCGCACCCCTCACGCATCGGCTGGCAGCTGCCGCCGTTCTACTGCCCGTTCGAGAAGGGCCTCGTCCACCCCGCCGCGGGGGAGATCGAGAAGCGGGCCATCGCCTGGATCGACGCGTTCGGGTTCTACCCGGACGCCACCGAGCGCGCCTGGGGGCTGGCCACCCGCGCCGCCGACTTCACCAGCCGGATCATCCCGTTCGGCGAGGTCGAGCCGATGCTGCTGTTCAGCGAGTGGAACTACTGGGCCTTCGCCACGGACGACTGGCAGGACTCCAACACCGGTGCGTCGAGCACGGCGTCCGTCGCGGACCACGGCGCCCGGCTGGTCCGCACCGTCGAGGCCCCCGGCTCCGGCCTGCTCCCCCCGGGGCCGCACACCGCCGCGCTGGAGGACCTCGTGGCCCGCACCCGGGAGATGCTCACCCCGGTCCAGCTGCGCCGCTTCACCGAGGGCGTCCGCGACTGGGTGGCTGGCGCCGGCTGGCAGACGGCCAACGCCGAGCGGGGCATCATGCCGAGCCTCAACGACTTCGTGGCGGCGCGGATCTCCAGCAACGGCACCCGCTTCACCCTCACGTGGTGCGACGTGGCGAACGGGATCGCCGTGCCGGGCGAAGAGCTGTACTCCGCGCCCGTCCAGGCCCTGACCGACGCGGCCGGGTTCATCGTCAGCTGCGACAACGACCTGTTCTCGTACAACAAGGACGACCACCACGTCCCGTGGGAGCAGAACCTGGTCAACGTCCTGGCCGCGCAGAACGCGTGCACCCCGGCCGAGGCGCTGCCCGCCGCGTACGCGCTGCGGGACCGGACGGTGGCCCTGTTCGTCCGGCTGCGCGCACAGCTCGGCCGCGGCGCGGGCGAGCAGCTGGAGCGCTACCTCGGCTCGCTGGAGCACTGGATCGCCGGCGACCTGGAGTACCACTGCCGGGCGCCGCGCTACGCCAGCCCGCGCAACCGCAACGAACTCCCGGTGGACGGGGCGCGGTTCGAGGTCACCTGGACCGACAGGCCCAGCGACCCGCGGGTCGAGCCGCCGCCGGTCCCGGCTCTCGCCTGGTGGTGGCAGCAGCTCGACGCCTGACGCGCGGATCAGCGGCGGCGGCGGCCCAGCAGCCGGGCCCACCACGAGACCCGTACCGCCGGCCGCTCCCCGGAAAGGGGGGCGGCCGGTGCCGCGGCCGCCGCGGCCGGTGCCCGGGTGGTCCCGGTGACCGAGGTTCCCCGCGGGGTGAACCGCACCGGCAGGGCGACCAGGTGGCGGGACATCAGGGAGGCGGTCCACCGCAGTTCGTGCTCGGGGACGGCCAGTTCCAGGTCGGGCAGCCGCGTGAGCAGCGAGTCGATCCCGGTGTCCGCGATGGCCCGGCCGATGTCCTGGCCGGGGCACTCGTGGGGGCCGCTGCTGAAGGACAGGTGGGAGCGGTTGCCGTGGACGGGCACCGTCAGGTCGGGGCGGATCTCCGGGTCGACGTTCGCGGGCGCGAGCCCCAGCAGCAGCATGTCCCCGGCCTTGATCTGCGCCCCGCCGAGCTCGGTGTCGCCGGTGGCCCAGCGGCCCAGGATCGTGGTGAACGGCGGCTCGTCCCACAGGACCTGCTCGAGGGCGTCGGGCAGGGTCATGTGGCCGCCGGAGAGGTTCGCGCGGAACCGGCGGTCGGTGAGCACCACGCGCAGGGTGTTCGCGATCAGGTTGGCCGTCGACTCGAACGCCGCGATCATCACGAGGCGCAGGTGCTCCACGATCTCCTCGTCGGTCAGCGCCGTCGCGTGCTCCGCCATCCACGTGGTGAAGTCCCGGCCGGGCACCGCCCGCTTGCGCATGACGAGTTCGCGCAGCGTGGCCGTCACGTACGCGTTGCTGGCGACGGCCGTCTCGGTGCCCTGGAGCATGTCGCGGGCGGCCTCCACCAGGCGCGGGCCGTACGAGTCCGGCGCCCCGACGAGCTGGGTCATCACCAGCATCGGCAGCGGTTCGGCGAAGTCCGCGACGAGGTCGCCCTGCCCGGCCTCGACGAACTGGTCGATCAGCTGGTCGGCGAAGCGCTTGACGTACCGTCGTACGCCGCGCCGGTCGAAGCGCTCCAGCGACTCGGTGACCGCACCGCGCAGCCGCTCGTGCTCCGGACCCTCGACCAGGTGGCACACGGGCTGCCACGCGGTCATCGGCGTGAGCGGGTGGTCGGCCGGAACCCGGCCCTCCTGCTGGTCGCGCCAGCGGCGCGGGTCGCGGGTGAACCGCGACGGAGTGCGGGCCACGTCCAGGTTCTCGCGGTGGCCGAGCACCAGCCAGGCCGGCAGGTCGCCCTGGACCAGCACGGGGGCCACCGCACCGTGCTCGGCGCGCAGCTTCTCGTACAGGCCCATCGGGTCCGCCTCGGCCTCGGGGCCGTAGAGCCGGTGCGCGGGGCAGCCCGGCGGCGGGGTCGAACCGGCGGGGGAGGGGAAAGTGCTCACGATGCCTCCGGGGTCACGGCGAGGGAGTGCAGATAGCGCATCAGCGTCATCAGGACGTCACGGCTGGAGTCGCGCCGCCGGGCGTCGCAGAGCACCAGCGGGACGGCCGAGGGGAGGTCGAGGGCGCTGCGCAGCTCCTCGACCGGGTACTGGGGCGCGTCGGGGAAGGAGTTGACGGCGACCACGAAGGGCACCCCGCGCTCCTCAAGCCGTCCGATCACGTCGAAGCTGACCTCCAGCCGACGGGTGTCGACCAGGACCACGGCGCCCAGCGCGCCCTCGAAGAGGCCGCGCCAGAGGAACCAGAAGCGCTGCTGGCCCGGGGTGCCGAAGAGGTACAGCACCAGTTCCTCGTTGATGCTGATCCGGCCGAAGTCCATGGCCACGGTGGTGGACGTCTTGCGCTCCACCCCCGCGGTGTCGTCGACGCCGACCCCGGCCTGGGTCATCGTCTCCTCGGTGGTCAGGGGGCGGATCTCGCTCACCGCGCCGACCAGGGTCGTCTTGCCGACCCCGAAACCGCCCACGATCACCACCTTGACCGCGGCGGCGGCCGTGGCCGGCAGTACGTCCTCGCGCCGCGGCCCGGCGGGCGACGCCTCAGAGCTTTCGAAGTCCATCGATCACTGCCTCAATCAATGCCAGGTCGGGGAGTTGGGCGCGGGCCACGGGTGCGCGGGAGAGCACCTGGCCCGAGGTGAGCAGATCGTCGATCAGGACGGTGACCACACTCACCGGGAGGCCGAGGTACGCGGAGATCTCGGCCACCGAGAGGGGCGCCTGGCACAGCCGGATGATCGCCGCGTGCTCCGGCTGCATGCCGGGCCGGGGCCCGGACTTGGCGACGATCAGCGTGACCAGGTCGAGGCCGCTGGGAACTAACGGTCCGCTGCGACCGCCCGTGATGACGTAGAGCCGCTCCGGGCTGCCGTCTTCCCAGTTGGTGACCGGGTCCTTCACGCGGTCTGCCTGTCGCTGCGCGGCGGGCTGCTGAGGTGCTCTCCGATCCGCGCCACGAGGTCGCGCATGCGCTGGCCCATCAGGCCCGCGTCGACGCCCTCGTCGGCCAGCACCGCCAGGTAGGCCCCGGCGCCCGCCGCCATGAGGTAGAAGAAGCCGCCGTCCATCTCGATCACGACCAGCCGCATCCGTCCCTTGCTGTGGGGGAGTTCGGAGGCGACGGCGCCGGCCAGGCTCTGCAGTCCGGCGCAGGCGGCGGCGAGCCGGTCGGCCGTGTCGGTCTCCGCGCCGTACTGGGCCATGCGCAGACCGTCGGCGGAGAGCACGATGACGTGCCGGGTCTGCGGAACGCTCTCGGCCAGGTCCTTGAGCATCCAGTCCATGTTGCTCTGCTGCTGGCTCATGGCTGTTCTCCCTTGCTCGCCGAGGCCGGCGAGGCGTCTGTGGTCGGGCTGTCCGCGGTGTGGCTCCCTGCCGTCCGGCTGTCCCCGGACAGACCGCTCTGGAAGGCGGCCAGCCACATCCCGGGCTGTGCTTCGGCCCGCTCCGGGACCTCGGCAGTGGTCTGCTGCCCGGCGTCGGGCTCGTCGGGGGCGGTGGCGCGCGCCTTGCGCCGGCGCTGCGGCAGCCCGTTCAGGGTCCGTTCGGTCACGAGGGGCACCTCGTCCACGTCCGCCGGGACCTGCGGGCCGGTGGCCGGCCGGGGCGGCTGCGCGGGCGGTGCCTCCGCCGGTTCGAGGGCAGCGCGGGGACCCGAGGCGGTACCGATGCCGTGCGCGAGGCCGGTCGCGGTCGAGATGGTGGTGATCAGCCCCTGCGGGACGACGAGCACGGCCCGTACGCCGCCGTACGCCGAGGAGCGCAGCGACACCCGGAAGTCGTACGCCTGGGCGAGCCGGCCGACCACGGCGAGGCCCAGTCGCGGGGTCTCGCCCAGGTCCGTGAGGTCGATGCCCTCCTGCGCCTGGCGCAGCATGCGCTCGGCCCGCTTGCGGGCCTCCTCGCTCATGCTGAGGCCGCCGTCCTCGATCTCGATCGCGATGCCCGAGTTCACGTCGACGGCGGTCAGGTGGACCTTGGTCTGCGGCGGCGAGTAACGGGTGGCGTTGTCCAGCAGCTCCGCCAGCGCGTGGATGAGCGGCTCGACGGCCGGGCCCACGACGGCGACCTGCGAGACGGAGTGCAGCTCCACGCGCTGGTAGTCGATGATCCTGGACATGG
The DNA here is from genome assembly GCF_052244475.1 of Streptomyces sp. IBSNAI002. Lineage (NCBI taxonomy): Bacteria > Bacillati > Actinomycetota > Actinomycetes > Kitasatosporales > Streptomycetaceae > Streptomyces > Streptomyces sp. IBSNAI002. The sequence goes on along the minus strand of NZ_JBQPXG010000002.1, from coordinate 1,147,727 downwards.
CGCCGCGCAGCACGCTGTACAGCGGCACGGCCTTGTTCCACTGGCGGCCGGGCCGCGCGCCGCCCAGCACGGCGATGGAGTCGGCGAGCCGGCCGATCAGCGCGGTGCCGTGATCGAGCCGGAGCAGATCGCCGAAGACGGCCGGGTCCTGGCCGTGCCGGTCCTCCATGTCCCGCAGTTCCTGCGCCTGTTGGTGCACGATCGCCTGGACGCGGCGGGCGATGTTCACGAACGCGCGCTGCGCCGAGTCGCGCAGGTCCTCCTCGGCGACCACGGCGTCGAGCACCGAGCGCAGCACCGCGTGGTGGGCGGCCCGGAACGCGGGGGTCAGCCCGGGCTGGTAGGTGCTGGCGTCCTCCAGCGAGGCGAGCACGTCCTCCGGGAACTCGCCCTTGCGCAGGCGCGTCACCACATCGGGCAGCAGCGCCTCGGCCAGCCGTACGGTCTCCGTCTGCTGCCGCGACAGGGCGGCTTCCTGCACGGCGACCGTGGTGCGCAGCGCCGCCACCGCCTTGCCGCGCCGGGCGGCCTCACCGCACGAGAGCGCGACGGCGACGAAGGCCGCGGCACCGACCCACGCCACGGGGGTACGGGCAGGTGCCGACACCAGTACCACGGTGGCCACCGTCAATGCGGCGGTCAGCAGGGCGGGCAGCGCCCATACGACGGGTGAGGTGGGCCCTGGACTGCCGGGCGACGATCCCTCTCGAACCATCAGAACCCTCAAACGATCGAATGCGAAAGATCATTGGACAACAGCCCGGGATCTTATCCGTTCAGCGCATGGCGCTTGACAACAGGTCAGGATGCGGACCCCGCAGTTCAGTTGGCGTCGCGCGTCATGTCCTGAAATGGATCCATGCCCGACCGGCTCTTCCGGTGCCGCCGTTCCGCCGTCCGCGCCGCCAGGGCCCGTGGGAGCCCTGCCCGCCACCCGTGCGCGAGCCCGTGCGGGCGCGGCACGGCGCCCCTGTGATTCGGCTGATTTCCATCGGGTGACCGGAAGATGGCCGGAACCCGCCCGAACGCACCCGCCGGAACGCACCTTCCGGACTCACTTGCCGGAGTCACCTGCCGGCGGGCGGCACCGGCCGGGGCCGCAGGCGGGCGGCCAGCACGGCGACGTCGTCCTCCGCGTGATGCGCGTCGAGCCCGTCGCAGACCGCCGTCACGATGTCCTCGACCGGCGCCCCCGGCGCGAGGCGCAGGCCCGCGAGCCTGGCCAGTGAGGTGTCGATGTCCTCGCCCCGCCGTTCCACCAGGCCGTCCGTGTACAGCAGCAGGGTCTGGTCGGCGGAGATCGGCCGGGCGAGTGCCTCGTAGCCGCCGATGCCCGTGCCCAGCGGCGGACCCACCGGCACGTCGAGCAGCTCGCCCGTGCCGTCGCCGCCGAACACGGCGGGCGGCAGGTGCCCCGCGCTCGCGTAGAGGGCGATGCCGCGCGCGGGGTCGATCCGTACCAGCAGGCAGGTCGCCGGCCGCCGCCGGTCGTCTGAGGCCGACAGCGTGTCGAGCCGGCGCAGCACCCGGTGCGGGGCGAGCTCGGTGGAGGCGACCTCGCGCAGGACGGACCGGTAGGCGTTCATGTCGACGGCGGCGTCCAGACCGTGCCCCATGACGTCCCCGACCACCAGCAGGGTGCGGCCGAAGTGCAGCCGGACCGTCTCGAACCAGTCGCCGCCGACCAGGGAGCGCAAACCCACCGGAAGGTAGCGGCTGGCGATCTCAAGGTTCGGGTGCGGCCGGCCCGGTTCGGAGACGAGGGCCCGCTGGAGGTCGAGCGCCGTCTTCTCGGTGGCCGCCTGCCGCCGTGCGTACCCGATGTGGACGCCCGCCAGCCGCGCCGCGAAGTGCAGGGTGGCCGCCTCGTGGTCGTCGAAGTCCCGGCCGGCCCGTACGGCGAGGAGCCTGCCGTACGCCTCGCCCCCGCCCGGCCCGGCCAGCCGGACCGACACCAGGTACAGGGGCCGGCCCCCGGCCTGCCCGGTCCAGGTTTCCACGGTGCGCCCGTGGTCCAGGGACCGGACCGCGGGCGGGGCCCCGGGGGAGGGGTCCCGCAGCAGATCGGTCGCACCGGCCTGCGCCACCCGGCCGTGCACCCCGCCCCGGCCGGTCATGTCCACGGCGGCGGCGTCGCACAGCGTCCGGAACAGGAATCCGGCGAGCTCCCGGCAGGTCCCCCGCTCATCACCGGAGGTCCCGATCCGCTCCAGAGCCTCCTCCACGGCGCGCAGCCGCGCCTCCAAGCCGTCGCGCTCCGACACCATGCCAGCGTCACCCGTTCCCGGCCGTGCCGCCCGTCGAGGGAGGCATGCCACCACCGTTCCACGTTCCGGCCACGGAAATCACGGGACGGGCCCGGAACCGACCGCGCCCGCCCGGACCGGTCCGTTGGCCCTCCGATGGCCGAAGATCGCGATCCGTGACCGGGCCAATGGCACAGTCCACCGAGGCCGTGTTGAGCCAGTGGGCCCCCAGGTGCTTATCTGTGGCGTATCCATGTACTTACGGCGCCGCGCAGCGCCGGACGGCAACGAGGCCGGATCCGGAGCGCGGCGCCTTCGCCGTGCCCGTTTCTCCGCCCACCACCCCCGGGCGGCGGCGGGCCGGCGCGCACCACTGCAAGGGGGGCGGCACACCGCCGTGAAGAGGATGTTCGTGGCTCCTGACCCGGGGCGCCTGAGACTGCGCAACTCGGCCCGTGCGGTGATCGGCGTCGGCGCCGCCGTGGCCCTCGCGGAACTGTGCGGCCTCTCCCTGACCGCCTCCATCACCGGGGGACTGGCCGCCCTGCTGGCCCTCTTCACCGTGGTCGACGCGAGCGTCCGCGCCCAGCGCGTCACCACCGCCCTGCTGCCCGTCGCCGGATTCCCCGTCCTCGCGCTGGCCACCACCCTGCACGGGCTGCCGCTCGCCCGCGACGCCGCCTTCCTCGCCGTCGTGTTCGCCGGGGTCTACGCACGCCGCCGGGGCCCGCGGGGCCACGCCCTCGGGATCTTCGGCTTCATGATGTTCTTCGTCACCCAGTTCCTGCACGCCGTGCCCGGACAGCTGCCCGAGCTGTACGCCGCCGTCGGGCTGGCCCTCCTCGCCTCCGCGGCCGTGCGCTTCGTGCTGTGGCCCATCGAGCGGCGCACCCCGCCCGCCCCGCCCCGCCCGGCCTGCCGGGCACCGGCCTCGCCCGGCCCACCACCCGCCAGGCCTTCCAGGCCACCGCCGCCTGCGCCTTCGCCCTCGCCATCGGCCAGGCCCTCTCCGAGGACCGCTGGTACTGGGCCGTGGGCACCGCCTGGTGGATCTTCGTGAACACCGCCTCACGGGGCGAGACCCTCGTCCGGGGCTTCCGCCGCGTCCTCGGCACGGTGCTGGGCATCGCCGCCGGGCTGCTGATCGCCGTACCGCTGCACGGCGCGCCCGCGCCGACCGCCGCGCTCGTCGCCGTGTGCGTCTTCGGCATCTTCTACACCGCGGCTCCCTCCTACTCCTGGATGATGTTCTTCGTCACCGTCATGGCCGGGCTGCTCTACGGCCTCCTCGGGGTCCTGCACCCCGGGCTGCTGCTCCTGCGCTTCCAGGAGACCGCGATCGGCGCGCTCGGCGCGGCCCTCGCCGTCGTGATCATCCTCCCGGTGACCACCCACGCCGCCAACGACGCCTGGATCCAGCGCGCCCTGCACTGCGTCCGCGCCTCCACCGCGGCCGCTCTGGACCGGCTCGCGGGCAACCCCGAGGCCGACCCCGCCCCGCACGCCGCCGAGCTGGAACTGCTGCTGGGCCGCGTACGGATGGCCCTCGCGCCCCTCGTCCACCCGCTGAGCCCGCTGCGCGCCCGCAAGGCCAGGGCCCGGCAGGTCCTGGCGCTGCTCGACGAATGCGCCCGGGAGGTGCGCGGGCTGGTCGCCGTCGCCGCGGACCCGCAGGCCTCGCACGACGCCAGGCTGGCCGCCGCCTGCTGGCGCGTCGAGGCCGCCGTCGAGGCGCTCACCGCGCCCGACAGCACCCCCGAGCCCATCGCCCCGCCCCGGCCGCGGCCCGCCGCGCCCGCGGAACCGGCCCTCGCCCACCTGCACGGCCTCGAGCACGCGCTCGTCGCGCTCGCCGCCCCGCTGCGCACCGACCCGCGGGCACCCCTGGTCATCAGCGCCTGAGCAGCCCCTCCCCGGCCGCCTCCAGCCCCGCCGGCAACCGGCCGGCGGTGTGCACCACCCCGAGGGCCTGCGTGGCCCGGGTCAGCGCCACGTACAGGTCGCTGGGCTGGAGGCCGGCCGGCTCCACCACGATCACCGTGTCGAACTCCAGCCCCTTGGCCTGGCGCGGATCCAGCAGGACGACGTCCCGGGTCAGATCCGGCTCGGCCCCGGCCCGTACCCCCGGCAGCCCGCCGGCCAGCGAGGCGTGCAGCTCCCGCGGCGCGATCACCGCGAGCCGTCCCTCCGCGGGCAGCTCCCGCCGCACCGCCTCCGCGACCGCCCCCGCCAGATCGTCCGTCGCCCGCGCCCAGGGGCGGACCCCGGTGGCCCGTACCGAGCTCGGCGGGGCGAAGGCGGGATCGCGCTCCCGCAGTACGGCCGCCGCCACCTCCATGATCTCGGCGGGCGTACGGTAGTTGACCCCCAGCCGGACCAGCTCCCAGCGCTCGCCCACGTACGGGCGCAGGATGCGCTCCCACGAGCCGCAGCCCGCCTCCTCGGCGGTCTGGGCCGGATCGCCCACCAGCGTCATCGAACGGGTCGGGCAGCGCCGCATCAGCAGCCGCCACGCCATCTCCGACAGCTCCTGCGCCTCGTCCACGATGACGTGCCCGAAGGCCCAGGTGCGGTCCGCGGCCGCCCGCTCGGCCGCGCTGCGGTGGTCGGCCTCCTCCTGGCGCTCGGCCATCCGCTCGGCGTCGATGATGTCGTGCGCCGCGAGGTACTCGTTCTCCTCGTCCTCGAACTCGTAGGACCGGGAACCCTCCGAAAGGTCCAGCACCCCCTGCGCGTACGCGATGCGCCGCTGCCGCTCGCGCTCCTCGGCGGCGCGCCGCGCGCTGTCGTCCTCCCCGAGCAGTTCCGCCGCCTCGTCCAGCAGCGGCACGTCGGCCGGGGTCCAGTCCGGCCGCGCCGACGGCTCGCGCCGGATCAGCTCCGCCTCGTGCGCCGGCAGGTGCGTGGGCGCGGCCAGGAAGTCGGCGACGAGCCGCTCGGGGGTGAGGGAGGGCCACAGGGAGTCGATCGCCGCGTGCACGGCCGTGCTCATCGCGATCTCCTTGCCCAGCTGGGCCACGTCGTCCGGACCCAGCAGGTTCGGGCCGCCGTACGGGTCCGCCCCCAGCCGGTCGGCGAGCTGCGCGGTGAGCGCGTCGATGATCCGGAAGGCGAAGGAGGGCCGGGCCTGGTTGTGCGGCAGCCCCGTGGCCCGGGCCCGGTCCCGCGCCTCGTGGGCCATCGTGCGGTCCAGCAGCAGCGTCCCGTAGTCGTCGTGGTCGATCTCCAGCGCGGGCTCGGGCACGGTGTCGTACTCCTCGCCGGTGCCCGCAGGCACCGACTCCGGCAGGCCCTGCCGGTCTTCGACGACCCGCGCCAGCACCCGCGCCATCGAGGCCCGGCCCTTCACCGCGGCCGCTCCGGGCCGGTCGGTGCCCGTCGCGTGGACACCGGGGTACAGCTCGCCCGGCGTGGCGAGCAGGACGCCCGTCTCGCCGAGCGCCGGCAGCACCCCGCCGATGTAGCCCAGGAACGCCGGGCCCGGCCCCACGATCAGCACCCCGCGCTTGGCGAGCAGCTCGCGGTGCGCGTACAGCAGGTACGCCGCCCGGTGCAGGGCCACCGCCGTCTTGCCCGTGCCGGGCCCGCCCTCGACGACCAGCACTCCGCGGTGCGGGGAGCGGATCACCCGGTCCTGCTCGGCCTGGATGGTGCGCACGATGTCGTGCATCCGGCCCGTCCGGGCGGCGTCCAGCGCGGCGAGCAGCACGGCGTCCGCGTCGGCGCCCTCGTAGCCGGTGCGCTCCGCGTCGGTCAGGTCGAGGATCTCGTCGTGCAGTGCGGTGACCACCCGCCCGCGGCTGCTGATGTGCCGGCGGCGGCGCAGGCCCATGGGGGTGTGGCCGGTGGCGAGGTAGAAGGGCCGGGCCACCTCCGCCCGCCAGTCCAGGACCAGCGGTGTGCGCTCCGCGTCGTCCGCGCGGATTCCGATGCGGCCGATGTGGTGGTCACGGCCGTCGGAGAACTCCAGACGGCCGAAACACAGGCCGTTCTCTCCTGCATTCAGCGCGGAAAGCAGGCCCGACTGCTCGGCGACCAGTACATCGCGCTCCAGACGTGCCTGAGCGCCGTTCCCGACCTCGCGCAATGCCCCCTCGACTGCGCGTTCGGCCAGGTCACGCAGATGGTCGAGGCGGACATAGAGGTCGGTGACGAATTGCTGCTCTTTCCGGAATTCCTCGGTTGACAATTGCACTCCTGCCGCGATACAGTGTCCTCGAAAGCTTCCTCATGTCTTCGTTTCCACGCGAAGTCATGAACCATTCAATATACGCTCTCCCTTCCTCCGGCAACGAATTCCGCCGGGGGATTTTTTGCGTACCGTGGATCTCATGACCACCGCACACGGCTCCGCCGACGGCATCGTCTACCGCCCCGCCCGCCCCGAGGACGCGGGGGCCATCGAGGCCCTCGACGGCTCGTTCACCACCGACACCGTCTTCGAGGTGGTTCCCCCGGACGGCGCCGGGTTCGGGTTCCTGCTCCGTGAGGTCCCGGCGGACCCGCCCCTGTACAAGGAGTTCCCGCCCGAGGAGCACGACGAGCAGGGCTCCGGCGGCGGGGCGGGCGCCGGCGCGGACGCACGGACGTACGTGGCGCTCGACGGCGGCCTGGTGTGCGGCTTCGCAGCCGTGGGCTACGCGGCGTGGAACCGGCGGCTGACCGTCGAGGACATCGAGGTCTCACCCGGCCACCGGGGCCGCGGCATCGGCCGCGCGCTGATGGAGTGCGCGGCGGACTTCGCCCGCGAACGGGGCGCCGGACACCTGTGGTTGGAGGTCAGCTCCGTCAACGCCCCTGCCGTGCACGCCTACCGGCGGATGGGGTTCACCCTGTGCGGACTCGACACCACCCTGTACGGCGGCACCCCCGCGTCCGGGGAGAAGGCGCTCTTCATGAGCCGGCCCTGCCGCTGACGAGTTGCGGCGGATCGTACGCCTCTTCGACTCCGGACCGCAGGCCGATCGGTGAAGATCACTCGGAGGAGTGTTCCGTACGGCCCTTGCCCGCAGCGCTGACCTGCGGCATGTACAACGGGTGATTGTTTACTGCACATTCATCCGGCATGTACAGGGTGGATCTGTTCGGACAGGGGGTAACGGCCCGGAATGGAAATACTTCAACAGCGCTCCAGCACCGCTCAGGTGTGGGAAGCGGCCGAGGAGTTCATCCGACTCTTCCACAGGGAGCACCCGGATGGCGCGGATACCGGTGATCCGCGCAACCGGCTCGCCGCCGTACGGTCCGAACTGGCGGAGACCGGCACCTACCGGCACACGCCCCAGGAGCTGGTCCACGGGGCCCGGGTGGCCTGGCGCAACAGCAACCGCTGCATAGGCAGGCTCTACTGGAACTCCCTGCGGGTCCGCGACCGGCGGGAGACGACCGACGCCGAGGGCGTGGCCGCGGAGTGCTTCGAGCACCTGCGCGAGGCGACCAACGGCGGCCGGGTGCGGCCCACGATCACGGTCTTCGCCCCGGACGCCCCGGACCGTCCCGGTCCGCTGATCTGGAGCGAACAGCTGGTCCGGTACGCCGGCTACGGGGACCACCACTCCGTCACCGTCGGCGACGCCCGCAACGCCCCGCTGACCGAGTCCCTGCTCCGGCTCGGCTGGTCCGGCGGCGCCGGAACCCCCTTCGACCTGCTGCCGCTCGTGGTGCAGGGCGTCGACGACAAACCCCGCTGGTTCGACACCCCCCGGGACGCCGTCTTGGAGGTCCCGATCGGCCACCCCGACGACGAGGGCTGGGCGGAGTGGGGGCTGCGCTGGCACGCCGTGCCCGCCATCTCCAACATGTGCCTGGAGATCGGCGGCATCCACTACCCGGCCGCACCGTTCAACGGCTGGTACATGGGCACCGAGATCGGCGCCCGCAACCTCGCCGACACCGACCGGTACAACCTGCTGCCCGCCGTGGCCCGCCGGCTCGGCCTGGACACCTCCAGCGACCGCTCGCTGTGGAAGGACCGGGCGCTCGTCGAGCTCAACCGGGCGGTCCTGCACTCCTTCGACCGCGCCGGGGTGACCATCGCCGACCACCACACCGAGTCCCGGCGCTTCCTGTCCCACCTGGAACGGGAGGAGCGCAAGGGCCGGGACGTCGGCGCCGACTGGTCCTGGATCGTGCCGCCGATCTCCGGCTCGGCGACCCCGGTCTTCCACCGCACCTACGAGGACCGGCCGAGCAGTACCGCGTACGTCCACCACCCGGGCGCACAGGACCGGGCCCAGGGACGGGATTTGGTATAGACCTTCTGTTACCGTCGGCTCCGGACGGATCCGGAACGGCGGAGAGGAACAGCCCGTGGACGGCGCGGAGAAGACGGACCAGAGCGGCGGACACCGGGCCTACATCGGCTCGTTCACCTCGGGGGGCGGCCGCGGTGTCACCACCGCGGCCGTGGATCCGGCCACCGGGGCGCTGACCCCGCTCGCGGCCACCGTCGCGGCCGTCGCGGACCCCTCGTACCTGGCCCTGGCCCCCGGCGGGGGCGTGCTCTACGCGGTGAGCGAGACCGGGCGCGGAGCCGTGGCCGCCTTCACGCCCACCGCCGAGGGTCTCGCCCCGCTCGGCGAGCCGGTCCCCGTCGGCGGCTCCGGGCCCACCCACCTCAGCCTCGCCGGCGGACGCCTGCTCACGGCCAACTACACCTCGGGCGGGGTCAGCAGCCTCCCGCTCGCCGCCGACGGCAGCCCCGGCGGCCCCGCTGCCGTCCTCGCGCACGAGGGATCGGGCCCCGACCCCGACCGGCAGGAACGGCCGCACGCCCACCAGGTGCTGCCGGACCCGAGCGGCCGATGGGTGCTCAGCGTGGACCTCGGGACCGACTCGGTACGGGTCTGCGCGCTCGACCCGGCCACCGGCGGACTGCTGCCGCACACCGAGACCGTCCTGCGCGCCGGAACCGGACCCCGGCACCTCGCTTTCCACCCGGACGGCACGGTCGCGTACGTCCTGCACGAGCTGGAGCCGCAGCTGACCGTCTGCCGCTGGAACGCGACCGCCGGCCAACTGGAACCGGTCGCCGAGGTTCCGATCGCCTCCGCGGGCCCCTCAGGGGCCGTACGGGCCTACCCCTCGGCGGTCGTTGCCTCGCCCGACGGCCGGTTCGTCTGGGCGGCGATCCGCGGGACGGACGCCATCGCCACGCTGTCGCTGGCCGCGGGCGCCGAGAAGCCGGAGCTCACCGGTGTCGTCGGCTGCGGCGGCAGCTGGCCGCGGGATCTCGCGGCCGACCCCGCCGGGCGCCGCCTGTACGCGGCCAACGAGCACTCCGGGGACGTCACCTGGTTCGACGTCGATCCCGGGACCGGGCAGCCGCGCCGGGCCGGCTCGGTGGCCGTGCCCGCGGCCACCTGCGTGGTCTTCGGCTGACTCCACCACGAGCAGGGGCCCCCGCCGGTTCAGGCGGGGGCCCCTGCTCGTGGTGTGCGCGAGCGGAATCAGTGCGCCGAGGCGCCCTGGGTGAGCCCGAGGGCCGCGGAGTACTGCGCGACGGCGAGCTTGCCGAGCGCACCGTAGGCGCCCAGCACCTCGGAGGCGGCGCAGCCGGCGTCCTTGCAGGCGGTGTCCAGCAGCCCGTCGGCGGCCTCCGGGCCGATCAGGTACGGGGCGAGCGCGAGCAGCGTGGAGCCCTCGCGGCGCAGCTGGTCGGCGACGGCTGCCACCGATCCCTCCTCGTCGAGCGCGGCGGCCTTCACCGGCACGGCGAGCCGGGCGGCGAGCAGCATCCCGGTGATCCCGGCGGCCTGCACGGCCTCCTCGCCGCCGGTGGTGGCCAGCACGATGCCGTCGGCGGCGGTGGTCACGGTGAACAGGCGGGCGCGGTCGGCGCGGGCCAGACCGGCCTCGGACAGCCGCACGTGCAGGCCCTCGGCGAGCAGCGGGTGCGGGCCGAGCACGTCGGCCAGCTCGGCCGCGGCCGAGGAGTCCATCAGGGCCTGGCGGATCCGGCGGAGCAGATCGCCGTCGGGGCCGGCCAGCAGCGGGACCACCACGGCGTCCGGGCCGGTCGGCGCGGGCACCTCGTGACCGGCGGCGCGGGCGAACTCCGCACGCGCGGCGCGCTCGCCCGCGACGGCGGTCAGCGTGCCGGACAGGGACGGGAACTCGGAGGCGTCGTCACCCTCGAGGAAGCCGATGCGGGCGTCGAGGCCCGGCAGCTCGGAGCGGCCGATGCTGATGATCTCTTCCGCCAGCCCGCGCGAGGCGGCCGAAGGGACACCGGGCACGGCGAGCACCAGCGCGGGCGCGCCCTCGGGCGCCGCCGCGGGCTCGGGCCGGCGGTGCCGTCCGGTCTGGCGGGGTCGCGGGCTTCGTACGGGCAGGCCATTTGCGGGCCCAGTGGGGGAGCTCATGGCGCCGCATGCTACTGGCTTATCGGAACAGGGTGTTCGGGCAGGGCCTTCTCCGGTGGCATCTGTCCGTATTTATCCGGTGAAGGGCCGACAGGGTCAACTGACGGACGGCAAGCGCCAGTCCACAGGCTGTGACCCCTGGTCCGTCAGCAGCTGGTTCGTCCTGCTGAACGGCCTGGATCCGAAGAACCCGAAATCGGCGGACTTGGGGGAGGGGTGGGAGGACTCCACCACCGGCAGTTCGCCGAGGAGCGGCCGCAGATTGCGGGCGGCCCGGCCCCAGAGGATGGACACCAGCGGCTTGCCGCGTGCGGCGAGCGCGCGGATGGCCTGGTCGGTGACGGCCTCCCAGCCCTTGCCCTGATGGGCGTTGGACCGGCGGGGCGCGGTGGTCAGCGAGCGGTTGAGGAGCAGGACGCCCTGCCGGGTCCACGGCGTGAGGTCGCCGTTCGCGGGGCGGCCGGTGCCGAGGTCCCGGTGCAGTTCCAGGAAGATGTTGTCGAGGCTGGGCGGCACCGGCCGCACCTCGGGCGCCACCGAGAAGGACAGGCCCACCGCGTGCCCCGGGGTGGGGTAGGGGTCCTGGCCCACGATCAGCACCTTCACCTCGTCGAAGGGCTGCTGGAAGGCGCGCAGGACATTGGCCCCGGCCGGGACGTAGGTCCGGCCCGCCGCGATCTCGGCGCGCAGGAAGTCGCCCATCGCGGCGATCTGACCCGCCACCGGCTCCAGAGCCCGGGCCCAGCCCGGCTCGACGATCTCGTTCAACGGTCGTGCTGCCACGGTGGATCACTCTACTGGCCGATCGTCGCCGCCCGCACACAGAGCACGTCGGGCAGGTGCCCGGCCAGCAGCTGCCAGGTCTCGCCGTCGTCGTGGCTCGCGTACAGCTCGCCGTTGCGGTTGCCGAAGTAGATCCCCGCCGGATCGGCGTCGTCCGTGCACAGCGCGTCGCGCAGCACCGTGCCGTAGTGGTCCCCGTCGGGCAGGCCCTTGGTGAGCGGCTCCCAGCTGGCGCCCGCGTCCCGGGTGCGGAAGACCCGGCACCGGTGCCCGGCCGGCACCCGGTCGGAGTCGGCGTTGAGCGGGAAGACGTAGGCGGTGTCCGGGTGGTGGGGGTGGGCGGCCACCGCGAAGCCGAAGTCGGAGGGCAGTCCGCCGCCGATGTCGGTCCACCGGGTCCCCGCGTCGTCGCTGCGGTAGACGCCCCAGTGGTTCTGCAGGTACAGCCGGTCCGTGTTCCCGGCGTCCTGGGCGATCTTGTGGACGCACTGGCCGAACTCGGGGTGCGGATCGGGCAGGAACACCGCGGACACCCCGTCGTTGGAGGGCTCCCAGCTGGCGCCGCCGTCCTTCGTCCGGAACACCCCGGCGGTGGAGACGGCCACGGTCACCGCGTCCCGGTCGCGCGGATCGGTGATCACCGTGTGCAGGCCCTCGCCCCCGCCGCCCGGCTGCCAGCTGCCCCGGCTCGGGTGCTCCCACAGCGGACGGACCAGCTCGAAGGACTCGCCGCGGTCCACCGAGCGGAAGAGCGCGGCCGGCTCGGTGCCCGCGTAGACCACGTCCGGGGCCTCCGGTCCGGCGGGCTGGAGCTGCCAGACCCGCTCCAGTGAGGCGCCGGTGTCCTTGGGGAACCTCACCGCGGCCGCGGCGGGCTCCTGCCACGTCGCCCCGAGGTCGTCGGAGCTGAACACGGACGGCCCCCAGTGCGAACTGTCCCCGCCGACCAGCAGCCGGGGCGCCGGTCCGCGCCGGTCGACGGCGACCGCGTACACGGCCTGGGCATTGAAGTGGGGGCCGTCGAACTCCCACGGCGCCGCGCCACGGCGGCGGCCGATGAAGAGCCCCTTGCGGGTACCCACGAGCAGCAGTACGTCGGCCATGGCCGGTACCTCCGGACTTCGTCGTCCATGCTTTCGGAGCTTTTCGGCCAGTCTGCACCCGCCCACTGACAGCGGCCCGGCGGGCGGTGCGGCGCTCCGAGCCGCTGGTAGATACCGATCATTTACCACTCATTTACGATCGAGAAATGGTTGCTACTTGCATGTAGGTGTTCGGAATGGATTGACTTCAGGCCACCGCAGCCGCACGCGAGAGGACGTACGTGGCAACCGAGCACCTCTCCCCGCTCGACCTCGCCTTCTGGCGGATCGAATCCGCCGCCCACCCCATGCACCTCGGCGCCCTCGCCGTCTTCTCGGCGGCCGGTGGCGTTCCCGGCGCCGCCGAACACGCCGCCGAGCTGCTCACCGCCCGCTGCGCCGCCGTGCCGGGCCTGCGCCGCCGGATCCGGGACGTCCTGCTGCCGGTCGGCGCGGCCGCCTGGTCGCCCGACCCCGGTTTCGACCCGGCGCGGCACGTGTTCCTCCACCGCACCGACGAGCCCCTCGCGCACACCGCCGCCGGCCCGCTGATGGCCCGGCCCCTGGACCGGGGGCTGCCGCCCTGGGAGGCGCACGTACTGGCCGGGCCCGACCCGGACTCCTTCGCCGTGCTCTTCAAGTTCCACCACGCCCTCGCCGACGGCCTGGGCGCGCTCGCCCTGGCCGCGGCGCTGTTCGACGAGGGCCCGGAGCCGCGGCGGCCCGCACGGCCCGGCCCCGGGCGGCGGCCCGTGCCCGAGCAGCGCGCCGGCTCCGCCCTGCGGCGGCTGCCCGGGGTGCTCGCGGCCCGGGTCCAGGAGGTCGGCCAGGCCCTGGAGATCGGCGCCGCCGTGGCCCGCGCCGGGCTGCCGCTCGGGATCCCCGGCGTGCTCACCGCGGGAGCCGCCGGCGCCGGAGCCCGTACGGTCGCGGGTCTCGCGCTCGACCTCGACGAGGTCGCCCTCGTCCGCAAGGCCGCCGGGGGCACCGTCAACGACGTGCTGATCTCCGTGGTCGCGGGCGGCCTGCGGCGCTGGCTGGAGGGCCGGGGCGACCCCGCGCCCTGCGGGCCCGGACCGAGGGCCCTGATCCCCGTCTCCCGCCGCGGCCGGCCCGGCGGCGGGGGCAACCGGCTCTCCGGCTACCTGCTGCGGCTGCCGCTCGCCGAGCGCGACCCGCTGCTGCGGCTGGACCGCGTACGGGCGGCGATGGACCGCAACAAGGACGCCGGACCGGCCCGCGGCGCGGGGGCCGTCGCCCTGCTCGCCGACCACGTCCACCCGCTCGGTCACCGCCTCGGCGGCCCGTTCGTCGCCCAGGCCGCCCGGCTGCTCTTCGACATCCTGGTCACCAGCGTCCCGCTGCCGGGTCTGACCTTCTCCCTCGGCGGGAGCCGGGTCCGCGAGGTCTACCCGCTCGCCCCGCTGGCCCACGGCCAGACCCTGGCCGTCGCGGTCTCCACCTACAAGGGGACCGCGCACTACGGGCTCGTCGCCGACGCGGCGGCCGTCCCGGACCTGCCCGCGCTGGCGGAGGCGCTGCGGGCCGAGCTCGACGCGCTTGTACGAGAAGTCTCGTAGTACGAGGGGTTTCGTAGTACGGTGAGTCTCGTACTTACCCGCCGATCCCCGGTGTGCCCGGTGACGTCTGGAGAGCCCTGATGAGTGCTGCCCCTGCTGCTCCCGCTGCCTTCGCCGCCCTGTTCACGCCCTGCACGCTGCGCTCGGTCACCGTCCCGAACCGCGTGTGGATGGCCGCGATGTGCCAGTACAGCGCCGACCCCGCAGGCCCCACCGCGGGCGTGGCTCACGACTGGCACTTCGCCCACTACGCCGCCCGCGCCGCCGGCGGCACCGGCCTGATCATCCAGGAGGCCACCGCCGTCTCCCCGGAGGGCCGGATCTCCCCGTACGACCTCGGGATCTGGAATGACACCCAGGTCGAGGCGCTGCGCCGGATCACCGGCTTCCTGAAGGCCCGGGGCACCGTCCCCGGCATCCAGATCGCCCACGCCGGACGCAAGGGATCCACCGACCGCACCTGGAAGGGCGGCGCCCCCGTCGGCCCCGAGGAGCACGGCTGGCGGACCGTCGCGCCCAGCGCCGTGCCGTTCGCCGAATCCCACCCGGTTCCGCACGAGCTGACGGCCGATGAGATCCGCGAGATCGTCGGGCAGTTCGCGGCCGCGGCCGAGCGCGCCCTCGCGGCGGGCTACGAGGTCGTGGAGATCCACGGCGCCCACGGCTACCTGATCGGCGAGTTCCTCTCCCCCTACAGCAACAGGCGCACCGACGAGTACGGCGGCTCCTTCGCCAACCGCACCCGCTTCGCCCTCGAAGTCGTCGACGCCGTACGGGCGGTGTGGCCCGAGGAGCTCCCGCTGTTCTTCCGGATCTCCGCCACCGACTGGCTGGAGGAGGACGGCTGGACCGCCGACGAGACGGTCCGGCTGGCCGCGCTGCTCCGGGAGCACGGGGTGGACCTCCTCGACGTCTCCACCGGCGGGCTCGCGCCCGGGGCGAAGATCCCGGTCGGCCCCGGCTACCAGGTTCCCTTCGCGGCCCGGGTCAAGGCCCAGACGGGCCTGCCCACGGCCGCCGTCGGCCTGATCACCGAACCGGAGCAGGCCGAGAAGATCCTGGCCAACGGCGAGGCCGACGCGGTCCTGCTGGGCCGGGAACTGCTGCGCGACCCGTACTGGGCCCGCCGCGCGGCCGTCGAACTGGGCGCGGAGATCCGTACCCCGGCCCCGTACGACCGGGCCTGGTGAAGCGCCGGTTGCGGTGACGCCGGGCCGCACCCGGCCCGGCTCATACGAAGACTCTCGTACGATGGGGGGCCCGACCAAGGCGAACGAGCGGAGCAGGGACATGACGGAACGTGACGCGGCCCGCGCCCTCGCCCACCCCGAAGCGGCCGGGATCCGCCTGGAGGGCGTCCTGCACGCGCTGTCCGACCCGGTCCGGCTCTCCATCGTCCGGGACCTGGACGGCTCGGCCGCGGCGCTGGCCTGCTCCGCCTTCGATCTGCCGGTCACCAAGTCCACGACCACCCACCACTTCCGCGTGCTGCGGGAGAGCGGCGTCGTACGGCAGACCTACCGCGGCACGACCAAGCTGAACGCCCTGCGCCGCGAGGAGTTGGAGGAGCTGTTCCCCGGCCTCCTCGACAGCGTCCTCACGGCCGCCGCGGCCGAGGAGACCCGGCTGGCCCCGGCCTGACCCGACCAGCCCCGCTCCGGCGCCTAGGGCCTGTCGTCAAACTCCCGTCTGCCCCGCGACGCCTGGCACGCGCTCTCGCCGCACCGGGCGACGACGGGGGTTTGACGACAGGCCCTAGGCCAGCCCCGCCGCGCCCAACAGGCCCTGCCAGTCGGGGATCTTCACCGAGTGGCGGCCCAGCGAGCGGCCCAGGTCGGCTTCGGCGGCCTCCACGGCCAGCCAGCCCGGCCACTCCACCGGGCGCAGGCCCGCCGCGCGCAGCGCGTGCAGCGGGTCGCCGGGCAGCTCCCGCCGGGCCAGTACCCCCGCGTCCTGGAGCAGCGAGGACGCGGTCTCCTTGGCGCAGGGCCGGTTCGTGCCGATCACCCCGGTCGGACCGCGTTTGATCCAGCCCGCCACGTACTCGCCGACCGAGGCCCGGCCCGCGCGCACCACCCGGCCCGCCGCGTGCGGGACCGTGCCCTTCGCCGGGTCGAAGGGCAGCCCCGCCAGCGGGACGCCCTGGTACCCCACCGAACGCAGCACCAGCCGCGCCCCGATGTCCTCGAACACGCCCGTCCCGGTCACCCCGCCGCGGCCGTCCGGGGCCGTCCGCTCGAAGCGCATGCCGCTCACCCGGCCGTCGGGCCCGCCCAGGACCTCCACCGGGCGCAGATAGAACCGCAGGTCGATGCGGCGCCCCGCGTCGCCGGGCCCCCGCTCCGCCCAGCCGCGCAGCACCTCCAGGTTGCGCCGGGCCACCGCGGGCAGCGCCGCGGCCGCGGCCGGGTCGCCGTAGACCGGGTCCAGGGCCGCCTCTGCGGGGTCCACCACGGCGTCGACGCCGGGCAGCGTGCCCAGTTCGCGCAGCTCCTTGGTGGTGAACTTGCCCTGCGAGGGGCCGCGCCGGGCCACCATCGCCACCCGCCGCACCCCGCTCTCGGCGAGCGCGCCGAGCGCCGGCTGCGGCATGTCCGTCGGCGCCAGCTCCGCCTCGCCCCGGGCCAGGATCCGTGTCACGTCCACCGCGACGTTGCCCGCGCCGACCACCACCGCCGAGTCCACCTCGGTCAGTCCGAAGGCCTCGGCGACGGCGTCGGGGTGCCCGCTGTACCAGGACACGAAGGCGGTCGCGGAGTGCACCCCGGCCAGCTCCTCGCCCGGGATCCCCAGCATCCGGTCGCGCGCCGCGCCCACGCAGTACACCACCGCGTGGTAGAGCTCCAGCAGCCGCCGCGTGGACAGCAGCTCCCCGCCGACCTCGACGTTCCCGAGGAACCGGACCCGCTCGTCCTCGAGCACGGTGCGCAGGCTGCCCTGAAGTGACTTGATCTTCTCGTGGTCGGGGGCGACCCCGTACCGCACGAGCCCGTACGGTGCCGGCAGCCGGTCCAGTACGTCGACCCGCACCCCCGGCACCTCGCGCTGCTGCACCAGTGTCTGGGCCGCGTAGACCCCGCTGGGGCCCGATCCGACGACGGCGATACGAAGCACGGCGGAGCTCCTCCCGCAGGTGGTCCCAGCATGACACCGGGTGCCCGGGCCGTCAGCCCATCGCGCGCATCCGGTGGACTTCGGCCGTCTGCGTCGCCACCACCTCGGTGGCCATCTCCTCGACCGCCACGTTGTTGCCGCCGGCCAGCGCCTGCCCCGCCATCTTGAGGGCGCCCTCGTGGTGCGCGGTCATCAGCTTCAGGAACAGCCGGTCGAAGTCGGCGCCCGCTGCCCCGGTCAGCTCCCGCAGCTGCTCCTCCGTCGCCATGCCGGGCATCGCGGCGTGGTCGTGGCGGTGCCCGCCGGTGCCCGCCGGCGGGGCGGGGTGGAGGGTCAGCCACCTCTCCATCGCCCCGATCTCGGGCTGCTGGGCGGCCGCGATCCGCTCCGCCAGGCGCTTGACCCCGTCCGCGGAGGCCCGCTGCGGGGCCAGCGCGCTCATCGTCAGCGCCTGCCGGTGATGCTCGATCATGCCCTGTACGTAGGAGTGGTCGGCGGCGTTCGGGCTGTCGTCGGGCTTCTCCCCCTCGGCCTGTTCGGGGGTGAGGGTGCGGGCCTTCTCGCCCGGCTTGCCCGGTGCGAGGACCACGGTCCGGCCGTCCTCGGCGCCCGCGGCCCCGGCGGACCGGTCCTCGTCCTGGCAGCCGGTGAGCACCAGCAGGAGGCCGGCGGCCACGACCGCCGCGGCGAACCGGCCCCGCCCTGTTCCCGGGGCCTCGCGCCTCCGGGGGTCTTTTGCCATGTCCATGGAAAGGAAGATACTGCCGGGGTCCGGGTTCCGATCCCCCATCGAGCGGAACCGACCGGACTCCCATGGGAGGGCACAGTGAGCTCGTTCCACAGCACGAGAGTGCGCAAAGGGAGGGTGGCGGCGGCCGTCGCGGCGGCCGGGCTGCTCGCCACGCTCCTGACCGCCGGGCCGGCGGCCGCCACCCCCGACCCGGGTGACCTGGCCCCGGGCGGCGGCAGCCGGCAGGACGCGGGCCTCGTCGAGGGCAGGGAGCTCGCCCCCGGCGAGATCCCCGGCCAGGACGAGATCGTGCACAGCAAGAACATCAAGCACCTGGCGAACGTCCCCCTCGCCGCGAGCGCGACGATCAGCACCGACCTGGCCTTCCAGGGCAAGTACGCCTACGCGGGCAACTACAACGGCTTCACGATCTACGACATCGCCAACCCGAGGGCGCCGAAGACCGTCAGCCAGGTGCTGTGCCCCGGCGGCCAGAACGACATCTCCGTCCACGGGGACCTGCTCTTCCTCTCCACCGACTCCTCGCGCAGCGACGACTCGTGCAACAGCGTCTCGCAGCCCGCTACGGAGAAGTCCTCGTGGGAGGGCATCAAGATCTTCGACATCAAGGACAAGAAGAACCCCAAGTACGTCAAGTCCGTCGAGACCAACTGCGGTTCGCACACCCACACCCTGGTCCCGGACGGCCGTGACATCTACGTGTACGTCGCCTCGTACTCCCCGAACGAGGCCTTCCCCGACTGCAAGCCGCCGCACGACGGCATCTCGGTGGTGAAGGTCCCGAAGAAGGCGCCGACCAGGGCCGCGGTCGTCGCCTTCCCGGTCCTGTTCCCGGACGGCGGCAACCCGGGCGGGCCCGCCAACCCGGGCGTCTCCAAGACCACCGGCTGCCACGACATCACCGTGCTGCCCTCGAAGAACCTCGCCGCCGGCGCCTGCATGGGCGACGGCATCCTCTTCGACATCAGCCGGCCCGAGCAGCCCAGGGTCATCGACCGCGTGCAGGACAACGTGAACTTCGCGTTCTGGCACTCGGCGACCTTCAACGAGCGGGCGAACAAGGTGGTGTTCACCGACGAGCTCGGCGGCGGTGGCGGCGCCACCTGCAACGCGGCCACCGGCCCCGACCACGGCGCCGACGGGATCTACGACATCACCGGCCGCGGAGACCAGCGCAAGCTCGCCTTCCGCAGCTACTTCAAGATCCCGCGCCACCAGGCCGACACCGAGAACTGCGTGGCCCACAACGGCTCGCTGATCCCGGTCGGCGGCGGCCGCGACATCATGGTGCAGGCCTGGTACCAGGGCGGTGTCTCCGTGTGGGAGTTCACCGACTCCGCCCGGCCCAAGGAGATCGGCTACTTCGAACGGGGCCCGCTGACCACCGACGCGCTCGGACTCGGCGGCTCCTGGTCGGCGTACTACTACAACGGCCACATCTATTCGAACGACATCGCCAAGGGCTTCGACGTGCTGAGGCTCGACGACTGGCGCACCGAGAGCGCCAAGTGGGTGTGGATGGACCGGCTCAACGTCCAGACGCAGCCCGAGTACCACTGACCGCGGAGGGCCTCGCGGCCCGGTGGTCCGCCTGATCCGCCTGATCCGGCTGTCGACCTGATCCGGTGACTCAGTGAATCGTTCCGCCGGGCGGCCCGCCGTCCGGCGGAACACCGAGCTCCCAGTCCAGTCCGTAGCGCTGGAACAGCTCGGCCCGCAGCCGGGCCGGCGGCATGGGCGCGCCGGGCAGCAGGACCGCCACCACCGCGCCCATCAGCAGGGCCCGCAGCAGCGGGTAGTCCGCGTCCGCGTCCGGCGAGCCGTACCGGACGACGGTGTCCCGCAGCAGCTCCGCCAGCCGCTGCTGCTCCGGGCACCGCACGAAGCCCTCGGCCGTGAGGATGCCCGCCATGTGCGTCCGCATCAGCAGCGGCTGGTCCCGGGCCAGCCCGAGGATCGCGTCGATGGCGCGCGCCATCTGCTCCCGCCCGTCGTCGCTGCGCGGCTCGCGCTCCAGGGCCGCGTCCAGGGTGAGGTGCATCAGCCGGTGCACCGCCGACTGCAGCAACTGCCGTTTGCCCGGGAAGTAGTACGAGACCAGGCCGCGTGCCGCGCCCGCCCGGTCGGCGATGTCGCCGAGGGTCGTGGCCTCGTAGCCGCGCTCGGCGACGAGCTCGACCGTGGCCTGGAGCAGCCGCTCCCGGGAACGTCTGCGCAATTCTTCATTGACCGATGCGCTGCGCGGGGACATGCTTACTCCTGCGTTGACTGGCTCGGAGCCAATATACTCAGCGCGCGGGGCCGCCTGCTCTGGGTGACACGGGGGATCGCCCAGGGCAGGCACACTCCCGGCCGGGTCCCGGTGCGGCGATGACGAGCGCCACCAGGGCCACGCCCAGCAGCCAGCCCCCCACTACGTCCGACGGCCAGTGCACCCCGAGGTAGATCCGGGTGAAGCCCACCCCGAGCACCGAGACCACGGCAGCGGCCCAGGCGGTGACCACCGCCCACCGCGGGGTGCCGCGGGGGAGCAGCCACAGCAGCAGCCCGCACACCACCGTCGCCGTCATCGCGTGCCCCGAGGGATAGGCCGCGAAATCCGCCCGGTCCACCGGATCCGGCCACTGCGGACGCTCCCGCCCCACCAGCGCCTTCAGCCCCTGCTGCACCGCGGTCGCCACGAGCACCGCCACCGCCAGCCGCAGCGCCCGTCCCCGACGGCCGCGCAGCCACAGCACGACGCAGGCCGCGGCGGCCAGGGCCCGCATGGCCCAGGGGTCCCACACCCAGTCGCTGAAGATCCGCACCGTCAGGGTGACCCCGGGGTGGCCGACGGCATGGCGGTGGAGGTCCCGGACCACCCGCCCGTCGAACGAGAGGAGGGGCGTCCACCCCGCCACCACCAGCGCCGTCAGTACGGCCGCGAGCAGCGCACAGCCGATGCCCGCCCGGCGCAAGTGATCGTTCCGCATGGGGCGATCCTCGCACCGACCGCCCCAGGACCCCGAAGCCGCGCGGGCCGCTACCCCAGCGCGCTCAGCCCGGGTACGAAGGCCACCAGCAGCGGAACCGCCGGGACCAGGGAGGCCAGAGCCGTCAGCCGCAGCCTGTTCATCGCGGAGAGCCGGGGCGCCGCCGAGAGCAGCCGGCGCACCCGCTCCTGGACGTGCGCCTGCGGGGCCGCGGAGGGTCCGAACGCCCCGCGGTCCTCGTTCAGCCCGACCAGGGCCAGCGCGACCGTGAGCCGGCCGTACCGCCGCGAGGCCACGTCGTCGGCGGCCAGTTCGACCAGGCGGTGCATCTCCGCCTCGAAGGCCGCGAAGACCGGTACCTGCGGGAAACCCCCGGCCAGGGCCCGCGAGCAGTGCAGCAGCCAGTCGTGCCGGGCTGCCGCGTGCCCCTGCTCGTGAGCCAGCACGGCGTCGAGCTGGCTCCCCTTCAGCCGGCCCAGCGCCGCCGTCGTGACCACCAGCTGCGGGGCCGCCCCCGGCAGCCACCAGGCGTCCGGCCGAGGGCCCTCCAGGACGACGAGCCGCGCGCCCGTGGGTTCCTCCCCGGGCAGCAGCGGGGCCCGCACCAGCAGTTCGCTGCCCTGCGCGCGCCGCCGGGCCCGCGCCCCGAGCACCTCCCGGGCCAGCATCGCCGCGGTCCACAGCGCCCCGCCCGCCAGTACGAGCGCGGTGCCGGCGGCCCAGGGACCGCCCGAGGCGCCCAGCGCGTAGGCGTCGACGACCCCGTGCGGGGCGGCGGCGAAGAGCCGGCCGCGTACCGCGTGCCAGGCCGCGGCCGCGCTCAGCAGCATCGACAGCCCGAAGCACAGGAGCACCGCGCCCACCACGCACTGCCAGGCCCACAGGGCCACCACGGGTTCGCGCTCGGGCCAGCGGGCGCGGGCCAGCAGCCGGGGCGCGAGCACCGCGGTCAGGGCGCCGAGCAGCAGGAGGGCGACGGGGACCATCATGGCCGCCAGCCTATGAGCGCGGGGCTACCTGCGGGTACGGTCCCGGCGCATTGGTGACGCAGGACACGTACCGCGCGCCCTCACATCATCAGCAGCATCGCCAACATCCCGATTCCCATGGCCAGTCGGCACGCCCGGGACAGCTCGGCCGACGACGCCACCGGGTAGGTGCCTCGCCCGCCGCCGCCCGCCGCCACCAGCCGGGCCCCGCCCAGCAGCACGTACCCGGCGAAGTAGAGCAGCAGCAGCCCGGTGACCAGGGACGGCCCCGTGCCGTGGCCGTCGCCGTGGCCGGAGCCGGCCGCCGCCGTCAGCGCCATGTAGGCCATGGCCAGCGAGCCCACCAGGTGGTGCGCGTGGTGCACCCCGCCGCGCAGCAGCCACACCGCGTGCAGGGCCGCGGCGCAGAACACCGTGCCGAGCGCCAGCGCCTGCCACCCGTCACGGTCCCCGAGGGGTACCGCCATGAGCGCCATGCCGAAGGCCATCACGGCCTCTCCGGCTGCGGCCCCGCCCGATCTGCGCACCTGCCGCAGGCAGTACGCCCCGCTCACCGCGCACAGGACGACGAGCAGCCAGGCGGAGGCGGTGTCGGCGGAGGACATCGCGGAACCGTGCACGGCGGAACCTCCCGGTTCGTCGGCTTCAGGGGAAGGGATGCCCCTCTCGCGGCTCCTTCACGCGGACCCGGGTTAGGCTCTCCCTGCCGTATTCGGCATGTCACATGCCCCCGCGCAGAACGGAGTCGCCGATGTCGACCGCCAACCCCGCCGCCCTCAGCTTCCGCAGTGCCGTCGAGGCGGACGTGAGCGAGCTGGTGGTCCTCGTGGAGTCGGCGTACCGGGGAGACGCCAGCCGGGCGGGCTGGACCACGGAGGCGGACTACCTGGACGGGCAGCGCACCGACGCCGACGGTGTCCGCCAGATCATCGACGCGGCCGACAGCACCCTGGTGGTCGTCGAGCGCGCGGGCGAGACCGTCGCCTGCTGCCAGCTCGAATTCCGGGGCGACCACGCCTACTTCGGAATGTTCGCGGTCCGCCCGGGGCTCCAGGGCGCGGGCCTCGGCAAGGAGATCCTGGCCGAGGCCGAGCGCCGCGCCCGTGACACGGGCGGCGCCAAGGAGATGCGGATGACGGTGGTGAACGTACGGGAGGAGCTCATCGCCTACTACGTGCGCCGCGGTTACCGGCGCACCGGCGAACTGAGCCCCTTCCCCTACGGTGACGAGCGCTTCGGCGTCCCGCGCCGCGACGACCTGGCCTTCGAGCTGCTCGTCAAGCCGCTGTAGCCGGAGCGGCCCCGCGGCTACGCGGTGAAGCGGCCCGTGCTGCGGATCTCCGGGAAGTCGGTGACGGCGCCGTCCAGTTCGAGCGCCCGCGCCAGCCGCAGCAGGTCGAGGGTGTTGACCGCCCGGCCGGTCACCCGCAGGCCGGAGGCGTGCGCCGCTTCGACGGCCGCCAGGCTGAGCCGCCGGATGTCCAGGGTGACCGCCGCCGCACCCGCGGCCGTGGCCCGGCGCACGACGTCCTCGGCAGCCTCGTCGGGAGCGGCCGCGTGCAGGACGGTCCGGACGCCCGGTACCAGCCGCGCGACCTCGGTGAGCAGCGTCCCGTCGGAGGAGGCCACCTCCACCCGGGCGGTCAGGTCGCGGCGCAGCAGCAGTTCCGCGAGCGCCCCGGCCGCCGCCCGGTCCCGTACGGACACCTGGAGCGGGGTACGGACCGCGTCCAGTACGTCCTCGAACACCGGCACGCGCTCGCCCTGACCGGCATCGAGTCCGCGCAGTTCGGCCAGGGTCAGGTCGGCGACGGCCCCCGAGCCGTCGGTGGTCCGGTCCACCTCGGGGTCGTGCAGGGCGACGAGGGCGCCGTCCTTGCACAGCTGGACGTCCAGGGCGATGACGTCCATGCCGGAACGTTCCGCTCGGAGGTACGACCGCAGGGTGTTCTCCGGTTCGACACCCATGACCCCGCGGTGACCGATGGTGAGGAAAGTCAAGGTTCTCTCGCTTCCGTCGACGGCGGCTCCCCGCGCGGACGCGGTGTCCCGACCGGCCGCGCGCGATGAGGACGCATGCTAGTGCGCCGAAGGTGCGAAGGGACCGCCCGTGCAAGGCCCCGCGGAGGCGCACCGGCCGCTTCCCGTCGGGGTTGTGGGCCCCCGCGCGGGCGGCGGCGGCCGCGTCGCCGTCACCCGGGCGTGGGCGCGTCCCCGTCGGCTTGACGGCCCGCGCCGGGCGGTTCGTCCAGCGCGGCCAGATCGGCGAGGAGGGCTTTGCCGAGCTCCAGTTCCGCCAGGTGCTGGCGCTCGCTCCAGCGCAGCGCCAGCGCGGGGAAGGCCCACTCCGGGACCTCGCCCGCCTGCGCCACGGCCTCCCGTACGGCGGCCAGCTCGGCCCGGGTGCGCTCCAGGTGCTCGCCGACCATCGCGCGCAGCCGCTCGGGTTCGTGCAGGTGGCCGAGCCAGACCCGCAGCAGCAGTCCGTGCTTGAGCACCGGGGGCCCGGCCTCCGCCGCACCGGCGGCCCAGCCGGCCAGCGCCTCGCGTCCCGCGTCGGTGATGGCGTACCGCCGCTTGGCCCGGGCCTCCTCGGGGCCGGAGCGCGCGGAAGCCGCGTATCCCAGTTCCTCCAGGCGGCGCAGCTCGGCGTAGATCTGGCTGATGGCGGGCGACCAGTAGAAGAAGCGGAGCGAGGAGTCCGCCCACTTCTTCAGCTCGTAGCCCGTGCGCTCCCCGGGGAAGGAAAGAAGGCCGAGAACCGCCCACGCGGTCGGCGGCAGCTCCCGCTTCCCGGGCTCCTGCTTCCACGGCTCTTGCTTCTTCGACGTCTGACTATTAGTCATATTCCTCATTGAAGTAAGACCGGGCACAGGACGCAACCCTGGAGGCACCGTGAAATTCTCCGTGATCTTCGAAGCCCAGCTCGCCGACCCGACCGTGGAGCGGGAGCACCAGGTGATCCGCGACTGCGTGGAGCAGGCCGTGCTCGCCGAGCGGATGGGCTTCGACCGGATCTGGGCGGTCGAACACCACTCGCTCAAGTGGTACGCACACATGTCCGCACCCGAGAGTTTTTCATTGCGCATGGGTTCGTGCCGGGGGTTCGGGCTGGCGGGAGGGTCGCAGTCTAAGGCGAGGGTCGGGGGTCGGGCGTATCGGGGCTCGATGTGACGCCGGAGGAGCGTCGCGCCTTACTGGGGGATGAGGTCATCGAGCGGATCCGCCGGGAAGCGGCCGCGGCCCCACCGCCGGACGCGGTCCTGATCGCCGCTCTGCGGAGGATCCTCTCCCGGCCGGCACTGGCCGACGTGGCGCAGGGGCGTCGCGAGGCGGCGTGAGGGCAGCACGAAGCCCCGGGGTGCGGATGCCCCGGGGCTTGTTCTGTAGAAGGTCAGGTCGGGTCGATGAGTTCCCCGATCAGCTGGAGGGCGTCATCGAGGGCGCTGCGGAGGCTCTCGATCATGAGGATGGAGGCGCCAGGTCCGAGGGTGGCGAGGTCGGCGACCCTGGACTGGGCGAGGGCGCGCTTGTCGGCGTCGTGGCGGAGGTGCTGCGATGAGCTGAGCCGCGGTCGGCGAGAGTCCGGCAAATCGTGCACTTTGTATCACCCTGGGTTCTCGTTCTTAGCACCTCTGTCAGCACCCTTACGGGTTCAAGCCACTGGCGCAATGGGTTTCGGTCATGTGATTGGTATGCCCACCCAATCGTTAGATTTACCTGGCCAGGTAAGGACAATCCGCCAAGATCACAACAACGTGGTCGGGTGCAAATCGATCCGCCCGACTGGGTACTCGCCCGCCGCCGGGCCATCGGCGCACGCATCCGAGCCGCCCGCAACGATGCCGACCTCACGCAGGAGGCTCTCGGCGAGAGGGTCGGAATCGACAACAAGACGGTTCACCGGATCGAGTACGCGGTGTCCGACCCGAGCCTCACCGTTCTCCTCGGCATCGCGAAGGCCTGCGGCATTCCCCTTGCGGAACTCGTACGCGAGTAGCCCCGGCCGACGGGGGGATTGCCGGCCGGGGCGGTCTCGCGGGTCAGGACTCGTCGGGCTCCGGCACCATGAATCCGCGCACCAGTTGTGGCCCCCGCCGGTCCGGCTCGGCCTGCTGCTCGCGCAGCTCGGCGACGGCTTCGGCGTACCTCGGATCGATCCACTCGTTCATGCGCGGAGCCTACGCCTCAGCCCTTGGGCTTCGGAATGATGACGATCGGTCCCTCCGGGCCCGAGTGCTGGCAGTTCGCCGCCACGGAGACCGCGGTGTCGGTCGGTCCGCGCCACAGCTCGCGGTCGACGGTGTAGCCAGCTGCCTCGATGGCGTCGATCGTCTGCTCGATGCTGCCCTGCGAGCGTCGGCCCGGGTCGGGGCGCTCCGGGATGTGGTGGACGAAGCCGCCCAGCCGCGCGCACAGGCTCTGGTATAGGCCTGTGTGCAGGATCAGAGCGTGCCAGCCCTCGTCGACCACGCGGGAGGGTACGAGGCCGCCCTCGGTACGTGCGGCGGTGGCCAGGAACGCGAGCGCGTCGACCAGGATGCGGCCCGCGAGGAAGGGGTCCATACCGGGGTTGTTGTCCAGGATCGTGTGCATCACCGCGTTGAAGTCGGCGTCGGAGAGAGCGGCGCGCGGGCTGGCCGGTTTGGCGACCAGCGTGGTGCTGCTGGTGTACGCGGGGGGCGGCGAGGGCTCACCCTTGCCAGCGCTGCACGGAGGCGGGGGAGGTACGGGCGTTGCCATGGTTTCTCCTTGGAGTCGGAGTGCAGGGTCAGCGGATGCCGGTCCGGCCGCCGCGCGGGCAGCCGTCCTCGTGGATGGTGGCGCCGCCCTCGGGGCCGCCCCCGGTAACGGGAGTAGCGCCGCAGCGGGGGCATTTGGCCGGGGCGGGAGGGCCCGGGCGTGCGGTCATTGGAATGCCTCCGGGGCTGGGCAGGACCACACCTCGGTGTTGAGGGTGTGGACGCCCTGCCGACCCGGGACGATGCCGCGCGGCACGGCTCCGGTGGTGAGCTGGCGACCGCACGACACGCAGGCCCGGCCGAGGTACTGGTCGTGGGTCAGCAATGACACGGACGCCGGAAGCGGTGCCCGGTCGCAGCGGCCCGTCATGCAAGGTCCCCGGCGGCCGTGTCGCAGCACGGGTTGCACTTGACGATCGGCCACTTCTGGGTGAAGCCGCGGACAGAAGCTTCCCCGGCCGGGACGAGTTCGGTGCTGACGGCCCCACAGTCCCAACAGGCGTGGCCGTGGAGACGCGCGATGCTGACATCGCCAGCGGATACGACTGGGTTGGTGCTCACGAGGCCGTCCCATCTGCTCGTCTGGTGCGGGCAGAGAGAGAATGACCGTCGGGAAGGGGTGTAAGTACCACACCATGTGGTACCCGCAGCGGTTGACTCAGACGGCGCCGATCCACTCGGCGAAGCTGCTGAGAGACTCGGCGTCGGCGCGCTTGATCCTGCGGATCTTCTCAACGTCCTCGCGGGCCCACGGATGCTCGCGGACATGCTGCGGCGCCAGCCGGCGGGCCACCTTCAACGACTCGAACGCCGCATCCGGCTGGCCAGCCCACAACTGGGCACGGCCCACCTCCACGTAGAACCCGGACTGCCGCTCGGCCGGAACATCACTGCCGGGCTTCCAGGCGCGGGCCACGTCCAAGGCCCGGCCGATGTGGTGCTGACCCAAGCTCACCGCCACGGCCACCTCGTGGATCCGGACGCTCGACGGGCCGAACGCAGTCCCAAGGTAGACGCCCTCGGCCAGGCCGCCCGCGAGCACTCCGGCCCGGGCGAGGTGGGCGTAGGCGGCCTCCGCGGCGCCAGCCCGGGCGGCGACGACAGCGGTGCGCATGAACAGGGCGCCGCGGGCCGCGGCCGCAGCGGTCGTCTCCGGCGCCGGCGACGCGTCCAGGGCCTGCTCCAGTGCCGCCTGCCCGACCCGGTAGGCGTGCGCTGCCAGATAGGTCTCGGCGCTCGTGTACGCCACCGACGCCCGGAGCACGGGGTCATCGGCCTGCACCGCGGCCCACCGCATCACGTCGATCAGCCGGGCAGACAGGTCGTGCGCCCCGTACTTGTAGGCCACCGCGTCCGCGCAGCGGGCCGCCGCCGCCACGAGCCGGGCCGCATCCTCGCGCTGCTCCCCGGCCGAGTGGTGCAGCAGTGCGAGCGTGTCGCGGAGCAGGCCCGGAGCGACCCCAGCGATCAGCCCGTACTGGGCCGCCAGCCGCTGCGCCACGGCGGCCGCCACCTGCTGCCGCAGTTCCTCCCGGCGGCGGGCCGGCCGGTCGAGGCGAATGTCGTAGCCCGCGATGGCCGCGGAGATCGACGGCAGTGCAGCATGCACCCGGTGTGCGGTGCCTGCGAAGGCGGGGTCGAGGCGGGCCGGGTCCACGCCGAGGGCGGAAGCGATCGACTCCAACGTGGACGGGCTCGGCGCGCGGGTGCCCTGCTCGATGTGCCGGATCATGCCGAGGGACAGGTGCGCGGCGGCAGCGAGGTCGCGTTGCGTCATGCGGCGGGACTGGCGCCGCGCCGCGATACGGTGCCCGGGGTGGTCGGCCATACGGGAACCGTACCGCGCGGTGAACTGGCCGTCTGCCGCTACGGGTTGACGATCGACAGCAGGTCGAACAGGGAGTCGATGGAGTAGTCCGCGGCGCCCGTCGCCCGCACCTCGTCGGCCCACCAGAACCCCCACGGGCCCCGCCGAAGGTGCGCGGTCGCCAACCCCGCCGCCCGCGCCGGGCCGATGTCGTTCGCCGGATGGTCGCCGACGTACAGCGTCTCGGCGGCCGGCGCCCCGGACAGCTCCAGCACCCGGTCGAAGAACTCCCGCGACGGCTTGGCCACGCCCCAGTCGCCCGACACCGTCACCACGTCCGCGGGCAGATCGAGCGCCCGCAGCATCGCGCCCGCCTTCGGCGACTGATTCCCCGCGATGACAACCCGCGCGCCAGCGGCCCGGACCGCGGCCAGCGCTGGCCGTACGTCGTCGTACAGGTCGCCCTCGTCGAGCTGCTCCCCGCGGCCAGCAGTCTCCCGGGCGGCGTACTCGGCCGCGACATCGAGGCCCGGTCGGAGCAGGCGGAGCGCGTCGGCGTTGTCCCGGCCGTCGACGACGACGGCGCCGACGAGCGCGGACAGGGTGTGTCGTGGGACGCCGAGCCAGTCGGCCCAGGCAGCCCAGTAGCGGTCGTCTCGGGTGAGGGTCTCGCCGATGTCCAGCACGACAGTCCGAATCATGCCCGCCAGCGTACGGGGCCCGGACACGCAGAAATCGCCCCCTCCGCCCGAAGGCGAGAGGGGGCGGTGTGCTTACGGATACTGGCGACGGAACGGATCCAACGCAGCCTCGGGTACAGGCTGCTGTGCCGGCGGGGGAGCCCCCGTACGCCGGCACACCAACGCATCAGGATCACCGGCAGGCGGCTGGAGCGAGTAGCCCTCCGGACAGGGCTGACCATCACGGCCGTCGGCCCCCGGCGGGCCCTGCTCACCCTGGGCACCCGCAGGCCCGGGCTCGCCCTGCGGCCCCGGTGGACCGGTCGGCCCGGCAGCCCCCGCCCCCGTCGGCCCGACCGACCCGACCACACCGGGACTCCCCGATGGTCCAGGCGGACCCGACGGCCCCGGAGAACCGTCAGCCCCGGGAGCTCCCATCGGCCCCCGCTCCCCGCGCGGACCAGACGGCCCCACCATCCCGTGGCCCGGCTCGCCCCGACTCCCCGGCGGGCCGGCCACCGGCGACGCCCCCAGCCGCTCCACCTGCGTAGCCAGAGCATCCCGCGCCAGGTTCGCCGCACGGAGATCATGGCCCAGGCCCTGCATCAGGATGACCAGGAACGCGAACCCCGCCAGCCCCAGCGCAGCGACGGCAGCGAACGCGACGTCGGTACGCCGATGGTGCCGCGGCCGGACCACCCCGTGGCGACGCTTCATGACCCGGCCCCCCGCGCGTTGATGTACACGGTGAGCAGCAGCATCAGCACGGGGGCGATGATCGCCGTGAACGCCAGGCGCCGGTCGGCTGCCCGCCGGTCGGCGAGCTTCTGTGCATCCTGGCGGGCCTTGTCCGCTTCCTGCTCGCGCGCGGCCTCGATCGCCTTGACCCGCTCCAGCACGATCGCGGCCTGCCCGTCGCGGGCTTGCTGCTCCAGCTGGTACCGCTCCATGCTGACCTTGCTGTCGAGCCGTAGGCCCAGCTCACGGAAATCCTCCTTCAGGTCTTGGCGGACATCCTCGAGGCGACGCATCACCTCGCCGAGCGTCGGGTCATCGGCCACGCGTGCGCTCCGTTCAGACTGCTTGCGGCGGCGCCGACTTGACCGGGCTGCCCTGCTCGATCGCCAGCGCGGCTACCGGGGCGGTCACCTCCCGGCGCATGAGCAGGGCCACGGCGCCTTCGACGGCGGCCATCCAGAGCGCCTGCTGCTCTGCCGCCATGTGCAGGCCGAACGCCATGAACAGGGCGATCGCGCCCTGGGCGAGGTTCACGATGCTCGCCGCGGCGGCGCCGGTGCGGAGCACGATGGCGGTGGCGAGCGCGACGATGAGGGAGAGGACGGCCATGATGGCGCCCTGCAGCGTGTCGGAGACGTCCAGGCCGTAGGCGGCGCTGAGCTTCAGGGTGACGCCGATGAGGGCCAGGATGTAGACGGGCTCGCGTCCGAAGATTCTCATGGGTCAGGACTCCTGCGGGGTCGGGGTTCCAGTAACGGTGACGTCCACGTCGATGACCGCGGCCGCGATGGCGCGCTCAACCGCGGCGACGATCGTGTCGGTGTCGACGTCGTCGTGCTGGCCGAGCAGACCAGCCAGGGTCTGTACGGTGGCGGACAGGCCTGCGAGCTGTGCCTTGACGTTGGTGAGCTCGGCATACAGGACGTTGTGTCGAGCGTCGGAGTAGCCGAGGATGTCGGCGGCTGAGACCTCCCGGCCGTCCGGGAGGCGGACCTTGAAGCTCCACAGGTCTGCGGGGGTGGGCATGTCGTCCTCCTCGGACGTCGGGGGCGTGGTGCCGGAGACGAGCTGCCGGGCGTAGGCGAGGACGAGGTCCATGCGGGTTGCGCCGGGGTCGCCGTGGTCGTTGCCGTCGGGGACGTGCATGTGGCCGCAGTGCCCGCGGAAGCCAGCCCACTCGGCGAGCGTCATCCGGGCCCGGCTGTTGCCGTAGCTCGTCGGGTACGGCAGCCACGGCCGCGGCGTCGAGGACAGCGGTACGCCGTGCTCGGTGTGCAGCCACGCCACGTACTTGGCGTACTCGCGCAGCAGCCAGTCGGGGGCGTCGGGCCAGTAGATGTAGTCGACGCCCGCACGGCGGCTGCCCCAGCTCGTGCGGCGTGCGGGGTCGCACGATCCGACGAGTTCGACCTGGTGGCAGTTGTTCCGGTTGGTGCGCACCGAGGTGTTCGAGTTGTCGACCAGCGCGCGGGCGGACATGTCCGCGGGGAAGTGCGCATACACCTTGATCCGCTTGTCCGGGATGACCGGGAGCAGCGTCGAGTTGGGGGCGCTGACACCGCCGTCGTAGTCCGGGAGTGAGGTGCCCTCGGTGGTGTGGGTGACGCAGCAGTTGATCTCCTGCATCACCCCGGGGTAGCGGCCGTCGTACCGGTACGCCGTCGAGGCCCCGGGGTAGAACTGGGCACCGGTGGACATGAGGGCCTCCAGGCATGAGGAACGCCCCGGCCATCGGCTCGGGGCGAGGGGTATGAGAGGGCGGTCAGGTGACGCGGTACAGACGCAGCCACGACCCGGCGTACACCGTCGTCGCCGTCCCGTTCGAACCGTCCTGGGCCCAGCGCATCTGCATCGTGCCAGCGGTAGCCGCCACGGTCAGATAGCCGCGCAACGTCGCGGCCGTATGGAGGCCGCCGGTCCCGTAGGTACCGACGGACATCGAGCCGCTGGCGGTCGTGTTCGACGTGTACTTCTGAGTCGTCTCCGACACCACGTTGCCGAGGGGACCCCAGCGCAGCACCGCGCTCGCGGGGAGGGTGAAGTCCATCTTCAGACTGCCCGCGCCGAAGGCTCCGTCGTAGTCGACGAACCCGTCGAACAGGTACGTGCTGTTGGCTGCGACCGAGAGAGCCAGGTGAGGGTCGTTGGCCAGAGACGTTGTCGATGTGCGTGCGGTGTTCCCGGACTTGACGACGTGCAGCATCCCGTTGATCAAAGCGTTGATCTGATCGCGGAGCTCCGCATTCAGCTGGGCTGCCGTGACCACCTCGCCAACGACCCAGGTGCGAGGCGTGGCCAGCATCATCTACGGCCTCCCTTCGGACCGGCTACCGGTTCCTCCGGGGCAGGCTCCTCGGGCTGGGGTTCCGCCGGCGTCGGCTCCGCAGGGGCAGGGTCCTCCGGCGGCCCCGGGTCCTTCCCCGGGCGCGGCGGCCGGGGCCGGTCCCATGCCGTGCTGTCGTCGTCGTGCCACCAGTTCCGCTCATGCGGTGCTCGCGCCGCCACCTCCGCCTCGGCCAGCTCCGGCTTCTGAGGGAACACGACCCGCGCCCAGCCGTAGCCGCACTCCGGGCACGCGAACCGTGGATCATCCGGGGTGACCACCTGCGCGCTGCCACATGGGCAGTCGCCGACCCACCTGCCGTGGTTGATCCGGGCGTAGATACTCGCGCCGATCAGCGTGCCCGCCGGCGGGGCGACACGGCGCTGCATCTGCTGCTCGTACCACCGCCACACCCGCTCCGCTGGCGGGACCAGGTCCCACGCATCGGGGCGGCTGCTGGGGGGCGGGGTGTAGAAGTGCTGGGCCCGCCGCACCGGGGTGTCTCGCTGTCGCACCAGGCCTCCTAGTAGCCGAGCCGGGTCGTGGACCCGAGGACGCTGTACGTGTTGGAGTCGAGCGTCCACGCCGCATCCGTCAGCCCCCGCGAGGTGTGGAACGCGATGAGGTGGGACTCCTGGCTGATGTCCTCGACGTAGCCCTCCACCCGGGCGGTCACCGTGTCGGACGGCGCCTCATCCGGCATGTCGGTGACTTCGAGCAGTGCGGAGATGTCCGCGTTCAGGAGCGCCCGGTAGGACGCGAGGGGGAGTGTGTACGCCTGGACGGGGAGCTCGCGCACCTCCGGCTGCCCGACGGCGTAGCGGGATACCTTCCAGTTCGCGGCATCCAGTACCTCGGAGTCCGTCATCTTCAGGATGGTGTCCTCCTTCGGCGCAGGGCCGAACGCCAGGACGGACTGGGCGGCGACGACACGCTGTGTGGCGCCGCCGGGCCGCGAGACCTTGTACTGGTTGACCAGCTTCTGATCGTCGTCAGCAAGGGACACGCCGTCGGTCTCCACGTCGGCGTATGCCAGGCTCAGCGCGACGGGGCTGGAGTAGCGGACGGTGCGGCTCTGGAAGAGCAGCGCATGCCCGTCACGGTGGCTGGCCAGCCGGCCGCCCTCCGTCGCCTCGACGACACGCATCATCTCCAGCGCGCTCGACCCACCCCGGCCCTGGGACGCGACCGGCGAGAAGTCACCGACCGCATCGAGGGCGACGATGCCCGCATAGCCGGCCAGGCGCATGACCCGGTCGTCGGAGTCCTCGCCGGAGTAGCCGGTGATCCCGGCGTCGTAGTGGGCGGCGATCACCGCGGGGACGGTGTTGCCGGTGTAGAGGACGACGTGGGCGACCGAGCCGTCCCACATCTGGTTCGGGTAGCCGGCCACGGACAGGTACTTCAGGGCGAGCATGGGTACGACCGTGACGGTGATCGGGGCGCCGCCGTCGATGTAGACGTGGTCGTTCAGCTCGTCGTACACGACGTGGTGCCAGGCCCCGTCGGCCAAGTTCACGGCGTTGACGGTGGTCACGGTCCGGGCGGCGCCCGTCTCGGTGTGCTCGATGACCAGATAGCCGGAGGCGTTCAGCCCGAACACGATCTCGTGCTGGAACGTGTCGCTCCTGATCGCCATGAAGTAGCGGCTGACGGTCGAGGTCTGGAACCACGCCTCCAACGTGATGTTCGTCAGGGTGGTCTGCTCCTCCGCATACGGGCCTAGGTGGGAGTCGAGCCGGATCCCGTTCGACGCGTTGACCGGGGCGAACTTGAGCACTTGCGCCTCGGTGGCCGCAGGGCCGGCGGCCTCGGCGAAGGTGACGGTGCCGCCGCTGCCGACCTGCGCCTGAACCAGGCTGCCTGCACCCGTGCCGCCGATATCCCCGGCAGACGCCGAGGTCGACGGCTCTGTCAGCGGGTAGTAGGCGACCGGGTTCAGCTGCTTGATCTCCTCGGCGAGGAGTGATTCCAGCTGCGGCTGCTTGGACAGCGCCTTGAAGAAGTCCGTCGCCGACAGGCTCACCTCGCCCTGCAAGCCCTTCCAGCCGGAGTTCCACTGGTTGACCAGACCGTAGAACCGCCAGTGGATCTCAGCGCCGTCGTCATCGAACGACGTCGCCGACGACCCGACCTCCAACTGCACGTCGTCCAGCCACACCTGATCCCCGAACGTTGGGGACGTGAGCGACGTGGTGAGCTGCACCGTGTGGCTGGTGCTCGTCGCCGTGAACGTCTTGGTGATCTGCGTCCACGCGTTGGTGACTGCGGACGCGGTGCCGGCACTGCCGCCGTCGATCAGCCAGCGTACCGCCGGGTCCCCGACGGGTACCCACACCCAGCCGGACAGGGTGTAGGTCTGCCCGACGTCCAGGCCATACACGGTCTGCTCGACGACCCCACCGGTCCCGGTGTTTTCCCAGGCCACGAGAAGGGAGTAGGTCCCCGAGTGGGCGCGGGCGGTGTCCGGCAGGGCAGCGAACACGGGCGTGAACACGCTGTTCTCCCAGCCCTCCATGCTGTCGTCCTCGAAGGCGGGCGTGCGGATGTGGTTCTTCCCGGCGAGGGTGACGATGCCCAGCTGGATCGGGCAGCTGGGCCGCACGTAGGGGTAGTACGGGCTCGTCGCCAGCCCGGCCGAGAACCGGCCATCCGCGTTGTCGAGCGTCACGCTCAGGGTGCTGGGCTGGGTCTGCGCCAGCTCGTCGGAAGCGCCGCGGGTGCAGCGGATCCCCTTGGCCAGGTCGACCCACTGACTGATGTCGGTCCAGGTGACCGAGGTGGCCATCGACGCGAAGCCGAAGGCCACCCGCAGCACAGGTCTGATCGTCACCTTGAGAGCACCCCCGCCGGTAGGCCGTAGGACCGCTGGAGTTTCAGGAGCATGCGCTCCAGCTGCTGCGCGACGGCGACCGGGTCCATGGCGCCTTCGACGGTGATGTGGTTCTGGATCACTGTGCCGCCCTGCATGCGCGCAGCTGGCAGGGATCCGCCGCCCGCCGACATGCCGGCCGTAGCCAGCGATTCGCCGCGCCTCAGGGCGTCCAGGCTGGCGACACCCACGCGGTCCACGACCGAGGCCGGGAGCACGTATTCGCGGTTGGACAGCATCGCGGGGATGCTGTCGGAGGTGGTGGTTCCCGGTCCCTGGACCAGGCCGCCGGTGCTGTACTCGCGGCCGCCGGAGGGGCGGTAGGGGGAGCCCGTCGTCTTGTAGTGGGTGGTGACGGAGATGTTCACTGTCTTGTCCCGGACCGAGGCGATTTCGCCCTTGGCCTCGGCGATCTTCCGTTCCAGTTCGTCGATGTGAGCCAGGAGCTTGGCCCGCTTCTCCGGGGGCACCGAGGCGAGCTGGCCCTTGGCTACAGCGAGCTGGCTTTCCCAGCTGCTGATATTCATCTTCAGCCGGTTCTCGGAAAGTCGCGGCAGCACGCTATCCGCGAATGCTTTTGTCTTGTCTTCCGCCGACTGGAGGCCGGTAAGGAACCCGGTCTTGAACTTGTCGAACTCGGTCGACGCGAGCTGTAGTTTTTCGCCGACTCCGGGAATCCAGCCGAAAGCAACCTTGGCGCCACCCAGGATTGCATCGAAAGCGCCGAGGATGATGATCGACATAAACTTGGCTGCATTCACCAGGGCCGGAAGGTGTCGGATGAATCCCTCGGCTATGGTGAGCATGACGTTCGCGCCGATACGGGCGTATTCCATGAGCCCGAGTTTGTTTTCCTGGACTAGCGTGTGCAGCCGCTGTAGCGGGCCACGCACGTTCTCGACGCTCGTGCCCGCCGGGAGGAAGGCCTCCACGACGGCCTTGCCCGCGTCCTTGAAAGCGGAGCCCATCTCCTTGCCGATGATCCAGGCAGTTCGGATCCCGAACGACAGGTCGTCCATCACGGGCTTCAGCCCGCGGGCCGCAGCGCCGAGCATGTCCATCGCCCGGCTGCCGACATTCCCGAAGAGCGTCATCTGCTCGCCGAGGAACGGCCCGAAGGTCCGCGACACTTCGCCCGACAGGCGGCCGAGTGCGGGCAGCAGGTTGTTGATCATTCCGAAGAGGCCGTCGAGGAACTTCGAGGAACCCTCGACGCCCCGCTCCATCCCCTGAAACATGCCAGGCAGACCCTTGGCCAGCAGATCACTCAGGCCACCGGAAAGAGACCGCAGGGTCGGCTCGCTTTTCGCACCGAAATCAATGAACCCGCGCGTCAGCCCACCCAGTCCACGAGTCAGGTCCTTGACGAAAACATTCCCCAGCTCAAGAACCCGCGTGAAATCCTTCTGGAATCCAGCATCCTTCATCAGGCGGCCCACCCCGGCCGCAGCGTCCCCGAACCCCTTACTCATCTCGGTCATCGCCGTGCCGAGAATCTTCACGAACGGACCGGAATCCTTCAGTGCCTGAGTAAACCCAGGAAGCATCACCTTCTGGATTTCAGGCGCGAGATCCGTGAACTTCTTCTTCGTCTCGACGAGCGTCTCAACGAATTCACGAGCCGGGGGCGGCAGGGCTTTCAGCGCAGCCGCATACTCCTTCTTCCCCTTGGTCGCAGCCTCCATCGCCCCGCTCACACCACGGAACCCGAGCGACATCGTGCCCGCCGCCACACCCAGCCCCGCGACCATCGGAACCAGGGCGCCGATCGACGGCAGGAACGACAGCGCGGCGATCGCGGCGACGGCCCCCATGGACCCGCCCATGCCGCCGCCCTTGCCGCCTATCTCCGCCCCCGTCTTGCCCGCCGCCTTGCCGAGGCTGGCAATCGACGGCCGTGCACGGTCCGCACCCTGACCCAGGTCCCGGACCGCGGCAGCGCTGCTCCGAGACTCGGCGCCGACGATCCGGATCTCCGGCGCCGTCCCCGCGGCCTGACGGGCCAGCAGATCAGCTGACGCCGCCGCCGACAGGAAACGGCCGCGCATGTCACGGATCCGGCCGCTGGAGTCTCGGGTGAACGTCTGAACCTGGTGGGCCGCCCGGTCGGCGGCGTCCCCGACCTGAGCAATAGCCGGGGCCGCCTGCCGCGCCTCGTCGCCGAGCGCGTCCGCTGCCCGGCCGGCGGAGTCCATGCTGCGTCCGAGCTCCTGAAGCCCGCCGCCGGCCGCGCGGGTGAACGCGCGGAGCTCGCCGCCGGACTCGTCGACTGCCTCGTTGATCCGGCGGTGGAACCGCTCGGCGGACTCCCCGATCCGGCGGAAGACGGGAGAAAGGTTGTCGTCGCCGTCGAGGATGAAAGCCATGCGTTCAGCCACTGGATGCCCCCTTAGCCGCGTCGGCCTGGTGTCGGTCGATCCAGTCGCAGTACGCGTCGAACTCGTCGACGGTCAGGAGGTCTACGTCCCTGGCGCCGAGGTTGAGCAGGTAGGCGAAGAGACCCAGGTACTTCAGGCGTCGGTCGGTGAGGTCTCCGTCGTCGGCTCTTTTGGGGAGCCCGCTGCTTCCTTCACGGCCAGGTCCACAGAGTCCGGGTCCTCGACGTAGGCCTTCATCTCGGCGATGGCCCGCGCCCGCTGTTCCTCGGGGAGGGCCACGATGTCCGCTGCGATACCGGCG
The DNA here is from genome assembly GCF_052244475.1 of Streptomyces sp. IBSNAI002. Classification (NCBI taxonomy): domain Bacteria; kingdom Bacillati; phylum Actinomycetota; class Actinomycetes; order Kitasatosporales; family Streptomycetaceae; genus Streptomyces; species Streptomyces sp. IBSNAI002. The sequence goes on along the minus strand of NZ_JBQPXG010000002.1, from coordinate 1,110,006 downwards.
ATCTCCCGCGCGTCGAACTTGCTGGTGAGCTCGTCGATGAGCGGGTCGAAGTCCGACCACCGGAGCGTGGGAGTCTCCCGCTTGAGGAGGACCCAGACGACGCCACGTAGTGCGGTCGGGTCGTCGTCGCGGACACCCCGCTTGATGTCGCCCCACTTCAGGTCCGTGGTGCGCTCGACGATCTGCGCCTCCGACGTGCGGACGGACCGGACGTCGAAGCGGCGCTGCTCGCCGTCCTCAGGGCTGTACAGGATGATCAAGGTGTGCTCCTGGCTATTCGAGGCGCTGGCGGACGTCACGCAAGATCCGCTCGATCTCGCGCTCCATACGGGGCCGGTGCTGGCGGATGGTGGACTCCCACCACAGGGGGGTGGTGGTCTGCGTGGCCCAGCGGCGCCGGTTGCCGAACACGGGGTGCCGGATGCGGCCGGTGTTCATGACCTTGGGCATGCCGCGCAGGTCGGGCGGCAGGGCAGCGCGGTCGATCCAGATCCGGGCGCCCGGGTTGCCGCCGGTCCGGACCGAGATGCGGATCGCCGCGGCGATCGTGGCGCGCAGGGGGCGCGTCGTCGGGGATGGGCCGCCGCGGCCGGCGGCGCCCTGGCTGCGGATCGGCAGCCCCCGCACGGTGCGCTGCAAGTCGTTCCGCAGGGGCTCGGCTGCTCGCCGGATGCGGCGGGTCATCGCCGCCCGGACCGGCGGCCCCGCCGCGGCGTTGAGCCGGCGCGACAGCTCAAGCAGGGCGCCGGTGTTCATGATCCGGATGTCGCGGGTCACGGCTACACCGCGGTGTCGGTGGACATGTACTCGATCGATGCCGGGTTGGTGCCGTCGTACAGCGCAGTGAAGCTGTAGCTGGGCTTGATGACCTCGAACCCGTCGATCACCGGCGGCGCCTCATCGATCTTGATGGCGGGCAGGGTGATCCGGAACGTCTCGGCGTAGCTGGTCTCGATCGTCGGGCCGACGAACTCCCAGACCAGCGACGTTGCCGCGTCCGACGTGTGCAGGTCGTCCAGCGTCGTCGCGACGTAGTCCGTCTCGATCGTGCCCGTGATCTTGACCAGGTCATTCGCGATCGGCTGAGCTTTCAGCCCGGACGCCCCGGCGTAGAACCGGTCTGTCGCCATGGGCCGCTCGATCTTGATGCTGACCTTCCGCACCCCGTCCAGCGCGGCCTCGGAGTCGAACGTGCCGGTCTTGACCGCCATCTGCCCGAAGTGGAACGGGCGCCGCGACGGGTAGGAGGCGCTGGCCAGAGACTGGCTCTCTGAGCAGTCCCGGCCGTCGATCTCCCACGACGACATCAGCATGCCGCCGACCTCGCACGAAAACTCCGCTCCGACGACCTTGCACCCGACGAAGGACTTGTCGGTGACCGTGCCCGTGGTCAGCGGCACGCCCTTCTGGATCGTCAGGAACTTGCCCCAGCTGTCCGCCAGGTTGTGGGTCTGGAGATACGCGGCCGTCGACTCCTGCTGAGCCGGGGTGACCGTCGTCCCCATCAGCGCCTGAAGGAGCAGGCCCATCCCCGAGTTCGTGACCTCCATGTCGATGGAGCCCGCGACCTCCTTCTGCGTCAGGACACGCCGCGCCGACAGCGCCATCAGCCGCCCGGCCGCCACGCCAGCGGACTGCTCGGTGGTCTTCTTGAGGACCAGCGATTCCTTCGTGAACTCCAGGAACCTGGTCGGCGCCACGTAGGTGCCGTAGGTGGACTCGGCGACGATGCCGAGCTGGCCGCCGAGGCCGGATCCGATCGCCATCAGTCGTCACCCTTCACGGTCTTGGCCGCGGCCTTCTTAGGCGCGGACGTCCTGGGTTCCTCGACGGGCTCCCAGTTCACGGGCTGGCAGACGTAGCCGTCGTACCGGGCATCCGGCACCTCGACGACCTCGTCCGGCTGGACAGTGCGGCTGCCGAGCTCCGGCACCGTCACCGGCACCGGACCGACATAGCGGACCTTGGCCATGTGGATCTCCTTGATCAGATGCGGGCCCGGCAGCGGACCGTGAAAGAGAGCCCAGCCAGCGCCCCGTCGGACTGGGTCTGGAACAGATCGGCGGCAACCAGGTGCGCCCACAGCACGGTGCCGCGCAAGGTCGGAGCCTCCGGCTCGGCATCGGTGGCACGCAGCGCGTTCTCCACCTCGGCCAGCAGCGCGAACGCCTGCCGGCGCTGCACGCCCATGTCGGCGCCGCCCGAACGGGACTCGAGGTAGCAGCCGATGTCGAAGTCCTCGTCGCGGGTCCGGGCGCCGGCAGAGTTGAACTGCTGCGTCATCGACACCGCGGAGTCCGCACCCGGCTGGTAGCAGACGAACAGCAGGTCACCGGTGGGCAGGTTGTTTGTGGGAGGCCCGTCGAAGACGCGCACCGAGTGCAGGCCGGGCGCCGCACGGAGGATCTCCGCCAGAGCATCGACGGCGGCCGGGACTGCCGAGGTGGCCATCTACCCCACCGCCGGCGGCAGGCGGTGCGGCTCCATCAGCTGCATCGCCCGGTTTGGGATCGCGTACCCGAACCCTGCGATCGGCTCCGTCACGGCGAAGTCCTCGCCGCCGCCCAGACCGGCCAGCGCCCGCGACGCCCCGTACTGGGTGCGCCACAGGTGCTGGAGGATGATGCGCGCCGCCGACGAGAGGTTCGCCGGTACGACGGTGCGCCCCGCCACGTAGGTGATCCGGAGCAGCCCGTGCAGCAGGCCGCCGTCAAGGCGTCGCAGGATCCCATTGCTGTCCACGGTCAGGGCGACCGCATCGTAGGAGGGGCTGCCGGTCAGGACCTCGACCGCCGAGGTGACCGACAGGACCGGTACCCGGCGCAGCGCCAGTCGCGGGACGCCGCCCCTCTGGATGTCGTAGTCGTCGACCACCGTCCGGCGCACGACCGGCCCGCAGAAGCTCTCCACGAGCTCGGTCACCGACTCCAGCCAGCCGCGCATCTGCTCGTCAGCCGCCGTGTCACCAGCGGGTATCTGAAGGTGCCGGCGACCGTCGGCCAGGGACAGGATGAGCGGCGGCGCGGCAGCCCGCACATCGAACATGTCGGTGAACGCTGCGCCCGGGGTGGTGAAAAGCCAGCGGACGCCGTGGCGGCCTGCCTGGACGGTCGGATAGTCCACCCTGTATTCACCGGCGCTGGCGGGCGGGTTGGTCACGCTGGGCGTGGCCGTGGTCCCGTCCGGCAGTGTGATGGTGAGGGTGGCGGCGGAGGCGTTGGTGAGGGTGCCGCCCGGGTCCCGGCACTCAGCTGTCAGGCGGACGGTGTCACCGAGATCGAACGGCACGGCTCATCACCCCCTACGCGCGGACCGGCGGCCGCGTGCGGCCCCAGCCCAGGAGCACGATCGCCCCGTAGGCGCCGCCGGTGGACGGGCTTCCCGTCACGGTGGACACCACCCGGAGGTACCGCTGGTGGCCGGTGTAGCCGATCTCGTGAGTCCGCTCGTCGTTCGACGAGGTGACCGCAGGCTCAGAGCCCTGAAGGAACTCGGCGGTAACAGCCGTCCAGTCCGATCCGTTCGGTGAGTCCTGGACCTCGATGGTGTGGGTGCCGTCCGTGACGGTCCCCACCGGCAGCACGACCATCGCCGACCGGGCGGCGTCACCGTGCACGAGGAGGTCAACAGCCGAGCCCTCGACGGTGGTGTCGTGCACGGCGGGCAGGATCGATACCCGCGAGACGATCGTGTTGTAGACGCTGTTCCTCACGGCGACTCCTCGGCGTCGTCAGTGGCGGCGCCCTTGCGTCCGCCGCGGCCTCGACCGCCGGCGGTCGGGCGGGGCAGGGTTACGGCCCGCTTCTCGGCCGGTTCCGCAGTAGCCGACTCGGCTCCGCCAGGGCGCCGGGCCATGTGGGTGTTGATGTCCTCGAACAGGGCCTCGCGGCCCGAGATGAGGGGGTCGTCGGAGTCCATGAGCTGGCCGACTGTGATCACGACGGGCATCCCGTCGCGGTAGGCGACGAACGATGCGGTGCACCGCTTGATGGGCATGACGCGTTCCTCTCCTGCCAGAGGGCGGCCCCGCGACGGGGGCCGCCCAACTGGGCACGTGTCAGGCCGTGGTGGCCACGTTGAGGACGCGGAACGCGGCGTCGTTCACGGAGTCGGCGCCGACGCGGTAGTACGCGTACCAGCCGCGCTGGCCGGTCGGCCGCTGGTTCGCCCCGACCAGGTGCGGGAGGAACTCCACGGTCATCCCGATGCGGTCGGCGATCACGTAGTTCGAGAAGTCGCCGTACAGCAGCAGGAAGTTGTCCGCGGTCGCAGCCGCCGAGAACGCGCCGTCCATGTCCTCGGACTCCAGCGCCCGCCGGCCGAGGAGCATCGGCGGGACGTCCGCTCCGATCCGCTCCCACAGCTGCGCCCCGCCCTGGGTGTCGAACTGGCGGATCAGGTTGTAGATCGCCCGGTTCGCCATCCACGACGCGCCCTGCCGGTAGCGGGCGGGCAGGGCCCCGTCGACCTTGTAGACGTCAGCCGCGGCGAACGTCTCGACTGTGGTCGGGGAGACCACGCTGGAGCCGCCGGCGAGGGCGGTGATGATGCCGGTGGGCTGGCCGGAGCCGGAGCCCGTGATGAACGCTGCGGCCTCCAGGGTGTCCCGGCCGAACGCCAGCAGCCGCGCCACCTCCTGGGTGACGTTCGCCTCGTCCTCCAGGGCCTCGATGCTGATCGGCACGAAACCGGCCGCCTTGTGGACCGGCACGGTCGGCTGGGCGAAGGTCGTGCTGTCGTCGGAGACCTGCGCGGCTTCCGCGTCCCAGCTCCAGGACACCGCGCCGGAGGAGACGCCGTTCCAGACGTCGCCGGTCGCGACGACCTGACGGGCCACGGTGCGCATGAAGTTCGCCGACCCGTTCGACGTGATGATCACCGTCGGGTCCAGCTGGAACGGGACGAGGTAGCCACCGGCCGAGTCCGTAAGCGACATGGCCCGCTCCAGGGCCCGCTGCTCCTCCGGCGTGATCATGTGGCCCTTGCCTGCGGCCATCTTCGACCACGCCCGCATGTACTCCGGCGAGGACGTCGCCAGGCACATCCGGGAGATCCTCCCGTCGCCGTCGTCCCACCGCTCGATGATGTCCGTAGCCGTGGACCGCACCCGGTCCGAGGCCCCGCCCATCTTTTGAACAGCGGACAGCGCACGGGCCCGCAGCTCGCGGCCGATCTGCGCCTTCGACTGGCCGAAGGTACGCATCTCGGACAGGTCCCACGGGTTGCGGAACCGGGCGTCCTCAACGGAGTCGGGGTTCAGGATCGGGTCCGCGTCGTAGCCGTCCTGGCCGAGCGACGTGCCGCCGGTAGCGCGGACGGCGGCGGCGGACGGGCGGCGGTCGCTGACCGTGGAGGCGGTACGGACCCGCTCCAGGGCGGCCATGCGCTCCAGCTGCCGGCGGTGCTGGTCGACCTCGCCGAACTCCCTGGTGAGCTCGTCGAACTGCTGCTCGTCCTCGTCGGTGAGCTCCGGCTTCGCGCCGAGGCGCTCCAGCTCGGCCTCAATGTCCTTCAGGCGGATCTTCGCCTGCGGGTGGGAGAGTTCCATGGTTACGCGTCCTTCGCGTCGATGAGCGCCAGCGTCTGGGCCATGCGGCCCCGGACCTCGCTGATCTGGGCCCGCAGGCGCTCGCTGGCAGGGGATGAAGACGGGTGCCCATCGGCGGGCGGCGCGTCAGTCGTGCTGGGGGCAGGCGGGTGCTCTGTAGTGAGCGGCGCGCCTTGGATATGGCGGAGGGAGTCCAGTACGGCCGCCGCCGTACGGTCGGGGTCGAGGTCGTCGCTGATGTCGACGACGAGGTGCGCGCCGCGCTGCAATTGCCCGGGTCGGCCGAACAGCAGCGAGGTGGCCACCTCGCGGCGCAGCTCGGGATCCTCCGGAACAGCGGGAGCCGCGGCGTCCCGGGCCAGGGACTGGCGGATCTTCCGGGTGGCGTGCCCGTCGTGCGCGAGCTCGTCGGCCATGCCGCGGGCCCGCACGGACACCTCGGTCCCGCCGTAGGCGGGGAACACCACGGGGCCGAGCTCGCGGCACTTCACCTCGATGATCTCCCGCTGGAGCGGCCCGCGGTCGCCGGGCATCCACAGCAGCTCACCGACCAGCTCGGGCGGAACCAGCTTCCCCGCGGCGTCGCGCCACTCCTCGCGGATTACCTCGAACCGGAACGACATGCCGTTCACGGTCTTCTCGGCGATCGCGTCCCGGATCGGCTGCATCAGCCAGTTGTCGGAGATCCGGCCCTCGACGTACAGGCCGTGATCGTCCTCGCGGAGATCGGTGATCGCGCCGATCGGGATCGACCCGATCAGCGGGTGCCGACCGTGGTCGAACTGCATGACCGGGGTCGACTCGCGGATCGTCTTCCGGAAGGCGCCCTTGCGGATGGTCTCCGTGAACGACCCCTCCCAGGAGTCGATCTCGGTGCTCTCGCCGAACACAGCGGCGTAACCGGCCAGGGTGCGGCCGTCATCGGCCTCCCCGTCCGGCGCCGCCTCGGCACGGAACGGCGCGGACCTCACCAGGTCGCGCGCGACGGCTTGGACTGTGCCCATCACGGGCCCTCCTCGTCAGTCGGTGGCGCCGGCGTGGCCGTCGGCAGGGTGGAGCCCGGGGGCTGGAGCATCACGGAGAACAGCCCGGTGTGGACCAGCAGGCTGAAGTCCTCGGAGTCGACCGCCCGGACCGCCGACTCCGCCTCGAACCCGGCGTCGACGAGCGATCGGAGGGTCTGCGCGCGCCGCCAGGCGATCTCAGCGGCGTCCTTGCGGTCCTCCCTCAGGAACGGGACGTCGCGGGGGTCGCACCACAGGCGGACGGAACCGCTCTTGCTGGAGAACGTCGGGCGGACCAGGTGAGCGAAGGACCCGGCGACGTTGGCCCACAGCGGGTGGATCGTGCCGTCAGCGAACCGGCGGCGCGCCTGGCTGTAGTTGGAGTACGTCGCGGCCGCCAGGCCCTCGGACAGGCCGACGATGACCGGCGGGACGCCGGCCGCGGCCGCGATGCGGGTCTCTCCAGCGCCCTGGACGCGGGAGAAGTCCATCTGGGAGAAGGAGTTGCCGACGACCTCAACATCGGCCCCACCGCCCAGATAGAGCGTCTTGTACGCGTTCGCTGCGCCCTTGTGACCGGCGTCCATCTTCGCGCGGAACCGCTCGAAGGCGTCCGGGGTGATCTCGCGCGGCATGGTCACGACGAGGTTCGGCGTAGCCGCGTTCTCGAAGAACTTCTGCTTGTGCGCGGACATCAGCCCGTCGCTGGTCGTCTCCCGGATGATCGGCGTCATCCACGACATGCCCCGGTAGGTGGCCAGAGGGTCCGGCCGTGGCGCGAAGTGCGCAACCTCGTCCGGAAGGAACGGGACCGGATCGGCACCGGAGTTCGGGCCGTTTTCGGTGTACAGGTAGCCGATCCGACGCCAGCCCAGCACCCCGTCGCGCATCCTGCGCTGCTCCAGCACGATCTGCACCCAGTCCGGGCGCATCCGCACCAGTTCATCCCCGTCACGCGCCCAGTAGCTGTTGCCGGCCAGGTCGGCATCCTGAATGACCCGCCCCAAGAGATCTTGCGTCGTGCCGCCCGGCCACGGCTGCTCTAGGAGCCTCAGATCGGCCGTCCCGAACATCTCCGACGGCCTGCCCTTGTTGATGCGCTGCCAGGTGAACCGGGTGCTGCTGAAGACGTCCTTCCGGACGTCCATACAGGCGCTGAGCACGCCGTTTCGTGCCGCCCGGACCGCGTAGGCCACAAAGTCGTTCGGAACGGGCTCTGTGGCCTGCCCGGGCATCGTCTGCTGGACGCCCTGCGGGTAGTACGCGGAGCCCCCGAACTGGAAGCTGTTGATGTAGTCCTCAAGGCTGGCGATCTGCCGCTCAGCCGCGGCGGCCGGGGGGCGGCCGCGGCTGGCTTGCCACAGGCTGGTCACGGGCTACCCCTCTCGGTACGCCGGGGCGGATCCACGTCAGCCAGGAGCAGGCAGTACGTCACGAGCCCCGCCCCGGCCGTCACCAGCCCGAAAGGCAGGCCCCAAGCGAGTCCGATGCCGACCGCGATGAGGATGCCGCCCCACGCCACACCGAGCCGCGCCCACACCACCCGGCTCACCCGAATACGGCCCACGGCTCCGGCTCCTCTACCTCGTCAACCCGAGTCCGCAGCCCCCACGCGGCCAGCGTCGAGGCCACCAGCGGGCTGATATCGACCGAGACACCACGCCGCGCCCACGCCCAGGCCTCGCCCAAGTCCCGCTTCCTCGCCCCGGCCAGCGCCGCGGCGAGCGGCGCCTGATCGAGATGAGAGAGGGTCTGCTCGGTGACGGCGTCGTAGAACTGGCCGCATGCCTGGGCAACTTCCCGAACCCGCGGCACGGTCACTGTGAGTCCGGCCCGCTCCAGGTCGGGGATCAGCGCCCCGGCCGGGCCGCCCGCATCGACGACCCACGCGCACGGATTCCAGCGTTCTTGCAGGTCAACGGCACGTTCCACGATCCATCCGACGCCAGGCCGGTGGTCGACTACCTCAACGTGGACGCCGGCCCCGGTGGTACCGGCCACCGCGATGGCAGCGTGTGACCGCTCAGGAGTCATGTCGATGGCGAACGCCACCGGGTCCGAAGGCTTCGACTCGGCATCGGCCAGCGCCCGCCACGCATCCTGGCCGATGACCGACCAGGTGTCGGCCCGGTCGGAGGGGTAGTCGCCCACGCCGAGCCGCTCCCGGCCGAACACCTCGGACGACATGGACAGCCGCTCTCGGGCCACGTGCTCCTCCGAAATGCGGATCCCGAACGCCGGGTTGGCCCGCGCCCAGGTTGCCGGGTCCGCAGGGTCGTCGTGCGCCGTGCAGTCGGCAGGGCACTCTGCAAGGTGCGGGTCGACCGACCACTCGCAGTAGGACAGCGCCGGGTCCGGGGGCCCTTCCTGGGAGTGGAGGGCCCGCTCCCGCAGTCGCCCGAGCTGCATGGACGGGCCGCCGATGCCTGCACTGCCGAAGTACCAGATCTGCGGGTTGGGCCGGGCGGACATGGTGGGCATCAGCGCGCCGACGGCCTCGTCGCCGAGGATCATCGCCTCGTCCCAGATGTTGCAGTCACCGGAGAAGCCACGCCCGGAGCCGCCGGAGCGGGCCAGGAACCGCAGGCGCTGCCCGGTGAGCAGCTCGACGCATTCCTCGCCGGTCGTCCGCCGTACTCGAGCGACCCGCTTGCGCAGGGTGTCGGTGTTGGTGACCAGGGCGACGATGCGGCGGAAGGCCTCGATGGCCGTCTTGAACTCGTGGGCCGAGTGGAGGATGAGCTCCTCGCCGAGGAGGAACAGCCCGGCCAGCTCCCGGGCCTCGATGATCGCGCCCTTGCCGTTCTGGCGGGGCACGTTGACGGCCACCTCGAAGGCGGCCCACCGGCCGTCGGCGCGCTCGCCGAGACCGACGTCGAGGACGTGCTGCTGCCAGGGGTCCAGCTGGAGTCCGGCCATCGCGGCCAGCTCCACAGCCTCCTGGCCGGAGGAGGAGACGAACGGGGGCGCGGTGAACAGGCGGGGCTTCTGGGAGCCGAGGCGCCCCAGGTCAGGCACCGCGCCGTGTGGCGCGTCGAGCAGCGAGGTCATCGAGGACGTCCCCCTCCGCCTGGCCGGGTGCGACGGCGCGCAGCTTGTCGAGGGTGGCCCGCAGCTCTCGGGCGACGGCTGCGGCGCTGGTCGGTGCGTCGGTCTCGTCGAGGTGCTTGGCGAGGGTGATCGCCAGAGCGCAGAGGCCGGGGGCGATGGTGGTGACGCCGAGCGTGATGATCTCGTCGCGAGTGGCCGTCTCGTTGTCGATCTTGGCCACCCCCAGTCACATACGGTGACGATCACGGAGAGTCGCTATTTACCGAGTTCGAAGTTCCCGGTGACTAGGGCGCTCATTTGAGGCACGCAAAAAATCGGGCGACAGGAGCGGTTTGGGTCGCCCTGGATCCCGATTTCTCGCGGGACCAGGTGCCACCCCCCTGTCGGGTCCGGCCCCTGCCTGTCACCCTTCGCGTTGATCATTTGATCGTGATCGCGATGGAGATCGCGGCGACTGTTCGGGTCGCGTGGTGGCTGCCGGCTTCCGGTCTCACCAGGCGCGCGATGCCTGGGCTGCCGTCGCCTCACCGACCGGCCGGCGGCGCTGGGTGTACCACCGGGTGGCTACCGCCTCCATGCCGGGGTGGCGCATGTCGCGGACGCGCTGCATGACGATGTCTCTGCCGGGGTCCACTACGACGATCTTGGCGCCGAGCCGGGTGTATCGGGCGGTGGCCTTCTGGCTGGGCATGGTGTGGATGAGGAAGACGTTCACCTTGTCGCGGTGGGTGACTGCTTCGTCGATGGCTGCGAAGCGGGCGCGGTGTGCGACCTTGAGTAGGGTCTCGTCGTGGTCCCAGGGCTTGGCACCGGGGCCGGCGAGGGCGAGGGCGATGCGGTCCAGGTCGATGACGATGTCGCCGGGGGCGGCGTGCGCGGTGATCCAGGAGGTCTTGCCTGCGGCTGGCGGGCCGGTCACGACGTAGAGCACGGCATGTCACCACCTGCGCGACGAGCCGTCGATACGGACGGTGAGCCGGTTCCCGCGGGCGCTGTTGCACCGCCTGTGCGCCGACCGGGCGTTGGCCGGGTCGAGGAGGTCTCCGCCCTTGGACAGGGGCAGGAGGTGGTCGAGGGTGAACGCCCACTTGTTGCGTCCGGCCTCGGGTCCGGTGATGTCGTAGAGGATGTCGTGGCCGCAGATCCAGCATGGCAGGCCGAGCGCCCGTTGCCGGGCGCAGAGCTCGCGGTAGGGGCGCCCGTTGCGGGGGTTGCCGGCCACGGGCGCCTCCTCGGCTACTTGGGCGGAATGACCCACTCTGCGGGCTCAGGGAGGACGCTGCTGGTGTAGAGGATCTTCGCCGGCCGTTGGTTGCCGGGGACGGCGAACACGGTCTTCCCGCGGATGCAGTCACCGGCCTTGATGTCGGCTTCCGACGGGTACTCGGGCTTGGGGAAGTCGCCGTAGGTGACGCCGCTCGGCTGCACGCGTGCGCCGTCGGTGTAGGCCAGGACCCAGGGGTTGCGGGTGACGCCGACGGTGCCCTTGGTGGAGCACACCTTGATCTCGATGGCAGCCCAGACGTAGCCGCTGGTGCCGAACTCCTCGTCGGCGGTGGTGCTGGCCTTGATGCCCTGCTCGTACCCGAGGACCGTGACGGTCGCGCCGGAGTCGGCGTCGTCGTTGCTGATGGTCGTCCCGAGCGCGCGTGGCGCTTCCGGGGTGGGGGACGGTGTCGGGGAGGTGGACGCGCTGCTTGCGGGTGCGGCCGGTGTGCTGGGCGCTGCTGGGGTGTTGGTGGTGCTGTTGCAGGCTGTGGCGGCGAGCAGGAGTACGGCGGCGGCCGTGGTGGTGATGGTGGTGCGGGTGTGCATGGGCCCCCCTGGCTGTGTCTGTGAGGGAGCATCATGCGCCGCCGGGGCCTGCCCGGCGGCGGGTGTTACCGGGTCGTGACGTGCTCAGACCACGGTGAGTGTGCCCGCGCGCCGAACGATGAGCTCATCGTTCGGGGGGTCGATGCGGATCCAGACGTGCCAGTCGCCGCGGCTGAGCGCCGTCTCGCCGCCTGCGGGGCCGATGAGGATGCGTGCGGTGGTGTCGTCCCACTCGCCGGTCAGCCAGTCGCCGGAGCTCGGGTTGGCGCGGTTGGTGTCGGGGAGGATCGCAAACTCGGGAGGTGTGCCGCTGAGGTCGACGCCGGCCGGTGAGGCGGTCACGTCGACACTGAGGTACTCGAGGCTGCTCGCGGGGATCACCACGGGGCACCGACCTCCCACCTGCTGTCCGGTCTCGCGACGGCCCACTCCGTGTAGAGCTGGCCGATGGTGACGCTGACGTCTGGATCGAAGACCTGAAGCGCGGGCGCGTGCACGACCGTGGTGGATCCGATGCGGGCCGGGGCCAAGGTCACCGCGCCCGGGGCGAGCGCGGGCGTGTGCAGCACGGCGGTGGGCTCGACGCGGCTGGGGGTGAGCGTGATGGTCCCGGGGGCGAGGCTGGGCGTGTGCAGCACTGTGGTGGACGCGAGGAGGCTGGGGGCGAGCGTGACCGTGCCGGGCGCCAGCGTGGGTGCCGGGATCGTCGCGGTGGGCTCGATACGGGCCGGGCTGGCTGTCTGCTCGGCGGGGGCGACCGCGAGTGTCCAAGCGGAGCCGAGCGCGGTCTGGTCGGCGCTCCAGGAGCGGGAGCCGATCGTGCCGGACACGGCGGTGTCGGAGTCGCCCCACGCACCGGAGCAGGATCCGGAGGCGGCGGTCGTGAACGCTTGCCCGCGGCGTGTGTGGCCTGCGGGGGCTGTCCATGCCGAGGTGTTGGGGCTGGTGGCGCCGCGGGAGTCCCAGACGACGCCGATCTCCCTGCTGGCCGCGCCTACGGAGCCGAGGGACGGGGTGGTCTTCGTGGTGGCCGAGGCGGAGGTGTTGGAGGTGGCGGTGACCGGCGCGGAGGCCAGGGCGCCGCGTACCCGGCCGAGGAGGAGGACTTGGCGGATGTTCCCGGTGTTCGGGGTGACGGTGATGAGTGCGCCGAGGTCTCCGGCTTCGGCGATGCGCCACCACAGCTGGGACATGTGTCCGGCTTGCGTGGCGGTGCCGAGGCTGGTCCAGGCGCCGGCGCCGCCGCTGATGGAGAAGGTGCGGCTGCCGGAGGGCATGACGCATGCGGCGAGGAGGAGGTCACCGGCGAGGACGCTGCCGTCGTTGGGGACGGTGGCGGCGGCCGAGCTGCTGGTGGAGAGGGTGACGGTGTCGGCGAGGTGTGCGAGTTGACCTACGGCCATGGCGCTACCTCACAGTGCGAAGATCCCGGAGGCGTTCCACTGGATGGTGATGTCGCCGCCGTTGGGGGTGACGGAGACGCCGTCGATGTAGGCGATGAGGTCGGCGGTGGCGTCGGAGCCGGTGTGTTTGTACAGGACGATCGCTTCGACGCTGTCGCCGGTGACGGCGCTGAAGGTGGTGTCGGCTGCGTCGAAGACGCCGCCGGTGGTGGTCTTGGAGCCGAGTGCGGAGGATACGGCGACGCGGGCTCCGCCGGGGACGTCGGCGAGGAAGTCGTGTGCGGCGCTGTAGGTGTAGTCGGCGGTGTCGACGATGACGGCGCGGATGTCGTCGGCGGCGAGGTCGATGTCTGCGGTGAGGAGCAGGGCCTTGAAGCTGGTGTAGAGCGCGCTGGCCATGCTGGCCTCCTAGGGGTTGGTGGGTTGCCGCCCGGGGCCCTCGTCCCGGGCGGCTGCACCCCGCGCCCACTCGCACCGAGTGGCTTGGGGACGCGGAAGGCCCCCACCGGGTGTGGTGGGGGCCTCGCGTCGGCTTGTTTCCGGGCATGCCGGAACTGGAGCCAATGATGGGGCACAGGTGTCCGGACTCGCAACTAGGTGGACTCAGGTGCCCTCAGGTGGACTGGATGGATTCCGGTCATGACGCGGTGCTCCTCGTACACCCGGCGAGCCTCGTCGTTCGGCACTGTGCCCGTGGAAAGGCCGCAGGTACACGTAACGGTTGCCTCGTTGGGCGCCCGGAAGGGCCCTGATCCTGGTTGCCCCTCACGCTGTTCAACATGGGCCTCGAAGCGGAGGTTGTGGCGGGAGGCCGGAGTTGGTGGCTCGGTGGGGGTGAACGCGCCTCTGCTGTTGTCGAGGGTGAAGCGCAGCTTGCTCATGCCGTCCATCATGCCTTCTTCGGAGCGCCCGGGACGGGCTTCGGTGTCGTCGGGTAGTGCCCGCCGCGGGACGCCGAGTATGTCGTCTCGTGCTTCGGGTCCGGCTTCGTGCCGGGGGCCATGGGCATGGTCTTGCGGAGTGCCATGATGGCGGTCCTGTCTCTCGTGAGGTGACGGGGTCCCGGGGCGGCCGGGTTGCTGCCAGGCGGCGGCCGCCCCGGAGTTCAGACGGTGTACGCGCGGCGCTCGCCGGGGACCCGGACGACGCTGCCGCTGTGGCCGATGGGCTCTACATGCAACCCCTCTCGGCCGTCCGCCGACGCATCGTTGTTGGCGTTGGTGTTGGCCGCTGAGCTGCACAAACAACCCCCAGAAGGGGCGCCGTCCCCGGCGCCGGGGAGGGGCGGCACATCTTCGTGGTGGACGCCGGGCCCGTTCTTCCCGGCCGCTCGTACCCCGTCGCGGATGCGGATGCCGGCCTCGTTGAGGAGCGCTCGGACGGCCTTCGTGTCGGGTAGCCCGGCGGCCTCGGCGAGCTGGGTGAGGCGGACGTGCTGACCGCCCTCGGCGAGGCGTTGCAGGGTGCTGACGATGTCGACGGGCTCGGCGTCCGCGTCCGGCTCTGCGTCGGGCCACTGGAACCGGGCGGCCAGGGTGCGGCCGCGTCGCACTGCCTGGGTGGCGAGCAGTCCGGCCACGAAGTAGGCGGACTCCGGTATGGCGTAGGCGACGGTGCCGGCGGCGGCCAGGCCGACGGCCAGCACGCAGCCGCCCGCGACCCGGTTGCCTCCTGGTTCCTCCTCGGCGGTCATGAGAGGGCTCCGGTCAGCCAGACCCCGGAGATGTTTGCCGCGGAGGCGAGGGGAACGGCGGCGTATCGGGCGACGCTGCCGGTCAGGGCCAGGCCGACGCCGGAGAGCCAGCCGCGCCACTTGGATCCCCTGGCCCCGTGCTTGCGGCGGGCGATGAACGCGGCGAGGACGAGGACGGTCATGAACAGGCCGCCCTCGGTGAGGGGTGCTGCGGTGGAGCCGGGGGCGGTGCCGGTGCGGGCGCCGACGCCGAAGATGAGGACGCCGTCGCCGAAGGTGTTGAGGCCCCAGAGGGCGATGTCGCCGAAGAACCCGACCAGGCCGCCGACGACCATGACGGTAAGGGCGCCGATGGCCCAGCAGAAGAGGAATGGGAGGAGGCTGCCGAGCTGGGGCAGGGCGTTGTTCTGGAGGGTCTTGAGGCCGGGGTACCAGACGGCGATCTCCCAGACGAGGAAGATCAGGCCGAAGAGGACGGCGCCGAGAGTCGGGGTGATCATCAGTTGTACGGCCCCTTCTGGGCGTTGCGGGCGCGGCGTACGGCCGCGGCTACCGACGGCTCATGAGCGTCTGGTCGGATCGCGAGCACGGCGAGCACGGCGGTCGGGTTGTCGTCGCTGATCGCGACCTGCTCGCGAGCCAGATCGGCGATGCTCGGCTGCTCGCGATCGGCGATCGTGCTGGTCATGGCTGGTTCGCGGCGCTGCGCGACCGGTGCGCTCGCGATCTGCTCGCGAGGCTGCTCGGCGATCGCGAGCGGTGATCGGCGTTCGATCGCGCGGGCCTTGTCGATGCGCTCCAGCCGGATCTCGGCGTCGGCGTCGTCGCGGGCGAGGGTGATGCGGGCCTCGGCGCGGATACGGGCGATCTCGGCGTCGGCGGCCCTGTCGACGTGGTCGAGCTTCGCGGCGTGGAGCCGGGCCTCGTACTCGCTGTCGCGCATGACCGCAGCGATCTCGGCCTCCTGGTCCGCGGTGAGGGCGGCCGGGTCGCGGAGCGCGGCCAGCGCGAACGTCCACACGACCTTGCCGACGAGGACGACGAACGGGCCTGCGATGGCCTGCGCGGTGCTGCGCTCGTCGTGGCCGTGGAGGACGAGGAGCGCGGCGACGCCGAGGGCGATGGCCCATCCGGCGGGAGCGGCGCCGTACGCCTTGTCCTTGATGCGGATGGTGACGCCGCGGTACTCGGCCCACAGGACGGTGATCCAGCCGATGTCTCCGGCGATGGCGACGGAGAGGCCGAAGCGGCCGGAGTGCATGAGGTCGGTGATGGCGTAGCCGGACCAGATGAGGGAGAGGCCGGCGAGGGCGTAGGCGCCGTAGAGGATCGGCGGCCGGTCGAGGGCGGGGCGCTTCACGGAGTGCTCCGGGGCGTTGGAGGGCCGGGCTCACGCGGGGGGTCAGCGTGGGCCCGGCCCGGTCGGTGGGGTCAGGCGCGGACGGAGGCGCGGAGGCGCAGTGCGTACTCGCCCCTGGTCTCGCCGGCGTACGGGGTCGGCATGACGGCGAGGAGCGCCCGGAGGAGTTCACCGGCGCGGTCGGAGTCCATGGCGTTGTCGTGGATGCTCTTCGCGGAGGCGAGGTAGAGCCGGGAGGCTTCGCGGATCTGGTCCATGGGCCGGCTGGTGGTGAGGTAGTCGGCGACCTCGATGATGAGGCGGCAGACGGTGTCGTCGTGCTGGGCGCGGCGGAGGCTTTCCTCGGCCTGCTGGCGGGCGCTCACCGGGTGCCAGCCGATGCGAGGAGGCCGCGGATGACGGGCACCGCGCGCATGTCGTCCTCGTCGGGGTCGTTGTGGTCCCAGTCGCAGGAGGCGGTGACGGTGCCGAGGCTGGGGATACGGATGGTGAGGGTGACCCGGGTGAACTCGGCGAGGGTGCCGTCGAAGAGGGGTTCCAGGATGGTGCGGCTGGTGATGGTGCCGCCGCGGTGGTCGTAGATGTCCTGGAGTTCGCGGGGGGACCAGACGTTGATGTGGAGCGCGGTCTCGCCGAGGTGGTGCGCGATCGCGGTGCCGCGGAGGCCGAGGGCGCGGCGGGCGCGCTGGCCGAGGAGGGTGCGGGCACTGTCGCGGTGGTGGAGCGGGCGGATACGGTTGCGCATGGCTGTTCCTCCTGGTTGGTGCAGGTGGAGTGGCTGGCCCCGGCAGAGCTGTCACTCAGCCGGGGCCGTCTTGCATCAGCAGCGTGGACTGCTTGTAGCCAATGTATGGGCGCCCATACGATGGAGGCAAGCGGCATGCCCGAAACGATTGAGGACGGGATGGCCGAGGACTCGATCCCCGAGGAGGTGCAGCGCGTGACCGCAGCACTCGACGGCGTTGTGGAGATGGACGACCCCGTCGCCAGAGCGCGCGCCATCAGCAGCGTGCTGAAGGAGCTGGCAGACCGGAACCGCCAGTTCTACGAGCTGCGCCGGCAGGTGGTGCTCGACCTGCGCGCGGAGAAGGTCTCTTACCGGAAGATCGCGGCTGTGCTGGGGGTGTCGCTGGGCACGGTGCAGGACATCGAGCGCGGCTCAGGCCGCTGGAGCGCCCGGCCGAAGAAGGACGTGCCGGTCGAGTAGCCGTGCGCGCCTGAGCCCCCGGTCCCTGGCGGATCGGGGGCTCTGTGCTGCCCGCCGGACGGCGCGTACAATCGAACGTGTGTCCGATCTGCCGCCAGACCTGCCCCGCCTCCGCACCCTGGAGACGTGGCTACAGCTCAGCCTCGACCGGATCCGGCAGCAGATCACCGCAGAGGAGCAGCGCCTCGCCGCGGAGGCCGCGCGCCGGGACCCGCTGCCGACACCGGGCTGGCTGATCGAGCACGGCATCGGCGTAGGCCGGGCCCCGGTCCGTGTCCACGCTGGGGGCTGCTGGGACACCCGGTCCCGCTGCAAGCCGGCCGACCGGGACACTGCACGCCGGGCACTCGCCGAGGGCGTTGAGGCGTGTACCCACTGCCGGCCGGACACCGCGCTCGGCGTGCTGGACTAGCCGCGGCCCCGCAGGCTGGAGGCATGGGCCATGCACCGATCCTCGTGCACCGGATCTCCGCGACGGGCGGCCGGCGGGTCGTCATCCGGATCCGTGGCGTCGACACCGTCCTCGGCGTCGCCCATAGCGATGCGGACCTGATCGAGTTCCTGCGGCGCATCGACCTGCCCGACCCTGAAGACCTCGTCCTCGGGGACTCACCGGCCATCGCCTGGCAGGGCGGGCAGCCGCATCAGTACGCGGTGGAGGACGACGAGTCGTGACTGCCTCTCGAGGAGTCCGCTGGCCTGGGCTACTTTCGGGCGGCGTCCTCCAGCATCTTCTCCTCGCTGAACCGGCCGTTCTCGTCCGTCCAGCCCAGCCGCTCCATCGCCGCGCTCGCGGCGATCACGCCGTAGTCGTCTTCCTTCACGTCCGAGCAGGCGGCGGGCTTGCCCGTCTCGCCTTCAGGGCGTTCGACGAGAACCTGGCGGCACTCCTTGACGATGTCGTCGTAGCTTTGGCCGCAGCTGGCGAGGAGCAGCGTGGCGGCGGTGAGGACGGGGAGCGCGGTTCGGAGGCGCATGGGTGTCTCCCAGGGGTTCGGGCTGGGCTGCATCATGCAGCTGGGGCGGTGCCGGGCGCAGGGGTTCGGGGGGATTCCCCTGCGCCGGCAAGGGTCAGGCCGCGATCACGCCGGTCTCCGTCCACAACGCCCCGCACCCGGTGCAGCGGGCGCACGGTGTCGCGCCGCCCCCGCCGTAGACCTCGATCGTGCCGCCGCACGCGCACGTGTGGCCGGGCCCGAGCTCCGTCCGCCGGTCGCCGTCGGTGTCGAGCGCTGCCTCCGCCCGGCGCAGCGCCTCCCTCGCGACGGTCCGGATGTACTGCTCCTGCACGTCGGTCAGCGCCCGGAAAGGGCCGGGCCGGCGTTCGACGCGGGCGAGGAGCCACAGCGCGGTGTACGTGGCGGGCGGGGTGCCGGGGCGCTGGAACCGCCAGCGCCGCCGGTCTGCGAGGTCGGCGCGGGAGGCGGCGGTGCGGCGGGCCCGGTCGGCGGCGGGCCAGTCCGGTCCGGGGAGCGGGATGGGGTCGATCTGTACGGCGGCGGCGGTGACTTCGGCGCAGTGGGCGAGGGCGGCTTCGATGGCGCGCATCGTGTCGTACAGCTCGAGGTTGAGGGGGACGGGCCGGGCGCCGAGTTGCGCGGGGTCCCGCTCTTCGGACCGGAGTGCTGCGGCTTCAGCGGGGTCGTGGTGGTCGATGGCGGCGAGGTAGCCGCGGAGGCCGAGGCCGAAGGCGCCGTGGATGGGGCGGTCGCCGAGGGCTGCGTGGAGGTCGGGCCAGAGGGTGATCAAAGAGCGGAGGGTGGTGGCGGTGGTGGTCATCGTGGCTCCGGGGTGCTGTGGGGCGGTACGGTGATCAGCACCTGTGGGGCGTGCCCGGTCTTGGCGGACGGTGGGCGCGCCCCTCGCGCATGCTCAGGCGGGCTGCCAGCTGACGGAGCCCTCTTCGACGTAGCCGCAGGCGCGGCTCCTCCCGGTGGGCTTGAACGTCTCCTCGTCCAGCTCGGCCAGGTAGTTGGTCCAGAACGTGACGCGGGCGCGGGCAGCGCCGATGGATCCGTACGGGCCTTCGTGCTTGGTCGTCTCGGTGCCGTCGCGGTCGGTGATCGTGATGACGGCGCGGAACACGGAGGCGTCGGCGGCCATGCCGATGGAGCGGGCCATCAGGACTCCTTGGGTTCGAGGGTGGCGCGTGCGGTGGCGAGGCGGGCGCAGTGGTCGCAGGGGCTGCCGTCCTTGTCCCAGCGGCCGGGTACGAGGTGGCAGTGGCGGGGGCCGTCGTAGTCGAGGAGGTACCGGAGGTGGTGGCGGGTTTCGGTGAGCGCGGCCTCGACTTCCTGCACGCGTATGACCTTGGTGTTGAACGCGCGGCACGCCTTGTCGCGTTCGGCTTCCGCCTGCTCGGCGCGTGCCAGGACTTGGCGGCTCAGGTCGGCCTCGGCGGCGAGGGCGTCGCGGGCGCCGCGGAGTCGGCCGAGGGTCTCCTCAAGGTGCCCGGCGGTGAGTTGGAACCGGCGCTCGGCCGTCTCGGCGCGGTCGTAGAGCGCGGTGAGTTCGGCGTCGCTGAGCTGGTCGAGGAGCTTACGGACGGGCTGCTGTTCGCGTTCGGACTGCTGCTGTCGGGCCCAGTCGACAGGGCCGCGGGGGTGTTCGGTCATCGCCAGTCCTTCCAGGCGCGGTAGAGGGCGTAGATGCCGCCGCAGAGTCCGGCGGCGAGCCAGACGACGGCGATCCAGGCGCCGGCGGTGAGGGCGGTGCTCATCGGCTGCTCCCGTCGGTGACGAGGTGGAGCGGTGTCGACGGCGGGCTGGTCTGCTGCCAGCCGTCGAGTTCGAGGACCTCGGCGAAGACCTCGGCCGCGGCCGCCCGGGTGATGGGGGTGTGGTCGTCGGTCCAGGAGTCGGTGAGCGCCCAAGCGCGTTCGAGGGCGCGGGCCCGCAGGCCGGCGAGTTCTGCGGCGGTGGTCATCGGGCGCGCTCCGCTGTCAGGCCGAGGTCGGTGGCGTCGAGGAGGGTGAGGGCGTGCTGGAGCAGGGCCCGGCAGATCGCCCGCTCGCGCGGGTCTGTGGGGACCGCGAAGTCGATCGGGTAGACGCCGTAGGAGCCGTCGATGTTCTTGGTGCCGTGGTAGGTGAGTGCGGGCAGGGCGGGCGGTTCGGTGGGTTCGGTCATCGGTGTCTCCGGTGTCGTGGCTGCCCGTGTGCGGGCGTGTCGGGTGAGGGTGGGGCTGCGGGGATGTCGCGGCCCCAGGACGCGGCGCGGCGGGCCGCCTGACGGGTCTGCCGGTCCTGCTCCTCGCCACGTCGGACCAGCCGGCCGAGGGCGAGGCCGACGAGGAGGCTGCCGCAGAACATGGCGGCCAGGCCGCCGGCTACGAGGAGCAGGGTCAGCACGGCTACTCCCCGGGCCCGTCGAGGAGCGGCTCCCAGGTGGCGCGCATGGTCTGCGCGCACTCGGTCAGCCAGACGCGGATCGCGGGCTCGTCGGCCGGCGTGACCTTGATCGTGTGGGAGCAGAGGTAGCCCTTGCGCTGGATCACGAAGAACAGGTCGAGGGTGTGCTCGGCGGTCTCGTCGTCGTGCTGCCAGTCCCAGCGGACGAGGTAGTTCATGTCGCGGTCGCCGGTGACGAACAGGGTGTCGTTGCTGAAGTCGGCCCAGCTGTGCCACGAGGTGTGGTTGCGGCCGTAGTGGTTGGCCTGGGCGCAGTAGTACGGGTGGTCGATCTCCCAGAGGTGCACGGCGGGCTGCTGGCTCACGCTCCGGCCCCCTCGGCGGCGGTGGTGCGGGCCAGGATTTCGGTGATCTCGTCGTCGCCGAAGCCGTCGCGGCGGAGGCTGGCGGCCATCTCGTCCACCTCGGGCGGATCGATGTTGAGGGCGCGGAGGACCGCGGCCAGCACCGTCCCCGGGTCGGCGCCCTCCTCGCAGGCGGTGCCTTCGACGGCGTGCCAGGCGGCGTCGTGCTCCAGCTCGGTCAGGCGGCGGCGCGGAGCGGGCGGTGGCGTGAGCAGCACGGTGGGCCGGATCAGCTTGCTGTCCTTACCTCGGACGCTGCTCCCACGCTGGAGGTACCAGATGTCCGCGTAGCCGAGCGTGCCGCCCTGGCAGTCCATCTGTGGCGGGCACGTGGTGCTGGCGCCGGGCCGGGCGAGGCAGAGGCAGCGGTGGAAGCGGTGTGGGCCGTGCTGGATGGGCTGCTCGCATTCGCCGTCTCCGGCGGTGTGGACTTCGTGCTCGCAGTACGCGCAACGGGCCATGGCGTGAGGGTCCTTCCGGTGGTGTGGGTGGTGTCCGGGCCGGCCGCCCCAGGACGGGGGCGACTGGCAGCGGGGCGGGGTCAGGCGGCGGGAGCGAGCGCCGGGCAGGGGGCGGTGGAGTACTCGCCGTCGTCCTGCCGCTGGCAGGAGCAGGCCCGCTCGACGCGGATGTGGGAGCAGCGGTCCAGGCCGGGCAGGTCCTCGCCGTCGTCGTCGAAGTACTCCTCGCAGTCCCGTTCCAGGCAGTCGAGGCCACCGACCCAGACGGTCACTGGCTGGTGCTCGACGTCCGGGTCCGGGACGGCGCCGTCCTTGGGGCGCGCGCGGTCTCGGCTCCGGCAGAAGGACCACGGGACCATCTCGCCCGCTTCGAGGGAGCAGGCCGGGCAGCCCAGGCCGGCGGGCTTGTCGCGGCAGAGGTGTCCGTCGTCGTAGGTCGGGTGCTGGTCGGCCCAGGTGTCCCAGGCGTCGCCGTCGAGCACGTTGTCGGGTTCGGGGTGGGGGCAGCTGTCGGCGTTCTCGTAGAAGGGCTCGGGCTGGTGCTCGGTCATGTGGGTTTCTCCTTGTGCGCGGGTCGGGTCAGGCGGACGGGTCGGCCTGCTGCTGCGCCCACCACTCGTCGTGCGCGTCCATCCGGCACAGCACGCACAGGCCGTCGTGGCGGGTGACGGCGGCGCACTCCCGGCATTCGCTGGACGGTTGCTCGGTGTTGCGGCTGACGCCTTGCATTGCGGCGATGCAGTCGGGGCACAGGCCGTCGGGGAGGGGGTCGAGGCTGTGGGCGTCGGTGAGGGGTTCGGTGGGGACGACGGCGAGCCGGTCGCAGTCGGTGAGGACGAGGGCGCCGGGGCGGGGGTTGCCGAGGGTTGAGGGCAGGATGTGACGGACGTCGGGTGTTGCGGTGGCGAAGGGGCTGCTGGGGTTCGGGGTGAGGCTCATGTGCTGTTCCTGGTGGATGCTGGTGGGGTGGCCGGCCCCGGCTCCCACGGGGCCGGCCGTCTGCGTGGTCACGGGGTGTGCGGGTCCTGGCTTCCGGGCGGCCGGTGTCCGGCGGACTTCGCGCAGCGACCGCCGCCCACGAACATGACGTCGCAGCGACCAGCGGGCGGACGTCGGTCGAGGTCGGACAGCCACGCGGCGCACACCGCCGCGACTTGGACCAGCTCGGCGCGCAGCGCGGGCGGGTCGGACTCGGCGAGGGCTTCGTACACCTCCTCGAGGAGGATGGCCCGCCAGTCGGGGCCGCCGTGCTTGGCGAGGAACTGGCACTGGTTGCGGGCTTCCTGCGCGCGGGCCTGCATGACGGGGCCGCCGGTGCCGTCGGGGTGGCGCTGGTCCCCGAACTTGGCGAGCTGCCTGCCGCGCTCGGCGTCGAGTTCCTCGGCGAAGCGGGCGAGGCCGGGGGTGGTGAACAGGCTGGGGTACATGGCGTCTCCGGTGGGCTAGTTGTTGTCGAGCCAGACGAGTGCGGCGATCCCCAGCCACGTCAGGAACGCGGCGAGGGCGCCGACTAGGCCAGCCAGAGCGGCGCTGGCGGTGAGGGCGTAGGTAATGGCGCCGGACAGGGCGCCGAGGACCAGGCCGAGGACGACAACGGGCATCAGCTGCTCCTGGTGGCGGAGTTCGGACGGGGTACGAGGTCGAGGACGAGGGCGGTTGTGCACGGCCAGCGGACGGGCCGGGTCCAGCGGCTGGGCTGGTAGGCCTCGTCGTAGTGCGTGGTGGTGGTCTGGCAGCGGGGGCAGATGTTGCCGAGGGCGCGGCCATCGACGAAGCCGAGCGCGGGCCGGTGGCCGTGGTCGTCCTCGCTGGCACCGAGCGCGGAGGCTCCGGGGAGGCAGACCCGGCAGGGTGTCTTGCCGTCCGCGAGGGCCCGGCTGGGCGTGGTTTCGGTGATCTGCCAACCGCGGCCGTGGGTGCAGTAGCCCCAGCAGTCGCAGTCGTAGTCGTGGATGTTCTGGCCCATCTCCAGGGCCGGGCAGCTGGAGATGCGGTGGTAGCGCTCACCGCCAGCAGAGGCGTACACGGTGGTCATCGGGGTGTCTTTCCTGGGCGCGAGGGCGGGCATGAACCGGAGCGGCGGTCAGGCGGCGGTCTGGAATGTCCACCAGCCGTCGTAGCCGTTGGGGATGGCCGGGTAGGCGGCGAGCATCGGTTCGAGCAGTTCGAGGTCCAGTGCCATGCGGAACGGCTCCTGCGCACCCCAGTAGCGTTCGCCGTCCCATCGGCCGTTGCAGTTCCCGCCGTAGCGGCCGTCGTTGTGCGCGGCGAGGAAGGCGTGGATGTCGGTGGGCGTGGTGTCCTGAAGGTCGCGGAGGGTGCCGGTGCAGGCGACGGTCACGCCGCGCCGACGCCGGAACCAGATTGCGTCGACCTCGGCCCACACTGAGCCGTGCGGGCTGGGTTCGGTGACGCGGAGGCTGTTGAGGTCGAGGCGTAGGGCTTGCGGCTGATGAGGAAGCGGTCCTCGCGGATCATGGGGTGCCTTTCAGGCTGCGTCGGGGTGGCTGCGGGCGCCGTGGGGCTGTTGGCGGCGGGTGCCGGCCTTGGCGGTGGTGCAGTGCTGGCCGGGGCGGGCGCCGCACTGGGGGCATCGGTGGGCGAGGGCGCCGTCGGGTCCGCGGCGGGGCCAGGTGGGGGCGAGTTGCTCGCGGATGTGGTCGGGGACGTAGCGGCCGACGGCGGCGAGGCGTTCCTCGACCTCGGCGGGTACGGCGTCGGGGCCGGTGATGGCTGCGAGGGGGGTGGGCGGCTGCTGGCCCATGATCACGGCCTGGCGTTCGGTGCGGAGGGTGTGCATGAACCCGGCGACGTCGTCGGGGTCGAGCTCGGGGTAGCGGGTGGGTTCCAACGTGCCGGTGTGGCGGTTCATGCGGTCGCGGACGTGGGCACGCCAGCGGCTGGCAATGTCGGACGGCTTGATGGGGAAGGGGGATTCGGCGTAGTGCTGGCCGACGGCCCACATGGCGAACTCGGCGGGGACGTCGGCGAGGACGCCGGCCCAGAGCGCGGACAGGCCCACGATCTCCTTCTTGTCCTCGGGGAGGATCCGCGGGTCGGCGTAGCTGACTTGCTTGAGGAGCTGGGGGATCTGCTCGGGGTTCACTGGCTTCCTCCTGCTCGGAGTTGGGCGGCGAGTTCGTCGAGGTAGTCGCGGGACGCGTTGCGGCGGGCGACGGCCGGGCTGGGGGCGGGCGCCGGGGCGGAGCGGAGCGCGGGGAAGCGCGTGACGCCTTCGGGGGTGTCGTCGACGACGACGGCGAGGTCTTTCCAGCCGGAGATGAAGTAGCGGCCGTAGGTGATCTGCCGCTGCTGGCACTGCTCAATGGCGAAGCGGGCGAGGCGTTCGGCGCCGTGGGCCTTGATGAGTGCGTGGATGATCAGCCACTCGTTGCCGTCGAGGTTGTTCCAGCGGAGCGTGTCGTATCCGGCGCGGTTGATCATCGCGACGAGGGGGTGCGCGAACGCGGGGATGGCTGTCGCGGCGGCGGGCGCGGGCGCGCTGTCTTGCTTGCTTCCACTCCTGGTAGGAGTGGTCTGGTGAAGGGGCCCTGATTCCGGGCCCCTTGAGGCCCTGATTCCGGGCCCCCCCGGCCCTGATTCAGGGCCCCTAGCGTTTTCGCTACCGGCCCTGATTCCGGGCCCCTGCTCAGAGCTAGGGGCCTCGATTCCGGGCCCCTCGGATTCGCGTACCGGCCCTGATTCCGGGCCCCTAGAACCGGGCGCGGGCCGTACGTAGCCGACTGCGAAAGGCAGCTGGTACGTCGCTGCACGGCTCCCGACGGAGGGTGCGACCTCTACCAGCTCCCCGGATTCGAGGGCCTTGTCCACGGCGCTTTGCACGACCGACCGGGACGCGTTCAGCCGGGCCCGCAGTTCGGTGGTGCCCATGCGGGTCTCGCACTGCGCGTCGACGACCTTGTCGGCGACGGCGAGCAGCACGAGGCGGACGTTCCCCTTGGTCTGGGACCGGTTCCACACCCAGTGCATCGCGTCGATCGTCACGTGCGGCCTGCCTTCGTTCGTTGGGGCGGTGGTTGGTGCCCGCCCGGGGCGTCGAACCCCGGGCGTCGGCCTGGCCGGGCGGGCTATGGATCAGTCGTCGATGTACTCGGTGATGAACTGCTGTTCCTCGGCGGCTTCCTTGTCGTGGCAGGGCACGCACAGGCGGCGCGGCATGCGGTCGACCTGTGCCTGGCACCAGAGGTCGCCGTTCTCCTCGATCCATGCGAGGTGGGTGGCGGCGTCGACGAGGTTGACCGAGCCGACGTCCTTGATGCAGTCGTGCAGCGGCTTGTAGATGAAGACCGGCCGGGGCTGCTTGCAGCGGCCGCAGCGGCCTTCCCTCGGCTTGGGAGCGGGCATCAGAGCTGTCCGTTCTGGTAGGCGGCCGCGGTGCGGGCGGCGCGCTGGGCGAGGGCCGTTTCGGCGCAGACCTTGTCGGCGGGAAGGCCGTCGTCGTCGCGCAGGAAGGTGGCGGCCCGGCAGTACCGGCAAGGGGCTTGGGTGCGGGCCCAGTGGCGCCGGTCGGACCAGTCGAGGACCCCTGTCGGCGGGGCGGGCGGAGCCCGGCGGGGGCGGCGGCCGGTCATCCGAACAGCCCCGGCTGCTCCAGCTGACGAGGCGGTTTCGGAAGGTGGCAACGGTGGCAGGTGCAGCGGGCGCGGCACGTCGGTCCTGCGGTACGGACGGCGGCGCGCGGCGGCCATGCGAGGCCGGGCCCGTACACCCCCTTCTCCCAGTCGGTGAGTTGGCCAGGGCATGCGTCGTGCGAACCGGCCTGGCAGGGGCCGCAGACGCTCCGGGCGGCACACGGGCAGGGGCCGCCCGCGCGGGGGCCGAAGGACGCCGCGGACTGGACGAGAACCGTGTCGCGGATCCAAGCCGCGGCGGCCGGGATCACGACGCCCGCCGGTAGCGATCGCGGGCGACACGCATGTTCTCGTCGCTCAGGTGCTCGGCCGCGACACACGCACTGAACCCGCACTCCGCGCGCAAGACTCCGACCGGCTCGCGCACGGTCGCCAGTGCCCAGGCCAACTGCTTCCCGGTGTACTGGCGGCCCTGGGACACGACGTTCCCGTTGGTCACGGTCCACAGCACGTGGCCGTCGTCGAGCGCCTCGGTGCGACGCAGGTACCCGTCGAGCAAGGTCGGCGGCTCAGGCACGTTGCGGCGCTGGCGCTTGTATCGGGCGGTGCGCTCCTGGATGGTGAGCCCACCCCGGACGCCGGCCCGACCGTTCTCGACGTGGCCGTACTCCGTAGCCATGGCGTCCGCGAGGCACGCTTCGAGGACGGGGCAGCGGGCGCAGATCCGCTTGGCTTCTGCCACGCTGGCGACAGCCTCCAGGCTGAACTCGTTCTGCGGCAGGAACAGCGTGCCCTTCCCCAGGCAGGCGGCCTGATCCCGCCAGTCAGGCGCACGGCCGGCGGCGGAGGGGGCCCTGCCGTACCGGCGCGTGTAGATGGTCGTGGTCATGAGGCACCTCCGCGGGTCCGTTCGGTGAGGCGGGCACGTTCGCGGACGGTCGTGCCGCCCCACACGCCGTGCTGCTCGCCGTTCGTGACGGCGAAGTTGAGGCACTGCTCGCGGACACGGCAGGCGCGGCAGAGGCGCTTCGCCGTAGCGGGGGAGGCGCCCTTCTCGGGGAAGAACTCGCCGGGGTCGGTCTGGGCGCACAGCCCTGCCGCCATCCACGCGGTCGCGGTGGACGTCATCGGGTCACCGCCTTGTCGAACCCGGACCAGTCGCAGCCGGCCAGCGCGCGGGCGTGGGAGGCGGGAACCTCGGCGAGCGGGTAACCGAGGTGATGCAGGCCCATGGCGAGGAGGACGTAGGCGTCGGCCTCGTCGTACCGGCAGCGGCCCTCGGTGTGGATGTTGTACCGCTCGGCCACGGCGTCCCGCACCATGCCCTTCAGCGCGGGCCCCTTGACCCGGGCACCGGTCTCGTCCTTGTGGACGGTGGACCCGGTTGCGTAGGTGATCCGCTTCGTGGGGGTGATGATCACGTAGGGGATGCGTCGCTTCCACAGGTCGTGGCGGACCATCCACCGCATCGCGGCCAACGCGTCGGCACCCTGGTTGTTCTTCGAGTAGGCGGCACCCTCGAGGACGACGTACTCGGCGTTCCGGTAGAACGAGGCGAGGCCGTCGAGCTGGTACGCCATGCGGGAGTGGGTGTTGGTGGTGGTGCAACGGACGTGTTCGGTCCAGCCGTCACCGGCGACACCGGACGCTCCGATGGCGACGTCGAGGCCGATGACGAGGGGGCGGCGGTTGGTGCCCGCGGCCGGGAGGGTGGGCGGCATCCCGGTCGCGGGGGTCACGGTCAGGCTCACGCCGCCACCCCCGGCAGCGACATGTTTGCCTGCTGGAGCAGCTCCAGCCGATCGGCGAGGAGCGCACGCGCACCTTCGGAGGCGCGGGCGTAGGACGCTGGGACCCAGCCGACGCCCAGCGGCTCCACCTGAGTCGCCTTCGGGCGGAAGGACAGCTCGAGGATGATGTCGTCCCGTGCCTCTCGCGCCGCAGTCTCCGCAGCCAGCTGCTTCATGAGCTCGGCGTTCTCCTTGAGGAGCCGGGCGTTGTCCTCGACGAGGGCCTGGTGGCGGCGTCCGGATACACGCATCACTGTTCTCCGTCCTGCTGGTGGGGGATGAGGGGCCAGGAGCCGTCGACGACGGCGCTCGGGTCCGTCTTGCGGAAGTGGGCCTGGAGGCCGCCGCAGTGCTCCGCCCGCCAGCGCTTCTGCTGCGCGAAGAGCGAGGCGGGGTTGTAGTCCGCGAGGAGCGGGAATCGCCTGAACTGGGCCTCGGCGATGAGGAGCGCGGCGAGCGCGTCGGCTTCGGCGGTGTGCCAGTCGGTCAGCTCGACTCCGTACCGCTCCGCGGTGGGCTTCAACTTCCGCATCCCGGAGCCCTTGACGTACCGGTCGAACTGCTTGTCGATGACGTGCGGATCGATCAGCCCCGGCACCGCACCCTCGGGCAGGCGCTCGGCCATCGTTGGCAGCCGATGCCGCTCCAGGTCGTAGGCGAGGATCGACCAGTCGAAGGACAGGTTGAATGCGATCACCGGCATGCCGTAGGCGATGGACTTGGCGAGCAGGTCGGCGATGTCGTCGAGGGCGTCGGCCGGCGCGGCGCCGGTGGCGGCCTTCGCGTCGTCGATGCCGTGAACCTCGGTTGCCTCGGCCGGGATCGGGATGCCGGGGTTGATGAGCCACGACATGGTGCGGTCGGGGCGGCCGCCGCCGCGGGCGACGAGCGCCGCGGTGACGATGCGGTCGTTGAGCGGGTCCGGGCCGGTGGTCTCGGTGTCGAACGCCAGCTTGCGGACGTCGGCGAACTTCATGAGCGTGCCCCCGATCCGGGCTGCGCGACGGCCGGCCAGTCGGACGTCGTCGGCGGCTCGTCGTCCTCGACGATCTCGACGTCCATCACGCCGTCCTCGTCCAGGCCGTCCGTGTCCTCGCCGTCGTCCAGCGCGCCGGTCTGCGGGTCCACTCCGCGGGCGATGTCCGCGGCGATCCGCTTCAAGTCCTCCAGCAGCTCCGGCGAGCCGTGCCCTGCCTGGTCGGCCTTCCGCCAGACGGCGATCACTTCGGCCTCGGTCCGCTGGCTGCGGGCCTCGGCCAGGTAGTCGGGGCGCGGCGCCTCGATCGCGGGCCTGCCGACGAGGACGCCCGGGTCGAGGGCGGCCGCGGTCGACAGCGGCCCGGACAGGGCGTGCCGGAGCTTCGGCAGTGACGGCACCACCATGACGACGGGGAAGTTCTTCGTCTCGCCGTCGGCGACGCGGGTGCGCTGCTCGATCCACATGCGGACCGGCATCATGCTCTTGCCCTCGGTGGCCTGGAGCACGGTGTCGACCCCGCCGGCCATCGCGTCGGCGGCGTAGTAGCTCTTGGACTCCAGCCGCCACACGCCCAGGTCGGGCAGCTCGGGCAGCATCACGTTGATGCGGCTCGTCGGCCGGCACACCTCGCGCGGGGAGCGGAGGTGCCAGTTCTCGCCGTAGCGGGCGAGGCACACGCAGGGCTGCCGGGTCTTCTCCTCGAACTCGCCGTCGCAGCGGCGGGCGCAGCCGCCACCGGACCACATCTCGTACGACTGCGACAGCGGGTCCCCGGCGGGGAGGATCGCCCGGATCTCGCTCGCCTTGGAGATGACCCGGTACTGGGCGATCTTCTGGTTCTGCGGGGTCCACGTCTCCACCTCGCCGCCCCACAGCTCCGCAGCGGCGGCCACGTAGTCGCGGGAGTGGGAGCTGAACACGAACGTCGTCGACTTGACGGGGACGGGCCGCTTGTTCGGGTCGCGGTGCGGGCGGCTGTAGCCGGTACGGATGCGACCGAGCTCGGCGGCCTGCCGCTTCATGGTCATGATTCGGGAGCCCATGGTCAGGCTGCCTTTCGGTCGGAGCCCGGCGCCCACGGCGGCAGGATCGACGGGTATGCGGAGGGCTTCGGGGCGCCGTGCAGGTAGCGGGCGGTACGGACCGCGCCGAGGAACGCCCGGAACACCGGGCGGCCGGACGGCACTTCGATCAGCCGGTGGCCGTGGGGCCGGAGGTTGAGAAGCGCGGTGCGGTGCACGCGCGGTGCCTCGATGTCCGTGTCGTCGGCGAGGAGCGCGACCGGTGCGTGCCGCAACGCGGCCAGCTGCATCGGCTGCTCGGCGTACACGGTGGTGACGGGCTTCTTCGCGCTGGTCTTGTAGTCGATCAGCCACAGTTGACGGCGCCGGAACCGGCCCGTCGGGAGCCACAGCCACAGGTCGCCGGTGCCGGCGTAGCCGTACCGCCGGTGGAACACGGTGGTCTCGGTGGCTTCGATGTCGCGGTCGAAGTCGACCTGCCACAGTCGGAAGAACCGAGCCAGCTGCTGCGCGTACGGCTCGACCTCAGGGTCCGCCGGGTACGGCGTGCCGAGGACGAGGTGCACAGCTCGGACGTGGACGCGGGTGCCGAGGTTCGCAGCCCGCTCGGCAGTGCCGCTGGGCAGGGCGACGAGTTCGCGCCGAAGGGTGGTCTTCTCGGTGCGGGCCCGGCGTGCGGTGCCGATCGGGTCGGCGATGATGCGGTCGGCGACGAGGCCGGCGCCCCAGGGGACAAGCGCGAAGCTCTTGTTGACGGCGCAGCCGAGGACATTGGTGACGGAGATGAGGTCGGGGCCCCCGGCGGGGTCGGTGTAATACCGACCCTGCTCGGTGTCCCGCGCCAGGCGCGGATCGGTCACGAGGCCCCACCGGCCCCAGCTACGGACTGCCACTCCCGGTAGTGCGCGAAGCAATCGCCGCGTGGCGTCTCGTCGATCAGGGCTGTGGCCGCGGCGAGGGCGAGTGTGGCGTGGACTTGTGCGGCGGCGATGGTCCGGTCCGCCTCGCAGTGCCCCTCGTCGTTCGGCCGGAGTTCGGTCATGGACTCGGCCAGGAGCTGCTCGGCTTGGCGGTAGTGCTCTGGGCCGGTCATCGGCTGGACTCCCGGTTCAGCTCGTAGGTACGCCCGTTGTCCGGGCCCCGGCGGGTCAGCAGCCCTTGCCGGGTCAGGCGTTCCAGGTCGTCCCGTACGGTTTTGCGGGCGGTGGCCAGGCCGTGGGCCTGGCAGTACCGCCACACCTGGCCGGTCGTGAGGCGGCGGGTGCCCTGCTGGAGGAACAGCTCGTGGATCCCGGCGGCCCGGGTCAGCGGGCTCACGCCGCGTTCCCGCGCTGCTCGGGGACGGTCCGCGCCCGGCCCAGCTCGGCGAGCCGGGTGCCAATACGGACGGCTTCCTTGCCGGTGAGGCGGACCTTCGTGGCGAGCCGCTCAACGAGCGCCGCGTGCAGCTCCTCGACGGCGTGCCCGTCGGCTGTGTCGAGCTCCATGAACGCGTCGATGAACTCGTCGGACGAGAGGAGCGTCAGGAGGTCGTGGACGTTGTTCGAGACCAGCGGGCTGGCGTCGAGGGTGACCATGAGCGGGGTGGCCTCGACGTACAGCGGGCCACGGACGGGACGGGGCTGCTCAGACATCGGCGGCACCGCCGTCCGTGTCACCCGACACCACCGGGAAGACCTTGTCGAGCATCTTCCGGATCTCGTTGGCGTCGCGCTCTTTCAGCTCGACCCGGAGGAGGTTCTGGCTGGAGCCGTTGTACTTGGGTCCGGCGAGCCGGTAGCCCCAGCCGGAGTCGTTCTCGTCGAGCCCGACGATGTTCAGCTGGAGACCGTTGGTCCAGCCGTCGCGGTCGACGTCCATCATGATGCGGGTCGGGTCAGCCACGGCGGGCCTCCAGGCGGTAGGCGCGGCGGATGCGCATGCGGGTGAGGATCTGGCGGGAGGTCGGGGCCTCCCAGGTGTGCATGCCAGCGGCCGAGTGCCACTGGTGGCCGTGATGGCCGAGGGGGTCGCCGCAGTGGCGGCAGCCGTACGGGGTGATCTCGCGGTCAGCCACGGGGCATCTCCGGGAGGTCACGGCCCTTGGCGTAGGTGTGATGCAGCGGGGAGTCGTGCGGGTCCTCGGTCATGCGGGTCGCGGTGCGGACGGTGCCCGCGAGGGGCTCAGGGTCCGGCCGGTCGCCGCATGGACCCTGGTGCGCGACCCGGCGGTAGCAGCTGAAGGGAAACTCGGTACGGCCGAGATCGGCGCCGCAGTAGCGGTACTCGTCCTCGGTCGATACCCGCAGCGGGATTCCGGTCAGGGCTCGGATCTCGCGCTGAGTCAGGGTTCGCTCTGAAACCAGACGCTCACCCCTCCAGTGCTGGCCGTGCTGCATGGCCTCGGCGAGGCGCTCCCGCCCGGTCTCCAGCTCGGCGATCCGGTCCCGGTTCTCCCGCAGCTGCTCGGCCGCGTCGGACAGGGCCTCGTTCGTGACGTGCCGCTCCGACTCCAACTCGGCCACCCGGGCCAGGAGCTCGGCCACGCGCTTGCGGTGCCACTCCATCTCGTCCCACGGCGGGCTCAGCAGCCAGCAGTGCCCAGCGTGGGACTGCGGGGTGTCCTTCCACGGCTCGCCGCAGGTGCAGCCGCTGTGCTGCGCGGCGAACTCCCGGGCTCGGGTGCACCACGAACTGTGGGGGAGAACGCATCCCTCGCCGTCACAGCCGCGGGCAGAGGTCTCCAGCTCGGACACCCGGGCTTGCAGCCGTTCGTTGTCCTTGGCCAGCCGAGCCAGTTCGGCCGCCGTCTCCGGGGACATGTGCCGGCCCGCCGCATCGACCGCGAACGCGATCCCCATCGGAGTCCGGTCCTGCTCCTGCGCCCGAAGGATCAAGTCCGCGAGCGAGTTCAGCGCCTTCGTGTTCACGCCACACGCTCCGCCGGGCTCGTTGCCACCAGCTCCAGCAACGCAACGGCCTCGTCCGTCGTCCGACCGGGCTCGTCGCCCCACTGGTCGACATGCGCCTCCAGGCTGAACAGGTCGCCGTAGAAGGGGCCGTCACCGATGGCCAGCGCGAGGACGCCGACCGCCATGTCCGCGAGCTGCGTGCTGCGGTGCGGGTTCCCGGAGACCACGCAGCGGATCGCGGCCACGATCGACATCGGGCGCAGGCAGTGGGGAATGCACATCTCCCGGTCGAAGACGTCCGGGACGTAGTCGCCCTGCCACAGACCACGCTCCTGAAGGAGCCGGGCGGCGGCGAGCAGAGTGCCCTCGACCGTGGTCGGCGCAGTGGGCCGGACCGGGAGGGCGACCAGGACCGTACGGCGGGAGCCGTGCGGCAAGTTGGTCGGGTTAGTCTGGGGAATCACGGTGTACCTCTCGTCTCAAAGTGCGAGGTGTGCCGGAGGGGCTGTACGGACCAAGCCCGGTCTGTGCGGCCCCGCTTTGTGTCAGGCGGCCGACGACTGCTCGGTGTCAGCGGCGGGCGCCGGGTTGGCCGGCCGGGTGAGGATCCGGCGGAGGGCGGCGATCAGTTCGGGGCTCGGCGGCGGGGCCGCGGCGGCCTCGGCGCGGATGCGGGCGATGACGTCGGGTCCGAGGAGCGCGAGGCGCTCGGCCGGCGTCACGCGGCGACCTCTTCGATGAAGTCGTCGACCGTCCCGCCGTACGTGTGCTTGAGGACCAGCAGGGTCTCGACGAGCGGCTTGGACCTGTGGTTGAGGAGCTTGGAGACGTGGCCTTCGGTGAGGCCCGTGCGCTTCGCGATGGCGTACTGGGTGGTGTCGCCGCGTCGTTGGGCGGCGTCCCGCAGTCGTTCCAGGTGAAGCCGGTACATAGGTCACCCCCTTGGTTCTGCCTACCGAGGCTGTTCTGCCTTGGTAGGCAGACTCTACGACCAAAACACCCTGTCTAGCAAGCAAGGTTGCCAGCTAGAAAGGTAATGATTTCGTGGAGAACACTCGTTCGAGCGCCGGTGCGAGCTGCTCTAATGCTTCTACCTGCCGAAACGCGACCCTTGCTTGCTAGCAAGGGTGCTGCATCTTCCTACCTGGGCAGATACCTTGCAGGCATGCGGAGTGTCGATGAGAAGGTGCGACGGCGGTTCGGCAGGCTCATCGCCGACGCCGCCCGAGCCACGGGCAGGTACGACCTGGATAGCCACGGAGGCAAAGCCGCGCTCGCGCGCGCCGCCGGCCTCTCCGAGAGCAGTATGGGCCGCGTCCTACGGGGAGACGCCATGCCCGATCCACGGTTCTTCGAACCGCTTGCCGCGGCCGTGGACCTCGATGTGCGTGACCTGCTCGTCGAGGCAGGAATCGTTTCACCTGAGTCTCTTTCAACCCAGGTACAAAACCAGCCATCACGGGTAGGCTCGGATTCAATCACCCTCGACGAAGCGGCAAATGCCCTTGGTCTATCCGATCCCGTCGCGCGCGAGATGCTCCGCGCGGCGGTTGAGCGGCAACGGCGAGTTCGGGACGCCGACCGCGGCGCCGACGACGGCGGGGGTGTAGCAGCCCAGGGATAGGCGGGGGTACGGATGGACAACACGGCAACACGAGCCAAAATCGGAGCCCTGGCGGCTGCTCTCACGATGCTCTTCGCAGCCGGCGTCGTCGCCTACGGCATCGTGGACGATCATCTCGCCTCCTCAGTCGGCGGAGGCCTCGCGGGCCTCGCCGCCGCCGCCCTGCTCATCCTTGCGAAGGTCCGACTCTGGACCACCGACACGAGCGCGGAGCGCGCCGCCCTCGCCGAGGACCGCCGCAACGCTGCCGACGAGCGCAACCGGTACGTCGCCGCGCAGGGCGCCCAGATGCAAGAGCACGCCCGCCGCATGCGCGACCTCGAAGCCGAACGCGCCGCCCTCCTGACGCAGATCCAAGCGGAGCGCGTCCGCCTCTACGAGGAGCTCGAAGACGAGCGGACCACGCTCAAGATCACGTCCTACCTCGTCGGAGTCGACCACGGCCGCCGCGGTATCCTCGACGCCCCCCTCGGCGACACCCAGCCAGCGGGGCAGGTAGTCCCCTTCCCCAACCCCGCCAGCCCCATCCGCGAGCGCGCTACAGCCCACCCAGCCGACCCTGCTCCGGCACCTCAGGCAGCGCGTGACCGCGGCGCCGGTCGCCCATGAATCCCGGCTGACCGGCATACGACAGAGTCACCCGCCCTGGCTCGATAGACCGGGCACCCTTCCGCGACGCAGTGAACAGGCGGACGGTGACGACCAGCCTTATCGCCGCCCGCTGCTGTTGCAGGTCATACTCCGACCACAGCGCGGACGGGTCCTTCGCCTTCAGCAGGTCATCCAGCACGCGCGGAACCACTCGCGGCCGCGCCGCCTTGCGTGCCGCCGCGATCAGCGGCGT
This sequence comes from Streptomyces sp. IBSNAI002, assembly GCF_052244475.1. Taxonomy (NCBI): domain Bacteria; kingdom Bacillati; phylum Actinomycetota; class Actinomycetes; order Kitasatosporales; family Streptomycetaceae; genus Streptomyces; species Streptomyces sp. IBSNAI002. Next base: position 1,074,969 of record NZ_JBQPXG010000002.1, on the reverse strand, counting down.
CAGCCGCGACTCCATCGCCATCAGGGACGCCACACTCAGCATCGGCAGCCCGTCAGGGGTGAACGTGGTGGCAGCCTCCTGAGCTTGCTCCAGCTGCTCCTCCAGCGCCTTCAACCGTGCGCGTGCTGCCTCCCAGTCGCGGTCCTCCGCCTGGGCCTGGAACACCTCCCGGGTGTGAGGCGAGGCCAGATAGGCGAGCACGGCTTCCTCGACGTAGGCCGTCAGCTTCGCCTCGTTGATCGTGGTGTGCGCCCGCAGGGAGCACTTCATCGACGGATAGGCCCGGTTGACATACCCCCGCAGCACCGGCTCAGAGTTCGTCGCTTGCAACTCCGGATGCTCACCGCACAAGCCGATGCCCGACAGCAGATGCCGCGGCGCCAGGTCGGTAGCCCACGCACGACCCTCCATCGCGAGGATCGCCTGCACTGCCTCGAAGCGCTCCGGCGTCACTAGCGCCGGCCACGTCCCCTCCTTGAAGTCCTTGCCCTGGTACTTGCGGCGGCCCATGTACTGGGGATTGACCAGGATGGTGCGGACATGCCAGACCTGCCACTCCTTGCCCTTCTGGGTGCGATGGCCACCCGCATTCAAGTCGCGGGCGATCGAGCGCAGGCTCTTCCCGGACTCGGCCTCCTCCCAGATACGGCGTACGAGCGGCCCCTGGTCGGGATGCTCGAACTGCTCGGCCAACGCACCGGTTTCCGGGTCGTACCGCCGCTTGTAGCCGTCGGGCGCCTGCCCCCATGGCTTACCCGCGTCGGCGGTCTGGCGGGCGGTCCTGAGGTTCCGGTCGCGGATGTCGTCGGCCTCGCTCTCGGCCTGCACGGCATCCATCGCGGTGGCCTTGCGGTCCGCTGACTTGCTCAGGTCGTAGACCTGGCCCTTGTAGTAGAGCAGGACGCCGGCGTCGTGGCAGGCCTTGCGTAGGCGGGTGTAGGCCTCCAAGTCGCGGTAGTAGCGAGAGGCCTCGAAGGCGACGACGATGCGGCAGCAGCCGGCGCGGATCCCTTCGAGCATGGCCTCGAAGTCGTCGCGGGACGTCTTGGCGTGGCGGGAGGCGGAGACGTCGACGTCCTTGAACTCCTCGACGACGGGCCAGCCGAGCCGGGCGCACAGGGCCCGGCCTTCTTTCAGCTGGGCGTTGACGCTGCTGCCCCTCTTCTTGGGGTCGCGGCTGGCGCGTCCGTAGAGGTAGGCGTGGAAGGGGCCTTGGTAGAGGACGTGCAGGTAATCCGGGTCAACTGGCATGGCTCAGCGTACCCAACTATGTATGCGCAATGGCATGTTTGCGCCTGAGATCTTCCTGACCTGGGTCGCGGCCAGGACCAGCACCATCCGCATCGGGCACGGAGTCGTGTGCATGCCCTTCAACTTCAACCACCCGGTCCGGGTGGCCGAACGGGCGGCGATGCTCGACCTGCTCTCGGGCGGCCGGCTCGACCTCGGGGCCGGGCGCGGGGGCACCGAGCAGGAGACCTCGCTGTGCGGGGTGGACCGGGAGCGCACCACCGCGGAGGTGGAGGAGGCCCTGCGGATCATCGGCAGGGCCTGGCAGGAGGAGGAGCTGGAGTACCACGGCCCGCTGATCGACATCGACCCGCACCCGATCCTGCCCAGGCCCGCGCAGACCCCGCATCCGCCGCTGTTCCTCGCCTGCAGCCGGGGCGAGACCCTGGTGCAGGCCGCCGAGCTGGGGATCGGAGCGCTGGTGATGGGCTTCGCCGGACCCGAGTCGATCGCGGGGATGCGCGCCGTCTACGACGCGGCGGTCGCCGCGCGGGACGGGAGCCGGTTCGTGTCCACCGCCGTCAACGACCACTTCTCGGTGCTGTGCCCGACCATCGTGCTCGACGACCGGGAGGAGGCGCGCCGGATCGGCATCCGCGGCCAGCGGTTCTTCGCCCAGTCCATCGGCCACTGGTACGGCGGCGCGGGCATCCCCGACGAGGCCGTCGTGGCGGGGGCCGACGAGGCCGCGCGGATGCGCGAGGCGGCCGAGCAGGTGGTGGCCCGGCTGCACGAGCTGGACATCCCGGTGCGCCCCACCTCCACCGCCACCTTCAACGCCGACCACGCCTACGGCAGCGCCGACGACGCCATCGCGTACGTGGAACGGCTCAGGGACGCGGGCGCGGACGAGATCATGTGCCTGATCCAGATGGGCACCGTGGAGCAGGAGGCCTGCCTGGAGACCCTGCGCCAGTGGGGCGAGAAGGTCATCCCCCACTTCCGGGGCCGGCGGTGACCGCCCCCGGGCCCGGTGCGGACGGCGGCCCCGACCCCGCTGCCCGGCCCTACCTCGACGCGCTCGGCGCCGGCTTCCCCGACCTCGGCGGGACGGTCACCGACGCCCGCGAGGCCCGCCGCATCCTGGCGGCCGCGCCCCGCCCCCCGGCCGACCCGCCGCGCGTCGGAGCCGTCGAGGACCGCACGGTCCCCGGCCCGCCCGGAGCCCCGCCGGTCGCGGTACGGGTCTATCTGCCCGACCCCGGCGAATGGCCCGGGCCGCGCCCCACCGTGGTCTTCCTGCACGGCGGCGGCTTCGTCCTGTGCGACCTGGACACCCACGACACCACCGCCCGCACCCTCTGCCGGGCGGCCGGCGCGGCCGTGGTCTCCGTGGACTACCGGCGGGCCCCCGAGCACCGCTTCCCGGCCGCCGCCGAGGACGCCCACGCCGCCCTGTGCTGGGCCGGCGGGCACCTGGCCGAACTGGGCGGGGATCCCGGGGCCCTGGTCGTCGCGGGGGACAGCGCCGGCGGCAACCTCGCCGTCGCCGCGCTGCTGATGGCCCGGGACCGCCGGCAGTACGGCGGCCCGGCCGTCGCCCTCCAGGCGCTGGTCTATCCCGTGCTCGACGCCGCCCAGGACTCCGCGTCGTACCGGACCTACGCCGAGGGCTGCTTCCTGACCGCCGCGCACCTGCGCTGGTTCTGGGAGCAGTACCTGGGCCCGGGCGGCGACGGCGGGCACCCGCTGGCCTCCCCGCTGCGCGCTGACCTCACCGGACTGCCGCCCGCGCACCTGGTCGTCGCCGGGTGCGATCCGCTGCGGGACGAGGGACGGGCCTACCACCACCGGCTGGCCGAGTGCGCGGTCCCCTCCGTTCTGGACGAGCATCCCGGGATGTTCCACGGGTTCCTGGCCCTGGCCGGCGTACTGCCGCAGGCCCGGGAAGCCATGGCGCGACTGGGCGGAGCCATCAGTTCCACGCTGAAGAACGGGAAGACTTCCGGTGAAGCGGGGGGTATCACAGGATAATTTCCCGAGATCCCTCTTGAACGGGAGAGCCTGCGCCGTTTACGCTGCCTTGACGTGAGGTTCTCCTGTGGAGGAAGTGACATGACGGAAACTCTTGTGCCGGGTGCCCGCGGTGCCGTGATAGCCGCCGGGACGCGGGTGGTCGACCACCCCGCGTGGCCCGCGCTCAAGGCCGCCGTGGAGGAGATCCGCCCCTGGCAGGCCAAGGACGGCTCCATCGACTTCGAGGCCGCCGAGGCCCCCACCCGCTCCGAGGCCGCGGCCGCGGTCGAGTGCGTGATCGAGGGCGTCGAGGCGCTCTCGCCGCTGCTCCCGCACGCCACGGCGTACCACCGCGCGCTCGTCGCGGACCTGCGCAAGTGGGCCGCAGACGGCTTCCTGGTGCCCGACTTCCTCGACTCGCTGCTGGCCTTCCAGCCGGCCGCCGAGCGCACCGACGGGCTCCAGCACCTCGTGGTCTTCCCCATGTACACGCAGAACGGCAACCCGGACCGCAACCTGGAGGCCGTCGTCCTGCGCATGGTGTGGCCCGAGTGGCTCGCCGAGCTCGAGCGCACCCGGTACGACAACCCGCTCTTCCTCGGCATCACCTTCGAGGACTTCACCCCGGGCTACGACACCAACTCCGCCGTGCTCTTCCCGGAGACCATCGCCGTGCGCGAGGCCCCCGAGCGCTTCACCTGGGGCGGCATCTTCTGCGACCGCGAGGCCGCCCGGTATCGCAAGGTCACCGAGGCCGCGGTCGACATCCTGGGCATCGAACTGCCCGAGGACATCGCCGCCATGGTCGGGGACCAGGAGCGCTGCGAGAAGGCCTTCGTCCTGTGGGACATGGTCCACGACCGCACCCACAGCCACGGCGACCTGCCCTTCGACCCCTTCATGATCAAGCAGCGCCAGCCGTTCTGGATGTACGGCCTGGAAGAGCTGCGCTGCGACCTCACCGCCTTCAAGGAGGCCGTGAAGCTGGAGTCCGAGGGCAACGAGCACGGCCGCGACGTCCAGTACGCCGTCCTGTTCGACCGGATGTTCCGCTTCCCCGTCTCCGGCGACCGCACCCGCAACTACGACGGTCTCGGCGGCCAGCTGCTCTTCGCGTACCTCCACAAGCACGACGTCGTGCGCTGGACGGACAACAAGCTGAAGATCGACTGGATGCGCGCCCCGCAGGTCACCAACCAGCTGTGCGCCGAGATCGAGGACCTCTACCGGGCCGGCATCGACCGCCCGAAGCTGGTCCACTGGTTCAAGGCCTACGAGCTGGTCTCGACGTACCTCGCCCCGCACCCGGGCTCCAAGTGGGCCAAGGGCCCCGACGCCCTCGACATGACGCAGCCTCCGCGCAAGCTCGTGGACGACGTGCTTCCTGACGAGTTTCCGCTCAGCATGTTCTATGAGGCGCTCGCCAAGAAGCTCAAGGGTGTGATCGCCTCCACCAAGGGCATCACCGCCCTCAATGCCGAGCAGGCCGAGCGAGTCGCCGCGTGAGCGACCGCCCACAGGAGGCTGTACAGATGAACGGCTCCGGGAACGGCAACGGAAAGCTGCACGGAGCGGTAGTGGCGGTGGCCGGGGCCGGTGGCCCCGCCGGCCGCGCCACGCTGCTCCGCCTCGCCGAGGCGGGCGCCGTGGTCGTCGCGTCCGACGCCGATCCGGCGCGGCTCGCCGAAGCGGTGGACGCCGCCCGCTACGCCCACGGCGGCGCCACCATCACCGGTGACACCGTGGACCTGCTCGACCTGGCCGCCACCCAGGCGTGGGCCGAGCAGACCGAGAAGGAGTTCGGCCGGATCGACGGGCTGGTCCACCTCGTCGGCGGCTGGCGCGGCAGCAAGACGTTCACCGATGTCGACCTCGCGGACTGGGCCTTCCTGGAGAAGCTCCTCATCCGCACGGTCCAGCACACCTCGCTCGCCTTCCACGACGGACTGCTGCGCAGCGACCGCGGCCGGTACGTCCTGGTCAGCCAGTCCGGCGCGCACAAGCCGGTCGCCAACAACGCCGCGTACAACGCGGGCAAGGCGGCCGCCGAGGCCTGGACCCTGGCCCTCGCGGATTCCTTCCGCAAGGTGGGGGGCGACGACGGCCCCGGCGCGGCGGCTGCGATCCTGGTCATCAAGGCACTGGTGCACGACGCGATGCGCGCCGAGCGTCCCAATGCGAAGTTCGCGGGCTTCACCGACGTCAAGGAGCTGGCCGAGGCCATCGCCGGCGTCTGGGACCGACCCGCCATCGATGTGAACGGACAGCGTCTGTGGCTCACTCCGCAACCGTGAGAACCGATGCCGGCAAGACCGACGCCCGGCGCCATCACGACCCGGCGGTCCGCGGTTTCGCAAGCGACAACTACGCGGGGGTGCACCCCGAGGTCCTGGCCGCCGTCGCGCTGGCGAACGGCGGCCACCAGGTCTCGTACGGCGAGGACGAGTACACCGAACACCTGCAGAAGATCTTCCGCAGCCACTTCGGGCCGTACGCGCAGGCCTTCCCGGTCTTCAACGGCACGGGCGCCAACGTCGTCGCCCTGCAGGCCATGACCGACCGGTGGGGCGCCGTGATCTGCGCCAAGAGCGCCCACATCAACGTGGACGAGGGCGGCGCGCCGGAGCGGATGGCGGGCATCAAGCTGCTCGCCGTCCCCACCCCGGACGGCAAGCTCACCCCCGAGCTGATCGACCAGGAGGCCTGGGGCTTCGAGGACGAGCACCGGGCGATGCCCCAGGTCGTCTCGATCACCCAGAACACCGAGCTCGGCACGGTCTACACCCCGGACGAGATCAGGGCGATCTGCGAGCACGCACACGGCCTGGGCATGAAGGTGCACCTCGACGGCGCCCGGATAGCCAACGCCGCGGCCTCGCTCGACGTGCCGATGCGCACCTTCACGAACACGGCCGGCGTGGACGTGCTGTCGTACGGCGGCACCAAGAACGGCATGATGTTCGGCGAGGCCGTGGTGGTGCTCAACCCGGACGCGGTCCGGCAGATGAAGCACATCCGCAAGATGTCGATGCAGCTCGCGTCCAAGATGCGGTTCGTCTCGGTCCAGCTGGAGGCGCTGCTCGCCAAGGACCTGTGGCTGCGCAACGCCCGCCACGCCAACGCGATGGCGCAGCGGCTCGCCGCGGGCGTGCGCGAGACGGACGGCGTGGAGATCCTCTACCCGGTGCAGGCGAACGCGGTGTTCGCGCGGCTGCCGCACGAGGTCACGCGGCGGCTTCAGGAGCGCTACCGCTTCTACTTCTGGGACGAGGCCGCGGGCGATGTCCGCTGGATGTGCGGCTTCGACACCCAGGAAGAGGACGTCGACGGCTTCCTCCAGGCGCTGAAGGAAGAGCTGGCGCGCTGAGTCCGGCGGTCCGCCCCGCCCCTGTTCCACCCCGGATAAATCGATAGTTGTGCGGAAGGTCGCATAGGTATGCTCCTGGATCATGGAACTGATCCAGGAGCAGCCCGACCTCGCCGCCTATCTGGCGGCCGACGAAGCCATAGATCACGAGCACCCGCTGGTGCATGAGACCGCCGACGCCTTCTGGACCGTCACGGACGGCGACCCGTACGCCTACGCCGAAGCCGTCTTCGCGTTCGTCCGCGACGCCGTCCCGCACTCCGCCGACTCCGGCGACCCGCGCGTCTCCTGGCGCGCCTCCGACGTCCTGGCCACCCGCAACGGCATCTGCTACGCCAAAGCGCACGCCCTCGCCGCCCTGCTCCGGGCCCAGGGCGTCCCGGCCGCCCTGTGCTACCAGCTCCTCGCCGAAGACGACGGGTCGAACCCGGTGGTCCACGGCCTCGTCGCGCTCCGGCTGCCCGGCGCCGGGAGCTGGTCCCGGGTCGACCCCCGGGGCAACAAGCCCGGTGTGGACGCCCGGTTCAGCCTCGACACGGAGCAACTCGCCTTCCCCGTACGGCCGGAGCTCGGCGAGGTCGACTACCCCGTGCTGTACGCCGCCCCGCACCCGGCCGTGCTCAAGGCGCTCCAGGGCTCCGCCGACCGGCCGCAGTTGTGGGAGAACCTGCCGGCCGGTCTGTGACCGGCGCCGCCTGAGCGGGCTTCCCGGCCCCCGTCAGTGCGTGCAGCACGGCCGCCGCGAGCTGGAGACCGGCGATCCCGGTCAGCAGCGTCCACGCGGGCGCGTCGGCCGCGAGGCCCACCAGGGCCGCCCCGGCCGACGCCGCCGTCACCTTGAGTCCCGCGCCCAGGGTGAACACCTGCGTCCGGACCGCGTCGGGGGCGTGCTCCGAGCGGATCCGCAGGGTCGCCGTGAGCAACGGCCCGTCGCACACCCCGGCCACCGCGAACAGCGCCACCGTGACGGCCAGGGAGGGTGCGAACGCGGCGGCGGCCAGCGCCGCCCCGGTCCCGGCCAGCGCCCACCGCACCAGCCGGCCCGGCTCCACGGCCGTCATCCGGCCCAGCGTCAGCGAGCCCGCCAGGGCGCCCAGCGCGAAGGCCGTCATCAGCACGCCCCCGGCGCCCGGGCTGCCGAGCCCGGTGGCCAGCAGGACCGAGGTGGTGGTGAGCGAGCCGATGCCCACGAACGCCAGGGTCGTCGCCGAGGTGACGGCCCGCAGTTCCCTGACCCGCCACAGGGCGGCGAGCCCGGCGCCCAGCCCGGCCCGGGGCCCCTCCTGGGGCGCGCCCGCACCCGGGCCCCCGTACGGGAGGGTCGCGGCGAGCGCGGCCGCCAGCGCGCCGGACACCGCCAGCACCGCCATGGCCGGAGCCGCCGAGCCCAGCGCCGTGACCAGGCTGACCGCCGCCGGCGCGGTCACCGAGGCCGCGTTGTAGGTGGAGGCGTCCCAGCCGTAGGCGCGGTCGCGCCCGGCGCCCGCCGGGACCAGCCCGGTGACCAGGCTCGACAGCCCGCCCGTCACCATCGGCCCGCAGCTGCCGCCGAGCGCCGCCACCGCCAGAACCAGCGGGAGCGGGGCCCGGCCCAGCAGGAGGGACAGCGCCACCACGGCGGCCGTGAACCCCGCCAGGGTGCCGACGTGGAAGAGCCGCGGCCGGGCGGTGCGGCCCGCGGCGGCGCCCGCGAGCGGAGCCGCCAGTACGTGTGGTGCGAGCCAGGCCGTCAGGACGAACGCCCCGTACGAGGCGCTCCCGGTGCGCTCCAGGGCGAGCAGGACCACGGCCATGCCCATGCCCTCGGAGGCGAACCGCGCGGCGAGTGCCGCCGCCAGGTACCGCCCGAACCCGCTCATCCCGGCCCCTCCCCGCTGCTGTAACGTGATAACAGGCCAAGACGTTACGTCATTCGGGTGTACGGGGAAAGGATCCGGGCATGGCGGACCCGCGAGAGGGCTTCTCGGCGGCCCGGCGGCTGATCGACCTCGCCGAGGCGGTCCGCGCGGACCCCGAACTCCCGCGCACGGCGCTCGCGGAGCTGCTCGCCGGGCACGGAGAGCGCCCGGCGGACCTCACCGGGGAGGCGTTCCCGGAGGCGGGCGCCGCCGAACTGCGGGCCGCCGCCCGGCGGATGGCCGGCGTCCTGCGCGAGCGCGACGAGGACCTGGCCGCCGGGGCCCTCAACGCACTGCTGGAGGAGTGCGCCACCCGGCCCCGGCTGACCCGGCACGACGGGCATCCCTGGCACCTGCACGTGGACCGCGGCGAGGAGGCGGGCTGGGGCGACTGGTTCCTGGCCTCGGGCGCCCTCGCGCTCGCCCAACTGCTCACCGAGTACGGCCGGATCGCGTGGGGGGCCTGCGCCGCCGAGGGTTGCGGCCGGTTCTTCCTCGCCACCGGGCCGGGCAGCGTGCGCCGCTACTGCTCGACCACGTGCGCCGGCCGCTCGCGGGTCGCGGCGCACCGGCGCCGCAAGCGCGAAGCCTGACGGGCGGGGGCGGCCGGGTGCGACAGGAAACTTTCTTGTCAGACATCGTTGTCAGCTTGGCATGAGCATGAGTATCTTCAGGCCACCGGAACCCCCTCCGACCGGAAGGCCCCCCATGCGTTTCGGACTCCCCGCCGGGATCGCCGCCCTGGCCCTCGGCTTGGTGGCGGCGGTGGTCCCCGCCACCCCCACCGGCGCGGCGCCCGCGGCCCCCACCGCTCCCTCCGCCCTCGCCGCCCCCGCGCAGTTCGCCCACCCCGGAGTGCTCAACAGCCGCGCACAGCTGGACTTCGTACGGGCCAGGGTGCAGGCGGGACAGCAGCCCTGGAAGCAGGCGTTCGACGCCATGCTCGCGAGCAAGTACGGCTCGCTGAGCCGCACGCCCAAGCCGCGCGCGGTCGTCGAGTGCGGCTCGTACTCGAACCCGAACAACGGCTGCACCGAAGAGCGCGAGGACGCCATAGCCGCTTACACCCACGCGCTCGCCTGGTACGTCACCCGGGACGCGAAGTACGCGAAGAAGTCGGTCGAGCTGATGGACGCCTGGTCCGGGGTGATCAAGGACCACACCAACAGCAACGCACCCCTGCAGAGCGGCTGGGCCGGCTCGACCTGGCCGCGCGCCGCCGAGATCGTCAAGCACACGTACACCGGCGGCTGGCCGAACCAGGGGCACTTCGCGGCCATGCTGCGCGAGGTCTACCTGCCCGAGGTGATCAACGGGAAGCCGAACAACAACGGCAACTGGGAACTGATCATGATGGACGCGGCCGTCGGGATCTCGGTCCACCTCGACGACCGGGCGAGCTACGACAAGGCGATGGGCATCTACCTCGGCCGCGTCCCCGCCTACTTCTACCTGGCCTCCGACGGAGCGCAGCCCGTCTACCCGCCCCGGTCGAGCATCGACACCCGCGGCGAACTGATCGGCTACTGGCACGACCAGACCACCTTCGTGGACGGCCTCGCCCAGGAGACCTGCCGGGACTTCGGGCACACCGGCATGGGCATCGCGGCCGCCATGCACGTCGCCGAGACCTCGCGGATCCAGGGCCGCGACCTGTACCCGCAGTTCAAGGACCGCTTCCGGCACGCGCTGGGCTTCCACGCCACGTACGAACTCGGCGCGGCCGCGCCGTCCTGGCTCTGCGGCGGCAGCCTGACCAAGGGCCTCGGCCCGGCCACCGAGGTCGGCTACAACGCCCTGCACACCCGGCTCGGCGTCACCATGGAGAACACCCGCAGGCTCACCGAGGGCCGGCGCCCGGCCGGCACCGAGAACCACTTCGAGGCGTGGGAGACCCTGACCCACGCCGAGAACCCCAACTGACCGGTGCGCGCAAGCGCGGCCCCGCCCCTCGGACGGGGGCGGGGCCGCGTGACGGGTCCGGCGTCAGCCGGCTTCCTTGGCCTGGGCCGCGGTCGGAGCGGTGCCGCCCAGGTGGGCCGGCAGCCACCAGGAGTCGGAGGCGTCCTTGGGCTTGTCGGGGTAGGCGCGCTGCGCCGCGTCGAGCAGCTCCTGCACGCGCTCGCGCAGACGGCGGGTGATGGCCCCGGCGTACTGGTCCGTGGGCGCCTCGATCGGCTCGCCCACCCGCATCGTCACCGGGATGTGACTGCGCTTCAGGTTCTTGGGCCGGCCCTTGGTCCACAGCCGCTGGGTGCCCCACAGCGCCACCGGGATCAGCGGGACCCCGGCCTCCTGGGCCATGCGCGCCGCACCCGACTTGAAGCTCTTGAGGGTGAAGGACTGGGAGATCGTCGCCTCGGGGAACACCCCGATGATCTCACCGGCCCGCAGCGAGTCCAGGGCGTGCTGGTAGGCCGTCTCACCCTGCTTGCGGTCCACCGGGATGTGCTTCATCGCGCGCATCAGGGGACCGGAGACCTTGTGCCGGAAAACCGACTCCTTCGCCATGAAGCGCACCAGGCGCTTCTGCGGCCGCGCGGTCAGCCCGGCGAAGATGAAGTCGAGGTAGCCGATGTGGTTCGACACCAGGACCGCCCCGCCCTTGCGGGGGATGTTCTCGGTGCCCTTCATGTCGATACGGATGTCCAGCGCGCGGAACAGCCCGTGCGCGGCGCCGATCACGGGAGGGTAGACGAGCTCAGCCATGGTGGGGAGACCCCGCTTTCTGCCTGGGGAGGTGCTCCCGGCCGGAAGTTACGGAAGCGTAGGTACGCGACCCATGGGGGATCGTGCCCCAAACGCGGGCTGCTGGCCAGCCCAGACGACCGCGCCCGGCGAGATTCTCGTCACGCCGGGAATGCGGTTCCTCCGCAGGGTGCTGCGATCAGGGTACGAGCGTACGAGCATGGGGTGCGTAAGCGAAGACGGCGAGGGGAGCGCGGGTGCACGGGCAGGACGAGGGGCGCCGCGGCGGCGGGGGCGGCGGCCGGGGCCCGCTGGGCGCCGCGGAGCTGGGCGCGGAGCCCGGGGAGCGGGCCAGCCTGGTGCAGTTCTCCAGCGCCTTCTGCCAGCCCTGCCGGGCCACCCGGCGGATCCTCGCCGAGGTCGCGGGGATGGTCGAGGGGGTCGCGCACATCGAGATCGACGCCGAGGACCGGCTCGATCTGGTGCGCGCCCTGGGGATCGAGAAGACCCCGACGGTGCTCGTCCTGGACGCGGCGGGCCGGATCGTGCGGCGGGCGGCCGGGATGCCGCGCAAGGCGGACGTGATCGCGGCGCTGGGCGCCGCCGTATGAAGCGAGCGCCGGTGCACGCGCCGTTCCGCGGGCCCGCACGCGGCGTGACGCGCCTGACATCTGACGGATCCCGCTTGACTGTGTACACGGGAGATCGCCACGCTGGCCGTATGCCGTTTGAACTCCTGCTCTACGGACGGGCCCATGTGGATCTCGTCCGCTACGCGAGCGCGCGCTGTCAGGGTCGCTGAACGTCCCGATCCCCGATCCCCGACAGCGCCCGCGTGCTCCGCGGCAGAAGGAAGTACCCCGATGACCGCTCCTGCGGCCCCGACGACCTCGTCCCTCCAGTCCGCCGGCCACCCCGCCTCGCCCGACCTCCTGCGCTCCGTGTTCCGACGGCACGCCGCCGGGGTCGCGGTGATCACCGCGGAGAACTGCGGACGCCCGGCGGGCTTCACGGCCACTTCGCTCAACTCCGTCTCCGCGGACCCGCCGTTGCTGTCCTTCACCATCGGCACCGGTTCCTCCAGCTGGCCCGCGGTGCGCGACAGCGACCACCTCGGAGTCCACATACTCGGCGAGCACCAGCGGGAGCTCGCGGGCCTCTTCGCCCGGAGCGGGGCGGACCGCTTCGGCGCGGCCACCGGCTGGAACACGGGGCCGCACGGGGTCCCCGTACTCGACGACGTGCTCGCGTGGCTGGTGTGCAGGGTGGTGGCGAGGGTGCCCGCCGGCGAGCATCGTGTGATCATCGCTGAGGCGGTTGCGGGGGATCCGGCCGGAGAGGGCCGGCCCCTGCTGTACCACCAAGGTCGCTTCAACGCGTTGCGCGACTGAATCGTCCCTGTTGGGGCGGGTCGGGCGGCGTTGGGCAGATCACAGTTCGCCGAGCTTGCGCCTTCGCGGGACCCACGGTGTACTGACGAGTAACATTCCCTTCGGAGCGCGGGCCGCCCCGACCGGGATCCGCCCGACAAGGCGCCTATGCTGCCTGCACAAGGCGGTATCAGAAAAGACGATGCGGTAGGAGAGCCGGCGTGAGCCTGAGGATCGTTGTCTGTGTGAAGTACGTGCCCGACGCCACCGGCGACCGGCAGTTCACCGAGGACTTGACCGTCAACCGTGACGACGTCGACGGTCTGCTGTCGGAGCTCGACGAGTACGCCGTCGAGCAGGCGCTGCAGATCGCCGACGAGGCCGACGACGCGGAGATCACCGTCCTGACGGTGGGTCCCGAGGACGCCAAGGACGCGCTGCGCAAGGCGCTGTCGATGGGCGCCGACAAGGCCATCCACGTCGAGGACGACGACCTGCACGGCACCGACGTCATGGGCACCTCGCTGGTGCTCGCCAAGGCGATCGAGAAGGCCGGTTACGACCTGGTCATCACCGGCATGGCCTCGACCGACGGCACGATGGGCGTGCTCCCGGCGATCCTGGCCGAGCGCCTGGGCGTCCCGCAGGTCACCCTGCTCTCCGAGGTCAAGGTCGAGGACGGCACCGTCACGGGCCGTCGCGACGGCGACACCGCGAGCGAGCAGCTGGAGGCCTCCCTCCCCGCGCTCGTCTCGGTGACGGACCAGTCGGGCGAGGCCCGCTACCCGTCCTTCAAGGGCATCATGGCCGCCAAGAAGAAGCCGGTGGAGTCCTGGGACCTGGAGGAGCTGGAGATCGAGGCCGACGAGGTCGGTCTGGAAGGCTCCTGGACCAAGGTCGACTCCGCGGCGCAGCGCCCGGCGCGCACCGCCGGCACGATCGTCAAGGACGAGGGCGAGGGCGGCAAGCAGCTGGCCGAGTTCCTGGCCGGCCAGAAGTTCATCTAAGAACCTCGGCCAACCCCTCCATAGCCCCCAGACACTTCGCAATAGCAGGAGAGCAGTCCCATGGCTGAAGTTCTCGTCTACGTCGACCACGTGGACGGCGCCGTCCGCAAGCCCACCCTCGAGCTGCTGACGCTGGCCCGCCGCATCGGCGAGCCCGTCGCCGTCGCCCTGGGCGCCGGTGCCGACGCCACCGCCGCGGTGCTCGCCGAGCACGGCGCGGTCAAGGTCCTCACCGCCGACGCCCCCGAGTTCACCGAGTACCTCGTGGTACCGAAGGTGGACGCGCTCCAGGCCGCCTACGAGGCCGTTTCCCCGGCCGCCGTGCTCGTCCCGTCCTCCGCCGAGGGCAAGGAGATCGCCGCCCGCCTCGCGGTCCGCATCGGCTCCGGCATCATCACCGACGCCATCGATCTGGAGGCGGGTGACGAGGGCCCGGTCGCGACGCAGTCCGCCTTCGCCGCGTCCTTCACCACCAAGTCCCGCGTCTCCAAGGGCACCCCGGTCATCACCGTGAAGCCGAACTCGGCCCCGGTCGAGGCCGCTCCGGCCGCCGGCGCCGTCGAGGCGCTCGCCGTCACCTTCGGCGCCCTGGCCACCGGCACCAAGGTCACCGGCCGCACCCCGCGCGAGTCGACCGGCCGCCCCGAGCTGACCGAGGCCGCGATCGTGGTCTCCGGCGGCCGCGGCGTCAACGGCGCCGAGAACTTCCACATCATCGAGGACCTCGCGGACTCCCTCGGTGCGGCCGTCGGCGCCTCGCGTGCCGCCGTGGACGCCGGCTGGTACCCGCACTCCAACCAGGTCGGCCAGACCGGCAAGTCGGTCTCCCCGCAGCTGTACATCGCCTCCGGCATCTCGGGCGCGATCCAGCACCGGGCCGGCATGCAGACCTCGAAGACCATCGTGGCCATCAACAAGGACGCCGAGGCCCCGATCTTCGACCTGGTCGACTACGGAGTGGTCGGCGACCTCTTCACGGTCGTCCCGCAGCTGACCGGTGAGATCAAGGCGCGCAAGGGCTAGTCCCTGACCTGCGTATCTCTCCGTCTCCGGGGCCGTGTGGTGATTCTCACCGCACGGCCCCGAGTCGTTTCCCCGGGACGGCCGGGGGACCATTGACTGAGCGGAACCCCGTGACTAAATTCTGCTATGCGGATCTAAGCTTCCGTGAAGCGGAAAAGAGGAGAGTGCACGATGGGTCAGCAGGAGAAGGTGGCGACGAGCCTCGCAGGCGCGGTCAGCGAGGGCATCAGCGCCTCCCTCGCCCCGGTGGACGCGGAACTCGCGCGCCACTACCCGGGCGACCCCGGCACCCGGCAGCCCATCCACACGGTCTACGTACCCGGCGACGTGTTCGCCGCGGACACCATCCGCTCCTGGGGCGACCAGGCCCTGGCTGCGCTCGATGAGCACGCCCCGGACGCCGCCACCTTCGCCAAGGTACTGGGCATCTCCGACGAGCTGGCCGTACCGGTCTACGACCGCGTCCGCGCCAAGCTCGCCTCCGAGCCGGTCGAGGACCTCCGCGTCGACTTCGAGGACGGCTTCGGCGTCCGCTCCGACGAGGAGGAGGACCAGGCCGCGGCCCGCGCCGCCCGCCTCGTCTCCGAGGCCTTCTCCAACGGCACGAACGCCCCCTACATGGGCATCCGCATGAAGTGCATGGAGTCCAACGTCCGCGACCGCGGCATCCGCACCACCGACATCTTCCTCTCCGGCCTGCTGGAGCACGGCGGCCTCCCGGAGGGCCTCGTCCTGACCCTGCCCAAGGTCACCTACGCCGAGCAGGTCAGCGCCTTCGTCAAGCTGCTGGAGGCCTTCGAGACCGCCCGCGGCCTGCGCCCGGGCCGGATCGGCTTCGAGATCCAGATCGAGACCAGCCAGTCCATCGTCGCCTCCGACGGCACCGCCACGGTCGCCCGGATGATCGAGGCGTCCAAGGGCCGCGCGACCGGCCTGCACTACGGCACCTTCGACTACAGCGCCTGCGTCGGCGTCTCCGCCGCCTACCAGTCGAGCGACCACCCGGCCGCCGACCACGCGAAGGCCATCATGCAGGTCGCGGCCGCCGGCACCGGCGTACGCGTCTCCGACGGCTCGACCAACGTGCTGCCGATCGGCACCACCGAGCACGTCCACGAGGCCTGGAAGCTGCACTACGGCCTGACCCGCCGCGCCCTGGCCCGCGCCTACTACCAGGGCTGGGACATGCACCCGGCGCACCTGCCGACCCGCTACGCGGCCGTCTTCACCTTCTACCGCGAGGGCCTCGAAGCCGCCGCCGCGCGCCTGAAGGCGTACGTCGCCAAGATCGAGGGCGACGTGATGGACGAGCCCGCCACCGCCAAGGCCCTGGCCGGCTACCTGGTCCGCGGCCTGGACTGCGGCGCGGTCGGCGCCGAGGAGGTCACCGCCCTGACCGGCCTGACCCGCGCGGAACTGGACGCCTTCGCGATCCCGCGCCGCTCGGCGACCCTGACGGCGACCGCCTGATCCACGTGATCCGTACGAGGCCCGGCCGGGGTGCGCCCCGGCCGGGCCTCGCGCTGCCCGGGAGCGGGAGCAGGAGGGTCCGAGCGGTCCCGTGACGGTCAGTGCGCGGGCGGGAGTTCGCCCGAGCCGCGGGGGATGAGGCGGGTCGGGAGTTCGATGCGGGCCGGCGGGAGGTCGGCTCCCGCCAGACGCTGGAAGAGGCGGTCCGTGGCCACCCGGCCCAGGGCCGCCGGGTCCTGGGCGACCACCGTCACCCCGGGGCGGAGCAGATCGGCCAGTTCGAAGTCGTCGAAGCCGACCAGGGCCACCGGGTGCTCCCGCCGCTCCTGCCCGCGTCGCTCCTGCCCCCAGGCGCGCTCCCGCTCGGCGAGGACCCTTACGAGGGTGACCGTCACACGGTTGTTCCCGGCGAAGACGGCCGACACCGCCTCCGGGCCCGCGAGCATCGACCGGGCCGCCGCAGCGACCCGCTCGGGTGCCGTGGAGCCGAGCGAGACCCAGGATCCGGCCACCGGAAGACCCGCGTCCGCCATCGCCGCCCGGTAGCCGCGCAGTCGCTCCGTCGCCGTGTGGATGCGCGGGTGGTCGCCGATGAAGCCGATCCGGCGGTGGCCGCCCGCGATCAGGTGGGCCACCCCGTCCCTGGCTCCGCCGAAGCTGTCCGACAGGACCACGTCCGCGTCGATCCGGCCGGCGGGGCGGTCCACGAACACCGTGGCCACACCCGCCCTGATCTCCGGCTCCAGGTAGCGGTGGTCGTCGCCCGCCGGAATCACGATCAGCCCGTCCACCCGGCGCGCGCACAGCGCGAGCGCCAGCTCCCGCTCCCGCTCCGGGTCCTCGGCGCTGGAGCCGTTGATGAGCAGCGCCCCGTGCGCGCGGGCCACTTCCTCCACCGCCCGGTTCAGCGGGCCGTAGAAGGGGTCGGCGAGGTCCTCCAGGACCAGACCCACCGTCGCGGTACGGCCCTTGCGCAGCACGCGGGCGCTGTCGTTGCGGCGGAAACCCAGGGCGTCGATGGCCTCCTGGACCCGCCGTTCGGTGTCGGGGGTGACCCCCGTCTCGCCGTTGACCACGCGCGACACCGTTTTCAGGCCCACGCCCGCCCGGGCCGCCACGTCCTTCATGGTGGGCCGGTTTCCGTAACGGGGGTCGGACGGGCGGCGGGTGTGGGGCACGGCGGGGAAACCTCCGGAGGTATCGGGGCGGGGCGCTGACCTTGAGGATAAGCACTCGGCCGATAGTGAGGTTTCCGTGCCGGGGTGGGGCGGGCAAGCCACTGGGGGCTCCGGACGAGCCATGGGGAGAGGGGTAGACGTGATTGTCTGGATCAACGGCACATTCGGTGCCGGGAAGACCAGCACGGCCCGCGAACTGACCGGAATCCTGCCGGACAGCACCCTGTTCGACCCGGAGCTCATCGGGGACGCGCTGCGGCTCCTGCTGCCGCGCAAGCGCCTGGCGGAGGTCTCCGACTACCAGGACCTGCCGAGCTGGCGGCGTCTGGTGGCGGACACGGCGGCGGCGGTGCTCGCGGAAGTGGGCGGGGTCCTCGTCGTGCCGATGACGCTGCTCAGGCAGGAGTACCGGGACGAGATCTTCGGCGCGCTGGCGGCTCGGCGGATCCCGGTGCGCCATGTGCTCCTGGCCCCAGCGGAAACGATCCTGCGGACGCGCATCGCGACACGGGAGGAGGCGGGTGCCCCGCAGGACGTGGACGTCCGCGTCCGCCAGTGGGCCTACGATCACATACCCGCCTACCGGCACGCCCTCGGCTGGCTCACCGCCGACGCGCACGTCATCGACAACGGCCCCCTGAGCGTGCGGGAGACCGCGGAGCGGATCGCCGAAGCCGTGCGCACCGAGGCGGCCCCGGTCTGCGACATCGTGCAGACCCCGGAGCCCACCCGGGAGACGGTGGCGTCCGGGGTCCTGCTCTTCGACGACCAGGACCGGGTGCTGCTGGTGGATCCGACGTACAAGGCGGGCTGGGAGTTCCCCGGCGGCGTCGTCGAAGCCGGCGAGGCACCGGCCTGCGCGGGCGTACGGGAGGTCGCCGAGGAACTGGGCCTCGTCCTGGACCGGGCACCCGGGCTGCTGGTCGTCGACTGGGAGCGACCGCAGCCGCCCGGCTACGGGGGCCTGCGGCTGCTCTTCGACGGCGGCCGGCTCCCCGACGGCGCTGCGGCCCGGCTCCGGCTGCCCGGGCCCGAACTGCGGGCCTGGCGGTTCGTCACCGAGTCCGAGGCCGCCGGAATGCTCCCGCAGCACCGCTACGAGCGCCTGCGCTGGGCCCTGCGCGCCCGGGAACGCGGCCGTCCGCTGTACCTGGAGGCCGGCGTCCCGGTCGGCTGACGCGGCCCCTCAGGACGCGGTCTCCTTCAGGATGCCGCCCCTCAGCACGCGGTCTCGGCCGCCGCCTCCGCGAGGGCGGCCGCCGTGTCCGAGATCAGCGGGTCGCCGTGGCCGAAACAGGCGACCGCGGGGGACAGCGCGGCCAGCCGCCGGAAGGAGTCCACCGCCCGCGCCCGGTCCACGTTGAAGACGCCGAGCATCAGCGGGCCGACGGCGGCCACGCAGTCCCCGGTGAACAGCACCCCGTGGCGCGGGAGGTGGACGCCGATGCTGCCGTCGGTGTGGCCCGGGGCGTGCACCGCGTACGCCCCGTCCCCGAACCCCAGCGCGTCCCCGTCCTCCACCTCCTGGTCGACCGGGGTGGGCGGGGCCTCGGGGACGGTCAGGCCGTGCGCGTACAGGGGCACTTCCCAGTCGAGCAGCACCGGTTCGGGCACGGGCCGTTCGCCCCGGATCACGGGCGCGTCCAGCCGGTGCGCCAGCACCCGGGCGCCCCAGCGGGTGGCGAGTTCACCGGCCGCGCCGACGTGGTCGCGGTGGCAGTGGGTCAGCACGATCCGCTCCAGCCGCTCCGGCAGCAGCCCGAGGGACCGTATCGCCCCCTCGATCTCGGCGGCGGACTCGATGTTCCCCGCGTCGATCAGCGTCAGGGACCGCCCGCCCTCGCCCTTCTCGCCGTCCTGCCACAGGTAGGCCTGGCCGATGGGGAAGCGGAGCATGTGGAGCCGGTTCGGGAGCACTTCGACGAGATCCATACCGAGACGGTACGGACCCGTACCCGCGCCGCGCCCCCGGCTTCACCCGCAGCGGAGTCCGCCCACAGCGGAGCGGACCCGCCGTCGGCCCGGCTCAGCCGCGCTTGGACTCCGCGTAGTTGACGAGGAACAGGGCCTCCGCCACCGACAGCCGCTCCAGCTCCTGCGGCGAGACGCTCTCGTTGACCGCGTGGATCTGCGCCTCCGGCTCGCTCAGCCCGATCAGGAGCATCTCCGCGTCCGGGTACAGCTGCGTCAGCGTGTTGCACAGCGGGATCGAGCCGCCCATGCCGGAGACCTGCATCTCCTGACCCGGGTAGGCCACCCGCATGGCCGCCGCCATCGACGCGTACGCCGGACTGTCGGTGTCCGCCTGGAACGGCTGGCCCTGGCCCACCACCTCGAGCTCCAGCTTCGCCCGCCACGGGGTGTGCGCCGTCAGGTGCGCCTCCAGCAGCTTGATGGCCTCCGCGGTGTCCACGCCCGGCGGCACCCGCAGGCTGATCAGCGCGCCCGCGCTCGCGTGCACCGACGGCGTCGCGCCGACCACCGAGGGGCAGTCGATGCCCAGCACGGTCACGGCCGGACGGGCCCACAGCCGGTCCGCGATCGTGCCCTCGCCGATCAGCTCGACCCCGTCCAGCACCTTCGCGTCGGCACGGAAGTCCGCCTCCGGGTACTGCAGGCCCTCCCACACCGCGTCCGAGGCCAGACCGTCCACGGTCGTCGAACCGTCCGCCGCGCGCAGCGAGTCCAGCAGCCGGATCAGCGCCGCCAGCGCGTCGGGGGCGACACCGCCGAACATGCCGGAGTGCAGGTTGCCGCCCAGGGTGTCGATCTTGACCTTGATCAGGGTCATCCCGCGCAGCGTGGCCGTCACCGTCGGCAGGCCGAGACGGAAGTTGCCCGCGTCGCCGATGACGACGGTGTCCGCGGCCAGCAGCTCGGGGTGCGCCTCCGCGTACTGCTGGAGGCCGCCGGTGCCCTGCTCCTCCGAGCCCTCGACGATCACCTTCACGCTCACCGGCACACCGCCGTTGGCCTTCAGGGCGCGCAGCGCCAGCAGGTGCATGATGAACCCGCCCTTGCAGTCGGCGGAGCCGCGCCCGTACCAGCGGCCGTCGCGCTCGGTCAGCTCGAACGCGGGCGAGACCCACGCGGCGTCGTCCAGCGGCGGCTGCACGTCGTAGTGCGCGTAGAGCAGAACGGTCGGCGCGCCCTCGGGGCCGGGCAGGAACCCGTACACGGACTGGGTGCCGTCGGGGGTGTCGAGCAGTGCCACGTCCTGGAAGCCCTCGGCGCGCAGCGCGTCCGCCACCCAGTTCGCGGCGGCCTCGCTCTCGCTCTTCGGGAACTGCGCCCAGTCCGCCACCGACTGGAAGGCCACCAGCTCGGTCAGCTCCCGCTTGGCGCGGGGCATCAGCGAGGCGACGGTCTCGGCGATCGGATTCTGGGACATGGGCACGCTCCTTTTGGGTGCGACGTTGTGCTCTGTGTACGCCACCCGCAGCCGCGTGGTGCGCGTATGCCGGGTTCGGCGGAAGACAGCACCGATCCTCGCACAGCAGGGCGAGGCGGCGTCTCGCCGTAGGATTTCCCCGGCATCGGAGCAACGGGTGATCAGGAGCAGCAGCACATCGTGAGCAGCGACAGCGACAGCGACGACGTACGCGACGCAAACACGGAGAACACCGCACGGGGGGCGGACGGCGAGGTGGCCGGGGACAGCGGGGAGACCGGCGAGGTGTGGGACGTGGTCGTGGTCGGGGCCGGTCCGGCCGGCTCTTCGGCGGCGCACGCCGCGGCGACGGCGGGGCGGCGCGTACTGCTGCTCGAGAAGGCCGAGCTGCCCCGCTACAAGACGTGTGGAGGCGGCATCATCGGGCCTTCGCGCGACGCCCTGCCGCCGGGCTTCGTGCTGCCCCTCAAGGACCGCATCCACGCGGTCACCTTCTCGCTCGACGGGAAGCTGACCCGGACCCGGCGCTCGAAGCAGATGCTGTTCGGGCTCATCAACCGGCCGGAGTTCGACGCCGGGCTGGTCGCCGAGGCCGAGAAGGCCGGCGCGACGGTGCGTACAGGCACCGCGGTGGCCCGCGTCGAACAGCACGGCGCGGCCGTGCCCGACCGGCGCACCGTCGCCGTGGTGCTCGCCGACGGGGAGACCGTCCTGGCCCGCGCGGTGGTCGGGGCGGACGGCAGTGCGAGCCGGATCGGCGCGCACGTCGGGGTGGAGATGGAGCAGGTCGACCTGGGCCTGGAGGCGGAGATCCCCGTCCCGGACACGGTCGCGGAGGACTGGAAGGGGCGGGTCCTGATCGACTGGGGTCCGCTGCCCGGCAGTTACGGCTGGGTCTTCCCCAAGGGAGACACCCTCACCGTCGGTGTCATCTCGGCCAAGGGCGAGGGCGCGGCGACCAAGCGCTACCTCGACGACTTCATCGCCCGGCTCGGCCTCGCCGGCTTCGAACCGGCCGTCTCCTCCGGGCACCTGACCCGCTGCCGCACGCCCGATTCGCCGCTGTCGCGCGGCCGGGTGCTGGTGGCGGGAGACGCCGCCGGACTGCTGGAGCCGTGGACCCGGGAGGGCATCTCCTTCGCGCTGCGCTCCGGGCGGCTGGCGGGGGAGTGGGCGGTGAAGATCTCCGAGGCGCAGGACGGGGTGGACGCGCGCCGTCAGGCGCTCAACTACACCTTCGCCGTGAAGGCGGGGCTGGGCGTGGAGATGGGCGTCGGGCGGCGGATGCTGGCCGTCTTCGAGGCCCGGCCGGGACTGCTGCACGCGGCGATCACCGGCTTCCGGCCGGCATGGCGGGCCTTCGCGCGCATCACGCGGGGTTCGACGACCCTGGCCGATCTGGTGCGTACGTATCCGCTGGCGCGCAGGGCGCTGCACGCGCTGGACGCCCGGCAGGCGGCCCGGGGCGCCGACCGCGGTCAGGCGTAGGCAGCCCCCAGCGGGCCGGGGAGGCGGGCCGGGGAGGGGTGGGGCGGGAGGGTGAGGCGGGGAGGGGTGAGGCGGGCTGTCACCCGGACTCCGAGGCCCCGGCTCTCCGGCTCTCCTCCCCTGCGGCCTCCCCGCCGCCCGGACGCGTTCCCGCGCGGGACCGGGGCGCAACCGGTGCGTGACCGGTGAGCGACCGGTGAGCGACCAGGGCGCGACGGGGGGCGCGACCGGTGCGGGCGGTCAGCGCGCGACCGTGATGCGGAAGACGGGGTGGTCGCCGGCGGCGGCCCGGAGCTCCGCGTCGGAGGACTTGGCCGTGACCCCCTGGAAGAAGCGGTTGACCTCCCAGCCCCACTTCTCCAGGTAGGCGCGCAGGATGGCGGCCTGCTCGACGGGGTCCGTGATCTCGATGGCGGTGAAGGTGCGCACCTTGCGGCCGACGCGCAGTTCGCCGCCGCCGGCGACGCGCATGTTGCGGACCCACTGGGAGTGGCCGCGTGCCGAGACCAGGTACTGCGCGCCCTCGTACGTATGCGGGTTGACCGGGATCCGCTGCATCGCGCCGGACGTGCGGCCCCGGACCGACAGCTCGGCGGTACCGGCGAGGCTGACGCCGAGCCGGGCCAGCTTGCCGAACATCGAGTTGAAGCGGACGGCGAGCGGGCTGGCCTGGACGTAGTACGGGTTGGACGCGTTCATGGTGGCCTCCGGTGCGGTGATCCAAATGGAGAGCACTGCTCTCGCTTGAGATCAGTGTGCACGGATCGGTGCGCCAAAGCAAGAGCAGTGCTCTCGAAATAGATCGATGCTCCGAATCCTGGGCAGTGCTCCACTCGCATGGCACACTGACGCTCATGAACACCGTGCGAGGGGCCAGGGAACGGGCCCGCATCGAGGTCACCGCCGCCATCAAGGACGAGGCGCGCCGCATGCTGGCCGCCGAGGGCGCGGCCAAGCTCTCGCTGCGCGCCGTCGCCCGCGAGCTGGGCATGGTCTCCTCCGCCCTCTACCGCTACTTCCCCAGCCGCGACGAGCTGCTCACCGCCCTCATCGTCGACGCGTACGACAGCGTCGGCGCCGCGGCCGAGGAGGCGGACGCCCGCGGCCTCGCCGCCGGGGACGCACCCCGGGCCCGCTGGGTCGCGGTCTGCGAGGCCGTCCGCGTCTGGGCGCTGGAGCACCCGCACGAGTACGCCCTCATCTACGGTTCCCCGGTCCCCGGCTACAGCGCTCCCGCCGACACCATCGGTCCCGCCTCCCGGGTCGCGAACACCTTGATCGCCATCGTCCGCACCGCCTACGAGGGCCGCGGCCTGGCCCTCCCGCCGCTTCCGGCGGCCCTGCGCCCCGAAGCCGTCCGGATGACCGCCGACTTCGCCGGGGACCTGCCCCCGGAGGTCACCGCCGCGCTGGTCGCCGCCTGGGCCCAGCTGGTCGGCCTGGTCTCCTTCGAGCTGTTCGGGCAGTTCAACCGGGTGGTCGAGGAACGCGCCGGCTTCTTCGCGCACGCCGCCGACCAGCTGGCCCACGCGGTGGGGCTGCGCGCCGTATGAGGTGAACCCCGCGGATCGCGGGGCGGATTCACGCGATGCAGCGACAAGTCGCTCTTCTGTTTGTCCGATGAATGCGGGCGGTTCAGCCTTGAAGCAACGGCCGCCCGTCTAGTGTTCCTCAGGTCGAAGGGTCGAACACCCCCCTGCCGCCGCCGGAGGAACGTTCATGCGTCGCGCCGTGAAGGCCCTGTACGCCGTACTGGTCACCGCGTTACTCGCCGCTCCGTCGCCCGCCGTCACGGCTCCGGCGCCGGCCCGCGGCGGGGAGCCCGCGCGGGCGGACCGGACCCCCTCGATCCCGCCCGCCCCGAGCCCCACCGTCCCGCCCGTACCGCGGCTGCCGGGCGTGCGGGGCCTGGAGATCGCCGTCCCCGCGTACGTCTGGGCGAACGACCGCATGCTGGCCGACCTCACCGCCACCGGCCCGGCCGCCTCGGTGGTGGTCCTCAACCCCGGCAACGGAGACGCCCCGTTCGACGCCGCCTGGCGGGCCCGCGCCGACGCTCTGCGCGGCGGCACCACGGCCACCGGCGAGAAGACCAAGGTGCTCGGCTACGTCCACACCGACCACGGCAACCGCGACGCCGCCGCCGTCAAGGCCTCCGTCGACAACTACCTCAAGTCCCCCGACGGGCGCCTCCACGTCGACGGCATCTTCTTCGACGTCGTCAGCCGCGACTGCGGGCCGGGCAACGCCACCCGCGACCACTACGCGGAGCTCCGCCGCTACGTCGAGGACACCCTGAACGCCGTCGACCCCGCGGCCTCCGGCCTCGTCGTCAACAACCCCGGCACCGCCATAGCCGACTGCTACCTGGAGCCGGGCCGCCGGACCGCGGACGTGTTCGTCACCTACGAGGACACCTACGCCGCCTACACCGGCGGCGGCTGGCTCGGCGGCAACGTCTTCGACCCCCTGAACGGCTACCGCTCCGGCGCCGAACTCGACCCGAGCGGCACGGCGTTCTGGCACCTGGTCCACGGGGTTCCGGACGCCGGCGCGATGCGCTCGACCCTGCGCACGGCCTTCGAGCGCGGAGCGGGCTACGCGTACGCGACCAGCGGGGGCATGCCCAACCCGTGGAACACGGGCCCGGCATGGGCCTTCCGCAGCCAGACCGACCACGCGGCGACCCTCGGCTGAGGGCCGTGAAGCCGTGAAGCCGTGAAGCCGTGAAGCCGTGAAGCCGTGAAGCCGGGCCGCCCGGCCCCCGCCCGCGACTCCGGCGGTGCGGGGTCCGGCGGTCAGCGGTAGTCGTCAGGGTGGCCCTGCATCCAGGTGTTGATCTTGTCCCGGGTGCCGATCAGCGACGTCTGGTGCTTCTTCAGGTTCTCGAAGGACCGGTCGCCGCCCAGTTCCCCGTCGAGCTTCGCGATCAGTGCGATCGGCTCGGGGAAGTGGCCGGGTCCCTTCGGGTCCGCCTTCATCGCGCGGTCCAGGCGGTGGAGTTCGTCGTAGACCCGGCCGAGGAAGTACGCGCACTGCGACGGGGTGCAGCTGTCGTCCAGGGTCGCCTGGAGCCCCGCGAACGCGTCCCGTACCTTCTCGGCCGGCACGGCGCCGGTGGGCTGCGGCACGGAGGACGAAGGCGCCGGCGCGGACGCGGACGCAGAGGCGGACGCGGACGCAGAGGCGGATGCGGCGGCGCCGGCGGGCGGGTCCGCCGCGTCGTCCGCGCCGCAGGAGACGGTGAACGCCGCCAGGGCCACTGCCAGCACGGCCGCGTTGCGCGCGGTGGAAAGGAACATCTGCTACCCCCGAGATCGCTGAAGCAAGCAGACCCTACAGAACACCGCGGCCGGACCGACCCCGCCCCTCCCGGCCCACGTTCCCCGCCCCGGCCCCCGGCCGGGCTCAGATTCCGGCCGTCTCGCTCCACAGCCGCGCCAGCGCCAGGTCGCCGGTCACCTCCGGCCCCGCCAGCGGCTGCCGGTTCCACAGGGCCGAGTACAGCCAGCCCGCCTCGCCCGACAGCTCGCAGTCGACCGGCTCGTCCGTGGCGCCGAGCACCGTACGGGCCGGCTCCGGCGACAGGTGCACGGTCCACACCGCACCCGTGTCGAGGGCCCTGATCCGCAGCACCCGGGGCTCCGGGGTCCGCACCCGGCTGCGCGGCCGCGCGTGGAAACCGGTCAGCAGCTCGTCCACCCCGTCCTCCGCGAACTCCGGCGTGACCGGCGAGAACGCGACACCGAGCGCGGCCTCCGCGTCCATCCGGTGCACGGCCGTCTCGTGGGCCTGCCGCCGGGCCCAGAACGCCAGCGGCGAGGGCGGTGCCGTCGGGAGGAAGGTCCAGCACTGCACGTCCGCCGGCGCCTCGGCCAGCGTCCGCACCAGGGCCGCGTGACCCTCGCGGAACCAGGCCAGCAGCTCGCCGCCGGTCAGCTCGGGCGCGTCCGGGAACGGCACCGGCTCCAGCCGCCCCTCCCCGACGAAACCGGTCGCCCAGCGGTGCACCGAGCCGGTGTGCCGCAGCAGATCGGCGACGCGCCACTGCGGACAGGTCGGCACCAGGGCCTCCGTACCGGCCCGTTCCGCCAGCTCGGCGAGCAGCTCGCCCTCCCGTTCGAGGGTCTTCACGAATTCGGTGATCTCCATGCGGGAAGTCTGTCAGCCGGCCCGTCACAATCAAGTCATGGACGGGGAACTCTTCCCGCGCGAGCGGACCGTGATCGCCCCGGGTGCCGTGCACGTGCCCGACTGGCTCGGAGCGGCGCGGCAGGGGGAGTTGCTGGCGGCCTGCCGCGCGTGGGCCCGCCCGCCGGCGGGCCTGCGTACCGTACGCACCCCGGGCGGCGGCACGATGACCGCCCGGCAGGTGTGCCTGGGCCTGCACTGGTACCCGTACGGCTACGCCCGAAGCGCCGTCGACGGCGACGGGGCCCCGGTCAAGCCGATGCCCGGATGGCTGGCCGAGCTCGGGCGGGAGGCGGTG
Source organism: Streptomyces sp. IBSNAI002 (assembly GCF_052244475.1). Lineage (NCBI taxonomy): Bacteria > Bacillati > Actinomycetota > Actinomycetes > Kitasatosporales > Streptomycetaceae > Streptomyces > Streptomyces sp. IBSNAI002. The sequence continues at coordinate 1,048,354 of NZ_JBQPXG010000002.1, read as the reverse complement.
GCCGCGGCGTACGGGAAGCCGCCGGGGCCGGAGGCCGTCTACGACATCGCCCTGATCAACTTCTACGACGGAGACTCCCGCATGGGCATGCACCGCGACGCCGAGGAACGGTCCGGGGCGCCCGTGGTCTCGCTCAGCCTGGGCGATACCTGCGTGTTCTCCGCTTCGGGAACACCGCCTCGCGCGGCCTGCCGTACCGGGATGTGCGGCTGCGCAGCGGCGACCTGTTCGTCTTCGGGAATTCGAGCCGACTGGCCTATCACGGGGTGCCGAAGGTCCTGCCGGGCACGGGCCCGCAAGGGCTCGGGCTCTCCGGCCGGCTGAACATCACGCTCCGGGTCGGCGGGCTCGGCTGACGGGAGGCGTCCGGCACCCTCCGATCATGCGAGGATCGGGTGCATGAACGGCAACGGGGCCCCGCGGCGGGTGGGGGATGTGACCACGGTGTCCACCGGTTCCACGGATTCCACGATTTCCACCGGTTCCACGGGGTCCGCGAGGACCAAACTGGAGCGGGGCCGGGGCGCGCTCGGCCCGGCGCTGGAGCTCGTCCACACCGGCCGGGCCCCGACCCGGGCCGTCCTGACGGCGGAGCTCGGGGTCACCCGGGCGACCGCCGGAGCGGTCGCCGCCGAGCTGGAGGCGCTCGGGCTGATCCGCGTCGACTCGCGCCCCGGCGGCGCGGGCGGAACCCAGGGCCGCCCCTCGCACCGGCTCTCCGTGGACGAGAACGGTCCGGTGGCGCTCGCCGCCCAGGTGCACCCCGACGGATTCCGGGCCGCGCTGGTCGGCCTCGGTGGCCGCATCGTGGCCACGGCCCCCGGCAAGGTCACCGTCTCCGCCGACCCGGCACAGGTGCTCGGCGCGGTCGTGGAGGCCGGGGCCGAACTGCTCGAGCGGACCGGCCGCCGCTGCGTCGGGGCGGGCCTCGCGGTCCCCTCGGCCGTCGCCGAGCCGGAGGGCACGGCGCTGAACCCGCTGCACCTGGCCTGGCCCGCCGGTTCTCCCGTACGGGCCGTGTTCGCGCAGTGCGTGAAGGCCGCCGGGATCGACGGCCCGGCCCTGACCGGCAACGACGTCAACCTCGCCGCCCTGGCCGAGCACCGGCACGGCGCGGGGCGCAGCGCGCAGCACCTGCTGTGCGTGGCCACCGGGCACCGCGGGGTCGGCGGGGCGCTGGTGCTGGACGGCCGTCTGCACAGCGGCAGTTCGGGCCTGGCCCTGGAGGTCGGCCACCTCACGGTGAACCCGGAGGGGCGGGCCTGTCACTGCGGCAGCCGCGGCTGTCTCGACGTGGAGGCGGACCCGCTGGCCTTCCTCACCGCGGCGGGACGCAGCCCGGGCCCCGAGGTCTCGCTGCTCCAGCAGGCGCGGGACCTGCTGCGGAGCGAGTACGCGGAGCCGGCGGTACGGGCGGCCGCCGAGGAGCTCATCGACCGGCTCGGCCTCGGCCTCGCGGGGCTGGTGAACATCCTGAACCCCGACCGGATCATCCTGGGCGGGCTGCACCGGGAGCTGCTCCACGCCGATCCGGAGCGGCTGCGCGCGGTGGTCGCGGACCGCAGCCTGTGGGGGCGCAGCGGGAGCGTGCCGATCCTGCCGTGCACCCTGGACCACAACAGCCTGGTCGGCGCGGCGGAGCTGGCGTGGCAGCCGGTGCTCGACGACCCGCTGGGAGCCCTGGGCGCGGCGGCGTAGGCGGCGCGGCCCGGACCCTCGCGGGGCCCGGCACCGGGCGGCCGGGGCGGCCGTGCGCTACCCGGGCCTGGCGCCGACCGACACCGCCACCGACAGGCCTGCCGAGACGGCAGCCGGGTCCAGGGCGACGAGTGCGGTCCGGGCGGGTTCCCGTACGGGCTTGGTGGTGATCCGCACCGGACGCGGCGAGGACACCGGAGCTGCCGCCGCCGTGAGCGAGAACCAGACCACCTTGCCCGGGCCGTCCGTCTGGTGTCGGGCGCCCCAGGCCTCGCTGACCGCCTCCACGAGCGCGAGCCCGCGCCCGCAGGTCTCCAGAGCGTCCAGCGCCGCCTCCCGGAGCACCGGGAGCCGCGGATCGCTGTCGATGACCGAGACCGTGAGCCGCCCCAGGCGGAACTCGATCTCCACGGTGCAGGTCTTGTCCGGCTGTGCGTGGCGGTGGACGTTGCTGAGCAGCTCCGTCACGCCGAGCGCCGCCCGGTCGATGAGCGGATCGAGCTGCCAGTGGCGCAACTGGGCGGAAACGATCCGGCGGATCTGGCCTATGCGCGCCGGCAAGGCCTGCAGTTCGACGACGCAGTGCCTTCGGGAATGACTGATCACGGCTGCGACTCCCCGACATGAGTGTTACGGGTGCTGCACCCTCGGTAATGCTCCACCAGGGTCACCCACGGTGCCCCGCAGTGCAACCGAACGCGATCGAAAGCGATCCGCATGGAAACCCAAAGTGACTGTTTGTGCAGGTGAGGGAGGTACATTTCGAAAGCAGGGGGCGAATACACGCACGAAGGAGCACGGCGCATGAGCACCACCGGCACCACCGGCACCAGCGGAACGACGGGCACCATCCGTGGCAGCGGTACGACGGCCACGACCGTCGACGTCGACCACAGCGACGCGCAGTACCGTGCTTGGCTGAAAGAAGCCGTCCGCAAGGTCCAGGCCGACGCCAACCGCTCCGCGGACACCCACCTGCTGCGCTTCCCCCTCCCCGAGGAATGGGGCATCGACCTCTACCTCAAGGACGAGTCCACGCACCCGACGGGTTCGCTCAAGCACCGCCTCGCGCGCTCGCTGTTCCTCTACGCGCTCTGCAACGGCTGGATCCGCCCCGGCCGACCGGTGATCGAGGCCTCGTCCGGCTCCACCGCCGTCTCCGAGGCCTACTTCGCCAAGCTGATCGGCGTGCCGTTCATCGCCGTCATGCCCCGCACCACCAGCCCGGAGAAGTGCCGGCTCATCGAATTCCACGGCGGCGAATGCCACTTCGTGGACGACTCGATGAAGATGTACGAGGAGTCGGCAGAGCTCGCCACCCGCACCGGCGGCCACTACATGGACCAGTTCACCTACGCGGAGCGGGCCACCGACTGGCGCGGCAACAACAACATCGCGGAATCGATGTACCAGCAGATGCGCCTGGAGCGGTACCCCGAGCCCGCCTGGATCGTGGCCACGGCCGGCACCGGCGGCACCTCCGCGACGATCGCGCGCTACGTGCACTACATGCAGCACGACACCCGCGTGTGCGTCCCGGACCCGGAGAACTCCTGCTTCTTCGACGGCTGGATCAACAACGACCCGCACGCGAGCAGCGATTGCGGCTCGCGCATCGAGGGCATCGGGCGGCCGCGCATGGAGCCGAGCTTCGTGCCGGGAGCCATCGACCGCATGATGAAGGTGCCGGACGCGGCGAGCGTCGCCGCCTGTCGGGCGCTGGAGACGGCCATCGGGCGCAAGGCGGGCGGTTCCACCGGCACCGGCCTGTGGAGCGCCCTGAAGATCATCTCGGAGATGGTGGCCGAGGGCCGCAAGGGCAGCGTCGTCACGCTGCTGTGCGACCCGGGCGACCGCTACCTGGACAAGTACTACTCCGACGCCTGGCTCGCGGAGCAGGGCCTCGACATCGCCCCGTACGCGAAGACCATCGACACCCTGCTGACCACGGGAGCCTGGCGCGAGCCCTCCGCCGTCTGACCGTCCGCACTGCGGCCGGCCGGCGGGGGTCACCGAGCTGTGGGGGTCACCCGCCTGTGGGGGTCACTGACCGGCCGCGCGGCGGGCGGTGAGCAGGCCGTCCAGGGTGCGCACGGCCGAGCGGAAGGAGTGGCCCAGGCCCGGGCGGGCGGCCGTCAGGGCCAGCCGGAAGGGAGCCGGGCCGTCCGCGGCGAAGGTCCAGCGGACGTGCGTGCCCGAACCGGCGGGCGTCAGCCGCCACTCCTCCAACAGGGCCCGCATTCCCGGCGCGTTGGTCTCGTCCACCCGGTAGGCGTACCGCTGCTCCGGATCCGCCGCCATGACGGTCTCCAGGAACCTCACCCCGCCCATCAGCCGCACTTCCCGGCCCGCGCCGCCGTGCGTGGGGCGGGCCAGCGTCACCGCCCCGAACCAGCGCGGCCAGCCCGTGACCTCCTCGGCCAGCGCCTGGTACACCGCCTCCGGCGGCGCCGCGGCCTCGGCGGCGAAGACGAGCCGGACCGGTGCGGTCTCGATGAAGTCAAGCCCCACCGGGCGGAGTCGGCGAGCCATGGAGGTACCTCCCTTGGGCGGGTGCGGAGTGTCGCGTGTGCGGCCTCGGCGGGGGCGTGACGAGGGTCGTGGTGACGGGCGTCGTGACGGGCGTGACGGCGGGCGTGACGAGCGGCGTCGAACGGCCGTGCGCGCCACCATAGCTGGCTGCCCGTCAGATGTCCGTGCCGGAACGGTTTTCCGCTGACGAAGGGCGCGTGCCCCTGGCCACGGGCCCTGCCGCGGGGGATGCTGGAACCGCGCCGATCCCGCCCCGCGAGCGGAGCCAGCCGTGCCGGAGCCCCCGGAGACCCGCCCACCGTCACCCTCGCCACCGCCACCGCCACCGCCACCGCCACTGCCACTGCCACTGCCACTGCCACTGCCACCGCCACCGCCACCGCCTCTCGCCCTCGAGCTGCTGGTGCACGGCGTCGCCGGCGCCGCCCCCGCCGAACTGCTCGGCGACCCGCGCACCGTGCGCGTCACCGGCGACTCCACCGCCGCCGTCTTCCGCCGCACCGAGGACGCCGACGCCGAAGCCCGCCCCGAGCGGTATGCCGGACGGCCCGTCCCCGAGGCCTACTGCTGGTCCCGGCTCACGTCCGGCAACGGCGCCCGCGCCCTGTGGCTGCTGCTCCTGCCCTTCATGGTGGCCAACCTCGCCCACTGGGCCCGGCCGGCCATGCCCGCCGCCGACCCCGCGCCGCGCACGGTCCGCACGTACGGGGTCCTCGTACGGATCCTCGCGCTCAGCCTGACCGTGCTGCTGATCGCGGCCGCCTGCGAGGTCGCACTCGACCTGTTCGCCTGGCAGTGCGCGGGCTCCGGGACCTGCACCGCCGACCGCTCCTGGCTGGGATTCCTCGCCGACGGCGGCTGGTGGGCCCAGCCCGGGCGCCGGCTCGCCCTCGGAGCGCTGGTCCCCGCCGCGCTGACCGGGCTGCTCTGGTTCCTGTCGAACCGGACGTGGAGCGCCTACGAGTCCCAGCCGCCGCCCGCCGGCGCCCCCGACCCGGACACGGCCTCGGACACCGCGCCCGCGCTCGGCCGCCCCGGATTCTGGTACGGCCGGCGGATCGTGGCCCGGCTGCGCGCCGCCCACACCGCCGCCGGGCTGCTCACCGTGGCCGCGGCCGTCGCCGCACCCACCGCCCGCCACGACCGCGCCGTCGGAGCCCCCGTACTCGACGCCCTCGGCTGGGCGCTGGAGGTGCTGCTCGCCGCCGGCGGGCTCTGCGTGGCCTGGGTGGTCTGCCGGCGCGGCCGCAGCGAGGCCCGGCCCGACCGCCGGCTCGACCGGGCCGCCGTCACGTTGCTGCCCGGCGCCGCCCTCGCGCTCCTCGTCGCCGTACTCCTGTACGCCTGCTGGTCGCGCCCCGGCTGGGCCTCCGCCGGGCGGCTCCCCGGAGACTTCGCCTTCGGCGTGCTCATGCTCGGCCAGGGCCTGTGCGTGCTCGCCCTCGCCGTGGCCGCCGCCGCTCTGCACCGCCGGGCCCCCGATCCGGCCGCCGCCCTGCACGGCCTGGGCGGGCCCGCCATCGCCATGCTGGGCTGCGCGCTCGGCGGGGTGATGTCCGGTGGGGTCGCGCAGCGCGTCGCCGACTGGCTGGACGGGGGCGCGACCCCGGGGATGGCCGGGGCACCGCTGCCCGGGCCGCCCGTGCTGCTGTCCTGGCAGGCCGCCGTACTGCCCCCGATGCTCCTCGTCCTGGCACTGGTCGCCGCCTGGTTCGCGATCAGCGGAGCCCGGTCCCGGCGCAGGCTCGCCGGGACCGTCGCCGCCGAGTATCCGGGAGAGACGCCGGACCGGTCGCGCAGCCGCCGGATCGCGGGGGCCCGGGCCGCCGCCGCGCTCACCGACTCCGCGCCGTGGTTCGTGGCGGCCGTCTCCGGGATCACCCTGCTGCTGGGCGCGGGGGCACTCGCCGGAGCCTGGATCGGGGGGCGGGTCCCGGGTGAGGCGGCCCGCGGGAGCGGCCCGGTCCTGGAGACCGCAGCCCGGGCCGCCCAGGACACCGGCTCCTGGCTCATAGGCTTCGGCTTCGTCCTCTTCGTCACCTGGGGCCGGCGCGCCTACCGCGATCCCGCCGCCCGCCGCACCATCGGCATCCTGTGGGACGTCGGCACCTTCTGGCCGCGGGCCGCCCACCCCTTCGCGCCGCCCTGCTACGCGGAGCGCGCCGTCCCCGACCTGACCTGGCGGATGACCGGCTGGACCGGCCGCACCGGCGGCCGCCTGGTGATCTCCGGCCACTCCCAGGGCAGCGTGCTCGCAGCCGCGGCCGTCTGGCAGCTGCCGCCGCCCGTCCGCCGCCGGGTCGCCCTGCTCACCTACGGCTCCCCGCTCGGCAGGCTCTACGGCCGCTGGTTCCCGGCCTACTTCGGCCCCGGGCCGCTCACCGCCCTCCACCACGAGGTCGACTGCTGGCGCAACCTGTGGCGGGCCACCGACCCCATCGGCGGGCCGGTGCTCCCCGGCACCCCGCAGGACGTCGACCGCGGCCCGCTCGCCGACCCCGTCGCCTACGGCCGCAGCCCCCGCCACCCGCTGCCCGCGCCGATCCTCGGCCACTCCGACTACCAGGCCGACCCCGCCTTCGCCGCCGAACGCGACGCCCTGCTCGCACGCCTGGACCCGGCGGCACCGGGCGGGGGCGTACCCGGTCAGCGGCTCAGCAAGGCGCCGGCTGGGCCGGCAGATCCGCCGGGAACAGCAGGGTGAGCTCGTCCGTGCTGGGCTCCCGCAGCTGGGCCACCCGCCCCGCGTGCCGTTCGACCATCGACTCGAAGGTCTGCCGCGCGGTGCGGCCGTTGCCGAACGCGGGTCCCTTGGGAAGCTCCGTGAAATAGCCCAGCAGCGCCTCGGCCGTGCCGTCCCCGAGCCGGTACTCGTGCTCCTCCGCCTGCTGCTCCACGATCCGCAGCAGTTCCCCGGGCCCGTAGTCGCCGAAGGTGATGGTCCGGGAGAAACGGGAGGCTACACCCGGGTTGACGGTCAGGAACCGGTCCATCTCCGCCGTGTACCCGGCGACGATCACCACCACCGCCTCCCGGTGGTCCTCCATCAGCTTCACCAGGGTGTCGATCGCCTCCCGCCCGAAGTCCCGGCCCGAGTCCTCCGGCGCCAGCGCGTACGCCTCGTCGATGAACAGGACCCCGCCCCGCGCCCGGTCGAACGCCTCCTGCGTACGGATCGCCGTGGACCCGATGTGCTCGCCGACCAGGTCCACCCGCGACACCTCCACCAGGTGCCCGCGCTCCAGGACCCCGAGGGAGGCGAGGATCTCCCCGTACAGCCGGGCGACCGTGGTCTTGCCCGTGCCGGGGGAGCCGGTGAAGACGAGGTGCCGGCGCACCGAAGCCGCCTTGAGGCCCGCCTGCTGCCGCCGCCGGCCCACCTCGATCATGTCGGTGAGCGCACGGACCTCGCGTTTGACGCTGTCCAGGCCGACCAGGGCGTCGAGCTGGCCCAGCACCTCGCCGGAGCCGCGGGCCGCCGCCGGGCCACCGGCGCCACCGTCACCCGCGTCCGCCGGCCGCGCCGCGGGCACCTCCGCCGCCCGCGGTACGGGGCCCTGCGCCGCGCCCGCCGTACGGACCTCCGCCCGCGCCCCGGCGACGGCGCCGCCCGCTGCCGCCTGGGCCGCCGGCCGGGGCCCGGACCCGTCGCCCGTGCAGCCCTCGGCGACCGGGCCGTCCTCCGGGAACTCGTACCCCCCGCGCGCACAGCGCTCGGTGTGGCAGCGGGCGAGGGTGGTGCGGCAGCCGTCGAGGACGTGGAACCCGAAGCCGGCACTGCCCGTCACCCGGCAGGCCGTGAAGCTGCCGCGGCCGCCCGCCGACACGTAGAAACCGGACTCGGCGGGGGAGGTGACCGTGCACCGCTCCAGGGTGGGATCGGCGCCCTTGGTGACGATCACGCCGGTCTGCACGGCGTCGATGGTGCAGTTGGCGAGGGTGCCGCCGCTGCCGTGGTCGCGGAACCACGCCCCGGTGGCCGCTTCCCGGATCCGGCAGTCGTCGAGCTGCGCGGTGGCCCCGTCGCTCACCGACACCGCGGTGTTGCGCACCTGGGACAGATCGCTGTCGACGACGTCGACCCGCGAACCCCGGTCCAGTACGAACAGCGCGTCCGGCACGTCGTGGACCCGGCAGGAGTCGAGGGAGGCGGTGGCCCCGTCGCTGATCCACACCGCCGGATAGTCGCCCGTGCTGTCGTGGATCTCGCAGGAATCGGCGTCGACCCTGGTGCCCGGATCCCACACCGACAGGCCGTTGCGCCCGAAGCGGCGCACGGTCGTCCGGCTCAGCGTGAGCACCGAACGCGACCGCAGGTCGACCGCGTTCTCGGGGATGTCGTGGATGTCGCAGCCGGCCAGGGTGAGGACCGCGTCGGTGTCGAGGGTGACCCCGTCGGCGGAGGTGCGGTGCACCGAGCAGTCGGTGAGCCGGGCCGTGGCGCGGGCGGCGACCTGCACCCCGCTGCCCTTGATCTCGTACACCTCGCAGCCCAGCGCCTCCAGGCCCGAGCCCTCGCCGGTGACCCCGATGCCCGCGCCGGTGGCGTGGTGGATCCGGCAGCGCTCCAGGCGCGGGCGGCCGCCGCCGCGCACCGAGATCCCGGTCTGTCCGGCGGCCACGACCTCGCACTCCTCGAACACCCCGCCGCCGCCGTCCAGTACGGCGATGCCGACTCCGGTCGGATTCTCCACGGTGCACCGCCGCACCAGGGGCCGGGCCCCGGTGCCGCGCACTTCGATGCCGGCCGCCGAGCGGGTGCTCACCCGAAGGTCGGTGAGTTCGGGAGCGCCGTCCTCCACCAGCAGGGCGGGAGCGGCCCGGTCCTGGCCCTCCAGGTGCAGGTCCTGGACGACGGCCGAGGCGCGCACGGTCAGGGCGACCCCGTCGGGCGGCGCGATGCGCACCGACCCCAGCCCGCCCTCGGGCCCGCGCAGCGTCACGGCGTGGTTCAGCACCAGGTTCTCCCGGTAGGTGCCGGGGGAGAGGGACAGCACGTCCCCGTCGCCCGCGACAGCCAGGGCCGCGGCCAGCGTCGGATACTCACCGGAGCGGCGCCGCCAGCGCGAGGCTCCGCCGTGCGTCACCTGGACCGTGCCCTGAGCCATGGTGCTGTCGTGCCCCCACCCTCGTACTCGCCGGGCCGCCGATGCGGCCGGTCTGGTCTGGCCGGTCCACCGTAGCGCGCGCGGGGCCCGTGAGTTGCCAGGTCAACTGCCCGCGCCCGCCCTGCCCCAGTCCGGCCCCGCCGCCGCCCACGCGCGGTCCAGACGTATGTACCGCCGATGCACCAGCCTTCGTACGACCAGCCGGCGGACCGTCTCGGCCAGTACGGCGGCGGCGAGCGCCGCGGCCAGGCCCGCCAGCGACGCGTGGAGGGCGGCCGAGGACGGGTCGAGCGGCTGCCCGACCAGCCGTCCGCGCGCATCGGTCCATATCCGGAACTGCTCGCCGGGCCGCGGCGGTTCCTCGGCGGCCGGCACCGTCCCCTGGTGGCTGGTGCCGTCGGGCGCGGTCCACACGGCCACCACCTGGGTGCGGGTCGGGGCGGTCCGCTGCGCCGAGGGGTCGGCGGACGCGGCCGCCGCCGAGTCCGCGGCCGGCCGGACCACGACCGCGGGCACGAGGTGCCGCTCCTGCCGCTGGGAGAGAGCGGCCTGCCGGAGCGTCCCGTCGACCTGTATGCCCGCGACGCAGCCGATGGCCGGAGCCACCAGCAGGACGCACACGAGCGCCGCGAAGGCCACCCACGCCTCGAAGAGATCGGTCGGCCGGCGCAGCGGATTACGCCGCCAGCGCCACACTCCCATTGCTGTCCACACGGTCCGGCTCCCCCCACGTACGCCAGCCATCCGTCCTGTCCTGACTGCTCCAACGGCGTGGTCGCACCGGTGGTTCCAGTCCGGGGGCAGAGCCCCCCGAAGGTGTCATTCCAGGACGCGGACCTCGTCGCCGACGCGCACGGTGCCCGTCCGCACCGGCACCAGTTGCCGGCCGAAGGCCAGGGACTTGCCGATCCGCCGGTGCGCGGCCAGGGTCTTCAGCGGCTCCTTGCCCCGTTCCGCCGTCCGCTGGTCGGTGGTGGTGACGACGCACCGGCCGCACTCCCGGACCCCGCGGAAGACGGCGTCGCCGATCGCGATGCGCCGCCAGCCGTCCTCGGCCCACGCCTCGGCCCCGGCCACCACCACATTGGGCCGGAACCGGTTCATGGGCAGCGGGCCCTCCGCCGCGTGGTCCCCTTGTGCGATCAGCGCGTTGAGCGCGTCCAGCGAGGCCGTGGTCGTGAGCAGTACCGGGTAGGCGTCGGCCAGGCTCACCGTCTCGCCCGGCAGTGCGTACTGCGGGTCCACGGGCCGCCGTACGGCCGGATCGTCCAGGTGCACCAGCCGCACCGGCACCCCGAGGTACGCGCTGAACCAGTCGGCCGCCGCGCTCGCCGCGACCGCGGTCTCGACCTTCTTCCCGAACAGCCCGACCGGCTCCAGCGGCCCCGGTCCGGGCACCCCCACGAGCAGCTCCGGCATGCCGGGTGCGGACAGCGCGATGCCGCTGCCATCCGCCGGACGCGCCGCCGCCAGGGCCAGCCGCGGCTGCTGGCGCTGGGTGATGACCGTGCCCCATGCGTCGACCAGCGCCCACCGGCGGTCCCCGGACAGGCCCCAGGGCTCCACGGCCACCTCGTCGGGAGCGGTCCCCGCTACCGATTTGACGGGATGGACGTGAAGCGCCTGGACGTGCAAGTTCGACATGGGGGCATCCTGTCAGGCGCCCCCTCCGCGGCCCCAGCGGATATCCGCCGCTCGGGTCAGTAGCCGCGCCCCTGGTACGGGCGGCCGTACGGGTCCTCGTACCCGGCGGCCGGGACCGGCGCGGGAGCCTGCATCGGGCGCGGCGCGGCCGGACGCATGGCCTCGTACCCGGTGGTCGTGGCGAACGGGCGGGGCTGCTGCGGCTGGTGCTGCGGTACGAACGCGCCGCGGGCCTGCTGTTGCTGCTGGGGGATGTACGGCGCGGGCGCGTGCTGCAGCGGCATCGGTTGCGGCGCGGCCTGCTGCTGGTAGGGGTAGCCGTACGCGGGTGCCTGCTGCTGCGGCATGGCCGGGGGCAGCGCGGGCAGGGAGGACGCGAGGGCCGGCAGGTAACCACCGCTCGAATACCCGGCGCTGGGGGACTCGTAGGCAGCCGGGACCCGGATCGGGGCGATCTGCGGAGTGCCGCGTTCGGCGACGAGCGAGTCGTAGATGGGGGTGTCCGGGAAGGAGGGCGCGGAGTAGTAACCGCCGCCATAAGTGGAGCGGGGGGAGGTCATGGGACCTAAGTTAAGCCCACGACTTCACCGGGTCCATAGCGAGGTGCCGTCAACACCGTCCTGACCTGCATATTCGCAGGTCAGGACATCACGTTTCACTTGACGTTCACGTGCACGATTCGCCACTTCCACCCCACCTTGTTCTGACTCGTACCCACCGGTTGTGCAGTGCACCGACTTGGTGCTGACGCAGCGTCACAAGCCGGTGACCTCGGATGATGTTGTTTCGGGCAGCAGTTCGCCGTTTCAGGCGTCGCTCGGGCGGGCATAGGTACGGCCCTTCCACGCCGCGCCGCGGCCCCGGTAGTGCTGAACGGCCGAATCGACGGTCATCAGCAGGTACAGCAGCGCCGTGAACGGAAGCAGCGGAGCGAGCGCCGCGGGCTGCCGGTAGTACCGCAGCATCGGCAGGTAGGTGCCCGCCATCAGCAGCCACGCCAGGCCGCCGGCCCACGCGGTGGACGGCTGCCCGGCGGCGAGCCCGGACAGGAGCGCGGCCGGGGGCACGAGGTAGACGAGCACCAGGCCCGCGACCGTCCCGGCGAGCAGGAGCGGCTGGTGGCGCAGCTGCGCGTAGGCACTGCGCGAGACCATCCGCCACAGGTCCCCGAGCGCGGGGTACGGGCGCACGCTGTCGACCCGCTCCGCCAGCCCGAGCCAGATCCGGCCGCCGGAGCGCCGGACGGCGCGGGCGAGGGACACGTCGTCGATGACGGCCTGGCGGATGCTGTCGGGCACGCCCGCGCGGACCGCGGTCTCGGTGCGCAGCAGGACGCAGCCGCCGGCGGCTGCCGCGGTGCGGGTGCCGGGGCGGTTGACCCGGCGGAAGGGGTAGAGCTGGGCGAAGAAGTACACGAAGGCGGGGACCACGAGCCGCTCCCACACGCCGACCACGCGCAGCCGGGCCATCTGGGAGACGAGGTCGAGGCGGGCGGAGGTCGCGGCGGAGACCAGTTCGCGCAGGCTGTCGGGCTCGTGCGCGATGTCGGCGTCGGTGAGGAGCAGGTAGTCGGGCTCGGTGGCGCGCGCGGTGCGGGCGAGCGCGATGCCGTGGCGCAGGGCCCAGAGCTTGCCGGTCCAGCCGGCGGCCGGGTCGCCGGGGGAGGTGACGGTGAGCGGCAGCCCGGGCTGCTCGCGGGCGAGGCGCTGCGCGAGGGCGCCGGTCCCGTCGGTGCTGCCGTCGTCGACCAGGATCACCTCGGCCTCGCCCGGATAGTCCTGGGCGAGCAGGGAGGCCAGGCTCAAGGGCAGTACCTCGGCCTCGTCCCGGGCCGGGACGATCACGGCGACGGAGGGCCAGCGGGCCGGGGCGGTGCGCGGAGGGAGCCGTACGTCGGTGCGCCAGAACATGCCCTGGGCCAGCGTGAGCCAGAGCCAGGCGGCGAGTGAGGCGTAGGCCGCACAGGCGGCGATGAGGGTGCCCATGGCGGCAGTGTGCCGGGCCCTGCGGGACGTGTCGCGCATCCGGCGGCCGGTGTCCGCGTCCGCGTGGCGGACCCCGCGGGATGCGCTCCCGCCGAGCGGGCCCGGCGTCACTCCGCGGGGGGCGCGGGCGGGACGCCGGGGCCGGGGTGGTGGGGGTGTCGACTAAGGTGGGCGGGTGAAGATCGCGCTCATGGACTCCGGAATCGGCCTTCTCGCGGCAGCCGCGGCGGTGCGGCGGATGCGGCCGGACGCGGAGCTGGTCCTGTCCTCCGACCCCGACGGCATGCCCTGGGGTCCGCGTACGCCCGCCGACCTCACCGGGCGGGCGCTCGACGTCGCCCGTGCCGCCGCCGCGCACCGCCCCGACGCCCTGATCGTGGCCTGCAACACCGCCTCCGTGCACAGCCTGCCGGCTCTCCGGGCCGAGCTGGAGCCGGGGATCCCCGTCATCGGGACCGTGCCCGCGATCAAGCCGGCCGCCGCCGCCGGCGGGCGCGTGGCCATCTGGGCCACCCCGGCCACCACGGGCAGCCCGTACCAGCGCGGGCTGATCGGCGAGTTCGCCGCCGGGGCCCGGGTGACCGAAGTGCCGTGCCCGGGTCTGGCCGACGCGGTCGAGGCCGCGGACGACGAGGCCGTGACGGCCGCCGTGGCCGCGGCCGCGGCGCTGACCCCGGCCGACGTCACCGACGTGGTGCTCGGCTGCACGCACTACGAACTGGTCGAGACCGCCATCCGGGCCGCTCTGACCGAGCGGACGCAGGGCGCCGAGCTGGTCTTCCACGGATCCGCCGAGCCCGTCGCCGTGCAGGCGCTGCGCCGGATCGGCACGCACCCCGAGCCCGGCCTGCCGGCCACCGGCGGCCTGACGGTGCTCCGCAGCGGCCGCCTCGGCACGCTCCCGGCCGCCGCCCTCGGATACGCGGAGGGCCGCCTCCTCGCGGGCCGCGACGCCGTCGTCGGCTGACCCTCCACCCGGAGCAGCCCGCCCAGCCCGCCCAGCCGGCCGCCACGGCCCGGGGTCTACGCCCCGCCCGCCGCGGCCAGGCGACGCGCGAGGTCCCGGAGGTCGTCCGCGTCGAGGACGCGGTCGCCGTAGCCGGGGAGGGGGACGTGGAGCGGGGCCGTCCACTGCTCGGGGACGGCCCGTTCGCCGTAGCGTGCCCCTGCCAGGGCGCCGGTCACCGCCGCCACCGTGTCCGTGTCGCCGCCCAGGTCCACCGCGGCCCGTACCGCTTCCGCGAAGCCGGCGGTGGTGCGCAGGGCCCAGACCGCCGAGCCCAGGCAGGGCCACACCGCCCCGTTGAACTCGGTGGCCAGGCCCGGGTGCCAGGCCGGGTCCAGCACCACGGCGTAGCGCTCGCGGTGGCCGGGGTGGACCGCGTCGAGCGTCGCCGGGATCGCGGCCAGCGGATCGGCTCCCTCCAGGGCCACCCGCACCAGCTCGTGCAGGACGGCCGTGCCCTCCCAGGCGGCCCGGTCGCCGTGGGTCAGCGCCGCGATCCGCCGGGCGGCTTCCATGCTGGCTTCGCGCCCGCTGCCCGCGAAGTACACGGCCGAGGTGGCCGCCCGCATCAGCGAACCGTTGCCCGCCGCCCGGGCGTTGACCTGGAAGTGCAGCGCCGCGGCGCTGTCCCAGGGCTCGCCGTTGGTGAGTACGTCCTCGGTCTGGAGCCCGATGTCCTTGGGCCGGCCCGCCGCCCACCGCCGGAACCGGCCGAAGACGTCCGGGAGTTCGAGGCCGCCGTGTTCCAGCAGGGACTCGCCGACCAGGACCGCCATCTGCGTGTCGTCCGTCGCCTCGCCCGGATCCCAGCCGCCGCCCCCGAGCATCTCCTCGCCCCGCTCGCCGAACTGCCCCGGCAGGCCGAACTCGTACGGAGCGCCCAGCGCGTCCCCCGCCGCGGAACCCAGTACGGCGCCCACGGCCCGTTCGGTCCGTTCGGCCCGTTCGGTCATCGGGCCGGCTCCTCGGCGTGGTCGGCAGCGGCCAGCAGGCCGCGGGTGAAGGCGTCCAGATCGTCCAGCCCGGCCGCCGCCAGGGTGTCCGGTGCGCCGGCCAGCAGGTGGGGGAGGGCCCCGTGCAGGGCGAGGGTGAGGGCGCGGACGTGCCGCGGAGCGGCCGGCAGCCCGGCGGAGTGCAGCAGGTGCCCGTACGCTGCGAAGTCCGAGGCGGCGATCGGGTCCAGCAGCCCGGCCAGCCACGGCCGACGCGTCGCCTCGGTCTGGAGCTCCAGGTAGGCCAGCGTCCGGGCCCGGCCCGTTCCGGCCACGTCCCGCAGCAGTCCCGCGAGCAGCGCCGCGAGCTCCCGTGCGTCGGAGGGGCCGGGCCCGGCCCCCGCCAGGGCGGCGGCCACCGCCCGGTACTGCTCCAGGCAGCGCTCGGCCACCGCCCGCAGCAGCGCGTCGCGGGTCGGGAAGTAGTTCTTGGCCGTGCCCGTCGGCACGTCGGCCGCGGCGTCGACGGCCCGGTGCGTCAGCCCGCGCCCGCCCGCCTCCGCCAGTACGGCGATGGCCGCGTCGCGCAGCCGGTCCCGACGGTCCTGGTTCACGTTCCCCGCATTCCCGTTCCCCGCATTCACGTTGCCAGGATAACCACACCCGTGGTACCACAAATGTAGTACCACGGGTGTGGTAGTCGTCTCGGTGAAGAGGGTTCGGTCATGAGCAGCCAGAGCAGGGCCGTCGTGGTGGGCGCGGGCGTCGGCGGACTCGCCACCGCCATCGGCCTGCGGCGCGCGGGCTGGGCGGTGACCGTGGTGGAGGCCCGGACGGCGCTCGAACGCTACGGAACCGCCTTCGGCATCCACCCCACCGCCCAGGCCGCGCTCGAACGGCTCGGCCTCGGTGAGGTGCTGCGCACGCACGCCGTCCCCTACCGCGAGGCCCGGATCCGCCGCCCCGACGGCAGGGTGCTGGCCGCGCTCCCGCTCGAACGGATCGAACGCAAGGCGGGCCGGCCCGAACTGCTCGTCTCCCGGCCGCGCCTGATCGACGCACTGCTCGCCGCGCTCGACCGGGCCGGCGGCGCGCGGATCGTCTACGGGCACCGCCTCACCGGCCCGGCCGGCCTAGAAGCCGCCCCGGCCGGCCTAGAAGCCGCCCCGGCCGGCCTAGAAGCCGGCCGGGCCGACCTCGTCGTCGGCGCCGACGGCATCAACAGCGCCGTCCGCACCGCGTACTTCGGCCGGGCCGGCGGCCCCCGCGCGATCGGCTCCGTCGCCTGGATCGGGATCGCCGGCTTCGAGACCGGCGTGTACGGGGAGACCTGGGGCGAGGGCCGGTTCTTCGGGATGACCCCCGTCGAGCCCGGCCGCACCAACTGGTACGCAGCCGTCCCCGAGGCCACCACCGCCGAGGAACTGCGGGAGGCCTTCGCGGGCTGGCACGACCCCGTCCCCCGGGTTCTGGCGGAGACCGACCCCGCGAGCTGGATCCGCTACGAGATGCGTCACCTGCACCCCGCCCTGCCCTCCTTCGTCGCGGCCGGCCGGGTGGCGCTCGTCGGCGACGCCGCCCACGCGATGACCCCCAACCTCGGCCAGGGCGCCTGCACCGCCCTGCTCGACGCCGAGGCCCTGACCCGCGCCGTCGCCGCGGGCGCCGCGGCCGGGCCGGGCGGGCCGGCCGGGCTCCCCGCCGCCCTGCGCGCGTACGACGCCGAGCGCCGCCGCAGCGCCCAGCGGGTCGCCTTCGGCTCCCGGACCCTGCACCGCTTCGTGACCGCCCGCCGCCCCGGCCTGCGCGACGCCCTGGTGAGCCTCCTGCCCGGCTAGGCCGCCGCCGACCGCCTCCGACCGCCGCGGGACCTCAAGTTTGGTTCAGGTCACCAGCGGGCAGGCGCGCCATGCATCGACCGACCGGGCGAGAGGCGGTGGCGCGCATGCGGAACGTGAGTACGCTGCTACTCATGACCGGTCACCCCCCGGGTCCGCTCTGGACGGGCCGGGCCTCCAACCGTGTGCAGTGGCTGCTCGCAGCGGCCGGTGCGGCCTGTCTGGCGCTCGGCGTCCAGCTCGCCGTCGACAGCTCCTGGACCGACGGCATCGCCCCGCTGCTCATGTCCGTGGTCGGCTGCCTCGCCGCCGGACTGCTCATCCTCTACGGCACCCTCGCCTTCGTGCACGTGGCCGTCACCGTCGACTCCGAGGCCCTCGTGGTCCGCTGCGGCCACATCGGGCTGCCGCGCCGCACGATCCGCCTCGCCGAGGTGACGTCCGCCGAGTTCGTACCCCGGATCACCCCGACGCACTGGGGCGGCTGGGGCTACCGCTGGCGCCCCGAGAAGGGCACCGCGGTCATCGTCCGCCGCGGCGAGGGCGTGGAATTGCGGCTCGACGACGGGAAGCTCTTCACGGTCACCGTCGACGACGCGGAGAACGCCGTCCGGGTCATCCGCGCCCACCTGCGGGCCCTTGCCCGCTGACGCGGACGGACACGACGTACACTCCGCCAGATGAGCAGCAGTGTCACCCGCGCGGCCGGGAACGAGCCCGCGGACCCCTCCGCCGCAGTCCGCGCAGCAGCCGGAACGCAACCCGCGGTGCCGTCCGCCACGGGCCCCGCCGAGACCGCGAAGCGGAAGGGTGCCCGGCTGGCGCGTCCGCTGCTCGCCGCCCTCTCCGGGGTGCTGCTCTACCTCAGCTTCCCGCCCCGCCCCCTGTGGTGGCTGGCCCCCTTCGCCCTCGCACTGCTCGCCGGCTGCCTCCGCGGCCGCCGCGCCCGGGCCGGCTTCGGACTCGGCCTCCTCGCCGGACTCGGCTACCTGCTGCCGCTCCTCGTCTGGACCGGCGAGGAGGTCGGCCCCGTGCCCTGGCTGGCGCTGTCCGCCCTCGAAGCCGTCTTCATCGGCCTCACCGGACTCGGGATCGCCCTCGTCAGCCGACTTCCGGCCTGGCCGCTGTTCGCCGCGGCCGTCTGGGTCGCGGGCGAGGCACTGCGCGCCCGGGCCCCGTTCGGCGGATTCCCCTGGGGCAAACTCGCCTTCGGCCAGGCCGACGGCGTCTTCACGCCGCTCGCCGCGGTCGGCGGCACCCCGCTGCTCTCCTTCGCCGTCGCCCTGTGCGGATTCGGGCTGTACGAGGCCCTGCGCACCGCCCTCGACCACCCCCGGCGGGCCACCGCCGCGCTGGCCGCGCTCACCGTCGTGGCCCCCGTCGCCGCCGGTCTCGCGGCCCGGCCGCTGGTCTCCGACGCCGCCGAGGACGGCACCGCCGTGGCGGCCGTGATCCAGGGCAACGTGCCGCGGCTCGGCCTCGACTTCAACTCCCAGCGCCGCCAGGTCCTGGACAACCACGCCAAGCGCACCGAGCAGCTCGCCGAGGACGTCAAGGCGGGCCGGGTCCCGAAGCCCGACTTCGTGGTCTGGCCGGAGAACTCCTCCGACCTCGACCCGTACTCCCAGCCCGACGCCTACGAGGTCATCGACAAGGCCGTCAAGGCGATCGGCGTGCCCGTGGCCATCGGCGCGGTCGTGTCCCCGCAGACCGGCCCGCTGCGCAACACGATGATCCTCTGGGACCCGGTGAGCGGCCCCACCGCGACCTACGACAAGCGCAAGATCCAGCCCTTCGGCGAGCGCATCCCGATGCGCTCCTTCGTCCGGCTCCTCAACTCCGACGTGGACCGGGTGCGCCGCGACTTCGGCCCCGGCAAGGACCCCGGCGTGTTCGACATGGCCGGCAGCGGTGTCGGCATGGTCACCTGCTTCGAGGCCGCCTTCGACGACGCCGTGCGCTCCACCGTCCGGGCCGGGGCCCAGGTGATCGCCGTACCCAGCAACAACGCCACCTTCGGCCGCAGCCAGATGACCTACCAGCAGCTCGCCATGGACCGGATCCGCGCCGTCGAGCACGGCCGGACCGTCCTCGTGCCGGTCACCAGCGGGGTGAGCGCGGTGACCCGCCCCGACGGGACCATCGAGCGCCAGACGAAGATGTTCACGGCGGACGCGCTGGTCACCGAGATCCCGCTGCGTTCCACCGAGACCCCCGCGACCCGGTTCGGACCGCTGCCCGAGTACGCGCTGCTGCTCCTCGCCGCCGCCGGTCTCGGATGGACCCTGGCCCGCCGGATCCGCGCCCGCGGGGCCACCGCGTAGGCGGCCGGAACCGGCCTTAAGGTCGGGGAATGACCACACCGGAATACATCCGCGAGATCCGCGCCACCGCCGGGCACCGGCTGCTCCTGCTGCCCGGCGTCACGGCCGTCGTCGTCGACGACCGGGGCCGGGTCCTGCTCGGCCGGCGTACCGACACCGGGCGGTGGTCGGTGGTCGGCGGGATCGCCGAACCGGGGGAGCAGCCCGCCGAGACCGCCGTGCGCGAGGTGTACGAGGAGACCGCGGTGCGGTGCGTGCCGGAGCGCGTGGTCCTCGTCCAGATGCTCGAGCCGGTCACCTACCCCAACGGCGACCGCTGCCAGTTCCAGGACATCACCTTCCGCTGCCGGGCGACCGGCGGCGAGGCGCGCGCGAACGACAGCGAGTCGCTGGAGGTGGCCTGGTTCGACGTGGACGCCCTGCCGCCCCTTGAGCACTTCGCCCTGGACCGCATCCACCGCGCCCTGCGCGACGAGCCGACCTGGTTCGCGGCCCCGGCAGGGGTCACGGAGTAGTGCGTCAGCCGGCGTCCGAGGCCTCCCGGTAGAGCTCGACCGCCTGGTCTCCCATCAGCGCGCTGTACGAGATCTCCGGCACGGTGCCGCCGCCCTCGTGGCCGCCGAGCACCCCTGCCAGGGCGCCGTCCACCAGCCAGGGGCTGCCGCTGGTGCCGCCGCTGAGGTCCGGGCACGCGATGCGGCGCTGCGTCGGTGAGATCAGGACGGTGGTGTTGGTGCAGCGCAGCGGGGTCTCCTCGCTGCGCGGGTACCCGATGACGGTCACCGTGGCGTCGGCCGGCTGCTCCGCCGCGACCGGGAAGCCGCCGACGAGGTCCTCGACCCGCTCGGAATCTCCGCCGTCCGCCGGGGCCACCGTCGCGAAGGCGATGTCGTCGTCGGGGTCCTCGCCGTCCGTCCAGCCCGGGGCCATGTGCACGCCCGTGATCCGCCACGTGCCGTACGGGGCCTCGCCGTCCCGGTAGCCCGGAGCGAACACGGTGGCGTCCGGGTCGTCCAGGCAGTGCGCGGCGGTGGCGATCACGTCGCGGTCGTCGCTGCGCACCACCGCGGCGGTGCAGAAGTGCCCGCCGTCGAGCCCGCCCGCGAAGAGCGCGCCCACCCGGTCCGCCGCGGCGTCCGGTGCGGCCCGCGCGGTGACCCCGAGCGGCGGCTCGGCCGCGGCGTCGGGCACGTCCACGCTGAGCAGTGCGGCCATCGCGACGAGCGCCGCCAGGAGCCGGGACACCCGCCGGGCACGGCCGACGGCGCGGGGCGGGGTGAGCATGCGGTGGATCATGCTTCGACCCTGCCCGGCGAACCTATGTCCGGAGCCCGATGTTCCGTATGAATCCGCTGTGAATCGTGGACCCGCGGTGAATCCGGTGGCCCCCGTGTGAAGCCGGGTGCCCGGATCGGGCCCGGGTGCCCGGATCGGGCCCGGGCGTCCGGACGCGTCCTACCCGAGCCGCTCGTACACCGTCACCCGGCGGCCCCGGACCTGCCGGTCCTCCACCACCGCGAACCGCTCCCGCAGGACGGCCGCCTTGGCCTTGTCACGCTCCGCCGACGGCGCCTTCGCGACCCCCGCCGCGTCCGTGACCAGCAGCACCCGCCGCTGCCCGAGGAGCTCCGCCCGGATACGGTCCGGACCGGCCTCTTCGCCCTTGAGCGTGCCCGACGCGACCGGGGTCCGGGCCAGGGCGATGTCGGCCAGGCCCGCGAAGGCGCCGGGGGAGACCAGCGCGGTGTCGCGGCGCGCGGCCGGGACGTACAGCACCGCGTCCCCGTCCCGCTTCAGCCGCGCCACCTCACCGGCCACCGACAGCACGTCGTCGACCCGGCTCGCCGGAGCCCGCTTGCCCAGCTCCACCGGCAGCAGGGCCAGTACGGCGACACCCGCCACACCCGGCACGAGCAGGCGGCCGGCCCTCGGGAAGCGGGGTGCGCAGACCCGTACGGCGGCGCCCAGCGCGGCGCCGATCAGCAGGGCCAGACCCACCATGGAGAACAGCACGTACCGGTCCAGGAACAGCGGCTGGACCAGCGAGAGGCCGATCAGCCCCAGCTGCGGCACCGCCAGCAGCGGAAGCCCCACCGCCGCCGCCGACAGCCGGGCCCGGACGGGACGGTCCGCGCGTGCGCAGAGGCCGCCGACGGCCAGCAGGATGCCCGGCCCGATGAGCATGTGCAAGGTCAGCGGCGGTATCCATGACACCTGGCCGGACTGCCCCCGGCTGAACAGGATCAGCGGCAGCGCACCCGCCACCGCGCAGGCCCCGTACGCCGCCCAGCGCAGCCACACCCCGCGCCCGGCCCGCACCCACCACAGCGTCACGGCGTGGGCGGGCAGGATCAGCAGCGACAGCCAGTTCAGCAGGGCGCAGACCAGCACCGTGGCCCCGTACGCCGTCCAGCGCGGCCAGACCCGCCGGCCGGGCCGGGCCGGTTCCGGGGACAGCAGGGACACCAGCAGCAGGGTCGACAGTCCGGCCCCGGCCGCGACCAACGCGTACGGCCGGCCCTCCTGCAGATAGAACTGCACCGCCGGCAGCAGTCCGAGGGCCAGTCCGCCGCCGAGCCCCGCCCAGGGCCCGGCCAGGCGCCGCCCGATCAGCGCCACGCACGCCGCGGCCGCGGCGACGGCGAGCACGGACGGCAGCCGCAGGGTCGTCGTGCTCGCCCCGAAGAGCTCGAAGAGGCCGTGCATCAGCAGGTAGTACAGGCCGTGCACGGCGTCGACGTTGCCGAGCATGTCCCAGATCTCGCCCGCCGACCGCCCGGCCACCTGCCAGGTCGCGGCCTCGTCCCGCCACAGGCTGTCCTGGCGCGACAGCCCCCACAGGCCGAACGAGAGGGTCCACAGGAACGGGAGGAACCAGACGAGGTGCCCGCGTCGGGCCGCGGGTATGTGGCAAAGCATGAAGGACGTGTGTTCCTCGGTCTGGCGTTCGGGCGGAAGCCACCAGTCTATGGACGACACGGACGGTTTCCGGACCGCCTGTTGTGCACCGCGGAGCGTGGGCCGGCGCCCCACCCGCCCCTAGCCTCGCCGCAGGAGCACGAACGAGGGGCGGTACCCGGTGAACTGGCTCATCCACGACTACCGCGAGAGCGATCTCGCAGCGGTGGTCCACCTGATCGACACCACGGCCGAACTCGGCCAGGAGTCCGTCTTCTCGCTCGCCGAGTGCATCAGCGCCCTCACGGACCGCCAGCCCTGCGTGGTCGCCGTCCACCAGGGCGTGCCGATCGGCGCGGCCCTCGCCTGCGTCACCGGGGAACGCGCCTGGGTGATGCGCATCGCGATCGCCGCCGGCTGGCGCGGCCGGGGCCTGGCCAGCGCCCTGCTCGTCGAGCTGGAGCGGCGGCTCATCGCGGCCCGCGTGGGCCGGATCGCCTACGTCCTGCCCGAGGAGGACCTGCTCGGGGAGGGGCTGCTCAACGCCGGCTACACCCGGCAGCCCGCCGTCGCCTACTTCGAGAAGACCGAACCGCTGCACGGACCGGCCGCGGGCCTCCTCGACGACCTCGGCGGCCGGTTCCTCCCCAACGACCTGTGGACCAAGGTCGCCGGCATGGAACGGGAGAAGGACCTCATCGAACGGCGCGTGGTGCTGCCGCTCGCGGAGCCCGAGCGCGCCGCCTCCCACGGTGTGCGGCCGCCGCGCGCCATCACCCTGTTCGGGCCGCCCGGCACGGGCAAGACCACCTTCGCCCGGGCCATCGCCTCCCGGCTCGGCTGGCCCTTCGTGGAACTGCTGCCCTCCCGGCTCGCCGACGAGGGCAACCTGGCCGCCGCGCTGCGCGACGCCTTCGCCCGGATCGCCGAGCTGGAGCGGGTGCTCGTCTTCATCGACGAGGTCGAGGAGATCGCGCCCGTGCGCACCGAGCCCGCGCAGCCCGGCGGGATCCACGGGGTGACGAACGAGCTGCTCAAGCTGATACCGGGCTTCCGCGAGGGCGACGAGCGGCTGCTGGTCTGCGCCACCAACTCCATCCGCTCCCTCGACCCGGCCTTCCTGCGGCCCGGCCGCTTCGACTACCTGATCCCGATCGGCACCCCGGACGCCGGGGCCCGCGCCGCGATCTGGTCCCGGTACACGGCGGGACGCGCGGACGTCGACGTGGCGGCGCTGGTGGCGGCGAGCGAGCTGTTCACCCCCGCCGACATCGAGCACGCGGCGCGGATCGCGGCGCAGGTGTCCTTCGAACGGGACCTGGAGGCGGTGGGCGCGCGCGGCGCGGCGGCCGCGCAGCTCGGCGCGACCACGGAGGACTACCTGGCGGCGGTCGCGCAGTGCCGGCCGACCGTGACCCCGGCGGTGACGGGCGAGTTCGAGGCGGACATCACCGCCCACGCCCGCTTCTAGCCCCAACATCTCCGTCCCCCGGTTGCGGCGGGGGGCGGGACGGCCGGGCGGCCGGACGCGAAACGGCCCGCGGCCACTCCCCAAAGCGGCCGCGGGCCTCCCGCGCGGACTTGGCATCCGTGCGGGACGGCCACGCTCCGGTTGGGGTGTTCGCCGGCTGGAACGTGACACGCAGGGGTGCCGGAGGGCGCCCTGAGCACCCTCGTCAACACCTCCGAGTCAACCAGCGCTGGGTGTGCCCGCGCCTCGGCCGGACGGCCACGGCCGCCCCGGCCGAAAGGACGAGACGGGCAACGGGCCTACGAGTCCCGCAGGCGGCCGTCCGCTACGGGGCGCAGCGGTACTCGAACTCCACCGCGGCCGTGCGCTGCCCGGGCGAGACCAGTTCGAGCTCGGCCCTCGCGGGATAGGTCCCCGCGCCCCGGAAGGTCCACAGCAGGTGCAGCCGGGCCTCCTGCTGCCCGCGCGGCACCCGTTCGGTCAGCCGTTCGGACCGCGTGCCGTCGCTGCGCAGCCACCGGTACGTCAGGGTCCCCGGACGTCCGTTGGTCCGTACGACGGCCACCACGTCGGCCGCCGCATCGCAGGCCGGCCCCATCGGGTCGGTGGTCACGGCCACGTCCTCGACGGCGAGCGCGGGACCGAAGCGCTGCCACCCGAGGTACGCGACGACCGCGAGCAGCACGACCGCGGCCAGGGCGTAGCGCCGCAGGCCCGCGCCGCGCCGCGGCCGCGCGGGCGGGGCGGGCGCGGTCACCGGGAACGGCGCGGGCATCGCCGCCGTGACCCCGGGCCCGAACCGGAGCACGGACCCCTCGACCCGGTCGGGGGTCACCTCCGTGGCCGCCGGAGGACCGGAGAACCAGTGGCTGCCGAGGACGGTGGCGCTGTAGTCGTCGTCGTTCTGCGGGGCGCGGGGATCGCTCATCGGGGCACCTCCTGGCAGCGCGCCAGGTACTGCGAGTCGGACGCGGACTTGTTGCCCGCGGCGGGCTTGGTGGTGACCCTGACCCCGCCGTAGCAGCCGCCGCCGCGGGGGAAGGAGTGGGACCTCACCACCGGGGCGAGCGAGCCGGACTGCACGACGAAGGTCTCCGTGCCGTCGGGCACGGAGTAGTCGCCCTGCCGGCTGCCCAGGAACCACTCCACGACCACGGTGACCGGCCCGGTGCCCGTGGCCGCGACCGAGATGGTCGCGTCGCCCCGGTAGACGCCGGTCTTGAGCGAGACGCCCACGTCGGTGACCCGCAGGGTCGGTGTGGGACTGGGCGTCGGTGTGGGCGACCAGCTGACGGTCGGCTTCGGCGTCCCCGTGGCGCTGGGCGACGGCGTCCCCGGCCCCGGAGCCGAGGGCGACGGCGACGCGGACGGCGAAGGGCTCGCCGATGCCGAGGGGCTCGGGCTCGGGCTCGGCGTCGCGGAAGGGGAGGGGCTCGGGCCCGGCGCGGGGGAGGCCGCCCCGGGCGGGGCCGCGCTCGTCGTGGCGAACGCGCTGAGCGCCGAGGCCCCGCCCGGGGAGGCGCCGATCGCGTCCGTCGTGAGGACCAGGGCCGTGCCCAGGATCAGCGCCGCCCCCGCCGCCAGCCAGCCGCGCCGGCCCGGGGCCCAGCCGGAGCCCGGGCCGCTGCTCAGGGTGGTCGTGGCCACCGCGGTGGTGCCCTCGGCCGCGCCCGCGGAGGGGAACAGCAGCGGCAGCAGCGCCGCCAGCGCGGCCAGCTTGCGCTGCCCGCGCTGCTCCCACTGCGGCCCGTACGCGGCGAGGGCCACGTCCTCCAGCTCCGCCACGAAGGCCTCGGCGTTCTCCGGCCGCTGCTCGGGCCGCTTGGCCAGACCGCGCCGGATCAGCGGGCGCACCGGCTCGGGGGCCTCCGTCTCCGGTACGGGCGCCTCGATGTGCTGGACGGCGAGCTCCGCGAAGTTCTCCCCGTCGTACGGCTTGCGCCCGGTCAGGCACTCGAAGAAGGTCGCCGTCGCCGCGTAGACGTCGGCCGCGGGCGACGCGGGCCTGCCCTGCCACTGCTCGGGTGCCATGTAGGCGGGGGTGCCGGCCACGCCCGGTGTGGTCCCGCGCCCCGCCGCGATCCCGAAGTCCACCAGCTTCGACGAACCGTCCGCCGAGACCAGCACGTTCTCCGGCTTGTAGTCCCGGTGGACGACGCCCTCCCGGTGCGCCGCCGCCAGCCCGAGCAGTGATCCCTTCAGCACCACCAGCGCGGCCTCGGCGTCCGCCTGCCCGGCCTGCCGGAGCAGCGCGCGCAGCGAGATGCCGTCCACCAGCTCCATCACGATGGCCGCGCCGCCGGGCGACTCCACGTACTCGTACAGACCTACGACGAACGGCGACCGCAGCCCGCCGAGCAGCCGCGCCTCCGCCCGGAACTCGCCGACGAACGCCGGGTCCTCGCGCAGCCGGTCGCTCAGGTACTTCACCGCGACGGCCGTTCCGGTGCCGTCGTGCACGGCGAGCACCACCCGGCCGCTGCCGCCCGACCCCAGCTCCCGGACCTCCGTGTATCCGGGGACCGCCCATGCCGTCCGGGTGTCCTTCATCGCTTTCCGCCCCCCTGCCGGCCGTGGTTCCGCCGCCGTGTGCGCCCCGGGTCGGGGCGTCACATGGGACGTGGATTGCGCCACGGCCGGTTCCCCACCGGGTGGCGTGTGTCAGGCCGCGGCCGACACCGCTCCGATCATGGCGTGCAGCCGGTCGGCGGCGGCCCGTCCGAAGTCCGGGTCGTTGATGTGGGTGTCGTAGTCGTAGAGCCGGGCGGCGCTGCCCCGCAAGCCTTCGCGCAGCGCCGAGAACAAAGCCCGGTCGGCGCCGGGGTCATGGTAGGGCCCACCGGGGGCGCCGAGCGTGGACAGTCCGCGCAGTGGGACGCAGACGGCCGTGGGGCCGGTCGCCGCGCGGAGTTTCCCGGCGACCCGGCGGCCGAGTTCCGCGCATTCGTCCTCGGTCGTACGGATCACCGTGATGGACGGGTTGTGGACGCGGACCCGCCGGTAGCGGACCCGGTCGGGCAGGGTCTCCATCGGGCCGAACTTGACCATGTCCAGCGCCCCCAGGCTCACCACCTGCGGAATCCCGGCCCGCCCGGCCGCGCTGAGCCGGTCGGGGCCGGCGGTGAGGATTCCGCCGCACAGGTCGTCGGCGAGTTCGCTCAGGGTGAGGTCGAGGACGCCCGCGAAGACCCCCTGGCCGGCCAGCGTCTCCAGAGTGCGGCCGCCGGAGCCGCTGACGTGGAAGACGAGCACCTCGTAGCCCAGTTCGGTCAGCCGCTCGCGGGCCGCGTCCACGCCGATCGTGGTCACGCCCGCCATGCTCGCCGCGATCAGCGGGCGGTCGCCCGCGCCCAGCCGCGGCGCGCGGCGCGGGTCCAGGGAAGTGCGGGCGAAGGCCTTGGCCATCCCGGCGACCGCCTCCACGGCGTTGGCCAGGACGGGCGCCGAGATGCTGTTGATCCCCGCGATGTCCACCACGCTGTACATCATCGTGATGTCGGCGGAGCCCACGTACGGCGTCACATCGCCGGACGCCATGGACGAGACCATCAGCTTCGGCACGCCCAGCGGCAGGGCGCGCATGGCCCGGGTCGCGATGGAGGTGCCGCCGCTGCCGCCGATCGCGAGCACCCCGTGCAGCCGGCCCTCGGCGTGCAGGCGTAAGAGGGTCGCCTCGGCGCCCCGGGCCATCGTGGTGACGGCCGCGCCCCGGTCGGCGGCCTCACGCAGTTCCGACAGTTCCGTTCCCGCGGCCCGGGCGACCGCCTCCCGGGGGACGTCCGCGGGCACCCGGGGCTCGCCCATCACCCCCGTGTCGACCAGTACCACTTCGACGCCGGCCCGCAGCAGCCTCTCGCGCAGCCAGCCGAACTCCACACCCTTGGTGTCCAGGGTTCCCACCAGCACGACGTTCGTCATATGTGGAATGTGCACGCAGCCGGAGCCGCTGGCAACCCGACGCGTATCAGCCCTTTTCCCTCTCCAACAGGCGGTCGAGGAATGGTGTCTGAGAGGGCATCAGCTTCTCCCGCGCCGTCGGCGGGTCGAACCACGCCACCCGGTCGAGCTCGGGGAACTCCCGTACGGTCCCCGAGTGCGGCGGCCATTCCATCGAGAAGGTCCCGGGGACCATGAGCGCCGGGTCGAGGTCCGCCTCCACCGCCCAGATGGTCACCAGCTTTCCGCTGGTCAGCCGTACCTCCCCGAGGGGCACGTACGCGCCCTCCGGCGGCGGCAGGCCGATCTCCTCGGTGAACTCCCGGCGGGCCGCGTCGCGCGGGGTCTCGTCGGGTCCGTACTCGCCCTTCGGAATGGCCCACCCCCCGGCGTCCCGCCCCGACCAGAGCGGGCCGCCCATGTGGCCGAGAAGTACCTCGATCCCCGGATCCCGATCCTCACCCGTTCGGCGGAACAGGAGCAGTCCGGCACTGCGCTTGTGTGTCATGCGCCCATGTATGCCCCGCTCGGCGGCCGGTCAGTGACAGGACCCGCCGGGCCCCGGTGACGGCCGGTCAGTGGTCGTGCGGGCCCTGGCGGTGGACCGGACCGTGCGCGTCCGCGCAGTGCGCGTCCTCGGTGTCCTGGCCGGCGCGGCCGACGGTGAGCAGCGCGTCCTGTACGTGGTCCACCTGGAGGGTGGTGTGGGTGATCCCGTACTCCTTGGCCAGCAGCCGCTCCAGATCCCGGCGCACCGCGTGGCAGTCGCCCGCCGGCTCGACGAGCACGTGCGCGGACAGGGCCGCCTGACCCGAGGTGATGGTCCATATGTGCAGGTCGTGCACCTCGGTGACCGGCGGGTGCCCGACCAGCCGGTCGCCCACGGCGTCCGGGTCCACATGGGCCGGAGCGGCCTCGAGGAGGATCCGTCCGGACTCGCGGATCAGCCCGTAGCCCGCCTTGACCATCAGCACCACCACCACGAGCGTGGCGATCGCGTCGGCCTGGCGGAATCCGGTGGTCAGCACGATCAGACCGGCGACGGCCGTCCCGATGAACGCGAACAGGTCGTTCAGGATGTGCTGGTAGGCGCCCTCGACGGCGAGCGAGGACCGGTTGGCCCGCGAGATGCACCAGGCCGCGGCGATGTTCACGACGATGCCCGCGAGCGCCGTCGCCAGCACCAGACCGCCTTCCACCGGCGGCGGGTTGATCAGCCGGCGCACCGCCTCGTAGGCCAGCCAGACCGCCAGCAGCAGCAGGGTCAGCCCGTTGGCCTGGGCGGAAAGGATCTCCGCCCGCTTGAGGCCGTACGTGAAACCGCCGCGCGCCGGCCGGGCCGCCAGCCGCATCGCGATCAGCGCGAGGACGATCGAGACGGCGTCGGTCAGCATGTGGGCGGCGTCGGAGATCAGGGCCAGCGAGTTGGCCATCACGCCGATGACCACCTCGACGGCCATGAACGTGGCGATCAGGCCGAGCGCCATGGCCAGCCACCGGCGGTCGGCGTCGGCCGAGACGCCGTGGCTGTGCCCGGCGTGGCCGTGGCCGTGGCCCTTGTCGTGCGCGTCGTCGTCGTGGTCGTGGTCGTGCGCCTGGCCGAGCGCGTTCGGATGGTCGTGCCCACTCATGGCGTCCCCCATGTGTTCGGTTCCGTCGCGTGAAGTGAAGCGCACCCCGGCGAGATGGGCAAAGGCTGCAACGGGGACCGTTGTCATTACCCTTAAGGGGCCTCTGACCTGCGGTGATGCCCGACCGGTGCCGTGTCGTCCGGATCGTGGGAAAATCTGGTCATGGTCCAGCGCCCCGGTGTGCCGACCGCGCCCGAGCTCGTTCTGGAGACCGACCGGGGCTCCACGCGGATGAGCCCGGGCCGGAGCTACCACGTCGGCCGCGACCCCCTCTGCGAGATCTGCCTCGAGGACGCCCGCGTCTCCTGGCACCACGCCGTACTGCGCCCCGACGGCGACCACTGGACGGTCGAGGACGAGGGCAGCACCAACGGCACCTGGGCCGACGGCCACCGCATCCACGAATGGATCGTCGGCCCCGGCAGCGAACTGCGCTTCGGCAGCGCCGACGACGGCCCGCGCGCCGTCCTGGCCGACGCACCACCGGCCGGACCGGCCGCCGGCCGCCCCTCCCAGGTCTCGAACCCGGGCATGACCGGCACCTTCAAACAGCCGACGACGGTGCGCCCGCTGCCGGCCCGCACCGCCGTCCGGATCGGCCGCGGCCCCGACAACGACCTGGTCATCGAGGACCTCATCGTCTCCCGCCGGCACGCCGAACTCCGCGCCCTCGCCGACGGCAGCTACGAGATCGCCGACCTCGGCAGCCACAACGGCACCTACCTCAACGGAGCCCGCGTCGACCGGACGGCCCGCCTCACCGAGGGGGACATCGTCGGCATCGGCCGCTCCGCCTTCTGCCTCGTCGGCGACGAGCTCCAGGAGTACGTGGACACGGGCGAGGTCTCCCTCGACGTCCAGGACCTCACCGTCGCCGTCGACCGGGGCCGCAAGACCCTGATGGACGGCGTCTCCTTCCCCGTCGGAGCCAAGTGCCTGCTCGCCGTCGTCGGCCCCAGCGGAGCCGGCAAGTCCACCCTGCTGGGCGCACTGACCGGGCTGCGCCCCGCCGACCGGGGCACCGTCCTCTATGACGGCCGCGACCTGTACCGCGACTACGCCGAACTGCGCAGCCGCATCGGCCTCGTGCCCCAGGACGACATCCTGCACGCCCAGCTCACCGTCCGCCGCGCCCTCGTCTACGCCGCCGAACTGCGCTTCCCGCAGGACACCGCCAAGGCCGAACGCGAGGCCCGGGTGGACGAGGTGATCCGCGAGCTCGGCCTCGTCCAGCGGGCCGGACAGCCCATCCACAGCCTCTCCGGCGGCCAGCGCAAGCGGGTCTCCGTCGCCCTCGAACTGCTCACCAAGCCGTCCCTGCTCTTCCTCGACGAACCCACCTCCGGCCTCGACCCCGGCATGGACCGCTCGGTCATGCACATGCTGCGCGGCCTCGCCGACGACGGCCGCACGGTCATCGTCGTCACCCACAGCGTGCTCAGCCTCGACGTCTGCGACCGGCTGCTGTTCCTCGCCCCCGGCGGGCGCGTGGCCTACTTCGGGCCGCCCGAGGAGGCCCTGGGCTTCTTCGGCTTCGAGCACTGGCCGGAGGCCTTCGAGGCGTTCGAGACCCAGCAGGACCGCGACTGGGCCGGGGCCTACCGCGCCTCGCCGGTCCACCGCCGGTACGTCGACGCCACCGTCAGGCCCGGATCCCCCGACGCGGCCGCGGTGCCCGCCCGGGCCGCGCCGCTGCCACCGCCCAAAGCGCAGAGCTGGGGCTCCCAGCTGTCCACCATGATCCGCCGGTACGCCGCCGTGCTCGGCGCCGACCGCACCTTCCTCGTCATCATGGTCGCGCTGCCGTTCATGATGGGCGCCATGGCCCGCGCACTCGCCGGGAGCACCCTCACCGCCGAGACCGCGTTGAACGCCCTGCTCATCCTGACCATCGGCGGAGTGCTCACCGGCGCCGCCAACGCCGTCCGCGAACTCGTCAAGGAACGCGTGATCTACCAGCGCGAACGCGCCGTCGGGCTGTCCCGCTCCGCCTACCTGATGTCCAAGGTGGTGGTACTCGGCACGATCACCGTCGCCCAGGCCGTGGTGCTGACCGTCGTGGCCCTCGCCGGAGTGAAGCTCAACGCCCCGGGCGGCAAGGGCGTCGTGATGCCACCGCTGATCGAGATCACCCTCGCCGTCGCCCTGCTGTCCTTCACCGCGATGATGCTCGGCCTGCTGATCTCCGCCCTGGTCCGCAAGGAGGAAGTGACCATGCCCCTGCTGGTCCTCCTCGCCATCGTCCAGGTCGTCTTCTGCGGAACCCTGCTCAAGCTCTACGACGTCGCCGTCCTCGAACAGGTGGCATGGCTCGCGCCGGCCCGCTGGGCGATGGGCGCGATGGGCGGCACCATCGGGCTCGCGGCGATCGTCCCCGGCCGGCTCACCCAGGACCCGATCTTCAAACACGACGCGGGCGTCTGGCTGATCAGCATGAGCATGCTGCCGGTCCTGTCCGTGCTCTTCGGCCTGCTGGTGTCCCGGCTGCTGCGCAGGCACGAGCCCGCCGTCATGCGGAAGCAGCCCCGGAAATGAGCTTCTCCGAGGGGGCCGAGGACTTCCGCCCCACCCACGTCGTCCCGCAGGAGGGCCTGCCCGCGTGGGAGACCCCGGACGTGTCCTACCCGACCGTTCCGCTCGACGCGTTCCTCCCCGTGCAGCTGCTGTCCCGGCGCGGGGACTGGGGCGAGGTGCTGTGCGCCAACGGCTGGTCCGCGTGGGTGGACGGTCGCCTGCTGGTCTCCGTACCGCAGCCGCCGCCGACGGCCGGAGGACGGGCCCCGGGGCGCGCCGAGGACCCCGGACCGCAGCTCGAGCGCGCCTCCGCGTCCCTGGAGCGCTACCGGCGGGCCGTCGCCGAACTCGCCGCCGGACGCACGGACGGCGAGGCCTTCCGGCGGTCCGTACGGGGCCTGCGCGCCGGGATCGTCATCGACGGGGAGTCCGTGTGGCTGTACGACGTGGCCGCGGGCCGGTGGATGTACGGCGACGGGACCCGCATGACGACCTACGCGGCCCTCGCCGGACCGGGAGCCCCGCCCGTACCGGGTGCCCCGCCCGCACCCGTCGGCCCGCCCGGGCACGCCCCGTCGGGGCCGCCCGACCCGGTCGCGGTCCAGCTCGACGTGGAGCCCGAGCCCCAGCCCGAGTTGGGGCACGCCCCGACCCGCATCGTGGACAAGCCCGGGCACGGCGGCGAGTGATGGCGACGCCCGATCCGGTCGGCGGCCGCCCCTCCGACCTGCGCGGCAAACGCATCGCCGGATACCAGGTGGAGAGCGAGATCGGGCGCGGCGGGATGGCCGTCGTCTACCGGGCGCGCGACCTGAACCTGGACCGTACGGTCGCGCTGAAGCTGCTGGCCCCCGAACTGGCCCGCAACGACACCTTCAGACAGCGGTTCGCGCACGAGTCGCGGGTGGCCGCCGCCATCGATCACCCGCACATCGTGCCCGTCTTCGAGGCGGGCGAGACGGACGGACTGCTGTACATCGCGATGCGCTTCGTCGCGGGGCAGGACCTGCGGGCGATGCTGAACCGCTCCGGGCCGCTCCCGGTGGACACGGCCGTCCGGATCGCGGGCCAGGTCGCCTCGGCGCTGGACGCGGCGCACGACCACGACCTCGTGCACCGCGACGTCAAGCCGGGCAACATCCTGGTTTCGCGGGGCACGGACAGCGACCACCCCGAGCACGTGTACCTCACGGACTTCGGGCTGACGAAGAAGTCGCTGTCCCTGACCGGTTTCACCAGTGTGGGGCAGTTCGTCGGGACGCTTGACTACGTGGCGCCGGAGCAGATCTCCGGCAAGCCGGTCGACGGCCGGTGCGATGTGTACGGCCTCGGGTGCGTCGTCTACGAGACCCTCGCCGGGGGCCCGCCGTTCGAGCGGGACGACGACATGGCCCTGCTGTGGGCCCACCAGTACGACGAGCCGCCGCCGCTCAGCTCACGGCGGCCCGGGCTGCCCGAGGCGCTGGACGGGGTCCTGGCGAAGGCACTGGCCAAGTCCCCGGAGGACCGCTGGAGCACCTGCCTCGAATTCGCCGGAGCCCTCCGCCGGGCCGGCGCGTCCGCCGCCCCGCCGCCCCGCCCGGAGCCCCCGCGGAACCTCGCGCCCCCGCCGCCTCCGGCGTGGGCGCTGCCGGTGTTCGAAGGCCGGGACGACTGAGCCGGGACGCTAGCCGGGACGCTTGAGCGGAGATGAGCGGAGAGGCGGGCTACCGCGGGACCGCGGCGGGTTCCCCGACGCGGCCGGGGTGGCGCAGGGGGCGGGCCAGCAGCCCGCCCAGGAAGCCCGCCACCGCGCCCCAGAGCAGGGCGAGGCCGACCGTGCGCCACAGGACCGGGACGAGTTCCACCGCGCCGCCGAGGCCGTCCTCCTCACCGATGCCCAGGAGGGAGAGGCCGAACCGGGCCTGGACCCGCGCGAGCAGACAGACCGTCAGGGTGGCGAGGGCCAGCGCCACACCCAGGTGGAGCGCGTGCTGCCAGGGCCGGACGTGCGCGGGCGACCGTACGGCCGCCAGCACGCCCGTGCCGAGCAGCATCACTGCGGCCACCGCCGCCAGCCACCACGCCCGGGAGTCCCGCTCCGCGAGCGAGGCCATGTCGACGGTGGACAGGTCGGAGCCGCGCAGCACCTCGTCCAGCAACTGCGGCATCGGCAGCCCGAACGGGCCCTCGACCCGGCCCTCCCAGGCGCCGCCGAAGCCCAGGGTGAGCGCGAGCCAGGCCAGGTTCGGCAGGCCCAGCAGGATCACGGCCAGGGTCCGGGCACCGTGGCCCTGCGTGAGGGTCACGACCACGCCGACCCCGATGCCGAGGACGACGTACGCGAGCAGCAGCGCGACGGTGGCGAAGGCGGCCGGGCGCACCGCCGCGTGGAAGCGGACCAGCCGGACCGGCAGCGGTGCGCGGCGCGACACCAGCAGGGCCACCAGCAACAGGCCCAGGATCCACAGCAGTCCGAAGAGGAGCGTGGCGGGCAGGTCGGCCCGGAAGCCCACGGTCGGGGCGGAGTCGAGGAGTTCGCCGATCACTCCGATGGGGGAGTCGCCGGTGGAGAGCCCGAAGGTGTGCCGGGCGAGGAGGGCCGTGCCGGTCAGGGCCAGCAGCCACAGGACGATCAACGGGGCGGCCCGGCCGAGGAGTTCGCGGGGCCGGGCGACCGCCCGGTTGTGCAGGGGACGCAGGAAGAGGTAGCCGGCCGTGAGGGCGCCGGCCAGGCTCACGGAGAGCGGGAGCACGGACAGGCTCGCGTCCGCCCCCGCCAGGAAGCCGGCGCCGCCCGACACCTCGACCGAACCGCCGGCCGCCATCACGACGACCGCGGCCGTCACGCGGGGGAACGCGCCGCCGGGCAGATCGCCCGCGCCCGCGCACGCGAGACCCGCCGCGGCGACCGCGGCCATCACGACGAAGGCCACGACGACGGCGACGAGCGCGTCACGCCATGCCCTTGCGGAGCCCCCGGACGACGGTGATCTCGGTGTCTGGCTCACCCTGCAACCGTGGCACTCTCGGCTTGCGGGCACCACCCGGACGGCGCACACAATGGTCCGCAGGGAACTCACTCCTCCTGTGAAGGAGAGCCCGTGACCACGCAACCCTCCGGCCGACCACCCTCGTCAGAGCGCCCCACCGGGCCGCCGTCAGGCCCGCTCTCGGGCGGGCAGCAGGGGTCTCCGCCGCCGCCCCCGCCTTCGGGGCCGCCCGGGGGGACCGGTGGGCCCGGCAGCACGGGAGGATCCGGGGGCGCCGGCGGCACCGGGGGCACCGGTGGCCCGGCCAAAGGCCCGTGGTGGCGCTCCATACCCCGGCTGGCCACCGCGCTCGTCGCGGTGGCCGCGGCCGTGGCCCTGGCCGTGGTGCTGACCCGGCCCACCGGCACCGCCGAGGGCGGCGAGGTGTTCCTCCAGCCGGTCGCCGCCTCGGGCCCGGACCCGTTCACCGAGTCCACCGCCGTGAGCGAGGCCCCACCGCCGCCGGAGACCCCACCGCCGCCCGGGACCGGGAAACCGCCCGGGACCGGGAAACCAGCCGAGACCGGGAAACCCACCGAGACCGGGAAACCCACCGAGACCGGAAAGCCGACCGGTCAGCAGAAGCCTCAGGAGACGCAGACGCCGCCCGCCGCCACGCGTCCGGGCACCACGGCCCCTGCGGGCACCCCGACCGTCAACGGGTCTTCGCCGGGCGTGTACGCCGGCACCAGGAACGTCGCGAGCTGTGACGTCGAGAAGCAGATCAAGGTGCTGACCGGGCAGCCGGCCAGGAACAGTGCGTTCGCCTCGGTCTCCGGCCTCCAGACGGGGGCCGTCCCCGGCTACCTCCGCTCGCTGACCCCGATGCAGCTGCGGATGGACACCCGGGTCACGAACCACGGCTTCCGGGACGGCAAGGCCACCTCCTACCAGGCGGTGCTCCAGGCCGGAACGGCCGTGCTCGTGGACGACCGCGGGGTGCCGCGGGTGCGGTGCGCGTGCGGGAACCCGCTCGGCCCGCCGGTGGCGCTCAAGGCCAATCCGAAGCGGTTCGGGCAGGTGTGGAACGCGTACCAGCCCTCGCGGGTCGTCGTCATCGCACCGGCCGTGTCCATCGTGAACAACTTCGTGATCTACGACCAGCGCAACGGGCACTGGTACGAGCGGGAGCGGGGCGACCGCCCCAGCACGCCCGACCGGCGCGTGCCGCCGCCCGTGTTCACGACTCCGCCGATCACCACGGTCACCCCGTCGTTCCCCACGCCGACCAGGCCCACCGGGTCGCCGTCGACGCCGACACCGACCGGGTCGCCGCGCACGCCGACACCTTCGGGCACGCCTACGGAGACCCCGTCCAGGACCCCGTCCGAGACGCCTTCCGGAACCCCGTCCACGACCCCTTCCGAGACGCCCTCGGAGACGCCCTCCGAGACGCCTTCGGGCACGCCTTCCGAGAGCCCGTTGACGTCGCCGTCCGAGACGCCCTCCGAGACCCCCTCGGCGACGCCCTCGGGGACACCGTCACCGACCCCGTCGGAGACCCCGTCCGAGACGCCGTCACCGACCCCGTCACCGACCCCGTCGGAGTCGCCGTCAGCTGTCGCGTCACCGACGCCGTCCCCGACCCCGCGGTCCCCGTCCCCGACCCCGGCGTCCGAGCCCCCGACCTCGGCGCCGCCGACCGAGCCGCGCTCGGTGGCCCCGTCGCCCCCGCCCCCGCCGCCCTCGCCCGAGGTGCCGCGACCGGTGCCGACTCCGGCGCCGCCGGCCGTCCCGACCCCGGAGGAGCCCGTACCTGAGGTGCCCACGCCTGCGGCGCCCACCGCCGAGCCGCCCGCTCCCGAGGAGCCCGAACAGGAACAGCCCGACCAGCAGGAGCCCAACCAGCAGCAGGAGTAGCGGCAGCCCGTAGGGGCCGCCCCCCTGGAGGGGGCGGCCCCTACGTACGCCGCCGTCCGGCGAGCGCGTCGCCGGCCGCCCCCACCGCGATCCCGAGCGCCGCCATCACCACGTAGCCGTAGACCTCGTAGCCCTCGGGCACCAGGAAGCGGACGAAGCCCATGAAGTGGATCCAGCCGAGCCATTCGTGCAGCAGCCCGCTCGCGCCGCCGACGACGAGGACGAAGCTGATCAGTCCGGTCACGGCCGTCACGGGGGATTTCGGTGAGGTGGAGGTCATGCTCCGACGGTAGGCGGGCCGCGTCGGGCGACGGATCGGCCGTTGGGCGCTCGCGGAGGGTACTTAAGTATCCGGTTCGCCGCGCGGATGCCCGGTCACGGCCCGCGCCGCGTAGATTTCCGGGACATGCGCCGCCTCCCCCGCGTCCCCGGCTTCCACCGGATCGCCCGCATCGAGCGGATCCCCCGCACCCGCCGGGACTGGGCCGCCGACCTGGCCCTCGTCCTCTTCGCCGCCTGTTTCGCGGCCGTCAGCTCGCAGTCCATCCCGGTCGCCGACAGCGTCGGACCCGCGTGGCGGGCCGCGGACCAGGCGGCCGGCGGACTGGCCTGCGCGGCGGTGCTGCTGCGGCGGCGCTGGCCGGTGCAGCTCGCGGTGGTGCTGCTGCTGGCGGGCACGCAGGCGCACTACCTGACCGGCCCGGCGCTGGTCGCGGTGTTCACGGTGGCCGCGACCCGGCCGTGGCGGGTCACGGCCTGGGTGGCGGCGCTGGCCTTCGCCCCGCTGCCGCTGTTCCTGTGGCGGCTGCCGGACATGACCGAGGACCGGGCGGGCCCGGCGGTGACGTACTTCGCCCTGATCGCCGGGGCCATCGGCTGGGGCCTGTTCCGGCGCTCCCGGCAGCAGCTCATCGCCTCGCTGCGGGAACGCGCCGAACTGGCCGAGGCGGACGCGGAGTCGAGGGCCCAGCGGGTGCGGATGGAGGTGCGTGAGGAGATCGCCCGCGAGATGCACGACGTGCTCGGGCACCGGCTGTCGCTGCTGAGCGTGCACGCGGGCGCCCTGGAGTACAACCCGGGCGCAGCGCCCGCCGAGACCGCGCGGGCGGCCGGGGTGATCCGCGAGAGCGCTCACCTGGCCCTGCACGACCTGCGCGAGGTGATCGGGGTGCTCCGGTCCGGAACGGGCATCGACACCGCCGAGGGCCGGCGGCCGCAACCCGAGCTGGCGGACCTGGAACGGCTGGTGGCGGAGGCCCGGGAGGCGGGCGGCCGGATCGAGCTGACCGGACCGCCCGACGGGCCCGCGCCGCCCGCCCTCGCGGGCCGTACCGCGTACCGGATCGTGCAGGAGGCGCTGACCAACGCGCGCAAGCACGCGCCCGGCGCGACGGTCCGAGTAAAGGTGGCGGGCGTCCCGGGGGAGCGGCTGACGGTGGAGGTGCACAGCGGCCGGCCGCCCGGTCCGGTGCCGGAGACCGGGCCGGACCGCGGGCCCGGCGTGGGCGGTGAGGGCGGCGGGCAGGGGCTGGTCGGGCTGGTCGAACGGGCCCGGCTGGCGGGCGGCGGCCTCACGGCCGGTCCCGCGGACGACGGCTTCCGGGTGGAGGCCTGGCTACCCTGGCAGAACTGAACGCAGGGAGGGGCGCGGGTGATCCGGGTACTACTGGTCGACGACGACGCGATCGTCCGGGCCGGGCTGCGCCTGATGCTGGGCGGCGCCCCGGACGTCGAGGTCGTCGCGGAGGCCGCGGACGGGGCCGAGGTGCCCGCGCTGGTCACCTCGTACCGCCCCGACCTGGTGCTGATGGACATCCGGATGCCGGGAGTCGACGGGCTGGCCGCCACCGCGGCGCTGCGGGCCCTGCCCGGCGCGCCCGAGGTGCTCGTCCTGACCACCTTCCACACCGACGCGCACGTCCTGCGGGCGCTGCGCGCCGGGGCGGCCGGCTTCCTCCTCAAGGACACCCCGCCGCAGGAGATCGTGACGGCGATCCGGGCGGTGGCCGCCGGGGATCCGGTGCTCTCGCCGGCGGTCACCCGCCGGCTGATCGACCGGGTGGCGGCCGGCACCGGCCAGGACACCCGGGTGACCGCCGCCCGCGAACGGCTGGAGCTGCTCGCGGGGCGGGAGCGGGAGGTGGCGCTCGGGGTCGGGCGCGGCCTGTCCAACGCGGAGATCGGACGGGAACTGCACCTGGCGCTGCCGACCGTCAAGACGCACGTGTCCCGGATCCTGACCCGGCTGGACCTCAACAACCGGGTCCAGATCGCCCTGTTGGTACACGACGCGACCTCGCCGGACGGCTAGGGCCTGTCGTCAAACTCCCGTCGTCGCCCGGAGGGCGGCCCTGCGGCGAGAGCGCGTGCCAGGCGTCGCGGGGCAGACGGGAGTTTGACGACAGGCCCTAGGGGCCGGTGTGGCCAGGCGCCTCCGGCGGACCCGGCCGCGGGCTGGACCGGATCAGGCCGGGGCGGCGGGGCCCGGCGGTCCTCGTCCCGGGAGAGGGGGCCGAGGACCAGGGGGTCCCGATATGAGGAGAAAGCCCGCGGAGGGTGAGACGCTGGCTGCATGGCCCAGTGGGGACAGAATCCCGAGGTCGACTGGCCCGCGCGGCCGGACACGAGCCTGGCGCTCAATCGCATGGGCACCTTCGACTGGGACCTCGACAGCGGGCGGATGTTCCTCGATCCGACCGCCCTCGAGGTCCTCGAGCTGCGCCCGGACGAGTTCGACGGGACCACCGCCGGGCTCCGCCCCCGCATCCCGCCCGCCGACGAGGCCCGGCTCGGGGCCCGCGTGGCCCGGGCCCTCGAGGACGGGCACAGCCACTACGGGGCCTACGTCCGCGGCCGCCGCCGCGACGGCACCCTGGCCTGGCTCCACATCCAGGGGCACATCATGCGGGACCCGGGCGGACGCCCGTACCGGGTCATCGGGATCCTCCGCGACGCCGCCCACGACCCCGGCGAGCCCGGCGCCGCCGGGGAGCGGGCCGAAGGGCGGCGCCGGATGACCGGCGTCGTCGAGCGGACCACGGCGATCCTCGCCCA
Organism: Streptomyces sp. IBSNAI002; assembly: GCF_052244475.1. NCBI lineage: Bacteria > Bacillati > Actinomycetota > Actinomycetes > Kitasatosporales > Streptomycetaceae > Streptomyces > Streptomyces sp. IBSNAI002. The sequence goes on along the minus strand of NZ_JBQPXG010000002.1, from coordinate 1,008,912 downwards.
CGCCCGCACCGTCAACGACGTGACCGACGTCCTCAAGGACCCGGAGGCCCTCGGCCACCTCGGAGCGGTCAGCGTGATGCTGGGCGTCGTCGACGGCGGTCGCATCCACCTGGTCGCCGAGGGGCAGCTGGGCTCGTACGTGCCCGAGATCGAGTACACGCGCATCGACGCCCGGTTCCCGATGAGCGAGGCCGTACGCACCATGCAGCCGGTCTACCTCGCCTCGCGGGAGGAGTTCCAGCTGGGCTACCCGCAGCTGTGGCCGTACATCGAGCCGCTGTCCGTCCGCAGCGGGGTCTACCTGCCGCTGATCGCCCAGGGGCGGCCCATCGGCGCGCTCGGGCTGCTCTACACCCGCGACGGGGACTTCACCGCCGAGGAGCGGAACGTCCTGATGGCGCTCGGCAGCGGCATCGCACAGAGCCTCCAGCGGGCCATGCTCTTCGAGCAGGAGCACGACCTGGCGGAGGGCCTCCAGCGGGCCATGCTGCCCCGCCGGATCCCCGAGGTGCCGGGTGCGCTGATCGCCGTGCGCTACCGGTCCGCCCGGATGGGGCGGGACATCGGCGGCGACTGGTACGACGTGATCCCGCTCGGCGAGGGCCGGGTCGGCGTCATGATCGGCGACGTGGAGGGCCACGACACGGACGCCGCCGCCGTCATGGGCCAGCTGCGCATCGTGCTGCGCGCCTACATCGCCGAGGGGCACACCCCCGGCACCGCCATGGCGCGGGCCTCGGCCTTCCTGCGCGACCTGCAGACCGAACGCTTCGCCACCTGCACGTACGCCGAGGTGGACCTCATCAGCGGGATGCTCCGGATGGTCCGCGCAGGCCACCTCGACCCGGTGGTGCGGCGCGGGGACGGCAGCTGCCACCGGATCCAGGTGGCGGGCGGGCTGCCGCTCGGGCTGCCGGCCCGCGAGCAGTCCGGGACCGGCTCCGGCTACCCGGTCACCAGCCTGGAGCTGCACCCCGGTGACACGCTGCTGCTGTGTACGGACGGGCTGATCGAGCGGCCCGGATCGGACCCCGACACCGGTATGCGCGAGCTCATGGACGCGGTCCGCGGCGGCCCGGTCGACGTGGAGGAACTCGCCGACGTCCTGTGCGACCTGGTCGGGGACTCGGGCGGCGGGGACGACATGGCCCTGCTCGTCCTGCGCCGCCGCGGTACGCCCGCCGGGCGCGGCGGCGGCCCGCTGCGCCAGCGACTGGAACCCGGTGACCCGGACGGCCCGGCGATGGCCCGGCACCTGATCCGGGCTGCGGCGGCCGCCTGGGGAGCGCGGGACCGGGCCGACGAGATCGAACTCGTGGCGGACGAGCTGATGACCAACGCCCTGGTGCACACCGACGGCCCCGCCGAGGTCCGCATGCGGCTGACGGCGGACGGCCGGATCCGCGTCGAGGTCGAGGACTCCAGCAGCGCCCTGCCCAGGCGCCGTGAGGCGGGGGACTGGGCGGTCTCCGGGCGCGGGCTGCTCCTGGTGGAGCGGCTCGCGGACGCGTGGGGCGTGGAGCCCCGGGGCGGCGGGAAATGCGTGTGGTGCGAGTTTGCCGTCACCGCCCCGGAGCCGGCGGCCGGCTGACCTTCGTCAGGCGGCGGCGTACGGGCCCTGCACCGCCTTGGTGTTCTGCAGGGCGGTGAGCTTGCGGACGAACAGCACGGCGAGCGCCGCGGCGGCGACCATGAGCAGGTCGGAGAAGACACCGACGGCGGAGGCGTCGCGCACGGCCTCGGGGGTCTCGGCGTGCTTGTACATCTGTGAGAAGACGCGGTCGGCACAGGCCGCGAGGACCCAGACGAGCCACCAGGCCGTGAGGGGCGCGGCGGAGACGGGGCGGTGGGAGCCGTCGGGTGCGAACTGGGTGCTGGCCGTCCAGATCTGCCGTGCGGTCCGGAAGGGGAGGAACAGGTTGCCGATGGGGACGAACCAGGCGCCGATGGCCCAGCCGCGGCCCAGCGTGAAGACGTCGGGGCGGAAGATCTCGCCGTTCACGCGCACGCGGTGGAACCAGATGATGAAGACGGTCGCCGTGCCGAGCAGGATCAGGAGCTGCAGGCCCCCGGCGAGGGCGGTCAGCCCGTCCGACTGCGCGAGCGATTCCTCCGCGACCCCGTCGGCGTCGGCGATGAGGTCCTTCATCAGCGACCAGGCGAACAGGTTCGCGCCGGCCGAGAACAGGTTGACCGCGCCGGCTACGGACAGCAGCACCGTCAGCGCGGTCGCGAGGCCCTGCGGGGAGCGCAGCACGTCGACGGGCGGCGGCGGGCCGGGATACACCGGCGGGCCAGGGTACGGCTGCCCGGGGTACTGCTGCCCGGGGTGCGGCTGCCCCGCGTAGGGCTGGGCCGGATACGGCTGGCCCTGGTACGGGCCGGGCGGTGGCGGCGGTGAGCCGGGCGCGCTGAAGGACATGACGGAGGACCCCCCACGGGAAAACGCGTGAACTGCGGATGCCGCCCGACGGCGGGCGCACAGGCAGGGCCGAACATATGCCAGCCCGCTGACCTGCGTCCAAACGATTCCGGCGGGGTGCGCTACAGGCGTACGAGCGTGACCTCGGTGGCCTTCACGCTGGTCCACACCGCGGCCCCGTCGACGATGCCCAGTTCGGCGGCGGCCTCCGGGGTGATCTCGGCGACCAGGTCGGGCGCCTCCTCCGGGGAGATCAGCACGCGCAGCCTGCTGCCGACGGCCGTGATCTCCCGTACGATGCCCGGCCAGACGTTGCGGGGACTGCCGCCCGGGCGGTCCCGGTGCACGGACACCGCCTCCGGGGCGATGATCGCGAGGGCCTGCGCCCCCTCGGGCAGTGCCTCGGCGACGACGAGGCGGCCCCCGGCGGCCAGGTTCAGCCCGTGCGCGGACGCGGTGCCCGGCCAGGCGTTGCGCCCCAGCATCCGGGCCACCCACGGGGAGCGCGGGTGCCGGGTGACCTCGGAGGGCGGCGCGTCCTGGAGGGTCTGCCCGTCGGAGAGCACGAGCACCCGGTCGGCCAGCGAGACCGCCTCGACGGGATCGTGCGTGACGATGAGGCAGACCCCGCCGAAGCCGGACAGGTGCGTGCGCAGGGTGTGCCGGACGCGGGCCCGCGTGGTCTGGTCGAGGGCGGCGAGCGGCTCGTCGAGCAGCAGCAGCCGGGGGCGGGCCGCCAGGGCGCGGGCGAGGGCGACGCGCTGGGCCTGGCCCCCGGAGAGCTGGGCGGGCCTGCGCGCGGCCAGGTGCCCGACGCCGAGCCGGTCCAGCCAGGCCTGGGCCTCGATCCGGGCCTCGGCCCGCCCCACACCGTGGGCGCGCAGCCCGTACGCGGTGTTGGCCAGCGCGCTCAGGTGCGGGAACAGTGCGCCGTCCTGCGGAACCCAGGCGACCTGCCGGCGGTGCGGGGGCAGGGCGGTGACGTCGGTGTCGCCGAGCCTGAGCTCGGCGTGGGCGCGCGGGGTCAGGCCGAGGAGGGCGCGCAGCAGGGTGGTCTTCCCGGCGCCGTTCTCACCGACCACGGCGATCGTCGTGCCCGGCTCGGCATCGAGGGTGAGCCGGTTGAAGCCGGTGACGGTGGCGTGCAGCGACCAGTGCCCGCCCCCGGCCGGCGCGGCGTCCACCGGTCCACAGCGGAGCGCGGACGCGGACGCGGCTACGGGCGCGGATGCGGAGGTGGGCGCGGGTGCGGACGGCTCCTCGGCCGGCGCCGGAGCCCCGTCGGGCTTGCGGGTGACGGGAGTGCCCGTCCAGCGGCCGCGCAGGGCGATCAGTACGGCCATGGCGATCGCGAGCAGCAGCAGGGAGACGGAGGTGGCGGCCTCGGGCTCGTCCTGGAGCAGCAGGTACACCTGGAGCGGCAGCGTCTGGGTGGTGCCGGGCAGGTTCCCGGCGAAGGTGATGGTCGCGCCGAACTCGCCGAGCGCGCGGGCCCAGGTGAGCGCGGCTCCCGCGACCAGGCCGGGGGCCACCATCGGCAGCGTCACCGTGAAGAACACGCGGACGGGCGAGGCGCCGAGCGAGGCAGCGGTCTCCTCGTAGCTCTGCCGGAGCCCGCCGAGGGCGCCCTCCAGGCTGATGACGAGGAACGGCATCGCCACGAACGTCGCCGCGACGACGGCGCCCGAGGTGTGGAAGGGCAGGGTGACCCCGAAGGTCTCCTCCAGCCAGGGACCCAGCAGACCGCGCCGGCCGAAGCCGAGCAGCAGGGCGACACCGCCGACGGTCGGCGGCAGCACCATCGGCAGCAGCACCAGCGAGCGGACCAGCGCCTTGCCCTTGAACTCCACGCGGGCCAGCAGCCAGGCGAGCGGCACGCCGAGGAGCAGCGAGAGGCCGAGCGCCCAGAAGGACACGACGAGCGAGAGCTCCAGGGCCTCGACCACGCCGGGGCTGGTCAGGTGGGTGCCGAGCTCGCCCCACTGGGTCCGGCTGAGGATGCCGATCAGCGGCAGCAGCAGGAACGCGACGGCGAGCAGCGCCGGGAGCGCCAGGGTCACGGGGGGCCGGGTGCGGGTGCGGGGTCTGCTCATCGGGTGTTCCTGGCTCGGGGGGCGGCTGCGGGAAGCGTACGCGGGCCGGCCGCGTACACGGCGAAGGGCTGCCCGTCCCCCCGGACCGGGCAGCCCCACTCGGTGCGTGAAGGCGGCCGGCGGGCGGTGGACGCCAGGAGGGGCCCGCCGCCGGCCGGACCGGGGCCTACGCCTGCTGGAAACCGGCGTCCTGGAGGATCTTCTGCGCCTCCGGGGTGCTCAGCCAGGCCACGAACGCGGCGGCGGCCTCGGGGTTCTTGGACTGCTTCAGCGTGGCGGCCGGGTAGGAGGCCACCGCGTTCTCGGCGTCCGGGATGTCCACGGCGACGACCTTGTCGCCGGACTTGGCGGAGTCGGTCTTGTAGACGAGACCGGCGTCGGCCTCGCCCAGTTCGACCTTGCTGAGGACGGCGCGGACGTTGGGCTCCTGGGAGACGGGCTTCACCGTGATGCCCTGCTTGTCCAGGATCTCCTTGCTGTAGCGGCCCACCGGGACCTCGGGCGCGGCGAGCACGACCTTGATCTTGGTGTCGGCGAGGTCCTTGAGGGCGGCGATCTTGAACGGGTTGCCCTTGCCGGCCGCGATGACGAGGCGGTTCTTGGCGATGACCTTGGCCTCGCCGGTCTCGCCCTTGAGGCCGTCCATCGTCTTCGTGTCGGCGGTGACCAGGGCGTCGGCCGGTGCGCCCTGCTTGACCTGCGCGGCGAGCTCCTGCGAACCGGCGAAGGAGAAGGTCACCTTGGTGCCGGGGTGGGCCTTCTCGTACGCGGCGCCCGCGGTCTTGAAGACGTCCGTGAGGGACGAGGCGGCGAGGACGGTGAGGTTCGCGGCCTTCGGCTCGGCGGAGGCGGAGGCCGAGGGGCTGCCGGAACCGGCGGCCGGCTTGGCGTCACCGCCGTTGCCGCAGGCGGCCAGCGGGACGAGCAGGGCGGCGGTCAGCACGGCGGCGGCACGGCGGCGGTTCAGCGTCGCGGACATGGGTTGATGCTCCTCGGTGGGTCGGCGGCCGGCCTTGTGCCGGGACCGGGGCGGTCCTGGATGCGGCGGGACTGCACGTGCGACAAGGTAGGGCCATCGGTGACGCATTTGCAATTGGCTTGGGCTCATCTACATGGCAGGTGCCGTACGCCTTGTGATATCCGCCGAAAGTCCTTCGGTGATCCCGGGCCCGCCTCGCTAAAGTCGGGGCATGGCTGATACGGGATCGGGATCGGGATCGGGCGCGGACACGGGATCCGTACGGGTGGACGCGTGGATCTGGTCCGTGCGCCTGACGAAGACCCGCTCGACGGCGGCGACCGCCTGCCGGGCGGGTCACGTGAGGGTCAACGGGGAGCGCGCCAAGCCGGCCCAGCCGGTGCGCGCGGGCGACGAGGTCCGGTTGTTCCACGCCGGGCGGGAGCGCATCGTCGTGGTGCGCCGGCCCGTGTCCAAGCGGGTGGGCGCTCCGGTCGCCGCCGAATGCCTGATCGACAAGAGCCCGCCGCCGCCGAGCCCCGTCGAGGCCGCCGTGGTGGGCATCCGCGACCGCGGCGCGGGCCGCCCGACGAAGCGCGAACGCCGCGAGATCGAAACCCTCCGCGGCCGTCCGTAGCCTCCGGGCGGGGCGGGCACGAGCCGGGGGTCAGGTCTTGCGGTAGGTGTAGGCCTCGGCCGCGGTCGATTCGACCATCGTCAGGGGGGCGCCGGCGGAGGCGGTGACCACCGCCGCCACCGCGCCCTCCAGGAACGGCGCGTCCACCAGCCGGGAGCCCGGCGGCAGTTCGCCCTGCGCCAGCAGGGTCTTCACGGTCAGCACGGAGCTGCCCAGGTCCGCCAGCAGGGCCACACCGGCGCCGCGGTCCACCTCCCGCGCGGCCGCGAGGATGCGCTCCGCGCTCGTGCCCAGGCCGCCGTCGGCCGTGCCGCCCGCCGCGGCCACCGCCGCCATCGGGCCACCCGCCGCCAGGCCCCGGGCGAGCTCGGCCACGGCCTCGGCGACCGGCGCACTGTGCGAGACCAGCACGATGCCGACCAGGCCCTGCCCCGTGTCGTCGCCGTCCCGTACGGGTGCGGCCTCGGAAGCCACCGCCGCGGAGCCCGCAGTCCCCGCGTCCTCGACCGTTCCCGCGCCCTCCGCCGCGTCCTCGACCGTTCCCGCGCCCTCCGCCGCGTCCTTGGTCGTCCCCGTGCCCTCCGCCGCCTCCGCGCCCTCCGCCGTGTCCGCCAGCGCCGTCAGCAGCAGCGCCGACGAGGTCGCACCCGGATCCTGGTGCCCGATGCTCCGCTCGCCGAGGTAGCTGGCCCGTCCCTTGCGCGCCCGCAGCGGTGCCGTCGCCAGCGCCCCCTGCTCCGCCGCGTCCGCGGCCGCCGCGTACGAGGTGCCCAGCGCGGCCACCCCCGGGACCAGGGCGTCCAGCATCGTCTTGTCGCCCGGCGCGGCCCCGCCCAGCCGGGCCACCGCACCCACCCCCGCGTACAGGGCCTGGCGCAGCGCCTCGTCGGAGACCTCCGCGGCCTCCCCGAGCTCCTTGCCGGTGCGCCTCAGCAGCGTCCCGTACAGTGGCCCGGACGCGCCGCCGACGGTCGAGATCAGGGTCCGCCCGGCGAGCTGGAGCACCGCCCCCGGAGTGGCCGGAGCGTCCGCGGCCAGGGCCGTGCGCACGGCGCCGAAGCCCCGCATCAGGTTGCTCCCGTGGTCCGCGTCCCCGATGGGCGAGTCCAGCTCGGTCAGCCGGTCCGCGTCGCGCTCCACCGCGGCGGCCGCGGCCGTCATCCAGCGCCGGAAGAAGTCTGCGTCGCGCACCGGATCTCCTCGTATCGGGATCAGCCCGGGCGGGCCTCACGGCCACCTTACGTTCAGCCCCGCGGTCAGCGGCCCCAGCGCAGCGCGGCCGTCTGCACGGGGGCGTCCCACAGCCGCAGCAGTTCCTCGTCGACCCGGCACAGGGTCACCGAGCAGCCCGCCATGTCCAGCGAGGTGACGTAGTTCCCGACGAGCGTCCGCGCCACCGGCACCCCGCGCGCCTCCAGGACCCGCGCCACCTCGGCGTGGAACCCGTACAGCTCCAGCAGCGGTGTCGCCCCCATGCCGTTGACCAGCGCCAGCACCGGCCCGTCGGCCGGGCCCACCTCCGCCAGCTCCTGCAGTACGGCGCCCACCGCGACCTCGGCGATCTCCCGGGCGGGCATCATCGGGCGCCGCTCGCGGCCCGGCTCTCCGTGGATCCCGATGCCCAGCTCGAGCTCCCCGTCGGGCAGGTCGAAGGTGGGACTGCCCTTCGCGGGCGTGGTGCAGGCGCTCAAGGCCACGCCGAAGCTGCGCGAGGACTCGTTGACCCGCCGGGCGACCGCCGCGACCCGCTCCAGCGGCGCCCCCTCCTCGGCCGCCGCCCCGGCGATCTTCTCCACGAAGAGCGTGGCCCCGGTGCCGCGCCGCCCGGCCGTGAACAGGCTGTCGGTCACGGCGACGTCGTCGTTGACGAGGACCCGCTCCACGCGCAGGCCGTCCTCCTCGGCGAGCTCGGCGGCCATCTCGAAGTTCAGCACGTCGCCGGTGTAGTTCTTGACGACGAACAGCACCCCCTGGCCCGAGTCCACGGCCGCGGCCGCCCGCAGCATCTGGTCGGGCACGGGCGAGGTGAACACCTCCCCGGGACACGCGGCCGACAGCATCCCGTACCCCACGAACCCGGCGTGCAGCGGCTCGTGCCCGGAGCCGCCCCCGGACACCACCCCGACCCGGCCCCCGCCCCGTGCGTCCCGCCGCACGACGACCCGCCGCTCCACGTCCACGTCGAGCTCGGGATGAGCGGCCGCCATCCCCCGCAGGGCGTCGGCGACCACGGTGTCCGGACTGTTGATCAGCATCCTCATGCGCATCTCCCGGTGAGGCCGGCGGGTGCCTTTCCCCACGGCTCGTCACTCCGACGGTAGGCGACCGGGCCCCACGGCGACAGGAGGCCGGACCGCTCGCCCGCGGAGCGGATGGCGCCCGACGGGATTCGTGCAGGTGTTCGGTTTTGGGGTTAGGGTGGGGGTATGCACGCGGTACAGGGCATGGGCCTGCAGGGTTCCCTCTTCGATCAGGGTGACGAGGTCGGGTTCGGGTCGCTCGGCGGTCTGCGGCGGGTCGGGCTCGGGGCCGGGGCCTGGGTCGATCACCTGCCCGGCTGGGTGAGCGGCGCCGACGCGCTCTTCGGGCGGCTGGCCGCCGAGGTGCCCTGGCGTGCCGAGCGGCGGCAGATGTACGAGCGCGAGGTCGAGGTGCCCCGCCTGCTCGCCTTCTACGGGGCGGACGAGGCTCTGCCGCATCCCGTCCTCACCGAGGCCCGCGAGGCCCTGAGCCGTCACTACGCCGCCGAGCTCGGCGAGCCCTTCGTCACCGCCGGGCTGTGCCTGTACCGCGACGGCCGCGACAGCGTCGCCTGGCACGGGGACCGTACGGGCCGCTCCTCCACCGAGGACACCATGGTCGCGATCATCTCCGTCGGGGATCCCCGGGACCTCGCCTTCCGCCCCCGCGACGGCGGAGCCACCCTGCTGAGGCTGCCCCTCGGGCACGGTGACCTCGTGGTCATGGGCGGCTCCTGCCAGCGGACCATGGAGCACGCGGTGCCCAAGTCGGCGCGGGCCGTCGGCCCCCGCATCAGCGTCCAGTTCCGCCCCCGCGGCGTGATGTGACCCGGGTTGCGGCCCTCCGGAGGGACATCCAGGCTGTTCGCATGGATCTGGGCGCGTTCTCCGTGAGTCTCACCGTGCAGGACCTGGAGGCCTCCAGGGAGTTCTACGAGAAGCTGGGATTCCGCCCGTTCGGCGGGAATCCGGCCGAGAACTGGCTGATCATGAAGAGCGGCGACCACGTGATCGGGCTGTTCCAGGGCATGTTCGAGAAGAACATGCTGACCTTCAACCCCGGCTGGGACAGCGACGCCGAGGCGCTCGACTCCTTCACCGACATCCGCGAGCTCCAGCGGGAGCTGAAGGCGCGGGGCGTGCCCTTCGTGACGGAGGCCGACGAGTCCGGCTCCGGCCCGGGCAGCTTCGTGCTCGCCGACCCGGACGGCAACCCGATCCTCTTCGACCAGCACCGCTGATCACGCGGGCAGGGCGCGCCCCGCCGCGGTCACACCCGGTCGGGCTGCTTCGCGGGCTTCGCCGGGTCTGCCGTCGCCGTCGCCGCCGCGGCGGCCGCGTGCAGTGAGCGCAGGGCCAGCATCAGGACGCCGATGTCGTCCAGGTACACCGGGTCCGGGACCAGGTCCACCGGCGAGACGGTGTAGATCACGGCGACCCAGAACAGGGCCTTGTCGCGCAGCGGGATCCCCGCGTCCAGCAGCAGCCGCCGGGCCCGCACGACGCGTACCAGGAGCACCCCGGCCGCGATCGCGAGTCCGGCCGCGACGGCCAGGGCGAGCCCGATCCAGATCGTTCCGTCCATGGGGCGCCTATACCCGTCCGGCGGGCCCGCGTACCGCGGCGCCGTGGTTCAGGAGCCCTGTGCGCGCAGCCGCCGGCCGACCTCACCCAGGCCGTCGGCGAGCGCGTCGAGCTGCTCGGGGGTCAGGACGTCGATGAGGACCTCCCGGACCGTGGTCACGTGCCCGGGCGCCGCCTCGTCCAGCCGGGCCCGGCCGGCCTCGGTCAGGACGGCGAAGACCCCGCGCACGTCGGAGGGGCAGCTGCGGCGGCGGACCAGGCCGGCCTTCTCCATCTGGGTGACCTGGTAGGTCAGCCCGCTCTTGGAGTTGATCAGGCCATTGGCCAGTTCGGTCATCCGCAGCTCGCCGTCGGGCGCCGCGGCGAGCCGTACGAGGATCTCGTACTGGGGGTGCGAGAGCCCGGAGTCGTCCTTCAGTTGCTGGTCGAGGCGGCGGTTCACCAGGGCCGAGGCGGCCAGGAACCCGCTCCAGGCGCGCTTCTCGCGGTCGTCCAGCCATCTCGTTTCAGCCATGGCGCCAGCCTACACGGGTTGTTCCAATTTGAATCAAGGGCTAGGGTCGGGCCACGGCGGTTCGAATTTGAACAACTCCTGCCCCATCCGTCCCCCTCGGACCGCCCGACCGGAAGGATCTCCCCCCATGACCAGCCCCTCCGCCGCCACGGCGAAGCCGCAGGCCCCCGCACCGGCCGTACAGTCCTCCACCGCCGGCTCCTTCGCCCTCTCGACCCCGGGTCACGACACCGGGCTGCTGCTCCTGCGCCTCGTCCTGGGCCTGACCATGGCCGCGCACGGCTCCCAGAAGCTCTTCGGCTGGTTCGGGGGCGGCGGCGTCAGCGGTACCGGGCAGTTCTTCAGTGCCAGCGGATACCCCGCCGGAGAGGCCATGGCCGTACTCGCCGGCCTGACCGAGACCCTGGGCGGCCTCGGCCTCGCCGCCGGACTGCTGACCCCGCTCGCGGGCGCCGCCGTCGTCGGCACCCTCGTCAACGCGATCGCCGTCCACGGCGCCGGATCCTTCTTCGCCCCCGAGGGCATCGAGTACGAACTGCTGCTGACCGCGGGCGCCGCCGCCCTCGCCCTGACCGGCCCCGGCCGGTACGCGGCCGACCGCTTCCTGCCGGTCCTGCGCGACCACCGCCTGGCCCACGGCGCCCTCGCCGTCGCCCTCGGCGTGGTCCTCGGCGGGGTCCTGCTCCTCGTACGCGGCTAGCGCGCCCGGGGGTGTCCGGGGCCCGTGCTGATTGGTCCTGGACATTCGGGGGAAGAGCGCACAAATGACACAACCCATCGAAGACTACGCACTCATCGGCGACCTCATGACCAGTGGGCTGGTCGGCCGCGACGGGTCCATCGACTGGCTGTGCCTGCCGCGCTTCGACTCGGCGGCCTGCTTCGCCAAGCTCCTCGGCGACGAGGAGAACGGCCACTGGCGCATCGCGCCCCTCGACGCCCCCGACGGCGCGCAGTGCACCCGCCGGGCCTACGTCGAGGGGTCGCTGGTCCTGGAGACCTACTGGGAGACCGAGACCGGCACCGTCAAGGTCATCGACTTCATGCCCCAGCGGCAGGTCTTCCCCGACGTCATCCGCATCGTCGAGGGCGTCACCGGCCGGGTCAGGATGCGCAGCACCCTGCGCCTGCGGTTCGACTACGGCCACGTCGTCCCCTGGGTGCGCCGCGCCGACGGGGACCGGGTCGCCGTCGCGGGGCCCGACTCCGCCTGGTTCCGCAGCGACCCGCCCGTGCGCACCTGGGGCGAGGCGAACAGCACCTGCTCGCAGTTCCCGATCGCCGCGGGGGAGCGGGTGGCCTTCGTGCTCACCTGGCACCCCTCGCACGAGCCGCGCCCCGAGCCCATCGACCCGCACACGGCCCTGGAACAGGCCCTCGCCGACTGGTGGGACTGGACCCGGCAGTGCACTTACGAGGGCCCCTACCGGGAGGCCGTGACCCGCTCCCTGATCACCCTCAAGGCCCTCACCTACGCCCCGACCGGCGGCATCGTCGCCGCGGCCACCACCTCGCTCCCCGAGGAGATCGGCGGGGTCCGCAACTGGGACTACCGCTACTGCTGGCTCCGGGACGCCACCCTCACCCTCGGCTCGCTCCTCGCGACCGGTTTCCTCGACGAGGCCCGCGCCTGGCGGGGCTGGCTGCTGCGCGCGGTCGCCGGAGACCCCGCGGACCTCCAGATCATGTACGGGATCGCCGGCGAGCGGCGGATCCCCGAGTCGGGCCTGCCGTGGCTGCACGGCTACGCCTCCTCCGCCCCCGTACGCGTGGGCAACGCGGCCGTCGACCAGCTCCAGCTCGACGTGTACGGCGAGGTGATCGACTCGCTGCACCTGGCCCGGTCCGCCGGGCTCCCCGCCGAGGAGCACTCCTGGCGGATCCAGCTGGCCCTCCTGGACTTCCTGGAGCGCAACTGGCACCGGCCGGACGAAGGCCTGTGGGAAGTGCGCGGCCCGCGCCGCCACTTCGTGCACTCCAAGGTGATGGCCTGGGTGGCCGCGGACCGGGCCGTGCGGACCCTGGAGGGCGACCCCTCGATCCCGGGGGACGTGGAGCGCTGGCGCGACATGCGCGACGCGGTGCACCTCGACGTGTGCGAGAAGGGGTACGACGCGGAGCGCGGCACGTTCACCCAGTACTACGGCTCCCAGGAGCTCGACGCGGCGACCCTGCTCATCCCGCGCGTCGGCTTCCTGCCGCCCGACGACCCGCGCGTGATCGGCACGGTCGATGCGGTGCGCGAGGAGCTCGGCCGCAGTGGCCTGGTCCGCCGCTACAGCACCGAAGGCCCCACCGTCGACGGTCTGCCCGGCGACGAAGGGGCCTTCCTGGCCTGCTCGTTCTGGCTGGCTGACGCCCTGTACCTGACGGGCCGGCGCGACGAGGCCCGCACTCTCTTCGAGAGGCTGCTGACGGTGCGCAACGACGTGGGCCTGCTCGCCGAGGAGTACGACCCCGTCTCCGGGCGCCAGCTCGGCAACTTCCCCCAGGCCTTCAGCCACGTCGGCCTGGTCAACACCGCGCTGACCCTGGCCCTGGACGAGCCCGGCGGCCGCGACTCCGGCTGACCGCGGGCCTGCGGTCAGTGCCCGCGGTCCGCGCCCGCGGTCAGTGCCCGCGGTCCGCGCCCGCGGTCAGTGCCCGCGGTCCGCGCCCGCGGTCAGTGCTTGCGGTACTGGCGCGCGTCCTCGGCCGCGGCCAGGACCGCGTCCAGGTCGCCGCCGAGGGCCGAGGTCAGCGTGATGGCGACGGCGCCCTCGAGGAACGGCGCGTCCACGATGCGGGTTCCGGCCGGCAGCGGTGAGGGGTCCTCGGCGAGCAGCGACCGCAGGGTGAGCACGGCGCTGCCCATGTCGCACAGCACGGCCACGCCCTGGCCCTCGTCCACCAGGCGCGCCGCCGCGAGGACCAGCTCAGCGCTGGTGCCCACGCCGCCGTCCCGGGTGCCGCCGGCGACGGCGAGCGGGGCGGGGTCGACGGAGCCCAGCAGGGCCCCCGACAGCTCGGCCACGGCCGAGGCGACCTGCGCACTGTGCGAGACCAGGACCACGCCGACCCGCCCGGTACGGGTCTGCGCGCCGGACGAGGGCGCGGAGGCGGGCACGGACGCGGAGGAGGCCTCGGACGGGGCCTCGGGGTCCGCCGTGCCCGTCGAGTCCGTCGCGTCCGCGGAGCCCGCGCCGTCCACCGCCGTACGGAGGGCCTCCATCAGCAGCACCACCGAGTTGGCCCCGGCGTCCTGGTGGCCGACGCTGCGCTCCCCGAGGTAGCTGGCCCTGCCCTTGCGGGCCTGGAGCCCGGCCGTGGCATCGGCGCCGTCCCGCGCCGCCTCGCAGGCCATGTCCAGGGCCTCGCGCAGCGGCCGGCCCGCCTCGGCGGCCTCGGACAGCGCGGCCACCCCCGGTGCCAGGGCGTCCACGAGCGTGGCGTCGCCGATCTCGGCGCCGCCCAGCTTCTGTACGGACCGCAGCCCGGCCCCCAGGGCGGTGGCCAGCTCGATCCCGGTCGGCGCCTCGGTGCTGCCGAGCACCTTGCCGGTACGGCGCAGCGCGGTGCCGAACAGCGGGCCGGAGGCGCCGCCCACGGTGTTCGTCAGGGTGGTCCCGGCCAGGGTGAGCAGGGCCCCCGGAGTGGCCGGCCGGGCCTCGGCCACGGCTGCCCCGACGGCGCCGAAGCCCCGTACGAGATTGGCTCCGTGGTCCCCGTCGCCGATGACGGCGTCGAGTTCGGTCAGGCGCGCGCTGTCCCGGCGTACGAGACGGGCGGTCTCGTCGAGCCAGCGGCGGAAGCAGGCGGTGTCCAGGACAGGGGTGGTGGTCGTCATGGGTGACGGCTCCTCAAACAGGTGTGACGGAAGGTTCAGCAGCCCCAGCGCAGGGACGGGGTGTCGACCGGCGCGTCCCACAGCCGCAGCAGTTCGTCGTCGGCGCGGCACAGGGTGAAGGTGCAGCCGGCCATGTCCAGGCTCGTGACGTAGGACCCGACCAGCGACCGGGCGACGGTGATGCCGCGCTCGGCGAGCACCCGGCCGGCCTCGGCGCGCATCACGTACAGCTCGACGGGCGGGGTCCCGCCGAGCCCGTTGACCAGCAGGATGACCGGGGCGCCGGAGGCCTCCGGGAGGTCGTCGAGGATGGCGTCGAGCATCGCCTCGGCGGTCTCGGCGGCGGTCATCAGCCGGCGCCGCTCACGGCCGGGCTCGCCGTGGATGCCGATGCCGAGTTCGATCTCGTCGGGGCCGAGCTCGAAGTTGGGGCTGCCCTTGGCGGGGGTGGTGCAGGAGCTCAGGGCCACTCCGTAGCTGCGGGAGAGGGAGTTGACCTTGCGGGCGACCGCGACGACCTCGGCGAGGGACGCGCCCTCCTCCGCGAGGGCGCCCGCGATCTTCTCCACGAACAGGGTGGCGCCCGTGCCCCGCCGGCCCGGCCCGCCCTCCACCACGGTCACCGCGACGTCGTCGTCCACGACGACCTGCTCGACCTCGATGCCCTCGTCCTCGCAGTCCTCGGCCGCCATCGCGAAGTTGAGGATGTCCCCGGTGTAGTTCTTCACGATGTGCACGACGCCCGCGCCCGAGTCCACGGCGGCCGTCGCCCGAGCGATGTTGTCCGGGACCGGAGAGGTGAACACCGGACCGGCCACGGCGCCCGCCAGCATGCCCGGGCCGACGAAACCGGCGTGCAGCGGCTCGTGCCCGCTGCCGCCGCCGGACAGCAGCGCGACCTTCCCGGCCGCCGGGCCCGACGCCCGCGTGACGATGCCCGTCTCCGCCTCGACCGACAGCCCCGGGTGGGCGGCGGCCATGCCGTGCAGCGCGTCGCCGACGACACTCTCGGGGGAATTGATGAGCTTCTTCACGGGAGCCTCTTTTCTGGATTCCGAAACGTGCGCCCGAAAGCGGAAAACATGAATTCCGGCTCGGTATATGCGGCGTGCCGTTATCCGTCCGTATCCGTCCGTGACCGCTCCCGGCTCACTTACAGGCACGTTACCCCGTGTCGCACCTGCTGCGGGCGGGGCCTTTGGTCCCGTTCACGGGCGCGGAAAGGCCCCTCCCGTACGGGCTGTCCACATATTTACGGCCGTCCGCGAATCCGTGATAGGCATGAAATGCAGTTGCGGAAATGAATTCCCATCCTGGAGGTTTGGCCGTGAAGACCGTCGGTACGCGCATGATGATCAGCCCGCCGAAGTACGTGCAGGGTGCCGGGGCGATGCACGACCTGGGTGAGCACACCGCGCGCCTCGGCGAGAACGCCGTCGTCCTCGCCGACAAGAGCGTGTGGGGCTTCGTCGACACGGCGGTGACCGACTCGATGGCCTCGGCCGGGGTGAGACTGACGAAGGAGGTCTTCGGCGGGCTGTGCACGCAGAAGGAGATCGACCGGGTCGCCGCGGCGGCGAAGGCCGCCGGCGCGGACGTGATCGTCGGGATCGGCGGCGGCACCGCCATCGACACGGCCAAGGCGGTCGGTCACGCGCTGGGCGACATCGCCGTGGTCAGCGCCCCCACGGTCGCCTCCACCGACGCGCCGACCAGCGCGCTGGCCGTCATCTACACCGAGGACGGGGCCTTCGAGCGCTACTCGTTCTTCCAGCGCAATCCCAATCTCGTCCTCGTCGACACCGCGCTCGTCGCCGCCGCGCCGAGCCGCTTCATCGTCTCCGGCATGGGCGACGCGCTCGCCACCTGGTACGAGGCGCGCGTCTGCGTTGCCGCGAACCGGACCGCGATGGCCGGCGGGCTGGCCACCGAGGCCTCCCTCGCCCTCGCCAAGCTGTGCTGGGAGACCCTGATGGAGTACGGCCACCAGGCGCGGATCTCCGCCGAGCAGCACGTGGTCACCCCCGCCCTGGAGAAGGTCACCGAGGCCAACACCCTGCTGTCCGGGCTCGGTTTCGAGTCCTGCGGCCTGGCCGCCGCCCACGGCATCCACAACGGGCTGACCGTCTCGCACAAGGTGCACGGCATGATGCACGGCGAGAAGGTCAACATCGGCACCCTCGCCCAGCTCGTCCTGGAAGGCGCCCCCACCGGCGAACTGGACACCTACCTGAAGTTCAGCCGCGCCGTCGGACTGCCCACCACCCTCGCCGGGATCGGCCTGGTCGACCCGGCCCGCGAGGAACTCCTCGCCATCGGGCGCGCCGCGACCGCAGAGGGCGAGACCACCCACAACATGCCGTTCCCGGTGACCCCGGACATGGTCGCGGACGCGCTGCTCGCCGGTGACGCGTACGCCCGTGCCACCGCGGGCTGACCGTCCCGGCTCCGCCGTCTGACCGTCCCGGCCGCCGCGGCTCCGCCGGCCCGGGCCCCCCTTTCCCGGGCCGTCTACGCGGCTCCGCCCGTCCGGCACGCCAGCAGCAGGGCGATGTCGTCCGGCCGGTCGGCGGCGCTGCCCGCCTCGCTGATCAGCCGGTCGGCCGTCTCGGTCAGCGGGTCGGGGCGGGCCGCGGCCAGCGCCTTCCTCAGCCGCTCCACCCCGACGTCGATGTCGCAGTCCGGCTTCTCCACCAGCCCGTCCGTGTACAGGGCGAGCACCGAGCCCTTCGCCAGGCGCAGTCCGGTGACCGGGTACGTGGCCTCGGGGTCGATGCCGAGCACCACCCCGCCCGGCAGGTCCAGCACCTCGGTCCGGCCGTCGGGGTGGCGCAGCAGCGGCTGCGGATGACCGGCCCGGACGGCCTCGGCGGAGCCCGTCGCCGGGTCCAGCAGCACGTAGCAGCAGCTGGCGAACTGGCCGGGGTCCAGGTCGATCAGCAGCTGGTTGATGCCGCGCACCACCTGTTCCGGCGTATTGCCGGTCAGTGCGAAGGCCCGTACGGAACTGCGCAGTTGGCCCATGGTCGCGGCGGCGGCCACCCCGTGCCCCTGGACGTCCCCGATCACCAGCGCCAGGCGTCCGCCGCCGGTCTCGACCACGTCGTACCAGTCCCCGCCGACGTCCATGCCCTGGGTGCCGGGCAGGTAGCGGCCCACCGTGTCCACCTGCTCGTGCACCGGCAGCCGGTGCGGCAGCAGCCCGGACTGGAGGCCACGGGCGAGCGCCGCCTCGCTGTCGTAGCGCCGGGCCCGTTCCAGGGCCTGGGCGATGAGCCCGGCCAGGGCCGTGAGCACCGTACGCTCCTCCGGGCTGAAGCCGCGGGGCGCGTCGAAGCCGAGGATGCACGATCCGACGGGGCGGCCGGACGCGATCAGCGGCAGGAACGCGCGGGCGCCGACGTGGGCGTCCAGAGGGATCCCCGGATACGCGGCGGCCAGGTGCTCCATCGACTCGAAGAACAGCGGCCGGCCCGAGGTCAGGGTCTCCACGCCCGGCAGCCGCACGTCGAGCCCCACCCCGTCGAACCGGTCGAGGAAGCCCTGCGGGAAACCGGTCTCCCAGGCGAGGTGCAGGTGCCGCTCGTCCAGCAGGTAGATCGCCAGCTGGCGGCCGCCGAAGGCCGGCAGCAGCTCCTCGGTGACGACCGCCGACACCTGGCGGGCCGTGACCGCCTCGGTCAGCGCGATGGCCAGGGCCACCGGCCGGTAGAGCGCGGAGGCCCGGTCGGCGGGGGAGCCGAGGCCCCCTCCCGGGCGGGCCATCGAGGCGGGCGCGTAGGAGGGCTTCTCGGTGGCGCCGATGGTCACGGTCACCCCGTCGGTGCCGGGGTACAGGTCCACCGACATCCACTCGTCGGGCGCATGCCGGCCGCGCCGGGCCGGGAAGTGCACCGGCTCGGTGGACATGAAGACGGCCCGGAAGTGGTCCTCGTACGCCGGATGCCCGAGCCAGGGCAGCGCCTCCCACAGCACCTGTCCGCGCAGCTCCGGCCCGGCCGTGCCGAGCAGCTGCTCGGCGGCCGCGTTGACGAAGCCGATCCTGGCCTGCCGGTCGACCGACAGCAGCGCCTGCTCGAGGCGGTCCACGGCTTCCAGGGCGCCCCCGGCGGCGTCGGGCCGCTCGGTGTACAGCGGGTCGCCGTCCCAGACCACCGCGTCTCCGGCCGCCGCCAGCTCCGCCAGCTCCCCGGCCAGCCGGTCCGCCGCCCGGCGCAGCCGCTCGCGGTCGGCCGGCGCCACCGCGATCCCGGGGGTGGCCGCGCGCAGCACCATCAGCACGCCGAACCGCCCGGCACCGGAGGTCACCGGTTCGAACATCGAGGCGAAGGGGAAGGGCAGCCCGGCCATCAGCTGCGGGAAGCGCCGCATGGCCGCCTCCGCGTCGGGCAGGTGCACGGACTGCCCGGACCGGTAGGACTCGGCCACCGGATAGGGGCGGCTCAGGTTCATCCGCCACCAGGGCCGGAACAGGGGCCCCGGGAGCCCCATGAGCACGGCCATCCGCAGCTGCCCCGGCTGCTGCCCGGAGCGCAGGTACACCCCGCCCGCGTACCCGCCGACGGCCGTCACCGCCTCCACCGTGGCCCGGGCGAGCACCTGGGCCACGGCACCGGGGGCGGGGCCGCCACTGTCCGGTCTCGCCGTCACACGCCCAGGATGCGCCTTCCGGCGCGGTGGCCGCACCCCGGGGCGGCGGCCGGGCGGGGGCCGTCCCGGCCGAACGGCCGAGGGGGGAGCGGGACCGGCGGGCTGAAAGTCCCCTGCGATCAGGGACTTTGAGCGGCGGTCCGGGGCGCCGGGCCCTGCTTAGGCTGGCCTAAGCAGGGCCGGTCCTGACGTGCCGGACCTTGCCCGAACCCCCGACCCCCGAAGAAGGTGCGCTGGTGCCGTCGCTCAACGACAGCCGACCCGGGACGACCGTCCGCCTCACCGGGATAGCCCCCGCCCCGGGCCGGGCCGGCGGGAGCCGCAGACGCCTGCTGGAGTTCGGCTTCGTGCCCGGCGCCGACGTCACCGTCATCGCCCGCGGAGCGACCGGCGGCGTGCTCGTCGGCCTCGGAGCGACCCGGGTCGCGCTCGACGCGGGTACGGCCGGCCGGCTGAAGTGCGGCCGATGAGCTGCCACGATGCCGGGACGGCCACGGCCGTCATCGACAGCGGTACCCCGCTCGTGGCCCTAGCGGGGAACCCGAATGTCGGCAAGTCGACCCTCTTCAACGCCCTCACCGGCGCCCGCCAGCGCGTCGGCAACTGGCCCGGCAAGACCGTGGCCGTGGCCCAGGGCGCATGGCGGACGCCCGGCGGGAACCGGCTGCGCCTCGCCGACCTGCCCGGCTCCTACAGCCTGCTGCCCGACTCCCCGGACGAGGCGCTCGTCCGCGACGTGCTCACGGCCCCGCCGCAGGCCCGCCCCGACCTGGTCGTCTTCGCGCTCGACGCGGCCAACCCGGCCCGCAACCTCTACCTGCTCTCGCAGATCCTCGACACCGGGATTCCGGTCGTGGTCGCGCTGACCATGACCGATGTCGCCGCCCGCCGCGGCACGGCCCCCGACCCCGGCGCGCTGGCCCGCGAACTCGGGCTGCCCGTCGTACCGGTGGAGGGCCGCGAGCGGAGCGGGCTCGACCTGCTCGCCGACGCCGTGACGGACGCGCTGAAGGCCCCGGCGTCCCCGGCGGCCCGCTGGTCGGCCGGATCGCCGGTCGAGCCCGAACTCGAGGCGCTCGTACGGGCTTCCGCGCGGGCCCCGCACCCCTACCCGGAGCGCTGGCTGGCCGTGAGCCTGCTGTGCGGGGAACGGCCCGCCGACGCGCCCGCCGACCTGGTGTCCCGGGCCCGGGCCGGCGCCGCCCGGCTGGAGCACGCGGCCGACGGCCCCGCACCCGGCACGGACCCGGCCCCCGGCTCCGCCCCCGGCCGCGACTGCGCCGGCCCCATCGAGGCAGCCGACGCCGAACTCCTCGTCGCCGAAGCCCGCTACGGCTGGGCGCACGCCGTCATCGAGCGCGCCGCGCCCCGGCCCGCGCACGCCCGGCCCACCCTCACCGACCGCGTGGACCGGCTGCTGCTGTCCCGCTCCTTCGGCATACCGTTCTTCCTCGCCGTCATGTGGGGCGTCTTCCAGGCCACCACCACCCTCGCCAAACCGTTGCAGGACGGTCTGGGCGACTTCGTCTCCGGGCCGGTCAGCGGTGGCGCGCAGGCACTCCTGGACGCCGTGCACGCCCCGGGATGGCTGACCGGGCTGCTGGTCGACGGCCTGATCAACGGGGTGGGCCAACTGCTCACCTTCGTACCGCTGATGGCCATCATGTTCGCGCTGCTGGCCCTCCTGGAGGACTCCGGGTACTTCGCCCGCGCCGCCTTCGTCGCCGACCGCCTCATGCGCACGCTGCGGCTGCCCGGCCGGGCCTTCCTCCCGCTGGTCGTGGGCTTCGGCTGCAACGTTCCGGCCTTCGCCAGCACCCGGATCCTCAGCCGCCGCTCGCACCGGCTGCTGGTCGGCCTGCTGATCCCCTACACGAGCTGCACCGCCCGCCTCGCCGTCTACGTCATGATCGCCGGGGTCTTCTTCGGCTCGCACTCGGGCACCGTGGTCTTCTTCCTGTACGTCGCCTCCGTGCTGCTGGTCGTCGGCATGGGGCTGCTCCTGCGCCCGCTGCTCTTCCCCCACATGCGGGAGGAGCCGCTCGTCCTGGAGCTGCCGCCGTACCGGCTGCCCACCCTCCGCGTCACCGGCAGCCAGGTCCGGCAGAAGCTCGGCGCCTTCCTGCGCACGGCCGGCGGCATCATCGTGGCCACGGCGGCGGGCGTCTGGCTGCTGATGGCCGTCCCCGCGGGCGCCGCCGCGGGCGGGGGGTTCGGGAACGTGGCCGTGGAGCAGAGCGTCTTCGGCCGGGTCACCGAGGCCGTCGCGCCGGTCATGGCACCGGCCGGATTCGGCGACTGGCACGCCACCGCCGCCCTCGGTACCGGCCTGATCGCGAAGGAGGGAGTGGTCTCCACCCTCGCCCAGACCTACTCGGCCGAGGAGGACGGCGGCCCGCGGCTCACCGCGAGCCTGCACGCCACCTTCGAGGAGTCCTCCGGCGGGCACCCTGAGGCCGCCGCCCTGGCCTTCCTGGTCTTCGTCCTCGCCTACACCCCGTGCATGGCCACCGTGGCCGCGCAGCGCGCCGAGATCGGCACCCGGCTCACGCTCATCGGGCTCGGGCTCCAGCTGGCCGCCGCCTGGCTCCTCGCCACCGGGGTCTTCCAGATCGCGCGGCTGCTGTGGTGAGCGGCGTACGAGGACCGGGGGCGGGGCCCGGCATGCTGCGCAGGCTGCTGCGGGAGGTCGAGGAGGCGGCTCCGGGCGAAGGGCTGCCCCGGATCGCCGCCCGGCTGGGCATCAGCCCGGCCGAGGCCGCCGAGCTCGCCCGCTACTGGGTCCGCAAGGGCCGCCTGAAGCGCGAGGAGATCGGCGCTCCGCAATGCGCCGGGTGCTTCTTCGCCACCGCCGGCTGCGCCTCCGCCTGCACGGACCCACCCGGCGGGCCCGTCCGCCCCGGCCCGTCCGGCCCGCCCCGCCCGGTGCTGGTCGCGCTGAGCCCCGTACGCGGCGAGGGCGGCGCGGACCGGGACCGGCGTCCGCGATAGGCCGACCGCTTCCCTCGTCCGGGGGACGCACGGGTGTACGGCCGCGCGCCGGGCGCGCCGCGGGGCACGATACGCACGCGTCCCACCCCCCCCCCCCCCCCCCCCCCGCCCGGCAGGCCACCGGAAGGCAGAGCATGCGGTTCCAGTACGACACCCTCGGCGAGCGGTACGCCGAGTCCAGGACCACGGCGGCCTTCTCGGCGGCCGACACCTACACCCTCCACGGGGCCCTCGACGCCCTCGGCGGGGTGCGCGGGCTCGACGCCCTCGACCTCGCCTGCGGCTACGGCTACAACACCCGTCTGCTGGCCCGCGGCGGCGCCCGGCGGACCGTCGGCGTGGACGCCTCGGAGGAGATGATCAAGCTGGCCCGCGAGCACCACGCGGAGCAGGACGGGCCGGCCGGCGGGAGCGTCGAATACCACGTCGCCGATGCCGCGGGCCTCCCCGCCCTCGGGCCGTTCGACCTCGCCACCGCCGTCTACCCCTTCAACCACACGCCCGACCGGGTCTCGCTGCACGCGATGTTCCGCTCGGTCCGCGCCAGCCTGCGCGCGGGCGGACGGCTGCTCGCCATCGTGCCCAACGCCGGGGCGTTCCCGCGCGTCGACTGGTCCCCGTACGGGGTCCGCATCCTCGACCGGGTCCTGGCCGGCGACGCGCCCCTGCTGAAGGCGCACTTCCTCACCGAACCGCCGGTGGCCTTCGAGTTCCACGAGTGGGCCCACTCCGAACTCGCCGAAGCGGCCGTCGAGGCGGGGTTCAGCACCATCGGATGGCAGCCGAACCGGACCCCGCCCGCCGATCCGGAACACGACGACGCGTACTGGACGGCCTACCGCGCCTGGCCGATCAGCTCCCTGATGACCTGCGTGGCGTAGGGCCCGTCCGTGGCGCGGGGCCCGTCCCGCGGACCGGGCCCCGGCCGGAGCCTCACACCTCCGCGGCCGCCGCCCGGACCAGCTCGACGATCCGGTCGCGGGCCGCCCGGCCCTCCGGCAGCGGCAGCAGCGGGTACACGTGCGGCAGCCCCGCCTCCTCGTGGAACTCCACCTCCACCCCGGCCGCGCGGGCCCGGCGCACCAGCTCCCGGCTGTCCGTGGTCAGCACGTCCCGGGTCCCGGTGAACACCGTCAGCGGCGCCAGCCCTTCGAAGGACCCGCGCAGCGGGCTCACCCGGGGGTCGTCGGCGGCCAGGGTCCCGGCGTACAGCCGCCCGGCCTCGCGCAGCCCCGGACGGGCCAGCATCGGATCGTCCGCCTCGATGCCCGCCTGGTCCGGATGGCTCATGGTCACGTCCAGCCACGGCGAGACCAGCACGATCCGGGAGGGCTGCGCCCCGGTCCGGTCGCGCAGCCGCTGGGCGGCGGCCAGGGCCAGCCCGGCCCCGGCGGAGTCCCCGAGGAGCACGGTCCCGCCCGAGCCCCCGCTCGCTATCAGGCCGCTGAGCAGGTCGGCGGCGACCGGGACGGTACGGTCGGCGGTGCCGCGCGGGGCGAGGATGTACGCGGGTACGACGACCCGCGCCCGCGCCTGCGTGACCAGCGTCCGGATCATCGTCCAGTGCGGGCGGACGAGTTCGTTGATGTAGCTGCCGCCGTGCACGTACAGCACCCGGGCCGCGGGCTCGATCCCCCGCGGGGAGACCTCGTACACCGGCCAGGCCCCGACGAAGGTCCGCGAGATCTCCGCGACCCGCCCCAGCGAGCGCGGCGGCAGATGGGAAGCGGGCCGTCGGGCGGACTCCGCCACCCGGGTCCGCACCGCTTCGACGCTCGCGAACCGTCTTCGCCGTCCCGTCGCGATCAGCGCCGCCGACAGCGCCCTGCTGCGCAGACTCGGCACGCCCCTCACCTCCCCTTTTCCCCGGACCACCCCCGGCCCCGGGACCCTACCCCGTCATCGGAGGAGCATAGGCGTGAAGCTGGGCTGTCGACCCGCTTAAGAAAGTCTCGATGGACTGATCACCGGGCATCTCGGCAGATTGGTGAGCGTCACCGATGCCGTCCGCGCCCCCGCGCCGTGCGGCGCCCCCTTCCGCATGCCTGGAGCCACCCCCATGAAGGCACTCGTCAAGCACAAGGCCGAACCCGGACTGTGGCTCATGGACGTCCCCGAGCCCGAGTACGGCCCCGGCGACGTGCTGATCAAGGTGCTGCGCACCGGCATCTGCGGAACCGACCTGCACATCCGGGCCTGGGACGGCTGGGCGCAGGGCGCGGTGAAGACCCCGCTGGTCCTCGGTCACGAGTTCGTCGGCGAGGTCGCCGCCCTCGGCGCTGACGTCCGCGACATCGAGATCGGCGCGCTGGTCAGCGGCGAGGGCCACCTGGTGTGCGGCAAGTGCCGCAACTGCCTGGCCGGGCGCCGCCACCTGTGCCGCAGCACG
This sequence comes from Streptomyces sp. IBSNAI002, assembly GCF_052244475.1. Classification (NCBI taxonomy): domain Bacteria; kingdom Bacillati; phylum Actinomycetota; class Actinomycetes; order Kitasatosporales; family Streptomycetaceae; genus Streptomyces; species Streptomyces sp. IBSNAI002. The sequence goes on along the minus strand of NZ_JBQPXG010000002.1, from coordinate 984,608 downwards.
ATCGGCCTCGGGGTCGGCCGCGACGGTGCCTTCGCCGAGTACGTGGTGCTGCCGGCGCAGAACGTGTGGGTGCACCGGACAGCGGTGGACCTGGACGTCGCGGCGATCTTCGACCCATTCGGCAACGCCGTGCACACCGCGCTGTCCTTCCCGCTCGTCGGCGAGGACGTGCTGATCACCGGCGCCGGCCCGATCGGCATCATGGCGGCGGCCGTGGCCCGGCACGCCGGTGCGCGCAACGTGGTGATCACCGACGTCAGCCCCGAGCGGCTGGAGATCGCCCGCAAGGCGGGTGCCACGCTCGCGGTGAACGTAGCCGAGTCCTCCATCGCCGACGCGCAGGCGCAGCTGGGCCTGCGCGAGGGCTTCGACATCGGCCTGGAGATGTCCGGCCGCGGCGAGGCCATGCGCGACATGATCGACAACATGACGCACGGCGGCCGGATCGCCATGCTGGGCCTGCCCGCGCAGGAGTTCCCGGTCGACTGGGCCAAGGTGGTCACCTCGATGATCACCATCAAGGGCATCTACGGCCGCGAGATGTTCGAGACCTGGTACGCGATGACGGTGCTGCTGGAGGGCGGGCTCGACCTGAGCCCGGTCATCACCGGCCGCTACTCGCACCGCGACTTCGACGCCGCCTTCGACGAGGCCTCGACCGCCCGCAGCGGCAAGATCATCCTGGACTGGACCGCGTAGCACCGGCCGGGCGGCAGCCCGCCTCCGCGCGCCGCGCACCGAAAGACCATCTCCCCCCGGCCGGGCCCCGCACACCCTCCCCCCTCCGCGGGGCCCGGCCCCCCTCCCGCCCGTCGCCCTCCGCCGCACAAGGAGAACCGCACCATGTTCGAGTCCGTCCGCGAGGACCTGCGCACCACCCTCGACGAGATCCGCGCCGCCGGCCTGCACAAGCCCGAGCGCGTCATCGGCACCCCGCAGAACGCGGCCGTCGCCGTCACCGCGGGCGGGGCTCCCGGCGAGGTCCTCAACTTCTGCGCCAACAACTACCTGGGGCTGGCCGACCACCCCGAGGTGGTCGCCGCGGCGAAGGACGCCCTCGACCGCTGGGGCTACGGCATGGCCTCGGTCCGCTTCATCTGCGGCACGCAGGAGGTGCACAAGGAGCTGGAGGCGCGGCTGTCGGCGTTCCTCGGCCAGGAGGACACCATCCTCTACTCCTCCTGCTTCGACGCCAACGGCGGTGTCTTCGAGACCCTGCTCGGCGCCGAGGACGCGGTCATCTCCGACGCCCTCAACCACGCCTCGATCATCGACGGCATCCGCCTGTCCAAGGCCCGCCGTTTCCGCTACGCCAACCGCGACATGGCCGAGCTGGAGACGCGCCTGAAGGAGGCCACCGAGGGCGGTGCCCGCCGCAAGCTCATCGTCACCGACGGCGTCTTCTCCATGGACGGCTACGTCGCCCCCCTCCAGGAGATCTGCGACCTCGCCGACCGCTACGACGCCATGGTCATGGTCGACGACTCGCACGCCGTCGGCTTCGTCGGCCCCGGCGGCCGCGGCACCCCGGAGCTGCACGGGGTCATGGACCGCGTCGACATCATCACCGGCACCCTCGGCAAGGCCCTGGGCGGCGCCTCCGGCGGCTACGTCGCGGCGCGCACCGAGATCGTCGAGCTGCTGCGCCAGCGCTCGCGCCCGTACCTCTTCTCCAACTCCCTCGCCCCGGTCATCGCGGCGGCCTCCCTCAAGGTCCTCGACCTGCTGGAGTCGGCCGGCGACCTGCGCGAGCAGCTCGCCGCCAACACCGCGCTCTTCCGCACGAAGATGACCGAGGCCGGTTTCGAGATCCTGCCCGGCGACCACGCCATCGCCCCCGTGATGATCGGCGACGCGGCCGAGGCGGCCCGGATGGCCGAGCTGCTGCTGGAGCGCGGCGTCTACGTGATCGGCTTCTCCTACCCGGTCGTGCCGATGGGCGCGGCCCGCATCCGCGTGCAGCTCTCGGCGGCCCACTCGACGGCCGACGTGGAGCGCGCGGTCGCCGCGTTCGCCGATGCCCGTGCGGCGCTGGTGGCCGACGGGGCCTGAGACAATGGTGGGGTGATCGACCCCCGCCGGCTGCGCATCCTGCGGGCCGTGGCGGACCACCGTACGGTGACCGCCGCGGCCGCAGCCCTGTACCTCACCCCGTCCGCCGTCTCCCAGCAGCTCGCGGCTCTGGAACAGGAGACGGGCCACGCCCTGCTCACCCGCAGCGGCCGGGGCGTACGGCTCACCGCGGCCGGTGAGATCCTGCTCGGCCACGCCCACGAGGTGCTGGCCCAGCTGGAGCGGGCGGAGGCCGAACTCGCGGCGTACGCGGGCGGCTCGGCGGGCGAGGTGACCGTGGCCGCCTTCGCGACCGGCATCGCGGAGGTACTGGCCCCGGCCATCGCCCGGCTGGCGCTGGAGCACCCCGGGATCCGGCTGCGGGTGCGGGACGCGGAGGGCGACCAGAGCCTGCCGCTGCTGCTGGACGGCGAGGCGGACGTGGCCCTGGCGGTCGAGTACCGGGGCGGGCCCGGGGCGGACGACGCCCGGCTGTCCGTCCTGCCGCTGTACGCGGAGCCCTTCGACGCCGTGCTGCCCTCGGGGCATCCGCTGGCCGATCTGCCCGCCGTGGCCCTCGCGGACCTGTCCGACGCGGACTGGGTGGGCCAGTACCCCGGCAACCCCTGCCACGACGTGACGTTGCTGGCGTGCGAACTGGCCGGCTTCCAGCCCCGGTTCGTCCACTGCTCCGACGACTTCCGCGCGGTGACCGCGCTGGTGGGCGCGGGGGCCGGGGTGGCCCTCGTACCGCGTTCGGCGCTGCGCGGCATGGACCTCAAGGAGGTCCAGGTCCGCCCGGTCTCCGGCCCCGCCGCCACCCGCCGGGTCTTCGCGGCCACCCGCCGCGGCGGCGAGGTGCACCCGCTCATCGCCCCGGTCCTGGCCGCCCTGGTCCGGGAGTCGGAGCGGCTGCCCGCGCACTGACCCGGCCGCGGTCCGGTCACACCCTCACCACCTCGACCCCCGCCGCCTCGAACTCCCGGGCGACCTCGGCCGTCAGGCCCGTGTCCGTCACCAGGACGTGCACCGACGAGGTCGGGCAGATCCGGGCGAAGGCGCGTACGCCCAGCTTGCTGGAGTCCGCCGCGATCACCACCCGGCGGGCCCGCTCGCAGAGCAGCCGGTTGACCGACGCCTCGTCCTCGTGGCGGGTCGCCGCGCCGTCGGCCGGGTCGAAGCCGTCCACGCCCAGTACCGCGGTGTCCACCGCGAGCTGCCCGAGCACCTGCTCGGCCAGCGGGCCCGTCAGCTCGTAGGACTGCGGGCGCGCCACCCCGCCCGTCAGCACGATCTTGAACTGCGGCCGGATCACCAGCTCGCCCGCGATGTTGAGGGCGTTGGTCACCACGGTGAGCGCGGGGGAGCCCTGCGCCAGGTCCGGCCGGGCGGCCAGGGCCCGGGCGATCTCGGTGGTCGTGGTGCCGCCCGTCAGGCCGATCACCTCGCCCGGGGTGATCAGCGCGGCGACCGCCTCGCTGATCCGGCGCTTCTCGGCCGCGCGGCGCGAGGTGCGGTAGCGCAGGGGCAGTTCGTACGAGACGCCGTGCAGCACGGCCCCGCCGCGCGTACGGACCAGCAGCTGCTGTTCGGCGAGCTGGTCGAGGTCGCGGCGGATCGTCGCGGCGGACACGCCGAGCGCCTCGGCGGCCGGCTCCACCTCCACCTCGCCCCGCTCCACCAGCAGGTCCAGCAGTGCCTGCCAGCGCTCCTTGCGGGTCATCGGCCGCCCCCTTCGGTGTGCTCCATCGGCCTACCCGCCGAGATTAACTCAGGAGATCACCTCGCAGATGCTTGAAGTTGCGCGAAAATGCCCGCTACCTTGCAGGAAAACGCATTCAGTCCCGTCTGCCGCACCAGGGAGCCTGTATGAGCCACGTCGCGCACGAGTTGGGCACACAGCCCGAATGCTGGGAACGGGCCGCCGAACTGGCCCCGGCCAGGCGGTCGGTGCTGCCGCAGCCGGGGGAGCGTACCGCGATCGTCGGGTGCGGGACCTCGTACTACATGGCCCAGGCCGCCGCCGTGTCGCGCGAGGAGGCCGGCCAGGGCGAGACCGACGCCTTCCCGGCCTCGGAGTTCCCGCGCCACCGCCGCTACGACCGGGTCGTCGCCCTCACCCGGTCCGGGACCACCACCGAGGTGCTGGACCTGCTGGCCGGCCTGCGCGACGCGGGCGTGCCCACGACCGCCGTCATCGGGGATCCCGCGACCCCGGTGATGACCCTCGCCGACGACCTCGTCGTCCTCGACTTCGCCGACGAGCGGTCCGTCGTGCAGACCCGGTTCGCCACCACCGCGCTGACCCTGCTCCGCGCCCACGCCGGACTGCACTCCGCGCGGGTGGTCGCCGACGCCCGCACCGCGCTCGCCGAGCCGCTCCCCGCAGAGCTGGAGAGCCGCGGGCAGTTCACCTTCCTCGGCCGCGGCTGGAGCGTCGGCCTCGCGAACGAGGCCGCGCTGAAGATGCGCGAGGCCTCGCTGTCCTGGGCCGAGTCCTACCCGGCGATGGAGTACCGGCACGGACCCATCAGCGTCTCCGGGCCCGGCACCGTCACCTGGTCGCTCGACGAGGCCCCCGACGGGCTCGCCGAGCAGGTGCGCGCCACCGGCGCCCAGTGGGTGGCGGGCCGCCTCGACCCGCTCGCCGAGCTGGTCCGCGTGCACCGCCTCGCCCTCGCCGTCGCCGCCCACCAGCAACTGGACCCGGACGCACCGCGCCACCTCACGCGCTCGGTGATCCTCACCACCGGAGAGGAGGCGGTCCGATGAGCCTCGTCCCCGCCGGCACGCTCGTCCGCGAGGCGGTGGCCGCGGGCCGCGCCGTCGCCGCCTTCAACATCATCACCCTGGAGCACGCCGAAGCGGTCGTCGCGGGAGCCGAGGCGGCCGGGCTCCCGGTCATCCTCCAGCTCAGCGAGAACGCCGTGAAGTTCCGCGGCGGTCGGCTGCTGCCCATCTCCCGCGCGGCCGCCGCCTGCGCCGAGGCCGCCGGGGTGCCCGTCGGCCTGCACCTCGACCACGTCAAGAGCTCCGACCTGCTGCGCCAGGCCTGCGACGCGGGGTACGGCTCGGTGATGTACGACGCCGCGCACCTGCCGTACGCCGAGAACCTGGAGGCCACCCGCTCCGCCGCTGACTGGGCGCACGCCAACGGGCTGTGGATCGAGGCCGAGCTGGGCGAGGTGGGCGGCAAGAACGGCGCCGCCCCGCTGGACCCGCACGCGCCGGGCGCCCGTACCGACCCCGACGAGGCGCGCCGGTTCGTGGCCGACTCCGGGGTCGACGCGCTGGCCGTCGCCATCGGCAGCACCCACGCGATGACCAGCCGGACCGCCTCCCTGGACCACGCGCTGCTGGCCCGGCTCGCCAAGACGGTGGACGTGCCGCTGGTCCTGCACGGTTCCTCGGGGCTGCCGGACGCGGAGCTCGCGGCGGCCGTCGCCGGCGGCATCCGCAAGGTCAACATCGGCACCGCCCTGAACGTGGCCATGACCGGGGCGATCCGCACCCACCTCACCCCGGCGGACCCCCGGCCCTACCTGGCGGCGGCCCGTACGGCGATGGCGGAGACGGCCACGGCCATGATCAACGTCCTGAACTGACGGGCGCGCGGCCTCCCCTGCCGCGCCGTCCCGCACCCCCGCACCCCCGCGCCCCCGCACCCTGGCACCCGCCGCACCCCGACCCCGCTCGAGCCCGCCGCCGGATCCCCGTCCCATAATCGCGGGCATGACGAACCGACGCAGCAGAGCCGAGGTCTTCCCCGCACCCGGGCCGGACCGCCGCTTCACCGGACCGGCGACCGGGGACGAACGGCGGGTGCTGGCCGCCTTCCTGGCGGACCAGCGAGCGACCCTCGAGCTGAAGTGCTCGGGTGTGGAGGAGGAGTTGTCCCGCCGGTCCGTGGAGCCGTCCACGCTCTCCCTGCTCGGCCTGGTGCGCCACCTGGCCGACGTCGAACGCCGCTGGTTCAGGGCCGTGCTGGCGGGACAGGAGGCCAAGCCCCTGTTCTCGTCGGAAGCGGACCCCGACGGGGGCTTCGACGGGGCGGCCCGCGGACCCGCGGCCGTCGACGAGGCCTGGCGGGCCTGGCGGGCCGAAGTGGCGTTCGCGGACCGCTTCGTGGCCGAGGCGCCCGACCTCGACGTGGAGGGCGACGACGCGTGGCGCGGGAGGGTCTCCCTGCGCTGGGTCCTCGTCCACATGGTCGAGGAGTACGCGCGGCACAACGGCCACGCCGACCTGCTGCGCGAGCGGATCGACGGGGCCCTCGGCATCTGAACGCGCCCGCAGGCACGTCCGGCCCTCCCGCGCCCCTTCCGAATTTCTGGAACTGGTTCTAATCTGACCGCCGCCACACAGCGACCGGCTGGACCGCGAGACACCCGGAGGGGCCGTGCACCTCGAATACACGCCTGAGCAGCAGCAGTTGCGCACCGAGCTGCGCGCCTACTTCGCCGATCTGGTGCCCGAGGACGTCTACGCCCGCTACGAGGACCCGGCCGCCCAGAAGCGCTTCTACCGGGAGACCATCCGCCGGCTCGGGGCCGACGGATGGCTCGGGGTCGGCTGGCCGAAGGAGTACGGCGGCCGCGGGATGTCGCCGATGGACCAGTTCATCTTCTTCGACGAGGCGGCGCAGGCCGTCGTACCGCTGCCCCTGATGGCGCTCAACACCGTCGGGCCGACCATCATGCAGTTCGGCACCGACGAGCAGAAGGCGTACTTCCTGCCGAAGATCCTCGCCGGCGAGATCGACTTCGCCATCGGCTACAGCGAGCCGGACGCCGGCACCGACCTCGCCGCGCTCAAGTGCAAGGCGGTCCGCGAGGGCGACGAGGAGACCGGCACCTACGTGGTGAACGGGCAGAAGATCTGGACCACCAACGGCGACACCGCCGACTGGGTCTGGCTCGCGGTGCGCACCGACCCGCAGGCCCCCGCCCACAAGGGCATCACCATGCTCCTGGTGCCGACCGCCGACCCCGGCTACTCCTGCACCCTCATCAACACGCTCGCCTCGCACGACACCACCGCCAGCTACTACGAGGACATCCGCGTCCCCGCCGCCCGCCGGGTCGGCCAGGAGAACAAGGGCTGGCGCCTGATCACCAACCAGCTCAACCACGAGCGCGTCACCCTCGCCGCCCACGGCACCATGGCCATCCGTGCCCTGCACGACGTCCAGCGCTGGGCCGCCGACACCAAGCTCGCCGACGGCCGCCGGGTCATCGACCTGTCCTGGGTCCGCGGCCGCCTGGCCCGCACCCACGCCCGGCTCGACGCGATGAAACTGCTCAACTGGCAGATGGTGAACGCCGTCCAGTCCGGCACCCTCACCCCCCAGGACGCCTCCGCGGTCAAGGTCTACGGCTCCGAGGCCCGCCGCGACGCCTACGCCTGGCTGATGGAGGTCGTCGGCGCGGCCGGGTCCCTCAAGGACGGCTCCGCCGGTGCGGTCCTGCACGGCGAACTCGAACGCGGCTACCGCAGCGCCGTCATCTTCACCTTCGGCGGCGGCAACAACGAGATCCAGCGCGAGATCATCTCCTGGATCGGCCTCGGCATGCCACGCGTCCGCCGCTGACGGGCTGTGACTCACAACGATAGTTGGCACATAACAGCCGTTGTTGTCACCGGACGTGCGTGCGAACGCTCGGTGGGCTCAGATACCCCCAGTCCGCCCTTGCTGGCATCCCTTCTCGGCTGCCATCCGCGCGAAACTCGGGTGGTCAGTTCAGTGGCGGGGACGCCTCCTGTCTGCTTTCTTGGTAGGTCCTGCGTTGTACGTGCGTGGAGGCCACCTTGGGCGATACCCGCAGAACCCGACCCGCCACCCGTAAGTCCACGCTCCACCGGTTGAGGGCCGAAGGGCATGCCGTGGAGCTGAGCGAGTTCGTGCGTGACAGGTACCTTGACGGCGCCGACTATGAGGTCCGGAACTTCACCCGTGAAGGCATCGAGGGACTGCTGGTGACGGGAGGAGTCCCTCGCGAGCGCGCTGACTGGTGCGACACCGTCGAGTCCATCACCGGCCTCAACGTCAACGAAAGGAATCGCGCTGCAGCCGGCCTAGTCATCATGCGTACGGCCCGTGGGGTCTACGCGCTGAGTTACGGAGTAGGGCACCACATGCTGGACCCCTACTACCGCGACGATGAGTTCGGGCTGGAATTCGCAACCCGCTGCCTCGACGACGCCGGAGTCATCAAGGTCCGCAATCAGATCATGGACGGCCGGGGCAGGGTCGACGAGTACTCGGTCTCGCGCGGCGAACGCATCGACGATTTCGGACTGGACCGCTTTGGTGCTGTCGTCCGCCGCATATGCGGCACCGTAAGCGGGCTGGCGCTGACGTCATTGGAATCGGGCCGGATACGTCGAGTGCGGGTCGAATGCTCCCAGGCCACCATAAAACTCCCTCTGGCCACCAGCCTGGAAGAGTTCCTCAGCGACCTACGGACGATCGAAGACGTCTGCGCAAGACCCGATCCGCTACCTCAGCTGCGATTCGTCAGCAGGGTCCATACCCTCAACAACGGCAGCCGCAAGGCTGTCGAAGCCCAGAAAATCCTTGAGGGCCTCCTCGCAGACCCGGGCAGTCCCCGCCTGACCACCGGAGTTCCCGACGCCTGTCAGGAAAGCCACAGCTCGGCCCAGGCGTTCCGCATCCGACGCGGAGCCCGAGTGATCGAAACCAACGAACTCGAATTGAGCCAGCTGCTGGCCTTCGTGAAGGACAAGCCGCACGGCGAGCGACTGAAGGCGCTCGCCGACGTCCGGGTGACCATGTTCAGCGACGACGACTGCCAAACCCCTGCCGGCGTCGCCACCAATGGCAAGGAGTGGCTGATCGCTGACATACAGGCCAACCCCGACCGGCTGTTCTACGGCAACGGAAAATGGTTTGAGGTGGGAGCTGGCTTCATCGAAACCCTCGAAGAGGAGCTCACCAGCCTCTTCGAGGCCCCGCGGACCGTCACGCTGCCCAGCTGGACGAGGGGACCGCTCAACTCAGACGGTCAAGATTCCCACGATGAAGACTGGTTCAACCACCGGGCAGCGGAGCAGGACGGGTACCTCCTCTTCGACAAGAAGAATGTCCGCACCAGCAAATTCAAGGGCGGGGGGTTGGAGATCTGCGACGTCTTGGGCCCTGACAGTCAGCTGATCTGCGTCAAGAAGGCCACTTCGAGTACCGCCCCCCTCAACCACCTCTTCGCCCAAGGGGTGGTCGCCGTGGAGACCTTGCGGAGTGATGCGGAGGTGCGAGCCAAGTTCCTCAAGCAGGTAGCCGCCCACAGCCCAAACCACCGCCTCATCCAAGACTTCGGTACGCTCCGCGTGGTCTTCGGCATCCTGCTGAAGGACGGCGAGGATATCGCCGTCGACTCTCTCTTCGCCTTCGCTCAAGTCTCGCTGCTACAAGCGGTGCGGAGGCTGCGCGCCATGAACGCGGACGTCGAGGTCATCGCCATCCGGCGCTGACCGCAGGGCCTGGTCGTCGCTGCGCTCCTCGTCGGTACGGGCCTCTGCGCGGCATCGTCCCAGCACGGCTCCGCGGTCGGACTTCACGCCTCGGCCGGTGCATCCAGTCGGCAGTGGACGTCGACGATGCCCTCGACGGACCGGGCGAGGCGTTCGGCCAAGGGGATCAGGCTGCCGTCGCGGACCTCGCCGGTCAGGGTGGCGATCCCTTGGAACACGGTGACCTTGACCGCCTCGTGGGAGAGGGGGAAGAGGCGGTCGACGACCGTTCGGCGGATCTCGGTGGTGAGGTCTTCATCGGTGCGGAGGAAGACCTTCAGGAGGTCGGCGCGGCTGACGATGCCCTTGAGGGTGCCGTCGCCGTCGACGACCGGGAGGCGCTTGATGTGCCGGTCGGCCATGAGGTGGGCGGCCTGAGGGAGCGTGGCGTCGGGGCGGATCGTGACGGCCGGGGTGGTCATCATGTTCTCGGCCCGGGTGGAGCCCGCCTTGGCGGTGTCGCCCAGCCGGCGCATCTGCTCGATCAGGCCCGGGCGGTGCTCGTGGAACTCCTCCTTGGGGAGGAGATCGGCCTCGGAGACCACACCGACCACGTGTCCCTCGCCCTCGATGACGGGGAGGGCGGTGACCTTCCACCGTTCCATCGCGGTGGCGATGTCCTTGAAGCCGGTCGATGGGGTGACGGCGATGACCTTGGTGGTCATGACGTCGGCGACGGTGTACGGGGTGGAGGTCATGGCGGGGTCCTCAGCGTGCGTAGGCGAGCGGGGTGCCGCTGCCGTGAGGGGCGAACAGGTCGAGGAGCCGGGTGCGGGCGGAGTCGAGCCGGTCGGCGATGACGGCGGCCACGGTGATGGAGACGGACCGGCCGACGGCGGAGTCCTCGTTGCACAGCTCGCGTACGGCCGCGGCGTCGAATTCCAGGGCGCGTACCTCGTGGGAGGCGGTGGCGCCGAGGTGCCAGCTGTAGGGAGGGAACATCCAAGACCAGCCGAGGAGCTCGCCGTAGCCGAGAGTGTCGACGACCACGTTCTTGGGGCCGGGGACGTGGGTGTCGAGGTCCACGGTGCCGCACTGGATGATCCAGAACTTCTCGGCCCGCCGACGTTCGTTGAAGATGCGCGTGCCGGCCGGGAAGGTCACCTGGTGGGAGTGGGCGAGCAGGGCCTCGCGGGCTTCGGGTGCCATCGCTTCGAGGATGGTGTGCATGGTGCTCATGGAGTGCCTCCAACCCTTCGCATCCACCCTGCTCGGTGGGCCGCCGTGCCCGGGAGGGCCGCGCGGTGCACACCGAGGGACCGCCCGGCCCACCTCAGCGGACCAGGACGGCCTCCCCGGACTTGGGTACGACGGCCGTCCATCCCAGCTCGTCGTCGATCCGGTCCCGCAGGGTTTCGGCGGCGCTCTCCTCGCCGTGGACCAGGTAGGTGGTGTGCGGGGCCGGAGCGGCCCGCAGCCAGTCGATGATCTGGTCGGCGTCGGCGTGTGCGGAGAAGTGCGGGACGTCGGCGACCTCGGCGCGTACGGGGACGTACTCGCCGAACATCTTGAGTGTGCGGGCGCCGTCCACGAGGTCGCGGGAGCGGGTACCGGCGGCGGCAAAGCCGACGATGACCACGGCGTTGCGGGGGTCGGGCAGGATCCGGTGGAGGTGGTGCAGGACGCGGCCGCCGGTGGCCATGCCGGCGGACGAGACGATGATCGCCGGTCCGGTGGCGTTGTTGATGTCGATGGACTCCTGGACGGTCCGGGCGGCCAGGAAGGGCTCCGGGCTGATCGCCGCCTCGCCTTGGGCGAGGATCTCGGGGCGCAGCTCGGGGGAGTGGGCCCGTACGGCGTCGCGGTAGACGTCGAGGGCGGCGAGGGCCATGGGGCTGTCGACGTAGACGGGTACGTGGCGGGGCAGGGTGCCGTCGCTGCGCAGGGTGGCCAGCTCGTGCAGGACGACCTCGGTGCGGTCGATCGCGAAGGCCGGGATGACCACGGTTCCGCCACGGGACAGCGTCCGGGTGATCACCGAGGCGAATTCCCGGCGGGCGCTCTCGTGGTCGTGGTGGCGGTTGCCGTACGTCGACTCCATCAGCAGGACGTCGGCGCCGGAGAACGGCTCGGGCGGCAGGAGGAGCGGGTGGCCGGGGCGGCCGAGGTCGCCGCTGACGGCGAGGGTGTGGCCGTCTTCCAAAGTCAGGTGGGCCCAGGCGGAGCCGAGGATGTGACCGCCGTGGTGCAGCATCAGCTTCGTGCCGGCCATGATCTCGATCTCGCTGCCCACCGGTACCGGGTCGAAGTACTTGATCGTGTGCTCGACGTCGTCATCGTCGTAGAGCGGCTTGGCGGGGCGGTGCTTGGACCAGCCGTGCTGGTTGGCGTGCTCGGCGGCTTCCATTTGGAGGCGGGCGCTGTCGCGGAGCACGATCTCGGCGAGCCGGGCGGTGTGGGCGCTGGTCAGGATCGGGCCGCGGAAGCCGTGCCGGACCAGTCGAGGCAGGTAGCCGCAGTGGTCCAGGTGGGCGTGGGTCACGACGACGGCGTGGATGTCGGAGGCATCGCAGGGCATCTTGTCCCAGTTGCGGCGGCGCAGGTCCGCGACACCCTGGAATAGTCCGCAGTCGACGAGGATCCGGGCGTGGTCGCTCTCGACCAGGAACTTGCTGCCGGTGACCGTCCGCACGCCGCCGAGGAACCTCAGCAGGGCCGGGCGGGCGGAAGCAGGGGATGGGGCTGACTGGGACATGGCAGCAGCCCTCCTTTCGGAACGGATACCGGTCTCCACCGTCGCACCGGAACGTGCTGCCCGCTGGGGACCTACCGGCCCCTGGTAGGGGCCGACCGGCCCAAGCGCGACGGAGGGACACAGGCACAGCCTGACGGTGAACCCTCCCGCACAGCACACAGAGAGAAGGCCCGCCATGAAGGCACTCGTCTTCCACGGTCCCGGGCAGACCTCCTGGCAGGACGTCCCGGACCCCTCCATCAAGGACGCCGCCGACGCGATCATCAGGGTCGACGCCGTCACCATCTGCGGCACCGACCTGCACATCATCAAGGGCGACGTGCCCGAAGTGACCCCCGGCCGGATCCTGGGCCACGAGGCCGTCGGGACCGTCGTCGAGACCGGCGGCGACGTCCGTAGCGTCCGCCCCGGCGACCGCGTCCTGATCTCCTGCATCTCCGCCTGCGGCCGCTGCCGCTTCTGCCGCGAGAGCCACTACGGACAGTGCCGCGGAGGCGGCGGCTGGGTCCTGGGCCACACCATCGACGGCACCCAGGCCGAATACGTACGCGTCCCCTTCGCCGACCTCTCCATCCACCCGCTGCCCAGCGCCCTGGCCAGCCACGACGCCGTCCTGCTCGCCGACATCTTCCCGACCTCCTACGAGGTCGGCGTGCTCAACGGCAACGTGCGCCCCGGCGACACCGTCGTCGTGGTCGGCGCCGGCCCCATCGGCCTGGCCGCCATCGCCACCGCACAGCTCTACAGCCCCGGGCGGATCATCGCCGTCGACCTCGCCGCGTCCCGGCTCGCTGCCGCACGCGACCTCGGCGCCGATGCCACCGCGAGCGCGGACGAAGAGCCCGAGCGCTTGGTGGAGGACCTCACGGACGGGCTCGGGGCGGACGTGGTCATCGAGGCCGTCGGCGTGCCCGAGGCCTTCGAGATGTGCACCCGTATGGTCCGCCCAGGCGGACGGGTCGCCAACATCGGCGTCCACGGCAAGCCCGCCGTCCTCCACCTCGAAGACCTGTGGATCAAGGACGTCACCATCACCACCGGCCTCGTCGACACCCACTCCACCCCCATGCTGCTGCGCATGATGGCCGCCGGCCGCCTCCCCGGTACAGCGATGGTCACCCACCGCTTCGAACTGGACCAGATGGAAGAGGCGTACGACGTCTTCTCCCGCGCCGGCGAAACCGGCGCCCTCAAGGTCGTGCTCGGCGGACCGCAGCACGACACGGTCGCCGTACCGCCCCAGGAGCAGTGAGCGCCGTGAAGAGCACGCCGAGCACCCACCCGCAGCAGTCCGGCGAGATGGCCGGACGCACCGACCTGGGCCGCCGCCTGGCGGCCCGCCGCGAAGCCCTCGGCCTGAGCCGCGACGAACTGGGGCGGCGGTGCGGCGCCGACGGCACGTACATCGCCTACCTCGAGGAGCACGCCGCCAGTCCTGCCATCGGCACCCTGGTCCGGGTGGCCGACGCCCTCGGCCTCACCGTCGACGACCTGACCGGTGCCAGTGCCCACCGCGTCGCGGGCCGAGCCACCGCCCGGCGCGACAGTACGCTCGTACCGCTGGACGAGACCGAATGCCGGCGGCTGCTGAACACGCACGGCGTCGGCCGCATCGCCGTCTTCACCCCCGAAGGCCCGGCCGTCCTCCCCGTCAACTACCTGATCGCAGGACCCGACATCGCCTTCCGCACCTCTGCGGAAGCCGTCACGGCCAGAGCGGCAGGTACCGAGGTCGCCTTCGAGATCGACAACATCGACGACGTGACAGCCACTGGTTGGAGCGTGCTGGCCGTGGGTGGACTGGAAGCCGTCACCGACCCGGACGAGGTCCACCACCTCAACACCACGGCTCGCTCCCAACCTTGGGCCGGTGGTCCGCGCAGCCACTGGATGAAGCTCGCCCCCGCTCGGATCACCGGCCGCCGCGTGGTGCACGACTCATGAGCGACCTGCGCGCGGTCGTCTTCGACACCGACGGAGTGCTCCTCGCCACGGCGGACCGCCACGCGGCCGCCTGGAAGGAGACCTTCGACGGCTGCCTGCCCGAGTGGCAGCCGTCGTACGCCGGGGTACGACCGCGTCCGTTCGACCCCGTGCGCGAGTACCGGGACCTGGTCGACGGCAGGTCCCGCCTCGACGGCGTGCGCGCCTTCCTCGGCGCCCGTCACATCGGCCTCCCGCCGGGAACGCCTGGGGATCCGCCCGGGTGCACCACCGTTCACGCGGTCGCCGCCCGCAAGGAGGAGGTCTTCTCCGCGATGCTGCGGACCGACGGCGTCCGCACCTTCGACGACGTACGGCCCGCGCTCCAGCGACTACGGGAGATGGAGGTGCGATGCGCAGCCGTCTCGGCTTCGCGGCACGCCCGCTCCCTCCTGGAGGCCGCGGAGCTCATCGGCTACTTCGACACCCTGGTGGACGGCCAGGACGCGGCCGCACTTGATCTTCCGGGTAAGCCTGACCCTGCCCTCTTCCTCGAAGCTGCCGGCCGTCTCGGCGGGACCCCCGGTCACACCGCCGTGGTGGAGGACGCACTCGCCGGCGTCGAAGCGGGACACCGAGGCGGTTTCCGCCTGGTGGTGGGACTCAACCGCGAAGGCGACCCGCACATGAGGGACGCCCTGCGCGCGCACGGCGCCCATCTCGTCCTCCCCGACCTCGGCGGGCTGCCCGCCGCACTCGAAGGCGACCGCCCGTGACCACGGCCTGGCGCTGGGAATACCACCGCTACGACCCCAAGACCGAGCGGCTGGTCGAGTCCCTCTGCACACTGGGCAACGGCCGTTTCGCCACGCGTGGTTCGGCCCCCGAAAGCGTCGCCGACGACGTCCACTACCCCGGCACCTACCTCGCGGGATGCTACGACCGGCTCGACTCCGCAGTCGGCGGACGCACGGTCTCCAACGAGGACATGGTCCGGCTGCCGGACTGGACCGCGCTGCGGTACCGCTGCCTGCCCGAGGGGGCACCGCCCGGCGACTGGCTCACGCCCGACCACCCGACCCTGCGCCACAGCCACGTGTCGCTGGACCTGCGTGCCGGGACGCTCACCCGCCGCATGCTCTTCCACGACGCCGACGGCCGCCGCCTGGGCGTCGCCCACACCCGCCTCGTCCACATGGGAGATCCGAACCTGGCAGCTCAGAACACGGTGTTCAGAGCGTACGGCTGGAGCGGCCGGATCGAGATCGAGTCCGTACTCGACGGCGACGTCACCAACGCGGGAGTCGACCGCTACCGCGCCCTGGCCGGGCGGCACCTCGTCGAGCACCGGGCCGGAGTCGAGGCGGAGGGCACCGCCTGGATCGCCTGCACCACGGCCACCTCCCGGATACGGATGGGGCTCGCGGTCCGGACAACGGCACGTCCACTGGCGCCGGTGGGCCGGGCGTGCACAGCCACCGCCGCCACGCAGACGTTCGTCCTGCCGATCAAGCGGACCGCCCCGGTCGTCGTGGTGAAGACAGCCGCCCTGTGTACCTCGCTCGACCGTCCCCCGGCCGATCCGCTGCGGCGGAGCATCGACTGCGCCACACACGCCCCGGACTTCCCTTCCTTGCTGAACTCCCACCGGGCGTCCTGGCAACGCCTCTGGAGCGAAGGAGAGTTGAAAGTACCCGGAGAGACGGGCAAGGTTCTGCGGCTGCACGCCTTCCACGTCCTGCAGACGCTCTCGCCGCACACCGCCGAGCTCGATGCCGGCGTCCCCGCCCGCGGCCTGCACGGCGAGGCGTACCGGGGCCACGTCTTCTGGGACGAGCTGTTCGTCCTGCCCTTCCTGGACCTCCACCTCCCCGAGACCGCCCGCGCCCTGCTGATGTACCGGCACCGACGGCTCCCCGCGGCCCGGGAGGCCGCTCGCCGGGCCGGGGCGAAAGGAGCCATGTTCCCCTGGCAGAGCGGCAGTTCCGGCACCGAGGAGACCCAGCGCCTGCACCTCAATCCACGCTCCGGCCGCTGGCTGCCGGACCACTCCCACCTCCAGCACCACGTGGGGTCGGCCATCGCCTGGAACGTGTGGCAGTACGGGCTGGCCACCGGCGACGCCGGATTCATGCACGGCCCGGGCGCCGAACTCCTGCTGCACACGGCCCACTTCTGGGCGGACACGGCGACGTGGGACACCAACCTCGGCCGCTACCGGATCCGCGGCGTCGTCGGACCGGACGAGTACCACGACGCCTACCCGGACGCCGCCGCCCCCGGCATCGACGACAACGCCTACACCAACGTCACCGCCGCATGGGTGCTGGCCCGCGCCCTCGACCTGTACGGGGAACTCCCTACCGCCCGACGCGCCGAGCTCCTCACGCAACTGGGCATCGGCCCCGACGACCTCACCGTCTGGGAGGACGTCTCCCGCCGCCTGTACGTGCCGTTCCACCGCGACGTGATCAGCCAGTTCCACGGCTACGGCGACCTGGCCGAGCTCGACTGGGACGGCTACCGAGCCCGCTACCACGACATCCGCCGCCTGGACCGCATCCTGGAAGCCGAAGGCGACACGCCCAACCGCTACCAGGCGTCCAAGCAGGCCGACACCCTCATGCTCGGGTACCTCTTCCGCCCCGCAGAGCTGGAGCAACTCTTCCTTCGGCTCGGACACCGCCTTGACGACGGCCTCTGGCGCCGGACGGTGGACCATTACCTGCGGCGGACCTGTCACGGCTCCACGCTGAGCAGCCTCGTCCACGGCTGGGTCCTGGCCCGGGAGCAGGGCCCGGATGCCTGGCGCTACTGCCAGGAAGCCCTGCTCGGTGACATCACGGACGTCCAGGGCGGCACCACGGGCGAGGGGATCCACCTCGGTGCCATGGGCGGCACCCTGGACCTCGTCGAGCGCGGCATCGTCGGACTCGAGCCCCACGGCGACGGCCTGCACATCGACCCGGTGCCCCTCTCCGAAGTGCCCGGTTCCTCGTTCTCGATCTCCTACCTGGGGCACCGGGACATCCGCATCCGGTTCCGGCCCGGCCGGCTCGGCATAAGCGTCCCTTCGTCACTTCTGGGCCCGGTGCCCCTGGTCCTGCCCGGAGACCGGCACGAACGCATTTCCGCAGGCCAGGAGCGGTGGTTCCGGCTACCCAAGGGTTGATCGGCAGTCGCCGCATGCTCGCGTGGCGCTGCGTGCGCAATGCGCACACTGTGGATGTATCAGCCGTCGGAAGGATGAGCGGAATGGACAGGCAGCAAGAGGCTCCGCGGATCGTGGTGGGCGTCGACGGATCGCCCTCGTCCCAGGCCGCGCTGCGCTGGGCGGTCCGGTACGCAGGGCTGGTGAGCGGACGAGTGGAGGCGGTCGCGGCATGGGACCTCCCCGGTGCCGCATCATGGTCGGCCCCAGCGGTGGACACCACGTTCGACGAGGAGGAGGCCGAGCGACGTCTGGTCGAGGAGGTCCGCTCGGTCCTCGGTGAGGACGGCGCCTCCTCCGTGCACCAGCGCCTGGTACGCGGCAATCCAGTAGACGTCCTGGTGGATGCGGCAGACGGCGCGGACATGCTGGTCGTGGGCAGCCGTGGTCGCGGCGGCTTCAGCCGAGCCCTGCTCGGTTCGGTGAGCCACCAGACGGCGCTCCACGCACCGTGCCCGATCACCATCGTCCGGGCGGACATCCCCGTCGAATAGCTCCACCTCGGGCTGGCGCATAACCTCACGGAATGGTGCAGAGCAAGGCAGGCGACGTCGACGGCTACCTGACCGAGGTTCCCGAGGAGCGCAGGGGCGCATTGGCCAAGGTGCGGCAGCTGTGCCGTGAAGAGTTGGTCGGCTTCGACGAAGTCATGGCTTACGGGATGCCCGCGTACGAGCGCGACGGCGCCTGCGAGATCGCGTTTGCCAGCCAGAAGCAGTACATCTCCTTCTATCTCATGCGCAGTGACGTTCGCGAAGCGTTCGAGGAACGGCTGGCCGAGCAGGACATGGGCAAGGGGTGCCTGCGGTTCCGCAGGCCGGCGAGCATCGACTTCGACCTGCTGCGGGACCTCCTCAAAGCGACGGCTGCCCGGCCCGGGAAGGTCTGCTGAGGCTCCCGTCCCCCCTCGCCGTGGTCATCGGCGGCCCGGCGCGTGGTGAACGGTGTTTCCGGCATGGTCCTGAGCAGGACGGACACAGTCCTGCCGCAGGCCAGGCAGCCACTCAGTACCGGGACCTGGGCCGATCGGCCCCGCGTGAATGGCCCCCTCGGCACTGCGGTCTTCCTGGCCTACTGCGTGATCGTGGAACCCAGACGCCAATCCGGCGCCGCCTTCCGAAGAGGGTGACCACGATGCAGCGCATTCGGATCCAGACCCGGCCCAAGCAGCCCCACAGGCCCGCGCCGCTGGATCTGCGCACGCCGTCCGGCCGCCCCCTGCCGTACTGATCCCTGCTGATACGCAGCCCCGGAGGACGTCATGGGACACACGCGACGCGTCGTACCGTTCACCGAGCTCAGCCGAGGCGACATCGGCAGGGTCGGCGGCAAGAACGCCTCCCTCGGAGAGCTGACCAGACGGCTGACCGATGCCGGCCTGCGTGTGCCGCCCGGCTTCGCCACGACCGCCGACGGCTACGAGGAACTGCTCGACGGCCACGGCCTGCGTACCCGCATTCAGGAGCAGCTCGACCGGCTCCACGACGGTGTCGCGCTCGAAGACGTCGGAGCGGGCATCCGCTCAATGATCATGGGCGAGACCCTGCCCGAAGCCCTGACGGCAGAGATCATCACGGCGTACGAGGAGCTCGGCCGGGAGCTGGGCCGCTCCGACCCGGAGGTCGCCGTACGCAGCAGCGCCACCGCCGAAGACCTGCCGGAGGCCAGTTTCGCCGGCCAGCAGGAGACCTACCTGAACGTGAGTGGCACCGTGCAGCTGCTGGACTCGGTGCACCGATGCTTCGCCTCCCTCTACACCGACCGCGCGATCGACTACCGGGAGCGGATGGGCTTCGACCACCTCCAGGTCGCCCTGTCCGTCGGCGTCCAGGTGATGGTCCGCTCCGACCTCGCCGGGGCAGGGGTGATCTTCACCCTTGACCCTGAGAGCGGCTTCCCGAACGTCGTCGTGGTGAGCGCGGCCTGGGGGCTGGGCGAGACCGTGGTCAGCGGGCAGACCGATCCAGACGAGTACACCGTCTTCAAGCCCGGCCTCAAGGACCCGGCCCTGAACCCCGTGATCGACGTACGGATCGGCGCCAAGCGCCGCAAGGCCGTGTACGCGGAACACGGGCTGACCGACACCGTCGACACCACCCCCGAGGAACAGGCCCGGCGGGTCCTGACCGACGCCGAGGTGCGGCAGCTCGCCGGATGGGCCGTTGCCGTCGAGGACCACTACGGCTGCCCGATGGACCTGGAGTGGGCGAAGGACGGCATCACCGGCGACCTGGCGATCGTGCAGGCGCGGCCCGAAACCGTGCAGTCCCGCCGACGCACCACGACCCTGCGCCGCTGCCGTCTGACCGCCGGCCCGGGCGATGCCCTGGTCGAAGGCATCGCGGTGGGCGAAGCCATCGGAGCGGGTGCCGTCTGCCGCATGGACACGCCGGTGGACCTGGAACGCTTCCCGGCCGGAGCCGTGCTCGTCACCTCGATCACCGACCCGGACTGGGAACCGATCATGAAGCGTGCCGCGGCCATCGTCACCGACCACGGCGGCCGCACCTCACACGCCGCGATCGTGAGTCGGGAACTCGGCGTCCCGGCGGTCGTCGGCACCGGGAACGCCACCGAGGTGCTGCGAGACGGCGCCGACATCACCGTCTCGTGTACCGAGGGCAGCCGGGGCAAGGTCTACGAGGGCCGGCTCCCGTACGAGGAGACCGAGACGGACCTGTCCGCCTTGCCCGCCACCCGCACGCGGGTGATGCTCAACCTCGCCGACCCTTCCGCTGCCTTCCGCTGGTGGCGGCTGCCTGCGGACGGGGTGGGCCTGGCCCGTCTGGAATTCATCGTCGCGCACCAGGTCAAGGTCCACCCCATGGCCCTCCTGCACCCGGAGCGCCTGGATCCCGCCGACCGCTGCGCCATCGACCAACTCACCGAGGGCTACCTCGACCGCGGCCGGTACTTCACCGACCGCCTCGCGTACGGCATCGCCCGGATCGCCGCCTCCCGCTGGCCCGACCCCGTCGTCGTCCGCACCAGCGACTTCAAGACCAACGAGTACGCCAAGCTCCTCGGCGGCCGCCCCTTCGAACCGGTGGAGGCCAACCCGATGATCGGATGGCGCGGCGCCAGCCGCTACTACAGCGACGGCTACCGGGAGGGCTTCGCCCTCGAATGCCAGGCCCTGCGCCGGGTGCGCGAGGAGATGGGCCTGACCAACGTCATCGTGATGATCCCGTTCTGCCGCACCTTGGAAGAGGCTGACAAGGTCTTGGAGGTAATGGCGGCTGAAGGGCTCCGGCGAGGCGAGAACGGCCTCAAGGTCTACGTGATGGCCGAGATCCCCGCCAACATTCTCCTCGCCCAGGACTTCGCCCAGCGTTTCGACGGCTTCTCCATCGGCAGCAACGACCTCACCCAGCTCACCCTCGGAGTCGACCGCGACTCCGGAGCCCTCGCCCACGTCTTCGACGAGAACGACCCGGCCGTCACCGACCTCATCCGGATCCTGCTCCCACGGGTCCAGACCCTGGGACGTCCGGTGGGCCTGTGCGGACAGCGGCCCAGCGACGACCCGGCGTACGCCGCATTCCTCGTCCGCGCCGGAATCGACTCGATCTCCGTCGCCCCCGACAGCTTCGCGTCCGTCAAGCAGCACGTCGCCGCTGCCGAGGACGAGCGCTACGGGGAGGACCGAATGGCCCCTGTAGGGATCCGTCCGGCCCAAGCGGAGCAGCCGTCGGCCGCGTGACAGTGGCATCAGCCCCGCACCACGAAATCGAGGAGCACCCGCCATGAGCACCAAGCGAGTCCTGGTCGCCTACGGGACCAAGCACGGAGCCACCGCAGGCATCGCCGAACAGATCGGCAAGACTCTCCGCGAGGACGGTCTCGACGCCGTCGTACTGCCCGCCGACGATGTCCACGACGTCCGCGCCTACGACGCCGTCGTCCTCGGCGGCTCCCTCTACGCCGGCCACTGGAGCACCAAGGCCAAGCACTGCGCCGAACGCAACGCCGACTCCCTGCGGCACCGCCCCGTGTGGATGTTCAGCAGCGGCCCGCTCGACCGCTCCGCCGAGGAACACGACATCCCGCCGGTCTCCGCCGTCGCCCGGGAGATGCAGCTGATCGGAGCGCGCGAGCACATGACCTTCGGCGGCAGCATCACGGCCCACACCCCGGGCTTCCTCGCCAAGGTGCTGACCCGCCAGGGCAAGGGCGGAGACTTCCGCAACCCCGAGCGGATCCAGAACTGGGCCCACCACATCAGCGCCGAGCTCGTCGCCGCCTGAAGGGACGGCCCGGTTCGCCATGGACCAGCACGGAGGCGTGCCATGCACCACCGGACGAAAGGGACTCGGGGCAACCCGCTCAGGCGTGGTGCCGACCGAACCCGGACCCGTATGCATGCCGTCTTCGCGCTGACCTGCCTGCTGGCCGTCATCGCCGGATTCGCCCTCGGGAGGGCCGCATGGACGGACGGCCACCGCAATGCCGAGAACATCGCGCGTCATGGACACTCTGTGACGGCCACCACGGTCGACGAGACCAGTTACCGGGCCGGAGTCCGGCCGAGCAGTGCGCCGGTCACGGTGGCAACCGCTACCTGGCAGTACCCGTCCCGCCGCCCGCACACGGAGACCATCCCTGTTCCGGCAGGCACCCGCAACGGGGACACGGTCCGCGTGTGGGTCGACGGAAACGGCAATGCGGTCGCCGCGCCACCCGGCCAAGCCGAGATCACTCTGAACGCGGTCGGGATCGGCACCGGAACGCTGGCCGGGATCCTGCTCGTCGGCGGCGCCCTCGTGACCCTGCGCCTCCGCCTCGTGAACGCACGCAGCGCACGGGCCTGGGAAGACGAGTGGGCCGACATCGAGCCTCTCTGGTCCGGCCGCCTGCGCCCCGGCCAGGGAGCCAGCGATGAGTGAGATCACCACCGGCCCGGACCTTACACCGGGCAGCGCGCCGGATCCCCTCGGACCCCTTCCCCTGCTCCGTCGCGAACTGCACACCGGCCCCCTGGGCCTGTCGAGCCGGGAGGCGGCACGCCGACTGGCCGTCTATGGCCCGAACGAGGTCCGCCGCACTGCCCAGACCAGCATCCTGAGGGAACTGCTGCGGCAACTGATCCACCCGCTGGCCCTGCTGCTATGGGCTGCGGCGGCCCTCGCCTTCACCGCCGCCATCGCCGTGCTCGGCTGGGCGATCGTCGCGGTCATCCTCGTCAACGCCGGATTCGCCCTCGTCCAGGAACGGCAGGCGGAAAAAGCCGTCGACACCCTGGCCCGCTACCTTCCCGCACAGGCCCAGGTCATCCGCGACGGGCACGCGCAGCACGTCCCGGCCCGGGACCTGGTCCCCGGAGACCTCATCACCCTCGACGAGGGTGACCGGATACCCGCCGACGCCCGCCTGACCGAGGGCGGAATCGAGGCAGACCTCTCCATGCTGACGGGCGAGTCCACCCCCGTCGAGCGTCTTGCCGGCCCGGGGCTGGAAGGCAGTTCGCTGCTGCAGGAGCCCAACCTGGTCTTCAGCGGCACCACCGCCACCGGAGGCCAGGCGCAGGCGATCGTCTTCGCCACCGGAGACCACACCGAGCTCGGCCGGATCGCCGCACTCAGCCAGCGCACCCGCCGCGATCCGAGCCCACTGGAACAGCAGGTCAAAAAGGTCGCCTGGCTGATCGCCGCGGTCGCGGTCGCCATGGGAGCCGTCTTTCTGATGATCGGCGTGGCGGTCGGCCTGCCGCTGACCGACTCGCTGATGTTCGCCATCGGTCTGCTCGTCGCCAACGTGCCCGAAGGGCTGCTGCCCACCATCACCCTCGCCCTCGCCGTGGGCGTACGGGTCCTCGCCCGGCAGGGCGCCGTGGTCAAGCGGCTGAGCGCCGTGGAGACCCTCGGATCCACCAACGTCATCTGCACCGACAAGACCGGCACCCTCACCCGCAACCAGATGCGCCTCCATTCCACCTGGACCCCGCCGCACGAGGCTGCAAGCGGTTCGGAGACCGCCGAACTGGTCCGAGCCGCTGCCCAGTGCACCACCGTCACCCGAGAGAGCGACGGGTGCCTGCACGGTGACCCGACCGAGATCGCACTGGTGGAGGGGTCCGCACAACACGCTGCACCCCTCGACCTGGCCGACCGTGACAGCCGCCGCCGTGCCTGCTTCCGCTTCGACCCGCGCCTGCGCCGCATGTCGGTGGTCCACACCGGTGACAGTGGCAGCCTTCACGTCATCGTCAAGGGCGCCCCCGAGGCCGTCCTGGCGCTACTGGCTGCAGGCGAGCCGACCGGGGAAGTCCAGGATGCCGCCGACACCCTGGCAGCGGACGGCATGCGTGTCCTGGCCGTCGCAGTAGGCGAGCTGCCACCCGGGACCGAGGCGACGCCCTCGCGACGGCAGGACATCGAGCGGGACCTGCACCTGCTCGGCCTCGTCGGCCTCTACGACCCGCCGCGCCCCGAGGTCGCCGCCGCGGTCCGGCGCTGCCACGAAGCGGGGCTCACCGTCCACATCGTCACCGGCGACAACGGAGCCACAGCCGCCGCCGTCGCCCGAGCCGTCGGCATCGGAACGCCGAACCTCCAGGTGATAGCCCAGTCCGAGGCGATCGATGACCACGAGCTCGACCACCTCCTCCGCCAGGACGGTACGGAGATCGTCTTCGCCCGCTCCTCGCCCGAGACCAAGCTGAAGGTTGCTGATGCCCTGCGGGCCCACGGGCAGATCGTGGCCATGACCGGAGACGGAGTGAACGACGCTCCGGCCCTGCACCGTGCCCACATCGGCGTGGCCATGGGGCTCTCGGGCACCGACGTCGCCCGCGAGGCGTCGACCATGGTCCTGACCGACGACAACTTCGCCACCATCGTGACCGCGATCGAGGCCGGCCGCCGCGTCTACGACAACGTCCGCAAGTTCATCGTCTACATCTTCGCGCACCTCACCCCCGAGGTCGTGCCCTTCCTCGTGTTCGCCCTCTCCGCAGGGGCCGTACCGCTGCCGCTCACCGTCCTGCAGATCCTCGCCATCGACCTGGGAACCGAGACCCTCCCAGCCCTTGCCCTCGGACGGGAGCGCGCCGAGCCGGGGATCATGTCCCGACCGCCCCGCCCCAGTTCCCAAAGCGTGATCAACAAGGACATGCTCATTCGCAGTTGGGGCTGGCTCGGCACCGTTTCCGCCGTCCTCGTCATGACCGCCTTCTTCTACGTCCTGTGGCGTGCGGGCTGGCACCCCGGCGACCCCACCGGACCCGGAAGCCCCCTGCACCACGCTTACCTCACCGCAACCACCGCCACCTTCGCGGGCATCGTCACCTGCCAGGTCGGCACGGCCATCGCCGCCCGAACCGACCACGCCGCCCTGCGCGACATCGGCCTCTTTACCAACCCGCTGCTCCTGGCCGGCATCGCCTTCGAACTCGTCTTCACCGCGGCGCTCGTGTACGCGCCGCCGCTCCAGAACCTCTTCGGCACCGCCGCCCTGCCGCTGGACGTCGTCCTCCTCATCGCGGCCTTCCCACCGCTGGTCTGGGGAACCGACGAGATCCGGCGCTGGGCCCGACGCCGACACCACCGCTACTCCTGATCCGACCGGAGGCACACCATGTCGCACACGAGCGAATGGAAGACCCACCTCTACCTCTTCGAGGAAGAGCACACCACCAAGGTCCGGGTCGAACTCGACACCGGAACCACCCGCCTCACGGGTCACGGCACCGCGCGCTGCAACCCGACGGACAAGGACGTGCCCGAGATCGGTGACGAACTCGCGGCCGCCCGGGCACTGGAGAACCTGGCAGAACAGCTCAAGCGCACCGCCTACGGCGACATGGCGGCAGCGGGCGCAGCATCGCACCACGCACCCCTCACGGCCTACGACCTTGGGTGAGCGAGCAGGTCTCCAGCAGCGGCTCAGACTGGACCCATGGGCGACGGGCCGGATGAGGTAAAGGCACGACGTGCGGTCCAGTCACCGCACCTGCATATTGCGCACGAACGTTTCGGCAAGCCGGTAGGCGCAAGGGGGAGGTGCCCGTGTTCGGCTCGGCTCTGCACACCCGCGGCATAGACCGTGACCCCTTCCCGACACGGGTCCGCTCCACCGGCCATCCACCTCCGTGGTGCAGAGGATGGACGGCCACCTCGCAGCCGGGGGCGTGCGCAGCACGATAGGGCGCATTCAAGTAGAAGATCAATTCGAGTGCGCCCCCTAGTGTGACGAAGCCCGGCCCAAGATCTTCTGGTTGCTAGCGTCCTTGTCGTGACACACTCCATGCCCTCCGGCCCGATGAGCCGGACCGGATCACGCTGCCCGGACCCCGTCAACTCGGCCGAATCGTTTCGCCCTGTGCTGTTGGACCCTTCCCGCGCTGCTGACGCGGCGGCGCTGACCACGTTGAGGGAGTCGAACCGTCCGCGCGAGGTCCACGATCGGATCGAGGAGCAGGTCGCCGAGCTGTTGGGTTGCCTGGCACCCCAGGACCCCTTCGGGGGCCGCTCCCGGTCCAGCGCCGTGGCTGATGTCCTGGGGGCCTGCTCCGATGACTACGGCAGGTGGGCCTGGTATCCGTGGTCACGGCGCCTGGTCCACCTGCTGCCCGAGGCCCAGTTCCGCCTGGTGCGCACCGACCGCAATCGCGACAAGATCAGCCGCGAGCAGCAGCAGGGCCTGTTGAGCCGACGAATCGGCGTGATCGGTCTGTCGGTCGGCAGCAGTGCGGCGTTGACTTGTGCCATGGAGGGGGTCGGTGGGGCCTTCCGGCTGGCTGACTTCGACCGGCTCGGCCTATCCAACCTCAACCGGTTGCGCGCTGGGGTCCACGAACTCGGCCTGGAAAAGAGCATTTTGTGCGCGCGCCGCATGTATGAGCTCGATCCGTACCTGGACATCGAGATCCACCGCGGCGGTGTCACCGAGGAGACGATCGAGACCTTCTTCGGCGCAGGTGAGGAGGGCCGGGGCTTGGATCTGCTGGTCGAGGAGTGCGACACCCCCTGGGTGAAGGTCGCCGCCCGCGAACACGCGCGCGCCGGGCGGGTCCCCGTCCTCATGGACACCAACGACCGCGGGGTGCTGGACATCGAGCGCTTCGACCTCGAACCACGCCGTCCGCTCTTCCACGGCCGAACCGGCGACACGACCGCCGAAGACGTACGGAGCCTCACCCGGGACGAAGCTCTCCGCTTCCTCCTCGACGTCGTCGACGAGGAGCGGCTGAGCCCCGCCATGACCGACGCCCTCACCCGCGTCGGCCACACCCTGTCCAGTTGGCCGCAACTGGCTAGCGGCGTCATGCTCGGCGCAGCCCTCGTCACCGACACCGCCCGCCGCATCCTGCTCGGCGAACCCCTCACCTCGGGGCGCCACTCTCTCGACCTCGAAGCACTTGTCCCCGCCCTGGCAGCCTTGCCCGCACCCCACGGAGCTGCCCTGTGAACCGCGTCCCCGAATTGCGCGGCGAGCACCTGCGGCTGCGCGAGCTCCACGCGAATGACCACGACGCCTTCGCGCGGATCCTCACCCATCGCGTCCTCACCCGCTACCTCGGCACCGATTGCATGGACACCGGGCAAGCCCACGACGCCTTCACCAAGAGCCTCGCCCAGCCCCACACCCAACCACGCCGCAAATTCACCCTCGCCGTGTGCGCCCCCGACGACGACACCCTGGTCGGTACCATGGGGCTCCTCGTCGAGGACTACGGCAGCAACGCCATGCTCACCAGCCTCGCCCTGCTGCCCGGCGCCCCCATGCGCGGGCACGGCCATGAAGCCGGCCGGCTGCTGATGGCCTACGCCTTCGGACACCTGGGCCTACACCGCATCTGGGCCGGCCATCGTAGCGACCACCACCACATGCCGAAGGTCATGCATGCCGCCGGTCTGCGTCCCGAAGCCACACTGCGTCAGCTCTTCCACACCCAGGGCTGCTGGCACGACGTCATCACCTACGCCACCGTCGCCCCCGAGTGGAAACGACAAGCCACCGACAGGGAATTGACCGTCCTCGACGGCACACCCGCCTCGCGCAGACCTGAACCCATCCAGTAAACAGAGGCCCGGCAGTGGTGGCTAGCTCGGGTGACGGCCCGTCGCGCGTTGTCGCGAATATCGCCTGTGAGAGTTTCGGGACAGCCACCGGCGCGATCACGATTCCGTAGATCGCGCCCCTTGAAAGTCCTCTCAAAACCAATGTGTTGTGCGACACACTTCTGGGGCCTCGTCCTCGTAGCTGCGCTCCGCGAGGGAAACGAGATATCGGAGGACGCGAGACGTCGTCCGCCCAGCGGGAGATGGCGAGCCAGCGCGAAGCCCTCCAAGGCGCAGATCAGCAACCGGGTAAAGGTGCGGCCTGAACTGGAAAGGGCCGCTCACGCTGGGCCACCAGCTCAAGGAGCCCACCCCCGAGACGCCTGTCATCCTCACGGTCCACGAGCTCGAGCGCCTGGCCAGGAACGCGACCGAGCTGATGTCGCTGTTCGCCGAGCTCCAGGCAGGCGGCATTCAGCTCGAACTCCTCACCGGTCCGCTCATCGGCATCTATGCCCCAAGAGGCGGGGGTGCCATGCTCTTCGCCGTACTCGCCGACGCCGGACAGATCGAACGCAACCACATCCGGGAGAGATCCTTCGAAGGTCAGGTCACTGCCGCCGCGAGCACGACGGATAGTTCCACAGCCTCGCCACCCGAGAACGCGAGGCCGTCCTGGTCCGCGACGCAGTCCACCTCGCCGCCCGCCGCATTCTAGAAGCACCAGCCGCGAGGAGGCCTTCAAGGAGCTCGGGATCCTGCTGGATACCCACCATGCCCGCACCGCCGTGCGCGCCTTCGACTCGGACAGGACGTGGGGGTAACTCGAACGGCCCTGACACCGTTGGATCGGCGTGACCACAACGATGCGGCCCACGTCGGCGACAGGCGTGGGCCACCCCAGAAGTGAAACGGTTCTGCGTCCTGAACTAGAACCGATCTTCAGTGAATTAGCCGAACAATGGGAGAGTGCCGGCCGCCTGGTGCCAGGCAGTACGGACGAGGGATGGACGATCCTCGCCCGCCGCGACCCTTGACCCAGCTCATGACCCCACCACGAGATCTCCGCGGCGGTATCGCCACGGCGCTCCAGGGCTCGCGGACCGGCACCGTGTTTGGGCCCCGGCCCGCGAGCCCCACCAATCCCGGCTCACGCCCCAGTTGCGTCAGCAGGAAGGCACCGACCGCTCGGGGAGAGCAGGACCTTCGACGCGGGGGGAGCTGGCATGGCTCCGACACCGCACAGGAATCGGAGCCGCGGAACGCACAGGACCCAGTGTGGGGGTCCAGTCCCGTGCACGCATCATCCCCCAACGCGTAAGGCCGCAGCAAGGACACGGCCAGGACCAGACTCCGTCTACCGCTTAGCGTTAACCGCTGACCGACGTTCCGACCGAGGCCGCTGGCACCGGGCATCCACCATGCGATACTGCTTGGCGGGGTGCTCGCCACCAGGGTCATGGGCATCGGTTTCGCCCTGTGCCTGGTAAAGCCGGCGATGACCTATCAGCAGCAGGGTGACGGCGGGCCCCGGCGATCGGTGCGGCCATCGCGATCGGGGCTGTTAGGTTCGCCGTCCACTTCATCGCACTGGCCTGGGCGCCGGCAGCCTCGCTGAGGTTCCTCAGCCCGTTTGATTTAGGAGCCTGGCGACGTCCTCACCGCAGGGGGTGCGCTCGGGCCTCGGCTCGGGGTCCTTGACGCAACGGGTGCCTGGGCACCCTACTGGCTCATCTGCTGCTCCACCGCCGAGATCTCGCGTCGTGCGAGCGCAGCCGCTGTCGATCGGCCGTGGCGACACATGCGCCGGGGAAGGGAGCGCGGCTGCTCCGCCTGCCCGGCTGCTCGCGGGCTCAGTACGGCCAGGACCAGTCTGCGACCTCCGGCAGGTCGGTGCCGTGCTCGCGGATCCAGCCGTTGTGGCGGATGCGCTCGTAGGCCATGGCCTGGCGCAGTCCCTCGGCGCGGTCGGCCAGGCCCGGGATGCGGTCGATGACGTCCATGACGAGCCGGTACCGATCGAGGTCGTTACGCACGACCATGTCGAACGGGGTGGTCGTCGTGCCGGACTCCTTGTACCCGCGCACGTGCAGGTTCGGGTGGCCGGCGCGGCGGTAGGCGAGGCGGTGGATGAGCCACGGGTAGCCGTGGTAAGCGAAGATCACCGGCTTGTCGCTGGTGAAGAGCGCGTCGTACTCGGCGTCCGTCATGCCGTGGGGGTGTTCCTCGTGGGGCATGAGCCGGGCGATGTCGACGACGTTGACGACGCGGACGGCCAGTGAGGGAAGGTGCTCGCGGAGCAGGGCCGCTGCGGCCAGCACCTCCATGGTGGGTACATCACCGGCGCAGGCGAGTACGACGTCCGGTTCGCGGGAGCCGTGGTCGGTTCCCGCCCACTCCCAGACGCCGGCGCCGCGCGTCACGTGGGTGCGGGCCTCGTCGAGCGGCAGCCAGTCGAAGCACGGCTGCTTGCCGGCGACGATCACGTTGACCTGGTCGCGGCTGCGCAGGGCGTGATCGGCCACGGCGAGAAGGGTGTTGGCGTCCGGCGGCAGGTAGACCCGAACGACCTCGGGGCTCTTGTTGAGGACGTGGTCGACGAAGCCGGGGTCCTGGTGGGAGAAGCCGTTGTTGTCCTGGCGCCAGACGTGCGAGGTGAGCACGTAGTTGAGAGAGGCGATCGGAGCCCGCCAGGACAACTCGCGGGAGGCCTTCAGCCACTTGACGTGCTGGCCGACCATGGAGTCGACGATGTGCGCGAAGGCTTCGTAGGTGGAGAGGAGCCCGTGGCGGCCGGTGAGGAGGTAGCCCTCCAGCCAGCCCTGGCAGACGTGTTCGGAGAGGATCTCCATGACGCGGCCATCGCGGGACAGGTTGCGGTCCGTCGCCTCCGTCATGCCCTGCCAGGCTTTGCCAGTGGCGTCGTACAGATCGTCCAGCCGGTTCGAGGCGGTCTCGTCCGGGCCGACGACCCTGAAGTCCCGGCGTTCGGCGGTGTCGCGCATGATCCGGGTCAGGAAGCGCCCGAGGACGCGGGTCGGTTCGTGGAGACTGCTGCCTCGCTTGTCGACGGGGACGGCGTAGGTGTCGAAGGCGGGAAGCGGGAGGGGGCGCAGCAGCCGGCCGCCGTTCGCGTACGGGCTGGCGCCCAGGCGGCGTTCGCCCTGCGGGAGACAGGCGAGAACCTGCTCGGAGGGCCGCCCGTCCGCGTCGAAGAGCTCCTGCGGCCGGTACGAGCGCAGCCAGTCCTCCAACTGCCTCAGGTGCTCGGGGTTCTCGCGTACCCCCGCGAGCGGGACCTGGTGGGACCGCCAGGTGCCCTCGACCGGCCGCCCGTCGACGGTCGCGGGGCCGGTCCAGCCCTTCGGGGTGCGCAGCACGATCATCGGCCAGCGTGCGCGCTCGCGCTGCGTACCGGTACCCGCTGTCCGGGCTTCCTGCTGGATGAGCCCGATGCGGTCCAGGGCGTGGTCCATGGCCCGGACCATGGCGTGATGCACCTGGCCGGGGTCGCTGCCGGCCACGTACAACGGGTCGTGCCCGTAACCGCGCAGCAGCGCGTCGAGCTCGTCCTCGGGGATCCGGGACAGCACCGTCGGGTTGGCGATCTTGTAGCCGTTCAGGTGCAGGATCGGCAGGACCGCGCCGTCGTGGACCGGGTCGAGGAACTTGTTCGAGTGCCAGGACGCCGCCAGCGGCCCCGTCTCGGCCTCGCCGTCCCCGATGACGCAGGCGACCAGCAGGCCGGGGTGGTCGAAGGCGGCTCCGTAGGCGTGGGCGAGGGCGTAACCGAGCTCGCCGCCTTCATGGATGGAGCCGGGCGTCTCGGGGGCCACGTGGCTCGGCACGCCGCCGGGGAAGGAGAACTGCCGGAACAGCTTCGCCATGCCGGCCACGTCCCGCGTGATGCCCGGGTAGGTCTCGGTGTACGTGCCTTCCAGCCAGGAGTTGGCGAGGACGGCCGGACCGCCGTGGCCCGGACCCCAGACGCACAGGGCGTCGAGCGAGCGCTCCTTGACCACACGGTTGAGGTGGGTGTGGACGAGGTTCAGGCCGGGGGAAGTGCCCCAGTGGCCGAGCAGCCGCGGCTTGATGTGCTCCGGCCGTAGCGGCTCGGTGAGCAGCGGGTTGTCCATGAGGTAGATCTGGCCGACTACCAGATAATTGGCTGCGCGCCAGTGCGCGTCGAGCTCCGAGATGGGGTACGAGGTCATGCCCGCTCCTGAGTACGACGGTCCGGGACGTTCGTCGACTGAGCCGACGCCTCCACCCTGCCGTCCCCGCGTCGGCGCCGCGAGGGGAGGACCGGCCCTGGGGGAGGGACTGTTGGCCCCTGTGTGCCACGGCGTCCAGCCGGGAGGGTGAGGTCAGCGGTGCCGGTCCCCCCCGGCCGGCGCCGCTCCCCCTGATGACCGACCTCGATGCCCCGGCATCGGTACGGAGGACAGACTCGTGAAGCGCACCCTGGTTGTCGGAGTGGACGGATCTCCTCAGAGCCGGGCTGCGGCGGACTGGGCCGCACGGGAAGCCGTATGGCGTGGCCTGCCCTTGCACGTGGTTCACGCCTGGTTCTGGGCGCCGCTCGCCGACCCGATCGTCCAGGACCGCGACACCGAAGCCAGGCGGGCCGACGACGTCCTGAAGGAGGTCGAGGACGAGCTCACCCACCGGTACCCGGGGCTGGATCTCACCGCGGATGTGCTCGCTGAGGCGCCGGTGCCGGCCCTGCTGCACGCGGCCAGGGACGCGGAGCTGCTGGTCATCGGCACGCGCGGGCACGGAGCCCTGGTCGGTTTCCTGCTGGGCTCCTACGGTCTGCAGGTGATCGCCGCCGCCGAGTGCCCCGTCGTCTCCGTCCGCTCCGCGCACGGCAGGCCGCTGGCCGTGCCGGAGGAGGGAGAGGTCGTCGTCGGACAACAGGGCGGCGTGGAGGAGTCCGTCGAAGTGCTGCGCGTCGCCTTCGAGGCGGCCGCGGCACGGAAGGTGCCGCTCCGTGCGGTCCGGGCTTGGAGCCTGCCCCCGGTCTACGGCTACAGCCCCGGGTCGATGTGGATCGCCGACCAGTTCGGTGGCCTGGAGCCATACGAGAAGGCCGCGCTCGAGCAGGCCCTGGAGCCGTGGCGGCTGAAGTACCCAGAGGTCGAAGTCGTCGCTCACGTGGAACAGGGCAGCGGTGGCCAGGTGCTGCTCAGCGCCGCGTCGGACGCGCAGCTGCTCGTCGTGGGCCGCCGGGTCAGCGAGTGGGCGGTGGGGGCGCACATCGGGTCCGTGGCACATGCGGTCCTGCACCACGCGGTCTGTCCTGTCGCGGTGGTTCCGCACGCCTGATCCGCCCCGGGCCAGGCGGGAGGGTCGGGCACGCGGAGGTACGGCGTTCCCGGCCGCCGGCTATTCCGTGGTCGGGACGGGGTGCTGGCTCGGCGGGATCAGCGTGTGGCTGGCGATCACGGCAGCTTGGACGCGGCGCTCCACACCCAACTTGGTGAACAGGCGCGAGATGATGTTCTTGACGGTCTTCTCGGCGAGGTACAGCCGTTTGCCGATTTCGCGGTTGGTGAGCCCCTCGCTGACCAGGACGAGGATCTCCTTCTCCCGGTCGGTGAAGCCGGGCAGGCCCGGGACCTGGTCCTCCTTGGGCACGTCGCCGCGCATGCGGGCCATCAGCCGGGTCGTGGCTCCCGGATCGAGCATGGACTGGCCGGCCGCGACGGTGCGGACGGCGGTGACCAGGTCGGTGCCGGTGATCTGCTTCAGCACGTAGCCGGAGGCGCCCGCCATCACGGCGTCCAGCAGGGCCTCCTCGTCGTCGAACGAGGTGAGCATCAGGCAGGCCAGCTCGGGCATCCGCGAGCGCAGCTCGCGGCACACGCTCACGCCGTCGCCGTCCTGGAGCCGTATGTCGAGGACCGCCACTTGGGGACGCAGCGCGGGGATGCGGATCAGGGCCTGTTCCGCCGTTCCCGCCTCACCGATGACGTTCAGGTCGGGCTCCGCGTCCAGTAGGTCGTGCACCCCGCGGCGTACGACTTCGTGGTCGTCGACGAGGAAGACCGTGATTGGCGTCCTGGTGAGGGAGGGGGCACCGCTGTCGGTCATGACGCAACTCCTTCGCCTGGCTTCGTCCTGGAAGGCCGAACCCCCGCATCCTGCCTGCCGAAGGGGCCGACCGGACAGGGCCGATCGGCCCTCATTCGACCCTTCCCGCGCGATGGGGCACCCGGGAGCAGGGACCTTCGGCCCTGCGCGCGGGGCATGTGGACCTTCCCGGGGCCGGACCGCATGCGATGAGCTGGTGCCGCACAGGGAGAGGCGCGGCTCGACCGCAGAGCCGCACGCAGCGTGGAGGTTCCATGACGACTACCTTGATCGATCTGAAGACCGCGGTGAGGAGCGACGGCGATGTGCGCGTCACCCTGGCAGGAGAACTCGACTTCCACACGGCGTGGCAGGTGGAACCCCGACTCACCGCCCTCGCCGCGTACGGTCACCGCAGCCTCGTCCTCGACCTGTCCGGGATCTCCTTCTGCGACAGCGCGGGCATCGACCTCTTCCTGCGCGTGCACCACCGCTGCTACTCGACTGGAACCCGGCTCCGCCTGTGCGGCGTGCCGCCTCTGGTGGCCAAGTCGATGCGGGTGCTCGGCGCCGACCGCGAGCTGCGGCTCGTGGTGGCTTGACCAGGGCGGTGTCCGAAACCGGTGCCTGGTTCAGGACCGTTGGGCCCTGGTTCTCGTGGTGATCGAGAGAGAGGCTGGTGACTCGGAAGCCCCAAGATTCGATCGATACCGGATGAAGGTGCGCAGCATGGACCAGGCCGGCGGCATACGGCGCACCGACGGTCAGGCCGACGACGTGACGGCCACCCGGCGCATGCGCGAGCTCGACAGGGCCGAGGCGCTCCGGCTCGTGGCGACAGTGTCCCTGGGGCGCATCGTCTTCACACAGCAGGCGCTGCCCGCCGTGCGCCCGGTCAACCATCTCGTCGAGGGCGGGGACATCATCGTGCGGATCCACGACGACGGGGCACTCGCCTCCCTCTCGGCCCCGGCCGATGTCCCCGGTGTGGTCGTCGCCTATGAAGCGGACGCCATCGATCCCGTCACCCACCTCGGCTGGAGCGTCGTCGTCACCGGCTACGCGTGCCCGGTGACCGACGCCGATGAGGCGACCCGGTTCGCTTCCCTGCTGCGCCCCTGGGTGGGACGCCCCATGACCCGAGCCCTGCGGATTCGCCCCGACCTCGTCGCCGGATTCCGGCTGAAGGCGGAGCGGACGCTGCCGGAGCCGACTGCCGGGGGAGCATCGCGTCGGGGCCGTCAGCTCCCGGTGGGGAGTGGCGCCCGCCAGACGAGCCGACTGCCACCCTCGTCGGGGGTGTCCACGGTGAAGGACCCGCCCAGGCTCCGTGCCCGGTCGTCGAGGTTGAGCAGGCCGCTCCTGCGGCCCTGGACCGGGATGCCCCTGCCGTTGTCGGAGACCGTCAGCACGACCTCGCCTGGTTCGGCCTTGAGGGCCACGGCGACCCTGGTCGCCCCCGCGTGGCGTGCGGCGTTGCTCAGGAGCTCGCCCAGCACCGCCATGACGTGGTCGGCCACGTCGGACGGGACGTCCGTGTCGAGCAGGCCCTCCATGTTCAGGCGCGGCGGATGGCCGAGGGTGGTGGCCGCGTCGCCGACCGCCCGGGCAGCGCGGGCCCGCAGACCCTGTCCGCTCTCACGGTCCTTGGTGCGCAGACCGAAGATCGTCGATCGGATGATCTTGATGGTTTCGTCCAGGTCGTCGACCGCACGGCTGACGCGTTCGGCGGCCCCTTCGTGCTCGACGAGCCGTGCGGCGCTCTGGAGGGTCATGCCCGTGGCGAAGAGCCGCTGGATGGCCAAGTCGTGCAAGTCCCGTGCGATCCGGTCCCGCTCCTCCAGCAGCGCTATCTGCTCGGCGTCACGTCGCCGTTCCGCCAGTTCCAGGGCGATGGCCGCCTGACCCGCAAAGGCGACGAGTGGCTCCAACTCGTTCTCGCCGAAGACTGGCTCGCCGGCTGCGCGCACGAGCAGGAGCACGCCCCTGCTCTCTCCGCCGGCGGTGCCCAGCGGGACCGCGACGGCGGGGCCCAGCCCGCCCTCAGTCTGGGCATCGTCCGGGTAGCGGTCGTCGTCCGAGGCGTGCACGACCGTGACGGGTTGCCCGGTCCGGTGGGCTGTCCCGGAGAGCGTTCCCGCGATGGGCACGACGAATCCCCGCCTGGCCTTGCCGTCCGCACCCGCCGCGAACTCCACGAACAATCCCTCGGCGCCGGGAACCGGCACGCAGATGTCCGCGATCCGGGCCCCCGTGATCTCCTGGGCCCGCAGAGCGATGAGCTCCAGCACCGCCGGACGGGAACTGCCCGACAGCAGGCTTTCAGTGATTTCCGCGTTGGCCTTCAGCCACCGCTGCTGGCGCTGTGACCCCTCGTAGAGCCGGGCGTTGTCGATCGCCACGCCCGCCGCCACCGAGAGGGTGGAGATCACCGATTCGTCCTCGGTGTCGAAATCGAACCCGCCCCGCTTGTCGGTCAGATAGAGGTTCCCGAACACCTCGTCCCGCACCCGGATCGGCACACCGAGGAACGTGCGCATGGGCGGGTGGTGCGGCGGAAACCCGTACGACGAGGAGTGAGCGCCGAGATCGGTGAGGCGCAAAGGCTCCGGGTGATGGATGACCTCCCCGAGCAGACCGTGACCGGCCGGCAGGGGACCGATTTGGGCGATGGCCTCCTCGTCGAGCCCCACGGTCAGGAACTGCGACAACGTGCGGCCGTCAGGGCCGATGACCCCCAACGCCCCGTACTCGGCGTCGACGAGCAGGGCCGCGGCCTCCACGATCCGCCGCAGGACCTGGGCCAGATCCAGCTCCCGGCCCACCGAGACGACGGCCTCCAGCAGACTGTGCACCCGATCGCGGGTGCCACGTACGGCGTCGATGCGTACTTGGAGCTCGTCGAGCAGCTCGTCCAGCCGCATCCGGGGCACTTGCGTCAACGGATCCCCCACACTCACGTGATTCCCCTTCGCTGCCCGCCCCGTCCGGAGCCAGCGTATCGACAGCCCGGCCTTGCGGGGCGGGGAGCGGGAACGTCGGCAGGACGACGGGATCGCGACACGCCGAGGCGTGAGCGGCGTCGTTGCGTACGGCCGCTGGCCGTGACTGACTTGATCGCAGAGTCGGACGGCAGAGGGGCGGAGACGGCCATGGGCCTCAAGAAGGCGGTCTACGAGAGAGAACTGCTGCGGCTCCAGACGGAGCTGGTCAAGCTCCAGGAGTGGACGCGCGCGGAAGGCGCCCGCTTGGTCGTCGTCTTCGAGGGGCGTGACGCCGCGGGCAAGGGGGGCACGATCAAGCGCGTTGCCGAGCACCTCAATCCCCGTGTCGCACGCATCGCGGCGCTGCCCACGCCGACGGAGCGGGAGCGTACCCAGTGGTACTTCCAGCGGTACGTCGAGCATCTGCCCGCCGCCGGCGAGATCGTCCTGTTCGACCGCAGCTGGTACAACCGGGCCGGGGTCGAGCACGTCATGGGCTTCTGTACGCCCGCGGAACACCAGCTCTTCCTGCGGCAGTGTCCGGTCTTCGAGCGGATGCTGGTGGAGGACGGGATCCTGCTCCGCAAGTACTGGTTCTCCGTCAGCGATGCAGTGCAGGAGGAGCGGTTTCGCGCCCGTGCGAAGGACCCGTTGCGCCGGTGGAAGCTCTCCCCGATGGACCTGGAATCCCTGACGCGCTGGGAGGCGTACTCGAGGGCCAAGGACGAGATGCTCGTCCACACGGACACGCCGGATGCCAGATGGTTCGTGGTCGAGAGCGACGACAAGCGCAGCGCGCGGATCAACATGATGGCCCACCTGCTGTCCTCGGTTCCCTACGCGGACGTGGCCGTACCCTCGCTGACCTTGCCGCCGAGGCCCCGCTCAACGGGCTACGAGCGTCCGTCCAAGGAGTTGCAGACCGCCGTACCCGACCATGCCGCCACCCTCGGGAAGGCTGAACCGCAGTAGGCGCCTGTCGGTCTACTCCCGGATTTCCAGGACCTCGGTCAACGGGCGGCGCGGCGTGTCGGGGCCTGCAGGGCCGTAGCCGAGGCGGAAGACCATCTGCACGTGTCCCATGGCCGCGACGGGGTCGCGGGTCGTCCAGCGCAACTCCGGCCATTCCAGGGGATGGGACGTCATCGACGTGGCGAGGCCGTCGGCAGTGGCCTGCAGAAGGACCCGCTCCATTGCCTGGCCGGCGCGCAGCCAGTCTGCCCTCGTGTCCTCCGAGGTGCTCAGCAGAGCCAGTTGCGGCCGCTTCTCGAACACGGCCCACCCGCGATCCGGTATCGGGTTGGCCCAGCCGAAGTCGCGTACAGGGGTGCGGCCGCCAGAACCCTTCGGTCCGAATGCGGCGGCGGGAATGCCATCACTACGCGTGCCCGCAGCATCCTGCGTGTGGGAGGTCCAGGCCGCGGTTTCCTCTTGGGCAAGCGGATCGATCTCCTCGCGATGTTCTGCGTCCCGTACCAGCCCGAGCACGGTGTCGACGTGCCAAGTGTCCGGGACGGTCAGCATGCAGCCTTCCAGGTGGGCAGCAGCCCACAGACCGTCCAGGAGCGCGGTCGGTACCGGCTCCTCGCTGAAGGGGTACCGGCTGGTGTGCCGACGCGGGATGGCGTCGTGCAGGGAGGCCAGCTCGCGGTCCGCGCCCGCAGTTTCGTCGATGGTCACCGTGGCAAGCAGCCATGGTTCGGCGTCGTCGGGCAAGAGCTGCACGCGGACCGGGAGACCGATCCAGGCGGCGGACACGCGCAGGTTGAACAGGGCCGCAGCGCAACCGAGGTGGAGGCTGCGGTGAACCGGGTCGGTTCGGGTCATGGCGCGTTCCGGATCGCCGTACAGGGAAAGTGCACCCGTGCCGACATGGAATACGAACTTCCACGGCTGGGCGTTGTGCATGGACGGGGCGGTGACGGCGTCGCCGACGAGCTGGATGACGGTGTCGGGGTCGAGGTGTGGTGCGGTCACGGGACTGGTCCTGTCTGTGCGGCCTCAGTCGTGCGCCACGACGGCGACCGGTGAGGTGGCGTGGTGCATCACCGCGTGGGTGATGGGACCGATGCGGGCACCGAGTGCCGGACGGCGGATGCGCCGGCCGACCACGACGAGTGCCGCGTCGGATGCGGCGTCCAGGATCTGGATGGCGGGCTGGCCGATGACGATGCGTGCGTCGACGGCGAGTTGCGGGTACTTCTGCTCCCAGGGGCTCAGCAGCTCGCGGAGCATGGTCTCGAGTCCGTCGGCCATCTCCTTCGCGACGCCGGGATCGAGGGCGGGAGCGTAGGAGAAGATCGGCGGAAGCGACCAGCCGTGTACGACGACGAGGGGGCAGGCCCGCCGGTCCGCTTCCTCGCAGGCGAAGGCGAGTAGCCGGTCGCAGTTGCTGCGCACGTCCACTCCGAGCACCACCGGCCCGGCATCGTCCGCGTGCCCGGGCGGACGGTCTTCGCCGTCGATCGAGCGCACGAGGACGACGGGCGTCTCGGTCTCGGGGATCGTCGCCGATCCGGTCGAGCCCACGATGAACCCTGCGACGGTGCCGAGACCGCGTGAGCCGAGGACGAGCAGGTCCGCATCTGCTGCGGCCGAGGCGAGGGCCTTGGAGGCCGCGAGGCCTTTGGCGCAGTGGGTGCTGATGTCGAGCGTGCCGTGTTCGCGCAGCAGCCGGTCCCGGGTGAGCGAAAGGAGGTCCTCGGCCCACTGAGGACGCGGTTCGGGGGGCGGCGCGGCGAAGGGCCCGTACTGTGCCCAGTCCTCCGCGTGGATGAGTTCCAGATCCGCGCCGCGTAGTTCGGCCTCATGGGCGGCCCAGTCGGCTGCGGCGCTGCCGGCGCTCGACCCGTCCAGACCTACCGTGATCAGGTTCGACATGGTGTTCCTCCCGGGGTCGAATGGTCGGCTTCTCTCAGCCTCTTCCGCTTGCCGTGCCCTTGGGAAGGTCCGAGCGGCCCAACCGGGGACCGTTCGGCCCCTCCTCGCCCGGTCGGCTCTGTATGACCTCAGCGCAGGTGAGTCTGTTGTCGACGTCGACGACCCCGTCGACGCTCTGGCAGAGGCGGACCACGACGGGCAGCAGTCCCGGCTGCGGCACGGTGCCACTGAGCGTCACCAGGCCGTCGTCGACTTCGGCGGTGATGGCCGAAGGCGCGAGGTGGAGTGTCCGGGTGAGGACGTCCTCGAGGATCTCTTCCTGTATCGCGTGATCGTGGCGGAGGAAGAGCTGGATCAGATCGCTGCGACTGAGGATTCCGACCAGGCGGCCTTCCTCGTCGACCACCGGCAGCCGCTTGACCCGGTGCCGCTGCATGATGCGGGCCGCGCGGACCACGCTCCACTCGGGCCGGGCTGTGACAGTCGGGCTCGTCATCAGTTCCTGGGCTGTTGCCGCACCACCTGCGGGCCGCCGGCGGAGAAGGTCGGCTTCGGAGACGACGCCGACCGGATGCCCGGTTTCGTCGATCACGGGCAAGGCGGTGATGTCGAACTCCTTCAGCAGCCTGGCTATCTCCTTGAACGCGGTCGTGCGCCGGACGGTGACGGCGGTGTGCGTCATCAGGTCCGCGACACTGCGGTGCCTCATGGCGGTGATGCCCTCATGCGGAGAGGAGGACGGTGAAGTCCGCCTTGACGTCGACGACGCCCGGTACGGTGCCGGCGGCGCGTACGACGACGTCTTCCATCGCGGGGTCCGGCAGAGACCCGTTGAGGTAGGCGATGCCGTTGGCGACGTGGACGTGCACCTCGACAGGACCGTGCGCGTGGACATGCGCCTCACCGGGAACCTGCGGGAGCAGCTGGTACATGATCAGTTCGCGGATCTCGGTGCCGATGTCCTCGTCCGGGCGCAGGAAGACCTTGAGCAGGTCGCCGCGGCTGACGACGCCGACGAGGCGGCCGTCGGCGTCGACCACGGGAAGGCGCTTGAGGTGCCCGCGGGCCATCAGACGCGCCGCGGTGGGGATGGTGGCGTCCTTCGTCACGGTCACGGCCGGGCGGGTCATCAGCTGCTCGGCAGTGGTGTCGTGGGCCGTGTCGGTGCCTTGGGGCTTGAGCAGCAGGTCGGCTTCGGAGACGACGCCGACCACCTGTCCGTCCCGGGCCAGGACGGGGAGCGCGCTAACTTTCCACATCCGCAGCGCTTCCACGATGTCCTTGAACGCGGTTCCTTCGTCGACGGAGATCACGGCGTGTGTCATGACGTCCTCGACGTTGCGCAGGTGCTTCATGGTCTTCCTCCTCGATGCAACGACAGCTACTCGTGATGGTCTGAACGGCGACCCGTCCGCGGGTAGGGCTGTCCGGGGCCCGAGGAGGTCCGGCCGGCTCTGGTGGGCTCCGCCTCGGGGTGGTTCCATGGAAGTGCGGAAAGGGTCCTTGCGAGGATGCGGAGAAGCGGCCGAGCGCCGTGCACCGCACAATCGGGATCCGCGAGAAGCGGGCGGACTCTTTCCGCCCTTGCTGTGTGCTCGCACGGCCGTTCACCGGTTTTCGGTCCTTCAGTCGTGGGCGATGACGGCCACGGGGGCTGCTGCGTGGTGCAGGACCGCGTGGGCGGCCGAGCCCAGGTGTGCGCCGAGGGGAGAGCGGCGTACATGGCGTCCCACAACGACGAGTCCCGCGCCCTGCGAGGCACGGACGAGATGTCCGCCCGCCGATCCCATGAAGACGTTCTGGCTGACGTTCACGTCGGGGAACTTGTGCTGCCAGGGCAGCAGCATGTCGTCCACCATGTGTGTGACGCTCCTGCCGATGTCCCGTTCGTTGTCCGGGTCGAAGAAGGGGACGTAGCTGTAGGCGGCCGGCATCTTCCAGCCGTGGACAGCCCGCAGCGGGCAGTTGCGCCGGGCCGCCTCTTCGAAGGCGAAGGCGAGTACCCGGTCGCAGGCCTCGTGAACGTCGACCCCCACGACGACCTCGGCTGCGAATCCGGTGCCCGGGCCGTCCGGGTCGTCGGCGACGCGAACGAGCACGACCGGCGTGTCGGTCCCGACCACTGTGGACATCGCCACCGAGCCGACGATGAATCCGACCAGGCCGCCCAGCCCGCGCGATCCCAGAACCAGCAGCCCGGCGTCGGCGGCCTCGGCCGCGAGGGCGGCGGCCGGCCGTGCTGTCAGGCAGCGTGTCGTGATCTCCAGCTGCGGGTGGCGCCCGTGCAGCTCCTGAGCGGCTTCGGTCAGGGCCTGATCCGCCCAGCGATCTACGTCCTGGCGGCCCACACCGGGGAACACCGGGTCCAGGGGCCAGTCAACGGCGTGCACGAGACGCAGGGGCACCTGCCTCAGGATGGCTTCCCGCGCGGCCCAGCGTGCTGCTGCCCGGCTCTCCTCGGAGCCGTCGACTCCGACGGTCACGTGGTTCTTCATGGCTCTGACTCCCTTCGTGCGGTCCGGCGCTCATCACCACGGCATTGCGTGCCGGGCATGGTCCGCGTGGGTTGCCGTGTCGTCGGTGCGGGCGGTGACACGAGATGCCACCGCGACGACCCCGTCGAGCCGTTCGACGAGGCTGAGAAGTGCGGGGAGCTGACTCCGGCGCTCGACCTGGCCGTCCAGGGTGACGATGCCGTCCACCACGTGAACGTCGACGTCACCGGCTGGCACACCGAGCACGTCCGTGAGGACGTCGTCGGTGACACGCCGGCGTATCTCGGAGTCCGGGCGCAGGAACACGCGCAGCAGGTCCCGGCGGGTGACGATGCCGACGAGCCGGTCCTCCACGTCCACGACGGGGAGGCGTTCGATGCTCCGGCGGGTCATCAGCCGCGCGGCGTCAGCCGCTGTCTCTTCGGCATGGACGGTGACCGCGGGCGCGGACATCACCCCGCCCGCGCACGGCGGCCCAGCTGCCGTGCTGCTCTGCCCGGCGGAATGGGAGCCCGACACCGTGTGGGCGAGTAGGTCGGTCTGCGAAACGACGCCCATCACACGATCCTCGTCGTCCAGGACAGGGACTCCGGAGACGTCGTACTGGGCGAGGAGCTTCGCGACGTCCTTGAAGGCGGTACCCGGGGCCACGGAGACGACCTCGTCGGTCATCAGGTCCGCCACCTTGAGATGCTTCATGAGGCCCTCCTGCTCCGCCGTGTCACGCGAGGCTGATGTCCGGTGTGGGGTGTGCCCCCACCATCCACCGGTGACCGCTGGTGAGCGAGGGCCGAACGGCCCCGTTCAGGGGCCCTTAGGGGTCCGGGGTGCCGGGTCGCGACGTTGGGGACCTTTGGTCCCATCTGCGGCCCCGGGCGGCCCTCTTCCCAGAGCGTCGACGCTGCCAGCGTGAGGGGTGTCCCTCATTGGCTTCTCGGTTGGGAGGAATCGTGGAAAGTACGTTCCGCACCCCGGACACCAGCTCGGTCACGGTCGGCGTGGACGGCTCGGAATCGGCGCGCTTCGCCGCCCTGTGGGCGGCCAAGGAAGCCGTCCGCCGTGACCGTCCCCTGCACATCGTCTACGGCGCCGACACCGACGGCAGGGCCTTGTACCTGTCGGCGGAGACCATCGAACGGGTCCGCGTCAACGGCCGGGCACTCCTGGACGATACGGCGAAGGCTGTGTCGGCCGAGTACCCCGGGCTGACCGTGACCACCGAATTCAGCCGTGCGGGCGCCGTGGACACCCTGCACCGGGCCGGCGGGCTCCACGGCACGGTCGTGGTGGGCAACCGCGGCCTGGGCGGTTTCAACTCCCTCATGCTCGGGTCGGTCGGGCTGGGCACCGCGGCCATCGCCATGACGCCCGTCATCGTCGTCCGCGGCATCGACGGGGCCGATGAGACCGGCACGGTCCTCGCGGCGATCCGCGATGAGCACGACCTCCTGATCGCCCGGTACGCCGCCAAGGAAGCCGAGCTGCACAAGGCCTCCTTGCGGCTGCTGCACGTGTGGAACGTGCTCCAGTCCGTCGGTGAGGTGGTCAGCATGCTCGACGGCGTGGACGAGATCGCAGGCGGGCACGCAGAGACCCTGCGGGCCGTCGCGGACGTGGTCCGCGGTGAGTTCCCGGACCTGGAGGTTCAGGCCGATGCGGAGAAGAGCATCTCCGTGGCCGGTGTCCTGGTCGAGGCGTCCCGGCACGCCGACCTGCTCGTCATGGGCGGGCGCCGGGTCCCAGGGTCCCTCGGACTCGCCCCCAACCTGAGCAAGGCCACGCACAGCCTGCTGCACCACGCCCACTGCCCCGTCCTCCTCATTCCCCGGACCGGCAGTGACTTCGGGAGCCAGTCATGACCATCCACCCCGCAGGAAGCCACATCGTCGTGGGCATCGACCCGGTCAGGGACTGGCACCTTGCCCTGGCCTGGGCTGCGGACGAGGCACAACGGCGCAGGCTCCCGCTGCGCCTGGTTCTCGCGGTACCGCCCCAGCACGACACCCATCACGTCGATGACACCCCCGGCCAGACGGCCCTGCGGCAGGCCGGCTCAGACAGGCTCGAACAGGCGTGCAACTGGGTGCGTGACCGCCACCCGGAAGTGAGCGTCACCGGCGATCTGCTCGGCGGCTTCCCCGTCCCGGTCCTGGGCGCCTCAGCGAGAGAAGCCCGCATGAT
The DNA here is from genome assembly GCF_052244475.1 of Streptomyces sp. IBSNAI002. Lineage (NCBI taxonomy): Bacteria > Bacillati > Actinomycetota > Actinomycetes > Kitasatosporales > Streptomycetaceae > Streptomyces > Streptomyces sp. IBSNAI002. The sequence continues at coordinate 940,581 of NZ_JBQPXG010000002.1, read as the reverse complement.
CGTCCTCGGATCCCGGCACCTGAGCCGCACCGCCGAGTTCTTCAGTGCCGGCTCGCTCGTGGTCCCCATCACGGCTCAGGCCCATTGCCCCGTCGTCGTCGTGGGCGACGCCGAGCACATCAGCCAGCAGCCGCCCTACGTCGTCGCGGGAATCGACGGCAGCGCGTCCGCCACTGCCGCGCTGGCCTTCGCCTTCGACGAGGCCGACCTTCGGGGGGCAGCGCTGCGGGTCGCCTGCGTGTGGCAGCCGTCGCTCATCATGCTCGACGACGAGGAGGTGGCGCTGCAGGCCCAGCGCACCTTGCTCTCCGAAGCCACCGCCGGCCTGTCGGAGAAGTACCCGGACGTCCATGTGACGCATGAGGTCCTCACCGGCCACCCGGTCGAGGAACTGGCCCGCGCCGCCGAACACGCGCTGGCCGTCGTCGTGGGCCGCCGCGGCCGCGGCGGATACACCGGCATGAGGATCGGATCCGTGGTCCACGGCCTGCTGCACCGTGCGCACTGCCCGGTGATCACCGTCCCCACCGGCTGACCCGCCATGACCAGCCGCGCGATCGACATGCCGTCCGTCGGCTCCTCGGAGCCGGCGGGGCTGACGCAGTCCGAAGCCGAAAGCCGACTCGCCCGGTACGGGCGCAACGAGGTGGCCCCGCCGCGGCCGACACCCCTGCACCGTCGGGTGCTGGCGCAGTTGCGCGATCCGCTGATCATGGTGCTGCTCGGTGCCGCCCTGCTGACCATCGCGATCGGTGACCACCCGGACGCCGTCGTCATCGGTCTGGTGGTCCTCTTCAACACGACCGTGGGAGTGGCCCAGGAGGTCCGGGCGGACCACGCGGTCGCCGCCCTCTCCGCGCTCTCGGCCCCGCACGCCCGAGTGCGGCGCGACGGTTCCGCCCACGAGGTGCCGGCAGCGCTGGTGGTGCCCGGTGACAGCCTGCTCCTGGGCGAGGGAGACATCGTCGCCGCGGATGCAGACCTCACCGAGGCGTCGGCGATCCTGCTGGACGAGTCCATGCTCACCGGCGAATCGGAACCCGTCGCCAAAACTGCCGGTGACACGGTCGGCGCCGGCACCGTCGTGGTGCGCGGTCGGGGTACCGCGACCGCCACGGCCACCGGATCCTCCAGCGCCCTCGGCCGGATCGCGGCGCTCCTCGGCGGGGAACACGAGCCGACCCCGCTCCAGCGCCGCCTCGCTTCCCTCGGCCGCGTTCTGGCTGCCGTCACCCTCGCCCTGTGCGTGCTGTTCTTCGCCCTGGGCCTCGTACGCGGTCTCGGCGTGAGCACGATGGCGGTCACCGCCATCAGCCTGGCCGTCGCCGCGGTGCCCGAATCCCTGCCCGCCGTGGTCACCCTCGCCCTCGCCCTCGGGGCCCGCCGCATGGCGGCCCGGGGTGCTCTGATCCGGCGCCTGCCGGCGGTCGAGACACTCGGCTCGGTGAGCGTGCTGGCCACGGACAAGACCGGCACCCTCACCGAGGGCCGCATGGTCGTCCAGCACGTGTGGACGCCGTCCGGAGCCGCCGACGTGTCCGGCAGCGGATACGAACCCCACGGAGCCCTGACCCGTTCCGGACGCTCCCTGACACCCGAGCAGCTCCGCCCACTACAGGAGCTCCTCACCACGGCGGCACTGTGCAACGACGCAAGCCTGAAACCGCCCCAGAGCGGATCCGACATGTGGACGGCCGTGGGCGATCCCATGGAGGCCGCACTGCTGGCAGCCGCTGCCAAGGCCGGCTGCCCCGACCCTGCCGAGCTGCACCGGGACTGCCCCCGGATCGGAGAAGCCCCCTTTGACAGCCTGCGCAAACGGATGACCACCCTCCACCACCTGCCGGACGGCAACGTTCTGGTCTGCCTCAAAGGGGCGCCCGAGGCCGTCCTGGCTCCTACGGTGCTCGCCGAGCCGCCCGAGATCCTGGACCAGGCCCGCCGACGGGCAGCCGAGCTGGCCTCGCACGGATTCAGGGTCCTGGCGGTGGCAGGCACCGAACGGCTCCAGTGGAATCCGCCCGCCACCGAGGCGGAATGCGGACTGGGCCTTCTCGGCCTGATCGCCATCAGCGATCCGCCGAAAGCGGCGGCCGCGGCCACCTTGGCCGCCTGCCGCGCCGCCGGCATCACCCCGATCATGATCACCGGCGACCACCCCGCGACGGCCCACGCCATCGCCGTACGCATCGGCCTCGTAGAGGACGGGCCGGCCGATGCAGTGGTCACCGGCCCCGAGCTGGCCGCAGCACCGGACACCGACCTGACCGCGGTCCGGGTCTTCGCCCGGACCGATCCCCAGCAGAAGCTCGACATCGTCCACGCCTGGCGGGCCCGCGGCGCAGTGACCGCCATGACCGGGGACGGCGTCAACGACGGCCCAGCCCTACGCCAGGCCGACATCGGCGTCGCCATGGGCGCCCGCGGCACGGAGGTGGCCCGCCAGGCCGCCGACCTCGTCCTCACCGACGACGAGCTCTCCACCGTGATCACGGCTGTCCAGGAAGGCCGCCGCGTCTACGACAACATCCGACGCTTCCTCGTCTACGCCATGGCCGGCGGAGCCGCCGAGATCCTCGTGATGCTGGCAGGTCCCCTGCTCGGCCTGGCCCTGCCGCTGCGGGCGGGGCAGATCCTGTGGATCAACCTCCTCACCCACGGCCTGACCGGCGTGGCCATGGGCGCGGAACCCGCCGCACCGGAAGCCATGCGGCGCCCGCCCCGGCCGCCCGGGCAGCACATCCTGGCCGCAGGAGTGTGGCAGCGCCTGCTCGTCCTCGCCGTGGCCGTGACGGCGTTGAGCCTGATCGCCGGCATGGGCGCGCGCGCCATGGGCCTGCCCTGGCAGAGCGTGCTCTTCCTGTCTCTGCTCGGGGCCCAACTGGGCGTGGCTCTGGGGTTGAGGGCTCGGTTGTTCACCCGCCAGAACCTCTTCCTCCCGGCCTCCGTGGCGGCCTCCGCCCTCCTGGCGATGGCTGCCCTGCACGTTCCCGCTCTGCAGTCGCTGCTGGACACCCAGCCGGTCGGCTGGGCCGGCGCGGGGCTCGCCACGGCGGCAGCCCTCGCAGCATTCGTCACGGCCCGGCTCCTGCGCAGCGCATTCCACAGAAGGGCATGACCATGAACGCCTATTCACCTGCCGACGGCCATGGGATCCACGCCATGGTGGGCGACCAGATCGTCGTCGGCGGCCCCACCATCGGAAAGCCCGGCCGTGACGGCGAAGTCATCGCCCTGCACCATGACGACGGAACCCCGCCGTACGACGTGCGCTGGTCCGACACCGGCCGTACCAGCGTGTTCTTCCCCGGCCCGGACGCCCACGTCCGGCACCTGCACGACGACGGCAGGACGCGGTACGAGGAGAGGCCGAACAGCGCAACGGCCTCCCACTGAGTGGGAAGGCCGGGCCCTCCGGCCGGGGATACCGTGGAAGTGGTGGCCTTCTCGCCATCACTTCCGGCCGGAGGCGGGCATGAGCACAGGGGAACAGCCCACCGGCAGCGGTGTTCCTCGACTGCGGCTCGACGAACTGCTGGACGAGCTGCAGGTACGGATCGACGAGGTCAGAGGCACGCGGGACCGGCTGAACGGTCTGCTCGAAGCCGTCATGTCCGTGGGCCGGGAGCTGGACCTGCCGCAGGTCCTACAAGGCATCGTCGAGGCCGCCGCGGTGCTCGTGGACGCCGAGTACGGGGCCCTCGGAGTCATCGGGAACGACAAGAAGCTGGCCGAGTTCCTGCCCGTCGGCATCAGCGACAGCCTCCGCGCACAGATCGGAGACCTGCCCTCCGGCCACGGCATCCTCGGCGAGCTGATCCGCCACCCCGAACCGCTGCGACTGTCGGAGCTGTCTGAGCACCCCGCCTCGTACGGGTTCCCGGACCACCACCCGCCGATGCACTCCTTCCTCGGTGTCCCGATCCGGGTCCGCGAGGACGTCTTCGGCAACCTCTACCTGACCGAGAAGCGCGGCGGAGCCGAGTTCGATGCCGAGGACGAGGCGGTCCTGTCCACCCTCGCCGTCGCGGCCGGCATCGCCATCGAGAACGCCCGGCTCTTCGAGGAGGTCCGGCTGCGTGAGCGCTGGCTGGAGGCCAGCTCCGACATCACCAGCGCCCTGCTCTCAGGAGCGCCCGAGGAGGAGGTCCTCGAGGGCATGCTGGAACGGGCCAAGGACATCACCGGCGCCGACATGGTCGTTTTCTACCTGCTCGGCTCCGCCGGTGAACTGCGAGGCTCCCTCGCGCTCGGGGAGGGAGCCGAGGCGCACCGCGGGATCGTCCTGCCCAGCACCCAGGGCACTCTCGCCGAGGCCGCACTGGCACGCAACGGCCTCATCACGGTTCCCAACGTGGCGACCGACGAGCGCGTCACTGTGCAACCCGAGCGGTGGACGGGCTTCGGCCCGGCCGTGGCCGTCACCGTTGGCACCAAGGAAAAGCTCAGCGGCGTCCTGATGCTCGCCCGGCGGCACGGTCGCCCCGTGTTCGCCACTACGGAGGTCGCCCCGCTCCCGGGGTTCGCGGGCCAGGCCGCCCTCGCGTTGGAGCTCGCCGACCGGCGCCGCGACACCGAGCAGATGAGCCTGCTGGAGGACCACGACCGCATCGCTCGCGACCTGCACGACCTGGCCATCCAGCGCCTCTTCGCCACCGGCATGACCCTCCAGAGCGCCCAGCGCTTCGTCGACCATCCCCAGGCGTCCGAACGCCTCGCCCGCGCCGTGGACGACCTCGACGCCACCATCAAGATCATCCGATCGACCATCTTCGGACTCCGCGAGCACGAAACCCCCGGGGAGGCGTCCAAGCTGCGCTCCCGCGCCGTTCAGGCCCTGGACGGGGCGGCCGCAGCCCTCGGCTTCGCGCCGGCCCTCAGAATGGAGGGTCTGATCGACACCGACGTACCGTCCCCCGTCGCGGACGAGGTCCTGGCCGTGGTGGGGGAAGCCCTGAGGTTCCCCCGAGATGCGGGGATGGGTGACAGGGGGTCAGATGGGTCTCATGAGAGGAACCCGGACGATGTCCGCACCGAGGAAGTATCCGTTGGAGTTGCGTGAGCGTGCGGTGCGGATGTATCGCGCCGCGGAGCCGAAGCCGGTGATCCGTCGTATGGCCGAGGATCTCGGTGTGCATCACGAGGCTCTGCGGAACTGGATCCGTCAGGCCGAGGCCGACGCCGGCGAACGGGGAGACCTGCTCACCACCGCGGAGCGTGAGGAACTGGCGGCCTTGCGGAAGGAGAATGTCCAGCTCAAGCGGGCGAATGAGGTTCTGCGGACGGCGTCGGCTTTTTTCGCGGCGCAGCTCGACCCGACCCGGCCCAGGTGACAGGACTCCTCGACGAGCACCCACACCTGGGGGTCGAGCCCGTACTCCGGGAACTCTCCCTCCCCTCTTCCACCTACTACCGTTGGCGCCGGGCGGAGAAGGAGCCGTGCGAGCGGCGCCGCCGGGACATCGAGCTGACGGACCGTATCCGCCAGGTCCACGACGCCTCCGGCGGGATCTACGGCTCACCGCGCGTCCACGCCGTCCTGCGGCGCGAGGGCACCCGAGTCGGCCGCAAACGCGTCGAACGGCTCATGCGCCAGGCCGGCCTCCAGGGCCTCAGTCCCCGCAAGGCCAAGGGCTTCACCCGCCGCGACCCGAACGCCGAGCTCGCCCCGGACCTGGTCGGGCGCGACTTCACCGCGACCGGGCCGAACCGGCTGTGGGTCACCGACCTGACCATGATCGCCACACTGGAGGGCCCGCTGTGGCTCTCCGCGATCCGCGACGCCTTCTCCCGCCGCGTCGTCGCCTGGGAAACCTCCGCCCGCGCCGACGCCGACCTGGTCCTGACCACGCTTGAGTACGCCCTCGCCTCCCGCGAGCCCATCACCGGCGAACTCATTCACCACGCCGACCACGGCTGCCAATACACGTCCGTGAAGCTCACAACACGCCTGCTCAGAGCCGGGATCCAAGCCTCCATGGGCTCCGTCGGCGACTCGTATGACAACGCCCTCGCCGAGAATCTGTGGATGCTTGTCAAGACCGAGTGCGTCCGCGGCCGCGTCTTCGCCACACGTGCCGAGGCGAACCTCGCACTCTTCAACTACATCGACGGCTTCTACAACCCCCACCGCATCCAGGAACGACTCGGCTACCTCAGCCCCATCGAGTTCGAGGAGAAGCACTACGCCAACCAGGCAGCCACCGAACAAGTGAACCTGAAACCACGTCAACCCGCCCTGACCAGCTAGTCAACCACTCCCGCACAGCGGGGGAACCTCACCCTCACCAACGTCGCCCGTCATGCCGAGGCCACGCGCGTCGAGGTCTCGATCGTTGCGGCCGACGGGAACCTGACCCTCACCGTGACGGACAACGGCGTCGGCCTGCCCGCGGGCGGTCGGCGCAGCGGACTGCGGAACCTGGCAGAGCGTGCCGAAAGGCTCAGCGGCCGGATGGACGTCGTAGCGCGGGGCAACGGTGAATCGGGCACTCGCCTGGAGTGGCAGGTGCCCCTGGTCCCGCCCCCGCAGTGACCGTCGCCGACGTCCTACTGCTTTGCGGTCCCGACGTCGTGCTCGTGCACCTGGGCGGCGATGACGGCAGCCTGGACCCGCCGCTCCACGCCGAGCTTGCCCAGCAGCCGGGAGATGTGGTTCTTGACCGTCTTCTCGGACAGGTAGAGCTGCTTCGCGATCTGCCGGTTGGTGAGGCCCTCGCCGATGAGCTCCAGCACTGCCCGCTCGCGTTCTGACAGAGCCGCCAGGCGGGCATCCTCCGGTTCCTTGGCGCTCTCAGGGTCCCGCAGGGAGCGCATCAGACGGGCGGTGGTGGCCGGGTCCAGCATGGACTGCCCGGTGGCCACCGTCCGTACGGCGGAGACCAGATCGGAACCCTTGATCTGCTTCAGCACGTACCCGGCGGCGCCCGCCATGATCGCGTCCAGCAGCGCGTCCTCGTCATCGAACGACGTCAGCATGAGGCAGGCAAGGCCGGGCATGCGAGAGCGCAGCTCGCGACAGACGGTGATGCCGTCGCTGTCGGGAAGCCGTACGTCGAGCACGGCCACGTCCGGGCGCAGTGCCGGCCCGCGGGCCAGCGCCTGCTCGGCCGTGCCCGCCTCGCCCACGACGGTGATGTCCGGTTCGGCGTCCAGAAGGTCCCGCAGTCCGCGCCGGACCACTTCGTGGTCGTCGAGGAGGAACACCTTGATCGGCGCCTCGGCGGATGCCTTCGGGTCATCGGACATGATCGCCCCTGGTTCGGTCCCCATGACGCTTCCCATCCGCATTGTCTCAGGAAGGCGTGCAACGCACCCCGTGGCCGTGAGAAGGCGCTAGGCAGCGACGGCGCCGTTCAGCTCCATCCGGACGTCCACGACACCCTCGACCGCTCGGATCGCCCGCGCGAGCAGGGGGACCAGGGCCCGGTCCCGCAGCGGGCCGCGCAGGATGACGACGCCGTCTCGTACGGCGAAGTCCACGTTCACGCCGGGTGTCAGTTCGGTGAGCACGCTCTGGCGGATCTCCTCCTCGAGTTCCTCGTCGGGCCGCAGGAACACCTTCAGGAGGTCGCTGCGGCTGACCACACCCTCCAGCATGCCGAGCGCGTTCACCACGGGCAGGCGCTTGACGTGCTTGTGCGCCATGATCCGGGCGGCTTCGGCGACGGGCGCGTCGGGATGCACCGTGATCGCCGGGCTCGACATGAGCTCCTCGGCCAGCACCCCGGCGGCCTTCGACGCCTCCTCCAGCTGACCGGGCAGAGAGGGATCCGTCCGCCGGAACTCCTCTTTCGGCAGCAGGTCCGCCTCGGAGACCAAGCCGACGACCCGGCCCTCGCCTTCCAAGACGGGGACCGCGCTGACCTTCCACTGGTGCATCAGCTCGACGATCTCCTTGTAGGACGCCTCGCGGCCGATGGCGATGGCGGTGTGCGTCATGACGTCACTGACGGTGTAGCGGGATGCGGGCATGACCGGCTCCTTTGCCGTGCGGACGATCAGAGGAAGCTGCCGCTGCCGTAGGGCGCGTACAGATCGAGAAGGCGCACGCGGGCGGCCTGTAGCCGGTTGGCGAGGACCTGCCCGACCCAGTGGCCCAGGGCCGAGCCGAAGGCGGCGTCGGCGTCCATCAGCGTTCGTACGCGCTCCGCGTCGAACTCGTATGCGCGGACGGGCGTCATCGCCTCGGCACCCAGACGCCAGGAGTACGGCTTGAAGAGCCACGAGCACCCGACCAGCTGACCGGCGCTGAGGCTATCGATGACCGCGGCGCGTCGACCGGGCACATGGACTTCCAGGGTCACGGTGCCGGACCGGACGATCCAGAACCGGTCGGCGTGGCCACCTTCGCGGAAGAGACGGGTCCCTTCGTCGAAGTTGACCTCTTGAGCCAGTTCCATCAGACGGGAGCGGCAGTCGGCGGGCAGCGCGTCGGAGATACGGGTGGGTGAAGGGGTGTTCGAAGGGGTGTTCATGAACGGCCTCCTGTTCGAGTCCGTCTTCAGTCTTGGTGTTCCTGCCGGTCCCGGGCATGGGCCCTGTGGCCCCGTCTGTGGGCCGACCGGCCCATGCCCAGGGTTGGTGGAGCCGGAGATCCTGGCAGCAGATGGCCGGCACGCGGCCATCGACCCCGTCCACCCGGTAGGTGCGCGATGTACTGGAATGGCCATGGAATGGGGGCCTGGGGATGGTTCGCCATGTCCCTCACCACGCTGATCGTCTGGACCCTGATCATCGCGGCGACCGTCCTTGTGGTCCGTGCCCTCAGGCGAGACGGTGCGGACGGGCGCACAACACCCGCGCCGTACCCAGCCTCCGACAAGGGGGCAGAGGGACTTCTCGCGGAACGATTCGCCAGAGGCGAGATCGACGACGAAGAATACAGTCGGCGGCTCGCGGTGCTGCGAAGCCATGCCCCAGGGCCCATGCCCCTTTGAGGAGCCGACAGCGGGCAAGGGCACCGGCGTCCCGCCCGCTTGGCCAAGGATGCAGATGATGAAGAGAGACCCGGCCGTTACGACCACCAGCTCGCCTGCCGTCAGCATGCCGGGACGACAGATGGAAGAGCTCAGCGCGGACGAGGCGCTGCAGTTGCTGGGCACCGTCGAACTGGGCCGGATCGTGTTCACCCGTCACGCGCTGCCCGCCGTGCGTCCGGTCAACCACCTTCTCGACGCCGGCGACATCATCGTCCAGGTCGAGGACGTCTCGACGCTGGCAGCCTTGCTCGCGGCACAGGGGGATGCGGGCGTGGTCGTCGCGTACGAAGCCGACGTCATCGATCAAGGGGAACGCCTGGGGTGGAGCGTGGTCGCCACCGGTTACGCCACCGCCGTCACCGCCCCCGACGAGGTCGAACGCTACGCGCATCTCCTGCAGCCTTGGGTCGAGGGCACCGCATCGGGCGCGATCCGGATCAGGCCCGACATCGTCACCGGCTTCCGTCTGCGAAAGAGCAGCACGTAGCGGTCGGCCCACTCGCGCGCTTCACCTCCTTGCAGCCCTCTGCCGGGCACGATGTGACCACAGCCCGAGCGGAGTTCCGGAGGTGCCATGCCGAAGCACGGACGGCGCACTGCGATCCCGCCCGCCTTCCGCGGCTACCGGACGAGCTGGCTACGGGGCGACGTCCTGGCCGGGATCACGGTCGCCGCCTACCTGGTGCCCCAGGTCATGGCTTACGCGGGTGTGGCCGGCCTGCCGCCGGTCGTCGGCCTGTGGGCCGTCCTGCCGGCCATGCTCCTCTACGCCCTGAGCGGCACCTCGCGCCTGCTGTCCGTCGGACCGGAGTCGACCACCGCACTCATGACCGCTGTGGCCGTCGGGCCGCTCGCAGCCGGCGACCCCACGCGCTACGCGGCGCTCGCCGCGGCTCTGGCCCTCGTCGTCGGCCTGCTCTGTCTGGTCGCTTGGGCCGTCCGGCTCGGCTTCCTGGCGGACCTCCTCTCCAGGCCCGTGCTCATCGGCTACCTGGCCGGAGTCGCCTTCATCATGATCGTGGATCAGCTGCCCCGCCTGACCAGGACCAGTGGCAGCGGATCGGGGTTCTTCCCCCAGCTGCTCTCCTTCCTCCACCACATCGGCGACCTGCACTGGCCCACGACCCTCATCGCCGCGGGCTGCCTGCTCCTGCTGTTCACCCTGCCTCTCCTGGGGCGGGCTCTGCCCGGACCACTCCTCGTCCTCGTCCTCGCCACGGCGGTGGTGGCGGTCTTCGGGCTGGACGAGGACAGGGGAATCGCCGTCATCGGCGCGGTCCCGACCGGCTTGCCGGGTTTCGCCCTGCCCCGGCTGACTGACCTCGCCAACCTCGTCCTGCCCGCTCTCGGCGTGCTGCTGGTCGGCTACACCGACGTCGTCCTGACCGCACGCGCCTTCGCCCGGCACGACGACCCGCACCCCCTGGACCCCAACCGCGAGCTGCTCGCCCTCGGCGCGGCGAACATCGGCGCCGGAGTCCTGCACGGCTTTCCGGTCAGCAGCAGTGCCAGCCGCACCGCCCTCGCGGACTCCTCGGGCGCCCGCACCCAGGCGTACTCCCTCGTCGGTGCCGTCTGTGTGGCTGCTGTCCTGCTCTTCCTGGGCCCACTGCTGGCCCACACCCCGTCCGCCGCCCTCGGCGCCATCGTCGTCTACGCCGCCGTCCGCCTGATCGAGGTGGGCGAGTTCCGGAGGCTGGCAGCCTTCCGCCGCCGTGAGTTCCTGCTCGCCCTCGGCTGCGGTCTCGGCGTCCTCGCCCTCGGCATCCTGTACGGCGTCCTCCTCGCCGTGGCGCTCTCCGTCGCCGAACTGCTCACGAGGGTCGCACGCCCCCACGACGCGGTCGAAGGCATGGTGCCCGGACTGGCCGGCATGCACGATATCGACGACTACCCGACCGCCCGCACCATTCCCGGCCTCCTCATCTACCGCTACGACTCACCGTTGTTCTTCGCCAACGCCGAGGACTTCCGCCGCCGGGCGCTGGCCTCGGTCGCGGCCCAGAACGAACCCGTGCACTGGTTCGTCCTGAACACCGAGGCCAACGTCGAGGTCGACATCACCGCCCTCGACGCCGTCGAGGCCCTGCGCTCCGAACTCGCCCAACAGGAGATCGTGTTCGCCCTCGCCCGCGTCAAGCAGGACCTGCGCCAACCCCTTGACGCCTACGGCCTCACAGCAAAGGTCGGCCCGGAGCGCATCTTCCCCACGCTTCCCACAGCCGTTGCCGCTTACCGGGACTGGCAACGCGCCACAGGCCGCCCTCCAGCGCTCTGAGCATGCCCGCGACCGAGTAAGCAGACGCTGAGCACGGGAGGATCAGCATCGGACCTGCCTCGGAGCCGCTGCGGCCCCTTCCGACTCCAGGAGCGCCAGCATGACTTGTCCACGCACTTGCTGTCTGCCTTGAGAGTTCCGTAGCCGCAGCCGTCCGTACCGCGTCAGATGTGGTTCGAGGAGATTCCGGATGATTTTGTAAAGATCGGGGTGCCGACGGCCGAGCTCCTCGCGGGCGTCGCGCGCCGCTGCCATAAGGAGCGGCTTTTCGGGATGAGCGTGCTCGGCGATGCTGATGGCATCGTGTACGGCATACCGAAGGCGCCGGTTCTCCCCGTACCGCTGGAGCAGGTTCCCGAGGAGGCGCCGTCGGCCCATCAGTTCCCTCACCTCGTGGAGCGACTGTGGGCGCAACTCCTCCCAGGCCAGGGGAGCGAGGCTTTGGGTGGAGGAGCTGAGTGCACCCGGTGCCACATCAGTCTGGAGCTGCTTCAGATGCTGGCGCCAGCGGTGCAGGAGGAGCGGATGACAGAGGGCGTCATCGCGGTCGGCCTGCGTACTGGCATCGTGAAGCACGCGGAGCCGGAACTCGCCCTCGCTCATGCCGTGGACGTGCAGGGCATCCCCATGAAGGGGAGCGTGAATCAGGCCACGTGCCGTGGCACGCTCGATGGCGCCGTGTCTGGTCCGGACGGCCGCTGACGCTTCCGGTGGCAACCCCGCGGCCGCCGCGTATGCGGTGAACAGCCGGCGAAATTGCGGTTCGAGGTGTTGGGCGAGCCAGAGGAGTGCCTGCTCTCTCGGATCATCCGTGGCCGGGGGTCCGGGCAGGACCCCGGCGGCGGTGAGGTCCTCCGTACGGTGTCGCTGAAACTCCTTCCGGGCTTCCCGGGCGCGTTGCGCTACGGCCGTGTACTGCCAGTCGAGGTGTTGCGCCTCTTGGTCCCACAGGCCGACGACAAGGCATCGTTCCTCGCGACGGATCTGCAGGTCGTGCTGGGCGTACGTCAAGGCGTCGGTGGAAGCAGACAGCCGATCGCCGTCGTAGAGCAGTTCGGTCAGACCGGTCCGCTCGACTCCACACGCCTCGGCAACCACGACCTTGGCGTGGTCCAGGAAGCTGAAGGTGATGAGGTCGGCCAGTTCGTTCAAAGGAAGCCGCCAGGGTTCTCTGTGCGCTACCGGGACGGCCCGCAGCGCCGGGCCGGTCAGCGGATGAGCAGTCGCTTCGGGCCCACCTCTCCTGGGCCTGGTCGCGCGGAGGCCGAAGCGGAGATTCAGGTAGCGCGACGAACGCCCACGATGGAGAACGTTCAGGGGGCGATTGCGCAGGCTCAGGCAGGGCTGGCCCTTGGCCGCGTCACAGGTGGGGCAGTCCACCGACCGGACGTCGGTGGAAGAGAGATGCCAGGCCGACTGGGTTGGCGGCCGGGACGGCGGAGAGGTGGTTGTGTGCATGCCGCGACCCTGGCAGCGCGAGCACGAGGCGACGAGGTTGCGCGAGACGTACACCCCCGCACGGCCGAACCGGGTCGACCGGCATTACGAGATGTGTAAAGATGTGCGATTTCATTCACTCGTGCGGGTTGAAGCGGGAAGTGAGGTATCGGCGACCTATTACGAGGCTGGAGGGATGGGGGGCTCATGCCCCTGACACATCAAGCCGAGGATGTCGCCGAGAGGCGTGCCGAGCGCGTGCGCGATGGCATGCCAGGTTCCCAGACTGCCGATGGTCCGCCCCTGCTCGATCTCGATCAGCGTGCGGCGCGCAAGTCCACTGCGCTCGGCCAGCTGGTCGTAGGTCAATCCCCGCGCCGCCCGAAGGCGAGACAACTCCAAGCGGAGGGCCTCAAGGTTCGGGTCCGGCGGAAAGATCGTCACCTGGCTATCGCACGGTTCCGACCCCACATCTGTCAGTGCAGACCTCTGCCCTATTTGGCAGTATCCGCGCAGCCGTGACGTTGCTGCGGAGCGTTCTGCTGGTGCGCGCGCCGGCGTTCGGGGTTTGGGAGGAGGAGAAGTGTGATGAAGCAGGTGTGGTCCGTGGCCATCCGGCCCGGGGACTATGGGCCGGTCCTCAGCTGTCACAGCTGCGGCAGCGTGAAGAGTGCCGGTCGAGACGTGCGGTCTGAGGGGCCCCGCGTTTTCCGGACAGCTGCTAATTAGCAAATTCAGGCTGCGAGCTGCTGGTTCAGGTACTCGTCGTGGACCTCTCGTGGGGTCCGGTACCCGAGTCCCGAGTGACGGCGCTTCGTATTGTAGCGGACCTCTATGTAGCGGGCGATGTCGCGGTAGGCGTGTTCTCGGGTGGGGTATACGGTCCGGTGGACACGTTCATTTTTCAGGGTCGCGAAGAATGATTCCGCCATGGCATTGTCGTAGCAGATCCCGGTCCGGCCAACGGATTGCCGGATTCTTAGCCCGGTCAGTGTATTGGCGAACTGGGTCGAGGTGTAATTGCTGCCGCGGTCCGAGTGAAAGATGGCGTCTTCGGCGAGTGGGTGGTTGCGTGCTGCCATTTTGATGGCTGCTTCGATAAGTGGGGTCTTGTAGTTGTCGTCCATGGCCCACCCGATGACGGCTTTGGTGTGGCAGTCGATGACGGTGGCGAGGAATACCCAGCCTTCCCAGGTTGGAATGTATGTGATGTCGCCGACCATTTTGCGGCCGGGTGCGTCGGCGGTGAAGTCGCGGTTCACGAGGTCAGGGATCGGGCCGGCGGAGCCGTCGTTCTCGGTGAGGCTGTGGCGCCACGGTCGTGGCTGACACGCCTGGAGGTCCAGTTCCCGCATGAGGTCACGCACGAGCTCGGGTCCGCAGGGGACGCCCCACGCGGACAGGTCGGCGTGGACCCGACGGTAGCCGTAGGTTTCGTCAGAATCCTCGAACGACTTGGTGATCAGCAATTTCAGATCCTCCCGTCGCCGGGCAGTCGCTGAAATCGGCCTGCTCCGCCATTCGTAGAAGCCGGAGCGGGATACTTCCAGCCAGTCGCACATCTTGGCAACCGGCACCGTGTCTTCAGTGTTCGTGGTAAATATTGCGTACTCTGCATCGATGAACTCGAACTTGTCGCTCACCGAGGGTCCTTGGCGAAGTACGCTGCAACTTTTTCCAGGAAAGCGACTTTCTGTCGCAGCTCGCGCAATTCTCGTTCCTGCTCCCGCAGGCGGGCGCGCTCGTCGAGCGTGAGTTCCGGCTCCTCGCCATCATGCTCACGACGGTATGCGTTGACCCAGTTTCCCAGAGTTCCTTCAACGAGTCCGAGTTCCCGGGCGACCTGGGCGACCGGACGCGACGTCTCGATCACCATCTTCACGGCCTCTTCCCGATACTCCGGGCTAAATTTCCTGCGTTTCTGCGACAACCGACTTCCCTTTCCGAGTGGTCCCACCGTAGTGGGACCACTGTCCGGAAGGTTCGGGGCGCCTCAGTCCGCGGCCTTCGGGCATCTGGCGGAGCATGCCCGGAGAGAGGCTCTGCCGCAGCACCTGCGCATCTGCCGATGCTCCGAGCAGGGTTGCCGTTGGCACCGCAGCCGTCGTGGGTGTCATGGAGCCCTCGAGCTCGTCCTCGTCAGAAGTGAAGGCGGGCGCCGCTGGACGCTAGCCGAGGCGTGTCTGGCGTGCGCTCGGGCGACGGAACAGGCCGCGGTTGTCCCTTCGACCGTTCTGGCGGTCCGGCCCTTGCTCAGGCCCGGCGCCACGGTTCCGGCCGGGTACTGCCATGGTGACGCGCAGCGGCGACGGGTGGCCTACCTACTCAGTTACCTGGCATCGGCGTTGGATCCGGCTGTGGGCGCGCATGCCCGTCTGGTGGCCGTGCAATGTGCGCTACGTGCTTCGCGGGCGGGCGGAGTCCGGCTCCCCGGAGGTCTCTTGCGGGGGATGGGTGTGCACAGCCGTGTGAGTTTGTGGCGGGAGCTTGAGTTCGAGGGATGGCTGCGATGGTCCGGATGCTGGTCGGGGGCCAAGCGCAGTTCTGCTGTGGAGGCTCAAGTACTCGATGGCGTGGCGCTCGTGCAGAGTCCAGGGCGGACCGACCGCGCTCGCGCCGCCGACTGGGCGTTGCGAACGACTGCAGAGGCACGGCACCTGGGCGCATCGGCCTCGGAAGAGCTGCTCCTACTCGTGTTGGCGGCCCATGTGCCGCCCGCAGCGAGGACAGGTGTTGCCGAGCTCGAGCAGCTAGCCCGCTGCTGCGCGCTCCCGGCAGTGTCGTTCCCGCACGCGCTGCGTGCACTGCACGGGAAGGGAGCAGCAATGTCGTGGTCGATCACCTCGGACATGCAGGACGTCAGCTGGTCATCCCCGACCCCGGTGACTGTGGCGTAGCCGCGACCGCTGGTGCCGCTGCGCTCGTACAACCTCCCGTTGATGGTGAAAGAGCGTTCACCGTGCTCCGCGCGGCCGGAATCCTGGTGGCCGCTCGACGAAGCGCGAGTCTCCCGAGTTCGAGCGGACACTCAACACAGCCGGCGTCGCAGCGGGGGTGCCTATGGTCCCGAAACGAGGCCATCAGCGTAGTCGTTGATGCGCAGGAGGAAGCGGAGCCTGGCTCCTCTGCGGTTGCTCGGGGTCTGCAGCTGTCCGATGGCGGCGACCACCCGCCTGGTGCTTTGCTGTGCTTGGCGAAGTGCCTCGACCGTCGGGCTGTGCAGGTAGTCCCCTTGGGTGACGCGAGCCCACACGAGCGCAGATACAACGGCCTGAATCAAGAGGGAATCCACCTCGGCGAGGTGGGCCAGGCCGACAGTCAGCGCTTCGAGATCATCCGCTGGGATCTGCCAAGTGCGCAGCGTTCGCCGGCGCGCGGCGAAGTCAACGCGTAGCGCGGTCGTGTCCAATTCCTTGGCAACAGTCTCGACCGCCACGTCGAGCAGCGGCCAGAGGTCGCCGGGCAGCAGGCTTCGCTTGATTACGGTCAAACTACGTTCGGCGGTGATTCGAGGAATTCCCAGGGTCGTGGCGCATTGTGGCCAGGTTCCGCCGCCGGCCATTTCGGCGAGCTTTAGCGAAGCAACTCGGCGTAGGTGCCTTAGATTCCAGACACTCTTGATGTTCCTCTGGGATGCGAGTTCAGTGAAGGGCGCGCCGAGCCATGCCTCCGGCAACAGGGCAGGTACATGCTCGATTCCGAAATGACACTTGCGTGACGGAAGGAGTTGTCCGGCGTGGGGGTGGCCGCCAGCGCGGTTAAACCCTAGGGATCGCCGGACGAGGGCCTTTGCCAGGTCTGTGGAGATGTCCATGCGCCGGAAGGCCGCCCCGATATTTGCCCCGTTACGCATGAACGCCGTGTCGGCGAGGGGCTGGATCCGCTCGCGCAGGGCTGTACCGTCTTGGCCCCGATCGCCGAGCAGAGTTTCCGCAGCAAGCAGAAGTGCTCCGCACTCGGCCGGGTCTTCGGGCGCGGCCCACGCGTCACGAACCCGCTTGCCCGGGCCGCACCTTTCGCGGAGGGTGGTCCAAATGGCCACGTGGTCGGCGATCCGGTCGGCGAGGGCGGTCGAGGCGGCGAAGCGTGCGCTGTCAGGCCAGCTGAGCCGGATCAGCTGAGCGGCAGCGATCAGGTCGGGAAAGAAGTACTGCTCTGATGCCGAGTAGTCTTCATTTTTCGCTGGTGACTGCCTGGGCATTAGGCATCGGTCGATACGACCCTGCAGTGCGAGCATAATGTCGAGGTCGCTGTCCGGTCTCGTGCCCGCACAAGCCACCCGGTCAAGACGTGCTCCACACACTACTGTCTGGCTGCCGGTATCGGCAGGCCTGGAGACGAGATGACGGCACTGCGCGGGGTGCAGGCCAGTGACCGCGCGCTGTGTGATGAGCCCTTGGCGCTCAGTATTCGAGGGCAGGTTCTGACGACCTCCGCACTGCGGACACCCCTGCTCCAGAAGGCGACGGTGGGCAGTGCACGCGAAGGAGACCGGGAGATGCCAGCGCAGTTTCCACGGGCCGCCGTACGCGTTTTGGACATTGCTCCCGTCCCCGGTCAGGCAGATAGGGCAGTAGCGGCTGGACAGGCTGAGGGCCCAAGTACGTCGAGCAGAGCTCAAATTGCGACTGCCGTCCAGACGCAGGGCAGCCAGCGGTGCATAGGAGGTTGCCATGGCTGACAGGGTGAGTGAATCGGCCTCACCCACGCGTAAAGATGCGGTGGCTTCAAGAGACTTGGCAGCCTCTGAAGGCAAGGTCAAGAAGTACTGGGCAGGAAGCCGATGCTGAAAGTGGCTCAGACCGCACAGCGTGGCGATTCTGGCAGGTGAGCGATCCAGGCGGTAGGCCAGTCGCAGGAGCAGACCCGGCAGAGACTCTTCCGGCAATGGAGCGAGGCTCCGCGCGAGCGGACGTGTTGTCAAAGGATATGATCCAGCCTGCGTGTGGCACACGGGGTAACCCGGCTCGGCACATCGAATCGCAAGTCCGCCCCGTCGTCACAGGCTCGGGCGAGCTGTCTGGCATAGGCCACGAGCCGCTGGCGCAGAGCGACGTAGGAGGGCCTGCGTTGTTTCCTGTTCGCGAATAGCCCGGCCTGTTCGGTCAGCCGATGCGGAGAGGGCGAAGTGGAGCGGCGTTGAGTTACCGCCGGGCTGTGAAGGTAGCTGGACTCATTGACTACGCACCAGATCACGGCCTCGCCGACTAGAGGGTCCCCGGTCGCCTGACGTTGTTCGAGGCCGGGGATCCCCTCGCACAATGTCATCCAAATTGCGGGCGAAAGACGCCAGTCTGCTGTTGAAAGGCGCCGGCGGGCGTAGTTGATGCGACGGTCCTGTGCGTTCAGGTGGTGCGCGACCTCGTCGACCACATTCTCGAATACCAGCCAAAGGCCCGGGGTCGTCAGTTCTTTCCCCAATACGTTCATGGTCCGGTTGGCGCTGCTTCGAGGAATGCCCAAGGTTTCCGCGCATGCTCGCCAGGTACCACCGCAGATCAATTCGGTGAGCCTGAATGAGGCGGCCCACCGCAGATGGCGCTCCAGGATAGTGGTCATCGGGGGCAGCTGGTGCAGCAGAGGCTTGAAGTATGTGTCGAACCAGTCCTCAGGAAGGAGGGGAGGGATCTCGGAGGCGCGGAAATGGAAAGACTGCGAGCCGGCCCGCGACGTGGAGCGTTTCTGGAACCCGTAGATGCGCGGTGCGGTGGCACGGAGCAAGGTGGTAGAAACGTGGCTGTCTTTCAGAAGCTTGTCGCCAATGGAGGCTGACCGGCGGTGTACCTCGCGGGTCAGTGGCTCGATGCGCTCGCGCAGGGGTACGAGGTCCCGGTCGCCGAGGATGGTCGCGGATGCGAGCAGCAGGGCGGAGGTCTGGGCAGGACCTCGGGGTGCGCTGCGCTGGATCTGAACCCCGCGGCGGGCCGGGTTGTGGACATAGGGCGTGGCGTACTCGTCCACGAGGTCCATGAGTGTGGTGGAGGGCAGGAACGTGGCGCCCATGGGCCAGCTCAGGGTGATCAGGCGTGCGGTCGTGATCAGGTCGGCGAAGTAGGTCTGCGGCCCAGCCTCCTCGGCCGCACCGTGCAGCCGGCCAGGCGCGAGACGCAGGTTCAGGGCGTGTTGGAGATCGAGGACGCACTGTAGGTCCGGTGGTGGCAGCGGGGTGGCGGCGTTGCCGGGGGCATCCAGCCATGCGCCGCATGGTGTGGCGCGGGCCCGCGGTTTGGGTGGCGGTCTGGGAGCCGGGTTGCGGCACTGGGACGGGTGGAGGCCCGAGACATGGGGGATCCGCACAAGGCTGTATCGCCGGACGACGCGTCCGCTGAGTGGCTGTGCGCAGTGCGGGCAGGTGCTTTCGAGGAGACACGAGTGCTGGGTGCAGGCGAATGTGACGGGCAGGTACCAGCAACGTTGCCAGGCGCCTCCGAATGCCCGTTGAACGGGACTGCCGTCCCCTCGCAGGCAGGCAGGACAGTAGCGGCTGTCTGGATTCGTCGCCCAATTGATGAACGACGTGGAGCCGATGTCGGACCTGCCGGTACGGAGCCTGGCAAGGGGCGGGTAGGCCTTGGTGAGTTCCAGGAGAGTCAGGGCCTGAACCTCGGGCGTGCTCAGGTGCGCGACCCAGGCCAGTTGTTCGGTGGCTTCCGGGCTCAGTCCGCGGAGCTGTTCTTGGGGGATGCTGTCGCTCCGGCAGGCCAGACCACACAGCATCGCCAGGCGGTGCGGAGTGACGCCCATCCGATAGGACAGACGCAGGAGAAAACCGGCCAGGGATTCGCCGGGCAGCGGATCGAGGCTGCGTGCGAGTGGACGGGGAGTCGGTTGAGTCATCCTGTGGACTCCGCTGCTGGCCCGGCGTCGTCGTAGACAGTGTTCCTGCTCCTCTGTCTCTTCTTTGGCGAAGGCTTGACCGGCGGGATCAGCGGCTGCTCACCGGAGTCGGCATCCAGGTGGGGAAGATCGGTCGGACTGACAGCGCAGCGGCTCAGCAGGTCTTTGCTCAGCCGCTCGCTGCCCTCCTCGATCGCGACTCGGCAGCCACGCTGCACCAGCTTCTCCAGGAGTCCGACCACTCCGTTGGTGCGCTGGAACAGATATTCCGGCATGGATCCTGAGGTGAGTACGCCCTCAGTGTCGTGGAGGAGGCGCAAACTCTTTTCCAAGGCCGCCAAGTGGTTGACCCAGGCGGTGATCCTGCCGGGGGTGTCGTAGCTGAACGGCTGCAGGTCGACCATTTCGAAGCGTCGCTCATGCTGGGTGGCAGCGTGCGGATTGGGACTGCGTCCGCGATCTCTGATAGGGGGGATGACCCACTGCTTGGTAACGGCATCGAACGTGCCGCGTCGCAACAGCCCCGAGGTCGGGATGCCCACGCCTACGAGAATGAGGGTGACGGACATGCTCATCAATTCCAGCAGCAGGTCCAAGACATCCTGGTCGCGCTCGCGATGGAGCTTCAGGCGTGTGATGTCGTCGATGACAAGCGCTTTGGTCGCGTGTGCGTAGATGGCGGCGTTCACGGTCCTGATCAAGTCTTCCTGGCGCATGTTCTTGTAGTCCTCGCCGTAGAAGTCGAGGATGCGCTGGCAGGCGGAGACAGGGGTCGCCTGGACCGGGCAACGCACATACGCGACGGGCGCCAGCAGATCCCTGGTGCCTGCCATAGCCTCCGGATTCACGTACTCGTTCACCTCCAGCCAGTTTTCCTCGAACGCCGCCAGCGCCGCGCAGACCGTCTCCGTCTTTCCCTGGGCGCCACCGCCGTTGACCATGACGCCAGTCCGGATACCGGCCTTGTGGCTGTACGCGCCATCCTCGATCCGTGCGTTCACCAGCCAGTCCACCGCCTCGCTCATCGGGGTGGACTGCAGGGGCAGGCTGCTGTGGGTGGCCAGCCGATGCAGGTCGTGAATGCGGCGTCGACGGGGCGTCAACTGCAGGTATTTCTCCATGCTGAGCACGGGTGCTGGCACGAAGAGATCGCGGGTACGCACCCACCGCTGCCAGCCCTCCACACGGGTCCGGTCGACCGGCGGCCCAGGCAGGAACGAGGCGACGGCAGCTCTGGGAGGCTTGACGGGCTCGCTCACGGCTGGCCTCCGGGTTCGGCAGCGGTCTCGTCTTCATCGTCGGGTAGATCCATCAGGCTGCGCCCGCGCAATCGCTGCCCAAGGGTGGACATCGCGGCAGGCATCTCAGGCGCCGCCTCACGGCGGCGTCGACGCTCGCCGTCGACCGCCGCCTGGCCTTGCTCGGCGCGTTCACGCCATCGCAACGCGACGACGTTGTCGGGGTTTCGACCCTGAATCGGCATAAACGGCGCAACCTCGTCAACGCAGGCAGCGGCAGGGGAGGGCTTCGGTCGGTCGGCTGCCGCCGCCGCGGCCTGGGATTCTTCACGGGCGTGCTCGGTCCGCTGCGCTTTCGTCAGACGGGTCGGCCACTGCTCGACGGGGATGTTCCCCCCGATCAGGTCCAGCAGCAGTGGCAGTAGATCCTTGTCCGTCTTCGGCGTCAGCCCTTGGTGGCGCAATTCGCGCATCACCTGCCGGACGCGGGCGTCGCTGAAGGCAGGCATTCGGCCCTGATCTGGAAGCCCCACCCAGCGAAGTCGATGCCATTCGTGTGTGAGCGGATCCTGAAAGAACACGAAGCACGGGTCTCGTGGATCCCGATGGAAAACGTACTTGTTCCTCGCCGCCCCACCCCGGCCCGAGAGGCGAAATCTCCATTCGTCCAGCGCCTCTCCGTCGTACCAGAGATTTCTGATCTTCACGCCTCGTCGCCCATGAATCATCACCCGATGGGTAGGGAGAAGCTGGTAGTACAACTCCGCCGGTGGGATCTGCAATGCGAAACCGCCCTGCGCCATGGATGCTGCGAAGAGTGTGTTCGGACTGTGATCACCTGCGGGATCCCAACTGGGCGCGTAGGAACCGAATCTGCGGTTCTGCCAGATCTTGACGACCCAGGTCGCGATCAAGTGCTCCATCTCCGCAACGGTGAGGCAAGCGTCCCCTTCCGGATCGGTTCCGCGGTCCGAGCTGTCGATGCCCTGGTAGCCCGGAAGGATTCTGAACAACAGCGATTGGATCGCGCCGAAAGCCCGCTCCACCGCCTGCTTGTCGGTCGGTCGCAGCACGCGACTCGGGCGGATCGTCGCGCCGATCACCCGCTGCACCTCGATGAGGTGGTGATTCTTGTAGACGGAGCCGTGGTCGGTGGTCACGGTCTCGGGGGCGAAGAAGGGCAGTCCTGCAACCTTGCCGCCGGTGAAGCCTGCGATCACGGTGCCGGGAACACCGGGGTAGGCCCACTCCATCTCCTCGCCCCAGTCCGGCCGCATGGGTAGCGGCATCATGACGTCTCGCAAGATCATGGCGACGTCGACCGAGGTGTCCGAGACCAACGTGAGGCGGAAAGCGACGATCGAATGCGTGTATACGTCCAGAGCGAGCGTCAGATGCACCGAGACCGGATCGCCAAATACCTGTTCGCGGACCTTGACCGGAAGCACCGTCGTGTCGAGCGCCACGACCTGGCCGGGCCGGCTCACCACCACGTGGCGACCTGTCGCCACCGCTTGAGCTCGAGCAGCTGAAACCGCGTAGCGCTGACGAACTCCGGACGAGCCGAACCACTCCTTCCAGACCACCCGCAGGGTTTCGTAGCTCGGGACTGGCTCGTCCTTCCCGAACTCCTCGCGTACGTACTGATGGATCAGCCGTTCACGGTCCTTCGCTGTCAGCTTGGAACGGTGCAGGGTCTCATGGCGCACCGCGAAGATCGCCTCGCGTACTGCTGTTGAGATCCGGCGGCCGGACGCCTCCCGCAACCACCGGTCGTCCGCACACCCCACTGGACCGTACCGCCGACGGTCCAGATCCCAACGGATGAGTGTGCGGTAGCTGACCTTGTCCAGACCGTGGGCGGCGGCCAGATCCGGATTGCGTACCGTGTCCTGCCGTAGTTCCCGTACCTTCGCAAGCCGGCGCTCGGTCAGCGTGGTGGAGTGCGGATCGTAGTGCGGCTTCGGCTCTCCAGGGAGAGCGTTCAGAGGATCACCGCTGCGAAAACCGCTTTCCACTTCCCGCAAGTGGTCCACTCGCAGCATCACCAGAGGCCGCTTGTCCGGAGGGAGATCGAGAAACCCCTTCGGTTGCCTGCCGCGACTGGCAGCCGGAAGGTCCTTCCTCGTCCGTGTCGACAGTCGGATGTCCGGATGGTGCATCAACTGCCGTACAGACGTTCTCCAGGGCTCGTGGTCGGGCCTGACCAGCACTACCTTTCCCACTTGCGGCTCAAACGCTTGCACAGTCCATGGTGCGCCGTTCACGACGAACTCATTCCCCGGCGAGAGGTCCCAGGCGACTGCATCAATCACGGCTACCAACGCCCGGCAGCGCGGCGTCGAGGAGCGGAGAGGCGGACTGCGCTGGCGTCGGTAAGAGGGCCTGAGATCTGCAGGCCCAAACGCCGATGCCACAGAAGATGGATGGCATGTGCCCGTGCCACGGCTTCGAGGCTGCAGCGCTGCACCAGGGTCCCGAATGGCTGGGGACCGTCCTCGGCCGCTAGAAGTAGCTGCTCCTGCACCCGCAATGGGTCGCTCATGGGCCTGCGTCCGGCCGAGAGGGTGTCGATCAGGCCCACGACGTGGTCGTGCCAGCCAGCAACCACTGAATAGTTCCACCCGGCCGCCAGGGCGACCTCCGCGGCAGCGGCGAACTTCACCTCGTCCTCGGCTTCGATCCGTTCCGCCGGCCGCACGTCGATCAGCCACGGCGTTCCGTCGGTGAGCAGAAGGTAGTCCGGGGTGTGCGAGATGCTCCCGTTGACGCTCTGGAAGCGTAGACGGAACGGTTGAGCGAGAGCCTCCACGAGGGATCCTGAGAAGTCCGCTGCCAAAAGGAGGAGTTCCTCCTCGAAGCTCTCGAAGCCATGGTGACGGCCAGTGCTGACCAGATAGCCAAGGCCCGGACGATGCCACTGATCGGTACGCCAAGTGAAGCGGCGCACGGGAACACTGGAGGTCATGTCAACCTCGCCCAGGTCCTTAACGGCATAACCAGTCGCTGTCCGCCCAAAACGCCAGGCCGTCGTCCACCGGGCAGTCCAATCCGACCGCATGTCCAGCTGGCTTGAAGCGTCAGCTGAAATGTCATGTACTCGGGCGAGATCATGCAGTGTCGATGTGTCCGACCAAGGGTCAGTTGCCCTCGGTGCGCAGACTGGCTCGCGATCGAGAAGCAGGGCCTGAGGAGCCACGTCTCCGCCTTACATGCCGTGAGTACGGTGAAAATCGCGAAAATCATCGTGATTGTCTTCTGACTTTCGCAACTCGTCTCATCACACCGAGATGTCAGTGGCCCAGCCTGTGGTAGGCGTCACGGCAGCCTTGGGGGCGCGCTTCAGAGAGCGTTTCGGCGAGGTGTTTTTCAGGGTTCAGTCCCGCAATAGCTGACCGCGAACGGCTGTGAGCCCGTACGTGGTGGAGCGAGGCGGCGTACGACAGTGGCGGGGTGGGGGCTCGGCAATGTGCCCCAACAGCGGGCCTCGTCGGTAATCAAGCCGCCGAGGACGCACTTTCGAGGGAATGGCCCGGCGGCGGTCTGGGAAGGAGTCGGGAGTGACGCAGTGGTGGGAGGGTGCATCTTGAGGCTGCCGGAGGGGGGAAGTCGCGTCTTCGTCAGCACAGCGGCCGGAGGGCCTGAGTGTCTGTACCGATGTGCCAAGAACCCTCGGTAGACAGCTCCGCATCGTGCCGAAGCTGGTTGGCATAAGTGCTGGTCAATCGGATGGGCTGGGGACATCTAGCGGCTGTGGTCACACGGGCCCGGCCGTGCGGGAGGCGCCTCCGGGAACTCCCGCACCCGGACCGGGTGTTACCGTCGCGCCATGCCCAAGAACGAGATCGACGCGCTGACCGCCGAGTTCTTCGGCGCCTTCGACAACCGGGGCGGCAAGACCGCCGACGTGGACCGGATCCGCCGGCTCCTCGTACCGGGCGGCGTGATCGTCAAGACCGGTCCGGAGTTCACCGTCTACACGGTGGACGAGTTCGTCGAGCCCCGCCGGCGGCTGCTCGCGGACGGCCGGCTCCTCGAGTTCGCCGAGTGGGAGACCTCCGAACGCACCGAGATCGCGGGCGACATCGCCTCGCGGTTCGGTGCGTACCGCAAGTCCGGGATCCTGGACGGCGAGCCCTTCGAGGGAGGCGGGACCAAGACCATCCAGTTCGTCCGCACCCCGGAGGGCTGGCGGATCTCGGCCTTCGCCTGGTACGACCGGCCCTGACGGCCGGCGGACACCCGGCACCGAGCCCCCGCTCCGGGCCCCGGCTCCCCGCCCCCGGCTCCCCGCCCCCGGCTCCCGGCGAGCGCCCCGCCCCGCCTCCTGGCCGCCGTGCCCGCAGCCCCCGTACGCTGGAACCAGGGAGGTACCGGGATGGAAAACAGCGCGGCCGTCCCCGACCCGGGGCTGTACGGCCCGGAGTCCGTCACCTGGCAGTGCCACGGAGACCCGGTGATGTGGATCGCCGGCGTCCGGGCCCTCTACCTCCAGGCCCTGCACCCGCGCGCCGTCCGCGGGGTCATGGAGAACAGCGACTTCCGGCACGACGCCTGGGGGCGGCTGCTGCGCACCGCCGATTTCGTCGGCACGCTCACCTACGGCACCGCCGAGGACGCCGAACGCGCCGGGGCCCGCGTCCGGGCCATCCACCGCAAGCTCTCCGCCACCGACCCGGCCACCGGCGAGCGCTTCCCCGTCGACGAACCGGCCCTGCTGCTCTGGATCCACTGCGCCCAGATCGACAGCTTCCTGCACGTCCTGCGCCGCTCCGGCGTCCGCCTCACCCCCGCCCAGGCCGACCGGTACGTCGACGAGAACCGGGTCAACGCCCGTCTCGTCGGACTGGACCCGGCCGCCGTCCCCGCCGACACCGCCCAGCTCGCCGCGTACTTCGAGAAGGTCCGCCCCGAACTCGCCGCCGGACCCGACGCCCGCGCCGTGGACGACTTCCTGCGCGGCCCGCCCGTCCACCCGCTCCTCGTCCCTGGCCGAAACCTGCTGTGGCGTCCGCTCGCCGGACTCGCCTACGGGTCCCTCCCCGGCTGGGCGCACCAGCTCTACGGTCGCCCTGCACCCGCCCCACGCAGCATCACCCGTCGCTTGCGCCTCACCGGGCACGTGCTGCGCAGCATTCCCGCAGGTCTGCGCTGGAAGCTGCCCCCAGGTCACATCTTGAAGGCGATGCGCCGCATGGGCCCCGGGAGTCGCCCCTCCCCGTACACACTGCGTACATCAGCGGCCATACTGGACCGGCCGGGGAGGGCGAGGCACGACAACGGGGGCGACTTCAAGACATGGCGGAGTCCAGACTGATCCAGGGCCGATACCGGTCGCTCGACCTGATCGGTCGTGGCGGCATGGGCGAGGTGTGGCGGGCCCGGGACGAATCGCTGGGCCGGCAGGTCGCCGTGAAGTGTCTCAAACCGATCGGCGCGGAACAGGACGCCCACTTCACCCAGGTGCTGCGCGAGCGGTTCCGCCGCGAGGCGCGCGTCGCCGCCTCCCTGCAGCACCGGGGCGTCACCGTCGTCCACGACTTCGGCGACGACAGCGCTGCCGGCGGCCCGCTCTACCTCGTCATGGAGCTCCTCGAAGGCCGTAACCTCAGCCAGCTCCTGGAGGACAACGAGACCCGCCCGCTGCCCGTGGACGTGGTCGTCGACATCGCGGAGCAGATGGCCGCCGCCCTCGGCTACACCCACGACCAGGGCGTGGTTCACCGCGACCTCAAGCCGGCCAACATCATGCGGCTCACCGACGGCACCGTGAAGATCTGCGACTTCGGCATCGCCCGCCTCGCCCACGACATCGGCTTCACCGCCAAGCTCACCGGCGGCGGCATGGCCATGGGCACCCCGCACTACATGTCGCCCGAGCAGATCGCCGGCGGCGAGGTCGACCACCGCAGCGACCTCTACTCCCTCGGCTGCGTCCTCTACGAGATCGCCACCGGCGCGCCGCCCTTCGACCTCGGCGACTCCTGGTCCGTCCTGGTCGGCCACCGCGACACCGCTCCCGTCCCGCCGTGCGAGCACCGGCCCGAACTCCCCGACTACTTCGAACGAGTGGTTCTGGACCTCCTGGCCAAGCGCCCCGAGGACCGGCCCGGCGACGCCCGCCACCTGCACCGCAGGCTCGTCGAGGCACGCCTCGGCCCGGGCGGGCTGCCCGGCGCCCAGGCCCCCCTCCCGGCCTGGGCCCGGGGGATGACCGCCGGGCGCAAGGCCGGGACCGAGGCCCGCCGGGCGAGCGGCGAGTGGGCCGTGCTCACCGGTGCCTGGACGGCCGTGCGCCCGAGCGGCGCGCAGCGGATCGGCCGCCCCGCGCCCGCCGAGGACCCCCGCCTCACCGCCCCGTACGGGGCTCCGCGCCTCCCCGGCCCGCGCGAGAGCGGCCCGGGCGCCCTCGCCGCGGGCCACACCCGGGCCTTCGCCCTCAGCCGGGCCGGCCGCCCCGAGGAGGCCCTCGCCGTGTACGAGGCCGTGGCCGAGGGCCGCGCGCGGGTGCTCGGCCCGGACCATGCCGACACCCTCGCCGCGCGCCAGGAGGCGGCGTACGAACTGGGCAGGCTCGGGCGGCACCAGGAGGCGTACGCGATCTACCGCGCGGTGCTCGTCGCCCGCGAGCGCACCGCGGGCCCGCTCCACCCCGACACCCTGCGCTGCCGCCACAACCTGGCCTGCGCCCTCGGCGCGCTGGGCCGCTTCGCGGAGGCCCACGCCACGGGCGCCGCGGTCGCCGCCGACCGGGCGGCCGTCCTCGGCGCCGAGCACGCGGACACCCTGCTGACCCGCTACGAGGTGGCGTACGCGCTCGGCCGCCTGGAGCGCTGGCAGGAGGCCCTGGCCGCCTTCCGCGAGGTGGCCGCCGTACGGGAAGGGGTGCTCGGCCGCGACCACCCCGACACCCTGGCCGCGCGCTACGAGGCCGGCATCGCGCTCGGCCGCACCGGGAACAGCGCACAGGCCCTCGACCTGTTCCGGGCCCTGGTCCGCGACCGCACCCGTGCGTACGGGTCCGCCGACCCCGAGACCCTGCGCGCCCGCCACGTCGTCGGCGTCAACCTGGGCCGCCTGGACCGCTGGGAGGAGGCGGTGGCCGAGGCCCGCGAGGTGGGCGCCGCCCGGGCCTCGGTGCTCGGCGCCGAGCACCCGGACACCCTGGTCAGCCGCCGCGAACTCGCCGCGGGTCTGGGCCGGCTGGGCCGCTGGGACGAGGCGCTGCCCATCTACCGGGACCTGGCCGGGATCCGCGAGCGGTCCCTGGGCGACGAGCATCCCGACACCGCCCTCGCCCACGCCGACGAGGCCTACTGTCTGGAGCGGCTGGGCCAGGTGTGTTACCAAGAGCCATGACTGCCACGCGGGGCTCCAGCGGGTTCGGACACGACCTCTATGACGCGGTGATCGTGGGCGGCGGCCACAACGGCCTGGTCGCCGCCGCCTACCTGGCCCGGGCGGGCAGATCGGTGCTGGTCCTGGAACGGCTCGGCCACACCGGCGGGGCGGCCGTCTCCACCCGCCCCTTCGCCGGGGTCGACGCCCGCCTCTCGCGCTACTCGTACCTGGTCTCCCTGCTCCCCGCCAAGATCGTGCGCGACCTGGGGCTGCGGTTCGCCGTCCGCAAGCGCACCGTCTCCTCGTACACGCCGACCCAGCGCGACGGGCGCCCCGGCGGGCTCCTCGTCGGCGGCGGCGAGGAGCGCACCCGCGCGTCCTTCGCCCGGCTGACCGGCTCGGACCGGGAGTACGAGAGCTGGCGCGCCTTCTACGCGACCACCGGCCGGGTCGCCGGGAAGGTCTTCCCGACCCTGACCGAACCGCTGCCGACCCGCGAGGCCCTCCGCGCCCGGATCGACGACGAGGCGGCCTGGCGGATGCTGTTCGAGGAGCCCCTCGGGGTGGCCGTGGAGCGGCACTTCACCGACGACCTGGTGCGCGGAGTGGTCCTCACCGACGGGCTGATCGGCACCTTCGCGGACGCGCACGACCCCTCGCTGGCGCAGAACCGCTGCTTCCTCTACCACGTCATCGGCGGCGGCACCGGTGACTGGGACGTGCCCGTCGGCGGCATGGGCGCGCTCACCGACGCCCTGGCCGACGCGGCGCGGGCGGCCGGGGCGGAGATCGCCGCCGGGCACGAGGTGCTGCGGATCGACACGGACGGCACCGGGCCGGCCGAGGTGCTCTTCCGTACCGCGTCGGGGGAGGGGCGGGCCGTCGGCCGCACGGTCCTGGTCAACGCCTCCCCGCGGGCGCTGGCCGAACTGCTCGGCGAGGCACCGGCGGAGCCCGCGCCCGAGGGTGCCCAGCTCAAGGTGAACATGCTGCTGCGGCGGCTGCCCCGGCTGCGGGACGGCGCCGTCGACCCGCGCGAGGCCTTCGGGGGCACCTTCCATATCGCCGAGGGCTACGCCGAACTGGCCAGGGCCCACGCCGAGGCCGCGTCCGGGGAGCTGCCCTCCGCACCGCCGTCCGAGATCTACTGCCACTCGCTGACCGACCCGACGATCCTCGGGCCGGAGCTGGTGGAGCAGGGCTACCAGACGCTCACCCTCTTCGGCCTGCACACCCCCGCCAGGCTGTTCGGCCACGACAACCACCAGGCCCGCGAGGTGCTGCTGACCGCAACCCTCGCCCAGCTCGACGCGCACCTGGCCGAGCCGCTCACCGACTGCCTCGCCTTCGACGGGGACGGCCGTCCGTGCATCGAGGCGAAGACCCCGCTGGACCTGGAGCGCGAACTGCGGCTGCCCGGCGGCCACATCTTCCACCGGGACCTGTCCTGGCCGTACGGGGACTCGGGGCGCTGGGGCGTGGAGACCGCCCACCGCAACGTACTGCTGTGCGGTGCGGGGGCGGTGCGCGGCGGAGGGGTCAGCGGGGTACCCGGACACAACGCGGCGATGGCGGTGCTGGGGCACTGACCCCGCTCCCGCCTAGCCGGCGGCTTAGACCGGCTCGATGACGACGATCGGGATCTCACGGCTGGTCTTGGTCTGGTATTCGTCGTACGAGGGCCAGTGCTTCACCATCAGCGGCCAGTACGCGGCGCGCTCCTCGGAGGTCGCGGTACGGGCCCTGCCCTGCATGATCTCGGGGCCGACCTGGATGCGGACCTCGGGGTTCTCGGTCAGGTTCCGGTACCACAGCGGGTGCGCCGGGTCGCCGCCCTTGGAGGCGACGATGAGGTAACGCCCGTTGTCCTCCCCGTAGATGAGGGGCGTGCGCACCGGGTTGCCGGAGACCCGGCCCACGGTGGTGAGCAGCAGGGTCTGGGTGCCGTTCCAGAACTGGCCCTCGGCCCCGTTGGAGCCCACGTACTGCTTGACGTGGTCGAGCTGCCAGCTTCCGGGCTTCGGGTCGGTCGGGTGGTCCCAGTCGATCTCGGTCGTCATGGCGGTCTGCCTGCCTTCGTGTTGAACGGTCAACGAACCTCAACAACGAGTCGCAACGCCTGTGGGCACGGTGTCATTCCGTGCCGGGCGGTCGCTCTACATCTGTAGAGTGACCGCATGCCCACCCCGGACCGAGCCCCCGACCGCAGAACCCTCATCGCGGACACCGCGATCGGCCTCGTCGCCGCGGGCGGCCTGCGGGCCCTGACGCACCGGGCCGTCGACGCGGCGGCGGGGCTTCCGGCGGGCAGTACCTCGTACTACGTCCGTACGCGCACGGCGCTGATCGGCGCCTGCTACGCGCGGCTGGCGGAGCTGGACCTCGCGGACCTCGCGGACCTCGCGGACCTCGACGCGGACGGGCCGCCGCTGCCGCCTGCGCCGCCGTCCGTTTCGCCGCTCGGGACGCCCGTACCGCTCGGGCCGCCGGGCCGAGAGGACGCCGCGGCGGCTCTCGCCGGGCTGCTGTACCGCTGGCTGACGGCGGGCCGCGAACGCCAGCTGGCCCGCTTCGAACTCAGTCTGGAGGCCGCCCGCAACCCGGAGCTGGAGAGCGATTTCCACCGGGCGGGCCAGGGCGCGCGGGCCCGGGCGGCGGCGGTACTCGCCGCGCTCGGCGCGGACCGCCCCGAAGAGGCGGCCGACCTGCTGGTCGCCTGGGCCGACGGGCTCCTCTACGACCGCCTGGCGGGCGCCTCCGCCCGCTCCCGCCCGGCGCCGGACCTCACCGAACTGACCTCCGTCACCCGGCGGATGATCGCCGCGGCCCTCTCGCCCTGATCCCCTGAGATCCGGCCGTGACCGCTGAGCCGCGGTGCGCGGTCGGTACGGCCCAGGTCTTGCTCTGCATGTCTATTTGTGCCCCGTGACTGATTAGCTGGCCCCGTCTCGCCGCACCCTCCATCCTCGCGACGGCTGCCCCTGCCTTGAGTAGACCGACAGGCTGCCGAGCTCCGTCTCGGGACACCGAGCCACCAGCAAGCGGATCCCTCCGCTTTCGGCGCGCTCCACAGCCAATACAGGCTGGCTCGCCGGACTGCGTCCAACGGCCACGCAACCCACGACCACCGCGCCTGATGTGCACGCGGAGTACACAGAGCCGGTCTGGGCGCTCTGGGTGCTGAGCATGTTCCTCTTCGCCCTGGTCATCGCCCTGTCCGCAGGCCTCGTGGAGAGCCTCGTGGGCGGCGGCCTCCCCACGGTCGTCCGCTCCGGCGGCACCGGATTCGCCACGGCGGTGGCGCTGTGTCTGGCAGCGGTACCTGCGGTTCGGGAACTCAGGAAACGCCGCTAGCCACGATGCAGGTGGCGTGATTCGGCCAGTGGCGTCGGGGACGGACGTGGCACCAGCTTGGGTCCTGTGCCGGCGGCGGGGCGGTGCCACGCCCCGCCGGTGGGCATCCGGAGATCACCTGGATTCGTAGAAGCCGTAGTAGTCGACGATCAGGTCGGTGTTCTCCCAGCCCTGGTTCCAGAAGGCGACCATGCCCTTGTCCGCCGGGGTTGCCTGGACCAGGTTCGCTGCCGTTTTGCCCGCGGTCCAGTTGAGAGCGGAGGAGACGGGACGGGCGGGCGGTGTGGCGGTGCCGTTCTCGTACTGTTCGGGCGAGTTCGGGTCCGGGGCCACGGAGAGGAATCCGACGCCGGTCGTGTTGGTGACCGTGACGTTCACGGCGTGCGCCTCGATATCGGGTGCGGCCAGAAGGTGGGCGTAGTCGCGCGCCGCGAGCGGGCTGCCGGTCTGGCGTGTGTCGAGTATGCGGTACGACCCTCCCAGGCTCGGCACGTACGCAGCCTGGCTTCCGGGCGCGTAGTAGCCGTTGACGTCGATGACTACGCCGGTGCCCTGCCAGGACCCATTGCGGATGATGATCCGCCCATCTGGTCCCACGGGCACGATGACCGAGTTGGGGACCGTCTGACCGGCGGTGAAGTTCAGGTTGGAGGCGGTCGGCGCTGCCTGCCCGCTGGGGTGGACGGTCAGGTGGCCGGCCTCGCGGGGATCGGTGACCGTCACGTTGAGGGACACGGCGGTGGCGCCCTTCGGAACGCCGCCCACGCCGGTCATCTGCACGCCGAATGAGCCCTGGCCGGCGACCTGCGCCTTTGCGCTTCCCTGCCCCGTGCGGGTGTCGACGAACCGGGTGGGTGGCAGGGAGGTGTAGCCGCTGGACGCGGATGTGGTGAAGTATCCGGTCACGTCTGCGATGAGGTCGACGGATTCCCAGCCTCTGTTGTCGAGGTTCACGTACCCGTCTCGGCCGACCGGCATGATCACCAGGTTCGGCACGGTCTCACCCGCGTCGTAGTTGACGCTGGACGTCCTGGGTCTGTCGTGGCCAGTGCCCCAAGCAAGGATGTGGCCGCTGCTGGTGGTGTTGGTGACCGTGAGGTTGAGGACTACCGCGGTGACGTCGTCGGGGATCGAACCGTTGCCCCTGATCTTGAGACTGGTGGAGCCGTAGGCGTGCAGTTTGCCCTTCTCCTGACCGATGCCGTTGCGCGTGTCCAGGAGCCGCAAGGGGGCGTGCGGGGTGAAGTCCGAGCCCATCGTCTTGACGGTCACCTTGTTGACGGCCTGCGTCTTGGTCGTCGTATCGGTCACGGTCACCGTGATCGTGTACGTGCCGACTTCGGCGTACGCGTGATTGCTCACCAGCGGTTCGGTGGGATCGGCGGTGACGGTGTCCGTGGTGCCGTCGCCCCAGGAGATGGTGACGGCGAGCGGGCCTTCTGCCCCGCTGAAAGTGGAACAGGCGAGCATCCCGTGGGCGGAGGTACTCCAGCTGTCCAGCTTGACGGCGAGATTCCGAGTCTCGGCGGCCGATGCCGCCTGGTTCTGCGCGGACGGCAGTGGGCTGCGAACGCTCTGGTCCGGGGAGCTCTTGAAGACCTCGGCACCGGATGCCTCGGCCGTAGCCGGGTCCATGTCGGGAGAGGTGGCCTTGTGGGGTTGCGGTGCTGCCGGCTGGGCCTGGGCCATGCCGGGTATGAGTCCAACGCCTGCTGCGAGGGCAGCTGCGGCTATGACGAGTCGGCGCTTCGGCACGGGTTCCCTGTGTCTCTCGGTGTTGGGCGTACGGATCTACGGGCCCGCCACCCGGTGCGGGGCGACGGGCCCTTGCTCGGCTGGTGGGGGTGCTACGGGGTGGGCAGGCCGGGTACCGGGACCGGCAGCGGCAGCAGAGCCGTGCCCAAGCTGGGAATGGTCCAGGTCTGAGCCGGCGAGCGGTTGCAGTCGAAGAGCCAGAGCTGGTGGCCGGGAGTGGTGTCGTAGTTGCCGAGGTCGATGCAGCGGCCGGAGGCGGGGTTGTACAGGGCTCCGTTGGCGCGGGGAAAGAACTTCTGGCCGGCGCTCGAGTCGCAGCTGCGGAGCTCGATCAGCGTGGTGTTCGCGGTACCGGAGCCGGCGGCGTTGAGGCACTTGCCGTTGGTCTGGATGGTGCCGTCGTTGCGGATCTGGAACTGCTGGGCGCTGGTGCCGTTGCAGCCAGCGATCTGGATCTTGTTGCCGTCGGTGTCCCGGCCGTAGTCGTTGTCGATGCAGTGCGCTGCGGCGCCGGCGAGGTGGATCGGGCTGGACGTGCTCGGCGCCGTGAGGGATTCGGCGTACGGGTAGACGGCGAGGTTGCTGACGCCGCCGCTGAAGCCCTTGTCCGTCAGGTGAGCGGGCTGGCCGTCCTTCTTGTACCGACCCATGACGAGCGGGCCGGTGGGGGCCTGGCTGAGGGCTGCGGTGTGGTGGCCCGTGCCCGCCAGAGTGCCGTTGACGTAGAGGCGCATCAGGCCGGTGGTGGCGTCGTAGACGGCGGACAGGCGCGTCCATGCGCCCGGAGTGAAGCGAGCCGTGCTGTTCTCCGCGAGGTCGGTCCAGTCGTAGTCGAGGCCGTCGACGTCACCGCGGGCGATCGCGAACCGCCACGCCTGGCCGTTCGGGTCGGCGAAGAGGTAGAACGCGCTGCTCCGAGTTCCGTCCTGGCTGACGACGACACCACCCTCGGCCGTGTCGGCCTTGGCCCAGGCGCTGATGGTGAAGCTCTTGGTGGTGTCGACGGCCTTGGTGTTGCTGGTGATGCTGGAGGCCTTGCCGTTGAACGCTGCGTAGGTGGTGGCGCTGCCGCCGATCGCTTCCTGAGCGAAGGTGATGCCTGCGGGAGTCGCGGGGTTGTTGCCAGCGGGCGCCGTGACGGCTTCGAAGCCGATCTCGTCGCGGGCCTTGCCGACCGCAAGGCCGGTGAGACCCCATTGGGCGGCTGGCCGGTTCAGGTCCGCAAAGCCGACGGAGGAGGTGTCGACACCAGTGACAGTGGGGTGGGAATTCGAGCCGTCGAGAGGGGTTCCGATGCCGGAGAAGGAGACGAGTTGCTGGTGGGTGTTTACCGCCCACATATCTGGAATTTTGTCGCCGCTGATGTCGCCGTTGGAGCCGACGCGGGGGTAGATCTTCGGGTCGACCTTGCCCGCGATCAGTCCTGCGGCTGGGTCGGTGAACCCGGTGAGGTCGGTGGCGCTCTTGACGGTGAAGGCGTGCAGGGTGCCGCCGTCCGTCTTGGAGCGGGCCCACAGCGTGGGGTAGGCCGTGCCCTGGGCGCGGCCGGGTGCGATCAGCTCGTAGCCGTCCCACTTGGTGTCGTTCCCGGAGAGCAGGATCGCCTGCGGAGCCAGCTGGCCGTTGGTGCCGGCGGTGGCGAGCCAGAGCCGTCCGTTCTCGACGAACAGTAGGGATGTCTGGGGGAGGGTCCCGCCGGACTCGCCCGCCACCCCGCCGAACGCCGCGATCTGGGTCACCTTGGTCCAGTCAGTGCCGAAACCGTAGGTGGCGCAGGGGATGACCGTGGTCTTGTCGGACTTGACGCAGCCGGTGGGCTTGTCGATCTTGCTGGACGCCTGCCCGTCGAACCAACCGCCATTCCCGTCGTTCGGGTAGACGTACAGGTTGGGGCTGCCGGATTGATGGGCGAAGAGGTCGTCGACCGTCTTGCGGCCGAGGCTGCCGCGGTGACTGATCTGAATGCCGTTCCAGTTGCCGGAATTTCCGACCGCGGTGACCATCTTGGCGCGCGGCGCGCCGTACGGGTCTTCACCGCCGCCGATCTTGCGCAGGTCGCCCGCCGTGTCGGGCAGCAGGATGTCGGGCTTGTTGTCGCCGGTGATGTCACCGAAGACGGCCGTACCCGCGTCCGGGTTGGAGGGGGCGTAGTAGCTGTAGACGAAGGGCTGGGACATGTTGCCCGCGTTGTCCTGGGTCTGCAGGTACACGAAGTTGGTGCCCCAGTGCGGCGCCTGGATGCTGACGTTGGCCTTGCCGCCGGTCAGCTTGACGATGCCCGGCCCGGAGTCGGTGCACTTCCAGCCGGTGGCGGCGGCCTTGACGGGGTCGGTGGTCCACCGGGCGCAGGCGAGGCCGGAGCTGCGGCCGCCGCCCACGGGGGCGGGGTCGGCACCTGTGAGGGTGAAGGTGCCTAGTTCGCCGGCGTACTTGGGGTGGGCCCCGAGGGTGCCGGAGGCGGGGAAGTCGGTGGAGGTGACGGTGGCGGTCGGCGGGGTGCGGTCGACGCGGAAGAAGCACATCTCGGTGGGGCTGCTGGTGAGCGTGCCGTCGGTGGCGCGGGCCTGCCAGCCGTACTGGTGGCCGTCGGTGAGGCCGCCGATGTCGACGGTGACGGCGCCGTAGCTGCTGTTCCAGCCGGCGTCGGCGTACATGGTCTTGCCGCCGTCGTCATCGTCCCAGTACTGGAACCCCGTGTAGAGCTGCTGGCCGGTGGCCGAGTAGGTGGAGGTGGTGAGGGTGATGTTGTTGTTGGCGCCGACCCAGCCGGGGTTGTCCCAGGGGTTGGCGGTGCCGGGGGTGCGGCATTCGGCGTAGGAGGCCGTGTCGGCGAAGCCGGGGGTGGGGCTGGTGCGGGGCCACCAGACGGTGGGGGTGATGTCGTACTCGACGACGATGTGCGGGGTGTTGTTGAAGCGCTGGCGGTAGAGCTTCTCGTACTCGTTGTCCGGGGCCAGGCCGAGGGTGATGGTGGGCCACTTGTTGGCGACCGCGGTCTTCACCAGGTTCTTGACGTCGAACTGGATGTCGCCGGATCCGGACATGTTGGTGCCGGCGACCTTGCTGCAGCTGGCGCCCATGTGTGCGTTGTTGGCACAGGGCTGCTGGCGCCAGCTGGTCGGGTTGCCGATGTAGCCGGTGGAGTACAGGCCCATCGGGGTGACGGTGCTCGGGCTGGAGGACGAGACGACGGTCGCGTGAAACGTCGCGTTGATGACCTCGGCCTCGTGGAGCCGGGAGTCGAGGCCGATCTGGAAGTAGGCGCGGGTACGGCCGACGCCTTCGCAGGGCGGATTGCCGAACTTGTATCCGCAGTAGCCGGTGGCCGGCTTGTCCTGCCCGTACTGCGTTCCGTTGTACCCGTTGGTGTCCTCGTAGGCCTCCTGGACCTGGGCCCAGGCCTGGTTGGCGTTGTCGATGGTCGGGTTCCAGCCCGGATCGATGTACCAAGGTCCTGTGCCCTGCCCCAGCAGAGCGGCGTCGGGGACGATCTGGATGCCCTGGGCGTCGACGGTTGTGCCGATCTTCTTCACCACGGCGTCGCTGCCGGGGCCGTCGGTGCTCGAGGGGATGGAGATGTCCGTGGCCTCAGCCGACTGCTTGGCGAGGGCGCCTGCGAACTTCGAGGGGGCGGGGGGCGTAGCAGTGCCCGAGTCCCACATGAGTGGGGTCGGGGCGGAGAAGCGGGTCTTGCCCTGGCCGTCGGCGGCCTTGAGGTTGCCGGCGCTGTCTGCGCTGACGGTGAGTCCGTCGGTCTCGACGGTGAGTTGGAGCTTCTTGAGAGCGGGGTTGGCCGCGGCTTCGGCTGTTCGCACGATGAGCACCTGGCGCCAGCCGCCGAGCGTGTTGGCGCTGAGCTCGAGGTCCACGCCGGGCAGGACGGAGGAGTACAGGGCGCTGTCGCCGTTGAGCGCGGGCTTGGGGAGCGGGAAGGGCGCTTTGAGAGCCAGCTTCTTGCCGTCGGCGGTGGTCATGGTGGCCATCGGGCCGGTACCGCCGCCGGAGAGGGTGAGCTTCGAGGGGACCGCCGCCGGGCTCACGGTGCCGTCGGCGTTGGTGCGGAGCGCCGCATCGACCGCCTGCCAGGTTCCGGAGGAGTTCTTGACCCGCTCCGGCACCGGGGTGCTGTCCGTGGAGAGCGTGCCGCGCGGAGTGGCGAAGGTCTGCGAGGTGGCGGTCGTCAGGTGGTTGATGACGACCGGCTTGCCGCTGCTCTTGGCATGGGCCTTCGCAGTGTCGATCGCGGCGGACTCAGGAGAGGGCGGCCGGGGAGTGGGGGCCGGCCAGGTGTTGTTGGCCGGGCCGTGGCCGCGGGAGTCCTCGGCGGAGGCGGGCGGCGCGACGATCAGGCCGGCACCGAGCGAGAGAGCAGCCGCACCGGCGATCGGGAGCAGAGCGATGCCCGATGACCGAGGCCTGCGGCCACTCGATCTCGGTTTCCGCGCGGGAAGGAAAGGCAGTCTCACGTTAGGTGTCCCCCCTGAGCTGCGAGACGGACAGAAGTCAGCCGCACAATTCCTTCACGCCTGCAATCCTGTCAACAGTTTGTTGGGCGTCGACGCCCGTTTTGAAGGGTGATCACCCAACCCGCACCGTAGGTGATGTGAGTCACTGGAGCGGAATCTGAGGCTCCGATGAAAAATCGAACGAACTGTACGTAGGGTGCGCTTGACCTGGGCCGTCTTCGCCTGGTCTTCGTGTGTACGTGTCCTGTGGGGGGATCCGGTTGTCTCGTCGAAGTCGCGTTTTCGTGCGCTCGCGCACTGTGCGTTCGCGTGTCGCGATCGTCTCGGTGCTTGCGGTGCTCTTCTCCGGACTGGGGGTACCCCTGGTCACGGCGGCCGATAAACCGCCCAAGGTGTGGGCGCCACCCAATACTTCGCTTCCGGGCGCCAAGGCGGTCAAGGGCTCGGATGCCAAGCCCGCGAAGGGCCAGGCATCGAAGGGCGACAAGTGGACTCCCGAATCGAACGGGAAGCTCCCCTCGGGCGCGGCGAACGTTGCAGTGGGTGATGCGAGCGCGGCGCGAACTGACACTGGCGCAGCGTCAGTTCAGGCCGGTGCGCTGCCTGTCTGGATCGCGCCTGCGAATGGCGCAAAGTCGTCGGTCGCGGGTGTCGAGCCCGGCAGCCTCAAGGTCGAGGTGAAGGACAAGGCCAAGACCCAGGCCGCCGGGGTGAACGGTGCACTCATCGCTCTCACCGGAGCAGCGGGGGCTGCGGCTGCCGGCAAGGTCCAGGTCGGTCTCGACGTTTCGGCATGGGCCAAGAACGGCAGCGCGAACTGGGCGGCCCGCGCCCGGCTGGTACAGCTGCCCACGTGCGCCCTGACCACTCCGGGCGCGCCCGGCTGCACCAGCCGCACACCGGTCGCCTCACACCGCGATGCCTCCGGCCGCCTGGTGGCAGAGGTAGAGGTGTCGAAGAAGGCAGCAGCCGCGGCTTCCGTACTGATGCCGAAGCCCGACGCGCAGACCGCTGCCGAGCAGACCCCGCAGGTGCTGGCCGCGGACGGCATCGCACTGGGAGTGGAGCCGGGCCCGTCCAGCAACCTGGGCGACTACTCCGCCACGCCCCTGCTGCCATCCGCCTCCTGGCAGGCCGGGGCGAACGCGGCGAACTTCACGTACGGCTACACGGCCGAGGTGCCCTCGGCCATCGCCGGGGCGGCGCCGAGCGTCGTACTCGGCTACGACTCCGCCTCCATCGACGGCCGTACCGCGTCCACGAACGCCCAGTCCGGACTCATTGGCGAAGGATGGGACTGGCATCCGGGCTCGATCTCCCGCTCGTACAAGGGCTGCAAGGACGCGGGTATCGCGGAGTCGGGTGACGAGTGCTGGGCGGGGGACATCCTGTCCCTGTCCCTGGCCGGCCACGCCGGGCAGATCGTCCGCGACGACGCCACCTGCGTGTACCGCCTGCAGGGCGATGACGGTACGAAGATCGAGCGCCTGACCGGCCAGCGGAACGCGGCCTGGAAGGGCGAGGGGTTCAAGGTCACCACGACCGACGGTACGCAGTACTACTTCGGCTCCAACCGCCTGCCCGGCGGCGACGGCACCGACCCCGAGGCCAAGTCCGTCTCCACCGTCCCGGTGTACTTCAACAGCGGCCAGGACAAGTGCCTGGGCGCGGACACCCCCGCCAACGGCACCTGGCAGCAGCTGGGCTGGCAGTGGAACCTCGACTACGTCGTCGACCCGCACCAGAACCTGATCTCCTACCGCTACGAGCAGGAGGACAACTACTACGGGCGCGGAGGCGGCCAGAACAACGGCAACGGCTCCCCGACGCTCTACCAGCGCGCCTCCTACCCGACCTGGATCGGCTACGGCCAGCGCCTGCCCGACCAGATCACCGCCAAGGGCAAGGCCAACACCGCCGCCCAGATCTGGCTGCGCACGGCCGACCGCTGCTTCGAGACGGGCGCGTCCTGTGACGCGACCAAGCGCAAGTCCAACCCCACCGCCTGGGGCGACACCCCGGTCGACCAGGAGTGCGCGGCCACCGGGCAGTGCCTGAACCTGTCGCCCACCTACTTCTCCACCAAGCGCATGACGGCCATCGACACCGAGGTCCTGGGCACCGGCGGCTACCGCAACATCGACTCCTACGCGCTCAAGCAGCGTTTCGAGCCCTCGGGTGACGGCACCGCGCCGACCATGTGGCTCGAGTCCATCCAGCGCACCGCACTCAACGCCCGGACCAAGCAGACCGTCCCGGCGGTCTCCTTCACGCCCCTGCAGATCCCCAACCGGGTCGACGGCGTGGTCAAGCGTCCCAACGGCACCGACGCGGGAGCGTCGCGGTTCAACCGGCCGCGCATCCAGACGATCAACACCGAGACCGGTGGCCAGATCAACGTCGTCTACAAGGCGCCTGAGTGCTCGCGTGTCAAGGGCACCATGCCCGCGGCCGCGGACAGCAACACGATGGCCTGCATGCCGGTCAAGTGGTACCTGCCGGGCCAGTCCTTCCCGGACCCGGTCGACGACTGGTTCCACAAGATCGTCGTCCAGTCCGTCACCCAGCAGGACAAGGTCGGCGGCCAGGTCAGCGTCGTCACGGACTACGAGTACGGCGGCGGCATCGCCTGGCACCGCAACGACTCCGAGTTCACCGACCCCAAGACCCGCACCTGGGACCAGTTCCGCGGCTACGCCACCGTCACCACCCGCACCGGAAACGGCAACAGCGCCGAAGCCCCGCGCACCAAATCGGTCACCACTTTCCTCCGCGGCATGGACGGCGACGTCCTCGCCAACGGCAGCAAGCGCACCGTGAACGTCCCCGACGCGCACGGCGGCACCATCAAGGACCAGGAACAGTTCTCCGGTTTCGTCCGCCAGACCCAGACCTTCGACCGAGACGGCGGCACCGTCATCGCCGACGAGGTCTCCAACCCCCTCCTCGGCGAGAAGGCCACTGCCACCCGCGCCCAGTCCGGCGGCATGCCCGCCATCACCGCCTGGGTGATGAACACGGACAAGGTCACCAGCCGCGCCAAGCTCGCCGACGGCACCTGGCGCACCAGCGAGCGCACCTCCACCTACGACAAGACCCCCTTCTCCCGGCCGCTCCAGGTCGACGACAAGAGTGAACTGTCCCGTCCCGACCAGCGTCTGTGCACCACCTTCACCTACGCCGACGGCCCCGGCGGAGCGCTCACCCAGCTGGCCTCCCGCACCCTGGTCCTCAAGGGAACGGGGGGCTGCGCCCAGACGCCGAACGCGGCGAACACGGTCGGCGACACCCGCGCCTACTTCGACGGCAAGCCCCTGGGCCAGGCCGGCACCACCGCGGACCAGACCGGCACCGAGGTCCTGGAGAAGTACGACGGAGCGGGCAACCCGGTCTACCGCCTCAACGTCACCTCCACCTACGACGTCCACGGCCGCGTCAGCACCACCACCAACAAGGTCCGCAAGGACGCCGCCCACCCGGACGGCGCGGTCACCAAGACCGAGTACAAGGCCCTGCCCAACGCCCTGCCCTACGAGGTCATCCACACCAACCCGCTGGGCTGGAAGACCACCACCATCCTCGACACCGGCCGCGCGATGCCGCTGAAGACGGTCGACGAGAACGGCCACGTCGCCGAACAGACCTACGACGCCCTCGGCCGCGTCACCGCCGTCTGGCAGCCCGGCCAGAACAAGGCCGCCAACGACCTGCCGGTCCGCAAGTTCTCGTACAGCATGAACGGCGCCAACGCGCCGACGACCGTTCTGAGCCAGACGCTGATGAACGACGACTCGTACATCTCCAGCTACACCATCTACGACGGCCTGGGCCGTATCCGCCAGACGCAGGCCCACACGCCGTCCGGCGCCTACGGCCGCATGGTCACCGACGCGCTCTTCGACTCGCACGGCTGGCAGGTCAAGACCAGCGCCCCGTACTACAACGACCAGGCCGCCCCCGGCGGCGCCCTGTTCCTGCCCAACGGCGGAGTCACCCCCGACAACCACATCCCCGCGCAGACCGTCTCGGTCTTCGACGGCCTCGGCCGCCCCACCGCCTCCGTCTTCCAGTCCTTCGGCATCGAGCAGTGGCGTTCCAAGACCGAATACCCGGGCGCCGACGAGGTCCGCACCACCCCGCCGGC
Source organism: Streptomyces sp. IBSNAI002 (assembly GCF_052244475.1). Taxonomy (NCBI): domain Bacteria; kingdom Bacillati; phylum Actinomycetota; class Actinomycetes; order Kitasatosporales; family Streptomycetaceae; genus Streptomyces; species Streptomyces sp. IBSNAI002. Next base: position 898,750 of record NZ_JBQPXG010000002.1, on the reverse strand, counting down.
CGGCGGCTACGCCACGGCCACCGTCACCAACGGCACCACCTCCCTCCTGCGCCAGTACAAGACCAACACCCCCACCGGCACCGACTACGACGAGACGACGTACGAGTCGAACACGCAGGGCCAGGAGCTGCGCCGCAAGGACTCCGCGGGCAACGAGTGGACCTTCGCCTACGACCTCCTCGGCCGCACGGTCAAGACCACCGACCCGGACTCGGGCACCGCCACGACGGTCTACGACGACAGCAAGAACCTCGTCACCGCCACCGACGCCCGAGGCAAGAGCGCCACCACCGTCACCGACCTCCTCGGCCGCACCACCGGCACCTACGAGGGCACGGCCGTCGACCCGGCCAAGCAGGTCGGAGCCTTCACCTACGACACCAAGCCCGGTGCCCTCGGCAAGCCGGCCACCACCACCCGCTTCACCGGCGGCGCCTCCGGCAACGCCTACGTCTCCGAGATCACCGGCTACGACAACGGCTACCGCCCCCTGGGCACCAAGGTCACCATCCCCGCCTCCGAGAAGCAGCTCGCCGGCACCTACGAAACCAAGAACACCTACGACAAGTACGGCCAGCTGAAGACCACCGAGCTGCCGGCCATCACGGCCGCCGGACTCGCCGCGGAGACGCTCACCTACGGCAGCAACATCGCCGGCAGCTTCACCTCCCTCGACAGCACCATCAACTCGCAGATCACCCCGTACGTCGTCGACATGCGCTACGACCCGTACGGCCGGGCCATCCGCACCACCATCGGCGACACCGGCAAGCAGATCGTCTCCACGGTCGACTACGACCTGGCGACCGGCCGGCCCGTCCGTTCCACCCTGGACAAGCAGACCGCGACGCGGGCCAGCGTCGATGTCGTCGACTACACCTACAACCGTGCCGGCCAGCTGACCTCGATCAGCAACACGCAGGACGGCACCGCCCGCGACCTGCAGTGCTTCACCAGTGACTACCTGGGCCGCCTCACCCAGGCCTGGACCGACACCGGCGCCACCACCACGGCCGCGCAGCCCAGCGTCCGGGGCATCGGCGGCTGCGCCAACGCCACCGGCCCCGCGGTCGACGGCACCGGCAAGCCGAGCGTGGGCGGGTCGGCCCCGTACTGGCAGCAGTACGAGTACGACAAGATCGGCAACCGCACCAAGCTGGTCAAGAAGGACGTCACCGGCAACACCGCCAAGGACACGACGGTCACCCAGACCTTCGCCGCCGGCCCCAACACCGGCACCGGAACGGGCGGCCCGCACGCCCTGATGAAGTCCACCGAAACCACCGGTGGCACCAGCCCCAAGGTGACCTCGTACACCTACGACGCCACCGGCAACACCACCTCCATCACCAGCACCCCCGGCACCAAGACCCTCACCTGGAACGACCAGGGCAAGCTCGACAAGGTGATCGGCACCGGCGAGAGCGCCGGCACCAGCTACCTCTACGGCACCGGCGGCAACCAGCTCATCCGCCGCGACCCCGGCAAGACCACGCTGAACCTCGGCACCGACCAGATCACCCTGGACGCCGCCACCGGCAAGGTCTCCAACGTCCGCACCTACGGCGCCCCCGGCGGCCTGTCCATCACCCGCACCACCACCGCCGGCGCCTCCAACCTCGCCTACCAGTCCTCGGACCACCACGGCACCAACGGCGTCCAGTTCAACGCCACCGACCTGGCCCAGGTCCGCCGCCCCGCCGACCCGTTCGGCAACGAACGCGGCACCCAGCCCGCACCGGGCACCTGGGCCGGTGACAAGGGCTTCGTCGGCGGCACCAAGGAACAAGCCACGGGCTTCACCCTCCTCGGCGCCCGCGAATACGACCCCACCACGGGCCGCTTCATCAGCCCCGACCCCATCATCGACGCGGGCGACCCGCAGCAGTGGAACGCGTACGCCTACTCCAACAACGACCCGTTCAACAAGTCGGACCCCAGCGGGCTGGCGTACAAGTGCGAGCAGGGCGAATGCGGCGGCTCTTCCTACGTCAAGACCCAGACCATGCCGAGCCACAAGGAGACCAGCACCCCGTCTCCCGGGGATGAGCTGAACAGCGCCAACAACGAGGTCACCAAGCTCAAGAAGAAGCGCGACGAGCTGAAGCACGCGGTTGTCGACCTGGTCATGGACCTGATCGGCTACAACGACGCCCGTGACTGCTTCACCAAGGGCGACGTGATGGCCTGCATCAACACGGCCCTCAACTCCGTCCCCTGGGGCAAGCTCTTCAAGGCCATCAAGATCGGCATCAAGGCCTTCAAGATCTACAAAGAGATCAACAAGACTACGACGCCCTCAACGCCGCCGAACGCAGAGCCTCCCAGGCGATGGAGGCCTTCACCAAGGCCAAGAAGGCAGACTCCGAAGCAGCCGAAGCGGCATCGAAGGCGTCCAAGTCAGGCGACGCGAAAGCGTCAAAGGAGTCAGCCAGCGACAGCGCCGGCACAGAGTCCAAAGCAGGCAAGGGCGACGCCGACGCGGAAGCGAAGGGCAGCGGCTCCGACTCCAGGAGCAGCAGCTCCGGAAGCTGCGACGTAAAGACCAACAGCTTCCCCACGGGCACCAAGGTCCAGATGGCCGACGGCAGCACCAAGGCCATCGAGGACGTCCAGGGCGGCGACACCGTGATGGCCACCGACCCACAGACCGGCGATACCCGCCCGAAGCAGGTCACCGCCACCATCACCACCCCCGACGACAAGGAATTCACCGACCTCACCCTCACCGACGACGCGAGCCCCCGCGGCCCGCCCGTAGCGATCACCTCCACCTCCCACCACCCCTACTGGAGCGAGACCCGCCACCAGTGGATCGACGCCGGCGACCTCACGATCGGCGAACAACTCCGCCAGCCGAACGGCACCACCCTCACCGTCCAGACCACGCGCAACTACCCGTACGCGGTCACCACGCACAACCTCACCGTCGACGACTTCCACACGTACTATGTGCTGGCGGGGGCCACCCCAGTACTCGTTCACAATTGCAACGAATCTATGGACTTCGTGCATGGGACGAGCTCAACTCATGCCGATAACATCGAGGCCAATGGATTGAGCGGCGATGCGGCCCGTGGGAATTCCCGCGGTGGGGGTGTGGGGCAGCCCGGCAACCTGTTCACTTATCGGGTGAGCCCTGGCGACTCGGATACCCTGAGCGCCGCTGCCACGTTTGGCGGTAGCCGTACGGCTACCGGTGATCGCCCGGCGATTCTCATCTTCCGTATGTGTAAATGCACGTACGATCGATTGACCGCAGAGGGGCATATAACGACCCGGGTCACCGATGAGGTGAGCGGGAGGCTTGAGCACATCTTCGGCCCAGAAGCGATGTCACACTTGCAGCAGGTCTATCGCAGGAACCTATAGTCGTAGTGGATGGCCGCGAGAATGATTGGCGGTGACGTGCGAGTGGTGGACCCCGCAGAGTACGACAAGGACATTCCGATCGTTCAAGAGCACTTGAAGAAATTTGAACGCGCTGTTGCGAATGTCCGTCGGACCCATGGTGGACGCTCGATGGAAGAGATTCGGAAGGCACTCTTGGAGGAATTTGATTCCATGGGCTTGGTGGTGTGGAGTGAAGTCGCGGATGACACGGCTCGTCGCATTGCTGACGGGTTGATGGGCGACGCGTAGGGCTGACACCTAGCGGCTCCACTTGGTTATGACAGCAAATCTGAAGCCCCATCGGTGTGACTGATGGGGCTTCAGTGGTGTCTGACGGCAGTAGTTGACGGCAACGGCGGCGAACACCATTGGGTGTTCGCCGTCGTTGCCGTGCCGTGTGTCAGGGGTGGTCGAGGGCGCGGCCGAGGAGGTCGATTGCATCGTGCTGGAGGCGGAGCCGGACGTGGGCGTAGACGGTGGCGGTGACGCCGATGTGGGCGTGGCCGAGGAGTTCCTTGATCACGATGAGTTCGACCCCCTGCTCCAGGAGCAGAGTGGCGGTCGAATGGCGGAGGTCGTGGAAGCGGATGCGGCGGAGGCCGGCCTTGCGGAGGAGCGTGGTGAAGGTGCGGGTGAGGTTGGTGGGGTCGATCGTTCTGCCTTGCGCGGTGGTGAATACGTGCCCGTTGTGCTGCCACGTGGTGCCTGCTACCTCGCGCTCGCGCTGCTGCTGTTCGTGGTGGAGTTTCAGCGACTGGACGCAGCGGGCGGGAAGGGCGATTCGGCGCTCGGAGGCCCGCGTCTTGGTGGGTAGCGTGGTGAGCCCGCCTGCGTTGGTGCGTTGCAAGGTTCGGCGGATTGCGGCGGTGCCCGCGTCGAGGTCGAGGTCTTCCCAGCGAAGTCCGAGGAGTTCGCCCTTGCGGAGTCCGGTGTGGAGGGCGAGCTCGAACAGGGTGTGCAGCCGGTGCCCCTGTGCGGCGGTGAGGAGCTGGCGGGCTTCGGTGGCGGTGAGGGGTTCGAAGCGTCGGGGTCAGGGTGCGCCGGTGCGGACGTTGCGGGCGACGTTGCGCGGGATCTCCTCCTCTCGCACGGCGTGCTCCAGGGCGGACTTGAGGACGGAGTGGATGTAGGTCAGCGTCAGCGGAGACAGCCGCTTGGAGCAGCACGCTCGGACGGCGCAGCATCGGGCCTCATCACGGCCCGCATCGATGCCGCGCGTGCAGCACTGGCAGGTAGTGCGGAGCTGGTTGAGCCAGGTGCGGACGTCCTTGGCAGACAGCTTGGCGAGCTTCTTCTTGCCCAGGCCGGGAACAAGGTACTGGTCGACGCAGGCGGTGTAGCGGGTGTGGGTGTTCTCGCGCAGGTGGTGGACGGCGACGTTCTCCAGCCAGTACGTCAGGTACGCAGCCAGACTGTCCTGAGCAGAGGGCACGGGGAGGCCGCGGTTGCTGGCGGCGATCTTCTCGGTGAGCTTGGTGAGGGCTTCCTTGCGGGTGGTGCCGTAGACACGGATGCGCTTGCGGGTGTTGCCGGGGGCGAGGACGTAGCCGGCGGCTTCCCAGCGTCCGTCTTTGCGCTGGTAGACGGTGCCGTCGCCGTTGGCGCGGATGCGGCGGGAGGGGCTGGGGTCGCGGGGCGTGGTCATCAGGCGGCTTCCTGGTCGAGGCGGGTGCGGATGAAGTCGGTGAGCGCGCGGGTGGGGATGCGGCGGGCGCGGCCGAGTGTGATCGAGGCGAGCTGCCGTGTCCGGAGCAGGTCGTAGACGGCGGAACGTCCGAGCTGGAGACGCGCCATGACCTGGGGGACCGTCAGCAGCTCCTGCGACGTAATCGGCCCCTGATGGGACGCGGAGGGCTGGTACGACGTCATCAACAGCCCCCTTCCGCTACGAACTGCCATTCCAGTTGCCTGCGGTGCCAGACAGTGGCAGCGAGGAGTCCGGCGCCGGGGCTGTAGCCCGAGCCCTGGTAGGCCCAGTGGCCGACGACGAGGGTTGTCCCCGGGTCAGGCTCGGGCAGCCCGGCTTGGGCGCGGGCCTGGTCGGTGCGCCAGGCGCGGCGGGCGTCGCGCAGCGCGCCGAGGGTGACGGAGTAGCAGCGGGACTTGGTGGAGAAGTGGCCGCGGAAGCCGAGCATGTGCGCCCACTTCCAGAGCTTCAGGTGTGCGAACTCCGCCAGCTTGCCCAGCTCCCAACACGTGCGGATCATCTGCCGTACGTGACGGGCGACCGCGAGCCGGGGCATGGGCCGGGCCTGTCCGGTGCCGCCGCAGGCAGTGCATGGGAGCGGGGTCCCGTGGGGCAGGAGGGTTGCGCCGCGTCCCTGGCAGGGGCGGCAGAACAGGGCGCGGTCGAGAGTGCCAGAGGCGTCGGCGGACTTGGTGGCGTACTTGGCCACGTAGGCAGCCACGGCCTGGTCGGTGAATTCGGCGTCGGTGCCGAAGGCTGCGATCTCGCGTACGTCGAGCTGTTCGCCCCAGACGAGTTCACGTTCCCCGACCGCGTCCGACTCGATCGTGACCCGGGCCCGTGAGGCGGCGGCCCGGATGGCGTCGGCGAGCACGGCGACGGTGGCGTACGAGGGTGGGGGCTGGGTATTGCCGTCGGGGCCGTCGGGGCCGTCGAGCCGGATGACGGCGTGGAAGTGGACCAGGCCGCGCTTCTGGTACTCGGCGACCTTGGCGAAGGAGACGCGCAGGACGGCGCGGGCGGCTTTCTGGGTCATGCCGAGTCGGGCGGCGATCTCACGGCGCAGGTAGGTGGTGAAGCGGGCCCACAGTGCGGAGGCGTGGGCGTTGAACAGGACCGCGCCCGCGTAGTCGTACGTCACCGGGTTCAGCGGCGTTCCCAGGAGGGTGTCCGTGGGTTCGTGGAACTTGCGGCAGCGGCAGGGCCGGACATCGCCGCCCGGGGTGGTGGGGCGGTTGTGGACGGGGCCGAAGGAGGGGGCTGTGAGGGTGGCGAAGACGCGGGGGTGGGTGCGGACGGTGTCGGGGACGGTCTTGCCGCCGGTCAGGCCGGCGCGGATGAGGTGGTAGGTGTCGGCGGCATAGATGCGGGAGCAGGCCGGGCAGCGCGAGGAGCGCCGGTTGCCACACGCGGTGTGCATGCTGCCCGTCGGCTCGTCGGTCGTGGTGTAGGAGCGCAGCACCTCACCAGTCGTGGTGTCGACGGAGGTGGTGTTACCGGTCAGGCGTACGGGTTCGGTGCAGCCGCCGAGGCGTTCGATCTGCTGGTGTGCGCGCTCGAAGTCGGGGTGGTTGACGAGGTGGAGCAGGTCCCGCACGGCGGGGCTTGCCACGTGGCGATCCCCACCCCGCAAGAGAACCCCGGCTCCTGACGGCAGTAGCGACGGCAACGACCACGGATCCAGGCGCACAACCACGGACTCCGGCGGACCGCCAAACCCGTTCCCACATGCATAAACGCAGCTAGAGGAGGGGCTGCCAGCACACGTACTATGTGCTGGCGGGGGCCACGCCGGTCCTGGTTCACAACTGTGGCGGCGCCAGGTTCGAAGTGGATTCCAGCGGGGTTGCGAGTGACCTAGAGAACCCGGTCACGGCCACAGCGCCCTACAGTCGCGCTACGCACTATGGCGGCTCTCAGACAAATGGCCCTGGCGGACGTGCGGCGCGAGCGGCGGGTGAGGGGCAACCGACGCCCCAGTTCCCGAGCACGACCCGCCGCTGGTTCTTCACTACTACTACCGTGGTGGAGGGTCAGAAATGACGAACGCGGAGCGAAGAGCCTACGCAAAGAATGACGGCATCAACGGGGCTGTATGTGAGGTTTGCCAGCGATCGCAGGGGGCCGAAATGGCGAAGGTCTCCAAGGCAATCAAAAGGAATCTGGGGCTATGGCCGAAGAAGGCGAACGATTGTCGGCTCTTGAGCGGCACGTTCGGAGATTCTGGGATGGCCATATTGTGGAATCCGCCCCCTGGGATCGCGGGCCGATCCTGGAGCGAGTTCCGCATTTCGCCACCTACCGGGTCTACCCCCAGCGTGATGGTGAGGCCTGGGTTTATGTGACAGTGGGGTCCTCTGTACACGGATCCGCAGGCAGTGGAATTGAGTTCTTCGTCATGTCCCCCGTGGCCGCTGGCATTCACTCAGAAACGCTGGCGATGGTGAGTCACTATCACTCGTTTGAGGCTCATCGGCTGGATGTGGGATCGGTGATCAATATTGGCCGCCCCTGGATGCCAGATTCGCGCACGGATCATCTCTTGGTGAGCCTGCCCTACCCCTACGGTCCTGAACTTGAATGGGCTCCGAAAGAGGCGGGGGATGCGCGATTCTTGTGGCTGCTTCCGATCCACAAGAGTGAGGCCGATTTCGTCAAGCGTGAGACCCTTGACGAATTTGAATCCATGCTGGATGCGGAAAGCGTGAACGTGCTGGACCCCAACAGAAATCCGATTGCCTGAGAAAGGATTTGTCGCTTTACGGCTCGCATTGAGAGCCGTAAAGCGATGGGTTCCTCCCGGACTGCCGCTAACCGAATACCGCGCGCTGCTGAAAACAGGTGTAGGGCCCCACCAGACGATGTTCTGGTGGGGCCCTACACCGGTCTGCGGAGGCGGGGCTCGGAGGCCAGGTGTCAGGGGAGTTGCGGGCCTGATAATTTCGTCTCGGGTGTTCGGTATGATCCTGCTGGCTCTTGGATGTGGGGGGGGAAAGTGAGGGCGTCCATTATCGAGCTGGAGCGTCACGACTGGGCTTCACTTGGGTGCGGCTGTGGAAATTCGGGCGCTTAATCCCTAAGGGTTGTCCCGTAAATGATCTCCAGATCGCCCTGGGCAGGGCTGGCCGCCGTATGAGCCGCTGATCTATCCGGCGAGGGCGAGGTTGTGCATCCGGGCGATGCCGAGGATGGCGTGGTGGACGCCGTCGCCTTTCAGGCGGCAGTCGCGGAGGATCTTCCAGGTCTTCATCCGGGCGAAGACGTGCTCGACGCGGGCGCGGACCTGCTTGTGAGACTTGTTGTGTTCCTCTTTCCAGTCCGGGAGCTCGGTCTGGCCGCGCTCCCGGCGGTGCGGGATGACGAGGCCGGTGCCCGGGTAGCCGCCGTCGGCGATCGTGAGGGTCTTGCCGACGGCGGCCTTGGCTCCGGACTCCTCCCATGCCTTGCAGTCGTTGCGGTTGCCGGCGAGCGGTCGGCCGACCACGACGACGAGTCGGGTGTCGGCGTCGATGACGACCTGGTGGTTGGTTGAGTAGCGGTAGTTCTTCGACTTCTCGGCGACGGAGTGGTCGCGGGTGGGGACCAGGGTGCCGTCCACGATGAGCACGGTGTCCTTGGTGAACCGCTTGCGCGGCTGAAGCGCGAGCATTGGTCCGAGGTGGTCGATGATGCGGTCCGCCGCCGACTTGGACACCCCGAACAGCGGAGCGAGCTGTCGCATCGTCAGGTTCGTGCGCCAGTACGCTGCCACCAGCAGCGCCCGGTCTTCCAGCGGAAGGCTCCACGGTCGGCCCTTGCGGACCGCGTCCGCGCCCTCGCGCCGTAGGACGGTCACGAGCTTGCCGAAGTTGCGCGGGTTCAGCCCGGCGAACGGAAGTATCCAGGACGGCTCCGACGCCGTGATCACACCAGCCACAGACGGATCATCTCAGTTGCAGACGTCGCTGGTGCCGACCGATCCTTTGCCTATTCGACGATCCGAGGGAGGGAGAACGACGTGGGGCTCACCCTGTTCCCAGGAGACGGAGACACCAGCAGTCCCGACGTCGGCTGGTCCTACAGCGGCTTCGCTGCGTTCCGGCGGCAGCTGGCGCGAGCCGAAGGGTTCGATCTCGACGGGATGTGGGGCTTCGGCGGGGAACGCCCCTGGAGTGATGTCTCCACCTCGCTCGAACCCCTCCTCGATCGCCCCGACGACGGTGGAGGCGAGCTCTCGCCCGCTGAATGTGCTGCGCTCCTGCCCCGGCTTGAGGCGATCGTCGACCAGTGGCGAAATGAGGTCGGCGTCCCTCGGACACACATCGACGCGGCCCAACAGCTGACGGTTGTTCTGCGGCTCTGCGTCGCGAAAGACGTCGAGCTTCTCTTCCTCTGATGTCCGCGAAGCCGGGCTGGCCCTCACGCTCCCGCAGTTACGGGACAGCCCTTAGTCCGAGGATCTGGTCCAGCCGGTGGCTTCGAGACGGGCGGCGTCTGCGGGGCGGTCCTCGGTGAAGAGGAGGCGGGCCGGTTCCGCGACCCGGACGAGGTCCACGTAGACCCCGCGCCCCACGTACCGCCCGGTCGCGGTGTGACGGAAGCGGAGCCGGACCTCGCGGCCGGCCCAGGCTGCCGTGAGGGGGGCCTCCAGCCGGTGCCAGATCCGCCCGGACCAGCCGCCCACCGAGCCCCGGGGCCGGTTTTCGGGGGTGCCGCCGGTGGACCGCAGGGTGCTGAACGGCAGCGGCTCCCAGTGCTCCCCGTCGGGCGAGGCCTCCAGGTGCAAGGCGCCCTCGCCGGGCACGGTGTCCCACCAGACGGCGCAGCGCAGCCGGGCGTTGGCCGTCGCCGGGGTGAGCGGCGGCAGGGTCAGGGTGCCCGATGCGCCGGGAGTGGTCCCGGAGAACCAGGCCGGGCCGCCGTGCCTGGTGCGGACCGGGACGGCGCGGGCGAAGCGGTTGCCGACGGCGACCCGGGGCGCACTCCCGGCCCGCCAGGTGCGGACGGGGTGCACCGAGTTGCCGAGCAGGATCAGGAAGGAGTCGGTGGAGGGGTCGAGGACGAGGGAGGTGCCGGTGAAACCGGTGTGGCCGGCCGAGTGCGGTGTCGCCATCGCCCCCATGTACCAGTGCTGGTAGAGCTCGAAGCCCAGACCGTGGTCGTCGCCGGGGAAGGAGGTGTTGTAGTCGGTGAAGAGCAGTTCGACGGAGGCGGCGCGCAGGATCCGCCGGCCCGCGTACACCCCGCCGTCGAGGAGGGCCCGGGCGAGCACGGCCAGGTCGAAGGCCGTGCCGAAGACCCCCGCGTGACCCGCGACCCCGCCCAGCGCGTGCGCGTTCTCGTCGTGCACCTCGCCCCACACCAGCCCGCGGTCCAGCCCGGACCAGGGCGGGCGCTGCACCTCGGTGGCGGCCGTGACCCGGCGCCAGGAGCGCGGCGGGTTGTACCGGGTGCGCTGCATCCCGAGCGGAGCGGTGATCTCGTCGTGGAGCAGCACGTCCAGAGAGCGGCCGGTGATCCGTTCCAGGAGCAGCTGGAGGGTGATCAGGTTGAGGTCGGAGTACCGGTAGACGGTCCCCGGGGTCTCCTGCGGCTGCACCGACCACAGCAGCCGCAGCCGTCCCTCGTGCGTGGACTCCCGGTAGAAGGGCGCCCACGAGCGCAGCCCCGAGGTGTGCGTGAGCAGCTGGCGGACCGTGATCGCCTCCTTGCCGCCCCCGGTGAAGAGCGGCAGGTACCGGCGCACCGGAGCCTCAAGCTCCAGCCGTCCCCGCTCCATCTGCTGCACGGCCAGGATGGAGGTGAACAGCTTCGTGAGGGAGGCCAGGTCGAAGACGGTGTCCTCGGCCATCGCGATCCGCTCGGCCGCCGGGAACTCGCGCACCCGGTCGGTGCGCCCGTCGTAGTCCGCGTACCGCACGGCGTCGCCCATGGCGCGGTGCAGGGCGATGGTCCGGCCCCGGCCCGCCAGGACCACCGCTCCGGCGTAGTAGGGATGTTCGGGGGAGGGGCCCAGGAACCGGCGCGCCTCGTCCGCCACCCCTTCCAGGTGCCGGTCCAGCAGCCCGGCCTGGCGCGCGGAGCCGTACCGCAGGCGCAGGCCCTGGAGCGCGCGGCGCTCGGCCGGACCGCCGGCCGCCGAGCCCGCGCTGCCGGGCAGCGCCGCGTGCAGGACGAGCACCCCGCCGAGCGCGAGCAGCCGCGCGCCGAGCCGCCGCCGGCTCAGGCCGGGCGCCGCCCCGGACGAGTGACCCCGCCCGCCCGTGGTCCGCTCCGCTTCGTCCGTCGCCCGGTCGGCCCCCGTACCTGCCGCCATGCCCGGCCCTCCTGTCCGCTGTTCGAGTCCGCCTGCCGCGCCGCTCCGCGGGGATCCGCCCCGGACACCCGCGCCCCGGACACCCGCGCCCCGGACACCCGCGCCCCGGACACCCGCGCCCGAACTCCCGGGCCGCCACCGGGAGGCGGGCGTCGCTCCCGCCGCGCCGCACGTTAGTGGGTATCTGCCCGCCCGGTGGCCACCCTCCGCACCGACCGGCCCGTAAAGAATCTGACACTGCATCAGAAAATCTCTTCCCTCGACTGCCGGGCTGCGGCATCCTGCGGCCCATGGAGACGGAGCTGAGCAAGAAACTGGGAGTCGAGCACGCCATCTTCGGCTTCACGCCCTTCCCGGCGGTCGCCGCCGCCATCACCCGGGCGGGCGGGTTCGGCGTACTCGGCGCGGTCCGCTACACCGCGCCCGACGACCTCAAACGCGACCTCGACTGGATGCAGGCGCACACCGACGGCAAGCCCTACGGCCTCGACGTCGTCATGCCCGCCAAGAAGGCCGTCGACGGCGTCAGCGAAGCCGACATCGAGGCGATGATCCCGGCCGGACACCGCCAGTTCGTCCGCGACACCCTCGCCAAGCACCACGTGCCCGAGCTCGCCGAGGGCGAGGCCTCCGGCTGGCGGATCACCGGCTGGATGGAGCAGGTCGCCCGCAACCAGCTCGACGTCGCCTTCGACTACCCCATCAAACTCCTGGCGAACGCCCTGGGTTCCCCGCCCGCCGACGTCATCGCGCGCGCCCACGACCACGGCGTGCTCGTCGCCGCCCTCGCCGGCAGCGCCAAACACGCCCGCCGCCACGCCGAAGCCGGCATCGACATCGTGGTCGCCCAGGGCTACGAGGCCGGCGGCCACACCGGGGACATCGCCACCATGGTCCTGGTCCCCGAGATCGCCGAGGCCGTCGCCCCGCTCCCGGTCCTCGCCGCGGGCGGCATCGGCAGCGGAGAGCAGATCGCCGCCGGGCTCGCGCTCGGCGCCCAGGGCGCCTGGCTCGGCTCCCTCTGGCTCACCACCACCGAGGCCGACCTCCACTCCCGCGCCCTCACCGAGAAGCTGCTCGCCGCGGGCTCCGGCGACACCGTCCGCTCCCGCGCCCTCACCGGCAAACCCGCCCGCCAGCTGCGCACCGAGTGGACCGACGCCTGGGACGACCCGGAGGGCCCTGGCGCGCTCCCCATGCCCCTGCAGGGCCTGCTCGTCGCCGAGGCCGTCTCCCGGATCCAGAAGTACGAGGTCCAGCCGCTGCTCGGCACCCCCGTCGGCCAGATCGTCGGCCGGATGAACGAAGAGCGCAGCGTCCAGGCCGTCTTCGACGACCTGACGGCGGGCTTCGAGCGAGCCATCGACCGTGTCAACCGCATCGCCGGCCGAGTCCGAGAGGCGTGATCAGTGTGACCGACCAGCCCCCCAACGGCTTCTGGGCGCAGGCCGCCGCCGACCCGGAGCGGACCGTCCTCGTCACCCCCGAAGGCGAGGAATGGACCGCCGGCCGGCTGCACGCCGACGTCAACCGGCTCGTCCACGGCCTGCGCGCCGCCGGCCTGGAGAAGGGGGACGTCTTCGCCGTCGTCCTCCCCAACGGCGTCGAGTTCCTCACCGCCTACCTGGCCGCCTCCCAGGCCGGGTTCTACCTCGTCCCCGTCAACCACCACCTAGTCGGCCCCGAGATCGCCTGGATCGTCTCCGACTCGGGCGCCAAGGTCCTCATCGCCCACGAGCGCTTCGCCGACGCCGCCACCGACGCGGCCGACGAGGCCGCCCTGCCCGCGAGCCACCGCTACGCCGTCGGCACGGTCCCCGGCTTCCGCCCGTACGGGGAACTCCTGGACGGACGGCCCGGGACGGTGCCCGGGGAGCGCACCCTCGGCTGGGTCATGAACTACACCTCCGGCACCACCGGCCGCCCACGCGGGATCCGCCGCCCGCTGCCGGGCAAGCTGCCGGAGGAGACGTACCTCGGAGGCTTCCTCGGCATCTTCGGCATCCGGCCCTTCGACGGCAACGTCCACCTGGTCTGCTCGCCGCTCTACCACACGGCCGTCCTGCAGTTCGCGGGCGCGGCCCTGCACATCGGGCACCCGCTGGTGCTCATGGACAAGTGGACCCCGCGGGAGATGCTGCGCCTGATCGACCGGCACGCCTGCACCCACACCCACATGGTCCCGACCCAGTTCCACCGGCTGCTCGCCCTCCCGCAGGAGACCAAGGACGCGTACGACGTCTCCTCCATGCGGCACGCCATCCACGGCGCCGCCCCCTGCCCCGACCACGTCAAGCGGGCGATGATCGACTGGTGGGGCCGGTGCGTGGAGGAGTACTACGCGGCGAGCGAGGGCGGCGGCGCCTTCGCGACCGCCGAGGACTGGCTGAAGAAGCCGGGAACCGTCGGCAAGGCCTGGCCGATCAGCGAGCTCGCCGTCTTCGACGACGACGGCAACCGGCTGCCCCCCGGTGAACTCGGCACCGTCTACATCAAGATGAACACCGGCGGCTTCAGCTACCACAAGGACGAGGGCAAGACGAAGAAGAACCGCATCGGCGACTTCTTCACCGTCGGCGACCTGGGGCTGCTGGACGAGGAGGGCTACCTCTTCCTCCGCGACCGCAAGATCGACATGATCATCTCGGGCGGGGTGAACATCTACCCGGCCGAGATCGAGTCGGCCCTGCTCACCCACCCGGCGGTCGCCGACGCCGCCGCCTTCGGCATCCCGCACGCGGACTGGGGCGAGGAGGTCAAGGCGGTCATCGAACCGGCCGAGGGGTTCGTGGCGGGCGACGCCCTGGCCGCCGAGATCCTGCACCACTGCGAACGGCAGCTCGCCGGGTACAAGCGGCCCAAGACGGTCGACTTCATCGAGACGATGCCGCGCGACCCGAACGGCAAGCTGTACAAGCGCCGGCTGCGCGACCCGTACTGGGAGGGCCACGAGCGCGCGATGTGACGGGACGGATCGGATCCGGGCCCGGGCGTACGGCACCGCCCGGGCCGTGCCGTACGTCCGGCCCGCACCGGGTCAGCCCGTGAAGATCCAGCCCAGCTGGCCTCCGGAGGCCTGGCCCTCGCAGTTCGTGGTGTTCGACTCGAAGAACTCGCGGTGCTTGCCGACCATGCAGCGCATCAGCGGCAGCGTCCCCACGTCCGCGGGCTGGCCCGGGTGGAACCAGCCGAGCCGGGAGACGTAGGTCTGGCCCTCGCAGTTGACGTCGCCCGAGAGGAAGTTGTCCTTGCGGACGACGCAGTGGTACAGCGGGACCGTGCCCTCGCGCGGGCTCGTGTAGAGCTGGCCGAGGCTGCCCTCGACCGTGTAGCCCGGCGGCACGTTCCAGACGGTGCTGATGTGCTCGCCGTTCGGGCCGATCAAGCGGTTGAGGCTGCGCGTCGGCGCGCTCACCGCGGGCTCGCCGCTACAGGTGGCCTTGATCATGGCCTGCCAGTAGACCGCCGTGACCTGCTGGTAGACGGGGCCGTTGGTGACCCGGCACTGCGAGCCGGAGAAGCCGAACTCGGCGGCCTGCCGGCTCAGCGAGTCGTAGGCGGCGGCGGCCGCGATGTTCTGCGGGCCACCGCCGATACCGGTCAGGTGGACGTTCACCGGTCCGACGGCGGCCGCCGCGGCGGGGGCGGCGCCAGGGGCGGCCGAACCGGTGGCGGGCACGGCTCCGGCCGGTGCGGCGGCGGTCGCGGCCGCGGCCAGCGCGGCGGTCAGGGCGAGGAGGGCGGTGCGTAAGCGGGATGTGCGGCGCAAAGCGGATCTCCTGGTCGTCGGCCCCGGCATCGGTGGACGCCGAGGGGTGAGGCGACAGCGCATACCGCCCGATCGGCGGCATCGACGGCATTCCATCTGCTACCGGTCCTCAGGGGCCAGCCGCTCTTCGGCCGATCTCAGGTCGGACCTCGGCCGCCGCCGTCCGCCGACGGGGTCTCCGGGCCGCCGCCGGTCCCGGAGAGCTCGTGAGAAAGGCCACGTCAGAGCCTGCGGGGCGCGCGTTACGACGCACTGAAGGGATAGATCTGGCAAGTTGGCTGATATGAGTACGGCAACGCGCAGATCACCCCTGACCGACTGGACCGTCGTGGTCCCCGTGGTGGCGCTCGTCGCGCTCGTCTTCAGCTGGGGACGCGACCTGCCCGGATTCGCGGTCGTCCTGGTCTCCCTCTGCCTCGCGGGGGCGGTGCTGGCGGCCGTGCACCACGCCGAGGTCGTCGCCCACCGCGTCGGCGAACCCTTCGGCTCCCTCGTCCTCGCCGTGGCCGTCACCGTCATCGAAGTGGCGCTCATCGTCACCCTGATGGCCGATGGCGGCGACAAGACCTCCTCGCTGGCCCGGGACACGGTCTTCGCCGCCGTCATGATCACCTGCAACGGCATCGTGGGCCTGTCCCTGTTCGTCGGCGCCCTGCGCAACCGCGTCGCCGTCTTCAACGCCGAGGGCTCCGGGGCCGCGCTGGCCACCGTCGCGACCCTGGCCGTCCTCAGCCTGGTCCTGCCGACCTTCACCACCAGCAAGCCCGGTCCCGAGTTCTCCACCGCCCAGCTGACCTTCGCGGCCGTCGCCTCGCTCGCGCTCTACGGGCTGTTCGTCGCCGTCCAGACGGTCCGGCACCGGGACTACTTCCTGCCCGTGGACACCGCGCACGGCCGGGGCGGCCACCACGCCCACGGCCACCACGCCCACGGCCACCACGCCCACGACCACCATGCCGACGGCGTCGCCGGGCCGGCGGTGCCCCCGGGGGAGGCGGCGCCGGCCGCGTCCCCGGGGGAGGCCGCGCCGGCCGGATCGGTCGCGTCCGCCACGCCCTCGGAGGACGCCGAGCACGCCGAACCGCCCACCGCCCGCGCTGCCCTGATCAGCCTCGGCCTGCTGCTCGTCGCGCTCATCGCCGTCGTCGGCGACGCCAAGGCCGTCTCCCCGACCATCGAGCAGGGCGTCGCGAAGGCCGGTCTGCCGAACGCCGTCGTCGGTGTGATCATCGCGCTGCTCGTCCTGGCGCCCGAGACGCTGGCCGCCGTCCGCGCGGCACGCCGCGACCGCGTCCAGACCAGCCTCAACCTGGGCTACGGCTCCGCCATCGCCAGCATCGGCCTGACCATCCCGGCCATCGCGCTGGCCTCGGTCTGGCTCTCCGGCCCGCTCATGCTGGGCCTCGGCCCCATCCACATGGTGCTCCTCGCCCTGACCGTCGTGGTCAGCGCCCTCACCATCGCGCCCGGCCGCGCGACCCTGCTCCAGGGCGGGGTCCACCTGGTCCTGCTGGCCGCGTACCTCTTCCTGGCCGTCAGCCCGTGAGGGCCGCGGCCAGGAAGGGGCCGTCCGGGCTCACCTCCGCTCGCGCGGCCACACCACCTTCAGCTTCGGCGAGGTGAGGATGTCCCGCTCGCAGAACCGGGAGGTCACCCAGCGCTCCTGCGAGAACATCCGGGTCTGGTCGGCGTAGTACGGCGAGTTCGGGTTCGCCGACTGGCTGTACGTCAGCAGGGTGCGCGCCACCGGGCAGTGGCCGCCGTTCCAGCCGACCGCCTGGACGTGGCTGGAGCCGTGCAGCACCTCCGGATAGCCGCCGGCCGCCGCGTTCCATGGCGCCTCGATCTTGTTCCAGACGCCGAGCGCCTCCGTGCCTCCCCCCACCGGCAGCCTCGTGCCGCCGCGGACCACGAACTGGTGCTCGCCCAGCGGAGCGTCCAGCGCGCTCCCCGCCGCCTTCAGATCCGCCACGGCGTCCGCGAGCGCCCGCCCGATGCCGGGAGCCGCCTGGTTGAGCGTACGGGGGGTGCGGACCGGATCGGTCGCCGAGAACGGCACCAGCCACAGGTCCTTGGCCGGGGTCGTCGCCGTCAGCCTGCGCCAGAACCGGTCGAAGAGCAGCGCGCCGCGGCTGCCGCTGTCCGCCGTACGGTCCCAGCCCGCCAGCACCGCGCAGGCCGCGGACACGTCCACGGTCGCGCCGTCGCTCGCCGTCGCCTTACCGCCGGGCAGCGCGGCGCAGGCCTTCGCGGCGTCGGCCGCCGCCAGGTCACCGGCCGGCGCCCGGTTGGCGAACTGCTGCTTCTGCAGGTCGGCCACGGTCAGCCGGCCCTTCGCCGCCATCCCCGCGACGTCCTCGATCGCGCCGCGGGTGCGCAGCGAGCGCGGAGTGGCCACGTTGCCCCAGATCCGCTCGTAGCCGGTCAGCGGGCGCTCGGCGTTGGCCAGCCAGGCGCTGTCGTTGGAGTTCTCGGCGTACGGGGCGTCGCGCAGCGTCGGCGCCTTCCCCGGCCCGAACACCCCGGGCTGTACGGCGTCCGGGTCCGAGCCGAGCGCGCAGTCGCCGCGCGCCCCGTCGAGGACCGCCAGCCCGGAGGCCGGGTAGGTGGCCCGGCCCAGCGGGGTGGAGCAGCGGGCCGCGAGCTCGTCGGTGATCCGGGGGAGGACCTGGGACTGGGTGAACAGGGTGCCGCCCGCCGAGTCGGCCGCGACGGTGTTGACCCAGGGCAGGCCCTGGGTGCGCCGCAGGGCGTCCTGGATCCCGCCCACCGAGCGGGCCTTGCCCATGGCGAGCGCGGTGTCGGAGCCCCGCAGGTTCGCCGCGTTGGGGTCGTTCAGCGCGTACGCCGTACCGGCCGTCCAGGGCAGCGGCAGGCCCGGGCCGAGGTTCGAGACGACCGGTCCGTAGCGGGTCCACCACTGGGTGCGGGTCACCGGATCGCCGCCCGCCACCGGGACGGTGACGGTCCGCCCGGTCATCTTCTCCGGCACCCCGTCCACCAGGTAGGCGGTCGGGTCGACCGGGTCGAGGGTGAGCTGGTGCAGGCTGACGGGTGTGCCGGTGGCCACGGTGTGGCTCCAGGCCACCTTCTCGTTGAAGCCGATGTTGACCACGGCAGTGCCGAGCAGGGAGCCGCCCGAGACGTTCAGCTCCCCCGGGATGGTCTGCTGCGACTGCCAGAAGCGGCGCCCGCCCTGCCAGGGGTAGTGCGGGTTGCCCAGCAGCAGGCCGCTGCCGTTCGCCGTGGTGGAACCGGCGAAGGCGACCGCGTTGGAACCCATGTCGTAGCGGGTGGTGTCGAAGAACTCCCGCGCCGCCTCGGCCGCGGCCGCCGGATCGGTCTCCTGCGGCGCCGCCGTACGGGCCTCCGCGCCGGCCGGGCCGGCCGCGGGCGGCTGGGCGGCCGTGATGCCGTCGATCCCGCGGCCCTGGCCGCCGAGGACCGAGACCGCGAACCCGCGGGCGGCCACGTCGGTGGCGGTGACCGGGCGGACCCAGCCCGCGCCCTTGCAGGCGGGGTCGGTGATCTTGTTCTGGGCCAGCCACGCGTTGTATCCGGCGGCCCAGCCGCGCATCAGCTCCCGCAGGTCCTTGCCGGGGCCGGCCGGGGCGGGGGTGGCCAGCAGCTTCTCGACCGTGCCGGCCTCTCGTACGCCCTTGAAGTACAGGTCGCTGGTGAGGTTGCGGGTGGCGGAGGACAGGGAGCCGTCGGGCGCGGCCTCGGGGCCGAACCAGCGCGAGCGCTCTCCGGCGACGGTGACGAACCCGTCGGCGA
This sequence comes from Streptomyces sp. IBSNAI002, assembly GCF_052244475.1. Lineage (NCBI taxonomy): Bacteria > Bacillati > Actinomycetota > Actinomycetes > Kitasatosporales > Streptomycetaceae > Streptomyces > Streptomyces sp. IBSNAI002. The sequence continues at coordinate 879,829 of NZ_JBQPXG010000002.1, read as the reverse complement.
GTACGCACACCTGGTCGGCGGCCTGGGCCCAGCCGGTGCCGAAGCCGAGGTGCGCGTAGTCGCGGGCGAGTATGTGCGGGATGCCGTTCTCCGTGTAGCGGATCACGGCGGACAGACCTCCGCCGGACGGACCTGTGTCCCCGGCGGCCGCGGCGGCCTGCGGTATCGCGGCCGTCGTGGCGAGCAGCGCGGCGCCGGTGAGGGCGACGCGGCGGAGTAGCGGGCGGGTGCGGAGCAACTTACCTCCCAAGTAGCCTGCGGATGAGCGAGGTTGCCCGTGTGGCGGGCGGTGCGTCCGTGCCCCCACACTCATGCAGGCTGCATGAAGGTCTGTCAACATCCCGTTTGGTATCCGAGCCGGCCCCGGCTCCGCCGGCTCCGCCGCGTCAGCTCCCTGCCGGGTCCCGGGGGGCGGGCGGAGGGGGGTCTTCCGCGGGGAGGTGGCCACGCCGCTCGAGGCGGCGGAGCGTGAGGTGCTCGTGGGCGAGGCGGCCGACGAGGGCGCCGCCGTAGACCACGAACCCGACGCCGACCAGCCAGGACTGAACGACCAGCAGGGTGCCGAACGGGCCGTAGGTCACCGCGTTGGAGGCGATCAGCGGGGAGAACACCAGCTGCGAGAAGACGCGCAGCCCCAGCAGCCCGATGCTCGTGGCCACCGCCCCGGGCACCAGCGCCCGCCAGCGGACCCGGCCGCCGAGCAGCAGCCGCTGGGAGGCGATGAAGAACAGGCAGGTGCCGAGCAGGTCGCCCGCCGTGCCCAGGATCGTGCCCACGACGTCGTTCGACGGGGCCGGGATCCCGACGAGCAGCGCCAGATAGCAGACCAGCAGGGCGAGCCAGACGACGTGCCGCCACATGGTGTGCCAGCGGGCGGTCGGCACGTCCCAGACCTTCTCGTAGCCGGTCTGCACGGCGGAGCCGAAGGTCAGGCCGAAGACGGCCAGGGCCGCCAGACCGAAGGCCGTGGTCCGTTCCAGCGCCAGGTCCGCCGCGCCGAACAGCATCTCGACGCGTGAGCGCGAGGACTCCGTCACCCCGAGGGCCTGGCCGAGCCACCGGCCGAAGCCGGAGCCGCTGCCGGGGGCGGCGGCCGCCACGACCACCAGCAGCGGCACCAGCGTGAGGAACCCGAGGGCCGCGAAACCCATTGCCCGGTGCATCAGCTCCATTTCCCGGCCGCGGCTCCAGGCCAGCCCCGCGAGGGAGCCCTGGAGCCGGTCGTAGAGCTGCCGCAAGAACGAGTTCACGCCGTATGCACTACCCGGGCGGCTCCGACGGCTCCCGGGCGCCGCCCCGAATTGGGCCCGAAGGGGTGGTTTCAGCCGTTGCGGCCCTCCTGTGGCGTGTTCCGGAGGTCCACCAGTCGCTTGATCTTGCCCACCGAGCGCTCCAGGGTCTCCGGCTCGACCACCTCGACCCGGACGGAGACCCCGATGCCCTCCTTGACGGCCCGGACCACGGCGGCGGCCGCGGCCTCCCGCCGGGCGCCGTCCGCTCCCCGCCGCGCCTCCACCCGCACGGTCAGGGCGTCCATCCGGCCCTCCTTCGTCAGCCGCAGCTGGAAGTGCGGAGCCAGACCGTCCGTCCGCAGCAGGATCTCCTCGATCTGGGTGGGGTACATGTTCACCCCGCGCAGGATGATCATGTCGTCGCTGCGGCCCGTGATCTTCTCCATCCGGCGGAAGGCCGGCCGGGCCGTGCCGGGCAGCAGCCGCGTCAGATCCCGGGTGCGGTAGCGGATCACGGGCATGGCCTCCTTGGTGAGGGAGGTGAACACCAGCTCGCCCGGCTCGCCGTCCGGCAGCACCTCGCCCGTCAGCGGATCGACCACTTCCGGGTAGAAGTGGTCCTCCCAGATGTGGAGCCCGTCCTTGCCCGACGCGAACTCCTGCGCCACGCCCGGCCCCATCACCTCGGACAGGCCGTAGATGTCCACCGCGTCGATCCCGAGCCGGTCCTCGATCTCCCGGCGCATCTCCTCGGTCCACGGCTCGGCGCCGAAGATGCCCGTACGCAGCGAGGTCGAGCGGGGATCGATCCCCTGACGCTCCATCTCGTCCAGCAGGGTCAGCATGTACGAGGGGGTCACCATGATGACCTCGGGCCGGAAGTCCTGGATCAGGCGCACCTGGCGGTCGGTCATCCCGCCCGAGGCGGGCACGACCGTACAGCCCAGGCGCTCGGCCCCGTAGTGCGCGCCGAGGCCGCCCGTGAACAGTCCGTACCCATAGGCGATGTGGACGACCTGCCCCGGTCTGCCGCCGGCGGCGCGTATGGACCGGGCCACGACGTCCGCCCACGTCGACAGATCCCGCTCGGTGTACCCGACGACCGTGGGGCGCCCGGTGGTGCCGCTGGACGCGTGGATCCGGCGCACCTCGGAGCGCGGCACGGCGAACATGCCGAAGGGGTACTGGTCGCGGAGGTCGGTCTTGGTGGTGAAGGGGAACCGGGCGAGGTCCGCGAGGGTGCGGCAGTCGTCGGGGTGCACTCCGGCCTTGTCGAAGGCCTGCCGGTAGAAGGGCACCCGGTCGTAGACGCGGTGCAGGGTCGCGCGCAGCCGCGACAGCTGGAGGGCTGCCAGCTCGTCGCCGCGGAGGCGCTCGCCTTCGTCCGCGCCGTGGAGGTCCCGGTCCTCGTTCGCCGCCATTGTCGCCACCCCGTCCTGAGTCACCCGACCGATCATTCGGTAGATTGCCAGCACCTCGCAGGGTAAGGCAATGACTCGAACGAGTGATCGTCTGATGTGACGGCCCCGCCGGTCCCTCCCGGCGGGGCTGGGTCGGGGCGGGGGCTACGGGGTGGTGTCGGCCGCCGTGGCCACGGATTTGGCCCAGCGGTAGTCCGCCTTGCCGCTGGGGGAGCGCTGGATGGCGGGGGCGATGACCAGCTGGCGGGGGATCTTGTAGCCCGCCAGCCGGGTGCGGCAGTGGGTCTGGATGTCGTCCAGCGTCGGCTCCGGTGCGCCCGGGCGGATCTGGACCACCGCCGCCACGTGGCTGCCCCACGTCGGGTCCGGGACGCCCGCGACCAGGGCGTCGTACACGTCCGGGTGGGACTTCAGCGCCTGCTCGACCTCCTCCGGATAGACCTTCTCGCCGCCCGTGTTGATGCACTGCGAGCCGCGCCCGAGCACGGTGACGATGCCCTGCTCGTCGACCGTGGCCATGTCCCCGAGCAGCACCCAGCGCTCCGCGCCCTTCTGGAAGAAGGTCTCGGCGGTCTTGGCCGGGTCGTTGTAGTAGCCGAGCGGGACGTGCCCGCGCTGGGCGAGGCGTCCCGGTTCGCCCACGGCGACCGGTTCGTGCGTCACCGGGTCCACCACCTGCGTACGGTCGTTGACCTCGAGGCGGAAGCCCTTCTCCGGGCCGGAGTCGTCGGTCGCCCGCCCGTTGGAACCCGACTCCGAGGAGCCGAAGTTGTTCAGCAGCAGCACGTTCGGCACGAGCCGCTGGAATTCGGCGCGCACCGTCTCCGACATGATCGCGCCGGATGAGGAGACGCTGAAGAGGGAGGACAGATCGGTGCCCTTCAGGGGGCCGTTCAGGGCGTCGATCAGGGGCCGCAGCATGGCGTCGCCCACCAGCGACACGCTGGAGACCTTCTCCTTCTCGATCGTCCGGAGCACCTCCTCCGGCGCGTACTTGCGGTGGATGACCACCCTCTGCCCGTAGTTGAAGGCGATGAACGACGTGAGCGTGGACGTGCCGTGCATCAGGGGAGGGGCCGGGAAGAAGGTCAGGCCGGCGCCGCGCGCGGCGACCCGCTCGGCCAGTTCCTCGGGCCGCTTCACCGGTTCGCCCGTCGGCTCGCCGCCGAACAGCCCGGCGAAGAAGAGGTCCTCGGCGCGCCACATGACGCCCTTGGGCATACCGGTCGTGCCGCCGGTGTAGATGATGAACAGGTCGTCGGGGCTGCGGGGCGGGAAACCGCGCTCGGGTGACCCGGCCGCCTCGGCGTCCGGGTACGCCACCGGCGCGATCGCGGGCTCGGGGGCTCCTTCGGGGGCCGTGCCGACGCGGATCAGGTGGCGGAGCCTCGTCGTCTGCGGCAGCGCGGCCGCGACCCGCTCGGTGAACTCGCCCTCGTAGACCAGCGCGGCGAGGTCGGCGTCGTTGTAGAGGTAGACCAGCTCCTCCTCGACGTACCGGTAGTTCACGTTCACCGGAACCAGCCGGGCCTTGAGGCAGGCCAGTACGGTCTGCAGGTACTCGATCCCGTTGTAGAGGTGCAGGCCCAGGTGTTCGCCGGGCTTCAGCCCGCTGTCCAGCAGGTGGTGCGCGATCCGGTTCGCCGCCGAGTCCAGCTCCGCGTACGTGAGGCGGCGCTCGGCGCCGGTCCCGGGGTGGTCCACGTACACGAGGGCCTCGCGGTCCGGGACCACGTCCACGACCGACTCGAACAGGTCGGCAAGGTTGTACTCCACCGTTCCTCCTGACCCTGGAATGTCCATGGCTGGTCTGCTCCGGCGGTCATTAGAGCCCCGCCGACCGCAAGTGGGAAGGGAGTCGTCCAAGAAAACTGACTGTGTGTCAGAAAACTATTGAACTGCACCCCCACCTACTGCAACCTGTTCTAGGTCTTGAGACGGGAGGACGGCAATGGGTGGGACGGAACACCTGACCGTGGAACGCCACGGCGCCACGCTGGTGCTCACCATGAACAGGCCCGAGGCGAAGAACGCGCTCTCGCTGCCGCTGCTGGTGGGGCTGTACGACGGATGGCTGGAGGCGGACGCCGACGACACGATCCGCTCCGTGGTGCTGACCGGCGCGGGCGGTGACTTCTGCGCCGGCATGGATCTCAAGGCACTGGCCGGCAAGGGCATGGCGGGCGACCAGTACCGGGACCGGCTCAAGGCCGACCCGGACCTGCACTGGAAGGCGATGCTCCGCCACCACCGGCCGCGCAAGCCGGTCATCGCCGCGGTGGAGGGGTACTGCGTGGCCGGCGGCACCGAGATCCTCCAGGGCACGGACATCAGGGTCGCCGGTGCGGGGGCGACTTTCGGGCTGTTCGAGGTCAGGCGGGGGCTGTTCCCGATCGGCGGCTCGACGGTGCGGCTGCCGCGGCAGATCCCGCGGACGCACGCCCTGGAGATGCTGCTGACCGGGCGGCCGTACTCCGCCGAAGAGGCGGCGCGGATCGGGCTGGTGGGAAGCGTGGTGCCGGAGGGTACGGCGCTGGCCGCCGCGCTGGAGATCGCGGAGCGGATCAACGAGTGCGGGCCGTTGGCCGTGGAGGCCGTGAAGGCCTCGGTCTACGAGACCGCCGGGCTGACGGAGTCGGAGGGCCTGGCATCCGAGTTGCTGCGGGGGTGGCCGATCTTCGATACCGCCGATGCGAAGGAGGGGGCGCGGGCCTTCGCGGAGAAGCGGCCCGCGGTGTACCGCCGGGAGTAGCTTCCCCGGCCCCGGGGCCGGGCCCCGGGGGATCGCCCTGTGCGGCGTCGGCTTCGCGGGTGTGTCCGGTGCGGCGCCGCTGCCGGGGGCGCCGCACTGGACCCCGCGCCTCAAACTCCCCCGGCCACCGCTGGGAGGTACCCCCAGGCGGGGCTGGAGTTCGGACCGGCCGGGGCCGGTTCTTGGTTCGTGAGTCGGTGGGCCGGAAACGGACCCGCCCCTAGGTCAATTGGAGTCTGTCGTGACAGCCCCCGCGTCCCCGCCCGAGGTGCTTCGGGCTCCGCTCGTCGTCGAGTTCCCCTTCACGCGGTCCCTCGGACCCGTGCAGTCCGCGTTCCTCACCGGACTGCGCGAAGGGGTCCTGCTCGGGGTGAAGACCTCCGACGGGACGGTGATGGTGCCGCCCGTCGAGTACGACCCCCGCACCGCCGAGGAGATCCGCGAACTCGTCGAGGTCGGCGCCACCGGCACCGTCACCACCTGGGCCTGGAACGACCGGCCCCGGCCGAACCAGCCCCTGGACACCCCCTTCGCCTGGGTGCTCGTCAAGCTCGACGGCGCCGACACCGCCCTGCTCCACGCCCTCGACGCCCCCGGCCCCGACGCCGTGCGCACCGGCATGCGGGTGCGCGTGCGGTGGGCGGCCGAGCGGTCCGGGGCGATCACCGACATCGCCTGCTTCGAGCCCCATGCCGACGCCGACGCCGACGCCGACGCCGACGCCGACGCCGACGCGGGCACCGGCGCAGGCACCGGTACCGGCACAGGCCGCGCCGCCCCGCACGACGGGGTGTTCGCGGAGCCCGTCACCGGCATCGTCGCCGAAGCCCGCCTGGACTACACGTACAGCCCGGGCCGCGCCCAGACCGCCTACATCGACGGCCTCTCCCAGCGCAAGACCGTCGGCGAGCGCTGCCCCTCCTGCCACAAGGTGTACGTCCCGCCGCGCGGCGCCTGCCCCACCTGCGGGGTCGCCACCACCGACCGGGTCGAGGTCGGTCCGGCCGGCACCGTCACCACCTACTGCATCGTCAACATCAAGGCGCGGAACCTCGACATCGAGGTCCCCTACGTCTACGCCCACATCGCCCTCGACGGCGCCGGCCTCGCGCTCCACGGCCGGATCGGCGGGATCCCGTACGACGAGGTCCGCATGGGCCTGCGCGTCGAACCCGTGTGGACCGAAGGCGGCCGCTACCCCGACCACTACCGCCCCACCGGCGAGCCGGACGCCGACTACGACGCGTACAAGGAGCTCATCTGATGCCCAGGACGAGCAGGCACGCACGCGACGTGGCCGTCGTCGCCTTCGCGCAGAGCGACCACCTGCGCCGTACCGACGAACTCAGCGAAGTCGAGATGGTCATGCCGGTCCTGCACCAGGTCCTGGCGCAGACCGGACTGAAGGCCGGCGAGATCGGCTTCACCTGCTCCGGCTCCAGCGACTACCTGGCCGGGCGGGCCTTCTCCTTCACCATGACCCTCGACGGGGTCGGGGCCTGGCCGCCGATCTCCGAATCGCACGTCGAGATGGACGGAGCCTGGGCCCTGTACGAGGCCTGGGTCAAGATCCAGACCGGCGAGGCCGACACCGCGCTCGTCTACTCGTACGGGAAGTCCTCGCCCGGTCCGCTGCGCGAGGTGCTCACGCGCCAGCTCGACCCCTACTACCTCGCCCCGCTCTGGCCCGACTCGGTCGCACTCGCCGCCCTCCAGGCCCAGGCCCTGATCGACGCGGGCGAGACGGACGAGGCCGCGCTGGCCGCGATCGGCGCCCGGAGCCGCGCGTCCGCCGAGGCCAACCCGCACGCCCAACTCAGCGGCGCCGTGCCCCAGGGCGACTACCAGGTCAGGCCGCTGCGCACCGGGGACTGCCCGCCCATCGGCGACGGCGCGGCGGCCGTGATCCTCGCGGCCGGGGACACCGCCCGCAGGCTGTGCGAGCGCCCCGCCTGGATCACCGGCATCGACCACCGCATCGAGGCCCACTCCCTGGGCCTGCGCGACCTCACCGACTCCCCGTCCACCCGGCTCGCGGCCGAGCGCGCCGGCGTGTTCGACGCGCCGGTGGACACGGCGGAACTGCACGCGCCGTTCTCCTCGCAGGAGGTCGTGCTCCGCAAGGCCCTCGGGATCGGCCCCGGCGACGGCGACAGCCCCGGCGACGGCGGCGGCCCGGGCGACGCCGTCGCCGTGAACCCGTCCGGCGGAGCGCTCGCCGCGAACCCGGTCATGGCCGCCGGCCTCATCCGGATCGGCGAGGCCGCCGCCCGGATCCACCGCGGCGAGTCCGACCGGGCCGTCGCCCACGCCACCTCCGGCCCCTGCCTCCAGCAGAACCTGGTCGCCGTCCTGGAAGGGGACCCCGTATGAGCACCTCGGGCAAGGAGCCGGTCGCCGTCGTCGGGATCGGCCAGACCAAGCACGTCGCCGCCCGGCACGACGTCTCCATCGCCGGGCTGGTCCGCGAGGCCGCGGCGCGCGCCCTCGCGGACGCCGAACTGACCTGGGCGGACATCGACGCGGTCGTCATCGGCAAGGCCCCCGACTTCTTCGAGGGCGTGATGATGCCGGAGCTGTACCTGGCGGACGCGCTCGGCGCGGTCGGCAAGCCGATGCTGCGCGTGCACACGGCCGGTTCGGTCGGCGGGTCCACCGCGCTCGTCGCCGCCAACCTGGTCGCGGCGCGCGTCCACCGCACCGTCCTCACCCTCGCCTTCGAGAAGCAGTCGGAGTCGAACGCCATGTGGGGGCTCTCGCTGCCGGTTCCCTTCCAGCAGCCGCTGCTGGCGGGCGCGGGCGGCTTCTTCGCCCCGCACGTACGCGCCTACATGCGGCGCACCGGCGCCCCGGACACGGTGGGTTCGCTGGTCGCGTACAAGGACCGGCGCAACGCGCTGAAGAACCCGTACGCGCACCTGCACGAGCACGACATCACCCTGGAGAAGGTCCAGGCCTCGCCCATGCTGTGGGACCCGATCCGGTACTCCGAGACCTGCCCCTCCTCGGACGGCGCCTGCGCGATGGTCCTCACCGACCGGGCGGGAGCGGCCCGCGCCCCGCACCCCGCGGCCTGGGTGCACGGCGGGGCCATGCGCAGCGAGCCCACCCTGTTCGCGGGCAAGGACTTCGTCTCCCCGCAGGCCGGCAAGGACTGCGCGGCCGACGTCTACCGGCAGGCCGGGATCACCGACCCGCGCCGGGAGGTCGACGCGGTGGAGATGTACGTGCCGTTCTCCTGGTACGAGCCGATGTGGCTGGAGAACCTCGGATTCGCGGACGAGGGCGAGGGCTGGAAGCTCACCGAGGCCGGGGTCACCGAACTCGACGGGGACCTTCCGGTCAATCCCTCGGGCGGGGTCCTGTCCACGAACCCGATCGGCGCCTCCGGCATGATCCGCTTCGCGGAGGCGGCCCTCCAGGTCCGCGGCCGGGCCGGGGAACACCAGGTCCCGGGAGCCCGCCGGGCCGTGGGGCACGCGTACGGCGGCGGGGCGCAGTTCTTCGCGATGTGGCTCGTGGGGGCCGAACCGCCGGCCTCCTGAACGCAACGGACCGCGCGCGGAGTGCCGGACCGGTCACGGGTGACTCACCGTGGCCTGTGCGGCACCCGCTGCGGTGGTTAACCTTGCCCCCGGACGACGTACCGGGAGGAGCACGCACGTGGCCGAGAGCATGACTTCACAGCCGCTGGCCGGCTGGGACAAGCCGGACCTCGATCTCACCGAGGCGCAGTGGCGCTCGAGCAGCCGGGGAGCGGGTGACGTTCAGATCGCCTTCGTCGAGGGCTTCGTCGCCATGCGCAACAGCGAGCGCCCCGAAAGCCCCTCGCTGATCTTCGCGCCGGACGAGTGGAACAAGTTCGTGCTGAACGCGCGGGGCGGGGAGTTCGACCTGACGTAGCGGGCCGCGCACCACCGGGGCCGCGAGCCGCCGCCCCGGTGGCAGGCGGCCCGTGGGTAGGCTGGCCGCATGAGCGGAGAGAGCGACCTGCGGAAGCTGCTGAGCGGCCTGCGGCCCGAACTGAACGAGGGCCGGTACGTGTTCTGCACCGTCCCGGGCCCCGCGGTCCCGCCGGGCACCGCACCGGTCGCCACCGTGCTGGAACCCGAGGGCCTCACCCTGGTCCTGCGCCAGGAGGACGCCGACGCGGCCGGCCTCGCCTACGACTACACGGCCGGCTGGATCACCCTGCGGATCCACTCCGCCCTCGACGCCGTAGGCCTCACCGCGGCCTTCGCCACCGAGCTCGGCGCACACGGACTGAGCTGCAACGTCATCGCCGGATACCACCACGACCACCTCTTCGTGGCGGCGGACCGGGCCGCCGAGGCCGTCGCCGTCCTGGAGGAGCTCGCGGCGCGTTCGGCGCAGGGCTGAATCTTTCCCGCGTGAGGCCCCCTCCCGGTGTGCGCGGGCGTACGCTGATCTTAGGAACAGGCCTGGGGGGTACCAGCCATGACGGACCGTCCGTCCCGTCTGAACCACAGACGGCGCACCATGATCGAACGCGAGGCCGAGCTCTCCCTCGTCGACGAAGCCCTGGAACAGCTCACCGGCCCCCCGCCGGACGCGGGCGGCGCACTGCTCGCCTTCTCCGGCGCCGCCGGCCTCGGCAAGACCACTCTCCTCGCCGAACTGCGCCGCCGGGCGCACGCCCGCTCCTGCACCGTCCTCGCCGCCCGCGGCGGAGAACAGGAGCAGAGCCAGCCCTTCCACGTCGCCCGCCAGCTCATCCAGCCCCACCTGGCCGGGACCTCAGAAGGGGACCTGCGCTCCGCCCTCGGCAGCTGGTACTCCATCGTAGGACCGGCCCTCGGCCTCTGCGCACCCGAACAGGGCGCCCCGCCCGACCCGCAGGGCCTGCGCGACGGACTCGACTGGGTCCTCACCCACCTCGTCGTCCAGCGCGCACCCGTCACCCTGGTCCTCGACGACGCCCACTGGGCCGACCCCGAGTCGCTCGGCTGGCTCGCGGCCTACGCCCCGCGCGCCGAGCACCTCCCGCTGCTCCTCGTCGTCGCCTACCGGCCCGACGAACTGCCCGCCCACGCCGACGCCTTCCGCACCCTGCCCGGCCGCGCCGGACAGCGCCCGCTGCACCTGGCGCCGCTCACCGCACCCGCCGTCGCCGCCCTGATCCGCGACGCGGTCGGCGACCACGCGGACGACGCCTTCTGCCGGGAGGCGTGGACCGTCACCACCGGCAACCCCTTCGAGGCCGTCGAACTCACCGCCAAGGTCCGGGACAAGCGCCTGCCGCCGGTCGAGGCCAACGCGCCGCTGCTGCGCGACCTCGCCGCCGCCCAGCGCGGCAGCGGGCTCGCCACCCGCCTCGAACGCCTCGGCCCGTCCACCGTCCGCTTCGCGTGGGCCTGCGCCGTGCTCGGCACCGACATCCCCAGGGAGCTCGCCGCCCGGGTCGCGGCCCTCGGCGCCGAGGAGGCCGTGGACGCCACCGCGCGGCTGCGCGACGCCCGCATCCTGTCGGCCGCCGTGACGGAAGACGCCGACGCCGGGCTGGAGTTCGTCCACCCGCTCATCGCCACCGCCATCTACCGCGCCATCCCCGACGCCCTGCGCGTGGCCCTCCACGGCAAGGCCGCCGCGGCCGTCGTCGACGCCGGACTCGGCTCCTCCGCCGCCGCCCGCCACCTCCTGGAGACCCACCCCGAGAACGACCCGTGGGTGGTACGGACCCTGCGGGAGGCCGCCGGCGAGAACCTCCGGGCCGGCGCCCCCGAGGCCGCCCGCCGCCAGCTCGCCCGCGCCCTGCGCGAACCCCCGGACTTCGACGAGCGCGCGGCCGTCCTCTACGAACTCGGCTGCGCCTCCCTGCTCACCGAGCCCGCCAACACCGTCAACCACCTCCGCGCCGCCCTCGCCGAGCCCGTCGACGATCCCGCGCTGCGCCAGGGCATCGTGATACGGCTCGCCCAGGTGCTGGCGCACAGCGACCGCCTCGCCGAGGCCTCCCAGGCCCTCGCGCGGGAGATCCCGTACACCCAGGACGTCCGCGCCCGGCTGCGCCTGCAGTCGGAGCAGTTCATGTGGGACGCCTTCAACGCCGCCGAACCCGATTCCCCCGCCCGGTCCCGCAGACTGACGCGGCTCGCGGACCGGCTGACCGGGCGCGACCTCACCGAGCGGTACGTCATCGGGCTGCGCGCCTGGGACGCCTGCCTGCGCGGGGAGCCGGTGGACGTGGTCCTGCACCACGCGGGGCGGGTGCTGGAGCAGGACTTCAGCTGGGCCCACGAGGACCGCGGCTTCGAGGTCCCCGTGCTCGTGGCCATGGTCCACATGTACGCCGACCGGCCCTGGCGGGCGGAGGAGCTGTTCGAGGCCGGCACCGCCGAGTTCGAGCGGCAGGGCTGGCGCGGGGCGCACCTCTCCTTCGCGTACGGCCTGCGCGCCTACATCCGCTACCGGCGCGGACGGCTCGCCGAGGCCGAGGAGCTCGCCCGGGCAGGCCTCCGGCTCGCCGAGCGCGTGGGCCGAGGCACGCCCGTGCACTGGTACAACATCGCCATCCTCATCACGACGCTGCTCGCCCGCGGCCGGACCGACGAGGCCTGGGAGCTCGGCCGGGAGCACGAGTTCGGCAAGCCCTTCCCGGCGGCGGTGGTCTTCCCCGACTCCCAGACCGTGTACGCCGAACTGCTGCTGGCCCGGGGAGACACCAAGGGGGCGGCCGCGGAACTGGAGGAGGTGGACCGGCGGCTGACCCCGCGCGGCATCCAGAACCCGGCGTGGTGCCCGTGGCGGCTGCACCTGGCCCGCGCGGTGGCCGCGGACGACCCTGACCGGGCGCGGGCCCTGGCCGCCGAAGCCGTCCGGCGGGCCCGGGCCTTCGGCGCCCCCTCGGGCATCGGCCAGGCCCTGCGCGTGGCGGCGGAGGTCGCCGCGCCGCACGACCGGCCCGCGCTGCTGCGCGAGGCCGTGGCCCTGCTCGCCGCCTCCCCGGCGGGATACGAACTGGCCTGCGCACTGGCCGCGCTGGGCACGGAGCTCGGCGATCCCGGACTGCTGGCCCGGGCGGTGCTGACGGCGCGGGAATGCGGGGCCGACGGCCTGGAGGAGCGGACCTCCCGGACCCTGCTGGGCCTCGGCGGTGCGCTGCCCGGCGGGGCCTTCGGGGCGGACGGGCTCACGGAGCAGGAGCTGGGGGCCGCGCGGGCAGCAGCCCGCGGCACCGCGCCGACCGCCGAGGGCCCGGAGCCCGACTGGGCGCTGTCGGCGGCCTGCCGCACCCTCGGCACCGACGTCTCTGGTCTGGGCGCCGCCGTGGAGGCGCGCGGACGGTGAGGGCGCCGTGCCGTGACCGGGTGTGCTCCGGACCGGGGCGGCCCCGGTCCGGAGGAAGGGCGCCGGGTCAGTTCACCGCGTACACGCCGAACAGGTCGACGACCAGGTCGGCGGACTCCCAGCCCCGGTTCCAGAAGTCGACGATGTCGTTCTTGCCGGTGCTCGCCTGGACCAGGTTGGAGACGGTGTCGCCCTTCGTCCAGTTCAGGTTGGAGGAGTTCGGGGGAGTCGGCCGGACGGCCGTGCTGTTGCCGTACTGGGCGCTGGTGTTCGGGTCCGGTGCGACCGTGAGGTGTCCGCTGCCCTGCGTGTTGGTCACCGTCGCGTTCATCACCGCGCCTGCGAGCCTGACGTCGGGCTTGAACACCGAGACGTACCGGTAGTCCTGCCCGTCGACCTCCCAGAAGTACTTCCGGGTGTCGAGCAGGCGCTCCGGCTCGACCGGCAGGTAGGCGGCCTTGCCGTCCGCGCTGTAGTAGCCGGTCACGTCGACGATCACGTCGGTCGGGCCCCAGGAGCCGTTGCGGACGTCGATCCTGCCGTCCGCGCCCACCGGCACGACGACCGAGTTGGCGACGGTCTGGCCGGCGGTGAAGTTCACGTTCGAGGTGATCGGCGCCTGCTGCCCGCTGGGGAAGGCGGTCAGGTGGCCGGCGTTCTTGGGCCCGGTCGTCGTGACCGTGAGCGCGACGGCGGTGATGCCCTGGGCCGGCAGTCCGCCCCTGCCCGCGATCTGGATGCCGACGGTGCTCTGCCCGGCGACCTGGCCCCTGGCCGCGCCCAGCCCGTCCCGGGTGTCGACGAGGCGGACCGGTTCCAGCGGGGTGAAGCCGCTCGCGGCGGTCTTCGCGAAGTAGCCCGTGACGTCCGCGACCAGGCTCACCGTGCCCGCGCTGCGGTTGGCCAGTTCGACGTAGCCGTCCGCGCCGACCGGGACGATCGCCAGGTTCGGCACCGACCGCCCCGCCGCGAAGTTGACGTTCGACGTGGTCGGCTGCTGGCTGCCGGACGCGTAGGCGATGACGTGCCCGTCGGCCGCGGCGTCGGTCACGGTGAGGTTCAGGGCCACGGCCGTCACACCGGCCGGGATCCCGCTGCTGCCGCCGACCTTCACCCGGGTCGTCCCGTAGGGCGCGACGGGCTGGGCCGAGGAGGTTCCGGTGCCGTCCCGGGTGTCCAGCAGCCGGGTGGGCGTGTGCGGGGTGAACTCGGACCCCGCGACGAGGACGTCCTCGGACTTGGTCACGGACTCCTTGGTGCGCAGATCGGTCGCCGTGACCGTGACCTTGTAGGTGCCGACCTTGGCATACCTGTGCGAGAAGTCCAGGAACTCGTCCGTGACGGACGTTCCGGGCGCGGAGACCTGCCCGTCGCCCCAGTCGACGACGACGTCGAACACGTCGATGCCGTCACTCGACACCCAGGTGGACAGGTCCATGGTGTGCGCGCCCTTGGTGCGCTTGACCATGCCCACCCAGGCATCGGAAGCCGCGGCCCGCGAGGATCCGGCCGGCGCGGGATCGGCCGCGTGGGCCACTCCGGGTGCGACGAGACCGACGGTTGCCGCGACGGCGGCGGCGGAGAACATGACGCGGCGACGGTGCACCGGCCCCCCAGTGTGTTGAACTTGTTCATAAAGGTCGTGATCAGATTACCCTGCGGTCACAGCGGCCCCCTGCGGCCCCCACTCGTGCGCCGGCGCAGGTTGGGCGGCCGCGCCGGCGGGGCAGGGTGACCCCATGGAACACGCCCAGCGGATCTCCCTCTTCCGGAGCGAGGCGGCCGCATTCGCGCAGGCCGTCCGCCGAGCCCTGGACCCCGGCGGGCCCCCGCCGCTGGTCCCCTCGTGCCCCGACTGGTCGGTGTCCGACCTCATCGGGCACCTCGGGGGAGTCCAGCGCTACGTCGACCACGTCCTGTGCGAGCGCCTCCAGGAGCGGCCGGACCCGAGCGACCTCTCCCTGTACGGGCTCCCGGCCGACCCGGCGGCGCTGGCCGCCTGGCCGCGGCCCGAGCGGGCGCCGAACCGGGAGCCGGTCCCGGACGCGCTGACGGCCTGGTACGCGGAGGGCGCCGAGCAGCTGGCGACGACGTTCGGCGAGGTCGGGCCGGACCTGCCGGTGTGGACCTGGGGGCCCGAGCGGACCTCCGGATTCTGGCTGCGGATGCAGGTCATCGAGCTGGCCGTGCACCGCTGGGACGCGGAGTCCGCGACCGGCACCCAGGCGCCCCTCGATCCGGCCCTCGCGACGGACGCCGTGAGCCAGAGCTTCGAGGTGATGGCGCCGGCCCGCCGCTCCTGGTGGTCGTCCCCCGCCGGAAAGGGGGAGCGCTACCGCTTCCGGAGCACCGACGGCCCGGAATCCTGGACGGTCGTCTTCGCGGGGGACGAGATCCTCCTGGAGCCCGGATCCACCGCCCCCGTGGACGTCGAGGCCGAGGGTTCCGCCTCCGACCTCGCACTCTTCCTCTGGGGCCGGGTCACCGCCCCCGCCCTGAAGGTCACCGGCGACGACGCGCTCCTCGCACACTGGTTCACCCTGGTCCCGTCGGTGTGACGGGCCCGGCGGGGAGGCGGCCCGGCAGGGCGGGGGGAGGGAGGCCCCGATGCGGGGCCCCGGGCCGGAAAACTTCGCCCGGCCACGTACCATGGCGGCATGTCCTTCCTCCGCCGCCACCGCGCCGCCACACCCGCCGGCCCGGACTTCGACGTCCTGGCCATGGACCCGGGGGACTGGCCGGGCAATCTCGGGGCCGGGCTGCTGCCCGCGCCCGACGGCAGCTGCCAGGGTGTCTTCCTCCGCTACGACCTGTTCGGCGGACGCGGCCCCGCGATGATCATCGGAAACCTGCCCGAGGGGTCCCCCGCCCGGGACCTCTCCGACGGCCAGGTCCCCTTCGAGGTCGCCCAGCTGCTCGACGCCCTGGAGAACGACGAGGACGTCGAGGTCACCGGCATCGAGGACTGCCCCGTCATGCAGGGCGACAACCTCCTCATCGTCCGGAAGATCAAGCTGTCGGAGTCCCGCATCTCCTGCGTCCAGTTCGACCGCAGCGACAACGTGCTGGTCACCATCGCCAGCTGGGACCGCCCGATCACCGATGACCTCTACGCCCTCCTGAAGCCGCTCCCCGCCGAGCTCTTCCAGCAGGGCTAACGGCACACCGAAGACCTCACGCGTCCGCGATGTCGTTCGCCGCCACGTAGCCGAACGTCATCGCGGGTCCGATCGTCGACCCGGCCCCGGCGTAGCTGTGGCCCATCACCGCGGCGCTCGCGTTGCCCGCCGCGTACAGCCCCCGGATCACCGAGCCGTCCGCCCGCAGTGCGCGGGCCCGTGCGTCCGTCACGATGCCGCCCTTCGTCCCGAGGTCCCCGGGGACGATCTTGAACGCGTAGAACGGCGGGGCCCAGATCGGCGCCAGACACGAGTTCGGGTGCACGTTCGGGTCCGTGTAGTAGTGGTCGTACGCGGTGGCGCCGCGCTGGAAGTCGGTGTCGTTCCCGGTCCACGCCTGCGCGTTGAACCGGTTGAGCGTGGCCCGGAGCGCAGCCGCCGGCACCCCGATCTGGCCGGCCAGCGCGTCCCACGTCCACGCCTTCTTCGCCGCCCCCGCCTCGTACCAGGAGTCCGGGAACACGATCGTCGGCAGCACGTCCTTGAACAGGTACTTGTTGCGGTAGTTCTGATCCACGATCAGCCACGCGGGGATGTGCGAGCCGGCCGCCCCCCGGTCCTTCTCGTACATCACGTGCACCACATCGCTGTACGGCGCGGCCTCGTTGACGAACCGCGCACCGTTCCCGTTCACGATCAGCCCGCCCGGCAGGGTCCGTTCGGCGAGGCAGAAGTACGGCTCCCCGGGCAGCGGGATCGACGGGCCCCACCAGGCGTCGTCCATCAGCGCCAGCGCCGCGCCCGCCCGCTGGCCCGCCCGGATCCCGTCACCCGTGTTCTCCTTCGCGCCCACCGACCACTGCGTGCCGATCGGCTGCTGCTGGTACTGCGCCCGCATCTGCGCGTTGTGCTCGAAGCCGCCCGAGCCGACGACCACCCCGCGCCGGGCCCGCACCGTGCCCCGTACGCCCTCCTTCTCCACCACCACCCCGGTGACCGCACCGCCCTCCTGGACCAGGTCCACCAGCGGACTGTTCAGCCAGACCGGTACGCCCGCCCGCTGGAGCCCGGCGCGCAGCCCCGCGGCCAGGGCCTGGCCCATCGTCAGCGGCTTCTGCCCGAGCAGCGCCGCCTTGGCGCCGCGCGCCAGGCACTCCGTGGACACGGCCAGGCCCTTGGCGTTGACCGCCGCCAGGTTGAGCCACTTGTAGTCCGCGCTGAAGACCACCATCCCGGCGGGCACCGGCATGTACGCCGGGTTCAGCCGGGCCAGCTCGGCGCCCAGGATGTTCCCGTCGATCTGGTCCGGCTCGATGGACCGGCCGTTCGGCAGCCCGCCCGGCAGGTTGGGGTAGTAGTCGCTGTACCCCTCCATGAAGCGGAACCTGAGCGGGCTGTTGGCCATCACGAAGTCCAGCATCCGCGGACCGTTGGCCAGGAAGGCGGCCTGCCGGTCGGCCGGCACCTCGGGTCCGACCACGGCCGCCAGGTACGTCGCGGCCTTCTGCGGGGTGTCCGGCACGCCGGCGCCCAGGATCACCGAGTTGTTGGGCAGCCAGATCCCGGCCCCGGAGCGGGCGGCGGACCCGCCGAAGGTGGGCGCCTTCTCGACCACCAGCACGCTCAACCCGCGCCGGGCGGCGGTGAGCGCGGCGGTCATCCCGGCGGCCCCGGACCCGACCACGACGACGTCGTACTCGCCGAGCGGAGGCCCGGCTTCGGCGCCGTCGGCCCGCGCGGCGGCGGCCGGCAGCACGGTGGCGGCGAGCACCCCGGCGCCGGTCCCCGCCAGGACGCTGCGGCGGGACGGGAGGGCTCCGGGGGACGTGCGTGAAGCGCTTGCGGACATGTGCAGGCTCCAGCGGAGTGGGGAGGAGTGGAGGGACTCAGCATGTCTGATGCTGAGTCAGAAAAGGTGTTCGGGGGATCATGTGATGTCAAGGCATCCGGCGCCACCGCCGCCTCCGGAGCGACGGCCCCGTCCGCGAGGGTCCGCGCCGCCTGTGCCCCCGCACACGAGCGAAGTCCCGCGGCGGTGGGGGCCACGGGACTTCGCGATGGTGGGACGGACCGGCGGGTCAGCGGGTGCCGACCGCCGCACGGACCGCTCTGCGCGCCATGCCGGCGTCGTCGTGCAGGCGGCGCAGCAGCAGCCGCTGCTCCTCGCCCGAGGACAGGGCCCCGGCCGGCAGGGGCTGGGCCGGGGCGGTCGCCAGCATCGAGCGCTGTACGGCCGTCTCCGACATCCGGATCTCCCGGGTCAGCACCAGCATCAGGTTGACCAGGAACGCGTCCCGCACCGCCGGACCGGCCGACTGGGCGAGCCGGCTGATCTGGCTGCGCGCGGCCGGGGCGTCACCCAGTACCGTCCACAGGGTGGCCAGGTCGTAGCCCGGCAGGTACCAGCCCGCGTGCTCCCAGTCGAGCAGCACCGGCCCGGCCGGGGACAGCAGCAGGTTCGACAGCAGGGCGTCGCCGTGGTTGAACTGCAGGGCCGTGCCCGACAGCTTCACCCCGTGCAGCAGCTTCTGCAGGTCGCCGAGGTCCCGGTCGGTCAGCAGGCCCAGCTCGTAGTCCCGGGCGATCCGCCGCGCGTAGTTCAGCGGGGTCCCGAACAGGTCGCCCGGCGGACGCCACTGGTTGACCCGGCACACCGCGCCCAGGGCAGCCCGTACGTCGACCCGCGGCGGAGCCTCCACGGGGTGCCGCTGGAGCGCCGCGACCCGGCCCGCCATCCGCTCGACGATCAGTACGCAGTCCTCCGGGTCGGCGGCGATCAGCCGCGGCACCCGGACCGGCGGGCGGTGCCGGACGAACGCCCGGTATGACCCTATTTCATGCCGGTACCGCTCGCGCCATTCAGGCGAGTGGTCCAGTAAAACCTTCGCGACGGCGGTCATCCGCCCGGTCGTGCCCACGAGGAGGACCGACCGGCCACTGCGCCGCAGCACCTGGACGGGCGCGAACTCCGGACAGATCCGCTGCACCGAGGCGAGCGCGGTGCGCAGTTGCGCCCCCTGCGGCCCGGAGAGGTCGATTCTTCCGCTGAGCGGCTGCGATCCCGCCCCCGGCATCCGCCGCGCCCGTACGGCGCCCTGCGCCGGAGCCGCGGGGCGGCCGGGTTCGAGGTAGGGGCCGCCGCTCGCGGGGAGCGTGCGGTGCGGCCGGACCGGGGCGGACACGGAGGACGTTGCTGCGTACATGGCGTTACGGATCCCTTCGTGCGCCGACGAGTTGCGTACGCCGCCCCGCCGGATCCCGTGCATCACCCTGGGGAGTTCCGCCGGTGACCGGGTCGGGGAGGCGCATTCCTACCTGACACCCGGCCGCGGGTGGCGGACCATCAGGCGTGCCCTGGCGAAGCCTGGCGAATAGTCGCTGGGCATCTGACGGCGGGTTACTGTCAACTCAGCCGAGAACCTGGGGGCTTGACGTGAGCAAAGGTCCAAACACCCGCTTGAACGACCTGTTCGGCCTGGCCGGCTGGTCCAAG
Source organism: Streptomyces sp. IBSNAI002 (assembly GCF_052244475.1). Taxonomy (NCBI): domain Bacteria; kingdom Bacillati; phylum Actinomycetota; class Actinomycetes; order Kitasatosporales; family Streptomycetaceae; genus Streptomyces; species Streptomyces sp. IBSNAI002. The sequence continues at coordinate 860,504 of NZ_JBQPXG010000002.1, read as the reverse complement.
GGCGAACTGGCGAGGATGGTCAACCGGCAGGCGGCGGCCATGGGGCACCCCCAGCTGGCCACCGACACCTCGCGGGTGCGGCGCTGGATCGACATGGGGGAGACCCCGCGCGAACCGGTGCCCACGGTACTGGCAGCACTGTTCACCGAGCGGCTCGGTCGTGTCGTGACCATCGAGGACCTCGGGTTCGTACGGCAGCGGCGCACCAGCAGACGGCAGCCGGGCGGGGCGCAGGAGAACCCCGACGGGATGCCCTGGGCGCCCGAACGCACAGCCGCGGTCCTCACCGAATTCACGGGAATGGACCTCATGCTCAACCGTCGCGGTCTGATGGGCGCGGGCGCCGTGCTCACCGCCGGCTCCGCCCTCACCAACGCCATGTACGACTGGCTCCACACCGACCCCGCGCTCGCCAAGGAGGCGCAGCGCTTCGGGGAGTCCTTCCAGGCCGACCCAGCGGGCTACGACCGCTACGAGGCCGCCCCGATCGGCTCGCAGGAGATCGAGGCGCTGGAGCGCTCCGTCGAGGTGTTCCGCGCCTGGGACGCCTCGAGAGGCGGAGGACTCCAGCGCAAGGCGGTCGTCGGCCAGCTCAACGAAGTGGGCGGCATGCTCGCCTACCACCACCCCGACCACCTCCAGCGGCGCCTGTGGGGGGTCGCGGCCAACCTCGCCGTGCTCGCGGGCTGGATGTCCCACGACGTGGGCCTGGAGCCCACGGCGCAGAAGTACTTCGTCATCGCGGCGCACGCCGCCCGCGAGGGCGGTGACCGGCCGCGCGCCGGCGAGGCGCTCTCCCGCGCCGCCCGCCAGATGGTCCACCTCGGCAAGCCGAACGAGGCCCTGGACCTGATGAAGCTCGCCCAGTCCGGCTCCGGCGAGCAGACCCTGCCCCGCACCCGCGCCATGCTGCACACCATCGAGGCCTGGGCACAGGCCGCCATGGGCAAGGGCCAGGCCATGCGCCGCACCCTGGGCGAGGCGGAGGAGCTGTTCGTCTCCGACAAGGGCGACGTACCGCCGCCGAGCTGGATGCAGCACTTCGACGAGGCGGACCTGCACGGCATGCAGGCACTGGCCTACCGCACCCTCGCCGACCACGACGCGACGGCGGCGCCCATCGCCGCCCGCCACGCGAAGGAGGCCCTGCGGCTGCGCGGTGAGGGGTACCAGCGCTCGCAGATCTTCGACTACATCTCGATGGCCTCGGCCTGCTTCATCGCCGACGACCCCGAACAGGCCGACCGCTACGCCCGGCTCGCCCTGGTGTCGATGAACGAGACCTCCTCGCACCGGACCTGGGACCGGCTGCGCGAGATGTACCGGCTCACGGGCCAGTACGCCGGGTACGCGCGCATCGAGGACCTGCGCGAGGAGATCGAGCTGGCCCTCCCCGACATCCCGGCGGCGCGCAGCCCGCGCGGTTCGGGCGTGTAGTGCGGGAAGGGGTACGGAGACGAGAAAGGCCGCGCCTTCCGGCGCGGCCCACAAGTCCCTGACCCCCACGGACCAGGGGGTTCCTACCGCCAGGCTACGGACCGACCCGTGCGACCAGCACGCACGCGTCGTCCTCGCGCTCGCTCTCGCCGAACTCCTCGATCACCATGCGCACGCAGTCCTGAGCCGACCGCGCCGCCGAGAAGCGCGGTGCGAGCGCCAGCAGCCGTTCCGTTCCGTCGGCCCGGCTGAACTCGATGCTGCGCGGCGTCAGTCCGTCCGTGTGCAGGACGAGTACGTCGCCCTCCTCGAGCCGCTCCTCGGCCTGCCCGTACGAGGCCCCGGAGGTCGCGCCGAGCAGGACGCCCTCGGGCGGCAGCAGGGAGCGGCCGGAGCCGCGCCGGAACAGCAGCGGGGCCGGGTGGCCGGCCTGCGCCCAGGACAGGACGCGGCGCTCGGGATCGTAGCGGCAGCACACGGCCGAACCGAGGGCCGGCTGCACGGAGGTCTCCAGGAGCTGGTTCAGCCACCCCATCAACGGGCCGGGCTCGATGCCCGCCATCGCCATGCCGCGCAGGGCGCCGAGCATCATCGCCATGCCGGAGGTGGCGGTCACCCCGTGGCCGGTCAGGTCACCGACCGTCAGCAGCGAGCGTCCGTCGGGGAGTTCAAGGGCGTCGTACCAGTCGCCGCCGATCAGGGCGCTGGTCGCGGACGGCAGATAGTGCGCGGCCACGTCGAGCGTGCCCGTGTTGCGGTGCGGGAACCGCAGGGAGCCGCGCCACGGGGGGAGCACGGCTTCCTGCAGCTCGACCGCAAGCCGGTGCTCGGTCTGCGCGATCTCCCGCTGGCGCTGCAGCGAGTCCCGTGACTCGCGCACCGCCCGCTGGCTCCGGCGCAGTTCACTCACGTCCCGCAGCACGGCCCACATGGAGGCCGTGCAGCCGTCGGAGTCGAGTACCGGCTCGCCCCTCATGTGCAACGTCCGGACCCGGCCGTCGGCCCGGACGATGCGGAACTCGCCGTCGATCGCCTTGCCGTCCACCAGACACGCCGTGACCCAGGCGGTGAGCAGCGGCTGGTCCTCGGAGAACAGGGTGGAGCCCATTTCGTCGAGCGGGAGCGCACCCGCCTCGGGGGACCGCCCGAAGATCTGGAACAGCTCGTCGGACCAGCTGACCTCGTCGGTCAGCAGGTTCCACTCGGCGCTGCCGACCCGTGTCTGTGCCTCGGGGCCGGCTTCGGGCGCGGCCTGCGGGAGCACGACGGTCTCCGGCGCGGGCGGCAGGCCCTCCTTGAGCTGGCCCAGGTGCTCGCGCAGGTCGTCGAGGTGGTGCACGGCGAGGTCGCACAGTGCGCGCTGCCAGCGGCCCTGGGCGTCGTCGTCGTCCACGACGGTGTCGCGGCGGACCGCGTCCACGTCACCCCGGAGGCGCCGGGTCTGTGAGATCAGTGCGTCCACCGACCCCGGCTCGGGCGGCTGCGCGGGACGGTCCGCGAACAGGTGGGACGGCATGAGAACTCCGATACAGGCGCGGCACGGCCAAGTCTGAAGGAAGGACCGGTTACGACTGTTGCACAGGCGGCGACGGCGTGTAAGGCGTTTGGCAACATCCGCAACGGTCTTGCTCCTGGCATATACCTGAGGCCTTGCGGCGTGTCCCTCCCGTACGAACGAATCCGGTCAGCCGAGGTCAGGGCCCCATGATCGGCCCTGGCGCGCCCATCTCCCCGGTCCCGGGGCGGAGGCCTCCGGCGACCCGGAACGGGGGTGGAAGCAACGGCCGGAAACAGGCCCCACGGGCGCGGCGGATCGAGCGTACGGCCGAGGCGTACGAGCCCCGCGCCTCCGTTCGGGTCGGGAACACCACCCCTACCGCGGTACCCCCGAACGAATGACCCCCTCGGTTCCGCGCCGCCCCGCGCTGCCCCGTGCCGCCCCGCCCCGGTTTCCCGGGCGCGCTTCCCGGGGCTTCCCAGCGCACCCCTTGATCGTTACCCTACGTGTCGGTAACGAACCGGGGGTGGCCCGCGCGGCACGGCACGGGCCCGCGCAGGGTGGGGACGACACGCATGACCGGGCAGAACCACCCGGCGGGGCAGAGCCGCCGCTCCTTCCTCACCTGTCTGGTCGCGGCGCCGACGCTCGCGCTCGTCACCCGTGCCGGAGCCGACGCGCTGGCCCCGCAGCCCGCGCACGCCGTGGTGCCCAGCCTGCCCGCGATCGCCGACGTGATCGACCTCGGCGACCTGTTCATCCTGGCCGGCGCACCCACCTCGGCCCTGCTCGCGCTCGCCGTCGAGGCGGACGGGACGGTCCGCTTCCGGCTGCCGCGCGAGGAGGTCGGCCAGGGCCTCACCACCGCCGTGGCCATGCTGGTCGCCGAGGAGATGGACGCGCCGCTCGGCGCCGTACGCGTCGAACTGGACGACGCCCGGCCCGAACTGCTCTTCAACCAGCTCACCGGCTCCTCCAACTCCATACGCTCCCTCTACGGGCCGGTCCGCCAGTGCGCCGCCACCGCCCGGGCCCGGCTCGTGGCCGCCGCCGCGCGCCGCTGGAGCCTCTCCCCGTCCACGCTGACCACCGCGGACGGTGCCGTCCGGGCCCCGGACGGGCGCACCGCCGACTACGGCTCCCTCGCGGCGGCCGCCGCCGACCCGGGCCTGGCCGTCCTCGGTGCCACCCCCAAGAAGACGGCGAAGCACACCCTGGTCGGCAAGCCGACCGGCCGCATCGACGCCCGGGCCATGGTCACCGGAGCCCAGCGGTACACCCTCGACCTCGACGTGCCCGGGGCGAAGCCCTGCGTGGTGCGCCGGCCGCCGACCCTCGGGGGAGGGGTCCGCGCCGTGGCCAACCTCGCCGCCGTCAAGGCCATGCCCGGCGTCCTGCACGTGGTGACCGTGCCGACCGGGGTCGCCGTCGTCGCCGAGACCTTCGGGCAGGCCCTCACCGCCAAGGCCGCCCTCCAGGTCACCTGGGGGCCGGGCCCCGCCGACGCGCTCTCCGACGCGCAGATCCGTACGAAGCTGCGCGCCGCCACCCCGCCGCTGCTGGTGCCCCCGCTGCTCACCCCGTACGTGGACGCCGAGTTCGACTTCGCCTTCGTCAGCCACGCGCCGATGGAGACCAACTCCGCCGTCGCAGACGTACGGGACGACCGGGCCGAGATCTGGTCGGGCCTCAAGTCCCCCATCGTGGCCCGCCAGACCATCGCCGCCGACCTCGGCCTGCCTCTGGACAAGGTCACGGTGCACGTCGTCCAGGCCGGCGGCTCCTTCGGGCGGCGGCTCTTCTTCGACGCGGCCCTGGAGGCCGCCCGGATCTCCAAGGCCTGCCGCCGCCCCGTCCGGCTGATGTGGACCCGCGTGGACGACACCCGGCACGGCCGGATGCGCCCCGCCACCCACCACCGGATCCGGGCCACGCACCTGCTGGGCGAGATCCTCAGCTTCGAGCACCGCGTCGCCGCGGCCGAGACCGACTTCCGGCACGGGCTCGGCGAGATCATCACCGCCACCGCGGCCAGTCTGCCCCTCGGCATCGGCAACGCGACGCTGGCCCAGACCCTGTTCCTGACCACCGTCAAGTCCCCGTACCACTTCGGGCTCACCACCCAGGCCCTCACCGAGGTGCCGACCGGTATCCCCACCGGCTCCTGGCGCTCGGTGTACTCGGCCAACACCCGCGGCGCCGAGGAGATCGTGGTCGACGAGCTGGCCGCGGCGACCGGCCGGGACCCGTACGCCTTCCGCCGCACCTTCCTGAAGACCGCCGCCCAGCGGGCCGTGCTCGACAAGGCCGCGACGGAAGGGCAGTGGGGGCGGCCGATGCCGGCGGGCTGCGCGCAGGGCATCGCCTTCCACGAGGAGTACAAGTCCCGCACGGCCTGCCTCGTCGAGATCGACACCCGCGATCCGGAGCGCGTGCGCGTGACCAAGGCCGTCATCGCCGTGGACGTGGGCCTGCCCGTCAACCCGCGCGGGCTCGAGGCCCAGATGGCCGGCGGCCTCACCGATGCCATCTCCACCACCCTGCGCGCCGGACTGCACCTGGACAAGGGCCTCCCACTGGAGGGCAGTTACAGCCAGTTCCACTGGGCCCGGCAGCGCGACACCCCGCGTGACGTACGGGTCCACGTGCTGCCCGCCACCGGTGACGAGCCGGGCGGGGCGGGCGAGCTCGGCGTCCCCGCCGCGGTCGGCGCCATCGCCAACGCCTGGGCCCGCGCCACCGGTTCCAAGCCGCGCAGCTTCCCCCTCGACTTCGACGTCGACTTCACCCCCTACCCGCGATAGCCCGCAGCCAGGAGTACGGCCGTGCCCTCCCACACCTTCACCGTCAACGGGCAGAGCGTCACCGTGGACGCACCCGACGACCTGCCCCTGCTCTGGGTCCTGCGCGACATGCTGGGCGTCACCGGCCCCAAGTACGGCTGCGGCGTGGACGTCTGCAAGGCCTGCACCAGCCACCTCGACGGCACCGACGTCCGGCCGTGCGTGGTGCCCGTCTCCGCGTGCGCGGGCAAGGCCGTGACCACCATCGAGGGGCTGGCCGACAGGGACGAGCTGCACCCCGTGCAGGAGGCCTGGCTCGAACAGGACGTCGCCCAGTGCGGCTTCTGCCAGCCCGGCCAGATCATGGCGGCCGTGGCCCTGCTGCGGCGCACCCCCGACCCCACGGACGAGGACATCGACGCCATCGCCAACATCTGCCGCTGCGGGACCTACTTCCGCATCCGCGAGGCCATCCGCAGCGCGGCCGCCCGGATGTGAGCGGCGGCGGACCCCGGCGTTTCCCCCGCGGATGCCGGGATCCGGCCGCTCGTGGCCAAACCTATGCCGGTCAGGGACCGTTCGCAGGGTTCGCTCCGCCCAGTGACGCCGCGAGACGGGTATCACTGCGCACAGTGTGCGGCGGGTGGTTCAATGCCGCGGTGTCCCGGTCAGACGACGTCCTCAAGGTCCACCGGCTCGCCCACACCGGAGGGTCGGCCGCGCTGCTGGAATGGCTCGCCGCCCGCCTGGGCGGGTGGGCGGGGGTGGTCGACGCCGAGCAGGGGCGCGGGCCGGAGCCCGTGCTGCGTGCCGCCGCCGAGATGAACGTCCGGGGCGTCCGGTCGGCCGTCCTGCACGGAGCCCGGGCCGCCACGCTGCTGTTCGCGCTGGACGGCGGGCGCGCGCTGGCCGCCGTACTGGACCGGCCGCACGATCCGCAGGCGCCCGCGCTGCTGGCGGACGCCGCCGTACCGCTGGCCCTGGTCCTGCGCGCCGAGGAGGCCGAGCGGCGGGAGGCGCGGGCCGCCCTCGCCGAGGAGCGGGCCCGCGAGGCGGTGCTGCACCTGCTGATGAACGGCCGGCTCTCCAGCGCCCACCAGGTGGCCGAGGCGCTGGGGCCTTCGCTGCCCGAGCCGATGCGCATGTACGTCGTGGAGTGCCGGACCGGCCGGCGCGGCGAAGTGGCCCGGCGGTGCGCGGAGCTGACGGGCGGCCGGGCCTGGATCGTGCGCTGCCCGGTCTACGTGCGCCACCTCATCGTGCTCGTCCCTGCGGCCCTGGCCTCCGCCCGGGACGACCACGACCCGCTGGCCGGGGCGCTGGCGGAGGTGGCCCCGGACTGCGTGGTCGGGGTCAGCGGGGAGGCCGGCCTGCGCGGGGCCCCGGCCGCCTACACCCAGGCCTTCCACGCCCTGGCCGTCGCCCGCGGCCGGGCCGGGCGGCACGCCCGCTTCGGGCCGGGTCCCGAGCTGGCGCTGGCCGCCCACGGGGCCGGGGCCGGCTGGGCCGAGGCCCTGCTGGCGCCCCTGCACGGGTACGAGCCCCGCCGTCCGCAGGACCCCGGCGGGCAGGAACTGCGGGCCACCGCCCACGCCTGGCTGAACTTCTCCTCGCACGCGACCCGGCTGCTGAAGATCCACCGCAACACCCTGGCCGCCCGGCTCCGCCTGGTCGAGACCCTGCTCGGCCTGGACCTCGCCCGCCTCGGGGACCAGGCGGCGCTCTCGCTGGCCCTGCGGCTGACCCCGGGCGGGCGGACCGGGGAGAGCGCGGCCGAGGCGGTGCGGGCGGCCCCCGATCTCGACGGGCTGCTGGGCGATCCCCGCCTGACCGCATGGGCCCGGGCCCACCTCGGCCCGCTGACCGGGCCCGACGCCCCGTCGGGCGCCCGCGCCACCGTGCGCACCTGGCTGGCGCACGACGCCCGGCTCGTCCCGGCGGCCGCCGCGCTGGGCGTCTCCGTCCCCGGCGCCCGCAAGCGGCTGACCCGCATCGAGGCACTGCTGGAGCGCTCGCTGCTCCAGTCCCCCAGTGCCCGGTACGACCTGTGGCTGGCGCACCGGGCGGAGGAGCTCGCCGGGTGACACCGCCATCAAAAGGGATGAATCAGGCGAATAATGCACGATCATGCCCCAATGAGGCGTATCAATGTGAAACGCGTGCTGGTCGGTGAACCCCTCGACACCGCCAGGATGGGCGAGACCCTGCTCCCCAAACGGCTCGCCCTGCCCATCTTCTGCAGCGACCCTCTCTCCTCCGTGGCCTACGCCACCGAGGAGATCCTGCTGATCCTCGCCCTCGGGGGCGTCGCGCTGCTCCACCTCACCTGGTACGCGGCCGCCGCCATCGTCTTTCTGCTCGTGGTCGTCGTCGCCTCCTACCGGCAGACCTGCCACGCCTACCCGGGCGGCGGCGGCGCCTACATCGTCAGCTCCGAGAACCTCGGACAGACCGCCGCCCTGACCGCGGCGAGCGCCCTGCTCGTCGACTACGTGATGACCGTCGCCGTCTCCGTGGTCTCCGGTGTCGCCGCGATCACCTCGGCCATCCCCGCCCTCAACGACCACGAGGTCGGCCTGTCGGTGGCATTCGTGGTGCTGCTGACCCTGATGAACCTGCGCGGCGTACGCGAGTCGGGGCGCGTCTTCGCCATCCCCACCTACGGCTTCGTCCTCGTCATCTACATCATGTTCGCCTGCGCCGCCGTACGGCTGGCGACCGGCGACACCATCCGCGCCGAGTCCGCGGACCTGCCCATCACCGAGGTCGGCACCTACACCGGCCTGGCCGTGGTGCTCCTCGCGATGCGCGCCTTCGCCTCCGGATGTACCGCCCTCACCGGTGTCGAGGCCATCAGCAACGGCGTCCCCGCCTTCCAGAAGCCCAAGGCCAAGAACGCGGCCACCACCCTCGCCGTGATGGGCGTGCTCTCGGTGACCATGTTCATGGGCATCACCGCGCTCGCCATGACCTACCAGGTCCACGTCGCCGCCGACCCCACCGAGCTGGGTCTGCCGCCCGGCACCGCCACCTCCACCGCCCTCGCCCAGATCGGCCGCGCCACCTTCGGGAGCTGGCACTTCCTCTTCTACCTGCTCCAGGCCGTCACCGCGGGCGTGCTGATCCTCGCCGCGAACACCGCCTTCAACGGCTTCCCGATGCTCGCCTCGATCCTGGCCAAGGACCGGTACGCGCCCCGCCAGCTCTTCAACCGCGGCGACCGGCTCGTCTACTCCAACGGCGTCGTTCTCCTCGCGCTCGCCGCCATCGCCCTGATCGTCGCGTTCGACGCCCAGCTGACCCGGCTCATCCAGCTCTACATCATCGGCGTCTTCGTCTCCTTCACCCTCTCCCAGTCGGGCATGGTCCGGCACTGGAAGCGGGAGCTCGCCTCACCCGCCACCCCGCGCGAGGAACGGGTGCACATCCACCGGCGGCTCGCCATCAACGCGGTCGGCGCCACCCTGACCGCCCTGGTCCTGGTCATCGTCCTGATCACCAAGTTCACGCACGGCGCCTGGCTCGTCGTCATCGCCATGCCGCTGCTCTTCCTCGGCATGAAGGGCGTCCGCCGCCACTACGACCAGGTCGCCCGGCAGGTCGCCGTCGCCCCCGACGCGAAGCCGCGCAAACCCGCCCGCCACCACGTCCTGGTCCTCGTCGCCTCCCTGCACGCCCCCACCCTGAAGGCACTCGGCTACGCCCAGGCCCTGCGCCCCGACACCCTGACCGCGGTCACCGTCGCCGCGGACGAGGCGGAAGCGGCCCGGCTGCGCGAGGCGTGGGCCGCGCACGACCCGGGCCTCCCGCTGAAGATCCTGCACTCGCCGTACCGCGAGGTGGTCGGCCCGGTCCTGGCCCACGTCGAGGAACTCGCGGCCGACAGCTCGACGGACGTGCTCTCGGTGGTGATCCCGGAGTACGTGGTCGGCCGCTGGTGGGAGCAGCCCCTGCACAACCAGAACGCGCTGCGGCTCAAGGCCCGGCTGCTGTTCACCCCGGGGGTCGCGGTGATCGACGTGCCGTACCTGCTGGAGTCCGCGAAGTCCCCGCCCGCCCCGTAGCGGACGCGGCCCGCTGGGCCACCGCCGCGTGCGCCAGCGCCAGTTCCACCACGTGCCGGGGATCCGCCAGAGAACGGCCGGTGAGCTGCTCGAGACGGCGCAGCCGGTTCGAGACGGTGTTGCGGTGGCAGTACAGCCGCTGCGCGGCGTACGTCGTCGAGCCCTGGCAGGCCAGCCAGGTGCCCAGCGTGGTCAGCAGCAGGCGGCGGTCCTCCGCCGGCAGCGCCAGCACCGGCCCCAGCACCACCGTCCGCAGCCGTCCGGCGAGTTCGGCCTGGGCCGCGACCAGCGCCGCCGGCAGCCCCTCGTCCAGCAGGGCCGTGTGCGGGCCGCCGGACTCGGGCGCGCTGCGCAGCGCGAGCGCGGCCAGCCGGTGCGCCCCGGCCAGCTCGGCGGGCGCCTCCACGACCGGGCTGACCCCGGCACGGACCCCGAGCGGCGCCAGCATGTCCCGTACCGCCTCCAGCGGATGGTGGCCCAGCTCCACCAGGCCGGTCTCTCCGCCGGCGCGGATCCGCCACAGCACGCGGGGCGCTCCGGCGGCGACGGGCCGGTCCGCGGCCGCCTCCGCCGCGCCGGGTGAGCCGTCCGCCGCCACCACGAACACGGCGAAGCGGCCGCGCTCGGGCAGCCCCAGCTGCGTCGCGGCTTCCGAGGCCGCGGGCCCGCCGGGGGCGGGCGCGCCGTCCAGCAGCACGTCCAGCAGGGCCGCCCGGCGCTCCCGGTCGCGGTCCGTGCGGGCGGCCTCCGTGCGCCGGTAGGACTCGGACACGGCGTCCGTCATCTGGTCCAGCACGTCCCACAGGGCGCTCGCACCGGGCAGCAGCCGGGGCAGCGCCGCACGGTCGTGCGCGGCCACGGCCTCGGTGAGGGCCGCCCACAGCAGCCGTCCGCCGCTGCGGTAGGCGCGCAGCAACGAGGAGAGCGGCAGACCCTGTTCGGCCCGCAGCGTGCCGGTGGCCCGGGCGTCGGCGAGATCCACCGGCAGGCCGCGGGAGCTGCGGACCAGGCCTTCGACGGCCTGGCGGAGGTTGTGGTGGATCCGCTCGCGCAGCTCGGCCCGGCCGAGCAGGGCGGCGTACGCGGGGTCCTCGGCCAGCGTCCGGTCCGTGAGCCGGTCCGCCGCCACGGCCAGCCGGCGGGCCAGGTCCTCGCGTATCTCCTCGATGATCCGCTCCATGACGGGCCAGCCTGGCACGGGGGAGGGGGCGGTGGGGAGGGCCCGGACCGGTCGATCCGCTACCTTGTGCGAAGCACTGCGCGTGCAGTGCTCACATGACGTGCCGCACCCGACCAGGGACTGCCCATGCGCCAGAACCCGCAGCGCCGCGCCGCGCTGCTCGACGCAGCCATCGAAGTCCTCGCGCGTGAGGGCTCGCGCGGCCTGACGCTGCGCGCGGTGGACGCGGAGGCGGGCGTGCCCACCGGCACCACCTCCAACTACTTCGCCAACCGGGCCCAGTTGCTCGTGCAGATCCTGCACCGCACGCGCGAGCGGCTGGTCCCGGACCCGGCGGACCTGGCCGGCCCGCTGGACGCCAAGGTGCTGCTCGGCGAACTGCTGGACCGGATGCGCCGCGAGCGCAGCGTCCACATCGCCATGCTCGAGCTGCGCCTGGAGGCCACCCGCCGCCCCGAACTCCAGTCGGAGCTCGCCGGGTTCCTGGGATCGGAGCTGGAGGAGAACGTCGCCTGGCACCTGGAGTCGGGACTCCCCGGCGACCGCCGGGGAGTGGTGCTGCTCTACCTCGCGATGCTGGGCCTGATGGTGGACGACCTGACCGCCCCGACCCTGCTGGACGCCCACCCGGTGCAGGGCCTCATCGAGACGATGGCCGAACGCCTCCTCCAGAGCCCGCCGCCAGACAGGCCCTAGCCCCCGCGCCGGCGGCGCCCCGCCGACGATCTGCGTCCCTGCCCGCCGCGGCCCCCCGGATCCGCGGCCGGAGCACCACAGACGGCGGCCGTCCCGTGCTCGTACCCGGGCTGAACTGCGCGGAGAGGGTTTTGCCCGGGCGGCCGGGGGTTTGTGACACTGGCGGGGTGAATGCCACCGACCTGTTCCACCAGATGCTCCGCCGGAAGATCGCGCCCGCCCTGCGCGACGCCGGATTCACCGGCACCGGGCTCGAGTACCGGCTGCGGGAGGCTGCGCCCGATCACGCCCTGGTCGGTTTCCAGCGCAGCGCCGGCGACGGTGACGGGGCGGAGCGGTGCCGGTTCACGGTCAACCTGAGGGCCGTCCCGTACGAGGCGCACGAGGCGCTGCGGCGGCGGCGCCCGGCCGTCGGCAGCAGGATTTCGGCCAATCGCGTCGGGCCCCTCGGCTGGCACTCGCGGATCGGGCGGCTGCTCGGCCATCCGCACGACCACTGGTGGACCATCACCGACGCGCGCAGCGCCGACCGGGCCGCCGAGGACGTCCTCGCCGTGGTGCTGCGCCACGCGGTGCCCGCCCTGTGGGCCGGGCTCACCGACCTGGCCCCCGAGTACGGCCCGGCCGTCGAACCGGTGCCCGACTGCCTGGACCCGTACTGCTTCGGGAGCGGCCCCGGGCCGCGCCCGGCAGCGGGCGCCCCCGCGGCCGAGGAGCTCGAGGAGGCCGTCGTCGTCGAGGTCGGCGAACGCCGGTCCAGCTACGTCATCACCTTCCTCGACGAGGCGTGGGACCGGGAGACCAGGCTGCACGTCGACGCCCCCTGGCGCCTCGAACAGCCGGACTTCGGCTGGGTGCGGGTCGGCTACGGCGTCGAGGGCGACGTACGGACCGTCCCCTCCGCGGGCAGCACCCTGCCCGCCCACCCCCTGGCCCTGCTCGGCGAACTCACCCTGTGCACCGTCGACTCGGCGCGGACCACACCCGAAGGGTCCCTGGTCCTCGCCTTCGAACAGGGCACCCCGCGCGAGAGCGGACTCTTCATCTCCGGAACCCCGCACCCCCTCGCGGTGGACACGCCCTGGCACTTCGAGGACTGGGCCGAGGTCCGGTGATCTTATGCTCAGGTTTACGCGAGTCAGCCTGGTCTTGCGGCTGGTGAGCGACTTTGATGGGTTCGCCAGGCCTCGCACCGGAGCAGGGGGACCACCCATGGGCGCCGACCACAGCCAGCAGCAGGACCGGAACCACGACCGCGGGCACGACCGGGACCACGGCCGGAAGGACAGCGCACCCACCCTGATCGGTTCCGTCCAGCGCGCGCTGCGCCTCCTGGAGGCGATGTACGCGGAGGGCGGGGTGACGGCCAAGCGGCTCGCCCGGCTCACCGGGATCCCCCTGCCCACCGTCTACCACCTGCTGCGCACCCTCAGCCACGAGGGCTACGTCCTGCGCGAGGGCGGGGCGTTCCGCCTCTCGGACGACCTCCCGCTCGCTTCGTGATCAAAAGTCGACGGGTTCCGGCCAAGCTGTCGCGCGCTTGAGCGCATGTTCCAGCGGAAAATGCCAGAACCCCCTTCCGCACTGTGGAACTTGAGTAAGTTCCCTCCTGTCGCGCCGTACGACCGTGCAATCCGCACGTCCGGCCGGGAGGGGAGCCCGCGTGCCCGGGATCGACGAATGCCTGCTCGAAGCCATGGCCCTGCCTGGTGCGCGGGGGGCCGCGCTGGTCGACTGGAGCAGCGGACTGGCTCTCGGCACAGCGGGGGACTCACCCGTGGGGGACCACGAGACCACCGCCGCCGAGACCGCCGAGCTGGCCCGGGCCGCCGCGGAGTACGAGTCCTTCGCCCCGGCGGACGCCGCGCCCGGCGAGGCGGTCCCCGCCGACGCCACCGGGCAGCCCGTCGAGGACCTGATCGTCACCACCCGCACCGGCTACCACGTGCTGCGCTTCGTCGAGACGAGCTTCGACAGCAGCGTCTTCCTGCACCTGTGGCTGGACCGGGCCGACGGCAACCTCGCCCTCGCGCGCCTCAGACTCCGCTCCCTGGCGGAGGGGCTGGTGCTCAGATGACCGTCCAGGCCCCGACCGCGGCCGCGGCCGCCGCCGTCTCCCCGCTCCTCACCCGGCTCGCCGCCGAGCGCGCCACCGGCGCCCTCTTACGCGACCGGGGCACCCTCTTCCTGGAGAACGGCAACGTCGTCCACGCCGAGAGCCCGGCCACCCCGGGCCTGGACGTGCTGCTCACCACCGGCGGCGGCCTCGCCCCCGAGCGCTGGCGCGAGGCCGTGGACCGGGCCGGCGCCCGCCGCCAGGTGGCCCGCTTCCTCGTCGACAGCGGCGGCCTCGCCGGCGGCGAGCTGGAGATCTGCCACATAGCCGCGATCTTCGACGCCGCCTTCTTCGCCCTCTCCCCGGGCAGCGGGCCCTCCCGCTTCCGCCGCGGGGCCACCCACTGGATCGGCTCCGTCCGCTCGGTCCCGGCCGCCGCCGTGGAACGCGAGACCCGGCGCCGCAGGGAACTCCTCGACGCGGTCTGGCCCTACCCGCTGCTGGACACGGCCCCGGTGGTACCGCGGGCCGCCGCACCCGGCCAGACCGTCACCGCCCGCCAGCGGCTCCTGCTGGGCCAGGCCGACGGCGTGCGCACCCCGGCCGACCTGGCCTGGGTCCTGGGCCGGCCCGCCTTCCACACGCTGCTCGACGTACGGCGCCTCGCGGCGGCCGGACTCGTCGAGACCCCCCACACCCCGCCCCCACCGCCGGTCGCGGAACCCCTGCCCGACTGGATGACCCAGGCCCAATCCCCGGACGTGGCGCTGCTCCGCCGGTTACGCGACGCACTGGAGGCAAGCCTGTGAGGCTCCCGCTGCGACCGGCCCTGCGAGCCGACCGCTCCGAGCGGAGGCAGCCCGAAAGGAGAAAGGCCGACATGAGCACGGTTCCGCCCGAGGCGGAGGCCGAGATAGTCGCCGAGCTCCGCAGGCTGCGGGCCCGGGTGCCCCAGCTCACCGGCGCCCTCGCCGCCAGCGCCGACGGCCTCGTCCTCGCCCAGGACAGCGCCGCGGCGGAGGGCGAGACCGTCGCGGCCCTGACCGCGGCCGCCCTCGGCGTTGCCCAGCGGCTGAGCGACAGCACCGGGCAGGGCGGATTCCGCGAACTGCTCGTGCGCGGAGAGCACGGCTACGTCGCCACCTACGCGGCGGGCGAGGCGGCCGTCCTCACCCTGACCGCGGAGACGCGCGTCAACGTCGGGCGCCTCCACCTCGAAGCCCGGCGCTCCAGCCTGCGGATAGCCGAGCTCATCGACCTCACGCTCGGGCGGCGGGGGGCCGGGGCCGGCCCGGGTGCCCCGGCCGGGCCGGGCGGCAGCCTCCCCGCGCCGCCCCTCCCGCCCCTGCCGCCCGCCCCGCCCGTCCTCCCCGCCTGACCCCGTACCGCCTGACCCCGTACCGCCCGACACCAGACCCCATCGGATCCCGTAACGCCCGGCAAGGAACGAGAAAGAGGAACCAGACATGGCAGACGTCGAGACCACACTCAAGGAAGCCACCACCATCATCGACGGCGCGATCGGCGCCGCCCTGGTCGACTACGGCAGCGGAATGGCCCTCGGCACCGTCGGCGGCGGCAAGGACCTCGACCTCGGGGTCGCCGCCGCGGGCAACACGGACGTGGTCCGCGCCAAGGTCCGCACGATGGAGATGCTGGGCCTCAACGACGAGATCGAGGACATTCTCATCACTTTGGGGAACCAGTACCACCTGATCCGCCTCTTGAAGGGCAGGGGCTCCTCGGGCTTCTTCCTCTACCTCGCTCTCGACCGGGGGCGGGCCAACCTCGCGATGGCCCGCCACCAGCTGAAGAAGATCGAGGCAGGGCTGGAGATCTGACCGGGAGGCCTCCTCCGGGCCGCGCCCCGCCAGGCGGCGCGGCTGCGCATCGTTGAGGTGGCGGGCGGCTGAATTCTTGCCGTCCGCCCCGGCGATCAGCCGTGGTATACCCGGTATCGGCGGAGTTCATGATTCTGCCAGCTAGTAAGATGCTGTGAGTAGCTGATCATCAATAGAGCACAAAATGCTGGAGAACCTGCCACCCATGCCCCCGCGCCTGAGCATCGTCGTCCCCGTCTACAACGTCGAGCTCTACCTCGACGAGTGCCTGGAATCCATCGCAGCTCAGACCTTCGAGGACTTCGAGGTCATCCTCGTGGATGACGGGTCCACGGACACCAGCGCCGTCATCGCCAAGGCCTTCGCCGCACGGGACAAGCGCTTCCGGGTCGTCATGCAGGAGAACGCCGGTCTCGGCGCCGCCCGCAACGCGGGCGCCCGGCACGTCCACCCGGACAGCGAGTACCTGGCCTTCGTCGACAGCGACGACACCATGCCGGACTACGCCTACCAGCGGATGATCGAAGCCCTCGACGAGACGGGCTCGGACTTCGCCGGCGGCAACGTGAAGCGCTTCCGCTCCGTCGGCATGCAGCAGTCGTGGGGGCACCGGGCGGCCTTCGCCAAGACGCAGCTGAAGACCCACATCTCCAAGTTCCCGGCGCTGGTCACCGACCGCACCGCGTGGAACAAGGTCTACCGGCGCACCTTCTGGGACGAGCACGGCTTCCAGTACCCCGAGGGCATCCTCTACGAGGACGCCCCCGTCAGCATCCCCGCGCACTACTTCGCGTCCAGCGTCGACATCATCAGCGACTGCGTGTACCACTGGCGCGTCCGCGAGACCGGCGAGCGCTCCATCACCCAGCGCTCCACCGACCCGGTCTCGCTCATCGACCGCGTGAAGTCCGTCCGCCTGGTCCGCGAGTCCCTCAAGGCCAAGCAGGGCGCCAAGTACGTCCGCTACCTCCGCGACTACGACTACAACGTGCTGAGCGAGGAGCTCCCGCTCATCTACAAGTACGTCGGTGAAGGCGGCGCCGACTTCCGCGCCGCGTTCGTCAAGGAGGTCGGCGGTCTCGTCCGCGAGATCGGCACCGCCCCCTGGTCCGACCTGACCGTCGCCGACCGCCTGAAGGCCTTCCTGGCCAGCGAAGGGCGCGTCGAGGACTTCATCGCACTGCAGGACCACCAGCGCGACTACCACTACAGCGTGCCGGTCAAGGGGATCGCCCGCCCGCAGGCGGACTACCCGTTCCTGCAGGGCCGCCCGCCGGTCCCCGCCAGGATCCTCACCCTCGGCCCCCGCGAGCGCCGCGTCGTCAGCCGCCTGGAGCAGGCCGCCTGGGCCGACGGCAAGCTGCTCCTGCGCGGCTACGCCCTGCCCGGCCACCTCGGCGCGGAGAGCCGCCTCGGCTCCCGCAAGATGCTGATCTTCCGCGAGGGCGGCAAGCGCCGCCGCTCCGTGGTCAGCACCCGTACGGTCGCCTCCCCGATGGCCACCGTGAAGGCCCCGCACCTCGCGCTGCGGCACGCCGACTGGGCCGGTTTCACCGCCGTCGTCGACCCCTCGATCTTCCAGTCGGGCGGCAAGTGGCACGACGGAATATGGACCACCTCCGTCGCCGTCACCGGAGCCGGCGGCCTGCACCGCGCCCGCCTCAGGGGCGGTGAGCACGACACCGGCCACAACCCGCCCGCGCACTGGGTGGCCCCCGACGTCCGGGTCGTCCCGGCGGTCACCAGCTCCCTGACCATCCAGGTCGAGATCGTCCGCGCCCGTGCCCTGGACGTGCGCCCCGACGGCGACGACGCCGTCGAGATCATCGGCGAGCTCGCGGCCGCGGTCGGCGCCGGCGCCACCCTGCGCGCCGTCCACGTCTCCACCGAGACCGCCCTCACCTTCCCGGTCGAGACCGGCGCGCCCGTGTCCGGCCGCACCCCCTTCACCGCCCGCGTGCCGCTGGCCGACCTGGCCGCCGTACCGGACGCCCCGTGCGAGCCGGGCGAATGGACCCCGGAGCCCTGGAGCCTGTCCGTGGTCGGCGCCGACGGCACCGAGCACCGCCTGGCCCACGACGAGCGCGGCGGCTTCGCCGGACTGGTCCTGCCCCTGCCCGGCGGCAGCGCGGACCGCGCCCTGTTCGCGAAGCGCGGCAACACCGGACACCTCACCCTCTCCGTGCAGCCCTCGCCGCCGCTGATCGACGCCGTCGAGGCCAAGGACGGCGCCGTGAGCCTGCGCGGCCGGTTCGTCGCGCCCACGGACGAGCCGTACGAGTTGGTCCTGCACAACGCACACGGCGTGGAGTTCAGCTACCCCGTCACGCGCGACGGCGACACCTTCCGGACCTCCTTCGAGCCCGTGCTCCCCGAGGCCTACGCGGGCCGCACCACGCTGCCCGAGGGCCGCTGGTGGCCCACCCTGCGCCCGGCCGCCCAGGGCGGCACGACCGCGGGCCTGCTCGGCGTCGACCGCGGCGCCCCCGTGCAGATGAGCCCCGGCCTGCTCTTCGCCGGACCGCACCCGCTCACCGTGCAGGGCCGCCGGATGCGGGTCGAGACCCGCTTCCACGACCGGACGGTGCTGGTCGCCGACCCGCTGCTCAGCCCGCACGACCGCTCCCGGTACGCCCAGCGCGCCGCCCGCTTCGAGACCTACCCGGCGCAGCGCGCCCTGCCCGTCAAGGACGTCGTCGTCTACGACACCTTCCAGGGCAACGGCGCCGGCGACTCCCCCCGCGCGATCCACGAGGAGCTGGTGCGCCGCGGCGAGAAGCTGGAGCACGTCTGGCTGGTCCGCGACGGCCGTGCCGAGGTCCCGCAGACCGCCCGCGCCGTGCAGTACGGCAGCGTGGAGTCCTGGGAACTGCTGGCCCGCGCCCGCTACTACGTGACCAACGACAACGTGCCGCAGCACTTCGAGCGCCGCGCCGGACAGGTCGTCGTCCAGACCTGGCACGGTACGCCGATCAAGCAGATCGGCCACGACTTCGTGCACGACTACTACACGAGCCCGGAGATCCTGGAAGGGCTGGCGCACGACAGCGCCCAGTGGTCCCTGCTGGCTTCCCCCGGCTCGTACGCGACGCCCCTCCTCAAGCGCGCCCTCGGCTACGACGGCGAGGTCATCGAGGCCGGCAGCCCGCGTACGGACGCACTGGTGCGGCCCGACGCCGAGCGCGTCGCCGAGGTCCGGCGGCGGCTCGGCCTGCCCGAGGGCAAGAAGGTCGTCCTCTACATGCCGACCTGGCGGGAGAACTGCGAGGGCTGGTCCGGCGGCTACAAGCTCGACATGCGGATCGACCTGGAGCAGGCCCGCCGCGAGCTGGGCGAGGACCACGTCCTGCTGGTCCGCGGCCACCACCACGTGGGGGAGCAGGTCCGCGAGGGCGTCCGCGACGGGTTCGTCGTCGACGTGTCCCGCTGGCCCGACGCCACCGACCTGCTGCTGGTCGCCGACGTGCTGATCTCGGACTACTCCTCCGCGATCTTCGACTTCGCGCTCACCGGCCGGCCGATCCTGCTCTTCACGTACGACCTGGCGCACTACAAGAGCACCCTGCGCGGCTTCAACTTCGACCTCGAGGCGAAGGCCCCGGGCCCGCTGCTGGCGGACTCGGCGAGCCTCATCGAGGCCGTGCGGAACGCGGACGCCCTCGGGGAGCAGTACGCGCAGGCGCGGGCGGCGTTCCGCGACGAGTTCTGCGACCTCGACGACGGCCACGCCACCGAGCGCGTCGTCGACCGCATGCTCGCGAAGGGCGCCGAGCCCGCCCGGTAGGCCGTACGGGCGAATTGGCCGCCCGATCACGGACCGCCCCGGGCCCACCGATGAATTTCGGGCCCGGGGCCGGTCTGTATGTGAGGACGTACGCACACCGCACGCACTCACACGGAGACAGCCATGAGCAGCAACGGATTCACCACGTGCCTGTGGTTCGACGGCAACGCGGAGGACGCCGCCGACTACTACCTGTCCGTCTTCAAGGACGGCAGGATGGGCCGGACCGGCCGGTACACGGAGGCGGGCCCCGGCCGTCCCGGGGCGGTGATGGTCGTCGAGTTCGAGATCAACGGGCAGAAGTTCATCGGCCTCAACGGCGGCCCCGAGTTCACCTTCTCGGAGGCGATCTCCTTCCAGATCCACTGCGCCGACGAGGCGGAGGCGGACTACTACTACGCCGAGCTGACCAAGGACGGCGGCCAGGAGGCCGACTGCGGCTGGGTCAAGGACAGGTTCGGGCTGTCCTGGCAGGTCATCCCGCCGGGCGCGATCGACCTGATCAGCGACCACGACCCGGAGCGGGCGGCCCGGGCCACCGGCGCCATGATGAAGATGAAGAAGCTGGACGTGGCGGAGATGCGCCGGGCGGCCGACGGGTTCTCCGGCTAGCCGGCCTGGGCCGCGATACGGGTCAGCAGGCGGGGCAGGGCGGTGCCGATCGGTTCGCGCACGATCTCGTCGGCGAGGGAGTCGTACGGGGTCTCCTCGGCGTTCACGATGATCAGTCGGGCCCCGGCCTCCGCCGCCATCCCGGCCAGCGCGGCCGCGGGCTGCACCTGGAGGGTGGAGCCGACGGCGACGAAGACCTGGCAGCCATTGGCCACGGCCATCGCCTGCCCCAGCACCTCCGGGTCGAGCCGCTCGCCGAACATCACGGTCGCCGCCTTGAGGATCCCGCCGCACGCCCGGCACGCGGGATCCGGTTCCCCGGCGGCGACCCGGGCCAGGGCCTCGTCCATCCCGGACCGGGCGCGGCAGGCCGTGCACACCACCGACCGGGCCGTGCCGTGCAGCTCGAACACCTTGCGGGCGGGCATCCCGGCGAGCTGGTGCAGCCCGTCCACGTTCTGCGTGACGACCCGTACGGGCGTTCCGCCGCGCTCCAGCCCGGCCACGGCCAGGTGCGCGGCGTTGGGCCGCGCACCGAGCGCGGCGAGTTCGGCGCGCATCAGCCACGAGCGGCGCCGGATCTCCGGATCGGCCATGTAGTACTCGTACGTCACGAGCTTCTCGGCTTCGGGCTCGCGCCTCCACAGCCCTTGCGGTCCCCGGTAGTCCGGAATCCCGGAATCGGTGGACATCCCGGCCCCACTGAACACTGCGACGAGCGGCTTCCCCATGATCCGACCCTACGTACCGGCCCCGGCCGTCCGCGACCCGATTCCGCGCCACCCGTTCGGCCGTCTGCGGTGAATCAGGGCCTCCACAGGGGTGAGATCCGGGCCGCGTCCCTGCCCTCGGCCGCGACGGGCGGGTACAAACCCGACATGAAGCTCAAGCCGTACAGCCTTGGCGCCCTGCTGCTGATCCTGCTGGCGCCGGCGACCGTGTCGTCCGTTCCCGCCTTCGCCTCGGCGGTGGTGGTTTCCCCGGTGCCGGAGCGGCACTCCGCCGATGTGATCGGCCGCTTCCTCGCCGGCTTCTACGGCGAGCACGGCCCGACCCTCCACGACCGCGAGACGCGGATCTCGCCGGTGCTCAAGGACAAGCAGACGGCGAACCCGGACGCCGACGTCCTGCTCTGCGCCCAGAACGAGCCGCGGGACATCGTCATCGGGCCGGTCACCGTGGCCCAGTCGGCCGGCGTCGGCTGGGCCACGGTCACCACCCACTGGGACGCCGGACTCACGGACACCTTCACGGCGTACGTGCGCCTCGACTCCCAGCCCATCCGGGTCGACGACGTGATCTGCGCGGGCTGACACCCGTTCGGCGAACCGGTGCGTGCCGGTCTTCCGTGCCTGCTACAACGTGTTGCATGACTGCATTCGAGATCACCGGCGCGAGCGCCGTGGACATGGAGATGATCCGGGGCTGGGCCGATGAGGAGGGCTGGAATCCGGGGGACTCGGACCGTTTCGCCTTCGCGGTCGCCGACCCGGAGGGCTTCCTCGTCGGCCGGCTCGACGGCGAGCCCGTGGCCTGCGTCTCCGCGGTGCGGTACGGCGCGGGTTTCGGCTTCATCGGCTTCTACATCGCCCGCCCCGCCTTCCGCGGGCAGGGCTACGGAATCCGGGTCTGGGACGCGGCGATGAAACGGCTCGACGGGCGGCTCATCGGCCTGGACGGGGTCGTCGAGCAGCAGGAGAACTACCGCAAGTCCGGCTTCCGCCACGCCTGGAACAACGTGCGCCACGAAGGCGCCCCGCAGGGCGGGGCGTCGGGCGCCGAAGGTGTGCAGGTGGTGGACGCCGCCTCGCTGCCCTTCGGTCAACTCGCCGCCTATGACCGCCGGTTCTTCCCCGAGGCCCGCGACGCCTTCCTCGCCGCCTGGACCGGGCTGCCCGGCCGGACGGCCCTGGCGGCCGTCCGCGAGGGCCGGATCGAGGGAGTGGGCGTGGTCCGCCCGTCCAGCGGGGCCTCCCGGGTCGGCCCGCTCTACGCGGCCGGCCCCGAGGTGGCGGCCGCCCTGCTTCGGGGGCTCGCGGAGCACGCGCCCGGCGGGCTGGTGTCCGTGGACGTACCGGACTCCAACCCGCTGGCCGCCCCCGTCTTCGCCGGCCTCGGGCTGGTCCCCGTGTTCGAGACCGCCCGCATGTACACGGGCCCGGCGCCCGCCCTCGAACTGGCCGGGATCTACGGGGTCACCAGCCTCGAACTGGGCTGACCGGCCCGGGGGTTGTCCGGCCGGGCGGCTGTCGACGGACCGCCCGGCCGGTACCCGTGCCCGGTGGCCGTCAGAAGTCGAACAGGGTGCCGCTGGTGTTGCGCATGCCGCAGGGGTTGGCGAACGTGTACTCGTAGTTCAGCCGGCGGCCCTGCCAGACCCCGTCGGCCGTCACCGTCATGGGATTCCACTCCCTGGTACAGGCGGTGCCGGGCTCGGGCGCCGCGAGGGCGTCCAGGGAGGGCGCGTTCGACTGTAACTCCGCACAGGCGGCGGCCGGGTCCGGGTGCGTCCCGCCCGGCGTCGGTGCGCACACCAGGGTCACCGCGCGCAGCACGGTGCCGGTCGCGGTGTCGTCCCCGGTGGTCACCCCGAGGATGAGCGCGGACGGGGCGTAGAGGCTTTCCGTGCCGGAAGGGGCGGCTCCGGCCGACCCCGGCCAGGCAAGCGCGGTGAGCGCGGTGAGCGCCATGGCGGCGGAACCGAGCCCGAGACCCCTGGTGATGGACCGCATTTCGAACACTCCCTTGGGTTGGCGTTTCGGATAGCGGACAGAGTCTTGCCCACCGGGGCCGTGAACGCCCGTTCGCACCGCCGTTTTCCGTCACCGACCGTGTGTGGATGAGTGCAGTACGCAGCGGTGCGGCAGGGGCTGACCTGTGGGGGAGCGGTCCCCCGAATCGGCCGAACACCGACCGGACACACCCCCGAAACGTCTCCGAAACGCCCGCGGGGAGGTCAGCTCGCCGAGGCGCGCGGGGCGTACATGTCGAGCAGGCGGGTGCGGGTCTGCTGCAGCCGCAGTGCCAGGACCCGCCCGACCCAGTGGCCGATCGCGGACCCGAAGGCGGGATCGGCGTCCATGAGCATCCGCACCCGCGCCCCGTCGAACTCGTACGCGCGCACCGGCGTCATCGCCTCGGCGCTCAGCTGCCACGTGTACGGCGGGAACAGCCAGGACCAGCCCACGAGCTCACCGGGACCGAGGTTCTCCACCGGCGCGGGCGTACGGCGGCCGGTCACGGGGATCTGCAGGGTCACGGTGCCGGAGCGCACGATCCAGAAGGACTCCGCCCGGGTGCCTTCGTCGAAGATCCGCGCACCCTCGGGAAAATTGACCTCGCGGGCCTGGGACATCAGCAGGCCACGATGCTCGGCGGACAGCACGGCGGCCATCCGGACGGGGGAAGGTGTGCTCACGACGGCCTCCGATCACGACCCCCCACAGCGCACTGCTAAACCCAGTGTCGCCGACGCGCGCCCGATCCAGACCGGATCGGGCGGCGCTTCTTCCGGAGGGGCCGGGGGACGCACCGCGCACGGCCGCCCCCGCCCTGTCCCGCCCCGTACCGTGCCCGCCGGCGCGGGCGGGCACCGTACGCGTGCTAGTCCTCGGCGTTCGCCTCCAGGCAGGCCACTTCCATGGTGTCCAGCACCGCTTCGTGGCTGCGCCCGCTCAGCTCCGCGACGTTCTCGATCTGCGCCGTCGCCCAGGCCGCCAGCGTCATGGCCAGCACCCGCAGGCCGTCGGTGCCGTACTCGGCCAGGATCTCGTCCGTGACGGTCATGGCGTCCTCGGGCACCTGCTCCGGCGGCTCCAGGCCCGCGAGGCCGCGCAGCATCGCGAGGGTGCGGCGCGAGATCTCCGGGGTCAGCCTCGCCAGCCGCATGTCCTCTTCTTCGTCCATCCGCCCCACCCCTCCACACTCCGGTGCCGTGCCCATCACCTCAGGGCACCGTAGAGGGACGCGGCGCCGCGCGGGGCCGTTTCGTCAGGGTGACTTCCCCCGGGGCGCGACCGGCCGGTAACTTGACCGGCGGCAGCCGTCCGGATCCGGACGGCCGGACCCCGGCAGGAGCGAGATGAAGAGTCTCTTACGCACGGTTCTCGGCGCCCTCCTCCTGCTGGCCGGCACCCTGCCGGCGCTGCCGGTCACGACCGCCGCGGCGACGGCCGTGAGCGCCTCGGACGCCCCGCACACCACGGACGCCACGGAGGGCTGGACCCCGCCGCTGTCCACCCGGGGCCGGTACATCGTGGACGCGCGGGGCGACCGCTTCCGGCTGCGCTCCGGCAACTGGGACGGAGCCCAGGGGTCCTGGAACGGCTCCGGCGACCGCGACGACCCCGCCACGCACCACAGCGGCCAGAACTCCCACGGCATCCCGCTCGGCCTGGACCGCGTCCCGCTGCCCGCCCTGCTCGCCGACTTCCGGGCCCTGGGGCTCAACAGCATCCGGCTGCCCTTCTCCAACGAGATGCTGCGCGAGGGCGCGCCCGTCCCGGACGCGGCCGTCGCCGCCAACCCGGCGCTGCGCGGCCGCACTCCGCTCCAGGTCTTCGACGCCGTCGTCGCCGCCCTCACCGACGCCGGTTTCGCCGTCATCCTCAACAACCACACCGTCACCACCCGCTGGTGCTGCGGACTGGACGGCAACGAGCGCTGGAACAGCGGCCGCACCACCGCCCAGTGGGCCGACGACTGGGTCTTCCTCGCCCGCCGCTACCGCGACAACCCGCGCGTGGTCGGCGCCGACCTGTACAACGAGGTCCGCCGCGACGTCTTCGACGACCCCAACTGGGGCCTCGGCGACCACCACGACTGGCACGCGGCCGCCCAGGAGGCCGCCGACCGGATCCTCACCGAGGCGAACCCGAACCTGCTGGTCGTGGTCGAGGGCATCAACTGGTTCGGGCTGCCCGTGGACGGCTTCCCGCACGGCCGCCCCACCCTCACCCCCGTACGCACGCTGTCCCACACCCTGGTCGTCTCGAACAAGCTGGTCTACTCGGCGCACTTCTACGGGTACACCGGTCCGCGGCACAGCGGCGCGACCGGCGTGGGCGAGACCAGCGACCTCCGCTACCAGGACATGACCGCGGCCCAGCTCGAACAGACCCTCTACGACCAGGCCTTCTTCGTCTCCGCCGAAACCGGCGCGCACTTCACGGCACCCGTGTGGGTCAGCGAGTTCGGCATCGGGGCCGACGAGACGGGAGCGGCCCCGCGCACCTGGTTCGAACGGCTCGGCGGCCGGCTCACCCGCTCCGACGCCGACTTCGCGTACTGGCCCCTCGTCGGCTGGAGCACCGGCTCCCAGGGCGCCCCGGGCGGCGACACCTGGGCCCTGCTGCGCTACGACGCCGCCGGCCACCGCTCCGGCGTCCTGGACGCGGGGGACTGGCGCACCGCGCACTGGTCCGCGCTCACCGGCACCCCCGGCCGTACCGGGCCCGTCGCCGCCACGCCCGGTTGGCACCAGCTGACCACGGACCACCGCGACCACAACGCCTCACTGCTGACCCGGGCCGGCGGGGACTGGGACGGCGGCGCCCGCAAGGCGGTCTGCCCCGACGGCGCCCTCCTCACCGGGCTCGGCCACACCGGCGGCCGCGGCCTGTGCGCCGACTCCGGCCTGCGGGCCGCAACGGGCGGGCACACCGTGGTCCGCGACGAGAGGCACGTCCCGCCGGGCGGCGACTGGGCCACCGGCTACACCAAACTCCAGTGCCCCGGTGGCCAGTTCCTTATCGGCTACAGCCTGCGCGGCGAGCGGGTCTCGGCCGCCCTGTGCGCACCGGCCCGCTCGGCCCTCCCCGCGGGCGGCCGCACCCTCTGGTTCGACCGCGGCGACAACCGTCCGCCGGGCGGCCCCGGCGGCGACTTCGCCACCGGGCACTACAAGGGCCAGTGCCTGACCGGCGAATACGCGGCCGGCATCGCCTTCACCACCCGCGCCGCCACCCGCCCCTCCCCGGCCGCCCTCCTCTGCCGCCCCCTCCCGGCAGCCTGACCCTCGGACCCCCGTCCGCGGGTACGGGCGCCGCGGCGCGACGGCGCGATTGCGCATCCGATACGTCAAGTGGGGTGAACGGGAGGCCGATTCGTCCTAGGGTGCGCCCGTACGCATGAGCGCGGGCCGCCGTTCGGCGGTTTCCGGCCATGCCACGGCGGCCGGGCACGGCACGGCCGCGCACCACACCGAACTGGGGGGTTCATGCGTAGATCCAGTGGATGCAGACGACTGGCGGCCGCTCTCGCCCTGTCCCTGGCCGCAACCGGCGCCGGACTGGCCCTCGGCCTCGTCCCGCAGGCAGCGGCCATCACCCCGCCCGTGGCGTTCACCGCCGACGCCCTGGCGACCTGGCAGCCCAACGGCGTGGTCTGGGCCCTCGCCGAGGCGGGCGGCAAGGTCTTCGCCGGCGGCACGTTCTCCACCGTACGCCCGCCCGCCGGCGCCGCCGGCAGCGAACAGCCGGCCGTGAACTTCGCGGCGCTCGACGCCGCCACCGGCGCCCCGACCTCCTGCGCGCTCTCCTTCACCGTCGGCTCGGGCACCGCCACCGTCCGCGCCCTCACCCTCTCGCCCGACAAGCAGACCCTGTACGCGGGCGGCTACTTCGGCGCCGTCAACGGCACCCCGGTCTCCAGCCTCGCCGCCATCGACGTGGCCACCTGCACCGTCAAGCCCGGCTTCCGGCCCGCCTTCGCGGCCACCGTACGGGCCCTCGCCGTCACCGGCGACACCGTCTACGCGGGCGGCGACTTCCTCACCGTCGCCGGCCAGCAGCGCGAACGCTTCGCCGCGGTCGACGCGACCGACGGATCCCTGCGCCCCTTCACCGCCGACGCCGACGAACCCGGCCGCGCCGTCGAGGTCACCCCCGACGGCACCGCCGTGCTGCTCGGCGGCGACTTCTTCACCGTCAACGGGACGAACACCCACGCCCTGGCCGTCGTGAACGCCACGACCGGCGCGCTCACCAAGTCCTACCCCGGCTTCATCGAGACCAACTCGGTCGTCAAGGACATCGCCACCGACGCGACCGGGTTCTACACCGCCAACGAGGGCACCGGCGGCGGCGTCTTCGACGGGCGGATCGCACTCGACCTCGCCGGCTTCGGCCAGCGCTGGCGCGATACCTGCCTCGGCGCGACCCAGGCCGTGCTCCCGTACCAGAACGTGCTCTACAGCGCCTCGCACGCCCACGACTGCTCCAGCGTCGGCGAGTTCCCCGACGGCCAGCGCCACCACCTGCTCGCCCAGCCCACCGGCGGAACCGGCAAACTCGGCTGGGCCCCCGACACCAACGACGGCATCGGCGAGGGCATCGGCCCCCGCGTGATGACGGTCGGCTCCAAGGGCGGCGTCCAGTACCTGTGGGTCGGCGGCGAGTTCACCACCGTCAACGGCGCCGCGCAGCAGAGCCTGACGCGCTTCGCCTCCACCGGGGACACCGGCGCGCCCAGCGTGCCCGTGGCCAGCGCCGTCAGCTTCAAACCCGGTGAGGCCCAGGTCCGCTGGCGCACCGCCCTCGACCTCGACGACAGCGCGCTGACCTACCGGATCCACCGCAACGGCGCGGCCACCCCGATCGCCACGGTCACCGCCGACTCGCTGTTCTTCCGCCGCCCCCAGGCCTCCTGGACCGACACCACCGTGACCCCGGGCCAGACGTACACCTACCGGGTGTCGGCGACCGACGCCGCCGGGAACACCAGCGCCCTGTCGGGCACCGCGAGCGTCACCGTCCCGACATCGGTGGACGGCTACCCGAACCAGGTGCGCGCCGACGGCGCCCAGCAGTACTGGCGCTACGACGAGTCCGCCCTGCCCTTCGCCGCCGACTCCTCGGACGGCGGCAACCAGAGCGGCGTGCACCTGAACGCCCCCGCCCTGCGCCAGTCGCCCGGCGCGGTCTCCGGCGCGAGCACCGCGATCGGCTTCAACGGCACGGACACCCAGGTGTACGGGGACAAGCGCCAGACCGTGGGCAGCACCTACACCATCGAGACCTGGTTCAGGACCAACACCACCCGCGGCGGCAAGCTCTTCGGCTTCGGGAACAACCAGGCGCGCGGCAGCAACCAGTACGACAAGCACCTCTACATGACCAACGACGGCCGGCTCGTCTTCGGTGTGTACACCGGCGCCACCCGCACCGTCACCACCAGCGCCGCCTACAACGACGACCAGTGGCACCACGCCGTCGCCACCCAGGGGCCCGGCGGCATGACGCTCTACGTGGACGGAGTCCAGAAGGGCACGCTGGGCGTCACCACGCACGAGAACTTCTCGGGCTACTGGCACGCCGGCGGCGACAGCCTCGGCGGCTGGCCGGACCGCCCGACGAGCGAGTACTGGGCGGGCCGGCTCGACGAGACGGCCGTCTACCCGACCGTGCTGAGCGCGGCGCAGGTGCAGAACCACTACGCCCTCGCCACCGCCCCGGCCGACTCGGTGGTGCGGGTGACCGCCTCGGAGGACACCTACGCCAACGCGGGCGCACCCGAGGGCAACTACGGGACCTCGAGTTCGCTCGCCGTACGGGGCTCCTCGTTCTACGCGAGCTACCTGCGCTTCAGCCTGCCCGCCGCGCCCGCGGGCACCGTGCTGAAGTCGGCCGTCCTCAGCGTCAAGACGAGCACCATGAGCGGCGCCGGCACGGCGGACACCGTCTCGGTCGTCCCGGTCACCGGGCCGTGGACCGAGGGCGGCACCACCTACAACAACCGGCCCTCGCTGGGCGGTCCGGCGCTCGGTGCCTTCGCGGGGATCCCGGACGGCTCGGCGGTGCACACCACGGGGCTGGACACCCAGACCGTCGCCGCGGCCCTCGGCGGCGGCTACGCCCTGGCCCTGAGCAGCGCCGGAACGGACGCCCTGTGGCTGTGGTCCTCGGAGGCCCAGGCCAACGAGGGCACCCCGCAGCTGACGCTGACCTTCGGCGCGCCGTGACCTAGCGGGTCGGAGAACGGCGGAGGGGGGTGGACTCCCAGCGGATCTCGCCGTCCTGGCGGTCGGGGGTCGGGCGCAGCCCGCAGGCCGTCGCGACGGCCGCCGAGGCGGCGTGGTCCGGATGGACGTGCGCGACCAGCAGACCGACGGGCAGCAGCCTGAGCCAGTCGGCGAGGGCGCGGGAGGCCTCCGTCGCGAACCCCCGGCCCTGCCAGGGGGTGCCGACGGTCCAGGCCAGCTCGGCCCGGTCGAGGGCCGGGGTGATGGTGGCCTGGACGGCGCCGACCAGGCACCCCGGCCCGCGCAGCCGCAGCACCCAGTTGGCCCAGACGACCGCGGGGTCGGGGGAGCCGGCGGCGAGCCGCTCGTAGCGGGCGCGCAGCGCGGCGGGCGGCAGCGGCGCCCCGCCGATGAAGGAGTGGAGGGCGGGATCGGCCAGGACGAGGGCCATCTCGTCGGCGTGCGAGGGGTGCAGGGGGACCAGGTCGAGTCGCCGGGCGGCGATCACGGGCGGCCGGACGACGGACCGGCGGACCTTGCCGGCCGAGCCCGGGCGGGGTGCGCCGTCTACGGCCAGGCAGATCCCGAACACCCGGTCGTGCCCGGTCCAGCCGTTCACCCGGCCCCGGTTGTTGCTGATCTGCACGCGCCGGCGGGCGGCGTCCACGGCCGACACCAGATGCAGGTACACCGAGCCCGAGACCCGCGCCAGCACGATGTCGCCGACTTCCAGCAGCGCGGGATCGGCCGGCGCGACCCGTACGAGCCCGCGGCTGGGGACGAGCGGCACCATGGTTCCGCCGGTCGGCCGGAACTCCACGGTCTCGCCCCGGCTGATGCGGTCCGCCAGTGCGTCGAGCATGCCCATCCGACGAGTGTCGGGGTACGGGGCTGTGCGGGCCACCGGATTTCGTCCGGCGGGGGCCCGGGCCGGGGCGGAGGTCAGCGCGGGGGTTCCACCTCGAGGAAGCGCCGCCCGCGGGGTCCCCGGTACAGGAGGCAGACCCAGCCCAGCCCTTCCAGTACGCCCGCGCACGCCGTCAGCCGCTCCTGCTCCTCCGCGGCCGCGCCCCCGCCCTTCGGTCCGGTCCAGGTCACCTCGACCCGCCCGGGCTCCGGCCCGGCGGCCACGCGGTAGCCCGTCCTCGTGGGCCGGCCCTCCCCGTCCGCCGCCGACGGAGTGATCCCCGAGGCCTCCAGGGCGAGGGCCACCGCGCGCGACGGCTGCCGAAGCTCCCACGGAGCGGGAACCGCCTCGCCCGCGGGACCGTTGACCAGACGGCGGATCTGCAGCAGCCCCTCCCAGGCCGTACGCAGCTCCGCCGCCCGCCCGGCGTCCGGCGCGGCCGGACCGGCACCGGTTGCGGGCTCGAAGCCCTGCCCGGCTGCCGCCATCACCCACCACCGCCCGCCTGGTCCGTCTGGTCCGTCTGAGTACGTCGTGCCCAACGGCCTGAGTACCCGCCCCGATTCCCCGCCGCTCCGCCGCTGGTCGAATGGGGCCATGATCTCCGAGGCCTCCACCAGCGCGCCGGCCCGCCCGCGCATGCAGCACGTCACCACCGCCGGTTCGGCCTTGGCCGTCGCCCTGGTGCCGCTCGTCGTCGGCGTACTGCTCGCCAAGGCGATGGCCGCCGACCCGATGACCCCGGTCAACGCTCTCATCGCGGGCGGTGGCCAGCGCGCCGCGCTGCCCCGCGGCGAATGGCGCCGCCGGGGCCGCACCACCGTGCACCGGCTGCGCGCCGCCCGCCGTGACACGGTCCGCCGGTGCGCTTCGGCGTGCGGCCGCCGACCCTGACGTCAGCGGCCGTACTGGCGCAGGCACAGGTCCACGATCGAGGGCGGGACGGCGCCCTCGGCTGCCGCGCACACCTCGTCCAGGCCCGGCGCCGGGGCAGGCCGCCGCACCGGGTGGGGCAGCGCCGGCTTGGCCGGGCGCGGGCGGCGGGGAGGGGCCGCCGGTTTCGCCGGGCGGGGAGCGGGCGGCCGGGCGGCGCGGGCCGGGGGCCGCGCCTGCGAAGGCTCCGGGCCCGGGGTGTCCGCCGCGGCCGCCGGCAGCTCACCCAGCGGCAGCGGCAGCGGCGAGGGCGGGGGAGGCGGGGCGTCGGGCGCGCCGACGTGCGGTACGGAACCGCCCGACGGGACCGGAGCCGGATCCTGCGGGCCGACGGAGACGCAGCCGGCGCTCGCGAGCAGCGCGAGGAGGGAGAGGGGCACGGCCCGGCGTAACTGCATCCGACCACCTTGCCGTACGGTCCGGCCGGGCAGGGCCCCGTCTCACGCGTCCGGGTGACGGCGGGCTCCGGACGACGAACACGGCGCGCGGGAATGACCGGGGTGCGTACGGGAATGACCGGGGGGTTGCGGGAAGGGGAACGGCAGTGCGGGTGACGGGGGAGGCGCGACCCCCGGTGCCCGGCGCCGCCCAGCCCTGCCGCCGGGCCCAGCCCTGCCGCCGGGCCCAGCCCTGCCGCCGGGCCCAGCCCTGCCGCCGGGCCCAGCCCTGCCGCCGGGCCCAGCCCTGCCGCCGGGCCCAGCCCTGCCGCCGGGCCCAGCCCTGCCGCCGGGCCCAGCCCTGCCGCCGGGCCCTGCCCGCCCAGTCCCGCCCGCCGACCAGCCCGTACGGAGCCCGATCCATGACCTCAGCCGCCGCGCCCGGCACCCCCGCGTCCGATCCCGGGCCGAGGAAGCGCAACGCGCCCGGTCCCGCCCACCCCGAGACCGGTCCGTCCGCCGAGGTCCCGGAACCCGACGGCGGGCCCGCCTGGAAGGGCTGGGCGGCCGTCGCGCTGATCGCCGTCCTCCCCGGAGCGGCCGCCGGGACCGTCCTGCTGCTCGCCTGGGGGCTCGCGTACGGCGGGGTCTCGGTCAGCCTCCAGCGGTGGATGCTCTGCGCGGCTCCGGCCTCGGCCGAGGCCGCCACCTCGCTCATGGTCGCGGTGTTCAACCTGGCCATAGCCGCGGGCGCGTTGCTCGGCGGCCTCGCCGTCGACGGCGTCTCGGCCCCCGCCGCCCCGCTCGCCGGAGCAGCTCTGATGCTGCTGGCCGCGGGCACCGTCTGGGCCACGTCGATCCGCCGGTAATCCGGCAGAACGGATGGAGACGGGCAGACCGGACACCCGGCTTGACCTGGGGCGTCGTGGAAGGCGAGAGTGCGCCGGTCGAGAACCACCGCTCGAGCACCACTTCGGAGAGGCCGCCGATGTCCCAGCCGGGCAGACCCCGTGCCCACGACTCTGACGAGAGCGCGGGCATCCCCGACGACCACCATCCGCTCGTCCGACCGTACTTCGCCTCCACGGGCGGCCCGTCCCGGCCGACGGAGCCGCCCTCCTGGATGCAGACCGGGCCGCTGTCCTTCCCGGGCCCGGCGCCGTCCCGCGCCGCCGCTCCCGCCCCGGCGCCCGAGCCCGCTCCCGAGCCCGCCGCGGAGCCCGCTTCCCCCACTGCGGGCGGGCGTCGCGGCGGCGGGCGGGCCGTGGCCGCAGGAGTCCTGTTCGCGCTGGCGCTGGCCGGCGCCATGGTCCTCCTGCCGGGAGACCCCGGTCCGGTGACGCCGCCCCGCTCCGAGCGGGCGCCCGAGCTGTCCGTACCGGTGCTCCCGGCGCGCAGTCCGGGTGCGGACGGCGAGCCCGGGCCCGAAGCCGGCGCAACCGCGACCGCACCCACCGGCGCGCCCTCGGCCAGGGCCGGGGGATCCGCCTCCCCGGGCGCGTCCGCCCAGACCGCCGCGCCCGGCCCCGAGGCCACACCCGCGCCGAGCGCGCCGCAGGCCGCGGGGTCGTCGGGCCCGCCCGGGACGCTGCGCATGGGCGACCGCGGTCCGGAGGTGCGCGCCCTGCAGGAGCTGCTCTTCGGGCAGGGGTTCACGTACGTCTCGATCACGGGCGTGTACGACGGCCAGACCCGGCGCGGTGTCAGCCAGCTCCAGCGCGACCGGGACATCAAGGGCGACCCGCAGGGCGTCTACGGCCCGGCCACCCGGGCGGCGCTCGCCTGACGGCCGCCGGGGCTCCCGCCGGGGTCGCCCGCCCGAGGATCCGCCCTCAGCGGCCGCCGGAGACCTTCAGGACCGCTCCGGTCGTGTACGAGGCCTCCGGCGACAGCAGCCACGCGATCGCCCCGGCGATCTCCTCGGGCTGTCCGGGCCGGCCGAGCGGGATCCCGGCCGCGGCGCGGGCCGGGCGGTCGGGATCGCCCATCGCCGCGTGCATGTCGGTCTCGATGACGCCCGGCGCCACGGCGTTGACCCGGATGCCGTCCCGTCCCAGCTCCTTGGAGAGCCCGACGGTCAGCGTGTCGACGGCCGCCTTGGTCGCGGCGTAGTGCACGTACTCGCCCGGGCTGCCGAGGGTGGCGGCCGTCGAGGAGACGTTCACGATCGCCCCGCCGCCGGACTCCGCCATGTCCCGCGCCGCCCGGCGGCAGCACAGCAGATATCCGAGGAGGTTGACCTCGACCACCCGGCGCAGATCCTCGGTGCGGGTATCGGCGAGCCGGCCCAGGGGGCCGGTCACCGCGGCGTTGTTGACCAGCCCCGTCACGATGCCGAGTTCGGCCCCGGCGACGTCGAAGAGGCGCTCGACACCGGACTCCTCGGAGATGTCCCCGCGCACGGTCACGCAGCGGGCACCGGCGTCCCGCACCCGCTCGGCGACGGCCTCCGCGGCCGCCACGTCGTGCGCGTACCCCAGCACCACGTCGTGCCCGCCCGCGGCCAGCCGCAGGCAGGTCGCGGCGCCGATGCCTCTGCTGCCGCCGGTGACGACGGTGACCGGACGAGATGACATGGCGGGCTCCTGGAGGCCGAAGGCGGGTTCGGGGCCGAGGATACGCGAGGCCCCCGGAGACCCCCCTAGCACTCCGAAAAGCGCTGGACCAGCGAAAATGGCGGCGCGGAGAGTAGGCCCGGGCACGCCGTCCGCACATCCGCACCAGATCCGAGGGGGAGCTGCCATGTCGACTCTGAGAGTCACCGCCGAAGAGCTGACCGTCCACGAGCACCCGAACGCCGACGCGTTGGAGCTGGCCCAGGTGGGCCTGTACCGGGCCGTCGTCGCCAAGGGGGCCTACCGCACGGGCGAGTTCGCCGTGTACATACCCGAGCAGGCGGTCCTGCCGGCCGGGCTGATCGAGGAGCTGGGACTGACGGGACGGCTCGCCGGCAGCTCCGCAGACCGGGTCAAGGCGGTCCGGCTGCGCGGCGAGCTCTCGCAGGGGCTGGTCTGCCGGCCGCGAGCGCTCGCCGACGTCGACCTGGCGCAGGCGGCCAAGGAGGGCGCGGACTTCGCGGAGCTGCTCGGGATCACCAAGTGGTCGCCGCCCGTACCGACCACGATGAGCGGCGACGTGGAGTCGGCCCCGGACCTGATGCCGTGGGTGGACATCGAGAACCTCCAGCGCTACCCGCACATCTTCGAGCCGGGCGAGCCCGTCGTCCTGACCGAGAAACTGCACGGCACAGCGAGCCTGTTCACGTACGTGGCCGAGGGCGGGCGGGTGCTGGTCTCCTCGAAGGGCTTCGGCGCGAAGGGCCTCGCGCTGAAGGAGGACGAGCGCAACGTGTACTGGCGGGCCGTACGGGGCCACGGCGTACCGGCGGTGGCGGCCGCGCTGGCCGAGCGGCTCGGCGCGTCGCGGGTCGGGATCTTCGGGGAGGTGTACGGGGCGGGCGTCCAGGACCTCGGGTACGGGACGGTCGTGCGCACCGCCGACACGCCGCCGGGGTACGCCGTCTTCGACGTGTCCGCGGAGATCGACGGGCAGCTGCGGTGGCTGGATCCGCAGGTGGTGCTGGCGGACGGCGAACTGCCGTTGGTGCCGCGGCTGTACGAGGGTCCGTACGGGCTGGACAAGGTGCTGGAGGTGGCCAGCGGCCGCGAGACCGTGTCCGGGCGGGGCCTGCACCTGCGCGAGGGGGTCGTCATCCGCCCGGCGGCGGAGCGCTACAGCCCGGTCGTGGGCGGCCGCGCCATCGCCAAGGCGGTCAGCCCGGCGTACCTGACCCGCAAGGGCGGCACGGAGTACGAGTGACGGGGCGGGGACCGGGGCCGTGCCCCTGACCCCGCACCTGGCAAGCGGCGTCAGCGGAGCCCAGCCCCGCCGGCGTTTGAGGCGCGGGCGCGGAGCGCCGTACGGGGTCCGGGGGGAGCCCCGGTTCGGGAAGGGGCGGGGGAGCGGCCCCGTCCCGTTCCGGCAACTCCCGGCCTCGGCACCACCGTTGACGCGGATCCCGGTGGCCGGGATGATCCCGGGAGAGCGCTCTCCCGCAACGCGCCCCGGCGAAAGGCACCGGCATGGACGGCGGCGGTCCCGCCCCCCGGCTCGATCTCCGCGCGGCCGTCCGGCTGCTCACCGGCGCCGACACCTGGCGGACCCACGCCGAACCGGCCGTCGGGCTGCGGGAGATGGTGTTCGCCGACGGCCCCGCCGGTGTCCGCGGGCCCGGCTGGGACGAGGCGCGGACCTCCGCGCTGCTGCCCTCCGCCAGCGCCCTCGGCGCGCTCTGGGACGAGGACCGGGTGTGCCGGCTCGGCGCGCTCCTCGGGGAGGAGGCCCGCCGCAAGGGCGTGCACGTCCTCCTCGCTCCCACCCTCAACCTGCACCGCGGCCCGCTCGCCGGCCGGCACTTCGAGTGCTTCTCCGAGGACCCGCTGCTCGCGGCCCGCACCGGTGCGGCCCTCGTCCGCGGCATCCAGTCCCGCGGGGTGGCGGCCACCGCGAAGCACTACGTCGCCAACGACTCCGAGACCGACCGGCTGACCCTCGACGTCCGGGTCGGGGAACGAGCGCTGCGCGAGGTGTACCTCGCGCCCTTCGAGGCCGCCGTGCACGCCGGGGTCTGGGTGGTGATGTCGGCGTACAACCGGGTCAACGGAGCGACCATGACCGAGAGCCCGCTCCTCGCGGAGCCCCTGAAGGGGGAGTGGGGATTCGACGGGGTGGTGGTCTCCGACTGGGGCGCCGGCCGGTCGACGACGGCCTCCGGCGTCGCGGCGCAGGACCTGCTGATGCCGGGCCCCGGCGGGCCCTGGGGGGAGGCGCTGCTGGACGCGGTGCAGCGCGGGCGGGTCCCGGCCGCGGCCGTCCGGGACAAGGCGCGCCGGCTCCTGCGGCTCGCCGGACGGGTCGGCGCGCTCGGCCCCCTGGCCGCCGACGGGGAGCCGGCCGGGGAGCCGGCCGGGGAGCCCGACGCCCGGACGCTGCTGCGCGCGGCCGCCGCCGCGAGCTTCGTCCTCCTCGAGAACAGGGGCGTACTGCCCCTGGACCCCGGGGCCCGGGCTCCGGCCACCGTCGCCGTCATCGGAACGCACGCCGACGACCCGCGCGTCCAGGGCGGCGGCAGCTCCGAGGTGTTCCCGCACGCCGTGGTCACCCCGCTGGCCGGGCTGAAGGCCGCGCTGCCCCCGCCGGTGCGCCTCGTCCACGAGCCGGGACCGCCCCCGGCCGACGGCGGTGGTCCGGCGCCGCTCGGCGCGCGGTACGCCCGGGACCCGGAGACCGGCGCACCCGGCGTACGGCTGCGCGTGCTCGACGCCGCCGGCGCCGTACTGCACCGCGCGCACCAGCCCTCGGGCCGGGTGCTGGAGCCCGAACTGCCCCCGGGCGCCCACACGGTCGAACTGGCCGCCGTACTCCGGCCGGACGCGACCGGAAGCTGGACCCTCGGGCTCGCCGGCTTCGGCACGCTCGGCCTCACGGTGGACGGACAGCCCGTGCTGGCGGGGGAGTTCCCGCCCGGGACGGACGATCCGGCCGTGGTGCACGTCCGCCCGCCCCAGCAGACCGTCCGCGTCCACCTCACCGCCGGCCGCCCGGTCGAGGTCCGCGCACACCGACGGCTGGCTCCCGGCACCGGCCGGGCCACCGTCCTGACGGCCGCTGCACCCGCGCCCGACCCCGCCGGATCGCTCGCCGCCGCCGTGGCCGCCGCCCGCGACGCCGACGTGGCGGTCGTCTGCGTCGGCACCACCGACGGCGCGGAGTCCGAGGGCCGGGACCGCACCTCGCTGCGACTGCCCGAGCCGCAGGACGAGTTGGTGCGGCAGGTCATCCGCGTCCAGCCCCGTACCGTCGTGGTCGTGAACGCGGGCGGCCCCGTCGAACTCCCCTGGCGCGCAGAGGCCGGCGCCGTGCTCCTCACCTGGTTCCCGGGGCAGGAGGCCGGCCACGCCCTCGCCGACGTCCTCCTCGGCCGCGGCGAACCCGGCGGCCGGCTCCCCACCACCTGGCCGGCGGCCCTCACCGACGCCGCCGTCCGCACCACCCGCCCCACCGCCGGGATCCTCCCGTACGAGGAGGGGCTCCACGTCGGCCACCGGGCCTGGCTGCGCGCGGGCCGGACCCCCGCCTACTGGTTCGGCCACGGTCTCGGCTACACCACGTGGCGGTACGAGGCCCTCGGCGCGCCGAGGCCGCGGGCGGACGGCGGCTACCGGATCCCCGTCGTCCTCCGCAACACCGGCGACCGCCCCGGCCGCGAGGTCGTCCAGGTCCACCTCTCCCGGCCCGGCTCGGCGGTCGAGCGGCCGGTGCGCTGGCTCGCCGGGTGGACCGCGGTGCGGGCCGGGCCGGGGGAGCGGGTGACGGCGTACGTACGGATCCCCGCCCGCGCCCTGAGGCACTGGTGCCCGGCGGCCCGCGCCTGGGTGACGGAGCCGGGCCGGTTCACCGTACGGGCGGGCCCCACCGCGGGCGAACTCCCGCTGCGGGCGGAGCTGGACACCTCCGGGTAGGGCCGCGCCGGACCGTCCCCGGCCCTCCCGCAGGGTCCGCCCGCGCCCTCGGAGAACCGAACCTCCCCCAACTGCGTGCCAGCGGGCGCCACTTCGGCATGCGCGCGAAGACGGGGGAACACGGATGGGACCGATTTCGGGAACGAGGAGGGCGGCACTCGCCGCCGCACTGGCCCGGCCTGCTGGTCACGGCGACGCTGTCGGCCGGCGCCGAGCTCCTACGCGGCGAGGGCCGCTCGGGGACCGGCTTCTCGGTGCGGCGCGCGGCCGAGCACACCTACGTCATCCCGCAGGACGCCCTGCGAGGCGTTCGAGGTGCCCAAGGGCGGGCCGCGGCCCTGTGGTCGGCGGTCACCGGCCGTACGGACGCCCGCCCGGCGGGGGCGAAGGGCCTGATCAGCGCCACACCGATGAGCGGGGACGGATTCTCCGCGGGAGTGCAGCCCGAGTCCGAACGCAGTCTGCCGCTGGCCGCCACCCAGTACCTCAGCGCCACCGGGGTGCGCTGGGCCTGGACCGCCTCGCAGCTGGGCGCCGAAGGCGAGGAGCGCATGATCTGCACGAAGGGTCCGGTGGCCTACAAGCCGGCCACGCGGCACGCGCTGACCTTCAACACGGGCGTGGTCGGCCCCGATCCGGAGGCCTCCGACGACCAGGGCGCGACCCGGTACGGCGACTACATCGACTCCAGGGTCCAGCTGTTCAACGACGGCAGCGGCCACTCGGGCTCCTCCGTCGTCACCGGCGGGTTCGCGCGGCTGGAGTCGGGCGGCCGGGTCATCGCCGAGGGTCCGGCCACCGGCTGTCTGAGCGCCGAGGTCCCGGCCGGCTCCGCGGCGTACCGCCTGAGCATGGCGGCGAGCCGCTCCGCCGAGGACACGTCCATCAGTACGAAGGTGGCCGTGGCCTGGACCTTCACCTCGGCCCGCCCGCCCGGCGAGGAGCCGGCCCGGCCGCCGCTGTCGACGGTGCGGCTCTCGCCGGAGCTGAGCCTGGGCGGGACGGCAGCCGCGGCCGGCCGGCCGGCTCGCCGAGCTGACCGTCGGCGTCTCCTACGACGGGGGAGCGACCTGGAAGCCGCTCACCGTGACCACCGGCTCCAAGGGGGCCCGCTCGAGGGTGAAGCACCCGGCGGCGGCCACGGCCGTGTCCTTCCGGGTGGACCTCAAGGACAAGAGCGGCAACACGATGCGCGTGACCATCACGAACGCCTACCGGCTCGCGCGGTGAGGTGAGGCCGCTACAGTGCCGCCATGGAAACGGGGCGGGGTACGGCAAAGCGCCTGGCGGGAGCGGGAGTCGGGGCGGGCGGGGCGCCGACCCTGGAGGACGTGGCCCGCGCGGCGGGGGTCTCGCGGGCCACGGTGTCCCGGGTGGTCAACGGCGTCCGGAACGTGGACCCGGCCATCCGGCAGGCGGTGCAGCGGGCCGTCGCCGCGACCGGGTACGTGCCGAACCGGGCCGCCCGCTCCCTCGTGACCCGCCGGTCCGGAACCGTCGCCCTGGTCGTCTCCGGCGCGGGCGCGGCGCCGGACGGGGCGTCGGCCGGGGCCCGGGACGGGGCGCGGGACGGGTTCGCGGCCCGGGTGTTCGAGGACCCCTTCTTCGGGCGCGTGGTCGGCGGGGTGGCCGGCGCGCTGCGGCCGGCCGGTGTGCACCCGGTGCTGATGTTCGCCGACACCGGGGAGGACCGCGCGCAGGTGCTCGCGTACCTGGCGCAGGGCAGCGCGGACGGGGCCCTGCTGGTCACCACCCATCCCCGGGACCCGCTGCCCGGGATGCTCGCGGCGGCCGGGCTGCCCGCGGTGCTGTTCGCGCGCCCGGCGGCGGGGGTGCCGCTCGACCACGTGGACCTGGCCCACCGCGAGGGCGGTGCGCTGGCGGCCCGGCACCTGCTCGGGCTCGGGCGCGGGAGGCTCGCGGCGATCGGTGGCCCGGCGGACGTGTCGGCGAGCCGGGAGCGGATGGCGGGATTCCGCGAGGCGGCGGGCTTCCGCGAGGCGGCGGACGGCCGGGACGGCGGGGCCGACGGGGCCGGCGGGGTCGGCCACGACAGCCGCCCGGGGGTGCTCCGCGTCGCCGAAGGGGACTTCACGCTCGACGGAGGCGAGCGGGCGATGCGCCGCCTGCTCGCCGAACAGCCGGACCTGGACGGGGTGTTCGCTGCGAACGACCTGATGGCGCAGGGGGCCTGCCTGGTACTGCGCGAGCACGGCCGCCGGATCCCGGACGACGTGGCGGTCGTCGGCTTCGACGACTCCGGCGCGGCGTCGGCCTGCCGGCCGCGGCTGACGACCGTGCGCCAGCCGGTGGAGGAGATGGCGGCGGAGATGGTCCGCCTGCTCCTGGACCGCGTCGCGGGCACCGCGCCCCCGGAACCGGCCTCGGTGCTGTTCGCCCCCGCCCTGGTGGTCCGCGACTCCGCCTGACGGGCGCCGCGGGCCGCGGCCGCCGCAGGCCGCGGGCACGCCTGCGCCCTACAGGCCCGCGCCGCGCACCTCCAGGGCCGTCCGCCAGCCCGGGGGTTCGGTCTGCGGGTCCGGGGCCGCGCGCCGGCCGCCGGTCGCGAAGAACGCGGAGAGCGGGAGGGTCGCCGCGCCGACGGTGACCGCGTCGGGGCCCAGGGAGCCCATGCCGACGGTGACCCGGTCGGCCGGATGGCGCAGCGCGTACCGGGTCGCGTGCCCCCGTACCGACGGGAGGATGTGCGGGCCGAGCATCAGGCCCGCCCAGCCGCCGATCAGGATGCGCTCCGGCTGGAACAGGTTGATCAGGTCCGACAGCCCCGCGCCCAGGTACTCCGCGGTCTCCTCCAGGACCTCCCGCGCCACCGGGTCCCCGGCACCGGCCGCGGCCAGCAGGCCGGAGAGGGCCTCCTCCTCGTCCACGGAGTCCACCGGGCGCCCGCCGGCCGCTCCGCCCCGCTCCGCCCAGCGCGCCAGCAGGGCCTCGGCGCCCGTGTAGGCCTCCAGGCAGCCCAGCGCCCCGCACCGGCAGCGCCGCCCGCGCACGGAGACCGTCAGGTGGCCCCACTCCAGCGGTGTGCCCTCGGTCGTCCCGCCGTCCGGTGAGCCGTCGGTGATCAGGCTGGCGCCGACGCCGGAGCCGAAGAGCACGACGACCGCCTCCCGGGCCCCGCGGCCCGCCCCGAACCACATCTCCGCCTGGCCGAGGGTCCGTGCGCCGTTGTCGATGATGTACGGGACCTCCTGCGGCAGGGCCCCGGTGGCGCGCAGCAGCTGCTCCAGCGGCACCGCGTCCCAGCCGATGGTCTGGCCGTGCACCACGGTCCCGCCCGGAGCGTCGCGGTCCACGATGCCGGGCACCCCGACGCCCACGCCCAGCAGCCGCTCGGTGCCGACCCCGGCTTCGGCGAGCACGGTCTCGATCCCGTGCCGGATGTGGTCGACGATGGGCCCGACGTCGTAGCAGCCCCGCGGCAGCAACGGCATCTCGGTGCGCGCCAGTTCGGTGAGGGTCAGGTCGAACAGCTCGACACGGACCCGGGTTTCGCCGACATCGACGCCGATCATGTGCGCGCTGCCGGCCGACACGCGCAGCAGGGTGCGGGGCCGGCCGCCGTCGGAGTCGACGATCCCGGCCTCCTCCAGCAGTCCGTCGGCCACCAGCTCGCCCACGACGTTGCTGACGGATCCCGAGCTCAGTCCGGTGGCGGGCCCCA
This sequence comes from Streptomyces sp. IBSNAI002, assembly GCF_052244475.1. Taxonomy (NCBI): domain Bacteria; kingdom Bacillati; phylum Actinomycetota; class Actinomycetes; order Kitasatosporales; family Streptomycetaceae; genus Streptomyces; species Streptomyces sp. IBSNAI002. The sequence goes on along the minus strand of NZ_JBQPXG010000002.1, from coordinate 819,174 downwards.
GCTCCTGGCGGCTCATCGGCCCTCCGAAGTACAGCCGTTGGAGGACGGCGCTCCGGTTTCCCCGCCGCAGGTCCCGCACCGTTCGCCCGCTACGCCCCGTGGTCATCCGGCCCCTTCCGCAGTGACATCGCTCGCAACATACCCTTGCGCGACCCCTTGACGCGACCCTTTCACGAGGCTTAACTCACGTCCTAAATTAAGGCCTGGACGGAGCACTCCACGTCGGCCTTTCCCCGACCTTCGCCGAAAGGGACCGAGCTGCCATGCGCAGAACCAGAGCCGCTGCCGCCGCCGCTGTCACAGTCTCCCTCCTCGCCACCGCCGCCACCGCCTGCGGCGGCGGATCCGCCGACACCGGCGGCGGCAGCAACACGGCGCCCAAGGAGCTCACTTACTGGGCCTCCAACCAGGGGGCCGACATCGCGGCGGACCAGGCCACGCTCGGCCCCGAGCTGAAGAAGTTCGAGCAGCAGACCGGCATCAAGGTCAAGCTCGAGGTGGTCCCCTGGTCCGACCTGCTCAACCGGATCCTCGCCGCCACCGCCTCCGGACAGGGCCCGGACGTCCTCAACATCGGCAACACCTGGTCCTCCTCCCTCCAGGCCACCGGAGCCCTGCTCCCCTGGGACGCGAAGAACTTCGAGGCGATCGGCGGCAAGGACCGCTTCGTCGAGTCCGCCATCGGCTCGGCCGGCGCCGCCGGGAAGGACCCGGCCGCCGTACCGCTCTACTCGATGTCCTACGCGCTCTACTACAACAAGAAGATGTTCCGGGAGGCGGGCATCGAGAAGCCCCCGGCCACCTGGGACGAGCTGGTGACCACCGGCCAGAAGCTGTCCAGGGACGGCAAGTGGGCGCTGGGCGCGGAGGGTTCCAACCTCTCCAACAACATCCACCAGGCCTTCGTCCTCTCCCAGCAGCACGGGGCCGAGTTCTTCGACGCCGCCGGAAAGCCCACCTTCGACACCCCCGCCAACGTCGAGGCCGTCAAGCAGTACGTCGACCTGATGGCCAAGGACAAGGTCATCTCGCCCGGCAACGCCGAGTACGACAAGAACCAGTCCCTCCAGGACTTCGCCAACGGCAAGACCGCCATGGTCCTGTGGCAGAGCGCGGCCAGCAGTTTCAAGGCGCACGGGATGAAGGAGGGCGACTGGGGCGTCGCCCCCGTCCCCGTCCCGGCCGGGGGCACGCCCGGCGCCGGCCGCAACACCAACTCCATGGTCGCCGGCATCAACATGGCCGTCTTCAAGAACACCGACAACATCGACGGCGCCCTGAAGTTCGTGAAGTTCATGACCAGCGACGAGGAGCAGAAGCTCCTCAACAAGACCTACGGGTCGATCCCGCCGGTCAAGGCCGCCCAGACCGACCCGGCCTTCGCCACCGAGGACCTCACCGTGCTCCGCACCACCCTCGCCACCAGCGCCGCCCCCCTCCCGCAGGTCCCCGAGGAGTCCCAGTTCGAGACCGCCGTCGGCACCGCCGTCAAGGAGCTCTTCGCCGACGCCGCCGCCGGCCGCCCCGTGACCACCGACTCGGTCAGGGCGAGGCTCACCAAGGCCCAGCAGCAGATGTCGAACTGAGCCGCGCCCGATGACCTCCGCACCCGCCACGCTCCCACCCGGCACCCCGACGGGACCGCGGCAGCGCGGCACGGCGCCCCGCGCACGCCGCCCCGGCCGCCCGCCGCGCCCCGGCCGCCTGCGCCGCGGCGCCCTGCCCTACCTCCTGCTGCTGCCCGCCCTGCTCCTCGAACTGCTCATCCACCTCGTCCCGATGGCGATGGGCATCCTCATGAGCTTCCGCGGGCTCACCCAGTTCTTCATCCGGGACTGGTCCCGCGCCCCCTGGACGGGCTTCGACAACTACGAACTCGCCGTCGACGTCAACCGGCCCGTCGGCGAGGCCCTCCTCGGCTCCTTCCTCACCACCTGCCTGTTCACCCTGCTTTCCGTCGGCCTGTGCTGGCTGCTCGGCACCGCGGCCGCGGTGTTCATGCAGGAGGGCTTCCGCGGCCGCGGCCTCCTGCGCGCCCTGTTCCTCGTCCCGTACGCCCTGCCCGTCTACGCGGCCGTCATCACCTGGGCGTTCATGTTCCAGCGCGACAACGGCCTGGTGAACCACGTCCTGCACGACCAGCTCGGTCTCGGCGGCGCCGAGCACACCTTCTGGCTGCTGGGCGACAACAGCTTCTGGGCGCTGCTGACCGTGTCCGTGTGGAAGGGCTGGCCGTTCGCCTTCCTCATCGTGATGGCCGCGCTCCAGAACATCCCCAAGGACCTGTACGAGGCGGCCGCGCTGGACGGGGCCGGCATCTGGCAGCAGATCCGCCGGATCACCCTGCCCTCGGTCGGAGCGGTCAACCAGGTGCTGATCCTGGTGCTGTTCCTGTGGACCTTCAACGACTTCAACACGCCGTTCGTCCTGTTCGGGAAGTCCGCCCCCGAGGCCGCCGACCTGATCTCCATCCACATCTACCAGTCGAGCTTCGTCACCTGGAACTTCGGCACCGGATCGGCCATGTCCGTCCTCCTGCTGCTGTTCCTCCTGCTGGTCACCGCCGGCTACCTGCTCCTCACCACCCGCGGCCGGAGGGACGCCGATGCCCGCTAGCCCCCGGACCCGCAGCCCGCTCGACCCGCCCCGCTCCTTCCGGGCGATCCGGGCCGTCTTCCTGACCCTGCTCGCCGGCTTCGTCCTGCTGCCCGTCTACGTGATGGTCACGAGCTCGCTCAAGCCCCTCGAGGACGTGGCGGGCCAGTTCCGCTGGATCCCCACCGGGCTCACCATCCGGCCCTACATCGACATCTGGCACACCGTGCCGCTCGCCAAGTACTTCGTGAACTCCCTCATCGTGGCCGGCGCCGCCACCGTCTGCTCCGTGGTCATCGCCGTGTTCGCCGCGTACGCCGTCAGCCGCTACCGGTTCCGCGGCAAGCGCCTCTTCACGGTGACCGTGCTCTCCACCCAGATGTTCCCCGGCATCCTCTTCCTCCTCCCGCTGTTCCTGATCTTCGTGAACATCGGCAACAGCACCGGCGTCGCGCTCTACGGGTCCCGCGGCGGGCTCATCCTCACCTACCTCACCTTCTCCCTCCCCTTCTCCATCTGGATGCTCATCGGGTACTTCGACTCGGTGCCCCGCGACCTCGACGAAGCGGCCACCGTCGACGGCTGCGGCCCGCTCGGCGCACTGTTCCGGGTCGTGATCCCGGCAGCCGTCCCCGGCATCGTCGCCGTCGCCGTGTACGCCTTCATGACCGCCTGGGGCGAGGTGCTCTTCGCCTCCGTCATGACGAACGACACCACCCGCACCCTCGCCATCGGACTGCAGGGCTACTCCACGCAGAACGACGTGTACTGGAACCAGATCATGGCCGCCTCGCTCGTCGTCAGCATCCCCGTCGTCGCCGGATTCCTGCTGCTGCAGAAGTACCTGGTGGCCGGACTCACGGCAGGAGCCGTCAAATGACCCTTTCCGAAAGCCTTCCCGTGACCGGGCCGCAGGCCGCCGACCGCGCGGTCGACCTCGACGCGCTGCCCGCCGACTTCGCCTGGGGCACCGCCACCTCCGCCTACCAGATCGAGGGCGCGGCCGCGGAGGACGGCCGCGCCCCCTCCATCTGGGACACCTTCAGCCGCGTCCCCGGAGCCGTCGACGGCGGTCACACCGGCGACACGGCCTGCGACCACTACCACCGCTGGCGCGGCGACATCGCCCTGATGCGGCAGCTCGGCACCAACGCCTACCGGCTGTCCGTCGCCTGGCCGCGCGTCGTGCCCGGCGGCTACGGACCCGTCAACGCCAAGGGGCTGGACTTCTACGACCGGCTGACCGACGGTCTGCTCGAGGCCGGCATCGAGCCCAACGTCACCCTCTACCACTGGGACCTGCCCCAGGCCCTCCAGGACCGCGGCGGCTGGCCCGAGCGCGCCACCGCCGAGCACTTCGCCGCGTACGCCGGCCTCGTGGCCGAACGCCTCGGCGACCGCGTCACCCAGTGGGCCACCCTCAACGAGCCGCTCTGCTCGGCCTGGATCGGCCACCTGGAGGGCCGGATGGCCCCCGGCTGGACCGACCTCACCGCCGCCGTCCGCGCCTCCTACCACCTGCTGCTCGGCCACGGCCTCGCCGCCCGGGCCGTCCGCGCCGCCGCCCCCGCCGCACGCGTGGGCATCGTCAACAACCTCTCCACCGTCGAGCCCGCCACCGGCAGCGACGCGGACCGGGCCGCCGCCCGCCGCATGGACGGCCACGTCAACCGCTGGTGGCTCGACCCCGTCCACGGCCGCGGCTTCCCCGCCGACATGCGCGAGGTCTACGGCGTCGACCTCCCCGAACGCCCCGGCGACCTCGCCACGATCGCCGCCCCCCTCGACTGGATCGGCCTCAACTACTACTTCCCGCAGGTCGTCACCGCCGACCCGGCCGGCCCCGCACCCTTCGCCCGCCAGATCGACCGGCCCGGCGTCCCGCGCACCGGCATGGACTGGGAGGTCGACGCCGACGGCCTGGAGACGCTGATCATGCGCCTGCACGAGGAGTACGGGGACCGGCGCATCCACATCACCGAGAACGGCTCCTCGTACCCCGACACCGTGGACCCGGACGGCCGCGTCCACGACCCCGAACGGGCCTCCTACCTGACCGCCCACCTGGCCGCCTGCGCCCGCGCGTCCCGCCGCGGCGCACCGGTGGCCGGCTACTACGCCTGGTCGCTGCTGGACAACTTCGAATGGGCCTACGGCTACGACAAGCGCTTCGGCCTGGTCCACGTGGACTACGCCACCCAGCGCCGCACGGTGAAGACCAGCGGCCGCCGCTACGCGGAGCTCATCGCCGCGCACCGGGCCGCCCGCTGACACCCCGTCCGCCGACGCGCCCCGCGCCCGCGCCCGCCCCGCTTCTCGGGCCGGGCGCGGTGCGCGTGGTGGGATGGGCCCCGGGGCGGGTCCAGCAGCTCACGGAGAGGTCGGGTACATGCCGCAGGACAACACCATGCGAGGGATGGCGTACGAGACGTACGGCGGAACGGAGGTGCTGAGGGACACCAGGCTCCCCGTCCCCAAGCTCGGCCCGGGCGAGGTCCTCGTCCGCGTGAAGTGCACCGCGGTCAATCCGGTCGACTGGAAGATCATGGGCGGCGGCCTCGACGCCCTGATGGACGTCGTGTACCCCGTCGTTCCGGGCTGGGACGTCGCCGGCACCGTCGAGCGGGTCGGCATCGACACCCCCGAGTTCGCCGAGGGCGACGAGGTCATGGCCTACGCCCGCAAGGACTACGTGCACGGCGGGACCTGTGCCGAGTTCGTCACCGTGCCCGTACGGGCCCTCGCGCACAAGCCCGCCGCGCTCGGCTGGGCCGAGGCGGCCGCCCTCCCGCTCGCCGGACTCACCGCCTACCAGGTCCTGACCCGGCTGCGCACCGGCAAGGACGACACCGTCCTCATCCACGGCGCCGCGGGCGGCGTCGGCTCCTTCGGCGTGCAGATCGCCCGCGCCCTGGGAGCCCGGGTCATCGGCACCGCCTCCCCGCGCAACCACGACCGCGTGCGCGAACTCGGCGCCGAGCCCGTCGCCTACGGGGACGGGCTCGCCGAGCGGGTCCTCGCCCTGGTCCCCGACGGCGCCACCGTCGTCGCGGACTTCGTCGGCGGCGTCCTCGACGTCACCCGCAGGGTGCTCCACGACGACGGCCGGCACGCCTCCATCGCCGACCCCACCGTGACCGGCTCGGGCGGCGAGTGGATGTGGGTGCGCCCGGTCGGCGGCGACCTGGCCGAGCTGGGCCGGCTCGCCGAGGCCGGACAGCTCACCGTGACCGTCGCACGGACCTTCCCGCTGGCCGAGCTGGCGGCCGCCTACGAGCTCAGCCAGGGCGGACACACGGCGGGCAAGATCGTCATCGAGGTCTGAGCCCGTGCCCGTGAGGGCATGCGGAACCGCGCGCCGCCCGGCGGGGAGAGGGGCGACGCGCGGGGTCCGCGCGGGGACGCGGGGCGGCCGCCGGGCCGCCCCGCGTCTGCCGGGGGTCAGGGGTGGATCAGGGGAACGAGACGACGGTCGAGGGGATGGTCGAGGTGCCCGAAGTGGGGCCACCGACGGAGTTGATGACGTGCTCGTACTGGCCGTTGCCGCCCAGCGAGACCACGAGCAGGTCGTGGAACCGCACACCCGGCTTCACCGGTGCCTGGAAGCCGTGGTCCTGACGGATGGTCGGATCCACGTTGTAGTAGCAGTAGCTGCCCAGGCCCCACCCCTCGTGGGTGTCGACGGAGTCGGCCACCTTGTAGGCCGCGTAGCCCTTGACCGGCCCGTTCTGGATGGCGGCCTGGTTGGGCGCGTCGTAGGCCTTCTCGTTCTGGAAGAAGATCGTGCGGCCGCGCTCGCCGTTCCACTCCACGTCGTACTTGTTGAAGTGCTCGACGAACAGCCCGGTGGCCAGGACGTCGTCCCCGTTCACCCGGAACCCGTAGTCGGAGCGGTTGGTCTCCCAGCCCACCCCGTCGCCGTGGTCGGCCCGCCAGATCCAGGTGTGGTCGACGATCGTGTCGTGGTTGTTGATCACCATGCCGACCGTGGCCTTGCCCGCCCCCGCACCGCCGACCCGGACGAACACGTCCTGCACGGTGGTGGGGTTCGCCGCGTGGTCCGTACCGGCGCCGGCCGGACCGACCTCCAGCAGGGTGGGCGAGTTGACGGTGCCCGCGTCGATCAGGAATCCGGCCAGCCGCACGCCGTCCACGTCGGCGACCTTCATCGCGGTCACCCCGTTGTCCGGGACGATCGTGGCCAGACCGAGTCCCAGCACGACCGTGTCCGCACGGTTGACCTGGATGGTCCGGTCCACGTGGTAGACGCCCGGGGTGAACAGCAGGTGCAGGCCCTGGGCCAGCGCCGCGTTGATCGTCGCCGCGCTCGCGCCGGGCCTGGCCACGTAGAACCGGCTCAGCGGGACCGAGCTCCCCTGCGGTGCGCCGTTGCCCCAGGAGGTGCCGCGGGCGTTGGTGCGCTTCGCCGGGACGAAGACCTTGTACTCGCTGCCGTCCAGGTACAGGAAGGGCTTCTCCCGGGAGACGGGGGTGGTGTCCAGGGTGGTGTAGGGCGGGTTCGGGTACGACTGCGCCGGCGCGCCCTGGGTCCCGGAGAACACCTGGTTCCACACCGCGTTGGACCAGCCGCCGATCGAGCTGTCGCGGGTGTACCACTGTTGCTGCGAGTAGTTGCCGATCTGGCCGTCGATCCTGGAGTCGGCGATGTAGCCGCCCGAGGCCCAGCCGTAGCCGTCGGGAGCCAGGTTGAGCCCGCCCTTGACGTGCATCCGGCGGAACGGCGCGGCCTGCGAGACGGCCCAGCGGTTGGTGCCGCTGACCGGGTTCAGCGCGAGGTTCTCGGCCGAACGCCAGAAGTTCTGGGTGGCGTTGCCGCCGAACCATCCCGCGTCGACGGTGATGTCGCCGTTGATGGTGGTGTCGTCGGGGCTGAGGCCGAGGCCGGAGACCGAGGTGTAGAAGCCGAGCTGGGCGTTGAGCCCGTTGTAGGTGCCCGGCTTGAACAGGAACTGGTAGCGGCCGGAGCCGAACTGGGCCGACTCCTGCTGCCGGAAGACCTCGTCCAGCCGGCCCTGGATGTCCGGGGTGGACGGGTCGAAGACGATCACGTTCGGGCCGAGGTCGCCGCCGCCGGGGATGACCGGGTCGGTCCCGGCGGTCCCGAGGACCTGGAACTCCCAGAGCGAGTAGCCCCAGGCGGTCGCCCGCTGGGTGCCGTGCACCCGGACGTAGCGGGCGGTGCCGGAGATGTCGTGGGTCTGGACGCCGCCGGTGCTCGCGGCCGTCTCGTAGGCGGTGGACCACTGCCGGCCGTCGGCGGACAGCTCGACCCGGTACGCCTTCGCGTACGCCGTCTCCCAGCGCAGCACCACCTGGCTGAGCTGGGCGGGGGCGCCGAGGTCGACCTGTACCCACTGCGGGTCGGCGAACTGGCTCGACCAGCGGGTGCCGTTGTCGCCGTCGACGGCCGCGCCGGCGGGCGTCCCGGCGCCCTCCACGCTCGAGGCGGTGGCGGGCTTGCCCTGGGAGAGCAGCACGGGGGCCGCCTGGGCGGCGGTGCCCGGCAGCAGGACGAGGAGGGCCGCGACCAGTGCGGCGGCGAGCGCCGCGACGGTGAGCCGCGGCGGGCGATCGGAGAGGAGGGGCATGCGGGTGCTCCTGACGTCATGGATCCGGGGGATCGAAGCGTGAGTGAACTGCCCGCCGACAGGGCCGTCAAGGGTTTCGGCGTTCATGAACTGAAGACCAAACGGCATGTCAGTTGCCCATCAGGCCTGTGAACTTGGAGTTTTTTCAATCCTTGTGAAAAGTGTTGACGAAAAAACCTCGCAGGGCTGTACTGATGCTCTTACCGCTCCGTCCCGCCGTGCCCGCTGTGCGCGGGACGGAGCCCGGTCCGCTCCGGCCGGCTCCGGCCGGACCTCGGCCCGCCTTCGGGAAGTGTCCGCTGGGGAAGGGTGATTGCTGCCCCGTGTTCGTTACTCGTCGACGGCCCGGCACAGATCCGGCACCTCGCCGCAGGCCGCCCAGGCCACCTCCACGCCCGGCAGGCCCCTCGCCCACGGCCCGGCCACGGCGGTGAGACGCGCCGCGTCGGGCGGAGCCGAGCCGAGCCCGATCGCGTACCGGGCCAGGCCCGGGCCCGTCGCGAAGGGGTGCGGCCAGGCGTGCGCGTCCACGACGCCCGCCTCCTCCAGCGCACCGAGCAGGGCCCGCACCCGGCCGCGCATCCGCCCCAGCGCCGCGTCGAACTCCCGCGCCACGGGCGTCCGTACGGTCACCACGGCCCACGCGGCGTGCCGCCGGTGCAGCGGCGGCGCGGCCAGGACCGCGCCGAATGCATCCGGGTCGGCGTCCAGCAGCTCCCAGGCCCGGTACAGCTCCCGCCCCAGCAGATCGCGCAGCCCGGGGCCCACCTGGGCCGTGCAGCTGCGGACGGGTGCGGAGGGGGTGAGGACGGTGACGGGGGCCGGCTCCGGCTCCCGCCACGGCTCCCGCCACGGCGCGGGCGGCCCGGCCGGCGTGGGCGGCCCGGCCGGCTCGGGCCGGGCCGGGGCCAGGCCGACCGGGTCCCGCCAGTCCCAGGCCGCCCAGGTCCCGAAGAACCCGAGCAGCAGGGCTGCCGGGGACCGGTCCGCGGCAGCCCGGACCGTCCGCGCCGCCAGGACCGCCCAGGCCAGCCCCGGCAGCCCGCCGAACGGCGCCGAGTCCAGGCCCCGGGCCCGGGCCCAGGCCTTGACCTCCCGCGCCAGCCGGGCGAAGGCGGCGTGCTCGGCCCCCACGAAGGCCCGTACCGCATCGGCGTCGCTCACCGCGCTCAGCGCGACCGCGGCAGGCGCGCCGAGCTCCGCCCGGCGCGCCTGCGCCCGCGCGGGGTCCAGCGCGCCCGTGGGGACGACCACCAGGTCCACGTCCAGTCCGGCAGCGCTCAGCCGCAGCCCCGGCACCCGGGCGCCCGTCACCTCGCGCATCCGCACCGCCTCCGGCAGCGCGGCCGCGACCCGCTCCCGTACCGCGGAGATGTCGGCCGCGCCCGGAACGGCCGCGACCAGGTCGAGATCGGCGCCCGGCAGCGCGCAGCCCATACGGCGCGAGCCGGCCTCCCACACCGTCCCGTCGCCCAGCCCCGCCGCGATCCGCGCGGTGACCGAGGCGGCCCGCCCCCGCGGTTCGGCCCCGTGCCGCGGTTCGGCCCCGTGCCGCCCGGGCGTCTCCGGGAACGCGGGCCCGGTCAGCCACCGGACGCGGCCCGTGCCCAGCTCCACGACCGCCCGTGTGCGCATCGGCCCGTCCCCGCGCCGCGAGAGCACGGCCAGCTCCCCGACCCGCCCGGACGCTCCGGCGCCGAGCCGGGCGGCGTACTCCGCGACCGCCCGCTGCGGATCGCGGCTGCGTCCCAGCGTCAGGTGCGGGGTGTAGCCCTCGGCGCGCCCCCGGCATCCCGGGAACCGCCGTACGAGTTCCCTCCAGAGCTCCTGCCACGGCGCTTCACCGGCCGCCGCCGGGTCCAGCCAGACGGTCGCGTCCTCCCGGTGGCCGAAGCTGTGCACCCCCTCCAGCCGGGCCGTGAACGCCGGTGTGCGGGCGGCCACTTCGGACAGCAGCGGCACGGCCTCCTCGAACGAGGACTCGGGGACGAAGCCGAAGAGCAGGTTGACGTGCGCGGGCCAGCGCTCTGCCTGCGGGTCGTGCTCCCGCCGCAGCGCGTGCGCCGCGTCCGGGAGCCGGGGCGGCAGCCAGGCCACGGCCGTACGAGCCGTCGCCGGAGTGTCGAGCCGCGAGGTAGCCGCGTCGCCCCCGAACTCCAACGTCGCCTCCACCCCGTAGTGGTCCGAGACGAACAGCCCTTCCGGGCCGGGCACGTCGCCCCGCAGCGCCGCCCGGGTCACCCGCACCGGCCCGGCGGCCCGCAGCAGGATCCGGTCCAGCCGCCCCGCCCGCCCCGACAGCGAGCCGACGGCGGCCAGCGGGTTGGCCACCGGGTCGAAGGTGGGCGTGCCGTCCGCCGCGCCGTGCACCTCGCACCACGCGTCCCGCATGCCCAGCGCGGCGGCCGGCCCCTCGGGCCCGCAGGCACCGTCGTTGAAGTCGCCGAGCAGCGCCACGGGGACCTCCACCGGGCTCAGCCCCTCGGCGAGCCGGGCCAGTTCTGCCCGTCGGCGTCCCTCTCCGTTGTCGGTGTGATCGCTGGTCAAATGGGTCGCGGCCACCACGAGGGGGCCGGCGGCGGTGTCCACCGTCACGGCGGTGACCGCCTTGTGCGGCCCGAGCGCGTGCAGCCCCGCCTCCCGCACCGGCAGCCGGCTCAGCACCAGCAGACCGCACTCGGTGACGTCCCGGCCACCCGGATCCGTGCCGAGCGTGTAGCCGGCCCGTACCCAGTCCGCCGCCAGCAGCATCCGGAGCAGCTCGGGTTCGGCCTCCTGGAGCGCGATGACATCGGCATCGGCGGCCGCCAGGTCGGCCAGCAGCAGCGGCCTGCGCCGCGCGGTGGCGATCCGCGGGCCGTCGTACCGGTCCCACAGGGTGTTCCAGGTCAGCAGCCGCACCGTCGCGGGGGACCCCGACGCGCTGCCGCCCGCTGCGGGCGCGGGGGCCGGACGCCAGGCGCCCGCTCCCGCCGGATCCCAGGCGTGCGGGGTACGGGCGGTGAAGAACGGCGCCCGCAGCAGGCGCGGATCGTGCACCCGCCCGGCCCCGGTGGCGTCGATCCGGTCCATTCCCGTGGCCCGGTCCCACACCAGCTCGCCGTCCGCCTCGACGAACAGCACACGGTGCCAGGGGATGTCGCCGCCGGGCACGAAGGACGGCAGCGGCACGCGCTTCGGGGCGGCTCCGCGCTGCAGCAGCCCGAGGACGAACCGGGCGGGGTCGAACCGCGGGTCCCAGCGGACCTGGTGGTAGAGCTGCTCACTGGTGCGCATCACAGCTCCCCGTCCGGCGCGGCCAGGGCGCCCGCCGTGTCCTCGACGGTCCCGCCCGCGCCGATGTACCAGGTCCGGTGTGCCTGACCGGGGTACGGCGGGCTGAACCGGCGCAGCTGCGACTCCAGCACCTGCGGCGGAACCGGATGCGGGCGCACGGTGTTGCGCCTGCGCAGCTCCTCCTCCTCGACCAGCGCGACGGCATGCGTGACCAGCGCGTCGTGACGGCGGGCGACCGAGCCCGCCAGTCCGCGCTGCCGGCCGGTGAGCGAGGTGGCGTCCCAGACGACGGTGCCCCCGCGCGACAGAGCGGCATCGAGCCGGTCGAGGCCCTCGCTCAGCACCTCCGCGTTCGCCCGCTGGTCCGTGCGGGAACCCCGGGCCGTCCGCAGGTCGTCGAGACTGATGTACGCGTCCACGCCGGGCAGGGCGTGGCCGAAGGTGCTCTTGCCGCTGCCCGAGGGCCCGCACAGCTGCACCAGCCGGGGAAACGTTCCCTCACGCCAGCGCCAGGTCGCCGCCACCGCCTCCTCGGCCGTGCCGATCCGCCCCTGCGCGAAGGCCCGCCGCGCCTCGGCCCAGCAGCGGTCGCCCGCGTCCGGGCCGAGCTCCGCCAGCCGCCCGCGCAGCTCCGCGCGCAGCGCGCCGAGCGGGTCGGGGCCGAGCAGCCCCGCCTCCTCGGCGCACAGAGCGGACCACTCCACGCACTCGCGGGCCCGGTCGTCCCCGGCCGTCACGGCGGCCAGCGCGTGCAGCATCCCCGGATCGGCCGCGACGGCCATCCGCACCAGCCCGGCCCGCCGGTCGACGTCGGGGAACGGCCGCTGGAGGTACGGATACAGCCCGACCAGGTCCGACACCCGCCGCGCGAGCCCCGTCCCGAGCGGCCCCGCCGCGAGCCGGGCCGCGATCCGGGCGCGCGGCGCGCCGTGCAGTACGGCGGCCAGCACTCCGGCCAGCCGGTCCTCGCCGGTCCGCCCCAACGCGTCGATCCGGGCCGTGACATCGGCGCACACCTCCGCCCCGGACGCCCGGCCGGCCACGCCGCCGTCGGCCCGGCTCTCGTCACCCGTCACCCCGGCGGCCGCCAGCAGCTCCGCCGCATCCGCCCCGGCCCCCGACCGGACCGCCCACAACGGGGCCGCCGGACCGAGCCCGTTCGGCACCACCGGAGCGAACATCCAGTGCGTGCCGGTCCGTACGTGCCCGCCGCGCACCCATTTGGCCACGCACCGGCCGAAGTCCTCGTACGCGAAACCGTCCACGGTCCGCACGACGTACCCCTCCTGCCGTGCGGTGTCGAGCCTCAGCCTGCGCAGTGCGCGCTCGTCGAAGGTGCCCCGCCACAGCACGCGCGGGGTGGGCACGCCGAGCCCCCGCAGGTACCGGACGGTCCCGTCCCAGTCCAGGCAGTGCTCCCCGTCCCACACCGAGAACCCGTAGAACCAGCTGTCGAGGTCCTCGTAGCCGAGCGAGTGCCGGGCGTACAGGTTCTCCCCGCACACCCGCCGCCCGGCCGGGATCCGCGCGGCGATCCGGCCCTGGAGGCCCTTGACCCACGCCCGCGACGGATGGTGCGCGGAGTCGAGCGACCGGGCGTGCAGGCCGTCCGCGTACAGGGTGGTGTTCTCCCCGTCGAGCTTCTCGGTCACCACGACCTCGCGTCCGGCCAGCCCCGCGAACGCCCCCGGCCCGGCCACCCGGACATCGTCCGCCGCGGCCCCGGGCGACCAGGGCAGGTGGGGCGTACGGGGGTAGTGGGTGCGCATGACCGGCTCCTGCTCGACGACGTGGTGCCCCGTCACTGTAGGTATCCGGGGCGGCCTGCTCCATCGAATAAGAGGGGCCGGGCCCGGCGGGGGACCCGGGCGATCGGGCGGGCGACGGCGCTACCGGCACAGGGCCACGATGGAGGGTGACACCGTCCCGCGGGCCGCCTCGCACAGCGCCGCCATGTCGTACGTGCGCTGCGGAGCCGCGGGCCGGGCGGCGGGTTTGGCCGTTTTCGCCGCCGGCCGCTTGCGGGGTTTGGCCGGTGCGGCGGGGCGTGCCGGGCCCGCAGGGCGCACCGGACGTACGGGACGCGCGGGCTTGGCCGCCCGGGGCTGTCGCGCGGACCGCTCCTGCCGGGCCGCGGCCGCCGGTGCGGCGTCCGGCGCCGGGGCCTGTGCGGCCGGCGTCGGTGCGGGCGGGCGCAGCGGCTCCGGGGTGACCGGCAGATGACCCAACGGCCAGGCTGCCCGGTCCGGTTGCCGGGATTCCGGACGGACCTCGGCCGGCCCCGGGCGCGGAGCGTCCGGCGGAGCGGCAGGACGTACGGTCACGCATCCGGTGGTCACGGCGAGCGAGGCGAGGATCAGGGTCAGAGCCCGGCACAACTGCATCCGCCCACCCTGCCGCAACACCCCCGCCGAAGCCGCCCCCGTCACCCGTACGGGTGCGCCCCGCGAAGCCCCCCGGGGGGCTCGCCTCAGCGGGCCGCCGCGCCGCGGCCGCGGGGCCGGGTGGCCAGGCGGAGGGCGTGTTCCAGGGGGCCGCGGCGGAGCGGGGTGTCGGCGTAGGTGCGTTGCCACGCCCAGGTCAGGGCCAGGGCGGCGGTGCTGAAGCCCAGCCAGGCGGACCAGGAGGCCGCACCGTGGGCGGGGCCGGCCAGGACCAGGGCGTGGATCACGTACGCGCTCAGTGCCATGGCGCCGAGCACCGTGAAGGGCCGCAGCAGCCGGGCGCCCAGCCGGTGCCGGGCGGCGAGGGCGCACAGGCCGATGAGCGCGCAGCCCACGCCCGCGTTGCCGAGCGTCTCCGGCGGGGTCTGGCTGTACGGGTCGGCGACCAGGAGCCAGTCCCAGGAGGTGCTGGGCACGGCCCCGTACTGCCGGCGCAGCACCTCGCGCACCGGGTCGGCGGCGGTCAGGGCGTCCGGGTGATGGACGGCGATCGACGCGAGGAGCCGCTCCCGGGCGCCGAACACGTGCGTGGCGAGCCAGGCGGAGCCGTAGCCCGCGACGGCCGCGGCCGTGCCCCACACCGCCATGCGCAGCGCCGTCGACCGTTCCCGGATGTCGCACACGCGGGCGAGCGCCATCCCCGCCAGGATGTACGGGAAGTAGGTCGCCAGCGGATACGCGCCGGTGAGCAGCAGCTCGCACAGCACCGTGCCCAGTCCGGACCAGCTGGTCAGATCGGCGGCCTCCGGTACCAGGCCGCGCCCGGACGCCTCGTACCCGAACACCGGGCCCAGCAGGAAGGACAGCAGCGGACCCGCGACCACCGAGACCCCCGCGACGGCCGTGAGCACCGGGGTGGAGAGCCGGGTGAACGGTTCGGCGGCGAGGAAGTACACGGCGAAGAAGGCCAGGATGACCAGGATGCCGGGCCACAGCGAGGCCAGGAACACCCCGAGCACGGCCATGACGGCGCAGCGGATGAGCAGCGGACGGTACCGCGCGGTCCAGCCTGCGGGCCGGGCCGCCGGGTCGAGCCCGCGCTGGGCGAGGACCAGGGAGAAGCCGGCGAGGAGGGTGAAGAGCGCCGGGGCGCGGCCGTCGGCCGCGACGAGCACGTAACCGGCGCCCTCGGGCTGCGGGCTGGGGCCGACGTGCACGGCGAACATGCCGAGCACGGCGAGACCCCGGACGGCATCGACTCCGGCCAGCCGCCCCGAACCGGCCGCCTCCGGGGCCGCGTTCGCCGAACCGGCCGCCGCCCCCTGGTCCGCGTTCCCCGAACGGACCTTCTGCGGCTCCGGGTTCCCCGCAGCCGCCTCCCCCCGGGCGCTCACGCGCCGCACGTCACGGTGTCGCGGGGTGTGTACCGGGTCTTCATCGTCTCCCGTTTGACTTCCTTGCCGCCCTGCACGAACACCCGGTCCACGGCCACGTCGAAGCCCTCCAGCGGGGACTGCGGCTCGCACTTGGGGCCGCTGCCCTTGCGGGTGGCGGGCTGCTGGACATTGGTCCGCGGGCCCTGCACCGCGCGCACCTCCTCGTACTTCTTCGTGCCCAGGAAGGTGATGGTGACCGAGGTGTCGGTGGCCTCGGCCTGGATGTACAGGGCCTTGCCGGAGTCGTTGGCGAAGCGCAGGTCGAGGCTGCCCCACGCCACGGTGGCCTCCCGGCCCTCGGGGTAGCGCTCGATGTAGAACGAATGGGCCCCGTACTCGACGGGCTTGACCCCCGCGAAGAACATCGCGTTGAACACGGTGGTGGCCACCGCCGAGACCCCGCCGCCCGAAGCCTTCTCGTACTGGCCGTTGTTGATGATCAGGCCGTCGACGAAGCCGTTCTCCTTCGTGCGCTCGCCGACCGTCCGGTTGAAGCTCCACGTCTCGTCGGGCAGCACCAGCGAGCCGTTGATCAGTTCGGCGGCCCGTCCGATGTTGGTCGTGCGGTAGGCCGCCGGTTCGAACTTCACGGTGAACGAGGAGACCTTCTCCGTGATCCCGAGCTGCCGGACCGTGTCCTTGGACAGCTTGGGCCGGACCTCCTCGGTCGCGACCTGTCCGGTACGGGCGGCCGCGTCGGCCCCGGTCAGCAGCGGCAGCACGGCCGCGCCGAGGGCCTGCTCGGTGACCTGGCGGCCGGCCTTGCCCTCCTCGGCGACGGAGACCCGGCCCGCCCCGTCGAGCCGCAGCCGCGCCTCCACCGGACCCGGCCCGGCCTGCCGGAGCGGACCGGCGAGGGCCGGGTCCGCCAGCAGCGCCTTGGCGTCGAGGGCCGGGCTCAGCCGGCCCTGGCCGTCGTCCTTCAGGCTGAGGTGCTTGGAGAGCACGGCGGGGCCGACGGGTATGCGCCTGCCGCCGACGGTGAGGGTGACGGGCGCGGACATCGCCGGCTCCGCAAACTCCTTCAGGGCCCGTTCGGTCTCCTGCCCGCCGACCCGCGGCTCCGTCCGCTGGACGGGGAGGTCGACGGGACCGTTCGCGGCGCCGCGGTCCGCGCCCCGCAGGAAACCCTCGTGCAGCGGGTCGAGGGAGCGGTCGACGTCGAGGGAGACGCCGGTGACCGGGGCCACCGCCGTGGCCTTGCCCTTCGCGAAGCCCACGGAGCCCTCCTTGGCCTCCTGTGCGGTCTTCTTGCCGATGCCCTCCAGGGCGGCGCGCGCCGTCTTCCCGTCGAGGCGGACGACCGGGGCACATCGGGATCGCCCGAGGAGAACAGGCGGCCGATCACGGTGAGCGGACCGGACCCGGCCCGCGCGGCGCGCTCGGCGGTCGCGGCGCTGTCGAGGGAGAGGCCGAGCGCCCGCGGTCCGGCCTGCTCCGTGCGCTCGCCGACCCGGAGCCGGACGGGGGCCGCGGCGGCCGGGCCGAGCTCCCGGTCCAGGGTCCGGGCGGCCTCCGCCTTGGTCAGCCCGCCTATGTCGACCCCGCGCACCTTCGTGCCCGGGGCGACCTCCTCGCCGGCCAGGAGCAGACCCGCGGCGTACAGCCCGCCGAAGCCGAGGACCGCGGCGCCGCCCGCCACGCCGACGACCCCCGGCACGGTCCACCGCCTCCCGGTGTCCGTCCGGTTGCCCGTACGGCTGGCGCGTCGCATGAAGGGGTCTCCTCGGTCCGGTCCGGTGACGTGGTCGGACCGGCGGCTTTCATGCCGCCAGTCCGCCCCCGGAAGGTAGCAAGGACCACATAACCAGGTAATAAGGAGGTATAGGGGCGGCAAAGCAGAGGTGCTCATCCGCAGGTCCGGGGCGGCCGCGACGCCGTAACCAGGAGGCCGCGACCGCTGTTGCAGTGTCGGCGGGTCCACCCACGGTGAACGGAGTTCCGATGCCGCAGCTGACCGACGAGGCCGCGCCCGACAGGTCCGCGCCCGACGGGTCCGCGCCCGACAGGTCCGCACCCGAGACGTCCCTGCCCGAGCCGTCGCTGCCCGGCCAGGACCGGGCCGCCGGGACCTGGATGACCCCGGAGGCGTACGGGGCCTCGCGCGCCGGGCTCTGGACCGCAGCCGTGGTCCTCGTCACCGACCCGGACGGCCGGGTCCTCGTCCAGAGCGTCGACTACCGCTCCGACCGGCTCCTGCCCGGCGGGGCCGTCGACGCGGGCGAGGCGCCGTCGGCCGCGGCGGCCCGCGAGGTGCGCGAGGAGCTGGGAGTCGACGGCCGCTACCCGCGCGGACTCGCCGTGGACTGGATCCCGGCCGACACGCCCGGCTTTCCGCCCGGCATGCGGTTCCCCGGCGAGATCCTGCACGTTTACGACGGCGGCACCTGGACGCCCGAGCGGATCGCGTCCGTCCGCCTTCCCGCCCAGGAGATCACCGGCATCCACTTCGCCGAACCGGCCGACCTGCCCGCCCTGATGGACCCCGGCGACGCCCGCCGCGCCCTGTCCGCCCTGCGGGCCCGCATCAACGGCTCCGGGACCGCCCTGCTGGAGGACGGCCGCCCCACCGTGCCCACCGCCCTCGACCGGCTGGGGGTGCTCCGCACCCGCCGTACCGCGCAGCGCGGCGCGTGGCACCCCGGCCCGGTCCCCGCGCAGCTGTCCGTACGGGACCACCGGGGCTGGCTGTTCGCCCCCGACGGGCGGGTCCTGCTGCTGATCGCCCGCGCCACCGGCGCGGCCCACCTGCCGTCCCCGGCCGCCGCGCCGACGGCCGGCGCCTTCCCGCTCGGCTACCTGTACGACGAGGACCGCCGTCCGGACGGCCCCCAGGACGTGCACGCCCGCACCGCGGCCCGCCTCACCGGCCTCGCCCCGGCCGCGGACCCGGCGTACGCCCGGCTGCTGGCCACCCCCGAGCAGGTCCGCGAACTGAGCGACTGGGGTCAGGCCGGAGTCCGCGAACTGGAGGCGGTCCACGCGGCCCGCACCCGTCTCTCCCTGCCCGCCCCCACCCGCACCCCGCCCACCGAACTCCCGGAGTCGGCGACCCGCTGGTGACCCGGCCCGCCCTGCCGCGGCCGTCGCCATGATCGGGAAATCCGCCGTCCGGCGTCCGCGGTCCCGCAGCATGGGGCCATGAGCGACAGCGCGATCACCTACACCCTGTACATCCAGGCCGATCCCGACCGGGTCTGGCAGGCCCTCACCGAGCCCGCCTTCACCCGCCGGTACTGGGGCCTGAGCTTCGAGACCGACTGGGCCGTGGGCTCGCCGATGGACTGGGTCGAGCGCGGGGCCCGCACCAGCGACCCCGGGCAGGTGGTCCTGGACTGCGTCCCGGACCGCCGGCTGTCCTACACCTGGCACAGCTTCACCCCGCAGTGGGCGGCCTCGGCCGGCATCGACGAGGAGCTGCGGGCCCGCCTCGCCGAGGAGCGGCGCACGAAGGTGACCTACGAGATCGAGCCGGTCGGGGACGCGCTCGCACGGCTGACCATCCGGCACGAGGACTTCGAACCCGGCGGCACCCTGATCGGCATGTGCCGGCAGGCCTGGCCGATGCTCGCCTCCAGCCTCAAGACCCTCCTGGAGACCGGTGCCCCGCTGCCCGAGCCGGAGACGGAGCCCCACGAGCTCGACGGCGCCTGACCCACCGGCCCGGACGCCCGCGCGTACGGCGCGCTCCGGGCCGGCGCGACGACGTACGGGTCCGGCCGGATTCCGGCCCGTCGGTGCCGAGGCCCCGCTGCTGCCGTCCCCGCGTACCGTCGGCGCCCCGAGCGGACCCTGAGCGTCGGACGCCCGGGCGGGTCGTGTGGAATGGGTGCCATGGGGAGAGGGAAGCAGAACCAGCACGCCCACGAGGGCGCCGAGCCGCCCGAGCACTGGCGTTACGAACGGCACCTCGGGTCGCTGGCCGCCGCGTCCGGGAAGCCCGCCGAGGCCGAGGTGGTGGCCGCCGTGCTGCGCGACCCGGATCCGGTGATGGCCGAGAGCGCGGTGGTCACCCATCTGAACCGGCGGGCGGCGCGGCTGCTGGAGGACGACGGGTTCCCCGGCTGGGCCCGGGCGATGGCCGAGGCGCTCGCCGGCCGGGCCTTCCCCGAGCGGCGGCTGCGCGAGTGGACCCTGCTCAAGGCCATCACCCGGGGCGAAGCCTGGGCCGCGGCGGAGCTCACCGCGGCCTCCGACTGGTGCCAGCGCACCGCCGCCCACACCCTGACCTCGTCCGAGGCCCTGGGCCTGCTGGCCGGCTCCGCCCGCACCCGCCGGGTCCGCAACGCCGCCGCCGAACGCCTGCGCCGCCGCACCCTGGCCTAGGCCATCGGATTCCCCGGCTCCGGCCGTCAGATGCCCTTGCGGACCCGGGCGGCGCGGCGGGCCTCGGCGGCCTGCCGGGCCTCCATGGTCTTGCGGGACTCCTTGCCCTTGCCCGTCCGGCCCGGCCGGGTGCCGATCCCGCGGAAGCCGAGCTCCGAGCCCGAGGGCCTGCCCTTGGCGTCCGTGGGCGCGGATCCGGCCAGCGGCACCCCGGAGGGGGCCTTCGCGCCGGTGATCCGGCTCAGCGCCGCCTCGCCCGACCGCACCTGGGTGATGGTCGGCCGGATCCGGGCGTCCGACATCAGCCGGACCATGTCCCGGCGCTGGTTCGGGGCGACGAGGGTGACGACCCGGCCGGACTCGCCGGCGCGGGCGGTGCGGCCGCCCCGGTGCAGGTAGTCCTTGTGGTCGGCGGGCGGGTCCACGTTGACCACGAGGTCGAGGTCGTCGATGTGGATGCCGCGCGCGGCGACGTTGGTGGCGACCAGGACGGTCACGGCCCCGTTCTTGAACTGGGCCAGGGTCCGGGTGCGCTGCGGCTGCGACTTGCCGCTGTGCAGCCCCTCCGCCCGTACGCCCATCGCGCGCAGGTGCTTCACGAACTGGTCGACCCCGTGCTTGGTGTCGAGGAACATCAGCACGCGGTTGTCGCGCGCCGCGATCTCGGTGGCCGCCGAGATCTTGTCGGCCGCGTGGACGTGCAGCACGTGGTGGTCCATCGTGGTCACCGCGCCCGCCTGCGGGTCGACGGAGTGCGAGACCGGGTCCTTCAGGTACGCACGCACCAGCTGGTCCACATTGCGGTCCAGGGTCGCCGAGAACAGCATCCGCTGCCCCGCGTGGTGCACCTGGTCGAGGATCTCGGTGACCTGCGGCATGAAGCCCATGTCGCACATCTGGTCGGCCTCGTCGAGCACGGTGATCTTCACGCGCTCCAGGTGGACGTCGCGCCGTCCGATCAGGTCGCTCAGCCGCCCGGGGGTGGCCACCACGACCTCCGCGCCGGTGCGCAGCGCGCTCACCTGCCGCCCGATGGACAGCCCGCCGACCACGGTGGCCATCCGCAGCTCCAGGGCTTCGGCGTACGGGGTGAGGGCTTCGGTCACCTGCTGCGCCAGCTCGCGGGTCGGTACGAGGACCAGGGCCAGCGGGCGCTTCGGGTCCGCCTTCTGGCCCGCCGTACGGGCCAGCAGCGCCAGGCCGAAGGCGAGGGTCTTGCCGGAGCCCGTCCGCCCGCGGCCCAGGACGTCCCGGCCGGCCAGCGCGTTCGGGAGCGTCGCGGCCTGGATGGGGAAGGGCTCCTTCACCTCCAGCCGGGCCATGGTCGTCGTCAGCTCGGCGGGCAGGTCCAGCTCGGAGAACGAGGCCACCGGCGGCAGCGCCGGCACCTTCGGCTCGTGCATCGTGAACTCACCCTGCGGCCCGGTGCTCCGGGGGGCCTTGGCGCCGGACTTGCCGCCGGGCTTGGCACCGCCCTTCACGCCGAATCGGCCATGAGCTGACGGGTTCCTCATGCAGGACCTTTCGAAGGACGGGTGCTCCGCGCGAAACAGGGCGGGTGGCGAGGCGGGCAACAAGATGGTCAACCGCCCATGGTACCAGCGGGGGCGCGGGCCACTCCTTACGCCGGCCCGGCGCCGAGCTCCCCGGACCGCAGCTGCGCCAGGTGGGCGCGGACCTCGCCCGCGGCCCGGCCGAACCAGTCGGCGATCACGGCGGTCTCGTCGGGCGTGTAGTCGGCGAACAGGGCGCCGAGGCGGTCGTAGAAGGGCTGGTACACGGCGAAGATCCGCGCGCTCGCCGCCGGGTCGGCCACCACCCGGACGCGGCGGCGGTCGGCCGGGTCGGCCTGGCGTCGCGCGTACCCGGCCCGCTCGAGGCGGTTGAGCACCCCGGTGACGGCGCCCGTGGTGAGGTTGGCCAGCTGGGCGAGGTCGCCGGCGGCGAGGGGGGTTTCCCCGGCGCCCAGGACGTGGCCCAGGCAGGTCAGGTCGGTGACGTTGAGCCCGAGCATCTGCGCCACCTCCTGCTGGGCGATGACGCCGAGGGCGACGTACTGGTCCATGCGCGAAAGCGCCTCCCCGGCCGTGGCCGCGGGGCGGGACTTGCCCTGCACGCGATTACTCCTTAGTGTCTAAGGTACTTAGCTCGTGAGATAAAAGATCCTTCTCCGAGCCTACTGCTGCCCGTCCGACGAGGGAGAATCCATGAGCGCGCACGGCCACGTCGACCTCGGCCACACGGTGGCCGGCTGGACCGGAACCGGCATCGCCCTGGTGGGCTCGACCGGGGCGGGCCTCGCCGTGTGCGCCGGCTGGATCCCCGGGGTCTGGACCGGGCTCGGTGTCGTCGCCGCGGCCGGGGTCGTCACCTGGCTGCTGCACCTCGCCGGGTGGGGCAAGCCCAGCGGCCCCCGCCCCGAGGCCGACTGGGACTGGCGTACCCGGGACACCGCCGCCCACGCCGGGCACGCGGACTGCCTGGGCTGCCGGGTCAGCGGACCGCGCCGAGCCGCAGCAGCCGCCCCTCGGCCTCGATCCGCCGTGTCGTTGCCCGCCGCGGATAGCAGCGCATGAACATGCGGGTGAAGTGCTCCCCGTAGTGGATCGCGGTGTCGTCGGCCGGATCCGGGCGCAGTCGACAGCAGGGTCCCGCCCGTCAGGAACTGCAGGACGTCCCCCGGGAACACGGTGAGCACCACGGGCGCCGGAGGCACGTACCGCCAGCCGGGGGAGTCCTCGGTGAAGCCCGCCGTGCTCTCACCGGGGAGCCAGGCCGGGATCCGGCCAGGGCACCGGCCCGTGGCAGGGCAGACCGGCCCCGGATTCCGGGTCCGGGGTGATGGTGAAGATCTCCGACGCGTCCCGCTCGCCTGCCGTGACCTCCTCGCCCGAGGCGGTGTACCCGCTGTACGCGGTGTCGTTGACGTACGCCGCCTTATGGTCCGGGGGCCGGGCGAAGAACCTGCGGCTCGCCGCCGTCGCCGCCCGCGTGCGCTCCCGCTGCCCGGCGTCGGCGGCGACCTGGAAGATCCCCTCGCGCCACCACGCGGCGGTCATCGCCCGGCCGAGCGCCTCGTCCGCAGCCGTCCCGTTCGCTCGTTCCGGTACCTGGAATGTTGCGAAACCGTCCATGTCCCGACCCTTCTCGCAGGCGCCCTTTCCCCCGTTTCGCGGACGAGGCGGCCAGAAGTTCGAATGCGCGGCACGCCACGGTTGGCCGCGTTCAGCGTGTGCTGTACGGGACCGTTGGGCAGGATCGAGACGGCCGCGCGTGCGGCCCGCAGTGGAACGTTGAGAAGGATCAGCCAGATGGCAACAGGCACCGTGAAGTGGTTCAACTCGGAGAAGGGGTTCGGCTTCATTCAGCAGGACGACGGCGGGCCGGACGTGTTCGTGCACTTCTCCGCCATCGCGACCACCGGCTTCAAGTCGCTGGAAGAGAACCAGAAGGTCGAGTACGACGTCACCCAGGGCCCCAAGGGTCCCCAGGCCGAGCAGGTGGTCCCCCTCTCGTAGCACCGCTTCCCGGGCCCGGCCCGTGAGGTGAGCCCCGCCGGTCCGCCCGGCGGGGCTTTTTCGCGCGCTCGCCCTCCGGCGCCCGCTACACGGCCCGGTGCAGGGCCAGCAGGAGCCGCCACAGATGCTCCGCCAGGTCGGCCGGACCGGCCGGGACGGTGTCGTGGAGCCAGTCCGCGAGGACGCCGGTGAAGGAGGCGGCGACCGCCGAGGCGACGAGGTCGGGGTGCGGGGCGCCGGCGGCCGCGCGTTCGGCCCGGGCCCGCTCGCGCAGCTCCCGGTGGAGGCGGTCGCCCAGCGGGCCCCCGCCGCCGGGCAGGAGCAGCGTGCGGTAGAGCGGCGCGCGCTCGGCCGCCCCCGCCAGGAAGCCGGCCAGGGCCGCGGGCGGCCGCGCCGGGGGGAGCGCCGCCGGGCCGGTCTGCCAGGCGTGCAGGGCGTCGACCGCGGCGTGCACCACGTCGGCGCAGGCGTCCACGGCGAGCGCGGTGAGGTCCTCGTAGTGCAGGTAGAACGTGGCCCGGCCGACCTTCGCCCGCCGGACCACCGCCGAGACGCTGACCTCGGCCAGCGGGTGGCCGGCGCATTCCGCGAGCAGGCTCTCGCGCAGCCGCGCCCTCGTCCTGGCGGTACGCGGGTCCGGGGCCCGCGCGTCGTCCTGCGGGCTCACGCGGCCAGCAGCGCCGCGCCGAGGGCCAGCGCGCCGGGCAGGGCCTGGGCGAGGAGGATCCGGCGGTTGGCGGTCGCGGCCCCGTAGACCCCGGCGACGATCACGCAGACCAGGAAGAAGACCTGCGCGGCGAGCGAATCGATGATCAGGGCCCACACCAGGCCCGCGGCGAGGAACCCGTTGTAGAGCCCCTGGTTGGCGGCGAGCGGCGCGGTGAGGCGGGCGGTGTCCGCGTCGAACCCGGACAGGGCCCGCCCCGGTGGGCGCTGCCACAGGAACATCTCCAGCACCAGGAAGTACAGGTGCAGGGCGGCCACCAGGCCGATCAGGATCTGAGCGACCGTGTGCACGGGCCGCCTCCACTTCGCGGTTTCTCGGGGACGATATTTCCTGGACAACTGTACAGGAAATATCGCCCCCGGCCACGGCTCAGTCCTCCCGTACGGAGATGGCCGAGACCGGACAGGCCCGGGCGGCCTCCCGGACCAGCGGGCTCCCGGCGCCGTCCTCGCGGCCGGGGAGCAGTTCGCCGAAGCCGTCGTCGTCCTGGGTGAACACCCCGGGGGCGGTCAGCGCGCACTGGCCCGCGCCGATGCAGACGCCCGTGTCGATGTCGATGTGCAGACGCGCGTGCGACACCGCCCTCACCACGCCACGGGCAGCTCGACCATGCCCTGGATGGTGTCGCCGGGCTTGAAGGGGATCCCGTCCGGGTCGGCGGCCAGCCGCAGCCCGGGCAGCCGCTCGAACAGCGTGCCCAGCGCGATCTCCATCTCCGCGCGGGCCAGGTTCTGCCCGAGGCACTGGTGGATGCCGAAACCGAAGGCCACGTGGTGCCGGGAGGGCCGGTGCCAGTCCAGTGCGTCCGGGTCCTCGAAGACGGAGTCGTCACGGTTGATCACCGAGGTGGAGAAGACCACCCCGTCCTCCGCGCGCACCGTGACCCCGCCGATCTCGATGTCCTCGGTCGCGACCCGCAGCATGCCGTCCGCGATCGACAGGAACCGCATCAGCTCCTCCACGGCCGAGGACATCAGCGTCGGGTCCGCGCGCAGCTCGGCCAGCTGCCCGGGGTGGCGCAGCAGGGTGAAGGTGCCCAGCGAGATCATGTTGGCGGTGGTCTCGTGCCCCGCGATCAGCAGGATCGCGGCGAGGTCGGCCAGTTCCCCGACGCCGATCTCGCCGGGCTCCAGGCGCTGCGCGATCAGCTCGTCGAGCAGCCCGTCCCCGGGCTCCCGGCGCTTGCGCCCGATCAGGCCGACGAGGTACTCGTCGAGCCGGCGGCGGGCGTCCTCCACATCGGCCGGCTCAGGGCCGCGCAGCAGCCGCCGGGACTCGCCCTCGAAGAACTCGTGGTCCTCGTACGGGACTCCGAGCAGGGCGCAGATCACCATCGAGGGCACGGGCAGGGCGAACGCGGAGACCAGCTCCGCCCGCGGGCCCGCCGCGACCATGTCGTCGATCAGCCGGTCCACCGTCTGCTGGATGCGCGGCCGCAGGGCCGCGGTCCGCTTCAGGGTGAAGGAGGGGATCAGCATCCGGCGCTGGGTGTTGTGCTCGGGATCGTCGAACCCGAGCAGTGCGGCGCGCCGGTTCTGGAGGCCCTTGAACCGCCGGCTGGGCGTGGGGAAACCCGCGTTGCGGCGGTCGGTGGAGAGCCGGCCGTCGGCCAGCAGGGTGCGGGCCTCGGCGAGCCCGGTGACCACCCATACGGAGCGGCCGTCGAAGAGGGTGGCGCGGGAGAGCGGCCGGCTCTCCCGCAGGGGTTCATAGGCGGTCGGCGGGTGGTAGGGGCAGGTTCGGTCCTGGGGGAAGGCAACGGTCTCTGACGTGAAGGACATGAGCACCTCGCGAGCGATGGTTCCGTTGTGCCGGATCCATTACATGCCTGAGGCACCTATCCCACCTATGCCACTTTCGGCCAGATCACCCGAGTTCGCCCACAGGGCCCATTCGGCGGCCCGGACAGCTCAGAGATGGGCGTCCAGGAAGACCCGGAACTCCTCGCGGGTCATGGGCCCGGCCTGGCTCGCCACCGCCTCGCCGTCCTTGACGAGCACGGCGGTCGGCGCGCCGGTCACACCGAAACGCCTGGTCGGCCCCGGGCAGCGGGTGATGTCCGTACGGACGGCGGTGAGCCGCGCCCCGTACTCCTCGGCCAGCTCGCCGACGACCGCGTCCATCGCGCGGCACGCCTCCAGGGCCTTCGGCCAGGTCCCGCAGAAATAGGCGAGAACCGGCCCCTGCGCCATGGACAGGATGAAGTCGAACTCCTCGTCCTCCCGTGGCTGGTGTACCCGACGTGCCATGCCTGCCGCTCCTCGCTCCCGGGCCGCCCTGACCAGGGCCGCGGCCCCCATCATCGCCGCTGCGCGCGGCGGCCGATTGTCAGTGGTGCCTGTGAAGCTGTACGGCATGGACGACAGGATGCTCCGGCGCCGGGTCTACGGCGCCGACCACGAAGACCCGGACCCCGGCCCGCGCCCCGGGCACGTCTACGGCGAGCTCGTGGGCGGCCCCCTCGACGGGCTGCTGCTCGACGTCACCGGCTGGAGCGTCCGGCAGCTCGCCGAAGAGGCCCGGCTGCCCACGGAGATAGGGCGGTACGGGGCGGGCGGCCGCGCGCACTACCGCCGCCGGGCCGCGGACCCCGGGCACTGGGACTGGGTGGGGGACAGCCGCTGACCGGCCGGGCCGCCCACCACCGGCCACCGGCCGCCGGAGTCGGCGATCATGGACCTTGGCGGCAGCCCGGCGCGGTCCGGGGGCCCGCCGACACGGCTCCGGTGGCCGGTCCCGAAGATTCTTTGAAGAATTCTCCGGAGAGCTGTCGATCCGGGCGTCTCCCGTTCGACGCAGGGGTGAGAGGCAGGGAAAGCCCCCGCCCTCCCGACCGAGGAGTCACCATGCCGCGCTTCCTGACGATGATCCGCATCAACGAGCAGAACCTGCCCCCCGAGGAGTTCCCGGCCGACTTCCAGCAGCGGATGGGCGCCCTGTACGAGGAGATCACCAAGGCCGGGGTCATGCTCGACACCGCCGGCCTGCTCCCCACCTCCGAAGGCACCCGCCTCACCTGGTCCGGCGGGAAGATCAGCTACACCGACGGTCCCTTCACGGAGACCAAGGAGGTAGTCGGCGGCTACTCCCTGTCCCAGTGCAAGGACAAGGCCGAGGCCATCGAGTGGACCAAGCGGTTCCTGGAGATCCACCCGGCCGAGTGGAACGTCAGCGCCGAGGTCCGGGAGATCCAGGAGATGTGACCCGCGCCGCGTTTGCCCTGCCTCGTCACGGCTGCTCTGATGGGTGGCCGTGACGGCAGTGAGTGCGGCCCAGGCGGTCGAAACGGTGTTCAGGATCGAGTCGGCGCGGATCATCGCCGGCGTCGCCCGTATCGTCCGGGACGTCGGCATCGCCGAGGAACTCGCCCAGGACGCCCTCGTCGCCGCGCTCGAACAGTGGCCCGCGTCAGGCGTCCCGGACCGGCCGGGCGCCTGGCTCATGGCCACCGCCAAACACCGCGCGATCGACCTCGTCCGCCGCAAGGAGACGTACGCGCGCAAACTCGCGGAGGTCGGCCGGACCCTGGAGGACACGGCGCCGCCCGCCGAACCGGCCGAACTCGCCGACCCCGAGCGCATCGACGACGACCTGCTGCGGCTGATCTTCACCGCCTGCCACCCGGTCCTCGCGACCGAGGCCCGGATCGCCCTCACCCTGCGCCTGATGGGCGGCCTGACGACCCAGGAGATCGCCCGCGCCTTCCTCGCGTCCGAGTCCGCCGTGGCCCAGCGCATCGTCCGGGCGAAGCGGACCCTGGCCACCGCGGGGGTGCCCTTCGAAGTCCCGTACGGAGCCGACCGCGAGGCACGGCTGGCGTCGGTCCTCGAGGTCATCTACCTCGTGTTCAACGAGGGTTACTCGGCCACCGCGGGCGAGGACCTGGTCCGCCCCGCCCTCTGCGAGGACGCGCTGCGACTGGCCCGCGTCCTGGCGGGCCTGATGCCCAAGGAGCCCGAAGTGCACGGCCTCGCCGCGCTGCTGGAGTTCCAGGCGTCCCGGACGGCCACCCGTACCGGACCCGACGGGGAACCGGTCCTGCTCGCCGACCAGGACCGGTCCCGGTGGAACCGCCTGCTCATCCTCCGGGGCATCGAGGCCATGCGGCACGCCGGCAGCGGCCCCTACTCCGTCCAGGCCGCGATCGCCGGCTGCCACGCGGCCGCCGTCCGCTACGAGGACACCGACTGGACGGCGATCGCCACCCTGTACGGGCGGCTCGTCGCACTGATCCCGTCCCCGGTGGTGGAGCTCAACCGGGCGGTCGCCGTCTCGATGGCCCAGGGACCGGAGGCCGCGCTGCCGCTCGTCGACGCCCTCGCGCGGGAGCCGGCCCTGCGCTCCTACCACCTGCTGCCGAGCGTGCGGGGGGACCTGCTGGAGCGGCTCGGCCGGCCCGCGGAGGCCCGCGCGGAGTTCGAACGGGCGGCCTCGCTCACCCGCAACGAGAGCGAACGCGCCCTGCTCCGGCGGCGCGCGGAACGGCTCTGACCCCCGAAACCCTCCGGGACGGGAACGGCCGTCGGCCGGGCTGTCCGGGACCGCACTCTTGTGCCCTCGGACCGGACCGGGGAATCTGGGGCGCCCCCACGCCCGGTCGACGAAAGGTCAGGTGTACCGGAGATGACCGCCACCAGACGCGCAGCTAGGCTGCTGCCCTGCGCCGCCCTGCTCGCCGCCGCCCTCCTGCCGATCGCCCCCCTCGCCACCGCCGCCTCCGCGGCCCCCGCACCCGGAACTTCCGCCGCTCCGGCCGGGAAGTTACAGCTCGCCGGCCCCGCCGAGACGGCGGTCCCGGACGGCTGGATCGTCGTACTGAAGGAGCCCGCCGCCGGTACCCGGACCCTCCCCGACCTCCTGGCGAAGGCGGACGGGGCCCGGCTCGGGCACGTCTACACCTCCGCGCTCCACGGATTCTCCGCGCGGATGGACCGGAACCGGGCGGCCCGGCTCGCCGCCGACCCGCGCGTGGCCCGCGTCCAGCAGGACACCACGCTCACCCTGGACGCCACGGCCCCCACGGCCCCCACCGGCCCGGCGGCCGAACAGCCGGGCGCCCCCTGGGGGCTGGACCGCATCGACCAGCGCACCCTCCCGCTGTCCACCGGCTACACCTACCGGACCACCGCCCCCGGCGTCCGCGTGTACGTCATCGACACCGGACTGCGCACCACGCACACGCAGTTCGGCGGCCGGGCCTCCGTCGGCACCGACACCGTCGGCGACGGCCAGAACGGCAACGACTGCAACGGCCACGGCACCCACGTCGGCGGGATCGTCGCGGGCTCGACCTACGGAGTGGCCAAGGAGGCCCGGCTGGTCGCCGTCCGCGTCCTGAACTGCCAGGGTTCCGCCAGCACGTCGGGGGTCATCGCGGGCGTCGACTGGGTGACCGCGAACGCGGTCCGCCCCGCCGTCGCGAACATGAGCCTGGGCGGGGCCGCCAGCTCCGCCCTCGACGCCGCCGTCCGGGGCTCCATCCGCGCCGGGATCACCTACACCGCCGCGGCCGGCGGCTCCGCCCGGCCCGACGGGGCCTGCGCGACCTCGCCCGCGCGGCTCCCCGAGATCATCACCGTCGCGGCGAGCGACAGCCTCGACCGCCGGGCCTCCTCCTCCAACCACGGCCAGTGCGTGGCCCTGTTCGCGCCCGGCGTGGCCATCCCGTCCGCCTGGAAGGACGGCGACACCGCCACGGCCACCCTCAGCGGCACCTCGGCGGCCACCGCCCACACCGCCGGAGCCGCCGCCCTCCACCTGGCCTTCCGGCCCGCCGACACCCCCGCGCAGGTCAAGCAGGCCCTCGTGGTGAACGCCACCGCCGGAGTCCTCCAGGGCAGCCCGCCCGTCGCCCCGAACCGGCTCCTCTACACCCTCTACCGGCCGTAGCGGACGGCCACGTCGAGCGGCGTCCGCCCGGGTCGGCGCGGCGCGGTCAGCGCGACGGGCCGGCGGAAGCCGCCCGAGCGGGCGATCTGCCGGACCGTCAGGCACAGCGCCTCCTGGAAGGCGCCCATGGTCCGGCGGGCCGCCGGAGTGTCGACGTACAGCGAGTTCATGTGCAGCCCGTCGGCGTCCCGCTGGAACCACGAACAGGCGCCGTTGGCGCGCGCCGACCACACGTGGGTCGAGGGCCGCCACTCGTCGTGCCGCTCGGCGCCCTGACACCGCCGCATGTCGATGTACGAGAAGAAGTTCACCGGGTACGGCCAGGAGCGGGCGGCGAACTCCTCGGGGGCGAGCAGCTCCCAGGCCCGCACGAACGGTACGTCGATGTGGCTGATCATCTCGCCGAACCCGGCCCGGACCCCCGCCATCACCTGGGCGAAGTCCCGGCCGGGGGAGGCGTCGAACTCGATGGGCATGGTGTTGACGAACCAGCCCACCGAATTCCCCCAGCCCTCGCGGCCGCGCTCGCTCACCGGCATCAGACCCCGGTAGACGCCCGGTCCGCCGGCCTCGCGCAGGCAGACGGCGACGGAGGCGAGCACCCCCATGAAGGGCTTCCCGCCGACCGTCAGGCAGGTCTTCTCGAAGACCTCCGCCTCGGCTGCGTCCAGCAGCGTGGAGGCCTCGTTGACGATCGGGTACATCCGGTCCGGCTCCACACCGAGGTCGAGCGGGAAGCGGGGGAAGAACTCACCGCCGCGGGCGATGAACTCCTTCCAGTAGTCCAGACGTTCGTCGCACGCGTCGATGGACAGGTACCGGCGGCGCTGCTCGTCGGCGAAGTCGAGATAGCTGGGCGCGGCCGACGGCAGCCCGCTGTCCTCGCCGCGGCACAGGGCCTCGTACTCCGTCAGCACCTCGTGGACGACGATCGGCATCGACATGCCGTCGCACACGATGTGGTCGAAGGCCAGGTAGACCGTCGCGGAGTCCTCGCGCAGCACCGCGCCCATCACGAACAGAGGCCAGGACAGCGTGTCGATGCTCCGCGTGAACCGCTCGACGAGGAAGTCCCGCAGCGCCCCGGAGGTCTCGAAGGTGTCCACGGTCTCGGCGTCGAGGGCGAGTTCGGCCGGGTCGAACGGTTCGCAGGCCAGCTCCCCGGCCAGCCGACGGAAGGCGCACCTCAGCACCTCGTGCCGCTGCACGAACGCCAGCAGTGCCCGGGCCAGGGCCGGTTCGTCCAGTCGCCCGGCCACCTCGAACGTGACCGCGATCCACGACGCCACGGGGTCGTCGGCGGCCCGGCTCTCCTCGGCCACGGTGAAGTGCTTCTCCTGGTTGAACGAGGCCCTCCTGCCCGGCTCGTCGTCCGGCCCGCAGGCCTCCACGACCCCGGACCTCAGCCGCCATTCGACCACCCGACCGGGTGCCACGTGGTGCATCTCCAGAGGAAACTGCCGCATTCCGTTCATCCCTTCGCCCCCGAGTCAACCCCGAGGCCCTAACGACCCCCAGGGCGCGAAGGTGACGAAATCGGCGACGGGCGTACCTCAGTCCCCGTCCGTGTCGGAGTCGTCGCGGCGCACCTCGATGTGGTCGGCGGCCAGGTCCACGGCCACGCGCTGCTCCATGCCGAGGGCCTCCAGGAACTTGTGCGGCAGCTGGACGCGGCCGGTGCGGTCCAGCATCACGTACTCCCGTTCGCTCACCGACTGTGCGCCGTGCTCGTCGGTCACGGTGCGGCGCAGCACCTCGCTGCTGGTGCGTCCGTCGCGGATGGCCACCGTACGGCGGACCTCCCCGGCGACGAGCGGATCGTGGGTCACGATGACCACGGTGGCGCCCAGTTCCCGGTTCACCGTGCGGAAGGCCTCGAAGATCGCGGCGCCGGTCTCGGAATCCAGTTCGCCGGTCGGCTCGTCGGCGAGCAGGACCGCGGGGTCGTTGGCCATGGCCACGGCGATGGCCACCCGCTGCTGCTGGCCTCCGGAGAGCTCGGCCGGCCGGCGGGCCGAGAGGTCGGATATCTCCAGGGCCTCGAGGAGTTCGCCGACCCGGGCCGCGCGGCGCTTGGCGGCGCCCCTGGGAACGCGGCCCCTCAGCTGCATGGGCAGGGCGATGTTCTCGGCGGCCGTCAGGAACGGCATCAGGTTGCGTGCCGTCTGCTGCCAGACGAAGCCCACCGCCTCCCTGCGGTAGCGCAGCCGCTCCTTGGCCGACATCTCCAGCAGGTCGTAGCCCCCGACGGTGGCGGTCCCCGCCGTGGGGACGTCCAGCCCGGCCAGGATGTTCAGCAGCGTGGACTTGCCGCTGCCGGAGGCTCCGACCAGCGCCACCAGATCGCCCTGCGCCACGGTCAGTTCGAGCCCCTGCAACGCCTGAACCTCCACCCCGTCGGTGCTGAAGATGCGCACCAGACGGTCGCAGGCGATGGCCGTGTCCGCCCCGGTGGTACGGGGCGCGGCGGCGGCCAGCGCCTGCCGGCGCAGCTCTTCGTAGGTCGGCTGCTCGGTGTTCACCGCTGGTCTCCCGCTCTCAGCTCGGTGGAGATCTGTCGTCTGCCGGATATCGCCGCCTCGGCGAGCACGGCCGCGGCGACCAGGGCCGCCAGGCCCAGCGCCTGCGTCAGCACGGGCCGCGCCGTGAACCGCAGCCCGGCCGGCACCTGCGCGCCGACCAGCGCGGACAGGTCCACCGCCGGGCCGAGCAGGGCCACGGCAGCCGCCGCGACCAGCCCGCCGCCGACCGCTGCGACCAGCGCCTGCGGCAAGGACTCGGCGAGGATCAGCGCCACGCCCTGCCGGGGACGCAGGCCCATGGTGCGCAGCCGGGCGAGCAGCGCGGCGCGGTCGGGCGCGGCCCGCATCAGCGTGAGCAGGACGGCCAGCAGGGCGAACCCGGCGGCTCCCGCGACCGCCGCCCAGAACAGGCGTCCGGCCGAATGCTGGAGCGGGTCGGCGCCGAGCTTGGCGACGGCGTCGGCGCTGGTCCGCACCAGGACGTGCTCGGCGGCCGCGGCCGGAGTGCCCGCCCGGACCACCTGCCGCAGCCGGTCCGCGTCCAGGGCTCCGGTGCCGAACCAGCGGTTGGGGCTGGAGACTCGGGGCGTCAGCGCCACGGTCGGATCCGCCGGCAGGACCAGCGTGCCGGCTCCGCCGCCCGACAGCGCGGGCGTGCCGTCGACCACGGCAGCGGCCCTGACCTGGAGTTCCTCCCCGCGAACCCGCAGCCGGTAGGCCCGGTCCCCGGCCTGTGAGACCACGTCGCTGCTGAACAGCGCGGGCACCGGCTCCCCGGGGCCGCCCGCGGCGAGCAGCGCCGGATCGAAGCCGCCGCGCCCGACCGTGCGGGCCAGCGCCGCGTACGCCACCGGGTCGACGACGACCACCGTCACCTGCGGGGAGCCCCGGTCGGTGCCGAAGACGAACGCGTCCTCCTCCACCCAGGCGGCGACCGACGTCCCTACCCCGGGCAGCTCGCTCGCGGCCCGGATGAGCTCGGGCGTCAGGACGTCGCCCAGGGGAGCGGCGATCTGGGCGTCGCCGCCGACGGCCTGCCGGGCCACCTGGAGCCGGGCGGCGTCCACCGAGCCCAGCACCGTGGCACCGAAGCCGCCCGTGGTGACGGCGAGCAGCAGGGCGATCAGCGGCAGTACGGAGGGCCGTCCGCGGCCGCTGCCCCGGGCGGCGCGCGCCAGCCCGAGGAAGCCGACCAGGCCGGGACGCCGTCCGGCCGCCCCGGCCAGCGCCCCGACGAGGGCCGGCTGGAGCCGGGCGAGCAGCAGCGCCCCGGACAGCGCGAGCAGCAGCGGGGCGGCCACCAGCAGCGGATCGAGTCCGGCGGAGGTGACGACACCGCGACGGCGCACCTCGACCACGGCCGCGGCGGTCGCGGCGAGGACCAGCAGCTCGCCGATGAGACGGCGCCGGGGGCTCGGCGGGCGCGGCGCCGACAGCAGCACGAAGGCCCGTACGGGGAAGGCCAGCAGCGCGAGCAGCGTCACGGCGGCCGCGGCGGTCAGCGAGGCCGCCGGCCGGGGGGCCGGCAGCAGCCGGAGGGCGAGCCAGGTGGCGAGGGCGGCGGCCGGCAGCACGGTGAGCGCGCCCTCCGCGAGCAGCCGGCGCACCAGGGAGCGGCGCGATCCGCCGCGGGCCGACAGCAGCCGCAGCTCGGCCTCGCGCCGGTCGCCGGTGAGCGCGGCGGCCAGGCAGAACACCACGGCGGCCACCCCGGCGACACCGGCCGGACCGATCGCGGCGAGCGGTGCGACGCCCTGCTGCCGGGCCTCGGCCTGCGCGAACAGTTCGGGAAGGCGGGAGCGGATGCGCAGGTCGGGCCGTTCGACGGCGAGGGACAGCTCGGACGCGGTGCGGCCGGTGACGAAGGCGGCGATCTCCCGCGAGACGCCGGGCAGCAGGTCGGCCCGCAGGACACCGGTGTCCACCGGGAGCCGCCAGAAGTACTCGATGCCCTCGCCCCAGGGCGCGATGCGGTCGAGCCCGTCCGCGCCGACGACTGCGGAGGTCTGCCAGAACACCTTCGGCAGGGTGTCGCGGGTGCGCGTCTCACAGGCCTTGGTCAGGCACGGCAGGTCGGTCCAGTAGACGTCTTCGGGGTCGGCGGCGTCGTAGAGCCCGACGACCTCGGCCCGCTGCGCGCCGGAGATCCCCGGCGCGGACTCCAGCACGGTGCCCAGCGGAGCCCTGAGGGTCTCGGAGGCACTGCGCGACAGGGCCACCGGGAGCGGGCCGCCCGGCTCGCCGCCGTCCGGCCACCGGCCGGCCACCAGCGTGGTGTGCGCGGCGGCCTCGGGGAGGTGGGTCAGCGAGAGCTGTGGATCGATCCCCTCGGGCCGGGCCAGGCCCGGGTTGGCCAGGGCGCGCGGCTTCACCCCGACCGCCCCGTGCACGGAACCGCTCGGGGCGATGCGGAAGGCACCGCCGGTGCGTGCGGCCAGGGCGGCCCGTACGGAGTCCAGGTCCTGCGGGGTCATCGGCCCGCCGCGGCCGGTGGCGGAGGCGAACAGGCTGGTCGGTCCGGGGCCCTGGTCGTGCAGGAAGGAGCGCAGCGCCTGGTCGGCGCCGCGGTCCACGGCCCGCGGCAGGGCGGCCGCCAGCAGCACCGCGACGAAGGCGAGGGCGGCGCCGAGCAGTACGGTCAGCGGCGCCGCGCGCAGCCGGGTCCGCACCCAGGGCGCGGGGCGAAGTGCCCGCTCCTCGGCGGTGATCGGGGCCGGGCGGGTCACATCTCCTCCAAGAGGCGCAGCCGGTGGGCGGCGCCCCGGGCGGTCCGGTCGCGGCGGCCGCCGATCACGGCCGACAGCAGGGGCACCGCGGCGATCGCGGCGGCCATCAGCAGGGTCTGGACGGTCGGCAGGTCCACGAGGACCTCCGGTACGGGCCGCCGCGCGGCCGGCGTCAGCACCACCAGCGGCACCACCAGGTGCACGATGGCCGCGCCCAGCCCCAGCCCGACGGCGGTCCCGAGGCCGACCAGGACGCCGTTCTCGGCGGCGGCCGTGCGGCCGAGGCCGCGGCGGGGCGCGCCCAGCGCGGTCAGCACCGCGAACTCCCGGGCCCGCTCCCGCCCGGCCGCCGCGGCGGACGCTCCGAAGCCGATGGCGGCCAGCACCGCGCAGGCCACCGCGAGGGCGGCGAGCGCGCTCTGCGGGCCGGCGCTCAGCGGGTCCTCCAGCAGGGCGCCGGCCACCTCCTCGCGCAGCTCCGCCCGTTGCGTACCGGCCCCGGCCCGCAGCTCGGCGGCGGCCGCCGCCGGGGCCGCGTCCCCGGACGAGGCGGCGGGCAGCCACCACTCGTCGGGCGGTGGCAGCTCCCGCGCGGTGTCGGCCGCCAGCAGCCGCCCGGCGGTGGCCAGGTCGACGGCGAGGGCGGTGTCCCCGGCCACCGGCAGCGAGCCGACGGCCGCGGTGATCCGCACGGGCACGGTGGCCCCGCCCAGCGGCACGGGGACCAGGTCGCCGACGGCCGCCCCGACGGCGGAGAGGTAGCCGCGGGTGGCGATCCCGGGCACCTCGGCGGCGGGCGCGGGCCCCGGCAGCATCCCGAGCTGCACACCGCCGGCGGTGTCCGGGCCGCCGCGGTAGCGCACCCGGAGCAGCGCCGCGCCGCCCGGGGCGCCCTGCGCGGGCAGGAGTTCCGCGGCGGGGGCGGCGCCGGACAGGGCCGGCGGCTTCAGGGTCCAGGCCGGCGGGGTCGCGGGCAGCGGCACCGGTACGGCCGCCCCGCCCGGGGCCGAGGCGACCGCGAGGCGGCGTACGGTCAGCTCGCCGGGCAGCTCGGGCCCGCCGGTCCCGGGCCCCTCGAGGCCGCGGCCCGGACCGGCTTCGAGCCCGTACGAGAGCACCAGCCCGGCCAGGCTCAGTGGCGCGGCGGCGGATCCGAGCGGGGCTCCGGCCAGCGCGTCGAGGTCCACAGAGAGGGTGGCTTCCCCGGTGTCGGGGAGCTGGAGCATGGGCGAGCGGTAGGTCGTGCCGAACCGGTCGCGCAGCAGCAGTCCCAGACCGGGACGGCCTCCGGCCCGGGGGGTCCGGGCGGTCACGTCGAGGTCCAGCCGGCGCGGGTGTCCCGGGAGTTCGATGGCGCCGCCCGCCGGGCCGGCGGCGGCGAGCGGGGTGAACAGTTCGCGCATGGACCGCCCGTCCCGCAGGTCGGCGCGGAGCGGCACCCGTTCGGCCACACCGGCGGCGTCCAGCGCGAGCACCTGCGCGGGCCGCCCGCCGGGCAGCTCCTGCACGGCGCGGACCACCGGGATGACCCGTTCCCCGCCGGGCAGTGCGGCATAGCGGCCGCCCCGGCCGAGCGGGGCGATCTCGCTGCCGGAGATCCGCAGGCCACCGGCGGTGGCGAACGCGGCCTGGTCGCGCTGGGAGGCGGTCCAGGCGGTGTGCTGGCCGAGCGCCAGGACCCCGCTGGACACGGCGAGGACGAGCAGGAGCACCGGACCGGTGGCCCGCCTCGGCCGCCGCGCGAGCTGCCAGCCGACCAGGGCGGGGCCGAGCCCCCGGCCGCGAGCCGCCAGCCGTCCGCCCAGCCGGGCGGCGAACGGCAGCACCCGCAGCACCAGCAGGGTGCCCGCGCACAGGGCCAGGGTCGGCGCGGCCACCAGCACCGGGTCGACGCCGAGCCCGCCGGAGGACGGTGCCTGCGGTTCGTGCCCGGCGCCGCTGTACCGGGCGAGCTGCTGGTAGGCCAGGACGGCGAGGGCCACCAGAGCCAGGTCCGCGCCGGACCGGGCGGCCCCGGCGACCAGGGCCTGGCGGCGGCCGCTGCGGCGCAGGGCGGCGGCCCCCGCACCGCGCAGGGCGGCGGGCAGCGCGGTCAGCGCCACGCACCCGAGGGCGCAGGCGGCCGCGACGGGCCACAGCAGCCAGGAGCCGGAGGTGTTCAGCGGCACCCGCGACAGCGGGCCGAAGCCGCTCAGGAACCCGAGCAGGGGAGGGGTGAGCAGGGGGGCCAGGACCGCGGCGGGCAGGGCCAGGAGCAGCGATCCGGCGGCGCCGAGCGCGCCCAGCCGTCCGCGTGAGGCGCCGCGCGCGGTGAGCAGGACCCGCTCGGGCTCCTGGCGGTCCGTCAGCAGCTGGGAGACCAGCAGCAGGGCCGCCGCGGCGAGGACGGCCAGCTGGAGCGCCCCGACCAGGAGCGAGGACCGGGCGACGAGCTGCCCGGACTCCAGCTCGCCCAGCAGCTGCGGGAGCTCGGTCCTGACCTGGAACCCGGCGGGTGCCTCGGCGGCCGCCGCGCCCGGCGGGCCGCCGGCCGGCACCGCCGCGCGCTCGCGCAGGGCCCGGGCCTCGGCGGGGCCCACCGTGGAGAAGTCGGGGGACAGCAGCGAGGCGCGGCTGTTCTGCGGGATCCCGCCCGCCGTGAAGGCGGTGTCGTCGACGAGCAGCGGTCCGTAGGTGGTGAAACCGCCGACCTGGAGGGCGCGGCCGCCGAGCGGGTCGAGCCGCCAGTACGGGTCCTCAGGGTCCGCCGCCCGGTACACGCCGGTGACCCGGACGGTCAGCGGGGCGCCGCCGTACCGGTCGGCCAGCGCCACCTCGGCGGGCAGCGCGGCCTCCGCCAGCCCCAGCCGGACCAGCGCCGCCCGGGGCACGGCCACCGACGGCGCGGACGCGCCGTCCGCGGCCTGCGGCCACTGGCCCGCGAGCAGGTCCACGCGCCCCCGGTCCAAGGAGGCGAGCAGGGTCAGATCGGCCTGCCTGCCCGGGGCGGCGGCCCCCGGCAGGCCGTACGGCCGGCTGCGCGCCAGGCTCTCGACGCCGACGGGGAGCCGGCCGAACAGCCGTTCCGCGAAGCTCCGTACGGCCGCGTCGTCCTGGGCCCGGGCGGTCACCGGGTGTTCGGCGGTGACCAGCACGGTGGCCCGGTCCCGGCCCGGGCCCTGGAGCGCCTGGCGCAGCCCGGCCTCGCCCACACCACGGGTGAAGGCGAACAGCGCCGTCAGCACGGTGGTGGTGATCAGTACGGTGAGCAGCACGGCGGCGGCGAGCGGCAGTCGCCCGCGCAGCCGGCGCACGACGAAGCCGAGCATGTGCCTTGTTCCTCCCCCGTCCGGACCGCTGGCACCGGATAGCGGACGATGCTGTCAGATTCGAACGCGCAGTGGAAGGGACTTGCGCGAAGGATGAGACGGATGAGCAAATTCGAGCAGGAGGGGCCCGGGGCGGCGTCTCCACCGGCCGGACCGAGTCCCAGGGGGAACCGAACACCATGACGCAGCATCAGGACGGCCCGGCCGCACCCATGGTCGTGGTGGACGACGTCCACCGGAGCTTCGGCAGCGGCCCGCGGACCGTGCACGCCCTGC
Organism: Streptomyces sp. IBSNAI002; assembly: GCF_052244475.1. Classification (NCBI taxonomy): domain Bacteria; kingdom Bacillati; phylum Actinomycetota; class Actinomycetes; order Kitasatosporales; family Streptomycetaceae; genus Streptomyces; species Streptomyces sp. IBSNAI002. Next base: position 780,582 of record NZ_JBQPXG010000002.1, on the reverse strand, counting down.
GCGGCGTCACGTTCGAGGTGCGCCGCGGTGAACTCACCGCCCTCAAGGGCCGCTCCGGCTCCGGCAAGACCACTCTGCTGAACCTGGTCGGCGGCCTGGACACCCCGACCACGGGAGTCGTGCGGCTCGACGGCACGCCGCTGGGCGGCCTCGACGAGCCGGGGCTGCTGGCGCTGCGGCGGGAGCGGATCGGCTTCGTGTTCCAGTCCTTCGGCCTGATCCCCGTCCTCACCGCCGCCGAGAACGTCGGCGTCCCGATGCGCATGCGCAAGATCCCCGCCCGGCAGCGGGAGGAACGCGCCCGGACCCTGCTCGCCCTGGTGGGCCTGGCCGAACACGCGGGCCAGCGCCCCGGCGAACTCTCCGGCGGCCAGCAGCAGCGGGTGGCGGTGGCCCGCGCCCTCGCCAACGAACCCGACCTGCTCATCGCGGACGAACCCACCGGCCAGCTCGACTCCGAGACCGGACGCTCGATCATGCGGCTGCTGCGCGCCGTGGTGCGCAGCGAGGGAGTCACCGCCCTGGTCGCCACGCACGACCCGGCCCTGATCGAACTGGCCGACCGCGTCGTGGAACTGCGCGACGGCCGCATCGTCGACGAACACCGTCCGGCGGACCTCTGACGAGACCGCCCGACGCGCCGGGCACCGCCTGCGGTCCGAGCCCGGTCACCGTGACCGCAGCCGCTCCTCGTGCGAGGTCGCGGTCGCAGCCGCGGTCGCAGCCGCAGCCGCAGCCGCGGTCGCAGCCGCAGCCGCAGCCGCGGTCGCAGCCGCAGCCGCGGTCGCAGCCGCGGTCAGGGCCGCGGCCAGGGCCTGGGCGTACGGGTGCGGGCGGCGTCGGCGGGGGAGGAGGAGGCCGATGTGGCGGGTGGGGCTTGGGGGGTTGACCTGGAGCACCGTCGTCTGTGGTGACGGGGTCAGGGAGACCTGCGGGATCAGGGAGACGCCCACGCCCGCCGCCACCAGGGTCTGCGCGAAGAAGTAGTCGGTGGTCGACGCCCCCACCCGCAGCTCGAAGCCGGCGATCTCCGCGTACCGGCGCAGGTACGCCTCCGTCTTGAGGCAGCCGATCACCCAGCGTTCGGCGGAGAGCTCCGCCAGGCCCGTCGAGGGCCGGTCCGCGAGCCGGTGGCCGCGCGGGACGACCAGCCGGAGCGGGTCCTCCATCAGCGGGACCCAGTCCAGCGCGGGACGCTCGCCCGGCCGCACGGGCGGCGGCCCGTCGAGGTGGTAGGCGAGGGCGAGGTCGGCGGCTCCGCCGCGCACCATCGGCGCGGCCGCCTCCGGCTCGCTCTCCAGCACGGTCAGCTCCACCTCCGGATGCGCGGCCACGAACCGGGCGAGCGCGGCGGGCAGCAGATGACGGCCGCCGCTGGTGAAGGTGGCCACGGTCAGGCGCGGCCGGGGTGCGGTCAGCCGGGCGATCTCGTGGCGGACCTGGTCCAGTTCGGCGGAGATCGCCTCCGCCGCCTCCACCAGCAGCCGTCCGGGCTCCGTCAGGGTGACCCCGCGGGTGCTGCGCACGGCCACCGGGTGCCCCAGCGTGCGCTCCAGCGCGGCGATGTGCTGGGAGACGGCCGACGGGGTCAGCAGCAGGGCGCCGGCGGCCCTGTTGAAGCTGCCGTGCTCCGCCACGGCCCGCAGGACGCGCAGCCGCTGCACATCGATCATCAGTTTTCCTTCATACGGGTTCAGCAGGTCACCAGTTCCGCTGGGGACCCTATAGCGGCAGAGTCGGGCGCATGAACACGATTCTTGTCATCGGCGGGAGCCGGTACTTCGGAAAGTCCCTGGTCACCAACGCGCGGGACGCGGGGCACGAGGTCACCGTCCTCAACCGGGGCTCCAGCGCCCCGCCCGCCGGCGTCGGGCGCGTCGTCGCCGACCGGGACGACGAGGCGGGGCTGCGGGCGGCGCTGGGCCCGCGCGGTTTCGACGTCGTCATCGACCAGGTCTGCTACACGCCCCGGCAGGCCGCCGTCGCCCGCCGGGTCTTCGCCGGGCGGACCGGCCGGTACGTCATGACCTCGACGATGGAGGTGTACGACCCCGCCACCCTCCCCGGTCCCGAGGAGCGCGGCGGTCGGGGCCCGGCCGCCGCTCCCGTGCCCGTGCCCGTCACCGAGGATTCCCTCGACCTCGCGCGCACCCTGCCCGCGGCCCCGCACCCCGGCCCCGGCCCCGGCCCCGACCCCGCTTTCGCGTACGCCGAGCGGAAGCGGCAGGCCGAGGCCGTCCTCCTGCGCGAGCCGGCCTTCCCGTTCGTCTCCGTACGCACCGCCCACGTGCTCGGCGGCGGACGGGAGGAGTTCACCGGGCGGCTGGCGCACTACGTGCAGCGGATCGCGGCCGGGACCCCCGTCGACGTGCACGGAGCCCCGTACGCCACCTCGTTCATCCACCACAGGGAGATCGCGGACCTGTTGTACTGGGCGGCCGGGCAGGAGTTCACCGGGCCGGTGAACGCGGCCTCGCACGGGGCGCTGGACGTGACCGGGCTCTGCGAGCTGGTCGCCGCACGGCTCGGGCGGCGGCCGCGGTACCGGCTGGTCGAACGGGGCGCCGCCGCCTCGCCGTTCTCCTTCGACCGGGCCTACGCCATGGACAACGGCCGGGCCGCCGCTCTGGGTTTCGGCTTCGGACGGGTCGCCGACTGGCTGCCGGGGGCGATCGGCGAAGCGGCCGAAGCGTAGCGGGCTGCCGGACGTCAGCCCTCGCCCGCCCGCCGCTCCAACGGTGTTGCTACCGCCGAGTTGTTCACACTGAAGGTGACGCTGCCCGCCCGGTAGCGGTCGTCGGACCACTCGATCGGGCGGCCCGCAGCGGTCGCGGAGACGTGCCGCTGGCGCAGCAGCGGGCTGCCGCGCCGGATCTCCAGCAGCCGGGCGTCCTCGCTGCCCGCGGCGAGGGCGTCGATGAGGTGCTCGCCGTGGTGGGCGACGATCCCGGAGCCCTGCGCCAGGCTGTCCATGACGGAGCGGCAGTCCGCGGGCAGGGCCTCGACGGCCGCCGCGACCCAGTCCGCGTACGCGGTCCGCTCCACCATCGTGGGCTCCCCGTCGAGCAGGCGCAGCCGCAGCACGGCCAGGATCTCCGTACCCGGCTCCAGCGCGAGGCGCTCCGCCTCCTCGGCCGTGGCCGGTCTGCGGCTCCGGGCCAGGAAGCGGCTGTCCGCCCGGTGCCCCACCCCCTCGGCCCACTGGGCGAAGCTGTTCAGTTCGCCGAAGCTGTGCCGGCGCTCCTGGCGCAGTACGGTCCGCCGCGCGCCCTGCCGGGAGCCGATCAGCCCCTCCGCCGCGAGGGTGGCGACCGCCTGGCGGACGGTCCCGCGCGAGGCGGACCAGCGCGCCGCCAGATCGCTCTCCGAGGGCAGCTGCGCGCCCACCGGGAGTTCGCCCGAGGCGATCGCGGCGCGCAGCGCCTCGGCGATCTCCACATGCCGGACCGTGCCCATGTCCTTCGCCCCCTGGTCGTGTGTGCCGCCGCGCTCTCATGATCATTCCAGCAGCTGTCGCGCGGATTCCCGCCGACCTTCTCGTCTCTTCGTCGAGCCGTGCTCCCGGAGACGGCCGCCGTTCACCGTACGTACAGAGGGCCCGGGCGAACTGGAGCCAACTTGTCCAGACAAGTGATGCCCCCTAAGTCTCCGGGAGAGACCGTGCTCAGTTCCTCCGCCCGTCGCGGTGCGGCCGTACTGCTCAGCGCCGCCGTCCTGACCACGCTCAGCGCGTGCGGCGCCGCACCCGAGCCCAAGGCCGGCGCCGCCGGTGACGCCAAGAGCAACGTGCAGCCGGGCGCCGCCGCCTCGGTCGCCGACTTCGGCTCCATGGAGGCCCTCGTCGCCGCCGCGCAGAAGGAGGGCGAGCTCAATGTGATCGCGCTGCCGCCGGACTGGGCGAACTACGGCGAGATCATCAAGGCCTTCGAAGCCAAGTACAAGATCAAGGTGAACAGCGAGAACCCGGACGCCTCCAGCGCCGACGAGATCGCCGCCGTCAAGTCCCGCAAGGGCCAGAAGCGCGCCCCCGACGTACTGGACCTCGGCATCGCCTTCGCCCGCAGCGGCGCCGCGGAGAACCTCTTCGCCCCGTACAAGGTCACCGCCTGGGACAAGATCCCGGCCGGCCAGAAGGACGCCGACGGCCGCTGGTACAACGACTACGGCGGCTACGTCTCCATCGGCTGCGACGCCGCGAAGATCCCCACCTGCCCGCAGACCTTCGCCGACCTGCTGAAGCCCGAGTACAAGGGCAAGGTCGCCCTCAACGGCAATCCCACCAAGTCCGGCTCCGCCTTCGGCGGCGTCTACGCGGCCGCCCTCGCCAACAAGGGCTCCTTCGCCGACATCCAGCCCGGCATTGACTTCTTCGGTCAGCTGAAGAAGAGCGGCAACTTCATCCCGGTCGAATCCACCCCGGCCACCGTCGAGAAGGGCGAGACGCCCATCTCCATCGACTGGGACTACCTGAACGCCGGCTACGCCGACCAGTTCAAGGGCAAGGGCGTCGACTGGAAGGTCGCCGTCCCCACCGACGGCGTCTACGCCCAGTTCTACTCGCAGGCCATCAACAAGGAGGCCCCCAACCCGGCCGCCGCCCGCCTGTGGATGGAGTTCCTGTACAGCGCGGACGGCCAGAACCTCTGGCTCAAGGGGTACGCCCGCCCCGTCCTGCTGCCCGCCATGACGCAGGACGGCACCGCCGACAAGACCGCCGTCGCCAAGCTCCCGCAGGTCCAGGGCACCCCCGCCTTCCCGGCCTCCGAGGAGCTCGACAAGGCCAAGGCCACCCTCGCCGAGAAGTGGGACAAGGCCCTCTCCTGATGCCCACCACCCTCACCCGCGCCGCCGGCACCAGCCGCCGGCGGCGCGGCCCCCGCACCTGGCTCGCCGCCCTCCCGCTGCTGGCCTTCACCGGACTCTGCTTCGGCCTGCCCCTCGGCGCCATCGCCTTCGGCGCGGTCACCCGCACCGACCCGGCGGACGGCGCCACCCGGCTGACCGGCGAGCACCTCGCCCGCTCGCTCCAGGGCCCGTACCTCGGCTCGCTCATCGGCAGCGTCCAGCTCTCCGCCCTCACCGCACTGATCGGCGGAGTCCTCGGCGTCCTCATCGCCAAGGCCGTGGTCACCTCCCGCTCCGCCGCACTGCGCAGCGCGGCGCTCACCGCCTCCGGCGTGCTCGCCAACTTCGGCGGCGTCCCGCTCGCGTTCGCGTTCATCGCCACCGTCGGGATCTCCGGAGTCGTCACCCAGCTCGCCGGCCTCACGGGCCTCGGCTGGAGCCTGTACTCCTTCACCGGCCTCAGCGTCGTCTACCTGTACTTCCTGATCCCGCTCATGGTCCTGGTGATCGCCCCGGCGCTGGAGGGCCTGCGCCCGCAGTGGCGCGAGGCCGCCCAGAACAACGGGGCCGACGGATGGCAGTTCTGGCGCCACATCGGCCTTCCGGTCCTCGCCCCCTCCCTGCTCGGCGGCTTCGTCCTGCTCTTCGGCACCGCCTTCGCCGCCCACGCCACGGCCGCCGCCCTCGTCGGCGGCTCCGTCCCGCTGGTCACCCTCAAGATCGCGGACGCGCTGTCCGGCAACGTGCTCACCGGCCAGGAGAACGTGGCCCTCGCCCTCGGCCTCGACATGATCCTGATCGCCGGCCTGGTCATGGCGGTCTACCTGCCCCTCCAGCGACGGAGCGCCCGATGGCTGCGATGACCCCCACCGCCCCGGACACCGAGGCCCCGGCGCACACCGCCGCGCCGCGCCCGGCCGCCGCCCGCCCGCGCCCCGGCGGCCGCCGGCGCACCGGCATCTGGCGCGGCGCCGTACTCGCGCTCGCCGGCGCGTACTTCCTGGTCCCGCTCCTCGCCTCCTTCGTCTTCACCGTGCACGTGCCGGGCCAGGGGATCACCTTCGAGGCCTACACCGAACTGCTCTCCGCCGACGGGTTCACCGAGAGCCTCCTGCTCTCCCTCGGGCTGGCCGCCGCGACCATCGTGCTGTCGCTGCTGCTCGCCGTGCCCGCGCTGATCGCCGTACGCGTCGGCTCCCCCCGGCTGCGGCCCGTCGTCGAGATCATGTGCATGCTCCCGCTGGTGGTGCCGCCGATCGCGCTGGTCACCGGGATCACCACCGTGCTGCGCTGGGGGCCGGAGCACCTGTCGCGGACCCCGCTCTACCAGACCTTCCTCGCCGTCCAGGACGAGCGGTTCCCCCTCGTCCTGGTCCTCGCCTACACCGTGCTGGCCCTGCCCTTCGTCTACCGCTCGCTCGACGCAGGACTGCGCGCCGTCGACGTGCCGACCCTGGCCGAGGCGGCCCGCAGCTGCGGAGCGAGCTGGCCGTACGTGGTCCTGCGGGTGCTGCTGCCGAACCTGCGGGCCTCGATCGCCGGCGCCGCCTTCCTCACGCTGGCCCTGGTCCTCGGCGAGTTCACCATCGCCTCGCTCCTCGGCTTCCAGCCCTTCGCGGTGTGGATCGTCTCGATCTCCGGAGCCCAGGCCCGGATGTCCGTGGCGGTCTCCGTCCTCAGCCTCCTGATCACCTGGCTGCTGCTGCTCGCCCTCTCCCGGGCCGGAACCGCCCCGGCCACCGCCGCGGCCGCACCCGCCACCCCCTCCCGCAAGGAGTCCTGACCCCGATGCCCACCACGCCCACCACCCTCCCCGCAGACGCGGCCGCCGCCGGGAAGCCGACGGCCGACTCCGCGCAGCCCGCGGGCGCGCGCGTCGAATTCCGCGGCCTGCGCCGGGCGTTCGGCTCCACCGTCGCCCTCGACGGCCTCGACCTGACCGTCGAACCCGGAGAACTCCTGGCCCTGCTCGGCCCGTCGGGCTGCGGCAAGACCACCGCGCTGCGCGTCATCGCCGGATTCGAGCAGCCCGACGCCGGCGAGGTCCTGGTCGACGGAGCGGACATCACCCGGGTCCCGGCCAACCGCCGCGACGCGGGCATGGTCTTCCAGTCGTACAGCCTCTTCCCCAACCTCAACGCCCGTGACAACGTGGCCTTCGGGCTGCGCGTCCGCAAGGTCGCAGCCGCGCAGCGCCGTGAGCGGGCCGCCGAACTCCTCGACCTGGTGGGCCTCCCCGACCACGGCGACCGCTACCCGCACCAGATGTCCGGCGGGCAGCAGCAGCGCGTGGCCCTGGCCCGGGCCCTCGCCCTGCGCCCGCGCGTCCTGCTGCTCGACGAGCCGCTCTCCGCGCTGGACGCAAAGGTGCGGGCCACCCTGCGCGAGGAGATCCGCAGGCTCCAGCTCTCGCTGGGCATCACCACCGTGTTCGTCACGCACGACCAGGAGGAGGCGCTGTCGATGGCCGACCGGGTGGCCGTCCTGAACGCCGGGAAGCTGGAGCAGTGCGCCGCCCCGGCCGAGCTGTACGAGCGGCCCGCGACGCCGTTCGTCGCCGAGTTCGTCGGCACCATGAACCGGCTGCCCGGACAGCTCGCCGACTCCGGCCTGGTGGCGGTGGCCGGCGTCCGGCTGCCCGTGGACGGCCCCCTCCCCTCCACCCCGGACGTGGAGGTCCTCGTACGCCCCGAGAACGTGACGGCGACCGCGGACGCCGAGGGCGAGGCGACCGTGGTCTCCGCCTCCTTCTTCGGCTCCGTGACCCGCCTGCACCTGGAACTGCCCGGCGGCGTAGCCGTCAAGGCCGACCTGCCCTCGCGGGACGCCGGAGCCCTGGTGCCCGGGGCCCGGGCCGCCGTGGGCCTTGCCGAGCGGCCCGTGCTCGTCGTGGCCAGGACCGCGTGAGCGGCCGCCCGGACGCCCTCGGCGCGGTCCTGTTCGACATGGACGGCACCCTCGTCGACACCGAGGTGCTGTGGTGGGAGACCACCGAGGAGGTCGCTGACGGCCTCGGCCACCGGCTCACCGACGCGGACGCGCCGGAGGTGGTCGGCCGCGCCGTCGAGGACACCGCGGCGCACCTCGTACGGACCGTGGGCGGGGGAGACCCGGCCGAGATCGCGGCCGCGCTCACCGAGCGGTTCTTCCGCCGGGTCGAGGCGGGGGCGCCCATGCGGCCCGGAGCCCAGCGGCTGCTGACCGCCCTGGCGGTGGAAGGCGTGCCCTTCGCCCTGGTCAGCGCCTCGCCGCGGCTGGTCGTGGACTCGGTGGTCGGTGGCTCGCTGGCCCATGTCCCCTTCGCCTTCACCGTGTCCGCCGACGACACCGAGCGCACCAAGCCGCACCCGGACCCCTACCGGGCGGCGGCCCGGCGCCTCGGCCTCGAACCGGGCGCCTGCGTGGCCGTGGAGGACTCGCCCGACGGAGCCGCCTCCGCGGAGGCGGCCGGCTGCGGGGTCCTCGTGGTCCCCTCGCTCCTGCCGGTTCCGCCGTCACCGCGGCGGACGTTCGCCCGCTCGCTCGAGGAGGTCACCCCCGCACTGCTGCGGGGCCGGGCGGAGCCGCCCGTGTGAGATCCGGCCCGGCGGGTTGGGTAGGGTGCCGGTCGTCGGGAGAGAAACTGCGTGGGAGACATGAGTTGATGAGTGGTCAGCAGCCGGGCCGGGACGGTACGCCTCAGGTCTTCCAGCCGCTAGCCGGAGACGACCCCACCACCATCGCCGGATACCGGCTGGCCGCCAAGCTCGGCGCGGGCGGCATGGGCAAGGTCTACCTCTCCTACACGCCCGGCGGCAGGCCCGTCGCGATCAAGGTGATCCGGCCCGAGTTCGGCGAAGACGCCGAATTCCGCCGCCGGTTCACCCAGGAGGTGCAGTCCGCGCAGCGGGTGCAGGGCCTGTTCACCGCTCCCGTCATCGACGCCGACACCGACAGCGCCCAGCCCTGGCTGGCCACCGCGTACGTGCCGGGACCCTCGCTCGCCGACGCGGTGGTCGCCCACGGGGCGCTGCCGGTCGAGGCGGTGCTGCTGCTGATCGCCGGGATGGCCGAGGCCCTGCACGTCATCCACGGGGCGGGCATCGTCCACCGCGACCTGAAGCCGTCCAACGTGCTGCTCGCCGCGGACGGGCCCCGCGTCATCGACTTCGGCATCGCCTACGCCGCCGACGCGACCTCCCTGACCGGCAGCGGAGTGACCATCGGCACCCCGTCCTTCATGGCCCCGGAGCAGGCCGCCGGAAGCAAGGTGACCCCGGCCACCGACATCTTCGCGCTCGGCCAGGTCGCCGCGTACGCCTCCACCGGGACCCCCGCCTTCGGCGAGGGCACCTCGCACGGCGTGCTCTACCGCATCGTCCACGAGGAGCCGGACCTCGGCGGGGTCCCGGACCGGCTGACCGAACTGGTCAGCCGGTGCCTCGCCAAGGACCCCGGAGCCAGGCCGTCCCTGGCCGAGATCATCGCGCTCTGCCAGGCCGCCAACGCCGAAACCGTGCTGCGCCGCCCCGAGGACTGGCTGCCGGCCCCGGTCGCCGCCGACATCACGGTGCGCGCCGCCGCCCCCGCCCCGGTGCAGACCCCGCCGCCCCCGGCCGCCGCGCCCGCCGTGCCGGCCGCCGCCCCCGCCGCCCCCGCCGCCCCCGCCGTGCCGGCGTACGCGCCCACCGCGCAGGCGGCTCCGGCCACCCCGCCCCCGGGCTTCGGTCCGGCACCGCACCAGCAGCCCACGCAGCCGCACCAGCAGCCGCAGCCGCAGCCGCAGCCGCACCAGCCGTATCAGAACCAGCCGTATCAGCCGCAGCAGCCTTCGCAGCAGCCCCAGTCGTACCCCACGCCGCCCCCCGGCCCCGCCGCGCCGCCGCAGGCCCACGGGCACGCCTACGCCCCGACGCAGTTCCCGCCGCAGCCGCAGCCGCAGCCGCAGCCGCAGCACGCCCGCCCCTACCCCGGCGGGTTCATGCCGCAGCCGGTCCAGCCCCCGAAGAAGTCGGGCGGCAAGGGCGCACTCATCGCGCTGGCGGCCGTACTGGTCTTCGCCGTGGCGGGCAGCGCCACGGCCTACGCCCTGCTCAAGGAGAACGACGGGCAGCAGGCCCGGGCGCAGGGCAGCGGATCCGGGCAGGACAAGGGCAAGGGAGCGGACCAGGCCGGGGGAGGGCAGACCGGCTCGGCCCAGCCGGGCATCAAGCCGGGCACCCAGGCCGATCCCAAGCCCACCGACCACAAGGGCATCAACCTCACCGCGGGCTACCACCTGACCCTCGGCGACGAGGACATCCGGCCCCAGGACGGCGAGGACGGCGGCTACGAACTCTCCTACGACACCGGCGGATACCTCGACGCCGAGACCTCGGACGGCAACATGGTGCTGCTCGACCCCGGACAGGAGGGAACCCTCGCCGTCTGCCGCGCCGAGACCCGCTTCGCCAAGAACATCAACCTGGCCAAACTCTCGAAGGGGCGGCAGATCTGCGTCACCACCGGCACCGGGCACCTGGCCCTCGTGACGGTCCAGGGCTTCTCCCCCGAGAACTCGCCCAGCAAGTACATGACGCTGGACGTGACGGTCTGGCGCAACGCGGTCCGCTCCGGCGCCGGCAGCTGAGCCGCGGTCCGGCCCCGTGAACCAGGCACCGCCGCCCCGGACCCCGCTGTACGTCCAGGTCGCCGAGGACCTGCGGGCCGCCATCACCGCGGGCGAGTACGGCTCCGGCGCCCGGCTCCCCGCCGAAGACGAACTGGCCCGCCGCTACGGCGTCTCGCGGGGTACGGTCCGCCAGGCGCTGGCCGCGCTGCGCGGCGACGGGCTGGTCACCTCCCGCCGCGGCACCCGCCGGGTGGTGCAGGCCGGGCCGGGCGGCGCGGCCGGCACCACCGATCTGCGGAGCTTCACCCGGTGGGCGCGCTCGCTGGGCGAGCGGCCCGGCGGCCGCACCGTCTCCGTCCTCCGGGGGCGTGCGGACGCCGAGGAGGCGGAGCAGCTGCGCATCGAACCCGGCGCCCCCGTCCACCGCCTCCTGAGGCTGCGCACGCTGTCGGACGCCCCGGTGATGGTGGAGCGCACGACGTACCCCGGGGCGATCGGCGCACTCGTGGCGGACATGCCCGCGGACACCGTCTCGTACTCGGAGCAACTCGCCCTGCGCGGCGTGCTGTTCACCGATGCCCACCACACCATCGACATCGCTCCGGCAGACGACGACGACGCGCGTCTGCTGGGCTGCCGGGCCGGGGAGTCGCTGCTGCGCGAACGCAGGCGCTCCACCGACCCGGCGGGCGTCCCGGTGGAATGGTCCCAGGACCGGTACCTGCCGGGGACGGTGGCCTTCACCGCCCACAGCACCTCGGCGGGGGCGCTGGGCCGCCGGCTCAGGCCCTGACCAGCAGCCCCTCCAGCAGGGGGCGGTAGGAGTCGAAGTGCGGGACGCGTGCGTCCGGGTCCTTGGCCCGTTCGTCCCAGCGCCGTACGGCCACCGCCTCGGCAGCGCCGGGCAGTGCCTCGAAGGCGCGGGCCTGGGCCTCGGTCATCGGCCCGCCCTGCACGCGCAGCGTGTGCACCGAGGCCTCGGACAGCAGGCCGAAGTAGCCGGGCTCGGCCGTGCACAGGTACCGCTTCGCGGCGACGTGCAGCCGGACCGGCTCGGTCACCTCCGGTCCGAACCACTGGGCCAGCCACTCGGCTCCGGTGTGGCTGTGCCGGTTGTCCAGGCCGCCCTCCATCAGGTCCCGGCCGGTCACGGTCCCGTGGAAGTGCCCGACGTCGTGCAGCAGCGCCGCGGCGACGAGGTGCGCGGGGGCGCCGGCCGCCCCGGCGAGGGCGGCGGCCTGGAGCATGTGCCCGGCCTGGGTGACGGCCTCGCCCAGGTACTCGGAGCCGCCCTCGCCCTCGAAGAGCGCGGCGAGCAGGTCGACGGGGCCGGGCCCGGGGTCCGGGGCGGTCATGCGCGGGCTCCTTCGCGGTGCAGAACGGCAAGGGTGGACAGCAGCCCGTCGAGGTCGGCGTACGTGCCCTGGAGGTGGCGGTCGCCCGACTCGGAGAAGGCCGTACGGGCGTGCAGCAGACGGGTGTTGTCGAAGACGAGGCAGTCGCCGGGGGCGAGCCGGAAGTCCAGCCGGAGCCCGGGACGCAGCAGCAGCTGCGCGAAGGTCCGGTAGGCGGCGTAGAACTCCTCGACGACCGCGGCGGGCTGGTGCAGGGTGCCGATGGACCGGTTGTTGAACCGGATCTCGCGGATGCGTCCGAGCGGGTCCACGTCGATCAGCGGCCGGTGGGCGCGCAGCTCGGTGCGGGCGTCGGCGAAGGCGAACTCCACGGGCACCCGGGTCAGCACGGCGAAGGCCTCCGGGTGCTCGGCGCGCAGCAGCGCGGCGGCCCGGAAGCCGTCGACGAGCCCGGAGTCCCCGCCGCGGGCCTCGTTGCTCAGGCAGTGCAACAGCTGGAGCGTGGGCACCGGGTCCCGGTACGGGTTGTCCGTGTGCGGGCTGATCCGGGCCCCGGTGAAGGCGAGGTTGTTCGGATCGGCCTCCACCCGCACCTCGAAGAGCTCGCCGTAGTTCGTCTCGCGCACGAAGCCGAAGCTGCGCGCCACGTCGAGGACCGTCCGGTCCCGCGGCGGGACGCCGCGCAGCAGCACGAAGCCGAGGCGGACGACGCTCTCCAGCGCCCGGATCCGGACCCGCCGGTCGCCGGTGTACGCCTCCCAGCCGGCCTCGGGGAGCCGTCCGTCCAGGTCCGGCGCGGCCCACAGCTCCTTGTCCGCCTCGGTCCGGCCGTCGCCCGGCCGGGGCGCGCCGCCGGCGCCGGGCGCGTGGGCGGCCAGCCAGGCCTCCGGGTAGACGGACCGGTGCCCGTCGGGCTCCCACCGCACCTCCCGGCCGAGGCCGCCGTCGGCGGCCGGCACGCAGTCCCGTACCGCGCCGACGGCCAGGTCCTCGGGCAGGTCGGTGATCTGGAACAGCTTCTGGCCGGTGCGCGGATCCCGGCAGTCGGCGCACGGGCAGTTGTCGCGCAGCCAGAAGGCGGGCGGGTGGAGGTTTCGAGTCGCGGACACCGGCGCTCCCGTCAGAGTTGTATGTACAACTTTTCGGACGCCATGCTGGCAGCGCCTGATGACCGGAAGATGGCGCCGACGTGTCCGAAGGCCGTCGGCCGTGCCCGCGGAACCGGATCGCGCGGGCCGTCGTCTGAGACCCGTGTGGATGAGACGAAGAATCGCCGCCCTGCTGTTCGCCCTGCTCGCGACGCAGGTGGGCGCCCTGGTCAACCCCGCCTACGCGTGCGGATGCGGGGCGATGGTGCCCGACCGGCAGTCCAGGATCGGCGTCGACCGCGAGACCTCCGTCGTGCGCTGGGACGGCCGTACGCAGCAGATCGTGATGCGGTTCACCGTCGGCGGAGACGCGCACCGGGCCGCCTGGATCATGCCCGTGCCGGGCCGGGCCACGGTGGAACTGGGCGACGGGGAGGTGTTCGGCGAGCTCTCGCGGCTGACCCGGCCCGAACGCAGGACCCGCGGCTACTTCTGGCCGCGCGACGGCGACTGGCCCTTCTCCTCCATGGCCGGGGACACCGCCGGCGCGACACCGCCCGGCAGCGCCGACCCGGGCGTCGCCGTCGTCGGCCGCGAGCGGCTCGGCGACTTCGACGTCGCCCGCCTGACCGCCACCGACCCCGACGCCCTGAAGGACTGGCTGGAGACCAACGGCTTCGACCTCCCCGAACGCCTCACCGCCGAGGTCAAGCCCTACGTCGACCAGAAGTGGGAGTACGTGGCGGTACGACTGGCCCCCCGACAGCAGGGCACACCGCTCCGGGGCGACCTGGACCCGCTGAAAATCCGCTTCGACAGCCCGACGCCCGTCTACCCGATGCGGCTCTCCCGGATGGCCAGGACACCCCAGTCCCTCGGCCTGTACGTCCTGGCCGACCACCGCATGGAACCGAGCTCGGCGATCGGCGGATCCGCCCCCGAGGTGACCTTCGCCGGGAAGATCGCCCCCAAGAGCGGACCGCTCGCCGAACTCACCGGCGGAAAACCGGTGTTCCTCACGGCCATCGACCAGCGGTTCCCCGAACCGGGCCGCATCGACGCCGACCACGAACTGCGGGCCACCGCCCAGGACACCCCCTACCGCAGGGTCGTCTACCGGGACGAGCTGCTCACGCTGGGAGACGGCATCCCGGTCTGGCTGCTGACGGTGTCCGCCGCCCTGGTCGCGGCGTCGGCGTCGGCGCTGGTGGTCCTTCGGCGCCGACGCCGACGTGCGGCCGCGGATGCGGGCGCGGCCGTGTGATCACGGCGGCCCGCCCGAGCCGAGCCGCCGCCCGATCAGAGCGGGCGGTCCGGCTGGGTCCGCCAGAACGCGCACTGGTGGTCCGCCCCGAACGACGAACCCGGACCCGTCCGCCCCGGGCCGAGCGTCAGCACCGGGGCGACCCCGGAGCCCGGGACGGCCGCCGGCCACGGCACCTGACCCGGCACGACGGGCGCACCGAACCGGGCGAAGGCACCCCAGTAGCGCTTCATCCGCGCCGCCAGCGCCACCTGCACCGGGGTCAGCGGCCGCTCACCCATGGTGAAGTCGTGCAGATAGGCCAGTTCGGCGCTGTGCCCGTTCGACTGGTCCAGGCCCGGCACCTGGGCCCCGGCCAGCGTCGGTGACCGGGGATCGTCGAACTCGTACGCGTACGTCGGCACTTGGGAGGCGAACAGCTCCGCCGTCCACGCGGTGTGACAGGCGAAGGTCGAGTCCGTCAGGACGGCCGACAGCGCCAGGTACGGCGAGCCGTGGGCCTCCACCGGATAGCGTGCGAGCACCTCGGGCCCCGCGGCCCCGTACCCCGCGAGGACCTGCGCCGCATACTGCTCCCGGGTCAGGTCCGGCTGCGTCAGCGCGACGAAGAACCGGCCCTCGGAACGCGTGCTGCCGATCATGACCGGCACCCTGTTCCACGCGCCGCTTCGTACGGCCCGCTCCGGATCCACCGGCAGCAGCCCGTCGCCCGACGCCGGACCCGGAGCGGGCAGCGTACGGGCGGCCTCCACCAGCGCCGCCCCCGAGGCCCCGCGCAGACACGCGGCCATCCCGGCCGGACCGGCGCACCCCGCCCGCGCGGCGAACTCCCGCGCCAGGGCCTCGGCCCGGGCCCGGTCGGGCGTACGCAGCAAGGTGCACGGCCCGCTCTGCAGCACCGCCCGGTGGAACAGACCCGCCGCCGAAGGGGCCGCCAGCAGCGCGCACACGGACCCGCTCCCCGCCGACTGCCCGGAGACCGTGACGCTCTGCGGATTGCCGCCGAAGGCCCCGATGTTCTCCCGGGTCCAGCGCAGCGCGGCGATCTGGTCCATCAGCCCGAAGGAGCCGGACCGTACCTCGCGCGGCCCGTTCAGCTCGGGCAGGTCCAGATAACCGAGCTGCCCCAGCCGGTAGTTGATGCTGACCACCACGGTCTGGGTGAGCTCGGCCATGGTCCGCCCGCCGAACTGGGTCCCGGTGCCCTGGCTGTACGCACCCCCGTGCATCCAGACGATCACCGGCAGCCGGGCTCCGGGACGGGCCGACCGGGGCCGGTACACGTCCAGATACAGGCAGTCCTCACTGACGGCCGCCGGATCACGCAGGCCGAACGGCGAGAACTGCAGGCACGCGGGGCCCTGCCGGACGGCCTCCCGCACCCCGTTCCAGCGCTCCGCCGGCCGCGGCGCCCGCAGCCGGGCCTCCCCGACCGGGGGAGCGGCGTAGGGGACGCCCAGGAACTCCTGCGCCCCGTCCCGGTTCTGCCCGCGCAGGGAGCCCTGCGCGACGGCGACCACGGGATCCGGCGCCCCGCCGCCCCGCGCCGCCGCCGGGGCTGCCGGGGCCAGCAGCCCCAGCGCCAGGGCGAGGACGGCGCCGAGCAGCGGTCCCGTCCGGCGTCTCACGGGCGGAGCCCGGCGAGCAGGGCGGAGGTCACGGCGTGGTCGACCGGACCGGTGTTCCAGTCGGAGTTCATCGGGCTCACCGCGATCCGGCCCGCGGCGACCGCCTCGACGTCGCCGCCCTTCGCCGCGGGCCGCAGCGCGACCTTGACGGACACCTTCCAGGTGCCGTCGCCGGAGTCGGTGAAGTCCGGCTGGAGGAGGTTCTGCGGGTCCTGGAAGGTCGCGGCCACACCGGCGGCCGTGCCCTTGCCGTCGGCGCCGACCACCGGGTGGTTGA
This sequence comes from Streptomyces sp. IBSNAI002, assembly GCF_052244475.1. NCBI lineage: Bacteria > Bacillati > Actinomycetota > Actinomycetes > Kitasatosporales > Streptomycetaceae > Streptomyces > Streptomyces sp. IBSNAI002. The sequence goes on along the minus strand of NZ_JBQPXG010000002.1, from coordinate 764,535 downwards.
CGTTGAGGCCAACTCCGGCGGGCAGCAGCCGTCCGGACCGGGCCCGCGCCGCCCGCAGCCGGTCGATCAGCTTGACGGCGAAGTCGAGGGTCGGACCCATCGCGTTGACGGTGGTGACCGGGTCGGGCGCGGTGAGGCCGCCGGTGCTCAGGGCGATGGCCGGCACTCCGGACTCCAGCGCGGCGACGGCGCCGCCGACCGTACCGGAGTGGCTGGCGAGCCCGGCGACGTTCGGGCCGAAGTTGGTGCCGGAGACCACGAGGTCGGGGGCCTTTGCGGCGAAGACCTCGGCCAGACCGAAGGAGACGGAGTCGCCCGGCGTGCCGTCGACCGCCCACACCTTGGGCTCGGGGTGCTTCACCACGATGGCGGGGGCGTTGGACATCTTCGTGCCGGTGCCGCTCTGGTTGGTGAGCGGGGCCACGATCGTGACGTCGTGGCCGGCCGCGGTCAGCCGCGCGAAGGCCTTGCGGATGCCGGGCGCGTCCGGCCTCGGGGAACATCGGTACAGCGGTTAACGCTAAGCCGGTGATCATGGTCCGGGTGTGAGCGTGCTGACCCTGTTCTCGTACTCGCGGCGTGCCTTGCGCTGGGCAGGGATTGCGGGGAGGCCGTGGCCGCCGTCGAGCGGCTGGCAGCGGGTGAGGAATTGGCGGTGCACGGAGGGTGCGGCGGTAACGCGCAGGGTGTAGCCCTGGCCGCGCCGTACGGTCACCCCCTGGTCGAGCGCTGCCCGCTCGACGGGGTCCAGCTCGGTGGTGCGGAGGAAGTCGGCGACCTTGCCCGGCATGTCGAGGGTGACCGGCAGCTCCGGCGCCGGAACGTCTTCGGCGGCGGTGTGGTCGGGCAGGAGGTCGGCGACGGTCGTGCGGATCGCGCCGCGGCTGACGTCGTGGTCGCGGGCGAGGGCGGCGATCGAGCGGCCCGCCAGGTAGGCGGCGCGGACCGTGTCGGCCTTGTCGACCGCGACGGCGGGGCGGCGTCCGCCCTTGTTGCCCTTGGCCTCGGCGGCGCGGAGTCCGTCGTAGGTCAGCTCGCGCTGTAGGTCGCGTTGGAGTTCGCCGGCGGCGGCGAGGGTCTGGACCATGAACTTCACGGTGGACAGCAGTTCGCCGGTGCGCGGGTGGCGGGCGGTGAGGTCCATGGCGGAGAACGCGCCGTCGTGGATGCGCAGGGCGAGCTGGTCGCGGTGCAGGACTGCGAGGACGTCGAGGATGTGCTGGTTGCCGCGCACGAGGCGGAACATCTCGGAGATGTGCACGGTGTCGCCCGGCCGCGCGTAGGTGAGCAGTTCGCCGAACTTCGGGCGCTGAAGCGGGTGGAGGCGGCTGGAGGTGCCCGGGTCTTCCTCGAAGACGACCGGGTCCTCGATCCCGGCCTCGGCGAGGACGAGGTCCTGGCGGGCGGTGGACTGCTGGTCGGTCGACACCCGCTTGTAGACGAGATTGGCCACGCTGTTCCCCGCTCCTGCCGCCGCATCGGACCTGGGCTGTCATCTAACCCTGTCGTCTGCCGTCATCGGATCTCATTGGATCGGGGCCGCCGTCAGGCCCCGGAATCACTGGGTTCATTGGACGCCCGCCGCGCCTGTCGTCAAACGATCGTTTGACGACAAGTGGGCAGGGTCATGCCGTGTTGGCCTGGTGGGCGAGGATGGCGATCTGGACGCGGTTGGTGGCGTCGAGTTTGGTCATGATCTGGCTGACGTGGGCCTTGATGGTGGCTTCGCTGAGGTGGAGTGCGCGGGCGGCGTCGGCGTTAGACATGCCCTCGGCGACGGCAGCGAGGACCTCTTGTTCCCTGGGGGTGAGGGCGGTGAGCCGGCGTCGGGCTTGGGCCTGATTGGTAGAGCCTTTGGCGAAGTGGTCGATCAGGTTTTTGGTGACGCTGGGGGCGAGGATGGCGTTGCCGTCGGCGATGGTGTGGACGGCGGCGATGAGGTCCTGGGGTGGGGTGTCCTTGAAGAGGAAGCCTGCGGCGCCGTTCTGTAGTGCGGTGTAGACGTACTCGTCGCGGTTGAAGGTGGTCAGGACCAGAACGCGGGGGGCGCCGGGCCAGGTGCTGAGCTGCCGGGTGGCGGCGAGGCCGTCGAGATGGGGCATCCGGATGTCCATCAGGACGACGTCCGGGCGGTGAGCGCGGATCTGGGCGAGGGCTTCGTGGCCGTCACCTGCTTCGGCGATCACTTTGATGCCCGGGTCGGACTGCAGGATCATCCGCAGTCCGGTGCGGACCAGGGCCTCGTCGTCGGCGATCAGGACTTTGATCATGCTGCGGCCTCACGTGTCTGAGGATCTGTACTGGCTGTCGGCAGTGTGGCGGTGACCAGGAATCCACCGTCGTCTTGCGGCTGGGCGGTGAAGGTGCCGCCCAGCAGTTCGACGCGCTCCCTCATGCCGAGGAGACCGTGACCTCCTCGGGGGAAGTCTGCGGTGGCTGACTTTGTGGGCCGGGCGTTGCGGATGGTGACGTCCAGGGCTCCGGCACGGTGGCGGAGCCGGATGGTCGTGCGGGCCTGGGGGGCGTGTTTGTGGATGTTGGTCAGTGCCTCTTGGACGATGCGGTAGGCGGTGCGCTCGATGGTGACGGGCAGCTCGTTCGGGGTTCCTTCGATGGTGAGGCGGATCTTTACGCCTGCCTGGCGGGAGGAGCGGATGAGATCGTCGAGCTGTTCCAGGGTGGGCTGGGGTGCCAGGGCGCTGTCTTCCCGGGCGTGGAGAAGTCCGAGAATCGTGCGCAGCTCTTGGAGGGCTTCGCGGCCGTTCTCGCGGATGAGGGCGGCTGGTGTGGTGACTGCGGGGTCGGTGGCGGTGACTTCCAGGGCTCCGGCGTGCAGGACCATGAGACTGACCCGGTGGGCGACGATGTCGTGCATTTCGCCGGCGATGCGGGAGCGCTCGGCTGTGCGTGCCGCGGCGACTTCTACTTCGTGGGTTGCCTGGGCCTGGGTGATCTGGCGGCGCAGGTTGTCCAGGAGGGTTCGGCGGGCGGCCAGCCACAGGCCGATGGTGAGGGGAAGCGCTCCGGCGGCGACCGTCCAGAAGGCGGTGTTGACCGCTGAGAGGTGCAGCGGGTTGGGCATCAGGACGCGGGAAGCTAGGGCTGCCAGGGAAAAGACGGCAAGGCCTGTTGTGCGGCGTCGTGTGGCCAAGGGCCGGAGCCCGAGGTTGTACATGGCCAGCATGGCCACCCACGGGATGCCTAGCACCAGCCAGCACGCGGCTCCGGCCGCCACCATCGGTACCGGGTGGCGGCTGCGGACCACGGTGGCCCACGCGGCGGCAGCTGCGACGAGCTGCGGCAGCGGCGTCAGCGCCACGATGTCGGCGTGTACGGGGCCGTGGCTCACGGTGACGCGGATGAGTAGGTACGCGAGGGAGGCCAGAACCAGCGAGGTCAGGAGCGCATCGCCGGCCGCAGACCCTCGCCACCACCGGTGAGAGGCCGACTGCGGGGATTTGTCCTGCTCACTCATGGTCCCAGGGTACGAAGGCGGGCCTGCCGGCAGCTTCGCCCGTGGGGTGAGGCGGTCCCCTACTTTCGTCGGGGGTGAGGTGTGTGCCACCAGCCACTTTGGTCGGGGTGGCTGTAGCGGATGCTCCGATGCCAGGGGTGCCCGCCGGGCGGGAGCATCGGTGCCAGATGCGAATACGCACCCCTTCACCTCATGAAACGGTAGTTCCCGATGATCGATGTCACCGATCTCACCAAATCCTATGGCGACCGGACCGTGGTCGATCGCCTGTCGTTCCAGGCCAGGCCCGGGGTGGTGACCGGCTTCCTCGGACCCAACGGCGCGGGGAAGTCCACCACCATGCGCATGATCATGGGCCTGGACCGGTCCACGTCCGGCTCGGCGACCGTGAACGGCCGCGGTTACGGCACGCTGGCCGCCCCGATGCGCGAGATCGGCGCACTCCTGGACGCCAAGGCCCTCTATGGACCCCGCCGGGCCGCGGACCACCTGTGGTGTCTGGCCCGCGCCAACGGGATCGGACGCCGCCGGGTCACCGAGGTGCTCGAGGTGGTCGGCCTGCAGGATGCGGGGCGGCGCCGGGCCGGCGGCTTCTCCCTCGGAATGGGCCAGCGCCTTGGCCTGGCCACCGCGCTGCTGGGCGACCCGCCCGTCCTCATGCTCGACGAGCCGGTCAACGGGCTGGACCCCGAGGGCATCATCTGGATCCGCACCCTCCTGCGGTCCCTGGCCGCCGAGGGCCGCACCGTGCTGCTGTCCAGCCACCTGATGAGCGAAATGGAGCACACCGCAGACCACCTCGTCGTCATCGGCCAGGGGCGCCTCCTCGCTGATATGAGCATGCAGGAACTCATCGACAGCAGCTCACGGACCTGCGTCAGGGTCCGGGCGACCGAACCGGAGCGGCTCGCCGCCCTGCTTGCCCGTACCGGTGCCGGCGTCGAGCAAGCGCCGGACGGCCTGCTCTCGGTCACCGGCCTGGACACCGGCCAGGTCTCCGACATCGCCGCCCACAACGGGATCGCCCTGCGGGAACTGGCCGCCCACCGGTCCAGCCTCGAAGAGGCCTACCTCGAACTCACCCAGCACACCACCGACTACAGCGCCACCGCGCCCGCCGCAGCCTGACCAGGAGAAATGAACACCATGACCGCCCAAACCACCACCCTTTCCGCCGGCACCCGACGGCATGCCACCACCCCGCGACCGGCCACTTTCCTCGATGCCGTGGCCAGCGAATGGATCAAGATCCGCACCCACCGCGGAGTCCTGCTCGCCCTGCTCATCGGCATCACCGTCACCGTGCTGGCGGGCGCGAACAACTCCTCGGCCAACGCCCGGCACATCCTGGGCGGCGGTGAAACCGGCGGGGACCTGACCTGGGTCACCCAGTTCGGCATGAAATTCGGAGTGATTGCCTTCGCCGTCGCCGGCGCGCTGGCCATGACCTCCGAGTACAGCAGCGCAATGATCCGCACCTCGCTGACCGCCGTCCCCTCCCGCGGCCGCTTCCTGGCGGCCAAGGCCACCGCCTTCACCGCCATTGCACTGGCCGCAGGCCTGGCCGCCTCCGCCGTCTCCTTTGCTATCGGAAGCTCCATCCTGTCCGGGGCCGGCGTCCACCTCAACCTGAGCGATCCCGGAGTCATGCGCGCCATAGCCGGCGGCGGTCTGTTCCTGGCCACCTCCGGCCTGCTCGCCCTCGCCCTCGGCGCCCTCCTGCGCAACCCGGTCGCCACCGTGGGCAGCATCTTCGCCCTCTACGTCCTCCCCATGATCCTCGGCCCCGACCTGGGCGACCACGTTCCCCCCTTCGAGGCCGGTAACGCCATCACCCGCGCAGCAGCCGAAACGGCCTGGACCGGCTACCTCACCCTCCTCGCATGGACAGCAGCCATCGCGGCCAGCGCGTACGCAGCAATGAAGCGGCGCGACGCCTGAGCAGCCCGAGACGGTCGCAGATGCGTTCTGACACCCTTGCTTCACTAGGAGTGTCATGAATTAGGTGGGTTCCTTCCTCGAAGGAGTCATCTGATGGGTACGACGACGGGTCACACGATCGGGATGGCCGGCGGTGTGTCGCTTGCCAGGGTCGGCGCGAGTGCTGAGGGTTCTGGTGTGAAGGCGATGCCGGTATCCGAGAACGGCCTCTCGGTCGAGCTGCTGGAAGAATTGGCCGCGCTCGCGGCGGAGAAGACCGCGGCCGGTGGTCTTCGGCTGATGGGCGAGGGCGGCATTCTTCCCGAGCTCGCCCAGCATTTGATGCAGGCCGCGCTCGAGGCGGAGATGGACTTGCACCTGGCTGATGAATCAGTGCGGGCCGGCGGCCGGGGATCTCGTTCGGGCGGGAATATGCGCAACGGTTACCGGGCGAAGAAGGTGATGACCGAGGTCGGCCCGGTGGTGGTGAACGTGCCGCGTGACCGGCTCGGAACCTTCCGTCCGGGGCTTCTGCCGAAGTACGCCCGCCGGACCGGCGCCCTGGATGAAATGGTCCTCTCGCTCACCGGGAAGGGGCTGACGTCCGGGGAGATCGTCGCTCATCTCGCCGAGGTCTATGGGATGGCGACGTCGAAGGAAACCGTTTCGACGATCACGGACAAGGCGCTGGAATCGATGGCGGAATGGCGTACTCGTCCTCTCGATTCGGTGTATCCGGTGGTGTTCATTGATGCGATCCATGTGCGGATCCGGGATGGTCAGGTCGCCAACCGGCCCGTCTACGTGGCGATCGCGGTCACCGCGGACGGCTACCGCGAGATCCTCGGACTGTGGACCGGGCAGGGCGGCGAGGGTGCCAAGTACTGGCAGACCGTGCTCACGGAGATCCGTAACCGTGGCGTGAAGGACGTCCTCATGCTGGTCTGTGACGGCTTGACCGCGCTGCCCGAGGCCGTTAACGCGATCTGGCCCCAAACCGTTGTCCAAACGTGTGTAGTTCATCTGATCCGAAACAGTCTGCGTTACGGATCGCGTCGGGATGCAGCTGAGATCGCCCGGGGCCTCAAGCCGATTTACACAGCCGTCGACGAAACCCAGGCCCGAAGCCGGCTGACCGAATTCAAAGAGAAGTGGGACAGCCGGTATCCCTCGATCGGCGGGATCTGGGAACGGTCCTGGAACGAGTTCGTCCCGTTCCTCTCCCTGCCACCGGCGATCCGTCAGGTCGTCTACACGACCAACGCGATCGAGAGCTTGAACGCGCGCTACCGACGGGCTGCACAGGCCTGCGGACACTTCCCGAACGAGACCGCAGCCCTCAAGAGGCTCTATCTCGCCACGCTTGCTCTCGATCCCACTGGCCGGGGCCGTCAGCGCTGGAGCAATCGCTGGAAGGCCGCTCTCAACGAATTCGATGTCCTCTTCGACGGCCGCCTTACCGCCAATCAGGTATAGGCCAGAAAGCCCAGCAAACAAGGCGTAGGCCAAACAGACGAACCACACCTAATTCGTGATAGACCCGCTTCAGTCGGCCGCTGGCTCGTCCTCGTCTTCGTCCTGCTCCGGCGCGTCGGGGTCACGCAGCGGGCGCAGGGCACCGGTAGCCGGGAAGCTGGCGATGAAGCTGTAGCGGCCGAGCAGGTTCAGGTTGCGGTGCTTGAGCGGGGACAGTCGGGCGACATCCTCGTTCCGGATCTCGTGGACCTCGGCGCGGAGCTGGGCGACGGCGGCGTCAATGTACTTCGTCGTCCAGAGCACGATGGCGTTGAGGACCAGGCCGAGAGCGCCGAGCTGGTCCTCCATACCGTCGCGGTACGCCTGGTGGATGGTGCCGCGCTTGCCGTGGCACACGTCCCGGGCCAGCTTGTGGCGGGACTCCTGCACGGTGAGCTGCCGGTTCATCTGCCGCCGGTAGGTGTCGTCCACCGGGTCGACCACGCGCAGCAGGTGCTCGGTCTTCGCGATCCGCCCGTACTCCGCGAACGCCGCACCCAGCGGGGTGGCGCGGCCGTCACGGCCGAACATACGCAGCAGGTCGTAGGCGCGGACCTGGTTGGTGACCAGGGAACCGGCGACCTTCAGCATGTCGGGCCAGTGCGTGATCACCTTGTTCAGATTCACGCGGTTGCGGGCCAGGTCCTCCACCGGGCCGTACGTACCGGTCTCGACGCCGGGCATGGTGGCCCGCCAGAACCGCTGGTCGTCCAGGTCGCGAAAGCGGGGGCTGAAGTTGTAGCCGAGGATCTTGAACAGGCCGAACACCATGTCGGAGTACGAGGCGTTGTCGGTCGCCACCATCTCCGGCTTGACGCCGCCGTCCAGGTTCAGCAGCGCGTCCAGGATGTGCAGGGAGTCGCGCGGGGTGCCGGGCACGACCATCTGCCCGATGCCCGCGACCTGGTCGTTGACAGCATTGAGCCAGGTGATGCCCCGCTTGAACCCGAAGTACTTCGGCGACGGCGCGGCGTTGATGGTGCGCACCGGTACCTGGAAGCGCAGCCCGTCCACAGAGGCGAGCAGCCCGTCGCCCCAGAACTGCACGATCGGGATGTCGGCCTGGGCGGCGATGAGAGCTGCGTTCGCCGCGGCGATGGTGTCGGCGCGCAGGTAGTACTGGTCGACGTGCACGAGCCGGGCCCGGGTCAGCGCCTCGTAGCCGGGGCTGACCACCGGGGTCAGGCCGATGTTGCACGCCTCGGAGACGAGCAGCGCGACCATGGAGGTGGGCAGGTCTTTCATCCGGGTGGTGCCGTCGCCGAGGTGCACGAAGGCGTCGAGGAACCCGGTCCAGGCGTTCACCTCGAACAAAAGGTCCGGCAGGTCGATCTTCGGGAGCATCTTCTCGACCCGCTTGCGCAGCCAGGTCAGGGACTTCGGTTCGCCGAGCGCGCCGAGCTTGTCGACGTTCAGCTTCACCCGCCCGTCGCCGGCCACCTCGATGGAGACCTTCGCCGCCGGCCCCGCCTCCTCCAGCCGTTCGGCGAGCTGCTTCCATCCGGCGTCCAGGCCGCGCACCAGCTCCGCCAGGTGCTCGGTGACGGGCCTGTCCAGGCTCAGGGCCGCCAGGACGTCCTCCTCGACCGCGTCCCAGTCCGGGCCCTCCAGGAGGCGGGCGCGCGGGTTGGACCAGCGGTGTGAGGGCGAGGCGAAGACGTCGCGGTTGTTCAGGGCCCGGTGCAGCTGTTCCAGCACGCACACCACGTAGGCGTCCCGGTCCACCGCGCCCTGGGGTAGATCAGGGTTGGCGTACACCGCCTTGCGCCACGCGGGAGGCACGAGCTTGTCGTCCACCTCGCGCGGCAGCAGCGGCTTGACGCCCACCTTCCGCCGGGCCAGCGCTGGCAGGCCGCGCACCCCGGCCAGGACCCGCTTCCCGGCACTCGCCGCGTCCAGGGCCTTCGACTCGCCCAGCAGCGCGAGGAACGGACGGACCGTGGCATACCGGTTCGTGAGCGCGGCCCGCATGGCGACCTCGGCCGAGTTCTCGTCCTCGGGCACCAGCGAGACCACGGTGGCCGCCGCGGTCATCACGGCGGCGCGCGGGGCGACTTCCTCTACGGCTGCCCAGAGCGCGGCCACGTCCAGGTCCGTCGCCTGCTCCTCGACCAGCTCCAGTTCCTCGAACAGCACCTTCGCCGCCCGCGCGAGCACTCGTGACGCCTTCTCCAACTGCGGCAGCGTGGAAAGCCGCTCCTTCTCCGTCTTGCGCTTCGCCGTGTTCAGCAGCCGGGTGGCCATGAGGACCTGGAACAGGTCCAGGGCCTCGTCGATCGCCTTCGCCTCCAGGTGCCGCATCACCGCGGTGAGCATTGCCGTGCGCTTGGGCTCCGCCGTCCGCTCCAGCAGCGGCGCCTTCGAGCCCAGCGCGTACCGGGCCAGCGCCGCCATCCGGTTCGGCGGGATCTGCGACAGCCTCAGCCTGCCGAGCCGGTACGCGCCGATCTCGTCCACCCGCTCCAGCGCACGGGCGAACGCCGTGCCCGTCGTCCGCGTCGGCGGCCGGCGCAGCCGCTCCAGCTCCGAGAACCGCGAGCCCTCCGGTGTCTTCAGCGTCGCCACCAGATCCCCGGGCAGCGCCGGGTCCGCGCGGCGGGCGGCACCCGCGACCGTGGCGTGCAGCCGCTTCTCCGCGACCTTCCGGGCCTCCGACACCTGCCGGGCCAGCACCGACACCCCGGGCAGCAGGACCCGGTGACGGCGCAGCCAGCCCACCGCCTGGTTGAACAGGGCCACCGGCCCCTCGGCGTGCGTCCACGCCCGCCCGTGCAGGAACGTACGGAACCGGCGCGACCACTCCGCATCGTCGTACTCGCGGTACTCGTAGGCGTCCCGGATCTCCCACGCGTGCTCGTACGGCGTCGGCTTGCGCTCGGTGTACCGCTTCACGCACGAGACGTCCTCGATGCCGAGCTGCACGGCCAGGTGCTCGACCACGACCCACGGCACGTCCAGCGGGTCGTCCGGGAGGAACCGGCCGATGTGGCGCACGGTGCACATCTGGAGAGCGAACCCGAGCCGACTGTGGTCCCCGCGCCGCTTCGCGACCAGCTTGCGGTCCTCGTCGTCCAGGAAGAAGAACCGCTCCAACTCTGGCCGAGTCGGCTCCTCGTTGAACTTGCCGTACGACGCTGCCTGCTCATCGGTCAGGAACTCCACTGGCATGGACGCGAAGCTATCGGCGCCCGCAGGCTCTCAGGGATCTTCCACCGAACCTCGCCGCCGGGCCTGCCGCCCGTGGTAGAGGCCATGATCACCGGCTTAGCGTTAACCGCTGTACCGATGTTCCCCGAGGCCGGCGTCGTACCCGTCGTCGTTGGTGAGCAGGATCCGCAGCGGGGCGGTGCGTTCGGGCGCCGGGCCGGCGGTCCGCGGGGCGGCGGCCGCGGGGACCGTAGCGGCCAGGGCCGGGGTGCACAGCAGCAGGGCGGCCAGCGGCAGAACGCGCTTGCGAGTCACGGGGATGCTCCTTCGGAGGGTGGGCGGGTGGGTGGGGGGGCGGAGTACGGGGGCGCCGGGTCCGGCGGACCCGGCGCCCGGATCAGCGCACGCTGCGGATCGGGAGGATGGCGAGCGCGCCGATGAGCGACAGGGCCCCGCCGGCCAGGAAGAGCGGGGTGTAGCCGCCCAGTCCGGTGACGATGGCCGAGGCGACGAAGGGGGCAACGATCTGCGGCCCGGCGTTCGCGATGTTGAGGACGCCCATGTCGCGGGCGGCGTCCTCGGCCCGGGGCAGGACGAGGGTGACCAGCGCCGTGTCCACGGCCATGAAGCAGCCGAAGGCGAGGCCGTTGAGCGCACTGAAGACGATCATGCCGGTCCAGGTCGGGCTGATCACGGGGACCGCCATGACCAGTCCGGCGAGGGCGGCCGAGACGCCGACGAACACCTTGCGGCGGTCCCACCGGTCGGACAGCAGGCCGCCGAGCACCGTGGAGAGGGCCATCGCGACCATCGACACCGGGGTGAGCACGGCCATCGCGGCGGGCGGGGTCAGACCGGCGGGCAGCGCGATGTGGTCGTCGAGGATGTACAGCTGGTAGCCGACGACCGAGAAGTAGCCGAGGACCATCAGGGCCCGGCCGATGAAAGCCCACCGGAAGTCGTGGTGGGACAGCGAGGAGAGGAAGGCGGCGATCCCGGAGCCCTTGGGACGGGCGGCCGCGGCGGCTGCCGCCTCGACGGCGGCCGCGGTGCGCGGGACGTCCCGGCAGAAGGTGGTGAGCAGCAGCGCGGCAACGGCGACGATCGCGCCGAAGACCAGGTAGCCCGTACGCAGGTGGTCCGCGGTCTGGGAGGCGATGAGCACGCCGACCGTGCCGCCGATGGGCAGGCCCAGCCCGACCAGCGCCGATGCGGTGCCGCGGCGGGCGGCCGGGATCCGGTCGGGCACGATCGCGGTGACCGCGGCCTGGTAGACGTTCATGGTCGCCTGCGCCAGGCACCAGGCGGTGCCGACCAGGAGCGCGGTGCTCACACTGCCGAGCAGGGCCAGGGCGGCGAGCGAGGCGAGGGCGCCGCCCAGGATCCAGGGGCCGCGGCGGCCGGTGCGGTCGGAGAGGGCGCCCGCGATCGGGTTGAAGGCGGTGGCGAAGATCGAGCTGACTCCGCCGATCAGGCCCAGGACCGCGACCTTGTTGACGGGGTCGATGGCGGCGACCTGGAGGGGCAGCAGGACCGAGCCCACGCCCATGTAGACCGCCATCATCGCGGAGTTCGCGACTAGCAGCAGGGTAAACAGGCCGCGCTGACGCGGTGGTTCGGGGGCGGCGGGGACGGGATGGACGACGTCGGGCAGGGCCATGACGACTCCTCGGGGGACGGAGCGGGGAGGTGGCGGTGAGCGGGGCGCCGCATGCGGGGGCGGGGGAGGAGTGGGGTGGTGCGGGGCGCGCGGCAGCGGCCGGGGGCGCCGGGAGATGCGGCGTACTAGCGCGGCCGACCTGATGTTGTTACACGTGTCACCGACGGCGCTGGACACTGTGTAGCACCCATTTCCGGCCGCCGCCAGAGGTTTGGCGGAGTGCTGGTCCGGATCGTGACCGTCCGGAGATCCCTTGTGCCATGACGTGTAACCAACGCTTGTGCGGGGGCCGGGTCTCGGCCATACTCCGTGCCGCAGCGCGACGATCCGAGCCGCTGGCCCGGCCCCGACCGCACGGGCCCACGTCCGGCTCACCCCCGGCACGACCCTTGGCGCGGCCTCGCCGTGGTCCTCGGCTCCGCCGTCTGCTTCGCCCCTCGGCCTGGCCGTTGGCTTCGCTCTTCGCCTGCCTTTCCGGGGACTTCCGCTCGGCGGTGGCGGTGAGGACGTTCCGTGTCGGCCGGTCAGTCGGCCGGTCAGTCAGTCGGTCGGCGGCCGCGCGGTCGTTGTCGCGCGCCGCCTGCCGCTGGTCCCGTCGCCGTGTTCGCCCGCCGTCCGTTCCGTAGCCGTCCCCGCTGCTCGCCCTCCCGTGTCCGCTCACCGGGACGCCCGTGAAAGGCCCGCCATGACGCACTCGCCCTCCCGTGTGCCGCCGCCCCCGCACCATCTGCCGACCGCTCCGCCGCGCCATGCACTCCCCTGGGGGATCGCCCTCCTGCTCGTGCCCTTCCTCGTCGCACTGTTGCTCAGCACGGTCGAACGGCCCTTCTTCCAGGGGTTCGACGACTGGTGGGAGGCCTCGGTGAACAACGCGTCCACCACCGGGGACGGCGGTTTCGCCCTCGTCCTCGACCGGCTCGGCGGCCCGCTCGGGATGATCCTGCCGCTCGCGCTGATCGGCGTCCTGTGCGTGTACGGGCGCTGGCGCTCGTCGCTCTTCGTCCTCGCGGCGGCGGTCGCCGCCAACGGCGTGGTGCTGCTGCCGCTCAAGCAGCTCGCCGACCGCCCGCGTCCGCCGCACCCGTGGGTCCTGGTCAACGAGGGCTCGTACCCCTCCGGCCAGGTGTTCAGCGCCGTCACCCTGGTGATCGTGGCCGGACTGGTGGTGTTCCCGCCCCGTGCGCGACGCTGGTGGTGGCCGGTCGGTGCCGTGTACGTCCTCGCGATGATGGGGAGCAGGACCTGGCTGCACGCCCAGTGGCTCAGCGACACCTTCGCCGGCGCCCTGCTCGGCGCCGGGACCTGCCTGGTGCTGTGGCGGGTGTTCGCCTCGCTGCTGCGTGCGGAGGCGGAGCGCATGGCCGCGGACAGCCTGTGGCTGTGAGTCCCGGGCGGGCCGTGCGGGTCCGAGCCACGGAGCGAGCCACGGACCCGCTCGGATATTGCGAAATGTTGACGGTCGATAATTGTACGCAATAGTCTCGTCGTGTCGGCGCGCATCCGGCACGCGATCAGGAAGGACCGGCTCATGGCTCACTCCCCAGGCGAGGACCCGATGGTCGTGGACCTGCCCGCAGGGCGGCTCCGCGGCGCGGACGAGGGCGGGCTCCTCGTCTTCCGCGGCGTGCCATACGCCGAACCGCCGGTCGGCGACCTGCGCTGGCGCCCGGCCCGGCCGCACGCGGGCTGGAGCGGGATCCGGGACGCCACCGCCGACGGGCCGAGCGCGCCGCAGCTTTACCAGGAGGGTGGCGACCCGGTGCTCGGCGGTCACGGCGCGCCCCCCTTCGACGAGGACTGCCTGACCCTCGACGTCTGGACGCCCGCCGCCGACGGGGCCCGCCGCCCGGTGCTCGTCTGGATCCACGGAGGCGGCTTCGTGTCCGGCTCCGGGTCGCTGCCCGGCTACTCCGGCGCGACCTTCGCCCGCGACGGCGATCTCGTGGTCGTGAGCATCAACTACCGGATCGGGCCGCTCGGTTACCTCTGTCTCGGCCCCGGCGAGGGCGTCAACCACTGGCTCACCGACCAGCTCGCCGCCCTGCACTGGGTACACGAGAACATCGCCTCCTTCGGCGGCGACCCCGACGCCGTCACGGTCGCCGGGCAGTCGGGCGGCGCGGTGTCCACAGCCGCGCTCGCCGGGCATCCGCAGGCACGGGGCCTGATCAAGCGGGTCATCCTGCAGAGCCCGCCCTTCGGCCTGGACCTCCCCGACCCGGCCGCGGCCCTCGAGCGCACCGCCGCCTACCTCGAGCTCGCCGGGGTCAAGGACCAGGCCGAACTGCGCACCCTGCCCTGGCCCGAGCTGATCGGTGCGGCCGCCGGACTGTTCGGGCGGACCATGCGGTGGGGGTACTGGCCGACCCCCTTCCTGCCCGTGATCGACGGCGCCACCCTGCCCCGGCATCCGGCCGAGGCCCTGCTGGGCGGGGCGGCGGCCGGCATCGACGTCATGATCGGCTGGACCCGGGAGGAGGCCGCCTTCGGCTTCGCGCTCGACGAGCGGTACGCCGCCGCGACCCGGGAGCAGGTCACCGACCGCATCGCGGAGACCTTCGGCGGCTCCCGCGCCCCCGCGGTGTACGCGGCGTACGAACGGACCCGCCCCGGCGCCCGCCCGCACGACGTCCTGATGGACCTGATCACGGACGAGCTCTTCCGGGTCCCCGCCGTACGGCTGGCCGAGGCCAGGGCGGAGCTCGGGCGGCCCGTCTGGGCCTACCAGTTCGACCTGCCCGCGCCCGCTTACGAGGGCCGGCTCGGCGCCGCGCACTGCCTCGAACTGCCCTTCGCCTTCGACAACTTCGACCAGTGGGCGCACGCCCCGTTCGTGGCCGGGATCGCCCCCGCCGTCCGCGACGGCCTCGCGCACGCCATGCACCAGGCCTGGATCGGCTTCGTCCGCACCGGCGATCCCAACCACTCCGACCTGCCGCGATGGCATCCGTACGACACCGCCACCCGCACCACGATGCGCTTCGACTCGGTGGTCGGCGCCCTCGACGATCTCGCCGGCGATTCCCGGCGGCTTCATCTGACTCGTGTAACCTGAAAGGAGCCGTACGAGTCAGGCAGAAGGAGCTCCGAGGGACGTCATGGCCAAAGACACAAGCGTCCCCGCCTCCATCACCAGTGCCGACGTGGCCCGGCTCGCCGGGGTGTCACGCGCCACCGTCTCCTTCGTGCTGAACGACACCCCCGGCCACCGCGTCAGCGAGAACACCCGCGCCCGGGTGCGCGACGCGGCCCGGCAGCTCGGCTACGTCCCGCACGCCGCCGCCCGCTCCCTGCGGGCCGGCCGCAGCAACCTCGTCCTGATGCCCGCGTCGATCTCCGCGATCGGCCGTCTCGTCAGCGACTGGGTGGACGACCTGCACAGCGAGCTCGACCGGCACGGCTACACGGCCGTGCTCCACGCCGGCCGGTTCCCCGACCCCCTCGACGCCGCCCGGGCCTGGGCCGAGATGCGCCCCGCGGCGGTCGTCGCCATGGACGGCGACCGCTTCGGCGGCCAGGCGGCGGAGCTGCTGCGCCGCGCCGGCGTCCGGGGACTGCTCGCCTTCGCGGCCCACCCCGTTCAGGGCGTGCACACCGTCGGCTTCGACCACGCCAGGATCGGTGCCGCCGCCGCCGAACACCTCATTGCCCGCGGCCGCAGCCGGATCGGCGTCGTCATGCCCCTCGAACGCGGCCTGGGCACGCTCGCCCGGCCGCGCCTCGCGGGGGCCGAATCGGTCGCCGCCCGTCACATGGCCACGGTCACACCCCTGGAGCTGGCCTACACCCGCGAATCCGCGACCGAGCTCGCCCGGCGGTGGCGGAGCCTGGGCCTGGACGCCGTCTTCGCGTACAACGACGAATACGCGGCCCTGCTCCTCCACGCGCTCCAGGCGGAGGGCGTCCGCGTACCGGACGACGTCGCCCTGGTGGGCTGCGACGACCTGGTCCTGTCCTCGCTCCAGCAGCCCGCGCTCACCACGGTGCGGCTGGAACTGCCGTCGGCCGCCCGGATCGCCGACACCGTGCACGAGCAGATCGACACCGGAACGGCCCCGCCGGTGAAGCCCGTCGAAGCCGTCCTCGTCCACCGCCAGACCTCCTGACACGGCCGCCGGGGCGCCCCGGGGCCGGCCGCCGGGCCCCCGTGCCTCCCCGGATGGCCGGTGGGCCGCGGGGCGCGGACGATGGAGGCATGCGGCGGAGCGAGGCAAACGGCGGGGGCACCGGAGCACTGTCCGGATTCCTGGAGAACCCGGTCATCGGCATGGCGCCGTGGATCGTCTTCTCCCTGCTCGTCGGACCGGGACGGTTCGAGATCGCGGTCGGGATCGCGCTGGCGACGGCCGCCACACTGATCGTGCTGAGCCGCGTGGTCAACCGGGGCACTTCGTGGAAGCTGCTGGAACTGGCCGACGTGGTGTTCTTCGCCGCGCTGGCCGTCGTCGGGGCCACCGCGAGCGCAGGGACGCTGCGCTGGCTGGAGACGTACGCGGGCGAGCTCGCGAACATCACCCTGGCCGTGATCGCCTTCGGCTCCATGGCCGTGGGGATGCCCTTCACCCTCCAGTACGCCCGCGAGCAGGTCGACCCCGCGCTCTGGCACACCCCCACCTTCGTCCGGACCAACTACGTGATCACGGCGGTGTGGGGGCTCGCCTTCCTGGTGGCGGCCCTCGCGGGCGGCTACGGGGACCTGGTCCTGCACAATCCGAACAACATCTGGACCGGCTGGATCATCCAGATCCTGGCGATCGTCGCGGCCCTCCGGTTCACGGGCTGGTACCCGGAGGTGGTCCGGGCCCGCGCGGCCCGGGCGGCCGCCGGACAGGGCGCCGAACCGCCCCGCCTGGCCGGCCTGCTGCTCCCGCTGGCGGGGCTGCTGGTGCCGATCGGGATCGCCGTGCTCGTCTTCGACGGCAACGTGTGGTGGCTGGGCGTGGCGCTGATGGTGGCGGGCGGAATCCTGACGAAGCGGCTCCAGTCGCGGAGCTGAGCCCGCCGGGGGTTGCGGGTGCGGCGTCGTTGCGGCGGCGCTGCCCCGGGGCCCCGCGCCTCAATCGCCGGCGGGGCTGGTGGGGTGCCGGGGTTCGGGAGGCGAGGGGTGCGGGGCCCCTCCGCGGTGTCTCCTCGGCTTGCGGCTGGGCCGTGGCCGGGGGTTGCGGGTGCGGCTTTGTTGCGGGGGCGCTGCCCCGGGGCCCCGCGCCTCAATCGCCGGCGGGGCTGGTGGGGTGCCGGGGTTCGGGAGGCGAGGGGTGCGGGGCCCCTCCGGGGTGTCTCCTCGGCTCGCGCACCATGGCTTGGCTGCGAGGGTTTCGGCCGTGGTTGCGCGCTCGTCCTGCGGGGACACCCCTGCACGGCCCCACCCCCCTCGCCTCCCGAACCCCGGCGGGCGGGGCAGTCGCTTGCGGAGCCTGGGTGTGGGGTGGGGGCGCGCAGGAGGGTCCCCGCAGGACGAGCGCGCAACCCTGGTCCGGCGCTTCGCAGCCGGGGCTTGGTGCGCGAGCCGAGGAGACACTCCGGAGGGGCCCCGCCCCACGCCCGTGCCGGGCCTGGCCGTTGGGGGACCCGGCCCGCCAGGGCGTCGGTCCGTGCCGGGCCTGGCCTCGGATCAGGGCCGGCCCGGCGGGGGTCAGGCGGGGGGCGCCGCGCGGGCGGCTAGGCGGGTGTGTTCGCGGGTCAGGGACGGGATCAGGAGCCACCACACCACCAGCCCGGCCCCGGCGCCCGCCGCGGCCCCCGCGACGGTGTCGCTGAGCCAGTGCGCGTGCAGCCAGGTGCGGCTCCACATCATGGCCAGGGTGAAGACCGCTCCGGCCGCCCACCACAGCCGCCGCCGCGCGGACGGGACCAGCACCGCCCCGACCACGACGACCAGCAGCGCGGCCGTGGCGGCGTGCCCGGACGGGAAGGAGCCGTGGTCGACGCGGACCAGCGGGTTCGCCGGGCGCGGCCGGTCCACCAGGTGCTTGAGCCCCTGCACGACGAGCATGTTGCCGCCGAGGAAGGCGAGCAGCAGGAAGCCGGCCGAGACCCGGCGCCCCCGCAGGAGCAGCAGGGCCAGCAGGCCGAGCGGCACGACCGCGCCGAACGGGCCGCCGAACCAGTTCAGGGCCGAGGCGACGGCCGCGTACGGGCCCTCGTGTGGGCCGCCCATCCAGGCCAGCCAGCGCTCGTCCAGCGCCTGGAACGGCGGATCGCCGACGTCGGCGCGGACCACGAGGCCCGTCACCGCCGCGCTCCCCAGGAGCAGCAGCCCCAGGACGAGGCTGCCCCGGCCGCGCACTGCCCCGACCGTGTGGCCTGCGGGGTCGGCGAGGCGGACGGTGTCGGCGTCGGCGGCGGTCGCGGGTCTACCGGTCATGGCCGGCTCTCGGGGCGGCGGCAGCGGCAGCGGCAGTCGCAGCGAGGTGCCCCGCCAGGAACGCCACGCTCTCGGCGACGATCCCGGCGATGTCCGGGGAGCCGAGGAAGATGTGGTCCGCGCCCTCGACCGGCCGCAGGGTGACCTCGCCCCCCGCGCTCCCCAGCGCCTCGGCGAGGGCCTCGCTCTGGCTGTAGGGGACCAGCCCGTCGTGGGTCCCGTGCACCAGGAGGAACGGCGGCAGGTGCGGACCGGCGGCGTACGTCACCGGGCTCGCCACCCGCGCCGGCTCCGGGCCGTCCGCGACGGGGGCGCCGAGCAGGGCCTCGTACGGGTCGGGGAAGGCGACCTCGGACGGCATCGGCGGCATGGGGTGCGCGGCCAGGGCGACCAGGTCGGAGCAGCCGTACCAGTCGACGACGGCGCGTACTGCGGTCTCCCCGGAGCCGACCCCCTCCGTGCCCTCGAGCGCGGCGCCGTCCGTCGAGCCGGGGCCGACGAGACCGGCGAGTGCGGCCAGGTGGCCGCCGGCCGACTCGCCCCAGACGCCGATGCGGGCGGGGTCGATGCCGAGGACGTCCGCGTGCGCACGGACGTAGCGGATCGCGGCCTTCACGTCGTGCAGCTGCGCCGGGAAGGGCGCTTCGAGGCTGTGCCGGTAGTCGATGGAGACCAGCGCGAGCCCGGCCGCGGCCACCGCGCCGTGGAGCAGCGCGGCGGGCACGGTCGGCGGCGGGTAGCGGCGGTCGCCGTCCAGCCAGCCGCCGCCGTGGATCCAGACGACGGCCGGGAAGGGGCCTTCGCCGGCGGGCACCTGCACGTCGAGCAGCCGGGGACGGTAGCCGGGCGTGGTCGCGTACGTGATCCCGTCGAAGCGGCGGACGCCGTCCGGGCCGGTCACGGCCGGGACGGGGAGCCGGTACGGGGGAGGCGGCCAGGTCATGTCGGCGGCGTCGAATCCGGAGGGGGGAGATGCCGGGGGAGATTGCGTCATTGCGGCCCTTCCAAGGCGGGGCGGCCGGGGCGGGGGCAGGCTTCGTGACGTTTGTCCGAAATGCTTGCGCAGGCCACCGGGGGAGACGTAACGTGTTACACGTGTAATCACGACTCTAGCGATGCGTTTCCGCTGACCACAAGCCCGGGAGCTGACCCGATTCGGGATCGGTTACACGAGCCACTCCAGCGGATGTGCCGCCTTCCCCTCCGGGAGCACGTCATGCTCACCACCACCGGCAGCTCGGTCCGCAGCGTCACCCACTGGGTGACCGACCCCCTCCCGGCAACCGTTCCGCAGGTCAGGGCCCGGGTGCGGGCCGTGCCCGACGGATGGCGGGTTCCCCTCGACGAATCGGACGCCCTGCTGCTGGCCGTCAGTGAGCTCGTCGGCAACGTCGTCCGGCACGTGGGCGCCGGACGGATGCGGGTGGTGGTGGCCGCCGGCGGCGGATGGCTCCGGCTGGAGGTCGCCGACCAGGGTGCCTCGCTGCCGCGCCTGCCCTCGCCCCGCGCGGCGTTCGACCCCGACGCCGAAAACGGGCGCGGGCTGCTGATGGTGCAGCTGATGGTGGCCGGGCTGGGCGGTGAACTCGCCGTGGTGGCAGACGGGTTCGGAAAGTCCGTGCACGTGCGAATTCCGGCCGCCTGAGCCGCGCGGCCGGCCGTACGGCGGGCGTGCGAAGGGTGGTCGCGGCGCAGCGATATCGCGCAATGTTGACGGACGCCAAATATTCGACATACCTTGCTCCCGTCTCCCCCGCTGCTCCCTGATTGAGGTGCCGCCCCATGGAGCTCTCCCCTTCCGCGTACGCCGACTCCTTCTGTCGTGACCGGCTGCCGCCCGACCCCCTCTGGCCCGAACTCCACTTCGATCTAGCGGAGTTGGCCTACCCGGACCGGCTCAACTGCGCCCGTCGACTGCTCGACGACGCCGTCGAGACCCTGGGCCCCGACCGCCCCGCCCTGCTCACCCCGACCGACCGCTGGACCTACGGCGAGCTGCGGCACCGGGCCAACCAGGTCGCCCAGGTGCTCACCGAGGACCTCGGCCTGCGTCCCGGCAACCGCGTCCTGCTGCGCGGTCCGAACAACCCCTGGCTCGTGGCCGCCTGGTTCGGCGTCCTGAAGGCAGGCTGCGTCGCCGTCACCACCATGCCGCTGCTGCGCGCCGCCGAACTCGCCGAGCTCCACGACATCAGCCGGCCGGCGGCCGCGATCTGCGACCACCGCCACACCGGCGAGCTCGACGCGGCGGACCTGCCCGGTCTGCCCGTCCTCCCGTACGGGGGACCCGGCCCCGAGGACCTGACCGCGCGGTGTTCGGCCAAGGACGGCCGCTTCACCACCGTCGCCACGGCCGCCGACGACGTGGCGCTGATCGCCTTCACCTCCGGCACGACGGGCCGCCCCAAGGCGACCCTGCACTTCCACCGCGACGTCCTCGCCAATGCGGACACCTTCTCGAAGCACATCCTCAAGCCCCGCCCGGACGACGTGTTCACGGGCACGCCGCCGCTCGCCTTCACCTTCGGGCTCGGCGGGCTCGTGGTCTTCCCGCTGTACGTCGGCGCCGCGACCCTGCTGATCGAGCAGGCGGCCCCAATGCAGCTGGCGGAGCTCGTCGAGGCCCACGGCGTGACCGTGCTGTTCACCGCCCCCACGGCCTACCGCGCGATCATGGCGGCCGGGGCGGCGGACCGGCTGGCCGGCGTGCGCCGCTGCGTGTCCGCCGGAGAGCCGCTGCCCGCCTCGGTGTGGCACGCGTTCCACGAGGCCACCGGGCTGCGGATCATCGACGGCATCGGTGCCACCGAGATGCTGCACGTGTTCATCTCCGCGGCCGACGAGGACATCCGGCCCGGCTCCACCGGCCGACCGGTGCCCGGCTACCGCGCCGCCGTCGTCGACGAACAGGGCGATCCCGTGCCCGACGGGCAGCCCGGCCTCCTCGCGGTCACCGGCCCCACCGGCTGCCGCTACCTCGCGGACCCGCGCCAGGCCTCGTACGTCAGGAACGGCTGGAACATCACCGGCGACACCTATGTCCGCGACGCCGAGGGCTACTTCTGGTACGTCGCCCGCAGCGACGACATGATCGTCTCCTCCGGCTACAACATCGCGGGCCCCGAGGTGGAGAAGGCCCTCGCCGCGCACCCGTACGTCGAGGAATGCGGTGTCGTCGGCGCCCCTGACGAACGGCGCGGCATGATCGTCAAGGCGTACGTGGTCCTGGGTGCGGGCGTGCCGGCGGACCCGGACACGGTCCGCGCACTGCAGAACCACGTCAAGCAGGCCATCGCCCCCTACAAGTACCCGCGCGCCGTGGAGTTCGTGACGGAGCTCCCGCGCACCGGCTCCGGAAAGCTCCGGCGCGCCGAACTGCGCACCCTGGCGGCCCGGACGGCCGCCTCGCCCCCGGAATCCGCCCCGCCCCCGGAATCCGCCCCGCCCCCGGAACCCGCCGCGCCGGCCGCCCCGCCGGCCCCCGCGGCCCCCGCGCGGCTGCCGAGCGTCGTCGTCGAGCGCCGCGTCGAATGGCCCGACACCGACGCCGCCGGCCACTACCACCACTCCACCGTCGTGCGCTGGGTCGAGGCGGCCGAGGCCGTGCTGCTGCGCCGCCTGGGCCTGGCCCAGCTGTTCGGCAGCACGCCCCGGGTCCACTTCGAGGCCGACTACCGGGCGCGGCTCTGGTTCGGGGACGCCGTGCGCACCGAGCTCAGGGTCACCGAGGTCGGCGCGAGCTCCCTGCACTACGCCTTCACGGTCCACGGCGAGCACGGGGAGGAGGCGGCCACCGGACGGATGGTCGTCGCCCACTCGGCCGCCCGCGCCACCGGCTCAACCCCCTGGCCCGAGGACGTACGGGCCGTACTCACCACAGCGGGTCCGCAACGGGCCGAGCTCCTGATCGCTTCGGAACCACTGGGAGGCACGCCGTGCGCGTGGCAGTCATAGGAGGAGGACCCGGCGGGCTGTACTTCGCGGCCCTGGCCAAGCAGCTCTCCCCGCACTGGGAGATCACCGTCTGGGAGCGCAACGCTCCCGACGACACCTTCGGCTTCGGCGTCGTGTTCTCCGACGAGACCCTCGACGGCATAGCCCAGGCCGACCGCGAGACGTTCGAGGCCATGTCCGCGCGGTTCGCCCGCTGGACCGACATCGACATCCGCTACCGGGGCCGCACCCTCACCTCGGGCGGCCACGGCTTCGCCGCCCTCGGCCGCCGGCACCTGCTGCGGATCCTCCAGGAGCGCTGCTCCGCGCTGGCGGTCGACGTCCGTTACCGCACCGAGGCCCCGCCGGCCGCCGAACTCGCCGCCACGCACGACCTGGTGGTGGCCTGCGACGGCGTACGGTCGGCCACCCGCGCGGCCTTCGCCGACACCTTCGGCCCCGACCTCGACGAACGCGCCGGCCGTTACATGTGGCTCGGCACGGACAAGGTCTTCGAGGCCTTCACCTTCATCGTCGAGGAGCGGGACTTCGGCACGCTCCAGGTGCACGCCTACCCGTACGACGACACCCGGTCCACCTTCATCGTGGAGATGTCCGAGGAGTCCTGGCGCCGCGCGGGCTTCGCGGAGTCGCAGGGCCGGGTCCTTGCGCCCGGCGCGAGCGACACCGAGAGCATCCGGCGCTGCGAGCAGCTCCTCGCGGACCATCTCGACGGCCACCGGCTCCTGCCCAACAACTCCAAGTGGCTGCGGTTCGCCACCGTCCGCAACCGCACCTGGCGCCGCGGCAACATTGTGCTGCTCGGCGACGCCGCCCACACCGCGCACTTCTCCATCGGCTCCGGCACCAAGCTCGCCATGGAGGACGCCCTCGCCCTGGCCGCCTGCCTGCACGAACACCCCGACGTGCCCAGCGCGCTCGGCGCGTACGAGGAGGAGCGCAAGCCCGTGGTGGAGTCGACCCAGCGGGCGGCCCAGGCCAGCCTGGAATGGTTCGAGCACATCGACCGGTACACCGGCCAGGACCCCCACCAGTTCGCCTTCAACCTGCTCACCCGCAGCCGCCGCGTCACCTACGACAACCTGCGCGTGCGGGACGAGGACTTCACCAGTGCCGTCAACGGCTCCTCGGCCGTGCCGCCCATGTTCCGGCCGTTCCGGCTCGGCGGCCTGCTGCTGCGCAACCGGGTCGTCGTACCGCCCACCGCACTGGACACCGCCCGCGAGGGGGTCCCGGGCGACTTCGACCTCGTCCACCTCAGCACCCAGGCCCTCGGCGGCTCCGGCCTCGTCCTCGCCGGCATGACCGCGGTCAGCGCCGACGGCCGGGCCACCCCCGGCTGTCCCGGCCTGTGGAACGACGAGCAGGAAGCGGCCTGGGAGCGCATCACCGGCTTCGTCCACGGCCAGTGCGACACCCTCATCGGCATTCAGCTCACCCACGCCGGACGCCGCGCGGCCACCGGTGACGGGCCGCCCGTGGCCGCCTCGGCGCTGGCCTGGGACGAGCTCAGCCGTCTGCCGCGCGAGGCCGACCGAGCCGATATGGACGCGATCGTACGGGACTTCGTGTCCGCGGCCCGGCGCGCCGACCGGGCCGGCTTCGACGCGCTGGAACTCCAGTTCGGGCACGGCCATCTGCTCTCCGGCTTCCTCTCGCCGCTGACCAACCGGCGCACCGACGCCTACGGCGGCGACGTGGCCGGACGGCTGCGCCTGCCGCTCGAAGTACTGCGCGCCGTAAGGGCGGTGTGGCCCTTCGGCAAGGCCCTGCTCGTACGGATCTCGGCCGCCGACTGGGCGGAGGGCGGTCTGACCGAGGCCGACGCCGTGGCCATCGCCCGCGCCCTCGACGAGGCGGGCGCCGACGCCATCGACGTCTCCACCGGAGAGGTCGTCGCCCACGAACGGCCCCGGTACGGCCGCAGTTACCAGACCCCGTACGCCGACCTGATCCGCAACGCCACCGGCGTCCCCGCCATCGCCGTCGGCGCGATCTCCACCTACGACGACGTGAACTCCATCATCCTGGCAGGCCGGGCCGACCTCTGCGGTGTCGGCCGGGCCCAGCTCCACGACCCCCTGTGGACCCTGCACGCCGCGGCCGCCCAGGGCTACCAGGGGCCCGCGGCGCCCTGGGCGCCGTCCTGGGCGGCGGGCCGCCGCCGCCCGCCCGCCGCCCGCACCGACCGGGTGCCGCCCCGCCTCGAACTGCTGCGCCCGGCAGCCGAACCCGTCCACCGGCGCTGGCTGCCGCGCGTCGCCGCGGCGCCCGCCCCCCGATAGCGGAGGTCCCCATGGACAACCTGCGCCGCTTCACGGCCGCGGCCGTCCAGGCCGCACCCGTCTACCTCGATCCGGCCGCCACCGTCGACAAGGCCGTCGCCCTGATCGCCGAGGCCGCCGGCAACGGCGCCGAACTCGTCGTGTTCCCCGAGGTGTTCGTCCCCGGATACCCGTACTGGAACTGGACGATGAACCCGGTCCAGGGCTCACCCTGGTTCGAGCGGCTCCGGGCCGCCTCGGTCGACGTCCCCGGCCCGCACGTCGACGCCCTGTGCGCCGCCGCCCGCCGGTACGGCGTCACGCTGGTCATCGGCGTCAACGAACGGGTCCGGTACAGCCTCGGTGTGCTGCACAACACCCTGCTCACCATCGGCGCGGACGGCGAACTCCTCGGCGTGCACCGCAAGCTGGTGCCCACCTGGGCGGAGAAGCTCACCTGGACCGGCGGCGACGGAAGTTCGCTGCGGGTCCACGACACGCCCGTCGGGCCGCTCGGCGTACTGGCCTGCGGGGAGAACACCAACACCCTCGCCCGGTTCGCCCTCCTCGCGCAGGGCGAACTCGTGCACGCCTCCTGCTACATCGCCCTGCCCGTGGCCCCGGCCGACTACGACATGGCCGACGCCATCGCCGTCCGCACCGCCGCCCACAGCTTCGAGGGCAAGGTCTTCTCGGTCGTCGCCTGTTCCACCGTCTCCCCGGAGATCGTCGACCTCCTCGCCGGGGACGACGAGGAGCTGCGCAAGCAGTTCACCCGGCCGCGCAGCGCCCTGTCCGGCATCTTCGGCCCCGACGGCCGCCCGGTCAGCGAGCCCCTGGTCGACGACGAGGGCATCGTCTACGGCGAGATCGACCTGGCCCGCTGCGTCCAGCCCAAGCAGATGCACGACATCGTCGGCCACTACAACCGCTTCGACGTCTTCCGCCTCGAAGTCGACAACCGGCCGCGCCCGCCCGTGACGTTCACCGTGCCCCCGTGCCCCCCGACCACCCCCTCCGAGGAGGACGTATGACCACCGAGCAGAACGACACCGCCCTCGGCCGCGCCCGGGTGACCGACACCCCCGAACTCACCGCCTACTACGAGGAACTCGGCGCCCTCGACGCGGGCGCCCTGTGGACCGTCGCCAACGACATCGAGCCCTGGTACCCGCAGCCCAAGTCGGTGCCCGTGCTGTGGCGTTACGCCGACCTGCGCCCCCTGGTCCACAAGGCGCTCGGCCTGGTCCGCGCCGACGACGCCGGCCGCCGCGTGGTCATGCTCGTCAACCCCGGCCGCCGGGAGGTCAGCGCCGCCGCCGGACTCCTCTACACCGGCCTGCAGATCATGGGGCCCGGGGAGGCGATGACCGCACACCGCCACCAGGCCGCCGCCCTGCGCTTCGTCCACGAGGGCACCGGAGCCTGGACGATCGTCGACGGGCAGAAGCTGAAGGTCGGCCCGCGCGACTTCGCCATCACCCCCAACGGCACCTGGCACGAACACGGCAACGAATCGTCCGACGCGCCCGTCATCTGGCAGGACGGACTCGACATCCCGCTGGTCAACGCCTTGGACGCCGGGTTCTACGAGGTGCACCCCGAGCTGTACCAGAAGCCCGGAAAGGTCATCAACTCCTCCGTCCTGACCTACGCGGCGAACCTGCTGCCGTACGGCGCGGAGAAGTGGACCCGGCCCTACTCGCCGCTGCTCGCCTTTCCCTGGGAGCCGACGTACGAGGCCCTGCTGGGCCTGGCCAAGGCCGGTGAGGGTTCCCCGTACGACGGAGTCATCGCCGAGTACACCAACCCGCTCACCGGCGGTCCGGTCATGCCCACCATGGGCGCCCACATGCAGCTGCTGCGCCCCGGCCAGGCCACCCGCGCGCACCGCCACACCGGATCGGTGATCTACACGGCCGCCAAGGGCCGGGGGGTCTCGGTGATCGCCGGACGGCGGTTCGAGTGGACCGAGGGCGACATCTTCTGCGTCCCGTCCTGGGCCTGGCACGAGCACCACAACCCGGACCGGTCCGAGGACGCCTGCCTGTTCTCCTTCAACGACTTCCCCGTCATGCGCTCGCTCGGTTTCCACCGGGAAGAGGCGTACGCCGACCACGGCGGCCACCAGCCCGTCACCGCCTGACCCCGAGGAACTCCCATGCGACTGCTGACCTTCACCACCGCCGACTCCGTGGAACGCCTGGGCGCCGAGGCCGACGGCCTCGTCGTCGACCTGGCCGCCCTCGCCGACCGGGCCGGAGTCCGCCTCCCGCACGACCTGCTCTCCTTCATCCAGGCAGGCCCCGCCGCGCTGGAGACCGCCGGGCGCCTGCTCGCCGCGGACCCGGCGGACCGGCCCGCCGGATCCGTGCACCGCCTGGACGAGGTCACCCTGCGCGCCCCGCACCGCCCCGGCAAGATCATCGGGGTGGGCCTCAACTACGTGGAGCACGTGGAGGAGTCCAGCCGCAGCCTGGACACCGACAAGGAGCGCCCGCCGCGCCCGGTCCTGTTCTCCAAGCCCGCCACCGCCGTCACCGGCCCGGGGCAGCCCATCCTGCACAACGCCGACCTGACCACCCAGCTCGACTGGGAGTGCGAACTGGCCGTCGTCATCGGCCGCACCGCGTTCCGGGTCAGCGAGGAGGAGGCGTACGGGTACGTCTTCGGCTACGGCATCGTCAACGACATCAGCGCCCGCGACCAGCGCCGCTCCGGCCAGTGGTTCTTCTCCAAGGGCCAGGACTCCTACGCCCCCTTCGGCCCGGTGGTCGTCACGGCGGACGCGGTCCCCGAACCGATGGACCTCGACCTCTCGCTGCGCGTCAACGGCGTCACCAAGCAGAAGTCGAACACCCGCCACATGCTCTTCCCCATCGCCCGCCTCATCGCCGACATCAGCTCCGGCATGACCCTGGAGCCCGGCGACGTCATCGCGACGGGATCGCCCTCGGGCGTCGGCGCCGGCATGGTCCCGCCGGAGTTCCTCGTCCCCGGGGACACGGTGGAGGCCACCGTCGAGCTGATCGGCACCCTCACCAACCCCGTCGTCGACGCCCGCTGAGGAGCACCCATGCCCGACCGCACCGACCGCACGGACCGCACGGACCGCACGGACCGCACGGACCGCACGGACCGCACGGACCGCACCTTCCGTATCGGCCAGATCGTGCCGAGCTCCAACGTCACCATGGAGACCGAGATCCCCGCGATCCTGCGGGCCCGCCAGACCCTCTTCCCCCACGAGCGCTTCACGTTCCACTCCAGCCGGATGCGCATGACCCATGTGACGCCGGAGCAGCTCAAGGCCATGGACGCCGACTCCGACCGCTGCGCCGTGGAACTGTCCGACGCCCGCGTCGACGTCCTCGGCTACGCATGCCTCGTCGCGATCATGAGCATGGGCCTCGGCTACCACCGCACCGCGCAGGAACGCCTGCACCTGCGCACCGCGGAGAACGGCGGCCCGGCGCCCGTGGTCACCAGCGCCGGGGCCCTGGTCCACGGGCTGCACACGCTCGGCGCCCGGAAGATCGTGCTGCTCGCCCCGTACATGCGCCCGCTGACGCGGACCGTCGTCGACTACCTCGGCCACGAGGGCATCGAGGTCCTCGACCACCGGGCCCTGGAGATCCCCGACAACCTCGACGTCGCCGCCCACGACCCGGCCCGGCTCCCGGGCCTGGCCCGGGCGCTGGAGTACGCCGAGGCCGACGCGGTGGTCCTGTCCGCCTGCGTGCAGATGCCGTCGCTGACCGCCATCGAGGAGGCCGAACAGCTGCTGGGCAAGCCGGTCGTGTCCGCGGCCGTCTGCACCGCCCACCAGATGCTGCGCGCCCTGGACCTCGAGGCGGTGGCCCCGGGAGCCGGGCACCTGCTCTCCGGCGCCTACGCGCAGAGCCCGCTGCCCAGGTAGCCCGAGGGGCCGGAGGGCGGCTCGATATGATCGCGACCGCGCACAACGGAAGGCGATCATGTCGGACAGCCCCCTTCGGCCCAGCTCGTTGATCAACACGGTCTACGGGGCGTTCCTGCGTCGCCTCGGCGGCTGGATCTCCATCGCGGACCTGATCACGCTGATGGCGGAACTCGACGTCGACGGGCCGGCCGTACGCTCGGCGATCTCCCGCCTGAAGAAGCGCGGAGTCCTCGAACCGGAGCGCCGCGGCGCCACCGGATACCGCCTCGGCCCGGCCGTCCACCCCGTCTTCGACGAAGGGGACCGCCGGATCTTCGCCAGCCTCGAACCCGCCGACCTCGCCGACGGCTGGGCCATGGCGGTCTTCTCCGTCCCCGAGTCCGAGCGCTCGCACCGCTACCAGCTGCGCACCCGGCTGACCTGGCTCGGCTTCGGCAACATCGCCCCCGGCGTCTGGCTGGCCCCGGGGCGGCTGCTCGACGACGCGCGCGGCATGCTGGAGCGGCTCGGACTCAGCGACTACGTCCACCTGTTCGCCGCCGAGTACGCCGCCTTCAGCGACCTGCCCGACACGGTCAGCTCGTGGTGGGACTTCCCGGCGATCCAGACCCAGTACGCGGCCTTCACCGACACCTACGCGCCGGTCGCCGCCGGGCTCGCCGCCGGGCCGGACCCGGACCCCGCGCAGGCGTTCCGCCACTACGTGCCACTGCTCACCCAGTGGCGCCGCCTGCCCTACCTGGATCCGGGCCTGCCGACCGAACTGCTCCCGGGGGACTGGAACGCGGTCGCGGCACGCCAGGTGTTCCAGCAGCTCCACACGGTGCTGCTGGAACCGAGCCTGCGCCACGTCCAGGACGTGACCGGCCTGAGGGCTGAGGCCTGAGGGCTGAGGCCCTCCCGGCCGGGCCGGGGCGGCTAGCCGACGGACACGCGGTCGTGGTCCGGACGGGACGCGAGCGGTTCGGTCTGGTGGCGGCCCCGGGCGCCGCCCGGGCGGACCGGCCACCAGGTCCTGCGGCCGAGCAGCGCGGCGAGCGCGGGCACCAGCACGATGGACAGGACGAACGCCGAGAGCATGATGCCGAGCGCCGTGGCGAAGCCGATCTGCCGGGTGGACGGGTTCACGTTGACGGCGAGGCTGCCGAAGGAGGCCGCCAGGACGACTCCCGCCGTGGCGATGGCGGGCGCGGTGTGCCGTACGGCCCGGGCCACGGCCTCGCGGGCCGGTCCTGGGCGTTCCATCTCCTCGCGTATGCGGTCGCTGATCAGGATGTTGTAGTCGGTGCCGAGGGCGACCACGAAGAGGAACAGCACCAGCGGGAGCACGAAGTTGACGCCGGGCTCGTCGAGCAGGTGCTGGAAGAAGAGCGCGGAGGCGCCGAGGGTGGCGGCGAACCCGAGGCCGACGGCGATCATGAGGATCGCGGGGGCGAGCAGGCTGCGGAGCAGTACGAGCAGGATGAGGGCGATCAGCACCGCGGCGACCGGGAAGACGACCCGCAGGTCGTGGTCGACGGCGGTGGAGATGTCGGCGAAGACCGCGGCGGTACCGCCGACATGGGCCTCGGTCCCCGCGGGGACGGCGTCGGCGATCGCGTCGCGGACGGGCCCCGAGACGAGGTCGCGGGCCTGCCGGGTCTGCGGTCCCGGGGTGAGGTAGAGGTCGAAACGGGCGGCCGTGCGCTCCTCGTTGAGGGTGGTCGGGCCGATGCTGCCGACGCCGTCGACCGCTCCGAGGGCCCGGGGCAGGGCCTCGATCCGCTGGGGGTCGAGGGCGCGGCCGTCCTTCGCGGTGACGTAGACCGTGGCCGGGTCGGACACCCCCGCGGGCAGGGCGCGGGAGATCTCGGCGGCGGTGGCCGCGGCCGGGGTCTCGTGGTTGCCGCCGCCCTGGCCGAAGTCCATCCGGATGCCGGCCAGTCCGGCCGACAGGGCGCCCAGCAGGGCCACGGAGGCGAGGACGAGGCGCAGCGGCCGACGGGCGACCAGGGCGCCGAAGCGGGAGGCCGTCCCCTCCGCGGGCTGCCGCTCCAGGGCGCGCGAGGGCCAGAACATCCGGCGTCCGGTGGCCGCGAGCAGCGCGGGCATCAGGGTGAGGCTGGCCAGCAGCATGACCAGCACCGACACGGCGATGGCGGGACCGAGGACGCGGAACTGTCCGAAGGTGGCGACGGCGAGGGTGGCGAACGCGGCCACGATCGTCAGGGCGGCCGAGGTGACGGCCGTGCCGACCCGGGCGCTGACGTGCGCCGCCGCCTCCCGGGCGGGCTGGTCGGGGCGGGAGCGCAGCTGTTCGCGGAAGCGGAAGAGGAGGAAGAGGAAGTAGTCGACGCCGATGCCGATGAGTACGACGCTGATCATGCTCGGCGTGGAGGGGTCCAGCTTGATGCCGGTGAGCATCGCGCCGCCGATCACCGTGCCCGCCGCCGCCCCGCCGACGATGACCACCGCGAGCAGCGGCACGAAGGCGGCCAGGACGCTGCGGAACACCAGGATGTTGATCAGCACGATGAGGCCGACCATCACGATGCCGACGACGGTCTGCGTGGTCTTCTCGGCGTCGGCGGTGTCGGTGAGGTCGGCGAGTCCGCCGGTGAATCCGGTGCGCATCCCGGCCGCCTCGAAGGCCTCCTCGGCCCGGTCGTGGAAGACGCGGTAGACGCGCTGGAGGCCGGGGTCCAGGGAGTTGCCGGTCAGTTTGACGGAGAGCAGCCCGAAGGCGCGGTCCGGCGCGGTCATCGCGGGACTGACGGCGGGGGTCTGGGAGTGGTCCTCGTTCAGGAAGGCGGGCGGTTCGTCCTCCTTCGGTGCGGGCATCTCGACGCGTCGGCTGCTCAGCTGCCCGGCGACGGCGCCGATCTGCCGCTCGTCGGCCTCGGTGAGCGGCCCGCCGTCGGCGCGGGCCACGAGCACGGTGACCGCGTTGCCGTCCGGTTTCAACCCGAACTCCTCCCCGGCGATCCGGAGCGCGGCGGCCGAGTCGTACTGCCCGGGCAGGAACGCGCCGCTCCGGGTCTCGGTCACCCGGTAGACGAGGGGCTGGCTGAGCACGGTCAGGAAGATGCCCAGCACCGCCCAGACGGCGATGACCTTCCACGGGCTGCGGGTGGAGAACCCGGTCAGGGCGCGGATCACGTTGGTGTCCTTCTGCGGTGGGTGGTTCGCCGGGGTCTCCCGGCCGATGTCCAGCTCATCAGCGGGAAGCGGGCGAATCATCCGGGTGCGGGAGGAGACGGCACCCGGGAGCGGGGGCCGGGCCGGAGCGCGGACCAGGACCCTGGTCCTGGTCCGGGATCCGCCCCGGGGCCCGGGGGGCGGGCCGCGGACCGGTGCCAGAATGGGTC
Organism: Streptomyces sp. IBSNAI002; assembly: GCF_052244475.1. NCBI lineage: Bacteria > Bacillati > Actinomycetota > Actinomycetes > Kitasatosporales > Streptomycetaceae > Streptomyces > Streptomyces sp. IBSNAI002. The sequence goes on along the minus strand of NZ_JBQPXG010000002.1, from coordinate 732,967 downwards.
GCGAGACGACGGCCGGTCGTGCGTACCGGCGGTCGGCGGGGGCGCCCGCGGGGGAGGACACAGCATGCCGAAGAGACCTGCCCGGGAGGGTTCCCGGGCCGACGGAGCCGGGCCGGACGGCGACGCCCTGCCCTGGACCCGCAACGACGGGCTGGTGACCGTCGGGGCGGCCGTCGTGGACCTGGTCAGCTTCTCGTTCGGCAGTCAGCTCGACCGCGGGTACGTCCCGCCGGCCGGGTGCGTGCTGCTGCTGGTGGCCGCCCTGCCGTTGCTGGCCCGGCGCCGCGCCCCGCTGGCCACCCTCGCGGCGGTCCTGCTGTCCGACCTGGCCCTGAACCTGAGCGTGCCGGTGGGGCAGCACTTCACGGCGACGACCGTGGTCGCGCTGTACACGGTCGCCCGCTCCCGGCGCGCGGCCGTGGTGGCGGCGGCGGCGTTCGTCTGCGCGGTGATGCCGCTGGTGGGCCAGTCGTCGATGCCGGGGACGGTGGACGTGGTCGGCAGCCTGGCCAACGTGCTGCTCGTGCTCGTCGCCGCGGCCGCGATGAACCGCTGGCACCGCGAGAACGAGACCAACCGCCGTCTGCTGGCCGACCGCGCGGTCGCCGACGAACGGCGCCGCATCGCCCGGGAGCTGCACGACATCGTGGCCCACCACATCACCACCATGCAGCTGATGGCCGGGGGCGCCCGGGCCAACCTGGCGCACGACCCGGAGGTGGTCCGGGAGGCCCTGGTCACCCTGGAGGGCTCCGGCCGGATGGCGCTGCGCGAGATGCGCCAGCTGCTGGACGTGCTGCGGGCGGGCGACGAGGCGGAGGAGGCGCCCACCGCCCCGCAGCCCGGGGTCGCGGACCTGGCGGGGATCGTCGACGAGACCTGCCGGGCCGGGCTGCCCGTCGAACTGGACGTGCGCGGCGAGGAGCGCCCGCTGCCGCCGAGCGTGGGTCTGACCGTGTTCCGCATCGTGCAGGAGGCTCTGACGAACGCGCGCAAGTACGCGGGCCGGGCGCGGGCTTCCGTAAGGCTGACGTACGGGACGCACGGGCTGTCCGTGGAGGTGTCGGACGACGGTGCGGGAGCGGCGGCCGCGCCCGCCGGGTCCGGCTACGGTCTGGTGGGCATGAGGGAGCGGGTCGCGCTGCACGGCGGCACGCTGGAGGCCGGACCGCTGGCCGGGGGCGGGTTCCGGGTGGCGGCCCGGCTGCCGCTGAGGGCCGAGGAAGGGGCACGGGCATGAGCGGGCGGACCACGGAGGCGATCAGGGTGCTGATCGCGGACGACCAGCCGCTGGTGCGGCGCGGGCTGGCCCTGATCCTCGCCCCCGACCCGGCCTTCGAGGTGGTGGGCGAGGCCGGCGACGGCGAGGAGGCGGTGGCCCTCGCGCACCGGCTGCGGCCCGATGTCGTCGTCATGGACATCCGGATGCCGGTGCTCGACGGGGTCGGCGCGACGGAACGGCTCGCGCGGACGCTGCCCGGGTGCCGGGTGCTGGCACTGAGCACCTTCGACATGGACGAGTACGTGGTGGCGGCGCTGCGCGCCGGCGCGTACGGCTTCCTGCCCAAGGACATCTCCCCGGAGGAACTGGTCGCGGCGGTGCGGGTGGTGCACACCGGCGAGGCCGCCGTCGCACCCCGGCTGCTGACCCGGCTGATCTCCGCCTACGTCCTGGCCCCGCGCCGGCCGCGGCCGCCCACGGTGACCCTGGGCGACCTGACCCCGCGCGAACAGGAGGTGTGGCGGCTGATGGCCACGGGGCTCGACAACGCGGAGATCGCCCGGGCCATGGACCTCAGCGTGTCCACCGTGAAGAACCACATCACCAGCCTCTTCGGGAAGCTGTCGGTCCGCGACCGCGCCCAGGCGGTGATCGCCGCGTACGAGACCGGGCTGGTCGAAGCGGGCAGCCCGGGCTAGGGGGTGTCTGACGGATGTCCGCGGCGTCGCGACGCCCGGCACGCACTCTCGCCGCACCGGCCGGAAGCCCGGGTACGCCCAGTACGCAGGCTTCCGGCCGGCACGCCGAGAGCACGCACCGGACGCCGCAGGCCGCCCTCCGGGCGACGACGGGAGTTTGACGACAGGCCTTAGGGGGCGCCGTGCGGGAGGATGACGGTGACTCCGCGGCCCGGGGCGGTGCCCATCGCTGAGAGTGCGGCCGGGGCCGCGTCGAGCGGGATCGTCGAGGTGACGAGGAGGTCGGGGCGCAGGCGCCCGGACCGGACCAGTTCCATCATCGGCGGGTAGGCGTGCGCGGCCATCCCGTGGCTCCCGATGATCTCCAGCTCCCAGCCGATCACCCGTTCCATCGGCAGGGCCGTCCCGCCGGCCGCCACCGGCAGCAGCCCGACCTGCACGTGCCGCCCGCGGCGGCGCAGCCCGTCCAGCGAGGCCGCGGCGGTGGCCGGCGATCCCAGGGCGTCCAGCGACAGGTGCGCGCCCCCGCCGGTCACCTCCCGCACGGCCGCCGCGGTGTCCGCGGTGTCCGCCGCGTCCACGCAGTGCGCGGCCCCGAACCGGCGCGCCAGCTCCAGTGCCCCGGGCGTCCTGTCCACGGCGACCACCCGCGCCCCGGCCGCCGCCGCGATCATCACGGCGGAGAGGCCGACCCCGCCGCAGCCGTGCACGGCGACCCACTCGCCCGCGGCGACCCGCCCCTGCGCGACGACCGCGCGGAAGGCCGTCGCGAAGCGGCAGCCGAGCCCCGCCGCGGTCGCGAACGACAGCTCCCCGGGCAGGGCCACCAGGTTCACGTCGGCGTGGTCGAGGGCCACGTACTCGGCGAAGGAGCCCCAGTGCGTGAACCCGGGCTGCGTCTGGCGTGCGCACACCTGGTGGTCGCCGGCCGCGCATTCGGCGCAGTTTCCGCAGGCGCACACGAACGGCGCGGTGACCCGGTCGCCGGCCCGCCAGCCGGTGACGCCCGGCCCCACCGCCTCCACCACTCCCGCCAGTTCGTGGCCGGGCACGTGGGGCAGCGCGATGTCCGGGTCGTGCCCCATCCAGCCGTGCCAGTCACTGCGGCACAGACCGGTGGCCTCCACCCGCACCACCACCCCGGCCGTGGCCGGACGCGGGTCCGCGACCTCCCTGACCTGGGCCGGCTCGCCGAACCGGTCGAACACCACCGCGCGCATGGAACCATCCTCCGCTCGACTGCCCCGCAGGCTACCCGGCCTCGTCCGGGAGGGAGGACCGGGCCAGGGCGAGCACCCCGGCGCAGATCAGGGCCAGGCCCAGCAGTTGGGGCAGCAGCCACCAGTGGGCCCGCAGGTGCTCCTCGTACAGCAGCACGCCCAGCGCCACGCTGACGCTCGCGTCCCCGAGGGTCAGCGCGGGCTGCGAGGCGACCAGCGGGCCGCCCTGCATGGCGTGTTCGAGCAGGAGCAGCGCGCAGACGCCGCTCGCGGCGAAGGCGTACGTCTCCCACGTGGTCAGGAACGCGCCGATGCCGCCCCCGTCGAGGACGTGCATCGCGGACTTCATCAGGGCGGCGGTGAGGGCGTAGCAGACGGCGGTGGCCGCGCCCAGGCACCCGGCCCGCATCCGCCCGGGCGGCCGCCGCAGCCCGGCCACGGTCAGCAGCGCCACCGCCACCGCGCACGCGGCCAGGGCCAGCACCCACCGGTCCGGCGGTACGTCCGTACGGTTCCCCCGCGGCGAGGCGGCCACCAGGACGATCCCGAGCCCGGCCACCACCCCCGTCACCGCGAGCCACAGCGTCCCCGGCAGCCGGGTCCGCGTCACCAGCGAGGCGATCAGCAGCGCGAGCGGCAGTTCCAGGACGAACAGCGGCTGTACGAGGGCCAGCGCGCCCGTGGCCAGGGCGAGGGCCTGCCCGACCCCCGCGGCGATCACCGCCAGGATCCCGGCGAGCCACAGCGGCCGCCGCAGCAGGTCGAGGACGAGGCCGAACCGGAAGCCCTTGCTCTGCGGCACGGTGAGCGCGGCCCGCCGCTGGAGCACGGTCGCCAGTGCGTTGCTGAACGCCGCGAACAGCGCGAAGAGGACCGGCAGGACGAAGCCCATGCCCCCGATCCTCACCGATCCGCAGCTTCAGGGCGCCGCGACACTCCCGGAGCCGACGCGTCCGCCGCCGTCGGCCCGGCGCAGGGCCATCGCCGCCAGGGCCTCGGGAGCCCCCGGCTGGCCGCGGAACCCCGGGAAGGCGTTCACGTCGACGATCAGCGGTTCCCCGCCGCCGGCGTCGATGATGTCCACGCCGTAGACGTCCAGCCCGAAGGCCTCGCCCGTGGCCCGCACCAGCGCGGCCCACCCGGCGGGCAGCTCGGACGGCTCCAGCGGCAGGTCGGGCCCGCGCCCGCCCGGCGACAGCTCGGAGCGGCGCACGGCCGCGAACACCCGGTCCCCGATCGCCCACAGCTTGTGGTCCCAGCCGCTGTTGGGCGCGAAGTCCTGCACCACCACCGGTTCCCCCGGCCACCGCTCCGCCAACTCCCGCAGCCCGGCGGCATCGTCCACCCGGGCCACCAGGTCGCCGCGGCGGCTGCGGCGGCTCTTGACCACCACGGGGGAGGGCAGCGGCCCGCCGGTCGCCGCCCACGCGGCGAGGGTGCCGACGGTCCGGGTCGCGGCGAACGGCAGCCCGGCCCGCAGCGCCAGCCCGGCCATCGCCGTACGGTCCTGGCACAGGGTGGTCGTCGCCGCGGAGTTGACGACCCGGGCGCCGCGTTCCTCCAGCCGGCGCGCGAGCTCCAGGGCCCGCTCGGTCCTCGACTTCAGCAGGTACACGTCGGCCGGCGGTCCGGGGAGCGCGTCGGCCGTGGCCGGGTCGAGGGCCTCGACGACGTGGTCGGGGGTCAGCAGGGCGGTGGTGGCCGCCAGCAGTGGATGACCGGGCTCCGGAGTGATCAGTCCGATCCTCACGCGCCGTCCACCGCCCCCGCCGGCACCTGAGCCGGAAGCGCCGGAACGGACAGCGGCAGCGCGTACGACCGGGCCGGCGGCGTCGCCGTGAGCGGGGAGCCGCCGGTGCGCGCCAGGTCCAGTACCGCGCGGGCCACCCGCGCGGCCGCGTCCGGCACCTGACGGAAGCTCGGGAAGTCGTTCACGTCCACGACCACCGGCCCCTCGGGGCCCAGCACTACGTCCACCCCGTACAGGTCGAGCCCGTACACCGCCCCCACCTGTGCGGCGATCGCCGCGACCTCGGCCGACAGCGGCACCCGGCGCTCCCGCACCGCGGGGTCGGGGTGCAGCGGGGAGCACCGCTCGGTGGCGAACAGTTCTCCGCCGACCGCGTACACCTTGACGTCGGTGCCCGAGTTGGGCACGTACGGCTGGGCGATGAGCAGGCCCTCGCCCGCCAGGGCGGGGAGCATCGCCTCCAGCCGTTCGGGCGAGGACACCAGGTGCACGGCCCGTCCGGAACTCCCGTCGGCGGGTTTCACGACGAGGGGGTACTCGGCCGCCGGGATCTCCCGCAGCAGCTCCGGGCGGGCCGCCGCGTAGGTCGGCGGCAGCGGCAGCCCGCGGGCGCGGCCGATGGCGGCGGCCAGCGCCTTGTCCCGCACACCGCGGATCGAGCGGGCGTCGTTGACCGTGGTGAGGCCCGCCGAGGCCGCGGCCTCGAGCAGGGTCAGTCCCGGGCCGCCGGAGACGGTCTTGAGCACCCAGGCGTCGTGCGAACCCGCGTCCACCGCCTCGGTCATGCGCAGCAGCGAGCCGCCCGGCCGCACCACGTCGACACGGTGCCCCCACGCCGTCAACTGGCGGATCACCTCGTTCGGCATGCCGTCGTGGCGGTAGTGCTCCTCCACCAGGAAGCAGAGCCTCATGGACCTTCCCCATATTCCCCGGACGTCCGCCGATCCCGTCCGGCGAGTTGTGACGTCACAGGATGTCATGGACCGCAATGTGATGATCGGTCCAGGTGTGCGGGAACGCCGGGCTCCGCGCGGGGGCCGCCCGGACCCGGGTCGGGGACACCCGTCGTGGGCACGCGGAAGCCCGGGAGCACGATGTGCTCCCGGGCTCCGTCACCTCCGCGCCCCGGTGGCCGGGGCGGCCGCCTACACCGGCACGGACACGAACGTCCGGCCCGCCTCGTTCTCGACCAGGACCGCCTTCACGTCGGCCGGATCCACGGCCGCCGAGCCGTCCAGCGACGCGCCCTTGCCGCCGCCGTTCTCCTGGCCGACCACCCAGCCGCCCGCGGTGGTGCGCGTACCGTCCTTGGCGACGACGACCAGCCGGCACCGCTCGCCCGGCGGCACTCCCGTGACCGCGGCCTGCACCCGGACCCACTGGGTGGCGGGAGTCATCTGCACGGTCATCCGCGCACCGGTGCCCGGGTCGGTGGCGGAGGCCACCTTGGTCCCGGGCGCGGGCGGCGAGGGAGCCGTCGACACCGTCGGCGAGGGCTGGGGCAGGGCGACCGCCCCCGGATCGCCGGCGCCCAGCTGCGCACCGGCCCAGAACACGGCGGCCAGGGAGGCCGCCGCGGCCAGTCCCGCGAGCCCCGCCCGGCGGCGCCGTTCGCCGGTCCGTTCGCCGCGCATCTGCCGCAGGGTGCGCTGGAGCAGCAGGTCTCCGCCCTGCGGCGGCCCGTCGAGGAACGCCTCCTCGGGCACTTCACCCAGCGCCGCCTCCATCTCGCGCAACGCGGCCACCTCCTCCCGGCACTGCACGCACCCGCTCACGTGTTCCTCGACCCGGCGGACCTCCGTGTCGTCCAGGACGCCGAGCACGTACGGGCCGAGCTGTTCTTCCTCCTCGTGCCGCTGCCGGTTCATGCCACCACCTCACGCAGTCCGGCGGGCTGCTGGGGCGGCCTGCCCGATCGTTTGCCTTGTCTGGAAGCGCCGTCCCCGGCGCCGTTGTCCCGGAAGACGTCGCGCAGGGCCTTGAGCGCGTAGTGCGAACGCGATTTGACCGTACCGGCGGGGATGCCGAGGCTGTCGGCCGCCTCCGCGACGCTGAGCTGCCGGTAGTACAGCTCCCGCAGCACGTCCCGGTGTTCCGGCGACAGCTGGTCGAGGGCGCCCAGCACCGTCATCGTGTCCACGACGGAGTCGGCGTGGTCCCCCTCCACCGGGGGAGTGGCCGCGACCCCGGACACCTCCGGCGGCCGTGCCGCCTTGGCCCGGTACCGGTCCGTGATGATGTTGCGGGCCACCGTGAGCAGCCAGCCGCGCACCGAGCCCTTTCCGTTCACCAGGACCTCGGAATGCCTCCAGGCCCGGATCAGCGTCTCCTGGACGATGTCCTCGGCGGCGGCCCGGTCTCCGGTCAGCCGGGTGGCGTACGAGAGCAGGGCGTGGCCGTGCTCCTCGTAGACCGACCTGATCAGTGCCTCATCGGTCGAGCCCCGCCGAGTGCGGGGCCACAGTGGTCCGGCCATCTCACCCTCTCCGTCTTCCTCGCTTACGTGGTGCGGTCGGAACACGCCGCCCACGGGAAGCCGGTTCACGTGACGTGCGTCACTTTCGGATTCCCCGCGCGTGCCTCACATCCGGCAGTCGCGGCCCTCGTTGAGGCACGCCACGACCGCGGCCATCTGCCGGTCGGTCATCGCGTTCACGAACATGCCGTGGTCCGTCTTCGGGCTGTGCCGCTGCTCGGGGAAGGAGTCCAGGGCGAGGGGCGCGCCCGCGGGGACCTCGTAGGAGAGGGAGACGCGCAGTTCGGGCACGGGGAAGGTGCCCCGCGGGCAGACGCCGTTGCCGGCCGGGAACCTCAGGTGGGAACGGTGCCCCGCGCCGATGGTGTCCAGGCCGTTCCAGCAGCTCGGGAAGACCAGGGTGCGCGTGACGAGGTCGCCCTGCGGGCAGCGCGGGTAGCGGGTGGTGGGCCGGTCCGGGGTGCTCGAACAGCCCCAGCGGGCCCGGACGTCGGCGTCGCCGGCCGCGGTGTACGCGACGGCGTCGCCGGTCATCCCGCGCAGGAAGCGCGGCATCGCCACGACCTTGCTCACCGGGCTGCCGCGGAACTCGACCCGGACCGAGGACTCCGGCAGGATCCGCCCGGCGTTGCCGTGGCCGGCCGAGCGCTCGTGCGGGCGCGTGCCCGGCAGGTCCGGCCGGCGCAGGACCGGCCAGTAGTACGTCGACCGGTCGCCGCCGCGGCAGCTGGTGGCGGCCGCGTCGAGGGAGGCGTCGGTCGACATGGCGTCCGTGGACAGGTTCCCGACGTACGCGTGCGTGTGGTGGGCGCCCGCCGGCAGGCCGGGGGAGACGACCAGGTTGTCCTCGTTGTAGTGGCCCTCCTCGTTGCGCCCGCATTCCACGGCCACCGAGCCGGCCGAACTGTCGGCTCCCGGGGCGGCAATGGGCTCGGTTTCGCGTGGAACGTCGCGTATGTCCACGTAGTCGGAGGGTGCCGGGCGGGAGCCCGCCGCGCCCTGGTGCGGACCGGCCGCTCGCGAGGCCCCCAGGACGGCGGCGAGCAGACCGCCGCCCAGGACCAGGCAGATGACGAGAGCGAGCAGTCGGTGTTCTTTCCCCATGGCGGTCACGGTCGCCGGTGGCGCCACCCGCGTCAACCTGGCATCCGCATGGCGGGCGGCGCCGCGCACGGGGCCCGCTTGCCGCTCCGGGCACCGACCGCGCAGAGTACGGCGTATGACACGCGAGATGACGCCCGCCGAGCTGCTGAATGCCCTCGCCCGCACCCGCGCCTCGCTCGACGGCGCCGAGGTGACCTACTGGTGGTCGGGCGACGTCTACACCTGGGGACCCGGCGAACCCCACGAGCGCCTCTTCGGCTTCGAAGGCCTCAACGTCGCCCGGCTCGTCGGCGACGAGGAGACCGGCGGCTACCGGCTGCTGTCCAGGGAGGCCGCCTTCTACCTCGACCCGCTGACCCGCGAGATCCTGGACACCTGGCAGGACCGCCAGGTGGTGCACGTCTGGAACGACCCGGCCAACCAGAGGCTGCGGCCCTACCCGGTCCCCGTGACCGAGCTGGGCGACCAGGTCTGCTTCAGCCTGGAGATCCCGCTGGCCTACCCCTCGCCGCTGCCGGTGGCGCAGTATCCGGCCCAGTCGGCCGACGACACCTACCGGGCGCTGGAGCTCTTCCAGTTCTTCGCACCCGCCGAGGCGCTGACCACCGACGCGCCCAGCGTCCCCGCCACGATGTCCTGGACCCGGATGTCGCCGTGGCTGCCCTGGATGGAACAGGGGCAGCGGCCCGGCGGCCTCGCCTTCCACTGCCGCGGCCGCAAACTCGGCTCCTACGCGGAGGTCCCCGAGCGGACCCGCGCTTACATTTCCGCCCAACACCCCGAATTCGCCCGGTCTCCGGACAAATGGACCGCTCCGAACGAGACCAGCTGGACGTACTACCGCAAGCTCTTCCCGCCGCGCGGCGGCGCGGACGACACCGCCCCGCCCGCGTCCTGAGGCCCCGTCCGCGGCCGGTCCCCTCCCGCTGTGCGGGGGACCGGCAGGGGGCGGACAAGGGTTTTCCCCGTATCGCGTTCATCCCCGCGTTGCCTACTGTCTGCCCATCGGCGATCTTCCCCTGACCCGACGGCCGACACGCCAACCCCACATGGCATGATGCCGTCCCATCAGGGGGAATCTTCGGTACCGACGTTGCCCTGCCCCACCGTCGAGGCGGGGGCAACGTGGCGTGCGGCGGCGGCCGGGACGAGTTCGACCAGCTCGCTCCCGGCCCCGCGGCCGCCGGTCACCTCCCACACTGCACCGACCGGCCGCTCCGGCCTGCCCGGAATCGGCCCGCGAAAGGGACCTTCGTGCACGCATCGAGACGCAGGCTCATATCCGTGGTGGCGATGTCCGTCACCCTGCTCGCCGGCTCCGCCACCGCCTCCGTGGCCGTCGCCGCCGACGTTCCGGCTTCGTCGGCCGCCGCCGTCGGCGCCACCGCCCCGGTCGAGAACCTCATCGTCGGATACAAGACCTCCGCCTCCGAGGCCAGTTCCAACACCGCCGCCGCCGACGACGCCACGGCCAAGGGCAAGAAGGCCGGCAAGAAGGCGAAGTTCGACCGCCGCCTCGGCACCGGAGCGGCCCTGGTCAACCTCGGCTCGGCCACCGCCCCCGCCGACGCCGCCAAGGTGATGGCCCAGTTCCGCGCCGACCCGGACGTCGCCTACGTCGAGGTCGACGCCCGCGCCTACGCGATGGCCACCCCGAACGACACCGAGTACTCCAAGCAGTGGGACCTCTTCGAGCCCACCGCCGGCATGAACGTTCCCGCGGCCTGGGACAAGACCACCGGCTCCGGCGTCACCGTCGCCGTGATCGACACCGGCTACGTCGCCCACTCGGACCTCGCCTCCAACGTGGTCGCCGGCTACGACTTCATCAGCAACGCCACCTACGCCCGTGACGGCGGCGGCCGCGACGCCAACCCCGCCGACGAGGGCGACTGGAACGCCACGGACAACGAGTGCGGGTTCGGCTCCAAGGCCAGCGGCTCCTCCTGGCACGGCACCCACGTGGCGGGCACCATCGCCGCGGCCACGAACAACACCAAGGGCATCGCGGGCATCGCGTACAACGCGAAGATCCAGCCCGTGCGCGTCCTCGGCAAGTGCGGCGGCACGACCGCGGACATCGCCGACGCCATCACCTGGGCTTCCGGCGGCACCGTCGCGGGCATCCCGGCGAACGCCACCCCCGCCAAGGTCATCAACATGAGCCTCGGCGGCTCGGGCGCCTGCAGCGCCACCTACCAGAACGCCATCAACGCCGCCGTCGGCCGCGGCACGACCGTCGTCGTGGCGGCCGGCAACAGCAACTCCGACGCGGCCGGCTTCACGCCCGCCAGCTGCAACAACGTGATCAACGTGGCCGCCAGCAACCGCACCGGCGACCGCTCCTTCTACTCCAACTACGGCGCGAGCATCGACGTCGCCGCCCCGGGTGGTGAGACCCGCCGCGGCACCGACACGCCCGGCACCGTCACCACCCCCGAGAACGGCATCCTCTCGACGCTGAACGCGAGCACCACCACCCCCGGTGCCGAGAACTACAAGCCGTACCAGGGCACCAGCATGGCCGCCCCGCACGTCGCGGGTCTCGCCGCGCTCGCCGTCGCCGCCAAGCCCTCGCTGACCCCGGCCCAGATCGAGGCGGCGATCAAGAACAACACCCGCCCGCTCGCCGGCGTCTGCAGCGGCGGCTGCGGCACCGGTCTCGCCGACGCGGCCGCGACCATCAACGCCGTGACCTCCACCACGCCCCCCGGCCTGGAGAACGGCACGGACTACACCATCGGTGACAACACCACCGTGGAGAGCCCGATCACCGTCACCGGCAAGACCGGCAACGCCCCGGCCGCCCTCAAGGTCGGCGTGAACATCGCGCACACCTACATCGGCGACCTGAAGGTCGACCTGATCGCCCCGGACGGCACCGCGTACAACCTGCACAACCGGACCGGCTCGGGCACCGACAACATCAACCAGACGTACACCGTGAACGCCTCCTCGGAGGTCGCCAACGGCACCTGGAAGCTCCGGGTGAACGACAACGCCGGCGGCGACACCGGCAAGATCGACTTCTGGAGCCTGACCTTCTGACCGGCTTCCGGTCCGGCCGCCAACTCGGCCTGACGGACCGATAGTACGGACCAGGACCCACTCCGCGGGCCCGCCGGTACACGTGTACCGGCGGGCCCGACGGCTTTTCCCGTCACCTGGCTGATTTCTGCGTCACAATCCGTGTTCACCCGGCATCCGACCTCGTATTGTCGCGTCTCACAGGAATGGCACAGGAGCTGGGGACCGAGAGGCTGGTGGCTGTGCGTGGTGGCGGCGACGGGGAACGCTGACACGAGTGTCGGACAGGACGAACTGGTCGAAGCGGTCGGCCGTGCGCTGACCTCGCACGGCCGGGCCCTGCTCACCGGACCCGCGGGCGCGGGCAAGACCGAGGTGGTCCGCGCCGTCGCGGCGGCTGCCGAGACGCGCCGCGAGACGGTGCTGCGCCTCGCGCCCGAGGCCGCCGACCAATGGATACCCGAGGCCTCGGCCGCGGCCCTGCTGGCCACCGTTCCGGGCGCCGCCCTCGAACCGCTCTCCGGCCCGCAGCGCACCGCCATCGCCCTGCTGTGCCGCGAGACCGACGCCCCCCGCGCCGGCCGCGACCACGTCGCGCTGCGCCTCGCCGTCGTCGAGGTCCTGCGGGCGCTCGCCGCCCGGCACCCCGTCCTGCTCGTCCTCGACAACGCCCAGTGGCTCGACGCCGAGAGCACCGACCTGCTCCGCTTCGCGCTGCGCCTGACCCCGCCCCGGGTCCGCGTCCTGGTGGCCGAATGCGTCCAGGGCGGCGCACCCGTCGGCGAATCCCTCTGCGGCACCGGCGCCCCCGCGATCAGGGTCCCCCCGCTCGGCGCCGACGAGATCGCCGAACTCCTCGTCCGCCACGGCCTGCCCGCCCGCCTCGCCGGCCGGATCCACCAGGCCAGCGGCGGCAACCCGCGCCTCGCCCTGGCCCTCGGCCACTCCCTCGCCGAGGCCGCCGGAGCCCGTGACGGCGGCGCCCACCACGCCGACACCCTGCCCGTCTCCGGGCAGGCCCGCGAAGTGGCCCGCAGACTGCTCGCCGAAGCCCCCGCCCAGGCCCGCCGCACCCTGCTCCTCGCCGCACTGGCCGCCCGCCCCACCACCGCCCTGCTGCGCCGGGCCGGACGCCCCGACGCCGAGGTGGAGTTGGCCGAAGCGGAACGGGCCGCACTGGTCAGGGTGGGGGAGGACGGCAGCGTGGAGTTCACCGCCGGCGCCCTGCCCACCGCGCTCGCCGCCGACGCGGGCTGGCCCGAGCGCTCCGCCGGGCACGCCGCGCTCGCCGAGGCCGTCGACGACCCGGTCCAGGCCGTACGGCACCGCGCGCTGGCCGTGGACACCCCCGACCAGTGGCTCGCCGCGGAGATCACCGAGGCCGCCGCGGTCTGCCGGCGCCGCGGCCAGCGGGCCCTCGCGGCCGAACTCGGCCTGCTCGCCGCCGAGCGCACGCCCTCCCACCTGCCCGGGGAGGAACTGGCCCGGCTCGTCAACGCCGCCGAGGACGCCGGCTGGGCCGGCCGCGCCGACCTCGCGCGCCGCGCCACCCGGGCCGTCCTGGCCCGCGACGCCTCGCCGGCCAGCCGGGTCCGGGCCCGGCTGGCGGTCATCGACGCCGCCGGGCAGGCACTGGGCGCCCTCGACGAGACCTTCGCCTACGCCATGGCCGACGCCGCCGGGGACCCCTCCCTCGAAGCCGCCGTCCAGCTGCGGATCGCCTGGAAGCACAACCTCAGCGACGGCGACCCGGTCCGCTCCCGCGACGCCGCCGCCCGGGCCGGAGCCCTCGCGGCACTCGGCGGCGACCAGGTCGCCGAGGCCATGGCCCTGACCGTACGGGCCCGCATGGGCCGCATCCTCGGCGACCCCGGCGCCGAGGCGATCCTCGCCGAGGCCCTCGCCCTGCCCGCCCCCGAGGTACCGCTCGGCATGCGCAACGCGCCCCAGTACCTCGCCGTACGGCACGCCCTGTTCGACGACCGGCTGGACGACGCCCGCAAACAGCTGATGGTCCTGCTGCCCGCCGTCCAGCGCACCGGGTCCGCCGAGGACGTCTTCGAGGTCCTGCGCAGCATCACGGAGGTCGAACTGCGCAGCGGCCGGTGCACGGCCGCCTCGGCCCGCGCCCGCCAGGCCCTGGAGCTGACGATCGAGGCGGGTCTCTCGCCGGGCCCCGCCTGGTACGTCGCCGCGATGGCCGAGGCCACCGGAGGCAGCTTCGCCCGCGCCGCCGGATACGCCCGGCGCGGCATCCAGGCCTCGCGGGAGGAACACGACCAGGTCTTCCTCTCGCGCAGCCTCCACGCGCTCGGCCTGGTCGAACTGGCCACCGGAGAGGCGGCGAAGGCGGTGGCCACCCTGCGCCGGGTCGCCGAGCTCGAAGCCGCCCAGAAGGTGGCGGACCCCTCGGTCCTGCGCTGGCACGGGGAGCTCGCCGAGGCGCTGGTCGCCGCCGACGCGACCGACGAGGCCGCCCGGCTGCTCGACTCGGTACGTCCCGTCGCCCGCGGCCTCGGCCGCACCGGGGTCGTCGCCGCCCTCGACCGGGCCCGCGGCCTGTGCCTGTCCGCGCAGGGCGAGGCGGACGCCGCCGTACAGCTGCTGGAGGCCACGGCGCAGCGGTTCGACATGCTGCGGCTGCCGCTGGAACGCGGACGCACGCTGCTCGCTCTCGCCCGGGTGGAACGCCGCCGGCGCCGGCGCGCACCGGCCCGCGTGGCGCTGCTGGCCGCGGCCGAGGTGTTCGAGCTGGCCGGAGCCACTCCGTGGTCCGAGCTGGCGCGGGAGCCCGCGGCGGGGGAGGGGGGCCGTGCCGAGTCGGCGGCCGCGGCCCTGACCGAGGCCGAGACCCGGCTCGCGCTGCTGGTCAGCGAGGGGGCCAGCAACCAGGAGGCCGCGGCGAAGCTGTTCCTCAGCGTCAAGACGGTGGAGGCCCGGCTGACCCGTATCTACCAGAAGCTCGACGTCCGCTCGAGGGCCCAGCTCGCCACCGCCCTGGCCAACGCACCGCGCGCCACGCACTGAACCGCGGGGCGCGCGGCGGGCCGGCCGGGGCGGGAGCCGGTCAGCAGCTCAGGTTGCCGCCCGGGGTCACGCCGAGCAGCTGGGTGAAGCTCTGGTACTTCGAGATGCGGCTCTGGACCTGTGCGGGGTTGCCGCCGTTGCACTCCAGGGCGCCGTTGATGGAGCGGATGGTCTCGCCGAAGCCCGCGCCGTTCACCATGGCCGCGTGGGCGGTCATCGTGCCCGGGCCGTTCTGGGTGTTCCAGTACCAGAGCGCCGTCTTCATGGCGATCGCCGGGTCCTGCTCGACGAGGTACGGATTGCCGAGGAGGTTGATGCCGAGCGCGTCGCCGGCCGCCTTGTAGTTGAAGTTCCAGCTCAGCTGGATGGGGCCGCGCCCGTAGTAGGCGGCCTGCCCGGCCGGACAGCCGTAGGGCTGGCTCGCGTCGCAGTAGTGGGGGTAGTTGGCCGTGTTCTGCTCGACGATGTGGACGAGTCCGCCGGTCTCGTGCGAGACGTTCGCGAGGAAGGCGGCCGCCTCGCGCCGCTTCACCGTGTCGTCGCCGGTGTTGGCGAAGCCGGGGTAGGCGGACAGGGCCGCGACCAGGCCGTTGTAGGTGTAGAAGGGGTTCCGGTTCGGGAACATCTGGTTGAACTGGGCCTCGGAGACCACGAATCCGGACGGATTGCCGGGATCCGGGTCCTGGCCGCCGCCACCGCAGGCGCCCTGGTCGGACCACACGCCCCACTGCCCGGTGGTCCCGGGCGTCTCGCCCTGGGTCCACCATTTCGCCTGCCAGTTGCGCCCGTTGTGCGAGGCGCTCATGCCGCCCGTGTAGACGGCGGAGGAGGCCCAGGCGCCGGCGCACGGGGCCGCGGCGGCGGCGGGGGAGGAGGGGAGGACGAGGGTGAGGGTGAGGCCTGCGGTGGCGGTCGCGGCGGCGGCCAGCAAGAGGGCACGACGGCGAAGCGCACGTATCACGTAACTGCTCCTTCAGTGGGGGGAGTTGCCGTGGGGGCGGCAGCAGTGCCCACTGAAGCGAAATGGTCTGAACCTGTCAAGGTCTAGACCAAATGAAACGCGCCGGTGTGGCATGCCACACCGGCGCGCAGCCAGAGGACCGGAAGGTCAGCTTCCGGCGGAGATGTTGCCGGAGATCAGGTCGACGTTGCTGAGGATGTGCGAGAGCGGCTCGTCACCCTTGGCCTGGGTGGAGTTCTCGGTGCACTGCTGGTTCATCGGGTTGTGCAGGACGTTGACGTCCTGGACGCCCACGTTGATCAGGGCGAGGATCGACTGGGCGTTGACCTTGGCCGGCAGGCCGACGCAGAGCTTGTTGGCGGTGCCCTGCACCAGGCTCGCCTGCGGGCTCATCGCGCCGTGGGTCTCCTGGTTGCCGTAGATCTGCGCGGCGCCGTTGCCGTTGACGGTGTTGACGCCGTTGTCGTTGCCGATCGCCATCGCCGGGGTGGCTACGGCAGCGCCCGCGCCCAGCACGGAGGCGGTGACCGCGGCGGTGGCCATGAACTTCTTGAACATGTGGGGGATCCTTCTGTCGCACTGTCGCATGAGATAGCTGCCCTCGGCGGGGCGAGCTGATCAACTGCTCTCGGCGCGGGTGGTTATCCCCACTCACCCGGGTGGCTCAACGGCGGAGCGGCGAACCCGGTCCCGCCGCCGTGACGGCGAGACTGAGCTCCTCGTGTCCGAGGGTCAGCCGGTCTTGCGGCGGACCTTCTTGTTCTTGCCGCCGGGGCCACTGCTGGCACCCTGGACCTTCGCGCGGGACTGGTGCGCCTGCTGGGACTGGGCATTCGCGGCGTTGCGCTCCAGCGCCTCCCGGAACTTGCGCTTGGCCTCCTCGGCCGGAGATTCGTCCTGCGGGGTCTCTGCTTCGTCTGCCATATGTCCTCCTGGGGTGATCAAGCCGTTTCAGTCTGTCAGCTGGCCCGCCTGCTGACCAGCGAGTTCCGTCGGAGGGCGGGCGGGGGTGCGGCTTGCACTCCAAGGATTGCTTGGAGTGGCCATAAGTTCAGCTGATGGGGTCATAAGGCGATACCGGGTGCTGGGTTAGGATTGCCTTAGTTTAGGGTTCTCTTTGATCACGTGTGATCCACCGTGCCGTCGTTCGAAGGGAACCTCTGTCATGCCTCGACCTCTGCGGGTAGCAATCGTCGGTGCCGGCCCCGCCGGGATCTACGCCGCCGATGCGCTGCTGAAGTCCGAGGCGGCGGCCGAGCCCGGTGTGTCCATAGACCTGTTCGAGCGGATGCCCGCGCCCTTCGGCCTGATCCGCTACGGCGTCGCCCCCGACCACCCGCGGATCAAGGGCATCATCACCGCCCTGCACCAGGTGCTCGACAAGCCGCAGGTCCGCCTGTTCGGGAACGTCGACTACCCGAACGACATCAGCCTGGACGAGCTGCACTCCTTCTACGACGCCGTGATCTTCTCCACCGGCGCCACGGCGGACCGCGCCCTGACCATCCCGGGCGTCGACCTGGACGGTTCCTACGGCGCCGCCGACTTCGTCTCCTGGTACGACGGCCACCCCGACGTCCCGCGCACCTGGCCGCTGGAGGCCGAGAAGGTCGCCGTGCTCGGTGTCGGCAACGTCGCCCTCGACGTCGCGCGGATCCTCGCCAAGACGGCCGACGAACTGCTGCCGACCGAGATCCCCCCGAACGTCCACGAGGGCCTCAAGGCGAACAAGGCCCTCGAAGTGCACGTCTTCGGCCGCCGCGGTCCGGCCCAGGCCAAGTTCAGCCCCATGGAGCTGCGCGAGCTGGACCACTCGCCCAACATCGAGGTCATCGTCAACCCCGAGGACATCGACTACGACGAGGGCTCGATCGCGACCCGCCGCGCCAACAAGCAGGCCGACATGGTCGCCAAGACCCTGGAGAACTGGGCCATCCGCGACATCGGCGACCGGCCGCACAAGCTCTTCCTGCACTTCTTCGAGTCGCCCGCCGAGGTACTCGGCGAGGACGGCAAGGTGGTCGGTCTGCGCACCGAGCGCACCGAGCTCGACGGCACCGGCAACGTCAAGGGAACCGGCCAGTTCACGGACTGGGACGTCCAGTCCGTCTACCGCGCCGTCGGCTACCTCTCCGACGAACTGCCCAAGCTCCCCTGGGACGTCGAGTCGGGCACGGTCCCGGACGAGGGCGGCCGCGTCATCGAGGCCGGCGGCCACCTGCCGTCCACGTACGTCACCGGGTGGATCCGGCGCGGTCCGGTCGGCCTGATCGGCCACACCAAGGGCGACGCGAACGAGACCGTCGCGAACCTGCTGGCCGACCACGCCGAAGGCCGGCTGCTGACCCCGGCCGCGCCCGCCCCGGAGGCCGTCGAGGCCTTCCTCGCCGAGCGCGCCGTCCTCTACACCACCTGGGAGGGCTGGCACCGGCTGGACGCCGCCGAGAAGGCGCTGGGCGAGCCGCAGGGCCGCGAGCGAGTGAAGATCGTCGAGCGCGACGAGATGCTCGAGGCCAGCGGAGCCTAGGCTCTGCGCGCGCCGCGGCCCGGCGGATCCCGCCGGCCGCGGCGTCCGGACGGAGCAAGAGGGCCGGGACCCGTTCGGGTCCCGGCCCTCCGCGCGTGCGCGGCCGTGGGACCCGGCCGGACACGACCTTGTCCTCACCCGTCCGGAGGAAGTCGGATCCGGGGCGGAATGCCGTGCGCCCGCGGGGAGTTCGTACCAGCGCGAGACTGATCCCACAC
Source organism: Streptomyces sp. IBSNAI002 (assembly GCF_052244475.1). NCBI lineage: Bacteria > Bacillati > Actinomycetota > Actinomycetes > Kitasatosporales > Streptomycetaceae > Streptomyces > Streptomyces sp. IBSNAI002. The sequence continues at coordinate 714,737 of NZ_JBQPXG010000002.1, read as the reverse complement.
GCACTGGAGAGCTCATGAAGATCGGCATCATCGGCGCGGGAAACATCGGCGGCAACCTCACCCGCCGCCTCGCGGCCCTCGGGCACGACGTGTCCGTGGCGAACTCGCGGGGCCCCGAAACCCTGACGGCCCTCGCCGAGGAGACCGGCGCCACCCCCGTCACCGTCGCGGAAGCGGCCCGCGGCGCCGAGGTCGTCGTGGTCACCGTCCCCTTCGGGAAGGTGCCGGACCTGCCCTCCGGCCTCTTCGACGCGGCGGCCGAGGGCTTCGCGGTCATCGACACCAACAACTACTACCCCCAGCAGCGCGACGGCCGGATCGCCGGCGTCGAGGACGAGGGCCTCACCGAGAGCCGGTGGACCGAGCGGCAGCTCGGCCACCCCGTGATCAAGGCCTTCAACGGCACCTACGCGCAGGACATCCTCGACCGGCACCGTCCGGCGGGCGACCCGGAGCGGCTGGCCCTGCCCGTCGCGGGCGACGACGAGACGGCGAAGAAGACCGTCCGCGCCCTCATCGAGCAGCTCGGCTTCGACACCGTCGACGCGGGCGGGCTCGACGAATCCTGGCGCCAGCAGCCCGACACCCCCGTCTACGGGCTCCGCGAGGGCGTCGAGGGGGTCACCAAGGCCCTCGCCGCGGCCTCCCCCGAGCGCCCGGCGGGTTTCCGCGGATGACCGGGTGACGGGGTGACGGGGTGAGGGGCGTCAGGGCCGGACGTGCCGCGCCGACATGCGGCCCTGACCCAGCTCGATCGTGAAGGTGACCTGCTGTTCTTCGGAGAGGACCTGCGGATCGTGCTCTATGTCCTCCCGCTCGACGAAGACGGGCGCCGTCTCGCCGAGGGGGAGGATGAAGCCGTAGCCCCGGTCGCGGTTGTACGACTGGACGAACCCTTTGACGCGCGGTTCCATCGTGCACCTCCCGTGCCACGAGGCTGCCGCACCGGCCGGGGCTCCGCCTTCCGGGCGATTCCGAAAGGGTGAGCCCCCGGCCGCCCGGCACCGTCTAGCGCCGCTCCAGCAGCCCCCGTACGAAGGCGGCCTGGCCGGCGTGCTGGAGATCGTCGGCCAGCACGCTGACCAGGCGCACGCCCAGGGTGACCGGCGGGTCCCAGCGCTCGTCGACCACCCGGTCGAGGTCCGTGGCGGCGAGTCCCCGCACGAAGCCCATGGTCTGTTCGTGGACCGCGTCGAAGTACCCCAGCAGCAGTCCGGCGGAGTCGGCCTGGACCGCTCCGGCCTGCCGGGCGGTGTGCCCGTACCCCGTCGACCCGGTGGGCAGGGAGAGGGCGAACCGGGCCACCCAGCCCCCCGCCTCCCAGACCTGTTCCAGTCCCGCGGCCTCCGCCACGTGGTCGTCCTGGACCCGGGTGAGGTGCCAGACGAGCCAGGTGATCGAGTTCGCCGCCGGGTCGACGCGGGCGTTGAGCTGCTCCGCCGGGAGGCCCTCGACGGCCTCGTGCACGGTCTCCCGGATGCGTCCGAAGCCGTCGGCGATGACGTCCGTAGCCTTCATGCACCCACCATGCAAGGCTTCCGGGCCCGCTCGGGGCCAGCGACACGCGCCTCAGACGGCGGCGTCGGCCTTCGCGGCGCGCACCGTCCCGTCCGCGGGCGCCGCCGCCGCCGGCCGGTCCCCGGCCGCCGCGGCCACGGTCGCGCGCCCGCCGCGCAGGCCGAACCTGCTGATCACGGCGACCAGCGCGAAGGCGGCCGCGCCGATGCCGAAGGTGAGGGTGAAGCCGGACTCGGCGGGCAGCGCGGGGACGCCCGGCGGCAGGTGCTCGATGGTCCGGGACGCCAGGATCGTGGTCACGATGGCGCTGCCGATCGCGCTGCCCGTGGAGCGCGAGATCGAGTTGATGCCGTTGGCGATGCCGCTCTGGTGGTGCGGGACGCTGGCCATGATGACGGCGGGCATGGCGGCGTAGCCGAAGCTGACGGCCGCACCGACGACCAGGCCGGCGCCGATCACCGAGGCGGCGTGCTGGTGGTCCAGGGCGAGCCAGCCGAAGCCGACGGCGCCGAGCACGGCGGCCAGGCCCAGGGCCACGCGCGGGCCGCGGTGGCGGACGAGCTGGCCGCCGATGGGCGAGGCGAGCAGCGAGACGATGGCGCCGGGCAGCAGGAACTGCACGGAGGCCCGCAGGATCGACGCGTCGAAGCCGTAGCCGGCGACCGCCTCGGGCATCTGGACGAGGTAGGAGACGCCCAGGAAGTTCGCGAACATGCCGAAGCCGACGAGGATGCCGGCCAGGTTGGCCATGAGCACCGGGCGGTGGACGAACATCTTCATGTCGACGAGCGGCTCGTCGACCTTGCGCTCGACCAGGACCCACACGGCGGTCATGACGGCCGCGCCCGCGAAGCTGCCCAGCGTACGGGCGGAGGCCCAGCCCCACTCGTGGCCCTGGGAGATCGGGAGCAGGAGCAGCAGCAGGGCGATGCCGAGGGTCAGGGCGCCCAGGAAGTCGGTGCGGCCGCCGGTCTTGTGGCGGGTCGCGGGAACCAGGAACACCACGGCGAGCAGGGCGATCACCGCGAAGCCGGTCGCCATCCAGAAGGCGTTGCGGTAGTCGGCGTCGGATCCGGAGGTGAGCAGGCCGGTGGCGACGAGCGCCAGGCCGCTGCCGAACGCGAGCGTGCCGCTGACCAGTGCCATCGCGCCGGGCAGCTTCTGCGGCCGGACCTCCTCGCGCAGGACGGAGAGGGCGAGCGGGAAGATCGCGGTCGCGGCGCCCTGGAGCACCCGGCCCAGGATCAGCAGCGGCAGCGAGGTCGCCAGCGCCGCGATGACGGAGCCGGCGACCATGACGCCGAGCACGGCCACCAGGGTCGGCTTCTTGCCGTGCTGGTCACCGAAGCGGCCCAGCAGCGGGGTGAAGACGGCCGCCGACAGCAGGGTGGCGGTGGTCACCCAGCTGACGTTGGCGGTGGTGGTGCCGAGGTCGGTGCGGATCAGGCCGAGGATCGGGACCGGCAGGGTCTGCATCATCGACACGACCATGGCGGCGAGGCTCAGGGCGAAGACGATGACCGTCTCGTTCCGTCGCCCGGTGGCCGTCGTGGCGGCGGGGGAGGTGGTGCTCATGGCTGACAGGACCTTCTTCGGACTTCAGAGCTTTAGGACGCAGATGTTTGATGTCATCAAGTAACTCGGTCGACGGTAGACGCGGATAGTTAAGGTGGTCAAGTAAACAATTGATAATGTCAACCATTCTGGGTAGGCTCGAGTCATGTCCGGTAAGAGCGGAACCCCTCCGCACGCAGCCCCCGCCAAGCTCCAGCTGCTGGAGCTGCTCGCCGCCATCGGCACGGCCCAGTGGCGCGACTTCGCGACGGCCGCCTCCCAGTACGGCCTCACGTCCACGCAGGCCAGGGTGCTCGCACAGCTCGACGGCCCGGTGCCGATGCGCGGCCTCGCCCGGCTGCTGGTCTGCGACGCGTCCAACGTGACCGGCATCGTCGACCGGCTCGAGGCCCGCGAGCTGGTGCGCCGCGAACCGGACCCCGCCGACCGCCGCGTCAAGAACGTGGTGGCCACGGACGCGGGACGCGAGGTCATCCGCCGCGTCCGGGAGGAGATGCAGGCCACCCACGGCGCGCTCGACACCCTCGACGAGGCCGAGAGCGCCACGCTCTACGCCCTGTTGGAGCGCCTGCGCCCCACCATGGAGAAGGACGCCTGACGTAGCCTCGTCCTCCATGAGCACCCTGCAGACGATCAACGGCGTTTCCGTGCTGATGTGCGAGGCCGAGGGCGAGGTCATCGCCGGCGAGCGCGAGGCCCTCGACTTCATCGGCGACGCCGGATACCAGGGAGCCCGGTGGGCCGTCATCCCCGCCGAGCGGTTCGGCGAGGAGTTCTTCCGGCTGAGCACCCGCGTGGCCGGCGCGATCATCCAGAAGTTCGTCCAGTACCGGGTCGGGATCGTCGTCCTCGGCGACATCTCCCGCCACACGCAGGCCAGTCCCGCGCTGCGCGACTTCGTCCGCGAGTGCAACCGCGGCACGCAGACGTGGTTCCTCGCCGACGCGGCGGAGCTGCACGAGCGGCTGGCCGGGCCGGCCGCGTGAACGGGGACCGGGGAGAGTCCGGCGGTGTGAGCCGGGCCGGCGGGGCGCGCGTCCTGCGGGCCGCCGGCCGTACCGCCACCGCCTGGAGGAACGGCGGGGGAGTCACCCGCGAGATCGCCGCACGGCCGGAGGGCGCCGGCATCGCGGACTTCGCCTGGCGGGCGAGCCTCGCCGAGGTCGCCGCCGACGGGCCGTTCTCCGCCTTCCCCGGGGTCGACCGCACCCTCACCCTCGCCGAGGGAGCGGGCATGGACCTCACCGTGGCGGGCGCGCACCGCCTCGTGGGCGAGCGGTACGCGCCGCAGGACTTCGCCGGGGACGAGCCGACGGACTGCCGGCTCCTCGACGGCCCGGTGGTCAACTTCAACGTGATGTACCGCAGGGACGCGGCGCGGGCGGACACCGCCGTCGTACGCGGCCGGCTCGCCCTCGACGCCCGGGCGGGGGAGACCCTGCTGATCGTCGCCCTGGAGGGCCCGGCGGACCTCGAACCGGCCGAAGGCCCGGCCGTCACCCTGGGCCCGTACGACGCGGTGCTGGCCGAGGGCCCCTTCACCGCCCTCGTACGGACCTCCGGGCGCGCGGCCCTGGTGCGCTTCCGCGAGCGGCCTGGGCGCTCCGGCCCGCCGGGCGGCCCAGGAGCACGCCCGCCAGCGTGAGGGCCGGGCCGCACAGCTGCTGCCCGGTGAGGGTCTCGCCCGCGGGGCCTCCTGGAGGGGCTCCTGGCGGCCTGGCCGGCGAAATCGAGCCGCCGGGGGTGTGAGGCTCAACGGCGGCCCAGCTTCACCCACTTCGCCGTGCTGGGAACGCCCTTCGCGTTGAGCAGGAAGAGCATGTAGTACCCGGGCGGCGCGTCGGCGGCGGTCGGCGGAGTGCGGAGCCCGACCGCGGTGCCCCGCACGCCGGTGAGCCGCAGCTCCAGGTGGCGCTGGCTGGTGTTCACCGAGTGGGTGACGGTCGTCGGCGCCAGCAGCACCGCCCGGGCCACGTCCTTCGGCGTGGACGTCGAGACCTCGAAGGACGTGTCGTGGCCGAGCTCGCCCGCCGGGGCCCGGTCGAGGGCCGGCCGGGGGCCGCGGTGCAGGTACGCGGGCTCGTAGAGCTCGATGCTGCCGTCCATCCCGTCCCTCATGTCGGGGTCGTTGGCGATCTGCTGGAGCTCGTCCCCGGTCACCATCATCCGTCCGTCCGGCATGATCAGGGCGTTGGAGTGGTAGCCGCGGGGCAGCCGCTGGGCCGGGCCGAGCCGCCAGCGGCCGCGCGCGTCGCGCAGTTCGATCTGCCGGTACTTCAGGTCCGCCTTCGGGTTGAACGGCCCGTTGCCGTAATCCCGGGTGTCGAGCGCCCCGTTGACCGTCAGCAGCGAACCGTCCGGCAGGATCAGGGTGTCGTCCTGGGTGCGCCCGAAGGCGCGCGGCTCCTCGATGGTCCACCGGCCGCCGGACAGCCGGTAGGTGTGCGGGTCGCGCGGATCGCCGCCGAGCACCAGGACCGAGTCGGGCCCCCGGAATCCCGCCGGCAGCGGCACTGCCGAGCCGTACCCGCGGAAGTCGGCGGGGCGCCGGGGCAGGTCGGTGCGCACCTCCTTGACCGGGTCGAACAGCCACTGCTGGTCGGCGTCCCGGCCCAGCCCGTAGACCATCCCGTCCCGCAGCGAGAAGAGGTGCGGGTAGTCGTTGCGGAACGGCGCGTCCGAACGCAGCCGCTGCGAGGCGAAGTCCACCGGGATGTCGAAGGGCCGCCAGGGCACGGGGTGGCGCAGCGCGGGGAAGCGTTCGACCACCGGGGTGGGGGTGCCCGTACCGCGCTCGGACTGGCCGGACATGATGATCTGGCGGCCGTCGGCCCCGGTGACGACCGAGGGGTACCAGCGGCCCGCGGACATGTCGCGGTTGCGGAACCAGGTCTCGGTCCACGGGTCGAACACGAAGGACAGCTTGGCGCCGCTGCCGCCCTTGCCGCCGACGTTCCCGCCGAAGACGCCGACCATGCCGTTGGGGAGGAAGGCGTGCCCGGCGCAGAAGAAGGGCGCCGGGCGCGGGGCGTAGCTCCCGTCGGGCATCAGGACCGTGGGCGGGGCCACCTTCTTGAACGCCCGCGGGCCGGTCCCCCGGGCCGGATCCCAGAGGTAGGCGCGGCCCGCGTTGGTCCGGCCGACCGTGTTCGTGGGCCCGGTCTCCTTGGTGGGGTCCTCCTCGGTGCGCTCGAAGGAGAAGAGCAGCACTTTGCCCGTCGGCAGCTGGGCCACGTGCACGCCGAAGTCGGGGGAGGCGAAGTACTCCGTGAACCGGCCGGAGCCGGCTGCCGCGAAGCCCGCGTTGGTCCTGGTCTGGGAGTCCCGCAGCGCGGTCAGGTTCGCCGTGCGCTTCGTCTGCGGGTAGCCCTTCGTGCCCTTGGCCGCCTCGCGGAGGCGGGCGTGCGCCCGGGCGTGGTCCTCGCCGATCACGGAGGCCTCGGCCGCCTCGGCCGCCGCGGCGCGCTCCGCGGGCCCGGGCCGCGGCGCCGGGGACATCGCGGTGAGGGCCAGGACGGAGGCGATCACCCAGGCGGACACGGCGGCGGAGCGGTGCGCGCGGGACATGGAGCTCCTCGGGATCTCTGGTCGATTCGCCAGATATTAGGAGGACCCGGATGAATCAGGGCGATGCGACGCGATGCGGAGCCGTTCGGCCCAGCGATGCCGCCTGAAGAATCGTTTCCCCGGTGAACCGCTGCGCCCATGAAGGTGAGACCCCGTACCCACCGGCCCACCGCGACCGCCGCGGACGGCTATCCATGTCGACGTGATCAAGTCGCTTCGTACCGGATTCACCGCAGCCGCCGTGACCGCAGCTCTCGTCACGCTCAGCCCCTCCGCCGGGGCCTCCCCCTCGGCACCCTCCGACCGGGTGACCGTGGACGTCGCCAGCGTCAACGGATCGGGCTGCCGTCCAGGCAGCGCCGCCGTCGCCGTGGCGCCGGACAACTCGGCCTTCACCGTCACCTACAGCGAGTACCTGGCCCAGGCCGGCGGCGGCGCCCCCGCCGTCGAGGGCCGCAAGAACTGTCTCCTGTCCCTCATCGTCCACGTCCCCCAGGGCTACACCTACGCCGTGGCCCAGGTCGACTACCGGGGCTTCGGCAGCCTCCAGCCGGGGGCCGTCGGCACGCAGAAGGCGAGCTACTACTTCCAGGGCATGAGCCAGACCGCCCAGCGCACCCACAAGTTCAACGGCGCGCTCGAGGACAACTGGCAGGCCACCGACACCACGGGCATCGAGGCGCTGGCCTTCGCACCCTGCGGCGAACAGCGCAACTTCAACATCAACACCGAGCTGCGCGCCGAGGTCGGAACCTCCGACCCGTCGAAGACCAGCTTCATGGCCCTCGACTCCACGGACGGCAGCATCAACAGCGTGTACCACTTCACCTGGAAGCAGTGCCCGGGACGCTGACGGGCAGCGAGCCGGAGGCCGGGAGCACCGCCTTGCGCTCCCGGCCTCCGGCGTACCCGGCGGACGCCCGCGCTGACGCGGCGGCTCAGGCCGACGCGCGCCGGACCAGCTCGGTGGACGTGATCACCGGGCCGGGCGGAGGCCGCTCGCCCCGGCCCGCCAGCGTCTCCAGGAGCAGCTCCGCCATCATGCGGCCCATCCCCTCGATGTCCTGGCGTACGGTCGTCAGCGGCGGGTCCGCGTTCTCCGCCACCAGCTCGGCGTCGTCGAAGCCGACCACCGCCACGTCGTCGGGCACCGTGCGGCCGCGCTCCCGCAGCACCCGCAGCGCACCCGTCGCCATCAGGTCGTTCCCCGCGAACACGGCGTCGATCCCGGGCCGCCGGTCCAGCAGTTCGGCCATCGCGCGGGCCCCGCCCGCCACCGTGAAGTCCCCCTCGGCGACCAGCGCGGGTCCGGCCTGCGGCAGCACGTCCCGGTAACCGCTCAGCCGGTCCGCAGCCGAGGTCTGGTCGAGCGGACCGGCGATGTGCGCGATCCGCTCCCGGCCCCGGGCCGCCAGGTACCGTACGGCCTCGCGCGCGCCTGCCCGGTTGTCGGCGTCCACGTACGCCACCCGGGCGTCGCCCCCGCCGGCTTCGCCGGGCCCGGCGGTCCAGCCGGGCCGGCCGCCGTAGACCGTGGGCATGCGGATCCGCCGGACGATCGCCGGCAGCGGATCGTCGGTGTGCAGCGAGAAGGCGAGCGCTCCGTCGACGTGGCCGCCCGCCAGATAGCGCTCGATCCGGTCGTAGTCGCCCCGGTCCTCCACCAGCAGGAGCACCAACTGGGTGTCGTGCGCCGTCAGTTCCTTGCTTATCCCGCGCACCTGACGGGAGAAGAAGGGGTCGGAGAAGATCCGGATCTCCGGCTCGGGGATGATCACCGCCACCGCGCCGGTCCGCCGGGTGACCAGGGTCCGGGCCGCGGGGTTGGGAACGTAACCCAGGTCCCGGATGGCCACTTGGACCTTCTCCACCAGGTGGGGGCGGACCCCGTCGCCGCCGTTGACGACGCGGGACGCGGTGGCCCGGGACACCCCGGCGCGCGCCGCGACCGCCTCCAGGGTGGGGCGGTCCCCGGGTCGCTGTTCCGGCACGGGCGCTCCTCCTGGGTGTCTTCGGGCGGTGGGTTCGCCCGTGCAGCAGGGTAACCCGTACCGCCGGTAGGCCTGCGGCCCGCCCGGCGGTACGGATCATTACCAGCCGATGCCGAGCGTCAGCCCGGTCGGCGGGCCGGAGTTCCCGAGGATCTGTACGGAGGACTGGTCGTTGACGTCGTCGTAGGGGAATCCGTAGGCCCGCCGTTCCAGGCCGACGGTGTGGAAGAAGCCGGCGTAGTCGTTCCCCGCCGCCCCGGAGTAGTACGCCTCCGGGCGGTACCAGGCGGTGGTGTCGAGGGCGACGCCCCGGTTGAACGCGGCGCAGAACTCCGCGCCGAGCTGCCTCTCGGTGTCGTTGCCCGAGGCCATCGCACCGGAGCAGGCCATGACTTCGGGCGAGGTCGGCTTGCGCAGGGTGAAGCCGCCCGCGCCGTTCTTGCCGAAGGTGAGGGTGGAGCCGGTGACCCGCCCGGAGAACGTCTCGCCGAGTCGGCTGAGGGTGAACGGGTGGGCGGTGTAGTGGGCCCAGGCCCGGTCGATGGCGGCGGTCAGGTGGTCCTGGCCGGCTCCGCCGGGCTGGAAGAGGCCGGAGGAACGGGGGGCGACGATGCGGTGGTCGCTCTGCAGCGGCCTGAACGCGGGGCCGACGGCGGCCGCGTACCGCCGCATCACCTCGGCGCGCCCGGTGGTGATGCCCTGCGTGGTGTCGTAGCCGCTGGCGGTCTGCCGCAGCCGCGAGGTGATCGGGAAGCCGAACTGGTCGACCTGGGTGGTGTTCCCGCCGAAGGGGACCTCTCCGTGGACGTAGGTGTACTCGTACCAGTCGTAGTACACGTCGTTGTTGGGGTCGTCGGGGTTGCGCGGATCGGGACCGCCCCAGCCCTGGTCGTCGGGGGAGACCGGGATGTACACCGGGGAGCCCAGTGAGAGGTAGATCCGGCCGCCGCGGATCGCGGGCGGGGAGGGGACGGTGCCGCCCACCTCGGCCAGGGTGAAGGACATGTCGGGGTAGTTCACCCCGCGTTTGACCAGGTGGCCGGGTGCGTCGGCGTCCAGGTGGCTGATCCGGGCCATCGTGCCGTCGGGCTTCATGTACGACCACTGGCCCGGGGTCACCTGGCCCAGGACGGTGACGTGGATCTGTGAATCGGCGTACGCGCCGCGGGTGTTGTTCAGGAAGGTGATGGGGAAGCCGCCGGTTTCGCCGCCGCCCCCGCCGCCTCCCGTCCCGCCGACGGTGTGGGTGAAGCGGGGGGTGTCGTGGAGCGGGCCGCCCTTCTCGTACGTGAACCAGTACGGGAGGGCCGAGCCGGGGGTGAGGCCGGTGACGGTCCGCTCCCAGGTTCCGGCGTCGTCCGTCATCCGGAGGTTCTGCTGGCCGAGGCCTCCGCCCGGCAGGTAGTGGACGTCGACCAGGGCGGCGGGGGCGGCGGGCCTGAACCGGATCCGGACCGCGCCCGGGCCCAGGGGTGTGACGCCCTGCGTGTAGTCGGCAGCGGCGGCGGTGGTGGCGGTGGCCGGGACCGGCCCGGCCGCCGGGGCCAGGGCCGGGGATCCCGCCAGGGCCAGCAGGACGGCGAGCAGGAGCAGCGGGATCCGCCGCGGAAGGGGGAAGTTCACGGGAGCTCTCCTCGGTCCGGGCCGGTCAGTGGCCGAAATCGAACCAGTTGAGGTTCACGAAGTCGGCTCCCTGGCCGCTGGTGAAGGTCAGGTACACGTCGTGGGTGCCCGTGACCGCGCCGATGTTCGCCGGTACCGTCCGCCAGCTCTGCCAGCCGCCGGTGTTCGCCACGGAGAAGCTGCCGACCGGGGCCGCGGTGCGGCTGCCGAGCCGTACCTCGACCAGGCCGCTGACCCCGCCCGCCGCGCCGGACGCGACGCGTCCGCGGAACTGCCGTGCGGCGGCCGGGCCGAAGTTGACCCCCTTGAAGAGGACCCAGTCGCCGTTGCCGAGGGTGGTGAGGTCCTGGCCGCCGCCGGTGTCCGTGGTGGTCTCCCTCGCCACGCCCGCCTGGGAGTCGTACGACTCGGCCTGGATCGGGGCGTAGGCGTCGCGGTTGCCGGCCGGCGGGGTGGTGGGGGGCGTGGTAGGGGGTGTGGTGGGCGGTGTCGTACCGCCGGTCGAGCGGAGGACGGACACGTAGTCGACGACCATGGGGTGGCCGGGCTCGGTCGCCGCGTCGGGTCCGCCGCCGAAGGCCGCCGGGAACTCGCCGCCCATCGCGACGTTCAGGATGATGAAGTAGCCGTGGTTCGTGGCGTTGGCCCAGGTGGCGGCGTCCACCTGATCGGCCCGCACGGTGTGGAAGCTGATGCCGTCGACGTAGAAGCGCACCTGCTCGACCGCGGTCGAGCGGTCCCATTCCGCGGCGTACGTGTGGAAGCCGGCCTGGCAGCTGGTGCCGGGGCAGACGCGCTGCCCGCCGATGCCGGACTTCTCGTTGCAGGGGCCGCCCGGGCTGGTGCCGCAGTGCATGGTCGCCCAGACCTGGTTGATGCCCTGCACGTTCTCCAGGATGTCGATCTCGCCGACGCCGGGCCAGTTCCACCAGTTGCCCCGGTAGGGGGCCCCGAGCATCCAGAACGCCGGCCAGTAGCCCTTGGCCGCGGGGCCCGTGACGTTCGGCATCTGGATGCGGGCCTCGGCCCGCAGGGTGCCGCCCGCCGGGGGCTGGAAGTCCGACCGCCGGGTCTCCACCCGCCCCGAGGTCCAGTTGCCGGCGGCGTCCCGCCGCGGGGTGATGCGCAGATTGCCCGCCCCGTCGAGGGATACGTTGGCGGGGTCGGAGGTCATCGTCTCTATCTCGCCGGTGCCGAACTGCGCCGGCCCGCCGGGGTAGCCCGTACCGGTGGTGTACTGCCAGTCGGCGGTGTCCAGGCCAGAGCCGGCAGGACCGTCGAAGTCGTCCAGGAACACCTGGGACCAGCCGGCCGGGGTGGGCGGCGCGGTGGCGCCGGCGGGCAGTACGGCCGCCACCGAGGCGGCCGCGACCACCGCGACGGTACTGAGCGCGGCTAAGACGGCCCGCCGGACGACCGGCCGTTTCCTGTCGGATGTCTGACGCATGGGTGCCCTCTCTGGAACGCCGTGAGGCGCGTTGCGGGAGAACCGGAAGAAGTGCCGGGGAAGTGCCGGGGAAGTGCCGGGGAAGTGCCGGGGAAGTGCCGGGGAGGCGCGCCGTCGGGGGAGCTCGCTTTGAGAGCGCTCTCAAGACCCCGCCGATCGACACTGTGCTCCCCGCCCCTTCGGGCGTCAAGACATCGAACCGGGAAAGGACTTGCGGGCCGGCGGAGTTCATCCCTTGAACGCGGCCGGCGGGCCGCGCCGACGGGAACGTCCCCCGTTCGGCCCAACCCGCCGCGCCCCGCCGCGCCTCGGCGCCGGGCCTCAGCCCGGCGGGCCGAGGACCTCGCGCGCACCGGGCAGGTCGTGGACCGCCGCGGCCGTCCCGGTCAGCGGCAACAGCCCGGACAGCGGGCACAGCACCGGCATCTCGTGGTCGACCTCCCACTCGCCGACCGCTGTGCCGCGGCTCTTGCGGCCACCGCCGGCGTCGGTGGTGCAGACGGCGTACAGCCGTCCGGCGCAGCCCCGGCAGAGCAGGGCGTCGTGGCCGGTCACGGCCGGCCCGCCGGCCGAGATGCGGCCGCGGACGCGTCCGGGCGGCCCCGGCCGCCCAACGTGCCGGGTCCGCCGCGCGCTTGTAGCGTCGGTCGCGTCAGGAGTCCTGGTGACCCGACAGGACTCCGCCGGCCGGTGCGCAACCGCGCGACACGCAGAGTGCGCGGAGTACGCAGACCATACGGATCACGCCCGCGAGGCGCGCCGAGCCGCCCGAGCGCAGCCCGCGCCGGTGCCGGGACGGTCCGTACGACAGGCCGTCGCGGGGCGTGCGCACAGCACCCGTACGAGAGGCCGTGCCGATGCCGAACGACGTTCCGATATCGAGCCTGCTGCGTGTCGAGCGGGGCCACGCGGACCCCGAGGAACTGGCGGCGATCGCCGTCGTGGTCGCCTGCTACGCGGGCCGCACCAGCCTGGCCCGCGCCGCGGAGAAGTGCGCCGGACCGGAACCCGGCCGGAGCGCCGGCCACGGAACCGGCCGGCGCCGTGCCGCCCGTTCGGACGCCGGCTGCTGGGCAGGCTGCTGGGCCTGCCGCTGAACCCCGTCCGCCGGCCGGGCGCGCGGCCGGCGGACAGGGAAGCGAAAGGGTCACCTCCGCCGCAGCACCGTCGTGAGGACCTCGCGCAGCGCCGCGGCGGGATCCGCGACGGCGCCCTCCGAGCGCCATGCCACGAACCCGTCCGGGCGTACGAGCACCACGCCGTCGGGGCTCATCCCGTGCACCTCGGCCCAGTCGGCACCGGTCTCCTGGAGCAGGTCGGCGTCCGGCCCCGAGCCGATGGTGTAGGCGTCGAGCCGGACGGCCGGGAGCTGCTCCGCCACCCGTTCGGCCGCCTTCCGCCATGGCGTCCCCGCGCCGCTGAGCAGCACGAAGGAGCGCTCGTACAGGTCCAGCGAGGAGATCCGCTCGCCGGCCCTGAGCAGCCACATGTGCGGGGCCCGGGTGCCGGTGTCACCCATCAGGCGCAAGGCCTCGGGGATGACCGGCCGGCCCGGGTCGCCGCCGACGACCGCGCCCTGCGGGTAGCAGTAGCCCATCGCCGTGGGCAGGATCCCGCTGCCGGGCCCGCCGCCCATCGTGGGCGGGGGCGCGTAGCCCGGGTGGCTGTGCTCCGCCGAACGGGCCGAGGCCCGCTCGCTGGTGGCCCTGGCCACCGGCAGCCGCTCCGCCTCGTAGCTCTCCAGCAGGCCGATGCCCGCCGAGCCGTCCAGCACCGCGGCGATCTTCCAGGCCAGGTTGTGCGCGTCCTGGATGCCGGTGTTGGAGCCGAAGGCCCCGGTCGGTGACATTTCGTGGGCGGCGTCCCCGGCCAGGAACACCCGGCCGACCGAGTACCGCGTCGCCACCCGTTCGGCCGCGTGCCAGGGAGCCTTGCCGCCGATCTCCACGTCCAGGTCGGGCACGCCGATGGCGTTGCGGATCTGCTCCACGCACCGCTGGTCGGTGAAGTCCTCGAGGGTCTCGCCCCGGTCCGGGTGCCAGGGCGCGTGGAAGACCCACTGCGTCTCGTTGTCCACCGGCAGCAGCGCCCCGTCCGCCCCCGGCCGCATCAGGTAGCAGACGATGAAGCGCAGGTCGCCCAGCACCTCGATGAGCCTCTCCGAGCGGAAGGTCACGCTGACGTTGTGGAACAGCTCGCCGTTGCCCGTCTGGGGGATGGCCAGCTGCTCACGTACGGGGCTGCGCGGGCCGTCGGCCGCGATCACGAAATCGGCCCGCACGGTGGTGTGCTCACCCGTCTCGCGGTTCTTCACCAGGGCGGTCACCCCCGTCTCGTCCTGGTCGAAGTTCATCAGCTCGGTCGAGAACCGGATGTCGGCGCCCTGCGCGCGGCTCTGCGCGGCCAGCACCGGCTCGATGTTGTTCTGGCTGCACAGGCACCAGCCGGTGGGGCTGAACTTGCGCAGCGCCCCCGACGGGTCGACCGACTTGATCAGCCAGTTGTGGTCGCCTCCGGTCAGTGACCGGGCTTGCAGAATGCCCTGAATCCCCTCCAGCGCGGACGCCGCCCGGCGGATCGCGCGCTCCGCCCCTGCGGTGCGGAAGAGCTCCATCGTCCGGGCGTTGATGCCACGGCCGCGCGGGTGCGGGGAGGTGCCGGAGTGCTTCTCGACCAGAAGGTGCCTCACTCCGTGGCGGCTCAGGAAAAGCGAGGTGGACAGGCCCACGAGGGAGCCGCCCACGACGAGAACCGGTACGCGAACATCGGCGTTGTCTTCCATCAGCTGCGGGCTCCTGTTTTCTGTGTGGGGGAGTGGACTCTTTATGCCCCCGATCGTCGATTAGGCCCGGTTGATTCGCCGGTTGTCACCCGCTTGATCCGGACATGTAGCGGTACGTCCCAACCGGGATGACGATGAGCGACAGCGGCTCCCCCTGAGATGCGCCGGCCCGCCGTTCCCGAGCGAGGCGGCCGCCGGCCCGGGCGGACGCCACCGGTGACGGACGAGGGGTCCGTACGCGATGGATCTCCACCCCCTCATGAAGGAGTGAGTAGATGACAACCACCCTGTCCGAACGGGTGTCGCAGTCAGCCTTCGACGGCTCCATGCTCCGGGTCGTCCTGCTGATGGACCTCCACGAGGGGGCCCAACAGCGGTTCTTCGAGGCGTACGAACAGCTCCGCCACGACATCGCGTCGGTCCCGGGCCACATCAGTGACCAGCTGTGCCAGTCCTTCGAGAACCCCTCCCAGTGGCTCATCACCAGCGAGTGGGAGAGCGCACCGCAGTACCTCGCATGGGTCAACAGCGAGCACCACGCCGAACAGGTCAAGCCGCTCGGCGCCTGCGCCCGGGTCATGCGCCCGCTCAAGTTCACCGTCCTGCGCGAGACCGGCCGGAGCTACGACCAGGCCGCCCGGCCCGCCCGCGTCCGGCTGCAGCCCGTGCCCCGGCTCGGCGCCGGCATCGTCCGCCACGCCCTGACCTTCACCGTCAAACCGGGCAGCGAGAAGGAGGTCGCGTCCATCCTCTCCAGCTACGCCTCCCCGGCCGCCCGGGTGGACGACCACACCCGGCTCTGCCGGACCTCCCTGTTCATGCACGGCAACCGGGTGGTGCGGACCGTCGAGGTCCAGGGCGACCTGATGGCAGCCCTGCGGCACGTCTCCGAGCAGCCCGAGGTGCGGGCCGTCGAAGAGGCCATCAACCCGTACCTGGAGCAGGACCGGAACCTGAACGACCCCGAGTCCGCGCGCATGTTCTTCATGCGGGCCGCGCTCCCCGCCGTGCACCACGTCGCCGCCGGGGAACCGGCCGCCGAGGAGGTCACGCGCCACGCGCTCTTCTACCCGGCCAAGCCCGGCTGCGGCGAGGCCCTGGCCCGCTTCCTCTCCCGCCAGGACGAGGCGGCCGCGCACCGCCCGGAGAGCCCCGTTCGGAGCAGCAGCATCTTCCAGCGCGACGACATCGTGGTCCGCCTCGTCGACGTGCGCGGCCCGCTCGACGCCGAGCCCGACACCATCCGGGGCGTGCACGGCCCGCGCAAGGCGGCCGTACTGGACCGGCTGACGGCCGCGCCCGCCGAGCGCACCCGCGCCGCCCGCCACACGATGAACCTGATCACCGACCGCTCGGCGCCCGCGCAGTCCTGACCCCCCGCCTCCCTACCCCAGCCCGTCCAGGCTCCCCATACGCCAGGAGGAACCCGCCATGACCAGACAGCGTCCACGCATCGTCGACCTCAGCGAGACGCCGCCCAACCGCCGGCGCGGTGGCGACCTGAGGGCCGTGCTCACCCCGACCTCGGTGGGTTCCACCAGCGGCTTCATGGGCCTGGCTGTCATGGCCCCCGGGGAGTCCATCGCCGAGCACTACCACCCGTACTCCGAGGAGTTCGTGTACGTGGTCGCCGGCCGGCTGGAGGTCGACCTCGACGGCGAGGCCCACCCGCTGCGCACCGACCAGGGCCTGCTCGTACCGCTCAACGTGCGCCACCGGTTCCGCAACGTCGGGGACACCGAGGCCCGCATGGTCTTCCACCTGGGACCGCTCGCCCCGCGCCCCGAACTGGGCCACGTGGACACCGAGGCGGCCCCGAACCCGGAGGGCACCGCCTGGGAGCAGCCCCCGGACCGCACGGGAGCCGTCTCGTGACCGGCCGCCGGGTGGCGGTCACCGGGGTCGGCGTCGTCGCGCCCGGCGGGATCGGTGTCTCGGCCTTCTGGGACCTGCTCGCCAACGGCCGTACGGCGACCCGCGGCATCACCCTGTTCGACCCGGCCGGCTTCCGCTCCCGGATAGCCGCCGAGGTCGACTTCGACCCCGCCGCGCACGGCCTCTCCGAAGGGGAGGCGGCCCGGGCGGACCGGTACATCCAGTTCGCCCTCGTCGCCGCCCGCGAGGCCCTGCTCGACGCGGGCCTCGACCTCACCACGGACGAGGCGTGGCGCACCGGCGTCTCCCTGGGCACCGCCGTCGGCGGGACCACCCGTCTGGAGCACGACTACGTCGCCGTCAGCCAGTCGGGCGCCTGGTGGGACGTGGACCACAAGTTCGCCGGGCCCCATCTGCACCGGGCCTTCACCCCCGCCACCCTCGCCTCCGCCGTCGCGGAACAGACGGGTGCGCGCGGGCCGGTGCAGACGGTGTCCACCGGCTGCACCTCCGGACTCGACGCCATCGGGTACGCCGTCCACTCCATCGCCGAGGGCCGGATGGACGTGTGCATCGCCGGGGCCTCGGACTCGCCCATATCGCCGATCACGGTGGCCTGCTTCGACGCCATCAAGGCGACCTCGCCGAACAACGACGACCCGGCCCACGCCTCGCGGCCGTTCGACGCCGACCGGGACGGGTTCGTCCTCGGCGAGGGCGGCGCCGTCCTCGTACTGGAAGAGCTGGAACACGCCCGCGCCCGCGGTGCGCACGTCTACTGCGAGATCGGCGGCTACGCCACCTTCGGCAACGCCCACCACATGACGGGACTGACCGCGGAGGGCCTGGAGATGGCGCGCGCCATCCGGACCGCCCTGGACCAGGCCGGGATCGACGCCCGGGACATCGACTACGTCAACGCGCACGGATCCGGCACCAAGCAGAACGACCGCCACGAGACGGCGGCCGTCAAGCGGGTCCTGGGCGACCACGCCTACAAGACGCCGATGACCTCCATCAAGTCCATGGTCGGTCACTCGCTCGGCGCCATCGGGGCGATCGAACTGGCGGCCTGCGTGCTCGCCATGACCCACCAGGTGGTACCGCCCACGGCGAACTACGAGACGCCTGACCCCGAGTGCGACCTGGACTACGTACCCCGCACCGCCCGCGGCCGCACGCTGCGCAGCGTGCTCTCGGTCGGCAGCGGTTTCGGCGGATTCCAGTCCGCCGTGGTCATGACCCGGCCCAAGGAGGAGGTCTCGTGACCCGCCGTACGGTCATCACGGGCATCGGGGTCGTCGCGCCGAACGGCATCGGCGCCGACGACTTCTGGAAGGCCACCCAGTCCGGCGCGTGCGTGCTGGACCGCGTCACCCGGGCGGGCTGCGAGCACCTCCCGCTGCGCGTCGCCGGCGAGGTACGGGGCTTCGACCCGGGCGCGATGGTCGAGGAGCGCTTCCTCGTCCAGACCGACCGGTTCACCCACCACGCCCTCGCCGCGGCCGACCTGGCCCTGGCGGACGCCCGGCTCGGCCGGGCCGACTACGAGGCCGACCCCTTCTCGGTCGGGGTGGTCACGGCCGCCGGATCCGGCGGCGGCGAGTTCGGCCAGCGCGAACTGCAGCGGCTCTGGGACCAGGGCCCCCGCTACGTCGGCCCGTACCAGTCGATCGCCTGGTTCTACGCCGCGAGCACCGGCCAGATCTCCATCCGGCGCGGCCTCAAGGGGCCGTGCGGGGTCGTCGCCAGCGACGAGGCGGGCGGGCTCGACGCCTTCGCACACGCCGTCCGGGCCATCCGCCAGGGCAGCCGGGCGATGCTCGTCGGGGCGACGGAGGCGCCGCTCGCGCCGTACTCCATCGTCTGCCAGCTGGAGTACGAGGGACTGAGCACCGGCGACGACCCCGAGCGCGCCTACCGGCCCTTCACCACCAAGGCCTGCGGGTACGTCCCCGCGGAGGGCGGCGCGATGTTCCTCGTCGAGGACGAGGCCGCGGCCCTCGACCGGGGCGCCACGGTACGCGCCGTCCTGGCCGGCCACGCCGCCACCTTCAGCGGTACCCGGCGGCCGGACGAGGCCGGTGAAGGCCTCACCCACGCGATCCGGGGCGCGCTCCGGGAAGCGGGATGCGCCCCGGAGGAGATCGACGTGGTCTTCGCCGACGCCCTCGGGACGCCGCAGGCCGACGCGGCCGAGGCGGCGGCGATCGCGGCCGCCCTCGGAGCCCGCGGGCACCAGGTGCCGGTCACGGCGCCGAAGACCGGTACGGGCCGGGCGTACTGCGCGGCGCCCGCCCTCGACACGGCCGCCGCGGTCCTGGCCCTGGAGCACGGGGTCGTCCCGCCGACCCCGAACGTCTTCGACGTGTGCCACGACCTCGACGTCGTGACGGGCAGCGCCCGCTCCGCGGACCTGCGCACCGCGCTCGTGCTGAGCCGCGGCCGGATGGGCTCGAACTCCGCGCTCGTCCTGCGCAAGGGCGCGAAGGCACCGTAACGGCCGTGCAGTCCACCCAGGGCCCGCGCCCGGCACGAGCCGCGCGCGGCCCCCCGTAGGAAGAGAGAAGCCACCCATGTCCGACCGACTGACCCTGCAGGAGCTGGCGGCCCTGATGAAGACCGCCGGCATCACCGTCGACCCCACCGAGCTGGCGAGCCGTCCGGACTCGGCCTTCGACGAGTACGGCCTGGACTCGCTGGGCCTGCTCGGCATCGTCGGCGAGCTGGAGAACCGGCGCGGGCGGGCCCTGCCCACCGACGCCGACCGCTGCAAGACCCCCGGCGAGTTCCTCGACCTCGTCAACAACAGCCTGATGACAGGAGCCTGACATGCCAGGACACACCGAGAACGAGATCACCGTCAACGCGCCCGTGGAGGTCGTCTGGGAGATGACCAACGACCTCCCCAGCTGGCCGCACCTCTTCAGCGAGTACGCCTCGCTGGAGATCCTGGAGCAGAAGGGGGCCACCACCCGCTTCCGCCTGACCATGCACCCCGACGAGAACGGCAAGGTGTGGAGCTGGGTGTCGGAGCGGACCGTGGACCGCGAGGGCCTCACGGTCCGGGCCCGGCGCGTCGAGACCGGACCGTTCGCGCACATGGACATCCACTGGCAGTACTTCGTGGTGCCCGGCGGCACGCGGATGAAGTGGACCCAGGACTTCGCGATGAAGCCGGACGCACCGGTCGACGACGCGTGGATGACCGACAACATCAACCGCAACTCCCCGATCCAGATGGCGCTCATCCGGGAGAAGATCGAGCAGCGCGAACGTGAGAACCGCGCTCCCGCCGCCAGCCGCTTCTGAAACGAAGGGTGGGTACCCCCGATGAACCAGTCGCACCGCGCACTCATCGTCGCCCGCATGGCGCCCGGATCGGCCCCCGACATCGCCGAGTTGTTCGCCGGTTCGGACGCGGGTGAACTGCCGCAGCTGGTCGGAGTCACGCGCCGCAGCCTGTTCCAGTTCGGCGATGTGTACATGCACCTGATCGAGGCGGACCGGCCACCGGGCCCCGCCATCGCCCAGGTCACCGAGCACCCGGAGTTCCGGCAGCTCAGCGAGAGCCTCACCGCCTACATCAGCCCGCACAACCCCGCCACGTGGCGCAGTCCGAAGGACGCGATGGCCCACGAGTTCTACCGCTGGGAGAAGGCCGCCGCGCAGTGACCCGAGCGGCCCGGACGGGACCCGCACACCGGCGTGTGCGGGTCCCGCCGCGTGCGGTGCCCGCGCCTTGGACCGATCTTCGTCGGCCACGGGGCGTGAGCTATGTTTGAGCGTGAGTGACATAGTCAAGGAGGCCCTTCCGGTGTCATCGGGGCAGCAGGCACGCGCTCAGGCGGCGGCGATCAAGCCGAGCGGGCAGTCGTCGGAGGAATTCCGCGCCCCGGCCGACCGGCTCCTCGCGCTCTTCGACGGCCGGCGCCTCTCCCCGGGCCAGCGCCGGATCGCCCAGTACCTGATCGACCACCTCACCGAGGCCGCCTTCCTGTCGATCACCGAGCTCGCGGAGCGGGTCGGTGTCAGCCAGCCCTCCGTGACCCGCTTCGCCTCCTCCCTCGGGTTCAGCGGCTACCCCGCCCTGCGCGACGTGCTCCAGCCCATCGCGCTCAGCGCCGTCGCCGGCTCCCCGGACACCCGCGAGGAGATCCGCCGCAACGAGCTTCAGGCCGCCGTGGACGCCGAGATCGAGAACCTCGAGAACGTGCGCCGGCTGCTCGCGGACACCAACCAGGTGCTGGACATCGGCCGCGAACTGGCCGCCTCGGTACCGCTGACCGTGCTCGGACTGCGGATCTCGGTGTCCCTGGCCGAGTACTTCGCGTACGCGGCCCGGCGCATCCACCCCGACGTCCGGCTGGTGACCCGCGGCGGCAGCGTGGCCTACGACGCGCTGCTGCAGTCCAAGGCGGCCGGCGGGACCTGGGTGCTGGCCTTCGCCATGCCGCGGCACGCCAGGGAGACCCTGGCCGCCGTCCGGGCCGCCCGCAGCACGGGGCTGCGCGTCGTCCTGATCACCGATCCGACCCTCGGACCGCTGGTGGACGAGGCGGACGTGACGCTGAAGGCCGGAACCGGCTCGCGGCTGGTGTTCGACTCGTACGCGGCCCCCGGGATGCTCTCCGCGGCCCTGCTCCAGGCGATGGCGGACGCCGATCCCGAGCGAACCCAGGCACGCCTGGAGGACTACGAGCACGTTGCCGACCAGCATGGATTCTTCCTGTAAGAGCTGGTCAGGTCGGATTTGACCCGGATTCTGACCAGGGGATATTCAGTCCGCGGGATGCATGAAATTTTTCATACCCTTGCCTACTCGACGGTATATATGTTTACTGACGGCGGCGCTCCGGATCCACCAGATGCCAAGGAGGAGGACCCCCTCCTGAACGCACGCGCGGCACGACGACCTCCTCACGTCGTGGCACGCGTCGAGTCCAGGCCTTCGGATCCCGCAGAGCGCCCATGGCGGCCCCGGCCAACCCCTGGGCCGGGGCCGCCCCTCAGCAACGTCTCGATCAGAGTTCGACACCCCTCGGAAGTGACGAGAATGCCCCTGACGGCCACCATCACGCGCAGCCCGGACTGGCCCCTGCAGGTCAAGGCGCCCGGTACCCACGACTGGGAACGCTCGGCCACGCGCTGGCTGCGGGACCTGCTCCCCGCCCGCTACGGCAGCTACCTGACCCTGACCCGCCACCACGCCCTGCTGGCCCGGCACGTCCAGCTCCAGCTCCAGCACGAGATGCGCGCGGTCCGGGTGGCCCTCCAGACCAGCCGGGCCGAGCTGCCCGTGCTGGGCGTCGGCGAGGCGGTCATCGAGAACACGATCCGGATGTACGCCGTCGAGCTCGAACAGCTGGGCCGTCTGTCCCGCGGCGCGCGCCTGGTCTCCGACGCCCTGCTGGTGGGCACCCCCGCACAGCGCAGGCGCTGACCGCGGTCCCGGCACGGACCGGGCGGTCTAGGCCGGCCGCCAGGAACGGAGCCGCGCGGCCACGTCGAAGACGGTGACGCGGAGCAGCCGGATGTCGGTGATGAGCTCGCGCCACCGCTCGTACGGGGCGTCCACCGTTTTGCCGGACGCCTCGATGTAGGCGACGGCCACCCCGTAGCCGAAGAACTCGTTGGAGTCGGGGAGCGGGCGCAGCAGGACGATCGCCTCGAGCAGGGCGGCCGCGCGCCAGTACGCGTCGGGGTCGTCCACGTCCAGGCTGGGAGTGTTCACCCGGTGCCGGGCGACGGCGGCGACCAGCGCGGAGTGGTCGGCCACCGCCACGTCCTTGAACAGCGACTCCTGCCGCTCCAGCAGCCAGCGGTGATCGATGTGCAGTTCCACGCGTCCGAGTATCCCCGTCCCGGGGCCGGGCGGGGGGCTGTTCGCGGAGCACGCCGTCCGCGGCCCGGCCCCGGGGAACCGGCGCGGGGTGGTGACGGTCCGGTGACTTCCCCGTTTCTCTCCGGCACAGGTGTTCCGCAGCGAGGGCTTCGGCTCCTACGGTCTGTGCAGCACAGTTCCGGACCAGGAGGCAGCGTGGAGCGCGAGATCGGCATCGACCAGCTGGTGGCGGCGATGAAGGCGGTCGACGAGGCGGGCCGGCTCTTCGAGGAGTCGCTCGCCGTGTACGAGGCGCGGGGCCCCAAGCGGACCGGTGACGACTTCACGGTGGCGGGCGGCTCCGTCCAGACGCTCCAGGGGGCCGAGGAGATGGCCCTAGGGGCCCGCAGGTTCCTCACCGAACTCGCCGTGCTCGCCGGTTTCGCGACGGCGGGCCTCGACGAGCGGGCGGCCGGGCGGGAGCAGGCGGCCCGGGCGGGCTTCGCGGCCGTCGCCGGAGGCGGCTCCCGGATGGCCCGGCCGCTGCTCGAACCGACCCTGAAGGGGCTGCGGCTGCTGCTGGACGTCGGCCTCTTCGCGCCCGCCTTCAAGGCGGAGGTGGAGGACGTGCTGCGGGCGGAGGAGGCGACCTACCCCGCGCCCTCGGCCCGCCGCGTCCCGCGCGCCGTCGCGGCCCGCACCCCCTGAGCGGATCCCCTCGGGGTGCCGTGCCCGGCCGGGCGGGAGAGGCTGGAGACATGCACCGCGCACCGGTCGTCGTCCACCGGATCTTCCCGTCGGGAGGCCGGCAGGTCACGCTGCGGACTGCGGGCGCCGAGGAGTCCCTCGGTGTGGCCCGCTCGGACGAGGACGTCATCGAGTTCCTCCGGCGGGCCGGGATGCCCGACCCCGACGACGTGGTCCTCGGCGGCTCCGAGCTCCTGGAGTGGGACTCCGACGATCCCCACGTGTACGCCGCCGATCCGCCGACCGGCGACCTGCCGTGACCCGGTACGGTGCCGCGCCGCCGAAACCCCCTTCCTGACCGCCGGGTACGGATGCGCGCGGGTGTGCCTACACTCCCGTGCATGCCGTCCCTCCCGACGATGCGGGCGGCCCGGAGCGGAAGGGAGCCCTTCGTGGGGGAGCGCCAACGGCGCCTGGAGGAGCACGTCGTGGTGGACGCCGCCCCGGCGGACGTCCACCGGCTGGTGTCCGACCTGCGGAACATGGGCCGTTGGAGCCCGGAGTGCCGGCGGGTCTGGGTGCCGCGGCCGCCGGCCCGGCACGGCAGCCGGTTCGTCGGATTCAACCGGCGGGGGCCGTTCGTCTGGTTCACGACCGGGCGCGTCACCACCCTGCGGGCACCGCAAGCGCCGCAGGGGGAGGGAGAGTTCGCCTTCGACGTCGGCGTCTTCGGCCTGCCGCTGGCCCGCTGGGGCTACCGGTTCGAACCGGAGGGCGCAGGCACCCGGGTCACCGAGAGCTGGCAGGACCTGCGCGGCGGCCGCGGCGGCCGGCTGGCCGAAGCCCTCGGCGCGGTCTTCGCGGGAACCGGCCCGGAGCGCCGCGTCGCGGTCAACCGGGCCGGGATGCGCACCACGCTCGCCCGCCTGGCCGACGCCTGCGGCCGCGGGGCGGGCGAGCCCGGGCGGGGGTGACGGCCGCCGGCGGAGGGCTGACGGCCGCCGGCGGAGGGCTGACGGCTGACGGTGCTCAGCTCGCCCGGCCCTTGGCGGCGGGGCCGAACTGCTCGTCCAGTACGGACAGCCGGCGCCAGTACTCGTCCTCGTCGATCTCGCCGGACGCGAAGCGCCGTCCCAGGATCCCGATCGGCGACTGCTCGCCGTAGGCCGCCCCGCGGGCCTGCCACGGCCCGCGGCGCCCGCGCCACACGGTGCGGCGCAGCAGGGTGACGGCGGCGACCGCGACCGCCGCCCAGATCAGCGGGAAGAGCAGGATCCACGGGGCGGGGCCGTCGTACGCGAGGGTGGTCAGGGTGTTCATCTCGGTTCGTCTCCTCGGAGGTTCGGGTGTCTCGTCTCACTCCGAGACTGGCTCCGGGAGGGGCCCCGTGGCGTCGTACGGCCGGCGGCACCCCGCCTACGACCGGGGGAGTAGGGGCCGCGGGCCGGGGCCCGGTGTCAGCCGAGCCAGCCCGGCCGTACCAGCCCCGACTCGTAGGCCAGGACCACCAGCTGGGCCCGGTCGCGGGCGCCGAGCTTCACCATGGTCCGGCTGACGTGGGTCTTCGCGGTGAGCGGGCTGACGACCAGCCGGCGGGCGATCTCCTCGTTGGACAGGCCCATGCCCACCAGCGCCATCACCTCCCGCTCCCGGTCCGTGAGCCGGTCCAGGTCCGCGGCGGCCGCGGGCCGCTTCGAGCGGGCCGCGAACTCCGCGATCAGACGACGGGTCACACCCGGGGACAGCAGCGCGTCGCCGTTCACCACCGCCCGGACCGCGCGCAGCAGTTCCGCGGGCTCGGTGTCCTTGACGAGGAAGCCCGAGGCACCCGAGCGGATGGCCTCGAAGACGTACTCGTCGAGCTCGAAGGTGGTGAGCATGACCACCCTGACGGCGGCCAGCTCCGGGTCTCCGGTGATCAGCCGGGTGGCGGCGAGCCCGTCCAGCACCGGCATCCGGATGTCCATGAGCACGACGTCGGGGCGCAGCTCCCGCACCCGGCGCACGGCCTCGTCCCCGTCGGCCGCCTCACCGGCCACCTCGATGTCCGGCTGAGCGGAGAGCAGCGCCCGGAACCCTGCCCGGACGAGGAGCTGGTCGTCGGCGAGCAGTACACGGATCACGGGTCCTCCTGGGACGTGGCGGCCTTCAGCGGCAGTGTCGCGACCACCCGGAATCCCCCCTCGGGCCGCGGGCCGGCCTCGATGGTGCCCCCCAGGGCGGCGGCCCGCTCCCGCATGCCCACGAGGCCGTTCCCACTGCCGCCCGCGCCGTCCCCGGTGGCCGGACCGTCGTCGTCCACGCGCAGTTCCAGGGCGCGCGGCCGCCATATGAGGCGGACGCGCGCGGTGCGCGCGCCCGAGTGCCGCACGACGTTGGTCAGTGCCTCCTGGAGGATCCGGAAGGCGGCCAGGTCCACGCCGGGCGGCAGCGCCCGCGCCGTCCCCTCCGCCGCCACGTCCGCCACGAGCCCGGCCGCCGCGGCCTGCTCGACGAGCTCGGACGTGCGGTCGAGGCCGGGTGCGGGTGCGCGGGGCGCGTCACCGGGGGTGCGCAGGGTGTCCAGAACCTGCCGGACCTCGCCCAGGGCCTCCTTGCTGGCGGCCTTGATGGTGGTCAGGGCCGTACGGGCCTGCTCGGGGTCGGTGTCGAGCAGGGCCAGCCCGACGCCCGCCTGCACGTTGATCACCGAGATGCTGTGGGCCAGTACGTCGTGCAGCTCGCGGGCGATGCGCAGCCGCTCCTCGTTCACCCGGCGCCGCTCGGCCACGGCCCGCTCGGCCCGCTCGCGGGCCCACTGCTCCCGCCGCAGGCGGGTCAGCTCGGCGAGGGCCAGCATCGCGAGCACCCATGCGGTGATCACCAGCTCCTGCCCCCAGGGCGCCGGACCGTCCCCGGGCGGCGGGAGCCACCGGTACAGCCAGTGGGCGATGAGCAGGTGCCCGGCCCACAGCAGCCCCACGGCCCCCCAGGCGGCTCTGCGGTGCCCGGCGACGACGGCGGCGAAACAGGCCAGGGCCATGCTGAGGAACACCGGGCCGTAGGGGTATCCGGCGCCCACGTACACCAGGGTGACGGCGCTGACCCCGTACGCCACGGCCACCGGGTGTCGGTGCCGGGCCAGCAGCAGCGCCGGCCCGAGCAGCAGCAGGAGCCGCGCGAAGGCGTCCAGCCCCACCCGCCCGGTCTGCTCCCTCGCGGCCCAGCCCGAGGCGACCTGCGCGAAGACCGCGACGAGCAGCACCGAGCGCCAGGCCGGGCCCCGCCCGGTCCGCTCCATCCATCGCCGCCACGGAGGACCCGGGCGCTCACGCTGCTCGTCCATACGACCACGCTAGTGCGCACCCGGCGTCACCCGCGTCACCCCGGCGTAGCGTTCGCGGCGTACTCCCGGGGTAGTACGCGGGGTACGGCGGAGCGGGTCGCACGGTGCGCCGATACCCGGCCGGAGCAGGTCCATTCCTGACCATCGGGGCTATCCGGACTATCTGCCTCCGCCCCTCCGGAGCACGCCCGGGGTCCGGTGGTGGAGGGGCTCCGATCAGGCTAGGTTGCACGGATGCCGGAGCCGTCGGGAGGACCCGACCCCGGCATCGACAGGTTGCCGCGCTGCCGTAAATTGTCCCACGGCCCGCCGGACCAGGCCGGACATACGGGACGATATCGGTCAGGAGTGGGCAGCACATGGCGCGACGCGGACGTGCGGAAACCGACCTGGGAGCCGCCTCCGGGGAGCCCGTGGTCCCGGGCTCCGAGATCGCCGCGGCGGCCGACGCCGGACACGGCGCCCCGGGCTGGCTGCGCCTGGGCCGCGACGGCCGGCTGACCGCCTACGCGAGCTGCGCCGAGGGCCTGGTGCGCTGGACCGAGTCGGCCCCCGGCTCGGACGTCTGGCAGGGGCCCGACCTGTTCCCCGTGGCGGGCTGGACCGGACGGTTCACCCTCACCCAGGACTCCAGTGGATTCGTCTGGTTCGCCGCCACCCGCCACCGCGACGGGGCGCCGGAAGGCCGCGAATTCGTCATGGCCGCCCAATATCAGACAAGTCGTCCGCTGAGCGACTGGCGCGTCATGGGCAACCCCTTCCCTCCGGGCGACGCCTCGGCGCCCGCCCCGGGCGCCCCCGTCGTCCTCGCCGACGGAGCCGGCACCCTCCACTACTTCGTCACCCGTTTCGGAGTGGGGGTCCGCGCCCGGACCCAGCAGACCGACGGATCGTGGGCGGCGTGGGCCGACCACGAGCTCCAGTGGGTGCGCGGGGCCGTCGTGCCCACCGTCCGGACCGGGGGCCGCGTCGGCTTCCTCGCCCCCTTCCGCGGCGGCGCCGTGCAACTGGGCCAGGAGAAGCCGGGAAACGGGGCCTTCGCCTGGCTGGGCCGGATGGAGGCCGAAGCCGTCGAGGGCACGTACAGCTCGGTCGAGACGAGCCCCGGTGTCGCCACCCACTTCTGGCGCGCCCCGGCGGACGGAACCGTCGTCGCGTGCCGGCCGCCGGAGACCGGCGCGGTGACGACGGGCGGGTTCATGTCCCTGGGCGGCGCGGGCGGGGTCGGCCCGGTCGGCGCCGTCCGTACGCCCGTCAACGGCTACGACTGCACAATCCTGCTCCAGCGCGGCGCCGGGGGACACCCGGAGATCGCCGCCTATCCCACGCAGGGTGAGCAGTACGGCGCCTGGTGGGCCCCGGTGGGGGACCGGTGTGCGGGGCTCCCGGCCATGGCCCTCGATGCCCGCGGCTCGGTCACGATCGCGATGATCGACACGGATGGCGGGCTGAGGATCGCCCGGCAGGATCTCATGGCGGAGGGGCTCGCGTTCGGCGCCTGGCGCCGCGTCGGGTGACCTTCATCACCGAGTCATCCTGCCCCGTGGGGTGAATTGGTCATTCCGGTATTTCTCCCGCCCAACTGCGCAGTTGGCGAGCCCGCTGGAGCCGGGATGTAGTTGCTCATTAACACATGCGAAACCTTGTGTGGCCGGGGAGTTTCCGAATACTTGCTCGGCGTCAAACGATTGGCCTAGGCTGCACACGCCCTGTGAGGGTCGCATAAGTGTGCGGCCAGGAACCGGGCCGGACGGGCGAGGCGAGGGGCGGGGCGGCGGTGGTCGGAGTCGGGGGCGGATCCGGCCCTACGTCACGGCGAAGAGCCCAGCGCCCCGAGAAGAGTGGCAATCGAGGAGTTTTCTGAGTGGCCGGTACGCCCCGCCTGAGTGTTGTCGTTCCCTTCCAGGACGTCGAGATCTACCTCGAGGAGTGCCTGGAGTCGATAGCCCGGCAGACGTTCCCCGACCTCGAGGTCGTCATGGTCGACGACGGCTCGACCGACTCCTCGACCGCGATCGCCGCCGATTTCGCCCGCCGGGACTCCCGGTTCAGGCTGCTGCGCCAGGAGCCGATGGGGCCGGGACACGCCCGCAATGTCGGCATTCGTGCCGCTCATCCCGAGGCGGAGTTCCTGGCGTTCGTCGACGGGGACGACGTCATACCCGAGTACGCCTACGAGCTGCTCGTCCGCACCCTCGACGCATCGGGTTCCGACTTCGTGTCGGGCAACGTGCAGATGATGAACTCCACCAAGAAGTGGCAGTCCCCGCTGCACAAGGCGCCCATGCAGCGCAGCAAGCGCGGCACCCACATCACCAAGGTGCCGGAGCTCATCTACGACCGGACCGTCTGGAACAAGCTGTTCCGGCGCTCCTTCTGGGACTACCACTACATAGCCTTCCCCGAGGGGGTCATGTACGAGGACTCCTGGGTCAACATGTTCGCGCATTTCCGCGCGACCAAAGTGGACATCCTCACGGATATCGTCTATTTCTGGCGCCGGCGTGAGGGAGGCGCCGCACCCTCCATCACCCAGCGGCACACCGAATTCAGCAATCTGCAGGACCGCGTCGCCGCCGTGCAGTCGGTCAGCCGGTTCCTCGCCGGACACCGCGCCCGGTCGTACAGCGAGCACAAGCGCAAGTACGACCTCGCCTGCCTGAAGTCGGACCTGATGCTGCATCTGAAGGTGCTTCCGGACGCCGACGCGCAATACCGGGACGCCTTCATGCACTGGGCGAACGAGTTCCTCGACGAGGCCGACGAGGACATCATCGGCGAACTCCCCGCCGACGCCCGCGTGAAATGGCTGCTGGTGCGCGAAGGCCGTCTGAAGGAACTGCTCGACGTCGTCGAGTTCGAGCGCAAGGGCGGCCCGCTGCCCGTCCAGCGACGCCTGCACCGGTACCTCAACTACCCCTATCTCGGGGACCGGTCGATAGGCCTCGACAAGAGCGCCTACCGGCTCGACAAGGAACTGTCGCTGCACGGCTCGCTGACCAGCGCGCGCTGGGACGACTCCGGACAGCTGTCCCTCGAAGGATCCGCCTACGTCCGCTTCATCAACGTCCACAAGCGGCACATGTCGATGAAGGCCATCGCGCTGCGCAACAAGAAGCAGGGCCGGGTCGTCGTCGCGAAGGCGAAGACCACGTACTACCCGACGGCCACCGAGCACTCCAACCAGAACCGCTACTGCTACGACTGGTCCGGGTTCCAGGTCGGCTTCGACGCCTCCCGACTCAAGCGCAAGGGCAAGTGGGTCGAGGGGACTTGGGACGTGGCCGCCGGCGTGCTGAGCCGGGGTCTGTTCCGCTACAAGGGGATCGCGCGCGGCGGCGCGGGCACCGCAGCCAACCCGCCCTACCGGTACGTCGAGAAGAACACCCGCGTCGTACCGCTGTTCCTCCAGGGCAAGCTCAAGCTCCGCGTGGAGATCGTCCGTTGCCGCATCACCCGGCACCGGATCGTCGGCGACGCCATCGAACTCGGCGGCGTCTACCTCGGACCCAAGCTGCCCGACTGGGGCAAGTTCCGGGTGACCAGCATGGGCGGCGCGGGCCGTCACGACTCCTGGGTGCACTTCAAGCCGGGCGGCGAGGGCTGGTACACCTTCGTGACCCGCATCCCCGTCAAGGCGCTCGTACCCGGCCACCGCACGAACTCCGGCGACGGGGTCCCGCAGACCTGGAACACCGGCGCCAACGGCTGGAAGACCACCCTCCACGTGGAGGGCCGCAAGGCGGCCATCTACCCGGTGATGGCGGAGGAGGCCGCCGACGGCCACTACCGCCTTCCGGCCGGGCTCCAGACGCCGAACGCGGACCGCGAGGTCGTCGTGCACCGCAACGGCTCCGGCTACGTGGTGCTGTTCGAGCGGGACACCCTGCCGCTCGCCCGCTCCGTCACCTGGCGCGAGGACGGCTCGGCGGAGATCGTCGTCGGCTACGCGGCCGAGGACATGCTCGGCGCGTCCGAGTACGCCGCGGCCCACATCGTCGTCCGCTCCCGCGCCCACGGCGCCGAGCGCGTCGTCCCCATCACCTGGCAGGGGCAGGAGTTCCGCTTCGTCCTGACGCCCGCCGCCATGCGCACCCTGGCCGGCGACGTCCCGCTGGCCTCCGGCCGCTGGGACTTCTTCCTGCGCCGCCAGGACCCCTCCGCGGTCACCCCGGAGAACCGGTCCGGCGACCTCATGGTCAAGATGGCCCAGGAACTCATCCCCACGTTCCCCAGCGAGCTGACCGCCGACGAGCGCCGCTACGAGATGCAGGCGGAGGCGTACGACCGGCTCTCCCTCCTGGTCCACTCGGCGATGCCCGACGAGGCCCGCGGCCCCTACCGCCAGAAGCTGCTGCGCACCAAGGCCTATCCCGACGCCCGGCGCAAGCCGCTCAGGCAGGCGGTGCTGTTCGACGCCTTCAAGGGCACCCAGTACTCCGACAGCCCGCGCGCCCTGCACGAGGAGCTGGTCCGCCGGGGCGTCGACCTCGAGCACCTGTGGGTCGTGCGCGACGACCAGGTCGCCGTTCCCCCGACCGCCCGCGCGGTCCGCATGTGGTCCCCCGACTGGTACGCGGCCATGGCCCGGTCCCGGTACGTCGTCGCCAACAACCATCTGCCCGACTGGTTCCAGAAGCGCGACGGGCAGGTCGTCGTGCAGACCTGGCACGGCACGCCGCTCAAGAAGATCGGGCACGACATCGAAGCCGTGCACTTCGCGGACAAGCGGTACCTGGAGCGCGTCGAGAAGGAGGTGCGGAACTGGGACATGCTGGCGTCCCCGAACAGCTTCAGCACCCCCATCCTCCAGCGCGCCTTCCAGTTCCCCGGCGAGATGGTCGAGAGCGGCTACCCGCGCAACGACGTCCTGCGCCGCGCGGACTCGGGGCACCGGGCGGCGGAGGTGCGCCGCCGCATCGGCCTCCCGCCCGGCAAGCGCGTCGTCATGTACGCACCGACCTGGCGCGACGACCAGTTCTACGCCCCGGGCAAGTACAAGCTCGACTTCCGCATCGACCTGGAGGACGCCCGGGCGCAGCTGGGCCACGACCACGTCCTGCTGGTGCGCCGCCACCCCAACGTGGTGGACCCGGTGCCCGGCGCCGGTGACGGGTTCGTCTTCGACGTGTCCGACTACCCGGACATGGCGGACCTCTCCCTGATCACCGACGTGATGATCACGGACTACTCCTCCCTGATGTTCGACTTCGTCAACACCGGGCGGCCGATCCTCTTCTTCACGTACGACCTCGATCACTACCGGGACACGCTGCGCGGGTTCTACTTCGACTTCGAGCAGTCCGCGCCCGGTCCCCTGCTGTACAACTCCCCGGAACTGGTCGGTGCCATCCGCAACATCGACCGCATCCAGCAGGGCTACGCGGCCCGCTACCGCTGGTTCCAGCAGGAGTTCTGCGACCTCGACGACGGCTACGCCTCGGCCAGGCTGGCCGACCGCATCCTGATCGCCGGCGGAGACCTCGACCCCGCCCGGGCGCAGGCGCCGGCCGTCGGCGCGGCCCCCGCCGGCGTCCCGGTCCAGCCGGGCCCCTGGAACGCGGGCACCCTGGGCCAGATGCCGCGGCAGACGGTGAGAAGGATGGATTCCGAGCATGTCTAACGCAGCCCAGAACGCGCGTCGCACCGTCACGGGCGTGGACGCTTCCGGGCCGGTCCCCGTCGAGTACCGGTTCTCCCACGCCAGGAACGGGAACCGGCACCTGGTCGTCGTCTTCGCGAACGCGGGCGCGCCCGAGGACTACGGGATGTCGGGCGGGGTCCTCGACAAGGTGCGGGCGAACGTCCTGTGGATCCGCGACCTCTTCGACGGTGCGAACGGCTTCTACCTGTGCAAGGGGATGGACTTCGGCATCGAGCAGTCGGTCGCCGGGCTGATCGCGCGCGTCATGAACGCCCTGTCGCTGACACCGGACCGGTGCACGGTGATCGGCGGCTCCAAGGGCGGCAGCGCGGCCCTCTACTTCGGCCTGAAGTACGGCTACCGCAACATCGTGACCAGCGTGCCCCGGTTCCTGATCGGGACGTACGTCAGGGAGAGCCTCCCGGGCGCGGCGCAGCCGATGATGGGGGAGGTCACGGAGGACAAGGTGCGCTTCCTCGACTCGCTCCTCCCCGACCTGGTGCGCGGCCGGGCGAACCCCGGTGCCCACATCTACCTGGTCTCCTCGCCCCAGGACGAGGAGCACGCGCGCCAGGTGGAGCCGTTCCTCGGACTGTTCCGGGGCTACGAGCGCTTCAACCTCGTCTTCAACGACTCCACCCTGGTCACCGGCTCCGCGCAGGTGGTGCCGCACAACGTCCCCGTCATCATGGGGCTGTTGAACCTCCTCGTCGACGGAATCAGCCCCGTGATCGGCGGTGTCCGCTACGGCTACGAGGAGCCCGGGCGCGACGCCTCCGGAATCGAGGCGTACCTGTCGGCGACCTCCCAGGTGCGGGGGGACGACTTCCCGGCGCCCGTGGTGCTGATGCCCGCGGCCGAGCAGCGGCTGCCCGCGCACGCCGTCCGGTTCGTGGGCTCCGCCCCGCGTGCGGTGCGGGTCAGCATCTGGGAGGACGGGAAGTTCCAGGGCTCCCCGGCCGTCGCCCCCGACGGCAGCTGGAGCTGGCTGCGGGACAAGCCGTGGGGCAAGGGGCGGCACGTGGTGCGGCTCTTCGGGGTGGACGCGAACAACTTCCACTCCGGGCGCAGCGAGGTGGTCTTCACGGTCGTGGACCCGGTGGACGCCCCCGATCCGGGTGCCGCGCCCGCCCGGCCCCTGGCGCTGACGGTGACCTCGCCGGGCGCCCACCAGCAGGTGCCGGGCCCGGTACCGCGGTTCGCGGGCTTCGCCCCCGGCGCGGTGCGGGTGGAGTTCCAGGAGGCCGGGATGAGCCTGGGCGCCTGCCCCGTCGCGGCGGACGGCACCTGGAGCTGGGAGTCGAACTGGGCCTGGAACGAGGGGCCGCACTTCGTGGAGGCCGTCGCGGTGGGCGCCGGGGGCAACGCCTCCGCCTGGATCTCCGTCCCGTTCGCGGTGGGCGGCTCGCACCCGGTGCAAGGGCCCGGCGGCTACTCCGGCGCGAGGCACTGATCCGCGGGGCGGGTTCGTGCCAGGCCGGTCACAAGAATGGATTCCGAGCATGTCCAGCACAGCGAAGAACGAGCGCCGCGTCATCACGGGCGTGGACCCCTCCGGGCCGGTTCCCGTCGAGTACCGGTTCTCCCACGCCAAGAACGGCAGCCGCCACCTCGTCGTGGTGTTCGCCAACCTCAACGCGCCCGACGAGTACGGGATGGGGGGCGGAATCCTCGAAAACGTGCGGTCGAACATCCTGTGGATCCGCGACTCCTTCGACGGTGCGAACAGCTACTACCTCTGCAAGGGGATGGATTTCGGCATCGAGCAGTCGGTCGCCGGGCTGATCGCGCGCGTCATGAACGCCCTGTCGCTGACACCGGACCAGTGCACGATGTTCGGCAGCTCCAAGGGCGGCAGCGCGGCGCTGCACTTCGGGCTGAAGTTCGGCTACCGAAACATCATCGCCAGCGCTCCCCAGTTCCGGATCGGCACGTTCGTCGTCAGTGCCATGGCGAACGCCGCCCGCGCGATGATGGGGGAGGTGACGGAGGACAAGGTGCGCTTCCTCGACTCGGTCCTCCCCGAGGTGGTGCGCGGCAGCGCCAACCGCGCCGCCAACATCTACCTCGTCTCCTCGCCGCAGGACCGGCAGTACCCGATCCACATCGAGCCGTTCCTCGGACTGTTCCAGGGCTACGAGAACTTCAACTTCATCTTCAACGACTCTCCCCTGATCTCCGGCCACGACAAGGTGACCACGCGGAACATCCCTTCCCTGGTGAGCCTGCTGAACCTCGTCTCGCACGGGATCACCCCCCGGATCGGGGCCGTCCGCAACGGCCTCGAGGAGCCGAAGCGCGATACGTCGGCGATCGACGCGTACCTGTCGGCGACCTCACAGGTGCGCGGGGACGACTTCCCGGCGCCCGTGGTGCTGATGCCCGCGGCGGACGAGCGGCTGCCGGCGCGGGCGATCCGCTTCGCGGGGTCGGCCCCCGGTGCGGTGCGGGTCAGCATCTGGGAGAACGGCAAGTTCCAGGCGTCCCCGCCGGTCGGCCCCGACGGCAGCTGGATCTGGGAGCGGGAGACGCCCTGGGCCAAGGGGCGGCACGTGGTGCGGCTCTTCGGGGTGGACGCGGACAACTTCCACTCGGGGCGCACCGAAGTGGTGTTCACCGCCACCGACGAGCCCGCCGGGGCCGCCCAGCCGCCCGTCCTGTCCGTCACCTCCCCGGTCCCCGGGCAGCAGGTGCAGGGTCCGGCGGTGCGCTTCACGGGCCTCGCCCCGGGGGCCGTGCGGGTGGACTTCCAGGAGCGCGGCGCGGGCCTGGGGACCTGCGAGGTGACGGCCGACGGTGCCTGGACCTGGGATCCGGCCTTCGCCTGGAACGAGGGCGACCACGTGGTCGAGGCCGTGGCGGTGGACGCGGCGGGCAACGCCTCCGCCTGGGCCTCCGTCCCGTTCGCCTTGATGAACGCCTACATCGTGCCGACGCAGGGCGGTTACACCGCTACGAGGTACTGAGCTCCGGGGCCTGCGGGACCTCCGGGGACTGCGTGACCGCCGGGGCGGGACGGCTCACCCGCATCACCAGGGCCCGGTGGTCGGAGGCCTTGGTCTCCACGACCTGGCACCCGGTGCGCGGCAGCGCCGTGAACAGGTAGTCGATCTTCGCCCCGTCCTCGTGGGTGCGGCGTCCCGCCCGGGAGGCGCCCTTCTGGTCGCACTCCTGGAACGTGGTGTAGGCCTCGGCCGGCCACAGCCAGGCGGTGGGGCTCCCGCCGACCGGCGGCGACGAGTTGAAGTCGCCGCCCACGACCGTGCGGTCGCGGTCGCGCTCCGACGCGGCCTCGAAGAGCGAGCGGAGATGGTCCTCCCGGAACTCCCGGTCCGGGTGCGCCGTATCGGTGCCGCGCAGCGCGACGTGTCCGTTGCACACCCGTACGCCCTGGGCCGGGACCTGGGCGCAGAGGAACCGCCGGTGCACGCCGGCGGTCGGCTGCCGGGTCGCCACGGCCTGCACCTCGGTGAGCGGAGACGCCGCCAGCAGGCCGGAACCGGCCTGCCCCCGGCCCTCTCCCGTACAGCCGACGGGCACGCTGCGGCCCGCCTCGTCCACGCTGACGTACGGGTCGAACTCGCTGTGCCAGTCCTTGCCCAGACGCCGGGCGGCCGCCAGCAGGTCATCGGAGCAGACCTCCTGGAGGAGCATGACGCGCACCCCGCGCCCCTCGGCCAGGGCGCGCAGCTGCTGGAACTTGTCGTCCGGGCCGCCCTTGTCCTCACAGCCCCACTGCTCCACACCGCACATGTTCCAGGTGGCCACGGACACCGTGTCGTGCGTGGCCCCGGGGGTGAGCGCCGACGGCACCGCGGAGCCGGGCGCGGACGTGCAGGCCGCGGTGGTCAGCAGACCGAGGACCGTCGCCACGCGGCCGAGGCGGCGCGAGCGAGGGAGCGTCCCGGTCCCGGTGTGTCTGTGCATCCCGCCATCATTGAGTACGGGCCGGTCGGACCGTGCATCGGGGGGACCGGAACGGCCGGGACCGGAATGGTGCCGTCCAGGGCCGGGGCCAGGGCCGGGGCCCGGATTCCGGGAGGCGGCCACCCCATAGAGTGGGGGCCTGGTGTCGAGGGAGGGTGCGGGCATGAGCGGTGACCGGGTGCTGTACGGGTGCATGGGGCTGGGCGGGAGCTGGGAGCCCGGACCGTACGGACCGGCGGACATCGACGCCGCCGAGGCGGCGATCAACGCGGCCCTGGACAGCGGGATCACCGCCTTCGACCACGCCGACATCTACCGGAGCGGCAAGGCCGAGGCCGTCTTCGGCGAGGTGCTCGCACGGACGCCGGGGCTGCGCGAGCGCGTCACCCTCCAGACCAAATGCGGGATCCGGCCGGCCGCCAAGGACCACCCGGGCCTGTACGACCTGCGCGGACCGAGCGTCGTCCGGCGCGTGGAGGAGAGCCTGGCCCGGCTGCGGACCGATGTCATCGACGTGCTCCTCCTGCACCGCCCCGACCCCCTCGCGGACCCCGACGAGATCGCCTCGGCACTGATGTCCCTGCACCGGCAGGGCCTCGTACGGCACTTCGGGGTGTCCAACATGGGGGCCGCGCAGATCGCCTCGCTCCAGTCCCGGCTCGACGTGCCGCTGGTGGCGAACCAGCTGGAGATGAGCCTGCACAGCCGGGACTGGGTCGAGGCCGGGGTGCTGCTCAACACCCCGGACTCCACGCACAACGGGTTCCCCTACGGCACGCTGGAGCACTGCCGCGACCACGGCATCCGGCTCCAGGCCTGGGGAGCGCTGGCGCAGGGGCGGTTCACCGGCCTCCAGCAGACGGCCGCCGAACGGGCCACCGCGGAGCTCCTGGCCGAGCTCGCCCGGCGCAAGGACACGACGCCCGAGTCGGTGCTGCTGTGGTGGTTGAGCCGGCACCCGGCCGGGATCGCCCCGGTCATCGGCACCGCCCGGCCCGAGCGGATCCGCGCCTGCCGGGACGCGGCGCTCCGCGAGCCGGACCTGACGCACGAGGAGTGGTACGAGCTGTGGGTCACGGCCAGGGGAGTCCCGCTGCCCTGAGCCGGCGGAGGCGGTGTACGGGCCGGGAGTGCCGGCCGGGGGGTGTGAGCCGGAGCCGGGCACGGCGGGATAGCCCCACCGGCACCGGCCGGTCTGCCGGATGGGTGCCGCGGGCGGTGCCAACAAGGCTTGCCCCATGACGACTTACCCGCGCAAGACCCTGATCCTCGCGCTCGCCGCCGTCACCGCGGCCACCGCGCTGACCGCGACCGCCGCGGCCCCGGCGGCCGCCCGGACCGGGACGGCCGCACCGGCACTGACCTGGTACCCCTGCGCCAGGCCGGGCGGTCCCGCCACGCAGGAGTGTGCCGAACTGCCCGTCCCCCTCGACTGCTCCGACCCCGGCGGCCGGCAGAGGCACTGCGCGAGGCCCTGGGCGGGGCGTACGACCTCGTCGCCCTCGACCCGCGCGGGGTGGGCGGGAGCACCACCGCGAGCTGCGCCCTCGCCCCCGCGGACCGCTACCTGACCAGCCTGCGGTCCTGGCCCGGCCCCGACGGCGAGATCGCCGAGAACGCCGCCCGTGCCCGCCGCACCGCCGAGGCCTGCGCCCGGAACGGCGGAGCCGTGCTGCGCAGCCTCACCACCGCCAACCAGGTCCGCGACATCGACCGTTCCCGGGAGGCGCTCGGTGAGCGCACGCTGTCCGCCTGGGGAGTCTCGTACGGGAGCTACGTGGCGCGGAGGACCGCTTCCGCGACTTCGCGGCCTGGGCCGCCCACCCCGACCGGGACCGGGACGGACTGAGGCTGGCGCCGACCGCACAGGAGGTCGGGCCGCTGGTGCTCGCGCTCGCCGCCCCGCTGGACCGGGCCCCGCGCGAGTCCACGACCGCGGGGACCCGGCGCGGACCCCAGCGCTCCCGCCGGAGCTCGCGGGGCCGCTGCGCGACGAGGACGCCGCGGTCGTGGTCGGAGTGATCTGCAACGACGTGGCCTGGCCGCCCTCGGCCATGGCCTCGTACCGGCGCGCGGTCCAGGCGGACCGCGCCCGTCACCCGCGCACCGCGGGCATGCCGGTGAACGTGCTGCCCTGCTCCTTCTGGAAGAGCCGCCCCGCGGAGGCGCCGACCCGGATCACCGGCGCGGGGCCGTCCAACATCCTCATGGTCCAGAGCCGCCGCGATCCGTCGACCCCGTACTCCGGCGGCCTGAAGATGCGGGAGGCCCTGGGCGGGCGGGCCCGGCTGGTCACCGTCGAGCAGGGCGGCCACGGCGTCTACCTCGGCAACGGCAACGCCTGCGGCGACCGTACGGTCACCGCGTTCCTCACCACCGGTCAGCGGCCCGCCGCCGACACGTCCTGCGCCGGCCGACCGGCCCCCGGCCGAACCCCTTCGCGGGGCCGGACCTCCAGCCGCAGGTCCGCGACGACGGGACGGTGGTCCGAGGCCAGGGTGCCGCCCACCCCCGCGGCCCGCACCCGTACGCCCGCCGACACGGCCACGTAGTCGAGTCGCTTCACCGGGTCCCGCGCGGGATACGTGGCACCGCCCGGGTCCGCGTCGCTCAGCTCGCGCCACAGCGGGGCCAGCTCGGGCGCCGAGGGCGGCGCGTTCAGATCCCCGAGCAGGATCTTCGGCCCCGGCGCGCCGCGCATGATCTCCAGGGTCTCGGCCACCTGCACGGCCCGTACGGAGGGCTCGGGCCGGAAGTCGAGGTGGGTGACGTACACGCGCAGCGGTACCCCGCCCACCGCCAAGGCGGCCTCCCCGAAGCCGGGGGCGGGAGCCGGCGCCCGCCCCGGGGCCTGGGTGGAGAGCCGTGTGATGCGGTGGTTCGTGAAGGACAGGACGCGGAACCGGGACAGTACGGCCACCCCGAACGCCCGGCCGCCGATGCGGTACACCGGGGCGAACGAGGCGCGCAGGCCCAGCCTCCGGCCGAGTTCGCCCGCCAGGTCGAGCCACCGGCTGCGGGCGCCCCAGCGGACGTCGACCTCCTGCAGCCCGATCACGTCGGCGCGCAGCGCGCGCAGGGCCGCCGCCTGCCGGTCCAGGTCGAAGACGCCGTCGGCGCCGGCGCCCGCGTGGATGTTGTACGAGACGACGCGCACCGGGACCGGGAACGACGCCGGGGCCGGGGGAGCGGGCGCCCGCGCCGTCGGGGGCAGGGCGGCGGCCAGCAGAGCCAGGGCTGCACGGCGGGTCGGCGTCACCGGGCGACCGTAACCGTGCGGGCCGCGCCCCGGCCGCTTCCCGCCGCCTGCGGCGGCGTGGCGGACCCGCCGGGGGCGGCGCGCGGTGGCTACCTTCCGGGACCATGAGCCCTTCGCACCGTACGCCCTCCCGCCGGGCCTTCCTGTCCGCGGCCCTGACGGGCACCGCGCTGGCGATGACCGACGGGGCGGCCGCGGCCGGGACCGCGGCGGCCGTGACCGGCTCCGCACCCGACGAGCGCCACCTGCGCCGTCTGCTCGACGGCATGGACCTGGCCCGGAAGGTCGGCCAGCTCTTCGTCGTGCGCGTCTACGGGCACCGTGCGGACGCTCCCGACCCGGTGGACGAGCGGGCCAACCGGAGGCTGCACGGGGTCGCGGACGCCGCCGGGCTGATCGCCCGCCACCACGTCGGCGGAATCGTCTACTTCGCCCACACCCGCAACATCCGCGACCCGGCCCAGGTCGCCGCGCTCTCCGCCGGGATCCAGCGGGCGGCGCTGGCCCTGCCGGTTCCGGTCCCGGTGCTGATCTCCATCGACCAGGAGCACGGCACGGTCGCCCGCATCGGCCGCCCCGCCACCCTGCTGCCCTCGGCGATGGCCCTCGGAGCCGGCGGTTCGCCCGCCGACGCCCGGCGGGCGGCCCGCATCGCGGGCACGGAGCTGGCGGCCCTGGGCATCCGGCAGAACCACGCACCCGTCGCCGACGTCAACACCAACCCGGCCAACCCCGTCATCGGCGTGCGCTCCTTCGGCTCCGACCCGCGGGCCGTCGCCGCCCTGGTCGCCGCCCAGGTCCGCGGCTACCGGGCCGCGTCCGTCGCGGCCACCGCCAAGCACTTTCCCGGGCACGGCGACACCGCCACCGACAGCCACACCGGCCTGCCCGTCCTGGACCGCACGCGCGCCCAGTGGGAAGCCCTCGACGAACCCCCGTTCGCCGCCGCGGTCGGGGCCGGCGCCGACGTGGTGATGACCGCCCACGTCGTCGTGCCCGCCCTCGACCCCTCCGGCGACCCGGCCACCCTGTCCCACCGCATCGTCACCGGCCTGCTCCGTGAACGCCTCGGCCACCGCGGGGTCGTGGTCACCGACTCCCTCGGCATGGACGGAGTGCGCGAGAAGTACGACGACGACGAGATCCCGGTGCGGGCCCTGCTCGCCGGCTGCGACCAGCTGCTCAACCCGCCCCGGCTGCCCCGCGCCCACCAGGCGGTCATGCGGGCCGTGGAGAGCGGCCGGCTCACCGAAGCGCGCGTCGACGAGTCCGTGCTGCGGATCCTGCGCCTCAAGCACCGGCTCGGGCTGTTCGGGCCGACGCGCACGGACCCCTCGGCCGTCGGGACCGCCGCCCACCTGGCAGCGGCCGACCGGATCGCCGAACGCACCACCACCGTCCTGACCGGACATCCGGGCCTGCTGCCGCTGTCCGCGGCCACCCACCCGCGGATCCTGGTCACCGGCGCGGCCCCGGCCTCGACCACGGGCACCACCGGGCCGCCCGTCGCCGTCCTCGCCGGGGCCCTCGCCGCTCTGGGCTTCACCGCCTCCACCGCGGGGGCCGAACGCGCCGAGGCCGCCGCCGCGGGCCACGACGCGCTGCTGGTGTGCACGTACGACGTCACGGAGGCGGACGACCAGCGCGCACTGGTCGCCCGCCTCGTCGCGACCGGCATCCCCGTCATCACGCTGGCCCTGCGCAACCCGTACGACATCGCCCACCTCGACGGAGTGGCGGCGAGCCTGGCGGCCTACTCCTGGTCCGACACCGAACTGCGCGCCGCCGCCCGCGTCCTCACCGGCGCGGCCGCGGCCCGGGGCCGGCTGCCCGTCCCCGTACCGCCGCTGTTCCCCCTGGGCCACGGCCTGACGTACCCGGCGCGCTGACCCGGGCCGACCCGCCGCCTACGGTGCCGCGGCCGCGGCACCCGCCTTGCCCTCGGTCTCCCGAGCGGCACGGCGGCGCAGCGCGTCCTCGTCGGTGTCCGCGTCGTACGAGATCAGCTTCGGCAGCAGCGCCGCGAGCACGGCCACCGAGGCCACGCAGGCGAGACCGCCGCTCCAGAAGGCGGTCCGGGTACCGGTCCAGCCGGCCATGGTGCCCGCCCGTACCTGGCCGAGCTGCGGGCCGACGCTGTACGAGAGCACCTCGATGCCGGCGAGCCGCCCCCGCAGCCCCTCGGGGATCGTCTGGTTCCAGATCGTGGCGCGCCCCAGCCCGCTGAGCATGTCGCCGGCGCCCGCCACCGCGAGGCACACGAGCACCAGCCAGATGTTCGCGAACCAGCCCGCGGCCGCGATGGCCAGCCCCCACACGGCCGCCCCGCAGACCACCAGCAGCCCGTGCCGGCGTACCCGCGAGGTCCAGCCGCTGGTCAGCCCCAGCACCAGGGAGCCCACCGCGCCCGCCGCGTACATCAGGCCCAGGGACCACTCCGCGTCGAGCTCGTCCGCGAGGAACGGGAAGATCGCGTTCGGGAACGCGAAGAACATCGCCGCGAGGTCGACGGCGTACGTGCCGAGCAGGACCGGACGGCTCCACGCGTAGCGCGCGCCCTCGGCGATCCCGCGCAGCGAGGGGCGCTCGGCGTCCCCCACCGGCGGAGCCGGCGCGAGCCGCAGGCACAGCAGGACGGAGACCAGGAATCCGGCGACGGTGACCGAGTAGGCCGCGGCGTACCCGGCGAACGCGACCACCAGGCCGGCCAGCGCCGGACCCGCGATCGCGCCGAACTGGTAGCGCAGCCCGTTGAGCGCGGCGGCGGCTGTCAGCTGGTCGTGCGGCACGATCCGGGCCATCAGCGAGTCCAGAGCGGGCCGCTGGAGCCCGGTCAGCGCCGAGACCCCGGCCGCCACCACGTACAGCGGCCACAGCAGCGGGTCCGGGAGCAGGGCGTTCACCAGCAGGACCAGTGCGAGCACCCCGAGACCGGCCTCGGTCAGCAGGATCAGCCGGCGCCGGTCGACGGCGTCGGCGAGCGCGCCCCCGTAGAGGCCGCAGACCACCAGCGGTATGAGCTCCACCGCTCCCATCGCGCCGACGGCCAGCGGCGAGTCGGTCAGGTGTTTGATCTGGAGCGGCAGCGCGATCATGGCCATGAACGAGCCGAAGAACGTGACCGTGCCCTGGTAGAAGAGCAGGCGGAAGTCGCGGCCGGAGCGCCAGGGGGTGAAGTCGGGCAGCACGGCGGCCCAGCGGGAAGTACTCACGAGAGGCCATCGTCCGTGTCCGGATCCGTTCGGGCAACGGATTTATTCACGATATGTCCACCCCGGACGGGCGAATCCGGGGCCGCGCGCGTGCCATCGGGGCTCCGCGGTGGCACCCATGGCTCATGCCGCCGGTGTCAGCGTTCCTCCGTACGGCCGCCTCGTACGCCTGGCGTCTGCTGGTCGTCGGCGCCGCCGTGTACGCCGTCTTCGCCGTCCTGGGCCGCTTCCACGAGATCGGCGTGGCGCTCTTCCTCGGCCTCGTCGTGACGGCGCTGCTCTCCGGACCCACCCGCGGGCTGGGCCGCGTCCTGCCCCGGTCCCTGGCGGTCGCCGTATGCCTGCTCGGCAGCGCGGCGCTGCTGCTGGGCGCGCTGGCGCTGGTGGGCGAGGCGGTGGCGGGGGAGAGCACCACCCTGGTCAGGGAGTTCCGCGAAGGTCTGGGCCGCATCGAGCGGTGGCTGGAGCAGCCGCCCTTCCGGCTCAACCCCGGGGCGCTGTCGGACGTGCAGTCCCGCGTCGGGCAGTACCTGTCGAGCCACCGCTCGACCCTGCTCAGCACCGCGCTCAGCGGAGCCGGCCACTTGGTGCAGGTGCTCACCGTCCTCGCCCTCGCCGTGTTCTCCTCCGTGCTCTTCCTGCACGGCGGCGACCGGCAGTGGGCCTGGTTCTGCGCGCAGCTGCCCGGGTCGGCCCGGGAGCGGGTGGCGGTCGCCGGGCAGGCCGCCTGGCGCACGTTCACCGGCTACACCCACGGGATCGTGCTGGTCGCGGCGACGAACGCGGTCCTCGTCGGCGTCGCCCTGTACTTCCTCGGGGTCCCGCTGGCCGTTCCCCTGGCGCTGCTGGAGTTCCTCGCGGCCTTCGTCCCGCTGATCGGCTCACCGGTCGCGCTCGCCGTCGCCGCGGTGGTGGCCCTGGCCGCGCAGGGGCCGCTGGTCGCGGGCGTGGTGGTCGCGCTGATCGTGGTCATCGGCCAGATCGAGGGGCACCTGCTGCACCCGCTGGTGATGAGCTGGGCGGTGCGGCTGCACCCGCTGGTCGTGGCGATCTCGGTGGTCGCGGGCGCCATCGCCGCGGGAGTGGTGGGCGCGGTCGTCGCGGTCCCGCTGGTCTCGGTGACCTGGTCGGTGCGCACCGCCCTGCGCGATGCCCGCCTCCGGAACTCGCCCTGACGGGTGCCGCACGTCGTGCACAATCGGCGGATGAGCGATGAAGACCCGTACCTCTGGCTGGAAGAGATCACCGGCGAGGCCGCCCTCGGGTGGGTCCGCGAGCGCAACGGCGAGACGGTGGCCGCGCTGACCGGGACCCCCGCCTTCAAGGTGCTGGAGAGCGCGATCCGCGAGGTCCTCGACGACGACGGCAGGATCCCCTACGTCGTCCGCCGCGGCGGCCACCTCTACAACTTCTGGCAGGACGCCGGGCACGTGCGCGGGCTCTGGCGGCGCACCACGCTGGAGGAGTACGTCAAGGACCGGCCCGTCTGGGAGCCGGTCCTCGACCTCGACGCATTGGCCGAGGCCGAGGGCGAGAAGTGGGCCTGGGCGGGCAGCAGGGTCCTGGGTCCGGACCACCGCCACGCCCTGGTGCTGCTGTCGCGGGACGGGGCGGACGCCTGCGTGGTGCGCGAGTTCGACCTGCGGACCCTCAAGTTCGCCGACGGCGGGTTCGAGGTCCCCGAGGGCAGGACCACCATCGGGTGGATCGACCGGGACGAGGTCTGGATCGGGGCGGACTTCGGCCCCGGCTCGATGTCGGGCTCGGGATACCCGCTCCAGGTGCGCCGCTGGCGGCGCGGCACACCCCTGGACGAGGCCGAACTCGTCTACGAGGGCCGGGCCTCCGACATCTCGGCCACCGGCTGGTACGACGACACCCCGGGCTTCGAACGGCACTTCCTGCACCGGCAGATCGACTTCTGGCACCAGGAGCTGTTCCTGCTCCCGGAGGGCGGACCGGCGGCGCGACCGGCGGCGCGGCCCGAGAAGATCGGCGTACCGGACGACGCCGGCGCCTCCGTCCACC
Source organism: Streptomyces sp. IBSNAI002 (assembly GCF_052244475.1). Taxonomy (NCBI): domain Bacteria; kingdom Bacillati; phylum Actinomycetota; class Actinomycetes; order Kitasatosporales; family Streptomycetaceae; genus Streptomyces; species Streptomyces sp. IBSNAI002. The sequence continues at coordinate 670,453 of NZ_JBQPXG010000002.1, read as the reverse complement.
GGGAGTGGCTGATCGTCGCCCCGAAGTCGCCGTGGCTCGGCCACGCCGCGGGCACGCTGCTGGCCTTCGACTTCGAGGCCTTCCGGGCGGGGGAGCGGGAGGCGACGGTGCTGTTCACCCCGGACGCGCACACCGCGCTCGCCGGATGGAGCTGGACCCGCAACCACCTGATCCTCACCACCCGCGCCGACGTCTCCTCCCGGATGGAGCTCCTGACCCCGGGACCGGGCCCGGGCGGCTGGCGCCGCGCGCCGCTGGCCGGGGTGCCGCCGCTGTCCACGGCGTCCGTCACCTGCACGGACCCGGACGTCGGCGACGAGTACTTCCTCAACGTCTCCGGCTACCTCCAGCCGTCCACCCTCTACCGGGGCACGGCGGGCGAGGGCGCCGGCGAGAGCGTGAAGCGGGGGCCGGCGCTGTTCGACACCGAGGGCCTCGACGTGCGCCGGCACTTCGCGGTTTCCGCGGACGGCACGAGGGTCCCGTACTTCGTCGTCGGCCCCGAGGACCGGCCCGGCCCCGGGCCCACGCTGCTGTACGGGTACGGCGGCTTCGAGATCTCCATGGTCCCGCAGTACAGCGCGGTCACCGGCCGGGCCTGGCTCGCACGCGGCGGGACGTACGTGGTCGCGGGCATCCGCGGCGGGCACGAGTACGGGCCGGACTGGCACAAGGCGGCCCTCGGGGCGAACCGGGTCAGGGCGTTCGAGGACTTCGCCGCCGTGGCCCGGGACCTCACCGCCCGCGGTATCACCACCCCGGCCCAGCTGGGGATCGAGGGAGGCAGCAACGGCGGCCTCCTCATGGGCGCGATGCTCACCCGCTACCCGGAGCTCTTCGGCGCCGTCGTCTCGCTCGTGCCGCTGACGGACATGCTCCGCTTCCACCGGCTGCTCGCGGGCGCCAGCTGGACCGCCGAGTACGGGGACCCGGACAACGCGGCCGACCGGCCCCACCTGGCGGACATCTCCCCCTACCACCGGATCCGGACCGGGGGCTCCGCGTACCCGCCCCTGCTGCTCCTCACCTCGACCCGCGACGACCGCGTGCACCCCGGGCACGCCCGCAAGATGGCCGCCCGGCTGCGCGAGCACGGCCACCCCGTCCTGTTCCACGAGCACCTGGGCGGCGGCCACTCCGGGGCCACCGACCACGAGCAGACGGCGTTCAACGAGGCGCTCGTGCACACCTTCCTGTGGGAGCGGCTGACCCCCGGCGCCTGACTCACCCTCGCAGCGACGCCGCCACCGGCAGGTGGTCGCTGGCGGTGGCCGGAAGGGTCCAGGCGGAGACCGGGGTCAGGCCCCGGACCAGGATGTGGTCGATGCGGGCCACGGGGAACCGGGCGGGCCAGCTGAAGCCGAAGCCCGCGCCCGCCGCTTCCTGGGCCGAGCGGAACCGTTCCGTCACGTGCGCCAGTGCCCGGTCGTCGGTGGTGCCGTTGAAGTCGCCGAGCAGGAGCGTGCGCCCGGCCGGGGCGGAGGCCAGTTCAGCGGCCAGCCGCCCGGCGGCCTCGTTGCGGCGGCCGGTGGTGAAACCCGAGCTCAGGCCGGCCCGTACGGACGGCAGATGGGCCACGTAGACGGTGAGCGGGCCCCCGGGGGTCTCGGCGGTGGTCCGCAGGGCGCTGCGCCACGGCACGAGCGGCACCCCGGCCGAAGCACTCAGGGGGTAGGTGCTCCACAGTCCGACCGTGCCCACCACCGCGTGGTACGGGTGGGTCGCGGCGAGCGTCCGCTCGTACTGGTCCAGCGCGGGCGGGGTCAGTTCCTCCAGCGCGATCAGCTGCGCGCCGGAGGCGGCGAGGGCGCGGGCGGTGCCCTCCGGGTCGGGGTTCGCGTCGTCCACGTTGTGGGTGACGACGGTGAGTTCCGCCGGGCCTCCGGTGCCCCGGTCGAGGAACGTGCCGCCGTGGAGGGCGGCCCAGGTGACCGCGGGCAGCAGGACGGCGGCCAGCGCCACCCGGGAGCGGCGCAGCAGCGCGGCCGCGAGCAGCGCCAGGACCGCCGCGGCGGTCCAGGGCAGGAACGTTTCGACGAGGCTGCCGAGGTGGGGGCCCCGGTCCGGGACCCAGCCGTGGAGCGGCATCAGCAGCGTCACGAGGACGGCGAGGGCGGCGATCAGCCGGCCCCGGCCGACGCGCGGGACGCGGCCGGTGCGGGGGAGGAACCGGCGGCGGCGCGGGTCCGTCGGCGTGTCTGCTTGCACGTTCATGACCTCGAGGACGTCCGCGAGGGGGGCCGAGGTTCTGGCCGTGCGCCGCCGCCTCGCGTCGGCTTTCTGCCCGTGCGCGCCGCCCTTCGGCCCGGGGCCGCGGCCGCCGCCGTCCCGGCCGCGGCCGCGGGGACCGCTACCCGGAGGTCCGCTCGGAGCCCTGGCCCGCGGCGCGCATCCGCCGCACCCGGCGGCGGCGCAGCAGGAGGCCGCCGGCCGCACCGGCCAGCGCGGCCGCGGCGACGCCCGCCGTGGTCCACCAGACGGTGTGGTCCAGGCTGCCGGCGGGCGCGGTGGCGGGATCCGAGGAGGTCGCGCCGGGGGCGGCGGCGGACGCGGACGCGGACGCGGGAGCCGATGCGGCCGCGGACGCCGGGGCGGTCGGCGCCGGTGCCGGTACCGAGGCCCCGGTGGTGGGCGCCGGGTCCACCACGGGTACGGAGACCGCGAGGTCGCCGTGTCCGAGGGCCGGGAACCCCACGTCGACGCTGACCTTCCAGGCGCCGGGCGGCAGCGTCTCGGCGGTGGTCCAGCCCGCGGGTCCGGCCGCGATGTCGCGGATCAGGCGCCAGGGTCCCGCCGTACGGGAGCCGTCGGTGCTGACGGCGTTCACGGTGGCGGCGACGGCCTCGTCGACGGCGTCGCCGTCGTTCTCCCAGGTGATGTCCGCGGTGACGTGGCCGTCCCGCTGCCCGGTCACCGTCACCTTCACGGTGTCACCGTGGGCGTGGGCGACGACGGGGGTCAGGAACATGAGGCCGACTGCGGCCAGCAGGGCCGGAAAAGCGATTCGTATGCGCATCGTGGCGGTGCTCCGGGTGGCTGGGGTGAGGGGACCGGCGGACGGCCGCGTCGTGCGGCCGTCCGCCGGGGGTGGGCCGGTGCCCGGGTGGTCACGGACCACCCGTCAGCCGGTCAACGGGCCGGTCGACCGGTGGGTCAGCCGGCCTTCTGGACGGTCCACGCCTGCGTGGCGCGGCCGTCCGTACGCTGGAGGTCGAGCAGCCAGTTCCCGTAGTAGGGGCGGTTGCTCACGGTCAGCGCGAAGCCGCCGCTCGGGTCCGTGACGGTCACCGCGCCACCGCGGGACGCCAGCTTCCAGGCCTGCGCGCCGTTGGCGCCGCAGGGCTGCTGCGCGACCCACATGCCCGCGGCGGGGCTGCCGCCCGGCTGCAGGCACTTGCCGGAGACCGCGGACCGGATGCGGACCTGCCCGCCGCCCGCGTCGTCGAAGTACCACTGCTGCTGGGCGTATCCGTTGGCCCGCGCACCGACGAGCACGGTGCCGTCCGCGCCGCGGCCGCCCCACACCTCGGCGTTCATGCCGGTGCTGCCGTTGCCGAGCAGGTACTTGGCGCCCGGGGTGGTCGCGCCGCCGCCCGCGCCCGTCGTACGGAACGAGGCGGCCTTGCCCGGTCCGCTGTCACGGCCGGAGGCGTCGCGGACCGAGACGGTCACCGAGTACGCGGTGTCGGGCCGGAGGTTGTAGATGCGCAGCGCCTGGGACTGCACCCAGGCCAGGTGCTTGCCGCCGAGCACGACCTGGTACCAGGCGGCGCCCTCGACCTTGGGCCAGCTCACCACGACGGAGTCCGCCTGGATCTGGCCGGCCGTCACGGCCGGTCCGCCGGTGGGCTTCTTGGTCGGCGTCGGCGTGGGCTTCTTGGTGGGGGTGGGGTTCGGGTTCGGACCCGGGTCGGTGCCGCCCCCGCCCTTGTTCTTCATCAGGAACTGGTTGTCGGCGATGTTCCAGTGCGTGGCGAGGTAGCTGCCCGCCTTGGGACTGGTGTGGAAGTAGTCGTCGTGGTTGCAGTCCAGGATGTTCTCGGAGGCCTGGTTGGTGCAGATGTTGCGCATCTGCGGGTAGTACGGCGTGTCCGAGTAGCACATGACGTCGAACTCGTCGGTGCAGTGCGCGCCGCGGCTGGTGTTCGGGGCGCTGTTGTTGACCGCGCCCAGGTTGTGGCCGAGTTCGTGCGCGGCGGTGTGCCCGCCCCAGCAGCCGGAGTCGGTGCGCCCGTACGAGGGGCCGAAGTTGCTCAGGTTGGCCTGGCCGGGGCGCTCGTCGCCGTTGAAGGTGCCGATGCCGCAGTAGACCTGGCTGTCGGCGAAGATCATGTACTTGCGGTCGCGGCGGTCGAGTCCCTTGCCGGCGAGCGCGGCGTTGGTCGCGCTGAACTCCGCCAGCGCCGAGGCCGGGAGCTCGATGTTGAGCACGGTGGGGGTGCAGTCGGCGGCCGTCACGTAGCGGATGTGCCGGACCCCGCCGGTCTCCTTGGCGCTCGCCGAGTAGATGAGGTCGGCGTCGGCCGCCCACTTGCGGAACGAGGCGACGTACTCGGAGTAGCGGTCGCGGCCGGGAGCGTGGACGTAGACGACCTGTACGCGGTTGCCGGTGCTGCCGTCGCCGTCGCACTGGACGGTCTGGCCGGCGGGCCCGGCGGCGACGGCCTGCCCGCCGGAGGCCGAGGCCGCGGGGGCGGGTGCCTTCGCGGACGCGGCGGTGGCGTCGGCGGCGGGCGCGTCCTGAGGACGCCCGCCGCCTTCCGTGGTCGCGGGGTCGTCGGCCGCGGGCTTGGCCGGGTCGGCCGCCGGGGCGGAGGCCTGGACGGCGGGTGCGATGTCCTTGGTGATGTCGACGCCCTTGGGCGGGGCGTCGGGGCCGTGCGTGCAGTGGCCGGCGCCGGTGCGGTAGACGCCGACGCACTTGTCGCCCTTCGGCGCGGCTTCGAGGCCGTCGTAGACCATGCCGCGCGCGCTCTCGTTGGCGGGCGCGCCGGCGATGGGCTCCGGATCCTGGTCGCGGGCGGGTGCGGCGGCCGGCGCGGCGGCTTCCGCTGCGGCGGCCTCCGCGGGGGCCGCGGCCTGGGCCCCGTCACCGCTTCCTGAGTACGCGATGCCGCCGGCTATCACCGCCGCCGCGGCCATGGCGGCGGTGAGGAGTATCAACCGCCGCGGTTTGCGGCGGTGTTCGCGCCGTCTACGTCGTCCTGGCATGGGCACCTCAAGTCGAGATCGGAACACTGGGTGCGCGGAAGCCTGCCAGACGAATGCGCCGGAGAATTCGGACAAAGAGGGGTGCGCTTTGAGAAATCGTTCCGTTACCTGTCGGTTGAATTTGACGAACCATCAACTGTCAATGAATAAAGGCAAGTTACGCGCGTCGCATGCGATTGGCCTAGTCCTTTAAGGGGGAGTCGTTATTAAACCGTGATACGATCCGGAGTCTCGTTGACGGGAATTCAGTTGGGTATTCACCCAATAATTACCAGTCGAATTGCCTCCGTTACGACCCGTGAGGAACCGCCCGCATCCGCCCACATCCCCCTGCTGGGCACCGACAACGGGACAATCGCGCGCGAGGTCGAGGGGATCCAGGGTGCCTTCGTCCCCGTGGTGCGCAGGCAGAAGACGTACACGTCCGCGAGGCGCCGCCGGGCCGGGTCCACCGCCCCCGTCGTGGCGTCCCAGCCCTCGGCCGCGGCGATGGAGAACGTGATGGCGGACGGCTTGGGCTGGCCCCACTCCTGGAGGTAGGCCGCCGACTTGACCTCCACCTGCGGGCCGCCGGGCAACCGGATGTCGACGCTGTCGAAGTCCAGCGGGTATCGGCCCCGGCGCCGGTCCCGGGACCGGCGCCGGGACCGGTCCGGGAAGCGGTTCCGGCAGGGGGCTCGGCATGTCACTCACGGGCCACATCCTCCGGTGCGGGCCGCGGCCGGGGCCGCCCGCCCCCACCGGGCGTGCGCCGGGTGGTTCAGGCGTCGGCGGCGGTCAGGTCGAGGCGGGCGAGGCGCTCGGGGTCCGTGAGGATGTCGAGGGCGGTGATCCTGCCGTCCCGCACGGTGAAGGCCATGACCGACAGCGGCCGGCCCTGCGACCGCGACACCACGCCCGGAAGGCCGTTGACCAGCACCGGGTACGCGGCTTCGGCGAACCGGGCGAAGGCGATCGCCTGGGAGGCGACCTCGGCCGCGCCGCGGCGGAGCATGCCCGGCAGCAGCGTTCCGCCGTCGGAACGCGCCACGACCTCCGGGTCCAGGACGGCGAGGAGCGCCTCGAAGTCCCCGCCGCGCGCCGCCGCCAGGAAGGCGTCGACGACCGTGCGCAGACGGCCCCGGTCGGTGTCGGGAGCGGGCTCCGCCCCCTGGACGCGGCGGCGGGCCCGGCTGGCGAGCTGCCGGGTGGTGGCGGCGCTGCGCCCGAGCACCGGGGCGATCTCGTCGAAGGGCACGGCGAACATGTCGTGCAGGACGAACGCGAGCCGCTCGGCGGGGGAGAGGGTGTCCAGGACCACCATCAGCGCGAGGCCGACCGAGTCCGCGAGCAGCGTCTGCTGCTCGGGGTCGAGGCCGTCCGCCCTGCCGACGATCGGGTCCGGGATGCGGATCCGGCCTTCCCCGTCGTGCAACGGGTCCTCGCGCCGCGTGTTCCGTGAGCGCAGCACGTCCAGACACACCCGGCCGGTCACCGTGGTCAGCCAGCCGCCCAGGTTCTCCACCGCCTCGGCGTCCGAACGGCTCAGCTTGAGCCAGGTCTCCTGGACGGCGTCCTCCGCCTCGCCGACCGAGCCCAGCATGCGGTAGGCGACGGCCCGCAGGTGGCTGCGGTGCTCCTCGAACCGCCGCGCCAGGAGCTCCTGGTCGTTCATCCGTCACATCCCCGTGTTCCGTCGCGTCCGCCGCGGCAACGGACGATAACCGACGGCCCGTTGCCGCGGCGGGACCGTGATCGTTTGAGTGACCGAGGGGTGACCGGGCGACCGGGCGGTCACCGACCGGTACGTGAGGCGGGTGGTCGGCATGCGCATGGCGCGCAGGACGGTTCTGCGGGCGGCTTCGGCCGGCGCCCTGGCGGCGCTGGCGGGCCGCCCCCCGACGGCCGCCGCGGCACCGGACGCCCCCGCCCCCGGGGCCGGGGCCGGCGACCCGGTCCGGCTGCGCTTCACCCGCGCCACCAACGGAGCGGCGACCGCCACCGCCACCGGGGACCGCGTCATCGCCGAGGTCCAGAACATCCTCTGGTCCCTCCCCGCCGACGGATCGCCCGCGACCCCCCTCACCCCGCCCGACCTGGAACCCGGCCGCCCCGTCTTCTCCCCGGACGGCCGTCAGGTGGCGATGAGCGCCTACCGCGGCGGCGCCTTCCACATCTGGGTGATGCGCCCCGACGGTTCGGGCCTGCGCCCGCTCACCGACGGGCCGTTCGACCACCGTGCGCCCGCCTGGTCCCCCGACGGCCGCACCCTCGCCTTCTGCTCCGAACGCGGCGGCGACCCGGTGGCGGGCAGTCCGTACCGGATCTGGACGGTCTCGGTCGCCGACGGCCGCCTGCGCCGCCTGACGGGCCTTCCGGGGCAGTCCGGCCCCGGGCAGGGCGGCGTACCCGGTCAAGGCGGCCGGGAAGGCGGGGAGGACGAGGCGGGCGAGTGGGAGGACTTCGACCCCGTCTGGTCGCCGGACGGCTCCCGCGTGCTGTTCGTCCGCGGCACGCTGACCGGTGAGACCCTGACCGCCCGGACCCTCGCCTCCGTCCCCGCCGACGGGCACGGCCCCGTACGGACCGAACACACCGTCGCGGACGGCAGCCTGCGCACCCCGGCGCTCTCCCCGGCCGGGCGCACCGCCTGGCTGTCCGCGGCTCCGGGCCCCCGGAAGGCCGAGACCCTGAGCCTGTACGTGGACGGCGGCCGGGTCGGCCTGGACGGGGACCTCGCCCCCGCACCGCCGCGCTGGATCGGCGACGACCGCCTGCTGATCACCCTCGACGGCCGCTTCCTGGTGATCGAACCCGGCCGGGACACCACCGGCCGTGTGATCCCCCTCGACGCCACCCTCGAAGTGCCCCGCCCCCGGCGCCGGTTCAAGGAGTACGTCCTGGAGGCCGAGCGGAGCCGCCCGGTACGCGGCATCCACCTGCCGTGCCTGTCGCCCGACGGCCGGAGCATCGCCTTCGCCGCACTCAACGCCCTGTGGGTCGCGCCCGTCGCGGGCGGCGCGCCGCGCAAGATCGTCCAGGCCCCGGCCACCGCGTACGTCCAGGGGCCGGTGTGGACCCCGGACGGCAGCGCCCTGGTCTACACGGACGACCGCGAGGGGCTGAACGCGGTACGCCGCAGGGAACTCGACAGCGGCCGCGAGAGCGTCCTCGCAGCCGGCGGCCGCGTCTACGGCTCCCTCTCGCCCGACGGCGGGCGGCTCGCGTGCCTGGACCTCGCCGGACGGCTCCTCGTGCGCGACCTCGCGACCGGCGCCGAGAACCCCCTGGCCGCCGCCCTCGGCGGTGGCGGCCTGCCCGGCCCGCCCAGTTGGTCGCCCGACGGACGGTACGTCGCCCTGTGCGACCGCAACCGCCTCAGCCGACGCTTCCGCGAGGGCTACAACCTGATCCGGATCGTCGACACGACCACCGGCTCCGCCCGCCTCCACGCGCTCGCCCCGCACGCCTCCCTCTCGGACCGCTACGCCTCCGGCCCCGTCTGGTCGCCCGACGGCCGGTTCCTCGCCTGCGTCAGCGAGTCGGCCCTGTGGCTGCTGCCCGTCGCCCCCGACGGCACCCCCGCCGGCCCGGCCCGGACGCTCACCGACGAGCCCGCCGACCACCCCTCCTGGTCCGCCGACTCCCGCTCCCTCCTCTACCAGTCCGGCGCCCGGCTGCGCCTGCTCACCTTGGACGGCTCGGGCGCGCCCGCGGCCGGGCCCCGGACCGTGCCGCTCGCCCTGAGCCACCGCCGTCCCGCCCCCGTCGACACCGTCGTGCACGCCGGACTGCTGTGGGACGCCACGGGCCGGCCGCCCCGCGCCGGCGTCGACATCCTGATCAGCGGCGGCCGGATCACCGGCGTCGAGCCCCACCGGCCGGGCCGCCGCGCGGCCCGCCTCGTCGACGCCTCCACCGGCACCGTCCTGCCCGGCCTGTGGGATGCGCACGTCCACCCGTACCCCTACACCTACGGTGCCCGGCAGGGCGCGCTGCACCTCGCGTACGGGGTCACCACCGCCGTCTCCCTCGGCGGCTCGGCCCACGAACAGGCCCGGCTGCGCGAGGACATCCGGGCCGGCCGGCTCACCGGGCCCCGGCTGCTGGCCGGCGGCGAACTCCTCGACGGCTCCCGGGTCGCCTACAGCATGGGCCGCGCCCACCGCACCCGCGCGGGGTTCGCCCGCTCGCTGACCCGGGCCGAGGCGCTGGACTGGGACTTCGTCAAGACGTATGTCCGTGCCCCGTACGCGTTCATGGAGGAAGCCGCCCGGTTCGCGCACGACCGGCTGGGCGTGCTCGCCGGCTCCCACCTGTGTGCGCCGGGCGTGCAGGCGGGCCAGGACCTGACCACGCACCTGGTGGCGACCGAGCGCGCCGAGTACGGTCACGGCGCCACCCCGGCGGGCCACACCCACCAGGACACCCTGGAGGTCTACACCCGCGGCGGCTTCGACCTCATCGCCACGCCCTTCACGGCCCTGCCGCTGCTCGGCGCCGACCCGGCGCTCGCCGCGGACCCCCGGGTGACCGCCCTGATGCCGCCCTGGGACGTGGAGGCCGTCCGGGCCGCAGCCGCCCACCCGCCGACCGCGGAGCAGAGCGAGGTCCTGGAGCGGGAAGTCACCACCTACCGGAGGCTCCTGGAGGGCGGCGGCCGACTGGCGCTCGGCACCGACGCACCGCTCACCCCGGTCGGCCTCCACCTCCACCTGGCCCTGCGCGCCCTGCACCGGTACGGCCTCTCCCCGGCGGAGGCGCTCACCACCGTCACCCGTACCCCGGCCCGCGTGTTCGGCGTGGCCGACCACCTGGGCACGGTCGAGACCGGCCGGATCGCCGACCTCACCCTCGTGGACGGCGACCCCTTCACCGACTTCGACGACCTGGTCCGCGTACGGGCGACCGTGCGCGGCGGGGTCGTCGGCGAACGCGGCACGCTGGTGCGGGCCTTCACCCGTTCCGCCGCTCCCGCCGCCCCTGGCGCGCCCGACGGCCGGGCCCGGCCCGCCGGCGACTGGAGCGCCGTCCTGGACCAGATGCTCCGCGACGGCTGCTGCACGGACGCCGGCCGGACGAGCTAGCCGAGCGGCAGCAGGTCGGGGCGCTTCGCGGTGCGGCCGTCGCCGGAGGAGCGGCCGCTCAGGCGGCGGCCGATCCACGGGCCGAGGAACCCGGCCACCCAGCGCAGCTCGGTTCCCGCGACCCGCAGCGGTCCGGGCGCCGGCCGCGGCGGCAGGGGGAGGGTCCAGGAGTCGTCGCTGCCGGGGAGGCCGACGGCCTCGGCGAGGGCGGCGGCGATGCGCGCGTGACCGAGCGCGCTGACGTGCAGGCGGTCCGCGGTCCAGAGCCGCGGGTCGGTGGCGACGGGCTGCGCGGCGATCTCGGCGACCGTGACCCCGTGCCGGGCTGCCGCGGCGCGGACGCGGTCGTTGAGGCCGGTCACGCGCGAGGCGATGGGCCGGGCCAGCGGCGCGATCTCGCCCAGGTCGGGGACGGTCACGGTCATCACGCGGGCCCCGGAGGCCGTGAGCGCCGCGAACATCTCCTCGAGGTGCCCGGTGACCTCGTCCGCGTCGAACCGGGGCCGGAGCAGGTCGTTGACCCCGGCGACGACGGTGACCAGGTCGGGGCGCAGGGCCAGGGCGGGCGCCAGCTGTCCGGCGCGGACCTGGCCGGCCAGGCGCCCGCGCACGGCGAGGTTGGCGTAGCGCAGTCCGGGGCTCGCGGCCGTGAGGTGTTCGGCGAACCGGTCGGCGAAGCCCCGCAGTCCGGTGGTGTCGTCGCCGTCGCCTATCCCCTCGGTCTGGCTGTCGCCCAGGGCGACGTAGCGCAGGTACGTAGCGTTCGTCACGCGTGGTCGTCCTCTTCCCCGGTCAGTCTTCCCCTGAGGACGGCCGCGGTCCGCAGACACCAGTCGCGGTGGCCCTGTTCGAAGGCGATGCCGCGCAGGCAGGTCAGGTAGCCGCCGATCCGCTCGCCGCTGCGGAGGAACTCGTCCTCGTCCGCGTCGCCGCGCATCCGCCGCAGCAGGGTGTCGAGCAGTTCGAGCTTGGCCTCGGCGGCGAGCGCCCGGGCTTCGAGCTGTTCGATCACCGGCGCGGTCCCGACACGGTCGGCGGTCTGCACCTTGACCAGCAGGTCGTCGCGGATGACCGAGGGCTTGGCCGCGGCCGCCGCGAACTCCTCCAGCGCGGCGCGTCCGGCGTCGGTGACGTGGAAGAGCCGCTTGTTGGGCCGGTTCTCCTGGACCACCTGCCGGCCCGCCACCAGGCCTTCCTTCTCCAGCTTGGCCAGTTCCGCGTACAGCTGCTGGGGGACCGCGGGCCAGAAGTTGGCGACGCTGACGTCGAACACCTTGGCCAGCTGGTACCCGCTGTACTCGCCGTCGAGCAGTGCCGCCAGCACGGCGTGTCGCAAGGCCATCGCGGCAGCCCCTTCCCTCGCCTCGTCCGTCCGGTGCATCATACTCAAGAAACTGACTATTCACATCCTTGAGTATCAGGAGGGGTCATGGAGACTGCCGAACGCTTCCGCGCCGCCGTGGAGAAGCGCGATTTCAGCGTGCTGGACGACCTGTTCGCCGAGGAGATCCGCTTCTACAGCCCGGTGAAGTTCACCCCGTTCGAGGGAAAGCCGATGGTGCTGGCGCTCTTCGGCGTCCTGCTGCGCGTGTTCGAGGACATCCGCTACGTCGGCCACCTGGAGGGCACGGCCGAGACCGGGGCCGACGGCACGGAGGCCCCCACGGAGATCCTGCCCTTCCGGGCCGTGGTGGACGGCAAGCAGATCCACGGGATCGACATGCTCCAGCTCGACGAGGCGGGCCGGGTCAAGGAGTTCACCGTCATGGTCCGCCCGCAGTCCGCCGTACAGGCTCTCGGCCAGGCGGTCCTGGCCGGCCTGGTGGCCGACGGCCTGGTGCCCGGCCCCGCCGCCTGACACCGGCCGTGAACGGCCTACGGCCTAAGGCCTCTTCTCGCCGTCGGCGAGGATGAGGTCGGCGGCGTAGTGCGGGCACGCCGCCGTGTGCCAGGTCACCGACAGCGAGTCCGCCACGGCGCTCAGGGTCCGCGCGACCCCCTCCTTGTCGGTGGCCCGGCAGTACGGGCAGACAACGGTCCTGGGGCGCAGAAAATCGAGCATGGTCACGTCCTTCCCGCGGGCAGTGTGCGCACGGACTGGTCCAGAAGTATCAAATCCCGGCGCCATCGGGTCGCGATACCCACGAGTACGCACAAACCGTTCTGATCAGACTCCGCGGCGGAGTTGTCAGTGCGGCCTGGCAGGATCGGGGGCATGAACCTTCCCGTTCCCCTTCCGTCGGAACCCCACAGGTCGGAGGCGTACGCCGACTGGGTGCGCGCCCACGACCCGGGTGCGGAAGCCGCCGCGGCCGGCCTGCTCGCCGACGTGCGCGACCGCGTGTCGCGCGCGTACCCGAAGGCGGGCCGCGCCCTGGACGGGATGACGTCCCTCGCCCGGCGGCTGCCGCCGGCCCATCTGCCCTGGTTCTGGGACACGATGGCCCACCGCCTCCTGTCCTGGGACCCGAAGGCCGCCGGGCGGGCGTACACCCTGGCCCGCGCCGCCGAGCGCGAGCACGCCCTGCCCGTCGACCCCGCCTGGCGCCGGGAGAACGCGCTGCTGCTGGCCCGCGCCGGAGCCCTGCCCGTCGCGGAGTTGAGCGGCCATCAGGGATGGCTGGCCGAGCAGTTCGCCCCCGCCGACGCGCACACCGAGTACGTACGGCTCCTCACCGCCTGGGCCGCCTCGCCGGGCGGACCGCCCGCCGACCTGGCCCGCAGGGTCCGGGCGTCGGCGCGCGCCGCCGGGCTGGACGCGGCCGAGGAGGCGGGGGTGCTGGCCCCGCTGATCGGCGCGGCACGCGGGAAGGCCGTACCGGACACCCTGCTCGACGCGGTCGCCGCCCTGCTGGCCGACCACCCGCAGGACGACGGGGCGAACGCCCTGCTGCTGGAGGTGTTCCCGGAGTCGAGGAACGACGCGGCGGCCTGGCTGCGGCTCCTGCTGCGCTCGGGCGCGGCCGGAGCGGTGACCGCCGGGCGGATCACCCCGGAGGGCGGCCCCGCCGCCTGGCTCGGGCGCTACACCCGTGCGTACTCCCACCGCAGGGAGCCGTACGGCGGCGTGTCCCGGCAGCCGATGCCGCCCGAACTGCTCGACCTGGTGGCCCGGTTCGCACCGCGGCTGCGCGCGGCCGGGCAGCCCGTCCGGCTGCACGAGGACCGCTACCACTGTCCCGGCCTGGACGCCGACCTGCTCGACCTCTGCCTCGCCGAGGGACTCGCGGTGGAGGACCCGGGCGAGGCGGTCCGGCTCCACTTCTGGGGCGAGCGGTCGCGGCGCGACCTCAAGGCCCTGGCGGCCGACCCGGTGTTCGGGCCGCGGCTGGAGGGCACCGTGCACGCCGGTCTGCGGGGCACGGGCACGGCGATCACCCGGCTCCCGGAGAACGCGGGCATCGCCGCCGAGGTGCACACCAGGATCGAGAGCCTGATCGGGGCGTTGGCGGGCGGCGGACTGGCCGCGGCGGACGAGGCCGTCGGCGAACTGCGCGACCTGCTCGACCGGCCGACGGCCACGGCCCTGGACGGCATCGAGGAGGTCCTGGCCTCCCTGGACCTGACGGGCTCCCTCGCGCGCACCCTGCGCGCCGGACTGCCCGAGGAGCTGGGCTGGCCGGCCCTGGACGCGGCCCTGGCCGGCTTCGCCCCCGGCGGGCTCGCGGGCGTCACCTGCACCTGGCCCGTCCTGACCCTCTACGACCGGGAGAACGCCGTCGCCGTCGGCCCTTCGGAGGTGCGCGCGGCCTGTGCGTTCCGGCTGCCCGAGGAGGCCGCGCACCACGCGGTCCACTTCGCGGGCGGCCAGTTCCTGGTGAGCTGGACGACGGACCCCAAGAGCCCCCTCGCCACTCACGCCTTCTGGTCCGGCAGCCCCGGCGAGGTGTTCCGGCCCGAGCAGTCGCGGGGGCTGCGGCCCTACCTGGGCAGCATCCAGGGCGGGCTGGGATACCAGTTCGAGAGCGCGGACGGCGCGGGCCGGCACGACGGCGAGGGGGTCCTGCGGCCCGGCGGCCGCGAAGGCATCCGGCACCACGACTTCCAGATGGGCGACGGCGCCGGCATCTGGAGCTCCGAGGTCTTCTCCTCGGGGGACGACTGGGCCCGTGTCGACCCCGTGACCGGGGTGCGCGCTGCCGGGGCCGGCCTGCCCGAGTTCCACCGCACCGCCGAGGTACCGGCCGGAACGGCCCTCTTCCGCGACCAGTTGACCCTTGCCGCCCTGCCGGAGGGCGCACCCGCCTCGCCCCTGGGCCAGGACGGGAACCTGACGGGCTGCCGGGTGCTGTACCGCACGCCGTACGCGGGGCCCTCGCCCAGCGACTTCCTGCTGGAGGGGATCGACGGCCGCCGCGCCCGCTACCGCAGCAGGCGCCCCGGCCGCCGCCCCTGGGGCATCGTCCGGATGCCCCAGGGAGGCGAGGACGCCGTGCTCGCGGGGGAGTCGGCCATCCGCTGCCACGCCGCCGAGGACGGCTCCCTGCTGTGGGAGGTGCACGGCCTGCGAGCCCCCGACCGCTCCTACCGCGACCGGCCCTCCAGCCACAGCACGGGCCCGGTCCCGCCGCCCGCCTACTGGCACTTCCTCACCGTCCGCGACGAGCCGTCGTCCAAGGCACTGCGCGCGATCGGCGACGAGACCGTACGGGCGCTCCTCGAGGCGACCGGCGAAACGGGCGTGTGCGCCGTGATCGGCCGGGCGCTGCCCGAGGTGACCGAGCCGCGCGTGGTGGACGGCGTGGTCCGCGCGGCGCTCCTCGCGGCCGGTGTCCGGCGGCGGCGCGAGGAACTGTCCCGCCGGGTGGGCATCATGCGGTCCGGGCCGGTCGTGCGGCTCGCCGAGCCCGTCGCGGACACCGTCCTGGCCCCCGCGCTCGGCGGGCTGCTGCCCGAGGTCCGGCCGTACGACGCCTTCGTGCCCGGGCCGCATCCCGCGACCCTGACGGCGCTCGCAGCGGACGGCCGCCACCTGAGGGGCGAGATCGACGACGAGACGCGCCGGCTGGCCCTGCCCGCCACCCCGGCCGAGTGGGCCGCACTGCTGGGCGGCATCGACGCGGTGGCCTGGCGGGCCGCCGTCGACACCACCGCCGAGACGGAGCGCGCGGCCCTGGCGGCCCTGCTGGAGACGTGGAGCGGCCAGCCGTACGCCGAGCACGGCAGCCGGTGGCGCACCGGCCGGGCGCCCGAGCCCGAACTGGCCCGCTGCATGGCGGCGGGCGGCCGCGTGGCCGCCGGCCCCGCACGCGGCGGCCTGGCACGGTTCGTGCAGCCCGCGGCAGACCCGGCCCCCGAGGCCGGACCCGAGGCCGGGCGGTCCGCCGGCGCCGTGGTCCCGGCGGACCACGCGTACGAGACCGTCACCATCGGCCGGGACGACGCGGTGCGGCTGCCCCGGCTGCTGCGCACGGTGGCCGAGCGGGGACCGCTCGCGCCGCCGCCCGAGGCACTGGAGCTGTTCTCGCGGCGTACGGGGGTGCGGCGCGCGATCGCCGCCCTGGTCCTCGGCGGGCTGCCCCGGCGGGCGAACCACGACGCGCACCTCAAACTGCTGCGCGCGGCACCGTACAAGGCCAACCGGGCCACGGCCCGTCAGTACGACGACTTCTGCCACCGCCTGGGCGACGCCGGGCGGCGCGCGCTGCTCGCGGCGGGCATGCCCGAGGACCCGGCCGGGCTGTGGGAGGAGGGCGCGGTGCTCGCTGCGGCCGAACGGATGGCCGCGGTCTGGGCGGAGCGGCTCGGCACCACCCCGTACGTGGACGAGGAGCTCGTGGCCGCGCTGGAGGCCGATCTGGGCCTGGGCGACGGCTGGGCCCGCGCCCTGGCGGCCGGGGGAGCCGCCGCGGCCGGGACCCCGGGCGGCGGGTACGTCCTCGTGGGCAACCGGAGCGGCGGGCTCGACCTGCACCACGCCGAGGCGGACGGCAGCGCCGGCCGCCGGGTGGGCGTCGGAGGGCCCTTCCCGGCCGAGCCCGCGTCCGTCGTGGCCTGGGCGCTGACGGAACGTCCGGTCGGCGATCCGGTCGTACGGGGCGCCACCGCCCTGCACGGGGCCCTGCGGGCGCGGCTGGACGACCCGCGGACGCTGATCCCGCTGTGCTGGGACGCGGCGCTGGGCCGCGCGGCGGTCCGGGACCCGGCCTTCCTCCCGTACGCGGGCACGGTGCTGCCCTGTCCCGAGCCGCCCTACCGGGAGGGTACCGAGCCGTCCGCGGCCTACGACGACGGGCTGTTCGTCGTCGCGTCGCCGGGCCGCGACGTGTTCCTGCGCCCGGCCGCGCTGGCCGATCAGGAGCGGGTGGACCGCGCGGTGCGGATCTGCGGCGAACTGGGCCTGCCCGGTGTGCTGGAGGCCCTCGGGAGGATCCAGGCCGTGTGCGGTGAGGGGCCGGCCCGGATGGTGGCCCGCGCCGCGTCGACGCCCGTGCCGCCGGGCGGCTACGAGCTGAATCCGGCGCTGAGCGCCCCGGAGCTGGTCGCCGAGGCCGTGCGCACCCTCGGGGTCGGTGCGGACGCCGCCGCCCTGTACCTCCAGCTCCTGGCCCTGGCCCGGCCCACGGACCGGGGTGTCCGCCGCTGGAACGGCTGGACCGCCGCCCGCCACAAGGCGGCCCAGGCGGAACTGGAGGCGGCGGGCGCCATCCACACCGGCAAGCGGGCCCGCGCGGGACGGACGGTCTTCGTCCCGGGTGCGTGGGCGGAGTTCAAGGCCCCCCACCTGCCGCTGGAGACCGCCAAACTCGCCGACCACGGGGTGTCCGCCGACACCGCGGACTTCCACGGCCCCTTCCCCCGCATCCTGTCGCCGGTCCCCGCGCACGAACTGTTCGCGAGGGCCTGGGCGCGGGCCGGGGGCGGCCGGCCCGAGGCCGGGCCGGCGGACTGACCGCGGTCAGGCCCGGCGGCGGACGCGCAGCACGTCCGCCGTCAGGTCGTCCTCCAGGCCGAGGCCGGCCCGTGCGAGCTCGCCGGCCAGTTCCCGCGCGGTCATCGGCCAGAGCAGGAAGGTCTCCTGGGCCCGCCGCAGGATCCGGCCCTGACGGCAGACCAGGTAGGTGTAGTCGCAGCGGATGCGGCCGTCGCCGTCAGCGCGTGCGGTGACCTGGCCGCGGTAGCTGTCGATGCCCAGCCGCACCTCGCCCAGCGACCGCCGGGTGGGACGGGCCGGGAGCCGGGACGGCGGGCGGTCCAGGAAGAGCACACCGCCCGGTACCAGCAGACCGGCCATGGTCCGCCACAGCGCGCGCCGCTCCTCGGGCGGCAGACAGGGGATCATCCGCAGGCACACCACGAGGTCCGCCTGGCCGGTGAGCGAGAGCTCGCGCGCGGAACAGGCGTGCACCGTCACCCGGTCCGCGGCCGAGCCGCCGACCGGCGGGTGCAGCCGGGACAGCAGCAACGCCCGCATCGCGGGCGCCGGTTCGACGGCGTGCACCGGCACGATCGACGCGTCGATCAGCACCTGTGTGACCAGGCCGGTGCCCGCGCCGACCTCGACGATCCCGACCCGGGCCGCCGCGGCCGGAGCGGCCAGTGCCTGCGCGTGCCGGTGGTACGACCGGGCGTGCAGCAGGTCGTAGAACTCGGCCGAAGCGGCGTACGCACCGGTGTGCTCCACCGGCCGCGCGTCCGCCCGGCGTACCCCGGTCCGGATCGCCTCCACCCCCCGTGTGCCCACTTGTTCGGCCATCGGGCCATCATCGCCGGACGCGGCCCGGCCCACGAGCGCACGATCCGGCCACCGCGGGCCGGCCGCCCCGCCGTGTCCTCTGGGGATGGCACACACTTCCACGGGTCCGAGTGTGGTGGGTACGCACATGGGAGAGGCGCGGGGCCGTCGCGCATGATTCCCGCCATGACAAGCGGAATCACTCCCGCGTTCGACGGGACAGCAGGTGCCGGTGCCGGTCTGGCGGGCCGCACCGCCATGGTGACCGGGGCCGGAAGCGGTATCGGGCGCGCCTGCGCCACGGCCCTCGCCGCGGCCGGGGCCCGCGTCCACGTCGTGGACATCGACGCCGGCGCGGCCGCCTCGGTCGCCGAGCGGATCGGAGGCGTCCCGCACGTCGTGGACCTGGCCCGGGGCGACCTCGTGGAGGGTCTGCCGGCCGACATCGACATCCTGGTCAACAACGCGGGCCTCCAGCACGTGGCGCCGCTGACCGAGTTTCCCCCGGACCGTTTCGAACTCATCCAGAAGGTGATGGTCCACGCCCCGTTCCTGCTGCTCCGCCGGACCCTGCCGCACATGCGGGCGCAGGGCTGGGGCCGGATCGTCAACATCTCCAGCGTGCACGGCCTGCGGGCCAGCGCGTTCAAAGCCGGATACGTGACGGCGAAGCACGCCCTGGAGGGACTGAGCAAGGTCGCCGCCCTCGAAGGCGCTCCGCACGGCATCACCAGCAACTGCGTCAGCCCCGGCTACGTACGCACCCCCCTGGTCGAACGCCAGATCGCGGCCCAGGCCGCCGCACACGGCATCGATGCCGACCAGGTGGTCGGCGAGGTGATGCTCGGCCGCTCCGCCGTCAAGCGGCTGATCGAACCGGAGGAGGTGGCCGCCGTCGCCGTATGGCTCTGCGGACCCCACACCGGCTATCTCACCGGCGCCTCGATCCCCTTGGACGGCGGCTGGACCGCCGCCTGAACGCCGCTCCCCGACGCACCGCACACCTCCCGTTCCCTCCCCAGCCGAAATGTGGGTATCCCCGCCATGTCATCCCAGGCATCCCGGACATCTCCGCAGGCCCAGCCGCCCCAGCCGTCCACAGGCGGCATCGGCCGGGTCATCAGCGCCAGCCTCATCGGCACCACCATCGAGTGGTACGACTTCTTCCTCTACGGTTCCGCCGCCGCCCTCGTCTTCAACAAGCTGTTCTTCCCCAGCAGCGAACCGCTCGTCGGCACCCTCCTCGCGTTCCTCACCTACGCGATCGGCTTCGCGGCCCGCCCGCTGGGCGGTCTGGTCTTCGGCCACTACGGGGACAAGATCGGCCGGAAGAAGCTCCTCGTGCTCAGCCTCCTCATGATGGGCGGCGCCACCTTCGCCATGGGCCTGCTGCCCACCCACGCGAGCATCGGCGTCGGCGCTCCGATCCTGCTCACCGTGCTGCGCCTGATCCAGGGCTTCGCCCTCGGCGGCGAGTGGGGCGGCGCGGTCCTGCTGGTCTCCGAGCACGGCGACGACAAGAACCGCGGGTTCTGGGCCTCCTGGCCGCAGGCCGGCGCCCCCGGCGGTAACCTGCTCGCCACCGGCGTCCTCGCCCTGCTGGCCGCCGTCCAGTCCGACGAGGCCTTCCTCGCCTGGGGCTGGCGCATCCCCTTCCTGCTCTCCGGCGTGCTCGTGGTGATCGGCCTGTGGATCCGGGTGTCGGTCTCCGAAACCCCGCTCTTCCTCGAAGCCCGGGCCAAGGCCGCCGCGCAGGCCGCCGCGGGTACCGGCGGCCCCGAGAAGCCGCCCGTCGTGGAGGTGTTCCGGACGAACTGGCGCGGCGTGCTCACCGCGATCGGCACCCGCCTCGGCGAGAACATCTCGTACTACGTCATCACCGCCTTCCTGCTCGTCTACGTGACCACCCACCTCGGCCTGTCCAAGAGCGCCGGCCTGAACGCCGTACTGATCGGCTCCGCCGTCCACTTCGTCACCATCCCGATGTGGGGCGCGCTGTCCGACCGCATCGGCCGCCGCCCGGTCACGCTCATCGGCTCGCTCGGCATGACCGGCTGGGCGTTCGCCTTCTTCGCGATGCTCGACTCCAAGTCCTTCCCGGTCATCGCCGCCGCCGTCACCGTCGGGCTGCTCTTCCACGGAGCGATGTACGGACCCCAGGCTGCCTTCATCTCCGAGATGTTCGACACCAAGGTCCGCTACTCCGGGGCCTCGATGGGATCCCAGCTCGCCTCCATCATCGGCGGCGCCCTCGCCCCGATCATCGCCGTGGCCCTGCTCGACGACTACGGCTCCTCGCTGCCGATCTCGATCTACCTCGCCGCGGCCGCGCTCGTCACGAGCGCGACCGTCCTCGCCGCCCGCGAGACCCGCGGGCGTAACCTGGCCGGGCCGTACGGCGCGACCCCGGTGCCGGTTCCCGGCAGCCGCCGGGCCGATGCCGATGCCGAGTTGACGTCCCCCGGCAACTAGCAAGGCAAGGCAAGGCAAGGCAAGGCAAGGCAAGGCAAGGCAAGGCAAGGCAAGGCAAGGCACCGCGGGCCGCCGCCGCTGTCGTCAGCGGCGGCGGCCGGCCCCGTACCACGGAGAGCCCGACATGCCCACCACAGCGAAGAGCCCCGGCGACGGCGAGGCCTGGACCGTGCTGCGCCGGCTGCTGGACCTGCTCGCCGAGGGCGCGCCCGCCGAACACTTCTCGCTGCCGGCCGAGGCCGCCCGGCAGACCGGCCTCTCCGCGGCCCGGACCCAGGAGATCGCCGAGGCCACCCGGGTCGCGCTCGCCATCCGCCGCACCCTCAGCCAGCACCGCCGCCGCGAGGCCGAACTGGCCGCCCTCTTCGACACCGCCGGGGACCTGGCGGCACTGCGCGACCTGGACGCCGTCCTGCGGGCCATCGTCCACCGGGCCAAACTCCTCCTCGGTACGGACGTCACCTACCTGTCCCTCAACGACGACGAGGCCGGCGACACCTACATGCGGGTGACCGACGGCTCGGTCTCGGCCGCCTTCCAGCAGGTGCGCCTGGGCATGGGGGAGGGGCTGGGCGGACTCGTCGCCGAGACGGCCCGCCCCTACACCACCGGGGACTACCGCGACGACCCGCGGTTCAAGCACACCGCCACCATCGACAGCGCCGTCGCGGAAGAGGGCCTGCGGGGCATCCTCGGGGTACCGCTGGGCCTGGGCACCCGCGTGATCGGAGTGCTCTACGCCGCCGACCGCACCGCCCGCACCTTCACCCCCGACGAGGTCGCCCTGCTCGCCTCGCTCGCCGACCACGCCGCCATCGCCATCGACAGCGCCCGGCTCCTGGAGGAGACCCGTACCGCACTGGTCGACCTGAACGCGGCCTCCCAGACGATCGAGGCCCACAGCCGGGCCATGCGGCGCGCCGAGGACGCCCACGACCGGCTGACCGACCTGGTGCTGCGCGGAGCGGGCATCACCGAGGTCGCCACCGCCATCGGCACCGTCCTGCAGGGCGGCATGCTCATCCACGACGCGGACGGCGCCGAACTCGCCCGGGCGGGCGCCGACCCGAAGCCCCCGCCGTCCCAGGCCGTGGCCGCCTCACGGGCGGGCGGCCGCGCGGTCCCGGTGCAGGGCACCTGGGTGTGCGCGGTCCTCGCCGGACACGAACTGCTCGGCAGCATCGCCCTGACCGGCCGCCCCGACCTCGACGACGCCGACCGCCGGCTCTTCGAGCGGGCCAGCGTCGTCACCGCCCTGCTGCTGCTCCTGCGCCGCTCGGTCGCCGAGACCGAGGACCGGGTACGGGGCGAACTGCTGGGCGACCTCCTCACCCGGGCCGCCGATCCAGCCGGGCTGTCGGCCCGGGCCCGCCGCCTCGGCGTGAACCTCGGCCAGCCGCACGCGGTGTTCGTCCTGCACGCCGACACGGTCCCCCGTCCGCGGCTGCTGGCCGCTGCCGCCCGCACCGCGCAGGCCCGCAAGGGGCTGGCGGGACAGCACCACGACGACGTGGTCCTCATCTGCCCCTCCGACACCCCCAGTTCCTGCGCCGCCTCGCTCGCCGTCGAACTGGGGCAGGCCGTCGCCGTCCCGGTCACCGTCGGGACGGCGGGCCGCCCGGTGACCGGGCCGCCGGACTTCGCCGAGGCGCACGCGGAGGCACGCCGCTGCCTGGCCGCCCTGCACGCCCTCGGCCACCGGGGGACCGGCGCCGCCCTGGCCGACCTGGGCTTCGTCGGCCTCCTGCTCGGTGACCAGACGGACCTGGGCGGCTACGTACGGCAGGTCCTGGGCCCGCTCCTGGACTACGACGCGAAGCGCGGCACCGACCTCACCCACACCCTGCGCACCTACTTCGCGCTGGGCATGAGCCAGGCCAGGACGCGGGCGGCGCTGCACGTCCACGTCAACACCGTGGTGCAGCGCCTCGACCGCATCGGGCGGCTCCTCGGCCGGGACTGGCACCTGCCGGAGCGGGCCCTGGAACTGCAACTGGCCCTGCGCATCCACCAGGTGTCGGCGCCCGGCGAAGCCGGGGCCGACGGGTTGCGGACCCGCTGATACCGATTCGGTTGCGACCGCGGCCCCGCTCGTACCCGACCCGCTCGCGGGGCAGTTGCAAGGACATGGAAGCCACCACCCCAGAGACGTACGCGGTGCTCGACGGCGCGTACTGGCTCGACGCCACCGACGGTGACCGTGACCGCGCCCCCTGCGTCCACTGCGCGCTCCTGCACCGGAGCCCCGCGCCCGACGCCCCGCGGGAGCCGGGGCGGGACGGGGCCGATCAGGCCGACGAGGGCCAGGACGGGCTGCTGGACCGGCTGCAGACCGCCATCACCTGTGGAAACGCCGGCCGGCTGAGGGCCGTCATGCTCACGTGCTCGCTCGGCACGGTCATCGTGGGAGCCGCCGCGACGATCCGCCGCTAGCGGCGCACGGCGCACGGCTGTGATCGACGGCGGTGTTGTTGCCTAGCATGTGCACGCCACGCGCATCCCGCGTGCCCGGCCCGACGAAAGCACCTCGTGCGCCTCGAGCGGACCCTCACCGCGACCGTCCTCCTCGTCTCCCCCGGCACGCTCGCGGCCTGCGAGGACGCCGGGCCCGGCCGGTCGGCGACCGTACCGCCGGGCATCGGAGGGCCTTCGGCGCCGGCGCCCGCCTCCCTGGCCGAGGCGCAGAAGTACGTCCAGCAGTACGCCTCGTGCGAGAAGACGGGCACCGAACCGGGCGACAGCAGGCTGCCGCTGACCGACCTCACGACGGTCGGGAAGTGGTCGGTGACCGAGGCCTGAACAGCCGGGTGTTCGTGGGCGCGAACTTCGCCGTCACGCCGACCGAGACCAAGACGGCCCTCGCCCTCGCCAGCTCGGACCTGCGCATCCTCACCTGCAACCCGAGCTTCGCCGTGCCCAAGGGGTACAAGAAGGAGGCGGCTCTGGTCGACGGCTGCGTGCTCGGTGACTTCGTCGGCAGCGCCGACGGCAGCGGCAGCCCGAACTTCGAGACCCCGCAGGAGGATCCGGCCGCGGGCGGCGCTTCCGCCAAGCCGGGCCAGCCCGTGCAGGGCAGCCTCGGCCTGCCCCGGGCCGGCAGCCTCGCCGAGCTGAAGGCGCTCGTCCACCCGCACACCGTCGACTGCACGTGACCAACTACGAGCAGTGGGGCGCGGCTATTCGAAGCGGTCGGTGTCGCCCGCCCCGGCGCGGACGATCTCGGCCTCGCCGCTGGAGTAGTCGATGACGGTGGTGGGCCTGGTCCCGCAGTCCCCCGAGTCGAGGACGGCGTCCACCAGGTGCTCGAGCCGCTCCTTGATCTCCCAGCCCTGCGTCATGGGCTCGTCCTCGTCGGGCAGCAGCAGGGTGCTGGAGAGCAGCGGCTCCCCGAGTTCGGCGAGCAGCGCCTGGGTGACGGCGTGGTCGGGGATCCGGACCCCGACCGTCTTCTTCTTCGGGTGCATCAGCTGGCGCGGCACCTCGTTCGTCGCCCGGAGGATGAAGGTGTACGGGCCCGGGGTCGACGCCTTGATCGCGCGGAACACGTCGTTGTCGATGTGTACGAACTGACCCAGCTGCGCGAAGTTCTGGCAGACGAGGGTGAAGTGGTGCCGCTCGTCCAGGTTCCGGATCGACCGGATCCGGGCCATGCCCTCGCGGTTGCCCAGCTGGCAGCCCAGCGCGAAGCAGGAGTCCGTGGGGTACGCGACGAGGGCGCCGGAGCGGATGCTGTCCGCCACGCTGCCGATCGTGCGCGGCTGGGGGTTCTCGGGGTGCACATCGAAGTACTTGGCCATCCGCCGAGCCTACCGGGGACGCGCGTCACCCGGGCATCGGCCGGGCCTGGACCCCGTGGGCGGGCGCCTGCTGTCCGCTCGACGGAAGCATCCGGACCTCGGCCTGGTCGCTGATCTCCGCCTGGACGATGCCGGTCACGTCGCAGTAGACGGGGTGGCCGCCGGGGCCGGTGCGGTCCGTACGGCTGACGACGACCACGTCCTGGCTCTCCTCGGCGCCCTCGGGAAACACCAGTTCGTAGCGTTCCGCGTGCATCTCGCTCCCTCCGGCCGGTCCTCCTGGCAGCTGCGCACGGCAGGCCGCCCGCCGTCTCATCATGCGGTCCGGGCGCCGCGACCGCATCGCCGTGTGGTGACGGAGGGTGATGCCGGAGCCTGAGGGGCGAAACGCTGCTAAAATGCACCCGTTGGCCTCCGGCGCCCGTGCCCCGCACATGCGCACGAAGGCTTTTTTTATGCCTTCCTCCACCTCCGCGCCCGACGCGGCGCCCGCCCCCGACTCCTCCACCACGACCGCGTACCGCGACCTGCTGCGCACCGGCGAGTTCGCCGGACTGTACGCCGGCTTCACCCTCACGGCCGCCGCGACCACCCTGGCGGGCTTCGCGCTCGGCACCCTCGTGGGCGGGCAGACCCGCTCGCCGTTCCTGACGGCCGTCAGCATGTACGGCGCCACCTTCGCGACGGTGCTCGGCGCCCTGACCCTGATGTCCGTCGCGGACGGGAAACGCCCGCGGCGCACGCTGGTCGTCCTCCACGTGCTCTCGTTCGCGGGCGTCGCGGTCCAGGTCGTGCCCGGGCTGCCGCTGCCCGTCCGGTTCGCGGCTCTGCTGGTGCTCGGCTTCTTCCAGTCCCTCGGTACCGGCACCCGGCTGGGCCTGCTCGCCGAGGTGGTGCCCGCCTCCGCCTACGTGCCCGCGCGCTCCCTGATGAACATCACGGCCGGAGGCACGGCGATCCTCGGCTACGCGGCCGGCGCCGTACTGCTGCGCTTCCTTTCACCACAGGGCGTCTTCCTGGTCGCCGCCGCCTTGACCGCACTCGCTTCGGCCGTGGTGGCGGCCACCGTACGGGAGCACTCGATCCGACTCACGCGCCGCCCCGGGCTGCGGCAGACCTGGACGGCGAACGCCGCTCTCTTCGCCGATCCCGGCCGGCGCCGGCTGCTGCTCAACCTGTGGGTCCCCAACGGCCTGATCGTCGGCTGCGAGGCACTGTTCATCTCCTACGACCCGGACCACGCCGGCACCTTCCTCGCCGCCGGGGCGGCGGGCATGCTCCTCGGCGACCTGGCCGTCGGCCGCCTGCTGACCGCCGAGCGGCGCCGCCGCTGCGCCTTCGCCCTGCGGCTGCTGCTCGCCGTCCCGTACCTGCTGTTCGTGGCGGAGCCGCCGGTCCTGCTCGCGGCGGCGGCGGTGTTCGTCGCCGGCGCCGGGTTCGCGGCCACCCTGCCCCTCCAGGAGCGGCTGCTCGACCTGACCCCGGACCCGGTCCGCGGTCAGGTCCAGGGCGTGGAGTCGGCCGGCCGGATGACCTGGCAGGGGATCGGCGCCGCGATCGCGGGTGGCGCGGCCGAGTACCTCGGGCCCGGGCTCGCGATCACCGCCGTGGCGGCCGTCTCGGTGGCGGTCACGCTGGTCTTCGCAGACGCGGGCGGCAGCGGCCGCAACGGCGGTGGCGGCGTGCGTCAGGCGAAGAGCCAGCGCGTCTGACTGTAGCCGCCCTTGCCGAAGCCGAACGCGGTGCGCGGGGCCACCCGGAAGACCAGGGCCTCGCCCGCTTCGGGGCTGACGAACACGCCGTCGCCCACGTCGAAGTGCCATTCGGCGCCGTACTTCGCCTCCCAGGCGGCGGCCAGGGCGCGCAGCCGGGCCGGGTCGGTCACGCGCGCCGCCTCGCCCTCGACCACCAGGTCGAAGCCCTCGTGCAGGGCGTTCGTGCCGGTGGTCAGGACGACGTGCTTGTTCCTCCGGAGGTTCTTGGCCTTGCGCTCCTCCGGTCCGGTGCAGAAGTGCAGCGCACCGTCCGACCAGACGCCGATCAGCGGGGTGACGTGCGGCCGCGCGTCGGGGCGTACGGTCGTGAGCCAGTACAGCTCCGCCTCCGCCAGCCGGGTGACGGCCTGCGACCACGGCACCGCGGTCGCCTGCTCGTCGCTGTAACGCGCGTCCAGCTCGGTGCGCGGTTCCTCGTCGGGCATGTGGAACGTCCTCCTGACCTGACCTGACCTGACCTGACCTGACCTGACCTGCCTGAGCCCAGGTTCACATATCGCGCCCGTCCCCGTCCCCGGGGTCGTCCTCCTCTTCCGCGTCGTAGCGCAGCCGGTGCCACATGGGCATCCCGAACCAGAGCCAGACGATCCCGCTGGAGGTGACCGAGGCGATGAGGCTCGACTTGCCCGGGCCGAGGACCATGGTGACGACGAGCAGCAGCGCGCTGCTCATCGCGAGCATCAGCAGCACCAGGCCGACGAGCGCCAGCCGGTTGGACACGTTCAGCAGGCGCGAGCGCAGGCCGTGCCGGAAGACGACCCGGTGGAAGGGGGCCGGGGCGGTCAGGAAGGCGGCCGCGCCGAAGGCCACGACCAGCGTGAGCACGTACTGGGTGCTCTGCATGCTGGTGAGGGAGGCGAAGCGCGGGCTGAAGGCGAAGGTCATCAGGAAGCCGAGCAGGATCTGCACGCCGGTCTGCGCGACGCGGACCTCCTGGAGGAGCTCCGCGTAGGCCTTGTCCGGATCGGGTACGTCCATGGTCCTCGCGCGCCTCCCCTTCCCGTCCTCCGGGCGCCGGGCGGTCAGCACCGCTTCGTCCGGCGGACCCAGAACACCAGGAGCAGGAACGACAGGACCGAGGTGGAGGCGAGCACGGCGCTTGCGACGGCCGCTGTGCCGCCCCGGCCGTCGGGGGTCCGTACGGTGGCCGTCAGGGTGAGGGAGGTGTCGGCGCCCGCGCCGGGCGCGGAGCCGGACGTGACGGGTCCGGCAGCCGCGGCGCCGGCCGGGCCCTCACCGGGGAAGTAGACGTCCGAGCAGGAGTAGTAGGTGTCCGGCAGATCCGTGTTGCGCCATACGGTCAGGAGCAGATGGCGTCCGGTCCGGCCGGTCGGGAGCTGTCCCGTGAAGGTGTACGTGTTCCCGGTCAGCGGGGGGTCGGTCACCGTCAGGAAGGGCTGCGGCTCCAGGTCCGACCAGGCGAGCGGCTTCACGGGGTCGTAGCCGCGCCGGGACTCGCCGCCAGAGCCGCGGCGCAGGCGGCCGATCCGGTGTAGCGGCCGGTGTCGGGTGTGCAGGCGACGCTGCGGCTGACCGGAGTCCACGGGGCGCCGTGGGCACTCGCGGGAGCCGCGGACGCTCCGAGCGCCACCAGGGTCACCGATCCCAGTGCCGCCCACAGTTTCGGGTGTCTTCTCACGATCACGCCCCCCCTTCCTGGCCGTTCGCCGAATGGATGTGAAGGTGGACACGGCGTGACGTCTCAGGGGGGTTCACAAGTCCTTTCGGGGAAAGGCGGATTCAGGCCAGTGCCGAGCCCCGCCCGGTGGCGCGCACCGGACGGGGCAGGGGGCCGTGGGACTCAGTGGCCGGCGGGGAGTGCCGGCGGCGTCAGCCGGTGGGGAAGTCGTCCGCGGTGCGGACGCGGTCGCGGATCCAGACGCCGGCCGGCTTGAGCGAGCCGGTTCCGGCCCACGGGCCGTTGCCGGCGCAGGTGCCCGGCTTGAAGGCGGCGCCCGTGCGGTTGTCGTCGGAGAAGTTCCAGTTGGTCCAGCTGATCTTCTTGGCCGCCATCAGGTCGAGGTACTTCTGCGACATGGCGAAGTCGTTGCCGCCCTCGCCGGCGTAGTTCTGCGTGCCGAACTCGGTGACGAACACGGGGATCCGGTCGGCGGCGCGGGAGAGGGTGTCGAGGTACTCCTCGCGGTGCGAGTACGCGTAGAAGTGGAAGGTGTACATGATGTTGGACGCGTTCACCCGGTTGTTGACCACCTCGGTCTCGTCGCCGTCCTCGGAGACGCCGAAGGAGGACCAGGCGCGGGTGCCGACCAGGACCGGCGCGTCCGAGTCGATGTTCCGGATGACCGGGATGATCTGCTCCGCGTAGCTCTTGATCTTGGCCCAGCTCACACCGCTCGGCTCGTTGGCGATCTCGTAGAAGATGTTGTTCTTGCCCTTGTGGCGGTTCGCGATCGCGCTGAAGAAGGTCTTGGCCCGGGCCAGGTTGTAGTTCGGGTCGCCCGGGTCGAGCATGTGCCAGTCGACGATCACGTACATGCCGCGGGCCGTGGCCTGCTCGATGAGCGAGTGGGCGAGGTCGGTGAACTTCTGCGGGTCGGTCTCGTAGCCCTCCTCCTGGACGTACGTGGAGACGCGCAGGACGTCGGCGTTCCAGTCCTTCGCGAGGGCGTCGAGCGATCCGCCGGTGAGGCACTGCGCGTACCACTGGGTGCCGTGGGTGCTCATGCCGCGCAGCTGGACGGGCTTGCCGTACTGGTTGCAGAGCTTGGTGCCGCATACGGTGAGCTGGCCGTTGATGCCGACCGGGGTGGTGCCCGGCCCGGGCGGGGTGGTGCCGGTGTCGACCGTGAGGTGGTCGACGTTGGGGCCGCCGCCCGCGGTGGTGGCCGTGGCCCGGATGGTGTTGGCGCCGGCCTTGAGCGCGGCGCTGAGGCTGGTCGTGGACCAGGAGGTCCAGGCCCCGGTCCCGTTGAACGCCTTGTTCGACGCGACGGCCGTGCCGTTGACCGTGATGGTCATCGGGCGGTTCGTGGTGGTGCCGTTGGCGTAGCGCAGGCCCAGCGCGGCGGTGCCGGCCTGAGCGGAGTTGACCGTCCACTCGACATAACTGCCGCTGACGTTGTCGTAGTTGACGAACCCGCTGCCGGTGAAGCCTGCGTGGTTGGACTCGGCCGCGCCCCGGGAGAGGGTGGCGCTCTCCGCCTCGTGGGTGGCGGGAGCGGCCGTCGCGACCGAGGCGCCGGAGGCGCCGGGTGCGGCGGTGAGGGCTATGAGCAGTGCGCTGATGAGCGTTCCGGCTCCGGCGAGGGAACGCAGCCGAACACGTGGGGGTCTCAAGGTGTCTCCATCCCGTTGACGATCCGGCGATCGTAAGGAAACTTTCCTAATGGCATGGAATAGCAGCGTCCGGGCGGACCGCACAAGACCCCTTGCATGTAATCCACGTATGTGGACTGACTGTTGATGCTGAGACAGTTATTGACCAGCTGGACGGTTGTCAGCACGATGTGACACGGCTTCACCCTCCTCCACCCCCCACAACCGCCCGGAGGTACACGTTGTCCGCACGATGGAGAGCCGCCGTCGCGTACGGCGGCGTCACGGCCGTGCTGTTGGCCACGGGTGCCGCGATCGGCGTCGCGGACGCCCGGTCCGCCGGCCCCCGGCCAGCCCTCCCCGCCGCTGTGCCACCCGCCGGCCTCGACCTGTCGCAGGCCAACCGCCGCACCCCGGCCCCGGGCCTGTACGACTGGTCGAGGGCGGGCTACCGGGGCGGCGCCGGTCTGCCGGGCGCCGCCCAGACCACCCCGGACGCCGCCTGCCGGATCACCGCCGCCGAACTCGCGGACCGGTACGGCGTGCGGCCGGGTGACGGAGCCGACGACTCCGCCGGACTCCAGTCCGCCATCGACCACATCCGCACCACCTGCTCACCCGGCGCGTCCCCCACCAGGCTTTCGCTGATCACCCTGCCGGCGGGCGTCCTCGACGTGTCCCGCCAGCTCTCCGTCGACGCCGACCACCTGATCCTGCGCGGCGCGGGCAGCGGCACCGGCGGCACCCGGATCGTCTTCAGGCCCGACGCCGACACCCGCTACGACGCCCTCACCCCGGACGGATCGGACTGGGACGAGGACGGCATGACCTCCGGCTCCGCCAAGGGCGGCTGGATCTGGCCCGGTCGCGGCCTCTTCCGCGTCCAGTCGCGCGGGGTGCACACGAGCTACGCCTCCGAATACGCGGCGGCGCCCGCCAACCGCAAGGACCTCTTCGAGGGCACCGTCAACGTGCACTGGAAGTCCGGACTGAAACTGCGCGGCAAGGCCGGCGACACCGCCTTCGCCGCGCGCACCGGCGACACCGTCGTCCACCTCGCCGCCGCCGGTTCCCTCACCCACTTCACGGTCGGCGGCCTGGTCAACATCCGCGCCGCCAACTCCCTCGCGTTCTACGCCCAGCAGGACATCCGGCCCGGCGACGGCCCGCTCCAGAACATCCACATGCGCCAGCAGATCCGCCGACCTGACCGCCGTCCGGCGGTAGGAGGAGGAGAGACATGCGCAGATCGACGGCGGGCCTCGCGGGCCTGGTCGCGGCAGGCCTGCTGGCCCTGCCCGCCCGGGCCGCGGCGTCCATCCAGACCCTCGCCCCGCCACCCGCCCCGGTGATCGACGTGGACACCTCGGCCGAGCTCCGCAGCGCGCTCGCCTCGGCCGCCCCGGGCCAGACCATCCGGATGGCCGCCGGTGAGTACCGGGGCGCCTTCCTCGCCCGGAAGGCCGGTACCGCGTCCCAGCCGATCACCCTGACCGGCCCGCGCACCGCGGTCCTCGTCAACGACGGCCCCTCCGGAGCCGCCCCGTCCTGCCCCGTGCCGACCGCCGGCTGGGACTCCGGCTACGGGCTGTGGCTGTACGGAGCGCCGTACTGGAACCGGACCGGCTTCACCGTGAAGGACTCCAAGAAGGGCGTGGTCATCGACGACTCCCGCCACGTGAAGGCCGACGGGCTGTACGTCCACCACGTCGAAGAGGAGGGCGTGCACTTCCGCAAGTCCTCCGCGGACGGCGTGCTCCGCAACTCCGCCATCGAGCACACCGGCCTGGTCCGGCCCGGCTACGGCGAGGGCGTGTACCTCGGCTCCGCCGGATCGAACTGGGGCTGCCACGGAAACTCGGGCGGAGCGGACCGTTCCGACCGGGTGCTGGTGGAGAACAACCGCATCGGTCCCCACGTGGCCGCCGAGGCCATCGACGTCAAGGAGGGCACCTTCGCCGGGACCATCCGCGGCAACACCTTCGACGGCCGGGGGATCAGCGGCCAGAACTCCGCCGACTCGTGGGTCGACGTCAAGGGCGTCGACTACCTGATCGAAGGCAACAAGGGCACCTTCGCCCCGCCCGGCGCCTTCGCCAACGGCTACGAGACGCACAACCCCGGCACCACACCCGCCTTCGCCAACGGGTGCGGCACGGTGTGGCGGGGCAACACCTCGGACCTCGGCGGGGCCGGCGCGTACGCGGTCAAGGTCACCTCGGTGTCCAAATGCTCCGGCCGGCCGAACGTGGTCCATTCCTCCAACACCGTCAAACGGGCGACGAGCGGCCTGACCAACGTCCCCGTCACCCCGTGATCCCCGTGATCCCCGTGCTTGCCGTGGCCGGTCGCCGTGCCGGTCGCGTCACCTGATGCCGTGACGGCGCAGCGTGTTCGCGAGGGCGGTGGCGTGCGCCACCACCGCCTTCGCGACGCGTTGCGTCTCCGCCTCGGTCGCGGCCCCGACCGGCATCGAGCAGCTGATCGCGTCCGAGGCCGGAATCCGGTAGTGCACGGGCGCCGACAGGCAGGCCACCCCGGGCGTGCCCTGCTCCCGCTCCAGGGCCCAGCCCCGGTCGCGGACCCGGGCCAGTTCGGCGTGCAGCTCCGTCCGGTCGGTGACCGTGCTCGGGGTGAACGCCTCCAGCCGCGCCGGGAGCACGGCGTCCACCTCCTCGGTGGTGAGGTCGGAGAGCAGCGCCTGGCCGAGGGCCGTCAGATGCGCGGGCAGCCGGCGTCCGACCCGGGAGACAACGCGGACGTTGTCGCGTGCCTCGCGGCTGGCCAGGTAGAGCACGTACGCGTCGTCGCGGCGGGCGAAGTGCACGGTGTAGCCCGTCTCCTCGCGCAGGTCCTCCATCACCTCGTGCGCGAACGGCAACGCCGGGTCGCGGTCCAGGTAGGCGGTACCGGACAGCAGGGCGTGCGGGCCCACGCCGAAGGCGGAGCCGCTGTCGTCCGCCTCCACCCACTTCAGTTCGCGCAGGGTGCGGACGAGGGCGTGCAGGCTGCTGCGCGGATAGCCCAGCCGCTCCTGGAGCTCGGTGACGGTGAGCTTGTCCTGCGAGGCGGCAAGTGCCTCCAGGATCCGCACCGTTCGCTCGGCGGACTTCACCGTGGCGACGTCCGGGGTGGCTCCGGGCATGTGAACCCTCCAAATTCCGCATGGCTGTTGACCGGCATGGTAGCGAAGGCTAACTTCCCCTTGCAGGGCAATCACATTCTCAGATCCTGTCCACATATCTAGACTGGGATCCACATTCGATGATTCGCAGATCCGCATCCACCACCTTGGCGACCTCTCTGGCCGGGGCCCTGGCCCTCACCGCCCTCACCGGCTGCGGCGGTGGCCCGGACGCCGCCGCCGGTGCCGGCGACGGCAAGGCCCCGCTCACCGTCTGGGTCCGCAAGCCCCCGGGCTCGCCCACCGAGCAGACGCACAGGGAACTGGCCGCCGCCTTCACCCGGGCCACCGGCATCCGGGCCGAAGTCACCGCCCTGTTCGACGACTTCGAGACCAAGCTCCAGCAGGCGGCGGCGCAGCGGAAGCTCCCGGACCTGATCGTCAACGACACCGCGTAGCTCGGCACCCTGGTCAAGCAGGGCCTGGTCCGCGAGGTGGGGCAGTCCGAGCTCGCGGGCGCCGACCAGCTCATACCCGCTTCCTGGGAGGCCGCCCGCGCCGCCGACGGCAAGTACTACGGCGTCCCCTTCTCCGCGCAGACCTTCGCACTCTTCGTACGCAAGGACTGGCGGGAGAAGCTGGGCATCGCGCCGCCCGCCGACTGGGACCAGCTGGACGCGCTGGCCACCGCCTTCACCACGGGGGACCCGGACGGCAACGGCAAGGCCGACACCTACGGTTACGTGATCCCCGGCACCACCAAGCGCGGTTACATGGACTGGTACTTCTCCAGTTCCCTGTGGTCGGCGGGCGGCGAGTACTTCACCGGTGAGGGCGGCAGCCTCGCACCCGCCCTCGGCAGCCCGGAGGCCGTGCGGGCCGCGCAGTACCTCAAGGACCAGTTCTGCTCCGACAAGAGCGTGGTCCCCGGCGCCGTCACCGCCGAGACCACCCAGGCCCACCCGCTGTTCGAGACGGGCAAGGGCGGCATCTACCTCACCGGCCCCTACAACATGGCCCGCTTCGACAAGGCCCTCGGCAAGGACAAGTACGAGATCCTGCCGCTGCCCCCGGGCCCCGGCGGCAAGAGCGCCGTACTCGCCGAAGGTGAGAACACGTACCTCATGGCGGGCTCCAAAAACCCCAAGGGCCAGCTGAAGTACGCCGAGTTCCTGATCGGTGCCGAGGGACAGCGCGCCGGCATGGCAGGCGACACCGCGGGCAACGTCGTCCGGCTCCCCGTCAACAAGTCGGTGCGCCTCGCGGAGGTCCGCCAGGACACCCGCTGGCAGGTGTTCGACAAGGTCTATCGCGAGGCGGGCCGCTACTCCCCGGTCGTCAAGGAGTGGACGCCGTTCCGCCAGGCCTCCGCCGAAGCCGTCAACGGCATGGTCGCCGACTGCGGTTCCGACCCCGGGGCCGTCCTCGGCAAGCTCGCCGGCGCCTTCTCCGAGGAGCTGAAGAAGCAGGGAGCGTCCTGATGCGGCGGCCGTGGCGGGGGCGGGCCGCTCCCTGGCTGTTCCTCGCCCCGGCGCTGCTGCTCTTCGCGCTCTTCAAGTTCCTGCCCATGTGGCGGGCGATCGAGATGAGCTTCCACGAGGTGCGGCCCTACCTGGGAGACCGCTGGGTGGGATGGGCCAACTACCGGCAGGTCGTCACCGACACGGCGTTCC
Organism: Streptomyces sp. IBSNAI002; assembly: GCF_052244475.1. Classification (NCBI taxonomy): domain Bacteria; kingdom Bacillati; phylum Actinomycetota; class Actinomycetes; order Kitasatosporales; family Streptomycetaceae; genus Streptomyces; species Streptomyces sp. IBSNAI002. The sequence continues at coordinate 636,384 of NZ_JBQPXG010000002.1, read as the reverse complement.
TCGATGCCATCGGACACACCGTGGTCCTGGCCCTCGGCCAGACCGGCGGCTCGATGGTGCTCGGACTGGCCCTGGCCCTCCTGCTGGAGGGCACCGCCCGCCGGCTGTGGATCGTACGGACCGCCGTCTTCCTGCCGACGGTGACCGCCATGGCGGTGGTCGCCGAGGTCTGGCGGATCCTCTACCACCCGGCCGCCGACGGCGCCGTCAACACCCTGCTCGGCTGGCTCGGCGCAGGGCCCTCCGCGTTCCTGTCCGGCCCCGACAGCGCCCTGTGGTCGGTCATGGCCGTGGGCGTGTGGCGCGGCGCCCCCTACGACATGATGATCTTCATCGCGGCACTCGCGGGCGTCGACCGGACCCTCTACGAGGCCGCCGCCGCGGACGGCGCCGGCGTCGCCCGCAGGATCTGGCACGTCACCCTGCCCGCCCTGCGCCCCGCCTTCGCCATCCTGCTCACACTCGCCGCGATCCGCTCCCTGCGGGTCTTCACCGAGATCTTCCTGCTCACCAACGGTGGACCCAGCGGCTCCACCGAGGTGCTGATGACCCTCGTCTACAAGCTCGGCCTGGAACGTGCCGAACTCGGCGTCGCCGCCGCCGGCTCCATGGTCCTGCTGGCCGCGTCCGTCACCCTCACGCTGGCCGTCCGGCTGTCCCGGACCGGCACCGGAAAGGAGGCCGCCCGGTGAGCCGCGCCAACCGCCTCGACACCGCCCTCGGCCTGGAGGAGAGGCGCGGCCCGCTGGCCGCCGCAGCGAAACTCCTCCTGTACGCCCTGCTGGTGCTCGTCTTCGCCGGCCCCCTGATCGCCCTGCTCGCCAGCGCCTTCAACCACACCACCGACCCCACCTCGCTGACCCTCGTCCCGACACGGCCGACGCTCGCCAACTTCGAGGCGGCCTTCGAGCGCGACGTCCTGCTCTACCTGCTCAACTCCTTCGTCGTGGTCGGCGGCGGGCTCCTCCTCCAGATCGGGGTGAGCGTCTCCGCCGCCTACGCCCTGGCCCGCAAGAAGTTCCCCGGCCTGCGCCTGGTCTTCCTCCTCGTCCTCAGCACGATGATGCTGCCCGAGGAGATCCTGGCCATCCCGCTCTCGCTGGTCCTCTCCGACCTCTCGCTGACCGGAAGCCTCTGGGGAATGATCGTCCCGGTCGGCGCCTGGGCCTTCTCCATCCTGGTCACCGCCGAGTTCATGAAGGAGATACCGGTCGAACTGGAGGAGGCCGCCCGCCTCGACGGCGCCGGCGACCTGCGGGTCTTCTGGTCGGTGATTCTCCCGCTGTGCCGGCCCGCCCTCGGTGTCATCGGCATCTTCGGCTTCACCATGATCTGGGACCAGTACATGCTCCCGCTGCTGGTCGCCACCGACGCCCGGCAGTTCACCCTCCCGCTCGCCCTGCGCACCCTGCGCGCCGACGAGGAGGTCGGTGTCGGAGTACTGCTCGCCTCCGCGCTGCTCGCCCTGCTGCCCAGCGTGCTCGCCTTCGTCGCCATGCAGCGCCAGTTCATGCGCGGCCTCACCTCCGGCGCCGTCAAGGGCTGACGCCGCTGGTGCCGCCGATACCGCCTCACACCCCTGACCCGCAGTCAACCCCCTCGCCAGTCAAGGAGATCCACCTCATGCGCCTGCACGGGCTGCTGTCCTTTCCGCTGACCCCGTTCACCTCAGACGACAAGGTGGACCTTGGCGTCTTCGCCGCACACCTGGAGCAGCAGATCGCCGCCGGCCCCGCCGCGCTCTTCGTCGCCTGCGGCACCGGCGAGTTCACCGCCCTGTCCCCGGACGAGTACCGCGACGTGGTCGCCACCGCCGTCCGCGTCGCCGACGGGCGGCTCCCCGTCGTCGCGGGCTGCGGCGGAGGCCCCCGCCTGGCCCGCGAGTTCGCCGAGACCGCCGCCGCGTGCGGAGCCGACGGTCTGCTGCTGCTCCCGCCCTACCTCGTCTCCTCCACCCCCGCGGGCCTCGTCGACCACATCCGCTACGTCGCCGCCGCCACCGCCCTCCCCGTCACCGTCTACCAGCGGGCCAACGCCGTCCTCGACGAGGCCGCCGCCCTCGCCCTCCTCGACATCCCCACCGTCACCGGCATCAAGGACGGCCGCGGCGACGTCGACGCCATGCTGCGCCTGGTCACCGCCGTCCGGACCAGCGGCCACCCCCGCGCGGACGCGTTCGGCTTCCTCAACGGCCTGCCCACCGCAGAGCTCTCCGTTCAGGCGTACGGGGCCATCGGCGTCGAGTGCTACTCCTCCGCCGTGCTCTGCTTCGCCCCCGACCTCGCGACCGCCTTCCACCGCGCCGTACGGGCCGGGAACAAGGGCGCCGTCCGGACCCTGCTCGCCGAGTTCTACCTGCCCTTCGTCGCCCTGCGCGACACGGCACCCGGCTACGCCGTCGCCCTGGTCAAGGCCGGCGCCCGGCAGGCCGGCCTGGACATGGGCCACGTCCGGCCGCCGCTCGTCGACCCCGCCGCCGAGCACGAGCGGCGGCTCGCCGAGGTCATCGCCCGCGGCCGCGCCACACTCGCCGGGCTGGAGGTCTGATGCGCGTCCTGGAAACGGTCGTCACCCCGGTCGCCTTCCCCGACCCGCCACTGCTCAACTCCGCCGGCGTACACGAGCCGTGGGCCCTGCGGGCCATCGTCGAACTCCGCTGCGGCGACGGCCTCGTCGGCCTCGGCGAAACCTACGGCGACGCACCCCACCTGCGGCTCCTGAACGCCGTCGGCCCCGCCCTCACCGGGCTCGACCCCTTCGACACCCACGCCCTGCTGCGCCGCGTCCGCACCGTGCTCGGCGAGGACACCGACACCCCCGACCGGCGCGGCCTGACCGGCGGGTCCAGCCCCCACAAGACCACCCTGCGCGTCCTCAGCCCCTTCGAAACCGCCTGCCTGGACCTCGAGGGACAGCTCGTCGGCCGTCCCGTCGCCGACCTCCTCGGCGGCCGCGTCCGCGACCGCGTCCCCTACTCCGCCTACCTCTTCCACAAATGGGCCGCGCACCCGGGAGCCCCGCAGGACGCAGACCCGTACGGCGAGGCCCTCGACCCGGACGGCATCGTCGCCCAGGCCCGCCGGCTCACCGGCACGTACGGATTCCGCTCCATCAAGCTCAAGGGCGGAGTCCTCCCGCCCGACCGGGAGATCGAGGCGATCCGCGCCCTGCGCGAGGCCTTCCCGGACCACCCGCTGCGCCTCGACCCCAACGCCGCCTGGACGGTCGAGACCTCGCGGCGCGTCGCGGCCGAGACCGAAGGCCTCCTGGAGTACCTGGAGGACCCCACACCCGGCATCGACGGCATGGCCGAGGTGGCCCGCACCGCCCCGATGCCGCTCGCCACCAACATGGTGGTCGTCGCCCCCGAGGACATACCGCGCGGCTTCGCCGAGCGCGCCGTCGGCGTCGTCCTCGCCGACCACCACTACTGGGGCGGCCTGCGCCGCACCGCCGAACTCGCCGCGATCTGCCGGACCTGGGGCATCGGCGTCTCCATGCACTCCAACAGCCACCTCGGCATCAGCCTCGCCGCGATGACCCAGCTCGGCGCCTCCCTGCCGGAGCTGTCCTACGCCGCCGACACCCACACGCCCTGGCAGTACGGGGCGGACGTCCTCGCCGAGCCGCTCCGCATCAGCGACGGATCCGTTGCCGTACCCGACCGTCCCGGACTCGGAGTCCGCCTCGACCCCGACGCGCTCGCCCGCCTCCACGAGAACTACCTGCGGTGCGGCATCCGGGAACGGGACGACACCGGGTACATGCGGCGCTTCGACCCCTCCTTCCGCAAGCGGCGGCCCCGATGGTGAACCCGACCGTCTCCGCCCACGCCTACCCCTGGGACGTCCTGGACGACCCCGCCTTCCCCGAGCGGGCCCGGGACGCCGGCCTGGACGCCGTCACCCTCGCCCTCAGCTACCACTCCACCCGGGCCGCCACCCCGCTGCACCCGCACCGCCGGTTCGTCGATGTCCGCCGCTCCGCGCTCTACCGCCCCGTGGACCACCGGGCGTGGACCGGCCGCCGCCTGGTGCCCTCCCCGGCCGAATGGGTGCCCGGCCCCGATCCGGGCGGCGCCGCCGTCGAGGCCCTCGCCGCGGCCGGCATCCCGGTCAACGCCTGGCTGGTGCTCGCCCACGACAGCCGCCTGGGCACCCTCCACCCGCGGCTCGCCGTCACCAACTGCTTCGGCGAGTCCTACCCGTACGCCCTGTGCCCCGCGCAGCCGGAGGTACGGGACTACTGCGCCACCCTCGCCGCCGAAGCGCTGCGCGGACTCACCCCCGGCGCGGTGCGCGGGGTGTCCCTGGAGTCCGCCGGGCAGCTCGGCGCCGTCCACCTCGGCTGCCACGAGAAGACCGACGGCGCCTACCCGGCCACCGCCCTGAAGGCCCTGTCCGTGTGCTGCTGCGCCGCCTGCCGAGCCCGCTGGCGGGCCGCCGGACTCGAACCCGCCGAGGCCGTGGCCCTGCTGCGGCGCTCGGCCGCCGCCGACGGCCCGCCGGTCCCGGAGGCGCCCGGAGCCGTGCTCCTCGCGGCCCGGCACGCCGCGGCCGACGAGCTGCGCGGGCAGGTGCTGGCCGCCGTACGCGCGACCCTGCCCGGTGTCCCGGTCACCCTGCACGCCCACCCGGACCCGTGGGCCACCGGGCCGTCACCCGGGCTGACGGCCCGGGCCCCCGAGGAGGTGGACGCCCTCCTCGTGCCCTGCTGGCCGACGGGCCCCGGCTCCGCCGCCCTGGTCGAGGCGGCCGCGCGCCACGGCCTGCCCGTCGACGCCTACGTCACCGCCCAGCCGCCGGCCGACCCCGAACGGCTGCCCGCCCACGTACGAGGGCTGCGGGCCGCCGGGGCGAGCCGGCTCAGCCTCTACCACCTCGGCCTGCTGCCGCCCCCGCGGCTGCCGCTGCTGGCCCGCCTGGCGAAGGAGTTCCGCTCATGACCCCGCCCCGCCCCGCGTCCCCCGCCCCGCCCCGAACCCTCCTGCTGACCGGCGCCGCGGGCGGCGTCGGCGGCTTCCTGCGGGCGAGCCTGCCCGGCTACGGCTACCGGCTGCGGCTCGCCGACCTGAAGCCGGTCGAGGGCGCCGACTCCCTCGTCTTCGACCTGCGCGACGCCGACGCGGTGCGCGCGGCGGTGCGCGGTGTCGACGCCGTCGTCCACCTCGGCGGGATCTCCCTCGAGGACACCTTCGAGGCGGTCCTCGGAGCCAACGTCCAGGGCACCTACCACCTCTACGAGGCGGTCCGGCGGGAAGGCGTCCGCAGGGTCGTGTTCGCGAGCAGCAACCACGCCGTCGGCTACGTGCCCCTGACCGGCGGCGCGCCCATCGGCAGCGCGGCCGTGCCGCGCCCGGACACGTACTACGGCCTGTCCAAGGCCTTCGGGGAGAACCTCGCCTCCCTCTACGCCGACAAGTACGGCGTAGAGACCGTCTCCCTGCGGATCGGGTCCTGCTTCACCGAGCCGCGCTCCGTCCGCATGCTGGCCACCTGGCTCAGCCCGGCCGACTGCGGCCGTCTCGTGCACGCGGCCCTCACCGCCCCGGGCGTCGGTCACACCGTGGTCAACGGCATCAGCGCCAACACCCGCGCCTGGTGGGACCTCGGCTCGGCGCGCGCCCTCGGCTACGCCCCGCAGGACGACGCGGAAGCCTACGCCGACGCGCTGCTCGCGGCGCACGGCCCCCTCGACCCCGCCCACCCCGACGCCCGCTACGTCGGAGGCTCCTTCACCCTGGCCGATCCGCACGGCGCCGGCTGAGCCGCCGGGCGGCCCGGTCCGGGCCGCCCGGCGGGGTGGTGCCGTGCCCCAACACGGCACCACCCGGGGTTCTGTGCGTGTCAGGCGTTGATGCAGACGTTGTCGGCGGCCAGGTTGCCGAACCCGATGACGTTGATGGAGTTGCCGCAGAAGTTGATCGGGATGTCGACCGGTACCTGGATCAGGTTCCCGGACAGGACACCGGGGGAGCCGGCCGCAATACCCCAGGCTTCGGCGTCGGCGGACGCGACCGAGGCACCACCGAGAAGCGCGAAGCCGACGGCGAGGGCCAGCCCGGCACTCTTCAGGACACGCGACATGTGAAATCTCCTTGTACAGACGGCAAGCACAGCCAGGCTGCGCCGGGGGCCCCGGACGGGGTCCGCATCCTTGCTTCGGCAGCCCCGGCCCCCAGGGCCCGGCCGCACCCGCCGGATTCCCCCGAAGGAGTGCGCGTACGGCGGCATTCGGCGGCACCGCGCCGCGGCCCGGCGGCGCTTGCGGGCCCCGGTCCGAGGCTTTCCGGCGGGGGCGGGGAGCTGACGGCCGTTCGCGTGGATTTGCGGAGGGTCCGAACGCGGGTGCGGGGGCCCGCCCCCGGCGGGAGATACCTCTGGTGCCTCCGAACCGAGGAAGGGAACGCATGAGGAATCGACTCGTACTCGCCGGGTCCGCCGTCCTGGCAAGTGTCGGACTGTGCACCGCCGCCGCGCCCGCCACGGCGGCGCAGGCCCCCCTGAACCTCAGCGTCGGCTGCGGGGACGTGACCGGACTCGTCACGGCCATCGGGCAGGCGAACGCACAGCCCGAGGGCGGCACGATCAGGCTGGTCAAGGACTGCGCCTACCGTTTCCAGGACGACTTCGAGAACTCGGGCACCGCCCTGCCGGCCATCACCGGGAAGGTCGCCATCGTCGGCGACAACTCGACGCTGATGCGCTCCGTGCGCGACGGCCTCCCGTACTTCCGCATCCTCGCCGTCGGCCAGAGCGGCCGGCTCGCGCTGAAGGGCATCGGCGTGACCGGCGGCCACACGGAGGGGAACGGAGCGGGCATCGCCAACCGGGGGATCCTGAGGCTGGAGAACAGCAAGGTCGTGGGCAACCAGTCGGGCGGGGCCGGCGGGGGCATCGCCAACGCGGGCGGCGACGTCACGCTCGTCGACAGCACGGTCCTGACCAATGTGGCCACCTCGTCGGCGGGCGAACCCGGCTTCGGCGGCGGACTCAGCAACGACGCCACCGGCACCCTCACGCTCAGGAGGGCGACCGTCGCCGGCAACACGGCCGACGAGGACGGCGGCGGCATCCAGAACCACGGCACGCTGACCGTCGACCGCAGCTACCTCGCGAACAATCAGGCCCGGGACGACAACGGCGGGGGCGTCAACAACCTCGGCAGCGCGGAGATCAGGCAGAGCAGGCTCGTCGAGAACTGGGCCGGCATCGACGGCGGCGGCATCCACAACGGCGAGGACGCGACGCTCGAGGTCTACGACACCTCCTTCACCGGGAACAAGGCGGGCAACGACGGCGGCGCCCTCCACAACGAAGGAACCGCCACGCTGAGCGACAGCAAGGTCGAGAGGAACTCGGCGGCCCGCGACGGCGGGGGCCTGAGCAACGAGCAGGTGGCGGGGGCCGACACCGCACAGCTGACGCTCGAACAGACGACCGTTTCGGGGAACCGTGCCGTCGGGGCGGGCGGAAGCATCACCAACGGGGCCGGCGCGGTCGTGACCCTCACGGAGAGCGAGATCGGTACGAACCTTCCCGCGAACTGTGCCGGAACGGTCCCGGGCTGCTCCTGACAGGCACGTCTCGGCAGGTGGAGCACATGGAGCTGCCCCGGGCGAGGGGGAGTGGTCGGATCGGTGCATGAACGATCCGTACGCCATTGACGTCCTGGCCGTATCGGCGCCGGCCGGTCTCGCCGAGCGCCGGGCGGCCCGCCGCACGGCGGCCGCCCACGCCGCGAACGCCGAGGAGCTGGAGGACCTCCTCGACATGCTCGGCCTCCACCCCGACCACGACTCGGCCGCCACCGGCGGTCAGGGCGCGCCCTTGCGGCCCCGGCGCCCGTAGGAACCGGCGGGCCCGCCGTGCCTCCGCCGGGCGGGCGGGCCCCCCGAGCGCGCCGCGGGGGCGCCGGGTGTCAGCGGACCGGGCGGCGGGACTGGAGGTCGCGGAGCAGGGCGCGTTCGACCGGGGTGAAGGGGACGTCGGGGCGCAGGCGCTCGGGGTGGCCCGGCGGCGGGCAGTCGAGCGGGGCGGGTCCCGGCCGGTGCTCGGCGCGCGCGATCTCCCCGTTCAGGTGCAGGGTGCCGAAGGAGACCAGGCCTTGCCACACCACGCCCGCCCAGCGCCGCGTGATGGAAGGCCGCCTGCCGGGTCGCATGTCCACTGTCACCTCATCCGTCGAAACGATCATGCTTCGGCAGATGCTTCCGGTCGGCCCTGGGCCCCCGCTCGACATCGGCTCGGGACGCACTCGCGTCCGCCCGGAGCCGCCCGCGGCGCTCACAGCAGGGCCAGCAGCGCGGCCCGGTCGGTCTTGCCGTTGGCGGTGACGGGCAGGGCGGGGACCGACCTGACCTCCTGCGGCACCATGTACGCGGGCAGCGTCTCGGCGCAGAAGGCCCGGACCCGGGCGGCGTCCGAGGCCGCGTCGGCGCCCGTGGCCGTGGCCGTGCCCGTGCCCGTAGCCGTGCGCGTGCCCGTGCTCGCACCCGCGCCCGTACCCGGTTCCGGGACGACGAACGCGCACAGCACCGTCCCCTCCGCGCCGCGCTCCTCGGCGAACACCGCCGCCGCGGCCGTCCCGGCGAGCTCCAGCAGCCTGCGTTCGACCTCCCCGAGCTCCACCCGGTTGCCACGGATCTGCACCTGCGAGTCGGTCCGCCCCGTCAGCCGGAAGGCGCCGGACGGGTCGCGGTAGGCGAGGTCCCCGGTGCGCAGCAGCGGCTGCCCGGAGCGCGGCTCCAGCGGATCGGGGGCCAGCGCCGCGTCGGTGGCCTCCGGGTCGTCCCAGTACCCGGAGAAGAGCGCGGGGGTCCGCAGCAGGATCTCCCCGGTGGCGTACGGTTCGTCGACGACGCGGCCGTCCGCGTCGACCAGCAGCATCTCGGCGCCGGGGTGGGCCACGCCGATGGACAGGTCCGTCTCGTCCGCCGGCAGCGGCCGGGGCACCTCGGCGAAGGAGGCGGCCATGGACTCGGTGCTGCCGTAGCAGTTGACGATCCGCAGGTCGGGCCGGAGCTCCTGGACGCGGCGCAGCTGCGGCAGCGGGAACTTCTCGCCGCAGAACAGGATCGTGCGCAGCGAGCCGAGTGCGGCGAGCCGGCCGGCGTCGCGGCGCAGGACGGAAGTCCACAGCGAGGGCACCCCGTTGACCTGGGTGACGCCCGCCTCGTGCAGCGCGGACAGGAAGCGCCGGGGCCAGCGCACCACTTCGGGCTTGAGCGGCACCACGGCGGCGCCGGCGCCCAGGGCCATGCCGAAGTTCAGCAGCGAGAAGTCGAACTGCAGGGGAGAGGTGGACGCCACCCGGTCGTGCTCGGTGACCAGGCGTTCGGCCAGCATGCCGCGGTAGAACGCCACGACCGCGCGATGGCTCATCACCACGCCCTTCGGCCGTCCGGTGGTGCCCGAGGTGAAGATGATGTAGGCCGGGTCGGTCACCGACCGCTCGGTGCGCCGGCGCGGCCGGGGCGCGGGCGGGCGCTCGGCGCTCACCCCGGCCGCGGTGAAGGTGGCCGTGCCGGTGGCCGCGGGGAGTTCCGGGCCGGGGGTACCGGCATCCCGCAGGTGAAGCACCGGATCCGTCGCGGCGACGATCGACAGCAGCCGCTCCCGCGGGGTCTGCGGGCTGACCGGGATGAAGGCCGCGCCCAGCGTGGAGCAGGCGAGCAGCGCGGCGAGGGCCGCGGCGGAGGAGTCCGCCTCCAGGACGACGCGGTCGCCGACGCCGACCCCGAGCGCGGCGAGGCCCCCGGCGAGCACGCCCGCCGCCGTGGCCAGTTCCCGATAGGTGGTCTCCCGTGTCCCGCTATCGGCCGGCTCGATGACGGCCGGCCGGTCGGGAAATGTCGTCGCGGCCGCCAGCAGGAATTCGTGCAGGAATTCCGCAGGTGAAGCGCCATAAGGAGGGGACAGTCGGTCGCCGTGGTTCATGTCGGGTCTCCCATTCGTCCTCACAGTGCGTCAATTGCCGCACTGGACATGCTTCAACAGGTTGTGTAATCGTCTCTCCAGTGGCGGAAAAAAGTTTCCGCAATGCAGAATTATCGATGCTCTTTCGAGGATTCCCGGACCCTCGGTCGAATTCCGCTCGAGAGCAGCTAGAGAAGCACTGGAAAACCATTCGAATAACACCGGAACTGGAGGTCGGTCCCCAAATGTTTCAGGCCATTCCGCTTTCGCTGGGCCAGCTGTCGGTCTGGCAGGACATCCGGGATCTGCCCCCGGCCAGACGCCACGAGCCCAACAACGCCGCCGTCTGGACCCTCCCCCCGGGCACCGGCGTGCACCAGGTCCGCGGCGCCCTCGGCACGCTGGCCCGCCGGCACCCCTCGCTGCGCACCCGCTACGACCTGACCGACCCCGACGCACCGCGCCAGCTGCCGGCCGACGAGGCCGCGACCGCCGTGCTCGACCAGGCCGAGGCCGACCCGGGCGACCCGGGCCACGCCGACGCCGTCGCCGCTGAACTCGCCGCCCACCCCTTCGACCTGGGCGCCGAACACGGCTGGCGGGCCCGCCTGTTGACCCACGGGGACACCGCCCGCGCGCTGGTCTTCGTCAAGCACCACATCGTCGCCGACGCCTGGGCGCAGGAGCTGCTCCGCGTCCAGCTGTCCCAGGCCCTCGCCGGCGCCGCTCCGACCGCCGAGGCGCCGGCGCCGGGCCCGGCCGACCTCGCCGCCGAGCAGTTCTCCGAGGCCGGGCTGGGCCGGCAGGCCGCGGCCCTGCGGCACTGGGAGCGCCTGCACACCGACACCCCCCGCACGGCCCTCCCGCACCGGCCCGCCGACCGGGGCACCGCCCTGCAGGCCACCCTCCGCTCGGCCCCCGCCCTGGCGGCCGCCCGCGTCCTCGCCGACCGGGCGGGCGTCTCCGTGGCCTGTGTGGTCCTCGCCGCCTACGCCCGCTCCGTCGCCCGGCTGTGCGCCGACGGCCGGGCCGAACCGGAGGCCCTGACCGTCCAGTTGATGAGCGCCAACCGGTTCACCCCCCGCTGGAAGGGCCTGGTCACCTCCATGAACCAGTGGGCGCCCGCCCTGCTCCCGCTGCCACCCGCCACCAACCTCGTCGGCCTCGCCCGCGCCGCCCACTGGAGCAGCCTCACCGCCTTCCGCCACGGCATGCACGACGTCACCGCCGTGGCCCGGCTCCGTGACCGGGCCGCCGCACCCGAACCCACCTGCGCCTACAACTTCGTAGCGCTGCCCGAGGGCGCCGCCGCGGCGGACGCCGGAACCGGTCCCGAGCCGGGCGGCCAGAGCCCCGCCCTGCGCTGGGAGACGCCGTTCACCACCATCGGACCGCGCTGCTACGCACGCGCCGACGACATAGACGGCGTCCTGTCCGTCCGGCTCACCGTCCGCGACCTCGGCCGGGACCAGGTCGCCGCCCTCCTGTGGGACCTGCACGCACGGCTGCTCACCGAAGGGAAGACGGCATGACCGCGCCGACCACGCCCGTACCCGCCGCCCAGGCGCCCGCACCCGACCCCGCGCCCACCGCTGCGCGCCCGAGCCTGTGGCGCAACGGCGACTTCCTCAAGCTGTGGTCCGGCCAGACCGTGTCCCTGTGCGGCACCTACGTCACCCAGCTGGCGCTGCCGTTCGTCGCCCTCACCGTGTTCGACGCCTCGGCCTCGCAGGTCGGCACCCTGACCGCCGTGCAGTTCCTTCCCGTCCTGCTGCTCACCGTGTTCGCAGGCCGCTGGGCGGACCGGCGCCGGCGCCGGCCGCTGCTCGTCGGCGCCGACCTGGTCCGCGCCGCCGCGCTGGCCGCCGTACCGCTCGCCTGGTGGGCCGACGGGCTCAGCCTCGGCCTGCTCTACGCGGTGGGCTTCGCCGTGGGCTGCTGCAACGCCGTCTTCGACGTCGCCTACCTCTCGTACCTGCCGAGCCTGGTCGACCGCCGGGACCTCGTCGCAGCCAACAGCAAGCTCCAGGGCAGCTACGCCGTGGCCCAGGTCGGCGGCCCCGGCCTCGGCGGCCTCCTCATCCGCTTCGCGGGCGCCCCGCTCGCCCTGCTGATCGACGTGGCCTCCTACCTGGTCTCCGCCGTGAGCCTGCTCCTGATCCGCACCCGCGAGGACGCCCCGGCGCGGCCCCGTCCCGACGAGGACGGCGGGCTGGCGCGCCAGCTCGGCGCCGGATTCACCTTCATCCGCAAGGATCCGGCACTGCGCCTGCTCACCCTCAAGGGCGCCTGGTTCAACCTGTGCGAACAGGCCCTGCTCACCGTCTTCCTGGTGTACGCCGTACGGGAACTCGGCCTCGGCGCCGGGGCCCTGGGCACCTGCATCGGCCTCGGCAGCCTCGGCGCGGTGCTCGGCACGGTCCTCGCCCGCCGCGCCGGCCGGGCCCTCGGCGTCGCACGCGTCCTGGTCGGCTCCATGCTCCTCGGCTGCGCCGCCCCCGCGCTCATCCTGCTGTCCGACGGCAGCGGTCCGGGCTCCCTCGCGCTGATCACCGGCGCGTTCGCGGTGTTCAGCATCGGATTCACCGTCTTCAACGTCTACTTCGTCACCCTGCGGCAGACCATCACCCCGCCGGACCGCCTGGGACGCGTCACCGCCGCCTACCGCACCGTGGCCTTCGGAACCTTCCCGCTCGGCGCCTGGGCGGGCGGCGCCCTCGCCGGACCCCTCGGCCTGCGCACCGCTCTCGTCGTGGTCTGCGCCGCCTTCGCCGCCGGCTGGCTGCTCTTCGCCGCCTCGTCCCGCGTGCTGCGACCGCTGACCGTCTCCCTCGACTGAGCACACCGAGCACACCGAGCACACCGAGCACACCGAGCAAGCCCGAGCACGCCCCGGCCGCACCGAGCGCGCTCCGCCGCCTTCCCGCACCCGCCCTCTGGAGGCTCCGTCATGCCCGAACACGTGATCATCATCCACCGGTGGACCGACCGCTACGCCGACTACGCCGCCTACGTCGACCACACCGCCCACCGCGTCAGCTACGTCACCACCGACCGCGCCGTCCGCTCGCTCCCCACCGCGCGGGCCGCCGGGGTGGCCCTGGTCGACAGCACCGAGAACGTGCCCGCGGTCCACGCCCGGATCGCCGAGCTGGTCGCCCGCAGTGGCCCCCCGACCCGGATCGTCGCCCTCCAGGAGACCGACCTGGACCTCGCCGCAGAGCTCCGCGCCGCCCACGGCCTGCCCGGCACGCACCCCGCCGACCTGGAACCGCTGCGCGACAAGCTGGTCATGGCACACCGGCTGCACGCCGCCGACCTGCCCGCCCCCGCGACCGAGGCCGCCCCCGACCGGGCGGCCATCGGGGAGTTCGCCGCCCGCCACGGCTGGCCCGTGCTCGTCAAGCCCCGCCGCGGCACCGCCAGCGCCGCCATCACCCGCCTCGACGACGGCGCCCAGCTGGCCGCGTACCGGCTGCCCGAGGGCACCGAGATGATCGTGCAGCCCTGGCAGCCGCACCAGGTGCTGCACGTCGACGGCGTCTACACCGGGTCCTGCCTCGGCGCCTGGCGGGCCTCCCGCTACCTCAACACCTGCCTGGAGTTCACCTCCGGCAGCGCCCTCGGCTCCGTCGAGATCGACCACGAACCCACCCTGGAAGCCGTCGGCTCACTCACCCTCGCCACCGCCAGGGCCCTGTTCAGCGGACCCTCCGTCTTCCACCTCGAACTCTTCCGCGACGAACGCGGCGAGCTCTCCGTCCTGGAGATGGCCGCCCGCCCCGGCGGCGCCGAAGTCCCCTTCGTCTGGCGCGAGGTGCACGGCATCGACCTGATGGCCGCCGCCTTCTCCCACCAGACCGGCCTGCCCGACACCTCGGGCACCGCCGTCGACGACCCCTCGCAGGTCGCCGGCTGGCTGCTCGTGCCCCCGTCCGAGGCCGCCCCCAGCCGGGTCCGCGAAGTCAGCTCCCACCAGGGCGACGGCCCCTACGCCGAGGCCCTCCCGGCCGTCGGCGCCCTCGTCACCGGCGGCGGCTACGAGCACGCCGGAGCCCGCTTCCGCTTCCGCGGCCACAGCACCGCCGAGGTCGAGACCGCCGTCCGGCGCATCGCCCGTACGGCCCGGCTCGAGACCACCGCGCTCGATCCCGGGGCCCCCGCCCGCGTCGTCGTCGTGGGCTGCGGCACCCCCGCCTACCGCTCGTACTCCCTGGAGGCGGTGGCGGACCGCGCCGAGGCCGCACTCGTCCAGCCCGCCCCCGCCGACTGGCAGCTCCCGTACGTCACGGGCCGCCACCGCACCGCCGACACCACGGACCCCGAGGCGACCGCCGCCGCCGTCGCCTCGCTCCTCGCCGGTCACCCAGGCCCCGCCGGAGTCCTCACCTGGGACGAGACCCTGCTGCGCACCACCGCCGGGGTCGCGGCCCGGCTCGGCCTGGCGCACATGGCCCCCGAGGCCGTCGACCGCTGCCGCGACAAGCTCACCACCCGCCGCATCCTGGGCGCCGCGGGCGTCCCCTCAGCCGGGTTCCGCCACGTCCGCACACCGGCCGAAGCCCTGGACGCCGCCGAAGCCCTCGGCTACCCCGTCGTCGTCAAGCCCCGCGCCCTGGCCGGCTCCATCGGCGTCACCCTCGCCGCCGGCCCCGGCGAACTCGCCGCGGCCTTCGAACAGGCCGCCGGATCGGCGTTCCCCGGCATCACCGGACTCGACGGCGTGATCGTCGAGGAGTACCTGACGGGTCCCGAGATCAGCGTGGACTGCGCCGTCCAGGGCGGCCGGGCCGTGGTCGCCAACGTCGCCCGCAAGCGCCTCGGCTTCGCCCCCCACTTCGAGGAGGTCGGCCACCTCGTCGCGCCCTGGCGGCACGAACCCTGGGCCGACGCGGTCGAGACCGTGGTCACCGAGGCCCACGCCGCGCTCGGCATCCGCACCGGCCTCACCCACACCGAGCTGCGGCTCACCCCCACCGGACCGCGCGTCGTGGAGGTCAACGGCCGGCTCGGCGGTGACTTCATCCCGCTGCTCGGCGCCCTCGCCACCGGAGTCGACCTCGTCGCCGCCGCCTGCGACATCGCACTCGGCCGCACCCCGGACCTCACCCCGGCACGGGACCGCTGCGCCGAGGTCACCTTCGTCTACCCGCCGCACGACGGGCAGGTCCGCTCCCTCGACCTCAGCGCCGCCGAAGCCGTCCCGGGCGTCGAACGGGTCGTCGCCCTGGCCGCCCCCGGCACCGAACTCCTCCTGCCGCCGCGCGGCATCGTGCCGCGGCTCGCCGCCGTACTCGTCACCGGGGACACCCCCGAGCAGTGCGCCACCGCCTCGGCGGCCGCCGCCGGAGCCGTACGCGCGGAGGTCACCCCGCTGGTCACGGCCGCCGGCTGACACCCCGCCAGGCCCGGCCCCGCCCCGCTCCGGCACGCATCACCGCACCCCGTACCGATCGCACGACACCACGCCCGTACGCACCCGATGAAAGGCGACCACCATGTGGACCCTCGGCGTCAACGCACCTCCCACCGGCTGGCACGACACCGCCGCCTGCCTCGTCAACGGCGAGGGCGAGATCATCGCCTTCAGCGAGGAAGAGCGGATCAACCGCCACCGCCACTCGCTGTACCGCAAGCCCGTCAGCGCCGCCCGGCTGTGCCTCGACCGGGCCGGCATCAGCCCCGCCGACATCGACGTCGTCGCCCTCGGCTGGGACGTCGACCAGCTCTACCCCGGCCGTTTCACCAGCGACGCCGACTTCCTCGCCTACGCCGTCGGCCTCGACTTCGGCAGCCGCCTCCCCGAGGTCGTCCGCGTCCCGCACCACGCCGCGCACGCCGCCTCCGCCTTCTACGCCTCACCGTTCCGCAAGGCCGGCGTCCTGGTCATCGACGGCCACGGCGAGAACGAGTCCTCCAGCATCTGGACCTTCGAGGACGGCAAGGAGCCCCGCCAGGAACGCAGCTGGGGCCGCACCGCCTCCCTCGGCTACGCCTACGACGCCGCCTCCACCTGGCTCGGCTTCTCCTTCCTCAACGCCGGCAAGACCATGGGCCTGGCCGCCTACGGCCGGGCCGCCGGAACGCCCGCCGAGCAGCTCGTCGACATCCGGGACGAGGACTTCCGGCTCGCCATCGCCCCGCTCCCCGAGGCGACCGGCCGGGCCACCGCCGAGGACATCAAGCGGCAGTACGAGGCCCAGGTCGCCGCCTGGCGCGACCGCTACACCCGCATCGTCGGAGCCGACCGCCCGCAGGCCGACGAGGAGAACCTCCCCGACGACCCCAAGGCCGTGGCCGTCGCCTGGACCGCCCAGCGCATCATCGAGGAGACGGTCACCCACCTCAGCTCCCTCACCCGCAAGATCTCCGGCGTGGACGAGCTCTGCCTGGCCGGCGGCGTCGCCCTCAACTGCTCCACCAACGGCACCCTGCCCGGCCCTCTGTACGTCCCGCCCGTGCCGCACGACGCCGGCGTCGCCCTCGGCGCGGCCTGGGCCGTCAGCCCGCCCAAGCAGCACACCAGCACCCTCAGCCCCTACCTGGGCAGCGACATCGGCAGCGCGGCCGGCCTGGACACCACCGGCCTGCACCGCACCGACCTCGACGTGGACGAGGTGACCCGGCTGCTGCTGGCCGGCCGCGTCGGCGCCGTCGCCCAGGGCCGCGCCGAGGTCGGACCCCGCGCCCTGTGCCACCGCTCCATCATCGCCTTCCCCGACAGCGCCGAGGTCAACACCCGGGTCAACACCGTCAAGAACCGCGAGCAGTGGCGTCCCTTCGCCGGCGTCACCCGCCCCGGATACAGCGCCAGGCTGTGGGAGCAGCAGGAGTACCTCAGCCGCTACATGCTCGGCGCCGCCAAGGCCACCGAACTGGGCCGCAAGGTCGCCCCCGGCGTCGTCCACGTCGACGGCACCACGCGCCCCCAGGTGCTGCGCGGCGACGACGCCCCGCTCGTCGGAGCCGTCCTCGACACCCTCGAACGCCAGGGCGTTCCCCCGGTCCTGCTGAACACCTCCTTCAACGACAAGGGCGAGCCGATCGTCGACACGGCGGTCCACGCGCTCAACGCCTTCCGCGCGATGCAGCTGGACTTCCTCGTCCTCGACGACTCCCTCTACACGAAGGAGACAGGCCAGGGGGCAGCACGGTGACCACCCCCGGAGTCCTCGCCACCGAACGCTTCACCGCGTACGGGCCGCACCACCTCGACGACATCGCCGCCCGCTACGGCCTGCCCGACGACATCCGCGAGACCGTCCGCCGCGTCTCCCAGGTACTTCCCTTCCGCGTCAACTCCCACGTCCTGGAACAGCTCGTCGACTGGGACCGGGTCCCCGACGACCCGATCTTCCAGCTCACCTTCCCCCAGCGGGGCATGCTCACCGCCGCCGACGAGGCGGAGATCGGCGCCCTGCTCGGCGACCGGGCCCGCAGGACCGAACTGCGTGCGGCCGTCGGCCGGATCCGTGTCGGGCTCAACCCCCACCCCTCCGGCCAGCGCGAGCTCAACGTCCCCCACCACGAGGGCCGGCCGGTCCCGGGACTCCAGCACAAGTACCGCGAGACCGTGCTGTACTTCCCCGGCCAGGGCCAGACCTGCCACGCCTACTGCACCTACTGCTTCCGCTGGGCGCAGTTCATCGGCGACGCCGACCTGCGCTTCGCGGCCCCCGACCCCTCCGGACTGATCGGCTACCTCGCGGAGCACCCCGAGGTCCACGACGTGCTCGTGACCGGCGGAGATCCGCTGATCATGTCCACCGAGCGGCTGCGCTCCCACCTCGAACCGCTGCTCGACGTGGAGTCCGTACGCACCGTGCGCATCGGCACCAAGTCGCCCGCCTACTGGCCGCAGCGGTTCGTCACCGACCAGGACGCCGACGACCTGCTGCGGCTCTTCGAGCAGGTCGTGGCCTCCGGGCGGCAGCTCGCCGTGATGGCCCACTTCAGCCACCCCCGCGAACTCGACAACGACCTGGCACGCCGGGCCCTCGCCCGGATCCGGGCCACCGGCGCCGTCGTCTACTGCCAGGCCCCGCTGATCGCGCACGTCAACGACGAGGCCGGGGTGTGGAGCGAGCTGTGGCGCTCCGAACTGGCCGCGGGAGCCGTCCCGTACTACCTCTTCGTGGAACGGGACACCGGTCCGCACGAGTACTTCAAGGTGCCGCTGGCCAAAGCCGTCGGGATCTTCCGCGCCGCCTACCGCACCCTGCCCGGCCTCGCCCGTACGGTCCGCGGCCCGGTCATGTCCGCCACCCCGGGCAAGGTCTGCGTCGACGGCGTGGAGGAGACCGCCGAGGGCCGCTGGTTCCAGCTGCGCATGGTCCAGGCCCGCAACCCGGCCCTCGTCGGCCGCCCGTTCCGGGCCCGCTACTCCACCACGGCCGCATGGCTCGACGACCTCCAGCCGCACCCCGACACCCCCGCCGACCTCGTGGCCGCGCTGCGCGGCACGGCCGGCGGCACGGCGAGCGGCCCGGCGGCCCGTACCGACACCGATCCGGCCCGGGAAGCGGCATGACCCAGCCGTCCCCGAACCTGACCCTCAGCCACCTCGTCGAACAGCGGCGCGCCGCCGGCGAGCCGCTGGTCAACCTCACCTTCGGGGAGGCACGGCTGCCCGTGCTCCCCGAACTCGCGCAGCAGCTCGCCGCGGGCGCCCACCGCGCCTCCTACGGACCGGTCGCCGGCGCCGAGGACGCCCGCGGCGCCGTCGCCGGCTACTTCGAGCGGCGCGGGCTGCCCACCGATCCCGCCGACGTCGTCCTCGCCCCGGGCAGCAAACCGCTCCTGATGGCCCTGAACCTGGCGGCGGACGGGGACGTCCTGCTGCCCCGGCCCGCGTGGAACACCTACGCACCGCAGGTCCGGTACGCGGGCCGGGAACCCCTGCCCGTACCGGTACCCGACGCGTGCGGGGGAGTCCCCGAACCCGGCGCCCTGCGCGGCGCGATCCGCCGCGCCCGGGCCGACGGGCACACCCCGCGCCTGCTCGTCCTGACCCTGCCCGACAACCCCACCGGCACCTTCGCCGCGCCGGACCTGGTCCGCGAACTCGCCGCCGTCGCCGAGGCCGAGGACCTGCTGATCGTCTCCGACGAGATCTACCGGGACGTCCTGCACGACCCGGCCGCCCCCTTCCTCAGCCCGGCCGAGATCGTGCCCGAGCGCACCGTCGTCACCACAGGGCTGTCCAAATCGCTCGGCATCGGAGGCTGGCGCGTCGGCGCCGCGCGCTTCCCCGCCGGTCCCCGCGGCCGCGCGGTCCGCGACGCGGTCGTCGCCGCGGCCAGCGAGATCTGGTCCACGCTGGCCGGTCCGCTCCAGCAGGTCGCCGCCTACGCGTTCGCCGAACCGGAGCCCGTCCGCGCCCGGATGGCCGCCGCGGCCCGCCTGCACGGAGCCGTGGCCCGCGCGGTGCACGCCCGCGCGACCGCCGCCGGGGCGCACTGCCGGCCGCCCACCGCGGGCTTCTACGTCTACCCGGACTTCGAACCGCTGCGGGTCCCGCTGGCCCGGCACGGCATCACCGGCTCCGCCTCGCTCGCCGCCCACCTTCTCGACCACGGCGGCGTCGCCGTACTCGCCGGACACCTGCTCGGCGACGATCCGGCGGCCCTCCGCTTCAAGGCGGCCACCAGCCTGCTCTACGGAGACACGGAGCAGCAGCTGAGCGCCCTGCGGGCCGAGGACCCCACCGCCCTCCCGCACATCGCCGGACAACTCGCCCGGATCGAGGAAGCCTTCGCCCGTCTGACCAAGGGGCCCGGGCCCCACCGCAACCGGAGGCCGTCATGAAGTCCCTGCCGCCCACCCCGGAGACCTTCGCCCTCATCGCCGACGCGGGCGGCCGGCTGCTGCGCGACCTCGACGGGCTCACCGACGCCGACGCGGCCGCCCCCTCCCGCCTCGGCGGCTGGAGCCGGGGCCACGTGCTCAGCCACCTCAGCGCCCAGGTCGACGCCCTGGAGCGGCTGCTGCACTGGGCCCGTACCGGCACCGAGACACCCCAGTACGCCGACCGGCACGCCCGGGACACCGAGATCGAGGACGGCTCCCGGCAGCCCGCCGCCGCCCTCGTCGATCGGGTACGGGGCTCCGCGGACCGCTTCCTGACCACCGTCCGGGAGCTGCCCGAGCCCGCCTGGCGGACCGTCGTCCGCCCCTTCACCGGCGAACTGTGCACCCCCGGACGGATCCTGGTGATCCGGCTGCGCGAACTCGAGGTCCACCACACCGACCTCGACCTCGGCTACGGCTTCGGCGACATCCCCCGGACGGCCGCCGACGTCCTGCTCGACGACGTGT
Source organism: Streptomyces sp. IBSNAI002 (assembly GCF_052244475.1). Taxonomy (NCBI): domain Bacteria; kingdom Bacillati; phylum Actinomycetota; class Actinomycetes; order Kitasatosporales; family Streptomycetaceae; genus Streptomyces; species Streptomyces sp. IBSNAI002. The sequence continues at coordinate 616,150 of NZ_JBQPXG010000002.1, read as the reverse complement.
CCGGCTACCTCGCCGCGGCCGACGGCACCCCGCCCTGCACGCTGCGCGACGACGCGGGAGCCCCGGTGGCCGCCTTCGGCTCCGGCGGGCCCGTCGTCACCGGCCCGCGCGGCGCGCTGCTCGCCTGGCTCACCGGCCGCTCGGCGGGGGAGGGGCTCACCGCGCCCGGCCCGCTGCCCGAGCTGCCCGCCTGGATCTGACGTACCGAACCACCCGGAAGGAACTCCAGATGAACGACCACGCGGCGCCGGCGCCGCTGCCCGAACGCCACGCCCTCGGCTCCGTGCACGCCGAACTGCTCGACTGCATCCAGGTCAACCTGGCCGTGCTCGCCGACCACCACCACGGGCCGGACACCCACCTGCGGCTCGGGTCCGCCCTGCGCTGGCACACCCGCCCGGGAGCCCACGGGCTGCCCACCGTCGACCCGTCGCTCGACCATCGGATCGCCGAGGCCGAACAGCTCCTCGGGCTCAAGGCCAGCAGCCGTACCCGGCTCACCGGCGCCGGACTCCGGGACACCGTACGGACCCGGGGCACCACGCACTACGTCGTCGCCGACGCCCACGCCATGCCCTGGCTGCCCTACCACGGCCGGCGTCACATGGACCACAGCTTCCTCCTCGCAGCGGGACCCGAGGGCTTCCACGTCGCCGACGGCTACCGCACCGAGACCCCGTGGGGGCACGCTGTCCCCGGACACTGGGAGTTCGGCGCCGGAGACCTCGCGGGCATCGGCACCGCGGAGGTCATCGCATGGGCGCCGACCCTCCTCGACGCCACCGCGCCGCGGCCCGCGTACGACGGCGGGGACCCGGACGCCTACCTCGCCGCCTACGCCGGCCACCCCGACCGTGCGGCCGCCCTCGAACAACTCGCCTCCGAGACCTGGCTGCTGGCCCGGGCCCGAGGCCTGCACGCCCGGTGGCGGGCCCGGCTGTCGCTGCCCGTGGACACCGAGCACCTGCGGCGCTGGGACCTGGTCGTGGAACAGTCCTACCTCGCCCACCGCAGGGTGGCGCGCGGCCGGACCGAACCGCCCGGCGTCCTGGACCGGCTCGCCGCGGCGCTCGCCGCCGACGCCACCGCCTTCGCCGTGCCCGCACCGCAGGCGGCGGCGGACCCCGCGCTGCGCGAGGCCGTCGCGGGCATCGCCGCCTCCGTGCTCGGCGCACCCCGCCAACGCCTGCTGGAGGGAGCCGAGTTCACGGACTTCCAGACGTTCAGCTCCTTCCGGCTCGTGGAGCTGATCGAACGGGTGGAGCGCGACCTCGACGTGGAACTCGACGCCGACGAGCTGATCCCGGAGAACCTGCGCCGCGTCGACGACCTCTGCCAGATCGCCATCCGGCCGAGAGCCGCCGCCCCGGCCGCGTGAGGCAGGTGCGGGCCGCGACCGCGATCGCGACCGCAGCCCGTGCGCGTACTCGTAGCCGTATCCGCATCCGCTGCACACCCGAGGAAAGGACCCTTCCCATGGACCCCCGTTTCATCGAGATCCTCAGCCCCTCCGTCGACGGCACCGCCGGCGCGGACATCACGCCCGACACCGATCTGCGCGCCCTCGGCATCGACTCGATGGCCGCGATCGAGCTGCTGTTCACGCTCGAGGACACCTTCGGGATCTCCCTGCCCGACACCGACCTCAACGACGAGACCTTCGCGACCGCCGGCAGCCTCTGGCAGGCCGTCTCCGCCCAGATCTCGCCGGGCCAGAGCTCCCCGGGCCGGGTGGCCGCATGACCACGGCCGTGACCACCGCCCAGGCCACGAACCGCACCGCGCTGGAGGCCGCCGAGGAGGTGGCCGCCGTGGCCGCCGAGCACGCGGCCCGCACCGACCGGGACGCGGTCTTCCCCGTCGAGGCACTCGACGCCCTGCGCCGCACCCGCCTGCTGGGCCTGCTGGTCCCCGCCGAACACGGGGGACCGGGCGGCACCCTGCGCGATGTCGTCGAGGTGACCGAGCGGCTCGGCCGTGCCGACCTGTCCGTGGCGATGATCTTCGCCATGCACTGCCAGCAGGCCGAGGCGCTGGTGCGCCACGCCCACGAGCCGCTGCGCTCCGCCCTGCTGCCCCGGCTCGCGGCCGGCGAGGTCTACCTCGCCTCCGTGACCACCGAGGCGGGCAAGGGCGGCCGGCTCCTCACCGCCGAAGCCGGACTCGGCGAGCAGCACGGCAACCTGGAGATCGACCGGTTCGCGCCCGTGGTCACCGGCGGCGCCCACGCCGACGGCTTCCTCGTCACCATGCGCAGCCCCGGCGCCACCGCCGGGCACCAGGTCTCGCTCGTCTACGCCGACCGCGACCAGCTCCACATCACCGGCGACGGGGACTGGCAGCCGCTCGGCATGCGGGCCAGCCACAGCGTGCCGCTGCGCCTCACCGGCAGCGTCCCCGGCCACCAGGTCGTCGGCGAGCACGGCGAGTTCGCCCGCATCGCCGGCGGGATCTTCGCCCCGTACGCGCACCTCGGCTGGTCGGCGGCCTGGCTCGGCACGGCCTCCGGAGCCCTCTCCCGCGTCCTTCGGCTGCTGCGGGGCCCGGACGGCCGGAGTCGTTTCGACATCGGCTCCGAACTCCTGCTCACCCGGCTGTCCCGGGCCCGGCAGCGGCTGGACACCGTGCACGCCCTGGTCCGTCACACCCTCGCCATGGTCGAGGAGGGCAGTGAACTGCACACGCCCAGCGGGCAGTTGCTGCTCAACGGCCTGAAGATCACCGCGGCCGAGCAGTGCCACGGAGCCGTCGACGACCTGGTGACCGCGGTCGGGCTGCGCCACGGATACCTCAAGGACTCGCCGACCCGCCTCGAACAGGCCCTGCGCGACCTGAGGTCCGCCGCCCTCAACTACAGCAACGACCGCCTCCACCTCGCCGACGGCCGCCTCGCCCTGCGCGACACGGGGGTGCGCCTTGTCTGACCTCGCCATCCGCGCCCTGCCCGGTACGTCTCCGGAAACCCCGCACGTCACGCTGGACGGCGCCCTGGAGGCCCTGCCTCCCGAAGCCTCCGGCGCCGAGGTCTGGTCCGCGCTCGGCGGTGCGGGCCACCTGGCCGCCTGCTACCGGGACGGCGACCCGCGCCGCGGGGTGCGCCCCGGCGCCCTCGCCCGGCTGCTGGCCGCCACCGACGCCCGCTTCGGCATCCCCGCCACCCTCTCGGTGAGCGTGCCGCTCGCCACCACCCTGCCGGTCCTGGCCACCGGGACCACCCCGCTCGCCCGCCGCGCGCTGCGCGAGGCCCTCGCCGGCCGCGTCACCACCGCCCTGGCCGCCACCGACGCCACCGCGGGCACCGACCTCAGCGCCCTGCACACGGCCGTCCACCTCGACGGGGACACCGTCGAGGTCACCGGCGAGAAGCAGTGGATCGCCAACGCCACCACGGCCGCCTGGTTCCTGGTGCTGGCCCGCCTGCGCCCCGGCCGCCACTTCACCTCGTTCACCTGGGTGCTCGTCCCCGCCGACGCGCCCGGCGTACACGTCCGGCCCGCCGACTCCTCCCTCTACGCGGCCTCCGGCACCGGCCATGTCCGCTTCGAGGGCGTACGCCTGACCGCAGGTCACCTCGTGGACCGGGTGGGCATGGGCCTGCCCTCCTTCGCCCGGCACATCGCCACCGAGCGGCTCGCCGGCGCCCTGTGGGGAGTCGCCCTGTGCCGGCGCGTCCTCGCCGACACGCGCAGCCGCCTGGCCGCACGCGCCCACGGCGAGGCCACCCTCTGGGACAACGAGGCCGTCCGGCAGCGGTTCGCCGCCTGTCTGGTCCGCACCCAGGAACTGCATGCCCTGTGCGAGCAGTTCGCGGAGCCCGTGGCCCGCCGCTACGACACCACCGCGGCCGCCACCCTCAAGGCCGCGGCCGGGGCCACCGTCGGCCGGGTGCTCGGCGACTGCGCGCAGTGGTGGGGCGCCGCCGGGTTCGCCGACGGATCAGTCCAGCAGACCAGGGCGCAGGCGGCACTGTTCGGGATCGGCGGCGGCGCCACCGAGGTCGTCCTCGCGACGCTCGCCGACTCGGCCGAGCAGGTGCTCGCCCGCCTCGAACCCCGAGGAGACACACCATGACCGCACCCGCACCCGCACCCGCATCGGCACCCGCACCGTCGGCCGCGGGCACGCCCGCCGGGCACCGCACCCTGCACGACTGGTTCGCGGACTCCGCCGCGGCCCACGCCACGCTGCCCGCCCTGGAGGCCGCAGGCCGGGTGGTCAGCTACGCGGAACTCGACGACCTGGCCGGCCGGATCGCCGCCGCCCTGTTCGACCACCTGGGCGGGCGCGCCCCGCGCAGGGTCGGCCTGCTCGCCGGGCGCACGCTCGTCGCGTACGCCGGATACCTCGCCGTCCAGCGTCTGGGCGCCGCCGTCGTACCGCTCGGCCCGGCCTTCCCGCACGCCCGCCACGTCACCGTGGCCCGGGCCGCAGGCCTGGACGCCGTACTCGCCGACGAACACGCCGCGCCCGGCCTGACCCTGCCCGCGCCCGTCCTGCGGCTGACCGACGGCGGTCTCGACGCGCTGGCCGCGGGATCCGCGCCGACGCCGGTCCGGGGCGGACCCGACGACCTCGCCTACATCCTGTTCACCTCCGGATCCACCGGCGTGCCCAAGGGAGTCCCGGTCCTCCAGCGCCATGCTGATGCCTTCCTGCGGCACGTCGTCCCCGCACACGACGCGGGGCCCGGCGCGCGGCTCTCCCAGACCTTCGACCTCACCTTCGACCCGTCCGTCTTCGACATGTTCTGTGCCTGGGGCTCCGGCGCCACCCTCGTCGTCCCCGACCGCACCGAGCTGATGACCCCGGTCCGGTTCGCCGCCCGGCGCGAGCTCACGCACTGGAACTCCGTACCCTCCCTCGTCTCGCTCGCCCGGCGGCTGCGCCAGCTCCGGCCCGACAGCCTCCCCGCCCTGCGCCGCAGCGTCTTCTGCGGGGAACCGCTGACCCTGCAACAGGCGGAGGCCTGGCGGCTGGCGGCCCCGAACAGCACTGTGGAGAACGCGTACGGCCCGACGGAACTGACCGTCACCTGCACCGGCCACCAGCTGTCCGGGGAGCCCGGTGGCTGGCCGCGCACCGCCAACGGCACCGTCCCGATCGGCCGCCCCTACCCCGGCCTCGAGGCGCTCGTACGCGAGGGCGAACTGTGCCTGCGCGGCCCCCAGCGCTTCCCCGGATACCTGGACCCCGCCGACAACACCGGCCGCTTCCTCGCCCCCGACGGGAGCCCCTGGGACCCGTCGACACCGCTCGGCGACGACCACTGGTACCGCACCGGCGACCGGGTCACCGCCCTGCCGGACGGCGGCTACCTCCACCAGGGCCGGCTCGACCAGCAGGTCCAGGTCAACGGCTACCGCGTGGAACTCGGCGAGGTCGAGGCGGCCCTGCGCGAACAGGCGGGCGTCACCGAGGCGGCCGTCATCGCCGTCCCCAACGCGGGCGGCGGCACCGAACTCGCCGCCGCCTGCTCCGGCCCGCGCCCCGACCACGCGGCCGTCCTCACGGACGCCCTGCGCGCCCGCCTGCCCGGCTACATGGTCCCCGCCACCCTCGCCGTGCTGGACGCCCTTCCGCTCAACGCCAACGGCAAGACCGACCGCACCGCGCTGCGCACCCTCCTGACCCCCGCCTGAGGGAACCGGCCGAAGGCGAAAGGACGTTGGAAGGGGGTGGAGTGACGTACGGTTCACACCACGTGGCACATGCACGCATGACGCGTGACGTGACGCATGAAGTGACGCATGACGCAGGGGGCGGTCATGTTCGGTTGGGCACTGCTCAGGCTCTGGGGCGCACTCCGGGCCTCCGAGTTCACCGGGCCGCAGCCGGCGGACCCGGTGGCGGCGGGGGAGCGCGTCCGAAGGCTCGGCGCGCTCCCGGCCGAGGAACTGCTGCGCACCGTCGGCAGGGACGGGCAGCCGCGGTCCGGGCAGCTCCGTGCGGACCTCGTCGCGCTGGCGGCCGCCGCGGGCTCCGACTGGCAGGACGCAGAGACGGCCGAGGCGATGGGGGAGGTGCTGGCGGCCGTCGGACTGGCCCTCGCGGCGTCGGGCGAAGGCCGCGCCGGCCGCGACGTCCGCACGGCGGGCGACCGTACGGTGATCGAGGCCCACGTCCTGCGGGGGATCGCCGCCGACCGGGCGCGGGACCGCGCGGAGGCGCACCGGCAGTTCTCCCGGGCCGACCACCGTGGCAGCGCCGCGGGGAACCCGGTCGCGGTGGCCCTCGGGCGCATCGGGATGCTCGCCACCGCGGAGACCGTCCCGGAGGCCGAGAGCCTCGGCGACTCCGTGGACCGGGCGCTGGAGCTGCTGGCGGGCCCGGCGCCGGGCCCCGCCGCCGAGGAGGTGCGCCGGGCGACGCGGGTCCGGGTCTCGGCGCGGGAGGCCGCCCGCCGGTGGTGGGAGGCCGGGGAACCGGCCCCGGCGCGGGACCCGCTGGAGCGCTGGCTGGACGGGCACCGCGGCGGCGACGCGGAGGAACTGTTCGCAGCCCTGTTCCACGGGCTGGCGCGGTCCGCCGCCGAAGAGGACGGCCGGACCGCGGAGCGGGCGCGCGTGCTCGACGCCGTGTTCGCGGCCCACCCCCGGTTCGCCGTCTTCCGGGAAGGGCTGGGACGGCTCTACTACGACGTGGGCAGACCGGCGCTCGCGGTCCGGGTCCTGGAACCGCTGTACGAGGAGCGGCCCGGGGACAGGTCCGCGGCGGTCCGGCTCGCGCTGGCCTATGACAGCTCGGGCACGGGAGAGCGGGCCGTCCCCGTGCTGCGCGGCCACCTGTCCGACCCGCCCGTTGCGCAGGACGAGGCGGTGCTGACCGTGCTCGTGGGCATCCTGCGCGACCTCGGCTCTCCCGAATACCGGGTGTGGGACGCCCATCTGGCCCGGATCCGCGGGGACGCCGGACTGGCCGGGATGCTGCCGACGGCCGTGCGGAGCCGGCTCGCCGCGCCCCCGTCACCACCGCCTCCGCCCCGGCCGCAGGCCCGGTTCGAGGACGGCACGCTCACCATCGATCCCGGCGCCGCCGCGCTGGCGCCCCGCCAGCTGCAGGCGCACCTCCTCGCGGCGCTCTACGCGGGCAGCCCGAACGGCGCCGAGCTGCTCGCCACCCTCGCGGAGCGCGACCCGTCGACGGCCGCCGAGGTCGCGGCCCTGCTCGGAGCGGCGCCGCAGGCGCCCACCGCACCGGTGGACGGTGCCGGGACGGCGGACGGTGCCGGGACGGCGGACGCCGGGGAGGCGGAGGTGGACGCGCTCCTGAGACAGGGGGACGAGCACTTCCAGCGCCGCGAGCTGACGGAGGCGGCCGCCTGCTACCGGCGGGCACGCGAGCTCGACCCGGACAGCGCCATGGCCCTGCTCTGGCTGGGGGACGTGCACTACGCACGGCGGGAGCGGTCCGCCGCCCGCGTCTACTTCGAAGAGTCCCTGGCGACGGAGGAGACCCCGATGGCCTGGCGGTTCCTCGGCGACACCCTCGCCGCCGAACCGGCCACGGTGGAACGCGCCCGCGCCTGCTACCAGCGGGCCCTGGCCATGGACCCCGGCTACGGCGGCGCCCGACAAGGCCTCGAAGGGCTCCCGCCCGCACCGGAACCCGTCACCGCTCCCGCTTCGCCTTCGGCTTCGGCGTCCGCGTCCGCGCCCAGGGCAAGGCGGCCCGCCATGGCCGTACCGTTACCCGAGCCCCCACCGGCCTTCGACCAGTTGTCGGCCTCGGGGGCCCAGGCGCAGCTGCCCGGGAGGCTCGAGCACCTGATGCGGGAGAAGGACCCCGCCGTCCGGGAACTGCTGGACTGCCTCGAAGACGACGAGGGCTTCGCACGCTGGCAGGACAGGTGGCTCCCGGAGCACTTCGGGGACGTCTACTCGGGGCTGTGGACACTGGCCTGGCAGTGGAGCGCCAAGGCCGGGAACACCAGCCGGGCACTGCTCCTGGCCCAACGCCAGGTGCAGATCACGGAGTCCCTGACGAGCCAGTGGGGCGGGGACACGGAACGGTGGGCGGGCAAGGCCCTGCTCGTCACCACCGCCCTCGGGCACGTGGCGTCCATCCTGGGCGACCTCGGGAGGTACGACGAGTCCTACGCGGTCCTGCGCCGCGCCGAGACGTGGCTGGAGACCGACCGCGTCGAGCGGGAGCGCGTCGGACGGCCGCTCGAAGGGATGCTCGGCGCCCACCTGGGCGGGGGCAACCCCAGGGCCGAGCTGTACGGACGGCTGGCCGAGGCGGCCGAGCGCCGCGGTGCGGAGGAGGCCGCGGCGGGCCATCGCAGACAGGCGGAGCAGTGGCGCGAGGAGAGCCCGCGCTCCGACCAGGAGCGGATCCTGCGGATGATCTACGCCTCGGTGGTCAGCCTGCGGGAGGGCGAGGCCGACCGGGCCTTCCACTTCCTGGACCTGGCACTGCCGCTCGCCGAGCGCGAGGCGGCCTGGTCGACGGTCAAGCAGATCCTCGCCTTCGTCCACCACTCCCGCGCCAAGGCCCTCTCCGGGCTGGGCCTGGAGCGCACCGCGCTCCAGCACATCGCCGAGGCCCGGGCGTGCAACGCAGGCAACGCCGACCGGCTGTCGGCGGACTGGACGGTCACCGCGGACATCCTGCGCAAGCGCCCCGCCCTGGGCGACCCCCTCGAAGCGTACGAACACGTCCTGCACCTGTCCGGCGTGCCCGGACGGGACGGCGACCCGCTGCTGTGGCGGCCGCGCCGGGTGCCCGGCGGACCGGTCCGCATCGAGCACCCCGGACGGGCCTGGCGGGTGATCGTCCCGATGGCCCGCGCCGCCTGGGACACCGGGGATCCGGAGACCGCGGCCGCCGTCCTCGAACTCGGCGTCGAACTGGCCGACCTGGTGCGGGCCCAGCAGACCGACCCGGAGCTGCGGCGCCGCATCCAGGACGAGCGCGCCGAGGTGTACGAACTGCTCACCCGCTACCGGGTGGACGGCTACGGCAGCACGGAGGCGGCGTTCACGGTCTCCGAGCGGCTGCGGGCCCGCTCCCTGCTCGACGCCATGAGCACGGCCGAACTCCGTCCGCCCGCCGGCGTCCCCGGCGAACTGCTGGCCCGGGAAGCCGCCCTGCTGCGCGAGCGGACCGCCGTCGCGTCGGCGGCGCACACCGACTGGGCCCTGCACCACGACATCGGCCGGAAGCTGGCCGCCGTGTGGTCCGCCATCGCCGAGCGGTGCCCGGCTGCCGAGGAGTACGTCGCCATCCGCCGCGCGGCGGTGGCGTCGCCGGGCGCCGTCCTCGGGGAACTCGCCGGCGAGCGGGTCGTGGTGGCCTCGTACGCACAGCTCGGCGACGGCCGCACCGTGCTGTTCACCCTCGACCCCCGCAGCGGTCTGGCCGTCACCGGCATCGACGCGGACGGCGAGCGGATGCTGCGCTTCATCGCGGACAACCTGGGCGGCGCGGGCCGGGTCCGCGAGATGGCCATCGACATGCCCGGGCTGTTCCAGCAGGTACTGGGCCCCCTGGTGGCCCCGCTGAAGGAGCTGACCGCCCCCGGGGACACCGTGCTGATCTGCCCGACAGGGGCGCTGCACAACGTGCCGTTCCACGCCCTGTCACCGGACGGCGGGGCCACCCTCCTGGACCGCAACCCGGTCGGATACCTGCCCAGCGTGTCCCTGCTCCGTACGCTCGGCCACCGCACGGCGGGCGGCGGCCGGGGCGCCGTCGTGCTGGGCGACCCCGGCGGGGACCTGCCCCACGCCCGCTCCGAGGCACGGCTGCTCGGCGCGCGCCTGGGAACGGACCCGCTGATCGGCGAGGCGGCCACCCGCGAGCGGGTCCTGCGCGACATGGCCGGAGCCGAGATCCTGCACGCCGCCTGCCACGCCTCGTTCCAAGACGACGACCCGCTCGCCTCCGGTCTCCTCCTCGCCGACGGCGTGCTCACCGGCCACGACATAGTCCGGCAGAACTGGCACGGGGTCCGGCTCGCGGTGCTCTCCGCATGCGAGACGGGCCTGGGCCGCACCGGCCGCACCGACGAGACCCTGGGCCTCGGCCGGGCCCTGCTGTTCGCCGGAGTGCGGTCACTGGTGATGAGCCTGTGGCGGGTCCCCGACGCGGCGACCGCCGCCATCATGGGCGACTTCCACGACCTCACGCTGTCCGGCGAACGCCCGGACCAGGCCCTGCGCACCGCGATGCTGGCGGCGCGCGACCGCCCCGGCGGAGACCGGCTGGACCGATGGGCCGCCTTCTGCCTCCTCGGCGAATGGCGCGCCCCCCACCCCACGGAAGAGGGAGCGCCGCATGCCGGACACCACCGCTGAACCCGCCGCACTGTCACCCCACCTCCCGCCGGGCTTCGAACTGCTCGGCCTGGTCACGCCGTCGGTCGAGGAGGACGAGCCAGACCGCGCCTACCAGCGGGTCGACGAGGCGACCGTCAGCCTGCTGCGCCGGGAGACCCGCATCGGCCTGGCCCGCGGCGAGGTCAGGGCCGTCGACACGGGGGACCCTGCCGTCCAGGGCTACGACATCCCGCTGATCTGCGTCGTCCAGACGCACCCCGAGTGCACGGTGCGCTGGTCGCGGCTGGTGATCGACCTCTCGCCGTCACCGGGCGCCACCATCGCTGACATGTCGCCCACCCTGGTCGAGGGCGAGGAGCCCATCGAGATCGAGACCAGCCTGGGAGCGGGCCTCAGCTTCAGCGCGGCCGGCGCCGCCCTGGGCGCGGAGCTGACGCCGCAGGTGATCAGACGGCGCACCGTCTACTGCCCCCGCATCACCTCCTCGGGCATCGGATTCAGCACCGCCTACTGGGACTTCCACGCGTCCGACCGGGAATTCCTGCACGTCAACGAGGAACTGCGGCTGCTGGTACGGGCTCCCGCGGCGGTCGCGGTGGACGCCGTGGTCACCATGCGCGCCCGTGTGCTGCCGCGCGGGCTGGGCCGTGTCGTCCGCCTGTCCGGGAAGCTCGCGGGCTTCGAGGGGACGTGCAGGCTGACCTAGCCGCGTCAGCGGCACAAGGCGGCGTCGACGAGCGCCTGGGCGGGGTCGGGCGAGTCGGGCGTGCCGTTGCCCAGGGAGGTCACGGCCACCGCGGCGGCCCGGCCGTCGTCGGTGACCGCGTTGCGCGTGGCGTAGCCGTGGATGGTGCCGCCGTGGCCCCAGGCCAGGCCCCCGCAGGTCAGCGGCGTACTGGTCAGCCCCAGCCCGAACCGCACGCCGGGCCCCAGCCCCGTGCCGTCGGGCACCGCGACGGTGGTGCGCATCTCGGCGAGCTCCGCGGAACGCAGGAGCTTGCCGCCGACCAGTGCGGAGAAGAAGCGGTTCAGGTCGCCCGGGGTGGAGACCATCTGTCCGGCGGCCCATCCCCACGAAGGGTCGAGCCGCGTGATGTCCTCCAGCCGGTCCCCGGGCCGCTGTGCGTGGTAGCCGCGGGGGTGGGCCCCGCGGATGTCCTCCTCGCCCACCCCGGGGAAGTAGGTGTGGCGCAGGCCGATGCGGTCGATGACACGGCGGGTGATCTGCTCGGCCACCGGGCGCCCGGTGACCTTCTCGATGAGCAGGCCGGCGAGGACGTAGTTGGTGTTGCTGTACGCCCAGGCGGACCCCGGAGCGAAGAGGGCCTTGTGGGCGAACGCCGTGTCGAGCAGGGTGCGGGGCTGGTAGTAGGTGTGGCGGGAGGTCTCACCCGCGTACTCCGCCATCATGTAGTCCGTGTAGTTGGGCAGTCCGCTGGTGTGCTGGAGCAGGTGGCGCACCGTGATCCGGCCGCCGTCGATGCCCTCGCCGCGGACCAGGCCCGGCAGGTAGTCCTCGATGGGGGAGTCGAGCCCGACCCTGCCCTCACCGACCAGTTGGAGCACCACCGTGGCGGTGAACGCCTTCGTGTTGCTCCCCACCCGGACCTGCCCGTCCACCGGTACCTTCGCCCCGGTCCGCAGGTCCGCGACCCCGGCCGTGTAGTTGCGGGTGCGCCCGTCCCGGCCGACGGTGGACGCCAGGGCGGCGGGGTGGCCTTCGTCGCGCACCAGGCTCTCCAGCCCCCGCCGCACCGCGTCACGGGGTCCGGAGCCGGAAACGGAAGGAGAATCGGGAGCCTGCGCCGCGGACGCGGGGAGCGTGCCGCCCACGGCCAGGGCGGCGGCCAGCACCGCCACCGCCGCGACGCCCCGCCGCGGTCCGGAGGACGACGGGACACGGACGGACGAAGGACGACGGGAACGGTCGGTCATGGGGAACCCTCCTCGTGCACCCTGCCGGGTGCGTCGATCATGTGGATGCCCCGAGACTAGGAAGCGGCCCCGGCCCGGCACATCGCCCGCCGGCCCGAGGACCCCGGTCCTGCCCCGCGCCCCGGGCCAGGACCTGCCTCCCACCCGCCCTCATCCCGGCGATCGAGTCCAACCACCCCGCTCCGGGCCGCATCCGGTATGTGATGCTGAGACAAATACCGTGCGTACATGGGGGTTTGATGGATCCGGAGATCACCGCTCTGGCGGCCAGTGCGGGCACGGCCCTGGTCACCGCACTCGCCACGGAGGCCTGGCAGAGCGCGAGCGCGGGGCTGGTCACGCTGTGGAGGCGCGTCCTTCCGGAGCGGGCCGACGCGGTGGAGGCCGAACTCGACGCCACACGCGACGACCTCCTCGACGCACACGGCGAGGGGGACCACGAGACCAGGGCCGAGCTGGCGGCGGAATGGCAGGGCCGGATCCGCCGACTGCTGAGCGCACACCCGGAAGCGGCCGGTGAACTGCGCGCCCTGCTGATCGACCCGCAGCCGCAGCCGCCCGCCGCGCCCGCCGTCACGCAGCACGCCACCGCGTCGGGGGAGAGCCGCGTCTACCAGGCCGGCCGTGACATGCACCTGGGCCCGCGGTGAACGGCCGCACCGACGGCCGGGCCAGCGGCCAGGGCCGCGTCTACCAGGCCTCCGGCGATCAGCACATCGTCGAGCACCACCACCACGGGCCGTCGTGGTCCGGCCCGGACACGGTCCGCAGCCCCGCCCTGGGCCGAACCCCGCTCGTCCTGCGCGACCGCGTCGAGCTGATGGAGACGCTCCGGGCCGCCGTCGCCCCGGGCGCGGGCGGCCAGGTCCACGTCCTCCACGGGCTCGGCGGCTGCGGCAAGACCGCCGTCGCCGGCGCGCTCTTCGAGCACGCGACCACGGGCGAGGGCCGCGTCGGCCTGTGGGTGAACGCCTCCGACACCACCTCCCTGCGCTCCGGGATGCTGGCCGTCGCCGCCGACCGGGGCGCCTCGGAAGGCGAGTTGACGGCTGCGCGCAGCGGACTGCGGGCCGCGGCGGACCTGGTCTGGGACCACCTCGACCGCTCCGACCGGCCCTGGCTGCTGGTCATCGACAACGCCGACGACCCCGCCGTGCTCCGCGACGGCGGCTGGCTGCGCACCAGCCCGCGCGGCACCGTGCTGGTCACGAGCCGTCAGGCCGCCGGCCGTTGGTGGCCCGGAGCGCAGCTGCTCCAGGTGGGAGTGCTGCCGCGCGCGGACGCCGCCCAGGTGCTCCGCGACCTCGCCCCCGACGCCGGGACGGCCGAGGAGGCGGAGGAGATCGCCGACCGGCTGGGCCGGCTGCCGCTGGCGCTCACCCTCGCCGGCACCTTCCTGGCCCATCAGGTGATCAGCCCCTGGACGCTGACCGAGTACGGGCAGCGCCTGGACATCGACCTCATCGACCAGGGGGCCGTGGACCACGCCGGCGACTCGCGCCACCTGGTCAGCAGCACCTGGGAACTCTCCCTCGACGCCGTCGCCGGCCAGGGCCTGCCCGAGGCCCAGACCCTGCTGCGCCTGCTGGCCTGCTGGGCGAGCGACCCGCTCCCGCTCACCCTGCTGTCCGGCCTCGAAATGGGCGCGGACCTCCCGCCCGGACGGGTCGAGCCGGCGCTGCGCGGCCTGCTGGACCACTCCCTGACCGAACTCGTGCCGGGCCCTCCGCGCAGCCTGCGGACCCACGGGGTCCTCCTCGACAGCGTGGCCCGCGGCACCCCTGCCGACCGGCGGGGACAACTCGCCGCGAAGGCCGCGCAGCTGCTGCTCGCGGTCCTCCCCGAGATTCCCGAACGCGGCATCGAGGCAGGGCCGTTCCGTCCGCTGGCCCCGCACGTACTGGCGCTGCTCCGGCGGGTGTCGGCCGGCGAGGGCGTGGACCTGCCGGTCGTGGAGTCGGCGGCGGAGTGCGCGCTGCGGCTCGCCGTCAACCTCCACCGGTCGGGGGACTCCGCCTCCGCGCTGGCGGTCGGACAACAGGCCGTGGAGCTCGCGCAGGCACGGCTGGGCGACGATCACCCGCTGGTCGTGCGGCTGCGCCAGCGCCTGGCGCGGACCCTGCGCAGGCTGGGCCGCTACGGGGAAGCGGAGACGCTCGCGCTGCGGACCCTCGCCGACTGCGAGCGGCTGTTCGGCCCGACCGCGCCCGACACCCTCGAAAGCTGCGTGGTCCTGGCGCTCGTCCTGTGGACGGACGGCAGGCAGGCCGAAGGCGCGGCCATGATGCGGCGGGCCGTCGACGGCCGGATCGAGGTGCTGGGCCCGCTGCACCCGGTGACCCTGAGGGCGCGCTACATCATCCTGGAACTGCTCCGGGGCCCGGAGCTCGCGCGGGAGACCGAGGGCGCGCCGGCCCTGATCCGCGAGTGCGCCGAGACCATGGGACCGGACCATACGATCACCATGGGCGCGGAACTCAACTACGCGAACGCCCTGTACTACGCGGGCCGGCCCGGCGAAGCGCTTCCCCTCGCCCGCCGGGCGTTCGAGGCGGCGCACCGGCGCTACGGGCCGGAGTACCAGATCACCCTGGCCTCCCGGTCCCTCTTGGCGCTGGCCCTCGCGGGCGTCGGCGCGTTCCCCGAGGCGATCGCGCACATGGAGGCGGTCGCCGAGCAGCGCGGCCGCGTCCTCGGGCCGGATCACCCCTGGACGGGTGATTCCGTGGCCAACCTGGCCGCGTTCCGGGCCGGCGACACCTCTGCCCGCTGACGAACCCGCCGCCCCGCCCCGGCGTCCCGCCCCGGCGTCCCGCCCCGCCGCCCCGCCCCGCCGCCCCGCCCCGGCGTCCCGCCCCGGCGTCCCGCCCCGCCCCGCCCCCGACCGGGGGCGGGGCGGGGAATCGCGGGACTTACGAGGGGGTCGGCGGGCGGAGGCGCCGCCAGTGGCCGGCCAGGTCGTCGGTGGCCGTGGTGACCGAGTCGAGGGCCATCGTGGTCCGCGACTGCCTGCCGTAACGCTCTCACCGCGGCATCGGGTGCCGGTTGGGGTCGCCGGTGCGGATGAAGGAGATCCAGGACGCGTGCATGGTGGCGGCGAAGCCGTCGCGGATCCTGGGGCGCAGCCCCGTCAGGAACGGCGCCTGCGACCATTTGTCGAAGTTGGCGAACACGAAAGGCAGTTCCAGGCAGTGAGCCGCCGCCAGCCGGCCGTCGTGCGCGGGCGTCGGCAGGTTGAACTGGTAGGCCCACACCGGACGCCCGCGGGCCGCTCGCCGCTCGGCCAGCGCGAGCGCGGGATCTCCGGCATCCCGCCCGTCGTACCGCTGCCCGGTATGCCCGCGCTGGAACTCGACGGGCTGGTCTACTTCTACGTCCTGGCCGTCGTCATCGGCGGCTCCGGCTCGATGTGGGGGGCCTGCGCCGGGGCCGCGCTGGTCTGGCTCACCCGCGACTACCTCGGCAACCTCGAAGCCGTCGCCGGGCGCGGGCCGCTGCTGCTCGGGCTGCTCTTCGTCATCGCCGTCTACACACTGCCCCGCGGACTGGCCGGCGTACGGCTCCCGCCCCAGCTGACCCGGAAGAGGACGGCGTGAGCGAACTCGACCTACTGGAACTGCGCCGGGTGTCACGGCGGTTCGGGTCCTTCACGGCCGTGGACGAGGTGTGCCTCACCGTCCGGGCCGGGTCGCGGCACGCGATCATCGGTCCGAACGGCGCCGGCAAGTCGACGCTCTTCGGCCTCGTCTCGGGGACGCGGGCGGCCACCGCCGGATCCGTCCTCGTCGACGGGCAGGACGTGACCCGGCTGCCCGTCGACCGGCGGGTCGGGCTCGGTGTCGCCGCGACCTTCCAGCACTCCAGCCTCTTCCTGCGCGAGACCGTGCTGGAGAACGTCCTGCTCGCCGTGTTGCGCCGGCCGGGCACCGGACTCGGCGGCTGGCGGAAGGTGAGCGCCCGGGCCGCGGCGGTCGGGCAGGCCCGGGCGCTCCTCGACCGGGCCGGGCTGCCCGACCGGCACGACGTGGCGGCGGCCGAGCTCTCGCACGGAGAGCGGCGGCAACCGGAGGTCGCCGTGGCGCTGGCCACCGAACCCAGGCTGGTGCTGATGGACGAACCGGCCGCCGGGATGTCCCCGGCGGAGACGGCGCGGCTCACCGGGCTGATCGCCGCGCTTCCCGGCGAGGTGACCGTACTCCTCGTCGAACACGACCTCGACATGGTCTTCGAGCTCGCCGACACGGTGACCGTCATGCACCTCGGCAGACACCTGAAGACCGGCTCCCCGGACGAGGTACGGGCGTCCGCCGAAGTCCAGAACGCCTACCTGGGCAGTGCGGAGGCCGCCTCGTGAAGCCCTTCCTCAGCATCCGCGGCCTGCACTCCGGCCACGCCGGGGGCACCGTCCTGGGCGGTGTCGACCTCGACCTCGACACGGGCGGGATCGTCGCCGTCCTCGGGCGCAACGGCGTCGGGAAGACCACCCTCATGTCGACCGTCATGGGCTTCCTCCGGCCGTACGGGGGCAGCGTCACCCTCGGCGGCCGGGAGCTCGCCGGCGTCCGCGTCGACGTGATCGCCCGGGCGGGCGTGGGCATCGTGCCCCAGGGGCGCCGGGTGTTCGCGCCGCTGACGGTGGACGAGCACCTGGCCATCGCCTCCCGCCGCTCCGGGCACGGGCCCTGGACCCGCGCGCGCGTCCTCGGCCTGCTGCCGAGGCTGGGGGAGCGGCTCGGGCACCGCGGCGACGAGCTGTCCGGCGGGGAGCAGCAGATGCTCGCGATCGCCCGGGCCCTGCTGGGCAATCCGCGCCTGCTGCTCCTCGACGAGCCGTCCGACGGTCTCGCTCCCGCGATCGTCTCCCACGTGGGCGAGGTCATCCGCGAGGTGGGCGCCCAGGGGACGTCGGTGGTCCTCGTCGAGCAGAACCTGGGGCTCGCCCTGTCCGTGGCCCGGGAGGTGGCCGTCATGCAGAAGGGCCGCATCGTCCACCGGGCCCCCTGCGAGCAGTTCCGCGCCCGGCCCGACGACCGGCGGCGGCTGCTGGGTGTCGACTGACCCCGGGTGCGCCCGGCCTGCCCGGGCCGGGCCGTACGGGAGCGGGGGGCGGGCCAGCTCCCGTACGGCAGAACTGGTACGGGTCGCACCGGCATCTGGACACTCGCTCGAATGGTCCGCCGCGGCGCACCGTGCGGGGCTTACGATCGCGACCGGCGGTCCCGTCCCGCGACCGCCGCCCGCCCCGCACCCGTGGAGGTCAACCGTGTTCCGGACGGCCCAAGGACACCGCACCCACCGCAGCAGCCACCGCGTCCGCTCGGCTGCCTGCGCCGCCGTCGCGGCGGGAACGTTCCTCGTGACGGGTTGTTCCTCCGGAGACAGCGGACCGGGCGAGGCGGCCGGAGGCGTACCGGTCGTCGAGAAGGGCAAGCTGACCACCTGCACCCATCTGCCGTACCCGCCCTTCCAGTTCGAGCAGAACGGCAAGGTCGTCGGCTTCGACGTGGCCCTGATCGACCTGGTCGCGAAGAACCTCGCCGTCGAACAGAAGATCCTCGACACCCCGTTCGAGAACTTCAAGACCGGCGCCTTCCTCAACTCGGGCCAGTGCGACCTCGCCGCGGCCGGTATGACGATCACCGACGAGCGCAAGAAGAACGTCGACTTCTCCGTCCCCTACTTCGACGCCACCCAGGCGCTCCTCGCGACGAAGAAGAGCGGCATCACCTCGCTCGCCGACGTCAAGGCGAAGGGGAAGAAGCTGGGCGCGCAGGCCGAGACCACCGGCGAGAGCTACGCCAAGGCCCAGGGCTTCAACCCGGTCGCCTTCGAGAGCTCGGACGCCGTGCTGAACGGACTGCGCACCGGCCAGGTCGACGCGGTCGTCATCGACTACCCCGTCGTACAGGGCTGGCTCAAGGACAAGGCGAACGCGGACGAGTTCGTCCTGGGGCAGAACATCGAAACCGGTGAGCAGTACGGCTTCACGGTCAAGAAGGGCAACACCGCCCTCCTCACCGCGATCGACAAGGCCATCACGACCGCCAAGGCCGACGGAACCTACAAGAAGATCTACGAACAGTGGATCGGCCCGCTGCCCCAGGCCGCGTCGTGACCTCTCGGCTGACCCGGCGCCAGCGGCGCCGGGTCTGGGAGGGCGTCCAGTACGTGATCTTCCTCGGCGCGGTGGTCCTGATCGCCGCCCTGGCCGACTGGGACCGTCTGCAGAACCAGTTCGCGCAGACGGACCTGGCCGTCCGCCTCTTCCCGAACATCATCACCATCGCCCTGCGCAACACGGTGGTGTACACCCTGTCCGGGTTCGTCTTCGGCCTGGTCCTCGGCCTCGTCATCGCCATGATGAGGCTGTCCTCGGTGGCCCCCTACCGGTGGGTCGCCAGTGTGTACATCGAGCTGTTCCGGGGCCTGCCCGCTCTGCTCATCTTCATCTTCGTGGGCGTGGCGGTGCCGCTGGCCTTCCCCGGCACCGAGATCCCCGGCGGCACGTACGGGAAGGTCGCCCTCGGCCTCGGCCTGGTCGCCGCCGCCTACATGGCCGAAACCATCCGGGCCGGCATCCAGGCGGTGCCCAAGGGGCAGATGGAGGCGGCCCGCTCGCTCGGCTTCTCGCACACCCGCGCCATGGTGACGATCATCATCCCCCAGGCGTTCCGCATCGTCATCCCGCCGCTCACCAACGAGCTGGTCCTGCTGTTCAAGGACTCCTCCCTCGTGCTGTTCCTCGGCGTGACACTGGAGGAGCGGGAGCTGACGAAATTCGGCCGCGACCTCGCGAGCGAGACCGCCAACTCCACCCCGATCCTGGTCGCGGGCCTGTGCTACCTCCTCGTGACCGTGCCGCTGAGCATCGTGGTGCGCCGTCTCGAAGCCCGAGCGGACAAGGCCACGTGAGGCCGGGACGGACGGTATGAAGGGCATCGACGGGATGGACGGGATGCGACCCACGACGGGAACGGCGGACACGATGACCGAGGACCGCCCGGAGATCCGGATCCGGGGCCTGCACAAGTCCTTCGGCGACAACCACGTCCTGCGCGGCATCGACCTGGACATCGCCCGCGGCGAGGTGGTGTGCGTCATCGGACCGTCCGGCTCCGGCAAGTCGACGCTCCTGCGCTGCGTGAACCTGCTGGAAGAGCCGAACGAGGGCCAGGTCTTCGTCGGCGGCACGGAGGTCACCGACCTCGACGTCGACATCGACGCCGTGCGCCGCCGCATCGGCATGGTCTTCCAGCAGTTCAACCTCTTCCCGCACGTGAGCGTCACCGAGAACCTCACCCTGCCGCAGCGCCGGGTGCTCGGCCGGGACAAGGCGCGGGCCGCCGCCGTCGCCCGCGAGAACCTCGAACGCGTCGGCCTCGCCGACAAGGCCGAGGCCTTCCCGGCGCAGCTGTCCGGCGGCCAGCAGCAGCGGGTGGCGATCGCCCGGGCCCTGTCGATGGGGCCCGAGGTGATGCTCTTCGACGAACCGACCTCGGCGCTCGACCCGGAACTCGTCGGCGAAGTGCTGTCGGTGATGCGGGTGCTGGCCGGTGAGGGCATGACCATGATGGTGGTCACCCACGAGATGACCTTCGCCCGCGAGGTCGCGGACCGCGTCGTGTTCATGGACGGCGGCGTGATCGTCGAGCAGGGGCCGCCCTCCCAGGTGATCACCCGCCCGCGGCACGAGCGGACCCGGAACTTCCTCAACCGGATCCTGGACCCGGCGGCCGCCCCCGCCCCCACCGGCCAAGAGGCCCCCGGGACGGGCGAACCGGCCGATGGCGGGCACGGCGGATGAGGCCCTGACCACCCGGCGCCGTTCATGCGGTTATCCGGTCGCGATCGACAGGTGTAGGGCTGGGGACAGCGGGGGAGAAGTGGCTCAGGCGCCCGTGAGCGGGCACCGCGGGGGCCCGGACCCGGGCCACTCGCTGAATTGAGCAGAGGGATGAGTATGGCCAGCGGCACCGTGAAGTGGTTCAACTCCGAGAAGGGCTTCGGCTTCATCGCCCAGGACGGAGGCGGGCCGGATGTCTTCGCCCACTACTCCAACATCTCCGGCAACGGCTACCGCGAGCTGATCGAGGGCGAGACGGTGTCGTTCGACGTCACGCAGGGCCAGAAGGGCCCGCAGGCCGAGAACATCGTCCGCGGCTGACCTCCCGCCCGGCCTTTCCGGCGGCGCCCGCACCCGGTGCGGGCGCCGCCGGCATGCTTCGCGGGCCCGCGGCGGCGATGTCCGCACGTACGGCGCACCAGGCGCACCAAGTACACCAGGCGAATCCGGACGACACGGGCTATGGCAGCCACCGGGTTTCGGATGGCACTCTCGTGTCCTCGAAAGCGGCACCCTGGGGGGGGCACACACGTGATGGAGCCGGGTATCGGCATGGGCCTGCGCGGCCGCAGCGGCATCCTGTCGCTGGTCGACGCCTGCCTGAAGGAAACCCCCGCAGCCGAACGGCCCCTCACCATGCTGCTCGGCCCACCCGGCAGCGGCGCCAGCGAGGCGCACAGCGCCCTCATGGAGCACTTCGGGCCCCAATACCCCTTCGCCTACGTCAACTTCGGCGGAGCGCAGTCACTCCTGCCGCGGTACGCCCTCGGGCTGCTCGCCCGCCAGCTGGAGCGCAAGCTGCCCCGCTACGGCCGCTCCCACTTCCCGCTGCTCAGCCTCGGACTGCTCGCGTCCGACCAGGAGCTGCGGATGCGCAGCCTCGCCGAAGGCCGGCGCGCCGTCCAGCGGCAGCTCGACCGGTTCCAGGAGGAGAACGAGGCCCGGCACGGCGACTACCTGGCCGCGTTCTTCGAAGTGGGCATGGGAGCCGTCGGCATGCCCGAAGGCGCCTCCACCGCGGCCCTCGCCCTGTTCCAGGACGCCCTGCGGCGCGGCCGCCGCAGTATGCCGACCCTGCTCGGCGGCAGGCTCGGCAACCGGCTCACCTCGGGCGCCCAGTGGTACGGACGACACCCCATGACCCGCAGCGGGGACCCCATGGAGGCCCTCGTCGAGCTCAACCTGTGGCGCCACGAGGGCGACGAGAACGAGCAGGAGCGCCTCGACCTCGTCCTCTTCTCGGCGTTCCTGGAAGACCTCAGACGCAACACCGCCCGCAACTTCATGCCCCGCTCCTACCTGCTGCTCCTCGACAACTCCCACACCGCGTACGGCCGCCGCTTCCTCGACCTGCTGGTCCGCGCCCGGCACGACGAGACGGTCGTCGCCGGCCACGACAGCGACCCGCTGACCGTCGTCGCCAGCTCCAACCGCTGGCTGCCCCGCTGGGGCCCGGCCACCGGTGACTCCTGGCCCTGGCAGCTGCGCGGACCCGACCGGGCGTCCCTGTCCGACTGGAACACGCACCGGCCGACCCGGGACAGCGAGGACACCTGGTGGTACCCGTTACGCCTGCGCGACCTCAACCTGGACGAGGTGCGCATCCGCATAGAGCTCCAGCTCGGGGGGAACGGCGACCTCGCCCCGCTGGCCCGCCTCACCCCCTTCGTGCACCGGCTCACCGGCGGTCTGCCGCGCGCCGTGCACCAAGTCCTCGACGTACTGCGCCAGTCCGGGCCGCCCCCGGACTCCGGCCCCCAGCAGGACCGCTGGCTGCGCACCCTCCCCGACCGGCCGCTGCGCAGCGGAGAACAGACCGCCACGCTCGCGGACACCGCCCTCAGCCACCTCCTGCGCGACTTCGACGACTCCGAACGCGCGACCCTCGCCGAGTGCGCGGCCGCCCGCGACTTCTCGGTCGGCACCCGGCTGCTCAGCCCGGGCGACGCCCTGTTCGGCGAGATCCGGTCCCGCTGGCTGCTGTCCGGGCCGCTCACCGTCGTCCCCGTACTCCACCCCTGGCTGCGCCGGCTGCTGCTGTGGCGGCTGGCCCGGCGCCCCGACGCGTGGGACACCGCGCACGAACTCCTCGCGGAGTTCTACCGCGGTGAGGGCAGGCCGGTGCAGGAGATGTACCACCAGCTCTCCGCGGGGCGGACCGACGAGGTCACCGCCCATCTGACCCGGCGGTTCAGCGAGGTGCCGGCCGTGCAGTGGATCTCCGAGTTCAACGCGATCACCGCCGCCCCCAACCGCCTCCCGACGGAATACGGCCCGCTGGAACTCCTCGCCGGACTGCGCCCGCGCCGCCCCGAGCGCGTGATGGACATCGAATCCGTGATCCACACGCTCGTGACCACCCGCTGGGTGTGGAGCGATCCGCTCGCCGACCCCGCCATGCGACTCAACGACATGATCGCCGACGGCTACACCCAGCTGTCACAACTGCGGAGGAACGACATCGTGGCCCTGTTCAACGAGGCTGAGCGGCACCGGCACTGGCGGGATCCCCAGACGGCCGGCGGGGAGGGCTGAGCCCGTGGCCAGACTCGAATGGCCGCTCCACGTGGTGCGCCGCGTCGCCCTGGCCACCGCCGCCGCCGTCGTACTGGTGACGGCCTTGTGGCTGGGCGTCGGCTGGATCCAGGAGCGGCAGGCCAGATGCGGCGACGGAGTGGTCGAACAGGGCCCGGACGACGAGTGCGTCGGGGTCACCGACGGCTCCTACGCCTTCGCCCCGCACCTGGAGGACGTCCGGAGGAAGATCCTCGAGGAGAACACCCGCATCCTGGACAACGCGGACAAGGAGCCCTACGTCAGCGTCGCGTACCTGACCAACTTCACCCAGACCGCCGAGGACAGCAACTCCGCGGAGGGCGTGCGCCACGAACTCCAGGGCGCGTACCTCGCCCAGTACCGGCACAATCGCGGCGATCTGTCCGCCACGCCCAAGATCCGGCTGCTGATCGCCAACCCGGGCAGCAGGTCCGTGCACTGGCAGCACACCGTCGACGAGCTGATCGCCCGCAAGGACTCCCCGGACCGGCTCGTCGCCGTGGCCGGCCTCGGACCCAGCACGGACGAGAACCTCGCGGCCATAAGGCGCCTCTCCGAGCACGGCATCGCCATGGTCGGCGCCACCATGACCGCCACGAACATTCAGGGCATCAACGGCTTCGTCCGCGTCGCCCCGACCAACGAGGACGAGGCGTACGCCGCCGCCGGGTTCCTCAAGCGGCGCGGCGTCGGCACCGCCGTCGTCATCCAGGACGTGGCCCAGGGGAACCTGTACGCCTCCACCCTCGGCACCGCCTTCACCCAGGCCTTCCACGACGGCGACAAGTACCGGCTGGTCGCCGAGCGCATGACCTACGACTCCTCCGTGGGCAGCGCCTGGCAGAACGAACTGCGCTACATGCCCGGACAGCTGTGCCAGCAGCGCCCCCAGCTCGTCTACTTCGCGGGCCGCGGCCGCCACCTCACCCACTTCCTCGACGCCCTGTCCAACCGCAGCTGCACCGACCAGAAGTTCACCGTCTTCGCCGGGGACGACACGACCAACCTCACCGCCGAGCAGCTCGCCCACGCGGCCGAGACGGGGGTCGAGGTGCTGTACACCGGCCTCTCCCACCCCGATATGCACCGCACGGCGCCGCAGTCGGTCTCCGCCCCCTCGGCGAAGAACTTCCAGCCGGGCGGGCTGCTCGACCAGTGGTTCCCCCACGACCCCCGCCACGACGGCGGGGCCCTGATGGGCCACGACGCCGTCCTCACCGCGGCCCACGGCATCCAGATGGCCGCCCGCTGGCAGGGCAAGGTCGCCGGAGACGCCGTGGCCCGGATGTTCCACCAGATGGACGGCAGCCAGCAGGTGGCCGGCGCCAGCGGGTTCATCTCCTTCCAGAACAACGGCAACCCCCGCAACAAGGCGGTCCCGATCCTGCGGCTCAACGCCAAGGGCCAGGCCGAGTTCGTCGAGGTGTCCGCGGCCGAGGGGAAGCCCCCGGAAGCGCAGTGAGGGACGGGTGAGCCGCGTCTCACCCGGGCGGTGACGCTTGTCTATGCAACGAGTTGCATAGAAAGATCGGGGCATGGCACTCGAGCACGCGATCCTCGTCTCCCTGCTGGAGCAGCCGGGCTCCGGCTATGAGCTGGCCCGGCGCTTCGAGCGGTCCATCGGGTACTTCTGGACCGCCACCCACCAGCAGATCTACCGCGTGCTGGGGCGCATGGAGGGCGACGGCTGGATCGACGTCCGCCACGTGCCGCAGGAGTCCAGGCCGGACAAGAAGGAGTACTCCGTCGCCGCGGCCGGCCGGGCCGCCCTGTCGGGCTGGCTCCACGAGCCGATCCAGCCCGACAGCGTCCGGCACGAGCTCGCCGTCAAGATCCGCGGCGCCGCCTTCGACGACCCGGCCGCGCTGATCCAGGAGGTCGAGCGCCACCGCGGCGCGCACGCCGACCGCCTCACCCGCTATCTCGCGGGGGAGCTGCGCGACTTCACCGGCCCGGAGGCACCCGCGCCGGGCGACGCCGGGCGGGAACTCCAGCACGTCGTGCTCCGCGGCGGCATCGCCTACGAGCGGATGACCGTCGCCTGGCTCGAGGACGTGCTCACCACGCTCCGCCGGCTCGCCGAGCGCTGACCCCGCACCCCCGCCGCACCGCACTCCCCAGCACCGCACCCCCCGCACCCCCCCCGCACCACACCCCTCCATCCTCCCGACGCGAAAGACGGACCTGCCATGACCGACCCGCTGCTGTTCAACCCGCGCACCTACGACCCCGCGCACTTCGACCCCGAGACCCGCCGGCTGCTGCGCGCCACCGTCGACTGGTTCGAGGACCGCGGCAAGCGCAGGCTGATCGAGGACTACCGCTCCCGTGCCTGGCTGGCGGACTTCCTCGCCTTCTCGGCGAAGGAGGGGCTCTTCGCGACGTTCCTCACCCCGGCCCCCGCCGCCGGCGGGCAGGAGCCCGACAAGCGCTGGGACACGGCCCGGATCGCCGCCCTCAACGAGATCTTCGGCTTCTACGGCCTGGACTACTGGTACGCCTGGCAGGTCACCATCCTCGGCCTCGGCCCGGTCTGGCAGAGCGACAACGCCGCCGCCCGCGACCGCGCGGCGCAGCTCCTCGCCGAAGGGGAGGTGTTCGCGTTCGGCCTCTCCGAGAAGACCCACGGCGCCGACATCTACTCCACCGACATGCTGCTGGAGCCGGCCGCCGACGGTTCCGGCGGTTTCCGCGCGAGCGGCTCCAAGTACTACATCGGCAACGGCAACGCCGCAGGCCTCGTCTCCGTCTTCGGCCGCCGCACCGACGTCGAGGGCCCCGACGGCTACGTCTTCTTCGCCGCCGACAGCCGCCACCCCGCGTACCGGCTCGTGCAGAACGTCGTCGACTCCTCCAAGTACGTCAGCGAGTTCCGCCTGGAGGACTACCCGGTGGCCGCCGAGGACGTCCTGCACACCGGGCGGGCCGCCTTCGACGCCGCGCTGAACACCGTCAACGTCGGCAAGTTCAACCTCTGCACCGCCTCGATCGGCATCTGCGAGCACGCGATGTACGAGGCCGTCACCCACGCGCAGAACCGCATCCTCTACGGCCGGCCCGTCACCGCCTTCCCGCACGTGCGCCGCGAGCTCGCCGACGCGTACGTCCGACTCGTCGGGATGAAGCTGTTCAGCGACCGCGCCGTCGACTACTTCCGCTCCGCCGGCCCCGACGACCGCCGCTACCTGCTCTTCAACCCGATGACCAAGATGAAGGTGACCACCGAGGGCGAGAAGGTCATCGACCTGATGTGGGACGTCATCGCGGCCAAGGGCTTCGAGAAGGACACCTACTTCGCCCAGGCCGCCGTCGAGATCCGCGGTCTGCCGAAGCTGGAGGGCACGGTCCACGTCAACCTCGCGCTGATCCTCAAGTTCATGCGCAACCACCTGCTGGAACCGGCCGAGTACGCTCCCGTGCCGACCCGGCTCGACGCGGCCGACGACGAGTTCCTCTTCCGCCAGGGCCCGGCCCGCGGCCTCGGCTCCGTACGCTTCCACGACTGGCGCCCCGCCTACGACGCGTACGCCGCCGTGCCCAACGTCGCCCGCTTCCGCGAGCAGGCCGACGCCCTGTGCGCGTTCGTCACGACCGCCGCCCCCGACGAGGAGCAGAGCCGCGACCTCGATCTCCTCCTGGCCGTGGGCCAGCTGTTCGCACTGGTCGTGCACGGCCAGCTGATCCTGGAGCAGGCCCGCCTGACCGGCCTGGACGAGGACGTGCTCGACGAGCTGTTCGGCGTCCTCGTACGGGACTTCTCCGCGCACGCGGTCGAACTGCACGGCAAGGACTCCGCCACCGCCGACCAGCAGACCTGGGCACTGGGCGCGGTCCGGCGCCCGGTCGTCGACGCAGACCGCTCGGCGCGGGTCTGGGCGCGCGTGGAGGCCCTGGCCGGGGCGTACGAGATGGCGCCGTAACCGACGGACGGACGGACGAACGGCCGGGCGAACGGACGGACGGCTCCCGTGCGACGGGAGCCGTCCGCCGGACGGGTCAGGCCTGCTTCGTCCAGCGCTGCGAGGCCTGCCCGCCGCAGGTGTTCGTCACCAGGCCGGCGCTCATGCCCAGGTCGAGGCAGCCACCGCTGAAGTCGTTGCGGAGGCTGCCGTCGGACCCCGTACGCCACACCACGCTGCCGCCCGAGCAGTCGCCCACGAAGACGGCCTGGCCGAGCATGTTGGCGTACAGGCACCCACCGCTCTGCTTGTTGACCAGCTTGAAACTGCCGTCGGACCTGCTCTGCACCGTCCACCGGGCGGTCGCGTCCGAGCAGTCACCGTGGTCGGAGGAGCCGAAGACCTGGGTGACGCACTTGCCGTTGTTGCCGTTGCGGTACCGATAGGTGCCGGAATCGGGGGGAGCAGGAGCCGTCGGGGCCTTGGTCGTCGCGCCGCCGGAGGGGCGCGGGCTGCCGGCGCCGCCCGCGCCCGCGGGGCTGCCCGGGCCGCCCGAGCCGGTCTGCGCGCCGCCGCCTGCTCCGCCTGCTCCGCCGGCGCCGTTCCCGCTGCCCGGGCCGGGACCGGCGGCCGCGCCCCCGGCGCCCGCGGCCGGGGGCACGGTCGTGCCGCTCTGCCCCTGGTCCTTGCCGTCCCCCTCGACCTGCTCCTGGCCCGCGGACTGCGCGGCCGACGCGGCGCCCGACGGGCTGCCGCCCGCCGTGGACGCCGTCGGGTCGGCGGGCGCCGAGGCCGAGCTGCCGGGGGTTCCCTGCGCGTCGGTCCGCGGCGAGGAGGTGTACGGCAGGTTCTGGAGGGCGAGTGTCGTACCGCCCGCGACCACGACGACGGGGACGACGGCCAGCAGGACGCGGGTCCGGCGGCGGCGTTCGGGCCGCTCGGGCCGTTGGCGGGGCTCGCGCTCTTCCGGGCGGGCCTCGGCACCGGGCACCGGCCGCGGTTCCGGTGCCTTCTCCGGCTCCGGCCCCCCGGCCGCTTCCGGTTCCGGCTGCTCGCCCGCGAGCGGGAGCGTCGGTACGTCGACGTCCTGCACGTGCGCGGCGAACGCGGCCCGCTCGGTCAGCCGCTCGGTGATGGCCGCGGGCCACAGCGGGGCTCCGGCAGGGGCGAACAGGGAAGCGCGTTCGAGGAGTTCGGCGGCGGTGGGCCGGCCCTCGGGATCCTTGTCGAGGCAGGACGCGACGATCTCGGCGAGGTCCGGCTCCAGCTCCCGCAGCGGCTCCAGGTCCGGCGCTTCGTGCACGATGCGGTACAGCACGCCGTGCCCGGACTCGTCACCGAAGGGCGGCCGGCCGCACGCCGCGTACGCGAGGACCGAGCCCAGCGCGAAGACGTCGGTGGCGCCGCTCAGCCGCCGTCTGCCCGTGGCCTGTTCGGGCGCCATGTAGGCGGGCGTGCCCACGACCATGCCCGTCCTGGTCAGCTGGCTCTGTTCGGCGGCGCGCGCGACGCCGAAGTCGATCAGGGTGAGACCGTCGAGGGTCAGCATGGCGTTGGACGGCTTGAGGTCCCGGTGCACCATGTCCAGCGCGTGCACCGCCGCCAGGCCCGCCGCGGTTTCCCGCAGCAGCAGCCACAGCGCGTCCGCGGGCAGCGGGCCGCCGTGCAGCGCGATGGCCTCCCGCAGGGTGAGGCCGGGTATGTACGCGGTGGCGAACCACGGCGGGTTCGCCGCGCGGTCGCTGTCGAGCAGCGGGGCGGTGGCCTCCGCGGGCAGCCGGGCGAGGTTGTCCAACTCGTGCCCGAAGCGGCGCACGAAGTCCTCGTCCTCGCCGACGACGGACGCCAGCAGCTGCTTGACGGCGACGTACCGGCCCTCCCGGACCCCGAGGTACACCCGCCCCATGCCTCCGGCCCCGAGCCGGCCCGCCAGCGCGATCGTGCCGATCCGGCGCGGATCCCCCGCCTCCAGCGGCTCGGCTCCGCTCCCCGTCAGCTCCAGCACGTCAGCCCCGCCCCCGCTAGGAATTGGAATCAGTTTCCAGAAATCTACCGGATGGGTTCTCGCGCCAACACGTCGAGGGGGAGCGGCACTTACCCCTGCCGGATCGCCGTCACCAGCCCCGCCACGAGGTTCGCCCGCTCGGTCATCGCCTCGATCACCACGTACTCGTGGTCGGCGTGGGCCCCGCCGCCGACGGCTCCGAGGCCGTCCAGTGTGGGCACCCCGAGCGCGGCCGTGAAATTGCCGTCGCTGCCGCCCCCGACCGCCTTGCCCTCGATCCCGGGCAGCAGCCGCTGCGCCACGGCGAAGAGGCCGGCCGAGGCCGACTCGGGCATCGGGGGCCGGCTCACTCCCCCTTCGACCGAGATCTCCGCCTCGTCGAGGTGCGGGGCCAGTGCCGCGAAGGCGGATTCGACGCGCTCCTTCTCGCCCTGCGACTCGACGCGTACGTCGACGACGACGGTCGCCTCGGCGGGAACGACGTTGTCCAGGGTCCCCGCGGCCGCGACCGTCGGGGTGACGGTCGTGCCGATCTCGGGCCGGCCGAGCGCCGTGATGTCCAGTACCTGGTGGGCCGCCTCGATCAGCGCGTTGACCCCCGCGGCGGGTTCGAGGCCCGCGTGCGAGGCCCGGCCGGCGATGGAGACCTGGAAGGTGCCGCAGCCCTTGCGTCCGGTCTTCAGGCCCCCGCCGTCGGCGGCGCCCTCCAGTACGAGTACGGCGCCGCAGGCGAGGGCCCGTTCCTCGATGAGGGCCCGGGAGGAGCGGGAGCCGACCTCCTCGTCGGCGGTCACCAGGATCTCGACGCCCGACCGGTCGTCGAGGGAGGCCAGACCGTGGACCGCCTGGACCAGGCCGCCGAGCATGTCGAAGACCCCCGGGCCGGTCACGTGCCCGTCCTCGACCAGGAACGGGCGGCGTCCGAGCGTGCCGAGGGGGAACACCGTGTCGTGGTGGCCGAGGATCAGCACCCGGGGATCGCCCCCGCCCGACCAGTGGACGTGCGGCCCCGCTTCGCTGTCGATGAGGACGGCCTGCCCGCCGAGGCGGCTCGCGATGACAGAGGCGACCACCTTGGCCGATGCCGCCAGGGCATCGGCATCGCGCGAGGGGGACTCGGTCTCGACCAGTACCCGCAGGTCCTCGATCATCGCGTCAACGCTCACCTGTGCGCTCATGTGCATCGTCATGCGCACAGATTAGTAGTCGTCATCTGAGGTCAAGAATACTTGACACGATGTCGTGACTGCTTGACACTCCGAATGTCTGGTTTTCTTGACATCGGGGGAGTGGGGGCGGATGTGGCGGTCGAGGAGAAGCGTGCCTGGAGCATGCTCGTGATCACGGTCGGGTCGTACGCGGCGTACCTGTGGGTGGTGCTGGGCCGCCCCGCGGCGGTGCCGCTCAGCCAGGCGCCGTACGTCGCGGCCTTGTTGTGGACGGTCGGCCTGTCGGTCGCCGTGTCGATCGCCGCACACGTGGTGATCGCCGCGGCCTCGCCGCGGGAGGCGAACGTCAAGGACCAGCGGGACCGCGAGATCCACCGCTTCGGTGAGTACGTGGGGCAGTCGCTGGTCGTGATCGGCGCCGTGGGCGGACTGGTCCTGGCGATGGCGGAGGCCGCTCCGTTCTGGATCGCCAACGCCATCTTCCTGGCCTTCGTCCTGTCGTCGGTGCTCGGCTCGGCGGTCAAGGTCATCTCGTACCGGTTCGGCTTCCATCCGTGGTGAAGGCGACGCGGGTCACCAACACCATCCGCGCCCAGCGGTTCGCGCACGGCGAGATGACCCAGGCCGAGCTCGCGCGCCGGATCGGCGTCAGCCGGCAGACCGTCATCGCCATCGAACAGGGCCGCTACTCGCCCTCCTTGGAGATGGCCTTCCAGATCGCCCAGGTGTTCGGGGTTCCCCTCGACGCCGTCTTCCAGTACGCCGCCCACCCGGGCGGCCCGGGCACCGCCGACACCGAGGAAGGCACCTCATGAGAGCCGTGGTCCAAGACGTCTACGGGACACCCGACGTCCTGCGCATCGACGAGATCGACCGGCCCGTACCGGGGAAGGGCGAGGTGCTCCTGCGCGTGCGGGCCGCCGGCGTCGACATGGGCGTCTGGCACCTGATGGCGGGCCTGCCCCTGGCACTCCGTGCGGGCTTCGGCCTGCGGGCCCCCAGGCAGCGGATCCGGGGGATGGACGTGGCGGGCCGCGTGGAGGCCGTCGGCCCCGGCGTCACCCGCCTGCGGGCCGGAGACGAGGTCTACGGCACCTGCACCGGCTCCTTCGCGGAGTACGCGTGCGCCAAGGAGGACGGGCTCGCACTCCGCCCGGCCGGGCTCACCCCCGAACAGGCGGCGGTCGTCACCATCTCCGGGTCCACCGCCCTCCAGGCCTGCCACACCGGACGGCTGCGGCCCGGCGGGCGGGTCCTGGTGATCGGCGCCTCCGGCGGGGTGGGCACCTATGCCGTGCAGCTGGCCAAGGCGCTGGGGGCCGCCCACGTCACCGGTGTGTGCAGCGCCTCCAAGGCGGACCTCGTCCGTTCCCTCGGAGCCGACGAGGTCCTCGACTACGCCCGTCAGGACCCCACCGGCGGCGGCCGGCGCTACGACCTCGTCCTCGACATCGCGGGCAACCACTCGCTGCGGCGGCTGCGCCGGCTGCTGACCCCGGGCGGGACCCTGGTCATGGTCGGCGGCGAGACCGACGGCCGCTGGTTCGGCGGCTTCCACCGGCAGCTGGGGGCCCTGCTCGTGTCCCCCTTCATCCGTTCCCGGGTACGCGTACTCGCCTCCACCCCGAAGCCCGCGGACCTGCGCGCTCTCGGGGAGCTCCTCGAGTCCGGCACGCTCACCCCGGCCGTCGACCGGATCTACCCGCTGGCCGAAGTGCCCGACGCGATACGCCGCCTGAGGTCGGGTCAGGTCCGCGGAAAGATAGCGATCCGGGTGTGAAGGCCTCACCCGCCCGGCGCGGGTGATCCGGGTGCGCCCGCGCAGCGGAGTCGGTCGGCGGTGACGGGGGCCCCGTCCGCGACGTTGCGGTCGTAGGTGACCGTCTTGACCTGGACGGGCTGGTCGCCCACGGCGATGTCGAAGGTCCTGGCCTGCTGCGGGTCGGGCCGCAGCCGGGCGCCCGGCAGGGCCGCCGCGAGGGTCGCCGCGTCCTCGTCCCGCCCGGCCGGATGGGTGATCACCGGCGGGCCGGCCGGGCGCACGGCCGGCGCCGGCTGCACGGTGGTGGCGGCGAAGCCGCTCGCGCCGAGGGCCGCGGCCACGGCCGCGTCGTCCACGCGGACCGGGATGACCGCAGGGTTGCTGTCGACCGGTGTCTCCGCGACGGGCTGGATGCGGCTGTCGCCGGTGATGGGGCGGTCGGCGCCGAGGGCCTCCCACAGGGCCGCCGCCCGGGGCTCGTCCCACACCAGGGTGGAGCCCACCCCGGGAACCCGGTGGTCGAAGAGGCGGATCGGGACGGTCGCGAACTCGGTGCGGTCCGCGGTCAGCCGGCCGAGCGCCCAGCCGATCCGGACCAGGTCCCGCAGGCCGGTGTGCTCGTCGGTGCGTACGGACTTCAGCAGGACCCGGGCGGTGCGCGCCGTGCTCACGGGGCCGTCCAGGGCCCCCTCGGCGCCGAGCCGGGCGAGGAGGTCGTTGACCATGCGCTGCTGGCGGCGGACGCGGCCGAGGTCGCCGGGGCGCTGGTTGACGTGCCGGGCCCGGACGTAGCGCAGCGTGCCGTTGCCGTCGGTGCGGTGCACGCCCGCGGTGATGTCGAGGCCGGAGTTCTCGTCCGTGAGCGGCCTGTCCGAGCACACGGTCGCGCCGCCGAGGTCGTTGACGGCCTGCTCGAAGCCCGTGAAGCCGGTCTCCAGGTAGTGGTCGACGCGCAGGCCGGTGGCCTTCTCGACGGTGCGTACCGTCAGGGCGCCGCCGCCGGCTTTGTACGCGCCGTTGATCTTGCCCCACCGGGCGGGCTCGGTGGTGTCTGGGCTCGCGTACTCGACGTAGGAGTCACGCGGGATGGAGACGACACTCGCGCGGCGCTGGTCCGCCGACAGGTGGACGAGCATCATCACGTCGGTGCAGTTGCAGCCCTCGCCGCCGACGTGGAGCCGTCTCTTCTCGGCGGCGGAGAGGCCTGCGCGGCTGTCGACGCCCACGACGAGGATGTTCGTACCCCGGCTGGGGCCCGCGCGGTCGGCCGAGACGGCCTGGGGGCCCAGGAGCGCGCCCGCGCCGAGGGTCGCGAGCGTGGTGAGGGCAACAGTCAGACGACGCACCATACATCTCCAAATCATCTGATTCGGCTATGAAACGGACAGTAGCGGGTCGGTGTGGGAGCGCCGGGGGGTACGCGCCCGGCGTGCGGCCGATCCGCTGAAAACCGGCCGCCCCGCGCATCGCGAGGGCCCCGCCCGGGCAGCCAGCCACTGTGGCTCGCCCCGCCCCCCGCCCCAAGAGCCGGCCCGCCGCGTCCTTCGTGGCCCCCGTGCCCCTCCGCCGTCCGTCCGCCCGGCACGCCCTCGTCGCCGGGTCCGTCGGCAACTTCGTGGAGTGGTACGAGTTCGGCGTCTACGGATCCTTCGCCACCGTCATCGCCGCCCGCTTCTTCACCCCCGACGGCGGGGACCGCGCGCAGGCGCTCATCGCGGCCTACGCCGCCTTCGCCATCGCCTTCTTCTTCCGCCCGCTGGGCGCCCTGCTCTTCGGACGGCTCGCGGACCGGGCGGGCAGGCGGCCGGCGCTGGTCCTCGCCGTCTGCCTGATGTCGGGCGCGACCGCCCTGATCGGAGTACTGCCCGCGTACTCCGCCATCGGGGCCCTCGCGCCATGGCTGCTGACCCTGCTGCGCAGCGTCCAAGGCCTGTCGGCCGGTGGAGAGTTCGGCGGAGCCGTGAGCCTGCTGACCGAGACCGCGCCGACGGGCCGGCGCGGCCGCCACGGCGCCTGGCAGTCGCTCACGGTCGCCCTCGGGCTCCTCACGGGCGCGGGGTCCGCCGCCGCACTGGCGACCCTGCTCTCCGAAAGCGCCCTGTACGCGTGGGGCTGGCGCATCCCCTTCCTGCTCGCCCTGCCGCTGGGCGCCGTCGCCCTGTGGCTCCGGCTCCGGCTGCCGGAAAGCGCCCCGCCCCCCGGCACGGCGGCACCCTGCGCGACCCGATCACCCCGGAAGGGCCCGAACACCCCGCCCCCGGAGGGTGTCCCGGCCCCGGAGGGCACCTCGCCCCCGGCCGGTAGTCCGGCCCCGGCGGACCTCCCCGGCCCGCCCGTCGTGCCCCGTACCCCCGGCGGGACCGGCACGGCCGGGGCCGTCGTTCTCGGGGTCGGCCGGATCATGGGCTGGTCCGCGGCCGGCTACACCTTCCTCGTCGTCCTGCCCTCCTACCTCCAGGCCACCCTCGGCGCCACCTTCCAACAGGCCCTCGCCGCCACCTTCGTCGCCAACCTCGGGTTCGCCGCCGCGATCCTGCCCGCCGGTGCGCTCAGCGACCGGGTGGGCAGGCGGGCCGTCATGCTCACCGGCTGTGCCCTCGTCGTCCTGACCGCCCTACCGCTCCTGCACCTGCTGCGCGACCCCGGCACCTCCGTCGCCGCGAAGGCGGCGCTGCTCGCGGCGGCCGGCGCGACGATCGGACTGCTGGCCGGGCCCGGCCCCGCCCTGCTCGCGGAGATGTTCCCGACGCGCGTACGCAGCACCGGGCTCGGCCTGGCCTACGCGCTCTCCAACGCCGTCTTCTCCGGATGCGCGGGCCTGATCGTCACCGCGCTCGTACGGCACACCGGCAACCCCGACATCCCGGCCTTCTACGCGGCGGGCGCCTGCGCACTGGCCATCCCCGCCCTGCTCACCCTGCGCCCCGACGACCACCTGAGGCCCCTGCGATGACCCCGCCCCGGACCACCGACACCCTCACCGACACCGACGCGACCACGACCACCGTGATCGGCCTGATGTCCGGCACCTCCTGCGACGCCGTCGACGCCGCGGCCGCCCGCATCACGCACGAGGGCACCGAACTGCGCCTGACTCCGCTCGGCATGGTCAGCGAACCGTACGACGGCGCACTGCGCGAGGCGCTCGCGGCAGCGCTCCCGCCCGGTCGCACCACCCTCGCCGACGTGTGCCGCCTCGACACCCGCATCGGGCGGTCCTTCGCCCGCCTCGCCGTCCGGGCCGACCGCGAACTCTGCGCCGGCCGCGCCGAACTGATCGCCTCCCACGGCCAGACCGTCTTCCACTGGGCGGACGGCGGTCGCGTGCACGGCACCCTGCAACTCGGCGAACCCGCCTGGATCGCGGAGGCGACCGGGCTCCCCGTCGTCTCCGGA
The DNA here is from genome assembly GCF_052244475.1 of Streptomyces sp. IBSNAI002. Lineage (NCBI taxonomy): Bacteria > Bacillati > Actinomycetota > Actinomycetes > Kitasatosporales > Streptomycetaceae > Streptomyces > Streptomyces sp. IBSNAI002. The sequence goes on along the minus strand of NZ_JBQPXG010000002.1, from coordinate 581,305 downwards.
TTCCGCACCCGGGACGTCGCCGCCGGCGGGCAGGGCGCGCCCTTGGTCGGCCTGATCGACCGCATGCTGCTCCGCGGACACCCGGGCGTACCGGCCGCGCTGAACGTCGGCGGCATCGCCAACGCCACCGTGCTCACCCCCGACGGCACCCCGGCGGCCTTCGACTCCGGACCCGGCAACGCCCTGCTCGACGCCGCCGCCCGCCACCTCACCGCCGGGCGCCTCGACCACGACACCGACGGCCGCCTGGCGGCCCGCGGCACCGTCCACGGGCCGCTGCTCGACCGCCTGCTCGCCGAGCCGTACTACGTGCTGCCCGCGCCGAAGACCACCGGCCGGGAGCTGTTCCACTCCGGCTACCTGCGCACGGCCCTGGACGCGGTCGGTCCGCTCTCCGCCCCCGACGTCCTCGCCACCCTCACCCGGCTCACCGCCCGTACGGTCGCCGACGCGCTGCGCCCGTTCGGCGTCACGGAGGTGCTGGCCTCCGGGGGCGGCACCCGCAATCCCGCCCTCATGACCGCACTGCGGCAGGAACTCGGCGCCGCGGTACCGCTGCGCACCTCGGACGCGCTCGGACTGCCCAGCGCCGCCAAGGAGGCGTACGCCTTCGCCGTACTGGGCTACCTGACCCTGCACGGCCTGCCGGGCAACCTGCCGCGGTGCACGGGCGCGGCGGGCCCGAGGGTCCTCGGCAGCCTCACCCCGGGCCGCACGGCGCTCCGGCTGCCCGCCCCTGCCGCGCAGCCGCCCCGCACCCTGAGGGTCACCCCGCCGCCGGACGGGGCGCGTTGACCCCGCAGGAGCCGAAACCGTCCGAGAGGAGGGGCCCGTCACGCGAAGGGCGAATGACGGGAGAATGCCGGCATGAAGACAAGCGCGCAGTCCCTCAACCGTGCCACGCTCGCCCGGCAGTTGCTGCTCCGCCGAGAGCAGCTCGACGTCGAGGACGCGGTGCGCAGGGTGGTCGCCCTGCAGGCGCAGGAGCCCGCCTCACCGTACGTCGCGCTGTGGAACAGGCTGGAGGACTTCGATCCGGCGGGCCTCGACGGGGCCCTGGCCGGCCGGCGCACGGTCAAGGCGACCCTGATGCGGCTCACCCTGCACGCCGTGCACGCCGAGGACTACCGGCCCTTCCGCGAGGCGATGGAGCCGACTCTGCGCGGCTCGCGCCTCGGCGATCCGCGGTTCAGGTCGTCCGGGCTCGGTCCCGACGAGGCCGCGGACCTGGTCGGCGATCTGCTGGGGTACGCGGACCGGCCGCGGACCACCGCCGAGCTGGGCCGCCGGCTCGAGGAGCGGCTCGGCGCCCCGATGGAGCCGGCGGCCCAGCGCATGCTGCGGCAGTACGCGCCGCTGTGGCACGCGCCCACGGGCGGGGCCTGGTCGTTCGAGACCAGGCCCTCGTACGTCGCATCGGGCGCGCGACCGGTCCTGGCCGGTCCCGACGCCGCGGACGGCGGCCTGCGGATCCTGATCCGCCGCTACCTGGAGGGCTTCGGCCCGGCGTCGGTGGCGGACATGGCGCAGTTCACGCTGGTGCAGCGGGCCCGGGTCCGCGCGGCGGTGCAGGCCCTCGGTGACGGGCTCGAACGGCTGGAGGGCCCGGACGGCACGGAGCTGTACGACGTCCCGGGCGCGCCCCGGCCGGCCGGGGACACCCCCGCGCCGCCGAGGCTGATGGCGATGTGGGACAGCGTCCTGTTGGCCTACGCGGACCGCGGCCGCCTCATCCCGCCCGCCTACCGCAAGCACGTGACCCGGGTGAACGGCGACGTGCTGCCCACCCTGCTGGTCGACGGGCACGTCGCCGGCGTCTGGCGCCCCGCCGTGGGCGGCATCGAGGCCGCCGCCTTCCACCCGCTGCCGGACGACACCTGGCAGGCGCTGGACGCGGAGGCCCGGGCGCTCGTCTCGTTCCTCGCTCCCCGCGACCCGCGTGCCTACGGGCGCTACGGCCACTGGTGGACCAAGGGCATCCCGGCGGCGGAGACCCGGCTGCTCGGCGGCTGCTGAGCCGGCGGACCTGCGGAGCCGCCGGGTCTGCGGAGCCGCCGGGTCTGCGGAGCCGCCGGGCCCGCCGGGTCCGTGAACTGCCGGGTCAGGCGCCGACGTAGGCCGCGAGGTGCTCGCCGGTGAGGGTGGGGCGGCCGGCGACGAGGTCGGCGGGGGTGCCCTCGAAGACGATCAGGCCGCCGTCGTGGCCGGCGCCCGGGCCGAGGTCGATGATCCAGTCGGCGTGCGCCATGACCGCCTGGTGGTGCTCGATGACGATGACGGACTTCCCGGAGTCCACGAGCCGGTCCAGCAGGCCGAGGAGGTGTTCGACGTCGGCGAGGTGCAGGCCGGTCGTCGGCTCGTCGAGGACGTAGACCCCGCCCTTCTCCGACATGTGGGTCGCCAGCTTGAGGCGCTGCCGCTCGCCGCCCGACAGCGTGGTGAGCGGCTGGCCGAGGCTGAGGTAGCCGAGGCCCACGTCGGCGAGCCGGTCGAGGATCTTGTGGGCGGCGGGCGTGTGCGCCTCGCCCGCGCCGAAGAACTCCTCGGCCTCGGTCACCGACATCGCGAGCACCTCGCTGATGTCGCGGCCGCCCAGGTGGTACTCCAGGACCGAGGCGTCGAACCGCTTCCCCTCGCAGTCCTCGCAGGTGGTGGCGACGCTCTGCATGATCGCCAGGTCGGTGTAGATGACGCCGGCGCCGTTGCAGGTCGGGCAGGCGCCCTCGGAGTTGGCGCTGAACAGTGCCGGCTTCACCCCGTTGGCCTTGGCGAAGGCCTTGCGGATCGGGTCGAGCAGCCCGGTGTAGGTCGCCGGGTTGCTGCGCCGCGAGCCGCGGATCGGGCTCTGGTCGATCGAGACCACGCCCTCGCCGGCGGGCATCGAACCGTGCACGAGCGAGCTCTTGCCGGAGCCCGCGACCCCGGTGATGACGGTGAGCACCCCGAGCGGGATGTCCACGTCCACGTCGCGCAGGTTGTTGGCCGCCGCGCCGCGGATCTCCAGCGTGCCGTTGGACTCGCGCACCGTCTCCTTGAGGGAGGAACGGTCGTCGTAGTGGCGGCCGGTCGTGGTCCCGCTGGCCCGCAGCCCCTCGACGGTGCCCTGGAAGCAGACGGAGCCGCCCGCCGTCCCGGCGCCGGGGCCGAGGTCGACGACGTGGTCGGCGATCGCGATCGTCTCCGGCTTGTGCTCCACCACGAGCACCGTGTTGCCCTTGTTCCGCAGCCGCAGCAGCAGGTCGTTCATCCGCTGGATGTCATGGGGGTGCAGCCCGATGGTGGGCTCGTCGAAGACGTAGGTGATGTCGGTCAGCGGGGAGCCGAGGTGGCGGATCATCTTGACGCGCTGGGCCTCTCCCCCCGACAGCGTGCCCGCGGGCCGCTCCAGCGACAGGTAGCCGAGGCCGATCTCCACGAAGGAGTCGAGGGTCTGCCGGAGCGCCGTGAGCAGCGGCGCCACCGAGGGCTCCTTGAGGCCGCGGACCCATTCGGCCAGATCGCGGATCTCCATCGAGCAGGCGTCGGCGATGCTGATCTTCTTGATCTTCGACGCACGGGCGCCCTCGCTGAGCCGGGTGCCGTCGCACTCGGGACACGTGGTGAAGGTGACGGCCCGCTCCACGAACGCCCTGATGTGCGGCTGCATCGCCTCCTTGTCCTTGGACAGGAAGGACTTCTGGATCTTGGGGATCAGCCCCTCGTAGGTGAGGTTGATGCCGTTGACCTTCACCTTGGCCGGCTCGCCGTACAGGAAGTCCTGCATCTCCTGCTTGGTGAACCTGCGGATCGGCTTGTTCGGGTCGAGGAGGCCGGACTGGGCGTAGAGGCCCACCGTCCACTGGCTGTCCGACTTCCAGCCGGGGATGGTGAACGCGCCCTCGGCGAGCGACTTGGAGTCGTCGTAGAGCTGGGTGAGGTCGATGTCGGAGACCTTGCCCCGGCCCTCGCAGTGCGTGCACATGCCGCCGGTGCGTTCGTAGGTCGCCCTGACGGCCTTCTTGTTGCCCTTCTCGACGGTGATCGCACCGCTCGCCCGGACCGAGGCGGTGTTGAAGGAGTACGCGCTGGGCGGGCCGATGTGGGGCTTGCCGAGCCGGCTGAAGAGGATGCGCAGCATCGCGTTGGCGTCGGTCGCGGTGCCGACCGTGGAGCGCGGGTCGGCGCCCATCCGCTGCTGGTCGACGCTGATCACGGTCGTCAGTCCGTCGAGCACGTCGACCTCGGGCCGCGCCAGGTTCGGCATGAAGCCCTGCACGAAGGCGCTGTAGGTCTCGTTGATCAGCCGCTGGGACTCCGCGGCGATCGTGTCGAACACGAGCGAGCTCTTGCCCGAGCCCGACACGCCGGTGAACACCGTCAGCCGGCGCTTCGGGATCTCGATGCTGACGTCCTTGAGGTTGTTCTCGCGCGCTCCGTGCACGCGGATCCGATCGTGGCTGTCGGCATCGTGCGGCGCGGGCGACTGCGTGTCCGACCTCGTGACCTTGCTCATCGTCTCGTGTCTCCATCTGTGGGGCGGGGGCCGCTCCCGCGGCCCCCTTCGGTGTCGCCTGGCTCGATCCGGCCGGGTCCGAGCGGTACGTCCGGTTCTACTTCGTCGGCCCGGTCAAGGCAACGACGTGGCGGGCGTGGGCTACCGCCGGCGGGGCTGGGCGAAGCGGATCATGTTGCCGGACGGGTCGCGGAAGGCGCAGTCGCGCACCCCGTAGTGCTGGTCGATCGGTTCCTGGAGCACGTCGCCGCCGGCGGCCCGGACCTTTTCGAAGGTGGCGTCGCAGTCGTCGGTGGAGAAGATCACGCCGCGCAGCAGGCCCTTGGCCAGCAGGTCCGCCATGGCCTGCCGGTCGGCTTCGGAGGCGTTGGGGTCGGCGAGCGGCGGTTCGAGGACGATCTCCACGTCCGGCTGCACGGGCGACCCGATGGTCACCCAGCGCATCCCCTCGTATCCGACGTCGTTGCGCACCTCCAGGCCGAGGGCGTCGCGGTAGAAGGCGAGCGCCTTGTCGTGGTCGTCGACGGCGATGAAGCACTGCGAGAGCTTGATGTCCATGCCCACGACGCTACGAGGCTTCGGCGATCGGCGCTTCTCCAATCCTGACCGGTTTCACCGGGGCGGGCGCCGGGGCTCCCGCCGCATCGTTGCTTCCCGCCAACTATCCTTCATATGGGGCGAGTTGACCGTTCGCTGACCTATGTTCCTGGGGTATGCCCGTTCGCCCCAGGAGGTCAGATTGCAGTCCAGGCGCCGCTTCGCCTTCCCACGCCTGTTACGCCGCTCCCACCTGCTCGTGGCCTTCGGCCTGGGCTCGCTGCTGATAGGCCTGACGCCGTGGCTCGGGGTCGCAGGGCCGGCGGCGGCCGGCCGGGCCCCGGCGCCCCGGCCCGCCCCCGTACCCCTCGACCAGCAGACGGCCGTGCAGTCACCGCACCACGGCACAGCGCCGGCGAACGCGATGGAACCCACGGCTCCGGTCCTCGACCGGACCGGCTGGACCGCCACCGCGAGCGACGAGGAGACCGGCGGCGAGAACGGCCGGGCCGCCAACGTGCTCGACGGCGACACCGCCACCCTCTGGCACAGCAAGTGGACCGGCACCCCGGCCCCGCTGCCGCACAGCATCACCATCGACATGCGGCGCACGGCCGTCGTCTCCGCCCTCGTCTACCAGCCCCGCACCAACGGACCCAACGGGCGCGTCGGCGAGTACGGCATCAGCGTCAGCACGGACGGCCAGACCTGGGGAAGCCCGGTCGCCACCGGCACGCTCGCCGACGACGCCGGCGCCAAGACCCTCGGGTTCGCCCCGCAGGGAGCCCGCTTCGTCCGGCTGACCGCCCTCACCGAGGCGGGCGGCCGCGGCCCCTGGACCTCCGCCGCCGAGATCAACCTGCTCGGTGACCCCGGCACCCCCGCGGCCACCGTCGACCTGTCCCGGACCGGCTGGACCGCCACCGCGAGCGACGAGGAGACCGGCGGCGAGAACGGCCGGGCCGCCAACGTGCTCGACGGCGACACCGCCACCCTCTGGCACAGCAAGTGGACCGGCACCCCGGCCCCGCTGCCGCACAGCATCACCATCGACACGCAGCGGACGACGGCGGTCTCCGCACTCGTCTACCACCCCCGCGCCGACGGGGCCAACGGCCGCGCCGGCGCGTACACCGTCACCACCAGCGCCGACGGCACGGCCTTCGGCGCGCCGGTCGCCGCGGGCACCTGGCGCGACGACGACACGGTCAAGACCGCCACCTTCACCCGCACCGAGAACGCCCGCTTCGTACGGCTGACCGTGACCACCGAGGCCGGCGGCCGGGGCCCGTGGACCTCGGCCGGCGAAATACGCCTGAGCGGACCCGCCAGCCCCGCCGTCCACGGCTCCTGGGACCGGATCATCGGCTTCCCCCTGGTGCCCGTGGCCACCGCCGCCCTGCCCGGTGACAAACTGCTGGCCTGGTCGGCGTACGCGGTCGACCGCTTCGGCGGCAGCAACGGCTACACCCAGACCGCGATCCTCGACCTGAAGACCGGCAAGGTCACCCAGCGCCGCATCGACAACACCGGCCACGACATGTTCTGCCCGGGCATCGCCATGCTGGCCGACGGCCGAGTGCTGGTCACCGGGGGGAGCAACGCCGAGAAGGCGAGCGTCTACGACCCGGCCACCGACGAGTGGTCCGCGACGACGAGCATGAACATCGCCCGCGGCTACCAGGCCATGACCCTGCTCTCCACCGGCGAGGCCTTCGTCCTGGGCGGCTCCTGGAGCGGAGCCGCGGGCGACAAGGGCGGCGAGGTCTGGTCCCCGGACACCCGCACCTGGCGGAGCCTCCCCGGGGTCTCGGCCACCCCGGCCCTGACGGCGGACCCGGCCGGACCCTACCGCGCCGACAACCACATGTGGCTGCACGCCACTTCGGGCGGCAAGGTGCTGCAACTGGGCCCGAGCAAGCAGATGAACTGGATCTCGACCACCGGCCAGGGCAGCACCACTCCCGCCGGCACCCGGGCCGACAGCCAGGACGCCATGACCGGCAACGCCGTCGCCTACGACATCGGCAAACTGCTCACCCTGGGCGGCTCGCCGGCCTACGAGAAGAGCCCGGCCACCCGGCGCGCCTACACCGTCGGGATCTCCGGCAGCCAGGTCCAGGCCGCCCGCACGGGGGACATGGAACACGCCCGCGCCTTCGGCAACAGCGTCGTCCTGCCCGACGGCAAGGTGGCCGTCTTCGGCGGACAGGCCTACCCCGTGCCGTTCAGCGACGCCACCTCCGTACTGACCCCCGAGCTGTGGGACCCGGCCACCGGCACCTTCACCCCGCTCGCCACCATGGCCATCCCGCGCAACTACCACAGCGTGGCCAACCTCCTGCCGGACGGGCGGATCTTCTCCGGCGGCGGGGGCCTGTGCGGCGACTGCGCGACGAACCACCCCGACGGGTCCGTCTTCACACCGCCCTACCTGCTCAACGCGGACGGATCGCCGAAGCCTCGGCCCGTCATCACCGGAGGCGCGCCTCCCCGGACGGCCCCCGGCAGCTCGCTCAGCGTGAGCACCGAGGCCCCGGTGGCGTCCTTCGTCCTCATGCGGGCCGCGGCCGCGACCCACTCCACCGACAACGACCAGCGCCGGGTCCCCCTCACGGCCACGGCGACCGGCACCGGTACGTACACGGTGTCCGTACCCGCCGACACCGGCGTGGTCCTGCCCGGGACGTACATGCTCTTCGCCCTCGACGCCCAGGGGGTCCCGAGCATCGCCAAGTTCGTCACCGTCTCCTGACCCCGTGGGCGGTGGGCGGCTCCCACCCGGGGGAGCCGCGCACCGCCCCCGTCCGGCGGGGGCTCAGCGCCAGGAGGGGTGGCCTTCGGCGGCGGTGCCGGTGGTGAGCGCGCGCTCGCCGGTCCCGTCCGTGCGCACGGCCAAGATCACCGGCTTCTCGTACGGGCCCCGGACGAAGGCCACCCACGCGCCGTCGGCGGACCAGGCCGGGTCCATCTCGTGGGCGTCGGTGGCCACCAGATCACGGTCGCCGGTGCCGTCGGCGGCCACGAGGCGGATATCGCCCTGGCGGCCCGTCCCGTAGGTCCCGGCGGTGTACGCGAAGGTCGTGCCGTCCGGTGACCACACCGGGTCGAGCGCCGGATGGGGAAGCCGGGTCACCTGCTGCGGGGCCCGGTTGGGGGCCGCGGGGTCGACGAGGTGGATCTGCCAGTTCTCCGGCCGCGTCTCGATGCTGACCGCGATGTGCTTGCCGTCCGGCGACCACGCGGGGTCCTCGACCGGGCTCGTGCCCGAGGTGAGCTGGCGCGCGGAGCCGTCGGCGACGTCGACCACGAACAGCTGCTGTACGCCGTCCTTCTTGCGCAGGACGGCGAGTCGGCCGCCGTCCGGCGACCAGGACACCCGCCCGCCGGCGATGGCGGCGACCCGCCGCGGATTCGAGCCGTCCGCCTGGGCGGTCCAGACGGACGGGCCTTCGAGCTTGGTGCGGGTGAACGCGAAGGACTTCCGGTCGGGGGACCACTGGGGCAGGACGTCGCACGCGTCCCCGGCGAGGAGCCGTACGGGGGCCGCCGACGAGGCGTCCCGGCGGGCGATGACTCCGTGACAGGTACCCGGCCAGCCGGGGGCCGTGTCCTGACGGATCAGCATGTCCTCGGCCGGGAACGCGGCGGCGGCCGCGGACGCGGGCCCGGAGCCGGTGGGGGTGAGCGCGTCGGGCTTGGCATCGTCCGGGCCGCCGCCGTTCCAGGGCCGCCACACCAGCAGGCCGCCGGCCGCGAGAGCGACCACGAGCGCGGCCGCGACCACCGCGCGGCGCCGCCCGGACGGCCCGCCGTCCGACCGCGGTCCCTCCGCGGGTCCGGGCGAGACCGGCCCCGCGGCCCCCGTCACGGTCCACGGCTGCTCGGTACGGGGCTCCGCGCCACCGGGCCGGGCGGTCTCCGGCGCCGTACGGGGGTCCGTACCGCCGGGCGGGACGGACCCGGGCCGGGCGCCGGGTTCCGAGGCGCCCGGCCGGGAGGCCCCGGGCTCCTCGGGCAGGTCCGGGCCGGCCTGCCCCGGGCCCGCCGGTGCCGTGACGGGTGCCGTCCGGTCCGGTCCGGGGGTCTCGGGTGCCGTGACGGGGGCGGTGCCGGCCAGACCGGGGGTCTTCGGTGCCGGTGTGTCCTGCGGACGGTCCGGGGCATCTCCGGCATCTCCGGCATCTCCGGCATCCGGGGCGGTGGGGCGGGCGGTCGGTTCCGGGCGGGGGAGCAACTGGGTCGCCGCGTCCGGGAGCCAGGTGTCGCCGGCCGGGTGCCGGACGGTCAGGCCGCCCAGGAAGGCCGTCGGGGTGGGGCGGTCCCGCGGGTCCTTGGACAGGCAGGCGCCGACGGCCGCCCGGAGTTCGTCCGGAACGGCGGTCAGGTCCGGTTCCTCGTGGACCACCTTGTAGTGCCGGGCCGCCGACGGGCCGTCGCCGAACGGGGAGCCGCCCGCGGCCTGGGCGAGCACCACCCCCAGCGCGAACATGTCGACCGCGGGGGTGACCGTGCCGCTGGTGAGCTGCTCCGGTGCCAGGAACCCCGGCGTGCCGATCTGCAACCCGGTCTGCGTCAGGGCCGTTCCGTCCAGAGCGCGCGCGATGCCGAAGTCGATCACGCGCGGCCCGTCCTCCGCGACGATGATGTTCGCGGGCTTGAGGTCGCGGTGGATGACCCCCGCCCGGTGGATCGCCTCGAGCGCCTCGGCCAGACCGGCCGCCAGGACGGTCAGCGTGTCCAGGGGCAGCGATCCGACGCTCGCGAGCACCGCCTGCAGGGTGGGTCCGGGCACGAAGGCCGTGACCAGCCAGGCCGGGTCGCCGTCCGGGTCGGCGTCGACGACCGGCGCGGTGTGGAAGCCGCCGACCCGCCGCGCGGCCGCCACCTCGTCGGCGAACCGGCGCCTGAACCCGGGCTCGGTGCTCAGCTCCGGCCGTACCACCTTGACGGCCACCGCACGCCCGGACTGGGAGCGGCCCAGGTAGACCACACCCATGCCCCCCTGGCCGAGCCTCCCCACCAGCCGGTAGCGGCCCTCGCCGACCGACGTGGGATCGCCCGTTTCGAGCGGCTTCATGGGTCCCCCGTTTCACACCTCACGCAATGAACAGCCTCTCCCTACCGGTCGCGTCGCGTACCAGTCAAGCGAGGCCCGTCCCGAAGCCGGGGGAGCGCCGCCGTACCGCTCGGGCCGCGCCCCGCCGCCCGGTCGCGCAGACGGACCTGCGCCGACCCTGCGGGCTTCCTTAAGGGACCTTGAAGAACGCCTCCGGGGGGTTTTTGTCCCTGATCACCGGCCTAGGCTCGGCCCGACCTTCCACCCCTTCTCCCTGTGAGGTGCTACCGGCATGAGCCGCAGCCGAACTCCCGGATCCCCGTCCCGCGTCGAGGCGCGGCGGAAGAAGACGGTGCGCACGCGCATCGTGCTGTCCCTGACGGCGGCTGCCGCGGCGGTGGCGGTCGGGGTCGCGGTGGCCGGCTCCGACGGCGGAGGGAGCAGGGACAAGCGGGCCGGAGGCGCCGCCGGCTCCGGGACGGAGTCCGCCTCGGCGGGCTCCGGTGGCGCGGAGGCGACCCCCACGCCCGCCCTCCCCACGGACCCCGCCGACGCCGCGTCCGGGCCTGGTGCGACCCCGCCCGGAACCCCCGGCGCCGAGGGCTCGGAATCCGCCGCACCCGCGAAGACCGGGGCGGAGGCGAGCAGCCCGGCCGCGGCCCCGCCCCAGACCCGCAAGCCTTCGCGTACGCCCGCCGCGCCCACCGGCGGCTCCGGAGGGTCGGGCGGGTCGGGCGGTTCCTCCGGCGGCGGTGCCTCCGGCGATTCCGAGTCCGCGGTGCTCGCCCTGGTCAACAAGGAGCGGTCGGCGGCCGGTTGCGGCCCCCTGACCGCGAACGCGAAGCTGACGGCCGCGGCGCGGGGGTACAGCGACACCATGGCCCGCAGCGGCGTGATGTCGCACACCGGTCCCGACGGGTCCACCATGACCAGCCGCGTGGAAGCCGCCGGATACGGGTGGTCCCGGCTGGGCGAGAACATAGCCCGCGGCCAGGCGGACGCCGACGCGGTCATGAAGGCGTGGATGAACAGCCCCGGCCACAAGGCCAACATCCTCAACTGCGCCTTCAAGGAGATCGGCATAGGCGTGCACAAGGGCGACGGCGGCCCTTGGTGGACGCAGAACTTCGGCGCCCCGAAGTAGGCCCCGCACCACCCCGCACTGCCCCGCACCCTCACACGCGTCTCCCTGCCCGCATCCGGGCAGGGAGACGCCGGCGTCCGCACGGCCGGGACCCGGGGCGCGGCCGCGTCCGCCCGTTCGAGGGGAGGCGGTGACGGGAGGCCCGGCGCGTCGGCCACTATGGGGCCGTGCCCCGAATTCCGCGCTACCTGCTCATATGGCTGTCGTGCACGGCAGCCAGCGTGACCGCCGTGCTCGTCACGGTCCAGTTCGTGGTCGGTTCGACCAGGCATACGCCGCCCGTGGCCCGGTCCGCACCGATGGTCTTCGACTCCCCGCCGGCGTGGCAGGCGGGCGACGGCGGGTCCCCGAGCCCCCAGTCCCCGTCCGCTTCCCCCTCAGGCTCGCCGACCGCCACCGAGCGGCCGTCCCCCTCGGCCGCCACGCCCACACCCGCGAAGGCCTCGACGGGAGCTCCCCGCACCACCGCGCCGAAGCCCGTCGTCGACTGCGAGCAGGGCGGGCCCGGCCTGCACACCGTCCCCTCCCAGGGCGGCAAGGTCACTCTGCGGTACGGGGCCCGCGGCGTGTGCCTCATCTCGGCGATCCCCGGCCGCGGCTTCAAGGCCACCACCTCCCAGGCCGCGGACGACACCCTGACGGTCACGTTCACCAGCGCGGACCACCGCTCGGTCGTCACGGCGACGATCGAACCGGTGGCGAAGGCCAGCGTCCGCGAGTCGTCGTTCTGAGGCACGGCGCCGACCGTTTCAGACCGACCCGCACCAATCAACCCCCTGATCCCCTTTGCCGGTTTCAGGCCCGGGTGCGTGCTCGCCGGCTGAGCGCCGGCGCAGCGGAAGGTGAGCGCTTCCTTAGGGGATCCTCACGATCACGCGCACCGGGTCCGAGCCGCCCCGGGCGGTCGTATGCTCCCCGGAGCCGGGAGGCATTCGCCGATCCCGCAGTCCGAACCGTGCCCTGGGGTGTCCTCGCCATGACTTCTCGCGTACTCCGGCCCGTCCGCGCGGGCCGCCGCACGCCGCAGCGCCGCTCCGCCGCAGCGCAGTCCGCATCCCCGTCCGCCGACTCCGCCCTCCTGGGCAGGCGGGCGTCATGAGCCGGGGGATCCCGCGGCCCGCCGCCCTGTACGGTGCCGGCCTCGCCGCGGCCGCCGCCTTCCTCGCCCTGGCCGTCCTCGCGGCATGCGGCCCGCAGTCCGCGGGGGGCGGCGAGGCCGCGCCGTTCACCGAGAACGGGGTCGCCGACGTCACCGGCGAAGGGCTGGCCTTCGCCACCCCCCGGAAGTAGGAATGGGCGTTCACCTAAGGTGTGCCCATGCCAAGCGTTCTGGTCGTGGAAGACGACCCCAGCATCCGCCAGTCACTCATCGAGGTCCTGGCGGAGCACGGGTACGCCGTACGCAGCGCGGCCGACGGGTTCAGCGCCCTGCGCGAGGTCACCCAGGTGCCCGTCGACGCGGTGGTCCTCGACCTGGGACTGCCCGATCTGGACGGAGGAGACGCATTGCGCATGATCCGCGGCATATCCTCCGTCCCGGTCCTGGTGGCCACCGCCCGCGACGACGAGACCGAGATCATCAAACTCCTCAACGCGGGCGCCGACGACTACCTGGTCAAGCCGTTCTCCGGGGGGCAGCTCATCGCCCGCCTCTCCGCCGTCCTCAGGCGCACCAGCCACCTCCCCCCGGCCCACACCGCCCACCCCGCGCAGGGCGCCCGGCCGTCGAGACCCGCACCGGCCCCCGAACCCCTGCGCGTCACCACCGTGGGCGAGCTGGCCGTCGACCCCGGCGCGCGCACCGCGTACCTGGCCGGCCGCGAGCTGCACCTCACCCGCCGCGAGTTCGACCTGCTGGCCTTCCTCGCGCACCACACCGGCCAGGTCGTCTCCAAACGGCGGCTGCTGACCGAGGTGTGGCGCGAGCCGTACGTCGACGACCAGACCGTCGACGTGCACCTGTCGTCGCTGCGCCGCAAGCTGGGCGAACGCGCGGCGGCCCCGCGCTACCTGCTGACGGTCCGCGGCGTCGGCATCAAACTGGTGGCGCCGCGTTGAGACGCTCACTGGCCGGAGTGGCGCTCGCCGTGACCTCCATGGTCGCCCTCTCCTTCCTCATACCGCTGGCCGCACTGGTGATGTCCCTGGTCAAGGAGCAGAGCGTCACCGCGGCCGAGCAGCAGGCCGCCGCCCTGGCCCCCGTCCTGACGCTCACCACGGACCCGTCCGCCCTGCGGGAGTCCGCCGCCGGCCTGGACGCCGCCGAGCACCTGGTCGTCCACCTGCCGGACGGCCCCGCCCTCGGCAGCTCCCGGGCACCGTCCGCGCTGCTCGAACGGGCCCAGCGCGGACGGGAGTCCATCTCCCGGGAGATCCCCGGCGGCTGGATCTGCCTGCAGCCGGTGGTGCTGCCCGGCGACCGGGTCGCCGTCATCGAGAACTTCGTCCCCGAGGCGGAACTGACCCGCGGGGTCAAGGCCTCCTGGGCGGTCATGACCCTCCTCGCGGTGGGCCTGATCGGCGGTTCCGTCCTCGTCGCCGACCGCCTCGGGGCGAAGGTGGTCCGGTCTTCCAAGAGGCTCGCGCACGCCTCCCACGCACTGGGCGAGGGCAACCTGGACGCCCGCGTGGACCCCATGGGCCCCAGAGAGCTGCGCGACGCGGGCGTCGCGTTCAACGCGATGGCCCACCGGATGACCGAACTCCTCGCCGTCGAACGCGAACTCGTCGCCGACCTGTCGCACCGGCTGCGCACCCCGCTGACCGCCCTGCACCTCGCATCGGAGCGGATGGCGGGGTCACCCGAATCGGCCAGGGTCGAGGCGGCCGTGGAAGCACTGGAGACGGAACTCCAGGCCATCATCGCGGCGGCCCGCACCCCGCTCGCCGTGGGACCCATGGGCCAGGGCCTGCGCGGTACGGACGCCGACCCGGGCCCCGGCCACCACGCCACCGGAGCGGGCCCGTCCGGAGCCCGCTGCGAGGCGGCCGACGTAGTCCGCCGCCGGACCGCCTTCTGGGCCGTCCTGGCGGAGCAGCAGAGCAGGCCCTGCGAGCTCGACCTCACCCAGGAGCCCTCGGCCGTCAGCCTCCCGGACGACGACATCGCCGCCGTGGTGGACGCGCTCATCGGCAACGTCTTCCGCCACACCCCGTCCGGCACCCCCTTCGGCGTCCGCGTGGTGCGCACCGCCCAGGCCGTGGAACTGGTCGTGGAGGACGCCGGACCCGGCATCCCGGATCCGGACCGGGCCCTCTCGCGCGGGAGCAGCACCGGCTCCTCCGGGCTCGGCCTCGACATCGCCCGCAGGGCCGCGGCCGTCACCGGCGGTACGGTGCGCATCGCCCGCGGCCCGCTCGGCGGCGCGCACATCACCGTGGTCTTCGCACTGGCCCCGCCGCTGCCGTCGGGGCGCAGGCAGCGGATCTCCCGGCGGCGTACGGGATGGCCGCGCGCGGCCGGAGAGCGGCTCCGGGCCGTCAGGCGGAGGTGAACAGGGCCTGGTGCGCTTCGTCGAGGATGAACCCGTTGTCGAAGCGGACCCGGACCGTCACACGGGGCCCCTGCTCCTGGTAGGCCGTCCACTCGGGCTCCAGGGCGCTGACCTGCTCCTCCAACTGCCTGCGGCTCTCCGTGGGCATGTCACGGCCGAAGGAGTCGAGCAGCGACTTGAGCCGCTCGTACTCGCGGACTCCCGGGCTCGGCTGCCGGTGCTCGACCACCCGCTCGACGGTGCCCTCGGTCCCCGCCGCCAGCGACAGGAACCCGGCGACGGCACCCGCCGGTGCCGGCAGGCCCGTCGGGTCCGACGGCGAGGACTCCTCGATCACCGCGACCGCACCGGTCAGCCGGGTGTCCGCCGCCAGCTTCACCCGCTGGCCTTCCTTCAGCGTCATGGTTCTTCGTCTCTCGGATCGATGCCTGGGGTCGTGCCATTATCCGTGCCGGTCGGTGAGGCCGGAGCGGAAGAGTGGGACAGTGGGCTCATGTGCGGTCGATACGCTTCCTCCCGGGCCCCGGAAGACCTCGCCGGCCTCTTCGACGCCGAGCGGGATCCCGGCGCCGAGGCACTGGGCCCGTCCTGGAACGTGGCCCCGACCGACGACGTGTGGGCGGTCCTGGAACGGGCCGACCGCGACACCGGGGAAGTGGTGCGTCGGCTGCGGCCGGTGCGCTGGGGGCTGGTGCCGTCCTGGGCGAAGGACCCGTCGGTGGGTTCGCGCATGATCAACGCCCGCGTCGAGACCGTCCACGAGAAGCCGGCCTACCGCCGCGCGTTCACCCGGCGGCGGTGTCTGCTGCCCGCCGACGGCTTCTACGAATGGGTCGCCGTCCCCGCCACCGGCTCCGCGAAGGCCTACAAGCAGCCGTACTTCATCCGCCCGGAGGACGCGGGGGTGATGGCGATGGCGGGTCTGTACGAGTTCTGGCGCGACCCGGCGGTCAAGGACGACGACGACCCGTCGGCGTGGCTGATCACGGCCACCATCATCACGACCGAAGCCACCGACCAGGCGGGCCGTGTCCACCCCCGGATGCCGCTGGCCCTCGACGCCGGCGACTACGAGACCTGGCTCGACCCCGCCCACCAGGACACCGCCGACCTGCGCGCCCTCCTGCACACCCCGGCCGACGGCCGACTCGCGGTGACGGAGGTCTCGACCGAGGTCAACAGCGTCCGCAACAACGGCCCCCACCTCCTCGAACCCGCGACGACCTAGCGCCGGCCCCGCTCGCGCAGGTACCGCGCCGGAGACCTGGTCGCACTGCTCGACGCGCAGACGCCGCACCTGATCACGGCGACCTCCCGGGACGACTGGGACCGGGCCCGCCCGTACGGGCGCACCGCCACCGGTCTGCTCCGCCACCACTCCTGCATGGCCGACCCCGCACCGGGCCGCATGACGCGGCTGGTGGCCGAACGGGCCAGGATGATGGCCGACAACCTCCTCGCCCTCGCCGAGCGGGGCCCGGTCCACTTGGCCGGACACGACGCGCTCGTCTTCGTCAAGGACGTCCCCCTCCGGCGCCTCCCCGCGTGACGGGACGGCTCGCTACCCGCCCCAGATCCTGCGGTACGCCTCGCGGTAGCCGGACGGGTCCCAGGACGTGGCGCCGTCGCTGTTCGCGGCCGTGGCGATGTGGACGGGGGCGACGTAGCCGCTGGCCGGCTGCCCGGCGAAGGCGCGGTTGAACTCGTCGACGATCTGCCAGCCCTGCTGGTTCAGCGGCTCGGGGACGGTGGCCGCCTGGAACTGCCTGCTGTTGATGCGCTGGAAGGCGGAGGTGTCGCCGTCGCCCGCGCCGATGTTGAAGGGCGGCCCGGAGCCCGGCTCGCCGGCCGCGCGCAGGGCCGGGGCGGCGTCGGCGAAGTACAGGTCGTTGATGGCCACCGAGTACGTCCACTCGTCCCCGAACCGGGACAGCAGGGAGGAGACCGACTGCGGGGTGCGGCTGCTCGCGTCAGGGATCGGGATGTTCTCGTACGAAAGGATCCGTACGCCGGAGCAGGCGGCGAGCCCCTGCTTGATCAGCTCGGCCTTGTTCCTGGCGAACGGGATGGAGTCGTCGGTGAAGAGGACGACTCCGGCGGCGCCGCCGGAACCGGCGATGACCCAGTCCGCGCTGATCCGTGCCACGTCCTCCACCTTCGTGGTGACGTTGGTGAACAGCGCGGGGTCCTCGCTCGGGCCGGGGGAGCCCACCGCGTGCCACCCGACGACCGGGATCCGCGCCGCCCGGGCCCGCGCCATCTGCTGCGAGGTCAGACGGGGGTCGAAGCCGCCGATGACGATGCCCGAGGGCCCCAGCGTGACGGCCTGGCTGAGCGCCGCCTGGATGCCGGCGGGACCGCCCTCCCCGTCGATGATCCGGACCCGCCAGCCGATGGCCTTCGCGGCCTCCTCGACGCCCTTCGCGACCCCCGCGACTCCGGGGTTCGTCATGGTCTGCGCCACGTAGACGATGCTCTTGCCGGGCACCGCCGCAGGACCGGTGGTGGGCCCGTGCCAGGAGGTGTCGTTCTTCTCGGCCTGCCCCACGGCCGCCTTGGCCTTCGCGAGCGTGCCGGGACAGCCGGCCGGCGACGGACCTCCGCCGGCCGAGGGGCCGCTCGTGCAGCCGGAGACGAGCGCGGCGGCCGCGGTCAGCAGGGCCGCGGCCGTGAGGGGGGTCTTGCGCTTCGGGTACACGGTGCTCCTGACGCGGTCGCGCGTACGACGTGTTCGAGAAGGGTGCGGAGTTGCGTGGGTGCGGGGCCTAGAGGTGATCCGGGAGCGGCTGTCTTTCGCCGGTGCGCAGCCGGCGGCGGGCCGCGTAGCCGGCCAGGCCGACGGCGATCAGCAGGGTGCCGCCGTTGAACAGCGGCGTGGCCCAGAACTGCGCGCCGAGCTGCCCGATCCCGGCGAGGCCGACGGCGAGGACGGCGACGGCCACGACGGTGCCGAGTGCGTTGGCGCGGCCGGGCCGGATCGTGGTGGACCCGAGCAGGGCGCCGACGAAGGCGGGCAGCAGGTAGTCCAGGCCGACGCTCGGGTTGCCGGTCTGCTGCTGTGCCGCGAGGAGGACCCCGGCGAAGCCGACGACCAGGCCCGATCCGGCGAAGGCGTAGACGGAGTAGGTACGGGTGGGGATGCCGATGATGCCGGCGGCGCGCGGGTTGGAGCCGATGACGTACAGGTACCGGCCGAGCGGCAGCCGTTCCAGTACCAGCCACAGCACCCCGGCGACGGCGAGCACGTAGAAGGCGGGCACCGGGAGGCCGAGGAAGCGGGAGTCGTACAGCCCGGTGAAGGCGGCGGGCAGCCCGTCCGGACCGGGCACGATCCGGCTGCCGTCGGTGATCCAGCCGGTGACGGCGTACATCATGCTGCCGGTGCCGAGCGTGGCGATGAAGGAGGTGATCTGCCCGAACTCGACGATCACGCCGTTGAGCGCGCCGGCCAACGCCCCTCCGCACACCACCACGAGGCAGGCGAGCGGCCAGGACCAGCCTTCGTTCACGATCAGTTGCAGCACCAGGACGTGCGCCAGGCCCAGACCGTAGCCGAGGGACAGGTCGAACCGGCCGGTGGCGATCGGGATGGTCGCGGCGAGCGCCAGGATCGCGGGGATCGCCTGGTTGGAGAGGATCGAGGAGACGTTGTCCCGGGTGGGGAAGGTCTGCGGCAGGGCGAGGGAGAACACCAGGAAGAGCAGGGCGCCGAGCACCGGGAGACCGTAGGCGCCGATGTGGTGCCCGCGGAGGCCGCCCGGGAGGGACCGGGGCGCGCGGGAGGGCGGAGGTGAGGGGGAGGGGGAGGGGGTCATCGGCTCGTCGCAGCTCCGGTGATGGGGGGCATGGCCGAGGCGGTCCGGGTGAGTTCGGCGACGGTCAGGGCGGCCCCGGACAGCTCGGCGGCCACGGTCCCGCGGACGAACACCAGGGCGCGGTGGCACAGGCCCGCGACCTCTTCGAAGTCGGTGGACAGCAGCAGGACCGCCAGGCCGGAGGCCACCGCCTCGTCGAGCAGCCGGTGGATCGTGGCCTTGGCTCCGACGTCCACGCTGGCGGTCGGCTCCTCGAGGACGAGCAGGCGCAGTCTCCCCCCGAGGCCCCCGAGCCACCGTCCGACCATGACCTTCTGCTGGTTGCCGCCCGACAGGGTGGCGATCGGCACCTCGCCGTCGCGGGGGTGTACGGAGAACCGGTCGATCAGGGCCGCGGCCTCGGCGCGCTCGCGCCCCGGCCTGATCCACTGCCATGCCGGCAGACCGGCCGCCCGGGGGTTGGCCAGGAAGTTCTCCCGTACGGTCAGTTCGGCGGCGCACCCCTCTTCCTGACGGTTGCCCGCCACGAAGCCGACGCCGGAGCCGAGAGCATCGGCGACCGTGTGCGGGCGGTACGGGCGCCCGTCCAGCAGTGCCCGCCCGGAGAGGACCGGCCGGGCGCCGGCGAGCGCGCGGCCCAGCTCCATGTGTCCGGCGCCGGTCAGTCCGACCATGCCGAGGATCTCGCCCCCGCGCAGTTCCAGGCCGACCGGTCCGGTGGATCCGGTCCGCACCCCGTCGAGGCTCAGAAGGGGCGGGCCGCCGGCCGGGGGCGGCGCGCCCGGCGCCCGGGCGGCCGGTTCGTGGCCGACGATGGCGTGCACCAGACGGGCCGGGCTGTGACCGGCGAGTGGACCCCGGTCGGCGATGCGGCCGTCGCGCAGGACGGCGAAGGTGTCCGCGACCTCGTACACCTCGTCGAGGCGGTGGCTGACGTAGAGGATGCCGTGCCCCCGGTCGCGCAGGGCGTGCAGGACGCCGAACAGCCGGGCGCAGTCCGCGGCGGGGAGGGTGGCGGTCGGCTCGTCGAGGACGATGAGCTCGGCCCGTGTCGCGAGCGCGCGGGCGATGGCGACGAGTGAGCGCTCGGCGGGGGCGAGGTCGGCGATGCGGGCGTCGGCGTCCAGATGGCCGGCGACGGTCTCCAGGGCCCCGGCGCAGCGCTGCCGGGTCCGCCGCCAGGAGATCAGCCCGGAGCGGCGCGGGTAGCCGGTGCCCAGGGCGATGTTCTCGGCGACCGTCATCCATTCGACGAGACCGAGGTCCTGGTGGATGAAGGACATGTTCCGGGTGGCGGCGTGGGAGCCGAGCGGGTGCCCGTCCACCGTCACCTCGCCCTCGTCGGCGTGGTGGACCCCTGCGAGCACCTTGATGAGGGTGGACTTTCCGGCGCCGTTGGGACCGAGCAGGGCGAGGACGCCACCCCGGTGGATGTCGAGGTCGACCGAGGCCAGGGCGCGGGTGCCGCCGAACCGTTTGCCCAGACCGCGGATGCGGACGAGGGGTTCCGTGCCGGAGCGGGAGGCCGGACCCGTCGAGGTGTCGGGAGCGTCATGCACAGACTTCTCCGGGGGTCGGCCTCCGAGTTCTTCCCGACGGCATGGGGGATTCTACGGCGGCGTACGGCGCATTTCCGGTATATCGGTCGGAGGCGCCGGTCCAGGTCACGCCGCAGCGAGGGCGCACTCGGCCCAGATGACCTTGCCCTCGTCGGTGTAGCGGGTGCCCCAGGCCTGGGCGAGCTGCGCGACGAGGAACAGGCCGCGGCCGCCCTCGTCGGTGATGGCCGCATGGCGCATGCGCGGGGCCGTGCTGCTGGTGTCGAACACCTCGCAGATCAGGGTGCGGTCGTGGATGAGACGGACCCGGATGGGCCCGGCGCCGTAGCGGACCGCGTTGGTGACCAGCTCGCTGAGCAGCAGTTCCATGGCGAACGCGGCCTCGTCCAGGCCCCACCGGCCCAGTTGGTCCACGGCGGCGTTGCGCACCTCGGAGACCCGGGCCGGGTCGGCGGGCAGGTCCCAGGCGGCGATCCGGTCGGGGCGTACGGCGTGGGTGCGGGCCACGAGGAGCGCGATGTCGTCCGCGGGGTGCTCGGGGGCCATGGCGTCGACGACCGCCTGGCAGGTGTCCTCGGGGGCGCGGTCCGGGTGGGCCAGGATGCGCCGCAGTTCGTCGAGGGCCACGTCGATGTCCCGGTGGCGGTCTTCGACGAGCCCGTCGGTGAACAGGACCAGCTGGCTGCCCTCGGGGAGGTGGAAGGAGACCGATTCGAAGGGCAGGCCGCCGAGGCCGAGCGGGGGTCCGGCGGGCAGCTCGAGGAAGGTCACGGTGCCGTCGGACCGGACCAGCGCGGGCGGCGGGTGGCCGGCGCGCGCCATGGTGCACTCCTGCGAGGTCGGGTCGTAGATGGCGTACAGGAAGGTGGCGCCGACGATGCCGGTGCTGCCGGCGCCGGCCCGGTCCCCGCCCTCCTCGCGGTCGAGGCGCACCATCAGGTTGTCCAGGTGGGTGAGGAGTTCGTCGGGGGCGAGTTCGAGTTCGGCGAAGTTGCGGGCGGCGGTGCGCAGCCGGCCCATGGTGGCGGCGGCGTGCAGTCCGTGGCCGACGACATCGCCGACGAGCAGGGCGACGCGGGTGCCGGCGAGGGGGATGACGTCGAACCAGTCGCCGCCCACCCCGTGCTCCGCGGGCAGATAGCGGTGGGCGACCTCGACGGCGTCCTGTTCGGGGAGGCCCCGCGGCAGCAGACTGCGTTGCAGGGACAGGGCGAGGGTGTGTTCACGGGTGTAGCGGCGGGCGTTGTCGATGCACAGGGCGGCGCGGGCGGCGAGTTCCTGGGCCAGGGAGCGGTCGTCGTCCCCGTACGGGGCGGGGTCCTGCGCACGGTAGAAGGCGGCGATGCCCAGGAGGACGCCGCGGGAGAGCAGGGGGACGGTGACGAGGGAGTGGATGCCGTGGGCGAGCAGCAGCTCGGCGTGCTCGGGGTCCTGCGCGATCCAGCCGAAGGCGGCCTTCAGGTCGGGTTCCAGCACGGGCTGACCGGTGCTCAGACAGCGCATGTGGGGGGTGGTCGGGCGGAGGCTGACCTGCTCGCCCACCGGGTAGAAGGGGCAGTCCTCGCGGATGCCGTGGACCACCGTGCGGTGCATCTCGGTGGTGGGGTTGGCGGACTCCTCGCCTCGCAGCACCGCCTCGGGCATGTCGATGGTGACGAAGTCGGCCAGGCGCGGCACCGCGATCTCGGCGAGCTCCCATGCGGTGCGGCCCACGTCCAGGGTGGTGCCGATGAGGTTGCTGGCCTCGGCGAGCAGCTCCAGGCGGCGCCGTGCCGCGACGGCGTACTTGCCCACCTCCGGCTCGCCCACCAGCACCAGGCCCCGGACCATGCCGCCCGCGGAGCCGTCGGTACCGGGTGCGGGGGGTGGTGCGGCGGCAGCGGTGGCCGGGGCCGCTCCCGGGCCCGCGGCGCGGGGCGCGGCGTCGGCGTGGGCGTGGGGAGGGGCGTGGGGATGGGGAGGGGCGTGGGGAGGGGCGGGGGCGTGCCGCTCCGACTCGTCGGGGAGGAGCACCTCGATGACGATGCCCTCCACCCCGGTCGTGCTCGTCACGGGCCGGCTCACGAGGGTGACCGAGCGGCCGCGGGACAGCGGTACCTCGGTGGCGGCCCGCCGGGCCGAGGACATCAGCTCCGTGGCCCGCTCCTTGAGCGTCATCTGGTCGCTCTGCTCCAGCTCGCTCTGGAGCAGCTCGTCCATGCCGATCGGGTACCCGTTCCGGGCGTCATCGCCGCTCCGGGCGCGGCTCTCGGCGTCCAGGTAGGCGTGCAGCAGCCCGCGCTCGCGCGCCGAACTCTGGTCCATCAGCCGTCTTTCGATGGCCTCGGCCGCCTTGCGCACCACGGGGACCAGGGCCGGGTCGGCGTCGGTGTAGGGATAGCCGAGGCACAGGACTCCCTCGATGTGCCCGTTGAGCTGGTCGCGCAGGGGGATCGCGGTACACGCGCTCGACTGGGAGCGCTCGGCGAAGTGCTCGGCGCCGTAGACCTGGCAGAGCTGCCGCTCCGCCAGGGTGAGCCCGATGCCGTTCGTCCCCGCGTACTGCTCGGCGAAGACGAAACCGGGGACGCTCTGGATCGCGGACAGGTGCCTGAGCATCGACTTGTCGCCGAAGCGGCGTTCGAGCACGGTGCCGAACCCGTCGGCGAGGCAGATGTTCATCTGGCTGCCCGAGAAGATGGACGCGAGCCGGTCGAGCACGGGCCGGGCGGCGCGGACGAGCCTGCTCTCGGGGTCGAAGTCCTGGGTGAAGGGGAGCTCGGACTGGTCCGGCGACAGGCCCAGCAGACGGCTGCGCTGCCAGGAGCTCAGGATGGGGCTCCGCACGCTCCCCTCGACCGCTTCGACCGACTCGCCGTGCAGGAACCGGTCACGGGAACCTGCGGGGCCGATGCGGTCGCCGACGACCCCCATCTACACCACTTCCCCTCACCGGAACGCTCTCGATCGCCCGATTTGAGTATATTCCTCACCTTTGTGGGTGTGGGCGGCCTCATAGGACCGCCACCGGGTTGACGGGCGAGCCCGTACCGCCCGGGACGTCCAGCGGCGTCACGACGAGCAGGAACGCGTACCGGCCCGCCCCGGCGCAGGCTGCGGAGAGCCGCTCGAGGTCGAGGTTGTCCAGCAGCGGCACGCCCATCGCGGCGATCGCCAGTGCGTGGACGGGGGAGTGCAGGCCCTCGACCGGTGACGGCCGTACGTCGCTGTCCCCGTCCCCGCCGAGCAGGGCGATGCCCCGCTCCGCCAGCAGAGGTACGGCGTCCACGTGCCAGCCCGCGCTCGCCGCCGAGGGGTCCCAGGGCCCGGTCTCCCGGCGGCGCCGGCAGGCACCGGAGCGCAGCAGGACCGCGTCGCCCTCCCCGATCGTCACGCCGAGGGCCCGCTCCGCGGCGAGGAGGTCCGGCGCGTGCACCGCGTGCCCCGGCTCGAGCCACGGGAGCCCGAGGACGGCGGGCAGGTCCAGGAGCACCCCCCTGGTGACCAGGGGGCCGAGCTCAGACACCGCGCCGAAGCGGGCGCCCGCGGCATCCACGGCCTCGCGCGCCGCGTGCCCGTCGAACAGGCGCCCTCGGTAGGCGACGTGTGACAGCGCGTCCAGGTGGCTCACGCCCTTGCCGTGGTAGTCGACGGCGAGGAAGTCCTTGTAGACGGAGGGCTCCGGGGCCTCCACGTCACCGAGCTCCGACATGTAGTGCAAGGCGGGCTTCGCGTTGTCCGGCCCGGGACGGGTGTCCCAGGGCCGCCCCATCGGGACGACCGTGCCGGACCGGACCAGGGCGGTGGCCCTCCGTACGTGGTCCGCCGTCACCCTGTTCCAGGCGCCGCGGCCGGCCGCGGCCCACCGGCCCCAGCCGCGGACCGACGCGAAGAGCGCGTCGAACTCCTCGCGCGAGACGGCGGCCCCGGGCGCGGGACCGGCCGGCGGGCCGGCAGCCGGCGGGGGAGTGGGGACACCGGCGGGGCTGTCCGTCATGTCTGCTCAGCGCTCCAAGGTTCGTCGGCAGGCCGGCCGGGCCGCCGGGGCGCGCCGCGGCTCCCGGCGCAGCATCCTGCAAGGGTGACGTCGCAGCATCCTGCCGGGTGCCGCCGCCGCGCCCGGCACGTCCGCGGTTCGGCGCGCCGGTCCTCCGGATGCCGTCCTCCCACGGGGGTTCACCGCCTGCTCATACGGTCGTCATATCGCCTCCATGTCGACTACCCGCGAGTAGGCCAGGGTGGCGGCGGCCCGCCGGCCCTTCGGCCCGACTCCATGACCAGGAGGCAGCATGAGCGTGAGTGTGAGCGTGACCCGGAGCAGGAGGACCCCCTTCATCGCCGCGGCGACGATCGCGGCCCTCGGAATGATCGCCGTACCGGCGCAGGCACACGCGGACCGGGGCGCGGCCCCGGCGCTGCCCGAGGTGTCCGCCTCGGCCGAGACGCCGTCGCTCTTCGACGACGAGGCGGGCGGCAACGCCAACGCCGACGACCCGGCGATCTGGCGGAACGCCTCCGACCCCGACCGCAGCCTGGTCATCGCCACCGCCAAGGAGGGCGGCCTGCGGGTGTACGACCTGGACGGCCGCCAGGTCCAGAGCCTGCCCGCGCCGCCGCCCCCGCGGGACGGGGACAAGCCCGGCCGTTTCAACAACGTCGACCTGGTCACCGGGCTGCGCTTCCCCGACGGCCGCCACGACGTGGCCGTCGTCTCCGACCGGGGCCGCGACCAGCTGCGGTTCTACCGGATCGACCCCGGGCGCCGCGCCGGGCCGCTCGTCGACGTCACCGACGAGGCGGCCGCCCCGCTGGTCTTCTCCTCCGGCCAGGACGAGGTCGGCGAGCAGCGCACCGCATACGGCCTGGCCGCCTACACCGACCGGCGGGGCGGCCGCTCGTTCGCGGTCACCAGCCGGCGTCACGACACCCGGCTCGCGCTCGCCGAACTCGCGCCGGACGCGCGCGGAAAGGTCGGCTACCGCCTCGTCCGGACCCTCACCCTGCCCTCCTCCTTCACCCTGCCCGACGGCGCCCGGTGGACCCCGTGCGGTGAACCCGGTGAGCTTCCCCAGGTGGAGGGCATGGTCGTCGACCCCGACAGCGGCGACCTGTACGCGGGCCAGGAGGACGTGGGCATCTGGAAGCTCGACGCCGACCTGCGCTCCCCGGCCCGCCTGATCGAGAAGGTCCGCTCCTACGGCGTGCCCGGCACCTGGAACCCGGAGACTGAGGAGTGCGACGCGGGCACCGACCCGGGCTTCGGCGGCCGGCACCTCAGCGCCGACGTGGAGGGCCTGACGATCTGGCGCGACCCCGAGGACCCCCGCCGCGACGGCTACCTCATCGCCTCCGGCCAGGGCGACGACACCTTCGCCGTCTTCGACCGCGGCCACCGCAACGCCTTCGTCCGCGGGTTCCGGGTCACCGCGGGCGCCGCGCCCGGCGCACCGGACGGCTCCGAGGTCTGTGACGGCGCCGCCGTCACCAGCGCCCCGCTGGGACGGAGGTTCCCGAACGGCCTGCTGGTCGTCCAGGACGGTTCCAACACCCCGGAATCCGCCGGACCCGACGGGCAGCCCCGTACGGACACCGACTTCAAGTTCGTCGACTGGGGCAGGCTCCAGCGCGCCGCGCGCCTCTGACCCCGGCTGACCGGCCGTCCGGCTGACCGGCCCGTCAGCAGCGGCGCGTCTGGTAGGGAACGGGCGCGGGCGGCGGGCCGGACGGCGTCGGGCACCGGCGCAGGGCGAACAGGAAGGTCAGCGCGATCCCGCCCGCCACGAAGAAGAGCGCGGCCGAGATCCCGTCGGCGGTGGCGGTGCGGAGCGGCTCGCCGGTCAGCCCGTCGAGGCCTGCCGTCGCGATCAGGACGAGGACGGCCAGGCCGACCGCCGCCCCCGCTCCCGATCCGGTCGAGGCAATGCCGGAGGCGATGCCCTGCTGCCGGTCGGGGACACCGGTGGCGGCCGCGATGAACATGGTGGTGAAGACCACCCCGTCACCGATGCCGAGCGCCACCAGCCCGGGGAGGAGTCCGGTGTAGGTGCCGTCCGGCGTGACGGCGAGGCCCAGTCCGACGGCACCGAGCGCGCCGACGGCCAGGGCCGCGGCCAGGGTCGGCCGCAGGCCGAACCGCGTCACGAGCCGGCCCGCGGTGGCCGAGCCGGCCACCACCACCGCCGTGGGGATGAGGAATCCGGCGCCCGTCCGCAGGGCGTCGTACCCCAGCACCTCCTGGAAGTAGACCGACAGGAAGTAGAGCACCGAGCCGAAGGTCGCCATGAACATGAACGCGATGACGACGCCGGTGACCAGATGCGGGTTGGCGAGCAGTCCCGGCGGCATGAGCGGGTCGCTGCTGCGCCGCTCGATGCAGACGAACGCCGCGATCAGCACCGGGCCCGCCACCGCGCTCGCCAGGACGCCGGGCGAAAGCCAGCCCAGTCCGGGGCCCTGCACGAGGGCGAACACGATGAGCGTGACACCGAGCGTCACGCTGAGCGCACCGGGCAGGTCGAAGGTGCGGCCCTTCTCTCGTGCGCCGTCCCGGGGGATCAGCACGAAGGCGAGCAGCAGCGCCGGGACGGCCAGGGCGACGTTGAACAGGAAGACCGCCTCCCAGCCGAAGGCCTGGGTCAGCAGACCGCCGAGCAGCACACCGATGACGAGGCCGGCCGCGCCCGCTCCTCCCCAGATCCCCAGGGCGCGGTTGCGGGCCGGTCCTTCGGCGAAGGCGGTGTTGATGAGGGCCAGGGTGGTGGGGAAGACGAGGGCGCCGCCCAGACCCTGGAACGCGCGGGCGGTCAGGAGCAGTCCGGGCCCGGTGGCGAGGGCGCCCGCGAGGGAGGCCCCGGCGT
The DNA here is from genome assembly GCF_052244475.1 of Streptomyces sp. IBSNAI002. Classification (NCBI taxonomy): domain Bacteria; kingdom Bacillati; phylum Actinomycetota; class Actinomycetes; order Kitasatosporales; family Streptomycetaceae; genus Streptomyces; species Streptomyces sp. IBSNAI002. The sequence continues at coordinate 554,369 of NZ_JBQPXG010000002.1, read as the reverse complement.
ACAGGGCGAGGCCGGTGACCAGGATCCGGCGCCGCCCGAGCAGGTCGGCGGCGCGCCCCCCGAACAGCAGGAAGCCGGCCGAGGCGACCGCGTAGGCGCTGATGACCGACTGGAGCGTCCGCGCGGAATAGCCGAGGTCGCGGGCGATGTCGGGCAGGGCCACGACCACGATGTACTGGTCGAGGGAGACGATCAGCATCGCGAAGGACAGCAGCGCGAGCATCGCCGTCTCACGGTTCCGGCCGAGGCGGCCGGGCGCGGACGAGCTGTCTGAGGGTCGCACGGCAGAACTCCTGACGATCGCTCACGTCTGGGCTTGCGGCCTGACCCTATACAGCGGGGCCGCACCGGCCCCGTCAGCGACCCACGCTCCGCGTCGGGGCCGGCCGCGCCGGCCCGGGCCGCTCGCCGCCCCCGTCGCTCGCCGCCCGGCCCCGGTCGCCCGTCGGGGCGGGGGTTCCTAGGATGGAGGAACAGCCTCGGGGACGGTGATCAGGGGTGATGCGCCATGCGCAGCTTCCGGGCGTTCCCCGCGCTGGCGGCCGCCTCCGTGCTCCTGACCGCTCTGTGTGCGGGGCAGGCTCCCGCGACGGTGCCGCAGGGCCGGGTGGACGTCGACGCCGCCACGGCCGAGCGGCTGGACGACGCGATCAGCGCGGCCATGAGGAAGGCGGGCATCCCCGGGGTCAGCGTCGGGCTGTGGTTCGACGGCCGGGGCTCCTACCAGCGCTCCTTCGGCGTCTCCGACACCACCACCAAGATCCCCATGAAGACCGACCTGTTCACCCGGATCGGCAGCGTCACCAAGACCTTCACCGTCACCGGCGTGCTCCAGCTCGTCGACGAGGGGAAGCTGGGCCTGGACGACCCCGTCTCCAGGCACCTCGACGGCGTGCCGGGCGGCGACCGGATCACCATCCGCCAGCTCGCCGACATGCGCAGCGGGCTCTTCAACTACACCGAGGACAAGGAGTGGCTCGCCGCGTTCCAGGCCGCCCCGACCCGCTCCTGGACCCCGCGGGAGCTGCTGAAGATCGCCTTCCGGCACTCCGCCGAGTTCCCGCCCGGCAGCCGCTGGGAGTACTCCAACACCAACACCGTGCTCCTCGGCCTGCTGGTCGAGAAGCTCAGCGGGCAGAGCCTCTCCGCCTACCTGCGCGAACACGTCCTCGACCCGGCCGGCCTTGACGACACCGCGTTCCCGACCGGCGCCGGGATCCGGAGACCGTACGCCCACGGCTACACCGACTTCACCCCCGACGGGAAGGTCGCCGACGCCTCCCTGTGGAACCCCTCCTGGGGCTGGGCCGCCGGTGCGATGACCTCCACCCTGGACGACCTGCGCACCTGGGTCCCCGTGCTGACCAGTGGGAAGCTGCCCGACGGCGAGCGGCTGCTGGAGGCGGGGACCCAGGCAGACAGGATGCGCGCCCTGCCGACGGGCCACCCCGGCGTCGGCTACGGGCTGGGCATCGCCAACATCAACGGCTGGGTCGGCCACAACGGTGAGCTGCCTGGGTACGAGACGATCGCGGCCCGGCTCGCGCAGCACGCCGCGGTCCTCGTCGTCATCGTCAACTCCGACATCGACAAGGGCACGGGCAGCCTGAGCACCCTCATCGGCAAGACCGTCACCGAGATCGCCACCCCCGACCACCCGTGGTCCCTGCCGGCCGCGGCGCAGCCGAACGCGACGCCCGACGCCACCCCGCCCGCGGCCGGAACCCGTACGCCGGCGACGTCTCCGCAGCCGTCCGGCCCCTGACCGGACGGCTCCGTCACACGCCGCCGGGCAGGGCGCTCGGGCCGCCCGCCAGGGCGACGTGCACGCCGTCCGCAGCGACCTGTACGGAGGTGGCCTCGAGCCCGAGCGGGTACTCCCGCGCCCCCGGATCCGGATCGAGACCGCCGTCGCCCAGGCCGAGCCTGCTCGTCGGGACGGAGCGGCCGAAGAGGGTGAACCCGTCGACGGCCAGGGTCACCTTCCCCTCCGCGAGTACCGGACGCAGCGTCAGCCGGCCCGCGCCGCCCGGGCCGACGGCGGCGACGACGGTGCCCGCGGCCGGATCGGTGGTGACGGCGCTCACCGGGACGGAGGGCGCGGCGTCGCGGATCGCCGCCGCGATGGACTGTGTGGAGGCGGTCACCTGCGCATGGGTGCTGCCGACGGTGGCCTTCCCGCCGAGCCGGACCTCGTCGAGCCGCGCCGTGACACGGAGGTGGGCGAGGCGTCCGAGGCGGGCGTCGTCGCTGCTGATGTCGAGCCGCGGGATGCTCTCGCGCGCCAGGTCCCACAGGACGGACCCGTCGGCCGTGCGGACCGCCACGCCGCTGCCGAGGCCCGGCGCGGCCGCGGCCACGCGGTGGTGGAGCACGGTCCGGGCCGTGAACTCGGCCGCTCCCGCGGCGAGTACGGCCACCAAGGCCACGGCGGCCGTGACCGTGAGGACGAGGTGACGGCGCAGGGCCGCCCGGGTCTTCTCGAGGCGCTGCTTCATCGGCTGTCCTCCCGGGCGGGGACGGGGGAGGGTGACGAGGCGGGGTCCGGTGGCCTGTCGGGCTCTGTGGGCCCGGTGGCCGGGGCGGCCGGGGGCCCTTCCGGGTCCAGGTGCGGGAGGAGGCGGTCCAGCCAACCGGGGAGCCACCAGTTGGCGCGCCCGAAGAGGTACATGGACGCGGGGACCAGGAGCAGGCGGACCACGGTGGCGTCGATGATGACGCTGACGCCCAGGCCCAGCGCGAGCATCTTGACGGCGACGTTCGTGGAGAGCAGGAACGCCAGGAACACGCTGGTCATGATCAGCGCCGCGCAGGTGATGACGCGGGCGGTGGAGGCCAGGCCGGTGGCGACGGCGAGGTGGTTGTCGCCGCGGTGCAGCCACGTCTCGCGGATCCGGGAGAGCAGGAAGACCTCGTAGTCCATGGACAGCCCGAAGACGATCGCGAACATCATCATCGGCACGTACGACTCGACGGGCACCTGCTCGGTCACGCCGAACAGCGAGCCGCCCCAGCCCCATTGGAAGACCGCGACGACCACGCCGTAGGCGGCGGCGATGGAGAACAGGTTGAGCACGGCGGCCTTGAGCGCGATCAGCGGGCTGCGGAAGACGGTGAGCAGCAGCAGGAACGCGGCGGTGACGACCACGCCGATGATCAGGGGCAGTTTGGCGGCGAGGGTGTCGGTGAAGGTCTGGGTGGCGGCGGCCGTGCCGGTGACGTAGCCGGTGGCTCCCGTGCCGGACAGCGCTCGCGGCACCGTGTCGTCCCGCAAGGTGTGGATCAGGTCGGCGGTCCCCTCGTCCTGCGGGCCGGTGGTGGGGGTGACCGTGGCGATGAGCAGGACGTGGTCGGGGCTGGCGACCGGGGGAGTCACGGAGGCGACGCCGGGTACGGCGGCCAGCGAGCGCTGGAGCGAGGCGGCCAGGGCCTGGCGTTGCCCTTCGTCGGCGACCTGCTTGCTGTCGAGGTGGGTCACGACCGTCAGGGGGGCGTTGGCGCCCGGCCCGAAGCCCTCGGTGACCAGGTCGTGGGCGCGGCGGTCGGTCCGGCTGGTGGACTGGGCTCCGGCGTCGACGTGCCCGAGCCGCATGGAGGCGAGCGGTACGGAGAGGACGCCGAGCAGCAGCAGGCCGCCGACCAGGACGAGCCACGGGCGCCGGCTGACCCTCACGGCCCAGCGGTGCCAGACGTCCGACTCGCCGGTGGGTTCGGCGACCGGCGTACGCACGTGGAGGCGGTCGATGCGCCGCCCGAGCAGACCCAGCAGCGCGGGAGTCAGCGTCACGGACGCGGCGGCGGCCACGACGACGCTGAGCCCGGCCGCGACGCCGAGGGTGCCGATGAAGCCGACGCCGGAGACGCAGAGCCCGCCCAGGGCCATGGCGACCGTGGCGGCGGCGACCAGTACGGCACGGCCGCTGGTGGCGACCGTACGCCCGACCGCTTCGGCGGGCTCCGTGCCGGCGTGCAGCAGGGCCCGGTAGCGGGTGGCCAGGAAGAGCGCGTAGTCGATGCCGACTCCCAGGCCCATCATCGAGGCCAGGGTCGGGGACGCCTGGGCGAAGCCGAACTGTCCGGCGAGCAGTCCGAGACCGGCCAGGCTGACGGCCAGGCCGAGGACCGCCGTCAGCAGCGGCAGTCCGGTGGCCGCGACGCTGCCGAAGCCGACCAGCAGCACGAGCACGGCGACGCCCAGGCCGATGGCCTCGGAGGTGCGGTCGGCGGACTTCGGGGTGGCGAGCTGCCCGAGCGGGGCGCCGTACTCGACGGTGAGGTGCTCGGCGCGCAGCGGCTCCACGGCGGCGTCGACACCGGCGAGGTAGGAGGGGTCGAAGGTGGCCGGGTTGCCGTCGAAGCGGACGGTGATCCGGGCGATGTCCCCGTTCGCGGAGACCGCGCCGGGCGTGCTGAGCGGATCGGCCACCGACAGGACGTCCGGCAGCCGGCCCAGGTCGGCGACCGCGGCGTCGATCGCGGCCCGGTGGCCGTCCACCGGGCCCTGTCCGGACCGGATCACGACGGGGGCCGCGGTGCCCCCGGATCCGCTGGTGTGTGCGTCGAGCAGGTCGGCGCCGGTCTGGGTGCTGGTACCGGGGAGCGAGAAGCTGTCCGCGTAGCTGCCGCCCCAGGTGTGGTCGGCCAGCCCGATCCCGGCGAGGGCGAGGACCCAGACGGCGACGACCCGCCACGCGTGCCGGGCGCACCAGCGCCCGCTGCGGTGGAGGAGACCCGGCCCTTCGGTCGATGGAGTGTTCATGGGGCTCACTCTGTGCGGCGCGTGTAAGGGGTCCGTTGGCACATTGTTCGGGGAATGTACGGGCGCCGCGCGCCGGCGGGGGGCCGGGGGTCCGCGGCCTCAGGCGCCGTCGGGTGCGGGCGGGAGGCCGACGGTGAAGCAGGCCCCGCCTTCCGGGCCGTGCCCTTCGACGCGGAGGACGCCGCCGAGGCGGCCGGTCAGGCGGCGGGCGATGGCCAGGCCCAGGCCGCTGCCGACCGGGCGGGTGTCCCGGTAGCGCTCGTGGAGGGCGCCCTGGTCGAAGGCGACGCGTACGTCGTCCTCGGTGAGGCCGGGCCCGCCGTCGCGGACCTGGAGCTCGGCCCCGCCTCCCGCCGCCGCGCGGACGGCGAGGACGACGGGTGCGCCCTCGGGGGTGACCCGCAGGGCGTTCTGCACCAGGCCGTCGATCAGCTGCCGGACCCGGAAGGCGTCCGTCTCCACGAGGACGGGCCGCTCGGGCCGTTCGACCCGCAGTTGAACGCCCTGCCGCGCGCACGGGCCGGTCCAGAAGGCCGCGGCCCCGGCGAGCAGCGCGCCGAGATCGGCCGGGGCCAGGTCGAGGCGGAAGTCGTCCGCCTCCAGCCGGGCCAGGTCCAGCAGGTCCCCCAGGAACCGGTCCAGGCGGCGGGTCTCGTCGGCCAGGATGGCGCCGACCTCCGGCATCGCGTCCGGCTCGATCAGGCCGTCGGCGAGCGCCTCGGCGTAGCCCTGCAGCGCGGTCAGGGGGGTGCGCAGGTCGTGCGAGACGGAAAGCAGGAACTCCCGCTGCCGGTTCTCGCTGCGGGCCAGCGCCCCGTCCAGGGCGTTGAGGGCGCGCCCGATGTCGGCGGTCTCCCGCGGGCCGTCGACCGGGGCCGGTACGCCCCGTTCGCCGTCGGCCAGCCGGTGCGCGATCCGGGCGGCCGTCACGAGCGGACGGGCGATGCGGCGGGCCAGGAGCGCTCCGGCCAGCGCCGCGCCGAGCATGCCGACGACCAGCGGCACGACCACGTTGCGGCGGATCCGGTTCGTGTTCTCGGTGACGACCGCGTACGGCTCGGTCAGCACGACCCCGCCTCCGCGCACGCCGGGCTGCCCCACCAGCAGGACGTCCCGGCCGCCCAGGAGGCCGGTGGTGGAGACCGGTCTCCCCGCCAGCAGGGCCGACTTCGACTCCCGGTCGACGGCCGGGGTGGCCGTTCCGCTGACCGTGCCGTCCGGGGCGATCACCGCGAGCTGCACGCTGTTCGGCCCGCCGAGGACCTGGGCGCCGTGGAAGAGGGCTTCGGACAGGGCGGGCAGGCGGCTGAGCACCGTCGCCTGCCGCGTCAGTTGGTCGCGTTCCCGCTGCTCCGCGCCGTGGGCGGCGGTCTGCCAGGCGATCAGCCCGGTCAGCGCCACCGCGAGCGCCGCCACCACGGTGGTCAGCACCACGATGTTGCGCGCGAGGGAGCCGCGGCGCGGGCCGCCGGGGCGGGGGAGGCTCACCTGCCGGCGGCCGTCGCGCTGTAGCCGACGCCGCGGACCGTACGGATCGGGCTCGCGTCACCGAGCTTCGCGCGCAGCTGGGAGACGAACACGTCGACCATGCGGGTGTCGCGGTAGCCGGGGTAGCCCCACACCTGGGCGAGCAGCTGCTCCCGGGTGAAGACCTGGCCGAGGTGCCGGAGCAGGTGGGCGAGCAGGTTGAACTCGGTGGCGGTGAGCTCGACGGGCTCGCCGTCGACGCGCACGGTGCGGCCGGCCTGGTCGACGCTGAGCCGGCCGAGGCCCTCGGGTGTCCGACCGGGCGGGTGGCCGGGCAGCCGGCCGGGCGGCCCGGCCGCGCGGCGCAGTACGGTCTTGACCCGGGCCACCAGCTCGCGCGGAGAGAACGGCTTGGTCAGGTAGTCGTCGGCGCCCAGCTCCAGGCCGAGGATCCGGTCGGCCTCCTCGCCGCGCGCGGTGACCAGCAGTACCGGCGTCCAGTCGCCGGCGTCGCGCAGGGCACGGCAGAAGGCGATGCCGTCCATGCCCGGCAGACCGATGTCCAGCACGATCGCCACCGGGTGCATCCGCCGCGCGGCCGCGAGCCCGGCGGTCCCGTCGGCCTCGACGTGGACGCCGAAGCCCTCGCGCCCCAAGTAGAGCCTCTGCACATCGGAGATGTGGCGCTCGTCCTCGACGATCAGCACGAGGCCCCTGGACTCCGTCATCACTGCCTCTCACATGCGGCGAACCGCGTCGATGCTAACCGCACCGGTCCGCCGAGCACGGGGACGCGCCAACACCCGTACATTCCCCGAACAATGCACCCGCCGACGGACGGAGTGCACGGTGGCTGATTTACGCTCTTGCGCATGAGTGCAGGCCAGTGGTTTGCCAATCGGTAAGGGTAGGCTAACCTTCCGGTCGTGCACGTAGTTGAAAAGACCACCGACGCCACGCGTCCCCAGGGTCATGAGCTTTCCGCCAAGGGTGTCACCGTGGCGTACGACGGCGTCGACGTCGTACACGACGCCTCGTTGACACTGCTGCCCGGCGAAGTGACCGCCCTGGTCGGGCCGAACGGCAGCGGCAAGTCGACGCTGCTGCGCACGATCGCGCGCCTGCAGCGGCCCCGGACCGCCACGCTCGTCATCGACGGGGACACCGACGGCCTCGCCCTGAGCCCCCGTGAGTTCTCGCGCCGGGTCGCCCTGCTCACCCAAGGGCGCCCCACGCCGAGCGGGCTGACCGTACGCGACCTCGTCGAGTTCGGCCGCTACCCCTACCGGGGACGCTGGGGCCGGGACGACCCGGGCGGCCGGGAAGCGGTGGACCGGGCGCTCGCCCTGACGGGCGTCACGGACCTCGCGGACCGCGGCGCCGAGCACCTGTCCGGCGGACAGCTCCAGCGCGTGTGGCTGGCCGGCTGCCTCGCACAGGAGACGGGGGTGCTGCTGCTCGACGAGCCGACGACCTACCTCGACCTGCGGTACCAGGTCGAACTCCTCGACCTCATGAGGGACCTGGCGGACGACCACGGCATCGCCGTCGGGGTCGTCCTCCACGACCTCGACCAGGCCGCCGCCGTCGCCGACCGGATCGTCCTGCTCCACTCGGGACGGGTCATCGCCGACGGCGACCCCGCGGACGTACTGACGCCGCAGCGGCTCACCGACACCTACGGGATCCGCATCCACGTCGAAACGGACCCCCTCACCGGCCTGCTGCGCACCCGCGCGATAGGCCGACACCACGCACGAAGCGAAAGGCTCAGCACCACCTCATGAGACGACTCCTCCTCACCGCGGCGGCCGCCACCGCCGCGGCCCTCACCCTGACCGCCTGCGGGACCACCGAGCCCGCCAAGGACGACACCAAGAAGATTGCCGAGCGCATCACCCTCACCGATGACACCGGTGTGAAGGTGGAGCTCGACGGACCCGCCAAGAACGTCGTCGGGACCGAGTGGAACGTCGTCGAGAGCCTCATATCGCTGGGCGTCGACCCGGTCGGCGTCTCCGACGTCAAGGGCTACAAGACGTGGAACACCGCCGTCCCGCTCAAGAACGAGCCCAAGGACGTCGGCACCCGCGGTGAGCCGAGCATGGACAGCATCGCCTCGCTGAAGCCGGACCTCATCCTGGCCACCACCGACCTGCCGCCGGCCGCCATCGAGCAGATGCGCAAGGTCGCCCCGGTCCTGACGGTGCACGCCGCCGCCGCCAAGGACCCGATCGGGCAGATGACGAAGAACCTCGACATCATCGCCCAGGCTACCGGCACCACCCAGCAGTCCGAGAAGCTCAAGGGCCAGTTCCAGGCGAAGGTCGAGGAGGGTCGCAAGGCCCTCGCCGACGCCGGCCGCGCCGGCGCCCCGATCGCCTTCGCGGACGGGTACGTCATCTCCAACCAGGTCTCGGTCCGCCCCTACACCAGCGGTTCGCTGCTCGGCGGGGTCAACGAGAAGCTCGGCCTGAAGAACGCCTGGACGGTCCAGGGCGACGAGGCCTACGGCCTCGGCACCACCGACGTCGAGGGCCTCACCAAGCTGCCCGAGGACGTCGAGTTCGCCTACATCGCCAACGACGGCGACAAGGACAGCACGCCGTTCACCGGCGCCCTGGCCCAGGACAAGGTGTGGACCACCCTGCCGTTCGTGACCAAGGGCAACGTGCACCGTCTGCCCGACGGCATCTGGATGTTCGGCGGTCCCGAGTCGATGAACAAGTACATCGACGCGCTCGTCGCCGCCCTGAAGAAGTAACCGATGGCCGTCACCGCAACCCGCCCCGCCACCCGGCCCTCGGCGGCCGCGTCCCGGACGGGCGCGGCCGCGGTGACGGCCGCGATGGTCCTCCTCGTCACGGTCCTCGCGATCGTCGACATCACGCAGGGCACGGCGGACGTCGGCGGCCCGGAGGTCTGGAAGGCGCTCACCGGCCGGTCCGATCCGGCCGACTCGTCCGTCCTCATCGCCTCCCGGCTGCCGCGCGTGACCGCCGGCCTGCTCGTCGGCGCCCTCCTCGGCATGGCGGGCGCCGCCCTGCAGGCGGTCAGCCGCAACGTCCTCGCCGCACCCGACACCCTCGCCGTCAACGCGGGCTCCTACTTCGCCCTCGGCGTCATCACCGTCACGGGCGTCTCGCTCCCGATCCTGGCCTCCTCCGGCGCCGCCTTCGTCGGCGGCCTCGCGGCGGCCGCCGTCGTCCTCGGACTGTCCGGCCTGGGCACCGGCACCGTCCGGCTCGTCCTCGCGGGCAGCGCCCTCACCCTCGGCCTCACCGCCCTCACCGAGGGCCTGCTCCTGCTGTTCCCGCAGGAGACCGAGGGCGTCTACCACTGGAACCAGGGCAGCATCGCCCAGCACGGCTTCGACGGCGTGCTCCAGGTGGCGCCGATCGGCGTCGTCGGCCTCGTCGGGCTGCTGCTCCTCGCCCGCCGGGTCGACGCCCTCGCCCTCGGCGACGACGCCGCGCGCGGCCTCGGCGTCCCGGTCCGCGCCACGCGGGTCACCGCCGTCGTCCTGGCCGCCCTGCTCTCCACGGCCGCCGTCACCCTCGCCGGACCCGTCGGGTTCGTCGGACTGTGCGCGCCGGCCCTCGTCCGCCCGCTCGTCCGCCGGTTCCGCGCCTTCGCCCGCTCGCGGGTGAGCCTGCCGGTCGCGGGCCTCACCGGCGCTGCCCTGGTGATCGGCTCCGACGTGACTCTGCGCGCCCTCGTGCCGGCGGACGTGGCGGTCGCCGTGCCGACCGGCGTCGTCACCAGCCTCGTCGGCGCCCTGTTCCTGGTCGTCATGGCCGTACGGGTCCGGGACACGGCCGGGGCCACCGCGACCGACCGGCTGCGCATCAGGAGCAGGTCCGTCTTCCTCACCACGACGGCCGTCCTGGTGGCGGTGCTCGTGGGCGTCGTCATCGCCGCCGTCCTGGTGGGCGACAGCAAGCTGTTGCTCGGCGACGTGGTGAACTGGGCCCAGGGACGCGCCGGCCGGACCGTCACCTTCGTCCTCGACACCCGCGTGCCCCGGGTCCTCGCCGCCCTGCTCGCCGGAGCGGCCCTCGCCCTGGCCGGCACCCTCGTCCAGTCCGTGACCCGCAACCCCCTCGCCGAACCGGGCGTCCTGGGCGTCTCCGGGGGTGCGGCGCTCGGCGCCGTGCTCCTCGTGACGACGGTCCCGATGGCCGGCACGTGGAGCGTGGCCGGTGCGGCCTTCGCGGGCGCCGCGGCCGCCTCCGTCCTCGTGTTCGGACTGGCCGCCCGGGGCGGGTTCCAGCAGAACCGGCTGGTCCTCGTCGGGTTCGGCACGCACACCGCGGCAGCGGCCCTGGTGAGCCTGCTCATCATCCTCACCGACCCGTTCAACGCGACGAAGGCGCTGACCTGGCTGTCCGGTTCCACCTACGGCAGGTCCCTGTCCGACGTGGTGCCCCTCGCGATCGTGCTCGTCGTGGGCATCGCGATCGCGGTGACGCGGCGCACCGAACTCGACCTCGTGTCGCTCGACGAGGACACCCCGAGGCTGCTCGGACTGAGCCTGGGACGCGGGCGCCTGGGCTTCCTGGCCCTCGCCGTCCTGCTCAGCGCGACGGCCGTGGCCGCGGCCGGCACGATCGGCTTCGTGGGGCTCGTGGCACCGCACGCGGCCCGTGCGCTCGTGGGCCGGCAGCACGTGCGGGTGGTTCCCGTCGCGGTGCTCCTCGGCGCGGTCCTCGTCTGCGCCGCGGACCTGGTGGGCCGGACCGTCATCGCTCCGGCCCAGCTCGGCGCCGGCCTGATGACCGCGGTCATCGGCACGCCGTACTTCCTCTACCTGCTGATCCGCAGCCGCCGGTAGGCGGCGGGAAACCGGCCCCGCACCCCGAATCGGGGCGGGGCCGGTCCGCACCGCACGAACTGGACCGGGCCCGGCGCCCGGTCCAGCGGCATGTGGGGGGTCAGTCGATCTGCAGCTCGCCCATCCGGCTCCAGCCGGTCGCGCCCGCGATGGTGGTGCTGACGATGTCGGGAGTGCGGGCGATCAAGGGGCGCATGGTCTCCAGGGCGGTGCGGAAGTGCTCGGAGGTCACGTGCGCCTCCGCCGCGTCGTCCTGGAACGCCTCGGTCAGGACGTAGACGTCCGGCTCCTCCAGGCTGCGGGACCACTCGAACCACAGGTTGCCGGGCTCCGCGCGGGTGGCGCGGGTGAACTCGGCGACCATCTCGGGCCACTGGTCGACGTGTTCGGGCTTGACGGTAAATTTCACCACAATGAAGATCATTCGACCATTGTAGGCATGCCGCCGCCCCCGGCGTGTGTTCGCGAATGCACCGTCGCGTGACGTGAATGTGTGGGTGATTCGAAGAGTGTGGTCATTCCGAGGTGCCCGCGCGGAGGTCTCTTTAAGAAAGCTTGTTGAAGAACGCTGACGGGCGGGGCGGCCTTGAATCAACTCCGGTAATCGGTCAGGGTTTCGAGCTGTCACCCGGAGATCCTTCGGCTCCCGGGTGGCCGCGCAACACGCTTTGACGCCCCACACGTCAACACGAGGAGCACTCTCTCCATGTCAACTCACAAGCACGCACGCACCCGTTCACGCGGCTTCAAGGTCCTTGCAGTGGCCACCGGAGTCGCCACTGCAACCGGTGTCTGCATGCTGCTGCCCTCTCTCGCCGGTGCGAGCACCCCGGCCGAGGGAACGGTGTACGGGCTCGGCGCACCCGGTGCGCTCAGCGGCAGCTACATCGTCATCCTCGACAAGGACGCCGACCGGCAGGCGCTCGTCAAGAAGTACGGCGGCGAGCTCAAGCGCACCTACTCGTCCGCCGTCAACGGCTTCTCCGCGGCAGGGCTTTCGGAGACGGCCGCCAAGCGCCTCGCCGCCGACCCGGCCGTGGGCAAGGTGGTCCAGAACAAGAAGTTCTCCATCAGCACCACCCAGCCCAACCCCCCGTCCTGGGGCCTCGACCGCATCGACCAGACGGCCACCGCGGGGGACAAGAAGTACACGTACCCCGACGCGGGCGGCGAGGGCGTCACCGCGTACGTCATCGACACCGGAGTGCGCGTCAGCCACAAGGACTTCGGCGGGCGGGCCACCCACGGATTCGACGCCGTGGACAACGACGAGACCGCGGACGACGGCAACGGGCACGGCACGCACGTGGCCGGGACCATCGCGGGCACCTCCCACGGGGTGGCCAAGAAGGCCAAGGTCGTCGCCGTCCGGGTGCTCGACGACAACGGGTCGGGCACCACCGAGCAGGTCGTCGCGGGCATCGACTGGGTGACGCAGCACCACAGCGGGCCCTCGGTCGCCAACATGAGCCTCGGCGGCGGCGCCGACGAGGCCCTCGACGAGGCCGTGCGCCGCTCCATAGCCGCCGGAGTCACCTTCGGCGTGGCGGCGGGCAACGAGTCATCCGACGCCGGCCAGGGCTCCCCCTCGCGGGTCCCCGAGGCCATCACCGTGGCCTCCAGCGCGGCCGACGACTCCCAGTCCTCGTTCTCCAACTTCGGCCGGATCGTGGACCTCTACGCACCGGGCTCGGACATCACCTCCGCCTGGAACGACAGCGACAGCGGTACGAAGACCATCTCCGGCACCTCCATGGCGACCCCGCACGTGGTCGGAGCCGCGGCCCTCTACCTGGCCGGGCACAAGGACGCGTCGCCCGCGCAGGTCGCGCAGGCCCTGACCACGGGGGCGACCCCGGGGAAGATCACCAACCCGAGCAGCGGCACCCCGAACAAGCTGCTGAAGGTATCCGCGCAGTAGGCACCACCCGCAACGCGCAGGAGCCGCCACACCAGAGGGGGGTGTGGCGGCTCCGGCCGTCGGTCGGCGCCGCGGTCAGCGCACCCAGGGCTCCCACACCTGCCGGTTGCGCTCCACCCACTTCTTCGCCGCCTGCTCCGGCGCCAGCTTCTCCTCGGCGATCATCAGCGCCACCTCGTTCTGCTCCTCGACGCCCCAGTGGAACCGCTCGAGGAACTCGGCCGCCTTCCCGCCCGTCTGCGCGAACTGCGTGTTCAGGTACTTCTGCAACGGGGTGTGGGGATAGGCGCAGGCCACCCGCTCGGGATCCGCGTCGCAGCCCTCCTCGTACGCGGGCAGCTTCACCTCCGTCATGGGAACCCGTTCGAAGAGCCACTGCGGCTTGTACCAGTAGGTGAGGAACGGCTTGCGCTCCTTCGCGAACTGCCTGATCTGCGTGATCTGCGCGGCCTCGGAGCCGGCGAACACCACCTCGAAGTCCAGGTCCAGGTTCTTCACCAGAGCCTTGTCGTTCGTCACGTACGAGGGGGAGCCGTCCAGCAGCTGGCCCTTGCCCCCGCTCTCGGCGGTGCGCAGCAGACCGGCGTACTTGTCGAGGTTCTTCCAGTCGGTGACGTCCGGATGCTCCTCGGCGAAGTACGTCGGGACGTACCAGCCGATGTGGCCGGTCACCCCCAGCTCGCCGCCGGCGGTGATGGTCTTCTTGTCCTGGACGTACCGCTTCTCCTGCTCGGGGTGGCCCCAGTCCTCCAGGATCGCGTCGACCCGCCCCTGGCTGAGCGCGTCCCACGCCGGGACCTCGTCCACCTGGACGGTGTCGACCCGGTAGCCCAGTTCGTGTTCCAGCAGGTAGGCGGCGACGGCGGTGTTCGCCTGGGCGCCGACCCAGGACTGCACGGAGAGCGTGACGGTCTTCGCGCCCTCCGCGGCGGCGTACGGGGAGGTCTGGCGGGTCATGTCGGCCGCACCGCACCCGGTGAGCACGGCCAGGGCGGTGACGGCGGCGAACGCGCCGAGGCGGCGACGGCCGCGACGGCCGCGACGGTTGACGTCCATGTCAGGCCTCCTTCGCGGGCTGGGTGATCCGGTCGAGCATCAGACCGAGACAGACGATCGCGGCGCCGGCCACCAGACCGGTCGCCAGGTCGCCCTGGGCGAGGCCGAGCACGACCTGGTAGCCGAGGGCGCCCCCGCCGACGAGGCCGCCGATGATGACGACGGCCAGCACCAGCACCACCGCCTGGTTCAGGGCCAGCAGCAACGCCGGCCGGGCCAGGGGCAGCTGGACCTGCCGCAGCTGCTGCGAGCCGGTGGCGCCGAGCGAACGGGCCGACTCCAGGGCCGCCGGGCTCACCTCGCGCAGCCCGTCGGCGGTGATGCGTACGACGGCGGGCAGCGCGTACACGACGGCGGCGGCCGCGGCCGGGGCACGCCCGACACCGAACAGCGCGACCACCGGGATGAGGTAGACGAACTGCGGCATGGTCTGGCACACGTCGAGCACCGGCCGCAGCAGACGCTGCGCGCGGCCGCTGCGGGCGGCGCCGACACCGATCGCGAAACCGAGGACGAGGGTGACCGCGACGGCGGCCAGCACCTGCGACAGGGTGTCGAGGGACGGCTCCCACACGCCGAGCACGCCGATGGCGGCCAGGGCGAGCACGCCGGTCAGCGCGGTGCGCCAGGTGCCGGCCAGCAGCCCGAGCGCGGCCACCACGAGCAGGAGCAGCCACCAGGGGGTGGCCTGCAGGCCGGCGCGCAGGGGGTCGAGGACCCAGCCGGTGAAACGGGCCGCCCAGTCGGCGGTGCCGCCGACCACGGGCACCCCGGAGTAGAGGTGGTCGGTCATCCAGCCGACCGCCCGGTTGACCGGCTCCGCGATCGGCACGGTCCAGGACCCGGGCCACAGCGACGTACCCGCCATCCGGCCCGCGACGGCGGCGGCGACGGCCGTCAGGACGGTGAGCAGCCGCCCGTACCAGCCCTCGAACACCCGCCGCAGCAGCGGCTGCCGGTGGGAGGGGACCGGGGCGGCGCCCAGCCGGGCGCCCGCCGCGTCGGCGGTGCGGTCCAAGACCACCGCGAGCAGCACGATGGGGATGCCGGCGGCGAGGGCCGCACCGACGTCGACCGAGGCGAGGGCCTGGTAGACCCGGTCGCCGAGGCCGCCCGCGCCGATCACCGAGGCGATGACGGCCATCGACAGCGCCATCATGATGGCCTGGTTGACGCCGAGCAGGATCTGCCGGCGGGCCAGCGGGAGCCGGGCGCTCAGCAGCCGCTGCCGGCCCGTCGCACCCAGCGAGGCCGAGGCCTCCAGCACCCCGGCATCGGCGTCGCGCAGGCCCAGTGCCGTGAGCCGGGCCATCGGCGGCGCCGCGTACACGACGGTGGCGAGGACGGCGGCCGGTACGCCGATCCCGAAGACCAGCACCATCGGCAGCAGGTACGCGAAGGCCGGCAGCACCTGCATGGTGTCGAGTACGGGGCGCAGCGCGCGGCCGGCCCGCGGGGACAGCCCGGCGGCGAGGCCGAGGAGGCCGCCGACGGCGACGGACGCCGCGACGGCCACGACCATCAGGGCGAGGGTCTGCATCGTCGGCACCCACATGCCGAGCAGCCCGCACGCGGCGAACGCGGCCACGCAGGTCACGGCGAGCCGCAAGCCCGCCAGCCGCAGGGCGACGAGGCCGGCCAGGGCCGTGACGCCGGTCCAGCCCGCGGCGAGCAGGATCACGTACACCGCACGGACGGACACCACCACGGCATTGCTGACGTGCCCGAAGAAGTAGAGGAAGACCGGATGGCCGTCGCGGTTGTCGATGATCCAGTCACCGGCCCGGCCGAGCGGCCCGGACAGGTCGACGGAGAGCGCGGCGGGCCAGCTCCCGGCGCCCGGGAACGCGATCGCGAGCGGGAGCAGGACCAGCGCGGCGACGGCAAGGGGCAGGACCCGGCGGCCGGCGCGGTGGTCGAGCAGCAGGGACGCGAGGCGCCGGCGCGGCGAGGATCCGGCTGCGGTACCGGCTCCGGCGGACCCCGCAAGACCGGGCCGCCCGCCGCCGGACCGCGGCTCCGGGGATCCCGGCCGGGCCCGGCGTCCGGGTTTGTGCACAGGTCTGGTCGTCGTGCTCATCAGCGCCACCTCCCCGGGCCGGGAACGGCTCCGCGGACTCGGGCGTGGGCAGGGCGCGTCATGCCGCCACCCTCCGGCCGGCCGCGGCCGGCAGACCGGCCACCACCGCGAGCAGTCCCGCGTCGTCGACGACACCCAGGCAGCGGCCGTCGTCGACGACGCGCGCCGGACCGCCGCTGCGGGCGACGGCCTCGATCGCCTCCACGACCGTGGTCGCGGGGGTCAGCGCCGGGCCCTGGCCGGCCTCGCCGTCCGTCGCGGGACGCATCGCGCTGCGCACGGTGAGCACCTGCTCGCGCGGCACGTCGCGGACGAAGTCCCGTACGTAGTCGTCGGCGGGGGAGCCCACGATCTCCTCCGGGGTGCCGAGCTGCACGATGCGGCCGTCGCGCATCAGAGCGATCCGGTCGCCGAGGCGCAGCGCCTCGGACAGGTCGTGCGTGATGAAGACCATGGTGCGGCCCTCCTCGTGGTGGAGCCGGGCCACCTCGCCCTGCATCTCCCGGCGGATCAGCGGGTCGAGGGCGCTGAACGGCTCGTCGAACAACAGCACTTCCGGGTCGGCCGCCAGGGCGCGCGCCAGGCCCACCCGCTGCTGCTGGCCGCCGGACAGCTGTCCGGGCCGGCGGGCCTCCAGGCCTTCGAGGCCGACCTTGGCGACCATCTCGGCGGCCTTGGCGCGCCGGTCGGTGCGGCCCATGCCCTGGATCTCCAGACCGTAGGCGACGTTGTCCAGGACGGTGCGGTGCGGCAGCAGGCCGAAGTGCTGGAAGACCATGGAGGCACGGTGGCGGCGCAGTTCCCGCAGCCGGGCCGCGTCCATGGCGAGGACGTCCTCGCCGTCGATCGCGAGCGATCCCGCCGTCGGCTCGATCAGCCGGGTCATGCAGCGGACCAGCGTGGACTTGCCCGAACCGGACAGGCCCATCACGACGAAGACCTCGCCCTTGCGGACGTCGAAGCCGACATCGCGGACCGCGGCCGTACAGCCGGTGCGTTCGCGCAGTTCGGCGGCGGGCAGCGCGGCGTCCTCGGAGCCCGGCACCAGGGCGGCCCTGCGCCGCGGACCGAAGACCTTCCACAGGCCCCGTACGGAGAACACGGGCGCCTCGGCGTCCGGACCGGGCCCGGCCGCGCCACCGGCGCCCGCCGCGTCGGTACCGGCCCCCGCCGCGGCGGAGCCGGTGCGAGCCGCGGTCACCGGAGCTCACCGCCGAGCAGTTCGGAGGCCTTCTCGCCGACCATGAGCACTCCGATCATCGGGTTGACCGCGGGCATCGTCGGAAAGACGGACGCGTCCGCGATCCGGATGCCGTCCAGGCCGCGCACCTTCAAGTCCGGTCCCACAACGGCCCTTTCGTCGTCGGGGGCGCCCATCTTGCAGGTGCCCGCCGGGTGGTAGACGGTGTGCGCCACGGAGCGGGCGTACACGCTCAGCGCCTCGTCGTCGGTGACCTCGGGGCCCGGGCACACCTCGCGCTTGAGCCAGCCGGCCAGCGGCTCGGCCGCCGCGATCTCGCGGGCCAGCTTGATGCCGTCCACCAGGGTGCGGGCGTCGTAGTCGTCCTCGTCCGTGAAGTACCGGAAATCGAGGGCGGGTTTGACCTCCGGGTCCGCGCTGGTGAGGTAGAGGCGGCCGCGGCTGCGCGGCTTGGGGATGTTCGGGGTCAACGAGACGCCGTGCGCGGGGCGTTCGTAGCCGATCCGCTCCGGATTGTCGGTGAACGGGATCTGGTAGAAGTGGAACATCAGGTCGGGCCCCGGGGAGTCGGGGTCGCGCCGGACGAACAGTCCCGCGTCGCTGTCCATCGCCGAGTTCTCCGGGATCGGGCCGTCCGTCTCCCAGACGATCACGGATTCCGGATGGTCGAGGAGGTTCTCGCCGACGCCCGGCAGATCGTGGACCGGGGGTATGCCGAGCGCCTCCAGGTCCGCGCGGGGTCCTATGCCGGAGTGCAGCAGCAGGCGCGGGGTGTCCACGGCGCCCGCGCACACCACCACCTCGCGGCGGGCGGTGACCAGCGACCGGGTGCCGTCCGCGGCCCGGACGTGGACGCCGCGCACCCGGGTGCCGTCCAGCTCCAGGCGGTACGCCCAGGTCTCGAGCAGGATCCGCAGGTTGGGCCGCTCGTCCATCACCGGGTGCAGGTACGCCACCGAGGCCGACGACCGCTTGTTGGTCTCCGGGTGGTAGGCGAGGTCGAAGAACCCCGCGCCCTCGTGGAAGGGCTTCCGGTTGAAGCCGTCCACGTGCGGCACGCCCAGCCCCGTCTGCGCGGCGTCCACGAAGTCGCGGGCGATCGCGTTACGGTCCGTCTCGCCGACCGGCACGATGTTGTTGAGGAGCCGGTCGAAGTACGGGTCCATGGCGGCCCCGTGCCATCCCTCGGCGCCCGCTTCCGACCACTCGTCCCAGTCGGACGGCAGCGGCTTGAAGGCGATCAGGGTGTTGTGCGAGGAGCAGCCGCCCAGGACGCGGGCCCGGCTGTGCCGGATGTGCGAGTTGCCGCGCGGCTGCTCGGTGGTGGGGTAGTCGTAGTCGAGCTCGCCGCCGAGCAGGCCCATCCAGCGGCGCAGGGTGAGCACGTCGGGCCGGTCGACGTCGCTGGGCCCGCCCTCGATGACGGCGACGGTGACGCCGGGGTCCTCGGTCAGGCGGGAGGCGATCACGGAGCCGGCGGTCCCGCCGCCGACGACGACGTAGTCGTACTCGTCCGCGTGTTCGTGCCGGTGGGTGGTGGTCGTGTTCTCGGTCATGTCTCTCCTGCCTCCTCAGCCCGCGAACCAGCGCACGGGGCGCGGAGCGAGGTTCTGGTACACGTGCTTGGTCTCGCGGTACTCGGCCAGGCCCGACGGGCCGAGCTCGCGTCCGATGCCGGACTTCCCGAAGCCGCCCCATTCGGCCTGCGGCAGGTACGGGTGGAAGTCGTTGATCCAGACGGTGCCGTGGCGCAGCCGGCCCGCCACCCGGCGGGCACGGCCCTGGTCGGCGGTCCAGACGCCGCCGGCGAGCCCGTACTCGGTGTCGTTGGCGAGCGCGACGGCCTCGTTCTCGGTACGGAAGGTCTCGACCGTCAGGACCGGGCCGAAGACCTCCTCGCGCACCACGCGCATGCTGCGGTGGCAGCGGTCGAGGACCGTCGGGCGGTAGAAGTAGCCGGGTCCTTCGGGCCGTTCGCCCCCGGCGCGCAGAACGGCGCCCTCGGCGAGCGCGGAGGCGACGTACGACTCGGTCCGCTCCAGCTGGGCGGCGGACACCAGCGGGCCGCACTCGACACCCGGGTCGGTGCCGCGCCCGATGCGGATCTTCTCGGCGCGGCGGGCGAGTTCGGCCACGAAGCGCTCGCGCAGCGACTCCTCGAGGATCAGGCGCGAGCCGGCCGAGCACACCTGGCCGCTGTGCATGAAAGCGGCGTTGAGGGCCTGGTCGACGGCGGTGTCGAAGCCCTCCTCGGTGGCGCAGGCGTCGGCGAAGACGACGTTGGGGTTCTTGCCGCCGAGTTCGAGGGCGACCTTCTTGACCGTGTCGGCGGCCGCGCGCATGACCTTCGTACCGCTGGTGAGGCCGCCGGTGAAGGACACCAGGTCCACGTCGGGATGGGCGGCGAGCCGCGCGCCGACCGGATCACCGGCTCCGGTCACCAGGTTGGCGACTCCGGCGGGCAGGCCCGCCTCCGCCAGCAGCTCGACGAGGGCGACCGTGCTCAGCGGAGTGATCTCACTCGGCTTGAGCACGAAGGTGTTGCCCGCCGCCAGCGCCGGTGCGATCTTCCAGCTCGCCTGGAGCAGGGGGTAGTTCCACGGGGTGATCAGAGCGCACACGCCGACCGGCTCGTGGACGACGACACTGTGGACGTCGGGGGAGCCGGCGTCCACGACGCGGCCCGCGCCCTCACCGATGACGAGGTCGGCGAAGTAGCGGAAGGCGTCGACGACGCAGTCCACGTCCACGCGTCCCTCTTCCAGCGTCTTGCCCGCGTCCCGGCTCTCCAGCAGGCCGATGCGCTCGCGGTCCCGCTCCAGCAGGTCGGCCGTGCGGCGCAGCAGCGCCGCACGCGCGGCGACCGGGGTGCCCGGCCACGGCCCACCGTCGAAGGCGGCCCGTGCGGCGCGCACGGCCGCGTCCACGTCGGCGGTACCGCCCTCCGCGACCACGGCCAGGACGGAGGCGTCCGCCGGGTCCAGGATCTCCCTGGCCGCTCCAGAGGCCGCGGAACGCCATGTCCCGGCTGTGTAGATGGTCTTCTGCTCCGACACGACGCTCCGTACCTCCGGGTACCTGCGGGTCGTCACCCCGGCGGACCGGCGGTGACCTGGCAATTTCCGCGCATGCCCCCTGCCCCGGAAGTCATGTCCTATCCGTCACCGGAAGTGACTGGAGTCACGTGCGTCCCCTGCGTGGATGCCGGTGCCGCAGGCCGCGGCGCGCCGTGGAACCGGGCTAGGGCCTGTCGTCAAACTCCCGTCTGCCCCGCGGGCGACGACGGGAGTTTGA
This sequence comes from Streptomyces sp. IBSNAI002, assembly GCF_052244475.1. Classification (NCBI taxonomy): domain Bacteria; kingdom Bacillati; phylum Actinomycetota; class Actinomycetes; order Kitasatosporales; family Streptomycetaceae; genus Streptomyces; species Streptomyces sp. IBSNAI002. The sequence goes on along the minus strand of NZ_JBQPXG010000002.1, from coordinate 533,757 downwards.
CGACAGGCCCTAGGGGAGCCCCGTCATGCGCTCCCGCAGGCTGTCGTAGACCGGCGTGCTCTTCATCCGGTCGGCGGTGAGCGTCGCGGCGAAGCAGGCGAGGAGGAGCGGAACGAGCAGCGCGGTGGACCCCGTGATCTCGACGGTGAGCACGATCCCGGTGATCGGCGCCCGGACCACTGCGGAGAACAGCGCCGCCATCCCGGTGACCGCGAAGGCCACGGCGGCGGAGTCCCCGTCCGGGAGGAGCGGCAGCGCCAGCCCGTGCGCGAAGGCCCCCCACAGTGCCCCCAGTGCCAGCAGGGGGGCGAAGAGCCCGCCCGGGGCGCCGGTCGCGTAGCTGAGAGGACCGGCGAGGAACCGGACCACGAGGTACCCCGCGAGTACGGCGACCGCCGGGATGTCGCCGCCCAGCAGCCGCTCGTTCACCCGCTCCCCGCCGCCGCCCAGCAGCGGGTCGATGCACAGCAGCAGGCCGACGACGGCCCCGATCGCGGCCGCGCGCACGACCGGTCCGACCCGTCTCACTCCGTCACAGAAGGCCAGCATGCCGACGAGGAGACGGTTGTAGCCCGCGCCCAGGGCGCCGGTCGCCGCGCCGAACAGCAGGAAGGCGGGCAGGAGCGCGACGGAGGGGTCGGCCACGTCCGGGACCGGGAAGACGGGCCGGCTTCCGACGATGAGCCGGGAGCACCCGACGGCCGTGGCCGTGCCGATCAGCGTGAGGAGCACCAGGCGCGGCCTGACCACCTTGGTCACTTCCTCGCAGACGAACAGGATGCCGCCGAGCGGTGCGGTGAAGGCCACGGCGAGTCCGGCCCCCGCCAGCGAGGTGTGCAGCAGCGTGACGTCCGGCGCGCTCATCCGGGTACGGCGCCCCGCCTCCGCCCCGATCACCGCACCCATGTGCACGGTCGGGCCCTCCCGCCCGAGCAGCAGGCCCGAGCCCATGGCGATGACACCGCCCACGAACCTGGCCGGCACCAGCCACAGCGATTGCGGCGTCCGTTCCTTCAGCCACACGGCCTCGACGTCCTGGATGCCGCTCCCGGCGGCCGAGGGCACCTTCAGGGCGATCGCGCAGGCGACCGCGGCGCCCGCCGCCGTGACCGCCACCGGCAGCAGCAGGGCGGGGCCGCCCAGCCGCTCCGAAGCGGCCAATAGCGAGCCGTACAGCTCCTCGGCCCGTTCGAGGCACCAGCGGAAGCTCCCGCCGAGCAGCCCGACGAGGCAGCCCGCGAGCGCCGCGACGAGGTACGCGGACGGGCGGCGACGGGGCGCCCGGGTCGCTCGGGGAGCACGGGGAGCACGGGGAGCTCGGGGCATGCACAGACCTCCGCCGGGCCTCGGGTTGCGTCCGTCCGAGACTGGCCCGCCGTCGACACGCCGCCCGGGACATCGCGGTGGCCGCGCCGAAACCTTCCCCGACTGGGCCAACGGCGAGGTTCTCCGCGGGCCCGCCGCCCGGGATCTGCTCACTTCACAAGTCGAACGGAGTGGCGAGATGCTGCGCGGCAGAGAGCGATGGCAACGTTGCCATCTCGTTAATACTTCACTTCTTGACGAGGGTGGTGCTGCCCAGTTGACTGCGTCTACTTCGGCCGCACGGGTACGGCCTCGTCAGGGAGGTTCATCTCGTGAACGCATATCTGGGTCGTGCCGTGGCTGCGGTCGCCGTTTCGGCGGTCACCCTCTCGCTCGCCGCCTGCGGCGGCACGGAGGACGCCGACGCCGACTCCGGGGGCGCTGCCAGAGGTGACGCGATCAAGGTCGGCCTGCTGCTCCCGGAGAACCAGACCGCGCGCTACGAGAAGTTCGACAAGCCGCTCATCGAGAAGGAGGTCGCCCGGCTCACGCGCGGCAAGGGCCAGGTCGTCTACGCGAACGCCAAGCAGGACGCGGCCACCCAGAGCTCCCAGGTCGACGCGATGATCGCCGAGAACGTGGACGTCCTCGTCATCGACGCGGTGGACTCCAAGGCGATAGCCGGCGCGGTCACGAAGGCCAAGGGGGCTGGCATCCCGGTCGTGGCCTACGACCGCCTCGCCGAGGGCCCGATCGACGCCTACACCTCCTTCGACAACGAGGACGTCGGCAAGGTCCAGGGCCAGGCGCTGCTGGCGGCGCTGGGCGACAAGGCCAAGGACGGCCAGATCGTCGTGATGAACGGCTCGGTCACCGACCCGAACGCCAAGCTCTTCAAGTCCGGCGCGCACTCCGTCCTCGACGGCAAGGTGAACATCGGCAAGGAGTACGACACGGTCGACTGGAAGCCGGAGAACGCCAACGCCAACATGGCGGCCGCCCTCTCGGCGCTCGGCAAGGGCAAGATCGCCGGCGTGTACTCGGCCAACGACGGCATGGCGGGCGGCATCATCACCGCCCTCAAGGCGGCCGGCGTGTCCACCCTGCCCCCGGTCACCGGCCAGGACGCCGAACTCGCCGGAGTCCAGCGCATCGTCGCGGGCGAGCAGCACATGACGGTCTACAAGCGGTACGCCCCCGAGGCCGCGGCCGCCGCGGAGATGGCCGTCGCCCTCGCCAAGGGCGAGAGGATCGACGGGATCATCAACCAGCTCGTCGACAGCCCGACCACCAAGCGCGTGCCCTCGGTCCTCGTCCCGGGCATCGCCCTGACCAAGGCCAACGTCAAGGCCACCGTGGTCGACGACGGCGTCTACACGATCGCCGAGATCTGCACGGACAAGCTCAGGCCCGCCTGCGACGAACTCGGCCTGAAGTAGCCGGGCCGCGGCCTGGCCGGGGCCAGGCCCTAGTCGCCGGTCGTGCCGTCGAGCATCTCGCGCAGTATGTCCAGGTGGCCGTTGTGGCGGGCCGTTTCCTCGGTGAGGTGGAGGAGGATCCAGCGCAGGTCGACGTGGAGGCCGTTGCGGACGGCTCGCTTGGCCTGGACCTCCAGGCCGTTCCCGGCGGCGAGTTCGCGGTAGCGGGCGCTCTGTTCGGCGTATTCGTCGAGCAGCCGCGGGAGCGGGAAGTCGACGGCGATCCGCATTTCGCGGTCGGGGTCCTCCTCGGTCCAGGGGCCCCGGTCCTCCTCGCCGAGGAAGACCACCTGGAACCAGTAGTACTCGACCCAGCGGAGGTGGTTGATCAATCCGCTCATGGTCATCAGCGGCGAGCCCGGCAGGAGGGCCTTGTTGGCGTTCTCCGCGGAGACGCCGTCGCACTTGGCGCGGGCGGTGTCCCGCGCGTAGTCGAGGAAGGTGGTGAGCTGGGTGCGCTCGTCCCACGCGGGCGGTGTGTCGTCGGTTCTGGTCATCGCGCGAAGCGTCGCCGATCACCGCGACCGGTGTCGAGGCATTTATCGGCGCCGCCCAGCCGTCCGCTCCCACAGGTGGGCCAGGTGGGCGTGGAGCACCTCCCCGGCCGCCTGCGGGGTGAGGTGGCCGACCAGGACGTGGGCCGTGAGCCCGTCCGCGAGGGCCAGTAGCGTACGGGCCTCCAGGCGCGGGTCGAGGGGTACGTCCCCCTCGGCGTCCGCACCGGCCTCGGCCACGAGACCGGTGAACGCGTCCTCCAGGGCCGCGTAGTTCTCCTTCAGCGTCTTGGCGAGAACCTCGCTGACCGCGGCCTGCGCGACGAACGCGAGCCAGACCCGGGCCTCGGCCCGGTGTTCGTCGCGCAGCAGCGAGATCTCGGTGGCCGCGTGGCCCAGCGCCGTGGCGGCCGACTGCGCCGGGCTCCCGACGAGCCGCGCCCGCACGCGCTCGCCGATGCGCTCGCCGATGTGTCCCAGGGCGAACACGAGCATCTCTTCCTTGGTGCGGAAGCACCGCTGCACGGCGCCCATGGACACGTCCGCCCGCGCCGCGACGTCACGGAGGGTCACGCCCTCCAGCCCCCGTTCGTCCGCGAGCCGGCAGACCGCCTCCGCGACGAGGCGGCGCCGGCCCTCGTGATCCACCTGCCTGGGCATACCCGGTGCCTCCCTGTGCGCACGCTCCCGCCGACGCGCCACGCCTTAATGCGATGCGCTCGTATCGATTCCCAGGTTACAGTTCCGATGCAAGTGCATCGGAACGACGTGGGGGCCCGCAGATGGAGCAGACGGAGCACACGGACCGGATGGACCAGCCGGAGCGCATGGCGCAGACCGGGCAGGGGGCGGAGCCGGCAGGCGGCACCGGTGACCGGCACGCCCTCTGGCGCCTGTCGGCCGTCGCCCAGGCCGAGGCGGTGCGCCGCGCGGAGATCTCGGCCGTCGAACTGGTCGACAGCCACCTGGACCGCATCGCCGAGGTCAACCCCCGGGTGAACGCGGTCACGCAGCTCATGGCGGAGCGCGCGCGAGGCCGCCGTACGCACCGACCGGCGGGGGGCGGCCGGCGAGAGGCTCGGGCCGCTGGCGGGCGTGCCGTTCACGGTGAAGGAGACCACCCCGGTCGAGGGCGTGCCGACCACGTTCGGCGTCGAACGCTTCCGCTCACTGGTGGCATCCGCCGACGCGCCGCCGGTGTCCCGCCTGCGCGCGGCCGGAGCCATCCCCATCGGCCACGCCAACATCCCCACGCTCGTACTGGCGGGCATGCACACGCGCAGCGAACTGTTCGGCGACACCGTCAACCCCTGGGACGGCACCCGCACTCCGGGCGGCAGCAGCGGCGGCGACGCGGTGGCCGTCGCCACCGGCATGGCCGCGCTCGGGCTCGGCAACGACTCCGGCGGATCGATCCGCGTCCCGGCCCAGTTCAACGGTGTGGCGGGACTGAAACCGACGACCGGGCGCTTCCCGGCCGACCACCGCGTCCTCGGCCCGGAGGACCCCGGCCCCGCGTCCCAGATGCTGGTGACCGACGGCCCGCTGGCCCGGACCGTCGGCGACCTGAGGCTGGCGTACGAGGTACTGGCCGGCGCCGACCCCCGCGACCCCAGGGCCGTGCCGGTACCCGCGTACACCGAGCCGCTCCCCGGGCCCGTGAAGGTCGCGGTGGTGACGGACCCCGGCGGGCACGGCGTCCACCCCACCGTCCGGCGCGCCGTCGAGGACGCGGCCGCCGCCCTGCGCGACGCCGGCTACGAGGTGTGCGAGGTGCAGGACGTACCGAGGCTGGACGAAGCCCTGGAGGCGTACGGCCGGATCACCGTCACCGAGTTCGCCCCCACCTGGCCAGCGGTGCGCACCCTGCTCGGCCAGGGCGGCGACCGCTACATCGCCATGGCCATGGAGCGGACCCCGCCGGCCGACGCGGCCGGCCTCGTGAAGCTGATGGGCACCTGGATGAACATCCGCCGCTCGTGGGCCGGATTCCTCGACGAGTACCCGCTGCTGCTCGGCCCGTCGTTCACCGAGCCGCCGGTGGAGCCGGGACTGGAGTCGCGCGACCGGGCGGGCCGCGACCGGGTGGCCTCGGGCATGCGGCTGTGCACGGTGACCAGCTTCGTGGGCGTCCCGGCGGTGGCCGTACCGACCGGACTGGCCGACGGCCTTCCCTGCGGAGTGCAGATCGTCGGCCGCGCCTTCCGCGAGGACCTGTGCCTGGACGCGGCCCAGGCGGTCGAAGACCGCCTCGGAGTCCTGACCCCGGTCACCCCCCGCGGATGACCCCGGCGCGGCCCACACCGCACCACGGTTGAGGGGCGTCGGAGCGCCTGAGCGGTGGTTCGGTCCCGTTGCGGAAAGCTGCCGTGAGGGGGCCGCTCCGCTCGACACCCGGAGGGCGGCCGCCGGAAGCTGGCCGAGGCGGTGGCCGTGCACACCGAGGTCTCCTTCGTCCCGCTGTACGAGGACCAGCCGGTCTTCGGCGATGCCGCCCCGGAGCGGTTCCTCGCCCTGCTGGCCGGATCCGGGTGATCAGCCGGCGGATTCCGCGGTCCAGACGATCCGGGGCGGCACGACCCGGCCGCACAGCGGCTTGCCGCACGCGTCCGTCAGCCCCAGACGCCCGACCAGCAGCCCCCTGCCCACGGCCGCCCCGAGCACCTGGTCCGGAACGGCGTCGAGCATCAGCTTGGCCCGCCGGAACATGGTGAAGGCGCCCGAGCCGTCGACCGCTCCCCACGACAGGTAGACGAACCTGCCGCCGGGCCGTCCCTGTACGTAGGGCCCCTTCACGTCGGTCCCTGTCCCGGTCGCTGCCCCGGTCGGGGCGGCAGCCGTGCACTCCAGGGTCCAGGTGGCGCGCGCCGCGTCACCGGGCTGCGGGTCGAGGAGCTCGGCCGGGCGGTCGCGCCGCTGGACGGCGACGTGGACGTTGCGGTGGTCCGGCTCCCCGCCGTCGGCGGGACCCCCTGGAGGGCAGGTGAGGCCGGGCAGTTCGACGGCGTCGATGCGGATCTGCACGGGGGGCATCCTCCCCTCGCTCCGCGGGTTTGTATCGGGCGGGTATCGGCGAGCGCTGGGTTGTCCATCGGATCCGTGCGACGGGCGCGAGGCGGTCGCCGCGCCCGCTGTCTGGCATATCGTTCATTTCAGGTGGCCGCCGCACCGGGAGAACGCGCGCAACCGCCCACGTCGCACGACCGCACCGAACAGGAGTCATCCGCCCGTGTCCCCGTCCGCCCCGCCTCCGGCCCCTCCGGGACCCGTCCGCGTCCTGCTGGTCGAGGACGACGACCTCATGCGCCGGTCCTTCACCGTCGCCCTGGAGCGCTACGGCTACCGGATGAAGAGCGCGGCCGACGGACTGGAGGGCCTCGAGCTCTTCCGCGAAGAGGACTTCGACCTGCTGGTCCTGGACGTGATGCTGCCCGGCCTCGACGGGATCGGCCTGTGCCGCAGAATCCGGGAGACCAGCCTGGTGCCCGTCCTGATGATGTCGGCCCGCGGGGACGGCCTCGACGTCGTCGCCGGTCTGGAGGCCGGGGCCGACGACTACGTGGTCAAGCCCGTGGACACCTACGTACTCGTGGCCCGCATCCGCTCGCTGCTGCGCCGGGCCACCTACGCGCCGGCGCCGGCGCAGGCTCCGACGCCCGCGCCCGCCCCCGGGCACGAGCAGCCGGCAGGCTCGGAGGCCGAGGTGCTGGTCTTCGGGGACCTGACCATCGACACCGGAGGCCTGGAGGTCTTCGTCTCCGGAAGCCCGGTGGCGCTGACCCCGACCGAACTGAAGCTCCTGCTGCAGTTCGCCGCCCGCCCCGGCATCGTGCTGGAACGGCACACCCTCCTGCGCGACGTGTGGGACTACGGCTGGGACGGCGACAGCAGGGTCGTGGACCTGTGCGTGCAGCGGCTGCGCGGCAAACTCGGCCGGGACCGGATCGAGACGGTCCGCGGCTTCGGCTACAAGCTCAGGCGTTGAGACCGGTGCGCTCCCCGCTCCGGCCGCGGCGGGCCCGCGTGCCCCTGCGCTGGAAGATCGCCACCCTGGCCGCGGCCACGGCCTGCCTGGTCGCGGTGGTGGTGGGCCTGCTGGTGCACGTGTGGACCGCGCACGAGATCCGCTACCGGGCCGAACGGCAGGCCTTCGACGGCGTGACCTCGGCCATGGACGTCTACCGGCGCACCGGGACCCTCCCGAGCGACGCCCGGCTCGATCCGGCCGAGCTCCCCTTCGCCCTGCGCAACCCGACCGACGGCGAGCGGCACGTCTCCTACGGCGGAAGCCTCCCCGGGAGCATGGACCCGACCGTCTGGGGCGCCCAGCGGGTCGGCGGCCCGGGCAGCCCCGTACTGGCCGTCCGGGTCACCATCCACGCGGACTTCCGCGACCTGTACCGGCTCGACAAGACCATGGCGGTGGCCTCGCTCATCGCCCTGGCGACGATCACGCCCCTGGCGTTCTACGGAGCCGGGCTGCTCGGGCGTCGCCTGCGGCGGGTGTCCGAGACCGCGACCCGGATCTCCGCCGGGGACCTGGACGCCCGTACCGGGCCCACCAGGGGGCGCGACGAGGTCGCGGACATCGCCGCCACCGTGGACCTCATGGCCGACAGCCTCAGCCGTCGGCTGCGCACCGAACGCCGGTTCACCGCGGACGTGGCCCACGAGCTGCGCACCCCCGTCGGCGGCCTGCTGGCCGCCGTGGACCTGCTGCCGTCCGGTGAGACGGAGGACCTGCTGCGGGCCCGGGTGCGCGACCTGCGCGGCCTGGTCGAGGACCTGCTGGAGATCTCCCGGCTCGACGCCGGGGCCGAAGAGCCGGTCCGCACCCATGTCCCGCTCGCCGCGGTCGTCGCCGAGGCGGTGGCGCGCACCGGCCTCGACACCGAGGTCATCGTCGCCGGCCCACGGGGCACGGACCCGCCCGGCATCGCAGAGAGCGCCGAGCACGCCGGTTGCACAGACAACGCGGACGCCGCGGAGCCCGCGGTGACCGTGGAGACCGATCCGCGCCGCCTCGAACGGATCGTCGGCAACCTCGTCGTCAACGCCCACCGCCACGGCGCCTCCCCGGTGCGGGTCACCGTCGAGGGCCGTACGGTCGTCGTCCGCGACCACGGCCCCGGATTCCCCGCGGACCTGCTGATCGACGGCCCCCGCCGCTTCCACACGGGCGCGAAGGAGCGCGGCTCGGGCCACGGCCTCGGCCTGACCATCGCCCAGGGCCAGGCCCGGGTCCTCGGCGCCGAACTGCGCCTGGACAACGCACCGGACGGCGGCGCCGTCGCCACCCTGCGCCTGCCGGGCTGACCAAGCCGCCCGGCAGCCCCCGTACGTACGCCCCCTACGCAACTGCTGCGAACCGGCGCGGATACCGATACACCGTGGCCCAGGGCCCCGATACGTTCCCCGGACACCCTTCGGAGTGCACCCACTGGCACCCGAAGAGGAGTCCCCCGTGTCCGTCGACCCCCTTGTGACCGCCGACCCGCTCGGCCCGCACGCTCGGCACGCGTCGTCCGGGATCGCGGCCGCCGCCGTCGGCCTGTCGAAGGCCTACGGCAGCGGCGACACCCGCGTCGTCGCCCTGGACCGTGTCAGCATCGACTTCCGGGAAGGCGAGTTCACCGCGATCATGGGTCCCTCGGGCTGCGGCAAGTCCACCCTCATGCACTGCGCCGCCGGGCTCGACTCGGCCGACTCCGGATCCGTACGCATCGGCACCACCGAACTGAGCGGGCTGGACGACCGGCAGCTGACCCAGCTGCGCCGGGACCGGATCGGCTTCGTCTTCCAGGCGTTCAACCTGCTGCCGACGCTGACCGCGCTGGAGAACATCACCCTCCCGCTCACCATCGCCGGACGCCGGCCCGACCGGCAGTGGCTGGACCACGTGGTCTCCATGGTCGGCCTCTCCCAGCGCCTCGGCCACCGGCCCGGACAGCTGTCCGGCGGACAGCAGCAGCGCGTCGCGGTGGCCCGCGCCCTGGTCTCCCGCCCCGCGATCGTCTTCGGCGACGAGCCCACCGGCAACCTCGACTCCCGCGCCGGAGCGGAGATCCTCGGCTTCCTGCGCGACTCCGTACGGGAGCTGGGCCAGACCGTGGTCATGGTCACCCACGACCCCGTCGCCGCCGGGTACGCCGACCGCGTGGTCTTCCTCTCCGACGGCCGCCTGGTCGACGAGATGACGCAGCCCGCCGCGGACCGGGTGCTGGACCGGATGAAGGCCTTCGACACCCGGGCCCGCACCAGCTGACCCGCCCGCCCAGCTGACCGCCGGCACCCCCGGCACCCCCGGCACCCCGGCCCCGACCGGCCCCATCAGCCCCCAGCCACCGGCTCGCTCCAGCCGAGCCCGCCTCCTCCGAGGAACCGCACACCCATGTTCCGTACCGCCCTGCGCAACGTGCTCGCGCACAAGGCCCGCCTGCTCATGACCGCGTTCGCGGTCATGCTCGGCGTCACGTTCATCTCCGGCAGCCTCGTCTACGGCGACAGCCTCAGCCGCGCCGCAACGGCCCGGGTGACCGAAGGCTATGAACGCATCGCCGTCAGCGTCTCCCCAGAGAACTCCCGCGCCGCCGGTGCCGGCGCCGGGCCCGCCGGCATCGACGCCGGCACGGTGGGCGTCCTCGCCAAGGTCTCCGGAGTCGCCGCCGCCACGGGCCGCGTCGACGGGTTCGCCGCCGTCGCCGACCGCGAGGGCCGGCTGCTCGGCCACGGCACGTCCCACCGGGGCGGGAACTTCGCCCCCGGAGCGGACGGCAAGGACCCCGCCTACCGTTTCACCCAGGGCTCGGGACCGACCGCCGACGACGCGGTCGCCCTCGACGAGACCACCGCCGCGAAGGGCGGCTACCGCATCGGTGACACCGTGCGCGTCGGCACGAACCAGGGCGCCTCCTCGTACACCCTCAGCGGAATCTTCCGTACCGTCGGGACCACGCGCACCTCCGAGGGCAGCCTGACCCTGTACGCCGACGCCACCGCCCAGCGGCTCTTCCTCCAGCCCGGCCACTACGCGAACGTCGAGCTCACGGCCGCTCCCGGCACCGGCGCGCAGCAGCTCCTCAGCCGTGTCGAAGAGGTGCTGCCCCAGGGCACCAGTGCGGCCACCGGAGCCCAGCTCGCCCGGATCCAGGTCAACCTCGCCACCAGCGACAGCGACACGATGAGCCAGATCCTGCTGGGCTTCGCCGCGGTCGCGCTGTTCGTCGCCACCTTCCTCATCTCCAACACCTTCACCATGCTCGTCGCCCGGCGCACCAGGGAACTGGCCCTGATGCGCGCCGTGGGCGCCACGCGCAAGCAGGTGCGGCGCATCCTGCTGACGGAGACCCTGCTGGTCGGCGCGACCGCCTCCGCGGCCGGCCTCGTCCTCGGCACCGGGGTCGCGGCCCTGCTCCAGACGCTCTTCGGCGCCGCCGACACCCCGGCCGCCCCGCTCGTCCTCGCCCCGGGCACCGTGATCACGTCCCTGCTGGTCGGCACGGCCCTGCCCATGATCGCCGGCTGGCTTCCGATCCGCCGGGCCATGTCCATCCCGCCCGTCGCCGCGCTCAGCGCCGCCGAACTCACCCCTCCCGCGCGCGCCGGCTCCCTGCGGACCGGCCTCGGCGCGGCGCTCGTCCTCACCGGCACGGCCGCCACGGTGTACGGGGCCCTGACCGCGGGACGGGACGCCCGGATGGTCATCGGCCTCGGCGCGGTCCTCGCCCTCGCCGGGGTGATCGGTCTGATCCCGCTGCTGTCCCGGCCGTTCGTGGCACTGCTCCGGCCGCTGCTGACCCGCATCAGCCCGGTGTACGGGAACCTCGCCGCCCGCAACACCGTGCGCGACCCGCGCCGCACCGGCGCCACCGCCGCCGCGCTCGCCATCGCCCTCGCCCTCGCCTCGGGGCTGTCCATCCTCGGCGCCTCCGCCACCCAGTACCTCGACCGCGCCACCACCCACGACTTCACCGCCGACTACCTGGTGAAGCCCGCTGAGAACGCCGTACGGATGACCCCCGCCACCGCCGCGGCCCTGGAGAAGCTGCCCGGCGCGGCCGTCAGCCCGCTCAACCAGTCCACCGAATACCGCCTGGCCGGCACCTCCTCCGTACTCACCGGCGTCAACCCCGCCACCATCGGACGGCTGCTGCGCTACGACGTGATCGAGGGTTCCCTCGACAGCCTCGCCGACGGCCGGATCGCCGTGGCCGAATTCAAGGCCGAGGCGGCAGGCTGGCACGTCGGCCAGACCCTCCCGCTCCAGCGCCGGGACGGGCAGCACGGCAGCGTCACCATCGGCGCCGTCTACCGGGCGGACGAGCAGAGCAACCTGCTGCCGAGCATCACCGCCCCCGACTCCCTCGTCGCCCGATACGACACCGCCCCGCACACCGACGGGATCCTCGTCGCCACGGACGGCGGACCGGGCCCGGCCGCCCGCGGCAGCATCATCCGGGCCCTCGGCGACAACCCCGTCCTGGCCGTCCGCGACGAGGCGGAGATCCGGGCCGGGGACAGCGGCCCCATCGGCGACCAGCTCAACGTGTTCTACGCCCTGCTCAGCATGGCCTTGGCGATCGCCGCGCTGGGCATCGCCAACACCCTCGCGATGTCCGTCCTGGAACGCCGCAAGGAGATCGGCACCCTGCGCGCCCTCGGTGTGGACCGCACGGCCGTGACCCGGATGATCCACCTGGAGGCCCTGATCCTCGGCGGGCTCGGCGCGGCCTTGGGCACGGCCCTGGGCGTGTTCCTGGGCTGGGCGCTCAGCCGCACCCTCCAGGAGAACGTCGTCGGCTACACGCTCGTCCTGCCCTGGGGCCGTCTCGCCCTGGGCGTGCTCATCGCCCTGGCGGGCGCGCTGCTCGCCTCACTGTGGCCGGCCCGCAGGGCCGCCCGCGTCGACATCCCCGCCGCGACGGCGGCGCAGACCTGACCCGGCCGCGCCCCGCCAGGCGCCCGGCCGGACGGGTGTGGCTCAATGGTCCCCGAGGGAAGGGGCCGTGTGAACGAGGCAGACCGAGCACCCATCGAGGACACGCGCTTCGGCGGGATCACCGTCCGGCAGGACGGCCAGAACCGGATCGAGGTGGCGGGGGAGGGGATCCCGCACGTCGTCCTGGAGCGTGACCCGGAGGCGGAGGCGGACCCGCACATCGCCATCGGCACGCGCGACCCGGCCCGGCTCCGCATGCTGGTCGACGGCCGGGAAGCCGGGTTGCACCCGGGCAAGGGCCGGCTGAGCAGGCGCTCGTACCGGGTGGACGTCCGCCACGACGGGGCGGACTACCGGCTGGTCCCGGACTCGGTCCCCGGCAGCCGGCTCACCCGGGACGGCGTGCACCTGGGTGACTTCTCCTCCGACGGGGGCGAGACGGTCATCGCCGAATGGAAGGACGGGGCCGATACCCGGCCGGCGGACGCCGCCATCGGCTACGCCCTCGCCTCGGCCTTCGGTACGGGCGGCCAGCCCATGTGGATGATGGTCGTCGACGCAGTGACCGACGCGCTTCCGTAGAGGGGGCTCCCGCAGGCGGGAGCCCCCTCCCGGACCGTATCCCCGCGGACGCCGCCCGGCGGGCGAATCGGCGAATCCGGGACGGCTTCGCACCGCGGTCGCCAAGATGAGGGCATGGACCGTGGGGTAGTGGGGCCGGGCGGATCGCGGCCGATGGTGGTAAGGGTGCCGGTCGAGCCGGTGGAAGCCGCGATGGAGGCCGATGCGGTCGACGCCGTGCGCCGGGCGGGCGATGTGGTCGTGCGCGGCCCGCTGTTCGGGGTGGCCGAGCAGGGGCCCGCGGACGGGCCGCGGTGGCGGATGGTGATCGCGGTGACGGCCGGCTGCCCGCAACAGGCACGGGACTCGCTGAACTCGTGCCTCTGGTTCCGCGCGAAGGACGAGGCGCAGGACCGGGCGGAGCGGCGTGCGCTGCTGGCGGCGGTGGCCCGGCTGGAGACCGAGCGGGTCGACGACCTCGAAGCGGCCGGGACCCGGTACCGGGTCGTGCGCGCCGAGGAGTACGCCGCCTCCGGCCCCGGCGGCATCGAACAGCCGCGCCCGACCGATCCGGAGCCGCCCGTACCCGACTGGGACCGGGCCACCAAGGGCCCGGAGATCGACGACGGCCTGGTCCTCGACCCGGACGCGCCGGTCACCCCCACCCAGGCCGCCGAACAGCTGGCGCTGCGCGAACTGTGCTACTCGGGCGAACGCTTCCCCGAAGACGTGCGCGAGGACTCGAGGCGGGCGTTGGACACGCACCCGGACGTGCTGGTGCTTCCCGCGACGTTCACGGTGGCGGAGCAGACCGACGGTGGCTGGAGGCCGGTCAGCGGCCCGCACGAGTCGCCGCACGCCGCCCGCAGGTCGCTGGACTTCGCGCTGACCTGGATGTGGCCGCGGATGCGCGGACTGATCCCCGAAGACGCCGCCCCGCAGACCGACGCCCGCACCCGTGCCCGCGCCGCGGACGGCCCGGCCGCACCCGGCGCCGACACGGCACCCGGCGCCGAGACCGCGGCCGCGGCCGACCGAGCTGCCGCGCGGCTGGCCGCGTACGCCGAGGCCGCCGACACGCTCCGGGCCGGACGCGTCAACCGGCTGGAGTTCCAGGGCAGCGTGTACCAGATCGTCCGCACCCGTCGGCTGCTGCGCTGGGGCCCCGACGGGCCCGAGGGGCCGCGGCCTTCCGACGTCAACAGCCAGGACCCCGCCCGCATCCACCTCACGCTCGACGAGGACGGCAACGTCATCCCCGAAGACTGACGCGGAGCCCGGCGCGGCGCGACCGGGTCCGGTGGTGGACGGCGGCCCCGAGCACGCACAGCACGCTGACCAGCAGCGCCCATGCGCCGAACTTCTGCAGCGACACCGGCTCCCAGCCGTCCAGTTGGTACGGATACCGCCAGGCGCCGGCGTAGGTGGCGATGTTCTCCGCCAGCCAGAGGAAGAAGCCGATCAGGACGAAGCTCAGCGGCATCGGCATCCAGTAGGAGTGCTTGCCCACCGTGTAGTGCACCCGGGCGGGGGCGGTCACCGCGACGAGCAGGGCGGCCAGCGGCCAGCGCAGGTCCGGCAGCCAGTGGTGGCTGATGAAGTTCACGTACAGCGCGCCGGCCGCCACCGCGGTCGCGGCCGGGCGGTAGCCCGTCAGCTCCAGCCTGAGCAGCCGCCACACGGCGCAGATGTAGCTGCCGACCGCCGCGTACAGGAAGCCCCCGTACAGGGGGACACCCCCGAACTTCAGCACCGCGTCCTCCGGATACGACCAGGAGCCGAGGGCCACCTTCACGTACTCGAAGACCAGGCCCAGCAGGTGGCAGCCGGCGATCACCACGAGGTCCCGGCCGCGCTCCCAGCCGGTCAGGCGGAAGACCACGCTCAGCAGCACCCCGTAGCCGAACAGCAGGTCGTAGCGGGCCACGGGCAGTTCGGGGAGCAGTCCGGACACGCCCACCCCGGCGAGCAGGGTCACGGCGAACGCGCAGGCCGCGGCCTGGAGCAGGCCGAAACGGACCAGCTGGCGCAGGGCGTGGGCCGCGCGGTGTACGGGGGCGGATCTCGGGACGGGCATGTCCTTCAGGATGCCCGCGGGGGTGCGGGTGGTTCTGCCCGGGGCCGAAGCTCTGGAGTTGCTCAAAGCCGGATTGGCGCGCGGGCCGGGGCGGGCATCTCCCTCACACGGCAGGACGGAACACAAGGAACGGAACGGGGGGCTGGACACATGGAGTACCTGGTGATCGCGGGGATCGTCTTCTTCGTGCTGCTCATCGCCGCGGTGCGCGGGGCGGGACAGCAGTCGCGGAGGGGGCGCCGGCGCGGATCGTCGTCGAGCGGTGACGGCGGCGGTGGCGGCTGCGGGTCGTCGTGCGGCGGCTCGTCGTGCGGGGGTGGCGGCGGAGGCGACTGACACCGAGGCCCCATCCGGCGTACGCGCGGGCGCACGTCATGGTGGCGTCACGGAACCGCCACAGCGTGGCGCTCCCGGGAACCCGGGCGGGGCACGACGCTGTGTCCCGCAGCGAGTGCCGGTGCGGGACCGGTCGTGAACCTCGGGAGCGCCCATGCAGTACACGACAGCCGTCGGCCGGTCCGCGGCGGCGCTGGTGGCGATGGTGGCGGTCTCCGCCCTGATGGCGGGCTGCACACCGGCCGGCGCCGACGGCGCGATCGCCGAGCCGTCGGCTCCGCCGGTGGCCTCGCTGCCGACGGGGCCGCCGCCGGCCGCCACGCCCACGGCGACCGGAGGCGGTACGGGTGGTGGGCCGAAGGCCTGCACGATCGACCAGATCGAGGTCTCCGAAGCCCACCAGGCCGAGGTCCGGCCGCCCGGCACGGGGACGGGGGCCGCCATCGTCCCGGTCACCAACACCTCGACGCAGCCGTGCACGCTCCGCGGATTCCCGACGGTCGCCGGTGCCGGCCAGGGCTCGCCCGACAAGAACCACCCGCTCACCGTCACCCACAGCGGCCCGGCCGCCACCGTGTCCCTGGCCCCGGGCGGCCGCGCCTGGACCAAGCTCACCTTCGTCAACGTCCAGGGCGAGGCCGACGGCTACTGCGCATCCGGCGCCACGCCCGCCGCCTTCCCCACGCTCGTCCTCGGGGTGCCCGGCGCGGGCTCGCACCAGATCGCCATGGACGACGGCGTGTTCGCCGCGTGCGACGACAAGGCGGCCGTCACGGCCTTCTCGCCGACCAAGCCCTCCTGACGACGGCACGGTCCACAAGTACCCTGCCGTCAGGCGATTCCCACGGTGTACGCGGCGCGGTAGCCGTTGCCGTCGGGCGTGGGGGCCAGGGTCATGGTGGCCCCGGTGGAGTTGTAGCGGCTGTCCCGGCCGTTGGGGTGCTCGGGCGCCGAGCGGCGGGCGTAGGGCTGGCCCGCGTACACCTTCAGCAGGAGGTCTTCGGGGAAGAAGAACTGAGAGGTCGTCTCGGTACGGGTGTCCGGGCGCACCTTGAAGTGGATGTGCGGGGCCAGCCCCGCGTACCAGCCGGGCACGATCGTCCGGAACACGCACCGGCCGGCGGCGTCGGTGACCTGCGTGCCGCGCAGGAAGGTGGCCCCGCCGGTGGAGTAGGTGCCCGAGGCGTCGGCCTGCCACACGTCGACGGCGGCGGCCTCGACCGGTCGGCAGCCCTCCGAGACCCGCACCACCGTCAGGTCCAGCCGGAACGGCAGCCCGCCCCGGCCCTCGGTGATGTCCGACCGCACCCGGTCCAGGTCCAGGTAGTAGGGGCCCGCCCCCGCTTCGGTGGTGAGGACACAGGATGGGCTGCTGTTGTTGCTGCTGCTGCTGCTGCTGCTGCCCGCCGGCCGGGGCGGGGAGGCCGGGGCCGACGGCTGCCCGGCCGCTCCCCGGGTGCCGGCCGGGCCGGCGCAGGCCGAGGTCAGCAGGGCGGCCCCGGCCGATCCGGCGGCCAGCAGGACGGCACGGCGGCTGGTGCGGGAGGCGTCGTTCTCGGCCATGCGAACCCCTCACAGGTGGCCCTGGGCGCCGTCGCGCGCGGACGGCCGGACTGGGCCCCACCGTGCCGGACGGCGCGGTTCCGGGCCGGCACCGACACTCCGCGTTCCCCCGGTCGGGCAAGCGCACGACCTGTCCGAACGGCGCGCCGCACGAAGGCCGTCTCCGGACACCTGTCCGGAGACGGCCTTCGCCCGCGCTACTTGTCCATGGTGTCCTTGATCGTGTCCTTGATCTTCTCCTTGGCCCCGCGGGCGTCGCCCTTGGCCTGCTCGGCGCGTCCCTTGGCGGTGAGGCGTTCATTGCCGACGGCACGGCCCACGGCTTCCTTGGCCTTGCCCGTCGCCTGTTCCTTCTTGGCCCGCATCTTCTCTTCGCCCGACACGATGTCACTCCCATCGGCTTGGAATCGGTCCTTCGCAGCGTCTAACCGGTTCCGGGCGTCCCAAACTTTCCGGACTTCCGCCGATAACGGCCGCGCAGGCGGGTAGACGCCGTCTGCGGCCCTGCTGCGGGGCAAATCGTTCCGCAGCCTTCCGCGGGATTGAGGGACATCATGCTCGTCCTTGGAATCATCTTGCTGCTCGTCGGTTGGCTGACCGGCATCGGCATCCTGTGGACCATCGGCATCGTCCTGGTCGTCGTGGGCGCCGTCCTGTGGATCCTGGGTTCGGTCGGGCACGCGGTCGGCGGCCGACGCCACTACTGGTGACGGCCCCGACGGGTGACCCGTCGTGGAGGGTGTGGAAGCCGCGAACCCGCTGGGTCCGCTCCTGGAGGTGTCCCAGCGAGCCGCCCCCGGTGAGCTGCCCGAGGTGGTGCAGGACGCCGTCCGGGAGCTGGGGCTGCTCGACGCGGTGATCTTCCTCGCGGACCTCCAGCAGGGAACGCTCACCCCCCTCGCCGAAGGGCGGGCAGAAGCACGGGCGCAAGGGCACGCCGCAGGCCGGCCGGCGGCCCCCGGCGCGCGCGGGCCGGCCGCCCGTGCCGGAGGGGAGTGCCTCCCGGTGGACGGCACCCTCGCCGGCTGGGCGTACCGGACCGGAGCCACACAACTGACGTCCGGGCCCGAGCTGGTGATGTGGATCCCGCTCGTGGACGGCGTGGAGCGGATCGGCGTACTGCGGCTGACCGCCCCGTCGCTGGACGCCGCCAGACTCGACCAGTGCCGGGCGCTCGCGGCGCTGGTCGCGAAGATCGTCATGTCGAAGGCCGGGTTCGGCGACACCATCCTGCACACCGTCCGCACGCAACCCATGAGCCTCCAGGCCGAGATGGCCTGGGCCTTCATGCCGCCGCGGACCATCGGCACGCACGACGTCACCTCCAGCGCGGTACTGGAGCCCGCGTACGAGATCGGCGGCGACGCCTTCGACCACGGCCTCACCGCCGACACCCTGCACATGACGGTCCTCGACGCCATGGGGCACGATCTGGCCTCGGGGCTGTGCGCGGCGGTGGCGCTGGCGGGCTGCCGGTCCGCCCGGCGCGCCGGGGGCGACCTCACCGACATCACCGCGACGGTGGACGACGCCCTGCGCCAGTGGCTGCCCGACCGGCTGCTCACCGGAGTCTTCGCCGACCTCGACACGCAGACGGGCGGCCTCGCCTGGGTCAACTGCGGCCACCCCGTACCGCTCCTCATCCGCGGCCACCACGTCGTGGCCGACGCGCTCCACCGCGAGGTGCAGCTCCCGCTCGGCATCAGCCCCCGCCACGCCCCGCGCGTACGGAGCACCGTCCACCACGCCCAGCTGGAGCCCGGCGACCGGATCCTGATCCACACCGACGGCGTCACCGAAGCCCGCTCGGAGACCGGCGAGCAGTTCGGCGAAGAACGCCTGATCGACACGGTCGTACGGGCCACCGCCGCCGGAGAGGCCGCCCCCGAAGCCCTGCGCCGCCTGGTGCGGGCCATCCTCGACCACCACCACGGCCACCTCAAGGACGACGCGACGATCCTCCTCGCGGAATGGCACCCCCCTTCCGAGCAGGCGCTTACCGAGCGGCGGGGCGGGTAGGCGCCCGGCAGGAACCGCTTCGCTTCCAGCAGCGGGAGGAGCCATGACCCGACGCGTCCACGAGGTGATGACCGAGAATCCGGTGACCGTCGAAAGACTGACGTCGCTGGCAGAAGCCGCACGGGTGATGCGGGACGCCTCCATCGGGGACGTCCTCATCGTCGACGAGGGCCGGCTGCGCGGCATCGTGACCGACCGGGACCTGGTCATTCGCGGCATGGCCGAGAACCGGGACCCCGCCGACACGACCGTGTACGCGATCTGCAGCACGGGACCGGTCACCGTCAGGCCCGACGACGGCGTCGACCAGGCCATGGACCTCATGCGCCGGCACGCACTGCGACGGCTCCCCGTCCAGACGGCGGACGGGGAGCTCGTCGGCGTCGTCACCCTGGGCGATCTCACGGTGGAACGGGACCCGGGGTCGGCCCTCGCGGCCATCGCGGCCGCCGAACCCGACAGCTGAACCGTTCCCGGCCATTCCCGCCCCTCGCCTCTTCCTCCTCGCCTACTCCTGCTCCTCGATCCCGATGGCCTTCTCCAGGTCCCGCTGCGCCTTGCCCCGGCCGCCCTCCTGCTGTTCCAGGAGGGCGGCGGCGATGGCGTCCAGCTTGCGCTGGATCGCGTGCTCGGCCCGGCGCTCCGAGTTCTTCAGCAGGGCGAGCAGCAGCAGGGACACCGCTGCCATGGCGTCCCCGGCCAGGAGCTGCCAGGTCGTCGGCAGGTGGAGCAGGTGCACGGTGAGGAATCCCGCCACCAACAGGAGACACAGGAAGGAGAAGAGCGCGGAGCTCGTGAAGTTGGAGGCGAGCTCGGCCAGCTTCTCGAAGCGGCCGAGTCGCCCTGGTCCGCCCTTCTTCGCCGGATGCTCGAACGTCATGCCCGGCGCCTGCCCCGTGGCGGCCCGCCGAACCTCATGTCAGGTCCGCAGCAGCCGGCCGAAGAAGGACCGGTAGCGTTGCAGGGCCAGCCGCAGGTCCTCGGTGGCCACCTGTTCGCCCTGCTGCCACTGGCTCTCCAGGTCCCTCTTGTGGTCGGAGAAGGTCGCGGCGAGGGTCTGCATGACCTCGGCGACCAGGCCGTCGGCGTCGCGCACCGCACCCTGCGGGTCGTCCACGAACCGGGCCTGGATCTCGCCCCAGGTCTTCTGGTACCCCTCGGCCTCCTGCGCCGGGAGCAGCGATTCGTCCGCCGCCGTCTCCGCAGGGACTGACGCGGACCGCTCCCCGGCCGTGCCCTCCCCGTACGCGGTCTCCCCGTACGCGGTCTCCCCGTACGCGGTCTCCTCCGCGTCGGTGACGTCCGCCTCTCGCCGCATCTCGTCGCGGTCCTCCTCCCGCACGTCGCCGGCGGTCGCCTCACCCGGGTACAGCGGCGGTTGCCCGCCGCCCCCGGGGTGGGCCAGCTGTTCCGTGGTCAAGCGCTGCTCGTCGCTCCGCTGTTCGTCGTCCCTCTGCATTTCGGGTCACCTCGTCGTCCCGACCAGTTCGTCGAAGAGCGCGCGGTAGTGCACCATGGCACCGCGCAACTCCTCCGTGGTTGCCTGCCCGCTGCTGCTGCGGATGTTGACCTCGTGCGCTGCGCGGTAGTGCTCCAGGGTCCGCCCGTGTTCGACGGACAGTTCGCGCACCTGCTGCTCGTATCCCTCGGTGGGGTAGCCGCGGTCCCGCATCAGGCGGGTGACCAGCTCGTCCGCCTGCGCGACCGCGCCTTCCGGCCGGTCGACGAAGCGCTGCTGGACGCTGGTCCACGCGTCGGCGTAGCGGTGCCGCTCCGCCGCGGGGAGTTCCCTGATGTCGAGGTTGTCGTGCCGGGCCTCGCGGTCCCGCAGCTCGGCGTCGGCAGCGTGCTTGCTGCCGGTGTGTTCCACGGTCCGCTCGTATTCCGGACCGAACCGCTCCTGCAGCCGGCGCCGCCGCTGGTACATCCACGCGGCGATGCCGGCGAGGACCAGTACGACGACGACCGGGATCAGGACGGCGAGAAGTGTGCTGGTGGACATGGAATCCTCCGCAGGCCGTCTCCGTTGTTCCGGTGTTCGACGCCTCCGCGCCTGCCCTCATCCGGCCCGCTCAAACCGGCGGCACCGTCAGGTGGTAGAGGGCGAAGGCGCGGTCGATCACGGGCATGGCGACGTTGCGGACCCGCACCCCGCCCGCCGTCATGCCGTGTTCCGTGCCGAGGTGGGCGTGCCCGTGGACGGCGAGGTCGGCGCCCGCCTCGTCCACGGCCTCGGCCAGGAGGTAGCTCCCGAGGAACGGATAGATCTCCAGCGGCTCGCCCGCGAGCGTGTCCGGCACCGGCGAGAAGTGCGTCAGCGCGATCCGCAGCACACTGCCGTCGGCGCTCAGCTCCCGCAATGCCCGGCCGAGCCCCTCCGCGCAGGTCCGGGTGTAGCGGACGAAGGCCTTCATCTCCGGTTCGCCGAACTCGCTCGCGCTGCGCCCCGCGAAGCCTCCGCAGAACCCCTTGGTCCCCGCGACACCGACCCTCGTACCGCCGATGTCGAGGACCACGCCCTCGCCCTCCAGGACGTGGACGCCCTCCGCGGCCAGCTCCCGGACGACGAGGTCCTGTTGATCGCTCTGGTAGTCGTGGTTGCCGAGGACGGCGACCACGGGCAGCGGCAGCCCGGACACCTCGCGGGCCACCACCCGCCCCTCCTCCGGCGTGCCGTGCCGGGTCAGGTCCCCGGCCAGCAGCAGCAGGTCCGCGCAGTCGCCGAGCGTGTCGAAGGCCGGGCGCAGCATGCCCGCGCTGCCGGGACCGAGGTGGATGTCGCCCACGGCCGCGACGCGGATCACGACAGCTCCTCGGCATGGTCGGGAGGCCCCGCACGGTTCACGGTGAGATCCTCCTGCCAGTCCACGCCCGCCAGTTCCTGCGCCGCGATGCGCAGGACGGCCGCCCGGGTGTCCGCCCCCGAGACGTGCCCCCTGACCAACGCCCCGGCCCCGCGCACTTCTACGCGTACGCCGAGCTCGGAGACGTCCTCCCGCGCCAGGCGGCCGCGAAGGCGCTCCACGCGGTACTCGATGTACTCGACGCTGTCGGGCGAGGTCATGGCGCCGCCTCCCGGGAGTCGATGACGCGCAGCCGTTCCAGGAGGTACAGGAAGGCGTCGGGCAGGGGGTCGGCCCGGTGGGTCCGGTCGAGCCGGTCCCAGTCGATCTGCTCCCTCAGCATCCGGGCCATGGGCAGCAGGTCGCCGAAGTCGCAGTAGTGCTCGCACAGCGCGGCCAGGCGGCTGTCCATGAGGTCGGTCGGGGAGAGCACCGGCATCCACACGGAGTCCACCGACTTCACGGCCGCCCGGTCGAGGAGCTCGGTGCTGACCGGCTTCCGGGCGAGCTCGAAGATCAGATCGATGTCCTCCCCGCCCGAGCTGCCCTTGACCAGCCAGTCCTCCGGCGCCCTGCGCAGGGATATCCCGCCGGCCTCCAGCGCCTGGATCACCGCGTCGGCGTCCTCGTGCCGCACGCAGAAGTCGGTGTCGTGCTGGAAGCGGGCCGGCACCCCGTGCGCGTACGCGGCCACGCTGCCGGCCAGGGCGAAGGGCTGCCCGGACTGCTTGAGCAGCGCCGCCACGTGCTTGGTGACCTCCAGGATCGCCTGCGTGTGGTCCTTCGGCAGCCGGCCGCCGGACAGGGCCGGCGGGCTGAGGCTCTCCGGGGGAGGCAGACCCCCCGGGGCGGGAGGATGACTGGTCATCGG
Organism: Streptomyces sp. IBSNAI002; assembly: GCF_052244475.1. Classification (NCBI taxonomy): domain Bacteria; kingdom Bacillati; phylum Actinomycetota; class Actinomycetes; order Kitasatosporales; family Streptomycetaceae; genus Streptomyces; species Streptomyces sp. IBSNAI002. Next base: position 511,272 of record NZ_JBQPXG010000002.1, on the reverse strand, counting down.
GGCCTCGCTCACTCACGGCGGGCACGCCGTGCGCGCCCGGGACGGGCCGGGGGCCCTGCCGGGCTCGACCGGGGCCCGGCCGTCATGGCAGGCGCCTAACCGTTTCGTACGCTCCGAAACCCCGTCGGCGCGGCGGGGGAGTGGGCGCGGGTCCGGCGGGTAGACGCCGGGCGTGAGCCCGCCCGCGGACCAAGGTTCCCCTGTGAGCCGGGCCGCGGACGACACCCTGGAGGCGGAGATGAACCGCGCCGCGCTGTTCGACGTCGACGGCACCCTCGCCGACACCAACCACCTGCACGTCGCCTGCTGGTGGGAGGCGCTGCGGCAGGCGGGCCACCGGGTGGCGACGCACGACATACACCGGGCGATCGGCCTTCCGGGCGGGGACCTGCTCGCCCGGCTGCTCGGCGACGACCGGGACCCGGGCGGGGACGACGCGCTCGGCGCGGCGCACGACACCCTCTACGGCACCTACTTCGACCGGTTGCCCGGCCTCGACTCCGCCGCCGCACTGCTGCGCGCGCTCGACCGCCGGGGCTGGCGGGTCGTCCTGGTCACTTCCGCGAGCGGCGCCGAGCTCGCCGCGCTGAGGAAGGCCATCGACGCCGACGACGTCATCACCGCCGCCACCAGCGCCGACGACGTCAACGAGGGGAAACCGGCTCCGGAACCGGTGATCCGCGGCCTCGGCTTCGCCGACGCGGCGCGGCACGAGGCCGTCTTCGTCGGCGACACCGTGTGGGACATGGAGGCCGCCAGCCGCGCCGGGGTCACCTGCGTCGGCCTGCTGAGCGGCGGGATCCCCCGCCACGACCTCGAAGAGGCGGGGGCCCGTGCGGTGTACCGCCACCCGGCCGACCTGCTGGCCGGGCTCGACCACAGCCCGTTCGCGGACCCACCGGGCCCGCCGGCCCCGAGGACGACACCGTGACGCGCGCGGACTGGCTGCTCACCGCGGGTGAACGGGGCAACCCCGCGACGCGCCTCGACGAGCGCCACCCGGACGGCTCGGCCTGGACCGGGGGGAACCGCGCACGTGCCCTGGTCCACGGCGCCGCGTACTTCGCCGAGCTCCTGGCCCGGATCCGCGCGATGCGCGCGGGCGACCTGCTGCTGTTCACCGACTGGCGAGGCGACCCCGACGAGCGGCTCGCCGGGCCCGGTACCGAGATCGGCACCGTCCTGAGCCGGGCGGCGGAGCGCGGTGTCGTCGTCAAGGGGCTGCTGTGGCGTTCGCACCTGGACGGCCTCCGCTTCAGCGAACAGGAGAACCGCCACCTCGGCGAGGAGATCGCCGAAGCCGGCGGCGAATGCCTGCTCGACCTGCGGGTGCGGCCCGGCGGGTCACATCACCAGAAGCTGGTCGTCCTGCGCCACCCGGGCCGCCCGGAGCTGGACGTCGCGTACGTCGGCGGCATCGACCTCTGCCACAACCGCAACGACGACGCCACCCACCGGGGAGACCGCCAGTCGCTGCCCATGGCCGCCGCGTACGGCCCGCACCCGCCGTGGCACGACGTCCAGCTCGCGCTGCGGGGACCGGCCGTCGGCGACGTCGAAACCGTCTTCCGCGAACGCTGGCAGGACCCGGCGCCGCTCGGCCGCAGCCCCCTCGTCCGCCTCCAGGAGCTCCTGCACCGCGAGGACACCAGCGCGGACCCCCTGCCCCCGCAGGCCGCCGATCCCCGGCCCCGCGGCCCGCACACCGTGCAGGTGCTGCGCACGTATCCGAACCGCCTGCTCCACGGATACCCGTTCGCACCCGACGGCGAGCGCAGCATCGCGCGGGGCTACCTCAAAGCACTGCGGCGGGCCCGCGCCCTGGTCTACCTCGAAGACCAGTACCTGTGGTCCCCGCGGGTGGTCGAGTCCTTCGCGCAGGCGCTGAGCGTGAACCGGCGGCTGCGGCTGATCGGGGTCATCCCGCTGGTCCCCGAGCAGGACGGCCGGCTCACCCTGCCGATGAACCTGATCGGGCGGATCACCGCCCTGGACGAACTGCGCCGCGCCGGCGGCGACCGCGTCGCGGTGTACGGCCTGGAGAACCGTGCAGGAACCCCCGTCTACGTGCACGCCAAGGTGTGCGTCATCGACGACGTGTGGGCCTCCGTGGGCTCCGACAACATCAACCTCCGCTCGTGGACCCACGATTCGGAACTCAGCTGCGCCGTGCTCGACCAGAGCCGCGACCCCCGCGAGCCGGCCGACCCGGGCGGGCTCGGCGACGGCGCCCGCGTCTTCGCCCGCGAACTGCGCCTGGAGCTCATGCGCGAGCACCTGGACGCGGAAGCCCCGGACCGCGCGGACCGGCGGGCACGGGACCCCCTGTGCGACCCGGTGAGCGCGTTCGACCGGTTCGCGGAGACCGCCGCCGCCCTGGACGCCTGGCACGAGGACGGCGGCCGCGGGCCGCGCCCGCCCGGCCGGCTGCGCCGGTACGTCCCACCGGACCTGCCCACGCCGAAGAGGCTGCTCGCGACCCCGCTGCACCACGTCCTGGTCGACCCGGACGGCCGCCCGATGGGACTGCGGCGCCGCAACGCGTTCTGAAGGCGCCTCCAGAAGCCGCCGCCGGGAGTCCCGGGCCGCCGGTCAGCCGTCAGCCCTTCCCCACGATCCTGCGCACGTTCTCGATGCTGCCGCAGCCCGACGCGAGCTGTTTCTCGCGCTCCCGCAGGAAGGCCGCGCCCAGCTCGGCCCGACGCTCGTCGGGGACGCCTTCCCGGGCCCCGTTGAGGATCGTCCGCTCCTCCTCGTCCAGGTGGTGGGAGACCGCCTTGACCAGATCCTCCAGCCGCGAGTCCCACTCGTCGGAGCCGACGTCGTCCACTTCCAGCAGCGCCAGCAGCGCCTCGTTGCCCTCGGCGTGCTCCTCCTCGCCGTGCTCCACTTCCTCGTTGTCGACGTCCTTGAAGCGCTTGAGCGCTCCGTAGACCTCGTTCTCCTCCGCCTCTCCGTGCGCGATGAGCAGGGCCGCGAACTTCTCCCGTGCTCCCGCGCGGTCCGCCTCGATGCTCCGCATGCGGCGGAACAGCTCCTCCATGGTGCGGTGGTCCTTGAGGATCACCTCGACGACGTCCTGTTCCTTCGCCGCGCCTGCCATACCCTTCGCCTCCTCTGCCGGGGTTCCGGCCTACGGGGCGGCTGCCCCCGCTCCGCCCGTTCATGCGACGCCGCCGGCCCCGGCCGGCCGGTGGCAGCCGGCCGGGACGCCGGACTCAGACGAGGTCGAACCGGTCCAGGGTCATGACCTTGTCCCACGCCGCCACGAAATCCGCCACGAACTTCTCTCCCGCGTCCTGGGACGCGTAGACCTCCGAGACGGCCCGGAGCTGGGAGTTCGAACCGAAGACGAGGTCGACCGCGGTGGCGGTCCACTTGAGCTGGCCCGAGGCGGGCTCCAGGCCCTCGAACACGTTCTCGGCCGAGGCCGACGCCTTCCACTCCGTGCCCATGTCGAGCAGGTTGACGAAGAAGTCGTTGGTCAGTGCCTCCGGCCGGCGGGTGAGGACACCGTGCGGGGACTGCTTGAATCCGGTGTTCAGGGCCCGCATGCCGCCGATGAGGACCGTCATCTCGGGCACGGTCAGCGTCAGCATGTTGGCGCGGTCCAGCAGGAGCGTCTCCGGCGACAACTTCTCACCCGCCGGAAGGTAGTTGCGGAAACCGTCTGCCCGCGGTTCCAGCACGGAGAACGACTCCACGTCCGTCTGCTCCTGCGAGGCGTCCGTGCGGCCCGGCGCGAACGGGACCGTGACGTCGTGCCCGGCGTTCTTCGCGGCCCGCTCGACGGCCGCGCACCCGCCCAGGACGATCAGGTCGGCGAGCGAGACCTTCTTCCCGCCGCTCTGCGATCCGTTGAACTCCTCCCGGATCCCGTCGAGGGTCCGCACGGTCTCGGCCACCTCGGGCGAGGCGTTGACCGCCCAGTCCTTCTGCGGCGCGAGACGGATCCGGGCCCCGTTGGCCCCGCCCCGCTTGTCGGTGCCGCGGAAACTCGCCGCCGCCGCCCACGCGGTGCCGGCCAGCTGGGACAGGGACAGCCCCGAGGCGAGGATCCGGGCCTTGAGGTCGGCGGTCTCCGCGCCCCCCACCAGCTCGTGATCGACCGCGGGGACCGGGTCCTGCCACAGCTGCGGCTCCGGGATCCACGGTCCGAGGTAGCGGGAGAGGGGCCCCATGTCGCGGTGCAGCAGCTTGTACCAGGCCTTGGCGAACGCCTCCGCGAGCCTGGCCGGGTTCTCGTGGAAGCCCTTCGAGATGGGCCCGTAGACCGGATCCAGCTTCAGCGAGAGGTCCGTCGTCAGCATGATCGGAGCGTGCCGCTTCGACGGGTCGTGGGCGTCGGGCACCGTGCCCCGGGCCGACGGGTCCTTCGGGGTCCACTGCTGCGCACCGGCCGGGCTCCTCGTCAGCTCCCAGTCGTAGCGGTACAGGTTGTCCAGGAACCCGTTGTCCCACTTGGTCGGCTCGGTCGTCCACGCGCCCTCGAGACCGCTCGTGATCGCGTCGACACCGCTGCCGGCGCCGTACGAGTTGTGCCAGCCGAGGCCCTGCTGCTCGACCGGGCCGGCCTCGGGCTCCGGACCGATGTACTCGGGATCGACCGCGCCGTGGCACTTGCCGAAGGTGTGCCCGCCGACGATCAGCGCGACGGTCTCCTCGTCGTTCATCGCCATGCGCGCGAACGTCTCGCGAATGTCCCTGGCGGCGGAGAGCGGGTCCGGGTTTCCGTTGGGGCCTTCCGGATTGACGTAGATCAGGCCCATCTGCACGGCTCCGAAGGGACCGGTCAGTTCCCGGTCGCCCGTGTAACGCTCATCGCCGAGCCAGGTGTCCTCCGGCCCCCAGAAGATCTCCTCCGGCTCCCAGATGTCCTCCCGGCCGAAGCCGAATCCGAAGGTCTTGAAACCCATGGATTCCATGGCGCAGTTGCCGGCGAACACCAGAAGGTCGGCCCATGAGATCTTCCGGCCGTACTTCTGCTTGACCGGCCAGAGCAGACGGCGCGCCTTGTCCAGGCTCGCGTTGTCGGGCCAGCTGTTGAGGGGGGCGAAGCGCTGCGCGCCGGAGCCGCCACCGCCCCGGCCGTCGGCGATCCGGTACGTTCCCGCGGCGTGCCAGCTCATCCGGATGAAGAGCGGCCCGTAGTGGCCGTAGTCGGCGGGCCACCAGTCCTGCGAGGCCGTCATCACCTCGAAGACGTCCCGCTTCAGCGCGTCGACGTCGAGGGCCGCGAACTCCGCCGCATAGTCGAAGTCCCCGCCCATCGGGTTGGCCTGGTCCGAATGCTGGTGGAGAACCTGGAGGTCCAGCTGGTTCGGCCACCAGTCCCGGTTCGTCCTGGGCTGGGGCGCCGCCGGGGCCGGGGAGGGGATCGCTGGGTTTTCGCTTTCGCTGCCGGACACGTACGTCCTTCTTCCTGTCTCGGGGTTTCCCTCTGCTGGCTGCATTCCGTTTTGAGGCTGTCTGTCCTAAGTCGGCGTCCGTTATGGTTGCGCACCGCAGACCGCCTCGGCCGAAGGCGTGCCGGTAGACTTCGGTCATCCCGCCGAGCCCGAACTGTGAGCCGAACATGAGTGACCTGCTGGAGAGACTGCGAGGGCGCCGCTGGCGCATGACCTCCCAGCGGCGTGTCGTCGCGGAGGTCCTCGACGGCGAACACGTGCACCTCACGGCCGACGAGGTGCACGCCCGGGCGGCCCGGCTGCTGCCCGAGATCTCCCGCGCGACCGTCTACAACACCCTGGGCGAACTGGTCACCCTCGGCGAGGTCCTCGAGGTCTCCACCGACGGCCGCGCCAAGCGCTACGACCCCAACGCGCACCACCCGCACCAGCACCTGGTCTGCTCGGCCTGCGGCCTCATCCGCGACGTGCACCCGGCCGGAGATCCGCTGGCCGGCCTCGCGGCGGAGGAGCGGTTCGGCTTCACGGTCTCCGGGGTCGAGGTCACCTACCGCGGACTGTGCCCGGCCTGCGCGGCCGGCGCGGCCCGGAGTGAATGAGACGCCCCTGACCGGGCAGGTGCCCTGTGGATCGCCGGTGCGGGGCCGTTTCCCGGTGCCCCGGTCATGAAGTGGAGGCGAGCTGCGCATGACCGAAAGCGCGAGTCCCTACATCTCCGCGGCGCGGGTCACGGTACTCGCCGTGAACCCCGGTGACGCGCCGTTCCGCATCGTCGAGATCGACGGTGAGTTCGTCGGCACCGCCCGGTCCATGACGGACGTGCTGCTGACCGCGGCGGCCAACGGCATCACGGTGCACGACCTCGACGACCCGGACGAGGTCCGGTGGGTCGGCGGCGGGAAGTACCGCTGGAGCGCACACACGCACTGACCCGGTGCCCCGGCCCCCGGCCGCTCACGCCCCCACGTGGAGGTGCGCGGCCCAGCGGGTGGGGACCAGGGGATAGCGGTCGCGCAGGTCCCGCAGCGTCTCGTTCAGGGCGCGGGCCGCGTCCGCCGTGTCCGCGGGCCGCGTGCCCCCGTCGGTCAGCCGGAGGTAGAAGCCCTCGGCGACGGCCGCGGCGGCACGGTCGACGACCGGCCAGAGCGTACCGATGGCGTGCGGGTAGCCGGACAGCTGGAACGCGGCCGCGATGTGGACGGCCTCGTCGGCGAGGCGCGGGCTGGTGACCGCCGTTCCGCAGGCCGACAGATAGACCAACTCGGCCTGCTCCAGCCTGAGTCCGGCGATCTCCGAGACGGACAGCGGCCGGCTCTGGTGGTCGGCCAGGAGCAGCCGGCCCCGCGAGGGGTCGGCCGGGTCGCCCACGCCGTGGCAGACGAAGTGCGCCAGGCCGTGGTGCAGGAGCCGGGCGCGTACGGCGGAGGCCGTGGCCTGGGCGCCGATCAGTGTGGTGACCGCCCCGTGGGGCTCGAGCAGTCCGCGGGTGATGTCCGCCTCGGCGGCGGCCTGGGACAGCGGTTCCGCCCCGGGCGTCCGGGGCATGGCCACGACGAGCGTGGCCGGCACCGGCCCGCCGGGGTTCCGCCGGGCCCGCACCCGGGAGCGCGAATGGCCCAGGGCGCGGAGCGTGGTGGTCGTGGAGGACACCGTCCGGTCCAGCAGGGTCGGCGGCAGCCGGTCCGCTGTACGCGGTGCGCGGTGCCGCCCGGCGGCCTGGAGCGGCAGCCGGGCCAGGAAGCCCACCGGGCACCACCAGATCCGCGGCGGCCCCCCTTCCGGAAGGGAGCCGTCGATGCCGAGGTGGTCGAGTACCGGCGCGGCGATGGCGTCCCACAGCCACTCCAGCAGCCCGTGCAGGTCCTCCTGCGCCTGCTCGCGGGCGCCGAAGCCGGCGGCGTCGGCCGCCGCGCCGACCACCTCGGGAAGGCCCGCCATCCGGGCCAGGGCCTCCTCGGCGACCAGCAACGGCAGCGGCACGACCTCCACGTGGTGCCCCGGGGCGGTGCCCGGACGCAGGACGAGCGCGTCGGACCGCCGCGGACCGGTGTACACGAAGACGACGGGCCCCGGCTCGGCCTCCCGGGCCAGCAGGCCGATGGCGGGCGGCCGCAGGAACCCCTCGTGGCCGGGCAGGGAGCGGATGCGCTCCAGGAGGGCGGTCCACCGCGCACCGCGGCGGTAGCGCTCCTCGGCCTGCCCGGAGCCGGGGAGCGGCGCCGCCGGCTCCCGTACGGACGCGGCGCGCAGTTTCTCGTACTCCAGGGCCAGCGCCGGGTGGCTGCGCCGCAGTGCCTCGATCTCGTCGTCCGGGCCGGGCAGTACTTCGGCGTGGAGCCGGCCGCGGCACTGTTCGAGCAGTTCGACGGCGCGCTCGGGCCTGCCCGCGGCCACGGCCGCCTCGGCGGCGGTGTTGGCCAGTCCCGCCGTCCCCTGGAGGAGGTGCTGCCGGTCCCGCCGTGCCAGATCCCGCGGAGCGATCAACGGAATCTGGGCGACGGCCTGTTCCACGGCGGCCAGCGCGGCCGCGGCGTCCCCCCGGGCCATCGCGGCCCTGGCGAGGGCGCCGGCCGCGCTCTGCACGATGTGCGGTCGGGCGGTGGTCGTCGAGGTGATCGTGCGGCAGATCTCCTCGGCCTCGGCGGCGGCCCGCGGGACTCCGCCCGTCGCGGCCTGTTCCTCGAGGACGCGGGCCAGGAGCAGGGAGAACTCGTCCTTCCCGAGGGGATCGTGCGCGGCGGCCGCCGCACAGGCCGCCCGGGCCGCCGCCACGGCGCCGGGGAGGTCGTCCGGGAAGCCGCCGAGGAGGCCCTCCTCCTCGGCCGTGCAGCGGTGGCGCGTCAGGAGGAGTTCGGCCAGGGCCGCCCCGGCCTGGGCTCCGTTCGGATCGTCCGGGGGCAGGGCCAGCGCCTCCTGCCGCAGGTAGGCGTGTGCTTTGACGAGCGCCGCCGTGAGCCCGCTCCGCCGGTAGAGGCCCAGACAGGCCTGTCCCGCGCCGAGCAGCATCGCCGGGTACCGCCCGTCGTCCTCTGGGCAGGCCTCCTCGGCCTGGATGATGCACGTGAACGACTCGGTGGTGCGCGATCCGGCCGTGTGCACGTCGGTGGCCCGCTCCACCGCCTGGTCGAGTACGCCGCCCAGTTTGGCCAGGGCGATGGCGCGCCCGATGCCGGTGTCCGGAGCGAGGGCCAGGGCCCGCCGTGCGACCTGCTCGGCCTCGTCGAGCGCGTCGAGGTCCTCACGCCGCAGGTAGAGGAGCTGCAAGACGTCAACGAAGGCGAGCAGGTCACCCAGCGGAGTGCCGGACTGCGGCGGCGGGTGTCCGGCGGCCGCCGGGCCGGTCAGCCTCCGGTAGAGATCGGCGCATTCCACCAGTGTGCTCAGCTCGCCCGTGGAGTCGTAGGCGCGCTTGAGGGTCTCGGCGAGCACCAGCGCCGCCTCCACCGCGGCGCCGGGCCCGGCGGACTCGGCACGCCGCCGGGCCGTGTCCACGAGCTCGGCGGTCGTCTCCCGGTGCCCGGGACTCCGGCCGCTCAGCTCCAGGGCGCGGTACAGGTTGTCGAGGGAATCGGAGTGTTCGGCGTGGCCGGGGGGCGCGTGCCGGAGGTTCTCGCGGCAGACGGCGACCGCGAGGCGAACCGTCTCGGCGTCGGTCGTCGCCTCGGCCAGGTCCATGAGGAACGCGGCGAGGTTGTGCCGCCGGCCCGCCCACTGCGGGGACCCCTGAGCCGTGGCGGCCACGGCCCTGCGCTGCGTGCTCACGGACTCGCGCAGGGCCTGGAGGTCACCGTCGGCCTCGTACAGGGTGTGCAGGTCCTTGGCGAGGTTGTGCAGCCGCCGGCCGTCCCGGACCGGTGGTTCGGACGGCCGGCTGCGTACCGCCTCCCGGCCCGCCGCGACCGCCCTGCGCAGCTGGTGGGGATCGCGCGTCCGGTCGTACGCGAGGGAGTGCAGGTGCGCGACGTGGGCCAGCCGTTCGCGGCGGTCGGGATCCGCCTCCGGGGTCAGGGCCAGCGCGCGGAGGGCCAGGTGCATGCTCTCGACGAGCGCCCCGTCGTCGCCGGCGCGGAGGTGGGAGTCCAGGAGCAGGCTGGCGAGGTTGAAGAGCACCCGGGGGCGTTCGGGATGGCCGTCGGGACAACGCCGCAGGGCCTCGCGGCCGAGGGCCACGGCGCTGGGAAGGACCCTGAGGTCGCCGGTGAGGTGGAGCATCCGCTGGAGCCCGGTACCGAGGGCGCACCGCGCCTCCATGCCGAGCGTGTCGGCGTACGGGCTGCCCGGGGGTGTGGCGTCGACCGCTTCGAGCATGAGGTCGAGGCCCAGTTGCAGGGTGGGCCGGTCGCGCAGGCGGTCGTAGCGGTTCAGGGCGGCGAGCCCGTGCCGTCCGAGGGCGGAGATCCGTGCGCGGGGGTCCCGGCGCAGGGGCTTGAACGTGCGGGGCAGCCGGGGGAGTGCGCGGACGGCCGCCCGCACTTCGGCCGGTACGGAAGCCGGCAGGAAGGCGTCCGCCCAGGCGTAGAGGAACAGCGCGGTGCGCCGCTCGCTCCGGCCGTCGGCGCGGCGGGCACCCGGCAACCGGCGCCGGAACAGGTGGTGTTGCCACAAGAGGGTGGCCAGGGTGTGCACGACGTCGAAGTCCGCGCCGTCGGGGTGGGCGCGCCAGGCGGCGGCCATGCCCAGGGCGCGCTCGGCGGCCGCCGGGTCGCACAGCGGGCGGGCGTCCCCGCGCTCTTCGAACAGCGTGACCCGGGCGCGCAGTTCAGGGTATCCGTCGGCCTGCAAACTCGTCACTTTCGGTTATGTGTTCACTGCTCTCGGTGTCTGATCGTCTGTCATCATGACGCCTTGGGAGGTCGGATGTCGGACATGGATCACCGGATCGAGCGGCTGTGCGCGCAACTCGCGGGCGGTGAATTGACGCTTCGCGCCGAGCGGTACGGAGTCGCCGGAGCCTTGGAACGGGTGCTGGGCGCGCTGCGGCAGGGGGCGGATCCCGAAGCGGTGCGCGGGGACCTCGACGCCGTCGACGAGGGCTTCGCGGTGCACGGGATCGACGGTCTGACCACCGGCAGCCGCGCCTACCAGCCCCTGCCGGGCGAAGCCGGCCATCCGGAGCTGCGGGGCTGGGTCTGCCCGGCGCCGCGGCGCTGCGTGCGCTTCGCACCGCTGGGCGCCGAGGGCCGCCCGCCGACCTGCGCGGCGCTGGAGGCCCCGCTGGTGCGGGTCGAGATCCCCCTGTGAACGCCTTCCTCGGCGAGCTCGGCAAGCGGTTCGCCGAGCGCTGGCTCGCCCTGCTCGTGCTGCCCGGCGCGCTGTTCGTGGCCGCCGTCACCATCGCCTCCGTGCTGGGACACCGGCGTGCGCTGGACGCGGGCGCACTGGGTGCCTGGATCGACCGGCTGGCCGCCACCCAGGCGAGCGGGAAGACCGGGATCGGCGTGCTCGTGGCCGCCGGTGTGCTGGCGGCGGCCGCGGTGGCCGGGCTCGGCGCCTCGGCCCTGGGCCATTTCGTGGAACGACTGTGGACGGCGGACGGCCGCGCCTGGCCGCTGCGCCCGCTGACCCGGCTGCGGGGACGGCGCTGGCTGCGCGCGCAGGAGGAGGTCCGGGTGCGGCGTACGGCCGTCATCCGGTCGGCCACGCCCCCGAACCGGGCCGATCCGCAGGCGCGGGCGGCCCTGCGCGAGGCGATGGCCCGCTGCACGCGGACGTCCCTCGTGCCGGCCGAACGCCCGACCTGGATCGGGGACCGGCTGCGCGCGGCGGACGTACGGGTCCACCACGCCTACCGGGTCGACCTCACGGCGTGGTGGCCGACGCTCTGGCTGGCAGTCCCGGACAGCACGCGGGACGAGCTGACCCGCGCCCACGCGGCCTACCGGGCCACCGCGCGGCTGACCGCGTGGGGACTGCTGTACCTGGTGCTCGGCGGATGGTGGTGGCCGGCCGTGCCGGTCGCCGCCGTCACCCTGGCCACGGCCGTCATGCGGGCGAGGGCCGCGGCCGCGGCCCTCGCCCAGCTGGTCGAGGCCGCCGTCGACCTGTACGGCCGGGAGGTCGCCGCGCTGCTCGGCGTCGAGGCCGCCGCCGGCGCCCTCGACGCACGGACCGGAGCCCGGGTCAGCGCCCTGCTCCGCAAGGACGACCTCGTCGCCTTCGACGCCGGCACGCTGGAATTCGTACCGGAGCAGCCCCGGTCCTAGACCGGGGAGGCCAGGAGTGCGGCGGTCGGGTTCGGCGAGCCGGCGGGCCGGGCCGAGGCCGTGGTGCGCTGACTCGGCGGGGCCGCCGGGGGTTCGGTGTCCGTCAGCAGGGCGATGAGGGCGGTACGGGCACGGGCCACGCGGGAGCGGACCGTACCGATCGGGCAGCCGACGGCGGCGGCGGCCTCGGCGTACGGGAGGCCCAGCAGCTGGGTCAGTACGAAGGCCTCGCGGCGCTCGGCCGGGATCGCGGCCAGCAGCTCCGCCAGGGCGATGCCGTCCTCGAAACCGGGGACACCGTACGGCTGGCTCTGCTCGGCGGCGGTCTGCCAGTCGAAGCGGTCCGACAGCCGGGGACGGGCGGCGGCGTGCCGCAGGCTGTCCACGACGGTGCGGCGGGCGATGGACAGCAGCCAGGTGCGGGCGGAGGACCGGCCTTCGAAACGGGGGAGCGCGGCGAGGGCGCGCAGGAACACGTCCTGGGCCAGATCGTCGGCGGCCTGGGGGTCGGCACTGAGGTAGGCCACGTAGCGCCAGACGTCGCGGTGCAGGGCGCGGACGAAACGGTCCGCCTTCGCGGGGTCGCCGTCGCGGGCGTCGAGGGCCAGCCGGGTCACCGCCGCATCGGAATCCGGGGTGTGCCGGGCCGGCCGTTCGCCGGCGGGACGCTGCTGGGAGGTGGGCAGGGCAGGAGTCATCGCCACAAGTCCTTATGCAAGGTGTCCGGTTCCGCCGCGCACGGCGGAACCGGTGAAGGGGTACGGCCAGGCGGAGCGCATGGCCGATGCCCGAGGCGCGACGGGCACGGAGGGAACGCCGTCAGCGCGAGCTCGGGAAACCGGCTGTCACAGGACAGCGGTTCCCGTCGGAGGGCCCCGCGAGGTGATGGCGTGGACGAGGAACAGCTGCGGGAGCGCCCGGCTCCGGCGCTCCCGGCGCACGCGGACGCGCGGTGGGAGCGGCGCCGGGGCGAGACCGGCGAGCAGGCGCAGCGGCGCCCGCAGCCGGCCGGCGACGGCGCGCAGGACACGGAAGGCGCCCTGCTCGCCGTGGGCCAGCCACAGGCCGCAGAGCAGTGCGGCCAGCAGATGGGCGGCCAGCATCCCGGCCATGTCGTGACCGCCGGACGGCACGAGCGTGCCGGCCGCCTCGGCCGCGGCGCCGGCCGCGCCGTGTGCGGCGTGGTGCGCGTGGTGGGCGCCGGCGTCCGGTACGGCGGCGACCGCGGCGGCGGCCGTCCGCGAAGGGTGCGCAGGCAGCACCGACGACTGGACCAGGGAGAAGCCCCAGTGGAGCGCGGCCTGCGCGGCGACCGTCGCCGTGGTCACGCAGAGCAGTCCGCGTTCCCGTCCGGCGAGCGCCCAGGCCGCCGCGCCCGTGACCGTCACAGCGGCGGACAACGCCCACCAGGGCAGGCCCGTACCGGACATGAGGACGTGCCCCACGGCTGCGAGCAGCACGCAGACGGCTGCGAACATCGCAGCCCGTACGGCTCGTAAACAGGGCCCTGGCGTCATGGCGGGTTCATCCTCGCACCAGCCTTCCGGGTCGTGCAGTGGAGTGCGCACTACCTGACAAGTTCTGGAACGCGACCGAGGAGAGCGCCTCGGAGGCGCTCGCCCGGTGTGGTGCGGGGCACGGCGAAGGACGGGAACCGCACTGCCGGTCCATCCGACTCCCTTCCCGGTCGGCCGAGTTGTGCAACATCCGGGGAAGGGAGACTTCTGTGGCGGCAGAGGGGACGACGGCGGCCGGAGAGTCGCCACCGCGTGCGGGGGACGGGGGCACCCGGAGCCTGACCGCGCTGCTCACCTGCGCCATGGCCTTCTCGATGCTGCAGTTGTTCCTGCTCGGCGCGCTCGGGCCGCGCCTGGTGGCGGAACTGGGCATCTCGCCCACCGTGCTGGGGCTGACGACCACGATCGGCTTCGGTGCGGCCGCCGCGGTGTCCCCGGCCGGCGGCCGGATGGTGGACCGGGTCGGGCCCCGGCGTTCGCTGGTCCTCCTGCTCGTCACGTCCGCCGTGGCACTGGCCCTGATCGGGGCCGCCCCCGGCGCCGCTCTGCTGCTGGGCGCCGTCGCGCTGGGCGGAATACCGCAGGCACTGGCCAACCCCGCCACCAACAAGGCGATCCTGGCGACGGTCCCGCCCGCCCGGCGGGGCGCGGTCACGGGCCTCAAACAGTCCGGGGTCCAACTGGGCGCGTTCGCCGCCGGGTTGCCGCTCGCCGCCCTCGCGGGCGGACTCGGCTGGCGGGGTGCCGTGTGGACCGCCTCCGGGGCGGCGCTCCTCGCCGGGGCGTGGGCGCTGCTCGCGCTGCCGGCCGATCCGCCCGGACCCCGGGCCCCGCTCGGCGGTACGCCGTTCGTGCCGCGCGGGATGGTGGCCTGGCTGGCAGGCTTCTCGCTGTTCCTGGGGGCCGGTATCGCCTCCGTCAACACCTACCTCGCCCTGTACGGGGCGCAGCGCCTGGGGATGGGCCCCACGGTCGCCGGCGCGCTGGTCGCCGTACTCGGGGTCGCGGGGATCGCCGGCCGGATCGGGTGGTCGAAGGCGGCCCGTCCGGGGCGGGCCGAGTGGCTGCCGGGCCTGCTGGCCTGCGGGGCCGTGGGCGCCGCGGCCCTGCTGGCCGCGGCGCTCCTCGCCGGTCCGCTGGTGTGGGCCGGGGCCGTCGCGGTCGGGGTGTTCGCCGTATCCGGCAACGCCGTCTCGATGGTGCTGGTCATGCAGCGGGCCGCCCCCGGGCGGGCCGGACAGGACTCGGCGCTCGTCGCCACCGGGTTCTTCGCCGGATTCGCGGCGGGCCCGCCCCTGTTCGGCCTGCTCGCGCAGAGCGGGAGGTACGGCTGGGGCTGGTCGCTGGTGGCGGTGGAATTCGCGGCGGCGGGAGCGGTCGCGTTCCTCTGGGCCGTGCGGGACCGCCGTGCGAAGACGGCGAAGACGGCGAAGACGGCGTGAGCGGCGCGGGGTCCGAGGACCGGGCCGGCCGCGCGCTGGCGGCCGTCATCGACCGGGTGACGGTGACCGAGGCTGAGGTCGGATCCCGCTTCCCGCTGTACGCCGACCCGCGGGACGGACGGTGGACGACGACCGGCCGCGGCTCGTGGACCGGCGGATTCTGGGCCGGACTCCTGTGGCTGCGCGCCCGGCGCACCGGCAGCGAGGCGGACGCGCGTACCGCGGCGGCGTGGACGGACCGGCTCGCGCCGTGGGCGGAGGCCGACACCGCCACCCGCGGCCTGATCTTCTGGTACGGGACGGCCCCGGCGCTCGGCGAGGCGGCGGCCGGGGCCGAGCCACTCCGGGCGCGGGCGGCCCGGGCCTGCGTGCAGGCCTACGATCCGCGGGCGGGCCTCGTGCCCTGGGGCGCCGGGCTCGGCGGCCCGCGCCTGCTGGCCCGTGCGGACGCCGTGGCGGGGCTGGTGCCGCTGCTGGCCGGCGCCGGACCCGAGGGGGCCGCCGTGGCGGCGGCCCACCTGCACCGGCACCTCGACCTCTGCCTCGGGCCGGAAGGCGCCCCGCACCCCGGGAGACCGCGGCCCGCCTGGCGGTTCGACCCGGCGACCGGATGGCACCCCTGCGAGGATCCGGCACCCGGCTGGAGCCGCGGCGAGGCGTGGCTGCTGCTGGCCGTGGCCGACGCACTGCTGCGCCCGGAGCCGGCCGGCCACCGGCCGCAGCGGCTCGCCGACGCGGCCGGGCACCTGCTCGAACGGGCCGGGGCCCTGACGGGACCGCTGATCCCGCCCCATGAAGCCTCCCGGCCGCGGGGGCCCGTCGACACCTCGGCCGCGGCGATCACCGCCGTCGCGCTGCTCAAGTTGTCGCTCGTGCCGGGGCCGCGTGCCGCGGCGTGCTCGGACCGGGCCGCGGCGATCCTGGACCGCCTGGCCGAGGGCCACCTCAGCCCGCCGGGCGGCCGACGTCCGGCGGGCATGCTGCTGGACGGCTGCTACGACGCGCGCAAGGGCCTGGCCGTACGCCACGAACTGGTCTGGGGCGACTTCTTCCTGGCCCTCGGACTGGCCGCCCGCGTCGGCCTGGCCGACCTCACCCGCGTGTAGCGGGCCCGTAGCCGCGCAGCACCCGGCGGGCCACCGAGGTGATGTGCAGCTCGTCCGGGCCGTCGAGGATGCGGGCCGCGCGCCCGCCCCGGAACAGGGACGGGAGCGCGGTGTCGGGCCCGAGCCCTGCGGCGCCGTGCACCTGGATGGCGCTGTCCGTGACCTGCTGGAGCATCCGGGCGGCGGCCACCTTGGCCAGGCCCACTTCGGTACGGGCGTCCCGCCCGGCCGCGATCAGCGCGACCGCCTCGTGGACCAGGGGCCGGGTGGTGCGCAGTGCGAGGAGGGCGTCGAAGACGTGCTGCTGGACCAGCTGGTGGCCGGCCAGCGGCCCGCGCGACCCGGCGCGGGTCGCGGCGCGTTCACACATGAGGTCGAAGGCGCGCTGGGCCTGGCCGAGCCAGCGCAGGCACCGCAGGGTGCGGCCGAGCGCGAGCCGCTCGCCCGCGATGGCCAGGGCGTCACCTCCTGCGCCGAGGAGGTGGTCGGCGGGCACCCGGACCCGGTCGAGTTCGATCTCGTACGGTCCGGCCGCCCCGAGGACGGGCAGTTCCCGTACGACGCGGAACCCGGGGGAGCCGGTCGGCACGAGCAGGAGCGACAGCCCGTCCCGGTCGCCGGCGGACCCGCCGGTACGCGCCATGACGGTGACGAGGTCGGCTCCCGCGGCGCCGGAGGTGAACCACTTGCGGCCGCTGACGCACCAGCTGCCGTCCGTCCGGAGCTCGGCCCGACTGCCCGTCAGGAACGGGTCGGTGCCCGGCACGTCCGGTTCGGTCATCGCGTAACAGGTCCGCAGCCCGCCCGCGACCAGCCGCTCCAGGTATTCCTCGCGCACCCGGGCGCTGCCGTGACGGGCCAGCATGGTGACGTCGAGCAGCGGGGCGGAGCCCAGCGCGGCCGGGCCGTGGTCGCTGGCGCCCTCGGCCTCCGCCAGTCGTGCGTACGCGCCGAAGGACAGCCCGCCGCCACCCAGCTCCGCGGGGAGCGGCAGGGCCCACAGCCCCGCGTCGCGCGCCTCGCCCCGCAGCTCCGTCAGGACGGCGGCCGCCGCCGGCCCGCCCGCGTCCAGCACCGCCTCGCGCGGGACCACCCGGGTTCGGACGAACCGTTCGACGTGCAGCCTCAAGTCGGCCGTCCGCACGTTGGGTTGGGCCGACGCGCCGTCCGCGGTGCCTGAATCCGTCACTGCGTCCTCCTCATGCCCGTTCCCGGGAACCGGTGGGAACGGCTGTCCGACTCCCTGTCCGAGGAACTGGTCGGGTGCGCACCCTCCCCGGTTCCCGCGATCCGTTCGACCTGGGCGACGGCCACCGCCGCGCCGGGAGAGGAGAGGCATGGCGTCCCCCGCGAACACGCAGACGATCCGGCCGCTCGACACGATGCTCTGTGAGACCTCCGGGGCCGGGAGCGGCCCCCCTCAGATCACCGGCGTCGTCGCCGCACACCTGCGGCTGCTCGGCGCCCGCCCGCACGGGCCCGCCCACGGCGACCCGTCCCGCCGCATCACGCTGTCCGGAGGCGGCTTCGAGCCCGCCCGCGCGACCGCCGCCTGGTCGGACACCGGGAGCGGGCTCGTCGACGAGGCGACCGTGCAGGCCGCCACCGGGATCATGGCGGTCCACGGACGGCGCGACGGCCGTCCGCGCGCGCTGGCCGCCGACTACGCGGCCACGGCCACCGCCGTCCTGACCGTCCAGGGGCTCCTCGCGGGCCTGGTCGGCCAGGCCCGCGGAACCGGGCCCTCGCAGGTCACCACCACCAGCGCCGGCCGGGCCGGGCTGCTCGCCGTGTCCCAGTACCTCGCGGCGGCCGGGGCCGACGAGGGCGAAGCCGCCGAACTCGCGCCGGGCGGACCGCCCTTCACCTCGGCCGAGGGGGTCCTGTTCGAGCTGGAGACCCTCGACCCGGAAGCCTGGGCCGTCTTCTGGCGGGCTCTGGAGGCGCCCGCCGAGGCGGTACGCGACGGGTGGCGGCCGTTCCAGTTCCGCTACGCCACCGGCTGTGCGCCCCTCCCCGAAGCCCTCCACACCGTCACCCGCTCCCACCCCCTCGCCCGGATCCGCCGGGCCGCGGCGCTCTCGGGCGCCGAGGTGTGCGTCCTGCGCACCCTCGCCGAACGCGCCGGGGAGGCCGACGGCGCCGCCCCCTGGTCGCTGCGGCCCCTGGGCAGGCGAGCGGATGCGGGTCCGGGTGCGGGTCCGGGCGCGGCCGTCGCCCCGGCGGGCACCAGACCCGGCGGGCCCGGCCCCTCTCACGCCCGGCCGCTGGCCGGGCTGACGGTGCTGGAGGCGGGCCGTCGCATCCAGGCCCCGCTGGCCGCGCACCTGCTCGGCCTGCTCGGCGCCGAGGTCATCCGGATCGAGCCGCCCGGCGGTGACCCCCTGCGCGGCATGCCGCCCGCCTGCTCCGGCGTCTCCGCGCGCTGGCTCGCCCTCAACCGGGGCAAGAAGGCCGTCGAAGTGGACATCAAGTCCGCCGCCGACCGCCGCCGCCTGCGGGAGATGGCCGCCGAGGCCGACGTGTTCCTGCACAACTGGGCCCCCGGCAAAGCCGCCGGACTCGGGCTCGACGCCGAGGACCTCGCGCCCGTCAACCCCGCCCTCGTCTACGCCTACACCAGCGGCTGGGCCGGCCGGCTCGCGGACGCCCCGATGGGGACCGACTTCATGGTGCAGGCCCGCACGGGCGTGGGCGAGGCCGTCCGCCCCCGGGGCGAGGCCCCCGCCCCCTCGCTGATGACCCTGCTCGACGTACTCGGCGGTCTGCACGGCGCCGAAGCGGTGCTCGCGGGACTGCTGCTCAGGGAACGCACCGGCCTCGGCGTACGGGTGGACTCCTCCCTCCTGGGCGCGGCCGACACCCTGACCGCCCCGGCCCTGCGCAGGGCCGCACGCGGACAGGACCCCAGGCGGCCCGCCGGATTCCGGCACCCGCTGCCGACCGCCGACGGCTGGATCGCACCCGCCGACGACGCGGCCGGCGCCGCGGCCGCGTACGACCTGCGCAGCCTCTCCACGGCCGACGCCGTGGCCCGGCTGCGGGCCCGCGGACTCGACGCCACCGCCGTCACCACCGACCTCGCCGACCTGCACCACGACGCGCGCTTCGCCGGCTCGATCAGCCGCGACGCGCACGGCGCCCCCGCCGTCCCCGACCCCTGGAGCTTCGTATGACCGCGAACAGGCTCGTACTGCACGACCTGCTGCCCGCCGAACTGCGCCGCTCCTGGGTGGTCGACGGCACCTGCCCCGACCTCGACCTGTACAGCCTCTTCCGGGCCCGTCAGATCGCCGACCTGCACGCCACCGCCGTCCTCGACGCCAAGGGCAAGCTCTGCTACACCGCACTGGACCGCAAGGTGCGATGTCTGGCCGGCGGCCTCAGAGACCTCGGCATAGGCGAGGGCGACGTGGTCGGCGTCCAACTCCCCGACAACCGCAACGCCGTCATCGCCGACCTGGCCCTGGCCGCCCTCGGCGCCGTCGCACTGCCCTTCCCCGCCGGCCGCGGCACCCTCGAGGCCGAGAGCCTGCTGCGCCGCGCCGGGGCCGTCGCCGTCATCGCGGCGATCCGGTACCGCGAGCTCGGCCACGCCGCCGAACTGCACGCACTCGCGGGCGGGCTGCCCGGCCTGCGCCACGTGATCGCCGTGGGCCCCGGCACCGCTCCGGAGGGCACGGTCCCGTGGCCGGAACTCATGCGCGGCGACCCGAGCGGATTCGTCCCCGCCCGCCCCGACCCCGACAGCGCGGCCCGGATCCTCGTCTCCTCCGGCTCGGAAGCCGAACCCAAGATGATCGCCTACTCGCACAACGCGCTGGCCGGCGGACGCGGGAACTTCCTCGCCTCCCTCATCCCCGACGGGACCCCGCCGCGCTGCCTCTTCCTCGTCCCGCTCGCCTCCGCCTTCGGGTCCAACGGCACCGCCGTCACCCTCGCCCGGCACGGCGGGGCCCTCGTCCTGCTCGACCGCTTCCACCCCGACGCCGCGATCGCGGCGATCCGCGAGCACGCGCCGACCCACGTCCTCGGCGTGCCCACGATGGTCCGCATGATGCTCGGACGGCTGGACGCGACGGGCGGGCAACTGCCCGCGCCGACCGCGCTGGTGCTCGGCGGAGCCCCGCTCGACGAGACCACCGCGGCCGCCGCGGCCAAGGCGTTCGGCTGCCCGGTGGTCAACCTCTACGGATCCGCCGACGGAGTCAACTGCCATACGGGACTGGCCCATACGGTCCCCCCGACCGACGGTTCGGGCGTGGTGGCCGGTCACCCGGACCCCAGGGTCGCCGAGATCCGCATCGCCGACCCCGACACCCACGCCCCGCTGCCCGACGGCGAGATCGGGGAGATCACCTCCCGGGGCCCCATGACACCCCTGTGCTACGTGGGCGCCCCCGAGCTGGACGCCCGTTACCGCACGCCCGACGGCTGGGTCCGTACGGGAGACCTCGGCTACCTCGACGCCGACCGCGTCCTGCACGTCGTCGGGCGGCTGAAGGACATCGTCATCCGCGGCGGAGCCAACATCAGCCCGGCCGAAGTCGAGGGTGAACTCCGCTCGCACCCGCGCGTCCGGGACGTGGTGTGCGTGGGCGTCCCCGACCTGCTGATGGGGGAGCGGCTGGCGGCGTGCGTGGTGCCGAGGGGAGAGCAGGCCCCGACGCTGGCCTCCCTCGGCGACCACCTGGCCGCGCGGGGGCTGGAGCAGGGCAAGCACCCCGAACGGCTCCTCGTGGTGGACGAAGTGCCCCTGACGGCGGCGGGCAAGCCGGACCGGGCGGCCCTGCGGGCGCGGCTGACCGAGCCCCTTCCGCAGCCAAGGCCCGGCGTACCGGAGGCGGCGCCCCTCGCCCAGGCCGGCTGACCGCCGGGGCGGGGAGGGCGGCGCAGAGGGCCGTACGACGCGGCCCGGGACGGTCCACGGGGACCGTCCCGGGCCGCCGTCGGCGGGGCCTCGCGGATCAGGAGCCGCCCATGGCCTTCTTCAGCTCGGCCGCCGCATTGCGGTACACCGGCAGCAGATCCAGGTCCTCGCCCGGGTAGTTCACGATGCCGACCTGCCTGGCGCCCGCATCGGGCAGCACCGTCCCGGTCGACATGTGCACGTTGTCCAGCACCAGGGACGGCTTCTTGGCGGAGAGAGCGGCCAGCTGCGCCGGGGTCACCGCCTCCGGGCCGTACGTGCCCACCGTGGTGGCGCCGGCGAGCTTCGCGGACCAGGCCGTGAAGACCTGGGCGACCACGGTGGGGCTCGCGCCGCCCGGCCAGGCGGCCTGGAGCTCCTTGTTCAGCCTCCCGTACTCCGCGTCGAATCCGGCCTTCCACCGCGCGGCGGCGTCCGGGGTGCCGAAGAGCGCCGCCAGCCTGTCGACTTCGGCCTTGACCCTGTCGGGGTCGTTGTCGAGGTTCACCTCGACCAGCTTCGCCTTCGAACCGGCCGCCTCCTTGATCTTCGCGGCGTACGGTTCGAAGGGCGCGTACAGCACGAAGTCCGCCTTGGCCACGGCGGCGAGGTCGGAGGGCTTGGGATCGTAGTCGGGGGCGTGGTGGACCGACTGCGGCACGATCACCTTGACGCCCTCGGCCCCGGCGGCCCGGGCGAAGGCGCCCTCCCAGGTGGTGGTGACCACCACCACGGGCTTGCCCTCCTTCGGGGGCGCGCCGTCCGCCGCGGGTGTGGCGGTGCCGTTGCCGCAGCCGGTGGCCAGGGCGAGTGCCGCGCTCAGTGCGAGGAGGGAAGGGATACGGACGCGGGTGCGCGCCATGAGCTGATTCTCCGTTCGGGTACGGCGTGGACGGCGAGGACGAGCGCCCCCGCCGTCAGGACGAGGACGGGGCCGGGCGGCCAGTCCAGCCACAGGGCCAGCAGGAAGCCCGTCGCGTTGACGGCCACCCCGATGCCCACCGCCCACAGGGTGATGGACTTCAGCGAGCTGCCCAGACGGCGTGCGGCGAGGGCGGGGAGCAGGGTCAGGGCGTCCACCAGCAGCGCCCCGGTGAGCTTGATCGCGCCCGCGACGGCGATCGCGACGAGCACCAGCAGGGCCGCGGTCAGGGCGCGTACCGGGACGCCGGAGCACTCGGCGAGCTCACGGTCGTGGAGGAGCAGGCCGATGTCGCGCCGCCGCCACCAGAACAGGCCCGGTACGACGGCGGCCAGCAACCCGAGCACGACGAGGTCGGGCGTGCCGACGGAGAGGACCGACCCCCACAGCAGGGCGAAGGCGCCCGAGGCGTTGACCCCGGACACGGCGAGCACCAGCAGGGCGGCGGCGATGGCCAGGCTCATCAGCAGGCCCATCGCCCCCGACAGACCGTCCGGGGTGCGGGCGAGCGGTGCGACCCCCGCTCCGGCCAGGGCGCAGGCGACGAGCGCGCACAGCATCGGGTCGAGGCCGGTCAGCAGCCCGATCGCGATGCCGAGCAGGGCGACGTGCATCATCGCGAACCGGACCGGCATGATGTCGAGCCCGACGATGACCACCCCGATGACGGGCAGGCAGACCGCCGCGAGCAGCAGCGCCAGGGCGGCCCGCTGCACGGGCAGCAGCTGGAGGAGGGCGCCGAGGTCGGCGGTGGCGAGGGTCACCGGACCTCCCGCAGCCGGCCCGCCGCCATCTCCAGCACACGGTCGCAGCGCTCCGCCAGGGCCCGGTCGTGGGTGACGACGACCAGGGTCACCGGCAGGGAGGTGAGGACGTCCGCGGCCTCCGCCTGCCCGTCGAAGTCCAGCGCGGCGGTGGGCTCGTCGGCCAGGAGCACCTGGGCCCCCGCGGCGACGCAGCCGATCGCCCGCGCCAGGTACATGCGCTGCAACTGGCCGCCGGAGAGGGTGTGCAGGGGCCGCTCGGTCAGGGCCCCCACCCCCAGCCGGGCGGCGGCCTCGGCCGCGTCCTCGGGTGCGGCGCTGCTCGCGAGCAGTTCGGCCCCCAGCAGGGGGAAGCGGCCGGCCGCGGGCTTCTGGGGGACCCAGGCGCAGGCCCGGCGCCGCCAGGCCCATCCGGCGGGCGAGCCGGTGTCGCGGCCGCCGACCGTGATGGAGCCCGTCACCTGGCGGTGCAGGCCGAGGACCGCACGCAGCAGGGTGGTCTTGCCCGAGCCGTTGGTCCCGGTCAGCGCCACCCGCTCACCGGCGGCGATCTCCAGGCTCACGTCGGAGACGGCCGCCACCCGGCCGTGCCGGCAGGCGACCTCCCGCATGCGCACATCCAGCCCGCCCATCCCACGCCTCTCCGCTGCTCCGGGTGCTCCCGGCCGAGTGGAGTACGGGTTTCCGCCTCCCACACGGCAGTAGTCGGACGGAGTGCGGCCCCGGTTCCCGGCAGCCGCCGCCGGGTGAGGCGGACGGGCGGGCGACGCCCGTCACACGAGGGAACCCACGCGGCCGCGCGCCGGGGAGGGCGAGCGGTTCCATCGCATCCGGGCCCAGGGCAGGGCGAGTTCGGCCTGGTCCGTCACCGGCTGCGGGGCCAGGTCCTCCAGCCGCGCCACCTGGCCGTGGCGGGCGTAGACGGAGTCCACGTAGCGGTGGCCGGTGTCGGGGGCGATGAACAGGACGGTCCGCCCGGGGCTGCGGTCGCGCTCCCAGCGGGCCGCGAGGTAGCCGGCCCCGGTGGAGAGCCCGGCGAACAGGGCGTGCCGGCGCAGCAGGTCGATGCTGCCGGCGCGCGCCGCGTCGAAGGAGATCCAGTGCAGGACGTCGTACAGCTCGTGCGCAACGTTCCCGAACGGGATGGAGCTGCCGATCCCGGCGATGATGATCTCGGGGTCGGAGACGTGCTCGGCGCCGAAGGTGACGCTGCCGTACGGCTGCACGCCGACGAGTTCGACGCCGGGGTCCTCCTCGCGCAGGTACCGGGCCAGGGATCCGGTCGAGGCGCCCGTCCCGACGCCGCCGACGACGGTCAGGGCCTCGGTGCCGGTCGCGCGCCGGATGCGCTCGGCGATGGAGCGGTAGCCGAGGTAGTGGATGTCGTCGTGGTACTGGCGCATCCAGTGGTACTCGGGGTGTTCGGCGAGGATCTCGCGGACGCGTGCGACCCGGCGCTTCTGGTCGAGCTTGAGGTCGCTGCACGGTTCCATCTGCTCCAGCGTCGCCCCGAGTCCGGCCAGCTGGGCGCGCAGGGTGCGGTCGACGGTGGTCGAGCCGACGATGTGGCAGCGCATTCCGTAGCGGTGGCAGGCCAGGGCGAGGGCGTGCGCGTAGATGCCGCTGGAGCTGTCGAGCAGGGTGTCGCCGCGCCGGACGGTCCCGGTGTCGAGCAGGTGGCGGACGGCCGCGAGCGCGGAGACCACCTTCATGGTCTCGAAGCGGAGGCAGACGAGCCGGTCGTCGAGGCGTATCAGGTCGGGGCGGCCGACCGACTCCGCGAAGTGCTGGTCCATGCGGGAGTTCCTTGTCGTGGAGGACGTGAGGGACGTGAGGGACGTGAGGACGGGCCGCAGGCGGGCCGCGGCCCGCCCGCGGTCAGGCGCCGGACGTGGCGCGGTAGCGGTACAGCCGTGTGGGGTCGGCGCTGAACTGCGAGAAGGGGAAGGGCTCCGCCGACAGCGCGCTCACGCCCGCCCCGAGGAAGGCGCGGGCCACGGCACTGCCGCTCTGCGCGTACACCACCAGCGGGATCCCCCGGGACCGGCAGCGGTCCAGGATCGTGTCGAACGAGCCGTTGCTCAGGGTCATTCCGGTGGCGACGACGGCCTCCGCCCCGTCGAGTACCTGGTGCATGTCGGCGGTGACCGGGTCTCCCCACTGGGTGGTCCTCAGGTTGAAGTCGCAGGGCAGGGGTACGCCGCCGCGCTCGCGGATCGCGGCCACGAGCGGGTTGACGACGCCGATGATCGCGACCTTCGCGCCCGCCCGGATGTCGAGCAGCCCCGCGATCGCCGCGTCGCGGGCCGCCGCGCGGACTTCCGGTGTTCCGGCCGGCAGGACGAACGCCTCGGCCTCCCCGGCGTCCACGGCACGTACGTGCGGGCGGACTTCGGCGAGGTAGGCGTCGAGCGCGGCCATCCGCAGGGGGCGGGGTGCCTCGCGCAGCAGGACGTCGAGGGGGCTGCCCGAAGCCTCGCGGCAGACGGCCGGGTCGATCTCGCCCGCTTCGAAGGCGCAGCCGCCGAAGGAGGCGCCGAGGCGGACCAGGACGTACTGGTTGAGGTAGGTGGAGTCGCCGCCGGCGAGGCGCGTGCCGTGGTGGATCCAGAACACGCTGGTCGCGACGAGCTCGGAGGGCAGCGGGCCGTACGCACCGGCGAGCACGGACGCGGTCAGTGCGTCCACGGTCCGGACGGGTGCGGTGGAGGCGGGGGTCATCGGGGGGTCCTTGTCAGAGGGGGAGCGGGGTGGAGCGCGGTGGAGGGGGCGCAGGTGCGCCTGCGGTAGGCGACCGTGCGGTTGCCGAGGGCGTCGGTGGCGAGTTCGGCGTCGACCTCGAAGACCTCGGCGAGCCGCTCGGGGGTCAGGACGGCCTCGGGGGCCCCGGACGCGACCAGCCGGCCGTGGTGCATGAGCACCAGCCGGTCGCAGTACCGGGCTGCCAGCGACAGGTCGTGCAGCGCCACCAGGACGGTCTGGTCGGTGCCGGCCAGCAGCTCCAGCAGCTCCAACTGGTGTTTCACGTCGAGGTGGTTGGTCGGCTCGTCCAGCAGCAGACCGTACGCCTGCTGGGCCAGCGCCCGGCCGATGTGGGCGCGCTGGCGCTCACCCCCCGAAAGGGCCCGCCAGGAGCGGCCGGCCAGCGCGGTGAGCCCGACGCGCTCCAGCGCGGCGGCCACGACGGCCCGGTCGGCCGCGTCCGGTCCGCGCCAGCGGTCCCGGAAGGGGGTGCGCCCCAGGCCGACGACGTCCGCGACGCTCAGATCGCTGTCGGAGCCCGAGTCCTGCTCGACGAAGGCGATGTGGCGGGCGATGCGCCGGGCGCTCCACCGCCGTACGCACGTGCCGTCGTACAGCACCGTGCCCGCGTCCGGGGCGCGCAGGCCCGCGAGGCAGCGCAGCAGGGAGGACTTGCCCGACCCGTTGGGCCCGAGCAGCCCGACGGTCTCACCGGGGGCGATGTCCAGGTCGACCGCGCGGACGACGGGCGTGCCCGCCACGGACCAGCTCAGCCGTTCGGCCGTGATCCTCACAGCTCCCCCCTCTTGCGCAGGACGAGCAGGAACAACGGGACGCCGAGCAGCGCGGTGATGACGCCCACGGGCAGCTCGCGCGGCGCGAAGGCGACCCGGGCCAGGGCGTCCGTCCACACCAGGAACACCGCGCCCGCGAGCGCCGTGTACGGCAGCAGCACCCGGTGCAGGGGTCCGATCAGGAACCGCACCCCGTGCGGCACGATCAGCCCGACGAAACCGATGGCGCCGACGGTCGCGACGGCCACCGAGGTCAGCACGGCCGTCACCACGAGCAGCAGCAGCCGGGTGCGCCGTACGCCGATCCCCAGGGAGGCGGCGGTGTCGGCGCCGAACGCGAGACCGTCGAGGGCGCCCGAGCACAGCCATGCGGCCGCCAGCCCGAGGGGCGTGACGATCGCACAGACGAGGACCGCGTCCCAGCGGGCGGGTGCCATCGAGCCCAGCAGCCAGTGGGTGACGGCCCGGGTGGTGTCGGCGTCGGCCGAGGACATCAGGGTCAGAGAGGTCAGCGCGGTGAAGAGCTGGCCCACGACCACGCCCGTCAGCACGATGCGCACCGAGTCCAGGCCGGTCCGGCGCAGCAGCAGGAGGAGCAGGCCGAAGGAGAGCAGCGCGCCGACGAGGGCGCCGCCGGTGACCCCGAGCACGCCGGCGCCCACGCCGAGGACCACGACGGCCACGGCGCCGGTCGAGGCGCCCGAGGACACGCCGAGGAGGTAGGGGTCGGCGAGTGCGTTGCGGGTGACGGCCTGCAACACCGTGCCGCACACCGCGAGTGAGGCGCCGACCAGGGCGGCCATCAGCACCCGGGGCGTCCGCAGGTCCCAGACGAGCGAGTCCACCAGCGGCGGAAGCGGCTCGACGGCCAGGCCGAGCCGGCTGCCGAACACCGCGGCGAGGTCGGCCCACCCCACGTCGGCGGTGCCGATGCGCACGGCCCACGCCATGGAGACGGCCAGCGCCGCGGCGGCGGCGAGGAACAGCCCCGCCCGGGCCGGCGCGGACCGGACGGCGGGGAGTGCGGCCGCCGGTGGCGCGGCCGTCGGGGACTGCGGTGACGCCGGCGGCCGCGGGCCCGGGCGGCGGGCCGCCGGGTGCAGCAGGTCCACCGGTCCCGGACGGGGGGCCGGATCAGTGGGCATGGCCGAGGTCCCGCATGCCCGTGGCGAGCAGCTCCAGGGCGTGTACGGACCGTACGGACGGGTCGAGTTCGATGCCCGGCACCTCGAGGATCTTGTCGCCGCGCACGGCGTCGAGCTTGGAGATGACCGGGTGCCGGGCCATCACCTCGCGCTTCTCGGCGGCGCTGTCGCCCTGCCGGCCGCGCTCGGAGAGGTCGCCGATGACGATGAAGTCGGGGTCCCGTTCGGCGACTTCCTCCCAGGAGACCTCCGGCCAGTCCTCGTTCACGTCGTCGAAGGCGTTCCTGGCGCCGACGATCCGGCTCATCTCGCTGGGCAGGCCCGTCTTGCCGGCCACGTACGGCATGCCGTTGAAGACGGAGTAGAGGTAGACGACGGTCGGCCGTTGCTTGACGTGCGCGGCCGTCTCGCCGGCCTTGGCGACCGCGGCGCGCTGCCCGGCGGCGAGTTCGGTGGCGGCCCGGTCGGCGCCGAAGGCCTTGCCCAGGTTCTCGTAGTCGGCGAAGAGCAGGTCGAAGGCCGTCTTCCCGGGCTCGTTCTGCTGGGGGCAGTCGACGGCGCTGACGAAGGTGGGGACCTTCAGGGCCTCGAGCTCCTCGCGGGTGCCCGCCCGGTCCTTGGTGAAGAGCTCGCCGGAGCCGGCGACGACGAAGTCGGGTGTGGCGGAGCGCAGTTGCTCACTGGTGGCGATCTTCGGGGCGATGACGGGGACCTTGGCGTAGGCGTTCTGGTACTTGGCCGGGATCTTCGTCTTGAGGTTGGCCGTTCCGGCCATGCGCTCTTGGAGTCCGAGCTCCAGCAGGATCTCGGTCGAGGTCTGGTCCAGGGCCACGGCGCGTCGGGGTGCCTGCCCGAAGGCCAGTGGCCGGCCGCAGCTGGTGAGGGTCGTCGCCTTGGCCGGGGCGGTGGCCGCGGCCTCGTGGTCCGGGGCCGGGCGGCCGGCCGCGGCCGAGCAGCCGGCGGTCGCGAGGGCGACGGTGAGGGCGATGCCGAGGCGGACGGGATGGCGCATGGGTTCTCCGGTCTGGGAAGGGCGTGGTGCTGGTCGCGGGGCAGGAGTGCCGCGCCAGAGAGTACCGTAATGGTTATCATGTTCAATAACTACTCCGGGGGTGGCGCTTTCCCGTCGGGCAGCCGTCGAGCCGTTCGGCGGCGCCGGCGGCAACGGCGCCGAGTGCGTGCCGCGTTGCCGTCCCGCCGCCACCGGACCCGTCCGACCGTGAACAAGGGAGCAACACCCCGTGGCGACTCCATACACGCCCGCCCCGGCCCCGGCCGAGGCCGATCCGACCGATCCGGACGTTCCGCCTCCCGCGCCGTCCGTCCTGCGCGATGTCGCGTTTCTCCGCCTTTGGGTCGGAACTACCGCCTCCGGCCTGGCGACCTGGGCGCTGCCCTTCGTCCTCGGTCTGGCCGTGCTGCACCGAGAACTCGGCCCCGCGGGGCTCGGCCTCGTCCTCGCCGCCCGAACCGCCGGCTTCCTGGCCGCGGTCGCCGTCGGCGGCGTACTCGCCGACCGCCACTCCCGCCGCGCGGTCGTCCTCTGGTCGGCTCTGGCCGCCGCCGCTGCCGCCCCCCTCCTCGCCGCCGGCCTCGGCCGCTCGGTCCTGCTCATGACCTGCGCCGCGGCCCTGGCCGGCGCCGGCCAGGGCGCCTGCCGCCCGGCCTTCCAGGCGCTCACCGCCGAGGTCGTCGCGCCGGAGCGCAGGCAGCAGGCCAACGCCGCCATGACCCTGGCCGTCCGCAGCTCCACCCTGGCCGGCCCGGCCCTGACCGCCCTGCTCGCGGCCTTCCTGGACGTGTGGACCCTGCTGCTCGGCATCGGCCTGCTCTGGCTGATCGCCGCTCTCGTACCGGGCCGCAGCGGCGCCGCCCCCTCCGCCGCTCCGCAACCCGCACGGCGGGCCTCGTTCCGTGCGGAGTTCGTGGACGGCATACGCGAGGCCCGCCGGCACCCCTGGTTCCTCGCGGGCCTCGCAGCGCTCACCGCGGTCATCGCGCTGGGCTACTCCGCCACCAGCGTCGCCCTCCCGCTGATCAGCCGGGACCGCTACGGCACGGAGTGGGTGCTGGCCGCCGCCGTGACCGCGTACACCCTCGGCGCCCTCGGCGGCGCCCTCGTGATAGCCCGCTGGCGGCCCCGCGCCCAGGGCTGGGCCGCGTTCGCCGGCCTCGCCGCGTACGGCTTCGCACCGCTCAGCCTCATGCTGCCGCTGCACCCGGCCGCCGTGATCGCCGCGTACGCCGTCGCCGGCATCGGGATCGAACTGTTCAACGTGCCCTGGTTCACGGCCACCCAGCGCGAGGTCGCCCCGGACAAGCTCGCCCGGGTCTCCTCGCTGGACTTCCTCGTCTCCTACGGCCTGGCCCCGCTCGGGCTCGCCCTCATCGCACCGGCCATCTCCGCCTTCGGCGTCACCCCGGTCCTCGCCGTGTGCGCCGCGGTCTGCTTCGCCGTCCCGGCGGCCGCGGCCCTGGTGCCCACCGCACGCCACTTCGCCCGTACCCCCGCGGCGGCCGACTGACCGGTTCCGGCCACCGTGACGCCCGTGGACGGTCCATGTGTTCCGCCTACCGGCCCGTCAGGAGACACTCACCCCATGGCATCCGAGTACGACGCGACCTCCGAGCCCGTACGGGTCAGCCGGAGCG
Organism: Streptomyces sp. IBSNAI002; assembly: GCF_052244475.1. Taxonomy (NCBI): domain Bacteria; kingdom Bacillati; phylum Actinomycetota; class Actinomycetes; order Kitasatosporales; family Streptomycetaceae; genus Streptomyces; species Streptomyces sp. IBSNAI002. The sequence continues at coordinate 481,668 of NZ_JBQPXG010000002.1, read as the reverse complement.
GCGCGGTGACGACCATCAGCCTGAACCGGCCGCACGTCCGCAACGCGGTGGACCTGACCACCGCGACCGCGCTGGCCGACGCGTTCCGTGCCTTCGACGCCGACCCGGAAGCGGCCGTCGCCGTGCTCCACGGCGAGGGCGGCACCTTCTGCGCGGGCGCCGACCTGAAGGCCATCAGCGACGGAAACGGAAACCGGGTCGCCGCGGACGGAGACGGCCCCATGGGCGTCTCCCGGATGCGGCTCTCCAAGCCCGTCATCGCCGCGATCAGCGGACACGCGGTGGCCGGGGGCCTGGAACTGGCCCTGTGGGCGGACCTCCGAGTGGCCGACGAGAGCGCGGTGTTCGGAGTGTTCTGCCGCCGCTGGGGCGTACCCCTGATCGACGGCGGAACGGTCCGGCTGCCGCGGCTGATCGGTACGAGCAGGGCCATGGACCTGATCCTCACCGGAAGGGCGGTCGACGCCGCCGAGGCCCTCCACATCGGCCTCGCCAACCGCGTGGTCCCGGCCGGACAGGCGCTGAAGGCGGCCCGGGAACTGGCCGCGCAGCTGGCACGGTTCCCGCAGACCTGCATGCGCCACGACCGCCTTTCGGTACTCGAAGCGGAAGGCCTCGACGAACCGGGGGCCCTCGCCGTCGAGTTCGGCCACGGCGCGGTCTCCCTCGCCCGCCGACGCCGTGACCGGGGCCACCCGCTTCGCCTCCGGATCCGGCCGCCACGGCGCCGGCACCGGCTCCGCCTGACCGCCGGGCACCGTCGGGGCGGTGGGCCGGTCGGGCTCACCGCCCGGGTCCTGCTGGAACGGTGGGGCGCGCGGACGCTGCTCGTCGAGAAGCTGCGGGTCCAGCACTGGGTGATGAACGCCTTCGTCGTCGACCGCTTCCGCCACGGCCGGGTCCTGCTGGCGGGCGACGCCGCACACGCGATCCCCGTCTTCGGCGGCATGGGCATGAACACCGGCGTCGCCGATGCGCACAACCTGTGCCGGAAACTGGCGGGAGTGCTCCGCGGCCGGGCCGGACCGGGCGTGCTGGACGCCTACGGGGCGGAGCGGCACCCCGCGGCCCACCTGACCCTCCGCCAAGCGGTGGCCAACACCCGGCTCGCCCTCCAGGTGCAGAGCCGCCGCCGCGAACAGCGCGAAGCCGGCGCCGCGGCACCGGCCCTGATGGAACTGCCCTGGACGGAGCGCTACTTCGCCCAGCTCGGTCTCGTGTTCGGTGTGGCCTACCGGTCCGGCGCCGTCCTCACCGACCCCAGCGCCCCACCCGGGCCGGCCGACGTGGGCACGGACTACGTGCCCACCGCGGAACCAGGACACCGGATGCCGCACCTCTGGCTCGCACCCGGCCGCTCCACGCTCGACGCCTTCGGCGCATGGTTCACGCTGGTCACCGCGGATCCCACCGCCTGGGAGCGGCGGGCCGCCGGAGCCTGGCCCCTGCGCGTCGAGCCCCTCACCGGCGAGCAGGCCGGGCTTGAGACCCGGCCAGGTCAGCGCCGGTGCAGGGTTTCGAGGGCCTCGACGAGGACGCGCGGGTCGTGCCCGCCCTTGTAGACGGCCGGGGGCCTCTTGTCGAGGCGGAGCAGCCGGGACACCGCCGTCCAGGCGGTGCGTACGGAGTACTCGACGGTGAAGACCACGTCGTCGGGGACCTCGGCGTACTGGCCGATGAACGCCAGGTTGGTGGAGCCCGCGGGGACGACCTGGGGGCGGTCGCCGGCCTTGCGGACGAGGAACTGGCTGGTGATGTAGGGCATCATCGCGGGGATCACGACGGACCCGTCCAGGATCCGCTCCCGCTCGGCGAAGGGCAGGTGCCGCAGCACCTCCTCGAGGATCTCGCGGCCCGTGCACGCGGACATGGGCTTGCCGACGAAGTCGCCCTGCCGGTCGGGGAACAGGGCGTAGCCCCACCAGACGAACGTGTCCTCGGGCTGCTCGCGGAAGTGCGGCTGGTGGTTGAGCACGATGGTCAGCAGCCAGCTGGACTGCTTGAAGGTGATCAGACCGCCCTTGCCCGCCTCGCTGCCGCTGAACTCCTCCATCAGTTTGAAGAAGAGCGGGTCCTTGGTGGTGACCGTGAAGGACTCCCAGGTCGAGTCCTTCACCGAGGAGTTGAACACCTTCGGATCGCCCAGTCCGGCTCCGGGCCGCTTCGCGGCCAGGGTCTCCCACAGCTGCCAGGCTCCACTGGCGGAGGCCGTGTCCAGAGCCGGGACGGTGTCGGTGGAGCCCAGGGTGGAGTTCGCGGTCATCGAACCGTTGGTCACCAGCACCAGGTCGTCCGGACCGACCGCCGTCTCGCCGCTCTCACCGGAGCCCCCGCGGAGCTCGGTCGTCCCCGTCTTCCCGATGCGCTCCCAGACCAGGGCCTCCACCGTCAGCCCGGCGCCGTCGGCCAGACGCAGATCGGTCACACGCGTGCCCAGCTCGACCGTGACGCCCTGGGCGGTGAGCCAGGCCAGCAGGGGGCGCACGATCGAGTCGAACTGGTTGAACCGGGTGCGGTAGATCCCCGACATGGTGTCGAAGGTCTTGAACAGGTGGACGAAGCGGTTGAGGTAGCGGCGGAACTCGATCGCGCTGTGCCAGGGCTCGAACGCGAAGGTGGTGCACCACATCGCCCAGAAGTTGGTGGTGAAGAAATCCTCGTGGAACAGGTCCGAGATGCGCTTGCCGTCGAGCAGGGCCTCGGGAGTGGCCACGCACTTCACGAGTTCGAGGCGGTCGCGCTCGGTGAAGGTCATCGAGTGCGCGTCGATGATGTTCCCGTGTCCGTCGACCAGGCGGGCCCGGTCCTCCCAGGCGAAGTCCTCGTGGAACGCGAAGGTGTCCTGGGTGACGGAGGTGTCCGGGTCGTCCAGTGAGGGAATCGAGGACAGCAGGTCGTAGGTGCAGTCGAAGTGGATCTCGAACATGCGGCCGCCGCGCATGGTGTATCCGGTCTCGGGTGAACCCGCCGCGTCCAGGCTGCCGCCCTCGCGGTCCTGCTCCTCCAGGATCACGATGTCGCGTCCGGCGAACCCGCCGTCGCGGATCAGGAACGCCGCCGCCGCGAGCGATGCGATCCCACTGCCCACCAGATAAGCCTTGGCCACAGCCATCCCCGTTCCCTGGGCTGAAACAACCCTTCACGGGTCCCCTGAACCGCGCGGCCCGACACCGGGAAGGGCCCACGATCCCCGGATCGGACCAGCCCGCGCGGCCCCGGTGACCCTCGGTGAGCGGATGTGGGCGGTCCGTGGGCGGGGCCGACCGGGAGGCGGTGGCACGCCGACCGGCAGACGATGGAACCGCGACCGCGGAATGCAAGGCCGGAACGCAAGGCCGGAACGCAGGGCAAGGACACCGCGGCGTTGGATGCGGGTGCCAGATGAACGAGCACAACGCGGTCGACGATCTGATCAGCAGCGCCGCGCAGGCCGCCGGCGGCTGGCTGGGCGCGCTGCCGGTGGCCGTCGTGGCCACCAGCGCCGACGGGACGATCGTGCGCTGGAACCAGCTGGCGCAGGAACTGCTGGGTCACGCCCCCCAGCAGATGCTGGGCCGCAACATCGCGGACCTGCTCCACCCGGGAGCCGACCGCAGTCTGGGCCGCTCCCTGTGGGAGGCCGCGGCCATGGGGCGGGGCGTGATGGGCACGGTGACCGCCTGGCACCGCGACGGGCACCCGCTGGAGGTGGAGATCTGGGCCGCTCCGGTGTCCGACCGCCAGCACGGCGCGGCCACGGTGCTGGTCTTCGCGGCCGACGCCCACGCGGCCCGGCGCATCCGGGGGTCGTCGGCGGTGTGGGACGGACTGTTCGCCCGGTCCCCGGTCGGCATCGCCATTCTCGACACGCAACTGAGGTTCCTCCAGGTCAACGCCGCGCTCGAAGCCATGAACGGTCTGCCGGAATCGGCTCACGTGGGCCGCAGCCTGGCCCAGATCCTGCCGGAGGTGAACGCCCAGGAGATGGAGGACGCCATGCGGCAGGTGCTGGAGACCGGCCGCCCCGTCCTGGACCGCCGCCGCGTCGGGCGGACGCCGTCCGAACCGGACCACGACCGGGTGTGGTCGTGTTCCTACGTCCGGGTGGAGGACCCGGCCCGCATGCCGATCGGCGTCATCGCCTCGCTGGTCGACATCACCGAGCAGCAGCGCGACCACGTGGAAGCCGAAGCGGGACGGCGCAGGCTGGCCATGCTCAGCGAGGCCAGCATGCGCGTCGGATCCAGCCTGGACCTGGAGCGCACCGCGCAGGAACTCGCCGATCTCGCCGTGCCGCGCCTGGCCGACGCCGTCACCGTGGACGTCCTGGACGCGCTGGCCCAGGGGGACGACCCCGGCATGGGCCTGACCGGCGGGGTCGCCCTGCGAAGGCTGGGCAAGGCTCCGCTGTCCGGATCCCGGGTGACCGACATCCTCGATCCCCTCGGCCGGACCCTCACCTTCCCCGCGGCCGCCCCCTACAGCCAGTCCCTCGCGGCCCGGCAGCCCTACCTCATCGCACGCCTCGGCGAGCAGGCCGACGCACCCGCCACCCGGCACGCGCCGCAACCCGCGCAGCTGGTCTCGGTCGGCGTGCACTCCTTCATCATGGCGCCGCTCGTGGCGAGGGAGTCGGTGCTCGGCGTCGCCACCTTCTACCGCACCCGCCCGGTCGGGCCCTTCGGCTCCGAGGACGTCACCCTCGCCGGTGAGCTCACGGCGCGCGCCGCCCTCAGCATCGACAACGCCCGGCTCTACCAACGCGAGCACGAGACCGCGGTGATCCTCCAGCGCAGCATGCTCCCGCAGCACATCACCCCGCCCCCGGGCATCGCCGTCGCCCACCGGTACCTGCCCGCGAGCGACGTCAACGAGGTCGGCGGGGACTGGTACGACGTCCTGTCCCTGGCCGGCGGCAAGGCCGGGCTGCTCATCGGCGACGTCATGGGGCACGGCATCGCCGCCGCCGCGGTCATGGGCCGGCTGTCCGCCTCCGTACGGGCCCTCGCACGCCTCGACCTGCCACCCGTCGGCCTGCTGCACCATCTGGAATCGACCCTGGCCGATCTGGCCGAACCGATGCTGGCCTCCTTCCTGTACATCGTCTGCGACCCGGCCACCGGGCACTGCACCGTCACCCGGGCCGGACACCCGCCGCCCGCCCTCGCGCTCCCCGACGGGACGGTCCGCCTCCTGGACACCCCGCCCGGCGTCCCCCTGGGAGTCGGGGGAGTCGACTTCACCCCCACCGACATCGAGGTGCCGCCGGGCAGCCTGCTCGTGCTCTACACCGACGGCCTGATCGAGGCCCGCGGCCGCGACATCGACGAACGGCTGGCCGAACTGACGCAGCTGCTCGCCGATCCCCAGCGGCAGCTGGACCACGTGTGCGACTCCCTGATCACCCACCTCGTCCCGGCGGCGGCCGACGACGACATCGCCCTCCTCGTCGCCCGCGTCGGCGGCTAGGCCAGGCGGTACTCAGGCGTCGAGGGGCTGCCAGGCCGGCCCGTTTCCGTCCCGCCTGACGTGTCCGAAGACGACGTCGGCGAAGTGGACGCCGAAGCCGATCGTGCCGGGCTCGGACAGCTCCGCGACCAGGCGGTGGCGGCATGACGACGTCCCCCGGCCCGGACCCGCAGGCCATCGCCGAGCGCCAGCTGTGCGGTCTGGTGAACGGTCTGGCCCAGCGGATCGCCGAGCACGTGCGGGAGCGCGCCGCCACCCTGGGCCTCACCGCACCCCAGGCGACGGCCCTGCGGGAGATGAGCGGGCCGATGACCATGCGGGAGCTCGCCGAACGCATGAGCTGCGAGCCCTCCAACACCACCTTCGTCGTCGACAAGCTGGAGAAGCAGGGCCTGGTCGAGCGCCGCCCGCACCCCACGGACCGCCGTGCCAAGCGCCTCGTCCTGACCGTCGAGGGCTCCGCACTGCGCGAACGCCTCCTGGGGCTCCTCGCCGTGGACTCCCCGCTCTCCGGTCTCGCCCCGCAGGAGCAGCGCGTCCTGCACGGCCTCCTGGAGCGGGCCATCACCTCGGCCTGAGCCGTCGCCGGCCTCGGCGACGGGACGGCCCACGTCAAGAGTGGTCGTCGTCGTCCGCCGCCGCGGGCCGGTCCTCCCGCGGCCGGGTCAGCAGCTGGACGACGAGCTCCCCGGCTGCCGCCGCCACGACGGACCAGAGCTCGCCGGAAGCAGGGCCGGCCGAGATGAGCGCGACCAAGCCCACGAGCACCAGAAGCCGAATCCATTCCGCCGTGCCCCAGCCGTTTCGCTTCTCGCCGTTCATTGCGGCCTCCTCCACCCCAGAGATGGGACTTTCCGCCCATCAGCCAGACGTTCTGGTCCTACTGTCGAGAGCGGCAGCGGGGTGGGCACAGGTGCGCGGCGTCGGGCAACAGGCGCGGCAGGGGGCTCGAAAAGGGCGCGTTGACGGCAAAGACTTAGTCAACCTGACGTCGGGTCACTAGCGTGGGTGGTCGAGCGGAGCAAACGCATCGGGGGTCTGATGAGTACTCGTCGAGAACCGAACCGGAACCTGCAGGACCTGATCAATGAAGCACGATTCTCTCGCAAGGGTCTGGCGCGGCGAGTCAGTGAACTCGCCGCCACACAGGGGCTCAGCATGGGCTGCGACCACACCGCGGTCGCGCGCTGGCTGGCCGGTTCCGTTCCGCGGGACCCCGCCCCGAGCCTCCTGGCACAGGTGTTCTCCCAGCGTCTCGGCCGGATGCTGACACCTCAGGACCTCGGCATGGACATCGTCTCGGAAGACCACACGATCGGACTCCGCTATCCCAGGAACACGGAACGCGCTGTCGACACGGCGAGGCGCTTGTGGAGGTACGACGTGGAAAACCGCGGATTTCTGATCGACTCCGCTTTTGCGGCCGGAGCCGTATCGGCCGCCAGTCGCGACTGGCTGATCGGCGGCCCGCGGGAGGACGTGAGTTATGCGGGCACCGATGGCCGCGTCACCATGGCCGATGTGCGGCACCTGCGCGCACTGGGCAATGAATTCGAGCGCCTCAGCCACGAGTTCGGAGCGCAGCGCATCCGCCGGCACATGATCAACTATCTGCATTTCGACGTCGCCCCGCTGCTCAAGAAATCCCGCACCGACGAGGTCGGCCGCGCCCTGTTGCAGACCGCGGCGGAGTTCACCGCGGCCGCCGGCTACATGGCCATCGACTGCAACGAGCTCAATCTGGCGGAGCGCTACTACATCCTGGCCCTGGGTCTGGCGCACGCCGCCGACTCACGGGACTACGGCGCCCAGGTCATGGCCACCCACATGGGACACCTCGCGCTGTACGCCCAGCACCCGGCCGAGGCGGTGCAGCTCGCCGAAGCCGCGAGGCTGGGAGGGCGGCAGCGCGGCGGCCACCTCGCCCTCGCGGTGGCCTGGGTCGTGGAGGCGCGCGGCCATGCCCGCATGGGGGACGGACGGGCCTGCGCCCGGGCGCTCTCGGAAGCCGAGCAGCACTTCGACCGGTCGGGCCCGGCGGACGATTCGGCTGCCTATCTGCGCTACTTCAAGGAGGCCTATCTGGCGGACGCCTTCGCGCACTGCTTCCGGGACCTGAACGAGCCCGCCAAGGCCTGCCAGTACGCGCAGGCCGCCCTGCGGGACCTGCCCGCCACCCACATGCGCCGCCGCTCGATCAACACCGGCATCCTCGCCCACGCCGACCTGACGGACAACGAGCCCGAAGCGGCCGCCCGGCACGGGCTGGAGGCGGTCCGGCTCACGCGGCAGCTCCACTCCCCACGGGCGTTCCGCAGGATCGCGCGCCTGCGCAAGCGGTTCGAGCCGTACCGGGGCGTTCCGGAGGTCGCGGAGTTCGTGGAGCAGGCCGACACCCTGCTGGCGGACGCGCCCGCGTAGTGGGGCGGCCGGCCGTCCTGGACGGACCGTCAGAACGCCCACCGGGTATGGGTGTACACCCCGTCGTCCCGGCCGAAGCCGTACGCGGTGGCCGGGGCCACGGCGAACACCACGTCGTCCCCCTTCCGGAACGCGTCCCCCATCCCGTGGAAGGTGCCCTCGGGCGAGGTGATGTGCGCGCCGTACTTCGTCTCGAACGCCGCGATCACCTCCTCCAGCACCGCCGGATCCGACACCCGCTCCGCCGTGCCCTCGACCACGAGGTCGAGGCCCGCGGTGAGCGAGTTCCCGCCGGTGGTCAGCGCGCAGTGACCGTCGTGCGCGAGGTTCCGCGCCTTCTGTTCCGCCGTGCCGGTGGAGAAGTACAGCGCCCCGTCGTGCCATGCGGCGATCACGGGGGTGACGTGCAGCCGTCCGTCGGGCCGCACCGTGGACACCCAGAAGATCTCCGCGGCTCCCAGCTGCCGCAGGGCCTCGTCCCAGTCGCTGGCGGTCACTTCCGCGGCGCCCGGGCGGGGGTTGAGCGCGGAGCTGTAGCGGGCGTCGAGTTCGGCGGTGGGCTGCTGTGCGGATCCGTCTGCGGGCATGGCTGGTTCTTCCTTTTCTCCATCTTTGCCCGCCCCGCGGCACCGGGCTCAGAGCCGCTCCGGATTCCATCCCCACGCGGTGAGCATTCCCGGTGACAGTCCGGTGCAGTCGGGCGAGCCGAGGTAGCGCAGGGCCTCGTCGAGCCCGGCGTCGTCGATCAGCCCCGTCGCGGTCATGGCCGGACGCGCCCGCTCCCAGGTGTCCGCCCAGAACCGGCTGATCGCGCTGCCGGGCAGGAGGGGCGGCACGTGGATCTCGGCCGCGACCGCCTCCAGCCCGGCCTCCCGCAGCAGCGCGGGACGGTGGGGCACCTGCGAGACGTCGGTACCGATGCTGTCGCGCAGTCCCTGCCACATGGCCCGCATGGCGAGGGTGTACGGGGTCACGGGCGCCGTCCGCGTGGTCAGGTCGACGGCGTCGCTGACGACCAGCACCCCGCCGGGGGCGAGCAGCCCGGCGAGCCGGGAGACCAGCTGCCGCGCGGAGGGCAGGTGCATGAGCACGAACCGGGCGTGGACGAGCCGGAACGGCCCGGGGGAGAAGTCCTCGGAGGTGACGTCCGCCTGGAGCACGGTCATGCCCGGCACGGGATGCGCTGCGAGGAACCGTACGTCGCGGTCGACCGCCAGGACCGACGCGACCCCCGCCTCGCCGAGGAGACGCCGCGTCACGGTGCCGGTCCCCGCGCCGATCTCCAGGCAGGTCCAGCCCGGTCCCACGCCCAGCTGCCGCAGCCGGGCCATGGTCGTCTCGTCGTAGGTGAGGGCCCCGAGATCGATCCGGTCGTCCTCGCCCCGGTCCTCGGGACGGAAGACCCGCTCACCGTAACGGCCCTCGCCCGAGGGCCCCGCACCGGTCATGTGGCCATTGTGGCAAGGGTGAGCGGATACCACATGTCGAGTACGCCGTCCTTCCGATAGGTTCGATCTTCGTTCTTCGATCTTCGATCTTCGATCACGTGACGAGGGAGCCCGCATGGCCACGATCCACCGCACCACCCTGACGCCCACCAAGCTGGAGCTGCTCACCGCCTGGCTGCCGAAGCAGAGCTGGTACGAGGGCCATGCGGGGACGCCGGAGCTGGCCAGGGCCGGCGGGTTCCGCCTGGACGACCCCGAGGGCGAGGTCGGCATCGAGTTCATGGTCGTGGTGGACGCCGGCGCCCCCGAGCCGGTGGCATACCTGGTCCCGCTGGCCTACCGCGGCGCGGCGCTGGACGGAGCCCCCGCAGAGGCACTGATCGGCACTTCCGAGCACGGGGTGCTCGGCACCAGGTGGATCTACGACGGCGTCCACGACCCGGTGGTGACGGCGCAGCTGCGCGCCCTGCTGCGCGGCGAGGCGGTCCCGCAGCACCAGAGCACGAGCGACACCCCCGACCCGACCGTCACCGTGCACGGAACGGGCCCCGGCGACGGGCGCGACGTCCGGGTCCACCGCGTCCTGCGGACGGCGGAGGCCGGCCGGGAGGCGTCCGGACACCTCGTCGCCGGGTGGACCTGGCCGGACGGAACGGCCGTACGGGGCGTACTCGCGGCCGTCACGCCGCGGTAGGACCTCGTACGGCCCGGCACGGCCGACCCGCAGGGCGGCTCAGGGGCCGAACCGCGGCCGCGTGTCGATGTGGTAGAACGCGGCTGCGTTGTCCCACAGCACCGCGCCCAGGTGTTCCTCGCCGACGGTCTCGGCGATGAGGGCGAAGTCCTCGTCCGAGAACGGCCGGCGCGCGCGGGTCGAGGGCAGGTCGGTGCCGGCCATCAGCGCGGTCGGATCGGCCCGTACGACGGCGGCCATGACCGTGGCGGGGTCGAGGTCGACGCGCCCGAATCCCGTGGCCTTGACCTTGACGCCCTGCTCGACCAGTTTCAGCAGGTGGGGAAGCCCGTCGCGGTGCAGGCCGAGGTGGTCGACGCTGACGGCGGGCAGCGCCGCCAGGGTCGCGGACAGCTCGGGCAGGTCGCGGGCGTCGATGTACAGCTCGGTGTGCCATCCGGCGACGTCGTGGACGCGTCGGGCGAGGCGGTCGAGCTGGTCGAGGGTTGCCGATCCACCGCGGCGGACGTTGAAGCGGACCGCCCGTACGCCCGCCGCGTCGAGGCTGCCGATCTCCTCGTCCGTCACCGTGGCCGGTACCTGGGTGACCCCGGCGTACGTAGGCCCGAGGACGGCCAGCGCGTCGCGCAGGTAGCCCTGGTCGAAGCCCTGGAACGAGCCCGAGACCACGGCGCCGCCGCGGATGCCGAGCCCGGCGGTGCGCTCGCGGTACTGGGCGACGGTGAAGGCGGGCGGCAGGTAGCCGTCGTTCTCGATCAGGGGGAAGCGCGGGTCGACGATGTGCAGGTGGGCGTCGAAGACCGGACGCCGGGGCTCTCGGTCCGCCCGCATTCAGCGCTCCCCGCCGGCGCCGTAGTCGGCGACGATCCTGGCCACCAGCGCCTCGAAATCGGTGTTCCAGCCGAACTGCTGCTGCATGCGCGCGCTCCCGGTTCCTCGTCGAACTGCCACTGACACACTCGCACACGTGCTGGGCCGTCTCTTCCGGATCTTGCTCCCCAGCTAGCGCTGGGAGGTGCCCCCAGTCAAGCCCGCGTCGTCTGGCGCTGTGCATCGCAGGGCGGAGGGGCGCCGGAGTACTGGACGTACTTGGGCGCCCCGACAACGCGGCGAGGTGCGGTGCCAGACGGCGCGGGTCAGGCGAGATCCGGAAGAGACGGCTTAGGCCCGGCGGGTGTTGAGCCGGGCGGCCTGGCGGGTCAGGTGGTTGCGCTCGGCCAGGTTGGCGGCCTTGGCGGCGGCCTCGGTGTACAGGCGCGCGGCCGTCGCCAGGTCGCCGTCGCGCTCGTGGAGGTACGCCGCCACCGCGGTGTGCCGGGGCAGGGACTGGTCCAGCGCGGCGAGCGCCGCCAGGCCGGCGCGCGGTCCGTCGGCCTCGCCGACGGCCACCGCGCGGTTGAGCCGGACGACCGGGCTGTCGGTCAGGCGCACGAGCTCGTCGTACCACTCGGCGATCTGCACCCAGTCGGTCTCCCCGGCCGTGGGCGCGTCGGCGTGCAGCGCCGCGATGGCGGCCTGCGCCTGGAACTCGCCCAGCCGGTCGCGGGCGAGGGCCGCCTGCAGGATCGACACGCCCTCGGCGATGGACCCGGTGTCCCACCGGCCGCGGTCCTGCTCGGCGAGCGGCACCAGGCTCCCGTCGGGTGCGGTCCGGGTGGCTCGCCGGGCGTGGTGGAGCAGCATGAGGGCGAGCAGCCCGGCCACCTCGGGGTGGTCGATCGCTGCCGCGAGCTGCCGGGTGAGCCGGATCGCCTCGGCCGCGAGGTCCACGTCGCCGGAGTAGCCCTCGTTGAAGACCAGGTAGAGGACGCGCAGCACGGTCGCGACGTCGCCGGGCTGGTCGAACCGCACCCCCGAGAGGGTGCGCTTGGCCCGGCTGATCCGCTGCGCCATCGTCGCCTCGGGCACCAGGTAGGCCCGGGCGATCTGGCGGGTGGTCAGGCCGCCGACGGCGCGCAGCGTGAGCGCGACCGCCGACGACGGTGTCAGCGAGGGGTGGGCGCACAGGAAGTACAGCCGGAGCGTGTCGTCCGCCTCGGGCACCGGCCCGGGCGCCGGCTCCTCGTCGACCAGGTCCTCGCGCCGGCGCCGGGCGGCGTCCGAGCGGGTCGCGTCGAGGAACCGGCGCCAGGCCACGGTGACCAGCCAGCCCTTGGGGTCCCGCGGGGGATCGGCCGGCCAGACGCGGACCGCCTCGACGAGCGCGTCCTGCACGGCGTCCTCGGCCGCCGCGAAACCGGCGCCGCGGCGGACGAGGATCCCGAGCACACCCGGCGTGAGGCTCCGGAGCAGGGCCTCGTCCATCGCGGCGGTCACTCCATGATCGTGGGCGGCGCGGCCAGGAACGGACGTACCTCGAGCCACTCGTGGAGGGGCTTGCCGCCGGCCCCGGGGGCGGCCGAAAGCTCCCCGGCCAGCTCGACGGCGCGGTCGTAGCCGTCGACGTCGATGACCATCCAGCCGGCGATGAGGTCCTTGGTCTCGGCGAACGGGCCGTCGGTGACCGGCGGGCGGCCCTCGCCATCGTAGCGGACCCACGCTCCGCCGGGGGCGAGCGCCTGGCCGTCGACGAACTCGCCGGTTGCCTCGAGCCGGGTCGCGAAGTCCTGCATGTACTGCACGTGGGCCGTGATCTCCTCCGGGGTCCACTGGTCCATGGGCACGTCGTTGACCGCGGCCGGGGCGCCGCGGTAGTGCTTGAGCAGCAGGTACTTGGCCATCGTTCTTCTCCTCCGTGCTGTGCGGCCCCATTCTGGCCGCCTTCACAGCGGGGACGGAGCCGGTCGCGGATCCTCGACATCGCCGTCCGAACTTTTTTGACCCGCGTGGCTGAGCCCCTCCGTCCGGCGCACGAGGGACCGGGGCCCGGACCGTGTCGGTCCGGGCCCCGGCCGCGTGCGGAGGGGAGTGCCTCAGCAGCGCGTGGACACGCCGCCCGTCTCGTTCCCCTTCAGCAGCCCGCCCCAGATCCAGTTGCCGGAGTAGAGCCTGACCCACTTGTCGTGAGCGACGCCGTTCTGGTTCACCCACTGGCCGTGGCTCCAGCACGAGGCGTTGAGACCGGTGTTGGCGTCCACGGAGTAGGCGATGTCGCAGTTGGTGGAGGCGCAGGTGCGGACGTTCGCGGAGGTCCAGGTGGTGACGACCTGGTTGACGCCCGCGTCGGACGCGGTGCTCTGAGTGATCGGCCGGTCGGCGGGCGGTGTCGCCGCGGCAGCGGGCGCGGCCATCCCGACGGCAGCCAGCATCCCTGCCGCGACCGCCGTCGCGACCCTGACTCGCGTACTCATGGTGAAATTCCTCCCCCTTTGGGAATGATCTTCCGGAATATCCGGCGCGAAAGACGCTAATCGCCGAAGAGTCCGTGTGTTGAGTCATGTATTGGCCAACTTGTTTGGGCTGCTGCCGCCGCCACTCCCGGCACTGTCCTACGGGCCCATGTGAAGGTGGGCGGCCCAGAGGGTCGGGGTGTCGGGGTAGCGGTCGCGCTCCGCGCGGACGGCCTCGTCCAGGGCCAGCGCCGGATCCCCCGCCGCATGCCCGGGGCCGACGAGAGCCGCGTAGAAGGCAGTGGTCAGGCGGGTGGCCGCCTCGTCGTCGGCCGTCCACAGCGTGCCGATCACATGGGTGTACCCGGCCATGAGGAACCCTCCGGTGAGGTGGAGCGCCTCGTCGGCCAGATCGTCGCGGGTACGGACGGTCCCGCAGGCCGAGAGGTAGGCCAGCTCGGCTCCGCCCAGGTGGAGCCGGCTGACGTCGGCGACGGTGAGCGGCCGCTCCCGGTGGTCGTGGAGCAGCAGCCGCCCCGTCGCGGCCCCGTCCGCGGCGGCGACGGCGTGACAGCCGAAGTGGACCCACGGGTGGTCCGGCAGTGCGTCGAGGACGGCTCGGCGGGTCGCCTGACCGGCGGTCAGGACCCGGCTGTCCGGCCGGTGCCGGGTCAGGGCCCCGGCTTCCCGGAGGACACCGGGCAGCTCCGGGGCGTCCGGGGTGCGGGGCAGTGCGACCACCAGCGGCGACCGGACCGCCGCGGCGTCCTGCCGGGCCCTTTCCCGTACGGCGGCGCGCTCCCGGGCCGCGACCAGGCCGCGCAGGGTGGGCGCGTAGGACGAGACCACCCGGTCCAGGACCGGGCCGGCCGCGTGCAGGGGGAGGGCGGTGAGCGCGCCGGTGGGCACCCACCACAGGCGGGGCCGGACCGCGCCGGGGGCGGCCGGCCGGTCGAACGACAGGGCGGTCAGCACCGGTTCGGCCACCTCGGTCCCGAGCCAGTCCAGGGCGGCGCGAACCGTGTCCTGGGCGTCCAGTTGCCCGGTCATCGACAGGGCGGGGTCCCCCAGGGAGTCCACGGCCGCCACGAACGCGCCGACCCGCTCCGAGACCGCACCGTGCGTCAGGCCGGGCAGCGGGACGAGCCGTACGCCCTCCGTGGTGACCAGCAGGGCGTCGGTGCGCAGCCCGCTGTGGTTGAGGATGACCACCGGGCCGTCGGCGGCGGCCGCCGCCATCAGCTGCGCGGTGCGCGGCGGCCGGAGGAAGTCGGTGAACCCGGGCCTGGAACGGATCTCGCCGACGAGCTCCTCCCAGGCCTGGGCCAGCGCGTGCCGGTCCCGGCCCGGCAGCGGCGCCTCGGCCGGGCTGCCGTCCGGAGCCTCGGACGGCCCGGTGAACAGGGGGTGTTCGGGGCGGTCCAGTGCCTCGCGCAGTTCCTCGAACCGGCGGGCCAGGTCCGGATGGAGCCGGTGCAGCTCGGTGACCTCGGTACGGGCGTCCAAGGCCTGGCCCAGGAGGATGCCGCGGCCCTGCTCCAGCAGCTGCACCGCGCGCTCCGGGTCCCCGAGCCCCAGCGCGCAGGCCGCGGCGTCCGAGGCGAGCCCGGCCAGCGCGGCGAGTTGGCGCTCCCGGTCCGAGCGGCCGATCCGGCGCGGGGCGACCCGGGGGAGCAGCTGCACGGCGAGCTGCAGGGCATGGTCCGCCTCGACCCAGTCGTCGCGCTGCAACGCGCCCAGGCCCCAGCGGCGGGCGGCGGACACCCGCTCGCTGACCGGCACCGCCTCGTCCCGTGCGAGCAGCCGCCACAGCCGCCCGGAGGCGGCCAGCGCGCCCGCGTCCTCCTCCGTGACGGCGCGCACGTCCAGGGCGTAGGCGAGCAGCGCGAGGGAGACGGGGAACTGCCGGTGCTGCGGCGGCGTCGCCCTGACCGCGTCCTGGGCCGCCCCGACCAGGGCGTCGAGCGTGGCGGGACCGGGATCCCGGTCGTAGGCCATGCGCAGCACCTGGGCGTGCATGCGCAGCCGGTCGGCCAGGTTGGGATGGCCCTCGGGGGTCGCGGCGACCGCCCGGTGGGCGGCCTGTACGGCATCGGCGAGGTCCGGCGGTTCGGCCCGCTCCCGGAACCGCTGGGCCAGCGCGAAGGCGAGGTTGGACTGGAAACGCGCGTGCAGCGGATGCCCGGTGCCGGTCGCGGCCACCGCCCGCCGGGCCAGACCCAGTGCCTCGTCCAGTGCCTCCGGCCCGCCGCCGCCCCACTCGGCCTGTTGCCGCAGGGCCTCGCCGAGGTTGGACCAGGCGGCGGGCGGGGTGGGGCGGCCGGGGCCGTCGGCGGACTCGCGCAGCAGGACGACGGCTTCGGCGAGGGCCGAGGAGTCGTGGTGGTGCAGGGCCAGGGCCAGCATGCAGGTGCCGAGGCCGGAGACCCGGCCCGGCCGGCGCGGGTCGTCGGCGGGGGTCGTGGCCAGCACGGCACGATGCAGGTCCACGGCCTCGGTGAGGTCCTGGGGTGCGCCGAGGCGCTGCCAGCGCAGCTGGAGGGTGCCCGCCAGGTTGGCCCGTACGGCGGGTGCGCCGGGGTGCTGCGGCGGGACCGTGCCGAGGGCCGTGCGGAACAGGCGGACGGCGGTGTCCAGATCGCCGGGCTCGCCGAGGCGTTCGTAGCGCGACCAGTGGGAGGTGCCCAGGCCGTTCGTGGCCTCGAAGCGGATCTCGCCGTCGCCGCTCATCTGCACCAGGGCCCCGAATCCGCTGATCGCCTGCTCCAGGTCGGCCGCGCTGCCCTGCTCCTCGTACCGGGTGAAGTGGGTCTGGGCCCGTTCGAGCGCCGCGAGTTCGGGCCGCTGCCGCGGTTCGTCCGGGCGTACGGGCGGGTTCGGGCGGAGGGGCTCGGGCGGGCGTACGGGCGGGGGCCGCCGGACGGGCGAGGCCCGGACCGCGCGCGTGGGCGGTCGCGGCGCTTCGGGCGCCGGCACGTTCGCGGGCGACCGCCCGTCCGGGGTGCGTTCCGTGTCCGCCGTGGCCGCGCGCAGGGCCTGCCGCAGCCCCTCGGCCCGGGCGGCGGCCTCCTCCACCCGGCCGCGCTGGGGATGGCCGTCCGGGAACCGCGCGAGGGCCGCCCGGTAGGCCTCGGCCGCCTCGTCGAGCGCGACCACCGACCGGCTGGTGCCCGCGAGCCGCATCAGGGTTCCGGCGAGGTTGATCAGGCCCCGGGTGTGGGCGGGCGTGCCGGGGGCGGTGTGTCGTACGGCCGCCCGCTGGTGCACGGCGGCCTCGTCCAGGACGGCCGGATCGGGCCGTTCGACGTCGAGCCGCAGCAGGGCGTTGCCGAGGTTGCCGCGCTGTCCGGCGTACTCGGGATGAGCGGAGGGCAGGAGCACCAGCGTCCGGCGGTAGAGCGCGATGGCCTCCTCCAGCACGGCCGTCTCCCGGGAGGCCTCGAAGAGTTCCTGGAGGCTGGTCGCCAGTGCGGACAGGTGCTGCGCCGTCGAGGCGGGGTCGGCGCGGCCGTCGGCCGTGACCGCCGCGACCGCCGCACGTCCGGCGGCGACGGCCTCGTCCAGGGCCTTGCGGGAGCCGTCCCGCTCCCAGCTCAGCCGCAGCAGCGTGCCCAGGGTGGTCAGCGCGAACGCGTGCCGGGGCTGCCCCGCGGGGGTGCCCGCCACCGCGATCCGCGCCAGCCGCACTCCGGCGGCCAGGTGCCGCGGGTCGTGCGAAGCCATGTACGCCATCCGGAGCTGCTCGGCGGCGTCGAACGCCTCCTCGGGCCCGGCCGGCGCCGGAGCCGCCCCGGACCGCCGCCGCCCCGCCCACCTGGTCCACCAGCCCGCCACGAGCCCCACCCCCGTACGTACGTCACCCGCCGGCCCCGGAGCCGGAGTCTGACAGCGCCCGGCCCCGCGGGCAACGGCGACACCAGCCATATGGATCAAGGGAGTTGGGCAATGGACTGGTGGGGGAGCCGGGGCTAGCGTGGGTGGGTCGACAGAAGGGGGAGCCGATGGCGGTCGACGACGGTCCGACGGACGTATCCGTGCCGCTGGCCACGGTCTGCGCACGCCTCGACGACGTGCGCGAGGTCGCCGCCCGGCGCGGCCGGACGGCCGAACTGGAGGACGTCCTCACCGGGATCCGCGGCGCCGAGGACGATCCGGGCCCGCACGTCCGCGCCCTGCACGAGCTGCTGCGCCGGTGCGGGGTGCACAACGGCATCGACGGCATCGGCCGGGGGGCGGGCATCGGCGGACTCCCCGCCCTGGACGGGCACCCCGTCGAGGAGGGCTTCGTCTGCCCCCGGCGCCGGTGCGCGCGCGTCGCCCTCGGCCGTGATCCGGAGCGGGAACGCCACTGCCGCCTGCACGACGAGCCGCTCAGGCTGCGGCGGGTGGCCCCATGAGCCTGCTCCTCGCCGAGATCGGCAAGGGCCTGGCCGCACGCTGGCTGACCCTGCTCGTCCCCTCCGGGCTGCTGTTCCTCGGGCTCGCGGCGGCCGCGGCGCTGCTCGGCCACGGCCACGCCCTCGACGCGGGCCTGCTGGTGCGGGAACTCGACGCGATGGCCGCCCGTCCCGCCGCCCGTTCGCCGGGCGTCGTCCTGCTGGCCGCCGCCGCGGTCGTCCTGGCGGCCGCCGGCATCGCGCTGCTGGTGCGCGGGGTCGCGGGGTCGGTCGAAGCGCTCTGGAACGGGCAGTGGCCCCGCCCGCTGCGGCCGCTCGCGCGCCGCCTCACGGCCCGCCGCCTGGCCCGCTGGCGGCAGGCGGACGAGGAGCACGCCGAGGCGCTGCGCGTGAAGATCCGGCTGCTGGAGACCGAGGGCGCGGACGCCGCGGGCATCCCCGACACCGCCGCGCTGAACGCCGTACGCAACCGGATCTGCCTGGTGCGGCCCGGCCGGCCGGTGTGGACGGCGGACCGGATCCGCGCGGCCGACCTGCGCGTGCACACCGCCTACGGCCTGGACCTGGACTCGGCCTGGCCCAGACTGTGGCTGATCCTGCCCGAGGAGGCCCGTACGGAACTGCGCGCGGCACGCGCCGCCTACGCGGGCGCGGCCGGGCTGGCCGCGTGGAGCGTCCCCTACCTGCTGCTGGCGCTGTGGTGGTGGCCGGCGGCGCCGGTCGCGGCCGGCATCGCGGCGGTGGCCCTGCGCCGCGGCCGCGCCGGCATGGACGCCTTCGCCGAACTCGTCGAAGCCGTGGTCGACCTGCACGGCGCAGACCTGGCCGTCAGGCTGAACGCGGACACTCCCGACGTCTTCCTGCCGGAGACCGGGGCCCGCATCACCCGCCGTCTGCGCAAGGGCGCGTGATGTGATGGCACCCGTGGACCACGCACCCGACCCCTTCCGGCCCTTCCGGCTGCTCCCCGGCGCCGCCGCCTCGCCGGTGATCCTGCACGTGCCGCACTCCTCGCGCCTCGTACCGAAATCCGTCCGCGACGGCATCGTGCTCGACGACCCGGGGCTCGAGCGGGAACTGGACCACATCACGGACTCCCACACCGCCGGCATCGCCGAGGCGGCCGCGGCCGGGTCCGCCGTCAGGCCCTGGCAGTTCGTCAACGGGCTGTCCCGTCTCGTCATCGCCCCCGAGCGGTTCCCCGACGAGCGCGAGGAGATGCTGGCCGTGGGCATGGGCGCGGTGTACACGCACACCACCCACCGGGAGCGGCTGCGTCCCGACGGTTTCGACGGCCGTCCGCTGGTGGACCGCTACTTCCACCCGTACGCGGAGGCGGTGGCGCGGGCCGTGCGGGACCGGCTGGAGGCGGTCGGACGAGCGGTGGTCATCGACGTGCACTCGTACCCGACGCGGCCCCTCCCGTACGAACTGCACGGGGAGGGCGCGCGGCCGCCGATCTGCCTGGGCACGGACCCGTTCCACACGCCGCCCGGCCTGCTCGCCGCGGCCGAGCGGGCGTTCGCGGGTTTCGGCGGCACGGGCCTCGACAGCCCCTTCGCCGGCACGTACGTGCCGCTGGAGCACTACGGCAAGGACAGCAGGGTCCAGGCGCTGATGGTGGAGATCCGCCGGGACACGTACATGTCCGAGCCGGGCGGCCCCGCCGGACCCGGGCTTGCCGTGCTGGCGGGGGCGCTGGCGGAGCTCGTGGACGGCCTCTCCCGCAGCGGGACGGGGCCCGTCTGAGCCCATCGGACCGGGGGTCATTGGGCTTTCCGCCGAGGGAATCCGATATCCGTGGTGGAGAACGCGCATTGCGTGCGCGGAAGCCGCCGGATTGGATTGCCAAGATCAAGACGCGGGGGAAGCGAATGACATCCATGCTCGACGGCTGTACGCCCTGGCCCCAGGAGTTCGTCGACCGCTACTGGGCGGCCGGGCACTGGCGCGGCAACACGCTGGACAACCTGCTGCACGGCTGGGCCCTGCAGCACGGACCGCGCACCGCGCTCGTGCACGGCGACACCCGCGTGACGTACGCGGCCCTGAACCGGCGCGCGGACCGCATGGCCGCCGGATTCCGGCTGCGCGGGCTGCGGTCCGGGCAACGGGTCGTCGTCCAGCTGCCGAACGTCCCCGAGTTCGTCACCACCGTGTTCGCGCTGATGCGGGCCGGCGCGGTCCCCGTCCTCTGCCCGGTCTCCTGCCGCGCGCCCGAGGTGTCGCACCTCGTGCGGCTCACCCAGGCCGTCGGCTACGTCGGCCCCTCGGTGCACGAGGGCTTCGACCACACCGCGATGGCCGCGGACATCGCCGCCCAAGGCCCCTTCCTGCGGAGGGTGTTCACCTTCGAGGCGCCGGGCACCTCGTCCCCGTACGGCGGCCTCACCACCGACCCGGCGGGCTGCCAGTACAGCCCGCTGGGCTCCATCGACGCCGCGCCCGAGCCGCCGCTCGCGCAGAGCGCCGGGCAGGTGGCGTTCTTCCTGCTCTCCGACGTCACCTCCGCCGCGCCCCGGCTCGTTCCGCGCACCCACGACGACTACGCCCACCAGGTGCGCTCCGCCTCCGAGCGGGCATCCCTCACCGAGGAGGACGTGTACCTCGCCGCGCTGCCCGTCGAGTCCGACTTCGCCCTCGGCGGCCCGGGCATCATCGGCACCCTCTCCGCCGGCGGCGCCGTCGTCCTGGCCGAGGACCCGGATCCCGCCGCGTGCCTGGCCGCCATCGGACGGGAGCGGGTCACCGTCACCGCGGTGGCGCCCGCCACCGCGCGGCTCTGGCTCGACGTACTCCCCACGGTCCAGGCCGACTTGAGCAGCCTGCGCCTCGTACAGATCGGCGGCGACGTGCCCGCGGACCGGCCGACCGTCGAACGCGTGGGCCGTGCGGGGGGCTTCCGCGTGCAGCAGGCCTTCGGTACGGCCGAGGGTCTGCTCACCCTGACCCGGCGCGCCGATCCCGACGAGACCGTGCTGACCACGCAGGGCCGTCCGCTCTCGCCCGACGACGAGATCCGCATCGTCGACGCCGACGGCAAGGACGTACCCGAGGGGGAGCCCGGCGAACTCCTCGCCCGCGGTCCGCACACCCCGCGGGGCTACTACCGGGCGCCCGACCACGACGTCCGCACCTTCACCCCCGACGGCTACTTCCGCACCGGAGCCGCCGCCCGGCGCACCCCGGACGGCAGCCTGGTCGTGACGGGCCGCATCGGCTTCCAGGTCGCTTCGGGCTGACCGTGAACGGCTTCGCTCCGGCCGCCTGCCGGGGAGGGACGGGACGGAGCCGGCCGGATTCGAACCGGCGTCCTCACGATTTTGGAGACCGCGCGCGTCGACCTCTGCGCTACGACCCCGCCCCGCCCGGAATCTTAGGCCGCCCTGCGGCTCCGTCGGTGCGGTGACGCCATGGGTGGCAAGTGTGGCGCCATAAATGAATCGCAATGGCGCTATGTGTGTGCCATGATGGCATCACGGGGGACGCGCTCCTCGGCCTCGCAGGCCGAGGGGCGCGTTGCGCGGACGCCCTCCCCCGACCGCATGCGGCCCTCTACGGCTGTAGAGTCCCGGTGTGCGGCCTTACCGGGCCCGGGAGTTGAAGGGGAGTGGTGTGCCATGCCGAGACGTCACGCAGTGGTGGCCGGGGCCGGAATCGGCGGCCTCACGGCGGCCATCGCCTTGCACCGCCGGGGCTGGCACGTCACCGTCTGCGAACGCGCCCCCGAGCTCCCCGCCACCGGCGCCGGCATAGGCCTCGCCCCCAACGCCCTGCGCGCGCTCGACCACATCGGCGCCGACGCCGCGTACGCCGCCGGGAGCGCCGTCCCGACCACCATGGGCCTGCGCCGCTCCGACGGCCGCTGGCTCACCCGTGCCGGCACCGCGGACATGGCGGCCCGCTACGGTCTGCCCCCGATCGCCGTCCCGCGCCCGGCCTTCACGGCCGCCCTGGCCGCGGCCCTGCCGCCGGAAGCCCTGCGCTTCGGCACCACCGTGACCGGCGTCGACGACGCCGCCGACGGCGCGACCGTCCGTACGGAGGCCGGCCCGGCTCTGTCCGCCGATCTGGTCGTCGCCGCCGACGGCATCCACAGCCCGCTGCGCCGTGCGTACTTCCCCGCCCACCCCGGCCTGCACTACACCGGCGAGACGGCCTGGCGGACCATGGTCGACGCCGCGGACCTCCGCATACCGGCCATGAGCGAGACCTGGGGGAGCGGGGAGCGGTTCGGCGTGACCCCGCTCTCCGACGGCCGGTTCTACCTCTACGCCACCGCCGTGGTCCCCGCCGGCACCCGGTCGGCCGACCCGCGCGCCGAACTGCGCCGCCGCTTCGGCTCGTGGCACGACCCGATTCCGGCCCTGCTGGACCGGGTCGACCGCCTCGACCCCGCCGACCTCCTCTGCAACGACCTCTACGACCTGGCCGCCCCGCTCCCGCGCCTGCACCACGGCCGGATCGCCTGGCTCGGCGACGCGGCCCACGCCATGACCCCCAACCTCGGCCAGGGCGGCTGCCAGGCCATCGAGGACGCGGTGGTCCTCGCCCACCTGCTCCCCGCCGGAGATGATGGAGCCGATGGAGGCGGCGCAGGCGACGGCGACGGCACCGACGCCGTCCCGGCCGCCCTCGCCGCATACACCGCGGCCCGCCGCGCCCGTACGGACGCCGTCCGCGTCCGCGCCCGCCGGGTCGGCCGCCTGGGCGCCGTCCGCAACCCCCTCGCGGTGGCCGCCCGCGACCTCGCGGTCCGCGCGACCCCGGACGGCCTGGCCCTGCGCGGGATGGACGACCTCTTCAACGGCTTCCGCCTGCCCGGGTGACGGGCGCCTCCCCGGTAACAGGGCCCGCCCCCCTGCGCGTTGCTACCGCCGGTGCGCGCCCGGTGCCGGCTCCAGGCCGGTGAAATAGGCCGCGTCCTTCGGACGGGCAGCGCCGTGGCTGCCGGGGCGGGGCGCCGGCTCCAGGTGGGGTATGTACTTCGAGCAGTGGATGTAGGCCTCTTCGACGCTCATCTGGACCCACATCTCGGGAGCGCGCCCGGGCGCCGCGCAGCTCGGCAGGCCGGTGTGGAGGGAGCGCAGGCCCGCGTCGGTGTACAGCCGGGCCACGCCGTTGACGTGCAGGCCCACGTGGTGGTGGGTGAAGTCCACGAACAGCATGCCGAGATGGGGGTTCTCGGTCATGTTGCCGGCGCTGGCGAGCACACCGTTCCCGCGGAACTCGGGGTAGGCGAGGGTGTGGTCGTCGATCACGTGGACGAACCCCGGCGGGCCCGCCCGGAAACTGGCGTCGCATTCCCCGCGGGAGTCGGAGGTGGCCAGGAAGACCATGGACTGGCGGCCGATGAACTCCCGCATCTCGGACGTGAGGCACGGGCGCACCTGCTGGTCGTAGAACCGGGCGGCGCGCTCGGAGGTGCCCAGCTGCTGCTGCAGCCGGTGCTCACCTGCTGATCCGAAGGACGGCGGGGACGAGGTCACGGGGCGTATCTCCTGGCAGAGCGGGCGGGACGGGCGGGACAAGCAGGCGGATGGCTCAGGGCAGGGACAGGACGGGCGTCTCGAACGGGTCGTGGTGGATGCGTTCGGGCAAGGTCCCGCCCAGCGTGAGCGTCTCGTTGGCGGCGACGACCATCTGCGCCGGGCCGCTGAGGTAGACGTCGTGCTGGTACCACGGTCCGTACTCGGCGAGCACCTGCGGCAGGGAGCCCCGGATGCCCGGGATGTACTCGTGGGAGACCGCGCCCCTGATGCTCAGCCAGTGGTGGCGCTGGGCCATCCGGAGCATGTCGTCCACCCCGTACAGCTCGGCTCCGGTGCGGGCGCCGAGGAAGAGGTCCACCTGGTGCCGCCCGCCGCGCCGGGCGACCTCCTCGACGAGCGCGCGGATCGGAGCGAGGCCCGTCCCGCCGGCCACGCAGAGCAGCTCGCGGTGGACGGCGGCGTCCAGCACCATGTCGCCCATCGGGGCGCCGAGGCGGACGACGTCGCCCACCGTCGCCCGGTGCACCAGGGCGTCGCTCACCGATCCGCCGGCGACGGCGCGCACGTGAAAGGTGAGCGTGCCGTCCTCGCGGGGCGCGTTGGCGGGGGAGTAGTAGCGCCAGTGCTTCGGCAGCCAGGGGGTCTCGACGCTCGCGTACTGTCCGGCGGCGTAGGGGTAGGGCAGGTGGGGACGCACGGTGATCTCGGCGATCCCGTGTCCGCGCGAGACGTGGTGCACGATGGTGGCGGGCCACACGGCGGGTCGTACCGCCTCGTCCGCCGCGGCCGCGCCGATCATGACGTCGGAGACCACTCCGTACGCCTTGGTCCAGGCGGCGGCGGTGTCCACGGTCCACGCAGGGCCGGCGTAGCGGGCGAGCGAGGCCAGCAGGCACTCGCCGACGGCGGGGAAGTGCGCGCTGAGCGTGCCGAACTTGCGGTGGTCACGTCCGAGGTGTCCGCAGAAGCGGACCAGGCTCTGCGGGTCGTCGACGAGGTCCACGATGCGCAGCAGCGCGCGCAGCAGACGGCCGCGCTGGGCGTCCATGCCCGGCGGGAACAGCGGGCGGACCTCGGGGTGGCGGGCGAAGAGGATGGCGTAGAAGTACACCGTCATGTCGGCGGCGAGCGGCTCGACCACGGCGACGGAGGCGCGTACGAGGTCGGTCTCGTGCGCCGACAAGGGAGGCTCGGCGGCCACTGGTTCGGCGGCCTCCGGTTCAACACGGGGGACGGCCGCGGGGGGTGACGGTTGATCCGGAGGAGGGAGGTGGGACGCGGGGCCCGAGCGGTGTATTCGGAATCTCAAAGGACCAGCGCTCCTCCCTCCGTTGTTCGAGGTGGCGTCTCGGCGGGGGCGTCGCAGGTGGTGGGCATGAGTCCTCATGGCAGGGGGCGGCGCTGAAACGGATCAAGCGGTTCCGGACGCTACATGACCATGTGGGTGACTCAGAAGTAGCCAAGGGGGTGACGGGCGCCGGGCTGGTTCCGTCTGGACGGGTATCTCCGCTAACAGGCGCTTCGAGGCCACCCGACCTTCACAGCACCCCCACACCCCCGCCCGCTCGGGCCGGGGCGGCTCCCCGATTTGATAGGCAAGTGAATGTTTGCCTATCCTGTGGTCGTGGCCGACGACGTTTTCAAAGCTCTGGCCGACCCCACGCGCCGCATCATCCTCGACGAGCTCGCGGAGCGGTCCGGGCAGACACTGTTCGAGATCTGTTCGCGACTGAGCGTGAAGCACCAGCTCGGCATCTCGCGCCAGGGGGTCTCCCAGCACCTCGCCGTGCTGGAGGCCGCCGGGCTCGTCGAGACACGGCGGGAAGGCCGCTACAAGTTCCACGACCTGAACACGGACCCGCTGCGGCAGATCGCCGAGCGGTGGCCCGTACCCGATACGCCCGCACCCGAGGAGAACACCCCGTGAAGATCCATCTGACCAGCGTTTTCGTCGACGACCAGGCCAAGGCCCTGCACTTCTACACCGAGATCCTCGGCTTCGTGAAGAAGCACGACGTCCCGGTCGGCGAGAAGGACCGGTGGCTGACCGTCGTCTCGCCCGAGGAGCCCGGCGGCACCGAACTCCTCCTGGAGCCCACCGGCCACCCGGCCGCGAAGGCCTACCGCGACGCCCTCGTCGAGGACGGCATCCCGCTCGCCCAGTTCGCCGTGGACGACGTGAAGGCGGAGTACGAGCGCCTGCGCGGCCTCGGCGTCCGCTTCACCCAGGAACCCCTGGACATGGGCCCCGTCACCACCGCCGTCTTCGACGACACCTGCGGCAACCTGATCCAGATCGCGACCCAGCCCCAGTAGGCGGCGCGGCGGCGAGCCGACGTCAGGCGGGCGGGTGCTCCTCCCACCGTGCGATGACGCGCGCCGCCTGCCGCTTCAGGGAGTCGACCAGGTCCTGGGCGCTGCGGGCGGTCGTCGTACGCAGTACGGCGACGCTGATCTCGCGTGCCAGGGGCGGCCCCTCCAGCGGCCGGACGGCGAGATCAGTGCGCGGCGCCCCCAGCGCCAGGCGCGGGACCAGCGAGACGCCCGTACCGGCCGCCACGAAGCCCTGTACGACGCCGTAGTCGTCGGTGCGCATCACGTGCACCGGCTCGAACCCGTGCTGCGCGCAGGCCCACGACAGCAGGCGGTCGCACGGGTCGCGGGGGTCGGCGGCCCCCACCCAGCTGTCCTCCCGCAGCTCCTCCAGCGGCACCCGCTCCAGGGCCGCGCACCGGTGGCCCTCCGGGAGGACCAGCAGCAGCGGATCGGTCAGGAGGGGGTGCACCTCGAACTCGTCCTCCAGGTCGAGCCGGTCGCCCGGCTGGGAGAAGACCAGAGCGGCGTGCAGTTCCCGCGACCGCAGGCCGTTCAGCAGGACGGGCAGTTCGCCTTCGACCAGGGAGACGTGGACGCCCTGCTCGTGCAGCGACCGCACGGCGCCGGGCAGCAGGAGCGCGCCGGCGGTGGGGAAGGTCCCGATGTGCAGCGTGCGCGTCCCGCGAGCGGCCTGGTCGCGGACCTCCCGCTCGGCCAGGCGCAGCCGCGACAGCACCGCCTCGGCGTGCGGCAGCAGGGTCTCGCCGAGCTCCGTCAGCGTGGCGCCGCGCGGACCCCGGTGCACCAGCGCGGCGTCGAAGTGCCTTTCCAGAACGGTCAGATGATGGGTGACGGTCGGCTGTGAATAGTGCAGGGCCCGGGCCGCACCGGCGAGGGAACCCTCGTGGGCGATGGCCCGCAGGACGTGAAGGTGACGGATCTCGAGCATATAGACAGAGTATGGAGATCCATAGGTGAATGCAGCATTCCTATAGACCTCGGGCGCCCCCACACTGAGCGACGTGAACAGCCCCCTCGCCCTCGCACCCCACTCCCGCCCGACCAGGGCGCGCCAGGACCGCGCGCCCTATGCCGAGGCGCTGCGCGCCCACGCCGACCGTGCCTGGCTGCGGCTCAACGTGCCCGGCCACTCCGCCGAGGGCGACAGCCCACTGGTGGAGACCTTCGGCGCCGACCTGCTCCGGCTGGACTTCCCGCCGCTCCTCGATGGTCTCGACCTCGGCACGGACACGCCGATGGACCAGGCGGCGGAGCTGGCGGCCGAGGCGTGGGGCGCCCGGCGCACCTGGTTCCTCACCAACGGAGCCTCGCAGGGCAACCAGATCGCCTCCCTGATCGCACCCATGCTCGGACGCACCCTCGTCGTGCAGCGCAGCGTGCATTCCAGCGTGATCGACGGTCTGGTGCTCTCCGGTCTGAAGGCCGCGTTCGTCCAGCCCTCCCTCGACACCGAGCACGGCATCGCGCACGGCGTCACGGCCGAGGCCGTCGCCGACGCGGTCAAGGCCCACCCGGACGCGGCGGCCGTGTACGTGGTCTCGCCCAGCTACTTCGGGGCCGTCGCCGACATCCGCGCCATCGCGGACACGGCGCACGCGCACGGGCTTCCGCTGATCGTGGACGAGGCCTGGGGCTCCCACTTCGGCTTCCACCCCGGCCTGCCCTCCGGCGCCCTGGCCCGGGGCGCCGACCTGGTGACCTCCAGCACGCACAAGCTGGGCGGCAGCCTCACGCAGTCCGCGATGCTGCACCTGGGCCACGGACCGTTCGCCGAGCGGTTGGAGCCGCTGGTCGACCGGGCCTTCCGGCTCGTGCAGTCCACCAGCGCCAGCGCGGTCCTGCTGGCCTCCCTCGACCTCGCCCGCAGGGGCCTGGCCTGCGGACACGACGGCATCGGGGCCTCGCTCAGGGCAGCGGACACGCTCCGCGGCGTACTGCGCCGCCTGGGCCGGTACGGAGTGGTCAGCGACGGCTTCGGGCGGTTCCCGGACATCGTGGCCGCCGACCCCCTGCGCGTCGCCATCGACACCAGGGCCGGGGGGATCAGCGGCCACGAAGCCCGCCGCCGGCTCTTCGCCGACCACCAGATCATGGTCGAGGTGGCCACCGATTCGGCCATCGTCGCGGTCGTCGGCGCGGGCAGTGCACCGGACACCGACCGGTTCGTCGAGGCGCTGCACACCCTCCCGCGCCCCCTCGGCGCCGGGACCGACGGCGGCCTGCGGCTCTCGCTCCCGGCCCCCGGCCAGGCGGTGCTCACCCCGCGCGAGGCGTTCATGAGCCCCGGCCGGGTCGTACCCGCGGCCGAGGCGGTGGGGCGGGTGTCGGCGGACACGCTGGCCGCCTACCCGCCGGGCATCCCCAACGTACTGCCCGGGGAGGTCATCACCGCCGAGACGGTGCGCTTCCTCCAGCTCACCGCGTCCGCGCCCAACGGCCACGTACGAGGCGCCGTCGACCCGGCCGTCGCACGCCTGCGCGTGGTCGACGCCTGAGCGGGCCGGCTACCGCGCCCGCCCCCCTTCGCTCTTCCCTTCCCGCCCCGTCGGCCCCACCATTCCGATCCATTCCGTCGAAGGAGTCCACTGATCATGACCAGAGCGGTAGCAGGAAGAAGCACGGTCGCGGCCCTGGCCCTCGTGAGCGCCGCCGCCGTGACCCTGGCCGGCTGCGGAGACCAGACCGGCGGCGAGTCGTCGGGCAAGGCGAAGACCAGCGATGCCCCGCTGTTTTCGAAGCTGCCGAAGAAGATCCAGGACGCCGGTGTCGTCAAGGTCGGTTCCGACACTGCTTACGCGCCGATGGAGTACGTCGAGGGCGGCAAGATCGTCGGTGTCGACCCGGACATCGCCGAGGCGCTGGGCAAGCAGCTCGGTGTGGAGTTCAAGTTCACCTCCGGCACCTTCGACGGCCTGCTGACCTCCCTGGAGACCGGCCGCCAGGACATCGCGATGTCCTCCATCACGGACAACAAGAAGCGCCAGGAGGGCCTGGACGACGACGGCAAGAAGATCGGCAAGGGCGTCGACTTCGTCGACTACTTCTCCTCCGGTGTCTCGCTGCTGGTCAAGAAGGGCAACCCGGACAACATCAAGTCCCTCGACGACCTCTGCGGCAAGACGGTCGCCGTCCAGCGCGGCACCCTCTTCGAGGACACCTTCAAGGCGCAGGCCGAGAAGTGCGGCTCGGACAAGCTCACCATCCAGTCGTTCGACACCGACGCCGAGGCGCAGACCCGCGTGAAGGCCGGCGGCGCCGTCGCGGACCTGAACGACTACCCCGTCGCCGCCTACGTCGCGAAGTCCTCCGGCGGCGGCAACGACTTCGAGGTCGTGGGCAGCCAGAGCGACGTCGGCCTCTTCGGCATAGCGGTTCCGAAGGAGAACGCGCAGCTGCGCGACGCCATCAGGGAAGCCCTCGACGCCATCATCAAGGACGGCTCCTACGCCAAGGCCCTGGAGAAGTGGGACGTCAAGGACGCCGCGGTGCAGCAGGCCCAGATCAATGCGGGCCAGTGATCCGAGCACCCCGTCGAAGGCTCCACTGAAGGGCAGTCGTTGTGACTGACAAGAACGACAAGGGTCCGGCCGTGCCTGTGCCGGCCGGGCCCGGTGCCTCGGGTATCCCGTACGAGGCGATCAAGGCGATTCCGGTGCGGCATTACGGGCGCTGGATCAGTGCGGTCGTGGTGGCCGTGCTGTTGGCGTGGCTGGTGTACGCGTTCTCCCAGGGCAAGATCATCTGGGGTACGGTCGGCGACAAGCTGTTCGATCCCGCGGTCCTGAGCGGTCTGGGCAACACGGTCATCATCAGTGTGGCGTCGATGGCGCTGGGTCTGGTGCTGGGCATCGTGTTCGCGGTGATGCGGCTCTCGCACAACCCGGTCACGAGTTTCGTGTCGTGGCTGTACATCTGGTTCTTCCGCGGTACCCCGGTCTATGTGCAGCTGCTGGTGTGGTTCAGCCTTCCGCTGATCTTCCAGTACATCAACCTGGGTCCCATCTACAAGAACGAGACCGTCGATGTGATGACGCCGTTCATGGTGGCCCTGCTGGGGCTTGGCCTGAACGAGGGCGCCTATATGGCGGAGATCGTGCGTGCGGGTATCCAGTCCGTCGACGAGGGGCAGAGCGAGGCCTCGCACGCGCTGGGCATGACGCGTACGCAGACGATGCGCCGGGTGGTGCTGCCGCAGGCGATGCGGGTGATCATCCCGCCGACCGGCAATGAGTTCATCAACATGCTGAAGACCTCTTCGCTGGTGTCGGCGGTGCAGTACACCGAGCTGCTGCGGGCCAGTTCGAACATCGGGTCGACGGCGGGTGCGATCATCGAGATGTATTTCGTCGCCTCGATCTGGTATCTGGCGTTGATCCAGTGTCTTCAGTGTCGGCCAGTACTACCTGGAGCGGCGTTACGCGCGCGGTTCGCTGCGGAGTCTGCCGCCGACGCCGTTCGAGCGGCTGAAGGCCAACCTGAACATGTTCCGCCGTACGGAGGTGACCAAGTGACCGCCCAGCCGATGGTCAAGGCAGAAGGCGTCCACAAGTCGTACGGCGCCGCCCACATCCTGCGCGGGATCGATCTGGAAGTCGCTCCGCGTGAGGTGTTCTGTCTGGTCGGTCCGTCCGGGTCCGGCAAGTCGACGTTCCTGCGCTGTATCAACCACCTGGAGCGGATCAACGCCGGCCGGCTGTCGGTCGACGGGCATCTGGTGGGGTACAGGCAGAAGGGCGACAAGCTGTACGAGCTGAAGGACTCCGAGGTCGCGGCGCAGCGCCGGGACATCGGGATGGTGTTCCAGCGGTTCAACCTGTTCCCGCACATGACGGCCATAGAGAACGTCATGGAAGCGCCGGTGATGGTCAAGGGCGAGTCGAAGGCGGTGGCGCGGGAGCGTGCCGTGCGGCTGCTGGACCGGGTGGGTCTGGGTGACAAGGGCGGGAACTATCCCACCCAGCTGTCGGGCGGGCAGCAGCAGCGGGTGGCGATCGCGCGTGCGCTGGCGATGGAGCCGAAGCTGATGCTCTTCGACGAGCCGACCTCGGCTCTCGACCCGGAGCTGGTGGGTGATGTGCTGGACGTGATGCGGGACCTGGCCGAGTCGGGCATGACCATGATCGTGGTCACCCACGAGATGGGTTTCGCGCGCGAGGTCGGTGACAACCTCGTCTTCATGGACGGCGGCGTCGTCGTGGAGTCCGGCCACCCCCGCGAGGTACTGGGCAATCCCCAGCACGACCGCACCAAGGCATTCCTGTCCAAGGTCCTCTGACACCGGGCCGGCGCGTATGGAAGAGGGGCGGTACGGGAATCCCGTACCGCCCCTCCGCCGTGCCCGGCCCCTACTTCAGGCCCAGGACCAGCCGTGCCTATTCGGTGAGCCGTTCCACCACCCGGCGGGCGGCCTCCTGCTCGGCGGCGGGCGGTGACAGTTCGTCCAGGGTGTCGAGGTCGGTGTCCTGTTCGAGTTCCTTCTCCCACGCCGCGGCGAGCCGCTCCTGCTCCCCGCGCGCCTTGGCGCCCAAGGCCTCCCGGTGAGCCGGATCGAGAGCCGCCAGAAAGCGTTCGACCACGTCTGAAGACATCGGTGCTCCTTGTCGCGAGGTGTCACATGTGCGGCATGCCGTAGTACTTGGCGAACTGCTCGAGGTAGGTGGGGTCGCGGGGCTGCTTCTCCCGCTCGAACTCGGGGGCGTGCTTGATCTGGTCCTTCGTCCGGCTGACGTGGACGATTTCGTTGGCGTGGTCGATGCGCTGAATGGTGCTGGCGGGGAGCAGTACGTGCTTTCCGAAGATCCATACGCCGGTGTCGACGACGAGGTAGCCGGTTCCGGCCTCGTCCGAGTGCTCGTCGACCTTCCCGACGTTCCCGTCGGACGCCTCGACCTTGAACCCGGTCAGGTCGGTTCCGGTCGCGTAGCCGCAATCGTCGCGGTAACCCCAGATGTCTTCGTTCGTCATGGCTGCTGCTTTCCTCGCTCGCTGCTACTGCTGTCCGGGCCGTTCAGGCTGTCCACCATCACCCGCACCGGGTGGAGCCGGGCGGGTGGCGCTCCGGCGACTCCCCTGTAAGGCGCAGCCGTGGGGATCAGGAGCGGTCGCCCTGCGACAGGCGTCGTTCCAGCGGTGTGCGGAAGCCGGGGCGGATGCGGATGTCGCCGAAGAAGGCGGCCAGCCGTGCGGTCTCGGTGGCGATGGAGCGGCGGGCGTCGCGGCCGATGCCGGTGTCGCTCAGCAGGTGGGTGACGATCTCACCGTCCGGGCGCTGGGTCCAGCCGCCGACGACCCGGCCGTGCCACCAGAGGGTGGGGCCGATGTTCCCGTACGCGTCGAAGAGTTCGGGAACGTGGGCGGGGTCGAGGTACCAGTCGCGGTGGCGCCAGCCCATGGGGGTCGGATCCAGAGTGGGAAGCAGGGCCGCGGACGGCTCGGGGGCGGCGGGGGCGTCGAGCTGGGCGGGCAGGGCGTGGCCGGGGCCGCAGGCCAGGTCCACGTCGACGCAGTGGGTGGCGGCGAGGGCCTTGCGGGTGTCGGTCACCGTCCAGCCGGTCCACCACCTGAGGTCCTCGGTGGTGGCGGGGCCGAAGGCGGCGAGGTAGGCGGCGGCCAGCTCGGCCCGGGCCCGGTCGGCGGGGAGTTCGGGGTGGGGCTCGGCGACGGTCCAGCGGAACTGGGAGGAGGCCCAGGTCCCCAGCGGGCGGCCGCGGCGGATGCGGCCCTCGGCGGCCAGGACGGACAGGACGCGGCTGGTGAGGCGGGGCCTGGACTCGTACGGCTTGCCCGGCGCGAGGAGGAGCTGCTCCTTCAGCCGCGGTACGGCGTCGGCGAGCTGGGCGGCGGTCGCCTCGCCGCGCTCCGCGAGCGCGGCGAGCACGGCCCCCTCGGTGGCCGACAGCCAGCGTACGTCATGGCCGAGTTGCTCCATCAGCACCTTGAGGAGGTTCCGGCGCTCCCGGGCCGCGACGGTGCGGGCGGTGGAGGCGTCGATCACCGGTGCCAGGGCGCGCGGGACGACGAACACGGTGCGGCGCATGCACAGCATCCGCACCAGGGTCCGGTCCGTGTACAGGGCCCGCTCCGCCTCGGCGACCGAGGGGGTGGCCAACCGGGCGGCCAGGCTCAGGTGGACGCTGGCCGCGTCCGTCGCGTGCAGGGCCAGCAGGGCGTCGGCGACCTGTTCGGGGCTGCCCGCACGGGTCGCGGGGGTGAGCAGATGGCGGGTGGTGAGCAGGCTTCGCCGGTGCTCGTCGGTGATCTTCGGCCGTTTCGGGGTCATGTCGGGTGCTGGGCGGCATGGCCGCCGTCGCCCCTCCCTTCGGATCTGATCGGACCGGACAGGCCGGGCGGCCTGCACACGATGTGACACAAGGTAGCCAGCACGGTGCGGGGGGTGCTTCCCGCCCCGGTCGGCTCACGGGAGCACGCCAGAACCCGTTGAGGACGGATTCGGTCCTGGATCACGCGCACCCGGCTCCGGACGGGTAGGGCGTCAGGTGCCGGGTAGCCGCCCCTTACGACGACCCGCCGCCCCCGGCTCCACGGAGTGCGGGGAGCGGCAGACCGGGAGGTACGCATGACGGCCACCGCCGGCGCGACCATGAGAACCATCCCGCCCGGACTGTTCGTTCCACCCGGTGTCTACCGGCCCCAGGCGGACACCCGGCTGCTGGCCGAGGCGTTCGGGCTCGAGGAGCTGGCACCGGGAACCGACGTGCTGGACATCGGCACCGGCACGGGCGCGCTCGCGCTCCTGGCCGCCTCGCGGGGCGCCCGTGTCACCGCGGTGGACGTCTCCTGGCCCGCGGTCGTCTCGGCCCGCGTGAACGCGTTGCGGCGGCGCCTGCCGCTCAGGGTCGTGCACGGCGACTTCGCGGCCCGTGCGCGAGGCGGGCGCTTCGACGTGATCCTGGCCAACCCGCCCTACGTCCCCTCACCGCGCGCCCGGCTCCCCTCGCGCGGCGCCCGGCGCGCCTGGGAGGGCGGGCTCGCCGGGCGGGAGGTCATCGACAGGATCTGCGCGCGGGCCCCGGCCCTGCTGCACCCCGGCGGCGTCCTGCTGATGGTGCACTCGGCCCTCTGCGGGGCCCGCGCCACCGTGGCCGACCTGGAGCGGGCCGGCATGTCGGCGGAGGTGACGCTCCGGACCTCGGTCCCCTGGGGGCCGGTCCTGCGCTCCCGGCGGGCCTGGCTCGAAGGACACGGCCTCGTCGGCCGGGGCGAGACGCGG
Organism: Streptomyces sp. IBSNAI002; assembly: GCF_052244475.1. Classification (NCBI taxonomy): domain Bacteria; kingdom Bacillati; phylum Actinomycetota; class Actinomycetes; order Kitasatosporales; family Streptomycetaceae; genus Streptomyces; species Streptomyces sp. IBSNAI002. The sequence goes on along the minus strand of NZ_JBQPXG010000002.1, from coordinate 447,932 downwards.
GAGGAACTGGTGATCGTCCGTGCCGAATCCCGCTAGGCCGTCCTGTCCGTTCCCGCCGTCCGGCGCCGCCCGGGAATCCGCGGCCGGGCCGCCCGCCCGTGCCGCCGCCCGGCGGGTGACCGTGGAACCGGAGGGGCCGGTCCTGGTCGAGGGCCCGGTGGAGGTCGTCCTGGACGACGGGACGGTGGCCCGCTCCGACCGCTTCGTGGTCGCGCTGTGCACCTGCCGCCGCAGCCGCGTCCACCCCTGGTGCGACACCAGCCACCGCCCGCGCGCACAGTCGGCCCCCGAGGACAGGAGCCCCCGATGACGGCCGGCCCGGCCACGGCCCCGGGCCCCGCCCTGGTCGGGGGACGCGGCGCGCTCTCCGGCCTCGTGGTGGACGCCCTGCGCACCGGTCTGCCGCCCGCCGACCCCGCCGGGGCCGTCCCGGCGGCCGATCCGTGGGGCGAGGACCTCCAGCTCGCGCTCTACCTCCTGTACGAACTCCACTACCGGGGCTTCGCAGGCGTCGACGACGACCGCGAGTGGGATCCGGACCTCCTGCGGCTGCGCCGGGCGCTGGAGACCCGCATGCTGCACGCACTGCGCGGCGACCTCCGCGGGTCGCCGAGCTCCGTCGACGAGGCCTTCGCGCCGCTCCTGGTCGAGCCCGTGGACCTGACGGGCAGCCTCAGCCGTCACCTCGAGACCGACGGCGAACTCTGGCAGCTGCGCGAGTACGCGTCGCTGCGCTCCCTCTACCACCTGAAGGAGGCCGACCCGCACGTATGGGTCATCCCCCGGCTGACCGGCCGGGCCAAGGCCGGCATGGCCGCCGTGGAGTACGACGAGTTCGGCGCCGGCCGCGCCGCCCGCGTCCACGCCCGGCTCTTCGCCGATCTGATGTCCGACCTGGACCTGGACACCACGTACGGCCACTACCTCGACCAGGCCCCCGCACCGCTCCTGGCCACCGTCAACCTGATGTCCCTCTTCGGCCTGCACCGGGCCCTGCGCGGGGCGCTCGTGGGCCACTTCGCCTGCGTCGAGGTCACCTCCTCGCCGGGCTCCCGCCGCCTCGCGAAGGCCATGCGGCGGTGCGGTGCGGGGCCCGCGGCCGAGCACTTCTACGCGGAGCACGTCGAGGCCGACGCCGTGCACGAGCAGGTCGTACGCCGCGAGGTGATCGGCGGACTCCTCGCGGACGAGCCGCGTCTGGAGCCCGACATCGCGTTCGGCTGCACGGCGACGGTCCTGCTGGAGGACCGCCTGGGCGCACACATCCGCGAGGCCTGGGACGCGGGGCGCTCCGCCCTGCGGCGCTGCCCGTAGGCGTCCCCGTAGGCGTCGCCGTCGACGTCCGGCCGGACGTGTCATGCTCGGAGGATGACGGGCGATCCCGCACTCGCCGACGGTCCGGTCGGCCCCGAGGTGCTTGCCCTCGCCAAGGTCGTCGCCAGGCTGCGCGCCGAGCTGGAGGAGCTGGAGGGCGTCGCCTCCATGGCGTCGGTCGTGGAGCGGGCCAAGGGCGTGCTCATGGCCCGGGACGACGTGTCCGCGGAGACGGCCGGCCGGCTGCTCGGCGAGCGCGCCGCCCGCGGCGGGCGGACCTTGGTGGAGGAGTGCTGGTACACGCTGGGCTCCGTGGGCGCGGCCGCCGAGCCGGGCCCCGCACAGGCCCGTACCGGCCCGGTGACCGAACCGCCCGGCTCCCCCTCCGGTACCGCCGGGTACGCCCGGGGCACCAGGCGCGGAGGCGAGGGCCCGGGCGGGCCCCTCGCCCGGCTCGCCGAGGGCCTGAGCAGGACCGCCACCCCGGATGACGTGGCGGCGCTGCTCGCGGAGACACTGGCGGGCCCGGCCGGCGTCGACGCCGTCATGATCTACACGGAGGCGGTCGCCGGGAGTCTGGAACTGGCCGGACACGCCGGAGTCACCAAGGGCCTCGCCGAGCAGTGGTGCCACATCCCGCCGCTCAGCGGAGTCGCCGCGCTGGACGCCGTCGCCGGACGGGAGGCGGTGTGGCTGGAGGATCCGCGGCAGGACGCCGTCCGCTACCTGCTCATCGGGGACCCGCCCGGGCGGTGGCCGTCGCGCGCCTGGCTCCCGGTGCCCGGCGACGGCCCGGTCGCCAAGGTCGTCGGATTCTTCCGCACCCGCAGAGGACCGTTCGACGCCGCGACGAGGAAGCTGCTGCGCCGGTCCGTCAGGCTCTGCGCGGGCGCCCTGCGGGTACGGGGCGAGGCCGGCGCTCCCGAACCCGCGCAGGAGCACGTGGGGGAGGTGCAGCGGATCTTCGACGCCCTGTCCGGAACCGCGACGCTGCTCACCCCCATCCGGTCGCGGACGGGGGAGGTGGAGGACTTCCGGATCGACGCCGCCGCCCCCGGGTCGCTCGACGTGGCCGGACGGCTGGGGAAGGAACTGGTCGGCCGGTCGGTCCTGGAGACCTACCCGACGGTGGCGGGCACCGCTCTGTGGGACGGCTACCTGGACACGCTGACGACCGGGGTGGTCTACGAGGGCGAGCCCTTCGTGTACGAGGAGGTGACCGGCGGCGCCCCGCAGCGCTCCACGTTTTCCGTACGGGCGTCCAAGCTGGACGACCGCCTGGTCGTTTCCTGGGTGCGCCACGACACCGACGAGCGGGAGAGCCGCCGGCTGGCCGACATGCAGCGGCTCGGCAACCTGGGCTCCGCGGGCTGGAACCTGGTGACGGACACGGTCGTGTGGTCCGAGCAGGTGTACGCGGTCTTCGACCGCGATCCCGCTCTCGGGCCGATGAAGCTGGAGGAGCTGCCGGGGCACGTGCTCCCCGAGGACCTGCCGAAGCTCGGTCGCGCGACACAGCGGCTGCTCGAGGACGGCGAGGCGATGGACCAGGGGTTCCGCATCACGACGGCGGCCGGGATCCGGCACGTGCGCATCGTCGCCGAAGCGCAGACCGACGCGGAGGGCACTCCGGTGGAGGTGCACGGCTTCTTCCAGGACGTGACCGCCCTGCGGGACGCCGAACTCGCCCTGCTCGCGAGCGAACGCGCCGTCCTCGTACAGACCGGCATGCTCCAGGCCGAGCGCACCCTCGCCGCCCACCTCCAGCACACCCTCCTGCCCGTTCCCCAGCAGTCCCTGGAACTCGCCGGCCTGCGCGTCGACGTCGCCTACCTGCCCGCCGACCGGGGCCTGAACGTGGGCGGCGACTGGTACAGCGCCATCGGGCTCCCGGACGACAGCGCCCTGTTCGTCGTCGGCGACGTGGCCGGTCACGGGCTGGCCGCCGTAGGGACCATGGCCCAGCTGCGGTTCACGGCCAAGGGCATGGCCATCACCGGCTCGGCCCTGCCGGACGTCCTGGGCCGGCTCAACCGGCTCCTGCTGCACACCGCCCGGGACGCCGGTGTGACGACCGCGACCATGGTGATGGGCCGCTACGGTCCCCGGGACCACCGCCTGACGTGGGTGCGGGCCGGGCACCTGCCCCCGCTGCTGATCAGGGACGGGGAGGCCAGCTACCTCCCGCAGCCCGAGGGCAACCTGCTCGGCGCCGCCTTCGACTCGGCCTACGCCCAGGCCGACCTGCGCCTCCAGCCCGGGGACCACCTGCTCCTCTACACCGACGGGCTGGTCGAGGAGCCGGGGGAGGACATCGACGCGGGCCTCGCGGGGCTCGCCGTCACGGCCCGGCGGCTGATCGAGGAAGGCCGGGGCGATCGGCTCGCGCGCACCCTCGCGGCCCGCAGGCCGGGGCGCCGCGACGACATCTGCGTCGTGCACGTCCACCTCCCGGGCGGCAGATGAGCCGCGGTCCCGGAGGGACCCAGAGGGACCCAGAGGGACGGAGAGGGACGGAGAGGGCGCCGGACGCGCGGGCCGCACGGTCAGCCGTTCAGCGAGTTCATCAGCTCGGGGGCGTAGCGGTCTCCCGAGGCCACGCCGTGCGGGGCGACGGCGTCGATGGCGGCCAGGTCCGCGTCGCTGATCGTGACGGCGGTGGCGGCGATGTTCTCCTCCAGGTAGCGGCGGCGCTTGGTGCCCGGGATCGGCACCGCGCCCTGCCGCAGGGTCCAGGCCAGCGCGAGCTGCGAGGGCGTGACGCCCTTCTCCGCGGCGAGGCGGCGGACCTGGTCGACGACGGCCAGGTTGCGGTGGAAGTTCTCGCCCTGGAAGCGGGGGTCGGTGCGGCGGAAGTCGTCGTCGGCGAAGTCGTCCGGGCTGGTGATGGCCCCGGAGAGGAAACCCCGGCCGAGCGGGGAGTAGGCGACGAGCCCGATGCCCAGCTCGCGCAGCGTGCCGAGGACGCCGTCGTGCTCGATGCCGCGCTCGAAGAGGCTGTACTCGGTCTGTACGGCGGCCAGCGGATGCACGGCGTGAGCGCGGGCGATGGTGGCCGGAGCGGCCTCGCACAGGCCGATGTGGCGGACCTTTCCGGCGGCGACGAGTTCGGCCAGTGCGCCGACGCTCTCCTCGACGGGCACGTCCGGGTCGATCCGGTGCAGGTAGTACAGGTCGACGTGGTCGGTGCCCAGGTGGCGCAGGGACCGGTCGAGCGAGTGGCGGATGTACTCGGGGGTCGCGTTGTGGCCGCGGAAGGCGCCCTCGTCGGTGAACTCGACCCCGGTCTTGGTGGCGACGACGGCTGCCTCCCGGCGGCCGGCCAGGGCCTTGCCGAGCAGCTGTTCGTTGCGGAAGGGACCGTAGCCCTCGGCGGTGTCGAGCAGGGTGACACCCAGCTCGAGGGCCCGGTCGATCGTGGCCAGCGACTCCGTCTCGTCGGTGGCTCCGTAGTGGGCGCTCATGCCCATCAGCCCGAGCCCTTCGGCGCCGACCTCGAGTCCCTGGGTGCCCAGTGCGCGGATGTCCATCGTGATCTCCCGGGAAGTAACTAACTGGATAGATGCAGCATGCGGCGCGCCAGGGCGTCATGTCAATAACCAGATAGTTACTTGCTAGGCTCGGGGCATGGCACGGGATTCCAGCGCGACCAAGGCACGCCTGCTCGATGCGGCCTTCTCCGAGTTCGCGGCGTACGGCATCGCAGGCGCGCGGGTCGACCGCATCGCCGAGGCGGCACAGGCCAACAAACGCCTCATCTACGTCTACTACGGCAACAAGGAGCAGCTCTTCGACGCCGTGCTCCAGCGGGCGCTGGAGACCGGCTCGGAGTCCGTGCCGTTCGACGCCGACGACCTGCCCGGATACGCGGGCGCCGTCTTCGACCACCTCATCGGGCGGCCGTCCCTGATGCGCCTGGTGCTCTGGAAGCAGCTGGAGCGCCCCGAGACGGCCGGCACGGAGGCGGCGCCCTACGCGGGCAAGATCGCGGCGGTCCGGCAGCGGCAGGAGGCGGGCCGCATCGACGCCGGGACCGACCCCGCCGATGTGCTGACGCTGGTGATGGCCCTGTCGCAGGCGTGGTTCGGCGCGATGGGCGCTCCGGCGGACGGCGGTACGGGCTCCGGCTGGGAGGCGGACCGGACCGCCCGCCACCGCGCGGCGGTGGTGGAGGCCGTACGACGGATCACCGCACCGCCCGGGAACGGCGGTTGAGCCGCGCGCCGAGGCGGTGGTAGCGGGCGTTCCCGCAGGGGCCGCCACTGCGGGGCCGCGCCCGTCCCGGCCCCGCCCGTTCGCCCGTGGCACCCACCTTTTTGTGGGTACTTGGCAGCGGATGGAGCCGGGGCGAAGCTGGTCGTGCGCGGTCGGGCGGAGTGCGGACGGGGAGGAGACACGGGGGACGCACCGCTGCGTCAGGAAGCCGACGAGGCCTTGTTGAGCTTCTCCAGGCGGCGATGGCCCCAGTCGGAGAGGGAGTTCAACGCCTCGGAGAGCTCGCGGCCGAACGGCGTCAGGGAGTAGACCGTCTTCAACGGCAGCACATCGTGCACCTCCCGGTGCACCAGCCCGTCCGTCTGCATCTCGCGCAGCGCCTGGGTCAGCACCTTCTCGCTGAGGCCCGGCAACCGCCGCCGCAGCTCACCGGGGCGGTGCTGGCCGGATTCCAGCAGCCAGAGCAGAGCGGTCTTCCACTTGCCGTCGATCATGGCGATCGCGGCGGTCACTCCGCAGACATCCGGGTCCTGGGCACGGCCGCGCGGCCTTCCTGGACGCCGGCCTGCGGACCACGTTCTGGAACCGGACGCCGGGCAGGGACCGCGAGCTGCTCGAACGCGGCGCGCTCGGCGCGCGCTCGGTGGAGGAGGCGGTCTCCGCGAGCCCGCTGACCGTGGTCTGCGTGGTGAACATACGACGCGTCCGACGCCGTACTGCGGTCCGGCACGGTCACCGCTGCGCTCAAGGGGCGCACGCTCGTCAACCTCACCGCCGACACCCCGGCGCGGGCCCGGGACACGGCGGCCTGGGCGGCCGCGCACGGCATCCGGTACCTGGACGGCGCGATCATGACGCCGACCACGACCATCGGAACGCCCGCCGCGGTGTTCATCCACAGCGGCCCCGAGGAGCTCTACCGCGAGCTCCGGCCGTCGCTGGACGCGCTGGGCGGCACCCACACCCACGTGGGCGAGGACACCGGCAGGGCGGCGGCGTACGACATCGCGCTGCTCGACACCTTCTCCGGGGAGGGCAACCCGATCACCTCGGCGGTCTCGTCCATGGCGCACATCGTCCACACCTCCGAGGCCCACGGCATCGATGCGGGCGTGATGCGCGCGGCCGAGGGCATGGCCCGCCGGGCCGTCGGGCGGGGGCACGGCGCGGACGGGTTCATCCGCATCGCGGAGCTCCTGGGCCGTCGCTGAGGGCCGTCACGCGCCGACGGCGCCCGGGCCCGGCCCTCCACGGCGGGGGAGGGGCCCGGGCGGCGCGGACCTCCGTCGGAGGGCTCGCACGTGCGTACGTCAGGTGGCGGCCGCACCATGGCCTTGTACCAGCCCCGCGCCGAAGGAGACGACCATGCCCGTGGAACCCGCGGCCCGCGCGGGCGGCGACGGCCGCCGACTGCTGCTGGTCCGGCACGCGAAGGCCGTGCCCAAGGGGCAGACGGACGACTTCGACCGTCCCCTGAGCGACCGGGGCCGTACGAACGCGCCCGGGGCCGGACGCTGGCTGGCCGGGTCGGGGTACGGGGCCGATCTGGCCCTGTGCTCCCCGTCGCGCAGGACCCGGCAGACGTGGGAGCTGATGCTGCCCGCCCTGACGAGCCCGCCCCCGACGGTGTACGACGACCGGCTCTACGACGCGACTCCGAGCGTGCTGGTCGAGGTGCTTGCCGCGCGGGGCGGGAACCTCGGCAACGTGCTGCTCGTCGGCCACAACTCCGGCATCCACGAACTCGCCTCGGCCCTGTGCGGGAGCGGCCCGGCGGACCTGCTGGCACGGCTCCGGGAGGGGTTCCCCACGTCGGGAGTCGCCGTGGTGGACCTGGCCGACGGCTGGGACGCCGTGACCCCGGGCCACGGCAGGCTGGCAGCCCTCTGGTCCCCGTCCTCCTGACGGGCGGTACCGCTACGCGGCGGCGTGCCGCGGCGGGGTCGTCGCCGCGGCACGCCGTAGGGGAGAGGGGCAGCCCGGAGGCGAGGAGCTAGCGGCGGTTGTCGCGCCGGCCCCAGGACTTGGCGTCGACCACGCGGTCGCGGTCGTCGCGCAGGGTGGCGGTGTCGCGCTCGTCCCAGATCTGGTGGCGGCGGTCCTGGTAGAGGTCGCGGTTGCCGTTGTTCCCCTGGCCGGTGTGGACCTTGACGCTGGAGCGGCCGTCGAGGCGGAAGCCCCGGAAGCGGTAGCGGTTGCCGTCGCTGTCGGTGAGGGTGAAGCCGCGCAGCTCCACCGCGTGGCGGCCGGTGTTCTTCACCTCGACCCACTCGCGGTTCAGGGCGCGGTTGTCGCGGCCCCGGCTCTCGTGCTGCACGTCCCCGATGACGATCGAGGAGTGCCGGCCGCGGTGGTCGCGCCGGTCGTCGTCGTGGGCGGCGGCCGGGACGGCGGCCGCGCCGACCAGGGTGCCGGCGGCCAGGACCGCGGCGAGGAGACGGCGGGTGGCGGGAGAAGCGGACATGGAGAGGACTCCTTCGGAAAGTCAGCCCGGTCCGGCCTCGTGACGGCCGTGCGGGCTCCGTGCGGTGACCGGCGTCCTGCCGGCGAGCCACACTCTGGCCCGATCCGCCACCAAACGCCACAACTCAGGACCCGTGTTGCCAAATGAGGACATGTCGGTAACCCTCCCTTGTAAGAGGCATACGTCAATCCGGTGTTGACCGGATCTCAGGTGACGGATGTGAACGGCCCGTGCGATAGCGGGGCATGCGGGTTTCGGCCACCAGACCCGCGTGTCCGCGCCGGCTCGTGCGCTCTGCGCCGAACGGGTTGGCTGTTCCGTAACAGGCGATCCTGCCGCGTGTTCGCCTACGCGTACGCTGTGAAATCGAGTGTGCGATTTTCGGTCACGCGTGATAGTCACTACCTTCACGAGGGGGTGATCCACGGCCTCCCCGTTCGAACACGGCAAGGGGTGGGGACATGGCGTTGCTCCGTCAATGGGGGCTCACGCTGGGGAAATGGGCGGGCCGGCCCGTCGCGCAGGTGCAGGAGGACTCGGGCGATCCCGAGGCGCGGCGCGTACGGGACGCCGCATCGGCGGGGGACTGGGCCACGGTACGGGCGGTGCTCGACGCGCGTCCCGAGAGCGAGGACCGGACGGAACTGCTGTGGGCCGTCGGTGAGACCGCGGGGGTGGAGCGGTGGATCACCGCGGTCCTCGAAGCGGAACCAGACGCGCCACTGCCCCGTCTGGTGGCCGGAATCCGCCAGATCGGCTGGGCATGGGAAGCCCGGACCGGCGCGCGGGCGAAGGACGTCTCGCGCGAACAGTTCGAGGTGTTCCACGCACGCCTGCACACGGCCGAGCAGTGGCTGTACGAGGTGGCGGAACGCGAACCGCGGTGGAGCTCCCCCTGGTACGGCCTCCAGATCACCGGCCGAGGCCTCGAAGTCGGCCAAACCGCCGCGCGACGCAGGTTCGCGGCGACGGTGCGCCGCGACCCGCACCATCTCGGAGCGCACCAGCAGCAGTTGCAGCAGGTCTGCGCGAAGTGGGGCGGATCGCACGAGGAGATGCACTCCTTCGCCCGCACGTCCGCGTTCGCCGCACCCGGCGGCACGCTCCTGGGCCAGCTCGTCGCCGTCGCGCACCTGGAGGAGTGGCTCTCCCTCGACGCCGGACCCGACGCCGCGTACATGCACCGGCCCGAGGTGAGGGCGTCCCTGCGGGAGGCGGCCGACCACTCGTTCCGGCACCCGGACTTCGACCGCCGGGGTGCCTGGAGCCAGGTCCTCAACACCTTCGCCATGGCCTTCTCCCTGGCCGGGGACCGGGACGCCGCACGGGAGTGCTTCGACGCCACCGAGGGCCGCGTCACCAAGTTCCCCTGGTACTACCTGAACGGTTCGGACCCCGCCGCGGCCTACCGCAAGCAGCGTTCCTCGACCGGACGCCAGGCCGGCCAGGCCGTCTGAGACGACCGGGTGCCGTGACCGGGCGGGACGGCCGGCGCCGCCGCGACCCTGCCCGCCCTTCCACGCCGCACCCCGAACCCCCTCCGTCAGCCCTCCCGCCGGCGCCGCCCCCGCGGCCGCGCCGGCGCGCCCACCGAAAGACCGTGCCAGGTGCCCCCTTCCGAATCCGCCCACACCTTCCAGGTCGACCTGCGCGGCCTGGTCGACCTGCTCTCCCACCACCTGTACTCGAGCCCCCGCGTCTACCTGCGCGAGCTGCTGCAGAACGCCGTCGACGCGATCACCGCACGGCAGGCGGTCGACCCCGGTGCGCCCGCCGCCATCACGGTGCGCACCGGCGACACCCTCACCGTCACGGACACCGGCATCGGCCTGACCGAAGCCGACGTCCACCGCTTCCTCGCCACCATCGGGCGCAGCTCGAAGCGGACCGCGGACGGCGCCCTCGACGGCGCCGGGCTCGACGCCGCCCGCGGGGAGTTCATCGGCCAGTTCGGCATCGGACTGCTCGCCTGCTTCGTCGTGGCCGACGAGATCACCGTGCTCAGCCGGTCCGCGGCCGACCCGGCGGCCCCCGCCGTCGAATGGCGCGGCCACTCCGACGGCCGCTACACCATCCGCACCCTGCCCGCCTCGGCCGTCCCCGAGCCCGGCACCACCGTGCGCCTCACCCCCCGCGCCGACAACGCCGAGTGGACGAAGCCGGAGCAGGTGGTCTCCCTGGCCCGGCACTACGGCGGCCTGCTGAGGCACGAGGTCACCGTCGTCGGACCGCGGGGCGAGACCCACCGGATCAACGACACACCCCCGTGGGAGCAGACCCACCGCTCCCCGCTTGCCCGCCGCGAGGCGCTGACCGGCTACTGCCGCCGGCTCTTCGACTTCACCCCGCTCGACACCATCGAGTTCGACCTCCCCGCCGCCGGACTGCGCGGCGTGGCCTACGTCCTGCCCACCGCCGTGAGCCCGGCACAGCGCGCGGGGCACCGCGTGCACCTCAAGGGCATGCTGCTCACGGACCAGGCACCCGAACTCCTCCCCGAATGGGCCTTCTTCGTGCGCTGCGTGGTGGACACCACCAGCCTGCGGCCCACCGCCTCCCGCGAAGCGCTGTACGAGGACGGCACGCTGTCCGCCGTGCGCGACGCCCTCGGCGACCGCATCCGCGACTGGCTCACCGGACTCGCCGCCAGCGACCCCTCCCTGCTGCACCGCTTCATCGACACGCACCACCTCGCGGTGAAGGCGCTCGCCCGCTACGACGACGAGCTGCTGCGCATCGTGCTGCCGTGGCTGCCCTTCGAGACCACCGACGGCAACGTCACGCTCGAGGAGTTCGCTCGGGCGCACCCGACCGTCCTGGTCGCGCGCAGCGTCGAGGAGTTCCGTCAGGTCGCGCCCATCGCCTCGGCCGCCGGCCTCGGCGTCGTCAACGGCGGGTACACGTACGACCGCGACCTCGTGCACCGGCTGCCGGAGATCCGTCCCGGCACGGCCGTCACCGACCTCGACCCGGCCACCGTCACCGCCCACCTCGACGCCGTCGACCCGGCCGCCGAGCTGAGGGCGGCGCACTTCCTCGCCGTGGCCCGCGAGACCATCGGCGTCCACGACTGCGACGTCGTGCTGCGGGACTTCCAGCCCGTCACCGCCCCCGCGCTGCTGCTCGACAACCGGGAGGCCCGCCATGAGCGGACCAGGTCGAGCCTCGCCGCCGACAGCGACGGCCTGTGGGCCGACATCCTCGGCTCCCTGCGCCACGAGACCCCGCGCGCCCAGCTCGTCCTGAACCACCTCAACCCGCTGGTCCGCCAGGCGATCACGATCACCGAGCGCGGACTGGCCGTCACGACCGCCGAAGCCCTCTACGGCCAGGCCCTGCTGCTCAGCCGGCGCCCGCTGCGGGCGGGAGAGAGCGCCCTGCTCAACCGGGCCTTCATCGGCCTGCTCACCCACGCCATGCACCACCCCGGCACCGGGGCACCCGGCTCCGAGCCCCGGAAGGAACACTGATGCCGGACACCCACGAGGCCGTGGTCGACGCGCTCCGCGAGAACCACGACCGTCCCCACGGCCTGCAGCGCACCATCACCGCCGAGGAACTCGTCGAGGCGGCCGAATCCTTCGACGAGCCCGACGTCCTCATCACGGCCCTGCTGGAACTGATGACGGCCTACGAGCACACCGGCGAACACCGCAAGTCGCCCGTCGTCTTCGCCCGGGTCCTCAAGCTGTGGGAGACCGCTCCCGAATCCTTCAGCCAGTGGGAGGCCCATCAGGTCTTCTGGCGCTTCAAGTGGGTGACGACCTCCCTCCTCCAGGTGCCCGAGGTGTCCCTGGCCACCGTCCGCGGATGGATCGACCAGATGCGCATCCGCTACGAGGCCGCCGGACACGGCATGCAGCCGGTGGCGGCGATGCGCTACCACGTCGCCTCCCACACCGGCGCCGGCGTCGCCGACGCCTACGACCTGTGGGCCACCCGCCCCCGTACCGAGCTGAGCGACTGCGAGGCCTGCGAGACCCGGCACCTGGCCTGGCACCAGGTGACGGCGGACGACGACGCCGGAGCCCTGGACGTCTGGCGGCCGGTCCTCGACGGAGCCATGGGATGCAGCGACGAACCGCAGATGAGCCAGGCCCGCGCCCTGCTGCCGCTGCTGCGCGCCGGCCGTCCGGACGACGCCCGCTCCCACCACCTCACCGGCTACCGGCGGGTGCGGGGCAACACCGGCATGCAGGACGAGGTCGGTCTGCACCTCGAATTCTGCGCCCTCTCGCGCAACGAGGGCCGGGGGCTGGAGATCCTCGCGGAGAACCGCCCGCTCTTCGAGGCGACCGGCGCCCCCCTGGGCCGCCTGCACTTCCTCACCGGCGTCGAGGTGCTCCTCGCCCGCCTCGTCGAGGACGGCCACGGCGACACCGCCGTCGCGGGACCGCCCGGACGGAACTGGCGCGCCGGTGAACTCCTCGCCCACGTCCGTACCGAGTCGGACCGGCTCACCACCGCGTTCGACGCGCGCAACGCCACCACGGCCGTCGGCGACCAGCGCCGCACGCGCCTCGCGCGGCGCCCGCTGCTCGACCAGCCGCTGCTGCCGCTCGGACTGCGGGCGTCCGTCACCCTGTCCTCCGCGGCGGGCGGCACGAAGCCGGCCGGCACCGCGCCCGTCGCGCAGACGGAGGTACCCGACGACTTCGTGTCCCTGGTGCGCGAGGCCCGCCGCATGGCGGCCGCCGGCCATCCCGGGGAGACCAGGCTCTGGAACCGGGTAGCGGAACGCCTGGCCGCGGACCCCTCCCCGTACGAGGACCAGCTCGGCCCGGAGGACCTCCTCCAGGCCGAGCTGGCCGCGCACCGCGCGTACCGGCTCGCCAAGGAGGACCGGGTAGCGGAGACCGGCGCGGAGCTGGAGCGGGCCGCCGGGCTGTACGAGCGGCTCGGGATGCCCTGGCACGTCCTCGCCGTGCGCACCCGCGCCCTCGCCTGGGCCTCCTCCGGCCTGGAGACGGACGACGAGGCCCCGCAGCAGGACCCGGCGGCCGGCCACGGCGCCGCACGGCCGGACGCGGACGCGATCCGGGCGGGCCTCGACGAGGCCCCGCGCGAGGCGGAGAGGCTCAAGGCCGAATTCCCGCTCACGGACCGGGACTCCGGAGCCGACGGGCAGCCGGCGGAGCGCGTACAGGAGTACCTGAACGTGCTGTTCTCCTGCGCCTTCGCCGCCTACCAGGAGGCGCTGCGGCAGCCGCCGGAGGCCACGGGCCCCGTCATGGAGCGGTTCGAGGAGCGCGCCGGGGCGCTGCGCGCCGAGGCGCAGCGCCTGTCCGTGCCCCACCAGGTGGCCAATGCGCGGCAGCTCGCCGCGGACCTGGCCGGCCGCGCCGGCGACACGGTGCGCGCCGAGCAGGAGCTGCGCGCCGCGCTCGAGGAGGTGGACGGCTCCGGGCGGCCCTGGCGCGGTTCGCGCCTGCGCGCCATGCTGGCCCAGATCCTGCTCCGCAAGGACGAGCCGGCGGAGGCGGCGGAGCTCCTGCACCGGGCGGTCTCCGACGCGGCCCGCTACGACGACACGGACTTCGCCCTGGCCCCGACGTACGCCCTGCTCGGCCACGCGGCGACGCACCTCGGGGACTCCGGCGGCGCCGTGCGCCACCTCTCCGAGGCGGCGGCGCGGTTCGACCAGGACGGGGCGCACGACCAGGCCGCCGACGCGCGGCTCCAGCTCGCCGATGTGCTGGCGCGCAGCGGGCAGCAGGCCGACGCCGTCGCCGTGCTGGAATCGGTGCTGTCCGACGAGGCGGCGCCCGCGCTCGACGAACGCGTGCTCGCCCAGGCCCGGCTGACCCTGGGGCGCGGGCTGCGGGAGCTGGGGGAGTTCCTGCCCGCGGCCGAGGAGTTCCTGCGGCTGGCGGACACGGTCGCCGGATGGGAGGACGACCGCGCCGTCCACACCCTGGTGGCGGGGGAGGCGGCCACCGCACTGGCGATGGCCGACCGCTGGGACGCGACGGGCACCGCGTACGAGCGCGCCGTCTCCTCGCACGCCGAGGCGCCGAACCCCGGCCTCATCGTGCACATGATGTGCGAGTTCGCGCGCCTCACCCTGGAGTCCCGGGGCGCCGAAGGCCTCGACACGGCACTGGAGCACCTCGTACGGGCGGACGGGGTACGGGCCGCCGTGCCGGAGGAGACCGAGGACTTCGCCCCCTGGCACGCGGCGGGTTCGGTGCACTACCGCCGTGCCCGCGTCCTGGCGGCGGCCGACCGCTTCCCGGAGGCGCTGACCGAGGCGGAGGCGGCCGTCGCCGCCCACGAGCGGGGCGGGGAGCACGGCGAGGTGCCGCGCGCCGAAGCGGTCCGGATCGCCGCCCTGATCGAGGGGAACGGCCTCGCCCGGTTCGAGGCCGCCGTCGCCCGGCTGACGGCGGCGGCGGCGCGCTGCCGTGCGGCGGACCTGCCCGAGGCCGCCCACGTCCTCGACGCCCTGCGGCAGGACTACCTCAACCGGTAGCGCGGGAGGCGCGGTCCGCGCGGTCAGGCGTGCGGACCTACGGTGATCTTGTCGAGCGCCAGTTCCGCGGTCCCCTCGAGGATCGCGGCCGTACGCTCCGCCTGCTCGTCCAGTGCGCGTCGGGGAAGGCGGTGTCGCCGGCGGCGAGCCATGCCCGGCCGGACGCGAAGGCCACCTCCTCGATGCGTCCCTGCCCGGCGAGGGAGGCGAAGAGATCGCCGGCCCAGCCCTTGGGGGCGGCGAGCCAGGAGGCGAAGTCCTGGGCCGTGGCGGGTCCGTAGGCGTGCAGGTAGCGGTCCACCAGCTCGTGCAGCGACCGGGTGGCGGCGGCCGGGGTGCAGCCGGGGTTGGTGTAGGTGACCTTGCGCCCCCGGTCGCGGCCGAAGGCCAGCACGCCGCGGTGGGCCGCGGTGTGCGTGACCTGGCGCCAGCGCGGCCACACGGTCTGGAAGGCGGGCACGACGGGGTCCGCGGCCCAGGCGCCGGTCCGGGCCGGCAGCAGATGGACGGTGCCGCGCGGCCCGAAGGTCTTGACCAGAGCGCCCGCTGCCGGTCCCGCTGCCGCCCCCGTTACCCGGCCTGGTGGAGCGGCCGGCTGCCGTCCGAGGGTCAGGGCGTCGCGTACGTCCGTACGTGTCGCGCCGTCCAGGCGCAGCGCGATGGAGAGTTCCGCCGCGGACGCCACCTGGGCGTGCGCGCCGAGCATCCGCCCCGCGATGTCGGCGGGCGAGGCACGGCCCGCCGGGACCGGAGTCAGGAGCCCCTGCCGCTCCATCCGGCGGGCGCTCGCGGCGGTCCAGGAGACCGGGATCCTCTGCATGGCCCCACGCTACGACGCGCCGCGAGCCGTGCCGGGACCGGCGCCGCCCGGTTCCGGCCACCGGCGTGCGCGCCGGGCCTCGACGATCTGCCGTACGGCACCTTCGGCGACCGGGCCGGCCATGCCTACTGTTCGTTCGAACGAACCGTGGGCATGGTTCCGCCCGTTGTGCACACCGTGAGCGTCCCCAACTCCCCGTTCCCGCCCGGTCGGCAGCGCCGCCCGATGGGGCAGAATTGCCGGCATGTCCCCTGCTTCCGACACCCGCCAGAGCATCATCGACGCCGTACTGCGGATCATCGGGGAGGACGGCATCGCCGCCGTCACCAACCGGCGGATCGCCAAGGAGGCCGGCGTCTCCCTCGGCTCCGTCACCTACCACTTCGTCACCCAGCACGAGCTGCTGCGCGAGAGCCTGCTGCACTTCGTGGCCGAGGAGACCCGGCACTTCACGGCGCTGGCCGACGCCTGCTCCGACGAGCGCTTCGACCTCGGGCAGGCGGCCGACGCGGTGGTGCAGGTCGCGGGCGGCAACGCCTTCGACAGCCGCCACATCGCGCCCTTCGAGCTGTACGTCCAGGCCGGGCGCGACGAACGGCTGCGCGCCGCCGCCGCCGAGTGCTTCGCCGCCTACGACCTGCTCGCCACCCGGATCCTGACCCAGCTGGGCGTACCGGACCCCGAACGCCTGGCCGGCGCGGCCGTCGCCCTGGTCTTCGGGCAACAGCTGCGCCGTCTGGCCACCGGGGCCCCCGCGGAGGACCTCGTCGACGCCCTGCTGGTCCTCACGGAGTTCGCCCCGCCACGGAGGCCCGTAGAAACCCCGTAGACCCTCCGCGGACGCGGAGGCGGGTGCGGCTCAGCTCGCGGGGGCCGCCGCCGGGCAGTACTCGGCCTCCATGATGCTGGTCGGGGATCCGCTGCTCCAGTCCCCGTTGCGGTTGTAGACGAGCTGATGGCGGCCGTCCTCCGTGGAAACGGCCAGGGAGGTCGACCCGATCATGCCCCCGCCGTGGCCCCAGAGCGTGGTCCCGCAGCTCGTCCGGAGCCGGGTGAGGCCGAGTCCGTAGGCCATGTCGGGGCGTTCGGGGGACTCAACCGTGGTCTTCATGGCCTTGAGCTGCTTCGGCGGCAGCAGCTCACCGCGCAGCAGGGCGCCGTAGAACCGGTTCAGGTCCCCGGTGGTGGAGATGATGTCGCCGTCGGCCCAGCCCTGCGACCCGTTCATCTCGGTGACGTCGTCGATCCGGTCGGGCGCCGACGCGAACAGCTTGGAGTAACTGCGGCTGCTCGGGCGGGGGATGCGGATGCCGTTGCCGGGGTTGGAGGTGGCCTTCAGGCCCAGCGGCCTGATGATGCGGTCGCGGACCTCGGCCTCGTACGTCCGGCCGCCCGCCTTCTCGATGATCAGCCCGGCCAGCACGTAGTTGGTGTTGGAGTAGGAGAACCGGTCACCGGGCGCGAACAGCGGTTCGTGGGAGACGGCCACCTTCACGTGCTTCTCGGGCGGCAGCGTGTCGTAGCGGTGCTCGAGGTATCCCTGACCGCTCATGTACGTCGCGAAGTACTCCTCGTCGGCCAGGTAGTCGAAGAGACCGGAGGTGTGGCTCAGGAGCTGACGCACGGTGATCTTGTCTCCGTCATTCCCGTTGCCCCTCACCAGACCCGGGAGGTGGTGCTCCACACGGTCGTCGAGACCGAGCTTCCCCTCCGCTTCCATCTGGAGCAGTACGGTCGCCACGAACGTCTTGGTGATGCTGCCGACCCGGAACCGGTCGTTCGCGCCGCGCGGCGCCCCCGTCTTCCGGTCTCCGACGCCCGAGGTGGCCTTCCAGACGCCCTTGCCATCGCGCACCTGCGCCGTGATGCCGGGGATGCCGCCCTTCACCTCCGCGTCCATCGCACGCCGGGTCGCCTCGTGCCCGGCCCTCGCGGCGGCGGTGTCGGACGCGGCCTGGGCGGGGGCCGCGAGGACGGTGGCCGCCACCGCGGCCGCCGCCAGACCCACCATGCCGACCCGTGCGGTCTTCCGTAACGTCATGCCGTGCTCCTTGGCGTGTCCTCTGCGAACTCCGTGGCCCTCGTGCGGTTCACGCGGGCCATGGGGAGCCGCTTTCCCCACAAGACCGTGAACGGCCCGCGGATGGTTGAGCGGCCTGCGGCCGAGCCGTGCGCGGGCCTCCGCGGCCTTCGTGACTCATGAGTACTGCACACCGCACCGGTGACAGCCGTGACTGTCGCCGCCCGCGCCGGGCGTGACACGGTCAGGTCTGCCACCGACCGAGGGAGCAGGTGTGAACAAGGGGTACGCCGCCTTCTGCGACGCCGACCGCTGGTTCTACGACGCGCCGTACCGGCGGGCCGGCGAGAGCTACCCGGCCGCGCTCGCCCCCGTGCCGGCGGGGTGGCGTTCGCACCGGAGCGGCGACTGGCTCGCGCTGCGTCCCGACGCCGTCGAACTGCCCGCGCAGGGCTGGAAGATCCACGTCTCCGCCACGCTCGACAACGCCGAGTCGACGCTGACGACGGTGTACGACTACTGCACCGCCCGGCGCATCGCCTTCAAGTTCATACCGAGCCGCTACCTGCTGCACCTGCGCAACGCCAAGTACGCCGACCGTGCGGCCAGCGGCAAGTTCATCACCGTCTACCCCGCCGACGAACAGCAGTGCCGCCGGATCGCGGAAGACCTCGACAGCGCGCTGGGCGGGGCGGCAGGCCCGTACATCCTCAGCGATCTGCGCTGGGGCGCCGGACCGGTCCACCTGCGCTACGGGAGCTTCACCCTGCGGCACTGCTACGACGACCACGGCGAACTGGTCCCCGCCCTCGCAGCCCCCGACGGGCGGCTCGTCCCGGACCACCGCGGACCGGCGTTCCAGCCGCCCGAGTGGCTCGAACTGCCCGACTTCCTCGCACCGCACCTCGCGGCGCGCTCGGCGGTCACCCTCACCGACGTCCCCTTCACGGTGGAGCGGGCCCTGCACTTCTCCAACGGGGGCGGCGTCTACGCCGGCACGGACACCCGCACCGGTGAGCCCGTGGTCCTCAAGGAGGCCCGCCCCCACGCCGGACTCGCCGCCGACGGCGCCGACGCGGTGACCCGGCTGCACCGCGAACAGGCCGCGCTGGAACGGCTGGCGGGGCTGGACTGCGTCCCCGCGGTCCGCGGCACGTTCACGGTCGGCGACCACCACTTCCTGGTGCTGGAACACCTCGCCGGCAAACCGCTCAACACCTACTTCGCCCGCCGTCACCCGCTCATCGAGGCGGATCCCGACCCGGCCGAGCTCGCCTCGTACACCGACTGGGCACTGAAGATCCACCAGCGGGTCACGGCAGCCGTCGACGCCGTGCACGCCCGAGGCGTGGTCTTCAACGACCTCCACCTCTTCAACATCATGGTGGCGGAGGACGAGGCGGGCGAACCCTCCGTCGCACTGCTCGACTTCGAAGCCGCGGCGCACGTGGACGAGGGCCTGCGGCAGACCGTGGCCAACCCGGCCTTCGTCGCCCCCGCCGAGCGGCGCGGGTTCTCCGTCGACCGCTACGCCCTCGCCTGCCTGCGGCTCGCCCTCTTCCTCCCGCTGACCAGCCTGCTCGTCCTGGACCGGGCCAAGGCCGCGCACCTGGCCGCCGTCGCCGCCGAACAGTTCCCGGTCCCGCGGAAGTTCCTCGACGAGGCCGTCGAGGAGATCCTGTCCGGTGTCCCGCTCGGCGCACCGGGCGACCGCCCGCCCGCACCGGCGGGACCGTACCTGCCCGTCGAACCGGGGCAATGGCCGGCCGTCCGTACGTCGATCACCGCGGCGCTGCACGCGAGCGCCACCCCGGACCGCGAGGACCGGTTCGTCCCCGGCGACATCGCCCAGTTCGCGACCGCCGGCGGAGGCACCGGCTTCGGCTACGGGATCGCCGGAGTGCTCCACGCCCTCGCCGAAACCGGCGCCGACCCCTGGCCCGAGGCCGAGGAATGGCTGCTCGACCGGACGGCGGACCCCGCCTCCGGCACTCCGCTCGGCTTCTACGACGGCCTGGCCGGCACCGCCTGGACCCTGCACCGGCTCGGACACCGCGAACGCGCCCTCGCCCTCGCCGACCTGCTGCTGAGCCAGCCCTGGGAGAGCGCCGGCCCCGACCTGTACAGCGGACTCGCCGGCATCGGCCTGGCCCTGGACGCGCTCGGCACCGCGAGCGGCGAGAGCGCACTGCACTCCGCGGCCCTGCGCTGCGCCGAACTGACCATCCGGCCCGGGCAGCGGCCCAGCCGCGCGGGACTGCTGTACGGCAACACCGGCCCCGCCCTGCTCCTGGTACGGCTGTACGAGCGCACCGGCGACAAGGAACTGCTGATCCAGGCCGCCCACGCCCTGCACCGCGACCTCGACCGCTGCGTCACCAGCGCGTACGGCACCCTCCAGGTGAACGAGGGCTGGCGCACGATGCCGTACCTCGGCGAGGGCAGCGTCGGCATCGGCATGGTCCTCGACGACTGGCTGGAACACGGCCCCGACGAGCGCTTCGAACAGGCCCGGCGCGAGATCGTACGGGCGGCGCAGGCGACCTTCTACGCCCAGCCCGGGCTGATGCGCGGGGCCGCCGGGATGATCCTCCACCTGGCCCGGACCACCACACCCGGCCCGGGCACCGGACCCGGCGCCGTCGCCCGCCAGATCGAGGCACTGGCCCGGCACGCCGTGCCGTACCAGGGGCATCTGGCCTTCCCCGGCGAGCAGATGATGCGGTTGTCCATGGACCTGTCCACGGGCACGGCCGGCGCTCTCCTCGCCCTCGGCAGCGCGGCGCCCGGCGGGCGCGCGCACCTGCCGTTCCTCCCGCCGCTGCGCGAACGCGCGCGGCCCCACGAGCCGGTCCCGTCCGGGACCGTGACCCATCGCACCACTCGAGAGAAGAAGAGGAACCGACATGACGCTTCTTGACCTGCAGTCGATGGAGACCCCGAAGGAAGAGGCCACCGAGGTCGCGATGGGCGGCGGCGGTGGCGGCAGCCGGGCCAGCCTGCTGCTCTGCGGTGACAGCAGCCTGAGCCTCACGACCTGTAACTGACCAGGTCACCTCGGGCCCGGGCGGTTCGCCGCCCGGGCCCGCACCACATCACTGGAGGCACCCGCACCACTGGAGGCACCCGCCGATGAGTCCCCCCGACCCGGCGGTCGACCGGGCCGAGACGCGAGCCCTGGAACGAGGCGCCGACCGGGCACTCGTGGCAGCGGCCCGGCACAGTGGTGGGCGCACCGCCGCCGTCCTCGGATGCACGGTGGCCGCCGCCGCGGCGGCACTCGCCGAACCCGCGGTCCTCGGGCACACCCTCGACCTGCTCCTCCGCGGCGACCCGTCGGGCCCCGCCTGGACGCTGCTGTGCGCCGTGGTCATCGCGGCCGAAGTGGCACTCGACGCCGTCGCCGCCCGGCTGACCGGCGAGGTCGACGGCCGCACCACCGCCCGGCTGCGCAGGCTCGGGCTCGCCCGGCTGCTGCGGACCGCCCCGCACCACGCGGCCCGCCACGCCTCCGGAGAGACCGCCGCGCGCCTGACCGCTCACGCCACTGAGGCCGGCCGGGTCCCGGCCGCCGCCGCACACGCCGTCTCCGCGCTGCTGCCGCCGATCGGCGCGGTCGCCGCACTGTTCCTCATCGACCTGTGGACCGCGCTCGCCTTCCTCGCGGGCGTCCCGCTGCTGGTGCTCCTGCTGCGGGCCTTCGCCCGCGACACCCTCACCAGCGTCGGCCGCTACCAGCAGGTGCAGCTCGCGACCGCCGGCCGGCTCCAGGAGGCACTGGCCGGGGCGCGCACCATCGCCGCCGCCGGCAGCGCCGACCGCGAACGCGCGCGGATCCTCGCCCGGCTGCCGGAGCTCGGCGCCGAGGGCAGGCGGATGTGGCAGGTGTACGGCGGTACGACGGCCCGGTCCGCGGCCCTGATGCCGATGCTCCTGTACGTGGTCCTCGCCGTCGGCGGCGTCCGCCTGTCGGCCGGGGCCATCGGCGTCGGCGAACTCCTCGCCGCCGTACGGTACGCGGGCCTCGCGGCCGGGGTCGGCGCCGTGACCGGAGGACTGGCCGCCGTGGTCCGCGGACGCGCCGCCGCCCGGCGGACCGCCGCCCTGCTGGCCCTGCCCGTACTAGGCCACGGCGGGCGGGAGCTGCCGGAGGGCGGCCCGGGCACGCTGGAACTGCGGGGCGTCCGGGTCGTGCGCGGCGGATCCACGGTCCTGCGCGACATCAGCCTGGTGATCCCGGGAGGCAGCACGGTGGCGGTGGTGGGCCGGTCCGGCGCCGGCAAGACGCTGTTCGCCGCCGTGGCCGGCCGGCTCACCGACCCCGACGCCGGCCAGGTCCTGCTGGACGGCGTACCCCTGGCGGAAGTGACCGCCGAGGCGCTGCGCCGCGAGGTCGGGTACGCCTTCGACCGGCCCGTGCTGCTCGGGGACACGGTCGGGGACGCGATCGCCTTCGGCGCGGGCGGGCATCCCGGTCCGGGGGCCGTCCGCGCGGCAGCCCGGGCCGCGGGCGCCGACCTGTTCGTACGCCGCCTGCCCCACGGGTACGGCACGCGCGTCGCCGACGCGCCGATGTCCGGCGGCGAGGTCCAACGCCTGGGTCTGGCAAGGGCGTTCTGCCACGCGGGCCGGCTCCTCGTGCTCGACGACGCCACGTCCAGCCTGGACACCGTCACGGCCCGGCAGGTGGAGCGGGCGCTCGCCCACGAGATCCGGCCCGGCACCCGGATCGTGGTCGCGCACCGCCTTTCCTCCGCGGTCCGCGCCGACCTCGTCGTATGGCTGGAGGACGGGCGGGTGCGGGCGGCGGGCACGCACGGCGAACTGTGGGGGCAGGACCCGGCCTACCGGGCGGTGTTCGCCGCCGGGGAGAACGCGGACGCCCGAGGGGGAACGGCGCGGGAAGCGGCTCCGGAAGCGGGAACGGAGGCGGCACGGTGAACCGGAGCGGCAGCGGCAGCGGCGCGGTGACGGAGGGCGAGGCCTGGCGCCGGGTGGCCCCCGAGGGCCGCCGCTTCCTGCGCGGACGCAAGCGCGCCGTGGGGCGGCTGGCGGCATGGTCGCTGCTCGAATCGGCGCACACCTTCCTCGGAGGCTACGGCGTGGCCCGCGCCCTCGACGACGGCTTCCTCGCGGGCCGCACCGCCACCGGACTGGCCTGGCTGGCCGCGGCCGGAGTCGGCGCCCTGCTCGGCGGGTTCGCGCTGCGCGGTGTGTTCGCCGGACTCGCCGACCTCGTGGAGCCGCTGCGGGACGGCCTGGTCCGGCGGGCGGTCCGGCAGGCCCTGGACCACGCGCTGGCCGACCCGGCCCGCACCCCCGACGCCGGCGCCGTGTCCCGGCTCACGCAGCAGACCGAAATGGCCCGGGACTCCTTCGCGGGGCTGGTCCTGACGACACGTTCGTTCGTCTTCACCGCCGTGGGCGCCCTGGCGGGCATGGCGGCCCTGGCGCCCGCGCTGTTGCTGATCGTGCTGCCCCCGCTGCTGCTGGGCATCGCCGGCTTCCTGGCCACGCTCCGCCCCATGGCCGCCGTGCAACGCCGGTACCTGGACGCCGACGAGGCGCTCTCGGACCGGGTGGGGGAGCTGGGGGACGGGCTGCGCGACATCGTCGCCTGCGGTGGACAGGCGGCGGCGGAAGCCCGGGTGGAACCGCTGATCGCGACCCAGGAACGGCTGGCCCGCACGCTCGCGCGCTGGGCGGCCCTGCGCACCCTGGCCCTGGGGACGGCGGGCCGGCTGCCGGTGATCGCACTGCTCGCCGCGACTCCCTGGCTGCTGGGACGGGGGATCACCGCCGGAACGCTGGCCGGCGGTCTCACGTACGTGGTCACGGCGCTGCTTCCCGCCCTCAACTCCTTGATGACGGCGCTGGGTTCGGCCGGCACCCGACTGCTGGTGGTCCTCGAACGGTTCTGTGACCCGCTGCCGGGGGCCCCGCACGACGACCGCGTGACGCAGCCGCGGGCCCCCGTCCACAGCCGCCCGCCGACCGCCCCGGCCGCCGAGCTCCGAGGCGTCACCTTCGCGTACGGCCCCGGCGCGGCCCCCGTACTCGACTCCCTCGACCTGGTGGTGCGGCGGGGTGAGCACCTCGCCGTGGTCGGGCCGAGCGGCATCGGCAAGTCCACGCTCACGGCGCTGCTCGCCGGGATGCTGAAACCCGGCGCGGGGACGGTCCTCCTCGACGGAGCACCGGCCCGCCCGGAGCCGGGCGCCGGAGGGCCCGACCCGCGGCGGACCCTGCTGCCGCAGCAGGCCTACGTGTTCACCGGTACCGTGCGGGAGAACCTGACCCACCTGAGTCACCTGCCCCCCCACCCGTCCCCGGGGCAGGGCGGGGCGCTCGGGGACGCCGAGCTGGGACGCGCCGTCACCGCCCTGGGGCTGGAAGAGCTGGTCGTGCGCCTGGGCGGCCTGGACGGCGAGGTGACCCCCCGGCAGCTGTCCCGGGGCGAGTGCCAGCATCTCGCACTGGCCGCCGCCTACCTCTCGCCGGCGCCGCTGCTGCTCCTCGACGAGGCCACCTGCCACCTGGACCCGCGTACGGAGGAGCACGTCGAACGGGCCCTCGCCGACCGCCTCGGCACCCTCGTGGTCGTGGCCCACCGCGTCTCGTCCGCCGCCCGCGCCGACCGGGTCCTCGTGCTCGACGGGTCCCGCGCCGTGTGCGGCACGCATGCGGAGCTTCCGGCCAGGTCGGCCCTGTACCGCGATCTGGTGGGGGAGTGGAACGGGACCGCGGACGCATGACGCGGTCCTCGCTGCCGTCGGAGGAGGCTCAGACCCAGCCCTGTCGCCGGGATATCCGGATCGCGTCGATGAGGTTGCGCGCGCCGGTCTTGCGGGTCGCCGCGGCCATGTAGTTGCGCACGGTTCCGCTGGCCAGGTGCAGGGCTCGGGCGATCTCGACGATGGAGTCGCCCTCGGCGGCGCGGGCCAGCACGCTGACCTCGCGCGGGCTCAGCGGTACGGGATCGGCCTCCATGAAGGCGGAGGCCAGTGAGGCGTCGATGAACCGTTCTCCGGCGGCGACCTTCCGGACGGCCCGTACGAGGCGGCCGGGCGACCCGTCCTTGTCGACGTAGCCGCGGGCCTCGGCCCGGAAGGCCCGGTGGAGCGAACCGGGCGCGCCGGTCGAGGCGAGGACCAGGACCGGGGAGGGGGACGCGAGGACCTGGCGGTCCGCGCGCCGTTCACCGGCCAGGACGGCCGTCGTCCCCGGACAGTCGAGGTCGACGACCGTCACGTCTGGTCGTAAGGATTCGGCCTGGCGCACCGCGGTCCGCCAGCCCGCCGAGGTGACCTCGAAGGGCCCTTCCGATCTCAGCAGGGCGGCCAGTGCCGACCTGACCAGGCTGACGCTGTGCAGGACGAGGACCTTCGTCATCGTGCGCTCTCCTCGGTAGACGAACCAACTGCACCACGCGAGTGCCCCCGTACAGGGGTGCTGGAACGTCACTGCGGGGGGCGCGGAGGGGCGTACGCGCAACTTGGCCGAGATACCCAAGGATTCCCGCTTCCGTTCGGCGGATTTCCCACTTGAAGACCGGCCCCTGCGCCGCTCCGGCCTGCGGCAGCGCCGCTCGCCGCGGTCAGACCATGCCGCGCCAGGCGCCCGTCTCGGCGCCGCGCGACTCGATGAACAGCTTGAACCGCTTCAGGTCGCCCACGACCTGGCGCTTGACGAAGCCGAGCTTGTCGGCGGCCGTTTCGGCCAGACCCTCCGGCACCCAGTTCATGTGCAGGACGATTTTGGTGGTGGTCGCGTCGATCGGCTGGAAGACGACGAGCCCGGCCTGGCGGGCCTCCCCGTCCACCGTCATCCACGCGACCCGCCGGTCCGGGAGCTGCTCGGTGATCTGGGCGTCGAACTCGCGCTGCACACCGTTCATGTTCGTCACCCAGTGGGTGAGCGTGTCCGTGCGCTGTTCGATGCGCTCGACCCCCTCCATGAAGGCGGGGAACTCCTCGAACTGCGTCCACTGGTTGTAGGCCGTGCGAACGGGGACGTTGACCTCGACATATTCCTCGACGTGCGACATGCGTGCACCCCTTCCGTGTCGTCGGCGGCCCCGCGGCGTGCGGGGCAGCCGTCCGTCTGGACGTCTCGAAGCGCGGTTGCCCATCGCGGGGGTACCCCATGCGCCGTCGCGTGCGGCGGCCTCGCGGCCCCGAAGGCCCGATGGCGCCCGCCCCGCCTTCCCCGTCCGGCGCTCGCGAAACGGTCCCGAGAGGGGAAGTGGCGACGATTACAAGGGCTGTTCACGCCCGATGTGAGAAGTTATGTTCTCGTTATAATCGCTTGGGAGGGGTAAATATGTCCCTCTAAAACATCCTAAATGGGTCACTCGTGAGAGTAGATGAAGGGTTCTCGTGGACTTCGCCAACTATCACGTCCGGTCGCTGCATGGAAGCCTTCAGGTCCATGCAATTTGAGCTTGTGCTGGGTAACTTCCCTCCGCATGACCACTGCACCCGCAGACCTGGCCCGCAGCCCGAGCGGCGGCTTCCCGGAACTTCCGGCGGAGCTGGCGTTCGACCGCCCGGACGAGGGAGACGGAGCCTCCCTCTGGCGCATCGCCCGTGACTCCCAAGTCCTCGACCTGAACTCCCCGTACAGCTACCTCCTCTGGTGCCGCGATTTCGCCGCGACCTCCGCGGTGGCCCGCGACCCGGGCGGACGGCCCGTCGGATTCGTCAGCGGGTACCGGCGGCCCGAGGCCCCCGGCACCCTGTTCGTCTGGCAGGTCGCCGTCGACGAGGCCGTGCGCGGCCGGGGAGTGGCCGCGGCGATGCTCGACGGGCTGTCCGCCCGCGAGGCGCGACGGCAGGGCGGCCTGCGCTGCCTGGAGACGACCATCGAGCGCGGAAACACCGCGTCGGAGCGCCTGTTCACCTCGTACGCCGCGCGTCACGGAGCCTCGCTCCGCCGCGAAGTGCTCTTCGAGCCCGGCCACTTCCCCGAGGGCGAGGCGCACGCCACCGAGGTGCTCCACCGCATCACCCTGCCCGGCTCCTGACGTCCGGGCCCCCAGGCCTTCTTCGCCGGTCCACCGCACCACCCGCGTGGCGGTCCCGCACAGCCGAGCCGCAGCCACGCCGCACAACGTTTGGAGAGCGCATGACCATCACAGAGCCGCTTCTGAGTGTCTTCGAGACGGTTGAGTCGGAGGTCCGCAGCTACTGCCGCGCCTGGCCGACCGTCTTCGAGACGGCGAGCGGCAGCCGGCTGTTCGACGAACGGGGCCGCGAGTACCTCGACTTCTTCGCCGGAGCCGGATCGCTCAACTACGGCCACAACCACCCCGTACTGAAGCGCGCCCTCCTCGACTACATCGAACGGGACGGCATCACCCACGCCCTGGACATGTCGACGTCCGCCAAACGGGACTTCCTGGAGGCCTTCCAGTCCGCGGTCCTCGCCCCGCGCGGTCTCCCGTACAAGGTGATGTTCCCCGGGCCGACCGGCACCAACGCCGTCGAGTCGGCGCTCAAGCTGGCGCGGAAGGTCAAGGGCCGTGAATCGGTCGTCTCCTTCACCAACGCCTTCCACGGAATGTCCCTCGGCTCGCTCGCGGTGACGGGCAACGCCTTCAAACGGGCCGGGGCGGGCATCCCCCTCGTACACACCACCCCCATGCCCTTCGACAACTACCTCGGCGGCCGGACACCGGACTTCATCTGGTTCGAACGGCTCCTGGAGGACCAGGGGTCCGGCCTGAACCAGCCCGCCGCCGTGATCGTGGAAACCATCCAGGGCGAGGGCGGTGTGAACGTCGCCCGCGCCGAATGGCTGCAACAGCTGGCGGACCTGTGCCGCCGCCGCGACATGCTCCTCATCGTCGACGACGTCCAGATGGGCTGCGGCCGCACCGGAAGCTTCTTCTCCTTCGAGGACGCGGGCATCACCCCGGACATCGTGACGGTGTCCAAGTCCATCAGCGGCTACGGACTCCCCATGGCGCTCTGCCTGTTCAAGCCGGACCTGGACATCTGGGAGCCCGGCGAGCACAACGGCACCTTCCGCGGCAACAACCCGGCCTTCGTCACGGCCACCGCCGCCCTGGACACCTACTGGCGCGACGGCCTCCTCCAGCAGCGCACCCTCGCCAACGGCAGCCGGATCGACGCGGCCCTGCGCGAGCTCTGCTCCGACCCGGGCCTGGGCGCGGCCCACCGGGGCAAGGGCATGGTCTGGGGCATCGAGTTCCAGGACGGGAAGCGGGCCGCCGAGGTGTGCGGGCGGGCCTTCGAGCACGGCCTCCTCGTCGAGACCTCCGGCCCCGAGGGCGAGGTGGTGAAGCTGCTGCCGCCGCTGACCGTGTCGCCCGCCGAGCTGGACGAGGGGCTGGGGATCCTCACGCGCTCGGTCCACGAGACGGCCTGACCACGGGCCACACAGGCCACACAGGCCACTCGGGCCACACAGGCCACTCGGGCCACACAGGCATAGGCCGCACAGGCCACGGGCACCGGAAGAAAGGAAGGCAGACCAGAATGATCGTCCGTTCCTTCAAGGACATCGAGGGCACCGAGCGGCACGTGAAGGCCGCCTCCGGAACCTGGGAGAGCAAGCGCATCGTCCTCGCACGCGAACGCGTCGGCTTCTCCCTGCACGAGACGGTGCTCTACGCCGGCACGGTGACGTCGATGTGGTACGCGAACCACGTCGAGGCCGTCGTGTGCGTGGAGGGCGAAGCGGAACTCACCGACGAGGAGACGGGCGAGGCGTACCGCATCACGCCCGGAACCATGTACCTGCTCGACGGCCACGAGCGGCACACCCTGCGCGTCGAGCGGGACTTCCGCTGCCTGTGCGTCTTCAACCCGCCCGTCACCGGGCGCGAGGACCACGACGAAACCGGCGTCTACCCGCTGCTCACCGAGCCGGACCACGCCTGACGCCCCGACGGGCACCGAAACGGATGACGAGAGGAGAGGCAGGCAACACCATGAGCACCACAACCGAGCGCATAGCGGACCTCTACCCGACCAGGGGCCCCGAAGAGGCCCTGATCGGTCGCAAGGACCCCGTCGTATGGTCCGCCCCCGGAACTCCGGGACCCCTGTGGAGGCGCGAACTGGAGGAGTTCGAGCAGCACGGGTTCCACCCGGTGGAGCAGCTGATCACGCCCGAGGAGGTCGAGGTCTACCGGAGCGAGCTGGACCGCCTGGTCGCCGATCCCGCGGTACGCGCCGACGAGCGCTCCATCGTCGAGCGCACCTCGCAGGAGGTGCGCTCCGTCTTCGAAGTGCACCGGATCAGCGAGGTCTTCGCCCGGCTCGCGGCGGACCCCCGTGTCGTGGGCACGGCCCGCCAGATCCTCGGTTCGGACGTGTACGTGCACCAGTCCCGGATCAACGTGAAGCCCGGGTTCGGAGCCCGCGGATTCTACTGGCACTCCGACTTCGAGACGTGGCACGCGGAGGACGGACTGCCGAACATGAGGACCGTCTCGGTGTCGATCGCGCTGACTCCGAACCACCCCACCAACGGCGGGCTCATGATCATGCCCGGCTCGCACCGCACCTTCCTGGGGTGCGCGGGCGAGACGCCGGAGGACAACTACAAGAAGTCACTCCAGATGCAGGACGCGGGCACGCCCTCGAACGAGGCCCTGGCGAAGTTCGCGGAGGCCTGCGGGATCCGCCTGTTCACGGGGCAGGCCGGCTCGGCCACCTGGTTCGACTGCAACGCGATGCACGGCTCCGGCGACAACATCACGCCGTACCCGCGCAGCAACGTCTTCTTCGTGTTCAACAGTGTCGAGAACGCCCCCGTGGAGCCCTTCGCGGCCCCCGTCCGCCGCCCCGGTTTCATCGCGGCGCGGGATGTGACCCCCGTGCGCTGACGGGCGCGCACACCTCGTGTGCCGCCGCCGCCGTCCGGCCCGGCCTCAGCCGGCGGGCGGGGGCGTCGGCGCGGTCGCGGTGGTCTTGCGGAGCACGCCTATCTTGTCGATGCGGTGCTCGGGGTTGCCCTGGGCATCGCTCCAGAAGTTCCCCTTGGCGTGGTCCTCCGGGGTGGCGCAGGTCGAGAGGGTGATCATGGCCTGGCTGGGCGCCGCCCCGGGCTCGCCGGGCACCGCGGCGCGCTGCTCGCTCAGCGACAGCGCGGACCGGAAGGACGTCTCGCGGGTCGCCACTATCTCGTACGTGTACACCACGTCACCCACCGTGACCATGACATCGTCGCCCTCCTTCACGGCGGGCAGGTCGCGCAGCGGTCCGCCCGCCGACAGGCGGTGCGCGGTGACCAGGAAGTTCCCGACCTGCCCGGGTCCGACGCCGCCCCGCTTCCCGTACGGGCTGGCCGCCTCGCCCCGATCCTGGATGCGGGTGCCCGGCACGTCGTCGGTGGTGCCCTCGTACGGGACCACCCGCAGCCCGGCGACGCCCGCCGAGGGTATGGACAGCGTGGACTCGCGGGGCTGCGCGGTGGCGGCGGGAGACGGGTCCGGCGCGGCCGTGGGCGACGGGGCCGCCGGAGCAGGGGCGGCCGGGGCCGAGACCGGCGCCGCTGCCGCCCGCACCGGGCCGGCCGGATGCGCCGGACCGGCGGCGGCCTCGGGTGCGCAGGCCGCCAGCAGGGCGGTCGCGGCGGCGGCCAGTACGGCTGCGGCGGCTCGGGTCGGGTTCGGCAGGGGCATGGCGGTGTTCCGTGTCGCTCGGTCGGCAGGATCGCGGGCTGTGGGTCGTACGTCGGCGCGGTGACCCGGCCCGCTCCGACAGAGTGACATACGGAGCAAGCCGCACATAAGGCCCTTCGGGGCAGTGATGTCAGCGGGCCGCGCCGAAGCTCTGGGTCCAGTAGGAGTTCGGCTGTGCGAGGCCGACGCCGATCTCCTTGAAGGCGCAGTTGAGGATGTTCTCCCGGTGCCCGGGGCTGTTCATCCAGCCGGTCATCACCTGCTGGGGCGTGCTGTAGCCGTAGGCGACGTTCTCGCCGTAGGTCCTCCAGGGGTAGCCTGCGCGGGTGATGCGCTCGCCCGGGTCCGAGCCGTCGGATCCGGTGTGCGACATGTTGGAGTGCGCGGCCATGTCCTTGCTGTGGTTCAGCGCGGCGGTCGTCAGCTTCGCGTTGACGGTCAGGGCCGGGCAGCCGGCCTTGGCGCGTTCCTGGTTCACCAGCGCCACCACCTCGGCCGCCGGGCCGGACGGCGCGGCGGCCGGCGGCGTGCTCGGCTGCTTCGGCGCGGCCGGGGGCTTCGGCTTGGCCGGGGCCGGCTCGGCGGGCCGCGGGGCCGCCGGGGGCTCCGTCGTCGCGGCGGGCGGTTCGACCGGCTGCGGATCCGCCGTGGGCTGCTGCTCCGCCGGCTCCGTCGTCGCGGGAGCCTCGGCGGGGGCCGCCAGGGTGTCCGCCTGGGTCTGGAGCGGCACGGTGGGCGACGGCGCGCCGGAGGAGTAGTGGCGGGAGCCCTGCCTCTCGGAGGCCCTCGCCCCGCCCGTCTCCTGCGTGTCGAAGCAGGCGATCGCGGCCGTGGGTACGGCCACGATGCCGAGGGTGACGGCGGCGATCGATATCTTCCGGTGGTGCTTCTTCTTGCGGTGCTTCTGCATGCTGGCCTCACCTGGTCTCTCTGCGAAGCGTCCTGCGCCTGAGGTGCCGGAGCGCCGGGCGGGCCGCCATTCTTAGAAGGCGGGTGAGGGGCTGGCAAGTCTCGGCGCCGACCCGCGCGGCAGCGCCGTGCGCGGGGCTTGAAATGGGCGGAGAGTCGTGCTGGCGGGGTGTGCGGCCGGTCGCCCGAAGTGGAGGAGAACCCTCAGAAACGCTTGTGACGTGGCACGTTGCGCGACGTCGCCCCCTCACTGGAAAAGCCCATTTCGGCGGCAGGGGGAATGTCGACTCCGGTGGGACAAATCTCGACATTTCTGTAAGCACTTAACGGACGTAATACTTCCGTGACCCTGGAGCCCGCCGTGACGCATGTCACTGTTTCGCGGCGCAACCGGAGGCGCTGCCGGACAAGAGACGAGAACGGGAGTCGTTGTGGCGATGGTCGGACTGTTCTGGGTCACTCCCGACGCGGTGTACGTGGGTTCGCCGCCGGCCGCCGACGGGGGGTGCGTCCGGCTGGGCGCCGACGGGCTGGAGGCCGTAGACCCCGACGGCTCACGGTCGTGGGGGTGGGACGGACTGAGCGCCGCGGTCGTCGAGGACGTGCCCACCGAGGGCCCGGCGGGGCGCGCGCCGAAGTTCCTCGGGTCGATCGTCTCGGCCGCGGTCGGCGCGTTCCTCGGAGAGGGACCGCCCGAGATGACACTGCGGCTGGAGACCGGGGGCGGGCCGCAGGAGCTGACGGTGCACTCGGCGGCGGCCGGAGGGTACGGAGCCGAGGAGGCGGCGCTCTCGCAGGAGCTGCTCTCCCGCTTCGTGGCGGGAACCGCGGACCCGCGGGTCATCGGGGCCTGGGGCCGCGAACACGGCCTGGAGGGCACCCCGAAGCCCCGCGAACGGGAGGTCTTGCTGCGGGCCTGGGCGCAGGGCTGACCCGGCCAGGGCCCCGCCGGTCGTCGAAGCCTCCGGCAGGATGACCCCGTGACCGCCCTGCCAGGAACCCGTGACCGAACCGCCGCCGAGCCGCTGCGCAGCCGCGCGGCGGCGGCCGGGGCCGCGGTGCTGACGGTCGGCGCCGGGCTGGGGCTGCGGGCCGTGACGGAGGGGAGCGTGGCCAAGTACGGCGGCGACGCGCTCTACACGGTCCTGATCCTGGCCCTCGTCGTCCTGGCCGCCCCGCGGCTGACCCCCCGGAAGGCCGCCGCGAGCGCGCTGGCCCTCAGCTGGGCAGTCGAGCTCCTCCAGCTCAGCGGCGTACCGGCGGAGCTGTCCGAGCGCAGCCTCGTCGCCCGTCTGGTCCTCGGGTCCACGTTCAACGCGCCCGACCTGTTCTGGTACGCCGTCGGCGCGGGCGCGGGATGGCTCGTCCACACCGCGTTGCGGCGGTGCCGGCGACGCTGAACCGCTCAGAAGTGGGGCAGCGCCCCGACGATGCGGTTCCACACGGAGCGGGTGGCGCCGAATCCGCTCTCGTGCACCCAGACATGGGTGCACGCGGGGCACTGGAGGTGGAGCAGGCTGCCGGTGTTGGTGAGCAGGTAGCGCCAGTGGGTGGAGCAGCTCCGCCGCTGTTCGCAGGGCTCACAGCCCTGGGCGTCCGAGCACTTCGGGCAGGCCACCCAGGCACGGCGGCCGGGGTCGGCCTGCGGGTCAAGCGGCAGCACGGCCGTCTCCCCTCGCGGGCAGCACACCGGCCGCGACCAGGTCGTCGTAGAGGCGCTGCTGCTGCGCGTCGAGTCCGGAGTACAGCAGGTCGTACGCGGCCTCCTCGCCGAGCAGCACCTCGACCGGATCCCAGTCCGGTCCCAGGGCTTCCATCACCTGGGCGCGCCGGAGCACCTCCTGTGACGTGAGGTCCACCTCGAAGTCGACCGGCGCGGACGCGCCGGAGACGTCGGCGGCGCCGGGCTCGTCCGGGGTGGGGGTGGGGTCGTGGGGGGCCATGACATCGAACTTAGGTAACCCTTCCTTCCCTGGTCAAGGGAGGGTGGGCGGAGTCACAGAGCAGGGCCGTCGGCGGCCGGAGACGGCCCGGTGCGTGCGCGCGCCGAACTGCGCCGACCTCCGGAGCGGGATATCAAGGAGCGTGAAGGCGAGCGCGCGGCACGGCGGTCGCCCACCACGGCTAAGGAGCACGTCTCGTGGAATTCGAGGTCAATGGCGTCCGGCACACGGTGGACGTGGACGACGATCCCGCCGCCGTGGACGTGGTGCGCGACCGGCTGGGGCTGACCGGCACCAAGCTGGTCTGCGCGGGCGGGGTGTGCGGGGCCTGCACGATCCAGGTCGACGGTGAGCCGCGCGTGTCCTGCCTGACGCCGGCGGTCGTGCTGGCCGGCCGGCGGGTGACGACGGTCGAGGGCTTGGCCGGTCACCCGGTGGGACGCGCCTTCGCCGGCGAGGACGCTCTCCAGTGCGGCTACTGCACCCCCGGGTTCGTGGTCGAGGCGGCCGCCTTCTTCGAACGGTGGCGGGCCGAGCACGGCCGCACCCGGCCCGGGCGGGAGCAGATCGCGGACGCGCTGGCGGGCCACCTGTGCCGCTGCGGCGCCTACGAGGGGATCTTCAACGCGGTGGCCGCGGCCTGCGCGGGCGACTACGACCGGGCGCCGACCGGTGCGGGGGCCCCGGCAGTCCCGCGCGCCGAGGCCCCGGAGAAGGCCGACGGATCGGCCCGGTACACCACGGACCTGCGCCCCGAGGGGCTGCTGGAAGGGGTGATCGTCCGCTCGCCGCACGCCCACGCGCACGTACGTTCCCTGGAGGCCGGAGACCTCCCGCTGGTGCCCCTGCTGCCGCCCGACGGAGTGGTGCGGTACGTCGGACAGCCGGTGGCCGCGGTCGCGGCCCCGGACCGGGCCTCGGCGCGGGCGGCCGCGGCGCGGGTCGTGGTCGACTACGAGGTGCTGCCGGCGGCCCTGGACCCACGCCGGGCCCGGACCGGCGAGGGCCCGCTGGTCTACGAGGACAAGGCGGCGCGCAAGCGGGCACCGGGATCCGGCGAGACCCCCCAGCTGGTGCCCGCCCGCTGGCGCGGGAACCTGCGGGGACCCTCCGCCATGAACAAACGCCCCGCCACGGCCGTGCGCCGGATCACCGAGGCCCGCAGCCGGAACCCCGAACGGGTGGTGGAAGGCGTCTTCACCACCGCCGCGCAGACCCACACCCCGCTCGAACCGCACGCCTGCCTGGCCCAGTGGATCGACGGCACCCTCCACCTGGACGTGTCCACGCAGTCCGTGAAGCACACGGCCGAACTGGCCGCCGAGCGCTTCGGGCTGCCCGTCGACCGGGTGGTGGCGCGGGCCGTCCACGTGGGCGGCGGTTTCGGCTGCAAGATGGGCCTGACCTCAGATGTCGTCGCCGCGGTGGAACTGGCCCGGCTGCACGGCGCCCCGGTGCGGGTGGTGCTGGACCGGGACGAGGAGCTCACCGACGGCGGATACCGGCCCGGCACCCGGATCCGGCTGGCGATGGCCGCGGACGAGGCGGGCGGCCTCAGCGCGCTGGCCATCGACGCGGACACCGACGGCGGGGTCGCGGTGGGCGGCACCGTGGCGGCACTGGCCCGGTTCATGTACGGCAAGGCCCCGCGCCGCCTGCGCGACTTCGACACGCTCACCCACCGGCCTCCGGGCGCCCCCTTCCGCGGCCCGGGCGGACCCACGATGTGCTGGGCCCTGGAGCAGGCCGTCGACGAGATGGCCCACCGCCTCGGCCAGGACCCGATCGCCCTGCGCCGGCGCTGGGACGGCAACCCCAAGCGGCACGCCCTGTACGACCGGGCCGCCTCGCTGCCCGTCTGGGCGGGCGCCCGCGGCGGCACCGGGCGGTTCCGCCGCGGTGTCGGCGTCGCCGCCGCCAACTGGCTGTACTTCCTCGATCCCGTCACCGAGGTCGAGCTCACCGTCGAGGACGGGGTCGTCGTCGCCCGTTGCGCCGTGCAGGACATGGGCACGGGCTCGCGGACGGTGCTGCGCCGGGCCGTCGCCGAGGGGCTCGGCGTGCCGGAGGACCGGGTGCGTGCCGAGATCGGCCACAGCGACGCCGTCCACGGTCCCACCTCCGGCGGCAGCCGCACCACGCCCTCCATCGTGCCCGCCGCCGCGGACGCCGCGGCCCGGCTGCGCGAGGCGCTCGGCGGCGGTGACGTCGCCGCCCGGCTGGCCGCGGCGCACGGCGTACGGGTGACCGGCAAGCGCCCCCGCGACCGCCGGGGCTACGTGTCCCCCTTCCCCCTGGGCGGTATCGCCATCGGCCGCGGCTTCACCGGATCGGTACAGGTCGCGGAGGTCGAGGTGGACACGCGGCTCGGCCGGATCCGGCCGCTGCGAGTATGGAGCGGCATCGCCGCGGGCCGCATCCACGAGGAGCGGCTGGCCCGGAGCCAGTGCGAGGGAGCCGTCGTACAGGGCGTCGGCTACGCCCTGTACGAGGAGCGGCGCACCGACCCGGCCACCGGGCGGGTGCTGACCGAGAACCTGGAGGACTACCGCATCCCCGGGATCGGCGACACCCCCGAGATCACCGTCCACTTCCATCAGGAGGGCTTCGACCACGTCCCGGGCGGCGGGGTCGGCCTCGGTGAGATCGCCACCCTGCCCACCGCGGCCTGCCTGGCGAACGCGGTCCACGACGCGACCGGCTGGCGCCCGTACGACATGCCCATCCGCCCCGACCGGCTCCTGGAAGGACTGGGCACATGAGCACCGAGCCCGCCCTCACCGACCTCTCGGCCGCCGTCCTGGCCCGCGGCGGGGAGCTGCGCGCCGGCGGCACCGACACCACTGCCCGGCGGAGCAGCGGCATCTCGCCCGGTCCGTTCACCGACCTCGGCGGCATCGGCCGCCTGCGCGGCACCGCGCCGCTGCCCGGCGGCGGACTTCGGATCGGCGCCCTGACCACGCTCGCCGCGCTCGCCGCCGATCCGCAGCTGCGCGAAGGCTGGCCGGCCCTGGCGCTGCCGGCCGGGACGGCGGCCACCCCGCAGATCCGCGCCGCCGGCACCCTGGGCGGCAACCTGCTGCAACGCAACCGCTGCTGGTACTTCCGCAATCCGCACGTCGGCTGCTTCCAGAAGGGCGGGACCGGCTGCCCCGCGCGCGAGGGCGACCACCACTTCGGTGTGGTCAGCGGAGACGGCCCCTGTGTGGCCCCGCACCCGTCCACCCTCGCGATGGCCCTGCTGGCCTACGACGCCGAGGCCGAGATCCACGGCGAATCCCCGCGCGGAGTAGCCGACCTGTACGGAGACGGCGACGGACTGCACCGCGCCGACCACCTGCTCGCGCCGGACCGCATCCTCACCGGGGTGCGCCTGCCCGCGCCCCTGCCCGGCGAACGGGCCGCCTACCACCGGGCGATCAGCCGCTCCCACGCCGAATGGCCCCTGGTCGAGGCGACCGCGCGGCTCGCGCTCGACGGCACCACGGTCACGCACGCCGCCGTCGCGGCGGGCGGGGTGGCACGGGTCCCGCTGCGGCTGCCGGAGGTGGAGGCCGCGCTGATCGGCCGGGAGGCCACCCCCGGCCAACTCGCCGCGGCGGCCTCGAGGGTGCTCACCCGCTGCCGCCCGCTGCCGCAGACCGGCTACAAGGCCACCCTCTTCAGGGACACGGTCCTGGAAGCCCTGGAACAGGCCGCCGGCCAGTCCGCCGTCCGCTAGTGCGGTGACCGCTAGCCCGGTGACCGCCCGGCGCCCGCCGTGTCCGGCCCCAGCCGGAAGCGGCGGGCGCCCCCGCGGCGGGTGAAGGTGTGATCAGCGGATCTCCGGACCGGTCCTGACGATCCGTCCGTGCGTTTCGACAGTCCTGCGGCCACGCCCCGCGCACACCTGTCCGCCGTGCGCCCCCGAATGTTCCGGTTGTGTCCCGACACGCCTCGCGCGCCCCTGCCGATCCGAGATCAAGCGGAACCCGTGTAACTAGCATCTGGGTAAGCGGTTTCCCTGGTGACAGGGCGACTTTCGATCAGGCGCCGGAGCGATCCGGAAGATACGGAGGGAAAGACCGATGACCCGTGACCACAGCGAGAACCAGAACACCGTCCGCAAGTCGCTGACCGAGCTCACCGAGTCCGAGCTGGAGATCAAGGGCTTCGACGAAGTCGACACCCCCGAGGCGGACATCGTCAGCCTCGGCAGCGCCAGCTACACCAAGATGCTCGGCAAGATCTACTCCTGACCCAGTGTCCGGGACCGGGATCCCGGGGCGGCTCGGCCGTCCCGGGGCCCGGGCCGGCCGAGCCCCGGAGGGCGGCTGATGGTGCGATTCATTCCAGAACTCCCTTACCTGGACCAGGCGGGCCACGTGTACGTGCCTCTGGCCGGCGACGACCGGTCGTGTCTGAAACTGAACCGCCACGCCTCCCAGCTCTGGCGCGACGCGGTCTCCGCACCCGTCGACCACGACGGACTCCCCGAAGCGGACCGGGCCTTCCTCGCCCGGCTCGTCGAGCGCGGCGCGCTGCGGACGGAGGCGGCACGATGAGCGGCCCCCCGGCACGTACACCGGGCATCGCCTTCGTCAACCCCTCCGTCGGCTTCTCGGACCGCCGCAAGGCGAAGCCCATCGGCCTCGCCTACATCATGGCCTACCTGGAAAAACACGGCTACGCGAGCTCCGGGTTCGACTTCGGGGACTCCGAGGACGACGCGGTGGAACTCGCCGAGATCTACGGGCTCGACCGGTTCGACGTCGTCGGCTTCTCCGTCTACAACGAATCCTTCCGCAACGCCGTCGCGATGGCCGACTGGATCAAGAGCCGCCACCCGGGATGCCTGATCGTCCTCGGCGGACCGCACGCCACCGCCGTGCACGAGCACATCCTGACCCGCCACCCCAGCGTGGACGTCGTGGTCCGCCGCGAGGGCGAGGAGGCCATGCTCGAACTCGTCCGCGCGCTCGACGACCGCGAAGCGCTCACCCGCGTCAAGGGCACCACCTGGCGTTCGCCCGCCGACAGCGCACCGGCCGTCAACCCCGACCGCGCCTTCGTCCCCGACCTGGACCAGATCCCCTTCCCCGACGCCGAGTTCGTCTCCCACTCGGGCTATCCGGACCTGACGTACTACGACGAGGTGCAGGGCCGGCTGAAGGCCGCGCTGACCATCTGCAGCAGCCGCAGCTGCCCGTACAACTGCTCCTTCTGCGGGGTTCTGACCATCGGCCGCAAGTACCGCTCGCGCGAGGCCGGCCGGGTCGCCGCCGAACTGCTCCACTTCCGCGAGCGGCACGGCATCCACTACGAGCACGTGTACTTCAGCGACGCGAACTTCTTCGTCTCGCCCTCCCGCGCCCTGGAGGTCGCCGAGGCCCTGTACGAGGCCGACCCGCTGATCTCCTTCAGCTTCGGCACCCGCGTCAACCAGATCCTCAAGGCCGCCGCCGTCCTGCCGCGGCTCAAGGAGCGCGGCCTGCGCTTCATCGAACTGGGCATCGAGAGCGCCTCCGAGCCCGTACTCGAACGCCTCGCCAAGCACGTGGCCCCCGACGTGAACGTGGCGGCCGTGCGCCTGCTGCGGCGCCTGGGCATCGAGATCTCCCTCGACTTCATCATGCTGGACCCGGCCACCACCCTGACCGACATCCGGGCCAACATGGAGTTCCTGCGCGAGTCCGGCTTCTACGACTACCTGCCGCACGACCACCTGTACACCGCGCTGGTGCTCTACGAGGGAACCCCGATCCGCGGCTTCTACGCCGAGCGGCACGGGGTCGAGTTCGACCCCGACGAACTGCCCAACCCGTACACGATGTTCGAGGTCCCCGAGGTCCAGCGGTTCAGCGACGAACTGCGCGCCTTCCGGCGGCGCTGGCAGGGCCGCATCGACGACACCCTCGCCCGCGCGGAACTCGCCCTCTCCGCCCTGCCCGAGGACACCCCGCGCGCCCTGCACGCCCAGCTCCAGCTGGACGTCGTATCGCTGCGGCACGCCCCCAACCTGCTGATGGAGGCCCTGCTGGCGGACGCCGAGCAGGGCTACCCCGTCCTGGGCGCCGGCGGACTCGAGGCGCTCCTGCCGGTGCTCGGCCCCGACCGGCTCACCCTGGACGAACTGCTCACGCGCGCCGAGACGGTGGCGCGGGACGCCGGCTGCGCCGAGCTCCCCGGATCCACCGGACCCCTTGGGAGGGACTGACCGATGACCACCGCCGTCACCCACGGCTCACAGATCCGCGAACTCGGTCCGCCCGGCCTGCGCGGCATCTGCTTCAGCTGCGACTCGATGACCGGGCTCGACATCGCCGAGGAGACCGCCCGGCGGGTGGGGGACGCCGCCGCCTGGTACGGGGTCGGCATCCTCGCCCACGACGAGGAACTGGCGCTGCGCTGCGCGGAGTTCGCGCGCGGCCACGGCCTGCACCCGCTGTTCCACCCGCTGGACCTCGACGTCTGCGGCACCGACCCGCTCGACGACCGGGTGCTGAAGGCCATCGGCGCCCGCGCCGACGAGCTCGGCTCCCCGTGGCTGAACGTCGACCTCGCCATGTGGGTGCGCCAGGGCGAGACGCTGCTGGAGTCGCTGGTCCCGATGCCGCTGGTCGACGAGGCGGTGGAGTGGGCCGCCGACCGCATCAAGCACGCCCAGGACGTCATCGGACGGCCCCTCACCATCGAGAACGCCCCCTACCCGTTCGTCGTGGGCAACCAGGACGTCCTGCTGCTGATGACCAGGATCGCGGAGCGCGCCGACTGTCTGATGACCGTCGACGTCGGCCACCTCTACGGACTGCGGATGCAGCGCGGCGTCCCCGCCCGACTGCCCTCCGACGACGGGGACGTGGCCTGGGAGCGCGTGGTCGAGGCCCATATGAGCGGCACCTTCACCCGCCGCTTCGACGAGGGGGTGCTCGTCGTCGACGACAAGCACGACTGGCCCGTCGCCGACGAGGTGTGGGCGCTCGCCGACGACCTGCTGCCCCGGGCCGCCAACCTGCGCTCCGTGATGGCCGAGGCCGAGGGCATGAACGCCGACGATCTGACCGACAGCGTGCTGCGCTTCGCGCGGAGCGCCGACCGATGGTGGAGCACGCCGTGACCACTGACGCGACCCTGGACGTCACCCGCATCCAGGACACCACCTGGCACATCCTCAACGCGACCGCCGCCGGCCGCCGACGGCTGCTGGCGGCCCTGCCCGAAGCCGAACGCGAGATCGTCGCCGCGGGCACCACCGGCCCGGGCTTCGCCATCGAACAGGCCCGCCGCCGCAAGACCCTCGCCAACGTGCTGACCGTCAGCTACCCCGTCACGTTCTTCGCCTACTACGCCCGCACCGGCGCCGACGGCCTGCACGGCCTGCTGGAGGGAGAGCACTGGCGCGGCCGGTCCGCACAGCCGGGCTCCGCCTTCCCGCCCGCCGCCTCCACCTCGGCCGCCTTCAGCGCCCACCTGCGCACCGGAGGCTGGCCGGACCGGCAGGAGGAATGGGTGCGCGAGGCCTTCCGGTTCGAGGACGGCCTGCTCTTCGGCGCCACCATGCCGGGCGCCGCCCGCACCCGCCTGGTCCCCGGCGCGTGGGCCGTCGAAGCCTCCTTCGACGTACCCGAGTACGCCACCGTGCTGCGCGAGCGCGGCGCCACCGACCCCTGGCCCGAGGCGCTGCTGCTGACCAAGCGGCGGCCCGCCCCGACCGCCGTGGTCAGCGTGCCCGCCGACGGCCGGATCCGGCGCCTGCGGCTGCGCGGCGCCGACGTGGCCGCGCTGCGCTGGCTGTGGGACGACCGGCTGCCGGTGCCCGAGGACGCGGCCGGGGCCGCCTCCGTCCGGCGGGCCGTGGCTGCCGGGATCGTGGCCGCAGGGATCGTGGACGGGGTGCGGCCGTGACGGCGGGCGGAGTCGAGGTCCGCCGGGTCCGCCGCACCTACCTGCTGGTCTCCGGCCTGGACTGGTTCGCCGACATGGCGCTGACCGTCACCTCCGTGCTGCTCCTGCAGTCCCTCGGCATGAGCGGGACCGGCGTCTTCGCCGTCATCGCCGCCGTCTGGATCGTCGAGGGACTGTCCGAGATCCCCACCGGCATCGCCGCCGACCTCCTCGGACGCCGCTCCGCGGTCGCGGTCAGCTTCGTGCTGCGTGCCGTCGGCTACTCGGCGCTCTTCTTCAGCGACAGCATCCCGGTCGCCGTGGCGGGCACCCTGCTGGCCGCCCTCGGCGGCACGTTCAGCTCCGGCGCCCTGGAGGCCTGGGCCGTCGACGAGACCGAGCGCACCGACCCCGGCGGGCTGGACCGCATGTTCACCCAGGGCCGGATCGCGGACAACACCGGCCTGGTCCTGGGCACCCTCACCGGTGCCTGGCTCGGCACCCTCGACCTGGCCCTGCCCCAGCTCGCGGCGGGTCTGGCCTGCCTGGCCGGAACCGCGCTGGCGCTGGCCCGGATGACCGAGACCCGGCGGCCGCCCGCGGACGGGCGGTTCGCCGCGAGGCTCCGCGAGTCCACCACCGACGTCCTGGCCGGCACCCGGATCACCCTCTCCGGGGACCGCGTCCTGCTGGCCCTCATCGTCGGGGCAGCCGTCCTCGGACTGTGCCGGGGCGTGCCGGGCGTGCAGTGGACCGTCGTGTTCGAGAGCGCCGCGGGCGGCAGCCTGCTGCTGCTCGCCCTGATGCGCGGCGCCGGTTCGCTGCTGGAGATCCCGCTGCTCGGCTGGGTACTGCGGTTCCAGAAGCGGAACACCGGCGCGCGGCGCACGGTGATCGCCGCCGGGGCCCTCGTGGCGGGCCTGGCGCTGACCGGGGCCGCGCTGCTGCCCGGTGCGCTCGGCCCGGCAGTCGCCTTCGTGGTCTTCACCACCGCCTTCGGGATGT
This sequence comes from Streptomyces sp. IBSNAI002, assembly GCF_052244475.1. Lineage (NCBI taxonomy): Bacteria > Bacillati > Actinomycetota > Actinomycetes > Kitasatosporales > Streptomycetaceae > Streptomyces > Streptomyces sp. IBSNAI002. The sequence continues at coordinate 406,252 of NZ_JBQPXG010000002.1, read as the reverse complement.
GCATGCCGGGCATCCGGGCGGCGCTCAACGAGCGCATCGGCGGGGAGCACCGGGCCACCGTGCTCTCCGTCGCGGCCCTGTTCACCAATCTCTTCACCGGTGGGGCGCTGGTCCTCATGGGCGTGGTCGTCGGGGATCTCGCGGCCGTCTCCGTGGCCTGGCCGCTGGCCGCCCTGGTCTTCGCCGCGACCGGTCTGGGCATGGCCCACCTCGCCGGCCGCCCGGCTCCCGCTCCGGACCCGGCCTCCACCCCTGCTGTCCCGGGCCCCAAGCCGCGGTCGGCCGTGGGCGTGGAGGAGGTGGCGTGAGCACCGCCGTCGGAGCCGGCGCCGAGCCGTTGCTGGAGGGGCTGCTCGCGGACCTCCAGCTCGAACTGGCCGGACTGCCCGGGTCCGGTCGGTCGCCCGCCGCCGGTCGCGCCGGAGCGCTGGCCGCGGACGCGGCTCGGCTCGGCCTCGGCGCGTACCTCGGCGAACTCCTCGGTACCGGCCCGCCGGTGCCCGGCACCCGCACCCTGCTCGACCTGGAGGCCGACGAGGAGGGCCGCCGCCGCAGCCACACCCGGTGGTGCGCCGAGGCCCGCGACCTGACGGTCCAGGTGTGGGACTGGCTGGCCGACCGCCGCGCCGAAGCCGCTCCGGGCCGGCCCTGGTGGAGCACCCGCATGGCCTTCCCGCTGCCCGCCGGTTCCCTGCACGCCCTCGCCGCGGCCACCGCCGCGCCCGCCCCGCTGGCCCCGCTGGCCCCGCTGGCCCGCGAGTGGGCTCGTACGGCCGGGGTCGCGGACGGCACCGCGGAGCACAACTGGCGCTGGCTGATGCTGGGCAAGGGCCTGCTGCCGCCGGGCACCCCGTTGCCCGGGCTGAACGAGCTGATCACCGGCCTGGTCGAGCGGCTGCGGGACCGCTCCCTGCTGCCGGCCGAGCACCGGGTCAAGGTGCTGCGCAGGCCCAACAGCCCCTCGATGGTGCAGGCCGTGCGCCTGCCCGGCCTCTCGCTGCTGTCCATCCCCACCGCCGTCACCCCGGTGACGGTCCAGTACCTCCAGCACGAGCTCGGCCATCTCGTGGAACACGCGCTCCGCCCGCCCGGCGCACCGCTGGCGGAACGCTGGAGCTTCGACCCGGTCCGCTCGGAGGGGTGGGCACTGCTGCTGGAGCACCTCGTCCGGTCGCCCGCCGTGCTGCGGGAGCTGGGGATGGAGCCTTCCACGGCCGGGACCGTGGCCCGCTTCCTCGCCCAGGAGGAGCGGTTCAGCCGCGGTCTGATGGCCGTGGACGCCGCTTTGGACACCGCCCTGGACGGCGTCACCACCCCCGCCGCCGCCCTCGCCCGGGCCGCCGAACTGGCCGCCCCCACGGGCCTGCACTGGGCCCCCGAACTTCTCCTGCTGCGCCAGGTCCGCATCGTCCAGTGGCGCGCCTACCTGGCCGGATACGCCTGGCGCGACGCCGCTCTGGCCACCCTCACCAGCCGCTTCGGTCCGGGCTGGCCCGCCTCGGCCGACGCCTGGGCGCTGCTCCGTGCGGCCCTGGCCGCCACCGGTTCGGCCGGGGACTTCCTGCACACCCTGCGCACCTCGCGCCGCGCGGCCGCCGCGCCCCGCCGTCAGTTCTCGACGAGCCGGACCACCAGCAGGTAGCAGGCGAGCAGGAGCAGGACGATGGTGTACACCGCGAGCAGCCGGCGGCGCCCCTGCCGCAGGCTGCGGACCGCGGCGGTGATGCCCAGAGCGGCGGCCGCAATCCCCAGGCCCCCGAGCACCGCGGCCGTCCAGTACGCCCAGCCGTGCTCCCCGAGGTAGCGCAGCAACGCGAGGGCGGGCGCCAGCAGCACCGTGGCCGGCAGGTTGTCCACGAGGCCGAACCCGTCCGGCCGCGCCGCCGCTCCCGGCTCCGCCGTCCCGCGCTCCGCCGCCTCCGGTCCCGCCGTACCCCGCTCCGACATCCCCGTGCCTCCCCGTTCCGGCGCGTCCCGTACGCACCGCCTCCCGCGAAGACGCCCGTTCCGGCCCGCAGGGTTGCCCCGCTCGCGGATCACCCCGTCCGTGACGCCGCGAACCCGGACTCCGCGCCGTCGCGCCGGAGCCCGGGTTCGCAGGGAGCAGACCCTGTACGGTGACGTACCGTCAGCAGTTGTCCGGAGCCGGGCGGCCCGCGAAGCGGTCGGCGATCCAGGTCAGGTACTCCTGCTCGGCGACGAACGGGATCGTCTGGTGCGTCGCGCCCTGGTACCGCGTGTACTGCACGGGCTGGTCGAAGGTGCAGGCCCGCTTGACGTAGTCCGTCGTCGAGTTGGGGTTGATGACGGTGTCCGCCGTCCCCTGCATGACCAGCACCGGGGCCACCGTCGTCACGTAGCCCTGGGTGTTCTCGTGGAACCGCTGGTGCCAGGTCTCCGGCACCTCCAGCAGCCCCTTGAACAGGGTGTCGAGCTGTCCGACGTTGCCCACGTTGTTCTGGATGACGTCGGAGAAGTGCTCGATGCACGCCACCCCGTCACCGCCCAGCGCGTCCAGTCCGGCCGGCTTCAGCACGTCCGTCGCCTGGAGTTCGGGGTACGCGGCCAGGAACCCCCGGTACACGTTCACCCGCAGCGCCGCCTGGTGCGAGGGCGAGGTGGCGTCGGTCGGCCCGGGCAGGACCAGGCCCCTGAACTCGGGCCCGAGGTCGGCCGCGGGCGCCAGCGCCGCCACGCCGACCAGCTGGGTCTCGGGGGTGTACGAGGGCGCGTTCTGCCCGACGAACAGTCCCGCGCCGCCGCCCTGCGACCAGCCCAGTACCGCCGTCTTGTTGTTGGCGTGTGCCGCCTGGATCCGGCGGGCCGCGCGCACCGAGTCCAGGACGTTGTTCGACTCGGTCGCGCCGACCACGTACTGGTGCACGCCCGGCGTGCCCAGCCCCTGGTAGTCGGTGCCGACGACGACGTTGCCCGCCGCAAGGAAGTCGGTCAGCGCGGGAACGCCGACGTCGATGCCCCACGGGCTCTGGTAGGTGAAGTAGTCCACGAGGTCCACCGCGGGCTTCGGCACTGCCGACGGGGCGCACATGTTCGGCCCGCCGACCGTCCCGTGCGCCCAGGCCACCACGTTGCGGCCCTGCTGCGGCGCATGCCGGTCGGGCCATGCGACGATGCCCGACACCGCGACGGGGCTGCCGTCGCCCAGCGTCGACAGGTACAGGATCCGGCAGGCCCGGGCTCCGGACGGGGCGTCCACCCGGCGCGCCCAGATCAGGTCGCCGTGTTCGCCCTCGGGGAGCGGGGACGGCGGGGTGTAGAAGCGCTCGCCGTGCGGCCCGGTCGGTACGCCCGGTGCGCACTCGACCTGCTGCCCCTTGCCGCCGGGGCCGCCCGGCCCGTCGTGCTCCGAGGCCGCGGCCACGGGGCCGCCGACGCCCAGGGCGAGCACCGCGGCCGTTCCGGCCGCGATGACCGCCGATACCCGTCGTCTCATCCGATGTCCCTCTCGATCGATCGACCTCACTCGACGTCGGAGCAGACATTAGGGAGAACAGTGTGATGTGTCACATATGCGGACAAGTCGCATTTATGTGTCGCGTTGCTCGGAGGCCCGCTGACGGGCCGTGGCCGTCCGTCCCGTCAGTACACGAGCTTGTACGTCACGTCGTCGGGGACCGGAGCCGGTGCCGTGTCGGTGTAGACGAGGCGGATGAGCGTGAAGCGCTGCACCCCGGGCTCCTCGGGCCAGGCCTCCGGGTGGCTCAGGGTCACCTTCACCGGGTAGGCGCGGAAACGGCCCGCCGCGCAGTAGGGGCGGCAGTCGTTCACCATGTCGGTGCCGGTGGCCCGCGCGGTCCTCGGCCCCCAGGTGTGCCAGCGGAGACCGACGAGGCGGTTGTTCCCGTCGCCGCAGGCCAGCAGGTACTCCTTGGGGCGCCTCTGGGCCTCGGAGAAGCAGTCGACCACGACCGGTTCCGGGGGCGCCGCGCTCCGGGCGGACGCCGTGCCGCCGGGGTGCGCGGAGGCCGGGGCCACGGAGGCCGGGACCAGGGCCGCGGACAGCGCCGCCACCGTGCACAACAAGGTGGTCATCCGCACCCTGTTCCGGGAGGCGCGTGCGGGTCGGCCGGCTGCTGAAACGTTCACGAAAGGACCTTCCTCGCACTCCCTGGCCGCCGCCGCTGCGGCACTACCCAGCTTCCCCCATGCGTGGGGGCCTTGCACCCGCTGGGCAGCGCCGCGCCGGTCCGCCGCGCCTACCCCTCCAGCGACCGGACCGCCTGCCGTTCCAGGTCGAGGGAGCGGTCCACCCGCTCGGCACACGCGTCGAACAGCGCCCGTCGCTCCTCGGCTCCCGCATGCGGGTCCGCGTCGCGGGCGAGCGAGGCCAGCTCCGACCAGTGCCGGCCGGACTCCGCGAAGAGCTCGGCCGCCTCCCGGCGCCCGACCAGGCCGAGGAAGTCGGCGTACAGCGGCCGGGTCGCGCCCGGCGCGGTCCACTCCTGCTCCAGGCAGGCGTGCAGCCGCCCGGTCCCGGCCCGGAAGGCCTCGGGGGAGCTGCCGAAGCGGCGTTCCCAGCCCGTCTTGGTGGCGCTGTCGCGCAGCTGCGCCGCGAGCTTCTCCATCCCGGTGAACCCGAAGTTCACGTCGAACTTGTTCCCCAGGACCGGCCCGGTGAGGTGCGTGACGGTCGAGGCGACGGCCCCGGCCACGTCCGGCTCCGCCTCCGAGGGCCCGGTGGGAACGATCAGCTGGTGGCGGCCCTTGCGGTGCGCGGTCCAGGCGGCGCCGAACTCCTCGCGGTCGATCCGGTACGGGGTCCCGGCGCCGTCCTCGATCAGCAGCTCGTCGCCGTCGTACCCGGCGATGACCACGGTGTACGGGTCGGCGCCGGTCATCTCGGCGTCCGGGTCGGCCTCGTGCCAGGGCAGCGAGGAGCGGTCGACGACGCAGAAGGCGGGCTGCCCCTCGTCCAGCGCCGCGCGGACCCGGCCCCAGCGGGGCTTCATGGCGCGGGTGGCCTCGTACGGGACTCCCAGGCGGCCGAGCGCCACCTGCACCCACGGCTCGGGGTGGGCCTGGGCCACGATCGTGGCGATCGGCACCCGGCCCGCGTACTCGAAGACGAAGTACATGAAGCCGATCCCGCCGGCCAGGCCGGCCACGAGCTCCTCGTCGTGGACGCTGCCGAGCGCATGGCGGATCAGGGAGGCCTCACGGTGGCGTCCGGTGCCGAAGTCTTCGTACACGAGCACAGTCATGCGGTCAGCCTATCCGCGGGAGGTGCGGGACCTCGCCGCCCGGGGGCGGCGGCCGCGGCATCCCGGGGCACATCCGGACGGGCGAACGTACGATGGGCGGGAACCGGCGCCGGCGGCTCGCCGTGCCGCCGGTCCGGGCCCTTCGTGGGAGACGCATGGCAGAGCTGGCCGACACCGCGCGGACCGTCATCCTGACCGTGGACGACGATCCGGGGGTCTCCCGCGCCGTCGCCCGTGACCTGCGCCGCCGCTACGGGTCCGGCTACCGGATCGTGCGCGCCGAGTCCGGCGAGTCCGCGCTGGACGCGCTGCGCGAACTGAAGCTGAGGGGCGACCTGGTCGCCGTGATCCTGGCCGACTACCGCATGCCCCAGATGAACGGCATCGAGTTCCTCGAACAGGCCCTGAACGTCTACCCGGGCGCGCGGCGCGTGCTGCTGACCGCATACGCCGACACCGGCGCGGCCATCGACGCGATCAACGTCGTCGACCTCGACCACTACCTGCTCAAGCCCTGGGACCCGCCGGAAGAGAAGCTCTACCCGGTCGTGGACGACCTGCTCACCGCCTGGCGATCCAGCGACTACCGGCCGGTACCCGCCACCAAGGTCATCGGACACCGCTGGTCGGCGCGCTCCTCGAACGTACGGGAGTTCCTGGCCCGCAACCAGGTGCCGTACCGCTGGTACTCCTCCGACGAGCCCGAGGGGCGGCGGCTGCTGGAGGCCGCCGGGACCGACGGACACCGGCTGCCCGTGGTGATCACCCCGGACTGCACCGTGCTGATCGAGCCGGACGCCCCCGGTCTGGCCGCCCACGTGGGGCTCGCGACGACGCCGGCCGCCGAGTTCTACGACCTCGTCGTGATCGGCGGCGGCCCGGCCGGGCTCGGCGCGGCCGTGTACGGGGCCTCCGAGGGGCTGCGCACGGTGCTGGTCGAGCGGTCGGCGACCGGCGGGCAGGCCGGACAGAGCTCCCGCATCGAGAACTACCTCGGCTTCCCCGACGGCGTCTCGGGCGCGCAGCTCACCGAACGCGCCCGCCGCCAGGCCGGCCGGTTCGGCGCCGAGATCCTCACGGCGCGCGAGGTCACGGGACTGGAGGTCAACGGAGCCGCGCGCGTCGTCCGCTTCTCCGACGGCTCGTCGGTCACCGCGCACAGCGTCATCCTGGCGACCGGGGTGTCGTACCGGCAACTCCAGGCGCCGGGCTGCGAGGACCTGACCGGCCGCGGGGTGTACTACGGCTCCTCGCTCACCGAGGCCTCCGCCTGCCAGGGGCAGGACGTGTACGTCGTGGGCGGCGCCAACTCCGCCGGGCAGGCCGCGATGTACCTGGCACGGGGTGCGAAGTCGGTGACGCTGCTGGTGCGCGGCGAGTCCCTGGCGGCGTCGATGTCGTACTACCTGATCCAGCAGATCGAAGAGGCGCCGAACATCACGGTGCGGACCCGGACGGTCGTCGAGGCGGCGCAGGGCGACGGTCACCTGGAGCAGCTGACCCTGCACGACGTGGACAGCGGCGCGAGCGAACTCGTCGACGCCCAGTGGGTGTTCGTCTTCATCGGAGCCGCCCCGCGGACCGACTGGCTGGACGGCACGGTGCTGCGCGACGCGCGCGGCTTCATCCTGGCCGGGCCGGACCTCACACCGGACGGCCGCCCGCCCGCCGAGTGGGAGCTCGACCGGCCGCCCTACCACCTGGAGACCAACATCCCCGGCGTGTTCGTGGCGGGCGACGCCCGCGCCGAGTCCGCGAAGCGCGTCGCGTCCGCCGTCGGAGAAGGAGCCATGGCCGTGATGCTCGTCCACCGGTACCTGGAGCAGTCATGAGCGGGCACACCATGCCCTGCAGCCCGCAGGAGATCGCCTCGCTGTTCTTGTTCGAGAAGCTCACCCCCGAACAGCTCGGGCGGCTGTGCGCCGAAGGGCGGGTCGAGCGGTTCGAAACCGGTCCGGTGTACACCGAGGGATCCCCGGCGACCTGCTTCTACGTGATGATCGAGGGCACCGTCGTGCTCTCCCGCCGGGTCGGCGGCGACGACGTCGAGGTGAGCCGGACCTCGCAGCGCGGGGTGTACGCGGGCGCCATGCAGGCCTACCTGGGCGACCGGGTGCCCCAGACGTACACCAACTCGATGCGGGTGACCGAGCCGACGCGGTTCTTCGTACTGCCCGCGCAGTCGTTCGCGGACTTCATGCGGGACTGGTTCCCGATGGCCGCACACCTGCTGGAAGGGCTCTTCTTCGGCGCGAAGAACACCCAGCGCGCCATCGGGCAGCGCGAACGCCTGCTGGCCCTCGGTTCGTTGTCCGCAGGGCTCACCCACGAGCTCAACAACCCGGCCGCGGCGGCCGTCCGGGCCACCGCGGCACTGCGCGAACGCGTGGGCAAGATGCGGCACAAGCTGGCCGTCATCGCGCACGGCCCCTACTCCCGCGAGGCACTCGCCGAACTCATCGAGATCCAGGAGCGCACCGCCGAACGCGTCGCGAAGGCACCGGTGCTGAGCCCCCTCGAAGCGTCCGACCGGGAGGACGAGCTCGCGGACTGGCTCGACGACCACGGCATCGCGGAGGGCTGGCGGGTCGCACCGACCTTCGTGCAGGCCGGGCTGGACACGGACTGGCTGGAGCAGGTCGCGGCGACCGTGGCCGAGGACATCCTCCCCGGGGCGATCGGCTGGCTCAACTACACGGTCGAGACCGAGCTGCTGATGGACGAGATCGGCGACTCCACCACCCGCATCTCCCACCTGGTGGACGCCGCCAAGCAGTACTCGCAGCTCGACCGTGCCCCGCACCGGGTCGTCGACGTCCACGAACTCCTCGACAGCACCCTGCTGATGCTGTCGGGCAAGATCGGCCCCGGGATCCGGGTGGTCAAGGAGTACGACCGCTCCCTGCCGGACGTGCCCGCCTACCCGGCGGAGCTCAACCAGGTGTGGACCAACCTCATCGACAACGCGGTCTTCGCGATCGGGAGCACCGGCGGCGAGGGCACGCTCACGGTCCGCACGGGACGGGAGGGGGACCGGCTGCTGGTGGAGTTCCGGGACACCGGGCCCGGCATCCCGGCGGACATCCGCAGCCGCATCTTCGACCCTTTCTTCACCACCAAGCCGGTCGGCGAGGGCACGGGGCTCGGCCTGGACATCTCCTGGCGGATCGTCGTGAACAAGCACCACGGCAGCCTCCAGGTCGAGTCCGCACCGGGCGACACCCGCTTCCAGGTGCTGCTGCCGCTGACCGCACCGGAAGCCGGAACGGAGACCGGGACGAGATCCGAGACCGAGACTGAGCCCGTGACCGAGACCGAGAGCGACATCGCCGAGGAGCCGGTATGACCGACATCGACGGAATCGACCCGAGCGCCGCGCCCACCGGTGCCGGCTGCGGCGACTGCGACGCGGCGGGCGGCTGGTGGTTCCACCTGCGCCGCTGCGCCCAGTGCGGACACGTCGGCTGCTGCGACTCGTCCCCCGCCCAGCACGCCACCGCCCACTGGAAGGCCACCGGCCATCCCTTGGTGCAGAGCTTCGAACCGGGCGAGGAGTGGTTCTGGAACTACGACAGCGGCGAGCTCTACGAGTCCGGGCCCGAGCTGACGCCGCCGCGCGACCATCCCGCGGACCAGCCGGCGCCGGGACCGGCCGACCGGGTGCCCGCGGACTGGACGCAGCGGCTGCACCGCTGAACGGCCTGCCGTCCGGCGGCAGCCCGCGGGCCCGCCCGGCACCGGAGCGCCCTACCGGTGCCGGGCCAGGGTGCGCAACAGGACGAGCAGGGCGAAGGCGATGACGGCCAGGTGGAACCAGGCGGGGCCGGGCGCCGGGGACAGGGCCAGGGAGCTGAGCGTGTTGGAGGTCATACCGCGCGCCTGCCCCCGTCCGCCGCGCTCACGCGCCCGTACGGCCGCGACCCGGCCGGGTCGCGCCCGTGGACCTGCCCGAGGTCAGCCGGGACGCCTCGACCTCGGCCCAGACGGCCTTGCCGTTCTCCCGGGTGGCGGTGCCCCAGCGGTCCGAGAGACGGTCCACGATGTACAGGCCGTGGCCGCCCGGCAGGCCCCGCTGCGGGGTCGGGTGCGGGCGGGGCGGGGTCGTCGTGCCGTCGAAGACCTCGATCCGCAGGACCTCACCGGCCGTCAGCGCGAGTTCGATGCAACCACCCGCGTGCAGCGAGGCGTTGGTCAGCAGCTCGGACACGACGAGCAGGACGTCCTCGGCGGTGGCCTCCCGGTCCCAGCCCCAGTCCCGCAGGGCCTCGCGCGTGAAGTCGCGGCCCTTGGCCACGTGGCCGCGGACGCCGGACAGGGCGAGCCGTCGGCGCTGCCCCGCCACGGAAGGCCCGGTGCGCAGTGAATCGCCGGTGTCCGCTCCGATGGTTTCCACTGTGAACTCTCACCCCCACCGTTGGCACTGGTCTGTGATCGCGAGGACCGTCGCTGTTCCCGCCCGTCTCCGCACGGCCGGTGCCGCGCACCGTCCGTACCCGTACCCCCCGGTCCCGGGACATCGAGCGTGCCCGACAGTCTAGGGGAGCGTCGCCCTCAGGGCGTGTCCATGTGCAGTCTCAGAGTGAGGCCGTCGCCCGAGGCGCGGATCTCGACCAGGTCGCACAGCTGATGGATCATCCACAGCCCGCGGCCGCCGTTGACCGAGGTCAGGGAGGGCCGGCGGCGGCCCGCCAGCGGGTCGGCCAGGCGACCGCCGTCGCGGACCTCGGCCACGATCCCGGCGCCGGTGCTCCACAGCCGGAGCGCGCCCCTCCCGCCGCCGTGGGCCAGGGAGTTGGCGGCGGCCTCGCTCAGCGCGAGGATGAGATCGCCGCGCCGCGCCGCGCTCAGGGCGGTGCCGCGGGCCCAGACCTCGGCGTGGTCGCGCACCTCGCCCAGGTCCCCGTGGCCGTAGACGAGCCAGGGCGCGCCGCCCTCGGGTTCGGGCAGGGGGCGGTCGCAGTCGGCGCAGACCGACGGGGCGTCGGCGTAGTCCGTGCTGGCCAGGTCCGTACCCTTCTCGATCAGTGTGGGATGGGTACGCCGGGCGTCGGACACCACGGCGGCCGGCAGGCCCGCGGCGTCGTACGGGCACAGCACGGTGGCCGGCCGGCCCGCGAACGCCGTGTTGATCAGGGCCTCGTGGCGGGTGGCCTCCAGCACCTCGGCCTGCGAACGGCCGGGCCAGATGGGCTCGCCCACGATCCGGGCGGCCCGTCCCGCGTGCCGGTCGGCGAAGTCCTGCAACGCGGCCAGGATGCGGCCGGGATTGCGGCCCAGCCGCGTCATGTCCGTCCAGGTGACCCCGGCCGCGCCCGCGCCGAGGCTCTCGCGCAGGGCGTCCAGGCGCGGGCCGGGCACGGCCACGAGCACCGGCTCTTCGGCCGCCAGCGAGGCGCGTACGAAGCCTCCCACCCCGGACAGGTACTCCGCCTGACCCCGGTAGAAGAGCGCGGGGTGCACGAAGGCCCCGGGGCCGGCGGGCGCAGGAACCTTGATCATGCTGCGACCTCCAGCGCGGCACATTCGTCCGGGAACATCGCCACGATCTTGCGGAGCGAGTACGGCGGGTCGTGGAGCAGCAGGCGGCGCCCCTGTCCGGTCACGGTGGAGGCGGCCTGCAGCAGGGCGGCGACCGACGCCGCGTCGAGGAAGGCCACGGCGGACAGGTCGAGGTGGACGACCGGGCCGGGGATCCGTGTGACGGCGCCGAGCGCCGCGCGGAGGATCGGCCGGGTGTCCAGGTCGCAGCTGCCGCTCAGGAGGGTGCCGGGACGGTCGCGCAGCGGCCGGGCGGTCAGCGTCGGCGCCGCGCCCGCCCCCGTCGGGGCACACCGCGCGACCGCGTCCGCCCACGGCACACCGGCGGGGTGCACGTGGACACCGTCGGTCGGGACGGACCGGTCGGGCCGGCCGGGGGAGGGCATGCCGCTGCCTACGCCGAGAGCATTCCGGCACGCAGCCGGGTCAGGGTCCGCGACAGCAGGCGCGAGACCTGCATCTGCGAGATGCCGAGCGCGGCGCCGATCTCCGCCTGGGTCTTCTCCTCGCCGAAGCGCAACCGCAGGATCAGCCGGTCGCGTTCGCTCAGCTGCTCCAGCAGCGGCGCGAGGGTGTGGAACTCCTCGAAGAGTTCCATGGCGGGGTCCGGCTCACCGATCCGGTCCGCCAGCGGCAGCGTCGTCCGGCCCGTCGCGGACTGCTCGTCGCCGTCCGCGCCGGCGGTGTCCAGGGAGCCGCTCGTGTAGCCGTTCGCGGCGACCAGCCCGTCGATGACCTGTTCCTCGGTCAGTTCGAGGTGCTGGGCGACCTCCTTGACCGTCGGGGCCCGGCCCAGGACGTCGGTCAGGGCCTCCTGAGCCTTGGCGAGCTCCGTACGCAGTTCCTGAAGACGGCGCGGGACGTGCACGGCCCAGGTGGTGTCGCGGAAGAAGCGCTTGATCTCACCGGTGATGTACGGCAGGGCCAGGGTGGAGAACTCGACCTCGCGTTCGGTGTCGAAGCGGTCGATGGCCTTGATCAGGCCGATGGTCCCCACCTGGATGATGTCGTCCATGTCCAGGCTCCCGCCGAGCGCGCGGGCGCGGAAGCGGCGCGCGGCGAACTGCACGAGGGAGAGGTTCATCTCGATCAGCGTGTTGCGGGCGTACTGGTACTCGTGCGTGCCCTCTTCCAGGGAGCGGAGCCGTTCGAAGAAGACCTTCGACAGCTCGCGCGCGTCGGTGGGCGCCACTTCCCGGGGGTTCTCCACCCGGAACGGGTCCACGGGCTGCGTCGGGGCCCCTGCGGGTGCGGCGGTGTTGGTCCGAGCGGGCGGCGTCTGCGCGTGCTGTGCAGGCATGGGGCTTACGGCGGTGGCCGAGCGAGTCATGTGGCCGTTCCCTCCCGATTGACTGATGGCTGCTCGGGCGCTTGTGCCCCGATCCCGCGGTCCTACACGGTCTGTGCCGTACTTCCTCATGTGCGGCCGGCCACGGGACCGGACGTCCTCGCCGGATCCGCCAACAGGCATACTCCCTTGCGGAGGACGTACAGGCGGCGAGCCGGGGAGGCGGACATGACCGGAGCACAGGACGCGTACCACGATGGCGTGGTCGGCGAGAGCTACCCGGCCGGGGCCGGATGGGTGGTGGCCGCCCGCGGGGAACTCGACCAGGACACGCTCCCCCCGCTCGAGGAGGCGCTCGTCGCGGCGGCGGACGGACACCGGGTGGTGGTGCTGGACGCCGGCTCCATCACCTTCGGCGACTCGTCGTTCCTGAACCTGCTGCTGCGGATGCACCAGCTCACCACGCTGCGCATCGCGGCACCCGGCGAGCAGCTGAGCCGCCTCTTCGCCCTCACGGGCGCCGACACCGTCCTCTCCCTGCACCCGAGCGTCGAAGGCGCCCTCGCCGCGCCGTGACGGCGCCGAACCGGCCGCCCACCGCTCGGACCGGCACCCCGGAGGCCGCGTACCACTGTGCCCAAGCGGGGCCACCGGGTGATCGCCGTGCCTTAAGGTCCGTTCGGCGGCGTTAGCCTTCATCGGCCCGGCTGTGCGGCGAAAGCGGAACCTCCGGCCGGGCCAGGAATCCGGTGCGTCTAGAGTGAGGTTGGCGGATGGCTGAGCGGACGGGCACGGAGACGCCGGGGAGGTCGCCGGCGCTTCCGGGCGAGGGCGGGATCGGCGAATCGGAGCTGCGCCTGCTGCTGGCCGGCCTGACGGCCGTGCGGGACGGGGACTTCCGTACCCGGCTGCCGGCTGCCGGACACGGCCGACGGCCTGCTCGGCGAGATCGCCACCGTGTTCAACGGGATGGCCGACCAGCTGTCGCTGTTCACCTCCGAGGTGACGCGGGTGGCCCGCGAGGTCGGCACCGAGGGCACGCTCGGGGGTCAGGCCGACGTACCGGGAGTCGGCGGCGCCTGGCTGGACCTGACGGATTCGGTCAATTTCATGGCCGGAAACCTTACGGCCCAGGTGCGCTCGATCGCGCAGGTCGCGACCGCCGTGGCCAAGGGCGACCTCTCGCAGAAGATCACCGTCACCGCCCGCGGGGAGATCCTGGAGCTGAAGGAGACCATCAACACGATGGTCGACCAGCTCTCCGGATTCGCCGGGGAGGTCACGCGGGTGGCCCGCGAGGTCGGTACCGAGGGAAGACTCGGCGGCCAGGCCGACGTCAAGGGCGTCTCCGGTACGTGGAAGGACCTGACGGAATCGGTCAACGTCATGGCCGACAACCTGACCGCCCAGGTGCGTTCGATCGCCGAGGTCACCACCGCCGTCGCCCAGGGCGATCTGACGCAGAAGATCCGGGTGGACGCCCGCGGGGAGATCCTGGAGCTGAAGGAGACCATCAACACGATGGTCGACCAGCTGTCCGCGTTCGCCGACGAGGTCACGCGGGTCGCCCGCGAGGTCGGCACCGAGGGCAACCTGGGCGGCCAGGCCACCGTACGGGGGGTCTCCGGCACCTGGAAGGACCTCACCGACAACGTCAACGTCATGGCCTCCAACCTGACCGGCCAGGTCCGCTCCATCGCCCAGGTGGCCACCGCCGTGGCCCGCGGCGACCTCTCGCAGAAGATCGTGGTGGAGGCGAAGGGCGAGGTCGCCGCGCTGGCCGGGGTCATCAACACCATGGTCGACACCCTGTCCGCGTTCGCCGACGAGGTGACCCGGGTGGCCCGCGAGGTCGGCACCGAGGGCCGGCTCGGCGGGCAGGCGCAGGTTCCCAACGTCGCGGGCACCTGGAAGGACCTCACCGACAACGTCAACTCCATGGCGAACAACCTCACCGGCCAGGTCCGCAACATCGCCCTCGTCACGACGGCCGTCGCCAACGGCGACCTGTCCAAGAAGATCGACGTGGACGCCCGCGGCGAGATCCTGGAGCTGAAGACCACCATCAACACGATGGTCGACCAGCTGTCCGCCTTCGCCGCCGAGGTCACCCGCGTCGCCCGCGAGGTCGGCAGCGAGGGACGGCTCGGCGGCCAGGCCGAGGTCGAGGGCGTCTCCGGCACCTGGAAGCGGCTGACCGAGAACGTCAACGAGCTGGCCGGCAACCTGACCCGCCAGGTCCGGGCCATCGCCGAGGTCGCCAGCGCGGTCGCCGAGGGCGACCTGACCCGCTCGATCACCGTCGACGCCTCGGGCGAGGTCGCCGAACTCAAGGACAACATCAACTCCATGGTCGGCTCGCTGCGGGAGAGCACCCGGGCCAACCAGGAACAGGACTGGCTCAAGTCCAACCTGGCCCGCATCTCGGGCCTGATGCAGGGCCACCGGGACCTCGCCGCCGTCGCCGAACTCGTCATGGACGAACTGACACCGCTCGTCGCCGCCCAGTACGGCGCCTTCTACCTCGCCGAGGACCGCCCCCGCGGCACCGTACTCACCCTCGTCGGCTCCTACGGCCGTTCCGCGGACGCCGCGGTGGGCACCGCCTTCGCCCTCGGCGAGTCCCTCGTCGGGCAGGCCGCCCGCAGCCACCGGATCATCGCCACCGACCAGGTCCCCGGCGACTACGTCATCTCCTCCGGTCTGGGCCACACCACCCCCGGCAGCCTGATCATCCTGCCCATCGTGGTCGACGACCAGGTCCTCGGAGTCATCGAACTCGCCTCCTTCAGCGCCTTCACCCCCGTACACCGCGACTTCCTGGCCCAGCTGATGGAGACCATCGGCGCCAACGTCAACACGATCGTCGCCAACGCCCGGACCGACGAACTCCTCGGCGAGTCCCAGCGGCTGACCGGCGAACTCCAGGCGCGCTCGGAGGAACTCCAGGTCCAGCAGGAGGAACTCCAGCGCTCCAACGCCGAACTGGAGGAGAAGGCCGCGCTCCTCGCCAGCCAGAACAGCGACATCGAGGCCAAGAACCTGGAGATCGAGCAGGCCCGGCAGGAACTGGAGACCCGCGCACAGCAGTTGTCGCTGGCCTCCACCTACAAGTCCGAGTTCCTGGCCAACATGAGCCACGAGCTGCGCACCCCGCTCAACAGCCTGCTCATCCTCGCCCAGCTGCTCGCCCAGAACCCCGCCCGCAACCTCACCCCCAAGCAGGTCGAGTACGCGGGCATCATCCACTCGGCCGGCTCGGACCTGCTCCAACTGATCAACGACATCCTCGACCTGTCGAAGGTCGAGGCCGGGAAGATGGACATCAACCCCGAGCGGGTGCACCTGCCCCAGCTGCTCGAGTACGTCGACGCCACCTTCCGGCCGATGACCACCCAGAAGAGCCTGGACCTCACCGTCACCACCGCCCCCGGCGCCCCCGACGACCTGCTCACCGACGACTCGCGGCTGCGCCAGATCCTGCGCAACCTGCTGTCCAACGCCGTCAAGTTCACCGAACGCGGCGGCGTCGAGCTCCGCATCGAACCCGCGGCGGACTCCGAGGTCCCCGCCGGGCTGCCCCGGCGCGGGCCCCTGCTGGCCTTCCGGGTACGGGACACGGGCATCGGCATCCCCGAGCAGCAGCTGGAGTCCGTCTTCGGAGCCTTCCAGCAGGCCGACGGAACCACCAGCCGCAAGTACGGCGGCACCGGCCTGGGGCTCTCCATCAGCCGCGAGATCGCCCAGCTCCTCGGCGGGGCCGTCGTCGCGCAGAGCACGCCCGGCCAGGGCAGCACCTTCACCCTCTACCTGCCGGTCAGCCGCGCGGACTACGAGGACGCCGCCCCGCGCACCGACGCTCCCGCCGCCCTCCCGGCCGGCGCCACGTCGGCGGCGGCCGGACCGGGCCGCCCGGACACGCCCGTACTGCCCGCCCAGCGCCGGGCCCGCCGCCTGCTCGTGATCGAGGAACGCCCCAACGGGCTGCTCTCCCTCGTCGCCGAGAGCGCCGCCCGGGACTTCGCTCCCCGCCACGAGGTGACGGGGGAGCGCGGGGGCATCCAGGTGGTCAACGCCACGAGCTCGCGCGAAGCCGCCGCCGCACTGGCATCGGACCCCTTCCACTGCGTCGTCCTGGAACTGGACATGCCCGACGGGGAAGCGCTGGACTTCCTCGACGCCCTCGACGGAGACCCGGCCCTGTCCGCGCTGCCCGTCCTCGCCCACAACAACCCCCGGATCAGGACCGGCCAGGAGGACGCCCTGCGGCAGCGGTCCGCATCACGTCACGTGGAACTGCTCTCCAGCCTGGACGAGTTGCGCGAACGCATCGCCCTCCACCTGTCCGCCGAGCAGCCGGGGGACGTGCTGCCCCCGGTCTCCGGGGTCACGCACCGGCAGCAGGCCGCCCACGTGCTCGACGGCGACCTCGCCGGACGCACCGTCCTCGTCGTCGACGACGACGCACGCAACCTCTTCGCCCTCAGCGGGGTCCTGGAACTGCACGGCATGCGCGTGCTCCACGCCGAGGACGGCCGCAAGGGCATCGACGCCCTCACCCACAACGCCGGGGTCGACCTCATCCTGATGGACGTGATGATGCCCGAACTCGACGGATACGCCGCCACCGCCGAGATCCGCCGGATGCCGGCGTACGAAGGCCTGCCCATCATCGCCGTCACCGCCAAGGCGATGCCCGGGGACCGGGAGAAGAGCCTCGCCGCGGGCGCCAGCGACTACGTGACCAAGCCGGTGGACGCCGACGACCTCATCGCCCGCGTCCGGCACTGGCTCACCCGATGACCGGGGACACGGGGCGGCACGACGAGGCCGGCCCGGGGCGCACGCCCGTGGCAGGCCGGGCCGCGCCCGTCATCCCGCACCAGGCCCCGACCCCGCTGGGACGCCTCGTCGCCACCGTCGAACGGCTGCGCCGCGAGGTGCTGGAGGCGCAGGCGGCCGCCGACGGACGGGCCCTGGTCGAACTGGCCAAGGGCATCCTGATCGGCCAGCTGCACTGCACCCCGGCCGCGGCGGCACGGCAGCTCGACCTGCTGTGCCGCGACAGCGGGATGTCCCCCCTCGAACTCGCCGCCGACATCGTCAACCAGGCGTCCCGCGACCACGTCAGCGAGATCGCCGCCGAGTTCGTCGAGCGCACCGGCACGGCCGACGCCCCGCCCGAGAGGCACTCCGCGGTCTCGGTCCGGCTGCGCACTGCCGAGAGCGGCGTGCTCGCCGCCGCCGCCGACACCCAGGCGGTGGCCGAGTCCCTCCTGACGAACGCCCTGGGCCCGCTGGGAGCGGTCGCCGTCGCCGTGTGGACCGCAGTGCCCGACGGCTCGCTGGCCCTCGCCGGGCACGCCGGATTCCGCCCCGGGGAAGCCGCCCGCTGGCGCCACGTGCCCCCGGGCGTCTCCACCGTCGCCCGCCTGGCGCTGACGCAGCGGCGACTGGTCACCCTCGCCAGCCTCGAACGCGAACGGCTGCCCTCGATCGGCCACCACCAGTGGCCCGGCGGCGGCCGGATGGCCGTACCCGCGGGAACGGGCGGACGGATCCACGGGGTGCTCGAAATCTGCTGGCCGGAGCCCCTCGCACCACAGCCGCCGCAGATCGAGCGCCAGGTCGAGGCCCTCGCCGAACTGTGCGCGCACACCATGGACGCCTCGCCGCCGCGCGACCTCACGGCCACCGAGGCGGTCCTCCCCGACGTCGCGGAACTCATCGACCTGGCCGAGGGACTACAGGACCCCGCCGTGGTCCTCACCCCGGTCCTCGACCCCGAGGGCCGGCTCGGCGACTTCCGGATCCGGCACGCCGGCAGCCGGTTCGTCGACCCGCTGGGACGGCCGCGCGGAGACGTCAACGGCGCCCTGCTCCTGGAGGCCTATCCGCTGGCCGCCGGCGAGAGCGGGCTGTTCGACATCATCGAGCGCGTCCACGCCACGGGCGAGCCCTTCCGGGCCGAACGCATGAGCCTGACCGCGCTCGTCGACCAGATCCCGCTCACCTCGGTCGCCGACATCAGCGTCAGCCGCCACGGCGCCGCCGTCCTGCTGATCTGGCGCATCGAGGACGAGACCGCCCGGCTGGCCAACCTCCTGCAGCACGCCCAACGCCTGGGCCGGATCGGCGGTTTCGAGGAGAACCTCGCCACCGGGGAGACCACCTGGAACGCCCAGCTCTACGCCCTCCACGGACTCCCCACCGCCGCACCCCCCGTACGGCTGCACGAACTGCCCGGCTACGCCCACCCGGACGACTCCGCCGCCCTCGGCGGCTTCCTGCGGGCGGTGCTCCGCCACCGCCGCCCCGCCTCCGTCAACTTCCGCCTCCAGCGGCCCGACGGAATCACCCGCCACATCCGGGTCGTCGCCGAGCCCGTCCTCGACGCGGACCAGCAGCTGTACGCCGTGCGCGGCGCCTACCAGGACATCTCCGCCCAGCACTGGACCGAGGTCGCACTGGCCGCGACCAGGGACCAGCTCGCCCACACCGAAGCCGAGTCCGCCGAACGCAACCGGCTCGCCCTCCAGCTCCAGCACGCCATCATGCCCCCCACACCACCCGCCATCGAGGCCCCGGGCCTGCGGGTCGCCGTCCGCTACCGGCCGGCGGAGACCGAGTCGCTCGTCGGCGGCGACTGGTACGACACCGTGGTGCTGCCCTCCGGACTGATCATGCTGTCCGTGGGCGACGTCGCCGGACACGGCATCGAGGCGGCCACCGGCATGGTCGTGCTGCGCAATGCCCTGCGCGGCCTCGCCGTGACCGGCGCGGGCCCCGCCCAGCTGCTGTCCTGGCTGAACACGGTCACCCACCACCTGGCCAAGCACGTGACGGCCACCGCCGTCTGCGGCCTCTTCGACCCGCGCACCAGGGTGATGCGCTGGGCGCGCGCCGGCCACCTGCCGCCCGTGCTCGTCCGCGGCGGCGAGGCCGACGCGTTCCCCCTCATCGAGGGCCTGCTCCTCGGGGCCCTGCCCGATGTCACGTACGTCGAGCGGGAAGTGCGCCTCGAACCGGACGACACCCTGCTGATGTTCACGGACGGCCTCGTGGAACGCCGGGACTCCTCGGTACAGGACTCGCTGCGCCATCTCCTGCACGCGGCGGGCGCCGGAGCCGGGGACCTGGACGGGCAGCTGGACCGCCTCCTCGCCGAGAGCCGCTCCGACACGGACGACGACACGTGCGTGATCGGCATCCAGGTGGGCTGACCGTACCGCTCAGGTCGGAGGGCCGAGCGCCGGAAATCATCATCAGGGCGCACCGGTTGGCAGTGGGCGGCCGCCATGATTCCGTCATGGCACAAGAACTCGCAACGCTCGCCCAGGAGAGCGCGGACCGCCTGGCCGGGAAGCACGTCGGCGTGGTCGTGGCCGCGCTGGCGGGAGACGCCGTGGAGATCCGCGGCGCCGGACGCACCGGCGGGCCCCAGGGCGGCGTCCCCGGCCCCGGCACCCTGTTCGAGATCGGTTCGGTGACCAAGGCGTTCACCGCCCTGACCCTGGCGCGTCTGGTATCCGCCGGCACGGTGGGCCTGGACGAGCCGCTCGCCGATCTACTGCCCGACGGGGCCGTCGTACCGGCCCGGGACGGCTGCCGGATCACCCTCCGGCAGCTGGCCACCCACACCTCCGGCCTGCCGCGGCTGCCCCGGGGCATGCTGCTCCGCGCCCTGCTGCACCCGTCGAAGCCGGATCCGTACGCCGGCTGCACGGCCGAGACCCTGCTGACCGGACTGGCCCGGACCCGGCTGGGAGCCACCCCGGGGAAACGGTTCCGCTACTCCAACCTCGGAGCCGGACTGCTGGGCCTGGCCCTCGCCCACCGGACCGGCACGGAGTACGAGGCCCTCATCACCCGCGAGATCTGCGCCCCGTTGGGCATGACCGACACCGTCGTGACCGTGGACGCCGGCCGAGCGGAACGCTCCGCGCAAGGCCACAGCGGGCGCGGCCGGCCGGTGGCCCCGTGGCACCTCGCGGACCTGGCGGGCGCGGGCGGCCTGCACTCGACCGCCACCGACCTGGTGGCCTTCGTACGGGCCCAGCTCGACGGCGGCCCCGCGGAGCTCGCCGAGGCGATCCGCCTGACCCGCTCGGTCGAGCACCGCAAGAGCCCCTTCGCCTGGGTACACCTGGGCTGGATGGCCCACCGCCTCCACCCCCGGCAGGGCGCGCACCTGCAGATCTGGCACAACGGAGGGACCGGGGGCTTCTCCTCCTTCGTGGGCTTCGACCCGGAGAAGCGCCTCGCCGTGATCGCCCTCGGCAACGCGCAGCGACCGGTGGACCGCCCGGCCTTCGACCTCCTGCGCACCCTGCAGTCGCGGTAGGCGGACAATCCGGTCTGACCCGTTTCGTCGGTCACACCGATGGCCTACGCTGCCGAAGGGCGACGCGATCCGCGCGTGGGCCGCGAGCACGATGGCACGGGAGCCGATGACAGACCGACGGGGCACCGGCCTGCCGGGGGAGGCCGCCGGCCGCACCTGGGACTCGGCCCTGTCGTCCGAGGAGTTCGCGGCGGTCAAGGGCGCCGGGTTCGACCCGGTCGGGCAGGTGCTCGGCACGGCCGTCTTCAACGTCGGTTACAGCGGCGTCCGGGGCTGCCCGGGAGCCTGGTCGACAAGCGTGCCGCGGGCGGCGGCCCCGGCGGCGCTGCCGCCGTCGGCCAACGTGCAGACGGTGAGGGCGCTGTACGGGGCGCGCAGACTGGCGCTGGCCCGTGCGGCGGAGGAGTGCCGCGCGCTCGGCGGCGACGGGATCGTCGGTGTGCACCTGCGGATCGGCGGCTTCCCGGCGGGTGGCGTGGAGTTCACGGCGCTGGGCACCGCGGTCCGGGCCCGTTCGCGCATCCGGCCGCGGATCCCGTTCACCTCGCACCTGAGCGGCCTGGACTTCGCCGCGCTCCTGTCCGCCGGCTGGGTGCCCACCGGACTGGCCTTCGGCATCGCCCTCGCGACCCGGCACGACGACTGGCGCACCTCCCGCCGGATCCGCTGGACCCCCGGGAACCAGGAGGTCGACGGATACACCCACTTGATCGACCGGGTCCGTCAAGGCGCGCGCGAGCAGCTGTCCCTCGATGCCGCGCAGCACGGCGGCGACGGGGTGGTGGTCGACGAGATGGAGCTGCGCGTGTCCGAGACCGAGTGCCCCGCGTACGGCTACGCGCGCGACCACTCGGCGGAGGCCGTCCTCATCGGCACCTCCCTCGCCCGGTTCGGCCGCGCCGAGCGGCCCGCCGGGCCCAGGCCACTGACCATCATGAGACTGGAGCGCGAGCACTGACATGACCGGAGGAACGGGGCAGGGACGGGCCGGGGGAGCCGCGCGGCCAGATGCGCAGGGCGTGCCCGAGGACGCGATGCGCAGACTTGCGCAGCTCCGGCCGGGGGAGAAGGGCTCGTTCTTCACCTCGGACCTGACGGTGAACGAGTTCCTGCTGGTGCGCGAGGCCGGTTTCCGTCCGCTCGGGCTGGTCCTCGGCTGCTCGGTCTACCACGTGGGCGTCCAGCTCGGCCGGTGGTCGAAGAACCAGGAGCTGACCAAGCTGACCCAGGCCATGTACCACGCGCGCGAACTGGCGATGAGCCGGATGGAGGCCGAGGCGAGCGCCTTGGGGGCGGACGGGATCGTCGGGGTGCGGCTGGACGTCGAGTTCAAGGAGTTCGGTTCGGACATCGCCGAGTTCATCGCCGTCGGCACGGCGGTGAAGGCGGCCGGCGCGGACCCGGGACCGGGCGGAACCTGGCTCAACAACAAGGGCAAGCCCTTCACCTCGGACCTGTCCGGCCAGGACTTCTGGACGCTGATCCGGGCCGGGTACGCACCGCTGGACCTGGTCATGGGGTCGTGCGTCTACCACGTGGCGCACCAGCGCTTCGCGCAGGCGCTGAGCACCGGCGGCCGCAACGTGGAGATCGAGCCGTTCACGCAGGCCCTCTACGACGCGCGCGAGCTGGCGATGAGCCGGATGCAGGCGGAGGGGCAGGCCCTGGAGGCGGAGGGGATCGTGGCGGTCCGGCTGAAGCAGCACTCGCACAACTGGGGTGCGCACACGACCGAGTTCTTCGCCATCGGGACGGCGGTGCGCCCGTTGCGTGACGACCACGTCATCGACCGGCCGGCCATGGTGGTGAGCGTCGATGGCTGAGAGGGAAGTGGAACTGCTGGCGGCGGCGCTGCGCAGGGACAGCGCCGACCTCGGCCTCTACGCCCAGGTGCTCGCGGCGAACCTGGCGGACCTGCTCCCGCCGGGGGCCGTACGGGTCAAGCGCCGGCGGTCCGTCGCGGAACGGGTGGCCGGTCGGGAGGGTTCGGTCTCCGAACTCGACGTCGTGCTCGGGGAGCAGCGGCTCTCGCTGCGGGTGGACCGGGGCCGTGTGGTGGCCGGGGAGATCTGCCACGAGGTTCGGGGCATCGTGCTCTCGCGGCGGCAGGTGGGGCTCGACGAGTGGATCGGCGTCCTGGCCCGGTCCCTGGCGGAGGCCGCGGCCTCCAACGCCCGTGCCCGCGAGGCCGTCGAGCGCTTCCTGGCCTGACCCTCAGCCGCGGCCGGCGCCGGCGATCCCGGCGCGCCGAGAGGAACCGGACATCGTCTGCTGCGCCGCCGGATGCCCCGTGCGGCCGGGGAGTGCGGCCGGGCTGATGGGAGGCGCGCGGCGGGGCGCGGGGATCGTGATATCCGGCCAGGGGGCGCGGCGGGGAATTCGGCCGGCGCCCATTGACCGTATCGCGTCCTACCCGCCCCCGGAATGTCGTGATGGCATGTCCATGTCCACATCCCATTCCGTGCCCGTCCGCACGAACGGAGAACCGGAAATGCCGTTCCGCAGAATTGCCGTCGGTGCAGCGATCGCGGTGCTGTCGGCCATGGCCGCCCCCGCACAGGCCGCCCCGACCGATTCCCCGTACATTCCGCCGCCCGGCCGCATCACGGTCGACGTGGTCGGGGTCAACGGCTCGGGCTGCCCGCAGGGGACCGCGGAGGTCGCCGCAGCCTCCGACAACACGGCCTTCACCGTCACGTACAGCAACTACCTCGCGCAGACGGGAGCCGGCTCCGGCGGCACCGAGTTCCGCAAGAACTGCCAGCTGGCCCTGCGCATCCACGTGCCGCAGGGGTTCACGTACGCCATCGCCCGAGCGGACTACCGCGGCTTCGCCCACCTCCAGCGCGGGGCCTACGCCCAGGAGCGCGCGAACTACTACTTCCAGGGCTCCGCGCAGACGGCCCGTACGACCCACCAGTTCAACGGCCCCTTCACGGACAACTGGCAGGCCAGCGACCAGACCGACTACGCCGACCTGGTCTGGGCCCCCTGCGGCGAGGAGCGCAACCTCAACGTCAACACCGAACTGCGGGTCTACGCGGGCACGTCGAGCCCGCAGACCCTGAACTTCATGAGCATGGACTCGACGGACGGCAGCGTCAGCACCGTCTACCACTTCGAGTGGCGGGAATGCCCCGCGGCCTGAGCGGGCGAGCGCCGGAACCCCGACCGACCCGACAGTTAGGAGTGACAACGATGTCTCATCCCCTGTCCCGCCATCGCGCCCGCACGCGCGCCCGTACGCGCGCCCGCGCCCGGCACCTGCTCATCGGTGGGGCCGCCGCCGCCCTGATCACCGCGTCGACGCCCGCCGTGGCCGCCGGGCCCATCACCGCCCCGCCCGACAAGATCGTGATCGAACTCGCCACCGTGAACGGCTCCGGCTGCCGCGAAGGCACCGCCGAAGTGGCCGTCGCCCCGGACAACACCGCCTTCACGGTCACGTACAGCGAGTACCTGGCCCAAGTCGGCCCCGGCGCCCCGCCCACCGCCTTCCGCAAGAACTGCCAGCTCAACCTCCGCGTCCACGTGCCCTCCGGCTTCACCTACGCCATCGTGCAGGCCGATTACCGTGGATTCGCGTTCCTCCAGCCCGGCGCGTGGGGCCAGGAAAGGGCCAACTACTACTTCCAGGGAATGCCGCAGACATCCCAGCGGACCCACACGTTCAACGGCCCGCTCAACGACAATTGGCAGACGAGCGACAAGACGGAGTACGCCGACCTCGTCTGGGCCCCGTGCGGTGAAAAGCGCAATTTCAACATCAATACGGAACTGCGCGTGAACGCGGGCACGTCCAACCCGCAGACGTCCACGAGCTTCATGGCCATGGACTCCACCGACGCCAGCGTCAGCACCCTCTACCACCTCGCCTGGCAGGTGTGCCCGGACCCGAAGAACCCGAAGAAGGGGTAGCGCAAGCGGCCCGTCGCGGTGGTGCCGACCCCGCCGCGGCGGGCCGCGGGCCCGAGCCACTACCGTCGCAGGTCTACGGCGGTGTCCTTCCGGCACGCCCCGAGCAGGAAGAACGCGTCATGACCCAGCAGATCCTCGAGCGTCTCGCCGGCCACGAGCAGCGGTTCAACTCGCTCTTCGAGGAGTACTTCGACACGCTGAGCGCCGGACTCGGCGCACCGTCGTTCAGCCGTTTCACGCCGGAGTGCCTGCGGCTGCTGCGGGAGCTGTCCCTGCGGGGCGGGAAGCGGATACGGGTCGTACTGCTGCACGAGGCCGCGCGCCTGGTGACCGACGGGGCGGTCGAAGGACTGGACGCCGCGGCCCTGAGCACCGAGCTGCTCCAGACCCACGGCCTGGTGCACGACGACCTCATCGACGACAGCCCCACCCGGCGCGGCGGCCCGTCCACGTACTACTCCTACCGGGAGCGGTTCCCCGACCACCCGCGGGCCGCCGTCGGCCTGACCGTCCTCGCGGGCGACCTCGCACTCGCCCTGTCGCTGCGGGTGCTGCTGGAGGCGAAGGTGCCCGTGGCCGTACGGCAGGCCATGGTCGAGGCGCAGACCCGGGCGGCCGCCGACACGTTCGTCGGCCAGATCGTCGACCTGGAGCGCGACTTCGCCGCCGCACCGGACGAGGAGGTCCTGCACAGCGTGGCGGACTACAAGTCCGCCCGCTACTCGATCCTCGCGCCCATGCAGCTCGGCCTCCTGGCCGCGGGCGAGCAGCCCGCGCACTTCGACGGGGAGCTGCGGGACTACGCGCGGCTGACGGGAATCTGCGGGCAGATGCGCGACGACTACCTGGACCTGTTCGGAGACGCGGCCGCCATGGGCAAGCCGACCGGCACCGACATCCGCGACGGGAAGAACAGCTACACCGTCCGTGCCCTGCTGGCATCGGTCGACGGCGCGGAGCGCCGCACGGTGGAAGCCGCTCTAGGGGACCCGTCCTGCACGCCGGAAGCCGTCGCCGCCGTCCGGGAGATCGGGGAGCGCCGGGGTGTGCCCGCCGGGATGCGGGCGGACATGCGCCGCCATGCGCAGCAGGCGTCCGAGGTGGCGGCCGGCTGGCGGTCGCGGTGGCGGGCGGAGTCGGTCGCCTTCTTCGAGCAGCTGCCGCTGTTGACCGTCGAGCGGCTCGGCTGACCTGAAGACACGCCCGCACCCGCGCCCGTCCTGCTGCGTACGTCAGTCCGGGCGCGGACGCGGGCCGTGGCCGCGGATCAGGATGCGGCCAGGGCCTCCAGGGCGGGGACCGTCTCGGCCGGGCTCGGCAGGGCGGCGTTCTCCGCCTGGAGGCGGGTAGCGGCCTCGCGCAGGGCCGGATCGGTCGTGAGGCGGGTGAGGAGCTCGGCGTCCACGCCGTCCGAGGCGGAGCGCAGGGCGGCGCCGGTTCGGGTGAGGGCGTCGGCGTTGGTGAAGTGGTCGGCGCCCTGGGGGAGCAGGAGCTGGGGCAGGCCGGCCTGCAGGGCGGTGAGCATGGTGCCGGCGCCGCCGTGGTGGATCAGGGCGTCGGAGGCGGTCAGCAGCTCGGCGAGCGGGATCCAGGGCAACGGGCGGACGTTGTCCGGGAGGGTGCCGAGCGCGGTGAGGTCGGCGTCGCCGACGGCGAGCAGGAACTCGGCGTCCACCGAGGCGGCGGCCTCGATCAGACGGACGATGGCGCGGACGCCGTCCATCTCGGTGAGCACGGTGCCCAGGGTGATGGTGACGCGCGGGCGGCTGCCCCGGCGGAGCAGCTTGGCGGGGACGATGCCGCCGCCGTTGTAGGGGACGTAGCGCATCCGCAGGCCGCTCGGGTCGCCGCCGAGCGAGGCGGGGACGATGTTCAGCGCGGTGGGCTCGGCCGGGCCGTCCACCCCGTACGTCTCGTACGCCTCCGTGAAGTTGGCGGCGAGCCGGGCGACCATGTCGAGGCCGGAGGTGACGCCGAAGTTCTGGATCACCGACGGGATCTTGAGCTTGGCCGCGACCAGCGGGGCGGAGGCCTGGAAGGAGTCGTAGACGAGCAGGTCGGCGCGCCAGTTCTCGGCGGTCTCCAGCAGACCGGGCACGGTGGCGCGGGAGACGAGCGCGAAGCCGTGGGCCGCGCGGTCGAGGATCTCGTCCGATGTCATCTCGGGTGCGACGTAGCGCACTTCCTCGCCGGTGGACTGCTCGAACACGTCCCGGATGGTGCGGCCGTCGCCGATCTCGACGATGGGGAAACCGGCTTGGCGGAGCTGGTGAAGCGGTTGTGAGTTGGCGAAGAGCACCTCGTGGCCGGCGGCGCGCAGGGCCTGTGCGGTCGGGATCATCGGGAAGAGGTGCCCGGCCGCGGCCGGGCCGGTGAAGAGGATGCGCACGTGTTCTCCTTGCCGTTGTTCTGACGGTCGAGGACGAGTCGTGCGGGCCCGCCCCGATTCCCTTCCGTGAACTGACGGGAAGGCGGGTTGTGTTCCCCGCAGAGCGTCGAAATCCGGACGTTCTGGAACGAGGACGAGGCGGCCGGGGGGGGCTTGACTCGGAGAAGTGTGAGTGGTTGAGTACTCACATGAAGTCAGAACGAACCCGCCAGCTGTCCACCGCCGAGGAGCGCCGTGCGACGGTGCTGCACACCGCCATCGGCGCCTTCGCCGCACGCGGCTACTTCGGCACCACCACGACCGAGGTGGCCAAGGCGGCCGGCATCTCCCAGGCGTACGTGTACCGGCTGTTCCCGAGCAAGGAGTCGCTGTTCGTCGCCGTGGTGGAGCACTGCTTCGTGCAGGTGCGGGCCAGCATGGAGGAGGCGGTGGCCGAGGCCCGGGGGAGTGGCGCGGACGAGGTGCTGGCGGCCATGGCGGAGTCGTACGCCAAGCTGATCGGCGACAACGACCTGATGTTGATCCAGCTCCAGGCCCAGGCGGCCGCCGCCTCGGAGCCCGCCGTGCGCGAGGTGGTCCGCCAGGGCTACGCCCGCCTGGTGGAGTACGTACGCGGCGCTTCGGGCGGCAGTGAGCAGCAGGTCCAGGAGTTCTTCGCCCGCGGCATGCTCTGCCACCTGATCGCCTCGATGGGGGCGGACCAGGTCGACGCGCCCTGGAGCCGGACCCTGTCGGCCGGCATCCGGCACTACTGAGGCCGCGTCGCGGTCGGCGGGGCGCGTGTGCCGCCCTGCCTCTTTTCGGCCCAGCTTGTGAGTGGTTGACCACACAATGGAGCTTGTCGTGCAGAAGTCCTCAGGAGCCACCACCCGCCCGGGTGCCGCGCTCGCGGCGCTGGCCGCGGCGCAGTTCACCGTCATGCTGGCCACCTCGATCGTGAACGTGGCGCTGCCGCAGATCCGTGCCGGGGTGGGCCTGTCGGACGGCGGCACCACGTGGGTGGTCAACGCCTACGGCCTGGCGTTCGGGGCGCTGCTGCTGGCCGGCGGCCGCGCGGCCGACCTCCTCGGCCGCCGCCGGGTCCTGCTCGCCGCCCTCGGGCTGTTCGCAGCCGCGTCCCTGGCGGCCGGCCTGGCGGCCACGCCCACGGCCCTGATCGCCGCCCGCGCCGTGCAGGGTCTGGCGGCCGCGGCGATCGCGCCGAGCGCCCTCGCCCTGCTGATGGTCCTCTTCCCGCCCGGCCCCGGGCGCGGCAGGGCGCTGGGGGTGTGGGGCGCGGTCTCCGGGGCGGGCGCCGCGGCGGGAGTGCTCCTCGGCGGGGTCCTCACGCAGGCGTGGGGCTGGCCCTGGATCTTCCACGCCGTCGCCGTCGGGGCGTCCCTCGTGCTCATCGCCACGGCGGCCCTCGTACCAGGGGCCCCCGTCACCGAACGCGGACGGTTCGACCTGCCGGGCACCGCCACCGTGTCCCTCGCGCTGACCGCCCTCGTCTGGGGCCTGACCACCGCACGCCGCTCCGGCTGGACGGACACGCAGGTGCTCACCGCCCTCGCCCTCGCGGCCGCGCTCCTCGCGGTGTTCGTCCTGGTGGAGCGGCGCCACCCGAATCCGCTCCTCCCGCCCCGCCTGTTCGGCACGGGCCGGGTCGCGGCGGGGAACGTGCTCATGGCGCTGCTCGGGTCGGTGTGGATCGCGCTCTTCTTCTTCCTGCCGCTCTACCAGCAACAGGTGCTCGGGTCCAGCCCGCTGGTGACGGGCCTGGGCCAGCTGCCGCTCGCCGCAGCCAACATGCTCGGCTCCACCCTCGCACCACGGATCAGCCGCCGCATCGGCGTCACGGCGACCGTGACGGCGGCCCTGTTCGCCGAGGCCGGCGGGCTCCTGTGGCTCTCGCGGATCACCGCCGACGGCAGCTACCTCACGGGGGTGCTCGGGCCGAGCGTCCTGATCGGCCTGGGCTTGAGCATCGCCTTCGTCCAGCTCACCGCGCTCTCCGTCGAGGGGGTCCCGCGAGAGGACGCGGGCCTGGCCGGCGGGCTGGTGAACACCACCCGCCAGGTCGGCGGCGCGATCGGCCTCGCCGTACTGGCCACTCTTGCCGGCTCCGTCACCGCCCACGCCACCACCCACCAGCCGCCCCTGGAGGCCCTCACCGCCGGCTACCGCACCGCGTTCGCCCTCTCGGCCGCGGTCCTCGCCGCCACCGCCGTCCTCGCCCTGACCGTCGCTCGCCGCGGCCGGGCCGACCGCACTGCCCCGCAGCAGCCGGCCGCGCTCACCCACACCTCCTGAGACCGGCCGCCGTATCAACCGGCACCCGTCACCACCCACGACTCCCACCCACACCCATCGCCCCTCACGCATCACCCCGAGAAGGAGACCCGCCATGTTCACCATCGACACGAACGCCCCCGTCATCGCCCGCCTCTCCACCGTGATCGACGCCCCGCTGGAGACCGTGTGGCAACTCCACACCGACATCGGCGCCTGGGCGACCTGGAACCCGGACGTGGACCAGTCCGTCCTCGACGGCCCGCTGACGCCCGGCACCTCGTTCACCTGGAAGACCCACGGCATGGACATCACCTCCACGGTGCACGAACTGATCCCGGGGGAGCGGATCGTGTGGGGCGGACCGGCCGGCGGAATCACCGGCATCCACGTGTGGACCTTCGAGCAGAACGGTGACCGGGTCACCGTCCACACCGAGGAGTCCTGGAGCGGAGACCCCGTCGACGCCGCGCCCGAGGAACTCGGCCGGGCGCTGCACCAGTCCCTGGAGAACTGGCTCGCCGCACTGAAGTCCCAGGCCGAGCACGGCATGTGACACCCCCTCCCGCGCACTGCCCACCAGCCAACGCCCCGCACATCGAGAAGTGAGGTTCCTGCCATGACCCGCATGCCGTTCCTGACCGGTCACTACGAGCCCGCCGTCGACGAGATCACGGCCACCGGCCTGACCGTGGAGGGTTCCCTGCCCCCGGAGCTGACCGGCCGTCTGATCCGTAACAGTCACAATCCCAAGCCGGGCGTCACCCCCGCCCACTGGTTCAAGGGCAGTGGGATGGTGCACGGGATCCGGCTGCGGGAGGGCCGTGCCGAGTGGTACCGCAACCGCTGGGTCCACACCCCCGCCCTGGACGGCGCCCCGTACATGACCGACCGCGGCCCCGACCTGACCGCCAGCACGGCCGGCACCCATGTCATCGAGCACGCGGGCCGTCTGCTGGCCCTCTGCGAGGCGAACCTCCCCTTCGAACTCACCCCCGATCTGGAGACCGTCGGCGCGCACGACTTCGACGGCAAGCTCCGCACCGCCATGACCGCCCACCCCAAGACCGACCCGGTCACCGGCGAGCTGCACTTCTTCGGCTCCTCACCCTTCCCTCCCTTCCTCACCCACCACGTCGCCGACGCCAAGGGCGCGATCGTCCACAGTGCCGAGATCCCGGGAGCCACCGCCGCGCTCAAGCACGACTTCGCGCTCACCCGCCACCACGTGGTCTTCATCGAGGGCAACGTCACCTTCGACCCGGCCGAGCACTCCGGCATCCCGTACTCCTGGAGTGATGCCCAGCCCGCCCGTATCGGTGTGATGCCCCGCGGCCCCGAGGGCGCCCGGCACGTGCGCTGGTTCCCGATCGAACCGGGCAGCATGCTGCACGTCGGCAACGCCTACGAGGACGGCCGGGGCCGCATCGTCCTGGAAGGGCCCACCGTCGACCGTGAGGGCTTCCGGCTCTCCTGGAACTGGTGGACCGGCGCACCCGGCCGCGGTACGGAGCCCAACACCCGTTCCTGTACCCGCCGCTGGACCATCGACCTGACGGCCGGAACGGTCGACGAGCGGATCACCGACGACCTGGCCGTGGAGTTCCCGACCCTCAACGAGGACTACCTGGGTGCCGAGAACCGCTACCAGTACGCCGTCTCCTTCCCCGACCACCACGGCATGGGCGGCTACGGCGTCGTCAAGTACGACCGCACCACCGGCGCCCGCCGCATCCACGAGGTCGGTGACGCCCGGCTGCCCAGCGAGGCGGTCTTCGTCCCCGCCGAGTCCGCCACCAGCGAGGACGACGGCTACCTCCTCACCGTGGTCTCCGACCTCAAACAGGACTCCTCGCAACTCCTGGTCCTGGACGCCGCCGGCCTCGACCGGATCGCCACCGTCCACCTGCCCCGCCGCGTGACCGCCGGAATCCACGGCTCCTGGATCCCCGACACCGCCCTCGACGGCAGCCGGAACTGACACACCGGATCCCGGGAGAACGAACGAGCCCCGTCTCTCCGGGGATCCGCCACTCGCCCGAAACCCCTCCCCGCCCTGACTCCCGCACCCTTCGAAGCTCCGCCGAAAGGAACCCCGAGATGCGCACCGCCACCCTGGCCAAGCTCGCCGTCCTCCCCGCCGCCCTCCTCCTCGCCGTCACCGGCACCGCCCACGCCGCCGCCGAAGCCCCCGCGACGACTGCCTCCGCCCGCTGCACCCCCGACGTCCGGATCGACGAGACGGCGCCCGTGATCACCCGCAAGGACATCCTCATCCAGGCCCCGCTGCACGCCATCTGGAAGATCCAGACCGACGTCGAGAACTGGCCCGCATGGCAGCCCGACGTCGACGCCGTCACCAAGGACACCCCGGGCCGGCTGCGCCCGGGCTCCGTCTTCCGCTGGACCACCCAGGGCCTGGACATCACCTCCACCGTCCAGCAGGTCGACCACGGCAAGCGTCTCGTCTGGGGCGGCCCGGCCCAGGGGATCACCGCCGTCCACGTATGGACCTTCACCCCCACCAAGGACGGTGTCCTCGTGCGCACCGAGGAGTCCTGGAACGGTGCACCCGTCCTCGCGAACCAAGCCGCCCTGCGGGCCGCCCTCGACGCCTCCCTGAGCGACTGGCTCCGCAACCTCAAGCAGGCCGCCGAAAGCCGGCACGCGCAGTAGCCGACGGGCGCATGAGGCCTGAAAACGTGGAGGAAGCCCCGTCCGGAGGACCGGCGGGGCTTCCGCGGTGTCAGTTCATCAGCAGGAGGCGCGTGCTCGGCACCAGCTTGCGGTTCACACTGGTGCTCTGCACGAAGATCGTGAAGTCGTCGTTGTGGTCCGGCTTGACGCGGGCTTCCGCATCCGGCAGGCCGAGCAGAGCTCGGGCCTCCGGGCCCGTGTAGACCTGGTCCGTCTTCTTCTCCAGCACCGCGATCTGCTTCCGAGCCTGGATTTTCTCCGTCTTGCTCAGCTGGTAGAACGCACACCCGGTGCGGTAGGTGTGGCCGGATTCGGTGACCCATTCCCGGATCGCCGCTTCACGGGCCACCGGAATCAGCTGGTATTGCGACGGATCCGCGGGCTTGAGACCGGCCGCCTGAATGGACTTCTTGTTGACCGTGTCCGCACCCGTGGAGAAAACCGCCCGCGACCCCCGGATTCCCTGAGAGCGGCCCACCATGAATTTCTCGGTGGCCTGGAGGATGACCTTTCCGGCTTCCTCCAGACCCTGCGTGCTCGTGGCGTCCCAGATGGCGATGTTGTCCCTCGGGAAGCCGCACTGCATGGCCTCGCGCTTGCCCATCTGGTCCGGCACGAGGACGGCCAGCGTCCAGTTGTCCTGCTGAGTCTCGATCATGGTGGCCACGGCCTGCACCAGCTCACGCGGGTTCCTGGCCGGAGCGTCCGGGCAGCGGTGGCTCGCGTTCTCCTGGCCGTCGGTCAGAACGAACGTCAGGAAGCTGTGGTCGCCGTACAGTTGGGCCGTCTGCGCCAGCTCACGCTGCGACTTCAGGGTGGCCGCCATCAGGGCCGTCATTCCGCCGACCCGGTAGAGCTGCTTCAGGGACGGCATGCGCAGCACGTCCTTGTCGTAGATGACGCACTCCACCTTGTCGGCGAACACGTACACCGTGACCCGGGTTTCCTGGTCCAGTTCCTGCGAGCGGCGGGCCAGATAGGCGATCTGCTGATCGGCGACTTCGACGACCTTGCCGCTCAGGTGCGACATCGACGAACTGGCATCCAGCACAAGAGCAACGTGGTTGATGTAGTTCTGGTTTCCGGACATGAGCTCCCCCTTTTCCCAAGCGATGAATCGATCGTCTCACCCACCACTGACAATCGGTCCTGGAGCCGGGAGGGCAGGACGGAGGGCAGGCCCGGCCCGGGGGAGTCGGCCGGGCCCGCACGGTGCTCGTTCGGTCTGGTGGTGCGTCAGAGGGGCTTCAGCCGCGTGCGCAAGAGACAGAACTCGTTGCCCTCGGGGTCGGCCAGGACGTGCCAGCTCTCCTCTCCGGTCTGGCCGACGTCGGCGCGTACGGCGCCCAGCGCGAGCAGTCTGGCCAGCTCGGCGTCCTGGTTGCGGTCGGTGGCGTTGACGTCGATGTGCAGGGGGAGCTTGCCCGCCCGCTGGGTGCGTCCCGGACTGAGGACGAGGGTCGGCTGCGCCCCGCCGAACCCCACGCCGGGCGGGCCGATCTCGATGCTGCCGTCATCCTCTCGGGCCAGCTCCACGTAGCCGAGGACGTCGCACCAGAAGGCGGCCAGTCGGTCAGGGTCTTCCGCGTCGATGACGAGTTCGCTGATTCGGCATGCCATGGGGCGAGGATAGCCCCGCCGGGCCTGGCGCCCCGGGGGCCGTCACCCGGTCGGCCCGCACACGCGCAGGGCCGCGGCCGTGTGGAGGGCGGCCCCGGTGGCCAGGGCGGCCTCGTCGAAGACGACGCGGTTGGAGTGGCAGTCGGGGGCCTCCTCGGGCGGGACGCCGGGCGGGCGGGTCCCGAGGAAGCCCATCGTGCCCGGCACCCGCTGCAGGACGTACGAGAAGTCCTCGGCGCCCATGAACGGCTCGGCCAGGTGGTGGACCCGGTCGGGCCCGAGGAGCAGGGCCGCCGTGTCGTACAGGGCCGCCGTGCCGGCCGGGTCGTTGACGACGGGCGGGTACCCCTCGGTCAGGGTGATCTCGGCACGCGCTCCGTGCGCTGCGGCGACGTGGTGGGCGACGCGGGTGATGCTGTCGCGCACCAGCTGCCGGGCGGTGGGGGAGAGGGTGCGGAAGGTGCCGCGGATCTCGGCCGTCTCGGGGATGACGTTGCCCGTCGTGCCGGCGTGGATCGAGGCGACGGTGACCACGGCCGGATCGAAGATGTCCACGGTCCGCGTGACCATGGACTGCAGGGCCTGGACGATCTCGCAGGCGATGGGGACGGGGTCGAGCGCCCGGTGCGGTGCCGAGGCGTGCCCGCCGCGGCCGTGTACGGTCACGCGCAGTCCGTCCGAGGCGGCGAAGGTCGGGCCCGGCCGCAGGTGGAAGGTGCCGCTTTCGAAGCGCGTCGTGACGTGCAGCGCGAACGCGGCGGCGACCTCGCCGCCGTCGGCGGTCTCCAGCACCCCCTCGTCGATCATGTGCCGGGCGCCGCCGCCGGATTCCTCGGCGGGCTGGAACATGAAGACGACGCGGCCCGCCAGTTGTGAGCGGCGGGCCGCGAGCAGCCTGGCGGCCCCGACCAGCATGGCGGTGTGCGTGTCGTGCCCGCAGGCGTGCATGGCGCCCGGCACCTCGGAGGCGAAGTCCAGACCGCTCTCCTCGTCCACGGGCAGCGCGTCCATGTCGGCGCGCAGCAACACCGCCGGACCGGGCC
This sequence comes from Streptomyces sp. IBSNAI002, assembly GCF_052244475.1. Classification (NCBI taxonomy): domain Bacteria; kingdom Bacillati; phylum Actinomycetota; class Actinomycetes; order Kitasatosporales; family Streptomycetaceae; genus Streptomyces; species Streptomyces sp. IBSNAI002. The sequence goes on along the minus strand of NZ_JBQPXG010000002.1, from coordinate 371,922 downwards.
GGGCGCCTTCGAGGGTGGCGGTGACGGAGCTCAGGCGGGAGCCGGTGGCCAGGTGCAGCCCGATTCCGGCCAGCGCCTCCAGGACGGCCTGCTGCGTACGGGGCAGGTGCGTGCCCAGTTCGGGGAAGCGGTGGATGCTCCGCCGCAGGGCCACGATGCCGGGCAGCGCGGCCTGAGCCTCGGCGAGCAGCTCACCGAACGCCTCCTGGGACGCGGCGCCGTGAGAACGGGTCATACGGCGATCACTGCCCCGCATCCCGGGCGGCCACGCCTCATATGTCGGCATGAACAAGTCGAACCGGGTGGAAGCCGGGCCTTGGGTACTTCTACGCGCGTCAGACGCGGTGATCACCTGTCGGAACCTACGGGCACGGACGTCCGTGATTGGACCATCGGCCACACATCGCTCCTAAGCGGAATCAATCCCGCCATGATCGGGAGAGAATCCCGGCCCACGGGCCTCGGCGGGGTACCCCCGGCCCGGAGAGACATGAGCCGTATCGGAATCCAGAAGAAGATCAGAACAAGATCAGGGGAAGACACCCGTGCGACGAAGGATTTTCGGCACGTCCGCCACCGCGGTCGTGCTCGGTCTGTTGATACCGCTGTCCGGATGCGGGAGTTCCGCGGACGGGGCAGACGGCGGCACGCTGCGCCTGGTGGCCGCCGAGTACGGCGACGCCCCGGCCACCAGCTCCAAGGCCTTCTGGGACAAGGTGACGGCGGATTTCGCCGCCGCGAACCCCGGGATCAAGGTGGAGGTCAAGCTCCTGCCGTGGGCCGACATCGACCGTCAGGTGTCCGCGATGGTCAAGACCGGCAAGGCGCCGGACATGGCCCTGATGGGCTCCTATTCGGACTTCGCGGCCCAGGACAGGCTCTACTCCGCGGACGAGCTCCTGCCCGTCGCCGCCGAGGCCAACTTCCTTCAGCCGCTGGCCGAGGCGGGCACGGTCGGCACCAGGCTGTACGGTCTGCCGTTCGTGGCGAGCAGCCGTCTCCTCTTCTACAACGAGGCGCTCTTCACCAAGGCCGGGATCGCCCAGCCGCCCAGGACCTGGTCCCAGCTCAAGGCCGCTGCCAAGGCGCTCAAGGACAAGGGCGTGAAGTTCCCGTACGCGCTGCCCCTGGGCCCGGAGGAGGCGCACGCCGAGGCGCTGATCTGGGAGCTGAGCAACGGCGGCGGGTACGCCGACAGCAGCGGCAGCTACAGCCTGGCCTCCGAGGCGAACGTCGAGACCTGGCGCTGGGTCAAGGACAGCCTGGTGGCCCCCGGCCTCACCGGCCCCATCCCGCCGTCCCAGCTGAACCGCGCGGACGCCTTCGCCGCGTTCCTGCGGGGCGAGGTCGGCATGCTCAACGGCTATCCGTCGCTCGCCCACGAAGCGGCCGCCAAGGGCATCGGCGTGGGCACCGTCTCGATGCCGGTGTCGGACACGCTCGGCGCGGATGTGAGTCCGCCGGTCGTCGGTGTGGCCGACTGGATGATGGCCTTCAGGCAGAACGGCAAGCGCGTCGAGATCGGCAAGTTCCTGGACTTCGTCTACCAGGACAAGAACCTGTCGGACTTCGCCGACCGCTACCACCTGCTGCCGTCCACCGTCAGTGCCGCGCGGACCCCGGCCGGCGGCGGACTCGACAAGAACGACGAGCAGTTCCTGGCCGCGCTGCGCGGCGCCCAGCTCTATCCGGTGAACGACCCGTCGTGGATGGCGGTCAGCGACACGATCAAGCGCAACATCGGACGCGCGGTGGAACCGAACGCCGACCCGAAGGCCGTCCTGCAGGACATCGCCGTCAAGGCGGACCAGGCGGGCCAAGGGAACTGACAGGCCGGCAGGCCGGCAAGTGGCCGGTCCGGCTCCGGCGGCCCGGCCCGCCTCCGACGCCATTAATAATTGAACACGTTCAGGCCTACTGGCAGTATGAGGGTGCGCGGCGTCCTCCGAACCCGGAGCGGTGCCCGTTCGGCGTACCGGGAGGGGGCGACCGTGGAAACGAAGCGGTCCTACGGTCGGGTGCTGGTGGCCTCGACCCTGGTGTTGTGCCTGGAGGTGCTGTTCGCGGCGGTGATCGGCCTGCTGTACGCCATGACCCGGGAGCCGCCCGGCTTCAACGGGCACTACGTCGAGGCCGTGGGGTCCTTCCTGGCCCTCACCGGGGTCTTCGCGGTGCTGGGGCTGGTGCTGTCGCTGGCCGTGGTGCTGCCGGCGGTGGCTCTGAGCGACCTCCTCGGGCGGCTGGTCGGCGGTCCGGACGTGTGGGCCTGGGTGCCGGTGGTGGTGGGCGCGCTGCTCGCGCCCCTCGCCGGCGCGGCACTGGCCGGGGGCTGGACCGGGTCCAACGTGCTGTGGACCTGGGTGATCGCCACGGCCGTCCTGTCCCTGGCCGCCCTGCTCGGCCGTCCGCGGCGGGCGGGGCTGCTCGGCCTGGTGGCGGTGCGTGGGACGGCGCTGGTGGTGGGCGCCGGCCTGCTGGGCGCCTTCGCGCTCTGGACGGACATCGTGCCGAAGTACCGTCCTCCCGCCATCACCCGGGCGTCGGTGGTCGGCACGTGGTCCGACGGGCGCGGCGGCCACCTGACCTTCGAGGCGGACGGCCGGGTGACCGCCCAGGGCATCGGCCTGTTCGGTCCCGGCGACAGCTCCGACGACATGGCGGAAACCTGCTCGGGCCCGGGCGTGTGGACCTTGAGAACCGGGCGCACGACCTGGGACCAGCGGGTCGCCGCCGACGTCGCCGGATGCTCGCTCCCGGAATGGGGCGTGGCGGGCAGGGCCGGGCGCCCGGAGCTGTACCGGTACGTCGGCGATCCGGACGCCGGGGACGTGTACGCGCTGCGCAAGAGCAGGTGACCCGCCGGGGCCGGACCCCCGTCCGGGACTGGCCCGGCCTCCCGGCTCCCAGACCGCACCGCCGTGCCGGGATCAGCGGGTCTGGTGGACCCGCTGGCTGGTCAGTTCGTACCGGGCCCCGACCACGGCCAGCTCGCCCGCGGTGACCTTCGCCGCGATACCGGGTTCGGCGACCAGGCGGGAGCGCACCAGCCGCACGTTCGCCGTGACGGCCGCGTCCACGCGCGCCGCCCCCTGGACGGAAGGGTCGATCACCGGACGGATCTGATCGACCAGGTACTGCATGTGCCCGGGCAGCTGCTCCCCGGTCCGGGCGGCCTGGACGGCGGCCGTGACCGCTCCGCACGACTGGTGCCCCAGCACGATGACGAGCGGAATGTCCAGCTCGAGCACCCCGTAGGTGATGCTGGCGAGAACCGCCTCGTCGAGTACGGGGCCCGCCGAGCGCACGGTCAGCAGATCGCCCAGCCCCTGGTCGAAGACCAGCTCCGGCGGGACGCGGGAGTCCACGCACCCCAGGACGGCGGCGAACGGGTGCTGACCGGAGATCAGGGTCTGCCGCACGGCCCGGGTCTGGTCCGGATGCCGCTCGTGGAACGTCCGCCAACGGGCATTGCCCGCGGCGAGTTCCCGCAGAGCGGACTCGGGAGTGCCGGGCCGAGCGGTCTTCCTCGCGGCGCGGGTGGCCGTGGAGGGTGAATCGGCCACCAGCCCGGCGGCCACCGCCACCGCTCCGGCCAGCCCGGCGCGGACGAGCCGACGTCGTCCAAAGGGTGCATGACGTTCAGAATTGCCTACCATATCGGGGCAAACTAGACGCATCCGCGCCGGTGTACGGGCCGCCGCTCCCGGCTTGGCCCGACGGCGCCGTTCAGGTACGGCCGACCGGGTCCTGGTCCGGGACGGCCTCCGGGGATCCCGGCTGGGCGGGCACACCGGTCAGGAGCGGCCGGGGCGGGGTGCGCCGACGGCTGATCCAGGCTGCGGCGGGTTCGGTGTAGCGGGCGGTGAGGGGGCCGATGATGACGAGGATGAGGACGTATGCGGTGGCGAGCGGGCCCAGGGCGGGTTCGATGCCGGCGGTGACGGCGAGGCCGGCGATGACGATGGAGAACTCGCCGCGGGCGACGAGGGTGCCGCCGGCCCGCCACCGTCCCTTGATTCCGACACCCGCCCGTTTGGCCGCCCAGTAGCCGGTGGCGATCTTTGTGCCTGCGGTGACCATGGCGAGTGCGAGGGCGGGGAGCAGGACGGGTGGGATGCTGGCGGGGTCGGTGTGGAGGCCGAAGAAGACGAAGAAGACGGCGGCGAACAGGTCGCGTAGGGGGCTGAGCAGGGTGTGCGTGCCCTCGGCGACTTCCCCGGAGAGCGCGATGCCGACGAGGAACGCGCCGACGGCGGCCGATACTTGGAGTTGCTGGGCGATCCCGGCGACCAGGAGGGTCAGGCCGAGGACGACGAGGAGGAGTTTCTCCGGGTCGTCGCTGGAGACGAAGCGGGAGATGTGGCGTCCGTAGCGGACTGCGATGAACAGGACGGCTCCGGCGACGCCGAGGGCGATGGCCAGGGTCGCGCTGCCGGCGGCGAGGCTCACTCCGGCGAGGAGTGCGGTGATGATGGGCAGGTAGACGGCCATGGCGAGGTCTTCGAGGACCAGGATGGAGAGGATGACCGGGGTTTCGCGGTTGCCGAGCCGGCCGAGGTCGCCCATGACCTTGGCGATGACGCCGGAGGAGGAGATCCAGGTGACTCCGGCCAGGACCACGGCGGCCACCGGGCCCCAGCCCATGAGCAGGGCGGCGACCGCGCCGGGTACGGCGTTCAGGCCGAAGTCGACCAGTCCGGCCGGGTATTGGGTCTTGAGGTTGGAGACCAGGTCGCTGGCCGTGTACTCCAGGCCCAGCATCAGCAGCAGCAGGATGACGCCGATCTCGGCGCCGATCGCGACGAACTCCTCGCTCGCGCCCATGGGCAGCAGCCCGCCGGTGCCGAAGGCCAGTCCGGCCAGCAGGTAGAGGGGGATGGGGGAGAACTTCAGGCGGCCGGCGACGCGGCCGAGGAGGCCCAGGCCGAGGATGATCGCGCCGAACTCGATGAGGAAGAGAGCGGAGTGCACAGGCGTCTCACTCCCGTCCGAGTATGGAGGCGGCGGCGTCGACGCCCTCGCGGGTGCCGATCACGATGAGGGTGTCCCCGCCGGCGAGACGGAAGTCGGGCGCGGGGGAGGGGCGGGCTTCCGCGCGGCGCAGCACGGCCACGATCGAGACGCCGGTCTCGGTCCGCATCCGTGTCTCGCCCAGCACGCGGCCGTTCCAGTACGAGTGCCCGGACAGCTCGATCCGCTCGGCCACCAGACCGAGGTCGGTGGTGTGCAGGACGTTGGGGCTGTGGTGGGCGGGCATCAGCGCGTCGATCAGCGAGGCCGTCTCGGCACCGGTCAGGTGGAGGGACTGGGCGCAGGCGTCGGGGTCGTCGGCCCGGTAGAGGTTCACGGTCCGGGTGCCGTCGCGGTGTGCGATGACCGACAGGTGGCGGTGTTCGCGGGTGGTGAGGTCGTATTGGACCCCGATGCCGGGCAGTGGTGTGGTGCTCATCCGTGGAGCAGGCACAGCCGTCCCCCTCGTGTTCGCTTGCGTACGTGAATGCCGGTGTGCGGCAGCGCGATCTCGGGCAGGAGCCGGCCGCCCGGCGGACCCATGGTGCCACTTTCCGCCGGGCCGAAATATGGGTGCCGACACGGATGGACGGCAGCCGTCCAGCCCGTGAGGATGAGCCGGGGAAGTAGGCTCTGCAGCAGGTCAGCGCACCGGGGTACGGGAGGGTCGCGGGGCCGTGACGGATGCTGGGGGACCGGCTGGAGAGGTGTGTGGCCGTGTCGTTGTACTGGCGGATCTTCCTCCTGAACGCCGGGGTCCTGGCCGTCGCGGTGGCTTTGCTGCTCGGTCCGGTCACCGTGTCCACGCCCGTCCTGTTCGGCGAGGCGCTCGTCCTGCTGGCCGGACTCGCCGCCATGCTGGTGGTCAACGCGGTGCTCCTCAAGGTCGGTCTGGCCCCGCTCGCCCGGCTGAACCGGGCGATGGCCAACGCGGACCTGCTGAAACCCGGGGCCCGCCAGACGGTCACCGGAGACGGGGAGATCGCCGCGCTCACTCAGGCCTTCAATGCGATGCTGGACCGGCTTGAGGCGGAGCGGGCGATGAGCAGTGGGCGGGTGCTGACGGCGTTGGAGGGTGAGCGGAAACGTATCGCCCAGGAGCTCCACGACGAGATCGGCCAGACCCTCACCGCCGTGCTGCTCCAGCTCAAGCACGCTTGCGACCATGCGCCCGAAGCGGTCCGCACGGACTTGCGCCAGGCTCAGGAGACCACCCGCGCCAGCCTGGAGGAGATCCGCCGTATCGCCCGTCGTCTGCGCCCCGGTGTCCTGGAGGAGCTGGGCCTGCACAGCGCGGTTCGCTCCCTGGCCGCCGAGTTCACCACCCGGCGCCTGGGCGTCACCGCGCACGTCACTCCCGGCCTGCCGCACCTGGATCCGGCCGCCGAACTCGTCGTCTACCGCGTCGCCCAGGAAGGCCTGACCAACGCCGCCCGCCACTCCGGCGCGACCCGCGTCGAGGTCCACCTCCGGCCCCTGCCCGGCGGCGGGGTCGGGCTCCTGGTACGCGACAACGGACACGGCCTGCGCGACGCACCCGAGGGCGCGGGCATCCGGGGGATGCGGGAGCGCGCCCTGCTGATCGGCGCCGAACTCGTCGTCGGGGCCGGCCCGCACGGCGGCACCCAGGTCCGCCTCGACATCACTGACACCGCAGACACCACGGGGTCCCGACGATGACCCAGCCCGCGTCCGGGCCCGCCCGTATCCTCCTCGCCGACGACCACACCCTCGTACGCCGCGGAGTGCGCCTCATCCTCGACTGCGAACCCGACCTGAGCGTGGTCGCCGAGGCCGCCGACGGAGCCGAAGCCGTCGCCCAGGCCCGCAGCCTCGACATCGACCTGGCCGTACTCGACATCGCCATGCCCCGCCAGACCGGACTGCAAGCCGCCCGCGAACTCGCCCGCATCCGCCCCGGCCTGCGGATCTTGATGCTCACCATGTACGACAACGAGCAGTACTTCTTCGAAGCCCTGCGCGCCGGAGCCTCCGGCTACGTCCTGAAATCCGTGGCCGACCGCGACCTCGTCGAAGCCTGCCGCGCCGCACTGCGCGACGAACCCTTCATCTACCCCGGAGCGGAAACCGCCCTCATCCGCACCTATCTCGACCACGCCCGCACCGGCGGCCCGCTCCCGGACCGGCCCATCACCGAACGCGAGGAAGAGATCCTCAAACTCGTCGCCGAAGGCCACAGTTCCAAGGAAATCGGCGACCTCCTCGTCATCAGCCCCAAAACCGTCGAACGCCACCGCGCCAACCTCCTGCAGAAACTCGGCCTGCGCGACCGCCTCGAACTCACCCGCTACGCCATCCGCGTAGGCCTCATCGAACCCTGACCCGCCCCCCTGCGGCAGACGAGCCGGCCCCCTCGGTACCCCGATACCCGGGTGCGTGGGGGCGGCGGGCACCGTAGGGTCCTGGTCCCATGGGCACCTTCCTCCACCGACCGCGTCTGACCGCTGACCAGCTCGTCTCCGCTCTGGTCGCACGTTTTCCGCAGGCGGCCGTCGAACGTTCCGTCACGGCTGCGGGAGTCGAGGTGGTGGGCGTGTCCGTGGAGCGGGGGCGGGTGCGCGAGGTGTGGGACGAGTGGCGCCGAAGACACGGGGAGACCGGCTGGTGGCCGTACGCGACGTCGGCGGCGCCGGGCGACGAGGCGCGGTGCACCGCGACGCTCGGCGGCGGCGACCGCGCGGACCTCGAGGACGAACTGGCGCGGACGGTGAGCCAGGACCACGACGCCGTCGTGGCATCCGTGGTGACCTCCGGCCTCCGGTGGTCGTTGGCCGTGGCGTGCAGTGACGAGGAGGACCGGCAGGGCTGGCTCGACGACTACGACGCGGACCGGCTGGCGCCGCTGCTCGGCCCCGCGCTCACCGAACCGCTCCCCGGGGTGTCGCGTTGGGGCTCCGGGGACGGCGACATCTTCTGGGGCCGGAGCCACCGCTGGCTCAACTTCGTGCCTGCGCGGGGCGGCCACGAGGTACCCGTCGTCCTGCCCCACCTGATCTGGACGGTCAACTGGTCCGGATACGGCGACCGGGTGCTCACCCCCGCCGACCACGCGGCACTGCTGAGGCGCTGGCACGAGCAGTGGGGCGCCGAACTCTTCTTCGCACGCGGGGCGTACCTGGAACTGGTCGTCGACAGGCCGCCCCTGACTCCGGGGGCGGCAGCCCGGGCCGCCACGGAACTGACGGGCTTCTGCAGCGATACGGTGCAGGATCTGCCGCGGGCCGGCGACGGAATGGCCCGCTCCACCATGTGGTCGCTGTGGTGGGACTGAACGGCAGGCCGCCGGATCCGCCTTCGCGAGCCCCGCAGGCCGCGCCCGCCCCGCTGTCGCCCGTGGTGGCCGAACGCCTGCTTTCCCCCTTCGGGGCGGCGGCCCACGACGTGGGCAAGACCGTGCACCCCGAGGAGCACCCTGGCCCGGTACACCGCCACCCACGCCCGCTGGGACGACCCCGCCCCGTCCGCCGGTCGTGGCGGGCCGCGCGTTACAGGCTGATGACGACCAGGGCGGTGTCGTCGGTGGTGCCGGTCGGCGGGATCAGTTCGGCCAGGAGGGTGTCGGCGAGGGTGTCCGCATCGGCCGAAGCGTGGCGGGTGAGGCAGTCGGCGAGGCGGCGGAGGCTCGTGTCGATGTCCTCGTGGCGGCGCTCGATGAGGCCGTCGGTGTAGAGGACGAGGGTGGCGCCCTCGGCGAAGGCGGTTTCGGCCTGGGGTCTGGGTACGTGTTCGGGCCTGGCGCCCAGCGGCGGGTCGGTGGCCTGGTCGAGGAACTCGACGGTGCCGTCGGCATGGAGCAGGGCGGGCGGAGGGTGGCCGGCGCTGCTGTAGGCGACGGTGCGGTGCTCGCAGTCGATGACGGCCTGGAACGCGGTGGTGGACTCGGCTCCGTCGACGTGCCGGGCGTACAGGCCGAGCGTGTCGAGGGCGGTGGCGGGACCGTCGGCGGCGCGTACCGCCGCGCTGAGGGCGCTGCGGAGCTGCCCCATGACGCAGGCCGCGGGCAGGCCGTGGCCGACGACGTCTCCGACGGCGACCGCGATCCGGTCACCGGGCAGCTCGGCGAGCTCGTACCAGTCGCCGCACACGTTGAGGGCGCCGAGGGCGGGCCGGTAGCGCACCGCCGTGCGGTGGCGGCCCAGTGTCCTGGGCGCCGGCAGCATCGCGGCCTGCAAGGCCAGCGCGACCTCGCGGTCGCGGGCGTGTGCCCGGCGGAGCCGCTCGTTGATCTCCTGGAGTTCCCGGCCGCGGGTGTACAGCTCGGCCTCCAGCACCCTGGCCCGGTCCCCGTCGGCCCGCCCCCGGGCCCGGATCAGCTCGGTGACCTCCTCCACCCGGTGCAGCAGCAGTGCGACCTGCCCGTCCGGGCCGAGGACCGGGGCGTTGACCGGGCTCCAGTACCGCTCCTCCCACTCACCGGGCCGGTCGGGGTACTCGACGTCGTAACGCTGCAACGCCATGGTGTCGCGCTCGCCGGTCTCCACCACGCGCAGCAGCGACGTCTGGAGGTTGCGCACGCCGGTCGGTCCGGGGGCGTTGGGGTTGTCGGGGAAGACGTCGAAGAGGTAGCGGCCGACCACCTGGTCGCGGGTGCGTCCCGACAACCGCAGGAACGCCTCGTTGGCATCCGCGAAGACCAGGTCGGGGGTGAGCAGGGCCACCGCGCCCGGCATGGCCCGGAACGCCGCCTCGTAGTCGATCCCGTGCGGCGTCACGACAGCACGCGGCTTGCGCTCCGGCATGGCGGGAACTCCTCACGGCGCGGGAGAGGGATCGTTTCCATCCTCGGTCGCCGCCGGGGGCGACGCCTCCCGACGCGGGCGACCGCCTCCCGGCGTCACCCTCCCGCCACGGTCCCCCGCCACGGTCCCCCGCCACGGTCTCCGCCGCGGCGTGCGGCGGAGACCGTGGACGGGGACGGGGACGGGGGGTCAGGCGAAGTCCGGGCACTCCGCGACGAAGCCCTGGGAGACGGACTGCCACACACCCTCGTCCTCCCGTGCGCTCAGCCGGTCCGCCTCCTCGGCGGACGCGACCAGCTGGGCGGTGGTCAAGTGGGCGGCGGCCGTGAACACGCGTCCGACGTGGCGACAGAGCGTGATCGGGCGGAGCTCCTCCGAGTACGGCTGGCCGACGACGGCGAACAGGTCGGGCAGGGTCCAGCCGAGGGGACCGGCCACGGAGCAGAGCTGGTGCTGCCGGTGCGGACTCGGTTCCCAGCCCGTCGTCATCCCGAGCAGCGTGCTGCGGGACAGCCCGAGGAAGGGCAGTTCACCGACGCCGAAGCCCCGGTTCCGGATCAGCCCGTTGAACACGGCGGCGGAGCCGGTCTCGGCGGGGTGGTGGTACGGGGCGACCGGCGGGACGAAGGGCCCCGGGGCGGCGAGGCGCGGCAGCGAGCTGACGAAGCCCTCCAGCAGGGCCAGTTGCGCGTGGTCGCAGTGGCTGGTGCGGAAGGCGAACCGTCTCGTGGCCTCCGGGTCGCGCTCCGGTGGCAGGAGCTCCGCCGGCACCGGTCGGCCCGCGACGACGAGCAAGTCGGCCACGGGTATGCCGAGATCGGCGGAGAGTTCGCCAAGTCGCTGCGGGTCGACGTCGGTTCCGCCGCCCACGAGGTTGCTGAGGATGCTGGACCGTTCCATACGGGGAACGGTAGCCGCACGGTGATCAAGGTCCGGCGGCCCGGTTCAATCGACTGGAGACGAGACGAGTCGTCTTGCTATGGTGGATCCATGACTTTCCCCTACTTCCGCTGAGTCCGGGCACGGCCGTCACCGCCGTTTCTGCTGCCCGTAGACACTTCGCCTTCCCCAGGGAAAGTCACATGCGCGAACACACCCACACCCGTGCCCACGCCCCGGCCCCCGCTGCCGTGGCGCAGCTGTCCGTCAAGGACGTCACCAAGTCCTACGGCACCCGGACCGTCCTCGACCACGTCTCCTTCACCGTCCGCCCGGGGGAGAAGGCCGCCGTGATCGGCGAGAACGGCTCCGGCAAGTCCACCCTGCTGCGGCTGCTCGCGGACATCGAGCAACCGGACGCCGGAGAGATCACCGTCGGCTTCCCCGGAGGCACCGGCCACCTCGCCCAGACCCTCGACCTCGACCCCCACCGCACCGTCCAGGACGCCGTCGACCTCGCCCTCGCCGAGCTGCGCGACATGGAGAGCCGGCTGCGCGCCGCGGAGGAGCACCTCGGCGAGGCCTCGCCGGAAGAGCTCACCACGTACGGCGAGCTGCTGATCGCCTACGAGGAACGCGGCGGATACCAGGCGGACAGCCGTGTCGAGGCCGCCCTGCACGGGCTCGGGCTCGCCGGGATCACCCGCGACCGCCTCATCGGCTCGCTCTCCGGCGGGGAACAGTCCCGGCTCGCGCTCGCGTGCGTGCTGGCCGCCGCCCCCGAGCTGCTGCTCCTCGACGAGCCCACGAACCATCTGGACGCACCGGCCGTGCGCTGGCTCGAGGAGTACCTGCGCGCGCACCGCGGCACCGTCGTCGCCGTCACCCACGACCGCGGCTTCCTGGAACGCATCGCCGGGACGATCCTCGAGGTCGACCGGGACGCGTGCACCGTGCACCGGTACGGCGACGGCTGGACCGGCTACCGCGCAGCGAAGGCCGCCGCCCGCCGCCGCGCGGAGCAGGAGTACGCGGAGTGGCTCCAGGCGGTGGCACGAACGGAGGAGCTGGTCGGGGCCGCCGGGCAGCGGCTCGCCACCACCGGCAGGGATCCGCGGCAGGGCTTCGGCAAGCACCGCCGCTCGCACGAGGCCAAGCTGGGCGGGCAGGTGAGGGCGGCCCGCGAACGGCTCGCCGGCCTGCGGCGCAACCCGGTGGCGGAGCCGCCGGAACCGCTGCGGTTCACGGCGGCCCTGTCCGCGACGGGCGGCGCCGGGCGGTCCGGGGACCGCCCGCTCGCCGAGCTCGACGGCGTGGCGGTCGGCGAGCGGCTGCGCCTGGACGGCAGGCTGGTGATCGCGCCCGGACAGCGGCTGCTGGTCACGGGCGAGAACGGGGCGGGCAAGACCACGCTGCTGCGCGTCCTGGCCGGAGACCTCGAGCCGGACGCGGGGGCCGTGCGCCGCCCCGCACGGATCGGGTACCTGGCACAGGAGCTGCCCGCACGCTCCACCCGGCTGCCGCTGCTCGCCGCCTTCGCGGCCGGGCGGCCCGGGCTGCCGGAGGAGTACGCGGACCGGCTGCTGGCGCTGGGCCTGTTCCGTGAGCAGGACCTGCACGTCCCGGTGGCGGCGCTGTCCGCGGGGCAGCAGCGGCGCCTGCAGATCGCGAGCCTGGTGACCCGGCCCGCTGACCTCCTCGTACTCGACGAGCCGACGAACCACGTCGCGCTCGACCTGGTCGAGGACCTGGAGGCGGCGCTCGCCGCGTACCCGGGGGCGGTGGTCGCGGTCTCGCACGACCGCGGCTTCCGCGAGCGGTTCGCGGGGGAGCGGCTGGCGCTGCGCTGCGGACGCAGGAGCTGAGCCGCCCGCCGTTGGGCACGCGGTGGCGGGCGCCGGCGAGGGGCCGGCGACGGGTCGGCGAGGGGTCGGGCTCACTCCGTCTCACTCCATGTGGATGTCGACGGCCATCTCGTCGTCGTTGGGGTTGCCCTCGACCTCGATGGTGACGCCGGACCAGCTGCCGTCCGGCAGGTTGAGCGCCGGGCTCGTCGACTTGCCGATGGTCCTGTTCCCCAGGGAGGGGTACAGGTCCGAGGAGTCGCCCCGGTTGCCCCGGCCGAAGATCGTGCCCAGGTCGCGCCGGCCGTCGGCCTGCAGCAGCTCGATCGCCAGGCCGTCCTCGTCGTTCACGTTCTCGATCGCTTCGTCCACCGTGTAGACCGAGATGCCGGCGTCCGGCAGGAACGCGTCCTGACCCCGGCGCCGCCGGTACTCGACGAGGATGTACTGCTCTTCCGCCATCGTGTCCGCGTTCTGGACGAAGAGCAGGTCACCGCCCTCCGCGGCCGGCCGCAGCACCACGTCCTTGGTGGTCCTGGTGATGCGCTTCGGCGAGGCCCAGCCGTGGAACATGCGCAGCATTCCGTTGGGGAACACCGGCGTCAGGCCGGAGTTGCCCCAGTTGCCCGCCGCCATCAGGCAGTAGTTGCCCAGGCCGCTGGACTTGGTCGCGTCCAGCCGGCCCGTGTCGTAGTAGTCCGCCCACCGCGCCGCCAGGTGGCCCCACTCGTGGGCGCACAGGCCCATCGCGCAGTCCTCCGGCACGGTCAGGAACGTCTCCACGGTCAGGCCGGAGCCGACGGCGACACCTCCCGGCACGCCCCACTTGAGGCTCCAGATGTCGTGGCGGCTCCTGGTCTGCTCGGCTCCGGAACCCGCGTGGACGATGAACAGCGCGGTCACCGTGTGCTCGTCCAGCGCGTCGTACGGCCGGAAGTCGATGCCTTCCGCCTTGGCCAGCTTCACCGCGTCCCGGGCCATGCCCTGCGAGTTGCGGGGGAAGTCGCCCATCCCCGAGTTGCCGTCGGCGTAGAAGGAATGCGGCTGGGGCAGCCGGAACCAGCCGTGCACCTCGCCCTGGATGTCGATGCCGTTGCTCCCGAAGGCGTCGAAGTCGCTGATGGTGCGGTAGAACTCCCGCATGCTGCCGGTCGGCAGCGCGTTCGTGCTGAACAGGAGCTTGTCGTAGTGGCCCGGGCGGTGGCCCGCCTCGTGCGGCTTGTCGGGGAAGTCGACCAGCAGGACGAGCGTGTTGACGACTCCCCTGAGCTGCTTGTCGGGCCTGGTGATCAGCTGCCGCTCCGCACTCGGCTCGACGCGCACGGCGCCGTCGTCGAGGCCGGTGAGCCGTTCGGCCCGCCGGGTGGAGCGCCAGGTGTAGTAGTAGTCCTCGAAGGTGGTGTAGCGCGGCAGCCGGCCCGAATCCAGCAGGTCCAGGTATTCGGCGTAGAGCTGGGCCAGCGCGTCGGGGGCCAGCGGGGCCGGGCAGGGGTGCGTACGGGAACAGCGGTGTGACGAGGGGGATGCATTCGTGCGTCGCATGGCGACCACTCACTTGCTCGGACGATCGCAGAGCACGGCCACGGCGGGAAATGACCGCGTTTAGGGCGTATACGGACGCCATCCGTTTATGCTGTACGTATACAGGCTCCACCTGCGCCATGCCGTCGTCAAGGCAGAGCCGGAGCCGCAGATCCCGGAGGTGCGGCCATGGCCGTCCGCAGCCCGCTCAGCCGCCGACGCGTCCTCGAGGCGGCGCTCCGCGTGGTGGACGAGGAGGGGCTCGACGGCCTGAGCATGCGCCGGGTGGCCACCGAACTCGGCGTGGAGACGATGGCCCTCTACCGGTACACGCCCAGCAAGAACGACCTGCTGGACGGCCTCGTCGAGAGCCTGTTCATCGAGCTGGAGCAGGCGCTGGACAGCGCCGCGTCCGCCGCGAACGCCTCCGCCGACCCGCGGCACGAGGCCGTGCCTCCCTGGCGCGAGGCGCTCCTGGGCATCGCGCGGGCGATGTACCGGGTGGCCCTCGCCCATCCGCACGTCATACCGCTGGTGGCCGTACGGCCCTTCACGGTCCCCATGGCCCGCAGGCCGGCGGCGGTGCTGCGGGCCCACGAGCGCCTGCTCGCCCTGCTGGGCACGGCAGGGCTGGACGAGGGGACCACGCTCCGGATGTACCGGGCGTTCATCTCCTGGGTGCTCGGGTACATCGTCGTCGAGCTGCGCGAGGTCGTGGACAACCCCGACGAATCCGATCCGGCCTTCCGGCTCGGTCTGCACCGTCTCCCGGTCAAGGACTTCCCGCTGCTCCGGTCGCTGGGCCCGGCCCTGGCCGTCCGCGGCGGGGAGGAGCAGCTCGCCGCCGGCCTCGACGCGCTCCTCGGCCGCTACCTGCCCGACCGCTGACGACCTGACAGCGCGAGGCTACTCGGCGGCCGGCGTGCCGGGCTGGTCGTGGGTGGCGCAGTGGATCCCGCCACCGCCGGTGGCGATGGTGTCGATCTTGACGGGCACGATGTCCCGCTTGGGGAAGTGCTCCTGCAGGATCCCCCGCGCGCGGTCGTCACCCTTCTTGTCGCCGAACTGGGGCATGAACACCGAGTCGTTGGCGATGTAGAAGTTGGCGTAGGTGGACAGGAAGTCGTCGCTGTAGCCGGTGATCCGGTCGGGGTCGGGCTGCGGAAGGTCGATGACCTCGAAGCCGCGGCCGCGCGCGTCGGTCGCCTTGCTCAGCACCGACTTCGCCTGGTCGGACGAGCGCGACCAGGAATCGGCGGGGGTTCCGGGGAACGCCCGGTCCAGGAGGATCACCCCGGGCGCGGTGAACCGTACGAGGCTGTCGACGTGCGCGTCGGTGATGTCCTCGCCGCGCACCCCGGCCAGCCAGATCACCTTCTCCACGCCCAGGAGCGTCTTGAGCTCGGCCTCGATCTGGTCGCGGCTCTTGCCCGGGTTGCGGTTGCCGTTGACGATCGAGCTCTCGGTGATCAGCAGGGTCCCCTCGCCGTCGGTCTCGAAGGAGCCGCCTTCGGAGACCAGCGGGGCCTGGACGCGGGGGATCGCGTACTTCGGCAGCAGGGTGCGTCCGACCAGGGCGTCGTTCCCGTGCTCCTGCTTGTTGCCCCAGCCGTTGAAGTTGAAGTCGACCCCGACGGCCTTCCCGGACTGCTCCACGAACACGGGGACGGTGTCGCGGGCCCACAGGTCGTCCACGGCCAGCGGGATCACCTCCACCTGCGAGCCGCACGCACGCTGGGCCGCGGCCTGCTGGTCCGGCCTGGCCATCACGACGACGTACTCGTACTCCGCGATGGCCCGTGCCACTCGGGCGATGTCCTCCCGTACGTAGGGCAGGTCCTGCTCCCAGACCGATGCCAGCGCGGGCCACGACATGAACGTGCGGGCGTGGCTCTCCCACTCGGCCCCCAGCCGCCGGTCGGCGTCCGTACGGGCGACCGGGCGGGCGGAGGCGGACGAGGCGGACCGGCCGGAGCTGCCGGGTCCGCACGCGGAGGCGCCGAGGGCGAGCGCGCCGAATCCGGCGAATGCGCGCAGGGCCGTGCGCCGGGAGGGCTGGAGTTCGGACATGGGGGTCTCCGATCTTGGGCTTGCGGGACCAGGGATCCGGCGGCGATGACCGTCAGGTGGCGAGGCGTGGATCGCGGCGCGAGCCCGATGTGACCAGGATGCGCGCACTGCCCCGTGAATCGCTGGTACCGCGACGGCGGGTACGGCCTTCGTGGCGCCACCCTGACACTGACTGAAAATTTAGTCAAACCGTGGGTTCGCGGTGCTCGCGATGACGGTGTCCGCCGCACCCACCCCTCGACGACCCGTCCCTCACCGGCCATGAACCGCCACACCAGGCCGTGTCCCAGTGCGATCAGACCGATCAGCATCAGCGCCTCGGCCTGGATGGACGACCTCGTTCCGTCGGCCCCGCGCGAGAGGTTGTGCTCCGCTTCGTTTGCGACAATGGCACCCAGCGAAGTGGGAAGGGGAGGGGCGCCGTGAACCAGTCGGCCCGCGGGCCGTGGCCCGGGGACCGTGCCACGGACGGTCGCGCCGAGCGCGGCCGCCAGTCCCGGGTGAAGATCGCCGAAGCCGTCCTGTCCCTGCTCGACGACGGGGAATCGAGCTTCCCCGCCGAGCGGGTCGCCGAGCGCGCGGGTGTGTCGCGGCGCCTGGTGTTCCACCACTTCGCCGACATGTCCGAACTGGTGGAGACGGCCATCACCCGCCGCCTGGAGCAGCTGATCGAGCAGATCAGGCCGCTTCCGACCGCCGGTCCGCGCGACACCCGGGTGGCGGCCCTGACGGAACAGCGGGCCCGGATCCTGGAGTGGATCACGCCGGCCCAGCTGACCCTGATGCGCCTGGAAGCTCCGACGGGCCGTGTCGCCGAGGTCACCCGGGAGGTGCTGGACCTCGCCAGGGCGCGACTGGCCGAGATCTTCGCGGAGGAACTGGAACGCCTGCCCGCCGCACGCCGGGCCGAAGTGCTCCACGGGCTGGACGCGGTCACGACCTGGGGCGCCTGGTACCACTGGCGCAGCAGTGGCCTCAGCGCCGAAGCGGCAGCCGACACGATGGCGACGGCCGTACACGCCCTCCTCGCCACCACCGACCAGCCCCGCTCCGGCGCCTAGGGTCTGTCGTCAAACTCCCGTCTGCCCCGCGACGCGAGTTTGACGACAGGCCCTAGCAGCCGGCTCGGCACGGCGGGTTCTCGTGCGCCAGCCGGCCGTGCAGGGCCGGGCCGCCGACGGTCACCAGGACGAACAGGAACCCGGCAGTGATCAGGGCCGGTTCGGAGAACCACAGGCCCGCGAGCCGGTCGACGAACAGGGCCACGGCCACCAGCAGCACCTTCGCCGTCACCAGAGCGAAGAACAGGCCGCGGTCGACCGGAGGCCGTCCGGTGCGGGTGAGGCGTCGGCCGACGAGGCGCACGGCCACGCTGACGCAGAGCACGACCACGAGGACGCGCAGTGCGTGTTCCCACGCGGGCGTGTCCCCACCGAAGGCCCAGACGCCGCCCACGGCCGCCCCCGCGGCGGCGTAGGCCGGCATGTGACGCGCCGGCGGGGCCGACGGCGTACGTGTTCCGGTTCGGCTCGGCCGGGAGGAGGCAAGGGTGCTGTGGATGGACATCTCTTGCCTTTCGTTACGGAAGGTAGGGAGTCGTTAGGAAATTGGACAAAACAACTTGCACTCCGAGTGTCATATGTTTGGGGCGGGTCGTCAAGCCCCGGCTCCGGCCCCCTGCGGCAATGACCCTCCGGGTACGCCAGGTACCGTGACGCATTTCGGCGAACGATCACACGGGAGACGCCGGTATGAACGCACACCCATCGCACTCCGGAGCAGAGGGAACTGACGGACCGTCGGTCCGGATCGGCGCCCTCGTTCCCCTGACCCGGCCCGGCTGGGTCGAGGCGGGCCGGCACCTGCTCGCCGGCCTCGAACTGGCCGCTCGCGAGGTCAACGACGCCGGCGGGATCGGCGGAAGGCCGCTCGAGCTGGTGGTCCGGGACACCGCGGCCGATCCGCGGCGGGCCGAGGCGGCCGTGGACGAGCTGGCCGGTCTGGGCGTGGCCGCGCTGGCGGGGGAGTACCACAGTGTCGTAGCCCGCTCCGCCGCCGCCCGGGCCGACGCCCTCGGCCTGCCGTTCCTCTGCTCCTCGGCAGTGCTGGACGCACTCACCGAACAGCCGACGGAGTGGGTCGCGCGCCTCGCCCCGGCGCAGTCCCACGGCTGGCGGATCTACGCGGACCACCTCCTCGGCGCGGGCCACAGCCACATCGCCGTCGCAGCCCAGCCGAGCGTCTACTGGTCATCCGGAGCCCGCATCCTGCGCGACCACCTCGCCCCACGCGGCGGCGCGCTCGTCGAACTCGACGCGAGCACGCTCACCCCGGCGGCGCTGTGCGACGAACTCGCGGGCCATGGCGCCACGGCCCTCCTCCTGCTGGTCGGCCACCCGGAGCCGGCCGTGCCGATCGTCAGGGCCGTCCGCCGCGACCAGCGCCTCGCCGGCATCACGATCGGCGCTCCGGCCGGACAGCCGGAGTTCGCCGAATGGGCGGCGCTGCTGGGCGAGGACGGCGCCGCGGTCCCGTTCCTGCGCTACCTGCCCGAGCACCTCGGCCCGCTCGGCGCACGCGTCGCGGCGGCCCTGCGCGAGCGGCTGGCCGAAGCGCCCTCCTTCGTCGCCTTCGAGGGCTACGACACGATCGCCGTCCTCGCCGAACTGCTGCGCGTGCACGGCACGGACCGGGCGCGCCTCGCGGGATCCTGGCCGCGGGTCGCCGTCGAAGGCACCCGAGGGCCGATCCGGTTCTCCCGCACGCCGGGCATCGGCGTCCGGCAGTGGGCCTGGCCGCCGGTGCAGGTCGTCGACCGGGACCCGGCCGACCCCGGCCGCTTCCGGATCCTTCACACCGGCTGACGCGAAGACACACCGCGCGCCCTGGGCTGGGCCCCGGCCCGGGCCAGGGTCCGGTGCCGGGCCGGGGCCAGCGCCAGGGCGACCAGGCTCAGTCCGAACATGACCACCCCCAGGGGGACATGGAGCGCCGGCTGGTGCGCTATGCCCAACACCACTTGAACCGAGGCCAGGACGAGGAACCCGGTCGCGTACAGGACGGGGCGCGGCGAGCCGCCGCCCGGCCGCCAGGCCAGGACCGCGGCGAGCACGTACAGCATGGACGCCCCGTACATCACGCGCGATCCGACGTCGTGCAGCAGCCCGCCGTACGGCGTGGCCAGCAGCAGTCCGGCCGTGACCGCCTGGAAGAGGAGGGTCAGGGTTTGCAGGGCGATCGCGACGTACAGGAACGTGAATCTGCCCGGTGCTGTGGTCGTTCGCAGGGCCATGATGTCTGCCTCTGTTCTGCCTCGCGGCGGTGGATCGGTGGGGTCCTGCCCATCCGACGACGCAGGCCCGCGAAATGTCAGGCGAACACCGACCTCACAGCCCGGTCCCGTGTTTCGTCGAAAGAGCGAGACCGACAGCGACAGCGACACCGAGACCGACAGCGCACGAGGAGAACCAGGCAGTGGCCACGAGCATGAACACCCCGTCAGACCCGGGACACGACCCGTCCGAGCCGGACCTGAGCGCGGTCGTCGCCGAGCGGCGGCAGCTGATCAATCTGGCCTACCGGCTGCTCGGCTCGCTCGCCGAGGCCGAGGACGCCGTCCAGGAGACCTACACCCGCTGGTACGCGATGTCCCGGCAGCAGCAGGAGGCCATCGCCTCGCCCGGCGCCTGGCTGACGACCGTCGCCGGCCGCGTCTGCCTGGACGTGCTCGGCTCGGCACGGGTCCGGCGCGAGCGCTACGTCGGCGCGTGGATCCCCGAACCGCTGCCCGACCGTACGGAGTGGATCAGCGGGCGGGCCGGCGGAGCCGGGGCCAGGCCGGCCGACCCCGCCGACCAGGTCACCCTCGACGAGTCGGTCAACATGGCCTTCCTCGTCGTACTGGAGTCGATGACACCGGCCGAGCGCGTGGCGTTCATCCTCCACGACGTCTTCCGCTACCCCTTCACCGAGGTCGCCGAGATCGTCGGCCGGACCCCCGCGGCCTGCCGCCAGCTGGCGTCCTCGGCCCGCCGGCGCGTCGGCTCCGCCCGCACACCGGCCGCCCCGGCAGCCCGGCACGCCGGTCTCGTACGGAACCTGAAGGAGGCCTGGGAGTCCAAGGACGTCGAGGCCCTCGTCGGCATCCTCGACCCCGACGCCCTGATGACCGCCGACGGCGGCGGCATGGTCGGCACCGTGCTGCGCCCGGTCGAAGGCGGCAGGAACATCGCCCAGTACCTGATCCACATCGCCGACAAGGCCCCCGGGCTGACGCTCGTGGAAAGGACGGTCAACGGCCGCCCGGGGCTCGTCGCCCAGCACAACGGCGCCCCCGCGACCGTCGCCGCCTTCGACATCCACGACGGCCGCATCACCCACATCTGGGCGATCCGCAACCCGGAGAAGCTCCGAGCCTGGACCGAGGACCTCCCGCTCTGACCCGTCGCGTCAGTCCAGCCACGCTCCGTCGCGCATGATGACCCGGCCCCGCAGCTCGGCCTCGCCCCGCCAGGCGCGTACGGTCTTCGGGGCCACGCAGATGTACAGACAGGGCCGGTCCTCCGTCCGCGGGTCCCGCCCGAACGTGGCGGCGAACGCGTCCGCCGCGTCCCGGGGCACGTCCTGGTCGTCGAAGCGCTGCGCCTCGCCCTGCAGGAGCAGCACGTCGAACGTGTCCGGCAGGGCGAGGCGCACCCGCGGTTCCTGGAGGACGTTTCCGCGCGGTCGCCGAGGTCGAGCCGGTGCACATCCACACCGCGCGACCATCCCACGCGAACCACAACGGCACCTGGTGCGGCCCCCCGCTCCGGCAGGCCGGTGGGCGGACGGTGCTCAGCCGTGGGCTCCGGCCGCGGGTACGGGGTCGCGCCACATGGGCCAGAGGGTCGGACCGCCCTCCGGGAGCGGGAGCTCCCCGGTGACCCGGAAGCCCAGCCCTTCGTAGAAGGCGATGTTGGAGACCTTGCTGGACTCCAGATAGGCGGGCTGTCCGAGCCGGTCGCAGCCGGCCAGCTGCTGGCGCAGCAGGGCCGAACCGACTCCCGTCCCCTGGAGCCCCGGGTCCGTTCCGACGGACGGCAGGTACCAGTGCGGTGTGTCCGGATGGGCCTCGTGCAGGGCGTTCTGGACCCCGGCGGCCCGTTGCAACCCGCCGACGCCGAAGATGCGGGCGTAGCGGGGGAGCACCGCCAGCTCCCGGACCGCGGAGGACTCCCAGCGCCCGGGCCCCGACCACAGCGCGGCCGCCAGCAGCCGACCGTCGCCGGTCGCGGCGACCCGTACGCCGCCCGCCCGCGGCCGCTGCTGCCCTTGGGCCAGCTTGAAGTAGCGGGCGATCCGGAGTTCCCGGTCGGTGGCGCCGGGGATCATCCACGCCATGACCGGGTCGTCGGCGAAGGCGCGGGCCAGGAGCGCGGCGATCGCCGCGGACTCGGCGGGCCGGGCGCACCGGATCCCGTACCCGGCCGACGGCAGCGCTGGACGTGTGCTCATGAGGCCACGGTAGGCAGCGGATCCGGCCCGCCCCTGCCGTGCGACGGCGGACACGCCGTACCGGTGTGGGCCACCCGGCCGCAGGCCGTCCGCGTCGCCGCGTTCGTTCGAACAGGTGGTTCGGTGTGCCGGGACCGTCCGGCCGCGGTACGGGTATTGCATGACGCAGAGGCGGGATGACGCGGGTGACGGCACCGCCAGGGAGCGGTCACGCGGGCGGGGGCCCGTCTTCGCCGCGCTCGCGGGCACCCTGATCGGCGCCGTGGCCGGTCTCACCGGGAGCCTGCTCGGCTACCTCGAAGCCAAGGACACCCACCGCGGCGAGGCCGACGCACGACGGGCGGACATCCGGCGGACCGCGTACGTCGAGCTCGCGGCGAGCACCAGCAAGTACGTGCAGCAGGCCGCCCAGCTGTTGAACATCAGCTTCGACCGGGCCAGGACCCCGGAAGAGCGGCGGCGCCAGTTCGAGGACAAGTACGCACCGGCCAACACGGACGTCATCCGGTCCCTCACGACCGCGCGCCTCGTCGCGCCGGAGGACGCCAGGAGCGGCCTCGAGAAACTCGACGCCCTGTCCGCCCGCGTGGGTGAGATCGCGACCTCCTGGTACGGCAAGAGCCCCGAGGGCGTCGACGCGCGGAAGGTCGACGCGGAGTTCGAGGAGGCGGTCCGGCGTCAACTGGCCTCGCTGCAGGAGTTCATGGACAAGGCGGCAGAGCAGGCGCTGTGAGCTGTTGCGTCTCCGTGGTCCTCCGTCCGGAGCCTGGCCGTTCGGCTAACATCCAGCGGGCGAAGGGGGGTACCGGAGTGAGTCTGAGGCTGGCGGCGTACGCCGTGTGCATCGAGGACGGGCGCGTGCTGCTCGCCTGCCACGTCTCGTCGAAGGGCGAGGTCACGTGGACGCTTCCGGGCGGCCGGGTCGAGCAGGGGGAGGACCCGATCGACGCGGTGATCCGAGAGGTCGCCGAGGAGACCGGCTGCGACGGGGTGGTCGAACGGCTGCTGGGCGTGGATTCGAGGGTGATCCCCGCAGCCGAACGCACCGTCCCCGGCGGGCCTGACCACCAGAACGTCGGCGTCTTCTACCGGCTCCGCATCATCGGCGGCCCACTCCGGCCCGATCCGGACGATGAAATCGCCGAGTGCGTGTGGACCCGGATCCCCGATGTCGCAGGACTGCGCCGCTCATCGCTGGTCGACGTCGGCCTCGCCCTCGCGCAGGCCCTTCCGGCGACCGGCCACGTCGCTGCGGTCCCGGTCGGCGGCCTGATCCAGCACTGAGGCACGGAAGCCACCGAGGCCGTCAGCGGGTCAGTCGAAGGGCCAGACCGTCGAGGACCACCTCAAGGCCGTACGCGAACTTCGCGTCGCGGATCCCGCTGGGATTCACCGTGTCGGTGTCCGCGTCCGCGGCCGTGCCCGCGTGCTCGCCCGTCTGCTGCGAGGCGCGGACGAGCTGGGCGATGAACTCGGCCTCGGTCCGTCCGGAGCGGACGACAGTGGTCAGCCACGCCGACTCGGTCGTGGTCACGCCGATGACGTAGGAGTACACGACGTCGATCGCGCCGTGCGGCTCCGGGAAGCCGGCGGCGCTGAACAGGGCACCCAGCCGCTCGGAGATGGCCGTCAGATTGGGTCCCAGGTACGCGAGGCCCGCCTGGCCCAGTACCGCGCACATCCAGGGGTGGCGGAGGGCCGTCGCGCGGAAGGTGACGGCGAGCTGGGTGACGGCCGCGCGCCAGTCGGCGCTGTCGGCCGGAGAGCGGACGATCTCCGCGAGCACCTCGTCCACGGCGAGTTCCATCAGCTCGTCCTTGAGGGCGACATGACGGTAGAGGGAGGTCGCACCGGCGTTCAGCCGGGCTCCGAGCTTGCGCATGCTGAGCGCCTCGATGCCCTCCTCGTCGAGCATCGCGATCGTCTCGCGCACGATCACCGCACGGCTGAGTGCGGGCTGAGTCGGCGCCTCCTGGGGGCGCGCCCACACGGACGGGATGGACTGGGTGTTCGCCTTCGCTGCCATGATGTGGACCCCCTGTTGTGCGTACGTTGTGCGCGTCGAGCGTACGAGGCGCCCCCCTCCCGCACCCTGTACGCCCAACAGCGCCCTGTGGTCCTCAGGCGAAGCCAACTATCCGTACGACAGGGGGTAGTTGAGCTGTGGAGGCGGATGCGCGAAGCGACCCGGCCCGACCCCCGTGGCGGGCCGGGTTGCTCCGCGCACCCGCCGCGTCATCGCGACCGAGTGCCTGCCCGGAGGCATGCGCACACTGTACTCCAATCTGAGAACAGCGTACGCATCACGTCGTGGCGCGAGGTGCTCGCCCACCTCGCTCGGATGACAATGGGCGTAGTAGCGGAGCTTCGACTGCGAAACGAGGGAAGACAGTGGGCATCAACACCGACCTGACCGATGCGCAGAAGCGTGCGCTCAAGGAGAACTCGGACGACCTCGAGAAGGCGCAGAACCAACTGGACGAGGTGCGCAGAACGGCCCGTTCCCGGCTGGAGAGCGCGGGTCTGCCGGTGGGCATGGACACGCTCAACTGCCTGGCCTGCTTCGGGTGCGAGGGATGGTCCGAAGGCGATGACGGCACCTGCGCCCATTGCCCTCACGGCTTCTTCTCGCACAACGTGATCTAGCGGTCACCATGACGACGGAGTCGCCGGCGCAGACGGTGCAGCGCCTCTTCCCGCTGCTAGCCGAGGGCAGGAGCGCGGAGGCGGCGGCGTTGTTCGCCGACTCGGTGTCGTTCTCGATCCCGCACCCGCCGGGCATCCCGTGGGTACCGGAAGCCGATTCGGCCGAGGGCATGCGGACGTTCTTCGAGCTGCTGCGGACCCATGTGCGGGCCAGGGCCTTCGAGCTGCGCCAGGTCATCGCCGAGGGCGACGACGTGGTGCTCATCGGACACATGGTCTCCGAGGTGAAGAAGACGGGCCGGGACATCGACACCGCGTTCGCCCTGCACGCCACGGTCCGCGACGGGCGGACCACCCGCTACCACCTGTACGAGGACACCTACGCCGTCGCCAAGGCCTACTTCGGGGACTGAGCATTCGCGCGGGCGACCGGGCGACCGGGTGACCGTCCGACCGGAAGCGCCTTCCGCCCCCTGCGGTTATCGGGTAGTCAGGTAACCGGTGCATGATCGCAGGAGAGACGGAACCGGATGCGCGAGCGCGAGAACAACGAAACCGCCGAGGCCAAGGCAGCTCACCGGGCGCAGCGTGAGCGTTCCGGAGGAGGGCTGCCGCAGCAGCGGCTGCTGGCCATGCAAGGCGCGTCGGGGAACGCCGCCGTCGTGCAGCTCCTGCGCCGCTCCGGGCATCGCGGCGCCCGGCAGGAACACCGGCACGGCCCCGGCTGCGGTCACGATCAGCAGGAACGGGTCACCGTGCAGCGCTCCGCGGTCCACGACGTCCTGCGCAGCGGGGGTCGCCCCCTGGACGACACGACCCGCACGGACATGGAAGCCCGCCTCGGCGCCGACTTCTCGGACGTGCGCGTCCACGACGACGCTGCCGCGCGGGCGTCAGCCGCCGCGGTGGGCGCCCGCGCCTACACCTCCGGCAGTCATGTCGTCATCGGCGACGGTGGGGCGGACCGGCACACCCTCGCCCACGAGCTGACCCACGTCATCCAGCAGCGTCGCGGCCCGGTCGCCGGGACGGACAACGGCGACGGGCTGCGCGTATCGGACCCCTCGGACCGCTTCGAACGCGAAGCGGAGGCCACCGCGACGCGGGTGACCTCCGGGCCGCCGCCCCTCCACACCACGGCCCCCGCTCCGGCCGAGCGGCACGCGATGCCCGCCTCGCCGCCCGAGGCGGTCCAGCGAACGGTCACGATGAAAGGCGCGCAGGTGGACGACCCCGCCCGCCTGATCCAGGAGAGCGACCTGGACCACCTCCTCGAACCCACCGGCCGGCGCGTACTGGCGTACCTCAAGGATTCGAGAGCCAACGCCGCGCTGGAGGTGAACGATCCCGAGGAGCTCCTCATCGAGGTCGGCCGGATCGCCGCGATGATCGACCTGGTCCACTCCATCAACACCAGAGGAATCCTGGGCCGCAGGACTCTCGTCGACCAGGGCATCGCCCACACCGGCTCGAACGACCGCGGTGACAGCACCGCACTGGCCGTGAACGTCCTCGACACGAGAGGGGCGCAGAACCCGGACCTCGCCCGGATCCAGGAGGTCGTGACGAAGTCGCTGACGGAGCCCAACAACGGCAGCTTCAGCGTCGCCATGGAACGCCCCCAGGACGACGACGTGATCCTGGACGAGATGGCCGGAGACCTCGACGCCATCACCCTGCCCGAGGCGGACCTCGCCGGCATCCGCAAGGCGGCGCAGGGCGACGAGAGCCTGGCCCGGATTCTGACGTCGGCCATGAAGCGCGAACGGCTCTCCGACGATCAGGGCGCGACGGTGGCCCAGTACGTTTCGCTGCTCCAGGAGCGGACGCAGAACACGGCCATGGCGATCGTCAACAGGCCCGGTCCCGATGTCGCGACGCTCTCGCCCGGCGTGACCTCGTACGAGTCCGACGTACCCTCCGACAGGATCCGGCCGGGCGAGGGCGGCTTCACCTCGCTGGTGCTTCCCGCGTGGTTCGAACCGTACGGCCTGCTGCTGATGATGCAGGAATGGCCGGAGGGGGTCGCCCTGCGGTTCGCCGGCACCAAGGCGATCACCGCCCACTACCGGGCCAAGGGCACCGACTGGCCCGTCACGGTCGAGGCACCGGACTACGGCGCCGAGATCCAGAGCCAGCTACAGCAGTTCAAGGTGATCGCCACGCACATCCTCAAGATCTCCAGTCTGTGAGCCACCCGGCCGCGAACGCCGCTGTCCCGCGCATGGTCGGGGGATCCGGGGGAAGCCGGTTGTCTGGAGGTTGATAACGATGGTTCCCCTGCTTCTCGTTCTTCTGCTCGTTCTGATTCTCTTCGGTGCCGGTTTCGCACTGAAGATTCTCTGGTGGGTCGCGATCGCGGTCCTGGTGCTGTGGCTGATCGGTTTCGTCGCCCGGCCCAAGGGCGGCAGCGGCCGGTGGTACCGCTGGTAGTGAACGCACGACGTACGGAACAAGAGGGAAACGGCGCGGAATCGTCATCCGCGCAGTCCCCGACGTACCGGAGGAGTTGTTCGCGTGACTGAGCATGTGTGGAGTTACAAGGCGACCTCGGGTCACCTTCAGGGCACCGACCTGACCGGCTTCAAGGTCGAGGCGACCGACGGGAGCGTCGGCAAGGTCGACAAGCACTCGGACGAGGTCGGTGACGCCTACCTGGTCGTGGACACCGGCGCGTGGATCTTCGGCAAGGAGGTCCTGATGCCGGCGAGCACCGTCGTCAGCGTCGACCCGGAGGAGAGGAAGGTGTTCGTCGACCGGACCAGGGGCCAGATCAAGGACGCCCCCGAGTTCCACCGCGACGAGCACCTCGGCGACCCCGGCTACCGCGAAGAGCTGGGCGCCTACTACGGCACCGGTATCCCCTTCGGTGGCCGCCCCGCCTGACACCCCTCTCGATCCGGCTCGGGCCTCGGCACCCTCCAGGGGTGCCGAGGCCCGGTCATGGCCCGCACCCGGGCGGGTGAGCCTGAGGTCAACTCCCGCGGTTTGTACGGCGGAGCACGCGACAAACCCAGAATGACCAGGAACCTGCTGCGGAGCGCGCCTGCGCTGCTCCTCGTACTCATGCCCCTCCTCCCCACCCCCGCGTCCGCGGCCGGGGACCGCCAAGGGGCCGTCCACCCCGACCCCGTCGTCTTCGTCCACGGCTGGAACTCCGACGGCTCCACCTGGGGCTCACCCTGCGACCTCGTCATCAACCCGCGCGGCAGCGTTGCCCTCTCCGGGGCCCTCAACAGCACCACGGCATGCCTTGACCACAGCGGGCTGACGACCGACCGGACGGTCTACGAGGAGGTCAGGGCCCACGTTCGCGAGGACCACCGGAACCGAACGGCCCGGCCGGGCGCATCATCGGGCCGTCCGCGGCAACAAGATCCTCATGACGCGAGAACACGGTCCCGCCGCGCCCCGCAGGACCTGGCCACTGCTGCTCCTGCCGGTCCAGGCAGCCCTGATGGCGGGGTGGGGCACACTGCTCACCGGAGCGGAGGCCGACCGGGGGCCGTCGCCGTGGGAGGACCGGGCCGGCCGGTACCTCGTCGCGGAACGCAGCGCACCGCTCACCGCCGTCACCCGATGGTTCTCCGTACTGGCCGACACGCAGGGCGTCATCGGCGTGACCCTCGTCTGCGTCGTGGCGCTGCTCGTGCTGCCGCGCGTGCCGTGGCGCGCCGAGGCCCTCTTCCTCGCCGCGTCGGTCGCCGCGCAGTCGGGCGTGTTCCTGCTGGTCACCGCGCTCGTACGACGGCCGCGCCCCGACGTTCCGCGTCTGGACGGCGCGCCGCCGACATCGAGCTTCCCCTCCGGACACGTCGGAGCCGCCGTCGCCCTCTACGCGGGACTGGCCGTCATCGTGCTGCTGCGGACACGCGGCCGCGGCCGATGGCGGTACGCCGCGGCGGCGGCCGCCCTGCTC
This sequence comes from Streptomyces sp. IBSNAI002, assembly GCF_052244475.1. Classification (NCBI taxonomy): domain Bacteria; kingdom Bacillati; phylum Actinomycetota; class Actinomycetes; order Kitasatosporales; family Streptomycetaceae; genus Streptomyces; species Streptomyces sp. IBSNAI002. Next base: position 343,780 of record NZ_JBQPXG010000002.1, on the reverse strand, counting down.
GTTCCGGCCGCCGTCGCGCTGTCGCGCGTGTACCGCGGCATGCACCACCCCACCGACGTGGCGGGCGGCCTGGTCAACGGCGCGGCGACGCTGCTGATCGTCGGCTCCGTCGTGCTGTCCGGCCGCCGCGATGCGCAAGAAGCGGCCCCGGCCCGCGCCGGCCCGCCCCGGCGACCGCGAACCACCCTGCGGGACCTGCCGGTACGTTGCTCCGGACCCGACACGACCTTCGCGGCGAGACTGGTCCTCACCGCCGTCGTGACCGCCGCGGCGTCCGTGCCCTTCGCCCTGGCCCTGGTCCTGGTGGAGTCCCGCTGGCCACCGCTGTACCGACTCGACCGGGCCGCGGCCGAGTGGCTGCACGAGGCCGCCCTCGGCCGTCCCGGCTGGGTACGCGTCCTCAGCGTCCTCAGCGACTTCGTGTGGGACCCCGTGACACTGCGTCTGCTGGTGGCCCTGCTCGTGCTCTGGCTCCTGACCCGCCGTGCCTGGCGGCTCGCGGCCTGGGCGTCCGTGACCGCGGTGGCCGGCGCCCTGACCGGGGTGCTCGTCAAGGTCCTGGTGGAGCGCGCGCGGCCCCGTCTGCCCGATCCGGTGGCCCACGCGCCCGGGTACGCGTTCCCGTCCGGCCACGCGATGACGGCCGTCACCTCGTGCGCCGTCCTCCTCCTGGTCCTGCTGCCCCTGGTACCCCGCGCCGGGCGGACGCTCGCCTGGGCGTTCGCCGCGGTTTCGGCGGTGGGCGTCGGCTACACGCGCGTCGCGCTGGGAGTGCACTGGGTGAGCGACGTCGCGGGCGGCTGGCTGCTCGGCCTCGCCGTGGTCACCGCGACCACGCTGGTCTTCGGGGCCTGGCGGGCGGACACCGGGCGGCGCCGGACGGCCGTGACGCGGGAGGGCCTGGAGCCGGAGCTCTCGGCCGAACGCCGATGACGTGACGCGACGTGGCGGTGGCGGTGGCGGGCGATACGGGCCCAGCGGCCCGCTACACCTCGCCGAGGTCCGAACTCACCCACCGCGCCGGACGCATGTGGATCACGATCTGCTCGCCGTGGTTCTTCCACGCGAAGTCGACGTAGCCGTCCACCTTCTCGGCCGGCAGGTACCGCGAGGAAATCGACACCAGTTGCTCACGCACCGCCGGTTCGGTCGACACCACCGGCCCCTCGACCGACACGTACCGGATCGTCGGCTCCACCCGGTCCACCAGCAGGCTGAACCGGCCCGCGGACGCGATCAGTTCGGCCTTCCGGGAGTCGCGGCCGGTCATGATCCAGATGTCGCCGCCGGGGGAGTAGTCGTACCAGATCGGAACCGTCAGCGGCGCGCGGTCATCGCCCGCGCTCACGGCCAGGGCTGCGATGTGGGGTTCGGCGAGGAACTGCTCACGCTCGGTCCGGGACAGTGCCATGGCATCCTCCTCGAGGGCGGAAAGCATTCCTTCTCAAAACACCGTCCCGCACAGGCCCATTCCCCGCACGTCACCCGCCGCGCCCCAGGCGTTTCAGGGGTGGCGTCCGGGTCCGGACGGCGGTCCGGCGAAGGGGGTGGGGGACAGGTCGGCGGGTTCCTCTCCGGGTTCCAGGAGCGTGGCGGCGCTGCCCACGATCAAGGGGTCGGGCTTCCCGACCGCGTCCTCGTCCTTGCGGTCGTACGGGGCCCGCCAGAGCAGGCTGCGCATGGCCTCCAGCCTGCCGCGCTTCTTGTCGTTGCTCTTCACGACCGTCCACGGGGCGTGCGCGGTGTCGGTCGCCCGGAACATGGCGACCTTCGCACGGGTGTAGGCGTCCCAGAGGTCCACGGACGCCAGATCGGTGGGCGAGAGCTTCCACTGGCGTACGGGGTCGACTTGCCGGATCGCGAAGCGGGTGCGCTGCTCGGCACGGGAGACGGAGAACCAGAACTTGATCAGGAGGATGCCGTCCTCGACGAGCATCGCCTCGAAGGCCGGGCACTGGCGGAGGAAGAGCTTGTACTCGTCGTCGGAGCAGAAGCCCATCACCTTCTCGACGCCGGCCCGGTTGTACCAGGACCGGTCGAAGAAGACGATCTCTCCGGCGGACGGGAGATGGGCGATGTAGCGCTGGAAATACCACTGGCCCGCCTCGCGGTCACTGGGCTTGTCCAGGGCCACGATGCGCGCGCCGCGGGGGTTGAGCCGCTCGGTGAACCGCTGGATCGTGCCCCCCTTGCCCGCGGCGTCCCTGCCCTCGCAGATCACCACGACGCGGGCTCCGGTGGCCCGCACCCAGCTCTGCATCTTCAGCAGCTCGATCTGCAGGATGCGCTTCGCCCGCTCGTACTCCCCCGCCGGATCTTGCGGTCGTAGGGGTAGTTCTCGCGCCAGGTGCGGATCGGAGCGCCGTCCGCATCGAGCAGGACGGGCTGCTCCGGACGGCTCACGTCCACGCTCAGCCCTGCGAGCAGGTCCTCACCGTCTCTTTTCAGCCGGTTTTCTTCCATTTCCGATACATACCCACCCCCCGCCCGAAGCATCGCCGACCAGCCGACCCAGTCGACCAGCGAGAAGTGTCCGGACGGTCACACGGCGTGGTCGCGGATGGTGACGGCTGTGGCCGTCACCGCCGGGCGGTCGGTGTGAGCGGCAGGGAGAGGCGTACCTCGAACCCGCCACCCGGCCGTGCGCCCGTGCTCAGTACGCCGTTCCAGATCTTGACGCGCTCGCGCAGCCCGAGGAGGCCCAGACCCGATCCCGTGGCCGTCGCGGCCGGCTCGTTGCCGTGCGCCGTGCCCTGGCCGCCGTCCTCGCCGGGCCCGTCGTCGCGGATGGTGATCAGGAGCCGGTCGGCCAGGTAGCGGATGCGGACCTCGGCCCGGGTGGCTCCCGCGTGCTTGACGACATTGGTCAGCGATTCCTGCACCACCCGGTACGCGCACAGCTCCAGCCCCGGTCCGAGCGGCCGCACCGCACCCTGCGTATGCGTCCGCACCTTGACGCCGGTCGCCTCGATCCGCTCGGCCAGTTCGGGGATCCGGTCGATGCCCGGCAGCGGCCGCAGCGGCGGCGCATCGCTCTCCCCGTCGGGGCCGACCCTCAACACGCCCAGCAGTCGGCGCAGTTCATCGAGGGCGTCCCGGCCCGCGCCCGCCACCGCGTCCAAGGCCGCCTGCGCGGTGGGCGGGTCGGAGGAGTACACGTAGCGGGCCAGCCCCGACTGCACCGTGATCACGGCCATCTGCTGCGCGAGGACGTCGTGCAGCTCCCGGGCGATCCGGATCCGCTCGTCGACCACGGCCCGCCCGGCTTCGTCCTCCTGAGCCCGGGCCAGCCGCCCCGTGAGCCGTGCGAGGTCCGCGTTGCGCTGGGCCAGGGTGCGCTGGTTCGTTCCCAGGAACAGCGCCACCGCGGGTACGACCACCGCCTGCACGCTCGCCAGGAGCAGCGAGACCCCTCCCTGCAGGCCGCTGTACAGCACGACCGCCGCGGTCAGCAGCGCCCCGGGTCTCGCCACGCGCGGTGCGCGCTGCGCCGCCAGACTCACCAGGGCGATCACCGGGACCCAGAAGTTCAGCGAGGGCGGATGACCGAGCGCGAGGTAGCCGGCGTACCCCAGACAGGAAGCCAGGAGTACCGCGACGGGAAGGTCCCGCCGGACCATGAGGGTGAGGGCCGTCACCACCGTCAGCAGATAGGCCCAGCCGTCGAACGGAAGCCAACGGTCCGCGGGGTACTGGGCCCCCGCGACACAGCCTGCCGCCGCGACGCCCACGCCGAGCACGATGTCGGCGGCCCTCCGGGCGGCGGCTGGATTTATGTGCACCGGGGAATGCTAGGGCCTGTCGTCAACCCGTCGGTTGAGAAAGGGCGGGCTCAGGGGCCGACCCATTCCCCGAAGTCGAAGTCGTTGTGAGGGCCGGGATCCCACACCTTCGGCTGGGACGGGGCGGTGACGAACGTCCAGGCCTGGTTCTCCCTGTCGTGGCACGTCCACTCCTGGAGGTGGGTCTCCGGCGGAGGCGGCGTCATGGGCGGGTTGTGCGCGTCGAGGCAGCGCATCGAGCCCGTTCCCCGCCTGATCCTGAAGAAGCCCTTCGGGTGGGGTTCGATCTCCCAGAACTGGCTGCCCGTCTCCTCACACGGATTCGTGTGGACCCCGGCCCCGTGCTGGCCGCCGTCGCTTCCCTCCAAGCACATCGGCGTGTCGGGCACGGGCGGCGGCACCTTGGGCATGACCTGGATCTGGTAGACGGGGCCGTGGTGGGCGTCCGCTTCGCTGCTCTTCAGGAAACGGAACAGCTGATTCTCCCGATCGGCACGCGGCCGGACCCTGAATCCGCCACCGGTCTCCTCCGCGACCAGATCGTCCGTGCGCGCGCTCTTGACGTTCCACCATATGTCGCCGAACTCCGGCGGTTTCCGGTGGTCCGAGAACGCCGGGCACACCCCACCCGGAAACCCGTCACAGTCTCCGGCGAACGCGCCGGAGGGCATCAGCACGGCCCCCGCCGCCAGAGCGCCGACACCGGCGAACGCCATCCAGCGCCGGGACCGAGTGGGACGGTTCATGGCTGTTCTCCTCATCGTGCGACACGGCGGGCCCGCTCCGGCCTCTGCCATCGGACGCGGGCCGCGTCTCGGCCCGCATCGCCATTGCACCTCCCCGTCCGCCCGGCCTCACGTCCCGGAAGTTCGGGACTTGACAGGCGGGGTTCTGCCGGCTGGGCACAAGCCGCTGCACCGTCCCCGCACGGCACGGCACCGCACGGCACCGCACGGCACCGCACGGCACGGCACGGCGCGGCACCGCGCCGCGCTACGCGACCGCGGTGCCCTCCAGCTCGACCAACTGGCCGGGGATCGCCAGTCGCGTCACCCCGAGCATCGTGGAGGTCGGCGCCACCCTCGCGGCACCCAGCCGCGCCGCCAGCACGCCGTAGTGCTGGAAGAGGAGGTCGACGTCGGTCGTGTACACGTTGAGCCGGACGAGGTTCGCGAGCGTCATGCCGGCCTCGCCGAGCACGGCCTCCAGGTTGTCGATGCTCAGCGCCAGCTGCCCGGCCATGTCACCGTCGTGCAGGGGCTTGCCGTCGCCGCTCATCGCGGTCTGCCCCGAGACGTACAGGGTCCGGGTGCGTCCGGAGACGACCTCGCCCTGGTTGAACCCCAGCTCCTGAGACCACGTCACCGGGTTGATCGCCGTTCGTTCCATCGCCACATCAGCTCCGTTCGATTCGCCGCGCCTGCGGACGTACGCCGTACTCGACGTCGCATCGACGAGCCTGCCAACCAATCACGACACCCTCTGTCATGTATTTCGATAGGGTTCTCGTATGCGCGCCGACCGGCTGGTCTCACTGGTCCTCCTGCTGCGCCGGCGAGGGCGGCTGACCGCGGACGCACTGGCCCACGAGCTGGAGGTGTCCACCCGCACCGTGCTGCGCGACATCGAGGCGCTGTCCGCGGCCGGTGTACCGGTCTATGCCGAACGCGGCAGGCACGGCGGCTTCTCCCTGCTGCCCGGGTTCCAGACCGAGCTCACCGGACTGAACCACGACGAGGCCCTCGCCGTGCTGACCGCCGGATCGGGGCGCGGCGAGCAGGTGTTCGGCCTCGGCTCGGCGCTCGCTTCGGCCATGCGGAAGGTGGTCGACGCGCTGCCCGAGGGCCACCGGGCCTCCGCGAGCGACGCGGCCCGGCGATTCCTCGTGGAACCTGAGACCGACCTGCTCTCACGCCGGCTGGTCGTCGACGAGGTGCCCCGCGCCACGATGATCGAGATCAGGCGCGCGGTGCTCGCCGGACACAAGCTGCGCATCCACTACGCGGCCACGGGCCAGGCGCCGCAATGGCGCACGGTGGACCCGATCGGGCTGGTCACCGTACGCGACCGGGGCTACCTGCTGGCCACGCGGTCCGGCGCGGACCGCACCTACCGGCTCTCGCGGGTGCTGGCCGCCGAGGAACTCCCCGAAACGGCCGAGCGGCCGAACCGGGTCGACCTGGACCGGATCTGGCGGGAACGCTCCGCGCAGTTCCTCTCCGACGGCCACCTCACCGTGCTGGTACGGGTGCACCCGGCGCGGCGGGAGGACCTGCTGGACACGGCAGTGGCCGTCCGCGCGGAAGAGCCCGACGCGGACGACTGGCTGCGTCTGGAAGTGACGTTCCAGGACTCCCGACACGCCGAATGGGCCCTGTGGCAGCTCGGCACGGACGCGGAAGCCGTGGCCCCGCGGTCGTTGCGCACCTCCCTGCACCGCCGCGCCGCCGCGCTGGCCACCCGCTACGCGGACCAGCCCTGAAGGGAAGCCGCCGCTACGGGCCGGGCGGCAGCAGTTCGCGCGTCAGGGCGAAGGCGGCCGTGGCGCTGGACAGGAGGGCGTTGATCCGTCCGAGGACGCGGGCCGTGCGGTCGGGGTCCTGCGCATCGACGGCCGAAGCCAGGTCGTCGGCGTACTCCCGCGCCCGGACGGCCTCATCGGACGACGTCGCGGTGTCCGCATCCGCACGCAGGGCCTCGATCAGCCGCTGGTGGGGGATGCCGCCCGCGTTCGTCTGGTTGCCGAACCCACCGTGTGCCACCGCTCGGGGGCTGTTGACGTTCGCCACGACGAAGCCGCCCGATGCCGAGGAGATGTGCACTCCGTCGCCTCCTGTCCAGATGAACTTGCTCTCGTACTCGGCCCAGCCCTTGCGGGTCACGCTGTACCCGCCGAACTGCCAGCCCGAGACCTTGATCAATTTGTGCTTGAGCGGCTCGGCAAGGATCCCGATGACGTCCGCCCGGTTCCACCCCCGCTCGCTGAAGTAGTCCGTCATCACCACGTGCGGACCCGGGCCCGCGGCCCGCCGGCAGATCTCGCGGAACGCCTGCCCCTGGCACATCTCCACCTGGCCCGGAGCGAGCGACGGCGCGGGCAGTTTCCGCCGGTGCACCTTGGTGCGGACGCTGACGTACAGGGAGTGGACCACCCAGCAGACCGCGGCGATCGCCACCACGTGACCGAGCGTCAGATCACCGTCCACCGCATCCCCCCGAGTCTTCAAGTCCACGCAGTCTAAGGTGAATTGATGCATCGTCAATCGTCCCGGCCGGACCGATCGCTCTAGCGGGGAGTCGTCAGGGGCAGGCAGTCTTCGACGCCTCCCTCCACTCCCTTGTTGTAGGCGTGGATGCGCTGCTCGACGGAACCGTGGTCGGCGGAATCGCTCCAAGGCAAGGTGTCGGACACGCTGGCGATCGCCGCGGCCAGCTCTTCCTGGTCCCCGGCCTCGAAAATGATCGTTTCGTCCAGGCTGGCGGCGCCTTGGAGCTCGGCTCCGGCGAAGCAGTCCGCCTGCAGTTCCCGCCCGATGTCCTGCGCCGGGCTGGAAAGGCGGCTCTGCACGGCGTGCCCCCATTCGTGCGCGACGACGAAGTACACGTACGCATCCCCGGCCGCGTGGCCCGTGTTCATCAGGTTGATGTCCCAGGCCACGTAGTCCTCGGGAACGCAGTAGAAGGCGTTTCCGGGTTCCAGCTTCTCTCCGCCGCAGGTGGGGGCGTCCGGCGCGGTGCCGTCGTACAGGCCGAGGACGGTCGGTGAGACGTAGGACTCGGTGAAGAACTCCGACCAGTGGTTCTTCCAGAACGTGTCGACGCCCTCCGCTGCCGCGGCGATGTCCTGCTCCAGCGTGTCTTCACTCACGGTCGTGGGAAGGCCGTATGCGTAACCGCCGCCGCCCATGACGAGCAGCGCGGCGGCGAGCGCGGTGCACGTGCGCGTCCGAAGCGTTCCGGCCATGGCCATGGCTGCCTCCGGGCATGAGGATTTCCGTCCATCCCCGAGAAACAATCCGAGCCGGCCGCCGATGCGTTCCCGATCCCGTTCGCGTCCTCGTCGCACTCCTCACATCCAGCATGGCGCTCGTCATGGCGGGCTGCATCCCGGCTCCAGGGTGCCGTGACCGGTACACCGCGTCGGCGGGGCCCGGGACGGCCTTCGGCGGCGAGCCCTTCGACACAGGGCATGGCCAGGGTGGGCACGAATGCGGGCACCAGCGCGGGGTCCAGCGGGTGTTCCGGGACGAAGACCCAGGCCCCGTAGCAGCCGAAGTCCCCGGCGTGCGGCGCCGCGACGATCGCCTCGTGCAGATCGCCCGTCGCCCGGTCGGGCAGCGGCGAGGGCGTCTGGGGCCGAGGCGTCGCAGGCTCCAGCCGGTCCGGGCCGGTGGCCCCCGTCCACACCCCGCCGCACCCGCTGCCGTCGGCCTTGCGGGTGGGAACGGGGGCGCCCGTCTCGAAGGGGCGCAGGTCCTGCGGGAGCCACCCGAGCGGGCTCCAGCCGAACCGCCCCGTCGGGCGCAGGGCCGATACGTCGGCGCCGCGCAGCAGCAACTCGTGGAACAGGCAGGACCGCAGCCCGTCGAGCCCGTCCCGCCGCCCGTGCGCGTACAGCAGCTCGACGAGGTCCGCCGGTCGCTGTCCCTCGGCGAGGAGCGAGGCGATGAAGCGCTCGTTCATCCGCTGGTTCACGGAGGTGCCGTGCTGTTCCATCAGCCGGATCAACTGTTCCAGGCTCGGCCGCCCGGGCGTCAGGGCGAGCATCCGGATCACCCGGGAGAGGCCGTCCCCGTACGCCCGCGCCTGTTCGGAGGCGGCGCGGAATCCCTCCCACAGCTGTCCCCCGACCGTCCCGACGTAGTCGAGGTCCCCCTCCCGCAGCCGGGTCGCCGCCCCTTCTCCCATGTGCCATACCAGCTCACGCGCATCACCAGTCACGATGCGCAACCCTAAGGCCAGGACCGCCCGCGCCTGGTGTGTCGGAGGAGGCCGTCCCGTCGGGCGTTCTAGTGTGCTCGCATGGAACAGCGCATCACCCTGGTCACCTTGGGGGTTTCCGACCTCGCCCGCGCCAAGGGGTTCTACGAGGCCCTGGGCTGGCGCGGGCAGGAGGTCGAGGAGACGGTCTTCTTCCAGGCGGGCGGGCTCGCGCTGGTCCTGTGGGACCGGGACAAGCTGGCCCGCGACTGTGGCGTGGAGCCTGGACCGGACGGAGGGCCTGGCGGGCCCGGTGGGTCGGGCGGGTCGGGCGGGTCGGGCCGGTTCGGCGGGATCGCCCTGGCCCACAACGTCCGCTCCGAGGCCGAGGTGGACGAGCTGCTCGCAGCGGTACGACGGGCAGGCGGCACCGTCACCAAGCCCGCGGCCGTCAACGCGGTCGGGTTCTATTCCAGTGCGTTCGTGGACCCGGACGGCCATGCCTGGGAAGTCGCGTACAACCCGGGATTCCCCCTCGCCGCGGACGGCACGGTCACCTTGCCCGATTTCGGCGGTCCGAAGGACTGATCGACTCCGGTGGGGGCGTCGCCAGTTGTCCCCAGCCCTGTTCGACCGACCTTCGGCACCGGCCCGGTTCGTCTCCCGCTCCGGTGAACAGTGCGGTCAGCAGGGGTACGCCATGAGCCAGCGCCTGGTGCGGCAGCGGGCCCGTGGCGACGAGCGAGGCGAGCCCGTGGCCGATGGTCCAGCTCTGCGTCGCGAGTTCCAGCGCGTCGACCTCGCTCCCGAAGCGATCGTCAGCCTTGGCGCGTTCGGTGGCGCTGACCAGGCAGTGGAGGGTCTCGTCCGCGGCGCCGGCGTCCTCGAGGTCGAAGCCCACGTCGAACATGACGCGGTAGAGATCTGGGCTCTCCAGCGCGTTGGACACGTACGTGGCCCCCAGGGCGGCGAGGTCCCGCACCGGGTCCGTGGACATCCTGACCGCCGCGAGTTTGGCCGTCAGCCGGATGAAGCCCTCCTGCCGCAGTGCCCGCCACAGGCCGTCCATGCCACGGAAGTAGGTGTAGACGGCCATCGTCGACACCCCGCTTCCCGCGACCAGGGTGCGGAGCGTGACCGGCTGCCTCGTCCGCAGCATCTGGGCGGCTCGGTCGAGCAGCAGGGAGCGGACCGCTGGATCTTTCGTCCTTGTCATGACCCCCACAATACATAGCAACGCTATGCTTTCATGGAGTGCCGGTCCTGTTGTGCTGTCGCCCTGTCGTCCTTCATCCCGATGAGAAGAGGCCGTTCGTGCCCGTGACTGTGGTCAACCCCGAGGGGCTGCCGAAGCCCGACGTCTACCGGCAGTTGTCGGTCGCCACCGGTTCGAAGCTGGTCTTCCTCGCGGGGCAGGTCGCCCGCGACGCCGACGGCCGCCCCGTGGGCGCGGGCGACTTCGCCGCACAGGTCGAGCAGTGCTATCTCAACGTCGCCACCGCCCTCGCGGGAGTCGGCGGCTCCTTCGACGACGTGGCGAAGCTGACCGTCTACGTCGTCGACTGGAGCCCCGAGAAGATGCCGCTGCTGGGCGAGGGGGTGGGCCGCGCCGCTGCGAAGCTCGGCATCGACCCGGTCAAGCCGATCACTCTGCTGGGCGTTGCGGCACTGGGCGAACCGGACCTCCTGGTCGAAGTCGAAGCCACCGCGGTCCTCGCGTAACCGGGCATGATGGGGACGGTGATCACCATTCATCTGAAGTACGAGATCGACGTCGACAAGCTCGAGGACTTCGAGGAGTACGCGCGTCGCTGGGTCAAGCTGGTCAACCGGTTCGGCGGCACGCACCACGGCTACTTCCTGCCCAGCGAGGGCGACAGCGACATCGCCTACGCCCTCTTCTCCTTCCCGGGCTTCGCCGCCTACGAGCAGTACCGGTCGGACAGCATGTCCGACCCGGAGTGCCAGGCGGCCTTCGACCTCGCGCGCGAAACCCGCTGCATCAAGCGGTACGAGCGCCGCTTCCTCCGCCCGCTCGAAACCCCCGGCCACTGAACACGGCGTCCCGCGACCGGAACGTGCGGCGGTAGGTGTCCGGCGGGGCGCCGACGGTCCGGTGGAAGTGCCGGCGCAGGGTGGTGGACGTGCCCATGCCGGTGGCCGTGGCGATGGTGTCGATCGTGTCGTCCGTGGTCCCCAGCAATGCCTGCGCGTGGCGGATGCGTTGGACGTGGAGCCACTGCAACGGGGTGGTGCCGGTGAGCGACTTGAAGTGGCGGCCCAGGTGGCGTGAGCTCATCCGGGCCTGACGGGCCAGGTCTTCCACGGTGAGGGGTTCGTCCAGCCGTTGCAGTGCCCAGGGGATGAGGTCGCCGAGGGGGTGGTTGCCCGGGGCGGGGACGGGCGTGGCGATGAACTGGGCCTGCCCGCCGTCACGGTGGGACGGTACGACCAGCCGGCGGGCGATCTTGTTGGCGATCGACGAGCCGTGGTCGAGGCGGACCAGGTGCAGGCACAGGTCCATGGCCGCGGCCTTCCCGGCGGAGGTGAGTACGTCGCCGTTGTCGACGTAGAGGACGTCACGGTGGACCCGGACGTCCGGGTGGCGCCTGGCCAGTTCCCCGGTGTGCGCCCAGTGCGTGGTGGCGCGCACGCGGTCCAGCAGCCCCGCGGCGGCCAGGACGAAGGCGCCCGTGCACAGGGAGGCCACGCGTGCGCCCGCCGCGTGGGCCGCGCGCACCGCGTCGACGAGTTCGGCCGGCGGGTCCACACCGGTGTCGGCCCAGCCGGGGACGATCACGTGCGAGGTCCGCATCCTCGCCAGGATGGTGGTCAAGACGGATCGCGGCGGATCGGCTGCGGACCAGCGGACCAGCGGACCAGCGGACCGGCGGATCAGCGGATCAGCCGAGTGCAGGGGAGCAACTCATGGGATCGGGACAGGCGGTGGCGGTGTTCGGCGCGTACGGGCACACCGGGCGGTTCGTGGTGGCGGAACTGCTGGAGCGCGGGTACGTTCCGGTCCTCGCCGGCCGCGACGCCGACAAGCTGACGGCCTTGGCCGGCGGGACCGGGCTGGACGTCCGCGTGGCATCGGCCGACGACCCGGCCTCGCTCGACCACGCGCTGGCGGGCACGGCGTCCGTGATCAACTGCGCGGGCCCGTTCGCCTCGACGGCCGCCCCCGTGATCGAGTCGGCCCTGCGGGCGCGCATCCCGTACCTGGACGTGGCGGCCGAGCTCGAGGCCAACCTCGACACCTTCGCGGACTTCGCCGACCGGGCACACGACGCGGGAGCGGTCGTCGTACCCGCGATGGCCTTCTTCGCAGGCCTGGGCGACCTGCTGGCCACCGCGGAGATGGGCGACTGGGCCAAGGCGGACTCGGCGCACATCGCGTACGCGCTGAGCAGCTGGCACCCCACCGCCGGGACGCGGCTGTCGAGCGCGGTCACCCGGGAGCGGCGCGGCGGGTACCGGCTGCGCTACACCGGCGGCCAGTGGGAGCGGCGCACCGACGCCCCGCCCGCCCTGGAGTGGCCCTTCCCCGAGCCGACGGGCCCCCGCTCCGTCGTCGGCGAGTTCACGATGGCCGACGTGGTGACGGTGCCCACCCACCTGTCCATCCCGGACGTGACCACCTACATGACGGCGGAGGCGGCCCGCGAGGTCGTGGCCCCCGACACGCCCGCGCCGGCCGCGGCCGACGCGAGCGGCCGGTCCGACCAGACCTTCCTCATCCACGCCGTCGTGCGCTCGGGTGACACCGAACGCCACGCCGTCGCGCGCGGTCAGGACGTCTACGCCGTCACCGCGCCCCTCGTGGTGGAAGCGCTCGACCGCGTCCTCACCGGCCGCACCCGTGCGCTCGGCGTGGCCTCCGCGGGGGAGATGTTCGACGCCGCCGATTTCCTGGGCGCGCTGTCCCCGCACGTCACCGTCGAACTGCTCCCGCACGCGCGCCGCGGGTAGCGGTCACCGCTTGCCGGGCGTCCGTCCGGGCGTGACGATGAAAAGGGCGGCCTCTGAACCCACCGAGGAGGCCCTTGTGGCCACAGGTACGCGAAAGCGCGGGGTCCTGCTCTCCATCTCGCTGGCGCTGTCCGCCGGGCTCGTGACGGCCGTCGGCGCCCCTGCCGGCTCCGCCGGCGCCACCACCGCCACCGCCGTACGCGCTCATCCGCCGGCCGCCGTGCCGCGCACCGCTCCGTCACCGGAACCGACCACGGACCTGTCGGCGGCGGCGGAGCTGTTCCTCACCCATGTGCTGGACCTGCTCCAGGAGAAGTCGCTCGAGCGGCACAAGGCCGACTGGCCGGAGGTGCGGCGTCAGGCCTTCGCCGAAGCCGCCGGGGCCAGGACCACCGCCGACACCTACGACGCGATCGACGGCGCCGTCAAGGCGCTCGGCGATCCGCACACCTCCTTCCTGCGGCCGGACCAGGCCGCAGCGTTGGACCCGCCCGTCGAGGTGCCCGGCACCGGCGGACCGGTACCCGTACCCCAGGGGCACCTCATCGGGCAGAAGATCGGCTACGTGTCGCTCCCGACCACGGTCAAGATCCCGGGCTACGCACAGGCCGGCGCCGAGCTGGTCCGCACGCTCGACGCCTCCCGGCCCTGCGGGTGGATCGTCGACCTGCGCGGTGACAGCGGAGGGGCCATCTGGCCCAAGCTCGACGCCCTGGCGCCGCTCCTCGGTGACGGCCGGCTCGGCGCCTTCGTCGACGCCGACGGCAACAAGGGCGCATGGGAGCTCGACAAAGGGAAGCTGTCCATCGACGGGGACGTCATCGAGAAGGACGTGCCTCCGAGCGTCGAGACGGGCGCCGACGGCATCGAGGACTTCGTCACCCACAACGCGTACGTACTCCAGCGCCCCAAGCCGCCGGTCGCGGTCCTGACGGGACCCGACACGGCGAGCGCCGGCGAGGCGACCCTGATCGCCTTCCGCGGCCGCCCGGACACCCGCAGCTTCGGACTGCCCACGGCCGGGCTCGCCACGGGCAACGTCACGTACCCGTTCGACGACGGTTCTCTCCTCATCCTCACCGAAACGGCGGACCTGGACCGGACCGGGCGCCAGTACGGCAACACGCCCATCGCCCCCGACGTCCACGTGGACTTCACCGACCGGAACATGTCCCGCGGCGCCGGAGACCCGGTGGTCGACTCCGCCCGCACCTGGCTGGAATCCCGGCCCGCCTGCCGCGCCTGACCGCCCGGCTCCAGCCCGACCGCGCGGCTCCAGGGGCGCTGGAGCTTGTCAGGGACGACCCCTGCGGGGTTTAATGAATGAACGAGCATTTATTAATGGGGGAGGGTGGCGATGGGTCGTCCCCGACGGGTCGAGGACGAGGTGATCCTGCGAGCGGCGGCGCGGGTCATGGGCCGGGTCGGGCCAGGAGGGCTGACGTTGGCCGCCGTGGCGGGCGAGGTCGGGTTGGTGCCCGGAACCCTCGTGCAGCGGTTCGGGTCCAAGCGCGGTCTGCTGCTGGCGCTCGCCGACCAGTCGGAGAAGGACGCGGGCGAGATGACGGGGCGAGTGCGCCAGTCGTACGACTCGGCGCTCGCGGCCCTGGCCGCGCTGACGGTGGAATCGGTGGCCGCGATGGCCACTCCGGAGAGCTTCGCCCATCATCTGGCGTTCCTGTGCACGGACCTCGTCGACCCGCAGCTCTACGAGCGGGCCCTCGCCGTTCACCGTACTCAGCGGCAGGGCGTCGAGGAGCTGCTGGCGGAGGCGGCCGGGGCGGGCGAGCTCCGCGCCGGGACGGACTCCGTGGCACTGGCCCGCACGGTGCAGGCGGTCATCGCCGGTGCGGGCCTGACCTGGGCGCTCGAACGCCAGGGCACCCTCGAACAGCGGCTCCGGCAGGAGCTCGGCGCGGTGCTGTCCCCGTACCTGCCGCCCCGGCGCGGCCACGACCTGGAGGAATCATGACGACCCGCACACGCCCGCTGGCCGGGACGGTGGCCCTGGTCGCGGGCGGTACCCGGGGCGGCGGCCGGGGCATCGCCGTCGAACTCGGCGCCGCCGGTGCCACGGTGTACGTCAGCGGCCGCAGCAGCACGGGCGGACGCTCCGATCTGGACCGCCCGGAAACCATCGAGCAGACGGCCGAGCAGGTCACCGCGGCGGGCGGGCTGGGCATCCCCGCCCGCACCGACCACAGCCGCCCCGACGAGGTCCGCGCCCTCGTCGACAGGATCGCCGCCGAGCAGGGCGGACGGCTCGACGTCCTGGTCAACTCCGTATGGGGCGGAGACCCGTTGACCGACTGGGAACACCCCTTGTGGGAGCAGGAACTGGACACCGGCCTGAGGCTGTTGCGGCAGGCGGTGGAGACCCACATCATCACGAGCCGGTTCGCGCTGCCCCTGATGGTCGCCCGCAAGAGCGGCCTGGTCGTGGAGGTCACCGACGGCAACACCGCCCGCTACCGCGGTACGTTCTTCTACGATCTGGCGAAGTCCGCGGTCATCCGCCTCGCCGTCGCCCAGGCCGCCGAGCTGAGGCCCCACGGCGTCGCGGCCGTCGCCATCACGCCCGGCTTCCTGCGCTCGGAGGCCATGCTGGAACTCTTCGGTGTCACCGAGGCCAACTGGCGCGACGGCGTGGCCCGGGACCCCGACTTCGCCCACTCGGAGACCCCGGCCTACCTCGGCCGGGCCGTCGCCGCGCTGGCCGCCGACCCCGAGGTCATGGCCAAGACCGGACGTGCCCTGGCCACTTGGGGCCTGTACCGCGAATACGGCTTCACCGACGCCGACGGGACGCAACCGGACTTCGCCGCGCACTGGGCCGAGAACCTGCAAGGGGAGTACGGGCCCCTGGGAGACCCGCTGTAGCCCGGCGCCGGCAAGATTGCGGGACATCCGGCGCGGTGGCGGCGGTGGTGTCAGGCTCCGGGCCCGGGCGGCCTCGGGCCGTCTCGGCGCCCGGACCGCGTCATGGATCTGATCAGGGCGGAGAGGGCGAAGGTCACCGCGAGGCTCGCCGCCATCACCATGACCACACCGACCATGAAGAGGCCGCTGGAGTCGTCCGACCAGTCGTAGGCGGCGGCGCCGGTCAGACCGGCCGTGGTGCAGAGCGCCGCCTGCGCGGTACGGCCCCGCGAGGCCGCCCAGTACACCGCCGGCAGCAGGCTCAACAGCAGCCCGATCACCTGCCAGGTCTCGTACGGACCGGTCACCGAACCGTCGGGGTGGACGTCACGGTGCTGGTCCCAGCCCAGCCATGCGGCCCATGCCGCGATCGGTATGAGGACCAGCGCGAGGGGGACGAGTTTCGACGGTGTGTGGCGCATGTCCCCATCGTCACGTCCCACCCCGGTGCCGCGGCAGAGCGCACGTACTCACCCGCCCCTGAGTACCGCCTCACCTCGGCGAACCGTCAGAGGCCCCGACAAACTCCCCACGCGGCAAGATCACCTCATCGAGGTAATCCCACCGGCCGCACCGGGTCACATGCGCATCGCCGGATACGGTTCTCAACGGATCTGGACCTATTCCCGGATATTTGTTCGTATTCGTCGTTGGTCGAAGATCGCGCGTACACCGATCGCCGCCCTTGCGAAGGAGAAGTCGTCGATGACCGTTGACACCGGCCGGGAAGAGCAGCTGGAGTCACCTCGGCAGTCGAGTCTGGGAACCGCGGCCGCGCGGAACCTCGCCACGACGACCAAGTCCGCCCCACAGATGCAGGAGATCACCTCCCGCTGGCTGCTGCGGGTCCTCCCGTGGGTGGAGACGAAGGGCGGCACCTACCGGGTGAACCGCCGGCTGAGCTACACCGTCGGCGACGGGCGCGTCGAATTCGTCCAGGACGGCGCCAGTGTCCGGGTGATCCCCCGCGAACTCGGCGAACTGGCCCTGCTGAAGGGTTTCGACGACCTCGAGGTGCTCACCGCGCTCGCCATCCGGTGCGTACAGCAGGACTTCCGTGCCGGCGAGGTGCTCGCGGAGCGCGGTACCGCCGCCGAGCGGATCCACCTGATCGCCCACGGCCGGATCAGCCAGACCACCGTGGGCAAGTACGGGGACGAGGTCGCGGTCGCGGTACTGGCCGACGGCGATCAGTTCGGCGAGAACACCCTGCTGGACGCGGACGCCACGTGGGACTACACGGCCACCGCCGAGACCTCGGGCACCCTGCTCACCCTCTCCCGTGCCGATTTCGCTGCCGTGGTGTCCACGGCGCCGGGCCTCCAGGCCCACATCCGGGAGTTCAGCGCGCTTCCCCTCCAGCGGCAGAACAAGCACGGCGAGGCGGAGATCGCGATGTCCGCCGGACACAGCGGCGAGCCCGAGCTGCCCGGAACCTACGTCGACTACGAACTCAACCCGCGGGAGTACGAACTCTCCCTCGCGCAGACCGTGCTGCGGGTCCACACGAGGGTCGCCGACCTCTACAACGAACCGATGAACCAGACCAAGGAGCAACTCCGGCTCACCATCGAGGCGCTGCGCGAGCGCCAGGAGCACGAGCTGATCAACAACCGCGAGTTCGGCCTGCTCCACAACGCCGCCTACAAGCAGCGCATCCAGACCCACTCGGGCCCGCCCACCCCGGACGACCTGGACGAGCTGCTCTGCCGCCGGCGCGGATCCAAGTTCTTCCTGGCCCACCCCAGGGCGATCGCGGCGATGGGGCGGGAGTTCAACGCCCGCGGACTCTACCCGGACCACGTCGACCTCGGCGGGCAGCAGGTCCCGGCCTGGCGCGGGGTCCCCATCCTGCCGTGCAGCAAGATCCCCATCACCAAGGAGAACACCAGCTCGATCCTCGTCATGCGCACCGGCGAGGAGAACCAGGGCGTCATCGGTCTGCGTCAGACGGGGCTGCCGGAGGAGTACGAGCCGGGCCTGTCGGTGCGTTTCATGGGCATCGACGAACGGTCGATCATCTCCTACCTGGTCACCACCTACTACTCCGCCGCGATCCTGGTGCCCGACGCACTCGGCGTGCTGGAGAACGTACAGATCGGGCGCAGGCGCGACTGACGGCTCCCTGCCCGCTGCCCGCTGCCCAACGTCCGCTTGCCCCGTGCCCACCGCCCGCTTGCCCACCGCCCGCTTGCCCGCGCCCGCTTGCCCCGGCCCGCGGCGGACCGGGCCGCCGCGGGGCGCTCCCCAGGCTCGGGCCTCCCGGGGCATCGGCCTCCCCGGGGCTTCCGGACCGGGCGGGCATGCCACCGGTCGGGCATGCCCGGGACCCCAGACAGCCGACCCACCTCACAAGGAGTTACGGATGCCCGACCCCGGGCTCATCCCTCAATCGGGCCTGCCTTCCGCTGCCGCTCACTTCGGGGCCTACGTCCTCGCGAACGCCCAGGCCCACGCAACCGCCGACCTCGATGCCATGCCCGCCATGCCCGCCATGCCCGCCATGCCCGACCTGCCCGACCTGCCCGGCGTGCCTGCCGTCCCCGGCATCGCCGCGGGAGCCGTCGTACCCGCGGACGTACCGGTCCCGGTACGGGCCCCCGCGGGCGGCGCCGACTCCTTCGGTGATCCGGGTGTCCTCGACCGGATCCTGCGCGGCCCGAGCGGGCTGGGCACGGCCGGGCTGTACCTGACGGAGGACCGGGAAGCCGAGCCCGTGGCGGAGTCGGCACCCTCGCCAACGGTGCCCGGCAATCCGGTCCCGGGCCTCTACCACCACCCGGTGGCCGAGCCCGATCCCGCGCGGGTGGAGGAGGTCAGCCGCAGGATCAAGGCCTGGGCGCTGGAGGAGGTCGAGCTGTACCCGGAGGAGTGGGAGGAGCAGTTCGACGGCTTCTCCGTCGGGCGCTACATGGTCGCCTGCCATCCGGACGCCCCCACCGTCGAGCACCTGATGCTCGCCACGCGGCTGATGGTCGCCGAGAACGCCGTCGACGACTGCTACTGCGAGGACCACGGCGGCTCGCCCATCGGTCTGGGCGGACGGCTCCTGCTGGCCCACACCGCCCTGGACCCCCTCCACACCACGGAGGAGTACCAGCCGCACTGGGCGGAGTCGCTCCACTCGGACGCCCCCCGGCGCGCCTACCGCTCCGCCATGGAGTACTTCGTCCGGCAGTCCTCGCCCTCCCAGGCCGACCGGTTCCGGCACGACATGGCCCGGCTGCACCTGGGATATCTGGCCGAGGCGGCCTGGGCCGAGACGGACCACGTCCCGGAGGTGTGGGAGTACCTGGCGATGCGCCAGTTCAACAACTTCCGCCCCTGTCCCACCATCACCGACACCGTCGGCGGCTACGAACTCCCGGCCGACCTCCACGCACTGCCCGCCATGCAACGGGTCATCGCGCTCGCCGCGAACGCCACCACCATCGTCAACGACCTGTACTCCTACACCAAGGAACTCGCCAGTCCGGGCAGGCACCTGAATCTGCCCGTGGTGATCGCCGACCGCGAGGGCATCTCCGACCGGGATGCCTACCTGAAGGCGGTCGAGGTCCACAACGACCTCATGCACGGCTTCGAGACCGAAGCCGCCGCCCTGGCCC
This sequence comes from Streptomyces sp. IBSNAI002, assembly GCF_052244475.1. Taxonomy (NCBI): domain Bacteria; kingdom Bacillati; phylum Actinomycetota; class Actinomycetes; order Kitasatosporales; family Streptomycetaceae; genus Streptomyces; species Streptomyces sp. IBSNAI002. The sequence goes on along the minus strand of NZ_JBQPXG010000002.1, from coordinate 324,579 downwards.
TCGCCTGCCCCGTCCCGAGCGTGCTGCGCTTCCTGCGAGGAGTGGCCGCTTGGGTCGACGGCAACCACTACTGGCACCAGACCAACACCTACCGCTACAGCCTGCCCGATTTCTGGTAGAGCCTGCCAAAGATGGGACTATCCATGACCGATGTTGACCTCACCACCACTACCTCCGTCTTTATCCCCTCCCCGGCGACTGCCTACCAGGGGGACATCGCCCGCTACTGGGACCACGAGGCCAGGCCCGTGAACCTGCGTCTCGGTGACGTGGACGGCCTCTATCACCACCACTACGGCATCGGCGAAGTCGACCACTCCGCGCTCGGCAAGCCGGACGACAGCGGGTACGAGCAGCGGCTGATCGCCGAACTCCACCGCCTCGAATCGGCACAGGCCGAAGTCCTGCTGGACCACCTCGGCCCCGTCGGGCCGGGCGACACCCTCGTGGACGCCGGCTGCGGCCGCGGCGGCTCGATGGTCATGGCCCACCAGCGCTTCGGGAGCAGGGTCGAGGGCGTGACCCTCTCGGCGAAGCAGGCCGACTTCGCCAACCAGCGTGCCCGCGACCTCGGCATCGACGACCGGGTGCGCGCCCGCGTCTGCAACATGCTCGGCACGCCCTTCGAGACCGGGCGGGCCGCGGCCTCGTGGAACAACGAGTCGAGCATGTACGTCGACCTGCACGACCTCTTCGCCGAGCACTCCCGCATCCTCGCGGTCGGCGGCCGCTACGTGACCATCACGGGCTGCTGGAACCCGCGTTACGGCCAGCCCTCGAAGTGGGTCTCCCAGATCAACGCCCACTTCGAGTGCAACATCCACTCCCGGCGGGAGTACCTGCGCGCGATGGCCGACAACCGACTCGTACCGCAGGCCGTCATCGACCTGACTCCCGAAACCCTGCCCTACTGGGAGCTGCGGGCCACGTCCTCGCTGGTCACGGGCATCGAGGAGGCGTTCATCAACTCCTATAAGGACGGCTCCTTCCAGTACGTCCTGATCGCAGCCGACCGCGTCTGACCGGACCAGGCCGTCCCGGCCGCCCGGCTTCCGTCCGCGAACGGACAGAAGCCGGGCCAGGGGGGCTCAGGCCGGTTGCCCGATGCTCGCTGCGTCGTCGCGTACCCGGCGTTCACCAAGGCGCCCGCGAGAGCGTTCCCCATGGCCCCGAGCCCGGGACCCGATGCCGCGATGGATCGCGAAGTGCCGCCGGCGGTCGAGTACTCCCTGACGGGACGTGGCGTCTCGTGCCTACGGCACCCGCCACACGTTGGCGAAGGCCGAGTTCTCGATCGTGCGCCGCTGGCGCACCGCTTCCAGCTCCATCACCGCGTCGTTGACGGCGGCCAGCACGGTCGTCACCGCTTCGCTGCCCGGGTCGGCGTCGTCGCGGGGACCCTCGCCCCGGTGGATGCCGACGGCCGCGGCGAGGGCCGCCAGGACGGGTTCGCCCTCCTCCCAGCGTGTCCGCGCAAGGCGCCGGGCAGGCGTGTCGGCGAGCTCCATGCGCTCGGCCCCGAGGCTCAGGCGGCCGCGCCGCGCACGCGTCAGCAGTCCGTCCTCCTCGAACGAGGTCTGGTAAGCGGCTGCCAGATCGCGGCCCCTGCGCCACAGCCAGTCCTCGACCTGTTCGAACGGCAGCTGCCGAAGGAGCGCCGCGGCCGCCGCGTCGAGCGACGGGTCTTCCATGGCCTGCTGCGGGCCCGGCACGATGAGATCGCCGTCCAGGTCGATGGCCTGCGCACGGAGGAGGTCGATCAGTTCGGCGCCCGCGAGGGACAGGGACAGGTCGCCCTGTCCCACGGAGCGCTCCGGCTGGGGTTCCAGGGCAATGGTGAGCAGGTCTTGCGCCGTGGTCATGTACGGCTCCCTCGTCGTCGGCCGATCCCGCGTCCCGTCGCGGCGCGGGGTCCCGGCCAAGTATCGCTCCTGGAGATCCGGTCCGACGGCTTCAGCCGCTCATCCGTCAGCCCGTCAGTGGCCCTTGCCGAGCCGGTCCGCCGCCTCCGCGGCCACGTCGTAGGCACCCGCCCGGGCCCGGTCGAAGTCTCCGTCGAGCGGTGCGTGCCGGACCGCGACAATGACGTTGCTCAGCCGGAAGTAGACCTCTTCGACCATCCGGCCCCCGCTGGGATACCGCATGCGGGAGAAGGCCTCGTCGCCGAAGTCCGACAGGTCCGTCCCGTTCGGGCCCATCTTCCCGTGTGACTCCTGCCTCGTGCGCTGGAAGCCGGCCCGGGCCTCCGGCACCCTCATCCGGGTCACCTGCACCTGAAGGACGGGCTGAGCGCCCTTGTCGGCGCCGGGCGCCGCCCAGTCGCAGGACGACTTCGCCTGCACCCCGTCCGCCGGCCCGTCCAGCAGCCGTCCGGCCGTCCCCGCCGACACGAGCGAGCAGGGGCGCGGATCGGCGGAGAAGTCGCCCTGCGGCGTCCGGTCCTGGTACAGCCAGACGGCGAGGGCCGCGACCGCGGTGGCGGCCGCGGCCAGCGCGACGCGGCGCGCACGCTCGGGGCGGGAGGGGGTCACCATGGCCGCAGCGTAGTGCGGGACGGTTCGCGTTCCGACGCCGGGGTGATCGTCGGCGGCGGTACGACGGTTACGTGACGTGATGCAGGGGTGGCTGGAGGTCACAGCCCCAGGGAGACGGCCAGACGGGTCATCTCCGCCGTGGTGTTGATGCCCAGCTTGGCGCGGATGCGGCGGAGGTAGGCGTCGACGGTGTGCTTGGACAGGCCCATGGTGCGGGCGGTCTGGAGGTAGGTGCGGCCGGCGGCGATGTGGCGCAGGGCTTCCTGCTCGCGCGGGGCCAGCGTGGCGGTGGCGGTGGGGACGGGGGTCAGGGTGTGGGGGGTGGTGAGGGTGAGGCTCATGGGATTTCCTCCGCCGGATCGGCTGGGTCATCACTGCTCGCGCCCTCGAAAGCAGATGGGCTGAATGCCCGGTTTTGCCTGTTGTTAAGAGATTGACTGGGCCACGTCGCGAGCGTGTCCGCCGACTGTCACAGGCGTGTGACAAGGGCCGAAAGGCCTGGTCAGGTGGCCGGAACTGCTCGGGCGGGCAGCCGTTCCGCGCGGATCGCGTCCACCAGGGCCTGATGGTCGCGCTCGTTCTGGTCGGCATAGGCCTCGGCGAAGGCGACCAGCGCCCGGTCGAACGTCTCGCCGCGGCCGAGGTAGGCGGCGATCGCGATCCGGTCGCCCGACCGCGCGTGGGCCCGGGCCAGGGTGATGCCGCACACCTCGCCGAACGTCTTCAGCAGCCTGGGCGACATCGTTTCCGGCATGGCGATCCCCTTCCAGTCGCGCAGCTGGCGGATGTAGAAGTCGCGCCGCACGCCGTCGAGCCCCTCCAGCCGTTCCCAGCCGAGGAAGATGTCGCTGGCCGCCTGCATCAGCCGCTGGCCCGAGACCACGCGCTCGCCCTGATTGTCGTACCGACTCGCGCCCACGTGGGTCGCGAGCACGGAGGTGTCGGCCTCCTTGGCCTGCAGGAGGAGCGGGTCCCTGCCGTCACGGCCGAGCAGCAGCAAGATCCAGCAGCGCGTACCGACACTGCCCACGCCGACCACCTTGCGGGCCATGTCCACCAGCCGGTAGTCCTCCAGGAGTGCCCGCCGGTCGCTCGCCATCGTCCGGCCGTAGCGATCGAGCAGCTGCCGGAACCGGTCTTCGAGCGCGCTGCGCTCGACGTCCGGCAGCAGGTCCGCGATCGGCACGAGCAGCGGAGCGTCCGCCGCGATTCTCGGTCGCCCCCCGACCAGCTCCGTGAGTTTCCCGAAGGCCTGCAGGGAGTCACGCGTGCGGGCCTTCGCCAGTGCGCCGGCCAGCTTCTTGCGCCCGCTCGCGTCGAGCTGATCGGCGGCCAGGGCCTCCAGGCGGTCCGAGTCGATCTTCGCGTACCAGACGTCGAGGTTCCCCATCCCGGCGAAACCGCGCATCGCCTCGCGGTACGAGCGCACGCCCGAGCTCACGATGTGCGCGCGCTCGGCGTCGTCGAAGCCGTTCGCCCGGCCCGCGATGACAAGGCTCGCCGACAGGCGTTTGACGTCCCACTCCCAGGGGCCGGGCAGTGTTTCGTCGAAGTCGTTGATGTCGAACATCAGCCGCCGCTCCGGGGACGCCAGCAGCCGGAAGTTCAGCAGGTGCGCGTCCCCGCACAGCTGGGCGGTGATCCCGGAGTCCGGGGTGGCGGCCAGGTCGGAGGCCATGATCGCGGCGGCTCCCCGGTAGAACCGGAAGGGAGACTCCGACATCCTGCCGTAGCGGATCGGTACCAGCTCCGGTACCCGCGCCGCGGACTGCGCCTCCAGCAGCGCCAGCGGGTCAGGTCTGTCCGGAGACGGCCGGTACACCGCGTGCCGCGACCGGGGCGAGCGGCTCCGGGCCTCCTTGCCGCGGGCCGCGCGCTCCGCGGGGGTGCTGTGGGGCACGGCTCGCATCGCGGTGGTCGAGGTGCGGGACATCGATGCCCTCCTGGCTGGCGGTGCGGTTGCGGGGGAGCGGGGAGCGGGGAGCGGAGAGCGGGATCCCCCCGCGTCGTCACCGGCGGACCTGACGGGTGGCCGAGCGCAGGGCGAGGGCCATCACCACTTCGAATACGCCGAGGAGGACGAGCCACAGGCCCAGCAGACGTGTCAGGGCGACCGCGGAGTCCACCGGGAAGCTGAGCACGACGATTCCGGCGACGGCGCCCAGGGCGCCCAGCGCGAAGAGCAGCCCGCGGTGAAGGAGCGCGCGGTCGGCGATCGCGACGTACGCGGTCAGCACTCCCGTCAGCAGCCAGAACACCCCGACGACCAGGGACAGCGCACCGATCGTCTGCATCGGGTGCCGCAGGACCAGCACGCCCGCCAGGAACGCGAGCATGGCGATCAGAACCCCCGCCAGCCTGCTGCCGCCCCCTTCGCTGCTGTGCGAGAACGCCGTGACGAACCGGAAGCCGCCGGCCACCAGCAGCTGCAGGCCGATGATCACGGCCAGGACGTGCAGCGTCTCGTCCGGCCAGACGAGCACCAGGATGCCGGGGATCAGGGTCGCGAGGGCGAAGCCGAGCGCCCACTGCCACGAGCCGCCGAGCTGCCTGAGCACGTCCTCGGGGTCACTCTGCGCGTGCTGGGGCGCTGGGCTGGAGGGTACGGTCATCACGCCTCCCGGGCCGGCCAGGGGCACTTCCGGGCCACCCGACGTGCCTGCCTGGCTGCGGCTCCAGTTTAGGCCGGTGCGGTGTGGCTCGCCGCTCCGGCCGGGTTCCGCGGACCTCGCGGGGCCGTGCGTACCTCGTTCGGGGGGTTCGCCCGGGGAGCCCTGTCGGGCGGTCGGCGGTTGCCTGTAGTTGTGGCCTCATGATCCATACCAAGGACGACATCAGGCGCACTGCCGTACGGACGGCCCTGCGCACGGCGGTCCTCGTCGCCGCCGCGGCCCTCGTCCCGCTCCTCGTCACCCCCGTCAGTGCCCACGCCGCGAACACCGCACCGGCCTGCGTCAAACGGGACGTCGTGAAGCACCAGAAGTACGTGAAGGTCACCAACACCTGTGACCAGGCGATGCACCTGAAGGTGGTCATCGACCGGGGCCCCGACTCCCGCTGCCTGACGTATCAGAAGGGGGAGCAGTGGGAGTGGAACTGGGGCCGCGGTTCCTACGGCAAGGTCGTCACCTGCTGACCCCGGCCCCCCGCCCGTGGTCCGTGAACCGTCAGGCCGATGATCCGCTGTCGATGACCAGGTCGGCGCCGACCACCGAGCCGGCCGCGGGGGAGGCGAGGTAGAGCACCGCCGCGGCCACCTCCTCGGCCTCGGCCACGCGGCCGAGGGGGTTCTCGCTCCTCACCCGCTCCGCGCGGTCGGCCTCGGTCTCGCCCGGCCGCAGCGACATCGGTGCGGCGGAGGCGCCCGGGCTGACCGCGTTGATGCGGATCCCCTGGTGGATGTGGTCGAGAGCGGCTGCGCGGGTCAGGGCCGTGACCGCCGCCTTCGAGGTGATGTACGCGGCGGCGTTCGGGATCCGCTGGTGTGCGCCCAGGTTCGAGGAGATGTTGACGATGGTGCCGCCGCCGTTGGCCTTCATATGGGCGATCTCGTGCTTCATGGCCAGCCAGACACCGGTGACGTTCGTCCGCAGCACCGCGTCCCAGTCCTCCTCGCTCACCTCGTCGACGGGTACGGTGCCGCGGAGTATCCCGGCGTTGTTGACCGCGATGTCGAGGGTGCCGAAGCGGTTGACGCTCTCGCGTACGAGGTTCCCGAGCTGACCGGCGTCGGTGACGTCGGCCGTGACGGCGGCGGCCGTGCCGTGGGCGGCCTCGATGAGACCGACCGTCTCGTCGAGGGAGGCGGCGGTGCGTCCCGCGACGACCACGGATGCGCCCTCGGCGGCGAAGGCGAGTGCGATCGCGCGGCCGAGGCCCGAGCCCGCGCCGGTGACGAGGGCGGTCTTGCCGGTGAAGCGGTTCATTTTCGGTGACTTCCTTGAGTGACGGGTTGCGACGGGCTACTTCGTGCAGTGGTTCAGGAGGGCGACGAGGGCGAAGGCGGCCCCTGCCGCGCCCAGGGACGAGGCGTCGCTGCCCAGCGTGAGCAGGACGGCGAAGAGGATGGTGGGGCCGAACTCCATCGCGGTGTTCAGCACACCCCCGGCGAGGCCGGTCTGCCCCTGCGGAACGCCTTCGGTGGCGAGCACGGCTCCTCCCGCGAAGGAGGCCGCCGTTCCCGCCGGAAGCAGCAGGAGGCCCGGCAGCAGTCCGTAGGCGTACGGGGTGTGCGCGTCGAGTCCGGTGAACGCGAGGACGGCGAGCCCGGCCGCGCCCGTGGCGAGTCCGGCGACCGTGACGGCCCGGGCGCCGTAGCGGCCGATGAGGGGGCCCGCCGCGCGGCCCGAGGCGATCAGCGTGACGGCGAACGGCACGAACGCGGCAGAGGTCTGCAACTGCGACCAGCCGCGCACCTGCTGGAGGTGGAGCGAGAGGACCACGAAGGCCATCGCGGTGCCGCAGGCGCTCATGGCGATGGCGGTGAGGGCGAGGGTCCGCCGCCGGTCGAGCAGGAAACGGGGCGGCAGCAGCGGGTCGGAAGCCCGGCGCTCGGCGTACCAGAACGCGGCCAGCAGCGCGGCTCCGGCGAGCAGCGGCACGAGCACCCAGGCCGAGGACCAGGGTTGGGCGTCGGTGACGACGAGCCCGCAACTGGCGAGCGTGATCCCGACGGTGGCGAGCAGGGCTCCGGGCAGGTCGAGCGTCCTGCTCCGGTCGGGTGCGGTGTCCGGCAGCAGCCGGGGCGTGAGGGCGAGGGCTGCGATCGCCGCCACGAGCGGTACGGCGAAGGTCCAACGCCACGACAGCGCCGACGAGATGACGCCGGACAGCAGGTTGCCCGCCGTCGCGCCGAGCACCGACAGCCCGCCCCACGTGGCCATCGCCTTGCCGTACGCGGCCGAGGAGGGGAAGACGGCGCGCAGCACGGCCATGGCCGCCGGCGCGACCAGCGCCGCCCCCGCGCCCTGTGCGAAGCGCGCCGCGAGCAGCGCCCCGAGACCGGGGGCGAGCGGCGCGGCGGCCGAGGCGGCGGCGAAGAGGGCCAGGCCCGCGGTGAGGACGCGTCGGCCGCCGAAGCGGTCGGCGAGGCGTCCGCCGAACAGCAGCAGCCCGGCGAAGGTCAGTCCGTAGGCGGCGCTGAGCAGGATCAAGTCAGCGCGTACCAGGTCGAGTTCACGGCCGATGTGCGGCAGCGGCACGTTGATGGCGGCGAGCGTGAAGATCAGTACGGCCTGGACGCCGCCGAGCAGAGCGAAGGCGTACCGGTACCGGTCCTGGTGTCGCGTGGCGGAGGCCGGGGCTGGTGCGGCGGGACCGCCGGCGGCGTCCACGGCGGTCGTTTCCCCCGTTTTCATGTCCATCCATTCTTGACTGATCAGTCCAGTATTCGGGCGTGAAAAAGGAAGCCGGGTGGCTTCCGTGCGTGCGGTCGGTGCGGTGCGGTGCGGTGCGGTGCGGGGTCAGTCCAGCAGGGTCAGCGCCTGCTCGGCCGCGTCCCGTACCCGGGCGGGGTCGCTCGACGCCTTGCCGACGACCCGTACGCCCTGGAGCAGGACCAGCAGCATGCGGGCCAGCGCGTGCGGATCGCGGTGCTCGGGCAGCTCGCCCTGGGCGCGGGCCCGTACGAGTGCGGAGTGCAGCACGGCTTCGAGATGTTCCCAGCTGGTCTCGACCCGGCGGGCCGCGGTGTCGTCGTGCGCGCCCAACTCCGCCGCGGTGTTGGTGACGAAACAGCCGTTCAGCCGGGTTCGCGGGGAAGTGGCCTCTGCGGCGAAGCGCCGTACCAGTGCCCGGACCGCGGGCAGTGCGGGCCCGGGCTGGGACAGCTCCGAGAGGAGGGGCGGGTTGTGCGTCTCGGCGTACCGGTCCATGGCCTTCAGGTACAGCTCGTGCTTGCTGCCGAAGGTCGCGTACAGGCTGGCGCGGCCGATGCCCAGGTGTTCGACGAGGTCCGTCAGCGACGTCGCCTCGTAACCGCGCTGCCAGAACAGCTCGAGGGCTGACTGCAGCGCGGCGTCGGGGTCGAATTCCTTGGTCCGGGCCATGCTGAAGATCATAGGCCTATCTGGAACGACCGGTCAAGAATCCTGCGCCGGGACCGTGTGGGGTGCAGGCGGCGTGCCGGTACCCCGGCGGATTCCGGGTCCCGCGTTCGTGAACATCGCGTTGCGGGCAGGCCGCTGTGGCCGGAGCGGCCCGATACTGGCCAGAGGATCTTCGAGCGGGGGCAGCGGTGGACGGGTGGCTGCTGCTCGCAGCGGGTCTGGTAGCCGGGTTGCTGATCTCACTGGTGACCGCTCCGGTCGGGGTCTCCGGCGCGGTGTTCCTGCTCCCGGTGCAGCTCAGCGTGTTCGGCGTCCCCAACCCGGCCGTCACCTCGACGAACCTCCTCTACAACGTCGTCGCCGGCCCGGGTGCCCTGTGGCGCTACCACCGGGCGGGCAGCCTCTGGTCGCCGCTCACCCGCCACCTGTTGATCGGGACCCTGCCCGGGGTGGTCGCCGGAGCCACCCTCAGGGTCTTCGTGCTGCCGGGGCCCGCGGTCTTCCGCGTGCTGATTGCCGCCCTCCTCCTGCCACTCGGCCTGTGGCTGTGTGCCCGTACGCTGCGCCCGGCCGCCACGGCTCCGGCCGCCACGGCCAAGGCCGGCCCGGCCGCGGCCCCCGCCCCCGGCGGGCCGTCGCCGCGCGCGCTCACGGGTCTCGCCGTGGCGGTGGGGGTGGTCAGCGGGGTCTACGGGATCGGCGGCGGCTCCCTGCTCGGACCGGTACTCGCGGGCCGTGGGCTACCGGTGACCCGGGTGGCGCCGGCCGCACTGGCCGCGACGTTCGCGACCTCCGTCGTCGGCGCCGCCACCTTCGCCCTGCTCTCCCTGGTGCACGCCGGGGACATCGCGCCCGACTGGTGGCTGGGCATCGCCTGCGGAGTCGGCGGCCTGATCGGCGGCTACCTCGGCGCCCACCTCCAGCCCCACCTCCCCGAGACGGCCCTGCGCCTGCTCCTCGGCCTCCTCGCCATTGGCCTCGGAGCCCTGTACGCCGTGCGGGCCCTGTTCTAGGGGCCGGGCGGGTGCGGGCCGGGGCGGCCGGGGTCAGGACCAGGCAGAACGCGATGGTCATCGGCGCGCCCAGCCGGCGCTCCCCGAAGCACGGCCTCCAGCTGGGGCCGACCGAGGACCCCGAACGAGGCCAGGGCGGGAAGCGCCTCCGTGACGTGGCGGTAGCCGATCACATGGCCGTCGTCCCCGTCGAAGGGCACCCGGCCGGTCGGCATCTCGAAGAGCAGCACGCCCACCGCGTACAAGTCCGAGCGCCCGGCCACCGGCAGCCCCGCACCTGCTCGGCAGCTCCAAGACGAAGTACGGCACTGGCGGCCCGTCGGGGCGCGGCTCCTCCCCGGTGTCGTGCACGGTGACCCCGTTCGGATGCGCGAGGACGGTCATGGCCCGCGCCTCCCGCTGGAACCTGCGCGCAGGCGAACGCGGGACCTGGACTACGGGGTCGGGAACGAGTGCGAGAACAGCCAGAGGTGATGGTGCAGCAGCCGTGAAGCGAGCCATCCGCCGCCGACGAGCACGGTCAGGGAGCAGCCGCACCAGATCGCGGTGCCGGCCAACTCCCGCCGCGTGGGGCGACTTGTGACGAGCGACGGCTCCGTGTGATCGGATGCGTGGTCGTTGGTCTGGGTCAGCAATGGGTCACCTATGCGTCGCGTTGCCGCGGGGATCTCTCCGTATCCGGCACGATGCGGAGATCCCCGTGCAGTGAATCAGGACAAGTCGGGGACGATGGAAAACCCGCCCTTAGAGCAACATAGGGGTCGTTGGCCGACTCAGGGGATCAACGGAAGTGGTCAACGTGTCGTCGGATGGATACAGGATCCCGACGGCTATTTCAGGTGCTTGTCGAAGAACGCGGTCGCGTAGCGGATGGCTGCCTCACGTTGCTCGGCGGGCCCCAGCTGCGGGACGGCGCCCGCGCCGTTCGTGCTCTCGCACCGGCCGCCGGGACGGTTCCGCTTCTCGACGGCGACATCGTCCGTCGCGAAGGCGGGCCCGGTGCCGGGTGTCCAGACGGTGTTGAAGAAGTTGTGGTTGCCACCGGGCACGTCGTGGTGTTCGACGTCCGGGTTGCCGGCGGCCATCGCGACGGGGACCTTGCTGTCCTCCCACATGGCATCGCAGGTTCCCGCGACCAGGGACAGGGGGACGCGGGTGATGCGCTCCTTGTCGGTCTTGATGCCGTTCAGGGCGGGTGCGAATGCCAGCGTGCCGCGGAGGTGCACGCCGGGCGGGAGCTCGTGGCCGTCCAGGGCCTGGGCGAGGACGCCCCCGCCGCCGCGCGAGTGGCCGAGTGTGCCGACCCGGTCCAGGTCCACGTGGCCGGTGAACTGTTCGAGCTCCCGCAGCGGGCCTTCCCCGCCGGACAGCCGCTCCCACATCTCCAGGTGCTTGTCGAGCAGAGCAGCCCGGGCGGTGTGCCCGCCGGTCTTCTCCTGGGCCTGAATGCCGTTGGCCGCCACCGACACCACGATGTAGCCCCGTTCGGCCAGGGCCTCGGCGAGGTAGCCGTACCCCAGGAAGTTGTCGACCGGCTTGGCCTCCCCGGCACATGGCCAGCCCTTCCCGCGGACGGGTTTGTCCCCCACGGCGCACGTGTCGCCCCAGCCGTGCAGCAGCATGACCAACGGGTGCTTCCCCCCTGCCAGTTCGCGGGGATAGGTGACGGAGGCCTTCAGCTCCACGCGCTTGCCGTCGAGGCCGGGCGGGGCGTAGGCGCTGTCGCCGAAGTCGTAGGTGAGCTGGGCGGAGCGGTCCGTGCCGCTCTGCGCGGTGACGCGGACCGAACCGACGACTTCCGGCTGGGGGCTGCCGCAGGCGCTCGCCAGGGTGACCGCGGCGATGGCGGTCGCGAGGAGGATACGGCGGCGCGGGGCGCGAGCGGGTGTGCACATGGCTGGCTGAGGCCCTTTCGGGGCACGGTTCCGGGACTGGGACGGCCGCCCGGGTCCGTGGGTACCGCGGCGACATCCGGACGCTATCCGCCGTGATCGCCAGCGGTGTATCAGGTGAGGCGTATTCGCGTATCAAAAGCCCGCTCGCCCGGAGCAGGGGCTCGTGACGCGGCGGGGATTCGGCTGCACTCCGGCCTCTGATTACCACAGGGCGGGGCCGGCTGTGCGTGCCTTTGGTAGCTCGGATCGAGGCGTCATGTCCATTCGGACCGAAATGAAGATCTCCGCCCGTGAAATCTTGTATTCCGTACCCAGGAAAACCCGAGCGCTGATCATTTCGCTGATCTCGAGGATGGTGACGACTGTGACTTCTCTCTCCGACCGCCTGTGCCCTCCGGGTAGCTGGCAGGAGCCGGACTCGCACTTCCTGGAGGTGCTCCGGAGTCCGTGGTACCGCGATGTTTCCTTCCTGATCGACCTGTTCCACACCGCCACCGTCGAGTTCTGGAAGCAGACCGGCGGGCGCGCGGCGTACCTTCCGGTCACCACCGGTTCCGTGTCCAGCCCGATGGGGCGGGGCAGTGACTCCACACCGGTCAACGTGCGGCTGGCAGGGGTGGACACGTATCTGGCGGATTCGATGCAGTTCCCCTTGGAGCTGACCTGCCGCGTGGCCGACGGCCCGAGCTATTACGTCATGCCGTCCTTCCGGGGCGAGGACGCGGACGAGACGCACCTGTGCCAGTTCTTCCACAGCGAGGCCGAACTGCCCGGTGGGCTGGACGACGTGATCGTCATGGTCGAGGCCTATGTCCGGCACCTTTCCAAGGCGTTCCTGACGCAGGCCGGCGACGTCGTCCAGCGCTTGGCCGGCGGAACCGACCACCTACAGGCCCCCCTGCGCGGAAACGTGTTCCGGCGCCTGGAGTTCGACCAGGCCGTCGACATGCTCGGGAACGAGCAGCGGTACGTGCACGAGGAATTCCCCGGATGCCGTTCGCTGACCCGGGAAGGCGAGCACCGTCTTATGGAGCTCGTCGGCCAGTTCGTGTGGGTCACGCATATGGATCATCTTTCCGTGCCCTTTTACCAGGCCTTTGATCCCACGGACAAGACCAAGGCGCTCTGTGCCGATCTGCTGTTCGGCATCGGTGAGACGGTGGGCTGCGGCGAGCGGCACGCGGACGCGGGCACGGTCCGCGAGGCCCTGGCCCTGCACGAAGTGAACGAGGACGACTACGCCTGGTACGTGCGGATGCGCGAGGCCGTGCCGATGCAGACCGCGGGCTTCGGCATGGGGGTGGAGCGGTTCCTCCTGTGGGTGACCAACCACAACGACATCCGTGACCTGCCGACACTCCTTCGCTTCAACGGCCGCAACGTCAACCCCTGACGCGCCGCTCGTTGCTGCGGGACCCTTCTTCCTTCCACCCATGGAGCATTCATGAGCACCGTCCGCCCGTCGGCTTCCCAGGCGCAGACGCCATCGACCGGCGGGGACAGCGATCTGTCCTACGTCGATCTGCTGTCCCTCATCGGTGAGACCAACCGATGTCCCGGCGGCAAGCAGACCATCCGCCGCATCGCCGCCCGTCTGGGGATCGGACCGCACACCCGGGTTCTGGAGATCGGCTCCAACACCGGCTTCACCTCGCTCGAACTGGCCAAGATCACGGGCTGCACCGCCGTCGGAATCGACGTGAACCCGGCCGCGGTCGCCGAAGCGGAGCGCAACCGCCTCGACCTCCCGTGGGAGACAGCCGAACGGGTCTCCTTCTCGGTCGGGGACGCATCCGATATCCCGCAACCCGACGCCGCCTTCGACGTCGTGGTCTGCGGCGGCGCCAACACCTTCGTCCAGAACCGTGAGGCGGCGCTGCGGGAGTACCGGCGGGTCCTGCGCCCCTACGGGTACGTATCGGTCACCAATCTCTTCTACCGCACCCCGCCCGGCCGGGAGCTGCTCGACGACCTGGCGGACGTACTCGGCTTCGAGGTCCCCGCGAACGGGCTCGAGGACTGGCTGAAGGTACTGGCCCCGCCGGAGTACGAGATCTACTCCCTGGAAACCAGCGACCTGACCGAGCGCCCCGCCTGGGTCGTGGACGCCTACGTGGACGAACTGTGCGCTCCCGAACGGCTCGCCATGCTGGACGAGGAGGCGCGCGCCCGGGTCAGGCAGGCGTGGCACCGCGTCTGCTCCGTCTTCAACCGCAACCACGCCCATCTCGGGTTCATGGAACTGACCCTGCGCAAACGGCAGGAGAACGACCAAGAGCAGCCGGAGCTGTTCCTGATGCCCGGGACCTGGGACCCCTACTACGAGAACGCCTTCGTCGGCCAGGGCGGCTAGGCACCGCCATGACCACGCGTATGCTTCCGCCGGCCCTCCGGGCGGGCGCCACCATCGGTGTCCTGTCCCCGTCTTCCGATGAGGCCGGCCGCTTCCCGCTGCGCCGTCGCCGCGCCGTGCGCTTCCTGGAATCCTGCGGGTTCCGGGTGAAGTTCGCCCCCGGCGCCCTGCGGACCGGCCCGTACACGGCGGGCGATGCCCAGCAGCGGGCCGATGACCTGCACGGGCTCTGGCAGGACCAGGACGTGTCCGCGGTGATCGCCGCGGTGGGCGGGAACAACAGCAACCAACTGCTGGACCTGCTCGACTTCGACCTCATCGCCGCCAACCCGAAGATCCTGGTCGGCTGCAGCGACACGTGCGCGCTGCTCACGGCGATCTGGACACGGTGCGGGCTGACCACGTTCATGGGACCCCAGCTGATGCCGCAGTTCGGCGAAGTGGGCGGCTGCCTCGACTACACCCTGGCCTCCTTCGTGGGGGTCCTGACCCGGTCTCGTCCGCCAGGCGTGCTCACGTACGCCCCGGCGTGGACGGACGAGCGCACCGACTGGGCCGCGGGGGAGCGGGTACCCGGAGGGCCGCGGAAGCTGCGCCGCAATCCCGGGCCGAGCGTGCTGCGGACGGGCAGCGCCACCGGCCCGGTCCACGCCGTGAACACCGACACCCTGCTGCGGATGGCCGGAACCCCGTACTGGCCCGACCTGTCGGGGCACATCCTCCTGCTGGAGTCCTCCGTACCGTCACCGGCGGTACTGGACGCGCAGCTGACCCAGCTCCGGCAGATGGGCGTACTGGACACGCTCGCCGGGCTCGGCTTCGGCAGGTTTCCCGGCACGTCCGAGGGCCCGCCCGAACCGGAACCGGACAGCCTGCTCCGGGGCGTGCTCCGGGACTTCCGCGGCCCCGTCGTGGCGGGACTCGACATCGGCCACACGGATCCCATGCTCACCGTCCCCTACGGCATCCGTACGCACCTCAGCGCACATCAGGAGGTCCGGCTGGTGTTCACGGAGGCGGCGGTGACCGACCGCGGACCGGCACGAACCACGGAGGCGGGCCGATGAGTTCGAGGGATCTGCCGGCCCGGCACGAGGCCCGCCGGACGCGAACCCGCCTCGACGGGCTGGCGGGCCGGTTCGTCCGCCACTTCGCGGCCGCGGGTCTCGCCCCGATCGTCCCCGAGCCGGCCGTTCCCCGGTCCGACGACACGGTCCTGTTCACCAACTCCGCCGTGGTGTGCTTCAAACCGTACCTGCGCGACGAAACACCGATGCCCGCCCCGGGCGTGACGGTGCGCCAGCCCTGCGTGCGGGTGCAGAACCTGAAGGAGGTCTTCTCCGATGCCTTCAGCTCCGAGCACGTCCTCCAGTTCGAGATGCTCGGAGCGCTCTCCCCGCCGGATGACAGCACCCACCTGGCGCGGGCGACGGCAGAGTACTTCGGCGGCGTCCTCGGCCTCTCCCGGGAGCAGGTGGCCCTCAAGGTCGCCGGCGACGACCTCGACCTCAGCGGCATGTGGCAGCGGGCCTGGGGCGGGCCGATCCTGACCGACACGGAACCACGGGACTACTATCGATGGGGATTCGGGCATCCGGACCTCACCGGCCGGGGTGCTACCTTCGCGATCCGGCAGGACGACGGGCACTACCGCGACCTCGGCAACCTGATCGCCTTCGAACACCACCACACCGTGAGCGGCTACGGGGTCGGCCTCGGCCTCGAAACCCTCGCCGCGTGCCTGGACCAGGCCCGCTGGGTACTGGACTGCACCCCGGCGGGCGCGCTCATCCGGCCGACGAGCGTCGAGGAAGCCAAACTCGCCGACCTCACGGGACTGCTGGCCCGAGCCGCCGGACTGGGGCTGCGGCCCTCGTCCCGCGGCCGCGGGCACGTCCTCCGCCGTGCCCTCGCCGCCACCGCCGCACTCGCGGACACACTCGGCACCAGCCGCTCACAGCTCGACGACTGGCTGCGGGACCTCGCCCAGATCGAGGGCTCCGGCCTCCACGCCGCGGACTGGATGTCCCAGCACCTCGGCAGACACGGCGACACCGGACACCACGCGCGGTCCTTCGATCTGTCCTTCTGGTGGGACGTACCCAACGACCCCCGAGATCTCGCCGGTCACGCCGTCGCCTGCCGGCTCCCGAGAACGCAACTCGTCAACGCCGCCGTCAAGGACGTCTGGCACGGCCACGGCCGTCAGTCGGTGACCCTCGGCGTCACGCTGCGGGGCGACCCCGCCGAGGACAAGCGCGCGCTGCGCGCCCTCGCCCACCTGCTGCAACAACACGGTGCCGAACTCCGCGGACAACTCCGCTGACCGGACACCCCGACCGAATGAACCCACCATGCCCAGCCCCGTTCCCCCGCCGGCTCCACCCCGGCCGACGTCCAAGCGCCCCCTGCTGCTGCGCGCCCCTCACTTCACCGCCCTGCTCCTCGCCCAAGCCATGGCACAGGGCGCCATCCGGATGTTCCAGGTCGGAACCACCTGGTGGCTGATCAGCCACACCGCCTCCGGCTCCAGCGGCCTGACCTCCGGACTGTTCATCACCGTCAGCACCCTGCCCGGCGTCGTGCTGGCACCCTGGATCGCCAGAATCGTGGCCACCCGGCACACGGGACGCGTCATGCGCACCGCCGCGGCCGCCGCGGCCGTGACATCCGCGATCCTGGCGGTCTGGGCCCACTCGGGTCCCCTCCCGCTGGCCGCCGCCTATGCGGGCGCCTGGCTCCTGTCCTCCAGCCGTTCGGTCCTCGACACGTGCGTCACCACCGCCCTGTCCGGACTGGTCGCGGACCGGGACCTGGAAGAGGCCACGGGCTTCGTCCAGGCGACGCAGCCCCTCGCCGCGCTCACCGGAGCCATGCTGGGCGCCATGGTCACGGACCGGGTCGGCATGACCGGCCTGACCCTGTTCTGCGCCGTCGCGTACGTGACCGCTGCCGGCCTCCTGATCCCCAGCACCTCGTCGACCGCGGCCAACCACCCCGCAGTACCCAGGGAACGGCGCCTGCGCCCGGCCCTGGCGCGCAATCCGCACGCCCGCCGGCTCCTGTGGTGCTTCGCCCTGTTCAACCTGGTCACGGTCGCCGCCTTCCTCATCATCCCGCTGTACACCCACCGTGTGCTCCACACCGGCGGCGCCACCGTGGCCTGGCTGGAGGGCGCCCTGGGCATCGGGCTGCTGACCGGCTCGCTCACCGGCAGCCGCCTGCCGGGGCGCCCGGCCACGCTCACCGCCGCATGCCTGGCCCTGTGCGCGGCAGCGCTCGCCGTCCCGGGCCTGGCCCCCCACCAGCAGACCGCGATCCCGTGCATGGCGGTGGCGGGGTGGTGCGGTGGCGTGATCGACGTGCGCATCGTCGCCCAGTTCCAGCGGCACGTCGCCGACCTGGACAAGGCGGCCTTCTTCGCCGTCATGCAAGCCGTGCTGGGCGCGGTCTTCCCCATCGGCGCCCTGGTGTTCGGCGCACTGGCCGATCACCTGTCGGCCAGCACGCTGTTCCTGGTCCAGGGCGCGGCACTGCTTCCGATCGCCGCGGCCGTCCACCTCCTCGGCCGGGCCCGGCCACCCCACCGCAGATCGCCGACAGACACGGACAAGACGTCATGAACCTCGACACCTGGCTGCGCGACTTCCGCAGCGAACTGGCGCAAGCCCACCGAACCGGCGAGCTCGAGGAGCTCCGCACCCGCCATCTGGGCCGGCGCAGTCACCTCAAAGCCGAGTTCCGCACGCTGGGCGACCTGCCCGAAGGCGAACGCCGCGCGTACGCCATGCGGCTCAACGCGATCGCCGCATCAGCCGAGCGGGAGCTCGACGACGCATGGCAGGACGCGCACCGCGCCGAGACGGACCAGCGGCTGGAAGCAGAGCGCATCGACATCTCGCTGCCCGGTCAGGCACCCCGCAGAGGCTCCTGGCACCCCGTGACCCAGGTGGAACGCCGGTGCTTCTCGGTCCTGCGCCGACTGGGGTTCCAGCGTGTCGAGGGACCCGAAGTGGAGGACGCCTACCACAACTTCGACGCCCTCAACGTCCCCCAGCACCACCCGGCCCGGGACATGCAGGACACCTTCTGGCTGGAGCAGGGGCTGCTGCTGCGTTCGCACACCACCACCATCCAGGCACGCATCCTCGGCCAGGGCCCGCCCGTCCCCATCAAGGCCGCCGCATCCGGGCGCGTCTACCGCAACGAAGCCGTGGACGTGACGCACCTGGCCATGTTCCACCAGCTCGAAGGCTTCTGGCTGGAGCCGGGGCTCACCGTGGGGCATCTCAAGCAGCTGCTCACCGACATCGCCCGAAGCCTGTACGGAGCGGACGTGAGGCTGCGTTTCAAGCCGAAGCACTACCCGTACACCGAACCGTCGCTGGGCGTGGACCTGGCCTGCACCACCTGCCAGGGCAACGGCTGCGAAGCCTGTCACGGTACCGGGTGGGTCACCATCATCGGAGCCGGAATGATCCACCCGGCCGTCCTGCGGGAGTTCGGCTACGACCGGGACGACATCCGCGGCATCGCCTTCGGCTGGGGCCTGACCCGGATGACCACCCAATGGCTGGGGCTCACCCACGTCCGCTCCCTCTACCAGAGCGATCAGCGCTACCTGACCCACCTTCACCGGGGACACGTGTCATGAGAATCTCCCTTGCCGGCCTGCGCACACTCCTTCCCGGCCTCCCCGAGGACCCGGCGGCATGCCGCGGCGCCCTCGACGCCTCGGGCCTGGAAGTCAAGGGCATCGAGGAAACCGCGGCGGACTGCTACGTCAGCCTGGAGTTCCTCGCCAACCGCGGAGACCACCGAAGCTACACGGGCATCGCAGGGGAACTGGCGGCCCGCCTGGGCCTCTCCCGCACCCCGCTGCCCGTTACGATCCTGAAGACGGACCCCCGGCCCACCCGTGTGGACATCGTGGCACCCGGCTGCCTCGGCTACACCATGACCCCGCTGACCGTCACCGATCCGCACGCCTCCCTGCCGCAGGACACCCGCGCCCGGCTGGAGGCCGCCGGTCCGGGCACCGGTCTCGCCGTGCCCGACGCGGCCCGGGCGACCTGCCTGGAATCGGGGCACCCGGTCTTCGTCTACGACGCCGACCGCGTCGACGGCCGTATCACCATCCGTCACAGCCGGCCGGGCGAGGACTTCACACCTGCCGGTGACGACCGGCCGCGCGCTCTTCCTCCGGGTCTGCTGGTGGTCGCCGACCAGCACGGCGTCCTGGCCCTCGCCGGGGTCGTGGAATCCGACTCCGCCCAGGTCACCGAGACATCCCGCAACGTCCTGCTCGAGTGCGCGGCCTACGACCCGGTCACGGTACGCCGCAACGCATCGGCGCTCGGCCTGTCCACGACGGCCTCCCAGAGGTTCGAGCGCGGGAGCGACCCCGCCACGGTCCTCGCCGGTGCGGGCCGGGCCGTCAGGATCCTCGAATCCGCGGGCGCCGCGAAACCGGCCGGACCCACCGACCGACCCGTCACCTGGCACCAGCCACTGCCGACGCTCTCACTCACCGCGGAGTCGTGCAGCCACTTCCTGGGTACGGACCTCAGCCTCGACGACATCGCCGCGCGCCTGGCGGACTACGGGTTCGCCCACCAGGAGCCCGGAACCTTCCGGGTCCCCGCAAGCCGCATCTGGGATGTGAGGGAGACCGAGGACCTCTACGAGGAGGTCGCCCGCCACATCGGATACGACGACCTGCCCCGCGCCGCCATGCCTCCCGGCCCGGCCGCCGAACCGACCCGCGAGGAGGTCCTCCTCGAGCAGCTCGGTGACACCCTGGTCGGCCTCGGGTTCTACGAGACGTTCACCGAAGGCTTCTACGGCAAGGCCACCCTGCAGCTGATCGCGCCCCCGGAGGGCCACGTCCTCGACCGGCACGTCCACGTCCAGAACTCCAGTGACCGCAAGTACGCCCTGCTCAAGAACAACTGCCTGGCTCAGGCCGTTGCGGCGCTGCGCGACAACGAACGCTTCAAATGCCACGAGACCCGTCTCTTCGAGGCCACGCGCACCTTCATCCCCACGTCCCACAGCCCCAACGGCCTGTGCAGGGAACAGCCCGTGCTGTGGGCCATGGCTCAGGGCGCCGTCGACAAGCACGCTTGGAGCGGCCGGTCCACGCCCGCCGACTTCCACTACCTGCGCGGCGCCGTGGAGGAGATGGCACTGCGCACTCACCTCATCCCCGAGTTCCTTCCGCTGGACCGCGACCATCCCCTCGCCCACGGACTGCATCCCTACCGCAGCGCCCAGATCTCCGTCGCCGGGCGGTGCGTCGGAGTCATCGGTGAAGTCCATCCCGACGTGCTGCACCGCGCCGGTCTCACCGGCCGCCGCCCGTGCTACCTCGAACTCGACCTGGAGGCCTGGCAGGACGGTACGCGTCCGGCCGTCCCGGGGAAACCGCCCGTCTTCCACCGGTCGCCGGCCATCACGAGGATGCTCGACTTCATCGTCCCCCTCTCCACCCCGAGTCAGGAGATCGAACGCACCCTGCGCACCTCCGCGCCGAGCTGGCTGGAGGGGATCGTGGTGTCCGACGTCTTCGCTCCGCCGCACCTGAACGCGAACGAGCGCTCGATCACCTACACCCTGACGTTCACCAGCGAGCCGACCCGCTCCACGGACGAGGTCAACCGGGTCCTGGAGGAACTGGTCCAGGCCGTCACCGCTCGTTTCGGGGCAGAGGGGGTCCGCTTGCGCTAGTGCCGTGACCGGCCCCGGGCGTTGACGTGAGCGGGGAGCCCGTCACACCAACGACCCGGGGGCCCTTCACGGTGGGTTCATGCGCCGCCGTCCAGCCCCGCGTGGTACGCGATGCGTGCGAGCTGGACCCGATTGGTCACGGCGAAGTGCGCCATCAACCGGCTGAGCTGGCCTTTGACCGCTGCCGCCGTCAGGTCCATCCGGCGCGCGATGGCAGCGTTCGAATGCCCGTAGCACAGCAGTTGCAGCATTTCCTGCTCACGCTCCGGCAGTTCCGATACGGCGGCCCGTGCAGCGGCGTCGACCGGACCGGGCTGGGGCTCGGGACGCGTGTATCTGTCGAACAGGCCGGCCGTCACCGCGGGATCGAGCACGGACGCTCCGTCGGCCACCCGGCGTATATGGGTGAGGAGTTCTTCCGGTTCGCTGTCCTTGAGGACGAAGCCGTGGGCCCCGGCGTGAATGGCCCCGTCGACGTACTCGGCGCCACCCACCCTCGTCAGCACCAGGATCCGTGGGGGGCGTGCGAGCCGGAGCAGCTCCCGGGTGGCCTGGAGCCCGTCCATGCCCGGCATCACGATGTCGATGAGGGCGACATCGGGCAGCGTCTGACGAGCCTGGGCCACTGCGCTGTGCCCGTCCCAGGCCTCGGCCACGACATGCATGCCGGGCCCGGCCTCGATGATGGATTTGAGGCCCTTCCGCACCAAATGGTTCTCGTCCGCGAGAAGAATGCTGGTCATCATGTACTCCCAGAATTCGGTCGGCAAGTGGGGGATTGCTGATCGAATGCCGGCGGTAAGCGGGCCTTCTTGATCGTTTGCATGGAGTGACTGTATGGAGGCGCGGTCCCTGATCAAAGGGCCGAACGTCCCTCGTGGCCGCGGTTCGGAAAAGTGCGCGTGCACTGGGGTCTGGCCTCTTCGCCGTTGAAAGGAGATCGTCCGGATGGCCGATCGGACGGGACGTTCGGGCCTCGCTCCGGTGGCCTTGGACCCTGGGTCCGGACCGGGCGCAGTAAGAATCCTGATGACATGTCATCTCCTGTGCGCGGCACTTCGTTACCGACCGCCCTCCACCGCAAGGGCGCCCTCCGCCTGTTGCTCGTCCTCGTCCTCACCGTCGTCCTGGCCGGCACCGTCCTGCCGGGCGGCGGGCCGTCCGCCCGAGCCGACGGAGGCGGGTCCGGACCGGAGTGGGTGTGGCACGCCTCCTCGCTGCCGCCCGACGAGATCGCCCGGGACGGCGCCGTCTTCCCCAAGGGCCTGGACGGCACCCGCCCCGACCAGCCGCCGCCGAACCTGAGCCTCTACCAGCACGTGCAGGGCACACCGTCGGGCGCCAGCCGGTTCGACTCCGGCTACGTGGGAACGACCACCGACCGGGACTACGCGCTGCGCCGGATCACCGAGCGCTTCGGCGGCAACGGCCATCTCTACCGGGTGCGCGCCACACCGAACTTCGTGGACGTGGCCGGCTCCCTGCGCGGCTTCTACAACCGGGCCTCGGAACACGAGTACGCGGCCATGGGCGGGTTCCGCTTCGACCAGGTCATCGACTGGGAGGAGATCTCCTTCGGGGTGGCGCAGCCGGGCGAGAGCAACGCGGCGTACGACGCCGACCGCTACCGGGGCCTGCGCGCGAGCGCCGGCCAGCCGCAGCTGGCCGGATTCCCGGCCGGGCACGCGGCCTGGGCGCGGGAGCCGTGGCGACGGTACGCGGCCTGCGGCGGCGCGGAGGCAGCCGCCCGCGCCCGCGCCGAACGGTCGGCAGAGGCGGAGGAGCGGTGCGAGCCGCGGGAGCCTGCGTACGGAGCGGGCCTGACGTTCTGGCGGTCGGTGCGGCGCGCGGGCCTGGTGCCCGACCGGTGGTTCACCGGCGGCGGTGCGCCGCTCCAACTCGTCAGCGCCGCGAACGGCCTGGCCGCGGAGAACGGCAACGCCCACGGGAACGGGGCCCCGATCACTGTCTGGGGGCCCCACCGGGGCCGCTGGCAGCAGTGGCGGCTGGAGCCGGCCGGGCAGGACACCTACCTGGTGGTGAACCGCGCCGGGGACAAGGTCCTCGACGGCAAGAACAGCACGGCCGACGGCGAGTCCGTCGTGCAGTGGGAGCGCGACGGGAAGCCGTGGCAGCGCTGGCTGCTGCAACCGGCGGAGGGCGATCTGTTCCGCGTGGTCAACGCCGCCACCGGGATGGCCCTCGACCTGGGCGGCGAGGCGGAGGGCGCACCGGTGGTCCAGCGGGCCGTGTCCGCGTCCGCCACCCAGACCTGGCGGCTGCGACTGGCCGACCAGCCGGCCGCCGGGGCTCAGACGAGCGCGCCCTGACGGAGCAGTTCGGCGCGGACCGCGCACGGCTCCGGCGCGCGGCCGCCCCGGCGGGCCGCCAGGGCGGCGGCGACGCCCGCGGCGTGGCCGGTGGCGAACGCGGTGCCCATCACCCGCAGGGAGGTGAACGCGTCGTCGTCGGAGCCGACGAGCCGGCCCGCCGCCCAGAGGTTCTCGCGGTCCGCCGAGCACAGCGCACCGTACGGGATGTCGTACCAGCCCTTGTCCTGGATCGGCTCGTACCGGGTGACCCCGGGCCCGGCGTGGTCCTCGATCGGCCAGCCGCACCGGGCGATCGATTCCTCGGGGCGTTTGCGCCCCGTCAGGACGTCCGGGCCGAGCACCGGTTCGCGGGCGATGATCCGCCGGCTCTCGCGGATGCCCAACTGCGGTCCGGTGGACAGCAGATACGCATCCTGCCAGCCCGTCAGACCGCTGCGCAGGGCCTCCAGGTAGGACCGGGCCTGACGGCGGGCCCCGATCTCGGCCCGGGTGCGCTCGCCGGCGTCGATCGTGTCGATGTGCTCGTCGACCAGCAACGAGAACACCTCGCCGGTGACCGGCATCCGGGTCACCACCCCCCGGTCCCGGACCAGCCCCAGCCCCGTGCGGGCGTTGTACTCGGCGACGGCCTTGCGGACGCCCTCCTGGGACAGGTCGGCGTCCGCGCGCACCCCGCCGATCCGGCTGACCAGCGTGCACGTCTGACGGTCCGCCACCGGCGCGACGTGCACCCCGGCTCCGGCCAGCGAGGCCAGCACTCCGCAACCGCTGGCGTCGACGAAGGAGGCCGCGGTCAGCCGGTGGAGCCCGGCGGGGTCGCTGACCTCCACCTCCCGCACCCGGCCGTCCCGGCTGTGCGCCGCCACCACACTGCTGTGCAGCCGCAGGTCCACGCCGGAGGCCACGAGTTCGTCGTCCAGGGCCGCCTTGGTGATCTCCGTGTCGAGGAGCACGAAGGTGTTGCCCGACCAGGCGAAGGAGCTTTCGTGGTAGCCCCCCGCGGCCCGCAGCCGACGCAGAACCTGCTCCCCGACCCCGGCGACGACCCGGCGGCGGCGCTGGTCGAAGAAGCCGCAGTAGATGGACACGCCGGACGCCGTCGCGGCGCCACCGAGGTACGCGTGCTTCTCGACCAGTCGCGTGCGTGCCCCGGCCTGAACGGCGCCCACGGCCGCACCGATCCCGGCGGAGCCCCCGCCGACGACGATCACGTCGAAGGCCTGGGATCCGTCGGACCGGTCCCGCGGCTCGTGTCGCTCGCCTCGCTGGGTGGGCGGGCTGATCTGCATATCGCTCTCCAACGAGACGAGGACCCCTGAGAAATTCCTGATCTCACCGTAGTGCTGTGGGGAGAACTCCTCCCGGGACCATGGTCCTGGCTCCCGCGCCATAAGACCATTCCTCTGTCTACTGCCGACCGCCATTCTTTTCCGAGCAGAAACGCGGTTCCCGTAGGGCCTCGGCCACCTGTGAAATGCGCCCAGGGGGGCGAAGGGCCCGGAAGGTCGGGACGTTTCGGCGCGGGTCCAGGTAATCGGCGTGGTTTATATTGGACGTTTATGCCGGCGGGTATTTCCTGAAATGGAAGCCGATTTCAGGTCCTGTGCATTCTTCAACTTTGGTTGCACTGATTCGGCCTTTAGCTCGATATCGGATGTCCTGATTGCCGATAGCTTCGAAAGCACAGGCAGAACGGCCGGGAGCCGCTCCGCAATGCAGACTTCTCACGGAAACCGGAACATGACGCAACTGGCGCCCTTGCCCCCTGCCGAGACGGACACAGCCCGGGCCGCCGGGGATCCTCCGTCCGACAGCCTTACCCTCGCGAGGGGGTGGCGCGCCCGCTGGGTGACGCCCTCGGCGCTGGCCGTCGGTTACGTGCTCAACGTCCTTTTCCGGCTCTCTCTCGTCACCAGGCAGCACTACCCCACGGTGTGCCCGGACGAGCAGATGTACCTGGTGATCGCCAGGATCATGGCCGGCAGGCCCACGACCGAGATGCCCGGGAACCAGATCATCCCCGGCGGATACTCGCTGCTCATCTCCCCGGCTCTGCGCATGACGCAGGAGCCGGTGCACGCGTACCACCTGATCATGGGCATCAACGCCCTGATCAGCTGTCTGGTGCTGCCCGTCGCCTACTGGGCACTGCGCCGTCTGGGCGTCTCGGTGCTGGTGTCGTACGCGGCAGCACTCGCCGCGGTGATGCTCCCGCCCGTCCTCTTCTACTCGCAGTACGCGATGGCGGACACCCCGCTGCCGGTGCTGGTGCTGCTGTGGCTCATCGGCGTGCACGGCCTGTTCTCCCAGGGCAGCCGACGCCGCCGGACCTGGTTCGGGCTGCTGGCCGGCTTCGCCGCCGGGTACTGCCTGCTCACCCACGACCGCGGCGGCGTGGTCATCGCGCTGACCGTCGTCGTCCTGCTGGCGGCGCTGGTCTTCAACTGGGCACCGCGGATCGCGAGCACGCTGGCGCTGGGCATGGTGGCCGTGATGTTCGCCGTCAAGCACGTGATGACCGCCTGGCTGTTGTCGCGGATCGACGGCGCCCATCCGAGTGCGGTCGGCAACGCCGTCTTCGAGACGCTGGCCGACACCCGGCTGATGCGCCGCACGATCATGCGGTCGATCGGCCACCTCTGGTACTTCATGACCTCCACCTGGGGCATGGGCGCGCTCGCTCTGGTGGTCTGCCTGTACGTGGTGTTCGGCAAGCGCTTCGGCCTGGCCGACCGGGTGACGGCCTTCCTCATGGTCGCGCTGCTGGCCGGCATCACCCTGGCGGCCGCCGCCGGCCTGCCCGCCGACGGCCGGATCGACACCATCACCTACGCCCGCTACCTCTCCCCGCTCGCCGCCGTGTACCTGCTGGTCGCCATCGCCGCGCTCTACCACGTCCGCGGCCGCAAGAGGATCGCCGCGCTCGGCGCGGCCGCGTGCGGCGTCACGCTGCTCCTCACCGTGGTGCTGGTCCACCTCGCCGGGAAGGAGTTCCGAAAGTCCTACTTCGTCATCTGGGCCCTGCCTGACTCCACCTTCCTCTCCAGCCTGTGGCCCGCGAACGGCGACTGGGGCAGCTTCCACGCCGGCCGCACCACCGTCATCGCCCTGGCCGTACTCGCCGCCGTCCTCCTGCTGAGGCTGCTGGGCGGCGACCGCAGAGTGGCGCTGGCCACCGGCGCCATCGGGGTGTCGCTGGCGGTGTTCGCCGGAGTCGCCGGCGTGGCCATCACCGACCACGTCACCAAGCCCTGGTCCGACTGGCGCCGCGGGTACACCACCGGATTCGTCCAGGAGGCCGGTATCCGGCCCGGCGACCGGCTCGTGATGGACGACGGCTTCCAGTGGGAGACCCGGACGTCGATGGCCTTCATGGTGCTCGACGGACAGGTCTGGACCCGCGCCCTGAACAAGAACGCGCCCGCCCCGGCCGAGGCCAACGTCGCCGCGCTTCCCCTTTCGGACGAGAACGCCCCGGCCGGCGACAGCTGGCCCGACGCCCCGTCCGGCTGGCACGTCGACCGCGACGTCCGCAAGAGCCACTACGTCATCTGGCGCCGGGGCGAGTGAGCAGCATGCCGGCCCGCGCTCCCGTCGGAGGCCGGGAGGAAGGGCGTTCGCCGCTGGTCCTCGTCTCGGCCGAGGCGGCCGCGGCCCTCTTGGCCGCGCTGTTGCTCGTCGTGCTGTGCATGCGCCTGCGGGTGAACCCGATGACACGGATCGGGCAGGTCAGCGGACTGGCCGGGATCCAGCTGCGGTTCCTGGCCCTGCTGGGGGCCACGGTCCTGGTGTACGCGCTGCTCTCCCGGCTGCTGCCCGAAACGGCAGTGCGGATCGGCGCGGCGGCGGTGGCGGGTCTGGCCACGGGGGTGACCGCATCGGGCTCCGTCGTGGGGCTGCGGGGCACCTCCTGGCCGATCTACGCGAACGTGGGCGACATCGGCAACCTCCAGCAGTGGGCGTACGACGTGATCGACGGTGTCCCGCTCCCGCCGGAGTACCCGCCGGGCTTCCCCCACGTGCTCGCCTGGACGTCGCAGACCTTCTTCGACGGTGATGTGCCGCACGCGTCGAAGTGGGTCATGATCGGCCTTCTCGCGATCACCGGCCCGGCCGCGTACCTGGCCTGGAGACTGCTGCTGCCCCCGCTGTGGGCCCTGGGCATCGGCGTGACCGCCGCGCTGCCGCTGGTCGACCCGTACAAGCCGTACTCCGCACTCGTCCTGATGATCCTGATTCCCGTCCTCGCCAAGCTGGTGCAGGCGGTGACGCGGTCCGGCGAACCGGACGTGAGGCGGGCGCTGGTGACGGGAGCCGGACTCGGGCTGTTGTTCGCGGTGCTCTTCCTGCTGTACGCGGGCTGGTTCCTGTGGTCCTCGATCGGTGTCGTCGCACTCTTCGCGGCCCTGCTGGTCCGGCTGCTGCGCCGGGGCGGGCTCCGCGCGGCGGCGCGGGGCCTCATCCCGCTCGCGGCCGCGCTCGCGGCGTTCCTGGCGCCCGCCGGCCACTACCTGGTACGGCTGCTCGGCGCGAGCGGCGCGACCAAGGACGCGTACTTCTACTTCGACACCCACAGCGATCCGGCGTACTTCGCCATGTGGGGCGCCTCCACACCGGGCCCGCTGCACCTGGGCGGCTGGCCGCCGCTCGGTGAGCTCGGCGGTGTCGGCCTCTTCAGCATCGTCCTGATCGCGGGGACGGGTGCGGCCCTCGCCCTGGGACTGCGCCGGCCGCTGGTGATGACCCTGGCCGCGTGCACCGCGAGCGCCTTCGTACTGCGCTACTGGTACGCCTCGCACATGGAGCGCGACCAGGTGGTGCAGCTCTATCCCCGTACCAGCCACCAGATCCTGTACTGCCTGATCGCACTGACCGGGCTGGCCGCGTACCACGCGGTGGAGCGGATCCGGGAGCGGGTACGCGCACACGAGTCGCGGACACCCCGCTCCCGAGCCACGGTCATCGGCGCGCTCTGCGCGCTGGGAATGCTCTTCGGCACGGCGGGTTCCTCGACGGCGGACAGTTTCATGCCCAAGGACCCCCGAGAGGGCGGGGCCGGCCAGCTCGCCTGGTACTCGCACAACGTGCGGCTGCCGACGGGGGAGTGTCCGAGGTACGCGCACGAAGGCGCGTGCGAGCCGTACAAGCCGCCCGAGCGCGGCAAGAGGAACGCCCCCGCTCCGTAGGGCGGATCGGGGGCCCTCGTTCTTCCCGGGTCGTGCCACCAGGTGGGCTACTCCGGCATCCCCGCGACGGCGACACCGTGGGGTGTCCCCTTGGTTCCGGCGAGACCGACCGGCTTGGTGGCGGACCAATGACCGCTCGTGGAGCGGATCGTGTGCAGCACCCGCTTGTCCCCGGTGACGACTGCGAGCTGGAACTCTCCGTCGACCGATGCCGCGCCGACCGACCTGGCCGTCAGCGTGCCGAGTACGTCGCCCAGGTCGCCGTAGCGCTGCCACGTACCGTCGGCCCGGCGGACCGTGTGGTACTGGCGCCGTCCACCGTCGGTCGCCACGGTGACGTGCACGTCCTCACCGACACCGGTCATCGTCGCCGACGCGACGTCCCCCCGGGAACCGGCTTGACCCGCCACGTCACCCCACCGGTCCCAGTGGCCGTCGGCGGCTCGGATGGTGTGCAGGGTCTTGCCCTTCGCCAGCGCGGTCACATGGAGCCGGCCGCCGGTCGCCGCCGTGGCGACGGAGGACACGTCGCCGGCCCGGCCCGCCTCGCCCGTGACATCGCCGAAGACGGTCCACGTGCCGTCGGCGCGGCGGACGCAGTGGTACGGCTTCCCCTGGGCCGCCGCGACGACGTGCAGTTCGGCGCCGACCGAAGCGACGGACACCGCCCCGAGGCCCGTCAGCTTTCCCGCTTGGCCGTTGACGTCCCCGAACCTGGTCCACGTGCCGTCGGCCCTGCGCACGGCATGGTGCAACCGGCCGTCCCCGCCGAGCGCCACGACATGGGTGTCGCGCCCCACCACGGACGCACCGACCGACCGCACGTCACCGATCGAACCGGCCTCGGACTGGACGTCGACGAAGTCCGTCCAACGCCCCTCCAGCCGCGCTCCTTGGTACAGGCCGCTGTCGGTGTCCACCAGAGCCATCGTCGCGTCACCGGAAGCCATCGCCCGCAGGTCGCTCTCCGTACCGTTGAAGTTGTTGTGGTCGCCGACCGTCTCCCCACCGTCCGTGTACTGCCAGAAGGCGTGTCGGGTCCATCCGTTCGGCAGAGCACCGATCTCGGAGGCGTAGCGGGGTATCCACAGGTGGTGCGTCGCGGCGATGTCCGCGTCGAGGCCGACGCACTGGTTCCACCAGGCCGTCGACGTGTAGAGGATCACGTCGCGTCCGGTGGCGGCCTTGTACGTGCGGTTGAACTCCTCGACCCAGGCCGCCATTTCGGCCGGGCTCTTTCCGTAGCAGTCGCCACCCTGCTTCGGCGTTCCCCATTCCAGGTCGAGCGCACCGGGCAGGGTCTTCCCGTCGCCCGTCCACGCGCCGCCCCCGGCAAGGAAGAAGGCGGCCTGATCCGACCCGCTGGAGGTGCTGGGAACCGCGTAGTGGTAGGCGCCCGTGATCAACCCGGCGGCCTTCGCCTCGGTGAACTGCTGCCGGAACCTGTCGCTGACCCAGTAGTCGGACTCCGTCGCCTTCACGAACGCGAACCGATTCCCCGAGTCCCACAGCTTCTTCCAGTCGACGGCGGCGGGCTGCCAGGCGGAGACGTCCACGCCCTCGACACCGCCCGTGGGCGCGCGCATCGACCGCGACCGGTCGCCTCCCCCCTCGACCCTGCGGATGCCGTCGCCCATCCGCGCCCCCCGGTCTCCCTCTGCTCCGGGCGATGCGCCGGGGCCGTTCGGCGGGGGCACCGTTCCCCGGGCGGCCATCACCGGGGCGGCGCCGGTCACTACCAGGGAGACGACGGTCGCGCCCACGACCACGGACGCGGAGAGGACCTTGCTTCGGACCACGAGCCACTCGATTCTGCACGTGCGGGAATGTACTTCCGTGAAGATGTCATCGATCAAGCTCACCGATGACGACCGGAAGATGACATCCGCCGCTGAACGAGCAGCACCGGGTCCCCCGAGGGCTTGCCCCGTCGCGTAGCGCCGGGCCGGCGGAACGCCCGTACCGCGACGTCAGACCGGTGCCCGGCTTCCCCGGTCCCGGGCCCGCTCCGCGTTGAACTGGGCCCCGGTGAGCAGGGCGAGGTTCGCGAACCACAGCCACACGACGAAGACCACGATCCCGGCCAGCGAACCGTACAGCCGGCCGTAGGTGTCCAACTGCGTGTAGAGCGTGAAGAGCCCCGACGCGGCGAGCCAGAGCAAGCCCGCCAGCACACCACCGGGCAGGCCCCGGCGCTTGCCGCGGGTCTGCGCCGGGCCGGTACGGAACAGCACCAGGACGAGCAGGGTGACGACCACCAGCAGCACCGGCCAGCGCAGCAGCGCGACGCTGTGCACGGTGCCCCAGCCCGCGGTCTGCGCAGCCCAGCGGGCCACCGGCCCCGACACGACCAGCCCGGCCGCGCCCGCCACCAGCAGGACCAGCAGCAGCGTGGCGGTGATGAGCAGCGTGTGCGCCGCCCGCAGCGGCGGCCGCGTGTCGGGCACCCGGTGCATCGTGTGCAGGGCCCGGCGGAACACCGCCAGATAGCTGCACGCCGACCACAGCGCGCTGACGGCGCCGCTGACCAGCAGCACCCAGATCGAGGTGCCGGCCGCCGAGAGCCCGTCGAGGGCCTCGCGCAGCACCTGCGCCGACTGGGGCGGCGCGTACGAGGTGAGCTCGGCGACCAGCCGGTCGCGCGTGGCCCCGCCCAGCAGCCCCACCAGGGACACCGCGATGACGAGGGCGGGCAGCAGCGCGAGGACCGCGTAGTAGGTGAGCGCCGCCGCCTGGTCGGCGACGTTGTCGCTCCAGACGCGCATGGCCGTACGCGCGAGCGCGCCACGGGTGCGCGCCGCGACTCCGGCGAGCCGGCCTGCGCCGTGCGATGCGGTGTTCGGGATCCCTGTCACGGAACGCGGGTGCCCGAAGGTCGCCGGCGCCATGCGCGGTCCGATGTGTCGGCGCGCCTCCCGGGGGCAGGCGCGTGGCACTGCATGCCCCCGACAACCGCTGAGGAGACATGAACACCGCTCTTCGCCTGCTGATCGTCCTGGGCGGCTCGGTCCTGCTCACCGTCGTGGCCGGATGGGCCGCCGGCCTGCTGCTGCGCCGGGCCGACGCCCGCCACCCCGAAACGCCCCTGTGGATCAAGCTGCGCCGCTGCCTGCCCGCGCTGCAGATCGTGCTGCTCGCCGCACTGCTCAGGGGCGCGTACCGGCAGACCGGATGGTCGCCGCTGCAGGAGAACCAGGCCGTCGCCGGCCGGGTCCTCTCGCTCGCGCTGATCGGCGCGGGAGCCTGGCTCGTCGTGGGCGTGGCCTCCGCCGCCGTCGAGTCCGGGTACGCCCGTTACGCCACCGGCACCCGCGACCCGGCCCGGGTCCGCAGGGTCCGCACCCAGGTGAGCCTGATCATGCGGGTCGTGACCGCCGTCGTCGCGGTCGTCGCCGTCGCGGCCATGCTGCTCGCCTTCCCGAGCTTCCGCGCGCTCGGAACCTCCATGCTGGCCTCCGCCGGGATCATCGGCATCGTCGCGGGCATCGCCGCCCAGTCGACCCTGGGCAACCTCTTCGCCGGCTTCCAGATCGCCTTCGGCGACATGGTGCGCATCGGGGACACGGTCGTGGTCGCCGGTGAATGGGGAGTGGTGGAGGACATCACGCTCACCTTCCTCGCCGTACGCACCTGGGACGAACGCCGCATCACCATGCCCGTCTCGTACTTCACCTCCCGCCCCTTCGAGAACTGGTCCCGCGGCGGCGTCCAGATGACCGGCACCGTCTTCCTCCACGTCGGCCACAGCGCCCCCGTGGACCTCATCCGCGACAAGGTCCACGAGATCCTGCACCAGTGCCGGGAGTGGGACGGCCGCGGCTGGGACGTCGCCGTCACCGAGACGACGCCCTCCACCATCGTCGTACGCGCGATCGTCACCGCGAAGGACGCGGACGACCTGTGGACGGTGCGCTGCGCCGTACGGGAGCAGCTGGTCGCCTGGCTCTCCCGGAAACACCCCGACGCCCTGCCCCGGGTGGTCCTCGCGTCGGCACCGGAGGCCGCACGTCAGCTCCGCGCGTGACCCTGCGTACGGATGCCGACCCGGGGCAAACGGGGGTCATGACCGTACCCAAGACGACCGTTCTCGTCCTCGACAGCGCCGAGCCCGAGCTGCTGGCACGCTTCTACGCCGAACTGCTCGGTGGCACGGCGGGACCGTCGCCGGCCGACGGGGACCTCCTCCTCGTCACCGGCCCCGCGGGCGCGGTGCTCGGCGTCCGCCGCGACCCCGGCCACGCACCGCCGAGCTGGCCGCTCCCCGAGGGCTCCCAGCAGGCCCACCTGTGCATCCTCGTCGACGCGCAGAGCCTCGACGAGGCCGAACGCGAGGCCGTGGCCCTCGGGGCCCGCCCGGTGGCCGCGACGGACGACGGCGCCGCGCCCGGCAGCCGGACCACCCTGCGCCGCTACGCCGACCCGGCCGGTCACGCCTTCGTCCTCGAAGCGGAGACCCCTCCGGCCTAGCCGATCGAATAGACGGCAGGACCGTCCAGGGTGCTCCATACCTCTCCGAACCCGTTCTGCCGGTTTCCGGCCCCGTCGTCCGGGACGGTGACCGTGGCGGCGGGCCGTGGCGCCGTGGGGATGACCGCGGGGCTGGAGAACAGGGACACGCTTCCTGCGGCCAGTGCGGCACCGGCCGTCAGCAGGACGACCGGCAGCATGCGGGTGCGAGCCATGGGAGTGCCTCCTCTGAGCGGCGCGGGCCGGGTCGGGCCCGGTCGACGTGCGAGTCCGTGTCTCCATTGAGCCCGAGCCGGCGAACCGCCTCACGTCACGGAAATCCGGGGCTTGACCGGGGGAGGGCCGGCTGATCCGGCGGGCACCGATGAGTTTTCCCGCGCCCGACGGTCTACCTCTCCGTACGGCTGGAATCCGGAAGCAGCCAGGGAAGGGTGAGGAACATGAAGTACATGATCCAGATGAACGTGCCGCTCGCGGAGTGGGGCGCCATCATGTCGTCCTACTCCAAGGACGACATGGAGGCCATGTTCGCCCACATGAACGCCCTCAACGAGGACCTGACCTCCAACGGGGAGTGGGTGGAGGGGCAGGGCCTGGGCGGTCCCTCCCGGGTCAAGACGGTGCGGGCGGGGAGCGACGGGCGGCCGCAGGTGACGGAGGGACCCGGCCAGGGCGGACACATCCTGGCCGGGTACTGGGTGGTCGACGTCAAGAGCGAGGGCCGGGCCCTGGAGATCGCCGCCCGCGCATCGGCGTGCCCCGGCCCGGGCGGGGTCCCCGGCAACGACCCGGTCGAAGTGCACCCGATCGACGAGCACCCGATCGACGAGCACCCGACGGAGGCCTGAACCCCGCCCGCGGCCGGGCCTTCCCGGCGGGGGCCGGCGCGCGCCCGGCCCCCGGCAGGCGGGGCCGGGGCGCTCGGCTCGCGGAGCTCGTATGCGCAACCCGTGCCAAGGCAGGGCTGGTTGAGGGGGCCGGCGCTCAGGAGGGGCGCCCGTAGCGGACGTTGCCGCTCCAGATCTGTTCCAGGCGTACGCGGCCGCCGGGTCGCGGGGCGTGCCAGATCTTGTCGCGTCCGGCGTAGATGCCGACGTGGCCCATGGTGCCGCCCTTCGGGAAGAACACCAGGTCGCCGGGGGCTCGTTGCACCGGGGGGATGTGGCGCGTCTGCTCGTACTGCTGGTTGGCCGTGCGGGGCAGTTGACGGCCCGCCTCGCGGAAGGCGTAGAGCGTCAGGCCCGAGCAGTCGAAACGTTTCGGCCCCGTGGCGCCGTAGGCGTACGGGGCGCCCCGTTTGGAGGCCGCCACCGCCACGGCCTTCACCCCGTAGGGCGCGGCCGCCTCGGCCGACGTGGTGCTGCACGTCACCGTGGAAACGGCGAGGAAGAGGACGAGCAGGGGAGCGGTGAGGGCGTGGGGGGAGCGGAACGCGGGTCGGGAATCGCCTGGAGAACTCGGCATGTCCGTTCGGGTGCAGGCCATCGTGAAACCTCCGTACGGGGTGCAGGAACGGCCTCCCGCCGAAGGAACTGGCCCCGGCGAGACGCCCTTTGCTCTCGACGGCCGCTCAGTCTTCCGCAAGATGTCCCATTCGTCACGCTTTTGCCCAATTCAAAGGTTTCGTTTGGGTAAAGCCGTCCGGCCCATCAGCCCGTTGTGCTGCGGAATTGCCGCGATCGGGCCGTGGAATACCGGCGTGTCGCGGAGCGGGCCGGCCGTCCGACGCGCACCACGTGATGTTCCGGGCCGAATCGTGATCCGGTGGTAGCGTCGGCGCCGGACAGCAGGGTCCCGGTGCGCGGCGGGATCACCGCGTCGGGCCCGTCCCGCTCGACGAGGACGCTGCCCGGCTGCGGTACGCCCCGGGAGACATGCCCTCCCACCGGGTGAAGGCGCGGACCAGGGCCGTCGCGCCGCTCAGTCCGACGAGCGGAGCGATACGGTCCAAGGGCAGGGCCGTGGTCTCCAGCAGCCGTCTGGCCCGGCAGTGGCGGGCGGTGTCGAGGAGTGCGCGCCACGACGTGCCCTCCGCGTGCAGGGCCCGGCGCAGGCTCCGGACGCTCAGGCTGAGTTCCCTCGCGGGGCCCTCGGGGCCCGCTTCCGCGAGCGCGGCGTGCTCCAGCCACTGCCGCACGCGCTCGGCCGTGGTCGCGGCGGCCGTGGTGGTGGACAACTGGTCCAGGAGCCGGTCGGCGTAGGCCCGGTGGAGGGCGTTGAGCGCCGGGTCGTACAGGGGCCGGTGCCGGTCCAGCTCCTCGTTCGTGACCGTGATCGCGTGCTCCGCGGCGTCGAAGGTGACCGGGCAGCCGAGGACGCGGGCGTACGGCTCGGCCGAGCCCGTACGCGGGTGGGCGAACGACACGGCCAGGGGCGCCCAGTCGTCCCCGGCGATCCAACGGGCGGCCCGCACCATGCTGCTGACGATCGCCTCCACCTGCTGGGGATACATGGCCGCCGGGTCGACGTTCGGCCGGTAGCGGATCCGGCTGACATCGCTGCCGCGGTGCACGGACACCGTGCCCACCTGGCTCACCAGGGAGTGGTAGCGCTCGGCGGCCAGCGCGGCGTCGGCAAGGCTGCCGCAGGTCAGGACGAGGTGGCCCAGGATGTGCAGCCCCTCGGGCCGGATGCGGTCGCCCACGAGGAGCCCGGTGTGCGGGCCGGCGCCCCCTGCCGCGAGCACGGTGTCCCACAGGGCGCGCATTTCGCCGAACTGCAGCCGGTCCGTGGGCAAGGCCCAGGAAGCGGATTCGCCGGCGCCGTCCGACGTGGCGTTCAGGACGGAGAGGGCGTAACTGGCCGTGACGGAGGGCGGCTCGATGGTGGACACGGCCGCCAGTCAATGCGGGCGCGCCACCCCCGTCAACACCGTCGTCGGGCCCGGGAGGTCAATGCAATGGCCGCCGAAGTGAATGACGCGGCCGTCGGCCGCTCCTAAGGTCGGCCTCCGGGCACCGACGGGGCCGAGGGCCCGCGGAGCGCCGGGCGAGCGTACCGCCCTGATCGCCACCGCTCACCACCGCTCAGAGGAGTACGCCGTGATTCTCTTCCTGCTTCCCGCGGGCGACTGCGACCCGGCCGAGGCGGCTGTGCCCCGGGCGGCGCTGAGGGAGGCCGGCTTCGAGGTGCGCTGCGCCACCCCGGGCGGACACGCCCCGGGCATGCGGACTCTGCTCGAGGACGCCACTGCCCAGCAGTTGTCCGCCCGGGTCTTCACCCGGTGACTGCCACCGCCCGGCGGCCGACTACCCGGCTCTGACCGGGCGCGCACCCCGCACCCCGCACACCAACGAACCGAACACCATCCAACGTGTCACGAACACCTCTGAAAGGGGTGGGGATGAACCGACGAAGAGCCTCGGGGCGAAGCCGGTACCTGTTCATCGGCCTGGTCCTCGCGATGGTCACCCTGGTGCTCGGCCCCCCGGCCGGCGCGTCGGCGGGACCGCAGTGGTGGGAGCCCGTCGCCCGCCCGGCTCCCGACTCGCAGGTCAACGTCACGGGAGAGCCGTTCACCGGGACCGACGACCGGGGCCGAGTCCGCGGATACGTCGACGCGCACGTCCACCTGATGTCCAACGAGGCCTTCGGAGGGCGGCTGGTCTGCGGAAAGGTCTTCTCCACCGCGGGCGCGGCGGACGCCCTCAAGGACTGCCCCGAGCACTATCCGAACGGTGTCCTCGCCCTCTTCGACATGATCACCAAGGGCGGCGACGGCAAGCACGACCCGAACGGCTGGCCGACGTTCCGCGACTGGCCGGCCCACGACTCCGCCACCCACCAGCAGACCTACTACGCCTGGGTGGAGCGGGCCTGGCGGGGTGGCCAGCGGATCCTGGTGAACGACATGGTCACCAACGGAGTCATCTGCTCCATGTACTTCTTCAAGGACCGCGGCTGCGACGAGATGACCGCGATCAGGATGCAGATCCAGAAGACGTACGAACTCCAGGGCTACGTCGACGCCATGTACGGCGGCCCGGGCAAGGGCTGGTTCCGCGTCGTCACCGAGGCCTCCCAGGCGCGCAAGGTGATCGAGGAGGGCAAACTCGCGGTCGTCCTCGGGGTCGAGACCTCCGAACCGTTCGGCTGCAAGCAGTCCTTCGACCGGGCCCAGTGCACGGCGGCCGACATCGACCGCGGCCTGGACGAACTCCACCGCCTCGGCGTGCGCAGCATGTTCCTGTGCCACAAGTTCGACAACGCCCTGTGCGGTGTCCGCTTCGACTCGGGCACCCAGGGCATGGCCATCAACGTCGGGCAGTTCCTGTCGACCGGGACGTTCTGGAGCACCGAGCCGTGCTCCGGCCCCCAGCACGACAACCCGATCGGCTTCGGATTCGCCGCAGGGCTGTCGGCCGAGGGGGCGCCCGGGCACGACGCACCCGAGGATCCCGGGACCTCGCCGGCGGAGACCGAAGCCAGGATTCGCGCGGCCGTGCCGGCGGGCGCCGAACTGCCCGAGTACGGCGCCTCGCTCCAGGCACAGTGCAACCGGCGCGGCCTGACCGCGCTGGGGGAGTACGCGGTGCTGGGCATGATGAAGCGCAACATGATGCTGGAGATCGACCACATGAGCGTCAAGGCGGCCGACCGGGCCCTGGACCTGCTCGAATCCGAACGCTACTCCGGCGTGCTGTCCACGCACGGCTGGATGGACGACGACTGGACCGAGCGGGTCTACGGCCTGGGCGGCTTCATCACCGGCCACATGTACGAGGCGCCCGCGTTCACCGCCGAGACGCGCAGGCACGCCGCCCTGCGGGCCAAGTACGGCGCGGGCTACGGGATCGGCACCGACATGAACGGCTTCGCCTCACTCCCCGGCCCCCGGGCCGCCGACGGCAACCCCGTCCGCTACCCCTTCCGCAGCCCCGACGGCGGCTCGCTCCTCGACCGGCAGGTCACCGGCTCGCGCCTGTGGGACGTCAACACCGACGGCGGAGGCACCCACTACGGCCTCGTACCGGACTGGATCGAGGACATCCGCGTCACCGGCGGTCAGGACGTGGTGGACGAGCTCATGCAGGGCGCCGAGGGCTACCTGCGGATGTGGGAGCGCACCAGCGGCCACACCACCCCCTACACGCCCCTGGTCCGCGGCTACCGCCCCCACGCCGGACACCTGGCCTCCTCGCGCCCCCTCCCCGCCGGGTTCACGCAGGAGGCGGTCTGGAAGGTGCTGAGGGACCCCGCGCCCGGCACGGTCCGGCTCTACGAGTGCAAGGTGGCGAACCACTCGCTGCTCACCGCCGACCCGGGATGCGAGGGCCAGCAGCCGCTCGGCGCGGTCGGATACGTGTACACCAGGCCGGTGCCGGGCTCCGTACCCCTCTACCGGTGCTACATACCCTCGGTGTTCGACCACTTCGTCTCCAACCGAGCCGACTGCGAGGGGCCTTATACGAAGGAGGGCCTGCTCGGCTACGCCATGCCGCTGACGAGGCGGTAACGGCGCGGCGTTACCGCCCGGCACAGCGCCTCGCCCCAGGCTACTCCCGGGTACGGGGGGCCGCCCGTTCTCCGCCGCCGGCACCCGGCGGCGGAGAACGGCGTCGACCGGGCGGTAACCACATGTGACTGACTGCGACTGAAAGTGACGCGCCGCCGCCGTGGCGGGGCGGCCAGGCCGTTCACCAGCGGTGGAACGGGAGCGGCGGGTAGCCGGCTCCGTTTGTCGGGGCGCTATGCCCTCATTGCGTGGATACTCTGGGAAATGTGATCGAGTCTGGACGGCCGCGGATCCGTCGGCGATACGGCCGGGGGACGTTCGTGCGGCTGTCGCCGGTCTTCCTGACCGTGGTGATCGCCAGCCTCGCCTACGCCACCCCGCCGGAGATGGCCTTCAGCCGCCTCCTGCCCGCCGCACCGGCCCTGGCCGCCGCCATGTGGCCGGTCCTCCCGACCGTCCTGCTCGGGACGGTCTGCCTCTGCCTGATGATCGGCCTCGGCCTCGTCTTCCCCGACCTCGGCACGTGGTGGACGGCCGCGGGGATCATCGCGGTCACCGTGGCCGCCGCGTACGGAAGCCACGTCCGGCTCCAGCGGGAGCGCACCCTCTTTCAGGTGAGGCTCGTCGCCGACGCGGCGCAGCAGGTGGTCCTGAGCCCCATGCCACGCCGCTTCGGCAGCATCGAGATCGAGTCCCTCTACCTCGCGGCCGCGGCGGAGGCCCGCATCGGCGGGGACTTCTACGAGGTCGTCGACACGCCGTACGGGGTCAGGCTGCTCATCGGCGACGTACGCGGGAAGGGCCTGCCCGCGGTGGGGGCGGCCGCGGCGATCGTCAACGCGTTCCGGGAGGCGGCCTACGACGAGACCGACATGGTCGAGGTCGCGCGCAGGCTGGACGCCAGCAGCACCCGCTACAACGCCGCCTTCCCCCCGGAGGGGCCGATGGAGCGCTTCGCCACGGCCCTCCTCGTCGAGATCCCGCACGGGGGCAGACGTATCAACATCCTCAACTGCGGACACCCCCCGCCGCTGCTCCTGAACGGCAGCGCACTGCGTGTCCTCGAGTCCGCCACGCCCTCACCCCTGCTCAGCCTCGCGGAGCTCATCGGAGATCACTACAACGTCGACTCCTTCGACTTCGCCCCCGGAGACCTGCTGCTCCTCTACACCGACGGGATCGCCGAGGCCCGCGCCCGTGACGGCGAGTTCTTCCCGCTGGCGGCCTGGATGCGCCGGCAGCCCCCGACGCCGCCCCGCGACCTGCTCACGGCCCTGCACCGCGACCTCCTCCGCTACAGCCGGGGACGCCTCGACGACGACATCGCCGCCCTCGCCGTACGCCTGTGCGAGCCGTGATCCCCGGAAACACCCCGATCGCCCCCCAGTGAAAGGCCAACACCCCCATGACCACCGTTGCCGCCTACGCCGCCCCCGCCGCCAAGGCACCTCTCGAGCGCACGACCGTCGAGCGCCGCGCCGTCGGCGAGAACGACGTGCTGATCGACATCGCCTTCGTCGGCATCTGCCACTCCGACATCCACCAGGTCCGCGAGGGCTGGGGGAAGGCGATCTTCCCGATGGTGCCCGGTCACGAGATCGCGGGCGTCGTCTCCCGGGTGGGCGCCGGGGTGACGCGCTTCGAGGTCGGCGACCGGGTCGGCGTCGGCTGCATGGTCGACTCCTGCCGAGCGTGCGAGAACTGCCGGGCCGGCCTGGAGCAGTACTGCGCCCAGGGCCCGGTGTGGACGTACAACGCCGTCGGAAAGGACGGCAGGCCCACGGACGGCGGTTACTCGCAGAAGATCGTCGTCGACGAGAACTACGTCGTGCGCATCCCGCAGGCGCTGTCACTGGATGTCGCCGCCCCGCTGCTGTGCGCGGGCATCACCACCTACTCGCCGCTGCGCCACTGGAACGCCGGACCCGGCAAGAAGGTCGCCGTCGTCGGTCTCGGCGGGCTCGGCCACATGGCCGTCAAGATCGCACACGCGCTCGGCGCCGAGGTCACCGTGCTCTCCCAGACCCTGTCCAAGAAGGACGACGGCCTGCGGATGGGGGCCGACCGCTACTACGCCACCTCCGCCCCGGCGACGTTCGAGGACCTGGCGGGGAGCTTCGACCTGATCCTGAACACCGTCTCCGCCCCGCTCGATTTCGCCGCGTACTTCTCCCTCCTGCGCACGGACGGGGCCATGGTCAACCTCGGCCTTCCGGAAGAGGCGGCGCAGCTGGAACTGCAGTCGTTGTTCGGGGGGCGTCGCAGCATGAGCAGTTCGGGCATCGGCGGCATCGCCGAAACCCAGGAGATGCTGGACTTCTGCGCCGACCACGCGGTGGCGGCCGAGATCGAGCTGATCGGCGCGGACGGGATCAACGAAGCCTACGAGCGCGTCCTCGCCAGCGACGTCCGCTACCGCTTCGTCATCGACGTCGCCACCATGTGACGCGCTCCGCGTCCGGCGCCCGAGTCAGCTCGGGACGCCGGCCCTGACGCGCTGGTTGTGCAGGCGGCGCATGACTTCCCAGGGCAATAGCGCCGCTGTGCAGTAGACGGTCATGGCCGCCCACGACGGCAGCGCGAAGGCGAGCAGCAGGGCGCTTGCGAGCCACGCAGGCAGCAGACCGGATAGCCCCGGAGCGGAACCGTAGCGAAACCTCGAAGGGCTACGTCCAAGGGAAACCGGCTGCAGGTCGTGCGGTCATGCGGCGAAATGCCGTGTCTTGACATCGGGGGAGCGGCGGGCGGGGCAGCGGCCTGTGCCGGTGACAGATCGGCGGGGTTTCGTCCAGTCACGCGTTCTCGTGCCACGCGAAACAGGGACGTGACGCGATCCGAAGGCAGGGGCTCAATGGGATACGTCGCGTCCCGCGCAGCTGCGGGACGCATTCCCCCGCTTCCTCCCCGGAAAGGACGTGGCAGAGATGTATCCCTCTTCCCCGCACCCCCTGTACATCAAAGCGATCCTGGACCCCGGTCTCAGCCGATGGAAATGGCTCGTGAAATGGATCCTTGCGATCCCGCACTACGTCGTGCTGGTCTTCCTGCAGATCGGCTTCTTCCTGGTGACCGTCGTCGCGTTCTTCAGCATCCTCGTCACCGGCAGATATCCACGGTCCCTCTTCCGTTTCAATGTCGGCGTCATTCGCTGGAACACGCGCGTCAGCTATTACTCCTCCACCGTGCTCGGCACCGACTCGTACCCGCCGTTCACCCTGAAGGACGTGCCTGACTATCCGATCCAGGTGGATGTCGCCTACCCCGAGCGGCTTTCCCGCGGACTGGTCCTGGTCAAGTGGCTGCTGGTCATCCCGCAGTTCCTGGTGATCTTGCTCCTCGT
Organism: Streptomyces sp. IBSNAI002; assembly: GCF_052244475.1. NCBI lineage: Bacteria > Bacillati > Actinomycetota > Actinomycetes > Kitasatosporales > Streptomycetaceae > Streptomyces > Streptomyces sp. IBSNAI002. Next base: position 283,227 of record NZ_JBQPXG010000002.1, on the reverse strand, counting down.
CACCAGCGGCTGGGGCATATTCCGCTACTTGGACGACTACAGCCCCTTCTCCTCCGGGCTCATCGGCCTGCTCTCCCTGTTCGCGGTGGTGATCCTGGCGGTGACGGGGACCTATCCCCGGGATCTGTTCGATTTCCTCATGGGCCTGCTGCGATGGTCGTTGCGCGTATGCGTCTACGCGTTCCTGATGACCGACAAGTACCCGCCGTTCCGGCTGGACATGGGAGGAGCCGAGCCCGCACCGGGTCCGCCGGCGCCGGCGGCCGGCTGAAACCGCGCACCGGCCGGCGGCGACCTGGGGCCGAGCCGGCGGCCCTGTCTCGATCGCAAACCGCACAGTGGGTAAAGCCTTGGCCCCTATGGAGTGAATCGCGTCAGAACCCCGTGACCCCCGGCCGGAACGCTCCATAGGTTGGCCGCTCTTCGTTCATCACCACAACTGGGGGGCCGGTGCGCAACCACCGACTCGTAATGACCGCTGCCCTCGTGGCAGCCGGTCTCGGCATCATTCCGGGCGCCGCACAGGCGGCGGATCCCGTACCCGTCGCGGCGGGCGTGGCCGAGGCGATAGCCGCGGCAGCCACCTCCGAGGGCTTCCACAGCCCGGCCGACCGCACGATCCGTACCGCCCTGCCCGCCGCCAAGGGGAACGGCGCGGCGAACGCGAAAACCGCGGGATCGCAGTCCGCGCAGTCCGCGCAGTCCGCGCCGACCGCGCTGACCGAGCAAGCCGCGCTGGACGCCGGGGCCAACCCGGCCCTGGCCGTCGACGTCAGCGGCACCAGCTACACCGCGCACGGGATCGAGCTCACCGCCCTGATCACGAGCGCCGACTTCGCGCTCGACGTGGTCATCGACTGGGGCGACGGGAAGACCGACACCGTCACCGCCCAGGGCAACGCCGAACTGCACCACTCGCACGTCTACGACAAGTCCGGCGAGTACCAGGTGAAGGTGACGGTGACCGACACCGCCAACGCCGTCGAGGCCGTCAACGGCGGCGCCTTCCTCACCCCCGGCTCCGACTTCACCCCCCACACCCCGACCCGGCTCCTCGACACCCGCAACGGCACCGGCGCGCCCGCGGGCAAGGTGGCCGGGCAGGGTTCGGCCCGGGTGAAGGTGGCCGGCAACGCCGCCGTCCCGGCCGGAGTCACCGCGGTCGCCCTCAACGTCACGGTCACGGAGACCGTCGACAGCGGGTACGTGACCGCGTGGCCGGGCGCGGGCTACGACCGCCCCGGCACCTCCAACCTGAACTACACGGCCGGACGGTCCGTCCCGAACCTGGTGATCGTGCCGGTCGGTGAGGACGGCTACGTGGAGCTCTACAACGGAGGCCCGCAGTCCGTCGACCTGATCGCCGACGTCACCGGCTACTTCACCCGTGCCTCGGCCGGCGGCTACACCTCGATGACGCCCGCCCGGTTCGTGGACACCCGCGAGGGCGTCGGCGCGGCCAAGGGCCGGCTCGCCGCGCGCAGCGCGTTCACGACCAGGATCGGCGGTCTGCAGGGCGTGCCCCAGGGCATCTCGGCCGTGGCGCTGAACGTCACGGTGACCGAACCCGGAGGGCCCGGTCACCTGACCGCCTACTCCGGCAGCGGGCCGGTCCCGACGGCGTCGAACCTGAACTTCGTGCCCGGCCAGACGGTCGCCAACGCGGTGATCGTGCCGGTGGCCGCGGACGGGACGATCAAGGTCTTCAACGGGTCGTGGATGCCCGCCCACGTGGTGGTCGACGTCGTCGGCTACTACAGCAACGACAGCAAGGCCGCCTTCCTGCCCTTCACCCCGTTCCGGACGCTCGACACCCGCGAGGAGGCCTACGGCTGGCCCGGAGGCAGGTTCCGCGCCCGTGAGTTCATCACGCAGGGATTCACGCCCGAGGCCGCGACGGGCGTCGAGGCCTACGTACTGAACACCACCGTCACCGAGACGGCCGGCACCGGATTCCTCTCGGTGGCGCCGAGCCCCGCCCCGCTGCCGGTGGAAGGCGGGCCCGCCGCACCCGCCGGGCCGCGCCCCGGTTCCTCCACCCTGAACTGGACGGCCGGCGACACCGTCCCGAACCTGGTGCAGGCGAGCGACGGCGAGCACGGCGTCATCACCTTCTGGAACCAGGGCCACGAGGACGCCGACCTGGTGCTCGACGTCTTCGGCGTCTACCAGTCGAAGTGACACCGCGGCGACGCGCATGAAGCGGGCGGGCCACCCCGGTGGGTGGCCCGCCCCCTCAGGCGGCGGCCGGAGCCGCCGCCGTCACAGCTCCGGGAAGGTGTCCGCGACGCCCAGGGCGGGGGCGATCGCGTGCCAGATCGCCGAGCGGGCCGTGGCCAGGTCCAGGCGGGGGTCGTCGAGCATCAGGCGGATGCCGAGCCCGTCGCACAGGGCCAGTACGAGCGTGCTCACCGCCGCCACGTCGCAGTCGGTGAACTCCCCGCTCTCGATGCCCCGTTCGATGGCTCCGCCGACCCACGCGTGCAACTGGTCGTACAAGTCGACCGCCAGGTGCCGGGCCGCCGCATCGCGCTGGGCGCGCACCCACAACTCCTGCCAGAGCTTCCAGTCCTGGCGCAGTTCCGCATCCGTCGGCAGCATGCTCCGCAGGATGCGGGCCAGGGCGACAGCCGCCGGGACCGCGTCCGCGCCGCCCTCGGCGCCGGCGTCGTTGTCCGCACCGGTCTGGGCGAAGGAATGCGTCATGGCCTCGGCGAAGAGCTTCTCCCTCGTGTCGAAGTGGTAGTGGAGCAAGGCCTTCGAGACACCGGCGTGGTCGGCGACCTTGCGCATGCTGACGTTCTCGAACCCGATCTCCGCGATGACTTCGCACGCGGCCGTGAGGATCCGCTCACGTGTCTCGAGTGCGCGTTCGACCTTGGTCACGTCGGCTGCTCCCCGTGTCGGCGCCCGTGGACCGGGCGGGCTGGCCCGGCTGCCCCGGCCACCACGGCACCATCCTCGCGCATCGCGCCCCCGTGCCCGCAGACGCCGTAACCGTGGAAGCCCCGGCCGGTCTTGCGGCCCAGCAGGCCCGCGTCGACCATCCGGGCGAGCAGCGGCGGCGGAGCGTACAGCGGCTCGCGGTACTCCTCGTACATCGACCGTGCGATGGCCTGCACCGTGTCCAGGCCGATCAGGTCGGCCAGGGCCAGCGGTCCCAGCGGGTGTGCGCAGCCCAGGGTCATGCCCCGGTCGATGTCCTGGGCCGACGCCATACCGCTCTCGGCCATGCGTACGGCGGCCAGCAGGTACGGCACGAGGAGCGCGTTCACGACGAAACCCGCACGGTCCTGGGCGCGGACGACCTCCTTGCCCAAGACCTCGGTGGCGAACGCGTGCGTCCGCCGGACCGTCTCGTCGCCGGTCAGCAGGGACGGCACCAGTTCGACCAGGGGCAGCACCGGTACGGGGTTGAAGAAGTGGAGGCCGATGACCTGCCGCGGCCGCGAGACGGCGGCGGCCAGCCGGATGACGGGGATGGAGGAGGTGTTCGTCGCGAGGACGGCGTCCGCGCGCTCCACCACGGCGTCGAGCCGGGCGAAGACCTCCAGCTTCGCCCGCTCGTCCTCGGCCACCGCTTCGACGACCAGGTCCCGGTCCGCCATCCGGGCCATGTCCGTGGTGACCACGATCCGGCCGACGGCGGCGTCCCGCTGGGCTCCGGTCAGCTTGCCGGGTGCCACGGCGCGGGCCAGGGAACGGGTGATCCGCTCCAGGCCGGCGGCCGCGGCCGTACGGCTCGTCTCCACGACCACGACGTCCCGTCCTGCGTGGGCGCAGACCTCGGCGATACCGGACCCCATCAGTCCGCAGCCCACGATCCCGACCCGCCGGACATCGGCACCGGCATCGTAGGCATCGGCATCGACATCGGCATGGACCTTGATACTGGCGCTGACACCGACCGTGCTCATGGGCTTGCCTCCCCTTCCACTGTTCTCCTGCGTACCCCGGGCTCCGCGTCAGTCCGCCGACGGCATCCGCAAGACGCCCGTACCGCGCTTCACGAGCTCGCCCGCGATGATCAGGCGCTGGATCTCGGAGGTGCCCTCCCAGATCCGGTCGACGCGCAGCTCGCGGTAGAGGCGTTCGACGGGGTACGAGCGGTCGTAGCCGCGGCCGCCGAAGATCTGCAGGCAGCGGTCGATGACCCGGCCCGAGGCCTCGCTGGCCGCCAGCTTGGCGATGGCGGCCTTCGCGTGCAGCGTCTTGCGGTCGGCGATGCCCTGGTCCACCTCCCAGGCGACCTGGTGGGTGTAGGCACGGTTGACGGCGATGTCGACGGCGCTGTCCGCGAGCATCCCCTGGATGAGCTGGAAGTCGGCGATCGGGGAGCCGAACTGGCGGCGTTCGACCGCCCAGTCGCGGGCCAGCTCCAGGGCCCGTTCCGCCGCCCCGATCGTCCGGGCCGCGATCATCAGCCGCTCCTCCGTGAACCAGGAGCGGGTGATGTCGTAGCCCTGCCCCACCTCGCCGAGCACCGCCCCGTCGGGGACGAACACCTCCGTGAAGGTGAACTCGGGGTGCTCGTAGACGAAGGTGTGCATCCAGCGCGGCACGCGCGTCATCTCGACGCCCGTCGTGTCCTTGTCGACGAGGAACAGGGTCGGTGCGCGCTCCTCGCCCGCCGCGGCCAGCACGATCATGAAGTCTGCGTGGTCGCCGACCGTGACGAACCACTTCTCGCCGTTCAGCACCCAGCCGCCGTCGGCCCGCGTCGCCGTCGTCTTGAGGTTCTGCGGGTCCGAGCCCGCCTCGGGCTCCGTCACCGCGTAGCAGTCCCGGCGCTGGCCGCGGATCACGGGGACGAGGTAGCGCTCGCGCTGCTCGGGCGTGCAGAAGGACAGGGCGTTGGCCGGCCGCCACACCATGTCCCACAGTGCTCCGGTCAGCCGTCCGAGCTCCGCCTGGACCGTGACCTGCTCCAGGATGGTGAGGCCGGCGCCCCCCCATTCCCGGGGCATGTTGACGGCCTGCAGGCCGCTGTCGAGCACGGCGTCGCGGATCTCGGCGTGGGCGTGCGGAGGCAGGCCGTTGTTCTCCTCGCAGTCGAGCTCGTACTTCGTGATGAAGTCGGTGAGCGCGCGCGCCGCGTCCCGGAGCTCTTCCTGACGGGCGGTGAGACGGAAGTCCATGTCTGTCCTTAAGGAGAAGGAGATGGAGGAGGGATCGTGTGGGGGAGGGAGGGGGCGGCCGTCAGGAGTCGGTGGGCAGGGCGAGGGCCCGGGTGCCGCGCTTGATCAGCTCGTTGGCGATGATCAGGCGCTGGATCTCGGAGGTGCCCTCCCAGATCCGGTCGACGCGCAGTTCCCGGTACATGCGCTCGACGGGGTACGAGCGGTCGTAGCCGCGGCCGCCGAAGATCTGCACGCAGCGGTCGATGACCCGCCCGGCGGCCTCGCTCGCCGCGAGCTTCGCCGTCGACGCCTTCGCGTGCAGCGTCTTGCGGTCGGTCTCGGGCCGGTCGGCCTCCCAGGCGACCTGGTGGGTGTAGGCGCGGTTGACGGCGATGTCCACGGCGCAGTCGGCGAGCATCCCCTGGATGAGCTGGAAGTCGGCGATGGGGGAGCCGAACTGGCGGCGCGAGACAGCCCAGTCGCGGGCCAGCTCCAGAGCCCGCTCGGCGGCGCCGACCGTCCTCGCGGCGATCATCAGCCGCTCGTCCGTGAACCACTCCTTCGTCAGCTCGTAGCCGTTGCCGACCCCGCCCAGCACGTCCTCGTCGGGGACGAAGACGTCGGTGAAGGTGAACTCGGGGTGCCCGTTCACGGCGGAGTGCATGAACCGCGGTACGCGCGTCATCTCGACCCCGGGCGCCTGCTTGTCGACGAAGAACAGGGTCGCCGCCCGCTCGGGCCCCGCATCGGCCTGCACCAGCAGGAAGTCCGCGATGTCGCCACAGGTGACGAACCACTTCTCGCCGTTCAGCAGCCAGCCGCCCTCGGTACGGACGGCGGTGCTCGTGCCCGAGCCGGGGTCGGAGCCCGCCCCGGGCTCGGTCACCGCGAAGGCGTCGAACCGCTCGCCCCGGATGACGGGCAGCAGGTACTTCTCCCGCTGCTCCTCGGTGCCGTAGGCGAGGACGTTCGCCGGCCGCCAGGGGATGTCCCAGAGACAGTTGGTGACCTTGCCGAACTCCTCCTCGACGATCACCTGGTCGAGGAGGGACAGCCCGGCGCCGCCCCACTCGGCGGGCATGTTGATCGCGTAGACACCCGCCTCGACGGCGGCGCGGGTCAGTTCACGGACCGTCTCGACGGGCAGCGGGCCGCCCGCCTCCTCGGACTGGTCCTCGTACCTCATCAGGAGCTGCGCGTACGCGGCGGCGCGCGCCTTGAGGCCGGCCTGCTGGGGGGTGTAGCGGAAGTCCATGTGTCCTCCGGGGCACAGGTGGTGCGGACGGGTGGGGGGAGCGGGGCGTGTCGTTCAGCTCGTGACGGGGCCTGTGCCGGTGGCGTCCGGCGCGGCCAGGACGGCCCGCGCGTCCAGTGCGAGGGCGCCGTCGGGGCGGACCAGCAGCGGGTTGACCTCCAGTTCGGCGATCTCCGGGTGCGCCGCGGCCACCGTGGTGATCCGCTCGATGACGGCGGCCGCCGCGGCCACGTCGACGGCAGGCCGGCCGCGTACGCCGTCCAGCAGTGCGGCGCTGCGCAAGCCCCGCAGCAGCGCCTCGGCGCGCCGGGCCGGTACGGGAGCGAGCGCGAAGGCGACGTCGCGCAGCGTCTCGGTGAGGACGCCGCCGAGGCCGACCAGGGCGACCGGCCCGAACCGCGGGTCCTGGTTCACTCCCACGATCAGCTCGACGCCGTCCGCGAGGTCGGCCATCGCCTCGACGGAGTAGGCGGGCGCACCGAGCCGGGCGTGCATCTCCCGGTACGCGGTGAGCAGCGCGTCCCGGTCGGGCAGGCGCAGTGCCACCCCACCGGCGTCGGACTTGTGCAGGACGTGCAGCGCCTTGAGTACGTACGGCCCGTCGAACTCCGCTGCGGCGCTCTGGAGTTCCGTCTCGTCCGTGACCTCCCGCGCGGCCGGGAACGGGACGCCGGCGGCAGCGAGCAGCGCCCGCACCCCGTGGTATCCCGGGTCCCGCAGTGGCGTGGCGGCCCGCGGGAGCGGGGGCACACCGTCCGCGTCGGCCCCGGCCGGCCGCCCGCCGGTGATCGCCGCCAGGGCGCGGGCGGCGTCCTCGGTGGCGGAGAACACCGGCACCCCGGCCTCGGCCAGCACCCGGCAGCTCGGAGAATGCGGGTACATCGACTGCACCACCAGGGGTTTCGCACCCGTGGCGAGGTGGCCGACGATCTCCTTGGCGGCCCGGGTCTCGCCCTCCGCGAGCGGCGAACCGCCGCCGGGGCCACCACCCAGACCGCCGCCCAGACCGCCCTCGGAGGCAGCGTAGCCGCCGAAGTAGCCGGTCATCAGGACGGCGTCGACCTCTTCGGCGGCGAGGAGTTCCCCGACCGTGTCCGCGTAGGACAGCGGCCGCTGTTCACCCATCCCCGCCAGGTCCACCGGGTTGCCGACGGAGGACTGTTCCCACAGCACGGTCCGCAGCCGGTCCTGCGTCGGCGCGCCGAGCTCCGGTACGACGAGACCGGCGTCCTCGGCGGCGTCCGCGGCGATCGCGCCGTGGCCGCCGCCATCGGTGAAGACCGTGGTGCGCCGGCCGGCCGTACGGGACCCCGAGCTCAGTCCCGCCAGTACGACGGTCATCTCCCTCGGCGTCCGCACGAGTTCGACTCCGGCGTCGCGGCAGGCGGCGGCGACCACGTCGGCCGAGGTGGTGAGCGCCCCGGTGTGGGACTGGGCGCTGCGCGCGGAAGCGCTGCCGCGACCGGCGGTGAGCAGCACCACCGGTTTGCCCGCCGCCGCGGCGGCCGCCGCGAAGGCCCGGCCGTCGCCGAAGTCCTCGGCGTACACGGCGATGGCGGTGGTGGCCTCGTGGCGGGCGCAGTCCGTGACGAGGTCGACGAGGGTGACGTCGGCCTGGTTGCCGAGGGAGACGAAGCGGGAGAACCCCAGGCCGTGCGGTTCACCGCGGAGCTGGAGTTCGAGGGCGAGGTTCCCGCTCTGGCTGAGCAGGGCGACGCCGCCGGGGGCGAAGCGGTCCGAGGCGAGGTACAGCTCGGTGGTGTTGTCCGCGATGCCCAGGCAGTTGGGGCCGACGAGGACCGCTCCGGCAGCGCGGACGCGGGCGGCGATCGCCCGCTGCCGGGCCAGACCCGCCGGCCCGGCCTCCGCGAAGCCCGCGGTGATGGCGACGATCGCCTTCGCCCCGCAGGCCAGCGCGTCGTCGACGGCGGCCTCGAAGCCCGCGCCGGGCACGGAGATCACCACGAGTTCGACGGGTTCGCCGATCTCGGTCAGGGAGGTGGCGGCGGTCCGGCCGAGGACCGTGCCGCCGCGCCGGTTGACCAGGTGGACGGGCCGCCGGTCGGGGGCGCGCAGTGCCTGGGAGGCCACGGCGTGGCCGTACTTGGCCGGGTCGTCGCTGGCGCCGACGACGGCGACGGAGCGGGGGTCGAAGAGGGCGCTCAGGTCTCGGGCGGTCATGTCATCCCTCCACGCGGAGGGCGGAGTTGGGGCAGCTGTCGGCGCAGGCGCGGGCGGCGTCCTCGCCGCCGGGCGGGACGACGACGGCGAGGATCTGCGCGTAGCCCCATTCGTCGAGTGCGACCAGGTCGGGTGCCGGTTCCTGGCACAGCCCGTACCCCTGGCAGCGGGTGGAGTCCAGCAGGAGCTTCACGGCGTTCCTTTCAGCGTGGGCAGCGGGATTGCGGTGGGGGAGGAGGCACGGGGCGCTCCGGTGGCGCGGCCGGCGGCTGGCCGCGGGGGAGCCGGGATCCGGCCGGGCGGGACGGCGACCTCCGGCACGGCCACGGTGAGGCGGCGACGGCCGTCCGCGGGGGCGTGGCCGGCGCAGTCCGGGCAGGGGGCGGCGAGATGGGAGCGGACGAGTGCGGGGAAGGACCGAAGCAGGCTGCCCGCGATGCCGGCGGCCGCGTCGAGGAGCCCGCAGGCGCCCCGTCCGCGCAGGCCCGTCGCCCAGCGCTGCAGGTGGTCCGGAGTGTCCGGAGCGGCGGTCCCGGCGGCGAGGGCGTGCAGCGCGTTGCCGACGGCGCCGGTGCCGGAGACGCAGACCCCGCACTGCCGTGCGCTCTCGGCCGAGAGGTGGGCGGCCGCGTCGGCCGCGGTGGTGACCGGGCAGTCGCCGGGGACGAGGAAGCGGATCGCGCCGCAGCCCAGGGCGGTACCCGCCGCCGCGAGTGCGGCCGGTTCGAGGGGCAGGTCCAGGGCGCGGGCGTCGACCAGCCCGCCGAACAGCCCGCCCATCAGGGCTCCCGTCGCGTCGGGGCTGCCGTGCCGTTCGGCCAGGTCGCGCAGGGAGGTGCCGTACGCGGCTTCGGTGAGTACGGGCCCGGCCGCGCGGCCGGACAGGGTCACCAGCGTGCCGTGGGCGATGTCGCGGCGCAGGTCGGGCCGGGCGGCGGTGAGCGCGATCCGGGCGAGCGTCTCGACGTTGGACACCAGGGTCGGCGCGCCGCCGACCCCGCGTTCGAAGGGGCGGGGCGGCTTGGCCGTCGGCAGGGCCGGTCCGCCGTCGATCCTGCGGACCGCGGCCGTCTCCTCGCCGGCGACGTAGGTGTGCGCGGTCTCGACGACCTCGACGGGCAGCGGCGGCGGGTGCTCGGTGAGGGCCCTGCGTACGCTCGCGGCCGCGGCAGGGTCCGAGAGGTACACGAAGCCCCGTACCGCGCCGGTGATTTCGGCGGACCGGACGAGTCCGTCGAGCACCAGGTGGGGCCGGGCCCGCAGCAGCCACCGGTCCTTGGCCGAGCCCGGTTCACCCTCCTCGCCGTTCGCCACGACGACGGGGGCTCCGCCGCCGTCGCGCACGGAGCGCAGCTTGACGGCGGCGGGGAATCCGGCCCCGCCACGGCCGCGCAGTCCGGAGTCGGTGAGGTGGGCGAGCAGTTCCTCCGGGCCGGTGGCGGCCGCGCCGTAGCCGCCGGTGGCCCGGTAGGCGCCGGCGCTCTCCGTGCGGTGCGGGGCCGGCCCGAGCACGGAGCCCGAAGGTGTCGACGACGTCGTCGGGAGGCGGATCGTGGTCATCTGCCGGCTCCTTCCAGGGTGTGGGTCGGGGTGCGGGTGCGGGTACGCAGGGTGCGTACGGCGCTCTCCAGTGCGGTGCGGTCCTGTGCGGTGCGGCCGTATCCCGGTCCCGGGAGGCCGATGAGCATGCGGTGGTGGTCGAGGACGACCTCGCCGGCGAGCAGGGCGGCGGAGGGGTCGCCCGCCCGGGATCCGGCGGCCACGCCGGTCACCAGATCGGTGACCTCGGCGAGGTAGCGCAGCCAGCTGTGTCGGCTGCCGCGCAGGATCAGGCGCTCGACGCGGCGCCGCTCGGCGGCGGCCAGGTCTCCCGGTGGCCTGCCGGGAGTGCCGGGAGTGCCGGGAGTGCCGCGTGACGAGGCGCGCAGGGCGGCGACCGCCAGGGGGAGTTCTCGCTCCGGTTCGGGCGTCAGCCCGAGCCAGTCCAGACGCCGACGACCGCTCATGCGTGCCTCCGGGGGGTGGGATGCCGCCGTCGGCCCGGTGCGGTGCGGTGCGCCGGGGCGCACTGCGGTGCCGGGCGGGGATCGGGCGGATCGGGAGATCGGGGGTGCGGGGCCCGGATGGAGACGGGCGGGCCGTCCGGCTGCGTACATCCCCGGTGAGCAGGAGGAATGCGGAGCGCAGCCCGTACGGCGACAGGGAAGCACGTTTGCTGACCGATCGGTCAGGCAAGAATCACGCTAGCTGACCGATCGGTCAGTGAACAAGTCTTGACCCGGCGGAAATGAGCCAGCAATGTGGCTGTCCAATCGGTCAGCCAGGTCCCGGCTTCCCGCCCCGACCGCCTGTCCGCAGCAGGGTCGCCTCGCCATGGAACGCCGACACCGACCGCCGCACACCGGCACGGAGGAGTCACCGATGCAGTCCAGAGCTCCCGGAACACCCGCGGACCCCACCGCCCCCTCATCCCCCAGGGTCCCCAGTGCGCACCCCGAGCACGCCGGCCGGACCGGCCCGCCGGGCCGTACCCCCGGACCCGGACCCGGGCAGCAGTCCCCGCCCACTCCCGCCACCATCGCTGCCACCGCCACCGACATCCCCGGGCCGGGCCTCCCGGCGCGCTACTACACCGACCCCGAGACCGCCGCCGCCGAGACCCGGCAGGTCTTCGCCAAGTCCTGGCAGCTCGTCTGCCACGAGTCGGACCTTGCCGCCCCCGGCGCCCGGCTCGCGGCCAAGGTCGCCGACCGGGAGGTCATCGTCGTCCGCAAGGAGGACGGCTCCCTCGCCGCCCACCTCAACGTCTGCCGTCACCGCGGCACCCGCCTGGTCACCACCCCGGAGCCGGACGGCAAGGCCATCCGCTGCCCGTACCACGGCTGGACGTACCGCCTCGACGGAAGCCTCGTCGGCGCCCCGGAGGCACGGCAGATCCCCTGCCTGGACAAGCCGAGGCTCGGCCTGTTCCCGGCCGCCGTCGAGTCGTTCCTCGGCTTCGTCTTCGTCAACCTCGACCCCGGCGCCGTACCGCTGGCCACCAGCTGCGCAGGCCTCGCGGAGGCGGTCGGCCACTACGCCGGCGCCGACCTGGTCCCGGTCGGCCGCGCCCGCATCCACGACCTGGCCGGAGCCGAAGTGCAGCAGGCCAACTGGAAAGTGGCGGTCGACAACTACCTGGAGGGCTACCACGTCCCGGTCGCCCACCCCGGCCTGATGCGGCTGCTCGACTACCAGGGCTACACCTGCGAGATCGAGGAGAACTACACGCTTTTCGCGTCACCGCTGCGCGACAAGCCGTCCTCCAACTGGGCCGAACGCCTCTACCAGCGGATCGCCGCCCCCATGCCCGGCCTCGCCGAGGCCGACCGCCGGGTCTGGCGCTACGCCGTCATCTACCCGAACACCCTCATCGACTTCTACCCCGACCACGTACTGGCCTGGACGGCGATCCCGACCGGCGTCGACCGCGTGGCCGTGCCCGGCGCCTTCTACACCCGCCGCGGCACCGGACTGCGCACCCGCCTCGCCCGCCGCCTGAACATCCACATCGGCTGGATCACCAACGACGAGGACGCCGAGCTGGTCGCCCGAGTCCAGAACGGGCTCACGACCCCCGGGTTCGAGCCCGGACCACTGTCGCGCCGCGAAGCCGCGGTCGCCTGGTTCGCCGGGCGCATCCGCGCGGACCTCGACGGCGCCGCGGACCCCGACGGCGCCGCGCCGTAGGCCCGCAGGCCGCCACGCCCCACCTCCCCTCCGCCCCACCGCCGCACCGCCGCACCCCCGCCCGGTCATCGCCGTATCCCCGTCCCTACGGAAGGACCCCATGTCCGCCGAGGCACTCTCACCCACCAGACGCTCGTTCCTGCGAGCCGGCACCGCCGCCGCGTTCGCCCTCGCCGCCTCCGGCTGCGGCTTCGCCGCGGACGATGACGCGGCCGGCAAGGAAGCCGCACAGGCTCCCATCGACGTCGAGGTCGACGGCGACCTCGTCTACTTCAACTGGGCGGACTTCGTCGACCCCACCGTCTTCGAAGGCTTCCAGAAGGAGTACGGCGTCAAGGTCATCCAGTCGAACTACGACTCCATGGAAGGCATGGCCGCCAAACTCAACGCCGGCAACCGCTACGACATCATCTTCCCCACCGCCAAGTGGGCCGAGCGGCTCGTCGCCGGAGGCCGGCTGCGTGCCATCGACCACTCCCGACTGCGGGGCAGCGAAGCCGTGTTCGGCGGCTACGGCTACTTCGCCGACCCCTGGTACGACCGCCGGTCCGCGCACACCGTCCCGTTCACCATGTACAAGACGGGCATCGGCTGGCGCCGCGACCGGCTCGGCGATCTCACCGGCTCCTGGGGCGACCTGTGGAACGCCGAGGCCCAGGGCAAGGTCTTCGTCCTCGATGACCGCGACGAGGTCCTCGGAATCGGCGCGCTCAAGCTCGGCCTCGACCTCACCACCGGTGACAAGGGCGACCTCGCACGCATCACCGACACCCTCCGGACGCTCCGCCCCCACCTGCGGGGCTTCTCCAGCGACAGCTACAACAACCTGCTCAACGGAAACGCCGACATGACGCAGGCGTGGAGCGGTGACATGGCCGCCATGCTCGCCCAGGCCGAGGACCCGGCCGTCTTCGGTTTCGAGGTCGCCCGCGAGGGAGCCCCCGTCAACTCCGACTGCTACGCCATCCCCGCCGACGCCCGGCACCCCGGCACCGCGATGCTCTTCATCGATTACATGCTCCGCCCGGAGAACGTGCGGAAGAACATCGAGTACATCGGCTACCCGATGCCCGTCCGCGGCACCGAGGACACGTACGCGGCGCTCGTCGAGCCGTTCCCGCAGTGCGTGGTCACCGCCGACGACCTCAAGGCGGACCTGTTCTTCCGCAACCGCGACGCCCGCGGAGAGCAGGCCCGCGACGCCGCGTGGACCGACGTGAAGGCCGGCTGACATGGCACGAACCGACCGACCCGAAGCCGCGGCACGACCGCCCCGTCTGTGGACCTGGCTCCTGCTGCCCGGCACCGTCTGGATGACCGTCTTCCTCCTCGCGTCCCTCCTCCTGGTGGCCACCCTCGCCCTCGGTACCACCGATCCGCTCGGCAACCCGCGCTTCGGCCTCAACTTCGACAACCTCACCGCGCTGGCCGACCCGGCCTACCGCACCGTCCTGCTGCGCTCCGTCGGCTACGCGCTGATCACCTGCCTCGTCAGCCTCGCCGTCGCCTACCCGGTGGCCTACGCCATCGCCCTGTACGGCGGCCGCTTCAAGAACCTCCTGATCGCCGCCATCGTCGTGCCCTTCTTCGCCAACTACCTGGTGCGGATGTACGGCTGGTCGGTCGTGCTCTCCGACGACGGCCCCCTCCTGAAGGCCCTGCGGGCGACCGGCCTCGCCGACGACGGCACCAAGATCCTGCAAACCGGCACAGGTGTCATCGCCGGACTCGTCTACGGCTTCGTCGTCTTCATGGTCATCCCGCTGTACGCGGCGATGGAACGCATGGACACCTCACTCATCGAGGCGGGCCGCGACCTCTACGGAGGCCCGCTGCGCACGTTCCTCTTCGTCACCGTCCCCGCCACCCGCCAGGGAGCGGCCGCCGGCTGCGTCCTCGTCTTCCTGCCCGCCATGGGCGACTTCGTCAGCGCCCAGCTCATGGGAGGCCCCGACCAGATCATGATCGGCAACCTGATCCAGGACAAGTTCTTCCAGGGCCAGAACTGGCCCCTGGGCTCGGCCCTCACCATGCTGCTGATGGCGGTCCTGTTCCTCGGCATGCTCGGCTACCTGCGACGCGCCCGCAAGGACGAGGCGGAGGCCGCCCGATGAGCACCCCGATACGCACCCCGAAGCGCCGCCGGCCGCGCGGTGCCGAACGCCGCCCCCGCTTCGCCCTCGCCGTCACCGCCGTGTTCTTCGCCCTCCTCTACCTCCCCGTCGCCGTCGTCGTCCTGTTCTCCTTCAACGCCCAGAAGTCCCTCACCGTCTTCGACGGCGCCAGCCTGCGCTGGTACTCGGCCCTCGTCCACGACAGCGTGCTCCTCGACTCCGTAGGCATGAGCCTGAAGGTGTCCCTCGTCGCCATGGCAGGCTCGCTGGTCCTCGGCGTGGCCCTGGCCCTGGGCCTCGTACGCAGCCGCAGCCGCCTCGGCTCCTTCGCCGGCCTGGTCATGCTCGTCCCGCTGATCACCCCGGAGATCGTCACCGGCGTCGCCGCGATGCTGCTCTTCAAGGGCCTGGGCATCCCCCTGTCCACCACCACCGTGATGCTCGCCGAGATCACCTTCTCGATCTCCTACGTGACGGTGATCCTCCGCTCCCGCATCGCCGCCCTCAACCCCGAGGTCGAAGAGGCCGCCATGGACCTAGGAGCCACCCGCCGCCAGGCACTGCGGCTGGTCACCCTGCCCGCACTGCTCCCCAGCATCCTCGCCTCCGCAGTGCTGATCTTCGCCCTCGTCTTCGACGACTTCGTCCTCGCCTACTTCACCACCGGCGTCGACCCGCAGCCGCTGTCCGTACGCATCTACTCGGCGATCCGCTTCGGCGTACAGCCCACCATCAACGCCGTCGGCACGCTGATGCTGGCCGGATCCGTCGCCCTGATCGTCCTCGCACTCGCCATCCCGCGCCTGTTCGGGCGCCGCGGCGGCCTCGACCTGCTTTCCGGGAAGTGACCCTCATGCACCCCACAGCCGTGCACCCGACCCCAGCCGTCCGGCTCGACCACGTGAGCAAGCGCTACTCCGGCGCGGGCGCCGCCTACGCCGTACACGACGTCGAACTCGACATAGCCCAGGGCGAGTTCTTCTCCCTCCTCGGCCCCTCCGGCTGCGGAAAGACCACCCTGCTGCGGATGATCGGCGGCTTCGCCGACCCCACACGGGGCAGCGTCCTGCTCGACGGCCAGGACGTCACCGGCCTCCCGCCCAACAAGCGCAACGTCAACACGGTCTTCCAGAGCTACGCCCTCTTCGACCACCTCTCCCTCGCGGACAACGTGGCCTTCGGCCTCAAACGCAGCGGCGTCGACCGAGCCGAGATCCGCCGGCGCGTCACCGAGATGCTCGACCTCGTCCAGCTCGCACACCTCGCGAGCCGCAAGCCCGCCACCCTCTCCGGCGGCCAGAAACAGCGCGTCGCACTCGCCCGCGCGCTCGTCAACCGCCCCCAGGTGCTGCTCCTCGACGAGCCGCTGGCCGCCCTCGACCTCAAACTGCGCCGCCACATGCAGGTCGAGCTCAAGCAGATCCAGCGCGAGGTCGGCATCACCTTCGTCTTCGTCACCCACGACCAGGACGAGGCCCTGACCATGTCGGACCGCCTCGCCGTCATGAACGAGGGCCGCGTCGAACAGTGCGGCACCCCCGAGGACGTGTACGAGCGCCCCACCAGCAGCTTCACCGCCTCCTTCATGGGCACCTCCAACCTCGTCCCCGGCACCTACCGCTCCGGCAGCGTCGTCCTCGACGACGGCCCCGAACTGCCCGTCGGCACCCGCGCGGCCGTCCCCGACGGCAGCCGCGTCAACCTGTCGATCCGGCCCGAGAAGATCTGGCTGTCCGACCTGGAACCCGGCATGGCCCGCGTCACCGGAGTCGTCCGGGAAACCGTCTACTGCGGGCCGACCACCACCTACCTCATCGAACTCGCCCCCGGAGTCACGGTGTCCGTCCTGGAGCAGAACACCGTCCGCTCCCGCAGGGAGGACCGCTGGAGCGGCGGCGAGAGCGTCGAGATCGGCTGGAAGCCCGAACACTGCCTGGTCCTGGACTGAAACGGCCCCGACCGAAGGAACCCCCATGAACCACGATGTCATCGTGCTCGGCGCGGGCCTGGCCGGCCTCTGCGCCGCACGCGACCTCGCCGCCGGCGGAGCCGACGTCCTCGTCGTCGAGGCCCGGGACCGCGTCGGCGGACGCGTCGAACAGACCGAACTCCCCGACGGCCGGCTGGTCCAGCTCGGCGGCGAGGTCGTCGGCCGCGCCCACACCGCCTACACGGCCCTGGTCGCGGAGCTCGGCCTCACCCTCACCCCCAGCTACGTCGCCGAGCCCGGCGCACTCACCCGCGCCACCGCCGAAGGGATCTCCGCCGGCGACCCGCCCCACTGGTTCGGCCCCGGCGACGACGGCTGCCACCAGAAGGTCACCGCCGCCTTCCGCGCACTCGCCGGCACCGTCGACCCGGCCGACCCCTGGGCCCACCCCGACGCCACGGCCCTGGACCGGACCTCCGTCGGCGACTGGCTGCGCGCCCAGGGCGCCACCCCGCCCGTCGTCCGCCTCTGGGAGATCGGCCAGCTCGCCCTCGCCGACGGCTCCTACGAGCGCACCTCCCTGCTCGCCGCCCTGCGCAAGCACGCCGCCGTCCCCGCACCCGGCCCCGACCACTACGACTACGAGGCCTGGGAAGGACTCCGGGTGGCCGAGGGCTCCGCCACGGTCGCCCTGCGCATGGCCGCCGCCCTCGGCGGACGCATCCGCACCGGCTCACCCGTCGCGGCCGTCACCGTACGCCGCGCCGGCGCATGCTCCGTCCGGCTGGCCGGAGGCGAGACCCTCACCGCGGGGGCCGTCGTCAGCGCCCTGCCCGTCGGCCCGCTCCGCAGCGTCACCGTCACCGGCGTCTCCGAGGAGCGCCTCGCCTCCCTGCACCGCCAACGCCAGGCACTCGCCGCGAAGTTCGTCGCCGCCTACGACCGCCCGTTCTGGCGCGACCGCGGCCGCAGCGGACTCTCCGAGTGCGAAGGCGTCCTCGGCAGCACCTGGCCCCAGAGCGACGGCATCCTCTCCGCCCTCGTACCCCCCGAGCGGCTCGGCGTCCTGCTCGGCACGCCCGCCCCGCTGCGCACCCACGAGCTGCTCGACGACATCGCCCGCCTGTACGGCGACGAAGCGCACCGGCCCCTCGCCACCCACATCCGCCTCTGGGGCACCGACCCCTGGACCCAGGGGTACGTCACCCAGTGGACCCCCGGCGACGTCACCGCCGTAGGCCCCCGCCACGGCACCCACGAACCACCCTTCTACGTCTGCGGATCCGACCAGTGGGTGGCCGGCTACATGGAGGGCGCCGTACGCACCGGACGCGACGCCGCCAAGGAGGCGCTGCGCCGTGGCTGACACCCCGTACACGTCCGCTTACCCGTACACCGTGCACAACCACATCGCCGGCGAGGACCGGCCCGCGGCCTCGGGCGAGACGACGCAACTCGTCGACCCCGCCACGGGCCGGGCCCACCGCCACGCCCCCCGCTCCGGCCCGGCCGACGTCGAAGCCGCCTGCACCGCGGCCGCCACGGCGTACGCACACTGGTCCGCCACCACACCGGCCGTACGCCAGCGCGCCCTGCTCGGCATCGCCGACGCCATCGAGCGGCACGCGGACGCCCTGGTGGCAGCCGAGACGGGCGACACCGGCAAGCCTCCCCACCAGTTCCGGGACGAGGAACTGCCCGCGATCACCGACACCATCCGCTTCTTCGCGGGAGCCGCACGCAACCTGCCCGGCCTCGCGGCCGCCGAGTACACCGAGGGCCGCACCTCCCTGCTGCGCCGCGAACCGGTCGGCGTCTGCGCCCAGATCACACCGTGGAACTACCCCCTGATGATGGCCGCGTGGAAGATCGCCCCGGCGATCGCGGCAGGCAACACGACCGTGCTCAAACCCGCGGACACCACCCCGTCCTCGACCGCCCTCCTCGCGCGCATCGCCGCCGAGCACCTGCCGCCTGGCGTGCTCAACGTGGTCTGCGGCGACCGCGACACCGGCCGCGCGCTCACCGCCCACCCGGCCGTCGCCCTCGTCGCGCTCACCGGCAGCGTGCGCGCCGGCCGGGAGATCGCGGCCGCCGCGG
Organism: Streptomyces sp. IBSNAI002; assembly: GCF_052244475.1. Classification (NCBI taxonomy): domain Bacteria; kingdom Bacillati; phylum Actinomycetota; class Actinomycetes; order Kitasatosporales; family Streptomycetaceae; genus Streptomyces; species Streptomyces sp. IBSNAI002. Next base: position 264,798 of record NZ_JBQPXG010000002.1, on the reverse strand, counting down.
CCGCCGACCTCAAACGCGTCCACCTGGAACTCGGCGGCAACGCCCCGGTCATCGTCCACGAGGACACCGACGTCGAGGAGACGGCAGCCGCCCTCGCCGCGGTCGCCTTCTACAACGCGGGCCAGGACTGCACCGCGCCCACCCGCTTCCTGGTCCACCACCGGATCCACGACGCGTTCCTCACGGCCTTCGCGGCCGCGGCGGCCACCCTGCGCACGGGCGGCCCGGACGAGCCGGACACGGACCTCGGCCCCCTGAACAGCGCCGCCCAACTCGCCTCGGTCCGCGGCCTGCTGCAGCGGCTCCCGCAGCACGCCGAGATCGTGACCGGCGGCGCCCGCCTCCCGCGGCCGGGCTACTTCCACGAGCCCACCGTCGTCGCGCACGTGCGCCAGGACGACGAGATCGTGCAGGAGGAGGTCTTCGGGCCCGTGGTGACCGTGCAGCCCTTCACGGACGAGGCGCAGTCGCTGAACCTGGCCAACGGCGTCCGCCACGGCCTGGCCGCGAGCATCTGGACGGCGAACCACGACCGTGCCATGCGGGCGACCCGCGCCCTGCACACCGGCATCGTATGGGTCAACACCCACGGCACCACCGTCTCCGAGATGCCCCACGGCGGCGTCCGGCACTCGGGCTACGGCAGCGACCTCTCCATGGCGGGCCTCCTGGACTACACCCAGGTCAAACACGTCATGCTGTGACCCGCGCCGGCGCCCGCGCCCGCGGGCCGTCAGGGCGGCGTGGTGATCGGGTCGAGGGAGTACCCGAACAGGCCGTGGTCGCCACCGACGTACAGGGAGCGGCCGTCCGGCCCGAACGCGAGCGCATGGAGCCCGCTGCCGGTGCGCATGAGGGTCAGCGCGCCCTCCTGCCCGGGGTCCCAGATCCGTACGGTCATGTCGGCGCCGGCCGACGCGATCAGTGCGCCGTCCGGGCTGATGGCCACCGCGTTGACCCGGCCGGTGTGGCCGCGCAGCGTACGGAGCAGCCGGCGGCTGAGGGTGTCCCAGATCCGGATCTCCCCGTCACGGTCCTGAGCGGCCGCCAGCCACGTGTCATCGGGGCTGATCGCCACGCTCGTGGTCTCCGACCATTCGTCGGTGGGAAGGTCGTGGAAGTCCTCCCACGACCTTCCGTCCCCGGAGACCATCAGGACGCTGCTCAAGCTCCCGACGGCGAACCAGGTGCCGTCGGAGTTGACGGCCACGGAGGAGGCCGCACTGAGGTGGGGGACCTCATGGGCCAACGAAAGGCTTCGGCGGCCGACGGTGCCGTCCTGGTTGACCGCGATGACCGTGGTGTTGTCCGGTCTGACGGCCAGTGCCCGCGCGCTGCTCCACTGGCTCGAGACGTGCTCCTGCCCGGTGAGGCGGTTGAAGAGGCGGACGGATCCGTCTCGGGCGCTCGTCGCGACCGCCGTTCCGTCCGGGCTGATGGCCACTGCGTCGAGGTGGCCGCGGTGACCGGTCAGGGTGCCCGTCTCCGCCCCGGTCACGGGGTTCCAGGTGCGGGCCAGCCCGTCGTCGCCGGTCGTCGCGAGCCAGGACCCGTCGGGGCTGATCGCCAGGGTGCGTACGGCGACCGCCGGCCGCGGTCCGCCGGACGGCCCGGCGCCTACGTAGGTGTCACAGACGCGTACCGCGCCGTCCGGCTTGAGAGCGGCCAGCCACGTGCGGTCGGGACTGATGGCGATGCTCCGCACGTGGCCGGTGCCGCTGAGGAGGCCGAGCTCGCCACCGCCCGCGGATTCCCACAACTGCACCGTGCCGTCGGTGCCGCCGGTGGCCAGCCACGCGCCGTCGGGGCTCACGGAGACGGTGTCCACCGCGCGGGGACGCGGGGTCAGCGCACGGATCTCGGCGCCCGTGTCAGGGGCGTGGAGGGTCACCGTGCCGTTGCCGCCGGCGATGGCGACCCACCCGCGGTCCGGGCTGACGGCTGCGGCACGCACCGAGCCCGTACCGCAGGTCACGGTGGTCAGCAGGGTGCCGTCGGAGGTGTTCCAGGTCCTGGCCGTGCCCACGGAGTCGATGGTGGTGAGCAGGGCGCCGTCGGGGCTCGCACCCGCGGCCCGCACGGCGTTCGGGGACCAGATCGCCGGCGTGCCGTTCGGGAGGGCCAGCGTGCGGAGCCGTCTCCAGGTGACGGTGCTCCACAGGTGGGTGGAGCCGTCGCGGTTGACGGTGGCCAGCCATACGGCGTTCGGGTCGGCGATCAGCGCGGTCACCCAACTGGTGTGGCCCCGGAGGGTGTGCACATGAGCTCCGGACGCGGTGTCCCACACCCGCACGCGTCCGTCCGCACCCGCGGTGGCCAGCCACGCGTCCGCCGGACCGATCGTCAGCGCGCTCAAGGGGCCGTTCTGTTCCCCTCCCAGGGTCCTGATCTCGGTACCCGTGCCGACGTTCCGGAGACGAACGGTGCCGTCCTGGCCGGCGGTGGCGAACCATGAGCTGTGCGCGTTGACGGCCAGCGCGGTGGCACCGTGGTGCGCGTCGGTGTGGTCGCGCATCAGCGAGGGGTCGGGGAGGTCGGGCGGGGCCCACTTGTCGACCAGCGTGGGAGGGGACGCGGCGAGGGGCACGCGGCGGGCGGCCCAGTGGGGGAGCGACCCGAGGCGGCTGCGGAGCACGCCTTCGAGGGCCTCGGGAGGGTCCGTCGGTGTGAGCAGGTGCGCCGCACGTGCCAGATCCCGTGCCATGGTGCGCGTCGCAGGTGTCCGGACCCGGTCGAGGTCGCGGATGGCGGCGTTGGGCCCCAGCTCCTCCAGGTGCGCCCTGATCCAGCGCAGATCACCGGCCAGGGCCTCGGCGACGTCCGTCCGGTCGGCGTCGACGAGGTGCTCGACGAGATGGTCCCGTACGTAGCGGCTCTCGGAGTGCCACCAGGCCCTGCCCAGGAGCGCCGTCGTACCAGGGCCGACGGCCGGACGCGGAAGGTCCACGCCCAAGGCGTCGGTGAACACGCGGTTCACCACGGCCAGTTCGCCGCCGAGTTCGGCACGCTGGTAGTCCCGCACGACGTCGTGGATCCGTACGACGCCTTCGGCGACGGTGGTGTCGAGCGTCAGCAGGGACAGGTCCGCCATCTGCTTGCACAGGGCCCGCGCCCGTGCCTCGTCCAGCTGCCCCGTGCTCTGCCAGAGCCGGAGCACGAGCGGCACGGGGACGGTCTCGTCCTCGGCGAAGATGCCCAGTTCGGCGAAGCGCCGGGCGCCGTCCGGCGGCAGGAGGGTGGTGGCGGCCTGAATGCTCGCGCGCACGGCGGCGTTGCGCCGCTGGGGGTCGTTCAGATCCAGCGGGGCATCGGGATCGTCCGCGCCGGTCGGCCCCTGCGCACGCAGCCGGGTCAGGAGCTGGTAGGCAGCGGCGGCGGGGTCGGCGCCGGTGGCGGCCTGAGCGGCCAGACGCTGGTTGGCCATCCGCAGGAGCAACGCCCACCGGCCCGTGGCATCGACCAGGGCGCGCGAGATCGACTCGGGCAGGTCCAGGCCGTGGTTCAGGACGGCGAGCGCCTGCTGCGACGACATCCGGTCAACGGTGACGGGCCTCGAACCCGAGGGCAGCACCCCCGGATTCCGCGTGGTGACCAGCCTGACGCACGTACGGGAAGCACCGTGCATGAACGGCGCCAGCTGCTCGGCCTCCCAGACGTCGTCCAGGACGAGCAGCATACGAGGCCGCTGTGCGAGCAGCCCCGCCAAGTGCCGGCCCGCCAGGTCGGGGTCCTGACCGATGTCCCGTGCGTCGCCGGTGAGGTACCGGGTCACCTCCGCCACCTTCGCCGCGATCGCCGACCGGCCGCGCACCTCGCGCCCGATCGTGACGATGTAGACGTGACCGCGGAAGTGGCGGCGAACCTTGGGATCCGCACAGACCACATGGGCCAGCACGGTCTTCCCGAAACCGCCCGCCCCGTGGAGACCCGTGGTGATGCCCACCGCTCCGCCGCCCCGCCGCCCGCACACGGCGGCGACCACCTCCCTCACCTCGGCCCTTTCCACCACCCACTCGGGCACCACCGGCGCGGCGGACAGCGGGAGGCCCGCCTCCGGGGACTGACCGGCGCGGGACGTGCGCAGCGCCGCGACGAGCGCGGCGATCCCCGCCGCGGCGCCCAGCACACTGGCGACGGGGTCCGCCCCACCCCAACCGTCTCGCACCGCCATGGCGCCGAGCCAGACCACCGCGGCCACACAACAGGCCACTCCCGCACGGACGCCCCAGCTTCTTCCCCCACCCATGGGACCGATCCTCGCCGCCCGCCCCGCGGCACGCCAGCCCTTCACCGCGGTCCACCGCACCGCGGCGCGGCGTCAGCGGGGGAGCACCTTGCGGGACACCACGTTGCCGAGGAGCTGCGCCGCCTGCACCAGGGCGATCAGCACGAGCACCCGCCGAGGGGCGAGAGGTCGTGGCCGTCCAGCGGCACGCTGCCCGAGGTCGGCTCCTCCAGGCCGTTGACCAGGCGCACAGGGTGGACTTGCCTGCCCCGCTGTGCCCGACGACGCCGAAGACGGTTCCCGCCCCGACGCCGGGGCTGACTCCGTCGACGGCGCGCGCTCTCCGGGAACTCCTTCGAGACGTTGCGCAGTTCCACGGGGGCGGGCAGCTCGACGTGGTGGGCGGTGCCGCTGCTGCTGCGGCGGACCTCGTCCTGCACGACCTGGGACGCGTAGAGCTTGCCGATCTTCTGGTAGTGCGCGTTGTTCATGGCCTCCTCGGCGAGGACGTCCCGCTCCGGGGAGCCGCCGGAGACGCCGACCCGGATGCGATGTCCGTCGGAGCCTCCGGTGCCGCAGCCGCGCGGCACCGGCGCCGTGTCGGCTAGCGCCAGACGACGGCGCGCCAGCGGACCGGCCAGCTCCTCGAACTGCCCACGTCGCCCGCGACGCTCCCGGTCGCGTTGATCCCGAGCGGCTGGGTGGTGTCGATGCCGGCGGGAAGGGGAAGGGCGGTGACCCGCCCCAGTGGGTCCCATGTCACGGCACGCTCGTCGGAGGTGCCGACGCTGGTCCCCGCGTCGTTGATCCCTTTGACGAAGACCCGGCCGGTGCCGGGCAGCACCGCGAGTTCGGTGGTGTCGTCCGCGTCCCACCTCACGGCGTGGTCCTTGACGTTCCCGACGACGACGTCGGCGTTGTTGAGGCTCGCGGACCGCGCGCCGACCCCCTGCGACGGCAGGGCCCTGAACTTCTTCCCGTACGGGGCGCGAACGGCCTTCCACTGCCCGGCCCCGTCGGTCGCCCGGCCGATCACCGTGCCGCGGTCGTTGATCGCGCTCGACTCGCCGTACGAGCCTCCGAGCGAGCCGAGATCGTGGACGCGGCCGGCGGTGTCCCACCGTACGGCCCGGATCTTGTCGCCGGGCAGGAACACCTGGCCGGCGATCTCTCCCCGCCTGTTGATGCCGGTGGCCACGCCGCCCTCCGCGTACGCGGGCAGTCGCAGCAGGGTCGCCCGGCCGTCCGGGCCCCAGCGCACCGGGCGCGTACGGTCGGCCGTCGACAGGCGGCCCACGGCGACGCGGGAGTCGTTGACGTCCTGGGCTTCGCCGTCGACGTAGCCCGGTGGTTCCTCGAGCCGGGTGAGGGCGCCTGACGCGGACCATCGGGCGGCATGCCGCACGCCGTCCGGGGTGGTGGTGAAGCCGGCCACGGTGCCGTCCTCGGCGATCTCGGCCGCCTGTCCGCCCGCACCTCCGGAGACGGCCTGCAGACGGGTGAGGGAGCCGTCGGCGCCCCACCGCACGAGGTAACCCTCTTCGTTCTCGTCCAGCGAGAGCCCCACGACGTCCCCGGCGTCGTTCATCGCGTGGGCCGAACTACTGGAATGGCCTGCCAGGAGCGGCAGTTCGTACATCGAGACGGCCGCGCCGGAGGGCGCGGAAGGCGCCACCAGCACGGATAACATCGCGGAAACCACCACGGGTATCAAGAAGCTCCCCCTGTCTTCTTTCGGATTTCCCGGACTTCTCGGATTGTCGCGGCGCCGTGCCGGACGCACTCGCCCGCCCCTGCACGACGCCCGAGCCCTCCCCCGACTCCGGGGCGAAGAAACTTTCCCGAGGAATCCGCCGCCTACCACTACTTCGACGGCCGCGAAGACCTGCTGACCGCAGTCCTCGACCGGGTGCTGGCACGACTGCTCGGCGCCCTCGGCCCCTGGGTCCCGGCCCGTGACGAGGCCGACTTCGGGTCCCGGTTCGCCGCCGGCTCCGCCGCCCTCGCCGCCCACCTGCGCGACCAACCCGAAGACCTGGCCCTCGCCGACGCCGCCATCGGACGCACCCACGCGGGCCCATGGCTCGCTTGGTTCGAAGCCCTGGTCACGGACGGGCAGCGGCTCGGGACGATCCGGACCGACGTGGACCACGGGCTGCTCGTGTCGGCAACCGCAGCGGTCATCCGGGCCGCCGACGCCTGGGCCTTGGCCCGTATGACGGCCGGACCCCTCCCCGAAGCCGGCGACTTCCCGGCAGACGAGAGCCCGGCGCAGCTGTGGCGTCTGCTGCTCGGACTGTGGGGCGGGGCGGTCGCCAAGACCGCCACGGCTGCCGGAGAGGACCCGACCGATGCGCGGTGACCTGTGGATCTCCTGGGAGATACCGGCCGCTCAGCCCGGCCTCGCGGGACGCATGGAGCGGTTCATGGGCCCGGGCAAATCCCGTTCCGAGTCCGTGGTGGAGACCCTCGGCATCCTCGGCTGCGCCGTGCTCCTGGCGGCCGGCCTGTGGACCTCGGGGGCCACGCGCGACTGGTCGACCGCGCAACTGGTCGTGGTCGCCCTCATCGGACTCGACCTCATCGGCGGGGTGCCGACCAACGCCACCAACGCAGCTAAGCGTTGGTACCACCGGGCCGACCCCGGGGCCAGGCGCGCCCGGCTGCTGTTCGTCTCCGCGCACCTCATCCACCTCGCCGCGATGGGGCTGGGCGTCCTGTCCGGTGACCTCATGTGGACGCTGGCCAACGCCGTTCTGCTGCTCGGCGGCGCCGTGGTCGTGGAGTTCGTGCCCGTGCACCTCAAGCGGCCGGTGGCGATGGCCCTGCTGATGACGGCCGTTCTCGTCAACTTGTTCTGGCTGCCGGTGCCGGCCGCCCTCGCCTGGTTCGCGCCCCTGTTCTTCCTCAAACTGCTCGTCAGCCACCTGGTGCCCGAGGCGCCGCTGGAGCGGAGGCGAGATGCCTGAAGCCGGGGCCGGCCGTTCCTGGCGGATCGACACCGATCCCGACGCCGACGGCTGCGTCGACCTGCTGGCCGCCGCCTTCGCGCGGGAGCCCGCCGTCTCCTGGATCTGCGGCGGCTCGGCCCGCGTACGCACCCACTGGTTCCGGGCCACCCTGCGCACCCACGCCGGCCTCCACGGGGCCGCCGTACCGCACTCGTGGGCGCGGACGGCCGGCTCCTCGCGGCGGCCGTCCTCACCCCGCCGAGCGCGACCCCGGCCGCGGGCCCGCACGTCCTCTGGGCCGCCCGGACCGGGCTGCGCTGCGGGCCGCGCACCCTCGGCAGGACCCTGCGCTACCTGGACGCCACCGAAGCGGGCGCACCGCCGGGAGCCTGGACCCTGGAGTTCGTCGGCGTCCGTCCCGACCTGACCGGACGCGGCGCGGGCCGCCTCCTCCTGGACCACGTTCTGGTGGTCACACCCGCCGCCCACGGCCTGTACCTGACCACCGCGGACCCGGCGAACGTCCCCCTCTACCGCCGCTTCGGCTTCACCACGCTGCGCGAGACCCCACTGGGGCCGCTGCACGTCACATCCATGAGCCGCCCGGGGAGGTGAAGCATCCTCGACCGCGCCGCGAGCGGGGCTGTAGCGACGGGGCTTGACCTCAAGTGGGGTTCAGCATGGAGGCTTCCTCGTATGCAGCTGGCCGGCCGTTGGACAGCGCAGCACTTCACACGTTGGAGGAAGTCCCATGTCGAGCAACGCCGTTCACCACTCCGGCTCTGCCCTGCCCGCCGCACCCTCGGTCCGCCGCTCCGGCTTCTCCTGGTGGAAGGCGCTGGTCACGGGCGCGGTCGGCGCGGTCGTGGTCAACCTGATCGTTCTCGCCGTCGCCAAGCTGGCCGGTGCCTCGCTCATCGTCGTCGACAGCGGCCAGGAGCACCCGATCACGGTCGGGGGCGTCATCAGCGCCTCCGTCATCCCGCTGGTCGTCGGCATGGGCGCCGCCCTCCTGCTGGCCCAGTGGAAGCCCGTCTTCCTGCGGATCGCGCAGTACGTGGGCGGCGGGCTGGCCCTGCTGTCGGTCGCCGGACCGTTGTCGTCCAGCGCCGACGGCGGGACCGTGGCAGCCCTGGCCCTCATGCACCTCACCCTCGGCGTGGCGGTCGTCGCCGCCCTGCAGCTCCACCGCCGCGACCGCTGAGCTCGTCCCTACCGCTCCGGCCACGAACCCTGCCCCGCGCGCGAGTCGGTCGGGCCGGGCCGGCCGTGGCGTGACGTAGGGTGATCGCCGGCGCAGCGGTACCGGTACCAGTAGCGATACCGCAGGAGCGCCCGACGGACAGCACCAGGGACGGGACCCATCACGATGAAGCTCGGCGAAGCACTGGCGGAGCGCGCGGAGGCGGCTCGCCGCGTCGAGCAACTGCGGGCCCGCATCGTGGCCAACGCCCGCCACCAAGAGGGCGAAACCCCCGCCGAGGACCCGGCCGCACTGCTCGCCGAGGCCACCGAGACCCTGGACGCCCTGGAGTCCCTGATCCGGCGCATCAACCGGACGAACGCCGCCGTCGACATGGGCGCCGACGGCACCCTCACCGACGCGCTCGCCCGCCGGGACACCCTGCGCCTGCGCCACTCCGTCCTGACCTCGGCCGCCGACGCCGCCGCGGGCAGCGGGGACCGCGGCTACGGCCGCCAGCTGCGCTCCGAGCTGATGGTGCTCCCCGCGCTGCCCGTCGCCGAGCTCCGCGCCCGCGCCGACGACGCCGCTCGCGAGATCCGCGAGATCGACGTACGCATCCAGCGCACCAACTGGGAGGCCGACCTCCTGGACTGAGACCCGCGACGTGGAGCAGGTAGTCGCTCCGGAGGCGTGCACAACCGAGGGCCGGCGGTTACCGGCCCGGCTGGCGCGCGGAGAGCAGCGCATCGGGTTCGACTCCCGAATCGACAGTGCAGCTCAGCAGCGTGACGAGTCACAGCGCATCGCGCACATCTCATCACCACGTGCAGATCCGGGCGCGACGAGGGCGGGTTCGGGGCATCCACACCGCAGGACGGCGCCCGGTCCGAGAGCTCAGGCTCCCGGACCGGGCGCCGTGTTCCCGTTCCCGTTCAGCGTGGGACGCCTGCGACGTCGAGAAGCCGGTGCATGAGCGCGCCGGGCAGGGCGGGATTGCGGGCCGCCGCTCGCGCCATCCCTTCCGCGGGCACACCGAGGAGCTCCACCAGACGTCCATAAGGCAGGCCCGGGTGGGAGGCGGCACGGCTGCGGACCAGGCCCTCCGCGTCGTGGGAGAGGCGCTCGACGAGGTCGGGCCCCACCTCCGGGTCGAGCAGGGCCGCATAGCGCAGCCGGTGGTTCGGGTCGTCCGCGAACCGGGCCAGACCCGGGCGCGCGAAGTTGCGGCGGTACGCCAGCATGCCCCAGCTCAGCCCGTTCCAGTCGGCGTACATCTCCACGAGGAGCTCGTGAGGGGCGTGCTCGTTCTCGCAGAGCATCAGCCTCACGAAGTAGTCCTCGTCGGCCGCCAGCAGTTCGACCACATCGGCGGGCAGCTCCGGTGCACACGTGACGCCGCGACGCAGCAGGACGTGACGGGATGCCGCGATCTCCCGCAGCGCATCCGGGTCGCCGAAGCGTTCCTCCACCCAGGTCGGCACCGGATGGCGGCCTTCCGGCACCGTGTACGCGATCGCCGCCCGCTGCTCCTCGGTCACGTCCGCGCGCAGGGACACGGCGAGCCGGACGAACGGCTCCGGGTCGGCGGCCAGCCGGAGGGCGAGCGCGGTGGGCACGTGCGGGTTGCGGGCCGCGCCGTGACGCAGCGAACCGTCCTCGTGGGTCGCGAGGAGCGCGGCCAGGGCCGCGTCGACGGGTGCGCCGGACGCGGCGTCGCGGCGGCGGTGTTCGTCCGTCTCGGCGAGGAACTCCTCGACCGTCGTCGGGAGCGGTGCCTCGACGTGGGTGGCGCGGTCGACCGCCTTCCGTACCCGGGGATCAGGGTCGGATTGGGCCGTGGCCCGCACCTCCGGGCGCAGCCTGGGCCAGCTCCACGAGCTGATGGCCGCGGCCCGCACACGGGGGTCGGGGTCCTCGGCGAGCGAGAGCAGCGTCTCGTCCGGCAGGCCGGGCAGCCCGGCTGCGAAGAACCGCAGCCGCGCCTGCGGGCCGGTGGCGAGCCGTACGGTCAGCTCCGCCGGCAGCTCGACCCCGTACTCGCGCGCCATCACCACGGCGACGCGTTGCACCTTGGGGTCGGTGTCCTCGGCCAGCACGGCGAGCGCCTCCGGCGGCAGGTACGGATTCTCGGCCAGGACCTGACGGACCCACGGGTCCGGGTGCGCGACAGCGGCTCCGGCCACTCGGGGCGACAACTTCCGGTAGGCGAGCCAGGACCGGGCGTCGGGCAGCGGGTCGAGCGTGAACACGCGCCGCAGCACCTCGTCGGGCGCCGCGTCGTTCGTGGCGATCCCCGCGATCCACTCCGTGCGCAGATCGGCATCGGCTTCGAGCAGCCGCACGGCATCGGCGAATGCCGCGTCCGTCGCCTCCGGCACAGCCGAGGGGGCGCGTGTCAGCTGATCATCTGTGTGGGCCATGAAGCGATCATCTCAAGGCCCTCACAGCAGCCCAACGATCCTTGATGCCGGCGAGGCCGAGACACGGCAGGGCCCGCACAATCGGACCATGACCAACACCGTCGAAGCAGCCTGGCACACGATCCTGACCACCTACGGCGAGCCTTCCCGGCCGGAGGTTTCACCCCTCACGGAACCGTTTGCCAGGCTGGTGCGGGCAGCGCACGCCGAACCGCTGCTACGGCGACTCGCCCCGTGGACCGGGATGTGGGAGCTGCACTTCAGCAGATGCACGGAGATCCGCTACACCTGGGACATCCCGTACATCGGCACAATGAGAGACGGCCGGTACTACGTCGAGGGACCTCATCGGAGCAGTCCGAGGATCGCCGAGACGGCCAGCGCGGAGGCCGCGGTGGCGCTGGTCATCGACCGCCTCCCGCCGGGCTGCGGCCCGGCCTTCATCGGCAATGCGGAAGCACTGGCCGAGTACGGGAAGGAACGAGACCGCAGCATTCCCGAGCGGCGGCAGCCGTGATGGCGCGCGCAACACCGCCACTGACCCCGCGGGCGCGAACCTTCGTCGAGGTGCACGGGCTGCGCGTTCCCCGCCGGGACATCGGGCCCCATCGGGATGCATGGCTCGAGCACGGGATACCCGCGCCGAGATCGACCGGGCCGTGGCCTTCCAGGAACACTGGGGCGGTCTCGCGCTGCCCCCAGCCCCCGCGTACGAGGGCGGCCCACGTGCCCTCCAAGCCGATGATCGGGCCGGGTGGTGAGTTCGGGATCGACGCCTACCGCTGGACACCGCTGCACGCCAGTGCGGAGGGCTGGGTGGAAGCCCTGGCGCTGGCCCACCACGCGCGCCGCTGGGCCAGGACCGTCACGAAGATCAAGGGCGACGCCGTCGAAGCACTGGACCTCGACGGATTCGAGCCGGTACCTGAAGTCCAGGGACTGGCCGACACCTGGTGGCGGGGCAAGGACTCGCTCGTCGCCGTCTACCGAGGCGAAGCCGTCGGCATGCAGGCCCCTCAGTGCCGAGAGGCCCATGTCTACGGCGGACTCGACAGCTGGGGCCTGGGCGGCGGCTGACTTCCGCAGACCAAGCTCCCTGTCCTGGTGGCCTGTTACGCCACGGGGTCGGTCGCGCCACGGGATGATCTCGTGCCCGCGGCCGTTCGGCACGGCCCGTTGGCACGTGAGGTGGGACCCGGCCTCGGCGATGGCGGGCTTCACCGGGGGTGACCGGCGAGGGCCACAACCTCCCCAAGCCGGCCGAGAGGGTAGCCGTCGCGTCCCTCTGACCTCGGCTTATCGTTGGCCTGAGGTATTGCGGAGAGTGATCGATTCGGGAATGATTCCCCGCCGTGACCATCTTCCTCGCCGTCGCACTCGGCGTGTTTCTCATCGTGCTCTACCTCGTCTTCATCACCCCCAGCCGTGTCGACCGCTGGGTCAAAACGCACTTCGTGGCAACCGCCTACGGCCTTCCGCCCCGTGAGGTGCTCGACGACCGGCGCCCCGGTCCGCCCCCGCCGGCGCACCGGGCGCACGAGGTCCAGGCCGTCGCCGACGCCGCGTGGCAAGGGGACTGGAAGTCCGCCGAACGGTACGTCCGGGCGGCGGGTGAGGACTGGGACGAGCGCTGGTCCCGGCTCGAGCTCCTGAAGGAAGTCGCCCGGCAGGACGACGCCTGGCTCGACGCCTGGCGCGCCGCCGAGCCGGGCAACTGCGACGCGGCAACCCTCCACGCGAGCATCATGGTCCGCCGGGCCTGGGAGATCCGGGGCGGCGCATACGCCCACGAGGTCCCGACCTCGGACATGAACCGCTTCCGCGCCATGCTCCCGGCCGCGATCGAAGAAGCCCGGAAGGCCGCGCTGCTCGACCCCGCGAACCCCGGCCCCTGGGTCGTCATGGTCACGGCGGCGCGCGGCGCCCAGTACGGCCACTCGCAGTTCAAGCCGCTCTGGGAAGGGCTCGTCGCCCGCGCGCCCCACCACTACGAGGGGCACTGGCAGGCCCTCCAGTACTGGTGCGCCAAGTGGTTCGGCAGCAACGGCAAGATGATGCGGTTCGCCCGCCAGGCGGTCCGCAAGGCCCCGGCCGGCAGCCCGCTCGCCGGGATCTACCTGCACGCCCTGAACGAGCTGACCGCACGCTCCGCCACTGCCGCGCTGCCCGTCACGCCCATGGCGAGGAGACTGCTGAAGCAGGTCGCCGCCGCGTTCGACCAGGTCGCCCCCGACGACGAACGCCTGCCGGTCCTGCGCCACCTGCTGGCGCACTACATGCTCCGGTCGATGATGTACGGGCCCGCCCTGGAGCAGTTCCGCCAGATCGGCGCATGGTGCGGGGCCGAACCCTGGCGCAAGGAGGGGAACCCGGTCGTGGCCTTCGAAGCGGCTCGCGGCAGGGCCGTGAAGCTGTCCCGGGCCCGTCCCGCCCCGGCATCGCAGGACTTCGGGATGGCGCGCTGAGGGCACCCGAAGGGCGCCGCGCAGCTGCTTGTGTAATATCCCAACTGAGATTGCAGTCATTACTTGGAGGGGTGTCCGGATGTGGGAGCTCGCGCGTTCGTGGGTCGACGGATGGACCGTCTCCCGGCGGGCGCCCAAGCCGGTGGATGTGCCGTGGGGGCTGAGGATTCAGGTCGGGCGGCCGACCGAGGCGGTCCGTCACGTCCTCCTCGACGCCGATGCCGAGACCGCCCGCGGGCTCGTCCGCTCGATCACCGAACCGGCCACCTGCATCAAGGCCTTTCTGGAACCGGACGTCATGGAGCCGTGGTTCTCACCCGAGTGGGAGCCGGTCGATCCCGGCTTTCTGATGGCCGTGGACCTGCGTCCGGCCGTCGTGCACGCGCCTGACGGCTACACGGCTACAGCCGAGACCGCCGACGGCGTCGTCAGTGTGCGCATCCTGGCCGCCGGCGGGGAGCTCGCCGCGCGCGGTCAGGTGGGGCTGGCGGGTACCGCGTGCGTCTTCGACCAGATCATCACCGAGCCCGCTCACCAGCGCCTCGGCCTCGGAACGGTGGTGATGGGCGCGCTGACCAACGCGGCCGTCGAGCACGGTGCGGGCACCGGCGTCCTGGGCGCCACCGTCCAAGGCCGCGCGCTCTACGAAACGCTCGACTGGAAGGTCCTCGCGCCGCTGAACGGCTTCATCCACGAGCCAGTCGCCGGCTGAACCGCAACCCGGGTCCGGGAACGGCGCCGCGCGGGCCCAACCCGGCTGAGAGGATTGGGCGATGAGCACCACACGCCGCCCGCTCGGGCACGGACCGACCCCCCGTGACGAGGACCAGCCCGTCCGCGCCGCCCGTGGCCGGACAGCCCCCGAGCCGGCCGCCGAGGAGGCGTCCCCGCAGCCCGCCCCGCGTAAGGAGACCGGGACCCCGCCCCCGCGGCGCGGCCTCGGGGCCGGACCGCTCCGTCAGTAGGTCGGGCAGAGGTTGGTCTGCACGGCGGCGAGGATGAACGCGGCCTTGGTGGGGCCGAAGCCCTCCGGGTGGTTGGGCCCGATGAAGCGCCGGTTCGTGGACTCGACGCGCTTCGTCGGGTCCTTCTCGTCCTTCATGGACTGGCACTGGTTCAGGCCGCGGCTGATGGCCTTTTCGTCGTTGCCGTTCACGATCTCGGGGTCGATCTTGTTGAGCGTGGCGAGGTAGATCGTGCGCTGCGCGGGGGCGGGGCTCGGCGGGATGCCGGCGCCGGAGGGCGCGGCCTCAGGGTCGGCCGTGGGCGTGGCGGCGGGCGCCGAGGCGGTGGGCTTCTGTTTGCCTTCGTCGCTCTTGCCCGCGTGGTCGGCGTCGGCGTCGGCGCATCCGGTGAGGGCCAGGAGGGCGGCGGCTGCGGCGATGGTGAGGGTGTGGTGTGTACGCATCAGGACATGGTGGGGGCCCGGCGTTTGGGGACGGGGCGGCGTTGCAGTGCTGTGACACGGACTGCGGCAGTGAACCGAAACAGTCAACGTCAGGTTTAGGGTTAGTCCGGCGTCGTTGTCAGTGGTGCCGTGCATGATCGGTGTGTCAGTACTTCAACGGCGATGGGGAAGCGCATGCCGATCACGAACCAGCAGGTGGCAGAGCACGTATTTCTGCGGCACATGTACGCGGACTCGTACTTCCCCGATCACGTCGTCGGCCGGGGCGGAGCGATCCTGACGCGGCTCTGCGAGCGCATCGAGGCTGAGCAGCCGTCGGATCTGGCGGCGCTGTACGTGCTGACGCAGGCCGCGACGGAAGAGTTCAACCTTCTGGAGGCGGAGTTCGAGGCGGCCGGGAGTGAGATAGAGACGGTTGCGCGCGAGTGGATCGCCGACGACTTCTGGTTCGTCGCATCGGCATACGGATTCACGGACGCGGATGTGGAGGAGCTGATCGCCACCCGGGATTGGTGAACGAACACCGGAGGGCCGGCTGCCGCCATCGCGCCGCGTCGTTCGTCCGCAAACTCTCGGGACAGAGCACCAGCGGGCACTATGGCCTCATGACAAAACTGTCCGTACGGTCGGGCCGTCGTGCCTCCTCTGGTTCGCTGCTGTCGCTGTGGTCACAGGACTCCGTGCTGTCGATCGGCTCGGTCGGATCCGTCCTGTCCGTGGGATCCGTCGGTTCCGCCCTGTCGATCGCCTCCATCGGTAGCGCCTTGTCGGTGGCTTCCATCGGTTCCTCGCTGTCACTGATCTCAACCGGGTCGTGGCTGAGCACGGGATCGGTGTTCTCCGCGCAGTCGCGGTGGTCGGTGCTGTCCTGGCGTTCCTCTCACGGGTTCCTGGCCGCGGGAGCGGTAGGGGCCGCTGCCGGAGGCGCCTTGTTGATGGCCCACATGCTGCAGAAGGCCGGATCCGGCACCGACTAGTCACGGAGTCGCAGCACAAGGTGAAACCGCGTCCCGGCGCGGCGATGAGTCTGGGCGAGCCGGCAGGTCTACCCCTTGACGGAGGCAGAACGACTCACCGGGAGCAAGCCATGGGACTCATCCACATCGAGATGTTCGCGACCCTCGACCTCGTCGGGCAGGCGCCCGGCGGCCCCGACGAGGACCCGGTGGGGTTCCCGTTCGGCGGCTGGCAGGCGCCCTTGCTCGACGAAGTCGCCGGGGCGCAAGTCGCTGCCGCGTACGAGGGCACGGACGCGCTCCTGCTCGGCCGGCGGACGTACGACATCTTCGCCGCCTTCTGGCCCCACTACGAGGGGAGCGAGGACAGCGAGATCGCCACCCTCTTCAACGGCGTCCCGAAGTACGTGGCCTCGCGCGGCAAGCCGGACCTCTCGTGGGCCGGGTCCGCGCAGCTCGGCCCGGACCTCGCCGCCGCGGTACGCGAGATCCGTGACCGGCACGAGAACGTCAAGGTCGTCGGCAGCCTGAACCTCGTGCAGACCCTCCTGCGCGAAAAGCTCTTCGACCGCATCGACCTGTGGCTGCACCCGATCGTGCTCGGCGTCGGCAAGAAGCTGTTCGACGGCGGCGCCGTGCCCACCAACGTCACGCTCCTCGCACCCCCGGCAGCCGGCCCGAAGGGCACCGTGTACCTGCGCTACGGGCTCGCCGACGGCATCCCCGCGACGGGGGACATGAGCGCACCCGACCGTGGCGCCGGCGTGGCGCCGGCAGCGACGTCTGAGGCCTGATGCCACCGGGCCCCTGGCGTCCCGTGCCACCGGGGCGCCAGGGCCCGCGCGAGTGCGGCGTACACAGGCCGCCACGCCTGCTTCGGCAACATGGTGTTCACGACATCGCACGCCCGGGGGTAACAAGCGCTTTCTAGCGTGACCGACCGTGGGCTGAGGCGTGAACAGGGCGCCGTCGGCGGTGCTTTTGACGACCCGTCGCCCCGTCCTGTCAACGGCGCCGCACGGGGCCCCCACCGCAGCACCTGCACCTGTACCTGCACCTGCACCTGCACTCAGCCCCACCGGGAGGCGCGGCATGAGCACCACCGAGTCACGACAGGCGACGACGGACGCAACGGCCACCGCGGAGGCCGTTGCCGACCAGGCGGTCAAGGAGACGCTGGAGGACTACACCCTCCGCTTCGCACCCCGCAGCTACCGCCGCTGGACCCCCATGGTCGTGGCCACCACGGCCCTCGGCGGCATCGCCTACATGGCCGACTTCTCCATCGGCGCCGGCATCGGCCTGGCCCACGGGACCGGCAACGCGCTCGTCGCCATCGCCGTCGCCGCGGTCGTCATCTTCATCACCGGCTTCCCGCTGGCCTACTACGGCGCCCGCTACAACATCGACCTCGACCTGATCACCCGCGGCTCCGGCTTCGGCTACTACGGCTCGGTCATCACCAGCATCATCTTCGCCAGCTTCACCTTCATCTTCTTCGCCCTCGAAGGGGCGATCATGGCCCAGGGCCTCAAACTCGGGCTCGGACTGCCGCTGTGGCTGGGCTACGCCGTCTCCACACTCATGGTGATCCCGCTGGTCATCTACGGCATGAAGGCGCTCAGCAAGCTCCAGGTGTGGACCACCCCGGTCTGGCTCCTGCTCATGGTCGCTCCGCTCGTCTACCTGGTCGCCAGTGACCCCGGCACGGTCGACCGCTTCCTGGGCTACGCAGGCACGAACGGCGACGGCGCCGTCAACACCGCCTCCGTCCTGCTCGGAGCGGGTGTGTGCCTGTCCCTGATCGCGCAGATCGGCGAGCAGATCGACTACCTGCGCTTCATGCCGCCCAAGACCCAGGCGAACAAGCGCGCCTGGTGGACCGCCGTGGTCATGGCCGGCCCCGGGTGGGTCGTGCTCGGTGCGCTCAAGCAGGCCATCGGCGTCTTCCTCGCCGTCTACGTCATCGCCGAGGTCGGACCGGCCGCCACGCCGGAGCCCATCCAGCAGTTCCGCGGCGCCTTCGACGCGATGATGCCGTCCTGGATGGTCATCCCGCTCGCCGTGGTCCTGGTCGTCATCAGCCAGATCAAGATCAACGTGACGAACGCGTACTCCGGCTCGCTGGCCTGGACGAACTCCTTCACCCGTGTCACCAAGCGCTACCCCGGCCGCATGGTCTTCGTACTGGTCAACCTGGCCTTCGCGCTCGCCCTGATGGAAGCCGACATGTTCAGCTTCCTGGGCGGCATCCTCGGCTTCTACTCGAACTGCGCGATCGCCTGGGTGGTCACCGTGGCCACGGACATCGGCGTCAACAAGTACGTACTGAAGCTGTCCCCGCTCCAGCCGGAGTTCCGCCGGGGCATGCTCCACGCGGTCAATCCGGTCGGCGTCGTGGCCTTCGTCGCCGCCTCCGGCCTGTCGATCGCGATGTACTTCCACCTCCTCGGCGACACCCTCCAGCCGTACTCGCCCGTGGCCGCGGCCGTCATCGCCTTCGTCGTCACCCCTCTGATGGCCGTGGTCACCAAGGGCCGTTACTACGTGCGCCGCACCGACGACGGCATCGCCGAACCCCTGCTGGACACGGACGGCAACCCCAGCGGGGTCACCCTCGACTGCCACGTCTGCCACCAGCCCTACGAGCGCCCCGACCTCACCGCCTGCGTCACCCACGCCGCGGTCGTCTGCTCCCTGTGCCTGAGCACCGACAAGGCCGGCGCCCACGTCCTGCCGGTCACCGTGTAGCCGACCCCGCTCAAGGGCCAGGGCCAGGGCCGCCTCGCCGAGCGGGGCGGCCCTCGCGCGTGCACACCAGCCGGTCTTGCTGCGGCGTGCGGCTCTGACCGTCGGTTCGTGGAGGGACCGCGGGTGTCGTGGGCCGCCGAGCGGCCTCTTGACGGCTCGTCAAAGTGCCTGGTGAGAGCGGGTTTCCCGGGAGTTTCCCGTTTCCCGTTGCGGTGGGCCACACGCGCTACCTCGACATGGAGGCGTGACGGGGCACAGTCTCGAAGTGTCGACGGCCGGCCGGTGCGTGGCTTCGTACCACGAGCTGAGCATGCCGACGAACACCACCATCACGACGAGCACGGAAACCCGCGCGACACCGGCGGGGACGGGGGAACGGACATGGCGATGCGGAGAACGGCCGGGGCGGCGGCGGTGGCCGCGATGACCCTGCTGGCCGCGTGGGGAGGGGTACTCGGCGCCTCGGCAGCCGCGGCGCCGAAGGCGGCGGGGGCGGCGCAGGCCGCGGAGGCGTGCGGTGTGCTCGCCCCCGGAGCCTCGGCGGCGGCGGAAGGAGCCGTACGGGCCGCATGCGAACAGATCGGGGTCTGGTACACCTGGGGCGGCGGCCACGGTCCGCAGCCCGGGCCGACGTACGGTCAGGTCGACCCGAGCGACCCGGACAGCGAACACGACCCGGAGCGGCTGGGCTTCGACTGCTCGGGGCTGGTCCGGTACGCCTACGCCCGTGCGGCCGGCGGGGATCCGCTGCCCGGCAACGCGTACCACCAGTTCAACTCGCCGCAGGTGAAGCAGCGTTTTTCGGCGGCGCAGGGGACTGCGCCGCTGCTGCCGGGGGACCTGCTGGCCTGGGGATCGGGGGGCTCCATCCATCACATCGCCATCTACCTGGGTGCGGGCAAGATGGTCGAGGCCCGGGAATCGGGCACCCGGATCACCGTCAGCGACGTGCGGTCGGGCGGGGACTACGCGGGAGCGGTCCGCATCTCCGGCGCGGCGGCTCCCGGCACCTTCAGCACCTGGGGCACCGATGTGTGGACCCACAAGGAGCCGTCCACCACGAGCCCGAGGGTGCACCGGTTTCCCGGCCCGACCACGGTGCGCATCGAGTGCCAGAAGCACGCCGAACCGGTGACCGCTGAGGGCTACACCAACGACGCCTGGTCCTACCTGCCCGAGTACGGGGCGTGGATCACCAACAGCTACATCAAGGGCCCCGCCTGGCTGGACGGCGTACGCACCTGCCCCTGATCACCGGCCGAACCTGCACCACTGAATCAGACACACCATCACCCGGCTCCTGACGGAGCCCTTTTGAGGAGGAAGCATGTCTGCAAGCAGGAAGATCGCCCTGGGTCTCGCCGCCGCCGCACTGGCGGGCGGCATGGCCACCGTGACCGGACCCGCCGTGGCGACGCCCGCCACCGGGCAGAGCGCGGCCGCCGAATGCGGTGTCCGTGCCGACGGCAAGCTGTGGTGTGGCAACCGGGTCGGGGCCAAGGGCTACGAGCACCGCCGGTACAACTCCGCGGTGCGGGGGCCGCTGAACACGAGCCCCAGCTGGTTCCAGTGCTGGGGCCGCGGAGACCAGCACGCCGGCGGCAACAACGTCTGGTACTGGACCAAGCTGGACAACGGCCAGTGGGGCAACGTGGCGGCGGTGGACGTCCACACGTCGGTCGACCCCGCGCCGGGCCTGCGCGAATGCTGACGCTCCGCGAGCGCGGTGTGCGGCCGGGGCTTCGGCACCCGCCCGCCCGGCCGGCCTGAGCGGCTGGTTCACATTGCTCCGATGCCCTCCGGCCACCACAGGCCGGAGGGCATCGGAGCGGTTCGGCGGCGGGTTCAGCCCCGGTGCCGGACCGCGGCGAGGGCGTTCTTGACCTCCCGGACGACGCGGGCGGCGTCCTCGGGGTCGTTCACCACGTCCGTCTGGTTCATGTCGATGATGAGGACCTCGCTGGCCGAGTAGTGCTTGTGCACCCAGTCGTCGTAGCCGGACCACAGCGTCCGGTAGTACTCGATGAGGCTCTCGTCCTGTTCGAAATCGCGGCCGCGCAGTCCGATGCGGTGCAGGACGGTCTCGAAGTCGGCCTTGAGGTAGACCATGAGATCGGGCGCCTTGCGGTAGGGCAGGCCGTCGATCTCGCGCATCATCTCGCCCAGCAGCCCCTCGTACACCTGCATCTCGAGGGAGCTGATCCGGCCCAGGTCGTGATTGACCTTGGCGAAGTACCAGTCCTCGTAGATGGACCGGTCCAGGACGTTGTCGCCCTGCTTGTACGCCTCCTTGATCGAGGCGAATCGTGTCTGCAGGAAGTAGAGCTGGAGCAGGAAGGGGTAACGCCTGGCCTGGATCTCCTCGGGGCTCGCCGTGTAGAAGAGCGGGAGGATCGGGTTGTCTTCGACGCTCTCGTAGAAGACCTCGCTGCCCAGTTCCTTGGCGAGGAGCTCGGCCACGCTCGTCTTGCCGATCCCGATCATGCCTCCGACGCAGATCACTGACATACCTCACTTCTCCCTGGGGATCTTCTGTTCGCGGACGGGCGGGCTGGGCACCCCGCACCTGAGACGCGCGCCGACGGGCGCGCGATTCCCCGGGAGCTTCATGATCAGCGTCGTACGGTCCCCGCCCGGACCAGAACCCTTTTCCGCAGTCGCCGCGCACAGCGGCGATCCGCAGCCCCGCGGCCAGCATGAATCTTAAATCACGATGTACCCCGGCCGGGCCAGCCGGCCGACGTGATGGACCACCGCGAGGCCTCGGTGCGATTCTTCACCCATGACGACGAGACGACTGAGCCAGGCGGAGCGGGACGCGATCCCGGTGGAGATCGGGTACGCGCTGCTGAGCGCGTGCTTCCTCGGGGCGGTCGTGTTCGCCGCGATCGCCGGGCCGACCGCCGTCTGGGCCCTGCCGCCCACGGTCGAGAGGTTCCTTCTGGCCGGCGGGGCATGGGTTGCCGGAGGCCTCGCCGCGATCCGTGTCGTCCATGTCCTCTGGCGGTACGGACGCCACCACTGACCAGGCTCCGAACCCGACGGTCGCCGCGGCCGCCCCCGGGCTCGCCGGCGGCGGCGGCGCATCGTACGTGAGGCCGGGGCATCGCGAGGGGAGAGGCGATCGTGGGGGAACTGGACGGCAGGACCGCACTGGTGACGGGCGGCTCGCGGGGGATCGGGCGGGCGGTCGCGCTGCGGCTGGCCGCCGAGGGAGCGCTGGTCGCGGTGCACTACGGCGTCAATGGCGAGGCCGCCGCGGAAACCGTGGCGCGTATCGCGGAGGCCGGAGGCCGGGCATTCCGGGTGCGGGCCCGGTTCGGCGAGAGCGGTGCGGTGGACCGGCTGTTCACGGAGCTCGTCGCCGGGCTGGCGGATCACGGTGCGGACGCTCTCGACATCCTTGTCAACAACGCGGGCATCCACTCGGTCGGCTCGATCGGCCAGCTCACCGAGGAGGAGTTCGAGCGGCTCCCGGCGGTCAACGTGACCACGCCGGTCTTCGTGATCCAGCGGGCGCTGCCGCTGCTGAGGGACGGCGGGCGGATCGTGAACATGGGCGGTGGCCGGACTCGAGTCGATCACCGCGCTCGGACGGATCGGCGAGCCGGAGGACGTGGCCGACGTGGTGGGCTTCCTGGCCGGGCCGCGCGGACGCTGGGTGACCGGCCAGACCATCGACGTCTCCGGCGGTACCTACCTCGGACCGATCGCCCCCGGGTGACCGGCCCGGGAGGCCCTCGGTACACCGGTCCGCCGAACGGGTCACTCCGCGGTGCGTCGGCTTCCCTTTTCGAATCGAACAGAATTACGATTCGAGAGTGAGCGACGAGACCTCCTTCCCCGACGCCCTGCTCCGCCTGCAGGAGCGCCTCCACCGCGCACACGCCGAGCACCGCGCCTACCTGGCGGCCCTGCCCTGGAGCGAGGAACCGATGAAGGGCCGGGTGCGTGGCGGGCGCTGCTCCCGCCGCACGGACGTCGCCGACAGCCCCGGCTGGACGGACGAACAGAAGGAGACCGCGGACCGGATGTGGGCCGAGATCCGGCAGCTGTCGATCGAGGTCGCCGCACACCCGCATTGGAAGACCGTTCCCACCGACCTCGTGGTGAGCGGCCGCATGCAGCTGAAGCGGCAGGCGCGACCGGCCGGCGTCGGCGAAGCGGCGGGGGCCGCTTAGCCCGGCATGCCGCCGGTTGGCGACACACAGGAAGAGGCTCGACCATGCAGCTCACCATCCTCGGCGCCACGGGCCCCATCGGCCGGGGGGCGCTCCAACAGGCCCTCGCGGCCGGGCACCGGGTCACCGTCCTGGTCCGTGACGCGGCCCGGCTGCCGGAGCACGGCGACGAGCGGGTCACCGTCGTCATCGGCGACGCCGCCACCGCCGCGCACGTGGAGGCCGCGGCGCGGGGCAGCCAGGCCCTCATCTGCGCCCTGGGGCCGGGCAAGGACTACAAGTCCACCCTCGCCACCCGCACCGCCGGTCCCGTCCTGCAGGCCATGGCCGCGGCCGGCGTGGGGCGTCTCGTCTGGCTCTCGGCCCTCGGTTCGGGTGACACCGTCCGCCGCCAGTCGCTGTTCCAGGCGGCGGCGTCGAGGCTGGTGATGGGCAGGCTCATGGCGGACAAGGGCATCGCCGACGAGACCATCGCCGGCAGCGACCGCGACTGGACCATCGCCCTGCCCGTGTTGTTCGGGAAGGACGATGCCACGGGCGACTACGAGACGATCCCGCTGGACGGAACCCGGGGGCGGGTCGGCGGCAGGATCAACCGCGCCGACGTCGCGGACTTCCTGCTCCACGCGGCGACCAGCGGCCAATGGGGCCGACGGCGGGTCATCCTCACCGGCGGAGCCGGCCGGCAGAGGTGACGGGTCATGGCGCGGCGGTCGGGCCGGCCACGTGCGTGCTCAGGCGGGGTAGCCGATCTCCGCGATGTCCTCGGCCAGATCCGCGAGCTCGACGTCCGGGTTGAGCGCGGCGAGGATCTCCGGTGTCAGCGGGCGACGGGCCAGCAGGGCCCGGACGGCTTCGACATCGACGGGTGTCTCGTAGTACGCGGACGCCCACGCCGCGTAGGCCTCCGGCGAGCGGTCGACGAGGAGCTCGAAGAGCATGTCCGCGCCGTCCGGGTCGCCGTCGCCCGCCTCGGGAAAGGTGATCGTTCCGGCCCTCCAGGCGGTGTCTCCCGCCGCTCGCCACACACAGCACGTGACGGTGGCGACGTCTTCGTCGCAGAACGCGGCCTCGGTGACGTACGGGCGGAAAGCGTCCGGCACGTCGTCCAAGACGCCGGGCCACACCCTGGGAGCGTCCATGCGGGCCCACGGGCTCATAGGGGATTCGTGGTCGAAGCCCCGAACCCAGGCCCCGGCGGCCGAGAACACGATCGCGTACTCACCGCCCATCCCGTCGCGCATCGACGCCATCTGCTCCCCCTCGTCCCACTGGGCGTCGAAGCAGTAGTACCGAGCGTCCCACTCCGGGCTGAGCACGGCGTCCAGCATCGCGATCCCGCGGCAGTGCTCGCGGAGCTCCTCCATGCCCGGCAGGGCCCGGGCCACATCGTGTACGGTCACGCGCCCATTCCACCGCACCCCACTGACAGCTGATCGCCGGCCAGGTTCTCGGACGCCACGGTCCGTGGCACTCTGGTGCAAGATCAAGGAGGCGTCACGGCGGCGTCGTGATCGGGGGAGAGACGTGTTCGACCGGGCGGCACTGGACGAGCACGTGGCGGGCTGTGCGGAGGTGCTGCTGAGCGCCTGCGCCACCGGGCGGCGGCTGACGCGAACCGAGCTTGCCGATCGGCGGACCCAGGGGGAGCGGGCGGCGGAAGCGGGCCTGCCCCTGCGGGGGCTGATCCGGCACCACCTCGTCGTGGCGCAGGAGGTCCTTCCGTCCGTTGGGCCCGCCGCGGCCACGCTGCTGGCCTCGGTCGAACAGGCGGTGGACGCCTTCGCCGAGGGGTACGAGCGCTCCCAGCACCAGGCGGTGCGCCAGGAGGAGGCCGCGCGCCGGGAGTTCGTCGACGACCTGCTCTACGGGCGCAGCGACCTGGGCCGGCTGGCGGAGCGGGCCGAACGCTTCGGGCTGCGGCTGTCCCAGGCACACGCGGTCGCCGTCGCCGCCGGACCCGAGCCGTACGGGGACGGGTACCCGGTCGCGCGCGGTATCGAGGCGGCGGTGCTGTCCCGGTTCGCGGGCCGGCAGATCCTGCTGGCGACGAAGGACGGGAGGCTGATCTGCGTGGCGCCAGGGGAACAGCCCGATGTGCTGGCGTACTTCGCGAAGCAGGCGTACGCCGTCACGGGTGGCGGCCGGGTCGCCATAGGCCGCTCCCACCCGGGAGCGGGCGGGGTCGTGCACTCCTACGAGGAGGCGCTCAACGCGCTCGACCTGGCCGAGCGGATGGGCCTGGAGGGCCCGGTGCTGCACGCGGCCGACCTGCTGGTCTACCCGGTGCTCACGCGGGACCGGCAGGCCATGGCCGACCTGGTGGAGAGCGCGCTCGGTCCGCTCCGCACGGGGCGTGGCGGGGCCCAGCCGTACCTCGACACCCTGACCGCGTACTTCGACAGCGGCTGCGTGGCGACCGAGGCGGCTCGTCGGCTGTCCCTGAGCGTGCGGGCGTTGACCTATCGGCTGGAGCGCATACGGGTGCTCACCGGCACCGACCTCGCCGACCCGGTGAACCGGTACATGCTCCAGACCGCGGTGATCGGTGCCCGCCTGCTGGGATGGCCCGAATCCGACGCATGAGGCCATGTCCGGCCAGGGCTGAGGGCGCGTTGCAGGGATGCGTCAAAACCGCGTAAAGATTGCCGACGGCAGGCAATGCGTGCCGACCCCTCCTGCTGTCACGATGCCCTTGTCCGGGGATGACCGCGGTCAGACGGGGGTGGCGCTCGTGGGGTTGTTTCTGGGGTTCGGCATCGGGGGACTCGCGCTGCTGGCCGCCTCGCTGGTGTTCGACGGGATTCTCGAAGGGTTCTTCGACGGTGCCCTGGATGGCCTGTTCGAGGGCTGGCTGTCGCTTCCCGTGATCGCGGGCTTCGTCTCGATGCTCGGTTTCACCGGGGCGATCGTGCTCGGGTCCACCGGACTCGGCCCCGGAGCGGCGGCCACTGCGGGGGCAGTGGCCGGCGCGGGGGCCGGCTGGCTGACCTGGCGGCTGAGCCGTGCCCTCCTGCGGGACGGCAGTGGGGCCGCCCCGCACCACGATGACCTGGTCGGCTCGGCCGGGAGGGTGGTCACCGCCATCCCGGGCGGCGGTTACGGCGAGGTCCTGCTCAGGATGGCCGGGCAGCCCGTGAAGTACTCCGCGACCGCGGAGAGCCCGCTGGCCCGCGGCGCGGAGGTGTGGGTGACGGACGCCCCGTCGCCGACCGCCGTCACCGTCCGGGCCGTGGAGCGCTGACCCGTAGCGCCGGAATGGAGCGCTGACCGGTAGCGCTGACGCGGGCCTCCGGCGGTCCGACGTCGTTTCACCACCAACGATCTGCCGCTTCGGGGGCAGGAGGGGATCCCTCATGAGTCCAGTTGTCACCGCGGTCGCCGGAGTGGTCGTACTCCTCGTCCTGCTCGCCCTCGTCGTGGTCACCCGCTACAAGGTCGCGGGCCCCAGCGAAGCGTTCATCATCACCGGCCGCCGCGGCAAGAAGTCCACCGACCCCGACACAGGCCAGGTCATGACCGACAACAGCGGCCAGAAGGTCGTCGTCGGAGGCGGGGTCTTCGTCGTCCCCTTCGTGCAGCAGCGGTACACCCTCGACCTGTCCAGCCGGCACATCCCGATCGCGGTCCGCGGCGCGGTCACCTTGCGCGGCATCAAGGCGAACCTCGAAGGCGTCGCGATCGTCAAGGTCGGCGGCAACGAGGACGCCATCCGCGCCGCGGCCCAGCGCTTCCTCCAGCAGCAGGACGGCATCGTCGGCTTCACCCAGGAAGTGCTCTCCGGCGCCCTGCGCGCCATCGTCGGCCGTATGTCCGTCGAGGACATCATCCGCGACCGCGCCGCGTTCGCCGGCCAGGTCGCCGAGGAGGCCGAGGCGAGCCTGTCCGGGCAGGGCCTCGTGCTGGACGCCTTCCAGATCCAGGACATCACCACCGAAGGCTCCTACCTCGAGGACCTCGGTCGTCCCGAGGCGGCCCGCGCCAAGCAGGAAGCGGACATAGCCGAGGCCAACTCCCGCCAGGCCGCCGAGCAGGCCCGTCTGAAGGCCGAAGAGGAGATCGCCGTCGCGCAGCGGACGCTGTACCTGCGCCAGGCCGAGATCAAGGCCGAGACCGACGCGGCGGCCGCCCAGGCGAACGCCGCCGGCCCGCTGGCCGAGGCCGACCGGCAGCAGCAGATCCTGGCCGAGCAGGAGAAGGTCGCCGAACGCCAGGCCGCCCTGACCGACCGCCAGCTCGACACGGAGGTACGCAAGCCCGCCGACGCCCGCCGCTACCAGGCCGAGCAGGAGGCCGAGGCCAAGCGCGTCGCCCGCGTCAAGCAGGCCGAGGCCGAACGCCTGGCCGCCATCGCCGCCGCCCAGGGCGAGGCCGAACGGGCCCGCCTGACCGGTGAGGGCGAGAAGCAGCGCCGCTCCGCCCTCGCCGAAGCCGAAGCGATCGAGGGCGCCAAGCGGGGTGAGGCCGAGCGGGCCCGGCGCGCGGCGATCGCCGAAGCGGTCCGGCTGGAGGGTGATGCGGAGGCCGCGTCCATCCTGGCCAGGGGCTCGGCCGAGGCGGAGGCGATGCAGAAGAAGGCGGACGCGTTCGAGAGCTACGGTGACGCGGCGATGATCCAGATGGTGGTCGAAGCGCTGCCGCAGGTCGTCGCGAAGGCCGCCGAACCGCTGTCCGCCATCGACAAGATGACCGTCATCTCCACGGACGGCGCGAGCAAGCTCACGCGTACCGTCGCCGACAACGTCGCCCAGGGCATGGAACTCCTCGGCTCCACCACCGGCGTCGACCTCCCCGAGCTCCTCAAGGGCCTGACATCCCCGAAGACGGAAGCCGTGCCCGAGCCGGTCTCCGCGGTCCGAGGCGGTTCCAACGGCAGGATAGACATCACCGGTTGACCACAGTGGTTCGTACGAAACGGTCGAAGGACCCCCTCCATTGCGGGACCTTGGCCTCACGAACTTCGCGGAGGGAGCGGGCGAGGATTGACCTGATCTCGTCAGGAAGCCCAGCCCCGACCCCGGGGTGCCTGACGAGCGTCTCCCAGACGAAGGAGCCTGGTCATGCCGTTCACCATTCGCTTACGCATCCATCGCCCGACCACACGCGTCGTACTTCGACAACGGCTGTCGTTGGTCTTCGCCGCCGTGTGCACCCTGACCGCGGCAGCCGTCTCGGCGGCTCCTTCCGCATCGGCGGCGAGCACGGCCGGCGCGGCGAGCGCGGCCGTCTCGGACCCCGTCGTCTTCGTCCACGGACTCAACTCGGACTCGGGCGTGTGGGACAGGGCCGCGAAGCACTTCACCGACAACCGGTTCGGCGGAAAGCTCCACACGTTCGACTACCGGGCCACGACGCACGAGCCGATCGAGAACAACGCCGACCGGTTGTGGGAGTGGATGGAGAAGGAGAACCTCAGCGGAAAGCGGGTGAACTTCGTTGCCCACTCGCTCGGGGGCCTGGTCACCCGCAAGATGGCGCTCGACCACAACCGGGACTTCACGCTGAGTTCCCTGGTCACCCTCGCAACACCGAACCACGGATCCAAGTTCGCGGACGTCTGCGTGGGCTGGGAGCCCGACCCGAGGTCCGTGGCCGAGTCGCGGACCCTGTGCAACTCCGCGGTGCTGCAGATGAAGTCGGACTCGCGAT
The DNA here is from genome assembly GCF_052244475.1 of Streptomyces sp. IBSNAI002. Taxonomy (NCBI): domain Bacteria; kingdom Bacillati; phylum Actinomycetota; class Actinomycetes; order Kitasatosporales; family Streptomycetaceae; genus Streptomyces; species Streptomyces sp. IBSNAI002. The sequence goes on along the minus strand of NZ_JBQPXG010000002.1, from coordinate 236,606 downwards.
TCCTCGACAAGCTCAACGGCGCCACAGAGTTCTCGGGGCACTACAACCCCGGGAACACCCTCACCTATGCGATCACCGGCGACGGCCAGGTCGACACCGGTTCGGTGTCCCTCGCCGGCGCCACCAACAAGACGTTCCAGAACGATTCCGAGGACGGATTCGGCGGAGCGGGCGTCCACACCTCGATCACCGGCAAGAGCACCGTCCTGGAGGACGCCCTCGACTTCGTCGAGAAGGCCAACGGCAACGACCGCGTTCTCGCCTCGGGCCCCGCCCTGCACGACTCGAACTGCTGGATGTTCTATCCCAACAGCGGAACGATCAGCTGGCGGCTGCCCGGCAACGCGCCGCCCACCCTCAAGGCGGAGATCACCCGAACCGACGGCAAACCGTGGACGGTGCCGGCGAGCGACAAGGGCAAACACGACCTCCCGAACGGCGCCTACCGCATCCGCTTCGTCGACCCCTCCCCGAACGGCTACTCAACCGCCTACTCCACCTTCCGCTTCCACGGCGGCACCTGGGCCTGCGAGCCCTCGCACAGCAATACGGGACCCGAGCTCACCACCTGGCCCGCCTCGAAGGACCGGGTCCGGACGTAGCACCCTGCTGGCTGCCGGGCCGGCTCCTCTGCCCTTACACCCCTTTGGGGTGGCAGGCACCCCCGCCAGAAGACTTTCTGTCGGGGGTGCCTCACAATGTCGACGTGGATCCACTCCGGGGAGCAGCCCTCGGCGCCGTGGTTCCCCGACGACCTGAGGACACCACCACGTGAACGCAGAATTCTGGGTCGCTTTCGCCACCGGCGTCGTCGGCATCCTCGCACTGATCACGAGCTCGGCAGGCGCCGCAAGAGCGCGCGTCAAGGCCATCGAAGACGCCTACATCGCCCGCTACTGGCAAATCCTCGACCGCTTCCCCGCCGCGGCCCTGGTCGCCGAGCACGGCCCGCAATGCCAAGGCGAGGAGCTCAAAGCCGTACGCCTGTACTTGCGGCTTTGCGAGGACGAACTGGAGCTGCGCCAGCTGGGCTGGGTCGGCCGCAAGACCTGGCAGCAATGGCGCCCCGGCATCCAAGCCCAGCTCAACCAGTGGCCCGTCGTCGACGAATGGGCCCCCATCCGCGATCGCCAACGTGCCCCCCACCAGTTCAGCCTGCTGCGTCAACTGGACACCGCCCCCGACTACGACCCCTATGAGCCCCACCCCTACGTCGGCCGCCTCACGCGGCTATGGCGGGGACTGTAAGTGCTTCAGTGGTTGCGCCGGATGAGGTCGTGGATGAGCCACGCACCCTGGCCGTCGGGCAGGTTGGCGTAGTCCATGGCCACGATTCCGAGTGCGGGGCCGGTCCAGCCGTGGATGCGGTCCTTGGTAAGGTGGTTGACGCCCCGCGAGAACGCGTCGTCCTTGGCGATCGTGTAGGGAGTCGCTGCTCCGCTGGTGGCCCCGGTCGCGCTCAGGTGGTTGACGTACAGCTTGCCTTTGATGGGTACGTTGTGCGCCCGCACCAGGAACGGCTCGACGTGCTGGGTGAACTTCTTCCAGCTGCGGGGAGCGGTCGGCGCCTTGTAGTGGTCCTGGACCACCATGTGACCGTTCTCGAAGGTTCCGCAGTCGCCGCCCGCCCAGGGGATTCCGGGAAGCCCGCCGGCGTTGCTGATGACGACGACCTTGCCGCGGGCTTCGCGGAGCGTGGGGATGACCGCGGGCTGGATGAGGCGGCCCTGCTTCTTCAGAGGTCCGGCGATCCTGTCGAAGGCGCTGACGAAGTCCTGGCCGCTGATGCCGTTGCCCGCTCCCTCGCGCTTCACACGGATGAGGATCGTCTCGGACTCGTTCCGGGCCAGGAACTGGTCGCAGTGCCGGAGCACGTCCGTGAACGTGTCCGGCATGGTGACGTTGCCATGGCATATCCGGAGGTCGTGGTGGTCGGCGCGGATGTCGAGGTAGCGGATCCCGTTGTCGAGCTGCCGGCGGATGTCCCACTCCTGGCACTGCCACCACAGCCCACCGGCGGTGGCGCCGGAATCGTGCGTGCCCGGGATCGTGATGTTGCAGAGGGAGACATCGTCGGCCACCCGGGACATCCATCGCCCGAGCACGATGTCGCTGCTCGGTTGGGGTGTTCCCGCCCGGGCGATGCCGGTGGGCAGTGCGAGTGCCGCGCCGGCCGCGGTGGTCAGGAGACCTGTGGTCTTCAGGAAATCTCGTCGCTCCATGGGCACGTGTCCTGCCGCCTTTCCGTTCGTCCTGCCAAGTACAGGTTCTGACGGTTCATCATGCGGATGCGAGGGTCATAGGTCCCGAGGGTGTGCCTGTTGGATGGCGTCGAGCCGGGGCACTGGGAGGTATGAGTTCGCGGCGCCGGTCACGGCGCAGACGAAGGTGCTCTTCGACGCGGCACAGAAGCTCGAGCCCCTGGCTGAGGGAGACGTACGCTTGCCCGGAACGGCCACCGTTTCCAGTGCGGACGCCGACCGGGGTATCGCCGTCGTCGTCAACGCCCCGAAGGGCCCATGTGTGGTGCCCCCCGCCGGCCGGGCCGCGGGGGGCACCACCTGTATCCGCGCGGAAGCGCCCACGGGCCCGGGCCGGGAGGCCGTGCGTGCGGCCGCCGGTGCGTAGCGCGAGGTGGGTCCGGTCGTTGAGTCACCGGAGAGAGCTGTACCCGTCCTTCTCCCGGCAACCTGAGGAGTACGCCATGTCCACGCCGCTACATCAGAGCCTGGTTCTCGACTTCGGAGGGGTGCTGACCACCCCCGTCGCGGACAGCGCCCGCGCCTTCTGCGTCCGAGAAGGCCTCGCCCCCGACGCCTTCACGGACGTCATCTCGAAGGATCCGACGGGCCGGGAGCTGTACGGGCAACTGGAGCACGGCCAGATCGGCCAGGCCGAATGGAACAGCCGTACCGCCCCGCTGCTCGGTGTCGACGCGACGAATCTGATCGGCCGCGTCCTGAGCGGCCTCCGCCCGGAACCGGTCATGCTCTGCGCGGCACGGACTCTGAGGGCGGCGGGTGTGAAGGTCGTCCTCCTCTCCAACAGCCTCGGTTCGGATCCGTACGACCCGTACGAGGGCTACGACCTCGACACGTTGTGCGACGCGGTGGTCCTCTCCGAACACCACGGAATCCGCAAGCCCGACCCGGCGCTCTACGCGATCGCTGTGGAAGCGGCCGAAGTGCCCGCACGGGCCTGCGTCTTCGTGGATGACTCTCCCCGCAACCTCACGCCGGCCGGGGACCTGGGCATGACCACCGTCCTGGACACCACGCCGGCGGAGACGGTCCGCCGGCTGGAGGACCTCTTCGGATGTCCGCTCGGCTGAATCCGGGGCCGTGGCCCCGTCCCGCTACCCGCACTCGTGGCAGCAGGGCCGTGCCAGTTCGCGGAAGAGGGAGGCCAGGTCGGCGGGATCGTCCGGCAGTCCGTTGCCCACGCCGACCGCGGTGGCGCCCGCGTCCAGCCAGGGCTGGACGCCGTCGGGGCGTATGCCGCCGGTGGGGATGATGACGGCTCCGGGCAGCACGGCCTTGAGCGAGCGGATGAACTGCGGGCCGCCCACGTGGGCCGGGAAGACCTTCGCGGCTCCGGCCGCGCCGACGGCGGCGGCCACTTCGCCGGGGGTGAAACCGCCTTCGATGAAGACTGCGCCGCGTTCCCGTGCCGCCTCGCGCACTTCGGGCGCCGGATAGGGGGAGATGAGGAAGGCGGCGCCGGCGTCCAGGGCGGTGCGTGCCTGCTCGGCCGTGGTGACGGTGCCCATGCCGATCGCTGCCGGGCGGCCCCGGTGGTCGGTCAGGGGGACCGAGCGGGCCAGGGCCTCCGCCCAGCCCGGAGTGGTGGTGGTCAGCTCGACCGCGCGGCAGCCCGCCGCGAGCAGTGCGGTGGTCTGGCGTACGGCTTCGTCGGCATCGGCGTTGCGCAGTACGGGCAGCAGGCGCTGCGCGGCGATGACGGAGTAGGGGTGGCAGGTCATAGGGGGCTCCGGGTTCGTGGGTGGGACGAGTGGGTGGGGTTGCGGGTACGGGCGCGTGTCCCGGTGCGCGCGGCTCACGGCGTGCGTCGGACCGACTTGCCGGCGAGCACCTGCGTGCGCTTGCCGTCCCGGATGACGAAGCGTCCGTCGATCAGGACGTGGGGGATACCGTGCGGGAGGGTGCGCGGTGCCTCGAACGATGAGCCCGCGGCGACCGTCTCGGGGTCGAAGAGGACCAGGTCGGCTCGGTAGCCCTCGCTCACCAGGCCCCGGTCCGGCAGCCGCAGGCGTGCCGCGGGGCGGGAGGTCATGTGGGCCACGCACTCCTCCAGGGAGAGCTCGCCGAGCTCGCGGACGTACATTCCGAGGTACTGGGGGAAGGTGCCGTACGCGCGCGGGTGCGGCTTGTAGCCCTGGAGGATGCCGTCCGAACCGGCGGTGTGGGCGCGGTGCTTCATGATGAGGCGGACGTTCTCCTCGTGACCGACGTGCTGCAGGATCGTCGATCCGAGCCGGTCGTTGACCAGCAGCCGCCGGGCCGTGGTCCAGGGGGCTTCGCCGCGCATCCGGGCCGATTCGGCGATGGTCTTCCCGACGCAGGAGGCCAGGCCCGGGTCGGAGACTCCGGAGATCTCGATCGTGTCCCATTCGATGGGGACGCCGTGGCAGCCGTCGGAGCCGATGTCCTCGAGTTCGTGCCGGATGCGCTCGGCCGCCGCGTCGTCCGCGAGGCGGGCCAGCACCGCCTGCGGCCCTCCCTCGCCGGCCCAGCTCGGGAGCATGGCGACGAGGGTGGTGCAGCCGGGGGTGTAGGGGTAGGTGTCCAGCGTGATGTCCGCGCCCTGGTCCAGGGCCCGGTCCAGGAGGGCCAGCAGGTCGGGCGCCTTGCCCTTGTTGACGCCGAAGTTCATGGTGGCGTGCGCGAGGTGGAGAGCGCAGCCGGCTTCCCGCGTGAGGTCCACCATCTCCTGGTAGGCCTGGAGGGCGCCGGACCCGTAGGAGCGGTGGTGGGGGCAGTAGTAGCCGTTGAACGAGGCCACCACCCGGCACAGTTCGGTGAGTTCGCCGTCCTTGGCGTACATGCCGGGGGTGTAGGTGAGGCCCGAGGACATGCCCACGGCGCCCTGCCGGAGGCCGTCGGCGACGAGTCGGCGCATCCGGTCGAGTTCGCTCCCGGTGGGGTCGCGGTCCTCCCATCCCATGGCGTGCATGCGGACGGTCCCCTGCGGGATGAGGTAGGCGGCGTTGACCGCGATGCCCTGCCCGTCGAATCCCCGGTCGAGGCGGTCGAGGTACTCGCCGACGGTCCGCCAGTCGAAGTCGATGTCGGAGCCGTCGCCGTTCCAGCCGGTGATGGCCTGGCGGACCTTGGCGAGGGTCTGGTCGTCCACGGGCGCGTAGGACAGGCCGTCCTGGCCCAGCACCTCCAGGGTCACGCCCTGCGCGGCCTTCGCGCTGTGGTCGGGGTCGCGCAGCAGGGCGAGGTCGCTGTGGGCGTGCATGTCGATGAAGCCGGGGGCCAGGGCGAGGCCGTCGGCGTCGAGGGTCCTGCGGTCGGACGGCCTGGGGCCGTCGCCCTCCCGTCGGATCTCTTGGATACGGCCGTCCCGTAGGGCTACATCGGCGCGGTAGGAGGCTGCGCCGGAGCCGTCGATGACACGGGCGTTGCGGATGACCAGGTCCATGATGGGCGGTTCTCCTGGGGTGGGGGAGGGTGTGGGGGTGTGGCGCGGGGGCTGCCGGGGTGCGGGTGGCGGGCGCGGTGCGGCCCGCGGTCAGAAGTAGGTGCGTACGAGGTCCCGGACCGTGCCGTCCTGCTCCACCAGCGGGATCAACTGCCACTTGTCGAAACTGGTGCACGGGTGCGACAGGCCGAGGCCCAGCCAGTCGCCGACCTCGAGCTCGGCACCCGGGGCGGTGCGTACCCAGCCGTGCTGGTCGGAGAGGGCCGACACGGTGATTCCCGTCGCGTCCCGAAGGGCGCCGTCGCGGGCGGAGCGCACCACCTGGGCCTCGGGCAGGTCCAGGTCGTAGGCGGCGTCGCGCTTGCCCGCGTTGAGGAACGCCTGCTCGGGGGAGGGCCGTGAGATCACCTGGGCCCACAGGCGGAAGGCGGGTTCGAGGCGGCCCTCCTCCGGGACGCGGTTGAAGGGGGTCATGCGCCGGTAGTGGCCGTCGTCGTGGGAGAGGTACGCGCCCGAGCGCAGCACCTTGAGGACCGGGGCGGACAGGGTGGGGACCTCGGCGAACACCTCCGCCACCGCGTCGAACCAGGCGGAGCCGCCCGCGCTGACCAGGATCTCGTCGACCGCGGTGAAGCGGCCCGCGGAATCGAAGTCGGCGAGGAGCGAGACGAGGCGGCGCAGCCAGGCCCGGACGCTTTCCGGATCGGCCCCGGGTACCTCGCCCTCGTAGCCGCTGACGCCGGTCAGGCGCAGGGTCCGGGTGGCGGCCACCGCGTCGGCTACCGCCGCGCATTCCGCGTCCGTACGGGCGCCGGTGCGGGCACCGGCGCCGGCGCCGAGTTCGACCACGACGTCGACGGGGCGGGCGCCGCCGGCCGTCCGCAGTGCCTCGTCCATCAGCTCGACGCCGCGTACGGAGTCCACGTAGCAGAGGAAGCGGAACGACGGGTGGGTGTCCAGTTCACGGGAGATCCAGCGCAGCGCGGCCGCGTCGACGACCTCGTTGGCCAGCAGTATGCGCTCCGTGCCGAAGGCGCGCGCCACGCGTACCTGGTGAGGGGTGGCGAGCGTGACGCCCCAGGCGCCGTGGGCGACTTGACGTGCGAAGAGGGCGGGAGCCATGGAGGTCTTGCCGTGCGGGGCGAAGACGAGACCGTGGCGGGCCGTGTAGTCGGCCATGAGGCCGAGGTTGTGCTCGACGCGTTCGGCGGAGAGCGCGATGGCCGGTGTGGTGAATCCGCCGGTGAAGAGGTTGCGGCGTTGCGCTGCCAGCTCGCCGACGGTCAGACCGTCCGCGTCCGGCGGCAGCCCCTTGAAGCGGAAGTCGACGCGCTCGTCGGCGAGGGCCGTGACGCGCGCGGTCGGGTCGGCGTGGTCGGCAGTCATGCGGCGCTCCCTGGTCTCGAACGACCCGCGTTGCATCATGTGCAACGGTCGTTGCGTTATTCGCTACACCGTGCTTAACATCCCGATCAACGCCAGGTCAACAAACCTGATGAACCAGGCAAACGGCGCAAAGGAGTCCAGCGTGTCCACAACCCCAGCGGACGGCCGGGCCTCCGTCGTCGACGTGACCTGCGTCGGCGAGGCGATGGTCGCGCTACGGCCCACCGCCCCCGGCCCGCTCGCCGATGTGTCCGGGTTCACACGGGGATTCGGCGGCGCCGAGTCGAACGTGGCGTGCGGCGTGGCGGGCCTGGGACACAGCGCCCGCTGGGTCGGCCACGTCGGAGCGGACGGCTTCGGCGAGTACCTGGTGCGCGAGATATCCGCCCGGGGCGTCGACACCGCACACGTGACGCGCGACCCCCACCGCCCGACGGGGGTCTACTTCCGCACCGTCGGAGAGCGCGCCACCGGAGCCGCGGGCGAACCCGAACAGCAACTCGCCGAGGTCGCCTACTACCGCGAGGCCTCCGCCGCATCGGCCATGTCCCCGGCCACGGTCGACCGGGCCGTGCTCGACGCCACCAGGCTCCTGCACCTGACCGGGATCACCGCCGCCCTCTCCCCGGACTGCCTGGACCTCCTGCGCGCGCTGACCGCCCCCCGCCCCGGCCGCCCGCGCGTGTCCTTCGACGTCAACTACCGGATGAACCTCTGGCCGGACCACGGCGAAGCCGGGTCGGTCCTGCTCGGCGTCGCCCGCGCCAGCGACCTCGTGTTCGTCGGCGCCGACGAGGCCGAGGCATTGTGGGGAACCGACGGCGGTACGGAATCGGTCCGCCGGCTGCTGCCCGGGCCCGAGGTGCTCGTGGTGAAGCAGGGAGCCGACGGCGCCACCGTCTTCACCCGCCCGGCTGCGGGCGGCCCCGACACCGCGGTCCACGAGCCCGCGCCCACGGTCGACGTGGTCGCCTCCGTCGGCGCCGGGGACGCCTTCGCCGCGGGATACCTCTCCGCCGAACTGCGCGGGCTGTCCGTACCGGAGCGCATACGCCACGGTCACCTCACCGCCGCGTCCGCCCTCACCAGCGCCGAGGACCTCGCCCCGCCCCCGCCCCGCGAACTGGCCGACACCCTTGCCGCCTTGGACGCCCGGGCCTGGCGCGAGCTGCGCCTCACGGCGGGCTGGAGCACCCGCCGGACCGCGGCGCCGGACGGGGGCGCGGCGGCCGCACGGCCCGGCGGGGGCGGCGGACGGGCGGCGCACGCGTGAGCCAGTCCGTCGACCGGGCGCTGAGCATCCTGCCCCTGCTCGCCGAGGGCCCCGCCGACCTCGGCCGCGTCGCGGACCACCTCGGCGTGCACAAGTCCACGGCGCTGCGGCTCCTGCGCACACTGCGCGAACACGGCCTCGTCTACCGCCAGGCCGACCAGGGCTACCGGCTCGGCGCCCGGTTGTTGTCCCTGGCCCAAGGGGCGATGGAGCAGCTGGACATCCGCTCGATCGCGCACCCGCACCTCGTCGCGCTGAACGAGCGGATCGGCCACACCGTCCACCTCGCCGTGCACGAGGAGGATTCGGTCGTCTACATCGACAAGATCGAATCCCGCTACCCGGTCCGCCTGTACTCCCGGATCGGCAGGCCGGTGGCGATCACCTGCGCGGGAGGCACCACCCGCCACCAGAAGGAAGAGCAAGGACAGCACACACCATGAACGGAACCAGCATGAACGGAAGCACCGCGCACCACGAGAAGACGGCCATCACCCCGGCCACGCACACCGCTCCGCCCGCGAGGTTCTCGCACGGCGTGCGCAAGGGCAACCTGCTCCAGGTCGCGGGCCAGGTCGGCTTCCTGCCCGCGGTCGCGGGCAGGAAGCCGACGCCGGCGGGCCCCACCCTGCGCGAGCAGACGCTGCAGACCTTCGAGAACGTCCGCTCCGTCCTGGAGGCGGGCGGCGCCACCTGGGACGACGTGATGATGATGCGCGTCTACCTCACGGACGTGGAGCACTTCGCGGAGATGAACGCCCTCTACAACGCCTACTTCGAGGAGCAGGGCCTCACCGCGCCGCCCGCCGCCCGTACGACCGTGTACGTCGGGCTCCCCGCGGGCCTGCTGATCGAGATCGACGCGCTCGCCGTCCTCGGCTGACGGCACCCGCCCCGCCCTTTCCCCGTGACCCGCCGCGGCCGGGCGGCCGCCTACTGCGGCGCCCGGCCGCGCCCGGCCACCAGGGTCGGCCCCCCACCCGTGCGAACAACGGAGTTCCCATGCTGCCTGTTGCCGCCACACCCACCGAGACACCTCACACCGGGGGTCTGCTGGCCCTCATCGGCGGCACGGGCGGTCTGCTGACCGTGGCCGCCCTCGGCATCGCCCTCTTGCTCGTCCTGATCATCAAGGTCCGCCTCCAGCCGTTCGTGGCACTCCTCGCGGTCTCCATGGCCGTCGGCCTCGGAGCCGGCCTCTCGGTCACCGAACTCTTCGGAACCGTGCAGAAGTCCGCCGCCGTGTCCATGATCGAAAGTGGTATGGGAGGCATACTCGGGCACGTCGCGATCATCATCGGCCTCGGCACGATGCTCGGCGCGATCCTGGAAGTCTCCGGTGGTGCCGAGGTCCTCTCCGAACGCCTCCTCAATCTGTTCGGAGAAAAGCGCGCACCGCTCGCCATGGGCCTCACCGGCCTGATCTTCGGCATCCCCGTCTTCTTCGACGTCGGCATCTTCGTCCTCGCACCGATCGTCTACGCGGCCGCCAAGCGCTCCGGAAAATCGATCCTGCTGTACGCGATGCCGCTGCTGGCCGCCCTGTCGATGACGCACGCGTTCCTGCCTCCGCACCCCGGACCGGTCGCCGCGGCGGGACTGTTCCACGTCTCCCTCGGCTGGGTCATCGCCATGGGCATCGTCTGCGGCGTCCCGGCCGTGCTCGCCGCCTGGGCCTACGCGGGCTGGATCGGCAAGCGCGTCTTCGTCCCCGTACCGCAGGACATGGTCGAAGCCGCCGAGGAGGCGAAGGCCGCAGTCGCGGCCGAGCAGCGCACGGCCGGACTCGCTCCGCGCGAGCAACCGGTCTCGCTGGCCACCGTACTGCTCATCATCGGCACGCCGCTCCTGCTCATCCTGGCCGCCACCTTCTCCTCGATCATGCTCGACCCGTCGACGCTGCGCTCCGTCATCGAGTTCTTCGGCAACCCGTTCGTGGCGCTGACCATCGCCCTGCTGATGGCGTACTACCTGCTCGGCATCCGCCGCGGCTGGTCGCGCAAGTCCCTGGAGACCGTCTCGACGGCCTCCCTCAAGCCCGTCGGCAACATCCTTCTCGTGGTCGGCGCCGGCGGAGTCTTCGGCGCGGTCCTGAAGGGCTCCGGCATCGCCGGCGCTCTCGCGGACACCTTCGACGGCATGGGGCTGCCGGTGATCGTGCTCGCCTACCTCATCTCGGTGGTCCTGCGCGTGGCCCAGGGCTCCGCGACGGTCGCGATCGTCGCGACGGCGGGGATCGTGGTCCCGCTGGTCGAGGGCGGCGGCCACTCCCAGCCCTTCCTCGCCCTGGTGATCATGGCAATCTCGGCGGGCTCCATCTTCGCCTCCCACGTCAACGACGGCGGGTTCTGGATGGTCTCGAAGTACTTCGGGATCTCGGAGCGCGACACGCTCAAGTCGTGGACCGTACTGGAATCCGTCCTGTCGGTGGCGGGCTTCGCGGTGGCGGCCGCCCTCAGCCTCGCCGTCTGACGCCCGGGGCGGCGGGGACGCCCCGCCGACGCTCGTCGTACGCGGCTCGAAGAAACTTCGGCCGGAGGCGAATCCTCTCCGGGGCTCCCCGCCTCTTATGGGTGTGCCGGCCGAGGGGGCCGGCGGAACCGGGAGGGAACACCAATGATGATCACTGGCATCGTAGTGGTCGGAGTCCTGCTCATGGGCGCGTGCAGCTGGCACCTCATGCGGCGCTACAAGAGCCGAAGCTGACCGAGCACCTGTGTACGGTCCTTCTTCGGGGAATGAGTAGCAGCACATGAACCAACGTTTCCGCTGGCCGGACGAGCGGCTGATCAAAGCCGCCCAGGACGGCGACGTCACATCGCTCACCACCGTGGTCATGGAATCGCAGCCCCATGTACGCAAGTTCGCCCTGTCCCTGTGCGCCTCGCCGCAGGACGCGGAGGACGCGGCGCAGGAGGCGCTGATCATCCTCTACCGGAAGATCGGCACCTTGCGCACCTCCGGCGCGCTTGCCTCATGGATGTTCCGGATCGTACGCAACGAGTGCCTCCGGCAGATACGGCTGCTCGTCGCGCGGCGCGACGAGCAGCCGGCCGAACCGGAGGCGTCCGCGGAGCAGTCCGCCGAGGACGCGGTACTGCACCGGCTGGAGGCGGAGCGGATCGCGGCTGCGGTCAGCGCCCTTCCCCGTGACCAGCGGCAGGTCCTGATCATGCGGGACGTCCAGGGCCTGCCCGGCAAGGCAGTCGCCCAGGCACTCGGCCTGAGCACCGCCGCGATGAAGTCACGGCTGCACCGAGCTCGCGCGGTGCTGCGCGACTCACTGGAGGCGACCGGCCGGGCGCCCGATCCCGCCATCGACCAACCAGCCGGAAAGGGCTCGTCACATGAACACCGTTGAGCTCGCACAGGGGCCGAAGGCCCGGGCCGCCGCGCAGCCCGAGGCGGCCGGGCCGAACTTCGCCAGCAGATCCGTCCCGCGCCACCTGGCGCGCGGAGCCATCGGCTTCGGGCTGCTCGTCGGCTCGATCGCCCTGGTGCCCGTCGCCGGCCCGGCCACCCTGCTGGCGGCCCCGCTGGCCCTGATCGCCTTCCGCGGCTGCCCGACCTGCTGGATGGTCGGCCTGGCGCAGACCATCTCCCGCGGCCGCCTGGAGCGCCAGTGCGCGGACGGGGTCTGCACCCTCACCAAGGCACACCCGGCGGCCAAGGGCCCCTAGGGCCTGTCGTCAAACTCCCGTCGTCGCCCGGAGGGCGGCCCTGCGGCGTCTGGTGCGTGCTCTCGGTGCGCCGGGCGGAAGCACGCGTACTGGACGTACTTTGCTTTCGCCCGGTGCGGCGAGAGCGCGTGCCAGGCGTCGCGGGGCAGACGGGAGTTTGACGACAGGCCCTAGCCCTCAACGCTGTTCGACCAGCTTTCGTCGTCGCCCCGTGGCGACCGTCGTGTCGATCCATGCGGCAAGGACGTACGGGCCGGTCAGCGCGAGGAGCACGGCCAGCGCCAAGGGAAGCGCCAGGGCGGCGGACAGGGAGGTGGAGGCTGCGATCCAGGCGATGGCGGCCGGGCCGACCAGGCTGCCGCTGTAGCTGAGCGTGGTGATCGTCGAAAGCTGGCGGGGCGTCCCGTGGCCGGCGGTGCCGGCCAGGACGGGCCAGATGAGCGCCATCCCGGCGCCGGCCAGGGCCCATCCCGCATAGGCGCCGAGCGGGCCGAGGGCGGACGAGGAGATCACGAGCAGCAGTCCCGTCGCGGTGGCGAGCCCCGCGGTCCGCAGCGTGGTGCCCGGACCCAGGCGGGAGTGGAGGCGGTCGCCCGCAAGGCGCACCACGGTCATCGCGGTGAGGAAGCCCGTATAGGCCAGGGAGGCCACAGCCGGCGTGATGTCGAGAACCCGACGGGCATGGACCCCGGCCCAGTCGGTGGCGGCTCCCTCGGTGAGAAAGGCGGCCGCGCCCAGCAGCCCCATCGCCACCACCAGCAGGGGACTGCGGCGCGTGGTGGTGCCCGGCTCGGCGGGACGCGGGACGGGCGGCCTGGCCCGGAAGGTGAGAACGCCCATGACAGCGGCCGAGGAGAGTCCGCTGAAGGCCAGCAGCACCTGCACGCCCACCCCGGCGTGCAGGGCGGCTGCGACGGCGAGGCCGCCACCCACCGCGCCGACGGTCCACATGGCGTGCAGCCGGGACATGACCGGCTGCCGGCGGGCATGCTCGGCAGCGGCGGCGTGCAGCGTCAACACCACGTTGAGGGCGCCCAGGAGCAGCCCGAGGACCCCGGCCGCGACCGTCAGCGCCCCGTACCCTTCCGCGACCGCCGGTCCGGCGAGGGCCAGTGCGGTGGCGGGAGCGATCCACGCGAGCAGCGGTCGCGCGGCCAGGTGACCGGCCGCGGTCATGCCCGCCATCGCGGCGAGCCCCATGGCCAGCAGCATGCCGCCCAGCCTCGCCTCGCCCAGGTTCAGGCGGGCGTCCAGGGCGGGCAGGCACGCCCCCCACTGGGCGTTGAGCACACCGGTGAGCAGGTAGATCCGGCGCAGCCGCGCGAAGTCCGTCACCGTACGACTCGTAGGGCGTCCAGGCCGGTGACGAGGTGGTCGCCCAGGCGGGGCCGACCGGTCGGCACGGGACGGATCTCGATGGTGGTCATCCCGGCCGCCGCACCGGCGTCGATCCCCGCGGCCGCGTCTTCCAGTACGACACACCGGCCGGCCGCCACGCCCAGGCGGCGGGCCGCCTGAAGGTAGCCCTGCGGGTCGGGCTTTCCGGCCGTCACGTCATCGGCGGTCACCAGTACGCCGGGTACCGGCAGGCCCGCGGCGTTCAGGCGGGCGTGGGCCACCGCGCGCCGTCCGGAGGTCACCACGGCCCAGGGTCCGGCCTCGGCCAGTATGTCCAGCGCCCCCGGGCACGCCGTGATGCCCGCGGTGTCCTCGACCTCACGGACCAGGAGCCGGGCCTCCTCCGCGGCCGAGTCGAGGCCCGGTGCCACCAGCTCTATCAACTCCCGGGTGGTACGGCCGCCGGACAGTTCGTGCACCTTCGCGGGATCCAGCCCGTGCTCCAGCGACCACTCGCGCACATGGCGTTCGATCGTGCGCAGGGAATCGACCAGCACGCCGTCCATGTCGAACAGCAGCGCATCGCAGGACAGACGGATGTCGGGCTCAGCGGACAGCAGCATGAGAGTGGATTCCTTCTTCGAGGGGACGGGTGTGATCGAGGATCTCGCTGATGACCGGAGCCCAGTCTCCGGGGTCGAGACCATGACCGCCCAGGGGCAGGGTCGTCATCCGGGCGCCCGGGATCTCCCGGGAGAGGGCCAGGCCGTGTTCCAGCGGGAGGAGCCGGTCGTGCGCGCCGTGGATCACCAGGGTGGGCGTCCGAATCCCGGCCAGGTGACCGCGCCAGGGCGCGACGGGCTCCACGTAGTAGTGATTGGTCAGGCTGGACTCGATGTTCCCGGCCCGCTCGACCACCTTGCGCGCCCGATCACGGGAGGAGTCCTCGTCGAAGTCCCGGCCCGCTCCGGCGTGCAGCCGGTCCAGGAACACGAGGTATTCCGCGACCGCCGCGTGGTCCGACCATTGCGGCCAGGGCGCGTTGTGCAGTTCGAGCCGGGTCTCCAGCGGTGTGGGCGGCAACGTCGGACGTTCGGGATCCGCGTCGCCCGGACTGCTGGAGACGAGCGTCAGCGAGGTCACGCGGTCCGGACGGGTGAGCGCCGCCAGCTGGCAGACGGCTCCGCCCTGGGAGAGCCCGACCAGATGGGCCGCGCCGACCCCGTGGGCGTCGAGGATGCCGATCGCGTCCGAGGCCAGACCGTGCAGGTCGTAGTCCGGTGAGCCGGGCGGGCAGGTGGTCGAACGGCCGGTGTCCCGCCCGTCGTAGCGCAGTACGCGCCGCCGCCCGGCCGCCAGCCGGGCACAGAACTCCCGGTCCCAGTCGAGCATGCACGCTCCCGTGCCCGCGACCAGGAGGACCACGGGATCCCCCTGCGTGCCGAACGCCTCCACGAACAGTTCGCGACCGGGGAGCCGGACCGTCGTCGTCTCACGCATGGACGCAGCTCCTTGCCACGTGCTGAAGGAGCCGCGTGTACGCGGCGGCCTCGTCGGGGAGGCCGTGCCTGCTGTCGATCATCCGGCGGGCGTTGGTCGCCAGGGCGGCCGCGAGCGACCGGTCCTCGAGGAGTCGCTGCGCCTGTTTTCGGAACTCGTCCGGACTGTGGAACAGCAAGCCGGTGATGCCGTCGGCCACCAGGCAGGTGTTGCCGGGAATGTCCCGGGCGATGACCGGCGTGCCCAGATGCATGGCTTCCAGTACCGCGTTGGGGCTGCACTCGCTGATCGAGGTGTTCAGGACCGCGGTGGCCTCGCGCATCGCCGCGTGCAGGTCCCGGCGGTTCAGGACACCGGCGTAGTGGACGCCGCTGTGTCTGAGACATCGGCGCCGGACGATCTCGTCGAACCCGTCGTACGAGACGCCCGCCATGACCAGGCACACGCGGGGGTCCTCCCGGTGCCACTCGTCCACGCACCGGGTCAGGAACAGGGGGTCCTTCACCGGGCGGAGCCCGGCCGGCAGGAGGAAGACCTTCGCGTCGTCCGGCAGGCCGAGCCGGTCCTTCAGCGAGAAGTCGGACGGGTCGGTGTCCACCGCCTGGGGGATCGCGTAGAGCTTCCTGATGGTGTCCGGCCACAGGGCCAGGCAGCGCAGTACGAAGTCGTCGTTGAACGCCACCAGGGCGTCCGCGCCGGCCACCGCCTCGGCCATGACCGCGAGATGGGCGGGATCCAGGGAGAATTCGTTGAGATCGGTGCCGCCGAACACCACGACGTAGGGGAGGTTCAGGCTGCACCGGATTTCACCGGCGGCCACGGCGTGGGTCACGATCGCCGCGTCGAAGCGCCGTCCTCCGGCGCCCTCGGCGAGGGCCTCCGGGAGAGTACGTGCTTCCACCAGCCGCACTTCATGGCCCGCACGGGATAAATGTGCTGCGATCCGGCCGATCGTGGTGTGGTTTCCGGTTCCCGGGGCGCTGTCTGCGATTGCCGCTATAAACATCGCTCGCATGACCTTTCGTCAGAGACGGGGCTCGCGAAGGTGTCGGAGAGGTGCCCCTGTTCCGTGCTCGGGCGGGCCCCTGCGGGCGAGCGGGTCGCGGGCGGTGCGTCCACCTGCGGTTCGAGTACGGGCGCGGGCATGGAGCAGCCTCCAATGGACACGGCGAACAGGTTCCCGAAACTGTCCCGCCGGCCCCTTGAGAGCCCACTGAGCCGAATTGGAGGGCTCCGCCCAGGGCCGGGGGCTGCTGCACGACCGTGGCGCCGCGCCCGCGTGCGTGACACCCTGGTGGCCGTGATCATCAGGGTGAGTGAGGCACGCGTACGTCCCGGCCGTTTCGAGGCGTTCCACGACATGATCGTCTCTGCGGTGCGTGGGTTCCCCGGCCTGTACCCGGGGCTGCTGGACCACGAGGTGCTGCTCGCACCGCCCGATTCCCTGGTGTACGTCAGCCGTTGGCGCAGCGAGGAGGACCTGGTCGGCTACGCGGGCGAGGGCTGGCGCGACGAGCCCGTGGTTCTGCCGGGCGAGGAGGAGTACCTCGTCGCGCCGCTCCGGGTGCGGCACTTCACGCTCGCGTCCCTGCCGCCGACGACCGGCGCAGGTGCGTAGCAGCGGAGACCACCAGCAGGAGAAGCCCGCCCCGGCGCGGTCTGCCACCCAGGAGCCGACCGTCGACGCCGCCGTGCCCGTCGGATCAGTACGCCTGGTAGGCCCCGAATATGTCGACGATCAGGTCGGCGTCCTTCCAGCCCTGGTTCCAGAAGTTGATGATGCCGAACTCACCGCCACTGGCCTGAACGAGGTTGGGCACGGTCTTGCCGGCCGTCCAGTTCAGGGTGGAGGCATCCGGACGAGGCGGCACGGGTGCGTCGGGCTGGTCGTTCTGCAGCCACGGGAACGGGCTGGGCGCGACGGAGAGGAAGCCGGCCTCCGTCGTGTTGGTCACGGTGGTGTTCAGCACGTACGCCTCGCCGCCCTTGGCCTCGGGGTCGGCCCACTGCGAAACGTACCCGCGGGCCGGCAGGCGCCCGCCCGGCCACCAGCTGCCCGGGTCACGGGTGTCGAGCCACCGGTAGGGCCCGTACGGCAGGTAGGCCGCCTTGCCGTCCTTCGCGTAGTGTCCGACGACGTCGACCACGACGTCCGTGTCCGCCCAGGCTCCGTTGAAGACGCTGATCTTGCCGTCGGGGCCCACGGGCACGATGACCGCGTTGGCCACTGTCTCCCCGGCGGCGAAGTTCAGGCTGGACGCCGTCGGGGGCTGGCCGCCGCCCGGGTAGGCCGACAGGTGGCCGGCCTGCTTCGGGTTGGTCACCGTCACGTTCAGCGCCACCGCCGTGGCGTCCGCGGGCACCCCCTTCAGGCCGCTGATCTGCGTGGAGAAGGTGCTCCGCGAGGCGAGCTGGCCCTTGGCGGTGCCCACGCCTGACCGGGTGTCGACGAAGCGGACCGGGGTCATGGGCGTGTAGCCGCTGGACGAGGACCGGGTGAAGTAGCCCGTGACGTCGGCGATCAGGTCCACCGTGCCCCAGCCGCCGTTGAACAGCTCCACGTAGCCGTCGGTGCCGACCGGCACGATGACCAGGTTCGGGACGGACTGGCCGGCCGTGTAGTTGAGGTTCGACGTGATGGGCTGTGTGGAGCCCTTGCCCGGGAACACCGTCACGTGGCCGTCAGTGGTGGTGTTGGTGACGGTGACGTTGAGGACGACCGCGCGGACATCGGCGGGGATCTTGGCGTTCTCGGCGATCTTCACCCGGGTCGTGCCGCGGGCGGCGACCTTGCCCGCCTTCACGCCCGTGCCGTCACGCGTGTCCAGCAGGCGGGTCGGGGCGTGCGGAGTGAAGTCGGAGCCCGGGGTCAGGTACGTGAACCCGTTCTCGGCCGTGACTCCGTTGACGGCGTCGGTCACCGTCACCGACACCTGGTAGTCGCCGACCTCGGCGTAGGTGTGGGCGAAGGCCGGCTCGGCGGAACCCTTGACGGACTGCTTCTCGGTCTTGCCGTCGCCCCAGTCGACGACGACCTCCAGCGCGACGTCCACGCTGGTGATCTTGGTGTTGAGTTCGAGCCCGAGCGCGGAGTAACTGGCGCCGCCCAGGCTGATGGCGAGGTCCGGGTTGCCCTCGCGGACACTCGAAGCCTGCGGAGCGACGGCCTTGCTCCCGGACGCGCCGTGCACGGTGCGGACGGTTCGTTCCGCGGGGCTGTGCCAGGTCTGGACGGCAGCCCGCTCGGCCTTGCTCTCGCCTGCCACGGCAGACGCGGCCGGCCCCTCGGTGGCCGAGGCCATGCTCGGGACAGCCCCGAGACCCGCCGCCACAAGGGCAGCGGTCATTACGAGTCGGCGATTGCGCACCGGCCCCCCATTTTGTTCGTTCTTTAGATCAAGATGATCAAATCTTGGTCAGAATACCCGGAGTGACGAAGATCGCCGCCACGGCTCCGGCCCCGGCTCCGGCCATTCGCTCGTCAAGGGTCAGCCGATGCGGACGGTGACCGCGGGAAGGGGGATGTCGGCGAGGTTCAGCTGGAGCCCCGTCACGGTCAGGTAGGTCTGCGAGTCGCTCAAGGCGGAGGTGGTGGACGGCGCCTGGGTCTTGCCGCGCGTGCTCACCAGCAGGTACCAGCCCCCGCGCTTGTAGCTGCGGGAGACGTCGGGGCTGTCGCCGCCCGGGTTCAGCGTCCAGCCCTGCCGCTCCAGGTCGGCGCAGATCGCGTTCATCTCCGACTGTGCGGCGGTCTTCTCTCGGACGGCCGTCCAGCCCGTCCTGTCGGAGTCGGCGCCCGCCGGGCCGATCGGGCGGCCCTGTGCCTGGTCGAGGCCCGCCGCACTGACCGCGGCCCGGATCACTTCGTCGACGGCGTCCCGGGTGAGCGGCGGCGACGCGGACTCCGGCGTGGTCGCCACCGCGGACGGGGACGGCGTGGACGCGGGCGCGCCCAAGTGGACGCGTCCGTCACCGTCTATCTGTACCTGGTCCGGCATGACCACGGCGGCCAGACTCACGATCAAGGCCGCGGCCAGCCCGACCCACACCCTCTTCAACAGCGCGTTCAACGCGAAACTCCCCCCGAGTGATCATTCAGGGGGAGTTTCACACATGCCGCCCGGCCCTGGTACCGGCACCGGCAGCCCTCAGGGCCTGTACGGTCGGTCACGTGACGCCTGTGGTCACATGGCGGATCCAGGTTGAGTGCGGCTTAGTCGCGGTAGTCCAACGGCCGGTAGAAGTACTTCTGGTTCCAGTCGCCGGTGTACTTGTAGACGACGGCATCGCCCGTGCGCTGCTTTCCTGCTATGTCGATGACCCCGAGGTGCTTCACGTTGGTGTTGGAAGTCGTAAGGGACAGCCCGATCTTGTGCAGCTGATCCGTATCCGAGATCCACATGGCGTCGAGCACATCCCCGCCGGCCTTGGGGGAACCGCTCTGGGGGGCGAAGTACGTCTTGTTGGTTTCACAGGATGCTGTACGCAGCACAGGATTGGCCGAGTTCGGGTCCTCGATCCCGGCACACTTTCCGGCGTGCGGTCCGGTCATGACGACCAGACGGTACAACTGGCGGATGGACTGGTCATCCATGGCCACCTGCTGACTGCGGATGTTGCCGTCGTCATCCTTGTAGGTCACGGACTGCCAGGCGAATTCGGCATTGCCGTGCAGGATGTTCGCAGGCTCATTGTCCCCGGAGCAGCCGATGTTCCCCTTGCCCCTGAGCTTTCCGTCTCCGTCAATGTCGATGAAAATCCCACGGCCTGAGCTGATAGTGCTGCACTTGTGCGTGGAGTCGAACTCGGTCTGAAGCCTGAAGTTCTCCCCGAAGAGGTTCTTCGAGTTCGGCCTCGCATCGGGCTTCGTCCCCGTGACGTGGTAAGTGTTTCCTGCGGAGAGGAAGCTGCACCCCGCAGCCTTGGCGGCCAGGTATGCGGAGATGTAGGCGCCGCTCGCGTACATGTTGGGGCTGGAGGCGTCCGAGTGGGCATCCAGGACGCGCTTCAGCTCATCGCAGCTCCGGCTGTCCGCGTGGGAGGCGGTAGCCGTGGCGACCTGAACGCCGAATCCACAAACTGCCAGAAGGCTTGCTGTGATGGCAGGAATCGCGGTTTTCCTGAGAACGCGCATGGAGATGGGCTCCGGTCTTTGTGATGGTGTGCTGGTTGTAACACTGGGCAACCCGGGGAGGGTGGGCTTTCAAGTCCTGTGACGGCGACCGCGAAGCGAATGTGGCGTACCGTCAATTTCTTGAGCGCGACCCCGGTAGAACGGGCCGCGCCTGAAATCGCGGGCACCCCCTCAGGGCCTGCCTATTCAGCATGGCAGTCCGCATTGAACCCGGTGTCTGACTTTCGTCAGTATCTGCCGATACGAAAGGAACGCGGCCGTTCGGGCTGGGGGCGGCCATGCCGCGGGCCCGGCCTGTGATGCCTGAGCCGACTGTGTCCGGCGAGGACGGCGCCGGCCCCGGTGTGCCGAGGCGGATGCGCCCCTCTTGGCTATCTGGACGCGGTCCGGAATGACCACGGCGCCCAGACTCACGATCAAGATCGCGGCGGGCGGGATCCGTACCCACTCCAACGCCGCGTCCAATGCGAAACTCCCCCCGAGTGATGATTCAGAGGGAGTCGCACACACATTTCTCTTGCCGGGCGGCCCTTCAGAGACGGGGCCCGCTCAGCTCTGAGAGCAGATCAGCCCCACACGCCGACGTTCTTCTTCTCGGCGACCGTGTCGAGGAAACGGCTTGCCACAAGCCGTCGGCACGACGCCGGGCGAGACACGGACGGGCTGGGCGGGCTCAGGGTGTCCAGTGGTTGCCGGTGACCGCGATCATGGCCTGGAGCTGGATGGTGGACCCGTAGTAGTTGGACGGGTTCAGCGGCGTGGCGTCGAGCTTGTTCCACAGCGCGTCCAGCCAGGACTGGCTCGCCGGGTCGGTGGCGGCGGCCACCGCGAACGGGGCGATGAACGCGGGGGAGGAGCCGTTCTGGGTGACGGTGCCGTCCAGCCGGTAGCCGGTCCGGATCTGGTCGGGGTTGCCGCCGGTGGCCTTCTTGATCCAGGCGTTCATCTTCGCGACGGCGGCCTTCGATCGGCTGTCGCCACTGGTGAGCGCGTCCACACCGATGCGCCAGGGGTCCCGGCAGGCGTTCCAGGAGTATCCGCCGTCGTTCGGGGATTCCAGGACCTGTCCGGTGGCGGGCCGGGGGCCGGTGT
Source organism: Streptomyces sp. IBSNAI002 (assembly GCF_052244475.1). NCBI lineage: Bacteria > Bacillati > Actinomycetota > Actinomycetes > Kitasatosporales > Streptomycetaceae > Streptomyces > Streptomyces sp. IBSNAI002. The sequence continues at coordinate 215,536 of NZ_JBQPXG010000002.1, read as the reverse complement.
CGGTGTTGATCACGAAGTCGGGGAGCAGTCCGGTCATCGGCGCGTAGCGGGACTGGAGGTCGGCGATCAGGTTCTGGTGCTTGTCGCGGACGGTGTCCCAGGACGGGTCCCCGGTCGCCTTCCCGAAGGCCCGGAAGTGGCCCGGCACCCAGTCGGAGGTGCGGCTGATGGTGTCCCACGTACCCGATGACCAGTCGCCCAGGTTGACCAGGCCGGTGCGGGCCACGATCTCGCTCCGCTTGATGGCGTTGATGCGCTTGACCGCGAGGGCCTTGTAGTCGTACGTACCGGTGCTGCCCCACTGCCTGTCCGCGAGCAGCAGCGCGTAGGCGATCTCCAGGTCTCCGTCGGTGGCGGAGTCGCCCCCGTTGACGCTCTGGCAGGCGGAGTTCTGCTCGGCGGCGTGCAGGTCCTTGTCGATGGCGGACGGGTGGTCCAGGACGTACTTCAGGACGCGGTCGAAGGTGGTGCGTGCCTCGGCGTCCGCGCCCGCCATGGTGGCGAGGACCGTCAGGCCGTACCCCTGGGCCTCGGCCACGTACGGGTGGTCGGCGTCCGGGGAGGCGACGGCCGACCAGCCGTTGCCGCAGTCGGAGCGTACGAAGGCGGCCTTCCAGCGCTTGTAGTACTCCACCACCTTCGCGTCGTTGGCCGGCTGGCTGCCGGAGACGGTGATCGTGCCGGGGGCGTAGGAGAAGGTGTGGCTGCCGAAGGGGATGCTCGGACCGCCGACGGGCGGCTTCGCGGGTGTCTGTGTGCGCAGGGTGACCCTGTTGCTCTCGGCGGAGACGTTCCCGGCCGCGCCCTTCGCGCGGACGCTGAAGGAGTACTGGGTGTCCGGGGTCAGTCCGCTCACGGTCCGCTCTCGTGCGGAGCCGCCGACCTCCGCGATGACCGTGCCGCCCCGGAGCACCTCGTAGCCGGTGACGCCGGCGTTGTCCGTGGCCGCGGTCCAGGTCAGCTTGACGGAGGTGGCGCCCAGAACGGAGCCCTCGGCCCGGGGAGCGCCGGGGCGATCGGTTTCGGGGGGCGTGGTAGCGCCGGTGCAGCCGGTCACCGGTGCTCCACCCAGCGAGCAGCCCCGCACGTCCAGTCCGGTACTGCCGTCACCGGAGATCCCGAAGCCGATCTGGACGCTCTGACCGCCGCCGACGGTGTGACCCGGCTTCGGGGTGATGACGACCCTGGTGCCGTGCTGGGCGCTGTCGGTGAACCAGGAGGAGTGGTTCTGGAAGGCGCCGGACGGGACGTCGAACTCCAGCCGCCAGTCTCCGGCCGACTGCCCGCCGGTGTTCCTCACGGTGAACTGGCCCCCGGTGTACCAGGTGCCGCCGCCGTTGGTGGTGAGTGCTCCGCTCCACCCGGCGTCCGGGGACGCCACGGCGGCCATCGGGGTCAGGGCGGCGGCCGCGAGTACGGTCACCACCGCCGCGGCGACGTACGCATGCTTCCGCTTGGGCCTCGTCATCCGGATCACAGGGCCCTCCACGGCGCCGGTTCGGGTCCGGGCTCGGACTCCGATGTGACCAAAGTAGGAGTCCGAGAGGATCATGGGTGTCGTCCTGGGGTGACAGGTGGGGCGTCGAAGGTTGACTCCTGGCGTACCGCGCGGATGCGGCTCTGTTCCGGCCCACCGCCCAGGGCCGGCTTCCCCCGCCCGCTTCGCTCCCGACGTCCCCCGGACGGCGTCCTTCGGCCTTTCGGCGGAAGACGGCCGCCCGCGCGCCCGCCTACGCTCGCGGTGCAGGAGTGCACCCCGACCCGAGTGAGGCCGAATGAGGCCGATGGAGCCGGGCGGCATCATCGGCCTTGGAGTACGGCTCCCCAGGGCGGCCCCGGCCGTGTGAGACAGACGGAGACTCGGCAATGCGCACCGCGAGGCTGATCCAGGTCCTGGTGGCCGACGACAGCGAGATCGTCCGGCACGGGCTGTGTCGCGTGCTGGAATCGGCCGACGACGTCCATGTGGTCGCAGAGGCGTGGGACGGGCAGAGCGCCGTGGAGGCCGCCGGCCGGTTCAGCCCGGACGTGGCGCTGGTCGACATCCACATGCCCGGCGTGGACGGGCTGGCCGCCACCAGGGCGCTGCGTTCCTTGCCGGTCCCGCCGCGGGTCCTGATCCTGACCACGTTCGCCCGGGACGAGTACGTCGACGAGGCGGTCCTGGCCGGAGCGAGCGGATACCTGCTCAAGGACACACCGGCGCTGGACCTGCTGGCCGCGGTCCGACACGTCGCCGCGGGCCGCGCGAGCCTGGATCCGACCGTGACCGCGCGGGTGATGGAACAACTCGCCACGCGTGGCTCCGCACAGCTGACACGCGACGAACGGGTCGTCATGGACTCGTTGACCGTGCGGGAGGTCGAGCTGCTGCGCCTGATCGGGCTCGGGCTGTCCAACGCCCGCATCGGTGAGACCCTCTACTTGACCGAGGGCACGGTCAAAGGCCAGGTGAGCCGCTTGCTGGCCAAGATCGGGGCGGAGAACCGGGTACAGGCGGCACGGCTGGCCTACCGGGCCGGACTGGAAACGTGAGCCGCGTCCCGCCGGGCGAAGGCGGACGCCGACGGCTCCGGCGCGTAGGTCCGCTCCTTCGGACACCCCGGTGCGTGGACGCGGCCGTGGTCGCGGCGTGCGTCCTGATCGGCGTCGGCAACGTCTGGGCGAAACCGTCCAACGGTCTGCTCACCGGCCAGCCGACCGTCGCGATCGCGGTGGTGTCCGGGACGGTCGGGCTGCTGCTGTGGTGGCGGCGCCGGTGGCCCACCCGTACCGCCGTCCTGGTCGCGCTCTGCCACGTCGTCGCCTTCACGCCCACCGCGCTCGCCGTCGCCCTGTACACACTCGGCTTCGCCCGGTACCGCCGGGTCCGCGTGCTCGTGGCCGTCACCGCGCTCGCGGCGCTGACCAGCTTCGTCGCGCTGCGGGCCGCCGACCGGTGGGACGGGCGCGAGCTGATGTACTCCCTCGCCCTGGTGGTCGGCCCCGTGCTCACGGGGTGTGTGGTCGCGTTCCGCAAGGACCTCGCCGAGGCCGCCCGCGCCGAACTGGCCCACGTCGAACGGGAGCACCAGCTGCTGGTGCAGCAGGCCCGGACGGAGGAGCGCGGACACATCGCCCGGGAGATGCACGATGTCGTCGCCCACCGCGTGAGCAACGTGGTGCTGACCGCGAACGCCCTGTCCGTGAGCCAGGCCGCGACCGACCCGGACGTGGCCGGCTACGCGGACCTGATCCGTGAGGAGGGGCACCAGGCGCTGGAGGAACTGCGAGGAATCCTGGGCATCCTGACCCCTGGCCCCGGGGCTCTCGAGGCTCGGAAGACCACCGACGTCCTCGCGGCCTCGCTGCCGGACCTCGTCGAACGCGCCCGCGGGATCGGGCAGGAGGCCGAGCTGACGGTCAACGGCCATCCGGAAGCCCTCCCCTCCAGCACGCAACGGGCCCTGTACCGGGTCGCCCAGGAGGGACTGACCAACGCGGCCAAACATGCTCCCGGCGCCCCGGTGCGCATCGCGGTGGACTGCCGCATCGACGCGGTGAGCGTGACAGTGGACGACGAGGGGTCCGCGCGGCCGGGCGGTGCCGGGCTGCCGGGCAGCGGGTACGGACTCATCGGACTCCAGGAACGGGTCTCCCTGATCGGCGGCACCTTCACCGCGGGCCCGTCGGGATCCGGCTACCGGATCAGCGCGGTGATCCCGCACCCGTAGCCGGCCCGCCCGCCGGCTCGCGCAGCGCAGGCGCACCCCACGCGCATGACCCTCCGTCACTCATCTGCCCCCGACCGCATGCACCGTGCGGCCCCGTCTGCGCAGAGTGGACTGCGGCTGCCCCGGCCGGCCCGCACCGCTGACCACAGCCGGCCGGGCAGCATGCGCATGCGCTGACCAAGCGATCGGAGAAACTGATGAGACGGACGGGCGGGCTCCGGACGGCGGCCGCACTGTGCACCGGAGCCGTGACCGCGGTCCTCTCCCTCGCGCTCTGTCCGGGAGCTGCTCAGGCGGCCGCGGTCACCGAAACGCTGGAGATCTATTCGAAGACCGAGCTCGCCGTTCCGGTCAGCCCGGCCCCGGGGACGGTGTTCACCGGCAACGCCGAGCTGTTCGACGCGGCCGGGAGCAAGATCGGGACGGCGACGGGGGACTGCACCGTCACCGCCGTGTCCGTTGCTCCGGCTGCTGTGACCAGCCTCTGCGATGTGGCGTTCCGCATTGCCTCCCTCGGCACCAGGAGCGGCGACATCTTCACGAGCACCGTGATCACCACCACGACCGGGCTGCCCAGCGTCCTCAATTACGCCGTCACGGGCGGCACGAACGACTTCCGGAACGTGACGGGCGATGCCGTAGGCGTCCTGCAGAAGCCACCCCTGGGGCCGATCCCCGCAGAATTCAAGTTCACCTTCCGCCTGAGCCAGGCCGCCTGACAAGGGGAGCTCCCATACGAGAAGGCCGCCGCTTCCCAGGAAGCGGCGGCCTCACCTACGTCTACCCTGCGACGGGCAGGATCCGATCGAATCCGGGCCCGGACCCGGACCCTAGAATCCCAGTACCTTCCGGTCCATCACAATGGAGACTTGTTCGCCCCCGGATTGGGGGTCGACATCGAAGTAGCCGCTGTCTTCGTCCTGCAGGTAGTGCACTCGCTTCTTCTCAAGGCTGCCGAGCCAGAGATTCAGCATGCAAAGGTTGCTGGAGCCGTCAGTCTTGCCGGATTCAGACAGGTAGCCGGGGATCTGCTGCCAGTTCAGATGCTTTCCGTCGTACTTCAGCTCGACATTGATGCTGTTGACGAGCTTGACCGACCACTTCTTCGCCTCAGGGCTGCCGCACGGCACCGGCTTGAGCGGGTACGCCAGGCAGCGGCCGTCCTTCGTGACCATGAAGGTCCCGAGAGGGAAGTCGGGCTGCTCGGGGAGGTTCTGCAGGGGGATCTTCTCCGGTGTGGCCTCGGACATCAGGAGCTTGTTGTCCTTGACGATCCTGAGCGGGACGCCCATTTCAGGACCGATGAAGCCCCCGTGCCAGCCCAGCCACTTGCCGTCGCCGTACGTCAGGTCGCTGTTCTTGAGGCTGAAGGTGTCGATGACGCCCTTGCCTTCGTATGCCAGCTCGACGTTGTTGCCGGCGACGTTGACGGACCACTTCTTGGCGAGATCCGAGGTGCAGGCCGTCTCGTGGATGCCTCCGTCGACCTGCCCGTTCTCGGCAGTGGGCACCTGGTAGTACAGGCACTGTCCGGCCTGCGTCACCAGGAACGTACCGCCGGGGAACAGCGGCTGGTCGACTCCGTCCTTCACCGGGATCTTGACGACGGGCTGCCTCGGCGGCATGTTCAGGAGCTTGTTGTCCTTCACGACCCTGAGCGGCATGCCCATTTCAGGGCCGATGGCCCCGTTGCGCCAGCCCAGCCACGTGCCGTCCCCGTGCGTCAGGTCGGTGTTGTTGACGGTGAAGGTGTCGACGACGCCTTTGCCGTCGTACTTGAGCTCGACGTCGCCGTTGGCGAGGGTATTGACGGACCACTTCTTGGCAAGGTCCGTGGTGCAGCCTGTCTCCTTGACACCCCCGTCGGCCTGTCCGTTCTCGGCAGTGGGTACCTGGTAGTAGAGGCACTCTCCGGCCTGCGTCACCAGGAAGGTGCCGGCCGGGTAGTCGGGCTGGTCAATCCCGTCCTTGAGCGGAATCTTCCCAGGCGTCGGCGGCGGCGGTGGCGGCGGTGTCCAGGTGTCGTTGACCTTGCTCACCGTCATCAGGTTGCCGTATTGAGCGACGAGTTCGGACTGGACCTTCTCGTTGACCTGGGCGCCCAGCGCCCAGAGCTGGTCGCTCCCGCTGTACTTCAGATCGTCGGTAGAATTCGCTGCAACATCCGCGGCCCTGTCGACGCCTCCGAGGAGCGTCTCCAGATTCAGGTCTTGACCGCCCACACTGAATTTCTCAGCCCGGCCGCCCCCTAGCTTTCCAGATTTCACGCCGGCGTAGAGAGTCGACAGGAGAATGTCTCGCCTCTTTTCCTGGAAGAGCTTTTTTCCGAAGTCGCGATATCCTTCCGCGTTCTTCGGATTGTCGAACATGTCGTAGTGAATTGCCTTCTTCTGTTCCCTGAGCATCTCGGTCGATTCATCATAAAGATGCTGCTTGAGCTGGTCGCGCAAGGCCTGCTTGTTCTTTACGAGGCTGTCGTGCGCTGCCTTGGAGTGATCGCTCTTGGTGTTGTAGGCGTCATCGAGGATGACTTCGGCGTAGGCCGTGTAGGAGGCGGCGAACTGCTCCACGTACTGGTACATCTCCCAGGCGGCCTTGCCTTGCTTCCTGGCAACCTCCTCCCAGCCGGCACCCCACGAAGCCATCAGCATCTTACGAAGGGGGACCTGGAGATCTCCAGCGAGCTGGTCTGCGACCGCCGGCGACGGATCACTCTTGTTGCCGAACAGTTCCAGCAGCCTCTGCGCCCCCGGACTGTTCGGGCCGAACACTGCCGAAACACCGATAGCGGCCAGAGTGGCTCCGCCCTTGGCGATGTTCTCCACGAACGCGTCCCAGCCCTGGGTCGCGAGAACGTAGATCAGCTGACCGACGGCGGTGCCGGCGGAGATGGCGGCTCCGAACGGCCCGGCGACGAGGCCCACGAGGTCAGGGCCCCGGAGTGTTCCCGAGATGTCCGGTTTGGTCATGTGATGCCGTGGAGCCGCAGGACGGCGGTGGGGTCGGTGTGGGCGCGTCTGGCGCTGGCGGCGTTGACCCAGCCGAGGGCCCGGAGGGTGCCGCGGACGATGTCGCCGAGGCCGGCCATGACGGCGGGCGTGTTGCGGGTGCGGATGGTGCGGGCGTCTTCGCCGAAGGTGACGTCGCGGACCCAGTGGACGCTGTTCTCGATCGTCCAGTGGCCGCGGGCCCAGGCTGCGATCTCCTCGGGGCTCGCCTGCTCGGCGGTCAGGTCGGTGACCGCGTAGACGATCTCCTCGGACCACTTCTTCGTGCCGAGCGGGCGGCGCCTGCGGCGGATGCGGACCACCTGGCGGGCGTGGGGGAACAGGAGCCCGTTCACGCTGGCGACCTGCAGTTCACGGATCTCCTCGCGGCCGTGGCCGGACTCACTGGTGCGGTGCAGGACCGGGATCTGCTTCCAGGGAAGGGACTTGAGCTGCCGGGCGAGGTTCTTCTGGTTCCCCTTCACGGACAGCAGGTAGTGGGCGCCGCGCTCCTCGACCAGGTAGCGGGCGTGCTCGCGCTGGGCGTGCAGGGCATCGAGGGTGACCACGGCGTCTTCCAGTTCCTCGTCGGGGATCTGTTCCATGAGGGGCTGGAACTCGGGTATCTCGTTGGTCTTGGCGCCGACCTCGCGGGCGGCGACGGTCAGCGCGTCCTGGTGGCGCACTGCGGAGAACACGTAGACCTGGGAGCCGTCCGGGCGCTTCGCCCCGCGCAGGCACTTGCCATCCCCTGCGAAGACCCGCCGCCGGGCCCGGGACGGTGGTGTGCGTTCGGCGGCGTGGTGAGCGCGACGCTGTTCGCGTTCGGCGAGTCCCTCCGGGGTCCGCGCGCTCGGCGCCCGGTCTGCTGATTGCCGGGCCAGGACGGCCAGTCGCGTGTAGCCGGCTCGGGTCAGCTCGGCCGGGTCGACCTTGCCGTAGGCGTCGCGCAGGGTCTTCTCGTTGGGGCACCGCATCCGGCCGGTCATCGGATCGAACGGACAACCGAGATCGGCCAGGACCTGCTGATCACAGCGACGTGCCCACTCCCCGATCGCGACAAGGGAGTTATGGCCGGCGGTGGTCATCGCACAGACCCCGATCGCCAGCAGCGTCGCCAGCCGGTAGCGCCTCCCACGCGGATCACGCGAGTCCGGGACCTGGGCCAGAGCCTGCAGCAGCCCGTCCGGGACGACCGGCTCCGACGCGGCCAGCGACTGCGCAAGCAGGGGCGCGCACACGGGCACGACGGCCACAGGGCAGGATGAAGCAACGAGCACGGCACCCCTGCAGATCGTGAAGCCTAGAGAACTCCATGATCCACAGGTGCCGTGCTCGCTTCACGCCCAGGGACAACCGGCGCCCACGGGGCCAAATCAGACATTCCCGGAACACTCCGGGGCCCTGCCCACGAGGTACCCCGCGAGGTAGCCGGCGGAAAAGACGGTACCCGCCAGGGCGTCGCGGAGCTTTATGGGATCGGCCAGGACGGCGGGGTTGGCGAGGGTCATGACGGCGCCGACCATGCCGAGGGCCGCACCCGCGCCGCCGAAGTGTCCGCCCTTCAGGGCGACCAGGGATCCGGCGCTGTTGAGGCCTGCGGCCACACCCTCTTGGCCGCCGTCGAGCGTCGCCCGCGCCGTGTCGAAGTAGAGGTAGTTTCCGACGCCGTTGTTGAGGAGACTGACAGCCATCTTGTCGAGGCCCCACCAAGCGTTGGCCACCAGGACGGGGGCCTCGAGCGGGGTGCCTTCCCCACCGATCGTGGAGCCGGCGGTCGGAAGGCTGGAGACCAGGGAAGTGCGGTCGTTCTCGGGCTTGTCGGCCTTCACCTGCGCCAGTCGCTGGCGCGCGAGCTCCAACATCTGGTCGTAGTTCTTGTGCTGGAACGCGGGAATGCCGGGGAGCGCTGTGGAACCGGTGCTCGCCGGCGTGCTCTTCGCCATGGTCGCGGCCATGGCGAGGCCCGCGTCGAAATTCTGCTGCGCGGCGGCGATCTGTGCCGATGTGGCGCCTTGGGCGGTGAGATCGTCGACGACACCCCGGCGGGCGTTGGCTATGGCCGCATTCGCGGTCGCCTGCGAGACGGCGCCCGCCTGCGGGGCCTCCAGAGCAAGGGCCGGCTGGGCGCAAGCGGTGCCGCCGATCGCGAGACTCATGGTCGCGGCGATCGTCAGGGCCGCCTCCCTACTGAAATTCACTGAGCTGTGTCCGTCCTGAAATTGCTGTACTGAAGTGGCCCATGAGGGAATGCCGGAGAGTTGACCGAACCGGTCGAATTGTGGAACGGGCGGGAGATCGCCGCGGGCGAAGGCGACCTTGCACGGTCACGGGAAGTGCGGCATGCCTCCGTGACAGACGTATGCAGCGAGTGGCGGTGCGTGTCAGTAGACGGACGCGTCGGATTCCAGCAGTCGATCTGCTGGGAGGACGCGGAAGCCTTCTATACGGATGCCCGGAAAACGACTGGACCGCTGCCGTGGCGGTAGCCGGGGCGGATCCGCCGACGGCCCCCTCCACGACTCAGCGGATGAATCGCTTCCAGTGAATGGACATTCGTATCACGTGCCTTCTCGGTGCGGCTGAGGGCTGTTCGAAAAGCCTGGGAACCGGGGATCGCCCAGCTGGCCCAGAGTCGAATTCTCTCCGCTTCGAAAGTGCAAGATCTCCCCGACTGACCCCTGCGCCGCTCACTGTAGCCAACCCCGATCGGGATTACGTCATTCTTTCGACCGATGTGACAAGTCATTGGCGAAGCGGCTGAGTGAGCCCTTTTAGGTCCGGGTGTGTCTTTGGTGCCGCAGATGATTTGGTCCCTGACGGCAGAGGAGAGCGGATCGCCCATTCGTGACATGGACCAGGCCGGCACGGTGCCGACGGGGGCAGGAGGGGGAGACGGCCGAAGCAGCGGCGGACAGACCGTCCGCGGCTGTGTGCCGGCTGTCGGGGCCACCGGAGGAGGCGCGACGGCGGGGGGACGGCCACGTGGAGTGCCCCGCCGGGCAGGTGCCGACCGGCGTAGGTGGATCCGGCAGCCCCGCGGTCCTCTTCAACTCCTCGAGCCTGACGGCACTCTCGGGTCGCCGAGCCCGCCGCACCATCCTGCTCACCGGTGCCACCGCCGCGTTGACCGTGTTCGGTGCCACCGGTGCGGTGGCCGCCACACCGGGCAAGCGGCCCGCCGCCGGCCAACTGGACGCCGCGGGGCTGCCGGTGGAACCGACGCGCACTCAACCGTTCTCCATCGTCGGCGTGACCTGGGACGATCCCGGCCGGTCCCTCTCCGGGGCGGTGCAGGTCCGCACCCGTGACAGCGGCAACGGCCAGTGGCGGCCCTGGCAGACCCTGGCGGGCCTGCACCACGGACCCGACGCGACCAGCGGCGAGCAGGGCCGAGGCGGGAGGGAACCGCTGTGGGCCGGCCCGTCGGACGGCGTCCAGTTCCGCGCCGCCGAGACGGCTCGGGCCCTGAACCTGCCCGGGGGCATGGCACTTGCGTGCCTCGACCCGAAGGCCACCGCCTCGACCGCTGCCGCCCCCACGCCTGTCCGCCCGGGCCGGGCCGGGCAGGCCAGCCGGCCGGCGCTCGTCGACCGGGCGGGCTGGGGCGCCAACGAGAACCTGGTCTTCGACCCGCCGCAGTACATGGCCGATGCCAAGGCCGTGTTCGTCCACCACACCGCGGGCGGCAACGACTACGGCCCCTCCGACTCGCCCGCCATCGTCCGAGGAGTCTTCCTCTACCACGTGCAGGAACTGGGTTGGAACGACGTCGGTTACAACCTCTTCGTCGACAAGTACGGCACCCTCTTCGAGGGCCGGGCCGGCGGCATCGAGCGGGCCGTGCGCGCCGCCCACACCTACGGCTTCAACACCGACACCTCCAGCATCGCCCTGCTCGGGAACACCGAGGACGCCGGAGTCGGCACGGCGGTCAAGTCCAGCATCGCCCAGCTGGCCGGCTGGAAGCTGCGCCACCACGGCCACGGCCCGACAGCACGGTCACCCTCCCGGCCGCCGCGGACGGCGGCAACTTCTTCGGTGACACCTGGAAGCTCGGGCAGATGATCGCCCTCCACCGGATCCCCGGCCACCGCGACGGGTTCAACACCCTCTGCCCCGGCCGCGCCCTCTGCCAAGCCCTCCCCGAGATCCGCCAGCTCACGAAGCACCGCAACTCCTAGCTCGGCGCCCGCACCCCCATTGGAGTGGCCCCCACGTCGTACGCCGGCATGGGGGTCACTTCTGTTCGACGCCCGGGACGAGGCGGCCGCGAGCCGTCCCACCCGCTTCGGCCCGCGGCGCATCTCAGGGACGGTGTACCGCGACGGCGGACGGGAGGCGCCGGGCGACCTTGTCCGCCAGCGCCTCGAACTCCGCCCTCATGAACGGAGTCGCCAGTTTCGCCAGGCCCTTGAAGCGGAGGGAGGCCTCGTACCTCAAGAGGGTCTCGTCGCCCGGGCGCGCCTCGAAGCGCATGTCGTCGGTCGCGGTCACCGACTTGTTCGTGCCCACGAAGACCAGGCGGGCCGGCTCTCTGACCTCCAGCCGGTACGTCAACTCGGTGGTACGCCCCCGGAAGCGTGAGGTGTTGCGCCACACGGCACCCGGCCGCACAGGCCCTTCGTCGACCCGGACGCAGGCCACCGTTCCCGGATCCCATTCCGCGCTGCGACGGAAGTCCTCCAGGTAGGAGACCGCCTCGTCAACGGGGACGGGGATGACGATGTTTCGTTCCACCACGATCACCGGATGACCTCCTGGGTCCTGGGTCGGCTCGAACGGACCGCATGCCCAGCCGTTCTCCCTTCTTCTCCCGCTGGGCGCCGGACGGATGCGGGGGAGTGGCCCGAGAGGTGACGCCTACCGGAAAGCGATGCACAAACGCTGCATCTTGCAAGACAAGGGGACGTCGCCCGACCCTGACACCGCCGGGGTGCAACCGCCCGGTGGCCGAAGCCTCCAGCCGGACCACACGACGGGCAAACGGGAGTCGTCATGATCGCAGCGCCTACGGCCCAGCGCCTTCGGCCCCTGGGCCCCGAGCCGACCGACGAGGAGCTCGGCGCCGGCCTCGCCCGCGGCGACGAGGACTCCCTGGCCCTGGCCTACCGGCGGTGGGGCGGCCTCGTGCACACCCTGGCGTGCCGGGCGATCGGGGACTCCCGCGAGGCGGAGGACGTGACGCAGCAGGTCTTCCTCGCCGCCTGGCGCGGTCGCCAGGGGTACCGCCCCGACCGCGGGACGGTCCCCGCCTGGCTGGTCGGCATCGCGCGGCGCAAGATCGCCGACGCCCTCTCCGCGCGCACCCGCAGGACCGAACTGGTCGCCGCCGCCGGAGCCGCTCTGCCGCCGCACGTGGTCTACACGGACGGCACCGAGCGCGTACTGGACCGCATCGTGGTGATGGGCGAACTCGCCCGCCTGCCGCGGGTGCAGCGGGACGTGCTCACCCTCGCGTTCTTCGCAGACCTGACGCAGGCCAGGATCGCCCGGACGACCGGTATGCCGCTCGGCACCGTCAAGAGCCATGCCCGGCGCGGGCTCCAGCGACTGCGCGGCAGCCTCGCACCACCCCCCGAGGCCTGCCCCGCCGACGACGAGACGGCCGCCCGTCCGTCCGCGGCAACCGGGCCGGTACCCGGCACCGCGCCGGAGAAAGACGGACCCGTCCGCCGGGGCGAGGGCGCCGAATCACATCAGAGGGCAAGCCGAACAGCCGACGGTACGAGGGGGAACGGATGAACCGGCGAAGCGTCGCCGTCGTCGGAGCCGGAGTGGCGGGCCTGACCGCCGCCCACATCCTGTCGCGCACGCATGACGTGGTCCTGTACGAGGCCGACTCCCGGCTCGGCGGCCACGCCCATACCCATGAGCTCCCGACCCGCGCGTGCGGCACCGTCCGCGTGGACACCGGTTTCATCGTCCACAACGAACGCACCTACCCGAACCTCCTGCGGCTCTTCCGTGAACTCGGTGTCGCCACCCAGGACTCCGAGATGAGCATGTCCGTACGGTGCGACGGCTGCGGTCTGGAATACGCCGGTGCCCGCGGCCCGCGCGGGCTGCTCGGCGCGGGCAACGCACTGCGTGGCCGCCACCTGCGGATGCTCGCCGACGTACCGCGCTTCCACCGGTCCGCCCGCCGGCTGCTCGCCTCCGGGGACGACTCCCAGACCCTCGGCTCCTTCCTGAACCGGAACGGCTTCTCTCCCTACTTCGTCGGCCACTTCGCCCTGCCGCTCGTCTCCGCCGTCTGGTCCTGCGCGCCGGACACCTCCCTGCTGTACCCGGCCGCCTACCTCTTCCGGTTCCTCGACCACCACGGGCTGCTCTCCACCACCGGATCGCCGCAGTGGAAGACCGTGACCGGAGGCTCCGCCGCCTACGTGGAGAAGGCGGCCAAGGGCCTCGCCGCCGTCCGCACCGCCACGCCCGTCCGGACGGTCGAACGCGGACCCGACCACGCACGCGTGACCACCCGAGACGGGGAGACCGAGGTGCACGCCGCCGTCGTGGTGGCCGTCCACCCCGACCAGGCCCTGCGGATGCTGGCAGACGCCACCGCGGACGAGCGCCGCGTCCTGGGAGCGTTCACGTACTCCCGCAACCCCACCGTCCTGCACCGGGACACCAGCGTTCTCCCGCGGTCACCGCACGCGCGAGCGTCCTGGAACTACTGGATCCCCTCCTGCGCCGCACGCCCCGGTTCCGTGCGGGTGAGTTACGACATGAACCGGCTCCAGCGCCTGCCCCTGACCGAGCCGCACATCGTGACCCTCAACCCCGACGGCCGTGTCGACGAGAGCACCGTGATCGCACGCATGGTGTACGAACACCCCGTCTACACCCCCCGTTCCGTCGCGGCACAGCGAGAACTCCCCGGCCTCGCCACATCCGTCACCGCCTTCGCCGGTGCCTACCACGGCTGGGGCTTCCACGAGGACGGCTGCCGTTCCGGAGTCGAGGCCGCCCGCGCTCTGGGGGTGACCTGGTGAGCTTCGAGGTCACGCCTGCCGACTCCGCGATACCAGCACCGGCATCCGTACCCGTACCCGTACCGGCATCCGTACCCGCGCTCTACACCTGCGAGGTCGGCCACACCCGCGTCCAGCCGGTCAGGCATTCCCTGCGCAGGCGCACGTACCTCTGGCTCGTCGACCTCGACGACCTGCCCCGACCGCCCCGCCTCCTGCGCCCCCTCGCCCGCTTCGACGCCAGCGACCACTTCGGCGGGCGGGCCCGCACGATCCGGGCCGGCCTCGACGCCTACCTGATGGCCCAGGGCGTACGGAACGCCGACGGCCGCGTCCTGATGCTCGCCCACGCCCGGGTCCTCGGCCACGTCTTCAACCCGCTCACGCTGTACTGGTGCCACGACCGGACCGGCCGGCCCGTCTGCGTCGTCGCCGAGGTGCACAACACCTACGGAGGCCGGCACTGCTACCTCCTGCGGCCCGCGGAGGACGGCAGCGCCGACGTCGCCAAGGACTTCTACGTCTCGCCGTTCTTCGACGTCGAAGGCTCCTACCGGATGCGGGTTCCGCTGCCCGGCGAGCGTCTCGACCTCACCGTCCAACTGCGGCTCCCGGACGGATCCCGGCCGCTCACCGCCACGGTCCGAGGCCGCCACCGCCCGGCCGACGCGCGCGGTCTGCTCACCGCGGCGCTGCGCCACCCCTGGTCCACCGCGGCCGTCAGCGCCGGCATCCGCTGGCACGGCATCCGGCTGTACCTCAAGGGACTTCCTGTCCGACCCCGACCCCGACCCGTTACGCCCACCAGGGAAGGCATGTTGTGACTGTCTCCACCGCCTCGGCCGCTCAAGCCTCCACCGTCCCCGGCGGCCGACCGGTCGTCATCGGCGTCGATCCGGCGCGATGGCCCGACGTGGCGCGCCTCCCACCCGCCTCCGCCGTCCGTACGGCCATCGCCCGGCGCGTCGTCGAACGCGCCCTCACCAGGCTGCCCCTCCGGCTGCGGAACGGTGGCGACCGCGAGACGGACGGCGGGGTCGGCGCGCCGGCGCTGACGTTGCGTGACCCGGCCGCGTTCCACCGGCGGATCGGCGCCGACGGCCTGATCGGCTTCGGTGAGTCGTACATGGCCGGGGAATGGGACAGCGACGACCTCGTCGGCGTGCTCACCGTGCTCGCGGCCCATGTGGACCAGCTCGTACCCGCCTCGCTCCGCCGGTTGCGGGGCGTCTGGGCGCACCGACGGCCCGCCCGCGACCGCAACACCCTCGACGGTGCCCGTGAGAACATCCACCGGCACTACGACCTGTCGAACGACCTGTTCGCCCTCTTCCTCGACCCGAGCCTCATGTACTCCTCGGCCGTCTTCGAGACCCTTCCCGCCGCACCGGACGCGCTCACCGCCGCCCAGCACCGCAAGATCGACCGGCTGCTCGATCTCGCGGCCGTCGGCCCCGGCACCCGGCTGCTCGAGATCGGCACGGGCTGGGGAGAACTCGCCGTCCGCGCCGCGGCCCGGGGGGCCGACGTCCTGACCGTCACGCTCTCCCGGGAGCAGCGCGACCTGGCGCTGCGGCGCGTCGCAGACGCCGGCATGGAGGGGCGGGTGGACGTCGAGATCCGTGACTACCGTCAGATCGAGGGCCGGTACGACGCCGTCGTCAGCGTCGAGATGATCGAGGCGGTCGGCGCCGAGTTCTGGCCCGACTACTTCGGCGCCCTGCGCCGGCTCCTCGCCCCCGGGGGCAGCGTTGCCGTCCAGGCCATCACGATGCCGCACCAGCGGATGCTCGCCACGGCACGGACGCACACCTGGATCAGCAAGTACGTCTTCCCCGGCGGCCTGATCCCGTCGCCGGACGCCATCAGCCGGGAGTCCGCCGCGGCCGGCCTGAGCATCACCCACGACACCGGTTTCGGCGACCACTACGCCGAGACGCTCCGGATGTGGAGGGAGCGGTTCGTCCAGCGGTCGGCGGAGGTCGACGCGCTCGGCTTCGACCCGGTCTTCCGCCGCATGTGGGAGCTGTACCTGGCCTACTCCGAGGCCGGCTTCCGCTCGCACTGCCTCGACGTACGCCAGCTCCGCCTCGTCGCGGCCGGCCCGGAACGCGAGGCGTCCCGGTGAACGCGTCCGCCTCCGCCTCCGCGTTCGCCGTCAACCTGGCAGCGGCGGCGGGAGCCGCGCTCGCGGTCATGCTGGTCACGTTCGCCCTGGCACTGGTCAAGGGCGTCCACCGGATCGTCGATGTCGCCTGGGGCCTGGCGTTCACCGCCGTCGCACTGGTCACCTACGGGCTCTCCGCCGGCCACGGTGACGACGTACGCCGCCTCGCCGTGACCCTGGCGACCTGTCTGTGGGGGCTGCGGCTCGCGTTCCACATCGCCCGCCGCGGACGCGGACACGGCGAGGATCCCCGCTACGCACGGATGCTCTCCCGGGTTCCCGGCAATCCCGCTCTCGTCGCGCTGCGCAAGGTCTACCTCCTCCAGGGCGCCCTGGTCTGGCTCGTCTCGCTCCCCGTACAGGCGGCGGCGTACCTGACCGAAGGAGTGGACGTCCTCCTGGTCATCGGCCTGGTCCTGTGGGCGGCGGGGCTGGGCTTCGAGGCCGTCGGCGACCACCAGCTCGGCCGTTTCAAGGCCGACCCCGCGAACCGGGGCCGGGTCATGGACCGGGGACTCTGGGCCTGGACCCGGCACCCCAACTACTTCGGCGACTTCCTCGTCTGGTGGGGCCTCTACCTGGCCGCCTGCGCGACCTGGCCGACCGCGGTCCTCACCGTCGTATCGCCCCTGGTGATGAGCGGACTGCTCATCTGGGGGAGCGGCAAACGGATGCTGGAAGCCCATATGGCGCAGCGCCCCGGCTACGCGGCCTACCGGGCCCGTACGAGCGGTTTCCTTCCCCGGCCCCCGCGTCAGGCGGCAAGCGGGACCGGCCCGTGGTGACGGCCGAGAGCCGACGGGTCCGCGGGGTCCGCGGGCTCCGAGCGCGTGCGGCCGGGCCCCTGCGCGTCGTGAGCTCACCGGCCGACCCCAACGCCGCGGTCCTCCTCCTGCACGGGGGCCGCTCGGTGGGCCTCGAGCCGCCTCCCCTGATCAACCTTCCCGCACTGCGCATGCGGCCCTTCGCCGGCGGCGTCGCGCGCACCCTCGCGGACCGGGACGTGCTCGTGGCGATGGTCCGTTACCGTCACCGAGGCTGGAACGGGCGCCGCCGGGACGCGGCACGGGACGCCGAGGCCGCCCTCGCGCTGCTGAGGCGCACCGCGGGCGAGATCCCGGTCGTGCTCGTCGGCCACTCGATGGGCGGCCGGGCCGCGTTGTGCGCCGCCGGGGATCCGACGGTCCGCGGCGTGGTGGCCCTGGCCCCCTGGTGCCCGCCCGGAGAGCCCGTCGCCCACCTCGCGGGACGCACGGTCTACGTGCTGCACGACGAGGCCGACCGGATCACCTCGGCGCGGGAGTCGTGGGAATTCGTCCGCAGGGCTCGGGCGGCGGGTGCCCACGCCGTCGCAATTCCGATGCGCGGGGGAGGGCACGCGATGCTGGGCTGCTCTGCCGGCTGGCAGCGCCACACCGTACGCCTGGTCTCCGAACTGCTGGCACCGGGCACGTGATCACATGAGCAGCCGTCAGCGCCGAGGCGTCCGAAGGGCTCCGAGCTCCTCGTTGAGCGCGGTGAGGAAGCGCAGTGCGGTGGCCAGCTCCTGGTCGTCGAACTGCGCCCTCGCCTGCGTGGCCGCCTGCGCCAGCGGGTGGAAGTACAGCCGGGCGACGGCTCGTGCGCTCTCCACGTAGTGCACGTGCACCACACGCCGGTCCGTGCTCGCCCGGGCCCTGCGAATGTGCCCCGCCGCTTCGAGACGGTCGAGACACGCCGTGACCGCGCCCGAGGTCAGCCCCAGCTGTTCCCGCAACCGGCCGGGTGTCAGGGGTTCCGGGCTGTCGAGGATGAGGCCGAGCGCCTGCACGTCGGTGGGGTGCAGGCCGTGGGTGGCCGCGAAACCCTGGACCAGCCGGCTGATCTCGCCGTGCGTACGGCGCAGTGCGACGGCGAAGTTCTGCAGGTCGCCGGGCACCGGCGCGGGGGGCGACGCCGTCTCTCCGTCATCGGTACTGGCCACGCGGTCACCCTACGCGGCGCGACCCCGGGCGGATCACCCCCCGGCACCAGATCTCTCAATCATTGAGATATTTTGCTTTCGACCAATCGAATGGCGCCCTGAAAGGCAGACATGAGAAGCACATCGCGCTGGGCACGCTGGCTGGTTCCGCTCGCGCTGCTGGTGGTCTGGCTGGGCATCGGAGCCACGCTCGGCCCGTACGCGGGGAAGCTCGGCGAGGTCGCCACGAACGACCAGGCCGCGTTCCTGCCGCGCAGCGCCGAGTCGACCCGGGTCATCGAAGCCCGCAGGCCGTTCGAACGATCGGAATCGGTGCCCGCGATCGTCGTGTGGACCGGCAAGGGCGGCCGGGTGACGGACGCCCAGCGCGAGGCCGCGACCCGGGCCGTGGCCGCTCTGGCAGGACGTACCGGGATCGAGGGTGCCCCCTCGCCGGCGATGGCCTCACAGGACGGCCAGGCACTCCAGGCCGTCGTACCCCTGGCCCCCGGCCTGGGGGAGGAGCTGCCGGTCGTCCTCGACGAGGTACGCGCGGCCGCTCGTACGGTCCCCGACGCGCAGGTCGAGATCGCCGGCCCGGCCGCCGCCCAGGCCGATCTGTCGGACGCCTTCGCCGGGATCGACGGACTCCTCGTGGGCGTGGCACTGGCGGCCGTCCTGCTTATCCTGCTGCTGGTCTACCGGAGCGTCCTGCTGCCCCTGGTGATCATCATCAGCGCCGTCTTCGCGCTGGGCCTGGCCTGCGCGGTGGTCTACGCGCTGGCCGACCGCGACATCGTGCGGGTCGACGGGCAGGTCCAGGGCATCCTGTCGATCCTCGTCATCGGTGCCGCGACCGACTACGCCCTGCTGCTCGCAGCCCGCTACCGCGAGGAACTCGCCGTACGGGGCGACCGCGCGGCAGCGGCCGTTGCGGCCGTACGCAGGTCCGCAGGAGCCATCGTCGCCAGTGCGGCCACCGTGGCCCTCGGGCTGATCGCCCTGCTGGCCAGCGATCTCACGAACAACAGGGCACTCGGCCCGGTGGGTGCGATCGGGATCGTCTGCGCGGTGCTGAGCACGCTGACGTTCCTTCCGGCCGCCCTCGTGCTGCTGGGCCGCGCCGCCTACTGGCCGGCCACCCCCAGACCCTCGGACGCGACGACGGAAGGCCACCGGGTGTGGCGTCGCGTCGCCGCGCTCATCGACCGCGCACCACGGCGGGTCTGGGTCTCCACCGCGCTCGTGCTCCTCGCGCTCGCCGCCTTCGCGCCGGGCCTGTCCTCCAAGGGAGTACCGCTCGACGAGATCTTCGTGAACGACGCTCCGTCCGTCAGCGCGCAGAAGACCCTCGGCCGGCATTTCCCGGGCGGATCGGGGAACCCCACCGTCGTCATCACCGACGCCGATCACGCTGAGGAGATCACGCGGGCGACGGCGCAGACCGAGGGTGTCGCGTCCGCGGCGCCCGTCACCGCTTCCGGCCGTCCGGGCGCCGGCTCGCCGCTCGTCGTCGACGGCCGCGTCCGCATCGACGCGACGCTCACGGACGCCGCCGACAGCGACGCCGCGAAGGAGACCGTGCAGCGGCTGCGCGACCGGGTCCACGCCGTTCCAGGAGCGGACGCCCTGGTAGGCGGCTACACGGCCCAGCAGTACGACACGCAGCGGACCTCGGAGCGCGACCGGACCGTCATCGTCCCCGTCGTCCTCGGCATCATCCTGCTCATCCTCGTGCTGCTGCTCCGCTCGCTGCTCGTGCCCCTGCTTCTGGTGGCCACCGTGGCGCTCAACTTCTTCGCCACGCTGGGCGTGGCGGCCCTCGTGTTCGAGCACCTGCTCGGCTTCAGCGGCACCGATGCCTCCGTGCCCTTGTACGGGTTCGTCTTCCTGGTCGCGCTCGGCGTGGACTACAACATCTTCCTGATGTCACGCGTGCGCGAGGAGTCCCTCATCCACGGCACGCGGCAGGGAGTCCTGCGCGGGCTGACCACGACCGGGGGAGTGATCACCTCGGCCGGTGTGGTCCTCGCGGCGACGTTCGCGGCGCTCACGGTCATCCCGCTGGCCTTCCTCGTCCAGATCGCCTTCATCGTCGCCTTCGGGGTCCTCCTCGACACCCTGGTCGTCCGTTCCCTGCTCGTTCCCGCGCTGGTCATCGACATCGGTCCACGCGCCTGGTGGCCCGGCAGCCTCGCCCGACGCGCCGCCTCCGACCCGCCGCATCCGTCAGGCGCGGAACGGCGGAAGAGATCACAGTAGACGCGCAGAAGTCCGCCGGGTGATCTCGAGAGCACGCGCGGCGGTCGACATACGGGAGTCGCCCCATGACCATCTCCGTGGTCCTGTTCACATCCGACCTTCGGGTGCACGACCATCCTCCGCTCAGGGCAGCGCTGGAGGGCGCTGACGAGGTCGTCCCCCTGTTCGTCCGCGACCCGTCGGTCGACCGCGCCGGATTCGCCGCGCCGAACAGGCTGGCGTTCCTCGCCGACTGCCTCGCCGACCTCGACGAGGCGCTGCGGGAGAGGGGAGGCAGGCTCGTGGTGCGTACGGGCGACACCGTGGCCGAGGTGTGCGCCGTGGTGCGGCAGACCCAAGCCGACGAGGTGCACATGGCCGCCGGACACACGGCCTTCGCGGTCTCCCGGGAGGCACGGCTCGGCGAGGCACTGGAGGCGGACGGCTGCCACCTCTCCGTGCATGACGGCGTCGGCACCGTGGTGCCGCCCGGCGACGTGCTGCCTCAGGGATCCGACCATTTCGCCGTCTTCACGCCCTACTTCAGGCGCTGGGCCGACCAGCCGCCGCGCAAGCCGCTCGCGGCCCCGCGCACGGTGCCGGTTCCGCACGCGGTGCGGTCGGAGGAGATCCCCAAGCGGTCGGCGGTCTCCGACGTGTCGGACGGTTTGCCGGCGGGCGGGGAGAGCGAGGGGCGCAAGCTGCTCGGCTCGTGGCTCTCGCGCCATGCCGACGCGTACGAGGAGGGACACGACGACCTCGCCGGAGATGCCACGTCGAGGCTCTCCCCGTACCTCCATTTCGGCGCCGTGTCGCCTGCCGAGGTGGTGCACCGCGCACGGGCCCGCGGCGGCGCGGGCGCGGACGCGTTCGTCCGGCAGCTGTGCTGGCGGGACTTCCACCATCAGGTACTGGCGGCGAGGCCCGAGACCTCGGTCCAGGACTACCGGTCCCGGGGCGACCGCTGGCGACGGGGCAAGGAGGCCGAGGCGGAGCTGCGGGCGTGGCGGGAGGGCCGAACCGGATACCCGATCGTCGACGCGGCCATGCGCCAGCTGGCCCACGAGGGCTGGATGCACAACCGCGGCCGCCTGATCACCGCGTCCTTCCTGGCCAAGACCCTGTACATCGACTGGCGCGAGGGCGCCCGCCACTTCCTGAGCCTGCTGGTCGACGGAGACGTCGTGAACAACCAGCTCAACTGGCAGTGGGTGGCCGGCACGGGCACCGACACCCGGCCCAACCGGGTCCTCAACCCGCTCCGTCAGGCGCGCCGGTACGACCCCGACGGCCACTACGTGCGCCGGTGGCTTCCGGAGCTCGCCGGGCTGGAAGGCCCCGCCGTCCACGAGCCGTGGCGGCTCACCGGACTGGACCGGGCCGCGTACGACTACCCGGACCCGCTCGTCACCCTCACCGACGGCCTGACCAGATTCCGCCACGCCCGCGAATCGGAATGACAGCACGGGCCGAAGGCCGGTTCTCGGGTTCACACGCCTGGTACCGGCCGCCACCCCGCGGACGTTCGGCCTCTGTCGGAGGCATCACCCTCCGGAAGGAGGTGTCAGTCGGCCGTCACCACAATCCGAACCTTGGGACCGAGGTCGACGTTGCCTGAAGCTGTAGCACTGCCATCGGTGGCACTCAGAGAAGCCCAGTATTCCCCGGGGCCTTGATACGGGTAGGGTGGAAGCCGGGGTCACCGGCCTCGTCCCGGCACCAACCGCCAAAGCCGACGATGCATCTACTGAGGCCAGGGCAAACGCAGCCCCTGCTGCACTCCAGCCTCGGAAACCGAATTTCACGACACTCCCGTTCGCGTGTAGGCGAAGCGATGACTTAAGCCTGGTGCAGGAGGGTCCTTTGTCCCACCACGCCCTTTCGAATTCGTGGCCACCCACCCGATCGGTGATCAAGCGGACGTTCGATCTGGGCTTGCCGCGGCGAGACCGGTGCCGACCACACATCGAGGTGCAGCCGGTTCTTGGTGGCCTTCCCTTCGGGGACGCGGCGACCGGCCGGCGCGGTCAGTGACCGTGGAGGAGGGCGACCGCTTCGGCGAAGTCGGCATGTGCGGGTTCGAAGGATCGTGCCGCGACGAGGAACATCGACCGGTCGGTGAGGGCGCGGGCCAGGCGCACCGGGTCGCCGGGCAGGCGGCGGGCCAGCGTCACGCCCTCGTCGAAGTACGGCGCGAACCGCTCCTCGAACAGGTAGGGGCGGTCCCCGTAACGGACGGCCGTGCGGACGCCGATTCTGCGTTGGACGTCGACCAGCTCGGGCAGCCGCTCCGCCTCGCGCAGTCGCTCGGCCTCCGCTTCGAGGCCCGCCAGCATGCCGAGAAAGCCGTCGCGCACGTGACGCGACCATCCGAACTCCGTGCCGAACGGCGGCATGGGGGAGTCGGGGCTCGCGGCGGGTTCGGCGGACCGCCCCGACAGGACGAAGAGCGTCCGCCACCACCCGAGGATGCAACTCCAGTTCTTGGGCTCGCCGGTGCTCGCGAGTACCTCCAAGACGCCCAAGGCCTCGCGGCGGGCGGCCGCGGCACGCGATTCGTCTCCTACGGCCTCGCGCATCCGGGAGAAGTGAACCAACTCCCAGGTGAGTATCGCCAGAGCCTTGTGCTCATCGGCTGCCTCTCG
This sequence comes from Streptomyces sp. IBSNAI002, assembly GCF_052244475.1. Lineage (NCBI taxonomy): Bacteria > Bacillati > Actinomycetota > Actinomycetes > Kitasatosporales > Streptomycetaceae > Streptomyces > Streptomyces sp. IBSNAI002. The sequence goes on along the minus strand of NZ_JBQPXG010000002.1, from coordinate 192,864 downwards.
CCGGGTCGTCTCAAGGAGCTCGCTGAAGACGTCCGCCGCGGCGTCGTGCAGCCCGGCGCCCTCCAGGTTCGCCGCCCACCGCACCATGCTCCAGAAGGCGTGCTCCGGAATCCCGTTCCGGGCGCTCTCTTCGTCGAGCTCCGCTGCCTCCCTGAAGCGGCCCTCCTCGGCCAGCGCGCTCGCCAGGGGCTCGCGCAGACCGGCCTCGGCCAGTTCCTGACAGACCGCGCGTCCTTCCGCCCTGCGCCCGAGGGCGAACAAGGAATCCTGGTGGGCGTCCAGGGCCCGGCGCAACCGCTCCGCCCGGTTCGGCGCCCCGGCCTCCAACCTGCGAGCGGCCCGGGAAGCCTCGGCGGCCAGCGAGACGTGCACCTTCGGATCCCGGCTCTCGTAGCGCAGTGCGAGCAGGGCGTCGACGAGCTTCGGCGCGTACGCCTTCGGACTCACCTCGGCCAGCACCCGGTACGCGCCGACCAGTTCGGCCAGACTCGGCCGGCCGGACCCCAGCAGCAGCACGCGGGCCCGAAGCACCGCATCGTGATCGATCGTCACCATTCCCCCTGTCTCCGGATGACGCACGAGGGAGATTCTGAGACGTGGGGAACGGACCGGACAAGCCTCGCGAACTGTGCGTTCCGTCCTACGAAAAACGGCCCTGACCTGTCATGATGCACACGTCTTCACCCTGGAGCCGCGAGCGGAGAGGCGCACCGAACGCCTCCCGCGGCGCACACGGCACACCGGTCCGGAGAAGCCGTGGTCCCGCCGGTGGAGGGCGCCGCGAAGCTCGCGGGAACGGTGTTCGGAGCCAGGCCCGACCTGCTGTCCGGCACCCCGTCCTTCACGCCCCTCCGGCTCGGTGACACCGGCTTCCGGCTGCGGGACACCGCCGTGGACAAGCTCAGCGCCGCGACGAGGACGGTGCTGTCGGAGCGCGGTGTCGTCCTCACGGCCCAGCCCCTGGACCGGATCGTCAACCTCCTGGGCGACGAGCAGGGCGCGATCGGGAAGGAGCTGGAAACGCTGGTGGGCCGGCCCACCAGGCGCAGCGTCAAACGCATCGGCGACACCCTCGTCACCGTCTCCACCCCGTTGCCGTCCCCGTGGACGGCACTGGTCGTCGGCGAGACGCTGCCACCGGAGGCCATCCCCCTGGAGGACACCCGGGTCCCGCGTACCCGCGGCACGGTCGCCCCGTCCGGCGTCGCGGACCTGATCCTGGTCCGTCAGCAGCTGATCGGCTACGCGGGCGCCGACATCGCCCACATCGAGAACGTCCTGCGCGGTGAGTCCAAGCAGCGCGAGCACATCCGGCGCCAGGAGCACGCCACCGATGTCGCCCCGCCGCCGGAGATCTACCGGACCAAGCCCTTCGACTACCAGGCCGGCGGAGGCGACAGCAAGACCGACTACACCCACTCGGGGCAGATCACCATCGACGACGGCTACATGCCCGTGCAGGCGACCTGCGGCACGGTGATGAACACCTGGCAGCAGGACTGCTGCGTCGACGTGATCGTGGGGAGCAGGCCGCACCGCTTCTCCGACGACGGCAACTGGATGTGGACCACCCCGATGGCCGAAGAGCGCGACTCCGTTCCGATCACCGTCCAGACCTGGCGGGTCTCCCACGTCGGAGTCACCGTCGAGGTGAAATGCCAGCGCACCGATCGGGCCATGGCCAAGTGGCGCCTGGAAACCCACGCCAAGCTCACCACCGCCTGCCTGGCACGCCTCTCGGAGTACGAAGCGCAGATCGCCGCCCTCCAGCTCCAGGCAGGAGTGGTGATCCACGGCCGCAACCCGGAGGCGAACCAGCTCCTCGTCGCCGACGAGCTGCGGAAGAACTGCGTCAGCATCCTCACCGACCAGCACTTCGACATGTTCGGTGCCGTCGACACCGTGTACGGAGCCGACGGCCGGGCGATCCCGCAGGTCGACATCGCCGAGGCCGCCGCCGAGGGCGCGTACGTACGCTTCTTCGAGCAGGCCTTCGAGTGGGAGCACCTGACCTGGGCCGCGTACCCGTACGTCTGGGGACGCAAGGACAAGTGGGACGAACGCCTGACCTACGAGGACCCGGATCCGCAGTTCAACCAGTTCCTCAAAGCCGGCTACTGCCGGGTCACCGTCCCCGTACGCCCCGGCTTCGAAGATCACGGGCGCGGAATCGACGTCGGGCACATGCTGATCGGCCTGGAGGTCCGCTCGAACCGGATACTGCGGACCAGGAACTTCCCCGGCCAGGGCGGAACCGGCCTGGAGATCGTGACTTGGCTGGGTGACCTCGGCGGCGGCGCCGCGAACCTCGCCAAGCGCCGGATCCTGCGCCCGACCGGTGTGGAGGTCATCTTCCACAACAGGACCTCGGACTACGGGGTGATGGACAACCTCGAGGGCGACATCGCCGGATACCCGGTCGGCTGCGGCGCCACCCCCGGCGGCCCGCCGCAGTACGTGCCGGGCAAGGGGATCGCCGACGCGCTCGCAGGCTATCTTCCGCTCGCGGGCAGCACCGAGTGGGCCACCCGTGCCCGGCGGTTCGCGCAGGCGCTCGGCGCCACGGTCTCCCCGACGGGGATCACCAACAAGACCGACGTGATCGACAGGCTCGCGGACAAGCTCTACGAGTTCGCGGTGTGGTACGCGGCGACCAGGTGGGTCCCGTCGGGGGAACTGCTCGGCCCGGCCGCGGAGAAGGCCTGCCAGCACATGAAGGGAGCGGCACATGAGGTGGCCACCGTCTTCGTCACCACGCTGGCGTCCGCCATCGCGCATCCGCCCGACCCCGTGGACGCGGCGGGCCCGTACCCCGGGCAGAGCGCGACGGGCCCGTGCGCCAGCACCCTCCTGAAGGCCGCCTCCACCAACGTGGGCGCGGTGCGCAGGCAACTCGACGAGTGGGCCGAGGAATTCGGCCGCCTCCTTGAGTGAGCCGCCGTAGCGGGTGGGCCCTACGGCTGCGCGCCCGTGCCGCGGAGGGCGTCACCGACCCTCCGGTAGGAGTCGACACGGTGCTGCGCACGACGGGCGCGTTCCTCCGGGTCTCGTACGAAGAGAGCCTGCCGGCCGGGGTGGTAGGTGCTGATCACCTCCAAGGTCCTGTCATGGACGGCGCCGGGGTACGTTCGCAGCAGGCGGCGCCACACGTCCTGGGCTTCGTTGCCCTGGAGGAGTACGACCGCTGCCTTCGGCATCAAGTCCAGCAGTTGCCTCAGGACCCCGGCACCAGCCTGGAGTTCAGCCGCGTTGGGCGAGCGGTTGATGTACCAGGGATAGGCGTTCCAGGGAGTGACGTCCCGCGGCAGTACCCCGGCCCGCTCGAAGATCTGGGCCTGGAGCTCCGCCGTCGGGTCGTCGTTCTCCACGCACAGGAATCCCGAGCCGGTACCTTCCTGGGTCTTGGGCCCCGGGTCCCGCAGAACGGACAGGACCCGGGCCTCGGTTCCCCCGTGCCAGGGTGCGACGTACGGCATCCAGCCACGCCCGTCCTGCTCACGCAAGCCGTCGACCATCTCGTTGACCGGACGGACATGGGGGTCGTATCGCCCCTGCTCCTGCTCCGATCGGAACCCCGCTTCACGCATCCGTCGCGCCATGCTTCCTCCAACACCCCGACCGCCACCAGAGCATCCCTGGGAACGGCTCAATCTAGGCGAAGACGGCGCGCGAGCGTCGATGGATACAGGGTGAGGACGCCGCCCAGGGCGATGGTTCCCAGCGCCGCCGCGCCGGTCAGCCTCGCGCGTTCGGGCCGGGTCGCGAACCGTACGGTGACACCGGTGCCGGTTCGCTGCCGGCCGAGCCGCCACTGACGCCAGCCCCACAGGGCCATGCCGATGACCAGTACCAGGCCGACCAGCCCGATCGTGTTGCCGAGCAGGTCGGACCAGATGACCGCCTGCCCGAAGACGGTTAGCGCTTCGTTGTTGAGCCAGTTCACGAGGCCACCGAGTCGGACCCGTGGGCGCGTGCGCCGAGGAGACGCTCCGTGTACTTCGCGAGGACGTCGACCTCCAGACTGACCCGGTCGCCGGGCTTCTTGATGCCGAGCGTGGTGAGCGCGAGGGTGGTCGGGATCAGACTGACCGTGAAGTGGTCGGCAGCGGCGTCGACCACGGTGAGGCTGACCCCGTCGACCGTGATGGAGCCCTTCTCGACCACGTACCGGGCCAGGTCGGCAGGCAGCGCGATCTTCACGACCTCCCAGTGCTCGGAGGGGGTCCGGGCAAGGATCTCGCCGGTGCCGTCCACGTGGCCCTGCACGAGATGCCCGCCCAGCCGGCCACCGAGGGCCATGGGGCGCTCAAGGTTGACGCGGGAGCCTTTGGCCAGGGCGCCGAGGTCGGAGCGGAGCAGGGTCTCGCGCATCACATCGGCGGTGAACCCGCCGTCCGTGGTCTCCACGACGGTCAGGCAGACTCCGTTGACGGCGATGGAATCACCGTGCCCGGCGCCCTCGGAGACGACGGGACCGCGCAAGCGGAAGCGCGACGCGTCCGCGAACTCCTCCACCCCGATGACCTCTCCCAGTTCTTCGACGATTCCGGTGAACATCCAGCACTCCTCAGATCAGCAAGATCAATATCCGCACATACTACGTTCTTGATCGGAATAGCTGTTCTGTCCCCTTGTGTCCGTGATGGCTGAACCCCGGCCGGGGGAGGGGCCGGACCGCCTCGCGCTCACGACAGGCTCGGCTCCGAGGCGGCTCGGACGCTGCCGCTGCCGCTCGCAGGGTCCGGGGCATGCGCCGGGAGGCGTCGTACGGCGGGGACGCAGAGAAGCGCGAGAGCGGCGGGGACCGCGATGACCGTCATCGCGTACAGAGTGGGCCGCACGCCGAGGGATCCGGACACCGGTCCGGCGAGCACCAGGCCGACCGGCATCAGTCCGGTCGACAGGAGGTGGTCGTAGGAGCTCACACGGGACAGGGCGTGCTCGGGCACGTGAGTCTGCAACGCCGTCTCCCACAGGACGAAGAAGAGAGACACCGCAACGCCGGTGACGGCTTCGAGGACCGCGATCAAGGCAAGCGAACCGCCGGATCCGATGATGATCGCCTGACAGGAGGCCACCGCGAGCGCCGCAGCGGCCAGGGCCATGGGCCGGGCGGTCTTGAGCCGGTAGGCGCACACATCGCCGACGACGGCCCCGATACCGAAAGCCGCCACCACCACCGACCAGCCTGCCGCACCGCCCCACTCACGTTCGGCGAGGACGGGTCCCAGCACGAAGACCGACGGCAGCACGACGACGTGGTAGACCGCCATGCCGGCCAGGCCGGACAACACCCACGTCCGGCTGCGGACGTGAACCCAGCCGGCGCGCAGTTCCGCGAGGAAGGTCCCCGCGGCAGCGCCCCGCACTGCCTCGGGTGCCTGCTCGCGGGGCCTGAGCCGGGCCAGGAACGCGGCGCTGACCGCGAAGGTCAGGGCGTCCAGGGCCAGGGCGCCGCCGGGGCCGGCCAGCGCGACCAGTCCACCGGCCAGCGCCGGACCGAGCACCAGCCCGGACGACTGGACGAACCCGCGCAGGGCATTGGCCTCCCGCAGTCGGTCCGGACCGACCACCAGGGGCACCAGTCCGGTGGCAGCGGGCATGAAGAACGCATCCGCCGTGCCGAACAGGACCATCAGCAGGGCCAGGTGCGGAACCTCGGCGACACCCGTCAGCAGCAGTACGGCGATGAGCCCCTGCACGGCGAACCGCACGACATCGGAGACCAGCATGATGCGGTGCCGCCGGAAGCGGTCCGCCCACACTCCGCCGACCAGGCTGAAGAGCAGCATGGGCACCAGGCCTGCGGCGGCCACCAGGCCGACGTCGGAGGCGGACCCGCCCACCGAGAGAACGGCGAACGGCACGGCCACGAACGACACACGGTCGCCCAGCACGGACAGGGACTGCCCCATGAACAGGCGGGCGAACTGCGGTTCATCACGCAGCACGCCAGGGATCAGGGATTTCATGCAGGAGCCGATCAGGAGCCGTTCAGGAGCCGTTCAGAGGCAGGAGGGCAGTTCGCCAGTGCCCGATCGTAGGGAGAACTGTCCTCGCCGGTCACCTGTATTTCTCCCAGGCCCGCTCCTGGCTCCCGTCGGGAGCCGCCGGCCCGTCAGTCGGTATCCGTCGCGGCCAGCACGGCCAGGCTCCGGCCGCCCGGTGCCAGCGCGGACAGGCCGATGTCCCACGAGACGTGCTCGAACCACTTCGTGCCGGCGTCGAAGCCGAGCCAGACGCAGTCCCGCACCCGTGCCTCGACCTCCGCCGCAGGGGCGCCCTCCGGGCTTCCGGCCAGCGCGGCAAGGGACCGCCAGGCCGCCAGCCGGCCGTAGGCGCCGTAGGAACCGGAGTTGTACGCCCCGCCCAGTGAGGCCGCCGCGAAGAGCACGCGCCACGCCTGGCCCGGCGGGCAGACAGCAGCCGACAGCGCGGTCTTCTTCCCCACCCCGCGCAGGCACTCCAGACCCAGCGCCAAGAGCGCGTTCGGCACCGAACCGGCGTCCAAGGGCTCGGGGAGCTCGAATACCCGTGCCTCGATACGCCCGTTGGACTCCTCGGCCCAGTTCGCCACCGCCTCCGCCATCGCCGTGGCGGCGGCCGGCGTGGTGGTCTCCCGCGCGGAGAGGGCGGGGACACGGGTGATCGCCGTCGGCTCGCGGCCTTCCGGTGACGTGTAGGGCGTCGAGTAACTGCTGCCGTGGACGCTGTAGCGCGGCAGATCCGCACCGGCCTCCACGTCGGACAGCGTGAGGGGCAGCCGGCGCAGCGGGTGGTGACTCCAATGCGGCGATGTCGCCCAACGCGAGATGCCCGGCACCTCCTCGACGGCCACACCCCTGAGGACCAGCTCGTGGAGCAGGCAGGCCCGCAGTTCCTCCGAAGCGCGGCCGGTGAACGCGGCGGCCAGGCCCGTCACCTCGTGGCTGGAAGCCAGCACCGAGGCCGTGTGGCGATCCAGCTTCTCGTCGGCGGCCTCGACCGAGGAGACCAGCCGCAGCGCCTGCGCGACGTTCTCGGGACCACCGGTGGTGGCCAGCAGCCGAAGCAGGTGCTCGAAGACACTTCTGTACTGCCACATCTGTGGCGTGGAGCCGTACGTCCTGGTCAGCGCGATCCCCAGATCCGCAGCGAGGGCCGCGTCCCCTCGCGCGACCCAGCCGTCGGCAACCGCGTACACACCGGATACGTCCTTCAAGCCCGGCAGCTCCGTCACGAGCTCCTGCATCTGATCAGCCACGGCTTCGAGCCTACGCGTCCGACAACCCGGGTCCGCCCCGGTTCCCGGCTCAGCCCCGCTCGTCGCGGCTCACGGATGGCGCGGTCGGCGGCATCCGGGCCGGGCCCGGACCCATCGCCGGACCCGGCCGGCGCGGCGGTGACGGCGGGCCAGACCTCCGCCCAGGGCAGGCCCGCGCCCGGTGCGAAGGCCGTCGCCCGCAGGGCGGCGACGAGCAGTGCGGCCGGGACCCCGGAGCTGCGGGAGACGGCCTGGACGTCCTCGCGCAGCAGCCCGCTGGTGCCGTCGGCGAGCCGCTCCTGCCACCCGTACTCGGTCAGGTCCTGGCGGGTCTGGGCCCGGCGCAGCTGGTCGGCGGCGATGCGGGCGTCGAGGAAGGACGGCGCGACCGCCTCCGCGATGACGGCTGCCGCTTCCGCCGCCGCATCGGGCGCACCGTGGTAGGGGCTGTCGGCCGGGGCGAGGTTCCGGCCGCCGCGGACGGCGGGCCGGGGGTGCTGTCCCTGATCACGTGCGGGTCCCCGTTGAGCTGGCTGGCCGTCAGGAAGGGCGTGCACACCCCCGGTGTCCCGCTGTCCGTCCCGGCGGGAGTGGAGTGGACCAACCTCTACGCGCCCAACGACCCGGCCAACAAGGGCGGCGGCCTCGGCCACCTCGCTGAGGCCTTCCGTACGGCGTTCACGATTCCTTCGGGTCGCCGTCCCGCCCGAAGGGTGGTGCGGCCAGGATGCGGGGCAGGTCGGTGCGGATCGCCGTGATCAGGACGCGGCTGGCTTCGAGGGCGGCAGCCTTGGCGGCGGTCGGGTTGGTGTCGGCGTGCTGGTGGAGCACCACGCCCAGGATGAGCCGGTCGGCGCCCGCGACTTGCTGGGTGGCGGCCCACATCAGGTTGCCGCCCGCCGGGGTCGAGGAGCCGGTCTTCAGGCCTATGACCCCGTCCTGGCCGAGCAGGGTGTTGGTGTTGAGGATGCGTGAGCCGCTGTCGGGGGCGGTGATGGCGGGCAGGGCCACGATCTGCCGGAAGGCGGCGTCCCGCATGACGGCACGGGCCAGTTTCAGCTGATCGGCCGCAGTGCTGCGGGTGCTGGCCTCCATGCCGGCGACCCCGGTGTAGGTGGTGCGGCCCATCCCCAGCTGCCGGGCGGCCTGGTTCATCTTCCGGACGAACTGCTGCTCGTCGCCCGCGTCCCAACGCGCCAACAGACGGGCCACGTTGTTGCCGGAGGGGACCAGCATGAGCTCCAGCAGCTGGCGCTGGGTGTACTCGCGCCCGGCCACCACGGGGGCGGTGGACTCCGTCGTGGAGAAGGACTCGTCGGCGGCGCGCTGGTCGGCGACCACCGTGGCGCCCGGGGCGTCGGGCCGCAGCGGACGGGCGGTGAGGACGACGTAGGCGGTCATCACCTTCGTGAGGCTGGCGATCGGCACCGGCGTCTGACCGCCCTTGGACCCGAGGCTGCCGACGCCCTCGACCTCGGCTGCCGCCTGGCCCTCCGCCGGCCAGGGAAGTTCCGTGATCCCGGCGAGGGAGCCGGCCGCCGCGCGGGTCGCTTCTCGGCCGTCACCGCTGCCCCACGCGTACCAGCCGCCCGTGGCGAGGGTGAGGGCGACCGCGCAGGACACCGGCACGGCGACGGACCGGCGGAAACGGGACCGGAGTCCGCTGAGGGCTGATCGGTGGTCGACGGGCATGGGGAAGAACCTCCGGGAGACGGGTGCGGTGATCCACACCCGAAACACCCTGGTGGAGCGGGTCTTCCGGATCGGTGCGACCGGGTTTCCGCGGCCGCGTGATCGTGTTGCGGTTCCGTTTCAGCTCGCGCCCGCGGGCGGACCGAAGGCGGCGGGCGAGCCCGCGTCCGGGGGCAGGTCGAGGGTGGCGACCGCGCCCCCGTCCGCCGCGTTGGCCAGGGTGAGCCGTGCTCCGAGCACCCCCGCCTGGCCGAGGGCGATGGTCAGCCCCAGTCCGTGGCCCCCGCCGCGTTCCGCGGACCCGGTGCGGAAGCGCTGCGGTCCCTCGGCGAGGATCGCGGCGGGATAGCCCGGTCCGTGGTCCCGTACGACGATCCGCTTGCCGGTGACGGTGACCTCCACGGGGGCCGCGCCGTGCCGGAACGCGTTGCCGACGAGGTTGACCACGATCCGCTCCACCCGGCGCGGGTCGGTCTCCACCCTCCTCGGCTCGCCCGCCACCTCGACGCGGGCTGCCGTGCCGGTCCGCCGGACGACGTCGGCGACGAGCTCGCCCAGCGGGACCAGGTCGGTGCGGGCGTGTTCGGCGCCGGCGTCGAGCCGGGACACCTCCAGCAGGTCTTCCACCAGCTCGCCCAACGCCCGCGCCCGGTCGCGTACGAGGTCGGCGGCTTCGTCGTCTTCAGGCAGGAGCCCCGCGGCGGTGGTGAGGCCCATCAGCGGCGTCCGCAGCTCGTGCGCGACGTCCGCGGTGAACCGCCGCTCGCCCTCCAGCTTGCGCTGCAGGGCGCCCGCCATCTCGTCCATGGCCGCCGACATCTCGGAGATCTCGTCGCGGGCCCGTCCCGCCGGTCCGATCCGCGCGTCGAGGTCCCCCTCGGCGATGGCCCGGGCGGTGCGCGAGCCCCGGCGCAGGCGGCGGTTCATGGGCTCGGTGGCCAGCGCGGCGAGCGGAACGACGACCACGAGCGCGGCGAGCACGGCCTGGACGATGCTGCGGTCGAGGAGTTGCAGGGCGCGCACCTCGAAGCTCATGTCGGTCCGGGCGACGAACACCCGGCCGCCGTCCACGGGCATGACTGCCCAGAGCCAGTACGAGTTCGGCGGCTTGCGGTCGTACCAGGTCGCGTGCGGATTGCCCTGTGGCATGTCGGCCAGTGCCCGCGCGAGCGGCGGATCGAGCTGGTCAGGCCGCAGCACCTGGACGTCGAGCGGTGTCTTGCCGGTGCGTGCGTACTCGCTTTCCGCGATGGCCAGCTGGGCGCTGACCCGCTCGACGCCGGTCCGCTCGCTGCGGTCCGCCATCGACCGGTGGACGAGTACGCCGACCACCGCTGCCACGGCGCAGCACGCGGCGGCGGTCAGCGCGGCGATCTTCCAGCGCAGGGCGCGGGGATTGGGGAATGCCATGGTCCTGTCCGGTTGGTCCTAGCTGCGGACGAGCTTGTAGCCGAAGCCCCGGACGGTCTCGATCCGGTCGGCGCCGATCTTCTTGCGCAGCCGCAGCACGCACAGGTCCACCACCCGGGTGTCACCCTCCCAGCCGTAGTCCCACACCTCGTGCAGCAGCCGGCGGCGGTCCAGGACGGCGCCGGGTGCCGCGGCGAACTCCAGCAGCAGTCGCAGCTCGGTGGGGGTCAGCGGGACGGGCCGGCCGCCGCGGCGCACCTCCAGGCCGAGCGTGTCGACGGTCAGGTCGCCGAAGACGAGGAGTCCGGGAGCTCGGGACGCGCCCGGGCCCGTGCCCGCGTCCGGGGCGGGAGCCGGGGCGGGGTGGGAGGCCGGGTGAGGGTCGGCGGGGGTCCCGGACGGCGTGAACGTGGCGCGGCGCAGCAGGGTGCGGATCCGCGCGACCATGACCGAGGTGTCGACGGGCTTGACGACGTAGTCGTCGGCGCCCGCCTCCAGCCCGGCGACCACGTCGAGGGCGTCCCCGCGCGCGGACATCATCAGCACCGGAACCAGGCTCTCCTCACGGATCCGGCGGCACAGCCCGATCCCGTCGAGCTCGGGCAGCATCACGTCGAGGATCAGCAGGTCGTGGCGGCCGCTGCGGAAGGCCTCCAGCCCGGCGAGTCCGTCCGCGGCCGGCGTGACCCGGTAGCCGTAGCGCTCCAGTGAGAGCTGTACGGCGCGGCGGATGGTGGCGTCGTCCTCGACGAGCAGGACACTGACGAGTTCGGGGACGGGGATGGCCGACATGCCGCCTTCTTGCATATCCGGGTGGGTTACGGGCTCTACCGTACAGAACGGCTGTACGCAGTCCTCTCCTCACAGGCGGAGGGAGGCGGTGACGGGCAGATGGTCGCTGCCGGTGGCCGGCAGGGTCTCCGAGGAGACCGGGGTCATCCCCTTCATCAGGATCTGGTCGATGCGGACCATCGGGAACGCGGCCGGCCAGGTGAGGCCGAAGCCCGCGCCGGACTCCTGCTGGGCCGAGCGCAGGCCCTCGGTCGCCGGCCGGAGCGCCGAGTCCTCGTCCGTGCCGTTGAAGTCGCCGACCACCAGGACACGGGGGAGCGGCTCCGCCTTCAGGGCCTCGCCCAGCTTCCGGGCCGAGTCGTCGCGGCGCCCCGTGGTGAATCCGGCGTCGGGGGTGACGCGTACCGAGGCGAGATGGACGGCGTAGACGGCGATGGGGCCGCGGGGGGTGTCGACGGCGGCCCGCACGGCGCGCGTCCACGGCATGATCTCCACCGGCTCCACCCCGCTGAGCGGGTAGGTGCTCCACAGCCCGACACCGAGGTGGACCGAGTGGTACGGGTACCGGGAGGCCAGCTCGCGCTCGTACACGGGGGTGGAGGCGGCGGACAGCTCCTCCAGGGCCACGACGTGCGCCCCGGACGCGGCTAGCGCGCGGGCGGTGCCGGTGGGGTCGGGGTTTCCCTCGTCCACGTTGTGGCTGAGCACCGTGAGCTCCCCGCCGGAGGCGCGCTTGTCGATGAGCGTGCCGGTGAAGAGGAAGCCCCAGACGATCGCGGGTACCAGGGCTGCGGCCACGGCCGGCCGGGAGCGCCGGATCAGTGCGGCGGCGAGGAGCAGGGGAACGCTCAGACCGGTCCAGGGCAGGAAGGTCTGGAAGAGGCTGCCGAGGTTGCCGGGCCCGTTCGGGAGGTGGGCGTGGAGGGCCATCAGCAGGGCGCAGCCCAGGGAGGCGGCCACGAGCACCCGGCCAAGGGTGCGGGCGGGGGTGCGGGTGGGGGTGCGGGTGGGGGTGCGCTCCGGGCGGGCCGGGCCGGGGGCGAAGAGCGGGTCGTACGGGGCTTCGGACACCTTTGAAGTACTCACGTGGGAAGACTCCGCGAGGCGCGCTTCGACCGGGCAAGGGCGGCGCTTCGGGGTCCTCACGGTTGTGCTTCAGGTGTGTATCGGCGGAGGTCATTCGACATGCGTTTCGTGCCGTGTGCGGGGCCTGCCCGTCTTGTGGGTCGGTGTCAGGGGCGAGAGCGCGGTGGCCGCGTGCCGGGAAGGCGCACGGGGGACCGCACCCCGGGGATGGCCGTGGCACAGGCGGATGTGGTTCACGAGGGGGTGGTCTCTGACCTCGAGGTGGACACGGCGCACACCGAGTCCCTGGTGTGCGCGCGGACCGTCGCCGGCCACGTCAGCTGACCCCCGGATCGGTGCGGAGCCCTGCCCACCGCCGTGGGCCGCCGCCCGGAACGGGCAGCACATCCTGCGCCGCCGTGGTCCGGCTTCGGGTGCGCTGTGGCGTCGGCGTCGAACAGGGCGCGGAACGAGGTTCGGAGCGCAGCCGTCGCGTTCCTGCAACGCCCCGGCAACCACCGTGCGTTCGGCGAGCGCCGGTCACCGGACCGATGCGTCTCGTGCCACCCCCCCCGTCCCGCGCGCAGCGCCGTGGTGCGGACTCGCGCTCGGGGTTGTCCGGCAGGGTCGGTCAGGGCAAGGAGCAGATGACGTGCGCCTGCGCCGCCTTGTACACATTGGTGCTGTTCCTGACCGTGACCTGCCAGCCGCTGAGGGTGGGGAAGGATGACTGCACGATGACTCCGCCATCGGTGGCCGTGTTGAATCCACCACCGGTCGGCACCGTGGGGGCCGGACACTGCACCTGGATCCGCAGGAGCTCTCCGGGGCTGACGTTGCGTTCTTCGACGTACCGGGTGAAGGGGGCTTTTGCCGCGGCGTCGGCGCCGCCCTGTGCCAAGCCGACCCCCGCCCCGACCACGAGTGCGGCCACAACTGCCGTGCTGATCGCGATACCTCTCACCTATGCCTCCGGGTGCGGTGCTGGGACATGTGCCTGTACCAGTCCCCAGAAATCGCCGGGAGCGGGCGGCCTCTCATCCGGACGGCCGAAGAGGGATGGATTCTGCACCCCCCACATGGCCGCGGCCATGCCCCGCGCGTACTGAGCAGGGGCCTCCGTCCCCCGCCCGGGCGCCGGGGGAGGGAGGCCCCATACCTACGGGGTGATGAGCACCTGGTACGCCTCGCCTTGGAGGATGCGCTCGGTCTGAACCTGACGGCCCACGGACCGCCCCGCGTTCTGGTTGACGTCTGAGCTGACATGGGCCCTGATGCAGGGCGCGGCCGGTTCGTCGCGTACGACGTCCACGCGCCATACGCCGCCGCCCACGTAGCGGGGGATGATTTCCGCGCACAGGGAGCCGAGCGTGCCGCCCTGGCGGGTCCTGGCGAAGGGGAACTCGTCGCATTCGTCGTTCACGACGGTGAGGTCGGCCACGAAGGGCTTCGGCGGAGCCTTGCAGGTGTAGTAACTCCTGCTCTTCGCCCTCGGCTTGTCGCTGTCACGCGTCAGCGGCCGTTTCGCGGTGCCCATGGCGTTGTTGTTGCTCAGGTTGTTCTGCGCCCATTCGTAGGCCACCGCGGAGGCCCCGTACTGGGACTTGCTGAGGACCACGGTGGCCAGGCTATCGGTGGCGATGCAGCCGGGGGTGCTGCCGACCTGCCCGTCACAGGCCACTGAGGGGCCGGCCCACTGCCCGTAGCCGATGACGGGGTACTCCGCGTCGGGGCTCTCCGTCTGGCTCTGGTAGGCGATCATGCTGCGCGAGCGCTCGCCGCCGCCCCGGGTGGTGGTCTCGTAGAAGAGGTGTCCGGACTGGTCCTCCTCGCCCGCGCGCAGCTCGATGGCCCCGCCGCCCCAGGCGGGCGGCCCGGGTATGCACGCGGTGCACGAGGACGACAGAGCGAGTCTCATGGCGGAAACACCGTCGTACTTGCCGGCGAAGACGGCGATGTTCTCCTGCCACGTCACGCTCTTGGGGTCCACCGCGGACCGGGCTGTGACCAGGAGTTCAGCGGTGCCGATCGTGTCACCCGCGCGGTTTTCCAGCAGGTACACGATGGCGTGCCGCATGCAGTAGGCATGGCGGTTGGCGACGACGTCCTGGCGCTTCTTCGAGGTGCACAGCGCTTCCGGGCCGGCAGCCGGGTCGTCCCCGGGGTCGACGTCGTCCCGGGTGGCGGCGGTGCCCACCGGGACAGCGGCGCCCCCGGGGACAGCGGCGGTGCGGGCGCGGATACGGGCGAGATCCTCGGCGGTGACGGCCCGGTCCTTGACGCAGGTCCGGGCCGCGCCCTGCCGTGCGAGCGTGGAGCCGGGGGTGGTGGCGGTGCAGGCGCCGCGTACGTCGGGAGCCGCCGACAGTGGTGCGGCGGTGGCCGGTGAGACGTCCGGGGCGAGGAGAACTGCGGTCAGGGCGAGCGAGGCCATCGCCGCGCGCAGTCGTATGACGTGTTTCAAAGGGTGGTCCCCCTGTTCGGTGGCGTACGGGTCCGGTAGGGATGGAACCGGTCCGGCGCCCTCGCACACCAGAGCGGAATTGGCCCCCTGTTTGATCACTTTTGGCCCGTTGCGGGCTCACGCCCCCACCCGCGTGGCCGCTACATTCACCCGTTGACCGAACACACACGACCAGGGGGAAAGGGCAACGATGCGCCCCACGAAGCCCGTCAGCCGCGCAGGCACCACGCTCATGGCCTGCGTTGCCTCGGCTGCGTTAGCAACCGTCGGACTTGCCGCCTTACCGGCCTCGGCCGCACCCGTGAAGTCCGCCGCGGCCACGCAGGTCAAGCCCGGTGACGCCTGTACGACGGCCGACCTCGGCACACGCCACCCGTACATCAAGACGACCGAAGTCGCCCCGACGATCACCCACTTCAAGGGCTGGTACGTCACCCAGGGCGCCACCGGTTACCAGAGCGTCACCACCAGCACCCAGACCACCATCTCGGTCTCGGTGGGCCTCAACGGCACCGTCCAGGGCGGCTTCGCCGTCCAGACGCTCGGCACCGTCGGCGCGAGCCTGGGCCTGAACGTTCAGGTCAACTACTCCTCCACCAGCAGCGAGTCGAGCACGGTCACGTGGAACTTCAACCGGCCCGGCTACTACGGCGTCTACAAGGGCACCAAGAAGGTCACCGGTACGTATGCGAGCCTCAACTGCAACCGCGTCCAACAGGGCGACGGTGGTTGGGCGTTGAGGTGGATCGAGGGGCCCGGTGGTGGCAGCTTCACCACCTACACCACCCTTGAGGAAGGCGCGGTGCGCTGCGAGGACACGGTGCCCGCCAACAGCATCATGGCCAAGGCGCAAGTTCTCCTCGACTGCGGTTCGGCCGCCGCGAAGGCCGAGCACCCGGCCGGTGAGGTGGCCCCGACGGCGAAGCAGACGCAGGACCTCCTCGTGCAGCGCCCGGCTCCCACCGGCGGAACGTCGGCCGAGCAGCCCAAGGCCACCGGGCAGCCCAGGGACACCGGGCAGCCCAAGGCCACCGAGCAGCCCAGGGCCACCGGGCTCAGCGCGCAGGCCGGGCTCAACTGCGAGGCCGGCGTCTACCGCATCGACGTCCCCGGCAGGCCGCTGAACTGGAGCGCACCGCTCCTGGCCAACGACGGCATCCGCCTGCGGGTATCCACGTTCTTCAGCGCCCACCTGGACAACTGGCGCCTGTGCAACGTGACGGAGAACAACGGAGTCCTCGAGGCGTCCCTGTGGAACTGGGGCAACGGCGGATGCGCGACCATCCCGGCGAACATCGCCAACCAGGAGCAGGCCTACCTGACGACGGCCGCCTGCGGCGAGGACGACCTCCAGCGGTTCTCCATCTACCGCGACGTACCCGGCAGCTCGAAGATCGGTGTGCAGAACAAGTACACCGGCTCCATGATGGGCTACGACCGGTACGCGGACGGGGAGTTGATCCGTCAGTACTCCAGCGGCAGGCAGGACGGTACGGGTACGTTCACCCTGACCGGAGTCTGACGCCCCCGACCCCGTGAGCACGGCCGGCACGCGAACCCCTGGAACCCGCACGCCCGACGAACACGACGTCCGTCGGGCGTGCGGGTTCGTGCTGCTGCATCCACGACCCCGCGCGCTCCCGATCGCGGCTACCGCATCCGCCCGAACGGCGACGGCCCGGGCTGCGGCGTTCTACGGTGGCCGGTAGCACCCGCCGCAGGAGGAACCGATGAGCGCCCAGCCCGACCACACCCCCGCTCCCGCCCCGGCCGTTCCCGCAGCTTCGTACACTCCCGCACCTGGCGCCGCGGCCGAACTCCTCGGCCGGCTCCGGGCCGACCGCCGCGCCGAGCAGTGGGTGCCGGCGTTCGAGCGGGACTGGGCCAAGGCTCTGGAGGACGCCCGCCACGCCTTCAGCCTCACCCCTCTGCACGAGGTGGTGCGCACCTGGCAACTGCGCGTGGCCGCGGCCCCGGACGTCGACGCCTTCATGGACTCCGGACAGGACGACTCCGGCTTCGTGGACCTGGACGACGTCCTCGGCGGCCGCCGGTGACCGAGGAACAGCCGTGGGCGGTGCGGCTGTCCCCACAGGCCGCGAAAGCCCACGCCGGCCCCCGAGCCGGCCCGGGAGACGGTCCGCGACGTCCTGGACATCGCGGTGCGCTCCCCGTGGGGCTGGCCCCAGTGGAACGCCGGCGACCCCGAGGGCGAGGACGTACGTGCCGCGCCCCTGGGCCGGCTCTCCGTCGTCTACGTGGTCAACACGCTCACCCGTCGGCTGTCCGTGCCGGGCGCCGTCCGGCTCGGCTGAGGGGCGGGGAAGCGCGGCCGGGAGGCCCTGGACACGGCGTCCTGGGCCTCCCGTGGGCCCTCGGAGTCTCCCTTTGCCGTTCGCCGGGCGTCAGACACCCCCTCGTCGCCCATCCCGGCACGGATACGCGTACCCTCGCCCAACACCCTTTGGCGGCGCGGAGTTTCATGCCGATGCGTCCAGCTCACCGGCGCCTGAAGAACCGTCTCCGGTGGGCCCCGGAACCTGCAGGTCAAAGCGGTTTCAGTGCAGGGAACGCGCGCACGTAGCCAACCGCCCCGCCACGGCAAACCTATGGCGCACGCCACGGAAGGTCCGACGGTCGAACGGCAACCGCAGGTCGGCCAAGGCCGAGAAGGCGAAATGCGTCCGCCCGGAAATCCGCGGCCGCCGGCCAGCCCTCCCAGCGTGTGAGACGACCCAGCAGGTGTCGCCAGAACCCCGCTAGCATCCACCGGCCCTTGCTCGATGAAGGGACCGGCGGGCGCACCATCCAGTTGCCCGCCCGGCCGCGGGCTGCACCCAGCCTGAAGGCCCCTGCCGCTCCGACTGCTCAAGAAGCCATACCTCCACGTCTGCTGAAGCCCGCCGCGCACACGCGGAGGTCGCACCCCCGTCATCACCCTCGCCGCGCTACCCGCCCCGCACCCGCGGGGGAGCAGCCCAAAGGAGACCCGCCTCATGTCCGACCAGCACGACAACCCCGAAGCAGACGAGACCGGCACCGTGGCCACTCCGCCGATACCACCGCAGCCCGCGTACGCGCCCGCCCAGCAGCCTCAGCCCCGTACGCGCCCGGCCTGGCTCGTCCCGGTCATCGCCACCACTCTCGTCGTCGGCGTCACGGCCGCCACCGCCGGCTACCTCCTCGCCGGCGGCAACGAGACCGACACCGCGGCGACCGGCGCGAGCGCCAGCCGGAGCCCGAGCCCGTCGGCCGGCGCCGCCACGGCCTCCGCGTCGCCGACTCCCTCGCCCTTGCCCCGGGTCAGCGGCGTCGTCGGCGTCAAGCGCGCTTCCTGGGAGGACGCCGTCACCGAGCTGACGAAGGCCGGCGTCGCCAAGGACAACATCTCCTGGGTGTCGCCGTTCTCCGACCAGCCCAGACCCGAGGCCCCTGCCGGAATGACCGTGTGCGAGGTCGTCAGCGGCAGCGCCGCGCCGATCGACGCGACGACGAAGGTCGACCTGTCGGTCATCGAGAAGGGGGGCACCTGCCCGATCACCCACAACCAGCCGAAGCCGAAGCCCTCCTGCACCGAGACCGGCGAGTACAAGAAGGTGTCCGACCGGGAGTTCAAGCAGATGGTGCGCAACACCACCGCGCACCTCATGGGCTGCTTCACCATCTACGGCGAGATCGTCCAGGCCGACTCCGCGACCGGCACCACCTCGGTCCGTGCGAACACCTGCGGGGAGAAGAAGCAGCCCAAGTACGGGTTCCTGCCGGATTGCGACACGAACAGCATCCTCACCGAACTGTTCTCCACCGGGAAGCTCAACGGCGTGGTCAAGGGTGATCTCTTCGAGGCCAAGGTCCAGGTCGGGATCGACACGACCTACCAGACCACTCTGGGCGGCTCCCTGACCGCGCCGACCTTCTACGTCAAGGAGATCAAGTCGTACGGCAGCGTCGACTGACCCAGCTGACGGGCACTGCCACCCCGTCGCCGTCCGTCCACGGCGACGCCGGCCAGTGTCAACCCCTCCCCGGCCCCGGCAGCCAACCGCGCCGTGGCCTCGGGCGGCGGCTGCTTAGGACCATGCCCGCCAGGCGCCAGGCGCCAGGCGCCAGGCGCCCGGCTCGCCCCGCCACCGCCACCGCTCGCGCGCCGCCGGCCGCCGGCCGCCGCTCGTCACTGCGTCCGACGGGCGTGACCGCCCACCCTGGAGAGACCGCCCGTGCAGAAGACCGCCCTCGTTCCCTACGCCCGCCTTCCCCGAGCCCACCATCACCGCCACGTCCTGACCAGTACGGTCGACGTCTTCGGCGTCGCCCACTGGCTGCTTGCCGAACGTGCTCCACAGCCCGGTGAGGTCCTGCCCTTCGACGCCCTCGTCGTCTCCGCCGATGCGGGCGGCGACGTCGAACTCACCGAGCTGAGCTCTGTGCGGGCCCGCTGGCCGCGCCTGGACCGCCTGCCCGACGGCGGATTCATCGTCGCCGCCGCCCGCGCCCGCCGGTACGAGGACGGGAACCAGGTCCAGGTCTTCGACACGCTCGGCCGCGAGACCTCGTCCTTCTCCGTCGGGGATGCCATCCAGCACCTGCTCGTGGACGGGGCCGGCCAACTCTGGGTCGGGCACTTCGACGAGAACCCGGTCGGCATCCGCCGCTGGAGCACCACGGGCGCTCCCACCTGGACCTCGGACGGCGCGGATATCCCGGGTCTCTTCGACTGCTACGCCCTGAACGTGTCGGGCACCGCCGCCTGGGCGTGCACGTACACGGACTTCCCGCTCGTCGAGATACGGCCCGACCGCACCGACCGGCCCGTGACGGTGCGGGCGAACCGGATACAGGGCGCCCATGCGGTGGCCGTCCACGGTGACAGGGCGGTCTTCTACGGCGGCTACGCCGAGGAGCGGGACCGGCTCGCCCACGGTGAGCTCACCGAGACGACCGTCGAGCCCGCGGACGTCGGCCTGCTCACCCTGCCCGATGGCCTCGCCCCCGGTCGTCGAAGGGTCGTCGGCCGAGGAAGCAGGATCTACGTCCAGGCCGAGCCGTTCACCGCGTGGGGCGTCTTCGACCTCAGCGGCTGATCCCCGGCTCTGAAGGGCCGGCAGGCCGCCCCGTCCGGGGGGTGTGTAGGGTGGCGAACGGTTGAACATGTTCAACTTCAAGATCGCCCCGCACCCGGGGGAGCGAGCGAGGGGAAGGCGCAGTGGTGCGGAAGATGACGGGCGGGCGGACCCTGCGTGTCGCGGGGTACGCGACGACAGCTCAGTATGGGGCCATCGGCGTCGTTCTGATCGCACTGTCCCTGGTCACCGAGGGGCTGCCGGTCGAGCGCGGCGACTGGTTGTACTCGCTGGTCTGGCTGGTCTTCCTCAGCGTCGTCCTGGGGCTGATCCAGGCCGTGCTGTTCGCCACTCCGACGGCCTTGATCGGCGAAGCCCTGGCCCGGC
Source organism: Streptomyces sp. IBSNAI002 (assembly GCF_052244475.1). Taxonomy (NCBI): domain Bacteria; kingdom Bacillati; phylum Actinomycetota; class Actinomycetes; order Kitasatosporales; family Streptomycetaceae; genus Streptomyces; species Streptomyces sp. IBSNAI002. The sequence continues at coordinate 172,751 of NZ_JBQPXG010000002.1, read as the reverse complement.
GGCTGCCCGGCGGCCGGATGCTGTGGCACGTGGCGTCCGTCCCCGTCCTGCCGCTCGTCCCGGCCGCCGTCGCCTGCTCCGTCGACGGCGCGGCCTGGCAGTGGTGGGCCTGTCTGACCCTGCTGGGCTTCGTCCCCGCTGTGGCGGAGGGGCGGGTTCGGACCCGGGCCGCCCTGAGAGCCTCCGCGCAGACGTAGAGCGCGTACCGCGCCCGTACACGATCCCGGCCCGTGCGCGGCCTACGCCGGCGCCGGCGTAGGGGCCGCGGCTGGGCCGGGGCACGGGGCCCGTGGACGGGCCGGGGAGATCTCCCCGCTGCCCCGTCAGCCGTGTGGGACGGCGCGGGCCAGGAAGTGACCGGCCGCGTCCTCGTACTCCTCCAGCTGCCAGCCGGTCGTGTGCAGCGCGAGTCGGAGGTTGGGCCGGGCGAGGAGGTCGTCGGGGTCGAGGGGGCGGCCGTGACGGGCGGCGCGCTCGGCGCGGCCGGAGGGGTGGAAGAGGAGGAGGACCCCGTCGGGGGCGGTGACGCGGGCCCACTCGTGCAGTGCCGCGTAGGGGTCGGGCAGGTGGTCGATCAGGCCTGCGGAGAAGATCCCGTGCACGGAGGCGTCAGGCAGGGGGAGCCGGGTGCAGTCCGCGGCGAGGAGACGGCCGTGGCGGGTGCGGCCGTGCCGGGAGGCCGCGGTGAGCATGGCCGGGGTGACATCGACGCCGAGTACGTTGCCTGAGGGGCCGACCTGGGCCCGCAGGGCGGGCATGGCCCGTCCGGTGCCGCAGCCGAGGTCCACGGCGAGCCCGCCGGGCGCCAGCCGCATCCGGTCCACGGCCGCGGCGTACGCCGGGGTTCGCCGGGGTCTGGTGGGCGAACCGCGCCTCCCAGGCCTCGGCCCGGCGAGTGAAGAAGGCGCGGGTGGCGGTGTGTTCGGCCCGGGCGGCGACCAGCGCGGCGAACCGGCGCAGCAGTTGCTCGCCCCACGGGTCGAGGACGGCCCCGGAAGTTCCGCCGCCCGGCGCAGCGGACTCCTGGGGCAGGAACCGCACGCCCCATCCGCTGACACCGACCCGGAACGCCTGCTCCGGGTGTCCCTCGCAGGTGACGAGTACGACCGCCCCGGCGGGCAGCTCCAGAGGGTCCAGGGCCGGGCGCAGGACGGGGGAGGGCAGCCCGGGGCCGGCGAAGACGGGGTCGGCGGCCGCGGCCGGAGTGAGTTCCAGCGTGTGGTGGATGTCGGACCGGCCGACCGCTGCGGTACGCGTGGCCGCCGGATCCCGCTCATCCGTCAGGAGCCGGGCTCCGGACCCCAGGGCGAGCACGGGCACCTCGGCGGCGAGGGCGCTGCGCACGAGCGCGCGCCGGGTGGCTTCGGCGGCAGCGGCGCTGTCGTGTGGGGTGCGAGGACCGTCCTCCAGGATGATCAGGCCGTCCACGCCGCGCAGGTCACCGGACGGATCACCACCCAGATCGCCGAGCAGCATCCTCCGCGTGGTGAGCCCGGCCGCGGTGAGCATCTTGCGCACGGTGGGCGGAGCCTCCGCGGCATCGCGTTGAACGACCACGACCGCCGTGACCGCCTCCTCATGTTCGAGTCACTCCGGCTGTTTCAGGTGGCATTTACGCAAGGATGCGCCATCAGGGGTTGCATATGCCAGACCATCTCCGCCCGTGAGACGTCCGGCCAGCGGAGGCCTGCCCGCCGCTGGGGTTCCCCGAAAAGGCCAGGCCCCTGCGCGCCGAACACCGCGATCGGCGCGCAGGGGCTTCTGGCGTTGGTCCCGTGACGAAGAGAGCCGCTCTTCCGCCCGGGGCCGGTGCCCGCCAGTCAACCAATCGCCGCACTGTCGGGGCGACTGGATCGAGACACGAAATCAGGCCAGTGCGGCCTACGCGGTTCCAGGCGATCATCCAAGAGGTGAATCTGTCACAATGACCAGCATCTGCGAGGTGAAGGATCTGATCTGCCTCGCTCATGCCAATCCAGTGTGCGTGAGAGTCGAGGTGCGTGGTGTGGAGTGAGTGAACCCCTCCCTCCCGGGCAGCGCACGGTCAAGGGCTGGCCGGTGTCCCACTACGGACCGGTGCCCAGGTTCCGGGCCGACCGCGGGCACGACCACCACCGACCACGAGTTCTTCGGCGTGCCGGCTGCCGCCCTCCTCTACGGCTACAAGGGCCCGAAGTGGCTGCGTGCGATCGCGTACATGACCCAGGACAGGCGCGGTTTCTGGGAAGGACGGCGAGGCCTGAGCGCTGTGCGGACCGAGGTCCGCCCGCCGCTCATTCGGGTGCCCGAGGAGATGCGTTGACGACTCCGAACGGGACGTGGACGCTGGGGGTGGCGGGTGCCGTGCCGTTCAGGTGGGAGACCTGGTCGTCGAAGAAGATGTGTGGGTCGAGGGCACGCATGACGGCGGCCTTGTCGACTCCGCCGAGGAAGAAGGCGTCGTTGACGCGCAGCCCCCACTCCTTGAGGCTCCGTACGGCACGTTCATGAGCGGGTGCGTCCCGAGCCGTGACCAGCGACACCCGGAGCCGGGGCCGGTAGGCGGGATCCTTGCGGCGGGCCTCCTCTTCGCGGCCCTGGATGCGGTTGATGCCCGCGAGGAACTCCTTCAAGGGGCCGGGGTCGTGAGCGGTGGCCGTGTTGCGCACTTCATGTGCGCGGAACCCGTCGAGGCCGGCGTCCTGAAAGACCCGTTCGGAGGAGTCGCCCGCCAGCACGCCGTCGAAGTCGAACGCGATGCGGAGCTCCTGATCGGCGTCGTCATCGACTCTCTCCGTCTTGAGCACGTGCCCTGCCGGCATCCCGTCGGCCACCGCCTCGCGAACGTCGGAATCGTTCGCGGAGAGGAACAAGGACATGTTCAGGGCCGGCATGAACCGGTGGGGGGACCGGCCCTGCTGGAAGACGGCCCGACTGATCCGCAGGCCGTGCGCCGCGATGGAACGCATGACACGGAGCCCGGTGTCCGGATCGTTGCGCGACAGGATGATGACTTCGACCAGCGGATCGGTGGGATCCACCAGGTCGTTGAGCGCCAGCAGGCGCCGAACGAAGGCGAAGGCCACGCCCTTGTCCAAGACGACTTCCAGATGCGCTTCCTGGTAGGCCCGATACGCATCCTCACCCTGCTCCCGGAACACGGCGTCGCACTCGGTGAGATCGAACAGCGCGCTGGAAGCGAGCCCTATGACGAGGCGGCCGGACAGGTCGTACTTCATTGCGCGCCCCCGGCCGTCACACGTGCAACATCGAGACGGTTATCGCCCTTTCGAACGTGACGGAAACATGTGCGGCTGTCGGCGGTCAGGTGCGGGCGATCGGGATGTGCGGGCGCTGGATGTCCTCCGGGTGGGCCGTGTGCCGTACGGCGTCCTCGTACGTGATGGCGCCGGTCGCTATGAGGCCGTTGATGCTGGTCTCGAGGGTCCGCATGCCGTCGCGGTGGCCTGTCGCGATCATGTTGCGGATCTGGCGGGTCTTGCCCTCGCGGATCAGGTTGCGGATCGCCGAGGTGCCCACCAGTACCTCGAAGGCCGCGACCCGGCCCCCGTAGGTCCGTGGGATGAGCGTCTGGTTGAGGACGCCGACCAGGGTGTGCGCCAATTGCAGGCGTATCTGGGGCTGTTGCTCGGCCGGGAACACGTCGACGATGCGGTCCAGCGTCTGCGACGTGTCGTTGGTGTGGAGGGTGGCGAACACCAGGTGCCCGGTCTCGGCGATGGTCAGGGCCGCGGAGATGCTTTCCGGGTCGCGCATCTCGCCGAGGAGCAGGACGTCGGGATCCTCGCGCAGCGCCGAACGCAGAGCGGCGGGGAACGAGTCGGTGTCGGTGCCGACCTCACGCTGGTTGACCGCCGAGCGCTTGTGCCGGTGCAGGTATTCGATGGGGTCCTCGATGGTGAGGATGTGCACGGACCGGTGCGTGTTGACCCAGTCGAGGAGCGCTGCCAGGCTCGTCGACTTCCCCGACCCGGTCGGCCCCGTGACCAGCACGAGGCCGCGCGGCATGCCCGCCCACCCGATGACGACCGGGGGGAGCCCGAGCTGCTCGGACGTCGGTACGCCGAACGGGATGATCCGCAGCGCCAGCGCCGACGTGCCGCGCTGCACGAAGGCGTTCCCGCGCAGCCTGGCCCTCTCGCCCCAGCTGAACGCGAAGTCGACCTGCTTCTCCCGGCGGAACCGTTCCGTGAGTTCCTCGCCCAGCACCCCGGTCACGAGGCGATCGGCCTCCGGCTCGGTCAGCGCGGACCCCTCGACGGCTCGCAGGGCGCCGTCGACGCGGAGGAACGGCGCCGATCCCGCGGTGAGCAGCAGGTCGCTGCCGCCCCGCTCCGACAGTTCATTGAGCAGGTGGTCGATGCCTGCGGAAGTCGGCCCGGGCATGGTGGTCTCCAAGGTGGGGTGGTCGCTCATGGCAGGACCGTCCACTGCTTGACGGTGCTGGTGCGGCCGTCGAAGGACACGGCGGCCTTGACGAGCGGGCCGGACAGCAGGTCGACCCGGGTGCCGCCGAGGTGCGCGGTCGTGCCCCCGTTCCCGGCGGCGACGGTGTAGGCCACGGTCAGCCCGGCCAGCTGGGAGGCTTGGGTCAGGCCACACGGTGCCAGGTCGACCTGGTCGGTCACCGGACCGCTCGCGCCGAGACGGACCGGTACGTTCAGTGAGTTGTCGACGCCGGTGCAGGTGCTGCCGGGGAAGTCCACCGACATCTTCACCGACTGCACGTCTCCCTCCTCGTGGTGCGCCACCTGTAGCACGACGTGGTCGAGCGGTCCTGTCGTGGCCGGTGCCGGCTGGGCGTAGCCGCCGAACGTGAGGGACGCCCGGCCACCGCCGGGGACCGTGGCGTGCGTGACGTCGACGGGCGCTCCGGGAGCCGGGGTCGCGAACCCGGTGATCGCAGTGACCGACGCCGGTTTCGCGATCCCGGCCGGATACGTCGTGAACAGGACCGGCTCCGGTGGAATCCCGATCACCGGTCGGAGGTACCCGGCGGCCGGGCGGATGCCGAGCCGCGCCGACCGCGGCGGGGCCGGTGGGGTTCAGCCGGCCGCGCGGAGCCGGGCGGCGGCCGTTTCGGCCTCCCGCACGACGCGGTCCGTGTCGACGTCCACGAGCCGGCCGTCGAACTTGAGGGGCCGTCCGTCGACGAACACCGAGTCGACGTTCTCGGGCCGCCCGTTGTACACGGTCTGCCCGACCCAGTCGAAGCGCGGCGCGAAGTTCAGGGCGGCCGGATCGACGACCACCACGTCGGCACGCTTTCCGGGGGTCAGGGAGCCCACCCGGTCGCTGATCCCGAGGGCTTCGGCGCCGCCCAGCGTGGCCATCCGCAGGACGTCGTGCACTTGCGGGAAGATCCCGGCTTCCGTCGCGCGGGCGCGCTGAAGCCCGATGGCCGTCTTCATCAGCGCGTGGAAGTCCGAGCTGTCGTTGGTCCCGCCGTCCAGGCCGAGGCCGACCTTGACGCCCCGCCGTCCGAACTCGGACAGCCGCATGATGCCCGAAGCCAGCCGCATGTTGCTGAGCGGGCAATGGGCCGCACGTACATCGTGCGCGGCGACGGCGGCGATCTCGTCGTCGGTCAGGTGGATCGCGTGGTTGATCAAGAGCCGTGGACCGAGGGCGCCGATGTCGGCGAGGACTCCGATGGGGTCGTCGGCGCGCTGCTCGGGGCGCTCCAGGACATGGGAGTTGAGCATGACTCCGAGGTCCTGGGCGGCCTCCCAGTGCGCGTGGTTGAGGTGTTGGACGGGGCGCGCGGCGTGCGTGGCGACCTGGAAGCCGGCGAGCGGAGCGGGGTCGACGAGTTCCTTCTTCACCTTCGTGACCAGCGCCGGGTCGGCCTCGGAGGGGAACATCGCGTAGGTGAACCGCACTCCGGTGCCGGCCAAGGCCCGTACGTAGCTCTCGATGAGGTCGTACGAGAAGATGTCCACCCAGTCCACGAGGGTGGTCACGCCCGACTGGACGGCGTCGAGGGCGGCGAGGCGTACGCAGCTGTGCACGGCCTCGGGGGTGAGCCGGTTCCGCTGGGGGTTGGTACATCGGCTGAACCAGCCGAACAGGTCTCCGTCGGTGCAGCCTCCGCGGATCACCGCCTGCCAGAGGTGGGTGTGCGTGTCGACGAACCCCGGCATGACCAACTTGCCCGAAGCATCGACGATCCAGGTGCCGGGCGGGGTCCGCAGGTTTCTGCCGACGGCGGCGATGGTGCCGTTCCGCATCAGTACATCGGCGTTCTCGACGGAGCCGAGGGGGCCGCTGCCGAGGGCCGGATCCATGGTGAGCGCCAGCGAGGCGCCGCGCAGCAGGACCACCGGGCCGACCGGGAGCTGCGGGCCGGTAGGGCGTTCGGGGCGGGTGGTGATGCCGAGGACGAGCGGGGCGGCAGCGGCCAGGCCGAGGCCGGTGAGGAGGTCGCGGCGGCTGGGGGCCGGCGACGAGGTGGGGGATGAGTGCATGGCGTAGTACCTCCCGAATGCTCAGAACGGAAGGCCCGCCCGGGCGGCGCGGTGTGAGCGCCGGGCACGGGCGGGAGATTACACGCAGCATTCCCAGTGAACGGCCCTTCGATAGGCGTCAGCGGAAAACATTTTCCGTTCCGGCCATGTGCTGGCCATCCGTTGGCTCGGACGACGATGGAGTGGCCGTCGCTCACCCACCAGCGGGCAGCGTGGAACTCAAGCGCCTGATCGTCCGCAAGACCTCGGTCCGGTTCCTCGCGGTTTTCATCCAGGTGGGAAGCCGCTCGACCAGACTCGTCGGAGCCCCCGGCGCAGGCTCTCCGCGCTCACGCAGCTTGGCCGCCACGTAAGTCTCCAGTAGATGGAGATGGCGCCCGTTGTACGCCCACAGCACGTGGCCACAGCAGCTCGCCTGCAACCACAGCGGTCGCTGGCAGTAGGGATCGACAGGTCCGTCCGTGCCGTCCGTGCCGCCGGAACCGGCCTTCCGCCCCTCCTGATCCCTGAAGTAGCCGCACTCCGTGCACAGCAGTCGCCGATCGAGGTCCAGGATCCAGGGGCCGGCCGCCGTCTCCCCTGTGGGGATGCCGGGGTAGGGCGTGACGGCGGCGCACCCGTCACACCGCGGGCAACGCACCAGCACCTCATCGAGGAAGTCGTATCCGTACTTGTGCTCGCGCCGATCCCGAAACCGTTCACCCGACGCCCCTGCGTTCCCGCTCACCCGACCAGCGTGCCAGAACCCGATCCTGCCGCCGGGCAGCCACGCCTCTTTTCGTCCTCTTGACGATATCGGATCCTTTCCTTATCGTCGTACTGACGAAATGAAGGGGGTTCGCCATGGCCGACATCACCCGGCGCTTCGGTTGGCGCCATCTGCGCTCCGCGCCCACCGCCCACATCCGCCACCACAGGCGGGGCCGTCTCGTTCACGACGGGCGGGGGCTCAGCTTCTGGTACCGGTCGCTGTCGGCGGCCCTTTCCGAAGTGCCCGTCGACGACCGCGAGCTGGCAATGGCGTTCCACGCCCGTACGTCCGACTTCCAGGACGTTGCCGTACAGGCCACCGTCACCTACCGGATCAGCAACCCGGCCGAGGCCGCGGAACGGCTCGACTTCTCCGTCGACCCGGACACCGGGAGCTGGCGCGGCGCGCCCCTGGAGCAGATCGCCACGCTCCTCACCGAGACCGCGCAGCAGCACACGCTCGACGTACTGGCCCGCACCCCGCTGGCCGTCGCCCTGGTGGACGGCGTCGCCTCCGTACGGGGACGGGTCGCGGACGGTCTCGCCGCCGAGCCCAGGCTCCCGGCCACCGGCATCGACGTGGTGGCCGTGCGGGTCGTGGCGATCCGCCCCGAGGCCGAGGTGGAGCGCGCCCTGCGCACCCCGGCCCGCGAGCAGATCCAGCAGGAGGCGGACCGGGCCACCTACGAACGGCGGGCCGTCGCCGTGGAGCGGGAGCGCGCCATCGCCGAGAACGAACTCGCCAGCCAGATCGAACTCGCCCGCCGAGAAGAGCAGTTGGTCGAGCAGCGCGGCACCAACACCCGTCGCGAGGCCGAGGAGAAGGCGGCGGCCGACGCCGTGAGGACGCAGGCCGAGGCGGCCCGCAAGGTCAGCCTGGCCCGCGCCGACGCCGAGGCGGCCCGCCAGACGGGCGCCGCGCGCGCCGAGGTCCAGGCCGCATGACTGCGCGTGCACGACGAAGCCGCCCCGGGCACGCTGCAGGCCCTCGCGGTGGCCCGGCTGGCGGAGAACCTGCCGCGGATCGAGAGCATCACGCTCTCTCCCGACGTCCTCACCGGGCTCCTCAGCAGGCTCGGACGCCCGGAAGGCGGCGCGGACGCGTGAGCCTGGCCCCGCGGGCGGTGCTCGTGCACCGCAGGACCGAGTACGAGGAACTGCTCGCCCGGCACGGGACGCACGGCCAGGCCGCGTTCTTCCTCTCCAGCCGGGGCCGGTCGATCGACGAGGTGTTCCGCCGCCACGACCGTACGCGGCAGGCGCTGCGGGATGTGGCGGCGGCCGTCCCGCTCACCTGGCGCAGCTCCCGGGTGGAGCGGGCGGACCTGGACCGCTTCCTGTTCGCCCCGGAGGACGTGGTGGTCGTCGTCGGCCAGGACGGCCTGGTCGCCAACACCGCGAAGTACCTGCGCGGCCAGCCGGTGGTGGGCATCGACACCGACCCGGGCCGCAACCCGGGGGTGCTGGTCCGCCACCGGTGCACCGACGCGGCCGCCCTGCTGCGTGCGGCGGCCGAGGCCGGGGGCCGGGTGGAAGAGCTGACCATGGTCGAGGCCGTGGCCGACGACACCCAGCGCCTCCTCGCGCTGAACGAGATCTACCTGGGTTCGCCAGGCCACCAGACGGCCCGCTACCGACTGGGCTCCGAAGGCGAGACGGGGCCGGGCGAGGCCCAGGCATCCTCCGGGGTGCTGGTGGGCACCGGGACGGGCGCCACCGGCTGGCTGCGCTCCCTGTGGCTGGAGCGCGGCAGCCCCGTGGGGCTGCCCGAACCCCGCGACCGGCGGCTCCTGTGGTTCGTGCGCGAGGCCTGGCCGTCCCCCGCGACCGGCACGACGAGGGTCGCCGGCGAGCTGGAGCAGGGACAAGGCCTGACGCTGACCGTGGAGTCGGACCGGATCGTGGTCTTCGGCGACGGAATGGAGAGCGACGCCCTGCAACTGACCTGTGGCCAGAGCGTCCGGCTGGGCATCGCGGAAACATCCCTGAGCCTGGTGACGTGAACGCCCATCGCCGGCCTGTCGGACCCTGCACCTAGGCTGATACCGAAATCGATCAGGGAGCAGGGCAGTGCGAATAGAGCGTCACCAGGTGGGCGGGGCCGCCATGTCGGCAGCGCGCGAGGACTTCACGAACCGCATCGGGCGCCAAGTGCACTCGATGTCGAGGGCCGGCCGCATGGCGACCTACGAATGGCAGTCGATCGCCGACGAGTTCCTCGACTACCTGGGCGCCCTCTCCGCCGAGACGCCCGATCTCGACACCGCAGAGGCCAGGGTCGCCCTCAAGGACGCCTCGGAGGCCGCGGCCGGCGCCGTCGCGTACGCGGCGTACCACCCGCACTGCAGCTTCAACGTCTTCCTGGAGTACGTGAACTTCGGCATGAACTACGACCCGGGTGCCGACGCCCCCGAGGAGGAGGTCACACCGGGGGAGTGGATCGACGCGCTGTGCCTGGCGGTCCTCAGGGACAAGGCCAAGTGGCACGGTGAGGAGTTCACCTTCGCCCGCCGGAAGTTCGCAGAACAGGCGGAGGGAACGCCCCTCGGCGAGCTCGCCACGGGGTTGACGGCCGTAGTCCTGGACGACGCCGGCGACGGGGTGTACCCGCCGAGCGCGCAGGCCAAGCTGACTGCCGTGGACGCCGCTCTTGACCGCATCCGTACCCGTGCGGCGGAAACGGACGAGCCCCTCCTGGACCAGCCGAACGGCCTGGCCCTGCGAACGCTGCGCGCGCTGTCCGCCGAGGACCGGCAGGGCTTCGATGCCGCCCTGGCCGAGCTCCTGGTCGGATACAGCGCCCTGCACGGCCCGGCGGCCTCACCGAGCAGCCTGCTCCCGCTCGTGCCCATCGCGCTGGCCGCGATCGCGTACCGGACGCTCGGCTGGGCGCCGGCGGTTGACACCGACTACCTCCCGCACGCGCTGGTCACCGGTTTCGAGACCAGGGGCCCGCGGGTCGCGGGGCTCGGCCGGAACAGGCGGCCGGACGCTGTCGCCGAGCTCGCCGCGGGCCCGCTCGTGGTGGAACGTCCCTCCTGCGAGCGGGAGGGGATCGCGCGGATCGAGGCCGTGTACGAGGAGCACCTCCAGGAGGCGTTCGCTCCCGTCGGCGGCGAGCCCCTTTCCGTCGGGCGGCTGGGCAGCCTCCTGGGCGATCAGGAGCGCCTGTTCCAGTGGCGGGCGGGGAACCCCGGCGAGGACACGGCCGTCACGGACGCCCAGCTCGCCACCCTTCGGCTGGCCTCTCAGATGGGGGCGGCGCTGTTCCGCATCGCGCTGGCCGGGCCGGATTCCGAGGCCGAGGTGGCCATCGGCGGGCGCACGTTGCGCTACCCCGCCAAGCGGGGCGCGGAAGCCGGTGCCGGATACTGGCAGACGGCCGCCGCCTTCGCCCTCATCACCGGCGTCCGCGAGGACCTCGCCCCGCTGGTCCTCACCGGCCCCGCCTTCGCCCGCCCGGACGGCTCCGCGTTCACCGCGTACCGCGTGGCCCTCCACGCCTACCTGACGGGCACCGAGCCCGAGGCGGCCGCGGAGCGCGCGCTGCATGAGGCCGAGAGGGCCAAGGACTGGGGCTTCGCGATGCCGCCGGCCGTGCTGCTGTCGCAGCTCGTGGAGGGTGACGAGGAGAGCTTCAACCTGGCCCTGGCCGACGCGCTCGAAGCCCACCGCGCCTACTACGAGGTCGCCGACCGCGCCGACCATCCGGAGGTCTCGGTCAACCTCGACGTCCTCGCGCTGGCCTGCCACGCCCGCCGCCGAGGATGGGCCATTCGCGTCGAGTCCCCGTACCTGCCGCCGTACCTCCTGCGGGCCGCTGAACCCTTCTAGACGACCTCTGCGAACGATTCTCCGGCCCGCGCCTTGGCTGCCAGGGCGCGCAGGCTGCTCGCGGCTGGTGAGCCGGGTTCGGCGGCGTAGACGGTCAGTGCCTGGTCCGGGTCGTCGGGGATGCGGAAGGTCTCGAAGGACAGGTCGAGTTCGCCGACGGCCGGGTGGTAAAGGGGCTTGTGGCCGTGGGTTTCGTCGCGGACGGTGTGGTCGGCCCACATGCGGCGGAAGTCCTCGCTCTTTTCGGAGAGTTCGGCGATCAGCCGCACCACCTCGTCGTCGTGTGGATGGCGGCCCGCGTCGACCCGAAGAAAGGCCACCGTGTCATCGGCTTTCTTCTGCCAGTTGACGTACCGCTGTCTCGCCGTCTCATCGAGGAACGTCAAACGTGCCAGGTTGCGACGCTCAAGCGGCAAGCTGGGGAAATCGGCGATGAGCACGCGGGCGAGGTCATTCCAGGCGAGGATCTGCAGGCGGCGGCCGACCACATAGGCGGGCGCGTTTTCGAGAGTGTCGAGGATGCACCGCAGGCCGGGTCTGACGTGCTGCTGCTGTGCGGTGTAGTCCGCCTTCGTCTTGGTGGTGCCGCTGCCGGAGAGCACGAGGGAGTGCAGGTGCTGCCTTTCGGTCTCGTCCAGTTGCAGCGCCAGGGCGACGGCGTCGAGGATCTCGGTGGACACCTTGCCGCCGCGTCCCTGTTCCATACGTATGTAGTAGTCCACGCTCACACCGGCGAGCTGAGCCAGTTCCTCGCGGCGCAGCCCCGGAACCCGGCGGCGAGCACCGTATCCCTTTATGCCTACGTCCTGGGGCCGTACCCGGGCCCGTCGTGAACGCAAGAACTCACGCAATTCCGATCGACGATCCATACCCCCATCATGCCGTGTGCCGAGGCTGGTACCAGGAGACCCAGGATCGATGTACCCACGGATGACGCAGACTGGTTTTCCTGAACCGAGGGAAGAAGCAGGCGTACCTGGGGACTTGGTTTCGGGCGCATGAGTCCGCAGAGTGGATGCACCGCGGGAAAGAGACCGGAATCGACCGCCGAGACCGCCCGGCAAATCAACCCCTGTGTGAAGGAACGTCATGAGCAGCCGACTGCGCATTGTCATCGGAAGTGATTTCCGTGGTTTCGAATACAAGGAAGCCATCAAGGAATTCCTCGGCAACGACCAGCGCGTCGCGTCCGTGCGGGACGTCGGCGTCGTCAAGGACGCCAACACCGGCTACCCGCACATCGCCGTGGACGCCGCTGAGATCGTCGCCGACGGAGAGGCGGACCGAGCCCTGCTGATCTGCGGTACGGGCCTCGGCATGGCCATCAGCGCAGGTCTTGTCCCCGGCATCCGTGCCGTGACCGTCAACGACGCGTACCAGGTGGAGGGTTCGGTCCTCATCAACAACGCCCAGGTGATGACCATCGGGCAGATGAGCGTGAGCCTCCACCACGCCCTGACCCTGGTGGACCAGTGGCTCGGCCTGCGCTACGACCCCACCTGCGAGTGGGCGCCCCTGATGGACGCGATGGCCGACTACGAGGCCGAGTACGCCAAGAACACCGGAGGCCAGACCGATCGGCGCCAAACCACCGCCTCCTGCGGTGTCCCCGCGCCCTGACCCGGAGCGGCGGGTGCGCCCTTCCCTCAGACGCGTGCGCATCCCCGGCACCGTCCCGCCCCAGCCGTTCTGCCGCCCGTCCCTCCCCGCCGCTTCCGGCGGCCCCCAACGAGAGGAACAACACCTCTATGTCCGCCCCGAAGATCCTCGTCGTCGCCGGTGACGCCACGGAAGATCTGGAACCGCTGTACGGCCTGCAACGCCTGACCGATGAGGGCTACCAGGTCACCATCGCCGCCCCGAAGGTGGAGAGGCTCAACCTCGGCGGCACGTTCGTCGACGCGGCTCCCGTTGTCGACGGCAATCTCGTCAGCGTCCGCGACTGGTCCGAAAACCCGCAGCTCTTCCGGGAGTTCCTCAGGCTCCTGCGGCGGCACGCCCCGCTCACAGCCTGATGGGGTGCTTCGACTGCGCCGCATCCGGGCACACCGCGGTGGCGACGGCGATCTGCACCGGGTGCGGCGCGGCCCTGTGCCGGCAGCACAGCATCACCACCGGGCGCGACGTGCACCGCGCGGGAGGCATGGGACGGAGCTCCTCGCCCGTCCAGGCCCGGCGCATCACCTGCCGAATCTGCTACGGAGCCCGCCGGGCCGCATGACGGCCGGCCCTCGATGCCCGGGCCCCCTGAGCGGCCCGGCGGCTCCGCCCGGCCTCGACCTCGGCCGGCCGGGCGCCGGTCCGGGCCGCGCCGGCTTCGCGGATCAGGCCTGCGTCGACTCCTCCGCCCGGTGGCCCTTGAACAGGAAGTTCGGGCCCTGGGCGTAGGAGTCGACCATCTCGTAGAAGCTCTTGATGGTCTGGTTGCCGCAGTGCTCCTCGAACGCTTCGCGTGAGGCGTAGACCTCGTCCAGGTAGATGCGGTTCGGGTTGTCCTCGTCGCGGATGACCTCGAAGCGCAGGGTTCCCGGTTCGTTGGCCAGGGAACCCGCAGCGTCGAAGAGGCCGGCGACCAAGAAGTCATCGCGCTTGCCGGGCGGAACATCGAACTGAACGAGCACGTGATAGGTCATGGCGTTCTCCTCTGCGGTTCTGCCGAGCCGGAACTTTCAGGTGCCTGCCTGTGACCCGTTCGACCACCCGTGGTCGAACGGAGGCGGCGCCGTTGCGGCTCAGCGGCCCCGTGCTGCGCGCACGGCGCTCACTGTGGTCCCGCCACCCTTTCGGCGGCGGTGACAACCACCCTGCCGCCGATGTACCAGGCCGCCCAGACCCTCCTTTTCCCAGGAACGCCATGCATGGGCGGCGCCGTCATGGGAATGGCACTACCACCCCCTCACCCGTGGATTTCGCCCTTGGCCGCGAGCAGCTCCAGATCGACGGCCGCCGATGTGCCGGGCTCCGGCAGATAGACGACGACTGCCTGGTCCGGGTCGTCGGGCAACCTCAACGTCTCGAACGACACCTGCAGGGTGCCCACCAGCGGGTGGTACAGAGGCTTGGATCCGTGCGTGACATTTCGTACGTCGTGCTGGGACCACATCCGCCGAAAATCCCCGCTCCCCGCCCGCAACTCCTCAAGCAGGGCGCGCAGTCGGACATCATCCGGGTGGCGCCCGAGGTCGAAGCGGAGAAATGCCACCGTGTCCAGGGCCTTCTTCTGCCAGTGGACGTATCGCTGACGTGCCGAGGTGTCGAGGAACGTGAGCCGGGCAAGGTTGCGCTGTTCCTCCCCGAGCACCGGAAAGTCGGCGATGAGCATGCGAGCGAGGTCGTTCCAGGCCAGGACTTCCAGACGTCGGCCGATCACATAGGCCGGAACATGTCCGAACGCCTTGAGCAGTGCCTGCACCCCCGGACGCACGCCTTGCTCCTGCTCGGCGGGCAGACGCACTTCCTCTCCCCGGACCAGGGCGAACAGGTGGGCCCGCTCGAACGCATCGAGCCGTAGCGCATCGGCCAGAGCCTCGAGGACCTCCGACGACGTCTGCCCCCCGCGACCCTGCTCCAGACGTACGTAGTAGTCGATACTCACCCCGGCCAGCTGCGCCAGTTCTTCTCGACGAAGGCCCGGCACCCGACGCCTTCCGCTGAATCCCGTTCCCCGCCCGATACCTGCCATCTCGGGAGTGATCCGGGCGCGCCGCGAGCGCAAGAACTCCTTCAACTCAAGCTGCCGGTCTCTCATTTCGGCTCCAATCGCCTATTAGTTCCCCTATCCTACTTTTAGCCCCGTGACGGAGGTATCGTCCGGGATGTGCGTGGAGCCTGCCGACTCGGCGCGGCTCACGTGAAGTCCGACCGAAAATCGACGTGTCCGTACTGGGCGCAGGTCGCACGGGTGATGCCGAGCAGAGTGCGCTCGGGGCGGCCGGTTTCGGTGTGCTGTGTCATGGCGAGTGCATTGAGTCTGGTCATCGCCCAGCGCAGGTCGCGTGCCACCTGCGTTTCGGCTTCGGCGAGTGCTCGGCGCGGGTCGAGCCCGCAGGAGGTGGCCGCGTCCTGGCGGAGGCGTACGGCGTTGATGCCGCCTTCTTCGCGTTCGCGGCGGTGCGTGGCCAGGTCATTGGCCAGGCGGATGCACACGTTTTCCTGCGTCCCCAGTTCGCTCAGCTGCGGCAGGACGTGTTGGGCGGAAAGATCGTCCAGGAGGATCAGGGCCAGGGGTGTGTTCCCGGAGCTCGTGGGTGGCCAAGCCGGCCGTGTCGAACAGGTCATCCAAGGCGTAGATCCACATCAGAGCCCGCATGAGAAGCTCCAACTCCGGTGCTTTCAGGTCGGGATGGGCCCCGGTGACGACTGCGGAAAGGGACGGGATGAGGGCCTGGGACATCCCCTGGTGACCTTGGACCCAGGACCGGGTGGCGTGAGCGATCTCCGTTGCCCGGGCCGCGGGCGGCTGCCCCGGCGGACGGCCGAAATGGTCGCTGACAGCGTCGAGGGCGTCGCTGATCGACAGTGCGGAGCCCGGTGCGGTGATCAGCAGGCGGTCGGTGGCCTCCAGTGCGGCGGTCACCACAGCCCGTACGACGGCGTGGGGAGCGTAGCGGTCCTTGTCCTGCCACAGAGCCGGATCGCGTGGTGCCGAGCAGGAAAGCCCGGGCCAGGCCGAGGAGATCCCGGTCGCCCCCGGCCGGGGCGCAGCAGTACAGAGCGTAGAAGGGGGAGGAGTGCCACTTGTCGCTCCACGTGCCGTCCTCCGCCTGCGTCTGGCACAGCCACGAGACGACCTTGGCGCTCGCGCGGTAGGTCCAGGGGCGGCGGCCGTGGCCGGTGTGCTGCCGGTACGGTCCGAGGGCTTCGAGGACATGGGCGTTGGCCGTGGGAGAGGGCGTGTCCTCGCCGGGGTAGCACGCGAAATGGGTGGGCGTTTCGAACCGGCGCAGTACGGAGGGGTCCCGTGCCTCGCCCAGGAGGCCGAGCAGGGTCAGCGCGGTGGCAGTGTCGTCGGCGTCCGGCGGCAGTCCGTCGACGCCGGGCGCTCCGTCCGGTCCCAGGAGCCCGTGGACCTGTTCGACATGGCTCGTGGGGTCACCCACCGCGCAGCCGGCGGTGAGGAGGATCGCAAGGATCCACAACCGCTCGAAGGGAGCGGTAGGGGTTACCGACGGGACCAGCCCATGATGGTGACGCACGAGGTCGGCGAGGGCACGGGTCCGGCCCGGGGACTGTTCAGGCCCTCCACTCAAGCCGATCCGGGCCGCCGTTGCCGCGGGCGAACTGCCCACGAGAGCGGGAGCATCAGGTAGCAGCAGTGCGGTCTGTTCGTCCGCGAAGGCCTCGAAGGCGTGCTGCAGCTTGGACGCGACCACGCCTGCTTCGCCGACCTTTTGTCTGACCTGTGTCCGCAGTTCCGGGCGCAGTCCCGCGGGCATGAGGAGTGGCTGGTGGGTGGGGCGGGTCAGCTGATTGATGCTCTCCACCAGGGCCGGGATGATGAGTTCGTGCGCCGCGGTGTCCACCAGCGCGTCGTCCACGAACCCGTGGCGCGCGAGGCAGCGCAGACCCGCCACGACTGCGGCGTCCACGCGTTCACGACCCAGGTCTGCGGCTGTTCCCTCGCCGCTGCGCAGGAGGACCAGCAGTGCTTCCACGGCACTGAGCGTGGGTACGAGCCCAACGCTGCCCGAGGGCCCCCAGTGGCCGTCGGCGGTTTGCCGGCTCAGCAGGAACTCGACCCGGTGGCGGTGCCCTTCCAGCCAGGGAGCCAGGGAGACCAGGCGGGCCGTCTCGTAGACCGGGGGCGACACAGACCCCCAGACATCGGCGTACGCGTTCTTGACCAGTTGCTCCGGCCTCATCCGCGATCCGCCTTTCAGATGACCTCTACGGGTGTCGCGTCATGCCCGTCTGGGGGCCCGTAGCCGTACAGCAGCCGGTCGCTCACCGCGCGCACCTATGTCCCGCAAGGCGGCGAGCGTCTTGGCAGGGAAGGAGGCATCGTCCACAGCGGCCGGCGATTTCCCCGGGTCCTGACCGCCTGCCGCATCGTCAAGGAGCTCGGCCTGATCAGGTTCGGCTGGGCGTACCGCGACGGCCGGCAATGCGGTGTGCTTACCCGGCCGGAGTTCACCCAACACGGATTCGCCCGTGTGGCGGGGGTGACCGGCGCGCGCCCAGCGGGTGGCTCGCCGTGTGCGGTCCCGCCTGTCGATGGCCTCAGCGACCTCTTGGATGGCGCCACGAAGAAGGTCACCGTAAGCATTCTGAGGAAGCGTGGGGGCGTGTTCTTCGGCCGCGTTGATGTGCTCGGTGGCGGCTTCGAAGGAACCGAGTCGGCGGTAGTTTTCGGCCAGGTGACGGCATCGGCGGCGTCCAGGGCCCGGACGTCCCAGGTTGGAGCCCGACGTGCTCACCGGGATGTTCTTCCAGGTTTCTCAGAAGCAGATCCTTCGAGACCGTCACGCGGGTGCTGACCTCACCCAGTGACGCGAACATCAGGCGATAGTCCGGGAAGTCCTCGGACAGCAACCGGCAACGTGATGGTGGCAGCATTCTGCTGAGCCGCCACCGCGTCTCCGACGACCTTCGTGACATGCTCATCGAGCAGCCGGGATGCCGTGTCAGCCCCGGAACCCAGTACCGCCTCGACACCAGCGAGGGGCATGCCAATCTCCCGAAGCCGTCGCAGCACGGTCGCTCGAGCCACCTGATGAGCGCTGTGGTAGCGGTATCCCGAGACCGGGTCGACCTCGGCAGGGGGCAGTAGCCCGGAGTCGGCGTAGAACCGCAGAGCGCTGGAGGTCAGACCACTGCGCTGCGCGAAGACGCCGATCGGCATCAGATCATCATTTGGCACCGCGCCATCATCGAGCTTCAACCAACGTGAAGGTCAACACCGACGAGCGCCGCCAACGCTCCTCTCAAGGCTTCTGTGACCCTGCCGCCCAGATCAGCGCCTGGGCAACGATGACGTTCTCACCGTTGAAGGTGACGGCGGGGCCTTCGTGCAGTTCGTAGCCAAGGCCAATCGCCTCGCTCACCCGGTGGCAGAACGTGGCGTCGTCGGGGCCGGTCAGGACTCGGTAGACGGGCAACCCGTCCGGTGGTGTACTCATGAATGGAGCATCTCAGACAGGTTCAGGCGGTGATGAACCTCCACACGTGACCGAACGGACTCCTTCGGAGCAACTTCGCCTGAAGACGCGGCCTGCACGGCAGAGGTTTTCTGCCCCGGAGGCTGCTGAGGAGAGCATCCTCTTGGAGTTGCTGTAGCGCCGCTCTTAACACCGCAGGCAGCAGTCCGGCTTACAAGTGGAGATGCCTGTGCGAAGAGGGAACCTCCATCAGTCGCTGACCTGCATGTTTGCCTGTCCAGATCGCTGGAGTCGGCTCTCAGACAGTCTTCTTGGCGACATCCTTCTTGGCTGTCGGAGTGGTAGCGAAGTCGCATAGTGCGTTACGGTGGCTCTCGTCTCTATAGCCCAGGCATTAGAGCGATGACAACGATCTCTGCTCCGTGGATGA
Organism: Streptomyces sp. IBSNAI002; assembly: GCF_052244475.1. Lineage (NCBI taxonomy): Bacteria > Bacillati > Actinomycetota > Actinomycetes > Kitasatosporales > Streptomycetaceae > Streptomyces > Streptomyces sp. IBSNAI002. Next base: position 154,173 of record NZ_JBQPXG010000002.1, on the reverse strand, counting down.
AGAAGAGGTCGCTGCACACATCGGTGGGGTATGTCTCCCATGATCACTGCCCTTAGGCGTTGGCGCGCCTGAGGGCAGAGTGCTTTGGTGACCCATGAGCGGTAGCCCAAGGCGCCCCGACCGGTCCTACCCTTGGGGCTGCCCACCCACGCGGCACAAGGGCCCGACCTTCGGGTCGACGCCAGCCAAGTCGGGGCAGAGGATTCTCGCGAGCAACGTTTGCTCTATCAGGCGCTCCGATGTGCGATCCCGGCATCACGCACGGCCGCCGCCGCGTAGGCAAGGGCGCGTACGGGGACCCGTCGACCACGAAGCACGGCATGATCAACGAAGTCCGGACACACCAACGGCCCCCCTGCTCCGACGTTCTGGATGAAGAAGGGGGGCCGCTGTATCGGTGATGGGGCTGTCTCGCGTGATCACTGCCCTCAGGCTTTGGCGCGCCTCAAGGCAAGGGAAACGGTCAGATACTGCTCAGAAATTCGAGCAGCCACTTCCCGAACTCGATGGCCGAGTCCGAGATACCGTCCGCGATCTCATCTCCGAAGAGAACCCCGACGACGTCGAGGGGAGATCGCGTCCCGCGAGAGCAATCCCGGCAGGGCTTCGGCTCGTCGTCCTCCCCGGAGGGATTGGGCATGCCGTCGGTGTTGCCGGTGTCGCCACTCACTTGGCGCCTTTCGTGTAGTGCTCGGAAAGGCGGGCCGGTTGTCCCGACCCCCCGAGAGCTACACGAGGGCAGTCCACACTCTACAGGCGTGGCGAGGCGTCACCGCCGGTGAGAGGACAGGTCCGTTCAGGAACCCGGTGCTCCGAGTGACCGTCAGGCCCCTTAACCAGCAATTTTGTTGCCGGTGGACGATGGTGGCCACGGTGAAATTCGAGTATCCACCGCGCCCACGACCTCCACTTTCGCGGAGGCGGAAACGATTCTGCTGGAGGCCCGCCGCGAAGCCCGCCGCCGCTGCGCGACTCCCGCGGCGATGGGCAGTCGAACGAATACACGAGACGCCGCGCGGGCGGGAACTCCGCTTCTGCGCGACCGGCGTACGGTCGACGGCGGTCTCCCGGGCGGTCCCGCCGCCCGGCATGTCGACGTCGTCCAGGTCGGCGGGGGAGGCGACCGGCGTGCGTACGAGGGGGCGGCCCGTGGCGGTGACGTGGCCGGCCGGGCTCGGTCGGGCTCGGTCGGCGCGTCCGAGCCCGGAGGTCGCCGAGGGCGCACCACCCGAGCCGACCTCCACGGCGGCGATAACCGCGACCGGCTCGGCCGCCGCGTACGCCAGGCCCTCGACATCGAGGACGCTCCGCACCCCCGGTGGCGCCCACAGGCCGGTCCGACCCGGCCGAGGGGCCGGGGGGCGGTTGTGGATGCTGCCGCGCTCGGCCAGACGCAATTCGCGACTGCAAGTGATGGCAGGCATGCCCTGGATGTCGTACGTCAACTGTTCCGCCCATGGCCGTCGCAGAAGTCCCACCATCAGCACCACGCAAAGGAGCGCGCAGGACCAGCGGCGTCGGCGCAGTCTCACAGCGAGGGACGGGAGTCCCTCCCAAGTCGTCGAGATTCTTTGCCGGTCGTGTGCGGTGCGGGCGCCGAGAGGTGAGTACTTCATCGAGTGAGGAGCAACCAACGTGGTTCCGCAGCCAAGTCGCAGGTTCGACACCAGCCGCCCCGCACGCGAGCGGGACGGCTTCCGCCCATGGTCCTGGACCGAGGCACAGGACTACGCGTTCTCGCCTCTGCTCCGAGCGCTGCGGCTTCAAATGGTGATCACAGGAGTCGCAGAGGCACGCAGTTCCGTTGAGCGTGAGCTGGACCTTGTCGCGTCCAAGGTCCTGTCGGTACCGCGCAGCGAGCGGTGGCGTGAGGCTGTCTCCACTGCCGTCATCGGGGACTGGAGCCGGCCCCTGTACCGCAACGTGGATCGGCGCAAGCAGGCGAACGAGCGGCTTGCTGCCCTGAGGGCCGAGGCCCGCGTGCTGCACCGGCAACTGGTGCCCCTGTGGCGACGCGGAACCCGACATGGTCGGGTCCTGTCCCTCGACGCCGAGCTGGGAGATGGGCTCTCGCTGTACCACCTGGTCGCAACCGACCTCGACCTGCTGGGCCGTGTACAGAGCGACCAGGTATTCGAAGACGAACGCCTCAATGTGGTTCTGCGAGGGCTGGATCCGGCAGAACGACAGGTGCTGTTCGCCTACGCCGACGGCGAGGGCGCGACCTGGACCGAGTCTGCTGCTGTCGCCGGGGCCTGCGACCCGGTGGCTTTCGGTGAGCGGGTCCGGCGCAAGGCACGGCGTTTGGCGGCCGAACAGCAAAGGCGGCACCACGCGAGCGGCGGACGGTGGAACCCGGCCAGGACCATGGCTGCGCGTACCCCCGCCCTGTCGTCTACGTCACGCAAGCGCGCGCGACAGGAGCGGGAACCCGTGACGAACGACCTGGCGCCCGGGGAGTCGTAGTGCGGATCGATCCACTCCCACACCGTCCTCAAGCCGGTCTCCCCGGCGAAAGCGCGAGGCCGGGCATCTGCCCGGCGCCACAGATCGGATCCCGTCCATGACCCCGTTGCTCCTGACCGCCCTCGCCCTCTCCGCCATGGCGGCCCTCGCCGCGTACGCACTGCACCGTGCGGCCTCAGCCGACGTTCCCGCCGTCCTCGTGACGGCCGCCCGTACGCTGCCCGTGCTCGTGCTCGGGGCCATCGCGCTCGTCCTCGTCGACCCCGCCGACGTTCCGGGCGTACTCCGCGCAGTGATCCCGAGGCGCTGACCGCCGGTGGGCAACGGCGGCCCCAGGTGCGCGCCCGGCGGCGACGTGTCGATGCCGGGCACAACCAACCGTACGTAGGGCGGACAGGCCGCGGGCGTGACGCGCGGCGCAGCCGGCGCCTCACTCCGGCCGGTGTTCTGGGCTTGCGAAGTCGGGTCTGGTGTAGCCCGAGGGGGAGCCCGTAGCGGGCTGGGAGCCCGAACTGGGGGAGGTGAAGTCCGGACGGCTGTAGCCGAGGTTCGGTATGCGGCCGGGACCGCGGGAATCGGTCTCCGCGCGCGGAGCGACCGGGTCGGCGAGGGCTGAGCTGAGGAACGGCACGATGCCCCGTTCCAGCAGCGCGTTCCGCCAGGCTTCTCCGGCCCGGGCCACCTCCTCGTCCACCGGTTCGCCGTCGAGCCCGGCCTCTGGCACGGGTCGGTCGCGGCCGCTGCGCAGCGCGGTGACCACCAGACCGACCACACATACGACGATCGAGGCCGAGGCCACGGCCACGAACATCGAACCAACGTCAAACAGGGTCCGGCCGAGCCCTGACTCGCTGCTGACCACCTCGAGGACCAGGCCGACAAGGAAGAACAGCGCGGCAGAGGCTCCCGAGAGCACCGGGGCGAGGACGGCGATGACGGTGAACACCCCGGCTCCGCCGGCCTCGGCCGGATCCAGGGTCGGTGTTTCGCTGCTGCTTGGACGCGTGCGGGCGGCCGGCGGCGGCTCGGGGGTACGCGGTGGCCCCGCCGCAGCCGGTGCCGGTGCCGCCGGACGTACGCTCAGGCCGAGCAGCGCTGCCAGCAGACGGCGGCCGTAGGACATCGCGGCCCACCGCGGCGCGGGGACCCCGTCGCCGGTACGGCGGCCGCCGGGCTGCCCGGCACCCAGGAAGGCCGCGCCGAACCGTCGGGCCCAGACCGGCCCGTGCAGGGCGGTCGGTGGCCGCGGGGAGCGTGCCGGAGCGCGGAGGGACGGACGGAGCGGGGGCGGACGCCGAACGCGAGGACGGGTGCACCGTGTCCGAGGACCTGTGCCGCTGCAACACCGCACCACGGCGTTCTTCGCGGACCTTCACGTAGTGGGCGTACTCGGCCGCTGCGGCCGCCGTGAGGAGTGCGGTGGAGTTGATCGCCATGGTGCGCAGTTGTTCCGCAGTGAGCCGTTCGCCCACGGCGGCCAACTCCGGGCGGTCGGAGGCCGTCCGCAATGCCTCGTCGAGGATCCGCTCGTACTCCGGACGGTCCTCGGTCAGCAGGTGTGGAGCGCTGGTCACAGCCCCTCCTCCCCGATCACCGGCACCGGCACCGGCACCGGCACCGGCACCGGCACCGGCACCGGCACCGGCACCGGCACCCGCACCGGCACCGGCAGTCGACGGTGCGGCGGCCTCCGTGACTGCCTCCGCCGTCCCAGCCGGCCGCTGCAATGGTCGGTCGGCAGGAACACGGGTAGCTTCCCGGTGGACATCACTGTCTTCGGCCTCTGCTCGGAGGGCACGCTCGGCTCGCCTGTCACGGCCGGGACCGCGAGCCTGCCACCGGTAGTGCCCGGCCCCATGCCCGGGTAGCCACCGAGCACCGGAGTTGTGGGCCGGGTGTCCGTGATCGACGGCTTACGTGTGCTGCGATCCGGCCCCGATTCCGGCGAGCCCCGGAGCGCGCACCGTGGTGGATGCATGCCCGTCCGCGAGGCCGCGGACCGTTCGGGACGGCGACCGCAGAGCGTCCGCGGCGTCGCTCAGGGCCGCCGGCTGCCCGGCACCGGCATGTTGATGCACGTGTTGAGGGTCATCGCAGACCCGCGAGGGCCGACGGGGGTGGTCGGCGGCTACCTCAGGGGTTTGCAGACTCCCGGACATGTCGATGTGGAGAGTTGCGAAAAATTGCAACTCTTGGCCATAGGGAATGGAAGTGTCGTCAGATTTCGAGCTCGGCTTCGATGCGCCGGAGCTGGTGCCGGGCCATGGCCAGGTTGGCGTTGCGCTTGTCGAGCACGAGGTAGAGGAACAGGGTTTCCTTGCCCCGTCCGGTGCACAGGAGGATGAGGTGGTACTGGTTGCCGAGGGTGATCAGGATGTCCTCGAGCGCGTCGGTGAGTCCGAGGTGTTCCATGGTGCGGGCATTGGAGCGGATGACGTCCGTGTTGCCCGCGGCGGCGACGGAGAGGTCGAGGTCGCGTCCGCCGCCGGCGGTTCCGAGCGCCATCCCGCTGTTGTAGTCGACCAGTGCCGCCCCGAGGGTCCCCTCGACGCTGGTCATGATGTCCTTGAGGGCCGTGTCCACGTTGGCCATGACGTCGCCTTCCGGTGAGTTCGCGTGCGCTGAGCGTGACGCTACCCATGATCGGGGCCCGCCCGTGGAGGATTGGCCAACTTCGGGTGGGATTGACGTGATCCAGGTGGAGGGCGACCAGGGCGGGCAGTCGGCCGACAGTGCGGAAGGCGCGGCCCGGCGCTATCGGTGCGGGCGTGAGGTCAGGTCGGCCAGCAGGTCGGCCTGCCCCTGGAGGACGCCGGTCAAGATGTTGCGGGCAACGCGCAGGAGTTCGGCGACCTCATCGCTGGCAAGCCGGTAGTGGACGCTGACGCCCTCGCGCCGGGCGTGGACGAGGTTCGCCTTGCGGAGCACGGCAAGCTGTTGGGACAGGGCCGCGGCTTCCACACCGACCTCGTTGAGCAGTTCGTAGACGGCGTGTTCGCGTTGGCTGAGGAGTTCCAGGACGCGGATGCGGACCGGGTGGCCGAGGGTTTTGAAGAACTCGGCCTTCAGCTGGTACAGGGGAGTGCTGATCTCTGGTGTCCCGGCCTCGTTCGGTTTGTCGGCGCGTCCTGGCACGGCGCAAGCCCCATCTCACTATCGGGCGGCTGTCAGGCGTCTGCCGCGCTGTGACCGCCACGATTGCAGAAGTCCGCACGCTGCGGGCAGCCACCCGGAATTCGGGAATCAGGCCGCAGGCCGCCGTGTTCACCGCAGAAGGGTGAGACGTCCGGCCAACTCCGTCTCCAGGAGCCCGATGAACCGCAGCCCCTCCCAACCTCCTGCCGATGTCGGCGAGGTATGCCCATGCCCCTGCTCCGGGCGCCTTCGGGCCGACGGGGAGAGCGAGCTTCCTCCTCGTGCTGTGGCCCAGCCCGAGCCGGCGGGCGACTTCGTGCCGGCTCAGGTCCTGCTCGACCCGGACCGGCCGGCCAGGATTTCGGGATCGAGGTGCGGTTGCGACCGCTCCGAGGAGCTTCGGAGAGGGCGCACTCTCATGCCGCTGCGGCTCCGCACCCTTGACGCCGACTGTTGCGGGACAGCCCTCAGCAGGCGTGATGCAGCGAGTCGTCGTGAGGGCGGTGGTGCGGTCAGTGCGTGGCGGCGTTACGGAGTGTGAGGGTGGTCTTGGCGGCGCCTGCGAGGTCGGCGTCGCGGACGAACCGGACGGCGGCAAAGGAGGTGGCGTCGCTCCAGGCACACACGGCCTGGTCGCCGTCCACGCCCTGTGAGAGGCCGCAGCTGAGGCGCCCGCCGTGGGGCCCCGCGTCGAAGCCGGTCACGTCGCGGGCCTTGGCTCCGGTGAAGAAGTTGAGGAACTCCTGCGAGATCGACTCGGTCGCCTTCTCGTCGTGCATCGTGGGGTCCCATTCCGCGCTCCGGAGGAAGACGACGAACTCGAGGTTCTCATCCCCGCCTCTGTCGTAGAACCCGGCCTTCGTTCCCCCGGGCAGTTGCTTGCGCCCTGCCAAGAGCTGGGCTGCGGTCCGCTCTTCGGCCGCGCCCGTCATCCGACGGAAGTCATCGAAACCGTCCGGCAAGGTGACGGAGCGCGGCGCGCCGCCGGCGGCGTAGGCCGGATCGGCCGCCGTGGTCTCGGAGGCTCGGGGCTCGGGGTTGTGGGCGACCGTGGCCTGCACGCCGGCGACGGCCGCAATCAGCACGGTGGCGCCGATGACGATCAGGCGGCGCTGGGACTCGGTCCGGGCGGTTTCGGCAGGGTCGCCACCTGGCGGGGTCGAGGGAGCGCGCCAGGTGCTGGTCAGTTTCCAGAGCAGCGCGATGCCGATGAGGGCGACGGACAAGAGCCCGATCACCTGGCCGAGGGCGAAGCTTTGCGAGGTGGTGTCCACGGACGAGGCGATCATGCCAGGCATCGCACGTGTGATCGAAAATGGTTTGGGTCACGATTCCGACAGTCCCTGTGAGGCTAAAGGGATCCGGACCACGTCAGCAGAGGAGCGGACGTGTGCTGTCGACGGCGCGCGTAGTCGTTGACGACGATGTGAGCGCGGTACGGAAGCCCACTTCGTGGGCGCCGCCTTCTTGAGTACGAGTGCTGTCCGCGAAGGAGCGGAACTCTCCCGGGGACCAGGTGTTCCGCTGCCTCGCGACCTGCACAAAGATCGCCAGGTCCACGTTCTCCGACTCGAAGCCGATGGCGGGGGAGTGGACGAGACTCGGGGGTAGGGGGTTGAGGTGGGCGACATAGGCCCGGAGACCGTCGAGGTGGTGGCGGCGGACCGGCCGTTCCGGCCGCTCTTCGGCGTGTGAGATGGCCAGGCCCCCATTGAGGAGGGCCAGTTCCTGGAGGAGGCTGTGCCCGACCGGGTGCTCGCGCTTCCCGGCCGGGGTGGCTCGGTCTGGCCTGTCACCGGTGTGCGTACCGCGGGGGTCGGGGCGGTCGGGGCACTGAGCGCCTGGTATCAGCCGCTGATGTCCACGGCGAAGGGTGTCGTCTGCCAGTGGTCGATCGCGGGCTTGAGGTACTCCAGCAGTTCGGGGAGCTGCGGGACCAGGGTGAGGGTGGCGATGACCCGCAGCATGCCCAAGGCGTTGACGAAGGCGAGAACCTCCTTGTCGAGCGGCCTCGTGCCGTTGCGCTGTGCGCCGCGGTTGTAGGCGGCTTCATGCTCGGGTCCGAGAGCGGCCAGGTCCCATTCGACGGGGCCGAGCGTGACCAGTTCGAAGTCGGCGTAGAGGTCGCCGTCCAGGGCGTTGAAGATGTTGGCGGGCGGGGAGTCGCCGTGGATGGGCTGGACGTCGATCCCGGGAAACCGAGCCAGGAAGGCGCCCGGTGAGCGTACGAGGGGTTCGAGGAGCTGCCATTCGCGACGGGCCCGGTCGAGATCGGCCGCCGTCATCAGGTCGGGGTGCTGGTCGAGCAGGGCGAGGCTGTCCGAGATGAACCGCGGGTCGGCCGCGGACAGGAACTCCAGGCGGCCCGGGTAGGTACGCAGTGCCGCGTGCAGGTCGGCGACGCTCTCGGCGTTCGCCACGTAGTCGGGTTCCCTGTCCCGGGCCTCCTCGATGAACGGCCAGAACGTCATGGAGAACCCGCCGCGCTGCACGGGCTCGCGCGGCACCAGCGGGCTGGGCGCGATCACGGAGATCCCCTGGTCTGCGAGCCACCATGTGACATCCAGCTCGTCTTGCTGGCGGCGCGCGAGGGCGGCCAGATCGTCGGGACGGGGCAGGACGGTGGGGATCCTGGCGACGACCGGTGCGGGTGCGAGGTGGACGACGACCGAGAAGAGGTCGTGGAGCACTGTGGGCTCGGTGACGGTCAGGCCGAGCCCGCGCCCAGCCTCGACGGCTGCCTCGACGGCGGCGGAGGTACGGTCCGCGCGCTCTTGTGCTGTCAGGAAGCCGGTCATGGACCATCCCTTGTTCAGTGGACTGATGGCTACGGAGCGGATCGCGTTCGACCGTGCGGTATCGGCGAGCATCCGCTGGCGTGCGCACGGTGGCGGTCGTCGCGCGCTCAGGCCGCCGCCAAGGCGGCCGCAACGGCGGCTCAAGTGCCCGGTTTGGGTCGCTCGTGGGAGGACAGCAGGTCCTTTGCCCGCCGTTCCACCAGGATCTGCCGACGCTGCGCGGTCCGTGCTCGGCACGCTGCGGGCGGCGATGATCTGCTCGTGGGTGACGGGTCCGCCGGGGCGGGTATGTCGGCCAGGCCCACGGCCAGTGTCAGTCCGGCCGGAGCCGCGATGGCTTGGGGCCGGCGCATGAACGGCGCTTTCGCGGCGGTTCCTTCGCTGTGGCGGACTCCGCTGTCCTGGTTGGCGGAAGCGGTGGAACACCACGCTGGAACCTGGTCTGATTGTCCGGCGGCAGGCATGTACGTCTGTGCAGGTCAGCGTGGGTGGGACTTCGGATATCCGCGAACTTGTACGAACATGCGCAGATAAGTTGGACCATGGAGGGGGAGTCATGAGCAGACCTGGGCGTCCGCCGGGCCCGTTAAGAGGGCGCACCGATGAGGCGAACGCGCTCGCGCAGTTCCTGCGGGATCTGACGGCCGAGTACACGGTGAGTCAGCTCGAGGGGCGCTATGAGGGCAGTCGGAGCGTGTGGAGCGAGTACCGCTCCGGTGTGAAGACCGTTCCGCTGTCGCGGCTCAAGAAGATCATCGAAGACCGTTACCCCCGCGATGCCCGCACCCGCGATCACAAACTCCAGGAAGCACGCCGCCTGCACATCGCGGCGATGGCCGCCGCGGCTACCGCCACACCGGCCCGGGGTGCGGCGCCGGCCCTCGCGCCGGCGACGGAGCCGCTGCCCGCACCGGCCGACCCAGTTCCAGACCCCGGCCGAGGCACGGGCGCGGATGAGGTCACGGCGCCCGCCGCGACGGCGCCCCCGACCGTCGCGGATACCGGCCCCGTCACCGCACGCGCGGACGCGGTCGCCGGTCCTGTTCCGGAGCGGGACGCGAACGCCCCGATCGCCGGTGAAACCGCCCCGTTGTCCACGGACAACCAGCGGACCTCGGCGGACGCGGGACCAGCCGCTCCCGCGGACGTCCGGTCGCAGTCGCAGTCGCAGCCGGAGCCGGAGCCCCGCTCCGACGCGGACGAGGCGGTCGTCTCGCGCTCGCTCCCAGGCCCAGCTGCGAGGCGGGGCGGGCGGACCGCCCGGTACGCACGGTGGAGCACTCCGGCACAGTGGGCCGCGCTCCTGGTCCTGGTCGCCGTCCTGGTCGTCGCCAACCGGCCCGACCACGCGAAGGCGCCCTCCACGGAGGCCTCCTCACCAGAAACCCAGGGCCAAGGGTCCATCGAGCCGGGCGAGGACCCGTCGCCGCCGGCTCCTTCCCCCACACCTCCATCACAGTCCGCCGATCCCGGAATCGGACCCTCATCCACCCCTGAGCCGTCCCCGGAAGCACCTGCTGCGGCGCCTGCCCAGCTGAGCGCGAACCCAGCGCCGTCAACGCCGCCGCAGCAGGCACAGAGCAAGGCGCCGCAGCCCGCACCGCCTCCGCCGTCGGTTGGGACCGGTCCCCGGACCTTTGTGAACGCGGCCACGCAGATGTGCCTGGAGATCCGGCGCAGCGCCGGCGAGGACGGGGCGACCGCCAACCAGTGGACCTGCAACAACTCCTCCAGCCAGAAGTGGCTCATCACCACCCCGGGCGGGGACGCGAACCTCGTCCACCTGGACTCGCGCAAATGCCTGGAGATCCGAGGCGACGTCGGGGACGACGGGGCGACGGCCAACCAGTGGAGCTGCAACAACGTTCCCTCCAGCCAGGTCTGGCGCTTTCAGCCCGTCCCGGGCGGCGGCTGGAGGATCGTCGGCGCGTACTCCGGGAAGTGCCTGACCATCCGCGGTCAGGGCGACGGCGCCCTCGCCAGCCAGTGGCCCTGCGACAACAGCCCCGCCCAGACCTGGTGGTAAACCGGCCTCGCCCTCACCGGGACGGCCGGCACACGTCCGGCCCGCCCCGGCCCGTCACGCCGAAGAGCTGAGAGCTATGACGAGGGTGAGGCGGCAGCCCGGCAGCCCGGCTGCCCTGGGCGTGGGGCACCGGCGGGTCGCCGCCTGCCTGGGCTTGGCCGAGGGAGGCGGGATCCGCCGTACCGACCTGGGTGCCCGGTTCGGGGCGGCTGGGGTCAGGGGTAGAGGTAGTCGTTGAGGTATCTGCGGGCCGCGGCCGTGTTCGTTCCGAGGGCGGTTGCGACCTCGTCGGTCGGTACGTCCCGGGCGGCGAGTTCGTACACGGCGTCCTGGCCGCTCCGGGCGATGACGTACCGCATGTCGGCGAGGGCCTTCAACGTGACCAGCGGCTCCTCGAGGGCCAGGGCGTCGAGGGCGCGGACGAGGTCGGTGAGGATACCGGTGAGCTCCGCGGGGAGCGGTACGGCCGCATCCCGGATCGCCGACACGTGCGCCTCGTGGTCCGCGATCGGCCCCGACAGGTCGACGTCCACCTCGTAGAGGGGCTGGTCGTGGGGGAGGACGGTCCAGTCGAGCGGGTACTGCGCGGCGCCCCGCCACCCGCACGAGCAGCTGCCCCGCAGGACCGCAGCCCGGGGGCGGCCGTGCCGGCCGTCGTAGGCGTGCCACTCGCGTGATGACGGCACGTTCGGACCGCTGCCCACGTCGAAGTAGACCGGCCCCGGCTCGACACCGTCGGCCAGCAGTACCCCCACCGACCCCTCATGCGCGGCCCCCAACGCCTTGAGCACCCTGTCCACCACGTTCAACCCCTTCCCGCGAGCGCCCGGTCGGGCCGACCCATCGGCCAGTTGGCCACGTCCAGGCTGCCGCGATCCGGGTGCCCGCGTACCCGGATCCACCGAAAGCGGTACCGGTGTGACCGGCGGCGTCACTGGCCCCGGGGTGCTTCCAGGCCCGTCATGTTCCTGCGGACGCCGGGTGGGGGCGCCTCTTCAACGGCCATGCTCGCGCTGCTCGACCAGGACACCGGGCGACGCCCGCGTCGTGTCGCTGTCGCTGCTCTCCGTTCCCGGCAACGGGAACCTCCACGAGTTGCCCCGCCTTGGTGCTTGTTCAACGCGCTCGTCGACAGCCCTGACATCCCACAAGGAGCTGTCGCATTCGGCCGGCACGCCAACCAGCCATCGGCAGACCTCGCCAAGGCAAGAGATGACGCCCCCTTCCGTCGGGCTGGGGAACGTTGCTCCGTATCGTTGACCCGCCAAGTCGATTCAAGCGTGCGGAGGCTTCGTGCGGGTCGGGGACCATGCCACGTGGGATCACACGTTTCCGGTCAGGTACCTTCTGAACCCGCCAGGATGCCGACCTTCAGAGCGACTTCTGGGGGCGGTGTGCTGACGTCGAGGGACTGTTCGCCGACCCGGTGCCGCCGCCACGTGAACTCCTGATCCTCCGCGGGTGCATGCCCGCAGGGCCGTGGCGGGACGTGCTCGCCTTTCCCGACGAGGCCACGCGCTCTTCGGGCAATCTGGAGGTTGACGTCTCAGATGAGAAGGGCCCCCAGTTCGCGTGGACCCTGGTGGACACCTTCGTCATCTCGCACTCGCCCAACGCGACCGATCCGGGCCGTGCAGACGTCGTCGTCGGCACTGGCGTGATCGAACACAGCGAGGTCTGGCCCGGCGCCGGCCCTGGCACCATGCCTGCGGTTCCGCGGTTCGCAGTCACAGAAGAGGACTACGGGCAACAACCACCTACGCGTCGGGATGCTGCGGCAGGGCGAGCCAGTCCGACCAGGAGATGTCACGGCCGGGGAAGCGCGGCCGCTCGAACGGCCAGTCGGCGGCGATCCACCGCGGCACCAGTTCGTCGACCGCCTGCTCGACCGCGCTGCCCACCAGCTCGTCCACCACCCACCAGGAGATCTCACCGTCCGCGCCGGTCTTCTCCGGCGGGTCGATGTAGACACAGCCGAGCAGAACTGTCTCCGCCGCGTCGAACAGCGCGTAGTTGAAGGACTGGTGCGCGGCGATCTCCTTCTCGTGCCGCAACAGGTCGGCCTGGTCGGCCTCGTAGGTCATGGTCTCCGCGGGCCAGCCCCAAGCCGGGCCGAAAATCGTCCACAGCCGCTCGCGCGAACCCATCACAGCCGGATAGTCGAGCGGGGTGTCCGTTTCCCGGATCGGCCGCAGGTGGTGAGTACCGCCCGGCAGCGGTACCAGGACGGGGTGGACGAAGTCATCGGGAAGCCAGCCCATGGCGGTTGTCAGGGCGGAGAGTTCGAGGGATCTCAGCATCGCCTCCCGGTCGGCCGGCACGTACTCTTCGGCGGCGGCTGCCGCGTTCAGTACCTCCTGGATTTCGGCGGTCGTCAGGCTGCGTGCCTCGGCCGCGGCCAGCAGGTGGTCTGCCCGTTCCCGGGGCAGGCCGCGTTCCGAGGCGATCAGGTCGTTCAGCGCTTCCTCACGCACCGCGAAACGGCTCATCCCGCAGTCGAGGCCGTCGTCGTCCAGGTCGTCGGGGTACGGTGCGCGGGCCCAGGCGCCGTGCTCGTACCAGTAGACGCAGCCCAGCTCCCAGCCCTCCAACAGTTCCCGCAGGCGCTCGTGGGGCAGCCAGTCCGGTGCCCGCGCCAGCATGTCGATGGCGGGTTCGTGCCATTTCACGGCACTGGACTCGTCCTCGCCGTACAGCAGGTAGCGGCCTTCTCCCACCTGCTGGAGCGTCCACCAGGTGCAGCCGCGGTCGTCGAGGTGCAGACCCTCGCCGTCGATCCACGTGCCGACGCGACGGACGCCCCGGGCTTCCGCCCGCGCCGTGGCCTCCAATACGGCGGCCAGGGCCCAGCGCGCCCACAGCACTTCGGCCGTCGGCAGGTCCTCCGGCCGGCCAGGCCTGTCGATCGCCATTTCGTCCCCCAGTCCGGGCCAGTCCTCGTACGGCGTCGTCCCGCATGATCGCCGAACCGTGATCGTAGAACAACGCCGGGACGGGCTCGGAACGGGTGGGGGAGTAGCGAAACGGGGCTCAGCGGAACCAGGCCACGAGGCGGGCGTCGTCCACACCGTGGATATCGCCCCACGAGGCGGCGAGGGGTGCCCAAGACCGGCCGTGCACGGGCGTGGGGGAGGTCGCCCGCAGCACATCCCCGGTGGTGGCGATCTGGGCGGCGGTCCGTGCGTGTCCGGTGAGCGCGGCCTGCCCGCCGGCCTTCTCCGCCGCCTACCGACTGCCATCGAAGCCAGTCGCGTGCAGCGCGCTGATCTGGGGCGACCGGGCTGGATGTCAATGGGTGCGGCTCATCGCGAGTGAGCCAGGCGCCTGTCTCGTGGGGCAGGCCCTAGGCGGAATCGGTGGTGCCGGATGGCAGAGCCTGCTGATAGAGCGCCACCAACACCCCGTGCACGGGCCGGTCCTCCGCATCTTCCTCGGCCTCGTCGACCAGTTTGGCGAGGGTCTCGCCGAGCTCTCGTGCCTTCGCGGGGCTGAGACGCAGGTGGCGCAGTGTCAGGTGGGTCTCGGCGGGTGAGCGGTCGAGCTCCTGGGCGACCGCGGCGAGCATCGCTGCGGTGCCTGCCGCTTGGGGTTCGGCGACGACCATGTGTCGGGCCGTGCGCTGGTAGTACTGCTCGGTACCGCCGCGGACCTGGCGGGTCTCGGCGATGTGGACGAGCCCGGCTTCGCGGAGCACTTTGAGGTGGTGGGCCACGTTGCCCTTCGTCGCGTCGAGTTGAGCCGCGAGCCGGCGGATGGTCGCAGGCCGTTGGCCCAGCGCGAAGAGCAACCGTTGTCGCAACGGGTGGGCGAGCGCCGCGAACTGCTCAGGCGCACTGATTTCCAGGACGTCCTCAGGAGGAGGCGAGTAGGAAGGCTGCTCGTGCATACAGAAAGTGTCTAACTTGCTTGACGCTTTCGCAAGGGCGGTGATCTACTCCCGGCCATGACGACTTCCACGGAACTTCGGCCGCCCCATGTCATCGACGAGACCGTCCGGCTCCTGACCGAACAGTATGTTTTCCCCGAGATAGCAGAGCAGCTCGCCGGCCTCCTGCAACGACGCCTCACCGACGGCGCCTATGACGTCGATGGTGCCGAGGAGCTCGCCCGGCTGGTCACCGCGGACCTGCAGTCGATCAACGGTGACCTGCACCTCAGCCTGAAGTACCACGCCGACCCGGTACCTCCCAAGGAGGGTGCGGCCGTCCTGGAGTCCATTCGCCGCGAGTTCGACACCTCGCTCGGCGGTGCGCCCCGGGTGGAACTGCTCGACGGAGGGGTCGCCGTACTGGAGCTGGCTCCGATGCTGTTCCCGCTGGAATGGACCGCCGAAGCCCTGAGCGCCGCGCTCACCCTGGTCTCCCGCGCCCAGGCGCTGATCGTGGACCTCCGCTCCAACCGCGGCGGTGACCCGGACACGGTCGCCTTCGTCTGCAGCTACCTTCTGGACAAGCGCACCCACCTCAACACCATGTACTGGCGCGCGGGCGACCGCAGCGAGCAGTCCTGGAGCCTGCCACACGTTCCCGGCGCCCGCTTCGGCGGCAGCAAGCCGTTGTACGTGCTGTCCAGCGACGCCACCTTCTCTGCCGCTGAGGAGCTGGCGTACGACCTGCAGCAGCTCGGCCGCGCCGTCGTCGTCGGCGAGCGCACCCGCGGCGGCGCGCACCCGCGGAAGGGTTGGACGGTGCATCCGCACCTGGAAGCCAGTATTCCTACGGGCCGTGCCATCAACCCCGTCTCCGGCACCAACTGGGAGGGCGTTGGTGTGCAGCCGGACGTCCCTTGCGCGGCTGCCGACTCCCTCGACCACGCGCACAAGCTGGCCCTCGCCCAACTGGCGGGCTGACCAGGTTCCACCGGCCGGCGGTACTGCGCGCAGGCCTCCCCTGACCGCGTCCGGCCGACACCCGACGTACGACACCCTCAGCGCGCTCACCCCTCACGACGCAACCGAGTCGGTTGGCGGATGGCCGTGCCGGTACGCGGTGACCTGGACGCCGCTCTCGGCGCCGGACTCGACCAGCGCGTCGAGAGTCTCCCGGAGTCTCACGCGCCCTCCTTCACCACCACGCGCCGTGTCACCCTAAGTAGTTGTAACACTACCTTTGGTCACGGCGGTCGTTCGAGTGTGGCGTAAGAGAAGAAGAGGTGGACCGGGGATGCGCGAGACCCGACGTGTGGCACGGGTACTGGGGGCGTGTGCGGCGGCGCTGACACTGGCGGTGACCACGCCGGGCGCGGCGCAGGCCGCCGACGGGGTGCTGTTCATCGACCGGGGTGCGATCCATGACCCGTCCGGCTGCTATCCGTTGGGCGACTTCGTGCCCTCGGAGGTCGGCAACTTCACGAACGAGACGGCCGCCCTGTGGTCGGGCCGCTTCTGCGACGGGCGCGTGACGGGCTTCGTTCTGCCCGGACAGATCGTCCGCCCGGCCCACGGCATGAGCCTGTACGTCCAGTAGCGCGAGGACGACCGGAGCCGCGCAGGGGAGGAACACGGCGCCGCCCCCCTCACCGTTCGGCTGGCGGGGGCCGGCGCTTCGGCATGCCGTGCGCGATACCGGCCGACACCGGGGTCCACCTTGCGGCCGACGGCCGGGCCTTCACCGTCACCGCAGACCAGTCCGGTGACGCGCCTGCCTTCGAGACGGTGATGGACCGTCTCGGCGTGCCCCGCAGCGGTCCGGGCAGACCCCGGACCGGCCACCGCCCGCGGCGGGGCCGCCGAGCGGTGCATCCACCGGCTCAAGCAGCGGCGTGTGCACCACCGCAGGCGGAGAATGACCGTGTTTCAGCACGGGGAGGGGGGAGGTCGACGCCCGTCGGCGCGGCCGGCCCCGCCCAAGGTGACGGAGGTGAGCTCGGGCAGCGCCAGGATCAGGCGGTTGCCGACCAGGGCGGCGGGGGAGTGGTCGGTCCCGGGGTGTTCCCACCGCCACAGTTCCGTCAGCTGGAGGCCTCCTGCGAAGCAGTCGACGACCTGGGACGGGCCACCGAGTCCGCCATTCGGGTCTATCCCGACGCATCGATCAGGCTGAGCTTCCCTGGCATCGGCCCCCAGACAGGCACACGGATCCTCGCGGAGATCGGCGACGACCGCACCGGGTTCGCCACAGCCGGAGGGCTCAAGGCAGACGCGGGCGCGGTCCCCCATCACCCTGGCTTTTTCGCTGCTCTACAGCGCGGCCGATGAGTTTGTGGCTCCCGGTCGGTCCAAGCTCGTGACACCTGAGGAAAGGGCAGTGCCATGTCGGAGCTTCTTGTCGATTTCATCACCTCTCTCGACGGCTGTGCATCGGGAGAGGGATGGCCCGGATTCTGGGGCCTCGAGGGCCCGGAGTACCTCGCGTGGCTCGGAGCGCAGCCCGAGGCCACCTACCTGATGGGAGCGAACACCTACCGCCTCATGTCGGGCTTCGCCGCAGGCCAGGTCCCTGATGGCCAAGAAGAGTTCAGGCCCGAGGAAGAGGCGTCCGTCGACGAGCTCACGCAAGCGTCCAAGGTGGTGTTCTCCTCCTCGCTCGAGGAGCCACTGACGTGGGCCAACTCCACGCTCGTCCGCGACGATGCCGTCGAGGCGGTCCGTGCCATGAAGTCGAGTGGATCGGGGCTCCTCAGCACGATCGGCAGCCTCAGCCTGTGCCGGTCCCTGCTTCGTGCCGGGCTCGTGGACCGCTTCCGGGTCGTGATGTTTCCCGTGATCACCGGGGCCACGGGCGAGGAACGCATCTACGACGGCTATCCGGACGTTGCCCTCGAGATGATCGAGCACCGCACCTTCGACGGCCGCATCCAGCTGGTCGAGTACAAGCCCCGCGTGCTCGATCACCCGCCGCTCGGCGTCCCTGCGTGACCTCGGCCCCGTCCGCCGGTCTGGACGGCCGCCGGGCCGATTGGACCGGCCTCGACAGCTCGGAGTCATCGAGAACGGAACCCGCACCGCGGCGCGCTGGCCATGGTGTCCAGGCTCGTCGAGCCCGCGCGGGCCCGCTGGCGCCCGAAACGCGGAGCGCACCTGGTCGCCCTGATCTGCTCCGGAGTGAAGCTCGAGAACGGCGTCCTGGCCGCGAGCGAGGAGACTGCCGCGGCCTGCCACAGACGGAATCCGGGCGCAGGATCCGCTGCGGCCCGCAGGTCGCACTGGCACCATGAGGGCCATGAAGCGTGTCGTGATCCTCGGCCGTGGCGGCGCGGGCAAGTCAACCCTCGCAGCCACGCTCGGCACCGCAACCGGGATCCCCGTCAGCGAACTCGACAAGCACTTCTGGGGGCCGGACCTGGAAGCGACTCCACCTGACCGGTGGGCCGACGTCCAACGCGAACTCGCCCGCGCCGACCAGTGGATCATGGATGGCGATCTCGGCCCCTACGACGTCCTCGAAGTCCGTCTCCGCGAAGCGGACACCATCCTCCTGCTCGACTACTCCTTCCCGCGCTGTGCATGGCAGGCGCTGCGCCGCTCGCGGGAACGGGCCGACTTCTGGCTCTGGGTATGGTCATGGCGCCGCCGGAGCCGCCCGCTCCTCCTCCAGGCGATCACAGCACATGCCCCAGAGGCGAAACTGCACGTTCTCCGCAACCCCCGCACAACGGCGCGCCTCGTGGCGCAGGTTCGGGACGACCGGACCGACGGACCGTCGTGACCATCCCCAGTTCTCGACAATTGCTCACTCCCTCCCGGGACGATCCCCTGCCGCCGCAGCATCGCTGCCAACTGCAGGGACCAGGTCGTGGACGGCCTTGAGGAAGTCGTGCTCGTCGAGCAGTGGGTAAGTCCCACTCGGCGCCGGCGAGCGCGGCCTGTCCGGCGGCCTTCTTGGCCGCCCACTGGTCCGCGCCGAGCGCCAGCACCCTGGCCCGCCGACTGCTGACGATCAGGCGCGGCGGCACCCCGTAAGCGACTTCGGCTTCGTCGCCGGCCGCGGCCGCGGCGCCTCCACGGGCTTCCTCTGGGGCGGAGGCGACTTCGGAGGAAAACTCGGCGGAACCTTCGGACCCCTGGCTTCCACAACCTCGCTCATACCCCGGCACGCTACGCCCCTTGACCCCGGCAGCGCACCGGCATCGAGCACAGTCCTCCACCGCGCACGCCACACGAGGACTCTCTACACGGGCCGCCCTCGCGGACCCCGAAATCCCGGAGCAGCCCCGCCCCCGTGAAGGGTGGCGTCATCCCCGGACCCGCGCCCGGACCCGCGCCCGGACCCGCGCCCGGACCCGCGCCCGGACCCGCGCCCGGACCCGGGCCGACGGCGGGGCGCGTGCGGGGTCCGTCCGGCGCGCTGGAACCGGCGCGGCCGACACCGGTCCGGCGGGGCCGTGGTCTCTCGGAACCACTCATCTTGCTGCGAGCTCCCCACAATGCGCCGTTACGCATTCGCATGGCCATGTGCACCCAAATGCGCCTGGCGGGTGCTCTTCTCGCCCGTCCCGCTGGTGCACAGAATCGGATGGAGAATGGTTGTGACAGCGAGACCCTCTCTGACCGCCTGATCGAGGTGCTATCCCTGATGGCTGACCATGATGCTCGGGTAGTTGCCGCTGCACGTCACCAAGAGGCTCCAGCCACGGAGAGCGTTGCGTCCTCACCTAGAAGCAGAGGGGATCCCAGGCCTCGGCACATCGGTGTGATCCTCGACGGAAATCGCCGCTGGGCCCGAGACCGTCATCTCCCTCTGGAACAGGCATACATGCAGGGCGCGAGCCGGGTGGAGGATCTGGTTACGTGGTGCGGGCAAACAGGGATCCCGGTGGTCACGGTCTGGGCCTTGTCCCAGAACAATCTCCAGCGTGACCCCGCGGCCGTCGCCATGATCCTTGAAGCCGTCACTGCAGGCCTGGAGAGGATCGCCGCCGCCGGCCGATGGTGTATCCGGCCGATCGGGAAGCTGAGCCTGCTTCCCCCCGCCCAAGCCTCCCGGCTGCTCTCCATCAGAGCCCGCGCCGCCGATGGCTGCATGGGGGTGCTCAACGTGGCCGTCGCCTATGACGGACGAGCCGACATCGTCGCCGCCGTACGGGAACTCCTCCGTCACGCAGAGCCATCGCCGTCAGGGAGTATCACCGAGGCGGACCTGGAGTGCCACCTGTCCACCGCTGGCCAGCCCGACATCGATCTCGTGATCCGTACCTCCGGCGAACAGCGCCTTTCCGGCTTCATGCCATGGCAGACCACTGAAGCAGAATTGTACTTCACTGATATTCCCTGGCCCGAATTCTCGGCCGCCACCTTCGACGCGGCCCTCGATTTCTATGGCGCGCAGCAGCGAAGACATGGCAGGTGAACGTATGGACTACAGCATCACGCTCCCGTTTCCAGACCTCATCCCCACCCATCCCGAGGTTCTCGCTCTTGCGGAACAGCAGTGCTCGGACTGGCTGGTCGACGTGGGCGGCATCCCAGCAGAGATGCTGCCCGGACTGCGGCGGCAGCATTTGACCGACCTTGCCGCCGGATTCTGCTCCGGTGAGGAGAATCCGAACCTCTTCTTGATGTCCCTGAGTCTTGCCGTATCCAACATCACCGACGACTATTTCGACGGAGAAATAGGACGGAATCCGGAGCGGGCCCTGGAAGCGATCGACGAGGTGCTTCCGCTCATCACATTCCCCCCGCCCCGCCACAGCCGTGCCACCACGCCCATCGCGGATCTGACGGCCCGGTTCTGGGCGCACCTGTCCCAGGAAGCACCCCGCTCCTGGGCTGGGCGCGCCGCCGGGAATCTCCGGGCGTTCCTGCGAGCCTTCCCGGAAGAGGCCCGGCTACGTGCGCAGCACACCATCCCGAGCTTTCCCGCCTACCGCGAGCTGCGGCGCGCCACAGTGCACATGCGGCACTTCAGCGACACCGCGGAACGGGCCTGCGGCATCGAGCTGCCCGGCTACCTCTGCTCCAGCCGTCTCTTCACCGAGCTCCACGAGTGCGTCAGCGACGTGTGCGGATTCATCAACGACGTGTACAGCTTTGAACAGGAGCACGCCCGTGGCGATACATGCAATCTGATCCTTGTGCTTGCGCGGGAGCGCCGCTGGAGCCATGCCCAGGCCGCAAGGGAGGCAATCGACATGGCTCTTGCCGTCTGTGGGCTTTTCGAGGAGGCAGCAGGAGAGCTTCTCCGGTTCTGCCGCAGTCCCGCCGACGGCGACGTCACGCAGCGGTACTTGGCCCTCCTTCGCAACGAGATGAAAACCACAGAGAGCTGGCATCACATGAGCGGCCGCTACGACACCTCTCTGTCATGAGAGCGGTGTGGAGGACTGCATCGACTGCGGAGTGCGCCAGCGCTACCGCGCCAGAGCGGCCCCGTTGCCCGGATCGGCGAGCGAAGGACTGGCCTTCCTCGGGCACGACCGGCTCGTCGAGTACCACCGTCACCTCGGCTCCGTGCAGCGGCCGGACGACGTCGGCGCCTTCGGGCAGCGTGACGGTGCCCCAGACTGCGGCGGTGCGGGCGTAAAAACGGAGACGATCGCCGGAGACAACGTCCGCACCGCCCTGTTCCTCGGACAGCAGGGTGATGTCGGCAGTGAA
This sequence comes from Streptomyces sp. IBSNAI002, assembly GCF_052244475.1. Taxonomy (NCBI): domain Bacteria; kingdom Bacillati; phylum Actinomycetota; class Actinomycetes; order Kitasatosporales; family Streptomycetaceae; genus Streptomyces; species Streptomyces sp. IBSNAI002. Next base: position 133,214 of record NZ_JBQPXG010000002.1, on the reverse strand, counting down.
GCCGGTATGGGCGCTGACCGATCCTGATGCTGCGAGCACCTGACCCCGCTCGACGGCGTCCGCGGCCATGCCGCGCAGCAGCACCCCCACGTTCATCTCCGCCTTCGCCTCGCCGATGGACACGTGGTTCTGCTCGATGCCTGCGATGTGAGCGGTCGCGCTGCCACTCGCGCCGATGATGTCCACCGTGTCGTCCTTGCGTACCCGGCCGCGTTCGATTCGACCTGCCGCGACGACGCCCCTGTCCTGTTGGAGGCGAAACACGTCTTCGACGGGCATCAGGAACGGCTTCCCCGCTGCACCCGCCGCTGACTCACCTGAAGGTCCGCCCATGAGTACCCGTGCTCCCTTGACGCCGAACGTGGGAGCCACGAACGGGAGTCCAGAGGCTAACAACGATCGCGTGCGCCGGCCGTCGTGGCTGACGTCGTCGGTCGCCCCCTCGGCGACCCTCTTCCTCTTCGATCTCACCAACCCGAACTCGTTCAGCCATGCGCACAGCCTGGCAGTGACCGGAGCCGGCAGACGGATTCGCTCCGTCACATCGCCCGGCGATCCCTCAACGCGGCAAGCATCCCTGCCCTGCTCGTCGCGGTGGAGGAAATCCGCCGCTCCGGTCCCGTCGGCGGCCCCCAACGCCACGCCCACCTGTCGACCTCGTCCCGGGGCAGCCGACCTTCGTCAGTCGCTACGGAACGGGCTGCATACCTGGGCGAACCGGAGCTCGTGAGGCGATCCGTTCGGCAGACGCGTGACATCGGCGAGTCCGGAAGGCGCCGGGACTCCTGCTCGGGCAGCATCAACTGGCGGGAAAGGTCATCGGACCGCAGCGGTCCACGGGACTTGTACTGCCTATTCGGCAGCCGGGTGTGACCGTTGAAGGGGCGCGTCGATCCGTGCTCCGATCGAGAGGGGACCGGATGCTCATCCAGGCGGTAGGCGCCATGCTGCCTGCGGCGTTGGCGGTCGCGCTCGGTCCCTTCCCTCTGATCGGAATCGTCGTGATCCTGTCCGGCGCGCAAGGCCGCCGGAACGGTCTGCTCTTCGCGGCCGGGTGGATGGCCGGCCTGACGATCGTGGCGACGCTTGTCGCGGTGCTCTTCGGCGGGGCCGACGACCCCGAGAGCACATCCTCGGCTATCGCGGACTGGGGGCGGGTACTGGCCGGCGGAGCTCTCATCGTGCTGGGGGTACGCAAGTGGTGGAAGCGCCCGCGCGCTGGTGAGCAGGCAGAGCCACCACGATGGATGGCGTCGCTCGAGGACGCCACGGCCGGACGAGTGTTGCTCCTCGGTGCGCTGCTGTCGGGAGCCAACCCCAAGAACTTCGTCCTGACGGCGTCGGCCGCAGCCTCGATCGACGAGGCGGGCGTCCACGACGTCGGCCTCGCCGTGGCGGTCGCCGTCTTCGTGCTCATCGCCTCCTGCACCGTGCTGGGAGCCGTCGGTATCCATCTCGCCGGAGGGCAGCGCGCCGCAACGTTCCTGGACGGCGTCAAACAGTTCATGGTCACCAACAGCGCTGTGATCGTAGTGCTCGTGCTTCTTCTTGTGGGCGCCAGCGTCCTGGGTGACGGGCTGTCGGGTCTGGGCCGCTGAGACTTCCTCGCGACCGTCGTCGCCCGGGAGGAAGCCGCTGGACCCAGGCGCTTTCGGGCACTGCACGCACCGGGCTACGGCGTGATCGAGCTGGTATGCCCGCGTCACGGGGCGATGCTCCGAGGCGGCCATCCCCGACTTCATCGGTATGGCGCGGATCCCGCCTGGAAATGCGTGAGCGTTCAGGGAGCGGGCTCAGTAGCCTGCGGTGCATGACGATTCATGATCTTCCCCTGGTCGAGTTCGCGTTCCCCGGTCCGCTGCGGGACCGGCTGATCGCCGTGATCCTGTCCGGACACAAGACCTCTACCTCCGCGCTGATGCTGGAATACGCACGAGGGAACGAGCCCTTGCCCCAAGTGGGCCAACAGTTGGCCGTGGTCGACTCCGATGGGCGACGGGTCGCGGTGATCGAGATGACCGAGGTCCGGGTGATCCGGCTGGCCGACGTCGACCTGCAGCATGCTCTGGACGAGGGCGAAGGGTTCACGTCGGTGGCCGAATGGCGGGCAGGGCACGAAGAGTTCTGGCACAGTGCGGAGTTGCGCGAGGAACTGGGCGACCCCGATTTCACCGCCGATGACGACACCCAGGTGGTGGCCCAGCGGTTCCGTCTGATCCACACGGCCTGATCTGATCCGAGCGTGGACGGATTCCCGCCACGCCGGCATCGACCAGCCGTCCACCGACCACTGCGACCCGGGATCGACCGGCGCACCGGCCCTTCACCGCCTCGGACCCGTACGGGGGTTGCGGGGGAACGTAGACCGGACGATCTTGCAGGTCGGCGGCGAATCGTGTTGGCCTTCTTCCGATCTTGTCCGGCGACAGTGCCGGGCAGACGTACCGGGGGGAACCCACATGCGCACTCAGCGAATTCGTGGAGTGGCGGCCGCCGTCGCGGCATCCGGATGAGCTGCCGGCCTGGCTCTCGCGACCGGCATGGCCCAAGCCGACTCCGCGATTCCGACTCCGAGCGGAAATCCCACCTTTACGACGGCCCCGAGCCGCGCACCGGACCCCACGCCCACTCTGGCTCCCGCCCGGACTCCGCGCCCGACCACCGAGCCCGGATCCACACCGGTAGCGGCCCGGGCCCTGCTCTCCGCGTCGGATCCGGCCCCGAGCTCCACCGGCATGCCGAGCTCGACCTGCACCCCGATCCCGACACCGGTCCCCACGATCCCGACACCGGTCCCCACGGTCGTACCGACCTCTGGCGTCACGCCGGCTCCTGCGCCGACCCCCACAGTGTTTCCCTCGATCGCACAGCTGACGAAGAGGTAGGGCGGGCCGAGCCCCGGGCGGTTCATGCCCGGGGCCCCGGGGCTGTGCACCTGCTGGCGGGATCGCCGGGCCGTCCGGGTTCGGGCGGCGGGTTGGGGATCACGTGCCTATGGTGGGTATGGGACGGGCCCGGGGGTCACCCGAGGAGGGTGTCGTGCGCCACCTCATCCAAAGCCCCGGCTCGCGGAGGCGCGCCCGTACGACCGCCTTGGTGTGCGTCCTGGCCTTGGCGGGCCTCGGGGCCGCGCCGATGCCCGGTCCGGCGCCGGAGATCCGCTGGGGTGCCTGCCCCCTGCCCGCGAAGACGGTGCCCGACCGGATGCAGTGCGGGACCATCGAGCTACCGCTCGACCACGCCGACCCGGCCAAGGGGAAGACCACGGTGGACCTGGCCCGGATCCGGGCGGTCGATCCCGGCAAGCGCCTCGGCTCGCTCCTGTTGAACTACGGAGGCCCCGGCGCCTCCGGCATCGAGCAGCTGGCCGCCGACCCCGGGGCCTTCGCCGACCTGGGCGACCGGTACGACCTCGTCGCCTTCGACCCGCGCGGGGTCGGCCACAGCGATCCGGTCACCTGCGAGGGAGAGGGCCCGGCCGCCGCGGAGCTGGTCACCACCGGTGAGATCGACGCCGCCGAGGTGCTGGGCGGGATCCGCGCCCAGGCCCAGCGCTGTGCGAAGGACTCCGGCCCGGTCCTCCCGTACATGGGGACCGTCGACGTCGCACGCGACATGGACGTGCTGCGCGATGCCCTCGGCGATCGGAAGCTCAACTTCCTCGGCTGCTCCTACGGATCCCGTCTCGGCGCCGTGTACGCGGCGCTGTTCCCGCAGCGGACCGGCCGCATGGTCCTCGACGGCGTCGACAACCTCACCGACTCGTTGGCCGAGCGGTCCCTGACCACGGCCCGGGTCCGGCAGCGGGCCCTGGGCAACTTCCTGACCTGGTGCGCCCGTCGCGACGATTGCGTCTACGGGACCGGCACCGGCGCCGGTACCGGCGGCGAGAAGGTGGCCGCTCTCATCGAGCGACTCGACCGCAAGCCGCTGGTCGGCGAAGACGGCGCTGAACTGACGGGGCAGCTCGCCGTGGGCGCCATCGGCCAGGCCCTCTTCTCGAGGGCGATGTGGCCCGACCTCGCCGACGCGCTGGCCGTGGCCGAGCGCGACGGCGATCCGGCGGGCATGTTCCGGCTCCTCGACCTCAACCTCGAACCGTCGGGGGAGGAACCGCAGGACCAGGGCGATCAGATCCCCGCGGACAACTCAGGGGCCGCCGTCATGGCCGTGAACTGTGCGGACGAACCGGACCGGTTCCTCGACGAGGCCTCTCCGGCGGCTGCGCAGAAGGAGGTCGCACGCCTGGAGGAGGAGTTCCGCAAGGCGTCGGCGGTCTTCGGGCCGCACCTGCTGGGGCTGGCGCTCACCTGCTACGGCCGCCCCGCCGGAACCGACTTCATTCAGAAGATCGACCGCCCGGGAGCACCGCCGATGCTGCTGGTCGGCACCCGGGGCGACCCGGCGACCGCGTTCGAGTGGACGCAGGAGACCGCCGAGCGGCTCGGGTCGGCGGTGATCGTCGACTACCAGGGCGAGGGGCACACCGGCTACCTGTTCTCGTCCTGCGTGCGCGGCTACGTGAACCGCTTCCTGCTCGACGGGCAGCTGCCGGCCGGAAACCGCAGCTGCCCCGCCGAGGGCTGACGACGCCACGGAGACCGGTCGCCCGGGTACGGGCCGTGGGACAGGCCGCGATTCGGGACGTGCAAGATCGGCAGCGGACCACGGTGCCGAAGTCGAGCCCACCACCCGGCTATCGCGCCTCGTGCTCTCCCGGGCCGCGATTGCCCTCCAGGAGGGTCACCGTGATGAGGGGGCGGTCCCAGAGGGCCAGGAGTTCGTTGGCCAGGGCCGCGATCCGGAGCGGGTGGAGACCGTCCGCCCGGATGGCGGCGGCCGAGAGCGTGCGGGGGACCGCTCCGGCGTCGAGAAGTGCGCGCCATTCGGGGGCGCCCAGTTCCAGGAATTCCAGCCCGGTCAGGAGGGAGATCTCCAGCGGGTCGGCGAGGGTGCCGGGGGAGGCGGAGAGCGTGCGCAGGCGGGGCAGTCCGGCCAGGGAGGCGAGGCTGACTGGCTCGTCGTCCCGGGCGCCGATCTGCAGGACCTCCAGGGCGGGGTCGGCGGCGGCCCGGATGCTCTTCAGGGCCGAATCGTTGACGCGGGCCACGGCGGGCGGCCGGTCCCAGGGGCGGCTCCGGAAGGATCCCGCGCGCCCCTTCGTCTGCATCCCGGTGAGCGAGTCGGCGACGAGGTCGGCGCCGATGCGCTGCTCGTGGTCGAGCACGATGACCTGTCCCACGTGTCCCCGCGGCCCCGGTGTCAGGTCGACCGCCAGCACGTCCCCGTAGCCGTTGTCGCCGAACGCGATCCAACCGGGCGAGCCCGCCAGCCCCTGCACGGCGGCGTCGGGCGGGGTGACGACGGCGGTCGTCGCGGCGAAATCCCAGCCGCAGGGGCGGGAGCAGGCGTCTGCGACGTACAGCTCGTCCAGGGAGAAGAGCTCGCAGCCGAGGGCCTCGGACGCGCTCCCGCGCTCATCGTGCTCCTTGTCGTGGCCCCCGTCGTCCGGGTCTTCCGACCGGGCCCGCGTCACCCGGTAGAGCACCTTGAGCTCGTCGGGCAGGGTGACACCCAGGCGCGCTTCCGCCGCGGCGATCTCCGCCCCGCTCGCGCCGACGGCACCGGGGAGCCGCTCGCGCAGCGTCCGCTCCAGCAGGGCCAGGTCCGCGGACGGGGCCGGTACCGACCCGGGCGCCGGGTCCGGTAGGCGGCGCCAGGGTTCGGCGACGGCCCCCTCGACCAGGACGAGCGGACCGGGGTACGGTCCGGCGCCCTCCTCCACGGCGGGGCCGGGGTCGAGCAGGTGGAGCCGGGTCCGTCCGCCCGGCGCCATCTCCGCCACACACAGCAGGCGGTCGATGCCGGCCTCCGCGAGCGCGTCCTGCACCGGCTCCGCCGCGCGCATCCCGGCTTGCATTTCGGCGAACCCGGCCGCTCTACCGGAAGCGGGCAGGCGCCGCACGGGCAGGGTCCACCCGCGCTGCGCCACGTATCCGGCCACGAAGCCTCCGGGCGCGGCGAGGCTCTCCGCGTTGGCGGCCCGAAGGAGCCGCAGTACGGGTTCCCAGGTGGTGAAGCCGTGAATCGGGGACGTCGGGGATGAGGGGGATGCCGAGGGCAATCGGTTCTCCGGTCGGGCGAGGGGTCGGTCGGTGTTTCAGGGGGCCACGAAGGGATCCGAAAGCCCCTGGCCCGCACCGGACGTTGTCCCACGACGCGTCATGCGTTGAAGTCCACGGCGCTCCCCGCACGCCTTGGCGAAGGCGACGAGGATGACGACACCCGAAGCAAGGACCACACAGAAGAACAACAGCATGGCAAGGACGAAATCGTCCGTGACCAGCTTGCGCCCTCGTGCGCATCTGATCTGCACGCATTCAAGATGGAGGCCCTTCGGCTTCGGTGCCCTGTGCGCAGGCGATCCGGTGTGGGGGCCCGACGCGCGCGGGTCCCAGTTCGGGCTACGTGTGGGGAATCCGCGACGAGTTGAGCCCGGACCTGTGGACAGAACCGAGCGGACAAGGTGTGACGTTGCCTCGTAGTCGGCCCCTTTGATCGCCCGTTGGCCGGTGACGCCTGGTGACCGATCTCGCTTCGCGAGTTGGCACAGCACCTGTTGGCCGCCCCGGCCGGCCAGCGGGTGCTTGACCTGAACTTTGGTTGAGGCACGAGAGTCGTGTCATCGAACGGCGAGACGAGGAGGGGTTCCGATGACACAGCCCAGGATCCTGGTGACCGGCGCGACCGGAAAGGTCGGCGGTGCAGTGGTGGCCCAACTGCACGCGGCGGGCGTGCCCGTGCGGGCGCTGGGGAGAAGGGAGGCGGACTTCCCAGAGGGTGTGCAGGCGGTACCCGGCGATCTCGGTGATCCCGCGTCGCTGGACACTGCTCTGGAGGGCGTCGATTCGGTCTTCCTGGTGTGGCCGTTCCTGAGCGCCGAGGGCGCGTCGGACGTGATCGACGCGATCGGGAAGCACGCCCGACGGGTGGTGTACCTGTCATCCGCCGGGGTGGGGAGCGAGGAGAAGCCGGGCGGGGCGATCACCATGTTCCACACGGAGCTGGAGCGGCTGATCGAGGCCTCGGGCCTGGAGTGGACGGCGCTGCGGCCCACCGGGTTCGCGAGCAACACGTTGGGCTGGGCGGAGGAGATCCGCGCTACCGGTGCGGTACGGGCGCCGCTGGCAAGGCTGGCCCGCCCGCTGATCCACGAGGCGGACATGGCTGCGGTCGCCGTCCAGGCGCTGAGGACCGACGCCCTGCTCGGCGCCCGCCCCCTGATCACCGGCCTCGAACTGATCACCCAGGAACGGCAAGTGGAACTGATCGGTGAGGCAATCGGGCGGCCGGTGCGGTTCGAGGAGATCGCACTGGGCGAGGCCGTCGAGCAGATGAAGGCCGCAGGCTACCCGGCAGAACTGGTGGAGGCCGTGTTGCCGGCCCAGGCGGAGATGCTCGACCGTCCGGAGCCGGTCAACGACGAGGTGGAGCGCATCACGGGTGCCCCGGCCCGATCCTTCCGGGAGTGGGCGGTGGACCACGCGGCAGACTTCCGCTGAGAGGCATGTCCACACACATCGACGTGGACGACCGGAACACCGGATCCAGGCTCCGCCGCCCACACGCTTGACTCCGAGGCCGGGGAGATCACACAGACGAGCAGTGGGCGGCGCTGGAGCCGTTGTTGCCGAAGGGGTCTGGGGTGGGGAGGCCGCCCGTGTGGCCTCGGCGACGGTTGATCGACGGCATCCGGTTCCGGGTTCGGACGGGTGTTCCGTTGTGGGACGTGCCCTTGAGTACGGACCGTGGAGCCGGATCTACGACCTGTTCCGCCGGCGGCAGCGCAATGACACCCGGCAGCGGATACCGACCCGGCTCCAGTCCCTGGCCGATGCGAGAGGTGGGATCGTTCGCCGACATCCCGCAGGACGCGCTGCCCGTCCTGGACCAGGCCCAGTAGCGGCTTGACGACATCATGAAGAAGGCCGCCGACGACTCCGGTGCCGACTTCGTGGACCTCTACGCCCACACGGGCAACAACACGGCGTGCGACGGCGCCAACCGGGGCATCGGCGGCCTGCTGGAAGACTCCGGGCTCGAAATCGGCCTGCCGATCCCGTGGTACGCACACCCCAACGAGAAGGGCCGTGACATCCAGGCCGGGCGCGTGGCCACCAAAATCGAGGAAGTCCTCAACCGCTGACCAGGCCACACAACCCCGAACCCCGAACCCCAATTCCCCATGCCCTGACGCGCGTCACCCACGACTGAACGAGGCCCCCAGGCCCCGCGGCCCGGGGGCCTCACCACGCGACGCGGCGGGACCGACGCCGGTCGGACGGTGCGCCGACCGCCCCCGCTCTCTCCCGACATCTGACCTGGCCGGGCAGGTGGGGAACCTGCGCGAGCCTGGGGAACGCAGCTCCTCATCACCCATGCAACAAGGACTTCCCGGCCGGGTCGTTCACGGCGTGGGGCGTGCTCGACCTCAGCAGCTGACTCGGGCGGCCGCGCTGCTGCAAGTCTTTGGCCACAGCCTTCTCCGTGGCGGACAGGGGTGCACAGCGGCAGGATCGCCGCTGGTGGCCCTCGAAGTGGGCAGCGGTACCGAGGCCGGGCAGGTCGGGTGGTCGGATCAAAGCCGGTCGACGCACACTCCTGCGTGGTGTCGGCCGGGGGGTGGTCGGGGCGGGGAGACTTCCGGGGTATGGATGTGGAGTCGGTGTCGGCGGAGTTGCTGGAACTGGTGCCGTCGCGGTTCACCGCGGTCCGCGACGAGTACGTGGCCCAGGCCCGCAAGGCCGGGGACAGGGAGCTTGCCGCGCGGATCGGGGCGTTGCGCAAGCCGACGCTGGCGGTGTGGACGGCGGGGCTGCTCGCGCGCAGCCGGCCGAAGGAGGCGCGCGGCCTGGTGGAGCTGGGCGAGGCGCTCCGGACGGCGCATCAGACGTTGGACGCGGCGCAGTTGCGCAAGCTCTCGCACGACCAGCACGCGGTGGTCGGCCGGCTCGCTCGTACGGCGGGTGCTCTGGCTGCGGAGGCCGGGCAGGCGGTGAGCGAGGCGGTCCTCCGCGAGGTCGAGCAGATTTTGCACGCGGTACTGGCTGACGCTGAGGTCGCTGCGCAGTGGGTGGCGGGCCGCTTGGTGAAGGCCCCGGATGCGGTGATGGGGTTCGACGGCCTCGAGCTGCTGCCCGGTGCCGCTCCACCCTCGCGCACCAAGGCCCGGCCTTCCGGGCCCGCGACCGAACGCGTCCCTCGGCCGGCGCCGGACGCGGGGGCGGAGCAGGCACGGCGTGAGCGTGCGAAGGCGGTCCAGGAGGAGGCTGCCGAGGCCCTGGCCGAAGCCGGGCGCATGGAGGCCGGGCAGGTCGCCGCGCAGGAGCTGGTGGACCGTACGACCGCTGCCGTGAAGGCGGCCGAGGATGAAGTGCGGGCTGCGACGGAGCGGCTGGAGATGGCGCGCACGGCGAGCGCGGAGGCCGCCGCCCGTCATCGGGAGGCCGGGCGGGCGGCGAAGAAGGCCCAGGCCCGGGCGGAAGCAGCGGCCCGGAAGGCCGGGAAACCTCCTACCTCACCAACGCCGCCTGAACCAGCCTGACCGACGACTCGCGCCGGGGTCGCCAGGTCGCTCCGTAGCGGCGAGCAAGGTCACGCACAGACCCCATGCTGACCGCCCAAGGGGGGAGAGGCTCGGGCCTGTCAGAGCCCTGGACGCCCCATACGGAGATCGCCAGCCCCCAAACGGAGCCAGAGGCCAGCCCGGCTGGTACGAACCGGCCAGATCGTGACGAGTCGTCAACGCGGCGGCGGGCGGGACCGCAACCCGGACGTCCCTCGCTCCTACCTGTACCGGTTTGTTTGACGGAGCGTTGGTGGCGTGTCCGTACATCACGTCAGATTGAGGACTCGTGGACCTGAGAAGAAGCGCCGTGGCTGTTGCGGCTGGTGTGATCGCCCCGGTGGCTCTGTTCGCCGCTCCAGCGCTGGCGGAGGAGGACCGGCCCGCTGTGGCGGTCGGGGACACGTCACGGGAGCCGGACCCGGTGGCGGCCGACGTGCCTTCGGGCCGTCCTCCGGCTTCGCTGCCGGGGGGCGTTCCTGAGCCGGCCGGCACGCCCGCTGTGCGGCCTGTGCCGTCGCTGCCGCCGCAGGCCCCCGCCGTGGACCGCTTCCACGTCAGTGCCACGGCCGGCACAGGCGCGAAATCAGTAGCATCCGCCTGGTACAGGTCCAAGATCCTCCGAGACGCCCCGACGGACCCCACGGACCCCACGGACCCCACGGATCCTGGTGACCCTGGCAGCCCGGGCCGCCCCGGCGGGGAAGAACCGGGACTGCCTGCCGGCGAGGAGAGGGGAAGACGTGGGTGCACCGTCGCCGCAGCCCGTACAGGGGCGCACCTGGGAAAGGTGGCACTTCACGTTGACACCCGCCGCCACTCCATCCAGAAGGCCCGCAACGCGCTCAGGGAGGCCCGAGCGATGGCCCTGACCCGCCCCCGGAGATCCTGCGTCAGCCGTGCTCCCACCTCGAACTGTTCGATGTGATGTGCTGCCGTGAACTGCGCGGCGCGGTCGAGATCCTCATCGACACCGGTCGGCGCCCCGATGAGACCTGCCGCCTGGACCTCGACTGCCTGACCCGCCGGGTCAAGCAGGTCCGGCTCCGCGAAGCCGTCGACAAGGTCACCCAGATGCAGTTCGACCGCCACGGCGGGCTCGTCCGGGGTGTGCGGTGACCAGCGGCCTGGATGCCGAACGCACCCGCCGCGCGATCGGCTCGGGCGTTGTCCCCTTAGGGACCTGCTCCGAGCCGACCGATGTCGCCGCCGGCGGGGGAGCGTGCCCTCTGCGGTTCCGCTGCGTGGGCTGCGGCCACTTCCACCGAGGTTATCCACCTCCCCGAACTCCGCTCGACCCTCGACGCTCTGCTCCGCACCCGGGGCCGGCGACGGATGCCTCACCGGAACAGGTCTCGTGCCGATGACACCACGCCTACAACCTCAGTGAGTACATCCTTCTCGCGAATCTCGATCTCGCTCGGGCGCCGCCTCCACGCCGCGGCCCGCCGCGGCCGCTTCAATGGCGCTTCTTGCAACGAGGACAAGGCCACCGGATACGGGAGTTCGAATTGAGGCGCTACCGCCTGCTCTGGCTGCTCGTACCGTACGTGCTCTTCCTGGCACCACTGCCCTGGGTCAACGTGGTGGAACCGACGGTGGGCGGCGTGCCCTTCCTCATGTTCTGGATCATGTGCGCCACCCTGGCGACGCCCTTCGCCATCCTGGCCGCCGGTCTGCGGGACGAGCGATGAAGGCCGGTGTCGCCACCGCCGTCCTGGCCGTGTTCCTGGTGCTGGCCGTCGTCCTGGGGCTGCTCGCCGCCCGGCGCAGGGCCTCCGACTCCGATGCGGGCCTGGCGCACTGGTCGCTGGGCGGCCGCAGCCTGGGGCCGGTCCTGAGCTGGGTGCTGTTGGCGGGCGAGGGCTATACGAGCTACAGCTATCTGGGAGCGGCCGGCTGGGGCTACGCCTACGGGGTGCCGGTGCTCTACGTGGTGGCGTACATGTCGTGCGGCTTCGCCGTACTCCATCTGATCGGGCCGCTGCTCTGGAAGTACGCCCACACCCACCGACTCGTCGGCATGAGCGATATGGTCACCCACCGCTACCGACGCCCCTGGCTCGGAGCCGTGGTGGCCATCGCGGCGACCGTCTTCCTGCTGCCCTACATCCAGTTGCAGATCATGGGCATGGGCGTCGTGGTCTCGACCGTCACCTTCGGTGCGGTGAGCATCAACTGGTCCTACTGCGTGGCATTCGTGGTCAGCACGGCATTCATCATCGGGAGCGGGCTGCGCGGCAGTGCCTGGGTCTCGGTCCTCAAGGACGTCCTGGTCATCGGCACCCTTCTCTTCCTCGCGGTCTACCTCCCGTGGCACTACTTCGGTGGCTACGGAACGTTCTTCGAAAGGATGACGGTCGAGCACGCGCAGTGGCTGACCCTGCCGGGATACGGCGGTGAGGCCGGGGGCCGCGGAGAACTCGGCGTGACGTGGTTCGTCACGACGGTGTTGGTCAATTCGCTGGTGCTGATGGTGTTCCCGAGTACGGTCGCCGGATTGCTCGCGGCGCGGGACGCCGATGTCGTGCGGCGCAACACGGTATGGCTCCCCTTCTACAACCTGCTGTTGTTCGTACCGATGCTGCTCGGCATGACCGCCCTCTTCGTGGTACCCGGCCTCGAGGGAACGGAGACCGATCAGGCCCTGCTCCGTCTGGTGGTGGACGGACTGCCCGCCTGGGTGGTCGGCATCGTGGGTGTGGCTGCCGCGCTGTCCGCGCTCGTACCCATGGCCGTTTTCATGCTGGTGATCGGCACGATGTGGGGGCGCAGCGTGCTGCCGCTCCTGTTCCGCACGATCTCGGATGCCCGGCAGCACCAGAGCGCCAGGGCGGTCGTGCTCGTCACGGGGGCGGTCGCGCTGGCGGCGACCTATGTGGCCCCCAGCACCCTGGTCCGGTTGTCGCTGGTGTCATGCGAGGCAATGGTGCAGCTGGTCCCGCTGGTCATCGTCGGGCTGCTGTGGCGAGGGCTGCACTTCACCGCCGGCCTCTCCGGCCTGGTGGTGGGCACTTTGATCGTTTTCGCCCTGGTATACACCGGTAATGACCCGCTCGCCGGGGTGAGCGCCGGCCTCATCGGCCTTGCCGCGAACCTCATCACCGTCCTCGCGGTCACCGCCGCACGGAAGGCGATGCAACGCCGCGACGACGACGAAAGGCCGGACTCCGAGGTCCTGGCCTGGGTGCTCGGCGTCCGCGCATGATCCCCGGTGCTCACGTCATGTGGTGCGCAGGGCCCTTCAAGGAATCGGAGCAACATGTTCGAACAGGGTGTGGCCGGAGCAAGAGACGGCCGGAGCAGCGGACCATGGCGGGCGTTTCTCAGGCGCCTGACGGCGGCGCTCGTCGTGACCGGGCTTCTGGTGTGGGCCTCCGCTCAGGCGGCAGCGGCCCACGGCACGAGAGAAATGCGCCCCGGGAATGCCCCGTGTGCGGCGGCACCGGACAGGGGCGTGCGTCTGACCCCCTGCCACGGCGTTTTCGCCTACGTCGCCAACTACTCCTCTGACAGCATCTCGGTGATCGACACCAAGACCAACACCGTCACCACGGCCATCCCTGTGGACGACGGACCGGTCTACCTGGCGGTCAAGCGCGACGGGTCTCGGGCCTACGTCACGAACTTCGATGCGAACAGCGTCTCGGTCGTCGATCTCGGGACGAACACCGTCCTCAAGACCCTCACGCAGAACGACGGCATCGGTCAGAGGCCCTACGGCGTGGCGCTCACTCCGGACGGTTCGCGCGCCATCGTCGCCAACCAGCAATCCGGCAGCGTGTCGATCATCGACACGGGCAAGAACGTCGTCATCAAGACGCTCACCGGTGACGACGGTGTCGGGACCGACCCGTCCCTCGTGGCGGTCACCCCGGACGGCTCCCACGCCTACATCACCAATCAGGGATCGAGCAACGTCACGGTGATCAGCATCCGGAAGGCGGCCGTCACCGGTGTCATCACGGAGGGCATCGGCGACTTCCCGTACGGAGTAGCGATCACCCCGGACGGATCCCGCGCCTACATCACCAAGGCCACGCGCACGCAGAGCAGTGTGTCCATCATCGACACGCGCAGGAACACCGTCATCCGGACGCTCACGAGTAGTGACGGCATCGGCGACCTCCCGCTGGGGCTGGCGCTCACGCCGGACGGCTCCCACGCCTACATCGTCAACCGGAACTCGGACAGCGTGACGGTGCTCAGGACCCGCGACGACCGGGTCGTGAAGACGCTCACCACCGACGACGGTATCGGCGACGAGCCGATCGACGTGGCGATCACCCCTGACGGCTCCCGCGTCTACGTCACCAACCAGGTGTCAGGCAGCGTGACCGTGATCAACGCAAGGAACAACCGCCACATCGAGACGATCACCAGCGGCATCGGTGGCAGCCCCTTCGGCGTCGCGCTCGGTGGGGGACACGGCATGCCGCATATCGGCTGAAACAGCCCGGCCGGTGCTGCCACTCGGCCCGGGGCAGGTTGACAGCGCCGCCGAGGGTGGTGGCCCTGGCCGGTCGCGCTGATCATGGACTTCCGGTCCGTCAAGGCGCCGAGACCGTCTCCAGGGCCACCCGCGGCTACGACGCCGGGAAGAAGACAAGAGGACGGAAGAGGTGCGACGCCGCCCGGCGGGTGACGCTTGACTGCTCAAGCACCCCTGATGGATCCTTGAGCAGTCAAGGAGATATCAATGAGTGATGAGCTGGATGTAGTGCTGCGTATCGCCCGCGCTCAGGCGGCCCTGGTGAAACGCTTTGATGGCGCCCTGGGAGGACTGCACGGCGTGAGCCTGTCCGACTTCACGGCGCTGCTTCGTCTGGGACAGGCGCCCGGCGGTCGGATGCGGAGAGTGGACCTGGCGGAGACGCTGGGTCTTACTGCCTCGGGGGTGACCCGCGGCCTGGCGCCGCTGGAGCGGATCGGCCTGGTCATGCGGGAGGCAGACGCCCGCGATGCGCGGGTTGCCTACGCTGCCCTGACCGACACCGGACGTGAGCGCCTGGCGGACATGCTTGCCACGGCCGAGCAGGTTGCCGCGGAGATCTTCTCTGCCCCCGCCTGGGGAAAGGAAGACGTCGGGCAGCTGTCCGTCCTGCTCACCCAGCTGGTCGGCACCAGCCTGCCTGGCCACGGCGCCCCGCGCCGGTAGCGCTCCCTCCCCGAGCCTCGGGCGCCCCCCTGAACCTTCTTGGAGCATCCGTATGGAAACCACCCCCGCCGCCCAACCCCCGTTTCCCGTTCCCGCACGGTGTTCGCCGCCCGACCTGCTGGTTCTCGGTGCCGGAGGACCGGTGGGCCTGGCATGGCAACTGGGCTGGCTGGCGGAGACAGCACACCTCCTGGGGAACGGCGTGCCGGTGATCGGCACCTCGGCCGGCGCCATGGCCGGAGCCCTGCTTCTTCTGGGCCCCGAACGCAGGCAGGCCATCACGGCCGCGCTGCGGACCGCTGCCCAACAGGCCACCGCCCCGGCCCCGGCCGACACCACACCCGCCCGGACCGCCACCCCTCCGGACACCGAGCTACGGCAGGCCGCCGCAGCGACCTATGCCGGTGGGCCCAAAGCGATCAGAGCTCTGGGAAAACTGATGGCCGCACGTCCCGATGACGGCTCGCACCTTGAGCAGGTCCGCCAGATGGTGGGTGAGGAGTGGCCTGCGGGTGATCTGACCGTGGTGGCCCGCGAGGTGTCCACAGGAGAACGGAAGATCTTCCGCGGCACGGTACCGCTGTTCCTCGCCGTGGCCGGCTCCTCGGCAGCTGCCGGACGTACCGGCCCCGTCTCCGTGAGCGGACAGGAATACATCGACGGCGGCTACGGATCCCTCCTCAACTCAGACCTCGCCCGCGGTGCCCGAACCGTGTGGCTACTGGCCCCGGCAGGTCTGGGCTCCTTCACTCCGGAAACCGTGCCGGCCCTCATGCGCCAAGAACTCGCCGAGCTCCGAGCGACCGGAACCCACGTCGAGGCATTCACCCCACACGGCGACTTCACCGACCTCGGCGCGTTCACCGAAGCAGGCCGGGCCCTGGACGACGGCGGAGAGGTAGCCAGGACCTGGCTCAACAGACCGTAGGAGGCCAACCACACCTCGCCAGTGAAGCCCCGTCCTGGTGCGGAGGTTCCTGAACCCGCAGTGGACGGGCCGGTGCCGGCCCGTTCGGCTCGGCCGGCTTCTCCCAGGGCCTCGGGAGGTCGGTGGCCAGCGGGCGTGCGAGACGAGTCGGGGCTCGGTCCATCGAGGGTCTGTTTGAACGGTCCGCCGGGTCAGCCCCGGGTGCAGACGGTCCCACGCCCGCGCGCGGTCGCCTGTCCGTAGAGCCGGATGTCCGTGACGGTCACGGCCTGCTCGGTGCCCCAGGTGTCAGTCCGGCCGAAAACGAACTCGCCGCCGTGTCGGGGCGGGCGGCCTCCGGCGGGGTGCTGCTTGTGGACTCCTCGCGGATGGGAGCCGGCCGACACATCACGCGGTCCGAACTCAGCCGTCCGAGGATCTCGATGGGCAGCCCGGCCAGCAGGTGAACGATCCGCGGGGCGTCGTATCCGCCAGCCAGCACGACGAGGATGTTCGGGCCGCCCGGCTTCCGCTGGCCCGCGTCGATCAGCCGCTCGACGACTCCGCGCATCTGGACCGTGGTGAGCGCGGCGGCATCCGCGCCGGGTGGGAGGCGGACCGCGTCCGGCACCGCCGTCCAGGACGTGCGGCCTGCTGCGACCGCGGCCACCACCGAGTACGGCCGGCCGGCCACCAACTGATCCTTGCCCTCACCCCGGCCGAACGTGTGGCAGACGGCCCGGTCGGCGCAGGTGTTGGCGTCCGGCCGCAGCCACGGTGAAACATCCACCCCCAGCACGGGCCGACCGTCCGCCGCCCTCGGCAGCGGCACCCCGGCCAGGGCCCGCCGCAGCCGGGCGACATCGACCCGGCCCTGGTGCAGCCCGCCGTGACCACGGCGGTGTTCGGGCGCGAGCGCGAGATCAACCAACGTCCGCACCGGCCCGTCCGTACACAGCAGAAAGCGGAACGAGCTCACCGGGGTCAAGGCCCCTTGACGGCTGCTCAGGCTCCCGCAGCCGAATCCGACGGGGGTGTCTCGTGGCCTGCCAGGGCGATGCCCCGAGATGCCTGGTCCTCCATCCAGGCCACTACGCGCTCCCTTGCATGAGCATCGAGTGCCTGCTCGTGGGGCTCTGTGCGGTCGAACCGGTGGAAGTACGCGCCGCGCACACCGGCCAGCTCGGAGTCGAGGGCCACCCGAAGGACCGCGAGTGTCCCGTCATCGAGCGTCGAGGCGATGGGCAATCCTCCCTCGCTGACCATACGGGTGGGCATCTCGCGCGCTGGGTGGACGGCGTTCACCGGAACGCCGCCTCGAGCCAGTTCGATCGTGGACATCACCAACGCGACCTTGCTGCGGCAGTAGGCCTGGACACCGGCATAGTCACGCTCGTAGTTCAGATCGTCGAGGTCGAGCGGCATCTGCCCCATGCTGCCCACCTGCACGATCCGTCCTGCCGGAGTCAGCGCGTCAGACATTCGCTGGGCGATGAGATGCGGAGTAATCGCGTTCACCGCCATCCGCAGCTCGACCCCCGCGGTGTTGGTCTCCCTGAATGTCGGATCGGCTCCACCGCCCACCGCTGCATTGTTCACCACGAGGTCCAACCGGCCCTCGCCGACGACGCTGAGACACATTTCTTGCACCTCCGCGTGGTCAGAGAGGTCACACTCGACCACCGACGGTACGGGTGCACCCATCATCATCGCAGCCGCCACCAGGTCGCGTGCTCGCCTCGCGGTGCGAACGGGCAACACCAGCCTCCAGCCACGCCGTGCCAGGTCCAGCGCAATTTCGTGCCCAAGCCCGGAGGCTGCGCCTGTCACCAGAGCAGTATTCACACTTTGCAGACTATCAAGGGCGCGGTGATATTCGAGAATTGGGTTTGTCCACGGTCAGCGGCAGCATTCGTCCGCCCAATTGGGAGGCGGTAGGCGATCAGAGTGCCTGTGATTGTTCGCGGACACTGTCACCTTCTCGGGCCGTGGTGGGATCATCTGGGGTTGTCCGTGCGGGGAAGGAGCCCGCTCGTTTCGCCAGGCACGCCGTCGTTCCTGGTGCAGAACCGGCGGGACAAGGCTGCGGCCAGGCCGCTTCTTCCGCCGGCTCCTGCGACCGCCACCACCGGGCAGGTGTGCCGAGTGATCACCACGGACAAGCTCCGCTCCTATGGGGCAGCTGCGCACCGGGAGGTGATCCCCTCGGCCGAGCACCGCTCCCCAAGGGGATCAACACCGGGCGGGGAACTCCCACCAGCCCACCAGGCAACGCGAACGCGCGATGAATGGCTTCCGCGCCGTCGGCGGGGCGCAGCGGTTCCTGTCGGCGTTCACCGGGATCTCACCCCCACTTCCACTGCCGGCCGGTACCGCTTCGAAATGAGGGTCCGCTTCATGATCTGGAACCAGATCACCGGCTCCGCCAGCCGCCTCTTCCTACCTCAAACGATCACACCCCGACAACGTGACAGTGCCCGGATGCGTCCTGATACAGCACGGCAGGCGACGATAATTCCCTATCATCGAACCGCCGACACCGGCCACCGAACAACGTCAACGGCGCCATGAACTTCGTCGCATGCGTCGACAGCGGCGAGATCACCGACCACCTCGGGCATGAGAAACACGATAGGGCCGCCTCGGGCTACACCCGGATCGGCACCCGGTCGAAGACCGGGGTGACCGAGGTCGGCCCGGTCGTGCTCGAGGTCCCGCGGGATTGCGAGGGCAGACGATCTCGACGATCACGGTCAAGGTGGTCGACGGCATGGACGAATGGCAGAACCGGCCCCCTCGATTCGCTCCTGGCCGCTCACGCACAGCTCCGCCTGGCGCGCCCGCTCGCACGGGATCTGCGCCGGCCATGGGAGCGGCCGGCGAAGCCGAACAGACTCACCCCTGCCCGGGTCCGCCGCGGGTTCAGGAACCTGAGGGCGAAGACCGGAACGCCAGCCGGTGCACCAAACCAACCCGCCCCGGCCCCGGACGCCCACTCGGCTCGAAGAACCGCCACCCCGCCGCATTTCACCGGCCCTCCTTTGACCGTCAGGTATGGACGCCGGGGTCGGATCGCCCCCCACAGAACGATCCGACCCCGACGAGCATCAGGGGTTCCTGCACCACACCGAGGCCTTCGCCATGAACAAGACCTGACACCGTTCACAACGCTCGTGCCTGGCACGCGACCTGCGGGTTCCGGCAGGATCCGGAGGAGGTGACTAGTTGCAGGACGCGCTGACGGTGGCCGTCCCGTTCGCCGGGCGCCCCGGGACCTTGACCCAGCCGGCCGTGCTGGTGACCTCCGTGCACTCGGCAAACCGGCCAGCCGTGACGGCGGCGTTCATCAGGCGGCGGGCCTCGGTCAGGGCTGCCGCGGGGTTACCGGCCGAGGCGGTGAATGTCTGGAGGTCGGCGACGCGGGAATCGCTGATCCAGCCGTTGGTGACGCTGGCGACGACATGCGCTGCCCCGGGGTCTGCGGGACTGCCGTAGCGGACCTCCGTCCGGCGAATGGTCGTGCTCGGTGCAAAGACTGCCGCGCCCCACGAGTGCACCGTGCGGACAAGGACGTCGTCACCGATGGAGAAGGAACCGGCGGACACCTCGGCGTCGGGGTTGTACAGGAAGTAGACGCCTCCGGGCTTGACGGCGGGATCGGTGCTGACGCGCAGCATCCAGGTGGTTGCCCCCGTCATGGTGCGCACCGGGGTCCACCGGAGGTTGTCGAGCTCGGCTCCCATCGTGCTGCTCACGCCACCGTCGGGGGCGTAGGAAGAGACGGCGTCTGTCGAGGGCGTAGCAGCAAGGGCGGCCGGTGCGGTGACCCCTCCAAGGATGGACACGGCAGCCAGGGTGCCAGTGACGGTTCGCAGGTTGAACATCGTTGCTTCCTCTAGATGGTGTGGTCGGAGTGGGCGCGCGTCAGGGAAGGAGCTTGGCCGCGGAGCCAAGGAAGGTGCCCGTCCAGGGGGTGGCGGGGTCGCCGTACATCACCTGCACGAGTCGCTGACCCGCAGCCATCCGGAAGGTGACGGTGTTCCAGTCCGGGGTGGAGGTCGCCCCGTTCGCTATCGGCACCAGGCGGCCGGTGAGGACGTCTACGGCGAAGAAGACCCCGCCGGTGCACCCCTGCGGCTCGCCGGCCAGCCTGTATGAGGCGTAGCCGTTGGTCTTCGGGGCGTCCGTGCGGTAGACAGCGCGCAGGTTGGTCAGCGCGTAGTGGTCGGCGGTGGTCACGGTCTGCTGCGGCTGTACGGCACAGGCCGCCGCGGTCTGGGAGGGCTCCGCTTGGGCGGACTGGAGGCCAAGGATTCCGATGGCGGCAACGGCGGCCGCGACGGTGGTCAGGGATGTGAAGGCGGTGCGCACGATCTACCTCGTCTAGCTGTGGAAGGTCCGCCGGAGCGGACGGGGGAGCCGCAGCTCGTAGGGGTAGGTCCCACCCGACCGCGGCCTGGTTACCGTGCAGTAGGCGACTTTCGCGTGGCCAATCCCAGAAGTGAAATCCGGCCACTGAGACGCTGCCCGGCGACGGCGCGCGCGCACCACCCTGAGCTGCTCTGACACAGGATCCTGTCCATCGGTCCCTGATCTTCCTGTCCCCCTGTCCGGCCGCTCCGGACGGCCATCCGGCTTCCGGGCGGCCCGGTGGTGATGGTGTGCGCGCTCGGTGGCCCAACTGGGGATCTCAGGCAGTGAAGGGGGCGGGGTCCGTGGTCATCCACCGCCGTGCGCAACACCTCCGAAGCTCCGGAACCTTGAGCGAGCGCACGTGGCTAGTTTTCATCTCTCTTTTCGCTCCTTCTTCGTTATAAGAACGCCTGCGGCCCCGCTGATGCGGTTCTAGCGGCAACGCCGTTCAGTTTTGGGCTCGCGGATCAGTGACTCGCAGTCTTGGCCTCTGCGGTGACGGTCGTTCCGTGGCTGGTGGCGAGGTGCCCGGCTGCCTGGAGGAGTTGGCGGACGTCGCGGATGCGGCGGCCGACGGTCTCAGGTGTGGCCTCAGCCTGCTCCGCAACGTCGTACCCGAGCCTGGCGACCCGACGCGACGTGCGGCCTCGGTCGCTTGGTGCAAGGGCTGACCAAGTGGGTGTGCCGATCCGACCCAAAGCGCAGGCCGTTGGGGGGATTCGCCACTGGCGGGCTCGTCCTAGCTTCCGATCATGAATGCACGATCTTGCGACGTCTGTGGAGACCCCTTGCAGGGGAGGGCCGGCTACCTGGTGACCGGGGCGGTCTGGCGCGACCGGTGGCTGTCGCGCCGTCTGCTGCTGTGCTCCGCGTGCTACACCGTCCGCAAGGGGCGCGCCAATCAAGATCACAAACAGTTGCCGGTCACGTGGGTCGCAGTCAGCGGCCGCGGCCGGCGCTTGCCGGCCACGCCCTGCGGGCTGTGCGCGCAACCGGTCATTCGCAACGACGATCCCCTGTTGCTGCGCATCCTCTGTTCTCATTCCTGTGCGACCGCCTATCAGCGCCGCATGCGTGCCGGCGCGCCGCCGGGCCCCGTCGGCCGTGCAGGCGTCCTGCTCGGTGCGCCCGAAGGAGTGGACAGGGTGCGGGTCCAGATACGGCTGGAACGAAGGACGCTGCGTGCGGCGGTGAAGGCCGCCGCGCGGAGGAACCAAGACCTCGACAGGTATCTAGAGCACCTGATCGCTCTGGACGGCACTGTCGCATGATGAAAAGTGACGCGCCCACGCCGGGAGATCCGGACGGCTGAGCCGGCCCTGCGGCGGAACGGCGCTGTGGCGCTGTACCGAGCCGCGGCCGGCAGGCGTACCTGCTCGGCGGTGCCAGCGGACGTTGGGGTGAACGGCGAGCCGCTGCGGAGCTGGGTCCGGCAGGCCGACGAGCAGGCCGGCCGGGCGAGTAGCGGCGGGGCCGCGTCGGAGAGCCGGGATGTCCGGGTAACCGACCGACGCCCGGCCGGGCACACCGGCACCTGATGACCGGTCCCCGCCGTGCCCTGACACACCATCAAACGATCGCGCCGCCGACAACGTGACGGCACCGGCGGCCGTACAGGGCCTCCGCATGCGTACGCATGCGGAGGCCCTGTACGGCGCGTGGTGCGGCGGCTACTTCACCGAGCCCGCCATCACGCCCTGGACGAAGTGCCGCTGGAAGGCGAAGAAGACGATCACCGGGACCACCAGGGACAGGAACGCCCCCGGCGCGAGGACGCCGATGTTGCTTCCGAACTGCCGCATCTGGGACTGCAGTGCGACCGTCAGCGGCTGGGACTCGTTGTCCGCGAAGAGCAGTGCCACGAGCATGTCGTTCCAGACCCAGAGGAACTGGAAGATGGCCAGGCTCGCGATGGCCGGGCGGCCGAGCGGCAGCACGAGGCGGGAGAAGATCCGCCACTCGCTGCCGCCGTCCATCCGGGCGGCCTCCAGCATTTCGCGCGGTATCTCGGCGAAGTAGTTGCGCAGGAGGAAGATCGCGAACGGCAGTCCGTAGGCGACGTGGAAGAGGACGACGCCCGCGATCGTCCCGAACAGGCCCACCGCGCCGAAGAGTTTCGCCACGGGCAGCAACCCGATCTGCACCGGCACCACGAGGAGCCCGACGACCACGAGGAAGATCCCGTCCCGGCCGGGGAACTCCAGCCAAGCGAAGGCGTATCCGGCGAGTGCCGCGATGACGACGACCAGGACGGTGGTCGGCACGGAGATCAGGACGGTGTTCCAGAAGGCGGCCCCGATGCCCGAATCCCTCAGCAGGACGGTGTAGTTGTCCAGGGACAGCTGAGAGGGGTCGGTGAGCGCCGTCCACCATCCGTCGGTGGCGTTGTCCTGCTCGGAGCGCATCGAGGACAGGAGCAGGCCCGCCAGCGGTGTGATCCATACGAGGGCGACCAGGATCAGGACGCCCTGGACGGCGGAGCTGCCCAGGAGGCGCGAGATGCGGCCTCCGCGCCGCCGCCCGGGCGTGGGCGACCGGGACGACCGGGACGACTGGGACGAAGGGGAGGGAGGTGGGGGAGAGGGCGGTGCGGCGGGCCGGACCGTCGCCGCCCGCCGGGACGCGCCATGCCGCTCGGCGGTGCTGTGGCCGCTCATGCTCCGCTCCTTCGGAAACGCCGGACGTTGAAGACCATCGCCGGGACGACGAGGAGCAGGAGCACCATGCTGAGCGCGCTGCCGAGGCCCTGATCGTCGCCGCCGCCGAAGGAGACCATCCACATGCGGGTTGCCAGCACGTTCGCCTCTTCCTGGACCGGTCCGGGCGCGATGATCCATACGAGGTCGAAGACCTTCATCACGTTGATCACGAGGGTCACGAAGACCACGGTGAGCACCGGCGCGAGGAGCGGCACGGTGATCTTGCGGAAGATCTGACCCTCGGTGGCGCCGTCCATGCGGGCGGCCTCCAGTGCGTCGCGCGGGATGGCGGCGAGGCCGGCGCCGATCAGGACCATCGAGAAGCCGGTCCAGACCCACAGGTAGGCGCCGATGATGGCGGGCGTCACCAGCGCCGGACCGAGCCAGTTCACACCCTGGTACGGGGCTTCGAAGTTGGCCGCGGGCAGCCGGACGGTGTAGTCGCCGTCGGCCAGCCCGGCGAACCGGAAGGAGCCGTCCTCGGCCGTGATGGTGGCGGCGGTCACCCGGCCGTCCCGTACGGCCTCGACCTTCATGCCGGGCAGACCCTTCTCGCCCGGGTCGACCCGGCCCGGCGTGCCCGCCCCGCCGGGGGCGAAGTCGAGGTAGACGACGCCGCCGATCGCGTCGGCGCCGGGGGCGGTGCTCTTCGGGGCGGCGGGGTCGGACGCGGCCTGTGCGCCGGCCGGAAGGGCGTCGGGTGCGACCCCGATGAACCCGAGGCCGATCGAGTCTCCGGGCCGTACGGTCGCCGCGGTGATGTACGGGCCGCCCGCCCCGCCCGTGAGGCCGTGGCCATCCCGGGCCCGGGCCGTCGGATACGCGGCGGCCTCGTCGAAGCCGTCGTGGACGGCGACGGCGGCGGCGTTGAGCACGCCCCGGTCCGGGTCCTGTTCGTAGGCGAGCCGGAAGATGATGCCCGCGGCGAGGAACGACACGGCCATCGGCAGGAAGAGCACCAGCTTGAACGCGGTCGCCCAGCGCACCTTCTCGGTGAGGACCGCGAGCATCAGCCCGAGCCCGGTGAGCAGGGTGGGGGCGACGACGACCCAGACCGCGCTGTTGCGGATGGCCTTGAGAGTGGCCGGGTCCTGCACGATCGCCGCGTAGTTGGCGGCCCCGACGAACCGGTCGCCGTCCGCGTCGAAGAGGCTGCGGCCGAAGGAGAAGAGGACGGGATAGACGACCAGCGCGCCGAGCAGCAGCAGGGCCGGCAGGACGAAGACGACCGCGAGGCGGCGCTTCCTGCGCCGGGCCAGGCGCCGTCCGTCGGCCGCGGGGCGGCCTGTTGCGGTGCGGCCGGTCGCGGGGCTGTGGGTCATGGTGTCAGCCACGGCGGTGGCCTCAGTTCCCGTAGGCCTTGGCGGCCTCGGCCTCGAGCTTCGCGGCGGTGCCCTGCGGGTCCGAGGGGTCGCGCAGGAAGTCCTGGAGTAGCTTCCACTCACCGGCGCCCTTGGTGCCGCCGAACGCGGCCGGGGCCTGGTCCGACATGTCGAAGCGGATCGAATTGCCCGCAGCGATCAGCGAGTTGGCGGTGCTGCGCGTGGTGTCGTCGCCGTACGAGGCGAAGTCGACCTCGTTGTTCGGGGACAGGAAGCCGCCCGCGCCGGCCCAGACCTCGGCGGCTTCGGCGCTCGCCAGGAATTCGACCAGCTGCATGCCGGCCTTGGCGTTCTTGCCGTCCTTCAGGACGACCGCCGCGTCACCGCCGCTGACCACCGGCGCCCGGCCGCCGTCGACCGGGGGGAAGGGGAAGAACTTGGCGTCCTGCCCGAGCTTCTTGCCGAACTGCCCCTTGGCGACACCGCCGACGAAGTCGCCCTCGTAGACCATGCCCGCCTTGGGCTCCGGGCCGAAGACCTGCGCGACCGACGAGGGGAAGTCGGTGCCCAGCGCCGCCTGGGCGCCGCCGGCGACGAGCTGCTTGTCCTTGAACAGCTCACCGAGGGTGGTCAGGGCCCGTACGACGCTCTCGTCGGTCCACCTCAGCTGGTGCTGCGCGAGCTGGTCGTACTTCTCCGGTCCGGCCTGGGAGAGGTAGATGTTCTCGAACCAGTCGGTGAGGGTCCAGCCGTCCTCGCCGGCTATGGCGAAGGCCGGGCGGCCGGAGTCCGCGAGGGTGCGGCCGGTCTCCAGCATGTCGCTGTAGCTCTTGGGCTCGGTGACGCCGGCCTGGGCGTAGGCCTCCGGCGCGTACCAGACGGTCGACTTGTGGGCGGCCTTGAAGTAGAGGCCGTAGTACGTGCCGTCGACGGTGCCGTAGTTCTTCCACACCGGCGCGAGGGTGGATCCGGCCTTCTGGGAGGTGTGGTCGGACAGGGGCTGGAGCCAGCCCTTCTTCGCGAACTGCTGGAGCACGCCCACCTGGGGCACCATCACCACGTCGGGGGCGGCCCCGCCTTCGATCTTGCTTCCGACGAAGGTGGAGACGTTGTCGCCGGAGGGGACGAAGACCGTCTTGGCACCGGTCTTCTGGGTGAAGGCGTCGAGGACCTTCGTGAAGCTCTCCTGCTCGGCGCCGGTCCACACACCCGCCACGGTGACGGTCTGGCCGCTGAGCTCACCGCCGCTCGCGGGTCCGGTGGCGGCGCCGCCGCAGGCGGTGGTGCCGAGGGCGAGGGCGAGGGCCGCGATGGTGGTTGCGGCACTGCGGCGGGTCGTCTTGCCGGGTCGTCGCATGACGGGTCCTTTCGGGGAGGTCCAGGGCTGGAGAGGGGCTGCTCGGGGACTGCGGGGTGACAGGGCCGAGGGGGCGCGGCTGCCGGGTAAGGCTGCGGGGGTTACGGCTGCGGGGCCGCCGGGCCGGGAGCCGGGTACGCGCCCGCCCACCAGGCCGCTGTCGCGGCGGGGAGCACCCCGTCGGGACAGGGCCCGCTGGCGAGCAGCGGCGTACCGGGTACCGGCGCGGGCACGGGCTCCGTGCCGAAGTTGACCGCGCAGATCAGGCCCTCGCCGCGGGCCATGGCCAGCACCTGCGCGGGGGAGTCCAGCCAGCGCAGGGTGCCGTCGCCCAGTTGCGGCAGGGTGCGCCGCAGCTGGAGGCCGTCACGGTAGAGGTGCCAGAAGGAACGGGTGTCGGCCAGGGCGCGGTCGGTGGCGTGCTCGGCGAACCATTCGGGCTGCGGCAGCCACGGTTTGACGCCGGCCGTCTCCTGGCTGAAGCCGAAGGGGGAGGCGTGCCCGGACCAGGGCAGGGGTACGCGGCAGCCGTCCCGTACGTGCTTGCGGCTGCCCGTACGGCGGAAGATCGGGTCGGTGAGGACCTCGTCGGGCAGGTCGAGCACCTCGGGCAGGCCGAGTTCCTCGCCCTGGTAGACGTAGGCGGCGCCGGGCAGGGCGAGCATCAGGAGGGCGGCGGCGCGGGCGCGGGCCGCTCCCAGTCCGCTGCCCTCGACCCCGGGCTCGCCGGCGTAGCGGGTGACCGTGCGGACCTGGTCGTGGTTGTTGAGGACCCAGGTGACGGTGGAGCCGGTGCCGGCGATGTCGCGGATCGCCGCGGTGATCGTCGTACGGAAGGCATCGGCGTCCCAGGGCGCGCTGAGCAGGTCGAAGAAGAACGCCTGGTGCAGTTCGTCGGGGCGGACGTACTCGGCGTGCTCGCGTGCGGTGGGCACGGACACCTCGCCGACGAGCAGCCGCTCGTGGCCGTCCCGGGCGGTGTACTCCTCGCAGACCGCGCGCCAGCGGCGCCACACGCCGTGCACCTCGGGCTGGTTCCAGGCCAGCTGGTTGACGGCGTCGCGGGCCCGCTCGTCCGCGGCGGGGTCGTCCGAGTCGGGCAGCTCGGGGTGCTTGAACAGCCCGGCGGCGACGTCGATGCGGAAGCCGTCGACGCCCCGGTCCAGCCAGAAGCGGAGCACGCGCTCGAAGTCGTCGCCCACGACGGGGTCGCGCCAGTGCAGGTCCGGCTGCTCGGGTGTGAACAGGTGCAGGTACCACTCCCCGGGGGTGCCGTCGGCCGTGGTGGTCCGGCTCCAGGCCGGGCCGCCGAACATGGCGTGCCAGTTGTTGGGCGGCTCCTCGCCCTCCGGGCCGCGGCCCGGAGCGAAGTGGAAGCGGGAGCGGGCCGCGCTGCCCGGCGCCGCGGCGAGCGCTTCGCGGAACCACGGGTGCTCGCTGGAGCAGTGGTTGGGGACGATGTCGAGCAGCAGCCTGAGCCCGAGCCGCCGGGCGTCGGACACCAGCCGGTCGAACTCGGCGAGGTCGCCGTAGACCGGGTCGACGCCGCAGTAGTCCGCGACGTCGTAGCCGTGGTCGTGCTGGGGCGACGGGTAGAAGGGGCTGAGCCAGATGCCGTCGACACCGAGCTTCCTGAGGTAGGGAAGCCCGGCGCGTACGCCGGCGAGGTCGCCGACGCCGTCTCCGGTGCTGTCGAGGAAGCTGCGGACGTAGACCTGGTAGATCACCGCGTCGCGCCACCAGGGGGCGGGAGGGGCGGCGCTGCGGGAGGGGTGACCGGTACCGGCCGGAAGGGTGCTGAGCATCTCGCGTCGACCTGCCTCTGAATGCGAGAGCGCCCTGGATCAGGTGCGCTGTTATGCATGCATGTTAAGTAGCAGCGACGGCAAGGTGTCAACGATGTGTCCAGAACCAGGCGAAAGCTGGGGTGGTTTGTCACTGAATGACCGGGTGCGCGAAAGAGGGCTTCTACTTAACATGTAAGTAGAAGCCCTCGGGAAGGGTACGGAAGTGCGATCAGCCTGTGCGGGAAATGACCCCGAGCTCGCGCGCGAGCCGCGCCACCGCCTCCTCGGGCGTCTGGCGCAAGGCCATCACGTCCTGCCCCACCGCCTGCACGGCCAGGCTCACCTGGTCGTAGCGCGGACTCTTGGGGCGCGGCACCGCCGACAGCACGCTCTCGCGCAGGGTCGGCAGGTACGGATAGGCGCGCACCAGCTCCGGATCCTCGTACAGCGCTGCGCGCACCGGTGGCAGCGAGCCCTCGGTGAGGACCCGTCGCTGCACCCGTTCACTGGTGAGGTAGGAGATCAGGTCGGCCGCCGACGCAGGATGACGCGTATGAGCGCCGACGGCGAGGTTGGAGCCGCCCAGCACGCTGGTGCCGGGACCGTCGGCGCCCGGCAGCGGCACGGCGCCGAACCTGCCCGCGACCTCGGACCCCGCCGCGCTCGCGTCCGCGTACACGTAGGGCCAGTTCCGCAGGAAGAGCAGCCTGCCGTCCTGGAACGCCTTGCGCGACTCCTCCTCCTTGTAGCCGAGCGCCTCGCGGGAGATCCAGCCCTCCCGCACCCCGTCCGCGAGGAACCGCAGCCCGGCGCGCGCCCCGTCGGAGTCGACGGTGACGCGGGCGCCGTCGTCACGCAGGATCGAACCGCCCGCCGAGTGCACGGCCTCGGTGACGTTGACGGTGAGCCCCTCGTACGGGAGGAACTGGCCGGCGTAGCCGTCCAGCCCGTACCGCGGCGCGATCGTGCGCGCCTGGCGGGCCAGTTCGGACCAGGTGCGCGGCGGCTGCTCGCCCGCCAGGTCCAGGATGTCCTTGCGGTAGTAGAGCAGGCCCGCGTTCGTGACGTAGGGGACCGCGTACAGCCGTCCGTCGAAGGTCGCGGTGTCCACGACCGGCCGCAGGAACGCGTCCAGCGGGAACCGGTCCCGTTCGAGCGGCAAGATCCACCCGGCCGCCGCGAACTCGGACGTCCAGGCCACGTCGATGTTCAGCACGTCGAACCGGTCGCGGCCCGATCGCAGTTCGCTGATCATCTGGGCCCTGGTCTCGTCCGCCGAGTCGGGCAGCTCGACGAGACTCACCCGCTCGTCGGGGCGGCTCTCGTTCCAGTCGTCGAGGAGCGGGCCGAGGTAGTCGGTCAGGTCGCCCGCCGTCGCGAGCGTCAGCGGGCCGCGGGCGTCGGAGGCGGCGGCGCCCGCGTCGGGGCGCACGCCGAGACCGGAGTACCCCGCCAGCACGACCGCGACCACCAGGAGAGCTCTACCCGCGGCACGCATCCACCGCATAGATTCCTCCCAGAGCACGATCCGGCTGCACTGCCGACCATCGTGGCCTATATATACCCGTTAGGCATGGGCGATACTAGACGTCCAGGCAGACAGGACGGCCGTCGGCGACATCCGGCCGGGCACCAGTGAACGGTTGACTACGGAGCGGGAAGGAGGGGGAGCGAGTGCGGCTGGCGCTCCTTGCGCTCCTCACCCGTAGCCCTGCGCACGGTTACGAGCTCAAGCAGGACCTTGAGAAGCTCCTGGGCGCCGCGTACCCTCAGCCGAACGTCGGCCAGATCTACGTCACCCTCGGCAGGCTCGAGAAGAGCGGCCTGATCGAGGGCGAGGACGTCGAACAGTCCGGCCGGCCCAACAAGCGCACGTACAAGCTGACGGACGCCGGGCGCGAAGCCGTACTGGCGTGGTTCGAGGAAACCGCCGAGGAACCCCGGGTACGGGACGAGTTCTTCATGAAACTGGCGCTCGCACCGCAGTCGGGTCTGGCCGATCCGATCGCCCTGATCAACAAGCAGCGGCGCCAGTACCTCAACACCATGCGGGACCTGTCGAAGCTGGCCGCCGCCGAGGACCGCGACAACAAGATCTCCCAACTGCTGATCGAGGGCGCCATGCTGCACCTGCAGGCCGACCTCGACTGGCTGGAACGCTGTCAGGAGGAGCTGGAATGAGCGACGACGCCACCGCCGCTCCAGCCGTGCCGCCCACCGTCCGCCCCGCCGTGCCCATCGTCCGCGCCGAGGGCCTGACCAAGACGCACCACGGCGAAGGCGCGCCCGTGCCCGCCGTCCGCGGCGTGGACCTGTCCGTCCAGCCCGGCGAGTTCGTCGCGGTCACCGGACCCTCCGGAGCCGGAAAGTCCACACTGCTGCACCTGATCGGCGGCCTCCAGCGGCCCGACGGCGGCAAGCTGTGGCTCGACGGGGAACGGGTCGACGCATACCGCGAGGCGCGCTGGGCCGTGCTGCGGCGCCGCAGCATCGGCGTCGTCTTCCAGTTCTTCAACCTCGTCTCCAACCTCACCGTCGCCGACAACGTCGAACTGCCCGCCCTGCTCGCCGGCTTCTCCCCGAAGGCCGCCCGCGAATCCCGCGCCGAACTGCTCGCCGAGCTCGGACTCGAAGGCCGCGAGCGGTCCATGCCCGGAGAGCTGTCCGGCGGCGAACAGCAGCGGGTCGCGCTCGCCCGCGCCCTGGTCAACCACCCCCGGCTGCTGCTCGCCGACGAACCGGCCGGCAGCCTCGACAGCAAGGGCACCCGCGAGGTGCTGCGGCTGCTCACACGGTTCCACCAGCGCGGCCAGACGATCATGATGGTCACCCACGACGCCCGGATGGCCAGCGCCGCCGACCGCGTCATCAGCTTTTTCGACGGCCGGATAGCCGACGACGCACAGCTCGGCGGAGGTAGTCCCGGCCCGGCCGGCGGCGTCTCCGGCGTACTCGAACTGAAGGAGTGACCGTGCGGGCCACCCTGCGCTGGGCGCAGGCCGACTTCCGCGCACACCGCGGCGAAGCCCTCTTCGTCGTCCTCGCCAGCGCCGGAGTCATCGCCTCGCTCCTGCTGGCCGGCGCGCTCTTCGGCTACGCCGCGAACCCCTGGCAGCGGGTCTTCAACCAGTCCCACGGCGCCCACATCTGGCTGCACACCCGCGCCGGCGCGGACACCGGCGCCCTGTCCGGCGTGGACGGGGTCGCGGCACTGTCGGGGCCCTACCGCACGACGGCGACCACGGTCGAGTCCCGCGGCGCCCGCGCCGGGGTCACCCTCCGCGCGGCCCCGGTCGAGCCCCCGCAGACCGGACGGCCGCTCGTCGGCGCGGGCAGCTGGCTCGAGGCGCCGGACGAAGGCCCCGCCCCGGGCACGGGCTCGGGTGCGGGCGTCGGCTCCGTCGTGCTGGAGACGTCGGTCGCACGGGCTCTCTGGGCAGAACCCGGCGACACCGTACGCGTCACCGGCCCGGACGGCACCGCGCACCTGCTGCGGGTGAGCGGGACCGCCGACGTCGCCGAACCCCGCTACCAGCCGGGCGGCGCCGCGGGCGTCGGCTGGGTGCTCCCCGCCACGCTCGAGGAGATCGCCCGAGGAGACACCGGACAGAGCGTGGGGCTGCGCCTGGAGGACCCGGACGACACGGACTTCATCGTCCAGCGCGCGGTCACCGTACTGGGCGCCGACCGGGTGGCCGAGGTCACCAAGTGGCAGCAGGCCCGCGCCGACGCGGGCGGCGACGACCGCCTCCTGGGCGCGATGTTCGCCGTCTTCGGCGTCGGCGCCCTGCTCGCAGCCGCCCTGGCCGCTTCCGGGGCGATCGGCGCCCGAGTCCGCGGCCAGCTCCGGGACATCGCCGTCCTCAAGGCGATCGGCTTCACTCCGGGCCAGGTCGCGCGCGGCTTCCTGGTCCAGCATCTGGCCTTCGCGCTCCTCGGGGTGGCCCTCGGTACCGCGGCGATCGCCCTGCTCGGCGCCCGGATACCCGGGCGGATCGGAGAGGCAGCCGCGGTGTGGCAGGACCTGCCCGGCCACACCGCCCTGATCATCGGCATCCCCGTCGGCGCGGTGCTGCTGATCGCGGCTTCCTCCGGACTCTCGGCCTGGCGGGCCGGACGAGTGCCCCCGGTGCCGGTGGCCCGGGCCGCGCTGCCGTCCGCCGCGCCGATGACCGGGCTCGGGAAACGGGCACTCGGCGTAGGGGTACCGCCCGCCCTCGTCCTCGGATGGCGCGCAGCGTTCCCCCGCCGGGGCCGTACCTTGGTACCGCTGGCCCGGCTCGCGCTGCCCCTGATGCTCATCACGGTCGCCCTCGTCGCCTGGTCGACCCTGGACCAGTTCCGCAGCCGCCCCGCGCAGATGGGGCTTGCCGCGGCACTGACCGTACGGGCCGAGCAGCCCGCCGGTCCGGCGGACCCGGAACTGGAGCTGGAGAAGACCCTCGCGGCAGTCCCGGACATCGAGGCCGTCCATCCGGGCGCGGAGATGGCGGCGCTCGTCCCCGGCCAGACCGGCACCATCACGCTGCGTGGACTCGGCACGGCCCGGCAGCCCTACCCCTCCGCGGTGGTGGAAGGGCGCGCGGTCGCCGGACCCGACGAGGCGGTGGCCGGCCAGGGACTCCTGGACCTCCTCGGCGTACGCGTCGGCGACTGGGTACGGATGACGGTCGGCGGGCGGCCGCAGATCCTGCACCTCGTCGGCCGCACCATCGAGCCCGAATCCGGCGGTCGGGTGATCACCACGACCCTCGACGCACTGCGCGAGAACGACCCGCAGCTGCGTCCCGCCTACCACGCCCTGGAACTGCGCCACGGTGCCGACCCCCGGGCCGTGAGCGGCGCACTCGCCACGGCCGCCGGCGGAACCCTCGAGATCCGCGAGACACCCAACCCGGCCGAACGGCTGGAACCGGCACGCGGGGTGATCGGGACTCTGATCGCCGTACTGGCCCTGATCGGACTGATCGAGCTGTTGACCCTGATCGGCACGGGCGTACGCGACCGGAGGCGCGACCTGCTCGCTCTGAAGGCGATCGGGCTCACGCCCCGGCAGATCGGCGCGACGATCGTGACGGCCGCAGGCCTGACCGCGCTCGTCGCCGCGCTGGCGGGCACGGGCCTGGGCGTCCTGTCCGGCACCTGGCTGGTGGACACCCAGGGCGCATCGAGTGGCATAGGCGCCGGGATCGCCCAACCGCCTCCGCTCCCGGTGCTGTTGACGGTGATCGCAGGATCGGTGCTGGGCGCGGTGGCGGCTGCGGCAGTACCGGCGACTCAGACGGCCCGGCGCCGCCTGGCGGACTCGCTCAGCGAAACCCTCTGACGGGCCCGGAGGCCTGGCTGTACCACTGTGGCGACGGTGCGCCCTTTGTCGGCCCTGCCGGGTATCGCGCGCCGCGGGGGTGTGGTGGCTGCGGGGTGGCGGCGAGCAGGTGGCCGTGTCGGCTGCGGTGGGAAGGTCGTTGTGAGGGCATGAAGAAGGTCATCACTGCCGCCGGGCTGGTTCTTGCCAGCGTCGCCCTCACTGCTCCCGCTCACGCCGACAACGACTCCAACTTCGGTGGTGGCGTCAGTGCGGCCAACAACTGGAACTTCACCGCCGCCGAGGTATGCCTTCAGGAAGTCGCCGTGGTGCCCGTCATGGGGGAGTGGGTGGGTGACCACGCCGACAACTGTTCCAACGGAAACGTCATCGACCACTCGGGCAGGTAGAGCCACCCGAGGCCGCGCCCGGCCGGGCCTCGCCGCTCTATGAGAAAGCAGGACTGGTGAAGGGGTTGGTGGCGCGTAGGCGCCGTCGGGTGGGCTGCAGTGTGCTGGCCGGGGTGGTGCTGGGTCTGGCCGGGTGGTGGGCGGACTGGGCCGGGTACCGCACGGCGGGGACGGTGTTGGGGGTGTCGGCGGGAGTGGCGGTGTTGGCGGGTGCCTGGCGTACGGGCGGCCGGCACCTGTCGTGGGCTGAGGAGCCGCCGCATGAGGGCTCGCCAGTGCTGGATGCGGACCGGGAGCGGTAGCCGGGGCCCGGCGCCGGTGTGCAGACATCCGGTTGCGCAACCCGCGAACACGGCATCATCGACGCGCTCACCGAGCCCGGCATTCCCTGGTGGGCCGACATGGCCCACCAGGGCGCCAAGGGCACGGTCCACACCGCGGCCGATGGGAGACACTTTCCGCGCGTCAGCATGCAGCCAACCGATCCATACGCGCATCCGGGCCCTCGTCGCACGAATCCCGGTGTCCACTCCCCGGGATCACCTCAACCCTCGCCTGGAGCATCAAATTCCAGGCTTACCCTGCAGGACTTTCTTGTTTTCCGCAGCCTCCTGCCAGCGGGTTTTCAGGAAGGCGCAAAATTCCTGCCAATACTTTTCGAGCCCCGGGTATACGTGCTCACCGATTTTAGCAATCGAGTCGTTCTTCGCGTACTCGGCTTTGGCGAGTGCATCGGCAAGTCCCGAACGCACGTGCTCCGCAGCCAACGCGTGTTCCTGGCTCTTCTTGTCGCCCGCGGTGAGGCATTCGTGCTGCCTGTGATCCAGCCCGAGGAGCGCCGCCTCATCGATGGTCATCGAGCTGATGAACTGGCCCAGCTGTACGTCTCCACGCGCGGCCATGTCCAGACGCGACGTCTGGCCTATGCAGGTCTCAAGCATGCACAGTAGCCCTGGGTCCGCGATACCCGGGTTGGCGCCCGCCGTGCCGTAGGCGGCCGACTCGAGCACCTCGGTGTCGAGCACCTTCTGCCCAATGTGCTCGTGGCCGGACTCGTCGAGGAAGGCCGTCGTGGCGCCCATGTACTGGCCGATCTTGTTCCACAAAGTCAAACGGGCAAGCATTTCACCGCCTGCTTGGGCAGGACCGCTGAGGTAGAAGTGGAACGCGTGACGCCAGGCGTAAGTGTCGGGGGATTCCGCCCAGGCCTCGCCGAGGCTTTGCGGCGGATCTCCCAGTGAGCCGAAGACGGCCGCCTTCGGAAAGAAGTTCGAAGCGGCCCGGAACTCACCCTGCAAGTCCACCTCCCTTCGCCACGAGTCGGCCTGAGCTACGTGCCAAGGCCAGCGGAGCTCCATGTTCATATCTCGCATCGCGCCTTTGAGAGGTCGCGAGTTCCCCTCGAGCTCCGACATCGCGCCATGGAGATCCGTACGGCTGCGCGCGATGAGCTCGTCCTTCTTTCGCTTCAAAGATGGGAAGTGCCGGGTGTCGTCTTCCGGGATGACGAAGGCGTTCGTGATCCGCTCGTCGTAGTCGCGGCTTTCTTCAGTTCCAAGTGCAATCTGGTCCTTTGCTCGCTGACGAAGCTTCGGCCTGCAACAGAGCAGGTGCAATACCACGTCACGATCTTCGTCATCGGGCCCGAACAATTCTCCTTGCAGTCTCTCCATGAGATCGTGGAGCGTTAGGTCGTTGTCTGTGCGGACCGGTCGGAGAGGGCTGGGAACGTCGACTTTTGTGCCGCAGACCACGAATTTTTCTGCAGACTTCGACAGAGACGATTCACCGGTGAGGTAAGTGATCATCGCCTCATGGTCGTGGGGCTGGAGTGTGAGATTTGGGACCTGCTTCGCCTGGTGACCTTCACCGAAAGCAGCGCGGAATCCAACCGATCCGCCAGAGTTGAGGACAGCGACGGAATTAGGCCGCAACTCATAGGTGTTCTCGTCCACATAAAGGCGGACTTGCCAGCCGTCTGGAACATCGACACCCTGCGAATTCTTGTCGATCCCGTGGGCCATCACGAAAATTGTCTTCACTCGAATATCTTCCTTCTGTCCGTTCGTCCCCCTAGAGTCCATAGCACCCAGGCAGGAGGCATGCGGGGATCTCTGAGAATGGTCGCTTGAACGTGCCTCCGGTAACCCGTGTAGGAAATCCTTCGGGCAGATCTCGTGACAGGATCGCCGTTCATGGTGGTGTGAGTACTCGGTGGCCCTGTCACTTTGTCGGTGGTGCGGCTGATGGAGCGCCACCCGCATGCGACCCGGCATCCGAGTGATGAATGAGCTGGTCGCGTGAGACGGGGTTGCCCCTAGTGGGTTCGGGGCCGCAAAGCCATCCGCAGAGGCACGTCGACCACTGCGTTGGTGGTGAACGCCAGGCGGCGGGCGGTGTCCTTGACCAAGGCGTCGGTCACGGTGCGGGCCGCGGCCACATTGGACGGGCCGGCTGGGGCGCACAGGCCCCGCTAACGCCCGTAGCCTGGCCGGCGTCGACCTCGTACTGCATCGCCCACCGTCGCGCGACTCCCGGGACACGCCGAGGTGATCGGCGGCCTGGAGGTGCAGAGCGCGCTCGGAGAAGTAACTCCGAACGGTGTTCTGTCACCAGGCGCACAGCCTGGCTACGAAGGGTTGCGTCAGTCTTCTTGGGCGCGAGACCCACCCTCTCTGATAGCGGAGCGGCAGAGAAGTCCCAGAACGGTTCAGGCTGCTCACCGCGGCCTGAACAATGGCCCACCCGGCCCCAGCGCCCCCTGATGCACCATCAAACGATCATGACTGCCGAAAAGGTGACGCCAATTCCCCAGTGTCAAGGCCCCGGTGGGCTATTGGGGGATCTGCGGCGCCGTAGCCGGATGGGCGATGTGGTGGGTGGAGCCGTTCGGTGGATGGAGTTCGGGCACGTGGCCCGTCATCGTTGGTGCCCTCAACGCGGCATACCACATCTTGCGAGCTCCGCCGACTGCTCCACACGCGTCGGTGCTCGCCGGATGGGGGGTCCATCCCGGACGCTGCCACCAGCTTAAGGATGTTGGAGATGATGCGAAGGTCCGTCACCGCCACGACCACGATGGTCATGGCAGCAGCAAGTGTTCTCGCGACCCCGGCTGTAGCCGGCGCCGCCGTCGAGACACCCACCCATTGCGTGCTCCGCAACAACAGTGCCACGTTCGTGAACAAGTGTTACGGGAGCCTTCCCGAAGCCATCAAGGACGCGACGTCCGGCAAGATCATCGCCAGCTCGGCGGAAGCTGCTGCGATGCCGAACTCCCTGGTGAAGAGGATAGAATCTGCGAATCCGCAGATCGCCGGAATGGCCTTCGCCAGCTCCAAGTACGGTGGTTCAAGCGCCATCTTCGTCGGTCCGTACTCCTGCCGAACGAAGGGGACCAGCTGGACGATTAACTTCAGCCCGCTGGAAACAAAGTTCGGATCCAGACCGGCTTGGGACAATCGGTTCAATTCCACGATCGGGATGAACGGATGCTCTAGCGGCCTGGCCCAGGATGCCAATTACAGCGGGGCTTACCTGCAGTCCCGGATGCCCAGAACCTCGACTGCGGAAGGTTCGACTCCCTTCAACACCTACAGCTCCATCCGCTTCGGCTACACGCCCACGCCGGAGGAGTTCGTCTCGTTCTGCAACGCCGTCGGGGCGCTCGCCTGTACTTTCACAGCGGATCCAGCCATCACCTACAAGAACGGACCCAAGGTCCTCACCGCACGCCCGGTGAACTGCTCCGACACCGCACAGACCATGACGGTGTGGGCGGGCCACACGTGGACCAACAGCTCCAGTTTCACGTTCGGGGTCACCACGTCGTACGGGATCACCGGCAAGTGGCCCGGGGTCGAGGCGAAGCTCGAGCAGGCCATCAAGACGGAGACCTCCTGGGAGAGTTCCGAGACCACCAGGTTCGAGGAACAGGTGCCCACCAACGTTCCCAGCAAATCATCCATGCAGCTCTATCACTCGCCCGTGATCCGAGTGATGAGCGGACAGGCCGTCATGAGGATCGGCGACGCGGCGACCGAGCTCCCGTGGTCCCGCGAGGAAGCAGTACCTACCGGTGCAGGATTCACCGGCGCGTGGACATGGATTCCAGGCGGCCTGTCCGCAGGTGACTGCATCTCCGAATAGAGAAGTCAGCGAAGGGCAAGACGGCCACGTCGTCGTTCGGCGGGTGGGCAGGGCTTCGGCGTAGTCGGATGGCGTCCGCTTTGTGACGGTCTGCCGGGTGGGTGGTTCGAGTGCGGGAACGGAGGCAGGCACGGTTCCCAAGGTCATGGAGCTCTTGACGTGTGATCCAACTGAAAGACCGTGCCTGCCGACGTATCGTCGCTGCTCCCGCCTGCCCTTGACCAGCTCGGTCAGCAGTCGGAGGTGGCCACGGGGGAGGTGCCGGGCTGCTGGAACGGCTGGTCCAGATGCCGCACCCGCGTGATCCCCGCGGAGTGCGGAGCGCCCTGGCGCAGGGCTGGGACAAGACCTCGAAGGTCCTCAAGCCCGTCTGCACCGCACCGAGCGAGGACGCCGCGATGGAACGGTTCCGGGTATTCCGGGAGGAATGGGGCGTCAAGCATCCGGCGAACGTCCGGTTGTGGGAGCACGCTCGGGCCGAGTTCGTGCCGTTCCTCCGGTCCGACACCGACAGACGCGGCGGCCGGGCCCGCCGGGACGGAAGTCGTCACGAGGGTGGTGCCTGGCCAGCCTGTACTGACACCGCGTTCGGATCGTTGTGGTTCATGCCGGGCGTGGGCAGGGTGGTGTGACCGGGTGTTCCTCGGGGGCCGGGCAGGGCGTGCCGTGTCGCGGTCCGCCCGCACCGCGCGGCCACCGCTATCGTCGGGGAGATGGCGACATTCAAGGTCGAGGTGGAGGAGTACTCGCCGGTTGATCTGCTGGATCATTGCGGCGGGCCGCCGTGGGAATTGGAAGCCGACCGCGCGGGGATCCTGGTCCATGATCTGCAGCCGTACTACGTGAACGTACTGGCGGCCGGGGTGCGGTCGTGGCTGCGCATCGGCGTGGAGCGTGCCCTGTCCTGGGCCGACGAGAACGAGGTGCCGATCCTCGCCAGCCGGCCTCGCCCGGCGCGCGAACCGGCACAGCGGGGACTCCTGGGGCGTATGTGGGGTCTGGGGCCAAGTGGCGACCAGGCTGATGAGGTTGGAGTGCCCCGGCTGGCCGAGGACGATGTCACCTGGATGGCGAAGCGCAGCTACAGCGCTTTCTTTTCCACGGACCTGGCTACGGAGCTGCGCCGTGCCGGGCGTGACCAGCTGGTGGTTGTCGGCGTCTACGCTAGTGCGGGAATCCTGGCCACGAGCTTCGACGCGTTGGCCGAGGACCTTCAGGTATTCGTTCCCGTGACGGCTACGGCCGACTATACGGGTCGGCACCACGCGCGCGGTCTCGACAGCATCTCGGCGCTGACCGGACGCGTGATCCCAGGCATGGGGTAGCCGGCCCCCGTCAGCCGCAGTACCGATCCGTGTTCGGAACCGATCCGCCTGGGCAGCGCAAGCGTCATCTCTCGCAGCGGTTCTTCACTCAATGTGTCGGCCAGGGCCGCTTCTCGCGCTTCGTTTCCGACCTCCCGGTAAGTGGCTGGTGTGACACGTGGTGGTCTCAGTGATGCCAAGTGGGAGTTGCTCGAGCCGCACCTGCCGTTGGGTGAGCGCAGCCGCTTCCGACGTGCGCCGGCATCTCAACGCGTGATGTGGCGTTTCCGGACGGGGGAGCCCGTGGGCGCGACATCCCCGAGCGGTACGGCTCCTGTCGAGCACGGCTGCGAACTGGCCTACCGCATCGTGGGTGCAGTCAGTTCCGGGCAGTGCTCGAACAGCCGGCGGAGTCCCTCGGAGGCGTGCAGGCTGTGTCGGCAGGTGTGGTGGTGATCCATCGGGCGACTTGGCGGGGCGATGGCGGCCGCTCGCGCGGTGTGTCGATCGGCAGGCCTCGACCCGGCGGTGCGACGGCCATCTTGATCCGCTGGTAGTGGGCGCGGTAGCCCTTGGCGACGAGTTCTCGGTGCAGCACTGTGGCGTTGTGCTCGCCTTCCTCCCGGCGTTGTTGCAGGTAGTCCAGGTAGGGGGCGAGGCTGGTGGGGCGGCGGGGCCGGCTGGTTCGTACGTATTCCTGCCAGGTGGCTGCTCGGGCGGATCTGCTCACGGCGCGCCGGTTCCGGCCCAGCTCGCGGGCCTCGAACAGCCGCTTCGCGTGGCGTCGAGCCGGGGCATCGGCCTGGTCGGACGGTCCCACAGGCTCGGCCTGGGTTGGCGTTGCTTCGGGCTCGGGCACCGCAGCGGGAAGACGGCCGCAGTGCGCGGCTGCGATGTCCCCGACCCGGTTCGAGAGCCCCTGCCACAGGTGAAGGCGGTCACCGACCTGCACCGAGTCCGGCGCACCCTCGGTCCATGCCGTGGCGGTAGACCAGCGAACCGTCCCGACAGACGACCTCGACACCGGGGTGCGGCCGCACCCCGGGGTGGATCGGTGGTCAAGGGCGGCATTGTCCACCGACGTGGGCTGGGACCGTGCCCGGCAGCCGGCGCGAGAAGTCCTCATGGCGGGAGACGAGGGGGAAGCACCGCTGCCGGACGTCTGCATCGTCTGATGACTGCTGGAGCGAGGTGCAGACCTCAGGCTGCCGTCTCGCGTTCGCGTGCTGTGAGGCGGTCGAGGATGGTCGCCCCTGTCCCGGAGGGGGTGTTCATCACGGTCCAGGGGGCGACCCGCCAGTCCCGACTGTGCCGCCAGAGCACGGCCACGCCTTGGGGGCCAGGCAGGGTGGTGGTCGGTCCACCAGAAGGCTGTTCCGGCAGCTTCCTCGGTGCGGTTGGTCGGGGCCCCGTCCGATAGCGGTGCAGGCCGCGGCGAACGCGGCATCGGCGTTGCGTTGGTCCTGCGCCGGAAGGGAATCACCTACCGGTCCTACCGACGCCCTCGACGTGTTTCCGATCTTGCGTCTCAACGGCCACGCTACGGGGAGGGGCGAGACGGCTATCTGCTGTGCCGCCCGCTACGCCAGAAGGAGGGTCAGGAGTTCAGGGAGTTCAGGCAGACCGGGGGCGCATCGGTCATGGACGCCGACGAAGCTGATCATGTCGACGCGGTCGGTCTCCTTGAGACTGCCACGGATGCTCCAGTCGCCCTTCTTGAGCGAGACGAGAACGAGTTCACCCCGCTCGCTTCGGCTCTCGCGCTGCCATCCCCGCTTCTCCAGTGACTCGACGGCGGCCGCGTACGGTCCGGCCCCGGTTCCCTGGCCGACCGGGGCGTCGGGGCGGCCGGACCACAGTGTCGTGCACGGCGCCAGCGGCATACCGGACGGTCCCTTGGCATCAGGGCCCGCCGACGGAGACAGCCCGATCATCCCTGCCTCAGAGGTGGCCTCCTCGACCTCGCGGTCGACCTCGTCCCGGCCCGCCACCGTGGCGGCGGCGGACACCGTGGGTGCGGTGGACGCATCCGGACGGCCTGCCGCCCCGGGTCCCGCAGTGTCCCCGTCGGCGCAGCCGCTCACGCCCGCCATGACGACGGCCGTCGCGGCCACAGATCTGACCACTACTCTCCACACAGGTGCTCTCCCGCCCCTTGATCGTTCACCAGGCGGGTGCCCGCACGTTCGTCCGTGAAGTATGGCATGGCGGCGGACGCACCGGTTTGCTCGCCCGAACCCCTGCAAACCGATCCCGTGTTCGCCGTCGCGGGACGGATTGAGCGCGTACAAGGGGTGCGGCGGCCAGCCGGGGCGGTCGCCAGGCCGCGTCCCCATCGCTTTGCGATAGCTGTGAATGAGGGCCCAGGGCGACCCCAGATGCCTGAACACGGGCCCAGGAGCGATCTGGGCGCCGCCCACTTCGCGTAGGTCCGACTGGGGAGCGGCGGTCGCCCTCGGGCTCTGGCCCGGAGGGGCTGCGCCGACCACGGCAGGGTGGTGCACCGGGCGCTACCCGGCGACCTCGCGTGCGCGGGTATCGGGCGACAGGGTGGGTAGGTGCCCGACGAGCCGGTTGAGCCGGCACGGCGGGTGAGGAGGTAGACATGTCCGCACGTATTCCAGACCCAGAGCCGCGCTTCACATTCCGCCCTAACCCAGGGGTGCCGCCCGGCGAGACCCCGCCTGGTGAATCGAGTACCGGATCCGGCGCCGGTCCGTACCGTCCACTGACACGCGGCTGGGCCAAGGGCCCCCTCGTGCTGATCTGCCTGGTGGCCTTGGCCTGCGCGCTCTTCTTCCTGGCCTACGCCGTCATGCTGAACGTCTGAGCGTGGTGGATCAGGTGAAACGGACAGTGCCGCGGTTGCCGTGCTCTGGTGTCCGCCTCATTCGTGACCGCTACCGCGGCCTTCCACGGGGCGGCTCGCCGGGGTGGTTCGGGGATCAGGGGTGGGGAGGCGTACCGCGAGCAGGACGGTGTCGTCCTCTGCCTGGGGGGCTGCGACGACGTTGTGCAGGGTGAGCTGGACAGACACTCTGACCGGAGATCTCAAACACTCACTTATTGCTCCTCTATCTTCCGGCGCTCGTGAACTGGTGCGGGCAGAGTGGGTGGTATGACAGACCGTTCCGACTCTGTTCCCGAGGATGCAGCTGATCGCCGGGCCATGGAGCACATCCTCGGTCGTCCCTTGAGCCAGATATGGCCGGCGGGTGCATTGGCAGCCGGTACCCGGGTAATGGTCGTTCGGGACCGAGACTGGGACGGCCCGTGGCAGGTTGAGTTTCCCGGGACGATCGATGCCATGGGTGCACCTGTGCCCAACGAACATGCCCAGGCGCTCAGTGGCGAGCTCCTGTACTGGGTCACCTTCGACGCGCCGCAGTACGGCAGCGACGGGGATGGTCCCTCTCGCAAGGCCCAGATTTGGGGTCGGTACCTGCGAACGGATCCCGAGCCCGGAGTGTAGGGACGCAGCAGGTCACGTTTCCGCGCTCGAATTGTCCGCCGAACCAGATCGCTGGCCTGGGCATCCGTCGGACGGGCCCGCACGCCGACCGGAGGCTGAGACGCGATGGATCCGGTCGACGCGGTACCACTTCGACACGCAGGCGGCGACCCAGTCCCGTTCGGGGTCGGCGGTGAAGAACGGCTCGGCCAGACCATCGATGTACATGGGCCGGTAGCCGGGGTCCGCGGAACCCCGGGCGATCTCGGCGCGGATGCGGACGTGGGGCACGGGGCACGGGACACGGGGGCACGGGCACGGGGCACGGGCACGGGGCACGGATGATGTCCGTGGTGCCCGTAGTGCCAGTGCCGTCCAGCACGCCATGCTCGGCATCGCCCGGATGCACGACCTCACCCTCGCCGGGTCTCCCTATCATGTACACGCCATTCTTCAAAACGTGACAGTGCCCCGCGGCGGGTACGGGGGTCCCTGCCTGCCCACTTGTCCGAACGGCTGTCGCGCCCTGTGGACCCCGTGCGAGTTTGCTACTGCAGGGTGAGAAGCGGCGACCTCGATACGGCGAGAGTGTGCGGCTG
Source organism: Streptomyces sp. IBSNAI002 (assembly GCF_052244475.1). Taxonomy (NCBI): domain Bacteria; kingdom Bacillati; phylum Actinomycetota; class Actinomycetes; order Kitasatosporales; family Streptomycetaceae; genus Streptomyces; species Streptomyces sp. IBSNAI002. The sequence continues at coordinate 90,728 of NZ_JBQPXG010000002.1, read as the reverse complement.
ATCACGCAACACCTGCCACCGGCCCGCACGTCGCGCAGCAGCGTGCTCCGAGAGGCTGGCATGGAGCTCGACTTGACGCATGGCCCGGGTGAAGGTGGGCGGGGCATGAAGCGCCGCCGCGACGACGACACGACCTCTGACACGACGGAGCGGCCGGGTCCCACGCCGACCAGGGACGTCGCGCCCGCGCCCTCCCCCAAGGCGAGCAGCACGTCGTAGCGAGCGGTGGCCACCGCCACCCCGCAACCCGGTCATGACGTGGTCCGGGGTCCTTGCGTCCGGCGAGGCGTACAGACCGCCCGCCCACCGCGAGGCCGGCACGCACCCCCGACGTGTCACGTCAGTTCCCAGCTGATGAGCGTTGCGCAAGCCCCCAGGGCGGCTCTCGCCCGCGTTCTGACCAGGGACATCACCGCACCCACCGACCGCGCCGCTTCCCATGGCTGTCTCGTAAGCGCCCTCCCTCGCAACTGTTGCCTTGACAACAATTGTCGTGTCACTCATTCTGGAGAAGTGACAGCTTCTAGCAGCGGCCTGCGTGATCACCTCGGCTACTGGCTTCGTCGGCTCTCCGATGAAGTGCATGGCCGGTTCGAACGAGAACTCGCCGAGCACGGCGTGACCGTCTCCCAGTGGGCGGTTCTGATCACCGTCCACCGCGGCGACGCCACCACCACCCGGGAAGTGGCCCGGTATCTGGACATCGACGCCGGCGCGGTCTCGCGCCTGGTCGACCGGCTTGCTGCCAAGGGCCTGATGACCCGCGAACCGGACCCCGCCTCCCGCCGCACCCTGCGGCTGGCACTCACCGACACCGGCCGTGACCTGGCCCCCAGGCTGGCTCAGATCGCCGACCGCAACGACGCCGACTTCTTCGCCAGCCTCGACCCGGCCCAGCGCCACCAGCTGGAGGAGTGGATTCGACGCCTGCTCGGCGAAGCCCACCCACCGCCCACTTCCTGAAAGGCGCACCCATGAGCACCACACCCACCATCGCCCGCTCCGTCACCAAGACCGTCACCATCGACCGCCCTGTCGCCGACGTCTTCGCCTTTCTCGCCGACGCGGCCAACTGGCCGGCCTGGGCGATCGTCAACATCAAGGCGATAGAACGCACCGGTGAACCGGACTGGTGGCTGATGGCCACTCCTCAGGGCCCCGCCAGGCTCCGCATCCACGGCAATGCCGAACTCGGCATCCTTGACCACGACTACGTCGATGACCAAGCGTCCTGGCAGGTCCCCGCCCGAGTCGTCGCCAACGGCGCCGGCGCAGAGTTCATGATCACTTTCTTCCAGCCGCCGGCCTTCACCGACGACTTCTTCGATGAGCAGATCACCCTGGTCGACACCGAGCTCGCGACCCTCAAGCGCATCCTCGAAACCGGTGCCTGAGCCTGCCCGACACCTCATCACGCCTGCCTTTCGACGGTTCGTGCAGATCCACGGAACCCTCGAGGCGGATCTGCACCGTGGGCTGCCTGATGGGGCCGCGGCGGCAGGTCACGGCGCTCTCGTCTCTCGCCGGTTTTCCGTCGTCCGGCTCTCGGTGGACTGGTTGGCGGTGTACGCCGCCCCGGCGGGCGCCCGCTCCCCGCTCCCCGCTCACGGCCCTTGCTCCGGCTTGTGCCGGGCCGGGACGTGGGAAATGCGAAGGTCGATTGCCGGAAACGATGCATGGGCCGCACCCCGTCGTCTCCTCCGGTCGCAGCATCCATATGAGGAGCAGATACCGGTGCGCACCATTTCCACCGAGATCACCATCGACGCGGCGCCCGAGGAGGTCTGGGTGGTGCTCGTCGACGGGGAGCACTACTTCCGGCTGAGCGTGGCGCCGGGCAACAAGACGACGATCGAGCACGTCGAACACTTCCGCGGTGCCCTGGAGAGGGTGCGCGTGCCCGGCAGCGAGGTGCCGGTCCGTCCGCAGCACACCCGCACCGCGTACGGGGCGCGGGTGGCGGCGGCCGTCGAACATGGTCTGCAGGACGCCAGAGCCCTGGTGCTCCGTGCTCTGTCGGAACACCGATCGGGGGACGGTATGGAGCGGGGAACACTGGTGGCCACGTTGGGCGGTGGTCTGATCGCGATAGCGGGCACGGTGCTGGCCGACCGTCTGCGTACCCGGCAGGAACACCGCCGTATCCTTCAGGGCGCCGCCGGGAGGTGTACACGGAGTTCACCGCGGCCGCGGGCGCGACCCATACGCACATGCACAGCCGGTCTCAGAACCCGGCCATTTGATGTGTCGAGTACCCCGCCTATCGCGCCGTACAGGCTGCATTTTGTGGTGTGTCCGGATCTTCTTCGGGTGCGGTGCAGGGTGGCGCGCATCGTGGCCCCGGTGTCGGGGTGCGGGTGAAAAGGCTCAGCCACGTACAGGTGGTGAATGTGCCCAGTTCCTAAGGCTATGAGGGCGGTGCACAGCACTTTGCTGCTGTCCGGTTCGTGGACGAGGGCGAGTCAAGTGGTCTGGGATCCGCTCCAAACGTCACGAGGAGGTCTCGTCACCTTCGCCTCAGCCCTGCTCCGGGTGGGATCTCTTGACGGCGTCTTCCGGCACGCTGTGCGCGGACCTTGCTCACGTACCCCACCATGATCGTTACCGGGAGTCCGCCGGCCAGAAGGAGGGCGAAGCCCACCGGGATAACCCCCGTCCACACCGACGGTGAGACGTACGCGGTGCCGCCCGCCAGCCGTGCACGTAACGGATAGACGCTGACATCCTCCTCCTCGACGTCGACCTCGTACGACGATCCGCTGCCGTCTGGCGTGAAGGAGGCCGAGCAGTACGACGAGCTTCCCGGTGAGGTGCCGGTGTTGCTGTACGTCCGGCATCTGCTTTCAGATATGGTTCCGGACTTGCCCCACAGCGCCGCCCGTGCCTCTCCGGTGAAGCCAACCAGCACCAGGCAGGCCAGAATCAACCCGGCGAGGCAGGCCAGCGTCGGCCTCAGTCTGAGCCTGACGTCCTTCTGATTCTGCCGCTTGTTCGTAACGTCTTCGCCCTCGCTCATTCTCTCCCCCCTCGGATCGCCGATCGACCTCCAGGGTGACCGGTCCGAATCACCCCTGGAAGCCCCTGTGCACATCACGGCCTCTGACCAGCCCGCACAGCGAAGAGCTTCTGGAGCCTGCACGACAAGGCCGATGACGGCGCAGGCGATGCCCTCCGCCACGGCGGCCCGACTTGCGCCCAGGAGCGCAGGGTGGCCACCAGGACCCGACCGAGGGCCTCCAGAGCGAAGATCTCCGTGGTCGGCTCGCCGGCCTCCGCGCCGGGCAGGGCGGTGACGGAGACGACGATCCGCTCGACGACGGCGACGAGCAGCTCGGCCATCCGCGGCTCGGCGTCGGCGAACCCGCGGGTGGCTTCGACGTCCCCGGCCTGGACGGCGCCGAGCCAGCCGAACGCGCTGATCGCCGGGTGCGGGGCTATCGGGGCGAGCGGCAGGGCGGTGGTCTCGGGCTGACGTCTCCTCACCTACGGGCCACCGCGCGGATCGCGACGGCCCCAGGTCCCGAGGCTCGGGGAGCGGCGCTGTGGACAGAGTCCGCGCACCGACGGTGACCACCAACCCCCTTGACCTGTTCCGCCAGGTGCGACAAACCGCCCCATCCTGAGCGGGGAGAAATCTCCGTCCCGGCACGCTGGGCAACGGCCGGGGGGAAGCCGCTGCCGCCCCCGGCACGTCGCTGGGAGACGACGGATACGGCCACGCAGCGCCTCCCGTTCCCGGTCCCCGACGAACGCGCCCACAACTTCGCCGGCCAGTACGCCGACATGCACGACCTCGTGGAGGACCTGGCCGTGCCCGACAGCGTCCTCCAGGCCCGGGCGACCGTCCTGCGCACGGATGTTGCCCCGACCTGTTATCGCAGCAGGTCCAGGGCGACGAGCTTGCCGCCGCCCGCGGCGCCAACATCGAACTGATGGCCCAGCTGAATCGTCACGCCGGCTGGCCGATCACCCGGCGCCCGGCCGCTACACGGCCGAGGCACCGCGGTGAAGGCGCTGGATGAAGGCGACCGAGGTCTCCCTCGCCGCCGCCTGATCCCCGCATCCGCACCGGACACGGTTCCCCCGCCGCAACCCGTGACCCGGCCGCCGGCCGGGGCCGGATCTCCCTTCCTCAGCCTCCCGCTCCGGCCGGCGGCCATACTGGGCCTGGGCCGGCTGGTGGGGACGACCGATACGCCCAGCAGTCAGGCTGCTGGTGCTGGGGGATCCTCCACTGATGCAGGCGGAGGTGCGTTTGTTAGGTTCGGTGGTGGCTGCCGCACCAGCCTTCGCCTGGGCCGTGGGCCCGTATCGCTGGAGTGTTCTTGAGCGCCGATTCCTTGCTGGTCTCTCGGCAGCAGACCGATGGTGTCGCGGCGGTTGCGGAGCGGCCCGGGTGGCGGGCGGCCGCAGGTACGGTGCGGGGCCTGGGCGCTGTACTGGTGGCGCTGCTGGGCCTGGCAGCGGTGGGTGCGGTGCTCCACGAGCCGGTGTTGATCCCGTCGCTGGCCGCGAGCGCCGCGGTCGTTCACGCGGCCCCGGCCGCGCCGGCGGCGCAGCCCCGCAGTGTGCTGGCCGGCCACCTCGTCGGTGCAGGAGCCGGGTATGCGGCGCTGGCTCTCGGGCTCGGCGGCCCCTGGGCTGCGGCCGTGGTGGGGGCTGTGACCTTCGGGGCGACCGGTCTGCTGCGCGTTCCGCATGCTCCGGCCTGCGCGACCAGCGTCATCGTGGTCCTGCAGGCCCCCGACCCGGCCCACTTCGTCCCGCTCCTGGCCGGCGCTGCCGTGGTCCTCGTCCTCGTCCAGCACCTGGCCTCCCGCCTGGCCCGCGGACAGGAGCGCTACCCGGCCCGCTGGTGGTGAAGCCGGCGACGGACCGGCCGTTCATCGCCTCCATGGCCCGTTGCCGCCTGGCCCGGAGTACCGCGAAGCCCGAGGGACCCCGATTCGACCACTGACAGCGGCGTTCGCCTCGATGCGCCCCGCAAGCAGCAGGGCAGGCCGCCCTTTCGCCTACGAATCGAACGATCTATCACCCGAAAGGGTGACGGTGACGTCCATGGGCTGTGCTCGGACGGGAGGGTGCGCTGTTGTGGGGCGTCGCGGCCCTCCCCGCCAGGAGGGCCGCGGCCTTCCGGTAGCGCGGAGAGGGGGCGGGTCATGGGGTTGTCGTCCTGGCGGTCTGGTTGCTGACCGCTGGACTTGGGGGGTTCCCCGCCGTGGTCTGGATCCGAAACGGCGGGCTGCGCCAGCGAGGCCGCGGTGTGACGAGGCTTCCGGTGTGGCTGGTTCTGGGACACGTGCTGCTCGCGGTGGTGGGCCTGCTCCTGTGGGGGCTGTTCGTGTGGGGTGCGGTGAGGGCTTCGGGGTGGGCTGCGTGCGCCGTGCTCCTGGTGGTGGCCGCGTTCGGGTTCATGATGCTGATGCGGTGGATGCCCAGCTCGGGGCTCCACGCCCAGGCGGAGCCGACCCCCGAGCGGCACTTCCCGCTCAAGGCGGTGGTCGCACACAGGTCGTGCGCGGTGGCGACCGTGGTCCTCGCGCTGGTCCTCGCGGCCCGATGGCTCTGACCCCACAACGACGGAGGCAGCGCCGGCAAGCAGCATCTCGTGAGGCCCCGGGCGGCCCGATACCCTGCGGCAGGAGGGCGCCGGTTCAGCCGATGAGTACGCAGCAGCGTCCGGGTCCGGCTCCGGGTTCGAGCCGTGCACGGGCTGGGTCCTTGCCGAGTCCGGCCAGGATCCCGCTCAGCAGGTGGAGGTTCATACCGCACACGGTGTCGGTGTGCTCCCGGGCCAGAGCATCGAACGGGCAGTTCACCAGTACCGTCGCCCCGCCTTCGGCACGCGGCTCGTAGCCGAGCCGCTCCAGCACGCCGACCAGACCGTATGACCCTGCCTGACGTCCCACCTCACCACTCAGCTCCCGGGTCCTCCTGAAGAGTGCGGGGCCCGCGCCGCAGTCCTCCACAGCCCCGGCCGGCAGCTGCCCCGCCAACGCGTAGTCCCGCGCTGGAAGACTCACCGCAACGGGCTCCCTGGCGCGGCGGTAGAGCTTGGCCGGACGCCCGCACTGCGCCGCCGGTCTGGACCGCCCCACCAGCGGACAGGTGCTCTTGGGCGAGACCGACGTGGCCGCGTGCGGTGAGCGCCGGCTGACGCTGATCCGGCGCCGTCGCATCGGTCCAGCCTCGGGGAGAACACTTCCTGGAAGGACGGTCCGTCCTCCACCCCGGTCGGCGCCACGTGGACGCGACCGTGAACTCCTTGACGGCACCGCCCCCGCTCCACCACTGCGCCCGCTGCTGGGGCTCCCGGACAGCGGTCAAGCGATCGCTTCCGCGGTGATCTGGAGAGTTTCCTCGACGGTGGCGGCGTCGTACGGGGCGAATCCGGAGAACAGCAGGGATTCGCCCTTCGATGATCGGTAGTTCAGTACGAAGTCCTGGACAGCCGAGCGCAGGCGCGGTGGAGTCTCTTTCCTGGCGATGAACAGGGGTGTGGGCAGGTGGTTCCTCCGGGCGATCGCACGAGTTCTTTCAGCGTTGGCCGGATCTTTCAGCCACACGTCTTCCTGAATGAACGTTGCGTCCGCCGCGCCTGTTACGACTGCTTCCAACTGCCCTTCGTAGGGCGGTGTGACGATGAGTTCGCCGAAGAATTCGTCGATCCGGCTTCCCAGGTCGTGAACCATCAGCATCGGTGCGAGGAAGCTCGTCGTGCAGAATCGGTGCGCTATGGCCAGCCGCTTGCCGCGAAGGTGGGCGGCATCGGTGACCTCACTGCCCGCGGGGACGACGAGCAGGCTCGGGATGCCGGTGGTGCCGTCCGCCGCGTAGACGGCGCTGGCGATCGGCTCGTACACGGGGTCGGTGCGCAGATAGAAATAGTTGAGTACGGGAAGGTAGGAGAACGTCGCCATGTGGTGTTCGCGCTGCTTGGTCAGCGGAGCCATGTCGCCGTGGTATCCGGCGATGCGAATTTCGTGGTCTTCGAGGAAGCGGGACCATTCCGGGGAATCGACCTCGAGTCTCAGATTCGCGTCGTACAAGAACGTTGCGGTCATCGAACCTCCCGTGAGGTGAGACTCACCATCCAGTCTGGCCTCTCACGGAAAGACCTGCAGGGCGTCACCGCCCGCGGCCGCGAGGCGGCGGGCGGCAGCGGCCCAGGACGGGGCCGGGGCGTCAGTCGCCGTGGCTGCGGGCGATGGCACATCAGGCGAACGACCTCAGGCACATGGGAACGGGCGCTGCTCGGGTCGTGTACGCCCGCCCGCTGGCCTCCGCCGACCGCGGGCAGGACGCTGCCCTGCACTGGTGCGTGCGGAAGACGATCTCGCTGCCGTCCTCGACGGCGAGAGCTACGGGCGGCGCTGGCCCGGGATCGGGGCGGTGAGAGTCCTGACCAGGAGTCCGGCGTGGATCACATGCATCAGGCTGCCGTCGAAACGCGCGGCGTAGGCGCCGGAACGGTCCCGGCAGATGATCTCGATGCCGGGATGCCGGGCGAGCCACAGTGCCAGCGTGGTGGCATCCCGGTGGTCTCGGCGCAGGGCGAAGTCTCGTCGATGCCGGCCGCCCGCGGCTGAACGGCCGGCGGGTCGGTTTGGTCCATGACCCGGCGCAGCAGGATGGTGCGGCTGGCAGTGATCCCCATCTGGTCTACGAGCGGGATCCGGCCCGGCCTGCCAGGGCCAGCCCGATCGTGCCCAGCGCCGAAGCAGCCGCTCGGTCGCGCGGCCGTGCCGACGGGTCAGCCCCGGAATCTGCTCGGCGAACGTTTGCCTCGGCACGAGGTGCCCCGCTCAACCTAGGAGGACGGTCACGTTCCGTAGCGGAATCACGGAACTCGTGCCAGACCCCACCTCAAGGCGTTAAAGCCACAAGAGAGCCTGACTAACACCCTGCAGGCTCGGACAGACATCCCGAGAAACGCTGCGGCCCCGCCATAGGCGAGGGCCACAACTGTGAAGCGCGAGGTCGGAGCCTATGCGACTCGGAGGACGGGGCCCTGGACCTCTGCGGGTACCTGTTCAAGCGTGATGACGGTGGCTCCGGCGGTGGTGCCGACGGCGCAGGCAAATTCCTCCGCTCCCCGCCCCTTCACCACGGCTCCTGCCGCGCGGGTCCACGACGGTGCGCCCGTCACGGTGAGATTCACAGGCGTATCCGCCAGCCGGTACATGATCGTGGCCACTCCGGATTCCCAGGGGAAGCACACCGAGGTGACCCGGAACGCGTCAGAACCTCCGGGACGCAGGACGTGCCCCTCGACCGGAGCCTCATCGAAGTATCCGGGCACAGCCTTGGAAGTCAGCACCAGCGGCCGATCACTTCGATTACTGACCGTGACATCGAATTGGTTGCGCTGCGGCAGCGGCGTGCCCGTCTCGATGGCCATGTCCCTGAACTGCTTTGCGAGGTCCTTGTCCATACAGCCATGCTGACGCGCCGGGCGATGCAGGGAACCAGCCGACCGGCAGAGGAGACCGGGGGACTGAGCCGTCCCCCAACCAGGGGAACTCAGCCCGGCAGCCCGCCCACGGATCAAAAACAGACACTTAGCTTGTTCTTTGTGGTCTGACCTCGAACGATGTGCCGAACGTGCTCGCTCGTACGAGGATTCCGACGTCGTGAACACGGGCTTCGTCTGATCCGGCTCCCTGACCGTGTCAGGGGACACGCTGCTCGAGCTAACGGACGCCCTGCTGTGTGCAGACGGGCTGGTGAAGACACCGGTCGACCTCACGCTGACCGCCGAGCACCGCCGCGGGCACGGCGCGCTGTACGAAGCCTTGAACGGCGGGAACGTCGATGTGCTGCGACTGCGGCAGGTGCTGGCCGGGCTGCCGCAGCCCGAGGCCGCTGACGGGCGCCGGGTGCTGGTTGTGGTCGTCGGCGAACTCGCCTTCATCGAGGGCATGTTGATCCGTCTGGAGGTCGACGGTCTGCCCGGCGGCCACGATCCGCTGCCGGGCTGGCTGTGGTCGTCGGAGGCCGGCGTGTCGAGTGAGGGCGTCGATCTGCGCCGGCAGGCGTTCTTGCGCGGGTTCGATCTGGAGCACACCTTCCGGATGATCAAGCAGACGCTGGGCTGGACCCGTCCGAAGCTCCGTACGCCCGCGGCGGCGGACCGGTGGACCTGGCTGATCATCGCCCAATGCCGCGAAGTAGGAGACCCGGAGACGGTGTCAAGAGGGCGTGAAATGCCGCGTTCAAGGTTCCTTCCATCGGTGCCCGGCCGGCACCATCACACTGGCCGGGCACCGGCGCACCCCACGGGACCCCCGGGCCGAGCGCCAAGGGCAAGCGGGTGGGACGTGGTGTTGCAGCCGTGAGAGGCGGTTACCCGGGCCCGGAGATCAGCGAACTGCAGCGAGCCCGCGGATCTCCAGCTGAAGGGACAGTGCCGTCCGGAGGGATGTGCGGACCGGGCCGCAGAGACACGGTGCCCGACCAGCGGCGACTCGTCTGCGGACGACTTTGAATCAGCCCTCAGCTGAGACTGAGGATGGAAAGGCTCAGTGAGCGTTTTCAGAGTGGCCTCTGATCGGGTGACGGGCCGGTGTCCCGCAACGCACGAGGCTCCTGTGCCGTTGAGAGAGGTGTTCGACGTCTCAACTCATCAGCGCAGGAGCCTCGTTGGTTCCCTATCCTGCCGCACTCGACCTGCCTCACGCCCTGGTCGAGTGGGTATCCATGCTCATCGTCACCCGTGAGGGTGACCGACGCTGCAAGCTCCCGCCTCATCAGCGTGCCCTCGTCGGCCTGGTCTACCTTCGGCGCCACGACACGCTCGCGCAGATCGCCGCCGGCTTCGGCATATCCGTCGGCACCGCCCACGCCTACGTCACAGCCGTCGTCGAGCACCTGTCCCGCCGAGCACCCGGCCTGCTGCGTGTCCTGCGGGAGGCTGATCCTGATCACGTCCTGCTCGACGGGACGCTCGCCGAGTGCGACCGCGTCGGCGACAGCCGGGCCGATTTCTCCCAGAAGCACCGCCGTCACGGCGTGAACGTGCAGGTCGTGGCTGATCCCGCAGGCAAGCTGCTGTGGATCTCGCCCGCGCTGCCCGGCCGCACCCACGACCTGACCGCGGCCCGCACCCACCGCATCATCCGGATCTGTGAACGCCAAGGAGTTCCGATCCTTGCCGACCGCGCCTACATCGGGGCCGGCCCCTGGGTGACCACACCGATCAGGAGGCTGCCTCTTCAGGAACTCACCGCGACCCAGCAGACGATCAACCGGGCTCTCTCGGCGGCACGTGCACCGGTCGAACGCAGCATCGCGCGACTGAAGTCCTGGCGGATCTTCCGCAGAGCCCGCTGCAGCCCCAACCGCATGAGCGTCATCGCCGCCGCCGTCCTCACCCTGGAGCGGCAACGCTGAAACCGCTCAGTGCCTTCCTCTCTGTCCCATCGGGCACTCTTTCCGAGGGGGGCGGCACCTACTGTGAATGATCCGGTCGAGCCACACCTGCGCGTCATACCAGGTCCAGCCCGTGTGCAAGGCCGCTGATCCACAGCAGCTGAAGGAAGGAATTCGATGGAGCAGAACCATGCCATTCCCTCTACCACGAGCGCCTTTGGTGCCTTCTTTGAGTGCGTCCTGAGGGTAGTACGCGAGAATGGGGATACCGAGGGCACCCTTGCCCTGTTCATCTCAGCATGGGGCGGCTCGTACAAAGATCCAGACAAATCGACTCCAGCCGACTTCACGCATTTCTCGGACACTGTCTACGCCAGCCTGATGGGATTCCGCAGCAATGGCGGCCATTATGCCTCCTTGGTTCTGCACCAAGCTGCCATGGGTCCGGAAACCGTATCTGAAGCCGCGACAGCTTCCACGTGGCTGGGGGTCGTCCGGAGGGTTCTGTTTGAAGAAGGCGATACTTTGAATGCGCCTGGCGCGCCTGGATGGGACGTCCACCTGACCCACGTGAAGACACCGACCACCGAACAGTTCGTTCGTGGCCCGGCGAAACCGCAGGAGCTGAAGCGCCTGCCGTCGAAGTATCCGGGCTGGAGCAGGGGGCTGGATGAGAGGGCCAGGCAGGTACTCGGCCGGGTGGGTGTCGCCGTGGGCGAGAGCGAGAAATGCAAAGACATCATCGTCATGCCGGACGCCGGAGCAATCAAGAACGCTGCCATCGCGGTCATGATGGACTCGACCGCCGAAAATGTTCGAAAGTCGATTCTGGAGGTCTACCGGCCCAGGTACTCCGTTGACCACAGCTCGAACATCAACTACCTCGGGTGGTGCGATCGAGTGAAACCTGGTGTCATATTGCTGACGGAGAGCTGCCTGGACAGTGCGGACGACATAGGAATCCTGCTGCACGAAGCAGGGCATGTCGTTTCTGAAAAGCACACCGAGTGCGGAGCCGTGTTCACCCTGGAGCTGAAGTACATTACCGAGCTGATGGGAGCCGCTTATGCGCGAAAATGGTTCACCACTAAGCGAGGCGCGCAGTATCTGCGTGATTACCCCTTCAAGTACGGGCCAGGTTGTGCGGAATTCGCCGAAGCGTTGAGGGGGATTCACGACGAGGCTCAGTTCTACTGGGAATTTAAGGCAGATCATGAGCGGGTGACGAAAAATGACCTACCGCTCACGCAAGGCATCCGGGAAAAGCTCGGAATTCCCGAGGGGCAGACAAGGCCTCCCGTCGTGGGCGATATCATCAAGGGGAACATTCAACTGCTGAGGTCTTATGCGACGACCATACTGAAGTCCAATAATGGTTCTATCGCTCCGCCGGGCCCGAAAAGGATCGGTCAGCACGTAAAGCTGGGAGGATTGGACTGGCGTGTGAGGGACATGCCGGAGAGTGGAACATTCGTACTGGAACGTATCGCGCCGCCCGAGGAATGACCTCCCATAAGAGCTGGTCGGCCGTGACCCGTGTGACGATTCGACCGTTCGGGAATGTGTGAGTGCTCGCCGGTGGATCGTGGACGACGACGTGTGGTTGCTGATCGAGCCGTTGCTGCCGCCTTCGCCGGAGCGGTCGCCAGGGCCACGGCCGGTGGCGGACCGGCTGCGCCTGCAGGGGATCCTGTACGCGCTCTGCAACGACAGCGCCTGGCAACTGCGTCCACTGGAGCTGGCCGTCGGTCACCGCGCCCGCGCGGATCCGCTGGTCCGCCTCGGTCCGGACCAGGCCGCAGGCCGGCTCGGGGTGGTCCGCCGCGTCGACTTCGACGCCGTGGCGCAACTCCCGTCGTCCGGAAGTTGGTGGACTGGCGGTCGCTGTACGCCGCCCCGGCGGGCGCCCGCTCCCTGCGCGGCGCCCTCGCTCCGGTTGGCCCGGGTGGGGCGGGCGATGGTGGTCAACTGGAGCCGCCGGCCTGCTGACTTCCCCGCCCCGCCGGTGGCGCGGAGGTGCATCCGCAGTTCGACCGGTCGGCGGTTGTGGCGTGGCTGCTCGCCCACGACAAGATCGGGGTGCCCATCGGCATGCCGTCGGCCTCGCTGGGCGTGGTCGGCGCCGGACGCCGTACGGTTCCGGCTTGAGGCCCGCACCTGGTACGGGCCGACGATGGCGAGGGGCAGGACGAGTTGTCCGGCTGGTCGACCGACGCGGACTCCGACGAGCTGGCCGCCCTGGCGGCGGGGAGTCCGGGGCGTGGGTGGGTCGGCGGACCGTGCCGGGTACGGCGCCGTTGCCGGTGCTGGGGGAAGTACGCGTGGTCGAGCGGTTCCGATCGGGTTCGGGGGGCCTGCGGGTGACGCTGGCCTGGCGTCCGCCTTGCGGGGCAGCGCCGCCCGTCACGGGGGAGTGGTGCACCACTCGGTCCTGGACTCGGACTCCGGCGCGGGCGCGGAGTGCGGATGCGTACGCCATGCCTGCGGTGGTGCGACCGCCACGTCCGTGTGCCCGGATCATGGCACAGCCGCCGGTCACGTGACGGACGCCGGATTCATGACGACGCGACGTCCGTATCCGAGTGATCTGTCCGATGCCAGGCGGGAGTTGATCGAGCCGGTGCTGTCGGCGTGGCGCTTCGAGCGCCGCGGCCGGGCTCTGGACGTCGGCCGGCCATCGCGGCATGACCTGCGCGAGATCATGAACGCGATCCTCTGCGTGGACCGCACCGGCTGCCAGTGGGCCTACCTGCCGCATGACTTCCCGCCGCACCAGAGCGTCTACGGCTACTTCGCCAGTTGGGCGGAGGAGGAGATATTTGCCCAGCTCGACGGCCTCCTCCGCCAACTGCTGCGGGAGAAGGAAGGACGGGACGCGGAGCCCTCCGCTTGCGTGTTCGACGCACAGGGCGTCAAGACCTCCACCAGCGTCCCTGTCGCAGGCCAGGGCATCGACGCGGGCAAGAAGATCGCGGGCCGCAAGCGAAGCATCGTCACCGACACCCTCGGCCTCCTCCTCGCAGTGCTGGTCACCGCGGCCAACGTCCAGGACTCCGTCGCCGGCACCCGACTCATTGGCCAGGTCGCCGCGGAACACCCCCACCGTTCGGAAGGTGTGGGTCGACGGCGGCTACCGCCAGCACCTCGTCGAACACGCCGCCACCCTCGGCATCGACATGCAAATCACCGCCCGCAAACCCGGGACCAGGGGCTTCACCCCAATCCCGAAAGGCTGGGCAGTCGAGCGGACCTACGGCTGGCTCATGCTCCACCGCTGCCTGGCCCGCGACTACGAAACCCTCCCCGGACTCTCCGAAGCCCTGGTCAACCTAGCGATAACCGACCTCTGACCCGCCGCCTGACCGGCGAGAACACCATCTCCTGGCGCGACCCAAAAATATCCGCCAACCACCCCGTATCGGGATAAAACAGCGGGATAAAACCGCAGCCTTGTCCCGCCGGTTCTGCACCAGGATGTCGAGGACGTTGCCGTCGGCATTTACGGCACGCCGCAAGTACTTCTGCACTCCGCAGATCTTGATGAAGACCTCGTCGAGGCGCCACTTGTCGCCTGGCTGCGGGTGCCTGCGGCGCAGGGCGTTGGCGTAGGTCTGGCCGAACTTCAGGCACCGCCGCCGCACTGTCTCGCAGGAGACGACGATGCCGCGCTCGAGCATCATCTCCTCCACCCCACGGAAGGAGAGCGGGAAACGGAAGTACAGCCACACACCTCACCGGACACGGACAACCCCAAGATCATCCCAGACCCCCGAACAAGGTGACAGTGCCCTGTGTTCAACCCGAACGGCGGAACTACTTCCCCCGGACGCGCGCCTTCCACCCTCTGCGCGTGCCGTGTGGCCCCCTCAATGGAACCGTTGCCCCGTGTCTACCTCGCATCCGATCGTTTCAGGTGTGGTACGCAAGGCAGCCTTCCGTGTGTTGCCTCTGCTCGGCGCACTGGCGACGATGAACTTCCTCGACCGTGCCAACGTTGGGTTCGCGGCTCTGCGGATGAATGCTGACATCGGTCTGAGCGCAACTGCGTTCGGGCTGGGCGCGGGCCTGTTCTTCATCGGCTATTTCTTCTTCGAGGTGCCGAGCAACCTCTTCCTCCACCGGTTCGGTGCCCGGCGCTGGATCGCACGCATTGCTCTGACCTGGGGAGTCATCGCCAGCTGCCAGGCCTTTGTCGACAGCCCCGTAGCCTTCTTCATCGTGCGGTTCCTGCTGGGGGCCGCTGAAGCGGGCTTCTTCCCCGGAATGGTCCTGTATCTGACCTATTGGTTCCCCCGCCGCCACCGCGCCCGCATAATGTCGCTGCTGCTCCTTGCGCTCCCCGCAGCCTCGGTCATCGGCGCCCCGGTCTCCACCTTGATCATGGAACACGGGCAGGGGTTTCTCGGCTTCGACGCCGGCTGGCGCACTATGTTCTTCCTGGAAGGACTGCCATCCATTCTGCTCGCCATCGCCTGCTGGGTCTTCTTGCCGGACCGGCCGGATACCGCGAACTGGCTGTCCCCTGAGGAACGTCAGACGCTGGCGGACAGCATCAAGACGGAAGACCGTCGATGGGTCCCCGACCCCCCGGGACTGCGCCGCAGCCTCCGTGATGCCCGTGTCCTGCTGCTGTGCGCCGTCTACTTCGGCGTCGTGTACGGGCTCTACGCCCTGACCTTCTTCCTTCCGCAGGTCATCGCCGGATTCGAGGGCGGCTTCGGCACCAAGCTCAGCCTCGTGGAAGTCGGCCTCGTGACGGCCATCCCCTCTGTCTGTGGTGCAGTAGCCATGCTCTGGAACGCCCGGCGCTCCGACCGCACGGGGGAGCGGGTGTTCCACCTCGCCGTGCCTTCGTTCGTCGGCGCTGTGGGCGTGGCGTGCTCGCTGTACCTGCAGTCGCCCTACTTGGCGGTCATTGGGCTCTCTCTCTGTACTGCCGGGGTGCTGGCCGCCCTTCCGGTGTTCTGGCAAGTGCCGGCCGGCTTCCTCGGCGGGGTCGGCGCGGCAGGAGGCTTCGCCCTCATCAACTCCTGCGGCAACCTCAGCGGATTCGTCGCGCCGTTCGTGACCGGCTGGCTCAAAGACGGCACAGGCGACTTCCATGCCGGCATGTGGACGGTTGCTGCATGCATGACCATGGCAGCCGTCCTCACTGTCGTGTTCAGGCGTCTCCTTGTCGGAGGTGGCGATGGACCTTGACCGCGGGTCTTGGACACCGGAGACAATTGGATCTTGATGGTCCAGGAGAACGGAGTCCCAGCGGGGAAGCACTACCCCACCGGTTGCTGCCACCAACTACGTGACAGTAACCCACAACGCCACTGTTCTGACTAACCGTCAGCCGACTGCACGTGTGACAGTCGGCTCACGCGCCGTCAATGACACTCGATATTAGCGTTTCGGGTCAAACTTGCCCAGACCGGTCCTCAAATTTTGGATTCGGTGTGGCCACCCGGACGAATTCGCCATCACGGATGGGATGACAACGCTGATGTTCCAGTGGGTCTACGTTCTGCCGATTTGGTTGATGCCCATCGTCTTTGTAGGCGCTTTCGCCGCCTTCGGCGCGGCCGGCCTGTGGGCTGGCAGGTCTCTGGCCCGGCGCCTTTTCGGTGAGGAGCGCCACTGGGCTGAGGTGATCTCCCTCACCCTCCACCTCGCGACAATTTTCTACAGTCTGTTGCTCGCTCTGCTAGCCGTCGCGGCATATGAGGGCTACAGCGAGACACAACGTGCCGTTTCCCGCGAAGCCGCGACACTAGGTGTCCTGTACCGGGACATCTCCGGTTTCCCCGAGCCGGTCCGGTCCAATCTTCAGGAGGAACTGAGGGACTACACACGCTACGTCGTGGACGAGGCCTGGCCTCAGCAGCAGAGGGGCATCGTCCCACGGGAGGGTGTGGCCCGGACGACAGAATTCCAGAACACGCTGCTTACATACCGGCCCACTGAAGGCGAGCGAGCCCTTACTGAAGCTACGATCGCTCAGTTCAACGAGTTCGCCGATGCGCGGCGTGCCAGGCTCGATGCAGTAACCGACCGGCTTCCTGATCTACTCTGGGCAGTTCTGACCGTGGGCATCCTGATCAGTATCGCCCTCGTCTGGTTCCTCCCCGTCGAGAGTGTCAAAGCGCATCTGTTTCTCGCGGTGGCCTACGCATTGCTCAGCAGCCTGGTCCTGGCGCTTGTCGTCGCCATGGACAACCCATTCCGGGGAGCGTTCAGCGTTTCCTCTGAGGACTTCGAGTTGCTGCTGCGGACGCTGATGGCGCCCAACTTCCAGCAGTGAACAGGGTGCTGTCACGTTGTCGGTGGCGGGTTGGGATGATCTTCGGGTTGTCCGTCTGGGGAGGGGGCCGAGCATGTCGTCCCGGGTGCCGTCGTACGCGAACCACCGGTACCACGGCCGAGGTCATCTCGCACTGCGTGTGTCTGTACTTCCGCTTCCCCCTTTCCCGTGAAGTGGAGGAGATGATGTTCGAGCGCGGCATCGTCGTCTCCCACGAGACGGTCCGGCTGTGGTGTCTGAAGTGCGGGCAAACGTACGCCAACGCGCTGCGCCGCAGGCGCCTGCGGCCCGGCGACAAACGGCACTGGTCGGCGGCGGTGCACTGGTGGCAGAGGCCGTGGCTATGCGGCCGTTCGTGGACGCCGCAGCGACGGCAGTTGCCCCGGGCCGCGTGGTCCTGGCCGTAGCAGGACCGGCAAAGAGGGGTGCCGTCGGCCGCGTGTCCGTCGACGCGCTTGGCCCCGCCGCAGGTGCCGCAGGGCTTGGGGCGGTAGGAGCATCGCCGGCACATCGGCCCACCGTCGGCTGTCCGTGCGTTGACCCGGCGGACGTTCCCGCACTTCACGTACTGTCCCGTCGTCTTCCGTAGCCGTCCCGCGCAGGTCTCGCACCGGGGATGGTCGCGCGTGGCGAAGAAGCACGGCCGCAGCTGACCGCAGAGCGAGCAGACAGCGCCGGGAAGCGTGGAGCAGCGTTGGCAGAGCTGTTCGCCGCTGGTGCGGCTGATGATCAGTGCGATGCGTCCGCAGCGGGAGCACGGTTCATGGTTGAGCACGTCCTTCCGGGTGCACTGGGTGCAAAGCGGCTCGTCGTCAGGATTGCGCGAGGTGATCACCGCGGTTTGCCCGCAGTGCGAGCACTCCTTCGCCCGCAGGACGTCGAAGCAGCGCCGGCAGCAGCGCAGGCGATTGTGGGAGAACGGCAGCGATACCATCCGGTCGCAGAACGGACAGGCCGGGACAATGACCGCAGTAGATCCGGCGGCAGCAGGGTCGCGGGCTGGACAACGCTGTCGGTGTGGACGAAGCCCGCTTGTGCCCCGTCGAGTGCGCCCGCAAGGTCGGGTGGGCGCCAGGGCACGGCCTCCTGAAGACCGGTGACCGCCATTCCACACAACACCCAGCGCCCTGACAACGCGCCACCCGGCACCCCGACAGGCGATGGCGAGGTCGGCTGGTGGCAGTGCACCGCGCTGCTGCGGATGGGTGACGGCGAGCAGGTCAGCGGCACGGTCGCCGTTCTCCCGGTCCACCGAGCGCGACGCCCGTCTCTGGGGGCGGGACCACAAGGCCGAGTGCGCCCCGGAGTTGTGCGGCTACGTCGCCGAAGCAATGGACAGCACACCGACGCCAACCTGACGCCCGCTGCCCGGGGCCTGGCCGTCCCGGGGCCGTGCACGTCGGCATCGTGTCGCGGGTTCCCTCCTCCTCCCCGCACGCGCGCAATCCCTTGAAGCGGTACCAGGGCCGGGTGCGCCGTGGAGGGGCCGAGCGGGTGGCGCGGTGGCATCTTTTGCAAACGATGCGCAACCGTTCCGCCGTTGGGCATGTCCCACTATGCGGGAGCAATCAACTCCAATGGCGACCTGGGGGAAATATGCAGTTCACCCGTTCCGTCCTTACCACCACCGCATTCGCCGCCCTGGCCCTGGCGGCCACGACCGCTCTGGCGGCGCCCGCGACCGCCGCGCCCAACACCACGCCGCAGAAGGTCTGCGGAAGCGCCTACAAGACCGTGAACTCGGCAGCCATCGGCTCGCTGGGCACCGTCTACCTGACGTACAACGCCTCGACCGGCAAGAACTGCGTCGCGACCATCCGCAACAACCCGGGTGCGGCCGTGGACATGGCCCTCTGGATCGAGGTCAACGCAACCTCGGAGCGGGGCGAGGACTACGGCCGGTACACGTCGTACGCGGGCCCGGCCTACGTGTACGGCAAGGGCCACTGCGTCGACTGGGGCGGGGGCATCAGCAACGTGCACGTGCAGGTGTACAACTCCAACTGTGGTTCTCTCAAGGAGCACCGGGTCACCGAGGTCCGCTGACCCGATCTCCTCCTGACCGCGACGTTCTGTGCCGTCGTGCAGTCGTCGGGGCAAAGTCTGCGACCCGACGGCTGCACGGGAACCACCGTGGTGCGACTCGCCCCGGCAGACTCTCCGAGTTCTGCCGGGGCCGCATACGGCAAGATCGTTTCACGGTCCGCAATGGGCCGGTCCGCGGACGACCCGACCCGACCCGACCCGGCCCGGGTCGGGTCGGGTTGGTCCGGTTCGGGCCGGGTCACACGGCCGTCAGCGGAGCAGCGCACCGCGGACCGTGATGCCGTGACGCGTTCGCAGTCGGCGCAGTTCCCACATCGCTACGAGGGTGACCGACAGCGGTGCTCCCAGTACGAACGCCAGCCGGGCCCCGAGCGGCACGCTGTCATAGGTGCCCCGGAACAGGTCCAGGAGGGCGACCTCCCAGACGAGGAGCATCGCGAGCAGGGGCGGCACCGTCTCATGGAGGTCTGCCGTACGGAAGACACGGACCAGGGACTGCGCGATGCCGTAGAGGGCGAAGGGGGCGCCCACCCCCGTCGGGCCGTTTCGGCGGGGTCGAAGCGGCGCGGGAACGGTTCGGCGGACAGGTCCCTGCACAGGCCTCGGGCACGGCCCGGACCTGTAGACGCCTACCGTGCAGGCGTGCCTCGAGGTAGGCGGCGAAGAGGGCGTTCAACGCGGCCCGGTCGCACGAGGTGGTCTCGGAGAGATCCACCACCGTCAACGGCCACTCGGCAGCCGCTGCACACAGCACACTGCGCAGCCCGGCCGCGTCCGCGGGGCCCACGTACCCACGGACCGCGATCCGCATCGCGGACATTGAAGCTCCGCTGGTGATCGTCAGCTGCACCAGAACCACCTCCCGACCCGAACCAGACGTCCCCTAAATAGTAGATACGTCAACATTTCACCCAGCAATCGTTCTTCTCGTCAGAGGCATCCGCCCCCCAGGACCTTCGCCCCGAGACGCTGTCTGCCGCGCTATGCGGGGACTCGTTTCTGGGCTGGAGTCCCCCGCAGCCGACGCGATACCCGGTCCGTCACCCACGGTCGCGTCCTCGGGGCGGTGTAAAGCTCGACGAGGGGTTGCGTGGGGTTGGTGTCATGCGGCCTTGCTGAAAGAAGCGCGGGCCGGGGGTGCGGGGTGGATCACGTCTGCCTCGGTGGGGTGGAGCAGGTCGCGGCGCGGGACAGGACGTCGAAGGCCAGGCTGACGCAGCGGCTCTCGCCGGAAAGCGGCCGATGAGGCGCTGATCACGTTGACAGGCTCCGATGAAAGCACGAGGTCAGAGCCAGCCCAGGGACCCGAACACGATCAGACACACGGCATCGAAGGCGAGGACCGCCGAAACGACCAGGGCCTTGGTCCGGACCCTGGGAAGGTCGTGCACCACTACCACCGCGATGAAGAAGGGGACGTATCCCAGCAGCGCGATCATGACCGGGAACTTCGCCTGCCACCAGCTCCAGTCCCATGTGAGCACGCCCGCCCGGTTCAGCAGGATCTCAACTCCCACGCAGGCGAGCGAGTTGACCATGACGAACACCGGCCTATTGGGCATCCCCAGAATGCGCGTGCCCTTGGGGGGCAGCAGTTTGGCGGCAGCGACCCCCATCACCGCGAACATGAAGGAGATCTCGATGTTGAGGCCAATCAGGATCTGGTACGCGCTCGGCCCGCTCGCCCCCCAGACCGGTGCCCGGTCGGTGAAGTGGAAGACGAGCGCGTTCCAGATCTCGTTGAACCAGTCCACTCCCCAAAGCGCGAGGCCGGCGAAAAAGACATCCCAGTTCCTGCGCTCCACCTCGTTCGCGTAGACGTAGATGACCAGGAGCAGAAGGGGTATGACGTACCACTGGAACTGGTCCGGATCCCGTAGGTGCAGCAAGGCGTCCCGGGCATGTTCGGTCATGACGTTCCCCTCGACGAGCGATGCGGAAGTCACGGCAGTCGCCGCTACTCGGCGGTAACTATGTGCAACGCGTCACTCGTCGTCAAGGGGTGCGTCGGCGGCGACGAACGTCTTGCCTGCGTCCTCGTCGTACCTATCGGGCGTCCAGGGAGAGATCGAGCGCCGCGATCCTCATCGTCTGCCTGGTGACGACGACATCGGTGGTCGTGAAACGCCGCGTGCCGAGTTCACGAGCCACGAACGCGCGCACATCCGAAGGTTGCTGTTCGAGCGTCAGCCGTGTCGTGGGCGGAATCTCGACGGCTCCGGTGTAGGCGCGAGGGGTTTCGTCCAGACCGGCGGCTCGGGGGATCTGCCGCAGTGCGTCGACTGTGTGCAGGACCAGTTCCAGGCTCGCCCCGCTCGCGAAGCGCACCGTCAGTGGCGTCGCACCCGAAGCCACGTGAAATCCGTCGACGTCCGCCACGTAGTCGGCTTCAGCTCCTGCGTATGAGGGCGCCGCGGGGGCCAGGGTATCCGAGGACCGGTCCTCGGGCGGATTGGCCATCAGGGGGCGCTGCAGCGGTTGGTCGGTGGGCACGAACGTCCAGCTCGAGGCGGCCAGGTCCTTCGTCCAGAACCCGGTCCGTCCGTCCTGCAGACCTTCGACCCGCAGTTGGCGTGACAGCGGGCCGGGCCCGGTCTTGTGTATGGAGATGCGGTCGGATATCTGGCCGGGAACTTTCGGCTGGCGCTTCCACTCCTGTGCCGGCAACTGGACTGCGGCGTATCGGTGGTTGATGTACGCGGACAGCAGATCTGGTGCGGCGGGGAGTCCGCGCTGGTCCTCGTACGAGTAGCGGAAGAAGACCGTGTTGGCGCCAGACATGTCGAAGTCGTACTGGCGCGTGTACAGATCCCCGAAGCGGTTCGTCACGAAGACAGTCGATCCACTGGCCGAGAGTTTCACGGCCTGGAAGCGGCCTCCCAGCGGACTCCTTACCTCGTAACTGTGGTCGTTCGGCAGCCATGGGTCCATGTACACGATCCTGCTGCCGTCGCCGGTAAGCGCGTAGACCTGGCTGACTTTGGCAGGTTC
This sequence comes from Streptomyces sp. IBSNAI002, assembly GCF_052244475.1. Taxonomy (NCBI): domain Bacteria; kingdom Bacillati; phylum Actinomycetota; class Actinomycetes; order Kitasatosporales; family Streptomycetaceae; genus Streptomyces; species Streptomyces sp. IBSNAI002. The sequence goes on along the minus strand of NZ_JBQPXG010000002.1, from coordinate 69,031 downwards.
GATGTGGTGGTCGTTGCCGAAGCCGTCGCGCCAGCGCTGGTCCTCCCGAGCCGAGATGACCGACCACGACCAGTCGATCGCATTCGGCGGCAACCGGTGCCCGCCGCCCAACCACAGCGGCGTTCCGTAGCGGCTGGTCCAGTTCCACATCCGAGGTGACGTCAGAGCGTGGTCCATCGTGTACAGTGCGCCCGCCCTGTTGGTGGCGAGCAGTTCGTCGTCATCCACCGAGATGCCGGCAACCTGGCCGTTGAGACAGTCGGGCAGCGGTACCACCCTCCATCCACCCTGCTGGTCGCGTGGCTTCACGTAGATGCGACCGTCGATGAGGGCGAAGGCCCAGATCCTGTTGAAACTCGCCTGGGTGCTCCGGAAGTGCACGTCATCCGGTAGATCAGCCTTGAGCGGCGCGGCGGGCAGTTCCGCGAGCCCGGCGGTCCCGCCGCTCGGCATGTCGGCCAGTCCCGCGGTGCCGAAGGGGACGCAGGCCAGCGCCTGCTGGGCAGCCACCGCCACCGGCGCGGTTGCCACCGCACCGGTGGCAAGGAGGGAGAGGGCAAGAGGAGTGATGCACCATCTCCACGAATTCGCGGTCAAAACGTCCTCCAATCCTGCGCACCGCATCCGGCGCGCACAGTGAGTGCAGCTGCCCACCTCGGTGCCCCGTCGCGGCGCATAGCCGCGCTGATCCGAGCTGACCGGAACTGCTGAGTGAGGAACTGATCCTGGCGGCCCAAGACCTCCGGCGCACCCACTCCATGTCACCGCTCAAGGATGAGTGGCTGGATTTCGGCTGCCGTCGATACGTCGTGTGGCGTTGATGCCCGTATGAGCTCGTAACAGGGTCATGAACGGGCGGTTCTCGAGCCGTCGCTAGCAGATGAGGCTGCAGGCGAGGGAGATGAGGGCGTCGTGGGGCCTTGTCACGTTGTCGGTGATGCCGTTGCCTGATGATGCGTCAGGACATGGCGGGGCGCGGTCTGGCCTGCCACTCAGACCGTGGCGGGCAGGCCGGCGTCGGTGATCTGGTTCCAGATGGTGAAGCGGACCTCATTCCGAACCGGTGGAGGCTGGCTGTCATGAGGTGTCGGTGGGGCCGGAAGTGGGGTGAGATCCCGGTGAACGCGGACAGGAACCGCTGCGCTCCGCCGACGGTGCGGGAGCCCTTTATCGCGCGTTCGCGTTGCCTGGTGGGCTGGTGGAAGTTCTCGGCCCGCTTGTTGATCCCTTTGTGGGAGCGGTGCTCGACCGAGGGCATCACTTCACGGTGCGCAGCCGTGTAGGACCGGAGCTTGTCCGTGATGATCACCCGGGGAACCTGCCCGTCGGTGCTGAGGAGCCGGCGGAAGAAGCGCCTGGCCCCGGCCTCGTCCTGCCGTTCTGCACCAGGATGTCGAGCACGTTTCCGTCCTGATCCACGGCCCGCCACAGGTACTTCTCGACCCCGACAACCTTGACGAAGACCTCGTCGAGGTGCCATTCATCGCCTGGCCTGGGGCGCCTGCGGCGCAGCGCGTTGGCGTACGTCTGGCCGAACTGCAGACACCACCGGCGGTCTCCTGGGAGACGACGATGCCGCGCTCGAGCATCATCTTCTCCACCTCACCGAAGGAGAGCGGTAAGCGGAGGTACAGCCACACGCAGTGCGAAAGGACCTCTACCGGGTAGCGGTGATTCGCGTACGACCGCACCTCGGACGACACGAGCGGCCCCCTCCCCAGACGGACACTCACACCGGCGTCAGGCGATATGGCACAGAGGTGCGGAGCCTGTGTGGCAGACCGCGGCTGTGGGAGCGTGCGTGGGCGTGCCGTTTCTGGTGATGCGTCCGGGTCTGCCGTGATGTGGTCGCCTGCCGCGACGATGATCGTGATGTCTGGCGCGGTACGGGTTTTCCAGTGATCCGTGACGGCATCTGCGGACGCGGTGTGCGCGCCGGTGATCACCAGTGCCACGGTCGTGGTGGCCGCAAGGACCCATCAGTTCTTGATCGGCATGGCGAATCCCTTTCCCGGTGCCGCTTGATGAGACCGTCCTACATCATCCCGTTGACTCGACCGGCATCCCGTCCGACGCCACTGACCGGCGGGAATGAATCCCAAGATGATCGTTGACCCCACGTCAGCGCGGGGGAGGGGTACCTCACTCTCTCGGATCGAAGCCTTCGGCTTTGGGGATAGGCCGGACCGTCCCCGGTGCGTCGTCGGCGTACGATCCCCTTTCCCGCACATGGATCGAGGCCTCGCGGTCGAGGAACCATGTGGCCGATGAGGGCGGGCGGGTCGTGGTGAGGGCGCGGACCCGGGGAGAGCCCCCTTCTTGCCCGGTGTACGGGGTGGCGTCGGGGCAGGTGCACGGGTATCACTGGCGGACGGTGGCCGATGTGCCGGTCGACGGCCGGCGGGTGGTGCTCCGAGTACGGGTGCGGCGTTTGGTGTGTCCTACGCGCGGGTGCCGCCAGACCTTCCGCGAGCAGGTGCCCGGGGTGTTGGAGCGCTGTCAGCTGCGCACTCCCTGTCTGGCCAGGCAGGTCAAGGCGGGGGTGAAGGAGTTGGCGGGCCGGGCGGGAGTACGGTTGCTGGCGGCACTGGCCTTTAGCCTGTCCCGTCACACGGTGTCGCCGTACAAGTGAACGTGGCTCTGGCAAGATTTTCGTAGACGGAGATCATCTCGGTGGCATGGTCGGCCGGTCCGCAAGGCGGGCAGCCTGCCACTGTGCTCTGTCGAACTGGCGAGTCTGTTAACGCAGTTGTCTGCTGTGCTGGTGGTCGAGGAGACCACTGGGGACGCCCCACCCCGCAAGCCATCCACCCTGGATCCCTACCTCGAGTACCTGCGACAACGCTGGGACGAAGGACAGCACAGCGCGAAGATCCTGCACGAAGAACTGCAGGCCAAGGGTTACCTCGGCCACTACCAGCGCGTGAAAATGGCCGTCGCGCCACTCCGGCGGGGCCTGCCCATCGACGAGCCACGCGAGCGACCACCCTCACCTCGCGAAGCGGCCCGCTGGATCACCACCCACCCGCGCCACCGCAACCCGCACATCAACGAACGCCTGCCCCGGCTACTCGAACACCGCCCCGAACTCAGGCTCACCCACGACCTGGTCCGCCGCTTCGCCACCATGCTCGACAACCGGGACGCCGTACCCCTGCCAGGCTGGCTCGTAGACCTCGCCAACAGCGGTCTGGCCCCACTCGCCGGCCTCGCCGGAGCCCTGCATGAAGACCGGCACGCCGTCGCGCAGGCGGCATCACCACCCCTCACAACTCCGGGGTCAACGAAGGCCGCATCACCGACGTCAAGCTCCAGAAACGGATCTTGGCCGGGCCTGCTGGCGTCCCACTCCTCCGCCACCGCGTCGTCCTAATGGCCCACCTTCGCCGCCGCGATGCGGACCTGCCGACCATGCCACCGAGATGATCTCCGTCTACGAAAATCTTGCCAGAACCACTCGACGAAGTACGCCGACAGCCATGGCCCCAGCTGACAGGATTGGCCTGATACGGCAGCCGTAGATCTGGTGTTATCGCAGGTCATGGCACTTGCAGGCTTCGCTGTGGGCGTGGGTGCGGCCACCCCGATCATGAAGCCTTATGACGAGACATCATGAGACGGTGGCCGCGGCGGCGCGGAAGCCGTGCAGGGGTGGGCGGGTGTCTTCGGGGCTGCGATGGGAGCCATCGCGGACTGCTTCGAGCGGTGTCAACCCCGTCAAGCCGCGGCCGAGCTGACGTCGGGCCTGTTGATGGAGCTGGAGACCCGCAGTTGCTGGACATTGGCCGAGTCTGCGGGTCACCGGAGTCCGGACCGGTTCCAGCACCTGCTGGCGCGGGCGAAGTTCGACCACGAGTCGGCCCGCAGGAAGATCGCCGAGCAGGCGTGCACCTTGCCGACGAGGAGATCGTGCTGGTCGTGGACGAGATCGGGGACGAGAAGGCGTCCGAGTACGCGGTCGGGGCGGCCCACCAGTAATCCGGGGCGATCGGCGGCACGGCGAAGTGCCAGGTCGCGGTGCATCCTCGCAGCAGTGACCGCGAGGATGCGGGTGATGATCGACCGGAGGCTCTACCCTGCCCCAGGGATGGGCGGCCGACGACGAGCGCCGTGAACTTCCCCGTGTACCTGAGGAGTTGGAGTTCTCGACGAAACCGGACCAGGCAGTCGTCATGGTGCGCGACGCCCTCGATGCTGGCGTCCGGGCCGGCTGATTCGCCGGTGACGAGGTCGACGCAAGCCGAGCTCTGAGGCACAGCATGCGTGAGATGGGGCTGGGCCATACGGTCGCGGTCAAGCAGAACCAGAATGGTCACCCTGCGCTCCGGCCTGCGTCTCGAGGCCCGGAAGGCGATCAACGCACTCACGGCCGGGAACTGGCTGCGCATGGCCACCGGCCAGGGCGGGAAGAGGACCCGCGAGTACTACTGGTCCATGATCGACATCTGCCCGGACGTTACTCCGGAAGGACACGAGCCCGGGACGTCCGCACTGATCGTTCGCAGGCATCGTTACACCCACGAGACATCGTTCTACCTCTGCCACCACCCACAGCCTTTCACGCTCGCGAAGCTGATCGAGGTGATTTGCCGCCGCTGGGGGTCGAGAAAGCGTTTCAGCTGGGAAAGTCCTTCGTCGGTCTCGATCAGGGCTTGGTGACCTGCTGGAACTCATTGCACGGCTGGTCACTGTTCTCCATGATCGCCGCGATCGTCCTCACACTGACCCGCGCCGCCACTACAGCCCGCACCGCACCCGACTGGCCCCCCGACCTGACCCCGGTCTCCTGCCCCGAACTCCTCAAGCTGCTCCGCGCCTCAGCCCTGCCACGCTCGGCCCGCGACAGTGACCACGTGGTGTTCTGGACCGCCTGGCGACTCCACCACCAAGCCGTCGCCCAAGCCTGACCAGGGACAACACAACGGCAGCACGATCTACGGCTGCCGTAACTTCGCGCGGTGGCGGGCGTCTTGCGGAAGCGCCCAGCACGCGTGGCGGTGCCCCGGACCACCAAGCTGCCCCAGCGCGCGCAGCACAGCGGCCTCGGTACGCAGTGCACGGGGCCGAGATGGGGCCTCAAGAGTTATTAACATCCAGCGCGACATAATAGGTCGAGTCGGCCGTGGGATTTTCCTGCGCCGTATCTGTGCAGACCGCCGTCACGAGATAGGGAAGGCCCGGCTGCGGGTCGACGATCTTTGCCTCGGCCAGCCACCCGTTACCAGAATCATGCACATTTAGCACATCCACGGAACCAAAAGCAGGCGAGGAAAGGCTCTTGAGTTGGTGCGTTATCGATCCACTGCAAATGCCCTCGACGTACACATTCTCGCCCACTTTCGCCGGCCCCTGCTCCACAGTGAGGTTCTGCGTGCGAGAATGCGTGATATTGCGAAAATACCGAGCATCCTCGATGAACAGATTGTGTTCTACGGGATTGGCGACAACCTCAACGTCACCTTGACTGCTAAAGGTCGGAACAGAGCCATCGTTGGTGAACGAAATCTCTGCAGAACCGCTTACTCCACCCTGCTGGGAGATTACTTGCAGCTGCACGCCGCTGTTGGCTGTAGGGCCGGTCAAGGCCACCTCCTTCTTTCCTCCGGACCCCAAGAACATCCCCTGCTGGGGATTATTATCTCCAGATCCCGCACTGCCGCCATTAATGCTCGTCACATTTTGGAATTTCGTCGCAAACGTCGTCGAGTTATAGATGTCCCACGCCTGACCGTCCGTTGAATCTTTACGGCCGTCGGACCCGGCTCGAGGTTTAGCAGCCGACGTAGTGGTCGCGTCCTTGGACGCGTTCAATTCCGTGGCAGCAGAAGCGGCTCCAACTCCGGTGGTGCAGACTACCGCGCCTGCAAGGAGGAGAGATGCGATCGAAGCAGTTTTTGCCTTCATGTTCCAGCTCCATATGAATGGGTGACCGCAAGTCCGCGGTGTGCTTTTACTCGATGCTGCCCGAACCCTCCTCAGCCGGGAATCCACTGATCAGTGGACCGCCACGTGGACACCATGCTCATCCGGCTGGCGGGCGGACCGGATTGCGGAGCCGGAGGCCCGTGGGGCACCACTACAGTGGCCCGGTCCGAGTCCGCCGCTCCGGAGAACCGCACTCCGGCGGCCGCGGACCGTACCCACAGCGCTGCCGAGCATGAAAATCACCATCGCGCGGCGCTGCTTTTCCCCTTCAACCCAGGCAGCCAGTGACGGTCGGCCTGGCCCATTCGGTGACTACGAAGATGTAGAACCAGGGGAAATCGCTGACCGTTCACACTCAAGAACCATCGTTGAATTTACGGACCCGAGGCCTACGCGCGGTCCGTGTAGGAGACGTCGTAGTGGACGACTCCGTCAGTTCCGGTCGTCGTGGTGATCGTGGCCTTGAGCCCGCCTGTGTTCTTAGCCGTCATCCAGCCCTTATTGTCGGTGACAGTGAAGCCGAAAGGATTCGTCTGGCCAAAGCCGCCCTCGGTCCAATTGACGGTGGACAGGGGGGCGGTGCCGACGTGGTAAGGGACGGAGTAGGAGTCGCTCTGCCCATAGTGGATAAGGCTCGCGGGCCCGTAACCATCGAACTGGCCGGACTTGCTCGCTACGGCCATGTCGGCCTGACTGGAAACAAGATTGTTGTGGACGGTTACCGTGTAAGGGCCTTCGGGCACGCTACCGGCGTCGTTGATCTGTATGCTGCCCGGGGCGCCCACGTGCCCTTCAATGGGAAGGCCGGCCGTGTTCGACACCGTGGCACTGATCTCATTGCTGCTGCTGTCGTCGAGGGTGAAGTGGATCCGACCGTCCTGAGCATTTCCGTCCTGCGTGTCGAACTCCAGGACGACTTTGATGTCTTCTGCGAACTTGTAGACCTGCTCGAAGTGCATTGTCATACCAGGTTTGATTTCCCCCCTCGGGGGGCCGGGGTACTCGATATCGCCGTCATAGCTGGTGTCACGGGTCGCTATCCAACCGACGTACTTGACGGGAACGTCGGAATTATTCGTGAAGTCCCAGCCTTTGGTCGCTAGGGGGGCGGGTTTCACAGCCGCTGAGAGGACGGGCCCGGTGGTGGCTGCCATGGCGGGCGTCATGCCGATTCCACTGATTGCCGCTGCCGTGGCGATTCCGGCGATGATGTGGTGAGTTGTGCGCATAGTTTTCCTCTTGGCAGAGTCGTTTTCCTGAAGCCTCTTGCTATCCATGCTCAAACCGTGCGTCGTGGTGGGCGGGGGCGCATCCTCCGATCGGTGCTCGGGCAGGTTGATGCGGCACTCCTGGCTGCGGGCCAGGGCTGTTTCAAAGTCCCGATGGTGTCAACGGCCTCGTAGTGCGGCTCTGATCCGCTTGTTGTCGAGCGATGACGTACCGTCGCGACCGCGTTGATCGTTGATGATTCGTGTGGCTGAGGTTGTTCCGGTTTGGCGGACATCCGGACTGCGGGCGCGGTTTCGCGCGGCTGCACAGTCGCTACTGCAGCACCCTGGCCGATGTTGCTGCCGGTGGGCGTCCGGTGCTGATCGAACTGTCCGTGCGGCGGTTGTTCTGTGACGGCCCGGGCAGCGGCCGGCGGACTTTCGCCGAGCAGGTCGAGGGGCTGACCCGGCGCTACCGGCGCCGCAGCCCGCTGCTGCAGCATCTGGTGGAGATGGCCGGCGTCCTCCTCGCCGGCCGAGGTGGTTCCCGGTTGCTGCGGATTCTGAACGTGCCGCCGTCGCGGACCAGCGTGCTGTTCCACTTGATGCGCGTGCCGCTTCCGTCAGCCGCGACGCCGCGGGTCCTGGGCGTGGACGACTTCGCGCTGTATGCGGACGTCTACGGCACCCTGCTGGTGGATGCCGAGACCCGGTTGCCGATCGAGCTGTGGCAGGGGCGCGACGCGGAGCAGTTGGCGGCCTGGCTGCGGGCGCACCCTGGCGTTGAGGTCGTCTGTCGGGACGGTTCGCTGGTCTATCGCCAGGGCACTAGCGAAGGTGCGCCGGACGCGGTGCAGGTCAGCTACCGCTTTCACCTGTGGCAGGGGCTCTGAAGCGGGTGGGGACATCGCAGCCGCCCACCGCGGCTGTCTTCCCGCTGCAGCGCCCGAGCCCGAAGTCGCGCCGTCACGCGCTGAGCCCTGTGGGAGCCTCGGACCAGGCCGATACCCCGGCCCGACGTCACGCGAAGCGGCTGTTCGAAGTGGTGCACGCCGTGAGCGGCCCCAGCCGGTCGCTCAGTGCCATCGCCCGCGAGCTGGGCTTGAACCGGCGCACCGTGAGCAAGTACGTCCGAGCAGCCACCTGGCAGGAATGCGTACGAACCCGGCGGCCCCGCCGCCCGACTACCCTCGACCCTTACCTGGACTACCTGCAGCGACGCTGGGAGAAGGGCGAGCACAACGCCACAGTGCTGCACCAAGAACTCGTCGCCAAGGGCTACCGCGCCCACTACCAGCGGATCAAGATGGCCGTCGCACCGCCGGGTCGAGGCCTGCCGATCGACACACCGCGCGAGCGGCCGCCATCGCCCCGCCAAGTCGCCCGATGGATCACCACCACACCTGCCGACACAGCCTGCACGCCTCCGAGGGACTCCGCCGGCTGTTCGAGCACTGCCCGGAACTGACTGCACCCACGATCTGGTACGCCAGTTCGCAGCCATGCTCGAAACCCGCGACGCCGCCCCGCTACCAGCCTGGCTCGAACACCTCACGCAATCACGCCTCCTGCCCCTGGCAGGCCTGGCCAGCGCCATCCGGGAGGACCAGCCCGCCGTCGTGCAGGGCATCACTACCTCGTTCAGCTCCGGCGTCAACGAAGGCCGCATCACCGACGTCAAGCTCCAGAAGCGGATCATGGCCGGCCGTGCCAGAGTCCCGCTGCGCCGCCACCGCGTCATCCACAGGGCCGTACTCCGACGCCACTACCCATGACGGAGCGTCACCGGCGCACGGTGGCACACCCCAGCTTCACGAAAATCTTGCCAGGGGCGAGCGTGACGAGCACGTCGATCCCCATCTCGTGGCGGCCTGGGATGCGGATCTGCCGTGTCCGGCCCGCGTCCCGGACCGACCGCGTCAACATCCCCTCGAACACTGGGAGTTCACTGTCGTGGTCGAGCCAGGAGGAGCGGTGGGTGAGCCGGTGGTGGACCCGGTCCCACGCCTGGGTTTCGGCCTTGCCGTAGTTGGTGGTGTCGGTGACGGTGGTGATCGCGGTCTCGGGCCAGGTCTCCGGCTTGGTGAAGCGGAACTCCGGCCCGTGCTTGGGCGGCCGGCCGTTGACTCCGTGCATCCGCGGTGGTTTCGGCAGACGCATGACACGGGCGGAGCGGACCCGGCCGACCAGTTCGACCGGCAGGTCGCGCAGGACCCAGGCCAGGCGGGTCACGTCGTAGCCGGCGTCCATGACGATCACCATGGCCGGGTCTCCGGCCCGCCACTGGCCTGCGGAGCCGCTCGACGACACCCCTCACCTGGGCTGCAGTGATCGCGGTCGTGTCGTCGCAGGTCCCAGCCGGACCGCATCCAGGATCGGAGTCCAGGACGTGGAACCACGCCCCAGCACGGCAACAAAGGAGTAGGGCCAGCCCGGAATGAACTGCGAGGCCGTGTTCGCACGGCCGTAGACGTGGCCGCTCCGCTGAGCACGGCGCGTCCAGCAGGGACCGCAGGCGGCCGACGTCGATCCGGCCCTGGTTCAGGCCGCCGTACATCGCTCCGTTCCCACGACGACTCGGGCAGCAGCGTCAAGTCCACCGGGGACTTCACGGCACCGTCCGCACACAGCACCGCGTCCGCCGGCTCGAACAACTCGTCACGCTGGGCGGTCAGGCACCCGCAGAACTCGCCCCGGAAGCGTGACGCTTCCGCGAACGCCTCCCGCCCGACTGCACACTCATCCTCACGGCCTTCGTCATGGTCACGTGCACCTTGGTCGGAGCACATGATCAGACGAAGGCCGCCCCCACATCCGGAAACCCCCTGGTGAGCGACCCAATACGAGACACCGTTCGAGCCCGAAAGAAGAGGAACAAGCTAAACGCATTATGTGTAGAGATCGCTTCCGCCAAGAGCGAAGAACGTGCTAATCATGCCATCGGCCGCCTTTACCATGAAATCCCCGACGGGGATCAGGTCGACAGGGTTGAGGTCGATCCCCCATTCAAGCGGATTCGGATAGCTGCCCGCATAGTTACCGGTGAATGTAAGCACATTGTTCCTCACCTCCGCCAGTGACCCCTGAGCGAAACTCAATCCAATTACGGAAACCTCATCCTTGAATTCCAAGGCTTCCTTGACTGACTTCTTAACGTCAACATTCGAGACGTCCCACCCGGCCGTCGCGGTGGCGTCTCCGTCGACACCCCACTCGAGCGCAGGATTCTGCAGCATAGCGGCGGCCAGGGAGTATACGTGCGTCGAGTATAGTTCCACCTGCTTCCGATAGTCGGATATAAAATTATCAAGCCCCTGCAGAGCTGCATCGGGGACCCGATCTGCGTCACGCAATCCCTTCAGGCACGCTTTGAAATCCCTCACGCCACCAGTGACGGAGGAACTCCAAATCCCAAGCCTGATTTCGAACGCGGCCAGATTGTTTCGAATTTCATTTTGAATCGGCATCGATCTAACCTGCAAAACTTTCGTGAGAAATATATGTCGCTCGCGTCGCGTTCTTGCTCGCGAACGGCGAGTAGTGCAACCCTTCCTCCTTGTCGGCGCTTTGGATAGAGACAAGGGGAGACAGAAGAGGAAGCCTCCTTCCCGATCGTGCAGAGTACGGTGCCGGCCGTCGTCCACCTCCGCCCCTCGGGGCGCATCGTGCCCATTCTCTTTCCCTTTGGGTCGCGACAGATGCCTCATGCCCGGGGAAACTTACCCCAGATGTACGCCGCATGGGTGGCAACTGGCCGACGAGTTCTGTCGTCCATTCTGGCGTTCTTCATCGACCTTCCCTGGGCAGCGAAAGACGCCCCAGGAAGGCGGAACCAATACCCGCCATCACTCCTTTGATCACCGAACCTCACGAATAGGCGAATCATATGACCTCACCACCTCCCACCTCACCGGCCGTCGAAATGGAAGCACTTGCAATCACGGACGATGGGGTGGTCTGGGCCGCTACGGCGAAGCGGCGAACAGTTGAGTTGAGCGCGGCGGCTCGTCTGATCCGGGAGGTCGAGAGGTGGCAGGTGCAGGGGATTCCAGAACTTGTCAACAGTGCCATCCCTTCGCTCCAGCAAGCGGCCGAGGCATTCCACTCGATCGTCTGCGAAGAGAAGGACAAGGTGATGGAGACCCGTCGGCAGGCAGAACAGCGCATCGCTGACACGGCCCCGCAGACGACGGCGGAGCAGCCGGATGCTTCGCAACTGGAGGCCCAGCGCGAATTTCATGAGGACCTATCACGTCGGCTCTGGGAGGTGAGTCAGCTCCAATTTGAGGTTAGTGATCTCAAGGCGCAAGAGGAGAAGATTGCGCAGAGAGTCGCAGCGGCTGCCGGGCAGCTCATCCTGGTGCAGGAAATCGCCGATACGGCGCAATATATTCTGAAGTACTATGCGGACCGTGAAGGGCACTCGGCGATTTCCAGCGTCCTATCGAAGGCCCGAGGTACGCAGAAGATTCTTGACGCCATAATCAATATCGGACCGAGCGTAACGAAAAAGGGAATGCTGGTCCGGAAGGCCTGCCTGGATGGTTATGCGACCGTACGCGAGATCCGCTCCATACTCTCCGAGGGATGGCTGGCGAAATTCCCGGAACTTCAGAACGAGTTTACTCTCAAACTAGCCATGCTTGAGGAAAGTCTGGATAGGTTCCGGACATGTCAGGCTCTGATCGGATCTGACATACAAGATACTGCCCTGCCACTTGTGGAGCAGACGCTCCAGACAGTGAGGGAAGAAGTAATTCCTACGGAATCCCGGTGGAACGACCTGATGAATGATGTCGAGAGAACCGCAGCTGCGGTCGAGAAGGACGTCAAGGAGCTGGTCGCCAAGGTGTTCGCAGGCAGCCCTTCCCTGCCGCCCGCCCATGCGCAGGCCGTCCACTTGGACCCCGACGAAAAGTACATTCTCAAAGCTCTCGCCGAGTGCTTCTTGGAGGAGAAGCTCACCGACGAGGAGTACAACGTAATGGTGCGGAGCGCGGGACTTGACTCCTTCGTGGTCGACGGATCTGGGCACAACCGGGCGAACGTCGAGCTGACCGTCGCCCAGCTGGGGATCGTGGCCGGGGCCGGTGTCGAAAAGGTGGGTACCGACATCGATCAGGCCATTAGCGACGCCAAGATCGCACTCGTGTCAGTGCGCCAGCACGCTGACACGACGGCGAACGCGGCTTCCCAGGCCGTCCAGGACAGATTCTCGAGCTTCGGAAAGATTCTCAAGGACACGTTCGACGATGTCGCCAACAAGTTGAAGGAGAAGAAGTAGAGCAGGCGCACCGGGACCAGGGCCCCTGCGAGTGCCTGGACCGTCCCGGTCTGGGGTGTTGACCTCGATGGGCCCCGGAAGTAGGTGAACGCGGCACCTGTGGATCATGTAGTTCTCTACGCTGCAAGATCCACGAGGGTGCCGTGTTCGTTCCTCCACCATCTCCTGTCGCTGTCACCGTGCCTCGTGCGCCCCGCGTGGAAGCCCTCGGTGAGGGTGCCGTCAAGGAGCAAGTCCGCTGCCTGGTGGCCGGGTTCGAATCGGTCACGGATCCGAGGGGGCTTGCGGAGTGCGGTACCGGCTCTCCTCGCTGCTGGCCCTGGTGGTCTGCGCGATGACCCCGTCCGGCCACGACTCGATCACCGCGGCGGCGGAGTGGTGCCGACGTGCGACGCCGGAGGAACTGGCCGCCTTCGGCCTGCCCTACCACCCACTCCTTGGCCGTTACCGGTGCCGAGCGAGAAGACCCTGCGCAGAGTCCTGGGGCAGCTCGATCCCGGTGAGATCGGCGCGGCCGGTTACGATTGGCTTCGGCGCTTGCTGTCCGCACAGCCCCGCCGGCCGGATCCGGTGATGCCCGACGGCGGCACCGAGCGTGAACAGCGCCGGGCCCACCGGGCGGCCGCCCGCGCCGAGCCGGTACGGCTGCGGCGGCGGGCGATTGCGGTGGACGGCAATGGTGTTGTCACGTTATCGAGGGCGTGATCGCCTGATGGTGCGTCAGGGCTGTGCTGGGGCTGTCGTCAGCTGTGGTTGGCCGTGGCGAGCACGCGGGCGGCGGCGCCGGTGATGTGGTTCCAGATGGTGAAGCGGATGCTCATTTCGAAGCGGTACCGGCCGGCGGTCATGAGGTGGCGGTGGGGGCGGAAGTGGGGTGAGATCCCGGTGAACGCGGACAGGAAGCGTTGCGCTCCGCCGACGGTGCGGAAGCTTTTCATTGCGCGTTCGCGCTGCCTGGTGGGCTGGTGGGAGTTCTCCGCCCGGTTGTTCAATCCCGTGTGAGAGCGGTGCTCGACCGAGGGCATCACCTCACGGTGCGCAGCCCCGTACGACTTCAGCTTGTCCGTGACGACCACCCGGGGCACCTGCCCGGTCGTGGTGAGGAGCCGGCGGAAGAAACGCTTGGCCGCAGCCTTGTCGCGACGGTTCTGGACCAGGATGTCGAGCACGTTGCCATCGTGGTCGACGGCCCGCCACAAGTACTTTTGGAGGCACTGTCACCTTGTTCAGCGGTCTGGGATGATCTTCGGGTTGTGGGTGCCCGGGGAGGGGTGGGATCCGTGTCGTCTGCGTCGCCGTCGTACAAGAACCACCGCTACCCCGTAGAGATCATCGCGCACTGTGTGTGGCTGTACTTCCGCTTCCCGCTCTCGTTCCGTGAGGTGGAGGAGATGATGCTCAAGCGCGGCGTCGTCGTCTCCTGCGAGACAGTGCGCCCTGCACCACGGGAATCCGCCGGCCGGCCGCACGATCTCCTTCACGGGTACCCGCCGGACAGGGGCATGGAATGGCGCCCTCCCGCATTAACACGACTCACGATCGGCACCATCCGATGGTACGAACAGGTGATTTGTCCTCTTCGGTAGCGAATTGCCGCAGCCGACGTGATCGGAGCCAAGCAGTATGGCGCCTCGCGGAGTCCTCCAACCCGCCGTCTGGCAAGGACGGACGAGGACTCGGCGGCCTCCATCAGCCAGGCGAAGAAGGTCGAATATGATCATTCTGCAAGGGTCAGGGATGTCCGTGGCGCACCGCTTCGGACAACTCTCCCCAATCGTTCACCGCCTCAGGGCCATGCCTCTCCTGCTCCTCACCGCGCTGTTGCTCGGATCGGGTGCGGCCGTTGCCGGTACGGCGTCGGCCGACGGCACGGGCAGCGGCAGTTTCGTTGCCACCGGATCCATGACACAGCCCCGGTACTTCCAGACGGCGACCCCACTGCACAGCGGCAAGGTTCTTGTCGTCGGGGGACTCGGCGGGAACGCCGCCTCGGCGGAGCTGTACGACCCGGCCACCCGCACCTTCACCGCCACCGGCTCAATGAGCGTCGCACGGTTCCTGCACAAGGCCACGATCCTGCACGATGGCAAGGTGCTGATCACAGGTGGCCAGCCTGACCAGAACACCGTACTCAACTCGGCCGAACTGTACGATCCGGCCACCGGCACCTTCACCGCCACAGGCTCCATGACCACCCCCCGGACGGCCCACACGGCCACCCGCCTCGGCAACGGAAAGGTCCTCGTCGCGGGTGGAGCGAGCGACACCAGTGTGCTGAACTCGGCCGAGCTCTACGACCCGGCCACCGGCACCTTCACCGCCACCGGCGCCATGACCACCCCCCGGGACACACACACGGCTACCCGCCTCGGCAACGGAAAGGTCCTCGTCGCGGGTGGCAACAGCAACGGCGAGGACGGCGAACTGGCCTCGGCCGAGCTCTACGACCCCGCCGCGGGCACGTTCACCGCGACCGGATCCATGAGCGTGGCCCGGGAGTTCCACACCGCGACCACGCTGCGCAGCGGCAAGGTACTGGTCGCCGGCGGCGACAACGCCACCGGGGCGCTTGCCTCGGCTGAGGTGTACAACCCCATGACGGGCACCTTCACCACCACAGGCAGCATGGCCGAAGCGCGCAGCGTGCACACTGCGACACTGCTTGCCGACGGCACGGTCCTGGTCACGGGCGGGGGCTTTGGCGACACCTTCCTGGCTTCGGCTGAGATCTACAATCCGCGAACCGGCAAGTTCGGCCCGACCGGCTCCATGAGCACCGCACTGGCGGGACAGACTGCCACGCTGCTGCGCAACGGCAGTGTCCTGATCACCGGGGGCGGGAACCTCACCGAGATCACCGCCTCGGCGGAGCTCTACGTCCGCGGCTGTGGCGAGCGACGCTGTCCCTCAAACTGACCCCCGCCAATGGCCGGGCGTGTCGAGCAAGGGCAACGCGCGTTGGCCGACCGGATCCGGCCCAGCATGCCGGAGTGACACCTGGATTGGGAGTTTCCTCAGGTCAGCAGCGGGAAAGCGCGGGTTCGTCAGGCACCGGCCTCATCCCGCTCCACATGTGCCCACGTCATGCGAACGGGTGGTCTGTCCTCAAGAGCGTCGTGAACACAGCCTTGATGCCCGCTACGCGATCGGGATGCGGCCTGGTTCGGCCTCCATGATCCCCTCACCGCCGGTCATGGGGTCTATGAGGGGACCGGTAGAGGCGGCTCAGCCCGCTGCTGCGGCCGCCCCGGCGTCCGGGGCGGGTGCGGTGGCGCCCGGTGCCGAGCCGACGAAGTGCGAGGTGACCGTGCCCGCGGGGGTGAGGCTTAATGTTCGCGTTCTTTCCGAACGCCTCCACGTGCCCCTTGACTACGCCGCCTCGGGCGATGTCGGCACGCGCTGTGCGGGCGGAGGCGTTGATGTCGACGCTGGCGCTCCAGCCTGCGCCGAGGTACCTCCCGCCCTTCGACTGCCAACCGCCCGGAACGGGGGCGGGGGCGGGCCTGGAGTCGGCCGTGGAGACCGTGCCGGTGGGGGTGAGGGTGAAGATGCGTCCGTCGATCTTGATGTTGGCATTCTTTGTGCAGGCGTCGAGTCGGCCCTTGAATATCCCGCCACGGGAGATCTCGGCCTGGGAGGCGCGGGCGGAGGGGTTGACGGAGACCTTGGCCGTCCAGCCGCCGCCCAGGCTCGTGACGCCCTTCGACTGCCAACCGCCGGCGATGGGAGACTGGAACCCGCCGCAGAAAACCGGCTCGGTGTCACCGGTCTTGTCACCGGCGGGAAGGAGTTGGACGGCGGCGCGGGCATGACCGGCGGTTCCCGCGGTGGACGGCTGGGCGTGCGCGAAGGACGACATCACGTTCACCAACAGCGGCCCGCTCGGCACCATGACCGCCAACTGCACCCCACTACTCCTCACCCTGTGCACCCCCGTCAATAACGGAGCGATGAACATCAACTACTCAGGCACTGCCACGTTGTCAGCGATGTGATCGTTTGATGGCGTGTCAGGGCATGCTGGGACCCGGTCAGGCCCGCTGCTCAGGCTGCGGCGGGCATGCCGGTGGCGCCGGTGATCTGGTTCCAGATGGTGAAGCGGACCCTCATTTCGCAGCGGTGCCGGCCGGTCGTCATCAGATGCCGGTGGGGCCGGAAGTGCGGTGAGATCCCGGTGAACGCAGACAGGAACCGCTGCGCTCCGCCGACGGTACGGAATCCTTTCATCGCGCGTTCCCGCTGCCTGGGGGGTCTTGAAAATTCAGGTGTCGATCCCCTGATGTTGTGCTCTTGTGCAGCATGCTGCGTGGGACAGACATAGACTGCCGGAGCGAAGGAATTCAGCTAATGCGTCGGAATGTACAGCGTGTTTTCGTATCGGCTATTGCATCGATTGCCTTCGCTGGCGTGGCCTCCGTGGCGCACGCGGTAGATGTTGGCGACCTTAAGGGCGGGACCGACTGCACGCTTCAAACGGGGGACAATAATACAAACGTCTATCAGTCCTGTGGGGACATCCTCATTGGCACAGGACACAATAGCGGATCGTCTCAAGGGGGATTGGGCGCACTTCCGCCTTCTGGTCAAAACGTGGGGTTCTGCAACATCAGTAATTACACCCTGATCAGCCAAGGGATTTCCTACTATCCAGTAGTCCTAAACCAGGACCCGAACGACCCCTACGCGCCCTGTGTCTCCGTGTCTGAAAATAGCCCTCAGGTTTATACCCTAAACACAGAGCAAGGCGACCCAGCGGGGCAAGTCACGCTCACGTTTACCTTCGATGGAAATGGAATCGTCACCGGCTGTGCGGCGCAGGGGGCGCAGGGGGCGCCATTGTACTGCGTGGTGGCGGAAGGGTATGTGATTGTCGAAAACTACCCATTCGGGTCTGCCGTGCGGGCAAGGGCTTGATCAGGCGCTGTCGGGGCCGACGCCGCATGTGTTGAGCAGGCCGGGAGCGCAGGCTTTCACCGTCTCGGCTATTCGTTTGTTGAGGTCGTCGCGCTCTTCGGCCAGGTGTCGGATGCAGCGGGCGAAGAGCTTGAGGGGGTGCTGTCACGTTATCGGGGGTGCGATCGCCTGAGGGTGCGCCAGGGTGTGAGGGGGCCGGAGTCGGCTGTGGTTCAGGCTGTGGCTGGCGTGCCGGCGGCACCCGTGACGTGGTTCCAGATGGTGAAGCGGATCGTCATTTCGAAGCGGTGGCGGGCGGCGGTCATGAGGTGGCGGTGGGGTCGGAAGTGGGGTGAGATCCCGGTGAACGCGGACAGGAAGCGTTGCGCGGAGCCTGGGCTGCGGAATCCTTTCATCGCGCGTTCGCGCTGCCTGGTGGGCTGGTGGGAGTTCTCGGCCCGGTTGTTCTGAGGGGCCCCGCGTTTTCCGGACAGCTGCTAATTAGCAAATTCAGGCTGCGAGCTGCTGGTTCAGGTACTCGTCGTGGACCTCTCGTGGGGTCCGGTACCCGAGTCCCGAGTGACGGCGCTTCGTATTGTAGCGGACCTCTATGTAGCGGGCGATGTCGCGGTAGGCGTGTTCTCGGGTGGGGTATACGGTCCGGTGGACACGTTCATTTTTCAGGGTCGCGAAGAATGATTCCGCCATGGCATTGTCGTAGCAGATCCCGGTCCGGCCAACGGATTGCCGGATTCTTAGCCCGGTCAGTGTATTGGCGAACTGGGTCGAGGTGTAATTGCTGCCGCGGTCCGAGTGAAAGATGGCGTCTTCGGCGAGTGGGTGGTTGCGTGCTGCCATTTTGATGGCTGCTTCGATAAGTGGGGTCTTGTAGTTGTCGTCCATGGCCCACCCGATGACGGCTTTGGTGTGGCAGTCGATGACGGTGGCGAGGAATACCCAGCCTTCCCAGGTTGGAATGTATGTGATGTCGCCGACCATTTTGCGGCCGGGTGCGTCGGCGGTGAAGTCGCGGTTCACGAGGTCAGGGATCGGGCCGGCGGAGCCGTCGTTCTCGGTGAGGCTGTGGCGCCACGGTCGTGGCTGACACGCCTGGAGGTCCAGTTCCCGCATGAGGTCACGCACGAGCTCGGGTCCGCAGGGGACGCCCCACGCGGACAGGTCGGCGTGGACCCGACGGTAGCCGTAGGTTTCGTCAGAATCCTCGAACGACTTGGTGATCAGCAATTTCAGATCCTCCCGTCGCCGGGCAGTCGCTGAAATCGGCCTGCTCCGCCATTCGTAGAAGCCGGAGCGGGATACTTCCAGCCAGTCGCACATCTTGGCAACCGGCACCGTGTCTTCAGTGTTCGTGGTAAATATTGCGTACTCTGCATCGATGAACTCGAACTTGTCGCTCACCGAGGGTCCTTGGCGAAGTACGCTGCAACTTTTTCCAGGAAAGCGACTTTCTGTCGCAGCTCGCGCAATTCTCGTTCCTGCTCCCGCAGGCGGGCGCGCTCGTCGAGCGTGAGTTCCGGCTCCTCGCCATCATGCTCACGACGGTATGCGTTGACCCAGTTTCCCAGAGTTCCTTCAACGAGTCCGAGTTCCCGGGCGACCTGGGCGACCGGACGCGACGTCTCGATCACCATCTTCACGGCCTCTTCCCGATACTCCGGGCTAAATTTCCTGCGTTTCTGCGACAACCGACTTCCCTTTCCGAGTGGTCCCACCGTAGTGGGACCACTGTCCGGAAGGTTCGGGGCGCCTCATTCAAGCCTTTGTGGGAGCGGTGTTCCACCGAGGGCATCACCTCGCGGTGCGCAGCCCCGTAGGAGCGGAGCTTTCCGTCACGATCACCCTGGGCACCCGCCCGGTGGTGGTGAGGAGCCGGCGGAAGAAACGCCTGGCCGCGGCCTTGTCCCGGCGGTTCTGGACCAGGATGTCGAGGACGTTGCCGTCGTGATCCACGGCTCGCCACAGGAATCTTTGCAAACCGCCGATCTTGATGAAGACCTCGTCGAGGTGCCACTTGTCACCGGGCTGCGGGCGCCGTCGACGCAGGGCGTTGGCGTAGGTCTGGCCGAATTTCAGGCACCAGCGCCGGACCGTCTCGTGGGAGACGACGACGCCGCGCTCGAGCATCATCTCCTCGACCTCCCGGAAGGAGAGCGGGAAGCGGAAGTACAGCCACACACAGTGCGCGATGACCTCGGCCGGGTAGCGGTGGTTCGCGTACGACGGCGTCATAGGCGACACGAACGGACCCCTCCCCAGACGGACAGCCCGAAGATCATCCCACCCCGCCACCGACAACGTGACAAGGCCGAAATGGCTGGTCGAGGCGGAGAACGCCCACTATCTGATGGTCGTCAAGGGCAACCAGCCCCGCCTCCACGCGGCCGTCAAGGCCCTGCCGTGGAAGGAAGTGACCGCCCGCCGCTACGACCGTGAGCGCGGGGACGGCCGACGCTCGACCCGCTCGATACGCACTCTCACCGTCACCGGTCTCGGCCTGGACTTCCCCCACGTCGTCCAGGCGGTGAAGATCCTGCGGCACCGCACGGACCTGAAGACTGGCAAGGTCACCCGGCAGACCATCCACGCTATCACCGACATGACGTCGTCCCAGGCATCACCCCAGGTCATCGGCCGTATCGCCAGAGCGCAGTGGGGTGTCGAGGCCGTCCACCACGTTCGGGACACCACGTTCGCCGAGGACGCCTCCAAGATCCGCACCGGACACGGGCCGGCCAACATGGCCACCCTCCGCAACCTCGTGGTCAACACCCTCCGCGACGCCGGCCACCACAACATCGCTGCCGGACTCCGCGAGGTCTCCTACACGCCCTTCACCCGCCCCCTCGACCTCCTCAGACTCGCCTGACCTGGAACGCAGCATGATCAACACGACTATGAATTAGCCCTGAGGATCGTGTTACGAGCTCGTCGGCGTGTTTTGAATCACCACTTGTGAGAGGTCGGAGTCAGCGGTGCATTCAATGCGCGGGTTTGTGAACATCGAAGTGCAGGTCAGCAGTGGCCCGAAGACATTCTCGAAGGAGAGGCTGAGCTCACTGGTTCGGTCACCCAGTTGAAATTCTACGTCAGAATCCGAGCAGTATGAGTTGGTACTTCCGGGCGCCATCTGCGAGTTACGCGTGCCGTCTACCCATGGAATCAGGATATGGGTACTGCTATTGCGGACTGGGATGAAAGTCGTGCATCCGGGGGTTGATCCCAGACCGATTTTGTGCGCTGTGCCGGTTGTGTTGTTGTTGCCGACGATCATGTAGCCGCAGGACATGTTGTTGTTGTGGCCGCTGTTCGTGATGGCGCAGTCGGCCTCGCTCTTCTCGGAGCTACTGTTGGCGTGGGCGATGGACCCCAGGGTCAAGACACTGAGGGCGAAGAGTGTCGTAGCGCTGGTGAGTACGGGGCGGGCGTAGCGCATGCATGTGCCTATCGAAGCTGTGGGCGTGACCTACTTCTAGGCTGGCGGCGCGCTGGGTTGGGGGAGGCGGGGCCGTTTTGTGGTTCGTTTGGATGAATTTTGCCTCGATACCGGATGCAACCCTAAGACCCTTCAGTGTGGACTGCCCGTTTCGAACGGAACGAGGATAATACGGGTGAACCGCCAAACCCGAGCAGCTGCCCGAGCTCTCTGGCGATTCTGCCAAATGGGGTCTATAGGTCAAATCCGTTGCTCCGTTTGACGGAATCATCGCAACATCACAGCTGGAATCCTGCGCGGTTTCTAAAACAGGCCTGCGTGAGTTGCGATGATCGACTGAAGCGAAGCGCAGGTGTGGATTTGGAGTGAGAGGGATATGGTCATGAAAAAGTCTCTTGCGGGCGCGGTTGTGGTCGCTGCTGCTCTTCTGGCGGCGGGTGCGGCCCCTGTCCACGCGCAAGACAAGGATGACAACGGCGAGCGATCTGCGGAATGCACGATTGTCAACAACGGGTCCCAAAGCAACAATGCCTGTGGCTCCATCGTCAATGGAGACGGCAACGCTCTCGGGAAGGAAAGCAGTATCTCTAATGGCGGCGGCCTCGGGACGCCGCCGGCTGCAAGTGATCCAGTCGTCGCGAGGACCGTTCGCGTATCGTGGGATGCTGTTCCTGGAGCTACTGGATATCGCGTGATCGCCACCACCCCTGGCTCATGTCCAAGCTCCTGCAATACGACCACCTTTTTCCCTGCCGGCACTGCGACCAGCATCGTCGTCCCTGTTAATGCGAGCCCGACTACGTACACAGTCATCGCCTTGAACGAAAATGGTGCAAGCCCCGCCTCTCCTGCCTCAGGTCCAGTCATTAGTTCTCAAGTTCCGATGGCGCCGGCAGCGCCAACGGTTACACCGGCAACCTGAACACGGCCCGGGCGCTTCTTCCGCCGACTCCTTACCGGGGTCTGTCAACGGTGCTGATGCCCCTATGGATGTCGAGGTGCGGTTGGGGTGGGGGTCGTGGGGCTGCTGGCTGTCGTGGTGGGGGTGAGGAGTTTGTAGACCTCTCGTGCGACGTAGCGTTTGAGGCATCGGATGATCTCGCGGCGGGTTTTGCCTTCGGTGAGGCGTCGTTGCAGGTAGTCGTGGGTGCGTGGGTGCCAGCGCAGGCGGGTGAGCACGGCCCGGTAGAGGGCGGCGTTGGCCTGGCTTGCACCACATTGTGAGGCGCCCCGAACCTTCCGGACAGTGGTCCCACTACGGTGGGACCACTCGGAAAGGGAAGTCGGTTGTCGCAGAAACGCAGGAAATTTAGCCCGGAGTATCGGGAAGAGGCCGTGAAGATGGTGATCGAGACGTCGCGTCCGGTCGCCCAGGTCGCCCGGGAACTCGGACTCGTTGAAGGAACTCTGGGAAACTGGGTCAACGCATACCGTCGTGAGCATGATGGCGAGGAGCCGGAACTCACGCTCGACGAGCGCGCCCGCCTGCGGGAGCAGGAACGAGAATTGCGCGAGCTGCGACAGAAAGTCGCTTTCCTGGAAAAAGTTGCAGCGTACTTCGCCAAGGACCCTCGGTGAGCGACAAGTTCGAGTTCATCGATGCAGAGTACGCAATATTTACCACGAACACTGAAGACACGGTGCCGGTTGCCAAGATGTGCGACTGGCTGGAAGTATCCCGCTCCGGCTTCTACGAATGGCGGAGCAGGCCGATTTCAGCGACTGCCCGGCGACGGGAGGATCTGAAATTGCTGATCACCAAGTCGTTCGAGGATTCTGACGAAACCTACGGCTACCGTCGGGTCCACGCCGACCTGTCCGCGTGGGGCGTCCCCTGCGGACCCGAGCTCGTGCGTGACCTCATGCGGGAACTGGACCTCCAGGCGTGTCAGCCACGACCGTGGCGCCACAGCCTCACCGAGAACGACGGCTCCGCCGGCCCGATCCCTGACCTCGTGAACCGCGACTTCACCGCCGACGCACCCGGCCGCAAAATGGTCGGCGACATCACATACATTCCAACCTGGGAAGGCTGGGTATTCCTCGCCACCGTCATCGACTGCCACACCAAAGCCGTCATCGGGTGGGCCATGGACGACAACTACAAGACCCCACTTATCGAAGCAGCCATCAAAATGGCAGCACGCAACCACCCACTCGCCGAAGACGCCATCTTTCACTCGGACCGCGGCAGCAATTACACCTCGACCCAGTTCGCCAATACACTGACCGGGCTAAGAATCCGGCAATCCGTTGGCCGGACCGGGATCTGCTACGACAATGCCATGGCGGAATCATTCTTCGCGACCCTGAAAAATGAACGTGTCCACCGGACCGTATACCCCACCCGAGAACACGCCTACCGCGACATCGCCCGCTACATAGAGGTCCGCTACAATACGAAGCGCCGTCACTCGGGACTCGGGTACCGGACCCCACGAGAGGTCCACGACGAGTACCTGAACCAGCAGCTCGCAGCCTGAATTTGCTAATTAGCAGCTGTCCGGAAAACGCGGGGCCCCTCATTGGCAGAGAGGGAGGCATTGCACTAACGGTCGTCCAGGCCACCGGCTGCCTCGTCACTCTCACCGTCACCTACGCCGCTGCCGGATTCGAGCCAACCGAAGCGACCGCAGAACTCGCCGGCTTCGGATTCTCACTGACCGGCTGGATGGGCGCTGTCACCTTGTTCGGCGGTCTGGGATGATCTTGGGGTTGTCCGTGTCCGGGGAGGGGTCCGCTCGTGTCGTCGAGCACGCCGTCGTACAAGAACCACCGTTACCCGGTCGAGGTCATCTCGCACTGTGTGTGGCTGTACTTCCGCTTCCCGCTCTCCTTCCGTGAGGCCGAGGAGATGATGCTCGAGCGGGGTGTGGTCGTCTCCTACGAGACCATCCGCCGGTGGTGTCTGAAGTTCGGCCAGGCCTACGCCAACGCGCTGCGCCGCAGGCGCCCGCAGCCAGGCGACAAATGGCACCTCGACGAGGTCTTCGTCAAGATCGGCGGGGTGCAAAAGTACTTGTGGCGGGCTGTGGACGCCGACGGCAACGTCCTCGACATCCTCGTCCAGAATCGCCGTGACAAGGCTGCGGCCAGGCGTTTCTTCCGCCGGCTCCTGACCGCGACCGGGCAGGTGCCCAGGGTGGTCGTCACGGACAAGCTCCGGTCCTACGGGGCTGCGTGCCGTGAGGTGATGCCTTCGGTGGAACACCGTTCCCACAAGGGACTGAACAACCGGGCGGAGAACTCGCACCAGCCCACGAGGCAGCGGGAACGGGCGATGAAAGGGTTCCGCAGCGTCGGCGGGGCGCAGCGGTTCCTGTCGGCGTTCACCGGGATCTCACCCCACTTCCGGCCCTACCGGCACCTCATGACCGCTGGCCGGTACCGCTTGGAAATGAGGGTCCGCTTCACCATCTGGAACCGCATCACCGGCGCCACCGATATGCCCGCTGCGGCCTGAACCACAGCCGCCGCCAGCCCCCCGGTGCATCCTGACGCACCCTCAGGCGATCACGCCCTCGATAACGTGACAACACCCTGCGTTCCGCGTAATTCGGGCGGTCTAGAGGGTCTGATGAGGTGAAGTGCCTGGTCAGCAGCCTCGGTGGTGCCGAGCGGGCTAGAAACGCCTAGAGAAACGCTTTGGCCCGACTGCCCATTAACGGCATGACTCAGGCGTGTATGGTCTAGAGCGATGTATGTGAAGACGACGAGTCGGAAGACCAAGAGCGGCACGGTCCGCTACCTGCACCTGGCCCACAACACGTGGGACGCAGCGGCGGGGCGGTCGGTGCCCAAGCTGCTGTACGGCTTCGGCCGTGAGGACCAGCTGGACACCGACGCGGTGCGCCGCCTGGTCGGCTCACTGTCCAGGCTGCTGGATCCGGCTGCCGCACTGGCGGCGACCGCCGAGGCGAACACGGAGCTGGACTTCGTCGAGTCCCGCCCCTTCGGCGGCGCGTATCTCCTGGACCAGCTGTGGCAGCGGCTGGAACTCCCTCGCATCGTGGCCGCGCTGGGCACCCGGGGGCGAGGCCGTCCGCGGAATGTTGAGGCCACCGAGCGCGCCCTGTTCGCGCTGGTCGCGAACAGGGCCCTGGCACCGTCCTCGAAACTGGCCGCTGCCGAGTGGGTCAACCACGACGTGCACATTGACGGCCTGGACCCCGTCGACGACGACGCCTGCTACCGGGCGATGGACTGGCTGCACCAGATACGCGAGAAGCTGGAACAGCAGGTCTTCGATGCGGCTGCCCACTTGCTCAACCTCGAAGTCGACCTGCTGTTCTTCGACACCACCAGCACCTACTTCGAACTCGAGGACGCCGACCTGCCCGTCGCCCGCGACGAAAACGGCCTCCCCCTCCCCGAAACCGGCGACGGCGACAGCGACAGCGACAGCGACGGCGGCGGCGACGGCGACGGCGACGGCGACGGCGACGGCGTGAGCATGGGAGGGTTCCGGACCTGGGGGAAGTCGAAGGACTCCCGCGACGACCTGCCGCAGATCGTGATCGGGATGGCGGTCACACGTGACGGGATCCCGGTGCGGGTGTGGTGCTGGCCGGGCAACACCGGCGATTCCGCGTTGATACGCCAGGTCAAGGACGAGATGCGGGACTGGACCCTGTCCAAGATCGTGTGGGTCGCCGACCGGGGCTTCGCCTCCGCGGCCAACCGCCGCTACCTCCGCTCGGGCGACCACCACTACATCATCGGCGAGAAGCTCCGCTCCAACTCGCCCGAGATCAAGGCCGCCCTCTCCCGGCAGGGCCGATACCAGGACATCTCACACAACATGCGCGTCAAGGAAGTGAAGGTCTCCGAGAACGAACGCTTCGTGATCTGCCACAACCCCGAAGCCGCCACCCGGGACGCAGCGATCCGTACCCAGCTGACCGCCCAGCTCACCGAGCTGATCGAAGACAGCGACGCACTCTCGGACTACAAACGCGGCGAACTGCGCGGGAGAATCGCCGCGAAGCCCGGCCTGAACCGCTATCTGCGGACCACCCCGGCCGGCAAACTCCGCATCGATGCCACCAAGGCCAAGGCCGAGGCCAACCTGGACGGCAAGTACCTCCTGCGCTGCAGCGACCCGAAACTCTCGGCCGAGGACATCGCGCTGGGCTACAAGCAGCTCCTGGAAGTCGAGCGCGGCTGGCGCGACATGAAGCAGATCCTCGACCTCCGCCCGGTCTACCACCGCCTCGAAGAACGCATCCGTGCCCACGTCATCCTGTGCTGGCTCGCCCTGCTGCTGATCCGCATCGCCGAGACCACCACCGAGACGACCTGGCCCACCATCCGCCGCGAACTCGACCGGCTCCACCTGGGCACCTTCACCGGCCCCGCCGGCACCTTCCGCCAGCTCACCGACCCCACCAAGGCGCAACGCGACCTCCTGGCCAAGCTCCGCATCCCCACCCCGAAGAAGATCATCGAGGCCAGCACCACACCCCGCTGACCAGCAGCGATACCCCCGCCTAGAGAAACGCCTCACCGGCATGCTCAGGCACGTTTCCCCAGCTCAGACCCACAATCAAGCCTCTAGCCACGCTGAATTATGCGGAACGCAGGAACACCGCTGGATGGAAAAGGGGACGGGGCGGCACGCGGCCGGGGCCGTCCACGACAGGCGACGCGAGTGGTGAACAACAACCGCGGTGATCAACGGCGGGCTACTGCGTGGAAGACCAGGCGGTGAAGTTCGACATCAGCCAGGGCCCACGGGCCACGAGCGAGAACTTCGCCCCGGGTTGACCGAGGGCTGCTGACGCCCGCCTCCTGCCTCTGGGAAACACACAGAAGGGTGCAGGATCCGCCGGTAGTTGAGCTGAGCTGGTGCGGCCGGGTCCCGGCTACTCCAGCTGCGGGCGGCATGCGGCTGAAGCCAGACCGGCCTGGCCGAGGCCTTTCACGGTGAAGACGGGCGTGACTGGCTTTGTTCACGACTACGTGAACAGGGCCACGCGACCGCCTCGTTCTGGGGGCGCGGTCTACGAGTACGCCGAGGCGAAGTGAGAAAGTGCGGGCAGGACCGTCCCTGACCGGCCGGGCACGGGCACGCCCGGAGGGGAAAAAGACCCCAGGGCACCGCAGTCCTGCCGGAGCCGGGCCACTTTCAGAGGGCAGTCGAATGGCCGCGCTCCTGTGTTGGTGCCCAGTCAGCCCGTCAGGGGCATCCGGGGATGCCCCTGACGGGCTGGTCGAGCCCGGCTGCGGCCTCCAGGGGGTGGATCTCGGCGCTGGTCGCGGCGAGCATGCTCTGGAGACTGCGTTCGAGATCGCCGTCGAGTTCAGTGGCACCATGAGGCTAGACAGCCGGTGGCACACCGCGAGAAGCGCAGGGTTTCCGCTCTCGTCCGCGACAGGATCCTGCGCTTCATGGGGATGCCGGGATCAAAGGTGCGGCCGGGTCTGCGACGGGGGGTCAGCGGCTCTGCTGCTCGACCGTCGATTTGAGCTCGCGCAGGGGTGTTGTCACGTTATCGAGGGCGTGATCGCCTGAGGGTGCGTCAGGATGCACCGGGGGGCTGGCGGCGGCTGTGGTTCAGGCCGCAGCGGGCATATCGGTGGCGCCGGTGATGCGGTTCCAGATGGTGAAGCGGACCCTCATTTCCAAGCGGTACCGGCCAGCGGTCATGAGGTGCCGGTAGGGCCGGAAGTGGGGTGAGATCCCGGTGAACGCCGACAGGAACCGCTGCGCCCCGCCGACGCTGCGGAACCCTTTCATCGCCCGTTCCCGCTGCCTCGTGGGCTGGTGCGAGTTCTCCGCCCGGTTGTTCAGTCCCTTGTGGGAACGGTGTTCCACCGAAGGCATCACCTCACGGCACGCAGCCCCGTAGGACCGGAGCTTGTCCGTGACGACCACCCTGGGCACCTGCCCGGTCGCGGTCAGGAGCCGGCGGAAGAAACGCCTGGCCGCAGCCTTGTCACGGCGATTCTGGACGAGGATGTCGAGGACGTTGCCGTCGGCGTCCACAGCCCGCCACAAGTACTTTTGCACCCCGCCGATCTTGACGAAGACCTCGTCGAGGTGCCATTTGTCGCCTGGCTGCGGGCGCCTGCGGCGCAGCGCGTTGGCGTAGGCCTGGCCGAACTTCAGACACCACCGGCGGATGGTCTCGTAGGAGACGACCACACCCCGCTCGAGCATCATCTCCTCGGCCTCACGGAAGGAGAGCGGGAAGCGGAAGTACAGCCACACACAGTGCGAGATGACCTCGACCGGGTAACGGTGGTTCTTGTACGACGGCGTGCTCGACGACACGAGCGGACCCCTCCCCGGACACGGACAACCCCAAGATCATCCCAGACCGCCGAACAAGGTGACAGCGCCCACGGCACGCAGCCCCGTACGACTTCAGCTTGTCCGTGACGACCACCCGGGGCACCTGCCCGGTCGCGGTCAGGAGCCGGCGGAAGAAGCGCTTGGCCGCAGCCTTGTCGAGCGGGTTCTGGACCAGGATGTCGAGCACGTTGCCGTCGGCGTCGACGGCCCGCCACAAGTACTTCCGCACCCCGCGGATCTTGACGAAGACCTCGTCCAGGTGCCATTTGTCGCCCGGCTGCGGGCGCCTGCGGCGCAGGCTGTTGGCGTACGCCTGACCGAACTTGAGACACCACCGCCGGATCGTCTCGTGGGAGACGACGACGCCGCGCTCGAGCATCATCTCCTCCACCTCACGGAAGGAGAGCGGGAAGCGGAAGTACAGCCAGACGCAGTGGGAGATGATCTCGGCCGGGTAGCGGTGGTTTTTGTGCGACGGCGTGCTCGACGACACGAGCGGCCCCCCTCCCCAGGCGCCCACAACCCCAAGATCATCCCAGACCGACCGAACAAGGTGACAGTGCACCAGTCTGCCGCCGTCTGTCTGACCAAGTCGCCCTCGCGTCGGTAGCGCGAGCTCCCCGACATGAACGTTCGGCTGAGTGCCCTGCCCGATCCGCGTGATCGCCGCGGACGCCGCCATGCCCTTGCCTCGGTGCTCCTGGCCGCGGCGTGCGCGGTCCTGGCCGGGGCCCGCTCCTACGCCGCGATCGGGCAATGGGCCCGCCACGCACCCCAAGACACCCTCGCCCGCCTGGGGTTTCGTCCGCGCAGCTCCCTCGGGGTCCGGCGTCCGGCCTCGCTTTCAACGGTGCGCCGAGTGCTGGTCGCCGTGTGCCCCGGTGGACTCGCCGACCTCCTCGGACACAGCCCTACCGGCACGGAATCGGTCGCGGTCGACGGCAAGAGCGCCCGCGGCTCACGCACCGACATCACGGCGGCAGCCCACCTGCTGTCCGCCATCACGGCCGCCGGCCGCACCGTCAGCCAGCTGAGAGTGCCGGACAAAACCAATGAAATAACCGGCTTCACCGCCCTCCTCGCCCTGTGCGACCTGACCGGCACCGTGGTCACCGCCGACGCCCTCCACGCCCAGCGCGAACACGCAAAATGACTGGTCGAGGCCAAGAACGCCCACTACCTGATGGTGGTCAAGGGAAACCAGCCAAACCTCTACGCAGCGATCAAGGCCCTGCTGTGGAAGGAAGTGACCGCCCGCCGCTACGACCGCGAGATGGGGCACGGCCGACGCGAGACCCGCTCGATACGCACCCTCACCGTCACCGATCTCAGCCTGGACTTCCCCCACATAGTCCAGGTCGTGAAAATCCTGCGGCACCGTACCGACCTGAAGACCGGCAAGGTTACCCGCCAGACCATCCACGCCATCGCCAGCATGACGTCGTCCCAGGCATCACCGCAGGTCATCGGCCGTATCGCCAGAGCGCAATGGGGCATCGAAGCCGTCCACCACGTCCGGGACACCACCTTCGCCGAAGACGCCTCCAAGATCCGCACCGGCCACGGACCCGAGAACATGCCCACACTCCGGAACCTCGCGATCAACACCCTCCGCGACGCCGGCCACCACAACATCGCCGCCGGACTCCGAGAACCTCCTACACCCCGTTCACCCGCCCACTCGACCTCCTCGGACGACCCCTGACCTGCGGCGCAACATGATCAACACGAGTATGAATTAGCCCTGGGGTCAGCCTCTACCGTGAGCACAGCGCCTCCGCGCGCTACACGGCCCTCCCGGCGCTCGGCCAAGAGATACCGGGAGGGCCTCGTCACGCGCCCTTCGTCGGCAAGGTGTCGCCCCACATCTGCACCCATTCGTCGGCAGGCACGCTTACCGATCATGTCGGCACCAAGCTGCCCAAACTGCCGCACTCGTAGGCGTTTTCAATGACGTCTAACACCCTGCCAAGGCTGGCAACGGCCAACCCCGATGCCTATGAGGCATACCAGGGCACCAACAGCACGGTCCGTGTCCCGTGCCGCGGCCGCTGGAACACACTTTCCGCAGGTCAACAGGATGCCAACCGATCCCACGCACGAATCCGAGCCTTCGTCGAGCAGGCCATCGCCACCCTCAAAGCTTGGTGCCTCCTACGCAAGCTCCGCTGCTCGACCACCCGCATCACCACCCTCGTCCAAGCCGTCCTGAGCCTGCATCTGGCCAGCTCAGACTGAGAATGGAAAAGGCTCAGTGCCCGCCGGAGGGCTTTCGGGTCTGGTGCCGGTTCGGGTGACAGGATCACCTCAGTGGCGCCCGCGGCGAGAAGTGACCGTGCGCACTTCGGTACGGGGCAGCGTGCCCAAGTTGCAGAACGGGACGGGACGCCCCGGGCGCGGCTTGAGCGGAAGCGGGCACAGGTACGCCGTACGGTGGCAGGATGGGCTCCGCAACGCCTTCCTCCATGCACTCACGGGCCGTCGGTCGGCTCCGTGACCAGGGTCCCTTTGCCGGGCGCGTCCTGCTCATCGCGGCGATCGGCTGGCAGCTGGCGCTCTGGGCGGGAGCCCGCAACCCACCCATCTACGCCGCCCTCGCCCCGCTGATGGCCCTTCGCAGCGACCCGTTCTCCTCGATGACCGCCGTGCTTATGCGCGTCGTCGGCGTGATGGCAGGGGTCTGCCTGGGCCTGTCCCTGGTTACCCTGCTCTCTCCGACCCTGCCCGCCGTCGTGCTCGTGCTGGGGCTGGCTCTGCTCATCGGCATCTACGTCGGGCCCGGACCTGTACTCAATCCGCAGGTCGGCCTGTCCTCCCTGCTCGTGCTCTCCAATCCGGCTCCGGACGCCTACGGCATCGCGCGCACGTGGGAGACCGCGCTGGGAGGCCTGGCCACCATCGTGCTGGCGCCGCTGCTGTGGCCTCCGCACCCCCGCCGCGAGCTGGAGGCCATCGCGCGGGACTGCAGCACGCGTCTTTCTGCGGCGCTCGGCAGCAGCGTGGGCGCTCTGGGCGACCCTTCCGCGGCCCGCGCCAGTCGCATGTTCGTGGCGGACGAGGCGCAGCGCCTCAGCCGCTGCCGCGAACAGTCGGACCAAGCGCAGCAAGCGATGCGGTTCAACCCGCTGCACAAGCGTGACAGGGAAGTGGTCGCCCACCTGGCGGACCGCTTGAGGACACTGGCCCAGACCGCGCCCTACGTGGACCTCCTCGCGGTGGAAGCCGACGCACTGAGCACGCGGGACGGGCCGAGCCCGGTCCTGCTGAGGGCGAAGCGGGAACTGCCCGCCATCGTCGAGGCGACCGCCCGCACCATCGAGTCCATGGTGCAGGGGCGGGATCCGAACGCCGATGCCGCGGCTGCGCGCCGATTGCTCGACCGGTACCGCGAGACCGATCCGCAGGCCGTGGCCGTGGCCCTGCGCAGGCCGTTCCACAAGATCCTGGACACCTGCGTACTGCTGCGACCGCTGTCGGCTCCGCCGGCGGACCCGGGCAAGCCCGACCAGGCCGGGTAGGCGGACCGGTCGCGGCCCCTCCCTGGGCGCTGTCACCTTGTTCGGCGGTCTGGGATGACTTCGGGTTGTCGGTGTCCGGAGGGGTGGGGGTTCATGTCGTCCGGGGTGCCGTCGTACAAGAACCACCGCTACCCGGCCGAGTTCATCTCCCACTGCGTCTGGCTGTATTTCCGCTTCCCGCTCTCCTTCCGAGAGGTGGAGGAGATGATGCTCGAGCGCGGTGCGGTCGTCTCGCATGAGACCATCCGCCGGTGGTGCCTGAAGTTCGGCCAGACCTACGCCAACGCCCTGCGCCGCAGGCGCCCGCGGCCGGGCGATAAGTGGCACCTGGACGAGGTCTTCATCAAGGTCCGCGGGGTGCGGAAGTACTTGTGGCGGGCTGTCGGCCAGGGTGGCGGTGTCTTGGGTGTTTTGGTTCGGTGTCGTCGTGGCGGGCTGGTGGTGTGGTGTTTCTTGTGTTGGTTCTTGATCGTGACGGGTCGGGTGTCCCTGTGTCGTGGTTACGGACAGGTTCGGTTCCTTTGGGGTTGTGTAGTGGGGGGTGGTGTCCTGGGTTGAGCGCCGTTTCCGTAGGGGGATCGGTAATGGGGTGGAGATCTCGCGCGGGCTGTCTTGGCAGTGGGATCGGGTGATGGAGGGGTTCCGTGCTGTCGGCGGGGCGGAGTGGTTTTTGTCCGGGTTCGTCGGGGTCTCGGCGTACTTTCGGTCTCGCTGGTACGTGGTGGCGGCTGGCCGGTGCGGGTTCGAGATGAGGGTTGGTTTTTGCCGTCTGGGGTCAGGTCAGCGGCGTCGTCGGCATGTTCGCCAGGGTTTGGGCGGTGGGCCGGAACGGGCCGCGGTGTGCTCTGACGCACCTTCGAGCGGTCGCGGCCCCGTCAGTGTGACTGTGTCTTTCCGGGCTGTGGGATCTGCCCGGTTGCTGGGGCGGATCCCATGGATTGATCATGGCCGGATGCGGGGTTTAGCGCAGGTGGGAGGTGATGGATGCGGCCAGGCGTGGGGCGGCTGTGTGGGTGCCGGCGATGAATCGCATGACCGGTCCGAACGTGGCTGCTGCCGGCAGGCCGGTGAAGTAGAGCCCTGGCACGGTTGAGCTGAAGCTGTTGTCTAGGTGTGGGTAGTTGCCTGTCCGCGTCAGGGTGGTGTGTACCTTCGGGGTGTGCTTCCCCTCGTAGCGTGGAGTCGTGACCCGATAAGGAGTTGAGGGTGGGGAAGCGACGTAGCTACGACGCGGAGTTCCGTGAGGGGGCCGTGCGGATCGTGCTGGAGACGGGCAAGCCGGCTGCGGAGGTCGCGCGGGATCTGGGTGTGCACGAGGGCACGCTGCAGACCTGGGTGAGCCGGGCCCGCGGGGCCGCGGAGACGGGTACCGGCCCTCTGGAGGAATCCGAGCGGGAGGAACTGGCCCGGCTCCGGGCGGAGAATCAGCGGTTGCGCAAGGAGACCGTCGAGCTCGGGATGGAGCGTGATGTCCTCAAGCGATGCATGGTCCTGTGGGTGAAGTAGCTGATTGGGACCCGGCGGTACTCGTCGGGGTGATCAGCGACTGCAGGACCGAGGAGAAGATCCCGCACACCGTGGCCTGCCGCGCGCTCGGTGTGTCACCGGCCTGGTACTACAAATGGCGTGGCAGGCCTGCAAATTTGACGAAGCGTGAGGTCAGACGGGCCGCGCTGACCGAGAGGATCAAGCACTTCTTCGACGCGTCGGGTCGGACCTACGGCTCGCCCAGGATCACGCTTGACCTGTGGGCCGAGGGCTGGCAAGTGTCCGTGAACACGGTCGCCGAGATCATGTCCGAGGAGGGCTGGTACGGCCGCGAACCGAAAAAGAGCAAGGGCCTGACTCGCCAGGGCAAGCGGAAAGCAGCCCGCGACCTGGTCGGACGGCACTTCGACGCGATCGCTCCCGACGTGCTCTGGGTGGGTGACATGACCGAGATCGACACCGGCGAGGGCAAGCTCTACCTGGCCACCGTCATCGACCTGTTCTCCCGCCGCTGCCTCGGATACGCCATGGACGCCCGCCACGACGCCGCCCTGGTCAGCGCGTCCCTGCAGATGGCCGCCGCGACCCGCGGCAGCGACGTGGACGGAGTGATCTTCCACTCCGACAGGGGCAGCGAATACGCCTCCGCCGCCTACAACAGCCTGTGCGACCGACTCGGCGTGGTCCAGTCCATGGGCCGCGTGGGGTCCTGTTTCGACAACGCCGCCGCCGAGGCGTTCAACTCCACCGTCAAGACCGAGTACATCCACCGGCACCGGTTCACCACCCGCGCCGAAGCCCGGATCAAGATCGCCACCTGGATCGCCGACTTCTACAACACCAGACGCCGCCACACCCGTGCCGGCGGACTCCCACCCGTGGAGTTCGAACAGAAGATCAGCCAGCAACGCAGCCAAGCCCACCAGAGGGCCGAAGCCGCATAGAAGAGGACTCTACGTTTCCAGGGGATTGACAGGGCCGAAGCCGCATAGAAGAGGACTCTACGTTTCCAGGGGATTGACACCCTGCCCCCCGGACCTGAACCGGGCCACCATCCGCCGCACGACGAATCGATACATCGCCACCCGAACAGCCCCCACACACCACCCACGGCAGCCACAGCCAGGTCCCGCACCCGCTCCGCCCCGACACCAGAACACTCGCCCGACTCTCCGCCAGCACCTCCTTGACAAGCCCGACGATCTGCCCGGGGCGGTCCACCGCACCGAGGTGCGGCTCGCCAACCAGCGCCAGCACCGCGACCGACACGACGCCGGACAACTGCGGGCACTCGCCGAACTCGGGGACGACTGTGTGAGATCCCGAGATCCGGCGCCGCAGCCGGGGCTACCGCGCCCGACCCGCGTCCTCGCGACCCCACCCCGCCCTCCGGATGCGACGCGAGGCCCTCGGACGAACCTCATGGCCCCGCCGGCTCGCCCACACGCACACAGAATTCCGGACCGGCCCCAAAATGATGCGCGGCTGGCTCCTTTTCCCCCTGGGCATGGCCAGCCTGGTGTGGTCTGAACGCATCCCGCCCACCGCGGACAACAACATCCTGTACCTCGCCGTCGCCATACCCGGAAGCATCGCGATGACCTATCTCGCAGCAGGCATGATCACCTACAAGCGCTTCCTACGACGCCAGGCCGCCCTCGCCGCCACAGGCGATGCGCAGGCCCACGAACACCCCGACCGGTGGTACGGAACCAGGCACCGACCCGAACACCGCTAACCACCCACCCCCACACACGCGACAGCAGACCTTCAGCGGGAAACGACACCGGCCCTTCAGCAGAAGAACGACACCCCGCAACCCGCCCACCAGCAAAAACACCTACCGAAAGCCCTGTCGCCAACCACTGAAAATCACACGTCGCGCATCAGCGAGGTCAGCAGGCGTGCGCCGCACCGGGCCAGTGCCTGCTGCGGGGCGCTGCCGGCCCATTGCCCGATCGCCGCGTACGAGCGTGCGCCCGCGGCCACCGCGGATGCGGCGATCAGCAGCACCGACACAAACGGGTGACGCACGCCCCGGCGATGGCGTGGGTCCGGCAGCCTGACCACCCGCTCTGCCAACGACCGCCCCGAACACCCCGCAAGTGACGGCGACTTGACGAGACGGGCGGTGGCAGACTGACGGCACATCGAGGCTCCGGTTCTGGACGACGACTCGCAAGGTCATCCGTCCACAATGGGGGCCTCGATCTGTTCGTAGCGGCCCTCACCGACATCGTCACCACGCCGTGACCAGCACCTTCACCACCCGCCAGGACTTTGGGACAGCCCTGGCCCCGGGGAAGCCTGGCATCGGCTGGTTCGGGTAGCCGCTCACCGCTGGTGCACCCGCAGCCAGCGGCGGCCCAGGAGTCCGGCCGCTGCGATGGCGGCGGCCACACCGAGGCCCTCACCGGTCTCCTCGAGCGGGCTCTGGTGCCCGCCGCCGGTCACGACACCGGTGTCGGGCGCGCCCTTGGGGATGTGCGGGGTCACGGGCGTGGGGGTCGGCGTGGGGGTGGGGGTGGGGGTGGGGGTGGGCGGCGAGTAGGGAAGCGCGACGGAGAGGCTGCCGGTGAACGTCTCGCTGTTCGGATTGCCGTTCGAGGTCGTGCTCGGCACCGAGCATGTGACGGTGACCGGGTACGTCCGCGGGGCGAGGTTCGGGAGCACCTCTGCCGTGGCTCTGAAGCCCGAGGCGTCGGCGGTGGTAATCGTCGCCTTCCCCGGGGGTGGGCCATCCGGGTTGGCGAAGGCGTTCGAGGTGATCGACGTCACAGCGTTGGCGTTGGCGGGGCAGGTGCCGGAGATGTTGAGGCTGTCCGGCGTCAGGATCTGCTTCCGGCCGAGGGCCGTCGACTTGAACTGGATCGTCCCCGGGTCAACGGGCGGGGTGTAGGGAAGCGCGACGTTGAAAGTGCTCTGGAACGCCTCACTGACCGGCGGGGCTCCCGGGACCTGGCTCGCAGCGGTGCACGTGACGGTGACCGACTGCTCTCCCGGGGTGAGGCCCGACTTCACCTTTGCCGTGGCTTCGAAGCCCGAGCCGGCATTGGTGGTGATCGTCGCCGGACCGTCGAAGGCTGGTGAAGTGATCGATGCCACGGTGTCGGTGCCGGAGGGGCACGTGCCGGAGATGTTGATGCTGTCCGGCGTGAGGATGTTCTTCCGGCCGAGGGCCGTTGACTTGAACTGGACCTTCCCGGTGCCGCCGGGGATGCCCGGATCCGTGCTCCCGCCGTCCGTGGCCGTGCCACTGCCCGAGCCGCCGTCGGCGGTCGTCCCACCGGTCGTGGGGGCCGTGGCGTTGTGGATCGTGGGACCCGCCGCGAACGCCGGTGCGGCTCCTGGGAGCATCAGTGCGGCCGCTCCGATGGCGGTTGTCGCGATGCCCGTTGCAATGATCGACCTCATGCCCTGTCTCCTTCTGCGCGCGTTCCAGGCCGGATCCCCGTTGGAGGCGCCTGCATGTTGCGAGGCACACTCTTCGCGGTTTCGGAGGTCCGGTCATGGACCGATCGGGGGACCAGCCGGTGGATACGGGCTCTCGAAGGGGCTCTGCCGGGCAAGGGGGCGATGGGCTGCAAGGGGCCCGTGGCCGGCGGACCGGCCCCGGACCCTTCGCCAGTGCAGTGCGGTCAGTCGCGCCTGGGCAAGGAGGGGATCGCCTCGTCAGGCTTTGAGTACCGTGAGGTGGGGGCTCGTGCCGAGACCGGCGAGGAGAACGATCTTGGGAGTCACGCGTGAAGCAACTCGCCTGCCCTGTACTTCGTGCTTGAGAACCTGCCCCGTTGTATCGGACCATCCGGGCTTGGACGTCGCCAGGACAAGTCCATCTGCTTCAAGGGCGACGCAGCCCTCAATAGGCTTGTACGCCTCGCCCTTCTGCTCCTTGGGACTGCTCCCGAGCACATCCCCGCTTTTGGCTTCGCCAAGCCACACCTGGTCCAACGTGGCCAGGGCGAAGTCAATCTCCACGAACGGGTTGCCGCTTCGGAGGACCTCGAACTCCTCGCACACCAGCGCTGGGCGGGCCCAGTGCTGGGTTCGAAGGAACTGGGTCGCCAGCAGGGGCACATCTCCGTCGTTCTCGACGAGTTCACGTACCGCCGGATGCAGTTCGTAGTACCAGCTCGGCTCAGGAATCGGCGACTTCCACCGTCTCTGGATCAGGCTGTTCTCACCACCGCATCGTCGGCACGAGTAGGCTTGAGTGATCTCGGCGAGCGGGTAGAACCCGTAGATCGGGCAGTGGCAGCAGCCCAGAACGAGCCCCCGGCGAACGACTCCCTGACTCGCCCATCTGTCCAGGTCGGCACGCCTTGCGTGCTCGTCCCAGTCGTCCTGCTTGTACGCAGCGGCCGCATCCCACGACAGCACGAGCCCCGACTTCAGCTCCCATGCGCTGTCCGGTGGCAGGTCCCAGGACGTCTTCTTCGATGTGAAGGCACGAAGCACCGGCCACCCGGGGCTGGAGGCAAGCTGTTCCAGCTCGGTGCGTGAACCGAGCAGTTTCTCTGCAATGGCGGCCCGCTTCCCGGCCGCACTGGGGCGGATCGCTGTGGTCTGGGCTACGGCAGCATGCTGCAGAACCCTCCCGATAGCCGGCCAGGACAGCCTGGGAGCAGCCAGCCTCCCGGCGAGAGACGCTCCTGCAGAGACGAAGTCGAACCGGTGAGACCAATAGGTGATCCCGCCGTCCGCAGGCCTGACGAAGGTCTCCCACGGGTTGTGATCGGCTGCAATCACAGCGGAGCCCGTAAGCGTGTGGAGCGGCGGCACGGGATGGTTCTTTGCCGTGAGCGTCACCTGCCATCGGTGTCGATCGGGGTCAAGACCGGCGGGGACCTCTCCCGGCAGGCTGAGTACGGCGGTGAGGCTCCCCTCTTTGCCCACCAGCAGCGGCAGCGAGCAGGGCTGCTCCCAGGCATCGCGCAGCACCACCGTCTGCCGGCAGGACAGGTCCACCTCCGCGTAAGCCACCGCCTCAGGTGCCGCATCGCGGTCGGGATCCACTGACGGGATGCGCAGTCGCCAACTGGACTCAGCCCGTTCCCGCACCTGGTCGAGAGCCAAGGATGCGCTCGTCGCCAGGATCCGGTCTTGCGTGTAGGACCGGACGTAGGGCCATCCCTCGTTCCGGGACGGCTCGCTCCGCGGAGCCCAAAAGGCACGGCTGTACGTCTGCCTCAGCGCCTCGGCCAGGGCGTAATCCTCAGGTTTGCCCCCGAACACGAGCAGTGTGTCCCGGTTCGGTATCCCACGCTGGACCGGTATGCACAGCGCCGCTTCGTGTGACCTGACAGCAAAGGCATGCGGACCGGCCGACACGCGGACCTCGGCCACGGCCTCCGGCTCAGTCTGGTGGACCGTGGCTGCCTGCCACGCGGAGGCGTCCACCTCTGCCGTGCCCAACTGCTCCTGGACTCCAATCACCATCGCGTAGGACAGAGCCTCAGTCGTCGTTACCAGCCCACGCGGCACCCCGTACAACGGCACCCGAGCCACAGCCCCGAGCTCAGTGAGGTCGGAGGGGGAACAGCCATCGAACAGGTGAGTCAGCTGCGCATGTTCCTCGCGCCGGTTCACGGACCAACGCGACCGCAGATCTTCAGCGGCTTCCTCGGCCTGTGCCACGGTGGCGTGGCTCCATGCCGTATCCCGCAGTATCTGCGTGGTCGCCTCACGAGCCGCTGGGTCCTCGACCTGCTGACCGGCGACGAAGCGGTCAACCATCCCCGGGGTGACCGACCGCGGCTGCGGGGACAACCACGCTGCCACTGCCTCCCCAGGCTTGCGATAGCCGCGCCAGACCGAGAGCCATCCATCGCACCCAGTCCTCGTCATGGGGCATCACGACCACCAGCCGCGGCGGCCCCGCCACAACGACGGTCCAGACACAGGAACAGTCACGGCCATGACAGCCATAGTGCTGATTCGCACCTACTGGCAGTGTGCTTCCCCTCGTAGCGTGGAGTCGTGACCCGATAAGGAGTTGAGGGTGGGGAAGCGACGTAGCTACGACGCGGAGTTCCGTGAGGGGGCCGTGCGGATCGTGCTGGAGACGGGCAAGCCGGCTGCGGAGGTCGCGCGGGATCTGGGTGTGCACGAGGGCACGCTGCAGACCTGGGTGAGCCGGGCCCGCGGGGCCGCGGAGACGGGTACCGGCCCTCTGGAGGAATCCGAGCGGGAGGAACTGGCCCGGCTCCGGGCGGAGAATCAGCGGTTGCGCAAGGAGACCGTCGAGCTCGGGATGGAGCGTGATGTCCTCAAGCGATGCATGGTCCTGTGGGTGAAGTAGCTGATTGGGACCCGGCGGTACTCGTCGGGGTGATCAGCGACTGCAGGACCGAGGAGAAGATCCCGCACACCGTGGCCTGCCGCGCGCTCGGTGTGTCACCGGCCTGGTACTACAAATGGCGTGGCAGGCCTGCAAATTTGACGAAGCGTGAGGTCAGACGGGCCGCGCTGACCGAGAGGATCAAGCACTTCTTCGACGCGTCGGGTCGGACCTACGGCTCGCCCAGGATCACGCTTGACCTGTGGGCCGAGGGCTGGCAAGTGTCCGTGAACACGGTCGCCGAGATCATGTCCGAGGAGGGCTGGTACGGCCGCGAACCGAAAAAGAGCAAGGGCCTGACTCGCCAGGGCAAGCGGAAAGCAGCCCGCGACCTGGTCGGACGGCACTTCGACGCGATCGCTCCCGACGTGCTCTGGGTGGGTGACATGACCGAGATCGACACCGGCGAGGGCAAGCTCTACCTGGCCACCGTCATCGACCTGTTCTCCCGCCGCTGCCTCGGATACGCCATGGACGCCCGCCACGACGCCGCCCTGGTCAGCGCGTCCCTGCAGATGGCCGCCGCGACCCGCGGCGGCGACGTGGACGGAGTGATCTTCCACTCCGACAGGGGCAGCGAATACGCCTCCGCCGCCTACAACAGCCTGTGCGACCGACTCGGCGTGGTCCAGTCCATGGGCCGCGTGGGGTCCTGTTTCGACAACGCCGCCGCCGAGGCGTTCAACTCCACCGTCAAGACCGAGTACATCCACCGGCACCGGTTCACCACCCGCGCCGAAGCCCGGATCAAGATCGCCACCTGGATCGCCGACTTCTACAACACCAGACGCCGCCACACCCGTGCCGGCGGACTCCCACCCGTGGAGTTCGAACAGAAGATCAGCCAGCAACGCAGCCAAGCCCACCAGAGGGCCGAAGCCGCATAGAAGAGGACTCTACGTTTCCAGGGGATTGACACAGCGTCTTGGTCACACCATGGCAGCCATGGTCGCCACCGGATTTCCGCTTGTCCTGGGGCCGTCACCCCGTCATAGCTGACGCCCATCCGCTGTCACCACCGCACTT
This sequence comes from Streptomyces sp. IBSNAI002, assembly GCF_052244475.1. Lineage (NCBI taxonomy): Bacteria > Bacillati > Actinomycetota > Actinomycetes > Kitasatosporales > Streptomycetaceae > Streptomyces > Streptomyces sp. IBSNAI002. Next base: position 28,598 of record NZ_JBQPXG010000002.1, on the reverse strand, counting down.
ATTCACAAGTCCAAAGGATCTGGCCTTGTCGGTACGAATAGCAACAGATGGGGGCATTCAGTCCTAGTCGATTACCACCCTAAGCATCGGCATGATTACGATGTGTGAATGATCGGCTGGTGGTGGACTGTGATGGGCACGCTGCGACGTTGTCGCGTGCTCCTCCTGCCAGGGCTCGTTCTGGTGGTCGCCGCGCACATCGCGGTGGCCACACACAGCGCCGCTTTCGGCGGCCCCCACGCCTCGGTGTCAGGCCCCTCCACACAGCATCGCGCGCTGCAAGGGCCGGTGATCCCTTCCGAGGCGCAGGAACCCCTGCACCAGCACGGCGTGACCGACCACGTCGACCACGCCGTCGACCGGCCACGCACCCATGCCGATACGGTCGCGACCGTCCCGGTCTCCTCCGACGGACTCGCTGCGCTCCCGGTACCGGAACAGCGCACCACTTCCCTGCGTTCCGCAGGCGAGGCGGGCCCGCCGGGCCATCCGGCTCCGCTCGTCCTGAACTGCGTCTGCCGGCAGTAGGAGCGCCCCCGCACGACGTCGTCCGCCCTCTGGCGCATGCCCGAGAGCGGTGTCGAGCGTGCTCGCGCGCCCTGAGAACTGCCTATCCCGTGCGCCCACGTCCCCGTGGACGCGCGTAGGAGCCGTACGCGATGAACCACCTCTCCCTGCTCGACGACTTCGGTCCCCTCTCTCCCCTCTCCCACGCGCCGGTGCCCGTGGTCGCCCGGCGGCCGGCGCAGCTGGTGGGCAGCACTCCGGTCCTGTGGATCGACCAGCCCTTCGCCCCGCCCGGCCGCGGCTTCTACGCGAAGCTGGAGGGGTGCAACCCCGGCGGCATCAAGGACCGGCCGGGCCTGCACATGATCCGCCAGGCCCGGCTGCGCGGCGAGCTGCTGCCCGGCGCCCCCGTGATCGAGTCCTCTTCCGGCACCCTCGGCCTGGGGCTGGCCCTGGCCGGCCTGACCTTCGGCCACCCGGTCACGGTCGTGTCCGATCCGGGCATGGAGCCCTCGGTCGTACGCCTGCTCACGGCGCTCGGCGCCTTCGTCGACCAGGTCGAGTCGCCTCACCCCACGGGCGGCTGGCAGGCAGCGCGGCGTGAGCGGGTCGGCGAGCTGCTGGCGGCGGCGCCGGGCGCGTACTGCCCGGACCAGTACGCCAATCCCGACAACGTCGGCGCGTACCGGCCACTGGCCGGTGAGCTGATCGCCCAGCTGGGCCGGATCGACGTCCTGGTCGCGGCGGTGGGAACCGGCGGGCACTCCGCCGGGATCGCGGCCGGTCTGCGCGAGCACTCCCCCGGACTACGGCTGATCGGGGTGGACTCGGTCAACTCGGCGATCTTCGGCCAGCCCGTCGGCCCTCGGCTGATGCGCGGGCTGGGCTCCAGCATCCACCCGGCGAACGTGGACTACGGAGCGTTCTCCGAGGTGCACTGGGTGGCGCCCGGAGAGGCGGTGTGGGCGTGCCGGCGGCTGGCCCGCCAGCACTACGCGTCCGGGGGCTGGAGCGTGGGCGCGGTGGCGCTCGTCGCGGGGTGGGCGGCACGGACGATGCCGCCGGGGACGCGGATCGCCGCCGTCTTCCCCGACGGCCCCTACCGGTACCTGGAAACCGTCTACAACGACGCGTGGTGCGCCGAGCAGGGCATTCTCGGGGTGGAGCCGCCCGAGGAGCCGGACGAGATCGCGGCGCCGGACGAGTGCGCGGTGACCGGGTGGACCCGGTGCAGCCAGGTCCGCGACCCGCTCGGACGCGAGCCCCGCCGCCCGGTGCTGCGGACGGCGGCCGTGCGGTGAAGGGCCTGCGGGCCCAGGTGCGGTCCTTCGACACGAGCGTGCGGCTGCTGATGGTCAACCAGTTCGCCATCAACCTCGGCTTCTACATGCTGATGCCCTACCTCGCGGACCACCTCGCCCACGGTCTGGGACTGGCCGCCTGGGCGGTCGGCCTGGTGCTCGGCGTACGGAACCTCTCCCAGCAGGGCATGTTCCTGGTCGGCGGGACGCTGGCTGACCGGTACGGGTGCAAGCCGATGATCCTGGCCGGGTGCGCCCTGCGGACGGTCGCCTTCACCCTGCTCGGCGTGGTGCAGTCGCTCCCCGCGCTGATCGTCGCCTCCGCGCTCACGGGGCTGGCCGGGGCGCTGTTCAACCCGGCGGTGCGGGCGTATCTGGCGGCTGAGGCGGGACCGGAGCGGCGGGTGGAGGCGTTCGCCGCGTTCAACGTCTTCTACCAGGCGGGCATCCTGGTCGGCCCGCTGGCCGGACTGGCCCTGCTGGCGTGGGACTTCCGGCTGGTGTGCCTGGTGGCGGCCGGGATCTTCGGGGCTCTGGCCCTGCTCCAGGGCCGGGCGCTGCCCGGTCGGCCGCCGGCCGATCGCAGTGCCGAGCCGGCTTGGCGGGCGGTGCTGCGCGACTGGCGTTCCATCGCGGCGAACCGGCCGTTCCTGCTGTTCGCCGTCGCCATGTCCGGGTCCTACGTGCTCGCGTTCCAGGTGTACCTGGCGCTGCCGCTGCGGGCCCGGGACCTGTTCGGCGACCGGAGCGGCGTGGTGACCGGCGCCGTGTTCGCCGTCTCGGCGCTCGCCGCTCTGTCGGGCCAGCTGAAACTGACGGCCTGGGCCAAGCGCAGGCTGTCCGGGCCCGCGGCGATCGCGTGGGGGCTGGCTGTCATGGGAGTGGCGTTCCTGCCGCTCCTTCTCGGCCCGTACGGCGACGGAGTTGCGGGGACCGTCGTCGGGGTCGCCGGGCTGGTGTTGTGTGCCGCGCTCCTGGCCTGGGGCGGGGCGCTGCTCTACCCCTTCGAGATGGACACCGTGGTCAGGCTGTCCGGCGAACGGCTCGTGGCTACGTACTACGGCGCCTACAACACGGCGTCGGGGGTTGCGGTCGCCGCCGGGAACCTGGGAGTGGGTGTCTTGTTCGACGCCGGTGTCGCATGGCTGCCGTGGGCGGCGCTGGCTGCGACAGGCCTGCTGTGCGCCGCTGCCGTGACCGGCCTGGAGCGCGGTGGGTACCTGCGCCCGCCGGTACGGGAGGTGGTACCGGCGGGTTGAACGGCTGGTGGGCACCCGGGGATCCTGGTGCCCACCGGCCAGTCAGCGGGTCGCGCTCGCCCCTGCGAGGTGGAGGTCGTCGGACGTGCAGTGGTGGGAGTGGCGCCAGCCGTCGCCGTCCTGGACCGCGTCCTGGAGGTGCGGGTGGCCGGGCTCCAGAGTGGTGTGGACGTGAGGGCTGTCCGTCGCGTCGCGGGCGGGCCAGAGCCACACCGCCGACACGGCCGCGATGAGGCCGATCGCTCCGAGGGCGACAACGGCAGCGAGCAGTCCCGCCGAGGCGCCGACCCAGCCGGCGAGGGGGTAGGTGAGCAGCCAGGCGGCGTGGGAGAGGGAGAACTGGGCGGCGAAAGCGGGTGTCCGCTCCTCGGGTGCGGCCGAGCGGCGGATGAGCCGGCCGGTCGGGGTGAGGACCATGGAGCAGGCCGCGCCGAACGCGGCCCAGGCACCGAGGAGTGCCGGCCAGCGCCAGCCGCCGCCGGAAGCCGAAGTGATCACGCCGACGGCGGCGAAGACCAGGGTCAGGGCGAGGCCGCCGCGGAGCATGACCGTGCGGTCGGCGACCTTGTCGAGGACGCGCGGAAGGATGAGGGCGACGAGCATGGAGCCTGCGCCGTATGCGCCGAGGGCGAAGGCCACGTCGCCGGTGGTGCGGCCGAGGTGGTCGCGGACGTAGACGACGGTGTTGACGGGAGCGCATCCAGCTCGCTAAGGCGGTGCAACCATGTCATGGGTGGACGACGTTGAACACGTCATCGTGGACGAGTATGTGGTGATGGCGCAGTGCTTCCCGGCCAGTGACCGTGGACTGGGTGCTTTTCGATCGCTGTGGCTGGAATCGGTCGCCGACGAACTGGCCCCAGTGATCGCGGATCATGGAAGTCCCCGCCCCCTGCCGCCTCCCTTCGACAGGCTGTTTTCCTCCTTCGGGTTCGATGCCGCGGATGCGCGCATGTCGGTAATGGAGAAGGTGCCAGGTCGTTCAGTTGCACCGGCGATGTGCGAGGCCGCACGAGATCAAGCACTCCGAGACTTCGTGAAACGGATCGGGGACTTGTGATCTGGGCTGTGGCCAACGCGAATCTTGCTCTGGTCAAGTATTGGGGCAAGGCGGGCGGGAACGTCAACGACGCTGCTGGCGGCAGCCTGTCTCTCACTCTTGAGGGGCTGAGCAGCTTGGCAGGTGCCCGTGTGCGGGGCACGGGGAAGGGCGATTACTGCCGTTGGAACCCGCCTGCCCCCGCTGCCGGCCTTACGCAGTTCGTCGCTCAAGCACGGGAGAGACTGGGCATCGGCGACGGCTTGGACATCGTCGTGACCTCGAACTTCCCCGCCGGTTCAGGCCTGGCATCGTCGGCGTCGGCTTACTCGGCTGTGACCACCCTGCTGGCGGGGCTGGCAGACCCCCAGCCCCGCGACGCGGAACGTGCTGAACTGGCCCGAAGCGGCTCCGGGTCTGCATGTAGGTCTCTCCTGGGCGGATTCGTGGAATGGCGACCCGGAAAGGGCGGCAGCGTTACCCAGATCGCGACTCCCGAGCACTGGCCAGTCGACGTGGTGATCGCCGTGGTGCGCGAAGGGCCCAAAGACGTCTCATCCCGGGAAGGCATGCTCCGCACCGCTGCCACCTCGCCCTTCTACGAGGCCTGGCTGGCGGCGGGTGCCGAAGACCTGCCGGTCGTGCGGGGGGCCATCCTCAACAAGGACATACAAGTGCTCGGCCCAGCCATCGAGCGCAATGCGTTGCGCATGCATGCCACGGCCCTCGGTGCCGACCCACCCCTGTTGTACTGGGAACCCGCGACGCTAGCGGTCGTCCGAGAGGTCTGGAAACTACGGAAGACAGGCGTACCGGCATACTTCTCGATAGACGCCGGCCCGCAGGTGAAGGTCATCTGCGAGCCCGGGAGCGCCGAGCGCGTCGCCCCCGCAATCGCCGCAGTACCCGGCGTGATCCGAGTGCTGCGTTCGTTTCCCGGTCGGGCCCCGAGCATCGTTACCGCCCCGCCTTCCTGGGCACAGCTGCCACCAGACTGGTCTGGATCCGTCCCGAGTACCGTCGGGAGGGGCTATGGCTGACGTACGCGTTTTCGCGCCGGGCAAACTCGTCATCATGGGGGAGTACGCCGTGCTCCAGGGCGCCCAGGCCCTGGTGGTGGCAGTGGACAGCGGCATCGAGTGCCTTTGCCGCTCCAGTCCACGGGGCTGGTGGCTCAACGCGCCCGAGCTCGGTGTGGATGCCCCGCTGTCCGACGCGTCCTCGGTGCCCAAGGCCGCTCTCTTGACGCTGGCCGCTACTACCGCCGCCGCAGAGTTTCGCCACATGGCGCCCCAGCACGTCACCGTCCGGGCTGTGCCATCTTGCCCACAGGGCAAAATCGGACTTGGTGGGAGCGCTGCGAGTACGGTCGCAATCGTGGGTGCGCTCGCTGCGGTGGCCGGTGAAGACCCCGCCAATCCACAGTTTCGTCTCCGGCTGTTCAGCCTTGCACTTGCCGTGCACCGCGCGCACCAGCACGGTCTCGGCAGCGGCGTTGACGTGGCAGCGAGTACGTTCGGAGGATGGCTCGGCTACCGGATGTCCGGCGCGGTCCCACATGCCGTCCCCGTAGAACCACCTCCCGGCCTGACGTTCGCAGCAGCCTGGAGCGGCATCGGCACCGATACAGCGGCGAGCGTGGCACGTTTCGATGCGCTGCCCTGCCGTGCCGAACATCTTCGTCGGATGCACGCTGTCCTCAACGACTTCTGGGGTGCGCTGGAGGAGAGGTCCGCACCGGCAGTGCTCGAGTCGGTCTCCCGCTATGGCGGCCTTCTGGACGCAGTTGCCCAGGAACTCGGCCTCCCCGCGCGTGCGCGGATCGCCGAGCTCGTCCGATCTGCCACCGGCACTTCGACCGCGGCCAAGGGCTCTGGAGCGGTCGGCGGCGACTGTGTTGTGGCCCTCGGATTCGCCTCCCCCCACCTCCAAGCCGTCAGGGCAGGGTGGCAGCGGATGGGAGCAACCGTCCTCAGCCTCAGACCGCAGTACGGCGGAGTGCACGTGGTGCAGTCCGGCCGCATCGCGGACGAACCAATTGAACTGGACGAACCAATTGAACTGATGGACGGCCCAGGCCGTGCCCATCAGGGCAAGGAAGAGAAGTGAGCGACCAGGCCAGCAGGAGAACGCAGAAAACCGCTGTGCCATCGTACGAAACCGAGGGTGCGGGGCGACCCCCCGAGTACCGGAACCAAGCCGCAGGCCTTGCGAAGAGAACGACGTCACGCCATCCGGGCTTTCATCGTTCGTCACTGCGCGACCGCCTCAACTGGCTGGTCGCAACAGCAGGCCTCGACTCCAGCGAGCGCGATCTCCTGGAAAGCGGGGCACCGTTGCCGATCACCCAGGCCGATCTCATGATCGAAAACACGGTGTCGGTGTACGGCCTCCCCTACGGCATTGCCCTCAACTTCACGATCAACGGCCACGATCGCATTGTGCCCATGGTTATTGAGGAGCCCGCTGTAGTGGCCGCTGCCTGCCACGCGGCACGCCTTGTCCGAGCATGTGGCGGCATCACTGCCGACGCAGACCCCGCATTGATGCCGGGACAGATCCACATCGTCGACTTGCTCGATGCTCAGGCGGCAGCCACACGTGTTAGCCAAGCCGCCGACCGCCTCGTGGCCGAGGCCCGCCGCCTCCAGCCGCGGATGGTATCCCGCGGATTTGGTACACGTAAGATCACTGCCCAGGCTCTGCCGGACGGGACCCTCCTGGTGACCTTCATCGTCGACGTCGGCGATGCCATGGGTGCGAACAGCGTAAACACTCTGCTTGAGACGGTAACCCCCGAAGTCGTGGCAGTAACCGGGGGTGTCCCTGGAGTGCGGATCCTGTCCAACCTGGCTGACAGCCGCATTGCACGGGCTCGTGTCAGCCTCCCGGACCATCTCCTGAAGAATCCAGTCCACGACGGCCCTGACACTGCCCGTCGCATTGCACAGGCTTCAGCTCTCGCGACCATGAATCCACACCGCGCAGCCACCCACAACAAAGGAATCATGAACGGCATCGACGCGGTCGCCGTCGCCACCGGCCAGGACTGGAGGGCGATCGAAGCAGGTGTGCACTCATACGCGGCACGCACTGGAACCTACCAACCAGTAGCCACATGGAACTACTCAAACGGACTGCTGCACGGATTCTTCGAAGCGCCCCTCGTCGTCGGCACGGTCGGCGAGCGCATTCGTGCCAACCCGCTGGCCTCACTTTCACTCAAACTCCTGGAAACGGTCCGAGCCAGGGAGCTGGCCACCGTCATGGCCGCGGTCGGGCTCGCCCAGAACCTCGCCGCGCTTCACGCACTGACCGGCGAGGGGATCCAACGCGGCCACATGGCGCTCCATCAACGCTCCCTGCCCAGGCCCCCTGCCCTGTCACAGCCGTCGGCGGATCCCAGCACACTGCCGCCCGAGAATTACGACACCACATAGCGTCTGGACGATGGCCGTGACACCAGAGATTCGGCAGCGGAGCGTGCAGCAGGTACCTGGAAAAGTCATCCTGCTCGGCGAACATGCCGTCCTGTACGGGCATCCTGCGATCGCTGCCCCCATCCCACTGAGCATGACGCTGACCGCCCGGCGCAGCCTTCCGGCCATGCCGACAGGCGAGCGGCAACTGTGTCGAGCTCTTGCCGTGGCGGCCTCCTTTTTCCACATCGACCCGCACACCATCAGGCTGCATATCAGCTCTCGCATCCCGGCCGGGGCCGGCCTCGGCAGTTCGGCTGCATTGAGCGTTGCACTTGTGAGAGGACGGTTCGTGACCCTTTGAGTGATTCTGTCGTCGCCTGATGGTGTGGGGTGCGGGCGGAATCCACTGGTCCGCAGCCGGTGGTCTGTTGGGGTGGCGGGGTGAGTGAACGCAAGCCGTACCCGAGTGACTTATCGGACGAGCAGTGGTCGTTGATCGAGCCGGTGATCACGGCGTGGAAGGATCGGCACCGCTCGGTCAGCGGCCACCAGGGCGCCTACGCCATGCGGGAGATCGTGAACTCGATCCTCTACCAGAGCCGGACGGGCTGCCAGTGGGCCTACCTCCCGCACGATCTGCCGCCGAAGAGCGCGACGTACTACTACTTCGCCGCCTGGCGGGACGACGGAACCGACGAGGTCATCCACGAACTCCTGCGCTGCCAGGTCCGTGAGAAGGCCCGCCGATTAGAGGACCCGACCCTGGTGGTGCTGGACACGCAGAGTGTCCGTGTTGCCGCCGGGGTCCCCGCCTCCACGACCGGCCGGGACGCGGCGAAACGGGTCCCGGGCCGCAAGCGCGGACTGGCCGTGGACGTACTCGGCCTGGTCATCGCCGTCATCGTCCTCGCCGCGAGCGCGCATGACAACGCCGCCGGCATCGCCCTGCTCGACCGGGTCGCCGAGAACACCGCAGGAACCGTCGAGAAGGCCCTGGTCGACCAGGGCTTCAAGGCCGCCGTGGTCGCCCACGGCACCACGCTCGGGATCGACGTTGAGATCGTCGAACGCAACCCGCAGGACATCGGGTTCGTGCCGCAGCCGAAGCGGTGGAGGGTCGAGCAGACCTACGGGGTCCTGATACTGCACCGGCGCCTGGTCCGCGACTACGAGCACCGCCCGGCATCCTCCGCCTCACGCGTCTACTGGGCCATGACCCACATCATGGCCCGCCGCCTGACCGGCGCGAACACCCCCACCTGGCGCGATGCGGAAGCGGTGACGGCGTGAACATCGAGCCCCTGCTCGACGCGCTCGACGTCCAGCAGGACGCTGCCCGGTCCCTGGCCGAGGACCTGCGCACCCAGATCGCCGAACTTCAGGGCCGGCTACGGGAAGCCGAGACCCACCTCGAACACCTCGCGATCACCCGGAAGACCGTCACCGCCCTCGCGGACCGGATCCCCGCCGGGGCCGACTCACCCGACCTGCCCGAGCACCCGGACTACCCCCGCATCCTCGGCGTCTTCAACGACGCGACCGGACCGCTACGGGCCCGGGACATCTGCGAAGCCCTCGACCACGAACTGCTGCCGAAGAACATCGAGGGTACCCGCGCCAAGCTGAAACGCCTGGTCAAGCTCGACGTCCTCACCGAGGTCGATGCCGGCAGCTTCACCAGGAAGCAGTAGCCGACCGAGCACCGCGACCAGCAGCCCTGCCCCATCCTCACCCGGAAATGGACATCAAGTCGCGAACCGCCCTCTGAGGGCTGTCGCTGATCTGGCTGCCGCCGTCCCCGACGAGTCCCAAATCCTGAGCATGGCCACAGATGTCGAATGCGTGTTCCACGGCAGGTCCTCCGGGCTGGACGTCTGCGCGGTAGCACACGTCGACGCAATCTGGTTCGAACCCGGCCTCCCACCCCGCACTTCCCCGCTGCCCGTCGCGGCCCCGCTGTCCCTCATCATCGCCTTGACTCCCAGGCGGACATCCACCGCGGCGCGTATTGCCGCACTGCGTATGCGGGTGGATTTCTCTTCTCCTACGGTCCGGCCCGCCATGGACGCTCTGGGCAAGCTGACCTGTCAGGCACACAGCGCCGTGGTCCATGGAGACCCGGGCCCGCTGGGCCTTCTCATGGACCAGGCCCAAAGTACTCTCCAAACCCTGGGCCTATCGACCCCCGAGCTGGACCGCGGGATCGCAGTGGCGCGCGCGGCAGGCGCCGCTGGGGCCAAACTCACGGGCGCAGGCGGAGGAGGCGCCCTCATCGCTCTCGCGCAGGGCCCGGATCAAGCGCCCCAAATCGAGGCCGCCCTCAAGGATGCCGGATTCATCGCCTTCACCACCACACCCCTCGGACGCATTGACCAGAAGCTCACGGGGTCCCGTCCCCCACGGAGGAGGTGATTCCTGACCGCATTCCTGGCGGGGAAGCTAACGAGAGTCACTCCTGCGTGTCAAATCGTAATCAAAGGTCACGGCACGATTCCAGAGGGTCGCAATAGCACCCGGTGGTAGAATCGAATAGTTTAGATTGGCGGCAAGCGTGGATCAGGGCCACGCATGTGCCGAGCATGACCACGTCCACTTTCCCACACTGCAGACGTGAGTCGGCCTCCCATGAAGAGGGAGCGTGATGATGACGGAAGCTGCCGGTCAGTCAGAGCGCGACTACGGGGGTGGCCACTTGAGCCACAGCCTGCCCACCGAACTTCGCCGCCTCCGAGCGTTGGAACACTTCGGCGATCCAGGCACCTACGCAGCCCTGAACAACTGTGGCATCCAGGCTGGTTGGCGCGGATTGGAATTGGGGGCCGGCGCCGGGTCCATCGCGTGCTGGCTTGCCGAACGCTGCGCACCCGGCCAAGTGGTCGCCACCGATCTCGATACCAGGTTTCTGCCGCAAGACGTGCCGAATATAACCACCCTCAAGCATGACGTTTTGCGAGAAGAATTCCCGCCAAATTCATTTGAAATTGTGCATGCCCGTGCCTTGTTGGAGCATTTGTCCGAGCGTGAACAGGTCCTGGCCCGGATGGTTGACTGGACTGCCCAGGGTGGCTGGGTGTGCGTGGACGGTTTTATTGCGCTTGAACCTCCACCTGACTCCCCAAACCCGTATCACCGATGCATGAGCGGCTTGATTTCACTGAGTTCCCATATCCAGGCAGACCCACGCTGGGCGGCGAGCCTGCCTCGGCTTCTATCTGAGTTGGGTCTCCGGGATGTCGGCTCGCTTTGCACTCCCGGTCATGTCGGTCCGGGAGGTAATGCTGACGCGTTCTTTCGGCTGACGCTCGACCAGATCGCGCCGGCTCTGTTGGGGCATGGCTTTGTGACCGAGCAGGATCTTTCCGACTGCTCCCGGGTTCTAGAAACCGAAGGCTACGTCGATCTGTCTTTCCTCCAGCTGTCTGTGTTTGGCCGACGCTCACCCTAAGGCGCGTTGCGACCATGGGGACGCATATCAATCACTTCTACCCAGCGGGAGGTTCTGCAATGATCGGGCATCCGCGGGAAGTACTTGCCGGAACGTCAGGTATCGCATCGGCTGGACGGAGATTTCCACTAGTGGGTCACTTGCCCGCGCTCGCAAAGGATCCACTCGGATTTATTTCCTCGGCATCCAGGCGGGGAGACATGGTGCGCATATGGCTCGGACCGCAAGAGACCGTGCTGGTATGTGATCCAGAGCTGACCAGACAGATGTTGCTGGATGATGCCACCTTCGATAAGGGTGGCGCCATGTTCGAGAATGCTCGCAGGACCGTAGGAAACGGCCTGACGGTTTGCCCGCATGGCCAGCACCGCCGTGAGCGACGGCTGTGCCAGCCCTCGTTTCAGCCGCCCCGTTTGGCTGATTATGCACATACGTTCTCGGCAGTGGTCGAGAAAGAGGTCGGTACGTGGCAAGACGGTCAGGTCATTGAAGTAACCGAGCGCATGATGGCATTGACGAGCCGAGTCATAATCGAAACGATGTTCTCGGACACGCTCAGCCCAGAGCAGGTAAGACGCGCGACCGCAGATGTGCGCATCTTCATGGATGGAACTCTTCGCACCGCGCTCACACCGCCATTCCTGGCAGCGATGCCATTTGTGGGCACCCGCCATTTCGATCAAGCTGCGGAGCGCATGAGGGCGACGCTAGTAAAGGCCGTCACACACAGAAGAGAGTTCCCTGGAGAGTACTCTGACCTCCTTTCGGTTCTTTGCAATGCAAGTGATCCGAACAGCCCGGCTGATCAGCGAGTCCTCAGTGAGGCTGAACTCGCCGACCAGGTTATAAATTTCTTTGTCGCAGGCACGGAAACCACGGCACTCACCCTGGCTTGGTCGCTGTACTTGCTAGACCGGCACCCCCAATGGGATACGGGTGTGCACGGCGAAGCCGTGCGCACCCTCAATGGCCATTCCGCTACGTACGAGTGTCTGCCTCTGCTCGAAACGACTGGCCGCGTACTCACCGAAACCTTGAGACTCTTCCCACCCGCATGGCTGATCACGCGCAAGATGACCCAGGATTCCTCACTTGGTCGGGTTCGCCTCCCAGCAGGAACAATGCTTGCCTACAGTCCCTACGTTATCAACCGACTGCCCAGCGCTTACACCGACCCAGATCGCTTCGACCCAGACCGATGGGTGAACACAACTGTCGGTCGCAACGCATTCATCCCATTCGGAGCCGGGCCCCGAAAGTGTATAGGCGATCGATTCGCCATGGCTGAAGCCACGATCATTCTGGCCACCATTGCGAGCCGTTGGCGCCTGAGCTCCATCGACAAAAAGGCTGTCAAGCCGTTCGCGGCCGCGACCCTACGTCCCCGGGGCCTGAGAATGAGAGCCGTTGCCAGATGAGACTCGCTCCGAGGCAAGCCTTGGGGCGGGCATCAATCCATCGACCAGCGCACAGGATGGAAAAATGAGAATTAACCACCTGGCGCGCAAGGAAGCCGAGTCATCGCCGAATCCAGGGCACTATGATCAGAATTCGGGACATTGCCAAAAGACTTGAGCGTGAAGTTCAGATCACGGTCAGGATGCTCGCCGACAACTGTCTGGCGATCGGAGCCGCGGTAACCTTCACGGCTGCAGCATGCGGGTATTTCCGAAAGGGCTGGGTGGATTCGGTTGAGAGCATCTGCATCAGCCTGGTGCTCTTCGTCGCATATCTATACATATTCGATTCATCAAACCAGGCGCGCGACGCAGAGGAGGACAGAGTAAATAAGCCGCACCGGCCTATTCCAATGGGCTTGTTGACTCCTTCCGAAGCCATGCACCGCTTCTGGTTGGCAATGCCGATCTACACTCTTCTCGGCTTCCTGAGCGGAACGATTGAATGGACTCTTCTGTGGCAAGGAGTAACGGTATTTCTCAACTTGCTCTCGCACCCGCGGCAGTATTTCTACGTGAAACCCGTGGCAATGCTTCTCGGCACGATTGCACAGCTCGCGGCGGCGTGGCAGTTGGTCGGCCCGATTGACAGGACGGGCTGGACGTGGGTGCTGACAGTCTCGATCGGATTCAATCTGGCGTTGATTTTCGAGGATGTCCGCGATATGGACGGGGACCGCCGCATCGGGCGACGCACTCTCGCTCTCATGCTCGGTCACTGGCCGGTGCGCATTTGGTTTTTCGTGGTCATGGTGTGTTTGCCTGCGTTTCTCCACGGGTATCTATTTGCACCTGCCCGTGGCGCAGGTTCTTGTGACAATTTTCTGCGACTGGATCATCGCCATATTGTGTTGGATGGTCGCCGTGAGAGCCCTCGTGTTCAGGAATCCTCGCTCTGACAGAATTACATATCTCCTTTACCATTCCATGTATAATCTCACTCTTGCCACCGCAGTCATAGTTCTCGCGCATTGAGCCGTTGGGCACTGTCACGTTATCGAGGCGTGGTCGTTTGATGGCGCGTCAGGGCGTGGTGAGGTGCCAGCGGTCTGCTGTTCAGGCTGTGGCGGGCATGCCGGTGGTGCCGGTGATCTGGTTCCAGATGGTGAAGCGGACTCTCATTTCGAGGGGGTGCCGGCCGGCGGTCATGAGGTGGCGGTGGGGTCGGAAGTGGGGTGAGATCCCGGTGAACGCGGACAGGAAGCGTTGCGCCCCGCGGACGCTGCGGAATCCTTTCATCGCGCGTTCCCGCTGCCTGGTGGGCTGGTGGGAGTTCTCCGCCCGGTTGTTCAATCCCTTGTGGGAGCGGTGCTCGACCGAGGGCATCACCTCCCGGTGCGCAGCCCCGTAGGAGCGGAGCTTGTCCGTGACGATCACCCTGGGCACCTGCCCGGTCGTGGTGAGGAGCCTGCGGAAGAAACGCCTGGCCGCGGCCTTGTCCCGCCGGTTCTGCACCAGGATGTCGAGCACGTTGCCGTCGGCGTCGACGGCACGCCACAAGTACCTCTGCACCCCGCGGATCTTGATGAAGACCTCGTCCAGGTGCCACTTATCGCCCGGCTGCGGGCGCCTGCGGCGCAGGGCGTTGGCGTAGGTCTGGCCGAACTTCAGGCACCACCGGCGGATGGTCTCGTGGGAGACGGTCACACCCCGCTCGAGCATCATCTCCTCCACCTCACGGAAGGAGAGCGGGAAGCGGAAGTACAGCCACACACAGTGGGAAATGATCTCTGTCGGGTAGCGGTGGTTCTTGTACGACGGCGACGCAGACGACACGAACCCCACCCCTCACGGACACCCACAACCCCAAGATCATCCCAGACCGCCCGAACAAGGTGACAGTGCCGTCCCAGATGGCCAGGCGTGGCGAATCCTTCCCCGAGGGTGAGAAGCGCGGGCGTACCACCTGGTACACACCCGCGAAGAACTCGAATCAGTCTTCGGATCAAACGAAGACACAGCGCCGACGAGGGAGCCGAATAGGGCGGCGGGTAGCGGCTTGCCCGGTAGCCCGCGGGGCAACCTTCCCGTTGTCCTGTTTTCCGGGGTTCTGGGATTTCGGTGGCGGTGGTGATCGTGAGCGTAGCCAGGCACCCCCGCCTCTCGGGGCGGGGGTGCCTGGCTTTGTCGCTTTTTGGCTCTTATCTGTTGCTTTGACCGCTGGTGGTCAGGGTTGGCGGAGGGTAGGGCTTGGCCCACAGCCGCTTGGAGGCCCCCCAGGGGCCCGTTCGGAGGCCGCTGAGGGGCTGCTGAGGGGGCTGGTGGGTGGTCACGGTCTCGAGGTCAGGTCGAGGGGTCCGCGTGGTGGGTGTCAGTCGATGCCAGCGGCGGTCGGGGGTTTTGTCTCAGTTGCCGGGTACGCATGCGTAGTAGGGCGGGGTGGAGGACGGGACTGAGTGCCACCCGGGTCCGCAGAGGTTGTCGCCCACGACGACGGTGTGGCTGATGCTGCCGAGTACGTGGCCTGAGCCGGATCCCATGTGGATGGCGCCGTGTCCGTTCTGCTGGTCGCCTCCGACCCAGTGGCTGCTCGTCGGGGGCGCCGGCTGGGGCTGGGGGGTGTCCGCGGCGAATACGGGTCCGGCGGCGAAGGCGGTGGCCAGGATCACGCTGGGCAGGGTCATGGCCAGCTTCGTCGAAAAGTTCACGCGCATGTCCTCACGAGGGTCGGACAGGCAGGCTTGGCAGCCCGCCCGGATCAGCCTTCAACCTTCCCCAAAACATCCGCAAACTGACAGTTAATCGGAAAAATGCCCCGAATGTCGTGGTGTTCCGGGCGGGTGGTCTTCCCGGCTGGGGCTGGTTCGGATTGGCCGGGGTCCGGGGGGCTGGGGGCTGGGTTGGGGGCGGGTACGGGACGGTGTGCGAAGGGCCAGGCGCCCGCGGGGGTTGGGGTGTCTGGCCCTTGCTGTTTTTTGGGTGGTTATCTGCTGTTTTGGCTGCTGTTTCGGGTTCTGGTGGTGTTAGTTGTTGCAGCCGGTGCCGGTGGTGGGGTTGGTGCAGGTGTTGGTGCCGGTGCCGCCGTTGTTGGTGTTTAGGCCGGGTCCGCCGTTGAGGGTGTCGTTGCCGGCTTCGCCGAAGTTCTGGTCTGCGTCGGTGCCGCCTTGGAGGGTGTCGTTGCCGTTGCCGCCGAAGATTTGGTCGGTGCCGGCGTCGCCGAAGAGCTGGTCGTTGCCGTTGTCGCCGCGGATTTGGTCGGGGCCGTTGCCGCCTTCGATGCGGTCGTCGCCGTTTTCGCCTCGGATTTGGTCGTTGCCGTCGCCTCCGCAGAGGAGGTCGTTGCCGGCGCGGCCGAAGATCTGGTCACCCCCGCCGTTACCGAAGATCGCGTCCATGCCGTCGGTCCCGACGAGCTGGTTACCGGCACCGTTGCCCTGGATGATGTTGTAGCCGCGCTGCTGCAGCACGGACACGGGCGTGGCGCAGGTGGAGACGGCGCCGGCGTTGACCTGCTGGTTGAGTACCGCGCTGGTGGACGCGGCATGCGTGGGGTCGCCGTTGTAGGTGGCGGTGATGGCGTGGGAGCCGACAGCCAGGGCACTGGTGGCGAAGGTGGCGGTGCCGGCGCCGGTCAGGGGGCTGGTGCCCAGGACGGTCGCGCCGTCCTTGAAGGTGACGGTGCCGGTGGGGGTGGTGGGGCCGTCGGTGACGGTGGCGGTGAAGGTGACGCTTTCCCCGAACGTGGAGGGGTTCAGCGAGGACAGCACGGTGGTGCTGGTGGTGGCTGCGTTGATGTGGAGGGTGAACTGGTGGGATGCCGTCTGTGCGGGGGTCGCACTGTCGGTCGCGGTGACGGTGAATGTGTAGTCGCCCGCAGTGGTGGGGGTACCGGTGATGGCGCCGGTGGCGGGGACCAGGGTGAGGCCGGTGGGGAGGGTGCCGTCGCTGAGGCTGTAGGTCAGTTCCCCGGTGCCGCCGGTGGTGCTGGTGACGGTGTCAGCGTTGTAGAGGGTGCCGATGGTGCCTACGGGCAGGTTGTCGGCCCAGGTCACTACCAGGGGGGCGGCGGGGATGGTGTAGGTGAGCTCGATCCGCGGGGTCGCGGTCAGTGCGGCGGTGGTGGCGGTGGCGGTGGCGACGTTGTCGCGGATATAGGACGAACCCGCGCCACCGCCGCCCGACGCAGTGTCTGAGTGTCCGCCGCTTGCGCCGCCGTAGTATCCGCCGCCACCGGCACCGGCGGTACCGATGTTTCCAGGGAAGGAGGCATCCCCGCCTTCGCCTAGCTGGCCGGGCTGTCCGGGGGCGTTGTCGCCCTGGCCGGGGCCGCCGGGTGTGCTGCCTCCTCCGCCCCCGCCGCTGGCCGGAGTGGGATCACCGCCGCCGAGCACCATGCCTCCTCCGCCCCCTCCTCCTGCCGTGTGAACGCCGGGATCGCCGCCGGCGCCTCCCGGATGCGTCGTACCGAGATCCCGGTTGAAGCCGATGCCTCCCTGACCGCCCCCTGTACCAAATCCACCGCCGGGAGAACCGCTGCTGCCGCCGCCTGATCCGATCCCACCGAGGCCATTGCCGTTCCCACCCGCCGAGTTCAATCCTGCTGCACCACCGCCGCCGGAAGCAGCCAAAAGGTAGCTGTCCACTGTGCAGTCGGTGCTGGTGCAGATGGTGGTGGCTCCTCCACCGGAAGCGCCCTCGGAGTGCAAGGCGCTTCCCCCGCCGTTGTATCCCCCTGTCTGGTCAGTGGGAAATGTCTCCTGGGGACGGTTCTGTCCGGGGGCTCCGACTCGGAGGGTGAGGGTCTGCGCGGGGGTGACGTTGAGTGTGCCGGTCACGGTTCCACCCGCGCCGCCGGGGCCGCGACCGTCTGGCACTGGGTCGCCGCCTTTGGCTCCGGTGGCTTCGGTGATGGTGAGGGTGGTGGTGCGGTCGGGGATGGTGAGGGTGAATTCGCCGCCGCCGGCGGCTCCGGTGGTGGGGGTGTTGTCGGGGTTGGTGAGGCCGGTGTAGGTGCAGGTGACGGTGGTGCTGCCGTCGGGGTTGGTGGTGTTGCCGGTCATGGTGACGGTGCCGCCCTTGGCGGTGGCTGCCCCGCAGGTGGGGGTGTCATCCGCCCAGGCGGGTGAGGCTGCGGGGAGTGCGAGGCCGGCGAGGAGGGCGAGGGCGGCGGCGAGGGTCTGGGTGCGTACGCGGCGTGCGGTGGTGCGGGCGGGGGCGGTAGCCATCGAAAATTGTGTCCTTTGTCCCGTGCTGCATTTTGTGCCTGTTTGTTCTGCCGGTGGGTAGTCTCCAGCCGTTCTGGGGGCGGGTGTTGTGTGCCACACGGTGCTGTCACCTTCCTGGCAGGCAGCGGATCGCCTGAGGCGGCTGCCAGGCGGTCGAAGAGGCCGGATCCGCGCCGTGGCGGGGCGGCGCGGTATCGGCGGGTCAGGCAATTCACGCCGGCACCCGGCTGGCGATTACCAACCGTGAAATCAGGGCGAACGAGCGGCCCCTATCCCGTCGTTCGAAGACAGGCGGGTCATTGGACATCGTCAAGACCATCCTCGAAGACGACGAAACGACGCTCACCGATACATCCTCCCGACGCCGCCAGGCACAGCAGACCCTCACCGACCCCGTCGCGGAAGTCGAAGAGGAGTTTGAGGAGGAGACGGGGCCGGAGCGAGCCGGCGTCGACTTGGACGACTACCTGCTGACCCCCGCCGCACAGACCAGCGGCAGGAAAGAAGGCTGGGACTTCGACATGCCCGACACCGTCATCGACAGCCGGCACTACGAAGCAGTGCACGCCGCGAGAAGCGGCCGGTACGCCGAAGCATCCGAGCTGGCCGTGATCGGCGAAGCCCAGGACATCCGCGCCTACGGCATCAACTCCAGCGAAGCCCTGTCGTGGCTCTCGACCCGCGCCGTGGTCGCGGAGCTTGGCGGAAGGCCCGACACGGCCACCCAGCTACGGGCTACCGTCACCCGCATGGGCGGAGACATCGAGTGGTGGGACAAAGAACCCGTGGACAGGAGCAGGCCACAGGCAGAGCACCGGGATCCCCTGCCCCCCAACCCCACGCAGAACATGGAGGGGGCGGAACCCACCGGGAAGCGCCGGCGACCCTGGCTCTTCGCGGCCGTAGTCGCCGCACTGGCCCTCACCACCGTCGGCGTATGGCATAAAGCCGAGACTGACAGGAAAGACGAGGCAAGGCAGCAGAAAGTAGCCGCCTACAAAGGGACATCGGGCGGCAAGCTGACGATTGACGACGTCGAGGCGGACGTGCTCGCGCGGTGGACCCGGGATCACGACCACGTCATCGTGGAACTGCGGACGTACTTCGACCCCGATGCCAAATACCTGCGTATCGAGGCCGCGGGGGCGAATGCCTCCAGTACTCGCGGGGAGGACCGGTACACGAGGAGCCCCGAGCTTGAGTTGCCGGTGACCGACCCCCTGGCTGATGTGACGGTGCGGATAGAGATCGGCGGGAAGAACTGGAAGCAAGGGGAGAAGGGGACGTTCCGCACGATCCGCCTGTCCCCTACAGGGGAGGCATTCGACGCGGACACTGGTAACAAGCTCCCCCGCGCCGTTTGACGGACCCTCCTCCGCACACCACAAGAGGCCAGATACTGCTGCCTTACAGGGGTTTCTGGGGGGCTTGCCACGAAAGTACGGAAGGGGGCTGTCGGCTTCCCGCGGTAACGGCAGATGGGTGATCCCCGTGCGCCCCATCCAACACGATCTAACCGGGACGGTGCAGAATCCGGTCCCCTGCCCTGGACACAACGGAGCCCCAGCCCACTTTCGTGATTGGCCTGTGGGCTGGGGCTCCTTCTGTGGGCTATGCGTCTCTCAGGAGGCCGGCGGCTACCTGCTGGAGGATGACTGCCAGTGAGGTTCGGTCATGTGCGGGAAGTTTCCCTCTCATGTCCGTGATGACGGCTTCCACTCCGCTGCTTCGGTGGAAGTAGCGGAGCATGAATGCGCTCCGCTGCTCTGGAGTAAGCCTCTGCAAGGCGGCATCCATCACGGCGGCGCCATCGTGCCAGGGGAGTACACCGGCAGGGGTGCTCTCCGCTGGTGCTGGGGTCGGCCGGGGCTCAGGGACACGGCCGATCGCGTGACTCTCCTGAGTCGTCACAACGGTCGCTGGACCACTGCTGCTCGTGTCCGTGTCGAGCGAGGGTTTCAAAACCGGGTTTTGAACTGGCGCCGCTGCCGCGGCAGGCGAGCGCTTGCGTGGAGCTCGAGGCTGCTGAGCCTTGCGGATCTCTTCGGCCGCGACAGCCTTCTGCTGCTCAGGGTCCTCGATCTTGGCGATGCGTTCCGCTGTCTTGACCTTGAGCTGCTTGGTGTCGACGGCCTCGCCCAGTTCGGGAGTGAGGTTGAGCAGGCTGAGCCGGTTGGAGACGTACATCTGGGACTTGCCGATGCGCTCGGCGACCTTCTCCTGCGAGCTGTGTCGCTCAACCATCCGCTGGAGGAACTCTGCCTCCTTGTAGGGGGCGATGTTCTTGCGGTGGATGTTCTCGATGACTACAGCCTCGTCGACCTTGTCGTCGTCTCCGCTGGCCAATCGGTCCCGCACCCGGATCTCGAACTTGGTCCAGCCGAGCTGCTTGGCTGCGTGGAATCGGCGGTTGCCCAGGATGACAATCCACTCGGCATCTCCAACGCGGGTGCGGTGCTCGGGCTTGGTACGGAGGAACGCTTCACGGGACATGGCCACGGCGGGCTGGAGTTGACCGACGGACTTCATGGACTCCTTGAGTTCTCGGAACTCAGGGTCTTCGTCTGTGTAGTCGGGGTCGGTGCGCGGGTTGTCCGGGTTGCCGACGAGCGTGTGCATGTACACCGTGGTCGGTGGAGCCTCGGGCTTGGCGGCGTCACTGGCGGTGGTTTGCTTGCTGCCGGGCTTGCCCGAACCCTCGAGAAGGTCCGCCCAGGGCTTCTTTGCGGCGGCCATCAGCGGCGGTCCTTCTTACCGGCCCCAAGTTCCAGGGCGAGCTGGTAGAAGTCTTCGCGTGCCTCCATGGCGACCCTGTTCTTCTTGTACTGGGTCACGACGGTGCCTTCCAGTGCCGCCCGGGTGTGGACCTTGTAGTGGCGGACCACGGTGTTGGCGAGGTTCCAGCCCTGCGCGCGGATGAAGTCCTTGGTCTGATCCAGGTCGGCTTCTCCGTCGCGCGGGTCCCAGTTGTTGATGACGACGAGGTAGGGGATGCCGAGCGGCTTGACCACTTCCTCAATGGTGTCACGTGTGGGCATGAAGCCGAGCGGCTCGGGCTCGATGGGGACGATGATGTCGTCGGCGTTGGCCAGCACCGCTCGCATTGCGTCGGCTGCGGTGCTCTGGCCGAACGGGTCGCCGGCTTCTTCCTTCTCGTCCTCGGGCAGGTCCATCCAGCCGGGGGTGTCGATGAAGGCGTGCCTGACCTTCCGGGACTTCTTGAGTTGAGAGAAGAGCTCCAGATCGTCTCTGGAGTTGATCTGCTCGAAGGAGAAGGGGAGGTCGTCGCCGACGCGCTGTGACCACCAAGTGGTGGAGCCCTGGGGGTCAGCGGAGACTGCGGCGACGTAGTCAGGGTCGCCTTCGGGGGATGCGCCCAGTACGTGGGCGGTGATGGCCGCAGTGTTCACAGTGAGAGTCGACTTTCCGACTCCACCCTTGCGGTTGATGAGCGCGGTGATCCGTGCCATAGGTGGTGCTCCTGATGCTCCGTATGCTTCCCGGCCCAGGTGGGCCGGTACTAGCGGACCGGGACAGGATGCCACGTATGACCTCCCTGCCAACGACTCCTCGGCGGGTCCGTTCAAAACCGGGTTTTGAAACGCCAGGCTGAGCGGGGGCACCTCGGCGGGAAGGCACGGCTTTCAAAACCGGGTTTTGAAAACGCTTCGGGCGAACGACCGGGGCTTGTACCCCGGGCGGCGGTTGGTGAAGTCGGCCGCCCCATCGGGCGGTCCCAGGGCACCGAGTCTTCCGGCCGTACAACGGCGCAACCAGCTAGGTAGCTTCAGAAGCACGAATAGGCCCGCACCTCCAGCTTGCGCCGGGGGTGCGGGCCTATATGGCCCCCGCAGGCACTGTCACCTTGTTCGGCGGTCTGGGATGATCTTGGGGTTGTGGGTGTCCGGTGAGGGGTGGGGTCCGTGTCGTCTGCATCGCCGTCGTACAAGAACCACGGCACTGTCACATTGTCGGTGTCGGGGTGGGATGATCTTCAGGTTGGTCTGTCTGGGGAGGGGCCCGATCGTGTCGTCGAGGACGCCGTCCTATGCGAATCACCGCTACCCGGCCGAGGTCATCGCGCACTGTGTGTGGCTGTGCTTCCGTTTCCCGCTCTCCTTCCGTGAGGTCGAGGAGATGATGCTCGAACGGGGCGTCGTCGTCTCCTACGAGAGCATCCGGCGGTGGTGTCTGAAGTTCGGCCAGACCTACGCCAGCGCGCTGCGCCGTAGGCGCCCGCGGCCGGGCGATAAATGGCATCTGGACGAGGTCTTCGTCAAGATCCGCGGGGTGCAGAAGGTACTTGTGGCGGGCCGTCGACCAGGACGGCAACGTCCTGGACATCCTGGTCCAGAACCGTCGCGACAAGGCCGCGGCCACGCGTTTCTTCCGCCGGCTCCTCACCACCACCTGTCAGGTGCCCCGGGTGGTTGTCACGGACAAGCTCCGCTCTTACGGGGCTGCGCACCGGGCGGTGATGCCCTCGGTGGAACACCGCTCCCACAAGGGGTTGAGCAACCGGGCGGAGAACTCGCACCAGCCCACTCGGCAGCGTGAACGCGCGATGAAGGGATTCCGCACCGTCGGCGGAGCCCAGCGGTTCCTGTCCGCGTTCACCGGGATCTCACCGCACTTCCGGCCCCACCGGCACCTGATGACCGCCGACCGGTACCGCTTCGAAATGAGAGTCCGCTTCACCGTCTGGAACCAGATCACCGGCGCCACCGGCATGCCCGCCACAGCCTGAACAACGGACCGGCCAGCACCCCACCACGCCCTGACGCACCATCAAACGATCACGCCCTCGATAACGTGACAGTGCCGTCCCGCCTGATCTACCGGATCCGCGAGTACCGGGGCCGCACAGGCGAGCCGAAGGGCTTCGGCTGGCGCGACTTCCGAGACCTGCTCGTCCGCGCCCGGATCCAGCTCGGCGGCCCGATCGTCCTGGTCTGGGACAACGTCAGCCTCCATTTGACCAAGCCGCTGCGGGAGTTCATCGCCGCGAACGCCGACTGGCTCACCGTCTTCCAGCTGCCCACCTATGCGCCGGACCTCAACCCCCAAGAAGGAGTGTGGTCGCTGGTCAAACGCGACATCGGCAACCTCGCCGCAGCCGACCTCAACCAGATCACCCGGGCCGTGAAGCACCGGCTCAAACAGATCCAGCACCACCCAGACCTCATCGACGGCTGCCTCGCCGGCACCGGCCTGATCATCGACGGTTGACCGACATCACGCATTCAATTTCAGTAGCGATCACCGGCTACGAAAATCTTGTAAGAGCCGTTCCTTTTACAGGCCCCCTTTTCACGGTCCCGCGATGCTCAAAATCCAGGGGTTGCTTTGTGTGCCCTGCCCGCTGGAAATGGTGCAGGCTCCCTGCTGCTGGCAACTCGGCACACCTGCTGATGACACAGTCACAGTGTAAAAGGCATTGCCGACAAGGGAGATTGAGGCAGTTGTTCCGGGCGTCCAGGCGAAGAAGTTGGAACTATCAGTTTCGCCCGCCATGATCTCCACCGGAAGTCCAGGCGCGCTTACCCACGGCCCCGAATAAGAATAAATGATCAGCTCATCGCTTGTCATGTTTTGAATATTGAAGTAATTTGTTGTGGCTGGAGCGGTAATTCCACTTGTGGTAACGCTGTGCCCCTGTCCGGTGGTGGCGTTGTGGCCGTATTTGATGTTGCCGCAGGCGTTGTGGTTGTGGTCGCCCTTAACTTCGATGACGCAGAGTTTCCCCCCGTCCTTGTTGTCACGGTTGTTGTCGGCGTGTGCGGTGGTGCCGAGGCCGGTGAGGGCGAGGAGGGCTGTGGCGATGGCGAGTGCCGGGTGCCTATAGCGCATCCCGTTTCTCCTTTTTGGCGGTGAGTGTGGTGTTTGTATTTTGTGGGTGTGTGGGTGTGTGGGGGGGGGAGGCGGGCCGTGGTGTGGTTCGGTTGGGTGTATTGGTGGAGTGTCACGATTCCAGTCTTAATCCGGCAGTTGAACTGAAGCACACAGCCTGTACCGGTCTCATCGTGAACCTTGGGAAAGCTGTCCCTGTCCCAAGCTGCTTGTCAGCCGGCTGACAGGAATCGGCATACGGACGACAGTGGACTTCGGTCACCTGCCCGCGGAGCGGGCTGGTCCTGGAGGCGGAGCCGGAAGGGCGTTGTCACATTGTTGGCGGCATGATCTTTTGATGGTGCATCAGGGTGCGCTGAGGCCCGGTGGTGGGCGTGCTTCAGGCCGTGGCGGGCATGCCTATGGCGCTGGTGATCTGGTTCCAGACGGTGAAGCGGACCGCCATCTCGAAGCGGTACCGGCGGGCGGTCATCAGATGGCGGTGGGGCCGGAAGTGGGGTGAGATCCCGGTGAACGCGGACAGGAACCGCTGCGCTCCGCCGGGGCTGCGGAAGGTGAGGGGCCCCGCGTTTTCCGGACAGCTGCTAATTAGCAAATTCAGGCTGCGAGCTGCTGGTTCAGGTACTCGTCGTGGACCTCTCGTGGGGTCCGGTACCCGAGTCCCGAGTGACGGCGCTTCGTATTGTAGCGGACCTCTATGTAGCGGGCGATGTCGCGGTAGGCGTGTTCTCGGGTGGGGTATACGGTCCGGTGGACACGTTCATTTTTCAGGGTCGCGAAGAATGATTCCGCCATGGCATTGTCGTAGCAGATCCCGGTCCGGCCAACGGATTGCCGGATTCTTAGCCCGGTCAGTGTATTGGCGAACTGGGTCGAGGTGTAATTGCTGCCGCGGTCCGAGTGAAAGATGGCGTCTTCGGCGAGTGGGTGGTTGCGTGCTGCCATTTTGATGGCTGCTTCGATAAGTGGGGTCTTGTAGTTGTCGTCCATGGCCCACCCGATGACGGCTTTGGTGTGGCAGTCGATGACGGTGGCGAGGAATACCCAGCCTTCCCAGGTTGGAATGTATGTGATGTCGCCGACCATTTTGCGGCCGGGTGCGTCGGCGGTGAAGTCGCGGTTCACGAGGTCAGGGATCGGGCCGGCGGAGCCGTCGTTCTCGGTGAGGCTGTGGCGCCACGGTCGTGGCTGACACGCCTGGAGGTCCAGTTCCCGCATGAGGTCACGCACGAGCTCGGGTCCGCAGGGGACGCCCCACGCGGACAGGTCGGCGTGGACCCGACGGTAGCCGTAGGTTTCGTCAGAATCCTCGAACGACTTGGTGATCAGCAATTTCAGATCCTCCCGTCGCCGGGCAGTCGCTGAAATCGGCCTGCTCCGCCATTCGTAGAAGCCGGAGCGGGATACTTCCAGCCAGTCGCACATCTTGGCAACCGGCACCGTGTCTTCAGTGTTCGTGGTAAATATTGCGTACTCTGCATCGATGAACTCGAACTTGTCGCTCACCGAGGGTCCTTGGCGAAGTACGCTGCAACTTTTTCCAGGAAAGCGACTTTCTGTCGCAGCTCGCGCAATTCTCGTTCCTGCTCCCGCAGGCGGGCGCGCTCGTCGAGCGTGAGTTCCGGCTCCTCGCCATCATGCTCACGACGGTATGCGTTGACCCAGTTTCCCAGAGTTCCTTCAACGAGTCCGAGTTCCCGGGCGACCTGGGCGACCGGACGCGACGTCTCGATCACCATCTTCACGGCCTCTTCCCGATACTCCGGGCTAAATTTCCTGCGTTTCTGCGACAACCGACTTCCCTTTCCGAGTGGTCCCACCGTAGTGGGACCACTGTCCGGAAGGTTCGGGGCGCCTCAAACCCCTTCATGGACCTGGAACAGGCACAGTTGGTGGGCACCGACACCCTGCTGACCACACGCGACACATCGAAGCCGTCATCGACGCCAAGGCCATGATGGGCGTCTACGGACCCGCCGGATCCGGAAAAACGATGTCGGTCAACTCCGCGCTGCGCCTACCGGGCCATCGCGCCAACTGGCGGACTATTTGAATTTACAGCTATTGCGTCCGTATCGGAAGGTGGGCCGTTGGCTAGCTGCCCATTCGACGCAAATCCCAACACCGCATTTTCGTGCACCTGGGTTTCTGCAAGCGGGCCAGGGACCTACGAAGGGGCTGTCTCCTTCACAGTCACGGCAGCTGTAGTTCTTGATCGCTGTTGCGTCGGTGCTGGTCAGCGGTGGTGGGGGTGCTTGTAGGCATGGGTGCGGCCACCATGATCATGGCGGTTTGTGAAGACTCGACAGGATCAGGTGGCCGTGGAAGCCACGGTAGCCGAGCTGGCATGGGCGACGGTGCTTGGGGCGGCGTGCGGGCAGATCGCGGACTGCTTCGAGCGCCCGGGGCCGCGTGCTCTGGCCGGGGAGATGTGCGAGGCGCTGCTCATGGAGCTGGACACCCGCAACTGCTGGACCCTGGCCGAGGCGCTGGGGCACCGTGGTCCCCATCGGCTGCAGCACTTCCTGTCCCGCGCGATGGTCGACCATGACACCGCCCGGGACCGGATCGCAGCCTGGACAGCAGGTGAACTCGCTGCCCCGGACGCGGTGTTGATCGTGGACGAGACCGGCGATGAGAAGTCCTCCACCGACTGCGTCGGGGCAGCCCACCAGTACTCCGGGGCCCTCGGCGGCATCGGTCTGTGCCAGGTCGCCGTCCACCTCACCTACGCAAGCCGGCACGGACACGCCCCCATCGACCGGACCTTGTACTTCAGCAGGGAGTGGACCGCGGACGAGGAACGCCGGCTGCTCACCCATGTCCCCGACGACCTCGCCTTCGCCACCAAGCCCCAGCTCGCCGCCGACATGCTCACCCGCGCCCGGGGCCTGGGCATACCGGCCCGGTGGCTGGCCGGCGACGAGGTCTACGGCAGTCGCGAACTGCGACTTACTGCCCGCGCCCTCGGTTTCGACTATGCCCTCGCCGTCCGCTGCGACCACCGAGTGGACACAGCCATCGGCCGCATGAGCGTCACCGACCTGGCCACCCGCGTCCCGAGGAAGAACTGGATGCGCCTACGCACCGGCCAAGGCCTGAAAGGCGACCGCCACTACGACTGGGCCATGCTCGACATCCACCCCGACGACACCCCCGACGACCAAGAGCCGGGGCGCTCCTTTGTGCTCGTGCGCCGCCACCGCTATACCCGCGAGCTCTCCTTCTACCGCTGCCACTCGGCCCGCCCCGTCACCCTGGCCGATCTTGTGGACGTGGTGTGCTGCCGATGGCGAGTGGAAGAAGACTTCCAGCTCGCCAAGGGCATCTGCGGCCTCGACCAGGGCCAGACCACCTGCTGGAACTCCTGGATGCGCTGGACCCTGATCAGCATGCTCGCCACCGCCGTCCTCGCGATCACCCGCGCCCGCACCACTGTGAACGCAGCCGGAACCACAGACACCAAACTCGTCCCGGCCAGCGCCCGCGAACTCCTGCGCCTACTACGGATCACCGCGCTGCCCCAGCCCCGCCGCGATCGCGACCACCTGCTGCACTGGTCCACCTGGCGCCGTCACCATCAGTTCCAGGCAGCCGAGGCCCACCGTCGCTGGAACAACATCACAGCCGCCGAAACGACGTGACCAGCGACGATGACCCAACGATCACGGAACTACAGCTGCCGTGACAGTTACAGGCCCTTGACCTCGATCTTTCTTGACGGTCCACCGCCTGGTTCGGCGGGCCGTTTCGGTTGTCGGGCGGGACTGGTAATTGAGCCTTTTCAGAGTGGACACCGATCGGGTGACGGCCTGACCCGTGAAGGCGAGGACCACTAGCAGCCTCACCTGCTGGCGACGACTCAAGAACCACCGGCCATGATCCTGTTACGAGCTCTCATGGGAGTGAATTTGCCTTGCCTTTCAGCGCTGCGTCCCGCCCGAATGGACAGCGGCACGTCAAAATCTTGAGGTCGCCAACAAGTTTGGATGAGAGGCACCCCCATGCGTTACGCTCGCCGCTCCCTCGCCGCTGCTGCCGCAGTTCTTGCCAGCGGTCTCTGTCTGGCTGGCAGTGCTCAGGCAGAGAACAACGACGGCCACGACAACACCCCCGTCAACTGCAACATCAACACCACCGGCACCCACGCCATCAGCGCCTGCCGTGACATCAGCATCGGTGACCACGGCACCATTGGCGCCGGCCACAACGTCGTCTCGCCGGCGTCCCTCACCGCGCCCCAGAATGTAGTCGTCGTGCCTCTCTTCACCGGCACGGACCCCGCCGGACAGGCGCAGGTGGCCATCAACACAGGCTGCCCGAACGATCACCCGTTCATCGCTGAGAGCGTCGGTGGAAACGTCGGCGTCCGCGGCGTCAACTTCATCGCGCCAGCGGGTACGACGGTGAACAGCCTCACGACAGATGGCAGGGGTTTCCCCACTTCCATCACCTACACGACGCCGGGTGGCTACGCAGAGCTGGACCTCTACTGCGCCACCACTCCGGCGGGTTAAGCTAACCGCGATCTCTCGTGACGGCCCGTCGAGCTCCTCGGTGATGGCGATTCCTGGAAACGGCCAGGGCTACTCCTCTCCCCACTTGATCCGGTTCTCAAGCGAGGGGGGACGTTCGGAGAGCAGCACGGTGTCGATGAGCCGGGGCCGCCCTCCTGGCGCCCAGCCGCAGATCAGCGCGAGTCTGCCTGGGGAGTCAAGCCGAGCAACTCTGAGGCCACCCCGAGTACCGGGCGGGGAAATCCAAATAGCCCCATCAACCGCGCCCCTGTGGCTGCATGAGGACATCCTCGAGGCAGCCTGGGCCCTCGGGAACACCGGCGCGGACAACACCCGGGCCGAACAGCGGGCCTACCGCGCCTTTCCGTCGCCATCGAGGTAAGCCCGCCGCCGGCCCAATCAGCCCGGCTCGGGCTTCTTCCTT
Source organism: Streptomyces sp. IBSNAI002 (assembly GCF_052244475.1). Taxonomy (NCBI): domain Bacteria; kingdom Bacillati; phylum Actinomycetota; class Actinomycetes; order Kitasatosporales; family Streptomycetaceae; genus Streptomyces; species Streptomyces sp. IBSNAI002. Next base: position 212 of record NZ_JBQPXG010000002.1, on the reverse strand, counting down.
TGCCCCGCAGGGGCGGGCCCCCGGCGCGAAGCGCCTTCAAAGGGGCCCGGGAGCGGAGCGACCTGCCCGGAGGGCAGCCAGCCCGCCCGTGCCCGAAGGGCACATAGGGGGCGGGCCAGCCCGCAGGGCTGTCGATTGCGCCGCGCAGGTCATGCGGGAGGGGCGGCGCAGTGGCCGCCCCTCTTTCACCTATGCGGCTGTACGGGGGCTCT
>NZ_JBQPXG010000001.1:0-31018 GCF_052244475.1 Streptomyces sp. IBSNAI002 | reverse complement strand
ATGTCCTCGCTGTCGTCCAGCTCGCCGGCCAGGGCGCGGGCGAGGCAGGTGACGCTGTACGCGGGCGCCCAGGCCCAGCCGTTGCATTCGTCGTCGTGGGGGCAGGGCAGCGCGACGTCGAAGCCGTAGTCGCCCTGCCCGTCGACGTTCGGCCGGAACGCAAGGGTGAGGTACTGCTGGCCGAGGCGGATCTCCGCGACGCGGTCTCCGCCGGCGGCCGTCAAGCCGGGCTTCCACCGCCACAGCGGGAGAACCTCGGCGCCGAACACCCGGCGTACGAGCAGCATCTCGCCCAGGCCGTCGCCGCCGTCCAGCCCGAGGTCGGCCTGCCGGGCATCGCCCAGCCGCTGGAGGAACGGGAGTAACTGGCACAGGCTGTCGGAGAAGTGGACCTCGTTGAAGCCCTCGGCCAGCAGCTTCGGGTGAGAGCGGACCATCGCCGTGTGCTGCGCGCGGACGGTGTCGTCGGGCACGGTCCGGTTGGCCGGCCGCGGGCCCTGGCGCTCCACGCACACGGTGACCGGGGTGGAGACCATGACTGCGATGGCGGGCATGTTGTGCCGCTTGGCCGCGGCGACCAGCGGCGCCCTGGAGGCGGGGGTGACGTTCGTGGCGTCCACGACGGTGAACCGGCGCCGGTGCATCCGGGCCTCCAGGAGCAGGTGCAGGGCGGCGACGGCGTCGCCGGTCGCGTCCTGGTCGCCCGCGTCGTCGCTGACCGTCTCGCGCAGTGCATCGAGTGAGAGGACCCGGGAGGCGGGCCAGGTGGCTGCAAGCGTCGACTTGCCTGCGCCGCTGGCCCCGATCAGGACCACCAGGCAGCTGTCCGGCAGGTACGGGAAGGTCGGCGTGTTCATGCGGACTCCTTGCGGGTGAGGGGTGCGGGCAGCTCCGGTCAGGCGCTGGACCGCGTGGTCGGTGAGCAGGGCGGCGGCCATCAGCGGACGATCATGTGGGCGGGGTGGCCGTTCTTCATGTGGTCCACGCACTGCGGGCAGTCCTCACGCGGGCCGAGTCCGGCGTGCGCTTCGCGGCTGGCGTAGGCGTGGTACCAGCACTGCGTGCACTCGTTCCGGGGCGGGTTCGTTGCCTTCGGGCTCGCCATCTCAGCTGTCCTCTCGGGAGCGAAGGGTGCGGGTCACCGGCGGGCGCCGGGGCGGGTGGTGAGCCAGGTGGTGACGGCGGCGGCGCCGATCCCGATGGCGCGGTGGAGTGCCGCGTCCAGCTCCATCCACGCGCTGCCGGGCCCGTTGATCTCCTTGGTGACCGTGCCGTCGTCGGCGAGGCGGACCGCCTGGCAGTGCTCGATGTAGCCGGTCTTGCCGGTCTTCTTCGCCAGCCACAGCAATAAGGCCCCGCGGTCGATCGCGGCGTGTGTTCCGGCGTTGATGGCCGCGCCGGCGAGCAGCGCGGTCGGTGTGACGCGGTAGCCGAACGCGCGGGTGATCGCGATGGTCGCCCCGGGCACTGTCACGTTGTCGGCAGCCGGGGTGGGATGATCTTTGGGCTGCCCATCCGGGGAGGGGTCCGCTCGTGTCGTCCGTGGTGCCGTCGTACGCGAATCACCGCTACCCCGCCGAGATCATCGCGCACTGCGTGTGGCTGTACTTCCGCTTCCCGCTCTCCTTCCGGGAGGTGGAGGAGATGATGCTCGAGCGCGGTGTGGTCGTCTCGTACGAGACGGTCCGGCGGTGGTGCCTAAAGTTCGGGCAGGCGTATGCGAACGCTCTGCGCCGGCGACGGCCGAGGCCGGGTGACAAATGGCACCTCGACGAGGTCTTCATCAAGATCAGCGGGATGCGGAAGTACTTGTGGCGGGCTGTCGACGCCGACGGCAACGTCCTCGACATCCTGGTACAGAGCCGTCGTGACAAGGCTGCGGCCAGGCGTTTCTTCCGCCGGCTGATGAAGACGACCAGGCAGGTGCCCAGGGTGATCATCACGGACAAGCTCCGATCCTACGGGGCCGCGCACCGTGAGGAGATGCCCTCGGTGGAGCACCGCTCCCACAAGGGATTGAACAACCGCGCGGAGAACTCCCACCAGCCGACAAGGCAGCGCGAACGCGCGATGAAGAGCTTCCGCAGCGTCGGCGGGGCGCAGCGGTTCCTGTCCGCGTTCACCGGGATCTCACCCCACTTCCGGCCCCGCCGCCACCTGATGACCGCCGGCCGGTACCGCTTCGAAATGAGGGTCCGCTTCACCATCTGGAACCACATCACCGGCACCACCGGCATGCCCGCCACAGCCTGAACAGCAGACCGCTCGCACCTCACCACGCCCTGACGCACCATCAAACAATCACGCCCTCGACAACGTGACAGTGCCCTCGCGGACCGTCAGCTGAGCGCCTTCGACAGCACTACAGGCCGTACGCAACCAATCACGGCTGATGACAGCGAGACGGCAGACAGGGCGCATCCCATAGTGCGGCAGGTCCTCTACCGCTCGGCGGACGGCACCGAGGTACCCATGTACCTGATCATGGCCGGCAACAGCCAGGGGCCCCGGCCTGCCATCCTGACCGCCTACGGCGGGTTCGGCGCCTCCGCCGCCCCCAGCTACAGCCCGTCACTGACAGCCTGGGTACAAGCCGGCGGGATCTACGCCATCGCACAGGTCAGGGGCGGAGGCGAGAGAGGCCCCGCCTGGCATGCAGCCGGCCGCGCCATGAACAAACCAAACGCGTTCGCCGACTTCGCCGCGGCAGCACGCTGGCTGTGCACGGAAGGCCACACCACCCCCCGCCAACTCGCCATCAAAGGCGCCTCCCACAGCGGCCTCATGGTCGCCGCCGCCATCACCCGCAACCCCTACCAATACGCCGCAGCCGTATGCTCCGACGCCCTCACCGACATGACCCGCTACCCCCACCTCGGCCTGGGAACCTGGTGGACCGACGAATTCGGCGACCCCGACAACCCCGCCCACCTCCCCACACTCCTCGCCTACTCCCCCTACCACAACACCCACCCGGGAACCTGCTACCCGGCCGTCCTCCTCACCAGCCCCCGCCACGACACCCGCGTCGGAGCCGCACACACCCGCAAACTCACCGCAGCACTCCAACACGCCACCACCCCCCACCACCCCGTCCTCCTGCGCACCGAACACGACATCGGCCACGGCCCCCGCGCCGTCTCCCGCCTCATCAACCTCCAAGCCGACACCCTCGCCTTCTGCGCCACCCACACCGGCCTCACCCCCCTCCAGCCCGACTGACCCCGCCGAGGCGGGCCGACCGGGCCGCAAGCCCAGGCGCCAAGCAGCAGGCCGGGACATGCATGAGGGGCGGCTCAAAAGAGCCGCCCCTCGTCACAGCAGTCTATTTACTCGCTGTCGCCCTCGGACAGGGCAACCTGCCAGTCAGCAACGACAGCGATCTCGTCGGAAGCGAAACCGTAGACTCCGCCAGCAATCTCGATCATGATCTTCACCCTTCGAAGTGGAGGAACCGGACTGTTCCTACTTCGAAGGTGCCCGATGGGGCTCCGGGGCCTCATCAACCGATTGGCCCTTCGGGCAGGGGATGACCAGTAGCCCGATCAGTAAACGCTCTCATCTGGACCCTGAGAGAGGTCGAAGCTGAGGGGCCCCTTTCCCCTGGTCAGAACGGAGGGATCCCGACGCAGAACGCACCGCTCCTGGACTTCCCCGGGCCGCCCGCCTCCACCGCTGCCGGAAACACCATTCCGAAACGGCACCTCCTGCCCCACAACCCCAGATAGCTTGCTGACCTGCAAACTCAGGTTCCTCCGGGCTCCTGGGACCATACGGCCGGCCCGCCGCCGCGCCACTCGATGAGCAGCGGATCGTCCAGGCGGACGACGTCTGGGTCGAGGCCGGCCCGGCGTAGGAATTCGTGGACGTCGGCGGGGCCGTAGGCGCGGCCGAGGCTGGTCCCGTGGGCACGGACGTGGCGTCCGCCCTGCGCGTCGGGCGGGTGGATGGTTATCCGCGCGTTGTCCGCTTGCTCGGGGTGTGATGGGCAGTTCATTCGAGTACTCCAAGGGCGGTATCCGGGCGGCAGTGGGGGCAGGCTGGGACGCCGTCGGCGAGTAGGGCGCGTACCTGCTCGGCGCTGGCTGGCGTGCAGCGCTTGGTGCTGTCCCAGCAACCCCCGACGTGGACGCGGGCGGCGGGCCGGCCCACACCGATTCCGCGCTCTACCAGCCATGCGGGCGGCTCCAGCGGGGGCCGACGCCGGGCCGCGAGCGCCTCGGCTTCTTCGGCAGCGGTCAGTGCCCGCTCGGCGCGCCCCAGCTCCCCGCGGAGGTAGGTGACCAGCACGCGCAGGCGCGGCAGGTCGGGGGGCAGCAGGGACACCGCTCAGCCCCTGTACTGCGCCTGCCGCGCGGGCTTGCACGCCGCGCAGGTAGGGGATGCTCCCACCCCGTACTTGCAGGTCGGAGCGTGGCAGATGGCACACGGGCCTGTCTGGCTGGGTGCCCAGACCGCGGGCTGGGGTCTGGCGGGTGCCGTGGGGGTGGTCATGGCGTGCTCCCTGGGGTGAGCGGACTCTCCTATTCCATCATGTGTTCGAATTTCTGCGCGAGGTCAGCCTCCCGTCCCGGCGCGTAGCCAGCCTGCGGTGTCCTGTGTCATCGAAGTTTGATCTTTGCCATCGAAGATTGATCATTAGTAAGTTCGTGCCACCGAAGTTTGATCAGCGCAGAGTGCTGGTGAGGGGTGGCGGTGGGACAGCTCGCGGATGCGTACGCGGATCCGAATCTCGGAGGGTGTTGTCACGTTATCGAGGGCGTGATCGCCTGAGGGTGCGTCAGGATGCACCGGGGGGCTGGCGGCGGCTGTGGTTCAGGCCGCAGCGGGCATATCGGTGGCGCCGGTGATGCGGTTCCAGATGGTGAAGCGGACCCTCATTTCCAAGCGGTACCGGCCAGCGGTCATGAGGTGCCGGTAGGGCCGGAAGTGGGGTGAGATCCCGGTGAACGCCGACAGGAACCGCTGCGCCCCGCCGACGCTGCGGAACCCTTTCATCGCCCGTTCCCGCTGCCTCGTGGGCTGGTGCGAGTTCTCCGCCCGGTTTTTTCAGTCCCTTGTGGGAACGGTGTTCCACCGAAGGCATCACCTCACGGCACGCAGCCCCGTAGGACCGGAGCTTGTCCGTGACGACCACCCTGGGCACCTGCCCGGTCGCGGTCAGGAGCCGGCGGAAGAAACGCCTGGCCGCAGCCTTGTCACGGCGATTCTGGACGAGGATGTCGAGGACGTTGCCGTCGGCGTCCACAGCCCGCCACAAGTACTTTTGCACCCCGCCGATCTTGACGAAGACCTCGTCGAGGTGCCATTTGTCGCCTGGCTGCGGGCGCCTGCGGCGCAGCGCGTTGGCGTAGGCCTGGCCGAACTTCAGACACCACCGGCGGATGGTCTCGTAGGAGACGACCACACCCCGCTCGAGCATCATCTCCTCGACCTCACGGAAGGAGAGCGGGAAGCGGAAGGACAGCCACACACAGTGCGAGATGACCTCGACCGGGTAACGGTGGTTCTTGTACGACGGCGTGCTCGACGACACGAGCGGACCCCTCCCCGGACACGGACAACCCCAAGATCATCCCAGACCGCTGAACAAGGTGACAGCGCCCTTCGCCCTGCTCCACCAGTTCAAACGGCTCGCCGTCCGATGGGAACGCCGCACAGAACTCCACGATGCCTTCATCTCCCTTGCCTGCAGCCTCATCTGCCGGCGCCGACTCAAGAAGACCCGCTCATGATCCTGTTACGAGCTCATAGGGGCATCAGCACCTTACAGACCGCTCAATAACAGTGCCCTAAAGGATGCCCGAACGCGGCCGCTAGAGTCCACACATCTTTGATACTAAAGAGATACTAAAATCAGAATGGTTCGGCACCCGCGTTCGGAGGAATCGCCGCAGGATAGCAAGCTCCCATAAGGCGACCAACCGTTTCGGTTCAAGATCAGTTGTGATGTATCAAACTTCCGAGAGAGTCATGATGGAAAAAAACTTTGCACGCCTTGCTCTGGAATTGCTCGAAGGCTCGGATGATCCGGAAGCGAGAGACCTGGCCGTTACGATAGCTTCAGGCATCGCGGGCCGGGGACTAACTTTCGTTGCGCAGATTGATGACGCGCTGCTCGAGGGCGCATTCGCCCTGCAATCCGATGGTGGTCACGGGCGCCTGACATTTCAGGAGTATTCAGAATTCCATCGGCTGCAAGAATATCAGTCGGCACTCACTCGCGAAATGGTCCATGAATTCTTCCTGGCGTTCCTGATGCGATGGAACTCGCGCGTTCCGCGCACGGTCACTCCCGGGAATGGGCATTCTAATTTCGGGCACGCGAGAAGAGCGGAATCGAGGTGCGGGACCTCCTCGACCGGAGAATCTTCGATACGGTCTCGGACGAAAGAGGCGGACGCGAAGAAACTGGCCCAAAATTCGTACAGGCGGATAGTGCGCGAAGTGCTTGCGCCTGAATTCTCTAAGCTCCTCGGTCCGGGAGATCCAGAATTCCCGAACGCGGAAATGCGTTTCGTGCATGCAGAATTCAAGAACTGCATTCGCTCAATTATGATTGAGCTTAAACAAGATCGGCCCAATGTGAAGTACATCCGCAGGGCGACGAAGGCTGGGGTCACATTGGCCCATCAGTTCCTTGAACTCGCCAAGAGTATCGACGATGGAGACCCTAACTACGTCAGATACATGGCCGCCGTAAACGCCGTCCGGTCCCTAAAGGCAAAAACATACAACCTCCCGCCCATTTAAGCTTGACGTTGATCCGGTTCGCCGTGGGGTCCGTAAAGTTAACCTCGCGCTTTCATGAAGCGGGCTATCCGACGGATGGTCAGGCAAGCGAAAAGTTCCTCTGACCAGCAAGAATGAGGATTGTCGAGGTCCTTGTTCCTGTCACCGTCAAAGGCGCTTCCCAGGTGAAGCGTATAGGGGATGTTGATGCCCCTATGAGCTTGTAACAGGATCTTGCTGAAGTGGCCTGGTGGGCCGTGACCGGTGTGACGATTCGGCCGTTCGGGAGGGTGTGAGTACTCGCCGGTGGATCGTGGACGACAACTTGTGGTTGCTGATCGAGCCGTTGCTGCCGCTTTGGCCGGAGTGGTCACCGGGGCCGCGGCCGGTGGCGGACCGGCTGTGAGATGACCCCTTTGGTGTGGGCGGTGTCACATTGTTGGCAGCATGATCGTTTGGTGGCGCGTCAGGGCCTGGTGGGGTGTTGCCGACTCGTTGCTCAGGCCGTGGCAAGGACGCGGGCGGCGCCGGTGATCTGGTTCCAGATGGTGAAGCGGACTCTCATTTCGAAGCGGTACCGGCCGGCCGTCATCAGGTGCCGGTGGGGCCGGAAGTGGGGTGAGATCCCGGTGAACGCCGACAGGAAGCGTTGCGCCCCGCCGACACTGCGGAACCCTTTCATCGCGCGTTCCCGCTGCCTGGTGGGCTGGTGGGAGTTCTCCGCCCGGTTGTTCAAACCCTTGTGGGAACGGTGCTCGACCGAGGGCATCACTTCACGTTGCGCGGCTCCGTAGGACCGGAGCTTGTCGGTGATGATCACCCGGGGCACCTGGCCGGTGGTGGTGAGGAGCCGGCGAAAGAACCTGCTGGCCGCCGGCTTGTCGCGACGGTTCTGAACCAGGATGTCGAGGACGTTACCGTCCTGGTCGACGGCCCGCCACAAGTACTTCCGCACCCGGCACTGTCACCTTGTTCAGCGGTCTGAGATGATCTTGGGGTTGTGGGTGCCTGGGGAGGGGTGGGGTTCGTGTCGTCTGCGTCGCCGTCGTACAAGAACCACCGCTACCCCGTAGAGATCATTTCTCACTGTGTGTGGTTGTATTTCCGCTTCCCGCTCTCCTTCCGTGAGGTGGAGGAGATGATGCTCGAGCGGGGCGTCGTCGTCTCCCACGAGAGCATCCGACGGTGGTGTCTGAAGTTCGGTCAGGCGTACGCGAACAGCCTGCGCCGGCGGCGCCCGCGGCCGGGCGATAAGTGGCATCTTGACGAGGTCTTCGTCAAGATTGGCGGGGTGCGGAAGTACTTGTGGCGGGCCGTCGACCAGGACGGTAACGTCCTCGACATCCTGGTTCAGAACCGTCGCGACAAGCCGGCGGCCAGCAGGTTCTTTCGCCGGCTCCTCACCACCACCGGCCAGGTGCCCCGGGTGATCATCACCGACAAGCTCCGGTCCTACGGAGCCGCGCAACGTGAAGTGATGCCCTCGGTCGAGCACCGTTCCCACAAGGGTTTGAACAACCGGGCGGAGAACTCCCACCAGCCCACCAGGCAGCGGGAACGCGCGATGAAAGGGTTCCGCAGTGTCGGCGGGGCGCAACGCTTCCTGTCGGCGTTCACCGGGATCTCACCCCACTTCCGGCCCCACCGGCACCTGATGACGGCCGGCCGGTACCGCTTCGAAATGAGAGTCCGCTTCACCATCTGGAACCAGATCACCGGCGCCGCCCGCGTCCTTGCCACGGCCTGAGCAACGAGTCGGCAACACCCCACCAGGCCCTGACGCGCCACCAAACGATCATGCTGCCAACAATGTGACACCGCCTGCCCTCGCCTTCCCCGACGGCCAAACCGGCGAGCACGTCAAGGCCGCCGTCCTCCTCGCCTCCCTCATCGCCGCCGGTCTCGCCGCGGTCCTGCTGCGCCGGCGCAACACCGTCTACCGGCGCCTGTACGAAGCGGAGAACGTGGACGCCGACCAGGACGGCATCCCCGACATCTACCAGCGGCAGGAGGCCGCCGAGTGCAGCACCTCCCGCACCGACGGGCGGGCCACCTGATGGACAGTGCCAGTGCCTCACCGCTGGTGCCCCTGGCCGTCATCGCGGCCTTGGTCATCCGCACGGCCGTCACCGAGCTCGGGCGTCCGGGCACCGCCCGGCGGCAGTCTTGAGCATGGCTCGTGCCTTGGATGCTGCCCTTGTAGCGATTGTGGTTGCTATGAGGTTTCCGTGACGGTTGGCATGTCATGCCGGTGTGTCATACCGGATGAATGGACCTCAGGGAGAAACTGATTATGGAACCTGTACAAAAAGGACTGAGCGGGGCTGCCTCGGCGGTGTGGGCGATCATGGCCCCCCGGCTCCGGAATGCCAGCCCCGAGCTTCTACGGGCATTCTACAAACGCCTCCAGGCATGGCACGAAGGCACCGTTCTCAGCGTCCTCGCTGACACCGGTATCCCTGTGGAGATGTGGCACGAGGTTCTGAAGTATCTGCCAGCGGAGGACTTGGCTCGCCTGGCCCAGGTCAATCAGAGTCTGCGCGAGGTCGTTGAGCTGATGCGTCCCCCGGGCGAGGTGAAGCCCACCAGCCGCAGTTCGCTCGATGACGATTTCGTCCGCACGATCTATACGCAGTCTGAGCTTGACGAGTCTCTCGGTACGAGGGGACGACGGCTGACGTTCACACCCGGAGAGGGCAGTGACCTGACCATCTGGTCGAGGCGCCCGCACCTGTACGGTCCAGGACGCCTGAGCGCAGTGACGGGTGGATGGGTCGAAGCCCACCGCGACGCCCACATCACCAGGGTCGTTGACGGAGAAGTCACCGCTGGCGGCCGCACGACGATCACCACCGTGGAGGGCGGAGACGTCTACGCCAGCAAACAGGTGGAGATCACCACCGTCAATGGTGGAGAAGTGTCGATCGGCGAGCAGGCCACTATCACCGACGTCACTGGCGGACAGATCAATGCAGGCGGCCAAGCGACAATCGGCAGCATGGCCGGCGGAGCCCTGAGGGCCGTGGGCCAGGCAACGATCACGACGATGTCCGCCGGAATAGCCGACATCCTGCGTAACACGACCATCACTCACGTGACCGGGGGAACCGTTAACGCCTCCGACCAAGCCAGCATCACCCACGTGACCGGGGGAATCGTTAACACCTCCGACCATGTGGGCATCACCCACATGACCGGGGGAACTGTCAACGCCTCCGGCCAGACCTCCATCACCCAGGTGACCGGGGGAACTGTCAACGCCTCCGGCCAGACCACCATCACAGCCGCGAGCGGTGACGCCCACATCATCGTCAGCGACCACGCACAGGTCACCATCTCAGCGAACGCCGACGTACACGTCGACGCCTACGGTCAGAGCGTCATCAATGCCTACGGAGGTACTGTCAACGTCCACAGCCCCAACGTCACCGTCAACAATGAAGGCGCCACGCTCACTCACCATTGATGGCCGCCCCGATGCTCGGGGGTCTGGCAAGCCTGGGAGGAGTCTCACGGGCGTTGTCACATTGTTGGCGGCATGATCGTTTGATGGTGCGTCAGGGCCTGGTGGGGTAGGGACTGTAAATCGTTCGGTGTAACTCCCGATCATGGAGGATGCACCGATGACGAGTGAGAACGTGACCGAGGACGTCGAGCCGGCTGGGCCGACGCCGTCGAAGACGGTGGACGACCGGCTGATCGACGAGCTGGTCTCCCGTGCCCAGGCCGAGGGCTTGCAGCTGACCGGCGAGGGCGGCCTGCTCCAGCAGCTGACGAAGCGGCTGCTGGAGTCCGCCCTGGAGGGCGAGATCACCGACCACCTCGGCTATGACAAGCACGACCCAGCTGGCAAGAACGGCGGTAACTCCCGCAACGGAACGCGGGCAAAGACCGTCCTGACGGACGTCGGTCCCGTGGAGATATCCGTGCCCCGCGACCGTGACGGCTCGTTCGAGCCGAAGATCGTCAAGAAGCGGCAGAAGCGTCTGACCGGCGTGGACGAGATGGTCATCTCGCTGTCCGCGAAGGGCCTGACGACCGGGGAGGTCCAGGCCCACCTGGCGGAGGTTTATGGAGCCGAGGTCTCCCGGCAGACGATCTCCACGATCACCGACAAGGTTCTCGACGGCATGGCCGAATGGCAGAACCGGCCGCTCGACCCGGTCTATCCGGTGGTCTTCATCGACGCGATTCACGTGAAGATCCGCGACGGCGCCGTGGCGAACAGGCCGATCTATGTGGCCCTGGGCCGTCACCACGGAGGGCCGGCGGGACATCCTCGGGCTGTGGGCCGGCGATGGTGGCGAGGGCGCCAAGCACTGGATGCACATCCTCACCGAGATCAAGAACCGCGGCGTGAACGACGTCCTCATGCTCGTCTGTGACGGTCTGAAGGGCCTGCCTGACGCGGTCGAGACGGTCTGGCCCCGCGCAACCGTGCAGACCTGCGTGGTCCACCTGCTTCGAAATTCCTTCCGCTATGCGGCCCGCCAGGACTGGGACAAGATCGCGAAGGGGCACTGTCACCTTGTTCAGCGGTCTGAGATGATCTTGGGGTTGTGGGTGCCTGGGGAGGGGTGGGGTTCGTGTCGTCTGCGTCGCCGTCGTACAAGAACCACCGCTACCCCGTAGAGATCATTTCTCACTGTGTGTGGTTGTATTTCCGCTTCCCGCTCTCCTTCCGTGAGGTGGAGGAGATGATGCTCGAGCGGGGCGTCGTCGTCTCCCACGAGAGCATCCGACGGTGGTGTCTGAAGTTCGGCCAGACGTACGCGAACAGCCTGCGCCGGCGGCGCCCGCGGCCGGGCGATAAGTGGCATCTTGACGAGGTCTTCGTCAAGATTGGCGGGGTGCGGGGCGGTGTCACATTGTTGGCAGCATGATCGTTTGGTGGCGCGTCAGGGCCTGGTGGGGTGTTGCCGACTCGTTGCTCAGGCCGTGGCAAGGACGCGGGCGGCGCCGGTGATCTGGTTCCAGATGGTGAAGCGGACTCTCATTTCGAAGCGGTACCGGCCGGCCGTCATCAGGTGCCGGTGGGGCCGGAAGTGGGGTGAGATCCCGGTGAACGCCGACAGGAAGCGTTGCGCCCCGCCGACACTGCGGAACCCTTTCATCGCGCGTTCCCGCTGCCTGGTGGGCTGGTGGGAGTTCTCCGCCCGGTTGTTCAAACCCTTGTGGGAACGGTGCTCGACCGAGGGCATCACTTCACGTTGCGCGGCTCCGTAGGACCGGAGCTTGTCGGTGATGATCACCCGGGGCACCTGGCCGGTGGTGGTGAGGAGCCGGCGAAAGAACCTGCTGGCCGCCGGCTTGTCGCGACGGTTCTGAACCAGGATGTCGAGGACGTTACCGTCCTGGTCGACGGCCCGCCACAAGTACTTCCGCACCCCGCCAATCTTGACGAAGACCTCGTCAAGATGCCACTTATCGCCCGGCCGCGGGCGCCGCCGGCGCAGGCTGTTCGCGTACGCCTGACCGAACTTCAGACACCACCGTCGGATGCTCTCGTGGGAGACGACGACGCCCCGCTCGAGCATCATCTCCTCCACCTCACGGAAGGAGAGCGGGAAGCGGAAATACAACCACACACAGTGAGAAATGATCTCTACGGGGTAGCGGTGGTTCTTGTACGACGGCGACGCAGACGACACGAACCCCACCCCTCCCCAGGCACCCACAACCCCAAGATCATCTCAGACCGCTGAACAAGGTGACAGTGCCGTTTGTACACCTCTCGTGCGACGTAGCGCTTCAGGCATCGGATGATCTCCCGCTTGGTCTTGCCGGTGCCGTCACGTTATCGGTGGCGGGGTGGGATGATCTTCGGGTTGTCCGTCAGGGGAGGAAGCCTGCCGTGTCGCCGAGTGCGCCGTCGTACGCGAATCACCGCTACCCGCCGGAGATCATCGCGCATTGCGTGTGGCTGTACTTCCGCTTCCCGCTCTCCTTCCGTGAGGTCGAGGAGATGATGCTCGAGCGGGGCGTGGCAACGAGAGCATCCGGCGTTGGTGTCTGAAGTTCGGCCAGGCCTACGCCAACGCCCTGCGCCGGCGGCGCCCGAGGCCAGGCGACAAATGGCGCCTCGACGAGGTCTTCATCAAGATCCGCGGAATGCAGAAGTACTTGTGGCGGGCTGTGGACGCCGACGGCAACGTCCTGCACATCCTGGTCCAGAACCGGCGTGACAAGCCGGCGGCCAGGCGTTTCTTCCGTCGGCTCCTCACCATGACCGGGCAGGTGCCCCGCGTGGTCGTCACCGACAAGCTCGCCTCCTACGGGGCTGCCCACCGTGAGGTGATGCGCTCGGTCGAGCACCGTGCGCACAGGGGGATCAACAACCGGGCGGAGAACTCCCCCCAGCCGACGAGGCAGCGGGAACGCACGATGAAAGGATTCCGCAGCCCAGGCGGAGCGCAGAGGTTCCTGGCCGCGTTCACTGGAATCTCACCCCACTTCCGGCCGCACCGGCATCTCATGACCGCTGGCCGCCACCGCCTCGAAATGATCATCCGATTCACGATCTGGAACCACATCACCGGCAGCACCCACATGCCCGCCACGGCCTAAGCCACGGTCCGCAGAAGGCATCGACACACCCTGACCTGCCATCAAACGATCACACCGCCAACAAGGTGACAACGCCCTCGTGACAGGGTATGGGCTCAAGTGCCTTGTGCAGCGTCGGCTGATTCCCCTTAGTCACCGGGGGTGCCGTTTCATCCTCAACGCTACCGCAGATGCGGCGACCTTTTGCCCGCCCGTGGGCGACGCTTCAAGATCTCTAGTTGTAGTACAACGCCATCAACCATCAGCCGACACGTCCGAACCGACACAAAAGAATTCTCCATCATAGTCCTTCCTTTCCCATGGAACGGTCAAATATTGGGCAGCTGCTGGATCAAATACATTAACGTACTTGACCTCGCCCGGTGGAGTGACTTTACAGCCGTAGATCACCTGCCAATGCACTCCTCCATTTACTGGGGCCATAATGGCCCCTCCATTGAGCAGCGTCGTGCGCAATTGATTCGGTCCTATATCCTTATGTAGAACCGGGATGTCCGCTGGAAAAACAGGGAACCCCAGCTTAAGGGTGGCCAGCCGGACGATGTCGCCATCCATCTTTTCAAGCGGACTCTCGAAGGGGGACTCTTCGTATTCATACTGCCTCCCTGTCTCTGCAAAATATTTGGACATGAACTCTGCTCGATAGTCGGCGACGGCGTCATTTCCGCTCGTCTCCGCCATTCCTGAAAAAAGGAAGGCGTGCATGCACTGCATCATGCTCACTGTTTTCCCGCCGCCCCAACGGATGGCCGCAGCGGCTGCGGCCGCATAGCAAAGCGCGCCAGTTTGTGCTTCCGCGTCACGCTGAAACCTCGGGGCAGTAATATCTGCCAGCAATGTGGGTACGCGTGGGCGGTCATTTGCTGATGCGAGCTTCGTTACTTGGAAGCTATAACACCCCAGGCATGTGCTTCCTACGAGGATCTGCACCTTTCGAAGGCAATCTTCATGATACAAGAGTCCACAATCTTGAGCATCCCGTGCGGAGCATCCTGCAACTGTCCTAGCGTCGGCAAAACACGGTTCGAGACATATTTGACAATCGGGCGTTAAACCATCCGCAGCACGGCCGCTTGAGTCGTCGGCAATCGGAACTTCTGCAGCGCTATCAAGAATTCGATAGATTGCATTCAGATGGGATAGGATAAGCTTGTCACTGCCGGGCCAACTTCTCCCAAAGTTTGGAAATAGAATAAATTCTTTCAGCTTTGCCTTGTTCTGAACAATGGGCTGAAATAGATCATTATTCCAAGTCTGCACTGAATAGAACTCATGCCAAAATTGAGTAAATTCAAACCCCCTCCAGGAAATTCCTCCTCTGCCCATTTCGTTGGCAAATAGTTCCATGTGCCTACGAAGCTCATTCCGCTTCACGGGACTCCGGATCTCCCACGGCATAATTCGCATCCTTTCGAGCTGAAACGAGAAAAGCTGCCTCTGTCAGGTATAGATTCACGCGAAACTCTGCCACCGCCCCTTTTTTCTTGCCAATCCTTATGGGGCAGACAGTTAGGCATTCAGCCGGCGTCGTCAAGTTGTTGGTGGGGTGGCTGGTTGAGGGGGTGGTGGGGCGCTGTGGTGATACTTGGTTCAGGCTGTGGCGGACAGGCCAGGGGTGCCTGTGATGTGGTCCCAGATGGCGAATCGGATGATCATTTCGGTGCGGTACCGGGTGGCGGTGAGCAGGTGGCGGCCGGGGCGGAAATGGGGTGATATCTGGCTGAAGGCAGCGAGGAATTTCTGGGCGGCGCGGGGTGAGCGGAAGTACTTCATGGCCCGTTCCCGTTGCCGGGTGGGCTGGTGGGAGTTCTCGGCCCGGTTGTTCAGTCCCTTGTGCGAGCGGTGTTCCACCGAGGGCATCAGGGCGCGGTGGGCGGTGCCGTAGCTTTTCAGCTTGTCGGTGACCAGCACCCTGGGTACCCGGCACTGCTTCTTCATCAGCTTGGCCATGAACCGCTTGGCCGCCTTGGCGTTCCGCCTGGACTGGACCAGGATGTCGAGGACGTTCCCGTGCTGGTCAACGGCGCGCCACAGGTAGTGCCGCACCCCACCGATCTTGATGAAGACCTCGTCCAGGTGCCGCTTGTCGCCAGCCCGCGGCCTGCGCCGGCGCAGCAGAAGGGCGTACTGGGGGCCGAACTTCTCGCACCAGGCGCGGATCGTCTCATGGGAGACGATGATCCCCCGCGCCAGCAGCAGCTCCTCCACCTCGCGGTAGGACAACGGGAAGCGGTGGTACAGCCACACCGCCTGGGAGATGATCTCCACCGGGAACCGGAAGCCCTTGTACGACACCGCCGCCTCAGACCCCACGACAAGCCCTCCCACATGATCAACAAACCCGACGATCATCCCAGCCCCGGCCCCCACCACTCAACTTGACAGCGCCAACCAGCGAACTACCGAACACCCGACGTGACAAGACCCGCTAACAAAGCACTACTAGGAAATGTCAGCAGCCGACTGCGAAAGCTTCATCGCAGGCCAGGGGATATTGGACTGTTTCATAGTATCCCCCGCGAGCCGGATTAAAAACGAGTATTCCGACTATGGTGTCGCCTTCCTCTAGGATCCCATACACCACCCGCCAATGATTAGCTTCACTCACGATGATTGGCTGGTTTGAGGCGATGTGCTTTTTCAGATTCGCGCTGGACAATGCGATCTGAGTCACGGTCCCCAGCGTCATTACTGGGATCCCCAGCAGAAGGGTTGCAGAAGAGAAGACATCCGCATTGTCTCTCTTTATGATCTCTATGATGTCGCTAGCAGCCATCGTTTCCCAGCCGGGAATTGTGTGCACGGCTTCTCGGTACGGCTTGGCCCCGATGCTGTGCTCTGCCCATTCTGAAATTAGGTACGCGTGCATCATTTCATACAGTGAAACGTTTATGCCCGCCCACTGGTACGCTGTTGCCGCGGCGGCCGCGTAACAGAGCGTGCCCTCTTGGGCTACGGGCTGCACTGTCTTAGATCCGGAAACTACAGAAGGCTTCTGCGGACGTCTGGCTTGGCGCGCCCCTGTGAGGGAGGTCAGTCTGGTCATGAAGTAAGCATTGCATCCAGGGCAAAGGTCGCTCTTAATGGCGTTTTTGAAGCAGGCCTCGTGATACACGTATTCACTGCAGGGGGAGGAGCACCCTACGACGTGATAGTCGGGTACTATGATATCCGAAGGATAAAAATAACAGGGCTCGTAGCAGTATAGGCAGTCCGGGGCTGAGGCGGTAGACTCAAATTCTTTCCGGCGCCGGTCTCGCATGCTTCGCAATTGCTCCTGCCATTCCGTCGGCGCGCCAATATACCGACTGTGGAGAGTCAGGGCTATCGACTTTGGAAGGCCATGATCGCGCATGATTTCTATGAATGGGCCGATCAAAACATTTGAGTCATCCGGAAGGTCTGGGAGTGTAGTATTCCTCAGCTTCCGGAGCGCACGCTCGAAGCAGAAATAGAATTCGTCGTTACCTGTTGTGGACGCTAGTAGGGAGTCTATGCTCCGCGTACCTGCCGCTACTCCGATCTCACGAAAAATCTGACGACCGACTTCCAGGGTGACGACCGTTCGATTATTTGCTTCCATTTCTTACCTCATTTTCCGCGCCATCTATTTATTCGCTTCAATTGGCCATATGGCCAGGCTGGTTAATGCTACAATTCTATGATTCCGGAGATATGTCCGATTGGACAAGCTATTGGCCTCGATCGATGGCACTGTCACCTTGTTTCAGCGGTCTGAGATGATCTTGGGGTTGTGGGTGTCCGGGCGGGGTGGGGTTCGTGTCGTCTGTGGTGCCGTCGTACAAGAACCACCGTTACCCGGCCGAGGTCATCTCGCACTGCGTGTGGCTGTATTTCCGCTTCCCGCTCTCCTTCCGTGAGGTGGAGGAGATGATGCTCGAGCGGGGCGTGACCGTCTCCCACGAGACGATCCGGCGGTGGTGTCTGAAGTTCGGCCAGACGTACGCCAACAGCCTGCGCCGCAGGCGCCCGCAGCCGGGCGACAAATGGCACCTGGACGAGGTCTTCGTCAAGATCCGCGGAGTGCAGAGGTACTTGTGGCGGGCCGTCGACGCCGACGGCAACGTGCTCGACATCCTGGTCCAGAACCGGCTCGACAAGGCCGCGTCCAGGCGTTTCTTCCGCCGGCTCCTGACCGCGACCGGGCAGGTGCCCCGGGTGGTCGTCACGGACAAGCTCCGGTCCTACCAGGCTGCGCACCGGGAGGTGATGCCCTCGGTGGAGCACCGTTCCCACAAAGGGTCTGAACAACCGGGCGGAGAACTCCCACCAGCCCACCCGGCAGCGCGAACGGGCGATGAAAGGTTTCCGCAGCGTCGGCGGGGCGCAGCGGTTCCTGTCGGCGTTCACCGGGATCTCACCCCACTTCCGCCCCCACCGACACCTCATGACCGCCGGACGGTACGTACCGCTTCGAAATGAGGGTCCGCTTCACCATCTGGAACCACATCACCGGCGCCACCGGCATGCCCGCTGAGGCCTGAACCACAGCCGCCGCCAACCCCCGGTGCATCCTGACGCACCCTCAGGCGATCACGCCCTCGATAACGTGACAACACCGACGCAGGCTTTGGTCGAAAGTAGTTGCCGTCGTATAGTCGCCGGGCTTTGTGAGTGCAACACTCTTGTGTGTGACGCCCCCCACATGAGTGTCTGGTCGTCGCGTGAACGGGCCCTGCCCTACCC
The DNA here is from genome assembly GCF_052244475.1 of Streptomyces sp. IBSNAI002. Classification (NCBI taxonomy): domain Bacteria; kingdom Bacillati; phylum Actinomycetota; class Actinomycetes; order Kitasatosporales; family Streptomycetaceae; genus Streptomyces; species Streptomyces sp. IBSNAI002. The sequence goes on along the minus strand of NZ_JBQPXG010000001.1, from coordinate 13,012 downwards.
AGGCGGGGCTTTCGCGCGTGGGCCCCGTTCGGGTCCCCAGGGGTGCGGCGGGTGGGCCGGCCCTGCCCGTCCTGTTGCCCGGGGGATGGGTTGGTGGTCAGGACGGGCCGGGGGGCCGGCGGCCCCCGCCAGGTTTGGGCCGCCGCCGACAGGTACTGCCGGTGCGAGGCACCCTGTCACACCATGGGGCACCCCGGCAGCCATGCCGGTCGGGATCCGGACAGGGAGCTGACCGAACGATCGTTTGGGCTGATCAGTCGTGGTGCCAGTGCTCCGGGGTCTGCCTGGTGCCGGTCTTGGTCCGGTCCAACACGAGCGGCTGACCAGGCAGATCCCACCCGCCACGGGCGCCCGTCCCGTATCTGTGAGCGGTTTCAGCGTTGCCGCTCCAGGGTGAGGACGGCGGCGGCGATGACGCTCATGCGGTTGGGGCTGCAGCGGGCTCTGCGGAAGATCCGCCAGGACTTCAGTCGCGCGATGCTGCGTTCGACCGGTGCACGTGCCGCCGAGAGAGCCCGGTTGATCGTCTGCTGGGTCGCGGTGAGTTCCTGAAGAGGCAGCCTCCTGATCGGTGTGGTCACCCAGGGGCCGGCCCCGATGTAGGCGCGGTCGGCAAGGATCGGAACTCCTTGGCGTTCACAGATCCGGATGATGCGGTGGGTGCGGGCCGCGGTCAGGTCGTGGGTGCGGCCGGGCAGCGCGGGCGAGATCCACAGCAGCTTGCCTGCGGGATCAGCCACGACCTGCACGTTCACGCCGTGACGGCGGTGCTTCTGGGAGAAATCGGCCCGGCTGTCGCCGACGCGGTCGCACTCGGCGAGCGTCCCGTCGAGCAGGACGTGATCAGGATCAGCCTCCCGCAGGACACGCAGCAGGCCGGGTGCTCGGCGGGACAGGTGCTCGACGACGGCTGTGACGTAGGCGTGGGCGGTGCCGACGGATATGCCGAAGCCGGCGGCGATCTGCGCGAGCGTGTCGTGGCGCCGAAGGTAGACCAGGCCGACGAGGGCACGCTGATGAGGCGGGAGCTTGCAGCGTCGGTCACCCTCACGGGTGACGATGAGCATGGATACCCACTCGACCAGGGCGTGAGGCAGGTCGAGTGCGGCAGGATAGGGAACCAACGAGGCTCCTGCGCTGATGAGTTGAGACGTCGAACACCTCTCTCAACGGCACAGGAGCCTCGTGCGTTGCGGGACACCGGCCCGTCACCCGATCAGAGGCCACTCTGAAAACGCTCTGTGACCGAAATTGCCTCGCCCCTACCGTGATCGTGGCGTGCCAGGAGGGGCCTTCGGAGGTGGGCGGGAGCGGTTTACGGAGCCCGAGGCATCTGGGGCATTTTTCAGACTAACTGTCAGTTTACGGTCCTCTTGGGGGAGGTTGAGAAGTGTTCCGGGCGTGCCGTCAGGGCCTGCCTGTCCAACCCTCGCAAGGACGTGCGCATGAAATTTTCGACGAAGCTGGCCGTGACCCTCCCCAGCATCCTCCTGACGGGGGCCTTCGCCGCAGGGCCTGCGATCGCCGCCGGCCCTGCCCCCGATCCCACCCCGCCGATGCAGGCAACACTGGTGGTCGGCGGCGACTACCACCACGTCATGGGCGACCAGCAGAACGGCCACGGCGCCATTCACATGGGATCCGGGTCGGGGCACGTGTTGGGCAACGTCGGCCACAGCATCCTGACCCACTGCATCGACTTTCACTGCACCCCCTGACCGGAAACCCATGGCCTGCCCGGAAGATCGTGTAAGTCTGTTTTCTGATGACTTGGGCGGGGTCGGTTGGCCCTACCCGGTCGTCGTCGTGGAAGCTGAACCGCCCTGCGGTCGGCCTTTCCAGCCGCCCTCACGGTCTGCCCGACACTCGGCCAAGCCGCTCCTCGATCCTGGTGCCGAGCCTGGCTCTCCGGGTCGAACCGGCCGAGCGCCGAGGCGGCGGCCTGACAGCCACTTCTCATGGTTTCTCCGGGACCTGAACACCGTTCAAGACACTGTTGCCTTGCTGAACACAGCATCCGGATGCCAGCCGTTGACCGACGCCGAAGCTCCTGGCGGGTGGGGGACCTCGTTCGAGCCCGTCTGCCAGGAGCTTGGCCGCTTGTCCTGCAGTCATCAAGCGCGCGGCTGCGGCCGGGTGTCAGGCCGGCGGTGGTGAGATCTAGCTACTGGGCGGTGTTGTCGTCGAGGGTGACGGCGATGTCCCGGACCTGGTTGTTGGTGCCGAAGGTGCCGAGTTCGGTGGTCTGGCCGTTGAGGATGTCGACGCTGGCGAGGCGGTAGCCGCCGCGGCCCAGGGCCTTGAACACGCTGTAGCCGGTGTTGAAGCCGGTGACGGTGTTGTAGCGGATGTCGAAGCCGGCGTCGCCTTCGATGTCACGGCCGAGGTCGCCGAGGGATGCGAGGAGGCCGTCGTTGCCGGGGGACAGTACCGAGGCGCGGTCGGTGACGGTGTCGAGGACGAAGGCGGTGGAGTCGGTGGACTCATCGCGGTCGTTGTTGGTGTAGCCGAGCGCGGTGACACCGAGCGCCGTCTCGTTGGGGGTCTCGGCACGCCGCAGCGCAGCATGGCTGGTGGTGGTCCGGGTGTTGAGGTCGTGGGTGAGGTTCTGGCCGGTGTCGGAGACGATGCGCATGTTGTCGGCCGCCGCGTCGAAGTCGAAGCCGAAGGCGGTCCCGTCCAGAGCGAGCGTGAGCACGCAGACCTTGCGGGCCTGTGCGTTCTCGGTGTCCAGGACGTAGACGCCGCCCCTGTCACCCAGGCCGTAGAGCCGTCCGTCCTGGACACGGAAGTCGATGGCCAGGATCTTGGTGTCGTCATCCAGGCCGGTTACCTTGCCGATCGCCTGGGTCTTGGAGGGCTGGTCGACAGGGAACTCGACCAGCCGCATGTCGGTGGTCAGACCCAGAGCGACCGGAGCACGCTCCATCGGCGGCTTCGGGTTCGCTGAAGCAGCAGCCGGCATGACGACGGCAGCAGCGAGAGCGGCAGCAGCAACGGCAGTGGCGATACGCAGGTTCACGACAGATCCTCTTGCAGGGCGGGCGGAAACGACGCGTCGCAGCCTGACCCAACCCCGCCCCGGCAGCCACGAGACTCGCGCAGACCCCTCACGATCAGACCACCCCGTCACCCACCCAGACCCCACAGATCCTCAGAAGCCCGATGGTGAGCTGGCCCCGGTCGCAACGGCCGCCCCTGCGGCGGGAGTGCGAGCAGCAGCGTGGGAGCGCGGTATGACAGAACCGTAGGCGCGGAGCTTGTCGGTGGCGATCACCTGGGGCATCTGCCCGGTGGTGGTGAGGACCCGGCACAAGAATGTGCTGGCCGGATCTGCAACTGAAGGGTCAGCCCTCAATTACCAATGGGCAACAGGGTCAATCAGTGCCTCAAAGTTTGGCCAGCAAGGCCGGCTTCTCCAAAGGCGATCCGAGATAATTGAAGCCCCTCCTACACTCCTACACGAACGCCGGATCTCCACCAGCACAGGTAGGGCTGCCGCTTCCTTCCTTACATCCGACTCCTCGCACTCAGAAGTAGAAAAGAAAATCTCATGCATGCTACACGTTCCTTGCTGGTAAGTGCCACTGCGCTGCTCTGCGTCACGACTTTCAGTACAGCGGCCGCCCATGCTGCAAACGCCGCAGGCGGGGCCCGCGATAATGCGCCTTACATCATCACAAATCATACCGGAACTGCTTTCGGCGTTGTCTGCCAAAACTGCACCCTGAACGACAAGAGCGGCTCACTCAAGCCTGGTGCAACAATCAAGGCAACCCCCGAAACGCCTTCGGCTCAAGCATATTTGAATGCAACCGAAATCAATGTCGCGATAAATTTGTCAACGGGAACATGTGGAGCACTCGCAGGCCCAAAGCCAATTTGCAGCATTGACGTCGAAAATAATTCGACTACACTCAATGGATTTCAAAGGCAAGGATGATCCAATCATCCCGGTGGCACGACAATTGGTGTGCGAGCCATAAGCAGCACATCCAGGGCGGATCCGGCCCCACCCCAGGGCTGATTCATAGTCCTGATGGCCTGGATAACTTGCTGGTCACAGGGGCGTGACGAACCTTCAGTGCGGCATTGGGGCATGCACCGAGGCTCCGATGATCAAGGTGACCTTCACGTCGCCTGATCATCGGAGCCTCGATGTGCCGCCAGTCTGCCACCGTCTGTCTGACCAAGTCGCCCTCGCGTCGGCAGCGTGAGCTCCCCGACATGAACGTTCGGCTGAGTGCCCTGCCCGATCCGCGTGATCGCCGCGGACGCCGCCATGCCCTTGCCTCGGTGCTCCTGGCCGCGGCGTGCGCGGTTCTGGCCGGCGCACGCTCCTACGCCGCGATCGGGCAATGGGCCCGCCACGCACCCCAAGACACCCTCGCCCGCCTGGGGTTTCATCCGCGCAGCCCCCTCGGGGTCCGCCGTCCGGCCTCGCTTTCAACGGTGCGCCGAGTGCTGGTCGCCGTGTGCCCCGGTGGACTCGCCGACCTCCTCGGACACAGTCCGGCCCGCCGCCGCGTCAACGTCCTCTGGGCCTGCAGTTTCCCCGTGATCCTGGACACGGTTTCGTTATGCCGCGAGGGTCTGATCTTGGTGGCGCAGGCGGGTCTCGTGGGGTGTGAGGTAGCCCCAGTGGCCCCTCCAGCAACCCCGACCAGACAGATGATCATGCCGCCGAGCGACACCCCCGTTATGTTTTTCGCGGTCCTGCAACGGGACCGCTGGCCTCCGGGCCCGGTATGACTGTGTCCCCTCTGTCGAACGGATGACCTGGGGGGTGGTGTCGCCGGGTCCGTGGGGTGCCGTCACAGACGCTGATGAGAGACCCGGCCACCGCCCGGTCCGGCGCAATGCCGGACAGTTCTCGGGCGGCAGGTCTGCATAACGTGGATGCGCGAGCACGGTGCCATTGCCGAGGCCGGCACGGTCAACCACCTGGAAAGGGTGCGATGTTAGACACCGAAGGCGTGGGCGTCTTCCTAGGGATGGACGTCGGCAAGACGGCCCATCACGGCCACGGGCTGACGCCGACGGGCAAGAAGGTCTTCGACAAGCCGATGCCCAACAGCGAACCCAAACTGCGGGCCGTCTTCGACAAGCTCAAGGCCAAGTTCGGCACGGTCCTGGTGATCGTCGACCAGCCCGCCTCGATCGGTGCCCTGCCGCTGACCGTCGCCCGCGACGCGGGCTGCCAGGTCGCCTACCTGCCCGGACTCGCCATGCGGCGGATCGCCGACCTCTATCCGGGCGAGGCGAAAACCGACGCCAAGGACGCGGCGGTCATCGCGGACGCCGCCCGCACCATGCCGCACATCCTGCGCTCGCTGGAGCTGACCGACGAGATCACCGCCGAACTCACGGTCCTGACCGGCTTCGACCAGGACCTCGCCGCCGAAGCCACCCGCACCAGCAACCGGATACGCGGCCTGCTCACCCAGTTCCACCCCTCGCTGGAGCGCGTGCTCGGGCCCCGGCTGGACCACCCCGCCGTCACCTGGCTCCTCGAGCGCTACGGATCCCCCAACGCTCTGCGGAAAGCCGGCCGCCGCAGGCTCGTCGAACTCATCCGCCCCAAGGCTCCGCGGATGGCTCAGCGGCTGATCGATGACGTCTTCGGTGCCCTCGACGAGCAGACCGTCATCGTTCCCGGCACGGGCACCCTCGACATCGTGATCCCGTCCCTGGCGGCCTCGCTCGCCACGGTCCATGACCAGCGCAGGGCACTCGAAGCCCAGATCAGCAGCCTGCTGGAGGCCCACCCTCTTCACCCGGTCCTGACCTCGATGCCGGGAGTCGGAGTCAGGACCGCTGCCGTCCTGCTGGTCACCGTCGGCGACGGGACCGGCTTTCCAAGTGCCGCCCACCTCGCCTCATACGCCGGCCTCGCTCCCACGACGAAATCGTCGGGGACCTCGATCCACGGCGAACACGCACCCAGAGGCGGAAATCGGCAGCTCAAACGCGCGATGTTCCTCTCCGCCTTCGCCTGCATGAACGCCGACCCGGCCTCCCGCACCTACTACGACCGGCAAAGAGCCCGCGGCAAGACCCACACCCAAGCCCTCCTCCGACTCGCCCGCCAACGCATCAGCGTCCTGTTCGCCATGCTCCGAGACGGCACCTTCTACGAGTCCCGAACCCCCACCATCACCCTCGCCGCATGACCATCCCAAACAGCCTCATACCCGGCACACGTCCTTGACGAAAGACATAGAGACACCCCCCCTGAACCTGACAATGCCTCCGCTCCTACGGGGCTGCGCACCGGGAGGTGATGCCCTCGGTGGAGCACCGCTCCCACAAGGGGTTGAACAACCGGGCGGAGAACTCCCACCAGCCCACGAGGCAGCGCGAACGGGCGATGAAAGGATTCCGCACCGTCGGCGGAGCGCAGCGGTTCCTGTCCGCGTTCAGCGGGATCTCACCCCACTTCCGGCCCCACCGGCACCTGATGACGGCCGGACGGTACCGCTTCGAAATGAGGGTCCGCTTCACCATCTGGAACCACATCACCGGCATGTCCATGACGGCCTGAACAGCAGACCGCTGGCACCTCATCACACCCTGACGCACCATCAAACGATCACGCCCTCGATAACGTGACAGTGCCCTTCAAACAGGCCGAACTCCGTGCTCACGCAGGCTCTCCACGACACGCCGACACCAGTTCGACACGCCGGGAAAGTCACGCAATGGGTGGGGAGATCACCTGAGCAGGTTTGGCCACCTCAAGAGCGACACCTGGGGAGTTTTCTCGAGCCCCATCACCGCGCGACAAGCCGGCGGCCAGGCGCTTCTTCCGACGGCTCCTCACGACGACCGGGCAGGTACCCCGGGTGGTCGTCACGGACCAGCTCCGGTCCTACGGGGCTGCGCACCGTGAGGTGATGCCCTCGGTGGAGCACCGCTCCCACAAGGGGTTGAACAACCGGGCGGAGAACTCCCACCAGCCCACCCGGCAGCGGGAACGGGCGATGAAAGGGTTCCGCAGCATGGGCTCCGCGCAGCGGTTCCTCTCCGCGTTCACCGGGATCTCACCCCACTTCCGGCCCCACCGGCACCTCATGACCGTCGGCCGGTACCGCTTCGAAATGAGGGTCCGCTTCACCATCTGGAACCAGATCACCGGCGTCACCGGCATGCTCGCCACGGCCTGAGCACTGGACCAGACCGGGCCCCGGCGCGCCCTGACGCACCCTCAGGCCATCACACCCCCGACAACGTGACAGTGCCGTAGGGGTTGATGATGCGGTGCGGTCGGCGGGAGGTCGCCATGACGTTCTGCGGGAAGCGGGGGCCGGCCACGTAGTGGCGTCCCTTCGTCTGCCCGATCGCGGTGAGCACGTCGGCCTTCGTGAGGGCCTGCAGGTCCCGGGTTGCCTGCTGGGTGTTGATGGCTTCCTGCCGCTCGTAGCGCGAGCGGCGTACCCGGCCTACCATCGCGACCTCGTGGAGGGCGGTCACTTGCCGCTCGCTGATCCCGTTGGCGTCGGCGTGCTCCATCAGCTCGATCCAGACCTGGTTCGAGCGGTCGACCCGGTGCTGGACCCGCTGGGCCTGCTCGTGGTAGGCGCGCAGGTTGAACTTGATCCAGGGCAGGGTGTCGCGTTCGGGTGAGTACACCGGGCCGCCGACCTCGCGGAGCACCTTGTAGTACTCCCAGGTGTTGCCGGGCATCCCGAGCCATTCCTCGATCGAGGAGAACTCTGGTGCGAGAACCCCGCCGCGGGCGATCAGCAGGGTCTGCAGGGACCGGGACATGCGGCCGTTCCCGTCGGACCACGGGTGGATCTTCACGAGGTTCAGGTGCGCCATCGCCGCCCGGATCAGGACGTGTGCTTCGGTGTCGCCGTCGTTGAGCCAGTCCACCAGCTCCGCCATCAGGTCCGGCACGAGTTCTTGGTCGGGGCCGTCGTAGTCGGTGGCGAGCTCGTCGCCGGGCGCGGTGATCCGGATCGAGGTCTTGCGCCACTGCCCGGCGGTGCGCAGGGGGTGGTGGTGGCCCTGGAGCATCCAGTGCAGCGCGTTGAGGAGTTCCTTGGTGTACCGGAAGTCGGCGACGTCGTGGAGTGACTGGATGTACGTCATCGCCTGCTGGTAGGCGAGGGTCTCCGCCTTGTTCTCCTCGCTGGCGTCGACTTCTCGTTCGCCGTCCATCAGGTCGGCGACGTCTTTCGCGTCGACCTGGTAGCCCTCGATTGTGTTCGAGGCGGCGATCGCGCTGGCGGTCAGCGCCTTGCGCAGATCCTGGGTCCACTTCATCGGCGCCTGCTGCACCGCGTCGCGCAGCCGCTCGCGCAGACCGTTTACCTCGTCCAGGACCTTGAGGTCTGACGAGTCGAGGGTGGGAGTCCTATACAGCATGACTCAATGATACCAGCTACCTATCATTGCGGTAGGTCAAGGTCCGCCTGTTATACAAGCCACCGCCCGCCGCTACCAGGGCTGCAGCTCCTCGGACGGTGCTGTCACGTTATCGGTGGCGGGTGGGATGATCTTCGGAGTATCCGTCTGGGGAGGGGGCCGGTCGTGTCGTCGAGTGCGCCGTCGTACAAGAATCACCGCTACCCGCCGAGGTCATCTCGCACTGTGTGTGGCTGTACTTCCGTTTCCCGCTGTCCTTGCGTGGGCGTTGTCACATTGTTGGCAGCATGATCGTTTGGTGGCGCGTCAGGGCCTGGTGGGGTATCGCCGACCCGTTGCTCAGGCCGTGGCAAGCACGCGGGCGGCGCCGGTGGCCTGGTTCCAGATGGTGAAGCGGACTCTCATTTCGAAGCGGTACCGGCTGGCGGTCATGAGGTGGCGGTGGGGTCTGAAGTGGGCGTTGTCACATTGTTGGCGGCATCATCTTTTGATGGTGCATCAGGGTGCGCTGAGGCCCGGTGGTGGGCGTGCTTCAGGCCGTGGCGGGCATGCCTATGGCGCTGGTGATCTGGTTCCAGACGGTGAAGCGGACCGCCATCTCGAAGCGGTACCGGCGGGCGGTCATCAGATGGCGGTGGGGCCGGAAGTGGGGTGAGATCCCGGTGAACGCGGACAGGAACCGCTGCGCTCCGCCGGGGCTGCGGAACCCCTTCATGGCGCGTTCCTGTTGCCTCGTTGGCTGGTGTGAGTTCTCCGCCCGGTTGTTCAAACCCTTGTGAGCACGGTGCTCGACCGAGGGCATCTCCTCACGGTGCGCCGCCCCGTACGACTTCAGCTTGTCGGTGACGATCACCCGGGGCGCCTGCCCGGTGGTCTTCATCAGCCGGCGGAAGAAACGCCTGGCCGCAGCCTTGTCCCGCCGGTTCTGGACCAGGATGTCCAGCACGTTGCCGTCGGCGTCCACAGCCCGCCACAGGTACTTCTGAACCCCGCCGATTTGATGAAGACCTCGTCGAGGTGCCATTTGTCGCCGGGCTGTGGGCGCCTGCGGCGCAGGCTGTTGGCGTAGGCCTGGCCGAACTTCAGGCACCACCGCCGGACCGTCTCGTACGAGACGACCACACCGCGCTCGAGCATCATCTCCTCCACCTCCCGGAAGGAGAGCGGGAAGCGGAAGTACAGCCACACGCAGTGCGCGATGATCTCGGCGGGGTAGCGGTGATTCGCGTACGACGGCACCACGGACGACACGAGCGGACCCCTCCCCGGGCACCCACAACCCCAAGATCATCTCAGACCGCTGAACAAGGTGACAGTGCCTTCAGCTGTAGTACCGGCGAGTACACACCGTCACGAACGGCCGAATCGTCACACCGGTCATGGCCGACCAGGCCACTCCAGCAAGATCCTGGTACGAGCTCTTATCGAGTCGAGCTCACCATCCGGTGAAGTCAGCGTCTGGTACGGCTTCGATGGTGGCTGCGGGTATTGGTCGGACGTTCTCGACCATGACGTGGTCGCCGACGGTGTAGACAGTGCAGCTGTTGTCGGCGTCCACGACGGCGTTGTCGGTGGCAAGCACCTTCGTTCCGGCACGAGCCGTGATCCGGGATGCTCCTCCGGCTTTGATGAGGCAGCCTTCACCGACGACGTCGGCATGGCCTTGGCCTTGTGCTGATCCATTCACGCCGTTTCCGGTTGCGTCGATGCGGGCACCTCCGTAGGCCCAGACAGTTCCCGCTGAGGCGTAGACGATGGCAGGCCCCTCGGCTTGGACCGTACCTCCGCTTGCCCTGACGGTTCCGTTGGCGGCAAAGACCTCGGCGTTGGCGCTCGCGTTGACGGTGCCTGCGCCATGGGAGAGGAATTTCCCTCCACTCACGTTCGCGGTGTACACGTTGCCGTAGCAGTTGGTTTCGCCGCCGCTGCAGTTCAGTGTCCTGGGATTGGTGGCGTGGACCGTGCCACCGGTCACTGTCGCGGTTCCGCCGGTCATCGTGACGTAGCCGCCTTGGCAGTTGACTACCGTGCCGTTGGAGGTAACCGTGGCAGATCCCAAGACAGTGATTGCCCCCAATGTGATATCGACGGCAGACTCGCCCGTGGCGGTGATCTGACAAGCCTGATTCGGACCGTGCCCTCGGAGGGAGAAACGGTCGCCAGTATTCCTGCTGCTTAGTCGTATCTCCTGGACGCCGTTCTCACCGAGGGCTTTTTCAAGGCCTTTTTGCGTGTAGACAGTGCGGATCCGGCCACGCTGGACCTGAGCGAAGTAGACACTTGCGTCACGGTCGGTGCCACGGAACCGAGCTATGTCCTCGTCCGGCAGTTTGTTGTAGATGGTCTGCCAAACGTCTTGCGTCAAGCGCTCATCGAGTGGGGTGCCGTCGAACTCGTCCCACCCGGCCGATTCGTCTCGCCGACGCTTTGACCCAGACGGAGGGCCGAAGTTTTGTTTCCCTGATTCCATCAGATTCTTTTTCTACTAGTGTGGTCATGCTGAGACTCTCGTGCTGCTGCCGCCCGGGGCGAGCGAACTCCAGGAGCTACCGAGGCCGCTTGCGCAGTTCTGCAACGCAGCGTCTCCCCGGAACCCAATACGATGGGATTCCAATCAGGAAATCCTTTGGGCATCATCTCGGTCACGGGGGGTGTCTTTATGTCTTTCGTCAAGGACGTGCGCCTCACAGGGCTTGCCCGGGTGGTCTTGGCGATGTTGTTGACTCCGAGGGCACCGTCACGTTGTCGGTGGCGGTGAGATGATCTTCAGGTTGGTCTGTCTGGGGAGGGGCCCGATCGTGTCGTCAAGGACGCCGTCGTACAACAACCACCGTTACCCAGCCGAGATCATCGCCCACTGTGTCTGGCTGTACTTCCGCTTCCCGCTCTCCTTCCGAGAGGTCGAGGAGATGATGCTCGAGCGCGGCATCACCGTCTCGTATGAGACCATCCGCCGGTGGTGCCTGAAGTTCGGCCAGACGTACGCGAACAGCCTGCGCCGCAGGCGCCCGCGACCCGGCGATAAATGGCACCTCGACGAGGTCTTCATCAAAATCAACGGAGTGCGGAAGTACTTGTGGCGAGCCGTCGACCAGAACGGCAACGTCCTCGACATCCTGGTCCAGAACCGGCGCGACAAGGCCGCGGCCAGGCGTTTCTTCCGCCGGCTCCTCACCACCACCGGGCAGGTGCCCAGGGTGGTCGTCACGGACAAGCTCCGCTCCTACGGAGCCGCGCACCGTGAGGCGATGCCCTCGGTCGAGCACCGTTCCCACAAGGGGTTGAACAACCGGGCGGAGAGCTCGCACCAGCCCACCCGGCAGCGGGAACGGGCGATGAAAGGGTTCCGCAGTGTCGGCGGGGCGCAACGCTTCCTGTCGGCGTTCACCGGGATCTCACCGCACTTCCGGCCCCACCGGCACCTGATGACGGCCGGCCGGTACCGCTTCGAAATGAGAGTCCGCTTCACCATCTGGAACCAGATCACCGGCGCCGCCCGCGTCCTTGCCACGGCCTGAGCAACGAGTCGGCAACACCCCACCAGGCCCTGACGCGCCACCAAACGATCATGCTGCCAACAATGTGACACCGCCGATCATGTCCCTCGACCCCACCGGCAGGGGCCAGGCCCGATGGACCATGCGCTGGAAGACCGCCCTGAACGCCTTCGACATCACCTTCGACGGCCGCCTCTCCGCAGCCCGCCAGTAACCCCAACCACCCTCGTTACACCGTTCGATTGACAGACCCGTAGACAAGCATGCGAAGCCTCTGGTGGACACGGTTCTCTTGGTCGAAAACCGTCTACCAGGGGCTTCACTGCATTGTCAGGCCAACTGACAACCTGCCGAGGCAGGTTGGAAAAGGCTCACTGCCTAGCCCTGGCTTTGGATCAGATTCCAGTGGTTGTTTTGGTTCGCGGGCTGGCAAGAGTAGGTAGACGGGAATGAGAGTACGTCGCAGTCGGAGCCAGTTCCTTCTGATTTGAGGTAGACCGATCCGTACTCCTCTGAGTCCAGCTCGAGCTGGTAGGGCCAGGAAGAGGATCCCCACAGCCCGCCGATGGTGACGGATTGGCCGGGTCCTACTGCGGAGGTTCCGGATGATGTGCTGACGCTGCAGCCGTCCGGCCCCTGGCACCCGTTTGAGTTTACAGTGAGAGTGAGGGAAGTCTGGTTTGTGAGGACCGCCTGGTTGATCTCCTGGACCTGTCCGAGAACGCTGTGCCCCGATCCGGTGGTGGCGTTGTGGCCGTATTTGATGTTGCCGCAGGCGTTGTGGTTGTGGTTGCCTTCGACGTGGATGAAGCAGATGTTGCTCCCGCCGTGGTCCTTGCCGTCACCGTTGTTGTTGGCGTGTGCGCTGGTGCCGAGTCCGGTGAGGGCGAGGAGTGTGCTGGCGATGGCGAGCGCAGAGCGCGTGTAGCGCATCCGATTTCCTCTTTCTGTTGGGTGTGGTTGTTGCATTTTGTGTGGGGTGTGGTGGTGGGGTGGGGGAGGCTCGGCCGTTCGGTCGGGTGAATTGGTGGGGTATCTTGTTTCCTGTTTCTATCTTGGCTTCAGAATGATGCAGGGTTGGTTGGAGCGGTAGGGGAGCGGGCCCGTGAAGCGGGCACATCCCGGCTCGCAGAGCGGGCTGT